>NZ_SNXZ01000003.1:100783-1186366 GCF_004362825.1 Labedaea rhizosphaerae
AGGATTCCCCGTCCATCAGACCGAAGTCCCTTGTCCGGCACTGTGCTGCGGTGTCCATGTCCTCGCCCATCAGGATTCCCCGTCCATCAGACCGAAGTCCCTTGTCCGGCACTGTGCTGCGGTGTCCATGTCCTCGCCCATCAGGATTCCCCGTCCATCAGACCGAAGTACTTCGCTGCGGTGTCCATGTCCTTGTCGCCGCGACCGGACAGGCTCACCAGGATCACGCCCTCGGGACCCAGTTCCTGACCGAGCTTCATGGCTCCGGCCAGCGCGTGCGACGACTCGATCGCCGGGATGATGCCCTCGGTGCGCGACAGCAGCCGGAACGCGGTCATCGCCTCGTCGTCGGTCACCGACCGGTACTCGGCGCGGCCGCTGTCCTTGAGGTAGGAGTGCTCGGGTCCGACGCCCGGGTAGTCCAGGCCCGCGGAGATCGAGTATGCCTCGATGGTCTGGCCGTCCTCGTCCTGCAGCAGGTAGGAGAACGCGCCGTGCAGCATGCCCGGCGTGCCCTCGGACAGGGTCGCGCCGTGCTCGCCGGAGTCGATGCCGTGCCCGCCGGGTTCCAGGCCGACCAGGCGCACGTCCTTGTCGTCGATGAACCCGTGGAAGATGCCGATCGCGTTGGACCCGCCACCGACGCAAGCGGCCACGACGTCGGGCAGCCGACCGGCCTTCTCCAGCATCTGCTGGCGGGCCTCGGCGCCGATCACCTTGTGGAAGTTGCGCACCAGCACCGGGAACGGGTGCGCGCCGGCCGCCGTGCCCAGCAGGTAGTGCGTGGTGTCCACATTGGTCACCCAGTCGCGCAGCGCCTCGTTGATGGCGTCCTTGAGGGTGCGCGAACCGGTCTTCACCGGGATGACCTCGGCGCCGAGCAGCCGCATCCGGGCGACGTTCAACGCCTGGCGCTCGGTGTCGACCTCGCCCATGTAGATCGTGCAGTCGAGGCCGAAGAGCGCGCACGCCGTCGCGGTGGCGACACCGTGCTGACCCGCGCCGGTCTCGGCGATGACCCGCTTCTTGCCCATCCGCTTGGTGAGCAACGCCTGGCCCAGCACATTGTTGATCTTGTGAGAGCCGGTGTGGTTGAGGTCCTCGCGCTTGAGCCAGATCTGCGCACCACCGCAGTGCTCGGCGAACCGGGGCGCCTCGGTCAGCAGCGACGGGCGGCCCGCGTAGTCACGCAGCAGCTTGTGGAACTCGTCGAGGAAGTCCGGATCGACGCGGGCCTTGTCGTACTCGGCGGAGAGCTCCTCCAGGGCGCCGATCAGCGCCTCGGGCATGAAGCGCCCGCCGAACGGGCCGAAGTGGCCGCGCTCGTCGGGGTCGTGCTCCGACGGGGCGTGCAGGTCCTTGTCGTCCAGCTCCGGAGCCTGGTCAGTCTGGTCCCCGCTCATCGGCTCGGCCTCGGGCAGGCCGGGTGCGAACCGGCGGTGACCAGCTTGACCAGCGCGGCCTTCGGGTCGTCGCTGGCCACGAGCCCCTCGCCGACCAGCACGGCGTCCGCGCCGGCCCCGGCGTAGGTCATCAGGTCGCTGGGCCCGCGCACGCCGGACTCGGCCACCTTCACGGTCTCGAACGGCAGGCCGGTCGCGATGCGGTGGAACATGTCGCGGTCGACCTCGAGGGTGTGCAGGTTGCGGGCGTTCACGCCGATCACCGACGCGCCCGCCTCCAGCGCGCGGTCGGCCTCCTCGGCGGTGTGCACCTCGACCAGCGCGGTCATCCCGAGCGACTCGACGCGGTCGAGCAACGACACGAGCGCGTTCTGCTCGAGCGCGGCCACGATCAGCAGCACCAGGTCGGCGCCGTGCGCGCGGGCCTCGTGCACCTGGTACGGGCTGACGATGAAGTCCTTGCGCAGCAAGGGAACGTCGACCGCGGCGCGGACCGCGTCGAAGTCGGCGAGCGAGCCGCCGAAGCGCCGCTGCTCGGTCAGCACGCTGATCACCCGCGCGCCGGCGTCGGCGTAGTCGCGGGCCAGCTCGGCCGGGTCGGCGATGTCGGCGAGGTCGCCCTTGGACGGGCTGCGCCGCTTGACCTCGGCGATCACGCCCACGTCGGACCCGCGCAGCGCGCTGAACGCGTCCTTGGGCGCCGGCGCCTTCGCGGCCAGCTCCTTCAGCTGCTCGAACGGCAGCGCGGCCTCCCGCACGGCCAGGTCCTCGCGCACACCGTCGATGATCGAATCGAGAACACTCATGCCGCACCTCCAAGGGTGCCGACCGGTTGCGCTGCCACGGGCTTGATCCCGCACCCCGTCACGTCGACGAGTCTTATTCCCACTTCGCCCCCGGACGACCGAACGCGCACACCGAGTCCCGTTGGCACCTGACCATCGGGCTCGTGTGAATAAGCCTCGCTCACAAGCAGTGCCCCTTCCGCCCGGAATGGATGCTAACCCCGTCCACTTGGCCACTTCCGGTCAGGGTCGGCGCTCACCCGGACCGGGTAGTCGGGTCCTCACCCTGCGAAAGTGCCTGCCACAACTCGGAGTCCGCGTCCTTGGGCCGTTCGCGCGCCGGTCCGCTCTGATACGACGAGCCCAACCGGGGCATCCCCGTGGAGTAACGCACCACCAGCGCGCCCGCCGCCAGGACGAGCACGCCACCGAGCCCGGCAACCGTTCTGGCCCAAGGGAACAACGACCCACCGGTACTCGCTTCGCCGGCCAGCAGGGCCAGCAGCGGCGTGCCGAACCCGGCGAGCGCGAGCAGGCCGCCGACCACCCGCCGCGCCCAGCCGCCGACCGCGATCGTGCCCGCGATCCCGGCCAGCGCGAGCAAGGCGAGCGGCACCAGGGCGGGCACCTCGTCCCCGCCGGTGTGCCGCACGGGGATGCGCGCGCCCGATCCCGGCCGGATCTCGATCGCCGTGGTCCACGTCAGCCGCGCGGCGAACCACAACGCGACCGCACCGGCCAGCAACAGCACCACGACCAGCAGGAGCGCCTTGCGGCCCGGGGCTGTCTTGCGGTCCGGGGCTGTTTCGCGGCCCTGGTCAGGCACCGGAGGCACCGGCCGGGCGCATGGTCCCCGCGGCGGCGATCGCGGCGAGCACCGCGCGGGCCTTGTTCACGCACTCGGTGTCCTCGGCGACGGGGTCGGAATCGGCGACGACCCCGGCCCCGGCCTGCACGTATGCGACGCCGTCGCGGACGACCGCCGTGCGGATGGCGATCGCGGTGTCGGCATCCCCGGCGAAGTCCAGGTAGCCGACGACCCCGCCGTAGAGGCCACGGCGGGTGGGTTCCAGCTGCTCGATCAGCTCCATCGCCCGCGGCTTCGGCGCACCGGACAGGGTGCCTGCCGGGAAGCAGGCGGCGACCGCGTCGAACGCCGTCTTGCCCTCGGCCAGCTCGCCGGTCACGGTCGACACGATGTGCATGACGTGGCTGTAGCGCTCGACCCGGAAGAACTCGACCACGTGCACCGAGCCGGGCCGGCAGACCCGGCCGAGGTCGTTGCGGCCGAGGTCCACGAGCATCAGGTGCTCGGCGCGCTCCTTCTCGTCGGCCAGCAGGTCCTTCTCCAGCAGCGCGTCCTCGTCCGGGTCGGGGCTGCGCCAGCGCGTGCCCGCGATCGGGTGCATGGTCGCCTTGCGGTCGTGCACGGTGACCAGGGCCTCCGGGCTCGACCCGACGATGGTGAACCCGTCGAGGCGCAGCAGGTACATGTACGGGCTCGGGTTCGTGTTGCGCAGCACCCGGTAGATGTCGAGCGGGTCGGAGTCGGTCGCCATCTCGAACCGCTGCGAGATCACCGTCTGGAACGCCTCACCCGCGCGGATGGCCTCCTTGGCGGTGAGCACGGCCTGCCCGTACTCCTCGGTGGTGCGCCGGCGGGTGAACTCCGGCTTCGGCCGGTCGAACACGACCGCGCTCGGCTCGGCGGGCGTGCGCAGGCCCTCGGTCATGACGTCGAGCCTGCGGACGGCGTCGTCGTAGGCGGCGTCGACCCGCTCGGGGCTGTCGTCCCAGTTCACCGCGTTGGCGATGAGCGTGATCGTGCCCTCGTGGTGGTCGAGCGCGGCGAGGTCGGTGGCCAGCAGCATCACCAGTTCGGGCAGCTTCAGGTCGTCGACGCAGAGGTCCGGCAGGCGTTCGAGGCGGCGCACGGCGTCGTAGCCGATGAACCCGACCATGCCGCCGGTCAGCGGCGGCAGACCCGGCAGCGGCTCGGTGTGCAGGGCCTCGAGGGTCTCGCGCAACGCGACCAGCGGGTCGCCACCGGCCGGGAGGCCGACCGGCGGCGTGCCGGTCCAGTAGGCCTCGCCGCCGCGCGCGGTGAGCGCGGCGGGGCTGTGCACGCCGACGAACGACCAGCGCGACCACGACCGGCCGTTCTCCGCGGACTCGAACAGGAAAGTGCCGGGCCGCTGCCCGGCGAGTTTGCGGTAGACCCCGACCGGCGTCTCGCCGTCGCCGAGGACCGTGCGGACCACGGGGACGACGCGCCGCTCGGCGGCCAGGGCGTGGAATTCCTCGCGGGTCGGGCGCACGACGCCCATTCCGGCCGGGGCGGGTATGGATCCAACAGCGGTCGTGGACGTCGCAGTCGACATGGCCTCCATTGTGCCGTGCGTGCCCGGCCGGATGCTCTCCGGCCACAATTCATGGGATGTTGGAAAAGCAGGACCCGCTGGGTGATGATGGGATGATGAGCGTGACCCGAGGCGAAGAATCGGCCGTGAAGCGGCGCGGCAGGCGACCCGCGGGCGCGGACACCCGCAGCGCGCTCGTGTCGGCCGCGCGGGCGGTGTTCGCCGAGCAGGGTTACGACGGCGCGACGGTTCGCTCCATCGCGACCCGCGCGGGCGTGGACGCGGCCATGGTCAACCACTGGTTCGGGGGCAAGGAGGGCCTGTTCGCCGAGGCGATCCTCGACCTGCCGATCAAGCCGAACGACATCCTCGCCCTGCTGAACGCGGGTCCGGTCGACGAGCTGGGCCCGCGGATCGTGCGGACGTTCCTCACCGTCTGGGACGACACCGGCGGCGAGCACTTCGCCGCGCTGGTGCGCAGCGTGACCGGCCACGAGGCGGCGGCCCACGTGCTGCGCGACTTCTTCCTCAAGCACGTGTTCATCTCGCTGGCCAACACCGTGACCGAGGACCGGCCCGACCTGCGCGCCAACCTGGTCGCCTCGCAGCTGGTCGGCATGGGCGTGGCCCGCTACGTGATCAAGTTCGAGCCGCTGGCCCACACCCCGATCCCCGAACTCGTCGCCGCGGTCGGGCCCACGCTGCAGCGCTACCTGACCGGCGAGCTCTGATCCGTCAGCAGCACGTCGCTGTCGAAGCAAGTGTGGGTTCCGGTGTGGCAGGCGGGACCGGTCTGGTCGACCTCGACCAGCACCGCGTCGCCATCGCAGTCGAGGCGCACCGAGCGCACGTGCTGGCGGTGCCCCGACGTCTCGCCCTTGACCCACTGGCGGTTGCGGCTGCGCGAGAAGTAGGTCGCCTCGCGGGTGGCCAAGGTCCGGGCCAGGGCCTCGTCGTCCATCCAGGCCACCATCAGCACGTCGCCGGTGCCGTGCTGCTGCACCACCGCGCAGACCAGGCCCTCGGCGTTGCGCTTGAGCCGTGCACTGATGGCCGGGTCCAATCCGCTCACCCGGCCATCATCGCACCCGCGCTCTAGAAGCCGTCGGAGAACTTGCCGCCGCACTTGTCGGTCAGCGTCTGCCCGGCGTTCTTGACCTCGGTCGAGTTCAGCACGGCCGAGTTGTCGAGCTTGTCGAGGTCACCGACGGTCTTGATCTCGCCGAGGGCCTTGGTCAGCGCCGTCGCCGTGACGGTCAGCGCGTCGCCCAGCTCGGTGTCGGTGGCGATCTTGCCCTGGGCGGTGAACGTGGTGGCGATCTTGCCCATGTTGCGCTTGAACACGGTGACCGCGGCCTTCTGCGCGTCACCGCCGTTGCTCTTGGCTTCGGCGATCACGTCGGTCTTCATCTTGTCCTGGGCGACCAGGTCCAGGGACTTCTCGGCCGTGGCGCACACCTGCTTGGTGTTGCCCGCGGCGTCGGTCGACCCGCCGGCGCTCGACGACGGCGCCGAAGCCGACGAGCTCGCCGCGGGCGTGCTGGTCGCGGTGGTGGTCGTGGGCGTCTTGGCGGCGGTGTCGTCCCCGCCGGAACACCCGGAGAGCAGGGCGGCAGCCACCGCGGCGGTGAACATGGCGGTGACGAGTGCTGTGCGCATGGAATCCCCTCGGGTGTCATCCGGCCGGATTCGGCCGGATGGCGCAAAGGGTATCCGTCCCGATTTCCGGAGATGCCCGGAATGGGGAAACGTCAGGCGCGACCGGCGAGGTGCATGCGCGCGGGCTTGGTGTTCACCAGCACGACCGAGTACAGGTAGGCCGCCGCGAGCACGCCGGACAGCGTGCGCAGCCACCAGACCTGGTTGCCCATGACCACCAGCAGGTGCAGCAGCACCGGCAACACGGCCGCGATGCCGAAGAGCAACTGCACGTTGCGGGGCCGCCAGATCAACAGCGCGACCGCGACGACGGCCAGCACGAGCAGGTAGATCGGCACCGGCAGCAGCCCGCTGCCGCCCTCGGTGATCTGCCGGACGATGGCCACCAGCAGGAACACCAGCGCGGCGCCGGCGTTGACCCCCATGGCCAGCCACACCTCGAGCGGGCGCCGGGTCATGGCCGTCAGCTGCTTCGGATCCTCTTCGGTCACCGCACCTCAACTCCCGCCGCGGCAAGGGTTTGCTTGACCTCGCCGATCCGCAACTGTCCGAAGTGGAACACGCTGGCCGCGAGCACCGCGTCCGCGCCGGCCGCGACCGCGGGCGGGAAGTGCGCGAGCTCGCCCGCGCCGCCGCTGGCGATCAACGGCACCTCGACCACGGCCCGCACCAGCTCCACCAGCGGCAGGTCGAAGCCCGCCTTGGTGCCGTCGGCGTCCATGGAGTTCAGCAGGATCTCCCCCGCGCCGAGTTCCTGCCCGCGCCGGGCCCACTCGACCGCGTCGATGCCGGTGCCGCGGCGGCCGCCGTGCGTGGTGACCTCGAAGCCGGACGGCGTCGGCGCGCCGCCCTCGGGCACCCGACGGGCGTCCACCGACAGCACCACGCACTGCGCGCCGAACCGGCGCGAGGCCTCGGCGAGGAACTCCGGTCGCGCGATGGCCGCGGTGTTGATGCTGACCTTGTCCGCGCCCGCCCGCAGCAGACGGTCCACATCGGACACCTCACGGACGCCGCCGCCCACGGTCAGCGGGATGAAGACCTGCTCCGCGGTGCGGCGCACGACGTCGTAGGTGGTCTCGCGGTTGCCCGAGGACGCGGTCACGTCCAGGAAGGTCAGCTCGTCGGCGCCCTCGGCGTCGTAGACCCGGGCGAGCTCGACCGGGTCGCCGGCATCGCGCAGGTCGGTGAAGTTGACGCCCTTCACCACGCGTCCCGCGTCCACGTCGAGACACGGGATCACCCGCACCGCCACTGCCATGCCGCCAAGCCTACGGGCCAGCGATACTGACCAGGGCAAGGGAGGACCACATGGCACGGGCGGGGCGGCGCCCCGGGCAGACCGAGACGCGCGAGGCGATCCTCGCGGCCGCGCGCGAGCGGTTCGGCACGCACGGGTACGACGGCACGACCATCCGCGCCATCGCCGCCGACGCCGACGTGAACCCGGCCCTGGTGCACCACTTCTTCGGCAGCAAGGACAAGGTCTTCGCCGCGGCGATGCACCTGCCCGTCGACCCGGCCGTGATGGTCGGCACCATCCTCGACGGCCCGCGCTCGGGCGTCGGCGAGCGGCTGGTGCGCCTGTTCCTGATGTTGTGGGAGACCCCGCAGCCGCGGGCCGCGTTCTTCGGGCTGCTGCGCTCGGTGTCCACCAACGAGCAGGCCGCGACGATGATGCGCCAGTTCATCCAGCGGGCCGTGCTGGCCAAGGTCGCCACGGAGCTGGGCGTGCCACCGCTGCGGGTGACCGGCATGGCCGCGCAGCTGTTCGGGCTCGCGCTGGTGCGGTACGTGGTGAAGGTCGAGCCGCTGGCCGGGGCCTCGCACGACGAGGTCGTCGCCATGATCGCGCCGGTGTTGCAGGGCTACATCGGCGGCTGAAGGACCAAGTCCCGCTTGACAGCGGTTTTCCACGGCCGCAGAATTAAACACATGACTAATTCCGCGATCGTCGTGGCCGGGCTCCGCGTCATCCGCGGTGGCCGCGACGTGCTCCGCGACCTCTCCTTCACCGTCGAGCCCGGCTCGGTGACCGGCCTGCTCGGGCCGAGCGGGTGCGGCAAGACCACGCTGATGCGCGCCATCGTCGGCGTCCAGCTCACCCACGGTGGGAGCGTGACCGTGCTCGGCGAACCGGCGGGCAGCAAGCCGCTGCGCAACCGGATCGGCTACGCCACCCAGAACCCGGCCGTCTACGCCGACCTGACGATCACCGAATCGCTGCGCTACTTCGCGTCCGTGCTCGGTGCGCCGCGCGCCTCGGTGGCCGAGGTGATCGAGCAGGTGGGCCTGACCTCGCACGCCGACGTGCTGGTAGGCCAGCTCTCCGGCGGCCAGCGCGGGCGGGCGAGCCTCGCCGTGGCCCTGCTCGGCTCCCCCGAACTGCTGGTGCTCGACGAGCCGACCGTCGGCCTCGACCCGGTGCTGCGCGAGCACCTGTGGGACCTGTTCCACCGGCTCGCCGCGCAGGGCACGACGCTCGTGGTGTCCAGCCACGTGATGGACGAGGCGGCGCGCTGCACGCGGCTGCTGCTCATGCGTGAAGGCGTGCTGCTCGCCGACGACTCGCCGGACGCGCTGCGCGCGGAGACCGGCCAACAGGACCTGGAGCAAGCCTTCCTACACCTGGTGCGCGAGAAGGAGCACACCTCATGAGTGCCTCGATCACTTTGGCGACCACTCGCCGGATCCTCAACCAACTGCGCCACGACCCGCGCACCGTCGTGATGCTCGTCCTGGTGCCGACGCTGCTGATGGTGTTGCTGCGCTTCGTGTTCAACTCGGCGGTGGTGTTCAGCCACGTCGCCCCCGCGCTGCTCGGCGTTTTCCCGTTCGTGATCATGTTCCTGATCGCGTCGATCACGACGTTGCGCGAGCGCACGACCGGGACGCTCGAACGCCTGATGACCATGCCACTGGGGAAGTTCGACCTGCTGGCGGGCTATGCGCTGGCGTTCGGCCTCGTGGCGGTGGTGCAGGTGCTCGTGGCGGCCGCCGTGAGCCTGTGGTG
Source organism: Labedaea rhizosphaerae (assembly GCF_004362825.1). Taxonomy (GTDB): domain Bacteria; phylum Actinomycetota; class Actinomycetes; order Mycobacteriales; family Pseudonocardiaceae; genus Labedaea; species Labedaea rhizosphaerae. The sequence continues at coordinate 110,004 of NZ_SNXZ01000003.1, forward strand.
GCTCGGGCTCACCGTCCAGGGCTCGGTGTGGTCGCTGCTGTTGATCACCGCGCTGGACGCGTTGCTGGGCATGGCCCTGGGGTTGTTCGTCAGCGCGTTCGCGACGACGGAGTTCCAGGCCATCCAGTTCATGCCGGTCTTCGTGCTGCCGCAGGCGTTGCTGTGCGGGCTCTTCCAGCCCCGCTCGGAGATGGGCTGGCTGCTCAACTGGCTCTCGGACGTGATGCCGTTGTCGTACGCGGTGGAGGCGCTGCAGCAGGTGACGGGCGGGGCCGAGTGGACCGCCACGCTGACGCGGAACCTGTTGGTGGTCCTGGGTTGCGCGTTGCTCGCCCTGGCCCTGGGTGCGGCCACCCTGCGCCGCCGCACGCCCTGACGGGCGTGTCCCCCACTCACCGCGGGTGTGTCCCACACCGGGAGCGCATGTGTCCCACACTGGGGTCGGGTGTGTCCCACACTCGGCGTAGGCGTGTCCCACACTCGGTGCCCGCCGGATGTGGAACACACCCAGCGCGAGTGTGGGACACACCCAGCGCGAACGTGGGACACACCCGGCCGGAGCGGAGGACACACCCGGCGCGAGTGTGGGACACGCCCGGCGTTACAGGCGGGTGCCGGCCTTTTGGATCGAGTGCGTGCCGGAGGCCACGGCCATCGACGTCGAGTACTTCACGCCGGTGGTCGGGCTGGTGCGGTCGTTGAGGTAGTACCAGTCGGCCTGCACGCGCTGGGCGTTCACGTCGACGACCGAATACCCGTGCGAGTCCAGCTCCACCAGCTTCACGTGCGGGTTGTACCCGCGCAGGATCGCTTCCACCGCAAGGGATCCGGTGCGCGGCGGGATGTTCAGGATGTCGTCGATGTTGTCGCTGGTCACCGACGGCGTCACGAACTCCGTCGCCACCGCCGCGCCGCCCTTCTGCACCGGCACGTTCGCGGCCCACGACGTGTGGATGTCGCCGGTCAGGAACACGGTGTTCTGGATGTTGTTGTCGGCGATGTGCGACAACAACTCCGTGCGGTCGGCGGTGTAGCCGTCCCAGGCGTCCGCGTTGGAGGCGACGCCGCCGATCGGGATGCCGAGCAGGTCACCCAGGGCTTGCATGACCACCGCCGCCAGCCCGGTGACGGCGATCGGCGTGATCATCACCGAGTTGCCGACGAGCTTCCACTGCGCCGGCGACGACGCGAGGCCGCCCTTGAGCCATTCCATCTGCGCGTCGCCGGTGATGGTGCGGCTCGGGTCGTCCATGCCGCCCTCGATCGCCGTGACCTGCTTCGAGCGGTAGCTGCGCAGGTCCAGCAACGAGAACTCGGCGAGCCGGCCCCACCGCACGGTGCGGTAGATCGTGTTGCCCGGGCCCAGCCGCACCGGCATCCACTCCGAGTACGCCTGCTGCGCCGCCGCCTTGCGCGCGCTCCACGGGCCTTCGGTGTCGGGCTGGTGGTTCTGCGCGCCGTCCGACCACGTGTCGTTGGCGTACTCGTGGTCGTCCCACGTGATCAGCCACGGGTGCAGGGCGTGCAGCGCCTGCACGTCCGGGTCGGTCTTGTACTGCGCGTGGCGCTGCCGGTAGTCGGTGAGCGTCACGATCTCGTGCTCGGGCACGTGCGGGCGGATGGTCTTGTCCCGCGCGCCGTATCCACCCACTTGGTACTCGTAGAGGTAGTCGCCGACGTGCAGGATGGCGTCGAGGTCGGTGCGCGCGGCGAGGTGGCGGTAGGAGCCGAAGTAGCCGCCCTGCCAGTTCGCGCACGACACCAGGCCCATCCGCAGGCCGGCCACGGCGGCGTCCGGCGCGGGTGCGGTGCGGGTGCGCCCGATCGACGACGTCGCGCCGTCGAGGGTGAACCGGTAGTAGTACGTGGTGGCCGGGCTCAGGCCGGCGACGTCCACCTTCACGGTGTGGTCGCGCTCGGGTCCGGTGGTCACGACACCGGAGCGCACGATCGAGCCGAAGCCCGAGTCGGTGGCGACGTCCCAGCGGACGTCGACGGTCGGGCCCTGGCCGGAGCCGGGCAGGGAGTCGGAGGTCGGGGTCACGCGCGTCCACAGCAGGACGCCGTCGGGTAGAGGATCGCCAGAAGCGACGCCGTGCGCGAACTGCGGCGCCGCGTCGGCACTGGCCGTGGCCGCGATCGCGGCCGGCACGAGGAGCGCACCACCGGCGATGGCGGCGGTGCGCAAGAACGAACGACGATCCAGCGGAGTCGAGGTCACGCCTTAAAGTGATACATCATTGGCGCAAGTGTCACAGCAACCGTTCGGAGGGTTTTCCCGCACTGTTCACCCGATTTACGATGGGGCATGGACTCGCACGTCCTTGGGAACGTGCTGATCTACGCGGTGCTCGTCGTCATGCCGAGCGCCGTCGTGGCGCTGTTGTTCGCCCTGCCCAAGTTCTTCGGCGCCCTGCGCGACCTGCGTGACCGCAGACGCCCGCCGGTCCCCGTCAAGCCACCGATCGAACGGCTGGCCGCCGACCTGCGCCGGGTGGACAAGGCGATCCGCGAGCTGCCCGACGGCACCAGCATCGTCCGCCGCCGCGGCACCCAGCAGGCCTACGATGCGCTGCTGTGCCAGGCCTGCGATGCTCTGTGCGTGCCTGCCGAACTCGACAAGCTGCCCGACGGGCTCGACCGTGAGCTCGAACGCGCGCGCGTCGAGGTGGAACTGCAACGCGCCGGGCTCGTGATCCGGTGACCGCCGAGGAACTCGGGGCCGGGAAGTACCTGCTGCTCACCACCTTCCGCCGTGAGGGCACCGCCGTGCCGACGCCGGTGTGGGTGGTCGCCGACGGCGAAGCGCTCTACGCGTGGTCCGCGGCGGACGCGGGCAAGGTCAAGCGGATCCGCCGCGACGGCGCGGTGCTGCTCGCCGAGTGCGACTTCAAGGGCAACCCCAGCGGACCGTCGCACCCGGGCACCGCACGGCTGATGGACGCCGAGGGAACCGAACGCGTGCGCGAGCTCATCCGGCGCAAGTACGGGATCACCGGCCGCCTGACCCTGTTCGGCAGCCGCCTGCGCCGCGGCAAGAGCGGCACGATCGGGATCGAGCTCCGGCTCCGCTAGCGGACCGCGGCCAGCGCTTCGGGCAGGGTGAACTTGCCCGCGTACAAGGCTTTGCCGACGATCGCGCCCTCCACGCCGAGGTCGGCCAGGCCCGCGAGCGCCCGCAGATCGTCCACACTGGACACCCCGCCGGATGCGATGACCGGCCGGTCGGTGGCCGCGCAGACCGCGCGCAACAGGTCGAGGTTCGGACCCTGCAGGGTGCCGTCCTTGCTCACGTCGGTGAGCACGTAGCGGGCGCAGCCGTCGGCGTCGAGCCGGGCCAGCACCTCCCACAGGTCCCCGCCGTCGCGGGTCCAGCCGCGCGCGGCGAGCCGGTGCTCGCCGTCGACCACCCGCACGTCGAGGCCGACCGCGATCTTCTCGCCGTACTTGGCGATCACCCGCGTGCACCAGTCGGGGTACTCGAGGGCCGCGGTGCCCAGGTTCACCCGCGCGCAGCCGGTGGACAGCGCCGTGGCCAGCGAGTCGTCGTCGCGGATCCCGCCGGAGAGCTCGACCTTGACGTCCAGCTCGCCGATCACCGCGGCCAGCTGCTCGGCGTTGGAGCCACGGCCGAACGCGGCGTCGAGGTCCACCAGGTGGACCCACTCGGCGCCGTCGCGCTGCCAGGTGCGCGCGGCCTCGGCCGGGTCGCCGTAGGAGGTCTCGGTGCCCGCCGCGCCCTGGACGAGCCGGACCGCTTTCCCATCGGCCACGTCGACGGCCGGGAGCAGGGTGAACGTCACGGCGACGACCCTAGTGCACGGACGAGAGCCAGTTCCGCAGCAGTTCCGCGCCTGCGTCGCCGGACTTCTCCGGGTGGAACTGGGTGGCCGAGAGCGGTCCGTTCTCCACCGCGGCCACGAACTCGCTGCCGTGGGTGGCCCACGTGACCACCGGCTCGGCGATCGGCGACCCGCCCGCCAGCTCCCACTTGCGCACGCCGTAGGAGTGGACGAAGTAGAACCGGGTGGCGGGGTCCATCCCGGCGAAGAGGACCGACCTCTCGGGGGCACGCACGGTGTTCCAGCCCATGTGCGGCACGACCGGCGCGTCCAGGCGCTCCACCGTGCCCGGCCACTCGCCGCAGCCCTCGGCCTCCTCGCCGTGCTCGATCCCCCGGTCGAACAGGATCTGCATGCCGACGCAGATGCCCAGGACCGGGCGCCCACCGGCGAGCCGTCGCCCGATGATGCGGTCGCCGCGCACCGCGCGCAGCCCGGCCATGCACGCGGCGAACGCGCCGACCCCCGGCACCACGAGACCGTCGCAGTCGAGCGCGGCCTGGAAGTCCGCGCTCACCTCCACCTCCGCACCGACGCGCCGCAAGGCGCGTTCCGCGGAGCGCAGGTTGCCCGATCCGTAGTCGAGGATGACGACGCGTGTCACCCCTCCAGCGTAGGTCAGCCCAGGAAGCCGGTGAGGGCCGACCGAATGCCCGCGGCGTCGAGGCCGTGCACGCCGTCGTGGTCCTCGGGCCTGCCGTACGCGCGGACCTCGACGTCACGGCGCACGCCGAGCGAGCGCAACCGGTGTGGCATGTCCCACAACGCCTCCGCGACCTGGTGCGCCGACGTGCCCGCGAGGTAGGGCTCGACGAGCAGCACCGACGGGTTGGTCGACTGGGCGGCCGCGCGCAGGCCCACGTGGTCGAACGGCCGGACCGTCGCCGCGTAGAGGACGGTGACGTCCTGCTGCTCGGTCGCGGCGAGCACGGCGTCGAGCGTCGTGCCCACCGCGACCACCACCCCTCGGCTGCCGTGGCGCACGGCCGTGAATCCCCCGCCGACCGGGAACGCCGCGGCGTTTTCGCGTGTGGACAGTCGCAGGTAGACGCGGCCGTCGCCGTCGAGCGCGTCGCGCAGCAGCGGACCGACCTCGTCGGGGTGGCCGGGCACGTGGATGGTCCAGCCGGGCAACGTGTCGAGCAGCGCGACATCGCCGGGCGCCTGGTGGGTGCGGCCCCACACCGGGTCGTCGTACGAGCCGCCGATGCTGACCAGCACCGCGCCGACGTCCTGGTGGCCGAGGTCCAGCTTGATCATCTCGAACGGCCGCTCGACCAGGAACGGCGTGTAGCTGTGCACGACCGGCCGCAGCCCGGTCAGCGCGAGACCGCCCGCCACCCCGACCATGGCCTGCTCGCGGATGCCGACGTTGATCACGCGGTCGGGGTGCCTGCGCCGCGCCTGCGCGAACGCCGCGGCGGAGATGTCCGCCGTGACCACCGCGAGGCGTGGATCGGTGTCCAGCGCGTCGCTCACCACGTCCACGAACACCGCGCGCATGGCCGCCTTCTCGCCCGTGTCACCTTGCTTGATCATGACTGGTCCCCGATCTCGGCCACCACGAGGTGCGGCCGGCCGTCGTGGTCCTGGGTGAACGCCTGGTACAGCGCGTCGTGGTCGCGTCCGTCCACAGTGGTCGTCGACCAGCCCTCGACGGCGAAGCGACGGTCGATGCCGCCGGGCCAGCCGTGGCTCGACGAGTGGTTGTCGATGGCGACGGCAGTCAGGCGGTCGAGGCCCAGTCGCCCGGCCAGCGCGATCGCCTCGTGGTTGCTGCCTTCGTCGAGCTCGCCGTCGCCGACGAGGACGAAAACCTTTGCGGTGCGGCCCTGGGCGCGCAGCCCGAGCGCGGTCCCGACCCCCAGGGCGAGACCGTGCCCCAGCGACCCGCTGCCGATCTCCACGCCCGGCACCAGCACCCGGTCGGGGTGCTGGCCCAGCGGCGAGCCGAACTCCGTCCAGTCGGCGAGGATCTCCGGGTCGATGATGCCCTTGGCGGCGAGCACCGCGTAGTACGCCATCGGGCCGTGGCCCTTGGAGAGCAGGAACCGGTCTCGATCGGGGTCGTTCGCGGTAGCCGGCATGACGTTCAGCACCCGGTCGTAGAGCACCCACAACACGTCGAGGGTCGACGCGGCCGCCCACTCGTGTTTCTCGTCCCCGGTCATCCGCTGGAACAACGCGCCGATCGTGGCGCTGTCCACTCGTTCGTCGATCGCCATGCCGTCAGCGTGCAACCTCCAGTTAAGTCGAGGTCAACAGCCCGTACTTCAAGCAAGGTGTAGGGTCTTTTGTGTGTCAGCACTGCCCGACCACCTGAGCATCGGCGAGGTCGCCACCCGCAGCGGGATCCCGCACACGGCGTTGCGCTTCTACGAGGAGCGCGGCCTGATCACGTCCACCCGCAGCGCGGGCAACCAGCGCCGGTACCCACGGGCTGTGTTGCGCCGGCTCGCGTTCATCCGCACGGCGCAACGGGTTGGGCTCTCGCTCGAGGAGATCAGCGATGCGCTGCACACGCTTCCCGATCAGCGCACCCCGACCAAGGCCGACTGGGCGAAGCTGTCGAAGTCGTGGCAGGAGGAGCTGGACACCCGCATCGACGCGTTGCAGCGGTTGCGGCAACGGCTGACGTCGTGCATCGGGTGCGGGTGCCTGTCGCTGCGGACGTGCCACCTGAGCAACCCCGGGGACGCGATGGAACCGCTCGGCCCCGGGGCACCCAGGCTGAAACCCCGCAGCGAAGGCGGGATCGACTAAAACACCAGCCCCACCGCAACCAGGACCGCGCTCGCCCAGAAGGGGCTCGGGTGCAGCGTCGCGGCCGCGACGAGCGGTCCGGCGACCGCGCCGACGTTGAGCGCGGCCGTCGCGTAGGAACCGGCCATGGTAGGCGCGTCGGCGGCGGTGTAGAGGACGCGCGCGATCAACGTGCTGCCCACCGCGAACGACGCGGCACCGAGCACGAACACCAAGCCCAGCAAGGCAATCCGGCCGGTGGCGAGCGCCAGGGCGGGCCAGCCGAGCAGCAGCAGCGGACCGCCGACGACCAGAACCTTGCGGGGTTGCCGGTCCGACCACCGGCCCGCGAGCGTGACGCCCACGAACGATCCCGCGCCGAAGAGCATCAGCGCGACCGGCACCCAGAGCCCGTCGAGCCCGGTCGCGGGCGCGAGGTAGGTGAAGCCACCGAACGTGGCCGCGTTCACCAGCGCGGCTCGCGACATGGCCCGCACCAGGCTCCGCCGCCGCAACGCCGCGAGTTCGGTGCGCAGCGGCGGGCCGTCGTCCGACCCACGCGGAATGCTCCGGAGAAGGCCGAACGCCGCGGGCAGGCAGAGCACGGCGACCGCCCAGAACGTGGCGCGCCACCCGGCCGCCACGCCGAGCAACGCCCCGCCCGGAACCCCGGCGACGGTGGCGATCGTCGTGCCGGCGAGCAGCACGGCGAGCGCGCGGCCCTTGGCGTCGGCGGGCACGAGCGCGGTCGCCGTGGTCAGCGCGATGGCGAGGAACCCGGCGTTCGCGAGCGCCGCGAGCACCCGGGTGGCCAGCAGGAGCGGGAAACTCGTCGTGACGGCGCCGACGAGGTGCGCGGCGGCGAACGCGAGCAGGAAGCCCAGCAGACAGGCCCGTCGCGGCAGCTTGCGCGCGAAGGCGGCGACCAACGGCGCGCCGACGACCATGCCGACGGCGAACGCCGAAGTGAGCGTGCCGGCCGCGCCGACGGTGACGTGAAGATCAGTGGCGATGTCCGGCAGCAGGCCGGCGAGCATGAACTCCGAAGTGCCCATCGCGAAGACGGCGAGGGCAAGCAGGTACAACACGGGTGCTCCGAGTGTTCCGAGGCGGGAAGGGACCGTCTCGGCTGCGCAGTCGATTCAGGGACTGACGGCGCGGCCGGCAGCCCCCTGCTCGTCTGACTCGGGACTCACCATGCTTGGCACCATACTTCTTCGAGGACCTGTTCGAGCTTGGTGGCGTCGTCGTTGGCCACGATCGCGATGCTCGCGGCGCGCTCGGGCAGCCAGACGTTCATGGCCTTGTAGCCGGGGTTGTCGCCCGTGTGGTACACCGCCGGAGTCCCCGCGACGGTGCCCAGGAAGACGCCGTACCCGTAGCTTGCCGAGGTCATCCACCCGGTGTCGGGACCGTCCTGGGCGGGAACGTGAGCCTTGGTGAGCAGCGCGTGCGATGCCTCGGACAAGATCCGTCCTTTGTGGACGGCTTCGGTGCACCGGGCGAGGTCCGCGGCGGTGGACCACACGTCCCCGGTACCGGCCATCGCCGTGAAGTCGCCGGTGGGAACAGGTTTCCCGTCGTGGTGCCCGCGCACGGCGCCCGCGGGGATGCGACCCGCGACGGTGGAGGCCAGACCCAGCGGGCGGAGGATCTCCTCGTGAGGAATGCGGGGTACGGCCGGTCGGCGACCCGCTCGACGATGTGGCCCACCAGCAGGTAGCCGGGGCTGCTGTAGCGCCACTCGGTGCCCGGCTTGCTGTGCAAGGGTCCTTGCTGGATCAGGGTGACGCGTTCGTCGAGGCCCATGGGGGCGAACACGTCGTAGCCGGGGGCGTTGCCCCAGTGGCCGACTCCGGCGGTCTGCGTGAGCAGGTGGTGCAGCGTGACTTCGGCCCACTGCGCCGTGGTGTGGGGCAGCCACCGTGACACCGGTTCGTCCAGCGTGAGGGCGCCGCGTTCGGCGAGCAACAGCACGGCGACGGCGGCCAGCTGCTTGCCGACCGAGGCGATCGGGAAGCGGGCATTGGCGGGGCTGCTCGACGTCTCGAGCACGACCTCGCCGTCGACCATGACGACCGCGACGACCGCCGCTCCACGCAACGCCACGGGCCTAGAGCATGCGCACGACGGCGCCCGCGATCGCGAGCGCCGCGGCCAGCCCCAAGGCGATCGCCAGCCACTTCGGGCCGCCCTGCTGTTCGGCCGACGCGGGGCGCCCGGCCGGGCGCTTGGGCCGCTCGTCCTGGTTGTCGGTGCCGCCCTTCCACACCGTGTAGGCGCCGCCGGCGAGGAACCCGGCCAGCGCGAGCAGGCCGATGGCGATCACGTAGTTCACGGGTTCACCCTAGCCGTCGATCGGCGCGGCCCAGGCAGGCCGCCGGATCAAGCAGAACGGGTGGCCGGCCGGGTCGGCGTAGACGTGGCGGTCGGCGTCGAGCACGGTGGCGCCGAGGGCGAGCACCGCGGCGGCGGCCGCTTCGGGGTCCTCCACCATCACGTCCAGGTGGAACTGCTGGGACCGCATGGGATCGGGCCAGGCAGGCGGCTGATGCCCGGGTGCGAGCTGGAACGCGAGACCCGACGTCGTGTCGTTCGCCGACACCACCACCCAGTCGGGCGAGCGGTAGGTCACCGGCTGCCCGAGCAGTGCCGCGTAGAACTCCGCGAGGGCGGCCGGGTCGGGGCAGTCCAGCACCACGTGGTGCAGCCTGCCGATCATCAGTGGCCCCGGGCGAGCCACTCGTCGAGGTGGGGTGCTTCGGCGCCGATGGTCGTGTCGTCACCGTGTCCGGTGTGGACGGTCGTCGCGGGCGGCAGCGTGAGCAGGCGGTCCTTGATGGACTCGATGATCGTGCCGAAGTCGCTGTAGGACCGGCCCGTGGCGCCCGGGCCGCCCTGGAACAGGGTGTCGCCGCTGAAGACGACGCCCAGGTCCGGCGCGAACAGGCACACCGCACCGGGCGCGTGGCCCGGCGTGTGCAGGACCTGCACCGCCACCCCGCCGACCTCGATCACGTCGCCGTCGGCGAGCACACCGTGCGGCTCCACGTCGGGGTGGGCCATGCGCCACAGCACCAGATCATCGCGGTGGAGCAGGATCGGGGCGCCGACCAGCTCCGCCAGCGTCGGCGCGGCGTTGACGTGGTCGTCGTGCCCGTGGGTGCACGCGATCGCGACGACCCGCCGCCGGCCGACGGCCTCGGCGATGGCGGCCGCGTCGTGGGCGGCGTCGATCACCAGCACCTCGTCGTCGTCACCGACCAGCCAGACGTTGTTGTCCACGTCCCAGCTGCCACCGTCCAGGTGGAACTGCCCGGACGTGACGACCTTGTCCACCCGCACCGCGCCGGTCACAGCACTCCCTTGGTGGACGGCACCCCGCCCAGTCGCGGATCGGTTTCGACCGCCGCCCGCAGTGCGCGGGCCACAGCCTTGAACTGCGCCTCGGTGATGTGGTGCGGGTCGCGGCCGTGCACGACCCGCAGGTGCAGCGCGATCCGCGCGTGGAACGCCAGCGACTCGAACACGTGCCGGTTGAGCACCGTCGGGTAGTTGCCGCCGACCACGAAACCGGTCATGACCTCGGGTTCGCCGGTGTGCACGCAGTACGGCCGCCCGGACACGTCGATCGCGGCGTGCGCCAGCGTCTCGTCCATCGGGATCCACGCGTCGCCGAAGCGGCGGATGCCGTGCTTGTCGCCCAGCGCCTTCCCGATCGCCTCGCCCAGCACGATCGCCACGTCCTCGACCGTGTGGTGGGCGTCGATGTGCACGTCACCGGTGGCCCGCACACCCAGGTCGAACGCGCCGTGCACGCCGAACGCGGTCAGCATGTGGTCGTAGAACGGCACCCCGGTGTCGATCTCGACCTTGCCCGCGCCGTCGAGGTCGATCTCGACGGCGACCGAGGATTCCTTGGTGGTGCGCTCGACGCGACCGATCCGGTTCACGGGCTGATCTCCTTGGAAGCGGCGAGGAAGGCGTCGTTGTCGTCGGGTGTGCCGATGGCCACCCGCAGGTGCCCGGCGATGCCGACGTCCCGGACGAGCACCCCCTGGTCCAAATAGGACTGCCAGGCGGTCGCGGCGTCGGCGAACCGTCCGAAGAGGATGAAGTTCGCGTCGCTCGGCACGACCTCGAACCCCATGCCACGCAACGACTCCGCGACCCGCTCGCGTTCCGCCGCGAGCAGGTGGACCGACGACAACGTTTGCGTGGCGTGCTGCAACGCGGCCCGCGCGGCGGCCTGGGTCAACGTGGACAGGTGGTACGGCAACCGGACCAGCAGCAAGGCGTCCACGACGGCCGGCGCCGCGGCGAGGTAGCCCAGCCGCCCACCGGCGAACGCGAACGCCTTGCTCATCGTGCGCGACACGACCACCCGCGCCGGGAACTCGTCGATCAAGGCCACCGCGCTCGGCCGGCTGGAGAACTCGCCGTACGCCTCGTCGACCACGACGATCCCTGGTGCCGCGCGCACGAGCGTGCGCAGGTCGTCGAGCGCGATCGACTGGCCCGTCGGGTTGTTCGGGCTGGTCACGAAGACCACGTTCGGCTTGCGCGCGGCGAGCGTCGCGGCGGCCGCAGCGACGTCGAGGGAGAAGTCCGCGCGGCGTGGGGCGGGCACCCACTCGGTGCGCGTGCCGGCCGAGATGATCGGGTGCATCGAGTACGACGGCTCGAACCCGAGCGCCGTGCGGCCAGGACCGCCGAACGCCTGCAGGAGCTGCTGCAGGATCTCGTTGGATCCGTTGGCCGCCCACAGGTTCGCCGGGTCGAGCGCGACGCCGGTCTGCTGCGACAGGTAGGCGGCGAGGTCGGTGCGCAACGCGACCGCGTCCCGGTCCGGGTAGCGGTGCAGCGTCGCGGCCACGGCGTCGATCGCCCGGGTCAGGTCGGCGACGAGCTCGGGCGGCGGCGGGTACGGGTTTTCGTTGGTGTTGAGCCGGTACCGGACGTCCAACTGCGGCGCGCCGTACGGGGAGCGGCCCCGCAGGTCGTCGCGCAGCGGCAGGTCGTCGAGCCCGATCTCCGCGCCGGGCTTCACGACGGCTCCTGGAACCGGGCGAGCACAGCCTGGCCGTGCGCGGGCAGGTCCTCGGCGTTGGCCAGCGCGACGACCTTCGCCGACACGTCCTGCAACGCCTCCCGCGTGTAGTCGACGACCTGGACGCCACGCAGGAAGGTCTGCACCGACAGGCCCGACGAGTGCCGCGCACAGCCGACCGTGGGCAGCACGTGGTTCGAGCCCGCGCAGTAGTCCCCGAGCGAGACCGGCGCGTAGGGCCCGACGAAGATCGCGCCCGCGTTGCGCACGCGCAGGGCGACTTCGCGGGCGTTCTCGGTCTGCACCTCGAGGTGCTCGGCCGCGTAGGCGTCTACAACGGACAGACCGTCGTCGAGTGTGGACACCAGGACACAGCCGGACTGCTTGCCCCGCAAGGCCGTCGCCACCCGCTCGTGGTGCTTGGTCGCGGGCACCTGGCGGGCCAGCTCGGCGTCCACGGCGTCGGCCAGCTCAGGCGAGTCGGTGACGAGGACGCTTGCGGCCATGGGGTCGTGCTCGGCCTGGCTGATCAGGTCGGCCGCCACGTGCACCGGGTCGGCGGTGTGGTCGGCCAGGATCGCGATCTCGGTCGGCCCGGCCTCGGCGTCGATGCCGACGCTGCCGCGCACCATCCGCTTGGCCGCGGTGACGTAGATGTTGCCCGGCCCGGTGATCATGTCGACCGGGTCGAGTTCGGTGCCGTCGGTGTCGGTGCCGCCGTAGGTCATCAGGGCAACCGCTTGCGCGCCGCCCGCGGCCCACACCTCGGTCACGCCGAGCAGCGCCGCGGCGGCGAGGATCGTCGGGTGCGGCCGGCCGCCGTGCTCGGCCTGCGGCGGCGAGCAGACGACCAGCGAGCCGACGCCCGCGGTCTGCGCGGGCACCACGTTCATGATCACCGTGGACGGGTAGACGGCCAGGCCACCGGGTGCGTAGAGGCCGACGCGGGCGACCGGCAGCCAGCGTTGGGTGACGGTGCCGCCCGCCGCGATCTGCGTGGTGACCTCGGTGCGCTGCTGGTCGGCGTGCGCCATGCGGGTGCGGGCGATGGCCTCTTCGAGCGCCTCGCGCACAGCGGGGTCGAGCTTGTCGAGGGCGGCGGTCAGCTCGGCTTCGGGCACCCTGATCGCGTCCGGGCGCACCCGGTCGAACTGCTCGGCGAACTCCAGCACCGCTTCGACGCCGCGCTCGCGCACGGCCTCGACCACCGGCCGGACCCGATGCAGCGCGCCGTCCACGTCCAGTTCGGGGCGCGGCAGGGCCGCGCGCAACCGGGCAGGGCCGGGAACGGTGGAACGCAGGTCGGTCCGGGTGAGCATGCGTCAAGGGTAAGTGCTGGTCGCCGCGCCCGGCTTTGTGGTCACGGTGTCCAGATGGTGGAAAGGACGTCCGGCACGCTCACCGCCGGCCCAAGGCGACTACCACGGCCTCGCCCCGCCCGGGCCACGGCGACCACCACGGCCTCGGCCCGGCCGGGTCAAGGCGACCACCACGGCCTCGGCCCGGCCTGGTTCGAGGAGGTCGCTCGCGACCGGAGCGAGGCAGGCCATGAAGGGGCCGAGGCCCGCGCGAACAAAGAGAGCGCCATGACACAGCCCGCGCGAACGAAGAGAGCGCCATCAACGCGGCGTCCAGTGGGCCAGGTTCCACCACGGGCCCCAGGTGCCGTCGGCTTCGGAGCCGTCCGGCACCGGCCGGTAGCCGTTCCAGCTGCGTCTGATCACCGTGCAGTGGTCGGTGGAGGCGAGGACGACCATGCCCGGTGAGCTCACGTACGCGCGCTGCAACTGCCGGTACGCGGCCGATCGCTGCGCCGGGTCCGTCGCCGTCCGGCCCGTCTCCAGGGCCGCGTCCACGTCGTCGTTGGTGTAGTCGCCGGGCTTACCGGGCGAGTGCAGCAGCTGGTAGAGCATCAGATCGGGGTCGAACGGGCCGCCGATGCGCAGCAGCGACGGGCCCGCGCCGTTGTGCAGGGCAGCCGGGTCGATCGCGTTGCCGGTGACCGCGATGCCGACCTGCTTGGCGTCGGCGGCGAACTTGGTCACCAGCTTGGCCGCGACGTCGTCGCCGGACGCGTAACGCAAGGTGAAGGCCGCCCGCACGCCTCCCCTGGTCCGCACGCCGTCGCCCCCGGATCGCCAGCCGGCCTCCTCGAGCAGCTTGCGGGCCTGCGTCGGGTTGTGCTCGAAGGTGGCGCTGGGCTCGACGAACTCGGCGGTCGCGTCCGGCACCGGCGTGTACGCGGGCGCGCCGTGACCGCCCAGAACACCGGTGACCACGGCGGCGCGGTCGACGGTGAGGTTCAGGGCGCGGCGGATGGTCTGGTCGCCGGTGACGTCGTTCTTCGACGGCAGCACCACCGTGCTCAGGTCGCCGGTGTGCTGCTGGGTCATCACGTCGAAGGTGTTCGAGTCGGCGAACCGGGCGGCCTGGGTGCAGGGCAGCACCGTCGAGTCCACGGTGCCGTCGTTCACCCGCTCGAGCCGGGCGGCGTCGTCGCCGACGAACTCCATGGTCACCTTGGCGATCGACGGCCTGCCGCCGAAGTACTTCGGGTTGGCCGTCAGCACCAGCTGGCGGCCCTTGGTCCAGCTCGCCAGCCGGTAGGGCCCGGTTCCGGGCGGCGGCTCGGTGCGGCGGCCGCCGGTGACCGGCACGGGCGTCGTGAGCGACTGCGAGGGGACGATGCCGAGCGTGAGCAGCTGCGGGAACGGGCTGTAGGGCCGGGACAGGTCGAACCGGACGGTCGTCGAATCGACCTGGGTCACGGCGGTGAGCATGCTGAACCGGCCGCGCAACGGCGAGGCGTACGCGGGCGTGAGCACCGCGCGGTAGGTGGCGCTGACGTCGTCGGCGTCCAGCTTGGAGCCGTCGGAGAAGGTGACGCCGGTGCGGAGCTTGACCGTCCACGAGCGACCGTCGGCCGACGGTTCGGGCAGGTCGGTGGCCAGCAGCGGGTGCAACTGCATGTCGGGCTGGTACTCCAGCAGCCCGTCGTAGAGCTTGGCCGAGCCGTGCGGCGCGTAGCCGGCGAGCGGGTTGAGGCTGGCCGGCTCGGCGGACACGGCGATGACGATGGACGTACCGTCGAGATCACCGGACGCGGTCGGCGCCGGGTCGGCCGTGCAGCCCGCGAGCACGGCCACCGCACCAGCGGTGGCGGCGAGCGGGATCGCCCGCTGGATTCCTCGGCCCACGTCCGCGACCCTAGTGGGCGCGGTGGGTGGCGCGGTGCGGTTTTGAGCCAAGGAGGAACAAGGATGCGCGTGGCGCTGGCACAGATCACGTCGGGACCGGAGCCCAAGGCGAACCTCGACCTGGTCGCCGAGCGGACCCGGGAGGCGGCCGAGCAGGGCGCCGACGTGGTGGTGTTCCCCGAGGCCACGATGGCGTGCTTCGGCGTGCCGCTGGGGCCGGTGGCCGAGGAGCTGGACGGGCCGTGGGCCGGCGCCGTCGCCTCGATCGCCGCCGCGCACGACGTGGTCGTGGTGGCCGGCATGTTCCGGCCGAGCGACGACGGGCGCGTGTTCAACACCGTGCTGGTCACCGGCCGTGGCGAGCACCTGGGCTACGACAAGATCCACCTGTTCGACGCGTTCGGCTTCGCGGAATCGCGCACCGTGGCGCCGGGTGCCGCCCCGGTGACCGTCACCGTGGCCGGGGTCACCGTCGGTATCGCGACCTGTTACGACGTGCGGTTCCCGGAGCTGTTCCGGTTGCTGGCCGATCGCGGAGCTTCGGCCGTGCTGGTGCCGGCGTCGTGGGGCGCCGGGGAAGGCAAGCGGTCGCAGTGGGAGCTGCTGGTGCGGGCGCGCGCGCTGGACTGCACATCCTGGGTCTTCGCCTGCGGCCAGGCCGATCCGTTGGCCTCCGGTGGCTCGGCTCGCGGAACGGCGCCCACGGGCATCGGGTACAGCACCGTGGCCTCGCCGTTCGGCGAGATCGTCGCGCAGCTGGACGAGAAGCCCGGCTTGCTCGTGTCCGATGTGGACTTGGACGCCGTCGAGGCGGCCCGGACCGCGATCCCCGTGCTGGCCAACCGAAGGCTCTGACTGGACAAGAACTGGCCAGTTCCAGGAAACGTCGCGGCAGGTCCATTGTCTGACCGGGCGCCGGATCTAACTTCGGCCCATGCCAGCCATGAGCGCCGAGCCGCCGATCAAGTGCTTCATCAGCTATGCCCGCGCCGACGACACGGTGATGCGCTTCGTCGACCAGTTCGCGGCGCAGCTCGCCCACTTCGCGTTCGCCGACCGCAACCGGCAGGTCGAGCCTTTCATCGACCATGAATCGGTCGGCTGGGGCGAGGAGTGGACGCCGCGCATCCAGGCGAGCCTGGCGCAGGCGGCGGTGTTCATGCCCATCGTGACCAGGCAGTACTTCGACCGTCAGGCCTGTCGCGATGAACTGCTCACCTACCACAACGAGGCGAAAGGCCTCGGCGTGCAGTCGTTGGTGCTGCCCGTGGTCGTGCTCGGCCATTCGTACCTGACGGAGGAGAATGCCGATCCGGCAGCGCGGATCATCGCCGATCGGCAGTACCGGGACTTCCGCGAAGCCTGGATCGAAGGTCCGAACTCCCCGGTGTGGCGGCGCGAGCTGGTGCGGCTCGCGAACGACCTCGTCACCGTCGTCGAGAACGCGGAGCGGACCCTTGCGAGCATGCCGAACGGCACCGGGGCGGTCTGCCTGCCCGACGATCGCCCCGGATCCATCGAGCTGGGCGAGGCCACCGAGCGGATGGTGGCCGAGGCAGGGCCGATCGCCATGCGGATCAACGCCACGATGGAGCACCTCGGACAGGTGCTGACCGAACGCAGCGCGGGGTTGGCGCACCTCGAAGGCGATCAAGCCAGGCAAGCGATCCGGGACACTGCCGCGGCGATCGAGCCGCTTGGCCGGGAGTTCGAATCGGGGGCCGCCGAATTGCAGCAAGTGGTGTTCGAAACGGACGCCGTGTTCCGTGGCTATGTGGCCCATCTACTGGAAACCGGTACCGCCGCGGAGATCGAGGAGGCGCGGTCGAGCCTCGCCGAGGCACGCGGTGAGCTGGACTCGCTGCAGGAAGTGCAGGAAGCCGTCGCGCTCTTCCTCGAGCAGCTCCGGCCACTCGAGCTGGCCAGTGCGCCCATGCGCTTGGCGTTTCGGCCATTGCGGACCGGCGCCGGGTCGATCGCCACCGCGGTCGGTTTGATCCGGCGTTGGCCGGACATGCTCAGCGAGACGGCCGCTCCCGCGCGATGACCCGGGCGCCGTTGGACGGGATCAGGGTGATGTTGCGGGACTTCTGGCGTTCCATCTTGCCCGCGGGCGCCAGCTCGTAGCGCCGCAGCACGGCCTTCAGCACGGCGGCCGCCTCCTGCAGCGAGAAGCCCGCGCCGATGCAACGGCGGACACCGCCACCGAACGGGATCCAAGTGCCGCTTTCCGGACCCTTGCCGATGAAGCGCTCCGGACGGAACTCGCCGGGCTCGGGGTAGTGGGCCGGGTTCCGTTGCACGAGGCCGATGCACGGCGCGACGATCGTGCCCTTGGGCAGGTTGTAGCCGCCCAGGGAAACCGGTTCCTTGATGCGGCGGGCCACCGTGTAGATCACGGGGCGCAGGCGCATCGCCTCCTTGACCACCGCCGTGAGGTATTCGTCGTCGTCGGTGTCGGCGGCTTCGCGGGCCTTGCGCTGGATGGCCGGGTGGTGGGCCAGTTCCAGCAGCGACCAGGCCAACGCGGTCGCGGTCGTCTCGTGGCCAGCCAGCAACAACGTCATCATGTGGTCGCGCAGCTCGGCGTCGGGCACGTCGGGGTCCGCGGTGATCAGCTGGGACAGCACGTCGGTGCGGGAAGCCAGGTCCGGCTCCGTGCGCCGCTGGGCGATCTCGGCGTAGAGCAACTCGTTCACCGCGTCCAGGGCCTCGCGGTTGCGCCGCCATGGCCAGTGCCGCTCGAGCTTGGGATACGTCCAGCCCATCACCGCGATCGGGCCGATCGAGACGACGCGGCGCAGCGCCGGTCGCAGCTTGCGCAGCCGGTCACCCTCGGCCATGCCGAAGACGACTCGCAGGATGATCTCCAGCGTCACGCCGTTCATCAGCGGGTGCGTGGCGAACGCGCGCCCGGTCGGGAAGCGCTCGACAGCCTGCTCGGCCAGCTCGGTCATCATGCCCTGGTAGCCGCGCAGCGCAGCGCCGTTGAACGCGGGCATCAGCTGCTTGCGGGCCCGCAGGTGCGGCTCGTCGTCCATGGTCAGCACCGAGTTCGGGCCCATGATCGGCGCGAGGATGTCGTTGCCCTCACCCGCGTGGAACACCGACGGCTTGCCCGCGAACACCTCCTTGATCAGCTCTTGCGAGCCGACGAGGACGGCGGTGCGGCCCAGCGCGATGCGGACGGTGATCATGTCGCCGTAGCGGCGCTGCCAGCGCGGTGCGAGGAACTGGCGCGCGGTCATGAACAGCACCGTCATCAGCGGGCGGGGGCCGCGCGGGCCCGGCGGGAACGAGCTGTCCTCGGTGAGTTGCGGTGCCTGGTTCAGGTTCAGCGTGGCCATGCGTCCTCCCTACCGAGTTTTATACGCGCGTATAGATCCGTGGGCAACTACTGTGAGCGGATGGGCCACCGGGACCAGCTGCTCGACGCGGCGCGCAAACTCTTGCAGGACAAGGGGTACGCG
This sequence comes from Labedaea rhizosphaerae, assembly GCF_004362825.1. Classification (GTDB taxonomy): domain Bacteria; phylum Actinomycetota; class Actinomycetes; order Mycobacteriales; family Pseudonocardiaceae; genus Labedaea; species Labedaea rhizosphaerae. The sequence goes on from NZ_SNXZ01000003.1 coordinate 128,305, forward strand.
CACATCACGGCGCGCGACCTGGTCGCCGAGTCCGGCACCAACCTCGCCTCGATCGGCTACCACTTCGGATCCAAGGCCGGGCTGCTCAACGCGGCGCTCGGCAGCGTGTTCGAGGAGTGGACCACCGAACTGGTGAAGGTCGCGATGACCGCCGAGCACGAGACACCGGTCGAGCGGTGCCTGCGGGCGTGGTCGGTGATGCTGGAACAGTTGCCCGGGCAGCGGTCGATGCTGCTGTCGTTCGTCGAAGCGCTCGCGCAGGCCGACCGGGACCCGGAACTGCGCACGCAGTTGGCCGAGATCCAGCGCGCGACGCGGGACCGGGTCAGCGCGGTCGTCGCCGAGTCACTCGGGTCGTCGCCGGACGACCCGGCGTGCCGCGCGTTGGCGAGCTTCATCATGGCGGTCTGCGACGGGCTGGCGACGCAGTGGCTGGTCAACCCGTCGGAGTCGCCGACGGGCGAGGACCTGCGGGCCGGGTTGAGCTCCATGTGGCGGTGAACAGCGCGACCGGTAACGGGAGCCGATCCGGCCGCGACTGGTGACTCGTGACGAAAGAGGAGCGCCGGGAGCGTCGACGGCAGTGGCTCCGCAGTGGCGGCTGGTACTTCGTGGTGACCGCGGCGAGCGCGGGCATCTTGGCGTGGGCGCCGTTCGTGCACGCGGGCGGGCGGCTCGGCTGGTCGCGGCCGGTCGCGCGCAACGCGGTGGTGTTCGCCGCGGCCGGGGCGGTCATCTGCGTGTTGATCTCGCTGGCTCCCACCGGCCCGGATGGGCGGCCGGCGACTGGGGCCGGTCAGGTGATCAGTTCGATCGGTGTAGGGCTGGCCATGGTCGCGATCGCGGTCGCGTGCCTGCTGCAGGCGCCGTTGCGGCGACGGGTCTTCTTCGGCGAGCAGCCGAAGCCCGCTGGACCGCCGGTCGATCCGGCGGTCGCCGCGGTCCTGGCCGCGCGAAAGCGACGCGAGGAAGCCCGCGAGCTGGTGCGCACCGACCCGATGATGGCCCGCGAACTGCACATAGGCCGCCCCGACCGCAACGGCACCTACGACGACGGCGGGCTGGTCGACCTCGCCAGTGCCCCGGCGCCAGTGATCGCGACGGTGTGCGAGATCGACGAGGCGGTCGCGCAGTCTATTGTGGACATGCGAGAGCGCGGGCCGGGTCTGCACACAGTGGACGACGTGTTCTCGCTGACCGACGCCCCGCTCGCCGCGTGGGATCGCATCCGCGACCGCGCGGTGGTCATCCCTGGCTGAGGCGGGGAGTTCGCGCGGCTTTCTGTTTTGGAGCTATTAGGGGCGGCTGCCGCGGGTGTTCGCCGCCGGACGGTTGGGTTGGTCTCGGGGTTGGGGCGGCGAACACCCTTGCCCACGGGGCCGGCGGTTTGCGCTGCGTGGGTGGCCGAGGTGAATGGTTGCGTCGCGTTGTTCCCTGCCGTTTGTTGGGTGGTCCCGGCAGTGGCTGGGCTGCGTGGAAGATGGAATATTCCGTCGATTGTTCCCCCGTTCGTGTTAGACCATTTGTTCGAATGGCGTGGTATGATCGGGGGTATGGAGCTGGGGGGGCTTAACTCGACTGTCGCGCAGATGCGGCAACTGGAGTTGAAGCTGCTCGACGACATTTCCCAGATCGAGTGGAAAGAGTCCGGGTATCCCCAATTGTGGCGGTTCCTGCAGGATGTTCTGCACGTGACCGCCCTCGAAGCGAAACGTCTCGAACACCACGTCGAGTTGTTGTGCCCGAAGGTGGGAATCACCGGACAGGTGATCCCGCCACGGCTACCGGCCGCCCGAGCGGCGATGGCGGCCGGGAAGATCTCCGGTGCGCATGTGGACAAGATCGCCACCACGGTGAAGAGCGTGCCGGTCGAGCACGCCGAGCAAGTCGAGGCAGACATGACCGGGCTGGCGCGGAAGTTCAACCCGACCCAGCTCATCCGCCTGGGCGAGCGCATCGTCGAGGCCCTGAACCCCGACGGTCGCAAACCCATCGACCCCACTGTGGTGGACGCGCAGAACACGCTGGACCTGTACGAACACCGCGACGGGTCGCTGTCAGGCCAGTTCCGGCTCGGCGGGGAAGACGCCAGCGTGCTCCGCAGCCTGCTGTCCCCGCTGGCCAAGCCCCAGCCCCAGGACGACCGGACGCTGAGCGAGCGGCAGGGTGACGCGCTGGCCGAGATCATCGGGTTCGCCGCCGACTCCGGCCAAGCCCCGGCAGAGGGTGGCGAACGTCCGCACATCGCGGTGACGGTCTCCTTGGAGACCCTGCAGACCCGGATCGGCCAGGCGATGCTGGACGATGCCCGCACGCTGACTCCGGAGCAGGCCCGCCGGGTCGCGTGCGAGGGGAAAATCATCCCGGTTGTCCTCGGCGGCAAATCCCAGCCGTTGGATATCGGGGAAACCCGCCGCCTGGCCGATAAACGATTGCGTCGAGCCCTCGCCATCCGAGACGGGGGCTGCGCTGCACCGGGTTGTGCGCGAACACCGCATCAATGTCACGCCCACCACATCAAACATTGGGCAGACGGCGGACTAACCACGCTGGATAATCTGGTATTGGTGTGCCCGTATCACCATCGGCTGATCCATCACACCGAATGGACGGTGCACATGGATAACGGGCTGCCGGTATTCACGCCACCGCCCTGGTTGCAACGCACTGCGTAAATTCCTGTAACTCAGCCACCGCCGGGACCACCCGGCAACCGCAGGGCGCCCTCGCAACGCAACCCCTCAACCCGGCCACCCACGCCACGCAACCACCGGCCACCGGTGGCAAGGGTGTTCGCCGCTCCCCGCCCCGAGGCCAAACCAGCCACCGGCGGCGAACACCCGCGGCAGCCCACCCACACGAGAGCAACCGAAACGACCAGCCAACCAACATCAGTCACCCAGTCCCAGCCACCACCCACGACAAGCAACCCTCACCCCGAGAGCAACCACCTACGAAAACCCAGCCACCGCCCAGCATCGCCCCCGACGACCGCATGCCCGTAACCCAGCCCTCCCCATCGGGACCACCCGGCACCCGCCGGCCACCCTCCCAGCGCAACCCCTCAACCGGGCCACCCACGCCACGCAACCACCGACACCGTTGGCAAGGGTGTTCGCCGCCACCAACCCCCGAGGCCAAACCAGCCACCGGCGGCGAACACCCGCGGCAGCAACACCCACACGAGAGCAACCGCCAACGACCACTCGACCCCAATCAGCCACCACCCACTCCCAGTCGAGAGCCAATCAGCGCAAGTCCATCCCCAAGTCCAAAACAGGCGACGAGTGTGTCAAAGCGCCCACAGACAGGTAATCCACCCCAGTACCCGCATAGGCCGCCGCCACGTCCAAGGTCAGCCCGCCAGAGGCCTCCAACCGCGTCTTCGCGGACCCGCGGCGCCGAACCGCCTCCGCGCATTGCGCGGGCGTGAAGTTGTCCAGCAGGATCTCCTCGGCCCCCGCGGCCAACGCCTCGTCGAACTGCTCCAGGGTGTCCACTTCGACCTCGCACGCCAGCTCCGGCGCCCGAGCCCGTGCCGCCGCCAGCGCCGCCGTGACCGAACCAGCAGCGGCCACGTGGTTGTCCTTGATCAGCACGGCATCGCCCAGGCCCATGCGGTGGTTGACGCCACCGCCGCAGCGCACGGCGTACTTCTCCAGCTGGCGCAGCCCGGGCAGGGTCTTGCGTGAATCCCTGATGGCACAGGACGTTCCCGCTACGGCCTGCACCCAGGCCGCGGTCGCGGTCGCCACGCCGGACAGGTGGCACAGCAGGTTCAACGCCGTGCGCTCGGCGGTCAGCAACCCGCGCGTCGGACCACGCAGCACCAGGACCGGTTGGCCGGCCGGGACGGCGGTGCCGTCGGTGACCCGCTCCATCACCTCGTAGCCGTGCTCGCCGAGCACCACGTCGATCACCGCGAGAGCGACCGGCACACCGGCCACCACGCCGTCCTTGCGAGGCGTGATCTCGGCCAGCGCCACGGCATCCGCGGGCACCGTTGCCTCGGTCGTGGCGTCCGGGCCATAGCGCAGGTCCTCGTCCAGCGCGGTCCGCACGACGCGGTGGACGTCCTCGCAGTCGAGTTTCGCCGCGTCCAGGGCGATCCGCGCCCGCGCCGACAGGCCGTTCACGCCGCACCCACCGCGGCCGTGGCCCACCTCAGCACCGGCTGACCGGACGGGTTGAGCCGGATCAGCTGGCTCGTCGCCCACGCGTCGTTCCGTTCGGTGAAATCAGTGCGCACGTGACATCCCCTCGACTCCTCGCGGGCCGCCGCGGCCGCGATCAACGCCCGCGCCGCCAGGGTCAGCGCCGCGTCCTCGACCTCCGCGCGGGTCCGCAGTGGAGTGTCCACTGCGGACACGTCCAGCACCGACCCGACCACCGCCAGCCCCTCGGCGTCGCGGCCGATGGCGGCGTAGCGGCTCATCACTCGCTGCAGCGTGTCCCGGTCGGCGACCGGGACCACGGGCAGCTCCGGCACCGCGGCCGACCACGGGTCGGCGAGCACACCCAGCGCCAGGTCCGCCGCGACGGCCTCCGCCGCGTTGGTGCCCATCACGAGGCCTTCGAGCAAACTGTTGGACGCCAACCGGTTCGCGCCGTGCAGGCCGCTGCGGGCCACCTCGCCCGCCGCGTACAGTCCGGTCACCGCGGTCCGCCCGGCCACGGTGGCCTTGACGCCACCGCACGCGAAGTGCGCGGCGGGCGCCACCGGGATCGGGTCGGTCGACGGGTCGACGCCGATCTCCTGGCACGCCGCGTACACCGTGGGGAACCGGCCGCGGAACGCCTCGCGCGACAGGTGCGTGGCGTCCAGGAACACGTGGTCGTCGATGGCGCCCGGCTCCTCGAGCAGCCGCCGGATGATCGCCCCGGCCACCACGTCGCGCGGCGCGAGGTCTTCCAGCGGGTGCACGCCGGTCATCACGCGCTGACCCGCGCCGTCGACCAGCACCGCGCCCTCGCCGCGCACGGCCTCGGTCACCAGCGGGCAGCGCCCGCGCGCGCCCCGGCCGGTGTAGAGCACGGTCGGGTGGAACTGCACGAACTCCAGGTCCTCGGCCAGCGCCCCGGCCCGCAGCGCCAGCGCCAGCCCGTCACCGGTCGCGACCTCGGGGTTCGACGTCGCCTGGTACAGCTGGCCGAGCCCGCCGGTGGCCAGCAGGACAGCCGGCGCCGAGATCAGCCCGGGCACACCGGACGCGTCCAGGACCAGCAGCCCGCCGACCGCGCCGAGCGGCGTGCGGGCCGCCTCGACCGCGATGTGGTTCTCCAGCATGGGCACCCGGCCGTCACGCGCCGACGCGACCAGCGCGCGCTCCACTTCGGCGCCGGTGGCGTCGCCCCCGGCGTGCACGACGCGGAAGGTCCGGTGCCCGCCCTCGCGGCCGCGGGCGAGCCCGCCGCCGGTCGCGGCCGGGTCGAACCGCGCTCCCCTGCGGCGCAGGTCGGCCACCACAGCCGGTCCCGCGGAGACGATGGCGCGCACCGCGTCCGGATCGCACAGCCCGGCACCCGCGGTGAGCGTGTCCTGGGCGTGCGCCTCGACGGTGTCGCCCTCGTCGTGGTCGCCTGGCAGCACGACGGCGACCCCGCCCTGCGCGAACCGCGTGTTGCCGTCGTCGACGGCGAGCTTGGTGACCACCAGGGTGCGCAGGCCCAGCTCACGGGCGTGCAGCGCGGCGGTCAGCCCGGCGACACCGGTGCCGACCACCACCAGGTCGGCCCGCGCCTGCCAGCAGGGGCTCGTCATTCGCCACCGCCAGGCTTGCCGATCTCGATCATGCGCTGCACCGCGCCCCGAGCGCGTGCGGCGATGTCGGCGTCCACGTGCACCTCGTCGCGGCCTTCCCGCAGCGACCGCAGCAGAGCGGCCGGGGTGATCATCTTCATGTACCGGCAGGACGCGCGGTCGTTCACAGCGCGGAAGTCGATGCCCGGCGCGGCCTTGCGCAGCTGGTGCAGCATGCCGATCTCGGTGGCCACCAGCACCGTGCTCGCCTTGGTGGCGCGGGCCTGGGTGACCATGTCGCCGGTGGACAGGATCTTGACCTTGTCGGCCGGCACCGCACCTTCACCGGCCAGGTAGAGCGCGGAGGTCGCGCAGCCGCACTCGGGGTGGATGAAGAGGTCGGCGTCCGGGTTGTCGGCCGCGCGCTGGGCCAGCTCGGGGCCGTTGATGCCGGCGTGGACGTGGCACTCGCCCGCCCAGATGTGCAGGTTCGCCCGCCCGGTGACCCGCTTGACGTGCGCGCCGAGGAACTGGTCGGGCAGGAACAGCACCTCCTTGTCCGCCGGGATCGACGCCACGACGTCGACCGCGTTCGACGAGGTGCAGCAGATGTCGGTCTCCGCCTTCACCGCGGCCGTGGTGTTCACGTACGACACGACCACCGCGCCGGGGTGCTCGGCCTTCCAGGCCCGCAGCTCGTCGGCGGTGATCGAGTCGGCAAGCGAGCAGCCGGCCCGCGCGTCGGGGATCAGGACCCGCTTGTCCGGGCTGAGGATCTTCGCGGTCTCGGCCATGAAGTGCACGCCGCAGAAGATGATCGTCGCGGCGTCGCTCTCGGCGGCGATCCGGGACAGGGCCAGGGAGTCGCCGGTGTGGTCGGCGATGTCCTGGATCTCGGGTAGCTGGTAGTTGTGGGCGAGCAGGACCGCGTCCTGCTGTCGCGCCAGCTCAAGAACTTCGTCGCGCCACGCTTGGTCCGGCTCGACGCCGGTCAGCGGCGTCAGGTCGAGCGTCCCCGTCATCGTGTTCCTCCTCGAACCGCGGGTCCTGTTTCCGGTTGCGAGGTTTTCGCCTTACAATCGAAAACATGCGCGATGCTACCACCGAACCCACCCCGTTGGCCCACGAAGTAGTGGCCGCGGTGCTGCAGGTGCGAGCGGGATCACTGCGGGTCATGCTCTGGGAGCGCGCGCTGGAACCGCACGCACACCGGTGGTCACTGCCCGGCGGGCAACTCGGCCGGGGCGAGGACATCGAGGCCTCGATCCGCCGCCAGCTCGCGGAGAAGGTCGACATCCGGCAGCTCGCGCACGTGGAGCAGCTCGCCGTGTTCAGCGCGCCCGACCGGGTCCCGGGGCCGCGGGTGGTGGCGACGGCCTTCCTCGGGCTGGTGCGCTCGGACGCCGACCCCGCGGTGCCGCCGGACACCGACTGGTTCCCGGTCGACGACCTGCCGGTCACCGCGTTCGACCACGGCGCCATCGTGCTCCGAGCAAGGGACCGGTTGCGGGCCAAGCTGTCCTACACCAACATCGGCTTCGCGCTCGCTCCCCCGGCGTTCACGATGTCGGAGCTGCGTGGCATCTATTCCGCTGCTTTGGGGTACTCCGTCTCCGCGACCAACCTGCAGCGCGTGCTCGCCCGGCGCGGCCTGCTCGAATCGACGGGAGACACCACCAAGCCCGGCCGCTCCGGCGGCCGACCGGCGACGCTGTTCCGGTTCACCAACACCGGAATGCAGGTCACCGATCCATTCGCCGTGCTGCGTCCACCCGGCCGGCGCTGAGCCAGCGAGGCTTGCCCGGAAGCCGTAGCGTTGTGTCTCGTGGCCGAGTCGCTTCCGTTGTTTCCGCTGCAGACGGTGCTTCTGCCGGGAGCGCACTTGCCCTTGCACATCTTCGAGCCGCGCTACCGCCAGCTCACCGCCGACCTGATCAAAGGCACGGTGCCGGAGCGGCGCTTCGGGGTCATCGGGCTGACGCCGTCGGCGGAGGTGGAGATCGAGCGGGTCGAGCAGTTGCAGCCCGTGGGTTGCGCGAGCCTGCTGCGGGAGGCGAAGAGCCTGCCGGACGGGCGGTTCGACGTGGTGACCACGGGCGAGCGCCGGTTCCGGCTGCTGGACCTCGACACGTCGGCGGCGCCGTACCTGGTGGGCAGCGTCGAGTGGCTGGAGGACGAGGACATCAGCGCCGCGCCCGCGGACAAGGTGGCCCTGCTGTGCGAGTCGGCGCGGGCCGCGCACCGCCGCTACTGCGCGGTCGCGTGGCAGCCCGGTGAGTGGAAGGAACCGGAGACCGACGTCCCGCCCGACGAGCTGGCCTACGTGCTCGCCGCGGACTGCCTGCTGACCTTCGAGGACCGGCAGAAGCTGTTGGAGGACAACCGTCCCCTGCACCGGCTGCGCACCATCGGGCAGTTGCTGAGCCGGGAGGCCGGGATCATGTCCACCTTGCACGCGGTGCCCGCGCCGCCGCCGAAGTACCGGACGCCGTTCAGCCAGAACTGACGCGCACGAGGATGTCGGCCAGCTCTTCGGGTCGCGAGACGTGCGGGAAGTGGCCGCCGTCGACCTCGACCGGCTCGACCCCCAGGCGTTCCCGCGCGACCCGGGCCATCCACTCCGGCCGCAGGGTCCGGTCGTGGCGGGGCACCACCGCGGTCGACGGCCGGCGCGGTGGTGGCGGCGCGGCCTCGGCATACACGGCCTGGGGGTAGAACAGGCGCATCGTCGTCACGGCCCAGCGCAAAGTGGCCAGGTCGCAGTCGTGGAACCCGAAGTAGGCGGCGACGACCGGGTCCGTGGTGGACTCCGTGCCCGAGCTGCGCCATTCGTCGCCGACAAGCTCGGGCCCGTCCTGGGTGATCTGGTCGACGAAGCTCGACCCGCCCGCGAAGTCGGGCACCGGCGCGGCCAGCCACACCAGGTGACGCGCGTCGAGCGCGTCGGCGACCGCGGGCAGCAGCAGACCCGCACCCGAGTGCGCGACCACCACCGGCGTCTCGACATCGACCTGGTCGGCCGCGATGCGGGCGTAGTCGTGGGCGAGGAGCTCGGGTCGACCGGTCGGGAAGTCGACCGCGATCGCCCGGTGGCCCCGACCAGCGAGGGTGTCGATCAGGAGCTGCCAGCCGCGGGGTCCCTGTGAGGTGCCGTGCAGCAGCACGAAGTCCATGCGCCGAGCATGGCCCAGATCCGTTGCGGCGGGAGCCGGGTTCGCAGCGGGCTTAACCGAGCCTGCGGCCCAGGTCGTCGGAGTTGCTCCACGCGGCCAGGGCGCCGTAGACCAGCGCGGTGGTGAACGGCCACGCCACCACCACCCACGCCGAGTCGATCTTGGGTGCCAACGCGAACACGTCGCCGACCTTGGGCGCGCCCGGCACCGGGAACCGGCTCTGCCCGAACGACACCCCGATCTGCATGGCGAGCCAGGCCGCCACCAGGCCCCCGAGCACGGCCGCGACGAGGATCACCGGGCCGCGGCGCTCCCGCAGGAACCACACGGCGACCGCGGTCACGATGCCCGCGCCGAGGGCCAGCACGCCGAACACGGCGAGGTCGTCGAACGGGTGGTAGTCCTCCGAGGTCAACGGGAACCGCTGGGTTTGGCTGACCTGCCGGACCATCTGCGGCGGCGCGAGCCGCGACCAGAGCCAGCCGATCGCGATGCCGAAGATCGCGACCGTGGACAGCACGCTCACGGCGGGCAGCAGGTCGGGCTTGATCACCACGCGGGCCGGGACGTGCGGCGGCACGTACATCGGGTACGAGGGGTGCTGGGCCGGGGTGGCAGTGACCTGCGCGCCTGCCGTGGAGTCCGTGGAGTCAATCGAATCCGTCGACCGGTCCGCCACGACCGCCTCCCTCAGTCCTCGTCCGCCGGGCCACATGCCGGTCACTGGCGGTGAACGCGAGAGTAGTCGGTCCTGTCCGCCTAGCCGGACGCGACCTCGCCGTGCCTGCTGCACCGGGCGCTCCACCCGGTCGGCGTCACCTGCACCACCATCCGACGCGCGCAGTGCGCACAGTAACGAGGGGGCTCCATCGCGGCCCGGCGCGCGCCGACGCACCCGGCCAGGTCGTGCGCCGTGAGCTCCTGCCCGCAGAAGCCGCAGTAGACCTGCTCGTCCATCATTCGTCCATCAGAGGCTGTCGCTCAACGCCTTGACCGGCATGTTCAGCTCGTCCAGCATCTGCAGGTCACGCGCGGCGGGCCGGCCCAGGTTGGTCAGGTAGTTGCCGACGATGATCGCGTTGACGCCGCCGAGCATGCCCTGCTCGGTGCCGAGGTCGCCGAAGGTCAGCTCGCGGCCGCCGGAGAAGCGGATCAGCGGGCGCGGCATCGCCAGGCGGAACGCGGCGACCGTGCGCAGCGCGTCCTTGCCCTCGACGACGTCGTAGTTCTCGTACGGGGTGCCCGGCTGCGGGATGAGGAAGTTCATCGTGCACTCGTCCGGGCCCAGCTCGGCCAGCTGCGCGGCGAACTCCGCGCGCTGCTCGACGGTCTCCCCCATGCCGATGATGCCGCCGCAGCAGACCTCCATGCCCGCCGCGCGCACCATCCGCAGGGTCTCCCAGCGCTCCTCCCACGTGTGCGAGGTGACCACGTTCGGGAAGTGCGAGCGGGCCGTCTCGAGGTTGTGGTTGTAGCGGTGCACGCCCATCTCGACCAGCTCGTCGACCTGAGCTTGCGTGAGCATGCCGAGCGAGCAGGCGATCTGGATGTCGTTGCCGTCCTCGCGGATGGCCTTGATGCCCTCGCGCACCTGGGAGAGCAGCCGCTTGTCCGGGCCGCGCACGGCGGCGACGATGCAGAACTCGGTCGCGCCGGTCTCGCGGGTCTCCCGGGCCGAGCGGACCAGGCCGGGGATGTCGAGCCACGCCGAGCGCACCGGCGTCGGGAACCGGCCGGACTGCGAGCAGAAGTGGCAGTCCTCCGGGCAGCCGCCGGTCTTGAGGCTGATGATGCCCTCGACCTCGACTTCCGGGCCGCACCAACGCATCCGCACGGCGTGGGCGAGCTCGAGCAGTTCGGTGAGCCGGTCGTCGCCGAGCCGCAGCACCTCGAGGATCTGCTGTTCGCTGAGGCCTTCGCCGCGTTCGAGCACCTGCTCGCGGGCGATCGCGAGGATGTCGGTGTCGGTGCCGGTCGTCTCGACCCGCTCGGCTGCTGCGGTCACTGTTCCGCCTCCCCGGATTTGCATCCGCCGGTTACGTTCGATGCTCGGGGTCAGTGTGCATGACCGAACTCGAGTCCACAGCGAGCGAGATCACCCGTGGTGCTCGAGTTGGAAGGATTTGGCATCGAACTCGCCGCCGAGCGACGGTCCCAGGCCCTGGCGGGCGACGGCGAGGAACTCCTCGGGGCCGAGCGCGCCGCTACCCGCCGGCAAGGCGCCGACCAGGGGCACGCCCGCGACGTCGGGGATGTCGTCGAGGTTGCAGCGGGCGGCGAGGTCCGGCTCGGCGGGCCACGACCCGATCACCACGCCCGCGCACGCGATCCCCCTGCGGCCCAACGCCTCCGTGGTCAGCGCGACCGTGTTCAGCACGCCGAGCCCGGCCTGGGCCACGACCAGCACGGGCGCGGCGAGCGACCACGCGACGTCGGCGAGCGTGCCGCCGTCGCGGTCGAAGCGGACCAGCAGGCCGCCCGCGCCCTCGATCAGCACCTGGTCGTGGCCGGCAATCAGTTCGCTCGCCGCGGCGGCCACCTCGGACGGGCGCACGGCCGGCATCCCGGCCCGCAACGCGGCCGTGTCGGGGGCCAGCGGGTCGGGGAAGCGGCGCAGCTCCAGGGTGGTGACGTCGCCGGCCAGGGCCCGGACCTGCTGGAGGTCGCCTGCCTCGCCGGGCAGCACCCCGGTCTGCGCCGGCTTGAGCACGGCGACGCTGCGACCCGAGGCCGCGGCCAGTGCGGCCACGGCGGCGGTCACCACGGTCTTGCCGACGTCGGTCCCGGTGCCGGTGATCACGAGCACGCCCACGGTCGACCAGATTAGCCCCGCCACCTCGACCTTCGATCAGCAGCCGTCACCACGCTGTGCTGTGGTGGAAGAGAAGTACTAGTAGGGATTGTCCACGAGGTAGAGCTCACGCTCGGTCAGCGCGGGGCGCAGTTCGTCGGGCAGGTCGGGCAGGGACGCCCGTACCGACGTGCACATCAGGCGCCGCCAGCCCCGGTCGTCGTCCGACGCCGGCACGAGCAGCAGGATCGCCGCCGTGAGCAGACCGAGCGCCGGTAACGCCATGGTCACCACCATGCCGCCGTCCGCGCCGCTGGTCACGGCGTTGACCACCGGCCGGATCTGGGCGAGCCCGACGATGCCGAGGATCGTGGCAAGGCTGCTGGACAGCAGCGGGCGCGGGCGGCGGGCACGGTCCCGCGCGGCGTCGATGGCGTCGGCCGCGTCCGGGCCGTACTCCGCGATCCGCGCGGCCTCCCGGCGCCTGCGCTCGATGCGTTGCGCCACGATCACCAGCAGCAGGCCGCCCAGCGCGCCGATCGTGATCCCCAGCCCGGCCCGGCCGGGGAGCTCCGGGGTGCCGCGCACGCCGTAGACGACCAGGCCGCCCACGATCAACAGCACCGCGACGACCCGCAGCCGGCGCAGGTCGCCGGTGACCACCCACCCCGGCACCTTGCGCATCTGCGCGAAGCCGACCTTGCCCCGCTTGCGCCGGATCCTGGCCTCGGCACGGCTCGCCTGGTACTCCTCGGCCTCCTCGCGGCGCTGGCGCAGCCGGCGAACCGGGTCGCTGCGCACCGGCCGGATCACCACTGAAGGCATCAGCACCAGCAACCAGAGCGCCAGCAGCAACAAGGGCGTGCCAAGCAACAACCCGGCGAGCAGCCACGGGTGGCCGTCGTCGCGGGTGACGACCAGGGTGCCGGTGAGCAGGCGTTCCCTGGCCACCGGGACGGACTTGCCGACGTCCGGGCGGCCCAGGCCGTTGAGCCGCACCTGTTCGGAAGGCCCGTCGGCCCACGTGACCTTGCCGTGGCAGGTGGCCGTGCGGCCGTAGCCGTGCAGGCCGAAGATCGGCCCCTCGTCGCAGTCGGCGACCCGGATCGTGCCGCGCTGGGTCACCACGGAGCCGAGGTAGGTCACGTCGGTGCGGTGGTACACGGTCATGCCCGCGACCATGCTCAGCACGCCGATGGCGAGGAACACGATGACGGCGTCGCGCAGCGTCGTCAGCGCCTCGGCGGCCGGCTGCTTGCGCAGCAGGACGCGTCCGCCGCTGACGGCGGCGGCGAGCAGCATGGGGACCAGCAGCACGAGACCGAGCACCGGCACGGCGAGCGTCATCAGGATCGCGATCAGCAACCCGGCAACCGCCAGTCCCACCCCGACGCCCAGCAGCCACCTGTCCGTTCCGTCGACCTTGGTCCTGGCCTGGGTCACGGCGCCAAACACTAGCGCGGTGGTGAAGGGCCGCGTCCCGCGCTCCGCCTCGACACCCTCGATGCGCGGTCGAGTCAGGCGGTAGCAGCGGCGGCGACGACACCGCGGCAGATGGCCGCGACGTCTTCGTCGGTGCACACGTAGGGCGGCATGGTGTAGACCAGGTCGCGGAACGGGCGCAGCCACACACCGGCCTCGACGGCGGCCTTCGTGGCGGCCGCCATGTCCACCTCGTGATCCAGTTGCACGACGCCGATCGCGCCCAGCACCCGCACCTCACGAACCCCGGCGAGTTCCCTCGCGTGGGCTAGCCCGTCGGTCAGCCCGCGCTCGATCCGCTTCACCTCGTGCAGCCAGTCCTGGCCGAGCAGCAACCCGATCGACGCGTTGGCGACCGCGCACGCCAGCGGGTTGCCCATGAACGTCGGGCCGTGCGCGAGCACCGGCAGCTCGCCGCGGGAGATGCCGTCGGCGACCTGGCTGGTGCACACGGCGGCGGCGAGGCTGAGGTACCCGCCGGTGATGGCCTTGCCGACGCACATCACGTCCGGGCTGACGTTCGCGTGGTCGGCGGCGAACAACGCGCCGCTGCGGCCGAAGCCGGTGGCGATCTCGTCGAAGACCAGCAGCACGTCGTGCGTGGTGCAGAGCTCGCGCAGCACGTGCAGGTAGCGCGGGTCGTGGAAGCGCATGCCGCCCGCGCCCTGCACGACGGGTTCGACGATGACCGCGGCCAGTTCGTCGGCGTGGGTCTCGATCAGCTCGGCGAGGTGGGCGACGTAGTCGTGTTCGAGGTCCTTGGGCGGCGCGTCGGCGAAGACCTGCTCGGGCAGGACCCCGCGCCAGAGGCTGTGCATCCCGCCGTCCGGGTCGCAGACGCTCATGGGGTGGAACGTGTCGCCGTGGTAGCCGCCGCGCCAGGTCAGCATGCGGCGTTTGGCCGGCTTGCCCAGCGAGCGCCAGTACTGCAGGCACATCTTGATCGCGACCTCGACGGAGACCGAGCCGGAGTCGCACAGGAAGACGTGGCGCAGCGGCTCGGGCGTGATGTCGACGAGGGTCTTGGCCAGGCGCACGGCGGGCTCGTGGGTGAGACCGCCGAACATGACGTGGCTCATCCGGCCCGCCTGCTCGGTGAGCGCGGCGTCGAGGACCGGGTGGCGGTAGCCGTGGATGGCCGCCCACCAGGACGACATGCCGTCGACCAGCTCACGGCCGTCGTGCAGGGTCAGCCGGACCCCGCTCGCGGACGTGATCACCTGCGGCTCCACCGTCCCGGGCATCGGCCCGTACGGGTGCCAGACGTGCGCGCGGTCAAGCGCGATCAGCTCGCTCAGCTCCACGCGGCAGAGATTAGGCGTCGTCCACCTGTTCGTCCTCGAGCCGGTAGCGCTGGACGCGGGTGGTGATCAGCGTCGCGATCTCCTGCGCTTCGTCGATCGGGAAGAGCCACTCGCCGTCCTCGACCTCGATGCGCAGCGCCTCGCCCGCGGTGACCAGCACCTCGTCCTGCTCGCCGGTGACGTCGCGGCGCTGGTCGGCGCTGATCGTGATCACCTCGACCGAGGTGAACTCGTCGAACTCCGCGTAGGCGTAGAACGTCTCGCCGGGCCGCCGGCCCGCCATGACGAGGCTGCTCTCGTCGATGGTGAGGGTCATCCTGCGGTTGCGGCGTGCGTGGAACACGGCCTCCTCGTCATCCGCGAACTCGTCCTCTCCGCCGACTTGTCCGGCGATTGCCTCGTCACGGCGGCGGGTGATCAGCCGGGTCACGCCCTCGGCGTCGTCGACGGGGACGAACCAGGTGCCGCGGGTCATCCGGATGCGCACCGCGGCGCCCGGCGGGACGGTGATCTCGTCGCCGCTGCCGGTGACGTCGCGGCGCTCCTCGTTGAGCGACTTGGTCACCGTCACCGAGGTGACGCGGCCCAGGTCTTCGAACAGGTGGAAACCGTTGGCACCGGCGCGGTCCAGCACGACGTGGAACCGGTCGACGGACAGCGTGAGCCCGCGGTTGCCCCGCGCCCGCACCACGACCTGGTCGCCCGAGTCGATCAGCTCGTCGTCGATCGGCTCCCACAAGGTGCGCTGACCGACGCGGGCCAGCCACCACGGCAGCACGGCACCGACCACGGCGAGCGGCACCAGGCCCATCAGGACAATCTTCGAGTCGTCGGTGGTGACCGCCACCATGTTGGTGGGCACCAGGCCACCGACGATCCCGATCGCGGCGCCGACCTGGGCCGGGATGGCCGGGGACCGCTTGCGCCAGTACCGCCTGGCCAGGGCGTAGCCGAGGCCGATCAGCAGCAGCACGACGATCACCAGCACCGCGAGCCCGACGTCCTTCCACCCGTCGGCGGAGTCGAGGTACGCGAGGTACTGGGGCGTGACCGCCGCCGTGCACGCCAGCAGGAGGACCGGCATGAACAGGATGGCCGCGGTGAAGTAGAAGCCGGCGCGGCGCCTGCGGGTCTCGTGCGTCACCGGGCGATCGCCTCGGCTCGTTCACGGACCACGCGCAACAGCGGTCCCCAGTCCCCCTCGGTCACGCGGGGAACCCTAGCCGGTGCGCACCGGCAGGTTGGTCAATCCGCGCATCAGGGTGCTGTTGCGCCACACCAGCTCTTCGGGCTCGGCCGCGAGCGCCAGCCCGGGGAACCGGGCGATCAGCTTGCCCAGCGCGATCTGCCCCTCGAGCCGGGCCAGCGGCGCGCCCACGCAGTAGTGGATGCCGTGACCGAAGGCCATGTGGCCGCCGGCCGGGCGCGTGATGTCCAGCGTGTCCGGGTCGGCGAACTTCTCCGGGTCGCGGTTGGCCGACGACAACGCGACCATCACGAACTCCCCGGCCGGAATCTCTTGTCCACCAAGGGTTATCGGCTCGGCGGAGAAGCGGATCGTGGCGATGTTGACCGGGCCTTCCAGGCGCAGGATCTCCTCGACGGCGCCGGGCAGCAGGTCGGGGTGCGCGCGCAGCGCGGCGAGCTGGTCGGGGTTGCGCAGCAGGTGCAGCACACCGTTGCCGATCAGGTTCACCGTGGTCTCGTGCCCGGCGACCATCAGCAGGAACGCCATGCCGACGAGCTCTTCCTCCGACAGCCGGTCGCCGTCCTCGGTGGCCTCGACGAGCTCGGTGAGCAGGTCCTCGGTCGGCGTCGCCCGCTTGGACGCGACCAGCTTGGTCAGGTACTCGGCCATCTTCTGGGCCGCCTCGGGCACCCGCTCGCCCTGGTCGGAGGACAGCAGGATGTTCGACCACACGCGGAAATCGTCGCGTTCGTCCATCGGCACGCCGAGCAGCTCGCAGATCACCGTGATCGGCAGCGGGAAGGCCAGCGTGTCCAGCAGGTCGACGTTTTCCTTGCCCGCCATGGCATCCAGCAGCTCGTCGGTGATCTGCTCGATGCGTGGCTGCAGCCGCGCGACCGTGCGGCTGGTGAACGCCTTGTTCACCAGCTTGCGCAGCCGGCTGTGGTCCGGCGGGTCGGCGTTGAGCATGTGCGCCGACAGGCTCGCGTCGAACCCCGGGCGGGTCAGCCCCTTGTCCTCGGCCTGGCGTTGGGCGAGCTCGCGGATCCGCCCGGCGTTCTTGGCCAGGCGCGGGTCGGCGAGCGCGGCCCGCACGTCGTCGTAGCGGGTGACGAGCCAGGCGTCCAGCCCGCGCATCATGGTCACCTTGCGGACCGGCGCCTGGGCGCGGAGCAGTTCGTAGAGCTGGTGCGGGTTCTGGACGAAGGTCTCGTCGAGTTCGAGTGGTGCGCTGGCCCCCATCGCGATGGCTCCCCTCGAGCGTAAACGGCGTTAACTCGCTTCTTCCGACCGTACTCCCGGAGCCGGACCCGCCGCCACCGCCGCGCAGTCCCGCACGATGCGGCTGAACTCGGCGGCGCGGACCATCGGCAGGTAGTGCCCGGCGCGCGGCACGACGATCAGCCGGCCATCCCAGCAGACCCGGACGAACCGGCGCTCCCCCGCGCGGAAGTGGTCGTGTGCGCCGTTGACCAGCCACACCGGCCCCGGGTACGAGGCGAGGTCGGTCAACGGGTCGAACCGCGCGGCCTGCGCGAGCACCGACGGGATGACCTCGGTCGCGATGCCCGCGGCGATCACCGGTTCGGCCACCGCGGGCGGGAGCAGGCCACGGAACTGAGCCCGGCTCACCGCGTCGCCGCCGTCCCGCAACCGCGACAAAGCCTTGTGCGCCAGGAAGAACGCGGAGGTGAGGACCCGGCCGGGGACGGTCGTGGCACCGGACGCGACGAGCCCGGCCACCTTGTGCGGGTGCCGCGCGGCGGCCGCGATCGCGGCGTAGCCCCCGAGCGAGTGCCCGACGACCAGGGCGCGGCCGCCGACCTCGTCGATGGCGTCGACGACCGTGCGGATCGCGCCGGCCAGGGTGAACGGCTCGCCGCGCCGGGTGCCGTGTCCCGGCAGGTCGGGGGTGCGGATCGGCGTGGGGGACAACAGGTCCCGGTGCGGCGCCCACATGGCGCCGGAGACGCGGATGCCGTGGACGAAGACGATCGGCAGGTTCATGACGACTCCTCGAAATGCAACGCACCGTTGCGTTGTGTTTCGACCGTAGCGAAGCCTCCGGCCAAACGCAACGGTGCGTTGCGTTTAGGATGCGGGCATGAGCGCGGGACCCCGACGGACGCAAGAGATCTTCAAGGCGACGCTGGACCTGCTGGCCGAGCACGGCTACGACCGGCTGGCGATCGAGGCCGTCGCCGCCCGGGCGGAGGTCAACAAGACCACGATCTACCGCTGGTGGGCGTCGAAGGACGAACTGCTGGCGGCGGCGCTGGTGAACTCGTCGGTGCTGGAGTTCCCCATCCCCGACACCGGGAGCCTGCGCGGGGACCTGCTCGCGCTGGCCGGGGAGATCACCCGGCTGCTGACCAAGCCGCCGACCGCGCAGATCGCCGCGGCGACCCTGATCGCCACCCCGGGGCGGCCCGCGCTCGCCTCCGTGGCGGCGCAGTTTTTCATCGACCGGCGGGCCCGTGAGCACCCGGTGTTCGAGCGCGCGGTGGCCCGCGGCGAACTGGCCTCCGGCGCCGACCAGGCCATGATCATGGACATGCTCGCCGGCGCGTTGTGGTTCCGCGTGCTCGTCCAGTCCCAGCCGGCGCCCCGGCGCTATCTGGTGTCGCTTGTGGACAGTGTGCTGGCCGGGGTCAGCCCAGGCAGCCCGGACCGAGCAACGCCTTCAGGTCGCCCATCAGCGACGGCCCCGGGCTCACGCGCAGGGAGTCGTCCAGCTTCAGCGTGGTCACCCGCTGACCGTTGATCAGCTTCAGGTGCACCTCGGTGGTGCCCGGGTGTGCGCCCAGCACGTCCTTCAGCTGGGACACCAGCGGTGGCGTGCACTTGGTCGCCGACATCGACACGCGCATGGGAGCACCGGCGGTGTTCGACAGGTCCGGGATCGCCAAGTCGTTGACGATCAGCGAGATCCGGTCGTCGCGCTTGGCCACCCGGGCCTTGATCAGCACGATCGCGTCCTCCACGACGCTCATGCCGATCACCGCGAACGACTTCGGGAAGAACAGGACCTCGATGCCACCGTTGAGGTCCTCCAGCTGCGCCGTCGCCCACGGCTCGCCGTTGCGGTTCACCCGGCGGGCCACGTTGGACAGGATGCCGCCGATGGTGACCTGGGCCCCGTCGGAGATGCTGCCTTCGAGGATCGTGGCGATCGAGGTGTCCGACTGCGCGGTGAGGATGTGCTCGACGCCGTTGAGCGGGTGGCCGGACACGTAGAGGCCCAGCATCTCCCGCTCCATCGCGAGCTGGTGCTTGGGCTCCCAGAACTCGTCCGGGATCGGCACGTCGAAGACGCTGCCCAGGTCTTCCCCGCCGCCGGTGTCGTCGCCGCCGCCGAAGAGGTCGAACTGGCCGACCGCCTCGGCCTTCTTGGTGTCCATGATCGCGTCGATGGCGTCGACGTGGATCAGGTGCAGGCCCTTGCGCGGGTGCTTGAGCGAGTCGAAGGCGCCCGCCTTGATCAGGGACTCGACGACCTTCTTGTTGCAGGCGGCGGTGTCCACCTTGCGCAGGTAGTCGGAGAAGTCGGTGTACTCCCCCTTCTCCGTGCGCGCGTTGATGATCGAGTCGACCACGTTGTGGCCGACGTTGCGGATCGCGCCCAGGCCGAAGCGGATGTCCTCGCCGACCGGGGAGAACTCGCGCACGGACTCGTTGACGTCCGGCGGGAGCACCGTGATGCCCATCCGGCGGCACTCCGCGAGGTAGATCGCGGACTTGTCCTTGTTGTCGGAGTTCGTGGTGAGCAGCGCGGCCATGTACTCGGCCGGGTAGTTGGCCTTGAGGTAGGCCGTCCAGTACGCGACGAGGCCGTACGCGGCGGAGTGCGCCTTGTTGAACGCGTAGTCGGCGAACGGGACCAGGATGTCCCACAGGGTCTTGACCGCGGCCTCGGAGAAGCCGTTGTCCTTCATGCCCTTCGAGAAGTTGACGTACTCGGCGTCGAGGACTTCCTTCTTCTTCTTGCCCATCGCGCGGCGCAGCAAATCTGCTTGTGCCAGCGTGTACCCGGCCACCTTCTGCGCGATCGCCATGACCTGCTCCTGGTAGACGATCAGACCGTAGGTCGTGTCCAGGATGTCCTTGAGCGAGTCTTCGAGCTCAGGGTGGATCGGGGTGATCTCCTGCTGCCCGTTCTTGCGCAGCGCGTAGTTGGTGTGCGACTTCGCACCCATCGGACCCGGGCGGTACAGGGCGATGACGGCGGAGACGTCTTCGAAGTTGTCCGGGCGCATCAGGCGCAGCAGGTCGCGCAGCGCGCCACCATCGAGCTGGAACACGCCCAGGGTGTCGCCGCGGCCGAGCAGCTCGTAGGTGGCCTTGTCGTCGAGGCCCAGCGTCTCGAGGTCGGGCACCTGCTTGCCGTTGCGCTCGATGTTCTTGAGCGCGTCGTCGATGATCGTGAGGTTGGACAACCCCAGGAAGTCCATCTTCAGCAGGCCGAGCGACTCACACGTCGGGTAGTCGAACTGCGTGATGATCGAGCCGTCCTGCGGCCGGCGCCACAGCGGGATCGTCTCCATCAGCGGCTCGGCCGAGAGGATGACCGCGCACGCGTGCACGCCGGCGTTGCGGATCAGGCCCTCGAGCCCGCGCCCGGTGTCGATGATCTGCTTGACCTGCGGGTCGGACTCGTAGAGGGCCCGGATCTCCGTGGCCTCGGCGTAGCGCTTGTGCTTCGGGTCGAACAGGCTGTTGAGCGGGATGTCCTTGGCCATCACCGCGGGCGGGTACACCTTGGAGATCCGGTCGGCGACGGAGTAGCCGGGCTGACCGAACAGCACCCGGGCCGAGTCCTTGATCGCGGCCTTCGCCTTGATCGTGCCGAAGGTGATCACCTGCGCGACCTTCTCCGCACCCCACCGCTCGGTGGTGTAGCGGATGACGTCGCCACGCCTGCGCTCGTCGAAGTCGATGTCGATGTCGGGGGGCGACACGCGGTCCGGGTTGAGGAAACGTTCGAAGATCAGGCCGTGGGCCAGCGGGTCGAGGTCGGTGATGCCCATGGCGTAGGCGATCAGCGCGCCTGCCGCGGACCCGCGCCCGGGCCCCACGCGGATGCCGTTGCGCTTCGCCCAGCCGATGAGGTCGGCCACCACCAGGAAGTAGGCCGGGAAGCCCATCTGGGTGATGACGCCGATCTCGTACTCGACCTGCTGGCGGTGCCGCTCGTCGATGCCGTCGGGGAACCGGCGCTTCATGCCGGCCCAGACCTGCTCGCGGAAGTACTCGTCCTCGGTCTGGCCCTCGGGGATGGGGAAGCGCGGCATCAGGTTGCGCGGCTTGAACATGCCCTCGGGGTCGACCCGCTCGGCGATCAGCAGGGTGTTGCGGCACCCCTCCTGCCACGCGTCGGAGGAGTCGATCGCCCGCATGGCCTCGGGCGACTTGAGGTAGTACCCGGTCCCGTCGAACTTGAGCCGGTTCGGGTCCTGGATGGTCTTGCCGGTCTGGACGCACAGCAGGGCGTCGTGGGCCTCGCGCTCGTGCTCGAACGTGTAGTGCGAGTCGTTGGTGACCACGAACGGCAGGTCGAGCTTGCGGGCGATGTCGACGAGGCCGTCGCGGACCCGGGTCTCGATCTCGATCCCGTGGTCCATCAGCTCGACGAAGAAGTTGCCCGGGCCGTAGATGTCCCGCCAGGCCGCGGCGGCCTCGAGCGCCTCCTTCTCGTGGCCGAGCCGAAGGCGCGTCTGCACCTCGCCGGACGGGCAGCCGGTGGTGGCCATCAGGCCCGCGGCGTGCTCGGTGATGATCTCCCGGTCCATCCGCGGGTACTTGGAGACCTGCCCCTCCATCGACGCGCGGCTGGAGAGCGTCATCAGGTTGCGCAGGCCCTCGGCGTTGCGCGCCCAGATCGTCTGGTGGGTGTAGTAGCCACCGCCGGCCACGTCGTCACCGCGCTGGCTCGGGTCACCCCAGCGCACGCGGTCCTTGACGTGGCGCGAGCCCGGCGCGACGTAGGCCTCGATGCCGAGGATCGGCTTGATGCCCGCGCTCGTCGCGCTCTTGAAGAAGTCGTAGATGCCGTTGGTGTGCCCGTGGTCGGTGATCGCCACGGCGTTCATGCCGAGCCGGTCGGCCTCGGCGAACATGTCCTTGAGCTTGGCCGCTCCGTCGAGCATCGAGTACTCGGTGTGCACGTGCAGATGAGCGAAGGAGTCAGCCACGACCAGTCACCCTAAACGCCCCTCGCGCGCGAGCGGTGCACCACCATCGATTGGCCGAAAATCCGCTGCTCGGGCCACATCGGCGTGTCGCGGGTGAGGGGTGGTGCGCGCGCATGCCCGAGGTCTACACCGCCCCACCGACAATTTTGAGAGGCTGGCGTCGTGCGCTTCGAACCGATCAGTCCGGCGGCGTTGGCCGACCGGGTCGCCGAAGCGGTGGCCGCGCGCGGCGGCCGGGTCCGGGTGATCATCGACGGCCCCGAGCCGGCCGAGCCGGGGGTGCTCGCCGACGCGATCGCCGACCGGCTGCGGGTGCTCGGCCGGGCGCCGGTGCGGGTGCGTGCCGTGGATTACCTGCGCCCGGCGTCGCTGCGGTTCGAGCGCGGCCGGACCGACCCGGACGCCCGCTACGACGACTGGCTCGACACCGGTGCGCTTCGCCGCGAGGTGCTGGCGGCGGGCGATCGGGTCCTGCCCGCGTTGTGGGATGCCGAGACCGACCGGTCGGTGCGCGCGGCCTACGTCGACGTGCCCGGCGACGGCGTCGTGCTGCTCGACGGCGCCCTGCTGCTGGGGCGCGACCTGCCCGCCGAACTGACCGTTCACCTCGCGATGTCGGCGGCGGCGTTGCGCAGGCGGGGCGTCCCGGACTGGGAGCTGCCCGCGTTCGCGCGCTACGAACGGGAAGTCGATCCCCTGCACGCGGCCGGCATCGGGGTCCGGTGCGACGACCCGAAGCGGCCGGCGGTGCTGGCCCGCAGCGACGACATGATCACCGAGCGGTGATCCGGTGCTCCGCTCGGGTGGCGGTGTGCGGCAACGTCGTGGCTTCTGCCGCAGTGATCAGGGCGACGGGGTAGCGTGCGAGCCGTGGTCGCGACCGATCCCGTCGATGCTCGCCTGCTCGGCATGCTTGCCGAGATGGGCCGGGCCGCCGTGCACGAGCTCGCCGCCCGGGTGGGCATGGACCCCCGCGAGGTGGCGTCCCGGCTCGTGGCGCTGTCCGGCTCCGGCTTGCCGCTGCTCGTGGGCGTCGAGTGCGACCCGAACGGGATCCGCAACGCGCTGATGGCGGCGCAGCCGATGAACCAGGGCGGCTGGTCGCCGCAGCAACAGCAGGGATACCCGCAGCCGCAGCAGTTCCCGAACGCGATGCAGCCGATGCAGCAGGGCGTGCCGTCGGGTGGCTTCCCCGGTCCGTACCAGCAGCAGCCGCAGCAGGGTTATGGCCCGCCGCAAGGCAGTGGCCCCTACCAGATGGGCCCGCCGTCCGGGCCGCAGCAGGCTTTGCCTGCCCCCAACAACTTCCAGCGCAGCGGTCCGCCCAGCCAGCCGTTCCCGGTGGCGCCCGGCCCCGCGAGCCAGCCCTTCCCGCCGCCGAACACCGGCGGCGGCGAGGCGTTCAGCACGTGGGGTCCCCCGCAGACGTCGTCGTGGGCGCGCGGCGATCAGCCGCCGAACACCGGCGGTCCCGACCTGACCCAGCCCACGGTCCGCTCGACCGCGCGCATCGGCCCGGTCGGGTCCACGCTGGAGACCGACGGCCTGGAGGGCGAGCAGCTCGCGATCAAGGTCGTCGAGGTCGTGGACCCGGCGGACTACCTGTTCACCGCGGCCGGGTACCGGCTGCAGGAGGGTGAGCGGTCGGTCGTCGTGCACACCGAGGTGCGCAACCGCGGGACCACGACGTTCTCGTCGTTGCCGGACCTCTACCTCGTGCTGGTGACCGCCGACGGCCGGTCGATCAGCAAGGCGCCGGTGTCGTTGTCGTCGCGTCCGCCGCACCGCATCGGTGTCGCGCCAGGGGAAACCGCCGGTGGGCACACGGTCTACGTGCTGCCGGAGGAGACCAACATCGCGTCCGTGCGGTGGAGCCCGCGCCCGGACGACGAGAAGCGCGCGCTGAACTGGAACATCACCAACTAGTCCGGTGCGCCCTCGGTTCTCCGCTTGCGTTGCCGCACTGGCGATCGCCCTCGCCGGGTGCGAGTCGCCGACCACGCCGCCTCCGCTGCCCAAGGTCAACGGCTGGCAGGAGATCGCGCCGCCCGCGGCCGGGGTGCGGATCGTGGCGCTGGCGAACGTCGGCGACCGGCTGATGGCGCTCGGGTCGGTGCCGGGACCGGACGGCCGCGCCCCGGCGGCCTGGACCACCACCGATGGCCACGGCTGGCGCCCGGTCGCACTGCACCCGGTGACCGGGTACGGCGAGCAGGCGGAGTTCACCCGGTTCGCGGTCCTCGGTGACCGGATCCTGGTGTGGGGCATGGCTTTCGGCGGCGCGCACTCGAACCCGCGGCCGACCAGCTGGGCCGGCGACGCCGAGCGGCTGACCGAGTACGAGCAGCCGATGGAACGGTTCGGCGGCCCGCACGCGGTCGGCCAGTACGACGAGGCCGGCGTGCCGGGCACCGGTGTGATCGTCGGTCAGTGGGACAAGCCGCACGGCGGCTACGGCGCGGCGGTCTGGACGTCGCCTGACGGCGCCACCTGGACCCGCGGCCCCGACGACCCCGTCCTGTCCGGCGCGCACGAGCAGACCAGCGCCGAAGGCGTTTCCGCGCAGGGCAACGGTTTCCTGATCGTCGGCAACGCGATCGGGGACACCGACGGCGTCATGCACGCCACGGCGTGGTCGTCGCCGGACGGCAAGCACCACCGGCGGCTGACCGTGCCGGACGCGGCCGGCGCCGAGGCGGTCAAGGTCGCCTGCGCCGGCACCGGGTGCGCGATCGTCGGCGCCCGGACCAAGGGGCGACGGCAGACGGTTTGCTGGCCGGTGCACGGGCCGGCGATCGGCAGGCCCACCGCCGGCCCGACCGGCGACACGCTCGACGTCCTGCAGGTCCTGGTGTCCGGCAAGACGTCGGTGTTGCTGCGGGTGGACGGCGGCACCCGGTTGTTCGCCCTGAACGGCTGCCTCGACTGGCGCGCCGACCCGTTGCCGGTGACCACCCGCGACGCCCGGCTCGGCGTGCTCCCCGGTGGTACCGAGTTGCTTGCCACCACCGACGAGCACGGCAGTCGCTTGTGGACCCGCTAGCTCACCACGACTCGTCGCGCAGCGTGTCCAGGGCGGCGGCCAGATCCGCCGGGTACTCACTCGTGAACTCCACGCGCTGCCCGTCGGCGGGGTGGTCGAACGACAACGACCGCGCGTGCAGCCACTGGCGGGACAGGTGCAGGCGCTTGGCCAGCACCGGATCGGCGCCATAGGTCAGGTCGCCGACGCACGGGTGGCGCAACGCCGCGAAGTGCACGCGGATCTGGTGCGTGCGCCCGGTTTCCAGCCGGACGTCCACAAGGGACGCGGCCCGGAACGCCTCCACCACCTCGTAGTGCGTCACGCTCGGCTTGCCTCCGGCGACCACGGCGAACTTGTAGTCGTGGCGGGGGTGGCGGTCGATGGGCGCGTCGATCGTGCCCACCGACGGATCCGGGTGCCCCTGCACCAGCGCGTGGTAGCGCTTGTCCACGGTCCGTTCCTTGAACGCCCGCTTGAGCACCGTGTAGGCGTGCTCGCTCTTCGCCACCACCATCACGCCGGTGGTGCCGACGTCGAGGCGGTGCACGACGCCCTGGCGCTCGGCCGCGCCGGAGGTCGACACGCGCACGCCCGCGGCCGCCAGACCGCCGATGACCGTCGGGCCGGTCCAGCCGGGGCTGGGGTGCGCGGCGACGCCGACCGGCTTGTCGACCACCACGATGTCGTCGTCTTCGTGCAGGATCCGCATGCCCTCGACCAGCACCGGCGCCACGGTCACCGGACGCTCGGGCTCGGGCAGGGTCACCTCGAGCCAGGTGCCGGCGACCAGGCGGTCCGACTTGGCCGCGGGCTGACCGTCCAGCAGCACGTCGCCTTGTTCGGCCAGACCGGCGACCACGGTGCGGGACAGGCCGAGCAGCTTCGCCAGTCCCGCGTCCACGCGCATGCCGTCGAGGCCGTCGGGGACCGGCAGGGTGCGCAGGTCACTCACCGGCGACCTGCTTGCTGGTGTTCTGCTTGCTGTCCTGTTTGCCGGTGCGCCCGTCGTACTCCTTGCCGAGCAACGCCATCAGCACAATCAGCGCGCCGCCGACGCAGATGCCCGAGTCGGCGAGGTTGAAGACCGCGAACGCCGCGCCGTTGGGCTTGAACACCGAGATCCAGTCGACCACGTGACCGCGCAGCGGCCCGGGCGCCCGGAAGATCCGGTCGGACAGGTTGCCCAGCGCACCGGCCAGCACGAAGCCGAGGCCGATCGCCCAGCCGATCGAGCGCAGCCGCGGCACGATCCAGATGATCGCGACGATCACCGCGATCACGATCAGGCTGAGGATCCACGTCATGCCGGTCGCGATGCCGAACGCGGCGCCGGAGTTGCGCAACAGCTGCAGGTAGACCAGCCCGCCGAGGATCGGCTTCGGCTCCTCGCCCTGCAGCTGGGCCACCACGACCAGCTTGCTCACGATGTCCAGCACGAGCACGAACGCGGCCGCGACGAGCAGGTACGGCCAGGTGCGCCTGGGCAGTGCAGTGACGGGCTCGGCAGCGGGTACGGCTGCGGCCTCGGCGGTGGTTTCGTCGGCGGTCTGGTCGCTGCTCACCGGCCCATTGAACCTCATTCCCACATCGCCCCCGCCACCGCGGATCCCGCACCCCTGTCGTCGAAGGGCCACGGCGCCGGGCTCGCGTGAATGAGGTTCATTGTCCACCGCGGCTCAGATGGCGACGAAGGGCGGGAGCTCCCGGCCGTCGGTCACGGGCTCCCAGCGGCCGTCGACCACGTGGTAGTCGACCCGCGGACCATCCGTGAGGATCGACCGCAACGCGCCGAGCAGGCGATCGATGTGCTCCGCGGTGGTGCCCAGGCCCAGGCTGACGCGCACGGCCCGCTGTTGTCCGGTGCCGGTCCCCGCGAGCAGCCGCCGGGTCGCCACGTGCGCGCAGAACAGGCCGTCGCGCACGCCGATGCCGTGCTCCGCGGACAGCACCGCGGCGAGCAACCCGGCGTCGATGCCGTCGACCACGAAGCTGAGGACGCCGACCCGGTCGCCGCCCTCGAACAGGCGCAACGGGCGGACCTGCGGCAGCCGCTCGAGACCGTCGAGCAGCCGGGCGAACAACGCCTGCTCGTGGGCGGTGATCGCGTCCCAGCCGTGCCTGCTCAGCGTCGCGCACGCCACGGCCATCGCGTGCACACCGACGACGTTGGGCGAGCCGGCCTCGTGCCGCTCCGGCGCGGACGCCCAGGACACGCCGAGGTGGTCGCGGTGCTCGGTGACCGACGCGGTCGCGCCGCCACCGGCCAGGTACGGCGGGGCCGCCTGCAGCCAGTCCCGCCGGCCGACCAGCGCACCCGCGCCGAACGGCGCGTAGAGCTTGTGCCCGGACAACGCCACGTAGTCCACGTCCAGCGCACGGATGTCCACCGGGCGGTGCGGGGCGAGTTGCGCGGCGTCGAGCACCACCCGCGCGCCGTGCCTGCGGGCGACGGCCGCCAGGTCCGCGACCGGCCACAGCTCACCGGTCACATTGGACGCCCCGGTGAGCACCACCAGGCGCGGCCCGACCGGGCAGTCGGCCAGCGCCGCGTCCAGCGCGAGCACCGCGTCACCGGCCGCGCGCGGCGTCCGGATCCGGGTCACCCGCGGCCCGCGCCACGGCAGCAGCGCCGCGTGGTGCTCGGTGTCGAACAGCACCACCGACGTGCCCGACGGCAGCGAGCGGGCCAGCAGGTTGAGCGAGTCCGTGGTGTTGCGGGTGAACACGACGGTGTCGGTGCGGCGGCCCCCGACGAACCGCCGCACCACGTCCCTGGCCTGCTCGTACGCGGCCGTGGACACCTTGGAGGCGAAGCCCGCGCCGCGGTGCACGCTGGCGTACCAGGGAAGCAACTCGTTCACCGCGTCCTGCACCGCGTCCAGGCACGGCGCGCTCGCCGCGTGGTCGAGGTTGGCGTACGGCACCCGCTCCCCCGTGACCAGCGGAACGGTCAGCCGCGCCCCGGCCACGGCCGGCACGGTCACCGCCGGAGCGGGGACAGCCGGAACAGGGGTCGGCTGGGCGTCAACGGCAAGGGACATGGCGATGCCTCCAGGGCCTCTGGGACCCAGCGGGGCGGGGTCCGCGCTTGCCCACACGCACTGCGCGGTGGACCAGGTCCTCACCCGGGGCACCCCACCGCGGTAGGAGGGTTGCCGGCCAGCAAGCCGGGGCTTGACGCTGGCGCTCATGACCTTCGCGTTCGACTGTAGCCGATGCGCTCCGCCTGACAAACTGGGTGCGTGAGCGAGCACACGTTCGACTTCGACGTCCTGGTCCTCGGCTCCGGGCCCGGCGGGCAGAAGGCCGCGATCGCGGCGGCCAAGCTCGGCAAGCGGGTCGGGCTGGTGGAGCGGCGCACCATGATCGGTGGCGTCTGCATCAACACCGGCACGATCCCGTCCAAGACGCTGCGCGAGGCGGTCGTGTTCCTGACCGGGCTCAACCAGCGCGAGCTCTACGGGCAGAGCTACCAGGTCAAAGAGGACATCACCATCACCGACCTGACCGCGCGCACGCAGCACGTGGTCGGGCGCGAGGTGGACGTGATCAGGGCGCAGCTCGCCCGCAACCGGGTGACCCTGCTGCCCGGGCTCGGCCGGTTCACCGACCCGCACACGATCGTCGTCGACGACGGCTCCGGGTCCGGCCGGTCCGTCACCGCGGACAAGATCGTGATCGCGACCGGCACCCGGCCGGCGCGCCCGGACACCGTCGCGTTCGACGAGCGCACGATCATCGACTCCGACGGCATCCTCAGCCTGGAGCGGGTGCCGCGCTCGATGATCGTCGTGGGCGCCGGTGTGATCGGCATCGAGTACGCCTCGATGTTCGCCGCGCTGGGCACCAAGGTGACGGTGGTCGAGCGGCGGCCGCGGATGCTGGAGTTCTGCGACACCGAGGTGGTCGAGGCGCTCAAGTACCACCTGCGCGACCTCGCCGTGACGTTCCGCTTCGGTGAGACCGTCGCCTCGGTGCAGCAGTACGACCACGGCGCGGTGACCGTGCTGGAGAGCGGGAAGAAGATCCCGGCGGAGACGGTGATGTACTCGGCCGGCCGGCAGGGCATGACCGAAGGGCTCGACCTGGAGAAGGCCGGGCTCGCCGCCGACAAGCGCGGCCGGATCAAGGTCGACGGGCACTTCCGCACCGAGCAGCCGCACATCTACGCGGTCGGCGACGTGATCGGCTTCCCGGCGCTGGCGGCGACGTCGATGGAGCAGGGCCGGCTGGCCGCGCACCACGCGTGCGGCGAGCCGGTGCACGAGATGACCGAGCTGCAGCCGATCGGCATCTACACGATCCCGGAGATCAGCTACATCGGGCGCACCGAGGACGAGCTGACCGAGGCGAAGATCCCGTTCGAGGTCGGCATCTCGCGGTACCGGGAGCTGGCCCGCGGCCAGATCATCGGGGACTCGTACGGGGTGCTGAAGCTGCTGGTGTCACCGGAGGACCGCAAGCTGCTGGGGGTGCACGTCTTCGGCACCAACGCCACCGAGCTGGTCCACATCGGACAGACCGTGATGGGCTGCGGCGGCACCGTGGACTACTTGGTGGACGCGGTGTTCAACTACCCGACGCTGGCCGAGTCGTACAAGGTCGCCGCGTTGGACGCGACGAACAAGATGCGTCAGATCGCCATGCTCACCGATTGAGGGGGCACCACGGCACCGCCGTGTGTTCGCGCTCGGTGTGGCTGTCGTGCTGACGCTGCAAACGACATCAGACCCCCAACAGCGCGTGCAGCTCGCTGAGCGGGTCGGCGGCGGCGAGCACGCGGGCGCCGTCGGGCAGTAGCCGCAACGGGCCCGAGGTGGTGCGCGCCGCGAGCAGTGCCTGCTCCCAGATCAGGACGATCTGGACGATGACCGCCTGGTAGGCGTGGTGCGCGTCGCTGCCGCGGGGCTTGCCGAACCGGCGGTGGATCTCCTTGTCCAGCACGTTCCTGGCCTGCTCGCGCCCCAGCCCGACACCGGTGAATGTCGCCACGAACGTGCTCGCGGCCAGTGGGCGGATCGCCGCGCCGAGCAGGGCCTCGGCACCGTCGGCGGAAATCTCGGTCATGAACCGCACGGTACCGATCATGACCGGGCCGCCCTCACCCTTTGGCTTTGCGGACACGGCCAAGCAGGTGCGCGCCGCGAAGTCAGTCCTTGCCGGTTTCGCCGCGCCAGCGGGCGAAGCGGCCCGCCCGGTCGACGGCACGGATGCGTGACTCGGCCGCGTCACGCGCGTCCTGGGTGGTCACCACGAGCAGCTGATCACCCACCCGCAGGCGGGTTTCGCGCACGGGGGTGAAGCCGCGGCCCGCGCGGACGACCAGGCTCACCGTTGCGCCATCAGGCAGGCGCAGTTCCGGCAGGTACACGCCGTGCAGCTTCGAGCCCTCCGGGATGCGGACCTGGATCAGCTCGGCGTTCAGTTCGTCCAGCGGCGCGGCGTCCACCTCGAGTTCCTGCGGGTGGGCGCCCGCGGACAGGCCGAGCCGGCGCGCGAGCAGCGGCAACGTGCCGCCCTGCACCAGGGTCAGCACGATCACCAGCACGAAGACGCCGTCGACCAGGTGTTGCGCGCCCGGCACGTGCTTGCTCAGCGGGATCATCGCCAGCACGATCGGCACCGCGCCGCGCAGGCCCGCCCAGGACAGGAAGACCTGCTCACGCCACGGCATCCGGGACGGCAGCACGGCGAGCACCACCGACACCGGCCGGGCGAGCAGCACCACCACCGCGCCGGCGACGAGGCCGGGCACCACCGCGTCCAGCAACCGGCTGGGCGAGGCGAAGAGCCCGAGCAGCACGAAGAGCCCGATCTGGGCCAGCCACCCGAGCCCCTCGGCGAACGACCGGGTGTCGTCGCGGTGCGGCAGGCGCATGTTGCCCAGGACGAGGGCCGCGACGTAGGTGGCGAGCAAGCCCGACGCGTGCGCGAACTGCGCGCACGCGAAGGCCAGCACGCAGACCGCGACCGTCGCCAGCGGGTAGAGGCCGGTGGCCGGCAGCGCCGCCCGGCGCAAGGCGTACGCGCCGGCCAGGCCGAGCACGATCCCGATCACCGCGCCCGCCAGCAGCTCGTAGACCACCACGAACGGCAGGCTCCAGGTCAGCGTGTCACCGGAGGCGAGCACGACCACGGCGATGTAGGCGGGCGCGTCGTTGAGCCCGGACTCCAGCTCCAGCGAGCCGACGAGGCGCTTGGTGACCTTCAACGTGCGCAGGACGCTGAACACGGCGGCCGCGTCGGTGGACGCGAGCACCGCGCCCCAGAGCAGCGCGAGCCGCCAGTCGAAGTCCAGGAGGTAGTGCAGCGCCGTCCCGGTGATCCCGACGCTGACCACCACCGCGATGGTGGACAGCGCGATGCCCTCGCCCAGCGCCGGGCGGACGGCGCGCCAGCGGGTGGTCAGCCCACCCTCGGCGAGGATCAGCACGAGCGCGGCCAGCCCGAGTGACTGGGTGAGCTCCGGGTCCGAGAACTGGATGCCGAGACCCGATTCGCCCAGCCCCACCCCGATCGCCAAGTAGAGCAACAGCGACGGAAGCCCGAGCCGCACCGAGACCCGCACGGCGAGCACGGCGACCAGCAGCACGCCGGCGCCGATCCCGAGCAGCACGGGCAGGTCGGACATGGCACCTCCGGTGATCGGCTGGGGGCATTCTCCCTTGTCAGTGGCCGAGCAGGCGGACGAAACCGGCGTGCGCGTCGTCCGGGTGCCTGGTCAGCGGGTCACCGGTGAGGATCATCACCCGGGTTCGGGCCGCGCTCAGCTGTCCAGCAGGCGGATCAGGACGGCCTGGGCGTGCTCCGGTGCGGGATCCAGGTCGATCACCTTGTCCCGGGCGTGCTCGCCGGTGACGATGGCCAGCCGGTTCGGGCGCACGCCGAAGGCCTCGGCCAGGACGGCGAGAACGGTCGCGTTCGCCTTGCCGTCCACGGCCTTGGCGCGGACGGCGACGATCAGGGCGTCCGCCCGCCAGCGCCCGCCCACCGCGTCGCGGGAGGCGCCCGGCTTGACCCGGATCGCGAACCGGAACGCGGTCACGGGTGGGCCAGCATGCGCATGGCCTCGTCCAGGTAGGACTTGGGCAGGGCGTCGACCGTGTGCGGGGTGCTGCGCACCAGCTGGGCGTGGCCGAGGTAGATCGAGTAGGCCAGGGCGGCGCGGTTGCGGGCCTGCGCGGCGGCGAAGCCGAGCTCGCGGAACAGGGCGGCCACGTAGTCCAGGCGGCGCTCGGTCACCCGCTCCACGGCGGCGGCCACCACCGGGTCGTCGGCGGCGGTGAGCAGGGCCAGCTCGACGTGGGGGCCGCGAGTC
Source organism: Labedaea rhizosphaerae (assembly GCF_004362825.1). Taxonomy (GTDB): domain Bacteria; phylum Actinomycetota; class Actinomycetes; order Mycobacteriales; family Pseudonocardiaceae; genus Labedaea; species Labedaea rhizosphaerae. The sequence continues at coordinate 160,518 of NZ_SNXZ01000003.1, forward strand.
TCCAGAACGCTGACGAACAACGCGGTCAGCTTGGCCCTCGGCGATCCCTCGCGTTCGATGGCGGCGATCACGCCGTCGGTCTGCTCGCGTTCCCAGAGCTCGAGGGCCGCGGCCAGCAGGGCGTCGCGGGTCGGGAAGTGCCAGTAGACGCTGCCCTTGGTGGCGCCCGCCGCGGCGGCGAGTGGTTCGACGGCCACCGCCGACGGGCCGCCTTCGGCCAGGGCCCGCAACGCGATCGCCGCCCAGTCGTCCTTGCTCCGCCTCACCACGGACCGTACGCTACCGTATAGTCGAACCATACGGTTCCGTACGGAAGGGAGGGCGTCGTGATCCGAAACGTTCACGAACGCGTGGTGGGGATGAGCCCGGCGCGGGCGTGGGAGCTGGCCGAACGCGTGGCCGAGCCCGATGGGGTGCTGTGGCCGGTGGACCACTGGCCACCGATGCGCATGGACCGGCCGCTGTCGGTCGGCGCGACCGGCGGGCACGGGCCGATCCGCTACCACTGCACGGCCATCGAGCCGGGTGAGCGGGTGACGTTCACGTTCGACCGGTCACTCGGGGTCGACGGAACGCACACGTTGCTGGTGCTGCCCGGAACGCGGCCGGACACGTGCGTGGTGCGACACGAACTGGTCGGCAAGCCCAGCCTGCGCATGGCGGTGCGCTGGGCGCTGGTGGTCCGCTGGCTGCACGACGCGCTCATCGAGGAACTGCTCGACCGCGCGGAAACCGCCGCCGGTCAGCCACCCGCGCACCCGGTCCGGTGGTCGCCTTGGGTGCGCCTGATCCGCCGGATCATGGTGCACGCACCGGGGGCGGCGCCGGTCAGCCGCTGACGTGGGCGGTGTTGTCGATCCAGTGACGCACGAGATCGGCGTCGCCGTCGATGCTGATGCCGTCGGCCAGGGGAACCCGGCGGGTCAGGGTCAGCAGCAGCGATCGGGCCGGGCCGGTCAGCGTCACATCGGCGCGCTGGGTTCCGTGCTGCCACGTCGCCCCGTCCGGGCGCCGTTCGACGAACCAAGTGCCCGCGTCGGCCGCGGTGTCGGTGGCCACCCACTGCAGGGTCTGCCCCGTGCCCCGCATGGCGTGGGCGGACTCGGGCCGCTGCATCGCCCACGTGGGCGAGGTCAGCATGGCGAAGTGGTTGCTGATGAGCGCGGCGGCGACCTCGGCATCGATGTCGCCTTCGGCTGGTCGGCCTGCCGCTTCGGCCGCGTCGAACCCGTGGACCACGGCCTCGTTGAGCAGGCTGGACACCCAGAACCGGGTCCCGGTCCGCCCGTCCGCCGCCGGGTTGAAGACCGGGGCGTCGAGCGCGTCGTCGGAGCACGCGTCCACGACCCGCCGCGCGGACCCCGACAGCCACGCCGGCCACTCGCCGGGATCGGCGGGGAACGCGGCCATCTCCGTGGGCAGCTGGGTGGGGTCGGCGATGCGCCGCTCGACCATCTCCGCCACCCAGTGCTGGGTCTGGCCCACGTGCTCGACCAGGTCCTTCACGGTCCACGCCGGCGCTGTCGGCACGGCGGCGCCGGGTCCGGCCGCGACCGCTGATTCCGCCAGACGCCGGGTGTGCTCGACGATCGCGCGCCGGGCGCGATCCACGGTCAGCTCGGTCATCGGCTTCCCCCGGTTCGTGTGGACGCTGCTGCCGCGGCAAGGGCCGCGGCAGCAGCGACGACCTCAGCTCAGGCTTTGCTCGGCCCGCTGCGACACCAGCTTCACGAACCGGGACGGATCGGCCAGCTCGCCGCCCTCGGCCAGCAATGCCAAGCCGTACAACAACTCCGCGGTCTCGGCCAGGCCTTCGTGGTCTTTGTCCTCGGTGAAGGCCTTGTGCAGGGCGGCAACCAGGGAGTGCGTCGGGTTCAGTTCGAGGATGCGCTTGATGGGCGGCAACTGCTGGCCCATCGCGCGGTACATCTTCTCCATCGTCGGCGTGAGGTCGTTCTCGTCGCCGACCAGGCAGGCGGGGGACGTCGTCAGGCGCGAGGAAAGCCGCACCTGCTTGACATCCGACTCCAGCGACGACGTCATCCACTCCAGCATCGACGCGAAGTCCTTGGCCCGCTCCTTCGCCTCGGCCTTCTCCTCGTCGGTGTCCAGGTCCACCTGCCCCTTGGCCACCGACTGGAACTGCTTGCCGTTGAACCCCGGCACGGAGTCGACCCACATCTCGTCGATGGGGTCGGTGAGCACCAGGACCTCATAACCCTTGGCGCGGAACGCTTCCAGGTGCGGCGAGTTCTCGATCGTGGCCCGCGACTCACCGGTCAGGTAGTAGATGTGCTCCTGGCCCTCCGGCATCCGGGCGACGTAGTCCTCCAGCGTCGTCTGCTTCTCCGCGTCGTGCGTGGAGTCGAAGGACGCGATGCCGAGGATGGTCTCGCGGTTGTCGAAGTCGTCGAGCAGACCTTCCTTGACCGCCCGGCCGAACTCGCGCCAGAACGTCGCGTACTGCTCAGGCTTCTCGGTCATCATCGACTTGACCGTCGACAGGACCTTGCGCACCAGACGGCGGCGCATCATCTGGATGTGCCGGTCGTTCTGCAGGATCTCGCGCGACACGTTCAGCGACAGGTCCTGCGCGTCGACCACACCCTTGACGAAGCGCAGGTACTCCGGCATCAGCGCTTCGCAGTCGTCCATGATGAAGACGCGCTTGACGTAGAGCTGCACGCCACGCTTGCGCTCGCGCATGAACAGGTCCATCGGCGCCCGCGCCGGGATGAACAGCAGCGCCTGGTACTCGAAGGTCCCCTCGGCCTGCAGCCGGATCGTCTCCAGCGGGTCGGTCCAGTCGTGGGCGATGTGCTTGTAGAACTCGGCGTACTCCTCGTCGGTGACCTCGCTCTGCGGCCGCGCCCACAGCGCCTTGCGCGAGTTGATGGTCTCCGGGTCGCCGTCGGCCTTGTCGCCCTCGGCCTTGTCACCCTCGGGGGCCAGCTGGACGGGCCAGGTGATGAAGTCCGAGTAGCGCTTGACGATCGTGCGCAGGGTCGCGGCCTCGGTGTAGTCCGGCAGCCCGTCCTCGACGTCGGCCGGCTTGAGGTGCAGGGTCACGGAGGTGCCCTGCGGGGCGTCGGGTGCGGCCTCGATCGTGTACGTGCTCTCGCCCGCCGACTCCCAGCGCACGCCCTCGTCGCGGCCCGCGCGCCGGGTCACGAGCGTGACCTTGTCGGCCACCATGAAGCTCGAGTAGAAGCCGATGCCGAACTGGCCGATCAGGTCCTGCGTGCCCGCACCGTCCTTGGCCTGCTTGAGCTTCTGCAGGAATTCGGCGGTGCCGGACTTGGCGATCGTGCCGATCAGGCCGACCACCTCGTCGCGGTCCATGCCGATGCCGTTGTCCCGGACCGTGAGCGTCCGGGCCGCCTTGTCCACCTCGAGGGTGATCTTCAGATCGTCGGTGTCGGCCTGGAGGTCCTTGTCGCGGAAGGCTTCCAGGCGCAGCTTGTCCAGCGCGTCGGAGGCGTTGGAGATCAGCTCACGCAGGAACGTGTCCTTGTTCGAGTACACCGAGTGGATCATCAGCTGCAGCAGCTGACGGGCCTCGGACTGGAACTCGAGCGTCTCGGCTTGCGCGGTCACGGGTGTTGTTCCTTTCCCCTCAAACCAAGTGCGACCAACCAGCGATACTAGTCAGCGCCCGACAGGAACTCGCCGGTGACCGACACCGCGACGCTCGACGAGCCCGCGTCGGTGACGAGCACGGCGAACGCCAGGTCACCGCGGTAGCCCGCGAACCACCCGTGGGAGTGGCTGCCGTCGCCGAACTGGGCCGTGCCGGTCTTGCCGAACACGGTGCCGCTGCCGCGCAGCCCCTTGGCCGTGCCGCCGGTGACGACCTCGCGCATCATCGGGCGCAGCGGCCCGAGCACCGACGCCGACGGCGGCTGGTAGTCCTGCTGCACCGCGGTCTTCGGGCCGCCGCCAGTCCAGAGTCGCGGTGTGACCGCCTTCCCGGACTGGACGGTCGCGCACACCAGCGCCATGCCGAACGGGCTCACCACCACCTTGCCCTGGCCGATGCCGTCCTCGACCTGCTCGTCGCTGCTGCCGGCCGGCGGGACCGCCCCGGTCACGGTGGTGATGCCCGGGACGGCGAAGTCGGCGCCGAGCCCGAGCGAGGACGCCGCATCCGGCAGCGCATCGGTGGGCAGATCCTTGGCGAGCGCGGCGAACGTGGTGTTGCAGGAGTGCGCGAACGCCTCGTGCAGCGGCACGTCGCCCAGCTCGAAGCCCTCGTTGCGGATGTGCCGGGTGCCGACCGTCGCCTCGCCCGGGCACGGGCGCACGGTGCTCGCGGTCGCCTCGCCCGAGCCGAACGCCGCCGTCGAGGTGACGATCTTGAACGTCGAGCCCGGCGGGTAGAGCCCGTGCAGGACCTTGGCGTCCTTGCCCGCCGCCTTGTTCTGGGCGACGGCCACGATGTCGCCGGTCGACGGCACGATCGCGATCAGCTCGGCAGGCTTGCCGACCGAGTCGACGGCGTCCTGCGCGGCCTTCTGCAGCCCGCGGTCGAGCGTCGAGTGCAGCGCGGGCACCGGATCGCCCGAGTCGCCGCCCTTGTAGAGGGTCGCGAGCTCCTTGCCCAACTTGTCGACCAAGGCGACGTGCCAGGCGCCCGCTTGCTTGGTGCCCTGGTCCTCGGCGACCCGCGCCATGCCGTCCAGCAGCAGCGGCGCGACCGAGGAGTCGACCGCCTTCGGGCCGTTGGCGGTCCAGGTGAGCAGGGCCTTGCCGTCGCGGTCGAGCACGGCGTCCGTGCCGGTCTGGGTGCGCATCCGCAGCGTCTGCCCGGTCTTCAGCTTCGGGTGGATCAACGCCGGCGCCCAGTGCACGAGCCAGCCGTCACCGTTCTTGACCAGGCTCAACTTGCTGTCGTAGGTCCACTCGTGGTCGCCGAGTTCCCACACGATGCGGATCGGGGCCGTCGTGCCCTGCACCTCGGAGACCCGCACGGCCTGGACCGACTTCGGGTGCAGGCCCTGCCAGACGGAGGTGAGCTGCGCCGTCGCGGCGGCGGGCGCATCGGTCAGCGCGCCCGTCGCCTTCGCATCACCCGCGCCGAACGCGGTCAGGTACGCGTCCGCGGCCGCGTTCGGATCGGTCTGCGCCGCGGACCCCGCCTTCGGCCACAGCACGACCACCGCGGCGACCACGATCCCCACGAACACGACGATCCCCACGGCCAACACGGCCCGCTTGCGCCCACGCGTCATCGACGCTCCCCCTGGCACGACGTCCCCCGACGCGTGAACCTCACGCGCAGGACATCGTGCCAGGGTCAGCGATTCACTTGGCGCGCGGTGCCCCGACCGTGACCTCTGTCCTCTGTCCCCTGTCTTTGGGACCTCAACCTTTCGGTGCACCCCGGGGACGACCCGGTGCCCGCATACCTGCGTAAAGGTCCCAGGACTTCAACCTTTCGGCGCACCGGAGGAACGACTTCGGGGCTGCGCTCGTTCGCAAGGAATAGGAAGGTGCGCCCGAGCGACCCTGCCCGTACTCAGTTCGCTCGGTCTCAGTTCGCTCGGTCTCAGTTCGCTCGGTCTCAGTTCGCTCGGCCTCAGTTCGCTCGGCCTCAGTTCGCTCGGCCTCAGTTCGCTCGGCCTCAGTTCGCTCGGCCTCAGTTCGCTCGGCCTCAGGTCGCTCGGCCTCAGGTCGCTCGGCGGACCCAGACCGTGACCTCGATGCCGTCGCCAACGGTGCCGGTGAAGGTCGCGCCGGTGCCGTTGCCCTCGGTCACCTCGTCGGCCAGGGTCTCCCCGGTCACGAACTCGAGGTGCGCGCGCAGCGCGGCGAGCACGTCCTCGGGCGCCTGCACGGCCAGCGCGATCCGGTCGGACACGTCCAGCCCGGCGTCACGGCGGGCCTGCTGGACCACGCGGACCAGGTCACGCGCCACGCCCTCCACGGCCAGCTCATCGGTCACCGCCGTGTCGAGCACGACCAGGCCGGAGCTGGCCGGCAGCTCCGCGGTCGCGCCCGGGTCGGCGGCGACGAGCTTGCGCTCGTACTCGCCGTCGAGCAGCTCGATGCCCGCGGCCACGACCTTGCCGTCGTCGGTGGTGGTCCAGTCGCCCGCCTTGACGGCCTTGATCACCTTCTGCACGTCGGCACCCAGCCGCGGCCCGCACGCCCGCGCGTTCACCTTGAGCTCGAACCGGCCGTGCGCGGCGACGTCCGTGGTCAGCCGGACCTGCTTGACGTTGACCTCGTCGGCCAGCAGATCGGTGAACGGCGCCAGCACGTCCGCGTCGGCCGCCGCGACCAGCAGGTCGGCCAACGGCAGCCGCACCCGCAGCTTGTTGGCCTTGCGCAGCCCGAGCGCCGCCGAGGCGACCTGCCGCGCCCGGTCCATGCCGGTGACGAGCGCGTCGTCGGCCGGCAGGTCGGAGGACTCCGGCCACTCGGTCAGGTGCACCGAGCGCCCGCCGGTCAGCCCGCGCCACACCACCTCGGTGGTCAGCGGCAGCAGCGGCGCCACCGTCCGGCAGGTCACCTCCAGCACGGTGTGCAGGGTGTCGATCGCGTCCTGGTCACCGGCCCAGAACCGCTCGCGCGAGCGGCGGACGTACCAGTTGGTCAGCACCTCCAGGAACTCGCGCACGGTCTGGCAGACGCCTGCGATGTCGTAGGCGTCCATGGCGGCCTGCACGTCGTCGACCAGCTCGCGGGTCTTGGCCAGCGCGTAGCGGTCGAGCACGTGCTTGCTGTCGGTGCGCCAGCGCCCTTCCTTGCCGTCGGCATTCGCATACAGGGCAAGGAAGTAGTAGCTGTTCCACAACGGCAGCACGGCGTGGCGCACCGCGTCGCGGATGCCCTTGTCGGTGACGACCAGGTTGCCGCCGCGCAGGATCGGGCTCGCCATCAGGTACCAGCGCATGGCGTCGGAGCCGTCGCGCTCGAAGACCTCGTTGACGTCCGGGTAGTTGCGCAGCGACTTGGACATCTTCTGCCCGTCCGAGCCGAGCACGATGCCGTGCGAGACGCACGTGGTGAACGCCGGCCGGTCGAACAACGCCGTCGCGAGCACGTGCAGCAGGTAGAACCAGCCGCGGGTCTGCCCGATGTACTCGACGATGAAGTCGCCCGGGTAGTGGTGCTCGAACCAGTCGGCGTTCTCGAACGGGTAGTGCACCTGCGCGTACGGCATCGAGCCCGAGTCGAACCAGACGTCCAGGACGTCCGGCACGCGGCGCATGGTCGACTTCCCGGTCGGGTCGTCCGGGTTGGGCCGGGTCAGCTCGTCGATGTAGGGCCGGTGCAGGTTCTCCAGCCGCACCCCGAAGTCGCGCTCCAGCTCGTCGAGCGAACCGTAGGCGTCGACCCGCGGGTAGGCCGGGTCGTCCGAGCGCCACACCGGGATCGGCGTGCCCCAGTAGCGGTTGCGGGAGATCGACCAGTCGCGGGCGTTCTCCAGCCACTTGCCGAACTGGCCGTCCTTGACGTGCTCCGGGTACCAGGTGATCTGCTGGTTGAGCTCGACCATCCGGTCCTTGAACTTCGTCACCGCCACGAACCACGACGACACGGCGCGGTAGATCAGCGGGTTGCGGCAGCGCCAGCAGTGCGGGTACGGGTGCTCGTAGGTCTCGTGGCGCAGCAGCACCGCGCCCTGCTGCGCGGCCGGGCCAGTGCCGTTGCGCAGGTCGCGGACGATGTGCGGGTTCGCCTCGAACACCTGCTGGCCCTGGTAGTCCGGCACGGTCGAGTCGAACTTGCCCTGTGCGTCGACAGGGGTGACCGGGACGATGCCGGCCGCGTCCGTGGCCGCCTTGTCGTCCTCACCGTAGGCGGGCGCGAGGTGCACGACGCCGGTGCCGTCGTCGGTGGTGACGAAGTCCGCGCCCAGCACGACGTGCGAGTTCTCGTGACCCACGAAGTACGGGAACGGCGGCGCGTAGTGCGTGCCGACGAGCTGCGCACCGGTGTAGCGGGCGAGCACCTCCGGGTCTTCACCCAGTTCCTTGGCGTAGGCGGCGACGCGGGCCTCGGCGAGCACGAACCGCTTGCCGTCACTGGAAACCATGACGTAGTCGACGTCCGGCGCCACCGCGGTCGCCAGATTCGACGGCAGCGTCCAGGGCGTGGTCGTCCACACCAGCAGGTAGGCACCGTCCAATTCGGAATCGTTGTCCCGCAAAGGGAAACCGACGGTGACGGCCGGGTCCTGGCGGCTGGCGTAGACGTCGTCGTCCATGCGCAGCTCGTGGTTGGACAGCGGGGTCTGGTCGCGCCAGCAGTAGGGCAGCACGCGGTAGCCCTCGTAGACGTAACCCTTGTCCCACAACTGCTTGAAGGCCCAGATCACCGACTCCATGTAGGTGACGTCGAGGGTCTTGTAATCGTTGTCGAAGTCGACCCAGCGGGCCTGGCGGGTGACGTAGTCCTGCCACTCGTTGGTGTAGCGCAGCACCGACTCGCGGCAGGCCTCGTTGAACTTGTCGACGCCCATCGCGTCGATCTCGTCCTTCTCGGTGATCCCGAGCTGGCGCATGGCCTCGAGCTCGGCCGGCAGGCCGTGGGTGTCCCAGCCGAACCGGCGCTCGACGCGCCGGCCACGCATCGTCTGGTAGCGCGGGACGATGTCCTTGACGTAGCCGGTGAGCAGGTGCCCGTAGTGCGGGAGGCCGTTGGCGAAGGGCGGGCCGTCGTAGAAGACGAACTCGTTGTCGCCGTCGGTGCCGGCGTCGCGTGCCTCGACGCTCGCCTGGAAGGTCCGGTCGACCTCCCAGTACTCGAGCACGGCGCGCTCCAGCTGCGGGAACGACGGCTGCGACGGCACTGCGCTGGATCGGCCGGGGGTCTCGGGGCCGTGGGTTGCCTTCGGGTAAGGCATCGGTGGTGCTCCTCGCGGTTGTCGCCTGCCGTGACCGTTGCCGGTCGTCGACGGGGACGAGCAGCCGTCGGCTTCGACGGCGGTCCGCGGTACCACCCCGCTTGCCACGTGTCCCGTGGCCACTTCGTTGAGGCTGTGACGGGCCGACCCGTCCGGTTCTACTGGGGCTCGCGCCCGTTCTTCCGGAAGCTCCCCGGTGATGGCCGGATCAAAGCTGCTGGTTCAAGGGTAACCGGGCGTGCAACGCCTTTGCCCCACGGGTCCACCCACCCCTACTGGGCGTGTCCCACACTCAGGCCGGGCGTGTCCCCTCGTCCAGCCGGGTGTGTCCCCCGTTCCGCGCGGGCGTGTCCCCCGCTCGAAGCGGGCGTGCCCCAACACCCAGGCCGCCCGAGTCCCAAGCTCCTCGGGGACACACGTCGGCATTCCACGGTATCACCGCATGTTCTCAAACAAGCACCCTGTGTAATACCTGGCGGTCGGGTCGTCTCTACGGTGATGAGCATGTGTGCGCGCAGAAGCCGACAATCGCCGCAACACCACATCAAGAAGGGCCCGTCATCGGACGACGCGCACGACATCGTGTACTTCCGGCGACACCGTGACGACGACCCTGCGGAAACAGCGCCAGGCCGGGATTTCCTTCGCAACGCCTGCCCACCGACGGTGCGAGCGAAGTTCTACGCCGTGCTCAACGCCGTGGCAGCCGCGCCGCCGAAGCGTTTCGCGGGCGGTGGAGCCTGGGAAGCGATGCACGGCGACATGACCGGCTGGTTCGAGGTTCGGCGCGACGGCCCAGGCAGACGCCACTACAGGCTGTTCTGCCTCCTGGATTACGAAGCCGACGGAGTCGACAAGCCGCTCTTGGTCATCGTGGACGGCCGGAGCAAGCCATTTCGCACAGAACTGAGCCCGTCGGACTACCGTGCGGTACGCGCATTCGGCGACGAGTACCGGAAGCGGAACCCACGATCGCTCGGCTAGCAGGTCAAGCCGTGACCGAGTGCCGCGACCGACGCCTGTCCTCGATGCGCCGTGCGAGCTTTGCCGGTTCCTTGACCGAACCTGCGCGCAATGGCTCGGCATACTCCGCGCGCTCGCTCTCGGCCATGGGGACCAGAACGACTTTGAGGTTCAACGCTGCGGCGACCTCCACGAGGGTGCCGATCGTCGGATTGCGCTGGCCGGACGAGAGCAGGCGCCGGATCACCGCCGGCTCGGCGCTGATCGCTCGAGCGAGGTCCGCCTTCGACAGCCCCAGCTTCTCCCGGGCGTGATCGAGGTCGTTGACCAGGCGATCAATGGTGTCCACGCGAAGGCTTTCCGTGATGTACGCGCGGAGAAATTCCGGATCCGCCAGATCGGCCACCAGGTCGTCCCAGTACGCGCTCGACGCAACCGTCATCTCGCCCTCCCTCGTGTGTAGCATAAATGCTACGCACCAGCGGCCGGGCGTGCAACCGGGTCCGCGGGTAATGAGAGTCAGGTTCGGCGGGCGCCGCTGCCTTCGCGGTGGCGGCGGGCCAGGACGGCGTCCGGGCCGCACAGGGCGCACGGGGTGAAGCCCAGTTGCCGCGCCTCGCTGACCGGGAGGCCGAGCGTCGGGCGCGCACCGACCCAGGTGCACTTCGCCAAGTGGTAGCGGGGCCGCTCGTCGATGACGCGGACTTCCGCGAAGAGCCCGGACACCACCAACAGGTCGGTGGCGTCGGTCGCCTCCTCGGGCGGCTCGTCGTCCGGGTCGACGACCGCGTCCACGAGCTCCGTCGGGGGCGCTGGGTCGTCGTCGACCGGCGGGGGCACGGCCGGAGGCGTCGGGGGCGTCGGCTCCGAACCCGCCGTGGTGACGGGGGTGGCGGGCTCGGAGCGGTCGGCCTCGAGGTGATCGGGCTGGGCGGGCTCGGCGGCGGTGGTGTCCTCAGCCTCGCGACGGTTGCGCAGCCAGTCGTAGACCAGCACGCCCGCCGCGGCGATGGACAGCACCACCGACAGCCACGCCCACAAGGTGTTCGCCGTGGTCAGACCCGCGATGAGCAGGCCGAACGCGGCGAGCACGAGCCCCAGGACAAGGTAGAGCATCAGCCATTTCCGTATCAGACCTGCGCCCGCCGGTCGGGGGTCCGGGGGCTTGCCCGCCGGGCGGGCGTGGGGGTTGGACCCCCACACAAGCACTAGTCGAGCCTGCGGCGTGCGCTTTCGGCACGCACAGGTCGCCCGCTACCGGCTCGACTACCCGGCTTCCGCAGCACGGGCCCCGAACGAGTAACCGGTCTGCTGACCAGCCGCCCGGCCACCCTCCGACGACGGTGCCGCCGAGCCGCGGTCGCCCAGCTCACGCAGGGACGACTCCAGGAACGTCTTGAGCCGGGTGCGGTACTCGCGCTCGAAGGTCCGCAGCTCGTCGATCTTCTTCTCCAGCGTCGACCGCTCCGCCTGCACCGCACCGATGATCTCCGAGTGCTGGCGCTGCGCGTCGCGCTCGAGGTTCGAGGCCTTCTCGCGGGCTTCGCGCTGCAGCGTCTCGGCCCGGGTGCGGGCGTCGTTGAGCATGTTCTCGGCGCGGGTGCGCGCTTCGTTGACCATCGTGTCCGACTTGGCACGGGCCTCGGAGAGCAACTGCTCGGACTTCGTCCGCGCCTCGGACAGCATGCCGTCGGCCTCGGACTTGGCCTCACCGGTGAGCCGGTCGGCCATCTCCTGCGCGAGGCCGAGCACCTTGGCGGCCTGCACGTGGTGGTCGCCACCCGCGGGTCCGGCACCGGGTGCGGTCTGCTCCAACGCGGTCGGCGGCGGCACCGGGGTGAGCCGGCGCGGCTCCTCCACCGGACGGGCCGGCGGGGCCACGGGGCCTGCGGCCCTCGCCTCGTCGAGGTCGGCACGCGCCGACTCGAGCTGGCCGTCCAGCTGCTCCAGCTGCTGGCGGAGGTCGTTGTTCTCCTCGATCAGCCGAGCCAGTTCGGACTCGACCAGGTCGAGGAACGCGTCAACCTCGTCCTCGTTGTAGCCCCGCTTCCCGATAGGAGGCTTGCTGAACGCAACGTTATGAACGTCAGCAGGGGTCAACGACATCAGATCACCTCACGCACTCAGGGCTGGTCTCCCGGATCCCCGTCATCCGGGATAAGCCAGTCGCATCAGTATGTACACGACCAGCACCAGCACCATAATCGATAGGTCCAGGCCCACGCCGCCGATCCGGACCATCGGAATGAGCCGACGGGCCAGGCGGACCGGTGGGTCGGTCACTGTGTAGATGGTCTCGAGTGTGACCGCAACCCCACCCGCCGGGCGCCACTCCCGCGCGAACGAACGCACGAGTTCGACCACCATCCGTGCCACGAGCAGCAGCCAAAGGACGAACAACACCCAGTAGAGGGCGAGCAGGACCGGTTCCACTCCTCAACTCTGCCACGCCTCAACCGCGGCCGTGGTACCCGCCCTCGGCGATCCGCCGCCGGTCCTCGGCAGTGGGGTCCGCGTTGGGCGGTGAGATCAAGAACACCTTGGTCGTGACCTTGTCGAACGAGCCGCGCAGGGCGAAGACCAGGCCTGCCGCGAAGTCGACGAGGCGCTTGGCGTCCTGGTCGTCCATCTCGGTCAGGTTCATGATCACCGGCGAGCCGTCGCGGTAGTGCTCGCCGATCACCCGTGCCTCGCTGTAGCTGGTCGGGTGCAGCGTGACGATGCGACCGTGCGGGAAACCCGACGGGCTGGGCGCCGCCTCGGTCACCACGCGCGGCTTCGGCGCGGTCTCCCGGCGCGGCTCCACGGCGAGCGCGCCGTGGGTCGGCGCGTCGCCGGACACGGGCGTCGCCCAGGCCGGACGAGCGCTGCGCGGCCGCTCTGCCTGCGGAAACTCCTCTTCGTCGACGTCGTCGTAGCGGCGGCCGAAGATGCGACGACGGCCACCCTGGTAGGCGTAATCGTCGTCGTATTCCGCGCGGTAGCTGTCGTGGTAGCGGCGGTAGCCGTCTTCGTCGTACTCGCCGTCGTAGTCGTCGAGCTCATCGGCCGGGACCATCCCGAAGTAGGCCTTCAGCTTCTGCAAAGCGCTCATGCTGTCCCCTCCGCGACTCCCTGCCCGTTTGCCCTGGTCACTGGCATTGCCCGATCAATACCCGTGCACACTTGCGGGCAAACAAAGCCCCTCGCGTGTTAGGGCGAGGCTAGCCCGCGGCCACCGAGCAACGCGGTTCCGACACGCACGCAGGTGGAACCGTGTGCGATGGCGCTTTCAAGATCGTTGCTCATCCCGCAGGAAAGCTCGACCGCATTTGGGTGTTCGACGCGAATTCGTTGCGCCACTTGGTGAAACGCGTCGAACGCGGCATCGGGTTCCATCCCGAGCGGCGCCACGGTCATCAGGCCGCGCAGGCGCAGTTCACCGGTTCGGGTTACCCCGTCGAGCAGGGCCGGGAGCTCCGGGATCGGGCAGCCGCCGCGGGCCGGGTCGCCATCGATGCTGACCTGCACCAACACGTCCAGCGGGGTGTCGCGCTCCCCCGCGTCGCGGGCGGCGCGGGTGGCTTTGGCCAGCGCGTCGGCCAGGCGCGCCGAGTCGACCGACTGGACCTCGGCCGCCCAGCGCGCCACCGACCTGGCTTTGTTGCGCTGCAGGTGGCCGACCATGTGCCAGCGAACGGCGACGTCGGGGCGCAGCGAAGCGACTTCGCCGGCCTTCGCCGAGGCCTCCTGTTCGCGGTTCTCGCCGAACTCGGTCAGCCCGAGATCGGTGAGCAACGCGGCGTCGGAAGCCGGGAAGGTCTTGGTGACGGCGAGCAACCGCACGTGCGCGGGATCGCGATCATGGGCGGCGCAGGCCGCCGAAATCCGCTCCCGGACAGCCCGGAGCGAGTCTGCGAGATCGGCCAACCTGTCGCTCACCGGCGGTCGTCCTGATCCATCCAGGTGATCGCAGCCAATCGGCCAGTGGTCCCTTCCCTGCGGTGACTGAACAGAGTGCGATCTTCGACGGTGCAGCGCGGATCGAGACCGATCTTGGCGACGCCCGCGTCGGCGAGCTGGCGCCAGAGCCCGGCGCGCAGATCGAGGCCCGGCGTGCCCTTGCGGGTCTTGGTCGCGCTGCCCGGCAGGTGGGCTTCGACGTCGTCGCGCATCGCGGACGGCACCTCGTAACAGTCACCGCACACGGATGGACCGAGCAGCACCTCGACGCGGTCGACCGAAGCGCCCGCGGCCACCATCGCCGAGAGCGCGGCGGGCACCACGCCGATGCGGGCGCCGACCCGGCCCGCGTGCACGGCGCCGACGACGCCGGCTTCGGGGTCGGCGAGCAACACGGGCACGCAGTCGGCGACCAGCACGGCGAGCGCGAGCCCGGGCGTGGCCGTGACGACGCCGTCGGTCGCCTCGAGCGGGTCGTCGACCGGGTCGGCCACGACCTGGACCGTCCGGCCGTGGACCTGTTCCATCCATACGACCCGATCCTTGCCGATCCCGAGTTCGCGGGTCAGCCGCTCCCGGTTGGCGGCAACGGCATCCGGGTCGTCGCCGACGTGGTCACCGAGGTTGAAGGAGTCGTACGGCGCCACCGACCGGCCACCGGCACGCGTGGTCACCACCCGCCGTATACGCACGTGCGCAGGTTACCTGCGCATGAACGGCGGCACGTCGACCTCGTCGTCGGGGTCGTCGGTGACCGGCACCGCGCGGTTGAGCGAACCGTGCGTGCCCCGCGCTGTCTGCTGGTAGGGCGGGGTGGACGAGTACCGCTCCGCCGCCGGCTGGGCCGGCTGCGACTGCGGGGTCGCCCTCGGTGTGTAGGAGTTCGACTGCGGTGGCGTCGCCGGGCGGGCCGGTGGGGTCGCCTGGCTCGACTGACCGGTCTGGGACGACTGGCCGGACTGGCCGGACTGAGACGACTGGCCGAACTGGGACGACTGCGGGGTGCTCGACGCGGGCTGGTTCTGGGTGGTCTGCGCGGCCGGCGCGCTCGAACCGCCGACCTGCCCGGCCTCCGCCGACGCGGTCGTGGAACCCGAGGCACGCGACACCACGGCCTGCGGCTCGAGCTTCTTGTGGGTCGGCATGCCGCCGTCGAACCCGGCGGCGATGACGGTGACCCGCACCTCGTCGCCGAGCGAGTCGTCGATCACCGTGCCGAAGATGATGTTGGCCTCGGGGTGCGCGGACTCCTGCACCAGCGACGCGGACTCGTTGATCTCGAACAGGCCGAGGTCCGAGCCGCCCGCGATGGCCAGCAGGACGCCGTGCGCGCCGTCCATGGACGCCTCGAGCAGCGGCGAGTTGATCGCCTTCTGCGCGGCCTGGACCGCACGGCCTTCGCCGCGGGCCGAGCCGATGCCCATCAGCGCGCTGCCCGCGCCCGACATCACCGACTTCACGTCGGCGAAGTCCAGGTTGATCAGACCGGGGGTGGTGATCAGGTCCGTGATGCCCTGGACACCGGAGAGCAGCACCTCGTCCGCGGAGCGGAACGCGTCCATCAGCGAGACGCCGACGTCGCCGAGCTGCAGCAGCCGGTCGTTGGGGATCACGATGAGCGTGTCGCACTCGTTGCGCAGGTCGGTGATGCCGTCCTCGGCCTGCTTCGCGCGGCGCTTGCCCTCGAAGGAGAACGGTCGCGTGACCACGCCGATGGTGAGCGCACCGAGCTTGCGGGCGATGGACGCGACCACCGGCGCACCGCCGGTGCCGGTGCCGCCACCCTCACCCGCGGTGACGAACACCATGTCGGCGCCCTTGAGTACTTCCTCGATCTCTTCGCGGTGGTCCTCGGCGGCCCGGTGGCCCACCTCGGGGTTGGCACCGGCGCCGAGACCACGGGTCAGCTCACGGCCGATGTCCAGCTTCACGTCCGCGTCGGACATCAGCAGGGCCTGGGCATCCGTGTTCACGGCGATGAACTCGACCCCTTTGAGGCCGACTTCGATCATCCGGTTCACCGCGTTGACACCGCCGCCGCCGATACCGACGACCTTGATCACCGCGAGGTAATTGTGCGGGGGCGTCATCGCCGATGCCACCTTCCTCATCGGGCTAAGGGCATTTCTGGTCTGAGTCCGGAGCTGGAAACCCTCAACCTCAACCAGAGACTGAAAGTTATGTCAACCCCGTGCTTCGTTGGTGGACGGTAGGCATCGGATGTGCCCGGGTCCAGCAGCCACGCCGTGTGGCGCCGCGAAGCTTCGTCACTCGCCGGTCGCGCCGTCGAGCATTTCTCTGATGACGTCGAGGTGCCCGGCATGGCGTCCGGTCTCCTCGACCATGTGCAGGAGCACCCATCTGAGGTTGATACGACGATCTTTGCGGAACGGCACCTCGTCGTCCAGTTGGCGCGCGGCGGCGATCGCGTCGCTGCGTGAACATTCGGCGTCGTACTCGTCGAGCAGGTCGGCGAGCGTGCGGTCGGCGACCTTGAACTCGGCGTCCGGGTCCTCGTCGGTGTAGGGCGCTTCGTCGGGCTGGCCGTCGAGGACCACGCGGAACCAGAACGCCTCCACCCACCGCAGGTGCGAGACGAGCCCGGCCACGGTCATCAGGGGCGAGGGCAGCACCGATCGGTGCGCGTCCTCTTCGGACAGTCCGGCCGTCTTCACCCGGATCGTGCGGCGGAAGTACTGCACGAAGCCCATGAGCTGGGCGCGTTCGTCGCCGGTCAACGGCGGATCGGTGCGTGCTGTCGTCGTTTCGGTCATGGCGCGGAGCATGGCCGACGGCGGTCGCCGCCGCACCCGGGTTTCAGTCCGAGACGGCCGGGGCGTCGGGGGCGGCGACGTTGTAGACCTTGCCGGGCCGGGTGAGCAGCGCGGCCAGCACGGCGGCCTTGCGCTCGGACTGGTCGGCGTTGCCCCACTTCACGGTCTTGCCGTCCTTGAGCGCGAGCTGCACGTCGCCCGGGGTGTGGGGCGTGATCGTCTTGATGCGCTTGAGGAGTTGCTTGGGGATGTGCGTCAGCACGGCCACCGCGGCCACGGTCGGCGCGTCGTCCGGGGCCGCGTGCGCGACCACGAGCGCCGGGATCCCGGCCACCGCCTTGGGGATGACGGCGAAGTCGACGCCGGTGCCGTCGATTTCGTGGTAGCCGTCGGCGGCCTTGACCAGTGCGACCGGAATCCGTTCGGTGATGGTGATCCGCACGGTGGCCGGCCACGAACGGCTGACGTCGACGCTCGCCACCCGGGGCAGGCGGGCGACGCGGTCGCGGGCGGCGTCGGTGTCCACACGGAACATCGGCGTGCCGTCGGGGATCGCCGCGGCGGCGACGATGTCCTTGGTGGCGACCAGCTTGTTGCCGCTGACCTCCACCGACCGCACGCCGAGCACCGGGGTGAACAGCAACAGGTAGACCAGCGCGGTCACGACCAGCATGACCAGCACCACGACCCAGCGGCGGGCGAGCACCCGGCGCCGTGGCGGGCGAGCGCCGCCGCGCTGCGCCGCCACGCGACCGCTCGGCCGCTCCCGCTGGGTCGTGGTCATCAGCCGTTGCCCCCCAGGGCGGCGAGCACCTCGGAGCCGAGCATGGTCACGTCACCCGCGCCCATGGTCAGCACCACGTCCCCGGGCTTCGCGATGCCCGCCACCAGGGCGGGCACCTTGTCGAAGGCCTGGACGAAGTGCACGTGCCCGGCCGGCAGCGGGATCCGCTCGGCGATGATCGCGCCGGTCACGCCCGGCTCGGGCTCCTCGCGGGCGCCGAACACGTCGAGCACCACGACCTCGTCGGCCAGCCCGAGCGCCGCGGCGAACTCGTCGCGGAACAACCGCGTGCGCGAGTACAGGTGCGGCTGGAAGATCACCACGAGCCGGCCGTCGCCGGCCGCCTCGCGCGCGGCCCGCAACTGCGCGGCCACCTCGGTCGGGTGGTGGGCGTAGTCGTCGTAGAGGCGAACGCCACCGGCGCGGCCCTTGAACTCGAACCGCCGTCGCACCCCGCCGAACGCCGCGATCCCTTCCAGCATGCCGTCCAGCGGCGCGCCGAGCGCGAGCCCGGCCAGCAACGCGCCCATCGCGTTGAGCGCCATGTGCTCGCCCGGCACCGCCACCCGCAGCTCGATTTCCTTGCCATCCAAGGAGATTCGCGCCAAACCGCCGCCGCCGCTCGGCTCGTACCCGAGCAACTGAACGTCCGTTGTGGACCGTCCGTAGCGGCGGGTCATGACCAATGCCTCGTCGGCCCGGCCGGCAAGCGCGCCGGAACCCGGGTCGTCGGCGCAGGCGATCAGCAACCCGGTCCGGTCGATCCGCTCGACGAACTGGTCGAACACCGACACGTAGGCCTCGACCGAGCCGTGGTGGTCGAGGTGGTCGGCCTCGACGTTGGTCACCACCGCGACCCACGGCGAGAACGCCAGGAACGAGCCGTCGCTCTCGTCCGCCTCGGCGACGAAGATGTCACCGCTGCCGTGGTGGGCGTTCGCGCCGGACTCGTTGAGGTCGCCGCCGATGGCGAACGACGGGTCGAGACCGCAGTGCTGCAACGCGACGGTGAGCATCGACGTGGTGGACGTCTTGCCGTGGGTGCCGGCCACACAGGCGACCCGGTGCCCGGCCATCAACGCGGCCAGCGCCTGCGAGCGGTGCAACACCGTCAGCCCACGCTCGCGGGCCGCGACCAGTTCCGGATTGGTGTCCTTGATCGCGGTCGACACCACGACCGCGGTCGGCGCGTCGTCGAGCTGGTCGAGGTTCGCGGCGGCCTGGCCGACCGCGATCTTCGCGCCCTGCGCGCGCAACGCGGACAGCGCGCGCGACTCCTTGGCGTCCGACCCGGACACCTGGCGGCCGCGGGCGAGCAGGATGCGGGCGATGCCGCTCATCCCGGCGCCGCCGATGCCGACCAGGTGCACCCGGTCCAGCACGTCGGCCTCGGTGGCGCCGTTGCCGGATTGGACCGCCGTGCTCATTTGCCGATCACGTCCAAGACCATGCGGGCCAGCACGTCGGCGGCCTCGCGGTGGCCGCTGTTGCTCGCCGCGGCGCTCATCGACGCGATGCGCTGCGGGTCGCGCAGCAGCGGGATCACCGTGTCCACCACGCGTTCGGTGGTCAGGTCGGCGTCGTTGATCATCAGGCCGCCACCGGCGTCGACCACCGGCTGGGCGTTGAGGGCCTGCTCGCCGTTGCCGTGCGGCAGCGGGACGAAGATCGCGGGCAGCCCGACCGCGGACACCTCGGCCACGGTCATGGCGCCACTGCGGCACAGCACGACGTCGGCCGCCGCGTAGGCGAGCTCCATCCGTTCCACGTAGGGCACGGCCACGTACCGCGGCGCGCCCGGAACCTCTTGCACCACAAGGGTGTTCTTGGGGCCGTGGGCGTGCAGCACGCCGATGCCCGCGTGCGCGAGCTGGGTGGCGGCGCCGGAGACGGCGGTGTTGATCGACCGCGCGCCCTGCGAGCCGCCGGTGACCAGCAGCGTCGGCACGTTCGGGGTCAGCCCGAAGAACTGGCGGGCCTGCGCGCGCAGCACCTGCCGGTTGAGCTGCAGGATCGACGGGCGCAGCGGGATGCCGATCACCTCGGCGTTCGGCAGGCCCGAGTCGGGGCCGGCCACCGCGACCCGCGCGGCGAACCGTGCCCCCACCTTGTTGGCCAGGCCGACGCGCGCGTTGGAGTCGTGCACCACGATCGGCACCCGCCCGCGCGCGGCGAGGTAGGCGGGCAACGCGACGTAGCCGCCGAAGCCGACCACCACGTCCGCACCGACCCGCTCGAGCACCTCACGGGTCTGCTTGATCGCCCCGCGCACCTTCATCGGCAGCTTCAGCAGGTCGACGTTCGGTTTGCGCGGCATCGGCACCGGCGGGATCATCTCCAGCTGGTAGCCGCGAGCCGGGATGATGTTCTTCTCCAGCCCGCGTTCGGTGCCCAGCGCCACCACCCGGGCGTCCGGCCGGAGCCTGCGCACCGCGTCGGCGAGCGCGAGGGCCGGCTCGATGTGCCCAGCCGTGCCACCGCCAGCCACCACCACGCAAGGTCCTTGGTTTACCGGCGTGTTTGGCCCGGTCAACGACGTCCTCCTTCTGCCCCGCGGGGGTATCCGCCGCGGCCGTGTGCGGTCCTGTCCGGGGCGACTCGGCCACGTCGCGATCCGTGTCGCGGATCGCGACGGGGCTCGCGCCGCAACTCCACGGGCACCGTGCGCCGCCCGGACAACCCCGTCGGCCGGTCGGCCCCGCGGGGCGGGTTCGACGGCCGGGCGGGCTTGCGCCGCACCGGCGGGTTGTACGGGTCCGGCGCGGGCAGCCGCAACAGCGTGCCGAACTTGCCCGGACCCTGCGATCGTAGTGCGGCCACCGCCTCGGGCTCGTGGCGCGCACAGTTCGCGAGGATGCCGAACACCAGCATGGTCACCACGACCGACGTCCCACCGGCGGAAATCATGGGCAGCGTGATGCCCGTGACCGGCAGCAACCCGACCACGTAGCCGATGTTGATCGCGGCCTGCGCGACCAGCCAGACGGTCAGCGTGGCGGCCACCATCCGGATCCACGGGTCGATGTTGCGGGTGGCGATGCGCATGCCGACGACCGCGATCATCGCGAAGAGGCCGAGCACGAGCACGCAGCCGAGGAAGCCGAGCTCCTCGCCGATCAGGGCGAAGATGAAGTCGTTCTGGACGTTGGGCAGGTACTCCCACTTCGACCGGCCCTCGCCCAGGCCCTGGCCGAACAGGCCGCCGTCGGCCAGCGCGTAGAGCGCCTGGTTGGACTGGAAGGCCGCGCCCTCCACGTCCCCGGGCTTGAGGAAGTTCACCACGCGCGACAGGCGGTAGCCCGAGCCGACGGCGAGCAGCACGACACCGGCGAGGCCGCCGGCCGCGATCGTGCCGAACAGGCGCAGCGGCGCGCCGGCGAACCACAGCAACGCGATCAGCACCACGCCGAGGGTGACCGTGCCGCCGAGGTCGGGCTGCAGCATGACCAGGGCGAAGATCAGCAGGGCGACCGGCACCACGGGCACCAGCATGTGCCGGTACTGGCGCAGCGCCTTGCCCTTGACCACCAGCACGTGCGCGCCCCACAGGGCCAGCGCGAGCTTGGCGAACTCGACCGGCTGGATGGACAGCGGGCCGACGATGAACCAGCTCTGCGCGCCGTTGACGTTGGCGCCCAGCGGGGTCAGCACCGCCATCAGCGACAGCACCGTGCCGAGCATCGCGTACGGGCTGAGCGAGCGGATCACCCGCAGCGGCACCCGCAGGCCGATCCAGAACAGCACGGAGCCGGCCGCGACGAAAAGCGTCTGCTTGATGAAGACCGTGTAGACGGTGGACCCCGGCGTCTTCGCCGACACCACGGGCGAGGCCGACAGCACCATGGTCAGGCCGAGCACGGTGAGCAGGCCCAGCACCGCCAGCACCAGGTGGAACGAGGCGAGCGGGCGGCCGAGCCACGCCGTCAGCACGAACTTGACGCCGGCCACCCGGCCGCGCGGGTGTTCCTCGGCCTTCTTGGTGCCGGACTTCGTGGCGGCCGACGCGGGCCGGCCCCGCATCGCCCTGGTCATCAGCGTGCTCCGGGGCTGCCCGTGTCGGCGAGTAGCTCCCGCACCGCCGCCGTGAAGGCCTCTCCCCGCTGGGCGTAATTGGCGAACATGTCCATCGACGCGGCGGCGGGTGCCAGCAGCACCACATCCCCCTTGCGTGCCATCGCGCTGGCCGCGCGCACCGCTGCCGTCATGGGATCATGTTCTCCCGGCGCGAGCCGGTGGACGGGGACCTCCGGCGCGTGTCGCGCCAGTGATCGGGTGAAGACCTCGGCGTCGCGGCCCAGCACCACCACGCCGCGTAGCCGGTCGGCGACCGCGCCGACCAGATCGTCCACTTCGGCCCCTTTGAGCAGCCCACCGGCGATCCACACGACGTGATCGTGCGCGGTGAGCGACCCGGCGGCCGCGTGCGGGTTGGTGGCCTTGGAGTCGTCGACGAAGCGCACGCCGTCCCGCTCGCCGACCGGCACCGCTCGGTGCGCACCCGGCCGGAACGCGGTCAGCCCGGCTTTGACCGCACCCGCGCTCGCGCCGTTCGCGCGGGCCAGCGCGGCGGCGGCCAGCGCGTTGGCGACGTTGTGCCCGCCCGCGACGTGCAGGTCGCCGAGCGTGGCGAGCTCCTCGACGCCGTGCACGGGGTCCTCGACGAAGGCGCGGTCGACCAGCAGATCCTCGACGACCCCGAGCTGACCCACGCGGGGCGTGCCCAGGGTGAACGTGATCGCGCCGGGTCCGGCGAGCTCGAGGGTCGCGGGGTCGTCGGCGTTGGCGATCCGGGTCTCGGCGCCGTGGTAGATCCGGCCCTTGTCAGCGGCGTACGCGGCGAACGTGCCGTGCCAGTCGAGGTGGTCCTCGGCGAGGTTGAGCACCGCGGCCGCCCGCGCCCGCAGCGAGCTCTGCCAGTGCAGCTGGAAGCTGGAGAGCTCCATCGCGAGCACGTCGTGGCCCGCGAGGACCGCGTCGATCACCGGCAGGCCGACGTTGCCGCACGCGACCGCGTCCAGGCCGTCGGCGCGCAGGATCTGCTCGAGCATGGTGACCGTGGTGGTCTTGCCGTTGGTGCCGGTGACGGCGAGCAACCGCGGCGGGTTCGGCTGGTCGAGGGCGATCCGGATGGCCAGCTCGACGTCGCCGATCACCTCGATGCCCTGCTCGGCGGACGCGGTGAGCAGCGGGTGGTCCGGGCGCAGGCCGGGGCTGGTGACCACGAGGGCGGTGCCGGCCGGCGGGGTGTCCAGTCCCACCGCGAGGTGCGCGCCCGTGGCTTCGAGCGCGGCCAGCTTCGCCGGGTCGGCGTCGGTGACCGTGACGTGCGCGCCGAGCCCAGTCAGCGCGGGCGTCACCGACTTCCCGGTCACGCCCGCCCCGACGACCAGCACCCGCACGCCGTCGTATCGCACGTCAGCTCCCGACGGCCGTGAGCCACTCGCTGTAGAACAGGCCCAGGCCGAACATCGCGCAGATCCCGGCCAGCAGCCAGAACCTGATGATCACCGTGGTTTCCGCCCACCCGGCGAGCTCGAAGTGGTGGTGGAACGGGGCCATGCGGAAGAACCGTTTTCGGGTGGTCCGGAAGATCGCGATCTGCAGCACCACCGACACCATCTCGACCACGAACAGGCCGCCGATCACGATCATCAGCAGCTCGGTGTGGGTCATGATCGAGAGCCCGGCGACGAGACCGCCGAGGGCCAGCGAGCCCGTGTCACCCATGAAGATCTTGGCCGGTGCCGCGTTCCACCACAGGAAGCCGATGCAGCCACCCATGGCCGCCGCGGCGACGACGGCGAGGTCGAGCGGGTCACGCACGTGGTAGCAGCCCGAGGACGCGGCGGTCGCGCAGTCGTAGCGGAACTGCCAGAACGTGATGACCACGTAGGTGCCGAACACCATCGCCGAGGACCCGGCGGCCAGACCGTCGAGGCCATCGGTGAAGTTCACGGCGTTCGACCAGCCGCCGACGATCACGTAGCAGAACACCACGAAGCCGACCAGACCGAACGACACCCAGGCCACGTCACGGACGAACGACAGGTTCACCGACGCGGGCGTGATCCCGTTCTCGTCGGCGAACTGCACGGCCAGCACCGCGAACGCGATGCCCACGGCCAGCTGCCCGACGGTCTTGGCCGTCTTGTTCAGCCCGAGGTTGCGCTGCTGCTTGATCTTGATGAAGTCGTCGAGGAAGCCGACAAGGCCGAGCCCGACGGCCAGGAACAGCACCAGCAGGCCCGAAGCCGACGGCGGCTCGGCGTCCGGGTTGGTCATCCGGGTGATCAGGTGCGCGGCGCCGTACCCCAGCACCATCGCGGTCACGATCGCGACGCCACCCATCGTCGGCGTGCCGCGCTTGCTCTTGTGGCCCTGCGGGCCTTCCTCGCGGATCTCCTGGCCGAAACCCTGCCGGGAGAACACCCGGATCAGGTACGGCGTGAACAGGATCGACACGATCATCGCGACGGCAGCCGCGATCAGAATGCTCTTCACGCGGCGTCACCCAGCAACGCCTCGGCCACCCGCCACAGGGCGGCCACCTTGGATGCCTTCACGAGCACGATGTCGCCCGGTCGCAACTGCTCTCGCAGCAACGCGACGGCGGCGTCGACGTCGGGCACGAGCACCGACTCCTCTCCGGACGAGCCCGGCCGGCTCGCCCCGTGGTGGATGGCCGCGACGTCGGGTCCCTCGCCAACCGCCACGAGCCTGTTGATGTCGAGACGCGCGACCAGGCGGCCGAGTTCATCGTGGGCGGCAACGGCTTCGTCGCCGAGCTCGCCCATCACGCCCAGGACCGCCCAGGTGCGCCTGCGTGGTTCGGTGCGGCCCATCGCGGCCAGCGTCGACAGCGCGGCCCGCATGGACTCGGGGTTGGCGTTGTACGAATCGTTGACCACGGTCACGCCGTCCGGGGTCGTGCGGACGTCCATCCGCCGCTCGGACACCCGCTTCGCCCCCGACAGCGACTGCGCCACCAGTTCCGGGGTGGCGCCGAGTTCGAGCGCGACGGCGGCCGCGGACAACGCGTTGCCCACGTGGTGGCGGCCGTGCAGGCCGAGCGCGACGTCGGCCTCGCCGACCGGGGTGATCATCCGGAACCGCGCGCGGGCCTGGTCGTCCAGCGTCACCTCGACCGCGCGGATCTCGGCGTGCTCGGCCTCGCCGACCAGCACGACCCGGGCCCGGGTGCGGGTGGCCATCCCGGCGACCAGCGGGTCGTCGGCGTTGAGCACCGCGAGCCCGTCCAGCGGCAGGGCCTCCACCAGCTCGCCCTTGGTCTGCGCGATCGCCTCGCGTGAGCCGAACTCGCCCAGGTGCGCGGTGCCGACGTTGAGCACGACGCCGATACGCGGCGGTGCGGTCTCGCAGAGCGACCGGATGTGCCCGACCCCGCGCGCGGAGAGCTCCAGCACGAGGTGGTCGGTCTTGGCGTCGGCGCGCAGGGCGGTCCACGGGTGGCCGAGCTCGCTGTTGAACGAGCCGGGCGGCGCGACCGTCGTGCCCAGCGGGGCGAGCACCTGCGCGATCAGGTCCTTGGTCGAGGTCTTGCCGGACGAGCCGGTGACCCCGACGACGGTGAGACCCTCGGTGTCGGTCAGCCGGTCCACGACCGTGCGGGCCAGCGCGGCCAGCCCGGCGAGCACGGCGGCGCCGGAGCCGTCGGTGTCGCCGGTGAGGGCGACCGAGCGGGTGTGCGCTTCGGATACGGGCGGGACCACGACCGCCGGCACGCCGACGGGGCGGGCTGCGAGCACGCCGACGGCGCCGTCGCGGATGGCCGCCGCGGCGAAGTCGTGGCCGTCCACCCGCTCCCCGGGGATGGCCACGAAGAGCCCGCCCTCGGTGACCTTGCGCGAATCGAACTCCACGGAGCCGGTGACCACCGGCGTCCCGTCCGTGTCGCTCAAGGTGCCGCCGACCGCTCGCGCGATCTCGGCCAGTGTCAGGGGGATCATCCGTTTCCCTCCAGGCGCTCGCGGATGGCGGCGGCCAGCTCGTCGCGGTCGGAGAACGGGTGCACGACGCCCGCGACCTCTTGCCCGGTCTCGTGGCCCTTGCCCGCGATCACCACGATGTCGCCGTCGTGCGCGCGGTGCACGGCCTCGACGATGGCCTTGCGCCGGTCGCCGATGTCGAGCACCTCACCGCGCTGCGATTCGGGCAGTTCCAGGGCGCCGGCGGCCATCTCGGCGCGGATGGCGGCCGGTTGCTCGCTGCGCGGGTTGTCGTCGGTGACGATCAGGACGTCGCTGCGCCGCGCGGCCTCGGCGCCCATCATCGGCCGCTTGCCCCGGTCGCGGTCGCCACCGCAGCCGAGCACGACGATGAGCCGGCCGTCGGTCTGCGCGCGCATCGCGTCGAGCGCGAGCGCGACGGCGGCCGGTTTGTGCGAGTAGTCGACCACCGCGGTGAAACCCTGGCCCATGGCCACGCGTTCCATCCGGCCCGGAACCTCCACAGCGGACAGTCCGGTCCGGATCGCCGCCGCGTCCACACCGGACGCGTGCAGGCACGCGGCGGCCAGCGCCGCGTTGGCGATGTTGAACGTGCCGGGCAGCGGCAACGTGGTCTCGATGGTCAGGCCGTCCGGGCCGTGCAGGGTGAAGGTCTGCTCGCCCGTCGGGGAGGCGGTGATGCCGGTGGCGGTCCACTGGGCGTCACCGGTCGTGGACACCGTGATGGTGTTCGGGTGGACCAGGCGCTTGCCCCAGTCGCTGTCGGTGCAGACGACCTCGATGGCCGACCGGCCGTCGAACAGCATGGACTTGGCGGCGAAGTAGTCCTCCATGTCCTTGTGGAAGTCGAGGTGGTCCTGCGAGAGGTTGGTGAACGCGCCGACCGCGTACCGCGTGCCCGCCACCCGGCCCAGCGCCAGCGCGTGGCTGGAGACCTCCATCGGCACGTGGGTGACCCCGCGCTCGACCATCACGGCGAGCAGCGCCTGCAGGTCAGGGGCCTCCGGCGTGGTGAACGCGCTGGAGATGCGGCTGCCCGCGATCCGCGTCTCGACGGTGCCGATGAGCCCGGTGGTGCGCCCGGCGGCCCGGAGCCCGGACTCGATCAGGTAGGCCGTCGTCGTCTTGCCGGACGTGCCGGTCACCCCGATCATGTCGAGGTTGCGCGACGGCTCGCCGTAGATCCAGGAGGCGAGCGGGCCGAGGACGCCGCGCGGGTCCGGGTGCACGATCACCGGGACGGCGAGGCCGGCGAGCTTGCGGGCGCCCGCGTCGTCGGTGAGGACGGCGGCGGCGCCGGCGGCGACGGCCCCGGCGGCGAAGTCGGCACCGTGCACGTTGGCCCCGGGCAGCGCGGCGAAGAGGTCGCCGGGCAGCACGTGCTGGGCACGCAACGTGGCACCGGTGAGCGCGACCGACGTCGGGTCGAGGTCCTCAGGAGTGGTCAACTGGGCATCGGCCCGCGCGACCAGCGTGGTGAGCGGCACGGGTTCGATCCGGAGCGGGCGTGGCGGCGCGGTGACTGCCTTGCCCTCGAGCTTGGCGGGCACGCGCGAGAGGCTACCTGCGCACGCTCGGCGACCGTGCGACCCCCGGTGATCGCGCCGTGATCCTCTTGTGCTGTGTCCGATTGCGCTCTCTTCGTTCGCGCGCATGGCGGCCTCTTGACGGGCTGGCTCGCCTGCGGCGCCGGAGCGCCTGCGGCGAACCAGCCCCGGCCGCCATGGTGGTGGTCACCTGGAGAAGCGGTGCCCGGTCAGCTGGGGAGCTGGAGGGTGACGACCGGGGTTTCCGTCTTGGACAACGGAATGTTGTACTTCTGCGCCAGGAACGATGCCACGTCGTGGAACAGCGGCGCCGCCGAGTGTCCATCCGGGCTGGTGTAGACCGGCCGGTCCAGCACGATGCCCACCACGAACCGCGGGCTGTCGGCGGGCAGGATCCCCGCGAACGTGATCCAGTAGTTGGAATTGCTGTACGTGTGGGTCACCGGGTTGATCTGCTGCGCCGTCCCCGTCTTCCCGGAGACCTGGTACCCGGGCAACGCGGCCTGCGGCGCCGTCCCCGAGTTCGGGTACGGCGCACCCTGGGTCACCGCGCGCAACATGTTCCGCACGGTGATCGCCGTCTGCGGCTTCACCACGCGGATCCCTTGCGGGCGCGGCATTTGCACCCGCGAGCCGTCCGGACGGACCTCCGCCGAGATGATCCGCGGCGGCACGCGCACCCCGTCGTTCGCCACCGTCTGGTACATGGAAGCCATCTGCAGCACGGTCATCGACAAGCCCTGACCGATCGGCAGGTTGCCGAACGTGCTGCCCGACCACTGGCTGCGCGGCGGCACCGAACCCGGGGACTCGCCCGGCAGGCCGATGCCCGTGCGCTGCCCGAGGCCGAGGCGCTTGAGCATGTCCGAGAACCGGTCCGGCCCGACCCGCTGCGCCAGCTCCAGCGTGCCCACATTGGACGACTTCGCGAAGATGCCCGTCGTCGTCATCTGGAGCAGGCCGTGCGACCAGGCGTCGTGGACGGTGCGGTCGGCGACCTGGATCTGGCCCGGCACCTCGTGGACGGCGGTCGGGGTCGTGATGCCGTACTCGATCGACGCCAGGGCGGTGACGACCTTGTTGACCGAGCCCGGTTCGTACGGGTTGCTCACGGCCGGGTTGGCCATGGCCGCGTTGTCGTAGGTGGGCTTGTTGGGGTCGAAGCTCTTGTCGTTGGCCAGCGCGTAGACCTCGCCGGTGTGCGCGTCCATGATCACCGCGCTCGCGCTGTGCGCACCGGCCTTCTTGGCGAAGGCGGCCAAGTGCTCCTGCAGGTAGTACTGCACGTCGCCGTCGATGGTGAGCACGACGTCCGACCCGTCCACCGCGGCCTGCGTCTGGCGCACGGTACCGGGGATGACCACGCCGTCGTCGCCCTCCTCGGTGTCCACCACCTGGTGGCCGGGGGTGCCGGCGAGCATGAGGTCCAGCGAGCTCTCCAGCCCGGACAGGCCGTGCAGGTTGTGGTTGCGGGTGTCCGGGTCGTCCATCCGCCAGTTCGCGACGCCGACGATGTTGGACGCGAGGTTGTGCCCGGGGTAGTCGCGCACCGCGCGCACCTCGGCGCTGACCTCGGGGAACTCGTCGGTGATCGTCCGCGCCTTCGACGGGTCGATGTTGTTGACCAGGTACACGAACTTCGCCGCGGACCGCAGCTTGGCCAGCATCTGGTGCGCGTCGACACCGAGCACGTCCTGCATCCGCTGGGCCAGCTTGGCCGAGTGGGCCTCGTAGTTGTCGAACTGGCCGGGGTGCTTGGCCGCGGCCTGGTCCCACTGCTTGCGCATGGCCTGCGGCCGGTACGAGAGCGTGCGGACCTCGACGCTGAACGCCAGCGGCGAACCGTTGCGATCCACAATGGACCCCCGAACGGCCTGCACGTCGACGGTCGCCGAGCGCTGCCGCTGCGACTTCGCCGACAACGCGGGCGCCTCGAACGCCTGCACCTGCACCAGCTTCACGCCGGTCGCGATCAACCCGATCACCAGCAGGATGCGCACCACCCGCACGCGGATGCGGTGATCCGCCCGTGCCGGGCGACGCCGGACCCGCCGTGGCCCCGACCGCCGCGGTGGCGCCGGGCGGCGGGCAGGCGGGCGCGGCCGACCGCCGCGCGGTTCCGTGCGGGGAACGCGCGGCGGGAGCCCGCCACCACCCGGCTTGCGGCCGGGCACCCGTCCCGCCGGCATCAGCCGTGGTCCTGCCCGTGCTGGTCGGCCTGAGCACCACCGTGGCTGTCCGCGTCGTGACCGGCCGCGTCGTGACCGGCCGGCGGGGGCGTGCTGGTGCTGGTCGGCGTGGTGGTCTTCGGCGGCTTGGGCGCCTCGGCCTTCTTGGGGTCGCCGACCATGCGGACCTTGCCGTCCGGCCCGACCACCAGGTATGCCGGGTCGCCGCTGGGCACCATGCCCAGCTCCTGCGCCCGCTTCGCCAGCGCGGACGCCGAGTCCATGCTGGTCACCTCGCGCTGCAACTGCTCGGCCTGCTCCGACAGCGCGGCAACGCCCTTCTTGGCGTCGTCGAGCTTGTAGGAGTCGGCGATCGCCTGCGTCGAGAGCCACAGCGTGGTCGCGACACCGACCAGCAGCATGCTGATCACCAGCACCACGAACGTCGCCGTGGACGCCTGCTTGCGCGGCACCGGCTGACGCCTGGGCCGCGACTCCGCACGGGCCTCGCGCACCGGCTCGGTGCCCGGCCGGGTGCGCACGCGGGGACCGCCGTCGCGGCGGCCTTCACGCTGCGCGCGCCGGGCGTAGGCGCGCTCGGCCGCCGCCGACCGGGTGCGGCGCGGCCGCTCGGCGGGCGCCAGCCGTTCCGGCTGCTCGACCGTGGTGGCGCCGGCCTTGGCCGCGGCACCGTTCTTGGCGGCACCAGTCTTGGCTGCGGCGCCGGCGGCGCGCTTCTTGTCAGTACGTGCCGGTGCCGTCATCACGCAGCCTCCCTGATCCGCTCCGCCGCCCGCAGCCGCACCGACGCGGCCCGCGGGTTGCGCTCCTTCTCTTCCTCGTCCGCCTGCTCGGCCCCCCTGGTGAGCAGGCGAAGCTGCGGGGCGTGCCCGGGGAGTTCCACGGGCACGCCCTGCGGGGTGCGCGAGCGCGCCAGTTCGGCGAACGCCCGCTTGACGATCCGGTCCTCCAGGGACTGGTAGGCCTCCACGACGATCCGGCCGCCGACCACCAACGCGGCCAGGGCCGCGGGGATGGCGTCGGTCAGCACGTCCAGTTCGGCGTTGACCTCGATGCGCAGCGCCTGGAACGTGCGCTTGGCCGGGTGCCCGCCGGTGCGCCGCGTCGCCGCGGGCACGTTCGCGTAGATCAGCTCGACCAGCCGGCCACTGGTGGTGAACGGCTCCTTCTCGCGTTCGGCGACGATCGCCTTGGCGATGCGCTGGGCGAAGCGCTCCTCGCCGTACTCGCGCAGGATCCGGGTCAGGTCGGCGACCGAGTACGTGTTCAGCACGTCGGCCGCGGTCTGCCCCGTGGTCGGGTCCATCCGCATGTCCAGGGCCGCGTCCGCGCGGTAGGCGAAGCCGCGCTCGGCCACGTCCAGCTGCATCGAGGAGACGCCGAGGTCGAACAGGATGCCGTGCACGCCGTCGATGTCGAGGTCGTCGAGCGCCTCGGGCAGCTTGTCGTAGACCGCGTGCACCAGGTGCACCCGGTCGCCGTGCTTGGCCAGGCGCTCGCCGGAGCGGGCCAGCGCCGCGGGGTCGCGGTCGAGGCCGACGAGCCGCAGCTCGGGGTGGGCGGAGAGCAACGCGTCGGCGTGACCGCCGAGACCGAGGGTCGCGTCGACCAGGATCGCGCCCGGCTTGTCCAGCGCGGGGGCGAGCAGGTCGAGGACGCGGTCCAGCAACACCGGAACATGCGTCGGTTGCATCACGGACCCCCTCCCTGCGGACCAACTGCGCCGACCAAATCGGGCCGATAAAAAAATCGGGTGCCGCCAGGTCCCCGCCCGCCCGTCGAACCTGGCGCCGGGGAAGGTGCGCCAGGGTCGAGAGTCGAGCGGACCGAGGCCTCACGACACCCGATGTGCTGCTCCCGCGTGGTCAGAAGATCCCGGGAAGGGCCTCCTCCTGACCTTGCGAATAGCTGTCCTCGTGCTCGTCGAGGTAGCTCTGCCACGCCTGCGAGTCCCAGATCTCCAGCCGGGTGATCGCACCGATGACCACGCACTCCTTGGTCAGCGCGGCGTAGCGCCGCAACTCCGGTGCGATCGCGATCCGCCCCTGGCCATCGGGTCGCTGCTCGTCGGTTCCGGCGAACAGGTACCGCTGGTAGGCGCGTACCGCCTCGTTGGTGAAGGGCGCCGCGGCGACCTTCTTGGCCATTTCCTCGAACTCGGCCCGGGGGAACACGTAGAGGCAGTGGTCCTGCCCCTTCGTGACCATGAGCCCGCCCGCGAGGGCGTCGCGGAACTTGGCCGGCAGCGTGAGCCGCCCCTTGTCGTCGAGTTTGGGCGTGTGCGTGCCGAGAAACACGGCACCCACCTCCCCACCGACCCGTTGGCGGACCGGTCGTGGGACTCCCTGCTGCCCCACTGTCCACCACACTACCCCACTTTTCACCACCGTCAACACGAAACGCGCGCGCCGCGCGGCGCGATTAAGGACGTTTGTGCAGGTGAAACGGGTGGGGGCGAAGTGGGGGGTGGTGGTGGGGCACCCGCGGGCCCAAGGGCCGAACGGAGTCAATCCCATCCGTAGGCGGTCCACCGAAGCTTCGCGCCCGCACAATGTGGGGAGAAGTGGGGACGGATGTGGCCGCCTGCGTTCGCGCAGGCTTGACACGATTCGTGCCAGGCTGAGAAACAGGCATTCCGTGCTCGACGCACCCGCCGATGAGGCAGGCTGTGCGCCAGCAGGCCACACATGCAGGAGGACGAGTTGTCGTCTAGTACCCCGCCTACCGCGCCACCAGGCAATCCCTATGGCGGCCAGAGCGGCAACGGCTACCCCGGGCAGTCTGGGCAATTCGCCGCCGCCCCGGGTCAGCAGACCGGACAGCACCAGGTCGTGTCGCCGAACGCGGCACAGCCGGTGATCGCCAACGCCCACCAGCCGGCCCCGCTGCAGCCCGTGCTGCCGGTGGAGCCGACCACCCAGAACGCGCAGTCCGGTGGGTACCGCGCCGACGGCCTCGACGAACTGCACGCCACCGCGGCGCGGATCTCCGCGAACGTGGAACGGGTGCTGGTCGGCAAGCCCGAGGTGATCCGGATCGCGCTGGTCACCCTGCTCGCCGAGGGTCACCTGCTGGTCGAGGACGTGCCCGGGGTCGGCAAGACCTCGCTGGCCAAGGCGCTGGCCCGGTCCATCGACTGCTCGGTCTCGCGCCTGCAGTTCACCCCGGACCTGCTGCCCAGCGACGTCACCGGCGTCTCGATCTTCAACCGGCAGAACAACGAGTTCGAATTCCGGCCTGGTCCGGTATTCGCCAACATCGTGGTCGGCGACGAGATCAACCGCGCCTCCCCCAAGACGCAGTCCGCGCTGCTGGAGTGCATGGAGGAGCACCAGGTCACCGTCGACGGCAACACCTACCTGCTGCAGTCGCCGTTCATGGTCATCGCCACCCAGAACCCGATCGAGATGGAGGGCACCTACGCCCTGCCCGAGGCGCAGCGCGACCGGTTCACCGCGCGCGTGTCGATCGGCTACCCCGACCCGGCCGCCGAGCTCGCCATGGTCGACGGGCACGCCGGGCGTGACCCGATGAGCGAGCTGCAGCCGGTGTCGGACGGCGCGCAGGTGCAGCGGCTGGTGGCCGCGGTGCGTGGCGTGCTGATGGCCCAGGAGGTGCGGCGCTACGCGGTCGAACTGGTCACCGCGACCCGGCGGCTGCCCGAGATCCGGATCGGCGCCTCCCCGCGGTCGACGCTGCACCTGGTGCAGGCCGCGCGGGCGCAGGCGGCGCTGTCCGGCCGCGACTTCGTGGTGCCCGACGACATCCAGGCCGTCGCCGTGCCGGTGCTCGCCCACCGGCTCGTGCTCACCGCCGAGGCGCAGGCCGCCCGGCGCCAGCCCGCCGAACTGATCCGGGCCCTGCTGCAACGCATCGCCATCCCGCACGGCGCGGGCGACCCGTCGGCGCAGTGGGTCGCGGGCAACACCGCCGCGCAACCCGGGCCACGCTGATGCGCGGGGCGCTGTCCGGCCTCACCACCCGCGGTCGCTGCCTGCTGGCCGCCGGGATCGCCGCGGCGCTGTGCTCGTTCGTGTTGAACGAACGCGACCTGCTGCGCGTAGCTGTCTTCGTGATCGCGTTGCCGGTGCTGGTCGCGTGGGTGACCTCGGCCAGCCGGGTGCGGCTGCTCGCGCAGCGGCAGATCCTGCCGCCGCGGGTGGCGGTCGGCGCCCGCGCCGAGGTGGCCCTGACCGTGCAGAGCGCGGGCCGGCTGCCGACCGGCGGGCTGCTGCTGCAGGACGGCGTGCCCTACGCGCTGGGCGGCAAGCCGCGGTTCGTCGTGGAGCACCTGCCCCGCCACGGCGGCGTGCAGCTGCGGTATCCGCTGCAGCCCGCGCTGCGCGGCATCCACCAGGTCGGCCCGCTGCGCGTGACCGTGACCGACCCGTTCGGGCTGACCGAGTTCGACAAGGAACTCGCCGGCGTGACCCGGATGGTCGTGGTGCCGAAGGTCTACCCGCTCACCGGCGTGCCCGGCGGGTCCGGGCTGGGCTCGGGCGAGGACGGCTCGGTGCGCCTGCACAACGGCCAGGGCGAGGACGACGCCATCGTGCGGCAGTACCGCCAGGGCGACGACCTGCGCAAGGTGCACTGGCGCTCGACCGCGCGCCACGACGAGATGATGGTGCGGGTCGAGGAACGGCCGTGGCGCGGTGGCACCACGGTCATGCTCGACCACCGGGCCAACGCGCACCGCGGCAGCGGCGTGACCGCGAGCCTGGAGTGGGCGGTGTCCTTCGCCGCGTCGGCGTGCCTGCACCTGCACCGCCACGGCCACCGCATCCGGCTGGTGACCGAGAGCGGCGCCTCGCTGACCAGCGAGGTCAGCGAGGGCATGCACAGCGAACACGTCGTGCTGGACGCGCTGGCCGCGTTGCAGAGCACGCAGCGGCGCGAGCTGAGCTGCACGTTCGACCCGGCCCACGGCCAGGAACTGGTCGCGGTCCTCGGCGTCACCACCCCGGAGGACCTCGGTGAGATGATCCGCCACCGGCCGCGCAGCGCGCGCAGCCTCGCGGTGCTGCTCGACCCGCGCGGCTGGGGCGACACCAACCCCGCCCACCACCCCGACCGGTCCGCAACGCTGCTGCGCGGCGCGGGCTGGGGCGTCATGGTCGCCCGGCCGGACACCCCGATGAACACCATCTGGTCGGCGTTGTGCCACACCACGTCGCAGCACTCCGGCGCGATGATCGCCGGAATGCCTTAGCGCACAACCGCTTTCGCACGACACCGCATGGAGGCGGCCCCGTGACGAGCACCACGAAGACCGAACCGGCCGCGGCGCAGTGGTCGACCATGACCACCCCGATGGTGGCCGCGCTGACCACGCTCTGCGCGTCGACGGCCCTGTCCGGGATCATCGTCGGCTCCCGCTGGCTCGGTTTCTCGCTGCTCGCGGTCGTCGTCGTGAGCGGCCTCGGCCTGCTGCTGCGCGGGCTGCGCGTGCACACGCTGGTCGTCGGCATCGCGCAGATGTTCGCGGTGCTGTGCCTGCTCGTGGTGCTCTTCACCAACAGCGGCATCCTCGGGCTCTTCCCCGGGCCGTCGTCCCTGCACGACCTCGGTGGCGTGTTGCACGACTCGGCGGAGATCGTGAAGGTCGGCGTGCCGCCGGTGCCCGCCACCACGCCGATCATGTGCCTGGTGGTGATCGCGATCGGCCTGGTCGCGGTCCTGGTGGACACCCTCGCGGTCGCGGCGGCCGCCCCGGCGGCCTGCGGGCTGGTGCTGCTGTGCGTCTACGCGGTGCCCGCCTCGCTGTCGGAGACCATGCTGCCGTGGTGGTCGTTCATGCTGGGCGCCGCGTCGTTCGCGTTGCTGCTGGCCGTGGACGGCACGCACCGCCACCGCCTCGGCCGCAACCGGGCGGCCGGGACGGCCACGGGCACCGCGGGCGCGGCCTCACCGGCGGCGCTGACCGGCGTCGCGTTGCTGCTCGCGTTGCTCGCGGGCGCCGGGATCACGATGGTCGGCACGATCGGCCAGTTGCCGGGCAACGGTGACGGCGGCGACGGCGCGGGCACGGCGCTGGGCATCAAGCCGTTCACGTCGTTGCGCGGCATGCTCACCCACGAGGGCAACACCGAGCTCTTCCGGGTCCGCGGGCTCGGTCAGGACGACCGGTACCTGCGCGCGGTCACGCTCACCACCTACGACCGCAACGGCGGCTGGAAGCCGCCCACGGAGATGCCGCAGGGCGTGCCCGCCGACGGCGAACTGCCACCGGCCCCGGGCGTCGACCCGACCGACGCGACGCTGTCGGCGATCGAGGTCGAACCGATCAACTCGGTCGACTACTGGGTGCCGGTGTACGGCACGCCGCACCAGATCTCCCAGCTGCCCCAAGGCATCCGCTACGACCCGACCACGTCGATGGTGTACTCGGAGAAGGCGCAGAAGATGCCTGCGTACATCGAGGAAGCCGACATGAGCGAGCCGTCGGCGGCCGAGCTGCGCGCGGCGGGCTCGAACTACGACGGCCTCGACCCGCACTACCTGCAGCGCGCCGACGTCGACCCGCAGATCACGACGCTGGCGAACCGGCTGACCTCGGGCAAGTCGACCGAGCTGGACAAGGTGCTCGCGATCAAGAACTACTTCGACCCGAGCAACGGTTTCGTCTACCGCACGGAGACCAGCCAGGGCTCGGACGCGACCGCGCTCGCGGACTTCGTGTTCCGCTCCAAGGCCGGCTACTGCGAGCAATACGCGTCGTCGATGGCCGTGCTGCTGCGCCAGGCGGGCATCCCGTCGCGGGTCGCGCTCGGCTACACGGCGGGCTTCCCGCAGGGCGACTACCGCTCGATCACCACGACCGACGCGCACGCGTGGGTCGAGGTCTTCTTCCCCGGCCGCGGCTGGATCACCTTCGACCCGACGCCGCTCTCGGACGGTCGCGCCTACACCCCGGCGTACGCCAACTCGACCGACACCGGCGGCCCGGACGACACCAGCACCAGCACCACCAACACCAACGACGACAAGGCACCGAAGGCCGAGGAGCCCCTTCCGGAGGACCCGACCAACGCGGCCCAGTCGACGACCGGCTCGACCGACCAGCAGGACTCCGGCGTCAGCCTGGGCTGGACGGCGTGGGTGGCGGCGGTCCTGGTGCTGGGCGCCCTGATCGTCACCGCGTCGGCGTGGCTGATCGGCAAGCGCAAGCCTTCGTCGGCCCGGCTGCGCACCGCGCTGACCGTCGCGGCCTACGTGGTGTGGACGCTGGCGCTGGTCTTCGCGCTGGCCATCGTGTCGTGGTGGCTGTCGGCCCTGGCCGTGATCATCGTGGCGCTCGCAACCCCAAGGGCCGTACGGGATTGGCGTCGCCGAGCCCGGCTGCACCGGGTGGCCGGCAGCGGGCGCGACGCCGCTGACGCCGCCTGGGCGGAACTGCTGGCCGAGTCCGTCGACCGCGGTTTGCCGGTGCAGCAGGCCGACACCGTCCGATCGGCGGCGCGACGGCTGGTCCGCGAGCACAACCTCGACGAGGACGGCAAGCAGGGCATGCGCACCATGGTCAACGTCCTGGAGCGCTCCTGGTACGGCGACGGCACGCCGGACCCGGAGTTGGTCAAGGCGCTGGAGGAAGTGCGGACGAGTATGCGCAGGAACGCACCCCTGGCCTTCAAGGCCAAGATGCTGCCGCGGTCGGTCCTGCGCCGCCGAGGTATCTGATCTGACCCAGGCGTGTCCCACACCCGCGTCGGGTGTGTCCCACACCCGGGTCAGGCGTGTCCCACACTCAAGCGGGGTGAGTCCCATACTCGGGTCGAGTGCGTCCCACACTCGAGCGGGGTGAGTCCCCTCGACAGAACAAAGGCCCGTAGCGCCATCGCGCTACGGGCCTTGCTTCCAAACTCGTCTAGCGGTCTTCGTCGAACCTGCGGCGGAACCGGTCCTCCATACGCTGGGAGAACCCGCCCTGGCGCTTCTTGTCGCCCGGCGTACCTGAACCCGACGGGCCCTCGGCCTCGCTCTCGGCCGCGTCGCCGTGGCGCATGGACGTCCACGTGATCACGGCACCGAAGAACATGACCAGGAAACCGAGCACGCTCACCACTGGCACACTTGCCAGCTTGATGAGCGGGAACATCACACCCAGCAACAGCAGCGCCACACCGAGGACGAACAAGGCAATGCCCTGCACCCTGCGCCGTCGCGACGGCCTGCGCAGGCGCGCACCACGGACAGTGGACGCGAACTTGGGGTCCTCGGCGTAGAGAGCACGCTCGATCTGGTCGAGCAGGCGCTGCTCGTGCTCGGAGAGTGGCATCGTTCCTCCTCCGGCACAGCGGTTCGGGCGCCGGGTGTTTTCGTTGCCGCCGAACCCGGCGGGCACCCCGACCTCAGGGTGTCACGTCCAAGTCTACGAGCCTGAGGGCTCCGCCACTACCCGATCCATGATGAGGTCGGCCGCATCTTGACCAACCTCGCCCGCACGGGCTAGCCGCTAACCGGACAAATCGCCCGCACGCTGCTCCTTCTGCCGCTCCGGCTCGTGCCGCGTGGCCCCGATCGCCGCGTCCGGCACGCCCAGAGCGTCCACGAGCGTGTCGATCCGGGGCCGCAGTCGCTTGCAGAGGTCGTTCACCGCGGCGGTCACGCCCTTGGCCCGGCTGGCGCTCAGCCGGCCGTGCCCCTGGAACCACGCGAGGTCGGCCTCGACCGCCGACAGCACGTACAGGTCGCACACCTGGTCGAGCAACGCCACGAGCTCGGGATCCGGGCACCGTTCGATCGCGGCCACGAACGCCTCCAGCACCACCCGCTCGACGTGCACCCAGGCGGCCCGCAACACGTGGTCCTGGGCGTCGTTGAACACCTCGAACGGGTCGGCGCCCTCCTCCGCGGCCGGGCGCAACCGGCGCGCGAGCGTGTCCAGGACGTGCTTCTCGCGGTCCTCCAGCAGTTTCAGCTGCCAGCCGCGGTCGGCGAAGTCGGCCTCCTCCTGACCGGACACGGCGTCGACCAGCCGCTCGATCACCGAACGCGCGGCGGTCCGCTCGACGACCGCACCCATGAACTGGTCGGTGACGAACCGGGCCATGCCCAGCGTGCCCAGCTCGTGCAGGTGCTGCTGGTAGCCGGTCAGCAGGCCTTTGGCGACCAGCTGCAGCAACACGGTGTTGTCGCCCTCGAAAGTGGTGAACACGTCGGTGTCCGCCTTGAGCCGCGGCAGCCGGCTCGCCGCCATGTACCCGGCGCCCCCGCACGCCTCGCGGCAGATCTGGATCGTCTTGGTGGCGTGCCAGGTCGTCAGCGCCTTCAGCCCGGCCGCACGGGATTCCAGCTCGCGCTGGCGGCGGTCGTCGGAGCGCTCGACCGGGTTCTCGCCGACCAGTTCGTCCAGGGTCTGCACCAGCTCCTGCTGCGCGAAGTGCAACGCGTACGTGCGGGCCAGCGCGGGCAGCAGTTTGCGCTGGTGCGCCCGGTAGTCCAGCAGCACGACCTCGTCCGGCTCCTCGCCCGGGCGGGCGAACTGGCGCCGGGCCAGCGCGTAGCGGATGGCGATGGTGAGCGCGGACTTCGTCGCGCTGCCCGCGGCGCCGGCCACGCTGATCCGGCCGCGGATCAGCGTGCCGAGCATCGTGAAGAACCGCTTGCCGTCACCATCGATCGGGCTCGAGTACGTGCCGTCGGCGGCGACGTCGCCGTAGCGGTTGAGCAGGGCCTCGCGCGGCACGCGGTAGTCGTCGAACCAGAGGCTGCCGTTGTCCACGCCGTTCAGGCCGCCCTTGCGCCCGCAGTCGGCGATGCGCACGCCCGGCACGGGATTGCCGTCCGCGTCGCGGATCGGCACCAGGAACGCGTGCACACCACGGTGCTCGTCGCCGGTGATCAGCTGCGCGAACACCACGGCCATCCGGCCGTCGCGGGCGGCGTTGCCGATGTACTCCTTGCGGGCGTGCTCGTACGGGGTGCGCAGCACGAATTGCTCGGTGGCCGGGTCGTAGGTCGCCGTCGTGCGCAGGTGCTGGACGTCCGAGCCGTGTCCCAGTTCGGTCATGGCGAAGCAGCCCAGCAGCCGGTCGGACATGATGTCGGCGAGGTGCGCGTCGTGGTGGCGGTCCGTGCCGAGCGACTCGACCGCGCCGCCGAACAGCCCCCACTGCACACCGGCCTTGACCATCAGCGACAGGTCGCCGAAGCCGAGCATCTCGAACGCGGTCAGCGAGCCGCCGACGTCCCCACCGCCGCCGTACTCCTCGGGGAATCCGATCTCCGGGTAGCCCGCCTTGGCCAGCTCCTGCAGCTGGGCCAACACCACCGCGCGGTGTTGCTCGGTGGTGAGGTCCTCCTCGGGCGGCGGCAACTCGGCGAGCCGCTGCCGCGCCTCGGCCCGGATCGCGTGCCAGCGACCGTCAAGGAATTCGCAGAGCGCACCTGTCATGACCCGACGCTAAGACCGCGACCGGCGTACTGCCACGCGAAACCGTCCACATCGGACCTCCTACGGCGGCCGAGAACCCGCTCGCCTGGGCGGATAGGCTGGGTGGGACTACGCAGTGAGAGGAAGTTCATGCCGGACGGAGAGCTGAGCAGGGCCGCGGCCGTGAGCGGGTTCCCGGAGTGGCTGCCGCACGAGCGGCTGGTCGAGCAGCGCTGGATCGACACGATCCGGCGCGGGTTCGAGCGCTACGGGTACGCGCCGATCGAGACCGCGGCGGTGGAGTCCCTGGACGCCTTGCTGAGCAAGGGCGAGACGTCCAAGGAGGTCTACACGCTGCATCGGCTCCAGGCGGACGAGAAGGACTCCTCCGACGCCAAGCTCGGCCTGCACTTCGACCTCACCGTGCCCTTCGCCCGCTACGCGGCGCAGCACTTCAACGACCTGGACTTCCCGTTCAAGCGCTACCAGATCCAGAAGGTCTGGCGCGGCGAACGCCCGCAGGAGGGCCGGTTCCGCGAGTTCGTGCAGTGCGACATCGACGTGATCAACCCCGAGCAGGTGCCGCTGCACTTCGACGCCGAGGTGGCGCGGGTCGCGGGCGAGCTGATCGCCGAACTCGGCGTCGGGCCGTTCACCATGCGGATCAACAACCGCAAGGTGCTCGAGGGCTTCTACGCCGGGCTCGGCGCGGCCGACCCGCTGGCGGTCATGCGGGCCATGGACAAGATCGAGAAGATCGGTCCCGAGCAACTCGGCCGGCTGCTGCGCGACGAACTCGGCCTCACCGCCGAGCAGGCGCAGGCGTGCCTGGATCTGGCGCAGGTGCGGGGTTCGGACGCGTCCGTCGCCGACGTGGTGCGCAAGCTGGGCGTCACGTCGGACCTGCTCGACGAGGGCCTGGCGGAGCTGGCCTACGTGCTCGACGCGCTGTCCGACCTGCCCTTCGTGGTCGCCGACCTGTCGATCGCCCGCGGCCTGGACTACTACACGGGCACCGTGTACGAGACCACGCTGGACGAGTTCCCGGCGTTCGGCAGCATCTGCTCCGGCGGGCGCTACCAGGACCTCGCGGGCCAGTTCATCCGGCGCAGCCTGCCGGGTGTCGGCATCTCGATCGGGCTGACCCGGCTGTTCTCGAAGATGCTGGCCGAGGGCAAGCTCCCGCTCGGCGCCAAGACGCCGACCCAGGTGCTCGTCGTGGTGCCGAGCGAGGAAACGGCCGGGCTCGCCGCGGAAGTCGGCCGTGCGCTGCGGTCGCGTGGCATCAACACCGAGGTCTACCACGCACCCGACAAGATCGGGAAGCAGCTGCGCTACGCCTCGCGCAAGGGCATCGGGGCCGTGTGGTTCCCGCCGTTCCGCGAGGGCGCCGAGCACGAGGTGAAGGACATGGCCTCCGGCGAGCAGGCGGTCGCGGACCCGGCGACCTGGGCGCCGGTCAGCGAATAGGGTTCGTGGCCCAGTAGGCGATGTCGGTCGGGTCCGGCCCGACCGACAACCGCACGCCGGCCCGCACCCGCGCCTTGTCGGCGTCGGGGGCGGGTCCGCCGGTCGCGACCACAAGGCCGTGACCGACGTCCGTGCCCCGACCGACTTCGACGGCCGCCTTCGGGCCCACCTCCACCATCAACGGTGTCACCCGGGTCGGCACGTCGGCGGCGCCGAGGTGCAGGGTGACCGTCGGCATCGCCGGTTCCCGCGGGAACGTCGTGCGCACGCCGAGCAGGTGCCAGCCGTGCGATGGCGCGGCGATGGTGAACGGCACCCGCACCTGACCGTCGTAGCGGGAACCGACACGTTCGGCGATCTGGCGCGCCTGCTTGCGGGAGCCCGCGCTGGACGCCAGGTCGACGACGGCCCAGCCGCCGGGCCGCCACTCCCATGCCAGTTCCGTGTGCCCGTTGTCGAGCACCGTGTCGTCCAGGTAGTAGGCGCTCGTGCCGTCGACGACCGGATCGGTGCGCTCGCCGACCGGCCGCCAGCCCGGCTCGGGCGGGCGGCCCACCGGGAAGAACACCACGGTGGCCATGGCGTGGGGCGCGGCCAGCTCGGCGACCTGCCGGTAGCGGCCTGTGGTGTAAGCGACCGGGGTGAATCCCCCGGCGGCGGCGACGCTGAATTCCTCACGCAGCACCGAGAACTCGTGCGGCGCGGCCGCGGGCACGGACTCGTGGTGCAGCAACGACGGCACCATCACCGCGCTCGCGGCGACCGCGATCACGACCCCCAGCGCCGACCCGGCGATCCGGTGGCGGATCACCCGCCGCCCGTGCCGCACCGCGCGCTCCACGTCCACGGTCCCCGGCCCGCCGCACTCCACCTCGCGCAGCGGGCGCAGCAACAACTCCGCTTCACTGTCCACTGTCGACACCTCACTCCACCCCCGAGATCATCGCTTCGCGGCCGCCGAGCTTGCGGCGCAAGGACTTCAGCCCGTCCGAGGTCAGGCTGTGATCGCGGTCTGCACGAGGTCGTCGGCCCGGTGGTCATCGCCGCACAACAGGAACGCGGTGCGGCGCAACACCGGCAGGCGCGCCGACACGTACTCGGTGTAGTGCCGCTCAACCGTCCGTCGCACCGGCGATCACCCCCATCACCCCCTGGACACCGGAAGCGACGCGAGTAGTTGTGTGGCGCGCGTCACTCCGGTTTCGGGTCGTGGTAGCCGACCGGGCGCGGGCGCGTGTTCAGCAGGGAGGCGGGCCGGATGGCGGCGGCGCCGAACTTGGAGCGGGCCGCGTCGGCCGCGGTGTCGGCCTCACGCCAGCCGCGGTCGGGGGCTCCGAAGCTCAGCTGCTCCCCCGAGCTGTCGGCGTCGGCGAGCTGCTCCATCCGCACGCCGATCAGCCGGACCGCGCCGGGCGGCACCTGCTCGTCGAGCAGCTGGCACGCGATCCGGTAGATCTCCTGGGTCACGTCGGTGGCCGAGGTCAGCGTGCGCGAGCGGGTGATCGTCGAGAAGTCGGCGAAGCGCACCTTGATCGACACCGTGCGGCCCCGCAAACCTTTGCCGCGCAAGGCCATCGCCGTCTTCTCGGACAGCCGCAACAACTCGACCCGCAGGATGCCGCGGTCGAAATGGTCGACCTCGAAGGTCTCCTCCGCGCCCACCGACTTCTCCGCCGACTCCGGCACGACGGCGCGCCCGTCGAACCCCCGCGCCAGCGCCGACAGGTGCTCCGCGCCCGCGTTGCCCACCAACCGGCGCAACCGGGGCACCGGCGCGGCGGCGATGTCGGCGACGGTCTCCAGACCGGCCCCGACGAGCTTCTCCGCCGTGCGCTTGCCGACGCCCCACAGCGCCGACACGGGCAGCGGGTGCAGGAAGTCGAGCACCCGGCCCTTCGGCACCACCATCATCCCGTCGGGCTTGCACAACCCCGAGGCCAGCTTGGCCACGAACTTCGTCGGCGCGACCCCGACCGAGCACGTGATCCGCTGCTGCTCGAAGACCCGGGCGCGGATCTCGGCGCCGATCTGCGCGGGGGACTTGCCGAGCCGGCGCAACGCGCCGCTCACGTCGAGGAACGCCTCGTCCAGGCTCAGCGGCTCGACCAGCGGCGTGACGTCGCGGAAGACGGCCAGCACGCCGCGCGAGACCTCTTGGTAGAGCCCGAACGTCGGCGGCAGGAACACCGCCTTCGGGCACAACGCGCGCGCTCGCATCGTCGGCATGGCCGAGCGCACGCCGTACGTGCGGGCGAGGTAGTTCGCCGACGACACCACGCCCCGGTTGCCGACCCCGCCCACGATCACCGGCACGTCGCGCAGCTCAGGGCGCTCCCTGATCTCCACCGACGCGTAGAAGGCGTCCATGTCGACGTGCAGGATCGGGCACCCGGTGTCGTCCGGCCACGCGCCGTCGCCGACGCGGAACTCCGCAAGCAGCCCCCGCGGCAGGTCAGCACTGCGTCCCACGGCTCAACCCTCGCACAGGGGTACGACAGTTCTCGCGATCCGCGCCGTCACGGTCACGCCGGTCTGCGCGCCACGGCGTGCAGGCGGGACGCGATCGCCCGCAGGGCCGGGGTGGTCGCGGCCACGAGTTCCAGTTCCGCCAGTGCTTCCTGGCTCGC
The DNA here is from genome assembly GCF_004362825.1 of Labedaea rhizosphaerae. GTDB lineage: Bacteria > Actinomycetota > Actinomycetes > Mycobacteriales > Pseudonocardiaceae > Labedaea > Labedaea rhizosphaerae. Next base: position 204,010 of record NZ_SNXZ01000003.1, read on the forward strand.
CTCCAGCACGCTGCCCGGCACCAGGTCCGCCAGCGCGCCCGCGCCCTGCAGCACCTCGACGGTCAGACCCGCGTCCACCAGCAACGCCGTGAGCGCGTCCACGTCGAAGCGGCGCAACAGCGCCTCGTCCTCGGTGCGACCGGCCGGGTCGACCAGCACCCGCCGCGCCTCGGCGAGCTTGCCGGCCAGCGCGCGGTGCAGCACCGCCGAGTAGCGGTTGGCCACCACCACCGACACCACACCGCCGGGGCGCACGGCCCCCACCAGCGCGGCCACCGTCGCCTTCGGGTCGTCGACGACCTCCAGCAACCCGTGCGCGAGCACCACGTCGGCGTCGGCGTCGGGCACCACGGTGGCCAGGACGTCGCTGTCGGCCTGCACGGCGACGATCCGATCGGCCACCCCGGCGTCGGTCGCGCGGCGGTGCAGCGTGGCCAGGGCGTTGGGGTTGGGCTCGACGACGGTCACCGCGCAGCCGGCCTGCGCCATCGGCACGGCGAACACCCCGCTGCCACCGCCGACGTCGAGCACCCGTGGCTGGTCACCGCCCCGGCGCGCACGCGCGGCCGCCAGTTCCACGTCGAGGGCACTGCGTACGGCATCCGGTCGCATGGACGCAAATGCTAGGCGGGAGGTGTCGGCTTGCGCGCGGTGCGGGTGGCGGAACCAGTTGCCGGTCCCGCACAAGCGGCTCCGCCGCTTTGAACACCGGACGTCCAGAGACCGTAGGCTGCCCAGCGTGCAAACGGTCGCTGTGCTCAGCCTCAAGGGTGGCGTCGGCAAGACGACGGTCGTGCTCGGCCTGGCCTCATCGGCCATGCGACGGGGTGCGCGCACGCTGGTCGTCGACCTGGACCCGCAGTGCAACGCCACCACCACCCTCGACCCCGAGGAGACCGAGACCACACTCGCCGACGTGCTGGAGAACCCCCGGCTGCCGGTGCTGCGCGAGGCGATCCGGCCCAGCGCGTGGGGCGAGGAGGTCGACGTCCTCGTCGGCTCCGAGGACCTGGAGGGCCTGAACGACCCCACCGCGGGCGCCCGCACGCTCGGCAAGCTCGGCCGCGCGCTCGAGGCCGTCGGGCACCTGATCACCGAGCACGACCTGCCCTACCAGCTCGTGCTGCTGGACTGCCCGCCGTCGCTGGGCCGGCTGACCCGCTCCGCGCTGGTCGCGGCGCAGGGCGCGCTGCTGGTCACCGAGCCGACCCTGTACGCCGTGACCGGTGCGCAGCGCGCGTTCGAGGCCGTCGACCAGGTGCACGACGAGCACAACGACCAGCTGCGCACGCTCGGCGTGGTGGTCAACAAGGTCCGCTCGCACTCCTACGAGCACCAGTTCCGCATCGCCGAGCTGCGCGAGCACTTCGGCACGCTGGTGATGCCCGTGGCGCTGCCCGACCGCCTGGCCGTGCAGCAGTCGCAGGGCGCGTGCATGCCGATCCACCAGTGGAACACCCCGGGCGCGCGCGAGGTGTCGCTCGCGTTCAACCTGCTGCTCGCCCGGCTGCTGCGCAGCAACGCCCGCGGCCGGCACCACTCGGCGGTGTCGTGGCCCGAGGACGAGCAGGACGACCGCGTCGAGCCCGCCGACCCCGACCAGCGGTAATGCCCGAGGGCGACACGGTCTTCCACACCGCGACGCGGCTGCGCGCGGCGCTGGCGGGCTCCGTGTTGCGTCACGCCCAGCTGCGGCACCCGCGACTGTCCACTATGGAGCTGACCGGCCGGACGGTGAGTGGGGTGCGCTCGGTGGGCAAGCACCTGTTCCTGCGCTTCGACGACGAGCTGAGCCTGCACCACCACCTGATGATGGACGGCGGCTGGAGCATCGACCCCCTCGGCACGCGCTGGCGGCGGCCCGGTCACCAGGCCCGCGTGGTGTTGCGCACCGACGAGGTCGAAGCCGTCGGATTCCTGTTGCACGAGATGCGGATGGTGCGGGTGGCCGAGGAGGACCGGCTGGTCGCGCACCTCGGCCCGGACCTGCTCGACCCGGCGTGGGACGACGACATGGCCGCGCTCGCCGCGGCGCGCCTGGCCGCGGAACCGTCGCGTGCCCTGGGCGAAGCACTGCTCGACCAGCGCGTGCTGGCCGGCGTCGGCAACGTCTACAAGTCCGAGGTGTGCTTCCTGCTCGGCGTCACGCCCTGGACCCCGGTGTCCGAAGTGGACACAGGAGAAGCGGTGCGGTTGAGCCATGATCTGCTCTACCGCAACCGCAACCGCGACCGGTACGACCGCAATACCACTGGCCAGCGCGGGCGTGGCCGTGGGGTGTGGGTGTACGGGCGATCCAAGCGGGCCCAGGGCTGCTTGCGTTGCGGAGGGCCCGTGCGCGTCGCCGAACAGGGCGAAGAGCTACGCGAACGGGTGACGTACTGGTGCCCGCGCTGTCAAAGCGGCCCGGGACCCGATTAGCACCACAGCAGACCGCAGTGCTGGCGCGTCGTCGTCGTGGTCACCGGCGGCGGGTCTTCGTGCGTCGTGGTCGTCGGCTGCGCGATCGTCGTCGTGGTGTGGTGCGTGGTCGTCGTCGTCTGCTTGGTCGTGGTCGTCGTCGTGGTCGTGGTGGTCGTCGAACTGCCCGTCGTCGTCGGCTTTGCCGTCGTGGTCAGGGAAGCGGCGTCCAGCGCGGTCGTCGAGCGCGTGGGCGACGCGGGCTGCACCGGCTCCACTTCAGGGTGTCGGGCCAGGTCCACCGGGGTCTGGTCGCTGTACGCGAGACCGCCGTACAACAGCGCGGCCACGGCCGCGCCCACCAAGGCGCCGACGCCGATCCGGCCGTAGCTGTCAAGTTGTTCGCGCACCCCGACGCCTTCCGCATTCCAATACGGAGAGTATTTGACCGGCGACCCTACCATCCCTCGAACGGGTGAGGTGAAAAGCCGTTGTGTCAGCGGATCTTCGCGGCTAACGTTCGAAGTACACGAGAGAGGAGGTGGTCCGCAGGTGTATGCCCATAGGACTCGTGAGGTGGCTGTCCGCTAGACCACTTTCTGCACAGTTGGTTGCCGGCCCAAGCGCACGGCTGACACTGGTTCGTCCAGTGCCGTAGGCGCGGGCTGAGAGGTCGGCGAATACCAGGCAGTCACCCAGCCCTCGGAGCATTCCCGGAACTAGTCCGACCCGGGATCCGCGCAAGCGGAGCTCCGAGGGCTGGTCTGCTTTCTCAGGAAGACGCTGTCACAGCTCTTGGTTGATGGACACGATGATCCCGTCCGGCCCGCGGACGTAGCCGATCAGGAACATGTCCTCGAAGTTCTGCAGCTTGCCGACCAGGCCGTATCCCTTGCGTCCCAGCTCGTCGACGACGGCTTGGGCGTCGTCGACAACGAACGCGACGCTGCGCAGGCCCAGCCGGTTCGCCGGCGCCGCGTCCGCTTCCCGGTCGTCGACCGGCGTGTGGAACTGGCACAGCTCAACCTTGCTGCCGTCGGGCGTGCGCAGCATCGCGATGTCCTCGCGGACCCCGTCGAGCGCGATGATGTTCTCCACCCACTCGCCCTCGACCGCCATCTTGCCGCCTTCGAGCTCGAGCCCGATGTCCTGGAAGAACGCAATCGCCGCGTCCAGGTCGCTGACGGTGATGTTCACGTGGTCCATGCTTCGCACGCCCATGATCGAAAGTCCCCTCAGTAGTAGTTCGTGTGCCGGAGACGGAGCCGTAGCCCGGTTCTCGACAACCCGCTCAAGCTTCTTCCAACTCGGCCACCGAGGCGGCGAGCTGATCGGCCTTCAGTTGCGCGCGCTGCGCCGTCCGTTCGGCGGTCTCCCGGTCCTTGCGGGCCGGTTTCACAGCCGCCTTGGCCGCGTCCGCCGCCTGCTGCGCCTCGGCCAGCTCCTCGGTCAGCTGACGCACCCGGTCCTTGGTCTGCGTGGCGTCGCGCTGCGCACGCTCGAACTTCTCGCCGGCCTCGTCGGCCGCCTCCCGCGCCCGCGTGGCCGCCGCGTTCGCGTCGGCCAGCTCCCGGCGTGCCTTGGCCAGCGCGCGTTTGCGATCCAGTTCGTCGCGGCCCTTGCGGGGCGCGGGTTCGGGCACGGCGTCGGCATCGGCGAGCAGCGGCCAGTTCGACCCGTCGCCGAACTGCTTGGCTCCGGTCAGCCGTCCTTCGGCGAGCTCGCGGGCCACCGCACCGCGGGCCAGCGCCGCGGTGAAGAGCGACTCCAGCTCCCGCACCACCGCCATGGTCACCGGCTTGTCGGAGAGGTCCCGGGCCGCCTCGACCAGCCCGCGCACGACCGCCTGCCGCTGCTGGGAGAGCTTGCGCAGCTGCTCACCGGCGAGCTTGCCGTGGGCGTCGCGCAGCGCGGCCCCGACCTTGCCGAGCAGCCGCACCTGGTCGGGGTCGTGGCGGGCGAGCTGGTTGGCCAGCCACGCCGCCGTGCTCGGCTTGTTCAGCGACCCGAGCTTCTTGGCCAGCTCGGCGTTGCCGTCGGCCTTGGCCTGCGCGACCCGCTCGGTGCGGGCGGCGATGAACTCCTCGCGGGGCAACGCGTAGAGCTCCGCGGCGATGGAGTCGAACGTCTCGAACGAGCGCGCCATGCCCTACATCATCACGTATGACCGGATGACACGATGGGCACGTGGTCTACCAGCGGCTGGTGCGGCGCGCCCTGTTCTCCCTCGGTGACGGCGATCCCGAGGTGGCGCACGAGCGGACGCTCGCCGCGCTGCGCCAGGTCGCCCGTGTGCCACCGGCGCTGGCCGCCCTGCGCCGCCTCTACGCCGTGAGCGCGCCCCGAACCGTGTTCGGCGTGCGCTTCCCCAATCCGGTCGGCCTCGCCGCCGGGATGGACAAGAACGGCGTGGCGATCCCGGCGTGGCCGGCCCTCGGCTTCGGGTTCGTCGAGGTCGGCACCGTGACCCGGCTCGCGCAGCCGGGCAACCCGCGGCCGCGGCTGTTCCGGCTGCCGTCGAGCCAGGCGATCGTCAACCGGATGGGGTTCAACAACGACGGCGCCGACGTGCTCGCCGAGCGCCTGCGTCCGCTGGACCCGGCCGTGCCGGTGGGGGTGAGCATCGGCAAGTCGAAGGTCACACCGGTCGCGCAGGCCATCGACGACTACCGCCACTCGCTGCGCGCGCTCTACCCCTACGGCGACTACTTCGCGATCAACGTCAGCTCCCCCAACACGCCGGGGTTGCGCGGCCTGCAGGACCGGGAGGCGCTCGACGACCTGGTCGGCGAGCTGACCAGCGAGGCCGACGCGCTGGCCGCCCTGCACGGCGGCCCGGTGAAGCCGCTGCTGGTGAAGATCGCGCCCGATCTGAGCGACTCGGCCATCGCCGACGTGCTGGAGGTGTGCGACCAGCACACCGTGGCCGGGCTGATCGCCACCAACACGACGCTGGGCCGCAACGGGGTGGTCCCGTCGGAGTCCGCTCTCGGCGAGGAGCAGGGCGGGCTGAGCGGACGGCCGCTGACCGCACGCGCGCGTGCCGTGGTGTCGTTCGTGCACGAGGAAACCGGCGGCGCCCTGCCGATCATCGGGGTCGGCGGCATCATGACCGCCGACGACGCCAAGGCGATGTTCGACGCTGGCGCGAGCCTGGTGCAGCTCTACACCGGCTTCATCTACCGGGGCCCGGCACTGGTCCGGCGCATCGCCCGGACCCTGCGCAGCAACGGGTAGCCGAGCACCACGGCGATCGAGCCCCACGCGATCCCGTTGAGCGTGGCGCCGCCGATCGTGATCGTCACTCCGCCGACGCCGGCGAGCAGCGCGACGCCGACCACGATCGCGTTCACCGGGTCGGTGAGGTTCACGCCGGCCTGCTGCCAGATCCGCACGCCGGTCAACGCCACCATGCCGAACAGGACGAGCGCCGACCCACCGACCACCCCGTCGGGCACGGTCGCGACCAGCGCGGTTGCCTTGGGCGAGCACGACAGCAGGACGGTCAGCACCCCGGCCACGGCGTAGGCCGCCGTGGAGAAGATCCGCGTGGTGGCCATGACGCCGATGTTCTCGGCGTAGGTGGTGGTCCCGGAGCCACCGCCGAGCCCGGCGAGCGTCGTGGCGGCGCCGTTCGCGATCAAGGCGTCCCCGACCGCGCCGTCGAGCGGGCGCCCGGTCACCGTGGCGATGGCCTTCATGTGGCCCACCGTCTCGGCGATCAACACGATCACCACCGGGACCACCAGCGCGACGACCGAGGGACGCAGTTGCGGCGCGTGCAGTTGCGGCAGTCCCACCCACGCCGCCGCGGCCAGCTCGCTGACCCGGTCGTCGGCCAGCGCTCCGGTGGCGGCACCGGCCACCCACCCGATCACCACGCCGATGAGCACCGACAGCCGGGCGAGCAGCCCTCGCGTGCCGACCGCGCAGATCGCGATGACGGCGACGGTGAGCGCACCGACCACCGGCTGCTTGCTGAACGCGGCCGCGGGTTGCGGTGCGAGTGCGAGAACCACGATGAGGACGACGGCACCGGTGACCAGGGGCGGCATGACCGACTCGACGAGCCGCACGCCCAACGCCTTCACGGCCACCCCGACCACGATCAGCACGGCCCCCGCGAGCAGCACCGCGCCGAGCTGGGCCGCCGGCCCCTCCTCCCGCGCGGCCGCCAGCGGCGCGACGAAGGCGTACGACGAGCCCAGGAACGCGGGAACGCGGTTGCGCGTGACGGCCAGGAAGAGCAGGGTGCCGATCCCGCAGAACAGCAGCGTCGGGCCGGCCGGGAACCCGGTGAGCGCGGGCACGAGCACGGTGGCGCCGATCATCGCGGCCACGTGCTGGACGCCGAGGCCGATGGTCAACGGCCAGCTCATCCGCTCGTCCGGCCGGACGACGTCGCCGTCACGCACGCCGCGCCCGTCGCCATGCACGGACCACAACGTCACACCCCACCTCCCCGGCAATCGTGACCTGACCGTTGCCGCGAGATACTGCCACGCCCGGTAGCGGAGCTGGACACCCACTACGCAAACAGTCACACGTTTGCCCTAGTGATCAAGATGGGTTCTCACTACTTGGGCTAGCTCGATTACTGAACGTGACATTGGGCCCGTGTCCGGACCGGCCGCGAACGTTGAACTCACCCGGCGCGAACGTGGGACACACCCGACGCGAACGTGGGACACACCCAGCTGGAACGGGGGACACACCCGGCGTGAGTGTGGGACACGCCCGGGAGGGTTAGCTGGCGGAGAGTTCTCGGAGTGCGGCGGCGAGGCCGGCGAGGTGATCGGTGGCCTCGGTCAGGACGGCGCGGTGGGTCGGCGCCGGAGTTCCGGCCGCGACGACGCGACCGGCGGCGGCGATCAACTCGCCGTACCCGTCGATCCCCGCTTCCAACTGCCCCCGCAGGTCCTCCACGCTCGCCGCCAGCTCGGCCCGGTTGGCCCCGGACGTGTGCTGCACGGCGGTCTCGAGGGTCGCCATCCGCGCGGCGACCGCCCGCAACGCGGCGGCGGCCTCGGCGCCCGTGGCACGGGCAGCGGCGACGGACTCGGCGGGCACCGCCCCGTGCTTCGAGTCGTGCTCCAACTGCCCCAGCAACTCGGCGAGCGACGCCTCGGCGCCGGCCAACCGTCGCATCGGCTCGTAAGCCCGGGAGGACTTCCCCGGTAAAGCCGCGCGTGCCGGCGCCACGGCGGGCAAGGCGGCCTGCTCGCGACGCAGGACACGCAACCGCCCGTAGGCCCGCACGGACGTCACCGCGCTCAACACGGCCAGCACCACGAAGACCGCGAACGCGGTCGCCGCCCCACCGGTCAACGCCAGGATGACGGCGATGCCGGAGCACCCGGCGGCCGTGTAGGCCCACCGGGTGCGTCGGCGATCTGCTCTGTTGACCTGACGGCGCAGCTTCACCGCCGGGTCGGGACTCTTCCAGGTGCGGACCTGCTCGACCAAGGGAACGCCGAACTGCTGCGCCAGGTCCGTGAGGGCCTGCAAGTCCTTACGCTTCCCCATCGAGCCCCCTCCTCGGGAAGGGTCAGGCCTTCTCCTGCTGCGTCGTCTGCTGGACGCGCTGCTGGATCTCCTTCTGGATGTCGGCCGACGGCGACGCCGCCGACGAGCCGCTGGTCACCTGACCGGCCACCGAGCCACCGCCCAGGGACGCGCGGATCTGCTCCAGCCGGGTCTGGCCGGCCATCTCCGTGGTCGACGCCTGGACCTCCATCATGCGGCCCTGCACCGAGTTCTGCGCGAGCTCCGCGGACCCGAGCGCGGTGGTGTACCGCTTCTCGATCTTGTCGCGGACCTCTTCGAGCGACGGGACGTTGCCAGGGGCGGCCAGCTCGCTCATCTGGTTGAGCGACTTGGACACCTGCTCCTGCATCTTCGCCTGCTCGAGCTGGCTGAGCAGCTTGGTGCGCTCGGCGAGCTTCTGCTGCAGCACCATCGCGTTGCGCTCGACGGCCTGCTTGGCCTGCGCCGCCGCCTGGATCGCCTGGTCGTGCAGGGTCTTGAGGTCCTCGATGCCCTGCTCGGCGGTCACCAGCTGGGTGGCGAAGGACTGGGCGGCCTGCTCGAACTGGGTCGCCTTCGCGTCGTCGCCCTTGGCGCGGGCCTCGTCGGCCAGCACCAGCGCCTGACGCGCGGACGCCTGCAGCTTCTCGACGTCACCGAGCTGGCGGTTGAGCTTCATCTCCAGCTGGCGCTGGTTGCCGATCACGGATGCGGCCTGCTGAGACAGCGCCTGGTGCTGCCGCTGCGCCTCCTCGATGGCCTGCTGGATCTGCACCTTCGGGTCGGCATGCTCGTCGATCTTCGACGAGAACGCCGCCATCAGGTACTTCCACGCCTTCACGAAAGGGTTGGCCATCTCCTCCGCCTGCCTTCTCAGTACTGCCGGCCGCCACATGCACCCACGGCAGGGCAACGCCCCAGGGCCGTCGCTGGTTCCATTCAGTGCCGCTGCTGGTTCCATCGTGTCAGGTGCGTGAAACTCATTCCACCGGACCCGCCACATTTCAGGGATCGCCCCGATCCGTCTCCGGGTCGCCCCGAGGGCCCCGGACGCGCAGCACAACGGCCGCGACCCCCGATGACCGACGATCTTGCTGGTCAGCCGGGTATCGCGGCCGGTGTGGACGATGTTGCGGGTCGGAGCGGAATCAGGCGGCGTAGACGGCGCCCGCCCGCGCCTGGGTGATCGAGGTGTCCAGCCGGTGGCTGAGCACGGGCTGCAACCGCAGGTCGGCCAGGTTGTCCCCGACCACGGCGGGCACGAGCCGGCCACCTTCGATCGCGGCCGACGCGGTCGCTCCGGACCGCTCCGCGCCACGCTCGGACGCGCCGGCGGGCACGCGCTCCACCTGCACCTCTTCGACGGCGCTCAAGTCCGATGCGACGGTGTGCAGCAGATCGGCGAGCGGCAGCTCCAGCGCATCGCAGATCGCGGCCAACAGCTCACTCGACGCTTCCTTGCGACCACGCTCCACCTCGGACAGGTATCCGAGGCTGACTCGCGCGGCTCGGGAGACCTCGCGCAGTGTGCGGCGCTGATTGGTGCGGGCGTGACGGAGCCGGTCACCGATCGCCTCACGCAACAGGACGGTCATCGCGCGCCTCCCTTCTCCGACGGGCCCATGAGCCAACGTTACCGACCGAGCACGTCCGATCGCAGCGACTTCGCCGCGCGTCCGCCAAGGGCGAACGAGCCCGGGGGCGCCGAAGTTCCCTGCTGACCTGATGCCCCCACCATGAACAGCCGGTCTGGACTCTCGCTGGAATCACCCTGTCGGCCCAATGATCACGCTGCTCAGGAGCATGATCGCCGCGTGCACGCAAGCTTGCCGTACCGCCTCTCGGCCCCCTGGTACGTGCAACGTTCGGCCGATCGTGGAATTCCCGTTCGGGCTCGGGCCGGTGACCGCTATGTGGACTGTTCCAGGCGCCACACCGTCCTGCGGGTCGGGTCCCGCGACCCCGGTCAGGCCGATCCCCCAGTCCGCGCCGCAGCGCTCCCGCGCGCCCCGGGCGAGCTGGCGGGCCACTTCGGGGTGCACGGCGCCGTGCTCGGCGAGCAGGTCGGGGTCCACGCCGGCGAGCCGGGCCTTGAGCTCGGTCGCGTACACGACGAGCCCGCCCCGCACGACGGCGCTGGCGCCCGGCACGCTGGTCAGCACGGCCGTCACGAGGCCCGCGGTGAGCGACTCGGCGGTGGCGACGGTCTGATCGCGTTCGCGCAGCAGCGCGATCAACGGAGCGGGATCGACTTCGGAAAGGTCGAGCAGGCTCACGAGGCGACCGCGCGCTTGCCCCGGGCACGCAACCGCACCGCCCGCACCACGTAGTCCAGCCCGGTCACGACGGTGAGCGCGACGGCGATCCCCATGATCACCACGGCCACGGGGTGGAACCAGGCCGGGAACGGCAGGATGTACGCGCCGATCGCGATGATCTGGACCAGCGTCTTGAGCTTGCCGCCCGGGCTCGCCGGGATCACGCCGTGGCGGATCACCCAGAACCGCAGCAGCGTCACGCCGATCTCGCGGACCGCGATCACGATCGTGACCCACCAGGCCAGCTCGCCGAGGACGGAGAGCCCGATCAACGCCGAGCCGGTGAGCGCCTTGTCGGCGATCGGGTCGGCGATCTTGCCGAAGTCGGTGATCAAGCCGTGCTTGCGGGCCAGCCGGCCGTCGACGTGGTCGGTGATCGAGGCGACGGCGAAGATGCCGGCAGCGATCAGCCGCCAGCCGGTGTCGTGCCCGTCCTGCACGAACAGGGCGAGCAGGAACACCGGGACCAGCACGAGCCGGGACACGGTGAGCAGGTTCGCGGCGTTGAGCAGCGGCACCGGCGTCGGCTCCGGCAGGACCGGCGGCCGGTCGGTCATCGCCTCCGCGGTCTCCGGGGCCTCCCGGGTCTCCGGCGGCAAACTCTCCGGCGCCAAACTCTCCAGCGGCGGACTCTCCAGGGGCGGACTCTCCAGCGGCGGACTCTCCAGCGGCGCCGGAACAGCGGGCTCGGCGGGAGGCCCGTTGAGGTCGTCCGCCGGGGCGGCACTCACCGGGTGCCTCGGGGGAGGACCTCCAGCGGCCGCACCACCAGGTCGACGCCCTCGGAGTCCTCGACGACACCGCGGACGAGCTCGCCCACCGCGATGCCCTCGGCGTCGAGCAGCACGCACTCGCCGTCGACCTCGGGGGCCTGGTGCGCGGCGCGGCCCACGCAGTCGGACTCGTCGTCCTCGGCGTGCTCGACCAGCACCACGACCTCGTCGCCGATGCGGTCCTCGGCGCGTTGCGTGGTCAGCTCCTCGACCAGCACCGACATCTTGGCCACCCGCTCGGCGATCAGGTCGGCGTCGAGCTTGCCGGGCAGCGACTCGGCCTCGGTGCCGTCCTCGTCGGAGTAGCCGAAGACGCCGACCGCGTCCAGGCGCGCGCCGGTGAGGAAGCGCTCCAGCTCGGCGAGGTCCTCGTCGGTCTCGCCGGGGAAGCCGACGATCACGTTGCTGCGGATGCCCGCGCGCGGCGCGAACGAGCGGATCTGCTCGACCAGCCCCAGGAAGGAGTCGGTGCTGCCGAACCGGCGCATCCGCCGCAGCACCGGCTCGGCCGAGTGCTGGAAGGACATGTCGAAGTAGTCGGCGACGCCTTCAGTGGTGGCGATGACCTTGACCAGCGTCGGCTTGGTCTCCGCGGGCTGCAGGTAGGACACCCGCACCCGGTCGACCCCGGGCACCGCGGCCAGCCGGGGCAGCAGCCGCTCGAGCCCGCCCAGCTCGCGCGGCAGGTCCTTGCCGTAGGACGTGGAGTTCTCGCTGACCAGGAAGAGCTCGCGGGCGCCCTGCTCGGCGAGCCAGGCGGCCTCGGCGACGATCTCGTCGGGGTGGCGGGAGACGAACGCGCCGCGGAAGGACGGGATCGCGCAGAACGAGCAGCGCCGGTCGCAGCCGGACGCGATCTTGAGCGCGGCCACCGGGCTGTCGTCGAGGCGCTTGCGCAGCGTGCGCGGGCCCCAGCCGTGGCCGGGCACCTGCCGGTCGGATTCCTGGCGCTCGACCGGCGTGATCGGCAGCAGCGTGCGGCGGTCGACCGGCACGTGCGACTCGATCTTGTGGCCCGACACGACGTCGCCGAGCCGCTCGGCGAGGTCCGGGTAGTGGTCGAAGCCGAGCACGGCGTCCGCCTCGGGCATGCTCTCGGCCAGCTCGGCGCCGTAACGCTCGGCCATGCAGCCGACGGCCACGACCTTCGCGCCGGTGTCGGACGCGGCGAGCAGGGTGTCCACCGAGTCTTTCTTGGCCGACTCGACGAAGCCGCAGGTGTTCACCACGACCACGTCGGCGGCGTCATCCGCGTCGACCAGCTGCCAGCCGCCGTCGGCGAGGCGCCCGGCGAGCTCCTCGGAGTCGACCTCGTTGCGGGCGCAGCCGAGCGTGAGCAGGGCAACACGTCGAGATGTGGTGGGAGAGGACACGATGCACAGGGTAACCGCCGGGGGAGGATAAGTTGCTTCGCATGGACACGGCCGCTGGTGAAGAACTGGTCGTGCGGCGGGCGCGCACCCGGGACGTGCGGGGCATCAAGGCCCTGATCGACGGGTATGCGGGCAAGGTGCTGCTGGCCAAGCCGCTGGTCACGCTGTACGAGGACATCCAGGAGTTCTGGGTGGCGTCGCTGGGTGAAGAGCTGGTCGGCTGTGGGGCACTGCACGTGCTGTGGGAGGACCTGGCCGAGATCCGAACGGTGGCGGTAGCCCCCGCGGCCACCGGGCGCGGGGTCGGCGCGGCCCTGGTCCGGCGGCTGGTCGAGGTCGCCCGGGAGCTGGGCCTGGTCCGGATCTTCGTGCTGACCTTCGAGACGGCGTTCTTCGCCCGCCTCGGGTTCCGCGAGATCCACGGCACGCCGGTGACGCCCGAGGTCTACGCCCAGATGCGCCGGTCGATGGACGAAGGCGTGGCCGAGTTCCTGGACCTGCCGTTCGTGAAACCGAACACGCTCGGCAACAGCCGCATGCTGCTGGAGCTTCAGTAGCCGCGCCCCACCACGCGTGTCCCCTCTTCCGGCAGGGTGTGTCCCCCGCTCCCGCCCGGCGTGTCCCCCGCTCCCGCACGGCGTGTCCCCCGCTCCCGCACGGCGTGTCCCCTGTTCCGGCGGGGTGTGTCCCACGTTTGGAACGCGCGTGAGGTCAGGCCTTGCTGACCACGATGGTCGCTTCCCCGCCGTCGGCCGACAGCGCCACCAACTGCACCCGGTACCCCGACGCCGTGGCGTCGTGCGGCTTCACGCGTTTGCTCGTGTGCAACGCGACCGCCTTGCCGCCGACGGTGAGGTTCACCGTCGCGTCGCCTTCCCAGACGCAGTGCTGGCCGGGCTTGCACCGCGAGTCGTCGGAGACGGAGTCGAAGGTGACGTGGACGTCGCTGCCGCTGATGGGCAGGTCCGAGTGCGCGGCCATCTCGAACTGCTTGCCCAGCTCGATCGCCGGGCCGCTGCCGGTGGGTGTCGAGCCGCCACCGCCCGGGGGCATCTCGGCCGCGGGCGTGCCGCACGCGACCGCGCAGAGCGCGACGACGGCCAGTGCTGGTCCGATCCGGTGGTTCCTCATGGTTCTAGGACGAACCGGACACCCGGGCCGGTTGCATCAGTCGTCGTCGCCGGAGTCGCCGAGATCGCCGGGGTCGCCGCCGCGGATGGACCACAGCAGCCCTTCGAGCTCGTCCGGCTTCACCAGCACGTCGCGGGCCTTCGAGCCCTCGGACGGGCCGACGACCCCGCGGGTCTCCAGCAGGTCCATCAGCCGGCCCGCCTTGGCGAACCCGACCCGCAGCTTGCGCTGCAGCATCGACGTCGACCCGAACTGCGAGGTCACCACCAGCTCGGCGGCCTGCAGCAGCACGTCGAGGTCGTCGCCGATGTCGGGGTCGATCTCCTTCTTCTCCCCCGCCTTCGCCGCGGTGACGCCCTCCGTGTAGTCGGGCTGCGCCTGCTCCTTGGTGTAGGCGACGACCGCCTGGATCTCCTCGTCGGAGACGAACGCGCCCTGCACGCGCACCGGCTTCGACGCGCCCATCGGCAGGTACAGCCCGTCACCCATGCCGATCAGCTTCTCGGCGCCGGGCTGGTCGAGGATGACCCGCGAGTCGGTCAGCGACGACGTCGCGAACGCCAGCCGCGACGGCACGTTGGTCTTGATCAGGCCGGTCACCACGTCCACCGACGGCCGCTGGGTGGCCAGCACCAGGTGGATGCCCGCGGCCCGCGCCTTCTGGGTGATCCGGACGATCGCGTCCTCGACGTCGCGTGGCGCGGTCATCATCAGGTCGGCCAGCTCGTCGACGATCGCCAGGATGTACGGGTACGGCCGGTATTCGCGCTCCGATCCGGGCGGCGCGGTGATCTCCCCCGACTTCACCTTCTTGTTGAAGTCGTCGATGTGGCGCACCCGGTTGGCCTGCATGTCCTGGTAGCGCTGCTCCATCTCCTCCACCAGCCAGGTCAGCGCGGCGGCCGCCTTCTTCGGCTGGGTGATGATGGGGGTGATCAAGTGCGGAATGCCCTCGTAGGGCGTCAGCTCGACCATCTTCGGGTCGATCAGGATCATCCGGACCTCGTCCGGGGTGGCCCGCGCGAGCAGCGACACCAGCATCGAGTTGACGAAGCTCGACTTGCCCGAACCGGTCGAGCCCGCACACAGCAGGTGCGGCATCTTCGCCAGGTTCGCGGTCACCATGTGACCTTCGATGTCCTTGCCGAGCCCGACCACCATCGGGTGGGTGTCCTTGATCGCGGTCTGCGAACGCAGCACGTCACCCAGGCGCACCATCTCGCGGTCGCTGTTGGGCACCTCGATGCCGACCGCGGACTTGCCGGGGATGGGCGCGAGCAGCCGCACGTTGTCGGTGGCGACGGCGTAGGCGATGTTCTTGGTCAGCGCGGTGATCTTCTCGACCTTCACGCCCGGGCCCAGCTCGACCTCGTAGCGGGTGACCGTCGGGCCGCGGGTGAAGCCGGTGACCTGCGCGTCGATGGAGAACTGGTCGAGCACGCCGGTGATCGCCTCGATCATGGCGTCGTTGGCCTTGCTGCGGGCCTTGGGCACGTCGCCGTCGGCGAGCAGGTTCGGCGGCGGGAGCTCGTAGTCGCCGTCCACGACCCGGGTGACGGTCAGCCCGTCACGCTTGGGTTCCTCGGCCGGCTTGTTGGCCTTGACCTGCGCGGGCTTGGGGCGCGGGGTGACCGGGACGACCGGCGCGTCGATCGGCAGCTCGGGCTGGTCGGGCTCGACCATGCTGCCCTGCCGGCGCCGCGGCGCACGCCGCGTGGGCGGCTCCTCGTCCTTCTCGTGGTCGTAGGGCTCGTCGGCAGCGGCCATCGCGCCGACCCTCGATGCCCGCGAACCACGCCGCTTCGGCGGCAGCGGGAGCTCCGGCTCGGTCTGCTCGGCGCCGTCCAGGCCGTCTTCTTCGTCCTCGAGGCCCATGGACCGCAGCCGGTTCGGCAGCTCGCGGATCGGCGTGCCGGTGAACACCAGGGCGCCGTACCCGATGGCGAGCACCAGCAGCGGTGCGGCGACCCACGGCGTGACGCCCTGAGACAGCAGGCCGCCGGAGACGTAGCCGAACGCGCCGCCCGCGTACATGCGGCCGTCGTTGTCGTCGGGCAGCCTGCTGATCACGTGCAGGATGCCGAGCAGGCCAAGGGTGATCAGCAACCCGCCGATGACGAACCGGGGCCGCTTCTGCGGCGTCGGGTCCGAGCGCATCAACGCGATGCCGATGACCAACAGCACGACCGGCAGCGCGACCGACGCGGCGCCGATCACCGAGCGCACCCCGATCTCCAGCCAGCGCCCGACGGGGCCGCCGGCCTTGAACCACGCGCTCGCGGCGACGATCACGCCGATGGCGATCAGGGCGAAACCGACGCCGTCGCGGCGGTGCGCGGGGTCGAGTTCCTTGGTGCGCCCGACCGCGCGGGCAATGCTCCCGACGCCCTTGGCCAGCAGGTTCCAGGTGCCCTTGACCACGCCGTTGGACTTCTTGGCCTGCGGCTTCTTCGCAGGTGCCTTGGCAGGTGCCTTCGCCGGCGCCCGCCCACCACCCGACCTCGGCTTGCTGGTCGAGCGCGTGGAACGCGACGTCGGGGTCCGGCTGGCCATACCCCACACGGTAGCGCCTCTCCAGCCCCAGCAGTCACTGGTGCACCTGCCGGTTTACCTGGCCTGCTAGCCGCCGCTGACCTGGGGCATGCCATGCTCCGCCCCATGGTTGCGCTGTACCGGGACCGTGACGAGGCGACACGCCGCAGGGCGCCGGCACCGGTGCCGTTGGTGTGGCGGGTGCTGAGCACGCTTGACCAGGGATTCGTCCGCATGATCGGGCGCCTGGAGATCACCGGCGAGTTCCCGGACGAGCTGCGCGGCCGTCCGGTCCTCGTCGCGGCCAACCACATCGGCATGCTCGACCCGTTCGTGCTCATCGCGGCGTGTCGCAAGCTCGGGGTGACGCCCCAGTTCATGTTGACCGCCGGTCTGCTCGACGCGCCGGTCATCGGGTTCTTCCTCAGCCGCAGCGGGCACCTGCGGGTCGATCGCGGCAAGAGCAACGTGGCCGAGGCCTTCCACCGGGCGACCGAGGCGCTGCGCACCGCCCGCGTCCCGCTGCTGGTCTACCCCGAGGGACGCATCAGCCACGATCCCGGCCTGTGGCCCGAACGCGGCAAGACCGGCGTGGCGCGGATGGCCCTGGACGGCGACATCCCCGTGATCACCATCAGCCAGTGGGGCGCGCACGAGGCCATGTACTGGGGAACGCCGTCGGTGACCGGCCCGGCCGACCTGAAGCCGCTCGTGACGTCGTTATTGAGCGCGATCCGCAAGCGGCCGACGTTCAAGGTCCACTTCGGCGGGCGGGTGGACCTGAGCGGGCTGAGCGCGGCCAAGCCGGGTGATGCGATGCGCGCGCACAAGCGGATCATGCAGGCGATCACCAAGGATCTCGTGCCGCTGCGGGCGGATCAGCCCGACGAGCCGACCTTCCACGACCCGACACGCCCACTCGACTCGGTCAGTCCGTGGAAGCCGCAGTCCTGACCCGGAAGCGCTCGGGATCGGCCGGATCGCGGTCCACCACCTGGACCGGCGCCCAAGCCCATTGCCACACGCCAATGCCGGGCATGCGGGCGAACCGGATAGGTCCGCGGGTGCCTTCGACGGCGACGTCCGCCCAGGATCCGGCCGAGCGCAACACCTCGGCCAGGACGGCGATGGTGTCGTAGCCCTCGAACGCCACGAACGACGGCGCTTCGGCCAACCGCACACGCAGGGCCGCCTCGACTCGGACACCGAGGGGCCCGAGCCGCGCCGGCAGGTAGCGCAGGAACGGGATCGCGGCGCCTTCGCCACCCAGCCGCGCAGCCCATCCGGGGAACTCCGGTTGCCCGGCCGGAGCACCGATCACGACCTCGGCCAGGCGGGGATCACGGCGGACCGCGCGGACGATCGACACCGCTGGTTCCGGGTACCCGGCCAGCAGGAGCAGGGCGGTCGCGCGGGTGGCGGCAAGTTCGTCGCACACGGCGTCCGGCGCGAGTTCGATCACCGTGCCGCCGCGCGGAGCGAGGTAATCCCGCAGGATCTTGGTTCCCGTGGCCCAGTACACGCTCGGCTCGGCCACGACGGCGATCCGGCGGTGTCCTGCGCCGAGGAGGAAGTCCGCGTAGATCCGCCAGCCGTGGGACTGCGCCGGGGCGAGGCGAGCCACCCGGTCGGTCGGTTGTTCGGTGAGCGTGTCGAACACGGCCGACGAGCAGAGGAACGGCAGGCCGAGCGCGTCGGCCCGGGCGGCAACGGCGCGCGCCACGACGCTGTGGTACTCCCCCGCCAAGGCGGCCACGCCCAGGCGAGCCAGGTCGTCCACCGCCGCCGCGGCCTTGCCCGGATCGGCCGCGGTGTCCCGCACCACCAGTTCGAGTGGCCGGCCAGTGATCCCGCCGGCGTCGTTGACTTCGTCGACGGCCAGTTCGAGCCCGGCGAGCAGGTGCCGGCCCGCCTCGACCCAGCCGGGCGGGCTCAGCGGGGCGAGCACACCGATGCGAACGGATGAGCTGTCAGTCATGGATCAGTATCGGGCGCGCAGTTCCATGCGCATGCGGTCGGCGTCGCGGTCTTCGACGTCGTGGGCGCCGGGCCAGCCGCCCTCTGGGCGGGTGTGGCGCAGGGCGAGGAGGGTGATGGCCAGGACCAGGAGGAGGATCGTCAAAGTCGTCATGGCAAGAAGTTTGCGCTCGTTCAATTGGTGACACGAGTGGCAGAACTGACCTTGTGCATCAAAATCCCGCCACGTACGGTGGGGTCATGCTCAAGACCGTCGCCATCGCGCTCATCGAGGACTTCGAGCCGTTCGAGTTCGGCGTCGTGTGCGAGGTGTTCGGGACCGACCGGCGCGACGACGGCGTGCCGCTGATCGAGTTCCGCATTTGCGCCGAGCGCCCCGGCGAACCCCTCAGCACGACCATCGGCATGCCGGTCATCCCGCCGCTGGGCCTCGACGCGCTCGAGGGCGCCGACCTCGTCGTGCTGCCCGCGCACCGCGAACGCGAGCACTACCCGCCGGCCGTCCTGCAGGCGGTGCGCGACGCCCACGCTCGCGGCGCCACCCTGCTGACGGTGTGCAGCGGTGCCTTCATGCTCGCCGAGACCGGCCTGCTCGACGGCCGCCGGTGCACCACCCATTGGCGCCACGCCGACGACTTGGCCGCTCGCTTCCCACTGGTCAAGGTCGACCCCGACGTCCTGTTCGTCGACGACGGCGACATCATCACCAGCGCCGGCACGGCCGCGGGCATCGACGCGTGCCTGCACATCGTGCGCCGCGAACTGGGCTCCGAGCCGGCCAACGCGATCGCGCGCCGCATGGTCGTCCCGCCGCAACGCGACGGCGGGCAGCGGCAGTACGTGGACCTGCCGGTGCCGGAGTGCTCGGCGGACAGCCTCACGCCGGTGCTGCAGTGGATGCAGGAGAACCTGGCGGACGAGCACTCCGTCGCCGAACTCGCCGCGCGGGCGATGTTGTCGGAACGCACCTTCGCCCGCCGCTTCGTCGCCGAAACCGGCACGACGCCGCACAAATGGCTGACCATGCAACGGGTCCTGCACGCCCGGCGACTGCTGGAGCAGACCGACCTCGCGGTCGAGGACGTGGCCGCCCGCAGCGGCTTCGGGACGGCCGCGTTGCTGCGCCACCACTTCCACAAGGTGATCGGCGTGTCCCCCGCCGACTACCGCAAGACTTTCGCCCACTGAGCCCACTGAGCTTGCCGCGCCTGGTCGAGTTCGGTTGCGGCACAAGCGGTCCAGCCTGCCGCTCGGTTGCGCCGCCTGCGAGCTGGCGCGCTCCCCAGCCGCACGGAGCCGGGGCTGAGCAGCTCACCGCCCTTGCCCACTGGTGGGGTTTTCCACAGGCGCCCGTTTGTCCACAGATGCCGCAACGCCCCGTTCCGCGCCCGTCGAATCGATAGAATGGACCTGGGGCGCCCCGGGACGGGTGAGGGTTTGGCTTACGCGAGGCGCGCCCGGATCGACGGCCCGGCAAGCGGTTCAGGGGTTGCCCACCAGGTGCTTGAAGCGGGCGGCGAATGCGCGGGGATGCGTCAGATTTCCGTTGTGGGCACCGGGAAACTCCGCCACCGGGACGCCGAGGGCCGAACCCAGCAGCACCGCACACCGGTGGTCGAACATCGACGGGTTCGTGGCGGCGCCGGCGGCCGGGATCACGCGGGTCGACAACCCGGCCAGGTCGGCGGCCGTCATGTCGTTGGCCAGCAACGAAGAGCAGTCCTGGGTGAAGAACCAGTCGAAGTTGGCGGCCCGGTGCCCGGCGAGCGGCGACTGCGGCGTCAGGTCCGGCTCCCGCTCCTGGCTCGCGGGGTCGATGTCGAGCAGTTCCTGCAGCAACGGCACCACTGCCTGCCACCCGGCTGCGCGGTGAACCTCTTGCAGCCCAACCAATCGAGCCTCGACCGCAGCCCGCTCGTCCGCGGGCAACAACCCCAGCACCGACGGCTCGTGCGCCACCAGCAACCGCACCGACGACGGGTGGTCGACCGCCACCCGCAGACCGATCATCGCGCCGAAGCTGCAGCCGAGCATCAGGGCCGGCTCGGCGGTCACGGCCGCCAGCACCGCGGCCGCGTCGCGATCGTGCTCGGCCACGCTGACCGGACGGGAAGGATCGTCGACCGTGCTGCGGGACAGGCCGCGCCGGTCGTAGGTCACCACCGTGAACGAGTCCACCAGGTGGCGCACCAGGTCCACGCTCCGATCGGCGTCCCCCTCGCCGCTCTGCGCGACGAGCAGCACCGGCCCCGCGCCCTCGACCTGGTAGTAGAGCTTCGCGCCGTCAACCTCGAGCCACATGACAACTCCATCCGTTTAGATACATCTGTATAGATACATCTGATCCGATGTAAAGTCCAGGGCGTGAACGGAGTGGAGTTGTTCCTGCTCGGCCGCACGCTGATGAAGCTCGGCGAGGACGCCCTGCCCACCGAGGGCCTCGGCCCGCAGCCCGGCAGCACCCGTACGGTCCTGATCGTGCTGGTCGACCTGGCCGAACACGGCGAGAGCTCGGTCGGCGACATCGTCAAGCGCACCGGCCTGCCACAGAGCCAGGTCTCCACGGCCGTGGCCCGGCTGCGCGAGGCCGAACGCGTCGACACCGAGCCCGACCCGGCCGACCGCAGGCGCACCCGGATCCGCCTGCGAGCCGAACCCTCACCCCGCGCCGTGGCGGTGGCGGAGAGCTCCATCGACGCCACCATCGCCGAAGCCCTGGGCGACGAGAATGAGGCAAAAGCCGTGGTCGCGAGCCTGGAGTCCCTGGCTGCCTGCCTTGTCGGTCCCATCCGGCAAACTGGACGCCGTGACCACCGAAGTCCAAACGCGGGTTAGCCCGCACCGCACCCGCGGCGTCCTGCTCGTGCTCGGCGCGGCCGTCGGGTTCGGCAGTTCGGGACCGTTGGCGAAGCCGGTCATGTCGGCCGGCTTCACCCCGCAGCAGGTCGCCGCCGTGCGCGTCGGGTTGGCGGCGCTGGTGCTGCTCGCCGGGGTCGCCGCGGTGCGGCCGCGGTTGCTGCGGGTGCGCAAGGACCAGCTCCCACTGCTGTTCGCGTACGGGCTGCTCGGCGTGGGCGGCGTGCAGCTCTGCTACTTCGCCGCGATCGGCCGGCTGCCGGTCGGCATCGCCATGGTGCTGGAGTTCACCTCACCGGTGCTGGTCGCGTTGTGGGTGCGGTTCGTCCGCGGCACGCGCATGCCCGGGCCCGCGTGGTTCGGCACGGCGATGGCGATGCTCGGGCTCGCCATGATCGCGCAGGTCTGGCAGGGCCTTCGGCTCGACGCGATCGGCCTGCTCGCCGGGCTCGGCGCCGCGGTCTGCTCGGCCGCCTACTTCCTGCTCGGCGAGCGCGGCGCGGGCGCGCACCACCCGCTCGGCCTGGTCACCTGGGGCATGGTGATCGGCGCGGTGTCGATCTTCGTGCTGGTGCCGCCGTGGACCTTGCCCGTCGGAGCGCTGGGGCACGGCACCGAGCTCGGCGTTCCCGTGTGGACCCTGCTGATCGCGGTCGCCCTGTTCAGCACCGCGATGGCCTACCTGCTCGGCATCACGGCACTGCGCTTCGTACCGTCCACTGTGGCCAGTGTGCTCGGCCTGGCCGAACCGGTGGTGGCCACGGCGCTGGCCTGGCTGGTGCTGCACGAGTCGCTGAGCCCGGTGCAACTGGTGGGAGCGGCGGTCCTGCTCAGCGGCGCGGCCGTCGTCGAACTCGGCGCCCGCGTCCCAGTGGCCTGAGCACGGGCGGCCGCCACGTGCTCGCAGCACACGCGACGACCGCCCGCTCTTCGCCGCCGGCAGCGCCGCTCGGGCGCGCGGAGCCCTTGAGAGGCGCCGACCGGCAACGGGAACTCCACCAAAGCCCGCTCAACGGACGCTGGAGGTGCCTTGGACGGATTGAGCGCTCAGACCGGGATGACCGTCGGCACGATCATGGGACGGCGGCGGTAGGTCGCCGCGACCCACCGGCCCACGACCCGGCGCACGGACTGCGCGATCCGGTGCGTGTCGGTGATCCCCTCGGCCTCCGTGCGGGAAAGTTCCATCTCCACCAAGGAAACCACGTCGTCCAGCGCCTTCGGGTCGTCGGAGAAACCGCGCCCGGACACGGCCGGCACGGACACCGCGCGCCCGGACTGCGAGTCCACGGCGACGGTGATCGCGATGAACCCACCCTCACCGAGCACCAGCCGGTCGGACAGGGTCGACTCGCCCACGTCGCCGACCGAAAGCCCGTCGACGTACACGTGCCCGACCTCGACCCGCCCGGAGATGCTTGCCTTGCCGTCCACCAGGTCCACGACGACGCCGTCCTCGGCGATCACCACGTGGTCGGCCGGAACCCCGGTCTGCACGGCCAAAGCGGCGTTCGCCCGCAGGTGCCGCCACTCGCCGTGCACCGGCATGACGTTGCTCGGCCGCACGGCGTTGTAGAGGAAGAGCAGCTCGCCCGCGGGCGCGTGCCCGGACACGTGCACCTTCGCGTTCCCTTGGTGCACAACGGCCGCACCCAGCCGCACGAGCCCGTTCACCACACCCCAGACCGCGGTTTCGTTGCCGGGGATGAGCGAACTGGCCAGCACCACGGTGTCGCCCTCGCGGATGCTGATCTGCCGGTGTTCGCCACGCGCCATCCGCGACAAGGCCGACAGCGGCTCGCCTTGCGACCCCGTCGACACGAAGAGCACTTCGCGCTCGGGCAGGTTCATGGCCTCGTCGAGGTCGACGAACAAGCCCTCGGGCACCTCGAGCAGCCCCAGCTCGGCGGCCACGCCCATGTTGCGCACCATCGACCGGCCGACCAGCGCGACCCGGCGGCCGTTGCGCTTGGCCACGTCGAGCACCTGCTGCACGCGGTGCACGTGGCTGGCGAAGCACGCGACGATCACGCGTTGCGTCGCGGCGCCGATCACCCGGTCCAGCACCGGCCCGATTTCCCGTTCGGGCACGACGAACCCGGGCACCTCGGCGTTGGTCGAGTCCACGAGGAACAGGTCGACGCCCTCGTCGCCGAGCCGGGAGAAGCCCGCGAGGTCGGTCAGCCGGCCGTCCAGCGGCAGCTGGTCGAGCTTGATGTCACCGGTGTGCAGCACGAGGCCGGCGCCGGTGCGGATGGCCACGGCGAGCGCGTCCGGGATGGAGTGGTTGACCGCGAAGAACTCGCAGTCGAACGGCCCGAACGTGCGCCGCTCACCCTCCACGACCTGCACCAGCGTCGGGTTCAGCCGGTGCTCACGGCACTTGGCGGCCAGCAGCGCGAGGGTGAACCGCGAGCCGACCACGGGCAGGTCCGGGCGCTGGCGCAGCAGGAACGGCACCGCGCCGATGTGGTCCTCGTGGCCGTGGGTCAGCACGAGCGCGTCGACCTCGTCGAGCCGGGACTCGATCGCCCGGAAGTCGGGCAGGATCAGGTCGACGCCGGGCTGCTGGTCCTCGGGGAAGAGCACCCCGCAGTCGACGATCAGCAGCCGGTCGTCGTGCTCGAAGACGGTCATGTTGCGGCCGACCTCACCCACTCCGCCGAGCGCGACCACACGCATGCCGCCTTCGGGCAGAGCGGGAGGCCGCGAGCGGGAGGGCTGCGCGGCGATGGGGGAATCGGTCACTGATGCACCTGTCCAGCACTGGTGTGGGTGGTCGGGTAAACGTAGGCGGCGGCCGCGTCGGCGTGCGCCACCCGGGCGGTGGCCACGTGCGACGCGGGCACGGTCGCGAGCGGGACGCCGGCTTCGGCGAGGTCGCCGGCGATGGCGGTCACCTGTTCGGCGGTGGCGGGCGGCAGCGGCAGCCTCGGGTCGCCGCAGTCGTGGCCACGCAACCGGAGCGCGGTCTTGGAGAACACCACGCCGCCGACCCGGCCGAACGCCCGCAGCACCGGCAGGAGTCCATTGTGGATCGTGCGGGCGGTGGTGACGTCGCCGCGCTCGTAGTTGTCGAGCATGCTGCGCAGCCGGCCGGCCACCACGTGGCCGATCACGCTGACGTAGCCGACGGCGCCGATGGACAGCCACGGCAGGTTCAGCCCGTCGTCGCCGGAGTAGTAGGCGAGGTCGGTGCTGGCGATCACCTGGCTGCCCGCGATCAGGTCGCCCTTGGCGTCCTTGACCGCGACGATGCGCGGGTGCTCGGCCAGCCGGCGCAGGGTGTCCACCTCGATCGGCACCACCGAGCGCGGCGGGATGTCGTAGAGCATCATCGGCAGCCCGGTCGCGTCGGCGACCGCGGTGAAGTGTGCGAGCAGCCCCGCCTGCGGCGGGCGCGAGTAGTACGGGGTGACCACGAGCAGCCCGTGCGCGCCCGCTTCCTCGGCCTGCTTGGCCAGCTGCACGGTGTGCGCGGTGTCGTAGGTGCCGACCGAGCCGATCACGGTCACGCCCTCGCCGACGGCCTCGCGCACGGCACGGATCAGGTCGGCCTTCTCCGCGTCGGTGGTGGTCGGCGACTCCCCGGTGGTCCCGTTGACCACCAGGCCGTCGTTGCCCAGCTCGACCAGGTGGGTGGCCAGTTCCTGGGCGCGGTCCAGGTCCAGTGCGCCCTCGGCGTCGAACGGCGTGACCATGGCGGTGAGCACGCGGCCGAACGGACGTCCCGGCGCGGCGGTAGGCGGAACGGTCATACGCTGACGCTACCTCGTGCGGTACCTGCGTGAATCGCCCGGTTCGCCGCCGCAGCGCCGATGGCGTGTCCCCCGTTCAAACCGGGTGTGTCCCCCGCTCAGGTCGGGTGTGTCCCACACTCGGAGCAGGTGAGTTCCACATTCGCCCCGTCTGGAGCGGGGGACACACCCGACGCGAACGTGGGACACACCCGACGCGAACGTGGGACACACCCCGCGCGAGTGTGGGACACGCCCGGGGTCGGGCAAGGTCAGATGCCGCGCTTGAGGCCCTGCACGCGGGCGATCGCGGCCTGGTCGCCCTCGAAGTCGAGCTTCGCCTCGTCGCGGCCGAAGGCGAACATGACCAGCTCCCCTGGTTCGCCGGTGACCGTCACCGTGTCGGGACCCCGCTTGGCGGCGATCTCCTCGCCGGACGGGCGGTGCAACGCGATGCCGACCGGGCTGGACCGGAACGACAGCTTGGCCATCCGCGACAGGACGCGCCACAGCGTGTCGTCGCGGGCCGGGTCCGGCTCGCGCGGCGTCCAGCCGGGCGCGCCGCGGCGGACGTCCTCGTGGTGTACGAAGAACTCCGCGCCGTTGACGAGCTCGTCGACCGCGCCGATCGAGGTCGGCGAGAGCCGCGGCGGACCCGTGCGCACGAGCTCCACCAGCTGCGGAAACGGCTTGGCCGCGTACTCGCGCAGCACCCGCTCGGTGTAGCCGGCCAGCGGCTTGACCACGATGCCCACCGCCGTGTCCGGCCGGCGTTCGCGGATCACCAGGTGCGCCGCCAGGTCCTTGGTGCGCCAGCCTTCGCACAACGTCGGGGCGTCCGGCCCGACCTCGGTGAACAGGTCGGCCAAGCGGGCGCGTTCGTCCCTCGCGAGTCCCATGGCACCAACCCTACCGAGGGTCAGTTCCCGGCGACCGACTCGCTCAGCTGCTTCCCGTCGGCGGGCAGGGCCAGGCAGTACGCCACCCGGTAGCGGTTCTCCTTGCCGCTCTCCTGCTGCTGGGTCCACCCCTGTTCGGTGGGGACGACCGCCCGGTAGTGCAGCGTCGCCTGGGCCTGGACGGGCACCCACGACTGGACGAACATCGCGCAGCGCGCGGTCGCGGCCGCGGCCAGCTGGTCGGCGCCCGGGAACCGCATGTCCGGGTCCTGGCTGCTCGGGTACGGCCGGGGGTAGATCTCCCAGGCGTTGAGCACCTCGAAGTCGTGTGGCTTGTCGCAGTCGGTCTGGCCGCTCTCGCTGGTCAGCGAGCGGCCCGCGGTGAGGTCGCCGACGCCGCAGTTGCCGTCGCCGATGTCGAACTCGGCGAGCGTGCCGCCCGGGCCGTAGGTCACCGCGGGCTCCTGCCCCGTCGGTGTGGCCGGCCCGGCCGACGAGGTGAACAGATCACGCCCGAAATAGCCGCCGACGAGGCCGAGCAGCAAAGCGACCACGACCAGGACCGGGGCGAGCCAGCCACGCTTGCGCGTGGCGCTCGGCCTGGTCGTGCCCGGGTTCGGCGCCTGGTACATCGCGGTGCCGTTGCCCGGGTAGCCCATGCCGCTGACCGGCGTCGTGAGGTCGGAGTTGGCGAACCCGGCGCTCGCCTGCTGGAAGAGCACGCGGGCCTGAGCGGCGGTCAGCCGGCCCTGCGGCGAGCCGACCATGAGCCCGTTGATGGCCGCGGCCAGGGCGCCGCCGACCTTGGTCAGGTACGGCACCTCGTTGAGCACGGCGTGCATGGTGGCCGCGGTGGTCTGGCGCTCGAAGGGCGTGTAGCCCTCGACGGCGTAGAACAGCACGGCGCCCAGCGCCCACAGGTCCGAGGACGCCGTGGCTTCCTCGCCGCGGATGCGTTCGGGCGCCATGTAGGTCGGGCTGCCGATGAGGATGCCGGTGGTGGTGAGCTTCGGGTCGTCCATCGTCTGCGCGATGCCGAAGTCGGTGAGCTTCACGTGCCCGTTGCGCAGCAACATGATGTTGGCCGGCTTGACGTCGCGGTGCACCACCCCGGCGGTGTGCGCGGCCTCCAGCGCCGAGAGCAGCTGCGTGGCCACCCGCAGCACCTGGTCGGGCGCCAACGCCCCCTGCTGGCGCACGACGTCGGAGAGCGTCGGCGCCTCCAGCAGCTCCATCACGATGAAGGTGCCGCCGTTTTCCTGCACGACGTCGTAGACGGTGACGATGCCCGGGTCGTTGAGCCGGCCCGCCGTGCGGGCCTCGCGCAGCACGCGCTGCTCGACCACCGAGCGCTCCTCGGCCGGCACGCCGTCGGGCAGGTGCAGTTCCTTGACCGCGACCTTGCGGCCGATCATCTGGTCCTCGGCGAGCCACACCACGCCCATGCCGCCACGGCCGATCTCGCGCTGCACCGCGTAGCGGTTCGCGATCACCCGGACCTGCTGTCCTGCGGCCTGCTCCTGCTGTTCTTGCGTCACCGGTGCACCTCCCTCGCGCGCGCACCCTAGTCGGACCGGCATCGCCGCGTGAGGGTTCCCCCGTTACGCCTCGTGGACGTCGTGGCCGGCCTCGCGCAGGGCCGCGGTGGCCCGCTCCAAGTCGGACTCCTTCACCAGGACGTGGTCGGTGTCGTAGGTGGACAACGCGAACATCGACACGCCCGCACCGGCCAGCGCGCCCGAGAGCGCGGCCATGATCCCGGTCAGCGTGAACTCCAGCGGCCCGCGCGCGGTGAGCACCCGCCAGCCGGCCTCGGACTGCTCGGCGGGCGGCAGGTCGGCCTCGCGGCACACCACCGACAGCTCCTCCTCGGTGCGGCTGACCGAGACGAGGCCGGACGCGTCGAGCAGGCCGGGCGGCACCGGGGTGTCCGCGGGATAGCGGCCGACGGCGTACCGGTCGGGCCGCACGTCGATGACGAGTCGCTTCATCCCTCGGTGACCAGGGGGCTCGCCGCTACCTCGGTGCCGTCGGGCAGCGTGGAGATGGTGAAGTCGTCGAAGGCGTTGGCGGCCGCTTTGTGCAGCTGCCGCAGGCATTCCACGGCCAGCGCGCGGATCTCGACGTCGGCGTGCTCACTCGCGCGCATGGCGATGAAGTGCCGCCACGCCCGGTAGTTGCCGGTGACCACGATCCGGGTCTCGGTGGCGTTGGGGAGCACGGCACGGGCCGCCTGGCGCGCCTGCTTGCGGCGCAGCGTCGCGTTCGGCACGTCGGCGAAGCGCTCCTCGAGCCCGGCGAGCAGGTCGGTGTAGGCGGCGACGCTGGCCTCGGCGGCGGCCAGGAACTTGGCGTGCAGCTCCGGGTCCTGCGCGATCACGTCCGGCTCGACCATCGCGGCGTTCTTCTCCGGCACGTAGCGCTGGGACAGCTGCGAGTACGAGAAGTGGCGGTGGCGGATCAGCTCGTGGGTCAGCGACCGGGAGATGCCCGTGATGTAGAAGGTGACGCTGCCGTGCTCGAGCACGGAGAGGTGCCCGACCTCGAGGATGTGGCGCAGGTAGCCGGCGTTGGTCGCGGTGGCCGGGTTCGGCTTCTTCCACGACTGGTAGCACGCGCGGCCCGCGAACTCGGCCAGCGCCTCGCCGCCCTCGGCGTCGGTGGACCAGGGCACGTCCTCCGGCGGGAAGAACTCCGTCTTGGCGATGAGCTGCACCTTCGGCGACACCGTCTCGGCCACGGCACGTCCCCTTTCTGCTGGTTGGCGTGCTGGTCGCAGCCTAACCGGCAGCCGCCGAGCTCCCAGCTCGACATCCCGTGACATCATCCGTGACACCACTTTTCCTTGCGTGACATCACCGGTGATGTCATAGTGGCGTCATGGATCTCACGCCGTACATCGCCTCGCTTCGCGAGGACCTGACGACCACCGCGTCGGCCGGGGACGAGAGCACCCGGCGCAGCGCCGCGGTGCTGGCCGCAGCGCTGGAACCAGCGGTGCGGCTCACCTTGATGACCGCGCTGTCCGACCTCGCCGCCGAGGTCACCGCCGCCCTGGAGGACCAGGTCGTGGAGGTGCGCCTGAACGGCCGGGAGGTGCAGGTGGTCGTCACCGACACCAGCCGGCCCCACAGCGAGGAGCAGTCGACACCGCCGCCACCGCCCCCGCCGCCGACCGGCGAGGGCAGCGAGAACATCAGCCGGATGACCGTGCGGCTGTTCGAGGAGCTCAAGGGCCGGGCCGAGCAGGCGGCGCAGGCGCAGGGCGTCTCGCTGAACACGTTCGTGCAGCAGGCGTTGCAGGGGGCCGTGCACAACCACCCGAAGTTCCGCGCGTGGACCGAGGGCCAGGGCTGGTCCACCGACACCGAGTCGGGTGGGCGCAAGCAGGACAAGGGCGGCGAAGGCCGCCTGCGTGGCTGGGTCACGGGCTGAGGGGGCGCGACGATGACCGAGGAGCAGGAGAACGTGACCGAGAACGCCGCTGGAGACGACACCGGAGACGCCGGCGAGGTGCAAGGGCCGCCGGTGCGCGTGGAGAACTTCACCGTGGACGGCCCGATCGACCTCGATGTGAGCGTCGGCGCGGGCAAGGTCTCGGTGCAGCTGACCAACGAGCCGGGCGCGAGCGTCGAGGTCCGGCACGACCCGGGTGAGCAGAGCCCGTGGGCGCAGGGCCTGTCGAGCCTGATGAACTGGGTCAACGACCAGTTCACCGAGGCGTCCGTGGAGACCTCGCCGACCGCCGCCGTGCACCAGACCCGCATCGACCTGACCGGCGGGCGACTGGTGGTCCGGACCCCGAAAGCGTTGCCACTGCGCGGGATCCCGCTCGCGGTGACCGTGCGGGCACCGGCCGGGTCGCACGTGACCGCGCGCAGCGGCACGGCCCCCGTGACGGTCACCGGCTCGGCCGGGCGGCTGGACGTGACGAGCGGGTCGGGCGACATCGCCGTCGACCGGGCCGACAGCAGCGCCGCCGTGTCGACGGGGTCCGGTTCCGTGCGGCTGGGCCCGATGCTGGGCGGCCTGCGGGCGCGCACCGGCAGTGGCGACATGGAGGTGTCGTCGCTCGCGGGGCCGACGTCACTGCACACCGGGTCCGGGGATGTGTGGCTGGGGGCCGTGGCCGGGGATGTCATGGCCCGCACCGGCAGCGGCGACCTGACGGTGGCCGACGCCGGCTCGGGGCGGATCGAGTTGATCACGGGGACCGGGGAGATCCGGGTCGGGATCCGCCAAGGGGTGACCGCGGAGGTCGATCTGACATCCGGCACCGGGAAGGCGACCAGTGAGCTGGAGGTGCAGCGGGACAAGCCATCTGGGGAGGTGGCGGTTCAGCTGCGCGGCCGGACCGGTGCGGGCATGGCGATCGTGACCGCCGCGGTGGAGTGAGGGGATAGGGGGTTCCTCCCACAGGGGGTGTGGGAGGAACCCTCCCCACCGGGCTGGCCGGCTTCGGTCTCTGGTCCGGGGATCTGTGGCGTGGGTTCGCTTGCCTGGCCTTGTCGACTGGCCGTTCGGTTGGGGGTTCGTGGCGATGAGTTGGCCGTGCCGGTGGGTGCGGGTGGCCTGCTGGATCGCGTGTCAGCCGCAGAGGGCCGAGAGCGCGGACGACAGGTCGCCCTTGTCACCGACGGCGACGCCGTCGAGTTCGAGCCAGTCGGCCATCAGCTTCAGCTCTTCGGACAGTTCCAGGGCCACGCGGGCGTGGTCGGTGCCCGGTTCGGCGAACGCGCCCGGCACCCGCAGCACCCCCGCGGCCCGGTCCGCCTTCACGTCCACGCGCGCGACCAGCTCCCCGTCCAGCAGGAACGGGAACACGTAGTAGCCGTGCACGCGCTTGGGCTCGGGCACGTAGATCTCGATGCGGTAGTGGAAGCCGAAGAGCCGCTCGGTGCGTTCGCGGAACCAGACCAGCGGGTCGAACGGGCACAGCAACGCCCTCCCCCGCACCGCCCTCGGCACGCGCGCCTCCGGGTGCACGTACGCGGGCAGGCGCCAGCCCCGCACGTGCACGGGTTCCAGCTCGCCCGCGTCCACCAGCTCCGCCAGGGCGGGCTTAGAACGCTCGGGCTTCAACCGGTAGTAGTCGCGCAGATCCGGCTCGGTGCCGATGCCGTGCGCCAGGGCGGAGCGGCGCACGAGTTCGCGCACCGCGGTTTCCGCGTCGGGCGCGGGCGCCGCGTAGATCTCCGGTGGCACAACGCGTTCGGGCAGGTCGTAGCGGCGCTCGAAGTTGACGCGCGCGCCGGTGGTGAGCACGCCGATCAGGAACAGCCACTCGCACACGACCTTGACCTGCGAGCGGTTCCACCAGCCGCCCTTGGGCTTGCCACGCCCGCCGCCGCTGCCACCGAGGACGTCCTCGAGCTTGCCCGCGCCGATCGGCCCGTACTCCTTGACCACCGACAGGATGTCCTCGACCAGCGCCGGGTTCGCGTCGGCGATGGCGGCCCAGTGCCCGCCCGAGCGCTCATAGTCCTGCATGCGC
Source organism: Labedaea rhizosphaerae (assembly GCF_004362825.1). Classification (GTDB taxonomy): domain Bacteria; phylum Actinomycetota; class Actinomycetes; order Mycobacteriales; family Pseudonocardiaceae; genus Labedaea; species Labedaea rhizosphaerae. The sequence goes on from NZ_SNXZ01000003.1 coordinate 235,026, forward strand.
CAGCGCATCAACGGCCAGTCCTCGACCGGCAGCAACGCGGCCATGTGGGCCCAGTACTCCACGAGCAGCCGCGGCCGGCGCGTGGAGTGCGACCACGCCGCGTCGTCGACCAGCGCGCGGTCGTAGGCGCCGAGCCGGGAGAACACCGGCATGTAGTGCGCCCGGACCGCCACGTTCACCGAATCCAGCTGCAGCACCTGCACGCGGTCGAGCGTCTTGCGCAGGTGCCGGCGAGTGGGCGGCCCAGACGGCCGCTTGTCGGCGAAGCCCTGTGCGGCCAGCGCGATCCGCCGGGCCGTGGCCGGGGTCAGGGAGCGGGATTCGGTCACGCGAACACCTTGGCACAGGCCACCGACAATCCCGGACGCCCAGCACGTTAGGTTGCCGGACATGGCCCAGGCCGACGTCCGCGTCGCGGAACCCGCAGACGCCGCCGAGATCGCCCGCATCCAGCTCGACACGTGGCGCGCCGCGTACGCCGATCTCCTGCCGCCGGATGTGCTGGCCGGGCTCGACGCGTCGAATGCGGAGCAGAGCTGGCGCGCGGCGGTGGACGACGACGCGACCACCCTCTACGTCGCCACCGAGGGACCGTGGATCGTCGGGTTCTGCGTCGCGGGACCGGCCCCGGATGGCGAGATGGCCCTGGCCGACGGCTCGGTGCCCGAGGACGCGGCCACCGTCGGGATGATCGGCACCCTGATCGTGGAGCCGCGCTGGGGTAGGCGGGGGCACGGCGGCCGGTTGCTCGGCACGGCCGCGGACGGGCTGCGCAAAGCCGGGATGACCAGGGGGATCACCTGGGTTCCGGAGGCCGACGTGGTGTCCGGCGCGTTCTACCGGCGGGCGGGCTGGGCCCCCGACGGGACCCTGCGCACGCTGGACACCGGCGGCGGCACGATGCGTGAACTTCGGCTGACCGGGACCGTGGAGCTCACGGTGCGCTGAGGACGAGTTCGACCGAAGACGCAATGATCCGTCACCGGACTTCGATACCCTCGTGACGAAGTCGAGACCTTGGGAGAGCGGATCGGTGCTGGGTTGGTGCTGTCTGAGCGCGGGGATCGCGTTCGGCTCGGCACTGCTCCCGTTGCTCAGCGTCGAGATCTTCGTGCTGGGGCTCGTCACCCGCGAACCCGGTCTCCCGTGGCTGGCCATCGGCGTGGCCGTGGCGATCGGGCAACTCGCCGGGAAGCTGCCTTACTACCTGGCCGCACGCGGCTCGCTGCACCTGCCCGCGTTCCTGCACCGGCGCCCCAAGGACGAACCGGTGCTGACGCCGCGCCGGGAGCGGTGGCGCCGGCGGACCAAGCGGATGCGGTCGTGGGTCGAGGCCGTCACCGAGCGCTGCCACCGGCACCCGCACTGGATGTTCAGCACGTACGCGGTCAGCTCGGTGGTCGGGCTGCCGCCGTTCATGGCGACGTCGGTGCTGGCCGGGCTGGCCCGGATGTCGCTGGCCACGTTCCTGGCCACGGGCCTGATCGGGCGGTGCATCCGGTTCAGCATCCTGGCCGCGTCACCGGCGTTGATCAGCCACTGGGCGTTCTGACGAGACGGGCGGCCCGGGGTGGGCCGCCCGTCTCGACTCACGCGGCGACGGGTTCGTCCGCGGGTACCAGCACGGCCTTGATCTCGCCGTCGCCGGCGAGGGGTACCGCGAACACCGCCGTGCCGTGCTCGTCGCCGTTGCGGGCCGCGAAGGTGACGATCCGCCACGTCCCTTCGTCCCACCACTCGAGCACGTCGGAGCGGATCAACCCGACCGCGGAGCGGTACTCCGCGCTGCGGTACAGGATGTCCATGGTGGACTCCAGCGGGATGCCCGGAACGAACTTCCCGAGCGGGTGCGACAACCGCACCCGCAACCGCCGCAACGGAACCAGCCAGTAGCCGTCGAGCTCCGCGGAGAGCGCCGAGGCCAGCGCGAACCAGCCGGCCAGCAACCCGACCGTCGCAAGTGGACGGTCAGCGATCGCACCCAGCCAGTAGCCGGGTGCGCCGAGCGCGACGGCCGCGGTGACCAGCATCAGCGCCGCCCGCGCGAACGAACGCCACCGCACCGGGGCCACCTTCTCGCTTAGGCACCCGCACGACGAGTCCGGCGCCTTGAGCCGGGCGTAGCCGAGGTAACCCAGCAGCCCGGCGCACGCCGCCGTCGCCACCGCGGCCTCGACCACCGACGACGGGGGCAGCACCAGCAACGCGCCGAGCACCAGCTCACCGGCCCCGACCGCGCGGTAGGCACCCACCACGCGCTCGTCGCCGACCAGCTTGCGCAGGGCCGAGCGCCGGGCCACTTCCGGGGTGTTCTTGCCCAGCAGCTTCACGCGACTGGCCAGCAGCAGGAGCACACCGACCGGCAACGGCGCGAGCGCCGCGAGGGTCTGCAGCATTCCGACTCCTCAGGCCGCGGCCGCGTAGACGGTCGCTATGTCCACTTCGTTGGTGTCGGGCCGCCAGGCGCCGATGACCTGGGCGTGCTTGCCCACCTGCAGCATCGACAGGTCGCGGACGGCGGGCGTGCCGTTGTAGACCGCGGCCGTGGTGCCGGGCACGACGTGACCGACCAGCCGGTTGCCGTTGTGGTCCAGGTGCAGCACGTTCGTGCCCATCGAGACGATGTGCGCCTCGAGGTTCACGATGTTGAGCCACAACGCGTCCGCGGCGAGCACCCCGTCGGGCATCCGCACGCCGCGGGCGTAGAGGCCGTCGCCGACCTTCGCCTGGTCCATTGTGGTCGGACGCAGCTTCCACACCGACGTGGCCTTGGTCAGCTGGATGCGGTGGAACGAGCGGTCCGACGCGGTGACCATCAGCATGCTGCCGTTGATCGCCGTGATCCGGCCTTCGGCGAAGTTCGGGTCGATGCCGTTCTTGTCGAGCTTGGGCATCGGCGCCGCGACCGCTTCGGGTGCGAGGGATCCGAGTGCGGTGGCTCCGGCCACGACACCGGCCGAGCCGAGCACGGCCGAGGTCAGGAACCGGCGCCGGTCGAGGGGGTTGTTCATGATCGTCGCCTCCTTCAGCTGTGCACGGAGATGGGCATGATGCCGCTGGACAGGTTGCCGATCGCGCTGTACGCGGCCGGGGTCAGGTCGAGCAGCCGGTCGGTGGCGCAGTTGCCGCTGCAGCAGGACCGCTCGCCGCACCAGTAGTTCGTGTGCGGGCCGCAGTCGGCGATCCGCACGGCGATCTCGTTGGCACCGCAGAGGTTGCGGACGTAGAAGGTGTGCCCGCAACCCCAGCGCAGCAGGTTGTCGCCGCACTGGTCGGGCCTGGTGATGTTGAAGCAGGCGTCGGAGGTGTTGGGCCACGCACACATGTACGAGCCCGACTGGCAGTTGCCGCACGCGCCGCCACCGGCGCTGCCGCACGGACCCCAGCCGCCACCACAGCAGAACCAGCTGGTTTCCGCAGTGGTGGCCGACTGGACGGAATTCGTCTCATTGCCCACGGTGTCGCTCCCTTCGGGGCGCCACCGACGATGGCTTCTCGGGGCACGAGCGCATGCGGGCAAGGCCGATCCGCACCGCGGGGGATTCGGTGCGGGTCGTCCTCGGTTCTCCCCGGTGCCCTCGGGTCGCGGATCGTCGGTAGCAGGGGTTGGACTTTCACGCGATCAGACGGAGATTGGTAACGAACCGACAATCTCGCACGGTACTTGGCGCAGGTCACCATCGGCATCCAGCCGAACGGATCAACTTCACTGCCCCGAAGAGCGCAGTTCTCACTCGGATGCCGTAGCCACGAAGTGGCCGTTGCGCCAAGCGGGCGCAGGGGTGGGGCTAGCCCCACCTCGATCCGGGTCCTGACCCCGCTGTGCCGGGCGCTCACCGTCCGTAGCGTCGACACCGTGATCGCGACGGTGCTTCTGACGGTAGCGGTGGCGGCGGGGTCGGCCCTGCTGCCACTGGTCAGCGTCGAGGTGTTCGTGGTCGGGCTGATGGCCCTGCACCCGGCGCTGCCGGTGCTCGCGATCGGTGCGGCCGCCGGGATCGGCCAGCTGCTGGGCAAGGTGCCGTTCTTCCTGGCCGCGCGCGGCTCGATCCGGCTGCCCCGGCTGTTCCGCCGCGAGCGGCCGCTGTCGGCGCGCCGCCACCGGATGCAGTTGCTGCGCAAGCGCATCCGATCGGCCGTGGACGGGGTGCGGGAGCGGTGCCTGCAGCACCCGAAGTGGCTCTTCGGCAGCTACGCGGTCAGCTCGGTGACCGGGCTGCCGCCGCTGCTGGCCACCACCGTGCTGGCCGGGGCCGGCCGGATGCCGGTCGCCCTGTTCCTGACGACCGGCATCCTGGGGCGCACCATCCGGTTCACGCTGCTCGCGGCCGCCCCCGCCCTGCTCGCCGGCTGGTGGAGCTAGTGCCTAGCCACGGACCACGACCGGCGGCCCGTCGTAGATGACCACGCCCGCCGCGTCCTTGACCATGACCGACTTGACCGTCGACGGGACCTGCGCGGGGGCTTGGTCGGGATCCGTCGCGGGCAACACCACGGCCCACAGACCGTCGTGCACGACCGCCGGGTGAGCGGTGCCGTCGTTGGTCGTCACCGTCACCGCCTGGGCACCGGTCGGTGCGGTGCCGACCGCGAATTGGTGGAAGCCGTGCCCGACGGCGTAGGTGCTGCGGTCGAGCAACAGGTACCGGGGCTTCGTCGTCGCCGGGACCGGGGCCAGCGGGCTGAAGTCGAACTGCCCCTGCCGGCCCGCGTGCTCGGTGTGCACGCACAGCCCGAACTGGTCCTTGCTGGTGGCCAGCTCGGCGTACCACTGGCCGTCCTCGACGGACACACCCGGCTGCCACTGGTCGGCGTACGCCTTGGTCCAGCCCGTGTTGGCAAGGCAGTTGCCGAGCCGCTTGCCGTCGGCGGACGTGCGATCAGGCGCGGGCAGCGGCCGGTCCACGAGTTCGACCGCGGGGGCGGGCACCGGCGGGATCTTCTTGGGCACGTCGTACTCGACCCGGTTGTCACCCACGAACCGGGCGTTGGCTTCGAGGTCGCGTCGCGGTTCCACCTGGATGACCAACATGCCGTCCACGGCCGGGGCGCCGACTTCGTAACCCTGCCCGGTGCTGACCATCACGCCGGTCGCGTTCGGGTCGATCCCGACGGCGAGGATCCAGCCGTTGTCGTCGACGAGCGCGACCCGGGTCCGCGTACCCGGCACGACGGCGACCTTCGCGTTCGGGTCGGTCACCGTGACCGTGGCCTTGGTGGTCATGCAGAAGAACGTCTTGCCACCAGCGCGCAGGGCGGTGACGTTGGCGCTGGTGCTCGGCTGCCGTTGCACGGTCGTCCACGTCGACCGGGCCGGGAAGGCCCCCTGCTTCCCCTCGGCGACGACGGCCTTCCAGCAGCGGTCGAGCTCGTCGGCGGCTTCCGTCTTGGCGGTCGGGGTGGAACTGGCGGGCCCGGCCGGGAGTTGCTCGGCGCGGTTGTGCACTGTCAACGCCGTCACCACGCCGGCCACGGCGAGCACCGCGACCGCCGCGGCGACAGCCAGCGGCATCCGCAGGCCACGCCGGGTGGGCTCCGCCATCCCGCGGTGGACGGTGTCGGTGATGCGATCGCGGACGTCCGCGGGGACGTCGCGCTCATCGAAGTCGATCATGATTGCACCCCCAGGATGGTGCGCAGCCGGGATTTCGCCCGGGACAGACGGGAACGGATGCTCGCCTCGGCGCGGCCGAGCACGACCGACGCCTCGGCGGCGGTGAGCCCCGCGAGCAGGCACAACTCGACGGCCTCGCGCTCGGCGGCCGGCAGCCGCGGCAACGCCTCCCGCACCCGGCGGACCTGGCGGTCGTCGTCGATGCGGGCGCTCACCTCGTCGGCGTGGTCGCGCTCGTCGTCCGGCTCGGCCAGCAAGGGCAGCGCCTTGAGGAAACGCCGGCGGCCGCGGTGGTGGGTGCGAGCCATGTTGCGGGCCACGGTGTAGAGCCACGGCAACGCGCTGTCGTTGACGACGCGGAACTGGTCACGGCGGCGCCACGCGGTCAGGAACGTCGCCGAGGTCAGGTCCTCGGCTTCGCTCCACGACCCGGTCAGCCGGTGCGCGTAGTTCCAGATGGCCTTCATGTGCCGCTGGAACAGCACCTCGAACGCGGCCTGGTCGCCCGCGGCGATCCCCTGGCACAGCGCCGGGTCCGGATCGCTCGGCAACACGCCGCGGCGCCGCGCCGCGTTGGGAGTGGTCCTCACACCCTGCTCCTTGCCGCGGCGGCGCGGGTGTTGCATCGAGTTTCAGCCGAGCAGGTGGGCGTTGGTCCGCCGCACCCCGTCCGCCAGGTCGGGCAGCTCCACCACCGCGCACCCCGCCGCCCGCAGCAGGTTGGCGCCGGTGGCTTCGACGAACGTGGCCGGCTCGCGCATCGCGAACACGACGCGGCGGATCGGCGAGGCCAGGATCAGCTCCGCGCACGTGTGCGGCCGCGACGCCCGCCGGCCGCAGGGCTCGAGCGAGCTGTAGATCGTCGCACCCGCGAGGTCGGCGTCCACCTGCGCGAGCGCCGCTTCCTCGGCGTGGTCGAGCGAGTCGTGCTGGCGGGAGTAGCCGGTGGCCAGCACGGTGCCGTCGGGGGCGGCGATGATCGCGCCCACCGAGAACGCCGTCATCGACGGCGGGCACTGCTCGGCGAGGGCGACCGCCGCGGCCAGCAGTTCGCGGTCATCCACCGGAGCCGCCTTCGCTGCCGAGCAGGTAGCGCAGCACCGCCATGTCCCCCACCTTCGCCACGTCGACGAGTTGCATCCGTCCCTTTGGGAACGCGCCGGGCCCGACGAACCTGGGGGCGTTCGCGTCGCCGACGAACAGCGGCGCGACCGCCAGCTGGATCTCGTCGACGAGACCCGCCGTGAGCAACTGCGTGTGCAGCGTGCCGCCGCCCTCCACCATGAGCCGGCGCACGCCGCGCTCGAAGAGGTCGTCGAGCAGCCACGGCCAGTCCACGGGATCCCCGGCGGGCACGACCGTCGCCAGCTCGGCCAGCGCGGCGACCTTGGCGGGATCGGCGGCGTAGACGAGCTTTTCCGTGGCACCCAACGTGAAGAAGCGCGCGTCGGGGTCGAGGTCACCGCTCGCGGTGACCGTCACCTTCTTCGGGCCGCCCTTGGCGCCGACCACCAGGCGCGGGTTGTCGGCACGGATCGTCTGTGCGCCAACCATGATCGCGTCGACCGACGCCCGCAGGCGAGCCACGCGCGCCCAGTCGGCGTCGTCGGAGAGGACCAGCCGCTGGGGCGAGGCGTCATCGAGGTAGCCGTCCACGGAACAGGCGGCCGACAACAGGACGTAGGGACGGCTCAATCGTCGAGCAGGTTCTCGAGACCGACCACGAGTCCGTTGCGCTGCACCATTTTCCGCACACCGAGCAGCACCCCGGGCATGAACGAACACCGGTCGAGGGAGTCGTGGCGGATGGTGAGCGTCTCGCCGTCACCGCCGAAGAGGACCTCTTGGTGGGCGACGAGCCCGGACAGGCGTACCGAGTGCACGCGCACGTCGTCCATGGAGGCGCCGCGGGCACCGTCGGCCGCCGACGTCGTCGCGTCGGGGATCTCGCCGAGCCCCGCGTCCTTGCGCGCGGCGGCGATCATCCGCGCGGTGTGCGCGGCCGTGCCGGACGGCGCGTCGGCCTTGCGGTTGTGGTGCAGCTCGATGATCTCGACGGTCGGGTAGTACCGGGCCGCGAGCTGCGCGAAGCGCATGGTCAGCACGGCCCCGAGCGCGAAGTTCGGCGCGATCAGCACGCCCAGCTCCGGCTCGTCGCCGAGCCACTGCCGCACCTGGTCGATGCGGGCGGTGTCGAAGCCGCTGGTGCCGACCACGCACCGGACGCCGTTGGCCAGGCAGAACTCGAGGTTCGCCATCACGACGTCGGGGTGCGTGAAGTCGACGACGACCTCGGCGTGCGCGTCGACGACCTCGCCGATCTTGTCGCCGTCGTCCACCTTGGCCACGAGCACCATGTCGGGCGCGCAGTCGACGGCGCGGCACACCTCGTCGCCCATGCGGCCGCGGGCACCCAGCACGCCGACCCGGATCGGATCGTCAGCAGTTCGTGTCATCTCTGCCCTCCTCCGATCAGCCGACCACATCGGTCAGTTCGGCCGGCACGTCACCCAGGTCAGCGTAGGGTCCCACGACCGACCCGGCGAGCGGCCGGGTGAGCAGTTCGCCGGCCAGCGCGGCGACCTGACCGGCCTCGACGGCGTCGATGCGGTCCAGGGTCTGCTCGACGGTGAGGTAGTCGCCGTAGGCGAGCTCGCCCTTGCCGATGCGCGACATCCGCGAGCTGGTGTCCTCCAGACCCAGCACGAGCCCGCCACGCAGCTGGCCCTTGGCCCGCGCGATCTCGGCGTCGGTCAGGCCGTGCGCGGCCACCTCGGTGAACACCTCACGGACCACTTTGGACACTTCGCCGAGCCGGTCGGGCTGGCAGCCCGTGTAGACCGACAGGTGCCCGGTGTCCGCATAGGACGCGACGGAGGTGTAGACCTGGTAGGCGAGTCCGCGCCGTTCCCGCACTTCCTGGAACAGCCGCGAGCTCATCCCGCCGCCGAGCGCCGCGTTGAGCACGCTCAACGTCCAGCGCCGCGGGTCGTGCCGGTCGAGGGCACGCACGCCCACCATCAGGTGGGCCTGCTCGGTGTCGTCGCTGTGCAGCACCAACCGCGGCCCGCGTGGCATCCGGGCCCGGCCGGCACGCACCGGCTCGGGCGCGCCGGAACCGGCGAGGCGATCACCCAAAGCCTTGCGCGCCAACCGGAGCACGTCGGTGTGGGTGATGTTGCCGGCCACCGCGAGCACCATCTTCGGCAGCGTGTAGCGGCGCCGGTAGAAGCCGTTCAACGCCGTGCGGGTCATGCCGGTGATGGACTCCTCGGTGCCCAGCACCGGCCGGCCCAGCGCGTGCTCGCCCATCAACGCCGTGCAGAACGCGTCGTGCAGCAGGTCCTCGGGGTCGTCGTCGCGCATGGCGATCTCCTCGAGCACGACGCCGCGCTCGATCTCCATGTCGCGCTCGGTGAGCAGCGCGTCGAACACCACGTCGCACACCAGGTCCACCGCGAGCGGCAGGTCCTCGTCGAGGACGTGCGCGTAGTAGCAGGTGTGTTCCTTGGCGGTGAACGCGTTCAGCTCGCCGCCGACCGCGTCGATCTCCTCGGCGATCCGGGCCGCGTCGCGCTTCTTGGTGCCCTTGAACAGCAGGTGTTCCAGGTAGTGCGCGGCTCCGGCGACCTTGGCCGGCTCGTCGCGCGAGCCGATGCCCACCCAGATGCCGACCGACGCCGAACGCACGCCCGGCACCTGCTCGGTGATCACCCGCAGCCCGCCGGGCAGCACCGTGCGCTTGACCACGCCGCCTTCGGCCCGTTCCAGGACCGTTGTCTTGTTCATGAGCCCGTTGTCTTGTTCATGTCCCCGTGCCCCGCTAAGCGAGACGCGGCCGCGGGACGTGCCCGCGACCGCGCTCGAACCTGCTTGTCACACCTGGATCGTGCTCGTCACGCCTCGGCGGGTGCCTCGGCCGGGGCGTCGGCCGGCTTCTCGGCTTCGTCTTCCTTCACCGGGACGAGGCTGATCTTGCCGCGCTGGTCGATGTCGGCGATCTCGACGCGGAGCTTGTCGCCGACCTTCACCACGTCCTCGACCTTGCCGATGCGCTTGCCGTTGCCCAGCTTCGAGATGTGGACGAGGCCGTCCTTGCCGGGCAGCAGCGAGACGAACGCGCCGAACGCCGCGGTCTTGACCACGGTGCCCAGGAAGCGCTCGCCGATCTTCGGCAGCTGCGGGTTGGCGATCGCGTTGATCATGTCGATCGCCGCGTCGGCCGAGGGGCCGTCGGAGGCGCCGACGTAGATCGTGCCGTCGTCCTCGATGGAGATGTCGGCACCGGTCTGCTCGGTGATCGAGTTGATCATCTTGCCCTTCGGGCCGATGACCTCGCCGATCTTGTCGACCGGGATCTTCACGCTGGTGACGCGCGGCGCGAACGGGCTCATCTCGTCGGGGCTGTCGATCGCCTCGGCGATGACCTCGAGGATGGTGAACCGGGCGTCGCGGGCCTGCGACAGCGCGGCCGCGAGCACCTCGGACGGGATGCCGTCCAGCTTGGTGTCCAGCTGCAGCGCGGTCACGAACTCCTTGGTGCCGGCAACCTTGAAGTCCATGTCACCGAACGCGTCCTCGGCGCCGAGGATGTCGGTCAGCGCGACGTAGCGCATCTCGCCGTCGACCTCGTCGGAGACCAGGCCCATCGCGATGCCCGCGACCGGCGCCTTCAGCGGCACACCGGCGTTGAGCAGCGACAGGGTGGACGCGCAGACCGAGCCCATCGACGTCGAGCCGTTGGAGCCCAGCGCCTCGGAGACCTGCCGGATCGCGTAGGGGAACTCGTCGCGCTTGGGCAGCACCGGCACCAGGGCACGCTCGGCGAGCGCGCCGTGGCCGATCTCGCGCCGCTTCGGCGAGCCGACGCGGCCGGTCTCACCGGTGGAGAACGGCGGGAAGTTGTAGTGGTGCAGGTAGCGCTTGTGCGTCTCCGGCGACAGCGAGTCGATCTGCTGCTCCATGCGCAGCATGTTCAGCGTGGTGACACCCAGGATCTGGGTCTCGCCGCGCTCGAACAACGCCGAGCCGTGCGCGCGGGGCACCGTGGCGACCTCGGCGGACAGCGCCCGGATGTCGGTCAGGCCGCGGCCGTCGATGCGCACCTTGTCCCGCAGGATGCGCTGGCGGACCAGCTTCTTGTTCAGCGAGCGGAAGGCCGCGCCCAGCTCCTTCTCGCGGTCCGTGAACTCCTCGCGGGCGCCGAGGGTCTCGAGCACGCCGGCCTTGATCTCGTCGATGCGCGACTCGCGCTCCTGCTTGCCGGCGATGGCCAGGGCCGCCGCCAGGTCGGCCGACGCGACCTCGGTGACCGCGGCCAGGGCATCGTCCTGGTAGGCCGGGTACACCGGGAACTCGCGGGTCTCCTTGGCCGCCGCGGCGGCCAGCTGCGACTGCGCCTCGCACAGCACCTTGATGAACGGCTTCGCGGCCTCCAGGCCGGACGCCACGACCTCCTCGGTGGGCGCCTGCGCGCCGGCACCGACCAGCTCGATGACGTTCTCGGTGGCCTCGGCCTCGACCATCATGATCGCGACGTCGCCGGAGGGGACGACACGGCCCGCGACGACCATGTCGAACACGGCCTTCTCGAGCTGCTCGTGGGTCGGGAACGCCACCCACTGGCCCTCGATGAGGGCGACACGGACGCCGCCGACCGGGCCGGAGAACGGCAGGCCGGAGATCTGGGTGGACGCCGACGCGGCGTTGATCGCCACGACGTCGTACAGGTCCTGCGGGTTCAGGCTCTGCACGGTGATCACGACCTGGATCTCGTTGCGCAGGCCGTCCACGAAGGACGGGCGCAGCGGGCGGTCGATGAGCCGGCAGGTCAGGATCGCGTCCGTGGACGGACGGCCTTCACGGCGGAAGAACGCGCCGGGGATGCGACCCACGGCGTACATGCGCTCCTCGACGTCCACGGTCAGGGGGAAGAAGTCGAAGTGCTCCTTCGGGTGCTTCGACGCCGTGGTGGCGCTCAGCAGCATGGTCTCCTCGTCGAGGTAGGCCACGACGCTGCCGGCGGCCTGCTTGGCCAGGCGCCCGGTCTCGAAGCGGATGGTACGAGTGCCGAACCGGCCGTTGTCGATGACGGCGGTCGTCTCGTGCACCGTGGATTCGGTGCTTGTCATGCAGTAACTCCTCGTTTGGCGGGCAGCGCGGTGCCATGCGGTGTGTGGGTTCCGCTCGCCTGCGACGAGGCCGGTCTTCGATCGAAGTCCCCGGGGTTTTGTCTCTCCCGGGAACCACTACCGAGGACCGGCGGAAGTCGTTCCCCGCGGCATGGCGGCGCGCGCCCTGTGTTTCGGTCTTAGGTCTTGTCGATTATGCGATGAGGGGGAGCGACCCGCTGGCCACTCCCCCTCCAAGTCATCGGCGCAGGCCGAGCCGCTGGATCAGCGACCGGTAACGCTCGATGTCCACCTTCTTCAGGTAGTCCAGCAGCCGGCGGCGACGGCCGACCAGCAGCAGGAGGCCCCGTCGCGAGTGGTGGTCGTGCTTGTGCTCACGGAGGTGCTCGGTCAGGCCGCTGATCCGCTTGGTCAGCAGCGCCACCTGCGCCTCCGGCGAGCCGGTGTCCTTCTCGTGGACGCCGTACTCGGTGAGGATGCTCTTCTTCTCGTCGAGGGACAGTGCCACCCGTTGTTCTCCTCTTGTTGATGTTCCGTGCGGCCCCTCACGGGCGGTTGCCGGAGGGAAGACGGTATCGGCCGCCACGGACCGCAGCCGAACCCAAACACCGAGGGTAGCAGGCGTGTGATCGCCCGTTCACAGCGGTCAGACGCCACTGAGGACACACCGGGCGACCGGCGTGTACACCGCCCCCTCGGCGGTGCGCGTGCTCGCCATGAGCACCACCTCGGTGGCCACCCACCACGGACTGGAGTAACCCTCCAGTGACTCCAACGCGGCGCGACCCCGTTCTTGTTCCTCCTGCTTCCAGCGGGCCAGCGTCAGGTGCGGTTTGTACGGCCGCTCGACGCCCGCGCCGGCTGCCCGCGCGAGCCGGTCCAGGGCGTCGTCGGCCTCGACGCCGGCCCAGCCGACCTTGGGGAACGTGCCGAACCCGTGCAGGCGCAGCCGCGGCGCGGCCAGGCCGTCGACCGCCTGGACGAGCCACTTGGTGCGGGCGACGGGATCGTCGCCGTCGCCGTAGAAACCGAGGGTGATGTGCCAGCCTGCGCGGGATTCCGCACGCAGGGGCGAGTCGAGCGGGCCCAGGGCCGCGGCCAGGTCGTCGAGGACCGGCTCGGGCGGCACCAGGGCGGTGAAAAGACGCGCCATTCAGGGGGTCTTCGCGGCGCGGCGGACCAGGTCGGCGATCTCGGGGAACCGGTCGTCGAGCAGTTCGGCGGCCTCGGTCAGCTCGGCCGGGTCGGAGATCCGGCGCAGGGCCAGGATGGCGGCGCGGTCGGAACGGCCGGCGTCGAGCGGGAACGAGTCCCGGCCCACCGTCGGGCGCGACTCGCGCACCTCGTCCAGCGCCTTCTGCAGTTCCTCCTTGCGCCCGGACGCGACGGCGGGGGTGAGCACCTTGCGCTCGAGCATGATCAGCCGGGCCAGCACGGCCGGGTTGCCGATCTTGGCGCGGCGACCGCTCATGACCTGGCTCAGCATGGGTGCGCTGATGCCCAGCACCTCGGCAAGGTTCGCCTGCGACACGTCGAACGCGACGACCAACCTGCGGACCCGGTCACCAAGCGGCTCGCCGTACCACTCGCGCTGCAGCGCGAGGTTCCGCTGGACGATCTTGTGTTCCTCCACGGTGCGCCTCTCCCCTGAGCGGGCCTGGTCGTGGGCCGCTGGATTCGCATCTTGCCAGTAACCGGCGGGAGCGTCGGGCGATTCGGGCACGTGTTCGCATCTGCACCGGGTGACCCGCGGTTCACCGACCGCGTTCGGCCAGCAGCGCCCTGGTCCGCGCCACGTCGTCGTGCATCTTCTCGACCAGGGCGGCGCTGTCCGGGAACTTCTCCATGCCACGCAGCCGGGCCACGAAGTCCAGGGCCACCCGCTGACCGTAGAAGTCCTCGTCGACGTCGAGCACGTAGGCCTCGACGCGGCGCTCGCGACCGGAGAAGGTCGGGTTGGTGCCGACCGAGACGGCGGCCTCGCGTTCCTTCCCGTCCGGCACCACGAACTTGCACGCGTAGACGCCGTCGGCCGGGACGGCCGCGTAGCGGGGCATGGAGAGGTTGGCCGTCGGGAAGCCCAGCTCGTGGCCGCGCCCGTCGCCCCGGACCACGATGCCTTCGAGCCGGTGCGGCCGGCCGAGCGCCGCCTCGGCGGCGACGACGTCGCCCGCGTCGATGCACGCCCGGATGTAGGTGGACGAGAACGTGATGCCCGCGTCCGCGGTGACCAGCGGCGCTCCCTGCGACACGAACCCGAACCGGCTGCCGAGGGTGCCCAGCAGCTCGACCGTGCCGGCCGCCTTGTGGCCGAACGTGAAGTTCTCGCCCACCACGACCGCGGAGATGTGGAGCTTGTCCACGAGGAACTCGTGCACGAACTCGTCGGCGGGCACCTTGGACAGCTCGGCGGTGAATGGCAGCACGCAGAACACGTCCACGCCGAGTTGCTCGACGAGCTCCGCCTTGCGCCGCAAGGTGGTCAGCTGCGCCGGGTGGCTGCCCGGGCGGACCACTTCGGACGGGTGCGGGTCGAAGGTGACCAGCACGCTCGGCAGGCCGCGCTCCTGCGCCAACTGCACCGCGCGGCCGATCAAGGCCTGGTGACCGCGGTGCACCCCGTCGAAAACGCCGATGGTGGCGACACAGCGCCCCCAGCCACCGGGCAGGTTGTCGAGCCCACGCCATCGCTGCACGAGATTGACCTTATTACGCCGGGCCGTGGTCGGGCGTGTGGGCGCGACCACGGCCACCGAGCCGCTCAGCCCGCGGGGGCCAGCACCACGCGGGTCTTGGCCGTGCGGCCCTCGTCGACCATGAGCGCGACGACGGTGCCGGTCGGGGCGAAGGCGCCGTAGACGCCGCCGATCCCCGCGGCCGGCAGCACCTTGCCGTGCGCCACCGCGACCGTCTCCAGCTGGTCGAGCTCGCGGCGCGGGAACGCCGCCGCCACCGCCGCGTCCAGGTCGTAGGACAGCTCCGGCTTCGCCTCGAGCTGCTCCAGCGTGCGTGCGGCGCGCAGGTCGAACGGGCCGACGGTGGTCCGGCGCAGGGCGGCGAGGTGCCCGCCGACGCCCAGCGCGCCACCGAGGTCACGCGCCAAGGCCCGCACGTACGTGCCCGACGAGCACTCCACGACGGCGTCCAGCTCGATCGCGTCCTCGGTGCGGCGCACGCCCAGCACGTCGAAGCGGTAGACCGTCACCGGCCGCGGCGGCAGCTCCACCTGCTCACCCGCGCGAACCCGCGCGTAGGCTCGCTTGCCGTCGACCTTGACCGCGCTGACCGCGCTCGGCACCTGCAGGATGTCGCCGGTGAGCTTGGCCACCTCGGCCGACACGGCGTCGTCGGGCACGGCGTCCAGCGCGGCTTTGTCCGCTGTGGACAGGACCTCGCCCTCGGCGTCGTCGGTGGTGGTCGAGGCGCCCAGCCGGATCGAGGCCAGGTAGGTCTTGCGGTCCAGGGCCAGGTGGCCGAGCAGCTTGGTCGCGCGCTCGATGCCGAGCACCAGCACGCCGGTCGCCATCGGATCCAGCGTGCCCGCGTGCCCGACCTTGCGGGTGCCCATGATCCGGCGCACCCGCGCGACGACGTCGTGCGAGGTCATCCCCTCGGGCTTGTCGACGACGACGAGGCCCGGCGGCACAGCTGTCCGCTTCGGGGTTTCCAGGCGTTCCGGGGTTCGGGGTGGCCGATGCTGAGGCACGACCGCGAATCCTGCCATGTGCCGGTCAGGCGCAAGCAGGCACGGGCGCGTCGAAGCGGGTGCGGTGGATCCGCACCGGGACCTGCTCGCCACGCGACTCCGCCGCGAACACCTCGGCCCGCGCCCGCCGCCACCACACCAGGCAGCGCCAGGAACCCAGCAGCAGCAACACGACCACCGACAGCAACGCCACCCGGTAGGACCCCGACGCCTGCAGCAGCACGCCGATCGCGAACGCCGACACGGTGATGGCGAGGAAGCCGCCCTGGTTCACCACGCCGGTCGCGGTGCCGACGCGGTGCATCGGGTTGTAGTCCCGTGCCAGCGCGAAGCCGATGCCGGACATCGGGCCGCCGAAGGCCAGCACGCTGAACGCCACGGTGAGCACCGGCACCGGCAGGTGCCCGCCCGGCCAGCCGAGCAGCACCGCCCAGGTGACGGCGGCGATCCCGAGGTAGCCGACCACCATCGGGATGCGGTGGTGCGGGTTGCGGGTGATCAGCTGCCCGATCACCGGGCTGCCGACGACGGTGGTCAGCACGAGCACGCCGAGCACCGAACTGGCCGCGGTCTTGGACAGGCCCTGGGCCTCGACGAGGTACGGGAAGCCCCAGAGCAGCCCGAGCACGGTCGGCGCGAACATCGTGGTGAAGTGCACCCAGAAGCCCAGCCGGGTGCCGGGCACGCGCCAGGTGCCCCGCACCGTCGCGGGCACCGCGCGCAGCGGCCCGGACGAGCGCTCCACCGGCTGGCCGTGCGGCACGTCCCGCACCCGCAGCAGCACCACCAGCGCGTAGCCCGCGGTCAGCGCGCCGGTGAGGGCGAACGTCGTGGTCCAGCCGACGGTGCCGAGCAGGCCGGTCAGCGGCAGCGTCGCAACCAGGTTGCCGCCGGCGCCGAGCGCGGCGGTGAGGAGTGCGACCAGGGAGTACCGCGCGGCCGGGAAGTGCGCGGCCACCAGGCGCAGCACGCTGACGAACGTCATCGCGTCGCCGACGCCGAGGACCGCGCGGGCGGCCAGGGCGAGCGGGTAGCTGGTGGCGACGGCGAAGAGGATCTGACCGGCACCCATCAACACGGCGGCGACGGTGAGCACGGCGCGCGGGCCGAACCGGTCGACGAGCAGCCCGGTCGGGACCTGCATCACCGCGTAGACGCCGATCTGCAGCACCGTGAAGACGCTGAGCGCGGTCGGCCCGAGGTGGAAGCGTTCGCCGGCTTGCAAGCCCGCGACGCCGAGGGAGGTGCGGTGGAACACGGCCAGCACGTAGACGGTGACGGCCGCTGCCCAGATGACCCATGGGCGACGAATGATGACGATCCTTTCCCTCGACACTTCTCCGCTACGGGCATCGATGGCCGCGGCATGATCGTTAGCAACGCTAAGCGTGTCCTCGGTCACCGCACGGCGCCGACGACCGCCCAGCGGCCGGATCGCGTGCGGGACACCACCGCAGCGAAGCGCAACACCATGAACGCCGCCAACCCCGTCCAAATTCCGGGCAGGCCCCAGTCGAACGCCAGCGACAGCCACACCAACGGCAGGAAGCCGAGCAGCGCCGAGCCGATGGTCGCCGTGCGCAGGAACGCCGCGTCCCCCGCGCCCAGCAGCACCCCGTCCAACGCGAACACCACGCCCGCGATCGGTTGCAGCAGAACGAAGAACCACCAGGCTTGCGGGATCTCGGCGAGCACGCCACCGTCCGAAGTGAACAGTCCGGGTAGGACACCGGCGAGCGCGCCGAACACCACGCCGAGCGCGATGCCGAACCACAACCCGTACCGCGTGATCTGCCACGCGAGCGCCTTGGCCGACCGGTCGTCCCCGCCGCCGAGCGCCGCGCCGACCAACGACTGCGCGGCGATGGCCAGCGAGTCGAGCACCAGCGCGAGGAACGACCAGAGCTGCCACACGACCTGGTGCGCGCCGACCGCCGCGGTCGAGGTGTGCGCCGCGGCCGCGGTCGCGGAGATCAGGCAGGCCTGGAAGGCCAGGCTGCGCAACACCAGGTCGCGACCGAGGCCGAGCTGGGCCAGCATCGTGCGCCCATTGGGCCGCAACGAGACACCCTCGGCGAGCAAGGCCCGCACGAAAAAGCCCGCCGAGATCACCTGCGCGGTCACGTTGGCGATGGCCGAGCCGGTCAGGCCCCAGCTCAGGCCGTGCACCAGGACCGGGCACAGGATCGCGGAGATCCCGTTGCCGGCGAGCACGTAGCGCAGTGGGCGCACGGTGTCCTGCACGCCGCGCATCCAGCCGTTGCCGGCCATGGTCATGAGGATCATCGGGATGCCGAGCACCGCGATGCGCAGCCAGCTCACCGCCGCGGCGGCGACCTCCTCGCTGCCGGCCAGCAGGCGCGCGACCGGCCAGGCGAGCAGTTCGCCCGCGACCAGGAGCACCAGGCCGACGGACAAGGCGAGCCACGTGGCCTGCACACCCTCGGCGACCGCGTCCGATCGCCGGCCCGCGCCGTGCAGCCGGGCCGCCCGGGCGGTGGTGCCGTAGGACAGGAAGGTCAGCTGCGTGGAGATCTGCGCGAGGACGACGGCGCCCACCGCGAGCCCGCCGAGCGCGAGCCCCCCGACGTGCCCGACCACGGCCGTGTCGACGAGCAGGTAGAGCGGCTCGGCGGCCAGCACGCCCAGCGCGGGCACGGCGAGCCCGAGCACGGTGCGGACCGGCGTCACAGCAACTCCCAGTAAGGTGCACTCAGGGCATGCGCCCCTGACAGGCACCACTGTATGGGTAAGGACCGACAATGGACAACGCCGATTACCTGGATGTCGCGCTCCGGTTGGCGAACGTCACAACGGTCGACATGCCGGCGCTGGCCGAGGCCCTGCACGACGAGCCGTGGTGGGCGACCCGCCTGACGCCGGCGGACGTGCGTGCCCTGCAACCGGTGGCCGACGGCCTGCGCCGCGCCCTGGCTGCCGCCGTCGCTTCGGATGCCGACGGCGTCCTGCGCGAGACGAACGCGCTGCTGGCCGCGCACCCGTTGCGCCCTAGGCTTTCCGGCCACGGCGACCGGTGGCACGTGCACGTCGCGGACCCGGACGAGGCGCCCGCGGGCGAGGTAGCAGCGGCGGCCTCGTGGGGCTTGGCGCAGGCGGTCGTGCACCACGGGCTGACCCGTTTCGGCGCGTGCGCGGCGCCGGAGTGCGGCAAGTACTTCCTGGACACGTCGACCAACCGCGCGAAGCGGTTCTGCTCGGCCAGGTGCGCCAACCGGGTGCACGTAGCCGCCTTTCGCTCACGGCAACGCGACTGACCTCGTGTCATCTGATCGTGGCGGTAGCCGAGCGGATACAGTCGAGGCATGACCGCGGAGCCGATCGACTTCCGCCGCCAATACACGGTGGCCGAGTTCGCTGCGCTGCCCGAGGACAACAGCGCCCGCTACGAGCTTGAGGAAGGCCACCTCGTCGTGTCGCCACGACCGTCAAATGCGCACACAAAGGTGATCTTCAGGCTGTGCGAGCAGATCGAGGCTCAACTCCCGGCGGATCTGACGACGATGTCCGAGGTCGATGTTGATCTTCAACTTTCCGTTCCCGTGGTGCGCATACCCGACATCGTCGTCGTGCCGGCAATCCTTGAAGACGCGAAACGAATGGTCACAGCCGCCGACGTTGTTCTGGTGATCGAGGTCATCTCGCCGGGTTCGGTGCGCACGGACACGAAGGTCAAACCCTTGGAGTATGCCGACGCCGGCATCCCGAGCATGTGGCTGATCGATCAGGATCGACCCGTCAGCGCAACCATCCTTACCTCGATCGACGGTGAGTACGAGGAATCCCAGCGGGCCGAGCACCGCTTCTCCGTCCTCGAGCCGTTGCCGTTGACCATCGATCTGGACAAGCTGCGGCGATCACCCGATCGCGGCTAGCACCTCGGCGACGGCTTCCGCTTCCGTCCCGGCCACGCTGAACCCGGCGGCCAACCGGTGCCCGCCACCCCCACGCGACACCGCGATCTCCCGCACGTCCACCGCCCCTACGGCACGCAGCGACACCGCCCACTGCCCTGGCCGCAGCTCCTTCAACACCGCGCACACCTCGGCTTCCCGCGCCGTGCGCACGATGTCCACAACGGACTCCGCCTCGTCCGGTCCGATACCGGCGACGTCGTCGTTGCGCACCACCGTGTAAACCAATCCGCGCCCACCCGCGGCCTCGGGCAGCAACACCGCGCGGCCCAGCACCGACGACAGCATTCCCAGCCAGGCAAACGAATGCGAGCCGGTCAACGACCGGGTCAGCGACGCCGTGTCCACCCCGGCTTCGACGAGCCGGGCCGCTCGCAGGTGCGTCGAAGGTGTGGCCCGTTGGAAGCCGCTCGTGTCCGTGACCAGCCCGGCGTACAGGCACCGCGCCACCGCGGCATCCACCGGCTCGCCGAGGCGGTCCAGCAAGTCCAGCACCAGCACGACGGTCGCCTCGGCGCTCCCGTCGACGAGGTGGTGCGTGCCGAAGAACGTGTTGGACACGTGGTGGTCGATGACCAGGGTCGCCCGCGCCGTCGCCATGTGCTCGGCCAGCGACCCGAGCCGGTCCAGGCTCGAGGTGTCCAGCGCGACCACCAGGTCGGCCGCCGAAACGCGCGAAGGCGGCACCAGCAAGCCCTCGGTGTCCAAGCCGGCCAACGATTCCGGCACCGAAGCGGGCTCGGCGAACGACACCGCCACCCGAACGCCACGACGCCGCAACACCATCCCCAACGCGAGCGCGCTACCGATCGTGTCGGCGTCGGGGTTGATGTGGGCGATCAGCAACGCGTCCTGCGTGGCGTTCAGCAGGTCCACCGCGGCGGTCCACTCGGCTTCGGTCGGCATCTCACCCACCGGCCGGTGTCCTGGTCGCCGGCGAGCCCAGGTGCGTGCCGACGAACCGCAACGCGTCCGGCAGCACCCGCAGCCAGTACGCGGCCTCGTGCGCGCCGCTGCTGATCGCGGCCACGGCCGGGTGCGCGGCGTCGATCAGGGAACGGGTCGAGGTGATGAACGAGTCCTCCGTGCCACACCACACACCCAGCGGCACGCCCTTGATCTCGTTGATGTGCCGCAACGGTTCCTTGGCCTCCCACAACCCCGAATCCGGGAACACGCCGCGGGAACCGGCCTCCGCCCAGGTGCGGAACAACGCCGGGCTGAGCAGGGCCGCCACCGGGGTCCCCCGTTGCCGCCGGACGTAGTTCAGCGCCCCGAAGCCACCCATCGAGACGCCGAGCACCCCGCACGGCGACTTGCGCAGCCCGCGCTTCGCCAGCCAGCCGGGCACTTCCTCGGTGAGCATGCGCTGCGGGTCGTCACCTGATCGACTGGCCACCCAATAGGAGTCCTTGCCGCCGTCGACCGCGAGCACCGCGAACGGCGGCACGCCGGACTGGTGCGCCGCGGTGAGGAACCGGGGCAGGCCGAGGTCGAGCCACGACCGGGCGTTGCCGCCCCTGCCGTGCAGGACAAGGCAAACCGGCAGCCCCTTCGGGTCGACCCCCTCCGGCGTCATCGTGATCACGTCGACGTCGGTGTCGCGGGCCGCGGAGTGCTCGCGGCCGGTGTGCACGGGGCCGGCGGGTACGTCGGGCACGGTGCCGTCCGGGCCGGTCATGCCCAGGGCGCGGCGCAGGCTCGGACCGCCCGGCAGCACGTCGGTCACCACACCGGCGCCGATCCCGGCCACGCCGAGTCCGGCGCCGAGCCCACCGAGCAACAAGGCCCGGCGCTTGACGGTCATCGTCACCCCCACCTCAGCTGTCCGGCTTATCTGATCACACCGCCGAGGAACCGCAGTGCGTCGGGCAGCACGCTGCGCCAGTAGGCCGGATCGTGTCCACCGCTGGTGAACTCGTCGACGCTGGTACGACCGCCGGCGACCAGCTCCTTCGCCGCGGGCAGGAACGGATCGCTTGTGCCGCACCAGACTCCGAGCGCGCCCTGCAGGTCGTCGAGGTGGCGCAGTGGCTCGGTGGCCGCCCACTGGCCCTCGCTCGCGAACACGTGGCGCGCGCGGGCTTGTGCCCAGTCGGTGAACAACGCGGGGCTCAGCACCGCCGCGCTCGGCGGACCGGGCACCGCGCGCACGTAGTTGAGCGCGCCGTAGGCCCCCATGGAGATGCCGAACGCACCGGACGGGCTCTCGATCAGCCCGAACTCGGCCAGCCAGCCGGGCACCTCGTCGGCCAGCATCTTCTGCGGGTCGTCACCCGGATCGCCTGCGACCCAGTAGGAATCGCCGCCGTCGACCGCCAGCACCGCGAACGGCGCGACCCCGTCCTCGACCGCGGCCGCCAGCATCGCGGGCACGCCGAGGTCGAGGAAGAACCCCGCGGTGGCACCGCGGCCGTGCAGGGCGAGGACCACCGGCAGCCGCTCGACCCGGTCGCCCGGGAACATGGCGATGACCCGCACCCCGCGCCCGCGCGCGGCCGATTGGCGTTGCACGTCGATCACCAGCGGTTCGCCCGCGCGTGCGGGTGGCATGGACGTGGACTTGGTCGTGGACCTGGTTGAGGACGCGACCGGGGTCGACGGTCGCGGTCGGGCCGGATCGCCGGTGCACGCGGCGACGCCCAGCCCGGCCCCGCCGAACAAGAGCGCCCGCCGCGAGGTTGCTCCCATCAGACCAATCTAGTCCGCCAGGCGGTCCGGAGTCGGGCTGTTGCGCCCTTTGTCGGTCTTTCGCGATATACGGTCCCTCCAGGTGGATCTCTGACAGTTCCTCGGGAGGACTGTGCGATGACGAAGAAGATCAGCAGGCGCGCGGCGCTGGGGTTGGCGGGCGGGGTCGCGGTGGGGGCCGCGACGATCGGCCTGAGCACGGCGGACGCGGCACGCCGGGGCAAAGGCGACGGCAAGGGCGACGGCAAGGGTGACGGCGCGGGCGGTGCGCAGCCGCGGGCGGCCGGGCCGTGGGTGCGGTTGGCGGTCGTGACCGCGAACATCGGGCGCAAGCACCTCGACCAGCGCGAAGCCGCGATCACCGCGGTCCGCCACCAATCCGACGGCACGCCGCCGATGGTCGGCTGGCAGGAGATCGGCGAAGGCCCGAACGACACCGGCGAGCCGTCGATGATCCGGCAGCACTTCGGCGACCAGTACACCCACATGTTCCTCAACGACCCGCAGTCGCCGCGCGAGCCGATCTCGGTTCCGCGGCCGTGGACGGTCGTCGGGCACACCAACGTGTTCGTGCACGAGGGCATCGCCGACATCACGCCGCCGCGGTGGATCAACGAGGTGGTCGTGCAGCACGAGACGATGCCGGACCTGCAGTTCGTCATCATGAACACCCACTACATCGCGCGCGCCTACGTCGGCCCGCAGCGCGACGACCTCAAGCCGTACTGGAACCACCACCACGACGTGCACGCCCAGCGCGTCCTGGAGCGCCACCAGAACCAGCACCTGCCGGTGATCTGGACCGCGGACACCAACCGCAACGACTACGGCACGGCCACCGGCTGGCAGGCCGAGGGCGCCGCCTTCGGCAGCGGCCTGGACCGCGTCGACTGGCTGACCACCAACAAGGTCGACATCGAGCTGCTCAACACCAACATCGTCCCGATGCACGTGGACGACGACCACAACGCGAAGGTCGCCATCTTCCGCATCCGTCTGGCGGCCTGATGAGAGCGCTGGCCGCGGCGGTCGTCACCCTCGCCGCCCTGGTGGTGGCCGTGCCGGGCACAGCCGCCGCGGCCGGCAGCCGACCCGTCTACTCCTACGCCGACGCCATCCGCGAGACCGTGTGGGTGGACACCGGCGCCGACGAGGACCGCGACGGCGTGCCCGATCGCGTGGCCGCCGACATCATCCGGCCGTCCGAACCGGCGGCGCGCGGCGATCGGGTGCCGGTGATCATGGACACCAGCCCGTACTACGCGTGCTGCGGCCGGGGCAACGAGGCGCAAAAGAAGACCTACGCCCCCGACGGTTCGCCGCTGGGTTTCCCGCTCTACTACGACAACTACTTCGTGCCACGCGGCTACGCCGTCGTGCTGGTCGACGAAGCGGGCACCAACCGGTCGTCGGGTTGTCCCAACGGCGCGGACGTGGCCGGCAGTTCGGTGGCGGTGATCAACTGGCTCAACGGGCGGGGTTCGGCGTACCGCAGCCTGACCGGCTCGTCGCGCGTGTCCGCCGACTGGTCCACCGGCGCCGTCGGCATGATCGGCAAGTCGGACGACGCGGCCCTGGCCATCGACGCGGCGGTCACCGGGGTGCCCGGCCTTCGCACCGTCGTGTCGATCGCGGGCGTGGGCAGCTACTACAACGTGTTCAATTCGGACGGTGCCTGGTACGGCTTCCCGCCCAACAACGGCAACCCGCCGGGGTTGCTGAACGAGCGAGCCGCCCAGTTGTGCAAACCCGTGCAGGCCGAGGAAAACGCGGCCGCCGGCACCACGGGTGACTTCAACCGCTACTGGCGCGGCGTCGACTCGGACCTCGACGCGAACCGCATCCGCGCAAGCGTTTTCGCGGTCCAGGGCTTCGGTGACCTCGCAGTCTCACCCCGCCAGTTCGGCGACTTCTGGTCGCGGCTTTCGGTGCCGCGCAAGGCCTGGGTGCACCAGGCGGGGCACGTCGACCCGTTCGACCTGCGCCGCGCCGAGTGGGTGGAGACCCTGCACCGGTGGTTCGACCACTGGCTGCTCGGGGTGGACAACGGCATCGACCGCGAGCCGGCGGTGAAGGTGGAGACGAGCGTCGACCACTGGGTCGACCTGCCCACGTGGCCGCCGCCGGGCACCCGTGACACGCGGTGGGAGCTGGGCGCGGGCCAGGTGACGATCACCGACGATCCATCGCTCGACCGGTACCAGTGGGCGGCCGACCCGGACCAGCCATCACCTGCTCGGGCCGTCGTGATGGGTGCGCCGTTGACCGCACCGCTGCACCTGGCCGGAACCGGGTCGATCAGTTTGACCGTCCGCTCCAGCAAGCCGGTGGCGCGCCTGGGTGCGGAGCTCGTCGACTACGGCCCCGCCACCGTCCGCGACGACCTCGGCCAGGGCGCCGGCATCCGGACCCTGAGCACCCGGTCCTGCTGGGGCGCGAGTGCACCCGGCGACAGTGCTTGCTACCTGGACACCACCACCGCGACGGTCCCGGTGGACCACGAGGTGGTGTCGGCGGGCTGGGCGGACCTCGGCCACTGGCGAACCCTGCGCCGTGGCGAGCCGCTGGCCCCGGATCGCTTCTACACCATGCGTTTCACACTGACCACTGTGGACCACACGGTGGCTACCGGACACCGGTTGGCAATCGTGGTCGGCGGCACGGATGCGTGGCAGTTCCTGGCCCCCATCGACCCGCCCACGCTGACCATCGATCTGGCCCGCAGCTCGATCACGTTCCCGACCACCCGCTGAGCACACGGCTGCACGGCCCCAACCGGGACCGTGCAGCCGACGAGCACACCGCTTCTCACATGTTGATCCTGCGCCGCCTCTCGGCCGGGGACTTGTCCGGGACGTACTCGGAGAGCTTCGAGAGCGTGTGGAACGCGGCCAAGCCGCCGACCTGGTAGGGAGGAAGCCAGGGCCACCGCACCGACTACTACCACGACCCGAGCGCCCCGAAGGCGAACGGCATCGTCGTCGCGGTCACCGCGTTCGTCCAAGACGAGCAGGGCCGCATCCTTATGATCCGTCGCACTGACAACGACCTCTACGCCATCCCCGGCGGAGGCCAAGAGATCGGCGAGACGATCACGCAGACCGTGGTGCGCGAGGTCAAGGAAGAGACCGGGATCGACGTCGAAGTCATCGGCCTCATCGGCATCTACTCCGACCCGGGCCACGTTATCGAGTTCAGCGACGGCGAGGTGCGCCAGGAGTTCTCAATTTGCTTCCGAGCCCGACAGGTCGGCGGTGAGCTGGCGACAAGCAACGAGAGCAAGGAAGTCATCTGGGTGGAGCCAGGCGCCATTGGTCAGCTTAAAGTTCATCCGTCGATTCATTTGCGAATCGAGCATGGTCTATCGATTACTAACACTCCATACTTCAAGTAACCATGGTTTTGCGCATCATTTCAATGGTTGTCCGATGAGCTCCCCAGCTCGGCTCGCCTCAAACGCTCCTCTATCTCAGTGACTATCGGGTCAAGCTTATTTGCGAGCTCAATGGATGTTGAAGCCTTTATATCGATATCCACATATCGATATTGAAGGTATACCGTCGGAGGTGCATCGTCGAACACTATCGGGTACTTTCCACCTGCGTGCTGCCCGAGGGCGTAGCGGACCACCTCCAACGTCTGAACAGTCGAGAACCCTGGGCTCGCTAACGGAGGCCGCAGACGGAAAGCGATCCGCACCTCCTTTTCGAGGTCCCAGTACCGCTTGAGGCACTCGTCCACGCGGAGGTGTATCTCTCTGAGGCGCGCATTACCGACTTCTTCAGTTGCAAGTTCTCCCAGTTCAGCGATTGAGGACAACTGGATATTTGTCTTGGTTGCAGCGTCAATCGCGCCGCTTTGAAATCCACTCTCCGACAGAAGTATTCCTCTTTCCACTCCTGTATCAGTGACGATCTGCCGAAATGCCAATACGTGGAGCTTTGAAACTCGCTCCCGCCAAAGCTTACACTCGACAAACCATGTGAATGTGAGCCCTCCCGCTCGACCTTTTACAAGCACATCAACATCATGAGTGCTTCGCACACCTTGTACCCGCACATTCGTATCGGCCTCTAGGCCGGTTTCCCTGAAAAGGTTGGCAACCTGCTCTTGATAATCATACCAAGCGGCCCGTGACAAGCGTTCCTCCATTTTGTGCGATCGATCTCGGCTCTCCATCATGTGCCTATTACTACTGAACGTCTAGCGCTAGTGGTCGGCGTGTCGTGCGATCGCCAAGGCTTGTCTCTTCCCGACAGTTACGGCACACCGACGCCTGCCGAACTTGGCTCTAGGGGATCAAGGCGCGCCGCCTGCGGCGGCGCGCTGGTGCAGCTGCGTTCGGTCGGCCGCGCACTGCGCGGCACGGATCGGCCTACCGCTCCGCTCCCGGCCGCCCGGCCACGCGGCGCGCCGACCGTAGCCACCAGCTCCGTTCGCCGCCCCAGGCGACGCGCAGAGAACCAACATGCCCTCGCCGGGCGGGCAGGCCTCCAGGGAAGCTCACGAGCCAGCGAGGGCGGCGGTTCGTCTGGCTCCGTGCGGTGGCTTCCCCATCGGGAACCAGACTTGTGTGGGGTCACATATACAGACGCCTGCCCGGCCTCGCAGGCCGTCTACAGGCCGTATGAGGTCGGGCAGGCGTGAGAGCACGTGAGAACTGTCGAGAACGGATCCGCAGGTCAGCGGCTGGGCATGAACCGCGAGCCGAGGTCGACGACTCCTCTGATCACATGTTGATCATGTGGCCGGCGAGGCCGTGGATGGCTTCCTTGACGGCCTCGCTCAGCGTCGGGTGGGCGTGGATGTTGCGGCCCACCTCGTGCACCGTCAGGTCCCACTGCTGCGCCAGGGTCAGCTCCGGCAGCAGCTCGGTCACGTCCGGGCCGATCAGGTGCGCGCCCAGGATCTCCCCGTACTTCTTGTCGCTGAGGATCTTGACGAAGCCGTTCGGGTCGGCGAGGCCGTGGGCCTTGCCGTTCGCCGTGAAGGGGAACTTCTGGACCTGGACGTCGAAGCCCTTCTCGCGGGCCTGCTCCTCGGTCCAGCCGAAGCTCGCGACCTGCGGCTGGCAGTACGTCGCGCGCGGGACCATGACGAAGTCGATCTCCATGGTCTCGTGGTCGGCGATCGTCTCGGCGGCGACGACGGCCTGCGCTTCGGCCGCGTGCGCGAGCATCAGCTTGGCCGTCACGTCGCCGATGGCGAAGATGTGCGGCACGTTGGTGCGCCCGCGCCCGTCGATCGCGATGGCCTTGCGCTCGGTCAGCTGGACACCGGTGTTCTCC
This sequence comes from Labedaea rhizosphaerae, assembly GCF_004362825.1. Classification (GTDB taxonomy): domain Bacteria; phylum Actinomycetota; class Actinomycetes; order Mycobacteriales; family Pseudonocardiaceae; genus Labedaea; species Labedaea rhizosphaerae. Next base: position 262,388 of record NZ_SNXZ01000003.1, read on the forward strand.
AGGCCGTAGCCCTCCACCCGCGGCTGGAAACCGATGGCGGACAACACCTTGTCCGCCTCGAGCACCTGCTGCTGCCCGTCCTTCGACACGGTCACGCGGACGCCCTCGCCGGACTCGTCGATCGACTCGACCTTGGTGCCCACCAGCACGTCGATGCCCAGCTTGCGGTAGCGGCGCTGCAGTTCCTTGGACACCTCGGCGTCCTCGAGCGGCACCATCCGGTCGAGGAACTCGACAATGGTCACCTTCACGCCGTAGTTGTGCAGCACGTAGGCGAACTCGACGCCGATCGCGCCCGCGCCGGCGATCACGATGCTGCCGGGCAGGTCCTCGCTCAGGATCTGCTCCTCGTAGGTCACGACCTTGTCGCTGACCTTCGTGCCGGGCAGCATCCGGGTGGTCGCGCCCGCGGCGATGATGCAGTGGTCGAACGTCACCGTCTCGGTGCCGCCGTCGGTCAGGCTCACCTCGATGGTGTGGTCGTCGGTGAACGAGCCGCGGCCGTTGAGCTCGGTGATCTTGTTCTTCTTCATCAGGAAGTGCACGCCCTTGACGCGCCCCTCGGCCACGGTGCGGCTGCGCCGGAACGCGGCGCCGTAGTCGAAGCTCACGGTGCCGTCGACCTTGATGCCGAACGTGTCCTGCTCCTGGGTGAAGACGTGCGCGAGCTCCGCGTTGCGCAGCAGCGCCTTCGACGGGATGCAGCCCACGTTCAGGCAGACCCCGCCCCAGTACTTCTCCTCGATGACCGCGGTCTTCTTGCCCAGCTGCGCGGCCCGGACCGCGGCGGTGTAGCCGCCAGGACCCGCCCCCAGCACGACGACGTCGAAGTGTGTGCTCATAACGCCCAATCTATGCGTTCACCCTCGAGTGACGCCCGTCGCATCTCCTGTGGACGACCCGTGTCGGGTTGGTCACGCGGAGGGTGGCCGGGGCCGGCGGCATCGTCGCCATGAACGCCCCGCGCACCCAATTACAACGCCCTGGACACGACATTCATTTCGGGAACGCCTCTTGTCAACCAACCGTGCCGGCGTGATCACCGGACGCACCTGCCGCATACCCGAGTGGACGTAGAAAGCGGTGGTGGGACGGGAAGACGATGGGCTGCCCCATCGTCAGGCAAAGGAGAACGACATGCGTCGCACAGTGGCGATCGCCGCCATGATGATCTTCGCCGGGCTCGGGCTGGCCGTGCCGGCCAGCGCGTACACCCCGTACCCGCCGGACTGCAGCGTCGCGCACCCGGTGGTCAACGGCTCCCCCGTGGCCAAGACCGACGTGATGACCTGCACCGGCAGAGAGGCGACCCAACACTGGCACCTGTACGTGGAGTGCTTCGGCCCTTGGCTCGACTCGGACGCCACCGGCAACTCCGTGGTCGGGAACGGTTCGTCGACGGCTTCGTGCCCGTGGGGCTACGCCCAGGGCCCGACGTTCGTCCCTGAGCCCTAGTAGCCGAACGCAGCGGGATCAGGTGAGTGGGCCGCATGACCCACTCACCGCCGCGTCAGTCCTCGTCGGACTCTTCGCGCGGCGCCTTGTACGGGTCCGGGTCGCCCGCGGGCTGGGCCTTCGCGGCCAGGGCGGCGACCTCCGCGTCCGCGGCGCGGGCGCGGGCGAGCAGGTCGTCCACCTGCTTCGCCGTCTCCGGGATGGTGTCCGCGACGAAGGTCAGCGTCGGGGTGAACCGGACGCCGGTGCCCTGGCCGACCTTGGTGCGCAGCACGCCGGTCGCAGCCGCCAACGCCGCCGCCACCCCCTGGAAGTCCGGCGCCACGTCGGGCTTGTCGCCGAAGACCGTGTAGAACACCGTCGCGTCGTGCAGGTCGCCGGTCACCTTCGTGTCCGTGACGGTGACGCCGTTGAGCCGCGGATCCTTGATCTCGTGCTCGATGGCGGTGGCCACGATCTGCGAAATGCGCTTGGCGAGCTTGCGGGCGCGGGCTGGGTCAGCCACGACGCACCCCTTTCCTTCTTGATCTATTCGTCGTCGGGGCCCAGCAGACGGTGCCGGGCCGAGAGCAACTGCAACTCGGGACGTGCGGCCACCAGGCGCTCGCACGAGTCGAGCACCGTGCGCACGTGACCGGCTTCGGCGGCGACCGCGGCGACGCCGATGAGGGCACGCCGGTGCAGGTCCTGGTGACCGGCTTCGGCGACGCTGACCTCGTACTTGCGCCGCAGTTCGGCGACCACCGGCCGCACGACGGATCGCTTTTCCTTCAACGAATGGACGTCGCCGAGCAGGACGTCCAGTTCCAGGGCACCCACGTACACGCCTGCATCACCGGGGATCGCTCGTAGTGGAAACCGGACCGGGACCGCCCACAGTGGACGGTCCCGGCCGGTTCGACCATCAGGTGCGGGGCTTCTCCCGCATCTCGTAGGTCTCGATCACGTCATCCACCCGGATGTCGTTGTAGTTGCCCAAGGTCATACCGCACTCGAAGCCCTCGCGGACCTCGGTCACGTCGTCCTTGAACCGGCGCAGCGTGCCGACGTTCAGGTTCTCCTGGACCACGACACCGTCGCGGATCAGGCGAGCCTTGGTGTTGCGGCGGATCTCGCCGGACATCACCAGGCAACCGGCGATCGTGCCGACCTTCGAGGAGCGGAACACGTCGCGGACCTCGGCCCGGCCGAGCTCCACCTCCTCGTAGATGGGCTTGAGCATGCCCTTGAGGGCCTGCTCGATCTCGTCGATGGCCTGGTAGATCACCGAGTAGTAGCGAACGTCGATGCCTTCGCGGTTGGCCTGCTCGGTGACCTTGCCCTCGGCGCGGACGTTGAACCCGAGGATGATCGCGTCGGACGCGATCGCCAAGTCCACGTTGGCCTTGGTGATGCCACCGACACCGCGGTCGATGACCCGCAGCTCGACCTCGTCGCCCACGTCGATCTTCGTGAGCGCGTCCTCCAGGGCCTCGACGGTACCGGAGTTGTCGCCCTTGATGATCAGGTTGAGCTGGCTGGTCTCCTTCAGCGCGGAGTCCAGGTCCTCGAGGCTGACCCGCTTGCGCCGCGAGGCGTTCGCGGCGTTGCGCATCCGGGCCGCGCGCCGCTCGGCGATCTGCCGTGCGGTGCGGTCCTCCTCGACCACCAGGAAGGTGTCACCGGCACCCGGGACCGACGTGAACCCGATGACCTGCACCGGTCGCGACGGGGTCGCCTCGGTGATGTCCTCGTTGTACTCGTCGACCATCCGGCGCACACGGCCGTAGGCGTCGCCGGCGACGATCGAGTCGCCGACGCGCAGCGTGCCGCGCTGCACCAGCACCGTGGCCACCGGGCCGCGACCGCGGTCCAGGTGTGCCTCGATCGCCACGCCCTGGGCCTCCATGTCCGGGTTGGCCCGCAGGTCCAACGCGGCATCGGCGGTCAGCGCGATCGCCTCCAGCAGGCCGTCGATGTTGATGCCCTGCTTGGCGGAGATGTCGACGAACATCGTGTCGCCGCCGTACTCCTCGGCGACCAGCCCGTACTCGGTGAGCTGCTGGCGGATCTTCTGAGGGTTCGCACCCTCCTTGTCGATCTTGTTGACCGCGACCACGATAGGCAGGTTCGCCGCCTGGGCGTGGTTGATCGCCTCCACCGTCTGCGGCATGACGCCGTCGTCGGCGGCCACCACGATCACCGCGATGTCCGTGGAGTTCGCACCACGGGCACGCATGGCGGTGAACGCCTCGTGACCCGGGGTGTCGATGAAGGTGATCAGCCGCTCGCGGCCGTCCACGATCGCCGGCACCTGGTAGGCACCGATGTGCTGGGTGATGCCACCGGCCTCGCCCTCGTGGACGTTGGCCTTGCGGATCGTGTCCAGCAGTCGCGTCTTACCGTGGTCGACGTGACCCATGACGGTCACGACCGGCGGCCGCGCCTCGAGGTCCTCTTCCTCACCGGCGTCCTCGCCGTAGGTGATGTCGAAGGAGTCGAGCAGCTCGCGGTCTTCCTCCTCCGGGCTGACGACCTGGACCTGGTAGTTCATCTCGCCGCCGAGGAGCTCGAGCACCTCGTCGGAGACGGACTGGGTCGCGGTCACCATCTCGCCGAGGTGGAACAGCACCTGCACCAGCGAAGCCGGGTTGGCGTTGATCTTGTCGGCGAAGTCGGTCAGCGAAGCACCGCGCGGCAGGCGAATGGTCTCGCCGCTGCCCTTGGGCAGACGCACGCCGCCAACCGACGGCGCCTGCATGTTCTCCATGTACTCCTGGCGCTTCTGGCGCTTGGACTTGCGGCCGCGCTTGCTCGGGCCGCCGGGACGCCCGAAGGCACCCGCCGCGCCACCACGGCCACCGCCGCCGCCACGGCCGCGGAAACCACCGCCGCCGCCGGCCGGGGCGCCGCCGCCACCGCCACCGGGACCGCCGCGGAAGCCGCCGCCTCCGCCGCCGCCACCACCGGGACGGAAGCCGCCACCGCCGCCACCGCCACCGCCACCGGGACCGCCGCGGAAGCCGCCGCCTCCGCCGCCACCACCGCGACCGCCGCCGGGGCCACCACGGGCACCGCCAGGACCGCCACCGGGGCCACCGCGACCGCCACCCGCGGGACGGGCGGGCCGGGGCGGCATCATGCCGGGGTTGGGCCGGGGCGGCATGTTGCCCGGGCTCGGGCGGGGACCGGCCGGAGCCGAACCGCCACGCGGGCCACCGGCGGGACGACCCTCACCGGGACGTCCGCCGCGCTCGCCACCAGGACCGCCACCGGGACGCGGGGCCGAGGGCCGCGGCGCGGCCGCGCCGCCACCACCGACGCCGAACGGGTTGTTGCCGACGCGCGGGGCACCCGGCCTCGGCTTGTGCCCCTGCGGCTTCGGCGGCACGACCGACGAACCGCCGCCGGTGCCACCACCCTGACCGGGCTTGGCCCCCGGCTTCGCTTGCGCGGCCGGGCGTTCCTCACGGGTCTGCGGACGCGGACCGGGCCGGACGCCGCCGGGCTTCGGGCCCGACTTGGTCGGGGCCTCGGCGGCCGCCGGGATCTCGGGAACCGCGGGGGTTTCCGCTGGTGCCTGGGTCTGGGCAGCCGCCGCGGGCGCCTGCTCGGCGACCGGTTCGGCGGCCGGCTTCGGCGCGGGCTTGGGGCCCGGACGCGGTCCGGGAGCCGGAGCCTGCCGGGCCGGGGCCGCGGAGTCGGCGGTGCCGGCCGTGCTGGTGGTGTTCGCGGAATCCGCGGGGCTCGCCGTGCTGGCGGTCGCCTGGGCGGCCGGAGCGGTCGCCGCTGCCGCGGTCTGCTTGCGTGGTGCGCCTGGCTTGGGGCCACCCTTAGCGGGGGACTTGCCGTTGCCGTCCGCGGCGTACGTCTCCTTCAGCCGCCGGGCGACGGGCGCCTCGACGGTGGACGACGCCGACTTGACGAACTCGCCCATGTCCTTCAACCGGGCCAAAAGTTCCTTGCTGGTAACGCCGAACTCCTTGGCGAGTTCGTGTACTCGAGCCTTGCCTGCCACTGCTCTCCTCGTCTGGGGAGGCCGGCGGCAAGACCGTCGACCTCGTTTATCGTCGCGCGTTCATGTCTTCAGCTTCACGGCTGACTCATGACGGGTCGACCTGCCTTCTGTGTTCCTGCTCAGTCCGGGTAGGTCCCGGACCGACTTGCGCGCTGAGCACCCGCGCCAGCCCTTCGGCCACAGCGGTGACGTCGAGCGGGCCGGGCACGCGCAACGCCCGGGGAAACGCTCGCCGTCGCTCAGCCATTCCGAGGCAGTCCGGATCCGGGTGGATCCAGGCGCCCCGGCCGTGGATGCGGCGCCGAAGATCGAGAACCAGGTTCCCGTCCACGACGGCCACGCGCAACAGCTCACCGGCCCGCGCCCGCGCTCGGCAACCGACACAAGTGCGCACCGGGCCGGAGCCGGGCGGGCATGCGGGAACCGTTCGTTGACGCTTGACCACGTCAAGTCTATCTCGTCGCGCTCACTCAGCCGAACCGGATACCGGTGCGGCGTCGGGAGCGTCCTCGGGCTCGGGTGCGGCATCGCTGCGGATGTCGATCCGCCACCCGGTCAGGCGGGCGGCGAGGCGCGCGTTCTGCCCCTCCTTGCCGATGGCCAGGGAGAGCTGGAAGTCCGGCACCACGACCCGCGCGGTCTTCGCGCGCTCGTCCACGACCTGCACGGAGATGACCTTGGCGGGCGAGAGCGCGTTGCCCACGAAGGTCGCCGCGTCCTCGGAGTAGTCGATGATGTCGATCTTCTCGCCGGCCAGTTCGCTCATCACGTTGCGCACGCGCGCGCCGACCGGGCCGATGCACGCGCCCTTGGCGTTCACGCCGGCCACGGTGGACCGGACCGCGATCTTCGACCTGTGACCGGCTTCACGGGCCACCGCGGGGATCTCCACGGTGCCGTCGGCGATCTCGGGCACCTCCAGGGCGAAGAGCCGGCGCACGAGGTTGGGGTGCGTGCGGGACAACGTGATCTGCGGGCCGCGCGCGCCGCGGGTCACGCCGACGACGTAGCACTTGATCCGCGTGCCGTGCTCGTAGCGCTCGCCGGGCACCTGCTCGGCGGCGGGCAGTACGCCCTCGGTGTCGCCGACCTGGACCACGACCATGCCGCGGGCGTTGGCCCGCGCGTCGCGCTGGACGACCCCGGCGACGATCTCGCCCTCCTTGGCGGAGAACTCACCGAAGGTCTTCTCGTGCTCGGCGTCGCGCAGCCGCTGCAGGATGACCTGGCGCGCGGTGGTCGCGGCGATCCGGCCGAAACCCTCCGGCGTGTCGTCCCACTCCTCGTCGACCTCGCCCTCGGCGCCGAGGGAGAACGCGATCACCCGGACCAGGCCGGTGCGCCGGTCGATGTCGATGCGCGCGTGCGGCTGGTGGCCCTCGGTGTGCTTGTACGCGGTGAGCAAGGCCGTCTCGATGGCCTCCAGCACCGTCTCGAACGGGATGTCCTTGTCGCGCTCGATGGCGCGCAACGCCGCGATGTCGACGTTCACCTCGACCCCTCCCGCTCAGCCTGCTCCAGCAGCGCCGTCTCGGCGGCGGGCGGCTGCTTGAACTCGATCTCCACCACTGCCTTGGCCACGTCGGCGTAGGCAAGCTCGTGCAACGCGCCGTCGACCAGCACCTGCACCGAGCCGTCGGGCTCGGGGTCGGCGGCGCCGACCCGGACGGTCAACTCCGTGTCGTCCGTTTTGCGGACCTTCACCAGGCGGAGCCTGGCACGCCGCCAATGCCGCGGCATGGTCAGCGGCCGGTCCACGCCGGGCGAGGTCACCTCGAGGGTGTACGGCCCACCCAGCAGGTGGTCGTGCTCGTCGAGCACACCGGACACCGCGCGGCTGATCTGGGCGACCTCGTCCAGCCCCACGCCGTCCTCGCCGTCCACGACGACCTTCACCAGGCGTCGCCTGCCCGCCTGTTGCACGTCGAGCGTCTCCAGTTCGAATCCCGCGGCGCCCACCGCGTCGGCCACGACCGACCGCAGCGCCTCCGCCGGCGCTGGCTTGCGGTCACCTTGCTCCTTGTCGGGCACCTCGGCCGCTCCCTGTCTGCTCCATGCGTGCATGTCCGATCCCCGGTCGGCGCACTCTTCACCGATCGTGGTTGCCAAGCGTATCTCGTCACGGCCGATGGGCTCGGCGGACGCGATCACCTGCTCGGCGCCGCGCCTGGCAGGATGACGGACCGTGACGCGTTATGCGAGCGGGTTCAGCAGGCGAGCGGTGCTCCGCGCGGGGCTGCGTGTGAGCCTGGGCGCCCTGGTCGCCGTGCCGCTGACCGCCGTGGCCGGGTGCACGAGCGATCCCGGGCAGAAGGCCCCGGACCCGCTGGAACCACTGGCCAGGCAGGCTCGCCAGGACGCCGCGGACGCCAACGCCATCGCCGCCGCGCTGCCCGACCTGGCCGGGCCGGCGACCGCGATCGCCAAGGGCCGCACCGAGCACGCGACCGCGTTGCAGGCCGAGATCGACCGGCTCAACCCGCCGCCGTCGGGGCAGAAGCCGCCCGCGGCCGCGCCGGCGGCAGCACCGAAGTCCACGTCGGCGGCGAAGAAGAAGCTGCAGGCGGCCATGACCAAGGGCCGGCAACAAGCCGCTGCGCTGGTGGCGTCGGTGCCACGCAACCGGGCCGGGCTGCTCGGGTCCGTGTCGGCGGGCTGCGCGAGCTTGCACGAGGTGATCAGCTGATGCAGACCGAGCCGGGCGGCGCCGCGCTGCCGCAGGAGACCGTGGACGCCCTGCAGCAGGCGTTGTCCGCCGAACACGCCGCTGTGTGGGTGTACGGGCTGGTGAGCGCGTTCCTGCCGGATTCCTACGACAAGGCCGTGGACAAGGGCATGTCCGCGCACCGCGACCGCCGGGACGCGACCGAGCGGCTGCTGGCCGCGGCCGCGGTCACCCCGATCACGCCGGAACCGGCCTACACGACGCCGAAACCGGTCACCGACAAGGAATCCGCGGTCGCCGTGCTGGTCGTGGCCGAGGACGACGCGACCGTCGCCTGGCGGGCCGTGCTCGACCGGGCCGACGACCCGGGCGTGCGGCAGGCGGCGCTGGACTCGCTGACCGAGGCCGCCGTGCGCGGCACGCACTGGCGCCAGGACGCGGGCACCGAGCCCGCCGCCGTCCCGATGCCCGGCCAGCCGCAGGCCTGACACGGCCCAGCCGCAGCGGCTAGTTCAGACCCTGGCCCAGGCGCAGGGCGTCCGCGCAGATGTCGTCGAGCACCGGCTCGTCCTTGTCGGACGCGTCGGTGCTGAAGTCGGCCTCGATGATGATCAGCTTCGCGTCGACCCGCTGTGAGGCGTAGCCGCCGTGGGCGTCGAGCCTCGTCAGACCCGGCACGGTCGCCTTGCCGTCCAGGAGCAGGTCCTTGACGTTGCCGGTGCCGTCGGCCTTGGTCAGGTTCTCCAGCGCGGTCGCGTCTTGGGCGCTGGCCATCTGCACCGACGACACCGACGCGTAGGCGGTGCGCCCGTCGGCCGTGGTCACGGTGAAGAGCTGGCGGGTCAGGCCGTGGCACTGGTGGGCCTGCAGGAACTCCTGCACCTTGCCCTTCGAGTGCTCGACGCAGTTGCTGTCGCGCACCGGCTGGGGCAGTTGCGGGGCCGCCACGAAGTTGTACTTGCCCTGCTTGGCGGGCTGATCGGCCTGCTGGGACGGCGCCGGCTTGTTGTCGTTGGTGATGTAGTACCAGACGAGCCCGGAGATCACCGCGACCGCGACGAGACCGAGCGCGCGCAAGGTCCAGACCAGGACCGGCGAGCCCGCGAACAACCCCATCGGCTGGCCGGGCGGGGGATCCGCCTGGTAGTCGAACGCCGGCAGCTGAGTGGTTTCCTCCAGCTCAGGGCGGTATGACGGGTAGCCGGGACGGCCGGCTGGCGGCTGCCCCGCGTATGGCCCCGGTCTGCCGGGATACCTCGGATCCGACACGGTGGGTCACCGTAACCGGTATCCCCCGGTCGTGTCATGGCCGGGCACCCAATGCGGTCAACACGAGGTCGACGTCGCTCTGGTCGGAGTAGAGGTGGAAGGCCAACCGGACGCGGCCCGCCCGCATGCTGTGCGCTACCCCCGCCGCGCGCAGGGCCGGTCCCGCGTCGGGCCGGTCCAGCGAGACGATCGCGGACCCGCGGGGCGCCTCGCCGAGCGCGGCGAGCAGGCCGTCGGCCAGGCCGACGCAGTGGTCGCGGACGGCGGCCAGGTCGAGCGAGGCCAGCCAGGGCACCGAAACCGCGGCGCCGACGTGGGCCAGCCAGATCGGCGACGTGTCGAGGCGGCGGGCGTCGCCCGCGAGGCGCAACGGCAAGCCGTAGACGGTGTCCCAGGGGTCCTCGCCCGCGTACCAGTTGGCGTGCAGCGCCCGGGTCGCGCCGGCCTGGCGTTCGGCCAGCCAGGCGACCCCACGCGGGGCGAGCAGCCACTTGTAGGCCGAGCCGACCACCCAGTCCGCCCAGCCGAGGTCCAGCGGCAGCCAGCCGGCCGCCTGCGTCACGTCGAGCAGCACGGGCGTGCCTGCGGCGCGCAAGGCATCGAGGTCGGCGATCGCCCCGTCCGCGGACTGCACCACGCTCACCGCGACCAGGTCGTGCTCGCGGGCGGCGTCGGCCAGCTCCTCGTCGGGCACCTCGGTGACCGTGACGCCCCGCTCGGCGTGCGCCGCGAACGGGAAGCTCACGCTGGTGAACTCGCGGCGCACGGTCAGCACCCTGGTCCCGTCCGGCACCGAACCGGCGACCAGGCCGGCCAGCTGCGACACGGTCGCGCCGATCGCCACCGACTCGGCCGGCACGCCGACCAGCTGCGCCCACGCGGCCCGAGCCTTGGTCACGTCGACGTCGAAGTCGGGCGGCGACGTGGCGCCCCGCCGCCACGCGTCGACGGACTCGGCGACCGCCCGGCCCGCGGACTCGGACGGCACCCCGATCGAGGCGGTGTTCAGGTACCCGGCAGGAACTGCGAACGACTCTCCGAAGGCTTCACGCACGCCTTCGACACTACGGTGGAGGCGTGCAGACCGAGGAGATCGAAATCCGCACCGGCGACCGGGAGCAGGTCGCGGACCTGACCCGGCAGTGCCAGGCGTTCCTGAACGACACGGGCGCCACGGACGGGTTGTTGCACGTCTGGGTGCCGCACGCGACCGCAGGCCTCGCGATCATCGAGACCGGGTCCGGCAGCGACGACGACCTGTTGCGTGCCTTGCGCGACGTCCTGCCCGCGAATCACAACTGGCAGCACAAGCACGGCCACCACGGGCACGGCCGCGACCACGTGCTGCCCGCGTTCCTGCCGCCGTACGCGACGATCCCGGTGCTCGGCGGCGAGCTGGCGCTGGGCACGTGGCAGTCGATCTGCCTCGTGGACACCAACACCGACAACCCCGTGCGCAAGGTCCGGCTGAGCTTTCTCACCGGCTGAACGTGTCGGTGGCCCGTGCCACCATGGCCTGGTGACGGCACACCGCACCCTCGTCCTCTGGGACGTCGACCTGACCCTGGTCGACTTCACCGGCACCGGCCGCGACTGGTACGGCGTCGCGCTGGCCAAGGCGCACGGCATCGAACTGCGGCACATGCCGAGCTTCCCCGGCCGCACCGAGCTCGCGATCACCCGCGAGCTGTTGCGCGTGCACGGCCACGACACCGGCGACGACCACGTCGCCAAGGTGTTCGCCGAGCTGATCGCCGCCGCCAACGCCGACGTGACGCTGGCCGAGCGCGGTCGCGCGCTGCCCGGCGTCGAGACCCTGCTCGCGGAGCTCGCCAACCGCGACGACGTGGTGCAGTCCCTCGTCACGGGCAACCTCGTGGAGCTCGCCGAGTGCAAGCTCAGCCCCTTCGGGCTCGACAAGCACATCGACTTCGGCATCGGCGGCTACGGCTCGCTCTCCGAGCACCGCCACGACCTGGTGGCCGACGCGATCGCCCGCGCGGAACGCAAGCACGGCGGGCCGTTCCCGGTCGACCGGGTGGTCGTCGTCGGTGACACCCCGCGTGACGTGGCGGGCGCGTTGCACCACGGCGCCGTCGCGATCGCCGTGGCCACCGGCCGCAGCAGCGCGCGGGAACTGGCCGATTCCGGGGCGCACGCGGTGCTGCCGGACCTCGCCGACCTGGACCTGGCCCTGGACGCGTTGCTGGCAACGCGGGCCTAATGCCGGGTTTCCGGCTCACGACGACGCATGGCCAGATAAATTCTCGGGCATGAGTACACCCGGGGGATATGGCGGGTACGGCCAGGACCCCAACCAGCAGTACGACCCGCTGACCGGTCAGCCGCTGCCCCACCCCGGTCACCCCGCGCCCGACAGCGGCGGTTTCCCGAACCCCGCGCAGACGGCCGCCTATCCCACGGGCCCCGACACGGGGGGCTACCAGGGCCTCGGTCAATACCCCCAGGGCCAATATCCCCAGGGCCAATATCCACAGACCAGCGCGTTCCCGAACAACTTCCCCACCGGCGGCTTCCAGCAGTTGCCGCCACCCAAGCCCAAGCGCACCGGGCTGATCGTCGGCATCATCGCGGCGGTCGTCGTGGTCGCGGTGGGCGCGACTCTCGCAGTTGTGCTGCTCAACAAGAAGGGCGACGACCAGGCGGGCGGCGGCAACCCGACGACCACGACCACCACGACGAGCGCCCCGCACACCTCGGCGAGCAGCGGAACGCTCACGGCGCCGCCCAGCAGCGGTGGCAGCAACACCCCGCAGGTCCCGGGCTGGCAGACGGTGAGCGTGCCCAACGAGCACGTGCAGTTCGACGTGCCGCCGGACTGGAAGATCGAGTCGGGCAGCAACACCACGGTCACCATCCCGAACTCGCGGGCGGTCATGGAAGGCGTCGCGACGTTCAAGACCGGTGCGTGCCCGGGCAGCCCGACGTCGTTCCGCGCCAAGATCGGCGTCGGCCCCGAGTCGAGCGACGACCCGGCCAAGGCCGCGAAGGCGGTGGCGACGACCTGGGCGAACGGGCTGGCCGCGGCCTACGGCGGCAAGACGGCGGTGCCGACGAGCAGCCCGCAGAAGGTCAACAACGCCAGGACCGACGCCACGCTCGCGGTCGTGCGCATCACCACCAAGAAGGACTCGTGCAACCCGCCGGCGATGCTGGTCGCCGTCGTGTCCTTCAAGAGCGGCTCGGGGACGGAGTCGGTGATCCTCTTCGGCGACCAGGAGGTGCCGGACGCGATCACCACCGACCTCGCCGCCCAGGTCCTCGTCACCGCCCGGCCCACGCAGTGACGGGCTCCTTCGACCCGGTCAGCGGACGGCCGACCGGGTCCGCGAGCACGGAACCGTCCCGGCGCGGCACGTCCTTGCCGACCGGCTCCACGCCGGGCAAGCGCCCGGCCAGGACCGCGCGGCGCGACAAGCGCGACTCCAAGGGCGGCGGCGGGACGTGGCTCGTGGTCGTCGGGCTCGTCGTCGGGCTCGGGCTGATCGGTGTGGCCCTGATCCCCCACGGCACCAACGGTTCCGAGGCGGCTGCCGCACCCACCACCACCACTGAGACGACTGCGGCCACGCCCACGACCACAACGACATCGACCACCACGACCACAACCACAACAAAGGCGCCGGCGGGCCAGTGGCAGGCCGTTCCCGTGCGGGGCAACCTCGAGTACGAGGTGCCACCGGACTGGACGCTCGTGCCGCAGGTCGCCATCACCTACGGGTCTTCGGAGTACGCGGACTACTCGGTCCTGCGCTACGGCGCCACGTACACGACGACGGCCTGCACGACGTGGCCGGTGGCCGCCGGGATCTACCTCGACGAGTCGGCCGGCCCGTCGGCTGCCCAGGCCAGCAAGTACGCCAAAGGGCTGGCCACCGTCGCGTTCGGCCGACCGTTCGGGGACATCCCGACCATGACGGTGACCTCGTCACGCCACCTCGATGGTGACGGCTGGTTGGGCCGCGAGATCGTCGTGCACGTGGTGCCGACCACCGCGGACTGCGACCTGAGCGCAGGCGTGGTCGTCTTGCTCGCCCTGTCCACCGACGACCAGCCCGGCCGAACGGTCATGATCGCCGCGTACTCGGGCACGGATTCGCCGGACGGCCCGCAGGGCGCGGACGAGGCCACGCTGCGCAAGATCGTGGAAAGCGTCAGCGTGGCCTCGTAGCTCAGCCGCGGACGATCTCGGTGAGGCGGGCGACCGCCTCATCCACCGGCACCTCGACGCGCTCGCCGCTGGCCCGGTCCTTGACCTCGACGACGCCGTTGGCCAGCCCGCGCCCGACGACGACGATCGTCGGCACGCCGACGAGTTCGGCGTCGGCGAACTTCACGCCCGGCGACGCGGCCCGGTCGTCGAACAGCACGTCGAGCCCGGCCGCGGACAGCTCCTCGGCCAGCTTCTCGCCGCCCGCCTTGATCTCCTCGGCCGCGTTCTTGCCGCCCGCGACCACCAGGTGCACGTCGAACGGCGACACCGCGCGGGGCCACACGAGGCCGTGCTCGTCGAAGCTCTGCTCGGCGATGCACGCCACGAGCCGGGACACGCCGATGCCGTAGGACCCCATGGTGATCCGGATCGGCTTGCCGTCGGCGCCCAGCGCGTCGAGTTCGAAGGCGTTGGCGTACTTGCGGCCCAGCTGGAAGATGTGGCCGATCTCGATGCCGCGCGCGGCGACCAGCGTGCCCTTGCCGTCGGGCGAGGGGTCGCCCTCGCGCACCTCGGCGGCCTCGATCGTGCCGTCCGGGGTGAAGTCGCGGCCGGCGACGAGGTCGATGACGTGGTGGTCGGCCTTGTCCGCGCCGGTCACCCACGCCGTGCCGGTGACCACGCGGGGGTCGACCAGATAGCGAACCTTGTTGTCCAGCAACGCCTTCGGGCCGATGTAGCCCTTGACGAGGTAGGGGTGCTTGGCGAAGTCGGCCTCTTCGAGGATGGCCACCTCGGCGGGGTCGAGCGCCGCTTCAAGCCGCTTGAAATCGACCTCACGGTCGCCGGGCAGGCCGACGGCCAGGAGTTCCCACTCCTGCGTACCGGGCTGGCGGACCTTGAGCATGACGTTCTTCAGCGTGTCCGCCGCGGTGAACGTGCGGCCCAGGTTCGCCGCGTTCAGGAAGTCCACAAGGGACTCGATGGTGGGCGTGCCCGGCGTGTGGTGCACCTGCGCGTCGGGCAGCCCGTCGACCGAGCGCGCGGGCGGCGAGGTGGTGGTCACGGCCTCGACGTTGGCCGCGTAGCCGGACTCCGTGCTGCGCACGAACGTGTCCTCACCGGTCTCGGCCTCGGCGAGGAACTCCTCCGACGCCGACCCGCCCATGGCGCCCGACATCGCGGACACGATCACGTACTTCAGGCCCAGCCGGTCGAAGATCTTGATGTAGGCGTCGCGGTGCTTCTGGTAGGACTGCGAGAGCCCCTCGTCGTCCAGGTCGAACGAGTAGCTGTCCTTCATCAGGAACTCGCGCCCGCGCAGGATGCCCGCGCGGGGCCGCGCCTCGTCGCGGTACTTGGTCTGGATCTGGTAGAGGATGACCGGGTAGTCCTTGTACGAGGTGTACTCACCCTTCACGGTCAGGGTGAAGATCTCCTCGTGCGTGGGGCCGAGCAGGTAGTCGGCGCCCTTGCGGTCCTTGAGCCGGAAGATGTTGGGGCCGTACTCGGTCCACCGGTTCGTGGCCTCGTAGGGATCGCGGGGCAGCAGCGCGGGCAGCTGGATCTCCTGCGCGCCCATCGCGTCCATCTCCTCGCGCACCACCTGCTCGATCTTGCGCAGCACGCGCAGGCCCAGCGGCAGCCACGAATAACCACCCGGGGCGACGCGGCGGACATAGCCTGCGCGCACCAGCAACTTGTGGCTGGGCACCTCGGCGTCCGCCGGATCCTCACGCAGCGTGCGCAGGAACAACGACGACATCCTGGTGATCACGGTGGCTCTCCTCGATCGGATCCGCCGGTGGTGGCGGTGCCTGGCAGCGTAGTGAACGGCGTCACGACCACTCCACCCGGTTACCGCTGGTCAGGTTTTGTCGGTGGGCTGGTTTAGCGTCCGCGCCATGACGACTCCGACGATGACAATGGTGACGGTCACGATCGACTGCGCCGACCCGCGCGCGCTCGTCGAGTTCTGGACCAAGGCGCTCGACTACGAGGTCAAGGCCGACATGGACGGTTTCTTCGTGCTGCTCGGCCCGAAGGAGGGCACGGGGACCGGAATCGGGCTGCAGAAGGTCGAGGAACCCAAGGCGGGCAAGAACCGCGTGCACATCGACTTCAGCACCGAGGACCGCAAGGCGGAGGTGGCGCGCCTGGTCGGGCTCGGCGCCAAGGAGCAGGAGGAGCACGCGGTTCCCGGGCTCACGTGGACGGTGCTGACCGATCCCGTGGGCAACGAGTTCTGCGTGGGCTCGACCAACGGCTGAGGGGGCTCACCGCTCAGGCCGTTTCCCGTAACTGGTCCAGCGGCTCGTCACGCCGAACCCGACCCGTTCGTAGACCCCGAGCGCGCCGGTCGCGTTGTCCGCGTCCACGGACAGCGCGGCCCGCTCGAACCCGGCCGCCCGCGCCGCGCGCATCGCGTGGACCAGCAACGCGGTGGCCAACCCCTTGCCCCGCAAGGATTTGCGCGTGCCGACATGCGGGATCCACAACTCCTTCACGCCGCTCTGCTCGTGATCGGCGGGGAAGTAGTGGGAGATCACGAACGCGGCGATCTCCCCCGCTTGGTCGTGGAGCAGGAACGACAGGTCCGGCCGGGCCGCGTGACCGTGCGTGGTGTGGTGCCAGGCCGCCGCGGTGGCGTCCGCGTGTCCCCAGTGCTCGGCGAAGAACTCGTTGAACGCCACCCGCACCGGCTCGTCGTCCACCGGGTACGGCACGAGGCGCACACCGTCCGGCACCGGCACCGCCGCCGGCTCGTCGGTCAGCTCGCGGCGCATGTCGAAGAACCACCGCTGCGGCGCATAACCGGCCGCGGCCAGCATCACGGCTTTGCCCGGGTTCCCGTCGTGGCACAACACGGTCAGCACCAGCGGCAGACCGGGCACCGTCGCGGCGTGCCGCGCGTGGCCGAGCCGCTCCAGCTCGGTGAGCAGCCTGTGGCCGAGACCCGCCCGCCGCGCGTCCGGGTGCACGACACCGTCGAGGCTGACCCGGTGCGGGCCGCGCGCGCCCGGCTCGATCCAGGCGACCCCGCCGGCGACCAACTCGTCACCGCGGAACACGCCGACCGAGCCGGTGGCCAGGTCCATCCGCGCCGAGTGCGCCAGTTCGGCGAAGTCGTCGGCGTCGGCGTGCTCGCCGGTCCGGTCGACCGCCTCGGCCGCCTGGACCAGGCGAACCCACTCCTTTGCGTCGGCCTCCGTGAGCGGTCGCCACTGCTCGGTCACGCCGTTTTCCCGTAGACCGTCCAGCGGGTCGACACGGTGAACCCGATGCGCTCGTACACGCCGAGCGCGCCGGTCGGGTTGCCGGTGTCCACGTCCAGCCCGGCCCGCTCGAAGCCGGCGGCCCGCGCCCGTCGCAGCGTGTGGGTCAGCAATGCCGTGGCCAACCCCTTGCCCCGCAACGACTTGCGCGTGCCGACATCGGCGATCCACAGCTCCTTCACGCCGGTCTGCGCGTGATCGGCCGGGTAGTGGTCCGAGAGCACCAGCGCCGCGATCTCCCCCGCGTCGTCGTGGAGCAGGAAGGACAGGTCGGGGCGGTAGGCATGCCCGGTGGTGATCTCCTTCCAGGTCTCTGGCGTGAAGTCCTGGTGGCCCCAGTGCTCGGCGAAGAACTCGTTGAGCGCCACCCGCACCGGCTCGTCGTCCTCCGGGTACGGCCTGAGGTGCAAGCCGTCCGGCACCGGTACCTCGGCCAGATCGCCGGTGAGGTCGCAGCGCATGTCGAAGAACCACCGGCGTGGCTCGTAGCCCGCGGCGCTCAGCATCACGGCCATGCCCGCGTTCGCGTCGTGGCACGGCGCGGTCAGCTCGAGCGGCAACCCCGGCGCGATCGCGGCGTGCCGTTCCCGGCCCAGCCGTTCCAGCTCGGCGAGCAACCGGGCGCCGAGGCCGGTGCGCCGCGCGTCCGGGTGCACGACGCCGTCGAGGCTGACCCGGTGGCTGCCCCGCGCCCCCGGCTGCGTCCACACCACGCCACTGGCGATCAGCCGGTCCCCGCGGAAGACACCCACCGACCCGGTGGCCAGGTCGGCGCGCGTCGCGGTCGCCAGCTCGGCGAAGTCGTCGGCGTCGAGGTTCTCGCCGGTCCGGTCCACGGCCTCGGCCGCCTGGACCAGCCGGACCCACTCGTTCGCGTCCGTCTCCGTGAGCGGGCGCCACACATCGGTCATAGCGGGCGAAGCTACGCCGGGAGAACCGCCACAACGACCGAATTACGCTGCCGCTACCCTCGCCGTTCGTGCTGGTGTTGCTGCCTCCGTCGGAGACCAAGGCGTCCGGCGGGCGCGGCCGACCGCTGGACCTGACCACGCTCGGCCACCCGGAGCTGAACCCGGTGCGCGAGCGGCTGCTGAGCGCGTTGACCGACCTCGCGGGCGACGTGCCCGCCAGCCTCGAAGTGCTCGGGCTCTCCGAGCGGCAGAAGGACGAGGTCGCGCGCAACGCCGAACTGCGCACCGCGCCGACGACGCCCGCGCTGCGCCGCTACACCGGCGTGCTCTACGAGGCACTGGACGTGCCGTCGTTCACCCGCGCCACGATGGCCAAGGCGGCCAGGCGGCTGGTGGTCGCGTCCGCGTTGTTCGGGCTGGTGCGGGCCACCGACTCGATTCCCGCGTACCGGCTCTCCGGCGACACGGTGCTGCCGGGCGTCGGCAGCCTGCGCACCGCGTGGAAGCCGTCCCTGCCCGACGCCCTCGCCGCGGTCGACGACCTGGTGGTGGACCTGCGCTCGGGCAGCTACGCGGCGCTCGCGACCGTGCCCGGCGCGGTCTCGGTCCGGGTGGTCACCGAGGTCGCCCCCGGCAAGCGGGTCGTCGTCAGCCACTTCAACAAGGCGGCGAAGGGCAGGCTCGCGGGCGCCCTCGCCGCCACCCGCCGCGAACCGGCCACCGTCGACGCGCTCGCCAAGACGATCAACGCCGCGGGCTTCACCGTCGACCAGGCCGGCCCGCGCATGCTGGAAATCCTCACCGACCACCTGGGACGCTGACCGATGGCCACCGAGTTCGCCGAACTGCGCGGCCACGACGCCTACTCGCTGCTGGGCGTGGCGCCGGACGCGTCGTCGGAGCAGATCCAGCGCAGCTACCGCCGGCTGATGAAGGGCGTGCACCCCGACCTGAACGCCGGCGACGACGACGTGACCAGCCACGCCGCGTTGCTCAACGCCGCGCGCCAGGTGCTGCTCACCCGGAGGGCCGCCTACGACGAGTTCCGTCGTCGTCCGGTCGCCCCGCCCGTGGCCGAGCCGCCGCCGGAACCGGTACCCGCACCGGTGCGCGAACCGGAGACGTTCCCCTACGCCGCGCGGCCACCCCGTCGCCGGCCCGCGCCCCCGCGGTGGTCGTCGCCGCGCCGGGTGACACCGCCCCGGCGCAGACCCCGCCGCCGGATCCGCGTGGTGCCGCTCGTGCTGGCGGTGCTCGCCATCGCCGCCGCGATCACGTTCTTCGTCCGCAACGCCGAGGACCAGCCGGAGCCGACACCGAGCGCGGCCGTGCCGGCGAAGCTCGCCGGCACGTGGAAGGGCACGCTCAAGAGCCCGGCCGACAAGGGTTTCCAGGTCGAGCTGACCCTGACCGCGGGCAAGACCAACGGCAAGGTCCACTACGCCAC
Source organism: Labedaea rhizosphaerae (assembly GCF_004362825.1). Taxonomy (GTDB): domain Bacteria; phylum Actinomycetota; class Actinomycetes; order Mycobacteriales; family Pseudonocardiaceae; genus Labedaea; species Labedaea rhizosphaerae. The sequence continues at coordinate 281,581 of NZ_SNXZ01000003.1, forward strand.
GGGCGAGGGCTGCGACGGCGCCGCGGTGCCGACCACGACGTGGAAGCAGGCGCTCGTGTTCGACACCGCCTTCGACCAGGACGGCTGCGACCTGGGCAACCTGTACGTCACGTCGGTGTCCTCGACCAAGGTGGCGGTCGAACTGCACGAGCAGGACAAGACGCTGACCGGCACGCTCACGAAGTCCTGAGACCGCTCCCGATAAATCAGTTGCGCGACGACGCGTCGGTTGTGGATGCTTGCCCGCGTCGAACGAGCCGGGCTTTCCGGCGGAAGTGAGGAGGTGCGTTGTGCCTAAGACCGTCCCTGTGGGCGCGGCACCGACCCGTCCGCTCGCCCCGCACGCGCGCTGAGCCGCTGACGCCGCGCCGGTGGGGCGCTTTCCCAGCACCTAGGAGAACCCCACCGTGCAAGAGCACGATTTCGACGCGTACCTCGATTTCGAAGACCAGGCCGAACGATCCGCGCCACGGCGGCGCAGGCGTGCCCGTGCGCGCATCGACGACGAACTCCAGCCGACCCGCTCCGGGCGCCTCACCGAGGCCGAACGCGAGCGGCTCGCCCGCGTCCGCGACGACGCGGAAGCCGCTCCGGAGCTGCCACCGGGCGCGGCCCGCTGGTCCACGTGGGACGGCGCCGAGCACGGCCCGCGACCGCGGCCCGACTGGGTGATCACCGCGCTCGCCGCGGCCGACACCGAGCTCGGGATCCTCAAGACCGGCAAGGAAGCCGACGTCTACCTGCTGGAGCGGGCGATCCCGGGCCAGCCGGGGTGCCTGCTCGCGGCCAAGCGCTACCGCGCGGGCGAGCACCGCATGTTCCACCGTGACGCCGGTTACCTGGAAGGCAGGCGGATGCGCCGCTCGCGTGAGATGCGCGCGATCGCCAACCGCACGTCGTTCGGCCGCAACCTGATCGCCGAGCAGTGGGCGGTGGCGGAGTTCAACGCGCTGTCCCGGCTGTGGACCATCGGCGCTCCGGTGCCCTACCCCGTGCAACGGGAAGGCACCGAGTTGCTGATGGAGTACCTCGGCACCGAGGACGGTGACGCGGCCCCGCGCCTGGCCCAGCAACGCCCGGAGCCCGACGAACTGGTCGCCCTGTGGCACCAGCTCACCGCGGCGCTGGAGCTGATGGCCATCGAGGGCCTCACCCACGGCGACCTCTCGGCGTTCAACGTGCTGGTGCAGGACGGTCAGCTGATGCTGATCGACCTGCCGCAGGTGGTCGACGTGGTGGCCAACCCGCGGGGCGTGGAGTACCTGCGGCGCGACGTGCGCAACATCACCGAGTGGTTCGTCGCCCGTGGCCTGCCAGCCCACCTCGCCGACGAAGAGCTGCTCGTGGAGGAGCTCTTGGCGGCGGCGGGCGCGAGGTGATCTCCGAGTCCGGTAGACTCGATGTCGCATCGTGAGTCCATCCTGCTCGGACGGACATCGTCCCGCCGGAACCCGATGCCCCCGAGAAAGATTTGACGGCGTCACCGTGGCGCCGGGCTCGTCCGCGTGATTGTGCGCCACCGTCAGGGTGGTCTCTCCGCCAGACGTGCCAATGCGGAGAGGAAACACTTGTCGTACGCACAAACCTCGGCCTCGCACGCTCGCAAGCCGCGCCACCGCGCGTCGGGCAAGGGCAGGTACACCCCTGCCGCCCGGCGTCCGGTGGAGCAGTCGCGAGGGGGCTGGGCCGAGGAGCAGCTCACCCCGGCACCGACCACGAACCTGCCGAGCTTCGCCGAGCTCGGCCTGTCCGCCCCGCTGATGCGGGCGCTCACCGAGGCCGGGATCACCGAACCCTTCCCCATCCAGGCAGCGACCCTGCCCGACGCGCTCGCCGGCCGTGACGTGCTCGGCCGCGCGCAGACCGGCTCCGGCAAGACGCTGGCCTTCGGCCTCGCGCTGCTGGCCCGCCTCGCCGACGGCACCCCGAAGCCCAAGCACCCGCGCGGCCTGATCCTGGTTCCCACCAGGGAGCTGGCCATGCAGGTCAGCGACGTGCTGATGCCGCTGGCCAAGGCCATGGGCCTCTGGTGCCGCACCGCCGTCGGCGGCATGTCCTTCCCCCGCCAGGCCGAGGCGCTCAAGCGGGGCGTGGACCTGCTGATCGCCACGCCGGGCCGGCTGTCCGACCACGTCCGCCAGGGCACCTGCGACCTGTCCGAGGTCGCGTTCACGGCCATCGACGAGGCCGACCAGATGGCCGACATGGGCTTCCTGCCCCAGGTCCGGGCCATCATGGACCTCGTCGACCCGAACGGTCAGCGGATGCTCTTCTCGGCCACGCTGGACGGCGACGTCGACCAGCTGATCCGTGCGTACCTGCACGACCCGGTCGCCCACTCGGTGTCCCCGGCGACCGCGAGCATCGACACCATGGAGCACCACGTGCTGCTGGTGTCCAATGCGGACAAGCAGGCCGTCGTGACCGAGATGGCCGCCCGCGAGGGCCGAACCATCCTGTTCGTCCGCACCAAGCACCACGTGGACCGGCTGACCGAGAAGCTGCGGGCCGCAGGCGTTAACGCCGGCGCCCTGCACGGCGGCAAGACCCAAGGTGCCCGCACCCGCGTGCTGGCCGACTTCAAGGAAGGCCGCATCCCGGTGCTCGTGGCCACCGACGTCGCCGCTCGCGGCATCCACGTCGACAACGTGAGCCTCGTCGTGCACGTCGACCCGCCGGCCGACCCGAAGGACTACCTGCACCGCGCCGGTCGCACGGCACGCGCGGGCGAGTCGGGCACCGTGGTGACGGTCGTGACCTACGACCAGCGCCGCACCGTCCGGCGGCTGACCGACCAGGCGGGCGTCCGCCCGGAGAACACGAAGGTCCACCCGGGCCACGTCGAGCTGGCCCGGATCACCGGTGCCCGCGAGCCCAGCGGCATCCCGGTGGTCGACCAGCCGCGACCCGCCGCCGCCCGCCGGCCGTCGGGTCCCGGCCGCGGCTTCCGCCGCGAAGGCGGCCGTGACCACGCCCGTGGCCGCGAGCGCAACCGCGACAACAGCCGTGACCGCGACCGCGGCCGTGAGTGGGGCCGCACCGGCTCCGACCACGGCCGGGGTGAGGTCCGCGGTGTCCGCCGCGGCCGCGCCTACCAGGGCTGAGCCACACACACGAAAGGCCGTCGGGTCCACTGGACCCGGCGGCCTTTCGCCTTGTCCGGGGGTTGTCCACAGGCAGCCACTTGTCCACAGATCGGCTCACCACCCCACCCAGCCCACCAACCCCGATAAATTGGACAGCGGGGGTGCCCCCAGAGAAGGGCGGGGGCTGCGCACGCTGTTTTCTTTGCGCGCCAAGGGTTTTCGCGGGTGGGCGTTCGCGCGTGGGGCTTTGCGCATAGGCTTTTGGCTCAGTGCGGCTGGGCCAGCAGCTCCCCGGCAAGCCCCGCGACCGGTCCCACGACGATCACCGCGGGCGGCCGGATTCCTTCCGCCACAACGTCTTCGGCCACGCGATCCAACCGCGACACCAGGCTCCGCTGGTTGCGCGTGGTGCCCTCCTGCACCACGGCGACCGGCGTGTCCGCGGCTCGCCCGCCGGCCATCAACACCGTGGCGAACTCCGCGATCCGCTCCACCCCCATCATGATCACGATGGTCCCGCGCAGCCGCCCCAGTGCTTCCCAGTCCACAAGAGACGATTCCGCGCCCGGCGACACGTGGCCGGACACCACAACGACTTCGTGCGTCACGCCCCGGTGCGTGACCGGCACCTGCGCCGCGCCGGGCGCCGCGAACGCGCTGGTCACCCCCGGCACCACCGTGACCGGCACCCCGGCGGCGACACAGGCGGCCAGCTCCTCGAACCCCCGCCCGAACACGTAGGGATCCCCGCCCTTCAACCGCACCACGAACCGGCCGGCCCTGGCGTGTTCGATCAGCGTCGCGTTGATGGCGTCCTGCGAAGCCGCGCGCCCGTAGGGGATCTTGGCCGCGTCGACCACGGTCACGTGCGGGCCCAGTTCGTCGAGCAACTCCCGCGGCGCCAGCCGATCGGCCACGACGACGTCCGCGAGCCCCAGCAACCGCCGCCCGCGCACGGTGATCAGTTCGGCATCCCCCGGCCCGCCGCCGACCAGCGCGACGCCCGTGGGTTTGGTCTCCCCGGCCACGCCGCCGACCCGCAGCGACTCCAGCAACCCGTCGCGCACGGCCGCCGACCGCCGCGGCTGCCCGCCCGACAACACACCCACGAGCAACCCGTCGTGCGAGCCCACGGCCGGAGTCACCGCGGTGCCCCGAGTCCCGGCATCGGCCCGCACGCAGAAGATCCGCTCCCGCTCGGCGTCGGCCACCACGGCCGCGTTCACGTTCGGGTCGGAGGTGCACGCCACCGCGTACCAAGCCCCGGACAGGTCACCGGAGGTGTAGGGCCGCTCGTGCCAGACGATCTCCCCGGCGTCGACCATGGCCTGCACCGAGGGCGTCACGTGCAACGACACCACTTCGACGCGGGCGCCGGAGGACACCAGCCGAGGCAACCGCCGTTGCGCGACCGAGCCACCGCCGACGACGACGACGCGGCGCCCGGCCAGGTCCAGCCCGACGAGGTAGTGCTGCTCTGAAGCCATGCGGACAAGCATGGCACGACACGGGAAACGGCCGGGCGGGTCCGATGTGGACCAGCCCGGCCGCGCCGTCGTTCAGCCGTTCAGCGATTCAGTTGTTCAGCGGTTCAGGAACCGATCTGCGCCTGGATGTCCGAGGCGTAGGTGGCGACCCGGGTGTAGACGCCCGGGAAGTTCGGCTCCGCGCAACCCTGGCCCCACGACACGATGCCGGCCAGCTTGCCGTCGATCACCAGCGGACCACCGGAGTCGCCCTGGCACGAGTCCTTGCCGCCCTCCGGCAGACCCGCGCAGACCATGGCGTCCGCGTTGTACTCCTGGTAGGCGCTCTGGCAGGTGGCGTCCGAGGTGATCGGCACGTCGACCTGGTTCAGGGTGTCCGAGGTGGAGCCGCCGCCCTCGCTGGTCAGGCCCCAACCGAGCACCGTGGAGTTGGTGCCCTCGGCGTACGCGGCGGCGTCGGTGTTGATGGCGATCGGCGTTTCGCTGAGGTTGGTGGACAGCGTCAGCACCGAGACGTCGGACCCGACGGTGGCGTCCTGGTAGTCCGGGTGCACCCAGATGTTGCTGACCGCGGAGGTCTCGCCGCCGCCGCCGGAGAGCGACGTGCGGCCCGCGACCACCACGATGTCCGACGGCGAGGTGCCGACGGTGCAGTGGGCGGCGGTGACCACCTTGTTGGCGGCGACGAGGGTGCCGCCGCAGAACTGGAACCCGTCCGGCTGCGTCAGCGCCACGGTGAACGGGAAGTCCTCGATGTTCGCCGGCTGCCCACCGACGATCTTCGGCGACGCCGTCGGCGCGGCCTGGGAGACGGTCACGACGGTCACGACGGCTGCTGCCGCGACGCCGATGACCGCTCCGATCTTGCTGAGGCGGCGCAGGGATCCCGCCATATGAACTCCTTCAATCCGGCCCGGTGGTCACCGGGCGCCCCGACATGCTCACTTATGGCTACAGACGCCGCTCACCAGCCACAACGGCCAAAGGGATTGGTCCGAACGGGTGAAACTGTCGGTGAATTTCGGGCTCACCTGCGAAAACAGAGAACGGGAAGCAAGCCTTAAGCGGGAAAAAGATTCCCAAACCGGGCGTGGACACCGGTCGTTGTCGATCTTGGATTTCATTCCGCCGGGCGACGCCGACAACCCAGAACGGCGGACACAGCCCGGCCGACCGAGGCAGCCGGCAGCGTCAGCGCTTGGCGGTCTTGCGGCGCTTGGTCGTGCGCCGGGCCGTGGTCGTGCGGACGGGCTTGGGCTCCGGCTCCTTGGCGCGTTGCACGGGCTCCGGCGCGCGCGGGGCCACGCGGGTCCGGCTCGGCCGCACCGCCGTGCCGATCAGGAACAGCGCCGAGCGCCAGACCTTGTGCTGCTTCACCGTGGCGGGCAGGTCACGCAACGTCGTGCGCACGACCGTCATCTCCCGGTCGGTGCCCTGGTAGGCCAGGGCGACCGGGGTGTCCTCGGGCAGGCCGCCCGCGGTGAGCGCGGCGACCAGGTCGTCGGCGCGGGCGGCGGGGGCGTGCACGGCGAGCGTGCTGGACTTCGTGGCGAGGTCCTTGACCCTCGTCAGGTCCTGGCCGGAGACCACCACCGTGTCCGCGTGGGCGGGCTCGACGAGCGCGACGCCGAGCGACGCGGCCACCGCCGACTCCTGCGACACGCCGGGCACGACCTCGACGTCGATGCCGAGCCGGGTGCAGGTCTCGCGCTGCGCCCGCAGCTCCGGCCACGCCGCCGGGTCGCCGGGGTGCAGGCGCACCACGGCGAGCTTGTCGCGCACCGCCCGGCGCAGCACGTCCAGCACGTCCTCACCGGCGGGCACACCGAGGTCGATCAGCTCGGCCTCGTCCTTGGTTTGGGTGCGCAGCCACGAAAGCGGGGCCGCCGCAGGCGTGTAGAGCACGATGTCGGCGGCGGCGATGCGGCGGGCGGCTCGGACGGTGATCAGGTCGTCCGCGCCGGGACCGGCGCCCACGATGGTGAGGCTTGCGGGCATTGCCTGACCGTATCGCTCCCGGCTCCGCGGGTCGGCAAGTGGGGCTCGACCGCGCGGTGTCAGACTCGGACGCGTGACTGCCGACTCCGCCCAACCCGGTGACCGGGTCTTCGACTGGCTGGACCGCCGCGCCGAGGACCGGCGCAAGGCGGGGCTGACCCGCAGGCTGACGCCCCGGCGGGCCGACGCCGATCACCTGGACCTGGCCGGCAACGACTACCTCGGCCTGGCCCGGGACAAGCGGGTCGCCGGTGCGGCCGCCGCGGCCGCGCTGCGCTGGGGTTCGGGGTCGACCGGGTCGCGGTTGGTCACCGGCAGCACGGAGTTGCACGCGGAGCTCGAGTTCGAGCTGGCCAAGTTCTGCGGCGCGCAGGCCGCGCTGGTGTTCTCCAGCGGGTTCGCCGCGAACCTCGGCGCGGTCACGGCCTTGGCCGGGGACGGCGCCATCGTGTCCGACGCCTACATCCACGCCTCGCTGATCGACGGCTGCCGGCTCTCCCGCGCCAACGTCGCCGTCGCCGGTCACGCCGACCCGGTGGCGATCAAGCACGCGCTCGCCACCCGCCGCACCGAGCAGGCCCTCGTGGTCACCGACTCGGTGTTCTCCGTGGACGGTGATCTCGCCCCGTTGCCCGCGCTCGCGCAAGCGTGCCGCGCGCACGACGCGGGCCTGCTCATCGACGACGCGCACGGCTTCGGTGTCCTCGGCGAGGGTGGCCGCGGTGCCGTGGCCGACGCCGGGCTGATCGGCGACCCGGACGTGGTGACCACGGTGACGTTGTCGAAAGCCCTTGGCGCACAAGGCGGAGCGGTGCTCGGCCCGCGCCGGGTGATCCGGCACCTGGTCGAGTCGGCGCGCTCGTTCATCTTCGACACCGGGCTGGCCCCGGCGAGCGCCGCGGCCGCACTGGCGGCATTGCACGTGCTGGCCGACGAACCGGAGCGGCCGCAACGGGTGCGCGAGGTGGCGACCACGCTGTCGCAGCGGCTCAAGGACGCGGGGCTGACCGTCAGCACGCCCGACGCCGCGGTGATCTCGGTGCGGGCGCCGTCGCCGGAGGCCGCCGTCGAGTGGGCCGGCCAGTGCCGCGCGGCCGGCGTGTGGGTGGGCTGCTTCCGGCCGCCGTCGGTGCCGGACAAGGTGTCGCGCCTGAGGATCACCGTGCGCGCCGATCTCACCGATGGCGAGGTCGACCGAGCCGTCTCGGTGATCACGCAGCACGCGCCCCGCTAGGCAGCGCGTCGATAGGCCTGGCGCGGCCCGGCGCGGCCCGTCCGAGACCGGCCGAGACCGGCCGTTCGGTGCCGTCGGCGAGCGCAGCGCGGCTGAGAGCGGGCGGTGTCAGGGTTTGCGGCGCATGGGGATGTGCGGGATGCCGTCCTCGAGGAATTCGGGGCCGTCGTCGATGTAGCCGAACTTGGCGTAGAAGCCCTGCGCGTAGGTCTGGGCGTCCAGGACCGACTCCGTGTCGCCGATCGCGGCGACGGCGTCGGTCATCAGCATGGCGCCCATGCCGGTGCCACGCGCCGACAGCGACGAGCAGACGCGGCCGATGCGCTTGGTGCCGTCCGGTTCGGACAGGACGCGGAGGTAGCCGATCAGCGCGCCGTCTTCCTCGGCGAGGATGTGGAGGGTTTCCGGCGCCAGGTCACGGCCGTCGATGTCTTGATACGGGCAGTCCTGTTCGACGACGAACACCGCCGCGCGCAAGGCGAGGACCTTGTACAGCGCGGCGGCGTCCAGTTCATTGCCCAGGTAGCGGCGCAGGGTCACCGGACTCATGGCCACTGGATAGCACATGGTCGACGATGTCCTGCGCATACGCCGACACCCGCGTGTAGACGCCCGGCTTGCCCGGCGCCGCACAACCCTCGCCCCAGGACGCGATCCCGGCGAGCCGGCCGTCGATCACGAGCGGTCCGCCCGAGTCGCCCTGGCACGTGTCGATGCCGCCCTGGGGCAGGCCCGCGCACACCATGGCGCCGGCGTTGTAGGCCTTGTACGCCGTCTTGCAATCCTTGTCCGCCATCACCGGAACCGACGCGGCCAGCAGGTACCGCGACTGCTCGCCACCGTCCTTGGTGCGACCCCAGCCGAGGACCGTCGTCTTCGTGCCTTCCTTGTACGGCTCGTCGGTGGCGATCGGGATGGTGCCGTAGCCGAGGTCGGAGCCGAGGGTCAGCACGGCGACGTCGTAGCCCGCCAACGCATTCGTGTACTCCGGGTGCACCCAGATGTCCTTCACCTCGGCCACCGTGCCATCGTCGGACTGCTTGTCCTCGCGGCCGCCGACGACGCGGATGGCGCTCGGCTCCTGGTCGGCGGCGCAGTGCGCGGCGGTGACCACCTTGTCCGGTGCGACGAGCGTGCCGCCGCAGAACTGGAAGCCGTCGGTGGTGGTCAGGTAGACCGCGAACGGGTAGTCGTTGATGCTCACGCGCTCGCCCCCCACGACGTCGGCCGAGGCCCCGGCGGGCGGCCCCGAAGCGGCGGCGAAGGCGGTGGTCAGCGCCAGCGCGCCCAGCAGGATGCGGGCGCGTGGAATGTCCCCCATGGGTGGATTCTCCCTGATAGTGGTGAAATGTCGAGCACGATCCGTGCTCGATGATCTACGTTAGGTCAGCAGAAGCGTCGCGTCTGTCGCTGAATCGGGTGGAGTCGCCGTCAGGCATGCTGGGGGCGTGCGAGCGGTACGCCGGGCAGCGATGGCATTGGTGTGTGCCAGCGCCATGGCGGCGTGCACGATCCCGCAGACGGACCCGGTCGCGTTACCGCAGACCACAACGACACCGGCGGTCCCCACCACCGCCGCGCCGAAGCCGACGACCACCGCGAAGCCGAAGCCCACCACGACGAGCAAGGCGGCGACCAAGGCGCCGGTCAGGCCGGTGTGGACGGTCGGCGCGCACCCGTTGCCGCGCCGGGCCGACGGCTACGGCGAGATCCAGCCGACACCCGCGGTGCTGCGTACGCGTTCGCTGCCGACGACCGACTACTTGCCGCCACCGTCCGACGGCCGGTACCACGCGACCGTGTCCGCGATCCCCGCGAAGGTCCTCACGCGCAGTACGTGGCAGCCGGGCTGCCCGGTCGCCAAGGCCGACCTCCGCTACCTCACGATGTCGTTCCGCGGCTTCGACGGGCGCGTGCACACCGGCGAGATGATCGTGAACGCCGCGGTGGCGACCAAGGTGACCACGGTCTTCGGACAGCTCTTCGACCGGCGGTTCCCGATCGAGGAGATGCGGGTGACCACCAGGGCCGAGTTGAGCGCGCCACCCACGGGCGACGGCAACAACACCGGTTCGTTCGTGTGCCGCCCGATGGTCGGCCAGACGACCTGGTCGGCACACGCGTATGGGCTCGCGGTCGACCTGAATCCGTTCATCAACCCGTACGTCAACGGTGATCTGGTGTTGCCCGAGCTTGCTTCCTCCTATCTGGACCGCTCCTGGGTCCGGCCGGGCATGGTCCGCTCCGGCGACGCCGTGGTGCGCGCGTTCGCCGCGCAAGGGTTTGCGTGGGGTGGGTACTGGACGCGGCCGAAGGACTTGCAGCACTTCACCGCCAATGGGCACTGACCGTCCTCTGTGGACGACCTGACGACCAACTCGCCGTCAGCACCGCGTGCGTAATCGCCGGACGAGTCCGGCCCGGTGCAGCACCGCACCGCCCGCGGTCATTGGCCGTCCTCCTTGGACGAGAACTTGTTGAGCACCTTGTCCGCGACGCCTGAGACCGCTTCGCCGACGGTGCCGAGCACCTTCGCCAAGGGATCGGCCGACGCCGACCACGACTCCTTGTACGAGCGCGCCGCGCCCTTCACGTCCGCCGACCAGGTCGACGTCGGCTCGTCCTCGTCGCGGCGCGGGTAGTCACCGGCCAGGATCGCCCGGTACTCCTCCGACGCCGCCCACTTCTGCAGTTGCGCGGCCCGCACCACGGCCAGCGGGTGGCTCATGTCGGTGACGTACTTGAGCTTGAGCAGGCTGTCGCGGATGTCCTCCACGGACTCGTACTCACGGGCTTGCTGCAGGAACGACGGGATGTCCACTTGGGACGGATCGATCCCGCCGGCCAGCATGAGGTGCACACGCAGGGCCGCGGACGGATCCTGCCCGCAAAGCAACCCCGCACGGTCGCACGAGAGCTCGGCCTTGCGGAACCACTCCAGCAGAGCGGCGATGATCGCCCGGATACCCCAGTAGCCGACCGGGAGCCAGCCCATCGAGTTCTGGATGTTGATCAGCCGTAACAACATCGTGCGGTAGACGGCGTGACCGGACAGCACGTGCCCCATCTCGTGCCCGATGGCGAACCGTAGCCCCTCCTCGTCCAGCGCTTCGACCAACCCGGTGTTGAGCACGATGAACGGTTCGTCCATGCCGATGGTCACCGCGCCGAGGGCCGGGTTGTTCGCCACGAACACCGACGGCACGGTGTCGAGGTCGAGCGTCTCGGCGCAGTCGGTGCGGATCCGGTCCAGCGCCGGGTACTGGCTGGGCCCGACGCGGATCGCCGACGCGAGTGCCATCAGCCGCTCCCCGCGTTCGCTCCACGCCCCGGCCACGGCCTTCAGCACCGCGGGGAAGCCCGGCACGGTGCGCAACGTCGCGAGCGCACCCCGGTCGACCGGGTGCTCGTAGGCCCGGGGGCTGATCTCCGGGAACCGCACCCTTGAGCTGGAACGCCGCACATCTTCGGACACCTGAACCACTCCCCTCGTTCTGCCGCCAGCCTAGGGGCGGATCGGAGCAGGTCAGCCGATCACGACGCGATCTGTGGACAACCCACCGCCTGTGGATAACTCCGGCGAAGGTGCTGGACACTGACCCGCGTGCGTGAAGCTCACCTGACCGCCCCGGACCTGCGCTACCACCGGTCCTTCCTCGGCGCGCTGCGCGAGTACCACGAGGACGAACTGCGCGAGAACCTGCGAGACCCGGCCGATTTCGCGCGGTGGCTCGACGACATGCGCGAAGCCGGGAGCCACGGCACGGCAGCCATCGAACGGGACCGGGTCCGGCACCGGATCCTCTGGTGGGTGCGAGACGACGACTACCTCGGCCGCGTGCGGATCAACCTCGAGCTCAACGACGAGCTCACCGAGTTCGGTGGCCACATCGGCTACGACATCAGGCCGTCGGCACGCGGGCAGGGACATGCCACGGCACTGCTCCGGGAAGCGATCGGTGTCGCCAAGGAACACGGCATCGTGCGCGCCCTGCTCACCTGCGCCCCCGACAACCACGCCTCCCGCCGGGTGATCGAACGCAACGGTGGCGTGCTCCACGACCTCAGCGCCGCCGGACGCCTGCGGTACTGGGTGGGGTAGGCCGAACACCGCACGGCTAACGTTTGGCGGTGACCGATCACCGGATGCCGGCCCTGGTCGCGTTCATCGGCGGGGCCATCGTCGCGCTGTTGTTCGCGGTGCCGTACCTGGCCTGGACCTACCGCAGGCGCGGTGAGTTCGGCTGGGGCCACGCCCTGCTGGCGTTCGTGTTCGTCGTCTACCTCTTCGCGATCTGGACCTACGCGCTGCTCCCGGCGCCGGACACCACCGCGCAGTGGTGCGCCCAGCACGCCACCGGCGATCCGCAGTGGAAACCGTTCCAGTTCATCGACGACATCCGCACCCAGCGCGAGCGCGGCATCACCGCGCTGCTCCACAACCGCGCGCTGCCGCAGGTCGTCTTCAACGTCGCGCTCTTCGTGCCGTTCGGCATGTTCGGCAGGCACCTGTTGCGCCGCGGTCCGGTCACGGTGGTGCTCGGCGGGTTCCTGATGTCGCTCTTCGTCGAGTTCACGCAGTTGACGGGGGTCTTCGGCCTCTTCCGCTGCCCCTATCGGATCTTCGACGTCGACGACCTCATCACCAACACGCTCGGCACGCTGGTCGGCGTCCTGATCGCGCCCCTGCTGCGCCTGTTCCCCGGTCAGCAGACGTCGGCGCCCGCGGGCGTCGCGCGCCCGATCACCGGGCGGCGGCGGATCCTCGGCATGGCGATCGACGTCGCGCTCGTCCTGCTGCTCGGCGCGGCGCTGCAGGTCCTCGCGAACCGCACCGGCAACGAGCTCAAGCCGCTGCTGGCCATCGCCACGCCCGCGGTGGTGGTGCTGCTGCTCGTCCCGCTGCTCGGCAACGGCGCGACCGTCGGCCAGTGGGTGGTGTTGCTGCGACCGGTCGACCCGTTGGGCCGCAAGCCATCCGTGGCACGGGTGATCGTCCGGTGCGTCACCGGGTCCGGCGGGTTCTTCGCGCTCGTCTGCTGGGCCTTGCTGCACGAGAGCAACACCCCGCTGGCCGCGGCCGGTGCGATGCTCGTGGTGAGCGGCCTGGTCGCGTTGTGGCCGAAGGACCACCGCGGGCTCTCCGGACTGCTGTCCGGCCTCGGCTTGGTCGACACGCGGGTGACCGAAGCCGGTACTAGCCTTGCGGCGAAAGATCACCCTGTCGCAGAGGAGCGACGATGAGTCTCGATCGTCCCGTGTCGCCCGACCCCTACGAGCTGCTGCCCGCCGTCGGCTCGTTCACCGTGACCTCCACCGACGTGCAGGACGGCACCAAGCTGGACCTGGCGCAGGTGCACGACAGCGCGGGCGGCGCCAACACCTCCCCACAGCTGAGCTGGAGCGGCTTCCCGGAGGAGACCAAGGCGTTCGTGGTCACCTGCTTCGACCCGGACGCGCCGACCCCGTCGGGGTTCTGGCACTGGACCGTGGTGAACCTGCCGGCCTCGGTCACCGAGCTGCCCACGGGCGCGGGTGCGGGCGACGACTCGCTGCCCGGGGGCGCCTTCCACGTGCGCAACGACTTCGGCAACAACGGCTACGACGGCGCCGCGCCGCCGGAGGGCGACCAGAACCACCGCTACTACTTCGTGGTGCACGCCCTGGACGAGGCGCTGCCCATCGACGGCAGCGCGACGCCGACGTTCGCGTCGTTCAACACGATGTTCCACACGCTGGCCCGGGCGATCATCACCCCCACCTACCAGCACTGACCAATTCCTTACCGATGCCCGCTCCGGCCGCCCGGGGCGGGCATCGGCGTGGTGGTTGGGGTTTGATGAACTCGTGCGGCACTTCGATCTCGTCATCATCGGTACCGGTTCGGGCAACACGATCCCGAACGCGCGGTTCTCCGGCTGGGACATCGCCATCGTCGAGCACGGCAAGTTCGGCGGCACGTGTCTCAACGTCGGCTGCATCCCGACCAAGATGTTCGTGCACACCGCCGACGTCGCCGAGACGCCCGCGAAGTCGTCGCGCCTCGGCGTCGACGAGCAACTGCTCGGCGTGCGGTGGCCGGACATCCGCGACCGCGTGTTCGGCCGGATCGACCCGATCGCCGCGGGCGGGCGCGACTACCGCGAGAACCACCCGGACAACGCCAAGGTCACCATCTACGACCAGGTCGCGAAGTTCGTCGGGCACAAGCAGCTCGACACGGGCACCGGCGAGACCATCACCGCCGACCGGTTCGTGATCGCGGCGGGCGGGCGGCCGATGATCCCGGACATCCCCGGGCTGGCCGAGACCGGCTTCCACACCAGCGACACGGTCATGCGCCTGGAGAAGCTGCCCAAGCGCCTCGCGATCCTCGGCGGCGGGTTCATCGCGGCCGAGTTCGCGCACGTCTTCTCGTCCTTCGGCGTGCGGGTGACGTTGATCAACCGGTCCGGCCGGCTGCTGCGCGGGCACGACTCCGACATCTGCTCGCGGTTCACCGAGCTCGCCACCAAGCGCTGGGACGTCCGTCTCGACACCACGGTCGCACGCGCCGAACGGCAGAACGGCGCCGTCCGCCTGCATCTGGACGACGGCGACGTGGTCGAGGCCGACGAGCTGCTGGTCGCCACCGGCCGCACCCCGAACAGCGACCGGCTGGCCGTCGAAGCCACCGGGGTCGAGGTCGACGAGAACGGCAAGGTCGTCGTCGACGCCTACCAGCGCACGTCGGTCGACGGCATCTACGCGCTGGGCGACATCAGCTCCCCGTACGAGCTCAAGCACGTGGCCAACCACGAAGCCCGGGTCGTGCGGCACAACCTGCTGGACCCCGACCACCCGCTCGAGGTCAACCACCGGTTCGTCCCGCACGCCGTGTTCACCGAGCCGCAGATCGCCACCGTCGGGCTGACCGAAGAGCAGGCCCGCGAGCAGGGGGTGCGGTACGTGACCGCGCACGAGGACTACTCGTCCATCGCCTACGGCTGGGCCATGGAGGACACCACCGGCTTCGCCAAGATCCTCGCCGACCCGGACACCGGGCTCCTGCTCGGCGCGCACATCATCGGCCCGCAGGCGTCCACGCTGATCCAGCCGCTCGTGCAGGCCATGAGCTTCGGCCAGCACGCCCGCACGGTGGCCACCGACCAGTACTGGATCCACCCGGCGCTGCCCGAACTGATCGAGAACGCGCTGCTCAAGCTGCCGCTGACCGCGGGCTGAAGCCACCAGTGGATACTGGTGGGCGCGCAATTTCCCGAGAAGACCCGTGACGGAAGGACTTGCCGTGCCACTCGCCACCACCCGGCGCACCGGGCTCGTCGACCAGGTCATCGAGCAGATGCGCGGCGCCATCACCAACGGGGAGTGGCGGGTCGGCGAGCGCATTCCGACCGAGCCCGAGCTGGTGGCGGCGCTGGGGGTCGGGCGCAACACCGTGCGCGAGGCGGTGCGCGCCCTGTCGCACGCCGGGCTGCTGGACGTGCGCCAGGGCGACGGCACGTTCGTGCGCGCGACGAGCGAGATCTCCGGTGCGGTGCACCGGTTGTGCGGGGCGGAACTGCGTGACGTGCTCGAGGTGCGGCGCAGCCTCGAAATGGAGGGCGCCCGAATGGCGGCATCCCGCCGGACGGACGAGGAGCTCGCCGAACTCGCCACGCTGCTGGCCGAGCGCGACGCGGCCATGACCGCCAAGGACTGGACGCGTGGTGTGGCGGCCGACATCCGCTTCCACCTCGCGGTGGTGCGCTGCGCCCACAACACCCTGCTCACCGAGCTCTACCAGGGGCTCACCGAGGTCATCGGGGCCAGCGTGGCCAGCACGGTCGAGCCGTCGGGCGACATGCAGATCAGCCACGGCGGGCTGCTCGAGGCCATCCGCGACCGCGACCCGGACCGCGCCGTGGCCGAGGCACGCGGCTTCCTCGACGAGTTGATCGCCGGCCTGGCCTAGTCCGCCATCGCACAATAGCCCGTCGTTGTCAATTACGACGTTCGGCCGCTGGGCTCTGGAATTGCTCCGTATTCCTTTGAACGCGGGGTGTCACCAGGTGAATAGTTGGCGTTTCCACGCGCCCGAATGATGTATTGCCAGGCTCCGGCCCTGGGCATACTGTGCTGTCACTGAGCAGCGACGCCGCTCACTCGGATGGCCTAGTCAGCCGATTCTTGTCGTCGGCGAAACAAACGTTAATCGTCACGCGCTGGAATTTTTCCACTCCAGTGCGGGAGAAAGCTGTGCCCGACCGGAGGAACTTGATGAGCCAGGAAACGGTCACGCCGATCGAGAAACTCGCCGAAGACTTCATGCACGACCCGTGGGAGCTCTACGCGCGGTTCCGTGAGGACGGCCCGGCCCGCGAAGTCGTGATGCCACACGGGGTCAAGGTGTGGCTGGTGACCCGCTACGACGATGTGCGCATGCTGCTCGCCGATCCGAGGATCAGCAAGGACGGCCACCGGGTGAACGAGATGTTCGCCAAGCATTCCGGTGCGCCCGCGCCGGAACCAGCCACGGCGGAAACGGCGGAAACCGGCGAAAAGCCGGAAGAACCGGAAGAGCCGAGCGGCGGCGGATTCGACGACGACCTGACCGCGCACATGCTCAACACCGACCCGCCCGTGCACACCCGGTTGCGCAAACTGGTCGGCGCGGCGTTCACCACCCAGCGGGTCGAACGGCTCAAGCCCCGCATCCGCCAAATCGCCGACGAGCTGCTCGCCCGAATGGCCGGACGCGACAAGGTCGAACTGGTCGACGAGTACGCGGCGCCGCTGTCGAGCACCGTGATCGCCGAGCTGATCGGCGTGCCGGAATCGGACCGCACGCCGTTCCGCGACTGGGTGAACACCCTCGTCGGCTCCGGGCACAGCGCCGAAGAGGTGGAGAACGCGTCCGCCCAGGTGATCGCCTACAGCGAGAAGCTGATCGCCATGAAGCGCGAGTCGCCGGGCGAGGACCTGCTGAGCGCGCTCGTGCAGGCCAGCGACGACGGCGACCGGCTGACCAAGGGCGAACTGGTCGCGATGATGTTCATCCTCGTGGTCGCCGGCCACGAGACGACCATGAACATGCTGGGCAACGGGACGTACTCGCTGCTCAAGCACCCCGACCAGCTGCACCTGCTGCTGAGCGAGCCGAGCCTGATGCACGACGCGGTCGAGGAGCTGCTGCGCTACGACGGCGCGGTCAGCCTCGGCACGTTCCGGTTCACCACCGAGGAGATCGCGCTCGACGGCCTGACCATCCCGGCCGGTGAGATCCTGGCGCTGTCGCTCGGTTCGGCCAACCGCGACCCGGCCAAGTTCCCCGACCCGGATCGGCTGGACATCGCCCGCAAGCTCACCGGCAACCTCGCCTTCGGGCACGGTGTCCACCGCTGCGTCGGTGCGCCGCTGGGGCGCGTGCTCGTGGAGATCGGGCTGGACCGGCTGCTGCGGACCTACCCGCGGCTGGAGCTGGCCGGGACGCCGCAGGAACTGGCCTGGAAGAACAGCACCCTCATGCACGGGCTGGTGACGCTCCCCCTGCGGATGAACGACTGAGGGGCTCCCGCGGCGCCCCCGGTGGAACCCCACCCAAGCCGCCGGGGGCGCCGCGGGCGAGCAGCCGCAGCACGGCGTCGGTGTCGAGGTCCTCGGCGACGAGCGCGGCGAGCAGGTCCAGCTGGGCGGCACGGACCTCGGCGAACGCGACCGTGCCGGCGACGGTGAACTGCCGGCCCGCGAGGTCCGCCGCCCAGCGCAACACCTCCTTGCGCACGGCGTCGTTCTCGAGCAGGCCGTGCCAGTGCGTGGCCGCGATCGGGCCGTGGCGCGCACCTTCGTCGCCGTCGTCGGTGGTGATCAACGGGTCGAGCTCCCCACGCCTGGTGACCTGACCGTGGTGGATCTCGTAGCCGGTCGCCGCGTGCCCGAACGCGGTGCCGACCGGGTTGGCCAGTGTCTTGGTCTTGGCGAACGTGATGTCCACGTCGAGCAGGCCGAGGCCGGGCACGGCCCCGGCGCCCGACTCCACCTCGTCGGTGATGGTCCCGGCCAGCATCTGGTAGCCGCCGCAGATGCCGAGCAGGGGCCGGCCCGCTCGCACGTGGGCGTGGATGGCCTCGGCGAGACCGTTCTCCCGCAACCACCTCAGATCGTCCACTGTGGACTTCGAGCCGGGCAGGACGACCAGGTCGGCGTCCTCGACGCGGGACGGGTCGGTGACGAAGCGGACGCTCACGCCCGGTTCGCAGGCGAGCGCTTCCACGTCCGTCGCGTTGGAGATCCTGGGCAGGCGCACGACCGCGACCCGCAGCCACTGCGCCCCGACCGGTGGCGCCGGCCGGCCGATGACGCCGTCGGCCGCGTAGGAGAGCGAATCCTCGGCGTCCAGCCAGAGTTCCTCGCGCCACGGCAGGACGCCGAGCACGGGCCGTCCGGTGAGCGCTCGCAACTGGTCGAGGCCCGGAGCCAGCAGGGAGCGGTCGCCGCGGAACTTGTTGATCACGAATCCGGAGACCAGTGCTTGATCCGCCGCGTCCAGAAGGGCCAGGGTGCCGTAGAGGTGGGCGAAGACGCCGCCGCGGTCGATGTCGCCGACCACCAGGACCGGCAGGTTCGCGGCGCGGGCCAGCCCCATGTTGGCGATGTCGTTCTTGCGCAGGTTGATCTCGGCCGGTGACCCGGCGCCCTCGCAGATGACCGCGTCGTACTCGGCGCGCAGCCCGGCGAGGGTGTCGAGCACGACGTCCATGAGCGCGGTCTTGCGTTCGGCGTAGGAAAGCGCGCTGACCGTGCCCGTGGGTTTGCCCAGGACCACGACCTGCGCGTCGTTGCCCGCGCTGGGTTTGAGCAGCACGGGGTTGAAGCGGACGCTGGGCTCCAGGCCGGCCGCGGCCGCCTGCATCGCCTGTGCGCGGCCGATCTCGCCGCCATCCGGGGTGACGACGGAGTTGTTGGACATGTTCTGGGCCTTGAACGGGGCCACCCGCACCCCGCGTTGCGCCAGCCACCGGCACAGGCCCGCGACCAGGACGCTCTTGCCCGCGTCCGACGACGTCCCGGCGATCAGAAGCGCGCCTGCCACCCGTGTCACCTCTCGCCGACCACACCCTTGGGCTGCCATCATCCCCGTCATGAGTGCGCCCATCACCACGCTCCTGGTGCACAGCCCGTTCCTCGGGCCGTCGAGCCTGCGCCCGCTCGCGGACGCGCTCGCCGGGCTCGGGCACCCCGCGGTGCTGCTCGACCTGCGGCCCAGTGTGGTGGCCCCGCCGGTGCACCAGCGGCTGATCGGCGCGTTCGACGACGCGATCGGGGATGCCCAGCTGGCCGGCCCGGTCGTGCTCGCCGGGCACAGTGCCGCCGGACCGTTGCTGCCCGCCTTCGCCGACGCGCTCGACGACCTCGAGCTCGCGGTCAGCGCGCTGGTGTTCGTCGATGCCGGGCTACCGACGCCCGGCCGCACGTGGCGCGAGACCGTGCCTGCCGCGCTGTACAAGCAGATGCGCGAGCTGGCCCACGAAGGGCAACTGCCCCGCTGGCCGCAGTGGTGGGACCCCGCGGAACTGGCGGCGCTGCTACCCGACGAGGAGCTGCGCGCGGAGATCGTCGACGAGGCACCCGAGGTGCCGTTGGCGTTCCTGAAGGAGCCGCGGCCGGAGGTCCCGTGGCCAGGTCCCGCGGGATACGTGGCGTTGTCGGAGGCCTACGCCAAGGACGCCGACGAGGCGAGCGCGCTCGGCTGGCCGGTGCGGCGCCTGGCGTTGGACCACCTGGCCACCGCCACCGCGCCGGACCCCGTCGCGGTGGCCGTCCTGGAGGTCCTCACCGAACTGCGCTGAATGTCCCATTGAGGACGCTCAGCGCCCCGAATGGGACATTCAGGGCTTCACGGCAAGGTCAGGATCTCCGCGCCGTCGTCGGTGACGACCAGGGTGTGTTCGAACTGGGCGGTCCACTTCTTGTCCTTGGTGGTAACCGTCCAGTTGTCGTCCCAGATGTCGTAGTCGATGGTGCCCAGGGTGATCATGGGCTCGATGGTGAACGTCATGCCGGGCTGGATGACCTCGGTGACGTTGGGCTGGTCGTAGTGCAGGATGACCAGGCCGCTGTGGAACGACCGGCCGATGCCGTGGCCGGTGAAGTCGCGGACCACCCCGTAGCCGAAGCGCTTCGCGTAGGCCTCGATCACCCGGCCGATCACGCTCAGCGAGCGGCCCGGCTTCACCGCCTTGATCGCGCGCATCGTCGCCTCGTGGGTGCGCTCGACCAGCAGCTTGTTCTCCTCGGCCACGTCACCGGCCAGGAACGTCGCGTTGCAGTCGCCGTGGACACCGCCGATGTACGCCGTGACGTCGATGTTGACGATGTCGCCGTCCTCGATCGGCGTCGAGTCGGGGATGCCGTGGCAGATGACCTCGTTCAACGACGTGCAGCACGACTTGGGGAAGCCCCGGTAGCCCAGCGTCGAGGGGTAGGCGCCGTTGTCGATCAGGAACTCGTGCACGACCGCGTCGATGTCGTCCGTCGTCGCGCCCGGCTTCACGGCTTCGCCGCCGGCCTGCAGGGCCTGCGCGGCGATGCGGCTCGCGACGCGCATCGCCTCGATGACCTCCGGCGGCTGCACCCACGGATCGGTGTTGCGTGCCGGCGCCGGCTTGTCGACGTACTCGGGGCGCGGGATGGACGCGGGAACCGGCCGGCGCGGGGTCTGCACACCGGCAGTCAGTGGGGCACGAACGGACATGACCCCCACCGTACTTGGCCGTCCGACCGCGTCGCGGCCGGATGCCGTCAGCCCTTGGCCGCCTTGACGAACAGCGCCGCCGCGTTCGCCGCCTTGCCCGACGTGCCGGAGTCGACCAGGAGCGTGGCGAACGCCATGTCGCCGACATAGCCGACGAACCAGCCGTGCGCGTGCGAGCCGTCGCCGAACTGGGCCGTGCCGGTCTTGCCGTAGGAGTTCGGGATGTCCTTCATCGTCGCGCCGTGGCCGCTGGTGACCACCTCGCGCATCATCGAGCGCATCGCGGCGAGGACCTTGGGATCCACCGGCTGCACCGGCACGTTCTGAGTGGTCCTGGTGTCGCGCACCAGGATCGGCAGCGGCAGCTTGCCCGACTCGACGGTGGCCGCGACCAGGGCCATGCCGAACGGCGAGGCCAGGACCTTGCCCTGGCCGAAGCCGTCCTCGGCGCGTTCGGTCTCGTCGGTCGCGGGCGGCACCGACCCGGTGATCGTCGTCGCGCCCGACATGACGTAGTCGACGCCGAGGCCGAACTTCAACGCCGTGTCGGACAACAGGTTCGGGGGCATCTTCGACGCGAGGTTGGCGAAGGTCGTGTTGCAGGACACGGCGAACGCCTCGTGCAGCGGGATCGTGCCCTTGTCGAACTCGTTGTTGTTCGGGATCTCGCGGGTGCCGATGGTCATCTTGCCGGGGCACGGCTGCTTGCTGTTGGCAGTGGCCATGCCGCTGCCCAGCGCCGCGCTGCCAGTGATGATCTTGAACGTGGAACCCGGCGGGTAGCGGCCGGACAGCGCCGGGAGCCCGTCCTTGTCGGCCTTGGTGTTCTGCGCGACGGCCAGCACCTCACCGGTGGAGGGCTGAATGGCGACGATCATGCCCTTCTGCGGCTGCTTGGCCAGAGCCGCCTCGGCCGCCTTCTGGTACTTGGTGCTGATCGTCAGCGTCATCGCCTGCGCGGGCTGCACAGGCTTGCTGAACAGCTCCTGCACCTCCGTGCCGGTGCTGTTGTTGATGGTGACGCGCCAGCCGGCCTGCCCGGTCAGTTGCTTGTCGACGAGCGCGCGGATCTGGCCCAGCAGCACCGGCGCGAGCTTCTTGTCCACGGCCAGCAGCCGGGTCGAGGAGGGGAACACCACCCCCGGCAGGTCGTAGATGCGTGACTTGACCGACTTGTAGTCGTTGTCCCGCAACGAGATCACCTGGTAGTGGCCGCCGGACTTCTTCACTCCATCCACAATGGACTTCTGGGTGATGGTCTTGTCGAACCGCTTGAGCACGCTGGCCAGACCGCCGGCCACCTTGTTCAGGTCACCCGCGGCCTTGCCGTCCACCACCACCGACACCACGCGCATCGGCTCGATCAACACCTTGCCGTCGCGGTCGAGCACCGGGGCCGCCTCGGGCTGCTCGTCGTGCAACGTGATCGTCTGCTGCGCGCCGAGCTGCGGGTGCAGCACGGTCGGCGCCCAGTGCACCTGCCACGCGTCGCCGTTCTTGGCCAGGTCGAAGTGGCCGTCGTAGGTCCACAGGCGGCCGCTGCCGAGGTCCCAGGTGACGGTGAACGTCGCCGAGGCCGACGAGCCGCCGTCGGCCGTGTCCACCTGGCCGAGCTTCGTGGTGATCTTGGCCGGTTTCAGGCTGGCCCGGACCGAATCCATCAGCCTGCGTGCCGAATCGCCGCCGTCGGTCAGCTTCGCCGCGCCCGCGTCGTCACCGGCGGCGAACGTGGTCAGGAACTTGTTCGCGGCATCCTGGGCGCCGGAATCGTCGGAGAACAGCCCGCAACCCGCGAGCGGCAGAACCAGGGCGACAGCGACAAGACCGCGGGTGAGACGCACCGCGCGAGTATGCCCGACCTCAGAACAGCACCGTTGCGTACTTGCCGACCTGGGTGAAGCCCACGCGGTCGTACACGGCGCGCGCCACGGCGTTGTAACCGTTGACGTAGAGGCTCGCCGTGCGGCCCATGCCGCTCACCAGCCGCTCGACCACGGCAGCCGTCCCGGTGGCACCCAGCCCCTGCCCGCGCCGGTCCGGGTGCACCCACACGCCCTGGATCTGGCCGACGGTGGTGGAAAGCGAGCCGACCTCGGCCTTGAACACCACCTCGCCGCGGTCGAAGCGTGCGAACGCCCGTCCACTGGCGATCAGTTCGGCCACCCGCGCCCGGTACCCGGCACCGCCGTCGCCGGTGCGCGGGTCGATGCCGACCTCTTCGATGAACATGGCCACCGCGGCCGGCAGGTAGCGGTCGAGCTCTTCCGGGCGGACCTGGCGCACGTGCGGGTCGGGCCGGACGAGCGGCGGCTTGCCCGCGGCCATCAGCGGCTGGTCCTCGCGCACCTCGCGGGCCGGGCCCCAGTCGCCGCGCAGTTCCTCCCACAGGCCGAGCACCTGCTCGGCCGGGCCGACCAGCGACGAGCAGGACCGGCGCTTGCGCAGCGCGCGGTCGGCGAACGAACGCAGTGCGGCTCGCCCACCCGTCAACGGGATGAGGTTCGGTCCGGCGAAGCACAGGGCGTCCAGACGGGCCCAGCGGCCCGGCCGTTCGTCGTAGCCCCAGAGCTCACCACCGAGCCGCCAGGGGTCGACCCCCGCGGCCTCAACGCGTGCGGCGACCATGCAGGACGCGACAGGGTCGGCGGCGAGGACAGCCGCCACCGCCTGACGATCCCGATCATCGAGCAGCCGCGCTCCGGCAAGGCGCAACACATGCACAGCGTGCCAGATTACGGCCACGCAGCGCCAAATGCGATGCGGTCAGGAGACGGTAACGGTTGGCTTCGCCGTGCCATTCGTGCCATTCGTGCCGTCGGCGTCGACCGGCTCGCCCATCTCCTCGGCGATGCGCATCGCCTCTTCGATCAGGGTCTCGACGATCTGCGCCTCGGGGACGGTCTTGACGACCTGGCCCTTGACGAAGATCTGGCCCTTGCCGTTGCCCGACGCCACACCCAGGTCGGCCTCGCGGGCCTCGCCGGGGCCGTTGACGACGCAGCCCATCACGGCCACGCGCAGCGGCACGGTGAGCCCGTCCAGACCGGCGGTGACCTCGTCGGCGAGCTTGTAGACGTCGACCTGGGCGCGCCCGCAGGACGGGCAGGAGACGATCTCGAGCTTGCGCGGGCGCAGGTTCAGCGACTGCAGGATCTGCGCGCCGACCTTGACCTCTTCGACCGGCGGCGCGGACAGCGACACGCGGATCGTGTCGCCGATGCCCTGCCGGAGCAGGGCGCCGAAGGCGACGGCGGACTTGATCGTGCCCTGGAACGCCGGGCCGGCCTCGGTCACGCCGAGGTGCAGCGGGTAGTCGCACTGCTCGGCGAGCAGTTCGTAGGCGCGGATCATCACGACCGGGTCGTTGTGCTTGACCGAGATCTTGAGGTCGTGGAAGTCGTGCTCGGCGAACAGCGACGCCTCCCACAGCGCCGACTCGGCCAGCGCCTCCGGGGTGGCCTTGCCGTACTTCTCCAGCAGGCGCTTGTCCAGCGAGCCGGCGTTGACCCCGATCCGGATCGGCGTGCCGTGGTCCTTCGCGGCCTGCGCGATCTCTTTGACCTGGTCGTCGAACTTGCGGATGTTGCCCGGGTTCACGCGCACCGCGGCGCAGCCGGCCTCGATCGCGGCGAAGACGTACTTGGGCTGGAAGTGGATGTCGGCGATCACCGGGATCTGCGACTTGCGGGCGATCGCGGGCAGCGCCTCGGCGTCGTCGGCCGACGGGCACGCGACGCGCACGATGTCGCAGCCGGCCGCGGTCAGCTCCGCGATCTGCTGCAGGGTCGCGTTCACGTCCGAGGTCAGCGTCGTCGTCATCGACTGCACCGAGATCGGGTGATCGCTGCCGACGCCGACCGGGCCGACCATCAGCTGGCGGGTCTTGCGCCTGGGCGCAAGGACCGGCGGGGGCGTGGCGGGCATACCGAGCAGGACGCCATCACTCATGGCGCCAACGCTACCCGCCGAAGCCATCCCCTTCGCGGGTGACCCGTGCTCAGTGTGACCAGGATCAAGACGGTTGCCCACATTCGTGTGAAGTTCATACAGAACCAGTGACGGTCCGTAGCCGGGCCGCCGGACGGTCTGACCATCAGTTTCCACATCGCATTGACGATAAACACCGTGGGGCTCAGCAGGCATCCTCAGCAGTCGGGCCGGAGAGCATGCGCTAAATCCGCCTCACAGATCGTAGCAATGAAGAGTGCAAGGGCATTACAATTTGTAACAGAAATTAGTTTCGATTGATCGTGCAGACATCACCTCGGCTAGTCCTGTACGGTGAAAGTGCTGTCACATCTTGAAGAAGCGGCCCGCAGGTGAGAACCTGAGTGAATGTTTCGACGACTTATAGTTGCACTTTTTTGCTTAACGCTACTGGCCGGGGCCCCAGCTGAAATCGCGTTAGCCAGCCCTGCGAGTACGCAGACGTTGTACGACACCTGGGCAGACATTAAATGCAAGTCCCCTGGAGACAGTTATGGACCATACATTATCTATAAGACCTGGGCGGTCGAATACCCTCGAAGCACGGCCATCGATATCAGGCTAGCGATCTATAGAGATGGCAACTTTTGGAAGGCCAGCAACACGACCCTGAATACAAGCTCGACCGGCAGTTGGAGCAGTTCGACGTACACTGATCACACAGGGTGGTCATACAACAGATACGAGGTGGTTGTCACAGTGCTACGTCACTCCGACGGCAGGCAGCTCGGCAACGGCGACGCCGCATGCCTCATGAACCCACCGGCTTGACCTGATGAGCGCCTTCGTATTCAATCCCGCGGCCGATCCGACAAGGAAGTGGGTCCGAAATCTACATAAGGCGCCAAGCGCGGATCCGGTTGTCATCGATGCCGAGATATTGATACGAAGCCTTCCCAAACCGGGGGAAGCCACTGTGAAGGTGCTCGCGCGGCACGACAAGCCATGTAATGAGCAAGATCTAGCCGATGAGCTTGGTGGCACAACCGCTCACGAAGTTCAGCACGCCTTGTTTCGCGCCAATCAGTTCGCTGAAGCATTTGGATATGTGCCGCTGATTCAACGGGACAAAGACGGCTACCATCTCAACCCAGAAGCGCGACTGGTGGTGGCGGCTACCGAAGAAGTGTGAGTAATGATCCTACTTTCCGGTCCGGCTGGCATGGTAGAACCTACTGTGGTAGTCGGATCGGGTTCACGATGTCCGCCGTGACCGTGAGCAGCACAACCGCGCCGCCCAGGAAGACGACGACCATCGTTATCGTGGTCAGCTTCGTGTAGTCGACCGGACCGCCCGCGGGCAGGCCGCGCAGCTTGCGCAACCAGTTGCGGACCTTCTCGTACAACGTGATCGCGATGTGCCCGCCGTCCAGCGGCAGCAGCGGCAGCAGGTTGAACAGGCCCATGAAGAAGTTCAGGCTGGCCAGGAGCAGCAGGAACAGCGACCAGATCCCCGCTTCGACCGCCTCGCCGCCGATGCGGCTGGCGCCGACCACGCTGACCGGACGCTCGGGGTCGTTGGTCTCGCCACCGATCGCGCGCACCACCGCGGGGATCTTCTTCGGGAAGTTGATCAAGCCTTGCCACGTTCGGACCAGCATGTCACCCGTAAATGTGGCGGTGCCGCCGATGCCGCTCACGACGCCGTAGTGGAACGTCGGCGTGCTCTTCACGCCGATCGCGCCCACCTCGGCCAGCTTGTTGCCGTCCGCCCCGTACTTGGCGTCCGAGGTGACCCGCTGCACGGTCGCGACGTTGACCTGCAGGGTCAGCTGCTGGCCGTCCCGGTCGACCACGAACGGGACCGTGCCGCGCAGGTCCTGCGTGGTGGTGACCACGTCGGTCCACGCGGGGGTCGGCTTGCCGTTGACCGAGACGATCGTGTCGCCGGGCTTCATGCCCGCCTGCGCGGCGGGCGACGGATCGGCTGCGGTGCAGGGCGAGTAGTCGAAGTACTTCGGGTTCTGGCTGGCCGCGGCGCAGTCGGTGCCGCTGATGGTGGGTTTGCCGGTGAGGTTCGGCAGCCCCATGGTCACGGCCATCAAGTACAGGATGATCAGGCCGAGGATGAACTGGGTGACGATGCCCGCCACCATCACCACGACCCGCTTCCACGCGGGGAACCGGTACATCGCGCGCGGCAGCTCTTCCGGCGTGACCTCGTCCATGGCGGTCATGCCGACGATGTCGCAGAACCCGCCGAGCGGGATGGCCTTGAGGCCGTACTCGGTCTCACCGCGCTTGAACGACCAGATCTTCGGCCCGAAGCCGATGAAGTAGCGCCGCACCTTCATGCCGAAGGCCTTGGCGGCGAACATGTGGCCCGCCTCGTGCAACGCCACCGACAAGCAGATGCCGATCGCGAACAGCACGACCCCGAAGATGTAGGCGACCACGTCAGTCCTTTCCCGCCACGACCAGGTACTCGTGCGCTTTCGCCCGTGCCCACCGCTCGGCTTCGAGCACCTCGGCGACGCTGCCCGGGGCGGTCCGCCATTCGTCCGCCGCTTCGAGCACCTGCGCAACAGTGTCCACGATGTCGGTAAAGGTGGTGTTCGAAGCGACGAACGAGGCCAGCGCCTCCTCGTTGGCGGCGTTGTAGATCGCCGGCAGGCACCCGCCGACCGACCCGGCGTGCCGCGCCAGCTCGACGGCCGGGAACGTCTCGTTGTCCACCGGTTCGAAGGTCCAGGCCGACGGGGTGTTCCAGCGGCACGCGGCGGCGGCGCCGGGCACGCGGTGGGGCCAGTTCATGGCCAGGGCGATCGGCAGCCGCATGTCCGGCGGGCTCGCCTGGGCCAGCGTCGAGCCGTCGACGAAGGTGACCATCGAGTGCACGATCGACTGCGGGTGCACGACGACGTCGATGCGGTCGTACGGCGTGCCGTAGAGCAGGTGCGCCTCGATCAGCTCGAGCCCCTTGTTGACCAGGGTCGCCGAGTTGATCGTGATGACGTTGCCCATGTCCCAGTTGGGGTGCGCGAGCGCCTGCGCGACGGTGACACCGGCCAGTTCGGCTCGCTTCCGCCCGCGGAACGGGCCGCCGGACGCGGTCAGCACGAGCCGGTCGACCTCGTCGGCGCGGCCGCCGCGCAGGCACTGCGCCATCGCGGAGTGCTCGGAGTCGACGGCGATCAACTGGCCGGGCTTGGCGGCGTCGAGCACGAGCGCGCCCCCGGCGATCAGCGACTCCTTGTTGGCCAGGGCCAGCAAGGCGCCGGTCTGCAGGGCACGCAGGGTAGGCGCAAGCCCGACCGAGCCGGTGATGCCGTTGAGCACCATGTCGACCGGGACGTTGTCGATCAGCTCGAGCACCGCGTCCGGGCCGGTGTAGAGGCGCGGCAGGCGGAACTCGCCGCGGTCGTATCCGGCCTTCTGGGCTTGGGCGTAGAGCGCGAGCTGCACGTCCTCGGCGGCGGTCGCCTTGGCGATGGCGATCGCGTCCACGCCGAACTCGAGCGCCTGCGCGGCGATCGTCGCGGGGTCGGAACCGCCCGCCGCGAGCCCTTTGACGCGGAACTTGTCGGGGTTGGCACGCACCACGTCGAGTGCCTGGACCCCGATCGAGCCGGTCGAGCCGAGCAGCAGCAGGGAGCGTTGCGAGCTGTCGTGTGTCATCACCCGCATTCTTCCAGCCCGTGCTGTCGGCGTTCGCGCGCTGTGACACCATGGGCGCCGCAGGATCGGTGTTGCGTTCAGGAGGAGTCCGTGGCGAGCTCGGAGATCGAGAAGCGCAAGGCGAACGTGCCTGCCGTGGACCCGGAGGAAGAGCCGTCGGTCGACTGGGGCTGGCACGGTTCGTTCCCCAAGGCCACCGCCGGCGCCGGCATCTTCGTCGGCCTCGTCATGTTCGCGTTCCTGATCGGCAACCACCGCGGGCACACCGAGAACGCCTACCTGATCCTCATCGGCGTGCTCCTGCTGCTCGGCGTCGGCTGGTTCATCCACCGCCGCCGCACCTCCTGGCGCCGATAGCGCCCGCGCCCCGTGCGGAACGCGGGCGGCCTGCACACCAGCCGTCTGCTGTTACCCCTCGACACAGCAGCGCACTTGTGAGTGAACACCCGGATGGGCCGCTCGAGCGCTGATGTCCAGCTTCTGACCTGACCTTGACCAGGCCACGCCCAATAGTGAGCAGTCCCAACCCGGTCTAGCTCTCGGTACGGCTAACCTTCGTCCTCGGCAGGCCAGGACGACGGCGGACGACCTTCCGGTGGCGCTGGCGCGGTCGTGAGCGGTACCGCCGCGACGACCCTCGCTTCGTTGACGTCGCCGCCACCGTTCTCCGTCGTGCCGTCATCTGCGTCGGGCGGGGTCCACTGTGGTGGCTCCGGCGCCAGCAGGTCGAACCTCTCTTGCAGGCGATCAGCTTCCTCGACCTTGCCCGCCGCTCGCATGTACCGAACGAGACGATCGACGAAGGGAGTCCGCGCGTCGCTGTCCGGTGTCAGGCCGATGATGTCCATCAGGCGTTCTGTCGCACCGACCACGTCTTCGGCCGCTGCCGGAGCGTGGTTCCCGTTGACACCGTTCGACTGCGACAGCAGGAATCCCTCGTTCTTCGCTGCCGCTGCCAACTCGGCGAGCGCCTGCATGTCATCCACGGTCCGGCGGACGTTGTCATCCTGCTTGATCAGCCACCAGACCACCGCTGAACCCGCATCGTGGAACACGTTCTCGTGGTAGTAGCGGCGCTTGTCCTCCGTGTGGCTGCGCTCGTACTGCCAAACCTCGGAATCCTTGCGGGTGTCCGAGAACGACGCCAACCGAGCGGCGTCCTTGGCGTCCAACTTGAGGCTGACGTCCGCCGCTGACACCTCCACCACGCCTGCCGGATCCTGGTGGAACTCGCCGAGCTGATCGGCGAGGCGGTAGCGCACCACCGGCCAATCCTCAGGCCGTTCACGAGCAACGATGGGGAGCGCGCGCTCAACCAGCGCTGCCATCGCTTTGGCAGGCAGATTCGCTCTTGGCGCCGTCGCCGCACGCGGACCTGGACGCCACCACACGGTGGCGGAGAAGAGAAAGTCATAGTCGGGAGTAGCGCTTGGCAGCTGGGTTTCTGGCAGCGGGCACTGCTCGAAGTGCGCTGGTTGCTCAAGGGGCAGCGGGGGCGGCGCCTCGGGACGTCGTGCGGCAGCGAGATCGCGGTACAGCCCCTGCTCGCGGGCCGCCCGTACCGCGAGCATGTTGTGCAGCATGACCAGCGCGCCCACGAGCGCCGCACCAGGCAGGATCCACAGCCATCCCGGCCAGCCGAACAGCGCGCCAAGCAAGATCGTCAACGCGAAGGCGCAGACGGTCACCAATGTCAGCTGTGCCCGCTCCGACGATGTCATCAGACCGTCCCTCCCCTGATACATGGTCACCAACTGATGCCTTGCGCGTGGTCGACGATGTCGGTCAGCACTCTCGCCAACCGGACGCGGGCGGCTTGATCGGCGCCCGACTTCGCCCAGGTCATGGCCAGCCGGTACACCTCACCCACGCGCCCTGCTGCCACGGCCGCCTCGGCCGGGATGCTGAGCAATGCCGCTGGGTCTGCCGCTTCCCCACCAGCCCCCAGCCACTCGCACAAGGTCTCTTGCCACGGCACGTCAGACCTGGACATCGCATCGGACCAGCCGTTGGTCACGGCGCGCCGCAGGTCCTGATCGGTCAACCGGTCCTCGGTGAGCCGGGCAGGCGCCGCAGCCTCGAAGAACAACAGGAACTCTGCACGCCACCGCGAGCCGGCCGGGTGGTAGCGCAACCGGTCGAACAAGTGGCGCAGCAGCCGGTCGTCGCTTTCGGTCAGCGCCAGCAGTTGCGCAGTTGCCACTGGGTCAAGCTCTTGCCGCGCGCGCTTGGCCAGGCGGTGCAACCGAACAAGAGCCTGTTCTGGGCGGGTGGGCGCCAGCACCTCTATGCACAGTTTGGTGAGCACGGCCGCAAACCGGTCGCTCAATGACCGGACCGCCGCCCAGTCGTAGAGCAGGCGACGAAACTGCGGGCCCCAACGCTCGTTCAGCAGGCCGGTCTGCAGCAGCCGGTACAGCTGGCGGGACAGGTCGCGGCCGGGCGTGCGCAACCAGTGTTGCGCGAGCACCACGAGGTCTTCGGGCCGATCGACTCGAAGGCATTGCTCGGCTACCCGCTCAACGACGTCATCACGCTCCACTGCGCTCAGCTCCGGCAACACGGCCATGCGCTCTGCCCAGTCCCGCAGGGCGAAGCGCATGTCGATCCGGTTGTCCCAGAAATAGCGGATCACGGCGGTGCTGTAGCCCAGTTTGGTGAACCAGACCTGACCGGTGGGTTCGACCGTGGCGCCGAGCTGCCGCAGTTGCACCGGCACAGGTTCACGCTCCAACACAGGCGTTTCGTCCGGCGGGTGCTCCGCCAACTCCACCAGGATCTCCGTCGCCCGGTGGACCGCGGGTAGCCGCGAACCCTCCAGCATGGCGGCGGCGAACAACAGCGCTCGGCGCCGCCCATCCGGACTATCTGAGATCGCCGCTTCGACCTCCGCGGCCCGGTCTCCTGATGCCTCGACCGCGGCCTTGAGCCGTCCGCCGAGGGTCACGTCCCGCGCCGTGCTCACCAGCTCGGCCAGGCCCTCGATGTCTCGCATGGACGCCGTGCGGAGAAACTCCTCCAGCCCGGCAACGCTCGGCCAATCCCCCGTGAGCCAGGTGATGCCGTTGGCGACCAGGTGGCGGCGCAACACGAACAACGGATCAGGCCTGCCGAGCTCGACCCGGAACTGCCGCAAGTGCACGTCGAGCTGGTCGCGAACCCCGTGGCGCTCGACGATCACAAGCTTGGCGCCCACGTCCCGCACCGTCGCACGGAACGCCGACAACACCCGCTGGATCTGCCGGTACCCCTCAATGTCGACCGCGGTGAGGTCGAGCAACAGAAGATCGCCCTTGGCGACCGATGCGTTGTCCAAGGAGACAGGCCCACTGTCAGTCGACAGCTCCTGGAAGCGATGTGCCCGGTCGGCGTGGGCCCTCAGCAGCATGGTGGCCGCCGTGCGCCTGCCGGTCCCGGGCACGCCGTCCACTACGACGATGTCGTGCTCGGTCAGCATGGCCAGCGCCGTGGTGTGACCTGGCGGGGGTTCGAACCGGCGGAACAGCCAAGCGAGGTCACCGACGTGCATGTGCCGAGACGCTCGCCGCGGCGATGACTCGCTCACGGCGTAGAAGTGGTAATTGAACTGATCGCCGGCCAGGGCCGGTTCCGGCGGGCGAATGTCTTCTTCGATCACTGCCGGTCGCCCCGGGTGACCATCCCTGCCACGGTTCCCCCGCCGTTGTTGTGCACGGGCCCGAAGAAGTTGGCGCCGATGGTCCCCGAATTCTCGACTGAGATGGCTTGCCCGGTGTCGGTCGTCTCGTCCGGAGCCTCCCGGTCGACAAGCCCCGGGATGAGAGCCAACAGATCGGCCACGATCCGATCGATCGAGGCGTCGACCTCACGAGCGCGGTATGTCCTGTACTGCAGCAGAGCCAGCCGCGCCAGCGGCGCAGGCAGGTCCTCGGCCCGCAAAGGTTGGGCCGCTCGCTCGTCGATCACCGGGATGACGTGCACGCCGTGCTGAAAAGCCAGCACGAGCTCCCTGTGAATCCAATCGTTGCCGTCGAAAATCTTCGGCTTGCCGTTGTCATCGGAGTCGGTCAGCCAGTCCGGCCCGATCACACACAACAGGACCGTGCTGCTCCAGACACCCTTGTCCAGCACTTCCGCGAACTCCGCCCCTGCAGGGATCGCGTTGTGGTCCAGGAAGACGTGCTCATCGCCGAATCGAGCACGCAGCTTCTGATCCAGGATCGTTGCAAGGTGGTGACCATCGCCGGTGCGGTAGTTGATGAAGATTTCGGGCATGCCGAGCGGGCCCCTTCCGGCGGCGACGAGGTTTGATCTCCCCCAGTGAACACCTCGGCGGCGGCTCTCAGGCGCTTTGTCCTGCTTCTGACCCGATGGTGACCAGATTTGATCACCGGTGTCCGTTCTGGATTTACGCCGCGGGTGTGCGGGCGACGATCGTGCGGAAGAGGCGCAGGGGGGCCTGGCACTGCGTGGCCAGGTCGAGTTCGTCCACGTTGGCCTCGTCGTGCAGGAGGCGGACGGCGGTCGGCAGCAGCGACGGGCCTTCGAGCAGGGGCATCGGGCCGGGCTCGCGGCGGCGCCACCCGCGGTTGGACACGGTCGTCATCGCGTTGCGGTAGGTGACGTCGCTCATCACCTTCAGGGTGCGTGCGCGGTAGAGCAGCGCCTGCAGGCTCACGTTCCAGTGCTGCTTCAACTCGCCGAACCGCTTCCAGTCGGCCTTGGCGGGCAACTGGTCGGCGATCGCGTCGGCGGGCATCAGGAACTCCGCGGCGAACCGGTGGGCCTGGTCCTCCACCGCCTTCCCGCCCGGCTCCGCATCGCCGTGCATCACCAGGTGGCCGAGTTCGTGCGCCACGTCGAAGCGCTGGCGGTAGTAGTCGTCCTTCAACGGGTTCAGCACGATGACCGGCCGGTCGGCGGTGTCGAAGGAGTACGCGTCCACTGTGGCGCTGCCGGGCGGGCTGAACACCACCAGCACGCCGTGGTTCTCGGCCAGCCGCACCAGGTGGCCGACCGGCCCGGCCGGCAGACCCCAGTGCGCACGCAACATCGCGGCCGCCTCCTCGGGACCGCAGCCGGCGGCGTCGATAGCGACCGGGTGCGCGGGCAGGTCCCGCGCCGGGAACTCGACGTGCCGCTCGATGGCGCTCGCCACGTCGATGGCGAGGTGGCCGTAGGCGCTCGCCTGGTCGCGGGCGACCTGGCTGGTGGAACGCAACGACCGGAAGTGCGGTTGGGCCAGGCGCACGGCCTCACGGCGCACCAGGAAGAACTCCGGCTCGACCTCCAGGGCCAGGGCGAGCGCGCCAACCGTTGCGGCGCTTGGGTTCTTGACGCCGTTCTCGTACCCGGCGATCGCCGTCGGCGTCTTGCCGACGGCGGTCGCCAGGGCGTTCTTGCGCAGCCCGGCCAGCTGCCGGGCCAGCGTGAGCCTGCCGCCGTCGAAGAACGTGGCCGCATCGCCCAACCGGTCGCTCATGTGTCACCAATAGCACGCGGTGCTTCGCCGCGCTGCGCTGGGATCCGCATCCGGACGGTCTCGTTGACCGTGTCGCTGTCGGCCGCGCGCTGGACGTCCACAGTGGACTGCGGCGCGATCGCCGTGTCGGACAAGGAAAGCAGGTCGACCTTCCACGCCCAGGCCGGGCCGTGGTCGTCATTGGACCGCGCGCGGCCGAGGTAGAGCTGGGTCGCGCCGTTGTCCGGGTCCATGGCGTGCGCGAGCACGATCGTGTTGCGCAGCAGGCGCTGGTCCTCGGTCAGCGACTCGGCCGGCGGCAGCAGCTCCATGAGCTTGAACAGCCCGATCTCGTCGTCCAGGTGGGGCTGGCGGGCCACCCGGTCCTTGGTCTCGCTGCGGTGCGACCAGACGATCTCGTCGACCCGGCCGTACTCGCACGACACCATCAACCAGCGCACGTCGCCGAAGCGCCAGCCCGGCGAGCCGTTGAGGTCGCTGCGCTCGACGACACCTGGCCGCAGCAACGGCATGCTGCGGAAGTCCTCGTCCCGCATGCCCGCGGCCAGCACGTCGCGGCCGACGCCGTCGGCGCCGGGCGGGACCGCGTAGGCCTGGCACTGGAACACCCGATCCTGCCGGTTGACCAGGTACTTGTGCGCGGTGAGCCCGACCCATTGCTGGTCGAGCCCGCCCTCGGGGTTGAAGTCCTGCCAGAGCTGGCCGTGCGCGGACCGGTGGGCCCACCGGATCGCGGCCAGCACCCCGGCGTCGGCAAGGTCGTCGATGACGCGCTCACGCTCACCCATGCTTGAAAAGATACCCGGGATCAGTAATCGATGCGTGGAACTGAACCGCGTGTCGCGAGACCGGTCAGCACGAGGTCGAGCCTGGCCGCCAGCGCGGCCCCGAGGTCGAACGGCGGCGGGCCGTCGACCAGCCAGCGGGTGAGGGTGTCGAAGTAGACCGCGGTGACGACCTCGGCGGCGGCCCGCGCGTCCAGGTCCGCGGCGAACTCGCCGTCCTCGATCCCCCGCTCGACCGCCGCGACCACGGCGTCGGCCACCGGCCACTGGTAGACGCGTGCTTCGTCGGCGCGCGGGCCGATGTGCAGGGCGCGGGTCAGTTCGCGTTCGTCCTCGTTCATGCGGGCGAACGCGGCGAAGAAGCGGTGCAGGTTCGCGGCGGCCGGGCCGTCCAGCCGCGCCTGCTCGGCGATCCGGTCGCGGCGACTCGCGCCCCACGCCAGGACGAAGTCGCGTTTGTGCGGGTAGTGGTTGAGCACGGTCTGGCGCGCGACGTCGGCCCGCTCGGCGATGTCGGTGATCGTGGTGGCCTCGTAGCCGCGTTCGGCGAACAGCGCCAGCGCGGCCTCGAGCAGGCGGGTGCGCATGCGTTCCCGGTTGGCTTCGCGCCGTCCCACGATCGTCCTCGCAAACTTTAGGCTGCGTGCTAAGTTTGGTCTGTAACCCAATCTTACTCGGCGGGGTGGAGCATGCAGATCGACATCAAGGACAAGGTCATCGTGGTCACCGGCGCCGCCCGCGGGATCGGTCGCGCCCTCGCTCTCGGCCTGGCCGCCGAGGGCGCGCGGATGGGCGTGCTGGCGCGGTCGCCGGAGAAGGCGCAGGCCACGGTCGACGAGATCCGGGCCGACGGCGGCGAGGCGATCCCGCTGGTCGCCGACGTGTCGTCCGAGGACGACGTCCGCGTCGCGGCAGCTGCCGTGGACGCCCACTGGGGCCAGGTCGACGGTCTGATCAACAACGCCGGGTGGATGCCGCACGGCCGCCCGACCAAGGTGCTCGACCTCGACACCGCCGACCTTCGCCGTGTCCTGGACACCAACCTGATCGGGTGCTTCCTCACCACGAAGCACTTCGCGCCGCTCATGATCCGCGGCGGGGGCGGGCGGATCATCTACATGAGCAGCATCGGCGGCGTGCTGGACGCGGCGCGGGCGGGCAGCGGGCCGTACGGCGCCTCGAAGGCGGGTGTGAACATCCTCAACGCCGCCGTGCACCACGAACTGGGCAACCAGGGCATCCGCACGACGGCCATCGCGCCCGGCCTGACCGACACCCCGGGCATGCGCGACGGGATGACCGAGGAACACCTGGCCCGCGTCGCGGGCAACTACCCGGGCGGTCGCGTCGGCCGGCCCGAGGACGTCGTGCCGTTCGCGGCGTTCCTGTGCAGCACGGCCGCCGACCACCTGTCCGGCACGGTGCTCACGATCCGCCCGCTGACGTGACCGAAAGTGATCATGACATCCTTCGGTCGTGACCTACCCGCAGCAGGCACTCCCCCGTGAGTTCCGGATGGCCGGCGGCGGCTTCGGCCGGATCGCGGCTCCGTGGATCGCGGCGCTCGTGTTCTTCACGTTGATCATGCTGGTGCTCGGCTCGGTGGTCGGCGGGATCGCGGGCGGCATCATCGCGGCGGTCGTCGGCGACGCGATCCTGCTCGGGATCCTCTACAGCAAGTACAACCGGCTCCGGCAGGGCACCGTCGTCCAGTTCTCCGAGCACGGCGTGCAGCTCTCCGACCACCTCGGCTTCCACATGAGCCTGCTCTGGCAGGACATCGACGCGATCGGGCCGGTCGCCACGCAGATGGGCGACCCGCGCTCGGTGGGGGTGCGCGGCGGCGCGCAGGTCTCGGTCGGCGCGGTCCACTCGCTCGGGCTCATCGGCTGGGGCCACCGGATCGTGCCGCCGAACGCACCGCGCTGGATGCGCGAGCTCCTCGCGACCGCGCCCCGCCACCCGGTCGACGGCCGCCAGCAGGTGGCCATCCCGCTGGGCGGCATCGACCCGAACTGGACCCAGGGGCCGATGGGCCAATGGGTGCTGCTCTACCGCCCGGACCTGTTCGGGCGTCAGGCTTCCTGATCCGACGGCACGTAGTCGCCGTGGCGGTGGACGATCTTCCACTCGCCGTTCTCGCGGCGGTAGATGTGGGTGGCCCGCAGCGTGTACGTCGTTTCCTCGCCGTGCACGCGCACGGTCTTGTGCTCGAAGCCGATCGTGTAGGCGAGGTCGCCGTCCGCCTCGGCCGCCACGAGTTCGAAGCGGTAGTCGGTGAGGTCGGAGAAGCGGGAGGCGACCCAGCCGAAGGTCCGGTCGACGTCCGCCCAGCCGCTGCGCACCGGCACGGCCGCCCCGAAGAGGGTCACGGGGTCGTGCTTGGTCCAGAGCGCTCTGCGCACCTCGGCGTCGCCGTTGAGCATCGCGCGTTCGGCGACCTCCTGCCTGGGCAGCATGTCGGCGAGGAAGGCGTCGGTTTGTGAGGTCATGACACGCACTCCAATACAGTCGGCCTGCATTAAATACAGTTAGACTGTGCTCGATGAGTGACGCAGTCAAGAGGACTTACGACTCCAGCCGGCGGCGCGCGCAGGCCAGGCAGAACCAGCAGCGCATCCTGGCCGCCGCTACCCGGTTGTTCGCCGAGCGCGGCTACGGTCGGACCACCCTCGCTGACGTCGCCGACGCCGCCGGAGTGGCCGTCGAGACGATCTACGCCACGTTCAAGAACAAGCCCACGCTGCTGCACCGCGCGTGGGACGTGGCCGTGGGCGGCGACGAGCAGGACGTGCCGTTGCTCGAGCGCCCGGAGTTGCGTGCCCTGTTCGCCGAGCCGGACCTCATCCGGCGGCTGGCAGGGTTCGCGGCCGTCAACACGGCGATCATGCGCCGCACCGCGGAACTGCACCTCGCCGTGCGCGGGGCAGCGAGCACCGACGAGGCCGCGGCGACCCTGCTCGCCGAGATCGACGACCAGCGCCTCGCCGCCATGACCGTCCACGCACGCGCGGCCAAGGCCACCGGTCAGCTCGCGGTGTCCGAACAGGACTGCCGCGACATCCTGTGGTCCACCACCGACGGGACGCTCTGGTACCGGCTGGTCCGCCAACGCGGCTGGACCGACGAGCGCTACGCCGGCTGGCTGAGCCAGCTGTGGGCCGCTCAGCTGGTCGCCTAGCTTGATCGTGATCACCGGCCGCGGGCACGCAGACGTGCTCAACATCCGCCGCTACGGGCCCGGCTCACCCGGCGACCTGCCCTTGCCGGCTGTGATGGGCAGCTGCCACTTGGGCGGGCGAACGCCAAGATCTGATCTTGGAACTCGTACGTCAGAAGCCCAGAAATCCCTGGCCTCGAGGGCGGCTTTGCGTTGGCCACCCAGAAGCCGGGCCACACCGTAGGCGAGCTCAGCGGCCGTCGCGGACGATCACTCAGGGAACTCCACCGCTCGAGCCTGTTCCACTCGCTGGGGCGGGTCGAACGATCCGTCTTCCCCATCCGCGAACCGCTGCCGCGTCCTCGACCCCATGCCCAGGCCGGAGGTCGGCTTGGTCAGCACAGAGGTGAGGATCGCGCGCGCCTCGGCCTCCATCGAGCGACCATGCGCCGCGGCCCGGGCCCTGAGCTTGGCCGTCAAACCTTCGTCGAAGTCGCGAATCGTCAAAATCGCCACGCTTCACCCCGGCGCTGTCACTGCAGTCAATGCTGGCACGAGGGAGGGTCAGCCTTCGGCGGCGAGCTGACCGCAGGCGGCGGCGATCTCCTGGCCACGCGTGTCGCGCACGGTGCAGGACACGCCCGCTTCGTTGACCCGGCGGACGAACTCGCGCTCGACAGGCTTCGGCGACGCGTCCCACTTGCTGCCCGGCGTCGGGTTGAGCGGGATGACGTTCACGTGCGCGAGCTGGTTCAAGTGCTTGCGCAGCAACGAACCCAGCAGATCGGCGCGCCACGGCTGATCGTTGATGTCCCGGATCAGCGCGTACTCGATCGATACCCGCCGGCCGGTCTTGTCCGCGTAGTAGCGCGCGGCGCGAAGCACCTCGTCCACCGGCCAGCGGTTGTTCACCGGCACCAGGGTGTCGCGCAGCTCGTCGTCCGGGGTGTGCAGGGACACGGCCAGCCGGACCTGCAGGTTCTCGTCGGCCAGCTTGCGGATGGCCGGCGCGAGCCCGACCGTCGACACCGTGACCGAGCGCTGCGAGATGCCGAGGCCGCCCGGCGCCGGGTCGCAGATGCGGTGCACGGCCGCGAGAACGCGCTTGTAGTTGGCGAGCGGTTCGCCCATGCCCATGAACACGATGTTGGAGAGGCGTCCGGGCTCGCCCACCTCGCCGTCGCGCATGGCGGCGGCCGCGGCGCGGACCTGGTCGACGATCTCCGCGGTCGACAGGTTGCGGGTCAGCCCGCCCTGACCGGTCGCGCAGAACGGGCACGCCATGCCGCAGCCCGCCTGGCTGGACACGCACAGCGTGGTCCGGTCCGGGTACCGCATGAGCACGCTCTCCAGCAGCGTGCCGTCGTGCGCGCGCCAGAGCGTCTTGCGTGTGGTCCCGTCGTCGCACTGGATGTGCCGGACCACGGTCAGCAGGGTCGGCAGCAGCTCGGCGCCGAGCCGGTCGCGCGCGGCGGCCGGCAGGTCGGTCATCGACCCGGCGTCGGCGGACAGCTTGCCGAAGTAGTGGGTGGAGAGCTGGTTGGCCCGGAAGGGCTTCTCCCCCAGCTCAGCGACCACGTCGCGGCGCTCGTCGATGGAGAGGTCGGCGAGGTGCCGCGGCGGCAGGCCACGGCGAGGAGCATCGAAGACAAGGGGGAGGGCAGTCATAACCCGTTCATTGTCCCACGACATGAGTTGAGTCTCAGACGTTGCATCGCGATACGTTCCGATATATCGTTGACCTATCGCGATAGTCCAAACGTAAGGAGACAAGATCATGCGATCCCCATTCGGAAACCAGAACAGCCCGTTC
Organism: Labedaea rhizosphaerae; assembly: GCF_004362825.1. Taxonomy (GTDB): domain Bacteria; phylum Actinomycetota; class Actinomycetes; order Mycobacteriales; family Pseudonocardiaceae; genus Labedaea; species Labedaea rhizosphaerae. The sequence goes on from NZ_SNXZ01000003.1 coordinate 320,943, forward strand.
GGCGACCCGCGCTCGTTCGGTCACCCGGGCGCCCAGATGCGCGAGTTCCTGCACGAGCACCGCGGTGCGCCCCACGGGGGCGATCCGCGGGAGGCAGGCCACCCGTTCCCGCCGCCGCCCCCGTTCCCCCCGCCGCCCGGCCCCGGGTGGGGCGGCTTTCCGGGCGTCGGCGGGCCGTTCGGTGCTGGACGCGGTCGTGGCCGCCCTGGTGCGCGCCGCGGCGGCCGCGGGCACGGCGGACCGGGCCGCCGCCAGCGTCGCGGTGACGTCCGCGCCGCCATCCTCGCCCTGCTCGCCGAGCGACCCATGCACGGCTACGAAATGATCCAGGAGATCAACGAGCGCAGCGGCGGCTTCTGGAAGCCGAGCCCCGGCTCGGTCTACCCGACCCTGCAGATGCTCACCGACGAAGGCCTGATCAAGGCCACCGAGGACGCGAGCAACAAGCGCCTGTTCCAGCTGACCGACGACGGCCGCGCCGAAGCCGAGAAGCAGGACAGCCCGCCGTGGGAGCAGGTCACCCAGGACGTCGACCCGCACGACGTCGACCTGCGCAGCGCGATGGGCCTGCTCGTGCCGGCCATCTTCCAGGTGGCGCAGGCCGGCAGCGGCGCGCAGAAGCAGCGGGCCGTCGAGGTCATGAACGAGGCCCGGCGCCAGCTCTACGCGATCCTCGGCGAGGTCGAGCCCGACCTGGCCGACGACGATGCCGAGGACGGCGCCGACGACGAGTAAGCGGTACCGGTTGGTGCCCGGCTGATCACGGCAGATCAGCCGGGCACCACCAGCCCGGAAGGCTTGCGACGCACGCGCACCACGTAGGCCACGGGGAAGCTCAGCCCGGTCATCTGGGCCAGCGCCCGCTTGGCCACGGCCTTCGAGAACTCGATGCGCAGCACCGATTCCAGGGCCGCGCGATCCTCGAACCGCCACGTGGTGTCCACCGCGTGACGGTCGAATCCCTTGATGTCGAAGAACTTCTCGATCTCGTGCGGGCTGACGTTCGGCAGGTCCGCGCGCAGCCAGCCGCCGTAGGGCGAGCGGGCCAGGTCGAGGTCCACCACGGCGAGCACGCCGCCGGGCCGCAGCACGCGGTCGGCCTCGGCGAGCCCCGGTTCGCAGCCCGGGCCGAAGAAGTAGGCCGTGCGGGCGTGCACCACGTCGATCGACGCGTCCGGGAGCGGCAGCCGTTGCGCGCTGCCCGCCACCACCTCGATGCGGTCGCCCACCCGTGCCTGCGCCCGGGCCACCAGCGGCGGGTGCGGCTCGACACCGGTCACGCTGCGCGCGCTCTCGGCGAACCGCGGCAGGTGGAAGCCGTCGCCGCAGCCGACGTCCAGCACGTCCTTGCCTTGCCACGGCGCGTGTTCGGCGAGCACCCGCCAGATGTCGCCGTGCACGTCCTGCGCGCGGTTCTCGATCTCGTAGGTCTCGGGCCAGTGCCAGATGTTCGGGCTCGGCACCGCGTCGCCACGAGCGGACGCGGCGAGCCGTCGTCCCGCGCGCGACACCAAACCCACCCCGACAGGTAACCACATCTGCGACCAATGCCTGCTGACTTCCCGGCTCCGGCCACGTAACGTCGCAAGTTCACCAGCCGGGGAGGGGTGCGATGACCACAGAGCTCGACCCGCACGAGGACACCGAGACGATCATCCCCGGCACGCCGATCTGGGTCGACCTCGCGACCCCGGATCCAGTGGCGAGCAAGGAGTTCTACGCCGAGCTGTTCGGCTGGACCTACGAGGTCGACCCCGTCAGCGGCTACATCATCGCCTCGGCGGATGCGCTGCCATGCGGCGGGATCTTCGGGTTCACCGACCGGTACCTGCCGCCCGGCTGGACCGTGCACCTGGCCACGGGCAACGCCGCCAACACCGTCGACCGCGTGCGTGCGTCGGGTGGCGGGGTGGCGCTGGAGCCGGTTTTCATTGCCGGGCAAGGGTCGCTGGCCGTCGCGATCGACCCGACCGGCGCGGCCGTCGGCTTCCTGGAGCCGGTGCCCGAGTGGCGCTTCGGCACCATGTTCCCGAACACGTTCAACTGGGCCGAGCTGAACACCCACGACGGCGAGACCGCCGACAAGTTCTACCAGCACTTGTTCGGCTTCGAGCTCGAGCAGATCGGCGACGGCGTCGACTACGACTACACGACCTGGGCGCTGCGTGGTGACCAAGTCCTCGGGCGGCTCAAGATGGGCCCCGAGTTCGCACCCGACCACCCGTCGCACTGGATGGTGTACTTCGGCGTCGACCCCGAGATGGGCACCGACCTCGTCGCCAACCGCGCGATCCGATTAGGCGCGCGGGTCACCGTCGAGCCGTTCGACTCCCCGTTCGGCCGGCTCGCGGTGATCGAGGACGTGACCGGCGCGGTCAGCACCCTGATCGACCCGTCCCGCACCACGACCGTGGTGCCGGAAGAGGTCATCGGCGCCGAGGTCGACGACCCCTACGACGACTAGCTGAGCAACCGCTGGAGTGCGGCGATGTCCTGGTCGGTGAGCTTCGGCTCGGTCGCCAGCACCCGGTACCAGATCAACCCGAAGATCAGATCCGCGCACAGGTCGGCGCTGAGGAACGCCGGTTTGTCCCCGCGCCGCGCGGCCCGCGTGACGAGGACGTCGATCGCGCCGCGGCGCTTGTGCAGGAACTCCCGTTGGAATCGGTCGCGGAAGTCCTGGTCGCGTTGCGCTTCGCTCATCAGCGAGCGCAACACGGCGACCACGCCCGGGCGGGCCAGCAGGACCGCGGAGTCGCGCAGGAACGCGCCCACGTCGTCGGCGAAGGATCCCTGGTCCGCCGTGGTGACGCTCAGGTCGGCCTTCAACGCCAACGCTTCCAGCAGCACGTCGGCCTTGGTCGACCACCAGCGGTAGACGGTCTGCTTGCCCGAGCCGGCCCGCGCCGCGATGCCCTCGATCGTGAGGTCCTGGTAGCCGACCTCGGTGGTCAGCTCGTACGCGGCAGTGAGGATCGCGAGCCTGGTCTGCTCACTGCGCTTGCGGCCGCGCGTCTGCTCCGGCGGTGTGCCCATGACCGGACCCTACTTTATTTCGAGACGCGGCGACTCGAAACGGTGCTACCTTTGTCGAGACGTCACGTCTCGAAATTCAAGGAGCGCCCATGCCCACCACGCTCGTCATCGGGGGAACGTCCGGCATTGGCCTGGCCGTCGCCCAGCAGTTGTCGCTTCGCGGTGACGACCTCCACCTCGCAAGCCGCGGCCAGGACCGGCTGGCGAAGGCCACCGTCGCCGTCGAGGGCTCGCGCGGGCACGTCCTCGACGCGGGCCAACCGGACGCGGTGCGCGCGCTCGCCGCGAGCATCGCGCCGGTCCACCGGCTGGTGATCACCCTCGCCGGGAACGGCGGGGCGGGACCGCTCGCGGACCTCACCGTCGACGAACTGCGTCGCGCGTTCGAGGAGAAGTACTGGCCGACCGTGACGGCGTTGAAGGCGGTGCTGCCGAGCCTCGCCCCGGACGCCTCCGTCACCCTCGTCGGCGCGATCACGGCACGGGCGGCGATGCCCGGCACGGCCGGGATCGGGTCGCTCAACGCCGCGATCGAGGGGCTCGTCCGGCCGCTCGCGGCCGAGCTCGCCCCGATCCGGGTCAACGCCGTCTCCCCCGGCTACGTGGACACGCCGTGGTGGGACAGCTTCCCGCCGGACGCCCGTGCGGCCTTCTTCGCACAAGCCGCGGAAACCTTGCCGACCAAGCGGATCGCCACCGCCGCCGACGTCGCCGAGGCGATCGTCCTGCTGGCCACCAACCCCAACATCACGGGGACGGTCATCGAAACCGACGGCGGCGCACGCCTGGCCGCCTGAGCACCGGACGAGCCGTCGACTCCGTGGGGCCGGCGGCTCGTCGCTCAGACCGGGACGAACCAGGTCAGCAGCAGGAACGCCACGACGGCCGAGGGCAGCAGGGAGTCCAGGCGATCCATCAGGCCGCCGTGCCCGGGCAGCAGGTTACCCATGTCCTTGATGCCGAGGTCGCGCTTGATCAGCGACTCGATCAGGTCGCCGACGGTCGCGGTGAGCACCAGGGCCGCCCCGAGCGCCGCGCCGAGCAGCCAGTGCCCGTCGAGCAGCAGCCACACCGACAACGCGCCGCCGACCATGCCGGTGAGCATCGACCCCGCGAAGCCCTCCCAGGACTTCTTCGGGCTGATGGTCGGCGACATGGGGTGCTTGCCGAAGAGCACGCCGGCGATGTAGCCCCCGGTGTCCGAGCAGACCACCAGGATCATGAAGCACAGCACGCGCTGCGCGCCGTCGTGCGGCATCACCAGCAGCGCGGCGAACGACGCGAAGAGCGGCACGTAGACCGCGGTGAGCATGGACGCGCTGACATCACGCAGGTAGCCGTCGATGCCACCGCGGAAACGCCACACGAAGCACACCAGCACGGTGACCACGAGCGCCGCGATGGTGCCGTCCCGGCCGAACGGCCACGACAGCCACACGATCGCCTGACCGCCGACCAGCAACGGGATCAACGCGACGTTGATGCCGGCGCCCCGCTTGAGCGCGCCCGCCAGTTCGAACGTGCCGACGGCGACGGCCACGGCGACGATGCCGATGAACACGTGCCGCACGAGGAGCAGCGACACCAGCACGGCCGCGCCCAGCACCACGCCCACGCCGATGGCGGCGGGCAAGTTGCGGCCGGCCTTGGACGCCTTGGCCGCGGGCGGCTTCTCCGTCGTCGGCGGGTCGGCCGGGCCGTCCTGCGTCACTTCGTCTTCCACGGTGTCATCGTCGACTTCTCCGAGCGGGCCGGAGACCACGGGATCTCCTCAGACCTCGAGCAGCTCGGTTTCCTTGTGCTTGACCAGCTCGTCGACCGCGGCGACGTACTTGTCGGTGAGGTGTTGGAGTTCCTTCTCCGCGCGCATCACGTCGTCCTCACCGGACTCGCCGTCCTTGACCAGCCGGTCCAGCTCTTCCTTGGCCTTGCGGCGGATGTTGCGGATGGTGATCTTGGCGTCCTCACCCTTGCCCTTGGCCACCTTCACCATGTCGCGGCGGCGTTCCTCGGACAGCTGCGGGATGACCACGCGGATGATGTTGCCGTCGTTGCTGGGGTTCACGCCGAGGTCGGAGTCGCGGATCGCCTTCTCGATGGCCTGCAGCTGGCTGGCGTCGTAGGGCTTGATGACCGCCATCCGCGCCTCGGGAATGCTCACGCTGGAGAGCTGGTTCATCGGCGTCGGCGACCCGTAGTAGTCCACGACGATGCGCGAGAACATGCCCGGCGTCGCGCGGCCGGTGCGCACGGCCATCAGGTCGTCCTTCGCAACCGACACGGCCTTTTCCATCTTCTCTTCGGCTTCGAAGAGTGTCTCGTCGATCACGACTGCTCCTTCGGCGTACTGACCAGGGTCCCGATCTTCTCACCACGCACCGCCCGCGCGATGTTGCCCTCGGTGAGCAGGTTGAACACGATGATCGGCATGTTGTTGTCCATGCACAAGCTGAACGCGGTGGCGTCGGCGACCTTGAGGTCGCGCTCGAGCACCTCGCGGTGGGTGATCCGCTCGTACATCTCGGCCGTCGGGTCGATCCGCGGGTCGGCGGTGTAGACACCGTCCACGGCCTTGGCCATCAGAACGACGTCACAGCCGATCTCCAGCGCGCGCTGCGCGGCGGCCGTGTCGGTGGAGAAGTAGGGCATGCCGACCCCGCCGCCGAAGATGACCACGCGACCCTTCTCAAGGTGGCGCTCGGCGCGCCGCGGGATGTAGGGCTCGGCGACCTGGCCCATCGTGATCGCGGTCTGCACCCGGGTGTCGATGTGGTGCACCCGCTCGAGGAAGTCCTGCAGCGCCAGGCAGTTCATGACCGTGCCCAGCATCGCCATGTAGTCGGCGCGGTCGCGGTCCATGCCGCGCTGGGAGAGCTCGGCGCCGCGGAAGAAGTTGCCGCCACCGATCACCACCGCGACCTGCGTGCCGGACCGCACCACATCGGAGATCTGGCGTGCGACGGCCTGCACGACGTCGGGATCCACGCCGACCGCACCACCGCCGAACATCTCGCCGCCCAGCTTGAGCAGCACCCTTCGGTAGCCGTCGCGCCCGTCGTCCCAGCTCACCGGTACTCCCCTAGTTTTTCGGCCTGAACACGACCGCGCCCCGTCCCCGGCGGGTTTCGACGGGGACGGGGCACGATCCTAGTTGTCGCTCTTCTCGAAGCGATCAGGCCTGGCCGACCTCGAAACGCGCGAACCGGGTGACGGTGATCCCGGCGTCTTCCAGGATCGCCTTCACGGTCTTCTTGGACTCGACCACGGAGGCCTGCTCCAGCAGCACGACGTCCTTGAAGAAGCCGTTGACCCGGCCCTCGACGATCTTGGGCAGGGCCTGCTCCGGCTTGCCCTCCTCGCGAGCGGTCTCCTCGGCGATGCGGCGCTCGTTGGCCACGGTCTCCTCGGGGACCTCGTCACGGGTGACGTAGCGGGGCTTCATGGCCGCGATCTGCATCGCGATGCCACGGGCCGCCTCGGCGTTGTCGCCGGTGTACTCGACGAGCACGCCGACCGACGGGGGCAGGTCCGAAGCCTTGCGGTGCAGGTACGTGGCCACCGTGCCGTCGAAGTCGACGGCACGGCGCAGCTCGAGCTTCTCGCCGATCTTGGCGCTGTTCTCGGCCACGACCTCGGCCACGGTCTTGCCGTCGAGCGGAGCCGCCTTCAGGGCCTCCGCGTCGGCGGTCTTGTTCTCCTTGGCCACGGCCACGATCCGGTCGGCGAGGGCCTGGAAGTCGGCGTTCTTGGCGACGAAGTCGGTCTCGCAGTTGAGCTCGACCATGACGCCACCATCGGCGACGACGAGGCCGTTCGCCGTGGCGCGCTCGGCGCGCTTGCCGACATCCTTGGCGCCCTTGATGCGCAGGATCTCGATGGCCTTGTCGAAGTCGCCGTCCGACTCCTCGAGGGCCTTCTTGCAGTCCATCATGCCGGCGCCGGTCATCTCGCGGAGACGCTTGACGTCGGCCGCGGTGTAGTTCGCCATCGTGCGGTTTTCCGTCCTTACTGGGTTTCTGGCGCGATCAGGGACTCAGGCCTGGGCCTGCGGCTGCTCGCCTTCGGCGGGACCCGCGGAGGCGTTGACCAGCAGCTCGCGCTCCCACTCGGGCAGCGGCTCGGCGTCCACGCCGGGCTCGGGCTTGTCCTGGCCCTCGGGCGCGTTGTTGCCACGCGCGCCGGAGCGGGCGATCAGACCAGCGGCAGCCGCCTCGGCGACGACCTTGGTCAGCAGCGCGGCGGAGCGGATCGCGTCGTCGTTGCCCGGGATCGGGTAGTCGACCTCGTCTGGGTCGCAGTTGGTGTCGAGGATCGCGACGACCGGGATGTTCAGCTTGCGCGCCTCGCCGACGGCGATGTGCTCCTTCTTGGTGTCCACGATCCACACGGCGGAGGGGACCTTCGCCATGTCGCGGATACCGCCCAGGGTGCGCTCCAGCTTGTCCTTCTCACGGGTCAGCATCAGGATCTCCTTCTTGGTGAGACCCTGGAAGCCGCCGGTCTGCTCCATCGACTCGAGCTCCTTGAGCCGCTGGAGGCGCTTGTGCACGGTCGAGAAGTTGGTGAGCATGCCGCCCAGCCAGCGCTGGTTCACGTACGGCATGCCGACGCGCTTGGCCTCGTTGGCGATGGCCTCCTGCGCCTGCTTCTTCGTGCCGACGAACAGGATCGACCCACCGTGCGCGACCGTCTCCTTGACGAACTCGTAAGCCCGGTCGATGTAGGTCAGCGTCTGCTGCAGGTCGATGATGTAGATGCCGTTGCGCTCGGTGAAGATGTAGCGCTTCATCTTCGGGTTCCACCGGCGGGTCTGGTGCCCGAAGTGCACGCCGCTGTCGAGCAGCTGCTTCATGGTGACGACGGCCATGGCCGGATTCGCACCTTCTTCGTGTCTGGCCGTCCGGGCGTCCGCACCGGCCGGCAGTTCGGTTGTCGCGGCGGACCGGGTGGCCGCCGCCCTGGTGGCACCGCCGGCTTCCCAACCCGCCGGCTGGATCGCCGGCAGGACCGCGGGATGCCGTGCACGGTCCGGCGAGCTGAACCGGAGCCGTTGTGCGGTGGCACGCGAAGTCGTCCCGTGTCGCCACGGGCCGCGATGGCAGTCTACGCGCTCTCTTCGACGCAGGTCGCACGGCCTCCACCGCCGAGTTGTCCACAGGCACCCGGTTATCCACAGATCCGGCTCCATGGCCGCCGGACCCCCGGTCCACCCAGCACCCTGGAACCCATGCGAACCCTCATCACCGCCATCGCCGTCACCCTCGCCACCCTGATGGCCCTGCCCGCCCAAGCCGACCCGACGCCTGCGCGTTTCAGCTGGCCACTGGCCCCGCCGCACGCCGTGGTGCGGGGCTACGAGCCGCCCGACACGCCCTACGGCCGCGGCCACCGCGGTGTCGATCTGGCCGCCGCGGTGGGGACACCGGTGCTCGCCGCGGACGCCGGCGTGGTCGTCTACGCGGGCCTGGTCGCGGGGATCCCGGTGGTCTCCATCGACCACGACGGTGGCTTGCGGACCACGTACGAGCCCGTGGCCGCGTCAGTGACCACGGGTGCCCAGGTCTACCGGGGCCAGCAGATCGGCGTGCTGCGTGCCGGTCACCCGGGCTGCAGCGCGGCGGCGTGCCTGCACTGGGGCGCGTTGCTCAACGGCGCGTACGTGAACCCGTTGAGCTATGTGCAGGTCACCCGCGTCCGCCTGAAACCCTGGGACCCGGGCGACGCTTGACGCTGGTCAGCTCTCGACCAGCTTGGCGCGCAGCCGCAGCACCGCGCGGGTGTGCAGCTGGCACACGCGCGACTCGGTGACCCCGAGGACCTTGCCGATCTCGGCGAGGGTCAGGTTCTCGAAGTAGTACAGGGTCACGACGATGCGGTCGCGCTCCGCGAGCCGCCCGATGGCCTCGGCGAGCTGGCGCCGGTTGTCCTTGTCGACCAGCAGCGCGACCGGGTCGTCGGCACCCTCGTCCGGCAGGGTCTCGGCCAGCGAGGTCACGCCGCGCCCGGCGGCGGCGAGCTCGTCCAGCGCGACCACGCTGGTGAGCTGCAGCTGGGCGTAGACCTCGTGCAGGTCGGACACCGGCAGGCCGAGCTCGCGGGCCACCTCGGCGTCGCTCGGGGTGCGCTGCAGCTGACCGCCGAGGCGTTCGAGGGCCCGCTCGACCTCGCGGGCGCGGCCGCGCACCGAGCGCGGGACCCAGTCCTGCGAGCGCAGGTCGTCGAGGATCGCGCCCCGGATGCGCTGCATGGCGTAGGTCTCGAACTTGAGGCCGCGCTCGGGCTCGAACTTCTCGATCGCGTCGACGAGGCCGAAGATCCCCGACTGCACCAGGTCGGCCACGTCGACGTGCGCGGGCAGACCCGTGCCGACCCGGCCGGCGACGTACTTGACGAGCGGCGCGTAGTGCAGCACTAGGCGGTCGCGGTAGCGCTGCTCGCGGTTGTTGCCGAAGTCCCGCCACAAGGCGACGATGCCGGCTTCGACGTCGTCCGCCGTCCGGTGGTCGCCGGGCAGCACCCCGCTCGGCTGGCCGGCGCCGTACGGCGCGGACCACCCGTTGTTTTGTACCCGCGAGGAGGTCGTCGTCACGGTACGTGAACCTCCCCCGAGGTCATCGGGAACGGGGGTGGGTTCGGTCATGGATCGCCTTCAGCCGTTCGACGGTCACGTGAGTGTAGAGCTGCGTAGTAGCGAGCGTAGCGTGACCGAGTAGCTCCTGGACGCTACGAAGGTCAGCGCCACCTTCCAGCAGGTGCGTGGCCGCGCTGTGGCGCAGGCCGTGCGGCCCCATGTCGGCCGCCTGCGGCACCGCGGCCACGGCGTCGTGGACCACCCGTCGCGCGGTTCTCGGGTCGAGCCGCCGGCCTCGCGCACCCAGCAGCAGCGCCGAACCGGAGCCTTCGACGGCCAGGTGCGGGCGCCCGTGCTCGAGCCAGGCGTCGACGGCGGTCGCCGCGGGCGCCCCGAACGGCACGGTCCGCTCCTTGTTGCCCTTGCCGAGCACGCGGAGCACCCGGCGCCCCATGTCGAGGTCGTCGATGTCCAGGCCGCACAGCTCGGAGACCCGGATCCCGGTGGCGTACAGCAGTTCCACCAGGGCCTGGTCCCGCAGCGCGACGGGCTCGAGCTCGGCGGCGCCCGACTTGGCGGCCGTCATCAGCGCCTCGGCCTGGTCCGGCCGCAGGACGGCCGGCAGGGTCCGGTGCGGTCGCGGGGCCACCAGCCGCACGCCCGGGTCGGTGTCGAGGTGACCCCGCCGGTGCGCCCACGCCGTGAAGGTGCGGGCCGCCGCCGACCGGCGAGCCAGCGTCGTGCGGCTGGCGCCCTCGGACCGCTGGGCCGCGAGCCAACCACGCAGGGCCGCCAGGTCGACCTCGTCGAGGCGCCGGTCCGGACCCGGCTCCGGGCCGAACACGGTCAGCAGGAGCGAGGTGACATCCCCCAGGTACGCACGCACTGTGTGGTCGGAGAGCCCGCGTTCCAGAGCGAGGTGCCGCTCGTACTGGTCGAGCACCGCACCCACGGCATCGGGCAGCCGCCGTCGCGCGCCACCAAGATCGACCCGCCGCCCGGGGCGACGCACGGATGAGCCCATGGCTACTACGCTGCGTCACCACAGCGCACCAGTCAAGCACCACGACCGTGCGCCGCGCCTCCGGTTGGGGCCGCCAGCCGGACCCGTCGGACACCGCCGACCGGATCTCCGCAGGTTGAGCCCTTCGGCCCACTCCGCTCTGCACCGCAACCTGATCAATATCTGCCCCCCCAAATCGAAGCCACACAGTTGCCAGTCGTCTGCCAGTCGTTGGCCAGTCGCCGCGGCCCGGGCTAGGGCGGCTCGTCGGCATCGCAGGTCTCCGCATGACCGACGCAATCGATCAGGCGGATGACGTCGCGGCAGCGGCGGCACCGATGGGTCAGTTCACGACCGCGGGCGTTCCCCAGGCGGGCGCGCTGGCGTTGCCGCAAGCCGTGGGCGCGGGCTTCGGCGAGTGCGGCCCGGCTCGGATCCGGCTTGGCACGCAGACGCTGGCTGCTCATCCGGCCGGCACCGCCCTGACCCAGCCGGACTCGACGCGCGCGGCGAAGCCGGTGAGTTCGAGTTCCGGCAACAGCGACCGAATGCGCGGCAACGGGATGCCCGAGGCCAGCGCGACGTGCTCCGGGCTGCGGCCGGTGCGGATGCTCAACGCCTCGAACGCGCGCAGTGCTTCGGGCGCGAGGGCGTCGGTGACCCGTGCCTCACCGCGATCGCGATCGTCGGGCGAGGCGTCGAGCGGACCACACGAGTCGACGATCTCCTTGACCGACGTGACGGCGACGGCCTGCCCGGTGCGCAGCAGCTCGTGGCACCCCGCCGACATGGCGGACGTGATCGGTCCGGGCACCGCGAGCACGACCCGGCCCAGCGCGGCGGCCGTGGCCGCGGTGTTACGAGCACCGCTGCGCAGATTGGCCTCGACGACCACCGTGCCGGCACCGAGGCAGGCGATCAGCCGGTTGCGCACGAGGAAGCGGTGGCGCCCAGGCGGAACGCCTGGTGCGTACTCGCTGAGCACGAGGCCGCGCTCGGCGATCGCGTCGATCAGGCTGCTGTTGCTCGCCGGGTAGTTGATCGTCACACCGCAGGCGAGCACGGCGACCGTGGGTCCCCGTGCCGCGAGCGCTCCGCGGTGCGCCGCGCCGTCGATGCCGTTGGCCGCGCCGCTGACCACGGTCATGCCGGCGTTGGCGAGCCCGTGCCCGAATTCGGCGGCGATCTCGGCGCCATAACCGGTCGCCGCGCGAGCGCCGACCACGGACACCGCGCGGTCGAGGGCCTCGTTGAGCGGAACCGGGCCGCGGGCCCAGAGGCCCAGCGGGAGCCCGCAGCGGTGGCGCTCGAGAGTGGCCTGCGCGAGCGGGAGCAGCGGCCAGGCGGGCCACTCGGGATCTTCGGGGATCACCAGCCGGGCACCGACCCCTTCGGCGAGGGCGAAGTCATTGGCGACGAGGTCCTGTTCGCGGCGTGCGGAGGTTTCGGCGTCGACGCAATCCGGGACGTGGCCGCTGCGCACCCGATCGGCCGCCTCGACCGGGCCGAGCTTGTCGACCAAAGCGGCGAGGGCCGGGGCGGGTGGTTCGACCACGCGCATCAGGTACGCCCGCGCGTTGCGAACGTCGGTGAGATCAACCGTCACGACGCACCTCTGCTCGCGACGCGCTTCGGACGGGGCCAGGCCGGAAAGGGTGCGGTTGGTTCGGTGGTCATGGACTTCTCCGTGTGGGTGGGACAGGGAAACGAGGACTGGATGCGGCGGCGGATAAAGCCGTGGTCATGGACGATTTCCGTGTTGGGCAACGGAAATTCGACGCCTGCGCGGTGAGCGTGAGCTCCAGCGGCGGGCGGTCTCGCTCGATGAGCGAGGACGGCATGGCTGTGGAGTCGTTGTGGGCCGTGGGCGCGGGCGGCAGGGTGAGGAGGTTGTGCATGGCGGGATTCCGTTCTGTGGCAAAGGAAACAAAGGCATAGGTGGGCGGGCCGGGAGTCGACCGGCCTGAGTGGGTGTGTGGTGTTCGGGGTTAGGCGACTCGGCGGTCGCGGAATTCGAGGGCGGCGGAAACGTGGTCGGCGGTGGGGCGGGCGGCACCGGCCAGGTCGCTCAGGGTCCAGGCGACTCGCAGGCAGCGGTCGGCGCCTCGGGCGGTGACGGCGCCCGCGTTGAGACCGCGGTCCAGCAGCGCGGTTGCCTTGTCGGGCAAGGCGTATTCGCGACGCAGGACTGGGCCTGGAACCTCGGCGTTGGTGCGCCAGCCTCGATCCGCCCAACGAGCGGCGGCTCGTTCACGGGCGGCCAGGACCCGCGCGCGGACGGCGGCCGTCGACTCCGGTGGGTTGACCTCGACGCCCGACATGGCCGTGATCGGCCTGGTTCGGACGCGGATGTCCACGCGGTCCAGCAACGGCCCGGACAAACGGGCCGCGTAGCGCCGGCGGGCGTCCGGGGTGCAGGTGCAGTCGCGGTCTCGGGGCGGCGCGCATGGGCACGGGTTGGTGGCCAGGACCAACTGGAAGCGCGCCGGGTAGCAGGTGACGCCATCGCGTCTGGCGATGCGGACTTCGCCTTCTTCCAGCGCGGTGCGCAGGGCCTCCAGCTTGTGCGGCCCCAGCTCGCAGGCTTCGTCGAGGAACAGGATGCCGAGGTGTGCGCGGCTGATCGCGCCCGGTTTGGCGATGCCCACGCCGCCGCCGACCAGGGCCGGCACCGACGTCGAGTGGTGTGGGGCCATGAAGGGCGGGACCGTGATCAGCGGCGCGTCCGGGGTCAGCATGCCCGCCACCGAGTGCACGGCGGTGACCGACAACGACTGCTCCATCGACAGCATCGGCAACAGGCCCGGCAATCGGCGGGCCAGCATGGTCTTGCCGGTGCCCGGCGGGCCGACCAGCAGGAGGTGGTGGCCGCCGGCGGCGGCGACCTCCAGCGCCCACCGGGCTTCGGGCTGACCCACGACGTCGGCCAGGTCGTCCACCCGCGGTGGGTCGGCCGGAACGTACTCCCCCGGCTGCTGCAGGGCGTCGTCTTCGCCGTCCAGCCACCGCAGGACCTCGTCGAGGCGCTCGGCACCGACGGCCTCGACGCCGGTGACCAAGGACGCCTCGGCGAGCGCGGAGGTCGGCACCACGGCACGGGTCAGCCCGGCGCGGCGGGCGGCCAGCAGGCCCGGCAGGACGCCTCGCACGTGCCGCACGCGGCCGTCCAGGGCCAGTTCGCCGAGCAGCACCGTGTTGGCCAGGCGCTCACCGGGTGCAGCTCCGGCGGCGACCAGGGCGCTGCAAGCCAACGCCAGGTCGTAGCCGGCGCCCAGCTTGGGCAGGGTCGCCGGGGACAGGCCCAGCGTGATGCTCTTGTCCGGCCAGCTGCGGCCGCTGTTGCGCACGGCGGCACGCACGCGGTCCTTGGCTTCCCGGAGTGCCGCGTCCGGCAGGCCGACGATGTGCACGGCGGGCGTGCCCGCGCCGATGTCGGCCTCCACCTCGACGACGGTCCCGTCCACGCCGATCAGGGCGACAGACCAGGCACGAGCCAGAGCCATCACCCCACCCCCTCAGCACGACAGCCCAAGGCCGAACACAGCTGCCCGAGGCGGCAAGCCACCCGCTCCGAGAGCGGGAGACTCTTGTCGGCCTCCACCTCGCCGAGGGTCCCGCCCAAGCCAGTCAGAGCGACGGACCAGGTACGACCGCGAGCCATCACGTCTCCCCCTCAGCGCGACAGGCCACGGCCGAACGCGGCTGACGGGGGCGGCGAACCATCCGCTCCGAGAACGGGAGGCCCTTGTCGGCCTCCACCTCGACGACGGTCCCGCCCACGCCAGTCAGAGCGACAGACCAGGCAGCTCGGCGGCGCCGGCGCGGAGGCGGTGGGCCAGGGCGACGAGCTACCCGCGCGGAGAGCGGGAGGGCGGCACCCAGCAATGCGGGCACCGGACAGGCAGGGCGGTACCAGCGCATCAGAACGCACCTGCCAGGTGCTCGATGCGGGGCACACCGCCCGGTGGCCAGAGCACCGAGATGATGTCGTACCTGCTGTCCTGCAACGGGCTGCGGCTGGCATCGCGCCACAGGCGGGCCAGGCGGCGGATGCGGCGGGCCTTGTCCTCGGTCACCGCCTCCGCGGGCGCCCCGTAGCCGGTGCCGCCGCGGGTCTTGACCTCGCAGAAGATGAGGCGTTTGCCGTCGGTGGCGATCAGGTCCAGTTCGCCCGCGGGGCAGCGCCAGTTGCGGCCCAGCACCTTCAGGCCGTGCTTGCGCAGGTAGCGCTCAGCGAGCCATTCGCCGCGCCGGCCCAGGTCCCGGTGGTCGAGCTTGATCCCCATGAGTCCCCCTTGGAAGTCGTTTCGGAGTGGGTGGTCCGGTTACGACTTTGCCGGAGATCGGCGGGGTGTGGGGGTGGTGATGGTGGATCTGTGGATAGTTGGGTGGCTGTGGATAACTCAGCCTGGGAAGGGCCCGTCGTCGGGTAGGCGCAGGTCCGGTTTGTCCAGCTCTTCCACGTTGACGTCCTTGAACGTGATCACACGGACGTTCTTGACGAACCGCGCGGGCCGGTACATGTCCCAGACCCACGCGTCCGACATCCGGACGTCGAAGTACACCTCGCCGTCCGCGTCCCTGACCTGCACGTCCACGGCGTTCGCCAGGTAAAAGCGCCGTTCGGTCTCCACCACGTACGAGAACTGCCCGACGATGTCGCGGTACTCGCGGTACAGCGACAACTCCATCTCGGTCTCGTACTTCTCGAGATCCTCCGCACTCATCGCGTGCGCGCTCCTCCTGCCTGACCCGCTTCCTGCGGGGACCCACCATTCTGGACCACGTCGGCCGCCGCCACACTCAACGCCACCCGATGTGGCGCACGTTTACCGTGGGCGAGCCCAGCGGACTGCACGGTCACGAACGACCACCTGTGCACATCGCTGGGCCCGTGCGCGCGTAACGCCGCGCGGTGCGTCGGCGTGATGTAGCCCTTGTGCTCGTCGAAGCCGTACATCGGCCACTCGTCGTGGAGCCCTCCCATGATGCGGTCGCGGGTCACCTTCGCCAGCACGGACGCCGCCGCGATGCAGGCGACCGCGAGGTCGCCCTTGACCACCGGCATGGTCGGCGCGCCGAACCCGGTCACCCGGAAGCCGTCGGTCAGCACGTAGCCGGGGTGGTGCTCGAGTCGGGCCACCGCACGGCGCATGCCCTCGACGTTGGCCTGGTGCACGCCGCGCCGGTCCACCTCCTCGGTGGGCACCACGACGATCGCGAAGTCCGCGGCCCGCGCGAGGACCTTGTAGTACATCTCCTCGCGGGCCTGCGGGTTGAGCAGCTTCGAGTCGGTCAGGTCGGCGAAGCGGCCCGCATCGCCCGGGCGCAGCACGCACGAGGCCACGACCAACGGCCCGGCACAAGCGCCACGGCCCGCCTCGTCCACGCCGGCGACCGGCCCGAGGCCGCGCCGCTCCAGCGCCGACTGGTACGCCCACGTCCCCGCGTCGCGCCGCACCGGAACGCGCGGCGGCGGCTCGACCAGCGGCGGACCAACCCGAGCCGTGGCGGATCCGGCACGGCGCCCGGCCGAAGCCCTGGGACGCCGCGACCGGGTAGCTTGCCGCACGTCTCCGGACACGAACTAGCCTTCGTCACGCTTTCTTCGGGGCCACTTGGCCACAACGAAACCCTTGGCCCGCCGTCCCAACCACAGCGTCGGGAACGCCAGGGCCAGACCCGCGCCCAACGGCGCGCCCTGCTGCCAGGCGGGCGCACCCATCGCCGACGCCTGCTCCTGCGGGTTCTGGGCGTCCACCGTGCCCCAACGCCCCGGCGGCAGCACGATGAGCCGTGCCTTGCCGATCACGTGGTCGATCGGCACCACGCCATTCACGTTTCCCTGGGTATCGCTGACGCGACCCTGATAACGCGAATCGGACGAATCGTTGCGATTGTCGCCCATCACCCACAAGGTGCCATCCGGCACTTTTACCTCGGGGAAGGATTCTTGGATCGGCGGACCGCCGTTCCAATAGATATAGGGCTCGTTCAACGGTTTTCCGTCGACGAGCACGTGATTGTTCGCGTCGCAGCACTTCACCGTCTGGCCGGGGCCGGCGATGACGCGTTTCACGAAGTCGCGCTCGTCGGGTGGCGCCAAGCCGACGACCGAACCGACCGCCTGCAGACCCCGCACGAAGAAGTTGTCCGACCGCGGCGCGATGAAGTCGTTCTCGGTCCAGGTGTCCGGGCCCTTGAAGACGATGACGTCACCAGGCTCGGGATCGCCGAAGTCGTAGGTCAGCTTGTCCACGAGCACGCGGTCACCGAAGCACCCGGCGCAGCCGTGCAGCGTCTGCTCCATCGACTCGGACGGGATCACGTAGACCCGCGCGAGGAACTGCTGGATCAGGAAGGTGAGCAACAGCGCGACCCCGATGAGGATCGGCAGTTCCTTCCAAAACGACCGCGGCTTCTTCTTTTTCCGATGAGCCCCGACGGCGGGCGAGGCCTCGGCGGAATCGTCGGTTTCTACCGACTCCGCCGTTTCCACCTCAGGTACCGATACGCTTTCGCCGATGCGGTCGGGATCATCCTCGGACGCTGCGGAGTGCACAGGGTTGACCACGTAACCAGATTACGGCAACTGGTGTGGGACGCCGGTCAGGACGCGGGCGTGGTCTCGCGCTTTTCCTTGATCTTGGCGGCCTTGCCACGCAGCTCGCGCAGGTAGTACAGCTTCGCCCGGCGCACGTCACCGCGCTTGGCGACCTCGATGCGGGCGATGTTCGGGGAGTGCACCGGGAAGGTGCGCTCGACGCCGACGCCGAACGAGATCTTCCGCACGGTGAAGGTCTCGCGGATGCCGCCGCCCTGGCGACGGATGACCACGCCCTGGAACACCTGGACGCGCTCGCGCGAGCCCTCGATGACGCGGACGTGAACCTTCAGCGTGTCACCCGGGCGGAAGTCCGGGACGTCGGAACGCAGCGACTGGGCGTCCAGGGCATCCAGGGTGTTCATCGGTAATCCGTCCTCGTTGTCGAACTTCGTCTACGGCCCCCGGGGCGCGCAAGAAGACCTCGCGACGACCAACCGTGGGGATGGGCTTGCGGTGCGCGGCCCGCTCGTCTGGCCGCAGCAACCTGTTCAGTGTGCCAGACGCGGGCGGAACACCGGAAATCGGGGCGTCACCCGCCGGTCCGCAACCGGTCGAGCACCGCGTGGTCGTGCTGGTCGAGCGCGTCTTCAGGCAGCGCGGCGAGCAGGTCGGGGCGGCGTTCGTAGGTCCGGGCCAGCGCCTGGTCACGACGCCAGCGGTCGATCAACGCGTGGTTGCCCGACCGCAGCACCTCGGGCACGGCCAGGCCGCGCCAGACCTCCGGGCGGGTGTAGCTGGGGCCTTCGAGCAGGCCGTCGGAGAAGGAGTCCTGCTCGTGGGAGAGCTGGTTGCCCAGCACGCCGGGCAGCAGCCGGACGATCGCCTCCACCATGACGAGCACGGCCACCTCGCCGCCGATCAGCACGTAGTCGCCGATCGAGACCTCGTCGACCGGCATCCGGGTGGCCGCGTCGTCGATCACCCGCTGGTCGATGCCCTCGTAGCGGCCGCACGCGAAGACCAGCCGCGGTTCGGCGGCCAGTTCGTGGGCCATGGCCTGGGTGAACGGCCGTCCGGCCGGGCTCGGCACGATCAGCCGGGCCGGCGTGGCGCAGACCTCGTCCAGCGCGGCGCCCCAGATCTGCGGCTTCATCACCATGCCGGGACCGCCGCCGTATGGGCTGTCGTCCACCGAGCGGTGCACGTCGTGGGTCCAGTCGCGCAGGTCGTGCACGTCGACCTCGATCAGGCCGCGCTCGATGGCGCGGCCGAGCAACGCCGCCCGCAGCGGTTCGAGGTACTCGGGGAAGATCGTGACGACGTCGATGCGCACTGCCGGATCCTCAGTCCTCGTCCAGCAGTCCCTCGGGCGGGTCGATGCGCACGAACCCGCGCACGACGTCCACCTCGGGGACGATCTCCTTGACGAAGGGCACCAGGGCTTCACGGCCACCGGCGAGTTCGAGCACCAGCAGGTCGGCTCCCGGCGCATGGCTGATCTCACGCACGGTGCCGATCGGCTCCCCCTCGGCGAGCCGGACCGCGAGCCCTTCGAGCTCGTGGTCGTAGAACTCGTCGGGGTCGCCGGTGGGCGGCAGGTCCGCCGTGTCGGCGAGCAGCAGGCACCCGCGCAGCGACTCGGCGACATCGCGGGTGAGGACCTCCGCGAACGTGACGAGCAGCCGTCCGGTGTGATGCCGGACGGCTGCGATCGTCAACGTCCTGCGAGTGCCGTCACGCAGCTGGCCAATGACCTTCGCGTCGAGCTTGAACCGCTCATCGGGCGAATCGGTGCGCGGGTCGACGGCGAGCTCGCCGCGGATCCCGTGCGCCTTGGCCACGCGGCCGACGACAACTTCCATCTAGTGGTCGGTGTCCACTACGTCGACGCGGACCCCACGGCCGCCGATGCCGGCCATGACCGTGCGCAGGGCGGTCGCGGTGCGTCCGCCCCGGCCGATCACCTTGCCGAGGTCGTCGGGGTGCACGTGCACCTCGAGGGTGCGGCCGCGGCGCGTGGTCACCAGCTCGACGCGAACGTCGTCCGGGTTGTCCACGATGCCGCGCACAAGGTGTTCGAGTGCGTCAGCCAAGAAGCTCACGACTCTTCCTTGGCACCCTTGTCCTCAGCCTTGTCCTCAGCCTTGGCGTCCTTGGCGTCCGCCTTGGCGTCGTCCTTGGCCTCGGCCTTCTTCGGCGCGCTCTTCTTCTTCGGCGTGGTCGCCTCGGTCGTCGGCTCCTCGCCGGCGGCCGCGAGCGCGGCGTTGAAGAGGTCCAGCTTGCTGGTCTTGGGCTCCTTGACCTTCAGGGTGCCCTCGGCACCCGGCAGGCCCTTGAACTTCTGCCAGTCGCCGGTGATCTCCAGCAGGTGCTGCACGGGCTCGGTCGGCTGCGCGCCGACACCGAGCCAGTACTGCGCCCGCTCGGAGTCGATCTCGATGAGGCTCGGTTCGTCCTTCGGGTGGTACTTGCCGATCGTCTCGATGGCCTTGCCCGACCGGCGGGTGCGCGCGTCGGCGACGATGACGCGGTAGTACGGCGCGCGGATCTTTCCGAGCCGCTGCAGCTTGATCTTGACAGCCACGGGTAGAGGTGCTCCTAGACACTGTTGTTGCTCGTGGTGGAGCGCGCGCGACCCGAGTGGGGACGGATGCGTGCGTCCGAGTTCTTGGGCGCCAGGGCACGGTGAGAGGGGCCGACCTCGGCGGACAGCCGTCTATTCTGCCAGACGGCCCGCGAACGCGACGATCGGCACCCCCGCTCCGTCCAATGCGGCCCGTACCGCGCGGGCGTGGCCGACCGCTCCGGGTGTGTCGCCGTGCAGGCACAGTGACCTGGCGCGACTGCGCAGGACCGTGCCGTCGACGGCGACGATCTCGCCGTCGCGGGCCAGCCGCGTGGCCCGCTCGACCACGGCGGCGGTGTCGGTGAGCAGGGCGCCTTCCGCGCCCCGCGGCACGAGCGTCCCCTCCGGGGTGTAGCCGCGGTCGGCGAACGCCTCGGGCACGGCGGGCAGCCCGGCCCGCTCGGCCGCACGCAGCAGCGCCGAGCCGGGCAGCCCGAGCACGGGCAGCGCGCCGAACGCCCGCACGCCGTCGACGACGGCGCCCGCCTGCCGCTCGTGGTGGACCGCGGCGTTGTAGAGCGCGCCGTGCGGCTTCACGTAGACCACGTCGGTGCCTGCGGCACGGGCGAAGGCCTGCAACGCGCCGATCTGGTAGAGCACCTCGTCGGCCAACTGCACCGGGTCCACGTCGATGAACCGCCTGCCGAACCCGGCGAGGTCCCGGTAGGACACCTGGGCGCCGATCGCCACGCCCCGCTCGGCGGCCGCGGCGCAGACCGCGCGCATGGTCGACGCGTCGCCCGCGTGGAAGCCGCACGCGACATTGGCGGAGGTGACCACGTCCAGCAGCGCGTCGTCGTCGCCGAGGCGCCAGACGCCGAAGCCCTCGCCGAGGTCGCTGTTGAGGTCGATCAAGTCGCCATCACACCCAGGGCCGTCAGCAGGTACGTCAGCGCGGGCAGGAAGTTGTTGGCCTGGTGGGCGATCACGCTGCTGCCGAGGCGGCCGGTGTACATCCGGGCGAGGCCGATGGGCAGGCCGATGACCAGCAGCAGCGACGTGCGCCACGGTTCGAGGTGGCTGACCGCGAACACGGCGGTGGACAGCAGCAGCACCGTCCAGCGGCCCCACCGCAACCGTTCCAGCGCACCCCAGAGCAGGCCGCGGTAGATGATCTCCTCGCACACCGGCCCGATCAGCCAGACGTAGAGGAACATCACCACCACGGCGAACACCGGCAGGCGCTCGTCGGTGACCAGCGAGCCGAGCGCGGACGTGGCGTTCTCCTCGCCGACGACCCTGGTCCAGATCACGGCGGCGACCGTCGTGCAGATCAGCCCGATGACGCCGAACTTCATGCCCACCCGGAAGTCCTCACGGGTGAAGCCGATGCGCAGGTCCTTGACCGGGCCGTTGCCGCGCAGGGTGGTGATCAGCATCGCGACCCCGGCGGCGAGCACCGCGGGCACGATCGTGCCCACGAGGGTCAGCGCGATGGGGTGCCGCCGGCCGTCGATCAGGACGCTGATGAAGACCGCAGAAAGCACGAACACGGCCTCAACGAACAGGAAGGCACCGAAACCCCAGCGGTGCGTACGCGGCGGCTCCGCGTCGTTCTCCGGCCGCGAGGACGGTGGCTGCTGCGGGGATGGTGACTGCTGCGGGGGCTGTGGCTCGTGCGGGGATCGCGGCTCGTGCGGGGAATCCGCGGAGTGCTCGGACGCCTCGCCTTGCTGGGTCACGAGCGCCTCCCGGGACTGCGGCTGAACGCCCAGGTTAACCGGCGCGAAAAGGGCTAGCCCACCAGCCTTCCGCGAAGCATGATCAATTCCGGGTGGCGCAACGCTTCGAGGTCCTTGCGTGGATCGTCGGCGAGCACGAGCAAGTCGGCCGCGGCGCCGTCGTCCAAGCCGGACCAGCCGAGCCAGCGCCGCGCCGCCCACGACCCGGCGGCCAACGCGTCCTCGGCGCTCATTCCCGTGTCCCGCAAGGCAAGGATCTCATCCACGATGCGGCCGTGGGCGATCCCGCCGCCCGCGTCGGTGCCCGCGTAGACGGGGATGCCCGCCTCGATGGCCGAACGCACGGTCGCCCGCACACCCTCGTGCAGCTCACGCATGTGGGCCGCGTAGACCGGGTACTTGTGGTCGGCGGACTGCGCGATGCCCGGGAAGTTCTCGATGTTGATCAACGTGGGCACCAGCGCGGTCCCGGCCGACGCCATCATCGCGATGGTGTCGTCGGTCAGGCCGGTGCCGTGCTCGATGCAGTCGATACCGGCGGCCAGCAAACCCGGCAGGGCGGCCTCGCCGAACACGTGCGCGGTCACCTTCGCACCCGCGTCGTGCGCCACCTGGATCGCCTCGGCGAGCACCTCGTCCGGCCACAGTGGAGCGAGGTCGGCGCCCGCGCCCGCGGACCGGTCGATCCAGTCGCCGACCAGTTTCACCCAGCCGTCGCCCTCAGCCGCCTGCTCGGCGACCGCGCCGGGCAGCAGCGACGGGTCCTCGAGTTCGACGCCGAGGTGCGGGATGTAGCGCTTGGGCCGGGCGATGTGCCGCCCGGCGCGCAGGATCCGGGGCAGCTCGAGGCGTTCCTGCAGCGGCTTGGTGTCCAGCGGGGACGCACAGTCGCGGATCAGCAGGACGCCGGTGTCCCGGTCGACGACGGCCTGCTCGTGCGCCGCGTCGAGGTCGACCGGGCCGTCGGGGCCGATGCCGATGTGGCAGTGGGCATCGACGAGCCCGGGCACGATGAAGCCGCCGTCGGCGACCGTCTCCGCGCCCGGCACGGGCGTGGTGCGCACCCGGCCGTTGACCACCCAGAGATCACGGACCTCGTCACCCGGGAGCACCACTCCCCTGAGGTGCAGGCCGCTCAATTGTCTTTGGGGTTCTTGGGGAGCTTCAGCTTCGACGGGTCGAAGCCGGGCGGCAGGTCGTTCATGCCACCGGCGAAACCGGGTGGCAGGCTCGGGCCGCCACCGCCGGTCGGCATGGGCGGCAGACCGCCGGGGAAACCGGGCATCCCGCCACGCACCTTGGGCGGTGTGGGACCGCGCCCCTTCCCCTTCTTCCCCTTCTTGCCCTTGCGGGTCTTGCTGACCCGGCCCGGACCGCCGAAGCCGAACCGGCCGGCCATCTGCGCCATCATCTTGCGCGCCTCGAAGAACCGGTTCACCAGCTCGTTGACGTCGCGCACCTGCACGCCGGACCCCTTGGCGATGCGCAGCCGCCGGGACGCGTTGATCATCTTCGGGTTGTCCCGCTCGGCGGGGGTCATGCCGCGGATGATCGCCTGCAGCTTGTCCAGCTGCTTGTCGTCGACCTGGGCGAGCGCGTCCTTCATCTGGCCCGCGCCGGGCAGCATGCCCAGCAGGTTGCCGATCGGGCCCATCTTGCGCACCGCGAGCATCTGCTCGAGGAAGTCCTCCAAGGTCAGCTCGCCGCTGGCCACCTTGGCCGCGGCGGCCTCGGCCTGCTCCTGGTCGAAGGCCTGCTCCGCCTGCTCGATCAGGGTCAGCACGTCACCCATGCCCAGGATGCGGCTGGCCATCCGGTCGGGGTGGAAGGTGTCGAAGTCCTCGAGCTTCTCGCCGTTGGACGCGAAGAGGATCGGCTGGCCGGTGACCTCGCGCACCGACAGCGCCGCACCACCGCGGGCGTCGCCGTCGAGCTTGGTCAGCACCACGCCGGTGAAGCCGACGCCGTCGCGGAACGCCTCGGCCGTGGTGACCGCGTCCTGACCGATCATGGCGTCGACGACGAACAGGACCTCGTCGGGCTGGACGGCCTCCCGGATGTCCGCGGCCTGGCGCATCATCTCCTCGTCGACGCCGAGGCGACCGGCGGTGTCGACGACGACCACGTCGTTCTGGCCGTGCTTGGCCTCGTCGATCGAGCGGCGGGCCACGTCGACGGGGTCGCCGACCCCGTTGCCCGGCTCGGGTGCGTAGACCGCGACGCCCGCCCGCTCACCGACGACCTGCAGCTGCGTGACCGCGTTGGGGCGCTGCAGGTCGCAGGCCACGAGCAGCGGCCGGTGGCCCTGGCCGACGAGCCAGCGCGCGAGCTTGCCGGCCAGCGTCGTCTTACCGGAACCCTGCAGGCCGGCGAGCATGATCACCGACGGCGGGTTCTTCGCGAGGTTGAGCCGGCGGGTCTCGCCGCCGAGGATCTCGACGAGTTCCTCGTTGACGATCTTCACGACCTGCTGGGCCGGGTTCAGCGCCTGCGACACCTCGCTGCCCTTGGCGCGTTCCTTGACCTTGGCGATGAAGGTGCGGACCACGGGCAGCGCGACATCGGCCTCGAGCAGCGCGATGCGGATCTCGCGCGCGGTGGCGTCGATGTCGGCATCGGACAGCCGTCCCTTGCCGCGCAGGTTCTGCAGGACCGAGGTGAGCCGGTCGGACAAAGTGTCGAACACGGAACGGAACTCCAGCCAGTCGTCGAGAAATCATGGGGCCGAGCAGGGGCACCCGCTTTGTCGAGGGTAGCCGAGGCCAGGCGTCCGGTCGGGTGGATGTGGGCGTCAACCCGCCCGGCCGGTCGGTAACAGGTGTCAGCTTCCGCCCGAATGATCGGTGACGACCATTTGGGGGGAGGAATGAGCTCTGCCTCGGCTCCACCCGAAGGCGACCCGGTCACCATCGGGTTCACCGCTGCCGCCGCGGTGTTGCTGGCCGGCGCGGCCGTGCTCGTCTCCGCCTGGTTGACCAGCGATTTCCTGCGTTTGCTGCTCGGTTTGGTGCTCGCCGGGTACGGGGTCGTGGTGTGGCGGGGCGCCGCCGTGACCGACCTCGACCGCCCGCGCCCGCTCGGCGTCCCGGTGGAGCGCGCGCTGGGCGCCGCCGCCGCGTTGTTCGGCGCCGACCTGGTCGCGGTCGCGGTGGTCGCGTCGGTCGTGGGCGCCGCGTCCGAGGAGTTCTCGCCGCCCTCGCCGACCTTGCTCATAGTCATCCGCTTCGGTCTGCCGCTGGTGGCGCTGGTGGCCATGGCGTTCAGCGGGCTCGCGGCCGGCCCGGTCGGCACCGGGCTGGTGCTGCCCACGGCCGTGGCCGCGGTGCTGGCCGTCCACGTGCCCGACGCCGCGTCGCTGGCCGTGGTCATGCTGGTCGTCGCGGTGCTCGCCACGCTGCTCGCGCTGGCCCCGCACGACGGGCCGTGGCCGCGGTTCGCCACCGTCGCGGGCGCGGTCGCCGCGTCGTTCGCCGTCGGCGCGGGCGCGTCACCGATGATCGGGCTGGACGTGGTGGCCGGGCAGGCAGGGCAGCCCGGGACCTCGGCGCCCGGCGTGCACCCGGTGATCCCGGTGCTCGCCTTGGCCGTGTCGGCCGTGCTGCTCGTGATCGCGGTGCGCCGGCGGGACACGGCGGGCGGGCTGGTGGCCGCGCTGGCGTTCGCCGCGCCGCCCGCGGGCTTGGTCGGCATCGCCGGCATCGCCGGCATCGCCGGCATTGTCCCCGTGCCGGGGAGCGCAGCACTGCTGATCGTCCCGGCGGCGGTCGTGGTCATCGCGTTGGTCGCGTGGGCGATCGGTCGATTACGGGTGCCGCTCCTGCTCGCGACGGTCGCGGTCGCCTTGGTGGTCTGCGTGGTGCAGGCGCTGCCGGTGCTCGGCTGGCCGGCGCGGGTCGAGGGTGTGGTGGCGTTGGTGGTGTTCGCCGGGGTCGTCGTGCTCGCGTGGCGATTACCCGGGCCGCCCGGTGCGGTGCCGGCGGGAGCGGTGCTGGTCGCCGTGGCGCTGGCGCCGCCGTGGTCCCGGCTGGTGGCCGGGGACCAGCCGGGCGCGGCGGGTCACGTGGTGGCGGCGTTGGTGGGAGTGGTCGCGGCGGGTGCCGCGGTGTGGGTGTTGGTACGGCGTCATCCGCGGTCCGGGGTGATCGCGGCGGCGGCCTTCTGCGCGGCGGGCACGCTCGCGCATTCCTTGTTCGCCACCGGGATGGCGGCCGGCGTGAGCCAGCCGGGGTGGGCGGCGTTGGTCGAGTTCGGACCGCTGGTCGTGATCGGTGTGGTCGCGGCGGTCTTCGCCGTGCGGGGGCGGTTGCTCGCGGCGGCGCAGGCGGCCGGCGCGGTCGTGCTGGCGGCCGCCGGGTTCGCGATGGTCGTGCTGATCGCGTTGGCAGCCGGGCTTTCCATCGCGCCCGCGCAGTACGGCATCGAAGTGGTCATGGCGCCGCTCGCGCCGACGAGCATCCCGTACCCGCGGGTGGTCGGGGAGGGTGCCGGGTGGTTGCTGGCTGGGGTGGCCTTGCTGCTCGTGCTGGCCGCGGTGTTCGCCACGACGTTGGCGCGCCGCCCTGCGGCGCCTTTGGCCGCCGCGGCCGCGCTCGTGGCGGTGATCGGCGCCCAGTGCGCGGGGGTCCTCACGCTCGAGGGTGACCCGCCGATCGGGCTCGGCCCGGTGACGGCGATCGCGCTGGGTTGCGGCGTCGCGTGCGCCGGGATCGCGGCGACCGCGGGACGCCGGTTCCGCCACCGTCGTGCGGAACCGGCGCAGCCGCTGCCCCAGGAGTAGCGACCTGGATTGCGCGGCCCGGCACGGGCCAAACCCCCAATAAGCAGGCCCGGTCCGGTGTCGCGAGAACAACTCTGCCGTCCGGCGGATCCCGGCGACACCGGGTTTCCCCCCGATCGGGTTGAGTAGAACTACCCGGTATCGGCCGCGGCGGCGAGGACAGCGGCCTCGATCGCGGCGCGGCGGTCCGGGTCGGCGGCCCCCGAGCGGGGTTCGTCGCCGAGGCAGAACGAGTCGATCGCCGTGCCGCCCATCGTCGCCGCGCGCGCCCACCACAGGTCGACGTCGCAGCGCTCCAGCGCCGTGGCGATGCTGTGCAGCAACCCGATCCGGTCCGCGCACCGCAATTCGAGCACCACACCGCCGTCCGCCTCGTTGTCGAACCAGCGCACGCGGGGGGCGGGCGGGTCGAACGGCGCGGTGCGGTAGTCGCGCTCCTTGGCGGCCAGTTTGTCGGCCAGCTCGAGGGTTCCACCGAGGGCGCGGCGGAACTGCTCA
Organism: Labedaea rhizosphaerae; assembly: GCF_004362825.1. Classification (GTDB taxonomy): domain Bacteria; phylum Actinomycetota; class Actinomycetes; order Mycobacteriales; family Pseudonocardiaceae; genus Labedaea; species Labedaea rhizosphaerae. Next base: position 347,683 of record NZ_SNXZ01000003.1, read on the forward strand.
CGCAGCAAGGCCGCGTCGGGCAGCGACCCGAACCGCGGCGACGCCGTGAGCACCAGCACCGCGACCCCGCGCTCGCCGAGCGCGGTCGCCGCGTGCACCTCCAACGCGTTCAGCGCGAGCACTCCGGCGGCCAAGGACAGCAGGCCCGGCCGGTCGGGAGCGCCGAGCGTGACCGTGGCCAAGGCGCCTTCGGTGTCGCCCGTGTCGTTCGTGGCCACGAGCACGTCCGGCTGACCCGACGCGGCAACGCGTTCGGCCAGCTCCCGCTGCGACGGATCGAGTGGTTCCGGTCCGGGCGCGTGCTCGCCCGCCATCGCCTGCGCGCACCGGCGGACCAGGTCGGCGACCAGCGACGCCTTCCACGGCGTCCACGCCCCCGGCCCGGTCGCCAGCGAGTCGGCCTCGGTGAGGGCGTGCAGCAGTTCCAGCAACCGGACGTCCCCGCCCAGGGTCTCGGCCACCCGTTGCACGGTCGCGGGCTCCTCGACGTCGCGGCGGGTCGCGGTGTGCGGGAGCAGCAAGTGGTGGCGCACCATGGCTTGCAGGGTGTCCACATCGGACTTGGACAGGCCGAGCCGGGTGCCCACCTGCTCGGCCAGCGCCGCCCCGACGACCGAGTGGTCCTCGTCGCGGCCCTTGCCGATGTCGTGCAGCAACGCGCCGAGCAGCAACAGGTCCGGGCGGGCCACCGAGGTCACCAGCTTGGCCGCGTTGGCCGTGGCCCGGATCAGGTGCCGGTCCACCGTCCAGACGTGCGCGGCGTCGCGGGGCGGCAGGTCGCGCACCGCGCCCCACTCGGGCACCAGGCGGGCCCACAAACCCGTCCGCTCCAACGCTTCCACGACGTCGATGAGCCCCTCGCCCGCACCCAGCATGGCCACCAGGTCCTGGCGCAGCGCCGCCGACCACGGCGCCCGCGGCTCCTGTGCCGTGTCGGCCAGGGTGGACAGCGCACCGGGCGCGATCGGCGCACGCACCTTCGCCGCGGCGGCGGCGACCCGCAGCAACAGGCCGGGATCCCGCGAGGGGTCGGCGTCGCGGGCGAGCGCGACCTCGCCGTCGGCCAGCACGACGCCCTCGGCGAGCGGCCTGCGGTCCGGTTTCCGGCGCAGCACCCCGAACCCGCGGCGTTGCGCCGACGCGTCCCGCATCGCGACCTCGAGCGCGTAGGACACCGTGCGCCCGGCCCCGGACAACGCCCTGGACAACTCGAACCGGTCGGCGAGGCCCAGCGCGGCCGCGACCTCGTCACCGTCCTGCGGGCGCACCACGTCGACCGCGCGGCCGGTGAGCCGGCGCAGCTCGGTCCTGGTGTTCAACAACAACTCGTGGGCTTGGCGCACTTCCGCGCTCGGCCGGTCCACCAGCTGACCGTCGGCGAGCGCGGTCAGCAGCCCGATGTCGCGCAGCCCGCCCTTGCCGTGCTTGAGATCCGGCTCGACGACGTGGGCCACCTCCCCCGCCCGGCGCCACCGCTGCCGCGCGGACTCGACGAGCTCTGCCGCCCGTGCCCGCACGCCCGCGCGCCACCGCTGACGCGCCGCCCCGATCAGCCGGCCGGTGAGGTCGCCGTCCCCCGCGAGGTGCCGCGCGTCGAGCAGCCCCACGGCGACCCGCAGGTCGAACGCGGCGACCTCGACCGCCTCGGCGACCGTGCGCACCGCGTGGTCCAGGCCGATCCGGGCGTTCCACAGCGGGTACCAGAGCAGTTCGGCAGCCTGGTCGACGCCCTCCACCTTGTCGTGCACCAGCAGCAGGTCCAGGTCCGAGTGCGGCACCAGCTCGCGCCGGCCGAGGCCGCCGAGTGCCACCAGGGCGACGCCGTGCACGGCCGTGTCGATCCCGGCGTGCGCGGCCTGCGCCGTCAGCCAGAACTCGTGCAGATCGGCCAGCGCCTCCCGCAGCACGCGGGGAGGCAGCTGACCGCTCCCGAGCAGCCGGTCCCTGGCCTGCACCAGGTCCAGCGCGGATTCCTGCACGCCTACAACGCGTCCGTGCCGCGTTCTCCGGTGCGCACTCTGACCACGGTGTCCACCGGCGTGACCCAGACCTTGCCGTCGCCGATCTTGCCGGTGCGCGCGGCCGACACGATGGCGTCGACGACCTTGTCCCCGGCCGCGTCGTCGACCAGCACCTCGACCCGGATCTTCGGCACGAAGTCCACCGAGTACTCCGCGCCCCGGTAGACCTCCGTGTGGCCCTTCTGCCGTCCGTAGCCCTGCACCTCGGACACGGTCATGCCGAGCACGCCGAGTTGTTCCAGCGCCGCCTTCACCTCGTCGAGGGTAAACGGCTTGATGATCGCGGTGACCAGCTTCATTGGTCGTCAGCCTTCCTCGCCGATGCGTGCGGGAACCTTGCCTGCCAAGGCATCCGCGTTGCGCCCGATGCTCGATCCGCCACCGCGCAAGCCGGTGAACTCGTACGCGCTCTCCGCGTGCTGGTCCTCGTCGATGCCGCCGACCTCCGCGTCGGCATCGGCGCGGAAGCCGATGGTGAACTTGATCGCCAGGCCGATCAGCAGCGTCACCACGAACGAGTAGCCGAGCACGGCCCCCGCCGCGACCGCCTGGCGCCAGAGCTGGTCGAACCCGCCGCCGTACAACAGGCCGTCGGCGCCCGCGGAGTTCCACGCCGTCGTGCCGAAGAAGCCGATCAGCACGGTGCCGACGATGCCGCCGACCAGGTGCACGCCGACCACGTCCAGCGAGTCGTCGAAGCCCAGCTTGTACTTCAGGCTGACCGCGAGCGCGCACACCGCACCGGCGATGATGCCGATCGCGAGCGCGCCGAGCGGGCTGACGAAAGCACACGCCGGGGTGATGGCGACGAGCCCGGCCACGGCACCGGACGCGGCGCCGAGGGTGGTCGGCCGACCGTCACGCAGCTGCTCGACCAGCAGCCAGCCGAGCACGGCCGCCGCGGTGGCCGCGGTGGTGTTGATGAACGCGACCCCGGCCAGGTCGCTCGCGCCGAGCGCCGAGCCCGCGTTGAAGCCGTACCAGCCGAACCACAGCAACCCGGCGCCCAGCAGCACGAACGGCAGGTTGTGCGGGCGCATGGGCTCGCGTGGCCAGCCACGGCGCTTGCCGAGCACGATCGCCAGGGCGAGTCCCGCGGCACCGGCGTTGATGTGCACCGCGGTGCCACCGGCGAAGTCCAGCGCGTGCAGCTTGTTGGCGATCCAGCCGCCGGTGAAGTCCGCACCGGTGAACCCGTCGAAGGCGAACACCCAGTGCGCCACCGGGAAGTACACGATCGTCACCCAGACCGCGACGAACAGCGTCCACGCCCAGAACTTGGCGCGATCGGCGATCGCGCCCGAGATCAGGGCGGGCGTGATGATCGCGAACATCAGCTGGAACACGACGAACGAGAGCGCCGGGATCTGGTGGCCCTCCCACGGCTTCGTCACATCCTCGGCCGCCGCGCCGACCAACGTCCCGACCGTGTTCTTGAGCCCGGCGAAGTCGAAGCCGCCGAACAGGCCGCCGACGTCGTTGCCGAACGCGATGCTGTAACCGAACAGCACCCACAGCACCGACACCACGGCGAGCGCGATGAAACTCATCATGAGCATGTTGAGGGTGCTCTTGGCGCGCACCATGCCGCCGTAGAAAAACGCCAGGCCCGGCGTCATGAGCATGACCAGCGCGGCGCTCGCAAGCACCCAAGCGGTATCTCCCGCGTTCACAGTTCCTCCCGCGCTCCTTGGATGCCGCAAGCCTCGGAAAGACCTGTTTCGCGGGATCGCGTCGCACGTTTCGGGCCGGTGAACTCCGCACCTGGGCGTGTTACGTCCGGGTTTCAGGGTTTGCGGGCCACCCCGGCGTACTGGCCGTCGGCCCCGGCGTCGCCCAACCGTTCCTCGGGCAGCTCGGGGCGCCAGCGCGATGTGGTGACCAGACCGGGTTCGACCAGCTGGTACCCGTCGAAGAAGCGCAGCACCTCGTCGCGGTTGCGCGGGAACACGCTGTTGGACTTGGCCTTGCGCATCATCTCGGCGACGATGTCCGCGCGGTTGCCGGTCAGCTCGTTGGTCACGTGGCTGACCGCCAGGTGGCTGCCGGGCGCGAGCTGGTCGCGGTAGGCGGCGAAGATCCCGAACGGCTGCTGCGCCGGAGCGAGGTAGTGGCCGATGGTGAGCGCGAGCAGGCCGACCGGCCGCGCGAAGTCCAGCAGGCGCCGGGTCACCGGCGAGCGCAGCACCAGGTCCGGGCGGGCGACGTCGGCCCGGATGATCGCCGCGTTCGGGTTGTCGGCGAGCAGCATCTCGCTGTGCGCGACCGCCACCGGGTCGATGTCCACGTAAACCACCCGGCACCTGGGATCGGCCGCCTGTGCGATCTCGTGCACGTTGCCCACCGTCGGGATGCCCGAACCGAGGTCGAGGAACTGCCGGATCCCCTGCTGCATCATGAACAACACGGCCCGGCGCAGGAACGCCCGGTTCTGCTGCACGTGCCGGCGCGTGTCCGGGTTGACGTCCAGCACCTGCTCGGCCATGTCGCGGTCGACGGCGAAGTTGTGGCCCCCGCCGAGGATGTAGTCGTAGATCCGCGCGGCGCTCGCCCGTTCCGGGTCGATCCCCTCACCGGGCCACGCCGTGTCGGTCATCCCCCGCGCCTTTCTCCCTGAACTGGAAGAGGGCCACCATAATGGACCTATCGACACCCTCATCGCCGTGCCAGCCGCCGCCGTCACCGACGACGCGTGGCTGAGCGCCCAGCTCGCCGCCACCGGCACCCTCTACCGCACGGGTGACCAGGAGGTACGTGGTGTCCTCTGGTGGTACTCGGTGAGTTCGGTGCTGCTCGGCGCGTGCGTCGATCCCCTGGTCCGCACGGGGGTCGCGGTCGACCCCGGGCCGGCCCACTGCACGCTCTACGTTCACCCGGACGGCCGGGTGCTCGACGCGCGCTCCACCCGGGTGGCCGGTGACGGCGTGACCGTGCTCGGGCCGTTGCTCGCCGACGCGCTGGGCGTGGCGATCGACGCGGTGGCGCGGCTCTCGGGGGCGCGGGCCCGCGCGTTGTGGGCCATCGCGACCGACTCGCTGGCCAACCGGATGTTGTGGGCGGGCGCGTCCGAGGCGCTGACCTCTGAGCTGGCGCGGGCCGTCGGACCCGCCTTGCCGGCGCCACGCTGGGTCGAGGTGGGCGGGCGGACGGTCGTGCGCCGCGCGTCGTGCTGCTTGATCTACCTCACGCCCGGCAACGCCAAGTGCGCCAGCTGCCCGCGGCAGCGCCCCGAGGAGCGCCGCCGCAGGCTGCAAGGCGGATAGCCGACTACTCGGCGGCCTTGGCGATGGCCTCGAACTGCTCGTCGGTCAGCTCGATCTCGGCCGCCGCCATGTTCTCGGCGAGGTGCTCCGGCGAGCTGGTGCCGGGGATCGGCAGCATGACCGGGGAGCGGCGCAGCAGCCAGGCCAGCGCCAGCTGCGCGGGCGTCGCGCCGGTTTCCTTGGCGATGTCGTCCAGCACGCCGCCCGGGCGCGCCAGCTTGCCGACGCCGACCGGGAACCACGGGATGAAGCCGATACCGTTGGCCTCGGCGTGGTCGAGCACGGCCTCGCTGGCCCGGCTGGCCACGTTGTACATGTTCTGCACCGACACGATCTCGACCGTCTCGCGGGCTTCCTCGAGCGTCTCGACGTCCACTTCGGACAGTCCGATGTGCCGGATCTTGCCCTCGTCGCGCAGCGCCTTGAGCTCCCCGACCTGGTCGGCCAGCGGGTAGTCCGGGTCGACCCGGTGCAGCTGGTACAAGTCGATGCGCTCCACGCCCAGCCTGCGCAGGCTGGTCTCGACCTGCTGGCGCAGGTAGGCGGGCTTGCCGAGCATCGTCCACTCGTCGGGCCCGGTCCGCACGAAGCCGCCCTTGGTGGCGATGACCAGGTCCTCGGGGTAGGGGTGCAGCGCCTCCTTGATCAGCTCCTCGCTGTAGAAGGGGCCGTAGGAGTCGGCGGTGTCGATGAAGTTGACCCCGCGCGCCACGGCCTCGCGCAGCACGGCGAGCACGCGGTCGTGGTCCTCCGGCGGCCCCCAGACGCCCTTGCCCACGATCCGCATGGCGCCGTACCCGAGGCGGTTCACCGTCAGGTCCCCGCCGAGGGCGAACGTGCCGCCGGGTGCCGTCTTGGTCTCAGAAGTCATGTCCTGCACTGCTTTCTTTCGATCCTCGGAAACTTTTTCGGGTTCGCTGTAACTGTGGTGGGCCGCTCGGCATCCGTTCAGGTGTGGCCATGAGGACCGGCCGGACGGGCGCCGCGTGCTGGGGGTATGCGGCGCGCTCCGGCCGGCCTCACCGCACCCAGCCGGGTGCCGCGTTCTGTCCGGGTGGCAAGGAATCGGTGAACCGGTCGACCAGGTCGTCGGCGCCCGCGTCGGTGAGGCTGCCCCACAGCCGCAGGCGGGCCATGCCGCCGTCGGGGAGGATGTCCATGCGCACCTCGGCGACGTCCGCCCCGGGTTCCAGCCGGAACTTGTGACACGTGTCGGGCTGCAACCTGGTGCGGGGCAACAACTCCACCTCACCGTCGGCACGCAGACCGGTCAACGTCACCCAGCCCGGCGCGTTTCCCTTGAAGTGACTGGTGTCCAGCTCGGCGAGGTGCACCACACCGTGGCCGGCCAACCGGACCTGCACCCAGTCGTTGCCGTCGTCACGGCGGCGTGCGGTCTCCCACCCGTCGCCCATGACCGCGGCGAGGCCAGGCGAGATCAGGTTGGCCGGTGACGAGTAGAACCAGTTGCTACAGCCGCTGATCATCCCGCCGTTGGCCAGCGCGGCGAGGTCGAGCCAAGTCCGGTCGATCACCCGGGGATCGGGAACCGGCGTGCCGTGCACCCGCAGCCGCGCGACGCCGCCGTCGGGGTGCTGGCGCAGGCGCACGTGGGTGAACCGCCGGTCCGACAGCACGTCGAACAACGTCCGGGTGTCACCGCTCACCGGCGAGCGGGGCACGAGGTCCACCCAGTCGAGCGCACACAACTCGTCCGGGCTCGGGTAACCGTCGACGCCGACGGCCTGGACGGACACCTCGGGCGGGTAGTTGCCGGTGAAGAACGCCGTGTCGACCACCACGCCGCTGATCACGCCGGGCAGCCCCAACCGGACGATGGCCTCGTCGGCGCCGTCGCGGTCGATGCGCCTGCGCCGGGTTTCCCAGCCGTCGTAGACCTGTCCCTTGGCGCCGAACGTGCTGGGCTGGAACTGTGGTGGCGCCGCGGTGACCAGGTTCTCCCGCACGGCGAAGAACTCGTCGTTGGCCCACGGCACACCGCCACCCACGGCCCGCGACGCGAGATCAGGCAGCAGTACCCAGTCCGGTTCCGCGGTCACTGTCCCGCCTCCCCGGAGTCTTCTCCGCCGGTTGTGCAGGTTGAGGTGCGGTTGGCAGCGCCTCGGCTTGACCCTGCCGTCATCTGTCCTCCCGGGTGAGCAGGCGGCCGCGTGGGTGATCGCCGGTGACCTCGTCGCCACGAAGCCAGGTCGACCGCACCAGGCCGCGCAACGCGAGCCCGTCGTACGCCGTGACCGGGTTGCGGTGGTGCAGCCGCGCCGCGTCCACCGTGAACTCGGCGTCCGGGTCGAACACGCACAGGTCCGCGTCGAACCCCGGCGCGATGCGGCCCTTGTGCCGCAGACCGACCAGCTCTGCCGGCCGTCGCGCCATCCACCGCACCACGTCGGCGAGCGGGATGCCCCGAGCCGTCGCCTGTGTCCACATGGCCGACAACCCGACCTGCACGCCCGCTATTCCGCCCCAGGCCGTGCCGAAGTCGCCGGTGTTCTTCAGCTCACGCGTGGCGGGCGAGTGGTCGGAGACCACGCAGTCGACCACCCCGTCGCGCAGGCCCGCCCAGAGCCGGTCCTGGTTGGACTTGTCGCGGATCGGCGGGCAGCACTTGAACCGGGTCGCCCCGTCCGGGACGTCCTCGGCGGCGAGGCAGAGGTAGTGCGGGCAGGTCTCCGCGGTGACCTGGACCCCCCGTCGGCGGCCCTCGGCGATCAGGGCCAGACCGTCCGCAGTGGACAGATGGAGGATGTGCACGCGGGCGCGGGCCTTCTCGGCCGCTTCCAGCACCCGTGCGATGGCGGTGGTCTCGGCCGCCGGCGGCCGCGACGCGACGAAGTCGGCGTAGCGCAGGCCGTGCGGCGCGCCGATGGACCCGGCGTCCTCGGCGTGCACGATCAGCGTCCCGCCGAACCCGGCGATCACCTCGAGCGCCTGGTCGAGCCCGGCGTCGTCCAGGCAGCCGAACTCGTCGACGCCGGAGTGCAGCGTGAAGCACTTGAACCCGAAGACCCCGGCCGCGTGCAGCCGCGGCAGGTCCGCGGCGTTGCCCGGCACGGCGCCGCCCCAGAAGCCGACGTCCACGTGCACCTGGTCTCGTGCCGCGGCCTGCTTGGCCTGCAGGGCCGCGACGTCGGTGGTCGGCGGAATGCTGTTGAGCGGCATGTCGAGCAGCGTCGTCACGCCCCCGGCGGCGGCCGCGCGGGTGGCGGTGGCGAAGCCTTCCCATTCGGTGCGGCCGGGCTCGTTGACGTGCACGTGCGTGTCGACGAGGCCGGGCAGCAGCACGACGTCGTCGCCGAGCGCGATGTCGTCCGGCCCCGGCTCGCCGTAGTCCTCGACGGCCGCGATCCGCCCGTCCCGCACGACGACGCTGCACGCCCGCTCCACGTCGTCGACCACTGCCCTGCGCGCTCGAAACACCCGCTCCACCCGGCCGAACCTACCGGCCCAACACCCTCCCAAGCGCCTCCCCAGCACGCCCCACGGGAATCAGCCCGCTAAATCCCGCCGAAAGCCGAGAGCAGATGTCGGTTGACCAGGAGGTCTGCGGGCGAGAGGGCCGTATTCATGACTCATGAATGGGTGGGGCGGGTGTGCCTCGGAAGGTGGCGCGGTAGGCGCTGGGCGAGCGGCCGACGGCGGCGCGCAGGTGCAGGCGCAGGGAGCCGCCAGTGCCGAAGCCCGCTTGCTCGGCGACGCGATCCACGGGCAGGTCAGTGGATTCCAGCAGGTGACGGGCATGGGCCAGGCGTTGCTGGTTGATCCAGTGCAGCGGCGAGAGGCCGGTTTCCTCGCGGAACCGGCGGGTGAAGGTGCGTTTGCTCATCGCCGCCCGCCCGGCGAGGTCGTCGAGGTCGACCTGGCGGTCGAGGTTGGCCAGCAGCCACTCCCGCACCGGGCCGGTCGAGGCACTGGGCGAGGCGGGCACCGGCCGTTCGATGAACTGGGCCTGGCCGCCCTCGCGGTGTGGCGGCACGACGACCATCCGGGCCGCCTTCGTGGCCACCGCGGCGCCGTGGTCGCGGCGGATCAGGTGCAGGCACAGGTCGATCCCCGCCGCCTCGCCCGCCGACGTCAGCACGTCGCCGTCGTCGGTGTAGAGGACGTCCGGATCGAGTCGCACGTGCGGGAAGGCCCGGCGGAACGCCGCCGCCGCGTTCCAGTGCGTCGTCGCCGAGCGGCCGTCCAGGAAGCCCGCGGCCGCCAACACGAACGCGCCCGTGCAGATGGACGCGACGCGGGTGCCCGGCCGGATCCGGGCGAGCGCGTCGGCCAGCGGACCACGCAACGGCGTCGTCAGGCCTTCGTCCTTCTCCAGGTGCGACGCCGGGACGATCACCGTGTCCGCCGTCTCCAACAGCTCCGGGCCGTGCTTGACCAGGATCTCGAAGTCCGCTTCGGCCGGCACCGGCCCGGGCTCGAGCGCGCAGGTCAGCACCTCGTAGCAGTCCCCAGCCGCCGCGAAGACCTGGTGCACGAGGCCGAGCTCCAGCGGCAGCACCCCGGTCCGGGCCAACACCACCACACGATGGGTCATGGCCCGATTTTGACACATGTTGTCTTCGAGCCAGCGGCGACGCGGTGCCCGCGCTGCGACGGTGAAGGCATGCATGTGTTGTGGGTACTGGCTCATCCAGACGACCGGTCGTTGAACGGCGCGCTGCACCGCGACGGACTCGAGGCGCTCGCCGAGGCCGGGCACACGGTGGAGGTCTCCGACCTCTACGCCATGAAGTGGAACCCCGTGGTGGACCGCGACGACTTCGGCACCGACGGCGAACGGCTGCACGTCGGCCCCGCGTCCCGCCAGGCGTTCAAGGAGGGGACGCTGAGCCCCGACATCGCCGAGGAACAAGCGAAGCTGCGACGTGCGAACCTCGTGGTGCTGCAGTTCCCGCTCTGGTGGTTCGGCATGCCCGCGATCCTCAAGGGCTGGGTGGACCGCGTGTTCGTCAGCGGCTTCGGCTACAGCATCCCCGACCCCGAACGTCCGGGGCGCAGCAAGCGTTACGGCGACGGCGGCCTCGCGGGCAAGCGGGCGCTGGTCGTGACCACGATCGGCGCGGAGTGGTCGTCGTACCAGCCGCGCGGCATCGACGGGTCACTGACCGAGCTGCTGTTCCCCTTGCTGCACGGGACTTTCTTCTACACGGGGATGTCGCCGCTGCGGCCGTTCGCGGTGCACGACGCGAACCGGCTCACCGCCGAGCAGTACCGGACGGCGGCCGCCGCGTTGCGCGAACGCTTGGCGCACATCGAGACCGAGGAGCCGATCCCTTACCGGACGCAGAACAGCGGCGACTACGACGAGCACATGGTGCTGCGTCCGGAGGTCGCTCCTGGGCGCTCCGGGCTCGGGATTCACCTCGCCGGCTGATCCACCGCACGGCGCCCGGCCAGCGCGTCCAGGGCATCGGCGTCGAAGCCGGCCTGACCGGCGGTCAGGGCACCGCAGTCCACGGCCCGGCGCAGCGAGGTCGCCAACGCCTGCGCGGTCGCGGGTTCGTCCAGCACCGAGCCGGCGGTGCGCTCGACGTAGGCCCGCAGCCGCGCCGCGTCCGCCGGTGCGTGCGCCAGGTAGTAGGCGTACACGGCGGCGTAGCGGGTCACCAGCTGCGCCGGGTGCAGGTCCCAGCCCTGGAAGAACCCGTTGTGCAGGGCCCTGGTGACCAGGTCGAAGTGGGTCCGCCAGCCCTCGTGCACGGCGTCGCCGACCGGCAGCCGGTTGGTCGAGCCGTCCGACAGCAGCACCCCCGTGCCGGCCGCGCCCACCTGCATGGCGGCGCGGGCGAAGTCGCAGGCGGGGTGGGCGAGGTGCTGGTCGGCAGCGCCGAGCCCGCACGCCGCCGTGTAGTCGTAGGTGCCGAAGTGCAGTCCGGACACCCGCCCCTTGCCCGCCGCGATCAACCGCGGCACGACGAACCGGCCCAGGTCGTCCACAATGGACTGCGTGGTCTCGATCTGGATCTCGAACCGCAGCGCCCCCGCCGGCAGGTCGAGGCGGTCCTCCAGCAGCTCGAGCACCACGAGCAGCGCCGAAACCTGTTGCGGGCCGGTGACTTTCGGGAAGGTCGGGACGAAGCGGGGCGGCAGCTCGCCCAGCTCGCCGACCAGCCCCGTCACCACCAGGTCCAGCGTCCGGACGCCACGGCGCAGCAGTTCCGGCGTGTCGAACGACTTGAACCGCAACCCCATCGACGCGGGCGCGGTCCCCTCGCGACACCACCCGGCGAGCACCTGGGCGGCTCGCCGGGCGTCGGCGTCCTCGGCCTGTTCGCCGGGCGCGCCGTAGCCGTCCTCGAAGTCCACCCGCAGGTCCTCGACCGGCTCGCTCGCCAGCTTGGTCCGAACCCGGTCGTACACGGGCTCGGCGAGCTCGGCGGGCAGGTCGAGCACCGAGGCGAGGGCGGCCGCGTTCGGGGCGTGTTCGTCAAGGGCCGCAAGGGCTTGCGCACCCCAGTCCGGCCCGGACGTCGGAGTGAGCCGGTCGGCGGGCAGGTAGCACGTGTGCACCGGCTGCCGGCCCGGCCGCGGCCCGGGGTACCGCGCGGCCCGTCGGGCGTCCACTTCGGACAGCTGGGCGACCAGGTCGGCGATCACCGCACCGTCGATGGACGCCCCCGCTCCCATCAGTCGATCCGCTCGTAGGCGGGCAAGGTGAGGAAGTCCGGGAAGTCGTCGGCCAGCGCGACCGCGCCGAACAGCTCACACGCGGTGTCGAGCTGCTCGGCCGGGATCTGCTCGGCGAGCTCGGCACGGGTCTCGTCGAGCACCTTGCGCACGAGGTCGGCGGTCACGGTCTCGCCGTTGGACAGCTGGACGCCGTTGTTCACCCACTGCCAGACCTGCGAGCGCGAGATCTCCGCGGTCGCCGCGTCCTCCATCAGGTTGTGGATCGCGGCCGCGCCGTTGCCGCCCAGCCAGGACGCCAGGTACCGCACGCCGACGTCGACCGCGCTGCGCAGCCCGGCCTCGGTCTTCTCCCCCGGCGTCGCCGCGACGTTGAGCAGGTCCTCGGCGGCGACCGCCACCTCTTCACGAGTGCGGTTGAGCTGGTTGGGCCGATCGCCCAGCTTGGCGTCGAAGATCTCCTGGCAGACCGGCACGAGGTCCGGGTGGGCCACCCAGGAACCGTCGAAGCCGTCGTTGGCCTCGCGCTGCTTGTCCTGGCGCACCTTGTCCAGCGCGGTCTTGGTGACCTCGGGGTCGCGCCGGTTCGGGATGAACGCGGCCATGCCGCCCATCGCGAACGCGTGGCGCTTGTGGCAAGTGCGCACGAGCAGTTCGGTGTAGGCACGCATGAACGGCGCCGTCATGGTCACCGCGTTGCGGTCGGGCAGCACGAAGTCCGCGCCCGCGTCGCGGAAGTACTTGATGAGGCTGAAGAGGTAGTCCCAGCGACCTGCGTTCAGGCCGGACGCGTGCTCGCGCAGTTCGTAGAGGATCTCCTCCATCTCGAACGCGGCCGGGATGGTCTCGATCAGCACGGTCGCGCGAACGGTGCCGTGCTCGATGCCCAGGCGCTCCTCGGCGTAGGTGAACACGTCATTCCACAGCCGTGCCTCGCGGTGCGACTCCATCTTCGGCAGGTAGTAGTACGGGCCGGAACCGCGCTCCAGCAAGGCTTTCGCGTTGTGGAAGAAGTGCAGCCCGAAGTCGACGAGGGCGCCGACGGCCGGCCTGCCGTCGATCTCCAGGTGCCGCTCGGGCAGGTGCCACCCGCGCGGGCGCATCACCACGGTGACCGGTGGCGCGTCGGCGCGCACGGCGTAGTGCTTGCCTTCGGGAGAGGTGAACTCGAGCTTGCCGCGCACGGCGTCGGCCAGGTTGACCTGCCCGGAGATGACGTTCTGCCAGTGCGGGGTGTTGGCATCCTCCATGTCGGCCAGCCACACCTTCGCGCCCGAGTTCAACGCGTTGATCGCCATCTTGCGCTCGGTCGGGCCGGTGATCTCGACCCGCCGGTCGGTGAGGTCCGCGGGCGCGGGCGCGACCTGCCAGTCGCTGGTGCGCACCTTGTCGGTCTCGGGCAGGAAGCCGAGCTTGCCGGTGCGCTTCGCCTCTTCCCGGCGGGCCTTGCGGGCTTCGAGCAGTTCGTCACGCGTCGCGGCGAACCGTTCGTGCAGCTCGCCGAGGAACGCGAGGGCGTCGTCGGTGAGCACCTCCTCGGCCCGATCCACCTTGCCACCGAGGACCCGGACGTCAGCCATGCGCGCCACCTTTCTGCTGAGCTACCACCGGCCGTAATGTACGACGTCCGCGACCGGGCGGCGGCGCTCGGAGCGGTCCCAGACCGACGTCTCGGCCGAGTGCCCGATCGCGACGGCGCCGATCGGTTCATGATCCTCCGGAACGCCGAAGGCCGCACGGAACGGCTGGACCTGCGGTGGCTGGATGCCGAAGTACAGCGCGCCCAGGCCTTCGTCGACCACCGTCTGCAGGATGAGCAGCGTGGCCATCCCGGTGTCGATGTGCCAGAACGGCACCGGCCAGCGCGCCTCGTCGCGGTCGGTCCAGCCCTTGTCCGGCTCGGCGTAGCGGTCGAGGTAGACCCGCTTGCAGGACAACGGGACGATGACGAGCGGGGCGTTCTTGACGCCGTCGGCGACGTGCTCGGCGAACTGCCAGAACCCGGCGAGATCCTCGTCACGCAGGACGAGGAAGGCCTGGCCTTGCGAGAACCCGGCCGACGGGCCGCGCCGGGCGTTGGCGAGGATCCGCTCGACGACCTTGTCGTCGAGCGGGTCGGACTTCAGCTCGCGCACCATGTGCCGGCGCGCCACCACCTGCTGGAACTCCATCCACCGACCCTAGCGGTCGGGGCGGGCGCTACTCGCCTTCCGCGTTGCGGAGCAGCGCCACGATCTGGGCCATCCCCATGTTCACGGTGCTGAACCCGTCGGACATCTTGCGATCCAACGAATCGACCTTCGCCTCCAGGGAGTCGAGACGCTGGCCGTGCTCGACCTGGGTCTCGCGGAGCGCGTTCAGCGTCTTCGTGTGTGCCTTGAGCTCTTGCCGGAACTCCGACACGTCCCGGTCGGCCGCACCGGCCAGCACCCGAGCGGCCGCCGCGTCGCTGCGGACGTCGGCAACCGAGTGCTCCAGGTGCTCGACCCGCGCTTCCAGGTCTTCGAGGCTTGCCACGCACCTGCTCCTTCTCCCGTGGGACCTCGACCATTGTCGCCCACTTCCCGACCCCTCGGCAGGGTGCGCGACGAGGTTCGCACAAACGTGCGAACCTTGCCCGGATCGCAAAATCAGCGAATACGGCGGTTCGGCGCGCGTACGAGCGCCACGACGCCCATCGCCGCCACCGCGATCAGGAGCACGGGCACCACTTCCCACGGCGCAACGCCGACGGCGGCCAGCACGCAGTACGCCAGCACGGCGATCAACACGGGGACGGCCACCAAGAGCCTGGTCTTCATCGGGTTGCTCCTTCGGTACGGGCGCGGTCGAGGTAGTCGGCGAGCTCGCGGAACGCAGGCGCGTCGACCTCTTCCCCGGACAGCGCGGCCGGGTCGTCGCGCCAGGCCGCGCGAACGCCCTCGGAAACGGCGGTGTCGCCGCCGGTGAACAACGTCGACAGCTCGTCCATCCGGTGCACGAGCGCGCGCACGCGGGGATCACCGGCGTCGACGCCGTCGAGGCGCAGCCGCTCGGCCCGCCGGTACAGCTCGGGCCATTCGATCTCCAGCAGGTAGTGCGCGCTGGGCCCCATCGCCGCGTGGCGCGCCTCGAGCACCTTCACCTGGTCGGCGTCCAGGTGGCGGCGCAGCACCCCCAGGTCGTTGCCACCGATGGCACGCAAGGCATCCAGGAGCGAATCGGTGGTCGGCTCGCGGTCGGCCGCGAGGTCGTCGGCCAGGCGGCGCAGCCGGTCACGCAGCACCTCGAGCCCGGCCAGCGACTGCTCGACGGAGTCCAGCTGGTCGCGCACCAACCGGTTGGGGTCGACGCCGACGTCCAGGCAGACGGCGATGGTGTCCAGCGACAGCCCGAGCCCCCGCAGGGCCAGCACCTGGTACAGCCGCACCAGGTCGGGCTCGCCGTACTCCCGGTGCCCGGCGTCGGTGCGCCGCGACGGGCTGAGCAGGCCGATCGCGTCCCAGTGCCGCAGGGTGCGCACGGTCAGCCCGCTCGCCTCGGCGAGCTGCCCGGTCCTCCATGTGCGAGTCATGGCACCAACGATCGACCATGACGTCGCGTCACGTGCAAGCCGTCAGGCGAGCAGGGCGTCCACGAAGGCTTCCGGCTCGAACGGGGCCAGGTCGTCGGCACCTTCGCCGAGGCCGACCAGCTTCACCGGGACACCCAGCTCGCGCTGCACCTGGAACACGATGCCGCCCTTGGCGGTGCCGTCCAGCTTGGTCAGCACGATGCCGGTCACGTCGACGACCTCGCCGAAGACGCGGGCCTGGGCCAGGCCGTTCTGCCCGGTGGTCGCATCGAGCACGAGCAGGACCTCGTCGATCTCGGCCAGCTTGCCGACGACGCGCTTGACCTTGCCCAGCTCGTCCATCAGGCCGGTCTTGGTGTGCAGCCGACCCGCGGTGTCGATCAGGACGGCGTCGACCTTGGCCTCGACGCCGCGCTTGACCGCGTCGAAGGCGACGGCCGCGGGGTCGGCGCCCTCCTTGCCGCGCACGACCTCGGCGCCGACGCGCTCGGCCCACGTGGCCAGCTGCTCGGCGGCCGCGGCGCGGAAGGTGTCCGCCGCGCCCAGCAGCACCGTGCGGCCACCGGCCACGAGCACCCGGGCCAGCTTGCCTGTCGTCGTCGTCTTCCCGGTGCCGTTCACCCCCGCGACCAGCACGACAGCGGGCTGCTTGCCGTGCTCGGCGGTCTCGTGCGGCAGGGCACGCACCGCACGCTCCATGTCCGGGCGCAGGGCCTCGACCAGCACCGAACGCAGCACCGCGCGAGCCTGCTCGGCCGTGCGCACGCCCTTGGTCGACAGCTCAGCACGCAGCCGCGTCACGACCTCCTCCGTGGTGGCCGCGCCGAGGTCGGCCATCAGCAGCGTGTCCTCGACCTCGGTCCACGAGTCCTCGTCGAGGTCACCGGCGCCCAGCAGGCCCAGCAGGCCCTGGCCCAGGGTCGACCGGGAGCGGGCGAGGCGGCCACGCAGCCGCTCCAACCGGCCCGAGGGCGGCTCGATCTCCTCCGCTTCGACCTCGGGTGCGGGCTCGACCTCGATGACGACCTCGACGAGCTCCGCGTCCGCCTCGACCGGCTCGACGGGCTCCGCGACCGTCGCGGGCTCGACGTCAGCGGGCGGCGACGCCTCGACCGGCGGTTCGACCGTCTCCGTCCGCCCGCCGGGCGCGAGGCTGATCGCGCTCCCGGTCGCGTAGCCGCCGCCTTGCGGCTTGTCCTTGGGCTTCTCGGATTTCCCAGCCTCGGTCAGGCTGATCCGCCGCTTGCGCGCGACCAGCACGCCGGCGCCGACGGCCAGCGCCAGCACGACCACAACGAGGACGACGATCAAGATCACGGTGCTTGACACCCCGTCATCCTCGCATCCGCACCCCTCAGGCCCCGGATCAGGCGGTCCCGGGCGCCCGCCAAACCCTTACCCGTTAGGGACTCGATTTGGACAAGAATTAACCTGCCTCTTGCGTGAAGGTCGTGTGTGGAATAGACCACTGCCGTGATGGCGGCGCTGCGGACGATCGGGCTGATCTCGGGCACGTCGATGGATGGCATCGACGTGGCCGTGGCCGACCTCGCCCTCGACGCGGACACCATCCTCCTGACCCCCGTCGGGCACACCGAAGTCGCCTACCCCGAACCCGTGCGCACCGAGCTGCTCGCTTGCCTCCCGCCGGGTGACTGCACGGCCGAACAGCTCTGCCGGCTGGACACCGCGGTCGGCCAGGCCTTCGCCGGCGCCGCGGCCGCGGCCATCGCCGAGTTCGGGCCCGCCGACCTCATCGCCTCGCTGGGGCAGACGATCTTCCACTGGATCTCCGGCGACCGATGCCTGGGCACGCTGCAGATCGGCCAGCCCGCCTGGATCGCCGAACGCACCGGGGTCCCGGTGGTCGCCGACCTGCGGGTGCGTGACGTCGCCGCGGGCGGGCACGGCGCCCCGCTGGCCGGCCGGCTCGACGAGCTGTGGCTCGCGGACGCCGAGGCACCGGCCGCCGCGCTCAACCTGGGTGGGATCGCCAACATCACCGTCGTCGCGCCGGGCGCGGAGACGATCGCCTACGACACCGGCCCCGCGAACGCCCTGCTCGACGTCGCCGTGCGGCTCGGCTCGCACGGCACCCGCCACTTCGACGAGGGCGGCGCGCTCGCGCTGGCCGGCACGGTCCGCGACGACCTGCTGGCCGTCCTGCTGGCCGACCCGTACTACGCGGCGGCGCCACCCAAGTCCACCGGCAAGGAGCTCTTCCACGCCGACTACCTGCGCGAAGCCCTGCGCGGGCTGCCGGAGGTCACCGAGCCGGACCTGCTCGCGACGCTGGTCGAGCTGACCGCCGCGACCGTGGCCGACCAGTGCCACCGCCACGGCGTCACCAAGGTGATCGCGTCGGGCGGCGGCGTGCGCAACCCGGCGCTGATGGCGGCGCTCGAGCGCAGGCTCGCCCCGGCGTCGCTCGTCACGAGCGACGCACTCGGCCTTCCCACGGACGCCAAGGAGGGTTATCTCACCGCGTTGCTGGGCTTCCTGACCTGGCACGGCATCGCGTCGAACAGCCCGCACGCCACCGGCGCCGCCGGTCGCAGGCTGCTCGGCGCCATCACCCCGGGCCGGGGGCCGCTGCGGCCGCCCGAGCCCGTCACAAGACCCGTCACCCGGCTACGGGTGCAGGACCACATCTGACTGAGGGACAAGGAGGATCGGCGTGCGAGCGATCGACATCGCGATCATCGTGATCTATCTCGCGGCAATGCCGCTGATCGGTGTAATGATCGGCCGGCGGCAGAAGTCGTCGACCGACTACTTCGTCGGCGAACGCAGCCTGCCCTGGTGGGCCGTCATGTTGTCGGTGGTCGCCACCGAGACCTCCACGCTGACCGTGATCAGCACCCCCGGCCTCGTGTTCGGTGGTGCGTTCACCTTCCTCCAGGTGGCGTTCGGCTACATCATCGGCCGCACGGTCGCGGCGTTCGTGCTGCTGCCCCGCTACTTCAAGGGCACGCAGGTGACCGCCTACCAGTACCTGGGCAAGCGGTTCGGCAACGGCCTGCAGGGCACCGCGTCGGTGACGTTCATGGTCACCCGCCTGCTGGCCGAGGGTCTGCGCCTGTTCGCGGGCGCGATCCCGATCAAGGTCATCCTCGACCACTACAACATCCACACCTCGTACTGGCACATCGTGGTCGCGCTGACCGCCCTGACCGTGATCTACGCGTTCATCGGCGGCATCAAGGCCGTGGTGTGGGTGGACGTCATCCAGTGGTCGATCTACATCATCGGCGCGATCGCGGCGATCATCGTGCTGTCCACCAAGCTGCCCAGCGGCTGGGTCTCCACCGCCTCGGACCAGGGCAAGCTCGCGCTGACCGACTTCACGTCGAACATCTTCACCGGTTCGTACCCGTTCTGGATCGCGATCATCGGTGGTGCGTTCCTGTCCATGGCCTCGCACGGCGCGGACCAGCTGATCGTGCAGCGGCTGCTGTCCTGCCGCTCGCTCAAGGACGGCCAGCGGGCGCTGATCGGCTCCGGGATCATGGTCTTCGTCCAGTTCGGCGTCTTCCTGGTGGTCGGCGCGATGCTGTGGGTCTACGTCGGTGGCGCGGGTTCGCAGACGGTCAAGGACATCGCGGCGAAGAAGCTCGCCAGTGACGACGTGTTCCCCAACTTCATCGTCAACGACCTGCCGGTCGGCCTGTCCGGCCTGCTGATCGCCGGCATCCTGGCCTCGACGATGGGTGCGCTCGCCTCGGCGCTCAACGCCATGTCGTCGTCCACGGTCGGCGACCTCTACCAGCGCTTCGCCAAGAAGCGGTTGTCCGACGAGCAGACCCTCAAGCACGCTCGCATGTGGACATTGATCTGGGCCGTGGTGTTCGCGATCTTCGCGTCGCTGTTCACCAACTCGAAGGACCCGGTGATCGTCCAGGGTCTCGGCATCGTCGGTTACACCTACGGTGCGCTGCTCGGCTCCTTCCTGCTGGGCCTGATCTTCCGCAAGGCACGGCAGCTGGAGGCGATCATCGCGTTCGCCGCCTCGGTGATCGGGATGGCGTTCATCATCCTGTTCGTCAAGTTCGACACCAAGAACGGCAACAGCGTCCACATCGCCTTCGGCACGGCGAAGGCGCCCGACAAGGCGCTCGTGTCCTGGTGGTACACGTTGATCGGCGTGGTCATCGCGCTGGTCGTCGGCGGCCTGCTGTCGCTGCGGCACCGCTCGGCCGCCCCCGAGGCCGACGAGGCGAACCGCCCCGACGAGCCGGACCCGGACCGCGAGCCGGCCAACGCCTGATTTCCCAGGGCCAGAAAGGAAGGGCCGGTGCGGACACGTTGTCCGCACCGGCCCTTCCCTTTGCCTGCACTGCTTTTCAGTGCTTGAGCTTCAGGGACCCACCGCCGACGTCGGCGAAGACCCGCAGCATCGGCGCGTAGTCGTCGGGTGGGCTGGTCGCCTTGTTGATGACACGCCCGTGGGTGGTCTGCGCCTCTTCGACACGCACGAGCCAGCCCTTCGGCACGATCACCCGGACGTGGCCGACCTTGGTCATCTTCACCCGGAGCACGATCTCGCGGTGCGTGCAGGTCGCATCGGTGAAGTCGACCGTGACGCGGCCGACCCCGCACTGGACCTCGATCAGCGGTGGCACCACCCAGGGACCGGTTTGCTTCACCGACCCGTTGCCGGTGCACAGCACGAGCGACGGCGGCTGGGAGCGCGGTGGCTGCGCGGGCAGGTCGGCGAGCAACCCGTCGAGCTCCCCGCGCGTGCCCGCGCGCAGCACCAGCTCGCTGCGGCTGCTGAACTCCTCGAGGCCCAGTGCCCCCGTGCCGACCGCCTGGTGCAGCCGCGCCAGCGCCTGCTCGCGATCCGCGTCGGCGGCGCGCACCGCCTCCGGCAAGTCCCTCATGCGTCGAGCATATGGGCGGCCAGGGCGGTCGGGCGTCAACCGATCGGCCGGTTCCCGACAGCACCGGCGGTCGAGGAGCACACTACGACCTCGTGATCGACTCTCGAACCGCGCACCAGCGCCGGTGGCCCGCCTCCGTCGCGGTGATCGTGATCATCCTGCTGGAGTTCGGGCTGCCCGACCAGATCGTGCCGCCGTGGTGGCCGGTGCTGTTCGCGTTCGAGGTGTTGCTGCTGGTGCCGCTGGTCGCGACCAACCCGATCCGGCTCACCCGCGACCAGACCTGGATCCGGTACGTCGGGATCAGCCTGGCGCTGCTGCTGCTCGCGGGCAACGCGGCCCGGCTCGGGCAGTTGCTCTTCGTGCTGTTCGACAAGCGAGCGCTCAGCGCGGTGGAGCTGCTGAGCGCCGGGCTGCTCATCTGGGTCACCAACGTGGTGGCCACCGCCATCGCCTACTGGGAGCTCGATCGGGGCGGCCCGTTCGCCCGCGATCCCCGCCACGAACGCGCGATGGGCGCGATCGACCTGCTGTTCCCGCAGCTGACCGGTGTGCCCGGGGTCGATCCCGAGAGGTGGCGGCCGTCGTTCCTCGACTACCTCTTCGTCGCGTTCACGGCGGCGACGGCGTTCAGCCCGACCGACGTCCTGCCGCTCACCGGGCGGGCCAAACTGCTGATGATGACGGCCTCGACGGTCTCGCTGGTGACCGTCGCCGGCGTCGCCGCCCGGGCCGTGAACGTCCTTTGACGACGGTTTGGAATCAGCCGAAAGATGGGGACCACCTGGACGAGGCCACCAGCCGCCTCACCCGTCTGGTGCCGTAAACGTCCGTTAGTAGGTCAGATTCCCACCTTTCGTCGCTACAGCTCGTGGCTTGTTTCCGGCTGAAGTAGAAGCACCCTGCTCCGGAAGGACCCACGATGAAACTGCGAATCGTGCTCGCCTCCGCCGCGGCGCTCGCCGCCGCCGCGGTGTCGGTGGTGGTGGCCCAGACCGCCACGGCCGCGCCGTCGAAGGTGACCGACGTGAACTTCGCCGGCACCGTCGCCCTGTCCAACTGCTCGGGCTCGGTGGTCAAGCTGACCACGTCCGCGCCGGACGACCCGGCGTTGGTGCTGTCCAACGGCCACTGCCTGGAAGAGGGCTTCCCGTCGGCCGGCGAGGTGATCACGAACCAGCCGTCCAGCCGGAGCTTCACCCTGCTCGACGCGGACGCCAACGGCCTGGGCACGCTGCACGCCACCAAGATCGTGTACGCGACCATGACCGGCACCGACGTCTCGCTCTACCAGCTGGACCAGACCTACGCGGAAATCCAGCAGCAGTACGGCATCGACGCGCTGACGCTGTCCGACCAGCACCCGGCCGCGGGCACCGCGATCACGGTCGTGTCCGGCTACTGGCAGCAGACGTACTCGTGCTCGATCGACGGGTTCGTCCACGAACTGCACGAGGGCGACTGGGTGTTCACCGACTCCATCCGCTACACCCCGGAGTGCAAGACGATCGGCGGCACCTCGGGCTCGCCCATCGAGGACAGCGCGACCGGCACCGTGGTCGGCATCAACAACACCGGCAACGAGAACGGCGAGCAGTGCACGATCAACAACCCGTGTGAGGTCGACGAGTCCGGGAACGTGACGGTGCACCAGGGCACCAACTACGGCGAGCAGACCTACCTGTTCTACGGCTGCCTGACCGCCGGCAGCGAGATCGACCTGAACCAGGCCGGGTGCCAGCTGGCGAAGCCCGCAGCCTGAGCAAGCCCCGCCCCGACGAAGGCCGCCCGGCGACGGGCGGCCTTCGTCATACCCGGACGGCTCCGGCGGCCAGGACGCTCAGAGCTCGCAGCATCGGGGTGACCACTGACGCGTCCAGCCCGCGGGGATCGAGACCGGCCCAGCCGACGATCTCCTGGGCGATGGCGAGCGCCGGCGTGTCGTCGCTGGTCAGCACGGCCTCGGCCAGCCGAAGGTAGGCGCCGTGCTGGGTACCCGCGGTGGCCGCGGCCAGGGCGCTGACCTCCGGCGCCAGCAGCTGCCCGTCCAAGCGGTGCTGCGCGGCAAGGCAGGCCAGGAAGAACTGCGTGACCGGCGGCTCGACCGACCAGCGGTCGAGCAGGGGGACGATGTGGTCGGCGATGGCGAGGTGGACGTGCGGGGACCAGGGCGCGAACTGCGCCGGCCGGGACTCGGCCACGGCGAGCTCGGCGTCCTCGACCATGCTCACGGCCCACTGGCCGGTGGCGTGGAGCAGCCACAGGTAGAGGTCCAGCCGCCGTTGCACCGGCAGGGTGCCCGAGGCCAGCAACCGCACGATGAACTCCATCGCGGGCACGGTCGCCGAGTAGCAGTTGCCTTCGTGCAGCAGGCGATCAGCGAGCAGCTCGTCGAGGGCATCGGACCAGCGGTCGTCGTCGCGTCCCAGGGTCCGGATGAGCTCCGGTACGTCCTCGGCCGACCCACGGGCGTGCTTGAGCTCCGCCCAGTCGACGTCGTCGAGCCCGCTCAGGTCGACCTCGCCTGCTTCGAAGATGTCCGGCGCCGACGCGAGCTCGGCCGGCGGCGGTACCGCGATCACAGCCACGGCTCCAGTGTGCCCGGTCAGCCGGCCGCCTTCGACGCGGCCTGGCGCCGGTAGCTGACCAGCTCCAGGTGCAACGCGAAGCCCAGCCGCGTGAACATCCGTTCCGAGGCGTCGTTGCCCAGGGAGATCACGGCGGCGGCCTGCCCGCGTGGACCGTGCCGCAGCGCCATTTCCTGCAGCAGCCCGCGGATCAGCGCCCCGCCGACACCGGCCGAGCGTTTGCCCGGGTCGACCGCGACGTAGTCGACGTACAGCTCGTCGTCCTGCGGGTAGCCGGCCGCGTAGCCGATGACGCCGCCGTGCTCGGCGACGACGACCACATGGTCCTTGCGCCCCTCGACCAGGCCGCGCCCGCTGATCGTCCGGCCGGGGAACGAACGCTCGTGCAGCGCCGCGACCGCGTCCCGCACCCGCGGGTCGTCCGGCAGCGCGCGCACGCCCGGTACGCCCGACGGTTGCTCCGCGTCCCGCACCATCAGCGACCGCAGCGCGGACCCGTCCAGCACGAACACCCGCGACACGGCACCGCCCGTGAAACCGTGCTGCGCGGCGAAATCGGCGAGCCTGCGGTGCTTGCGGTGGCCGTAGAGCTCGAGGTCGTCGATCCCGGCGAGCGACGGCAGACCGAGGACCTTCGCGAGCAGTTCGTCGGCGGTGGAGTGCCACAGCCGGTCCGCGGCCGGGTGCCCGTCCGGAAAGTCGATGTAGGGGCCGAGCAGCCACGCCCGGCCGAGGTCGGCGTCCACGTCTGCGGTCAGCACCCCGTGGACGTCGTCGTCGCTGTCGACGGCGACGACCGCGTTGTCGGCCCAGGCGCCGGTCACGCCGCTCAGCTCGTCGGTCACCTCCTGCTCGGTGACCCCGTGGTAGCCGATGAAGTGCTCCGGCCGCGCCTGCAGCCGCACCACCAGCTCGACCACTGTGGTGAAGTCCACCGCCGAGGCGGGACGAATCGTGTACATGCGGAAATGTTGACCCGCCGAGGGCCTGGCGGGCGACTGGATTACGGCCCTTGTCGGTGGGGCAGGGCATGCTGGTGGGCATGAGCGAGCCGGCGAGCGAATCATCAGACAGGGCGTCAGCGACAGAGGGGTCTCGTGAGCACGTCGAGGAAGTGACGGTCAAGGACAACCCGCAGGAACAGCGGTACGAGGCGTGGTTGAACGGTGAGCTGGCGGGTTTCGCGCAGTACAAGCTGCGGCCGGGTGTGGTGATCGTGACCCACACCGAGGTGCCCGACCAGTACGCGGGCCACGGGATCGGCACCGCGATCGTCCGCGGCACCCTCGACGACCTGCGGGCGCGCGGGTTGAAGGTGCGCCCGGTGTGCCCGTTCTTCAAGTCCTGGATCGAGCGGCACCCCGACTACCAGGACCTGGTGGACTGAATGGACGGCACCACCCTGCGGGCCTCGCTGGCCACGTGCACGGACTACCTGGACGCCTTGCCGCCGGACGCGTGGGCGGCGGACGTGCCGTTCATGAAGCAGACGGTGAGCGGCACCGTCCTGCACATCGCGCAGTGCCTGCTCTGGTACTCGGTCGACCTGTCGGCCGGACCGCCCGAGCTGCCGACCGTGGAGCTCCAGGTCAAGACCGACGTGCCGCCCGCCGACGCGCTGCGGACGCTGACCACCGCCGCCCGGCTGCTCGCGGCCGCCGTGGACGCCGCCACACCGGACGCGCGGGGCTGGCACCCGGCCGGGCTGGCCGACGCGTCCGGCTTCGCCGCCATGGGCTGCGATGAGCTCCTGGTGCACACCGGCGACATCGGGACCGCGTTGGGCGTGCCGTTCCAGCCGCCGGACGCGTTGGCCGCGGCGACGTTGCACCGGCTGTTCCCGTGGGCACCGGAGGTCGAGCCGTGGCCAGGGTTGTTGTGGGCAAACGACCGCATGGACCTGCCCGACCGTCCACGTCCGGGCCGCGGCTGGGTCTGGCACTGCGCCCCGCTGTCCGAATGGGACGGTCAGGTCCCGGTCTGGGCGGGGTGAGCTCAGAACTTCCCGAGCAGCCCCAGCACCACGAACGCGCACACCAGCACGGTGACGAGAACGATCGCCGCCGTCACGCCGCGGGTGCGTTGCGGCACCGGGCCGATGGAGCCGGGCATGAACGCGATCGCGGGCGCCCGGTAGTACGCGGTCACCTGCTGCCCGGCGATCACCGGGATCACGACCTGCACCGCGCCGGTGCGGCCGAGGTAGCGCGACTTGACCTTCACCTCGTGCGGGCCGGCGGGCAGGTCGAACCACGTCACGCCCCACTTGGTGCGCACGGGCCGGCCGTCGATGGTGACGTCGAGCGTCGTCTTGCGGTAGTTCGCCGCCGACCCCGGGTGTGAGCAGTCGATGGCGAGCCTGCCCATGGGCAAGCCGGGTTGTGGTGCGGTCATCTCTCCCCAGTCGTTCCCCGAACTCAGGCCGGCACGGACTCCGGCCGGCCCTTCAGCCGCTGCGAGATCACCTGGCTGATGCCGTCACCCCGCATGCTGACGCCGTAGAGCGCGTCCGCGATCTCCATCGTCGCCTTCTGGTGGGTGATGATGATCAGCTGCGACGCGTCACGCAACTCGCTGAGCAGGCCGATCAGCCGACGCATGTTCGTGTCGTCCAGCGCGGCCTCGACCTCGTCCATCACGTAGAACGGCGACGGCCGGGCGCGGAAGATCGCGACCAGCATGGCCACCGCGACCAGCGACTTCTCGCCACCGGAGAGCAGCGACAGGCGCTTGACCTTCTTGCCCGGTGGCCGCGCCTCGACGTCGACGCCGGTGGTCAGCAGGTCGTCGGGCTCGGTGAGGATCATCCGGCCCTCACCGCCCGGGAACAGCGCGTTGAACACGACCTCGAACTCGCGCGCGACGTCGGTGTAGGCGGACGTGAAGACCTCGAGGATCTTGTCGTCCACCTCCTTGATCACGGTCAGCAGGTCGCGCCGGGTCGCCTTGAGGTCCTCCAGCTGCGTGGAGAGGAACTTGTAGCGCTCCTCCAACGCGGCGAACTCCTCCAGCGCCAACGGGTTCACCTTGCCGAGCAGCTGCAGGTCGCGTTCCGCGCGCTTGGCCCGGCGTTCCTGCGTGGCGCGGTCGTAGGGCATCGGCTGCGGCGCCGACACGGTCTCGCCCCGCTCCTTGGCCGCCTCGTACTCAGCCACCTCGGCCGGCGACGGCGGGATCGGCACGTCCGGGCCGTACTCGCCGACCAGGTCGTCCAGCCCGATGCCGAACTGCTCGGCGATCGTGGTCTCCAACTGCTCGATGCGCAGCCGCTGCTCGGCCCGCAGCACCTCGTCGCGGTGCACGGCGTCGGTCAGCTTCTCCAGCTCACCGGCCAGCTCGCGGACGCGGTTGCGCACGACGCCCAGCGCGCGTTCACGCTCGGCGCGATCGGCCTGGACGGTGTCGCGTTCCTGCGCGGCCCGGCCCAGCGAGACCGCGATGCGCTCTAGGGCTTCCTCGCCACCCCGCACGACGGCCTCGGCCACGGTGGCGGCGGCCGCGCGGGCCGCGGTGGCCCGGCGGTGGCGTTCGCGGGCCTCGCGTTCGGCGCGGGCAGCGCGCAGCAGGCTGTCGGCCTTGCCGTGCAGGGCGCGGTGGCGTTCTTCGGCCGTGCGCAAGGAAAGCCGCGCGTCCATCTCCTGCTGGCGGGCCGCGGTCAGCTGCGCGGCGGCCTCGTCGCGGGCGATCGTGTCCGGCTCGTCCTCGACCGGCTGCTCCTGCTCCACGGCCAGCAGCCGCTCCTCCAGCTCGGCCAGCTGCGTGGTCGCCTGCTCGCGGGCCTGTTCGACCTTGGTGCGCTGCGCGATCGCGCGCTCCACCTCGGCTTGGGCCGACCGGAGGGCCTGGCGCAGCCGGTTCAGCCGCTCCGAGGACCGCGCGGCCCGCACCTTGGCCTCGCTCATGGCTTCCTTGACCGCGCTCACCTCGGCGCGGCGGGCCTGCTGCTCGGCCTCGGCGCCGGCGAGGGCGCCGGTGGCCTGCTCCTGCGCGCGGCGCGCGGCGGCGAGCTTCTCGCGGGCCTCGTCGACGGCGGCCTGGACCTCGATGACGCTTTGCGGGCGTTCCGAACCGCCGATGGCCCAGCGCGCACCGAACACATCGCCGTCGGCGGTCACTGCTCGCACGTCGGGGTGCGCGGCCACCAAAGCCTTGGCGGCGTTCAGATCCGTGACGACGGCCATCCGGTCCAGCGCCGTGAACACGGTGGCACGCAAGCCTTCGGGTGCGCGCACGAGGTCGACGGCCCAGTGCGCGCCGAACGGCAGCACCGGCCAGCCGGACCGATCAGGTACCGCGCCGCCGCCGATGAGCAGCCCGGCGCGACCGGAGTCGTTGCTGCGCAACAGGTCCAGCGCGCCGACGGCGTCGTCGGGGTGGGCCACGGCGACCGCGTCGGCGATGGGGCCGAGGGCGGCGGCCAGGGCCGCCTCGTGCCCCGGTTCGACGGTCAGCAGCGCGGCCACCGAGCCGAGCAGGCCCGGCAGCTTGTCGGCCGACGCCAGCAACGCGCCCGCGCCGTCCTTGCGTTTGAGGCCAAGGGAAAGCGCGTCCACGCGCGCCTGCCACGACGCGATGTCCTTCTCGGCGGCGCGTTCGGCGCGCACCAGCTCGGCCACGCGGGCTTTGGCCGCCTCGTTGGCGGCGACCGCGCGGTCGTGCCGCTCGTTCAGGTCGACATCGCCGGAATCCTCGGCGCCGGTCGCTTCCTCGCCGTCGGCCAGCTCACCGGCGGCCAGTTCGGCCCGCTCACTGGCCTCGGCCACGGCGGTGGAGAGCCGTTCGATCTCGTCGGTGGTCGCGGTTGCCTTGCTGCGCAACGCTTCCACCTGACCGGCGAGGCGCGCGAGACCCTCGCGGCGGTCGGCGATCGCGCGCACCGCGGCCATGTGCGCGCGCTCGGCGGCGGCCACCGTGTCCTCTAGCTCGGCACGCCGGTTGGTCGCGTCTTCCAGCAGCTCACGGGCCATGGCGACGCCCTCGGCGAGCTCCTCCTCGCGCATCGCGGTGCGCTCGGCCTCTTCCTCGAGGTCCTCCGGGTCGCGCCCACCCGACGGCGGCTCGACTGCCGCCGACAGGTGGCGTTCCCGCTCGACGGCGAGGCGGACCGTGCCGCGCAGCCGCTCCTCCAGGGCCGACAGCTTGTACCAGGTCTCCTGCGCGGCGGCCAGGCGCGGCGCGTCGAGCTGCAGGCGCTCCTCCAGCTCGTTCTGCTGGGTCTGCGCGATCTGCAGCTGCTGCTCGACCTCCTGGCGCCGGGCGCGCGCGCTGGCCTCGTCGGCCTCTTCCTTCGCGAGCTCGTAGCGCCGCGTCACCAGGTCGTCGGCGTGCAGCCGGAGGCGGGCATCGCGCAGCTCGGACTGCACGGCCTGGGCGCGCCGCGCGATCTCGGCCTGCTTGCCCAGCGGCTTGAGCTGGCGGCGCAGCTCGGCGGTGAGGTCGGTCAGCCGGGTCAGGTTGGCCTGCATCGCGTCGAGCTTGCGCAGGGCCTTTTCCTTGCGCTTGCGGTGTTTCAGCACACCCGCGGCCTCTTCGATGAAGGCGCGGCGCTCCTCGGGCTTGGACTCGAGGATCGCGGAGAGCTGGCCCTGCCCGACGATGACGTGCATCTCGCGGCCGATGCCGGAGTCCGAGAGCAGTTCCTGCACGTCCATCAGGCGGCAGGTGTTGCCGTTGATCTCGTACTCGCTCGCGCCGTCGCGGAACATCCGGCGGGTGATCGACACCTCGGTGTACTCGATCGGCAGCGCGCCGTCGGAGTTGTCGATGGTCAGGGTGACCTCGGCGCGGCCCAGCGGGGCCCGGCCGGAGGTGCCGGCGAAGATGACGTCCTCCATCTTGCCGCCGCGCAGACCCTTCGCACTGCCCTCGCCCATGACCCAGCGCAGGGCGTCCAGCACGTTGGACTTGCCCGAACCGTTGGGCCCGACCACGCAGGTGATGCCTGGTTCGAAACGCAGCGTGGTGGCCGATGCGAAGGACTTGAAGCCCTTGAGCGTGAGGCTCTTGAGGTGCATTACGCGGTCAAACCTCCCGGCGGTACCTCCGACCGAGGGTACCGGCAGGCCATTGCCCCACCTGGTAGGCGGGGCCGCGGCTCACCGCACGAGGTGCGCGAAGAGGTCCAGCGTGTGGTCCACCGACGGGGCCAGGACCTGCGCGTTCGGGTCCGTTCCGGGCGTGTGCAGGTCGTGGTCGACGGGCAGCACAAGCAAACCCGGCCCTCCGGCGTGGCGCGTCGCCGCCGCGAGCGGGCCGATCGTGTCGCACGGCACCTGGACGTCGGCGCTTCCGCAGGTCAGGACCACTTTCGTCGACCTGGGCAGCATCGCCGCGACCTCGGGTGGGTATATCGCGTCATCGGATCGGACGAACCTCGCGTTGAGCGGGCCGAACAGGCCATCCATCAACGCTTTGACCTGGGGAAGCAGGCCACTCGTGTCGACCGGCCGGCCCGCCCGGAAGTCGTCGATGGCCTTGGCGAGCGCCTGCTTGTTCGTCGCTGCCTGCGCCGGGGTCAGCTGCCCGAGCCGGACCGCGGTGTCGAACTGGGCGTCGAGTTGCCTGCGCAGCAAGTCGAGCAGGCGCTCGTCCTGCGGCGCGATCATGGCCACCACCCGCGGGTGGGTCTGCAGCGCCACGAGCGTGGCGGTCATCCCGCCCTCGCTGTGCCCGGCGATGCCGAGGTGGCGCCGATCGGCCTCCGGCTGGGCCGCGAGCAGGCCGAACGCGCCGACGGCCTGGCGGACGAAGGCGTCGAGGTCGAGGCCGCCGGGGTCGCTCGTGCCCAGGTCGTTTGTCTGGGTGCGGCCGCTGCCGTACTTGTCGAACCGCAGGGTGAGCACCCCGTCGTCGCCGAGCCGGTCGGCCATGAGGGCCAGCGTGTGCGGGGTGAACTTCGGCGGCTGGTCGCCGTCGCGATCGGTGGGCCCGCTGCCCGGCAGCAGCAGCACGGCCGGCAGGCGCTGGCCCGGCCGGTGTGCGGGCACGTGCACGGTGCCGTACGCGGTGACCCCGTCGACGGTGAACTGGACCTCGCGATCGGTTGCGGGTAGCCGGCTGCTCGCGTGGGCCGTCGTGGTGGAGACGACGACCAGCAGCACGACGACCGCGATCATCGCGCCGAGCGCGAGCCAGCCCCGCGGGTTGCCGTGGTTGATCGTCCAGCCCACGCCGAAACGCCTGCGCACGAACACCGCCGGGTCGTCGGGGTTGTAGTAGAAGAGGCCGGCTTTCCAGTGCTTGTCGTCGTCGCGGGCGACGGGCCCGTCGCCGTGCGCGCCCTCGCCCGCCTTGCGGTCGCGCAGCGCGGGCACGGCGATGGCGGCGATCCCCGCCAACGTCGGCAGCAGGAGCAGGGCGGGCAGCCAGCGGTTGGCGCCCGCGCCGAACCAGACGGCGAAGGACACGGCGCCCATCGTGAGGTTCAGGCAGAAGGCCAGGACCATCAGGCCACGGGCCATGCCGGCGACGAACCGCCGGTGCCGCTGGGCGTCGCGCTCGGGCGCGGCCGGGTCGAGCTCCGCGCGCACCCGGCTGATCACCGGCACCAGGGCCAGGATCAGGATCGTCAGGCCGAGTTGGAAGAAGACCGCGAGGAACGCGGACCCGAACGTCTTGCCCGCGGTCCGGTCGACCTCGCCCGCGCCGTTGTAGTGCACGGCCAGCTGGTCCGGCAGGTGCGGGTACCGCACGATGCCCACGATGACCGTCGCGGCGAGCACGACCACCGCCGGGAGCGCCCAGAGCCACGGCACCCGCGGCGGATCGGTGCGCAGGCTCGTGTCGACGGCCACCGCCTGGCGCAGCCCGGCGTACCAGTCCTCGCGCCGCTTGGTCTCGGCGATGACCCGGTGCGCGCGGACGTAGCCCACGACCATCGCGGCCAGCACCGCCACGATCGCGACCACCGTCAGTGAAGGCCGGCCGGTCACCGCGAGCACGACGAAGACGACGACCGCGAGCAGCCCGCCACCGCCCAGGACCGTCCACCGGTACCGCCGGCGAGCCGTGGCGATGACCGGCGCGTCGCGGTGGTTCGGCGGCACCTGGACACCGAACGGCACCTCGCTGCGGGACAGCGCCGGGACCGCCAGGGCGATGAGCAACATCATCGCCACCACCACGGCCTGTCCGATCAGGACCGCGCTCATGACGTCCTCCCCTTGTCGACGAACCCGTCCAGCAGGGCGCGACAGCGCTCCTGCACCTCGGCCGCGGGCATCCCGTTGGCCACCGCCTCGGCGAGCAGGGTGCGGGCGCGGGCGGTCCAGTCCTCGGTGAAGGCCGCGTCCGGCGGGCCCGTGCTCTGGTCTTTGCTCACGGTGGCGCCGGTCTTGCGCTGGACCCGCACCAGGCCCTGCTGGCGGAGCACGTCGTAGGCCTTGTTCACCGTGTGGAAGTTGATGCCGAAGTCGGCCGCGAGCGCCCTGGTCGCCGGCAACGAGTCACCGACGGCCAGCCTGCCGTCCGCGATCGCCTCGACGACCCGGTCACGCAGCTGCTGGTAGATCGGAACGTCGCTCGTGATGTCGACGGTGAGGATCACTTGCCCTACCCTTCGGTTTGTTCTACAACAAGTAGAACATAGGATGGCCGGGTTGGCACGGCCAGTCGGCGGGTGGGGTGCATGTGGGGTGGGTTCGGTTTGACACGGGGACCCCCACGGCGGCCAGCAAGCGCGAACAAGGGGCAGACAGGCCTGCCCTTGCTTGCCAGACCAGCGTACGGCCGCCGTGCCCCGTGTAAAACCGAACCCACTGACCCAGTTTTGTTCGGCTTCCTCTCGCTGGCGGTTCTTTCAATTCGCACATGCGTTCGCCGTTTATGGTATTATCTAGGTATGGATCTGGGGGATCTTCAGTCGCTTGTCGCCGAACGTCGGCGGCTTGATTTGGCGATCCTGGATTCGATTTCTCGGGTGGATTGGCGTGAGTCCGGGTATCTGCATTTGTGGCAGTTCCTGATGGACGCGCTGCGGGTGGGTCGACGCGAAGCGAAGCAGTTGGAGACGCAGGTTTCGCTGTTGTGTCCGAAGATAGGGATCACCGGTCAGGTGATCCCAGCGAAGCTGCCCGCCGCTCGGGCGGCGATGGCCGAGGGCGCGATCTCGACTGAGCACGTCACTCGGATTGCGAAGACGGTTGCGGCGGTGCCCGATGAGCATGCCGACCAGGTCGAGGCTGACTTGGCTGAGTTGGCGCGGGAATTCAACCCGGCCCAGCTCGCTCGCCTGGGTAAGCGCAGGGTCGATGCTCTGAACCCGGATGGTGCCGAACCCGACGATCCCACCGTGGTCGAAGCCCAGAACATCCTGGATTTGCAGGAGTGCGAGGACGGCTCGCTGGAGGGCCGGTTCAAGCTGGGTGCCGAGACGGCTGCCGTCTTGCGCCCTCTGCTGTCCTCGTTGACCGCGCCGCAGCCGAGCGATGACCGCACCGTGGTCGAGCGTCAGGGTGATGCCTTGGCGGAGGTGATCCGCTTCGCCGCCGACTCGGGCAAAGCCCCGATCGAGGGTGGCGAGCGCCCGCACATCGCGGTCACGGTCTCCCTGGAGACCCTGCAGACCGCGATCGGCAAGGCCACTCTCGACGACGCCCGGTGGATGACTCCGGAGCAGGCCCGCCGTTTCGCTTGCGACGCCGAAATCATCCCGGTCGTGCTCGGCAGCAAGTCCCAGCCGATCGACATCGGCGAGTCCAAACGCCTAGCCGACAAACGATTGCGCCGAGCCCTCGCGATCCGGGACCAAGGTTGCGCCGTCCCGGGATGCGAACGAACACCCAACCAATGTCACGCCCATCATATTCAACATTGGGCTGATGGCGGTGCTACGAGGTTGGACAACATGGTGTTGGTGTGTCAATTCCACCATCGCCTGATCCACCATGCCGGGTGGACGGTACATATGGACAACGGCCTACCGGTCTTCACCAAACCACCGTGGGCGCAAACCGCCGCCTGACCCTCAGGCGGCGGTCGCCGCCCGCGGCTGGCCGCCAGCGAGGCCAAGTCAACGCGGCGTGCTGGGTTCGGTTTTACACGGGGCACGGCGGCCGTACGCTGTCCGGCAAGCAAGGGCAGCTCCGCCTGCCCCTTGTTCCGCGCTTGCTGGCCGCCGTGGGGGTCCCCGTGTCAAACCGAACCCACCCCACACGGCAGCCAACAACAACCATCAATGAGTAGGCGCGGGAATGTCCACAAGCACCTTGTCGTCATCCGTCACGATTTGCAGGCGCGCGATGTCGGTGATCCCCATGGACGTGCTCCCCGGGATGACGTCCTTGGTGTCATAACCGGAAGACCACCACCCGGCGACCTCACGCCCACCGTTGCGATCCCGGACCACCAGCTTGCACGGCTTCCCGCTGGGCGACTCGTCCAGGCGCAACCGCACCTCGGTCCCCCAGGCCCGGTTGATCAACTGGGCGTCCGCGTGCATCCCACTGGCGGGATCCTGCGCCGACCACGTGACGGCAGCGGGCGCCGACGGTTGCGTCATCGCCTGGTAGCCCAGCACCCCACCGACGCCGATCAACAACGCCAGCACGGCGGCCGCGGCCACCAGCCAGTTCCGCCGACGTCGCGGCGAGCGCATCGGCGTGGCGGGCAGGGGCGGCTCGATCGGCTCGCCTTCCGGGGTCTCGTCCGGCAGGTCGAGGAAGTCCTCCGGCGTGATCTGGTGGAGCAGACCGGGCAGCGGCGCCAACCGCACGAGCTCCGCCTGGCACGTCGGGCACCCGGCCAGGTGGGCCTCGAAGGCGGCGCGCTCAGCCGGGTCCAGCGCACCGAGCACGAACGCGCCGAGCGACACCGTCTGGATGCAGGAACTCATGGCTCGGTCACCCCCCGCTCGGCCAGGGCGTCGCGCAGGGCGCGCAACGCGTAGAACGACCTCGACTTCACGGTCCCCGCGGGGACCCCCAGCACGGTGGCCGCCTCGGTCACCGTGCGCCTGCGGTAGAACAACTCGACGATCACGGCCCGGTGATCCGCGGAGAGGTTCCGCATGGCGTCGGCTATCTGCCAGCCTTGCAGCACGCGGTCGAACTCGTCGCCGGCCATCGGCACGTCGTGCCGCTCGGGCAGCGGCACCTCGGTCACCCGCGCCGACTGGCGGCGGTAACCGGACACGACCAGGTTGCGCGCCACCGTGTACAACCACGGGCCGGCCTGGTCGGCGGCCAGCTTGTCCGCGTTGCGCCACGCCCTGAGCAACGTCTCCTGCACGATGTCCTCCGCACGCTGGTGGTCACCACCGACCGCGCGCAGCACGTGGCTCAGCAGCGGCCCGCGATAGCGCGAATACAGCTGCCGGACGAGTTCGTCGTGCTGGTCCGGGGTGATCCCCACGGCTCCTTCTACGCTTGCGGGGGCGTGCGGGTTCAGTGTGACGCCGGTTACCGCTCCACGAAACCGGCGACCCCGCCCTTGGCCTCGCTCCACCGCGGCGTCACCGACTCGACCGCGCCCGGCGACTTCCCGGAGCCGAGCACGTCGAGCAGGCGGTCGCAGGCATCCTTCGGGCCTTCGGCCACCACCTCGACCCGGCCGTCGGCGAGGTTGGCCGCCCAGCCGGTGAGGCCCAGTTCGAGCGCGCGGGACCTGGTCCACCACCGGAACCCGACGCCTTGCACCCGGCCCCGCACCCAGGCGGTGAGCCGGACGTTGTCCACGGATGTCACGCCCCCATGATCGCGCATGCCCTCATGATCACGGTTGGTGAAGAACCGACACCCGTTCGAGCGCTCTCCGTCACGGTGATACGTTACCTGGCCGTGATCGGCATGCACTGCCGTTCAGTCGGGGACACGAGGAGGTAGGCCCGCATGTCCGAGCCGGAACACCACGTCGATGTGGCACCGCCGGACGACGAGAGGTCGGGTCTGCGCCGGGCGCCGTTCGCGGTGCTCGGGGTCTCCGGGATCGTCGTCGCCACGCTGTTCGCGGGCGTCGCCGCGCTCGCCGCGGGCCACGACGACCAGGCCGGGCCCGGCGGCCCGCAGGTGCCGACCACCGTCTCGTCGAGCACGACCGACGAGGACTCCAGCACGGTGAACTCGACGTACACCTCGCCCAGCGCGCCGGTCGCCACGACGACGACCACCACCACGACGACCCAGCCCGTGGTGACGACGCAGCAGAACACGGACACGTCGACCGAGGGCCAGACGACGCAGACGCACAGCACGTCGACGTCCACGCGGCACACGACGACGACCACGAAGAAGACGACGACGACCATCAAGCCGCCGCCGACCACCACGACGACGCCCCCGACGACGACCACGGACCCGCCGCCGACCGGTGGCGGGGCGGGTGCGTAGCTGACCGAGGTTGATCGACACGATCGGGTGGTCCCGGCCGGATGAGCCTCCGGCCGGGCTCGATGGCTGCCGATGATTGCTGCCGGGAGGGAACTCACCGGTAGCAAGGAGATCGTGTGGCCGAGGACAGCGTGGTCGCGAACAGGCCCGGCACGGAAGTCGCGCCGCCCGCACCGCGGCGCAAGGTCAAGCCCTACGCGTTGCTCACCGTTTTCGGGGTGCTGATCGCGACGCTGTTCGGCGTGCTGGCGACGATGTTGACCGGCCACGGGTCCACGGCGGGCAGTCCGCCGCACGGCGCGACCGTGCCCGGCCCCGTCGCGCCCGCGGCCGCTGGTGGCGGCGCGCCACCAGCGCCGACATCGGGGACGGGATCGAGCCAACCCAGCACGGCGCCGTCGTCCGCGCCGCCGTCCAGCACCACCACGACGATCATCGACCCGACGGGCGGCACCCGGGTGGTCACCATCCCGGTGCAGCCGAAGCCGCCGGCGCGACCCGATGACCCGGGCAACACGCCGCCGCCCGGGTCGTCGACGTCCATTCCCGGCTCGCCCAGTTCGACGACGCCGAGTTCCTCGGCCTCCACATCGCCGAGCGACCCGACCGACCCCACGGATCCGACGAGCACGTCGCCGACCGACCCGCCGACCGGGGGTTAGTACGTAAAGAAGTTCCGGCTCAGCCGCCGAGCAGACCGCCGACGACCGGGATCATCGAGAGCGCGGGCTGCAGGGTGTCGTCGAGGGTGTTGGTCACGGGCGTGACGACGTCCTGCAGCGTCTGACCGAGCCCGCCCTGCGTCTGCTGCTGCTCGGGCTGCGACTGCTGGGCCGCCGGCTGCTGTTGCTGCTGCTGGGGTTGCTGCTGCTGCGGTGCCTGCGTCTGCGTGTGCGTCGAGGACGACGTGCTGTGGTGCGTCGTCTGCGGCGCCACGCGGTGCTGGGCCGCCGGCGCGGGCCGGGCCTGCGTCACGGGCGCCGACTGCGGAGTCGTCGTCTGCGGCGCGGCCTGGTTCTGCCCGCCGCTCGGGAGCTGGTTGCTGACCTGCTGGGCCGGGTATTCGGTGACCCCGCCGGCCGCGCCGTGGCCCGCGGCACCGGGGACCGGCTGGCCGCCCGCCTCGTTGTGGGTCTGCGCCTGGCCGCTGAGGCCCAGCGCGCTCGCCGCGACCGCGCCGGCCACGAGCATGGTGCCCGCCGCGATGCCGACGATCTTGCCCCGGCCGATTCCACCGCCGTTGTCGGCCACCTCGGTCCTGAGCGGGTGACCTTCCCGTTCGAGCAGAGCGGCAACGTGCAGTTTGGCCGCACGCTGCGCCGGCTCCCGGCGATCTGAACCTTGCACCACACACCTCCTGCCGGCCCCACCCGCGACCGGACTGGCGAACAAATACAGATCAACTGGCCACGGATCGTATCGGTCACGCAGAAGTTACGCCAAGGGTGTTCGGTTAATTACCCACATAGCTGGCCGCACTGCGCAAAATCGCAACTCAGAGTGGCCTCTCCCTGCCACCGGCTCTCCCGATCGTGTAGGTTGCCAAATCGTGACCTTCGACCGTGGCCGACGCGCACCCGTGCTCGCCGGTCTCGTCGCCCTCGCGATCGGCGCTCTGACCGCAGGCGGCGCGACGGCATTGCGGCACAACCCCACGAGCAACGACACCCGCGGCGAGGTGAGCTACGCCGCCGAGGTGCAAGGACACGTGCTGAACGGCCAGGCCGGGGTGCGCCCGAGCCTGATCGCGGTGCCCGGCCCGGCCCAAGGCGGCGCCCCCAACGCGCCCCGCACGACGAAACCGCCGACGACCACGTCGACCACCAAGCCGACGACCACCACCACGAAGCCGACGACGAGCACCACCAGTCCGACGACGACGAATGCGAACCGGAACGCGTCGCAGACCGACCAGGTGCTCAGCATCGTCAACCAGGAACGCGCGGACGCCGGCTGCGCGCCGCTGCGCGCGGACAGCAGGCTGGCCGCCGCGGCGCAGGGCCACAGCAGCGACATGTCCCGTCGCGACTACTTCTCCCACACCACGCCCGAGGGCAAGACCTTCGACGTGCGCATCAAGGAAGCGGGCTACGCCCAGCCCGGCGCGGAGAACATCGCCATGGGCCAGCGCAGCGCCGCCGAGGTCATGGACGCGTGGATGCACTCCGACGGCCACCGCCGCAACATCCTCAACTGCGACCTGACCGCCATCGGCATCGGCCTGGACACCGACGGCTGGTACTGGACGCAGGACTTCGGCTACTAGTCCCGCGCACCGCGTCGGAGACCACGCCGGTCGCGCCTTCGGGTCCCAGCCCCGCCAGCTCCAAACCGCGTAGCAAGTACGCCCGCCCCAAGGGGTCTTGAGCCCGGCGGTGACGTGGGTCTCGCGACAAATCCTTGTCACTTCCATGACACACAGGCGCAACGCGAGTACGTTCGGTAAAAGTTAGTTGGCTCAGGCAACGACTTGGGAGGGTGCCGCGTGTGTGGGATCACCGGGTGGGTCTCGTTCGAGCGTGACCTCGGACAGCACACCGACGTGCTGGACGCGATGACCACGACCATGGCCTGCCGTGGCCCGGACGACGAAGGCACGTGGGTCCGCGGGCACGCGGCCCTGGGCCACCGTCGCCTCGCCATCATCGACCTGCCCGGCGGCGCCCAGCCCATGTCGGTGGAAGACGACCTCGTGGCCATGGTCTACAGCGGCGAGGCCTACAACTTCGTCGAGCTGCGTGACGAGCTGCGCAAGCGCGGCCACGCCTTCCGCACCGACAGCGACACCGAGGTCGTGCTGCGCGGGTACCTCGAATGGGGCCCGGCGGTCGCCGACCACCTCAACGGCATGTACGCGTTCGCCATCTGGGACACGCGCACCGAGCAGCTGGTCATGATCCGCGACCGGATGGGCGTCAAGCCGTTCTACTACTACCCCACCGACGACGGCGTGCTGTTCGGCTCGGAGCCCAAGGCGATCCTGGCCAACCCGGACGCCGAGCGCGTGCTCGACCTCGACGGCCTGCGCGAGCTCATGACCATGGTCAAGACTCCGGGGCACGGCATCTGGTCCGGCGTGCGCGAGGTCGAGCCGGGCACGGTCGTCACCGCCGACCGCAAGGGCATCCACACCCACCGGTACTGGCAGCTGCGCACCGCCGAGCACACCGACGACCAGGAGACCTCGGTCGCACGCGTGCGGGAGCTGCTCGACGACACCGTGCGCCGCCAGCTGATCTCCGACGTGCCGCGCTGCCTGCTGCTCTCCGGCGGCCTCGACTCCTCCGCGTTGACCGCGCTCGCGGCGGTCCAGCTGCGCGAGCAGGGCGAGACCGTGCGCAGCTTCGCCGTCGACTTCGTCGGCCAGACCGAGAACTTCGTCGCCGACGAGATGCGCGGCGACCCGGACGCGCCGTTCGCCCACGACGTGGCCGAGCACTCGAAGACCGAGCACGAGGACATCGTGCTCGATTCCAGCCAGCTCGCCGACCCGGAGCTGCGCCGCACCGTGATCACCGCCCGCGACCTCCCGGGCGGCATGGGCGACATGGACTTCTCGCTCTACCTGCTGTTCAAGGCGATCCGCTCGCGGTCGACAGTGGCCCTGTCCGGCGAGTCGGCCGACGAGGTGTTCGGCGGCTACCGCTGGTTCCACCTGCCCGAGGCGCAGCAGGCGAACACATTCCCGTGGATGGTCTTCGGTTTCCAGCGCCACGGCCAGGTCAGCGACGTGCTCGAGCCCGGTCTCGCTTCCCGTCTGGACCTGCGCAGCTACATCGGCGACGCCTACCAGCAGGCGGCGGCCGCGGTGGACCGGCTGCCCGGCGAGGACGACCACACCTACCGGATGCGGCAGCTCAGCCACATGCACCTGACCCGGTTCGTGCGCAACCTGCTCGACCGCAAGGACCGGATGAGCATGGCGGTCGGGCTGGAGGTCCGGGTGCCGTTCTGCGACCACCGGCTGGTCGAGTACGTGTACAACGCGCCGTGGGCGCTCAAGACCTACGACGGCCGGGAGAAGAGCCTGCTGCGCGGGGCGACCGCGGACGTGCTGCCGAAGTCGGTGGTGGACCGGGTGAAGAGCCCGTACCCGAGCACGCAGGACGTGGGTTACCTGGTCGCGTTGCAGCAGCAGGGCAAGGAACTCCTGGCCGACACGGACAACCCGGTGTACGAGCTGGTGGACCGCCGGTGGCTGGCCGAGACGGTGGCGCTCGACGCGGCCGAGGTGAAGTGGGGCCGCCGGTTCGGGCTCGAGCGCGCCCTCGACATGTCGGTGTGGCTCGACCTCTACCGCCCCACGCTGCGAGTGGGCTGAACCGGTTGACTGGTGTCCCTCGCCGCGGATGCGCGACTATGTGCCCCGGCGAGGGAACCGAACCGGCTTGCGTTCCCTCCCAGTACCGGACACCGCCGACTGGGGAGGCACTGTGGCGCACGAAAAGATCTCACTGCACACCGAAGATCTGGCTGAGTACGCCACGCGCAATGGACAGGTTTCCGACGACATCGCCAGTGCGGCGAACACGCACCTGGGCAACCTGTCGATCTCCCCGACCATGTTCGGCGACCTCGGGGACGAGACCGGCATGCACGGCACGTTGACCGGTCACCTGAGCGACATGCACGGCCACGTGCACACGATCGCCGGCCACGTGCGCACCCTCGGCCAGGCCGTGCACGGCGCCAAGGGCGACTACGAGGCCAACGACGACCTCACCGCCGACTGGTACCGGCGGATCAACCAGCGCTGACCGCGGGCACAAGGGGGAATTGACAGTCCGATGGTGTACATCGATCTGACGCCGTTCGAGCAGCCGATCAAGACCGCGGCCGCCAAGCTGAAGAGCGACACCGGCGCGGCCACCAAGGCGGCGACCGACTTGACGAACCTATCGAAGTCCCTGACCACGGCCAGCAACCAGCACAAGGCGGACGCGGACAAGCTGCAGGGCAACTGGGTCGGCGAGAAGGGCACCACCTTCGGCGACCGGGCCAAGGAGAAGACCGTCGCGCTGGACGACGCGTCGACCTGGGCGGACAAGACCGCCCAGTCGATCAACGACGCGACCACGCTGATCCAGCAGGCGGAAAAGGAAGTCCAGGACCTCCTGCGCGAGTTCGACGGCGACGCCCACGCCGTCGCCGCGGGTGTCCCGGAGAAGGACCCCGGCGCGCTCGCCCAGGCCAAAGCGATCATCGCGGGCATGGCGTCGAAGTACGCCAAGGAAGCCGCGGACGTGGTGAACGCGGCCAAGGGCAGGCTCGCCGAGATCGTGTCCAACATGGGCAGCACGCACCCGTCGTCCACCGGCAGCGATAACGGCGGCTCGCTCGGCAGCCGGTCGTCGGCCAGCGGGCCGGGCGCCAGCAGCGGCGGCGACGTCCCGTCCACCGGGCCGGTCCACCTGACCCCGCCGTCGGACCAGTACGGCAGCGGCACGAAGGTCAAGCTGCCCGACGGCTCGACGGTGGAGGCCCCGAACGAGCGTGCCGCCATCGCGGTCCGCGCCGCGCTCTCGCGCCTCGGCCTGCCCTACGTCTGGGGCGGCACCGACCCGAACAAAGGCATGGACTGCAGTGGCCTGACGCAGTGGTCCTACGGCCAGGCGGGCGTGCACATCCCGCGGACCGCGGCCACCCAGACCGTCGGCCAGAAGGTGAGCCTCAACGACATCCAGCCCGGCGATCTGATCATCTGGAGCGGCCACGTCGCCATGTACATCGGCAACGGTCAGATGGTCGAGGAGCCGCACACCGGTTCGGTGTGCCACGTGGTCCCGCTGCGCACGACGAACGCCGGCGAACCCCTGCTTGGCGTGTTCCGCCCGTCTGCGTGAGGATTGGCGCATGACTGAGGGGGACCTCGCGCGCGCCGTGGCGGCGGTGAACGAGATCGTCGGCAAGGCAAGCGATCCGGACCGGACCGTGACGGTCGAGGTGAACGTCGGCGGCGGCCTGCGCTCGGTGCGCATCGGCCCGCACGCCATGCGCTACGGCGCCAAGTACCTGGCCGAGACCGTGCTGAAGACCGCGCAGAAGGCGACGGCGCGCGCCAACGAGCAAGCCCACGAGCTGTACGCGTCCGTGCTCGGCGCCAAGGGCGACCGGCTGGCCGACCAGCTTGGTCTCACCTACGACCCGGCCCTGACCGCCGACGAACCCCGCCGCGGCCGCGGCCGGGAACCAGTGGCGTACA
This sequence comes from Labedaea rhizosphaerae, assembly GCF_004362825.1. Lineage (GTDB taxonomy): Bacteria > Actinomycetota > Actinomycetes > Mycobacteriales > Pseudonocardiaceae > Labedaea > Labedaea rhizosphaerae. Next base: position 389,164 of record NZ_SNXZ01000003.1, read on the forward strand.
ACGACGATGACGAGGGCTACCCGGAGAGTTGGTTGCGGTGACCGAGCCTCGCAGGTGGACCACCGAAGAACTGATGGCCGCGGCCGAGCAACGCCTGCAGGTCACCGATCACCTGGCCGATCGCGTGGCCGAGATCCGCGGCTGGGCGGAGAACGACCCCGGCTCGATCCGGACCACAGTGGACGTCCACGGTGCCTTGCAGGACCTGGAGTTGTCGGAGTCCGCGCTGTCGCTGGGCGGCGACGAACTGGGCCGGGAGATCGTGCGGTTGGCCGCGCGGGCGCAGCAGGAGGCGTTGCGGCAGAGCGTGGCCGAAATGGGCACGGCCCTGGGCGATGCGGGTGCGCTGGAATCGCTGAAGGAAATGGGCCTGGAGCAAGACGAGGACGCTCCGGTACTGCCGTACATCCCCGGCCAGGACCCGAACGCCCACCGGTGGAACGTGATCGAGGACCGCTGAGTCCGTTGCAACCGTCAACGCCCTGAATGGCCCATTCAGGGCGTTGAGCGTCCCCTATGGGACATTCAGGGCTAGCGGCGTTTTTGGCACTTGGGGCAGAAGAACGAGGACCGGTTCATGAACGGTTCTCGTCGAATCGCCGTGCCGCACCGGGCACAGGGCAGGCCCTCCTGCCCGTAGGCGGCGAGCGACCGGTCGAAGTACCCCGACTGCCCGTTCACGTTGACGTACAAGGCGTCGAACGACGTCCCGCCCTGGCCGAGGGCCTCGGTCATCACGTCGGTGGCGTGGCCGATCAGCTCGCGAACCTTGGGACGCGACAAGCCCGACGTGATGCGCGACCAGTGCAGGCGAGAGCGCCACAACGCCTCGTCGGCGTAGATGTTGCCGATGCCGGAAATCAGCGACTGGTCCAGGAGCGCCCGTTTGACCTCGGTCTGCTTGCGCCGCATCCCGTCGACGACGGCCTCGAGCGAGAACCGCTGATCCATCGGGTCCCGGGCGATGTGCGCGATCGGTTCGGGCAGCACTTCGCCGTCGACCACCACGGCGTCGGTCAACGCGAGTCCGCCGAACGTGCGCTGGTCCACGAAACGCAGTTCCGGGCCACCGTCGGCAAACGAGAACCGCACCCTCAGGTGCTTCTCGTCCGGGGCACCGACGGGCTGCATCAGCATCTGCCCGCTCATCCCGAGGTGCGCCATCAACGCGTCATCGGGACTGCCCAGGTCGAACCACAGGTACTTCCCGCGTCGCCGGACGGCGACGACCTTCCGCCCGGCCAACCGGCCGGCGAAGTCGATGGCGCCGAGCACGTGCCGTCGAATGGCCCGCGGGTGCAACACCTCGACCGAGGCGATGGCGCGCCCGGCGACGTGGACATCCAGCCCGAGCCGAACGACCTCGACCTCGGGCAGCTCAGGCATCTTCGGCGGGCGTCAGCTCGGCGGACAGCGCCTGCCAAGCCTCCTCGGCAGCCTTCTGCTCCGCTTCCTTCTTCGTCCGCCCGTCACCGGAGCCGTAACCACGCCCGCCGACGAGCACGGCCGCGGAGAACTCCTTGCGGTGATCCGGTCCCTGCTCCTCGACCCGGTACTCGGGCACGCCGAGACCGGCCGACGCCGTCAGCTCCTGCAGCGACGTCTTCCAGTCCAGACCGGCACCGCGCAGCGGCGCCTGCTCCAGCAACGGATCGAACAACCGGTGCACGAGTTCGCGCGCGACATCGATGCCGTGCGCCAAATACACGGCACCGAGCATCGCCTCGGTGCCGTCGGCGAGGATCGAGTCCTTGTCGCGGCCGCCCGTCAGCTCTTCGCCCTTGCCCAGCAGCAAGTACGCGCCCAGTCCGCCGTCGCCGAGCCCTCGGGCCACGCCGGCGAGCGCGCGCATGTTCACGACGCTCGCACGCAGCTTCGCCAACTGCCCTTCGGGCAGATCGGGGTGCCGCCGGTACAGGCTGTCCGTGATCACCAAGCTGAGCACGGCGTCGCCGAGGAACTCCAGCCGCTCGTTGGGCGGGAGCCCCCCGTTCTCGTACGCGTAGGACCGGTGCGTCAGGGCGAGCACGAGGAGCTCTTCGTCGAGCTCGACCCCTAGGGCTTGCAGCAGCGGGCGCGGGTCAGCAGCAGCCACCGCAGGTCTTGACTTGCCCCCCATGCGCGCCCTCCGCGAATCAGGCCGGCTGGGTGACCTGGCGGCCGCCGTACTGCCCACAGGTCGGGCAGGCGACGTGCTGGGGCTTCGGCTCGCGGCAAGCGCGGTTCGAGCACTCCACCAGGTGCACGGCGGTCGTCTTCCACTGCGAGCGGCGGGAGCGCGTGTTCGAGCGCGACATCTTCCGCTTGGGCACGGCCACGGCTAGTTCTCCTCAATAGCTACTGAAAATCGAGATCGCACGGCCTCAGCCGTCCGAGTCATCCTTGAACCGCTCAGTCAGCGCGGCCCACCGAGGGTCAATGGTCTCATGCCGGTGATCGGGCTCGAGATCGGCCCACTTCGCACCGCATTCGGGGCACAGACCCCGGCAGTCCTCCCGGCACAGCGGCGCCTGCGGCAACGCGAGCACGATCGTGTCGCGCACCACGGGCTCCAGTTCGACCACGTCGTCGACCAGGCGGCTGACCTCGTCGTCCTCGGTGGTCGCGTCCGTCGTCGAGTCGGGGTAGGCGTACAGCTCGGTCAGCTCGACGGTGATCTCGTCGTCGATCGGGTCCAGGCAGCGGGAGCACTCGCCGGCCAGCGGCGCGGTGACCGTGCCGGAGACCAGCACACCCTCCACGACGGACTCCAGCAACAGGTCGAGCGCCACGTCCGCGCCCTCGGGCACGCCGATCACCTCGGGCTGCCCGAAACCGGCCGGCGCGGGTGCGTTGCGCACCAGCTCGCGGCTGCTCCCGGGGCGGCGGCCGAGGTCACGGGTGTCGATGACCCACGGGCCGACCTTGGCCGGGCTGGCGGTCTTGCGGTGTTCGGACATGGTGAATTCAGTCACGTTCTCGCTGGTGGAAGGTACGCCCGGCACGCGGGCAACCGCACAAGACTACGCGTCCGAGCGCCTGCCCTCAAATCCCTACTGGGCGCTGTAGTCGAACGGCTGGTCCTGCGGCACGCCGTTGGTCACCAGTGGCGACGGCATCGCACCGCGCGGGCCGCGCAGGTGCGTGCGGCCCTTGCCGACCGTGCGCAACGTGTGCGCGAGCAGCTCCTCGAACTCGGCGAGCTTGTTGTCCACGTAGGCATCGCACTCGGCGCGCTGCTGGTCGGCCTCGGCGGCGGTGGCGTCGAGCACGCGGGCCGACTCCAGGTGCGCGGCCTGCACGACCTCGGTCTGGTTGACCAGCCGGGCCTGCTCGATCCGGCCTTCCTCGACCGCCCGGTCGTACTCCTCGCGCCCGGCCTGGATCATCCGGTCGGCCTCCGCGCGGGAGCGGCCGACGAGCTCGTCGTACTCGGCCTGCCCTTCGGCGACCACGCGCGACGCGTGCTCCTGCGCCTCGATGACCAGCTTCTCGGCGTGCGCCTGGGCTTCGGCGATCGTCCGCTCGGCCTCGGCGGTGGCCTGCTCGATGGTGTGCTCGGCCTCCGACTTGGCCTTGCTGAGCGTCGCCTCGGCGTCGTGCTCGGCCTTGCCGATCAGCTCGTCCTTCTTGTCGAGCACGTCCTGGGCGTCGTCGAGGTCGCCGGGCAAGGCGTCGCGGATCTCGTCGAGCAGCTCGAGCACGTCGCCGCGTGGCACGACGCAGCCGGACGTCATCGGCACGCCCCGGGCTTCCTCCAGGATCGTGACGAGCTCGTCCAATGCCTCGAACACGCGATACAAGGTGCTGCTCCTCCCCGGGATTTCTTGCGGTCAAGTGTCCCGCAGCACGGCGGATATCCCCGGATATGCGAACCGGGCGTGTCCCCCGAAGGAGGCACGCCCGGTGCACGGAGGTGTCAGGGAGTACCGGCGGCGACGTCGATCAGCGAGAACGACGCGTAGTGGTCGTCGGTGTAGAAGTACTCGCCGCCGCTGCCGGAGATGATCCGGCGGGCTCCCCGGTCGGGTGAGCCAGGCGTCTCGACCGTGAACTCGTGGTAGTAGCCGGAGGCGCAGTCGGGCAGCAGCCCTTCGCGGTTGCCGAAGACGGTGCCGTCCTCGGGGTACGGGTAGGGCCCGTCCGACTGGATCAGGTCGTAGGTGTCCGTCGCCTCCGGCGGCAGGCTGGACAGCGCCACCACGGGGAAGCCCGAGGTGTCACCACAGCTGGCCCCGACGGCGGCGGGCCGCGCGCCCGGGTCCGCGCCCGCGGACGTGGCGGTGATCCCCACCAGTCCGACGAGCGCGACGACCAGGGCGAGCAGCGCCTTCACAGCACGTGATGTGAGGTTGCTCATTCACCCAACGTAACTCCGTTGGGTGACCTCCTGGCTACCCGCCGGAGGGAGGGAGTTACCGGGACTCGGCGATCCGGCGCCTGAGCGCCTCGTCCACCACGGGCGGCAGCAGGTGCGCGACCGAGCCGCCGTGGGTGGCGACCTCCTTGACCAGCGAGCTGGACAGGAAGCTGTTGCCCGCCTTGGTCGGCATGAACAACGTCTCCACCCCGGAGAGCTCGTTGTTCATCTGCGCCATCTGCAGCTCGTAGTCGAAGTCGCTGACCGCGCGCAGGCCCTTCACGATCACCTTGATGTCGTGCTTCTGGCAGTACTGGACGAGCAGCCCGTACCAGGAGTCGACCTTGACGTTCGGGAGGTGGCCGACCGACGTGCGCAGCAGGTCCATCCGTTCGTCCACGGCGAACAGACCACGCTTGCTCTTGTTGATCATGACCGCGACCACGACCTCGTCGAACACCCCGGCGGCGCGCTCGATGATGTCGAGGTGCCCGTTGGTCGGCGGGTCGTACGACCCTGGACAGACCGCGCGCCTCATGAATCTTGACGCTATCAGCCAGGCAGCGGCCCGCCACAGGACTCGGTGGGCGCTGTCACTCCCCGGCCACGACATTCGCCCAGTGCACCTCGGTGTCGCCGTACCGGCGGCTGCGCAAGGGTTCGAAGCCGTCCGGCCAGTCCGGTGCCGTGCCCTTCGCGCGCTCGACGATCACCAGCGAGCCGTCGGCGACCCACCCGTGCTCGGCCAGTGAGGTGAGCACAGTGGTCAGCTCGGCCTGCTCGACGGCGTACGGCGGGTCGGCCAGGACGAGGTCGTACGCCTCGGCACAGCCGCGGGCCAGGACGGTGCCCACGGCACCGGGCACGGCTTCGGCGCCTGGCAGCCCGACCGAGCCGATGTTGCGGCGCAGCACGGCCAGCGCGTTGCGGTCGCGCTCCACCATGGACACCGCGGCCGCGCCGCGGGAGAGCGCCTCGAGCCCCAGCGCGCCCGAACCCGCGTAGAGGTCGAGCACCCGCGCCCCGTCGAGGTCGACGGCCGCCTCGATCGCGCTGAACAACGCCTCACGCACGCGTTCCGACGTGGGCCGGGTGCCCCTGGGCGGCACCGTGAGCCTGCGCCCACCCGCCACCCCGGCCACGATCCTGGTCACCCGCCAATGCTGCCACCGCGCCCCACCCCACCCGCGCCCTCCCACCCAAGCGTGTCCCCCACTCCAAGCGGGCGTGTCCCCCGTTCCGGCCAGGTGTGTCCCCCGGTCCAGCCGGGCGTGTCCCCCGTTCCGGCCGGGTGTGTCCCCGGTTCAGGCCGGGTGTGTCCCCGGGTCAGGCGAATCAGCGGCCGGCGAGGGCTCCCCCGTTGACGTGCAGAACCTGCGCGGTCACGTGCCGGGCGCCGGGCGAGGCCAGGTGGGCGACCATCTCGGCGATGTCGTCGGGCACACCGGGCCGCCCGACCAGCGTCTGGCCGACCAGCCGCTCCCGGCGCTGCTCGGTGAGCGCGTCGCCGAAGAACTCCGTGTCCGCCACGAAACCCGGCGCGACGACGTTGGCCGTGCCGCCGAGCTTGCCCACGTCCTGGGCCAGGTCGAGATTCCACGGCACCAGGGCGCCCTTGGCGGCCCCGTAGTCGCCACCACCCCGGGTGCCCGCGATCGAACCGATCGTGATCACTCGCACGCCGTGGGCGAACCGCGGCGTCAGCGCCTCGGTCACCAGCACGGCGGTGAGCACGTTGGCCTCGAAGTTGGCGAGCCACTGCGCCTTGATCCCCGCCAGGTCGTCCCCGGCGCCGGCCCGGACGTTGCCGCCCGCGTTGTTGACGAGCACGTCCACCGTCTCGGGCAGGTCCGCGAGCGCTCCCCGCACCTGATCGGGCTCGGCCGCGTCGAAGGCCACCCACTGAACGCCCAGGTCGTCGGCGGTTTCCTTGAGCACCTCCGCGCGCCGTCCGGTGATGGTCACCGCGAAGCCGTCGCGCGCGAGCCGGCCCGCGACCGCCCGCCCGATTCCTGTGCCACCACCCGTCACCACAGCTGTCTGCGTCATGACCCCCACACTCCCAGGCCGGACAACCGGCTTTCGCGGTAGGTTGGACTACTGGCGGCGGCACGCCGAACTCACTGGTGCCGCACCCACGGGGGGCTTTGTACGCGTAACGTTCGAGGTTCCCCAGTTGTGTCTGAAGCGGGAGCCGTGCGTGACGCAGTACTCGGGCAGGGATGCCGAGATCGCCCTCGAGCAGAAGCATGTCGACGTCGTGTACGCGCGGGTCGAGCAGATGCGTGCCGAGGCGGCCGCGATGCGCGACCGGGGTGACGAACTGGCCCACGGCGCTCGCAACGAGGCCGTCTTCGAGCAGGCGTCGATGCTGTTCGAACGCGATGTGATGGTCCGCCACGCCAACCAGATCCTGCGGGTGCTCGACGCCGAGCACGAGGGCCTGGTGTTCGGCCGGCTGGACTCCGTCGACGGGGAGACCATGCACGTCGGACGCCTCGGCGTGCGCGACGAGCACTTCGACAACCTGGTCACCGACTGGCGCGCCCCCGCGGCCGCGCCGTTCTACCAGGCCACCGCCGAGCAGCCCATGGACGTGGTGCGCCGTCGGGTGATCCGCTCGTCCGGCCAGTCCGTTGTGGACATCGACGACGACCTGCTGATGCCCGGTCAGGAGCCGCCGGGGATGACCGTGGTCGGCGACGGTGCGCTGATGGCCGCGCTGAACCGCTCCCGCGGCGACACGATGCGCGACATCGTCGCGACCATCCAGAAGGAGCAGGACGTCGCGATCCGCGCGCCGTGGCGCGGGGTCACCGAGATCACCGGCGGGCCCGGCACCGGCAAGACCGCCGTGGCCCTGCACCGCGTGGCGTACCTGCTGTACTCCGAGCGCAAGCGGATGGGCGGCGCCGGCGTGCTGGTCATCGGCCCGTCGACCGCGTTCACCAGCTACATCTCCCGCGTGCTCCCCTCGATGGGCGAGGACACCGTCGAGCTGCGGTCGCTGGCCGACGTGCCCGACGGCATCGAGGCGACGCTGCCCGACCTGGCCCGCGCGGCCGCGCTCAAGGGCTCGCTGCGGATGCGGCGGCTGCTCAAGCGGGCCATCCGCGCGGCGCCGATCGACGCGCCGAAGCAGCTGCGGATCACTTACCGCGGCGAGGTGCTCACGCTGGACGCCCGCGAGCTGGCGGCGATCCGCCGTGCCGTCCACGCGACGGGGCGCCCGCCCAACCGGTCGCGTGTGGACGCCGCGCTGGCCGTGCTGGAAGCGTTGTGGCGCAAGGCCGACGGGTACGCCGTCGAGGGCGGCACCGCGCGCCCCGACCGCGACTCGATGATCACCGAGCTGGGCGACCGGATCGAGTTCCACCGCTGGCTGGTCACGTGGTGGCTGGTGCGCACGCCCGAGCAGGTGCTGCGGGACATGGGTGATCGCGCGGCGCTGACCGAGATCGTCGGCCGGACCATGCCCAAGGCCGACGTGGACGTGCTGGCCGATTCGTGGGCCCGTGACGGGTTCTCGGTCGCCGACGTCGCGTTGCTCGACGAGCTGCGGATCCTGCTGGGCGAGCCGCCCAAGCGGCGCAGGCGCCGGGCTGATGCCGTGGACGCCGTGATCGCCAACGCGGAGCTGCGCACCTGGGCCGAGCGGCAGGAGCGCCCCGCGCGCCACCGCCCGGACAACTACGACGAGTACTCGCACGTGGTGGTCGACGAGGCGCAGGACCTCTCGCCCATGCAGTGGCGCATGGTCGGCCGGCGTGGCCGCTACGCGAGCTGGACTGTGGTCGGCGACCCGGTGCAGAGCTCGTGGCCGGACCCGGCCGAGGCCGAGGCGGCCCGGCAGGCGGCGTTCGGTCCGAACGCGACTTACCGGCGGTTCACGTTGCGCACCAACTACCGCAACTCGTCGGAGATCTTCGCGCTGGCGGCCAAGGTCGTGCGGAACGTGGCGACGCCCGACCAGCTGCCCGACGCCGTGCGGGAAAGCGGCATCGAGCCGTCTGTGCGAGTGGTGGCGGCGGAGTCGCTGCGGTCCACTGTGGTCGCGGCGACGGTCGAGATGCTGTCCGAGGTGGACGGCACGGTGGGCGTGATCGGGGCCACGGCGCGGACTCCCGAGTTGATCTCGTGGCTGGCCGAGGCCGACCACGACCGGCTGCGCGTCGTGGACGGCCTGACCGCGAAGGGCCTGGAATACGACGGCGTCGTGCTGGTGGAGCCGGACGAACTCGTCACCGAGTCGAGCACCGGGCCGCGCACCCTCTACGTCGCGCTGACCCGTGCCACCGCCCGGTTGACGGTGCTGACCACGAACCCGGCCTGGCCAGACTAAACAACGTCGCGGACGACTAATCGCCAGTCCCACCGTGGTTCGCGTCGGCAGCTTGCTGGGTCGCCGCCGGATGCCGCAGAGCTGGCGGCAGTGCTCCTGCACGCCGGGGCGACCGACGCATTCTTACCGACTGAGTCCAGTGTTCGGACAATGCGATTCCGGCCGCCGCCGTGCGCGTGCGCACCTGACTCGCCGCCCGCCCCGGACATATCGCCACGACTCCGCTCACCCTGGCGGTGTCGGCTGAGATCACCCCAAGAACGCAACGCCAGTTGAAGCCCGCTCCTTTCTTGCGGAGGCTGTGCGTTTAGCTCGCGGCCGCTAGCCCCCACTTCGGCAAGTCGAACAAGGCGATTAATCGACGCCGCAGCCATGATCGTGTCCGCTTTTAGTCAACTTCCAAGGTTCACCCGATGAGGTGACAAGAAGTGGACAAAATCGCTGCAAAGAACCTGTAACCGTCGGTCGCGCCTTGCTGCCGGACAACCAATCCCCCATCCTGTTCTGTTGCGTGAATCGGCGAAGGGGATCTGCAGCCATGCTCAAATCCGGGGATCAGGAAGCCCTGCGCAAGTCCGTAAGCCTGATGGACTACCTGGCAGAAGTCACCGACTCGGCGGAACGGGACCCCGTCCGCGATGTGCTATCCGATGAAGCAGGAGTACCTGAACAGGTTCTGTGGCTCGACGACCTGCCTGATGGCGTCCGGTATACCCCGACCGCCGGCGACGATGTCCTTCTGCGGGTGAGCCCACCGCGGACCGAGCCCGAACCCAAGCCGCCCGCACAGATCGCCGGCTGGATAGACCTCGGCGGGGTGCGCGGATTCCAGGGGCGTGAACCGCGGCTTGCCGAGCGCGGTCCGTCCGATGCCGAGGTCGATGAGCAGACCGCACCGCCGAACAGCGTGGTCCGGGCCTTCACCCTGTGGCTGTCCGCCTGGCGGACATGGGCTGACAAGCGACGACGCACCGAGGGCCGCCGACAACTGTACGAGCAGTTGGAGCGAGCCGCGAAGATCATGGAACAGCAGGACGACGTCTACGAGTTCGTCCTGGGGTCTGGCCTCGTCTGCTGGGCGAGTCCGGATGGCGAACGGATCCGCCGGCACATCGTCACCGAGGCCGTTGCTCCGAAGCTCGATCGAAGGACTGCCGAGGTGACCGTCACCCTCGGCAGCGGCAAGCGGCGCATGGAAGACAAAGAGTTGTTCGGCGGACAAGACGCGTACTTGCCGGAACGCGGTCGTACGGCCCGCGAGGCCATCGTTGAGAGCGACGTCGGGATCCTCGACCAGCAGTTCCTCGAACTCGTCAAAGAATGGCTCAGCGTCAGTCTTGACGTGCCGTTCGCCGTCGGTGATCGGCGAGCTCAGGAACTGCCGGATGAGCCGACGGTGTCGAGATCCCCTGCGTTGCTGCTCAGACCGCGGAGCCGGGTCCTGCTGGCCGAGGCGTACCGGCGGATCGCCGAAGCATTGCGTCAGCCCGACGCCCAGGTCCCGGTCGCACTCACCCAGCTGGTGATGGACACGGAACGAGAACAACGCACGCGTTGGTTGCAGGCGCAAGGCGCGTCGTCCGGTGACGTCCTCGGCGGTGACCCATTGTTCCCGCTGCCCACCAATGACGAACAGTTGCGCGTGATCGACCTGCTGCGCACGGAGACCGGCATCGTCGTGCAAGGACCGCCCGGCACCGGAAAGACCCACACCATCGCGAACCTGGTCTCGGCACTGCTGGCGCGCGGGCAGCGTGTGCTGGTCACGAGTCAGAAAGACCAGGCGTTGAGAGTCCTCCGCGAGAAGATCCCTCCGGAGTTGCGCCGGCTTTGCGTGCTGCTTGCCGGTGGGACCAAGGATGCGGCGAAGGAACTGGAACAGGGACTCGAGGCCCTGTCCGAGGCCCAAGCCTCGGCGGAGACAGCGCGGCTCCCAGACAAGATCGCCGAACTTCGTGACGAACGGAAGTTCCTCCGTTCCCGAAGTGCCGAACTCAACAACCGGATCCGCGAGCTCCGCGACGTGGAGAACGTCGAGCACGGTCCGATCGCGCCGGGATTCAGCACGGACCTCTACCGGGGGACGCTCACCGACATCGTCCGGGACGTGAAGGCCAACGCTGCCGCATACGATTGGATGCCCGCCGTCGACCCGGCGCAGCCCGACACCCCTCCTTTCAGCGTCGCGGAATTCGCTGAGTTGATCCGGCTCTTGCGAGACGACAGCCCCGGCCGTCGCCAGCGGCCGAGCCAGCTGATTCCCAGTCGGCAGGATCTGCCCGGCGTACCTCAGCTGGCGAGCATCGTGCACGCCGAGCGGCAAGCTCGCGACACAGCACACGAGGACACCAGTGAACTGACCCAGCGGCTCGCCGCGATGGGCCAGGAGCGTCTCGACCAGCTGTCAGGCTTGCGAGATCAGCTCACCGCCACGGTCCAATGGCTCGGGATCGGCACCGTTCCGAACGTTGGGTCGCAGCCCGAGTGGATCTTCCGCGCGGTGGCCGACCGGCTCGCCGACCGCAACGGCGGCGTCTGGGGCCAGTTGTTGGGCGTCGCCGCGGACGCAGGCAGGCTCCAGCAGCAGTTGCAGGCCCAAGGAGTGCGGTTCGCGGTCGACCTCCCACCCCTCGACCAGATGGGGATCGGCACGGCTCGCCGACTGCTCAACACTGGCCGGAAATTGCGTGAGCACCTGCTTCAGGGCAAGAAGCTGCGCAAGGTGCTGCCTAAGTCCGCCGCACAGAAGGATGCCGCCGAGTTCCTCGAAGTCGTCCGGGTCGACGGTGAGCCACCGACCGAGGTCGCCAAGCTCGAGGCGGCCCTCGAACGCCTCGAGGCCGAAGTCGCCGCAGCGCAGCTGGTCGGCAAGTGGGCCGACGCACGGGTCGACATCCCGACGGTCCGTCTGGCCCAGACCTTGTCCGACCTCGACGACAACGGGAGACGGCTCGCGGCGATCGATCAACTGGGAACGATCAAGGCTGACGTCGTTGCGCTGCTCGCGAGCTGCGGTCTGATGATCGATCTTTCATCGCTGGCCAGCCTGCAAGGACTGCTCGACGCCGTCCCTCCCGCACTCAAGTACGTTGCCTTGGAACAGGCTCGCAACCAGGTCGAACTGCTACGGGACAAGGTAGGCGGGTGGGCGGGCGACGCCAGTGCCTGCCCAGAGCTCGCCATCCTGGTCACGGCCATCGCCGACCGGGATCTCGACAACTACGGTCGCGGTCTCGAGGCCCTTGACGCCGCCGGCCGCGAACGCGCGAACGAGAACAGACGAGCACAGCTCATTCGTGTCCTGCGCAGCGTGCACCCCAGGCTGGCCGACCTCATGGCGGAATCGGCCCACGACCCCGTATGGGATCACCGGACCGAGGATGTTCCTGCGGCATGGGCTTGGTCAAAGGCCCATCAGTTCGTCCAGCGATCACGCAACGCCGAGCAGGAACGCAAGCTGAGCGCCGACTTCGACAGCGTCGAGGACCAGATCAAACGAGTCACCGAACGGCTTGCCGCGACCGAAGCACTCCACGCGTGCATGGCACGCATGAGCGATACCCACGCCCGGGCGCTTCGGACCTATCGGGAGCACATGAGTCACGTAGGAGCAGGCAGCGGCATGAAGACCCGGGAGTTCCGGAAAGCTGCGCGTGCCGCGATGGAGAAGGCGAAGGACGCCGTACCAGCCTGGGTCGTCCCTCTGCCGAACCTTCTGGACAACATCGCGGCCAACCGTGACTCGTTCGACGTCGTCATCGTCGACGAGGCAAGCCAAGTCGGCCTGGAGCACTTGTTCCTGCTGTGGATGGCGCCGCGCGTGATCGTCGTGGGCGACGACAAGCAGTGCACCCCGGGTGGCAACCGGATGGGTCCGCTCAACGATCTGTTCGAGCACATGGGCGAGTATCTGCGGGAGATCGAACCGGAGATCCGGCTCAACTTCACCTCCAAGTCGAACCTGTACGGCTTGCTCTCCGCTCGCTCGGGCAAGGACGCGGTCGTCCGGCTACGGGAACACTTCCGGTGCATGCCCGAGATCATCAACTGGTCGTCCACCCAGTTCTACGGTGAACACGACCGACCTGGTCTCGTGCCGTTGCGCGAACGCACGGCAGCGGACCTCGAACCGCTCAAAGTCGTCCAAATCATCGACGCCTACACCGAGGGCAAGAACCAGAACAGACGCAACCCGATCGAAGCCAAGCGCATAGTCGCCCAGCTCGTGGAGTGCCTGAACGACCCGGCCTACAAAGGCAAGACCTTCGGCATCGTGGTGCTCATGAGCAGCACGAGCCACGTCAAACTGCTGGATCACGAGATCATTGCGGCGACCACACCGGAACAACGGGAGGACCACAAGATCCGCGTGGGCACGGCGCCCAACTTCCAAGGCGACGAGCGCGACGTGATCTTCCTGTCGACCGTCGTTACGGAGGCGCCCCGAGCCCAAAGCAGCCTCGTGCACCAGCAGTCCTACAACGTGGCGGCGAGCAGGGCCAAGGACCAGATGTGGCTCTTCACCTCCGTGCCGCAAGCCGAGCTGAAAGCCGCTGATCTGCGGACCTCCCTGCTGAACTACATGCTGGCACCGCCGTCGGTCTTCGGTGCATCGCCCGGCCTCGAGGACGTCAGCGCGACGAAACCCTGCGACCCTTTCGAATCACTGTTCGAGCAGCGCATCTTCCGCGAGCTCAAACAACGCGGCTACTACACGGTCCCCCAGTACAAGGTGGGCACCCGCACGCTGGACATCGTCGTCGTGGGCGACGGCGGCCGGCTCGCCGTGGAGTGCGACGGGCACTTCTGGCACACCAGCGCCCGCCAGCAGATCTCGGACGCTCGCCGTGACCGCGAGCTACAACGCATGGGCTGGGAAGTCATGCGCATACGCGAAAGCGAGTACGAATTCGATCCGGAGCGGGAGCTTGCTCCACTGTGGACACGACTGACCGCGCGAGGCATCCAGCCACGTGACCCCGTCGACGACGCGCGAACCGACTGGCAGCCGATCCAGCTCGCCGAAGATGACGGCGACCTGGAAGCCGACATCGAGCTCTCAGGAGTGACCTCGTGACCAGCAGCGATGACATCCGCGTCGAACTCGATGACAACGTGCTCGACCGGCTCGCGGGCATCATCTGCGGCGACGACAGCTCGCCGCAGTACCGCAGTGGTTACCAGTTGGTCCGGTTCTTCGAAGCCGCAGGCTGGCGACGTGTCGGGGAGGTCGACGGTTCCCGGTTCAGGTGGGTGCAGGACCTTCTCCGCGCTCGACGCAAAGACCCGAACGCCCTTCGGGCGGTTCTGCTCCGCCTGGCCGATCCGCGGGAGTACCTGGACGACGACGAAACGCGTGTTGTCGTGGTGCAAGAACTGAACGAATTGCTTGCCATCGAGGGATACCAGGTCGTCTACACGGACGGCCGCCCATGCCTGACAACCCAGTCGCCGACCCTGAAACGCCCGGCGATGCAGGCACCGGTCCAGCTCACGGCGAACCTCACCGACATCGTCAGCGACAACGCATTCGGCCGTCAGCTGCAAGCACGACTGAACGAAGCCCATGTCTGCTGGAAATCCGGCGCCTGCATCGCCGCGATCATCATGCTGGGCAGCGTTCTGGAAGGCGTCCTCTACGACGTCATGCTGAACCGGCCACTCGATGGCAAGAAGCCGACGGACCACCTTCAAACGCTCATCGAGCTGGCCGGTGAACACGGGTGGATTGCCAAGGACGTCACCGACTACGCACACGTTCTGCGTGACCACCGCAACCTGGTGCACCCCAAAAAGCAATGGACGCAAGGATATTCGCCCGAGGACGACACCGTCCGGATCGCGTGGAACGTCGTCGTGGCGGCGCTCAACGACCTGGCCGCACTGAAGAAGACGGCTGACCCGCTGCCGACCTGACACTCGATGCCGCGCCCCGCTGCTGCACAGGCATCAGCGGGGCGCGGCACCAGTGGTTCACTCAGGACAGTTCGACCAGGAGGTCGCCGCCCTCCACTTGTTGGACGGCGCCGATGGCCAACCGCTTGATCTTGCCCGATTTCGGGGCGGTGATCGACGCTTCCATCTTCATGGCCTCGATCGTCGCCACCGTGTCGCCTTCGGCCACCTCGTCGCCTTCGGTCACGGCGAGGGTCACGGCGCCGGCGAAGGGGGCGGCGATGTGGTTGGGGTTGGTGCGGTCGGCGCGTTCGGTGGCGGGCAGGTCGCTTGCCACCGAACGGTCCCGGACCTGCACGGGACGCAGCTGTCCGTTCAGGGTCGCCAGCACCGTGCGGAAGCCGCGGTCGTCCGGTTCGCTGATCGCTTCCACTTCCAGGAGCAACCGCACGCCGCGGTCGAGGTCGACCGAGTACTCCTTGTTCGGCTCCAGGCCGTAGAAGAAGTCCTTGCTGGCCAGCACGGAAGTGTCGCCGTACTGCTCGCGGTGGGCGAGGAACTCCTTCGTCGGCCCGGCGAAGAGCAGGCGGTTGAGCGTCGCGCGAGGGTTCTCGGCCAGACCCTGACGGTCTTCGTCGGTGAGCTCCGCGACCGCGCGGGGCGCGGCCCGGCCCTGCAACGCCTTGGTGCGCAACGGTTCCGGCCAGCCGCCGGGCGGGTCGCCCAGCTCGCCGTGCAGGAAGCCGATCACCGAGTCCGGGATGTCGAAGCGGCGCGGGTCCTGTTCGAACTCTTTCGGGTCCACGCCGGCGCCGACCAGGTGCAGGGCGAGGTCACCGACCACCTTGGACGACGGGGTCACCTTCACCAACCGGCCGAGCATGCGGTCGGCGGCGGCGTACATCGCCTCGATCTCCTCGAAGCGGTCGCCGAGCCCGAGCGCAACCGCTTGCGTGCGCAGGTTCGACAGCTGCCCACCGGGGATCTCGTGGTGGTACACGCGACCGGTCGGCGCCGGCAGGCCCGCCTCGAACGGCTTGTACACCTTGCGCACGATCTCCCAGTACGGCTCCAGGTCGGACACCGCCTGCAACGAGAGGCCGGTCTCCCGCTCGCTGTGGTCGGTCGCCGCCACGATGGCCGAGAGCGACGGCTGCGAGGTCGTGCCCGACATCGACGCGACCGCGCCGTCCACCGCGTCCACACCGGACTGGATGGCGGCCAGGTAGGTCGCCAGCTGCCCGCCCGCGGTGTCGTGGGTGTGCAGGTGCACCGGCAGGTCGAACTCCTTGCGCAACGCCGACACCAGCCGCGCGGCCGCGGGCGGGCGCAACAGTCCGGCCATGTCCTTGACCGCGAGGACGTGCGCGCCCGCGCCGACGATCTGCTCGGCGAGCTTGAGGTAGTAGTCCAGTGTGTACAGCCGTTCGTCCGGATCGGACAGATCGGCGGTGTAGCAGAGCGCGACCTCGGCCACGGCGCTGCCGGTCTCGCGCACCGCCTCGATGGCCGGGCGCATCTGCTCGACGTCGTTGAGCGCGTCGAAGATCCGGAAGATGTCGATGCCGGTCTTCGTCGCCTCGTGCACGAACGCCGTGGTCACCTCCGTCGGGTACGGCGTGTACCCGACGGTGTTGCGGCCACGCAACAACATCTGCAGGCAGATGTTCGGCACGGCGGCGCGCAATGCGGCCAGGCGCTCCCACGGGTCCTCGGCCAGGAACCGCAGCGCCACGTCGTAGGTCGCGCCACCCCAGCACTCCAGCGACAGCAGCTGCGAGGTCGAGCGAGCGACGTGCGGCGCCACGGCCAGCAGGTCCTTGGTCCGCACGCGGGTCGCCAGCAGCGACTGGTGCGCGTCGCGGAAGGTCGTGTCGGTGACGCCCACGGTCGGCGATTCCCGCATCCAGCGGGCGAAACCCTCCGGCCCCAGCTCCTCGAGACGCTGCTTCGAGCCGGCCGGCGGGTCGGCGCTCAGGTCCACCGCGGGCAGCTTGTCCCGCGCGTCGATCACCTTCGGCCGGCTGCCGTGCGGGCGGTTCACCGTGACGTCGGCGAGGTAGGTCAGCAGCTTCGTGCCGCGGTCGGCGGAGTGGCGCGCGGTGAGCAGTTCCGGGCGCTGCTCGATGAACGACGTGGTGATCCGGCCGGCCTGGAAGTCGGCGTCGTCCAGCACGGCCTGCAGGAACGGGATGTTCGTTGCCACGCCACGGATCCGGAATTCGGCGACCGCGCGCCGGGCCCGGGTGACCGCGGTGCGGAAGTCGCGCCCGCGACAGGTGAGCTTCACCAGCATCGAGTCGAAGTGCGCGCTGACCTCGGCGCCGGTCGAGGTGCCGCCGTCGAGGCGGATGCCGCCACCACCGGGCGAGCGGTAGGCGCTGATGATCCCGGTGTCCGGGCGGAAGCCGTTGGCCGGGTCCTCGGTGGTGATCCGGCACTGCAACGCGGCGCCGCGCAAGTACACGTTGTCCTGGCTCAGGCCCAGGTCGGCCAGCGTCTCACCGGACGCGATGCGCATCTGCGACTGCACGAGGTCGACGTCGGTGACCTCCTCGGTGACCGTGTGCTCGACCTGGATGCGGGGGTTCATCTCGATGAAGACGTGGTGCCCGCGCGTGTCGAGCAGGAACTCGACGGTGCCCGCGTTGCGGTAGCCGATGTGCCGGGCGAACGCGACGGCGTCGGCGCAGATCCGCTCGCGCAGGGCCGGGTCGAGGTTCGGCGCGGGTGCGATCTCGATGACCTTCTGGTGGCGGCGCTGCAGCGAGCAGTCGCGCTCGAACAGGTGGATCACGTTGCCCTCGCCGTCGGCGAGGATCTGCACCTCGATGTGCCGCGGGTCGACCACGGCCTGCTCCAGGAACACCGTCGAGTCGCCGAAGGCGGACTCGGCCTCGCGCATGGCCGCCTCGAGCGACTCACGCAGCGCCTTGCGCTCCTGGACCCGCCGCATGCCGCGCCCGCCGCCACCGGCGACGGCCTTGACGAACACCGGGAAGCCGATTTCCTCGGCCGCGACCAGCAGTTCCTCGACGTCCGCGGAGGGTGCCGAGGACTTCAGCACCGGCAGCCCGGCCTCGCGAGCCGCGGCGACCGCGCGGGCCTTGTTGCCGGTCAGCTCCAGCACCGACTCGCCGGGCCCGATGAACGTGATGCCCGCCTCGGCGCACGCGTGCGCGAGCGACGGGTTCTCCGACAGGAAGCCGTAGCCCGGGTACACCGCGTCGGCCCCCGCCTTGCGGGCCGCCTTGATGATCTCCTCGACCGAGAGGTAGGCGCGGACGGGGTGCCCGGGCTCGCCGATCTCGTAGGCCTCGTCGGCCTTGAGCCGGTGCGGGGAGTTGCGGTCCTCGTGCGGGAACACCGCCACCGTGCCGGCGCCGAGCTCGTAGCCGGCACGGAAGGCGCGGATGGCGATTTCCCCGCGGTTGGCGACAAGCACCTTGCGGAACATGGCCGGAGAACCTCCTGGATCGGGGGCGGTCGCAGCACGGTACCCCGAGTGTCCCGGCTACCGGGAGGATCGTTCCAGCATGCGATCGCGGGTGCGTAGCGCCCGATCAGGTGATCAGTTGGCGGGCAGCGAGATGGTGATGGTCGCCTTGCTGCGCACCGGCTTCGGCTTGTACGTGGCGGTGCTCACCTCGCAGATGGCGGTCTTCGGCGCGATGGTGAGCGTGCCCTGGGCGAAGTCGGCGGGCACCTCGAAGGCGACGACGGCCTGGGTGTCGCCGAGCGCGTTCGGTTCCGACTGGACCGAGGACGCCGCCTCGGACGGCTTGTACACCTTGCCGGCCGCGTCCTTGAGCGAGTAGCCGGTCAAGGGCGTGACACAGGGCGTGTAGCTGCCGGACGCGCTGTCCTCGTTGATCGACAACGTCAGCCAGCCGTTGGCCGGGTCCGACGGCACGGCGGCGTCCTTGCCGGTGAAGTAGCCGAGGTCGAGGTTCTCCACCGTGAGCTCGTTGACCTGGTCTTCACCGGTGTCGAACGCGTGGACCTTGTACGAGACGGGCGAGATCGCCTCCTGGCGCACGGTCGTGCCGCTCGAGGAGCGGTACAGCGCGGCCGGCCGGTCGCCCTTGGGCGTGGCCTGCAGCAGGTCGAAGCTCTGCACGACGTTCGACGCCTTGAGCTCGAGGTCCACCGCGCGGCGGTTCTGCGCGGTCGCGACCACGTAGTGCAGCTGCGCGCCACCCTCGGAGCTGCTGCTGCTCGAGTCGCTGCCGAAGAACTCGGGGAGGGTGCGCTGGGTGCCGTCGACGTTGACGTCGGCGACCACCTTGTCGCCGACGCCCTCGGCGCCCTCGTCCTGCGCGACCGACACGGTGAAGGCGAGCAGCGTGCCACCGGCCGCGGCCCGGTAGGACTCCCCGCCCGCGGTGTCGTTGACCTGGTCGGCCGTCCCGACCTCGACGATCTTCACCGAGGTGGCGTAGCTGCGGATCAGACCGTTGGCCACCGGCTGCATGCGTGCGCCGTCCGCGCTCTCGACCTGGACGACCTCGCCGAGTTGCAAGGTTTTGCCGTTGAACGGCCCCTGGCTGGTGGCCGGCGCGGACGTCTTCTGACCGACTGGCGTCCCCGTGGTGTCATCACCGCACGCGGTCGCCAGCCCGGCTACCGCCACCACGGTGGCGAGCGCCACCCCCGATCGAACCCGCATCTGGTTTCCTGCCCCTTTGATCGCTTTTGCCCGGATCACCCCTGCGACGCGGCAGCGCGTCGTCCGGTTGCGCCATCCTGCCATTGGTGTCGAATCGGGCGCTCTAGGCTGGACATTTGTGGACGATCTCGATAGGTGGACACCCGTCTCGGTACTCGGTACGGGCGCGTTCGGTCAGGTGCACCTCGCGTGGGACCGGACCGACCGCCGCTGGGTGGCGCTCAAGAGATTCACTGGTCAGGACGAACTCGGCCTGCTGCGGTTCGTGATCGAGTCGCGGATCCGGGTCGACCACCCCCACCTGGTCCGGTCGCTGGCCTTCCGCCTGGTCGACGACGACGCCGTCCTGGTGACGGAACTCGCACGCGGCGGGTCGCTGCGCCAGCTGATGACGCGGCACGGCGCGTTGCCCGCGCCGTGGGTGGCGGCCGTGGTCGGCCAGGTGCTCGACGCGCTGGCCACGTTGCACGCGCACGGCGTGGTGCACCGGGACCTCAAGCCGGCGAACCTGCTGTTGCGTGACGCCGGTGCTGTGCCACCGCACGTCCTGGTCGCCGACTTCGGCATCGCGACGTGGCGCACGGTGTCGTTGACCGGGGTCGGCGCGGCCATCGGCACGCCCGGCTACCTGGCGCCGGAGTACCTGGACGCGGGCACACCGTCGCCCAAGTCGGACCTGTTCGCGGTCGGGGTCCTCGCCGCCGAGCTCTTGGCCGGCCAACGGTTGGTCCATCAAAGCAACTCGACCCCGGACATCCCGGCCGACTGGTCCACGCAACTGCCGATGCCCGGTGGTCTGGCGCCCAAGCTGGCGGCCGTGCTGCGACGGATGGCCGATCCCGATCCGGCCGCCCGGTACCCGGACTGCGCGGAGGCGGCCGAAGCCCTGCGGCACGCGCTGCCCGGCGCACCGGGCGTGGTCCCCGGCATCGACCTGCTGGACGGGCTGCCGGCCGGGTGGACCGCCGACGGCCCGGCCGATGCGCCCGTGGACGCGCCGACCGCCGTACCCCCGCCGGTGTCCACAGCGGACTGGACCCAGCCCGTCACCCGCCGGGCGGTCACCGGCCCGCCGACTCCCGCACCCGGCCTGCCCACCCCGCCCCCGGGCACTCCGCCACCAGGCACCGCGCCCTGGCCCGCACCGCCGGTGCCCCTCCCACCGAAGAAGCGGCGACGGGCACCGTGGCTGGCCGCGGCCGCCGTGCTCGCGGTGCTGGTGGGCGCCGGAATCATCTGGGCCGTGACCGCCAACCACACGACGCCCGGCGGCCCAACCCCCACCGGCACCGGGCACCCGGCGGCTCCGCAACCCGCCTGGACGCCCGAGCCCCTCGCCCAGTGCGCGCTGGCCGAACGTGGCGCCGAGCGCACCATCGAGGGCCGCTCGGCGCGCTGCCAGCGAACCTCGGCCACCCGCCAGGACTGGGTCGCCGAGCCGGCCGGCGGCTTCCCGGTCTCCAACCCGTCGGGCCCGTTCCCCGGCGAGGCGTGCGGCGCCTCGCCGGACACCGACTACAGCCCGACTGGCGTCCCGTTGACCTGCGTTAAACGCAAGTGGACCGCGCGAGCCTGAGAAAGTCGTTGTAGGACAAAGGTTTTCCCGCCCCTGGGGAGCATCCTCCCCGACCCGGTGGTGGTGCTTGCACCACCCCGAAGCTGGGGCGCACCCCCGTGCCCGGCGCCGTCGCCGCCACGACGATCGGCGGCAGGCACTGGGGTCGGAGGAAGGGAAAACCCGTGAACAAGCAACCAGCCGTGCGGATCGCTCGTTGGAGCGCGACGCACCCGTGGCGCGCGGTCGTCTTATGGCTTGTCTTCGTGGCGGTGTGCGTCGGCGTCGGGAGTGTCGTCACCACGGTCAAGGCCACCGATGTCGACCTGTCCGTCGGCGAGTCGTCCACCGCGGCGGCCATCCGGGAAGCGGGCAAGTTCGACGACCACCCGCAGGAGAACGTGCTGATCACCGCGAAGGCGGGTCAGCTCGACCAGCGCCACGCCATGGCGGTCGCGGGCGAGGCGAGCGCGCGGATGCACGCGCTGCCCGAGGTGCTCAGCGTCGGCGACCCGGCACCGGCACCGGACGGCAAGGCCGTGACCTTGCCGTTGACCATGCGCGGCCCGCCCGAGGACGGCGACGCGCACGTCCAGCCCTTGCTGGACGCGACCGCCGCGGTCCAGGCCGCCCACCCCGACCTGCGCGTGGAACAGGTCGGCGACGCGAGCCTGGACAAGGGCATCGGCGACCAGCTCGGCAACGACTTCGAGCACGCGGAGATCCTGAGCCTGCCCGTCACCCTGATCATCCTGCTGGTCGCGTTCGGCGCCATCACCGCCGCCGGCGTGCCCGTGCTGCTCGCGCTCTCCGCGGTCGGGTCGTCGATCGGGCTGGCCGCGCTCGCGTCGCACGTGTTCCCGGACAGCGGTTCGACCAGCCAGGTCATCCTGCTGATGGGCATGGCGGTCGGCGTCGACTATTCGTTGTTCTACCTCAAGCGCGAACGCGAGGAACGCGCGAAGGGCGCGAGCCACGTGCGTGCGGTGGAGATCGCCGCGGCCACCTCCGGGCACGCCGTCGTGGTGTCGGCGTTCGCCGTCATCGTCTCGATGGCCGGGCTCTACCTGGCCGACGACGCGATCTTCAACTCGCTGGGCACCGGCTCGATCATCGTGGTCGCCGTCGCCATGATGGGTTCGCTGACCGTGCTGCCCGCGCTGCTGGCCAAGCTCGGCAAGCGGGTGGACCGCCCGCGTGTGCCGTTGCTCTGGCGGCTGACCAACCGCGGCGGCGAGCCCCGGCTCTGGCCCGCGCTGCTCAAGCCGGCGCTGAAGCACCCGGCGATCACCCTGGTCGTGTCGGTCGGCGCGCTGCTCGCCCTCGCCCTGCCGGTGCTGGACATCAAGCTGGCGAGCAGCGACATCACCACGCTGCCGCGCGAGATCCCGGCCGTGCAGGCCTACGACCGGCTCACCGCGGCGTTCCCGAGCGAGGGCACCACGAACGTGATCATGGTGCAGGCCGGCGCCGGCCAGGCGGGCGCGGTCGACGCGCAGGTCGGCGCGCTGGCCAAGCGGGTGGCCGCCGATCCGCTGTTCGCCCATGACCAGAAGCCGCGGGTGACGGTCTCGGCGGACAAGACCGTGCACATGATCAAGGTCGGCATCCCGTTCGAGCCGAACACCGAACAGGCCAAGCAAAGCGTCGAACGGCTGCGTGGCGACATCGTCCCGGCGACGCTCGGTCATGTCCCTGGGGCAAGGACCGCCGTATCGGGGGAAGTGGCCGGCAACATCGACTACACGCAGCACGTGAAGGACAAGCTGCCGTGGGTCGTCGGGTTCGTGCTGCTGCTGACGTTGCTGATGATGGCTTACGCGTTCCGCTCGCTGGTGATCGCGCTGAGCGCCATCGTGCTCAACATGCTGTCGGCGGGTGCGGCGTTCGGCGTGATGAGCGCGGTGTTCCAGCACTCGTGGGCCGAGGGCCTGCTGGACTTCCACTCCACGGGCGCGATCGTCAGCTGGATGCCATTGTTCGTGTTCACCATGCTCTTCGGGCTGTCCATGGATTACCACGTGTTCGTGGTGAGCCGGATCCGCGAAGCGGCCATGCGCGGTATGCCGACCCGCGAAGCGGTGCGCGCCGGGATCACGCGTTCGGCGGGCGTGGTCACCAGTGCGGCGGTCGTCATGATTTCCGTCTTCGCCATTTTCGCGACGCTGAGCATGATCGAGATGAAGCAACTCGGCGTCGGCCTCGGCGTCGCGGTGTTGATCGACGCCATGATCGTTCGCGTGCTCGTCTTGCCGTCGCTGATGTCGTTGCTGGGCAAGGCGAATTGGTGGCCTTCGCGTGGTGTGCGGCGTGCGTCCACACAGGTCGTGCCCGATTCCGCCGCGGCGACGCAACCGCTTGCGAAGATCGGCGGTTAGCGAATTTCCTGCCGGGGCTCGATCGGGCGGTCGAGCCCCGGCAAGGCGGTCTACTCCCCCGCACAGGTGACCCTCTAAAGTGGGGCACATGCAAGGTGCTGGCGACGCCGACTCCGGTCCGAAGGTCCCCCATTTCGATGTCGTGCTGCGTGGCTACAACCAGCGGCAGGTGAACGAACGGGTCACAAGGCTGACCTACGACCTGCGGACGGCGGCCAGCTCACGCGACGAAGCGCAGACCCAGGTGCGCAAGCTCTCCGAGACCCTCGGCGGTCTGCAGCGCGAGCTCGCCGACACCCGCGAGCGGCTGCATCGCTTGTCCCTCAAGCCCAACAGCACCGAAGGCATGACCGAGCGGGTCCGCCTGATGATGCAGTTGGCCGAGGAGGAGATCGCCGAGTTCAAGCGCCAGGCCGACGAGTGGGGCAAGGCGACCCGCTCGGCCGCCGAGCAGTACGCGGCCAAGACCCGCGGTGAGGCCGACAGCTACAGCGCCGAGGTCCGCCAGAAGGCCGACGAGTACGACCGCTCCGTGCGCGCCGAGGCCGAGGCGTACGCGAAGAAGCTGCGCGCGCAGCACGAGCAGATCACCGAGGAGCTCAAGCAGCGCCGCGAGGAGCTGGAGGTCAAGTACACCCAGCACCACGACGAGCTCGACACCGAGTACGACGGCCTGCGCAAGAAGCTCGCCGCCGAGCACGACGAGCTGATGGCCAAGTCGCGCGCCGACATCGAGCGTGCGGTGGCCGCCAACGAGGAGCGCATGACCGAGCTGGCCCTCGAGGCCGAGGCCGAGCGTGCGCGTCTGGCCGAGGAAGCCGCCGCCGCCCGCGACGCCGACCGCGTCACGTTCGAGCAGGAGCTGGCCGCCGAGAAGGCCGCCGCCCAGCAGGCGATCAAGGCCGAGGAAGACCGCATCGCCCGCCTGGACGCCGAAGCGGCCAAGCAGCGCGACGCCTTGCTGGCCGAGCACAACAAGCAGCTGGAAGCGGAGAAGGCCGAGGCCGCGGCGCTCATCAAGGCCGAGGAAGACCGCATCGCCCGCCTGGACGCCGAAGCGGCCAAGCAGCGCGATGCCCTGCGGGCCAAGCACGACGAGGAGCTGGCCGCGGAGAAGGCGGCCGCGCAGGAACTGATCAAGGCCGAGGAAGAGCGCGTGGCGAAGCTCGACGCCGACGCCGCCAAGCAGCGCGAGGCCCTGAAAGCCGCCCTGGACAAGGAACTGGCCGAGCAGAAGGCCACGGCCCAGGCCGCGATCAAGGCCGAGGAAGACCGCATCGCCCAGCTCGACGCGGACTCGGCGAAGCTGCGGGAAGAGCTGGACGCGGAGTCCGAGCGACGCCGCGCCGAGGCCGAGCGCACGACCGAGGAGAAGGTCGCGAAGCTGGTCAGCGAGGCTCAGGCCGCCGCGGAGAAGCTCCACAACGACGCCCGCACCAAGGCCGAGGCGCTGACCGCGGACGCCGACCGCCGGATGGCCGAGGTCACCGCCCGCGAGCAGGCCGCCGAGAAGCACGGCAAGTCGATGACGGAGAAGCTGTCGGCCATGTTCTCGGCCCTCGAGGAGGCCCGGTCGCACTTCGGCCTGGGCGAGTCCGTCGAGGAGAAGCCGGCCGAGTCGGTCGAGGAGAAGCCGGCCCAGGACAAGTCGTCACAGGACAAGTCCGGACAGCGGTCACCGGCGCAGGCTGGGAGCAACCGCCGCTGATGCAGTGCCTTGAATGGCCCATTCGGGGCGGTCAACGCCTCGAATGGGCCATTCAGGGCAGTACCGACTCGTACACGGCCACGGTCTGCTCGGCCACCGAGGCCCACGAGAAGTCCTGCTCCGCCCGTCGCCGCCCGGCCGCACCCATCGCGGAAGCCAGGCCGGGGTCGGCCAGCACCCGGTTCACCCCGGCCGCCAGCCCGGCGCGGAAGGCCTCCGGGTCCTCCTCGGCGTAGTGCACGAGCACGCCGGTCTCCCCGTCCACCACGACCTCCGGGATCCCGCCCACGTCCGAGGCGACCACCGCCGTCCCGCAGGCCATGGCCTCCAGGTTCACGATCCCCAGCGGCTCGTAGACCGACGGGCACACGAACACCGCCGCGTGCGACAAGATCTGCCGGACCTCGTCGGCAGGCAGCATCTGCTGGATCCAGTGGACCCCGGGCCGGGCGGCCGCGAGCTCGTCGACGGCGGCGGTGGTCTCGGCGGCGATCTCCGGCGTGTCCGGCGCTCCGGCGCACAGCACGAGTTGCACGTCCGGGTCGAAGCCGTGCGCCGCGGCGACCAGGTGCCCGACGCCCTTCTGCCGGGTGATCCGCCCGACGAACGCGACGTAGGGCCGGGACGGGTCGATCCCGTGCTTCACCAGGGCATCGGTCTCCGCGATCGGGTGGTAGGCGACCGCGTCGATGCCGTTGCGCACCACGTGGACCCGCGAAGGATCGAGCGACGGGTAGCAGTCGAGCACGTCGGCCCGCATGCCGTCGCTGACCGCGATGATCGCGTCGGCCGACTCGTAGGCGGTCTTCTCGACCCAGGACGACACCCGGTAGCCGCCGCCGAGTTGCTCGGCCTTCCACGGCCGGCGCGGCTCCAGGGAGTGCGCGGTGACCACGTGCGGCACGCCGTGCAGCAGCTTGGCCAGGTGCCCGGCGTGGTTGGCGTACCAGGTGTGCGAGTGCACGAGGTCGACCTGCGCCAGCGCGGCCGTCATCGACAGATCCACCGACAACGTCTGCAACGCGGCGTTCGCGTTCTCCAGCCCGGGCGCGACGGCGTGCGCCTGGACGCCCTCGCGCGGCGCGCCGAAGCAGTGCACGTCCACGTCGACCAGGTCGCGCAGGCGCGGCACGAGGAACTCCACGTGCACGCCCGCCCCGCCGTAGACCTCCGGCGGGTACTCCCGCGTCACCAACCCGATTCGCATGCCACGACCGTACTCAGCCGGACGGGTTCGTGGATCACCTGCCGCGAGGTCAGGTCTTCTCCAAGTACTCCGCCCGTTCGTCGGTCATCAGCTCGTTGACGATCTCCGCCAGGCCCGGGTAGGCCGACAGCGACGGGTCCTCGTCGGCCAGCAGCCGGGCCTCGGTGCGGGCGTTCTCGATCACGTCGACGTCGCGGAGCAGGGACAACAGCTTCAACGTGGAGCGCTTGCCGGACTGCGTGGCGCCCAGGATGTCGCCCTCGCGGCGCAGTTCGAGGTCGAGCTGGGCCAGTTCGAAACCGTCCACTGTGGACGCCACCGCGGCCAGGCGTTCGCGGGCGATGGTGCCGTCCGGCGACTCGGTGACCAGCAGGCACAACCCCGCCGCCTTGCCGCGGCCGACACGGCCACGCAGCTGGTGCAGCTGGCTGATGCCGAACCGCTCGGCGTCCATGATCACCATCGTGCTGGCGTTGGGCACGTCGACGCCGACCTCGATGACGGTGGTCGCGACCAGCACGTCCAGCTCCGCGGCGGCGAACGCGCGCATGGTCGCGTCCTTCTCGTCCGCGGGCATGCGGCCGTGCAGGATGCCCATGCGCAGCCCCTTCAGTGCACCTTCCGCGAGCTTGGGCGCGACCTCCAGCACCGCGAGCGGCGGGCGGCGCTCGTCGGAGCCGTCGGGCGGTGGTTCGCCGTCGTCCTCGGCCTCGTCCTCACCGATGCGCGGGCAGACGATGTAGGCCTGGTGGCCCTTCTGCTCGACCTCTTCACGCAGGCGCTGCCACGTGCGGTCGAGCCAGGACGGCTTCTCGGCCATCGGCACGACATTGGTGCTGATCGGCGAGCGGCCCGCGGGCAGCTGGCGCAGCGCCGAGGTCTCCAGGTCGCCGTAGACGGTCATCGCCACGGTGCGTGGGATGGGCGTCGCGGTCATGACCAGCACGTGCGGGCTCACGCCCTCGTTTGCCCGGCCACGCAAGGCATCGCGCTGCTCGACGCCGAACCGGTGCTGCTCGTCGACCACCACGAACCCGAGGTCGGCGAACGACACCTTGTCCTGGATCAAGGCGTGCGTGCCGACCACGATCCCGGCGGCGCCGCTGGCCGCGTCGAGCAGTGCCTGCTTGCGCCGCGCGGCGGGCAGCGAACCGGTCAGCAACGTGATGCGGGTGGCGTGCTCGGGCGCGCCCAGTTCACCGGCCTGCGCGAGGTCGCCGAGCAGGTTGGTCAGCGAGCGGGCGTGCTGGGCGGCGAGGACTTCGGTGGGCGCGAGCAGCGCGGCCTGCCGGCCCGCGTCCACGACCTGCAGCATGGCCCGCAGCGCGACGATCGTCTTGCCGGAACCGACCTCGCCTTGCAGCAGCCGGTTCATCGGATGCGTGCCCGCCAGGTCGGCGGCGATGTCCACGCCGACCTCCTGCTGGCCGTCGGTGAGGGTGAACGGCAGCCGCGCGTCGAACGCGTCGAGGATGCCGCCGGGCTTGACCGGGCACGCGGGCGCCGGACGCGCGGCCGCCGAACTGCGCCGCAAGGCCAGGACCATCTGCACGGACAGCGCTTCGTCCCACTTCAACCGCGAGCGGGCGGACTCGACGTCGGCCCACGAGGACGGCTGGTGGATCAGGCGGACGGCCTCGTCGTAGCCGCGCAGCTTGCGCCGCTGCCGGACCGACGGCGGCATCGGGTCGGGCAGCTCGTCGAGCACCGCGAGCACCTGCCGGATGCACCGCCCGACTTGCCAGGACTGGATCTTCTGGGCGGCCGGGTAGACCGGGATCAGGCCCGAGAGGAAGTCGTCGA
This sequence comes from Labedaea rhizosphaerae, assembly GCF_004362825.1. Classification (GTDB taxonomy): domain Bacteria; phylum Actinomycetota; class Actinomycetes; order Mycobacteriales; family Pseudonocardiaceae; genus Labedaea; species Labedaea rhizosphaerae. The sequence goes on from NZ_SNXZ01000003.1 coordinate 417,060, forward strand.
CGGCGGACTCGTCGTCGTCGTTCTCAAGGAGCTGGACCTCGGGGTTGGCCAGCTGCAGTTTGTTGTTGAAGACGGTGACCTTGCCCGCGAAGAGCGCGCTGACCCCGACCTTGAGCTTGCCTTCGAGGCGGTACTGGTTGAAGAACGCGACCTCGAGCCTGCGCTGGCCGTCGGTGATCTCGACGTTGAGGATGCGGCCCTTGCGGTTGCGCATGGAGCGCGCGGACGCCTTGGACACGCGCGCCATCACCGTGACGTGCTCGCCGACCTCGAGCCCGGCGATGTCGGTCAGCTCGCCCCGCTCGGCGTAGCGGCGCGGGTAGTGCCGCAGCAGCTCACCGACTGTGTTCAGGTCGAGGCCGCCCAGCGCCTTCGCCGACGCCCGGCCGATGATCGTTTCCAGCTTGGTGTCCAGCGTTGCCATCGCCCGCGAGACTATCGGCCCCCACCGACGCTTTCGGTGACCCGGCCGCCGCGTCGCAGGGCGACGAGGGCGAAGGCGAGCAGGCCGACGCTCAGCACGCCCATGATCATCGCCAGTTCGTGCAGGCCGGCGTCGTCGGCCTTGGCGCCGATGGTGAGGCCGAGCAGGGCCGAGGCCATGTTGGCGCCGACGTATTGGGCGGTGCGGAGCAGGCCGGACGCGACGCCGATGACCGACGTGGGCGCCACCGCGTACATCGCGGACTGGTTGCCGAGGCCGTTGAAGCCGTTGGGGATGCCGAGGACGGCGGCGATGAGCACCAGCACGACGAGCTCGGTGTGGCTGTGCACCAACAGAAGCGCGGCGCTGCCGACGAGCAGGGCGCCGCTGCCGATGGCGAGCACCGGCCGGACACCCAGGGTGCGGATCAGCCGGGCCGCGATCACCGTGGTGAGCACGCCGACGCCCGCCACCGGAAGGACGACAAGGCCCGATTGCGCGGAGGTGAGGCCGCGCCCGCGTTCGAGCCAGTTGGGCAGGCCGAAGAACACCGAGTAGAACAGCACGTACGTCACGGCTTGGCGCAGGTATGTGCGGCTGAGCGCACGGTTGGCCACGAGCATCCGCACGTCGATGAACGGCGTCGAAGCACGCAGTTCCCACCAGATCAGCCCAACCGCGCCGAGCACCGTCGCGGCCAGCAGCCACCAGTTCGCCGTGAGCAGGGCGAGCAGCAAAGCGGTCAGGCTCGCGACGAACAACAGCGAACCCGGCAGGTCGAGCTGCCGGATGCGGTCGCGTGCGCTGGCGCGTTCGACCGGGCCGTCCGGGCGCACCCACAGCAGCACGAGGACCAGCGACGCGATGGCGACCGGCAGGTTGACCCAGAAGATCGACCGCCAGCCGAGCAGCAGGATGAGAACGCCACCCAGCGGCGGACCGAACGCGACGGCCGACTGCCCGGCGGCGGAGATCGCGCTGAGCCCGCCCATGGGGTTCGCGTCCCCCACCTCGTCGGCCCAGCGCCGGATCAACGCGACGCCGGCCGGGTAGCCCGCGGACGTGCCGATGCCGAGCAGCACGCGGGCGGCGACCAGCCAGCCCAGACCGGGGGCGAACGGCGCGAGCGTCGCCGCGACCATCACGATGAACAGCCCGGCGATGAACACCCGCCGCGGCCCGAACTGGTCGGCCAGCCGGCCCATCATCGGCTGCCCGACCGCGGTCGCCAGGTAGAGGCCGGAGACCAGCCAGACGACCTCCGCACCCGCGTGGAACTCGTCGCCGATCGCCACCAGGGCGACCGCGATCATGGACGAGTTGAGCGCGTTGAGCAGGGTGCCGAGGACCAGCGGGACCACCAACCGCGCCGGGACGCGGCGCACAGCGGTATCGGCGGTATCGGCGGTGGCTGGCACTCCACCAATGCTAAGCAATGCTAAGTATTGTCGCCACGCGGTGTGCGCTCGCCCACGACCGCTGAGCAACGGCGCCCCTCGTGAGTCACTGCCGACGAGCCGCCTTGATCGACACGTGCCCGCGCACAGGCGCCGCCTACTGCTGAAAAATTCTCGCGCGCGCGAGACAAACCCCCGCCCGTCCCGGGGGCACCCCTTCAGCCAGTCTATCGAGGTCAGCGGGGGTGTGGGGCGCCAGAGGCGGATCTGTGGACAACTACCCGCCTGTGGAAAACCCCGCTCACTCGACGCCGATGGCCAGCACCGTGTCGGGCTGGCCGCCCGGGTAGACGGCCAGTTCCGCCTCCGGGCGCTCCCGGCGCAGGAAGTCCTCGAGCTCGTCGGCCAATCCTTCCGGCGCACCGGCGCCGAGCAGCACCGTGACCAGCTCGCCGCCCGCGGCCAGCATCCGGTCCACCACCGCGCAGGCCGCCCGGGTCACCGCCTCCTCGTCGGCGGGGCCGGGCTCGATCAGCACCACTTCCCCGTCGGTGAAGCCGAGCACGTCACCCGCGGCGACCCGGCCGACCCACGACATGGCGTCCTCGGTCGCCACCGTCACGTCACCGCGCCGCATCGCCGCCGCGGCCTCGGCCATGCCGACGACGTCGTCCGAGGCGGTCCGGCGCACGTCGTGCACGGCCAGCGCGGCCAGCGCCTGCACCGGCGACGCACACGGCACCACCACGACGTCCTGACCGCCGGCCACCGCGCGGATCGCGGCCTCGTCGGCCAGCTCGGTGAGGTCGGCGCCGGCCGGCAGGACGGTGACCTGCGCCGCTCCGGTCGACCCGATCAGCTGCAGCAGGGCGTAGGCGTCGGCCGACTCGTCGACCACCAGGACCGTCGCGCCCTCCGCCCGCGCCAGCTCGGCCAGGCCCTCGCCACGCCCGGCGACCACCACGGCCCGGTCCGTGCCGAACCGAGGCGAAGCGGCCACGGGCTCGTCGGCGAAGCGGGCGACGGTGATGCGGTGCGGGCGCCCGGTCTCGACGCCGACCTCGATGGCCGCGCCGATGTCGTTGCAGTGCACGTGCACGGTCCACAGGCCGTCGCCGTCGCCCGCGACCGACACGCAGTCGCCCAGCCCGGACAGCGTGTCGCGCAGCCGCACCGCACCCTGCTCGTCCGCGCCGTCGATGAGGTACATGACCTCGTAGGAGTACTTCTCCGACCCGGCCTCGCGCGCCGTGACCAGCGACTCCGGCGTGCGCTGCGGGGCGATCAACGCCGACATGCCGATCGGTTCGTCGGCGACCACCGAGAGCAGCGACTCCAGCACCACGACCGCGCCGCGCCCACCGGCGTCGACCACGCCGGCCTCGGCGAGTTGCGGCAGCTGGCGCGGGGTGCGGGACAGGGCGTCGGCCGAGGCGTTCACCGCGGCCACGGCCACGTCGTGCAGGTCACCGGTGTGCACGCCGGACGCCGCCGAGGCCGCCGCGTGCAGGACGGTCAGCATCGTGCCCTCGACCGGATCCGACAGCGCCGCGGCGGCCAGGTCCGACCCGCGCGCGAGGGCGGCGGCCAGCCCCTCACCGTCTACTTCGGACTCATCGCGGACCGCTTCGGCCATGCCACGCAACAACTGCGAGAGCAGTACCCCGGAGTTGCCCCGCGCACCGGTGAGCGCGCCCTTGGCGAGCACGCTCAGGGCTTGCCCGGCTCCGGACCGCTCAGCGGCGGGTGCCCGCAGCAGGGCGTCGAGCCCGGCACGCATGGTCGCCAGCATGTTGGCGCCGGTGTCGCCGTCGGCCACCGGGTAGACGTTGATGCGGTTGATGGCATCCTTGTGCGCGTCGAGCGCCTGCACGCAGGTCGCGGCGAGGCGGCGGACCGCGGCGGCGTCCAGCACCTGCAGAGGTCCGGTCAAGATTCGCCCCCCGGGGCGGCGGTGAGCGGGGCGAAGGGCACCGGGCTCGTGCGAATGGTCTTCGGCAACACGGCCCTCCCCTTCCGCGGTCGGAGCGCTCAGCCTAGCGAGGCGACCCGGTTTGAACCGCGCCGCAGCCACCGGTTACCCTGTATCGAGTTGCCCGGCCTGGCTGGGCGTGTCCGTGTTGCCGAACCATGGCGCGCGGAGGTTACCCAACCAGAAGGAGTGACTGACGTGGCTGCCGTCTGCGACGTCTGCGGCAAGGGGCCGGGCTTCGGCAAGTCGGTCTCGCACTCGCACCGCCGAACCAACCGTCGGTGGAACCCGAACATCCAGACCGTGCACGCGAAGGTCGGTCTTTCGCAGCGCAAGCGTCTGAACGTGTGCACCTCGTGCATGAAGGCCGGCAAGGTCACCAAGGGCTGAGCCGCAGCGACCAGATCGGCGCCGGTGACCTCAGGTCACCGGCGCCGTTTCGCGTGTCCGGACCCGCAAGACCAAGGCGGCGAGGCCGGACAGCAGCGCGGCGGTGCCCGCGACCGCGAACGTCCACCGCGGCCCGATCGCGCCGACCACGAAGCCGCCCGCGACCGTCCCGCTGACGTTGGCGGTGTTGAGCAGCGACCCGGTGGCCGCGAAGACCCGTCCACGTTGGTCTTCGGGTGTGCGTAGCCGCACCAGTCCCTGCTGGGTGACGTTCTGCACGGCGTTGCTGATCCCGCCGAGCAGGAAGCACGCGCCGTTGACCAGCACGAACGGCACCGCCGCGGGGATCATGGACGCGAGCCCGATGGTGCAGCCGGCCACGCCGAGCCCGGTCACCAGGGCGTGCACCGAACGCAGGCGCGCGGCGACGCGCGCGCCGGTGAGCATGCCGATCATCCAGCAGCCCTGCAGCAGGCCGATGGTGATCGCACCGCCACCCAGGACGTCGACGACGAAGAACACGTCGGCGACGTTGATCAGCACGATGCCGGCGATCGTCACCGCGAGGCTGGCCACGACCGTCAGCAGTACCGGGTCGGCCCGCAGGAACCGCCAGCCGTCCAGGGCGCGTGGCCGCCGTTTATGCTGGTGCGGAACCCGATCGGCGCGAAGGGTGAGTACCAGAGCCGCGTCGACCAGGTAGGTCAGCCCGTCGACCAGCAGTGCGCCATGCGCGCCGAGCAGCCCGACCAGGACCCCGCCGACCGCGACGCCGACGAGCGTGCCGAACGAACGGCCGGTCGCGACCCACGCGTAGCCGCGGGTCGACCACTCCTCCCCCGCCACCGCGGGCACCAGCGCCGACGCGGTCGGGTTGGCGACCGACGCGCCGAACCCGACGAGCACCAACCCGATCAGCACCACGGGCAGGCTCGCCAGCCCCAGGATGATCAACCCGACCCCGCCGGCCTGCAGCACGAGGGCCGAGGAGAGCAGCCGCTTGTTGGGCAACCGGTCCACCAGCACCCCGGACACCGGCGCGGCGACGATGACCGGCACCAACTCCGCGATCAACACCGCGGCCACCGCGAGCCCGCCTTTGGGCTGGGCCTGCAACAACAAGACGATGCCGGTCATCGCGCTGCCGAACACCGAGACCGCGAGACCGGAGGCGAGCAGCAGCAGATCCCGTCGTCCCCTCATGGGTCCGACCCTAGGGATCGAGCAAAGCGTTTATTACGGGAGCTTCCAGTCCACCGGGTCGCCGCCCTGCTTGACGAGCAGCTCGTTCGCACGGCTGAAGGGCCGCGAGCCGAAGAAGCCGTTGTGGGCCGACAAGGGGCTCGGGTGGGCGGATTCGATGCACGGCACCGGATCCAGCAGCGGCTTGAGGTTGCGGGCGTTGCGGCCCCACAGGATCGCGACCAGCGGGCCACCGCGGGCGGCCAGCGCGCGGATCGCCTGTTCGGTCACCGCCTCCCAGCCCTTGCCCTGGTGCGAGTTGGTCTTGCCCGGCTCCACGGTGAGCGCCCTGTTGAGCAGCAGCACGCCCTGCTCGGTCCACGGCGACAGGTCGCCGTTGGACGGCAGCGGGTGGCCGAGGTCCTCGGCGTACTCCTTGTAGATGTTGACCAGGCTCTTGGGCAGCGGCCGCACGTCCGGGGCCACGGAGAACGACAGCCCGACGGGGTGGCCCGGCGTCGGGTAGGGGTCCTGGCCGACGATCAGCACCTTCACCTGGTGGAACGGCTGCTTGAACGCGCGCAGCACGTTTTCCCCGGCCGGCAGGTACTTGCGCCCGGCGGCGATCTCGGCACGCAGGAACTCGCCCATCGCGGCGATCTGTGCTTCGGCGGGCTGCAACGCCTGCGCCCAGCCGGCTTCGACGATCTCACTCAACGGCTTTGCCACCCGCGGAACTCTAGTCCCGGGGGTTAGGGTCTGGCGGGTGGGCAGCGCCGAGGCCGAGTTCCTCGCCGCCGCGCGCCGGTTCGCCGGTCCGATCCGAGCGCTCGCCCTGGTGCTGATCAGCACCTTCGGGACGCTCGCGGTGCCGGGCGAACACCTGGCGCTCGGGTTGGCGCTGCTCGGCTTCGTGCTCGCCAGCGCGGTCGTCGAGTGTTCGGGACACGCGGTGTTCGTGCTCGCCGTGGCGCGGGTGCTCGCCCTCTGCCTCACCCAGGAGTGGATCCCCGGCCAGTGGGCGTTCAACGCGCTGACCATCACGGCGATCACCTTGCAGTGGGACCACCCGCCGAAGATCGCGTGGCCCACGACCACCGGGCTCCTCGCCGTCTACCTGGCGGTGGCGGGACTGGGCACCGCGGCGGAGATCGGGCCGCGGTTGGTGGTCGAATGTGCCTTGGCGCAGCTGGGTTTCCAGCTGTTGCGACGGTCGAGCAGGCGGGTGGACCGGCTGCGGGCGCGACGCGTCGAGCTGGAACGCGCGGAGGCGCTCTCGCGTGAACGCCGACGCCAGGAACGCGAATACCTGGCGCTGCTGCACGACACCGCGAGCGCGACGTTGCTCATGGTGACCGACGGCGCCGATCCGGACCGGGTCGCCGAGTACGCGCGGCACGACCTCGCCGTGCTCACCCGATCGACCACGCAGGACAGTCCGGTCGACCTGGGCGCGGCACTGCGGTCCGTTGTGGACCGTGGGCCGCTGACCGTGCACGCCGACTTGCCGACCGGGTTGCGGGTTCCGGCCGCCACCGCGTTGGCGGTGGTGCGCGCGGTCCGCGAGGCGCTGCTCAACGTCGAGCGGCATGCCGGCGTCCGGACCGCGAGCGTCCGCGCCGAGCCCGGCGTGGTGACCGTTCGCGACGACGGCATCGGCTTCGAACCGGACGCGGTGACCCCGGCCCGGCGCGGCATCCGCGGCTCGATCGTCGACCGGATGCGCGACGCCGGTGGCAACGCGACCATCACCTCGAGCGCGGGCAACGGGACGATCATCCGGTTGGTGTGGCCCGATGCGTGATCACGTCCACCCGACCATGCGGCTGGCGCTGCTCGGCGTCGTCGCCGTCGTCCAGTTCGGCCTCTGCCCGCGCACGCTCTTCGGCTACGCGCACCGTCCGATGTGGCTCGCGCTCACCGCGTTCGCCGCGTTGGGGCTGGTCACGATCGCGTGCGCGATCTGGGTGCTGCGGCGCGAACCGTTGCCCACGGCGGTGATCGCGGTCGGCACAGTGGTCGCGTTGGCCGCCTCCGTCGCCGCGAGTGCCGCGCTGCCACCGGACGAGCACATCGGCGCGGGCGACTGGCCGCTGGGGTTGGTCGGCTGGCACCTGCTGCTGTTGCTGCTGGACCGGGTTCCGTTGCTGCTCACGGCCTTGGCCGCACACTTGACGAGCAGCGTCGCGCAGTTCTTCCTGGCGGGCGGCACCGATCGCGGGCGGGTCGGGACGGCGGCGATCATCGTGTTCGGGGCCGTGACGCTGCAGCTGGCGGTCGTCGTGTTCACGCGGGTGTTGCGGCGCAGCACCGCGCAAGCGGTTGCGGCGGCGGCCGAACGGGACCGGCAGGCCATCCGCGTGGCCGTGGCCGAGCAATGGGAACAGGGGCAGCGAGCGGTCTTCGCCGAACAGCTGGGCGAGGTCCTGCCGCTGCTCGCCGGGCTCGCCGACGGCGAGCTCGACCCGCGAGCGGCCGGCACCCGGCAACGGTGCGCGCTGGCCGCGACCCAGTTGCGCCGGTTGTTCGCGGAGAACGACGACGTGCCGGATCCGTTGGTGCACGAGGTGTCCGCGTGCGTCGACGTGGCCGAGCGGCGCGGGCTCGACGTGTCGCTCGCGGTCAGCGGAGCCGCGGTCGACGTGCCCGCCGACGTGCGTCGCGACCTCACCGGCCCGGTGGCCACGACGTTGTCGGCCGCGCGCACACGGGCGCGGGTGAGCGTGTTGCGCACCGACGACGAGGTGCGGGTCGCCGTCGTGTCGGACGCGGGAACCGGCCTGGCCGCCGCTTCGTCAGCCCACGTGGAGGTCGAGTGCGGCGTCTACGGTGAGCACACGCGGATGGAGGCCCGGTGGCGGCGGACGAGCTGAGCGCGGTCGTGGTCGACGACCACCCGGCGATCCGCGCCGGGGTGATCCACTGGCTTTCCTCCGGCACGCCCCCGATCCGGGTCGCGGCCGCAGGCGACGACCCCAAGGTCGCATGGGTCGGCGACGGCGCGGAAGCCGACGTGGTCATCCTCGACCTGCACCTCGGCGGGCCGGCCCCGGCGCTGGGCGAGCTGCGTAGGCTGGTGCAGGCCGGCCGCCACGTCGTCGTCTACTCGATGCGCTCGGATGACGAAACCGCGTTGCAGTGCCTGGAACTCGGGGCGCTGAGCTACCTGACCAAGGCCGAGGGCGCCGAACACCTGTTGCAGGCCACCAGGATCGCGGCCCTCGGCCGCGCCTACACGCCGCCCTCGCTCGCGGGTGCGCTGGCGGGCGACCGGTCGGCGAGCCGGCCGGCGTTGTCGGCGCGCGAGACCGAGGTGCTCGTCGAGTGGTTCCAGTCCGAGTCCAAGGACTTCGTGGCGCAGCGCCTGGGGATCTCCCTCAGCACGGTCAACACGCACCTGGAGCACATCCGGGTGAAGTACGCGATGAGCGGCAGGCAGGCGCCGACCAAGGCGGCGCTCGTGGCCCGGGCGATCCAGGACGGGCTGGTGCGCCTCGAGGACCTTTGACCCGAATGGCGGTCGGTCGAACACCTGATGTCCGCGCACCCGCACCGCCCTACGTTCGTGGCAAAGCAACCATTGGACGTGGGAGTCGGTCGATGAGCAACAACGGACTCAGCAGGCGGACCTTCTTGCGCGGGACGGCGGCGGCCGGCGTGGTCACCGCGGCCGGGATCGGTGCGGTGACGGCGTTCGCCGACGTGCCCGGGTTCTACAACCCGTTCGCCGCGTACCCGATCACCGGCACCTGGCAGGACCACCTCAACGAGGGCTCGCTCGGCGGCATCGACTTCGGCATGGCCGTCGGGACGAACCTGCCCGCGTGTGGCGCGGGCGTGATCACCAACATCCCGGAGAACGGCACCGGCGGCAACACCGTCACCATCACCCACGACAACGGCTACCGCAGCCAGTACATGCACCTGTCGCAGTTCTTGCTGGCCAACGGAACCCGCGTCGGCATGGGCGCCGTCGTCGGCCTGTCCGGTGGTGCCGCCGGTGCGCCGGGCTCGGGCAACTCGACCGGTCCGCACCTGCACTGGCACATGATCAACCCGAGCGGCGTGCGCATCAACCCGCTGGAGTACGTGGGCGGCGGTGGTGGCGGTGGCCTGCCGAAGACCACGACCGAGTCGGACGGCGTGCCCGGCCCGATCATGTGGAAACGCACGCAGAACTGGCTGCGCATCGAGCAGGGCTACGCGGGCCCGATCGACGGGGTGCCCGGCGTGAACACCTACGCGGCGCTGCAGCGCGCGATGCGTGCGTACGGCTACGGCGGGCCGATCGACGGCGTGCCGGGCCCGAACACGTGGGCGGCGGTGCAACGCCTTGCCGCGCAATGGGGTTACACGGGTCCGGTGGACGGCGTGATGGGCCCGAACTCGTGGCGTGGGTTCGCCCGGTTCGTCAACCAGGACAAGTACAGCTGATGTTCGCGCAGCCGTTGATCGCGGCGGTCATCGCCGTCACCGCGATGGTGCCACCCGGGACGACCCCGGGTGTGGACGTGTCGGGCTCGCAGGCCGGGATCGACTTCAGCCAGGTCGGTGGTTTCGCCATCGTCAAGGAGGGCGGCTCGCAACTGGCGAGCGGCCCGTATGTCAGCACGTCCTACCCGGGCCTGGTGGCAGGCGCACGGGCACACGGGTTGCACGTCGGGCACTACTGGCTGTCCGGCGACTTCCTGTCGCCGACGGCCTCGGCCGACTACTTCGTGGACCACCTCGTGGACTACCGGCCCGGCGATGTGCTGGCGCTGGACGACGAGGTCCTCGACGACTCGACCCGGTTGTGGAACGACGCCGACGTGGCCGCGTTCTTCACCCGCGTGCACGAGCGCGTCGGCGACCACGTGCCGTGGCTCTACATCGGCGCGGGGAACCTGCGTTCGCAGTCGTGGCCGCAGACGATCGCGACCGGCACCAAGCTCTGGGTCGCGTCGTGGGGCGCGAACGACGGCACCTATCCCGGCGAGCCCGACCTCGGTGGCGCCTATCCGGCGTGGAGCGTGCACCAGTACACGTCCAAGGGCTCGGTCGGCGGGATCCGCGTCGACCTGGACGTGGCCAAGGCCGACGCGTTCGACGTCGTGACCCCGAGCGATCCGGTCCCGCCCGCGAAGCTGCCGAAGACCACGACCGAGACCGACGGCGTGCCCGGGCCGATCATGTGGGAACGCACGCAGAACTGGCTGCGGATCGAGCAGGGGTACACAGGCCCGATCGACGGGGTGCCGGGCGTGAACACCTACGCGGCGTTCCAGCGAGCGATGCGCGACTACGGCTACTCCGGGCCGATCGATGGTGTCCCGGGGGTCAACACGTGGGCGGCGGCGCAACGGCTGGGGCAACGGTGGGGCTACACGGGTCCGGTCGACGGCGTGATGGGGCCGAACTCGTGGCGCGCGTTCGCGAAGTTCGTCAACCAGGACAAGTACGACTAGGCCATCTCCTGAGGGGAATGCGGGGCCACGGCGCGGAGTGGCCCCGCATTCCTGCGTTCTAGCCGCCTTCCAGCGGGGTGGCACAGCATGGGTTGTATACGCGTACTGAATCGATTTTGACAGGCAAGCGAGCGCATCGGTAATGTGCGGGACGCCACGCCCGGTGGACCGCCAGCGACGTCGTTTCCCGGCCTGCCCGATGAGAGCTGTCGAATCGGAGACGACCCATGAGCGTGCCCCATCCTGTTGTTGCTGCTGTGACCCAACGGATCACCGAACGCAGCGCCCGCACCCGTGCCGCGTACCTGCGCCGCGTCGAGGCCGCCGCCACCGAGGGCCCGGTGCGCGCGGGGCTCGGCTGCAGCAACCTGGCCCACGGGTTCGCCGGCTGCGGTGGTCAGGACAAGGTCACCGTCAAGGAATCCAGCACTCCCAACGTCGCCATCGTCTCCGCCTACAACGACCTGCTGTCGGCGCACCAGCCGATGAACGAGTACCCGGCGTGGATCAAGGACGCGGCACGCGCCGCGGGTGGCGTGGCGATGTTCGCCGGCGGCGTGCCCGCCATGTGCGACGGCATCACGCAGGGCCGCACCGGCATGGAGCTCTCGTTGTTCAGCCGCGAGGTGATCGCGATGGCCACTGGCGTCGCGCTCGCCCACGACATGTTCGACGCGACGCTGTTGCTCGGCGTGTGCGACAAGATCGTGCCCGGGCTGCTGATCGGCGCGCTGTCGTTCGGGCAGCTCCCGGCGATCCTGGTGCCGGCCGGGCCGATGGCCTCCGGCCTGTCCAACGGCGAGAAGGCGCACGTGCGCCAGCTCTACGCCGAGGGCCGCGCGACCCGCGAGGACCTGCTCGCCAGCGAGTCGAAGTCGTACCACTCGCCCGGCACGTGCACGTTCTACGGCACGGCGAACTCGAACCAGCTCGTCGTCGAGGTGATGGGCCTGCACCTGCCGGGTGCGACGTTCGTTCCACCGGGCACGCCGTTGCGCAAGGCGCTCACCGAAGCCGCCGGCCGCCGCGCCGTCGAGATCTCCGCGCTGGGCCCGGAGTACACGCCGCTGGCACGCGTCGTGGACGAGAAGTCCGTCGTGAACGGCGTCGTCGCGCTGCTGGCCACCGGCGGCTCGACCAACCACACGCTGCACCTGGTCGCGATCGCCGCGGCCGCGGGCATCCAGTTGTCGTGGGACGACTTCGCGGACCTGTCGGCCGTCGTGCCGCTGCTGGCCCGGATCTACCCGAACGGCCAGGCGGACATCAACCACTTCGTCGCCGCGGGTGGCGTGCAGTTCCTGATCGGCACGCTGCTCGACGCCGGGCTGCTGCACGCGGATGTGACCACTGTGGACGGTCCGGGCCTGGACCGCTACCGCCGCGAGCCGGTGCTGGACGCGGGCGAACTGGTCTGGCGCGCCGGGCCGTCGACCTCCAGCGACCTGGACGTGCTGCGGCCGGTGGCCGAGCCGTTCGCGCCGGACGGCGGGCTGCGGATGCTGTCGGGCAACCTGGGCCGCGCGGTGATCAAGGTTTCCGCGGTGGCGCCGCAGGACCGGGTCGTGCAGGCGCCCGCGCGGGTGTTCACCAGCCAGCAGGAGTTCGAGGACGCCTACCGCACCGGCGAACTGGACCGCGACGTCGTGATCGTGTTGCGGCAACAGGGTCCGGCGGCCAACGGGATGCCGGAGTTGCACGGGCTCACGCCCCAGCTCGGTTCGCTGATGAGCCGCGGCCACAAGATCGCACTGGTCACCGACGGCCGGATGTCCGGCGCGTCGGGCAAGATCCCGGCCGCGATCCACTGCACGCCCGAGGCCGCGCACGGCGGCCCCATCGCCAAGATCCACGACGGCGACCTGATCCGGTTGGACGCGGTCAGCGGCACCATCGAGGTGCTGGCCGACCTGGGCGACCGGATCCCCGCCGACCACACGGTTTCCGACGAGGAGTGGACGGGCACGGGTCGCGAACTGTTCGCCGCGCTGCGCAAGGCGGTCGGCCCGGCCGACACCGGGGCGAGCGTCTTCGGTCCCGGCTACGACTGCCCTGAAACCGCCGACGAAGAAGGACTGGAGCTCACCGCATGACCGACTTGCTTGCCGTCTCGCCGGTGGTCCCGGTGGTCGTCCTCGACGACGAAGCCACTGCGGTCGACGTGGCCAAGGCGTTGCTGGCCGGCGGGATCGGCATCGTCGAGGTGACGCTGCGCACCCCGGCCGCGCTCGAGTCGATCCGCCGGATCGCCGCCGAGGTGCCGGACATCGTGACCGGAGCCGGGACCGTGACGGCACCGGAACACGCGAAGGCGGCGGCCGCGGCGGGCGCTTCCTTCCTGGTGACGCCGGGGTGCACCGACCAGGTGCTGGACGCGTGCGCCGAGACCGGGCTGCCGTTGCTGCCGGGCGCGGCGACCGTGTCGGAGGCGATGCGGTTGGCGGAGCGCGGTTTCACGGCGCTCAAGTTCTTCCCGGCGGAGGCCGCGGGTGGCGTCGCGTACCTGAAGTCGATCGCGGGACCGTTGCCCGGCTTGCGCTTCTGCCCGACCGGCGGGATCACGCCCGCGTCGGCGCCCGGCTACCTGGCGTTGAAGAACGTCGGGTGCGTGGGCGGCAGCTGGCTCACGCCCGCGGACGTGGTGAAGGCCGGCGACTTCGACAAGATCCGGGACCTCGCCGAAGCCGCCACCAAGCTGCGCTGATCAGGCCAGGGCGTCGCCTTCGAACAGGTCGAGGGCCGCGCGGCCGTCAGGCTCAGCGGGAGTGTCGGGCAGCTTCGCCACCTCGGCCACGCGTGCGGGATCGGGAACCGGGTCGCGGTCGGCGATGAACTCGTGAAACACCTTGGCCAGGTTCGGTGGTGCCTGCCCGTCGGACAGGTGTTCGGCCGCGAACTGCGGCCACGCCGAAGCGATGGCCGCCCGCATGCGCAGGGCCTCGACCACGGTCGAGCGGCCGGTGCGGCGCACGGCTTCGGCGTCCGCCCGCGCGAGCTGCGCCCGCACCGACTTCCCGGCCACGGCACGGAAGAGACCGGCGAACGCCCGGAACAAGGGGCCGATCAACAGGATCTTGCCGGACGACGCCACCGCGCGGTCCACCTGCTGCTGGGCCCGCCACGCGAACGAATCGCGGGCGAACTCCTGGATCAGCGTCGCCCGCAGCTGCCCGACCGAAAGCCCGGCCAGCAGCGGGATGCCGATCAGCAGCGACCGGCGGCCACGCACCAGACCGAGGAACTTCGCGTCCTCGATCAGGGCCAGGTCGGCGACCGACACCAGGGTGATCTCGTCCGGCGCCCTGCTGCCCACCTCGCCGGCCGCCGAGCGCACGGCGGCCCAGAAGTCCGGCTGGGCCGCGGGATCGACCGGGAACGACGGTCCGGCGGGCACCACCGGGCGGAAGCGCGACACGCTCCAGACCAGGGCGGCGACGACCGCGGCGAGCACCGCGCACAGGATCGTCCACGCGGTGCTGCCGGCGATCGCGATCCAGACCAGCGCGGCCACCAGCGCGATCGCGACCACGTAGAACCCCGCGACGAGAACGCGTGCCATCAGTCCACCCGCCGCAGGTTCGCCTTGAAGGTCCGGACGTTGGCCACGTAGGTCGCGACGATGCCGGACGTCATGTCCTCGGGCACCTCGTGCCCTTCCCGCACCCGCGCGGGCACCCCGAGGACCATCGTGCGCGCGGCGACGTGGCCGTTGAACGACACCACCGCGCCGGCACCGACCACGGCACCGTCCTCGACGACGGAACCGTTGAGCACCACCGATCCCGACGCGATCAGGCACCGCGCACCGATCGTCGCGCCCTCGATGTGCACGTTGTGGCCGACGACGCAGTCGGGGCCGATCACCACCGGGTGGAACTGGGTGCAGTGGACGACCGAACCGTCCTGCACGCTGGTCCGCTCGCCGACCTCGATCGTGCCGTAGTCACCACGCAGCACCGCTTGCGGCCACACCGACGCCTGCGCGTGCACGGTGACCGCGCCGATGACCGTGGCGTCGGGGTGCACGTAGGCGTCGGGGTGGATGGTCGGGATCAGGTCACCGAGGGCGTAGATCGCCACATGTCCTCCGAAAGCGCTTTGCCCAGGTGCACGCTCTCCGGCGCGCACCGGTAGTAGCCGAACGGCTCGATGTCGACGTAGCCGCTGGACGCGTAGAGCGCCAGCGCCTCCGGCTGCGCCTGCCCGCTCTCCAGCACGATCCGCTTGCCCCCGGCCTCGAACGCCGTGCGCTCCAGCTCCGCGAGCACGGCCCGCGCGAGCCCCCGCCCGCGCGCCTGCGCCGCCACGAACATGCGCTTGATCTCGATGTCACCGGCCAGCAGGTTCGGCTCGTCGGCGCTGGCGACGCGCCAGCCCCCGCACGCGACCGGCGCGTCGTCGAGGTAGGCGACCAGGAACAGCCCGTGCGGTGGCGCGAACTGGGCCGGGTCGACCGGGCTGTCGTCACGACCGCCGTACCGGACCACGTACTCCTGCTGCACGAGCTCGATCAGCATGGCCGCGTCCGGGTGGTCGTAGGGAACCGTCCGAATCACGGGCACGACACTAACCCCAGTGCTGCCAGCCACTCGCACCCTCGTACGGCCGGCCGTCCACCGTGACCCCGCTGCCCTCGGCCACCGTGCCGATCACGCGCCAGCCATCCGGCACCGCGCCGGGGAAGGTGGCGGCGAGCGCGTGGTCCTCGCCGCCGGTGAGGACCCAGCGCATCGGGTCCGCGCCCAGCGCGGCCGCCACGTCGACCAGCTTCTGCGGCAGTTCCAGCGCGTCCGACCGCACGTCGATGGCCACAGTGGACGCCGCGGCCACGTGCCCCAGATCGGCCAGTAAACCGTCGGAGACGTCGACCATCGCGGTCGCGCCCGCGTCGGCGGCGGCGGGTCCGGCGGCATACGGCGGCTCCGGCACCCGGTGGGCGGCGACCACGGCGACCGGCGAGCGGAAGCCGCGGCTCAGCGTGGCGAGCCCGGCCGCCGACCAGCCGATCCGGCCGGTGACGGCGACGACGTCGCCGGGCCGCGCACCGGCGCGGGTCACCGGGGCGCGCCCGCCGAGGTCACCCAACGCCGTGATGGAGATCACCAGCTGGGGCGCTCCGACCAGATCACCGCCGACCACCCCCGCGCCGGCCGCGGTCGCGGCGGCCGCGATGCCGCCGGAGATCCCGGCCAGCACGTCGGCCGGAGTGGACGGCGGGCACGCGAGCCCGACCAGCACGGCGGTCGGCACGGCGCCCATGGCCGCGACGTCGGCGAGGTTGACCGCGACCGCTTTGCGCCCCACGTGATCGGGGTTGGACCAGTCCAGCCGGAAGTGGACGTTCTCCACCAGCACGTCGGTGCTCGCCACCACCCGGCCATCCGAAGCGGCGATCACGGCGGCGTCGTCGCCAGGCCCCAGCAGCGTGCTCGGCGGCTGGCGCAGCCCGGCGGTGATCCGCGAGATCACCCCGAACTCCCCGACGTCGGCGACGGAAGGTGTGTCAGCGGACACAAGATCCTCCGATCTCCGACAGTTGGATGCCCCACGTCCCGGTCAACTGGGGTACGTTGCTGACCACGTTCCTACCTTCCGGGGACCTTTCGACACGAAGGGGCGCGCCGTGGTCCACGCCTACATCCTTGTCCAGACCGAGGTCGGCAAAGCAGCCGCGGTCGCGGCCGAGATCGCCGGGATACCCGGGGTCACCACCGCCGAGGATGTCACCGGGCCCTACGACGTGATCGTGCGGGCGGAGGCCGACAACGTCGACCTGCTCGGCCAGCTCGTCGTCTCGCGCGTGCAGAACGTGGAGGGGATCACCCGGACCCTGACCTGCCCGGTGGTCAAGCTCTAGCCCGTGGTCGACTGGACCTCGTGTCGCAGAAGACCTTCTACCCGCGCGGCGCGGTCATCGCCGCGTCCGTCCTCGTCGGACTGCTGATCGCCGGGGTCATCGTGCTCGCGGTGGTCAACGGCGGCACCGACACGGCCGGGCCTGCGCCGACCACCACCAGCGCCGCGCCGCGGCCGGTCGCCCTGGTCCCGGTGGACGCCCCGGACGCGGGCGGCGCGGACTGCGCGAAGCTCGTCAAGGCGCTGCCCAGGACACTCGTCAGCAACGGCAAGCCGTTGGCCCGCGCGCAGATCGCCGCACCGGCGCCGAAGGCGGCGCTCGCCTGGGGCCCGGCGGAGTCGCCGGTCGTCCTGCGCTGCGGGCTGTCCCGGCCGCCGGAGCTGACCCGGACCTCTTCGCTGCGCGTGATCTCCGGCGTGCAGTGGCTGCCGATCGGCGGCGATGACGCGATCACCTGGTACGCCGTCGATCGCGCGGTCACGGTCGCGCTGACGATCCCGCAGGACGCGGGCACCGGGCCGATCCAGGACGTGTCGAGCACGATCGGCAAGACCTTGGCGGCCAAGCCGGTCTTCTAAGCCCAGTGTCTAGGCCCAGTGCGAGAGGGAGCGGGCGTGGCGCAGCATCCGCGCCACGGCGCCGGCGACGTTGTAGGTCTCCTCGTTGGCCAGCACGGCGATCGCGGCCTTGTGGTCGGGCAGCCACACACACGCCGAACGGAAGCCCGGCGCGGTGCCGGTGTGGTAGATCGCCTTGCGGTCGTTGATGGTGCCGTGGAAGAAGCCGTAGCCGTACTCCTCGGCGTGCAGCGCGCCGTCGTCGGCACCGCGCACCGGCACGAGCGGGTCGGACATCGGCAGGAACTCGCCGGTGTGCACGGCGTGCATGTAGATGCACATGTCCGTGGGCGTCGACCAGACGTCCGCGCAGCCGGTCAGCTGGGTGAGGTCCCAGCCCTCGACGTAGCGGCGTTCCTTGCGACCGCGCGCGGTGAGCGTGTCGTCGGGCACCGTGCCGACGGTGGTGTCGTGCATGAGCAGCGGCTCGAAGACCTTGTCCTTCAAGAAGTCCGCGTACGGCACGCCGGCCTCGAGGGTGATCACGTGGCCGAGCACGAGGTAGCCGGGGCCGCTGTAGTGCCAGCCCGGGGTGAACCAGCGCGGCGCCGACGCGATCAGCGCGGCCCGGTCGGCCACGGGCATCGGCTCGGCCGGGTCGAAGCCGGGCGCGGTGCCCCAGTCCGGGACGCCGGCGGTGTGCGTGAGCAGGCTGCGCAACGTGATGTTCGGCCGCGCGTCGGGCAGCCAGGTGCGCACCGGTTCGGACAGGTCGAGGCCCAGGACCATGAGCGCGGCCGCCGCGAACTGCTGGGAGGCCGACGCGACCTGGTAGCGCGCGCCCGGGGGCCTGCCGACTTCCTGGTATCTGGCGACGTTCCCGACCGCCACCAGTGCCGCGGTCACCGCAGCCCGGTGCCGCGGGCGAGCGCGGTGTCGATCAGGGTCGACAACAGCGTCGGGTAGTCCAAGCCGGTGACCGCCCACATCTTCGGGTATGCCGAGGTGGGCGTGAACCCGGGCATCGTGTTGACCTCGTTGATGGTCACGGTGCCGTCCTCGCCAACGAAGAAGTCGACCCGGGCCAGGCCCTGGCAGTCCAGCGCGGTGAACGCCGCCACCGCCATGGCGCGCAGCCGCTCGGCGACCGCGTCGTCGAGCTTCGCGGGGATGTCGAGTTCGCAGACGTCGTCGAGGTACTTGGCGTCGAAGTCGTACCAGTCGCGGCTGGCGAGCTGGATCTCCGCGGGCAGCGACGGTTCGACCCGCCCGTCGGGGAACTCCAGCACGCCGCACTCGACCTCACGGCCCACGACCGCGGCCTCGATGATGACCTTGGGGTCGATCTCGCGGGCGGTGGCGATGGCCGCGTCGAGGTCGGCCCAGTCGTCGACCTTGCTGATGCCGGTGGACGATCCGGCCCGCGTCGGCTTGACGAACACCGGCAGGCCGAGCCGGTTGCGCTGGGCCGCGCTGAGCGTCTTGTCGTTGCGGCGCAACACTTCGTAGCGGCCAACCGGAAGACCCTCGGCGGTCAGCAGCTTCTTCGTGTACTCCTTGTCCATGGCGACGGCGCTGGCCAGTACGCCCGCGCCCACGTAGGGCTGGCCGGCCATCTCGAGCAGGCCCTGGATGGTGCCGTCCTCGCCATAGGCGCCGTGCAGCACGGGGAAGACGACGTCGATGGTGCCGAGCACCTCGCCCTCGCGCCCCTTCTCCAGCGCCACAACCGTTCCGGACGTCGGGTCGGCGGGCAGGGTGAGCGCCGTGCCGCCGGCGACGCTCGGCAGCGCCCGCTGCCGGATCTCGAGGGTCTTGGGGTCGGATGGTCCGAGGACCCAGGACCCGCTCGGCGTGATGCCGATCGGCACCACCTCGTAGCGGTCGGGATCGAGGTTGGCCAGCACGCTGGACGCGGACGAACAGGACACCGCGTGCTCGGTGCTCCGACCGCCGAAGATCACTGCCACCCTGGTCCTGGACATGGTCGCTGACCATACCCGGACGGCGGTACCACGCCCCCGGCCGCTGCCCCTTTGCGCTCCTCCGGTCCTCGCCGTGCCCGTGGCCTCGAAGCCCCAGCCGCCGTCCCGCCTTGTGCACCTCCGGTCCCGCGGTCCCCCTGGTGCACCTCGGGTCCCGCTGTCGCCTGGTGCACCTCCGGTCCCGCCGTCGCCCTTGTGCCCCTCCAGCCCTCGTCATGCTCACGCGCCTCGAACACCGCGGCCAGGGACTGGGCCGCTCGGGCGCACCTTCCTATTCCTTGCGAACGAGCGCAGAGCCGAAGCCGTTCCCCGGTGCACGGCAAAGGTTGCACTCCCGGGACGCGCGTTGGCAGGAACAGGCTGGTGAGGACCAGGTGTCGCGGGCTCGGGCGATCGAGGTCCAGGGGCGGAAGCCTTAGCCTGTGCGTCCCAAGAGGGCCACCAGAGCGGGGAGGACGGCGCGCAACTCCGCTGTGGAGCAAGCCGCGTAGCCCAAGGCGATCCCGAAGTAGCGCGCACGGCCGGCGTGGTGGCGGGCCAGGCCGTCCAGGACGATCCCTCGCTCGGCCGCCGCGGTCAGCAAGTCCGCCTCCGCCCGCGCCGAGGACATCGGCACGACCAGGTGCGCACCCGCGTCGTCACCGAGGACCGGCACGCCACCCTCTTCCAATGCCGCCACCAGCATCGCGCGCCGCTCCGACAGCTCCCGGCGCAGCCGGCGCAGGTGCCGCCCGAGGTCGCCGTTGCGCGCCAGCTCCACCACCACGAGCTGACCGGCGGGCGAGGGCGACGAGCCGGTCGCCTCCCGGTGGGCCAGCACCTGCGACGCCACGTGCGGCGGCGCGACCATCCAGCCGGTGCCGAGCGTCGGCGTGAGGATCTTGCTCGTGGTGCCGAGGTGCACCACGACATCCGGCGCGAGCGCGGCCAGCAACGGCAGCGGCGCCACGTCGTAGCGCAGCTCGCCGTCGTAGTCGTCCTCGATCACCAGCCAGCCCTCGGCCCGCGCCCGCTCCACCAGGGCGACGCGGCGGCCCGCCGACATCCTGCTGCCCAGCGGGTATTGGTGCGCGGGCGAGCAGTAGACCGCACGTGCCCGCGCCGGCAACGCGTCCACCACGAGGCCGTCCGCGTCCACTTCGGCGGTCACCACGGTCAGCCCGGCCGCGCGCAACGCGCCGACCGCCCGCTGGTACCCGGGTTCCTCCACCGCGACCGTGTCCCCCGGGCGCAACAACGCGGCCGCCAGCTCCGCGGCCGCCGAGCTGGTGCCGGAGGTGGCGAGCACCGTGCTGTCGTCGGCGACCCGAAGACCCCGGTGGCGCAACAGGTGTTCGCCCACGGTGGCGCGGAACTCGGGCAGCCCGGCACGTTGGTGGCGGGTCAACGGAGCCGCGTCCGCCGCCGCCCGCCAGGCCCGCCGCCAGGCCGCGCGGTCGATCCCGCCCGTCCACGGCGATCCGGGCGTCAGGTCGATGACAGTGGCGGCCGCATCGCGCTTCGGTTGCCGGGCGGGCGCGGAGCGCACGGTGCCGGGCGGCGCGGTCGTCACGTAGGTGCCGGAACCGTGCCGGCCCGCGATCCACCCCTCGGCGTGCAACTGCTCGTAGGCCGCCGCCGTGACGGTCCGGCTCACCCGCAGCTGCGCGGCCAGCGCGCGCGTCGACGGCAACCGGTCCCCCGCACGCAGTCGGCCGTCACCGGCCGCGTCACGCACCGCCTCCGCCAGCTGCACGGCGAGCGGCGTGTCCGAGGTCCGGTCCAACGTGACCGGCAGGACGGGAGCAGTCACAGTGGCCTTCCGGATTTCCGAGGTTGTGGCCCTGTAACCATGCCACTCGGCCCGGCACACTGACCACCGTGACGGACCTGTCTTCCACCGAACGCACCACGCTGCGCCGCGCGAGCGAGCGCGCACGCACCGATCGCGCCGACCTCTACGCCGTCCTCGACGCCGGATTGGTCTGCCACATGGGCATGGTCGTCGACGGCGCGCCGGTGGTGCTGCCCACCGGCTACGCCCGCGACGGCAACACGCTCTACCTGCACGGATCGACCGGCGCGGCCACCTTGCGCACGCTCGGCGCGGGCGCGGCGGTGTGCGTGACCGTGACGCTGCTCGACGGCGTGGTCTACGCCCGCTCGGTGTTCGACCACTCCATGAACTACCGGTCCGCGGTCATCTTCGGCCACGCGCAGGAGGTCACCGACCCGGTGGCCAAGCAACACGGCCTGCGCGTGCTCACCGAGCACCTCGCGCCGGGGTCCTGGGACCACGCGCGGCAGCCGACGAAGAAGGAACTGGCCAAGACGGCGCTGCTGGCGGTCGACCTGACCGAGGCGTCGGTGAAGGTGCGCTCGGGCGGGCCGAAGGACGAGCCGGAGGACGTCGAGGCCGCCGCGGCCTGGGCCGGCGTGCTGCCGATCCAGCAGGTGTGGGGTCAGCCGGTGCCCAGCGACGACCTGCGCGGCGAGTTCGACGTGCCGCCGCACGTGCTCAAGCGCGCGGGCGAACCAGCGTGAGGTAGGCCATCCCGAGCACTCCGCGCCAAGCGCCGAGGTAGGTCGTGCGGAACTGGTCGGACTTGGCGCGGGTCTCCGCGTCGTCCGGGTGGTCGAGCAGCAGGCGCTCGTAGCCGCGCAGGTAGCCGAACTGGAACTCGTCCCACTCGTCGATGCTCGCCTCGGACACGGCGAGCGTGCGGTAGCCGTGCTCTTGCGCGAGTTCCACCAGTTCGGCCAGCGTGCCGTACTGGCCGGTGTCGCCGCCGAAGAACTCCATCGCCGCGGCACTCGGCGGGGTCCGCCAGAAGCCCTCGCCGAGCAGCAACCGGCCGCCGGGCGCGAGCCGTTGCGCATACGCGGCAAGGGTTCTCGCGGTGTGCTCGGCCGGGTCGCCGCCGAACACGTGCGACGCGCCGAGGTTCACAGCCACGTCCACCGGCTCGCCGGACCACGCCGCCGCGTCGCCGACCACGAACGTGGTCCGCTCGGCGAGCCCGCGGCTCGCCGCCAGTGCCCTGGCGTGCTCGATGTCGTCCTCGGCGAGGTCCACCCCGATGCCGGTGGCGCCGGGCTGGGCCTCGAGCACGCGCAACAACAGCTCGGCCCAGCCGCAGCCGAGGTCGAGCACGCGCTCGCCGGGGCGGACGTCGAGGGACGCGATCAACCGGGCCGCGCGCTCTTCGGACAGCGGACCGTGGAAGACGAGGTCCTGGTGCAGTGGCGTGATCATCGCCGCGCACAGTGCCACCGCGCGGCGCCGCGGCCAACCGAATTAACCAGCCAAGATCACTGCGCCAAGATCACTGGGCCGGGATCAGCCGGCCGTCGGCGGCGTAGCGGAACGGCGTCATCGCCCGCTCGGCCCGGTAGACGTGGATGCTGATTGCCGGGTCCGAGTTCGCGTTGCGCACCTGGTGGACGTAGTTCGGGCCGAACACCCGGACCTGACCGGGCACGAGGCGGTGGCTGACCCGCGTGCCCGGCCGGGCGACGAGTTCGGTCAGCGTCCCGGTCACGACGGCGAAGGCGCCGGTGGAGTCGGCGTGGTTGTGCAGGTCGCTTTCCTGGCCCGGCAACCAGCTCAGCAACCAGATCTCCTCGTCGGCGGTGCGCTCGACCAGGGCGGCGAAGCGCTCGTCGGGGTCGTAGCGCAGCAGGTGCGCCCACCTCGTGCGGTCGGCGGCGACGTCGCGGGCGATCAGGGCGGGGTGAGCGGTGGTCGCGGGCAGCGCGACGGTGTTGGCCGGAACGGCGAACATGGTGGGCCTTCTTGGGATGGGCGTGGCTGGGGGACGCGGGTCATCGCCAAGACGGACACAACGCGCTGGCAACCCGGACGAGGTCGATGTGACCCCGGCGGTCGGCGATGGCGCGCTGCAACATGCGGCAAAGCATCCAGCCCGTGCGGTGCGCCCGACAAGCGTTCCCATCGGCTGAGATCCACGATCCACAAGACCTATTGCACAAGAGCTCTTGTACAACTACTCTTGTGCGTATGCCGGAAGCCGATGCCAAGACCCTCGCCGCCATGGCGCACCCGCTGCGCAGGCGGTTGCTGCGCCAGTTGTCCGTGAACGGTCCCGCCACCGCGAGCCAGCTCGCCGAGCGCACCGACCAGCTGGTCGGCAACGTCAGCCACCACCTGAAGGTGCTCGCCGAGTGCGGCCTGATCGAGCTCGCGCCGGAGCTGGCCAAGGACAAGCGCGAGCGCTGGTGGCGCTCGGTGCGCATGACGTTGTCGTGGTCGATGCCCGACGCGGAGGCCGACCCGGCCGAGTACGCGGTCGCCACCGCGGCCGAGTCGGTCAACCTGGACCAGCACATCTCGTGGGTGCGGGACTGGATCGCCGCGCGGGACACCTACGCCAAGGAGTGGTCGGAGGCGTCGGCGGCCACCGACGGCTGGAGCACGGCGACCCCCGAGGAGCTCGCGGACCTGACCAGCGAGCTGATCGGCGTGATCACCCGCTTTTGCGGCAGGGACGTCCCCGACGACGGCCGGCACCGCGAGCCGGTGTTCGTCTTCGCCCACGCCGCGCCGGGACGGCTGTGACATGACCACCACGATTGCCGGCGCGCCGCCGGCCCGTCCCCTGCACCGCGACCCGATGGTCCTCGGCTGGTCGGTCGCCCGCGGCATCTCCTCGATCGGCGACGAGATCTGGTACGTCGCGCTGTCCTGGTCGGCCGTGCAGCTCGGCAGCCCCGCGCTCGCCGGCCTCGTGCTGGCCTGCGGCAGCGTGCCGCACGCCTTGTTGTTGTTGCTGGGCGGCGCTTTCGCCGACCGGTTCAACACCCGCAGGCTCATGATCGGCTCCGACCTGGCCCGCGTCGTCGTGCTGCTCGGCGGGTTGCTCACGCTCGCGGTCGGCGGGTCCTCGGCCGGCCTGCTGATCACGGTCGCCGTCCTGTTCGGGATCGTCGACGCCATCTACGGCCCCGCTTCGGCGACGCTGCCCCGGCAACTGGTGCCCAAGTCCGAGCTCGGCCGGCTCGCGGGCATCCGCCAGTTCTGCGACCGGATCGGCACCTTCGGCGGGGCGCCGCTCGGCGGGCTCATCGTCGCCGCGTGGGGCCTCGGCGGCGCGATGCTCGCCGATGCCGTGTCCTTCATCGTGATCGCGCTGGTGCTGATCGGCGTCCGTCCACGGTGGACGCTGGAGCGAGAGACCGGCGGCAGCGCGCTCGGCGACGTGCGTGACGGGCTGCGCTACCTGGGGCAGACCCCGCGGGTGCGCGACCTCGTGATCGCGTTGTCCGGCTTGAACGTCTTCATGACCCCGGTCATCGCCGTCGGTGTCGTGGTGCGCGCCCAGCACGAGGGTTGGGGCGCGAGCGGCGTCGGTCTGCTGACCGGGACGCTGGGGGTCGGCGCGGCCGTCGGAACGGCCATGGCCATGAAATGGCGGCCGCGCCGCTCGGCGTTCACCGGGCTGGTCATCCTGTTCACCCAGCCAATGGCCATGGTGCTCGCGGGTTTCGCGCCGCTGGTCGGCGTCTTCGTGGCGATGGCGGCGGTCGGGATCACGGCCGGGCTCGCCTCTCCGATGCTCTCCGGCGCGTTCCAGGCGACGGTCGGCGAGCGCTACCTCGGCCGGTGCGGCGCGGTGACGTCCACAGCGGACGCGGCGCTGACCCCGTTGGCGCTGTCCGGGTTCGGCGTGCTCGCCGGGGTGGCGGGGGTCGGGGCGTCGTGCGTGGTGTTCGCCCTCGGGTACGTGGGATTGCTGGCCTACGGCGTGACCCGGCCGCACCTGCGCCTGCTCACCGTCGACTGACCTCGATCGGGTGAAACACCGGCGGCACACGGCGAACCGCGGAGTACGGTGCCCTGCTTTCCCTAGGGTGCGCGGTCATGATCCCCGCCAGACTCCGGCGCACCCTCGGCTGCGCTGCCGCCGTGACGCTCGCCCTCGGCCTCGCGCCGAACGTTGCCGCAGCGCAACAGGATCCCGAGAAGTGCCCGCCGCCGGTCGGGCTGACGAACTCAAGCTTCGAGCAGCCCGACGTCCGCGGGCCGTGGCTCGGCCCGCAGAGCCAGGTGCCCGGCTGGAGCACGACCGCGAGCGACAAGGTGATCGAGATCTGGGGGCCGGGCAACGCCGGCGCCAACCGGGGGCTCGAGGTGCCCGCGGCGACCGGCGACCAGTTCGCCGAGCTGAACGCCACCCAAGCGTCCACTTTGTACCAGGACGTCGCGACGACCCCGGGTCAGACGTTGCGCTGGCGGATCTCGCACCGCGCGCGCAACGTCACCGCCGGCGTCGACCAGGACACGATGAACGTCCTGATCGGCACGCCCACCCAGCAGCATCCGCAGACCCCGGACGGCGCGAGCGGCCCGGACATCGTCGACGACGACAGCGCGTGGGGCCAGTGGACCGGCGACTACGAGGTGCCCGCGGGCCAGACGACCACCCGCTTCGGCTTCCAGGCGGTTCGCTCCGCGTCGGGCAACCCGACGTTCGGGAACTTCCTGGACGCCATCGAGTTCGGCACCCCGGCCTGCCTGATCACCACGAAGTCCGTCACCGGCCCGAATCCCGCCCGTGCGGGTGACGAGCTGACCTACACCGTGGCGGTCACCAACTCCGGGGGCGCGGCCGCGCTCGACGCGGTGCTGACCGACCCGATCCCCGAGGGCAGTTCGTTCGTGCCGGCGAGCCTGACCCTCGATGGCACCGCGCTGACCGACGATCCGGCGGACGACGCCGGTGAGCTGTCCGGTTCGGCGGCGACAGTGCGCCTGCCCAGCCCGTTCGAACCGGGCACGACGGCGACGATCACGTTCAAGGTGACGGCCACCGGCGACAAGACCCCGCTGGACAACACCGCAACCACCGCCTACACGGACGGCCTGACCCGCGACAAGGACAAGTCCACGTCCAACACGGTCACGAACCCGGTGGTGACCCCGACTCCCACCACAACGACAACCACAACGACAACCACAACGACCGTTGCGCCGACCACCACCGTTGCGCCGACGACGCCTGCCGGCGGGTCGACACCGCTGCCCTCGACGGGCGCCTCCGCCGGGCCGGGTCTCGTGGTCGCGGTGCTGCTGCTGGGCCTGGGTGCGGGACTCGTGTGCTACGCGCGGCTCAGGCGAGGGCGGCCTCGAGCACGGTGACGAAGGCGGTTGCCGCGGTCACCGGATCGGCGTCCTGGGCGAAAACGCTGATCCGGTAGAAGGTCCCGTCGTGCAGCACACCGCCCATCGACTCGTGTGGACGCGTGGGGGCGACGAACGCCTTGTCGCCGCCTGCCTGCGGCAAGTCGCGCACGCCGCCGGCCTTCTCGCTGGACCGGTGCCAGGACGCGTAGCCGAAACGCTCGGAGTCGGCGGCCGTGAAGACCATGGCCGCAACGACCGGGGTGGCGCCCACGGTGATGCCGCAGCTGGGTGACTCCGGCCTCGTGCCGTCCCGCTCGACGATCGGCTCCGTGGTCTTGAGCGCGGCGGCCAGTGCCTGCTTGTCGAAGAGCTTGCACCCCTTCTTCACCGGCTCGGGCGTGCCGGCCTCGCTCGAACACCCGGCCAGCACCAACGCCGCAGCCGCCAAAGCCATGAAAAGGCGCATCGATCCCTCCCCTTGATCCCGGGGGAGGGATCGACGCACCTCTGTCCTTTGTTACCGCTTCACCAGCTTGGCGCACGCGATGGCACTCCATGTCCAGCCCAGCGTGGCCGACGCGTACAGCACGACCACGCCGCCGGACGCGCCCATGAACGGCAGCGGCGCCACCAGCAGCACCGCGCTGATCGCGCTGTACCAGCCGAGGCCGCGCCGGCCCTGGGCGAAGAACCGTCGCGAGAGGACGCCGGCTGCGGTGATCCAGCCGAGGATGGCGACCACGAACGCGACCGCGTGGAGGTTGCCGTGCAGGCTCACGTGTTCCGGTACGCCGGCCGGGAAGCCGTAGGCCGGGTCGGCCGAGAAGCACGCGGCCATGATCATGCCCACGCCCATCGCGCCGAGGCCCAGCGGCGCGAACCTGCTCGTCGGCAGGGCGCGGCGCACACCGGTCGCGCCGATCACGAACAGCAGGCCGCTGACCGCGAAGTTGGTGATCTGCAACCAGCCCAGCGACCCGAGGCTCAAGAAGCTGAACGGGTGCACCGACAGGTCGAAGCCTGCGCGGGTGAAGGCCTGCGCGTAGCTCACGGCCATGAACAGCGGGCCCGCGACGGCACCGGCGATCAGGCGACTGCGGGCGGGCTCGACGAGAGCAGCGGTGGGACGAACGGCGGGGGCGGTGAGGGTCATCGCTCTGGTCCTTGTCTTGGGGAGGAGGTCCGTTGCGACGAACGGTTCCACCGACCACTTTTCTTGTCAAGACATAATTCACTGTCTTGACAAGTCGACCTGTCGGTGTCAGAGTTTGCGGCATGTTGGACGTCACGGTGATCGAGGACCCGGCCACGGCCGAGGTCTCGCTGGACCCCATCCGGTCCAGGCTGCTCGCGGAGCTGGCCGAGCCCGGCTCGGCGTCGTCGCTGGCCGCCCGCGTCGGCCTGCCGCGGCAGAAGGTCAACTACCACCTGCGGGCGCTCGAGGAGCACGGACTGGTCGAGCTGGTCGAGGAACGGCGCAAGGGCAACATGACCGAACGGGTCATGCAGGCCACCGCCGCCGCCTACGTCATCTCCCCCACCGCACTCGCCGCCGTCGCCCCCGACCCCGAGCGCTCCCCCGACCGGCTTTCCGCGCGCTGGCTGCTGGCCGTCGCGGCCCGGCTGGTGCGCGAGGTCGGCGCGTTGCTCGTCGGCGCGGACCGGGCGCGCAAGCGCCTCGCCACGTTCGCCCTCGACGGCGAGGTGCGGTTCGCCTCGGCCGCCGACCGCTCGGCGTTCGCCGCCGAACTCGGTGACGCGGTCGCGACGCTGGTGGCGAAGTACCACGACGAGAGCGCCGAAGGCGGCCGTGCGCACCGGGTGATCGTCGCCGTGCACCCGAGCGTGCCGCGCACTGAGGAGAACTGACATGGGGAAAGACTTCATCTTCGAGGAGACCCTCGAGGTATCCGCGTCGCCCGAACAGGTGTGGGAGGCGATCGCCACCGGGCCGGGCATCGACTCCTGGTTCATGGGCAAGAACTCGGTCGAGGGCAGCACCACCGTGCGCCAGGCGTTCGGCGAGTACGAGCCCGAGATGCCGGTCACCGCGTGGGACCCGCCGAACCGCCTGCGCTACGGCGTGCCCGCGGGACCCGACGGCCGCTTCGTCGCGTTCGAGTTCCTGGTGCAGGGCCGCGATACCGGCAGCACAGTGCTGCGCGTGGTCAACTCCGGGTTCCTGCCCGGCGACGACTGGGCCGAGGAGTTCGAGGCCATGACGCTGGGCGGCCAGCTGTTCTGGACCACGCTGACCACGTACCTGAACCACTTCGCCGGGCGGTTCGCCACCCCGATGACGATCTTCGGTCCCGCGGTCGACGACTGGCCGACGGCATGGGATTCCCTCGGCAAGGCCATGAACCTGACCGGCCGGCCGGCCTCCGGCGACCGGGTCAAGTTCGATGTGGACGGTGTCGGCTCCGTCGAGGGCGAGGTCTACCTGGCCAACAAGGCGGTCGTCGGGATTCGCACCGAGGACGCGTTCTACCGGTTCATGGAGGGCTTCCACGGCCCGCTGATCGCCTCGCACAGCTGCTTCGGCGAAGTCGACGCCGACGCCGCCCACCAGGCGTGGCTGACCTGGATGACCACCGCAGTCTCGAAGGGACAGACGTCATGACCACCGCCATCGCCACCCGGACCGTCGCCTCGGCCGACGGCACCAAGATCGCCTACCAGCAGGCCGGTTCCGGTCCCGCGCTGCTCGTCGTCGACGGCGCCCTGTGCTACCGGGCCTTCGGTCCCGCGGCCGCGCTGGCCAAGCAGTTGCAGGACCAGTTCACCGTCTACACCTACGACCGGCGCGGCCGCGGTGAGAGCGGCGACACGAAGCCGTACTCGGTCGACCGCGAGATCGAGGACATCGCGGCGCTGATCGAGGTCGCGGGCGGTTCGGTGAACGTGTTCGCCATGTCGTCGGGCGCGGCGTTGGCCCTGGAAGCGGCGAGCAGGCTCGACGGCATCGCGAAGCTCGCCATCTACGAGGCGCCGTTCATCGTCGACGACAGCCACCCGCCACGCGTGGGTTTCCAGGAGACGCTGGACGCCCTCATCGCCGAGGACGACCGGTCGGGCGCGCTCAAGTTCTTCATGAAGACCGTCGGCGCACCGTCCATCATGGTCACGATCATGTCGCTGACCCCGCCGTGGAAGAAGCTGAAGGCCGTGGCGCACACGTTGCCCCACGACGCCCGCGTCCTCGGCGACCGCGGCCTGGGCCACCCGTTGCCCGCGAACGCCTGGCCGGGCGCGAAGATGCCGGTGCTGGCGTTCGTCGGCGGCAAGAGCCCGAAGGTCATGCACAACGCGCAGCAGGCGATCGTCGACCAGTTGCCGGATGCCCGGCTGGTCGAGCTGCCCGGCCAGACGCACATGGTGAAGGCGCCGGTCGTGGCGCCCCACCTGGTCGAGTTCTATCGCGTCGTGTAGGCCCACAACAGGTTCGCGGGTGCGTCCGCGAAGTACATGGGGAACGGCCGGCATTCCTCGCCGGCCGTTTCGCCCGCGAAGCTGAACACCCCGACCAGCCCCAGCGGGCCGACGACCGGGCTGCCGCTGTCCAGGTAGCACGCGGTCGCCGCGCCCTGACCGCAGGCGACGGACGCCCGGTCCACAGTGGCCGGTGTGGCGGCCGCGCAGTCGTTGTCGGCCAGCGTGATGAGATCACCGCGGTTGAGCACGTCGTTGCGCCAGTCACCGGGATGACCTCCAGGCATCACCTGTCGTGCCGTGGGAGAACAGGGAAATCGCCGTCCCCGCCCGCGGCCGCCACGGCGCGATCGGCACCGGCGCGATCGCCACGGACCGGTCGAGGTGGATGACGGCGAGATCGTCCTTGGCGCTGGACCAGTTCACGTTGTCCGGATCCACCGGCGACGGCAGGATCTCGTAGCCCGGCAGCACGGAAACCGCGCGGATCCCACGCACCACACCGGGATCACCGGACAGCACCCGAGCATTGAGGTGCACCTCGAAGATCGCCGGGTCGACGCCGTCCAGGCAGTGGGCCGCGGTCAGCACCCGGTCCGGGGTGATCAACGCGCCACCACAGCCGGCCCGCTGCAGGAGCGGCTGGTCGCCCTTGAGCGCCAGCGTCGCCACCCAGGGAACATCGTTGCGAACCGGCGTCCCACCCGACATCGCCTGTGCGGAGCCGGTCAGCACCAGGAGCCCGGCCACCACCAACAAGATCACTTTTCGCACGAGCGGCGACGCTAGTGCGCGGCGCGCCCCGGCGACATCGGGGAGATCCCCTGATCCTTGCCGGGCCCAGGGAAGCGAGCCGCAAGTTGCCCGTTGAGCAAACATCCCACGTTTAGGAAATGTCCGAAGTATTTGCCGTTGTCACTTAACGAAGCGTGATCAATCGATTTCTAATTGTACGAACAGCGACCCTCGTTACGGGGCAGTGGCCCAGGTCACGTGGGCTTCCGGGACCAACCCTGAGAGCGACCCTGATATTTCCCGGAGATCTCTCAGTCTGTAAACCATCGCTGAGAGGGAGCCAGTAGTCTTGCGCCGAGACTTTTTCAGGGGAGGAAAGGCCTACCACCATGAAGACACTGATGGACGGTGTCGGCCGACTGGCGAGAATACCGAGCGGACGCGTCGGCAAGTGGGTCGTCGTCGCGCTGTGGATCGTTGCCGTCGCCGCACTCGCACCACTCGGGGGCAAGCTGAGCTCGGTCGAGGACAACCAGGCGTCGGCCTGGCTGCCCGGCGACGCGGAGTCCACAAAGGCCATGGACGTCACCAAGAACTTCCAGGCCAACGACGAGGTTCCCACGATCCTCATCTACGAGAAGCCTTCCGGCTTCACCGCCGAGGAACTCGCCACGCTCGGCGACCAGGTCAAGCGGCTCCCGACCGTGCCCGGCGTGCTGCCGCAGGTGCTCGGCCCGCAGCCGTCGGCGGAGAAGCCCGCGCAGGCCGCCCAGGTCATGCTCACGCTGAAGCTGGGCGGCGACGGGGGCGGCGGCTGGGACAAGCTGCCCGACACCATCAAGCAGATCAAGGACATCGCCGCGCCACCACCGACCATGGCCGGCGCGACCATGCACGTCACCGGGCCCGGCGGCAACGCCGCCGACCAGGCCGAGGCGTTCAGCGGCATCGACGGCACGCTGCTCTTCGCCGCGGTCGGCGTGGTCGTGGTGATGCTGCTGCTCACCTACCGCAGCCCGATCCTGTGGTTGCTCCCGGTGCTCACCGCCGGCTTCGCGTTGTTCGCCGCGCAGGGCGTGATCTACCTGTTCGCCAAGTACGCGGGCCTGTCGGTCAACGGCCAGAGCGCGGGCATCCTGACCGTGCTGGTCTTCGGCGCGGGTACCGACTACGCGTTGCTCCTGGTGGCCCGATATCGGGAAGAGCTGCGCAGGCACAAGGACCGGCACGAGGCCATGGCGTTCGCGCTGCACCGCGCGGGCCCGGCCATCTGGGCCAGTGCGGCGACGGTCATGGCCGGCATGCTCTGCCTGATCTTCGCGGCGCTGAACTCGACCGCGGGCCTGGGCCCGGTCGCGGCGATCGGCATCGGCGTCGCCCTGCTCGCGATGGTGACCCTGCTGCCCGCGTTGCTGGCGATCTGCGGCCGGTGGCTGTTCTGGCCGGTGCGCCCGAGCTACGGCTCGGACGACCACACCAAGGACGGCTTCTGGGCGAAGATCGGCCGTGGCATCGCCAAGCGGCCGCGGATCACCTGGGCGGTGGCCGCCGTCGTGCTCGGCGTGATCGCGCTGAACACCTTGAACCTCAAGGCCGACGGGCTGACCAACGCGGGCAACTACACCACCCGCACGGACGCGGTCATCGGCGAGGAGATCGCGGCCAGGCACTTCCCCGGCGGCGGCAACGGCCAGCCCATGCAGGTCGTCACAAACGTGGCGCAGGCCGACCAGGTCCGCGACGCGGTGGCCAGGACGCCGGGCATCGTGCCGCAGTCGGTCAAGGTGTCCCCGCCGAAGGGCGGCGTGGTCATGGTCCAGGGCACGCCCTCGGCGCAGCCCGACAGCCCCGCGGCGGCCCAGACGCTGCTCGCCCTGCGCGACGCGGTGCACCAGGTGCCGGGCGCCGACGCCAAGGTCGGCGGCATGACCGCCGTGCAGTACGACGTCGGGCAGGCCAACGACCACGACCGGGACCTGATCATCCCGATCGTGCTGGTGCTGGTGTTCCTGATCCTCGCCGCGTTGCTCCGGGCCCTGGTGGCACCGCTGTTGCTGATCGGGACCGTGGTGCTGTCGTTCTTCACCGCGATGGGGATCAGTTCCTTCTTCTTCGACAACGTGTTCGGGTTCGAAGGAGCCGACCAGTCGTTCCCGCTGTTCGTGTTCGTGTTCCTGGTCGCACTGGGCATCGACTACAACATCTTCCTGATGACCCGCGTGCGGGAGGAAGCACTGCAGTTCGGCACCCGGCGCGGCGCCCTGACCGGGCTCGCGGCCACCGGCGGCGTGATCACCTCGGCCGGCCTGGTGCTGGCGGGCACGTTCGCGGTGCTGGCCACGCTGCCGCTGGTGGCGTTCGCGGAGATCGGGTTCGCGGTGGCGGTCGGCGTGCTGATCGACACGATCATCATCCGCGCCGTGCTGGTGACGGCGTTGACGCTGGATGTCGGCCGCTTCATGTGGTGGCCCGGCAAGCTCTTCCACAAGCGTGACGAGCCGGAGACCGAGTCCAGCGACCGGCCGGAATCGGAGGCGCTCGCCGTGCGCTGACGCGCGTATCCGACGCACGAGGGCCGTGGATCCGGAAGGGTCCGCGGCCCTCGTCATTCCCTGTCGAAAAGCCGCCGACAAGTGTTTGCCAAGTACGCCGACCGATGATGTGGCCAGCAAACATGGCGACGACGGGAGATTCGGGACCGTGCAGACCAGCGTTGCGGAGAGGCCCGTGGACAGCGTCAAGGCTGTCGACATCGCTGCTGTCGCCGACGGCCGGGTGCGGGTCGCGATCATCTCGGGCGACCCGCTGACCGCCGACGGCGTCGCGGCCCACCTGCGGGGCAGGCACGAGGTGCGCCTGCTGCCCCACGGCAAGCACCAGAGCGCGGACATCGTGCTGGTGCTGGCGACCGAGATCACCGAGGAGACCCTCGGCTGGATGCAGACCGTGCACGAGCAGAGCACCAACTCTTCGATGCGCATCGTCCTGGTCGCCACGAGCCTGCGCGAGCAGCACCTGACCCGGGCGATCAGCTACGGGCTGGCCAGCGTGCTGCCCCGGCAGGAAACCGGCTACGACAAGATCGTCCGCGCGGTCGTGGACACCCACCACGGCCGCCCGCACATGCCCGAGCGGGTGGTCGGCTGGCTGGTGGAGCAGAACCGGACCGTGCAACGCGACGTGCTCGCCCCGCGCGGGCTGACCGCGGCGGGCCTGGAGACCCGCGAGGTCGACGTGCTGAAACTGCTCGCCGACGGCATGGACACCGGCGAGATCGCCGCGACCCTCAACTACTCCGAGCGCACGATCAAGAACGTGTTGCACGGCCTGATGTCCCGACTGGACCTGCGAAACCGCTCACACGCGGTCGCTTACGCGCTCCGTACGGGCGCACTATGAACGGGCGGTGAACGGGGCTCGACTGGTTTGCCGGAAACCCACCGAAGGTAGGGCGCGCCAAACCCCTACATGTTGGGTTCTGGCCCGGTGAAGGCTGCCCCGCGCTGCTAAACCCTCAGTCATGACGGTCTTGAGCACGGGGACAGACATACCGGCGTTCACGCTGCTCGGGCCGGTCGAGGCGACCTTGCACGGGATGCCCGTACCGCTCGGCCCACCGCAGCGCAGAGCCGTTCTCGTGCCCTTGCTGCTCGGTGCCGGCCGCGTGTGCAGCACGGACCACATCATCGACGCGGTCTGGGGTGCCGCGCCGCCGGGCAAGGCCTACAACGCCGTCCAGGCGCACATCTCGGTGCTGCGCCGGATGCTGGAGCCCGAGCGCGCTCCCCGTGAGCCGAGCCGGGTGATCCAGTCGATCGGCCGGGGTTACGTGATCGGCCCGCGGGAGTTCTCCGCCGACGCGTTCCAGTTCCGCCAGCAGGTCGGCGAGGCGGCCACCGCACGGGCGCAGGGTGACGTGACGCAGGCGGCCAAGGTGTTGCGCGAGGCGCTCGACCTCTGGCACGGACCGGCGTTGCTGGACGTGCCCGGTCCGTTCGCCCAAGCCCACCGCGAGCGCCTGGCCGAGGAGCGGCTCGCCGCGTACGAGGAGCTCGTCGACCTCGAGCTGGCCGCCGCCAAAGGCCCGCTCGACCACGACCTGACCGAGCTGCTGCGCGAACACCCGCACCGGGAACGCTTGCACGGCTTGCACATGCGGCTGCTGCACCACAACGGCCGCCGCCCGGACGCGCTGGCCGCCTACGCCGCGGCCCGCAAGCGCCTGGCCGAGGACCTCGGGCTCGACCCGGGCCCGGAGCTGCAGGCGCTGCACCGCGCGATCCTCGCCGACGACCACCCGCCGCCGCGGACGGAGGCGATCGTGGTCAGCTCGGCCACGGCCTCGCCGACAGCGCGGACCGAGCCGGGCCGCCTGCCGCAGGCGCCGGTCATGGTCGGCCGCACCAGCGAGCTGTCCGCGCTCGCCACTTTGCTGCGCGACCGGGCGAACTGCCCGCGTGTCCTCGTCGTGCACGGGATCCCGGGGGTCGGGACGACAGCGCTCGCGCTGTCGGCCGCAGCACAGTTCCCCGGCGCGCGATACCTGCTCAGCTCCTCGTCGGACGGCGCCGAGCGCGCCGCCGTGCTGGGCCGGATCGCCGCCGGGGACCGGTCGCTGCTTGTCCTGGACGGCGCGGTGGACCCGCGCCAGGCCGAGCTGGGTCTGCCCACCGACGGGCGGTGCACACTGCTCATCACCGGCAACAACCGGATGCGGGCGCTGCCGTTCGTCACGCGGGTCGAGCTGCGGCCGCTGGACGTGGCGGGTTCGCGTGCGTTGCTGCGGGCGGCCATCGGCGACGACCGGGCCGACAGCGCGCCCGCCGCGTTCGAGTGGCTGGCCGAGCACTGCGGTGGGCTGCCGAAGGTGCTGCAGGCCGTCGCCGACTACCTGACGAGCCGGCCGGAGTGGGACCTCGGGGAGTACGTCGACAACCTGATCGCGATGCAGACCGACGACTACGCCTTCGTCAACGCGCGCATCCGGCCGTTCTTCGAGGCGGCGTACAGCAGGCTGCCCGACCGGGCCGCGCACGTGTTGCGCACCGCGGCCCTGCACCCGCTGGGCACGTTCTCGATGCACGGCGTGGCGGCGATGTTGCGCAGGCCGGTGCAGTACGTGGAACTTGTGCTGGACGAACTGGTGGACCACAACCTGCTCGACGGCGTGGCACCGGGGCGCTACCGGTACCACCCGCTGGTGCGGCAGTTCGCGCTCGGGCGCAGCGTCGCGGTCGACCCGGTCGAGCAGCAGGCCCAGACCCGCCACCGCCTGGCGCAGTACTTCCTGGCGCGGCTGCGGGCGGCGGTGTCCGGCAAGGGCACCCGCGGCCCGGAGTACAGCCGGACGTGGGTCAGCGAGCACCGCACGCAACTCGAGCGGCTGCTGGCGCGGTTGCCGCAGGACAGCAACCTGGTCCGGGAGTCGTGCGCGTTGCTGGCGTGGCTGCAAAGCCCCTCGGCCCCGGTGGGCCGCCCCGCCTAACTGGTGTGTCCCACACTCGAGTCGGGCGTGTCCCCTGTTCCGGCAGGGTGTGTCCCCCGTTCAGCGCGGGTGTGTCCCCCGTTCCAGCAGGGCGTGTCCCCCGTTCCAGCAGGGCGTGTCCCCCGCTCCGGCAGGGTGTGTCCCACGTTCGCGCCGGGCGTGCCCCGCACTCATGCCGGGCGCGCCCCACGTCCGGCGCCACCAAGACCAGCCCAGCGCAGCCAGGCCGCAGCCAATCGCGGCTCGTGGGTTCGGTTTTACACGGGGCACGACGGCCCTAAACTCGCGCGGTGCGGGCGCCTCACCTCCTGCCCGTTTTAGCGCCCGCGAGGGCCGTCGTGGGGGTCCCCGTGTCAAACCGAACCCACCCCACACGAGCCCAACGGGGCACACACCCGGCCTCAACGGGGGACACACCCGCTCCGAGCAGGGGACACACCCTGCCGGAGCGGGGGACACACCCGACCGGAGTGGGGGACACGCCCGGCCGGAACGGGGGACACACCGGGTCAGAGGGGGGGACACGCGGGTTAAGCGCCGTATTCGCGGACCAGTTCCACGCGGGAGCGTAGGCCGGTGCGGCGGTACATGCGGGTGAGCCTTGCCTCGATGGCTTTCTCGGTGACGTGCAGGGCGGCGGCGGCTTCGGTGTTGGTGGCGCCGGCGGCGATGAGGTCGATCAGCTCCCGGTCGCGGGCGGTCAGGGCGTCTTCGCGCGGCTGGCGCGCGGCCACCCGCCGCCGGCGCACGTTGTGCTGGTAGAAGTCCTGATAGGACATCGCGGTGCCACGCTCCTTGTTGGCCCGCAACACCGCCAGCAGCACCTGGCCGTGCGCGACGTAGTAGCCGTTGCCGACCTCCTCGGCCAGCCGCACCGCACGCTGCGCCGCCTGCTCGTCCGCGGTGAGCGCGGCGTGGCTCAACGACGACGACAACATCGCTTGCGGGGTACCGATCACCGTCGCAAGCCGGGCCAGGGTGCGGTCTGTTGCCTCGGCCCCGGCTCGATCGCCCGCCGCGCTCAACGCGTGGCTCAGCCGGCCCAGCACCAGTTCCCGGCCGGGCAGGTAACCCAGGCGCGCGCACGTGCGGTCGGCCTCGGTCAACCGTGCCACGGCCTCGTCGTTGCGGCCCTCGGCCAGTTCCATGCCCGCCGCGGCCCACGCGACCAGGTAACCGAAGACCCGCTCGCCGGTGGCGTCCTGGAGCCGGGCGCGGGCCTGGGCCAGCTCGCCGCGTTGCACGAGCGCCTCGGCGGCGAGGGCGGCCAGCACCTCGTCGATGTACCCGGCTTCGTTGTCCGCCTTGGCGTTCTCGTCGGCGAGGACGACCACCTGCGTGTGGTTGCCCGCCATGAGCGCCTCGATCGCCGCGGAGAGCCGGGTGAACGAAGGCGGCGGCGTGCGGCGTGCGGCGGGGGCGGCGTTCGACCGCGGGAGGATCGACAGCTCCGCGGTGTAGAGGTCGCCCCAGGCCAGCGCCTGCCGGGCGGCCACCAGTCGTTCGGTGGGCATCGTGCTGGTGTCGCCCGCGCCGATCGCCGCGAGCAACCGCACGCCCGCCGACAACGCGCCTTGTTCCTTCTCGGTGCGCGGTGCGAGCGACGACAACGTCTCCAATGCGTCGTCGAAACGCTGTTGCAGCAACAGGATCCGGGAGTGCTGCAGTCCTTCCGGGACGGACGGACCCGCGGTCAGGTCGAAGGCCCGGTCGTGCTGGCCGAGCCGGATCATCGAGTTGATCAGCACGGTGCGCATGGCGCGGCGGGGCGCCTCGTCGTCGGCCGGCAGCAGGGTGAGCGCGCGCCGCGCCGACGTGGCCGCCTCGGCGTAGCGCGACATCGCGTAGGACGCCTCGGCATGGGTGGTGCGCGCGCGAACGTCTTCTGTGGACTCCAGCACCGCGGCCGACCAGTCGGCGGCCGCCTCGGGGTCGCCGGGCAGCACGAGCTCGGCGATCTCGGCGAGTTCGGCCTGCCCGGCGTGCAGCTTGCCGTCGACGCGGGCGCCGAGCAGGTAGCCCGCTAGCCGCCGGTCCTCGATCGCGATGCCGTCGAGCCGGTCGGCGAGCAGGCGGTCGGCGAGCAGGCGGTGCATAGCAGCTGCGTCCACGGCGGCGTCCATGCCCGCGGCGGCTGCCTCCGCACGCAACGGGATGTCGATGAACAGACCGCCGTCCGCGGTGGTCGAGACGGCCGCGGCGACGGCCGGCAAGTCCGCTTCGGACAGTCCGAGCGGGACGGCCAAGGCCCGGCACTCGGCCATCCGGATGCCCGGCACGGCGGCGATCACGGCGAGCCAGCCGGGTCCGTCAGCAGGCAGCGTGGTGCGCAGCCGCTCGTCGTCGGCCGCGCGCACGACCCGCAGCAACCTGGCCACAGTGGACGGATCGCCCGCGGTCCGGCGGTGCACCTCGGCCACGGTCTCCTCGGCGAACCGGCGGCCGAACCGGCGCGACAGCACGACGCCGACCTGTTCCTCGGTCAGCGGTGGCGGCACGACCGTGCGCAACTCCTCGTCGGTGCCCTCCCACACGCTGCGCAGCAACGCCGCGACGGTGGCCGGGTGACCGGCGGTCCTGCGGTGCACCTCGGCGACCGTTTCCTCGGCGTAGCGGCGGCCGAAGCGCTGGTCGAGCGCGTCCGCGACCTGCTCGGTGGTCAACGGCTGCAACCGGACC
Source organism: Labedaea rhizosphaerae (assembly GCF_004362825.1). Lineage (GTDB taxonomy): Bacteria > Actinomycetota > Actinomycetes > Mycobacteriales > Pseudonocardiaceae > Labedaea > Labedaea rhizosphaerae. The sequence goes on from NZ_SNXZ01000003.1 coordinate 455,725, forward strand.
GGTCGCGCCTGTTCCACTGTGGACCGGACCCCGGCCAGCACCAGCGACCAGCCGCCGCCCGCCCGGTCGGCGAGCAACGTGAGCAGGGCCGTGCCGTCCTCGTCGGCGAGGTCGGCGTCGTCGACGAGCAGGGTCAGCGGCGCGCGGCGGGCGGCGTGGGACAGCGCGTCGAGCAGGGCGTCGGCCACGGCGATCGGCGCAGGCCGCGCCGATGCCGATCGCGAGTGGGCCACGGCGGCCGCACGACCCAGCACCAAGGCTGGGATGTCGGCGGACTTGCTCGCCGCGAGGGCGCTCACCAACCCGGCCGCGAGCGGCGTCCGGCCTGCGTGGACGAGCAGTCCACCGCGTTCGGCGAGACCGCGCAGCACCGTGCTGCGGCCACTGCCGGGCGCGCCGAGCAGGGCGACCACCGGCACGCCACCGGCCAGCACTTCGTCCACTGTGGCCGGTGCGGGCGCGGCGACGGAGGTGAGTTCCGCGCGCCGGACGCCGAGCTGGGTGCGGTGGCGGCTGCCGGTGTCGGCGAGCAGCCAGCTGACCCGGCGCTTGACGAACGCCTCGGTGCGCTCGACGACCGTGGCGATCGACGCGTTGGACAGGCCCGCCGCGATGAGGTCGCCGATCAGCTCGGCCACCCGGTCGCGATCCGGCGCACCGCCCGCGCGCAGTTCCCACAGCGTCGCGCCCAGTTGCGCGAACCCGGCCTGTGCCGCGGCCACCACGTCCTCGTCACCGGTGACCCGGCCGACGGCGAGCCTGGTGCGGGCCAGTTCGAAGGGCAGCTGGAGTTCTTCGGCGAGGGCGAGCGCGGCGTCGAGGTCGGCCGGGCCGGCCGCGCCGACCTCGATGGCCGAGCGCAGGGCGATCAGCCGGGTGAAGCCGGACGGGTCGCGTTCGGCGTCGGCGGTCAGCTCGTCGAGCATGGCCTTGGCGCGCACGGTCATGCCCGCGCGCCGCATGCACGTGACGAGGCGGCCGAGCACCAACTCGCGGTGCCTGCGCCAGCCGGTCTCACGCATCCAGGCCAGCGTGGCGGAAAGCCGGTGCGCGCCTTCCTGCGGACGGCCGAGCAGCGCGTCCAGCCCGGCGGCCGCCCACGTGCTGAGCACGCGCATGCCCGGCTGGTCGGGCGGGACGGCGACGTCCTCCAGCCAGCTGCGCGCGACCGTCGGCTTTCCCATGGACAGCAACACTTCCGCGGCGATCGCCGCGGATTCCTCCGCGGTGCACAACGCGTGCGCGCCGCGGTTGGTCAGCCGGTCGCGGGTCGCGATGGCGAGCGCGTCGTCCCACCGGCCGCCGAGCCACGCGGCCAGCGCGGGCCGGCCTTCGGCCAGGAAGTGGCCGCCGGGCCACGCGGGCTGGTCGCCGTGATCGGCGGACCGGTCGGCGGCCATGTCGTCGGCGGGATCGCCACCGGAGCCCGCCAGCGTCAGCAGTTCGCTGCGCAGCCAACGGGAACCCTCCGGCTCCACGGCGGGCAGGCGTTCCACATCGGACAGTGCGGCGTCCAGGCCGGCGGTGAGCAGAGTCGCGCGGGTGCGCAGCGGGACGGTCGGCGCGCCGATCTGGCGGGCGGGCAGCTTGGCGATCGCGGTCCAGTCGCCCACCGAGGCCCAGTGGCGTGCGGCTTTGGCGGTCAGCGCCCGTTCCTCGGCGATCGGGTGGCCGGGGCGGGCGAAGCCGTGCAGCTGCGCGGCGAGCCGGTCGGTGAGGCGGCCGTCGAGCGGCAGTTCGCTGAGCGCGTGACCGGCCCGCAGCGCGCAGCCGGTGAGCGTGTCGGTGCCCGCTCCCAGCTCGGCGTGCTGCATGTCGGCCCGCAGCCACGCGGGCACGGCGGCGGCCAGCCCAGCGAGCACCGCGGGCGGCTGGTCGTGTTCGGCGTCGGCCGCGCCGAGCACCAGCGGGTGTTCCGGGGGCAGGGCGAGGACGTGGCCGGGGTCGAAGACGGCGACGTCGCCGATGACCCGGACCGCGCCCGCGCGTTGCGCGGCGGCGAGCACGGCCTGCACCACGCCGGGCAGGCCGCCGGTCGCCTCGTGCAACGCGCGCGCGGCCTCGCGGCCCATCGGCAAGGTGAGGATCTCGGCGGCGAGTTCGGCGGTCGCCGCGAGGTCCAGCGGGTCGAGGGTGAGACCGGTCCCGCGCCCTTCCACGACCGTGCACACGGCAGGGGCGCCGCGACGAGCCAGCACGTCGGTCGCGGCGGCGTCGAGCAGGTGGGCGTCGTCGACGATGAGGGGCCGGTCGGCGGCGCGGACGAGCTCACGCGCGGTCCAGCCGGGAATGCCGCGACCCGGCGCGGCCCGCACGACGACGGCACCGGGCACGCGTTCGGCCAGCCGCGCCACCACCCACGACCGGCCCGCACCGCGTCGACCAGCCAGAACCGCGCCATCGGCGGTCAACGCGGCCACCAGCCGGTCGAGCACCTCCTGGCGGTTGGTCATCCGGTCCCCTGCGGTATGTGGAGCTGTGGATGGCTTGCGGTCACCAAGCGGACGACAAGCGCCCTTACTCAACGCGCGACGGCGCGCGCGGTTACCCCCGAAGCGATCATGGCCTGCGGTCCGTTCGAGCGGTGATGGCTGTTCAACCCACTTGCCGGACAAACCGGCCAAGTGACCCGGCCGTGATTACGCGCCGGAACCGCGGGCGGTTCAGGCGCGCAAGAAGAAAAGGAGTGGCGGCCTAGGTCAACGCGGTCAGCAGGTCGGCGACCAGGTCGGCCGGATCCTCGACGCCGCACGACAACCGCACCAACCCGTCGGGCACCGGGTCGCCCCACTGGGCGCGGCGGTCCGCCGTCGTGTGCAGGCCGCCGAAGCTGGTGGCCGGGGCGATCAGGCGGCTGCGCGCCACCATCGAGGCCACCGCTTCCTCGCTCACCAGCTCGAACGTGATCACACCGTTGAACCGCCGCATCTGGCGGCTCGCGATCTCGTGGGCCGGGTCGGACGACGCGCCGGGCCAGCGCAGGCCGGTCACCGCCGGGTGGTCGCGGAGGGCTTCGTGGACGGTGGCGGCGTTCGCCGCCTGCCGGGCCAGGCGCAGGTCGAGGGTGCCGAGCCCGCGGTGGGCCAGCCACGCCTCGAACGGCCCCGGCACCGCACCGCCCACGGTCCGCTCGTCACGCAGGCGCGCGGCCAGCTCGGCCGACGCCGTCGACACGTGGCCGAGCACCACGTCGCTGTGCCCCGCCAGTGCCTTGGTGTCGCTTGCCACCACCAGGTCCGCGCCCAGCGCCAACGGCTGCTGGCCCAGCGGCGTCGCCGTGGTGTTGTCGACCGCCACCAACGCCCCGGCCGCGTGGGCCAGCGCGGTGATCGCGGCGATGTCGCACACGTCGAGGCCGGGGTTCGAGGGGGTCTCCAGCAGGACCAGCCGGGCGCCTTCGACATCCGCGGCGGTCCACGGGCCGGCGGTCGGACGCGACCGGACGGCCAAGCCGGGCACCTCACCCGCGTGGCGGCGCGCCAGGTAGTAGCCGTCGGACGGGACGACCACCGTGTCGCCGGGCGCGGTCAGCACCCGCAGCGTCGTCGCGATCGCCGCCATGCCGGAGGCGAAGAGCACGCACTCGCCACCGTCGAGCGAACCGATGGCCGCTTCCAGCTCACGCCACGCGGGGTTGCCAGCCCGGCCGTAGAAGTCGGCGCCGCCGAGGTGGAACGCGGACGCGAGCACTGGTTGCGGGGCGATCGGGTCGCCCGTGGCCACGTCACGGCCGGCGTGCACGACCTTGGTGCCGTCGCCGGTCATCGTTCCGGCTTGGTCTTGCGGCCGATCAGGTCGGCGCCGAGCTCACGCGGGTCGCCGCCGTCGTGGCAGATGCGGTGCACGACCTCGGTGATCGGCATCTCGACGCCGTGGCGCACGGCGAGGTCGCGGATCGACGAGCACGACTTCACGCCCTCGGCGACCTGCCCGTGCGCGGCCTCCTGGGCCTCGGCGATCGACTTGCCCTTGCCCAGCAGCTCACCGAAGGTCCGGTTGCGCGACAGCGACGACGAGCACGTCGCCACCAGGTCGCCCAGCCCGGCGAGCCCGGAGAACGTCAACGGGTGCGCGCCCAGCTGGGCCCCGAGCCGGGTGGTCTCGGCCAGGCCGCGGGTGATCAGGGTGGCGACCGTGTTCGCGCCGAGGCCCATGCCGACGGCGATCCCGCACGACAGGGCGATGACGTTCTTGCACGCGCCACCGAGCTCGCAGCCGACCAGGTCGGTGTTGGTGTACGGGCGGAAGTAGCCGGTGGTCGAGGCGTGCTGCAGCTCGACGGCCCGCTCGTGGTCGGTGCACGCGATGACCGTCGCGGTCGGCTGGCGGTCGGCGATCTCGCGGGCCAGGTTGGGCCCGGAGACCACCGCCACCTGGTGCTCCGGCACCCCGGCGACCTCGGTGATCACCTCGCTCATCCGCTTGAGCGTGTGCAGTTCCACGCCCTTGGCCAGGCTGACCAGGGTGACCCCGGCAGGCAGCAGCGGCGCCCACTTGGCGAGGTTCTCCCGCAGGTGCTGGCTCGGCACGGCCAGCACGACCGCCTCGGCGTCGGCCAGGGCCGCCGATGCGTCCGAAGTGGACGTCAGGTTGTCCGGCAACCGCACGTCGGGCAGCCGGTCCGGGTTGACGTGCTCGCGGCCGATCGTCTCGGCGAGCTCCGGCTTGCGCGCCCACAGCACCACGTCGCGACCGGCGTCGGCGAGCACCTTGGCGTAGGTGGTGCCCCAGGCCCCGGCGCCGAGCACCGCGATCCGCTGCATCAGCCGGTCCGCTTCGGCTTGTAGAACTCGGTCGGCGCCGCCTCGCCGCGCGCCTCGGCGACCAGGTCGCGGATGCGGATCATGATCTCGTGGGTCATCTCGCGCAGCAGCTGCGTGGTGATCTCCTTGCCCTGGAAGCGGGCGAGGTCGACCGGCTCACCGACGATGATGGTGACCTTCTTGCGCGGGAACGGCCTGAACTTCTTCGTGTAGCCGTTGAGGATGTCCTGGGTGCCCCAGCGCGCCACCGGGATCACCGGCGCGCCGGTCTCCAGCGCGAGGCGGGCCGCGCCGGTGCGCCCGGTCATCGGCCAGCCCGTCGGGTCCTTGGTGATCGTGCCCTCGGGGTAGATCACCACGAACTTGCCCTCGTCCACCGCGGCGATCGCGTCGCGCAGGCTGGCCTTGGCGTCGGTGGTGCCCCGGTAGACCGGGATGCCGCCGCAGCCCTTGAGCAGCGCGCCGAAGAGCGGCACCTTGAACAGCGAGTCCTTGGCCATGAAGCGCGGCACCCGCTTGTTGCGGTGCACGAACACCCCGTCGATCGGTGGATCCAGGTGCGACACGTGGTTCATCGCGAAGATCACGCCGCCCTCGGCGGGGATGTGTTCCATGCCCTTCTCGCTGCGCTTGCCCAGCGCGGAGATCGGGTAGAACAACACGGCGCCCAGCCGGATCCAGAAATCGCTCTTCTCGCGCTTCGCCACCCACGCCCTCCCTAGGTCCTGGTCAGGGTACCGGCGGTGCATCGGGGAGGATGGACCCGTGGACGCCTGCCTGGATCTCGTGGTGCCGATGAAGCGGCTGGACCGCGCGAAGTCGCGGCTGCGCGGCGCCGTGCCCGGCGGCTCCGGCCGGCACGTGGAGCTGGCGCTGGCGTTGCTGCTCGACACCGTGACCGCGGCCCGGGCCGCCGACGGCGTGCGGTCGGTGCTGGTGGTCTGCGAGGACGAACGCGTTCCGGTGGCGTTGCGTGGGACCGGGGTGGACGTGGTCGACGAGCGCGGCCTGCCCGGCCTCAACGAGGCGCTCGCCTTCGGCGCCCGGCTGCTGGGCGAGGACGGCCACGTCGGCGCGTTGCAGGCCGACCTGCCCGCCCTGCGCCCGGTGGAACTCGCCGCCGCGATCGCGCAAGCGGGTGGCGCGCGGGCGTTCTGCCCGGACAAGGAGGGCACCGGCACCACGCTGCTGCTCGCCGGGATCGGCGAGGCGCTGGACCCGCGGTTCGGTCCCGGTTCCGCGGCCGCGCACGCGGGCACCGGCGCCGTCGCGGTCGGCGTCGGCACACCGGGGCTGCGCTGCGACGTGGACACCGCCGAAGACCTCGAAGCCGCATGTCAGCTGGGGGTCGGCGACCGGACCGCGGCACTGGTCTGCGCGAGCGCGCAGAGTTCACCCGGTTGACCTTGATCGGCGCACGCATGCGGGCCCGGGATCAGGGACAATGGCCCGCGTGAGCATCGAGTCGAGCGAAGAGCAGAGCCCTGCGCGTGCCGCGGCCCACGCAGACGGCGCACGGGTGCCCTCGGCGCCGCCCGCGGCAACCGCCGCGGCGCCGGACACCGATCTGCCCGACGACCGGTACATCAACCGGGAACTGTCCTGGTTGGACTTCAACGCCAGAGTGCTCGCGCTGGCCGAGGACGCCTCCCAGCCGCTGCTGGAGCGGGCGAAGTTCCTCGCCATCTTCGCTTCGAACCTCGACGAGTTCTACATGGTGCGGGTCGCGGGCCTCAAGCGCCGCGACGAGACCGGCCTGTCCGTGCGCAGTGCCGACGGGCTCACCCCACGGGAGCAGCTCGACTACATCTCCAAGCGCAACCAGGAACTGGTCGAGCAGCACTCGCGGGCCTTCGCCGACCGCATCCGCCCCGAGCTCGCCGCCAAGGGCATCCAGCTGATCAAGTGGACGGACCTGACCGACGACCAGCGCGGGCGGCTTTCCCGTTATTTCAACGAACAGATCTTCCCGGTGCTCACCCCGCTGGCCGTCGACCCCGGGCACCCGTTCCCCTACATCTCCAACCTCTCGCTGAACCTGGCCGTGACCGTGCGCGACCCGGAGGGCGGTACCGAACGCTTCGCCCGGGTGAAGGTGCCCGACAACGTGCCCAGGCTGATCGCCGTGGACGGCGACCCGCGCGCCCAGGGCACGCGCAGCGCCACGTTCCTGCAACTGGAGAACCTGATCGCGGCCCACCTCGACCGGCTCTTCACCGGCATGGACATCCAGGAGGTGCACGCGTTCCGGGTCACCCGCAACGCCGACCTGGAGGTCGAGGAGGACCGCGACGAGGACCTGTTGCAGGCGCTGGAACGCGAGCTGGCGCAGCGCCGGTTCGGCCCGCCGGTGCGGCTCGAGGTCGCCGACGACATGAGCGACCACGTGCTCGAGCTGTTACTGCGGGAGCTGGAGGTCGACCCGAACGACGTCGTCGTCGTGCACGGCCCGCTCGACCTCTCGTGCCTGTGGCAGCTCTACAGCGTCGACCGCAAGGACCTGAAGGATCCGCCGTTCGTGCCGGCGACGCACCCGGCGTTCGCCGACCGGGAGACCCCGCGCAGCGTGTTCGCGACCCTGCGCGAGGGCGACGTGCTCGTGCACCACCCGTACGACTCGTTCTCCACGAGCGTGCAACGGTTCATCGAGCAGGCGGCGAGCGACCCGAAGGTGCTCGCGATCAAGCAGACGCTCTACCGCACCTCGGGTGACTCGCCGATCGTCGAGGCGCTCGTGGACGCGGCCGAGGCGGGCAAGCAGGTCGTGGCGCTGGTGGAGATCAAGGCGCGCTTCGACGAGCAGGCCAACATCAAGTGGGCGCGTGCGCTGGAGAAGGCGGGCGTGCACGTGGTGTACGGGTTGGTGGGGTTGAAGACCCACTGCAAGACCGCGCTCGTGGTGCGCCAGGAGGGCTCCACCATCAAGCGGTACTGCCACATCGGCACGGGCAACTACAACCCGAAGACCGCCCGGCTCTATGAGGACGTCGGCCTGCTCACCGCCGAGCCGGCGATCGGCGCCGACCTCACCGACCTGTTCAACGCGCTCACCGGGTACGCGCGCCAGGAGTCCTACCGCCGGATCCTGGTGGCACCGGACGGCGTGCGGCGCGGGATCGTCGACCGGATCAACGACGAGATCGAGATGGCGTTGGCGGGCCGGGAGTCCGGCGTGCGGATGAAGGTCAACTCGTTGGTGGACGAGCAGGTCATCGACGCGCTGTACCGGGCGTCGCAGGCCGGCGTGCGGGTCGAGGTCGTGGTGCGCGGGATCTGCGCGCTCAAGCCGGGGATCGAAGGCCTCAGCGAGAACATCCACGTCCGCTCGATCCTCGGCCGGTTCCTCGAGCACTCGCGGGTCTTCCACTTCGTCGGCGCGGACGAGTACTGGATCGGCAGCGCGGACATGATGCACCGCAACCTCGACCGCCGCGTCGAGGTGTGCGTGCAGGTGAGTGACCCGCGGCTGACCGCACAATTGGACGACATGTTGGAATCCGCGCTGGATCCCGCGACCCGCTGCTGGGTCCTGGACGGCAACGGCGAGTGGGAACCCTCGCCCAGTGGTGAGTCGACGGTGCGCGACCACCAGGTGCAATTGCTGGCCGCCCACCGCGCGAAAGGCTGATCCGTGCCGGCTGAGATCGTCGCCGCGGGCGCGGTGCTCTGGCGCCCCGGCGGGGAAATCGCCCTCGTCCACCGGCCGCGCTACGACGACTGGTCGCTGCCGAAGGGAAAGGTCGAACCCGGGGAGTCGCTGCCCGCGGCGGTGCGCCGCGAGGTCCACGAGGAGACCGGGTTCGCCTGCGTGCTCGGCCGTTCGCTCGGGCAGGTCGGTTACCGCATCGGCCGCGACTACAAGACCGTCGACTACTTCGCCGCGCGGGCCGGTGATGGCGAGTTCGCCCCAAACAAGGAGGTCGACGAGCTGCGCTGGCTGCCGGTGCCCGACGCGCTGGCGTTGCTGACCTACCAGCGTGATCGCGGCGTCGTGCGGTGGTTCGCCGCCGACCCGCCCACCGTGGCCACCGTGTTGCTGGTGCGCCACGCGAAGGCGGGCAAGCGCGAGGAGTGGTCGGCGCCGGACGACCTGCGCCCGCTCAGCCCGGCGGGCGTGGAGCAGGCCCGGCAGCTGCGCGAGTTGCTGCCGCACTTCGGCCCCGACCGCGTCCACTCGGCGCCGCCGGTGCGCTGCCGCAGCACCGTGCAGGCCGTCGCCGACGACCTCGGCGTGCCGGTGGTCGACGAACCGCGGCTGTCGGAGAACGGCTACTGGGCGAACGAGGATCGCGGGCGCGAGCGCTTCCTGCGCATCGTTGCGGCCGGTGGGACGCCGGTGGTGTGCAGCCAGGGCGGCGTGATCCCGGACCTGGTTTCGGCCCTCGCGGAGGAGGGCGAGGTGCGCCTGCCGTCCACGCGGACCAAGAAGGGCAGCATGTGGCTGCTCTCGTTCACCGAGGGGCAGCGGTTGTTCGCCGCGGACTACTTCCCTTCGCCGGACGGGCTTCCGGTCATCGACACCAGCGGGTGAGCCGCGGTGAACCGCACCGATCGCCTGTACGCGCTCGTCGAGGAGCTGCGTGCCGTCGCGCCGCGGCCGCGCAGTGCCGCGTGGCTGGCCCGCCGGTTCGAGGTGAGCACGCGGACCATCGAGCGTGATCTCCTGGCGTTGCAGCAGAGCGGTGTGCCGGTCTACGCCCAACCAGGTCGCACGGGTGGTTACGTGCTCGACCGGACGGCAACACTGCCGCCGCTCGCCTTGTCCCCCGCCGAGGCGACCGCGCTCGCGGTGGGGCTGCGGCAGCTCACCGGTACACCTTTCGCTTCGGCCGCACGCTCGGCACTGCAGAAGGTGCTCGCGGTCATGCCCGGCCCGCGCCTGCGTTCGGCGGCCGAATTGGCCGGGAAGGTGCTGTTCGTGGCGCCCGAGGGTGCCGCACCCTCGATGCCGCCCGCGGTGCGTGACGCGATCACCGACGGGCGGGTGCTGCGGCTCGGTTACGTCGACCGCCACGGTGTCACCTCCGACCGCGACGTGGAGCCGTTGGGGTTCTTGGGCGGGGAGCCGCACTGGTACCTGCTCGCCTGGTGCCGCACCAGGTCCGCGGTGCGCGGGTTCCGGCTCGACCGCATCCGCTCGGCGGCCGCGCTCGAGGAACCGGTGCCGCCGCGGGAGGTCGACCTGCGCGAGATCGACGCGCTCGGGCGGGAACTGGTCGGGCTCGATGTGATGCCAAACACCGACAGCACGGTGTCGCCACGGCGCTGAACCCTGGGTCCACACGACGGACGAAGGGAAGTGCATGGTGGTCACGACGATCGACAGCCGGATCGGCGCACGGCTGTGGGACGACTGGACGAGCTTGTGGAACGGCGATCTCGAGATCGCTTCGCGTCTGGTGACGCCGGGGTTCCGGATCCACTTCGGCGGGGCCGGGTCGGCGGACGCGGACGCGTTGCGGGGGCCGGACGGGATCGCCGAGTTCATCGGGGGTTTCCGGGCCCGGTACGAGCGGCTGGTCTACCGGGTGGACGTGGGACCGTTGGTGGACGGGGACAAGGTGGCCGGCCGCTGGATCGCGTCCGGTGCCGATGCCGCACGCGGGGAGTTCCGCAAGGGCGGGATCGACATCCTGCGCTGTGAAGGGGATCGGATCGCGGAGGTCTGGTCGGTCACCGGGGAACGGCTGTTGTAGATCCACTCCGGACTCCGTCCCGGCCGGGTTTTCCCCAGGCGGGCGGTTGTCCACAGATTGGCGCGACGCCCGTTTTGCCGCCACTGGGCCGATGGACTGGGACCCGGGGCCGCCCCGGGAGGGTGGGGGTCTGGCCTACGCGAGGCGGCAAGAAAGGCGTCGCGGGCGCGAATAGAAGTCAGTTCCAGGCCGTCCGGTTGGTGGGGTAAAACCGTCCGCACTGCTCCATTCGGCGCCTGGCATCGGCGGCTTCGGGCATTTGGTCGTCATGCATGCAAGCGGCCGATTCCCGCCGAGAAGTGCTGGCCACAGGGCCACGCAAGGGAAGCCGAACCGCCGGCCGAGGGCATCCCAAGCCCTGCAGGGGATGCTGTCGGCGGCCCTGGGCGGGCCCTGACCGGGCTGTGGACGGGCTCTCGCCGGGTGGCCCGTCTGATCCACTGCCAGGCCACAGGATCACGGGCCGAGGCGGCCAGTTCGCCTTCCATCGAACGGATCTCCTCGGCGGTCCCGCGATGATCCACTCCGGACACGCGTCGGCCCCGCACCCAACGGGTGCGGGGCCGTCACGCAGCTGCGCTGCTACTACTTCTTCTTCGCAGCGGTCTTGCGGGTGGTGCCGGTCTTCGCCGCGGCCGAGGTCTTCTTGGCCGGGCTCGCCTTGCGCGCGGTCGTCGTCTTGGCCGCGGTCGTCTTCTTCGCGGTGGTCGCCGCCTTCGCCGTGCTGGACTTCGCGGTCGAGCGGGCTGCCGGCTTCGCGGCCGCCTTCGGAGCCGCCGCCGCCTTCGCGGTGGTCGCCCGCGAACGCGTGGAAGTGGTCTTGGCGGGCGCCTTGGCCGCCGCCGTCTTCGTGGCCGCGGCGCGGCCACGGGTGGTGCTCGCGGCACGCGTGGTGGCCGCCTTGGGCGCGGCGGCACGGGTGCCGGCGGCCGCGGTGGCACGGGCGGTGCTGCGGGTCGCGGTGGCCCTCGGCAGCTTCTTGGCGCCGCTGATGACCTCCTTGAAGTTCGTGCCGGCGCGGAACGCGGGAACGTTGGTCTTCTTCACCTTCACGGTCTCACCGGTGCGCGGGTTGCGCGCGGTGCGAGCGGCGCGGGCACGCTTCTCGAACACACCGAAACCGGTGATGTTGACCTTCTCGCCCTTGTTGACCGTGCGAACGATCACGTCGACGAGACCGTCGACCGCAGCGCCTGCGGTCTTCTTGTCGCCAAGCCGCTCGGTGAGCGCCTCGATGAGCTGGGCCTTGTTCACCCTTCAGTCCTCCGTTAGACCAACTGTCGTTCACGGCCAATCTGGCCGACTTGTCGCCACAGTATGCCCAATGCAGCACAATTTCCACGCGACACCCCCTCTTTTTTCGTTGACCCATTGGATTTCTCGGCCGGGGCCGAGGCGGATCGAGGGGGTGTCGCGTGGTCTTGTTGTGGCGCCGAAGAGGCCGACGACCAGGGGATTCTTGTTGGGAGAAGGGCGAATTAGGGGCCTATTCAGGCCGCCCCGAGGGGGGTGGTGACGGGCTTCCAGGCCGGGCGGGACTTCTCGAACTCGGCGATCGCATCGGCGTGCCGCAGGGTCAACGCGATGTCGTCCAAGCCCTCCAGCAGCCGCCAGCGGGTGTAGTCGTCGATCCGGAACCGGGCGGTGAAGTCCTTTGCGGACACGGTCTTCGCCGTGAGGTCCACGGTGACCGCCGTGCCCGGCTCGTTCTCGAGGATCTTCCACAGCTGCTCGACGTCCGACTGCTCGCACTCGGCCGTGAGCAGGCCCTGCTTGCCCGCGTTGCCGCGGAAGATGTCGGCGAACCGGGCGGAGACGACCACCCGGAAGCCGTAGTCCGCCAGCGCCCAAACGGCGTGCTCGCGCGACGACCCGGTCCCGAAGTCGGGCCCGGCGACCAGCACGCTGCCCGCTCGAAAGGGTTCCTGGTTGAGCACGAAGGTCTCATCCGCGCGCCACGCGGCGAACAGCCCGTCCTCGAACCCGGTGCGGCTCACCCGCTTGAGGTACACCGCGGGGATGATCTGGTCGGTGTCCACGTTGGACCGGCGCAGCGGCACGCCGACCCCGGTGTGGGTGGTGAACGGCTCCATCTCGGTGTCCTCCTCTAGAACAGGTCGTCGGGGGTGGAAAGGGTGCCGCGGACCGCCGTGGCCGCCGCGACCAGCGGCGATACCAGGTGGGTCCGCCCGCCTTTGCCCTGCCTGCCCTCGAAGTTGCGGTTCGATGTGGACGCGCTGCGCTCACCCGGGCGGAGCTGGTCCGGGTTCATCCCAAGGCACATCGAGCAGCCCGCCTGCCGCCACTCGGCGCCCGCGGCGATGAACACCTTGTGCAATCCCTCGGATTCGGCCTGTGCCCGTACCTTCATCGACCCCGGCACCACGAGCATCCGGACGTCCTTGGCCACCTGGCGGCCCCGCAGCACTTCCGCGGCGGCCCGGAGGTCCTCGATGCGGCCGTTGGTGCAGGAGCCGAGGAACACCGTGTCGACCGTGATGTCGCGCAGCGGGGTGCCCGGGGTGAGGTCCATGTAGGCCAACGCCTTCTCGGCGGCCACCCGCTCGTTCTCGTCGGCGATCGCCTCCGGGTCGGGCACCCGCTCGCTCAACGGCAGGCCCTGACCGGGGTTGGTCCCCCACGTGACGAACGGCGTCAGGCTGGTCGCGTCGATGTGCACCTCGGCGTCGAACTCGGCGCCCTCGTCGGTGCGCAGCTGCCGCCAGTTCTCCAGTGCGGCGTTCCACTCCTCGCCCTTGGGGGCGTGCGGACGGCCCGACAGGTAGGCGAAGGTCGTCTCGTCCGGGGCCACCATGCCCGCGCGGGCACCGGCCTCGATCGACATGTTGCAGATGGTCATCCGCGCTTCCATGGACAGCGCCTCGATCGCGCTCCCCCGGTACTCCAGGACGTAGCCCTGGCCGCCACCGGTGCCGATCTTGGCGATGACGGCGAGGATCACGTCCTTGGCCGTGACACCGGGGGCCAGCTCGCCGTCCACGGTGATCGCCATGGTCTTGAAGGGGCGCAACGGCAGCGTCTGGGTCGCGAGCACGTGCTCGACCTCGGAGGTGCCGATGCCGAAGGCCATCGCGCCGAACGCGCCGTGCGTGGAAGTGTGGCTGTCACCGCAAACCACGGTCATGCCGGGCTGGGTGAGCCCGAGCTGCGGGCCGATCACGTGCACGATGCCCTGTTCCGCGTCACCCATCGGGTGCAGCCGGACGCCGAACTCCTCGCAGTTGCGCCGAAGCGTGTCCACCTGGGTGCGCGAGACCGGGTCGGCGATGGGCTTGTCGATGTCCACCGTGGGCACGTTGTGGTCCTCAGTGGCGATGGTCAGGTCCGGCCGGCGCACCGGGCGGCCGGCCAACCGGAGACCGTCGAACGCCTGGGGGCTCGTCACCTCGTGCACGAGGTGGAGGTCGATGTAGAGCAAGTCCGGCTCATCGCCCTCACCGCGACGCACGACGTGTGCGTCCCACACCTTCTCCGCGAGTGTGCGCGCCATCTTGACCTTCCTCGACGAGTTGTCTTCCCAGGAACCGGGCTTTCCCAAAGACTGGACATCCCAGATTCCGGGAACGTAGTATCGCGACGTGGGACAGTCTAGCGGCATCGGAGTTCTGGACAAGGCCATGGCCGTACTGCAGGCGGTGGCCAAGGAGCCTTGTGGCCTCGCGGAGTTGTGCAGCCGCACCGGCTTGCCCAGAGCGACCGCGCACCGGCTCGCGGTGGGCCTGGAAGTGCACCGCCTGCTGCGCCGCGGAAGCGATGGCCGCTGGCGTCCGGGGGCCGCGCTGAGCGAGCTCGCCGGTGGGGCGACCGATCCGTTGCTGGACGCGGCGAACGCCGTCCTGCCGCGGTTGCGCGACATCACCGGCGAGAGCGTGCAGCTCTACCGCCGCGACGGGATGCACCGCATCTGCATCAGCGCCGCGGAGCCGCCGTCCGGGCTGCGGGACACTGTTCCGGTCGGTGCACGGCTGCCGATGACGGCCGGGTCGGGCGCGAAGGTCCTTGCGGCGTGGGCGGATCCGGCGACGCAGCGGACCCTGCTCGTGGACGCGGTCTACGGCGAGCGCGCGCTGCTCGAGGTGCGCCGGCGCGGCTGGGCGCAGAGCGTGGCCGAGCGGGAACCCGGCGTGGCCAGCGTTTCCGCGCCGGTGCGGGATTCGTCGGGGACGGTCGTGGCCGCGGTGTCGGTGTCCGGCCCCATCGACCGGATGGGACGGCGCCCGGGCGCGCGCTGGGCCGCCGATTTGTTGGCCGCCGCGGACGCCCTGCAGACCAGGCTTTAGCACGCCCCAAAAACAGCGAATGCCGCACCCGAGCCGGGTGCGGCATTCGCTGTCTCAGCGGCTCAGACCGAAGCCAGGTGGGCGTGCAGGGCCCGGTTGAACTCGTCCGGCTTGTCCAGGTGTGGACCGTGTCCGGCGTCCTCGATGACCACTTCCTGATACGCCCCATAGCCATCGAGCACCGCGCGGGTCTGCGCGATCATCGGCTGCGGCGGCCACTGCTCCTCACCCGGCCAGCCGGGCACCGCGCCCAGCCGGCCCAGGTACCCGAAGTCGTACAACGAGGTGTCGGACACGATCACGTCGTCGGTCCCCCGGATCCACAGGATCGGCGGCTTCGGCGTCACACCCGACAGGTCGGCGATGCGGAAGTGCGTGGGCGCCATCGCGTTCAGCACGCCCCGCTCGCCCGGCAGCACGCCCGGCCAGTCGTCGGTGGACGCGAACGTGCCCGGGTAGTGGTCGTCGCCCAGCCGCGTGGAGAGCATCGAGTCCACGTACGCGTCCTCAGGCCCCAACCGAGTCCCCGGCTTCACGTAGTGGGCCCGCAGCACCGACCGCGGCGACAGCGGGGATTCGTCACTGGTGTCCCGCTTGGCCAGCCGCGAGACGAACTCCGGGTTCCCCGTGCCACCACCGGAACCGGCGCCCCGCGGATGGCACAGCTCACCGTCGAGGCCCTTGGTGCCGCCGAAACCGAACGGCGACACCGGCGCCATCAACGTCAGCGACGCCACCGTCGACGGTGCGTCCAGCAGGTACTGCATGAGCACGCCGCCGCCCATGCTCCACCCCACCAAGTGGACCTTGCCCAGCTCCAGTTCCGCGATCAGCGCACGCAGGTCGTCCGCGTAGTCGCGCAGGCCGCGCGTGGCGTCGACCGGCGCCGGATCGGTGTCACCGAACCCGCGCAGGTCCACCGCCATCGCGCGGTACCCGGCGGGCAGGTCGAGCATCGCCTGCTGCCAGAACAGGCTGGACGACACGTTGCCGTGCACGAACAGCACGACGGGGCCCGCGGTGTCGTCGGTGTCGTCGGTGCCGGTGCGCTCCAGCACGTTCACGGTCAACCGCTCGGTCGGCACCCGCCGGGCGGAAATGCCGTCCAGCAACTTGGTCATGTCGGATCCCTTCTCAGCCAAGCCAGCTCACCACCTGCGACTCGACCCCGGAATGCCAGCCGAGCTGGAGGTGGTTGGCCGAGACGACGGTCGCCGTGCCGGCCACTGTGGACACCCCGGTGGTGTCGAGCGCGCTGCTGATGAACACCACGCCGTCGCTCGGACCACGGTTCTCGTTGTAGATGCCGACCACCGACGGCGTGCCGCCCGCCAGCAGGTACGTCTGCACCGCGGCGGGCACCCCGGCCTGCTGGATGGTCGAGATCAGCGAACCCGCGTTGATCGCGGCCTGGATGCCGGGGCCCTTGGTGTAGAAACCCTGGCCGCCGTAATAGGTGGTGTACCAGTCCTGCTGGCTCTGGTCGATGCCGTAGGTCCCGTCGAAGCGCGCGAGCATCTGCCGCTGCCCCGGGTAGGCGTCGTAACCGCCGGTCGGCACGAACGAGAACTCCGGGTGGTAGGTGTACGTGCCGTAACAAGTCATGTAGGTGTGCGGCAAGGGCGAGTTGACGACACCACCGCATTCCGGCCACACGGACAGATCATGCGCCCAGCCGTGCGCGAACGGGTAGTCGTAGCCGCCGTTCGGCCCGCCGAGGGTGATCAGCTTGCGCACGTCGCCCGCGTAGGCACTGCCCCAGGACGGCTTCACCGACGACACGTACATGCGTGCCGACATCTCGCCCTTGCTCCAGCTGACGAGGTCGACCTTCGACACGCCGAGCCGCGCCTTGATCAACGCGACCGCATCGCCGACCTCCTGGGCCTGCATGAAGTTGTCGCCCTCCTTGTGGGCGAAGCCGATCGCGAACACCTTGTACCCGCGCGTCGACAGGTACTGCATCAACCCGGTGCTGGGGCACGACACCGCGCCGCAGCCGAAGCCGCCGCCCTCACCGGGGTTCGCCCACGCGCGGTCGGGGTTGTCGTTGGCGCCGTGCACAAGCAGCACCGGCGTCGCCTTGCTGCCGGTGTTCCAGCCCGGCGCCGAGTAGAGCAGGAAGCGCCCGGAGAAGGGCTGCTTGACGTTGTTGAAGAAGGTGAGCCGCTGGCCGTCCTGATCGCCGCGGCCGTCGGGCGGGTAGTTCTCCTGCGTGAAACCCGTGCGGGTGTCGATGTAGCGCTCGACCTTGGCCCAGCCGTTGGCGACGGAGCTGTAGGTGGCTTCCAGGTTCACCGAACCGGCGGCGCCGGCCTGGCCGGGCAGGACGAAGGACAGCACGGAGGCGAGCAGCGCCGCGACCGGCACCACCCTCCCCCATCGCGACAGGGACATGGCGATTTTCCTCGGTTCTCGAGTGGTTCCGGTGCGAGCAACTTAGGCAGTGGCACCGCGCACCACCATGTGCGCAGCACACACCATCGCGCACCAGGCATGGTGGCCGCCACCAGCGTTATTCATCACGTGTTGACTTATCGGCCGGCGGGGCGAATAATTCATCACATGATGAGTTCTGGTCGAGGAATGCTGGTCGCGCTGGCCGGCGTGGTGATCGCCGGCGTGCTCGGCTTGCTCACGTTCGGCGTGCAAGCGACCGCGGGGCCGGACGGCCTGCCGCTGGCCGTCGCGGTACCGGGCCCGCAACTGGAGCCGGTGGCCCGGCAGGTGACCGCGCACGGCGGCGACCAGGTCGCCTGGCGGGTCACCGATCCCGCGCAGGCCCAGCGGTTGCTGGCAGACAAGGAGATCTACGGCTACCTGACGATCGCGCCCGGCTCGGTCACCGCGACCACGTCCGGTGCGCTCAACCCGCCGGCCGCCCAAGCGGCCGAGCAGGTCTTGCGTGGCGCGGGTGGCGCCGTCGCGCAGGCCATGCACGCGCCCCCGGTGACCATCACGATCGTGCACCGGACGACGTTGGGCGCCAAGGCGATCCCGCTCGCGGCGACCGCGTTGCTGTGGATCGCAGCCCTGGCGGCCAACGCGTTGCTGTTCGTGCTTGCCTTGCGGCGCAAGCAGAAACCGACCGCCGGTGCCCGCCTCACGTTGATCGCCAGCGCCGCCGTGCTCGGCCCGGCCCTGGTGTTCGGACTGGCGAACTGGTGGGCGCCCGAGATCGGGTGGACGTGGCCGGACCTGGGCTACCTGGCGTTGGTGAGCGGCGCGTTCGCGGCGTTGCAGGCGGCGGTGTTGCGCCTGGCGGGTTACGCGGGGATCCCCATCCTCGGGTTGCTGTACCTGATGGCGCCGTCGGTCGCGGGCCAGCCACCCGAGCTGATCGATCCGGTGTACCGGGCGCTGATCTGGTCGTGGACGCCGTTCCGGTTCGCGACCGAACCGTTGCGCAGCCTGCTCTTCCTCGGCGACCGGACCGCGGACGTCACCACCGGCCTGATCGTGTTCGGCGCCATCGCATTCGCCGGGCTCGTGGTCTCGTCGTGGCCGGGCCGGGCGCGGACCGTCCCACCCGAGCCGGTGGGCGTCCCGGACGGGACGGTCGCGGCGGTCAACAGGAGCAGCCGGGTGGGGCAAATGGGCGCAACCCCAAGATCGTCTGGTTGACCACACGGTGCGCGTGGGTAGTCCTCCCCTGAAAGCTGAGCGAGGAGGTCGTTTTGTCCACCACCGCGATAGTTCTGATCGTCGTACTCGCCGTGATCGTGCTCGGCGTGCTCGCGTTCTTCGCTGTCGACCAGGCAAAGCGGCGGCGTCTGCGCTCGCGCTTCGGTCCCGAGTACGACCGCGTGCTGGAGACCAGCAAGGACCGCCGAACCGCGGAGCGTGAGCTGGCCGACCGCGAACGCCGGCACCGTCAGCTCGACTTGCGGCCCATTTCCCCGGCCGACCGGGAGCAGTACACCCAGCAGTGGGCGCAGGTGCAGGAACGCTTCGTGGACGACCCGGAGCGTGCCGTACACGAGGCCGACCAGCTGGTGATGGTGCTGATGCAGGCCCGCGGTTACCCCGCCGGGAGTTTCGACCAGCGCGCCGCGCACCTGTCCGTCGAGCACGGCGGCACCATCGGTCAATACCGCGAGGCACACGAGTTGCTGACCCGGCACGAGCAGGGTGACGGCACGTCCACTGAGGACCTTCGGGCGGCGCTGCTGCACTACCGCACGCTGGTGCGCGACCTGCTGAAGGCGGGCAGCACGCGCCAGCCGGAGCCGGCCGGTGACACCACGACCGACGCCACGACGCGGAGGTCCGAGCGGGTATGACCAGCCAACCGGGAGATCCCCGCGCCGGTCACCACCAGGCGCGCAACACCCAGGAATTACTTGAGGCCGCCGATCGGCTCAGCGAGCAACAGCAACAGCGGTACAGCCGGGACCCACGCACCGACCAGATCCCGGTGGCCGGCGAGTCGCTTCAGGCCCCGGCGAACCGCGAGCCGGAATCGGCGGTCGCCGAGGAATCGGTGACCCAACAGTCGGAACCGATGGTCGAGCCGACGGTAAATGACCCGGAGGCCGAGCCCGCCGCGATGGAACAGGGCCCCGGGCACCGCGCGCAGAACACGAACACCGACGACGAACACGTCGCATTGTTCGATCCGCACGAGGCGCAGGAGCTGCAAAGCCGCTGGCGCGAAGTGCAGACGGCGTTCGTGGACGACCCGCGAAGCGCCGTGCAGGGCGCCGATCAGCTGGTCGCCCAGGTGATCCAGAGCCTCACCGCGTCGTTCGCGGCGCACAAGGAGGAACTGGAGGGGCAGTGGCAGAACAGTGACGCCGCCGGCCCGGCCACCGAAGACCTCCGGCTGGCGTTGCGCCGCTACCGGACCTTGTTCAACCAGTTGTTGAACGCCTGAAAACCACCGATGAACCCGGCGAAGCCGACCGGTCGCGCACAGGCGTGGCCGGTCGGCTTCGTGGTGGGTGACGCTGTGGGGGATTTCACCCAGTTCGAGCACTCAGCCGGAGAAGCTCGCCGGCTTCGCCTTCCCACGGGACGGACGACGCGACTTGGTCGCTTTGTCGGCGGCGTTTGCGGTCTTCGCAGCCGGCTTCGCAGCGGCCCGGGTGGTCGTTTTCGCCTGCTTGCCACCCTTCGTCTGGGTCGTCGCCTGAGTGGTCGCGGTCGCGGTGGCCCGCGGAGTGGACGCCGCGGCGGTGCGGCGGCCCTTGGCAGCGGGCTTGGCACCGGCCTTGGTGGCCGCCTCGTAGGCTTCGACGACCGTTGTGGAGAGCCGGCCACGCTCGGACACCTCGTGCCCGTTCGCCCTTGCCCAGTCACGGATCGCCTTCGTGCGCTCACGGTCCGAACGGGTCACCGAGCCACCGCCACCGCGGCGCTTGCGACCACCCGTGCGGCGCGCCGCCTGGATGTAGGTTTCGAGGCTTTCACGCAGCGCAGCCGCATTGTCCTCGTTGATGTCGATCTCATAGGTCACACCGTCGAGTCCGAACTCGACAGTGCTGATATCGCTGCCGGTCGAACCGTCCAGATCGTCGACCAGTTCCACATATGTCTTCTGGGCCATGTCGTCCCCCAACAGTTAGCTTTGGAGCATTGGCGGTTTATGTACACCACCACCGTAGCATTGTAAATGGCTATCGCCGCAAATCCGTCCCCGAAATCGGCGCGGCGGGCTCTGGTGCCGCCGCACGGCGTAGTGGGTGACACCTGCTCGTCCGAGCGCACGCGGGTACGTAGGATTCCGGCAGCGTCGGCCATGGCGGCCGGCTTCGACGACACGCGGGAGCACTTGGTGATGGAGGCGATCGCCACGGGATCGGGCCGGCGGGGCGCGGTCCTGCTTCGGATCCTGCTCGTCGAAGACGACGCGGGAGACGCGTTCCTGGTGCAGGAACTGCTCGCCGACGTGGAGCACCCGGTGGAGCTCACGTGGGTGCAATCCATCGCCGAAGCCGAGGAAAAGCTGGCCGGAAAGGACTGTGTGCTCGTCGACCTCGGGCTGCCCGACGCCACCGGCCTGCAAGCCGTGCAACGGCTTCGGGTGCTCGGCACGCCGGTCGTCGTGCTCACCGGCCTGGCCGACGAGGACCAGGCCATCGCCGCGGTGGCCGCCGGCGCGCAGGACTACTTGGTCAAGGGTCAGGTCGACGGTCCACTCCTGACCCGCGTGTTGCGCTATGCGGTGGAACGCGCACGCAGCGAAGAGGTGCAACGACAACTCCGAGAGGCCCAACTGCACGCCCGGGAAAAGGCGCGCCTGGAACGCGGGCTGCTGCCCTCACCCGTGCTCACCGACGAGCGGATGGAGTTCGTCCCGCGCTACCGCCCCGGCATGCGCCAGATGCTGCTCGGCGGCGACTTCTACGACGTGGTGCAAACCGCCGACGGCGCGGTGCACACGGTCATCGGCGACGTCTGCGGGCACGGGCCCGACGAGGCGGCGCTGGGCGTGTGCCTGCGTGTCGCGTGGCGCACCATGATGCTGGCGGGCCGCCCGGCCGACGAGACGCTCGCGACCATGCAGCAGGTGCTCGTGCACGAGCGGTACCTGGACGGCCTGTTCGCCACCGCGTGCATGTTCTCCGTGGCCCCCGACCGCAGCTGGGGCGAACTCCGCCTCGCCGGTCACCCGCCGCCGCTGCTGCTCGGTCCGGGCGGCGCGTCCCAGCTCTCCGCGCCGGTCGGGCTGCCACTCGGCATCCGCGACCGCGGCACGTGGCCGGCCGCGCGGGTCGAGCTCGGCCAGTCGTGGTCGGTGCTCTTCTACACCGACGGCATCATCGAGGCGAAGATCGGCTCCGGGCCCGAGCGCTTCGGCGTCGAGGGGCTGACCGAGATCTTCAGCGCCGTGCTGGCCGAGGACCCGTCGTGGCGCGAGCACCCGCTCACGGCGATCGACCAGGTGCTGGCGCGGGTCGAGAGCATGACCGACGAGGACCTGCTGGACGATGTCGCCGTGCTGATGCTCCGGCGCAAGGACGAGGGCGCGCATGGCTGAGGTCACCCAGGCCGGCCGCCGGCGCACCCTCACCACCCGTTGGCCGCTGCGGCGGTGGCTCACCATCGCCACCGCCGTGCTGGTCGTCGTGTTCATCGGGGCGATCGCCGTGGGCAGCGTCGCCATCGCGGGGCTGAACTCGGCCCGCACCCGGCTGGCCGACGACGTCGATCCGGGCGTGAACCAGACGCTGCTGTACACCAGGGCGCTGCTCGACCAGGAGACCGGCGTGCGCGGGTACGCGCTGACCGGCGACCGCAACTCGCTGGACCCGTACGTGAGCGGTCAGCAGGCGCAGAAGGCCATGGCCGCCCAGCTGATGGCGTTGATCGGCAACGAACCCGGCATCGCCGAGAGCCTGCGCCGCTGCAACGACCTGGTCGCGCAATGGCGCACCGAGTACGCCGAGCCGACCATCGCGCGGATCAACCTGTCCGGGTTGAGCCACGGGCAGGGCGGCGCCGTCGACGCCGGCCAGACCCAGTTCACCTCGGTGCGCAACGCCTCCGACCAGCTCCAGGTCGCGGCCCTGAAGGCCCGCGACGACGCCCGCGACGAGCTCGCCGGGGCGGCCACGCTGCTGATCGTCGTCTGCGTGGTCATCGGGGCCGTGCTGCTGGCGTTGTTCGTGCTGCTGATGTTCGCCACCCGGGCCGCCGTCGCGGGTCCGCTGGCCGAGCTCGCCGCGGGCGTGCGCAAGGTCGCCGACGGCGACTTCGACCGGACCGTGCAGGTCGTGGGCCCGCTCGAGCTGGTGCAGCTGGCCGACGACGTGGACTGGATGCGCAGCATGATCCTGGCCGAGGTGGCCAACCAGCGCTCCATCAACGCCCAGCTCGACGAGGCCAGCGAGGACCTGCGCCGCTCGAACGCGGAGCTGGAGCAGTTCGCCTACGTCGCCTCCCACGACCTGCAGGAACCGCTGCGCAAGGTGGCGAGCTTCTGCCAGCTGCTGGAGCGCCGCTACGGCGGGCAGCTCGACGAGCGCGGCGAGCAGTACATCGCCTTCGCCGTCGACGGCGCCAAGCGGATGCAGGTGCTGATCAACGACCTGCTGGCGTTCAGCCGGGTCGGCAGGCACACCCACGACCAGCTGGAACTCTCCAGCTCCGCGCTGATCGACGAGGCCATCCGCAACCTCGACCAGGTCATCAACGAGACCGGCGCGCGGGTGCGGGTGTTCGACGGCCCCGAACCGCCGATCGTGCTCGGCGAGCAGGCGTTGCTCACCGCCGTCTTCCAGAACCTGATCAGCAACGCGATCAAGTTCCGCGGCGACGACCCCCCGGTGATCCGGATCCAGGTGCGGTCGGCGGAGCAGGAGAAGGCGTGGGAATTCTCCGTCACCGACAACGGGATCGGCATCGCCCCCGAGTACGCCGAGCGCGTGTTCGTGCTCTTCCAGCGGCTGCACGGCAAGTCCCAGTACCCGGGCACCGGGATCGGCCTGGCCATGTGCCGCAAGATCGTCGAGTACCACGGGGGCCGGATCTGGATCGACACGGAGTACACCGGCGGAACCCGGGTGTGCTTCACCTTGCCGGTCCTGCAGCCGGTTACCGTTCTCGACGAGCAGGAAACCGCCGCCAACTCTTCGGAAGCCGAGGCCTCGACGTGACACCACCCGAGCCGATCAAGGTCATCGACGTTCTCCTGGTCGAGGACGACCCCGGCGACGTGCTCATGACGCAGGAGGCGTTCGAGCACTACAAGATCCACAACAAGCTGCACATCGTCAGCGACGGCGAGCAGGCCGTGCAGTTCCTGCGCAAGGAGGGCGAGTACGCCGACGCGGTGCGCCCCGACCTGATCCTGCTCGACCTCAATCTGCCCAGAGTGGACGGTCGCGAGGTGCTCGCCCTGGTCAAGGGCGACGAGCAGCTGCGCTCCATCCCCGTCGTCGTGCTGACCACGTCCGAGGCCGAAGAGGACATCCTGCGCAGCTACCACCTGCACGCCAACGCGTATGTGACCAAGCCGGTGGATTTCGACCGTTTCCTCGACGTCGTGCGCAAGATCGACGAGTTCTTCGTGACCGTGGTGAAGCTGCCGAACTGACGCCCTGCCCGGCCGGGCTGGGGGTCACTCGACCGCGCGAACCTTCGGCAACGATCTTCACATTTGGTGTCACCGGTCTCTAGCGTCGGGCCCATGAGTCCACTGAGCACGGTCGGGGTGGTGGCGGTGGTGTGGGCGTGCGCGCTCGCCGTGCCCACCCCGGCCTCAGCGTCCGCGCTCGCCCCCGTCAGCCACCCGGAGCGGGACACCGCGGGCTCCACCGTCGCCGCGCACGAGTCCGAAGGCGAACTCCCGCCGAAGGTCTCCGGCACCCCGGGCATCGACGTCAGCCACTGGCAGGGCGCGATCGACTGGCGCGAAGTCGCGAAGACCAAGGAATTCGCCTACCTGAAGGCGACCGAGGGCACCGACTACCGCGACCCGAACTTCCCCGACTACTACACCGACGCCTACGCCGCGGGCGTGATCCGCGGCGCGTACCACTTCGCGTTGCCGAACCGGTCCTCCGGCAAGGCGCAGGCCGACTACTTCGTCTCCCACGGCGGCGCCTGGTCCGCCGACGGCCTGACCATGCCGCCGATGCTGGACATCGAGTACAACCCCTACGGCGACACCTGTTACGGCATGAGCCCCGCGGCGATGAGCCGCTGGATCGCCGACTTCAGCGCCGAGGTGCACGAGCGCACCACCCGCTACCCGGTCATCTACACGACCGCGAACTGGTGGAACCAGTGCACCGGTGGCAACCGCAGCTTCGCCGCCGACCACCCGCTCTTCGTCGCGCGCTACGCCAGCGCGGTCGGCGCGCTGCCGTCGGGCTGGACGAACTACACGATGTGGCAGTACTCCAGCGGCGGCGCGGTGCCCGGCGTCAACGGCCGGTGCGACGTCGACACGTTCAACGGCACGCCACAACACCTGCTCTCGATGGCCACAACGGCTTAGACCGGCGCGGCGGTCAGCGCCCGGGCGTCGGCCACCGGCTCGGCGGTGACCGGCAGGCGTACCTCGACCCGCAGCCCGCCCGCCGGTCCCGGCACGGCGGCGACCGCGCCGCCGTGCGCGTTCGCGATCGAACGGACGATGGAGAGCCCGAGGCCCGCGCCGCGGGCGTTGGCCGTGCGCTCCCCGACCAGCCGGCGGAACGGCTCGAAGAGTCCCGGCACGGCCTCGCCCGGCACCGGCGGTCCGGTGTTGACCACGATGAGCGCCGGGTCCGCGCCGACGGTGACGCGCACGAGCCCGCCGGGTTTGTTGTAGTGCACGGCGTTGTGCACCAGGTTCGTGACCAGTCGTTCCAGCAGCACCTGATCGCCGATGACCACCCTGGGCGTGGTGACCGCACGCAGCAGGACGTCGTGTTGGGTCGCCAGGTCGGACATGGCCAGCAGCACGGTGTCGACGATCCGGTCCAGGCGCACCGGCGCCGTGCCGGACAGGCCGCGGTCGCTGCGGGCGAGCACGAGCAGGCCCTCGATCATGCGTTCGCTGCGTTCGTTGGTGAGCAACAACTGCCGGCCGAGCCGGTGCAGGTCCGGCGACACCTCCGGGTCGGTCATCGCCACCTCGACCAGCGTGCGTTGCACGGCCAGCGGGGTGCGCAGTTCGTGCGAGGCGTTGGCCACGAACCGGCGCTGGCTGTCGAACGAGCTCGCCAGCCGGTCGAGCATCGCGTCGAAGGTGTCGGCGAGTTCCTTGAGGTCGCCGGGCGGCCCGTCGAGGTCGATGCGCTGGTCGAGCTTGCCCGCCTCGATCTGGCGTGCGGTCGAGGTGACCTTGTGCAGCGGCCGCAGCACCCGGCCCGCGGCGAGCCAGCCGAACAGCACCGCGAACGCGCCGGTGATCAGCAGCCCGACCGCGGACCACACCATCAGCGTGCTCAACGCCGAGTCGCGGTAGCCGCCGATCGAGGTGGCCACGATCGTCTTCGTGCCCGGTGGCAACTGGTCGGGCCCCGGCTTCAGGATCGTCGTGTCGCCGCCGGCCGACACCCCCGCGCTGTCGATCTTGCGGGCGAAGGTCGCCGCGTCCGGCAGGCTGCGGGACACCAGCAGCCAGTCGACGAGCAGCAGGATCATCCCGGCCAGCAGGAACATCCCGCCGTAGAGCAGGGCGAGGCGGGTGCGCAGGGACAGGGTCTTCATCGCGTCCTCACGGCCCGAACCGGTAGCCGGCGCCGGCCACGGTCTCGATCACCGGCGGCTCGCCGAGCTTGCGCCGCAACGTCATCACCGCGACCCGCACCGCGTTGGTGAACGGGTCGGCGTGCTCGTCCCACGCCTTCTCCAGCAGGTCCTCCGCGCTGACGACGGTTCCCTCGGCCCGCATGAGCACCTCCAGGACGGCGAACTCCTTGGGCGACAACGGCAGGTGCCGCCCGTCGCGGCTCGCCTGGTGGCGTGGCACGTCGAGCACGACGCCCGCGCGCCGCAGCACCGGCGGCAGGGCCGGTCGCGCCCGCCGGGCCAGCGCCTGGACCCGGGCCACGAGTTCGGTGAACGCGAACGGTTTGGTCAGGTAGTCGTCGGCGCCGACGCCGAGGCCCTCGACCCGGTCCTCCACCTCGGCGGCCGCGGTGAGCATCAGCACCCGCGCCTCGCCGCCGTGCTCGACCACGGCGCGGCACACCACGTCGCCGTGGGTGCCGGGCAGGTCCCGGTCGAGCACCACGACGTCGTAGCTGTGCACGCCGACCCGGTCGAGCGCCGCGTCGCCGTCGTAGCAGACGTCCACGGCCATGGCCTGCCTGCGCAGCCCCTCGGCCACCGCCTCGGCGAGCAGCCGCTCGTCCTCCACGACCAATACCCGCACGTCGACAGCGTGAACCCCGGCACGTAAGCGCGGGATAAGCGTTTTCGCTTAACGGCCCCAGATCGCCCGGGTCGTAGACATCGACCGCACAGATCCGAGAAGGAGGAGCGATGGGGATGCGAAGTGCGGTGCTGGGGCTGGCGGCGCTGGGCGCGCTGCTGCTCAGCGGTTGCGGCCAAGGCGACGACGGCGGCAACGACGGGGTGGCGTCACTGTCCACACCGAACAGTTCGACGTCGGCGGCGGCCACCGCGGCCGGGCAGAGCGACGAGGACAAGGCGCGTGCGTTCGCCAAGTGCATGCGCGAGCACGGCGTCGACATGCCGGACCCGCAGGTCAAGGACGGCAAGATGACCATGAAGGTCAACGGCGGCGACAAGAAGAAGCTCGACGGCGCGCAGGAGGCGTGCAAGAGCCTGCTGCCCAACGACGGCAAGCCGAGGACACCGTCCGCGGCGGACCTCGACCGGATGCGCGCCATGGCGAAATGCATGCGTGAGCACGGCGTGAACGTCCCCGACCCGACCGCGCAGGACCCGGGCATCAAGATCCAGGGCACGCCCGGCGACAAGGGCAAGGTCGAC
Source organism: Labedaea rhizosphaerae (assembly GCF_004362825.1). Lineage (GTDB taxonomy): Bacteria > Actinomycetota > Actinomycetes > Mycobacteriales > Pseudonocardiaceae > Labedaea > Labedaea rhizosphaerae. Next base: position 482,881 of record NZ_SNXZ01000003.1, read on the forward strand.
GCGGCGATGAAGGCGTGCGACTCGAACTTCGGCAAGGGCAGCCACTCCACCAACGGCGGCGGTGGGTCCGACGGGGACAAGCCCGGCGCGTCCATGGGCACGGGCGGTGGGCAATGACGCAGGGACCACAGCGGGTTCGCCGCAGGCGCCGCGTCCGCGCGGCGAGCGTGGGCGTCGCGGTGCTCGTCGTCGTCGGCGTCGGGACGGCCGTGGTGCTCGCCCGGCCCCGCCCGAGCACGGCGACGCCCTCGGCGCCCGCGCCGCCGGCCACCGCCGAGGTGACCCGCGCCGACCTCGCCGAGCAGCAGAGCGCCGACGGCACGCTCGGCTACGGCGAAGAGCGTGACCTGACCTCGGCGGCCCGCGGCACGATCACGTGGCTGCCGGCGTCCGGCGCGGTGATCACGCGAGGCAAGCAGGTCCTCGGCGTCGACGCGCGGCCGGTGGTGCTCTTCTACGGCACGACGCCGCTCTACCGCGACCTCGCCGCGGGCATGACCGACGGCCCGGACGTGAAGGTGGTCGAGCAGAACCTGGCCGCGCTCGGCTTCGACGACTTCGGCACGCCGGACGAGGAGTTCACCAGCAACACGGCGGCGGCGATCGAGGACTGGCAGGACTCGCTCGGCCTTGACGAGACCGGCAAGCTCAGCCGCGACGCCGTCGTGGTGCAGCCGGGCGCGGTGCGCGTGTCGTCGGTCAGCGCCGAACTCGGCGGCCAGCCCGGCGCGCAGCTGATGAAGGTCACCGGCACCCAGCGCGCGGTGACCGTGGACCTCCCGCTCGACGAGCAGAGCTACGCCAAGAAGGGCGCCAAGGTCGGTCTGGAGATCACTGGTGGTGCCAGCACGACCGGCACCGTTGCCGACGTCGGCGCGGTGACCCAGCCGGAGAACCCGCAGGACGACGCGACCGTCCCGGTGACGATCGCGTTGCACGACCAGAAGGCGGCGGGCTCGCTGGATTCGGCGCCGGTCACCGTCACGTTCACCACCGGGCACCGCGAGCACGTCCTCACCGTGCCGGTCGGTGCCCTGCTCGCGTTGGCCGAGGGCGGTTTCGCCGTCGACGTGGTCGACGGGCCGAGCCGCCACCACCTCGTGGCCGTCCAAACCGGACTCTTCGCGCAGGGTCTCGTCGAGGTCACCGGCGACCTGCACGAGGGCCAGAAGGTGGTGACGACCTCGTGACGCCGGTGCTGGAGCTCACCGAGGTGAGCAAGACCTACCCCGGCGGGGTGCGGGCGTTGCGCGGGGTGTCGCTCGCGATCGCGCCGGGGGAGCTGGTCGGCATCGTCGGCCCGTCCGGGTCGGGGAAGTCGACGCTGCTGCACCTGATGGGCACGCTGGACCGGCCGACGTTCGGCACCGTGTGCGTGCACGGCCACGACGTGTCGCAGTTGTCGGACCGGCGCCTGTCTGCGTTGCGCTCGCGCTGGATCGGGTTCGTGTTCCAGCAGTTCTTCCTCAGCGACGGCGTGACCGCGGTGGACAACGTCGCAAGTGGACTCGCGTACGCCGGCGTCGGGCGGCGCAAGCGCAAGGCGAGGGCGCTCGCCGCGCTGGAGCGGGTCGGGCTCGAGCACCGCGCCGAGCACCTGCCCGGCGAGATGTCCGGTGGCGAACGGCAACGCGTGGCCATCGCGCGTGCCGTCGTGGCCGGGCCGCCGATCGTGCTGGCCGACGAGCCGACCGGAAACCTCGACAGCAGAACGGGCAACGAGATCCTGCGGGTGCTGCGTGAGCTCAACGACGCCGGCACCACGATCGTGATCATCACCCACGAACGGGCCATCGCCGATCAGCTCGGCCGCCAGGTCGAGGTGCTCGACGGGGAACTGCGGGCCGACACGGGGGCGCTGGTATGTCCGTGACCACCGTCCCCAAACCGGCGCGGCTGGGCGTCCAGGACATGGTTTCCCTTGGCGCGCACGGGATGCGGACCCGGCCGTTGCGTGCGGTGTTGTCCGCCCTGGGCATCGCGATCGGCATCGCCGCGATGGTCGCGGTGGTGAGCATCCCGGCTTCCAGCGCGCGGGCGTTGCACGACCAGCTCGCCGCGCTCGGCACCAACCTGCTGACCGCGGCGCCCGGCCACACGCTCACCGGCGACGACGCCGAACTACCCGAGTCGGCGGTGGCGATGGCGCGGCGGATCGGGCCGGTGACCGCGGTCGGCTCGACCGGCGGCGTGGACGCGACCGTGCGGCGCACCGACAAGATCGCGGCCGAGGAGACGTCCGGGCTGACGGTGTACGCCACGACGCCGGACCTGCTCGGGGTGCTCGACGGGCACCTGCACAGCGGCACGTTCCTCGACGCGGCGAACAGCCGGTTCCCCACCGTCGTGCTGGGTTCGGTCGCCGCCACCCGGCTCGGGATCCGTGACGTGCCAGTGGGTTCGCGCCCGCAGGTGTGGCTCGGCGGGCGGTGGTTCACCGTGGTCGGCGTGCTCGACGCGATGCCGCTGGCGCCGGAGATCGAGCGTTCGGCGCTGGTCGGGTGGGCCGCGGCCGAGAAGTGGCTCGGCTTCGACGGGCACCCCGGGACGGTGTACGTGCGGGCGCGTGAGTCGCAAGTGGAGAACGTGCGCGGCGTACTCGGCAGCACGCTGAACCCGCAGCAGCCCAACGAGGTCCAGGTGGCCCGGCCATCGGATGCCCTTGCCGCGCAACGGCTCACGGAGTCGTCGTACAACGCGCTGTTCCTCGCGTTGGGCGGGGTGGCGCTGCTGGTCGGGGGCGTGGGCGTGGCCAACACGATGGTGATCTCGGTGCTGGAGCGGCGCCGTGAGATCGGGTTGCGCCGTGCCCTGGGCGCCACGCGCAGGCAGGTGCGCGGGCAGTTCCTCGCCGAGTCGGTGCTGCTGTCACTGCTGGGCGGCGCGGCGGGCGTGTTGATCGGGGTCGGCGTGACGGCCGGGTATGCGCTCACCAAGCAGTGGGCGGTGGTGCTGCCGCCACAGGCGTTGATCGGCGGGGTCGCGGTGGCCGCCGTGATCGGCGCCGTGGCCGGTGCGTACCCGGCCATGCGAGCCGCTCGGTTGACGCCGACGGAAGCGCTTTCCTGAAGACCCGGCGGGTGCCGGTCACGCACCCGGCACCCGTCGGCGCCATCCATTCAGACCTCATGAATACCTGCCCCGTCTCCGCAAACCCCCAGCTCAACCCCCACCCCCACTCGGCTCCCCGCGGGAATTAGCCCGCTAATTCCCCTCGGGAAGCGGGGGTGGGGGTTGGACGAGGTGGCCTAAGTGGGCCAAAATTAACCAACCATCTTCACAATTGGGTGAGAGATCCCTTACGGTGTGCGACGTACCCCGCTCGAACTGATGGGCTCCCCCGCTCCGGTCGTCCCCCGCGACCGGTGCCCGAAGAAGGTTCGGTGAGACACGCATGTCCCCAAGCACGCCTCGGGCAAGGTTCGCGAAGCTGGTCCTTGCCGCAGCACTCGCCATTCCCGCCGCGCTCGTCGCCGCCGCCCCCGCCGACGCCGCTCCGGCGCAGGTGAACGGCCCGATGACCCACCCCGAGCGCGACTTCGCCGGTTCCACGATCGCCGCGCACGAAGGCGTCGAGCCCGGCTTCGCCCCCAACCTGATGGCCGGCACGCCCGGCATCGACGTCAGCCACTGGCAGGGCTCGATCAACTGGGGTTCGGTGGCCGGGTCCAAGCGGTTCGTCTACATGAAGGCGACCGAGGGCACCACCTACCGCGACCCGAACTTCAACAGCTACTACACCGGGTCGTACAACGCCGGCATGATCCGCGGCGCGTACCACTTCGCCACGCCCAACACGTCCAGTGGCGCCACGCAGGCGGACTTCTTCGTCTCGCACGGCGGTGGCTGGTCGGCCGACGGCCACACCATGCCGCCGATGCTGGACATCGAGTACAACCCTTACGGCGCAACGTGTTATGGCCTGTCCACCGGTGCGATGAGCCAGTGGATCGCCGACTTCAGCAACCGGGTGCACGCCCTGACCAGCCGCTGGGTCGTCATCTACACCACGACGAACTGGTGGAACCAGTGCACCGGCGGCAACGCGGGCTTCGGCGCCAACAACCCGCTCTTCATCGCCCGCTACGCGAGCACCGTCGGCACCCTGCCGCCCGGCTGGGGCTTCTACACGATCTGGCAGTACTCGAGCACCGGCTCGGTGCCCGGCGTGTCCGGCAACTGCGACGTCGACACCTTCAACGGGTCGGCCGACCGGCTGCTGGCGCTCGCCAACAACACCCCTTGAGCCGAAGGGCCGGCGGAGCCCTCCTCCGCCGGCCCTTTACCTTTCGGCCCGTGCACGCGCTTCTGCTCACCGGCGAGAGCCTGGCGTGGCACCTCAGCCGGGCGCTGGAGCTGTCCCGCATCCTCGACGAGGCAGGGTCGCGGATGTCACGGTGGACTCGGGCGCACCCGCCAGGGAGGTCGCGGCCGCGGTGCTCGAGGCGGTCGGCTGGGCGTGATCAGGCGCCGCGACCGGTCTTCGCCTGCAACTCCTCGATGCGCTCCGACGCCTCGGCCTTGGTCAGCTCGTCCGGCACCTCCTCGCCCGCTTCCTGGGCGAGGGTCTGCAGGTACGACTCCTGCGGTCCGGTCATCGGTTCGTCGCCGGTGACCCAGTCCTCGGTCGCCTTCTCCGGGCTCCGGTCCGTCATCGCACTACCTCCTTATCGAACAGAGGTTCGACGATACCGCCGTTCGGCCGAGCGCGCCGGTTGGCCGTGACCAGTCTTGGGTAAGGCGGGGGCATGACTCAGCAGACCGACACCCCCGACGGCCCCACCGAGCTGCCGAAGCGCACGTGGTGGGAGGTCGTGAAGAGAACCGTCAAGGGCTTCAGCCGCGACGGCCTCACCGACTGGGCGGCCGCCCTCACCTACTACAGCGTCCTTTCGATCTTCCCGGCGCTCGTGGTGCTGACGGCGGTGCTCGGCCTGCTCGGCCGGTCGACGACCCAGAGCTTGATCGACAACCTCGGCGCCACGGTGCCGGGCGCCACCCGCGACATCCTGACCGGCGCGATCCAGCAGGTGCAGGGCACGGCCGGCTTCGCGGGCCCGCTGGCCATCGTCGGCATCGTCGGCGCGCTCTGGTCGGCCTCGGGCTACATCGGGGCGTTCATGCGCGCGGCGAACTCGGTGTACGAGATGCCCGAGGGCCGGCCGATCTGGAAGACGATCCCCCTGCGCCTGGGCCTGACCCTGGCCGTGGTGGTGCTGCTGGCGGCGTGCGCGTTCGGCGTCGTGATCTCGGGTGACCTCGCCGACCGGGTCGGGCACATGATCGGCATCGGGTCGACCGGCGTGCAGATCTGGAACATCGCCAAGTGGCCGGTGATCGCGATCCTGGTGGGCCTGGCGTTCGCCCTGCTGTACTGGGCGGCGCCGAACGTGCGGCAGCCCGGGTTCCGCTGGCTGTCCCCCGGCGGCCTCGTCGCGGTGCTGCTGTGGGTGCTCGCCTCGGCCGGGTTCGCCTTCTACGTGGTCAACTTCTCGTCCTACAACAAGACCTACGGCACGCTGGCGGGCGTCATCGTGTTCCTGGTCTGGCTGTGGGTCTCCAACATCGCCGTGCTGCTCGGCATGGAACTCGACGCCGAACTGGCCCGTGGCAGGCAGCTGGAGACCGGCGCCGACGCGGAGGACGAACCATTCCTGCCGCCCCGCGACACCAGGGCCATGGACGAGGACCAGAAGGAGGACCTCGCCGACTGACAGGAGTTCGGGCATCGGGGTCGGGAGTCCGGGCACGGTTGTCCCGCGAGCGGGAGCGCCGGCGGGGATCCGGCTTAGGTTGCCCGAGCCCGCATCTCCTGGTGTAGGAGGAAAATCCCATGTCCGTTCGGCTAAGACCCGCCCTCGCGCTCGCCGGGTTGCTCGCGGCGGCCCTCGTGGTGCCGCCCGCGGCCGACGCCCACCCCGCGCCCCCGCTCTACAAGAATCCACACGCCTCCGTCACGGCCCGGGTCGACGACCTGATGAGCCGGATGAGCCTCGACGACAAGCTCGGCCAGATGACCCAGGCCGAGCGCCAGGCCGTCACCCCCGAAGAGGCCGCGCGGCAACGCCTCGGGTCCGTGTTGTCCGGCGGTGGCTCCGTGCCGACCCCGAACACGGCCGAGAGCTGGGCCGACATGACCGACGCCTACCAGGCCGCGGCCATGGCCACCCCGCTGGCCATCCCGAGCATCTACGGCGCCGACGCCGTCCACGGCCACAACAACGTCTACGGCGCAACGGTTTTCCCGCACAACATCGGGCTCGGCGCGGCGCACGACCCGCGCGGAGTCGAGCTGATGGGCCGCTACACCGCCGAGGAGATCGCCGCGACCGGCGTCGACTGGGACTTCGCGCCGTGCCTGTGCGTGGCCCGCGACGACCGGTGGGGCCGCACGTACGAGTCCTTCGGTGAATCGCCGGCCGACGCCGTCGCGAACTCCAGCGAGATCACCGGCCTGCAGGGCAAGCGGCTCGGTCAGGGCCGTGCCTCGATCCTCGCGACGGCCAAGCACTACATCGCCGACGGCGGCACCGCGGGCGGCGACGACCAGGGCGACGCGCAGATCAGCCTGCAGGAACTGCGCAAGATCCACCTGCCCGGCTACCGCGCGGCCATCCAGCGCGGGGTCGGCTCGGTAATGGTGAGCTTCTCCAGCTGGAACGGCGTCAAGGATTCCGCCAACCACTACCTGATCACCGACCTGCTCAAGGGCGAGCTGCACTTCCAGGGCTTCGTGATCTCGGACTGGAACGCCATCGAGCAGATCGACGGCCAGCCCGGCTTCACCCCGGCCGAGGTGAGCACGTCGGTCAACGCGGGCATCGACATGTTCATGGAGCCCTACGACTCGCAGAAGTTCATCGACACCCTGCGCGGCGAGGTGCAGAACGGCCACGTCTCGATGGCCCGCATCGACGACGCCAACCGCCGCATCCTCACCGTCAAGTTCAAGATGGGCCTGTTCGAGCACCCGTACGCCGATCGCGGGCTGCTCAAGGACTTCGGCAGCGCCCAGCACCGCGCGCTGGCCCGCAAGCTCGTCGCCGAGTCGCAGGTGGTCCTGAAGAACGACCACGTTCTTCCGTTGGCCAAGAAGGACAACAAGATCTTCGTGGCCGGCAAGAATGCCGACGACATCGGCAACCAGGCCGGCGGCTGGACGCTGACGTGGCAGGGCCAGAGCGGCCAGCACGTCATCCCCGGCACCACGATCCTCGACGGCATCAAGGCCGGCGCGGATCACGGCACCACGGTGACCTACGACCGCGAGGGCGACGGCATCGACTCGAGCTACAAGGTGGCCGTCGCGGTGGTCGGGGAAACCCCGTACGCCGAAGGCAACGGCGACCGGCCGGACGGCTTCGGCCTCGACGCCGAGGACCTCGCGACGATCGCCAAGCTCAAGGCGACCGGCGTGCCGGTGGTCGTGGTGCTCGTGTCCGGCCGTCCACTGGACATCGCGGCGCAGCTGCCGACCTTCGACGGGCTGGTCGAGGCCTGGCTGCCCGGCAGCGAAGGCGCGGGGGTCGCCGACGTGCTCTACGGCGACCGGCGGCCCAGCGGCAGGCTCGCGGTGAGCTGGCCGGCGAGCGCGGCGCAGGAGCCGGTCAACGTCGGCGACGGCAAGACACCGCTCTTCCCCTACGGCTACGGCCTTTCCTACCACCGCTGAGGGCGCGGGACGCGCGCCTGACCCCGTCCGGTCAGGCGCGCGCCGCCTTGGCATGCCTTCGCCCGTAACCGAAGTAGATGGCCAGGCCGGTGAGGAACCACACCAGGAACCGCAGCCAGGTGGCGATCGACAGGTTCAGCATCAGGTAGACGCACGCGAGTGCGGACACGACCGGCAGCACCGGCGACCACGGCACCCGGAACGGCCGAGGCATCTGCGGGCGGGTGCGCCGCAGCACCGGCACCGCGATCGACACCAGCGTGAACGCGAACAACGCGCCGATGCTCACCAGGTCGGCCAGCGCCGTCAGCGGGACGAACCCGCCGATCAGGATGATCATCACCGCCACGACGACCGTCGCGCGCACCGGCGTGCCGAACCGCGGGTGCAGCTCGGACACCGACGGCGGCAGCAACCCGTCGCGTCCCATGGCGAACCCGATCCGGCCGACGGTGACGAGTTCGACCAGGATCACCGACGTCAGCCCGCACACCGCCGCGATGGACACGAGCGTGCCCGCCCAGCTCGCGCCGACCGAGTCGAACGCCGACGACAACGGCGACCCATTGTTGAGGTCGGTGTAGTGCTGCATGCCGGTCAGCACGAAGGACACGCCCACGTACAGCAAGGTCGCGACGACGAGGGTGCCGAGCAGGCCCCACGCCATCTGCTTGGCGGGCTTGCGGACCTCCTCGCTGAGGTTCGCCACGGCCTCGAACCCGGTGTAGGCGAAGAAGACCACGGCCGCGGCGGTGAGGATGCCCGCCACCCCGAACGCCGACGGCGAGCCGAACCACGCCTGCACCACCGGTTGGTCCAGACCGGTCTTCCCGGCCTCGGGCGAGGCCGGTGGCACGAAGGGGGTGAGGTTGGCGCCCCTGATGAAGAACGCGCCGACCACGATGATGAACAGGCAGATGGCGACCTTGACGACGACAAGGGTGTTGGTGACCCGTGCGGACTGCTTGATGCCCACCGACGCGACGACCGCGAGCACCGCGGTGATCAGCATCGCGCCGAGGTTGACCACGGACTCCTCGCCGAACAGGGACGTCGGCAGGTGGAACAGGTTCTGCAGGTAACCCGACCAGCCGCGCGAGACCACCGACGCGCCGAGCACGAACTCCAGGACCAGGTCCCAGCCGATGATCCACGCCACGATCTCGCCGACCGTGGCGTAGGCGTACGTGTACGCGCTGCCCGCGGTCGGCACGGCCGAAGCCAGCTCGGCGTAGCACAACGCGGCGAGCAGGCTGACGATCCCGGCCAGCGCGAACGACAGCACGACGGCCGGCCCGGCGTGGCCCTTGGCCTCGACGCCGGTGAGCGTGAAGATCCCGGTGCCGATCACGATGCCGACACCGAACCCGATGAGGTCGAGCGTGCCGAGCCGCTTGCGCAGCCCGCCCGTGGCCTCGGACGACTCCGTCCGCGACACAATCTCGTCTACCGGCTTGGTCCGGAACATGGTCACCACGCAATGATCAGCGCAGGGCGACGATCACGCACGACGACGGGTTCAGCGACGAGTCACTGGTGCCCGACCCGGGCGTGGAAGATCTCCGGGACCTGTTCGATCATCACCGCGCTGCGGCCGTGCGCGGTCGGGCGGAGCATCCAGACCCGCCCGCGGGCCTCGACGGCGCGTTCGGCGGCCCGGCTCGGCTCCTTCACCCGGAGCTGGAACACACCGAACTCGTGCAGCACCACCATCTTGCGGCCGCGCACGCCGCGCTTGCCCGCCCAGTGCGCGTCGACCGACTCCCACTTGCTCGCCCGCAGCAGCCGCCGCGCGGAGCGCAGCAGGTAGATGCGCCGCAAGCCCTCGGCCACCATGCCCAGCGCCACGGCCACCGTGACGACCATGACCACCCGGCCCCAGCCGACCGGGCGGGCCCCGGCGAGCAGCAGGCCCGCCCACCCCGCGAGGAACAGCACCCCAAGACCCACCAGGATCGTCGCGATCTGGCGGAGGTTGGCCAGCGACGCCTGGGCCCAGACATCGTGCGCGCTCTTCGGCGGCTTCGCCGCTCGAGAGCGCGGTACGACCGGCTCGGCCACGGACACTCCCCCAGGTTGGACGTCAGATGCCTGATTCGTCGCGCCTGCGACCTGTTTCGCTACACGTCGTTCGGCCGCATTGTCGCCGGTGACAACAAGCGGAAAATTCCTTGTCTGATGAACCAAGGCAGGCCACGATCCCGTCCCGACCTGCGGTCTTCGCTCCCCGGTGGACGTGACGCCCGGCACACCGGGAATCCCTTCCAAGAAGTCCAATTCAGACCGGGCGGCCATTTGCCCGCCCCGCCGTCGGCGCAAATACCCGGCCCGCCCCCAGGTACTTAGCAACTACACATGGTGGGTGAAATGGGAATGTTTGCCCACTGACGGCGTCTGTCGCCGGTCAGCCCCTGCGGTTAGCGTCCGGCGGGGCCCACGAACCCGTGGGCACGCATGGATTTTCCTTCAAACCCTGCTGACAGGAGATCCCCCGTGTTCCGAAGAATCGCGATCGGGTTGGCCGGTGCCGCCCTGGCCGCGGGCGCCGTGCTGGCCGCCCCCGCGGCCCAGGCCACACCAGCCGCACCAGCCGCCCCCGCGCTGCAAGCCACGACGTTGGCGAGCACCATCGCGTTGAGCAACTGCTCGGCGTCGCTGGTGCGTTTCCCCAGCTCGTTGTCCACCGACCGGGCCATGATGCTGACCAACGGCCACTGCTACGAGAACGGCTTCCTCAGCAGTGGCGAGGTCCTGACCAACGTCGCGAGCACCCGCTCCGGCACGTTGCTGAGCGCCTCGGGCAGCTCGCTCGGCACCGTGCGGGCGGACCGCGTCCTCTACGCGACCATGACCGGCACGGACGTCACGCTCTACCGGCTCAACACGACGTTCGCGTCCATCCAGAGCTCCTTCGGCGCGACCGCGCTGACCATCTCGAACACCCACCCGGTCGACGGGCACGCGATCGACATCCCGTCGAGCTACTGGAAGCAGATCTGGAACTGCCACATCAACGGCTTCGTGTACAAGTTGCGCGAGGACGAGTGGACGTGGCAGGACTCGGTGCGCTACGACCCGGACTGCGACACCACGCACGGCACCTCCGGCTCGCCGGTGATCGACAGCGCGAGCGGCCAGATCGTCGCCATCAACAACACCGGCAACGACGACGGCCAGCAGTGCACGCTGAACAACCCGTGCGAGGTCGACGCGAACGGCAACATCTCCGTGCACCAGGGCCAGTCCTACGCCGAGGAGACCTACTGGTTCACCACGTGCCTCGACTCGGCCAACGGCATCGACCTGAACAAGGCCGGCTGCCTGCTCACCAAGCCGCCGGGCTCGGGCAACACGGTCACCGTCACCAACCCCGGCAACCAGACCGCGACCGTCGGCACCGCCGTGAGCCTGCAGATGCAGGCGACCGACAGCCAGTCCGGCCAGACGCTGACCTACTCGGCGACCGGTCTGCCGGCCGGCCTGTCGATCAACGCGAGCACCGGCCTGATCAGCGGCACCCCGACCACGGCGCAGTCGACCACGACCACGGTCACCGCCCGCGACACCACCGGCGCGACGGGAACGACCTCCTTCGGCTGGACGGTCAACCCGACCGGCGGCGGCAACTGCAGCGGCCAGAAGCTGGTCAACCCCGGCTTCGAGTCGACCGGTGGCTGGACCGCGTCCTCGGGCGTCATCTCCACGGCGACCTCCGGTGAACCCGCCCACAGCGGCACCAAGATCGCCTGGCTGGACGGCTACGGCACCACGCACACCGACACCCTGTCCCAGTCGGTGGCCGTTCCGGCGGGCTGCCGCGCGACCCTGACGTTCTACCTGCACATCGACACGTCGGAGACCGGCAGCACCGTGTACGACAAGCTCACGGTGACGGCGAACGGCACCTCGGTCGCCAGCTACTCCAACGTGAACAAGGCGAGCGGCTACGTGCTGCGGACCCTGGACCTGTCGTCGTACGCGGGCCAGACCGTGGCGCTGAAGTTCACCGGCACCGAGGACTCCTCGCTGCAGACGTCCTTCGTGATCGATGACACCGCACTGACCCTCAGCTAGCCCTCCAGCTGGCCCGAGCCGGAAGCCCTGCGTCGCTTTTCCTTGCGGCGCAGGGCTTCCCCGTCTTTCATGCGGGTGGTTCAGGCGCGGGCGACGACCACCGGACACGGGGCGTGGTGCAGCCCGGCCAGGGTCACCTGCCCGGGCCGCCCGTCCCAGCACTCCCCGGGTCCCAGCACCAGCAAATCGGAATCCCGGCACTGCGCCATGGCTTCGTGGGCGTACCCGGAATGCAGCTGGGCCTTGGCGACGATGGCCGGCGACAACGATCGCAACGTGCGGAAAGCCTCGGCGAGCACGCGCGTCCCGTGGTCCCGGTCGACCGGCCGGGAAGTGGGCACGGCGTGCAACAACGTCAACCGGGAAGACGTGAGCCCGGCGAGCAGACAAGCCCACCGCAACAACGGCTTCGGATCCCCGTCCCCGATCCCGACGGTGATCACCCCGTGCCGGGCGGTCTCGACGCCGCCGACCACGATCGCCGCGGTCGGCGTCCGGCACACCATGGCCGCCGCGAGCGACCCCAACCCCAGTGACGCACTGGTGCGGCGTCCATGAGCCCCCAGGACAAGCAGGCTCCGCGACGTCATACCTGAAACAAGCTCATCACCCGGCCGGGCCCCCGTCCGGCAGACGTGAGCGCGGTGCGTAGCCGACGGCTCCACACCTTCCGAGTGGTAGACGTGCAATTCACAACTCGCGCGCTCGGCGAGGTCGGTACCGATGCGCAACGCGCGCTCCGCGCACATCGAACCGTCGGTGGCGACGAGGACCGTGTCGAGCGCGGTGGACTGTGCGGGCTCGGATGAACGGCGCGCCCCGGGCAGCGTGATTGCCGTCGCGGGACGGAGCTGGCCGGTCAGCGTGTTGGGCATTGGTTACCTCGGATGGCGACCAGGACGGACCCCTGCGCGGAGCACTCTCGTCCATTTCGGCGCGACGCGCTAGACCTTTCCACGATCGGGCCACCTGCCATCACCGTCCGAGGTCGATCCTTGACGCAGCGGATACACCGCACTATGGTCTAGACCACAACCTTTTGTCCGGGTCTCCGGGGAAGCGCCCGCTCCGGGGCCGGATTCCGCGCGCTCGACAAAGGAGTTGAGATGAAACGCAAGCTGCTCGCCGCGCTCGCGGGCGCCACCCTGGTGCCCGGCCTGATGCTCGCGGCGCCCGGACTCGCCAGCGCCCACGGCTACATCTCCGGCCCGCCCAGCCGGCAGGCCCAGTGCGCGCAGGGCCTGCTCGACTGCGGTGACATCAAGTACGAGCCGCAAAGCGTCGAAGGGCCCAAGGGCCTGCAGAGTTGCAGCGGTGGCAACAGCCGCTTCGCCGAACTCGACGACGATTCCAAGCCCTGGCGGGCGACGCCGACCGGGAACTCGGTGACGTTCACCTGGACGTTCACCGCCCCGCACCGCACGTCGACGTTCGACTACTACGTCGGCGGCACGTTGCTCAAGAGCGTCAACCTCGGCGGAGCCCAGCCACAGCAAGGGTTGCAGCACACCGTCGACCTGGGCGGCCGGACCGGTCGCGTGAAGGTGCTGGCGGTGTGGAACGTCTACGACACCGCCAACGCGTTCTACTCCTGCGTGGACCTGCAGGTCGGCTGATTCAGAAGAACCAATGCACGGGTTCCGCGCCGTGCTGGACGACATCGCTGAACCGCCCGCCGTAGAAGCCGAGCGGGTCGCCCTCGCGGGCACAGACGTCCAGCACGGCGCCGAGCACGATCACGTGGTCGCCCGCCTCGACGACCCGGTCGACGTCGCATTCCAGGTGCGCCAAGGCATTCGGGACGACGGGGACGGCGTGCTCGCCGTATTCCAGCTCCAGGCCCGCGAAGTGGTCGCCGCCCCGTTCGGCGAAGCGCAGCGCCACGGCCTGCTGCCGCTTGGACAGGACGTTGACCACGAATCGGCCCGCGGCCACCACCGCCTCGGCGCTGCGCGCGCCGTGGTCGAGGCAGACCAGCAGCAACGGCGGGTCGAGGGAGACCGAGGTCAGCGAGTTGACCGTCATGCCGTGCGGGGCGTCGTCGGCGAACGTGGTGATGACGGCGACGCCGGTGGCGAACCGGCCCATGGTCTGACGCATCGTGGCGGGATCGACGCGCTGTCGGGTCACCGCCACAACCTACCCCTTGGCCGGAACCCCGTAGGAGGCAAGGAAATCCTCGACGGTCCGGACCGGCGTCGCGTAGTCGAAGTTGCCGAACGCGTAGCCCTTCACCACGAACGGCGCGCCCGAGTAGAACATCTCGTACTGCTGGTGGCGGCCCGCGAACTCGCTGCCGACCGCGTCCCAGGCCAGCTTGAGCAACTTGACCCGGTCGACCGACGCCACACCGGGACTGCTGGCGTAGTGCGCCATGTCGCCGGCCGTGTCCGGGTTCACCAGCTCGGCCGCGCTGGAGGGCACCTGCAGCACGCCGCCGCCGACGAGGTCGCGCAGGATGCCGGTCACCCGTGAGTGCACCTCCGCGTGCAACCCCATGGCGCCGTAGAGCGACTGGCGGCCGGGCCGGCACAGGCCCTGCTCGTCGACCGTCGCGGTGTGCTCGGCGGCGAGCACGCCCGACTCGACGACGCCGACCAGGCTGGCCAGCTCGCCGAGCTTCTCCACCACGCCGGGGAACTTGTCGACGCCGTTGACCGCGGCCACCTTGCGGGCGATGCCGGCCAGGAACCGCAGCTTGGTGGCGAAGCGGATCTGCGCCTGCCAGTTGCCCAGCAGGTGCGCGCCGGTCTCGAAGAGCTGCTTGTGCAGCCCGGCCACGTCCTTGAAGACGAACACGTTCTCCCACGGGATGAACACGTCGTCGAACACCACCAACGCGTCGGTCTCGTCGTATCGGGTGGTGAGCGGGTAGTCGAACGCGCTCGTCGCGCCGGGCGCATAGGGGCGGCGGCAGTACAGGGTGACACCGTCGGTGCCGACCGGCACGGTGAAGGACACGGCGAAGTCCACGTCCTCGGCCGGCAGCGGTTTGATGCAGGACACGAGGATCTCGTCGGCGATCGCACCGCCGGTGGCGAGCATCTGCGCGCCGCGCACGACGATGCCATCCTCGCGTTCCTCCTTCACCCCGACCTGGACGAACTCGCCCTCCCAGGCGTGCGCGGTCGCGGCCCGGGAGACCTGCGGCGGGATGATCGCGTAGGAGACGAACAGATCGTCTTCGACGACGCGCCGGTGGAAGGCGACGACGTTCTTGGCCAGGCCGCGCTCCTCGGCGAAGGCCTCCGGGTGCGCGGCGAACGCGGCGACGAACGCGCCCGCGTGGTCGGGCGAGCGCCCGACCCAGCCGTGCGTGTGGTCGGCCCAGACCTGCGCGGCGTCGCGCCACGCCCGCAGTTCACCGGGATCGCGCGGCGGGAGGAAGAGCCGGTTCACCGGGCGGCCGAGGTCGTGGTCGTGCACCTGCATGCCGGCCGCCGGATCGGCGGCGAGGTCGAACAGCTCGCCGATGGTGCGGACGATCGGCGCGAACGCCGGGTGGCGCGCCACGTCCGGCACCGGCGTCCTGTCGACGACCACCCGGCGCCCGTCCTCCAGCGCGGCCAGGTAGTCGGTGCTGGTGCGCATGCGGGAACTCCTCACCTCAACCGGTTCAGGGTGTGCAGTGTGCTGGCCAGGTGCTCGCGCAACGCGACCGCCGCCGTCTCGGGGTCGCCGGTGCGCAAGGCCGCCACAATCGTCTCGTGCTCGTCGAGGACCACGGCGGGCCGGCCCGGCTCGGCGGCCAGCGCGGTCAGGCCCATCCGCACCTGCCGTTCCCGCAGCGACTCGTAGAA
The DNA here is from genome assembly GCF_004362825.1 of Labedaea rhizosphaerae. GTDB lineage: Bacteria > Actinomycetota > Actinomycetes > Mycobacteriales > Pseudonocardiaceae > Labedaea > Labedaea rhizosphaerae. The sequence goes on from NZ_SNXZ01000003.1 coordinate 498,427, forward strand.
CCCGGTCAGCACCGGGTTTCCGGCCCGCACGACGATCGCGCGGTGGAAGGCCCGGTCGGCCTCGATGAACCCGGCCGGGTCGTCCACCAGCGCGGCCTGCTCGCCCAGCAGCCGCTCGAGCTGTGGCACCAGCGTTTCGGCGACGGCGGCGGACCGGCGCACGCACCAGTCCTCCAGCAGTTGCCGCGCCTGCATCGCCGCGTCGACCTCGGCGTCCGAGATCGCCGGGACGAAGATGCCCCGCTTGGGGATGATCTGCACGAAGCCCTCGGTTTCCAGGCGCAGCAAGGCTTCGCGCACCGGCGTGCGGGACGTGTTGGCGGCGGCGGCGATCTCCGACTCGGACAGGAATACGCTGTCCGTGCGGGGCAGGCCGCAGATGTGGCGCTTGAGCCAGTCGTAGGCCACTTCCTGGGCCGACGCCCGCGGTCCCGCCGCTTGCACGCCGCTCATAGACCGAATGTATGCAAGCTCCTCCGGAGCGGTCAATCCTCCGTTCAGGAAGTGGCGAGGGCCGGGGCGGCCGACACCTCGGCCAACGCCGAGCCCAACGCCGCTCGCCGATCGGCCGGCGCGTCCACCGCACGCCACGCGATGTACCCGTCCGGGCGCACCAGGCTCGCACCGCCGGGGTTCAGACCGAAGGCGGCACGCACCTCGTCGGCCTTGCCGGTCTCGTTGCCGATCACCCGGCAATCGACCCCGTCGACCAGGCCGTCCCACGCCGGGTCGTCGGTGACCAGCACCCAGCCGCGCTGGAACAGGTCCAGTGTGGACACCTCTGGCGCCAGCCAGACGTGCGGCGCGCGGGTGCCGGGCTGGCCCAGCCACTGGTCGGGACGGCGGGCCGGCGGCAACTCCGGGCCCGCACCGAGCACCGCGCTCGAGCGGTAGAGGTGGCCGTACTCCATGGCCGCGTCGTCGATGGTCTCCACGTCGGTCGCGGCGCCCTGCGTGCGCAGGAAGATCTGGTCGTGGCGCAGCTTCGCCACCGGCCGGCGCTCGGCGTCGTAGGTGGCCAGCAGGCTCGGTGCGGACGCACCGGTGAGCACCGCGGCCAGCTTCCACGCCAGGTTGTGCGCGTCCTCGATGCCGGTGTTCGCGCCGAACCCGCCGCGGCTGGGCGGCAGGGTGTGCGCGGCGTCCCCGGCCAGGAACACCCGGCCGTCGGCGAACCGCTCGGCCACGCCCGCGGTCAACTGCCAGCGGCCCTCGGTGATGATCTCGACGTCCACATCGGACCGGCCGAGCGCACGGAAGATCATGGCGCGCAAGGTGTCCTCGTCGGAGTCGACCTCGTTGCGGTGGAAGAACGCCCACCGCCCGTCGCCGTAGCTCATCACCGCACCACCGAAGTCACCCTGGTCGATCATGAACTGGACGTACCCGCGCTCGAGGTACTCCTCGAGCGGCGCGCGGAACAGCACGCTGCGCGACTCCCCGAGGAAACCCTTGCCCACCCGCTCGATGCCCAGCGCCTCGCGCACCGGGCTGCGGTGCCCGTCCGCGGCGACGAGGTAGCTCGCCCGCACCTGGTACTCGACGCCCTCGTCGTCGCGCATCGTCGCGGTGACGCCGTCGTCGTCCTGCTCGAACCCCAGCATCCGCGTGCTCATCCGCACGTCCGCGCCCAGCTCCCGCGCCTTGTCGCGCAGCAGCGGCTCGAACCGGTCCTGCGCGAGACCGCCGTTGCGGGTCGGCGTGTAGTCGAACAGCGGCGTCGCCTTGCCCGGCGCCGACCACGGCTGCTCCTCGAACCACTGCCCGGCAAGGCTTTCCACCCGGATCCGGCGCACGCCCTTCCCGTCGCCCTTGTACTCGGGCAGCGATCCGCTCAGGCCGACCGCCCGCATCAACTCCATCGTGCGGGGCGTGAACCCGACCGCCCGCGGGTGCGGCGAACTGCCCGGGTGCCGCTCGACCACGATCACCGGCACGTCGCGCCAGGCCAGGAACAACGCCGTCGACAGGCCCGTGAGCCCGCCACCGACGACCAGGACCGAGGTGGTGTCCGTCCGCATACGTCGTCTCCTTCAATACAGTGTCTCTATCGATACACCGTATCAGGCGAGGCTATGTATTGTCTGGGCCGTCACGGGAGCCCAAGGAGCAACACATGCCGCAGCGCGACGAGCCGGTGCCGATCTGGGACCGCCCCGAACCGCCGGACAAGCCCGCGCTCACCCCGCTGAGCAGGGCGAAGATCGTGCGGACGGCCATCGCGCTGGCCGACGCCGAGGACCTGTCGGCGGTCTCCCTGCGCAAGGTCGCCGCGGCGCTCGACGCGGGGCCCATGCGCCTCTACGGCTACCTGTCGACCAAGGAGGAGCTGTTCGACCTGATGCTCGACGCGGTGTACGGGGAGATCCTGGCCGAGGCGCCGCCGTCCGGTGACTGGCAGGCGGTGCTGCGCGAGTGGGCCCTGCGGATGCGTGCGGCTGTACTGCGGCACGAGTGGGTCGTCGACCTGCTCGGCGGCCGCCCGCAGCTCGGACCCAACGTGCTGGCGCACCTGGAGTCCCTCTTGTCCGCTGTGGACGGTTCGCCGGGCTTCGGCCACATCGACGACGCCATGCGCGCCCTGCACGCCATCAACTCGTACGTGGTCGGTGCGTTGCGCGCCGAGATCACCAATGCACGCGCCGAACGCCGCGCCGGCCAGGACGAACAGCAGTGGCAGAACGCGAATGCGCCGTACCTCATGCGCATGCTCAAAACCGGCAAGTTCCCGACCTTGGGCAAGGTGGTCGCCGACGCCACCCACCCGGGACCGTCGGTCCGGTTCAGCGAGGGCCTGGGCATCGTGCTCGCCGGCATCGAGGCGCAACTGGCGGAACAAACCTGATTGGACCCGCCGGTCCCCGGGTACATCAATCCTATGTGGTTGGCACTGGCATTTCCGTTGCTGCTCATGGCTCTCGTGCTGGGCGTCGGCAAGCTGGACTCTGCCGTGACGCCCGTCCGACGTGACGAGGAATCGAGAACCTGAGCCGAATTCAGGCAGCGCCCATGCAGATGAACGGCCTGCGCAAGGGATCCACCGCGATCGCGGTGGCCAGCGCGGAGGCCGGTGAGGTCCCCGCGGCCACCAGTTCGTGGTAGCGCACCATGGCGGCGGCCGCGGCCGCATCGCCGACCCGGCTCACCGCGGCCACCACCGTGCGCACCCCACCGGCCAGCAACGCCCCCGCGAACCCCAGCGCCTCGTCGCCGGGCCGCACGTGGTTGAGCGCCAGCTCGCACGCCGCGAGCACGACCTGCCCGGGTGGTCGCTGCAGCTGCGACAACTCGTGGGCGAACATCGGTCCGTCGGCCAACTGCAGCCGTGAGAACAACGCGTTGGACGGTTCGTGCTCGCCGTGCGCGGCGAGGTGCGCGATCCGCGCGCCGTCCATGGCCGCCAGCACCGCCGCGGAGGTCGCGCCGGTCCCGGCCAGCCGGATCGCGTCCGGGTACACCCCGCTGAGTTCGTTCCCCTCGGCGATCTGCGGGCTCAGCGAGGGACCGGTGACCAGCAACGGCGGCCGGTCCGGTTCGCTGGCCAGGGCCGCGGTCAGCCAAGCGGTCGCGGACGGCGCCACCACGACCGGCGTGCCCCGCAACGACTCCAGCACACCCCACGGCACCGCATAGAGCGGCCCGGTCGGCACGACGACCAGCTCCCGCCCGCCCACGAGAGTCCACAACGCGGCGAACTGCCGGTCGATGGCCGCCGCGCTGCGCGCCGCCGACCCCGCGACCACTTCGACGATCGGCGCGGGCAACCCGTCCGGTGCCAGCGCATCGAGGTCGGCGTGCAACCGACGGGCCGCCTCGATGGCCGTGGCCGCGGAGCCGAGCCGCACCAGCCGGGTCCGCCGGCCCGCGACGGCCACGGCGACCAGCTCGTCCCCGCTGACGGCGAAGCTGATCAGCGCCCGGTCGCCGAGCGTGTCGGCGACCTCGTCCAGCTTCGCCACCGGCCGCGGCTTGCCCCAGCTCGAGGCGTACCAACCCTGCCGGACCGCGTCGCGCTCCAGCACCGCGACCTGCGCGGACTGCTTGCGCGCAGTCCGCCCGGCCAGGCGCTCCAGCTGCACGGCCCGGCGCAGCTGCCGGATCTCGCCGATCCGCTCGGCGATCCGCTCGTCGGTGGAGTGCGGCACCGGCTCGTACCGGTAGACCTGGGCCCGCGTGCGTTCCAGCCAGCCGAAGAGCCGCCGCGCGTCGGCCCGGCCCGTGAGCACCAGGCGGATCGCCAGCTCGCCGAGCTGCAGGCCGTGGATGGCCGTGCCGCACACCATTTCCAGCCCGCCCATGCGGTCGCGGGCCTTGCCCAGTTCGGTCAGCCCGGCCCGCGCCTCGGACAACGCCCGGCGCCGGTCCCCGTCGGCGATGGCCAGTTCCGCGCGGCACAGCCGCAGCAGCATCCGGTGGTCAACCGGCGCCGTGGCCCGCGGGCTGCGCACCTGGTCGAGCAGGTTGCGGGCCGCGGCCAGCTGGCCGCGGCGCAGTTCCAAGCGAGCCGCGAGCATCAGCGCGAGCGAGGTCTCGTCCTCCAGCAGCATCCCCCGCAACGTCTCGGCCAGCTTCATGGCGTGCACCGGCAGCGCGGCGGGCACCTTGCCCGAGTCGAGCACGGCCGCCGTGTCGGCCCGCAACGCCGCCAGCTCCGCGATCGCCGCCCACCGGGTGTTGCCCCGCCGCTCGAAGCGCCGCTTCGCCGCCCGCGCCAGCCGCCGCGCCGTGCGCACCTCGCCCAACAGCAGGCCGGCCGCGGCCCGCGCGAGCTCGGTCTCACCGACGTCCTGGACGACCTGTTGCGCTCGAAGCGCCGGCAGCGCCTCGTCGAGCACATTGGCCGCGTCCACCGCGAGCCCGGCCGCCAGCAACGCACGCCCCTGATCCATCTGCACGATCGGCGCCAGGCCCGGTGCGAGCTCCCGATAGCTGCTGTCGGCCTGCGCGAAGTACCGCAGCGCCTCGACCATGTCGCCCACCATGTAAGCGATGTAGCCCAGGTTCTGCTTGGCCTTGGCGGCGACTTGCGGCTCGCCGTAGCGCTCGCACACCTGGATGCAGCGGTGGCACTCGCTGGCCGCGGCCTTCGGCGAACCGAGGCCGATGTAGATCACGCTCCGGTTGAGGTACAGCCCCGCGAGTGTGTTCGCGTCGCCCACGCCTTCGGCGAGCCCGCGCTCCAGCAGCACCGCCGCCTTGTCCGACAGTTCGAGCGACTCCTCGAGGCGGCTCGCCCGGTGCAGCAGCAGAGAGCGTTGCTGCAGTACAAGCCCTTCGAGCTCGGCCCGTTGCGCGCCGGGCGCCAGTAGCAGCACTTGGGCGTGTGCCTGGTCGAGCCACCGCAGACCGTTGTCGAGCCCGCCACTTTCCGCCTCGATGTAGCCGCGCGTGGCCAGTGCCTTCACCTTGGCGTGCAGCACGTCTTCCGACTGCGCGTCGGGCATCTGGTCCAGCAGCGCCAGCGAGCGGTTCAACTGGGCGCGGGCCTGGTCGAACCGGTAGTGGTAGACCGATGCCTGAGCGCGCCGGTGCAGCTCGATCGCGCGATCCAGCATGCCCCGGCGTGCCGCCACTCGCTCGCCGGACCGCAGCGCCATGGGCTCAACAGTATGGCACGGGCCCTTGTGGCGGATCAGCGTCCGCCACAAGGGTTCGCCATGTCATCGAGCCGGGTCGAACCCGCTCACATCCAGCCGCGGGCCGCCAGCTCCGTGTCCGTCGCGGCGATCGCCTGATCCGCGCGGGTCAGCTTGTCCGGCAGGCTCGTCGCGTCGGGCAACTGCCCGAACGACGCGGCCACCAAGCCCGCTGCGATCGGAGCCGCGAACGAGGTGCCCGCCCACACGGCGAACCCGGTCGTGAGGTCGTCGTTGTCGGGGGCGCTGCGCATCCGCGGTCCGGCACCGGCGTGGTCGCCGATCATCAGCGCGCCCATGGCTGACCCCTGCCAGAGCGGGACGGTGCTCACGACGGAGTTGCCGGGCGCCCACCGACAGACCCAGCCGCCGTCGTTGCTGAACGCCGCCGTGGTCCCGCCGGACGCGTTCAGCGCACCGATGGCCAGGACGTGCGGGTTGCAGCCATCGGGGTGGGCCGGGTCGAGGCCGAGTGCCGCAGGCAGGAACGGGCGGGTGGTCGCGTCGTTGCCCGCTGCGGCCACCACGACCACGCCGAGGTCGGTGAGCCTGCGGATCGCGTCGGAGAGCAGCAGGCGATCGGCGGCATCGCCCTGTTCCGGGTAGTAGCCCAGCGACAGCGTCACCACATCCACGATCTGGTCCGGCTCGTTGTCATCGATCGCTGCCTGCACCCGCTGCCGAAGCCATTCCAGCGCCAACAGGATCGAGCCTTCTGCGGCAATGCCGTCGGTGTGCAGCACGCGCAGCGACAGAACCCGGGCATCCGGGCAGGTTTGGTGGACCAGGCCGGTGATGAACGTGCCGTGGCCCGCATGGGAGTCGGTGAGCCCGAGCAAGGGCTGGACCAGGTCCCGCTCCTCGTACGGCGAGGTCAACGGATCGATGGTGTCGCCGGTCGCGGCGGCCAGCGAGGATTCGTGGTCGGCGAGCAGGATCTGGAAGTCGTCCGAAACCTCGACGACCGGATCGGATGCCGGGTTTCCGACGGTCAGCCATGGGTGCACGCCGATGCCGGTGTCGAGTGTGGCCACCACCGGGCGGCGACCGGCGGGCAGCGAAGCGGCCGGGCACCGGGCGGGCTTCGGGGCGACCACCAGCACGGGATTCCGGCTGCCGGTGTAGAGCGGCAAGCCATCGCTGTCCGGCCCCTGGCCGTGGCTCACAGGTTGGCCGTGGCTCACGGGTGCGCCCTCGACCTCGGTCGACGCGGCGATGGCCAGGTGCTCGAGTCCGATGTTCTGCACTTCCTCGTCCTTCGGGAATGCGCGGCGGAGCACGACGAGGACCGCCCACGGGTCGGGGGCGTGATCGGACACTGAGTCCGCACGCGTGGTGATGAGCACGGCGATCGGCATGTCGGGGTGGAAGTTCTTCAGCGCCTCCCGCCAGGCGGGGGTGTCCGGGAGGACCACCACCAGCTCGGCGCCGAGCGGCTCGAGGGCCTTGTTGTACCGGGCGATCGTTTCCTTCGACTGCGCCTGGCGCAGCGGCACCAGCAGCGTGTCGGACCGGTAGATCGTCGACTCCGGGCGCTTGGTGCCCAGGATGTGGACCGCCGTGCTCGGATCCAGCAGCCGGGCCCGGTAGCGGTTCAGCACCTCGTCCGGGATGCGCACCAGCTCGGGCAGGCGAACCTGCTCCACTTGCCTTTCCTGACCGGGTAGGCGTGCCGCGTGCCGGGCTCCGCCTTCGTTGTCCGTCGTCATCCATCCGCCCCTTCGCAGGCTCGCTCGGGCATGCGTCCGCTACTACAAGAACATCCGACGCACCCCCAGATACGTCGAATGGGTGAGTTCGTTCGTAACGTCTCGTCACCGATACGTCGAGAGGCGCAAGTCCCGGGGCCGGATACCGGGGGACGCGTACCCGGACTGGCGGTGTGCGGCGGACGACATGGGCCATCCGGGGCGACACGCTATGACGCATGGTGACCTCACGCGTTCAACCGCTCGCCGACTCGCTTCGCCGGGCGTGGAGTGGCGGCCTGCGCATCGAGCGGGCCGCGGTGGTCGTGGCGGCGGTGTTGTTCACCAGCGGCCTGGTGCACCTGGGCGTGCTGGTGGTCTCCGGCGGGACGTGGCTCGGGCCGTTGTCCATGCGCAAGGCGGTGACGTTCGGCCTGTCCTTCGGGCTCACGCTGGCCAGCGTGGTGTGGGCGACCACGTTCCTGCGGATGGGACCGCGGGCGCGCCGGGTGCTGATCACGGCGTTCACCATCGCCTGCGTCGTCGAGGTGGCGCTGGTGACGACGCAGGCGTGGCGGCACGTGCCGTCGCACTTCAACTTCGAGACCGGGTTCGACACCGCCGTGTCGACCACGCTCGCCATTGGCGGCGGCGTGATCGTGGCGACCGCGATCGGCTGGACGATCGCCGCGTTCCGGACGGTCGCGCAGGCGCCGCCGAGCGTGCGGCTGGCCGTCCGGTTCGGTTTCGTCGCGCTGCTGATCGCGCTGGGCGTCGGCGCGGCCATGATCGCCACCGGCAGCGTGGCGGCCCGCGGCGGCTCGCCCGAGGTCGCCTACACCACCGCGGGCGCGTTGAAGCCGGCGCACGCCGTGGCGATGCACGCGATCCTCGTGGTTCCCGGGATGGCGTGGCTGCTGACGTTCACGCCGTGGACCGAGCGGACCCGCACCCGGATCGTGGCGAGCGCGGTGGTGGCCTACCTGGCGCTGATCGTGGTCGTGGTCCTCGAGTCGGTGACGCACGTGTCGCCTTTGGACCCGCCGCTGGCCGCCGCCGTCGTGTCGGCGCTCGCGCTGGGCGGGGTGCTGGTGACCGGTGGGCTCGCGTTGCTGGGGGTCGCGCGAGTTACGGGCGGCGCTTCGGCACCGGGATCCGCATGAGGTCGTCGGCCACGACGATGGAGCCGCCGAAGTGTTCGGCGGCTTCGTCGTGGTGGCCGGTGAAGTCCTGGTAGCGCTGGGAGAAATGCGTCAGCACCAGCGTGCGGACGCCCGACTCGGCGGCCACCTTGCCCGCCTGCCCCGCCGTCAGGTGCCCGTAGTCGTGGGCGAGCTTGTGGTCCGCGTCGCGGAAGGTCGCCTCGATCACCAGCAGGTCCGCGCCTTCGGCGACCCGGTACACGCCGTCGCAGAGCCGGGTGTCCATGACGAATCCGAACCGCTGCCCCGGTCGCGGCACGCTCACGTCCTCGACCCGCACCGATCCCAGCGACCCTTCACGCACCAGACGCGACACGTCCGGACCCGCGATCCCGTGCCGCGCAAGCAGTTCCGGCACCATCGTGTGCCCGTCCGGCTCGACCAGCCGGTAGCCGACCGAGTCGATCACGTGGTCCAGCCGGTACGCCTCGAGCACGCCGGACGGTCCTTCGGCCAGTGGCCCGTCGCCGGTCACCGGGTGCGGGACGAGTTCGGCGGTCTCGTGGAAGGAGGAGGCGTGCCGCAGGCGTTCGAAGTACCGCGCGCCCGACGCCGGGAAGTGCGCGGCCACCGGGTGGGCCACGCCGTCGATCGACAACCGCTGGATCACGCCGGGCAGACCGAGGCAGTGGTCGCCGTGGAAGTGGCTGACGCAGATCCGTGTCAGCGGCGACACCGACACCCCGGCGAAGAGCATCTGCCGCTGCGTGCCCTCACCCGGGTCGAACAGGATGGTCTCGCGGTCCCAGCGCAACAGGTACGCGTTGTGGGAGCGGGTTCGCGTGGGGACCATGCTCGCCGTCCCGAGGACGACGAGTTCGCGCACGGACACCCCCGGCTCAGCCGGTCTCGGTGATGCGCGCGCTGCCGAGCACGATGTCGCCACCGGGGTCGGGCGCGTAGAGCACGATCGTCTGACCGGGCGCGACGCCACGCAGTTCGCCGTCGACGGTGACGTGCATGCGATCGCCCTGCACCCGCGCGGTGACCGGCGCGGTGCCGCCGTGCGCACGCACCTGCGCCACGCAGTCGACCTCGCCGTCGATCGGCCGGCCCGAGGGCCAGCGCACCCGCTGCCCGACGATCTCCCGCACCGCCAGCTCTTCGCGGGCCCCGACCTTGACCGTGCCGGACACCGGTTCCAGCGAGAGCACGTACCGCGGGCGCCCGTCCGGTGCGGGCGCGTCGATGCCGAGCCCGTGGCGCTGGCCGACGGTGAACCCGTGCACGCCGGTGTGCCTGCCCAGCACCGCACCGGTCTTGTCGTCGACGAGGGTGCCGGGCCGGTTGCCGATCTTCTTGCCCAGGAACGCCTGCGTGTCGCCGTCGGGGATGAAGCAGATGTCGTGGCTGTCGGGCTTGTCGGCGACCATGAGGCCGCGCTCGGCGGCCTCCGCGCGTACGTCGGACTTGACCGAGTCGCCGAGGGGGAACATCGCGTTGCGCAACTGGTCCGAGGTCAGCGAGGCGAGCACATAGGACTGGTCCTTGCCCAAGTCCGCGCTGCGCCGCAGTTCCGGCGCACCGTCCACATGCGACAGCCGGGCGTAGTGGCCGGTGGACACGGCGTCGAAGCCGAGCGCGGTCGCCTTGTCCAGCAACGCCTCGAACTTGATCTTCTCGTTGCACGTCATGCACGGGTTGGGCGTGCGGCCCGCGGCGTACTCGGCGACGAAGTCCTCGATCACGTCCGCGCCGAAGCGCTCGGCGAAATCCCAGACGTAGAACGGGATCCCGAGGATGTCGGCGACCCGGCGGGCGTCGCGCGCGTCCTCGACCGTGCAGCAGCCACGCGCGCCAGTGCGCAGCGTGCCCGGCTTGGCGGACAACGCCAGGTGCACGCCGACCACGTCGTGGCCGGCGGACACGGCGCGGGCGGCGGCCACCGCCGAGTCCACGCCACCACTCATCGCGGCGAGCACGCGCATCAGCGGACTCCTGATTCCTGAGTGGCCGCCTTGCGGCGCAGCCCCGCGATCCCGGCGGAGCGCGCGCGCTCGACGACCGGGCCGATGGCCGCTTCCAGCGCGGCGACGTCCTCGGACGTGGACGTGTGGCCGAGGGAGAACCGCAGCGACCCGCGGGCCGCGGCCGCCTCGACGCCCATGGCCAGCAGCACGTGGCTCGGCTGGGCCACACCTGCTGTGCACGCGGATCCCGTCGAGCACTCGATGCCTTGCGCGTCCAGGAGCATCAGCAAGCTGTCGCCTTCGCAGCCGGGAAAGGTGAAGTGGGCGTTGCCGGGCAGCCGGGACGGGCCGTCGGCCACCGCGGACTGGCCCGGGTCGCCGTTGAGCACCGCGTCGGGCACCTTGCGCAGCACGGCGGCGACCAGCTCGTCGCGCAGCGCGGCGAGTTCCTCGGCGCGGACCGCGCGCTCGGCGGTGACCTGCTCGACGGCCGTGGCGAACGCGTGGACCGCCGGTACGTCGAGGGTGCCGGACCGCACGTCGCGCTCCTGGCCGCCGCCGTGCAGCAACGGCACGCACGCCACGTCGCGGCCCAGCAGCAGGGCACCCGCGCCGTAGGGGCCGCCGAGCTTGTGGCCGGTCAGGGTGAGCGCGCTCGCGCCGCTCGCGGCGAAGTCGACCGGCAGTTCTCCGACCGCCTGCACGGCGTCGGTGTGGAACGGGATGCCGTGCTCGGTGCACACGCCGGCGAGCTCGCCGACCGGGTTGACCGTGCCGACCTCGTTGTTGGCCCACATGACGCTGACCAGCGCGACGTCGTCGGGGTTGGTGGCGATGGCGGCGCGCAGCGTGTCCTCGTGCACGCGGCCGAAGTCGTCGACCTCGAGCCAGGTCAGCTCGGCGCCGGCCTCGTCGGCGAGCCATTGCGCGGCGTCGAGCACGGCGTGGTGCTCAATGGCCGAGACCAGGACCCTGCGCTTTCGGTCGTCACCGTTGCGACGGGCCCAGTAGATCCCCTTGAGGGCCAGGTTGTCGCTTTCGGTGCCGCCTGCGGTGAAGATGACCTCCGACGGCCGGGCCCCGAGTGACTCCGCGATCAGCTCGCGGGCCTCCTCGACGATCCGCCGCGCCTTGCGCCCGGAGGAGTGCAGCGAGGACGCGTTGCCCAGGGCGCTGCCGTGCAGCGCCATGGCCTCGGTCATCGCCGAGATCGCCGATGGCAGCATCGGCGTGGTCGCGGCGTGGTCGAGGTAGGTCATCGCGTGCCCCAGCGTAGCTCGCAGGGAACACGGCGGATCAGCCCATCCGGCGGCTCACCGCGATCCCGGTCAGGGCGAGGGCGCCCATCGCGAGGTCCAGCGGCACCACGGCGGCGCTCGGGTGCGCGGCCGAGGCGAGGGCGCCGAGCAGCACGCCACCGATGCCGACGGTCAGGGCCGAGGCCATCATGTCCGCCACCTGCAGCGCCGACGACGCGAACCCGCGCTGGTCCTCGGCGGCGTGGTGCATGGTCAGCACGGTCAGGCTCGGGATCGCCAGGCCCATGCCCGCGCCCCCGACCAGCCACAACACGGCGGCGAGCCAGCCGGTCGGCCAGTGCGGGCCGATCACCGCGGTCGCGGCGAGCGAGAGGGCGAGCGTGGCGAACCCGGTGCGCACCAGCGTGACGCGTGGCACGTCGGGGTGGCGGCCCTGCCACGCCGACGCCGCCGACCAGCCGAGCGCGCCGACCGTGAGCGGCAACCCGGCCAGCGCCGGCGAGTAGCCGTGGACGTTGGCCAAGGTCAGCGGCAGGTAGGCCTCGACGGCGAAGAACGAGCCCGCGAAGATCCCGCGCGCCAGCACCACGGCGGGCAGGCCGCGCCTGGCCAGCAGCGTTCCCTTGGGCAGCAACACACGCAGGGCGGGCACGAGCAGCGCGAGGCCGACGATGCCCAACCATAGGATGGCGTGCTGGGCCGCCCACGTCAGCGCCGAGATGCCAACCCCGGCGGCCACCGCGCCGGCCGGCACGCCGCGCCGCCTGGTCGCGTTGCGTTGCACTGAGGGCAACGTGCGGACGGTCGGCACGAGCAGCAGGACGCCGAGCAACGCGAGCGGCGTCAGGGCGAGGAACACCCACCGCCAGCCCCAGTGCTCGGTGATCAGGCCGGCTGCCGTCGGCCCGATCACCGACGGCACCACCCAAGCGGCGGCGAGCAGCCCGAACGCCGCCGGCCGGTCGCGTTCGGTGTGGATGAGCGCGACCAGCACGTAGATGGCCACGATCTGGGCGCCGAGCCCGAGCCCCTGCAACGCCCGCCCGGTGAGCAACTGCGCCATCCCGGTCGCCGTCCCGGCGACGATCAGCCCGGCCAGGAAGAGCCCCGGTCCGACGAGCAACGCGGGTCCGGGCCCGAACCGGTCGCACGCCCGGCCGGAGAGCACCGTCGCCATCACGCTCGCCGCGAGGAACGCGGTGAACGGCCACGAGTAGAGCGCCTCACCGTGCAGGTCGGCCAGCATCCGCGGGGTCGCCGTGCTCACGCCGAGGTGCTCGAAGGCCGCGATCGTGATCAGGACCAGCATCCCGGTGGTGGCGGCGCGGTTGCGCCTGTTCCACAACGGGGACGCGGTGCGAGCCGCCTGCGCGATAGCCACACCGCAGATACTGCAACCTCGACCTGGGTCGAGGTCCAGTCGCGGCCTCAGATCCCGTCGAGCATCGGGATGATTTTCGTCACCGCCTTGTAGGCATCGATGAGCCTCGGGAAGATCGCCGCGGTCTCGCCGGTCAACGTGGCCAGGAGCTTCACGACCGTCTTGCCCTCCTGGACGAGTTCGGCCAGCCGGGCAATCTCGGTCGGGGGCGCGTAGCCGAAGAACCGCTTGGCCAGGGCGTCGGCTCCGAGGGCGGCCGCCTGCCCGATCAGGTCGCGCACGGCGGCGCGGACCATGTCGACCAGTTCGCCGGTCATCCCGACCACGATGCTCAGCGTGTGCGCGAGCGTGCCGGAGGCCAGGAAGGCGCTCACGATGTTCTTCGCGGCGTGCTCGCGGTAGCCGTGCCCGGCCGCGCCGTCCCAGTGCCCGGTGCCGTTGCGGACGGCCTGGGCATAGGCCTTGCCGAGCCGGACCAGTTCGTCCCCGATCGTCTTCCACGTCTGGGCCGCGGCCGCCACCGCCTTCGGGTTGCCGGTCACCAGGTCGAGCATGAGCTTCAGCGGCTTGATGTGCTCCATCAGCCAACCCGCCGCCCAGCCGGCGAGGGTGCCGACCGGGTCGGCGGCGATGCCGACCCCATCCAGGCCGAGCGCGGCGATCTGACCGGCGATGAGGCCGTAGTTCTTCTTGGACTTCTCGCCGATCTCCTGCGATGCCGCCCAGACGTCGTCGACGACGCCACCGCCGGTGGCCCAGTCCTCTTTGGTCAGACCGGTGAACGCGTACCAGTCGCCCTTGCCGCCGTCGCGGGTCGGGTCGTAGTCCTTGAGGTCGAACTTGGTGCCGTCGGCGATCACCCAGTTCTTGTCGCTGGACGGCAGCGCGGCGCCGAGCCGGTGCAGCTCCTGCGCGTGCGTCGTGTCCGTCTTGTCGTAGAGCTCGACAGCCTTGATCAGCTCGTTCGAGACCGATTCGAGCGCCGACGAGATCTTCTTGGCACCGTCCTCGGCCTGCTCGCGCAACGGGTGCAGGGCCAGCGCGAACGGCTGGCACAACTCCCCGTAGGCCATGTCCAGGTAGTCCGGGCTCGCCGCCTTCGCCGCGCCCACGACCCGGTCCATCGGGTGCTGCAGGCCCAGCACGGATCGGGCGTGTGCGTAGAGCTCCTGCGTGTCGACCGACAGGTCGATCGCGGGATCCTTCGGTGTCATCGTCTGTTCCCCCTTGGTGCGCCTAGGACAGGACGGACCGGCCGCTCCAGTCGTCGGGATCGTCGTCGACCGGCCCGGGCCGCAGCGGACGGCGGCGTTGCTGCGGGCGCGGGTCGTGGTCCTCGATGTCGCCGATGGCCAGGTATTGCGGCCCGGCGTCCTTTGTGGACACAGTCGGGACCTGCGGCGGCGGGAACGCCTTGTGCGCGTCGGCGACCAGTTCGTCGGTCAGCGGGTCGCCGGGGGCAGCCGCACGCAGGATCCCCTCCATCCGGCGTGCGACGCCCGCCTGCGCGGCCTGCACACACGCCTGGAACGTGGCCGCGACCTGGTGCGGCGGCATGGTGCGGACCAGCTCGGAGCACGTCACGTCGAGCACGGCACCCGAGGCGCGCACAGTCACCGACACGGCGCCGTCCGGAGAGCGGTGGGTCACCGTCACCTCGTCGATCCGGTGCCGCGCCTCGGTGAACGCCTCGGCGCGCCGGATCGCCGTCTCGACCACGTCGTCCAGCTGCCGCTCCGCGTCCGCCGCCGCGGTCACCATGCCGTTCATGCCGTTCATGCCCGCTGCTCCCCCGCGTCCGTTTCCGGTGCCGGTTGCGACGGTAGGGACGGCGACCCGCATCGCGTGACGGTCGATCAACCCACAGGACCGTATGGTCCACACCACGTCGGCCATTACCCTGGAACGCCGCGGCCGGAGCGTGGGGATGGGGTATGGCGGGTTCTGGTGGGGCCACCGAAGCGGAACTGCGTGGCCTGAGCCTGCGGTACGTGGTCCTGCTGCGCACCGCGACGCTGGTGATCGTCGGCGCGGCGGCCCTCGTGCAGGCGGGCGCGGACCGGTTCCCGTTGGTGCTGGGCGTCGTGGCGGGACTGTGCGGCTGGAGCGTGGTGTTCGTCCGGCACGTGCCCGGCCACCGGCTCGTGGCGGCCGATTCCGTAGTGGTCGTGGCCCTGTGCCTGGCCCAGCGCTGGCTCGTGCGCCCGGATGCCTTGCCCGACATCACCAACTGGGTGCTCGCCGTGGTGATGGTCACGGCGATCGGGCACCAGTGGTTCACCACGACGGCCGGTGGTGTGGCGGTCACGGCGGCGCTCGTCGGCGCGTACCTGACCGGTGGTTTCCTTGCGGCGCCGGCGATCCTGACCAGCTGCGCCTCGATCGGCGCGGTGGTGGCCGGCGGTGCGGGGCTTTCGCGGTTGCTGCGGTTGCACCTCACCGCCTCGGCCCGGCGGGCCGATCACGCCCTCGCGGCCAGCGAGCGGGCCGGCCGGGACGCCGCCATCGCGGCCGCCCGGCGCGCGGACGAACGCGAACACCTCGCCGTGCTGCACGACACGGCGGCCGCCACCCTGCTCGCCGTCGGCACCGGGATGGTCGAGGGCACCGAGCCGTGGGTGGCCGAGCAGGCCGCACGCGACCTCGAAGCCCTTGCCACGCAACCGGTTCTCCCCGAGGGCACGGTGGACCTCACGCGGTTGCTCGGCGAGGTGGCGCGGCAGGCACCGGTGGCGGTGCACTTGCGCGTGCCCGACCACCTGCACGTGCCGGCGGCCGCGGCCGCGGCGATCGGTGCCGCGGCACGGGAAGCGCTGACCAACGTGGCCCGGCACGCCGGGGTCGAAACGGCGGAACTGGTTGCGGCACAGGAGGATTCGATGGTCGTCGTCGAGGTGGTCGACCACGGCCGCGGGTTCGTCCGGGACGAGGTGCCCGCGCAACGCCGAGGGCTCGCGGAGTCCGTCGAACGGCGCATGCGCCGGGCCGGTGGGCGCGCCGTCGTGACCAGCCGGCCCGGCGAGGGCACCGTGGTCCGCCTGGAGTGGCCGCGTGCGTGACGTGGGCCGGGACCTGGTGGTCGACACCCTGGTGCGGCCGTTGCGGCTGGTCGTCCTGGCCATCTCGACGGTGTTGCTGGTCGGCTTCGCGCTGCTGCTCCCGTTGGCCGAGCCTGCTCCCGAGGACTGGATCACGCGCCAGGCGATCGCGTTCGCGCTGCTTGCCGTGGTCGACGTCGTGGCCGCGGTCGCCGTGCTGCGGGACCGGACCATCGGCCGGGTGCGGTGGGTTCTCGCCGCGGCGGTGTTCACCGCCGCCGCGCTGACGACCGCCGGCGTCCCCGGTCCGCAGCTCATGACCAAGGCCAGCTGGAGCTACGTGACGCTCGGCTGGTTCCTGCTCCTGGTGTTGATCGAGCACAGCACCCGCGCCGCTGCCGTCCTGCTCGGCGCCTTCACCGCGGCCACGTTCGTCCAGCTGGTCGTGGTCGGGCAGGGCGCACGAGTCGCCGATCTCGTCGTCGTGTCCACGCTCGCGCTCGGCTACGAGATGTCCGTGCTGGCGGTCGCGACCGCGTCGCGGCGGATCGCGACCACGGCCGTCGACGCCGCCGCGCGGGAGGAGCAGGCGCGGACCGCGGACGCGATCGCCGAGCACCTGCACGCCGACCGCCGCCGCCGCTACGCCGAACTGGCGGACTCCACGGTGCCGCTGCTGCGCGCCCTGACCGACGGCACCGCCGACCTGCGCGACCCGCGGGCTCGGGCCGAGTACGCGGTCGCGGCGGCGCGGCTGCGCCGGCTGTTCGCCGAGCACGACGAGGTCGTCGACCCGCTGCTGCACGAGCTCCGCGCGTGCCTGGACCTGGCCGAGCGCAAGGGCGTGGACGTCTACCTCGGCGCCTGCGGGAGCCACCCGGAGCCGCCGCTGGCGGTGCGCCGCGCGTTGACCGAACCGGTAGTGCGCGTGATGGCGGGCGCCCGCACATCGGCCCGCGTGACCGTGCTGGGCTCGCCCACCGGCGTCACCGTGAGCGTCGTCACGGATGTCGCCGACGGCGTGGCCGCCGAGCCGGAACCCGCGGCGCGCACGGACGTCGGAGTCCTTGTGACGAGTCTGGTCGACGGGCAGGAGGTCTGGGTGGAGGCCACGTGGCAAGCGCCGAGCTGACGAAGGTGGTCGTGATCGACGACCACCCGGCGATCGTCGCGGGCATCGAGGCCTGGTGCGCCGCCGCCGATCCGCCGATCGAGGTCGTCGACTCCGGGCAGACGCCCGCGGGGGCGTGGACCGAACCGGGACTCTCCGCCGACGTGGTGGTGTTCGACCTGCAGCTGACCGAGCAGGTCCCGGCCTACGGGGAGGTGCGGCGCCTGGTCGACTCGGGCCGGCAGGTGATCGTCTACTCGATGCGCGAGGACCGCGACACGATCCTCACCTGCCTGGACCTCGGCGTGTTCGCCCACGTCGCCAAGACCGAGGGACCGCGGCACCTGGTGCACGCGATCCACGCGGCCAGCCGCAACCTGCCGTACACGCCACCAACCATGGCGCGCGCGATGAGCACCGACGCCCGGCGCGACCGGCCGAAGCTGACCGCGCGGGAGACCGACGTGCTGGTGAACTGGTTCGCGTGCGAGTCCAAGGAGATGGTGGCCCGCAAGCTCGGCCTGTCGGTCCGGACGGTGAGCAGCTACATCGACCGGGTCCGCATCAGGTACGCCAACGCCGGGCGCCCGGCCTCGACCAAGGCCGCCCTGGTCGCTCGCGCGATCCAGGACGGCCTTGTCCGCCTCGAGGAACTGTGACCGGTCAGCCGATCACGCGGTGCTGGGACCAGAACGACGTCAGGTCGGTCGACCCGGCCGCCGCCTGCGCCGCCGCCTTGAAATCGGCCACTGTGGACACCCCGTACCAGTGGGACTGCGCGTAGGACTTCATCAGGTTGGCCATCGCCGTGTCCCCGATCAGCCGGCGCAGGTCGTGCAGGGTGCACTTGCCGTAGCCGTAGACCACCGACGAGTACCGCGACGAGTGGGCGTCCCAGTACGCCATCGAGTTCGTGAGCTGCTCGGCGCTGGACTGCCACGAGATCCCGCAGCCCGACCCGGTGATGCCCCGGTAGAGGTCCGTCGCGTAGTCGGTGAAGCCCTCGTCCAGCCACGGCGAGTTGTACTCGTCGTCGCCCACGATGCCGTAGAACCACTGGTGCGCCAGCTCGTGCGGCAGCGCGGTGCTCGACACGAGGTCGAGCACGAAGCCCGGGTACTCCATGCCGCCGAACCAGAAGTTGTTGTCCAGCACCACGTCCACCTCGCCGTACGGGTAGTCGCCGAAGCGGCCCGAGTGCACGTCGATGGCGTCCTTGGCCAGGTTCAGCATCGAGTTGGCCGAGCTCGTGCTGATCCCGCTGACCGAGTAGACGTTCACCTTGACGCCCTTGCCCGAGGTGGCGTTGATCTTGGCGAACGGTCCCGCGGCCCAGGCGAAGTCACGCACCTTGGTCGCGGTGGCGTGCGTGGTCGTGGTGGTGCCGCTGGTGGTCTCCGTGGACGTGCCGGTCGCCGGGGTCAGCAACGACGAGGGGTGCACCAGCGTGACGTCGAAGTCGCTGATCAGCGTGTAGAACGACTCGCCGTTGTTGGTGTACGGGTCGAGGTGCCACGCGGTGTCGCGCACCGCCACCACCGGCAGCGCGTTGCCGATCATCGAGTACGCGCCGTCGTGGCCGAACCGGTCCGCGCCGCTGGGGACGACGATCGACAGGTCGAACCCGATGGTCCCCGACTGCCCCTGCGCCAGCGGCGCGGGCAGCGTGATCTTCATTGCCGTGCACCCGACTTCGAGCGCGCCGGCCGTGCCACCGCTGACGTTCGTGACCGTGATCGGCGTGCTCGGGCACGAGCCGTGGTAGTTGTCCCAGAGGCGCAGGTAAACCTCGGTCAGCGGGTTGGCCGACGCGTTGGTGAACGACACCGACTCGTGCCCGGTCCACGTCGTGCCGGCCGTGTTCGAGGTCAGGGAAACGGTGTACTTCGGGTTGACCGGCGTGCGCACCCCGTCGAGCACGTCACCCCCGCCGCTCGTGGTGAGCGTGACGTCGTCGATGGCAAACGTGGTGGCGAGGCTCGAGTCCTCGGTGCCGGTGAACCCGAGGGTCACGGTCTGGCCGACGAATCCGGAGACGTCGATGGTGCGCGGGACGTAGGCGGATCCCTTGTTCAAGTTGGAAAAGGTTGCGACGGTGGTGGTGCCGAGCCTTACCGCGAGCCTGTCGTACTGCGTGCTGGCGGTCGTCTCCGACGAGGTGACCCGCAGCCAGAACGTCAGGCTCGCCGACCCGCACCCCGAAGGCAGCGTGAGCGACTGCGTCAAGGTGTCGGTGTGGGTGGTGCCGTAGCCGTCGAGCTTGGCCAGCTGCGTTCCGGAGTGCGCGGGTTGCGCCGTGGTGCCGGCCGCGATGACGCCACTGCTGGCGGTCCACGGCGTGGTCCCGCTCTCGAAGCCGCCGTTGGCGACGACCTGGTCGCCGCACGCGGCCGCGGTGGCCTGCGGTGCGGCGGCCACGGCCAGGCCGCCGAGCAGGAGTGCGGCGGCGGCCACGATCGATCTGGCTCTCATCGGGATTCCTTCCGGGCACGGGGAACTGCCGAATGGGCTAAACTCAGCGTGACCGAGTGAACACGCTGGTACAACGCCCGGTTTTTCCCAGGGAAGGACCCGGTCAGCGCGCCGACCGACTGGGCGCGCCCGGGAAATGCCGGCTTTTTGCCTGGGAAGGCACCCGACTTCCGGGGGTGGTCCCGCTGGTGAGCAGCGCGGCGGTGACCGAAGCGGACGCGAGCGCCGCCAGGTCGCGCCGGTGCGCCACGGTGCCGGGCGCGATCTCGTCGAGCACGACCACCTCGAGCACCAGCCCGCGCAGCCGCGCGACCCGGCGCACGCTGTCGATCAGCGTGTCCGCACCGACGAAGGACGGCGCGGGCGTGGGCGCACCGTCCACAGTGAACCGCAGCGCCACCGGCCGGACCGGCACCCCGGCGTCCAGCGCGGCCTGGAACAGCGCCGGGGTGAACCGGCCGAGCGCGGCGCCGCACCACGTGGTGCCTTCGGGGTTCGCCGTGACGACCGCACCACCGCGCAACGCGGTCGCGAGCTCGGCCACCGTGCCGGGCAAGGCACGCAGGCCCTCGCGGTCGAGGAACACCGTGCCCGCGGCGGCGACCACCCGGCCGATCACCGGCCAGGCACCGATCTCCTTCTTCGCGACCGCCCGCATGGGACGCACGGCGTTGACCGCGACGGCGTCCAGCCACGAGATGTGGTTGACCACCACGAGCGCGCCACGACCGGGCGTGACGACCAGCTCGCCCCGCACCCGCAGCCGCACCCCGAACGCCAGCAGCACCGCCCGGAACACCAGCCGCGCCGCGGCTTTCGGTAGCACCGCGAGCACCGGCGACACGATCACCGCGAGCAGCACCACGAACGCCGCGGCGATCATCCGGCCGGCGGCGCGGACCGCACCGACGGTCGGCTCGCCGCCCGCCCGGCACTCGGGCCCGCACGGTGAGCGCGGGAACCAGGCGTGGGTGCTCATCCCGTCTCCCCGAGGAAGAAACGCAGGTAACGCTGGTCCACATGCGACATTCCCAGCAGGACGAACAGGTCGGCCACGGCGAAGTCCGGGTCGTGGGCGGGCGGCCCGCACACCCACGCGCCCAGGCGCAGGTAGCCCTTCAGCAGCGGCGGCAGCACCGTGCGGACCGGCGGCTCCACGTCGGAGTTCCACGGCCGGTGCGGCGTCACGCGGTACTCGTCGGGCGCGTAGTGCTTGGCGCGCACCGTCTGCCAGACGCCCTTGGCGAACGAGCCGCCGTCGGCCAGCGGCACCGACGCGCACCCGCCGAGCCAGGAATGCCCGGACAGCACCATGTAGCGGGCGATCCCGGCCCACACGAGCCCGATGACGGCACCGCTGCGGTGGTCTGGGTGCACGCACGAGCGACCGGTCTCGACCAGGCCGTCGCGCAGCGGCGCGAGCGCGCCCAGGTCGAACTCGGTCTCCGAGTAGAGCCCGGCGCCCGCTCTTCCGGGCGGCAGCATGCGGTAGGTGCCGACGATCTCGCCCGAGTCGTCCGCACGCACCACGAGGTGGTCGCAGTACTCGTCGAAGGCGTCGACGTCGAGGCCGGGCACCGGCGAGTGCAGGGTGGCGCCCAGCTCACCGGCGAACACGGCGTGGCGAAGGCGTTGGGCGGCGGTGACCTCGTCACTGTCGCGCGCGACGAGGAGGGAGTACCTGGCGGTCCCGGCACCGGAGTCCGGGGTGGTCGCGAGCACCTGGGTCGTAACCATGGCCACAGGTGTAACCAGCGGTCGTGAACACCGGATGGGCCCACGTGTGGCGTTGCGGTGAAGACAAAACGGCGGGGCGGTCCCCAGTCGCTGGGAACCGCCCCGCCGGGCTTGCCGAAAGGATCAGCCCTTGCGCTTGCCGACCTCTTCGGTGAGCTGCGGCGCGACCTTGAACAGGTCGCCCACGACGCCGAAGTCGGCGATCTCGAAGATCGGCGCCTCCTCGTCCTTGTTCACCGCGACGATCGTCTTCGAGGTCTGCATGCCGGCCCGGTGCTGGATGGCCCCCGAGATGCCCAGCGCGATGTAGAGCTGCGGGGACACCGTCTTGCCGGTCTGGCCGACCTGGAACTGCGCCGGGTAGTAGCCCGAGTCGACGGCCGCGCGGGAGGCACCGACCGCCGCGCCGAGCGCGTCGGCGAGCTTCTCCACGACCTCGAACTGCTCGGCCGAACCGACGCCGCGACCACCGGAGACGACGACGGAGGCCTCGGTGAGCTCCGGACGGTCGCCACCGGTCACCGGCTCGCTGCCGGTGATCTTGGCCGACTTGGCCGCGTCGACCGCGGGCACCTCGACCGACTCCTCGGCCGCCGCACCGTCGGCCTGCTCGGGCTCGATGCTGCCGGCCCGCACGGTCACCACGGGCGTGCCCTTGGTGGACTTGGCCTTGACCACGAAGTCGCCACCGAAGATCGAGTGGGTCGCGACGACCTCGTCACCCTGCGCCTCGACGTCGACGACGTCGACGAGGAAACCGGAGCCCAGGCGCACGGCCAGCCGGCCGCCGATCTCCTTGCCGTCGGCCGAAGCGGTGAGCAGCACCGCGGCCGGGGACGCCGAGCCGACGAGCTTCTCCAGCACGTCGACCTTCGGGGTCACCAGGTAGCCGGCGGCCTCATCGGACTCCGCCACATAGACCTTCGCCGCGCCGTAGGACGCGAGCGACTCCTTGAGCTTGCCTGCCGCGCCGGGTGCCCCGACGACGACCGCGGCCGGCTCACCGAGCCGGCGTGCGGCCGTGAGCAGCTCGAAGGTGCTCTTCTTGGCCTCGCCGTCCACGTGGTCGACGAGGACGAGAACCTCTGCCATTGGTTGCTTTCCTCCTCGTGCGACTCAGATGAGCTTCTGGGATACCAGGTACTCGGCGACCTTCACGCCGCCGTCACCCTCGTCGGCGACCTTCTGACCGGCCTGGCGCGGCGGCTTCGGGGACGCCTCGAGCACCTGCGTCCATGCGCTCGCGAGCCCGACCTCGTCGGCCGACAGGCCGAGGTCGGCGACGGTGAGCGTCTCCACCGGCTTCTTCTTCGCGGCCATGATGCCCTTGAACGACGGGTAGCGCGGCTCGTTGATCTTCTCGCCGACGCTCACCACCGCGGGCAGGTTCGCCTCGAGGTGGGTGATGCCGTCGGAGGTCTCGCGCTCCACCTTGATGGCCGAGCCCTCGACGGTGACCTTGCGCGCGTGGGTGAGCTGCGGGTAGCCCAGCAGCTCGGCCAGGATCGCGGGCACCGCGCCCGCGACGCCGTCGGTGGACTCGTTGCCCGCGATGACGAGGTCGACGCCGTCGACCTTGCCGATCGCCGCGGCGAGCACCTTGGCGGTCTGGATGACGTCCGCACCGTGCAGGGCGGCGTCGCTGACGTGGATCGCCTTGTCCGCGCCCATCGACAGGGCCTTGCGGATGGCCTCGGTCGCGCGGTCGGGGCCGACGCTGAGCACGGTGACCTCGCCCTCCGAGGCCTCCTTGATCAGCAGAGCCTCCTCGACGGCGCGCTCGTTGATCTCGTCGAGCACGGCGTCGGCCGAGTCGCGGTCCAGCGTCTTGTCACCGTCGCTGAGCTTGCGTTCCGAGTAGGTGTCAGGCACCTGCTTCACCAGAACAACGATGTTTGGCATGGGTCTTCTTCGACCTCCTGTGAACTAGCGTCGCCGCGGTGCGCACGTGAGCCGGGGGCGCTGATCGGCCGGGTTGGGGCTGACCTTGCCATGCGGCCTGGCCATTGGCACGGTGGCCTCCACCACTGGGGCCTCCACCACGCCGATGTTACTCCCCGGTAGCTTACGGGAGCCGCCGCATCCGGGGCGACATGGGGTGACGGCGCTCACCCCTCGGCACCTCGGGCCCAGGCATTGATCCCCTGAACGGGTTAACCTGCCGCCATGCCCGGACGTGTCGCCCTCGTGACCGACTCCACCGCGTGCCTGCCCGAAGAGGTCGCACAGCAGTGGGGAATCGGCGTCGTGCAGATGCAGATCAAGGTCGGGCAGCAGGTCGACATCGAGTCCAGGATGCCCAAGCAGCGCCTGATCGACGCGCTGAGAGCGGGCGAGCAGGTCACCACCGCGCCGCCGGACCCGGCGGCGTTCTTCTGGGCCTACCAGGAAGCCGCGGCCAACGGCGCGGACGCGGTGCTGTCGGTGCACGTCTCCGCCCGCCAGTCCCGCACCGTGCAGGCGGCCCAGGAAGCGGCCAAGCAGGCAGCGATCCCCGTCCAGGTGGCCGATTCCGGCACGACCGGCATGAGCCTCGGCTACGCCGTGCTCGCCGCGGCCCGGGTGGCCGGTGCGGGCGGCACCATGAAGCGGGTGGTCGACACCTTGCGCAAGCGGCTGTCGGGCAGCACCGAACTGATCTACGTGGACACGCTCGAGTACCTGCGCCGCGGCGGCCGGATCGGCGGCGCGGCGGCCCTGCTCGGCGGCGCCTTCTCCGTCAAGCCGCTGCTGGTGATGGACCAGGGCCAGATCACGCCGCTCAGCCGCGCGATCGGCACCGACCGCGCGCTGCGCAAGCTCGTCGACACGGCGGTGCAGCGAGCGGACGGTCGCCCGGTCGACGTGGCCGTGGAGCACTTCGGGGCGCCGGCGCGGGCCCAGGCGTTGTTGCAGGCGCTGGTGCCGCGGCTGGGTGAGACCCACGAGGCCACGGTGACCGACGTCAGCTCCAGCATCGGCGTGCACGTCGGGCCCGGGGCACTTGGTGTCGCGTTGTCACCGAGCGATCTCTAAGCGTCCCAACGCATTCCCCGGGCGCTGCGTGGAATTCCCCGGACAGTAAGGAGCCCCGCTGCCTGGGGGTAACAGCGGGGCCGGGGTGACACGGTAGTCGGATCCGATCACCTTCGCCAGTGTTTCAGCGAAGCACGCCAAGCAATTCTCCGATGACCGTGCCCGAAGTGGTCGGGACGGCGTGCTCGGCGGCGCTGCGCAACGCCTGTTCGTGCTTGTCGCGTGAGTAGTCCGCGACCGCGTCGGCCACGAAGAACGACTCGACGCCGAGCGCGTGCGCATCCATGGCCGTGCGCAGGCAGCCACCACGCGCGTGCAAGCCGGTGACGATCACCTGATCCCGGCCTTGCGCGCGCAAAGCCGCCGCCAGGGTCTCTTGCCGGGCCCGGTTGTCGCGTCGCCTGCGCAGGCTCAGGTCGCGTGGCCGCGGCGCGACGGCGGCGAGCACCGGCCACGGCTGCGCGCCGGAGACCGACGAGTACGCGATCGGGATGCCGAGTTCCCGGCAGGTGTCGCGGATCTTGGCGATGTTGTGCACGAGTTCCAGTGCGGGCGAGCGGTCGCCTGCGAACGCGCGCAGGAAACCGTGCTGCATGTCGTGGATCACCAGCAGGCAACGCTCGGCGTGGCAACGGCCGTACCGGGCCGGCGACGGCAAGTGCGCCACCGTGGGCATCCGGTAGGGCGTGACGGTGTGCGGACCCATGGGAAGCACCTCTCTCAGCGCTCGCGGGTAGCCTGCGGGCCGTGACGACGCAGCGATCGGTCGAGCCGCTCCCCCTGACCGGTGAGCGGACCGTGCCCGGTGTCGCCCAGGAGAACTACTGGTTTCGCCGCCACGAGGCTGCTTATCGTGCGCTGGCGCGGTACTGCGCCGGTGCAGTCGTGCTCGAGGCCGGCTGTGGCGAGGGTTACGGCGCCGACCTGCTCGCGCGGGACGCGGCCGTGGTGCTCGGGCTCGACTACGACGAGCTGACCGCGCGGCACGTCGCGGCCGCCTACCCGGCGGTGAAAGCCCTGCGCGGCAACCTGGCAGCCCTGCCGCTGCGCTCGGCGTCGGTGGACGTCGTGGCGAACCTGCAGGTCATCGAGCACCTGTGGGACCAGGCGGGATTCCTCGCCGAGTGCGTGCGGGTGCTGCGCCCGGGTGGACGGCTGCTCGTCACGACGCCGAACCGGATCACCTTCTCCCCCGGCCGGGACACGCCGCTGAACCCGTTCCACACCCGCGAACTGGCCCCGGCCGAACTGGCCGAACTGGTGCGCGAGGCCGGGCTGGAGCTGGAGTTGCTCGCGACCCTGCGGCACGGGCCGCGGTTGCGTGCGCTGGACGAGCGGCTGGGCGGCTCGATCATCGACGCGCAGGTCGAGGTCGCCGTGTCCGGCGCGCCCTGGCCGCCCGCGCTGCTGGCCGCGGTGACCTCGGTGACGTGTGCGGACTTCGAGATCTCGACAGCGGAACTCGACGCGGGCCTGGACGTGGTCGCCGTCGCGGTGCGGCCGTGAGCGATCCGATCGGCTCGTTCAGCCTCGTCCTGCACAGCCACCTGCCGTGGCTGCCGCACCACGGCGCGTGGCCGGTCGGCGAGGAATGGCTCTACCAGGCGTGGGCGCATTCGTACCTGCCGGTGCTCGACCTGGTGCGCGAGTTCGCCGAGGAGGGTCGCACCGACGTGCTGACCCTCGGCGTGACACCGGTGCTCGCCGCGCAGCTGGACGACCCGCACGCGTTGCGCGCGTTCCACGACTGGCTCGGCATGTGGCAGCTGCGGGCGCACTCGGCCGCCGTGCGCTGGCAGCGCGACGACCCGTTGCTGCGTGAGCTCGCCGCCGCCGAGCACCGGGCGTCGTCGCGGGCGCTCGAGGAGTTCGAAACCCGGTGGCGGCACGGGTTTTCGCCGGTGCTGCGGCCGCTGGTCGACGCGGGGGTCGTCGAGTTGCTCGGCGGGCCGGCCACGCACCCGTTCCAGCCGTTGCTCGACCCGCGGGTGCGCCGGTTCGCGCTCGCGGAAGGCTTGGCGGACACGGCATTGCGGCTCGGCCGTGCGCCCGAGGGCATCTGGGCGCCGGAGTGCGGGTACGCGCCCGGGATGGAGGCCGGGTACGCGGCCGCGGGCGTGCGGCGGTTCCTTGTGGACGGTCCGTCGACGCGGGGCGAGACCCACGCGGGGCGACCGGTCGGGTCGTCCGATGTGGTCGCCTTCGCCCGGGACCTGAACGTCACCTACCGCGTCTGGTCGCCGAAGGCCGGGTACCCCGGGCACGACGCGTACCGCGACTTCCACACCTACGACCACCCGTCCGGGCTGAAACCCGCGCGGGTGACGGGGAAGCAGGTGCCGCCCGAGCGCAAACGTCCGTACGACCCGCTGCTGGCGCGGGACGCGATCCGCCGCCACGCCGACGACTTCGTGTCCACGGTGGTGTCCCGGCTGAAGGACCTGCAGGCCGAGCAGGGTGCGCCGGGCCTGGTGGTGGCCGCGTACGACACGGAGTTGTACGGGCACTGGTGGCACGAAGGTCCCGAGTGGCTGCGGCAGGTGCTGCGGATGCTGCCGGAGGCGGGCGTGCGCGTGACCACGTTGCGGGGCGCGCAAGCCGCCGGGCACGTGGGTGACCCGATCGAGTTGCCCGCGTCGTCGTGGGGCTCGGGCAAGGACTGGCGGGTCTGGGACGGTGCGCAGGTGTCGGACCTGGTGGCGGCCGGCGCGTCTGTGCAGGCCGAACTGCTGTCCGTTGTGGATGATCACGGTGGTGCCGCGCGCGACTTCGTGCTGGACCAGATCGCCCGCGAGGCGTTGCTGGCGTTGTCCAGCGACTGGGCTTTCATGGTCACCAAGGACTCGGCGGCGCAGTACGCCCGCGACCGGGCCGCCGAGCACCAGCGCCGGTTCACCGAACTGGCCGCGCTGGTGCGGGCCGGGCGGCCCGCGCTCGACCTGGCCCGCCGGTACTGGGCGAGCGACGGGATATTCGGTCGGCTGGACGCCCGCGCTCTGCGACAGTGACCGGGTGGACGAATCCAGGATCGCGGAACTGGCCAAGATCGAGGACCTCTCGGTCGCGCCGTTCACCGCGCTGGGCATGGTCTTCCCACCGGACGACCCGGCCGAGGTGATCCGCGGCGCCGAGGCCGTGCTGGTCGAGGGCGACCCGCCGGTGGCGTTCGCGGCGCTCGGCCGGCTCGGCCCCGACGCCCACCTCGAGCAGATCGCGGTGCACCCGGACCACGGCGCCCGCGGGATCGGCACCCGCCTGCTGCTCGCCTCGTTCGACTGGGCCCGCGGCGCCGGGTACCGGCGGATGGTCCTGACGACCTTCACCGACATCCCGTGGAACGGTCCGTGGTACACCAGACACGGTTTCCGCGAACTGCCGTATGCCGAGTGCTCCCCCGAGCTGCAGGCGGTGCGGGACGCCGAGATCGAGTCCGGTTTGGACGCCATGGCGCCCCGCCTCGTGATGGTGCGCGAGCTGTGAACCTGGACGAGCAAGAGATCGCCGAGCTCGTGAAAATCGAGTACGCCTCGGGCCGGTTGTTCACCGACCTGGGCATGGTGTTCCCCCGCACGACCCGGCCGAGGTGTTGCGCGCCGCGAGCTGCCCCACGAGGAGTGCTCCCTCGGGCTGCAGGCGGTGCGGGACGCCGAGATCCAGTCTGGTTTGGACGCCATGGCGCCCCGCATGGCCATGGCCCGTGACCTGGCTTGACCGCTGGGTTTCCACATCCACCCTGTGAAGGTTGGCGTGCTGCGGATAGTGGGTCCGAGTGGGTGGCTGACGGGGGTTGAGTGTTCCGGGGTGGTGCTCTCGTGTGGGTGTTGCTGCCGCGGGTGTTCGCCGCCGGTGGCTGGTTTGGCCTCGGGGCTGGTGGCGGCGAACACCCTTGCCACCGGTGCCGGTGGTTGCGTGGCGTGGGTGGTCCGGTTGAGGGGTTGCGTTGCGAGGGCGCCCTGCGGTTGCCGGGGTGGTCCCGGCGGTGGCTGAGTTACAGGAATTTACGCGGCGTCTTTTAGCCGGCGCGTTGCAGCCAGGGTGGTGGGGTGAATACCGGCAGCCCGTTATCCATATGGACTGTCCATTCGGTGTGATGGATCAGCCGATGGTGGTACGGGCATACCAGGACCAGGTTGTCGAGCGTTGTCGGTCCGCCGTCGGCCCAATGTTTGATGTGGTGGGCGTGGCATTGGTGTGGTGTTCGTGCGCATCCGGGTGCGGCGCAGCCTTGGTCTCGGATGGCGAGGGCTCTGCGCAATCGTTTATCGGCCAGGCGGCGGGTTTCGCCGATATCCAGTGGCTGGGATTGGCCGCCGAGGACGACGGGGATGATTTTCCCCTCGCACGCTACCCGGCGGGCCTGCTCCGGGGTCAGGGTGCGGGCATCGTCGAGGATGGCCCGGCCGATCCGGGTCTGCAGAGTCTCCAAGGAGACCGTCACCGCGATGTGGGGGCGCTCGCCACCCTCAGCCGGAGCCTGGCCGGAGTCGGCGGCGAACCCGATGATCTCCGCCAGGGCGTCGCCCTGCCGCTCGCTCAGGATCCGGTCATCCTGAGGCTGCGGCTTGGCCAGCGGGGAGAGCAGCGCGCGCAGCACGCTCGCGTCTTCGCCGCCGAAGCGGAACTGGCCCGACAGCGACCCGTCGCGGTGCTCGTACAGGTCCAGCGTGTTCTGCGCATCCACCACCATTCGTTCGATGGGTTTGCGACCGTCTGGGTTGAGGGCGTCGACGATGCGCTCGCCCAGGCGGATGAGCTGGGTCGGATTGAACTTCCGGGCCAACCCCGTCATGTCCGCCTCGACCTGCTCGGCGTGCTCGACCGGGACCGACTCCACCGTGGTGGCGATCTTGTCCACATGCGCACCGGAGATCTCCCCCGCCGCCATCGCCGCCCGCGCGGCAGGCAGCCGCAGCGGGATCGACTGACCAGTGATCCCCACCTTCGGACACAACAACTCAACGTGGCGTTCGAGGCGCTTGGCCTCGAGGGCGGTCACGTGCAGGACATCCTGCAGGAACCGCCACAACTGCGGATACCCCGACTCTTTCCACTCGAGCTGGGAAATGTCGTCGAGCAGCTTCAACTCCAGACGCCGCAACTGCGCGACAGTCGAGTTAAGCTCCCCCAGCTCCATACCCCGATCATACCACAACAATCGACCAAACGGCCTAACCGAAGAATGGTGGAATATTCCGGTCTTTCACGCAGCCCAGCCACCACCGGGACCACCAAACAAACGGCAGGCAACAGCGCAACGCAACCATTCAACCCAGCCACCCACGCAGCGCAAACCGCCGGCACCGTCGGCAAGGGTGTTCGCCGCCCCCACCCCGAGACCAACCCAACCACCCAGCGGCGAACACCCGCGGCAGCCGCCCTTAATAGAGGGCCACCACCCCAACCCGAGGCCAAACCGCCTGTTCGAGGCCGCCGATGGCGCAGCGAACCGGAATCAGCTGGTGATCCGCCCACCGGCCACGTCGATCGTGATCCCGGTCAACCAGGAAGCCGAGTCCGAAGCCAGGAACACGGCCGCCTCGGCCACGTCCGCCGTCTCCCCGATCCGCTTCAACGGATGCATTTCCGCGATCTGCTTGGCGATCTCCGGCGGCATGTTCGCCGACACGCGCTCGGTCCGGATCGACGACGGCGCGACGCAGTTCACCCGCACCCCGGCCGGCCCGACCTCCGTCGCCACCTTCTGGCTCAACATCACCACGCCGGCCTTGGCCGCCGAGTAGGCGCCGGGCGAAACCATGCCCGCCATCCGCCCCGCACTGGACGACATCGTCACGACCGCGCCCGAGCCGCGAGAGATCATCCCCGGCACGAACGCCCGCAGCGCGAGGAAGGTCGCGGTCAGGTTCTCGTCGACCGCCGTGCGCCACTCCTGCTCGGACATCTCCATCAGCGGCTTGGGCCGCGAGGGGTTCCCACCAGCGAACGCCATCAGCACGTCGACCGGTCCGAACTCGGCCTCGGCGCGGTCGCGCAGGTGCTCCAGCGCCGCCATGCTCGTGGCCTCCGCCGCGACGGCCATCGCGGTGCCGCCGTCGCGCTCGATGGCCGCCACGACACCGGCCATGGCCGTCTCGTCGCGGCCGGACACCACGACCTTCGCGCCCTGCTCGCCCAGCAGCCGCGCGGTCCGCGCGCCGATGCCCCGTGAACCGCCGGTCACCACGGCGACCTTGCCCTCGAACCCTGAATAGCTGGTCATGACGTCCCCAGATGTGCGATAATTGGACTTACTGTAAATCCAATATAGTGGAGGGAGCCTCGTGAGTCCACGCTCTTACAACTCCGCCAAGCGCAAGCAGGGCGCCGAGGAGACCAAGGACCGGATCGTCTCTTCAGCGCGCGCGCTGCTCGCCGGCCGGAACCCGCAGCTCTCGCTGGACGCCGTGGCCAAGCACGCCGACGTGTCGCGCCAGACCGTCTACAACGCGTTCGGCGGCAAACGCGGCTTGCTCGAGGCGCTCTGCGACCACCTGGCCGGGCGCGGCGGCCTGCACCGGCTCGGCGAGGCCTTCACGTCGAAAGACCCGCTGGGTGAGCTGGTCGCGACCTTCGCCGCTTTCTGGAAGCACGACCTGGTGGCCACGCGCAGGCTGCGGGCGTTCGCGGCGCTCGACGACGACCTGCGCGCGGTGATCGCCGACCGCGACCAGCGCCGCCGGCTCGCGATCAGCGAGGTGCTGCGGCGCGCGGGTATGACCGCGGACGACCGGTTGACCACGCTGCTGTGGACGCTCACGAGCTTCGAGACCTACGACACCGTGGCCGGCGAACGCGGCCACGACGAGGCCGTCGCGGTTCTGCGCGACGCGGCCGTCGCCCTCGCGGGAATCGGTACCGGTGAGTAGGTCCGCGGCCGCGGGTGCGAGGATCACGGGCGATGCGTGTGCTGATGTTGTCGTGGGAGTACCCGCCGGTCGTGGTCGGCGGCCTCGGCAGGCACGTGCACGCGCTGGCCCGTCACCTGGCCCTGCGCGGCGACGACGTGACCGTGTTGTGCCGCCACGAGGCCGGCACCGACGCCGTGACGCACCCGACCGAGGACGTCGTGTGCGACGGCGTGCGGGTGATCAGGGTGGCCGAGGACCCGCCGCACCTGGTGTTCGAGCGCGACCTCGTCGCGTGGACCCTCGCCATGGGGCACGCCATGATCCGCGCGGGCAACGACCTGCTGAAGACCTGGCGCCCCGACGTCGTGCACGCCCACGACTGGCTGGTCACGCACCCCGCGACCGCGCTCGCCGAGCAGGCCGGTGTCCCGCTGGTCGCGACCCTGCACGCCACGGAGGCCGGACGGCACTCCGGCTGGCTCTCCCAGCCGCTCAACCAGCAGGTCCACTCGGTCGAGTGGTGGCTCGCCAACCGCGCCGACCGCCTGATCACGTGCTCCTCGGCCATGCGTGCCGAGGTGGCCCACCTCTTCGACGTCGAGCCGGACGGCATCGACGTGATCCACAACGGCATCGAGCGGCGCGACTGGCGCGCCCCAGCCGCCCGGGTGGCCCAGACCAGGGCGAAGCACAGTGCCGCTGACGCGCCGGTGATCTTCTTCTTCGGCCGGCTCGAATGGGAGAAGGGCGTCCAGGACCTGATCGCGGCGCTCCCCCGCATCCGCCGCAGCCACCCCGGCACGCGGTTGGTGGTCGCCGGACGCGGTTCGCACGCGCAGTGGCTGGCGGACCGGGCCCGCAAGCACCGCGTGCGCCGGGCCGTGGACTTCGTCGGGCACCTCTCGGACCGCGAGCTGACCGCGACCCTCGCGGCGGCCGATCTCGTTGTCCTGCCGAGCAAGTACGAGCCGTTCGGCATCGTGGCGCTGGAGGCGGCGGCCGCCGGGGCACCGCTGGTGGCATCGACCGCGGGCGGGCTGGGCGAAGTGGTCCAGCACGGCCGGACCGGGTTGTCGTTCGAGCCGGGCGACGTGGACGGGCTGACGGCGGCCGTCCGGTCCGTTTTGGACGATCCGGCCGCCGCGGCGCGGCGAGCCAAGGCCGCCCGCGAACGCTTGGCCACCGACTTCGACTGGACCAAGATCGCGGCCGCGACCGCCCAGGTCTACGACGCCGCCGTCCCCCGCCGCGGTGAGCCGCTCGGCCGTCCCAAGATCCCGACCGGCAACATCTTCGGCCGTTAGGTCAAAGCGGCGCCGTCAGGTGCTGTTCAGCGTCTTCTTCAACGCCGCGGATGCCTTGCGCGCCATGTCTTCCACGGCCGCGCGGCGCTCCGCGTCCGCCTGGTAGATCGCGCGCCGGTCGCGGACCACCTTCGCGGGCATCCCGGCGGCGATGGCGTAGTCGGGCACGTCACCGCGTACGACCGCGTGGGCACCGATCACGCAGCCCCGGCCGATCCGGCTGCCCTTGGTGACGGTGACCTTCGTGCAGAGCCAGGTGTCCGGGCCGATCCGCACCGGCGACTTGACGATGCCCTGGTCCTTGATCGGCACCGAGATGTCGGCGGTGACGTGGTCGAAGTCGCAGATGTAGACCCAGTCGGCGACCAGCGCGGCCTCGCCTAGCTCGATGTCCAGGTAGCAGTTGACCACGTTCTGCCGGCCGAACACCGCCTTGTCGCCGATGCGCAGCGAACCCTCGTGGCAGCGGATGGCGTTGCCGTCGCCGATGTGCACCCAGCGGCCGATCTCCATGCGCCCGAAACCCGGACGGCAGTGCAGCTCCACGTCCTTGCCCAGGAACACCATGCCGCGCAGGATCACGTGCGGGTTCGCGATCCGGAACTTCAGCAGCCGCCAGTACCGCACGAGGTACCAGGGCGTGTACGCGCGATTGCGCAACACCCACCGCAGCGAATCGAGGGTGAGGAACTTCGCCTGCATCGGATCGTGCCTGGTCCGCCGCCACGACCGCAGCCGCTGCGCGACCGGCGATCCCCACATGGACGTCATGCCACGGCAAACTACCTGGTGACCCGCAGGAGCCCATCGAGGGGGACGAGCCCATGCCATCGCTGATCATCGACACCGATCCCGGGGTCGACGACGCCTTCGCCATCGCGCTGGCCTGCGCCATGCCCGAGGTCACCCTGCTCGGCGTCACCGCAGTCTTCGGCAACGTGCCCCTGGCGATGACCACCCGCAACGCCCGCAGGCTGCTCGCTTTCCTGGGCCGCGAGGACGTCCCGGTGGGCATCGGCGCCGCCCACCCGCTGGTGCACCCCCAGGTGCACGAGGCCTACGACGTGCACGGCTCCGACGGGCTCTCCGGCCGTGCCGACACGTTGCCGGAGCCGCGCGCACGGGCGTCCGATGTGGACGCCGTGACGCTGATGGCCCGCCTGCTGGAGGCAGCCGACGAGCCGGTCACCATCGTGCCGATCGGCCCGCTGACCAACGTCGCCCTGCTGCTCGCCGCGCACCCGCGGCTCGCCGAGAAGATCGACCGGCTGGTGATCATGGGCGGTGGGCTCGCGCACGGCAACACCACGCCCGCCGCGGAGTTCAACCTGTGGAGCGACCCGGAGGCCGCACAGCGGGTGCTCGCCGTCGAGCAGGTGCCGGTCACGCTGGTGCCGCTGGACCTGACGCTGCGTTGCACGGTGGACAAGGCGTGGCTGACCGCGCTCGCCGAGTCCGGGCCGATCGGCGCCGCCCTCGCCGGCTTCTCCGCGGACACCTACGCGTACTACTCGGAGTTCCTCGGCCGCGACGGCGTGCCGATCCACGACGCCGTCGCCGTCGCCGAGGCCGCCGTGCCGGGCCTGCTGCGCACGGCGGCGATGCCGGTCGAGGTCGACTGCTCGTACGGACCGGGCCGCGGCGGGCTCATCGCCGACCAGCGGCCGGAGGGCCGGCGCCGGGGGCAGCCGACCGACCGGCGGCCGGTGGAGGTCGCGATGGAGCCGACCGACGGCGTGGACAAGCTGCGGGAACTCCTGCTGACCAGGCTCAGCGCGCTTCACCCGATCGTGTAGTCGAACAGGGGTTCGAACCTGTGGCAAACTCGGTCGTGGCCGATCACGGTCTGCACCTTGTCAACTACACAGTGGAATAGCGCGGCTTGCTACAGCATCCCAGCCGCGCGGAACATGCGGTCGTAGATCTCGTGGACGACCTTTTCCTTGCGGCCGTTGTAGTCCATCACGTTGCCGCCGCCGGGGATCGCGTCGCGCTTGGCATTCGCGTAAAGGTCGCGGTCCTCCGGGTGGGTGCGCAACCAATCGCGGAACATGCGGTGGCGGATCGCCTCCGGGCAGTCGGGCCCGAAGACGTGCAGGTTCACCCGGGGCCAGGTGTCGAGGTCGGCCAGCCGCAGGGCCCGGTGCTCGTGCCACGAGGGTTCCCGGATGACGAGCGTGTAGCCGATGCGCTCCAGCGCGGGGACGTAGGCGTCCTCGTCGCGCGGGTCGGCGACGGTGAGATCGATGTCGATGACGTTCTTGGCGGCCAGGCCGGGGACCGAGGTCGAGCCGACGTGCTCGAGGTCCAGGACGACGTCGCCGAGGGCTTCGCGGATGCCGGAGGCGAGTCGCTGGTAGTGCTCGGGCCAGTGCGGGTCGTAGTCCACGAGGGATACGGGTCCGGACGGCGGTGGTCCCTGCACCCAGGGGTTCTCGTCCGGGTCGGGTTCGTGGTGGCGAGTGATCTCTTCGAAAGAAGGCATTCGACCGAAGTTACCAGGGGCGCGGGCGAGGGGGTCGCGAATTTCCGCGACCCCCTCGACGGTTCACGGCAGGTAGTACATCGGGTTCGGCAGCTTCACGCCGCGGTCGGCGTAGCCGCCGTCGAGGTCGCTGAACTGGTCACCGACGTTCACCACGATGTCGCTGCCCAGGTCCTCCTCGATGTGCTTGCGGGTGCCCGACTTGTACTGGATGGTCGTGCAGGTCGGCGCGCACGGCAGGTAAGCGGGGTTGTTGCCGCCCTCGTACTTGAGGAACGCGCCGTCCGGCGTGGGGTAGCCGTCGTTGGCGAGGTCCTTCAGCGTGGCCGCGCGCTGGTGCTCGGGCCGGCCGGTGATGAAGTACAGCTTCACCCCGTGCGCCTTGGCCCACTTGGCCAGGGCCAGCGTCGGCTGGATGGCCGGGAACGCGCCGGCGTTGATGGCCGCCTCGTTCGACACCGGGTCGTAGTGGAAGTCGACATCCACCTCCCAGCCGTAGGTGACCTCGGACGTGTCGTCGACGTCGAGCACCAGGGCCGGGTTGTGCAGGTGGTGCGAACGCAGCCGCTCCTGCAGGTAGCGCTGGGCGCCCGCGATCTGGTTCTGGACGTCCTGGGCCCAGAGGCTGTCGGTGGACGCGTGGTGGTGGCCGGCGGCATCGACGGTGTCGCCGTAGTAGGCCTTGACGTCGTTCTTGACCGTCGTGACGTTGGCGGGCTCGTGGCTGTGGCCGTGCGCCTGCGCGCTGGAGTCGGCGGCGGCCGAGATGCCGCCCGCGACGAGCGCGGATAACGCGCCGACGGTGGCGAGCTTGGCGAAGCCGGCCAGCCGCGTACGGGTGGTGGACATGTGAGTACTCCTGGGATCAGACATTCGACCCGGGAAACGTAATTGACGTCCGCGCGTCACTGAACCCGTTTTGTCCGGTTCTTGGTATCGATCTGGGTATCCACAACAGACACGGCATCACAGACGAAGGCCGTGGGCGTGCGTCCGATCCTGGTCAGCACAACCGAAACCGACGCGGAACCGGAGAGTTTCAACCGCGGTCGCAACGCATTGGGGTCGATGTCGAGTCCGCGAACCAGGATTTCCACCACGCCGACACCCAACCGACGAAGGGTGGCACGCAAGGCTTTCTCGGTGTAATGCCCGAATTCCCGCACCCGAAAAGCCCGCACGCCCGGCGGTGGCACATCCCCCGTCAGATAAGCGATCCGTTCGTCCAGCTGCCACAGCCCGTGGCGATGGGCGTAATGGCGCACCAACCCGGCCCGTACGACCGCGCCGTCGGGGTCGACGATCCACTCGCCCGGTTCGCCGACCGCGCAGTCGTCGGGTTCGGCGTCGGTGATCGTCCACTGTGTCCCGTCGGGGTTCAGCACCGTGGCGCGCCGGGTCGCGGCGGTCGCCAGGCCGTTGGTCCACAGGCAGGCCTCCCGCACGGCGCCGTCGAGCGAGACCAGCTCGACCTCGCCGGCGAACGGCAGCGCGTCGAAGTCCATGCCTGGCGCGCATTTCACCGCGAGGTCGCGCCCGGCGTACGCCTCGGCCAGTGCGTCCAGCGGCGGCAGGAAGTCCGCGGCCCGCCACCGGCGGCGCCCGACCGCGTCCCGTCGCGCCGGATCGGCGAACAGCGCGGTCCCTTTGGTGACGGGCCGGGTCGCGTCCGCCCGCACCACGGTGACGTCCGGACAGTTGTGCCGTGCCATGGCAAGCCGGACCGGGTCGAGGTCGGATCCAATGCACTGCTTGGCCACCGCGCCGAGGGCGGCCAGGTCGACCCCGACCGAGCAGGTGAGGTCGTGCACGTCGCGATCGGCGAACCGGTGGGCGCGGTGGCGCGCGACGGGCGCGGCGGTGGCCTGCTGGAGCGCGGTGTCGGTGAACAGCCAGCGATCCGGGTCCTCCACTTTGGACCCGGCCTTCCGTCGCAGCAACACCGTCTCCACCAGGGCGGCGGCGTGCTCGGGGTGCCGGCGCCGCACCGCGGCAACGTCGCGCAGGTGGCTGTCCTTGGTCAGCGGGAGGCTCCCCACCGCGGCCAGCGCCGCCGCGCCTTCCCTAGACCGCAGGAAAGCGACGTCGCCAAGGGTGAACGGATACGCCACTCGGCGATTATGGAGGCCGCTCGGTTCGGCTACTCGCTCGGTTCGACTACTCGCCTCGACTATTCGATGGTGCGGCGGTAGTCGACCGACCGGCGCGGGCCGGGCAGGGTGAACCGGCGGATCAGGAAGTTCAGCGCGGCGCCGATGAGCAGCCACAGGATGGCGGCGGTGCCGTCGTTGAGGAACGTGCGCAGTTTGGCCGCGTCGGGGGTGAACAGGTTGTGCAGGCCCAGTGACACGCCTGAGGCCCAACTGGACACGAACGACGCGAACCCGTTCTTCGGATTGGCCTCCGCGAGCACCAGGATGATGTGCGCGACCAGCACGACCGCGAACAACACGGTGATGAACGTGATGACGGAGCAGACCATTCGCACGGCCCGGATGCGGCCGGCCCTGCTGTCCTCGATCTCTTCGTGCACCTCGTACCCGGGCGCCTCGTACCCGGGTGCCTCATAACCGGGCCGGGGGCCTCGCTCAGGATCCGGGATCGTCATGCAGTCAAGTGTGAGCGCACCACCACCGCCCTGCATGACGAATCTGACAATAGGGCGTTGACATGACAACCCCCTGTTGTCACGATGGGTTCGTGAACGAGGACCACCGAGAAGCGCTCGACCGGATCAAGGACGCCCGCGACAAGGCGATCCACCACACCCGCCTCGCCCAGCAGTTCGCCGCGGAGCGCCGCGAGCTCATGCAGGGCCTCATCGACCAGGGCGTCAGCCAGTCCGACATCGCCCGCGAGCTGGGCGTCTCCCGCCAGGCCATCCAGAAGATGCTCGCGTGCTGACCCAGGTCATCGTCCTCAACGGCGGCTCGAGCTCCGGCAAGTCCACCATCGCCCGCGCCCTGCAGGACCGGCTCCCCGAACCCTGGCTCAGCCTCAGCGTCGACATGCTGGTCGAGGCCATGCCAGGCGAGGGGATCGCCATCTCCGAGGACGGTGACGTGACCCCCGACGACACCTTCGGCCGGCTTGAACGGGCTTGGATGACGGGCGTCGCCGCCATGGTCAGGGCCGGCGCCAAGGTCATCATCGACGACGTGTTCCTCAGCGGGCGGGAATCCCAGGACCGGTGGCGCCAGGCCCTGGCCGGCCTGGCGGTGCTCTGGGTCGGCGTCCACTGCGACGCCGTTACGGCCGAGGCACGCGAGCTCGCTCGCGGTGACCGCATCGCGGGCATGGCCGCCAAGCAGGCCGAGACCGTCCACGACGGCGTGCACTACGACCTCGAGGTCGACACCACGGACACCGACGCCACGACCTGCGCCGAGCTGATCACCGCCCGGCTGGTGACTCAACCGAAGTAGCCGCTCAACCGCCGGGCCAGCCCAGCGCGCCGGCAGTGACAGGTCATCGGGGGTGCCGGGATGGCGGGCGAACGCGTGCTGGTGGAAGTGCGCGACACCGCGCCCGAGGCGCGACACCACCACAAGCTCGTCGCGTCAGACCACCGGGCCGACGAGCTCACCCTGCCCGCGGTGCTTGGCGCAGATCGGGCAGGTCTCGATCACTCGGGCTTGGTCCCGGTGATCAGCACGTTGTAGAACAGGCTGCGCGGCAACACCTTGGCGAGCAGCTTCTCGTCCACAGCGGACAGTCGCTGCCAGGTCCGGTACGCGAACATCGCCCACTTGAAGCCGAGCTTCTCCCGCGGCACGGCGGCCTCGAAGGTCCGCACCGGCCACCCGAACAAAGCGGCGGCGAACTCCTCGGTCACCGCACGCACCCGCGCCGCCCCGGCCGACCTAGCCATCCCCTCCAGGGCGGCCGGGTCGAACGTGTGGATGTCGACGACGGCCTCCAGGGCGGCGGCACGCGACGACTCGTCCAGCTCCTCCTGCGGGCGGCGCCACCCGCGCAGCCGCGGCAGCTTCGTCACGTTCGTGGTCAGCCACCACGTCAGCTGGCCGAGCTTGCGCGCGTAGCGGTCACCGATCTTCGTCGGCTCGCCGGCGAAGACGAACCGGCCGCCGGGCTTCAGCACCCGCAGCACCTCGGCGAACGCGGCCTGCACGTCCGGGATGTGGTGCAGCACGGCGTGCCCGACCACCAGGTCGAAGGTGTTGTCGTCATAGGGGATCCGCTCGGCGTCGGCGACCCGGCCGTCGACGTCGAGGCCCAGGTTGGCGCCGTTGCGCAGGGCGACCTCGACCATGCCGGGCGAGAGGTCGGTGACCGAGCCCTTCTTGGCCACGCCGCCCTGCATCAGGTTCAGCAGGAAGAACCCGGTGCCACTGCCCAGTTCCATGGCGTGCTCGTACGGGCCGGCGTCGCCCGCGACCGCCTTGAACCGGCCGACGGCGTAGTCGATGCAGCGCTCGTCGTAGGAGATGGACCACTTCTCGTCGTACGTGCCCGCTTCCCAGTCGTGGTAGAGCACGTTGGCAAGCTTCGGGTCCGTCCAGGCCGCCTCGACCTGCTCTTCGGTGGCATGCGGGTTCGGCGCGGGGTCGAGGTCGTGCTCAGCGGCCATTGAACTGCGCCTTTCCCGGCCCGTTCTCGATGAACGAGGCCATCCCCGTCGTGCGGTCCTCGGTGTTGAACAGAGCGGCGAACAGCGCGGTCTCGAGCTTCAGGCCGTTGGCCAGGTCGCCGTCGAGGCCGCCGTCGATGGCGGCCTTCGCGGCGGCCAGCGCGCGGGAGGCGGCACCGGTGAACTGACCGGCCCAGTCGCGGGCGGCCTTGTAGACGTCGTCGGGTGCGACCACCTGGTCGACCATGCCGATCGCGAGGGCTTCCTCGGCGCCCACGAACCGTCCTGTGTAGACGATGTCCTTCGCCTTGGCGGGGCCCACGAGGCGGGCCAGGCGCTGCGTCCCACCCGCGCCGGGGATGATGCCGAGCAGGATCTCGGGCTGGCCGACCTTCGAGTTGTCGCCGCAGATCCGGCGGTCGCAGGCCAGGGCGAGCTCGTAGCCGCCGCCGAGGGCGTAGCCGGTGATCGCGGCGACGGTCGGCATGGGCAGCTCGGCGATCGCGGTGATCGCGCCGGAGAGTTCGGGGCCGTAGTCGGCGATGGCGTTGTAGTCCATCGGCGCGAACTCCTTGACGTCCGCGCCCGCGGCGAACACCTTCTCGCCGCCGTAGACGATCACGGCTTTCACGTCGTCCCGGTCGCGTGCTTCGTAGGCCGCGGCTCGCAGTTCGGCTTGCAACTGCCGGTTGATGGCGTTCATCGGCGGGCGCTGCAGCCGGATGGTGCCGATGCCGTCCTCGACCTCGAGCTTGACGAACTCAGCCACGCGAAACCTCCTGTTGCGACGGTCCCCGGCAGGCTACCGCGCAGTAAGAACGTCAGCCTTTGCGGCGGGCGAAGTACCGGTCCGCGGAGCGCTCCAGCACCAGGTCCTGGCCGAACGCCTCGGTGAGGTTCTCGCTGGTCAGCACGTCCTCCAGCAGACCCTGCGCGACCACGCCGCCGTCGCGCAGCAGCATCAGGTGGGTGAACCCGGGCGGGATCTCCTCGACGTGGTGGGTGACCAGCACGGTGGCCGGCGCGTCCGGGTCGGCGGCCAGCTCGGACAGCGTCGCGACCAGGTCCTCGCGGCCGCCGAGGTCGAGGCCCGCGGCGGGCTCGTCGAGCAGCAGCACCTCCGGGTCGGTCATCAGCGCGCGGGCGATCAGCGTGCGCTTGCGCTCCCCTTCGGACAGCGTGCCGAACGTGCGCTCGGCGAGGTGCCCCACACCGAGCATGGTCAGCAGTTCGCGGGCGCGGCCGGTGTCGAGCTGGTCGTAGGCCTCGCGCCAGCGCCCGACGACGGCGTACCCGGCGCTGACCACGACGTCGAGCACCTGCTCGTCGCCCGGCACCCGGCCGGCGACGGCGGCCGAGCTGAACCCGATGCGCGGGCGCAGCTCGAACACGTTGGTCCGGCCGATCCGCTCGCCGAGCAGGTGCACGGTGCCCGAGGTCGGGTGCAGCTCGGCGGCGGCGATGCGCAGCAGCGTGGTCTTGCCCGCACCGTTGCCGCCGAGGATCACCCAGCGCTCGTCGAGCTCGACGCGCCAGTCGACGGCGGCGAGCAAGTCGTTGCCGCCACGGCGAACGCCGACACCGGACATGTGCACAACCAGGTCATCGAGGTCCTCCGGGTCGGGAGACACACCGCCCGCCTTTCTGCCGCCGCTCGCCATTTCCGTGCCAGTCACCGCCCATTGTGTCGTTTGCGCATGGGTGCCCTCCGCTTGCCTCCCTGGGCAGCGCGCCTGGCCGGGTGCGACACGCCGCCGGTTCACTGCGGACGTTGGTGAGCGGAGGAGCGCAAGTGCGAGGAAAGTTCGCGGGCCTGGGGTTCGACCCGGCGCCCGGCAACGCGGGTGACGTCCGCGCGGCGGCCGATGCCATGGCGGGCGCGGGTGATCGACTCGCCGGTTCGCCCGGCTCGCTGCGCTCGGTGCTCACCGCCGGCGACTGGCAGGGCGCCTGCGCCGAAGGCTTCGCCGCCGTGGGTGCCCCGGTGCCCGGCGCACTGGAGACGGCCCACGGCGAGTTGCGGGCGGCGAGCCAGGCGTTGCACACCTGGCACGGGCAGTTGCTGGTCAACCAGCACGCCGCGGAACGGCTGGACAAGACCGCCAAGCAGTTGCGCACCGAGATCGGCGAAGCCGAACGCGAGGTCCTCGCCGCGGACACCCGGCTGGCCGCGACCACGGGGCCCCACCGGTCCCAAGCCGAGGCCGCCCTGCACGGCGCGCAGCAGCACCTGGCCACCCTGCGCACCCGGCTCGCGACCACGCTGCGCGCCGCTCATCGCCTGGCCCGGCGCCACCTGCGCGAGGCGGACACCGCGGCGGCGGTCCTGCGTGGCACCCCGCCGTCGACCAGCTGGCCCGTCGCCGCCGGGGACGGGGTCGCCACCGGCGTCGGCGGCACGAGCGCGTGGACCGGGCAGGTGGCCACGATCACGTTGCCGGGCGAGACCGATCCCGTGGTGGCGCTGCCCCTCGGCGCTCAGCCCGGCGACGCCGGCTGGCCGGTGCTGCCCATCGCCCCCGCCACGTCCGCACCGATCGATCCGGCGGACTTCCCGGCCGATCCGACCGGCCTGACCGGCGCGGCGGCCGCCCCGGTCAGCCCGATCGCGCCCGTCAGCGGGATCCCTGTCGACTCGGCCACCGTGCGCCCCGGTGTCGAGACCACCCGCCCGGCTGCAGCGGTCCTCGCCCCGCCGGTGCCCGAGCCGGTCGCGGCGATCGCGGACCACCGCCCGACCACCACCCACCACCAGGAACCAGCGGTGACCCGGGTCGTCACGACGCCTGCGCACGCGGTGCGCACCACCGTCCGGGACGCGGTGCCGAGCACGCCAGTGCACCGGCCCTCGGCGGCGACACGAACCTACGAAGCCGTCCGGTCCAGCGAGCCGGTCCACCACGTGGCCCCGGCCGATCCGGCCCCGGCCCGACGGCCCGCCCACCAGACCCCGGACCGGCAACCCGCCGACCACGGCGGTGGCCGGACCCCGGACCGGCAGCCCCACCACGGCGGCAACCCGGCATCCGCCGAGCCGCACCCGATCCGGCCAACTCCCCCGGCCACCGCGGCAACGGCCACCCCGGCAACGGCCACCGCACTCGGCCACACGGCCACCCCGGCCACCCCGGCGCCGCTCGCCACCACCACCGCCGAGACCGCCACCGTCGCCCCGCCGCCCTCCGACACCGCGTCCGGCGCAAGCCCGGCGACGCCCCCGAACCCGGCGCCGAACCCCACGCCGAGCCCAACGCCGAGTGCCGCGCCCAGCACCGGCCAGCCGAGCCAGCAGGCACCCCACGAACCCGCGCCGCA
The DNA here is from genome assembly GCF_004362825.1 of Labedaea rhizosphaerae. Taxonomy (GTDB): domain Bacteria; phylum Actinomycetota; class Actinomycetes; order Mycobacteriales; family Pseudonocardiaceae; genus Labedaea; species Labedaea rhizosphaerae. The sequence goes on from NZ_SNXZ01000003.1 coordinate 541,419, forward strand.
CCACCTGGCCGCGGCCCCGGGTCAGCAGGTCGCCGCCGACCAGGGCAAGTCGGCGAGCCAGCCCAGCGGCCAGGGCACCCCGCAAATCACCGACCACCGCAGGGAGGCCGGCCCGCTCCCCGACGCGCTGCTCGCCGCCGAGCCGGCGCCGGGCGACTACACCGGGGTCGTGCTGCCCGCACCGCCGCAGTGGGACGGCACGAGCGTCGCACCGCTGCGCGACGCCGGGTTGCTGCCCGGCACCGAGGACGGGCTGTGGGCGACCTTCGTCATCGCCGCCGCGCTCGGCCCGGCGCTGATCGCGGAGTCGCTCGCGAGCGGCCGTCAGCGCAACCGCGACGGCGGCAGGCGCCCGGGCAAGGCGAACCGGATGCGGGCGTTCGTGCTGCAGCCCGGTGGCGAGCAGCTGGTGATGTTGACCTTGCAGGCCCGCGGTGCCGACGGCTGGGCGACGCGGCGCGCCCTGTTCCTGCGTGCGGTGGCCCAGTACCGTCGCCCCGCCGAGGTCACCGCCGGTCCCTCATCCCCGTGATGCCCTGATGACCAGTTGAGCGGCGATCTTGTCGAGGTGCGCACCACCGTTGGCCGCCGCCGCACCCGTGGCGCTGTACTACCAAGCAACGAACGACCGGCCCGAGGAGCATTGATGACCGGCAAGGGCTACACCGTCAACACGGACAGCCTGGCAATTCGCATCGGTGAGCTGCGCGCACTGGTGGACACCGTGCAGTCCGCCGCCGACCAGCTCGAGCTCTACGGCGCCGAGCTCGGGCCCGGCGACATCAGCTCGGCGGTGGCCGAGGTGGCCGACCACTGGCGCGACGGTCTGGGCAACATCGCCGACCACATCGGCACCATGGCCGACAGCGTGAGCAACGCGGTCACCAACTACGACACCCTCGAGCAGGAGGGCGCGGACCGGTTCAAGGTCAAGATGGCCGCCCAGACCCAGGCGCTCGTCGCCCAGGCCCAGCAGCAGGGAGGCTGAGCGACGTGGCGATGTGCGAGATCCGCAGCTTCCCGGCGCTGGGTTTCGACCCGACGCCCGGCAACGCCGGCGCGGTCCAGGAGGTCATCAGCAAACTGCTGACCGCGCAGGTGACCCTCGGGGAGTGCGCGAGCCGGATGGCCGACGCGCTCGACGTCTCCGACGACTGGGACGGCGACGCGGCCGACGACTTCCACGACAACGGCGACGACCTGCCCCAGGCGTTCAACTCCGGCAGCCAGTCGATGGCCAACGCGGCCAAGGCGCTGTCCACCTGGTACGGCCAGCTCACCTGCAACCAGCAGACCACCGAGGTGCTGGAGAAGGAGGCCGAGAAGGCCAAGAAGGACGCCGAGCTCATGCACCAGCAGGAGGCCACGGCGATCCGGCACGCGGCCAACGCGGGCCCGCACGAGCAGGCCGGCGCGAACGCCAAGGCCGACACGGCGATCCTGCGGGCGATGGCCGCGGACTTCGCCTACCAGCAGGTGATCAACCGGGCCAAGGCGTTGCAGAAGCGGCACCTGCAGCAGGCGAACCAGGCGGCCGAGGGCGTCAAGGCAGGCGAGGACGACTCGTTCCAGCCGGAGAACGACGGCTGGCTCGTGCAGATCACCGACGGCGTCTCGAAGACCACCGACATCGTGTCGACGGTGTCCGGCACGATCGCGGCCGCGTCGCTGGTGGTGCCGGTGGCGGGCGAGGTCGTCGCACCGGTGGCCGGCACGGTTGCCGCGGGTGCGGGTGCCGTGCACACCGTCGCCGCGATCGGCCAGAAGATCGAGGGCTCGAAGAACGCCCCGTCCATGGCCGAGATCGCGATCGGCGCGGTGCCGACCAAGGCGGTCACGGCTCCGGCCGGCGCGCTGGGCAAGCAGGTGCTCAGGCGGGGCGAGGGTGTCGCGCTCAAGCAGGGCCTGAAGCAGGCGGGCAAGGACACGGTGGACTCGACCAACTTCGCCAAGGTGGTCAAGGGCATCAAGGACATGAAGGCCGCTCGCGGCGACGACGTCATGGCCCGCGCCGAGGCCAAAGCCGCGACGCGGGAGGGGCTGGAGAAGAAGGGCGAGGCGCTCGGCAAGCACCTGCCCGGCGTCGACCGCAGCAACTACGAGGCCATCGGCCGGTGGCGCTCGGCGCACGAGGCGGCGGCGGGCACCGTGGACAGCGTCGACAAGATCCACCAGGCCGCCGACCCGGACTACAAGCAGTCGGCGGGCGACAAGCGCACGCTCAACGGGCTCAAGGCGTTCCTGAACCCGAGCGTCGACTCGCTGGCGGGCTGGGGCAAGAGCGAGCTCACGGACGCGGCGAAGAACGCCACCCACCACGGGAAGTAGGCGGGACGACTCGATGCGGATCGCATTGCCTGCGGAGGCCGTCCAGGTGCCGCTGCAGCGCCACGACGAGGCCGTGCGGACGTTCGCCGCGATCATGGCGAAGCTGCGCGACGCGCCGGACGGCTCGTCCGGCGACCTGGAGGCGGCCGCGGCCGAGGCGGTGGAGACGGCGGTGCGCGGCGGGGCGTTCCTGATGGCGGTGCTCGCCCCGCCCGGTTGTGGTGCGGCGCTGCTCACCGGCGTGATGCTGGACGTGCCCGACGGCTGGGACGCCGACAGCACCGACAGCGCCGAGCAGCTGCGCGAGTCGCTGGAGAACGTCGGCGGCCCCGACGTGCGGGAGACCGCGACCATGCGGACCGGCCTCGGGCTCGCCGTCATCGCGAACCGGGTGCCCGGCGTGGAGCAGGCGCGGGCCCGCAAGCCGATGACGCTGCAGTTGCAGGCGTTGATCCCGGAGCCGGGTCAGCCGCGGATGCTGCTGCTCACCCTGGCGGCGCCGCAGACGCTCGGCTGGGACCGGCACCAGGCGTTGTTCGCGGCCATCGTGGCGTCCGCACAACCGGATCGAGCGGCTGACCCGGCTACCGACCCAGCGCGGGAACCAGCGGCCGAAACCCCGGTTGAGCAGCCCAAACCTGCTCCGGCGCGGCGACGGCCCGCCCCGGTCGAGGACGAGACGTTCGAAAACATCACCTATCAGCTCTAGGCGCTGTCCTGTGGATCTCGGTCGATGGGCTTCGTGATCGAGGTGGTTCCTGGCAAGGCGGCGGGAAGCCCTCGTACCGGAGGTACTCGGGCTTTCCGCCAACGCCGCCAGGGGCCGCCTCGGCGCGAAGACCGCGACCACGGATCCGCAGGGCAGCGCCATGGCCCGCTGTCGGTGGGATCAGGCAGTATGACGGGGTGTCAGCCGACAAGATCACCCCGGACGTGCGGCCCGGATGGCCGTTCCCGCTCGGCGCCCACCCCGAGGGTGGCGGCGTGCGGTTCGCGGTGACCTCGGCGGTCGCGGAGGCCGTCGAGGTGTGCCTGGTCGACGGCGAGGGCGACGAGCCCGGGAGCGAACGCAGAGTCGAGCTGACCGAGCAGACCTTCGGTGTCTGGCACGGCGTGGTCCCGGGCGTCACCGCCGGGCAGCGCTACGGCTTCCGCGTGCACGGCCCGTACGACCCGGCCAACGGGCTGCGCTGCAACCCGCACAAGCTGCTGGTCGACCCGTACGCCTACCGCGTCACCGGCGGGCTGACCGAACTCGAGCCGGCGCTGGGCTACCGGGGCGACCCGATGACCGGTCCCCGGTCCACTGTGGACTCACTCGGGCACGTCCCGTTGTCGGTGGTCACGGCGCCGGGCGGGGCCGACACCGGCACCCGGCCCGAGGTGCCGTTCGAGGAGACCGTGCTCTACGAACTGCATGTGCGCGGCTTCACCCAGCGCCACCCCGAAGTGCCGCCCGAGCAGCGCGGCACCTACCTCGGGCTGGCTCAGCCCGCCGTCGTCGAGCACCTCGTGCGCCTGGGCGTCACCGCGGTGGAGTTGTTGCCGGTCAACGCCTTCTCCGACGAGCCGGCCCTGCTCAAGGGCGGGCGCCACAACTACTGGGGCTACTCGACGCTGGCCTTCCTCGCGCCGCACCCGGGCTACGCCTCGCGACCGGGCGCCGAGGTCGAGGAGTTCCGCACGATGGTCGCGGCGCTGCACGCCGAGGGCATCGAGGTGATCCTCGACGTGGTGTTCAACCACACCTGCGAGGGCGGCGTGAGCGGGCCGACGCTGTCGTTGCGTGGGCTGGACGCGCCCGCGTACTACCTGCTCGACCGGGGCGGGCGCGACCACGACCTGACCGGCTGCGGCAACACCCTCGACGCCGGTTCGCCTGCCGTCGTGCGGTTGGTGACCGATGCGCTGCGCCGCTGGGTCGCGCTCGGCGTCGACGGCTTCCGGTTCGACCTCGCGAGCGTGCTCGGCCGTCCCGGTGGTGGCGGGTTCCACCCGCACGCGCCGCTGCTCACGGCCATCGCCACCGATCCGTTGCTGTGCACGACGAAGCTGATCGCCGAGCCGTGGGACGCGACCGCCGAGGGCTACCGGGTGGGCGGGTTCGGCGCGCAGTGGGCGGAGTGGAACGGCCGCTACCGCGACACCGTGCGGGACTTCTGGCGGGGCGCGACCGGGGTGCGCGACCTGGCGTACCGGCTCTCCGGCTCGTCGGACCTCTACGGCAACAACCGCCGCAGGCCGTGGGCGTCGGTCAACTTCGTCACCGCGCACGACGGGTTCACCTTGCGCGACCTGGTGTCCTACAACGAAAAGCACAACGAGGCCAACGGCGAGGACAACCGCGACGGCACCAACGACAACCGCTCGTGGAACCACGGCGTCGAAGGCGAGACGACGGATCCCGACATCGTCGCCCTGCGCCGCCGGCAGGTCCGCAACATGCTGGCCACGCTGTTGTTGTCGACCGGCACCCCCATGCTCACGGCAGGCGACGAGTTAGGCCGCACCCAGGGCGGCAACAACAACGCCTACTGCCTGGACGACGAGACGACGTGGGTCGACTGGTCGTCCACTCCGGACGATCTGCTGGCGTTCGTGCGGCAGCTGACCATGCTTCGCCACCGGTCCCCCGCCCTGCGCCAGCCCCAGTTCTTCGACGGGCGCCCCACCCGCTCGGGCGAACCGGACCTGGTGTGGCTGCGCGCCGACGGCCGCCCCATGACCGACCACGACTGGTTCGACGACAGCCGCCGGACCCTGGGCATGTGGATCGACGGCTCGGAAAGCCTGGCCCGCAACCGCGAAGGCGACCTGGTGTCCGACCACTCGTGGCTGGTGGTGCTGCACGCCGGCGCCGACGAGGTGGAAGTGACCCTGCCGGGGGCGAAGTTCGGCTCGTCGTTCCAGCCGGTCCTCGACACCGGCAGCCCCAACGGCGTGCCTGCCGACTCGTCCACCCTCGCCCCGGACGCCACGGTGACGGTGCCGGGCCGGACGGTGTTGTTGCTGCGGGCACCGAGGCTGCTGTAGCAAAGCTCGGTCTCCGAGGCTGATCCAGGGTTTGAGAAGCCGAGTGCCGGCCGAGTCCGGTGTGCCACCATGCCCCGCATGCCGGTGACCTTGTGGCGCGACCGCCCGATCGACCTCGCCCTGGTCGCGTCGTGTGGGTGTCCGGGTGCGTGATCACGCACCCGCCGACCACCCCACCCACAGGAGCACCCCATGACCGCACCGGCCATCGACCTGCACCCCGCACTGCCCACCCTGCCCGGCCTCGTCCGCCCCGAGCGCGATCTCTGGAAGCCGCGGGAACTGCGTGAACTCACGTCCACGGTGGCCGCCGACCTGGCCACGCCGCTGCTCGGCCTGCTGCGGTTCACCGAGCCGAAGCGGTGGTGGACCCGGCTCGCGCTGACCGACGGCGTGGAGTTGTGGCTGCTCTCGTGGCTGCCCGGCCAGCGGACCGCACCACACGACCACGGCGGCGCGTCCGGCTCGTTCACCGTGCTGCTCGGCGAGGTCGCCGAGTCCTACCGGTACCCGGCCGGACCGGTCCGCGAGCAGCGGCACGTCACCGGCGCGTCGATCGGGTTCGGCGCCGGACGGGCGCACCAGGTGCGCAACGAAAGCCGCGAACGGGCCGCGACCGTGCACGCCTACTCGCCACCCCTGGTGCCGACCAGGGAGTACGTCAGCCTGTCCGACATCCCCGCGGAGATCCCATGAGTGCTGTCGACGACCTGCTTGCCCAAGCCCGGGCCGAACTGACCCGGGTCGAGCCCGCCGAGGCCGACCGGATGCGCGCGGACGGCGCCCTCATCGTGGACATCCGCCCCATCGCCAACCGCGCGGCCGAGGGCGAGATCCCCGGTTCGGTGCCGGTCGAACGCATCCACCTGGAGTGGCGCCTCGACCCCGAGGGCGAGCACCGGATGCCCGGTTTCACCGCCACGACGCCGGTGATCGTGGTCTGCAACGAGGGCTATTCGTCGAGCCTGGCCGCACGCGACCTCAAACACCTCGGCCTGCCCAACGCCACCGACCTGATCGGCGGGTTCCGGGCGTGGGCCGCGGCCGGGCTGCCTGTTCAGCCCGGCGGAACGCCTGCTGTGCCCTGAGCGTCTGCTGTGCCCTGAAGGGTCTGCGGCGCCCTGGAAGTCCGTCGTGTCCGAGAAGTCGCGGCGTCTCAAGGGCCACGGTGCCCTTGAAGGCAGCGCCACCCACCCCAACTCTTGCCCCGGCCACGGAAGCGCGCACGCCGTGGACGGTCGATGCTGATCGGTGCGAGCGATGAACGTGTGACAGGTGGGGAACCGGACCGGGTGGAGGCGCGTCTTGCAGGAAGTGCGCATCCTTCGCCATCCGTTCGTGTACGTGCCGCTGGCCACGGTTCTCGTCCTGGCCGTCGTCTACCGGACGGTCGAGGACACCGCGATGGGCGTGCTCGGCCTCTTCGCCGGGGCCGTCCTCGGCCTGGACGCCCTGAACCTGGGCATGCTGCTCGGCGCGCTGGTTCTCGGCGTGCGGGTGCACCGGGTCGTGCTCGGCGTCGGCGCCCGGGTGTGGGAGCGGCGCAAGCCGCAGCAGTTGCTGATGTTGCGCGCCGTGCCGGTGATCCTGTGGGTCTCGGTCGCCCCGGGCAAGGCACCGGTCCGCAGACGCATGGCGGCCACGGCCGGGGTGGCCCTGCTCTTCGCCCTGCTGACGGTCGCGGGGCTCACCTTCGCCGCCATCGACGGCGCGCCCTTCTGGGTCGCGGCGACGGCCGGCGCCGTGCTGCTGGTGGCCCCCGAACTGCGCCCACAGCAGACCGTCCGCACCACCACCGTGGGCTGGCTGCTCTTCCGCGTGCCCCGCCTGACCGGCCGCGCGGCCGACCAGCTCACCGCGGCCCCGATGGTCACCACCGCGTTCAAGGCCGCGGAGGCCGGGGATCTCGACACCGCCGAACGCCTGGCCGCCGAACTGGCCGCCCGGTACCCGGACCTCCCGGCCGCCCTCGCGGTCCGCACCGCGGTCCTGGAACTGCGCGGCCGCTATGCCGAAGCGATGCTCCTGACGGTGAAGCTGGCCGGTGACCGGACCCAGGAACCCCACGAGGCAGCGGTGAACTTCGCCGCCCTCGCCGGGATCGCCTGCGTCACCGTGGAAGCGGGTCAGCTGGACAGCGAGACCGGTTTGTCCACGGCGGCCATGGCGCTCGCGAATGCCGAAACCCTCGGGTACCACACGGTGAAGCTGCTCGGGACGCGTGCGTTGCTCGCCTTGCTGACCGGGGACACGGCGCGGGCGGTCGCGTTGGCGGGCCAGGCCGCGGCGGTCACCGACGAGCCGCTGGTGCGGGCCAACGACCTGGCCACCTTGACCGCCGCGTACATGGCCGAGGGCGACAACGCGGCGGCACGCGTGAGCCTGGCCAAGGCGGAGGCGCTGGTGCCGTGGCTGCCGCGGATCACGGTGCTGCGGCAGCGGTTGTCCATCAGCTGATCCCGGGCCCCGTCGACGGACGAGGCCCGGGAGCGAGCCGCTAGGCCAGCACGACCTTGCCCAGTTCGGCGGGGCTGGCGAGCAGGTCGTGGCGGGGCAGGATCCGCGCGGTCACGCCCAAAGCGCCCACGTACGGCAGCGCAAGCTCGGCCGCGTACCGCCCGTCCCCGTTGGGGTGCATGACGACCGTGGTCACGTCACGCAGCTCGTCGGTGTCGTCCACGCGACCGACGACGGCCTGGACGGCGACGTCGGAGTCGTCCAGGCCGGCCAGGTCCACGGTGGCGTGCACGGCGACCCGGTCGCCGATCACCGGCGTCCCGTCGCCCAACGCCAACTCGCAGTCCACGACCCGCACGTGCGTCCAGTGCCCGGACAACCGGGAGCGGTAGGCCGCCAGGTCCTTCGCCGCCTGGTACCCGTCGGCGGTGGCCGAGCCGACCGACAAGGCGGCCGGCGCGTAGGCGGCCTCGACGTACTCACGCACCATGCGCGAGGCCTGCACCCGCGGGCCCAGGGTGGCCAGCGTGTGCCGGACCATCGCCATCCACCGCGACGGCACGCCGTCCTCGCCGCGGTCGTAGAACAACGGCGCCACCTGGTTGCCCAGCAGCTCGTACAAGGCGGCCGCTTCGAGGTCGTCGCGGCGGATCGGGTCCGCGACACCGTCGGCGGTGGGGATGGCCCAGCCGTTGCTGCCGTCGTAGAACTCGTCCCACCACCCGTCGCGGATGGACAGGTTCAGCCCGCCGTTCAGGGCGGACTTCATCCCGGAGGTGCCGCACGCCTCCAACGGCCGCATCGGGTTGTTCAGCCACACGTCACAGCCCCAGTACAGGTACCGGGCCATCGACATGTCGTAGTCGGGCAGGAACACGATCCGGTGCCGGACGTCGGCCTCGTCGGCGAACCGGACGATCTGCTGGATCAACGCCTTGCCGCCGTCGTCGGCGGGGTGCGACTTGCCGGCCACCACCAGCTGCACCGGCCGGGTGGGGTGCAGCAGCAACTGCCGCAACCGGTCCGGGTCGCGCAGCATCAGCGTCAACCGCTTGTATGTGGGCACGCGGCGGGCGAAGCCGACGGTCAGCACCTCCGGGTCGAACACGCTGTCGGTCCAGCCGAGCTCCAGCGCCGACGCGCCGCGCTGCAGCCAGGCCGCACGCAGCCGTGACCGCACCTCGTCCACGAGCGTCGCCCGCAGCACCGACCGCAGCCGCCAGAGCTGCAGGTCGCTGACCGAGGCCAGCTTCTCGTCGTCGATCTCGCTGGTGATCACGTCACCGAGCTGGGCGCTGGTCTCCCGCGCCGCCCACGTCGGGCCGTGCACGCCGTTGGTGACCGAGGTGATCGGCACCTCCTCGACGTCGAAGCCCGACCACAGGCCGCCGAACATGCGCCGGCTGACCGCGCCGTGCAGCTGCGAGACGCCGTTGGCCCGCTGCGCGAGCCGCAGGCCCATGTGGGCCATGTTGAACATGCCGGGGTTGTCCTCGGCCCCCAGCGCGAGCACGCGCGACGGCTCGATCGAGGGCAGCAGCATGCCGTCGCCGAAGTAGTGCTGCACGAGGTCGACCGGGAAGCGGTCGATGCCCGCGGGCACCGGCGTGTGGGTGGTGAACACCGTGCCCGCGCGCACCGCGGACAGGGCTTCCTCGAAGTCCAGGCCCTCGCCCGCGACCAGCTCACGCAGCCGTTCGAGGCCCAGGAAGCCCGCGTGGCCCTCGTTGGTGTGGAACACGACCGGCTGCGGGTGCCCGGTCAGCTCGCAGAACGTGCGGACCGCCCGCACGCCGCCGATGCCGGCCAGGATCTCCTGGCGGATCCGGTGGTTCTGGTCGCCGCCGTAGAGCCGGTCGGTGACGCCACGCAGGTCGGAGTCCTCGCCACCGTTCTCCGGGATGTCGGAGTCGAGCAGCAGCAGCGGGACGCGCCCGACGTTGGCCAGCCAGATCCGGGCCCGCAGCACCCGGCCGCCGGGCATGGAAACGTGCACGAGGATCGGCGCGCCGGTGCGGTCGACCAGCGGCTCGAGCGGCAGGCCGCGCGGGTCGAGCACCGGGTAGTGCTCCACCTGCCAGCCGTCCAGCGAGAGCGACTGGCGGAAATAGCCCGAGCGGTAGAGCAGGCCTACGCCGATCAGCGGAACACCTTGGTCGGAAGCTGCCTTGAGGTGGTCACCGGCGAGCACGCCGAGGCCACCGGAGTAGTTGGGCAGCGCCTCGTGGACGCCGAACTCCATCGAGAAGTACGCGATCGACTCGGGCAACCCACCCTCGAGCTCCTCGGCCCGCTGCTGGTACCAGCGTGGTCCGGTCAGGTAGGCCCGCAGGTCGTCGTGCAGGGCCTGGGTGCTGGACAGGAACTCCTGGTCGGCGGCCAGTTCCTCCATCCGGCCGGCCGGCACCTCGGCCAGCAGGCGCAGCGGGTTGGCGCCGACCTGCTCCCAGAGCTGCGGGTCGATCACAGCGAAGAGGTCCTGGGTGGGCGGGTGCCAGGTCCAGCGCAGGTTGGTGGCGAGGGTGGCCAGCGCGGCCAGCGGCGCGGGCAGTCCGGCGCGGACGGTGAATCGACGTACGGCTTTCACGCCGACCGACGATAGCCGCGAGCCCCGGCGGGGTCACAACCGCGCACATTCGACCGGCGCGCGGGCGCCAGTCGGGAAGAATGGAGATCGGCATCCCGACAGCACCCGAGGAGGCACCACCTTGATCGGTCGGCTGGGAATCGACGACGTGCGCCCGAGCCTCGACGGCGGCCGCCTGGCCAGCAAGGCCGTCGTCGGCGAACACGTGCCGATCAGGGCGGTGGTCTGGCGTGAAGGGCACGACGCGGTCGCGGCGACCGTGGTGTGGCGTGGCCCGGAGGACGAGACGCACCGGCTGACCCGCATGGCCGTGCTCGACGAGCACGCCGACTCGTGGGTGGCCACGATCGTGCCCGACCACCCGGGGATGTGGACCTTCCGCGTGGACGCGTGGAGCGATCCGTGGGCGACCTGGCGGCACGCCGTGGAGGTCAAGGTCGCGGCCGCGCAGAGCGCCGACGAACTACGCAACGACCTGCGCACCGGCGCTGCGCTGCTGACCGAGGTGGCGGGGCGCCCGGAGCGGGCCGCGGAGCGCGCGCTGCTCTCGACGGCGGCCGAGCGCCTGCTCGACGAGGACAGCCCGCTGCCCGCCCGCATCGCCGAGGCGCTCTCCGGGCCGGTGCACGCGATCATGACCGAGCACCCGGTGCGCGAACTGGTCACGAAGGGCCGCAAGCAGCGAATCCACGTCGATCGCGAGCGCGCTCTCTTCGGCGCCTGGTACGAGTTCTTCCCGCGGTCCAACGGCCCGGTCGACGCCGACGGCACGGTGCGCCACGGCACGTTCAAAACCGCCACCCAGCAACTCGAACGCGCGGCCGCGATGGGTTTCGACGTGGCCTACCTGCCGCCGATCCACCCGATCGGCGAGGTGAACCGCAAGGGCCGCAACAACAGCGTGGTGTGCGAGGAGGGCGACGTCGGCTCGCCGTGGGCGATCGGCTCCAAGGACGGCGGCCACGACGCGATCCACCCGTTGCTGGGCACGATCGAGGACTTCGACGCGTTCGTCGCCCGCGCGAACGAGCTGGGCCTGGAAGTGGCGCTCGACCTGGCCCTGCAGTGCGCGCCGGATCACCCGTGGGTGACCGAGCACCCGGAGTGGTTCACCACCCGCCCGGACGGCACGATCGCGTACGCGGAGAACCCGCCCAAGCGCTACCAGGACATCTACCCGCTGAACTTCGACAACGACCCGAAGGGCCTCTACAACGAGGTCCTGCGCGTGGTGCGGCACTGGATCGACCACGGGGTGCGGATCTTCCGGGTCGACAACCCGCACACCAAGCCGCCCGACTTCTGGCACTGGCTGATCTGCGAGATCAAGGAAACCGACCCGGACGTCCTGTTCCTCGCCGAGGCGTTCACCCGGCCCGCCAAGCTCTACGGGCTCGCGCGGCTGGGCTTCACCCAGTCCTACACGTACTTCACGTGGCGCACCTTCAAGCAGGAGCTGATCGAGTTCGGCGTCGAGCAGGTCGAGCACGCCGACGAGGCGCGCCCGAACCTCTTCGTCAACACGCCGGACATCCTGCACGCTTCGCTGCAGCACGGTGGACCGGCGATGTTCGCGATCCGGGCCACGCTGGCCGCGACCATGGCGCCGACGTGGGGCGTGTACTCCGGGTTCGAGCTGTTCGAGCACCAGGCCGTGTTCGAGGGCAGCGAGGAGTACCTGGACTCGGAGAAGTACCAGCTGCGCCACCGCGACTACGCGGGCGCGCTGCTCGACCAGCGGTCGCTGGAGCCGTGGCTGACCCGGCTGAACGAGATCCGCAAGAACCACCCGGCGCTGCGCTGGATCCGCAACCTGCACTTCCACCACGTCGACAACGACGCCCTGCTCGCCTACTCCAAAAAGGACGAAGCGACGGGCGACATCGTGCTGGTGGTCGTGACGCTGGACTCCTACCACGCGCAGCAGGGCACGCTCTGGCTCGACCTGGAGGCGCTCGGCTTCGGCTGGGGCGCCCAGCTCACCGCGCAGGACCTCGTGTCCGGGCAGACGTGGCGGTGGGGCCAGGCCAACTTCGTGCGGCTGGACCCGACGGCGGCCGTCGCGCACATCGTCACGCTGACCGAGGGGACACCCGGGTGATCGTCGAGTTCCGCACCTACCGGCTCACGCCGGGCACCGGCGAGGAGTTCGTGCGGGTGATGACGGAGGAGTCGGCGCCGCTGCAGGCCGCCGCCGGCATCGCGGTGCTGGACACCGGCGTGTCGCTGGTCGCCGAGGAGGGGCACACCGAGGCCTACCTCATCCGCGCGTTCACCGACCTGTCGACGTACAAGCAGCTCGAGGAGGACTTCTACGCCAGCGAAGGGTGGCGTGCGGGTCCTCGCGAGAAGATGTTGTCGATGATCGAGTCGTACCACACGATCGTCATGGAGACCGACGAGCGAACGGTTGCGGCGCTGGACAAACGCGGCTGAGCTCAGAGCTTCGGCAGCTTCGGCCAGACCTTCTTGGCCAGTGCTGCCGCGTCCGCGCACACCGACGCGGCTGGACCGGTCCGCCGCACCGCCAACCCGAAGCCCTCGACCGTGTCGTCGGCGTACCCGGACATCGAGGCCTTGCCGTAGGCGGTGATCGGTACAGCACGGACAGCCGACCGCCCGGGTCGCGCTGAGGCGAACCCGGGCGGTCTGCGTTATCGCTTGATCAGCTGCCCGAGAGGGCGGTGTAGAGGTCGCCGGCGTTGTAGCTGCCGAGACCGGTCACCTGGTCGTAGCCGGGGCCGGCCGAGAAGCTGCCGTTGCTGCCCGAGGTCACGTCGTTGAAGCCGGTGCCGCCGGTGCCGTACAGCGCCTGGTTGGCCGCACCCAGCGGGCTGCCCTTCGCCTGGCCGTAGAGGGCCGAGAAGCCGGCCCACATCGGCGCCGCGGCGCTGGTGCCACCCACGGTCTCCCACTGACCCGCCGAGTAGATCGCGTAACCCGAGTTCGGGTCGGCGTCCGACGACACGTCCGGGACGGTGCGCTTGGCGGCGTCGCCGGTCTGCCAGGCCGGCTTGTCGAACACGGTCGACGTGCCACCGCCCGAGCCGTTCCACGCGGTCTCGGCGCCGGAGGAGGCGTCGAGGTTGGTACCGCCGACACCGGTCACGCTCGGCGAGGAAGCCGGGAAGTCGACCGCGTCGCCGCTGTCGCCGGTGGAGCGGGTGCAGTCGGCCGAGCCGTCGTCACCGGAGGCCGAGTACCAGCCGATGCCCTGCGAGGCACCCTGTGCGAACGCCTGGTCCACCGCGGTCATCTCCGCGGGGTCACGCGCGGCTTCGCAGGCGCCCCACGAGATCGACACGGTGTTGACCTTGGCGTCGCTGACGATCTGGTTGGCCATGTCGGTCTCACCGGAGTCCGAGTTCGGCGCCTCGTAGACGTACTGCTGCGCCTTCGGGGCGATCGCGTGGATCACCTCGATGTCCAGCTCGACCTCGACCTGGCCCTGACCGGGCTGGCTGTCGTAGTTCGCGCCGTCGACCGACACGGTCTGCGGGGCGGTGGCGTCCAGGCTGTACTGCTGGTCGTACGTGGTGATGTTGTCGGCCTGGTAGCCGTCGAACTCCCAGACGGCCACGTTCTGGCCGGTGCCGTCGGCGTTGAGCGGCGCGGTGTTGTACGCGCTGTTGAGCTCGGCCGGGCCGTAGCCGGACGGGGCCGCCTTGTGGCCCTTGCCCTTGCCCTTGGTGGCGGCCTTCGTGACCACCGAGTGGTGCACGCGGGTGGCGTGGTTGTTCAGCCCGACCACGGCGGCGGTCACGTCGGCGACGTCCTGGGGCAGCTGCGGCGCCGCGTCGTTGGCGAAATACGCCTTGTTCGTCGTGGCGTCGGTGTAGGCGCCCAGGTTCGTGTGGAAAGCCGACTGGACCTGGCTCGCCGAACCGGTGAAGTCGACGACCTGGCGGTTGCCGGAAACGCCGGTGACCTTGAGGCCGCTGCTGGCCAGGAACGAGCTGACCTTGTTGACCTCGTCCTGCGTCGGGGCGTATTTCGCCGCGAACTGCCGCGGGGTCAGGAAGTGGTGGTACTGCGACGAGCGCGGGTCGTTGACCGCGGCGAGGAACTTGTCCAGGTCCGCCCGGTTGTGCAGTTTGAGCGCGATCGCGCCATTGAGCGACTTGTCTGCGTCCACCGCTCCGGTGCGGTGGCTGTGCGCCAGCGCCGGGTTGACGTTGTGCGGCACGGCAACGAGCGGTTCGGCGCCCGCCGACGACTGACCGGCGATGACCACCCCGGCCACGACGGCCACCGGCGCCACGACGGCGGCGGCAACCCTCAGACGTTTTCTCACAGGGACTCCCCGACAACTAGTTCGAATACCCGACTGCGGCTGAAACTATTTCGGCGCATTTCCGGGTGTCAACGACGTTCCAATAACGGGGAATGTCCGGAGGTGACAGAATTGTATTACCGGGATGCCCAGGCGAGGTTTTCGTGCCCTCGCGTTCTCGCCTGTTCCGCCCGATTCGCGGTATGAAATTCCGACTGTTGTTGCGTCTGGCGCTTTAGTCCGTTTTGCGCGGACCGAGCAGGGGTCACGCCGGAGCGCTACTGGCCAGTTTAGAAAGAGATGGGTCCATCCCGGCACCTTCGATGGTCGGTGAACTTCCCACCGATGGTCGTACTCCGAATGGACTAGTCACTCTTGCCAGGCGGCGTGGGTGTTCTTCCGGGGTGGGCGAGCTCGACCCTGGCGCCGGATGGGTCGGCAGGGCATGGCGGGGCGAGTTGGCGACCAAGTGCTCACCGCCTGTTCCTGCTGGTGGCGGCCAATGGCAACGGGGTGATCGGACCTGCTTCGCCTTTCGGGAGCGGCTCCGGCCGATTAACCTGGATCATCAAGCCATTGCCGGACGGACAGGATCGGGGTCTCGGATGCGTATCTCGGACGTGCTGCGGGGCAAGGGTTCGGAAGTCGCCACGGTGGGGCCGCACGAAACCGTGCGCCACCTGGTCGACCAGCTCGCGGAACACAACATCGGCGCCATGGTCGTCGTGGACGAGAACGAGGTGGCGGGCATCGTGTCCGAACGCGACGTCGTGCGGCGGTTGCGCGAACGCGGCACGGACCTGCTGGACGTGGCCGTCGCCGAGATCATGACCAAGGTCGTGGTCACCTGCTCGCCCGACGACACCGTCGACAGCCTCGCCGAGACCATGACCGCACGCCGCATCCGGCACGCGCCGGTGATCGTGGAGGGCAGGCTGGCGGGCATCGTCAGCATCGGCGACGTGGTGAAGAGCCGGATCAACCAGCTCGAATCGGACCGCCAGCAGCTCGAGTCCTACATCGCCCAGGGGTAAATGCGCGCGCGTCGGCGCCGTCCTCGGCGCTAGCGTGCCGCCATGCGGATCACGCGCGTCGAGGACGCCGGCGTCGTGCTCGCGGCGGCCCACCTGTTCGACGAGCCGCCCCGGCCGGACGCCACGGAGCGGTTCCTGGCCAGCCCGACGCACCACCTGCTCTTCGCCTACGACGACGACGGCACGGCCATCGGGATGATCTCGGGCGTGGAGACCACCCACCCCGACAAGGGCACCGAGATGTTCTTGTACGAACTGGAGGTCGCCGAGCCGGCCCGGCGGGCCGGGGTCGCGACCGCGCTCGTGCGGGCGCTGGCCGATCTCGCCCGCGAGCGCGGGTGCTACGGCATGTGGGTGGGAACCGAGCACGACAACACCGCGGCACGGGCGACCTACGCCAAGACCGCGACCGAGCAGGCGTCGTTCGTGCTGTTCAACTGGGACTTCGCCGGGTGACCTAGACCCTGTGGACGGGGCCGGCGGCGCTCACCGACGAAATCGGGACGGCCGGATCCTGCGGACCTGACCGCACCCAGACGACCCCTGGGGCAGACTGGGCCCCGTGTCGAACACCGCCAACCGCATAGGCATCGCCGTGCTCGTCGTCGCGCTGGTCGCGTCGTGCGCCATGCTGGCGGTCGGCTTCGGCAGAGACCGGACGGTCGCGGGCACGGCCGTGGCCGGCAGCGGTTCGGTGACCAAGCCCAACCAGCCCGACGGCGGCGGTGTCGACCCGAAGTTCGTGCACGGCACGGACGACGGCCCGATCGACCGGCTCGCCGCGACCGTCATCACCGACGTCCAGGACTTCTGGCGCGACACGTTCCCGCAGGTCTTCGGTTCGCCCTGGCAGGACATCGACGGCGGGTTCTACTCCGTCGACACCGCCGATCCCGACGCCGAAGCGCCGCCCTGCACCGACAAGCCGTCCGACGTCGAGGGCAACGCCTTCTACTGCCCCACCGCCGACATCGTCGCGTGGGACCGGGCCGCCTTGTTGCCGGTGCTCAAGGAGCGCTTCGGCGACGTGGCGATCATGGTGGTGTTCTCGCACGAGATCGGCCACGCCGTGCAGCGCCGGTCCGGGCTGACGCTCGAGAAGCAGCAGGCCGACCCGCAGAAGTACCCGACGATCCTGATCGAGTCGATGGCCGACTGCTACGCGGGCTCGTTCGTCCGCTGGGTCAGCGACGGGCACGCCCCGCACCTGCAGATCAGCAAGGAACAACTCGACTCGGCCATGGAGTCGCTGATCGTCTTCCGCGACCCGGTCGGCACCTCGCAGACCGACGAGGGCGCACACGGCGACGCGTTCGACCGCGTCTCGGCCTTCCAGGACGGCTTCACCGGCGGCCCGAAGCTCTGCTCGCAGATGACCGTGGCAAACCACAAGTTCACCCAGACCGCGTTCCTGCGGGAGTCCGACCAGGCCACCGGCGGGAACATGCCCTTCAACGACCTGGTCACCCAGATGGCGCCGAACCTGGACGCCTACTTCGGCGCCGTGGTCGGCCAGCTGGGCAAGCAGTGGCCCAAGCCGACGGTCAAGCCCTCCGACAACACCCCCGCCTGCGGCGACGCGCAAGGACCGGTGGCGTTCTGCCCGAGCACCGACGAGATCGACGTCGACGCGACCGACGAGCTGCGCGGGCTGCACACGAGCATCGGCGACTACGCCACCGGCACGCTGCTGGCCAGCCGGTACGGGCTCGCGACGCTGTCGGCCGCGGGCAAACCGACCAACGGCGAGCAGGCCCAGCACCAGGTGCTCTGCCTGGCCGGCTCGTACACCGGCGCTCTGCTGGACACCCCCGGCCAGTTCACGCTCTCCCCCGGCGACCTCGACGAAGCGGTGCAGGTGTTGCTCGAGGTCGACTACGCGGGCCGGGACGACACGGGCAAGGCCATGGCGACCGGTTTCGACCGGATCGACGCGTTCCGCACGGGTGTGCTGCAGGGCGTCGGCTCGTGCCAGGTCACCTGACGGATCACCTGATCGGACCGTCCTCTCACGACGGCGAACCGGGTGAAACGCGAGCCCAGTACAGTGCGTCGAACTCTTCGCAGGCGACAAGCTAACGAACTGGGGATCTTCACCATGCGTACTCGATCCACGGCGGGAATGGTGACCGCGCTGGGGCTCGCGCTCGCCGTCATCGCCGGGTGTTCCTCCGGCGGCGACGGTGGTGGCGGCGGCGTCAAACCGTCCTCCGACGCACCGGCCGACTACAACCCGGGCGGCAGCATCAACCAGGTGTCGGCGGGCGGGCTGCCGGTGCAGGACGGCCCGTCCGGCACCAAGCAGGGGGTGCCGGACGCGCAGCTGCAGATCGACAACGCGGCCACCGACGGCGAGGCCAAGCAGATGGACACGCTCGCGGCCAACGCGCTCGACGACGTGTTCACGTTCTGGCAGGCCGAGATGCCCGCCGACTTCGGCGGCAAGCAGTTCAAGAAGCCCGACCGCCTGCTGTCCTACGACGCTTCCGGTTCGCCGCAACAGTTCTGCGGGATCTCCACCAAGAACCTGGTGAACGCGGCCTACTGCTTCACCGACAACACCGTCGCCTGGGACCGCGGCCAGCTGCTGCCGATGATCCAGAAGTCGGTCGGTGACATGGGTGTGGTCACGGTGTTCGCCCACGAGATGGGCCACTCGGTGCAGCACCAGGTCGGCGAGAAGAGCCAGCAGAGCATCGTGCTCGAGCAGCAGGCCGACTGCTACGCGGGCGTGTTCATGCGCTGGGTGGCCGAAGGCAAGTCCAAGCACTTCCAGCTGTCCACTGGGGACGGTCTGAACAGCGTGCTGGCCGGGATCTTCTCCTTCCGCGACATCGTCGGGCAGTACAACGCCCAGGACACCAGCCCGGACGCCGTGCCGCACGGTCTCGGCTTCGACCGCGTGTACGCGTTCCAGACCGGCTTCACCGAAGGTGCGCCGCGCTGCGCGAAGATCGACATCAACGAGATCAACAAGCGCATCCAGCAGCGTGAGTTCAACAAGAAGGAACAGGGCGACAAGGGCAACGTCGAGATCGACAACGACAACCTGACCCTGCTCGACGCCGACCTCGACAAGGTCTACGGCCTGCAGGGCGACGCCAAGCCGAACGTGCAGAACGGCGGGCAGTGCCAGGGCGGCCCGCAGGTGAACACCGCGATCTACTGCAAGCAGCAGAACCTGGTGATCATCGACAAGCAGAAGCTCAACGAGATCTCCAAGCCGCCCAAGGAAGACCTGCAGGTGCCCGACCCGAACGGCACGGCGATCGGCGACTTCGGCGCGTTCTCCGAAGTGGCGTCGCGCTACACGCTGGCGATGCTCAAGTCCAAGAACATCGCGCTGGACGACGAGTCGGCCGGGTTGCGCTCGTCGTGCCTGACCGGGTTCTGGGCGCAGAAGGCGAGCAACGGCGACGACCACTCCATGAAGCTGCACATCTCGCCGGGTGACCTCGACGAGGCGGTCGCGGAGCTGCTGGCCAAGAACAGCGTCATCGCGGCGGACGTCAACGGCAAGCCGGTGCCCAGCGGTTTCGCCCGTGTCGAGGCGTTCCGCATCGGGTTCACCAATGACATGAACACCTGCCTGCAGCTGCACTGAGGACGATCAAAGAGCAGGGGACGAACGAGATGCGCGTCGGGGCTGCCTTCGTACCGTTGACCGTGCTGCTGGCCGTGCTGGCCGGGTGCACGACGGTCGTCACGGGGCAGCCCCGCGCGCTCGGGCAGATCGACCCGGGCACGGTCGCCGGCCTGCCGGTGACCAACGGGCCGAGCGGTCCGCGCGCGGGTGCGTCGGACGCGCGGCTCGAGGTGGAGAACGTGGCGTCGGACCAGCAGGGCCACGCGATGGACCTGTTGGCCACCAACGCGTTGTCCGACATCTACCAGTTCTGGACCGACACGCTGCCCGCTCAGTTCGGCGGCACCGAGTTCGTCGCACCGAAGCGGCTGGTCTCCTACGACTCGCGCAGCGACTCGATGAAGATCTGCACGCTGGACACACGCGGGCTCGTCAACGCCATGTACTGCCGCATGGACGACAGCGTGTCGTGGGACCGGGGCGAGTTGCTGCCCCAGTTCGCGAACAACCCGAACTACGGCCCGATGTCCGTGGTCACCGTCCTGGCCCACGAGATGGGTCACAAGGTGCAGTACCTGCTCGGCGCGAAGAGCGGCATCGACGACGACACGCCGACGATCGTCAAGGAGCAGCAGGCCGACTGCTACGCGGGCGTGTTCATCCGGTGGGTCGCCGAGGACAAGGCACCGCACTTCCAGCTTTCCACCGGGGACGGGCTGAACAAGGTGATGTCCGCGATCCTGTCCATCCGGGACCCGGTCGGCGCCGCGGACGCGAACCACCCGCAGGCGCACGGTCTCGCGTTCGACCGCATCTACGCCTTCCAGGCCGGGTTCACCGACGGCGCCCAGCGCTGCGCGAAGATCGACATGAACGACGTGCAGGGGCGGCTGACCGAGCACAAGTTCGACCAGCAGGACTTCGACCGCGGCAACCTGCGGTTCGACGAGCGTTCGGTGGGCCTGCTGCAGATCAGCCTCGACGAGGCGTTCAAGGGCGTCGGCGTGCCGCTGCCCAAGATCGTGCCGGGCGGGAGCCGGTGCCCCGACGGCAAGGACACCCCGCCGGCGACGTACTGCGCGGCGAACAACCAGGTCAGCATCGACCTGCCGCGCTTGGCGAACCTGGCCTCGCCGCCGACCCGCGGCCAGCCGCTGGACCCGAACGCGCCGGGCATCGGTGACTTCGCGGCGTTCGCGGAGGTCGGCTCGCGGTACGCGCTGTCCATGGAACACGGGCGCGGGTTGCCGCTCGACGGCACCGAGCCGGGCCTGCGCACGGCGTGCCTGACCGGTGCCTGGGCGTCGTTCACGCGGCACCGCACCCAGGACAACCCGCAGAACCAGCTGCGCCTGTCGGTGGGCGACCTGGACGAGGCGGTCGCGGAGTTGTTGTCCCCGCACGGTTTGATCGCCGCGGACGCATCGGGCACGCAGGTGCCGGCCGGGTTCGCGCGGGTCGAGGCGTTCCGGGTCGGCTACACGCAGGGCTCCAAGCCGTGCACCGAACAGTTCTAGCGATGCCCCGCGCCCGGTTCTTCTTCGACGCCGGTTCGGGCTCGGTGCTGTGGAGCGACGACGACCCGGCCCGGGAGCGCTTCGACTACGCCATCGAGCTGGACGCCCTGCCGCTGAGCGACGGGCTGAGGGCCGAGCTGAACCGCTTGATCCACGCCTACGACGACTCCGTCGACTGGGACTACCCGCCGAACCCGACGCCGTGGTCGCCGCAGCAGTGCGCGCGGTTCAACGGGGAAGTCCGCGCCGCCATGACGAGATTGCGGGCGGAACTCGGGCCGGAGTGGGAAGTCGTCGACGGATTCCGCGAGCTCCCCGAGGGCTAGGGCATGCGCGATGGCACCGGGGACCGGCGGTCCCCGGTGCCATCGTGGGTCTTACTTGTCGGCTGGGGCGTAGCAGAGTTCGAGGACCCCGGACGGGAACGCGGTGCTCTTCACCAGACGCAACCGCAGCGCCTCGTCGAGCTCCGGGAACAACGGCGCCCCCTTGCCGGTCACCGCGGGCAGCACCCACAGGCGGTACTCGTCGACCACCCCGAGCTTGATCAGCGAGTGCTGGAACGAGGTCCCGCCCGCGGCCACGAGGTCCTTGCCCGGCTCGGCTTTGAGCTTGGCGATCTCCTCGGCCGTGTCACCACTGGCGATCCGGGTCTCCGGCCTGTCGTCGGCGCTGGTCAGGGTGCGGGAGAACACGACCTTGGGGATCTCGTTCATCGCCTTGGCCGACGGGTGGTCGGAGGTGGGCCAGAACCCGGCCATCGCCTCGTAGGTGTTGCGGCCCATCAGGAACGCCCCGGCCTCCCACAACCGGTTGACGAAGTACTCCTCCTGCTCCGGGTCGTCGATCGACATCATCACGTCCCGGATCCCGTTGTCGCCATCGGCGCTCTTGCCGTCGAGCGAGACGTAGAAACCCAGAATCAGCTTGCGCATCGAGTCCTCCAGTTGCCGGGCGGCTGCCTGGTCGCTGATCGCCGCCGCTCTCTCTGCTGGGGAGAACACTCTCACCGACAACTCAGATTGTCAAGACAAAACTTTTTGTCGGTAATGAGCGTGCGTCAGCCCGCTCTGAGATCGAGGTGGAGATGGGCCGGGCTAGTGCTCGCCGTCCACGTAGAACCACTGGCCGTCCTCGCGGACGAAGCGGCCCTTCTCGTGCTGGGCGCCGGTGAAGGCACCGTCCTGGTAGGACGCGGTGAACTCGACCGTCCCGGTCTTGTGCAGCAGTCCGCCACCGTCGGTGGCGTCGATGGTCAGCCGCTGCCACCGGCGCCCCGAGTCCAGCCGCAAGGACGGCGGGCGCGTGCTGGCGTGCCACGTGCGCAGCAGGTACTCGGCATCGCCGAGGGCGAAGGCGCTGTACCGCGAGCGCATCAGCTTCTCCGCCGTCGGCGCGGCCGCGGCCCCGGTGTGGAACGGACCGCAGCACGCGTCATAGGGCACGCCGGTGCCACACGGGCACCGCATCTAGAACAGCGCGCTGGCCAGGTCGCGGCGCGCCGCCAGCACCTTCGGGTCGTCGGCCGGGAAGAGGCCGAAGAGCTCCACCAGGTGGCTGCGAACCCGGTCGCGATCCTCCCCCGCGGTGCGCCGGACGGTGTCGACCAGCCGGCGGAACGCGTCCTCGACGCGCTGCTCGGCCAGCTCCACGTCGGCCGCGGCGAACTGGGCGTCCAGGTCGTCGGGGTTGGCGTCGGCGGTGGCGATGGCGTTCGGGTCGGCGGACTCGGCGCGGGCGATGAAGCGGACCTGCGCGAGCGCGGCCTTGACCTCTTCGTTGCCTGGCTCGGCGTCGAGGATCTGCTGGTAGGCGGCCTCGGCCGCGGCGTAGTCGCCGCGTTCGAGGGCGTCCTCGGCGGCCACCAGGCGGGGGTCCTCCGCCTCGGGCTCCGGCTCGTCGGCCGGCGCGCCCGCGTTGTTGGCCTCGGCCGCGGCGATGCCGGGCATGCGGTCGCGCAGCGCGGTGACCAGCCGGTCGATCCACTGCTTGAGCTGCGGTTCGGGCAGGACGTCGACCAGGCCGTCGATCGGCTGGCCGGCGGCCACGGCGATGAGCATCGGCACCGACTGGGCACCGAAGGTCTGCGCGATGCGCGGGTTCGCGTCCACGTCGACCTTGGCCAGCAGCCAGGTGCCGCGGCCTTGCGCGGCCAGCTTGGCCGCGGTCGCCACGAGCTCCATCGACTGCGGGCTCCACGACGCGTACAGCGCGACGACCACCGGGACCTGCAACGACTGCTCGACGACGGCACCGAAGGTCTCCTCGGTGGTGTCGAGGACGAACTCGCTCGGCGGCCCCGACGGGGCAGCGCCCGAGGAGTTCGAGGTGCGGGTGGCGTCGGCGCGCGCCTTGAGCGCGGACAGGTCGACGGCACGGGACATCGCCGCGCTCAGCGCCGCGGTCTGGCGAGGATCGGGCCTTGTCACGTCTCCATCCTGGCACGCGCCCGGTTCGGGCCGTTCACACCCCGGCCCCCATCGGCTCGACCGAACTTCATGAACCACACGAGGAAATTCGTCGAACATCGACCAATGCCCACAAAGTGTGGGTGAATTTCCTACCCTGCAAGGAGTTGTTCATGCGCTCACGTGCTCTGCAGGCGCTCGCGCTCTCCGGCGTGGCCGCCGCGTGCGTGGTCCTCAGCCCGGCAACCAGCTCCGCCGCTCCGTTGGCCACCAACATGGCCCACGTCAACTCCAACATCGCCTACACCTGGCTCTACGTGAGCCCGTACGGCGACACGCACTACAACGTCCAGCTGGGCCCCTGCGTGAACTTCTACTACGACGGCATCGTGAACGGCCGCTACAACGACATCACCCACGGCGGGTGGGTGTCCACGGACCGGGCCGGCTCCGGCTGGTGCTAGGCGCTGCCTGACCTCCTGCGGCCGGGGTGGTGCACCGCCCCGGCCGCAGGAGGTCACGCGCCCGGTTCGGGCCGTTCACACCCCGGCCCCCATCATCGAGCCGGTCAGGTCCGCATGTCGGCGGTGGCGTCGATGGCCATGGGGTTGCGGCGCATCACGTCGTTGTCCTTGGCCAGGGTCTGCGCGAGCGGGTACATCAGCTCGGCCAGCCTCGCGGTGCGGTCGAGGCCCAGCGCACGCCACGGCCGCGTCGCGGCTTCGTCGGTCGCACGCTCGATCTCGGCACGCAGTTCCTTGCCGCGCTCGGTGATGGCCCCGTCGACGGCGAGCAGGCCGCGGTCGGCCAGCCGCACGCTCGCCTCCGCCCACTCCACCTCGGACCAGCCACGGGCCAGGCGCATGTAGGCCTGGTCGAGGCCGGTGTCGGCGGCGAAGAGCGCCAACGCCTCGCACGGGTCGAGGTCGGCGGCCACCAACGCGGCCACGTGCCCGTCGCCGCGGGACTCGCGCAACGTGGTCGTCGCCTGCCACAAGGCCAGGTGCGGCTCCTCGGGCACCGGGAGGTCCGCGTTGGCCGCGCCCAGCGGCCGGCCCGCGGTCGGCGCCGCCGCGGCGGCCTCGACGGCCAGAGCAGCCGCCTCCCCGAGACCCGCGAGCGTCGGCTCGCCGAGCATCCGGCGCAACGTGGCATCCACGCCGGAAAGCCGCACCCGCAAGAACTCCGACGGTGGCGCGACCGTCCACACTTCGGGAACAGCGCGCGCCACCTTGGCCGGGTGGAAGTTGTAGAACGCGGACGTCACCTGGGCGGCGCTGGCCGCGCCCAGCGGGGCCGCGCGCATGCCGAAGTAACCCATCCAGCCGCCCTTGCAGCCCAAGGCATCGGTGGCCGCACGCGACTCGGGTGTGAAGTACGTGACGTCGTGGTAGGTCTCGAAGCGCAACCAGAGCTGGCGGGGCGAGGTCATTCGCCCGCCAGGTGTTCTTCGAGGCGCTCGACCTTCGCGGTGAGCTGGCCGGTGTGGCCCGGCCGCACGTCGGCCTTGAGCACCAGCGACACCCGCGGGTACTTGGCGGCCAGCACGTCGACCGCCTGCTTGACCACGGCCATCACCTCGTCCCACTCACCCTCGATGGTGGTGAACATGGCGGTGGTCTCGTTGGGCAGGCCGGAGGCCCGGACCACCCGCACCGCTTCGGCCACGGCCGCCGCGACGCCATCGGACTCGCCCCCGAGCGGGGTCACACTGAATGCCACGAGCATGGCGCCCACCCTGCCGTGAACCCACTGGTAGCTTCAAGCGCCATGAGCCAGCGCGCCCTGCCGTTCGACCCCATCGCCCGCGCCGCGGAGCTCTGGCAGGACCGGATCGGCGACGCGACCGCGATGGCGGCGGTGACCAGTGTGATGCGCGTCCAGCAGATCCTGCAGTCCGCTGTGGACAATGCGCTCAAGCCGCACGGGCTGACCTTCGCCCGCTACGAAGCCCTGGTGCTGCTCACGTTCTCACAACGTGGGAGCCTGCCGATGCGGGTGATGGGTGAGCGCCTGCAACTGCACCCGACGAGCGTGACCAACATCGTCGACCGGCTCGAAGCCGAGGGTCTGGTCAAGCGCATCCCCCACCCGACCGACCGGCGCACCACGCTCGCCGAGATCACCGAGGCCGGCCGGGAGCGGCGGGCGGCCGCGACGGCGTCGGTGACGTCGATCGACTTCGGGCTGAGCGGCCTGACCGCCAAGCAGACCGTGGCGCTGACCGACCTGCTGGCCAAGGTGCGCAAGTCGGCGGGCGACTTCGAGGACTGAGCCGGCCCGATCAGCTCTGGCCTGCCCCAGTCGGGCACCGATGCGGTGCCCGCAACCGTGCCCGCATTCCTCCGGTCCTGTCCGCCGCGGCCCGGTTTGCTCACGTCCACCTCATCGTCGAGATTGGACGGACACATGACCGACTCCCTGATGTCCCGCCGCAACCTGCTCGGCTGGGGCGGTGCGCTCACCGGCGCGCTGCTGCTCGCGGGTCCCGCCGGGCTCGGTGAAGGCACCGCCGAAGCCCTGGCCGGCTTCGACTTCGGCCCCATCCACCACGCGTTCGAGTTGGCGCCGGAGCGGATCGCGCCGGCCTCGGCGGCGTTGAGCGCGGGCGGGCTGCTGCGGGTGGCGACGATCAACGACCCGTCGATCCCGGCCGGCCGGCCAGCCCGACGCGAGCGGCTTCGCCTACCACCAGGCCAACGGCGGGTTCTTCGTCGAGGTGATCAGCGTTGGCGTGCTGCCGCCGCCGCCCGAAGGTCTTCGATGACCGCGGGCGTGCGGCCGGGCAGCCGGCTGGCCACGACGGCCTGGAAGTCCGGGCACTCGCCCAGCACCTCGTGGTGGCACTCCAGGGCGTGTTCCAGCAACGTCCGCGCATGCGCCAGGCGGGCCTGATCACGCTCGATGTCGGTGATCTTGGCGCGGATGAAGTCGCGCCAAGTGTCGGTGCGGGTGGCCAGTTCGTCCTCGATCTGGCAGACCTCGGCCAGGGTGAAACCCGCCTCCTGGCACAGCAAGAGCGTCGCGACCTGGGTCAGCGCCGCCTCGGTGTAGCGGCGCTGACCGCCGCGTCGTTGCGCGAGCGGCAGCAGGCCCCGCCGCTCCCAGAACCGGATCGTCGACGCGGGCACCCCGGTCGCCTCCGACAACTGCCCGATGGTCAGCATGGTCGGCATGGTCGGCACCGCGTCCCCCTTGACTTGAACCTTGGTTCAAGTTCCAGTGTGACCCACATGACCATTGCCGCGCTCTTCGACCCCGCGGTCCGCCCGGACCCCTACCCCGTCTACGCCCAGCTGCGCGCGGAACCGTTCGCCGTCATGGATGGCGCACTGGTGGTGATCGGCGACCACCAGCGGTGCACGGCGATCCTGCGCGACCCGGCCATGTCCAGCGAGCGGCGCCGGTCGCTGCTCGGGTCGAACATGGGCGAACCCGACGAGCTGCCGCCCACGTCGTTCCTGTCGCTGGACCCACCGGACCACACGCGGCTGCGCAAGCTCGTGGTGAAGGCGTTCACGCCGCGCGTGGTGTCGGCGCTGCGCCCGCGCATCGAGGCGATCGTCGACGAGCAGCTGGGCGCGGTGGCCGGCACCGGCGAGATCGACATCGTGTCCGGGCTGGCCTACCCGCTGCCCGTGCGGATCATCTGCGAGCTGCTCGGCGTGCCGGAAGCCGACCACGAGCTGTTCTCGGAGTTCTCCCGCTGGCTGGTGCGCGGGCTCGATCCGTCTCTGACGATCACCGAAACCGCTGACGCGCAACGCATCGAGCAGGCGCGCACCGGCTTCCGCGACTACTTCACCGACCTGATCGCGCGGCGGCGCACCGATCCCCGCGACGACCTGCTGACCAGCCTGATCCGGGCCGAGCAGGACGGCGACAAGCTCACCCACGAGGAGCTGCTCGGCACGTGCACGCTGCTGCTGGTGGCCGGGCACGAGACCACGGCGAACCTGATCGCCAACGGCGTCATCGCGTTGCTGCGCCACCCCGACCAGCTGGCCGCGTTGCGGGCCGACCCGAGCCTGGTCGACGGCGCCGTGGAGGAGGTGCTGCGCTTCGACCCGCCGGTGCAGCTGACCACCCGCATCATCCGCGAGGCGGCCAGGATCGGCGACGTGGACGTGCCGGCCGACGCGGTGCTGCTGTTGCTGATCGCGGCGGCGAACCGCGATCCGGCCGCGTTCGACGAGCCGGACCGCTTCGACATCCGCCGCACGCCGAACCACCACCTGGCGTTCGCGGCCGGGGCGCACTTCTGCCTGGGCTCCGGCCTCGCCCGGCTCGAGGCGTCGATCGCGTTGTCCGCGTTCGCGACGCGGTTGCGCGACCCCGAGCTGGACGAGGCGTCGCTGACCTACCGCCCGCACGTCAACCTGCGCGGGCCCGATCACCTGCGGGTGACCTTCAACGGGTGAGCACGATCGCGCCGACGGAGGAGCGCGACTCGAGCTCGCGGTGCGCGTCCGCGGCCCGCACCAAGGGGAAGCGCGCGTGGATCCGCGGGGTCAGCTCGCCGCGGGCGGCCGCGGCGAGCGCTTCCTCGCCGTCCACGCGCAGTTCGGCGTCGGGCTTGCGCAGGACGGTGCCCAGCGGGCTCGCCAGCACGAGCCCGCGTCGCACGATGGTCGCGACGTCGACCGGCGTCCAGGCGCCGGACGCGAAGCCGTACACGCCGATGCGCCCCCGGCCGTCGGCCAGCGCGGCGACGGCCGCCGCGCCGATCTCGCCCCCGACGGCGTCGAGCGCCAGGCTCACCCCACGCCCGCCGGTCAGCTCCCGGACCCGGTCCGCCCAGCCGTCGCCGTAGTCGAGGACGTGGTCGGCGCCGAATTCCTTGACAGCGCCCGACTTCCCGGTGCTCGCCACCCCGATCACCGTCGCCCCGGCCGCCTTCGCCGCCTGCACGAGCATCGACCCGATCCAGCCGGCGGCCGCCGTGACGAGCACGGTGTCGTCGGCCCGCAGGCCCATGGCGGCGAGCATGCCGCGGGCCAGCGCGCCCGCCTGGAACACGGTGAGCGCCACCTCCAGGGCCAGCCCGTCCGGCACCGGGAAGGTGGAGGCGGCGGGCGCCACCGCGAGTTCGGCGTACCCGCCCTGCTGCCCGGCGGTGGTGGCGACGACCGCCCGGCCCACCAGCGACCGGTCCACCCCGGGCCCGGCCGCCACGACCACACCGCCGACCTCGATGCCGGGGATCCACGGCAACGGCGTCGGCGTCGGACGGCGCCCCGACCGCACGATCACGTCCCCGTAGACCACCGCCGCCGCGTGGACGTCGATCAACACTTGGCCTTGCGCTGGTTGCGGCTCGGGAACCGTCCGCATGACGAGCACGTCCGGGTCCCCGAACCGATCGACCTCGATGGCTTGCACCGCGCCTCCACATCGACAAGATGATTCAATCGAGACAAGGTGTCTCATGAACGCGTCGTGGGGCGCGAGCCTCAGTTCGCCACGGATGTCCCGAACGAGACGGGGAGCCGGATTTGTCTCAGCCGAACGTGCGGGTCCGCCGCACCCGCACCCTGCTGCGCCAGGCGCTGGTCGAGTTGATCGAGGATCGCGGCTTCGACCGGATCACCGTCGGCGAGCTCTGCGAGCGCGCCATGGTCAGCCGGGCCGCGTTCTACCGCAACTACCGCGACAAGTACGACCTCGTCGAGCAGATCTTCGACGAGGCGATGGCCGAACTGCTCGCCGAGGACGCCGCGAGCACCCACGCCCCCGGCGAACGCTTCGCCGGGTTCATCGGGCACATCGACACCTACCACCGCCTCTACGGCGCACTGCTCGGGCGCAAGGGCAGCCCCTGGTTCGCCGACCGGATGCGGACCGCGCTCGCCACCATGTCCAGCACCAAGTTCCCCGGCGCGGACGCCGACGCGCTGGTGCCCAGCGTCATCTCGGCGATGTTCGTGCAGTCGATCCTGTGGTGGCTCGACCACGACCGGCCGTGCCCGCCCGGGGAACTGGCGGCCCGGACGGCACGGCTGGTCGGCGCGGTGATCAAGGCGGAAACCGTCAGCGGTTGATCGTCACGCGTCCTCCCAGCGGAAGACCCGCGACGCGATGAACCCGACGACGAGCATGAACCCGAGCAGGACCGCGCACGGCACCAGCAACGCGCTCGCGTCCTTGCCCCGGACGAGGAAGTCGGTGAGGCCGTCGTTCATGTGCCGCAACGGCAGGACGTTCGACACGGTCTTGAGCCACGACGGGGCCGAGTCCAGCGGGAAGAACGTGCCGGACAGGAACGCCATCGGCAGCACCACGATGTTGGCCGCGGCCGTGCCCGCTTCCTCGGTCTTGGCGAACGAGCCGACGAGCATGCCGATCGAGAAGAACGCCAGGATCCCGAGCAGGAACACCGGTATCCCGAGGTACCAGGTGCCCGAGAGCTTCAACCCGAACACCGGCAGCGACGCGATGCCGACGAACATCGCCGCCTGCACGACCGCGAGCGTCACCGCCACGGTCAGCCGTGAGGTCAGCACGACGGCCGGGTTGATCGGCGCCAGCCGCAGCCGGCGCAGGACCTGCTTGCGCCGCCACGACACCAGCGTCAGCGCGGCGCCGAACACCGCCGACGTCGCGACGCTCCACGACAGGATGCCCGGGGTCAGGTACTGGATCGCGTTCAGCGAGGAATCCTCGACCTGCGAGGAATCCAGGTTCACGACCGGTTTCTGGTGCGTCGCCGCGAGGTTCACCTTGTCGGTCACCCCCGACACCAGGCCCTGCACGACCCCCGCCTGCGTCTGGTCGCTGGCGGCGAAGCGCAGCGTCACCGTGCCACCGGACTCGGCGATCATGGCGGGGACGTCGCCGTCCTTGACGTGCTGCACGGCCTCGTCGAGCGAGCCGTAGTGCTGGAAGTCCACCACCCCGGTCTGGTTCAGCGCCTGCACGACCGGGCCGTCGCCGACCACGCCGAGCTTGGTCTTGTTCGTGCCGGAGTTGCCGAAGATCAACCCGAACACCACGAGGAACATCAACGGGAAGACGATCGAGAAGAACAGGGTCGCCTTGTCACGCACGAACCCCTTGACGCCGGCCTGCGTCAGGCTCTTGAACGCGGTCACGCCCGGTACTCCCGTCCGGTGAGGCTCAGGAACACGTCCTCGAGCGTTGCGGTGCGCACCTGCAAGCCGTCCAGGCTGCCCTTCTCGGCCAGGGCCGAGAGGACCGGCGCGGGCTTGCGGGTGGTGAAGGTCAACGACAACTCGTCCTCGGTCACGTCGTCGGCGCCGGTGATCCCCTGCGCCTCCTCCAGGCCGAGCGCGCCGCGTTCGAGGATGATGCGGGTCGGCGCGTCCAGGCCGCGCACGAGCGTGGCGGGCGGGTCCATAGCGAGGATCCGGCCTTTGTCCATGATGGCCACCCGGTCGCAGAGGATCTCGGCCTCGTCGAGGTAGTGCGTGGTGTAGACGATCGTCTTGCCGCGGGCCTGGATCGCGCGCAGCACGTCCCAGAGGTTGCGGCGCGCCTGCGGGTCCAGCGCCGCGGTCGGCTCGTCGAGGAAGACGATGTCCGGGTCGTGCACCAGCGCGCACGCGATGGACAGGCGCTGGCGCTGCCCGCCGGAGAGCTTGTCCTCACGGGTGTCGGCCTTGTCGGTCAGGCCGACCAGCTCCAGGTACTCGCCCGCGGTCTTGGCGCCGATGCCGTACAGCGAGGCGAAGGTCTCCAGCTGCTCGCGTGCGGTCAGCTTGTCGAAGAACGCCGAGGCCTGCAGCTGCACGCCGATGCGCGGAAGCATCGAAACCTTGCGCGGCCACGGCGACTCGCCGAGCAGCGTGACCGTGCCCGAATCGGGCTTGCGCAGGCCCTCGACGATCTCCAGCGTGGTGGTCTTGCCCGCCCCGTTCGGCCCCAGGATGCCGAAGAACTCCCCCTCGGAGACCGTGAACGACACCCCGTCCACGGCCTTCAGGTCCCCATAGGACTTGCGGATGCCGTCGACGACGATCGCGGCCTCCGCGCGGTCCGGATGTTGTGTCATGCGGGCAAGGTAGCGCCCGTGAGGTGGGTGAACGCACCGCATTCGAGAAGTGTGGACAAATGTCAGGGTCTCCCTGAGGCCATCTGTCCCAGTCAGCGGCTGCGGATCCCGGTGAACACCGCCGGGGCGTGCGCCCGCAGCGCCCGGTCGAGCTTGCGCCCGGCCCGCCCGATCCGGCCGAGGTCGTAGACGTAGTGGTCGCGACCGCGCCGCGCGGCCATCTCGGGGTGGCTCATCGCGAACTCGTCGACCGCGCGCGGAGCCAGCAGGAGCCGGTAGAACCAGTAACGGCTGCGCCCCCACGAGCGGTGCTCGCGCTCGACCACGACCTGGGACAGCTCGCCCCAGCTGACGTGGAACTCGCCGGGCCGGCCGCGCAGGGCCAGCCCGGCGCCGGCGACCACGACCCACACCGAGGGCCGCACCACGCCGCGCAACGCGAAGCCACCGAACGACAACAGCACGATGCTCAGCGCGATCTCGCCGATCCGCTGGCCGGTGTGCTGGTCCATGAGCCCGAAGACGCTGATGGCGAGCAGCACCAGACCGCCGCCACCGAAGAGCACCACCGCGATGAGCCCGCGCCAGCGCAACGCGGTGCTCAGGTTCACCGCGACCTCGGTGGTGCCGGTCGGCTCGGCAGTGGTGGTCACCTCCCCAAAGTACCCAGATCCACTCGAGCCCAAGCCGGATTCCGCCCTAGTTGCCCCACTCGGTCCACCCCGCTTGGTCCACCCCGCCCGTCCCCCGCCCCGCCCGTCCCCCAACCCACCGCGCGTGTCCCCTCTTCCCACCGCGCGTGTCCCCCGTTCCGGCGGGCGTGTCCCCCGTTCCCGCCGGGCGTGTCCCCCGTTCCGGCCGGGTGTGTCCCCTCTTCCCGCAGCGTGTGTCCCCTCTTCCCGCAGCGTGTGTCCCCCTCTTCCCGCAGCGTGTGTCCCCTGTTCCGGCAGGGTGTGTCCCCCGTTCCGAGCCGGGGTGTGTTGGCAGGCGATCGTGCAGACGCTCACTCGAGCCGCGGATCTCCTTGAGGCGCAAGGAGATCCGCGGCTCGGCCAGGTGCGGTTAGGCGATCCGATACCAGGAATTCGTCCACCCGGTCACTGGGTGGTATTCCTGCGCCCAGTACGAATTGTTGGAGGCCGCCCACACCACGACACCCTTGGTGCCGTCGGACTGCTCGTTGACGACGCCGGCCACGTCATCGGCGGAGCCGCCGCCACCCAGCTTCTTCCAGCCGCCCGAATTGGGCCACGCGTGCCAGATGGTGCGGTCGGTGGAGATGCCGAAGCACTCGTCGCTGGTGTGGATCCAGTCGACGACCATGACGCTCGATCCCGCCTTGAACGTGCCGTAGTAGCCGTAGCAGGCGACTCGCTGGCTGGCGGGCACCGGGGTGAAGTAGAAGTACGTGCTCGCGACCGACGACGGGGCGTTGACCGCAACCGACGGGGTCGACGCGTGCGGGGCTGCGCTCGCGGTGGCGGGCGCAACCGCCGTGATGGCCGTGGCCAGCGCGAACCCGGCCGCGACCACCCAGGTCCGCATCGTTCTTGCCCTGATCATGATTCGGATCCCTCCCTTGTGGGAGACCGGAAATGTCCGGTCCCCACAACTCAACCGGGACCCGGTGCGGCGCCCACCCCATCTTGGACATTTCCGGATGAAGCTGGACAGCGTTGGACAATCGGCCGGTGCTCGTGTTCACCGCATTTTTGGGAATGAGAGCGACGATCAGCCGAGCTGGTCGATCAACTGGTCGGCCGCCGCGTACGGGTCCAGTTCGCCGGCGACCACCCGCTTGGCGAGCTGGTCCAGGGCGTCGCCGCCGTGCACGGAGCCGAGCCGGGCACGCAGTCCGGCGACGGCGATCGCCTCGACTTCCGTGGCGGCCCGGTGGGTGCGGCGACCTTCCAGCTCGCCGTGGTCGGTCATCCAGCTCGCGTGGGCGTCGATCGCGTCGAGCAGCTCCGGGATGCCCTCGGCCTTGGTGGCGATGGTGCGCACGATCGGCTGGCGCCAGCTCGGGCCGCGGATTTCCTTGCGGCCCAACGAGATCATGTACTTGAGGTCGTTCACGGTGGCTTCGGCGCCGTCGCGGTCGGCTTTGTTGACCACGAACACGTCCGCCACCTCGAGGATGCCCGCCTT
Organism: Labedaea rhizosphaerae; assembly: GCF_004362825.1. Lineage (GTDB taxonomy): Bacteria > Actinomycetota > Actinomycetes > Mycobacteriales > Pseudonocardiaceae > Labedaea > Labedaea rhizosphaerae. The sequence goes on from NZ_SNXZ01000003.1 coordinate 574,801, forward strand.
GGCCGCCTGGATGCCGTCGCCCATGCCGGGGGCGAGGAGCACCAGGGTGGTGTCGGCCAGCCGCACGACGTCCACTTCGGACTGACCGACGCCGACGGTTTCGATGATCACGACGTCGAACCCGGCCGCGTCGAGCACCCGCAACGCTTGCGGGGTCGCCGCGGCCATCCCGCCGAGGTGCCCGCGGGTGGCCATGGACCGGATGAACACGCCGGGATCGGTTGCGTGGTCGGACATCCGGATCCGGTCACCCAGCAGCGCCCCGCCGGAGAACGGCGAGGACGGGTCGACGGCCAGCACCCCGACCCGGGCACCGCGTTCGCGGTAGGCGCTGACCAGAGCCGACGTCGACGTGGACTTGCCGGCGCCGGGCGGGCCGGTGATGCCGAGGACCCGTGCCCGCCCGGTCAACGGGGCGAGCGCGGCCGCGACCGCACGCAACTGCGGCGCCTCGTCCTCGACGAGCGAGATCAGCCGGGCGACCGCGCGTGGCTGGCCTTCGCGCGCGCGGTCGACCAACTCCGCGACATCGACGTGTCGCGCCAAGGCTCAGGCCTTCGGCACCGAGAGCAGCAGCGCGTCACCCTGACCGCCGCCGCCGCACAGCGCCGCGGCACCGAGGCCGCCGCCGCGCCGCTTGAGCTCGTAGGCCAGGTGCACGGCGAGGCGGGCACCGGACGCGCCGATCGGGTGGCCGAGCGCGATCGCACCGCCGTTGACGTTCACGATCTCGGGCGAGATGCCGAGCTTCTCGGTGGAGACCACGCCGACGGCGGCGAACGCCTCGTTGATCTCGACCAGGTCCAGCTCGTCGGCGGACTTGCCCGCCTTCGCGAGCGCCGCCTTGATCGCGTTGGACGGCTGCTCGTGCAGGCTCGCGTCGGGCCCGGCGACCACGCCGTGCGCGCCGATCTCGGCCAGCCAGTCCAGGCCCAGCTCCTCGGCCTTCGCCTTGCTCATCACCACGACCGCGGCCGCGCCGTCGGAGATCTGCGAGGCCGAACCGGCGGTGATGGTGCCGTCGCTGGCGAAGGCCGGGCGCAGCTTGGCCAGGCTCTCGGCGGTGGTGTCGCCACGCACACCCTCGTCGGTGTCGAAGACGACCGGGTCACCCTTGCGCTGCGGGATGGTCACCGGCGTGATCTCCTCGGCGAAGATGCCGTCCTTGATCGCGCGGGCCGCACGCTGGTGCGAGGCGGCGGCGAACTCGTCCTGCTGTTCGCGGGTGACGCCGTAGCGGGAGTTGTACTTCTCGGTGGAGGCACCCATGGCGACCTGGTCGAACGCGCAGAACAGACCGTCGTGGGCCATGTGGTCGAGCATCGTCACGTCGCCGTACTTGAAGCCCGAGCGCGACTTGGGCAGCAGGTGCGGCGCCTGGGTCATCGACTCCTGGCCGCCCGCGACGACGATGTCGAACTCGCCCGCGCGGATCAGCTGGTCGGCCAGCGCGATCGCGTCGAGGCCGGAGAGGCAGACCTTGTTGATGGTCAGGGCGGGGACGTCCATCGGGATGCCCGCGGCCACCGCCGCCTGGCGGGCCGGGATCTGACCGGCACCGGCCGTGAGCACCTGGCCCATGATCGTGTACTGCACCTGCTCGGGCTTGATGCCCGCGCGGTCCAGTGCGGCCTTGATGGCCACACCGCCGAGCTGCGCGCCGGTGAAGTCCTTCAGCGAGCCGAGCAGCCGGCCGATCGGGGTGCGTGCGCCGGCGACGATGACGGAACCAGACACTTGCGGCCTCCAAGAGAAAACGTTCGTTAACTTCGACGATACCGGCAGGTGGTCGCGCGGACCCGGTGCGATGTGAGTGAGGACACCTGGCTTGACCGGTCCACCGGCGCTCCAGGTGCTACCGGACGGTAACCGCGCATACTCTCGGACCATGGATGAGGCGCTCACACCCTTCGTCGTGGCCATCGACCACGTCGGCATCGCGGTGCCGGACCTTGACCAGGCGCTGGCGTTCTACGCCGAGAACTTCGGCATGCACGCGGCGCACGAGGAGACCAATGAGGAGCAGGGCGTGCGCGAGGCGATGCTGCGCGCCCCCGGCGATGAGGGCACGGGGACCGCGATCCAGCTGCTCGCGCCGCTGAACGAGACCTCCACCATCGCCAAGTTCCTCGACCGCAGCGGTCCGGGCCTGCAGCAGCTGGCCTACCGCGTCACGGATGTCGAGGCGGCGGCCGAAGCGTTGCGCGCCAAGGGTTTGCGCATGCTGTACGAGAAGGCCAAGCGCGGCACCGCGGACAGCCGGGTGAATTTCGTGCACCCGAAGGACGCGGGCGGTGTACTGGTGGAGCTGGTGCAGCCCGCCGAGGGCGCCCACTGAGCACCGGGGCCCACTGAGAACGGGTGGGTGCAAGCGCCTACTTGCACCCACCCGGCTTCACGCTCAGGCGGCCCTGGTCAGGCTGACGCGGCGGTGCTCGCCATCGATGGCGTTGATCCGCAACCGCAGCGTGTCGCCTTCGGCGGGCTCACCAGCCCACTCCGAGATGTGCAGCAGGCCGTGCACGCCCTCGTCCAGCTCGACGAACGCGCCGAAGGGCACCACGCTCACCACGCGGGCCTCGACGACGTCGCCCAGCCCGTTGGCCGCGGCGAAGCGCTGCCACTGCTCGGCTGACACGGGTTCATGCGCAGAAGTCAATTCCGATCACCTCCTCTCCTCCGCGAACTCCGCTCGATGCGGGTTTCCCGCGAAGGAGAACGGCGGGCCCCTGGCCCGCCCGGCGATCAAGACTCGGCCGGGCTGCCCTTCTGTGCGTGGCTCATTGGAAGAACCGACCCGGCAGTCACGACGACCAGCCTAGATCACAACGCTTGTGTTGTCCCGTAGTTTCGCGCCGCCGCCACGGCCGCGACCTCGGCCTGCTGCGCTTCGGTCAGTGGTCGCGGGGTGCCGAGCGCGACGGCCCGGGCGTACAGGTCCGCGCACCACTCCAGCAGCTCCAGCCGCTCGCACGCCTGCTCGATGCTCGCGCCGACCGCGACCGAGCCGTGGTTGGCCAGCAGCGCGGCACCGCGCCCGGCCAGGGCCTCGACGACGGCCGCGGCCAGTTCCTCGGTGCCGAACGAGGCGAACGGCGCCACCCGCACCGCGCCACCGAGCCCGAGCGACTGGGCGTAGTGCAGCACCGGCAACTCCTCGTGCGTGCACGCGACCGCGATCGACGCCGGCGCGTGGGCGTGGGCCACGGCCAGCGCGCCGGTCTCGCGGTAGATCCTGGTGTGCAGCGCGGTTTCCGACGTCGGCGCGAGCGAACCGGCGACGACCGCGCCGGTCAGGTCGATCACCGGCACGTCGTCGGCGGTGAGCTCACCCAGCACGCAGCCGGTGGGGCTGACCGCGATCAGGTCGCCTGCGCGCACCGACAGGTTGCCCGCCGTGCCGATCACGAGCCCGCGCGCGGCGATCCGGCGGGCGGCGTCGGCGAGCGCCACCCGCTGCGCGGCGAGCGGGATCACCGGGACGGGTTCAGCGCGGTCGCGATGAACTCGACCTCGCGGTCCATCCGGCTGGTGTCGGCGAAGTCCTCGTCGAAGTCTTCCTCGTGGCGGGCCACGGCGTGCCGGTAGCTCACGGCGAGGGCCAGCAGCCCGGCGGCGGTGTCCACTTCGGACACCGCGCACAGCCCGCCGGACGCCGCCATGATCACGGCGCGGACCTGGTCGACGACCGCGGTGAAGCGGGCCTGCAGCGCGTCGCGCACCGCGCGGTGCGTGTCGGCCTCGCGGTAGAGCAGGTGCGAGAGCAGCCGGGACGCGGACATCCGCGCGTCCAGCACCCGGACCAGCCGGCGCAGGCTCTCCCCGACGTCACCGCGCACGACCACCGACTCGGTGTCGACGTGCTCGTCGGGCAGCCGGTCCACCAGCGCGGTCAACAGGTCCTGCTTGCGCCTGAAGTAGTAGTGCACGAGCCCCTTCGGCACACCGGCCCGCTCGGCGATGCGCGAGGTCGGGGTGGCGTCGAAACCGGACTCGGCGAACAGTTCCTCCGCCGCCGTGAGGATCCGCTCACGAGCGGAGTCGTCCTCGGTCGTCATCGACTCCCCTTGTCAGCCGGAAAAAGGACGCGGCCCACAACGTAACCGAGGAACGGTGCCGTTGCGGGCCGCGTCGCGAACTGGTCCGGGACTCAGTGCTGCCCGGCGATCCCCGAGCGGTGTGCGGCCTGCGCCATCGGCACCGCGGCGACGCCGGCGATGACGGTCAGGGCGCCGATGATCCACGACGACCAGGAGATGCCGTTGAACTCGGAGTAGCTGAGCACCCAGGGTGAGATGAACATCAGCACCCCCAGCACGACCTGGACGTATTCGCCGTAGACCAGACCCGGCATGGCCAGCGAGACCAGGCCGTCGATGGCGATCAGGACACCCAGCACGACCATGGCCCACACGGCGGCGCTGTTGGTGTCCGTCCACAGCGGCGAGAGCGCCGCGACCACGCCAAGCACCACCTCCGCCCAATCCTGCGGCCTGGTCCAGGCGCGGGAGTTCGATGTCGTCTCGTTCATGGCGGTCACCTCCGAAGGATTGCTCCGACATCACCGATGATCCACCTTGACTGGCCGCCCGGTCAACCTATGTCTCGCAGGTCACAGGCCGTCCGGGTGCTCTTCGGGGTGCGGTCCCTCACAGCAGGGGCCAACATGGGGTTACGCGCCGGTAACCTCCGGCAAATCAGCCCGCCGACGAAGACCCCCGCGGAGGTCCGCCGTGCAGAAGATCCTCGATGCCATCCTCGCCGGAGAGGCCCAGGAGCTGGCCAATCTCCCCGTTCCCGAGTCCTACAAAGGGATAACGGTGCACGCCGACGAGGTCGGCATGTTCGAGGGACTGGATTCCGCGGACAAGGATCCGCGCCGGTCACTGCACCTGGACGAGGTCGCGACGCCCGAGCTCGGTCCCGGCGAGGCGCTGGTCGCGGTCATGGCCAGCGCCATCAACTACAACACGGTGTGGACGTCGATCTTCGAGCCGCTGTCGACATTCAAGTTCCTTGAGCGCTACGGCAAGACCTCGCCGCTGGCCAAGCGCCACGACCTGCCCTACCACGTGGTCGGCTCCGACCTCGCCGGCGTCGTGCTGCGCACCGGCCCCGGCGTGCACAACTGGAAGCCGGGCGACGAGGTCGTCGCGCACTGCCTGTCCGTCGAGCTCGAGGGCCCCGACGGGCACAACGACACGATGCTCGACACCGAGCAGCGCATCTGGGGCTTCGAGACCAACTTCGGCGGGCTCGCCGAACTCGCGCTGGTGAAGGCGAACCAGCTCATGCCCAAGCCCGGGCACCTCACCTGGGAGGAGGCTGCCTCCCCCGGCCTGGTCAACTCGACCGCGTACCGGCAGCTGGTGTCGGTCAACGGCGCCAACATGAAGCAGGGCGACGTCGTGCTGATCTGGGGCGCCTCCGGCGGACTCGGTTCGTACGCCACGCAGTTCGCCCTCAACGGCGGCGCCATCCCGGTCTGCGTCGTGTCGAGTCCGGAGAAGGCGGAGATCTGCCGCAGCATGGGCGCGGAGCTGGTGATCGACCGCAACGCCGAGGGCTACAAGTTCTGGAAGGACGAGAACACCCAGGATCCCAAGGAATGGCAACGGTTCGGCGCCCGCATCCGGGAGCTGACCGGCGGCGAGGACCCGGACATCGTGTTCGAGCACCCGGGCCGGGAGACCTTCGGCGCCTCGGTCTACGCCGCGCGCAAGGGCGGCACGATCGTGACCTGCGCGTCCACGTCGGGCTTCATGCACCAGTACGACAACCGGTACCTCTGGATGAACCTCAAGCGGATCATCGGCTCGCATTTCGCGAACTACCGCGAGTCGTGGGAGGCCAACCGGTTGATCGCGAAGGGCATGATCCACCCGACCCTGTCCAAGGCCTACCCGCTCGCCGAGACCGGGCAGGCGGCGCTCGACGTCCACCGCAACGCGCACCAGGGCAAGGTCGGCGTGCTGTGCCTGGCCCCCGAGGAAGGGCTCGGCGTGCACGACGAGGAAAAGCGCGCCAAGCACATTGATGGGATCAACCGATTCAGGGGCGTTTGAGCCCGGCCGCGGCCATCTAAATCGGTTCTCCTGTCACCGCTGGTGATCCCGCACGTACGGTGCGCCGATTCTCTGTGCCAAGTCCACGCCCTTGTGCCACAAGGCCGTGCCACCAGGCCATGATCAGTGCGATCGTTATTGGTGTGAACCCTGTGGCGGACGGAGTGGAATCGGTGAGCGACCAACCGGATAGCAAGTACGTGCCTGTCGTCGATGCCTTCGGGCGGCCCCGGTTACTCGGGATCAACCTGTCCGACGACGACCGGCACGTGCTGATCTCCACGCCGCCCGGCGAGGCCGTGCTGATCGCTCCGGACACGGTCGAGGAGTTGGTGACGGCCCTGCGTGAACTGCGTGCGGAGGCGGTCAACCGCGCCGCGCGCCGCTGAATCCCTGGTGGCGCCGGTGGCACCGGACGGTCGGCGACGTTCGATGGCGGCCGTCCGGTCCAGCGCGATCACACCGGGTGCGGGAAAAGGTGCCACTCTGGTGAGTTGTTCACCCGGTGGCGGGTAGCGTGTCCGCCATGGGCCTTGGCGAAGACCGCGATCTCGTACCGCTTGGCGCCGGCTTCGACATCATGAAGCGCGGCTACAGCCGAGTACAGGTGGAAGAGCACCTGGAACGGTTGGACGGCGAACTACGGCTGCTCGCCGCCGATCGCGATGCCGCCGTGTCCCAGGCCGCCGATCTGGCCCGTCAGCTCGAGCAGGCCCGTTCGGAGATCGACAGCCTGCGCGGTCAGGTCGAGCGGCTGGCGTTGCCGCCGACCACGTTGGAAGGTCTTTCCGAGCGGCTGCAACGCATGTTGCGCCTGGCCCAGGACGAGGCGTCGGAGACCAAGGCACGCGCCGAGGCCGAGGCCGAGCACATCCGGGCGAAGGGCGAGGCCGACGCGAACGCGTTGCGCCAGCAGTTCGAGCAGAAGCTCGCCGAACTCGACAACCGCCAGGCCCAGATGGAGGCCGAGCACCGCACGCTGATGGACGGGGCGCGCAAGGAGGTCGCGGAGCTGAAGTCCTCGGCCGAGGCCGAGCGCAAGCGCCTGGACGCCGAGTCCGAGCAGCGCCGCACCACCGTCGAGGAAGACTTCGAGATCGCGATGGCCTCGCGCCGCACCGAGTCGATGCGCGCGCTCGCCGAGCAGGAGGCGACGAGCAAGTCGGAGGCCGAGCGCCGCGTGCGCGAGGCGACCGAGGAAGCCAACCGCCGCCGGCACGAGTCGATCACCGAGGCCAACGCCCGCCTGCACGAGGCGAGCTACGAGGCGCACCGCCGGGTGCGCGAGGCGACCGAGGAAGCCAACCGCCGCATCACGCACGCCGCCGAGCGCGTGACCGTGTTGCGTCGCCTGCGTGCACGCGTCGCCGAGCAGATGCACTCGGCGCGCGACCTGCTCGCCGAGGCGCATCAGCAGCTGGAGGACGCCGTCCCGGTGCTCGACCCGCTGCCGGAGGAGCTGCCGTCGGCCGAGCCCGCGACCAAGCCGGCGACCAAGTCCGCCCCCGCTTCCACCCCGGATACCGGATCCGCTCCATCGTCCGGATCCGCTTCCGCACCGGCTTCCGCTCCCGCGTCCGGACCGGCTTCCGGATCGGCTTCCGGATCGGCTTCCGGTCCGGCCGACGACAGCCCGACGAAGACCATGCGTCCGATCGGTGCGCCGAAGGAGTCGTGGGAGACCGCGGCGGTGGACGAGCTGGACAAGGAGCCGCGGCAGCGCCGCAGCACCGACCCGAAGTCGGAGGCGCCCACAGTGCGCACGACCCAGGCCGTCGCGCCAGGCAAGCCGCGCCCCCGGCCCGCCGCGCAGCAACCGACCAAGCAGGTCGAGGTACGCCCACCGTCCTCAGAAGAACGCGCCGGCTAACCCCACCCCACCCCCGCCCCCACCCGGGCGTGTCCCCTCTTCCAACCCGGCGTGTCCCCTCTTCCCGCCGGGCGTGTCCCCTCTTCCGACCCGGTGTGTCCCCCGTTCCGACCGGGCGTGTCCCCTCTTCCGGCTGGGTGTGTCCCACGTTGGTGCCCGGCGTGTCCCACGGTCCGGCAGCGCGTGTCCCACGCTCGGACGGGCGGGGTGCGGGCGATTCCGAGTGCCGCTACTCTCCAGTAGGTAGTCGGTGTCTCGAGAGGATCACCATGCCTGCCTTCCAGACTGTCGTCGTCGGTACCGACGGTTCTGACTCCTCCTACCGCGCGGTGGACAAGGCGGCCGCGCTGGCCGGCGACAGCGGAGCGACGCTGGTCATCGCCTGCGCGTACCACCCCGCCTCCAAGGACCAGGTCGACAGCGCGAACGACCAGCTCGGCAGCGACGTCGCCTACCAGGTCGTTGGCGCCAACCCCGCCGAGGAAACCGTGCGCACCGCCGCCGAACGCGCGCGCAAGGCGGGCGCGGGCGACGTCAAGACCGTCGTCGTCGACGGTGAGCCGGTGCCGACGCTGCTCGACGTGGTGCGCAAGCACGGCGCCGACCTGCTCGTGGTCGGCAACCGCGGGCTGAACACGCTCGCGGGCCGGCTGCTCGGCTCGGTGCCGTCGGAGGCGGCCCGCAAGTCGAAGGTCGACGTGCTCATCGTCCACACCACCTGATGCCCGACAAGGACGACGACTTCGCCGCACTGCAACTGGGCATCGAGCGGGTCCTGCTCGGCGGCGAACGCAAGTACACCCGCGGTCAGGCGGCTGAAAAGGCTGGGGTGACGCTGGATCGCGCGTCCACGCTGTGGCGCGCGCTCGGCTTCGCCACCACCGACAGCGACGAGCCGATCTTCACCGACGGCGACGTGCACGCGTTGCAGGTCACCGTCGGGCTGATGGACGCGGGCATCATCGATCCGCAGACCGCGACGTCCGCGGCCCGGATGCTCGGCCAGCACCTCTCGCGGCTGGCCGAGTGGCAGGTGCACATGCTGCGGTCGGTGATCGACGCGAACCCCGAGCTGGCCGCGGACGAACGCCAGCTCGCCCGGTTCATCGAGCGGCTGCTGCCCGACCTGGAGCAGATGCAGAGCTTCGCGTGGCGGCGGCACCTGGCGGCGTTCGCCGGGCGCGTGCTCGCCGCGCGCGAGGATTTCGAGTCACGCCAACAGGTCGTGGGCTTCGCCGACATGGTCGGCTACACCAGCCTGACCCGGCGGGCCAGCGAGTCGGAGCTCGGCGAACTGCTCGAGCGCTTCGAGTCGGTGGCGAGCACGGTCATCGCCGAGAACCACGGCCAGGTCGTGAAGATGCTCGGCGACGAGGTCCTGTTCATCGCCGACGACCCGGTCCGCGGCGCGACCATCGCGCTGACCCTGTTGGAAGCGGCCGAAAGCGACGACGACCTCCCCCCGCTGCGCTGCGGGATGGCGTTCGGGCGGGTCCTCGGCCGCTACGGCGACGTGTACGGCTCGACGGTCAACCTGGCCAGCAGGCTCACCTCGGTCGCTCGCCCCGGCACGGTGTTGATCGACATCGCCCTGGCCGACGAACTGTCCGAAGTGGACGAATTCACCGTCCGCTCCCGGCGCCCGGTGTCCGTGCGTGGCTACAGCCGGTTGAAGCCCTCGGTGCTGCGATGGGCGTCCGACGAACAAGCGGGATTGCTGGACCTGGCGCAACAGCGAGCCGCGGAATTGCTTGGCCTGGAAGAAGACCCCGAGGACCGCAAACGCAAGAAGCGCCGCTAGCGGCATTCGCCTCGCGTAGGCAAACCCCACCCGACCCGGGAGCCGCCCCGATGCCAGCCTATCGCCTTTGACCTGCGAAAACAGACCGCGGCTGAATCTGTGGACAACTCGGCGCCTGTGGAAAACCCACTCTGCGGGCTTCCTGCGACGGTCCCGAACTGGTTCGAGTGCAAGACCGACCGGCACACGGTTCCGCATCACCTCGGATCACTCTGGACGGCGACTCCGCGGCCCAGGCCGAGCCGCAGCAAACGCTCGGACAGGTTCACGCAAATGCGTTTCGGGTCAGCCAGTCGCTGATCAGCTCGACCACCCGGTCCGGCTGCTCGACCGGCGGCAGGTGACCGCACCCCTCGAGCACCGCGAACTCGCCATCCACAGTGGACGCGAGCTCCCGGCCGACCGACACCGGGATGATCGCGTCCTCAGCGCCGTGGATCACCAGTGCCGGGATTCCCAGGCCCCGCAAGGCTTCGGTCGAGTCCGGGCGTTCGGCCATGGCCCGCTGCGCCCACGCGACCGCGCCGGGCGACTGCGTGTCGATCAGGGCCCGCAGGCCGTCGCCCACCCGATCGCGGTTGGCGGGCGCAACCAGGTTCGGCAGCATCTCGTCGGCCAGCCAGCCGATGCCCTCGGCTTCCGCCCGTCCGGCGGCGGCGAGCCGGTTCGCGGCCGCCTCATCGGTGTCCGCGGTCGGCCTGGTGTCGATGAAGACCAGCCCCGCGACCCGCTCCGGCGCCGCACGCAGCACCGCCATCGCGGCGTAGCCACCCATCGAGCACCCGCCGAGCACCACGCGGTCGAGCTTCTGGTCGTCGAGCATCGCGAGCACGTCGGCGGCGACGACGTCCAGGCTGGGTGCCTTCTTGGTCAGGGGCGTCGCGCCGAACCCGGTCTGATCGGGGGTGAGCGGGTCCAGGCCGGGCCGCAAGGCGTCCCACATGCGCGAATCGACGGGGTAGGCGTGCAACAGGACGAGCGGAGTACGCGGCATGTCCCCATTGTGGGTGATCCCGGCTACGGTCGGGACATGCGGACGGCGCGGCTGAGCCTGGACCCCATCGGCCCCCACGACCGGGACGCCGTGGTGCGGATGCAGACCGACCCGGCGAACTTCGACTACGACCAGCCCAACAGCGTCGAGGACGCGCACGACCAGTACGAACGCTGGTCCGCCCATTGGCTGACCCACGGCTGGGGCTACTGGCTGGTCCGCATCAGCGCGACGGACCAGTTGATCGGCATCGGCGGCGGCTGCTCGACCGAACTCGACGACGGGCCGGCCATCAACATCTTCTACCGCTTCCGCCCCATGGCGCGCGGCAAGGGTTACGCGTCCGAACTGCTCACCGCGACCGTCGAGTTCCTCACCCGCGTCGGGCCGGACCAGCCCATGGTGATCATCACCGACACCGACAACAAGCCGTCGATCGTGCTCGCCGAACGCAACGGTTTCACCCAGTACAAGCTCGGCGAACACCGCGGGCGCCCGTCCCGCTTCTTCCGCTACACCGGCTGACCCGCTCACGAACGGGCGGGCCAACCGGCGCGCGCACGGTCAGGAACAGTTGAACCAGGAGCCGGTCCAACCGTTCGGGAGGACGTAGTCCTGGCAGTAGGCCGTGTAGTTGGAGTAGACGAACACCGCTACCTGGCGTTGCTTGGTCACCGTGTCCTCCAGCGACCACTCCGGGTAGATCTCGTCGGCGTGACCGTTGCCGCCCATCCGGTGCCAGCCACCCGAATTGGGCCACGCGTGCCAAATCGTGCGGTCGGTCGAGATGCCGAAGCACTCGTCGCTGCTGGTGACCCAGTCGAAGACGACGACGTAGGTGCCTGCTTTGAACGTGCCGTAGTAGCCGTAGCAGCTGACCTTGCCGGACGCGGGCACCGCGGTCTTGTAGAAGCTCGGCACCTCCCGCGTCGCCGAGGCCTCTCCAGCGGTCAGCAAGCCGCCCAGCAGCATCCCGACGAGTGTCACCAGGATCGTCAACGCACGTCCGCGTGGTCGCTTCATGGTTTCCCTTCTGCGTTCTCCGAGCCCGCCAGGCTGAGCGGGCGGCCGAAGCTATCGCCTTGGTGCCACTCGGAATTGCCGCGTTGGACAAAGTTGGACGAACCCGGATCGTGGGACACACCCCGCGCGAACGTGGGACACACCCGGCTGGAACGGGGGACACACCCGGCTGGAACGGGGGACACACCCGGCCGGAACGGGGGACACACCCGGTCGGAACGGGGGACACGCGCGAGAGGGGGTTAGCGGCGGCGGGGGGTGGGGCCGCGGCGGGTGCGGGCGGACCAGCAGGCGGTGTGCCAGTGGCGGCGGTCGGCGACGGTGCCCAGGTCGTCGGCCGGCCACGCCACGACGTGCGCCGTCCCCGGCCGGATCTCGTGGTCGCACCCGGGGCACCGGTACATCTTCGTCGTCTGGGTGGCCGTGACCGGGCGCACGATCCAGTCGCCGTCCGCGCCGGACTCGGTGCGTTGCACGCCGAGCGCGCCGCTCAGCGGGCGTGGCGGCTCGCGTCGGTGGCGGTTCTGGCGCGGCACACCTCGCACGCTACCGACCACGCCGGGGCACAGGCACAATAGGGACCGTGCCGACCTACGAGTTCCGCTGCCGCGAGTGCGCCACCACCTACGAGGTGAAGCGCCCCATGGCCGAGGCGTCCGATCCCGCGCCCTGCCCCGGCGGTCACACCGACACCGTCAAGCTGCTGTCCGTGGTCTCAGTGGCCACGGGCGGCGGAGCCCCGAGCGCAGGCGGCGGCGGTGGCTGTTGCGGCGGGGCGTGCGGCTGCGGTTAGTAGTCCCGGAAGCCCTTGCCGGTCTTGCGGCCGAGCCGGCCCGCCGTCACCAGGTGCTCCAACAGCGGCGCCGGCGCGTACCCGGACTCACGGAACTCGTAGTACAGCGTGCGCTGGATCGCCAGTGACACGTCCAGGCCGACCACGTCGAGCAGCTCGAACGGGCCCATCGGCAGCCCACAGCCGACCTTCATCGCGGTGTCGATGTCGTCGGCCTCGGCGTAGTGGGCTTCGAGCATCTTCACCGCGTCGTTGAGGTACGGGAACAGCAACGCGTTGACGATGAAGCCCGCTCGGTCGCCGCAGTGCACCGGGTGCTTGCCGACCTGCTCGCACACGGCGTGCGCGGTGGCGACCACCTCGGGCGCGGTCGAGATCGTGGCCACGACCTCGACCAGCTTCATCACCGGCGCCGGGTTGAAGAAGTGCAGGCCGACCACGTCGCGCGGGCGCTGGGTCGCGGCGGCGCACTCGATCACCGGCAGCGAGGACGTGGTCGTCGCCAGGATCGCGCCCGGCTTGACCACCTCGTCCAGCGCGCCGAAGACCGCCTGCTTGATCGGCAACTCCTCGGCCACCGCCTCGATCACGAGGTCGCAGTCGGCCAGTTCCTCGAACTCCACGACCGGCGCGATCCGGCCGATGATCGCGTCCCGGTCGGCCTCGGCGAGCCGGCCCTTGACCACCTGGCGGTCCAGCGACTTGCGCACACGTCCCACCGACGCCGCCGCCTTGTCCGCAGTACGAGCCCGCAACACGACGTCGAAACCCTTGCGGGCGAACACTTCCACGATGCCGGTGGCCATCGTGCCGGTGCCGACGACCCCGACCCGGTGGATCTCGCGCGGCGGCACCTGGTCCTCCCCCGCGGCGGTCGGGGTCTCGGCGTCGGGGACGACGACCGGTGAGTCGGGGCCGTCGTAGGTGTAGAAGCCGCGTCCGCTCTTGCGCCCCAACAGGCCGGCGGTGATCATCTGCTTGAGCACCGGCGTCGGTGCGTGCAGCCGGTTGCGCGACTGCCGGTACATGGTCTCGAGGATCTCGTACGCGGTGTCCAGGCCGATCAGGTCGAGCAACGCGAGCGGGCCCATCGGGTAGCCGCAGCCGAAGCGCATGGCGGCGTCGAGGTCCTCGCGGGTGGCGTAGCGCGACTCGTACATCGAGACGGCGTGGTTGAGGTAGCCGAAGAGCAGCGCGTTCGCGATGAACCCGGCGCGGTCGCCGATGACGACCGGCTCCTTGCCGAGCATGCCCGCGAACGAGACGACGTCGGTCACCACGTCCGGCTCGGTGACCACGGTGCGGATCACCTCGACCAGCTTCTGCACCGGTGCCGGGTTGAAGAAGTGCAGGCCGACGACCTTGCCGGGCCGCCCGGTGTGCACGCCGATCTCGGTGATCGAGAGCGAGGACGTGTTGGACGCGAGGATCGTCTCCTGCCCGACGATCCCGTCGAGCTCGGCGAAGATCGCGCTCTTGCGCTGGACGTTCTCCGGGATCGCCTCGACCACGAGGTCGGCACCGGCGACAGCGGCGAGGTCGGTGGCGTACGTGATCCGGGCGAGCAGGTGCGCGCGGTCGTCCTCGGTCAGCTTGTCCTTGGCCACGGCGCGCGCGGTCGACTGCTCGATGTGGGTGCGTCCGCGGTCGACGGCTTCCTCGTCCACCTCCACGGCGACCACGTCGATGCCCGTGCGCGCGATCACCTCGGCGATCCCCGCGCCCATCGTGCCGAGACCGACAACGCCAACCTTCGCGAACTCGCGCGCCACGACGACCTCCTACTGGTCAGTAGCCGTTCGGTGGATGGTGCCACGCGGGCGACGATTCAGCAGGCCAGGTGTGCGCCGCGCCACGCATTTCGTCTCGCGCGCGCGTCGGCAGGGCCCCACACTCCCGGGGGCTTCCCCTCAGCCAGTTTATCGGGTTTGACGTGCGGAAATTGGCTTCGAGGCGAACATGTGGACAACTGATGGCCTGTGGAGAACTCAGGCCTTGGGCAACTCCTTACACCACCGCGGCCAACTCCCCACCGCACCTGGACGACAGGGTGTTGGCCAGCCAGTGGGCCAGGCAGACGTCATTCGTCGAAGTTGCGTTCGGCCAGTGCCCGAACCCGGTCCAAGGCTTCCTGGGCCGCGGGACCGGATGCGCTCACCGACACCGTGTCGCCGCCGCGGGCGCCCAGGCCCAGCAACCCCAGCACGCTGCGCGCGTCCGCGCTCGCGGCCCCGAACCGGACGGTCACGGTCGCGTCGACGCCGGTCAGCTCGCGGGCCAGGGTGGCCGCGGGCCGGGCGTGCAGGCCGATCTCGTTGGTCAGGACCACCTCGATCGTCGTGGTGTCCTCAGCGGCCACCGGTTCAGGCGAGCCACCTTCCGCCGCCGCGGCGACGGCGCTCACGTCGCCGCCGCCCTGGGCCGCCACGGCCGCCGCGACCGCGCCCTCGACCAGCGGCGCGTCCACCACGCGCACGTCCCCGTCGACCGACTCCGCCGCCATGTCGGCGACCATCTGCGCGCTGCCCAAGTCGAACAGCACCACGACCCCGGCGCCGCTCTGCGCGGCCTCGATCGCGGCCGTCACCGCCTCGAAGTCCGTGCCGAGCCCGCCGTTCGCGCCGCCCGCCGCGCGCACGGCGACGTCCGGCGCCATCTGGCCGGCCAGCTCGGCGACTCCCTCGGCCAGTTTCGCGCTGTGCGAGACGATCACCAGTCCGACCGTCATCGCGCGGCCACGTCCGCCAGCGCCCGCAACAGCAGCGAGGACGACCGGGCGCCCGGGTCGAGGTGCCCGGCGCTGCGCTCGCCGAGGTAGGACGCGCGACCCTTGCGTGCCACCAACGGGATCGTGGCCTCGGCTCCGCTGGCCGCGGCGTCGGCGGCCGCACGCAGCACGGCCGCCACGTCGCCGCCGTCGTCGGCGGCCGCCGACGACGCACGGACCGCGGGTTCGAGCGCGTCGACCATGGTCTTGTCCCCTGGTTCGGCCTTGCCGCGGGCCACGACGCCTTCCAGGGCGGCCGTCAACGCGGCGACCACGGCGGCCGCGTCCAGCTCGTCCGACTTGGCCGTCGCGGTCGCCGCCCGCAGGAATGCCGTGCCGTACAACGGGCCCGCCGCGCCACCGACCTTGGAGATCAACGTGGTGGCCACGGTCTTCAGCACGGCCGACGGCGTCTCTGGAGTGGCGCCGTCGAGCGCGGCGAGCACGGCGGTGAAGCCGCGGTTGAGGTTCTCGCCGTGGTCGGCGTCGCCGATCGCGCGGTCGAGCTGGGTCAGCTCGACCTTGTGCTCGGCGACCACGTCGGCCACGGCCTTGATCGCGGCGACCACGTCGGACGCGGTGCATCCCATGGAGCTCAGACCCCCCACCGCAAGGCCGGGGTGTGCACCGGCGCGTCCCAGAGCCCGACCATCTCGTCGTCCAGCTTGAGCAGCGTGAAGCTCATGCCCTGCATTTCCAGGCTGGTGATGTACGGGCCGACGAACCGGCGCTCGACGGTGATCCCCGCGTCGGCGAGCTTGCGCTCGGCGATGCCGTGGGCCAGGTACAGCTCGATCGGCGGGGTGCCGCCCATCGAGTTGGTGAACAGCAGCACGCGATCGCCCGCGGTGAACGGCAGGTCCTCCAGGATCGGGTCCAGCAGCCGGTCCACCAGCTCGTCGGCCGGCGCGATCTTCATCTTCTGCCGGCCCGGCTCGCCGTGGATGCCGATGCCGACCTCGATCTCGTCCTCGGCCAGGTCGAAGCTCGGCTCGCCGACGTGCGGCACGGTGCACGCGGTCAACGCGAGCCCCATCGAACGCACATTGGCGATCACGCGGTTGGCCAGCGCCTCGCACGCCGCCAGGTCATCACCGCGCTCGGCGGCGGCGCCGACGATCTTCTCCAGCAGCACCGTGCCGCCGACCCCGCGCCGGCCCGCCGTGTACAGCGAGTCCTTCACCGCGACGTCGTCGTCGACCACGACGCTGCGCACCTCGACGTCCTCGGCGGCCGCGAGTTCGGCCGCGGTCTCGAAGTTCAGCACGTCACCGGTGTAGTTCTTGACGATCAGCAGCACGCCCGCGCCGCCGTCGGTCTTGGTGATCGCGTCCTGCATCTGGTCCGGCGTCGGCGAGGTGAACACCGCGCCAGGACACGCGGCACTGAGCATGCCGCGGCCCACGTACCCGCCGTGCATGGGTTCGTGGCCGCTCCCGCCACCGGAAATCAGCGCGACCTTGCCGGGCACCGGCGCGTCCGCGCGATAGACCACGGCCGGGTCCTCCTGGACGGTGACCAGGTCGGCGTGCGCGAGCGCGAAGCCGCGCAGGGACTCCGCCACCACTGTGGACGGATCGTTGATGATCTTCTTCATGGCGGCCTCCCGCATTGGGCGCTTGGTGATCCGTTCCTACCCGCCCACCGCCGGTTGCGGAAGATGCCGATCAGATCATGGTGCGGGCAGCTTCGACTGGACCAGCTTGGCAGCGGTCAGCGCTGCCTCGCACGAGTCCTTGCCGCCGGGCTTGCCGTCCACGGCCACCTCGACCACCTCGAACCACGACGGGTCGACGTCGGGGTTGTCGCCGGTGACGGGCTTGTGCTTCCACGAGACGGTGCACCCGTCGCCGCTGGAGTCCTTCTCGGAGATGCCGTCCACACTGTTGACCTTGACCGGCTTCGGCGACTCGGTGGCCACGCTCGACGGGTCCGGGCCGAGCAGGTAGTGCACCCGCACCGTCTCGCCGCCGCTCTCGGCGGACCAGTTGCAGTCGTGCGGGTCGGCCTCGTCGTCGGGTTTCGCGCTCCCGGCGAGCACCGAGGTCGCCTCGCTGTCCGACAGCGAGGCACAGGGGTCGAGGTTGACCAGGTTGCCCTGGGCGACGCGGTAGAGCGAGCTGCCCGCCTTGATGTTCTTGACCACCGACTCCAGCAGCTTCTTGCCCAGGTCGCAGGCGTCGCCGCCGTCCCAGTGCACCTGCAGCGTGATCGACCGGTCGGGGTCGCGCTGGATGATGCCCTCGACGAAGCACGTGCCCTGGCTGATCGTGTCGTCGGTGGTCGCGGTGAGCCCGGCGACGGTGGTCTTCGGGTCGTCGTCACCGACGTAGGTGTGCTCGTCCAGCGTCACGTACGCGCGCGGCACGCTGCTGTCGCCCTTGACCGTGAAGAAGCACTTGTTGTAGTCCTGCAGCTCCGGCTGCTCGGGCTCGCCCGAGCTGCCCATGATCGCCTTGGTGTCGACCAGCCCGCACGGGTAGACCAGGCGCAGCTTGTCCCGGGCGTAGATCGGGTCGACCGGGTGCCCGGGGTCCTCGGACCCGGTCGGGCCGCCCGTCGGCGACGGGCCACCCGTCCCGCTGGTGACCGCGGTGGCCGGGACGGTCGTGCGCTTGAAGGTCTCCTTCGCCGTGTTCACGGTCGTGCCACAGCCGGCGAGCAGGGCCAGGGCGCATGTGGACGCGAGCAGGGCGGCGATACGGCGAACGGTCACCCGCGCACCGTATCGGACGCCCCGCCTCCACCTGGCCGTATCCCAAGATCGTGGGACAAACGTGGGACGGGACAGCAGAGCGCCCCGGGTCGGCGGTAGACCCAGGGCGCTCTGGTTTAGGAGGTGTCAGCCGACGTTGCCGGACTTCACGGCGACCGTCAGCGCACGCACGTCAGCGCGCAGTGTCGGGCCGTCGGGGTTCTTGCTGTCACGGATGGCGCCAAGCCGATGAAGCTCTACGCATTGGCCGGTGTCGCCGCTGCGGCTGCTCTTACGCCAGCCATCTGGGGTCAGATCGGGACGCATCTTCACCCCTCTCTTGTGCTCTCGCGGGTATCACTGGCCAGCTTACTGATGGCCTCGACAGTGTTTTCCGGTGACAGCGAGAGCGCTTGCAGACGGTCAAACGTAGTTACGTACCGCTCGATGTCGCTCAGGCGCTCCTGCCACATTTCGCCGTTGGCGTTTTCCAGGTACACGCAGTCCATGGATGCGGTCGACATGCGGTAATCGTCTGGGAATCGCAGCAGCGTGAACGGGCCCTTCATCCCCGGATGCTCGCCGACCGCAAACGGCAGGATCTGCAGGCGGATGTTGGGCCGCTGAGCCATCAGCACCAGATGCTCGAGCTGACGCGCCTGGACCGCCCGCCCGCCGGTGGGCCTGATCACCGCAGCCTCGTTGAGCACGAGGTTCAGCTGTGGCGGCTTGGCGCGGTCGAGGATCGCCTGACGCGCACGGCGCAGTTCGACCGCTCGGCGCAGCGACTCGTCGTTGACCGGCGACACGCCGGCGCGCATCACGGCCTCGGCGTACTCCGGGATCTGCAGCAGCCCGTCGACGAGCTCGGCCGAGTAGGCGTTGATCACCGTCGCATCCGATTCAAGGTCGACGTAGGTCGCGAACCAGTCAGGCACCGTGTCCGAGTACGCGACCCACCAGCCACGGTCGTCGGACTCCTCGGCCAGCCGGATGAGCGTGTCCATGGTGGGAGCGCCGACGCCGCAGGCCTGGCAGATCAGCCGGACGTTGCGCGCCAAGATCGCTGTCCGGCCGTTGAAGATCTTGCTCAGTGCGCTTGTGCCGAGGCCGGTATTGCGAGCCAGCTCGCTCAGGTTCTGTCCGCTGACTTCCTTGAGGCGCTGCAGCTCCTTGCCTAGCTTGCGGCGGCGCAGCGTACGACCGGGGCCAGGAGCCATCGCGGTCGGTCCTCCTTCTGTCGTGGTGTACGCACAGTCTGCCGCTTGATCACCGTCGGTTGACAGCCCGGTTCACCCGATCGGACATGGCACTCAGGAAATTTCTTGGATACGGTTTCCTGGCGCTCGGTTCGCCGAGTGGCACCCGCTCCGGCCGGCCCAGCTCTCGCGGGCTTAGGCGCAGGCCGGAGCGGGCAGATCGGTGCCCACACACCCATGGAGTAGAGCCATGCCTGGCGAGATGGTCAGCCTCGACCTCGTGCCCGCCCGCGACCGCAACGGCCGTGAGACCTCGATAGCGGTCGGTCACACCGACGACGGCTGGCTCGCGATCGGTCCCGCAGAGGCCCCGATGTGCGTCTACGGTCCGGGGACAGCCGATCTGCTGGAGAAGATCCACCAGCACCTGAGCGCGACCATCTGATGTTCACCTGGCATCCGATCATCCGGCACCGATCTCGGGCCATGCAGCGGCGCGAACGGCGTCTCGGCGAGCTCCTCGGCGCGCCGCCGGCCATCCCTACGACCTCCGTCCCCATGCAGGTCGACAAGCCGAGCGCGCCTCGGTCGTTGCGCCATCGTCCGCCGATCGTGCGAGACGCGCGCACCCACATCGTCGTGTCCGGCTCGGCTGACCCCTCCCACGAGGCCGAGCCGGGCACGGCCCCCCGAACAGCGATCGGCCGGGTGTGCCATCCCGAGGCCACCCGGTCGGTCGCTCCCACCGCCTGGAGCACACCGTGATGACCGATCAGCCCCGCGTTCGCCGGCCGATCCCGTCCGAGGGCGAGTGGGGGCCGGGCGTCGCGATCGGCGTCGACCAGCTGCACTGGATCGCGCCTGGCGCGGTGGCCGAGCTGCGCGCGATCCGTGACACCTACCGAGCGGCGTGCGACCGGATGATGTGGCGGATGCCCGAGACCCGAGACTCGCATTGGGCGAGCTGGCCGCGGTGCGGGGCCTGCCAGCGGGCCGCCGACCGCCACGTCGCAGCACAGCGGAACACCGAAGAGGGCTGACCGTGTGCAGGCGTGTCTACGACAGCGAAACCAAGAGCTGGACGAACGAGTGGGTCGCGTGCAGCGACCCGGACTGCCCCGGCAGCAAGCAGAACCAATCGAACAAGTGAGCCGCCGCCGAGCTGCCTGCAGGGAAACTCGCGGCTCGGCGGCCGAGCCCGGGCTGGCTCGGACGGGAGTGGACGCTCGTCCTGGAGACGCCCGGGCTCACCCACGTAACACACAGAAACCGTCCTGCGACCTCACGTTCAGCACTCGACACCATCGCCCAGGGGGAGCTGTGTCCGAGCAACCGAAGGCCACCACGAAGGCCGCCGGCCTCATCCTCAAGATCGCCGCAGGCGTGCTCGGCCTCGTCGTGGTGATCGCCGTCATCGTGACCATCGCGTCCGGCTCAGGCGACAAGGGTGACCAGCACGACGTGCGCAGCTATCCCTGCCACGACCCGGACGCCACCCACCAGACCACGCTGTACGTGGACTACACCGCGCGGACGTGGCACAGCGAGAACGGCCAGACGCACTCGCTCGACGGGGACGAGCGCCAGGTCTTCAATGCGTTCCTGACGGCCTGCGCGCCGAACCCGGCGCCGTCCATCTAGGCCAACCTCGAACGTATGTGCGATAGTCGGCGTATGGCCGACAACGCACCACCGCAGACCTGGCCAGCCACGCTGCGCGCGGCCGCCGAGGTACTCAACTCCTACGCCGATCGCGCCGAGGTGCACTGGAACGCCCGTGCAGGCTGGAACCCGGACGCGTGGCTCACGTGGGCGCACCGCGGCGCCGTGTCCCTCGTCGAGGGCCGAGCCCGCGAGGTGGCGGCCGAGCAAGAGGAGATGGCCCGCCGGCGAGCAGTGTGGGACCGGCAGGACGCCGAACCAACTGCTGGGCCCACCCAGCGTCAGACGTCGTAGTCGGTTCGGGGCGCACGTCTTCAAGCCACACCAGAAGCGGACCGAAGCAGTGGCGGAACCTGCTATGGGAGATCCAGCCACGGCATGCGCGCCGGCGGCATGCAGAGGCGGTCACGGGCCCGCCGCCGGCGGAACGTATGTGGGTTGCTTCGCCGACCCCATCAGGATCCGGCTCAGCCAGCTCGGCACCTTGGACTCCAGCCACCGCAGCAGCGGGTACACGGCGGCGCCGATCACCAGCGTGAGCACCTGATCGCCGAGCCCGTCGAGCCAGCCCGCGACCGGGGCGAGCACCGGGATGCGGGTCACCAGCCAGGCGATCAGCGCGGCCCACGCGATGGGCCACACCGTGCGCAGCCACGCCACTACCTTGTCGTTCAGCGTGTCCATGATCAGGCCCCTGTTCCGGCCGGCGCGGTCGCGGTCAGGGCGGCGCCGATGCGCGCCACCACGTCGTCGGCGAGCTCGGCCGGCACGGCTGCGCGCACCGCCTGCTCGATGATCGGCAGCATTTGCGCTGCGTTCTCTTCGGCGGTCGGCGTGTGCTTTGCCACCGCGTCGTCGACGATGCGCGTGACTGTCGCCTCATCGAGGTTCGGATCCTTGACCAGCTGGGCGACCAGGCCCGGCAGCGCAGCCAGCGCGGCGAGCTGCTTGGACATCGCGCCGACCGTCTGCGCGATCGGTGGCGCGGTCCACCCGGTGCCGTGCGACCCCTGGAACAGGCCGATGTAGACGGACTGGATCTGGTCTTCGGCTGTCTTGCTCAACTCGTCCTCCGTTCCCGGCAGCGGACCGTCCAGCCGCCAGTTGATGTCCACCTCGACGTCGAGGTAGCGGCGAGTGCCGCGGTTGTCCTGCCAGAACGTGAGCCAGCGCGCGTCCTCCGCCGAGGGCATCGAGCCGGCCAGCCAGTGCCATGTCACGGCGTTCGCGGCCCGGCAGGCGCGCAGAACCTCGAGGAACCCGTACATGCCTGCCAGGGCCTTGCCCCACACACTGGCGAAACCCTTCGCGTACTGCACCGCCTGCGGCACCTGCGCGGCCGTGGCGTGCGCGTCCGCGGCCGGGCAACCTGCCACCGAGCCGAAGCCCTCACGCTTGACGTCGGCGAGCACCGTACGAGCCGCGGCCTGGCCGGCGGCGTAGTCGTTGGCGTCCTTCCACGCGTCGTCAACGCCGAGCTCGCCGACGACGATCAGCTTGACGCCGTGCTTGGCAGCGGCTTGCCGCTCGGCACTGGTGATCTGCTTACTCTCGGCGCCGAGGCCGCTGTACCGGATGGCGCCCTCGACGCCGTCGGCAGCGAACGCCGCGTAGAGCTTGTCCCAACCGGCCTTCGGCACGGCGCGGAAGTCGACCCAGCGGCGCCGGCCATTGAGGTTCAAGGCGGTCACGAGACGATCTCCGGCCAGTGCCAGGTGCCGGGCGTGCGGCCGGCGGGGCCGGGCTCGATCTGGTTGTCGATCTCCTCGTTGACGACCTCGGTCGGCATCGCCATGTCCTGCGGCGTGAACACGGCGAGGCTGACGGTCGGCGCCTCGGCGGTGCCGGTGATCTCGGTGACGATCGCCGGGCGGCAGTACTTCGATTCGTTGCCCCCGGCGTCGCGGTTGCCCTGTGTGAAGTGGACAATCCGGCCGATGCTCGGCGGGGTTGGGCTGGTCATCGCTTACCTCATCCGGATGGGAGTGGAAGACCGTCGTCCGATGTGGACGTCGGCGTGGTGGTTGTGGTCTCGGGTGGCACGGTGCTGCAGGCGTAGGCGGGCGCGGCGTCGTCGGTGTTGGACCGCACGCAGTCGTGGCGGGTGCCGTCGGCGTCGGTCCAGGACCAGGTAGCTGGCGGCTTGCCGTCTGCGCCCCGGCACTGGTCTGGCTCGGCGAGACACGGCGGGCTCTGCCCATCGACGCCGTTGCTGCCGTCGGCACCGTCCTGACCGTCTGCGCCGTCGGCACCGTCCTGGCCGTCTGCGCCGTCTTTGCCTTGGCAGTGCGACGGTTGCGTGAGACAGGGTGGGCTCGTGCCGTCGCGGCCGTTCACGCCGTCGCGTCCATCGTGGACAATGGGCGCCACCGGGACGGACTGCTGCACGCTCTTCGCCTGCTGGCACGCCGAGCCCAGAGCCGCGGCTGCCGCACCACCCTCGCGGCACGCTTCGGCTACCTGGTCGGCGAGCGATCGTGCCTGCTGCTGCGCGGTTGTCTTCTCGCCCTGCGCGCTATTGGCCTGTTGCTGTGCGGTGGTCTTGCCCACGTTGCTGATCACGCTGGACGCGAGCAGGTAGACCACCGCAACGGCGAGCGCGCCAATGGTCGCGGTGGTTCCGTTGAGCCAGCGGCGAACCTTAGTCATGACCGACCACCTCTGCGGCACTGCGCGAGTTCGTCTTCCAGTGCGCGGCGCCGTTCCATTTCCTCGTCGAGGCGCTCCTGCAGTCGGTCGCCCCGGGCTTCGGCGGCCTCCCGCCGGGCGTGCACCGACGTGAGCTCGACCGTGTGGCGCTGGTCGCTGACCGACTCACGGCGCAGCAGCCGAGCGAACAGGAACAGCACGATGCCGCCGACGCCGAGCTGAGGCGCCGACTGCGCGAGACCGTCGAGTACCGCACCCACCGCACCCCCTCAGACCGCGACCGCGGTATCGGCGGGCGCGCGGCCCATGTCCTCGACGATCATGTGGAGGTCGTAGCCGCCCGCGCCGGTCATGGTCAGCGTGTGGATCGTGCTGCCGGCCGAGGTGCAGAAGCAGAGCAGGAACGAGTAGGTGGCATCAGCGCCCGGGTACACCTCGCCCGCGAGGTTCATGGTCGCGAGCCGGGAGTTGCTGCCGTCGTTGGCTTTGACGAACGTGTGGGCGCCGGACACGATGGTGTCGGCGGTGCCCGCGGCGGTTCCGCCGGTCTTCTGCGTGATCTTCACGTCGGCGACGTTCGTGCCGTCGCTGCCGGTGCCGTCGATGTACCCGCCGTCGATCCACACCCGGTAGTGGCGGCCGGCCTTGAGCGCCACGCCGTCGAGCCGCAGCACCCCGGTGTAGGCGTTCTGCACACCGGAGTTCACTTTGCTGCCGGTGAACGCGCCGCGCGCGATGGTTCCACCCGCGAGGTTGGCGTGCACCCACCCCGTGCCGACGATGTAGCGCTTGACGGCGTACCCGGCGGACACGTCGATGACGTGCTCGTCAGCGACCGGCGAGGCGATGGCGCCCGTGGTGGCCACGACCTGCAGCCCGGTCGAGGTCAGCGCCTCCAACCGGTCAGCGATCGCCTTGGCATCAAACGGAACGTTCGGCGGGTCGCTCAGCACCGGATACGGAACGTTCCACTGTGGAGTCGACGGCATCGGGGATCGCCTTCCTCAGACCAGTTTCGACGGTGCCCAAAACGCGGACACCGACAGATACGCGTTGTTGACCGGATCGGCTGCCATGGCGGAGTTGGCGCGTAGGCGCACCGCCAAGGTCGCGGTGCTGCCCGGTGTCACGTTCATCGCGTACGGCTGCGCGTACACCATGGGCGCGAAGTCGCTGGCTTGGCGGTGAAGATGTTCTCGCCAGCCACGAGGCCGCCGTTGACCGTGATCTGGAACTGGATGCGCCGCACGAGGGTCGCCGAGTTGAACACATAGCCCGACGACCCCATGCCGAAGTTCACCGAGTTCGCCCAGTCGGGCACTTGGAACTGAACGGAGACAACGTCTGCGGCGGTCGTGCCAACCGCGAAGTTGGTGGCCTGCGACTGGGCGTAGGTCACGAAGGGAACGTTGACGTTGTTCACGCCGTCGGGGATGGCCAGCCGTCCGAGGATCACCATCTGTGAGCCGACGATCAGCACACCGACGGGCATGCCCACGCGCAGCACGGTTCCGTAGCCCTGCACGAGGGTGGGCAGGTTGACCAGGTCCACCCCTGCCACTCGGACGACGTTCTCACCGGTCTGTGGGTTGTACTGCACGATCAGGCCTTGCCGGTAACCGATCGGCTGCGCGCCTTGGGCAACGCCTGGGGTCTGCGCACTGGCCATCGAGATCAGGTCTGCGAGATCAGCCATCGTCGCCCCCGAACTGCTGGCGGGTGGTGGCCGACATCGCCGAGCCGGGGACGAGCGGCACGGTGAAGGTGTCGAGGATGTAGTTGCGGGTGGGAGTGTCGGCCTCGTACTCCAGGCCCACCACGTCCCCGCCCTCCAGCGCGGGGTTGACGATCGACTGGAAATCCATCGTGGACGGCAGGCCGATTGATTTCTGCAGCATCGCGGTCGCGGCAGCGTCGGCTTGGGCCTGGGTGACGATGAACGATGAGCTGTAGAACCTGGGCACCTGCCCGTATGGACCGAACCAGTAGGTGGGGCTCGCCACGTTGAGGTCGAGCGCGATCCCGCGCACGCTGGCCGTGGTGTCCGACGCCTGATCACCGGTGGCGACGACCGCGTTGTAGACCCCGGAACGGCTGCGCGATCGCGAAGCCTTGACGAGGACCCCGCCGGCGCCTTCCTTGACCGTCCACACCGGCGGATCGGCCAGGCTCGGCGCGTCGACGAGGTAGAACCGGCCGTCGTATCCGGCGTAGAACTGCTTGCCCAGCGCGTCGGCGATGTCCTGCAGGAACGCCTGCCGGTCCTCCTCGAGCACGTGGCTGGTGGGGAACGTGGTCGAGTAGGCGGCGAAGTCGTAGGCGACGCTGACGCCGGGCAGCACTTCGCCGATCAGGGTGTCGAAGATCAGCCCGACGCTGGCACTGGTGTCGAACTGGCGGGGCTGGGTGACCCGGGCGTCGACGAGCGCGGACATCCGGTCCTGACCGGTGAGGTGCAGCTGCCCCTGGGGTGCGTCGTCCTGCGATACCTCGTAGAGCCGGAAGTACCCGAGACCCACCCACTCCGTCGATCCGTCGGCATAGCGGATGCCCCGCTCGGCGAACACCTCTGCGCCGTAGGGGTTGAGCGCGCCGGTGACGTCCTGCTCCCATGGCTCTTGCACGGTGATGTCCAGCGTGGACCGCACCACCGCAGTGACGTCGACCTTGACGTCGCCGCCGGTGAGCGCCAGCGGGACGCCGGCCGGAGCGACGCCGATCTGGTTGGGGGCGCACAACGTGACCCGCGACGGCGCGGCGTGGCTGCCGGTGAGGGCGTCGAGAAAGCGTGCGGAGACGGGGCGCATCAGGGCACCACCACGTCGGGGACGCCGGTCATGTCGATCACGTCGGCGTAGGTGGGCTCCCCCGCGAGCAGCGCGGCGTAGGTGGCGTAGGTGTTGAGCACGCTCTGGTAGGTGGCGGTGATCGGCACGATCGACGAGCTCGGCGCGGCCACCTCGACCATCGGCAGGTCAAAGAACCGGCGGGTGGTGCGCTTGCTGTGCTGGCTGCGTGCGACGTCGCCGACCCAGAAGTAGCCGGTGGGGATCGGGCAATCGTCGGTGTCGGGTGGCTGCAGGAAGACCACGTCACCGGCGGCAAGCCGGGCCTCGAGGTCGGCGGCGTCGGTCAGGGTGGGCGTGGTGACCTGCAGGGTGAACTCGGCGCCGCCGCGCAGGTCGGTCACGGCGATGCCCAGGGTGCGGGCGATGATGTCTTGCGCGCCGCCGCGGGCTCGCCGGGTGATGGTGCCGATGTCGGTGACGGTGATCTTGCGGGACAGGTAGGCGCGGCCGATGTTCTTCAGCCACACCCCGGTCTGCGCCGGGGTGACAGTGGCGGTCTCCTGCGTGACGTACGCGGCGCGCGGCACCACGATCGACGCGGCCCGGCTGGCCGCAGCCACGCCGCCGGTGACGGTCACGGTCTGCGCGGGCACCGCGGTGTTGGCCGCGTAGTCACCGAACCCGAGAACACCAAGCGTGGCACCGGACCCGGCAGAGCTGGACCCGTAGGCGAGCTGGCCCCAGCCGGACAGCGCGACGGCGGTCGACGCCGCCTGCTTCTTGAACGGCCGCAGCGCGAGGCTGCCCGCGTCGGGCACGACGAAGCCGGGCACCGGCACGTTCTGCTGGCTGGCGTTCACCACGGTGGCCGAGGTGCTCGGCGTGGTGCTGCCGTTGCGCAACGCGGCGATGGCCGCGAGGGTGTCATCGCCCGCCACCCCGCCGGAGAACGTGACGGTCGGCGCGGTCACGCCGGCGGTGTAGCGGCGGGTGAACACGCGCAGGGACGTGCTGTCGTAGATGAGGGTCCAGCCCGCGGGTGTGTTCGCCGAGCCCGCCGTGCCGCGGATCCCGGCGACGAGGTACAGCGCGTCGCCCTCGGCGACCCCACCGGGCAGGGTCGGCGTCACGGCGGCGTTGTTCGCCGACGCGACGGTGCCCGTACCCGCCCACACCACGTCCGCGCTATCCACGTAGGACACGCGGTACATCGTCGGCACGCCAGCCGGGTACTCGTAGTCGTCCAGCCGGCAGCCACCGGCGAGCAGCGGCACCGCCTCGCCACCGCGCACCGTGGTCCACACCGTGCCGTCCAGGCTGCGCTCGAACAGCGCGGTATCGGCGGTGCCGGGCGCAGCCGCGGCCACCAGGCGGACCCGGCCGGCGGCGTCGTCGAACGTCGCGGTCAGACTCATCGGCCTGCCCCCGCCATCACCTTGCGCACCACCGCGCGCGTGCTGCTGGCCACCCGGACGTCGATGAAGTCGGCGAGCGCGCGGTCTTGGGTGTGGATCTCGATCACGATCGGCTGGCCGTCGCCGACCATCGACCGGGTGGTGGCGTTGCTGTGCACCTCGGCGCCGCGGGGCAGCGTCACGAGCTCGGGGCCTTGCTCGCCGACCATGGCCATACCGCCACTGAGGACGCGACCACCAGTAGCAAGGTGCGGAATGTCGGGGATGTGGTTGATGCTCACGCCCGGCAGCAGATTGATGCCGTCGATGACCTTGTTGGCAACCCAGATCACCGAGTGGTTCACCAGGTCGATCAGCCCGTTCACGGCCGCCTTGAAGCCATTAACGATTCCTTGACCCATTTTCGAGCCGAGATCAGAGAACCATTTTCCGACGCCAGAAAAGACATTCTTTATGTCCTGCCAACGCTGGCCAAACCACGCCTTTACGTTCCCCCAAGCGGCCTGCACTCCACGCCAGGCGCCGACGAAGAAATTGCGAATCGTATTAGCCACGGTGGACGCTATGCCCTGAGCCCACTGCCAAGCAGCTACGAAGGCGTGCGCGACCGCCAGCGCTACTGACTGGATAATGTGCCACGCACCGATCCAGAAATCGCGGAACGCGGCCGAGTTCTGCCACAGGTAGATGATCGCGGCCACGAGCGCGGCGATGACCG
Organism: Labedaea rhizosphaerae; assembly: GCF_004362825.1. Classification (GTDB taxonomy): domain Bacteria; phylum Actinomycetota; class Actinomycetes; order Mycobacteriales; family Pseudonocardiaceae; genus Labedaea; species Labedaea rhizosphaerae. The sequence continues at coordinate 603,241 of NZ_SNXZ01000003.1, forward strand.
CGATAATCACGCCGATCGGGTTGGCTTCCATCGTGGTGTTGAGCGCAGCCTGCGCGGTCGTGAGCGCGGTCGTGATCGCGGCCCATGTCTTGTAGGCGGCGATGATCAGGAGCACGGGTCCGGCCATGGCGAGGAGCACACCGAGCAGCACCTTGAGCCAGTTCCAGTTCTGCTGCACCCACGCGACCGCGATCTGGAACGCGGCGATCAGGGGCTGCAGGATGGCGATGAACTTCGCGACGCCGGGGATGACCACGCCCCCGACGATGTTCACGGCCCACTGCTGGAACCCACGCTTGAGGGACTCGACCTGCTGCCCTGGACCGGATGACAGGACCTTGCCCATCTTGTCGGCTGTGCCGCTGAGCTTGGTCATGCCGGCCTGCGCCACTGCGTTGGCCGGGTTGAGCGCGTACAGAGCTGCGCCTAGGTCCTCGGCCTGCGTACCGAATAGGGCCACAGCTGTCTGCGCTCGCTTGGCTGGGTCCTTAATGGCGCCGAGCCGCTGCAGCACCAACTCGAACGCCTTCTCCGCACCGGCGCCCCCATGCGCGAAGGCTTGGGTGGTCTTGTCCACGTCGAGGCCGAGCGTCTTGAACCCTTGCGCGGTCAGCTTCGAGCCGTCGATGGCACGGATGGAGAACTCTTTGATGGCGTCCGCGACCAGGTCGGTCGAGCGCGCGCCGGCGCGCATGCCCTGGTTGATCAGACTCAGCGCCAGCGGGCCGTCGATGCCGAGCTTCTTGAACTGCACCGAGTACTCGGTGAGGGTGTCAAGCCCGTCGTCGGCAAACGTCGGGATTTGCTGAAACCCCTTGGTGATCAGGTCAAACGCAGCCTGGTAGTTGGGGACCAGGCCGCTCTGCACGAGACGGCCGGCCGCGCGGGTGAGCTCGTCGGCGCCCACCTCGAATGTAGACGACAGGTTCGTGACGTATCCGGCGAACTTCTCGACGCTGTCACGGCCGATGTCGTCGATGCTTCCGACGTTCTGGACCACTGACTTCACCGAATCGGCGATCTGGTCCATGCCCTCGCCGAAGCCCTTGGCGTACAAGTCCCCGGCGATCTGGCCGTACTTCGCTGCGGCGTTCGGCGTGGTGCCCAACTGCGCACCGAGCTTGCTACCGAGGTCGGCCTGACTGATGGCGTCGTTCACCAAGTCCGCGACGCCACCGATGGCCACGGCACCAACAGCGAGATTGCGGAAGCTGCGGACCGCCGAGCCCACCGACTTGTCGATGGCGCCGGAGAACCGCTCGATGGCGTCGCCGCCCTTCTTGGCTCCCTTCTCGAGGTCGGTCGGATCACCGGCAATCTTGATCTTGATCGTGCGCTGCCCACCGGACATCAGCGATCACCGCCAAACGCGCGCTGAATGCCGTCTGCGGCGGCGTTCCACTCGCGGCTGATCTGCGCCGCGCGGCTCTCCACGGTGGGAAACAAGAAGTAGCCCTGTCGGCCGCGGTGGGGGTGCCACTGGCGTCCGATGGAACCGTCGTACTTCATGGCCGCGTACCAGCCGGATCGGGCGTTCTGGCCGAACTCCGCGCCGAACACCAGTCCCCACGCCGGTGCGTTGTTGCGGCCAAGCTTCATAGTGCCGCCAGCGACGATGACCGGCACCCGGTCGCGCAGAACCTTGATGGTGCGCGCGACGAGACGTGCCTGCGGCCCCTCATGCTGAGCATTGCTCTTGGCGGCAGCGGCGACCACCACGGCGATGCGCTGGGATGCGTCGCGCAGCTCGGCGCTGGCTTCCTTGGGGAGCTGGCGGAACGCCTTTAGCGTGTCCTGTACGCCATCGATGCGCACGGTCAGGGTGATCGCGGTTTTGCCGGCCACTGCGCACCTCCCTCGGGGGCCGGGCGGCTGTCCACTGTGGTCAGCCGCTCAACTGGACGCCTGCCCACTTCCCTGCGCGTGGACGTCGGTCCGGGCCGCCCGGCCCCGGGGACCTGTTGTGTGCCTTCTCGCTCTCCCTCAGCAATGCCCACGCGGTCGAGATAAGCCGTGGGTCGCGGTCGAGCAGCTCTTCCCAGTGGGTAAACGGGATGTTGCTGCTGAGGGCCAACGCCATCAGGTTGCGGGTCAGGCTCCCGCGCTCGTAGGGTCTTCGTTCTCGTGACGCTCGTCGTCGGGGTCGAGGTCGCTGGTGTCCTTGACGTCGATGTCGGCGCCGTCGACGAGGTCCTCCAAGCTCCCGGACCACAGCTTCCGGCGGCCCAGGGCGATGTGCGTGAGCTCGTACACGTCGCTCATGCGGAGGTTGCCACTGCCCAGGTTGGACATTGACCGGCCGCGTCCGCTCTTCTCCCACTTGTAGATGTCGCGCGAGCTGACGACGGATTCGATGGGGTTCTCCGGGTCGTCGTCGAACCGAACGGTGACGAAGAGGTCGCTCACGGCGCGGTCACCACCGCTCGGGTCACCGAGGCCACGGCCGAGTAGTCGACGTACGCCCGGCCCGGGTCCGGGCCACCGATCGGCCGGCGGTACGCGGTGCTGGACAACGGGATCAACGTCGGAACCGGATCCACCGGCACGGCCACCACGCGCTCGGCGACATCCAGGTCACCCGACACCTTCTCGGGCGTCTGCACGGTGACGGTGATCGCGCCACTGCCCGCGTTCACCACGGCGAGGTAGTACCGGCCCACCGGCACCACGTCACCATCGACCGTGGGCGCGGTCAGCGTCGGCTTGAGCCCGGCGCCGGGGACTGACTGCGCTGCAACGGATGTACGCGCCATGATCAGGCCACCCTCTCGTACGTGAGCCCGTCGCCGAGGGAACCGAGCACCTGGAAGGTGACCTCGCTCTGCTCGGTGTCGCGGGCGTCGCCGCCGACCGGCGGCGCTTTGATGACCAGCTGACCGCTCCAGCGCACGTGCTCGCCCACGATGTCGGGGTGGTGGTCGAGCACGAAGTCGGCCACCTCCTTGTTGTGGGCGTACAGGTAGTCGCTGATGCCGTTCTCCCGCCAGTCCGAGTAGAACGTGCACTGCAGCGTCGGCTCGCCGTCGGTCTCCTCGATGAACGAGTTGGGCGTCGGGTTCTCCGGCGTCGACGCCTCGCTGCAGAAGGTCCACTGGCGGTCGCCGTCGTCCTCGCCCGGATCCATCGTCCAGCTCTGCAGCTGGCAATCGAAGCTCTGGCCGCCGATCGTGAACACCACGACCTTGAGCCTGCGCTGCTGGACCATTACAGCCCCACCTCCACAGTCAATTCGTAGGCGGGCAGCTCAGCGCCGCTCACGGGGTACAGGGTTGGCGTGGCCGAGGCGACGGCCACGGGTTCGAGCCCGTCGAGGGCTGCGGTGATCTTGGGCAGGAGGCTCCACATCAGAGGCAAGGTCTTGGCGTCGGCCTTGCACACGAGGAACACCGGCCACGTGGCGCCCGATGGCGAGTAGGTGCGGGAGTATGTCCCCCACGTCAGCGTTGGTGCGCCGAGCACGATGCCTGGTGGCTGCACATCGGCGCCCGGGTTGGTGTAGACGCGCATGCCGTCCACGTTGGACAGCGCCTCAACGAGCAGCGCAGCGGCCTCAGCGACCACGCTGCTGGGCTCGGTGGTCTCCTCGCTCATGCGACCACCGCCCGCGCGTGCCGGCCAACGCGCAACATCTTCTCGATGTCCGCGTCGAAACTCGGCACGCGAGAGTTTCCTTGCTCGGCCATGGCGATCAGGGCGTCCGGGGACCGGCGCCGCGAGTGCCAGCGCCAGGCGAGCCGGACGGTGCCGAGTGCAAGATCCTGTGTCGGCACCTTGATGGGCCCGTCCGGGTCGCCGGTGTAGTTGACGTCCGAGCGCTTGCGCTCGACGTACGCCACCGCCGCGTCGAGCACGAGCTGCAGCTGCGCGTCGTCGCGGTCGTCGGCGCCCGACTCGCCCTGCTGATGCATGTCCAGCTTCAGCAGCGCGAGGTCGGGCGGCCAGGCGGTGGTCACTCGGTGGCGTCCTTTCCGGACTCGTTGGGCTGCTCTGCAGCGGCGGTCACTGTGTCGCCCGGCTGGTCGCTGGCCAGGAAGGTGAGGCCGTCCCCGGTCTGGGCCGAGGCCTGTGCCTGTGCCTCGTCTTCGCCGTTCTCTCGCTCCTCAGCGGTCTCGTCGGCGTCCTCTTCGTTGACCGGGGTCAGCTGCGACTCGGGTCGCCAGCCGTACTCGGTGAGCACGAAGCCGCCCGCGCGCACCGGCTCGTTGGAGCCGGCCACGGTCGTCACCTGGACGGGCTCGGTGCCGCCCATGCGGTAGGCGTTGGTGACGGCAGGCAGTGGGCTTCGCTCGTCGACGTCCACCGCCTGGCCGTCGTCGGCCACCTCGGGCGCTGGCTCCGCGTCGGGCGCGAAGTCGTCGCCGTGCCCGGTGGTCGAGCCGCTGGCCGTCGGCGCGGCCTGCCGGGCCGGGTCCTCGAGCTGCTCGTTGGCCTCCGGCTGCGCGTCGGCGGCCTTGGGCTTCTGCTGTGCCGGCCGACGCCGGGTTCCGCGGGTGGCCATCAGGCACCCACCGTGTGACGGATCGCGGTGATGCCGACGGGACGCAGCACCTCGGTCGCGAAGTAGCCGAAGAGCGCGAGGTCAATCAAGGCCGGACCATTGCGCTCTTCGAACCGGAAGGTGAGCAGCCCGCTCTCCCAGGCCCAGACGTCCTGGTCGTTGAACGCCAACAGATCGGCGTCGCCGGCGGCGTTGCCGGTCATCGACCAGGTGGGCTGCAGCGGCAGGCCGTCGAGGTTGTAGCTGTTGGTCACGACGTTGGCCGAACCGTAGGCGTTGACGCCTGTGCCCGCGGGGAGCAGCGGCCGCCCGTCGGCGTCCACCGCGGTGGCGACCGCGCTGGTGCCTTCCTGCGAGAGGTGCGCGCGGTTGAGCGGCGCGAAGCGGCGGAACGGGTACAGCGCCAGTTGGGCGCGGGCGGCACCGAGGAACTCCTTGCCGCCGAAGGTGCCGGCGGCCGCCGACCCACCGGTGCTGGTGGTGACCTGCGCGCCGGACGGGACGAAACCCGCGGTGATGGTGCCGCCCTGGCCGTTGGCGCCGTCCAGCTTGGCGTAGACCTTCTGCTCGGTCTGCTGCGAGTAGGACTCCTGCATGGCGTTCATCGCGATGGCGTCGATGGCCGGGTTCGAGCTGTCGACGATCTCGCGGGTGAGCTGGAACAGGCCGCTGATGCCGCCCGGGGTGACCGTGACGGTGCCGACCGAGATGGTGCCCGCGGTGGGGTTGGTGCCCTCGACGTGGTCGGCGGACAAGCCGGACGAGCTCACGAACTTCGGCACCGTGAACGGCGTGGCGTCGTTGATGGTGCCCCGGCTGACCGAGTTGACCAGCGGCCGGTTCTTCATCAGCTGCGTGACGTAGAGGTCCGGCCGGTAGCCGGGCGGGACGACCGCGGCCGCGTTCGAGGTGTTGGCCGCGAACATCGCCATGGCAGCCTGCTCGGCGGCGTCCTTGGTCTGTGCGGCGAACTTGTTGAGGCGGTCGCGGGCGTCGGGGTCGCCCTCGGTGCGCGCCTTCCAGGCGTCGCGGACCATGGAGAAGCCCTGCCCGTTCATGCTGTAGACAGGCGCCTCACGCGTCACGACGGCGCGGCCGGCGGGCACGACCTCGCGCTCACTGAACTGCGGGAACGGAAGCGCCTCGATCGCTGCCTTAACGCCCGCGGTCACCGCGTCGGTGAGCCCGGCGGTAAACGCAGCCGTGTCGAAGGGCAGCGCGGTGGCCTGCACGGTGGGCGGGGCCGTGGTGGTGGTTGCCGCGCCGGCGTCGGCAGCCGGGGCAGCGGGGGCAGCGGGCTGCTGCTCGGTGACCGGTGCGGTCATCTCGGTTTCCTTCCCTGGGGTTTCCGGCGCTGTCGCGGCCGGAGATGCAGTGGCACTGGCCACCACGCTGGTGAGCCGCGCGTTGTCGTACGCGGGCGTTGCGGTGATCGCGACCTTGCGCAAGGTGGCGGAGTGGACGAGGCAGACCGTGTCGTCGGTGGGGTCCGTGGTCCAACCGTCGCCCTCGCCCGAAAAGTCGACGTACACGCTGAAGCCGTCGCGAACGCCGTCCTCGGCGAGCTGCAGAATGCGGTCGCCGTCCGCGCCACGGGCGACGCGAAACGTGCCGTCGAGCCCCGTGCGGTTGGACTGCAACCGAACGGCCACGCCCATTTCGGTGCCGTCGATGTGGTTGTCGTCGAGCTTGACGCGGTTCTCGGCACCCCAGTGCAGCGAGCCCTCAGCGAACTTCCACCGGCGTCCGTTCGAGTACGCAACCTGGTTCCACGGCACGGTGAGACCTGAGACGGTGCGCTTCTCCGGGTTGACGCGGAACTCGGCGTCCACATCGGACAGCGCGAAACCTACCGTCACGCTCTCGGCGGTCGCGGATGGTGCTGTGAACGCCAGCGCGGGTTCGCGGCGGGTGTTCTGCACGGCGTCGCCCTCCGGGTTGTCCTCTGTGGTCGGATTCGCGGCCGCGCCGGGCTCGGCAGCCGGCTCGGCGGCGGCGGTTGGGTCCAGGAACGGGTCGACGTCGGCGCCGAGGCGGTTGAGGATCACGCGGGCTTCCTGGACGGTCAGGACAGGGCCGACGCCGAGGTAGATCTTTTGTACGGCCTCGACGAGCGCACGCGTGTCAGCCGCGGTGGTGTCCTCGGGAGGTGCGGCGGCTGCGGCCGCATCGGCTGCGGCCTGGATGCGCTTGGCCTCGGGTATGGCGCTGGGGATGTCCTCGAGCTCGGCGATGCGCTCGTCGTCGTAGACGCCGACCTCGCGGCCGATCTTGTAGGTCTCCATGCGGGATTGGGTGTCGCTCCGCAGGAATCCGGCGTACTGGACCCGCGCGTAGTAACCGCGCGGCAGCACGTCGTTCATGCTCAGCCGGCCCTCGATGGCGGCGACGTAGGCGGCCAGCGTGAAGTCGATGAGGTCGAGGCGTCGCTGCTCGGCGTTCGCGTAGGTGCGCGAGGTGGTGCTGACGCCGAGCTCTTCGGGGTCGATACCCGCGTGCCGGCTGATCTCGAGCACGGCGTAGTCGCGCATCGAGGCGAGCTGCAACTGCTCGGGGTTCCACTGCAGGGTCTTGGCTTCGAGCGCGGCTCCGACGTAGCCCCACGCCCGCGTGCGGCGCGCGGCTTCCCAGTTGTCGAGCACCGTCTGCACGTCGCCCTCGTCCTGCTCTTCCTGACCTTCGGCGGGACGGAAGTAGCCGAGCGGGAAAGGGCTGTCCGCGTTCGTGGCGGCGGTGCGGTCGAGCAGCATGGCGATGCGGATGGCGCGCGCCGCGGCGACCAGCAGCGGGTCGTTGGGCGAGTCGATGCGGATCAACTCGCGGTCGGGCACGTGCTCCCAGGCCATGCCCTGCGGCGCCCCGGTGTCGCTGGACACGTAAACCCGCGCGTCCTGCCGCACGTTGACCGAGCGCGGTTCGAGTCGCCGGACTTTGGTGGGGAAGCCGTGCCAGCCGAACTCGGTGATGCGCAGCCAGCTGACGCCCTCGAACAGCATGTCCTCGACGATGCGGGTCATGGTCACCGACCGGGCGACGTCGACCTCGGGCTGCTCGACGAGCGGGTTCGGGACGCGGTTGCGCTTGGCGTCGTGCACGTAGACCGGCAGCACGCCAAGGGTTCCGGCGATCAGGTCGCGGGAGCGCTTGACGGCAGCAACGGTCATGGCCTCACGGCGGCTGACGCGCTGGTCGAGGGAGGTTGACGCACCGTTTGCAGCGAGCCATTCCGGGGTGGCGTCGAGCGCGAAGCTCAGCGGGGCAGCCTCAGTTCCGGGGTTGGCGAACGCGCCGGTGTCCTCTCCCGACACCGGCGCGCCCCGCCAAGAGCCCAGCACCCTCAGCCAATCCCACACAAGCCCAGTGTCGGGAGGGGTATTGACAATTCGGCCGCGCGCGACACGCCGTGATCAGGCGGCCGGCCGTCCATGAACGACGATCGGCTTGCGCGGCGGCGGCGGCAGCGTGCGGGCGAGGTGCACCGCGCCGCTGGCCCCGTACACAGCGTCGACGTGGCCGGCGCCCTTGCGGATGAAGCGCCAGGTGTCGCCCGCCCAAAGCTTCTCCGCGCCCTCCACCTGGTCGTCGAGCAGCGGATCGTGGCTATGCGCGATGCCGCCGCCGTCGACCGCGACGGCGAAGCCCATGCATACGGCAGGGACGTCCCGCCGGATCTCCTCGAACTTGACGCCCTTGGGCGGCCAGCCTTCGCGGCGTTGCTCGGTCATCTCGGTCGCGAGCCCGGCGGCCGGGCCGCCCGGGAACCAACCCACCTTGCGCGGGCGGATATCGCCGACCTTCTCGCGGAACTCCTTGCGGAACCTGGTTGTCCATTGCGGACCGTCCCATGCGGCCACGACCTCGACTCGCACGCGGCCGTCGGCGAGTACGGCCGCGGCGACAAGCGTGGCGTGCGCGTTGTCCATCGACACGTCGAGGCACAGCACGACGCGCCTACGCACGCTGAGGAGGTCACCCGGGTCAGCGCCGTTCTCCCATCCGACCGGGCTGATGGCGGGGTCCATGCGGGGCACGCGGATGCACATGTTCTCGGTCTTGAAGCCGGCGAGCTTCTTGCCACCCTTGGCGACCGCGGTGGCGGCGTCGCCGAGCAGCGCGTCCTGATCGTTGCGCCGGTTGAGGTTCGGGTTGGCCTGCGCGAGCGCGCGCACGTCCAGGGGATCGGCACCAGGCAAGCAACTCCACTCGAACAGCCCCAGGCGGCTGTCGCCCTTCCCGGTCCGGATGTAGGTCAGGGCATCGTCGCGCATGTCGTTCAGCACGATGCTGTTGTCGTTGCCGGCGTTGCTCATGGCCCAGATCTGCGCGTCGGGCACAGCGTTGGTGGCGGGCACGCTGGCGTCGTGGGCGCTGTAGTCATGGTGCTGGCGGAGCTCGTCGAGCACCAGGCGGTCGATGGTAAGCGAGCGGCCGCCCTCCTCGTTGCTGGCGGCGATCTTGTACCGGCTGCCCTCGTCCAGCTCGCGCTCGTCGGCGTCTGATCGCCAGAACACCTGCTCACCGTTGGCCTTACGGATCGCATCCCGGTGGGTGATCTCCGGCCGGAACTCGCGGACCCGCTTGGCGAGCTTGATGGCTTTGCGCCACGACTCGGCCGCGTAGTCCAGCTTGGTGCTGGTGCCGAGCACCATCTCGACGCGGTCGATGAACAGCCAGAACAGCGACAGCACAACCACGACGTGCGTCTTGCCGTTCTGCCGGGCGACCAGCACGAGCACCTTGCGGAACCTCGGCCTGCCGTCGGGCAGCAGCTCGCCGGCGTGGATCACGAGCCACTGCTGCCATGGGTCGAGCGGCGCCTTGAGCGTCTCGTCGGCGAACTCGATCACGTCGAACCCGTAGGAGGTGTCCGGGTTGAGCTCGCGCAGCGGCGGCGTCCAGAGCCGCGGTTCAGTGCTCCCCAGCACCCGCCCGTTGGGCCCGAGTAGCCCGACGTCCCTTGAGCTCGTCGTACTTGCCAGGTCCACCACTGTCACCTGCACCACCTCCCCCACGGCCGGCGGCCGCGCGCACTCGCGGCGTCAACCCCAACTCGACCAGCGCAGCCAGCAGCTTGGGTCCGAGGTCGGCGAGCACGGTCACGGCGTCGACGCGCTTGCGCAGGCGCTCGATGCGCTGCCACTGGTCGTCGTCTTCGGGCTCGATCAGCGCGGCCTCGTCCGCCCACACCTGCGCCTCTTCGATCACCGCGGCGTAGCGCTTGGCCAGTGCGACGAGCCCGGCATCCGTTGGCGCCGACTGGCTGATCTTGGCGGCGGTCAGTCCCTTTTGGACAGCGTTGGCCACGCTTGGTGACAACCGGTCGGTCATGGCGAAATCCGGCGGTGGTGCGTGGGGAGAGAGAGCGGACACGGACGCGGGTGTCCGACCCACCCCCCACCCGGGAAAAACCGCAGGTCAGAGCGTTGAGCCCTGTTTCCGCAGGTCAGAGGCTTGTAAGGCACTGTGTGTCACCACCTTGTTCGTGGTTGCGGCGCCGGGTCGGGCGCCTTGGTTGGGTCACCGATGGCGTTGTTGCACGAGGGGCAGGCCGCCACCATGTACGCAGGGTCATCACCTGATGCCTTGCCCTGCGTGTGGTGCGCCTGGGTGGCTGTGCCCTCGCATTGGTGAGGGCGTGCGCCTTGTCGTGCGCACCAGCCATCGGCGTGCGCACGGCAGCGGTGGCCGTCGCGGTCGAGCACCAGCTGGCGCGCCTTGCGGTACGCCCGGGTGCTGCCCTTGTCCCACGCCTTGCTCATGCCGAGTCCTGCCAGGCGAAGGCCGGCGCGCTCGGCTCGGCCACGATCCGCACGCCGAATAGCTCGGTCTCCATGCACCGCACCAGCTCGGCCAGCGCCGCGTCGGCCTCGGCCTCGGGTACCTGCACGTCCACCTCGTCGTGCACAGGCCAGAGCGTGCAGGTGCCCCAACGTGTGTCCTGCCAGCGGATCAGGGCGTCGATCAACAATTCCCTGGCTGTGCCCTGGATCAGGTAGTTGGGCGCCTTGTGCGGCCAACGCTTGTCGAGGTGGATCACGCGGCCGCTGTAGGTCGGGTACTGCGTGCCGCCCTGCTTCACCGCTTGCCGCACCTGCGCGGACCACGTGGCCACGCCAGGGCAGATCGCGTCGAGCGTGGCGGCAACAGCGGCCGCCTCCGACTCCGGGATGCCGAGGGTGCGCGCGATGCCCGGGATGCCGGAGCCGTAGAGCCTGCCGAACACCGCGCGCTTGACGTGGTAGCGGTTGCCCTTGGTGGCATTCGGCCCGTAGACCTGGCGGGCGATCAACCAGTGCAGGCCGTCGCCCTCGCCTCGGTCTTCAGCGGCGATCAGCTGCGCGAGCGCCATGTCACCGGACAGCGCGGCCGCCACGCGCAGCTCAACGCCGGAGAAGTCCGCGCTGATCAACAGGTGCCCAGGGTCCGCGGTGATGCACGCGCGCACGCCGCCCTCCCGGGGCAGCTGCTGGAAGTTCGGCCGCACGCAGGACATCCGACCGGTGTCGGCGCCGAGGGTGTAGATCGTGGGTCGGGCACGGCCGTCCCCGTGGCGCACGAGGTGGTGGTACGGCTTGAGGAACGTCCCGATCACCGTGTCGTGGTGCCGGAACGCGAGCACCTCGCGCGCCAGCTCGCCCACGGGGTTGTCCTGCTTGGACAGTGGGGTCAGCACGGCCTCGGCCACGCTCGGCCGCCCGCTCTTGCCCGCAGGCTGCAGGGGCGCGCCGAGCGCGAGCAGAGCATTGCCCACCTGGACGTCGCTGCCAGGGTTGTCGAGCTGACCCAGTTGGCGCACGCGTTCGCCGTGGTGCGCCCGCAGCGGCTCGTGCTCGGTCATGAGCCGTTCCACGTGCTCGCCGTCGATCCGCACACCCCGGTAAGCCACGCGGGCGGTCATGCGCTGCGCGATCCGCTCGCGTTCGTGCACGGCCGGGTCGGGCTTGGGCAGGTCCTGGTCGAGCGCGCCGGTGTCGAGCACGTCGCTGGCGGCGTAGATGGCCATGGTGCGGCAGCCGAAGTCCACCTGCGCCCATCCGGAGCGCTCAATGGGCGTGTCAACCTTGGTCTCGGTCAGCCACTTGCCCGCGGCGAAGAGGGCCTTGCGTGCCTCGTCGGCGGCCGGCGCGGTCGCATCCGGGCCGAGCACCGCGGCCGAGATCAGTTTGAGCCCCGGGTCCGAACCGGTCTGCCGGGGGTCGGCGAGCTTGGCCGGGATCACGGTGTCGTCCATCCGCAGCCACGCCTCGTCGTAGTCGATCAGCTCGGCGTCGGCGAGGGGCACGAGATCGGCCGTCGCCGAGTGCGCACGCAGCCGGGGCGCTGTGGCGATGCGGGTGCCGATCAGCTCGGCGTGCTCGGCCGGATCGAGCACCACAGCGGCATGCCGGTCGCCGAGCTGCACGGTGCGCAGCGCGTACAGCTCGTGGCCCACCGGGTAGCCCGAGGTCTCCACGTCCACGGTGAGCCCGCCGGAACGGCTGGACGCTGCGTCGATGACCGCGGCCGCCTGCCCGAGGTCGAGGGGCAGCACGTTGCCCGCACGGTCCACCGCGAGCGGCAACGGCAACACCTCGCCGGCGGCTGCGGCGATGGCCGCTGCACGCTCGGCTGCCTTGGCCGCGCGCTTCTCGGCCGCCTTCTGCTCGCGGATCGCCGCGCGGCTCGGCTTGACCCCGGCGTCGACGAGCTCGCGGGCACGGTCGCGCACCGGCTCGCCAGCCGCCTGGCGCTGAGCGCGGATGATCTCGGCCTGAACTGGGCCGTCCGCGAGCAGTTTCGCGGTGATCTTGGCCGACTCGGCAAGGCGTGACCAGTTGGCCGAACCCGGAACACGCTGATCAGCAGCCGGATTGACCAACTCGTGTGACCGGTTGTAGGTCTCCGCCGGTTTCGCCTCGGGTGCGCGCGTACGCGCGTCATGCGCGCGCGCATGTGCGATAGGGGTGGGTGAACTGGTCACACTGGTCACCGAAGTTCCGAAAACCGGGGTGTGAGCTGCGGTTTCCGTGGTGTGACCGGTTGCCGTTGAACTGGTCACCAACTGGTCACCAGCGAGCGAACTGGTCACAGTTGGCCGGCCCAACCCAGGTCCCGCCGGACTCGTCGCCGTCGTCGTCGTCGTCGGAACGGGCAGCAGCGGAGCCCATCCGCCGGGTCGGCGCAGCCGCAGCGGGCGGAACTTGCCGTCTCGGCGAGGCTCGGCCGGGTGGCCGAGGCCGGTCAGCTCACGGCCCCAGCGGGTCGCTGAGGGCACCGACTTGAGTCCCATGTCCCGGCACCACGTCACGAACGCGCGGTACAGCTCGCCGGCCTTGGTGCCGGTCGCGTCCGGCTCGGTCTCCTCCTCCACCCAGTTGGTGATCGGGTCCTGCTCGGCCGCGATCTCCTCGGCGCGCAGCCGGATCGAATCGGGTGCGGCCGCGGTGAGCGCGCTGGACCGGTCGGCCAGCCACCGGCCGGCTTCGTGGATCAGTTGTGCGAGCACGCCGGGCGCCTCGGCGCGCCACGCCGCCCCGTGGGTCTGACCGATCGCCGCCCGGGCAGCGCGCACGGTCTCCTCGTCGCCTTCGCACGGGATCAGGCGCACGCGGGCCCGGATGGCGGGGTCGGTGAGCACGGGCTCGTCGTTGGCGGTCAGCACGAGCGTGTGCGTGGGCCGGAAGCTGATCGGGTTGCGGTGCATTTGGTTGGCGGTGAGCATGGCGCCGCCGGTGATCTGCTTGAGTCGTTCCTGGGCCCATCGGCCTTCGCGCGGGCCTTCGTCCACAAACGACAGCCGCCTGCCGCGCAGGGCGTAGACGATGGACGCGTGCGCGGTGTCGGCTGCGCCGAGCAGCCTGGGATCTGCGGCGTGCGCGTAGCTGCCGAGCACGGACATGACCAGCTCGACGGTCTGCGACTTCCCGCGCCGGGTCTTGCCCAGCATGATCGGCATCGCCGCGTCCGGGTAGCCGGTGAGCGTGATGGCCAGCACGCGCAGCGCCCACGCACGCACCTCGGGGTCGGGCATGACGGCCGCCAGGAACGCGTCCCAGCGCGGCGTCGGCAGCCCGTCGACGGGCAGCACGGCGGCCGAGTGCAGGTGCGGCGTGCCCGGGTCGAGGTGCGCGGGCGTGAGCACGTCGGCGCTTGCGCGCAGGTCCCACGGCACTCCCCCGGCCCAGAGCACTTCGGGCTCACGGTCGAGGTCGCCGAGCTCGACCGCGGACGGATGCGTGCCGGCGGCAACGAGCGCGGCCATCTTCCCGGCCACCTTGCGCGCACCGCCGTTGTCGAGGAACCGCTGGCGCTTCTTCGCGCGGTCGAACTCGTCGGAGCCCTTCTCGGCGTCCGGGTTGCCGCGCGGCATCAGGCCGGCCAGCTCGGCGACCGCCCACTGCGTGAGGTCCCCGCGGGTGTCCCAGCGCACCGGGCCGCGCAGCAGCCACGTGCCCGCGTCGGCGGCGTAGCGCAGCGCCGGGCCCATCCGGTCGAGCGCGGCCGCGGCCAGGGTCTGGTCCGAGCTGCCGCGCGGGTCGAACGGGTGCACGCCGATCACCTCGCGCACCGACCACACCCGCGCGGGCGCGATCGGTTGCGGGTCGGTGCCGTCCGGGGTGTCGTTGGCCGGCGCCGGGGCGGCTACCTCGAGCCTGCCGACGAGCAGGCAGGGGTCGCGGTCGACCTGGCGGCCGCCGTACTGGGTGACGGCCTTGCGGGCGGCGGTGAGCAGGATCCGCTCCCACTCGTCGCCGCGGTCCTCGCCCGCGGTCACCTCGAACCAGAGCACGCCCAGGTCGTGCAGCGCCGCGCCGACGCCGGCGTGGCCTGCGGCGGCCAGCTGGACGAGTTGGTAGACGCGCTCGGTCGCGGTGTCGTGGCGGCCGCCCTCGTCGGCCTGGCCGAGCTCGGCGAGCGCGCGCTGCGCCGCCGAGTAGATCTCGGCGCACGCCGGGCGGCTGTCGTCCTCGAGCTGCGCGAGCAGCACTTGCCCGGCGTCCCGGCTCGCCGCGGCCGGCCCGGCCTCGGTGGCGCCTTCGCGCAGGCCTTCAATCCAGCGCGCGGGCAGCTCGGGTAGCTCGATCGGCTTGGGCACCTCGCCGTCGGGCAGCGGCCGCCCGTCCGGGCCGTACCAGCGGTACCGTGCGCCCTCGCCCGCGGCCGGGTTGTCCGAGGGCGCCACCACGGCGTAGCGGTGGTGGCGCTGAATCACCTCGATGTCCGGACCGAGCTTCGTGCGGTACCGGCCGCTGGGCACCCGGAAGAACAGGATCCGGCTCGGCCCGGCCGCGGTGTCGGTGCCGCGCGCCGTCGAGCACCAGGTGTCCGGCAGTGACCCCCACTCGGCTTCCCGCGCTGCGAGCGTCTCGGCGCCGCGCTTGGCGACCTTGCCCTTGTCGTAGTGGTCTACATCGACCCCGATCACGGCCCACTCGCCGTTGTCCGGCAAGCGAAGCGCGATCGAGTGCGCCCCGTGGCTGCCTACCCACTGCACCAGCTGCAGCGGCTCGGTGTCGCGCCCGTCCGCGCCCGTGAACCCGACCGGCGGCGGGTGCTTGGTGTGCGCGGGCACCGGCAGGATGCACGGCCACCCAGCTTGCTGGTAGCCGAGCACCCCGGCGGCGAACGCCCCGGCTGGTGGACCTGGTGGCGCGTCGTCGATCACGTGTCACCCCCGCGCAGCTGCCGCAGGTTGGTCTGCTGGACAGCCGGGTCAGCCTGGACGCCCGTGGCGTAGCGGGCACGCGCCGCGGCGAGCTCGGCCTGATGGGCAGCCTCGACGAGCATCCCGTACACGACTTCGTAAATCGTGTCCGGCGTCAACGCCGGCGGGTTGTTGCGGCGCAATACGTTCAGAATGCCGATGGCGAACTGTTCGGCGCTCACGTCCACCAGGAACGCGGTCGGTGTGCCCAGCTCGACCGGGTAGGTGTGCGCACCCAACCCGGATGGATCGCGCGGTTGCGTGTGCTTCGCGTGGATGACTACGTGCGTCGGCGTCCGGTCAATCATGACTTCGAGCCGGTGCCGCTCGATCACGACCCCGGCGATACCGGGAACGATCAGCGGCGGTGTGTCCCCGGTGACTTGCGCCCATTCGATCTCGTGCCGATCACGGTTCGGCCCACGGACGTTGACCGGCAGGTTGATCAGCTCAGGCCCGTGCTCGCCGACCACCGCAATGGGGGCGCGCGTGTCCGGCGGTCGGCGAGCCCCAGGACCGCGCGACAATCCGGGGAAGTCATCGTCCGGCAGCGGGTTCGAGCGGTGGGCGGCCCAACGGCTCTGGCACGTTTCGCTGCAGTAGTACGGGCTCGGGCCGTTCTCCTTGAGCGGCCGGCCGCACCCGCCGCACTCCTGCACGGCCACGGCGTCGATCGCGGCCAGGGTGGTGTCGAGGTCAGCCACGACGACCCGCCTCGATGTCGTCCGCCTGCTCGCGCGCCATCGTCGAGAAGATCGATGGACGCAAGGGGATCATGGGGCCGCGGTCGATCAACTCGGCGAATTCGCGCAACGTGGCAGCAGCCGCGACGCGCACCATGGCGGCGTAGTCGGGTTCGGTGGCGGCATTGCTGACGTGCCAGATGATCTCGGTCCGGCCGTCGTGCCCGTGGATCTGCTCCACCGCCTCGATGCCGTCCGGCCAGTAGACGTCCGAGGCGTATGTGCCTCGCCAGTGGACGGTAACGGTCTCGTCGGGCCATAGCACGCCGTCGGCGACGATGCCCGTGCCGGACACACCGGTGAGGTCTTCGTTGCGCTGTAGGTAGAACGTGCGCGCGCGCTCAGCCACGGGGCACCCCCGGGCCCTCGAATACGTGCAGCACGACCTCGTCGCCCGCGCTGTTACGGATCTGCGTCGTGCCGAGGTGAGTGAGCGCGTCGAGGTTGTAGGTGTGGCCGGTGCCGATCACGTGGAACAGCCGCGGTTCCACGCGCTTCTCGTTCGGGTCGACGGAAGCCCAGAGCATCGGCCGCATGTCCTGCTCGCCTATGTGCACCACCTTGGCGCCCACGGGCAGCACGAGTTGCTGGGGGCCGCCCTCAAGCCTGTACTTCCAGATCGTTGTGTTCGGCATCAGTCGTTCTCCTTACGGCTCAAGGGGTCGCGCGCGCCGGTGCCATGGACGGCGGCGTAGAGGGCGTGGCGGCAGGCATCGCGGGCGTGGCGCATGCCGGTGGTTAGCTCGGCGAGCCCGGCCACCTCGATGCGCTTGTCGGTGGCCCAGGGTTTGACCGCGCCCGCGGGGTGCTGGACGAAGCGGACGCCCTGCAGCTCGGCCAGCGCGCCGAGGATCATGCGCGCGGTCTCGCCCGCCTGCGCGGTGCGAGACCGGCTCGCACGACGACCGACCACAAAGGACTCGGCGGCGACGACGGGCACGGTCCGGATGCCTCGCCAACCTCGTGGGGTCGCGGTCAGCCCGTAGACGGCTGGGAGCACGCCGAGCGGGCTGGTCTGCAGCACGGCGCACAAGTCGGGGTCGAGCACGCCGTCGATGAAGTGCAGCGCCGCGATGCCTGTGGTCTGGCCCGGGTCCACGCCGACGACCAGCAGCGCGCTCACTGGAGGTCGTCCCGCGTGAACGGCTGCAGCCCGTCGGCGCGCCAGGTGGTCAGCGCGTCGGGCAGGAACACTATGATGAAGACCAGCAGCATGATCATGCGATCACGCCCGTGTCGCGCAGCAGGGTGTCGGCTTCCTGGCCGTCGCACAGGCCGGTGTGTTGGTCGCAACATTCGAGAGCGCGGTGTACGGCCGCCTCGGCCTTGCGGCGCAGCTCTGCCGGGTCCGGGTTCGGGTCACGCTTGTACGTGACGACGTGGCCCTTGGAAAGC
This sequence comes from Labedaea rhizosphaerae, assembly GCF_004362825.1. Lineage (GTDB taxonomy): Bacteria > Actinomycetota > Actinomycetes > Mycobacteriales > Pseudonocardiaceae > Labedaea > Labedaea rhizosphaerae. The sequence goes on from NZ_SNXZ01000003.1 coordinate 620,561, forward strand.
GCGTGCAGGGCCTCACCACGGGCTCGCTGCAGGTCGGACAGCTCAACGCTGACCCGGTGGTTCGCCTGGCGCAGTTCGGCCTCGACCCCGGTCAGCCTGGCCACCTCGGCGCGCAGCGTGTCCAGCTCGCCTTGGCGGCCGTCCAAGTCCGGATCAACGGAATCAGGCACCACCACCACCACCACGCCGCCACCGCTCTGCTCAAGTACGGTCGTCCAGCTCACGTACCTGCTCGTGACAGGGTTGCACTTGACCCACGTCCCGCGCTGGGCCTCGAAGTCGATCCGGCGCCACCGCGTCATGTCGCCGGTTTCGGCGTAGTTGGCGGGCGCCACCACGGTCCCGCCCGGGGGCTCGTCCGGCAGCGTGATCAGCTCGCTCGGTTCGCTGAGCATGGCCGAAGGTGGCTCGCCCGGGAGCCGAGGCGGCTTCGGGTAGTCATCGCAGGCGTTGACGGCGTCCATCAGGCGGCTTCTTTCTGCTTGCGCGGCAATGGCTTGGGGTCTTCTCCGCCGAGCAGCTCGGCGACGATGCGGGGGTCTTGGACGAGGTCGGAGAGCTGCTGCGCCTTGTCGCGCAAGGCGTCGCGCACGCGGGCGTCGACAGTGTCGGCGGCCACGATGTCGATGACCTCGATGGACTCGTGGATCTCGCTGCCGATGCGGTGGGCGCGGTCCTCGGCCTGCAGGGCGTCGACGATCGACCAGGGGCGCTGCAGGAACACGACGGTGCGCGCCGCGGTCAGGGTGATGCCGACGCCGCCGGCCGAGGTGGTGACGCAGATTAGGTCCAGGTGGCCGGCCTGGAACGCCTCGACAGTCGCGGTGCGGTCCTTGGCGTTCTGCCCGCCGACGACGTACCCGACGCGATACCCGGCCTTCGTCGCGGCCGCGCCGGCGAGCTCGACGAGCTGCTTGCTCGGCGCGAACGCGATCACCGGGGCGGCGAGCTCGCGCGGACCTCCGCGCTCCTCGAGCACGGCCAGCAGCTCGTCGACCTTCCAGCTCGGGGCCTTGAGCTTCACGTGGTAGTGCGGGCGCTCCTGGCCTTCCCACGGGCCGCGCTCGGCTACACGCCACTCGACCTCGACGTCCGCGGCCGCCGCGGCGAGCATGTTCAGGCACGTGAGCTGCATCAGCACGCCCTGCGCGGGCAGCTCGTCACCGTCGGGCAGCTGCGCGAGCATGTCGCACTCCATCTGGTCGTACGCCTTGCGGTACGCGGCGGGCAGCTCGACCGTGCGCACCGAGTAGACCTTGGGCGGCAACTGGTCGAGCACGTCGGCCTTGGCCACGCGGCGGTGCTGGCCGAGGATGGCCAGCCGGAACTCGGCTTCGCGCTCCGGCAGCAGCCCCAGCACGTCCTCGTCGTAGTCGCCGGCCACCGTCAGGCAGTAGCGGCCCACCCACCGCTCGCGGGACGGCCACGCCGCATCGTCGAGCGCGTTCAGAGTCGGCCACAGGTCACTCGGGTTGTGCGTGATCGGCGTGCCGCTCAACGCCACGATCGGGCCGTTCACCTTGTGCACCGCGCGGGCGAGCCGCTGCACCGCCAGCGTGCGCTTCGCCGTCGGGCTCTTGATCATGTGGCACTCGTCGATCACGAGCGCCACGGGGCGCAGCTCGAGCAACGGCCGGTGCCCGGTGCTGCCCACCGGCGCGTCCCGCCGAGCCGTGTCGTAGCTCACCACGTAGACGTCCGCTGTGCCGATGAGGCGCCGCCGCTCGCCCTGGGTGCCGCGCCACGCCACCGTGCGCACCGTGGGTGCCCACGTCCGCCAGGCGCTCACCCACGAGTCCACGACGGACGCCGGGCACACCACCAACACCGGCACAACGGACCGTTCGCCATGCTGCGCGCCGTGCTCGGCGAGACCGAGGATCGTGGTGATCGTCTTCCCGGTGCCCGGCTCGTCCGTGATCAGCGCCGCGCCGGTCGCCGCGATCAGCCGCGCACCGTCCACCTGGTACGGCCGGGGCGTGAGCCCGTCGGGCGCGCGGTACGCCAGCGGCGTCTGCTCGCCGAGCTGGTGCTCGACAGCGGTCCGCCGCCCGGCCTCGGCAGTGATCCACTGCGCCAGCCGAGGTTGCGGCCGCCACGCCGAACCGAACGTGGCGGCCAGCTGCACCACGGCCGGCCAGGACACCGGCACCGTCATCCCGCCGGCAGGCAGGCCGATCTCGCCCGTCGGCTTGCACAGCGGGGTGACGGTGCCGAGCAGCCGGGCCGCGTATGCGACCGCGGCCGGCGCCCCGACGCCGAGCAGCACCACGCGGGTGCCGTCGGCGGTCAGGTCGGCGTACACCGCGTACGGCGGCACGGCGACCTGGGACACGGACAGGGCGGTGGTCATGCGGCTTGTCCGCCTGGCAGTTCGGTGTCGAAGCTCGCGGGCAGCCAGTCCAGTTCAAGCGCGCTGTCGACCGCGGCCGCGCGCACCGGCATCACCCATGCTCGGTAGTTGTCGCCGATGCGGACGTGGGTCGGCCTGTTCTGGGTTTCGCCGGGTACGAGGGTCACGTACTCGGTCGCGCCCCGCCGCTTCGCGATGCTCGCGAACAGCGCGAGGCACTTCGGCTGGTACAGGTGCGCACCACTGGTCTTCGGCAGCTCGTCGGTGAACACGCTCTGGTAGCTGCGGGTGCCCGACGTGTCGACGTTGACCTCGCAGTGCAGGGAGGTGCCGTCGACATCGATGTGCACGCACCGGCCGCCCCACTGCGACTTCGCGCAGCCCGTCACGGTGGTCAGCTGGACCTTGCGAGCTTTGCGGCCGATCTTCACGAGCTGGTCGAGCGCCTCGCGGAACAACCACACTGGTTCGGGCAGGGCACCGCGCACCTCAACGCGGGCGTGCGCGCCGATGTAGCGGTCGGTGGTCCAGCCGTGCAGCCACCCGTCGGTGGTGTGCAGCCGGACGCAGGTGAGGATCGGCAGTACAGGGTCGGTGCCGGCCGACTTGAGCAGGTCGGCGAGCATGCCGACGAAGTCGCCGGCCGCGATCGGCTCGACGGTGCCGAGTGGCGCGTCGTTGACGGTCTCGGGCTTGGTTTCGGTGGTGGTCATGTGGTGCGTGCTCCCATGTGGACAGTTGGTGTGGGCGTGGTGGGTGACCGGGGCCGTGCTCGCGAACCGCTTCTGCGTGGAGCACGGCCCCGGTCGGGTTCAGGCCGCGGGCGGGGCGGCCTGGCCGGTCATCTGCGCGAGCAGCGCGGCTTGTGCCGGGTCCAGCCCGGGCGGGGCCGGGAGTGGCTGTGCGGCCACCGGTGCGGCCACCGGTGCGGCCGGCGTGACCGGCGGTGCGGGCGGCGTGACCGGCGGTGCGGGCGGCGTGACCGGCTGCGGGGTCTGCTGCTGCTCGGCAACCGGGGCCGGAACGGCTGTCGCGCCCTGGGGGCGCTGGTACCGGACCTGCTTGACCTTGCTGGGGTTCATCCCGGGTCCGTTGGCCTTGTCCGACACGTAGGTGATCTGGATGACGGCGCCGGCCTCGGGCGGGCCCGCCGGTGCGCCGGCCTCGGCCATGGCCCGGTTCAGTTCGTCGCGGTCGGCGCCCTTCACGTACCAGGTGCCGAGGCCATCGGGCCGGTCCTGAGTCGGCTGCATCTGCAGTGGCACCTTCATGACGAACTTCGGCGAGCCGTCGCGGAACACCAGCGGTCGGTTGTTGGTGTCGGTCTGCTGCGCCACGTCCGCCGCGGTGAGCGGGCGCGTCACGATGCCCACGTACGACCGGCCGATCACGTCGAAGGCCAGCGACTTGCCGCCGCCCGTCGATGGCTGGTTGTAGAACGCGTCCAAGCTGCCCTGCGCGAGCGGCTGCTGCACCGGCGGCGCCGGGTACGGCTGCCCGTAGCCCTGCGGTGGGTACGACATCGGCTGCTGCGGGTACGGGGCTGGCGCCGGGGGCTGCGGCATCTGCGGGGCCATCGGCATACCCACCATGGGCTGACCGGTGGCCGGGTCGATCATCGGGTACGTCACTTGTGACTCTCCTATGTAGACAGTGCTGTGAGCTACTGCGGATTTACTGATCCCGGGCAGCCGGTCACGCTGGACTCCCGGGACGATTCGGGTCGGTAGAACGGGCAGAAGAAGCACTCATCCGACGTGGGGGTGGCGGGGATGTCCCGCAGCTGGATGTGCCCGGCGTGCAACGCCTTCGCTTGCTCCTGTCGCCGGGCGGTGTCGGTCCAGACCTCGGCGAGCAGCTCGACCAGCTCACCGTCGAACAGGCGCTCCCAGACGTAGAGCTGGTCGAGCGACGACTTGGTGCGCGGCCACGCGATCAGCACGATCCGCTTGACCGGCAGGCCGAGGCGCAAGTAGCCGAGCCCGTACAGGCCGAGCTGCGCGACGTACTTGCGCGGCGGTCCCTCAGCGCTGCGGACCTTCTGCATCGACGTCTCGCCGAGCACCTTGTGGTCGTCGACGGACTGCTCGACCGCGTCGTACAGGTCAGCCGTGCCCGGGTGGTTCGGGTGCGGCGTGACGCGCACCTCGGCGAGCCACCGCGCCATGCCCTTGCGCACGTTGTCCGCGGTGAACGCCTCGGCCAGCCAGGCGTGCACCGCAGTGCCCACGATGGACGGCCACGGGTCGCTCACGTGGTTGGTCACCGGCAGGCCGGCCATCTTCCCGGCCACCTGCCGGTCGCACGGGCTGCCCAGCTCGGACGGGCCGAGGTGCAGCTGCAGCGACCGGGGCGCGCGGGCCGCGTGCTCGGTGGCGACCCGGCGCAGCTCGGCCGCGTACCGCGCCGCCCACGGTGTGTTGCCGCCGAGCGGCGCGGGCGCGGCGGCCATGAAGTCGGCTGGGCTGATGGTGGTCATGCCGCACGCCCCCCGGCGGAACTGGCCAGCTCGATGATCTGGGCCATCGAGAGGTCCACGCGAAAGCGGTGCCCGATCTCGGACTCCAGCGCCGCGTACTCAGCGGCCAGCTCTGGGCGCAGCTGCGCACCGCGCACCACGTCCGCGCGAGACGCCAACACACACAGGGAACACGAGAGCCGCGTCATGCCCTGGTCGTAAGCCGGGTGGTACCGCACACCAGACGCCTTGATCCGCGCCCAGACCTGTGCTTCGGTCCACGCGTGAATCGGCAGCCAGGTGGTGACCTCGCGGCGGCCGCTGCTTGCGGCGTCATCGCGCTGCAGCTCTGCCCTGTGCAGCCGGGCCGTCGACTCTTCCGCGCGCAGGCCCATGCAGTTGAGCACCTTGGCCTGGCGGCTCAGCGCTAGCTCGCCGACCAGCTGAGTGATCAGCTTTCGCGCGGGCGCCCGCTTTTGATCACTGGTGCAGTAGCGCGCCGCAGCGCTCGGCCACTTGCCACGATGCCTCACCTGGTCGAGCAAGTCGCCTTGTTCGCGGCGGCGGACCTCAAACCGAATGCCGTAGTGATCGGCCTGCTCACGCGCCAGCTCAGCGGTGCCCGGCCATTCCACCCGGCCGAGGTCGCAATGCAGCACGGTCACGTGATCGAGCACGTCCTGCTCGCGCGCAAGCTGGGCTACCAGATCGAGCATGGCCTGGCTGTCCTTGCCCGCCGAGCTATTGACCAGGATCACGTCGTACTCGGTGAGGTCCAACGCGGCTCGCAACCGCGCATCGGCCGTCCCTCGCGGTGCGCTCATACCGCCACCGACATCCCGGCGAGGGGCACCTTGCTGCTGGCCATCGAGTAGTGCAGGCGCACCTCGACGGTCGTGAAACCCTTGCGCCGCATGTCGTGCGCGACCTGGTGCGCGGTCTCGACCCCCGCCGGGCCGACCACCACGGCGGTGCCGTCCGGGTCGGTGCCGGCCACGGAGAAGCGCGCCGTGTGGCCGAGTGCGCTGTCGCCGAGTCCCTTGCGCTCAGGCATCGGGGCTCACCGCCTCGACCTCGACCGGCGCCTGCTCGGTCAGCTCGGCCGGCACGGTGACGATCGCCTCGGGCTCGAACGGCTTCCAAGCGGCTCGCGGGATGCTCAGCTTGATCTTGACGAGGATGCAGCCCGGTTCCAGCACGGCCGGGCGCTTCTGCGTGCTCCGGACCACCTTGAGCTCGCCGCCGTACATGTGGTGTTCGGCCACCTGCAGGTAGACCTCACCGACGCGGTCGCTCATCGCTGCACCGCCTTGACGGTCCAGCTCGGCGTCTCTTCCTGGTAGGCCTGGTAGACCGCGAATACGTCCGGGCGCTCGGCAGCCATCTTCTTGGTGTTGCAGCGCTTGCGGGGGCTGTAGAAGACGCGCAGCGGCTCGGCGAGATCCGGACTGTCGACCACAACCGCGCGGGCGCCGGGTGCCGCCGCGGTGGCTTCGGCCTTGATCGCCGCCTTGCAGGCCTCGAACATGTTCTCGGCGTGCTTGGCGGCGGCCTTGAGCTGGTCGTGCAGCGCGAGCAGCTGGCCCAGCTTGGTGTTCGGTTCCGGCCTGACGGTCGGCTCTGGCGGGGTTGCGTTGTCCGGCAGCACGGTCACGCTGCACGCTCCTTTGTGGACTGTTCTTGCTGGGTTTCACGTCGACGCCGGTCCCGCACGACGACCTGCACGAGGGCGTCGCGGGTCATGCCGAGTTGCTCGGCGGCTTGGCGGTAGGTGATGCCGGGGGTGCGGATGCGCAGCACGGCGAGGTCGTCGAGCACTTCGTCGGCCGGCCGGTAAGTGCGCTCGTAGTCGAGCAACGTCCCGGCGCGCCGGGCGGCGCTGTAGCACGGGCCGCACAGACCACGTCCCTTGTGGCGCTCACCTGCCCGCGCCGACAGGTCGTTGGTCGCGGCCATCGCCTTCGCGCACCTGAGGCACACCCCCGGCGTCATCAGTGCCACCACCAGGGCCACGGCTCCTCGCTGCTGGGCTCGACGCGCGCGGTCTCCTCGTGCTGCCGCTCTTCCCGCGTCTCGGCCAGCAGCTCGTCAAGAGCGCCGTCGTCGTCCCAGCCGGGCCGATCAGTCAACGGGTCGGTCATGTGCGCCTCCCCCGCGGCCGGCGGTTGCGAACAAGCAGCGGGTGGCGATTGGCGATCGCGCGGCAGATGCGGATGTCACCGATGTGGTCGGACTCGCCGAGCCGTCCCTGGCGAGCGAGACCGTTCTGCATCTCGCGCAGTACGTCGTCCATCTCGGCCTCGGCCTTGCGGGCTGCGCGACGCTGCACCGCGGGCGCGACCACCCATGCGACGAAGCAGAGCACGATGCCCGCGATGCCGACGCCCGCGGCGATCACGAAGAGCTTGAGCAACAAGGGAATCGTCATCGTGTGATCACCTGCACGAAAGCAATGACCACCACGACAACGGCACCCACCGACAGGGTGATGATCTCGACGCGCGGCATCAGCTCGGAGAGCGTGTGCCGAGGTTCCCTGCGGCGCGCCATCACGGCCGCCTCTCGGCGTGCTCGGCCCAGCGTGCGGCCTGACCGTCCCAACGCGCCCACGCAGCCGTGCACATGCGGCGCAGGACGGGCGTACCGCCGAGGACGCCGCCCATCAGGTCGGCGACAATGGCCAACTCGCGGAAGACCTCAGCTCGTGCCCACCGCGCGCCGTCCTGATCGAGCTTCGGCAGCTCGTCGTAGGCCTTCTGCGCTGCCTCGAATCGTGCGACCAGCTCGTCCGGGATTTCGACGGTGATCTTGGCCATCACGCACCGCCTTCGGTGCAGGGCCGCAGCTTGTCGGCGCGCTTGGATACCTCGGGACCGAACGGCTTTCCGCCGCGCAGCGCGCGGGTGTAGATCAGATCGAAGTCGCGGGGCTTGATGCCGCGACCAGCCTCGAATCGAGCCATCGCCGTGTCGAACTGCCCAGGCGGGGTGGCCGGGCTGATGCCGGTGACGACACGGGCGGCACTTCCCTTGAGGGTGCGGACGACGTCGCCGATCTTGAACGTGGCCATCAGTAGGTCACCACCGTTGTGGTGGTCTGCTCGACCCGCGGCACGGCGGTGAGGCAGTGCTGGAACGCAGCGCGCACCTGCGGGTGCTCGGCGTAGAACCGGGTCACGTCGGCCTCGGTGCGCGAGCTGGACAGCTCGTCCCATTGCGCGTCGGTGATGCCGGCGTTGTCGCCCCAGCACTTCGAGAACGCGGCCTGGTTGGCCGGCGTGCGCTCGTGGGTGATGACCGTGTAGTGGCCGTGCGGCTGCTCGGCGGCCGAACTGGTTGCGGTGGCGGCGATGCCGCCGAACATGAGGGCGGTGACGACGATGACGACCCAGCGGGCGGGCTGGCCGATCGGCTTGCGGCTGGTGCGGTGTCTGGCAGTACTCTGGTTTCGCATCGGAGGCTTCCTCTCCGGTCGACGCGGGGCTGACGGTGTGGGCCGTTGGCCCCGCACTTGTTTTGTGGGACTGGGTTTTCAAGCCGCGCGACCGCGGCGGCGGGGACGGGTCGAGGTGGGCGCGCCGTTGGCCACCCAGGCATCGACGTCGGTGCGCAGCGCCCGCCAGGTGCAACCGACGTAGTTCTGCGCGGCCGGCAAGGCACCGGTGCGCATCGCTTCGCGGATGTGGTTGCGGCCCCGGCTGGCGTGCTGCCGGATCTGCGAGACGGTCATCCAGTAGTCGGCCTGCTCGGCGGTCTGCGTGGCGTGCTGGGACATGCCGCGCCCCCTCTCGGTTGTCTTATTGAGGAACGAGATTTGTCTTCGAGTCCACGAAAAGGTCGCCCTTGGGCACCTGCAGGAACACCTCGATGCGTGCGGCGACGTGCGGCGTGCACGTGGTCTTGGTGCCAGCGCAGAGCTGCTGGACGAACTGGCGGCTCACCTCGGCGGCCCGGGCCACCTGAGCCTGCGAGCGGTCCGCTGCCCTGATCGCGTCCCTGAACTCGTTGCTGTTCTTGAGCTTCATCCATCGGCCTTTCGCTGAGCGCCTGCGCCGGTGATGAGCGGCGCACGACTTGTCGCGGGTCATCGTGCTCCCCCTTCGGTTTAGTTGTCAACTCTCGTTCCGCTCAATAGTGAATCTCGGTTGTCACACTGACAAGCGCCCGGACGGGTGAACTCGAACAGATCACCAGGTAGAACACCAAAAGTGGACAATTTCCGGACACCGCTAGGTTGTCACCAGGGCACGCGTCCACGGCGTGTCGCGCGCTTGACAGGGTGTCCACCTCCGACCCTGGACAAGTGCCGGAAGGGCAACGGAAGGTAGCGCTGTGCACGCACTCGGACGATGGATCCAGCAGCAGCTCGATGCTCGTGGCTGGAACCGTGCAGACCTAGCGCGTCGGCACGCCGACCTGTCCCCCAGCTTGCTCGGCAAGCTGATCACGGACGACCGCGAACACCTGGATCAGACGCCGCAGAAGCGCACGCTCAGCGCGCTCGCCGAGGCGTTCAACGTCAGCCTCGACGAGGTGCTGCTGGTTGCCGCCGAAGCCATCGGCGCGCCGGTCGGCGGGCTCACCGTGGCGCCGCTCAGCCGAGCGACTGCGGAAGAGCTGACCGAAGAGATCCTGATCAGGTTGCGCAGCGTCCGACCCCAGGAGGTGAGCTCCGGTGAAGCGTCGCCGACCCCCATGACCCCGCCCTCGGATATCGACATCACGACCCTGGCCCAGGACAAAGTCCGGCCGTTGCACCCGCCGCGCGTGACCCGGGCCGCGCGGCGGGCGCCACGTTCGGACGACGACTGAGCGCCACCACCCACATGGACTAGAGCGCGGTTACGGTCCGGTCCGCAAGTTGCGCCGACCGGGTCCGATGCGAGCCAGCGAACGGCTGTTCGCGTAACGAAGTGCGATCGCAGTGCGTTAACGCCTGCCATGACGACGCATCTGGTGGTGCTCGGCCAGCTGGTCGAGCTACTGGGGAGGATCCCCCAGGTGATCATTCGCGTGGCGCGCCCGGGAGAGCTCCTGCCGGGTGAGCTCGGCGCCACACTGTTCCTCACGCACGAAATCCTTTTGCGCCCCGGGCTTGACCCCCGCACCGCGCGCACCACACTGGCGCACGAACTCGTGCACTTGCTGCGCGGCCCCTGCTTCGAAGGCGACGAGCACGCCGAGGAACAAGCAGTTCGTGCACTGACCGCACAGATCCTGCTACCCCCGCCTGGTTGGCCGCCGACCGTCGACACTCCCACGACGGCCGCGGGGCTCGCCGAGCGGTACCTGATCGACACGGACGCGGCGACGCTCGCCCTCGAGCTGGCGCGCGGCCGGCACGGAGAGGTTGCCTGATGATCAAACCCGAAGAGCTGCCCAGCGGCCGGTACCGCGCCCGGTACCGGGACGCCGACGGCAAGGTCCAGTCGGTGCCGGGCACGTTCGAGCGCAAGAGCGACGCCGAAGACGCGGCCGTCGACGCGCAGGCGAAGGCCAACCGCCAGGCCGCTCGGTCTTCGGGGCGCATGTCGCCGCGCACCTCGTGGGGCGACTGGTGGGACGTCTGGAACGCGGACCGTGAGCACGCCTCGGACGTGGACCGCGTCGAGAAGAGCATCGTGAAGGTGCACTTGCGCCCGCAGTGGGGCGACACCGAACTGGTGCAGATCAAGCGGCCCGACGTCAAGAAGTGGTACGCCAAACTCACCAGGGAGTGCAAGAGCCTCAGCTACGCCAACCGGATTTTCGACGTGTTCAAGGCCAGCATGAATGCGGCCGTGGACGAAGAGATCCTTGAATATTCGCCGTGCTCCCGGGTGAAGATGAAGAGCCCGCCGAAACGCCCCATGCCATATTACAGCCACGCCGAAATGGCGAAGATCACACCCAACCTGAAAGCGCATATCAGGCGCGCTGCCGAGTTCCTCGAAGATACGGGATTGCGCCCAAGCGAATTGTCGGGCTTGCACGCCCACAGGATTGATTTCGAAAGCGGTTGGCTCTACGTAGCCGAGGTGTACCTGCGCGGCAAGAAGGTCATGAAGCCGTGGCCGAAAGACCGCGAGTTTCGCCGGGTGCCGCTCACAGCCCGGGCGATGCGCGTGGCGCTGGAGGCCCTCGACGGCCGCGACCTCACGGCCGGCTGCGGCATCCCGCACCTGGACGGCCGGCCGTGCAAGCACCCGCTCGTGTTCGTGATGCCGCATGGCGGGGTGCTGCTGGCTGACACGCTGTCGGACGAGCTCCGCGCGGCCGGCGGCAAGGCCGGGTACGCCCTGCGCCGCGGCCTGCCCACGCGCCTGGCCGAGGCGAACGTGGACCCGTTCCTGATCGCGCGGGTCATGGGGCACGCCACCGTCGATCAGACCAACACCTACGTGCAGGACACCCCGGCCAGCCACCAGCGCATCACGGGCGCGCTCGGCGACCGCCCCGGCCTCACCGTCGTGGGACAGGACGACGAGCGTGGGACGGCGCGTGGGACAGAAGCACGGGAGGGTCCGGGTGCATCCGGGTCGATGGGCGATCAGTCGGACGCGGGCTGACCTGGGGCAACGGCACCGTTTGAGGTCGATCCGGGTGCATCCGGGTCGATTTGCGTTGTCCCAGGTCACGAGCCCGGCGCAACGCGCGCACCGTATCGTCACCCACCGCGCGGCATGGACCGAACGGCCCATTAGCCGCCCGCGTCACGTCTGTTCGTGCTCCTCGACGACCTCTTGCGGGATCACGATCGGGCGAAGGCGCGCCCACAACCCGAACAGGGCCGCGACCACCAGCATCGAGATGCCCATCCACACGTTGATGTTCACGTCGCCGGTCTTGTCCTTGTAGTCGGAGCTGTCCGAGAACAGCCCCACCAGCAGCACGATGATCCCGTAGAGCAGGAACAGCACGGCGAGGATCAGCCGCAGGTCGAACAGGCCCGCCCGGCGGGTGCCCGAGGATTCGCGTCCGGTCACGTCAGTTCGCCTCCCTCACCAGAAGATGATGTTCAGGACCAGGGCAAGGGCGAGCACGCCCGTGCCGAGCACCGCGGGCTTGCGGTACCAGCCGGCGTTCTCGCCGGTGTCGTCGTGCGTGCGCGACTCCTTCGGCGTCAGCGACCACACGAGACCACGCAGTTCGTCGTCCGGCTTCGGCCTGCTCACCATGGAGATGATGATGCTGAGCACGATGTCCACCACGAACGCGACGCTGGCCGCGACGAAGGCGCCGCCCTGGCCGGAGAAGTTGAACACGCCGTTGCGGTTGAGGACGTCGACGGTGATCGCCGAGACCGTGCCCATGACCAGGCCGATGGCACCGGCCAGCGGCGTCATCCGCTTCCAGAACATGCCGAGGATGAACGTGGCGAAAAGCGGCGCGTTGAAGAAGCCGAAGAGCGTCTGCAGGTAGTCCATCAGGTTGTCGAAGTTGCTGGCGATGAACGCCGTGCCGATCGCCACCACGCAACCGACGATCGTGATCAACCGGCCGAACCGCAGGTAGTAGCCGTCCGGCTTGTCCTTCTTCACGTACGTCTGCCAGATGTCGTAGGTGAAGACGGTGTTGAACGAGCTGACGTTGGCCGCCATGCCCGCCATGAACGCGGCCAGCAGGCCGGTGATCGCCACGCCGAGCATGCCGTTGGGCAGCAGGTCGCGGATCAGCAGTTCGATGGCGTTGTTGTACTTCACGTCGCCCGCCGCCGCCGTGTTGCCCGCCTTGAGCGCGATGAGCTCCGGGGAGAGGACCGCGGCCAGCATGCCGGGGATGAAGATGACGAGGACGATGAGCGTCTTCGGGTAGGCACCGATCAGGGGCGTGCGCCGGGCCGCGGACATGCTCTTCGCGGACAGCGCGCGCTGCACCTCGGCGAAGTTCGTTGTCCAGTAACCGAAGGACAGCACGAACCCGAGGCCGAAGATCAGGCCGATCACCGACAGGGTCGAGTTGGTGATGCCGGTGATGTTGGTGCCGGGCCAGGACGAGAGTTCGAGCGCGTGGTCGGCGTTGGCGTTGGTGACCTTGTCGACCAGGCCCTGCCAGCCGCCGACGCGGTGCAGCCCGACGAGCGTCAACGGGATCAGCATCGCGATGATCACGAAGAACTGCATGACCTCGTTGTAGACGGCGGCGGACAGGCCACCGAGGCCCGTGTAGGCGAGGACGACCGCGGCGGACACGATCACCGAGATCCAGAGCGGCCAGCCGAGCAGCAGGTTGATCACGGTGGCGAGCGCGTAGAGGTTGATGCCCGCGATGAGCACCTGGGCGACGGCGAAACTTATGCCGTTGACCAGGTGCGCGGCCGGGCCGAAGCGCCGGAGCATGAACTCGGGAACGCTGCGAACCTTTGCGCCGTAGTAGAACGGCATCATCACCAAGCCGAGGAACACCATGGCCGGGATCGCGCCGAGCCAGTAGTAGTGCACAGTCGGGACGCCGTACTGCGCGCCGTTGGCCGTCATGCCGAAGATCTCGACCGCGCCGAGGTTGGCCGAGATGAAGGCGAGACCGGTCACCCAGGCGGGCAGTGATCGGCCGGACAGGAAGAAGTCGAGGCTGCTGGATACGGAGCGCCGGGCGAGGAACCCGATGCCCAGCACCATGACGAAGTAGATCGCCAGCAGCAGGTAGTCGACGGGACCGGCGTCCAGCCGCAGATTGGCGTCGGCAAGGACATGCATGGGACCTCACCACCTAAGACAACGTTGTCGGTCGGGGCGGAGCTAACCAACATCAACGAACAGCATTCAACAGAAGCCCTCGACCCGGCACAAGGGGTCGCTCGGAGATCATCCTCCGTGACGTTGCGTTCCGCCCGCCGAAAACCGCCCGCCCACCACGCCCAGCTTCCTTCGGCCGAGCCCACTCCACGGGCGTGTCCCCCGCTCCCGCTGGGCGTGTCCCCCGCTCCGACCGCGCGTGTCCCCCGCTCCCGCCGCGCGTGTCCCCCGGTCCGACCGCGCGTGTCCCCCACTCAAGTCAGGTGTGTCCCACACTCAGACCGCGCGTGTCCCACGTTTCGGCCAGGCGAGGCCCGAGTCCCAGCCACGCGAACCCCCCGCGCTCTGAGCGCGCGACTGTGGGACACACCCCGCACGAGTGTGGGACACGCCCTGAAGATCGGAGCGGAGTACTAGAAGAGGCGAAACTCGTCGGATTCGATGCCGCGCAGGGAGTCGTAGTCCAGGGTCACGCAGCGGATGCCGCGGTCTTCGGCCAGGGTCTTGGCCTGCGGCTTGATCTGCTGCGCGGCGAACACCCCAGCGACCGGCGCCAGCAGCGGATCCCGGTTCAGCAGCTCCAGGTACCTGGTCAGCTGCTCGACGCCGTCGATCTCGCCGCGGCGCTTGATCTCCACCGCCACGGTCGCGCCCGATTCGTTGCGGCACAAGATGTCCACCGGCCCGATGGCCGTCATGTACTCGCGGCGGATCAGGGAGTAGCCCGGGCCGAGCGTGGTGATGTGCTCGGCGAGCAGTTCCTGCAGGTGCGCCTCGACACCGTCCTTCACGAGGCCGGGGTCGACGCCGAGCTCGAACTTCGTGTCGCTGATGATCTCCTCGAGGGTGATCACGAGCTTCTCGCCCGCCTTGTTCTCCACCGTCCAGGTGCCGGGCTCCTCGGTCAGCCAGCACGGTGGGCTCATCCAGTTCAGCGGCTTGTACGAACCGCCGTCGGAGTGCACGAGCACCGAGCCGTCGGCCTTGACCATGAGGAGCCGGGTTGCCATGGCGAGGTGGGCGGTCAGCCTGCCTGCGTAGTCCACCTGGCACCGGGCGATCACGAGACGCACGGCAAGCAGGCTAGTGGAGAATCATCCACGTGGACGCGCTGGACTCACGACAGGTGTACGCGAACGCGTGGATGACCGTCCGCGAGGACGACATCCGGCGGGCCGACGGCTCGCACGGCATCTACGGGGTGGTGGACAAACCCGACTACGCCTTGGTCATCCCCGCCGACGGCGACCGGGTGATGCTGGTCGAGCAGTTCCGCTACCCGCTGGGCCTGCGGCGGTGGGAGTTCCCGCAGGGCACGGCGCCGGACCGGGCCGAGCTCGACCCGCACGAGCTGGCCGTGCGTGAGCTGCGTGAGGAGACCGGGCTCGCCGGCAACCTGCACTACCTCGGCCTGCTCGACGTCGCGCCCGGCATGTCCAGCCAGCGCGGCCGCGTCTACCTGGCCACCGACCTGACCCACGGCGAGCCGCAACGCGAACTCGAAGAGCAGGACATGCGCAGTGCCTGGTTCACCCGCGTCGAACTGGAACGCATGATCCGCGACGGCGAGATCACCGACGCGCAAACGATTGCGGCCTACGGGTTGCTGCTGCTGCGCAACCTTTAGTCCGGCCAGACGGGCTTGCGCTTCTCGAGGAACGCCGCCATGCCTTCCTTGGCGCCGGGCAGTTGCGACGCCGACGCCATGACCTCCAGCGCCAGCGCATAGGCGTCGGCTTCCGGGCGGTCGAGCTGCGCGTACAAGGTCTGCTTGCCGAGTGCCTTGCTCGCGCGGCTGCCCTTGGTCGCCCGGGCCAGCAGGTCGGTCACCGACGCGTCCAGCTCGTCGTCGGGGACCACCCGGTTGACCATGCCCCAGTCCAGCGCGGTCTTGGCGTCGATGACATCGCCGGTCAGGGCCAGCTCCATCAGCCGCTTGCGCCCGATCGACCGGGCGACGGGCACCGCGGGCGTGTGGCAGAACCAGCCGCCCTTGCCACCCGGCAAGGCGAAACCCGCCGACTCCGCGGCCACCGCGAGGTCGCAGGAGGCCACGAGCTGGCAGCCGGCCGCGGTCGCGAGCCCGTGCACGCGGGCGATCACCACCTGCGGGATCGACTGCATCGTCCCCATGAGTTCGGTGCAGAGCTTCAGCAGGTCGCGCACGCCGACCAGGTCACGTGCGGCGACGTCGCCGAAGTCGTGGCCGGCGGAGAACACCGGCCCTTCGGCGCCGAGCACGACACCGGTCGCGTCGGTGTCGCCGGTCGCGCGGAAGGCGGCGAGCAGCTCGGCGAGGTGGTCCGCGGAGAGCGAATTGCGCCGCTGCGGCCGGTTCATCGTGATCCGCACCGTGTCGCCGTCGTGCTTGACCAGGATGTGCTGGTATTCGCCCATGCCCGCCACGGTAGCTACCGTGACGGCGTGCCGCACCACCTCGTCGCGTTCCTGTTGGTCGTCGCCGTCCTGACCGTCACGCCCGGGCCGGACATGGCCCTGGTGCTGCGCAACGGCGTCCGCGGCGGGTCGCGCCTCGCGTGGTGGACGGGCCTGGGCTGCTGCGCGGGCATCACCGTCCACGCGACGCTCGCCGTGCTGGGCCTCTCGGCGATCCTGGCCGCCTCGGCGACGGCGTACACGGTCCTGCGGATCGCGGGTGGCGTGTACCTGATCTACCTCGGCGCCATGGCGCTGCGCGGCTCGTTCCGCGACCACGGCACGCCATCGATGCCCCACGAAGCAGTCAGCCGCGGTGATGCGTTCCGGCAGGGCGTGCTGAGCAACATCCTGAACCCCAAGATCGCCTTGCTGTTCCTGACGCTGCTCCCCCAGTTCATCGGCGAATCCGAGCCCCGGCTCACCACGTCGGCTGTGCTCGCCGCCACCTTCCTCGGCGTTGCCGTGTTGTGGTGGCGGTTGTTCTCCCTCGGCGTCGGCGCCCTGGGTTCCCTCCTGTCCCGACGGCGGGTGCGAGTGGTGTTCGAACGCGTGACCGGCGTTGTCCTTGTGGCACTGGGGATCCGCGTGGTGGCGTCGACTGGCTAAGCGCCGACGCGGAAGGTTCGGCGATAGGCGCCGGGCCCGGTGCCGAGTTCGGTGCGCATGCGGCGGCGCAGGTTCGCGGCCGTGCCCAGGCCGCTGCGGGCGGCCACGCGGTCGACCGACAGGTCCGAGGTTTCCAGCAGGCGCTGGGCATGGCGCAGCCGCTGCATCAGCAGCCAGCGACCTGGCGTCGCGCCCAGGGCTTCGACGAAGGCGCGGTGGAAGCCGCGTTCGGACAGGCCTGCGTGGGCGGCGAGGTCGGGCACGCCGATCGGGTCGGCCAGGCGGGCCATCGCCCAGTCCACTGTGGACGCGATGTCGCCGCGACGCGGACGCGTGGGCACCGGTGTTTCCGCGTACTGGGCCTGGCCGCCTTCGCGCACGGGCGGCATCACCAGCCGGCGCGCCAACTGCGCCGCGACCTGTGCGCCGTCACGCGAGCGGACCAGGTGCAGGCAGAGGTCGAGCCCGCCGACGACACCGGCCGAGGTGTGCACGCCGCCGTCGTCGGTGAACAGGACGTCGCGGACCACGACCGCGCCGGGAGCGGTCTGCGCGAGGTCGTCGAGCAGGCGCCAATGCGTTGTGGCGCAACGGCCGTCCAGCAGGCCCGCGGCAGCGAGGGTGAACGAGCCGGAGCACAACGACGCCACGACGGCGCCGCGGTCGTGGGCCGACCGCAGGGCGGCCACGGCCTCGGCGGAAACCTCCGCCAACGGGTCCGCGCGGCCGAGGACCACCACCAGGTCGCATTCGGACAGGCCGGTCAGGTCGTGCGACGGCTCGGCCAGGCCGGCCGGGTGCAACGCGACCGGGCCGGCGCCGCAGATCCGCAGCCGGTGTCGCGGCACGCAGGAATCCGTGCGGTCGATGCCCCACACCTCGTTGACCACCGCGAAGTCGAACAGGCGGCTGCCGGGCAGCAGCACGACGCCGATGGTGTCCATGGCAGGAAAGTACCGCATCGCGCCTATCCGGCATCTCCCCACGCGTGGCGCGGGCGAGCACCGTGGACGGCATGACCACCGCATTGATCGTGATCGACGTCCAGCAAGGCTTCTACGACCCGGCCCAACCGCCCCGCAACAACCCTGACTTCGAGGCGAACCTGACCACGTTGCTGGATGCCTGGGCAGGCCCGATCGTCCTCGTCCGGCACGACTCGGCGAAGCCGGAATCACCGCTGCGCCCCGGCCAGCCGGGCAACGACTTCCTGCCTGTGCTCGACGGCGTGCGCTCGGAACTGATGTTCACCAAGCAGGTCAACTCGGCCTTCCACGGCTCGGTGGACCTGCACCGCTGGCTGCGTGAGCGCGGCATCCACGACCTCGTGCTCGCCGGCATCCAGACCAACTGGTGCGTCGAGACGACGGCACGGGTCGGCGGCAACCTGGGCTACGACGTCACGGTCGCCATCGACGCCACGTTCACCTTCGACGCCCAGGGCCCGGACGGCGAGACGCTGACCGCCGACCAGCTCGCCGCCGCCACCGCGGTCAACCTGCACGCGGGCGGCTTCGCCCGCATCGCCCGGACCAAGGAACTCGTCTAGGCACTGTCCTGTGGATCTCGGCGCGAAGACCGCGGCCGGGCGGCAGGCGACCTGCGCGGCGACGTCACCGCCGAAGACATCGCCGCGGCCCTCATCGGCATCTTCACCGTGGCCCCCCGGCCCGAGCACGACGCCAAGGCCGGTCGCCTGCTGGACCTCCTGATGGACGGGCTGCGGCCGCCCGCGGTCAGGCGCGGTTGAGGACCGCGCTGAGGAACTCCTTGGTGCGGTCGTGTTCCGGGCTGGTGAACAGCTTCTCCGGCACCGCGTCCTCGATGACCCGGCCGCTGTCGAACATCATCACGCGGTCGGAGACGTCGCGGGCGAACTGCATCTCGTGCGTCACGCACAGCATGGTGATGTCCGTTGTGGACGCGATCTCCTTGAGCACGCTCAACACCCCGGCCACCAGCTCCGGGTCGAGCGCCGAGGTGACCTCGTCCAGCAGCAGGACGTCCGGGCGCATGGCCAGCGCGCGAGCGATGGCCACGCGCTGCTGCTGACCACCCGACAACTGCGTCGGGTGCGCGGATGCCTTGTCCGACAAGCCGACCATGTCCAGCAGGTCGACCGCGCGCGCCTCGGCCTCGCCCTTGGACAGGCCCAGCACGCGGGTCGGTGCTTCGGTGATGTTGCGCAGCACCGACATGTTCGGGAACAGGTTGAACTGCTGGAACACCATGCCGATGCGTCGGCGCACCCTGCTCAGGTGCTTTTCGTCCGCGGGCACCAGTTTGCCGCCGCGTTCCATGTGGCTCAGGTACTCGCCATCGATGGAGATGGTGCCGCCGTCGACCTTTTCCAGGGTCATCAGCAGGCGCAGGATCGTGGTCTTGCCGGACCCGCTCGGCCCGATCAGCGTCACGAACTCGCCCGGGTCGACGGTGAAGCTCAGCTCGTCCAGCACCACGTGCGCACCGAAGCGCTTGGTGACGGCATCGAACGTGATCGTGGGATCAGTGCTGTCGGTTGACACGACGCTCCAACCTCCGCACCAGGATCGACGCGGGATAACTCAACAACAAGAACAACAAGCCGGCGATGGTGAACGGCTCGACGTAACGGTAGCTCTGGGCACCCACCCCGCGCGCCTCACCGACGAGGTCGACCACGCCGATGGCGATCAGCAGCGGCGTCTCCTTGAACATCGAGATCGTGTAGTTGCCCAGCGCGGGCAGCACTCGTGGCACCGCCTGCGGCAGGATCACGCCGAGCCACACGCGGCTGCGCGGCAGGCTGAGCGCGGTCGCCGCCTCCCACTGCCCCACCGGGATCGCGTCGATCCCGGCCCGGTAGACCTCGGCGGTGTAGCACGCGTAGTGCACGCCCAGCGCGATCGAACCGGTGAGAAAGGACGTCCACAACAGACCGAGCTCGGGTTGCAGGACGTAGTAAAGGAAGAAGACCTGCACCAGCAGCGGCGTGCTGCGCACGAACTCCACGAAGAGCCACACGACCTGGCTCAGCACGGGGATCCGCGAGCGGCGGATGAACGCGAACACCAAGCCGAGCACGTAGGCGATCAGCGAGCCGACGACCGTCGCCTCGAACGTCACCAGCAGGCCTTCGAGCAGCTTGGGCAGCACTTCCCGGGCGTAGTCCCAATCCCAGGTCATCCCACACCTCCCGCGCTCACCTTGGCCAGCGCGCTGGTCCGCGACGGCGGGCGCCGGCCGAGCCGGCGCGCGGCCGCCCGTTCGAGCCAGCGCATGACGCCCGTGATCACGATCGCGAGCAGCAGGTACAGCACCAGGATGATCCCGTACATCGTCGCGAGGGATTCACCGAAGTTGGGCCGCAACACCTCCACCTGCCGGGTCATCTCCGGCACGTTGATGAAGAACAGCAACGCGGTGCTCTTCAGCAACTGGATGAACAGGTTGTTGAACGGCGGCAACATCTCCACGAACGCCTGCGGCAGCACCACGCGCCGCAACCGTTGCGCGGGCGTGAAGTTCAGCGCGACCGCACCCTCGACCTGGGCCTTGGGCACGGACTGCACGGCGCCGCGGACGATCTCGGCGCCGTACGCGCCGTGGTTCAACCCGAGCACGGCGATGCCCGCCGCGAGCGGCACCACCTGGAAGCCCACGAGGATCGGGACCACCAGGTAGATCCAGAACAGCTGCACCACCTCGGAGGTGCCGCGGAAGGCCTCCACGTACACCCGCGCGACGAACCGCACGACGCGCAGGCGCGACAGCATGGCCAGACCCGCGACCAGCGCCAGCACGATCGTCAGCGCGATGCCGCCGAGGGTGGCGTAGACGGTCTGCGGGAGCCCCTCGAGGATGCGGGGGAAGAAGAACCCGAAGTTGTCGAACATCGGCGGGACTCAGCCGGACTGGCAGAGCTTCTCGGTGGTGACCTCGGCGGTCGGCACGTTCGCCTGGCTGAAGCCGAACGGCGAGGCGATCTTCACCCACTCGCCGTTGCCCTGCAGCTTCTTCAGCTCGGTGTTGAACGCCTTCAGCAGGTCGGTGTCGTCCTTGCGGAAGACGAAACCGCCGGCCGACAACACCTTCTTGCCCTTGATCACCGGGTCGAACCCCTCGGTGACCTCGAGACCGGCGTCGGGGTTCTTCTTCACCACGTCGTGCAGGGAGATGTCGGTGAGCGCGCCGCAGTCCACGCGGCCGTCCTTCACCTGGCGCAGCAGGTCGTCCTGGGTCTCGACCTTGGTGATCATGCCGTCGGGCACGCCGGAATCCGTCGCGTAGCCCAGTTCCACCGCTCCATTGAGGACCGCGATCTTGGCCTTCTTGGCGATGACGTCGTCGAAGGTCTTGATGCCCTTGGGGTTCCCCTTCTTGACCAGGAACGACGTCTTGGCCGAGTAGTCGGCGACGGAGAAGGCGGCCTGGCCGCACCGGTCGGGCTTGATGTTCATGCCCGCGGCGACCATGTCGTACTGGTGGGCGTTGAGGCTCGGGATCAGCGAGTCGAAACTCACCTGCTGCGCCTCGATGTTCGCCACGCCCAGGTTCTTGAAGACCGCGCGCGCCACCTCGGGCGCCTCGCCGGTCACCTTGCCCGACGCGTCGGTGAACCCGTAGGGCTGCTCACCGGCGATGCCGATCTTGATCTTGCCCGCGCTCTTGAGGCTGTCGAGGGTCACCGGTCCGGTGTTGACCTTGCTGCACGCGGCGAGCGCCGCCGGCCCGACGACGGCAAGGGCACCGAACGCCGCTGATCGCCGGAAGAAGTCTCTGCGAGTCCAAATCTCGCCTGTCATCGCGTCTGCCCCTTTTCGTGCGTGTCAACCAGTCACGTGAGTCGTCAGTTGGGTGTTCAGCGAACGTAGGGGCGATAGTCCGATCGGGTCAAAGGAAGGCCGTTGGCGGACACCGGCTGTTACCAGAACGTAATACGTGACGCCTTTTCGCGGGCAGCACAAAATTCCGCCCCGACTTGTCCCAATCCGAGTGGCCGGCGAACGCCGCTCGAATCGTTTCACGCGGTCAGTGGCAGAACTGCCCGTTCGAATAGTCCTGCGGCACCGCGTTGTCCTGGTTGAGCCCGAACCGGCCGGCGATCTGCAGCCACTGGCCGTCCTGGCGCATGGTTTCCAGCTGCGCGGCGAACGCGTCGCGCAGGCTGGTGTCCTCGTTCTTGATGAACTGGAACCCGGCGACCATCGGCTGCACGCCCGGGATCTCGGTGCTGCCGACCACCTCCACGCCGGCCACCGGGTTATCGGATGCCAACAACCGCAAGGAGATGTCGTAGAACGGGAAGCAGTCGGCCCGGCCGTCGGCGACCGCCTTCATCGCGTCCATCGGGCTGGCGAACGACGGGAGCGAGGTGACGCCGGCCGCCTGCAACTGCTCCTTGAGCGGGGTCCCGGTCAGCACCGCACACGACCGCTTGCCCTTGATGACGTCGTCCATTGTCGTGATCTTCTTCGGGTTGCCCTTCTGCACCCCGAAGGCGATCTTGTACTGGAAGTCGGGGACCGGATCGGTTGTCTGGCACATGCTCGGTTCGAAGATCAAGGCGCCACCGAAGCAGGCGATGCTGTCGTCGCCCGCCGCCGCCATCGTGGCGAGTTTCTGTTGCACCGCTTCGTAGCCGGTCAGCTCGAACTTCACGGCGCGGATGCCCAGCGCGGTGAACGCGGCCTTGCTCACCTCCACCACCTCGCCGGTGAGCCCCGACGAGTCCTGGTAGGAGAACGGGCGCGCGTCGGTGACGGCCAGCACCGCCACCCCTTCCTGCCTCGCCTTCGCCAGCCGGTTCGGCGGCGTGGGCGGCTGGACCGGGGTCGGGTGCGGCACGGGCACCGGGCTCCCGGACACCGTGCTGGTGCACGCGGAGGCGAGCCCGAGCACTGCGAGTCCACCGGCCGCGCGGAACAACCGCCGGCGGCTGAGGTCGTTCATGGTCGGTCAGACTATGCCCTCACGCGCCCGCGGTGTGTGCCTTTCGCACCACGTCGACGATCCCATTCATGATTTGCGTCAGGTCGTAGTCCTTCGGCGTGAACACGGCTGTCACACCGTGTGCGCGCAGGTACTCCGCGTCCTGCGGCGGCACGATCCCGCCCACCACCACGGGGATGTCCGAAGCTCCCGCCTTGGCCAGGCCCTCCACGACCGCGGGCACCATCTCCAGGTGTGAGCCGGACAAGATCGACAGCCCGACCACGTGCACGCCTTCCTGCACGGCGGCGGCCACGATCTGGTCCGGGGTGAGCCGGATGCCTTGGTAGATCACCTCGAACCCGACGTCGCGCGCCCGCACGGCGATCTGCTCGGCGCCGTTGGAGTGCCCGTCGAGGCCGGGCTTGCCGACCAGCATGCGCAGCCGCTCGCCCAGCTCCTCGCCGGTCGCGGCCACCCGTTCCCGCACCGCGGCGAGCTCTTCGGCGGCCTCGCCGGACCCGGTCGCGCCGGCCACGCCCGTGGGCGCCCGGTACTCGCCGAACACCTCACGCAACGCGCCCGCCCACTCGCCGGTCGTCACACCCGCGTGCGCGCACGCGACCGTGGCGTCCATCAGGTTGGCGTCGGTCTTGGCGGCGTCACGCAAGCCGCGCAGGGCTTCCTCGGCCGCGGCGGCGTCGCGGTTCGCGCGCCACTTCCGGATGGCCTCGACGGCCTGCTGCTCCACGATCGGGTCGATGGTCTCGATGGCCTTCGCGCCCTCGGCCTGCAACGGGCTGGGCTCGGTGGTGTCGAACTTGTTGACCCCGACGATGATCTCGTCGCCGGACTCGACCCGGCGACGGCGAGCCGCGAGCGAACCAACCAGCTGGGTCTTCATGTAGCCGCTCTCCACAGCCGCGACCGCGCCACCCATGGCCTGCACGCGGTCGATCTCCGCCCGCGCGCCGGCCAAGATGTCGTCTACTTTGGACTGGATGACCGGCGAGCCGTCGAAGATGTCCTCGTACTCCAGCAAATCCGTCTCGTAGGCGAGGACTTGCTGCATGCGCAACGCCCACTGCTGGTCCCACGGGCGCGGCAGGCCGAGCGCCTCGTTCCACGCCGGCAGCTGGATCGCCCGCGCCCGCGCGTCGCGGGACAGGCTCACCGCGAGCATCTCCAGCACGATGCGCTGGATGTTGTTCTCCGGCTGGGCTTCGGTGAGACCGAGCGAGTTGACCTGCACGCCGTAGCGGAACCGGCGCTGCTTGGGGTCCTCGATGCCGTAGCGCTCGCGGGTGAGCTCGTCCCAGAGCTGGGTGAACGCCCGCATCTTGCACATCTCTTCGATGAACCGCACGCCCGCGTTGACGAAGAACGAGATGCGGGCGACGACGTCGCCGAAGCGATCGGCGGGCACCTGGCCGGAGTCGCGCACCGCGTCGAGCACGGCGATGGCCGTGCACATGGCGTAGGCGACCTCCTGCACCGGCGTCGCACCGGCCTCCTGCAGGTGGTAGCTGCAGATGTTGATCGGGTTCCAGCGGGGCACTTCTGCGACCGTCCACGCGACCATGTCGGTGATCAGGCGCAGGCTCGGGCCGGGCGGGAAGACGTAGGTGCCGCGGGAGAGGTACTCCTTGATGATGTCGTTCTGCGTGGTGCCCGCGAGCTTCGCGACGACCTCGTGCCAGTCCTTGTCGTCGGCTTCGGCCTGCTCCTGGGCCACGGAGACGTAGAGCGCGAGCAGCCACATGGCCGTCGCGTTGATGGTCATCGAGGTGTTGGCCTCGGCGAGCGGGATGTCCTGGAAGAGCTGCCGCATGTCGCCGATGTGGCTCACGGGCACGCCGACCTTGCCGACCTCGCCGCGGGCGAGCTCGTGGTCGGGGTCGTAGCCCGTCTGCGTCGGCAGGTCGAAGGCCACGGAGAGCCCGGTCTGGCCCTTCGCGAGGTTGCGCCGGTACAGCGCGTTGGACGCGGCGGCCGAGGAGTGGCCCGCGTACGTTCGCATGACCCAGGGACGGTCGCGCTCGTGGTCGGTCGGATACGGCACGGTGAACCTCCGTTAACCGGCTTTCTCAGCAGGGTACTGGTGAGTAACCGATTCAGCAGCGGTGCCATTGCTCACAGACCGGTGTTTGATGCTCCTACCCATTCCTCTCGGAGGCCTGTCATGCGTTTGTCCTCAGCCGCGGCTGCCGCCGCCGCGCTGACGGTCGCGGCGACCGTCACGTTCGCCGGATCCGCCTCGGCCATCAACTCCTACAACGCCAGCCCCGCCCCCGAGCGCACCGAGGTCGGCGCCCTGATCGCCCAGTGGGACAACGACGGCGACCCGGCGACGCCGGACCGGATCGACTGGGTGTGCTCGGGCACGATGGTCGACCGCGACACGTTCCTGACCGCGGCCCACTGCACCTCCGACTGGCCCGCGGGCGTGCGCTTCTACGTCTCGCTCGACCAGGACGTGCAGTCGGCCCTGGACGCCGCGCTGGCCCAGCACCCCGGCGACCCGGCCGCCGTGGGCGCCCAGATCGCCGTCGAGGGCGTCGCGCACACCGACCCCGGCTACCCGGGCACGCAGGCCGACGCGCACGACATCGCGGTCGTCCAGGTGCCCGCCGCGGCGATGGCGGCCCGCTGGTCGTTCACCCCGGCCACCCTGCCGACCGCGAACCAGCTCGGCAAACTCGGGCCCCAGGCGCTCGACGCGACCAAGTACGAGGTCGTCGGCTACGGCACGCAGGAGGCCGTGAACGGGCCCGGCGGGCAGACCCACCCCGGCGGCGGCGTGCGGATGAAGGCGCCGGTCAGCTTCAACGCGCTGACCAAGACCTGGCTGCGCCTGCAGATGACCGCACCGCAGGGCAACGGCGGTGCCTGCTACGGCGACTCCGGCGGCCCGAACTTCGCCGTGCTGGGCGGCAAGCTGGTCCTGGTCGCCACGACCATCACCGGCGACTCGCCGTGCTATGCGACAAACGTGACGTACCGGACGGACACGGTCAGCGCGCGGACGTTCCTCGCGCCGTTCGTCGCCCTGCCCTGATCGCCTTTCCGCCTGCCTGATCGCCTTTCCGGCGGTGCCGGCCACGGCCAGAGGGAGGATCATGGAGCCATGGACCTGCCGTTGGTCTGGGGCATCCTGATCGCGTTGGTCGTGGTCGGCTTCCTGATGCTGGTCCTGCGCTGGGGTCTGTCGGACTACACGGCGCTGGAGAAGCGCAAGAAGGACTACGGGCTGCTCACCGAGGTGGCCGTGGTCCCGACCCGGCGCGCGGCCGATGTGGTGTCCGACCAGTTGAAGCGGCACGGCGTGAAGGCCACCGCGGTCCCGGACCCGGACGGCGAACGCCTGCGCATCCTGGTGTTCCAAGGTGACGAGCAGACCGCCGTCAAGGCCCTGCTGGAAGAGAACTCCTGACCCCCGCTCACGCCAGCTCGAATGTGGGACGCACCCGGTCCGACCGGGGGACACACCCGGCCGGAACGAGGGACACACCCGGTCGGAACGGGGGACACACCTGACGCGAACGTGTCCCACACCCGGTTCGGGTGTGGGACACGCCCGGTTGGGTCAGGGGGCCGGGAAGACCACCTGGGCGGCGCTGCCGCCACGGCGGACCGGCTCACCGGCCGCGATCACGAGCCCGTGGTCACGGAACTCCAGCCCCGACGCCACGCCGATGTCCGGCGGGATCTTGATGGTCGGGTCGAGCGAGGACGTGTCCTTGATCGCGAACGTGTGACCGAGCGCCTTCAGGCCCGGCGTGGTCGGCAGGTCGAACCACGCGGGTTCCACCTGCGTCGTCGCCGAGTTGCGCTGCGACGCGCGCGGGGCGGCGATCGCCGACTCCAGGTCCATGCCGAAGTCCAGGCGGTTCACCAGGATCTGCAGCACGGTCGTGATGATCGTCGCGCCGCCGGGCGAGCCGACCGCGAGGAACGGCTTGCCGTGGTGCAGCACGATCGTCGGCGACATGCTCGACCGCGGCCGCTTGCCCGACTCCGGCAGGTTCGGGTCCGGGGTGCCGTTGGCCGGCGGCGCGAAGTCGAAGTCGGTCAGCTCGTTGTTCAGCAGGAAACCACGGTCCGGCACGACGATGGCGCTGCCGCCGAGCTGCTCGATGGTGTTCGTGTAGGACACCACGTTGCCCCAGCGGTCGGACACCACGAAGTGGTTCGTGTGCGTCTCGATCCCGTTCGCGCCGCTGCCCTGGCCCGGCTTGCACGACGGGCCGTGCCCGTACGGGTCACCGGGCGCCACCGGCTTGGGCAGCGCCTTCGTCTGGTCGATCTGGCACGCCCGCGTGCGGGCGAACCGGTCCGACAGCAACTGCTTCTGCGGAACGTCGACGTACGCCGAGTCACCGATGTAGCGGCCGCGGTCGGCGAACGCCAGCGCGCTCGCCTCCAGGTAGGTGTGCAGGGCCTGCACACGGTCCATTGAGGACAGGTGATAGTTCTCGAGGATGTTCAGCGCTTCCCCGACGGTGATGCCACCGGACGACGACGGCGGCATGCCGTAGACGTCGTAGCCGCGGTAGTCCACGTGCGTCGGCTTGCGGTCGATGGCGCGGTAGGCGGCGAGGTCGCCGAGCGTCATCTTGCCTTCGATCGGCTTGAGCGTCGCGCCCGGCGCCAGCGGCAGGTTGTGCACGGCGTCGACCACGTCGCGGCCGACGGAGCCGCCGTAGAGCACGCCGGTGCCGTGGCGGGCGATGTCGCGGTAGGTGTCGGCGAGGTCGGGGTTGCGCAGCGTGGAGCCGACAGGGGGCAGATCGCCGCCGGGCAGGAACAGCTCCGAGGTGGAGCTGAACTGGGCGAACCGCTTCTGGTTCTCCCGGATCTGCTCGTACAGCGTGGCGTCGACCGGGAACCCGTGCTCGGCGACGTCGATGGCCGGGCGCAGGTTGGTGGCCAGGCTGAACTTGCCCCACCGCTGCAGCGCGCGCTGCCACGTGGCGAGGTTGCCCGGCACGCCGACGCTCAGCCCGCTGGTGACCGCGGTCGGGAAGTCGTAGGGCTTGCCGGTCGCGGGATCGATGAACAGGTTCCCGTCGGCCGAGCGGGGCGTGGTCTCGCGGCCGTCGATGACGCTCACCTTGTGCGAGTGGGCGTCGTAGTAGACGAAGTAGCCGCCACCGCCGATGCCGGCGACGAACGGGTCGGTCACACCGAGCGTCGCGGCCACCGCCACCGCGGCGTCCGCGGCCGTGCCACCCCGTTTCAGGATGTCGATGCCCGCCTGGGTCGACTGGGCGGTGTCGGAGACCACCGCGCCGCCGAATCCTTCGGCGACCGGGTGCTTCGTGGGTAATGAGTCGGCCTGTGCCGCGCCCGCGCCGGTGACGAGACCGGCAATCGCGAGCGTGGCCGCCGAGAGTGCGCCGAGACGGGCACGCATGGGGCAACCCCTTCCGCAAGAGATCAGGACCCTGTTCTACTCGCGCCGCGCGAGTCCTGCACGCTTGGTTCCATGAGCACTTTCACGGCGAAGGAAATCGAGTACCTCAGCGCGCAGCCGCTCGGTCGCCTCGCGACCGTCGGCCGCGACGGCGCGCCGCACGTCGTACCGGTCGGTTTCCGCCTGAGCCCGGACGGCGACGCGATCGACATCGGCGGGCACGGCTTCGGCGCGTCCAAGAAGTGGCGCGACATGCAGGCCGACCCGCGGGTCTCGTTCGTCGTCGACGACCTGGAGTCGGTGGACCCGTGGACCCCGCGCGCGGTCTCGATCACCGGCCGGGCCGAACTGCACGAGACCGGCGGCACCGAGCGGTTCGGCAAGAGCTGGGACGAGGCGTGGATCCGGATCGTGCCGACCCGGGTGGGCGGCTGGGGCGTGGAAGGACCGGCGTTCTCACCGGAAGGCCGCCGCAGCTTCCGCACCGTCGGTGCGTGACGTGGCGCTGGACTGCTTCACCGACAACGAGATCACCTACCTGAAAGGGCAGCGGATCGGCCGCTTGGCGACCATCGGCCTGGACGGCGCGCCGCACGTCGGTCCGGTCGGGTTTTGCCTCGGCACCGCCTACGAGGAGATCTGGCTCCCCGGGCCCGGCCTTCTCGAGTCGAAGAAGTGGCGCGACATCAGAAACGAGCCGCGAGTCAGCTTCGTCGTCGACGACCTGGCGTCGGTCGATCCTTGGCTGCCCCGCGGGATCCTGATCCGCGGCCGCGGCAAACTGCACCGGTCGGGTGGGGTCGCCCGGTTCGGCAAGCGCGCCGGCTCGGCCTGGATCGAGATCCGGCCGCGCCGGATCACCAGCTGGGGCATCGAAGGCCCCGAGTGGTCGCTCGCGGGCCGGCGTCGGTCGCGGACCGTCGCCGACTGACCGGGCTAGGACACCCGCCGCACGTCGGCGCCGAGGCGCTGCATGTTCTCCACGAACCGCGGGTAGCCGCGGTCGATGTGAAAGACGTCCCACACCTCGGTCACGCCGTCGGCGCACAGCCCCGCCAGCACCAGGCCCACGCCCGCGCGGATGTCCGACGCCCACACCGGCGCGCTCGACAGCTTCGGGATCCCGCGGATGACGGCGTGGTGGCCGTCGGTGCGGGCGTCCGCGCCCAGGCGTTGCATCTCCTCGATGAACCGGAACCGCGCCTCGAACAGGTTCTCGGTGATCATCGACGTGCCGTCGGCGATGGAGGTCAGGGCGATCGCGAACGGCTGCAGGTCGGTGGCGAAGCCCGGGTAGGGCAGCGTCACGAAGTCGACCGCGGTCGGGCGGTCGCGCTGCACGACGCGGAACTCGGTGTCGCCGCTGATGGTGACCTCGGCGCCCGCGGTGCGCAGCTTCTCCAGCACCAGGTCCAGGTTGTGCGGGTTCACGCCGCGCACGGTCAGGTCACCGCGGGTCATCGCCGCGGCGAACGCCCAGGTCGCGCCGACGATCCGGTCGCCGATCACGCTGTGGTCGGTCGGCGCGAGCGCGTCGACGCCGTGCACGGTGAGGGTGGACGTGCCGGCGCCGTCGATCTTGGCGCCCATCTGCTGCAGCATCGTGCACAGGTCGACGATCTCCGGCTCGCGCGCCGCGTTGTCGATCACCGTGGTGCCGTCGGCCAGGACGGCGGCCATGAGGATGTTCTCGGTCGCGCCGACGCTGGGGAAATCGAGCCAGATCTGCGCGCCGTGCAGGCCCTGGGCCTCGGCCACCACGCAGCCGTGCTCGATTTCCGAGGACGCCCCGAGCTGGCGCAGGCCGCTCTGGTGCATGTCCAGCGGCCGGCTGCCGATCGCGTCGCCGCCGGGCAGGGCGACGACGGCCCGCTTGCACCGGCCGACCAGCGGGCCCAGCACACACACTGAGGCACGCAGCTTGCCCATCGCGGGCGTGTCGGCGCGGTGGTTGAGCTCGGCGGGCGTGGTGATGGTGACGGTCAGCGAGTTGCCGCCGTCGGTGTCGTCGGCGATGACCACCTCGCAGCCGAGGCTGCGCAGGACGTCCGCCATCAGGGGGACGTCGAGGATCTGTGGGCAGTTGGTCAGCGTGCTCGTGCCTTCGGCCAGCAAGGCCGCGGCCATCAGTTTCAACACGCTGTTCTTGGCCCCGACGACATCGACCTCGCCGACGAGCCGGGCTCCGCCGCGCACCTGGAAATGCTCCGTCACGGGCGCCCATCATGCCCCTCCCCGTAATCTGACCGCATGGCGGTCCGCATCAATCGCGTGTACACGAAGGTCGGCGACAACGGCACGACGGCGCTGGGGGACGGTTCCCGGGTGCCGAAGACCTCGCCCCGGCTCGGCGCCTACGCCGACGTCGACGAGGCGAACTCCGCGATCGGCGTCGCGCTGGCCCTCGGCGGCCTGTCCGACGAGGTCGGCATCGTGCTGCGCCGGATCCAGAACGACCTGTTCGACGTGGGTGCGGACCTCTGCGCGCCCATCGTGCCGGACCCGCCGTACCCCCCGCTGCGCATCACCGAGGCCTACGTCGAGCGGCTGGAGGGCTGGTGCGACGAGTTCAACGAACGGCTGCCGAAGCTGACGTCGTTCATCCTGCCCGGCGGCACGGCCGGGGCCGCGTTGCTGCACACGGCCCGCACGGTGTCGCGGCGCGCGGAGCGCAGCGCGTGGGCGCTGATCGAGGCGGAGCCGGAGCAGACCAACCAGCTGGCCGCCAAGTACCTGAACCGGTTGTCGGACCTGCTGTTCATCCTGTGCCGCATCGCCAACCCGGACGGCGACATCCTCTGGAAGCCGGGCGGCGAGGACTGATCACTTCGGCCGTGAGCGGACAGCACCGCGACGGTGTCGGACGTGCCGAGGTCGACCGACAGCACCCGCACGAATTCCCCCGTTTCCCCCTGCCGCAACATGATGCCCCTTGCCCGACCAGGCAAGGGCATCGATCGACCGGCCGGCAATGCGGATGGCTATTCCAGCAAGTGGCGCAGGAAGCGGTCCGGCATCGCGAGGAATTCTCGGGTCAGGGCCACCGGTTCGGCGTGGTCGTAGTCGACTTGCTCGATCTCGCCGTCGGCGCCCACCTGCAGGATGCTCGCGCCCGGGACGGCCAGCAGCACCGGCGAGTGGGTGGCGATGACGAACTGGCTGCCCTGCGCGGTCAACTCGACGATGCGCGCCACCAGGGCCAGGCAGCCACGCACGGAAAGGGCCGCCTCGGGCTCGTCCAGCAAGTAGAGCCCGCGCGGGCCGAAGCGGTGGGTGATCAGGTCGAGGAAGGATTCGCCGTGCGAACGCTCGTGCGGTGACGTGCCGCCGTAGGAGTCGAGCAGCGGCGGGGACAACGGGTCCTTGTCCAGCCGCTCGATCTCGGTGGCGACGTTGTAGTAGGACTCCGCCCGCAGGAAGAAGCCGGTCCGCGGCTTGCGGATCCCCCACCGCAGGATCAGGTGGTCGCCGAGTGAGGACTCGCTCGCGCGGGTGGCGAACCGGAAGGCGTGCGAGCCGCCCTCGGGGTTGAACCCGGCGGCGACCGCGAGCGCCTCGACCAGCGTCGATTTGCCGGTGCCGTTGTCGCCGACCAGGAACGTCACCCGCGGGTCCAGGTCGATCCCGCCGCTGCGCTCCAGCTCCCGCACGATCGGCAGGGTGAACGGGTAGCGGCCGGTGTTCGCCTCCGGTGCCAGCTGCGCCCGCACGAGGAATCCCGCCGGCCAGACGTCACTCACGCCACGGTGGACCGGTCAGGACGCCCAGGGCACGGTGCGGCCGGGCGGGGCGGATTCCAGCCACGACAAGAAGCCCGTCAACGCATCGGGGCCCATGGCGATCTCGACCTGCTGGTCTCGCTCACCATGAGCCCCGCGGAACTGCAGCACACGCGAACCCACCGGCATGTTCGGGGTTTCCGCGCTCTCCGGCTCGCGCCGGTCGACGATCTCGAGCGCTTCGCGGTGGATCACCCGGTTGGGTCCGGATTTCAGGCTCAACGCGCGGAACCAGGCGAACTCGTCACCGTGGTATCTCGCTATGCCGAGGTGCCAGCCCTTGCCGGTGTTGTCGATCCGGGTGCGCAGGGCGACGATCACGCCGCCCTCACGGACCAGCCGTACCCGGCGAGCCAGCAACAGCGCGAGCGCGCCGATCACCACCGCGAGGAGCACCAGGATGATCAAACCCAATCGCACCGGCAGCTCCCCAGCCTTGCTCCGCGCTCGTCAGACCTGGCGGCAGACGACGCGGATCGAGGACGAGCTATGCGCGAACGGCGGGTTCGCCATCATCGCCTCCACGTCCTCGTCGACCTGTTTGCCGCAGTCTAAGCGCTGATCGGGCGCTGGTCACCCTTTGTCACTTACCAGTGTGGTGCCCCACACGCCGACGGCCGGGGTCCACAGTAGACACTGCGAACCCCGGCCGCCGGGTGAACTACCAGGTCACACCCATCAGAGGTCAGACCCAGCACACGTCAGACACTGTGGCCGGCCGCGCGCAACCGCGCCCGGCCGCGCAAGCGCACCTCTTCGTCGTCCGAGTCGAGGTCGGCCCGGGCCTGGTCGACGTCGATCTCGTCGCGCAGCTCGGCCGACTCGGCCAGGATGCTGACCCCCTCGGCCGTGACGGACAGGAACCCGCCGTCCACGGCCGCGTGGATCTCCTCGCCCTCGGTGGTGTCGATGCGCACCATCTCGCCGCTGACCAGCTCGGCCAGCAACGGGATGTGGTTGGGCAGAATGCCGATCTCACCCTCGGTGGTCCGGGCGAACACGAACGTGCCGGTACCCGACCACACCTCGCGCTCGACCGCGACCAGCCGCACGGACATCTCAGCCACGCGGATACTCCTTCGTCAGTGCAGTCAGTGCAGCCAGGGCTACTTGGTGAGCTCCGCGGCCTTCTTCTCCACGTCCTCGATGCCACCGACCAGCAGGAACGCCTGCTCGGGCAGGTGGTCGAACTCGCCCTTGGTGATCCGGTCGAACGCCTCGACGGTGTCCTTGAGCGGCACGTTCGAGCCCGGCTGACCGGTGAACTGCTCCGCCGCCATCATGTTCTGCGACAGGAACCGCTCGACGCGACGCGCGCGGTACACCAGCTGCTTGTCCTCTTCGGACAGTTCGTCGATACCGAGGATCGCGATGATGTCCTGCAGGTCCTGGTAGCGCTGGAGGATCCGGATGACCTCCTGGGCCACGCGGTAGTGGTCCTCACCGACGATCTGCGGGTCGAGGATCGTGGAGCTGGAGGCCAGCGGGTCCACGGCCGGGAAGATGCCCTTGGCGAACACCGTACGAGAGAGCTCGGTGGTGGCGTCCAGGTGGGCGAACGTGGTGGCCGGGGCCGGGTCGGTGTAGTCGTCCGCGGGCACGTAGATCGCCTGCATCGAGGTGATCGACTTGCCTCGGGTCGAGGTGATCCGCTCCTGCAGCTCACCCATCTCGTCGGCCAGCGTCGGCTGGTAACCCACGGCCGAAGGCATGCGGCCCAGCAGGGTCGACACCTCGGAACCGGCCTGGGTGAACCGGAAGATGTTGTCGATGAACAGCAGCACGTCCTGGTTGGCGACATCGCGGAAGTACTCCGCCATGGTCAGCGCGGACAGGGCGACGCGCATGCGGGTGCCCGGCGGCTCGTCCATCTGGCCGTAGACCAGCGCCGTGTTCTTGATGACGTCGGATTCGGTCAGCTCGAGGATCAGGTCGGTGCCCTCACGGGTGCGCTCACCGACACCGGCGAACACCGAGGTACCACCGAAGTTGCGGGCGATGCGGTTGATCATCTCCTGGATGAGCACCGTCTTGCCCACGCCTGCGCCGCCGAACAGGCCGATCTTGCCACCACGCACGTACGGGGTGAGCAGGTCGACGACCTTGAGGCCGGTCTCCAGCATCTCGGTGCGGCCCTCGAGCTGGTCGAACGCCGGCGCCTTGCGGTGGATGCTCCAGTGCTCGAAGTCCTCGCCGTAGCCCGGCTTGTCCAGGCACTCGCCGAGGGCGTTGAACACGTGGCCCTTGACGTCCTCGCCGACCGGCACGGAGATCGACTTGCCGGTGTCGGTCACCTCGGCGCCACGGGTCAGGCCGTCGGTGGGCTGCATGGAGATCGCGCGGACCTGGTTGTCGCCCAGGTGCTGCGCGACCTCGAAGGTCAGCGTCTTGGCCAGCGACTCGAGCGAGATCTCCGCTGTCAGGGCGTTGAACAGCTCGGGGAGGGCGCCGCGCGGGAACTCGACGTCCACCACCGGCCCGGTGACGCGAACGACGCGGCCGACCGCACCGGCGGTCTCGCGGGGGGTTGCGGTGGGTGCACTCATGTCAGTCATCACTTCCTGCGGCGGCGAGCGCGTCGACACCGCCGACGATCTCGCTGATCTCCTGGGTGATCTGGGCCTGGCGGGCCCGGTTTGCTTCGAGCGTCAGAGCCTTGATCAGGTCGTTCGCGTTGTCGGTCGCGGCCTTCATGGCCCGGCGCCGCGACGCCGACTCCGACGCCGCCGCCTCCAGCAGGGCCGCGTAGATCCGCGTCGCCAGGTACTTCGGCGTCAACGACAGGAACAACTCGTCGGCGTCCGGCTCGAACTCGTACTGGACGTTCGCGGCCTCGGCCTCGCCGTACTCGACCTCGAGCGGTGCGAGCCGGTTGGCCACGGCCTCCTGCGACAGCATGTTCTTGAACTGCGTGTAGACGATGTGCAGTTCGTCGATCCCGGCCAGGCGCTGCTGGTCGTCGTTCGCGTAGCGGGCCCGCGCCTCGTCGTCCTCTTCGGACCCGGCGCGGAAGGCCGCCACCAGCGGGCCGGTGATCTCCGAGGCGTTGGCGTACGACGGCTGCTCGGAGAACCCGGTCCACGACGCGGCGACGGGACGGCCGCGGAAGCTGTAGTAGGCCAAGGCCTTGCGGCCGACCACGTACAGCTCGATTTCCTTGCCCTGCTCACGCAGGAGCGCCATCAGCTCCTCCGCGCGGCGCAGCACGTTGGCGTTGTAGCCACCGGCGAGGCCGCGGTCGGAGGTGACGACCAGGACGCCCGCCTTGCGGACGTTCTCGCGCTCGGTGAGCAGCGGGTGCTGCAGCGCCGCGGCCTCGGACAATGCGCCCAGCACCGAGGTGATCTCCTCGGCGTAGGGGCGCGCCGCCTGGACCTTGGCCTGCGCCTTGCTGATCCGCGAGGTCGCGATGAGCTCCTGCGCCTTGGTGATCTTCCGCATCGACTGGGTCGAGCGGATCCTGCGGCGCAGTACCCGAATCTGTGCTGGCATCGGCGACTACCCGACTACTTCTTCGGGGCCGGGCGGGAGACCTTGACCGAGTCGTGCCCGACCTCGCCCTCGTCCATCGCGTCGGCCGGGGCCTCGTTGACCACCGAGGAGCCGTCGGAGGCGGTGAAGGACTTCTTGAAGTCCTCGATC
Source organism: Labedaea rhizosphaerae (assembly GCF_004362825.1). Classification (GTDB taxonomy): domain Bacteria; phylum Actinomycetota; class Actinomycetes; order Mycobacteriales; family Pseudonocardiaceae; genus Labedaea; species Labedaea rhizosphaerae. Next base: position 655,877 of record NZ_SNXZ01000003.1, read on the forward strand.
GCCTTGACCAGGCGCTCCTCGTTGTCCTCGTTGAGCTTCGCGGTGTCGCGGATGTCGGCCAGGATGCCCTCGTGGTGGTGCTTGAGGTTGTCCAGGAACTCCCGCTCGAAGCGCATCACGTCCTCGACCGGAACCGAGTCGAGGTGGCCCTTGGTGCCGAGGTAGATCGAGGCGACCTGCTCCTCGACGGGGTACGGGCTGTACTGGGGCTGCTTGAGCAGCTCGACCAGGCGGGCACCACGCTCCAGCTGGGCCTTCGACGTCGGGTCGAGGTCGGAGGCGAAGGCGGCGAACGCCTCCAGCTCGCGGTACTGCGACAGGTCGATCTTCAGCGAGGACGCCACCTGGCGCATCGCGCGGACCTGGGCGGCACCACCGACGCGCGACACCGACACACCGACGTTCACCGCGGGCCGCACACCCTGGTTGAACAGGTCGGACTCCAGGAAGCACTGGCCGTCGGTGATGGAGATGACGTTGGTGGGGATGTAGGCCGAGATGTCGTTGGCCCGGGTCTCGATGATCGGCAGACCGGTCATCGAACCGCCGCCGAGCTCGTCGGACAGCTTCGCGCAACGCTCGAGCAGACGCGAGTGCAAGTAGAAGACGTCACCCGGGTAGGCCTCGCGGCCCGGCGGGCGGCGCAGCAGCAGGGAGATCGCACGGTAGGCCTCGGCCTGCTTCGACAGGTCGTCGAACACGATCAGGACGTGCTTGCCCTGGTACATCCAGTGCTGGCCGAGCGCGGAGCCGGTGTAGGGCGCGAGCCACTTGAAGCCGGCCGAGTCGGACGCGGGGGCGGCCACGATCGTGGTGTAGTCCAGCGCGCCGGCCTCTTCGAGGGCGCGGCGGACACCGGCGATGGTGGAGCCCTTCTGGCCGATCGCCACGTAGATGCAGCGGACCTGCTTCGACGGGTCGCCCGAGTCCCAGGCTTCCTTCTGGTTCAGGATCGTGTCCACGCAGACCGCGGTCTTGCCGGTCTTGCGGTCACCGATGATCAGCTGGCGCTGGCCGCGGCCGATCGGCGTCTGCGAGTCGATCGCCTTGATGCCGGTCTGCAGCGGCTCCGAGACCGGCTGGCGCTGCATGACGGTCGGGGCCTGCAGCTCGAGCACGCGCTGCTCGTCGGCCTCGATGTCGCCGAGGCCGTCGATCGGCTTGCCCAGCGGGTCGATGACCCGGCCGAGGAACTTCTCGCCCACCGGCACGGAGAGCACGCGACCGGTGCGCTTGACCTCCTGGCCCTCTTCCAGCTTCTCGTAGTCACCGAGGATGACGGCGCCGATCTCGCGCTCGTTCAGGTTCAGCGCCACGCCCAGGACGCCGCCGGGGAACTCCAGCAGCTCGTTGGTCATCGCCGAGGGAAGCCCCTCGACCTGCGCGATGCCGTCACCGGTCTCGACGACGGTTCCGACCTCTTCGCGCGAGGTCTCGGTCGAGAAGTTGGCGACGTAGTTCTCGATCGCGCTCCGGATCTCGTCCGAGGAGATCGTCAGCTCCGCCATGCTCTGTTCGTCCCTGCTCTAGTGGGTGTTCGAAGTCTTGTGGGTGGGCCTAGGAGGGCAGCCCGTGCTCGGCCTTGGCCATGCGGCTGGCGACGCTGCCGTCGATCACCTCGTCGCCGACCCGGACCACCAGGCCGCCGAGCACCGCGGGATCAACGTCGACCTGCAGCGACATCGTCCGGCCGTAGATCCTCGACAGTACCTGGACCAGGCGCGTCTCCTGCGCCGCCGAAAGCGGGGCGGCCGCGGTGACGTGGGCCACCGAGCGCTGCCGCCGACTGGCGGCGAGCTCCGCGAGCTGCTCGACCAGCTGGTCGAGGTGCCGGCCCCGGCCGTGGCGCACGGCCTGCTCGAGCAGGTCGACCGTGCTCCGGCCGGCCTTGCCCTGCACCAGCGAGTGCAGCAGCTCGATCCGGCGCTGCGCGGGCACCGAGCGGTCGCTCAGCAGGTCACGCAGCCGGTTCTCGCTGCCGAGCAGGCGCCCGAAGCGGAACAGCTCGTCCTCGGTCTCGTCGAGGGCGTTCTCCCGCTCGGCCACGCTCAGCAGCGCGTGGCGGGAGAGCAGCTCGATCGACTCGAGCAGGTCGCTCGGGCGCGACCAGCGCAGCTTCACCGTCTCCTGCAGCAACGCCAGCGTCTGGGCGCCGACCTTGCCCTCGAACAGCCGCCCGACCAGACCCGTGCGTGCCGGCTCCTCCGAGGAGAAGTCGGCCAGGTGCCGGGCCAGCGACCGGTTGTCGGCGAGCACGCCGCCCACGGCCGCGAGCTCGTCGCCGATCGTGCGCAGTGCGGCCGGCGCGGTCGACGCCGTGTCCGCGTCGAAGCGCTCGCGCAGCGCCCGCTGCGACTCGCGACTCGTGGCCTGCATCAGCGTTCTCCCTTGCCACTCTGCGCGGACATGGCATCCAGCTCGTCGAGGAAGCGGTCCACGGTCTTGCCGCGGTTCGCGTCGTCGTCGAGGTGGGACCGCACCATCTGGGCGGCCAGCTCCGCCGCCTGCTGCCCGACCATCGTGCGCAGCTCACGCGCGAGCTGCTGGCGCTGCAGGGCCAGCTGCTCCTCGCCGCGCTGGCGGATGCGCTCCACCTCGCGCTCGGCTTGTGCGCGCATCTCCTCTTCGATGGCCTGCGCGTCCGCGCGGGCGTCGTCGCGGATCTTGGCCGCGTCGACCCGGGCCTCGGTCACGGCGTTGTCGTAGGCCTCCTGGGCCTCCTTCAGCCGCTGCTTGGCCTCCTCCGCGGCCACGAGCTGCTCGCGGATCGTCTCCTGCTGCTTGTTCATCGCCGCGCGCAGACGCGGCACGACGTAACGCCACAGCACGAAGAGGATCAGCAGGAACCCGACGACCTCAGAGATCCAAGTCGCCATCAGGCGCCTCCCTGCCTGCTCAGACCGCCGACGTACTCGTCGACCATCGCCGGGTTGCGGACCTCTTCGCCGACCACGCGCGTGGCCAGCGTCGAGGACAACCCACCCACCTGCGCACGCAGCTCACCGAGGATCTGCTCCCGCTGCGCGGCGAGCTGCTGCTCGCCGGCCTGCCGGACATCGTCGGCCTCGGCCTGCGCACGCTGGCGGAACTCGTCGAGCACGGCCTGGCCGCGACCGCGCGCGTCGTCGCGGATCTTGCCCGACTCGGCGCGTGCCTCGGCCAGGGTCTCGGCGTGCTTCTCCTTGGCCTGCGCGAACCGTTCGCTCGCCGCCCGGTTGTCGTCGATGGTCTTCTGGACCATGTCGTACCGGTCTTTCAGGACCTTCTGGATGGGCGGAAGAATGACCTTCCACATCACGAAGAGCACGATCAAGAAGATGATCAGCTCGACGAAGAAGGTCGCGTTCGGCAGCAGCGGGTTGCCGCCTTCTTCGGCCAACTGCATGATGCGCATTCGAATCAGGCGCTCGGGGCCTTGCCGAACACGAACAGCAGGATGGCCGCGAAAGCGAGGGCGATGAAGTAGTTACCCTCCGCCAGGCCGGCCGCGATGATGAACTGGCCGAACAGACGACCCTGGGCCTCCGGCTGCCGCGCGACACCGGCGATCAGCTGGCCACCGGCCAGACCGTCACCGATGGCCGCACCAGCGGCGCCGCCACCCAGCGCGATCCCACCGCCGATGTAGGCGCCGGCGGTCGCGATCGCCGAGTTCAAACCTGCGTCTGCCATTGTTCTCCCTTATCTCTCTTCGAAAGACGAAGCTTCAGCGTGGAACGCGGAACTAGTGCCGTTCCTCTTCCAATTCCATCGCGGCCTTGAAGTAAGCGATGGTCAGCAGCATGAACAGATAGGCCTGCAGCAGACCGATACCCATGTCGAACAGCTTCCAGCCTGCGCCCGGCAGCCAGAACACGTAGGCCGGAAGAAGTGCGAGCAGCGAGACCATGATCCCGCCGGCGAAGATGTTGCCGAAGAGCCGCAGCGGCAGCGAGACGAGGTGGACGATCTCCTCGATGATCCACAGCGGCGCGAACGGCGCGAAGTGACCCTTCACGGTGTGCACGACCTGCTTGCCGAAACCGCCGTGGCGGCGGGCACCGGCGGCGTGCCACCAGATGAACAGCAGCAGTGACAACGCGAACACCAGGTTCACGTCCGCGGTCGGCGGCTCGAGGATCGGGTGGCCGTTCCAGTGCAGCGGCAGCACCGAGAGCCAGTTGCACGCGAGGATGAAGATGAACAGCGACATCGCGACGGGCACCAGGAACGGGGCAACCTTGACCCCGATGGAGTCCTCGACCTGGTCACGCGCGAGCTTCGCGATGGTCTCGAACGCAAGTTGGGTCCGGTTCGGCACGCCCGAGGTGATCTTCGCGCGGACGATCAGCCCCAGGATGATCACGATCAGGCTCGCGATGACCGTCGCGATGATCGTGTCGAGGTTGAAGACCAAGCCCGCGAGGTGCACCTCGGTGTGCTCGGTCGGGTTGATCGTGGCGCCCTCCGCCAAGACACTCACTGGTTACGACGCTCCTTCAGGACCGGCACGATCGTGTGTGCCATGAAGACCAACTGGAAGACGGCCAGACCGAAGAACACCCCGAGCCCGTCCGGCCGCAAGAAGTAGCCCATCGCGAGGGCGAGCAGGGTGAGAACGCCGAGCCGCTGCACCGAGGATCCGGTGATCTGGCGCTTGGTCGGGTTCTCGCTGGAGATCACCTTGACGACCTGCTTCTGCAGCAGGCGCGCGTTGTACAGGCCCATGCCGAGCCCGATCGCGAAGAGGATGCCCATCACCATGTGACCGAATATCACCGCGACGACGATCCCGACGACGGCCAGCGCGGTGGCGACAATGAGCGGACGGCGCAGGTTGATGAGCACCGGGGCAGGCACATTCGCCGCCGCGTCCTTGATGCCGGACACCGTCGTCACCTCGTCTCCCTCATTCCTTGCTGAACCTGCGATAAACCCGGTACAGATAAACGCTCGCCGCTATGATCCCGACCAGCAGGCCGAGCAATGTGAACAGCGGCAGAGTGGACCATTGCTTGTCGGCGAACCACCCGAGTACCAGCCCACCCGCGACGAGAACCGCGATCGTGGAGCCGATGCCGATGAAATCCCGGACGCTCGGAGCGCCACTCGCCATGACCGGCCTACCGGAAAGCTACCGGGGCGCGAAGATCACTCAAGCGCTGCTCCTTGTCGGTCGTGCATCAGCGGATCGCCGGGGCCCGGTTGTTCGAGCCCGGAGAGTCTCGCCGACGCGGGCCGGCGTGCCCCGCGTCTTGCGGGGAATGCGCGCACGCTACCACAGGGTTAACCGACCCTTTGCAAGGGCCTGACCTGCGGATGCGTGGTGAATTGCCGGTGAACGAGTGGTGCACTCCGGCAACCGCCGCGCACGTCCGAATCCGGGTGATCCGGACACCGCGAAACTCTACCGTACGGTCGTACGGTGACCGTGCGCCGGGGTCACCGGGCCCGCAGCCGGGGAATGGCGGAAACCAGCAGGGCCACCAGCAACCCGACGCCGATCCCCCACACCACCACGAGCACGTCGAAGAGCGTCAGGGCGACCGCGCCGAACGCCAGGACCGCGGCCCACAAGTAGATGAGCAGCACCGCACGCCGCTGCGAGTGCCCGATCTCCAGCAACCGGTGGTGCAGGTGCATCTTGTCGGCGCTGAACGGCGACTCACCGCGCCGCGTGCGCCGGACGATGGCCATCAGAAGGTCCAGCAATGGGACGAACAACACGGCGGCCACCACCAGCAACGGCGACAGCAGCGCGAGCGTGTCCTTCGCGCCGAACTGGGTGTAGCTGACCCGGCCGGACGCGGACGTGCTGGACGCGGCGAGCATCAACCCGATCAGCATCGAGCCCGAGTCGCCCATGAAGATCCGCGCGGGCTGGAAGTTGTGCGGCAGGAAGCCCAGGCACGCGCCGGCGAGCGTCGCCGCGATCAGCGCGGGCGGGTAGGTCAGCACGTCGCCGCCGGACTCCGAGAGCAGGTTCAAGGCGAACGCGCACGTGGCGATGGCGGCGATCAACCCGATCCCGGCGGCCAGACCGTCCAGGCCGTCCACGAAGTTCATCGCGTTGATCATCGTGACGACGAGCAGCACGGTGAGCAGGCCACCCTGGTTCTGGTCCAGCGAGAGCAGCGAACCGAGGCTGCCGTTGTCCCCGCCCCACGGCACCCAGAACAGGAACCACTGCAGGCCGAGCAGGACCAGCACGCCGGCCGAGGACGTCTGCCCGGCGAGCTTGGTGATCGAGTCCAGCTCGAACCGGTCGTCGAGCATGCCGATGATCACGACCATGCCGCCGCCGATGAGCACGGCGACCGGGTCGAGGGTGTAGTCGAACGCCCGGCGCAGCACCGGCAGCTGGTGGGCGACGAGCATGCCGCCGCACACGCCGAGGTACATGGCCAGCCCGCCCATGCGCGGCATCGGCACCACGTGCACGTCGCGGGTGCGCGGGTACGCGACCGCGCCGATGCGGATGGCCAACAGTCGGACCGGGCCGGTCAGCAGGTAGGTCAGCGCCGCGGTGATCAGCGCGACGAGCAGGTACTCGCGTACCGGCAGGCCCTCGCCGATCGCGGTCGCGGGGAGCGGGTTGGCCGGGTTCACGGGTACGCCGGGAAGTTCTCGGCCAGCGCGCGCACCCGGTCGCCGACGGCCGCGACGGCATCGGCGGCCTCGGCGGCCTCGTTCTCGCCCCGCACCGCCGCGCCGATCAGCTCGGCGATCACGGTCATCTCCCGCTCGCCCATGCCCTGGGTCGTGACGCACGCCGAGCCGACCCGGATGCCCGAGGCCACCGACGGCGGCGCCGGGTCGAACGGGATCGCGTTCTTGTTCAGCGTGATGCCGGCCTTGCCGGCGCGTGCCTCCGCGTCGGCGCCGGTGATGCCCAGCTCACGCAGGTCCAGCAGCGCGAGGTGCGTGTCGGTGCCCCCGGAGACCGGCCGCATCCCTTGTGCGGCAAGGCCTTCGGCCAGGGCGGTGGCGTTGCGCACGACGCGTGCGGCGTAGTCGGCGTACTCGGGCGTCGACGCCTCGCGCAGCGCGACAGCCTTGGCCGCGATCGCGTGCATGAGCGGTCCGCCTTGCGTGAACGGGAAAACCGCGCGGTCGAGCGCCTTGGCGTGCTGCTCGCGGCAGACGATGCCGCCGCCGCGCGGGCCGCGCAGCACCTTGTGCGTGGTGAAGGTGACGACGTCGGCGTGCGGCACCGGCGACGGGATCACCCCGCCCGCGACGAGGCCGATGAAGTGCGCGGCGTCGACCATGAGGATCGCGCCGACCTCGTCGGCGATCTGCCGGAACGCGGCGAAGTCCAGCAGCCGCGGGTACGCCGTCGCACCGGCGATGATCATCCGCGGCTGGTGCGCCAGCGCCAGGTCGCGCACCTGGTCGTAGTCGATCAGCTCGGTGTCCTCGCGCACCCCGTAGGGCACCGGCTCGAACCACGCGCCGGAAAAGCTCACCTTCGAGCCGTGCGTGAGGTGGCCGCCCTGTTTCAGGTCCATGGCCAGTACTACGTCGCCAGGCTCGCAAAAGGCCGCGTAGGCGGCCAGGTTCGCGCTCGCACCCGAATGCGGCTGCAGGTTGGCGTGCTCGGCGTCGAACAGGTCCTTCGCCCGCTGGATCGCCAGTTCCTCGGCGACGTCGACCTGGTCGCAGCCGCCGTAGTAACGCCGTCCCGGGTATCCCTCGGCGTACTTGTTCGACAGCGTCGAGCCCAGCGCGGCCAGCACCGCGGGGCTGGTCAGGTTCTCGCTCGCGATCAGCTGCAGCCCGCCACGCAACCGGCTCAGCTCGCCGAGCACGACCTCGGCGATCTCCGGATCCGCCTTCTCGAGGGCGGCGAAGTCCGGCCCCCAGAACGGCGTCGGCACGGTGGTCGCTCCTTCACGGACTCCGGCTGCTGTGCCGTGCAGCGTAGTCCCGTTGCGGTCCCGCTGATCCGCGACCCGCACGGCATGCCAGGATGCCGTGCGTGACCACGGTCTTCGACTGCCGCGCCCAGGACTCCCGCCTCGACGGCCTCGCGGCGGCCGCAGGGACGGTCCGCTCCGGGCGGTTGGTGGTGTTCCCGACCGACACCGTCTACGGCATCGGCTGCGACGCGTTCTCGGGCTCCGCGGTGCACTCGCTGCTCAATGCCAAGGGCAGGCCCGCGGGCACGCCCGTCGGCGTGCTGATCGGGTCGTGGGCCACCGTCGACGGGCTGGTGCTCTCGATGCCGCCGACCGCGCGGCTGCTGATGGAGGCGTTCTGGCCGGGCAGCCTCTCGATGGTGCTGCCGCAGGCGCCGAGCCTCGCGTGGGACCTCGGCAACGCCCGCGGCACGGTGACCGTGCGGATGCCGTTGCACCCCGTCGCGCTGGAACTGCTGCGCGAGGTCGGGCCGATGGCCGTGTCGATGGCGTCGCACTCGGGCTCCGGGGTGACCGGGCCGACCGCGACGTGCCAGCAGGCCCGCGAACAGCTCGGCGACACGGTGTCGGTCTACCTCGATGCCGGTGAGCTCACCGGCGAGGGCACGTCGACCGTCGTCGACATCACCGGCACCGAACCGCGGCTGCTGCGGGAGGGCCCGATCACCGCGGCTCAACTGTCCGAGGTGCTCGGCTGGGACATCAGTGCAGGGTCGTAGCTCCGCGCTCCGGCTCGATCGCCTTCCAGCCGATGTCGACGCGATCGAGGCAGGTCGTAGCATTGTTTGCCATGACTGAATCGTTCGTCGTCAGCGTGCACGGCGCGGACGGCACCGCGCGGGTGGCGGCGCGGCTCGCGGGGCGGCTGCGGCCCGGCGACGTCGTGTTGCTGACCGGCGACCTCGCTTCCGGCAAGACCACCTTCGTCAAGGCGGTCGCCGAGGCCATGGGCGCCACCGACGTGGTGACCAGTCCGACGTTCACGCTCGCGCAGTTCTACGACACCCCGACGACGAAGCTGCTGCACGTCGACACCTACCGCATCGACGACCTGGCCGAGTACCGCGACCTCGGGCTCGCCGACTTCGTCGACACGTCGATCAGCCTGATCGAGTGGGGCGAGCTGGTGGCCGCCGAGTTCCCCGAGCCGTTGACCGTCGGCCTCACCGTCGCCGCGTCCGGCCCCGAGGACCGCGACATCACGTTCACCGGCGCCGGCCGCTGGGCCGACGACCTCGCGGCGCTGCGCGACGAACTCGCGGGAGCGCGCTCATGACGCTGGGGATGGCCGTCGAGTCGACCACGGTGACCTACGGGGTCGCCGTCTTCACCGGCCGCGAGGTCCACGCCCACCGCACCGTGCGGCGCGACGACCCGGCGTTCGCGAGCATCGGCGCGCTCGCCGAGACCGTGCTCACCGACGCCGGTCGCGCGTTCACCGACCTCGGCCTGCTGGCCGTCGACGCCGGGCCGGGCAACCTGACCTCCGTGCGCGCGGGCGTCGCCTACGTCAACGGGCTCGCGTTCAGCGTCGGCGCCGAAGTCGTGTCCGTCGACGCATTGACGTTGCTGGCAAGGGAAGTCTCGCCGGAACTGGACGAGCCGGTGCTGGTGCTGCGCAACGCGGGCACCGGCAACGCCTACGCCGGGTTGTTCCGCGCGGACGCCGAACCGGTGCTGCGCCACGGGCAGTTGGACGCCGTCGTCCGCGAGCTCGCCGGGTCGCTGCCCTCGTTGTACTGCGCGGGCGTGTTCCGCGAGCAGGTGCGCACGCTGCTGCCGGACGCGGCGGTCAAGGACAGCGGCATCGACACGTCGTCGGTGCTGACCCTGCACGACCTCGTGACCACAGCGACGTCCGCGGACTTGCCGCGGGCCGCGTTCGCCACGCCCATCACGGATTCCTCGGCGGTGTTCCAATGACCGACCCGGCGCTGATCGCCAAGACCCTGCGCGACGGCGGCGTCGCGTTGCTGCCGACCGACACCGTGTACGGCCTGGCCGTGCACCCCGAGCACGACGCCGCGGTGGACCGGCTCTTCGCGCTGAAAGCCCGGCCGCGCACCAGGAACCTGCCGATCATGGTCGGCTCGGTCGACCAGATCTCGTTGCTGGGCGCCCTGGTGACCCCGCAGGCGGCGAAGCTGCTCGCCGCCTTCGCCCCCGGTCCGCTGACCGTCGCGTTGGGACTCGGCGACCGGGCACCGTTCTGGTTGGACGGACGCGTCGAGATCGGCGTGCGGATCCCGGCCGAGCAGCTGATGCTCGACGTGCTCGCGCTGACCGGCCCGCTGCTGGTCACCAGCGCCAACGCGCACGGCAACGACACCCCGGAGACGGTGCCCGAGATCCTCGAGCAGCTCGCCGGTGAGCCGGACATCGTGGTGGACGACGGAAAACGGCCGGTCGTTCCGTCCACTTTGGTCAACTGCAACCTGCCGGAACCGCGCATCGAACGCGAAGGCGTGCTCTCCGCCCAGCAGATCGAGGAGGCCCTGCTATGACCGAACTGGTCTTGGGCATCGAGACGTCCTGCGACGACACGGCGGTCGCGCTGGTGTCTCGGGACGGCCAGGTCGTCGCGTCGGCGGTGGCGTCGCAGACCGAGATCCACAACCGCTACGGCGGCGTGTACCCCGAGGTCGCGAGCCGCGCGCACGTGGACAAGATCCTGCCCACGGTGCGGATGGTGCTGGAGGACTCGGGCGTGCGGCCGCAGGACCTGCGGGCGATCGGCGTGACGCGCGGGCCGGGCCTGATCGGGTCGCTGATGGTCGGCCTCGACACCGCGACCGGGCTCGGGCAGGGCTGGGGCGTGCCGGTCGTCGGCGTGAACCACCTGCGCGGGCATCTGCGCAGCGCGGACCTGGAGGAGAAGCGCGTGGACTACCCCGCGCTGATCCTGCTGGTGTCCGGCGGGCACACGCTGCTGGCCCGGATGAGCTCGCCCGGCGAGATCAAGCTGATCGGCACCACCAAGGACGACTCCGTCGGCGAGGCCTACGACAAGGTCGCGCGGATGCTCGGCCTCGGCTACCCGGGCGGCCCGGTGATCGACCGGATGGCCAAGACCGGCACGCCGTCGATCCCGTTCCCGCGCCCGATGCTGCACGACGGGCTGGACTTCTCGTTCTCCGGCCTGAAGTCGGCGGTTTCGCGCTACCTCGCGGCCAACCCGCAGACGCCGCACGAGGACGTGGCGGCGTCGTTCGTGGCCGCTTGCCTCGAGGTGCTGCTCGCCAAGTGCCGCACGGCGTTGACCGACTCGCCCGCCCAGTCGCTGGTGATCGTCGGCGGGGTCGCGGCGAGCCCGCAACTGCGGGCCGAGGCGGCGGCGTTGTGCGAGGACCTCGGTGTGGAGCTCTGCCTGCCGCCGCTGAAGTGGTCCACGGACAACGGCGCGATGATCGGCCTGGCCACGTGGGACTACCTGGCGGCCGGGTTCACGGCGCCGCTGCGCCCGCAGACGTCGCTGACCATCGAGCAGTACTAGGCGCTGCGCCTGGTGCCTCGTCGCAGAAGGTTCAGCCCTTCTGCGACGGGGCACCAGCCGTCACTTCTCGCCGGCGAAGCGTTCCCAGGCCGACTGGCGCGTGATGCCCATGGCCTCGCCGATGCGGGCCCAGGCGACACCACGCGTGCGCAGGAGGTTGACCAGGCTCTGCACCCGCCCGTCGAGCTGCGCGCTCACGAACGCCATGCGGGGCAGCGTGTCGAGCAGTTCCTCATCGGACTGCTTCTCCCACACGGACAGGTCCGTCTCCTGCGGGTCGGCCCCTTCCTGGTCGAGGATGTCGTTGCACAGGCGCACGCAGCCGTCGCAGATGTAGGTGCCGGGCCCGGCGATCAGCTTGTTGACCTGGTCGGCGGGCTTGGCGCAGAACGAACAGCACAGCTGGCTCTTGGTGTCAGGCATGCCCTGACACTAGGACGTCAGGGATTCCCTGACAACCCCTTCGGTCGCCCAGTCCGCGATGGCCGAGATCGGCCCCAGCAACGACCGCCCCGCCTCGCTCAACGCGTACTCGACGCTCGGCGGCGTCGTGGCGAGCACGGTCCGCGTCACCAGGCCGTCGGACTCGAGCGTGCGCAGCGTGCGGGTGAGCATGCGCTGGCTGATCCCGTCGATGCGGCGGTTCAACTCGTTGAACCGGTGCTTGCCTTGACCGAGCAGAACGAGCACGCCCAGCGTCCACCGCTCGCCGAGCCGCCGGAAGACCCGGGCCACCGGGCAGAGGTCATAGTCGACGACCGGCATCACCGCGGGCAACGGGATCGCGAGCACCGAGGGCACACCGGTGTTCCCATCTGACATGAAACTGCCTTCTTTCCGGCCGGGGGTCCACCCGCAAGGCTGGCAGAAACACCCCGAGCACAGGAGCAACCCTTTGTCCCCCAACAATGGACCCGTTCTCGTCCTCGGCGCAGGCCCCGGGCTCGGCATGGCCGTCGCGCGCCGGTTCGGGCGGGCCGGGCAGCCCGTCGTCCTGGTGTCGCGCTCCGCGAACCGCCACGCCGGCTACGTGCGGCAGCTGACCGCGGCGGGCATCGACGCGATGGCCATCGCCGCCGACCTGCACGACCTGACCGCGATCGCCGACGTCGTCGCCCGCGCGACCGATCGGTTCGGGCCGATCGAGACCGTCTACTACGGACCCGGCGCCGCCGACCCGACCGCGCGTCCCGCTCCCATCGAGGAGACCACGGTGGCCGACGTCGAAGCCGCCCTGCGCGCCATGCTGTTGCCCGCGGTGGCCGTGACCGAACTGGTCGCACCCGGGATGCGGCAGCGCCGGTCGGGCTCGCTGTTGTTCGCCACCGGCCTCGCCAGCGTCGTGCCGCTGCCCATGCTCGGCGCCTTCGCGCCGACCAGCGCGGCCCTGCGGACCTGGGCCCTCACCCTGCACACGTCGCTGGCCGACGACGGCGTGCACGTCGCCGCGCTGGTGCTGGGCGGGCTCATCCGTGGCGGCGACATCCACCGGCACGCGGTCGCCGCCGCTCCCGAGGCGATGACCCTCCCGGAGCTCGACCCCGAAGAGATCGCCGAGGCGGCGTGGCGGCTCACCGTCGAACGCGATCAGGCCGAGGCCGTGTTCAACGCCCTGACGGCGTGAGCTACTCCACTGCTACTCGACACCGGGCTTCGCGATCGAGTCCTCGGTGAGCTCGGCCTGCAACCGCCACACCTGCCGGCGGAACCGCTGCACGACCGCGAACAACAGCCCGCCACCGGCCAGCACGCTGAGCACCACCACCGGCACCGACCCGGTCATCCCGCCCGCGATCGCACCCGCCACCCCGCACACCACGATCACGATGGCGAGCGCCTCGGCCACCACCGGCCGGATCCACGTCCAGCGCCGCAGCGCCGCGATCTCGGCCTGCAGCAGCCGCGCACCGCGGTTCAGTTCGCGGTCGTCCACGTGGAGCTGCAGGATGCGCTCGGCGGCGTGCGTGCAGATCGCGAGCTGGCGCTCGGTGGTCATCACCAGGCGTTCGTCGCCGGTCTGGCTGCGCACCTGCTCGGTCACCGAGTACAGGGTGCTGGCCAGGTAGTAGCGGGCGACCGGGTCGTCGGGGTGGGCCGCGACGAGCTTCTCCAGCTCGTCCACGGCCGAGGCCGCCTCCCCCGCCGCCACCCGCAGCTGGGACACGGCGATCACCGTCAGCTCGTCGGTCGGCGCGGCTTCCACGGCCTTGCGGTAGTGCACCAGCGCGAGCCGCAGGCCGCCGCGGGCCAGGTAGACGTCGCCGATGCCGATCTGGTCGAGGTGGTGGTCGCGCAGCTGCGCCGCCGCCTCGAACTGGCGCAGCGCCTCGTCGAGCCGCCCGTCCTCCAGCGCGTCGAGCGCCTCGCCGAACACCTTGTCGGCCTCGCAGGGGCCTTCCTGGGCAGCCTTCGACGCCGCCCGTGGCACCAGTTGCCACTTGGCCACGACGTCCTGCCAGGAACGCAGCATGGGATCACCTCGACGCGCAACGCTAGCGTCGCCGGCCATACCCGGGCCCTACGACACCTACCGATCTTGGTTGATGACCGGAATAGAGTAGCCCCGACGCCAACTAGTCGGGGTGAGTAGAGCATGGGCGGACGGTTTCGCCAGCCGACCTCTCGCTGGGTCGGGTTCGCGGTGGCCGGCGCGTACGTCGTGATCACCGCGATCACCGGCACCGCGCTGCTCGTCGCGGGCCAGCGGATCAGCGCCGCGGACGCTCAGGCCGGGCCGCCGGCGGGCGCGTTCGCGCAGTACACCGACACGATCACGGTGACCAACGACCCGCAGACCCTGCCCCGCACGCACACCAGGACCACGACCCCGAGCCCCACCACGGTCACCACCCGGGTCACGACGCAGCCGCCGCGTACCCAGCCGCACACGACGACGCCCAAGCCGACGCAGACCCACGCCAGGTCCGCGTACGACCACGTCACCGGGCCTGCCGGCCTGCGCACGGTCGTGCCGGACGGCTGGGCGCAGGCACGCAGCACCGGTCCCGGCGCCGAGATCGCCGTCGACCCGTCGAACAGCCAGCGCTACGTGAAGTACGGCGGGTCGGCGATCGACGGCAGCGACATGCTGGCCACCCACCTGATGTACGAGGCGAGCTACGCCGCCCGCAGCGACGGCTACCACCGCGTGGCGCTGCTGGACGCGACCTTCCGCGAGGCCGACGCCGTCGTCTGGGAGTTCCGGTTCACCGGCCCGGGCGGCACCCAGCACGCGAAGTCGCTGTACTGGCGGGTCAAGGGCGTCGAGTACTTCGTGCTGGTGTCCGGTCCCGAGCGCGACTGGTCCCGGATGTCGGCGGTCTACGACCAGATGGTGGCCGCTGCCCGGCCTTAAAGCGCGGTTGCTCGCTGGTCGAAGAAGAGCCGGGCGACGAGGTCGCCGCGGGATCCGGTGCCGGTCTTGGCGAAGATCGACTTGAGGTGGTCCTGCACGGTGTACGTGGACATCCGCAGCTCGTTGGCGATCTGACGGGTCGGCAAGCCGCGGGCGACGAGTTCGGTGACCCGGCGCTCCTGGCGGGTCAGGCCGTACGCGTCGGCGAGCAGCGGCGCCAGCTCCGCCGGCCGGGCCGCCTCGAGCAGCACCGCCACCGACGTCTCGCCCATGAGCGAGCCCCGGACGATCACCCAGCGCCCGGTCCGGGTGCGCACCCGCGCGCGGGCCGGGCCGGTCGTCTGGTGGTTGCCGACGGCCCGGGCCTGGCGCGCGACCGCACGGATCACCAGCGGCAGCTTGGTGCCCGCGCGCGTGCCGGTGCCGAGCTCGTCGACCCACTGCTGGGCGGCCAGGTTGACCATGTCGATCTCGTCGTCGGGGTTGAGCACGAGGATTCCGGCGTCGTCGCGGTCGGCGCGGGCGTCGTCGAGCAGCAACGACCGGCGCAGCCCGTCGGAGATCAACCCGGTCAGCGAGGTGACGAGCCTGACCTCGGCCGCGGTGAAGTACGGGCGGTCCAGTTCGCGGAACACGGTCAGCGCACCCCAGGTGCCCGTGCTGCTGGACAGGACGACGCGCAGCTCGTCGGCATAGCCCTCGGGGCGACGGACCTCCCGGTGCCGCCGGCTCAGGTCGAGGTCCCCCACCGTGACGCCGCTCAGGCTCGCCGCGGTCTGGCCGAGGCGTGCCATGTCGACCCACTTGGTGTAGTCCGGTTCCCGCAGCTCGATCTCGACGAGCCTGCTGATCGCGTCCGCGGGCATCCCGTTCTCGACGAATTCGGCGGTCGGCAGCATGGTGGCCGGGTCCATCGTCATCAGGCACGAGCCCTCGGAGGGCACCGCCGCGTCGAGCGCGGCGCTCATCGCGCGCCAGTAGTCCTCGACGCCGAGCCCGCGGTGGACCAGGCGCGTCATGGTGTCGTGAAGCCGTTCGTGCATCCCCAGGGCCGAAGCCATGGCTCAACATAACGCGCTCCCCCAGAAAAGTGGGATACCCGCGACGACCCGGTCGCGATGATGCTGTGCCCATGACGATCAGGCTCTACATGACGGTGTCCGTCGACGGCTACGTCGCCGGACCGGACGACCGGCCCGGCCAGGAGCTCGGCGTGCACGGCTTCCGGCTCTTCGACTGGCTCGACGACCGGATGTCCGACGGGGTCAACGGGCAGGTGTACCGCGAGGCCATGGCCACCGGCGCGATGCTGTCGGGGCGCCGCACGTTCGAGCTGGCGAACCGCTGGCACGGCGATCACCACGACGGCGTGGCCATCCACGTGCTGACCCACCACGCCGACCCGGACGACGTGCCGGCCGGCGGGCGCACGACGTTCCACACCGACGTCCACGAGTGCGCGGCTGCGGCCCGGGCCTCCGCGGGCGAGCGCGCCGTGATGGTCCACGGCGCGGCCGCGGCGCAGTCCTTGCTCGCGGCGGGCGAGCTCGACGAGCTCGAGCTGCACGTCGTGCCCGTCCTGCTCGGGGCCGGGCGGCGGCTCTTCGACCCGGAGGTGTTCGGCCGCGTGGAACTGGAACCGGTTCGCGTGCTGGAGGGGCCGGGCGTCACCCACCTGCGTTACCGCGTGATCCACTCGGAGGAGAAATGACCGCCGCCCTGACCGTCGACGTTCCCGCAGGCACCTGGACGATCGACCCGGCGCACAGTTCCGTCGGCTTCTCGGTCCGCCACCTGATGGGCAGGGTGCGTGGCCGGTTCGAGGAGTTCTCCGGCCAGGTCACGACCGCCGAACAGGCGGACGGCTGCACCGCGACCGCGACGATCGCCATGGCGTCGGTGAACACCGGCAACCCCATGCGCGACGACGACCTGCGCTCGGCCAACTTCTTCGACGTCGCGCAGTTCCCCGACATGACCTTCGAGAGCACCGGCCTCGCGGGCGGGGACGACCAGTGGGAGCTGCGGGGCCGGCTGACCATCCGCGGCGTCACCCGCGACGTCGTCCTGGCGGTGGAGTTCCTCGGCCTCGACGAGACCGGGTTGATGGGCGAGCAGCGGATCGGCCTGTCGGCCACCACGACGATCCTGCGCTCGGACTACGGCGTCGGCGCCACCGGCCTCGAAGGCCAGAAGATCGTCGTCGGCGACAAGATCACCGTCCAGCTGGACGTCCAGGCCGCGCTCGGTGCGTAACCGCTAGAGCGGGCGGCGCCGGGCGGTGACGAAGCGCGGCCGGCCCGCCAGGTCCGCGTGGTCCTCCACGTCGCTCAGCACCCGGCGCAGCGACAGCAACGCGGGCACGGACTTGCCCTGCGAGTCGTCGTGCTCGATGCCCATCCAGCCCTCGGGCCGCAGCAGCCGGGCCGCCAGCGTGACCACGTGGCGGATGGTCGCCAGCCCGTCGTGGCCGCTGAACACCGCCTGGGGCGGGTCGTGGTCGGCCACCTCCGGCGGCACGACCGTGTGGTCGGGCACGTACGGCGGGTTGCACAGGACGAGATCGACCCGGCCGTCCAGTTCGGTCAGCAGCGTCGGGTCGGCCACGTCGCCGGAGTAGAGCGTGATCGGCGTGTCACCGGCCTGCGCCCGCAGATCGGCGTTGCGCCGGGCCCAGGACAGCGCCGGCGCGTCGTTGTCCACTCCGTACACAACGGCGTCCGGGCGGGCGTTGGCCACGGCCAGCGCGAGCGCACCGGAGCCCGTGCACAGGTCGATCACGGTCGGCTCGGACAACGTCTTGATCGCCCGCAAACCCCAGTCCAGCAACAGTTCCGTCTCCGGCCGGGGCACGAAGACCCCCGGCCCGACGGCCAGCGTCACCGGCCCCAGCTGGGCCCAGCCGAGCAGGTGCTGCAACGGGATCCGCTTGGCCCGCTGGGTGACCAGCTGCCCGATCGCGTCGACCACCGGCGGGTCCACCAGCGGCACGAGCGGCAGCCGGGTCCGCTCGACGCCGAGCACGTGCGCGGCGATCAGCTCGGCGTCCGTGCGCGGCGACGCCACGCCCGCGGCCGCGAGGATCCGCTCGCCCTCGAGGATCGCCAGGCGCAACGGCTGTCGGGTCATGGGCGAAGCTTATGCGGAGGTGCCGGCCAGGCGTTCGGCCCGGTCGGCGGCGGCGAGCGCGTCCAGCACCGCGTCCAGGTCGCCGTCGAGGACCTGGTCGAGGTTGTAGGCCTTGAAGTTCACCCGGTGATCGGAGATCCGGTTCTCCGGGAAGTTGTACGTGCGCACCCGCTCGGAGCGGTCCACCGTCCGCACCTGCGAGGCCCGCGCCTGCGAGGCCTCCTGCGACGCCTTCTCCTCGGCCGCGGCCTGCAACCGGGCCTGCAGCACCTGCATGGCGCGCGTCTTGTTCTGCAGCTGCGAGCGCTCGTTCTGGCACGACACCACGATCCCGGTCGGCAGGTGCGTGATCCGCACGGCCGAGTCGGTGGTGTTCACGCTTTGCCCGCCCTTGCCCGACGAGCGGAACACGTCGATGCGCAGGTCCTTCTCGTCGATCTCGATCTCGACGTCCTCGACCTCGGGGTAGACCAGCACGCCGGCCGCCGACGTGTGGATGCGGCCCTGCGACTCGGTCACCGGCACCCGCTGCACGCGGTGCACGCCGCCCTCGTACTTCAGCCGCGCCCAGACGCCCTCCGGCCCTTCGACGTGCTTGGCCTTGATCGCGACGGTGGCCTCCTTGAAGCCGCCGAGGTCGGAGTCGGTGGCGTCCAGGATCTCCGCGTGCCAGCCGTGGCGCTCGGCGTAGCGCAGGTACATGCGCACCAGGTCGCCCGCGAACAACGCGGACTCCTCGCCGCCCTCGCCGGACTTGACCTCGAGCACCACGTCGGACGCGTCGTGCGGGTCGCGGGGCAGCAACAACTCGGTCAGCCGCTCCTCGAGCGGCTGGACGCGCGCGGCCAGCTCGTCGGCCTCGGCCGCGAACGCCGCGTCCTCACCGCCCAGCTCGCGCGCCGCGGCCAGGTCGTCGCGCACCTGGTCGAGCTCGGTCGCGGTGCGGGCGATCGGCGTGAGCTGCGCGTAGCGGCGGCCCAGCTTGCGAGCCCGCTCCTGGTCGGCGTGCACGCCGGGGTCGGCGAGGGCCTGCTCGAGCTCCTTGTACTCGCTCAGCAGCGCGTCGAGCGCACCCGAATCCACCTGCACACCTCCCGGTTGCCGTGCCATGACACGCAAACGGCGCCCACCCGCACTCGCGGATGGGCGCCGTGGGCGTAGCTACTTGTTCTTCTGACGCTTGCCGTAACGCGCCTCGAAGCGGGCAACGCGGCCGCCGGTGTCCATGATCTTCTGCTTGCCCGTGTAGAACGGGTGGCAGTTGGAGCAGACCTCGACGTGGATGCTGCCCGAAGACTTCGTGCTGCGGGTCTCGAAGGTGTTGCCGCAGCCGCAGGTCACCGTGGTGGTGACGTACTCGGGGTGGATACCGGTCTTCACTGTGATCGCCTCTCGTCGTGGCCGCCGGGTCCCCAAGTGGTGACCGGGGTGAACCGGAGCCGTATTCGATCCGACAGTTTGCCAGACGCCTTCTGAAACACCGCCTGCCGGGGGTTTGTTCCCCCGGCAGGCGGTATCGCGGCGTCAGTCGTCGTTGCCTTGACCAGGCGTGGTCTTGGCCACCTGCATGAGGAATTCGATGTTCGTCCGCGTCTTGCGCAGCTGGGTGAGCAGCAGCTCGATGGCCTGCTGGCTCTCCAGGGCGTGCAGCACCCGGCGCAGCTTCACGGTGATCGCGAGCTCGTCCGGGGACAGCAGCAGCTCGTCCTTGCGCGTGCTCGACTGATCGACGTCGACGGCCGGGAAGGTCCGCTTGTCGGCGATCTTGCGGTCGAGCTTGAGCTCGGCGTTGCCGGTGCCCTTGAACTCCTCGAAGATCACCGTGTCACCCGCGGACCCGGTTTCCACCAGCGCCGTGGCGAAGATGGTCAGCGAGCCGCCGTCCTCGATGTTGCGTGCCGCGCCCAGGAACCGCTTCGGCGGGAACAGCGCCGTCGAGTCGACACCACCGGAGAGGATCCGGCCGGACGCCGGGGCCGCCAGGTTGTAGGCGCGGCCGAGGCGGGTGATCGAGTCGAGCAGCACGACCACGTCGTGACCCATCTCCACCAGGCGCTTCGCGCGCTCGATGGAGAGTTCCGCGACGCTGGTGTGATCCGACGGCGGGCGGTCGAAGGTGGAGGCGATGACCTCGCCCTTCACCGACCGCTGCATGTCGGTGACCTCTTCCGGCCGCTCGTCCACCAGCACCACCATGAGGTAGACCTCAGGGTTGTTGACGGAGATCGCGTTCGCGATCGACTGCAGCACGGAGGTCTTGCCGGCCTTCGGCGGCGACACGATGAGCGCGCGCTGCCCCTTGCCGACCGGCATCACCAGGTCGATGACGCGGGTGGTCAGGATGTGCGGCTCGGTCTCCAGGCGCAGCCGCTCATTGGGGTAGAGCGGGGTGAGCTTGGTGAACTCGGGACGCGCCTTGGCCTGCTCGGGGTCGAGGCCGTTGATGGTCTCGACGCGGACGAGCGGGTTGAACTTCTGCCGCTGCTGCTCCCCTTCGCGCGGCTGGCGGACCAGGCCGGTGATGGCGTCACCACGGCGCAGGCCGTACTTGCGCACCAGCGAGAGCGAGACGTAGACGTCGTTCGGGCCGGCGAGGTACCCCGACGTGCGCACGAACGCGTAGTTGTCCAGCACGTCCAGCACACCGGCGACCGGCAGCAGGACGTCGTCCTCGCGGATCTCGGTGTCGCCACCGCCGCTGCTACCGCCCCCGTCGCCACGGCCACCACGGCGCCTGCGGTCGCGGAACCGACGTCCGCGACGGCCACCGCGCTCGTCATCGTCGTCGTCCGGGCCGTTGTCCTGCTGGCGGTTGTCTTGCTGACGGTTGTCCTGGCGGCGGTTGTCCTGACGGTCCTGCCGGTCCTGGCGGTCCTGGCGATCCGGCCGGTTGTCCTGACGGTCCTGACGGTCCTGGCGCGTGTCCTGACGACCGTTGTTGTCCTGGCGGTTGTTGCGCTCGCCGCGTTGCTGGCGCTCGCCTTGCTGGCGCTCACCCTGCTGACGTTCGCCCTGCTCAGGACGGTTGCGGGTGGTCGTCTCGGTCGCCTCGGGGCTGCCCGCGGGTCGTCCCGCGCGGCGCCGGCGCCGACCGCCGTCCTCGCCGTCACCCTTGTCGCCCGGCTCGGCCTTGTCCTCGGCGGGCTTCTCGGCCTTCACGGGCTTGTCGGCCTGCTCGACCTTCGCCTTGTCCTGCTTGGCCTTGACGGGCTTCTCCTCGGCCGGGCCCGCGTCGAGCGGCAGTGTCGCCGGGGCCTCGGCCTTCTTCTCGGCCTTCGCCTTCGACTCGCCCTTGGCCTCCTTCGCGCCGCCGGAGCCTTGACGCTCCTTGATGGCCGCGATCAGATCGCCCTTGCGCATCCCGGTGGTGCTGGAAATGCCCAGTTGAGCTGCGAGTTCCCGCAGTTCGGCCAAGACCATGCCGGACAGCCCCGCGCGTCGCTTGGGACCACCGTTGGTGGTCGGCTGACCGGTGTCCGCGGCAGGGTCCGCAGCGACTCCGGCAGCGACGTCGCTGCTCAACAGATCGGTGTTGCTCACTAATGTCCTTCCTGACCGGTCCGCGCCTCCAACGCGGCCCAGCGGACCGCCGTCCGGCGGAACGCGGGACGGCGTACGTGCCCGCTGGCGGAGCCCAGTCACGGCGTCGGCCATGGTTTTGGCCAGCCGGACGACTCGGTCGCCTACACGGAGCATCTCGGTCACCACAACCATCGGGATCCACCGACATGGACTCGGACCGATGCGGCCGAGCCAACATCTCAGCAGCGGATGCGACCCGGAAAAGAATCCCCGGGAACGACACCGGCGCCCGAAGCGCGCGGTGACTGAACGACCCCGAGGGTAGACGGCCACAGGATCGGTTGCAAGAACCGCCCCCTTGGCGTGGCGACACTATGCACAACCATTCCCACCTCGGCTTTGTTCCTCGGCGCCGTACCTCATCTTCACCCGATCCAGCGATCGAACACCCGTTCGACCCGTGGCAGGATGGACCCATGCCGTACAAAACGCGAACACCGTTGCCCTGCAACCGAATCCGCTCGACGAGAGGGTTCTGCGCCCTGGTCGCCGACCCTTGATCGCGGCCCTAGTCGCAGCGGACGCCGGTCCGGTCGACCGGCAGTTCGAGCACCCGGTAGTCCGCGGTGTCGACTCCAGGCGGCAAAGTGCCGTCGGACGTGAAAGCGAACACAGTCGGCCCCGCACCGGACACCGTCGCCGGGACACCCGCGTCCCGCAGCTCCCGCACGAGCCGCATCGTGTCCGGCCAAGCCTGCTCCCGGTAGTCCTGGTGCAGCCTGTCCTGTGTGGCCGGTAGCAGCAGGTCGGGCCGGGTCGTGATGGCCTGCACCGCGAGCGCGCACCGCGCCGCGGCGAAGGCGGCGTCCACGTGCGGCACGCGTTCGGGCAGCAAGCCGCGCGTGGTGGCCGTGGCCGACGGGTGCTCGGGGATGCACACGACCGGCCGGACCGACTCGTGCGGTTCCAGCCGGAGCGCCTCGAACTGCTCGTTGTCCTGCCACGCAAGCACAAGGCCGCCGAAGAGGCTCGCGGCCACGTTGTCCGCGTGCCCCTCGAACCGCGCGGCGAGCTGCAACGCGCCCGGCTCCTTGCGCGCGTCCAGCCCGGCCAGCGCATAGGCGGCCGCCACCCCGGCGACGATCGCGGCGGCCGACGAGCCGAGCCCGCGTGCGTGCGGGATGGCGTTCGCGCACCGCACGGTCAGCCCGGGCACCGCCATCCCGAGCTGCGCGGCGCCCGCGAGCACCGCCCGCACGACCAGATGTCCCTCGTCCAACGCAACCTCGGAGGCACCCTCGCCATGGACCTCGATCCGCAACCCCTCGTCCGCGGTCGCCACCTCGACCTCGTCGTAGAGCCCCAGCGCGAGCCCCAGCGCGTCGAAACCGGACCCCAAGTTGGCCGTAGACGCAGGCACCCGAACCCGCACCACAGTCATGCCACCACCGTTCACCAGGTGTTCGTCATCGGCCCACACCCAACCACCTGGTCCCGGGTTTCGCCGCCCCCGTTCCACCCACCGGACCACGCGACGGCCAGAACCGATCGGTTGGGTTCACGGCCAGAGCCACCTACGTTGCGTCCCTCCCAGCACCGGCAGACCGGCGCGGCTCAGCGGCACCCGTCAAACCAAGCAACCGCCGAAGCCGAAATCCCGGCGCACAACGATCAAGCGGGCAGCGAAATCAGGCGGGCCACTCGTCGCCGGTCGAAGAACCGAGCTCCGCGCGCCGGGTGGCGACCAGGTCGGCGCAGGACCGCTCGTCCGCCGCCACTCCGTCCAGGGCCGCCTGCCGCGCGTCGTCAACCTCGGAACCGAACCGGGCGACCACCGACCACGGCAACCCCGTGACCGCATCGACCGAATCGGAGGACCGCAACCACGACACGATCAGATCCCGGCGCGCGAGGTCGACCTCGACGAAGCGAGGATTCGCGTCCGCCGCCCCGGCCCGCTTCGCCACGGTGATCAGCTCGACCCACAGGTCGTCATCGCTGGGCGGGCGGTTGGCCAGCACGGTCAGCCGGCCGAGCAGGCCGCCGTGCGCACCGAGCTGGAGTTCGCCGCTGGCCACCCACTCCGTCAGGGCGGACTCGACCGCGACGGCGTCCACTGCGGGCTGACCCTCGCGCAGCGACGCGTCCTCGGCCCGCCACGACTCGAGCGGCAGCCGGCCCGACCAGGCCTGGCGCTGCAGGAAGAGCAGGTGGTCCAGCACCTCGACCGGCCAGCCCCACAGCTGGTCCGCCTCGACGGCTTCCGCCAAGTCCATATCAGCCCCGTTCCATGTCAGGCCAACTCCAATGCCGCGGCCACGGCGGTCGGGTCCACGGGCACCGGCTCCACTTCGGCCAGGCCCTGCAACGCGGTGTCGGGATCCTTCAGCCCGTGCCCGGTCACCGTGCACACGACGACGGACCCGGCCGGCAGCCGGCCATCGGCGGCCACCGCCAGCAGGCCGGCGACGCTCGTCGCGGACGCGGGCTCGACGAAGACGCCCTCACGGCTCGACAACAACCGGTAGGCCGCCAGGATCTGCTCGTCGGTGACGGCTTCGAACAAGCCACCCGACTCGTCGCGGGCGGTCACCGCACCGGCCCACGACGCCGGGTTGCCCACCCGGATCGCGGTCGCGATGGTCTCCGGCTCGCTCACCGGCTCCCCGCGCACCAACGGTGCCGCACCCGCTGCTTGAAAACCGAACATGCGTGGCGTCGAGGCCACGACGCCGTCCGCGGCGTACTCCTGGTACCCGCGCCAGTAAGCCGTGATGTTGCCCGCGTTGCCGACGGGCAGGCAGTGCACGTCCGGCGCCCGGCTGAGCACGTCGCAGACCTCCCACGCGGCGGTCTTCTGGCCGAGCAACCGGATCGGGTTGACCGAGTTGACCAGTTCGATCGGGTACTGCGCGGCGGTCTTGCTCGCGAGCTCCAGGCAGTCGTCGAAGTTGCCGTCGATCTGCAGGATCCGGGCGCCGTGGGCCACGGCCTGGGCCAGCTTGCCGAGCGCGATCTTGCCGCGCGGGACCAGCACGGCCGCGGTCAGCCCGGCGCGGGCGGCGTAGGCGGCGGCCGACGCGGACGTGTTGCCCGTCGACGCGCAGATCACCGCCTCCATGCCGTTGGCCTTGGCGTAGGTCATGGCCCCGGTCATGCCGCGGTCCTTGAACGAGCCGGTCGGGTTCATGCCCTCGACCTTGAGGTGCACCTGGCACCCGGTCAGCTCCGACAGGTGCGACGCGGGCAGCAACGGCGTGTTGCCCTCGCCGAGGGTCACGATCTGCGCGCCCGCGGGCAGCGGAATCCGGGCGGCGTAGGCGGTGAGGATCCCCGGCCAGCCGGTCATGACTCCTCGCCTTCCACCCGCATCACGCTGACGACGTCGTGCACCACCGGCAACCCGGCGATCTTGTCCACTGTGGAACGCAAGGCGGCCTCCGGGGCCGAGTGGGTCACGATGACCAGGCTCGCGTCACGGCGCCTGCCTTCCTGGCGCACGGCGGCGATGCTCACGTCGTGCTCGGCGAACACACTGGCCACTGTGGACAGCACGCCGGCCCGGTCGGCCACGTCGAGGCTCACGTGGTAGCGGGTCGAGGCCTGGTCGATGGTGCGCACGGGCAGCGCGGCGTACGCGGACTCGCGCGGTCCGTGGCCGCCGCCGACCAGGTTGCGGGCCACCGCGACCAGGTCGCCGAGCACCGCGCTCGCGGTCGGTGCGCCACCGGCGCCCTGGCCGTAGAACATGAGCTGGCCCGCGGCATCGGCCTCGACGAACACGGCGTTGAACGCGCCGCCGACGGTGGCCAGCGGGTGGCTGCGCGGGATCATGGCCGGGTGCACCCGCACGGCGACGCTCTCCGCGCCGTCCTCGCCGGTGACCCGCTCGCAGATGGCCAGCAGCTTGATCGTGCGGTTGAGCCCGCGGGCCGCCGCGATGTCGGTCGGCGTGACCGAGGTGATGCCCTCGCGGTACACGTCGGTGGCCGTGACCCGGGTGTGGAACGACAGGGACGCCAGGATCGCGGCCTTCGACGCGGCGTCGTAGCCCTCGACGTCGGCGGTCGGGTCGGCCTCGGCGTAGCCCAGCCGGGACGCCTCGTCCAGGGTCTCGGCGTACCCGGCGCCGGTCTCGTCCATGGCGGACAGGATGAAGTTGGTGGTGCCGTTGACGATCCCCATCACCTTGGTGATCCGGTCGCCGGCGAGCGACTCGCGCAGCGGTCGCAGCAACGGGATCGCCCCGGCCACGGCGGCCTCGAAGAAGAGGTCGGCGCCGGAGGCGTCCGCGGCGGCGAATAGGTCGGCGGCGCTCTCGGCGAGCAACGCCTTGTTGGCGGTGACCACGGACTTGCCCGCGGTCAGCGCGTCCAGCAGCAGCCCGCGCACCGGGTCCAGGCCGCCGATCACCTCGACCACGACGTCCACATCGGACGCCACGAGGGCGGCCGCGTCGGTGGTGAGCAGGTGGGCCGGCACATCGGGGTGCTTGTTGGGCCGGCGCACCGCGACCCCGGTCAGCTCGATCGGGGCACCGACGCGGGCGGCGAGGTCGTCCGCCTGCTGGGTCAGCAGCCGGATCACCTCCGTGCCGACGGTGCCGCAGCCGAGCAGGGCGACCCGGATCGGGCGGTGACTCATTCCACCTCCAGGCGCAACATGTCCTCGACGGTTTCCCGGCGCAGCAGCGTGCGGGCGGCGCCGTCGCGCACGGCGACCACCGGCGGGCGCGGCAACCGGTTGTAGTTGCTGGCCATCGCGTAGCAGTACGCGCCGGTGGCGGCGACCGCGATCAGGTCGCCGGGGGCGAGGTTCGCGGGCAGCCAGCAGTCGCGGACGACCACGTCGCCGGACTCGCAGTGCTTGCCGACCACGCGGCACAGCACCGGCTCGGTGTCGCGCTCGCCGTCGCCGGCCGAGCGGGACACCAGGCGGCAGTCGTACACCGCGTCGTACAAGGCCGTGCGGATGTTGTCGCTCATCCCGCCGTCGACGCTGACGTAGCGGCGGGCGCCGTGCTGGCCGAGCGTGAGGTCCTTGATGGTGCCGACCTCGTAGAGGGTGATCATGCCGGGGCCGACGATGGCGCGGCCCGGTTCGACGGCCACCTTCGGCTGCGCGAGCCCGGCCAGCTCGCACTCGCGAGCCACGATCTCGTGCAGCTGCTTGGCCAGCCGCGCGGGCGAGGGCGGGTCGTCGTCGGGGGTGTAGGCGATGCCCATGCCGCCGCCGAGGTCCACAACGGACAGTTTGGCCAGTGCCTCGGCACCGTGCTCTTCCTTGAGCGCGGCCAGCAGGCCGACCACGCGGTGCGCGGCGATCTCGAAGCCGTCGGCGTCGAAGATCTGCGAGCCGATGTGGCTGTGCAGGCCGATCAGCTCGAGCGAGCCGGACTTCAGCACCCGGCGGGCGGCCTCGGCCGCGTCGCCGGAGGCCAGCGAGAAGCCGAACTTCTGGTCCTCGTGCGCGGTCGCGATGAACTCGTGGGTGTGCGCCTCGACGCCGACCGTCACGCGGATGAGCACCTGCTGCACGACGCCGCGCTCGGCGGCGCAGTGTTCGAGCCGGGCGATCTCGTGGAACGAGTCGAGCACCACCGTGCCCACGCCCGCGGCCACCGCCTCGTCCAGCTCGGCGACCGACTTGTTGTTGCCGTGCAAGGTGATCCGCTCGGGCGGGAACCCGGCACGCAGCGCCACGGCGAGCTCGCCGCCACTGCACACGTCCAGGCTCAGGCCCTCCTGGGCGACCCAGCGGGCGACCTCGACGGACAGGAACGCCTTCGACGCGTAGTGCACGAGCGCCGGGTCGCCGAACGCCTCGGCGTGCTCGCGGCAGCGTGCGCGGAAGTCCTGCTCGTCGAGCACGAACAACGGCGTGCCGTGCTCGGCGACCAGCTCGCGGACGTCCACATCGGACACCCGCAGCGCGCCGTCGGCACCACGGCCGGCGTTGCGCGGCCACACGGCGGGGTGCAGCAGGTCGAGATCCTCCGGCGGCAGGCCCGCGGTGTTGCCGGGCGCGACGACGTCGGCGTGCCGTGGGCCGGCCGGGTGTGCCCTCATGGTCCGTTACATCCGTTCTGGTGCGGTGACGCCGAGCAGCGCCAGGCCGTTGGCCAGCACCTGGCGCGCGGCCATGCACAGTGCGAGGCGCGCCACGGTCAGCGGCGTCGGCTGCTCGTCACCCTGGGGAAGCACCCGGCACGAGTCGTAGAACTTGTGGTAGGCACTCGCCATGTCTTCCAGGTAGCGGGCCACCCGGTGCGGTTCGCGCAACTCGGCGGCGGTGCGCACGACGCGGCCGAACTCGCCGATCGTGCGGATCAGGTCACCCTCGCGGTCGTGGGTGAGCAGGCCGACCGCGATCTCCGTGCTGTCGGTGGGCACGGTGATGCCGAGGTCGGCGGCGTTGCGCGCGAGCGAGCACAGCCGCGCGTGCGCGTACTGCACGTAGAACACCGGGTTGTCGTTGCTCCGCTTGCGCAGCAGGTCGAGGTCGATGTCCAGCGTCGAGTCCGCGCTGGAACGCACCAGGGAGTAGCGGGCGGCGTCCACGCCCACCGCGTCCACCAGGTCCTCCATGGTGATCACGGTGCCCGCGCGCTTGCTCATCCGCACCGGCTTGCCGTCGCTGACCAGGTTGACCAGCTGGCCGATCAGCACCTCGACGGCGTCGGGGTCGTCGTCGAGGGCGGCGGCCGCGGCCTTGAGCCGGGCGATGTAACCGTGGTGGTCGGCGCCGAGCATGTAGATGCAGAGGTCGAAGCCGCGGGCCCGCTTGTCGCGGAAGTAGGCGATGTCCCCGGCGATGTAGGCCGGGGCGCCGTCGCTCTTGATGACGACGCGGTCCTTGTCGTCGCCGAACTCGGTGCTGCGCAACCACCACGCGCCGTCGGCGAGGTAGAGGTGGCCCTTGGCCTTCAGGTCCTCGACGACCTCGCTGACCACGCCGGAGCTGTGCAGCGAGTCCTCGTGGAAGAACACGTCGAAGTCGGTGCCGAACTCGTGCAGCGCGCGCTTGATCTCGTCGAACATGAGGCCGACACCGAGGCGCCGGAACACCTCGTCGCGCTCGGCTTCCGGCAGCGACAACGCGTCCGGCTCGGACTTCATCACCTCGACGGCGATGTCGGAGAGGTACGCGCCCGCGTAGCCGTCCTCCGGCGCGGGCTCGCCCTTCGCGGCGGCGATCAAGGACCGGACGAACCGGTCGATCTGCGCGCCCGCGTCGTTGAAGTAGTACTCGCGGGTCACCGCGGCGCCCTGCGCGGTCAGCACGCGGCCGAGCGCGTCGCCCACGGCGGCCCAGCGGGTGCCGCCCAGGTGGATCGGGCCGGTCGGGTTGGCCGAGACGAACTCGAGGTTGATCTTCCGTCCGGCCAGCAGGTCACCCGTGCCGTAGGCCGTGGTCGCGGCGAGCACGTCGCGCACGATCTCGCCCTGCGCGTCGGCGGCCAGGCGCAGGTTGATGAAGCCCGGCCCGGCGACCTCGGCGGTCGCGACGTCGTCGGCCTGCGCGAGCGCCTCGGCCAGCCAGCCGGCGAGCTCGCGCGGCGCGACGCCCACTTTCTTCGCTACCTGCAGCGCGAGATTGGTGGCATAGTCGCCGTGCTCCGGGTTGCGGGGCCGCTCGACGGTGACCGTTTCCGGCACGGCGGTGTGATCCAGCTCTCGACTGGACAACACCCGCAGCGCGGTGGAACGGACCAGGTCGGCGAGCACGGCTGGGGTCACCCGGGGAAGTCTAGGTAGCGCACGTCCGGCGCACGGCGCAGGCCCCTGGACGGAGTGCCTAGACTGCCCGACGGCCTGCGCGCTCGGGGCCCGGTCAGCACCAGGTGGCAACCGTTTGACAATGAGCAGACACCGCCTACTTAAACTCAACAAGAGCACCCAGTAGCGAGACGAGGTCCGAGTCCGGCATGGCCAGTGGGACTAAGAGCAACAAGACGCCCGCGAAGTCCGCGGCAAAATCCGGCAAGTCCGGCAAGGCGCGCCCGTCGGTCGTCGCGACCAAGCCGAAGCCGTGGGGCACGATCATCGCGGTCGTCGTCGTGGTCGCGCTCGCCGGCGTCGTGTTCGGCTACGCGTACAACAAGATCTCGGCGAAGAACGCGGCTCAGGCGGCGGTCGAGAAGTTCGTGCCGTCGGACACGAACAAGGACCCGTCGACGCAGATCCCCGGCGTGGTGGTCAAGCAGTACCCCAACGGCCTGCACGTCAAGGCGAACCAGCGGGTGGCCTACGACCAGAGCCCGCCGTTCGGCGGCCCGCACGACCAGGCCTGGGCCGACTGCGAGGGCGTCGTCTACCCGACCGCCGTGCGTAGCGAGAACATGGTGCACGCGCTCGAGCACGGCACCGTGTGGATCGCCTACAACCCCGACCAGGTCAAGGGTGCCGACCTGGACAAGCTCAAGCTCAAGGTCGACGGCAAGCCGTTCATGATGCTGTCGCCGTACCCCGGGCTCGACCACCCGGTCTCGCTGCAGTCCTGGGGCCACCAGCTCAAGGTCGACAAGGTCGACGACGAGCGCATCGACCAGTTCATCACCGCGTTGAACCAGAACAAGTACGAGTACCCCGAGGTCGGCGCGAGCTGCGGTTCGCTGGCCGCCGAGGGTCTGTTCGACCCGGCCAACCCGCCGAAGTTCGACCCGAGCAAGCCCGGCAAGGACGCCATCCCGATGAGCGGTGAGGGCGCGACCAACCAGGGTGCGGCCGAGTCGCAGGGCAAGGCGACCCCGACCGCTCCGGCCTCGGGCAAGTCCTCGGCCAAGACCACGACCACCAAGCCGTCGAGCTAGGCCGCCGTGGTCGAGCGGGAGATGGTGCACCCGGACGACGATGAGGTCGACGAGGTCGTCGAGGTCGTCGAGGAGCCGCAAGCCGCGGAAGACGACGGTCACGGGGCGCCTTCGGCGCAACGGGCCCTCGTCTTCGCGGCGGCGGCGCTCGCGGTGCTGCTGGTCGGCGCGGCGATCGGGATGCTCATCACCCGCGCGACCATCGACGAGCCGTCGGTGCCCACCGCCGGTTCGGTGGACGTCGGTTTCGCACAGGACATGGCGGTGCACCACACCCAGGCCGTCACGATGGCGACCATCGAGCTCGGCCGCTCGTCGGATCCCGAGGTGCGCAACCTCGCGTTCGACATCCAGACCAGCCAGCAGAACCAGGTCGGTCAGATGAACGGGTTCCTGGCGGTCTGGAACCAGCCGCTGTTCGGCTCCGGCACCTACATGAAGTGGATGGCCGGGCCGGCCGGGCACGGCGGCATGGGCGGGATGGACATGTCGGCCGACGGCGTCAAGAAGATGCCCGGCATGGCGACCACGGCCGAGCTCACCAAGCTGCGGACGCTGTCGGGCAAGGAGCTCGACGTCTACTTCCTGCAGCTGATGATCCGCCACCACGAGGGCGGGGCCCCGATGGCCCAGTACGCCTTGGACCACGCCCAGACCGACGCGGTCCGCACGCTGGCGGACTCGATCATCAAAACCCAGGGTGCCGAGGTCACGACCATGACCGAGATGCTCGCCGCACGGGGCGCCAAGCCGCTGCCCGCGCCCTGAGTCACCAGGACGTCTCGCCGCACTCGCCGGCCGAACCACGCGGTTCGAGCTGCAGCGTCGCGTGCTCGAGCTGGTAGCCGTCGGCGAGCACGGTGCGGGCCGCCGCGAGCACCTTGCCCTGGTCGGCGTCGCCCCGCACGATCAGGTGCGCGGACACGACCTCCATGCCCGAGGTCAGCGTCCACACGTGCACGTCGTGCACGGCGCACACCCCCATGACGGCGGCGAGGTCGGCGGTCAGCGTGCCGACGTCGACGCCCTCGGGCGCGTGCTGGAACAGGATCCGCAGCGACCGCTTGGCCAGCGTCCACGTCCTCGGCAGCACGAACAGCCCGATGGCCACACCGATCAGCGGGTCGGCGTAGCGCCAGCCGGTCAGCAGCGTGATGGCCCCGCTCACCAGGACGCCGAGCGAGCCGATCAGGTCGGCCACCACTTCGAGGTAGGCCCCGCGGATGTTGATGCTGTCCTGTGCGCCGCCCCGCAGCAGCGCGAAGGACACGACGTTGGCGGCGAGCCCGAAGGCGGCCGCGACCAGCACCGGCAGCCCCGGCACGGCCGGTGGCGACGGCAGCCGCCGCACCGCCTCGATCAGCACGTACGCGGCGACGCCGAAGAGCAGCACGGCGTTCGCGAGGGCGGCGAGCACCTCGGCCCGGTAGAGCCCGAACGTCCGGCCGCTGCCGGTTCCGGCGCGACGGGCGGCCAGGATCGCGGCCAGGGCGAGGCCGACGCCGATCACGTCGGTCAGCATGTGCACGCCGTCGGACAGCAGGGCCAGCGAGGAGGTCAGGATCCCGACGGTCAGCTCGACGAGCATGAACGCGGCCGCGATGCCGAAGGCGGCCCACAGCCGCCAGGCGTGCCGCGCACCCGCGCTCAGCCCGCCCGGTGACCGCACGGCGTGGCCGTGACCGTGACCCATCGTCTGCCTCCCGATGACCTAACATATTGCGATTCGTGCATGGGTGCAATCGGAGTGGCCGACGTCTCCGGTCCGTCACGATCGAAGCTCCAGGACGCGGCGGCGGGCCGAGTTCGGGTTACGTTGCCGACGTGGAGTTTCGCCTGCTGGGACCGCTGGAGGTCGTGCGCGACGGTCGTCGCGTGTCGCCGGGCGGCCCCCGCCAGCACCGGCTGCTCGCCGCGCTGCTGCTGGCCGTCGGCCGGACCGTGACCGTCGACGCGCTGATCGACGCGGTCTGGGACGACACGCCGCCCGCGACCGCACGCCACCAGCTGCACAAGGCCGTGGCCGCTCTCCGTGAACGCCTGCGCTGCCGGATCGAGACCGAACCGGCCGGCTACCGGCTCCCGGTCACCGCCGACACGCTCGACCTTGCCGCCTTCGAGCACCACCTCGCGTCGGCCAAGCAGGCAGCGGCCGCCGACCACCTCGCTGCCGCCGTGGCACTCTGGCGCGGGCCCGCGCTCGACGGGGTCGACGGCACCCGGCTGCGGGCCGCGGCGCACGCACTGGACGAACGCCGGGCCGGCGCCGTGGAGCGGCTCGCCGCGCTGCGGCTGGCCGACGGCGACACCGACGGCCTGGCCGACGAGCTGGCCACGCACCTCGCCGAGCACCCCTACCGCGAAGAGTTGCGCGCGCTGGTCATGAAGGTGCTGCACCACGACGGGCGCCAAGCCGACGCGCTGCGCGTCTACCACCAGGGCCGCACCCTGCTGGCCGAGCAACTGGGCGTCGACCCGTCGGCCCAGCTACGTGCCCTGCACCAGCAGATCCTGCAAGGGGAAGTCCGGGGCGGAGAACCGGGCGAGGCACCGCTCAACGCGCTCCCGCACGACATCGCCGACTTCACCGGGCGCACCGCCGAGCTGGACTGGCTGCGCCAGGCCGCGACGCCCGGCGCGGTGATCGCCGTGGACGGCATGCCCGGCGTCGGCAAGACCACCCTCGCCGTGCGGGCCGCGCACCGGCTCGCCGCCGACTACCCCGGCGGGCGGCTCTTCCTCGACCTGCGCGGCCACACCCCAGGTGCGACACCGATGGACGCCACCACGGCCCTCGGCTTGCTGCTGCGCATGCTCGGCGTCGCGCCCGCGGCCATCCCCAGCGAGCCCGAGCACCGGGCCGCGCGCTGGCGCAGCGAGCTGGCCGGCCGGCGGGTGCTCGTCGTGCTGGACAACGCCGCGGGTGCCGCCCAGGTCCGGCCGCTGCTGCCGGCCGCGCCGGGCTGCCTGACCATCGTCACCGCGCGGCGCCGGCTCGGCGCGCTCGACGGCGCGGCCACGCTGACCGTCGACATCATGCCCGCCCTCGACGCGCGGCGGCTGTTCGAGAGCGTGGCCGGCCCCGGCCGGGTCGCGGCCGAACCCGACGCCGTCGTGGAATCCGTCGCCCGGTGCGGACAACTGCCGCTGGCCGTGCGGATCGCGGCGACCCGGCTCGCCCACCGTCCCGCGTGGACGGTCGGGCACCTGGCCGGGCGGCTGCGCGACGAGCACCACCGCCTCGCCGAGCTCGCCGTCGACGACCGGACCGTGGCGGCCGCGTTCGCCTTGTCCTACAAGCAACTTCCGGACGACACCGCGCGGTTGTTCCGGTTGCTCGGGGTGCACCCGGGCCTGGACATCGACGTGTTCGCGGCGGCCGCGCTGGCCGGCGCGCCGGTGCGCGCGACCGAGAAACTGTTGCAGGACATGGTCGACGTGCACCTGGTCACCGAGCACGTGCCGGGCCGCTACGGCATGCACGACCTGTTGCGCCAGCACGCCCGCCGACTCGCCCACGAGGTCGGCGAGCCCGGTTCCGCGCTCGACCGGCTGGTCGACTACTACCTGGCCGCGGCCACCGTCGCCGCCGACCAGCTCGACTCCGGGCGCCGGTTCACCCCGGCCGTCGACCACCAACCCGCGGCGGTGCCGGAGCTCACCACGCGCGGGCAGGCGCAGGCGTGGTTCGGCGCGGAGCTGGCGAACCTGGTCGAGGCGGTCGAGCAGGCGAAGCCCAGCCAGGCCTGGCAGCTGGGTTGCGTCGTGCGGCCCTGGCTCGAGCAGCGCGGCCTGCTGACCGAGTGGGCCCGCACGCACCACCGCGCGCTGGACGCGGCACGCGCGTGCGGCGACCGCGCGGGGGCGGCCGTCGCGTTGTGCGGGCTGGGCGCGTTGCACCTCTGGTGCGGCGAGCAAACCCTTGCCCGGCAATGCTTCCACGACGTGCTCGACGCCGAGGCCAACGCCGCGCTGCGGGTCAACGCGCTGACCAACCTGGGCATCCTCGCCCTGCGCGCGGGCGACTACCGCGCGGCCATCGACTGGAGCGAACGCGCGCTCGCGATCACCGGCAGGCATGGCGAGCACGGCGCTCGCGAGCGCCGCGACGCCGCCGCCACCCGCACGACGATCGGGCTGGCCCTGGGCCGGCTGGGCGATCCCGAGCGCGCGCTGCGCGAACACCGCAGCGCGATCACGATGGCCCGCCAGGCGGGCGCGGTGGCCACGACGTGCCAGGCGGTGCTCGGGCTGGCCGAGACGGCGTACGCCCTGGGAGATCTCGCGTGCGCCGCCGCGAACTTCCGGGAAGCGCTGGACACGGCCAACGCCAACGGGTTGCGCTTCCACCAGGCCATCGCGCTGGAGGGCCTGGCACACGCGTGCGCCGAGGCCGACCCCCAGTCGGCCTCGGCGCGGTGGGCGGCGGCCGCTCGGATCCTCGGGGAGCTGGGCAGCAGCTACGAAGCGCAGCCGCTGGCCCACCTCGACTCACCGGACGCGGACTGCGACCTCTGCCGCGGCGTCCCGGTCAGAACGGCTTAAGGCGCTGTCCTGTGGATCTCGGTCGACCGCGACCACGGATCCGCAGGACAGTGCCTAGGGCGAAACCTGGGTGCTGGCGTCGGTGACCACCTGCCAGCGGCCGTGCTCGCGCACGAGCGTCATGTCGATGGTGATCTTCAGGTCGAGGCCCTGGGTCTCGTCGAGCCAGTTGGCGTCGACGATCGTCACGCCGGAATCGCAGCCGTAGAGCTCCGAGGTGCGGATCGTGTACGGGAAGCGCCACGTCTTGACCGCGAACATCCGCTTGGCGTCGGCGAGCACGGCATCGCGCCCGGCGGTCACCTTCCCGTTGGTCACGCCGATCACCCGCGGGTGCAGGATCCGGGTGTAGCGGTCGACGTCGCGGGCGTTGAACGCGTCCATGTCCTCGTGGACGGCCGCGTCGAAGGAACGGGCGCAGCTGTGGTCCTCACGCTGGCTCGCCGACGCGGACGCGACGGTGGTGGGCACGGCCACGCCGACCCCGAGGGCCAGCGCGACCAGGGCGATGATCTTCTTTCTTGGCATGGGCCCACGGTGCCGCCCGCCGCTCCCCGTTCGGTCCCCGATCTCCACCGGCGCTCCAGCCGGGCGCGACGAGAGGTCGACGGACCGGGCGGACAGTGGCTTGCATCACATTGTTGCCACGAAGGACCGGCATCATGTCATCACCGGAGCTGAACGACCGAGAACACGCGATCCTGCGCGCGATCCGCGACGGCCGCGGCGAACTCAGCGGCCACCGCTGCTCCGAATTGCAGGTCGACGGCTGCTGGTGCGACACCGTGGCCACCTGGCACCTGCTCTTCGAGGGGCTGATCGCGCCCGTGCGCCCCGCACCACCCGGCGGCCGGGTCCCGGCCACCCTCACCAGCCTCGGCGAGTTCCTCGTCGGGGAAGGTCCGCTGGCGGACAAGAACCGTCCGTAGCTCGGCCGACGGGGTCCCGGCATCGTATGGTCTGCGATGGACGGGAGTGACATGCCGAACGCTCAGCGCAACGATCTGCGGGTCGACCTGCTGGGACCGGTTCGCGCGCGGGCGCAGGACGGCGGCGAACTCGCCCTGGGACCGGCCCGCCAGCGCGCCGTGCTCGCCCGGCTCGCCGCGGTCGCGGGCGCGGTGGTCACCCGCCGGGAGCTGATCGCGGCCGTCTGGGGTGAGCAGGCCCCGGCCAGCGCCGAGGGCAACGTCTACACCTACATCTCCGGCTTGCGTCGCCGCCTGGACGCCCGGCGGCTGGTCTCGGAAGGCGGCGGCTACGTGCTGCGGGGCGCCGAGGTCGACGTCGCCGAGTTCGAAAGCCGGTGCGCGCGGGCCGAAAGCGCCACCGCGGCCGAGGCGGCCGAGCACTACGCGAAGGCGCTGGCGTTGTGGCGGGGCGAGCCGTACGCGGGCATCCCCGGGCCGTTCGCCGAGGAACAAAGGGCCCGGCTGTCCGAGCTCTGGCTGGACACCGTCGAGCGGCGCGCGCGGGTCCTGCTCGACCTCGGCCGGCACGCCGAGGTGGCGCCGGAACTCGTGCCCCTGGTGCGGGACAACCCCTTCCGGGAGTCGCTGCGGACCGCGTTGATGCTCGCCCTGTACCGGGGCGGGCGGCAGGCCGAGGCGCTCGAGGTCTTCCACGACGCACGCCGGGTGCTGCAAGCGGAACTGGGCACCGAACCCGGCAGCGCGCTGAAGGAACTGCACGAGCGGGTGCTGGCTCGCGACCCGTCGCTGGACCTGCCGAAGCCGGAAGGCGTCACGGCAGGCGTCACCGCATTGGCCGAGCCCGTGCCGCCTTCGGTCGCCGTCGCCGGCCCGCCGCCCGGCGGGTTGATCGGCCGCGACCGCGAACTGGGCGTG
Organism: Labedaea rhizosphaerae; assembly: GCF_004362825.1. Classification (GTDB taxonomy): domain Bacteria; phylum Actinomycetota; class Actinomycetes; order Mycobacteriales; family Pseudonocardiaceae; genus Labedaea; species Labedaea rhizosphaerae. The sequence continues at coordinate 692,481 of NZ_SNXZ01000003.1, forward strand.
TTGCGTGCGCTGCTCGCCGACGTCGCCGCGGGCACCGGGCACTCGGTGTGGCTGGAGGGACCGTCCGGCGTCGGCAAGTCCGAGCTGCTGACCGCGGGCCTCGCCGACGCCCGCAAGCACGGCTGCCAGCTCGCCTGGGCGGCCGCCGACGAGCTCTCCCAACGGTTTCCGCTGCGGGTCGTGCTCGACTGCCTCGGCATCGACGCCCGCTCCCCCGATCCGCGCCGCGCCGAGCTGGCGCGCCAGCTGCAAGGCGACGGGTTCGCCGGCCTCGACGAGGTGTGGCGCGGCGGCGACCCGATGCTCGCCGCCGTGGACCAGTTGCTGTCGCTGGTCGACGACCTGTGCGCGGGCTCACCGCTGGTGCTCGTCATCGACGACATGCAGTGGGCCGACGAGGCCAGCGTGCTCGTCTGGCACCGCCTCGCCTCGGCCACCCGCCAGCAGCCACTGCTGGTGGTCGGTTCGGCGCGACCGGCCCCTGGGCGGGCCGAGCTGGACCAGGTCCGCCGCGGCGTCGTGGCCCGTGGCCACACCGTGATCCCGGTGTCACCACTGGATTCCGAGGGCACGGTGGCCATGCTCACCGGCCTGCTCGGCGGGCGGCCCGGCCGGTCCGTGCTCGAGGTGGTGGCCCGCGCCGACGGCAACCCCATGTACCTGCGCGAGATGGCCGACGCGTTGGTGCGCTCCGGCAGCGTCGAGGTGGTCGACGGGATCGCCGACATCGACGAGGCGTCCGCCTACGATCCGCCGACCTCGTTGGTCGCCGCGGTCAACCTGACCCTGGACGGCATCTCCGACGGCACCCGCGAGGTGCTGCGGATGGCCGCGCTGCTCGGCCCGGACTTCTCCGTCGCCGACGTCGCCGCGGTCACCGGCCGCACGCCGGGCTCGCTGCTGCCGGTGTTCGACGAGGCGGTGGCGGCCAAGGTGCTGGTGGACGCGGGCACCCAGCTCTCCATCCGCCACCCGTTGCTGCGCCACGCGCTCTACAGCGGCATCCCCGGCCCGATGCGGGCCGCGTTGCACCGGCACGCGGCGCAGGCGCTGGCCGAAGCCGGCGCGCCCGTCCGGCGGGTGGCCGAGCAGCTGATCGCCGCGCCGACCGCGTTCGACACGTGGGTCGCGCAGTGGCTGGTCGAGCACGCCGCCGAACTGTCCAACAACGCGCCGCACATCTCGGCCGAGTTGCTGCGCCGCGTCGTGAACACGCGCACGCTCAGCCCCGCGCACCGCGCTGCGCTCACGACGGCGTTGGTGAAGGTGCTGTTCCGGTTGTCGCGCAACCCGGAGGCGGAGGCGCGTGAGGCGATCGCGATGGCCACCACGCCCGCGCAGGCCGCCGAGATGCGCCAGATGCTGGCCGCGATGCTGCACCAGCGCGGCGAGACCGAGTGGGCCAAGGAGGTGCTGACCGAGTCGCTGGCCGACCCGGGGGTGCCCGGCGAGTGGCGTTCGCGGCACCTGGCCCTGCTCGCGAACTTCCAGCGTGGCGACATGAACGACGCCGACGACCTGGCCGACGCCGAGCGCAGCGCGCTCGCGTCGGTCGACGAGGCGGTGGCCGCGGCCGACGCCTACTCGGTCGCACACGCCCACCAGACGCTCTGGCAGGTCAACTCGATGCGCCGCCACCACGACGCCGCGCTGCACCACATCGACCAGGCGCTGACCGCGGTCGCCGACCAGCCCGAGCTCGCCGACATCCAGTTCGACCTGCTGGACAACAAGCTCTTCACGCTGCAGAACCTCGACCGGCTGCCGCAGGCGCGCGCGACGCTGCGCGCGGCGCGCGAGCTGACCGTGAAGCACTCGCTGCCCAGCGGGCTGCAGGTGTCCGCGGCCGTGCACTACTACTGGGAAGGCCGCTGGGACGACGCGCTGGTCGAGCTGGACACGATCACCGAGGACGGCCCGGCCATCACGTTCTACGGGCTGCGTGAGCCGGGGCCGGCGGCGTTGCTGCTGCACGGCGTCGGCGCGTTGATCAGCGTGCGCCGCGGCGACCGGGCGGCCGCGGTCAACCACCTGGACGCGGCCGAGGTGCACGCCCCCGCGACCCGGCCCGAACGCGAGGCGTTCGACTTCCTGATGGTGGCGCAAGCGTTTGCCGCGGTACAAGAAGACGACGTCGACCGCGCATTGGAGATCCTGTCGCCGCTGCTCGACCCCGGGTACGCCCGGATGATGCTGCGCCACCAGTGGCTGCCCGACCTGGTGCGGATGGCGTTGCGGGTCGGCGACCGCGACCGGGCCCGGCGCGCGCTGACCGCGTGCGAGCAGGAAGCCGACATGGAGACTGTCCCGGCGCGGGCGCACGCGGCCCTGCTGCACTGCCGCGCGCTCGTCTACTCCAATGTGGACTCGGCCTTGCGCACCGTCGAGCACTACCGGCACCTGGACCGGCGGGTCGAGCTGGCCGCCGCACTGGAAGACACCGCGGAGCTGCACGCGCTGGCCGGGCGCGCCGGCGACGCCCGCCAGGCCCTGGCCGAGGCCGTCGAGCTGTACAACGAACTCCTTGCGGCGTGGGACATCCAGCGGGCCCTGGGACGCCTCGCCGCGCACGGCATCCGGCCGCAGGTCGCGGTCGCGAAGCCCGGCGACGGCTGGGCCGCACTGTCCACAGTAGAGGTGCGGATCGCCGGGCTGGTGGCCGAGGGGCTGTCCAACCCGCAGATCGCCCGGCTGCTGCTGTTGCCGCGCCGGACGGTCCAGGCCCACGTAGCACGCATCATGCGCAAGCTCAGCGTCGACTCGCGCGCGCGGCTGGGTGAACTCGCCGCGCAGCACCAGAAGGACACCGGCGTGCTCAGCCGCTACATCCGCCCCCAGCAGGTGTGACGATCCGTTACTGAATCGCCCAAGACGGCTCGATGCGGCCTGGTTGGCACAGCCGACCGGAGTGATCGTTTAGGCTGACGGTGCGGTCCACATTGATCGTCCTTTTCGGACCGTGTCCACGAAACCCTTTCTATCGAAAGAAAAATACTTCGATGATGCACGACGACCACGCCCGAGGCGTTGCCGTCCTCGATCGTTCCGCGCACTCGCAGAAGACCATGAGCGAGTCGCGCTGCGACCTGTCCAGGGTCGTCTGGAAGGCCGACGAGAACATGTTCGGCTCCGGCCGCGGCACCCTCGTCCTCGAACTCGTCGACGACGTCGCGTGGGCAACCGCGACGCGCCACGCCGGCGGTCACGCCGTGACCGTCGCGATCGACCACATGAGCTTCGGCGGGCCGACCTGGCCCGGCGACGTGGTCACCGCCACCGCCCAGGTCGAGGCCGTGGGCACCACCTCCATGAGCATCGGCGTCTACGTCGTGGCGCAGCCTGGCGCCACCGGCCGGCTGGTGCCCACGCTGGTCGCCGAGGCGCACCTGGTGTTCGTCGCGGTCGACGACACCGGCTCGCCGCGCCCGGTGCCCGCCGTGGTCCCGGAGACCGCCGAGGAGCACACCCGTGCCGCGGCCGCCGCCGCCCGTCGGAGCCTGCGGTCGGCCCTGCGGGCCACGCTGCGGGAGAACCGGTGACCGGCGTCCTGACCCGGCCGGCGGCGCGGGAGATCGCGTTCGCGCTGGTGGCCGAGGCGTTGAACGAAGGCGACTACACGATCGTCCGCGAGTGCGTCGCGGACGACGTCGTCGACCTGTCCGAGCAGCGGGTGTTCCGCGACGGGCGGGCCGGGTTGATCGCGGCGATCGACGACGTCCGCACGATCTGGCCGGACGTCTTCGGCCGGGTCACCGCGCTGGACGTGCTCAGCGACGAGGACGGCCGGACCACGGTCGCGCTCGCGGTCACCACGACCGGCACGCGTGCGCACCGCAACCTGCACCCGCACCCGTCGGCCGGGCAACAGCAGCGCTGGCGCCACCACCACGTGCTGGTGCTCGAGGACGGCCTCGTCCGCCGCCACCACGGCTGGTGCTGAAGATCCAGCCGCTCGGGCGCACCTTCCATTCCTTGCGAACGCGGGCATGCCAGGAGCCGTTCCCGGGGTGCACCGAAAGGTTGAGGTCCTGGGAAGCAACCGCAGGACACCGGCGCGTCGGACTCCCGGCGCGCCGGTTTTAGATGATCCCGGTGCGCAGGGCGTAAGCGACGGCGTGCGCGCGGTTGCGCAGGTTCAGGCGGCTGGTCACCCCGTAGATCACGTTCTTCACGGTGCGCTCGGAGTAGCACAGCTTGGAGGCGATCTCGGCGGTGTCCATGCCGTCGGCCATCAGCCGCAGCACGTCGATCTCGCGCGTGTTGAGCCCGGAGCCGTTCAGCCCGCGCGGGCCCAGCACCTCGCGTTGCATCTTCTCCACCTGCTTGAGCAGGTCGCCGAGCATCTTGCTCGGCAGCAGGCCACCGCCCGCCGCGACCGTCTTGATGCTGGCGATCAGCCGGTCACCGGTCGCGGCGGCGCGGGGCAGCACCGCGGCCACCCGGCACTCGACGACGGTGAGCAGCTCCTTCTCGGACAGCTCGCCGATGATCAGCACGACCGGGACGACCGCGGCGCCGGCCCACCGGCGCAGCGTGGCGAGGACGTCTGGAGTGATGCGATCGACTGCGAGCACGATCACGTCGGTGTCCAGCGGCGGACACGTCACCACCGTGGTCTCGGGCCGGGACTGGAGGTAGCTCGTGAGCCCCGCGCGGGTCAGGGGATCCGGGACCTGGACGGCAACCCGCGTGACACTCATTTTCGAACCTCCCCGAACACCATTGACCGGTTCAGAGAACAGTGTGCGTTCGGTGACCTACACAGAGACTCCAGGCACTCCGTTCGGACCTTCATTTCCGGGTAGCCCCATGGGTACGGTGGGTGCTCGCGCACTGGATCGGTACCGAAGGACCTGCGCAAATGGCGGATGACGGGCACCAAGCGTCCTTACGCATCCGTGTCCTGGGGCCGGTGCGGGCGTGGCGCGGGGACACCGAACTCGACCTCGGGTCGGCCCGGCGCAAGGCCGTCTTCGCCGTGCTGGCGTTGCAGGCCGGGCACGCCGTGTCCAAGGCGCGGCTGGTCGCCGGGGTGTGGGGCGACGACCTGCCCGCGACCGTCGAAGGCAGCCTGCACACCTACGTCTCCGGGTTGCGCCGCGTGCTCGAGCCCGGCCGCTCCCGCTGGTCGGGGGGCGAGGTGCTGGTCTCGGCGGGCGACGGTTACGCGTTGCACGTGCGTCCGGAATGCCTTGACGTGCACCGGTTCGAGCGGCTGCGGACCGAGGGCGCCTACGGCGAGGCGCTCGCGCTCTGGCACGGCACGGCGCTCGACGGCGTGAGCGGCCCGTACGCCCAAGCCCAGCGCGACCGGCTCGGCGAGCTGCGCATGCTCACCGTCGAGCAGCACGCCCAGGAGCTGCTCGCCCGCGGCCGCGCCGAGGAAGTGGTCGCCGACCTGGTCCCGCTGGCCGCCGAGCACCCGCGCCGGGAAACCCTGCACGGGCTGCTCATGCTGGCGTTGCGGCAAAGCGGGCGGCCCGAGGAGGCGCTGGCGGTCTACGCGGCCATCAACGCGAGGCTCGGCGACGAGCTCGGCATCGAGCCCGGCGCGGCGCTGCGCCAGATCCGCGACCAGGTGAGCGACCGGATGAGCGACATCCCGGCCGTGGTCACGGCGCGCAAACCCGCCGGCCCCGACGTGGTGGCCGGGCGGCACCACGAGATCAGCGACCTGCGCCGGTACGTGCGTGCGCTGGCGGCCGGGCGCGGCGGCACCGTGTGGCTGGAGGGCGAGCCGGGCATCGGCAAGACGACCACCGTGTCCGCGGCGTTGGCGGAGGCACCGGTTCCCGTGCTGTGGGGCGCGGGCGACGAGCTGAACCGGCGCTTCGCCATGCGCACCATGCTCGAATGCCTCGGCGTGGACGCCCAGGCCGCCGACCCCCGGCGCGCGGCCGTTGCCGCCTCGCTGCGTGAGGACAGCTCCCCCACCCTGATCACCGAGCGGCTGCTCGCGCTCGTCGAGCAGTTGTGCGCCGACGGCCCGCTCGCCCTCGTCGTGGACGACCTGCACTGGGCCGACCCGGCCAGCCTGCTGCTGTGGCGGCGCCTGGCCGTGGCCACCCGGCGGCTGCCGTTGCTGCTCGTGGGCGTCAGCCGCCCGGCGCCCGCGCACGACGACTTCGCGCACGTGCGGTCGGCGGTGCTGGCCGCGGGCGCGGACCTCATCCGGCTCGACCCACTGGACGAGGACGCGGTCGCCGACCTCGCGCACGCGTGGTTCGGCGCCGAGCCCGGGGCGAGCCTGCTCGAGCTGGCCGAACGGGCCGCGGGCAATCCGCTCTACCTGCACGACGTGTTCACGGCGTTGCGCCGGCACGGGCTGGTCGAGATCGACGACGGCATCGCCGAGGTGCCCGAAGGTGCCGCCGACCAGCTGCCCCGCAACCTGGCCACGGCCGTGACCCGCCGGCTCGGCTTCCTCGGCGAGCCGGCCCGGGAGGTGTTGCGCTGGGCGGCGTTGCTCGGTACGGAGTTCGACCTCGCCGACCTGGCCGCCGTGCTCGGCAAGGCCGTGTCGGAGCTGCTCGGCGGGGTCGAGGAAGCGCTGGCCGCCGCCGTGCTGTGCGAGGCGGGCGAGCGCTTCGCGTTCCGGCATGCGTTGGTGCGCCAGGCTTTGTACGAAGCCATGCCCACGGCGGTCCGGCTCAGCCTGCACCGGCAGGCCGCCGAGACGCTGGACCGCGCGGGTGCCGCCCCGCACCGGGTCGCCGAGCAGTTGCTCGCCGCGCCGGTTCCGGTCGACGCGTGGGTGGCGCGCTGGCTGATCGCCAACGGCAACGCCGTCGCCGACCGCGATCCGGACGCGGCCGTCCGGCTGCTGGAACGGGCCGTGACGGAGCCCGCCGTCCCGCGCGACGCGCGCGAGGACCTGACCGCGCGGCTGGCCCGCACCCGGTTCTGGCTCGGCGGCCGACCCGAACCGGAGGCCCGCGCGGTGCTGGAGATGACCGCGGATCCGGGTCGGGCGGCGGAAATGCGGCTGATCCTGGCCTACCTCGACTACCACCGCGGCGACGTGACCGGCGCGCTCGCCGCGTTGCGCGAGGCCGTCGCCGACCCGACGATGCCCGAACGCTGGCGCGCCCGGCACCAGTCGCTGCAAGCCATGATCGAACGGCTGGGGCTCGACGACCTCCCGCTCGCCGAGGCCACCGCGACCGACGCGCTGGCCAAGGCTCGCGCCGCGGACGACCCGTGGGCCGCCGCGCATGCCTTGCAGGACTTGTGGCAGATCGAATCGGTGCAGCGCGCACACGAAGCCGCACTGGTGCATGTGGACGGTGCGCTGGAGGCCGTGCGGGGCGAGCCCGATCTCGGTGACCTCCAGCTTTCGTTGCTGGACAACAAGGTCTTCACGCTGCAGAACCTCGACCGGCTCGACGAGGCGACCGCGACCCTGACCATGGCGCAGGACCTGATCTCCCGGCGCGGGCTCGACGGCGGCATGCACATCCCGGCCGCGGTGCACTGGTACTGGCTCGGCCGCTGGGACGACGCGATGACCGAGCTGGACGCGGTCGTGCGCGACAGCCCGGAGATCACCTTCTACGGGTTGCGCCAGCGTGGCGCGATCCTGTTGCTGCACGGTGTTTCCGCGTTGATCGCCGGGCTGCGCGGGGACGGGGCGCAGCTGGCCGCGCACCTGCGCGACGCCGAGGAGTACCCGCTGGCCAGCGTGGAGGACCGCGAGCACTGCGACTTCCTGCTCGCCGCCGCGGCAATCGCGGCCGAGCAGCACGACCGGCCGGATGAGGCGTTGCGGGTGCTGGCGCCCACGCTGAACCCGAAGTACGCGCGGATGATGTTGCGCCACCAGTGGTTGCCGGTCGTGGTGCGCCTGGCGTTGACCGTGGGCGACCGGGAGACCGCGCGGCAGGCGCTCGAGGTGTGCGAGTCGGAGCGGGCGATGGAGGCCGTGCCCGCGCGTGCGGCGAACGCGACCGACTGGTGCCGCGGGCTCGTGGACGGCGACGGCGAACTGGTGCTGGCCGTGGCCGGCCGGTTCGGCACGGCCGGGCGGCGGGTGGAGCAGGCGCTGGCGTTGGAGGACGCGGCCGTGCTGCTGGCCCGTGGCGGTTCGGGCGAGCGGGCGCGGGCGACGTTCGCGACGTGCGTCGCGCGGTACTCGGAGCTCGGCGCGTCGTGGTGCGTCCGTCGGGCCGAGAGCCGGCTCTTGCCGTTCGGCATCGACCGGACGCAGGCCGTCGCTGGGGCGCGGCTCTCGCCGGTGCAGCTGCGGATCGCCGAGCTCGTCGCCGACGGCTGGCCGACCACCGACATCGCCGCGCAGCTGATGCTGTCGCGCTCGAGCGTCGAGACCCACGTCGCCCGGCTGGTCGACCGGCTCAAGGTGAGCTCACGACTCGGTATCACCCGGGAAGCAATCGAGCGAAACCTGTAACACGGCCACCACTTACCGCGATAGGACGCTTTCTGACCTGCGGTGACGCTCTACTCCGCTTGATCGAAAAAGATGACCCAGGATCACCTGGCTAGAGGAATCGACCGCGTCCGGATGGCACCTAGCCTCTCGGGGTGCCTTCCCCGTTCGCCCCGCGCCCGGCGACCCCCGCGCCGACCGCCACCGCTCAAGCACGTCCGTGCCCGCTGCTGTCCGGGCTGCCCGCCCTGAACGCGGTGTGCCTGGACATCGACGACACCTTGATCGACTTCACCGCGTCGGCCCGCACCGCCCTGCACGGCATGATCGGCCGCGACGACCTGTGGCCGCGGTGGCAGCAGCTGACCGACGAGTTCGTCCGGCGCGTCGTGGCGGGCGACCTCGACTACCAGCAGATGCGCTGCGCACGCACCAAGGCGTTCTTCGCCGACCTCGGCAACCACCTCGCCGACGACGAGGTGGACGCGATGGAGCAGCGCCGGCTCTCGGAGATGAACCGCGCCTGGACGCTGTTCGAGGACGCGCTGCCGTGCCTGGACTGGCTGCGGGCGGCCGGGCTCGCGATCGCCGCGGTCACCAACGCCTCCGGCCCGCACCAGCACGCCAAGCTCGCCGACACCGGCCTCACCCGCTTCTTCGACGCCGTGCTCATCGCCGGCGAGTGCGGTGTCGCCAAGCCCGACCCCGGCATCTTCCACGCGGCGTGCGCGCAACTGGGCACGACCCCCGCGACCACCGCCCACGTCGGCGACCGGTGCGATGTGGACGCCCACGGCGCGCGCAACGCCGGTCTGCACGGCATCTGGCTCGACCGCAGCGGCGCCGGCGTCGCGACCGCACGCGCCGAGGGACTGCTCGCCATCACCGGGCTCGACGAACTGCCCGAACTGCTGGTCAGCGAGTACCGCCTCGGTCCGGCCGGGGGCGCGTCACCCGTGCCCGCACCCCGCTGAGACCCCGCTGAAACGCCGCTGTCCGCGGTGGTCTACTATCTTCTCCCGGCAGCCGATACGGCGTTTCGGAGCCCATCCGAAGGCGTCAAAGCGGTGAAGCCATTGGGGTATGGTGTAATTGGCAGCACGACTGATTCTGGTTCAGTTAGTCTAGGTTCGAGTCCTGGTACCCCAGCGGAGCAGCCAAGCTTCTAGGTTGTAAGGTTTGCTCTGGTCGCGGCCCCGTCGTCTAGCGGCCTAGGACGCCGCCCTCTCAAGGCGGTAGCGCGGGTTCAAATCCCGTCGGGGCTACGGAAAGTCCCTGGGAGCCCCCTGTCTGCGGAACGCGCAGACGGGGGGCTTTCCGGTGTTTTCTGGGGGCCAAGCCCCCAGGCCCCCGGCCGGAGGGCTTCGCCCCCGGACCCCCATCAGCGGGCCGGGGAGTACCCATGCGACCTGTCGCATGGGCTCAACGTCGAACGCCGCAGACAGGAGCTCTCCGGTGTTTTCCGGAGACCAAGCCCCAGGCCCCCGGCCGGAGGGCTTCGCCCCCGGACCCCCATCGGGCGGGCCGGGAAGAGCCCGTGTGACGTGTCGCATGGACTCAACGTCGAACGCGCAGACAGGGAGCTCTCCGGTGTTTCCTGCGGGCCAAGCCCCCAGGCCCCCGGCCGGCGGGCTTCGCCCCCGGACCCCCACCGGGCGGGCCGGGGAGGGCCTGTGCGACGCGCCACTCGAGTCGCTCCGGCGAGCGGGGCGCGTCCACAAGGTGCAGACCGGCGGGCGGTGGCGCGTGTAGTGTCGGTGTTACCGAGAGCACCTCGCACGCCGGCTGTTGCGTCGGCGTCGTCCTCGGCGCATGCCCACCACCAGTCGCCAGGCGACCGGAGACGGGAGCACCGGCATGATGTCGGGCTCGCACGCCGACCCCCACCGCAGGACGCAGTGAACTCACTGCGGCTCAAGCCGAACGACCCGCACACGGATTCGTCGACGGCCGCACGTGGTGGCAGTGGTCCAGTGTCCGAATCGGACGGACGGCTGCTCACGTTGTCCGTGGTGCGCAAGAAGTCCCGCAGCGGACCGACCGGCTGACACCCTGACCGTCTCGGGCATGCGGCCCCGGACGCGCACCCGGCGCCGATAGCAGCGGTCGCCTCCCTCTCCCCCTATGTCCCGTTTGGACACATCATGGTTGTTCTCCTCGTCATCGCCTTGGCAGCACTGATCCTGCTGGCGTCCGCCGTCCGTCTGGTGCAGCAGTACGAGAAGGGAGTCGTGTTGCGCTTCGGTCGGCTGCTACCGGACATCCGGCAACCCGGGCTGCGGCTGATCATCCCGATCGCCGACCGGATGCGGAAGGTCTCGATGCAGACCATCGTCATGCCGATCCCCGCGCAGGGCGCCATCACGAAGGACAATGTGACGCTCACGGTCGACGCGGTGGTCTACTACCGCGTGATCGACCCGGTCCGGGCCATCATCAACGTCCAGCACTACCCGACGGCCGTCTCGCAGGTCGCGCAGACCTCACTGCGGTCGGTGATCGGCCGCGCCGACCTGGACACCCTGCTGTCGGACCGGGACCAGATCAACGCCGAGTTGCAGGCCGTCATCGACACACCCACCGAAGGACCGTGGGGTCTGCACATCGACCGCGTCGAGGTCAAAGACGTGTCGCTGCCCGAAGGCATGAAACGCTCGATGTCACGGCAGGCCGAAGCGGAGCGGGAACGCCGGGCGCGGGTCATCGCCGCCGACGGTGAGTTCCAGGCGTCGGCCAAGCTCGCCGACGCGGCCCGCGCGATGGCCGACACCCCAGGAGCCCTGCAACTGCGCTTGCTGCAGACAGTGGTCGACGTCGCCGCGGAGAAGAACAGCACCCTCGTCATGCCGTTCCCGGTCGAACTGCTGCGCTTCTTCGAGCACGCAACGCAGACCACCGGGGAGACCACTTCGGCGGAAACCAACGGTCACGCGAAGGATGTCGTGCTGAGCGCCGGCACCGTCGCCGCGCTCGACGCGATCGCAGACGGCAAGCACTGAGCCGACGAGCTGACGGCCGACCTGCCTCACCACAGACTGCGCGGCAGGTCGGCCGTCAGCTCGTCCAGTTCACCACGAGTCCGGGCCCGATGGGCCGCCCCAACGCGTTCCTCGAACTCCGCCAAGGAGATCCTGCCTTCACCCACCGCGTGCTCGAGGCGCTGCACGGCCGCCGCGCGCTCGGCATCCGAAGCGCGTAGTTCCCGGTGCATGGTCACCACCTCGATCATTCGACGGCAGGCGGATCGATCCTGCGCACCACGCTGTCCATAGTGGACAAAATGACTACGCGGCGCGATAGCGGCTTCGCGCCGAGTTCCTCGTGTTGCCGCCACGGCGAGGAGCGGGCCGGACGACGGCGGCGGACGGCACTTCGTCCCGCTCGGTGCCCGGCGTCAGGGGCGGCTCCAGGAAGAGAACTCGGCGGATCGGCGGGTGACCGGAGGACGGGTGTCGCTCCGGTGCACTGAGGGGATGGCTGAACTGCACGACGGTGGACGGTCTTGTGGCGATGACGAAGTTCCCTTCGAAGATTGTTGATCCTTCGCCTTGATCGGCGGAGGGCGGGGCTCGGCCTGTTCGGACAGCTCGATCGCTGCATTGGAACGCCGCGCGCGCAGAACGTGTGCACGCCAGTGGCCCTGACTGCTTCCCACGGTACACCCCACAGCTTGTTCCGCTGGTGGCACCACCGAGAACTCGTTCACCCGGCACCAGCCCATCGACCGCGATCGCAGTGGCCTGGCACCGCGGACACGATTTCCGTTGTACGAACGCCAGTCCGATCAGGACATTGTCCTGCCGCTCCACCCGACCCGCTACCGGGCGTGCGAGCCGGCCGGGCCGCCATCGCTTTCCCGCCGGTCCGACGCTGGGTCGTCGGTCGCGCGCGCCACCGGCGGGCCGGGCTCGATGCCCATCGCCGCGAGGATGTCCGCGCCGCGCGGGACCACACCGGGGCGCGCGGCCCTCGTCATCGCCTCGTCCGCCGCCCGCGCGGGCGCGGTCGGCGGGATGACCAGCAGCGTGAGACGTTGCCGGTCGGGTCCGGAGAGGTAGAGCAGCGCCGGGTCCTGCAAGGCGAAACCGTCCAGCCGGACGGTGTGCCCGTCCGCCTTCATCAGCCGTGGCGCGGGTTCCCAGACCTGATCGGCGTAGGCGACCCGGGCGAGGTACCGCAGCCGGGTGGCCACCTGGCCGGACAGCACCCGAAGTTCCGCGACGAGGTCGAGCGACCGCGGCCACCACGCGCCGTCGACCGTGCCCGTCACCGGGGCGACCGGCTTCCACCGCAGTCGCGGATCAGCGGAGTCGTTGGTCACGAAATGGTGCGAGACCGACATCGTGTCGGCGCTCCAGTCCCCGGACGACCGGCGTCCAGCCCACAGTGCCGAGGACGGCACCCACTCGACCGCAGGCGCACGGAGTGCTCCCGGCACCGTCAACTCTACGCGTGCGCGGGGCCGTCACGAGCGCCCGAGCTCGCCTCAGGGTGTCGCCGGGAAGTTCAAGCCTTCCAGCGCCGTGCGGCGCACGACCACCTCGTCGGGGTCGTCGCCCAGCACGAGCAGGTTGAGGGTGCTCAGCCCAACGGGGTGGTCCGTGCGGGTGGTGTCGTGGGCGCTGGTGAGCAACAACGTGCCGGCGGCCAGGGCCGGGTCCAGCTCGGCGAGCAGGTCGGCCAATGACGCGGCGGCCACGACCAGTTTCACCGACTCCGCGGGCCGATCGAGGGCGTCGGGGCGGACCGATTGCAGCGCCAGCAAGGGAATGGACCCGCTGGTGAGCCGGAAGTTCAGGTCCAGCACGACGAGTTGACCATCGAAGGTCTGCGCACAGTCCAAACTGCACATACCGCGGTAACCGACGTCGGCCGCGCGCTGGGTGATCGCCACGCACTCGGCGATCAACTCCGGCGGCGGCGAGGCGACCTGGCCGAACCGGCCGCCGCGGTAGAGCCCGGCCTCGTCGACGCGTTGCTCGGTGACGGCCAGCAAGTGCGCACGCGCGTCCGGACCGACGTAGAGTTGCAAACCCCAATTCTGGTCGATGCGCAGGTATTCCTCGACCACGAACTCGCTGAGCACGTCGGTGAAGGCGGGCAGCAGGACCGGCTCACCGGCCGGGTGCAGGTACACGTCGAGGCTGCCGCCGTGCGCGTCGTCGGTCGCGCCTTTGAGCACCCACGACTTCTCCGGCGGCGCGGCTTCGGCGAGCTGTCCGCGGGTCACCACGTCGCGGCGCGCCCGGTAGTGCGGATCGACCAGCGTGCCGATGCTCGCCTTGTTGTTCAGGTGACCGACGAGCTGTGCGCTTTTGACCGCCCGCTCGTCGGGGCAAAGCGCGACCGGGTGCGGGTATTCCATCGAGATCAGCAGCCCGTCCGACACCGCCTGCGCCACCCGCGCGCCGAACTCCGCCTCGGTGCGGAACTCACGCAGCTCGCCGCCGACCGGCAAGCCGCCGTCGCGCAGCCGCGCCAGCAGTTCCCGATCGGTGCCGCCCGCGCTGCAGATGACCGGCGTATCCGCGGCAACGGCGATCGGGCGGGCGGAGACCACGTCCCGGGTGTGCCGGTTCCGGCCGGCGGGCTCGGCCGCCTCCAGGGCAGGGCGGGCGCAGACGGCGATGTCCGGGCCGTAGACGTCGGCGAGGGATCGAGGGGCGCGGACTGCGGACGGCAACAGGACGGGAACGGTGATGGAGAGCCTCCGGTGGGGGGTGAGCTGTTCTTCCGTGACGTGTCTGTTCGGCGGAGGAGAAACGCCCCGAGGTTCAAGGACCAGCACGGTGCCGGCCGGGCCGACCGGCCGAGCTCGACCCGTGCTCGGTGCGGGCGAGGTGCATGAAGCACTTGGGACAGATCACCTCGTCGCTGCTCTCCTGGGTGGCGACCATGGCCGAGTCCCGTGAGCGGTCGCACACCGCGCACCGGTAGACCGCGACGATCACGAGGCTGTGCAAGGCAAATCCGCGCCAACTGGCATGGGAAGCCAGGACCGGCAGGTCGGTGAGGTTCGCGGCATCGGTCGTCGACATGTGCTGCTCCCTGGTCGTCTCGCGTGGGACGCCACCAGGGTCTGGGAGCAGCATCGACATGTTCGGTACCTCAACAGTAACCCGGCGGCGCTTCTTCTGGCTGTGCCGTCCAGGCGACAACCGAGCAGAATCTGAACGTCCAATGCTTGAACACGACTAAAAGTCGGATGTTTCGTGCAGCTTCGATCAGTTACGCTGCGGGTGCCGTTACCCGACGAGGCCCCGTGGAGGCTCCCCGTGATGGCCGACCCGAACCGACTCACCCGCCGTGACTTCCTCGGTGGGGTCGCCGCCGCCGGCGGGGTCGCCGCCGTGGGCGCCCTTGGCGGGCTGGCGTCCGGCATGGCCGAAGCCCTCGCCGCACCCCGCGTCTCCGGCAGCCTGTCCGACGTGGAGCACGTCGTCGTGCTCATGCAGGAGAACCGGTCGTTCGACCACTACTACGGCACGATGAAGGGTGTCCGCGGCTTCGCCGACCGGTCGGCGATCGTGCTGCCGAACGGTCGGGACGTCTTCCACCAGCCCGACTCCGGCCGGTCCGACGGCGGGTACCTGCTGCCGTTCCGGGTCGACACGTCGGTGGTGGACGGCCAGGACTTCGGCGACCTCGGCCACGGCTGGGCCGACCAGCACCAGGCGATCGCCGGTGGAGCGAACAACGCATGGATCGCCGCCAAGAGCGAGATGACCATGGGCTACTTCGCGCGCGCCGACCTCCCGTTCCACCGCGCCCTCGCGGACGCGTTCACGCTTTGCGACCACTACTTCTGCTCGGTGCAGGGTCCGACGACGCCCAACCGGCTCTACCTGTTCACCGGCACCATCGACGCCGACGGCACCGCGGGCGGCCCGGCGAACTACAACCCGGCCGACTACCGGCCGGTGTTCAACTGGACGACCTACCCCGAACGCCTGCAACAGCACGGGATCTCGTGGAAGGTCTATGCCAACAAGGAAGTCGGCGACGCGGCCGGCTCGTTCGTCGGCGACTACGGCGACAACCCGCTGTGGCTGTTCCACGCCTACCACCAGGACTACTCGAGCGAGCTGTCGAGGCGGGCGAGCGTGTTCCGGACCTGGGCGCCGGATTCGGGCAAGGGCAAGGATGTCAGCCACGTGCTGGCCGAGTTCACGGCCGACTGCGCGAGCGGGTCGCTGCCGCGGGTGTCGTGGATCGTGGCGCCGTACGGGTACTGCGAGCACCCCGCGGCGCGGCCGGTGGACGGCGCCGCGTACACGCAGACCGTGCTGAATGCGTTGTGGGCCAACCCGAAACTGTGGGAATCCACCGTCGTCCTGATCAACTACGACGAGAACGACGGCTTCTTCGACCACGTCGCACCGCCGGTGGCGCCGCCCGGGACCGCGAGCGAGTACATCGGCGGACAGCCGATCGGGCTCGGCGCGCGCGTGCCGCTGACCGTCATCTCGCCGTGGAGCCGCGGCGGCTGGATCAGCTCCGAGGTCGCCGACCACACCTCGGTGATCCGGTTCCTGGAGCGCTGGACCGGTGTCGTCGAGCCGAACATCAGCGCGTGGCGCCGAGCGATCTGCGGCGACCTGATGAGCTGCTTCGACTTCGGCGTCCCCGACGTCCGGATCCCGCTGCTGCCGGACACCGCGGTGCTGCGCAAGCAAGCCGACGACACCGAGCCGACGCTGCCGCCACCCGCACCGCCCGCGACCGGCGAGCAGCAGGTTCCCGCGCAAGAGCCGGGTACCCGGCCGGCCCGCGCGCTGCCCTACCGGCCGCTGGTCACCACGGCACTGAGCGCGGACCGTCAGATCCTCACCACGACCTTTGCCAACCAAGGCACCGCGGCGGTGCAGTTGATGGCCTACCGCAACGACGGGCAGACCGACGGGCCGTGGCCGTACGACCTCGCTCCCGGTGCGCAGGTCGCTGACACCTGGCGGATCCAGCGCTACGGCGGCGGGAAGTACGGCATCGCGGTGCACGGCCCCAACCGGTTCCGCTGGGTCTTCGCCGGGGACGCGAACGGCGCGGGTGCGGGCGTCGACGTCATCGCCGGCTACACCACCGAGAACAAGCTGCGGCTGACCCTGCGCAACACCGGAACGACGGCCGTCGAGATCACCGTGACCGCCAACCACTACCGCACCGACGGGCCGTGGCGGTATTCGTTGGCGGCAGGCCAAACCGTGACCGACGACTGGAACCCGGTCGCATACGGCTCCGGCTGGTACGACCTGTCGGCGACGGTGAACGTCGACTCCGCATTCCTGCGCCGGTTCAGCGGCCACGTCGAAACGGGCGCACCGAGCGTCACCGGGTAGGACTCAGCCGTGGTCCGGCGGATGCGACCACGGGAAGCGTTTGCCGGTCAGATGTTGCACCTACCGGTGCTGAGGTAGTAGGCGTTGAGAATCTGGCCGGAAGCACCGAGGGGATTCAGGCCAGGGTGAACGATCGCGCAGTAGTCGTTGCCGGATCCGCCGCCCGCGACGTCGACCCGGACCAGAACATTGGTTGTGCCGCAATGGTTGTACCAGGCGGTTGCGGAACTCACGTAGAAACCGCAGGTCTGCACGGACGACGGTGACGCCGGGCCGGCCTGGGCGGTTCCGACGAAACCAGCTACAGCGACGACCACCGAGGCCGTCACGGTCAGCATCCTACGCAACATTTTTTGCCCTTCTGCCGTGATTCATGAGATCGCTTCAACCTTGGCAAGCCATACCGTGAGGGATCGCGTAGCTGGACGTTTCTGGACGAAGCTGGACGCGGGCTGGCCGGCTCCTGGCCGGCGCTCGTATCGGGCCTGCGTTCAAGTCGACCCGGCACTCCTTGTTCGCACCGAACGGTGGTTGTCCAGATGCCGCAAGGGATCCTCGCCTGCGGCCGGCGTGGCGGGAGAGCACGCCGCCGTCGTGCGGCGTCCGGGAAGCCGGGTTGTTGCACGACCGTCACGCAACCCATAGCCTCGATGGCGGGGCTGTCGTCCGGCGACACGGGGAGGGACACCGGCGGTGGGGGAAGATGCCAAGGTAAGAGCACGCGCCCGTCAACGGTTCGAGGACGAGAACTACGCGGAAACCCTTGCGCACCAACACAGGCAGCACGTCGTCGGGAAAGACCTGGAGTCGGTCTTCGGCTACATCTACCGCCACAACCTGTGGGAGGGCGGCGAATCCGCCGCGGGTGAGGGCTCCGACCGGGCGGCCACGCGCAACGTGCGCGACCAGTTGCCCGGCCTGCTGCGCCGGTGGGGCGTGCGCAGCATCCTCGACCTGCCCTGCGGCGACTCCGCCTGGTTGGCCTCGGTCCCGCTCGACGGCGTGGACTACCTGGGCGGCGACATCGTCGACGAGATCGTCGCGCGCAACCGTGGTCGTACCGGGGCGCGGTTCGACGTCCTCGACATCACCAAGGACGACTTGCCCGCCGCGGACCTGCTGCTGTGCCGTGACTGCCTGGTCCACCTGCCGACGAGCGACGTGCTGGGCGCACTGGCCAACATCGCCCGCAGCCGGTGCAAGTACCTCCTGACCACGACCTTCTCCCGGCTGACGAGGAACGTGGACATCCCCGCCGGTGACTGGCGGCCGCTGAATCTCCGGATGCCCCCGTTCGGCCTCCCCGAACCCCTCGACACCATCGTCGAAGTGGATCTCTCCGCGATCGGTGACCTCCCGGTCAAAGCGTTGGGACTGTGGGAAATCAGCAGTTTGCGCGACGTGGGCAAGCCATGACGGCCGCACCCGCGATCGTCGGGCTCGGGATCACCGAGGTGGGCAAGGTCTACGACCGGACGGCCCGCGACTTCGCGGCGGACGCGGTGCGCCGGGCGTGCGCCGACGCAGGGATCTCGACCGGCGAGCTGGACGGCTTGCTGGTGCTCCCGGGACTGAGCGACGACCTCGACCTGGGGCTGGCCGAGGACCTCGGCGTGCGCGATCTCAAGCTGCTCAACGAGATCCGTGGCGACGGCACCTCCGCGTGCACGGCGATCACCTTCGCCTGCCTGGCGATCGGGTCGGGCATGGCCGGCATGGTGGCGTGCGTGTTCGCCGACGCGCCGCTGCGCCGGGATCGCCGCGCCGGTGCGGCCTACACGCCGCAAGAGCCGCCCGCCGGTTTCGATGGCCTGATCGCCGATGCCGGGCTCGCCGGCGGCCACGCCCAATACGCTTTGGCCACCCGGCGGCACATGGCGGCCTTCGGTACCACTTCCGAGCAGCTCGGCGCGATCGCGGTCGCCCAGCGGGCGTGGGCGCGCGGCAACCCGCTGGCCCAGCAGCGGGACCCGATGACCCTCGCCGACCACCAGAACTCCCGGCTGATCGCGGATCCGTTGCGGCTGCTGGACTGCTGCCTGGTCAGCAACGGCGGCATCGCGGTGATCGTGGCGTCGGCGAGCCGCGCGCGGGCGCTGGCCCAGCCGCCGGTGCACGTCCTCGGCCACGCGCAGTCCCACCCGATCCACCCGGAAGGCAGGGGCAGCGGGTTCGGTCTCGTCAGCGGTGCGGCCCGGTCCGGACCGGCCGCCCTGCGCATGGCCGGCGCCACGATCGAGGACGTGGGCGTCGCCGAGCTCTACGACTGCTTCACGTTCGCGGTGCTGCTCACCTTGGAGGACTACGGGTTCTGCGCCAAGGGCGAGGGCGGCCCGTTCGTCGAGGAGGGGCGCTTGCTGCCAGGTGCGGGCCGGCTCGCCGTCAACACCGGCGGCGGTCAGCTGTCTGGCTACTACCTGTGGGGGATGACGCCGGTGGCGGAGGCCGTCATCCAGGCGCGTGGCGCGGGCGGTGACCGGCAGGCCGACGACCACGAGCTGGTCATGGTCAGCGGCAACGGCGGTGTGCTCCACCACCACAGCACCCTCGTGCTGGGCGCGTAGACGATGGTTCTTCGCGACGACCGCTCGGCGCCGTTCTTCGACGCCGCGCGCCGGGCCGAACTGGTGGTGCGGCACTGCACCGGGTGCGGTGAACTGGCCGCGCCGCGGGTGCGGGCGTGCCCGACCTGCTCGGCGACCGCCCTCGACTGGGCGCCGGTGTCGGGCGCCGGGACGCTCGTCAGCTGGACGGTGCTACGCGACCGGGCCGGTGGCGTCACCGCTGTGGGCGGGATCGTGGAGCTCGCCGAGGGCCCGTGGCTGCGGGTCCGATTGGCCGCCGACCCCGAGACGCTCGAGGCCGGGCTCGCCGTGGCCGTCGCCTTCGAGCACCAGGACGACGGGGAGCCGGTCCCGGTCTTCGTCCCTCGTGAGCGCGCCGAGGAGGGTGTCGATGGCCGACGTTGACGCGATAGTGGACGACCTGCAGGCCGAGCGCGCGGAACTGGACGCCGCGGTGTCGGGCGTGGACGCCGACCAGTGGCACCGCCCCACCGCCGCGCGCGGCTTGCGGGTCGTCGACCAGATCGCGCACCTCAACTGGACCGACGAGCTGGTGATCCGCGCGATCCGCGCGCCCGACCGGTTCGCCGAGGAGGTCGACGGCGTGCTCGCCGCACCGCACGCCACCGAGTCGATCAACGCCGGCTCGGCGTTCGTCAACGCCGGCACCGTGCAGCGCTCGACGTGGCCACGCAGCCGGCTCCTGGCCACCTGGCGGCGCAGCGCCGACGAGTTGTCCGCCATCCTGCGCGCGCTCCCCCGCGGGACACGGATCCCTTGGTTCGCCCCGCGTCCGCTCTCGGCCGCCGCCATGGCCGCGGCCCGGGTGATGGAGACGTGGGCACACGGTCAGGACGTCTTCGACGCCCTCGAGCGCCCACGGCGGCCGACCCGCAGGCTCGTGCACATCGTGCGGCTGGGGGTGCGCAGTCGCGACTTCGCCTACCAGCTCCGGGGGATGGAGCCGCCGTGCGCGGAGTTCAGGATCGAACTGCGGGCGCCCGACGGCGAGCTCTGGACCTGGGGACCGGCCGATGCCCCGGACCGGGTGACGGGGTTGGCCCTCGACTTCGCCCTGGTCGTCACCCAGCGGTTGCACCGCGACGATGCCGATCTGACCACCGAGGGGTGCGCGCCCGAGCAGTGGCTCGGCATCGCCCAGGCTTACGCGGGTCCCGCGGGTGCGGGCCGGGAGCGCATCGGTTCGTGAGCGCCCACCGCACGGTCGTCCTCGCCACGATGGCGGCGGCGTTCATCGCGATGATGGACTCGTCCATCATCAATGTCGCGGTCTACTCGATCGGCTCGGACCTGCGTGCCTCACTGCCGCAGATGGGCATGATGATCAGCGGCTACGTGCTGTTCTACGGCCTGTTCCTGGTCACCGGCGGGCGGCTGGGCGACATCCACGGGCACCGCAGGCTCTTCCTCGTCGGGTTGTCCGCCTTCACCCTGGTGTCCGCCGCGTGCAGCGTCGCACCCGATCCGGAGTCGTTGATCGTCCTGCGGTGCGCCCAGGGCACGGCCGCGGCGTTGTTCTTCCCGCAAGTCCTGTCGATGGTGCACACCACGCTGCCGGGGCCCGAACGCGAACGGGCGCTGAGCCTGTTCGGCATGGTGATCGGGCTGGCCGGGGTCGTCGGCCAGGTCCTCACCGGCGTCCTGCTGCACGCGAACATCCTCGGCCTGACCTGGCACCAGGTGTTCCTGATCAACATCCCGGTCGGCCTGGCGGCGATCATCGGCGTCGCCGTTGCCACACTACGAAAGCCACCACGAAAGCGCCGTGCGGCTCGGTCCGAATTGGACGTTCGCGGGGCCGCACTGCTCGCCGCCGGGATGCTGTTGTGCGTGTTCCCGATCACCGAGGGCCGGGTCCTCGGGTGGCCGTGGTGGTGTTTCTTGTTGCTGGGTGGTTCCGTGCCGGTCCTGGTGCTCTTCTGGGTGTGGGAGCGACGACTGGCGGCGCGGGGCGGTCAACCGCTTGCGACACCGGCGTTGTGGCGGCTGTCCGGTTACCGGCTCGGCAATGCGGTGCTGGTGACCCTGTTGGGCGCGAACGCGGCCTTCTTCTTCGTGCTGGTGATCCAAGTCCAAGGCCCCCTGCGGTATTCGCCGCTGGCCGCGGGCCTGCTGCTCACCCCGCACGCGATCGCCTTCGGGGCGACGTCCGTGCTGGCGCGCAAACGCACGGGGGCCGCCGTGCTCGTGCTCGGCTGCGCGCTCAACGTCCTCGGCTACGCGCTCGCGCTCGTCGCCGCCTTGGCCGGCCCGAACGGCATCGCGCTGATTCCCGCACTGCTCGTCACCGGAGTCGGCCAAGGCCTGATCGTGGCGCCACTGGTCGGCCGAATCCTCGCCGACGTACCGGAAGGGCATGCCGGCGCCGCGTCCGGCGTGATGGAAACGTCGATCCAACTGGCTGTTTCGTTTGGCATCACCGTGATCGGCTTGGTGTACTTCGCGGGACACAGCCCGAAAGCCGCCTACACGGTGTCGCTGGCCGTGATCGTGGGTCTGGCCGTGACGGCGTTGGCCCTTGTCGTGGCCCTGCTACGGGCTCCGTCGGCCGAGAGAACAACGACCCGGTGATCACCATCCGCTGCGCGAAGTGCGCGGCCGCGGCTTGGATCAGGCCCGACCGCTCCACGCGGCGAGTTCCTTCTCCCACGACTTGTTGTCCGTGGTCTCCATGAACTCCTTGCGGTCGATCAGCAGGTAGATCTCGCCGTTGGTCGCCGTTTCGAGGATCAGCGGTTTCCCGCTGTCCAGCAGGCCACCGATGAACCGGCCGTAGAGGTTGGTGAACTCGCGCCGGACCGCGGTGACGTCGCCACGGCCAAGCCGCAGATCCCCGCCGTCCGACCAGCCGCGCAAGGTGAGCGTGTCGCCGTCGAACTCGACTTCGCCGTGCCGCCGGAACAATGCCTTCTGGCTGACCCCGCCGGCCACCTTGTCGCCTGCGGTGCCGGCCGCGAGTTCGTCGGCGGTGGCCGCGATGTACTTGCCTGACCTCACGGTGTCTCCCCTCACTTGGTGAGGGCCACCGTATGAACATCGCGCATGACCGATCATCGGCCGCAAGGGCGACCTCGGCGTCCGACTCGAGGATGATCGTCCGACAGGTTCAGCGCCCGGGCCGGCCGCACGCTTGACCTGGAGTCCACTCCAGCTCCTAGCATGGCCGCTTCGCACCAATGATCACAGGGGGAATGTTGCGTTACCGCACGCTCGGCGGCACCGGCATCCAGGTCAGCGTCCACTGCCTCGGCACGATGATGTTCGGCGCGGTCGGCAACGCCGATCACGACGACGCGGCGCGGGTGATCGGCACCGCGCTGGACGCCGGGATCAACTTCGTGGACACGGCGGACATGTACTCGGCGGGTGAGTCCGAGGAGATCGTCGGCAAGGCCCTGGCCGGTCGCCGCGACGACGTCGTGCTGGCGACCAAGGTCCACTTCCCGATGGGTGAGGGCCCCAACCGAGGCGGCAACTCGCGGCGCTGGATCGTCCACGAGGTGGAGCAGTCGCTGCGACGCCTGCGGACCGACTGGATCGACCTGTACCAGATCCACCGCCCGGACTACACGACGGACATCGAGGAAACGCTGTCCGCGCTGACGGATCTGGTGCGGGCAGGCAAGATCCGAGCGTTCGGCTCGTCGACGTTCCCGGCCGAGGACATCACCGAGGCCTACCACGTCGCGCAACGCCTTGGCCTGCAAAGGTTCCGCACCGAGCAGCCGCCGTACTCGTTGGTGGCGCGGGGAATCGAGCGGTCGGTGCTGCCGACGTGCCGGCGGCTGGGGATGGGGGTGCTGACGTGGAGCCCGCTCGCGTCGGGCTTCCTGTCGGGCAAGGTACGCGCGGGGCAGCCGGTGGACATGACGACGGGCCGCGCGGCGCTGAACCCGCAGCGGTTCGACGCGTCGCTGCCCGAGAACCAGCGCAAGTTCGAGGCCCTGGCGCAGCTCACCGCCGTGGCCGAGGACCTCGGCTGCACGCTGGCGGAGCTGGCGATCGCGTTCCCGGCGGCGCACCCGGCGGTGACGTCGGTGATCACCGGCCCCCGGACGATGGCGCAACTGGAGGCCACGCTCAAGGGCGCCGCGCTGGTGCTGGACGACGAGACCCTGGACCGCATCGACGCGATCGTCCCGCCCGGCACCGACCTCTACCGTGCCGACGGCGCGTGGACGCCGCCTTCCCTGACCGAGCTGACCGCCCGCCGCCGACCGCCGGCCGACCGCGCGGCCGAGTGAACGGCGGGTCGCCGGTCCCTGCCGCGATCGGCCGCAGCCGAAGGTGCCCTGCCGTGGCAGGCAGCCGAAGAGCCAGGCGATGGAGCGTTCGGTGTGCGCCGAGTTCTGGCTGGACTCGGCACCCTTGCGCGCGATGCGCACCGCGATGCCGTGCGCGCGGAACCACGCGCGCAACACGGCCTGGTCGTAGGCCTGGTCACGTGCAGCTTGGCTGGTCGTCGTCGGCGGCGGGGTCCGCGTCGGGACTTGACCGCGGGAATGGCCATCACCAGCGGCTTGAGCGCGCAGGAGTCGTTGGAGTCGTTGGTGTTGGCAGCGGAAACCGCTACCACAGGCCCGCCTTGGTCCACTCGGTGAATCTGCGATGCGCGGTGGGAACGGTGACCCGAACGACGGCGGCACATCCGCCAAGCACAGCCACTGGTCAGCGAACACGATCGCGGTGAACACCGCGCGGTCATCCACCGCAGCCGTGCCACCACCCCGAGATCTTTTACGCGGTGCGTTGTAGCCAGGGTGGGGGCGTGAATACCGGCAGCCCGTCATCCATATGCACCGACCATTCGGTGTGATGGATCAGCCGGTGGTGATATGGGCATACCAGGACCAGGTTATCTAGCGTGGTTAGTCCGCCGTCGGCCCAATGTTTGATGTGGTGGGCGTGGCATTGATGCGGTGTTCGTGCGCACCCCGGTGCAGCGCAGCCTCCGTCTCGGATGGCGAGAGCTCTACGCAATCGTTTGTCGGCCAGGCGGCGGGTTTCCCCGATATCCAGTGGCTGGGATTGGCCGCCGAGGACGACCGGGATGACTTTCGCTTCGCAGGCCACCCGGCGGGCCTGCTCCGGAGTCAGTGTGCGGGCATCGTCGAGGATGGCGCGACCGATGCGGGTCTGCAGGGTCTCCAAGGAGACCGTCACCGCGATGTGCGGACGCTCGCCACCCTCGGCCGGGGCGTGGCCGGAGTCGGCGGCGAAGCCGATGATCTCCGCCAGCGCGTCACCCTGCCGCTCGGCCAGGGTGCGGTCGTCCTGAGCCTGGGGCTTGGCCAGCGGCGACAGCAGCGCGCGCAGCACACTCGCGTCCTCCCCGCCGAGCCGGAACTGACCTGACAGCGAACCATCGCGGTGCTCGTACAGGTCCAGCGTGTTCTGCGCATCCACCACCGTCGGCTCGATGGGTTTGCGACCGTCCGGGTTGAGGGCGTCGACGATGCGCTCGCCCAGGCGGATGAGCTGGGTCGGGTTGAACTTCCGAGCCAACCCCGTCATGTCCGCCTCGACCTGCTCGGCGTGCTCGACCGGGACCGACTCCACCGTGGTGGCGATCTTGTCCACATGCGCGCCGGAGATCTCCCCGGCCGCCATCGCAGCACGGGCGGCTGGTAGCCGCGGCGGGATGGGCTGTCCGGTGATCCCGATCTTCGGACACAACAACTCAACGTGGCGTTCGAGGCGCTTGGCCTCCTTGGCGGTCACGTGCAGGACATCCTGCAAAAACCGCCACAACTGCGGATACCCCGACTCTTTCCACTCGAGGCGGGAAATGTCGTCGAGCAGCTTCAACTCCAGCCGCCGCAACTGCGCGACAGTCGAGTTAAACTCCCCCAGTTCCATACCCCCGATCATACCACGCCATTCGAACAAATGGCCTAACCCGAACGTGGGAACAATCGCCGGAATATTCCAGTTCTTCCACGCAGCCCAGCCACCAACGGGACCACCCAACAAACGGCACGGAACAGCGCGGCGCAACCATTCAACCCAGCCACCTACGCACCGCAAACCGCCGGCACCGGTGGCAAGGGTGTTCGCCGCCTCAACCCCGAGACCAACCCAACCACCCGGCGGCGAACACCCGCGGCAGCCGCCCCTAATAGTTCCTCAGGGGTGCCGGGAGCCGCCGTCGACGTGGATCGTTTCGCCGGTCACCCAGCCCGCACCCAGCAACCACAGGGCGGCGTCGGTGACGTCCTCGAGCGTGCCGACCCGGCCGGCGAGCGAGGCCGCGGCGGCTTTGTCGTACAGAGCGCGGCGGCGTTCGTCCGCGAGCCGGTCCCAGGTGCCGGAGTCGGTGACGCCGGGCGCGATGGCGTTGACCCGCAGGGGCGCGAGCTCGACGGCCAGGTGGGTGACCAGCGCGGCCAGCGCGGCGTTCGCAGTCCCTTTGACGACGGTGCCGGGCTTGGGCTGCCAGCCCACGATGCCGGAGAAGAACAGGAACGACCCGCCGGCCGGCATCCGTGGGCCGAAGTGCTTGGCCAGCAGCAGCGGGCCGACGACCTTGGCGGCGAACGCGGCCTGGATCTTGTCGTGTTCGAGGTCGGGCACCGGCACGTCGTGGTGCGCCGACGCGGTGGAGATCACGTGGTCGAAGGCGCCGAGCGTCGCCGCGGCCCGGGCGATGGTGGCCTCGTCGGTGACGTCGATCCGGACGTCGGGACCGGATCGGGTGGCGACGACGACTTCGGCACCGGCCTGCTCGGTCCGCCGGACGAGCTCGGCGCCGATGGCGCGGGCACCGCCGATGACCAGGATCCGATTGCCTGTCAGGTTCTCGCTCATGGCCGTGACGGTATAGATTTGCTACCGGTATCTTCAACGCTACCGAGAGGACCCTCGTGGGCAAGGCGTACAACGTCATGGCGGCGACGTGCCCGAGCCGCACCGTGCTGCACCGCATCGGGGCGCGGTGGACGGTGTTCGCCGTCAACGCGCTCGAGCGCGGCCCGATGCGGTTCACCGAGCTCAAAGCCCACATCCGCGGCATCACCCCCAAGGCCCTCACCGAAACGCTGCGCGCCATGGAGGCGGACGGCCTGCTCACCCGCACCGACCTGGGCGGCAACCCGCCGCACGTCGAATACGCCCTGACCGAACTCGGCCGTTCCCTGCTGGTTCCGCTGCGTGCGGTACGACAGTGGGCCGAGGCGCACGTCCCGGACATCCTCGCCGCACGCGCACGAGCCGGCGTCGAGGCTCCCAACGAGGCCGGCGCCACGACCTGAGGCCAACAGGCTCCGTGGCCTCATATTCGACGGCGAGCCGCCGCCTTCACGAACACATCCAGATCGTCACGGATCCGTTGCCGCGCAACGTCGACCTGCTGACGCGAGCGCTTGTCAGCGACTCCGGGTCACCTATTGACATCTACCTGTAACATATCCGTGTGTGGGAGCGCTCCCACAGATCGGGCCCTCAACGGGGCCACGGCTGAAGCAAGCGTACTCATGGGGGCGTGGCGGCGAAGCCGGCGCGCCCAGGCCCGATGTTGCCGATGTCGGGCAGTAGATGCGGCGAGGCAAGCCTTTTTGCGTGCTGCCTGCCTCGTCGCGGCCTCCCCACCCCATCCGCATCTCCGAATCGCACACACACGGAACGCTCTGGGAGCGCTCCCAGAAATGTGATCAACCGGCGTACCACACCGGTCCGTCCACTTCGGATGGTTCGGGGATCCGCCGCTGCCCAAAAAGAAGGAGAGCCATGAGAATCAGAGCACGAAGGCGGTCGTGGGCCGCGGGCGCGGCGCTGGCCATCGCGGCCGCGTCGCTGTCGCTGACCGCGGCGGCCGTCCCGGCCAGCGCGGCGACCCTCGACAACCCCTATGCCGGCGCCACGCCCTATGTGAATCCCGAGTGGTCGAGCCAGGCGGCGGCGGACGGCGGCAGCGCGATCGCCAACCAGCCGACCTTCGTCTGGCTGGACCGCATGGCCGCCATCGGTGGTGTGAACGGCGGCATGGGATTACGCGCCCACCTCGACAAGGCGTTGAGCCAGGGCGCCAACCTCATCCAGTTCGTCATCTACGACCTGCCCAACCGCGACTGCGCGGCGCTGGCGTCCAACGGCGAGATCCCCTCGGGTGGGCTGAGCACCTACGAGCACAGCTACATCGACCCGATCGCGGCGATCATGTCCGACTCGAAGTACGCCGGCCTGCGCATCGTCAACCTCATCGAGCCGGACTCGCTGCCGAACCTGGTCACCAACGCCGGCAGCCAGGCCGGGTCCACCGACGCCTGCCGGCTGGCCAAGCAGACCGGCGACTACGTCAACGGCGTCGGTTACGCGCTGGGCAAGCTGGGCGCGCTCCCCAACGTCTACAACTACATCGACGCCGGTCACCACGCCTGGCTGGGCTGGGACACCAACTTCAGCCCGTTCGGTGACGTGGCCCTGCAGGCCGCCACCAGCAATGGCGCCAGCGTCAACGACGTGACCGGGTTCATCACCAACACGGCGAACTACAGCGCCTTGAAGGAGCCCTACTTCACCGTCAACGACACCGTCAACGGCCAGACCGTGCGCCAGTCGAAGTGGGTGGACTGGAACTACTACGTCGACGAGCTGCCGTTCGCGCAGAACCTGCGGACCATGCTGGTCGGCAAGGGTTTCAACGCCGGCCTCGGCATGCTCATCGACACCGGCCGCAACGGCTGGGGCGGCGCGAACCGGCCGACCCACACCAGCACCGCCACCACCGTGGACGCCTACGTCAACGAGTCGCGCACCGACCGGCGCATCCACCCCGGCAACTGGTGCAACCAGGTGGGTGCGGGCATCGGTGAGCGGCCGAAGGCGGCCCCCGCCTCCGGCGTCGACGCCTACGTCTGGGCCAAGCCGCCGGGTGAGTCGGACGGTGCCAGCCAGCCCATCGCCAACGACGAGGGCAAGGGCTTCGACCAGATGTGCGACCCGACCTACGGGGGCAATGCACGCAACGGCAACAACCCCACCGGCGCGATGGACGGGTCCCCGTTGGCCGGGCACTGGTTCTCCGCCCAGTTCCACCAGTTGCTGGCCAACGCCTACCCGCCCATCGGCACCAGCAACGACACCACCCCGCCGTCCGCACCGAGCGGCGTGACCGTCACCGGCACCACGTCCAGCAGTGTCTCGCTGTCCTGGTCGGCATCCACCGACAACGTCGGCGTGACCGGCTATGACGTGTACCGCAACGGAAGCAAGGTCGGAACCGCATCCTCGACGACCTTCACCGACACCGGCTTGACCGCGAGCACGCAGTACACGTACACGGTCAAGGCGCACGACGCCGCCGGCAACGCCTCGACCGCGTCCAGCCCGGTCACCGCGACCACGCAGAGCGGCAATGGTGGCGACACCACGCCGCCGTCCACGCCGAGCAGCGTGACCGTCACCGGCACCACGTCCAGCAGCGTCTCGCTGTCCTGGTCGGCATCCACCGACAACGTCGGGGTCACCGGATACGACGTGTACCGCAACGGAAGCAAGGTCGGAACCGCATCCTCGACGACCTTCACCGACACCGGCTTGACCGCAAGCACGCAGTACACCTACACCGTCAAGGCACACGACGCCGCGGGCAACGCCTCGACCGCGTCCAGCCCGGTGACCGCGACCACGCAGAGCGGTGGCACCGGCAACGGCTGCACCGCCACCTACCACGTGGACAACGACTGGGGCAGCGGCTTCACCGCGACCGTCACCGTGAAGAACACGGGGACGGCGACGACCCGCTCCTGGAAGGTCACGTGGGCCTGGGGCGGCAACCAGCAGGTCACCGGCTCCTGGAACACCAGCCTGACCCAGTCCGGCACCGGCGTCACCGCGGGCGACCTCGGCTACAACGGCGCGGTCGCGCCCGGCCAGACCACCACCTTCGGTTTCCAGGCCACGTACTCCGGCAGCAACCCCGCTCCGACCTTCACCTGCACCGCCGGCTGATCGGCACCCGAGGAGAAACCCATGACACGCCTGAACCGCAGACGGTTCGTGACGGCGGTCGGTGGTGCGCTGCTCGGCTTGGCGACCGCGTCCGAGGTCGCCAAGGCCGAGCCGCGCACGCTCGGCCGCACCCAGACCACCACCGCCACGGCCACGGCTGCCACGTCCAACGCCGCGGCCGACGAGTACGAGCAGAGGTTCCTCGACCAGTACAACAAGATCAAGGACCCGGCCAACGGCTACTTCAGCAGCGCCGGGGTCCCCTACCACTCGGTCGAGAAGCTGATGGTCGAGGCGCCCGACCATGGCCACCAGTCCACATCGGAGGCTTTCAGCTACTGGATGTGGCTGGAGGCCACCTACGGCCGGGTGACCGGCGACTGGGCGCCGTTCAACAGCGCGTGGTCGGCGGCCGAGAAGTACATCATCCCCACCCACACCGACCAGCCGTCCAACGACTCCTACAACGCGAGCAAGCCCGCGACCTACGCCCCGGAGTGGTCGAGCCCGAACAACTACCCCTCGCCGTTGGACAGCAGCGTCGCGGTGGGGTCGGACCCGATCGCCGGCGAGCTGAAGTCGGCGTACGGGACCTCCGATGTCTACGGCATGCACTGGCTGATCGACGTGGACAACGTCTACGGCTACGGCAACACCGCGGGCACCGGCGGTGAAGCCGGCCCGAGCGCGCCGGGACCGTGCTACATCAACAGTTATCAGCGCGGCGCGCAGGAGTCGGTGTGGGAAACGATCCCGCAGCCGTGCACCGACCAGTTCAAGTACGGCGGGCCCAACGGGTACCTGGACCTGTTCGTCAAGGACCAGAGCTACGCGAAGCAGTGGAAGTACACCAACGCACCGGACGCCGACGCGCGCGCCATCCAGGCCGCGTACTGGGCGCAGCGGTGGGCGACCGCGCAGGGCAACGGGTCGGCGATCTCCGCCTCGGTGGCCAAGGCCGCCAGGATGGGCGACTTCCTGCGCTACGCCATGTTCGACAAGTACTTCAAACGCGTCGGCAACTGCGTGGACGCCAACGTCTGCCCGGCGGGCAACGGCCGCGAGGCCCAGCACTACCTGCTCGGCTGGTACTACGCGTGGGGCGGCGCGGAACCGGGCGGCGGCTGGGCGTGGCGCATCGGTGACGGCGCGAGCCACACCGGCTACCAGAACCCGGTGGCGGCCTTCGCGTTGTCGTCGGTGTCGCCGCTGGTGCCCAAGGGGTCCACCGCGCAGTCGGACTGGTCCAAGAGCCTGGGCAGGCAGATCGAGTTCCTGCGCTGGCTGCAGTCCGCCGAGGGCGGCATCGCCGGCGGCTGCACCAACAGCTGGGACGGCCAGTACGGGACCCCACCCGCGGGCACGCCCACGTTCTACGGCATGGCCTACGACTGGGAGCCGGTCTACCACGACCCGCCGAGCAACAACTGGTTCGGCATGCAGGCATGGGGGATGGAGCGCTGGGCCGAGTACTACTACATCACCGGTGACAGCAAGGTCCGGCCAGTGCTGGACAAGTGGGTGGCGTGGGTGTCCGGTCAGGTCACGGCCGACCCGGCAGCGGGCACCTTCAAGATCCCGTCGACCCTGGCGTGGACCGGCCAGCCGGACACGTGGAACCCGGCGAGCCCGGGCAGCAACACCGGCCTGCACGTCAGCGTCACCGACTACAGCCAGGACGTGGGCGTGGCCGCGGCGACGGTCAAGGCGCTGCTGTACTACGCGGCGGCGACCAACGACACCGCCGCCAAGGCCAAGGCCAAGAACCTGCTCGACGCGATGTCGGCGCACGCCGAGTCCAAGGGCGTCACCACGGTGGAGACCCGAGAGGACTACAAGCGCTTCGGCGACCAGGTGTACGTGCCGTCCGGCTGGTCGGGCACCATGCCCAACGGCGACAAGGTGCAGCCGGGGGTCACGTTCATCGGCATGCGGTCGTTCTACAAGACCGACCCGCGCTGGCCGGACGTGCAGGCCTACGTCAACGGCACCGGGCCGGCGCCGAAGTTCACCTACCACCGGTTCTGGGCGCAGGCCGATGTCGCGATGGCGTTCGCGGTCTACTCCGAGCTGTTCGGTGGTGGCGGTGGCGGTGGCGACACCCAGCCGCCGACGACACCGACCGGCGTGACGGTGACCGCCACGACCTCCGACAGCGTGTCGCTGTCCTGGTCGGCGTCCACCGACAACGTCGGTGTGGCCGGCTATCTGGTCCAGCGCAACGGAATCCAGGTGGGTTCGGTCGCCACGACCGGCTTCACCGACACCGGGCTCGCGGCCGGCACGGCCTACAGCTACACAGTGCGGGCCCGGGACGCCGCGGGGAACCTGTCGACCGCGTCCAGCGCGGTGACCGGCACGACCAAGCCGGGCAGCACCGGCGGCTCGGTGACCGCGTCGTACCACGTGGACAACGACTGGGGCAACGGCTTCACCGCCACGATCACCGTGCAGAACAAGGGAACCACGGCGATCAGCGCGTGGGAGGTGAAGTGGACCTGGGGTGGCAACCAGCAGGTCACCAACAGCTGGAACGCCGGCCTGGTCCAGAACGGGACCGGCGTCGACGTCCACAACCTCGGCTACAACGGCTCGATCGCCCCGGGCCAGTCCACCACGTTCGGCATCCAGGCCACCTACAGCGGCAGCAACCCCGCGCCGACGTTGTCGGCGAGCGGGAGCTGACCGCGGCGAGGAAAGAAGGTCAGACCATGCGTGCATCCCGCGGTCTTCGCACCGCGCTCGCCGTGGTCGCGACCGGCGCGGCGGCCGCGTCGGTGCTCGTGCTCGGCACGGCACCGGCGTCGGCCGCCACGGTCAGCGACTGCACCCAGTGGGGCACCACCGAGCTGCAGGGTGGCGAATACACCTACCAGCAGAACGAGTGGAACTCCACGGACACCCAGTGCGCCGCCATCGACACCAGCACCGGCGCGTGGACCATCACCAACGCGGGCTTCAACCTCAGCGGCGGCGCCCCGGCGACCTACCCGTCCGTCTACAAAGGATGCCACTGGGGCGCGTGCACCGCAGGCAGCGGGCTGCCCATCCAGGTCAGCCGGCTGGGCAGCGCGCGCAGTTCGTGGTCCACCACGCAGCCCGGTTCCGGTGCCTACGACGTGGCGTACGACATCTGGTTCAACTCCACGCCGACCACCGACGGCCAGCCGGACGGCACCGAGCTGATGATCTGGATCAACAGCCGGGGCGGCGTGCAGCCCTTCGGCAGCCAGACCGGGACGGCGCACCTGGCCGGCCACTCGTGGAACGTGTGGACCGGCAACCAGTCCTCCTGGAAAATCATCTCCTACGTGCTGCAGGGCGGCGCCACCTCGGTCAGCGACCTGGACATCAAGGCGCTGGTCAACGACTCGGTGGCCCGCGGCTCGCTCAACCCGGCGCACTACCTGATCGACGCCGAGGGCGGTTTCGAGATCTGGCAGGGTGGCCAGGGCCTGGCCAGCAACAGCTTCTCGTTCTCGGCCTCGACCGGTGACAGCGGGGACACGACCCCGCCGTCGGTGCCCGCGAACCTGGCGGTCACCGGCACGACGTCGAGCAGCGCGTCGTTGTCGTGGCCGGCGTCCACCGACAACGTTGGCGTCACGGGATACGACGTCTACCGCAACGGGACGCGGGTGGGCAGCACACCGTCCACTTCGTACACCGACGCCGGGCTGGCCGCGACCACGGCCTACACCTACACGGTGCGGGCCCGGGACGCCGCGGGCAACGTGTCGGCGTCCTCGGCGCCGGTCACCGCGACCACGTCCGGCGGGAGCGGCGGCGGTGGCTGCAAGGCCGGCTACCACGTGGACAACGACTGGGGCAACGGCTTCACCGCGACGGTCACGGTGACCAACTCGGGGTCCTCGGCGCTGTCCGGCTGGCACGTCGGCTGGGCGTGGAGCGGCAACCAGCACGTCACCGGCTCCTGGAACGCCGGCCTCACGCAGAGCGGGAGTTCGGTGTCGGCGAGCAACCTGAGTTACAACGGCTCGGTCGCCCCCGGGCAGTCCACGACCTTCGGGTTTCAGGCCACCTATTCCGGTGCGAACCCGGCGCCGGCCCTGACCTGCGTGGTCGGCTGAGGAAGATCGTGGTGCCCGGCCGCCACCAGGCCGGGGACGGCACTTCAGTTCAAGTCCCGTCGGGGCTACACAGTGCGGCAAGGGCGTTGACGTAAGTCAGCGCCCTTGCTCGCGTCTGGCGGGTTTCGTCGAACATTTCCTGTGGGGCTTGGCGAACACGTACTGACTGCCGCGGTCAGGCTTGGGATGAAGTCGCCGGATCTGGTGCGGTGGCTTGGCGTTCGTAGGACGAGACGATCGTGTCCAGCAGCGCTGGGTAACGGGCGTCGAGGTCGTCGCGGCGCAAGGTCGTCCAGCGGCGGTTGCCGTCCTCCCGCTGGTGGATCACGCCCGCCTCGCGCAGCACCCGGAAGTGGTGGGTCAGCGTGGACGGCGCGACGTCGACGGGGAACGTGCCGCAAGCCCGCTCCGGGTCGGCGAGCAACGTCCGCACGATCGTCATCCGGGTCGGGTCGGCGAGCGCGTGCAACACGTCGAGCACGTCGAAGTCCTCGATCTCGGGGTGCACCAGCGGGGCGTTCCGGCGGCTTGAGCGGGCCATGTGGTCGTCACCTCTTTCGACGTTCATAGTACATGTGGTACGACTTATCACGTACGACGAACGTCGAATGAAGGAGCGGGCGATGCGAGCCCTGGTGATGACCGGACCGGCCGACGGGCCGGAGCTGACCGAAGTGCGAGAGGTCGAGGTGCCGCGGCCCGGCCCCGGCGAGGTGACGATCCAGGTCAGCCACGCCGGGATCAACTTCCTCGACGTCATGGCCCGGCGCGGCGATCCCGGCTACACCACCGGCTGGCCGCACCGGCCGGGCAAGGAGGTCAGCGGCACCGTGCTCGCGGTCGGCGACGGCGTGACCGGGCTGTCCGCGGGCGACCGGGTGGCCGCCTTCACCGCGGGCGGCGGGCTCGCGGAGGTGGCCCTCGCGCAGGCGTCGCTGACGGTGCCCCTGCCCGACGCGGTGCCCTTCGCGGTCGCGGCGGGCGCACCGCTGATGCTGAGCACGGCGTTGCTGCTGCTGACCGACGCGGCCCGGTTCGTCCCCGGTGAGCGGGTGCTGGTGCACTCGGCCAGCGGTGGCGTGGGCGGCGCGGTCGCGCAACTGGTGCCCGCGCTCGGCGGCGGCACCCTGATCGGCACGGTCGGCCGCGCCGGCAAGGTCGACGCGACGCGCGGCTACGACGCGGTCTTCGCGCGCGACACCGACGACCTGGCCGCCCGGATCGGCGCGGTGGACGTCGTGCTCGACCCGCAGGGCACCGCGCTGCTCGACCTCGACCTGGCGGTCGCCGCGCCCGGCACCCGGATCGTCCTGTTCGGCAACGCGGGCGGCGGCACGCGCGGCGACCTGCCCCCACTGTCCACTTTGGCCCGTGGCAACCTGAGCATCGCCGGGTTCAGCATCAGCAGCCTGTCGGTGAGCGCCCCGCACCGGGTCGCGGCCGGGCTGCGCCGCGTGCTCGACCTCCTCGCCGCGGGCTCCGTGACGGCCCCGGTCACCGAGGTCGCCCTCGACGACGTCGCCGCGACCCACCAGGCCCTCGCCGAAGGGCGCGGCACCGGCAAGTACGTCGCACGCGTCCAGCAGGCGTAGCAGGCGGGCTCGCGCTGGCGGCCGGACACCTGACACAGTGGACCGGTGCTGAATCAGGTTGCCGACGGCGTCTGGGTCCGGCAAAGCGAGTGGGTCTGGAGCAACACGACCGTCGTGCGCGTGGCGGATGGGTTGATCCTGGTCGACCCCGGCATCGACGGGGCCGAGCTGACCGCACTCGCCGACGACGTGGACCGGCTCGGCATCCCGGTGGTCGCCGGGTTCTCGACCCATCCCCACTGGGACCACCTGCTCTGGCACCCCCGGTTCGGCGACGTGCCGCGCTACGGCACCGCCGCCTGCGCCCAGGCCGCCGCCGAAGCCCGGCCGCGGGCCCAGGAGATGGCGGCCCAGGAGATGGCGACGCAGAGCGCGACGGGCATCCCGCTCGAGTTGATCGGGCTCCTCACCCCGCTGCCCGCGGACGGCGGACCCGTGCCGGGCCAGATCATCGAGCACGACGCGCACGCCGTCGGCCACGCCGCGCTCCTGCTCGCCGATCGTGGCGTGCTGCTCGCCGGCGACCTGCTCTCCGACGTCCTGATCCCCCTGCTCGACGCGCGCCGTCCCGGCCAGCTGGACGCCTACGCGACGGCGCTCGACCGGCTGGGCGAGGCCGCGCGGCACGTCGACGTCCTCATCCCCGGCCACGGCGCCGTCGCCGGCGGGCCCGAGGTGGCGGCCCGCCTGGCCGCCGACCGCGCCTACCTCGACGCGCTGCGGCGCGGGGAGGAACCGGTCGACCCGCGTCTGGACCAGGACTGGCTCGCCGGCCCGCACCGGTCGAACCTGGAACAGGCCCGGCAGAACGCCACGTGATGGGGCGGCCTCCCGCGCACTCCGCGGACGAGTTCGTCGACGCCGCCGTGCGGTTGTTCGCGTCCGGCGGGGCCCGTGCCGTCACGATGACGTCCGTGGCCCGCGAGCTCGGTGTCCACAGTGGATCGGTCTACTACCGGTTCCCCGATCGGCCGTCGCTGTTGTCCGCGATGTGGCTGCGGACCGAGCGGCGGTTCAACGACGAGTTGCTGCGGCTGGTCGACGAGCACCCCGGCGCCGAGGGGGTCGTGCTGGTGAGCGGGTGGATCGTGGACTGGTGCCGGGACAACGTCGAGCAGGCCGCCGTCCTGCACGCCGGCGTTCGCGCCTTCTCGCCGCACACCTGGCCGCAGCAGGCCCGCACCGAGCTCGCCGAGCACAGCGCGGCACGGGATCGGCAGACAGCGCGCGTGGTGCGGGCGGTGGGCGCGGAGACCGGGCGGGACGCCGACGAGATCCTGCTGGCGCTGATCGACCTGCCGATCTCCGTGGTCAGCCGCTACCTGGCCCGCGGCACCGCGCCGCCGCCGTCGGCCACCAAGCTGACCAGGCGGATCGCCAAGCTGATCATGGCCGGCTGACCTTCGTCGCGACGATCGTGCCCTGCGCGACCGCGCACAGCACCGGCTCGCCGTCGGGCGGGACGACGCGCAGCTCGGCCGTGCACACCGCCTGGTGCGCATTGGCATGCACGACAACGGCTTCCGCGCGCAGCACGCCGTCACGGGCGGCGCGCAGGTAGCTGATCGTGAACCCGGCCGTGACGACGCTGGGGCCCAGCACGCTGCCGCCGGCGAACGTCAGCACGTTGTCGGCCGCGTAGGCCAGGACACCGCCGTGCACGACGCCGAACTGCTGCCGGTGCAGGTCCTTGATCTCGATCTCCAGCGTGGCCGCGCCGGGATCGAGCACCGTGCACCGGGCGCCGACCTGCCCGTTGAACGGCTGCGCGGCCAGCACGGCGTTGCCGAGCTCGACCGTGGGCCGGAAGCCGGTCATGACGCGATCACCAGCCGGTAGCCGACGTCCAGCGTTTCCCGGGTCAGCAGGTCGTCGTGCCTGCGGTGCCACGCGCCACTGCGCAGATCGGCGGCCAGCCGGGCCATCGCCGGGCGCACCACGGTCTCCGGCAGCGAGGCCACGCCGGACATGCCGGCCCGCACGCCCTCGTCGAGGTAGGCCTCAGGCCGTCGCCAGTACGCCGCGAGGAAGCCGTCCGTGCAATCCCACGGCACCTCGACCACTTGCACCTCGACGACTTGCACCTCGGCAGCGCCGAACGCGGCCAGCACCGTGTCCACTGTGGCCAGTCGGCGCTCGCGGACGGCGATCTCGGGCAGGTAGTCGGCGACCAGCCAATAACGCGCCATGACCTCGACGTCCCAGGTGAGCACCACCTGCCGCCGGGCAACCCGGCGCAACTCGGCCAGGCCCGCCACCGGATCGGCCCAGTGGTGCACGGTCAGCAGCGCCAGCGCGACGTCGAACTGGTCGTCACGGCAGGGCAGGGCCTCGGCGGTGGCCCGCACGACCGGCGCCGAGCCGGGGCCGCGCTGACCCAGCATCGTGACGGACGGTTCGACGGCCAGCACCTGCCGGTCGGTGGGTTCGTAGGAGCCGGTCCCCGCCCCCACGTTGAGCACCGAAGTGGCGGTGCCGAGCGCGGCGTGCACCTGGCGGCCGATGGTGCGGTCCGGACGACGCACGTCCGCATAGCCACGACCGAGGACCCGGTACGGGTCGATCAACAAGGGCTTCGACACAGTTTTTGAGGATACCCCCAAAAAACCTGTTCGAGATCAAGGTGTTGCGTAACGGCTGGCGGTCGGTGGCGATGTCCTCCCCAGATCGCTACTGGGGAGTACAAGTTCATGACACTGGTCCAAACCGCGCGGCACGCGCGTCCCGCGGGCAGGCGTGCCGTGCGCGTGGCCGTTCCGGGTGCCCTCACCACCGCCGCGGCGGTGGTCGGGACGGTCCCGCTGCTGATCCAGGCGGTCCTGGCGATGCAGGGCTACTTCGCCCAGGACGACTTCCTGATCACGTACCTCGCCGCGCACAGCTCGCCGGTCTCGCCGTCGTTCCTGTTCCAGGACTACAACGGCCACGTCTCGCCCGGCATGTTCCTCTACGCCTGGCTCGTCACCGCTGTCGCGCCGCTGAACTTCCCGGTGGCCATGGTGCCGCTGCTGTTGATGCGCGCCGCGACCGTGGTGTTGTTCTGGCGGCTGCTGGTGCGCGTGTTCGGCCGGCGGTGGGCGCTGCTCGTGCCGCTGGCCGTGCTCAGCGGCTGCGTCGTCGTGCTGTTGCCGACGCTGTGGTGGGCGTACGCGATCGAGCTCGTGCCCTGCCAGCTCGCCCTGGTCTGCGCGCTGCACGCCCTGGTGTCCTACCTGCGCGGCGGCGGTTTCCGGCCCGCCGCGTACACGGTCGGGTGGGCGGTGGCCGGGCTCGCGTTCTACGAGAAGGCGCTGCTCTTCGCGGTCGTGCTGGTGGCCGTGACCGCACTGCTGACCCCCGGCCGGCTGCCGCTGGTGACCGCGCTGCGCGCGCACTGGCGGCTGTGGCTCGCCCACGCCGCGGTCGTGCTCGGGTTCCTGGCGCTGCACAGCGCCGTCTCGACGACGTCGGTGCGCACGGGCGCGGTGGCGGGCGGCGCACTGCTCGACCTCACCCGCCGGGTCGTCGTCGACACGTTCCTGGTCGGTGTGTTCGGCGGACCGTGGCGCGCGGTGCACGCCGCCGGCGCGACACCGTCCACCGGCGTGCTGGTGTTCGTCTGCGTGGCCACCGCGGCGCTCGTCGTCGGCGGCCTCTGGGCGCGGCGGGCGCGGGCGGGGCTGGCCTGGGCGCTGCTGGGCGGCTACCTGCTGCTGGACGTCGCGATGGTCGCGCTGGTCCGGCTCGGGCAGATCGGGCCGGTCATCGGCGCTGACCCGCGCTACACCGCCGACGCCATCGTGGTCGGTGCGCTGCTGGGTGCGTTCGCGTTCCTGCGACCGGGGCGCGACCCCGCACCGCCGGCGTGGGAGCGACCGCTGGCCACCGGTCTCGCCGTCGCGGTCCTTGCTGTCTCCACCGTCACGCTGCTGCGCCTCGCACCGGAGATGCGGTTCACCGAGGCACGGTCCTACGTGGACACCGCGTCGGCCGCGGTCGCCGCCGATCCGGAGCTCGTCGTCTACGACGCGAACGTGCCCGACGACATCATGATCAGCTGGTTCGGCGACGACGGCCGGGCCTCGCGGGTGCTCGGGCTGCTGCCGCACCCGCCGAAGTTCGACGCCCAGACCGAGCGCTTGCAACTGCTCGACGCGAGCGGCAGGCCGCACCCCGTGACCACGTTGCAGTACGCCGTGCCGGCCGCAACCAAGGGCCCCGTCAAGGATTGCGGCTGGCCGATCACCGCGACGCCCACGTCCATCCAGCTGCAGTCCCCCGTCGCCGACCGACGCGTCGTGATGCTGGACTACTACACGGCGGACACGGGAGCGGGCGTGCTGGTCACCGGCGCGGTGCGCACCCCGGTGCAGTTCCGCGCCGGCCTGCACCGGCTGTACGTGGTCATCGACGCGGCCTACGACCGGGTCGAGGTCAGCGGCCTTGGCACCCCGGTCTGCCTGGCCGGCCTGCTCGTCGGCATCCCCTGATCCTCAGGTCTTGTCCAGGGTTCCGTCGCTCCAGTAGGTCCACGAGTCCACGGCGCCGATCGGGTAGCGCGCGGCGTTGTCCTCGAGGGTCTTGCCCGTGGCCAGGTCGACGACGGGCGCCTGGTCGGTCGTCTTGAGGTAGATCCTGCCTCGGTACACCGCTTGCACGACGGCTTCGAGCTGGTAGGCCTTCTGCGCGTCGAGGATCCACGCGGGACGGCCGGTCGTGGTGTCCAGCACGCCGAAGGGCTCGACGCGCTGGGTGTTGCGGTCCGAGATGCGCCCGAGCGGGAAGACCAGGTCAGAGCGCGGGTCGGCGGCCACGACGGTCGCGGGCAGGGTGCGGTCGGCGCCGGTCCGTGCCTCGTAGGTGGACTCCTTGTCCGACGTGCTGGCGGTGATGCGCACGTACTTCTGCTTCTCGGCCTGCTGCGATGTGCCGCCGTTGGCGTCGATCGCGATCACCTCGATCGACGGGCACGGCGTGCCCATGGACGCGGAGTTGGTGGTGTGCAGCGTCTTCCCGGTCGCCACCTCGACGTCGAGCGCGACCTCGCACGGCGTCTTGTGGTCCTCCTGGGTGCCGGAACCCTTCGTGAACACCGTGACGGCGCCCAGCACCGGGCCCTGGATCCAGCCCTGCTTCTGCCACAGCTTCGCGCCGGTCATCGCGTCGAATGCGTAGCTCGTGGCGGGCGCTTTCGTGGTCGTGTCGGTGGCGAACGCGACCGCCGCCCCGTCGGGTGACCCGGTCAGCTTGTGGGGCGCCGAACCGGTCTGGTCGTCGCCGCGCAGCACTTCGGTGGTGTGCAGAACGGTCTGGCTCGCCGGGTCGATCGCCGCGAGCAGAATGACGAACTGCTGCGGGTCCAGCCCCTTCGCCTCCTCACGCACCTGCACCGCGGCCGCGATCAACGGCTTCGCCTCCGTGCCGATGCTCGTGTAGGACTCGCCGACGACTGCCTTGTCGGGGAACAGTTCGGCGGCTTTCAGGGTGACCGGCCCGTGCCCGATGACGTACAACTCGATCGGCCCGTCGACCCGCGGGTCCTCGCTCGTGTTGAACGGGCGCTTGTACAAGAAATGCCCGAACGGCTCGTAGTCCGGACCGACGGTGACCGCGGCGGCGCTCGCGGTGGAGGTCTGTGGGGCGCTCGTCGTCGACCTCGGCGCACCCGCGGTCGCCGCGCCGGTGCCGGTCGGCGTCCCGGCGGTGGCCTGGCAGGCGCCGAGCAGGCCGAGCACTCCGATCAACGCACCGCACATCCGGATCCGCTGCGCCATGTCTCCCCTTGGTGGACCTCGATCTCGGCAGGCAACGACCGTAGATCGCCGAGGGAACCCTTTGGGTTACCGATCCCGGCCGGCCAGGCGGGTCAGGCCAGCTTGTGCGCCAGCCACGCCAGGGCCAGCGGCTGGCGGTACTCGATGCCGTGGTGGCCCGCGTCGAAGAACTCCAGGTGGATGGATTCCTCCGCCACACCAGCGTCGAGCAGGGCGTCGTGCAGGGCTTGGGTGCCCAGGTCGAGGAACCACTCGTCGCGCGTGCCGGCGTCGAGCCAGATGGCGTGCAGGGAACGCAGGGCGTCGGCGTGGTTCGGGGCCATGCGCACCGGGTCCCAGGCCAGCCAGCGCGACCAGATCTCCGGGATCGGCGCGCCGGTTCGCGGGTTGAACGGCAGGAGCGGGGTGC
The DNA here is from genome assembly GCF_004362825.1 of Labedaea rhizosphaerae. GTDB lineage: Bacteria > Actinomycetota > Actinomycetes > Mycobacteriales > Pseudonocardiaceae > Labedaea > Labedaea rhizosphaerae. The sequence goes on from NZ_SNXZ01000003.1 coordinate 733,581, forward strand.
CGTCGGTGTCCGGGGAGAAGCACGCGGAGACACCGAGGATTTCCAGCAGGCGCAGGTCTTCGTCCTTGGTGAAGGCGACTCGCGACGTGAAGTCCTGCCACCACGCGAAGATGTCGCCGTCGTAGGCGCGCAGGTGGCGGGCGGCCCACAGGAAGTGCGGGAGATATTGGGCCTCGGAGAGCGCGTCGCCCGAGTGGGCGGCGAAGGCGCCGAAGAGGTCGGGGCGGCGCATCGACGTCATCGACGCGCCGAAGCCGCCGCTGGACTTGCCCGCGATGGCGCGGTGGTCGCGGGTCGGCCGGGTGCGGTAGTGGGCGTCCACCCAGGGGACGACCTCGTCGCAGAGGTAGGAGTGGTAACGGCCGGTGCCGGCCGAGTCGACGTACTGGCTGCCGCCGTAGGTGGTCCAGGCGTCGACGAAGGCCAGGATCATCGGTGGGGCCTCGCCCTTGGCGAAGACCTCGTCGATGCGGACCGGCACCGGTTTGCGGTACGGGGCGGGGTGATTGCTCCACGCGGGCAGCGTGCCGCCGAAGCCCAGCAGCATGTACACGACCGGGTAGTGCCGGTCTCGGTCCTCGTCGTAGCCCGGCGGTGTGTAGACCCAGAGCGGCCGTACGTGCGGATCGCCCAGCGGGTTGTCCCGCAGCAGGTCGCTGTCGATGGTGTGTTCGTTCATCCTGCCCGCGAACTCCGGTGGCCACAGTGGCATACAGACGCCTCTCGTTTACTATGAATTCGTACTGTTCGAACTGATAGTATATGGATATGAAGGATTCCGTCGACAGACATATCGAGCACTGGGTGCGCGAGGTGCCCGACCTCGACGCGGACATCGAGGGCGCGATCACGCGGATGCAGGTGCTCGTCCGGCTGCTGCAGCGGCGCAAGGAACAGGCGCTGGCCGCGCAGAAGCTGAAGGGGTGGGAGTACGACATCCTCTGGCGGCTGCGCTCGGTGGGCGCGCCGTACCAGGTGACGCCCACCTGGCTGGCCCGCGCGCTGGACACCCACCCCGCCACCCTCACCAGCCGGCTGGACCGGCTCGAGGACTCGGGTCACCTCACGCGCACGCACGACCCGGACGACCGGCGCCGGCTGCTCGTGCGCCTGACCAAGAAGGGCCACAACGCCTGGGCGGCCACCATCGACGAGCAGGCGGTCACCGAGCGCGCGCTGCTCGGCGCCCTGACCGACGGCGAACGCCAGCGGCTCTCGAACCTGCTGCGCAAGGTCGTGTCCGCCGTGGAAGAACACGAGCCACCGCTCATGCCGCCCGTGGAAAGCTGAGGGTGTGGATCCGGAAGCCTGGGACAGCGAAGAGGTGCACCGCTACCTGACCCTCGGCCTGGACAAACCGGACCTCGACGGCGCTTCGGGCACCGGCACCAAGGCGATGGTCGTCGGGTCGACCGGACCGTTCGCGCAGCTGGCCGGGCGCAAGGCGCTCGAGGCGGGCGGCAGCGCCACCGATGCGGTGATCGCGACCGCGCTGACCCAGATCGCCCTGGCCGCCGGTTCGTGGGTCAGCTATGCGGGCGTCTTCCACCTGGTGCACGCAGGCGAAGACCGGACGGACTCGTTGAGCGCGGGCTATGCCACGTTCGCCGAGGAGGACGACGCGGCGAGCATCCCCAAAGCGCCCGAACCGAGCGGGCGCACGGCCCTCGTGCCGGGATTCATGGCCGGAATCGCTTCCGCGCACGAACGATTCGGTGTGCTGCCCTGGGCCGACCTGTTCGCGGCGGCGATCCACGTTGCGGAGCAAGGGTTTCCGGTCGGCGCGCTCCGCGCGGGCCAGTTCGCTCTGCGCAAGGACGTGCTGCCGGAGTCGTTCCGCGCGCAGCGCGGCGACACCTTCCGCCAGCCTGAACTCGCCACGACGTTGCGTGCCGTCGCCACCGAAGGCGCCGACTGGATGTACCGCGGGCCGTGGGCACGCGAGTTCGTCGCGGTCGTGCGTGCCGCTGGCGGCAAGGCCACAATGGACGATTTGGCGCGGTACCAACCGATTTGGGCGGATCCGCTCACCGTCGGCTTCCGCGGCACCGAGGTGCACACCATCGCACGGCCGGACACCGGCGGCGCCGCGCTCGCCGCGGCCCTGCGCCTGGCCGAGGACGTCGACGGCGATCCGCTCGAGGATCCCCGGGCGCTGCACGACCTGATCAAGATCACCCGCCAGGCGATGCGGCCCGGCAGCCACTCGGACTTCGTGCTCGCCGTCGACGAGCGCGGTAACGTCGCCGCCGCCTGCCACACGATCAACACCAGCCTGTGGGGCAGCACCGGGTTGTTCGCCGGCGGTGTGTCCATTCCGGACTCCGCCTGCTTCCAGCAACGCGCCCTGGCCGGCCTCGGGCCGGGTGAGCACCTGCCGTGCCCGGTGAACCCGGCGATCGCGTTGCGCGACGGACGGCCCGTGCTCGCGTCAAGCAGCATCGGCACCGGTCTGCAGTGCGCCACGCTGCAAGGCGTCCACGCGGTGCTCGGGCTCGGCCTCCCGGTGGACGAAGTCGTCCGGCGCCCGATGTTCCACGGTCCCGACTACCTCGCCGGGGACACCGTAACGACCACGTTGCAGGAGCGGCTCAAGGGCAAGGCGGTCGGATCAGCCTGGCAGAACGCGGTGGCCCGGGCGAAGGACGAGGGTGTGCCCCGCGAGCAGGTGTGGGACTACGTGATGGCGGCCGTGCCCCAGGTCATCGACGACCGGTTCGACCCGGCCGTGGTGCGTGCGACCGAAGAACTCGGCCAGGCGCTCGCTCCCCGGCCGCTGTCCGAACCGACGATGCCCCGTGGGTTCTGGGGCGGGATCCAGCTCGGCGACGGGCCGCTCGTCGGCGGGCGCACGCCGTTCTCGGGCGGCACCGTCGAGGGGCTCTGAGCCCCGGAGGTCACGGGATGGCAAGCAGGTCTTCGTGTTCGACGACCACGTGCGGCTCTTGCGACGATCGGCGCCGACGCCAGTCCCGCACCGCCTCGGCCAACTCCGGACGCCAGTCGCAGGCGGCGCCGAGCCAGCCTTCGAGCCACTGATCGAAGAGTTCGCCGGGCGTGAGCCGCCACGGGCTCGGCGCGCGGGTGACGGTGTACCCCAGCCGCGCGAATTCCTCGGCCGCCCAAGCGATCCCGTCCGGCCCGAGCAGGCGACGACCGCCCACTGTGCGCCTTTGGTGGGCGTTGAAGGCGGCCACCAGCTCGTCGTCGAGCGGGTCCGGCGGCGTGAAGCGGACCTTGCCCACGACGGACAGCGTGAAGAGGGCGGCGCACCGCGCGCCGGCGCACGACTCGACGAGGCCGGTGATCTCCTCGGCGGTCAACAGGTCGAGCACGGCCGAGCCGGTGACGAGGTCGGTGCCTGCGAGATCGTCCGCGCTCAAGGTGGTGAAGTCCCGCAGATCGGTGACCGCCCCCGGCACGGTGGCGGCCGCGATGGCCAGCAGGTCCGGGTCGTGATCGGTCAGGATCCACCGGGGCGAACCGGAAAGCCGCGCACCAAGCCACCGAGCCATGGCGCCGGTGCCGCACCCGAGGTCCCGCACCACCAACGGAGCCGACGGCAACCTCGCCGGCAAACTCCCGTCCCGAGCTGCCGCATCCGCCGCTTCCCGCACCGCCAACCACTCCGCGGCAAACCCAGCACCCATACTCCCGACCCTACGACCCTCCCTCCACCCCCCACCCATTCATTCCTCATGAATACGAGGCCGCGCGGAGGGAAACCGCAGGTCAGGCGCATTCCACCCCTCGCCGGCCGACGGAATTAGCGGGCTAATTCCGCACGAGCGAGCCGGAGGCGACCCGCGGCGGGACGAACGCGAAGCGGAACGCATTCATTCCTCATGAATACGAGCGCGTAGCGAGCAGAATCCCAGGTCAGGCGCACTGCATCCCGCGCCAGCCCCGGGAACTAGCGGGCTAATTCCCTCCGGGGTGGGGTGACGAGGCGTCGGCAGATGACTCGGAGCCACGACGCATTCATTCCTCATGAATACGAAGATGTGCCAGACAGAACCGCAGGTCAGGCGCACTCCGCCCCTCGCCGACCGCGGGAATTAGCGGGCCAATTCCCGTGGGGAAGCGGGTCAGGACTCGGATTCGAGGGTGGCGGTGCGGAGGGCGGCGGCCAGGCGGGCGGCGGGTTCGGAGACGGGGCCGGGGAGGCGGGCGAGGAGGATCCGGCGTTGTTCGCTGGGGCCGCCGCGCACGGGCAGGACGCGCACACCCGGCGGCGCCACCTTGGCCACCGGGGCGGGCACGGTCGTGATGCCGAGACCCGCCGCCACCAGGTGGAGCTTGGCCAGCCAGTCGCGCGCGGTGTGGACGATCTCGGGCCGTTCGTTCAGGCCGGGCCACACGCCCATCAGCAGTTCGCCGCCCGCCCCGGCGATCCAGCGCTCACCGTGCAGGTCGGCGACGTCGACGAAATCGCCGTGCGCCAATGGATGGGTGCTGGACAGCGCGATGCGCAGGCTGCGTTCGGTCAACGTCTGCAGTTCCAGCGGCGGCGTCTCGGCATCGGGCGAGCGGAACGGCGGGCCGGACGCCAGTAGCGCGAGATCGACGGTGCCCGCCCGCAACGCCCGGGTCAGGGCCGGCGTGCCGCCCTCGCGGGTGAGCACCGTGATCGCCGGGTCGGTGCGGCGCAACGCGGCCAGCGCGCGCGGCACCAGCCAGGCCCCGGCCGTCGGGATCCAGCCGAGCCGCACCGTGCCCGCCTCCTCGGGCAGGCCGGCCAGCTCGCGGCTCGCGGCATCGACTTCGTCGACGGCGGCGGCTGCCCGGCGCACCACGATCCGGCCGGCCGGTGTCAACCGCACGCCGTCGTGGCGGCGTTCCAGCAGTGGGGTGCCGGCGGCGCGTTCCAGTGCGGCGATCTGGCGGGACACCGCGGACTGCGTGTAGCCGAGCGCGGCCGCCGCGGCGGTGAGCGTGCCGCGTTCGGCGACCTCACGGAACACCCGCAGCGCGACGAGGGAAGCATCGGCGAAGGCCATGACACATACGCATACCATGGTTGCGCTTTTCTCGCTTTTCGCATGCACCAGCCGCGCCTAACGTCGAAGGCATGAGCTTGATCGAAACCCCGTTCGGATTCACCAGCACCGCCCTGGACGTGGTCGAGGGCATCGACCTGACCGGACGGCGAGCCGTGGTCACGGGCGCGTCGTCCGGCATCGGCGTGGAGACCGCGCGCGCCCTCGCCGCGACCGGCGCCGAGGTCACCCTGGCCGTCCGCGACACCGAAGCCGGCCACCGCACGGCCAAGGACATCGCCGCCACCACGGGCAACGAAGACCTGCACGTCCACCCGCTCGACCTGACCGACCTGGACTCGGTCGCCGCGTTCACGTCGGCGTGGGACGGGCCGCTGCACATCCTCGTCAACAACGCCGGGGTGATGGCCTGCCCGGAGCGGCACACCCCGCAGGGCTGGGAGTGGCAGTTCGCCACAAACCACCTCGGGCACTTCGCGCTGGCCACCGGGCTGCACGACGCCCTGGCCGCCGACGGCGCCGCCCGCATCGTCTCGGTGAGCTCGACCGGCCACCAGCGCTCGCCGATCGTGTTCGACGACGTCCACTTCGCGTTCCGGCCCTACGACCCGTGGCTGGCCTACGGCCAGTCGAAGACCGCGAACGTGTTGTTCGCGGTCGAGGCCACGCGGCGCTGGGCGGACGACGGCATCACCGCGAACGCCGTCATGCCCGGCGGCATCTTCACCAACCTGCAGCGCCACACCGGCGGCCGCGGCACCGGCCAGACGCCGCTCGAACTGATGAAGACGCCGGCGCAAGGCGCGGCGACGTCGGTCCTGGTGGCCACTTCCCCGCTGCTGAAGGGGATCGGCGGGCGCTACTTCGAGGACTGCGCCGAGGCCGTCACCATCGACCGCCGCGGTGAGGCGCCGCCGTTGCACGGTGTCGCCCGCTACGCGCTGGATCCCGAAGGCGCGCAACGGTTGTGGGACCTGTCGGAACGGAGCGTGGCATGACGGTCGCACTGGTCACCGGCGCCACCCAGGGCCTCGGCCTGGCGCTGGTCGAAGGGCTTGCCCAGCGTCTGACGCCCGAGGACACCGTCTACCTCACCGGCCGCGACCTCGGCCGGATCAACCAGGCCGTCGAGTCGCTGCCCGGCGGGGGCGCCCAGGTGCGTGGCGAGGTCTTCGACGTCGCCGAGCCGATGGCCGCCGCCCGTCTCGCCGACCGGCTGGGCGGGGTCGACATCGTGTTCGGCAACGCCGTCATGCGCGTCGGTCCCGACGACGATCCGCGCTCGATCGTCGAGGCGTACACGGAGGTCAACAACTTCGGCACCACACGGTTGTTGCGTGCCTTCGCCCCCATCATGCGCGACAACGGGCGCCTGATCGTCGTGGCCAGTTCCCTTGGCACGCTGCGCCAACTCGCACCGGTGCTGCACGACCGCTTCGACGGCTTGTCCTCTTTGGACGAGGTGGACGAGCAGGTGGCCGCGTGGCGGGATGCCGTGCTGGACGGCAGCGCACGCTCGGGCGCGTGGCCGGGATTCGTGAACATCCCGTCCAAGATCGCGCAGGTCGCCGCCGTGCGGGCGCTGGCCGAGCAACGCCGGGAAGACGACGCCGCCCGCGGGATCCTCGTCGCCGCCGCCTGCCCCGGCATGATCAACACACCGACTTCGGCACTGTGGTGGGACGTCAGCGACGCGCCCACGCCCGCGCAGGCCGCCGTCGCCCTGCTGGAGCTCGCGTTCCAGCCCGTCGACCCCGACCGCTACGGGCAGCTGGTCCGCCACGGCAAGGTCGTGCCCTGGCGGTAGCGCCGATCGCCTGCCTAGGGTCGACCCGCGTCCGGCCGCTGCCCGGTGAACGAGCGGACCTTGTGCATGGCGGTGTCGATCTGGCGGCGATAGCGGCCCTTGGTCTGCTTGTCGATGAACGCGCCCGCCTTCGCCGCGGCCTGGTTCACCTTGTCCGGGTGGCGCTTGGCGTAGTTCGTCGCGGCCGCCGCGGCGCCGGCGACGGCGGTGAGCTTCCTGAGCATCGGCATGACTGGTCCTTCCTGTCGGTGCTTCTCTCACCCAACGAACTACCCACCCGCCAAAGTTCCCAACCACGAATCGCCAAATAATGATTGACGGCCATCGGTGAATCGGCCATAGTGAAAACACACACCGACCACGAGGACCCGGGAGAAGCGATGTCGAGCATGCGAGAGCGAGGGTCGCAGCGCCAGCAGTCAGGCGCCGTGGCCGTTGCCGCGCGCCTGCTCGGCCGGCGGCAGTCCCTCGCGTGGTCCAGCGAGATGCTTCTGACCTGGGAAGGCTCTCCTCCGTGACGTAACCAGCGTCACGCACGGGAGCCGCCCATCGCACAAGCGATCCGGGCGGCTTCTTCTATTTCCCATGCAAAAAACAAATCGGTGAGCTTCGGAAGCGGCGTGGTCTCCAAAACCGCGGCGAGAGGGTTCGACACCTTCCACCGGTGCTTTACCGCGCAATTTCGGCGCCTGTTCTTTCACAACTCCACAGCGGAGCAAGACATGCGGTCGTGGTGAACTCGGCGGACACGCCAGGCTTCCACCCTGGAGCAGCGGGTTCGATGCCCGCCGGCCGCTCGGTTGAGCCTGCGGCTCAACGGACCCCCATAGCTCAACGGAGAGAGTGCGGCGCTACGAACGCCGAGGTCGAGGTTCGATTCCTCGTGGGGGTGCGCATGGCGCGTTGGTCCAGCGGTACGGATGCCCGGTTCTCGTCCGGGGGACGCGGGTTCGACTCCCGCACGCGCTGCGCCAGGCGGTTCTAGCCCAACCGGGAGAGGCACTTGGTCGAGGGCCAAGCCAGTCGGGGTTCGACTCCCCGGAACCGCACGCAAGACAAGCCCCTGTATCCCAACTGGCAGAGGACGCACGCTCAGAACGTGTGGGGTCCAGGTTCGAATCCTGGCAGGGGTACCAGTGCCCGTTGGTCCAGATCGGCAAGGATGCCGGACTCTGACTCCGGAGACCGAGGTTCGAACCCTCGACGGGCAGCGCAGGACATCGGCCCCCGTGGCGGAACGGCAGACGCACGCGGCTCAAACCCGCGGGCCCGCACGGGCGTGCAGGTTCGACTCCTGCCGGGGGTACTCAGCCGGTGCGACGGCGGCGACTTCCTCGCCACGGCGGCGACCATAGCCAGGCTGACCAGCGACAACACGGGCACGGCAGGGCGTGGCCGCGGCGGTTCACGCGAAGGAGTGAGCACGAGGGAATGTGGAGCCGCACCCCGTCGTTCCAGCGGTTGGTTGAACAGTCAACCAATTAGGAGGAAGCAGTGGACGGGACCTTGTTCGGTCGCTACCGCTACGCCGGGATGTTGTTCGACGACCGGCAGTACAGCGCGGCCGCGACGGAACTGGCGGAGCTGGTGACGGAAGAGCCGGACAACACCGCGATCCGGCTGCTGCTGGCCCGCGCGTACTACCACTCGGCGCAGCTCACCCGCGCCGAGGCGGAACTGCGCGAGGTGCTCCAGCGCAACCCGGCGGACGCCTACGCCCACCTGATGCTGGGCCGGGTGTTGCAACGCCAGAGCAGGCACGACGAGGCCGCGAGCAGTTTGCGGCTCGCCGCGGCCATGAGCGGTGAGTGAGAACTAGGAGGGCTGGCTGAGTGGCAAGGCACCGGGTTGCTAACCCGAGGTCCGGGTCTCCCCCGGCGCGCGTTCGATCCGCGCGCCCTCCGCGTTCTCGGGAGGATTGGCCGAGCCCGGTAAGGCAGCTGTTTCGAAAACAGTGGTCGGCGTGACGAGCGCCGCGCAGGTTCGAATCCTGCATCCTCCGCTCAGCGAAGTTCCCGCCCCTGTGGTCCAACGGACACGACTCCGCTCTCCGAAGGCGGCAATGCAGGTTCGACTCCTGCTGGGGGCACGGCAAAACCTTGGGGTACGCGCCGGCGCGCAGGTCATCCTTGCAAGATCACCGTGGGGGGTTCGACACCCTCGTACTCCACTTCGCACGCGCGCGTGTGGCTCAGCGGCGAGAGCATCCCGGTCACATCGGGGAGATCCCAGGTTCGAGTCCTGGTACGCGCACGGTCTTGTTCGAACGCGCGGGGCCCAGTGGCCAGCCGGGGCTCATAACCCCGGCCCGCCTGGTGCGACACCAGGACGCGCGACCATGCTCCGCTGTGGACGACCTGTTCGCATTCATACACTACGAATGCAAACAGTACGATTTCGTAGTAAATCCCATCAGGATCTACCGACCTTGGGCTCCCCGAGCGGTCGAGACCGAGCTACTTCGCATCGATACACTACGAATCCAAACACTATGATTTCGTAGTAAATGAGCGGGTTCACTTCGTGTCGAGGCCGTACCGGACCAACGCCGCCGCCAGCACCGCCGCCTGATCCGGCTTCACCCTGGCCGCCAACTTCGCCGGATCCGTCGGCAGACCGGCCTTCTTGGCCGCGTCGAGGGCCTTCTTGTCGAAGCTTGGCCGCAGGAACGGCCACACCGCCTGGGCCTCGCGGCAGAAGATCTCCGCACCCGTCGGCCCGATCTTCGGGAACTCCTCGAGCAGGCCGCGCACCTTCCCCGGGTCCTGGTCGGCCTCGGCGGCGAGCTTGCGCAGGTCGTCCTTGTACCGCTCGTGCAGCAACTCGGCCCCGTCCGCGAGGTACCGCGCCGTGCTCTCGTCATAGCGCTTGTACCCACCGCGCCCGAGCACGTCGACCCGTTGCTGCCAGGTCGAGTCACGCAGTTTCGCCGGCGTCTTCCACCCCGCGTCGAACAGGCAGCGCGCGGTCCGCACGGCGATGTCCGCCTTGATCCGGCCCGACAGCAACGTGGTCAGCACCAGCAGCTGGTAGAGCGGCCCGGGCTTGTCGGTCAGCTTGATGCCGGCCTCCTCCGCGTAGCTCGGGCCGTACCGCGAAAGCAGCTCCTCGACGTCCACAAAGTGCGGTTACCCGGCGGCACCCTTGGCAAACGACGTGCCGATGCTGGCGCGGATCGCGTCGCTCGCGTCCCAGTCGTTGGCGTGCATCGCCGCGACGACCACGCCATCGCGCTGCCAGTACGCCCGGAACGCCCCGGCGAGGTCGCCCTCGATGGTCACCTCGTCGTACCCGGCCGGGCCGACGTGGCCGACGTACTCCATCCCGAGGTCGTACTGGTCGGTGAAGAAGTAGGGCTGCCGCTCGTAGGGTGAGTCGTCGCCCAGCAGGTTGTGCGCGACGGTCTTGCCTTGCTCGATGGCGTTGTCCCAGTGCTCGACCCGCACGCGGTGCCCGAGGACCGGGTGGTCGTGGTTGGCGATGTCCCCGATGGCGAACACGTCCGGCGAGGACGTCCGCAGGGTCGCGTCGACCAGCACGCCGTTGTCCACGGCCAGACCCGCGTCGGCGGCCAGCTCGACCGACGGGACCGCGCCGATCCCGACCACGACCAGGTCCGCGGCGGCGAGGTCCGCGGCCGTCACCGCGGCGCCGAGTCGCAGGTCGACGCCGTGCCCGCGGTGCAGGTCGGCGAACGCCTTGCCGATCTCGGGCCCGAGCACCGCGTGCAACGGCTGCTCGGCCATCTCGAACACGGCGACCGCACAGCCCATCGACCGGGCCGCCGCCGCGACCTCGAGCCCGATCCAGCCGCCACCCACGATCGCGACGGACGGCGAAGAGGACAAGGCTTCCCTCAGCCGGCGGCTGTCCTCGATGGTGCGCAGGTAGACGACCGGCTTGCCGCACTCGTCGGCCAGCCGCATCCGCCGCGGCGACGAACCCGTTGCCAGCACGAGCTTCTCGTACGGCTCCTCGCCGTCGGCCGTGCCCAGCACGTGCCGGGCCGGGTCGATGGCCGTGACGCGCGTGCCCCGGCGCACCACGACGTCGTGTTCCCGATACCAGTCGAGGTCGTGCACGAACACCGAGTCCGGCTCGTCGTTGCCGAGCAGCACACCCTTGGACAGCGGCGGCCGCTCGTAGGGCAGGTGCGGCTCGGCGGCGTAGATGGTCACCGGGCCCTCGTGGCCGCGTTCCCGCAGTTCGGTCGCGACGGTGGCGCCGGCGAGGCCGCCGCCGACGATGGCGATGGTCATGGGTTGGTCCTCGCGTTCTTGGTCAGGGACAGGAATTCCGCGCGCAGGGCCGGGTTCTCCCGCACGTCGCCGTACAGCGCCGAGGTCACGGTGTGGGTGTTGCGTGCCCGCGCGCCGCGCAGGCTCATGCACGCGTGCTCGGCCATGACGACGACGCCGACACCCTTGGGGGCGAGGTTGCGGTTGAGCTCGTCGGCGATCTGCTTGGTCAGCCGCTCCTGGGTCTGCGGGCGGGCGGCGAAGAAAGCGACCAGCCGGGCGAGCTTCGAGAGCCCGAGGATGCGCTCCCCCGGCAGGTACCCGACGTGCGCGACGCCGGTGAACGGCAGCATGTGGTGCTCGCACAGCGACCGGAACTCGATCCCCTCGACGACCACGAGCTCGTCGTAGTCCTGGTCGTTGGGAAACGTGGTCATGTCGAACTCGGGCACCGTGAGCATCTCCGCGAACGCGTGCGCCATCCGGCGCGGCGTGTCCTCGGTCGCCTCGCTCGACACGTCGATGCCCAGCGCGACCAGGAAGTCGGCGGCGGCCCGTTCCGCGGCGGCAAGGTCGACGGGCGCGCCCGCATGGCTCAGGCGCGGGCGGAGCTTGCTGACCGTGGCGCTTCTATCGGAGAGGGAATTCGTCACTAGAAGAACGTAGAGCGCCGAGCCATGTATAGTCAAGCAAGTTCTCTTTTAGAGAGGAAGCCCATGGACGCGGCCGACATCTCGGGCATCGGCGCCCTCGCCGAGCCGGTGCGCCGCGCGCTCTACACCTACGTCGTGTCCCAGCCCGACGCCGTAGGTCGCGAGGAGGCGGCGTCCGGCGTGCACGTCCCGGTGCACACGGCCAAGTTCCACCTGGACCGCCTCGTCGACGACGGCCTGCTCGAGGTCGAGTACCGGCGGCTGAGCGGCAAGACCGGGCCCGGCGCCGGTCGCCCCGCCAAGCTCTATCGGCGCTCGGACCGGCAGTTCACCGTGTCGCTGCCCGAGCGCCGCTACGACCTGGTCGGCGACCTGCTGGCCTCCGCCGTGCAGCGCGCCGCCGAGGGCACGCCGCTGCCCGAGGCCCTGCACGAGACCGCCCACGCCGAAGGCCACAAGCTCGGCCGGACCGCCGAGCCGAGCGAGGCGCCCCCGCTCGACCGGCTCGCCGACACCCTCAAGGACCAGGGCTTCGAGCCGCGCACCGACGGCGACACGCTCGTGCTGGCCAACTGCCCGTTCGACTCTCTGGCCCAGAAGCACACGGAGCTGGTCTGCGGGCTCAACCTTTCCTACGTGCAAGGTGTCGCCGACGGGCTCGGCTGCCCGCGCGTGCGCGCCTTCCTGGAACCAGAGCCCGGCCACTGCTGCGTGAAGGCTATTTCTTGAGCTCGCTATTTCTTGATCTCGTAGCGCAGCAGCACCACGCCGTTGTCCGCCACAACAGCGTCGACCAGCGCCAGGTCCTGGCGATCGGTGAAGATCCGGGTCCCGGTGCCGCGGGTCGCCGGGCAGACCAGCAGCCGGACCTCGTCGACGACGCCGGCCGCCAGCAGCGAGCGCATGAGCGTCAGGCTCCCCCACAGCCAGAGGTCCTTGCCGCGCTGTGCCTTGAGCTCGCGGATGGTGGCGATCGGGTCGCGGGTCACGGTCGCCGCGGGGAAGTCGCCCCACGGGGCCTCGTCGAGCTTCGACGAGGCGACGAACTTGGTCAGGTTGTTGAGCTTGCGGCCCCATTCGCCCTGGTCCTCGGCGTGCGGCCAGTAACCTTTGGACTGGTGGTAGGTGTTCGCGCCGAGGATCATCGTGTCGATCGAGTCGCCGAAGGCCATCATGGCGTTCTGGAAGGGGTTGTCGGTGACCTCGTCGTCGAACGGCTCCCCGGACACGAAGCTCAGGCCGCCATCCTCCTCGGCGGCGATGTTGTCGACGGTGACCCACTGCTGGACGATGAGCTTGCGCATGGCTGTCCTCCCGTTGCTTGCGGCTTCTGCCCCAGGGACGGAACCGCCACGACGGTCTCGACACCTTCGCCTTGGCAACTTCGGCGGTGGTCCACGCGTCCCAAGGGGCATGGGGTGGATCCGGGGGTTGTGGCGGCGCGCGTGGGTGCGGCGCCCGTTGCTCGTGGCCATGGTCGTGGGGCCCGCAGCGGTCGTGGCGATGGTGGCGTCGTGGTTGTCGATCCGGGTCCTGACCGGCGACCGCGTCTATACGGCGGCGACCGTGCCGCCGGCGCCGGTGGGGATCGTGCTCGGCGCCCGCGTGCTGCCCGACGGCACCCCGCAGGCCTACCTCGAGTCACGGCTGCAGGCCGCGAAGACGTTGTACGACACCGGGAAGGTCCGCGTCCTCCTGGTGACCGGGGACAACGGCTCGGTCCAGTACGACGAGGTCACCGCGATGCGGACGTGGCTGACGCAGCACGGCGTGCCCGCGGACAAGGTGGTGGCCGACTACGCGGGGTTCGACACCTACGACTCCTGCACCCGGGCCGCGCGCATCTTCGGGGTGAGCAAGGCGATCGTTGTCACGCAAGACTTCCACGTGCGGCGTGCGATCTTCTTGTGCACCCGGGCGGGGATCGACACGAACGGCGTGGTCTCCCCCGCACCGGACAACGACTTCCGATACCAGGTTCGTGAGGTGGCCGCGTCCCTCAAGGCCGTTGTGGACTACCTCGTCCAGCCCGATCCGAAGTACCTCGGCCGCCAGGAGACCGGCGTGACCACCGCGCTCGCGAGCAAATGACCATCCAGTTTGCTTGACCTTCGAGCCGGGTCGAAGGTTTAGCGTTGGCGCATGCGGATTTCCGAGCTGGCCGAGCGGTCCGGGGTGCCGGCGAGCACCCTGCGGTTCTACGAGGCGCAGGGGCTGCTGCCCGCCGAGCGCACCCCGGCCGGTTACCGGGTCTACGACGAGCGGGACGTCGAGCGGGTGGCGTTCATCGCCGCCGCCAAGCGGCTCGGCCTGTCGTTGGCGCAGGCCGGTGAACTTCTCACGACGTGGGACGACGGCGTGTGCACGCACGTGAAATCGGACCTGCGGCCGCGGCTGGCCGAGCGGCTGGTCGAGGCCGACCGGCACGCGGCCGAGTCGACGGCGTTCGCGGTGTCGTTGCGGGCCGCGTTGGCCCGGCTCGACACGCTGCCCGATCGGGCCGGTCCGTGCACTGAGGACTGCCTTGCCCGCGACGTCCCGGTCGCTTGCTCACTGGGTGAGACCGAACTCGGCGACCGCGTCACCCGGTGGCGGGACCTCGTCGCCGACGCGACGCGCGTCGAGCTGCCCGGCGGCGTGCGGCTGACGGTGCCGGTCGACCGGGCGGCGGCGATCGCGGAACTGGCCGTCCAGGAGCAGCGGTGCTGCCCGTTCTTCGACTTCCGGTTGCACCTGGACGGCGCATCGTTGCACGTAGACGTGCTCGCGCCGGCCGAAGCGGCCGAGTTGGTGACCGATCTCTTCCCACCGTCGCGTTCGGACGGTGAGGTGCCGATTTCCCCTATGCCATAACCTGAATGGCGTGACGGGCAACGACGGTGCCGGAGACGGGCGGGCCACTCGCTGGGCCGGTCAGCGCGCCAAGCGGCGGGCGGAGATCGTCGCCGCCGCGCTCGACGCCATCAAGGCGCACGGGCCCGGCGTGTCCACCGAGCAGATCGCCGCAGGTGCGGGGATCGCGCGCACCCGGCTCTACCGGCACTTCGACGACGCCGACGACCTCTACGACGCGGTCGCCCAGGGCGCCGCGCAGGCCATCATCGAGCGGATGGTGCTGACGTTCGCGAGCCCGCGCGGCAGCGCCCAGGACCTGATCACCAAGTCGGTGCGCACCTACGTGGCGTGGTTGATCGAGAACCACGCGCTCTACCAGTACGTGGTCCTGCGCACCGTCGACGCCGTGTCCGGCCGGGACCCGCTGATCGTCGACGTGCGTGCGGCGATCAGCGCGCCGATGCGCTCGCTGCTCGCCGGCTAC
The DNA here is from genome assembly GCF_004362825.1 of Labedaea rhizosphaerae. Taxonomy (GTDB): domain Bacteria; phylum Actinomycetota; class Actinomycetes; order Mycobacteriales; family Pseudonocardiaceae; genus Labedaea; species Labedaea rhizosphaerae. The sequence continues at coordinate 748,598 of NZ_SNXZ01000003.1, forward strand.
CTCGGGGTGTTCGGCCAGGACCCGGCGATCGCCGATCCGATCGCGTTCGGCATCACCGGGCTCGTCGAGTCGGCGACCAACCGGTGGCTGGCGCACCCCGGTCCGCTGGACCTCGACGCGCTCGTGGGAAACCTCTCCGGTTGGGTTTGGGGCGTGCTCGACGCTGCGCTGCGTAACCTCGGCATCCAGATGGACCCCACGGCACCCCTGCCAGAAGTCGCAGGTGAATCACCCGCCTGAGGTATCGAATCCGTCTTTTGCATGCGGTTCACTACCAGGTGTTACTGGTACAGTGGTGTAACTGTTACTCGCGGAAGCACCCGAACGGTGCAACGCAATGGAGGGCGGCTCGGTGCCGAACAAGACAGCGCAGCCCGACTGGCTGGAAACGGCGGCGAAGGAAGCGCGGGAGGTGATCGCGCGCCTGCACGCGGAGGCCAAGGCCGCATTCGATGCGATCGACGCGTCCGCGCCCGTCGCGCCGAAAGCGGAGACCGGGTCGTGAGGCCGGCCGCCGCCACCCGCCCGCACCTCGCGGCCGTCCCGTCCACCGGTCCTTCGGCCGCACCGGACGTGCTGCGCGTCCTGGTGGTCGACGCCCTGCCGCTGGCGGGCTTCGGCCTGCGGGCGTTGGTCGACAGCACGGCGGGCCTGTCGTGGTGCGGCGCGGTCAACAACATCGAGACGGCCCTGTCCGTGGCGGCCCGCCTGCGCCCGCACGTGGTGCTGATCGACAGTTGCCTGGACCCGGGGGCCTCCGGTGCCCGGTCGTTGCTCGCCACGGAACGGGTGGGCACGGTGATCGGCTTGGTGCACAACGACAATCCCCAGGCGGCGCAGTACGTGCGGGCGGCCCGCGCTTCGGGCGTCTCCGGTCTGGTGGCGCGTTCGTCGGCCCCGGGCGTGATCGTCGCGGCCGTGCGCGCGGCGCACAGCGGCCGCCCGTTCCTCGACCCCGAACTGGCCGGCCTGCAGAGCGCGCTGGCCGTGGAGACCGAACACCGGATGCCGTTGTCCGAACGGCAGCGCCAGATCCTGCACCTGATCGCGCAGGGCCGGCGCAACGGGGACATCGCGGAGTCGCTGTTCGTGTCGGTGGAGACGGTGCGCACGCACGTGAAGGAGATCCTGCGCCGGCTCGGTGCCCACGACCGGGCGCACGCGGTGGCGCGGGGTTACGAGGCGGGCCTGCTCGGCAAACGCTGAGCGCTGACATACCGTTGTCGGCATGGGTGCCGGACGGTCGTCGCTGGGGCGGGTGCAGCCGTACCTCGGCCGTTGCAGCCTGGCCGACGCCATCACCAACCGCGAACGGTTCGGTGGGGTCACCCTGCAAGGCGTCTCCGGGCTCACGGTCGCCCGCAAACTGGCCGCCGCCAATGCGCTGTCCGGCGTCGACCTCGACCCGGCCGCCTACTTGGCTCGTGGCACCGCCCGCAAGCCACCGGTCGTCGAAGGCCAGCTGGGTCTGGACCTCGACCTGCCCGAGTTCGACTGGGTCCAGGCCCAGGCCGAGCTGGGGCTCAGCGTGGTCCGCACCCCTGGCACCCGGTTGCGGGCGGGCGACCTCGACGCCCTGAAGGCCGAGCTCGACCGCGACCACCGCACCCCGGTCTCCGTCTCGCTGGTGCTGGACGGCGGCTGGCTCGGGTCCAAGCACAGCGGCGCCCTGGCCGAGGCGGTCCGGGCCGCGGACCGGGACATCTCGCTGGTCCTGAGCGCCCCGATCGACCCGGTGAACTCCTCCTACAAGGTCTTCGCCCTGCAACGACTGCTGCGCTGGAGCACCCGAACCGGCCGGAAGCTGGAACTGCTGCGCACCGGACCGGTCGGCATCCCGGCGATCGCCGCGGGCGCGTCCCTGGCCGCCATCGGCCTGTCGTCGTCGACCCGGCACCTGGGCGGCCCGATCGCGCGCCGGGCCGACGGTGTCCGCCCCAAACGCAGCCCCCAGGTGTTCGTGCCGCGGCTGCTGAGCTGGCTGCGCGGCATCGACGTGGCCCGCGGCGAGCTCCGCTCGTGCGAATGCGACGCGTGCACGAGCGCGGGCAGCGGCCTGGAACGCTTCGACGTCGCCTTCGACTCCACCGTGCCGACCGCGATCCGCGCCGCCGCCCGCGACCACGACTCGCACGCCTTGGCCCAGGTCGTCACGTCGGTGCGCACGGCGTCCGATCCCAAGGGCGAGCTGGCGCGGCTGCGCAAGGAGGCGCACGAACTGGCCGCTGACCTGGGCCTGGCCGTCCCGAAGTGGCTCGGGAACTGGGACTGACCGGTTTCTGTCGGTGGGTGCCGCTAACGTGCGCCGCGTGACGATGGATGTGGAGAAGGCCAAGGCGTTCCGCGCCTTGCACGAGGACTCGCTGCTGGTGCTGCCGAACGCGTGGGACGCGGGCAGTGCGGCGGTGATCGTGAATGCCGGAGCGAAGGCCGTGGCGACCACCAGCGGCGGCGTCGCCTGGTCCCTGGGGAAGGCGGACGGTCAGCAGCTGGGCCGCGCGGAGATGGTCGAGGTGGTCCGCCGCGTGGTGGCCGCGGTGGACGTGCCGGTGACGGCGGACATCGAAGGCGGCTACGGCCCCGCGCCGGACGACGTGGGCGCGACGATCGCCGCCGTGGTGGCGGCGGGTGCGGTGGGCGCGAACCTGGAGGACTCCAAACCGGACGGCACCCTGTTCGCCATCGCGGAGCAGGCCGAGCGCCTGAAGGCGGCCCGGGCGTCGGCGCCGGCGGAGTTCGTGCTCAACGCCCGGACCGATGTGTTCTTGCTGGGCGACAAGGACTTCGACGACCTGCTGGCCCGGGCCCGGGCCTACGCGGAGGCGGGCGCGGACTGCTTGTTCGTGCCGGGCTTGATCGACCTCGACGCGCTGCGCTCGCTGGTGGACCAGTCGCCCTTGCCGATCAACGTGATGGGCTTCCCCGGGGTGGCCTCGCCCAAGGAGCTGGCGGCGATCGGGGTGCGGCGGCTGAGCGTGGGGACCGCGGTGGCCCAGGCCGCCTACGGCACGGCCGCGCGTGCGGCCAAGGCGTTGCTCGAGGAGGGCAGCTACGACGCGCTCGCCGACGGTCCCGACTACGGCACCATGAACTCCCTGTTCACCTGAGCCGTCCCAGACCTGCCTCCTGGGCCAGGATCGCCGCCTGGACCCGGGAGCGCAGGTCCAATTTGGACAACACCCTGGACACGTGGGTCTTGACCGTGGTCTCGCCGATGAACAGGCGCGCCGCGATCTCGGCATTGGACAACCCTTCGCCGAGGCACGCCAGCACGTCCCGTTCACGCGCCGTCAACACGTCCAGCGACGGCACCGACGACACAGACGGCACCGACGCCGCTGGTCCCCCGGCGGCGAAAGCCGAGATCAGCCGGCGCGTCACCTGGGGCGCCAGCACCCCCTCCCCGGCCGCCACCAACCGGACCGCCTCGACCAGCCGAGCCGCCTCCACCGACTTCAGCAAGAACCCGGCGGCCCCGGCCCGCAACGCCGCATACACGTACTCGTCCAGGTCGAAGGTGGTGAGCACCAGCACCTCGCACACCCCCGCACCGACGATGGCCCGGGTGGCGGCAATCCCGTCCATGCCGGGCATCCGCACGTCCATCAGCACGACGTCCGGACGCAGCGCGCGGGCCTTGGCCACCGCGTCGGCGCCGTCGACCGCCTCACCGACGACCGAGATCCCCTCGGCGTTGGCCAGGATGAGCACGAGCCCGGCCCGCACCGCGCCGTGGTCGTCGGCGACCAGAACCCGGACCATCACGCCTCCACCGGCAGTTCGGCCTGCACCCGCCACCGGGCACCGTCGCGCCCGGCGGTCAACGACCCACCGACCACCTCCGCACGCTCCTTCATGGTCAGCAACCCGATTCCTGGTTCCTCGACCGCGGCACCGGTGAGGTCGTTCGCCACGAAGACCACCACCGAGCCGCCCGAGCACCGCACCTCGACCCGCACCGCGGCCCCGGGTGCGTGCTTCATCGCATTGGTCAACGCCTCCTGAACGATGCGATAGGCGGCCAGGTCCACGGCCGCGGGCAAACGACCCTCACCCAGGTCCACCGAGGCGGACAGCGACATTCCGCCGGCCCGGGCCGAGGAGAACAAGGCTGACAACTCGGCGAGCCGAGCCGGCGCGGCAACCGCGTCCTCGCCGCCGGACGACCGCAGCAACTGGATCATCGCCCGCATCTCGTCCAACGCGCTCAGGCTGTTCTCGCGCACGGCACGCAGGACGTCGAGGGACAGGTCCGAACGCAGGGACAACGCCGCCTCCGACTGCAGCGCGATGGCCGACAGGTGCCCGGCGATCACGTCGTGCAGGTCGCGGGCCATCTGCGCGCGGGTGGCGGCCACGGCCGCGACCCGGTCCAGCTCGGCGATCCTGGCCAGCTGCGCCACGCTCTCGTGGTGCTGGCGGACATTGGCCGCCCACCACACCGGCACCACGACGATCGGCAACGCGGCCAGGCACGACACCAGCGTCGTCCGCCAGTCCGGGGCGACCAGCAACGCGAGTCCCACCGCGACGACGGTGCCCAGCGCGGCCAACGGTTCCCAGCTCACCCGCCGTGGCCCGTACAGGGTGGCCGCGTACAAGAGGTCGGCGAACACGATCAGCACCGGCATCGTCAGGCCGAACACGCCGTCGAGCGCGAGCAGCGCGCCACCGACGGCCAGCACGGCCAACGGCGCCCGGCGGCGGAAAAGCTCCACGACGCACAAGCACCCGAACACGACCGGGTGCAGCCACCCGGCGTGGGGGCCGGTCGTGTACAGCGGGTTCAGTCCGATCAGGTACAGCAGCACACCGATCGCGACCGAGCCGGCCACGATCACCGCATCCTGTTGCCATTCCGGCAAGTCGCGCAGCCGCACCACGCCACCCATCCGATCACAGCAGCTCAGCCCGCCGCATCCGACGAACTGATGAGCACCGACGGCCGACGCGCGAGCCTGCCCGCGACCGCCAGGCTCGATGCCATGGCAACGGAGAACAAGTGGGCGCCGTGGTGGGTCTACGTCGTGGTCATCGTCGGCTGCAACTTCGCCAAGCAGCGGCTGATCGAGGACCGGGTCCCCGGCGCGGCGAACGTCGCGATCACCGTCGTGATGGTCGCGGTCCTGGTCGCGGCGATCACCGCCATCCACCGGGCGCGTCCCGGACGAGGGGCCGGGACGCGCCCGTAGGCAAAGAGGCCCTTGACATCCCTTGTGATGGCCATCACCCTTCGTCATACCGTCCGGTCGGTATGACGAAAGGCCTACATGACCAACGCCGAACAACCGCTGCTGAGCGTGGCCGGGGTGACCGTGCGGTTCGGCGGGCTGGTCGCCCTGAGCGACGTCTCGCTCGAGGTCGCCCCGCGCACCGTCGTCGGCGTGATCGGGCCGAACGGCGCGGGTAAGACCACGTTGTTCAACGTCGTCTGCGGCTTCGTCCGCCCCAAGCAGGGCACCCTGAGCTGGCGCGGCACCACCTTGCGCAACCACCGCCCCGACCAGCTCGCGAACCTCGGCATCGCCCGCACGCTGCAGGGCCTCGGCCTCTTCGCCGGGCTGAGCGTGCTGCACAACGTCATGGCCGGCGCCGATCGCACCGCCAAGTCCGGCCTTGCCGCGAGCGTGCTCGGCAGCCGGGGCGCGGCCCGCGGCGAGCGAGACCTGCGGGCCAAGGCGATGACCGCGCTGGCGACGCTCGGCATCGCCGACACGGCCCACCGCTATCCCGGCGAGCTGCCCTACGGCGTGCAGAAACGCGCCGCCCTCGCCCGCGCGCTGGCCGCCGAGCCGGAGCTGTTGCTGCTCGACGAGCCGGCCAGCGGACTGTCCGAACAGGACATGGCCGAGCTCGTCACGCACCTGCGCACCCTGCGCGAGGACATGGCGATCATGCTGGTCGAACACCACGTCGACCTGGTGATGCGGGTGTGCGACCGGGTCGTCGTGCTCAACTTCGGCGAGGTCATCGCCGAAGGCGATCCCGCGAAGGTGCGCAACGATCCGCTGGTCACCGAGGCCTACCTCGGCGACCCGGCCCGGGAGCGCGACAGTGCTTGAGGTCGAGGGGCTCACCGCAGCGTACGGGCCGGTCCGCGCGCTGGACGACGTGACCATGAGCATCGCGCCCGGCGCCATCACCGCGGTGCTCGGCGCCAACGGCGCGGGCAAGACGACCTTGCTCCGCACGCTCAGCGGCCTGCACCCGGCCAAGAAGGGCCGGGTGCGCATGGACGGCACGAACATCACCGCCCTGGCCGCCGATCGCATCGCCCGGCTGGGCATGGCCCACGTCCCCGAGGGCGGCGGCGTCCTGACCGAGCTCACCGTCGAGGAGAACCTGCGGCTGGGTGCGTTGTGGCGCAAGGACAAGCGCGATCGCGCCAAGGCGTTCACCGAGGTCTACGAGCTCTTCGAACCACTGGCCCAGCGGCAGCGCAAACCCGCGAGCACCCTGTCCGGCGGCGAACGGCAGATGCTCGCCATCGGCCGCGCGCTGATGGGCCGCCCGCGCCTGCTGCTGCTGGACGAACCGTCGCTCGGCCTCGCGCCGATGATCACCGCCAGCATCATGCGTGTCCTGGACGACCTGCGGGCACAGACCGGCCTGACCGTGTTGCTGGTCGAGCAGAACGCCCGCAGCGCACTGTCCATTGCCGACCGTGGGCTCGTGCTCTCGCTGGGCCGGGTCGTGGCCAGCGACGAGGCGAAAACGCTTGCGGCCGACGACCAGCTCCGGCACGCCTACTTGGGCTTCTGAAAGCAGAAAGGGCACCCATGACCCCCGACCGTCCCGCGCTCACGATCGGCGACGCGCGCACCGGTCCGCCGCTCCCGCCGCTGCCGGGCCGATCCCCACTGCGCCCAGCAGGCACGAACAAGCCCGTGACCCGGCACCTCGGTTTCTGAAGCAGAAAGGCGACCGCGTGGACCGGTTCCTCGACCTCACCCTCAACGGCATCTCCAGCGGCGCGGTCTACGCCGCGCTCGGGCTGTCACTGGTGATCATCTACCGGGCGACCCGGGTGGTGAACTTCGCCCAGCCCGCGCTCGCCCTGGTGGCGGTCTACCTGGCGTACGCGGTCAACAAGGCCACCGGCAACTACTGGCTCGCCTTCGCCGTCGCGCTGGGGGCCGGGGTGGTCATGGGCGCGGTCGTGGAACGGGTGCTGATCCGGCCGGTGCAACGCAAGAGCGAACTCAGCGCGATCATCGTCACCCTCGGCCTGCTGCTCGTCCTGCAGGCGCTGGTCGGCATGATCTGGTCGAACGAACCGCACGCGTTCCCCTACGCCTTCGACTTCCGCGGCCGCTTCTCCACCAACGACGCCTTCGCCGTCGGCCTCGTCGTGGTCACCGCGTCCGCTCTGCTCCTGTTGTTCAAGGTCACGCCGATCGGCTTGAAGATGCGGGCCTCCGCCTTCCGCCCGGACGTGGCGAGACTGCTCGGCGTGCGGGTCGGCCTGATGCTCACCCTCGGCTGGGCGCTCGCCGCGTTCGTCGGGTCGATCGCCGGGATGATCGCCACCGCACCGTTCCTGTACCCCAACGTGCTGGACGGCGTGTTCGTCTACGCCCTGACCGCGGCGGTGATCGGCGGGCTGGACAACCCGATCGGCACGATCATCGGCGGGTTCGTGCTCGGCGTCGGACTGTCCTATGTGTCCGGCTACTTGGGACCGGAGCTGGTCACCATGGCCGCGCTGGCGATCCTGGTCGTGGTGCTGGCCGTGCGGCCCAACGGCCTGTTCGGCACGACGATCGCGAGGCGGGTCTGATGGGGGCCGACACCGTGACCAAGCCCGCGACCCGGACGACCGCGCAGGCACGGCGCGCGATCCCGCCGCTGCTGCTGCACCTCGGCGCGGCGATCATCGCCCTGGTCCTCGTGGTCGCGCTGACGCTGGCCACCGACCCGTTCACCAACCTGCGCATCGCCACCGTCGGCTACTACGTGCTGGCGCTGGCCGGACTCGCCGTCCTCACCGGCATGGGCGGCCAGATCTCCTTGGGCCACGGCGCTTTCCTGTTCATCGGCGCCTACACCGTGGGCCTGCTCGTGATCCACGCGCCGAGCCTGCCGATCTGGGCGGACCTGATCGCGGCGGCCGTCGCCGGTGGCATCGCGGGGTTGCTCACCGGCGCTGCCGCCGCGCGGCTGCACGGCCCCTACCTGGCCGGGGCGACGCTCGCGCTGGCCGTCGGGCTGCCCGCGATCACGCAGCGGTTCCCCGACTTCCTCGGCGGCAGCAACGGGCTGAGCTTCACCGTCAACAGCGAACCAGCCGGCCTCGCCGTGCCCAGCACCCGCTGGCAGGCGTGGCTGGTCTGGCTGACCGTGCTGATCGCGTTGGTGCTGCTGGCCAACATCGCCCGCGGCCGCCTCGGCCGGCGGATGCGTTCGGTGCGCGACGACGAGGTGGCCGCCTCGCTCGCGGGCATCCACGTCGGCCGCACGAAGATCGTCGCGTTCCTGATCAGCGCGGCCTGCGGTGGCCTCGCCGGTGGGCTGCAGGCGTTCCTGCTCGGCACGGCCGCGCCCGGCTCGTTCACCCCGGCGCTGTCGCTGAGCCTGCTCGCCGCGCTGGTGCTCGGCGGGATCGGCAGCCTGTGGGGCGCGCTCTGGGGCGCGCTCGCGCTCGTCTACTTCCAGGCCTGGGCCGAGGACGTCTCCGACGCGCTGCAGTTGCCGACGCCCGTGGCCAACAACCTTCCGCTCGCGCTGTACGGGGTGATCCTCATCGTGATCACTTTCGTTGCGCCGCACGGCATCCAGGGCGGGTTGCGCCGTCTCGGCGCGCTCGCCCATCGCACCCGAGGAGGAAACCGATGAGACGATCCATCCGGTTGGGCACGGTCCTCGCCGCGGGCACGCTCGTGCTCGCCGCGTGTGGCGGTGCGGGCGAGACCGGCGGCGGGGGTGGCGGAAAACCGGCGTCGGGGGCCAACGCGACCGCGGGCGTCACCGACACCAGCGTCGTCATCGGCACCCACCAGCCGCTCACCGGTCCCGCCGCGCCCGGCTACAGCAAGATCTCCGTCGGCGCCAAGGCCGTGTACTCCTACATCAACGACGCGGGCGGCATCAACGGCCGCAAGATCGACTACCGGGTCGAGGACGACGGCTACAACCCGGCGAAGACCGTCGAGGTCGTCAAGAAACTCGTGTTGCAGGACAAGGTGTTCGCCATCGTCGGCGGCCTCGGCACGCCGACGCACTCGAAGGTCATCGACTACCTCAACACCGAGGGCGTGCCCGACCTGCTGGTCTCCTCCGGCGCGCTGATGTGGGACGACCCGGTCAAGCACCCGATGACCTTCGGCTTCCAGGTCGACTACACCCGCGAGGGCAAGATCCAGGGCAAGTACATCAAGGACAACTTCGGCGGGAAGAAGGTCGGCGACTTCTTCCAGAACGACGACGTCGGCCGGGACGCCCAGGCCGGGCTCGACCAGTTCATCAAGGACCAGACGGTGTCGCGGCAGGGCTACGACACGGCCAACACCGACGTCGGTCCGCAGATCTCGGCGCTGAAGTCCTCGGGCGCCGAGGTGGTCGTGTGCTCGTGCATCCCCGCGTTCGCGGCGCTGATGATCCTCACCGCGGCCAAGCTCGGCTACCACCCGCAGTTCGTGATCAGCAGCATCGGCGCCGACCCGGCAACGCTTTCCGGGCTGCTGACGCAGTTCGCGAAGCAGGCGGGCTCCACAGTGGACGGCAACGCCTTGCTCAACGGCATCATCGGCACCGGCTACCTGCCCGGCGTCGGGATGGCCGACGACCCGTGGACCACGTTCTTCAAGAAGATCCACGACAAGTACATCCCCGGCGAGGCCTTCACCGACACGCTGGTCTTCGGCATGGCGCAGGCCTACACGTTCGCCCAGGCGCTCAAGCTGGCCGGGCGCGACCTGACCCGCCAGAAGGTCGTGGACGCGATGGCGTCCGGGCAGATCGCCGGGCCGGGCCTGATCCCGTTCGGGTTCTCCAAGGACTCGCACTCCGGGTACACCGGCGCGCTGGTCTTCAAGCTGGACGGCAAGGGCAAGGAGACCGTCCTGCGGCAGCCACAGGTCACCGACCGGGGCACCGGCGCGGTCACCGCGGCCACCGGTCAGCGGCAGACGCCGGACCAGGTCGCCCTGGTCAGCGGGTGACGTGAGTGGTGCCTGCCGGTTGCGCCCCGGCAGGCACCACCCGCCGTTTAAGGTGTGCGGGACCGGAGGGAACACAGCATGAGCGAAGCTTGCGAGCGAATCGTGTATGCCATGCGCCAATGGGATCGGGCGCAGGCTCGCGGCAGCGAGACGATCGCATGACGACAGCGGGGAGCAGCGTCGACGCGGCCGCGGAGGCCCTGCCGATGCGGGACCGGATCCTGCGCACGGCCGCCGTGCTGTTCGCGGAGAAGGGGTTCGAGGCGACCTCGGTCCGCGAGATCGTCGAGGCGGCCGGCGTGACCAAGGGCGCGCTCTACCACTACTTCGACTCCAAGGACGATCTGCTGTCGGAGATCTACACCCGGATGCTGCGGATGCAGACCGAGCGGATGGAGCGGATCGCCGCCAGCGACCGCCCGCTGCGCGAGCGGGTGCACGCGATCATGGCCGACGTGGTGCTCACCAGCGTGCAGAACTTGGCGGACGCCACCATCTTCTTCCAGTCGATGCACCTGCTCCAGCCCGAGAAGCAGGCGCAGGTGCGCGCCGAACGCAGGCGCTACCACCAGCGGTTCCGCGGCCTGATCGAGGAAGGCCAGCGCAGCGGCGAGTTCCGTGCGGACGTCCCCGCGGACCTCGTGGTGCACTACGGTTTCGGCGCCGTGCACCGGTTGAGCATGTGGTACCACCCCGACGGCGAGCTCACCGGCGAGCAGGTCGGCGGCTACTTCGCCGACCTGTTGCTCTCGGGCCTGCGCCGGGAGGACTAGCCCGGCGAATCAGTCCGGGATCAGCCGAAGGCCAGGCGCTTGCCCGGCGTGCCGGGCTCGATCAGCTCGAACTTGCGCGTGAGATCGGTGCGCGCCAACAGCTCCACCTGCTGGGTGAACGGCTCGCTCGTGACATAGACCGTGTTCTCGAGCTGCCACGGCCCGGCGAACCACGCGCGGAGCGCCGCAAGAAGCCGTTCGTCCATTCCCGACTCCATCCGGGATCGGCGAACCCAGAAGAAGACGACCGCGTCCACGTCGCCCCACTCGTCGCCGCACTCGTCACCGCCGACCGGGAGCACCGTGGCGTTGGCGAGGAACTTGGCGCTCGTGGCGAAGACGTAGACGCAGCCCAGGCACTCGGTGCCCGCCGGGTCGAGCACCGTGTACGAGAATGCCCGACCCGCGGCATGGCGTTCTTCCATGTCGACGAGGTCCTCGCGGTTCTCCGCCACCGTGAAGTCGTCCTCGGGCCACGTCGACTGCCGCCACAACCGCAGGTGTTCGCGGGTGTCCATCACGGCGTCGTAGTCCAGTTCCGCGTCGTCGGCCACGATCGGACGCAGGACGAACTCGTCGGTCCGCAATTCGGCGGGCACCGGTTCGATGAAGGGCACGTGGCTCACGCTAGGGCGACCCTCAAGCGGTTTTGGTGGCCACCGAGGCCGCCGGCGCCGCCGGGTAGTCCGGCAACGGCGGCTTGTTGGCCGCGCGCAGGGACAACCAGGTGAACAGCCGCAGCATCGGCCCGCCGGTCAGCTTCTTGTACATCTTGTTGCGCTGGGCGATCTTCTTCGCCGACGTCGGCGCCAGGAACGGACCCGCGTTCTTCGCCTGCTTCTGCCCGGCCGCGGCGGCGGGGCGCAGCATCTTCTCGTAGTTGGCGAACGCGGTGTGGTGATCGGGCGCGGTGGCCAGCTCACCGGCCAGGATGTAGGCGCCGATCATGCCGAGCCCGGTGCCGGACCCGCCGATGCCCGCCGACCACGCCGCGTCGCCGAGCAGCACGACCCGACCCTGGGACCAGCGCTCCAGCGAGATCTGGCAGAGCGTGTCGAAGTACAGGTCCTCGACGCTCGCCATGTGCTCCAGCAGTTCGGGCACCCGCCAGCCCGCGCCGGTGAAGGCGTCGGCCACCAGCCGCTTCTGCCCGGCCGTGTCGCGGTGGTGCAGGTCCGGGCGCGCCATCTCCATCACGAGGCCGACGTTGACCGCTTCGCGATTGCGCCCGCTGCTCACCAGGACGCCCAGCCCCGGCCGGTTGTAGATCAGGCCCAGGTGGTCGAGCCCGAACGTGTTGGGTGCGTCGAACCCGGCGAGGACGTACCCGGTGTCCTTGCGGAACCGCTCTTCCGGGCCGAAGAGCAGCGCGCGCACCCCGGAGTGCGTGCCGTCGGCGCCGACGACCAGGTCGAACCGGCGCGTCGAGCCGCTCGCGAACGTGACGTCGACGCCCGCGCCGTCGTCGTGCAGGGCGGTGATCCAGTCGCCGAAGACGTACTCGGCCTTGTCCTTGGACTTGTCGTACAGGATCCGGGTGAGGTCGCCGCGCTCGATCTCGACGTCGCCGCTGAAGAACGCCGAGGGCAGCGCGGCCACCCGCTCGCCGCGCTCGTCGATGACGACCTGCTCACCCATGGCCGTCTGCAGCGCCCGGACGTCGTCGAGGATGCCCATCTTCGCCAGCAAGGTCGTCTGCTTGCCGCGGAAGTCGACGGCGCTGCCGCCCTCGCGCAGGGCAGGCGCGCGCTCGACGACGGTGACGTCGAAGCCGCGGTTGCCGAGTTCGTGGGCGAGCGCCGGGCCGGCGATGCCGGCTCCGGACACGAGAACGCTGGTCATTTCCTTCTCCTCCAGTTGGTGGCTGAGCAGGACTGTACAAGCGGTTTAACCATTTGGTCAATCCAGTTGGTCAAACCAGTTGGTCTAGACTGCTCGCATGGGCAACCGGGAAGACCTGCTGGCAGGCGCCGTGACCTGCTTGAAAGAGCGCGGCTGGGCACGCACGACCGTGCGCGACATCGCCGCCGCCGCGGGCGTCAGCCACGCGGCGATCGGCTACCACTTCGGGTCGCGCGAGGAGCTGTTGTTCCAGGCGTACGTGCAGGCCATGGACGAGTGGGGCGGCGAGATGACCAAGGCGGTCGAGGCGGCGGCCGCGCGTGGTGCCGACCGCAAGGAGCAGTACGCCGCGCTGTGGGACGAGCTCGCCGCGTCCGTGCGGACCAACCACCAGCTCTGGCTGGCCTCGGTCGAGGCGTCGGTGGTGGCCGAGCACAACCCGCAGATGCGCGAACTCATGACCAGCGCCATGCGCGAGGGCCGGCGCGGGCTGGCCGCGGGGCTGACCGAGATCCCCGAGGACGACGTGGACGACAAACTCGAGTTCAGCGTCGGCGCCGTGCAGATGGCGCTGGTGTCGGGGCTGATGTTCCAGTGGCTGTTCGCCGGCGAGAAGTCGCCGAGCGGGGCAGATGTGGTTGCCGGGCTCACCGCCCTGGCGGATCAACTCCGGTAGGCGGCGGTCGAGCGCTTGGTCGAATTCGTGGCTTGGTCGAATTCGTGCGCGAGACGGAGGCCCACCCTCCCGGGGGCTCCCCCTTGACCAGTCTATCGAGGTCAGCGGGGGTGTGGTGGGGCGAGCGCGGATCTGTGGACAACTGGTCGCCTGTGGAAAAGTGGGTCGTCAGGCGGCGTTCGGCAGGACGCGTGCCGCGAGGTTGCGGGCGGCGAGGCCGAGGCGCGTCTTGGGCACGAGCAAGGCCGCGGAACGCTTGATGGCGCGCTGTTTCGGCAGCACGCGGGCGCGGTGCTCGGTCTCGTAGCGGGCGAACCCGGACCCGTCGGCCAGCGCCGTCGCGAGGCTGTGCGCGCCCGCGATCGCGAGGCTGGAACCGTCGCCCAGCAAGGAAACGCAGGAGGCCGCGTCGCCGAGCAACGCGATCCGGTCCCGTGACCACGACGGCAGGTCGACCACGCTGACCGCGTCGAAGAACACGTCGTCGGCCGCGCGGAACCGGTCGAGCAGGTGCGGCACGCGCCAGCCGAGGTCGGCGTACGCCTCGGTGACGATTCGCTTGTGCTGGGCCGGATCGCGGTGCTCGAAGCCGTCGAGCGTGGCACGGAAGATGAACGCCACCAACGCTTTGTCGCGTCCCGGATGGATGGAGACCATGCGGCCGGGCGTGTTCTGGATGAGCACGTCGTGCGGGTGGTCGACCGGCTCGCCGAGCGGGGTCGTGGCGACGTGGATGCCGGTCGGGCGCACGTAGTCGCGCTCGGGACCGAAGGCCAGGCGCCGGACGTTGGAGTGCAGGCCGTCCGCGCCGATCACCAGGTCGAACCGGCGCGGCGTCGCGTGGTCGAACGTGACCTCGACGCCGTGCTCGTCCTGGCTCAGGCCGGTGATGGCATCGTCGAAGAGGTATTCGGCGTCGTCGCGGGCGGCCTCGTGCAGGACGGCGGCGAGGTCGGCGCGCGGCACCTCGACCTCGTTGACCTCGTTGCCGCGCGCGGCGGGCATGGCCATCGTGGCGACCTGGCGGCCCTCGGCGTCGAGCAGCCGCATCCTGGTCGTCCTGGTGGCGACCTCTTTCAGACGCGGCAGAACCCCCATCTTCTCGACGACGGGCACGGCCGGCCCACGCACGTCGACGGGGTTCCCACTGGAACGCAGGCCGCGGGACCGTTCGACGACCGTCGGCGCGAAGCCGTTGCGCGCCAGGAAGTAGGCGAGGGTCGAGCCGGCCACACCGGCTCCGGAGATCAGCACTGTTCGCATGCCGACCACTGTAACGGCAGTCATTGCAGATTTGCAATGACTGCCGATTTGCGGTGAGTGCCGTATGCTTCCCCGCATGACTCTGCGCGAGCGCAAGCGAGCCCGGACCCGCCAGGCACTGGTGGACGCGGCGACGGAGTTGTTCGAGCGCCAGGGCTACGACGAGACGACCATCGCCGACATCACGGCGAAGGCCGAGGTCGGCGCCCGGACGTTCTTCAGCTACTTCGCCAGCAAGGAAGAGCTGCTGTTCCCCGAGTCCGACGAGCGCGTGCAGGCGACCCTGGCCGCGATCGCGGACCGGGGTGCGGACGAGGGACCCGCCGAGGTGTTGTTGCGTGCGTTGAGTGGGGCGAGCGAGCGCAGCGACGACATGGTCAGCCCCCTGGCGGCGTTGCGCTTGCGGTTGGTCCAGACGGTGCCCGCGGTGCGCGGGAAGGGACTGCAGTTGCAGCTGGATGCGCAGCGGGAGATCGCGCGGCACCTGGCCGACGCGTTCCCGGAGCTCGACTACGTGCGCGCGAGCGCGCTGACCGGCGCCTTCATCGGCGCGATCACAGCGGTGCTCTACGCGCTGCTGGAGGAGGGCGACCCGGCCGTGCTCAAGACAGCGGTGCAGACGGCGGCCGAAGTGGCCCTGGAACCGTGGCGACGCTGAGGAAGGATCGCCAGGAGTCGAAGGGAACGAGAAGCCGGGGCCCGGCCGAGTTCTTGGAGTCGCGCACAGCGGCTTGAAGCTGGTCGAGCGCCACCTCTACGCAGTCACTGTTCCCGGTATCACCGCTGAAGGTGCTCTTCCTCCACTGCGCGGAGTCCATGTGTGCTGCTCCCTCGGTCGTACTCGTCCGCCAAGGCGGCGATGAACTTCCGAGATTGTTCCACGTTCGCTGCGACATCGGCGAGATGACGCACGAGCCTGTTGTAGCGCGCGACGAAGTCTTGATCCTCGAACCAGAAGGACGCCACAGCAAAGTTGTCCAGGTGAACGAGCGTCTCATGCTCATCGAACTCAAAGACACGGAACGAGCCAAGCAGGGTTGGGTGATCGCCGATCGAGCCGGGAATCACCCGAACCTCGACGTTCGGAGCGTGGCCCTCCAAGGCAAGCGCAAGCATTTGCTCGCACATGACGTCGGTGCCGCCGATCACCGTGCGGAGCGCCTGCTCGTGGATGTAGAAGCAAAAAGCGCAATCGCTACGACTGAGGACCC
Source organism: Labedaea rhizosphaerae (assembly GCF_004362825.1). Classification (GTDB taxonomy): domain Bacteria; phylum Actinomycetota; class Actinomycetes; order Mycobacteriales; family Pseudonocardiaceae; genus Labedaea; species Labedaea rhizosphaerae. The sequence goes on from NZ_SNXZ01000003.1 coordinate 764,523, forward strand.
AGCGTCGATCCACCCTCGTCCGAACGCTCACGTCGACGTCTTCTTTGGTGTAGGTAAGGTTTCCGCCGATCAGCGTCCGCGCATAACGCTCGGTCTGCAGCAGGCCGGGAATGACCTGCGACTCATAGCTCGTCGACACGTTCGCGGTGGACTCGTGATAGAGCAGCGAGCTGAGCGCATCTGGGACCGACTCGCCGAATGGTGTCATCCAGAAACCTGGATTGTTCCTCGTCTGCCGACACCGGTCGATCAGTGGCACCGCAACTTCGCGCGGCACCTGGAGTTTGCCCAAGTACCAGCACACATCGGCGACGTCCAGGTGCACCTGGCCCGACTCGATGCGTGAGATCTTGGTCGGGTCCCAGCCCGTTCGGAAGGCGACACTGCGACCCGTCAGACCGGCTTCCTTGCGCAGATTCCGCAGCGCCGCACCGAGTTCGCGGTATCCGGCGGGGGCGTTCGTCCTTCCCATGCCCACAAGCTAGAACGCCCCGACCGCAGATAAAAAGACCAAGCGCGCGAAGCCACCCCAAAGGATCACCCGTTGGCACCGTGCCAATTCGGGGACGGCTCACGTTTCGCGCGTCAGGTACTCGTCCAAGTCGTTGGTGGGCGCGAACTCCGGCGGCCGCATGGTCGGCCGCCACCCGGACCGCACCGCGTCCACGAACCGCTTCACCTCGGCCGGGTCCGCGACCGCGTGCACGCCGCCGAGGTAGCCGAGCACGTTCACCTCGTCACCCGCGCCGGTCTCGACCGCCGCCGCCCAACCGTGCCGCTCGTCCCACAGCAGCGCGAGCTCGCCGTCCATGTGGCCCGGCGCGCCGCCGTCGAGGGCCACGTAGGCCGACGCCGGCGGGTCGAGGTCCACGGTGACGGACTCGATCCCCACACCCAAATATTCCGCGACCGCGCCCAGGTACCCCCACAACGCGGCCGGTGCGAGGAGTTCGGCGGTCAACATGGCGCTCCCTTCGGTGCCGTGCCACGGGCGATCGCGGTGGCCGGGCTCGTGGACCCGGCCACCGCGACGTCCTCAGGCTTCGATTTCGGTGCGTTGGGTGCCGCTGCCCGAACCGATCGCGATGCGGCGCGGCTTCGCCTTCTCGGCGATCGGGATGCGCAGCGTCAGCACGCCGGCGTCGTAGTCGGCCTTGATGTCGTCGGTGACCAGGGTGTCGCCGAGGAAGAGCTGGCGGGAGAACACGCCCAGCGGGCGCTCGGCGATCTGCATCTGCACGTTGTCACCGGTGGCGGCCGGACGGCGCTCGGCCTTGACGGTCAGCACGTTGCGCTCGACGTCGAGCTCGATCGCGTCGGGCTCGATGCCCGGCAGGTCGAAGCAGACGACGAACTCATCGCCCGAGCGGTAGGCGTCCATCGGCATCGCCGCGGGCTTCGACCACGTCCCAGTCGTCGCGCCGAACAGCTGCTGGGTCAGCCGGTCGAACTCACGAAACGGGTCGGTGCGCATCAACATCGGGGTTCCCTCCTCGTCTTCAGGTCTGGTGTCAACACGCACCTCTGTTTTAACATGTCGTCGAAACGATGACAAGCGGAAGGTCGTCAAAGCGATGACAGACGTCGGGGACACGGTCGCGAGGGTCGAACGGATCGTCGACGGGGCCGCGGAGCAGACCCGCGAGCAGCTCTTGTGGGCGCTGAACACCCTGCGGCTGCTCCGCGACGAGCTGGCCACGTGGGAGCCCGAGTTGATCACCGCCGCACGGTCGGCCGGCACGAGCTGGGCGGAACTGGCGCCCGCGCTCGGCGTCGCGAGCAGGCAGGCGGCGGAGCGCCGTTACCTGCGGCTGCGCCCGTCGGACACCGGCGCGACCACCGGCGAGGCCCGGGTGGCGGCCGAGCGGGGCAAGCGCGCGGCCGACCGGGCCGTGGCGTCCTGGGCGCGGGAGAACTCAGCGGCCCTGCGCATGCTCGCCGGGCAGGTCAGCGCGGTCACCGGCCTGGACGCGGCCGGCACCCGCAGCACCAGCCAGGTCGCCGAGGCCCTCGGCCACCACGACCCGGCCACCCTGCTCGGTCCCCTCGACGACGCGCGCGAGCACCTGGTGGCCAACCACAGCGACCTGGCCGAGCGCATCTCCGAGGTCACCCAGCAAACCGGCGCCCTGCGCCTCCACGTAACCCGCACCCGCGACCCCAAATAACCCCCACCGGGTGTGTCCCCCACTCACGCCGGGCGTGTCCCCCTTTCCGACCGGGCGTGTCCCACACTCAGGTCGGGTGTGTCCCACACTCAGGCGCCCCGTGTCCCACATTTCGTGCGCGCCCAACGTGGGACACACCCCACGCGAACGGGGGACACACCCTGCGGGAACGGGGGACACACCCGGAGAGGGAAATAACCTCGCGGTGGGTGTCCGGTTGACCGGGACGACTCCGACGTCCCTGCTGAAAGGCCGACCGACGAAGGAGACCACCGTGAAGTACATGATCCTCACCTACGGCTCGCAGCAGGACTACGACGGCATGTCCGGCAAGACGACGGACACCGAGTGGACCGGCGACGCGTTCGCCAAGATGGCCGAGTTCATGAACGCGTTCAACAAGTCACTCGCCGACTCCGGCGAACTGGTCGAGACCCGGGCGTGCGCCGCACCCGTGCACACCCGGCGCGTCGGCCCCGGCAACGTGGTCACCAACGGCCCGTACGCCGAGACGCAGGAAGTGCTCGCCGGCTACTGGATCGTCGAGTGCGACAGCTTCGACCGGGCCACGGAGATCGCGCTGCGGCTCGGCGAGTGCCCCGCGCCGGAGGGCATCACGGCCACGGCGTACGCCGACGTCCGCCCGATCATGGACGGCGCCGACGACATCGGCCTCTGACCCGGCCCGCGCGGACATGGCCGCCAACGACCGGACCCCCGAGAACCCGGCAGCCACCGACCCGGCCCCCGAGAACCCGGCCGCCGAGAGTCGGCCCGTCGAAGCCGCCGAGGACCGGGTCCCCGAGGGCCGGGTCGCCGAGGACCTGCTGCGTGGTTTCGCGCCGCGGGTCCTCGGCGCGGTCGTGCGCCGCTACGGCCACTTCGACCTCGCCGAGGACGCCACGCAGGAAGCCCTGCTCGCCGCCGTCACCCAATGGCCTGCCCAAGGCACGCCCGACGACCCCGCGGCCTGGTTGATCACCGTCGCGTCCCGGCGGCTGACCGACCTGCTGCGTGCCGAACAGGCCCGGCGCGCCCGCGAGGACAAGTGGGTCCTCGACCCAGCCCCCGAAGTGTCCACTGAGGACGATTCGCTGGTTCTGCTGTTCCTGTGCTGCCACCCGGCGCTGAGCCCGGCCTCGCAGATCGCGTTGACCCTGCGCGCGGTCGGCGGCCTGACCACCCTCGAGATCGCGCGCGCGTTCCTGGTGCCCGAGGCGACGATGGCCCGGCGGATCACCCGCGCCAAGCAGACCGTGCGCGACCACGGCGTGCCGTTCCGTTCGCCGCCGCCATCCGAACGCACCACACGCCTGGCCGCCGTGGCGCACGTGCTCTACCTGATCTTCACCGAGGGCTACGCCAGCACGTCCGGGCCCGAGCTGCAGCGCGCCGACCTGTCCGCCGAAGCCATCCGCCTGGCCCGGATGCTGTTCGGTTCGGTGCCCGACGACCCGGAAGTCGCCGGGCTGCTGGCGTTGATGCTGCTCACCGACGCCCGACGCCCGGCGCGGGTTGGCCCTGGTGGCGCGTTGATCCCGATGGCCGAGCAGGACAGGTCGTTGTGGCACAAGGACTTCATCGACGAGGGCGTTACCTTGATCACGTCTGCCCTGGCCCGGCGCACGCCCGGGCCCTACCAATTGCAGGCCGCGATCGCCGCCGTCCACGACGAAGCCCCGACGGCCGAGGCGACCGATTGGCCGCAAATCGAGGCGCTGTACACGAAATTGCTGGAAATGGCCGACAACCCGGTGGTGGCGCTGAACCACGCGGTCGCCGTCGCGATGGCCCGCGGCCCGGTCGCCGGCCTGGATCGCTTGGCGGTCCTCGCTTCCGACGACCGCATCGCCGACGACCACCGCTTTCACGCGGCCCGCGCGCACATGCTGGAAATGTCCGGCAATCCCACCGAAGCACGCGCCGCTTATCTCGCGGCGGCCGAGCGCACCATGAGCTTGCCGCTGCAACGCTACTTGCACCAGCGCGCCGGACGTCTTGCCGTGACATGACAATCCAGAACGTCCCACCTAACCGGGTGATTCGCGCACACCAATGCAAGAGTGGTCTTGCCGACATCGAGTGGCCCTTGCATACTCGGGTGCCTGAGTGAACCCGTTCACCCAGGGGTCGGTGAACGCTGGGAGCGTGGCGGCCGGCCGTGCGCAGGTGTGGCCAATGCGTGACTGGTGGGGTGGCGCGGTCGCATCCGCCGCCGGTGCCGCAGGAGCAACGTTCACCAACGGGGCACGCGTGCCCTGGTGGCCGGCGGGGTACGCCTCGTCGGCCACCGTCCGCACCCGTGGTGCATAGTGTCGCGGTGATCAAGAACACCCGCGAACGGATCATGGCGGCCGCACTCGACCTGTTCGCGGAGCGGGGCGTGCTCGGCACCCCGGTGACGTCGATCGAGGCGGCCGCGGGCCTTTCGCCGGGCAGCGGCAGCTTCTACCGGCACTTCAAGGACCGCCAGGAGTTGCTGGCCGCGGTCGTCGAGCGGGAGATCACCCGCGTGGCCAAACTCCCGGTGGACCCGTCGACCACCGACGGCACCCGGGCCAGCGAACTCGCCGCCCAGCTGTGCAACGACCTGGCCTTCCTCGGTGAGCTGCGCCGGCTGATCGCGATCCTGTTCTGGGAACGGGGAAAAGCGCCGGACGTGGCCGAACGCGTGCGTTCCCTGATGGTCGAACGCGGCGTGGAACTCGGCATCGCGGAGCTACTTTTGACCGATCCAATCGACGTCGTTCGCGCGGACCCCTCGGCCGCATCGACGGTGATGATGTGCGCGATGGTCGGCTATTTCCTGAGCATGGAGTACTTTGGCACGCCACCGGCCGAAGTGGATCCCGACCGCTTCACCCGGACACTGGCGCGGTTGCTGGTGCGGGGCTGACCACGCTCGGGTGGAACACCCGCCACGTGGTCGCCGTGACGGCCACCGCGACGAAGAACCCCAGCCAGTACGGCGCGGTGATCCCGAAGGCCGAGGCCAGCACGCCGCCCATCATCGCGCCGACGCAGTTGCCGCCCGCCGCGATGAAGAGCCCGGTGCTGCCGACCCGGCCCAGCATTTCCGGCGGCGTCAGGCGTTGGCGCAGCGAGCTCGCGACGATGCCCCACAGCGAACCGTGCACGCCGAACGCGAAGAGGATCACCCCGACCGCGTAGGCGTTCGGCACCGCGGCCAGGACGAGGTGGGTCGCGGTCTCGACCAGCAGGCCGATGCGCAGCGTCCAGGTCGGGGTCAGCCAGCGGATCAGCGGATCACCCAGCACCGAACCGAGCACGCCGCCCGCCGCCACCGCGGTGAAGAGCAGGCCGTAGCCGACCGCGTCCAGGCCGAGTCGTTGCCTGGCCAGCAGGACCAGCATGGCGGTGGCCGCGGTGAGGGTGAGGTTGAGCAGGCCGATCAGGATGGCCATGGTGCGCAGCAGGCGCTGGCGCATCAACCAGCGGAAACCGTCGGCGATGTCGCCGTGGAACGTCCGCGCTTTCGTCTTCTGCGCCCGGTAGGTGCCGGCGATGAGCGCCAGCATCAGCGCGCTCAGCGCGTAGGTGGCTGCGTTGAGGAAGAACGGCAGGCCGGCGGCGATCACGAAGAGGAAGGCGCCCAACGGGCCCGCGACCATGCCCTGCATCAGCTGGGTGCCGCCGAAGAGCCAGCCGTTGGCCTTCTCGAGCCGGCCGTCGACGACCACCGCCGGGATCATCGCCTGGCTGGCCGAGCGGAAGACGACTTCCCCGCTGTTGATGAGGAACAAAACAACGTAGAGGAAGGCGACGTTGGCCAGGTTCAACGCCATGGCCGTGGCCAGCACGCCGACGGCGAGCACCCGGAAGCCGTCGAGGACGATCATGAGCTTGCGCCGGTCGACCCGGTCGACCAGGACGCCACCCGGGAGCGCGAACAGCAGCCAGGGCAGCCAGGAGACCGCGAACGCGCCGGAGACGACCAGCGGATCGGTGGTCCTGGTGGCCACGAACAGCGGCGCGGCGACGGTGGCCACGCCGCTGCCCAGGGCCGAGGTGGTGCTCGCGGTCCACAGCCGGAAGAAGTTCGCGCCCAGTCCTTGCTCCCCCATGGGGTTGGACGCTAACAGCGCCGGCCTGGCTGGCCGGCGCTGTTTTCCTTACGGCATAACGTCAGTAGACGGTGATGTCCCAGTGGTTGCCTTCGTCGCAGTAGAGGTTGCCGGAGGCTGCCTTCCACTGCGGGTAGCCGTCACCGCGGTAGCCGATGTAGGTGAAGGAGTTGTGGATGTAGCCGTCGATGCAGCTGTTGTGCGAGATGTCGACCTTGTAGCCGTTCCAGTGGCTGTAGGTGCCGGACGCGTGGCCGGTCTCGGTGCCACCGGTGATGTTGATGGCGCAGCCGCTGGCGTTCTTCAGGGTGATGATCGTGTTGACGGTGCCGGAGTTGATCTGCTCGAACGAGGTGCACGTCGAGTTGTAGCGGTCGGTGCAGCCGCCACTGGAGCTCCACGTGATGCCCGCGCTGCGGAAGGCGGACGCGGCCTGGGACTGGGTCATCTTGTAGCCGCTCGCGTCCGCGGCGGGGGCGGCGAACACGAGGGCGGCGGCGGTCGCGGTGCTGACACCGGCCGCGGCGAGTACGGGGGCGAGGCGCATCGGGGGATTCCTTCGAACTCGGGGGAAGGTTCGGGGGACTCCGTTGATGGTGCCGTGCGTTCGTGAATTACTCACTAGTTGAGTGTGAAGTTCGTCCAGAATACGCAGACTGCTCGACCATTCGTCCCAGCGCGATAGGTTGGTCGGGTGGCCGATTCGAACCCTTTGGTGAAAATGCCCCTGCGGGTGCGCTACCACGAATGCGATCCGCAGGCCGTGGTCTTCAACGCCCACTACCTCGCCTACGCCGACATGGCCTGCGCCGAGGTCTTCCGCGAGCTCTTCGGCAGCTACCAGGCCGTCCTCGACCGTGGCTTCGACATGGTGGTCGCCGAGTCGAACGTCCGGTACCTGGCGCCGTGCCGCTACGACGACGAGTTGCTCGTCTCCGCGTACGTCGAGCGCGTCGGCACCACGTCGCTGGTGCTGCGGTTCGAGGTGCAGAACGGCGAACTGCCGGCCACGGAAGTCGTCAACCGCTACGTGTGGATCGACCAGGCGACCAAGCGCCCGGCCGCGCCGCCCGAGGACATCAGAGCCGCCTTCCGCTAGATGGCCCTGCGGGCATGGCGGTGTGCCCGATAGTGATCATCGAGCGGGCCGATCTTCGGACCTCGACGCTCATACAGTGCTGGCACCACCAGCGGGTGGGTCCTCTCGAGTTCCCCGAAAGGCCGTCGATGAACGAGACTCCGAAAGAGATCAGCAGGCGCGGCGCCCTGGTGGGCGGGCTGGTCGGCGCCGCGGCGATACCCTTGCTGGGACTCGGCTCGATCGCCCAGGCCGCAGGCCTTCCCGACGCTTTCGGACCGCTGCACCACGTGGGAGTGGCCATCGCGCCGAACTTCGACGAAGTGCTGGCCAAGCTGACGGCGACCATCGGTCTCGAGTTCTACCAGCCGGTGGTGGAAACCCTCACGTTGCGCGACGAAGCCGGCCACGTGCACACCTACACCGACCGGTTCACGCTCAGCAAGGGCCCCGAACCGCACGTCGAACTGCTCGACCCGGTGCCGGGCAGCTTCTTCGGCGCGAACCCGGCGCACCCGGTCGTCGAGCTCGGCTACGTCGTGGGTGATCGCCTCGCCGAGCTGTCCGCGATGCTCACCGCCAACGGCATGCCCCTGCTCGGCACCATCGCCGTCGACCCGCAGCCGGGTGCCGTGGGCGTCGCATGGCACCAGGTCTCCAACAACTTCCTGATCGAACTGCTGGCCGACGACCCGGTGGCCTCCATGGCGTGAAGGGCTCAGCTGAGCTTGCCGTCGACGCGTCGCGGGAGCTGCCAGGGGTTGGCCTCCCGCAACGCGGCGGGCAGCAACACGTCGGGGAATCCCTGCCACGCCACCGGCCGCAGGAACCGTTCGATGGCCGCCGTCCCGACCGACGTCGTGGTCGGCGCGGTCGTCGCGGGGTACGGGCCGCCGTGCTGCTGGGCCCAGCTCACCGTCACCCCGGTCGGCCAGTCGTTCCACAGCAGGCGACCGGCCAGCGCGGTCAGCACCGGCATCAGCGCCGCGACCAGCGGGGCCTCGGACTCCTCGCCCTGCACGGTCGCGGTCAGGCCCGGCTGCAGCCCGGCGAGCAACGCGATCAGCTCGTTGACGTCGGCGTACTCGACGACGATCGACGACGGGCCGAAGCACTCCTCGTGCACGGTCTCACCACCGGCGACGAAGTCGGCGGCGCCGATGGCCAGCAGCGTCGGCGGCCCGTCCGCGACCACCCGCATGCCGGACACGTCACGCAACGCCGAAAGCCCGGCGGTGAAGCCTTCCTGGATCTTCTCGGTCAGCATCTGCCCGGCGGACGCGCCCTCGACGGCGCCGCGCAACGCCTCGGTCATGCCGTGGCCCTCGGGCAGGAACAGCAGGCCGGGCTTGGTGCAGAACTGGCCGGTACCCAGGGTGAACGAGCCGGCGTACCCGGCGGCGATCTCCGCGCCACGCGCCGCGGCGGCACCCGGCGTGACCACGACCGGGTTCACGCTGCCGAGCTCACCGTAGAACGGGATCGGCACGGGCCGGGCGTTGGCGATGTCGAACAACGCGCGCCCGCCGTTGACCGAGCCGGTGAACGAAGCCGCCGCGATCCGCGGGTCCTTGAGCGCCGTGACGCCGACCTCCACGCCGTCGATCACCGCGAAGATGCCCTCGGGCGCGCCGGCGCCGACCAGCGCCTCACGCAGGATCTCCCCCGTCCGGTCGGAAAGCCGCGGGTGGCCGGGGTGGGCCTTGAGGATCACCGGGCACCCCGCGGCCAGCGCCGACGCGGTGTCCCCGCCGGCCACGCTGAACGCGAACGGGAAGTTGCTGGCCGCGAACACCAGCACCGGGCCGATCGCGATCTTCATCCGCCGGATGTCCGGGCGCGCGCCCATCGGCCACGCCGGGTCGGCGTGGTCCACGGTGGCGTCCAGGAAAGCGCCGTCGGCCAGCACCTCGGCGAACAGGCGCAGCTGGAACGTGGTGCGCGCCAGCTCCCCCGCGAGCCTCGGCTTCGCGGGCAGGTGCGTCTCGCCGGCGGCGAGCTCGATCAGCTCGTCGGCGGCGGCGTCCAGCGCGTCGGCCGCGGCGGTCAGCCACGCCGCGCGCTCGGCCGGCGTGCTTACGCCCGCCGGACCGGCCGCCTCGGCGGCAGCGGTCAGTACCCGTTCCAAAGCCTCTGGCGCTGTGTCCACTTAAGACCTCCCCGCGGCTTGTGCGGCTTGGACGGCCGTGCGCATGTCCGCCCAGCGGGCCGGACCGGCGAGGCCGAGGTGGTAGAGGTGCAGTTCGTCGGCGCCCGCACCGGCGAGATCGCCTACGTAGCCGGCGATGTCGGGCACCGGGTTCGCGGCGACGGCGGTGATGTAGCTGCCGATCGTGGTGTCCCCGAGCGTCGCCCGCGCGGTCGCGACGGTGTCCACGCTCGCCTGGCCCACCGCCCAGCCGGGCAGCACGACGGCGTCCACATCGGACGCGGCCGACGGCGTGAAGCCGGGCAGCGCGCCGGTCACCCACGGGTCGACGGAACCGTGCAGGACGGTCCGCACGCCTTGCGGCACAACGGAAAGCACGGCCTTGCGCAGGGTGTCGGTGGCCCGGTGCCGGGTCGCGAGCAGCTCCTCGGTCAGCGCCGGGGGCAGCTGGTCCTCGGTCGCGGTGAGGTCGCCGGTGGCGATCAGCCGCCGGACCTCGTCACGCAGCGCGCGCAGCGTCGCCGGATCGTCCACACAGGACGGGCAGCAGCAGATCGACAGCAGCCGCATGGCCGCGGGCGACCACACCGCGTCGGTCTTCTCGTGGTGGTTGTGGTGCGCGCACCCCATCTGGCCGCAGGACTCGAGGATCACCGACGCGACGTCGACGTCGCGCAGCGACTCGGCGACCACGGAGGCCGAGTACTCCTGGACCTCCGGGTGCGACGGGCAGAGCCCCCACCGGTACCGCTCACCGAAGCAGTTCTGCACGGCCAGGCCCGGGTTCAGCTCGCCGAGCAGCGAGTTGTGGGTCAGCACGACCCACGCCGCAGCCGGGATCCCGGCCTCGTTCAGCGTCCGGATCGCGTCGCCCGCGATGTCCTCGGGCATCCAGTTCGCGGCGCGCGGGCGCAACGCGCCCCAGACCTCGTCTCGCACCGGGCGGTAGAAGGCGCCGTGCGGCGCCATGACCGTCGTGTGGTCCGGCGACCACGGCGTCGCCGCGCGCGTCGCGTGGTACGACGTGGCGACGGCTACCTCGGCCACGCCGAGTTCCCGTACACGTTCGACGAATCCAGTCTCCTGGACATCCCAGCCGTACGCGTACCCCGTCACCAGCATCGCTCAGTCACCCCACATCGCTCGGCTACCACCGTGCCGTATTCGGATCGAAGGTTCCGGTGAACCGGCGCATGTAGGTCACGTCGTCACGCTTGGTCTGTCCACATCGGACATACTGCTCATGCAGCCTGGCCAGCGCGTCGGGATCCAGCTCGACGCCAAGACCCGGGCCTTGGGGCACCGCGACCTTGCCGTCGCGGAACACCAGCGCACCGGGAACCACCACATCCTCAGTCTTCCACGGCCAGTGCGTGTCGCACGCGTAAGAGAGGTGTGGTGTGGCGGCCGCCACATGAACCATGGCCGCGAGGCTGATCCCGAGGTGGCTGTTCGAGTGCATCGAGAGCCCGACGTCGAACGTCCGGCACAGCACCGACAGCGCCTGCGTGTCGCGCAGGCCGCCCCAGAAGTGGTGGTCCGACAGCACGATACCCACCGCACGCTGGCGAAACGCCGGCTCGACGTCGTCGAACCGGATCACGCACATGTTCGTGGCCAGCGGCATGGACGCGTGCTTGGCCACCTCGGCCATGCCCTCGATGCCCGGCGTCGGGTCCTCCAGGTACTCGAGCACGCCGTCGAGGTCCCTGGCGACCTTCTTGGCCGTCTCGACCCGCCAGGCGCCGTTCGGGTCGATCCGCAGCGGGTGGCCGGGGAAGGCGTCGGCCAGCGCGCGGATGCCCTCGACCTCCTGCGCGGGCTCGAAGACGCCGGCCTTGAGCTTGATCGCCGTGAAGCCGTACTCGTCGATCATGCGCTTGGCCTCGCCGACCAGCGCCTCGGGCGTGGTGACCTCGCCCCACGCGTCGTGCTCGGCGCCCAGGTGGCCGCCGAACTTGTAGAAGAGGTAGGCGGAGAACTCGACCTCGTCGCGGGCCTTGCCGCCGAGCAGGTCGGCCACCGGGCGGCCGAGCGCGTGGCCCTGCGCGTCGAGCATGGCCACCTCGAACAGCGAGTAGACGCTGGCGATCGTCTTGCCCGAGGAGAACCCGCCGGTCAGGCCGTGCTCGTCGACGAACACCGCGCCGCCGAGGGCCTCGGCGACCTTGCGGCGCAGGCCGGGCAGGTCGAACACGTCGTGCCCGGCCAGCAGCGGCACCACCTTGCGGGCCTGGTCGAGGAAACCGCTGTCGCCGTAGGACTCGCCGAGCCCGACCACGCCGTCCTCGCAGACCAGCTGCAGGACGCTGCGCAGCGCGAACGGCTCGTGCACGCCCATCGCGTTGAGCAGGGGCGCGTCGGCGAACGCGACCGGCGTGAGGACCGCTTCCCTGATCTTCACTTGGCCACCTCCGCGTAGCCGGCGTCGACGATGGCCGCGAGCCGGTCGAGCTGCTCGGGCGTCGGCTCCACGAACGGCGGCCGGACGCTGCCGACCTTGTGCCCGCGCATGCGTGCGGCGGCCTTCACCAGCGACACCGCGAACCCCGGCGTCTCGTCGCGCAAGGCCACCAGCGGCAGGTAGAAGTGCTCGAGCAGCTGGTCCATGGTGTCGTCGTCGCCCTCGGCGAGCGCCCGGTGGAAGCGCGTCGCGATCTCCGGCGCGAAGCAGTGCACGGCCGAGGAGTACCGCGCGACCCCGATGGCCGCGTAGGCCCGGGCAGCGACCTCGGCGGTGGGCAACCCGTTGAAGAACAAGAACTCCGGGCGCCGCGCACGGATCGTGGTGACGATCCGGGTCATCAGGTCGACGTCGCCGAGCCCGTCCTTGAGCCCCACGACGGCCGGGATGTCGAGCAGCGCGGCGGCCGCGTCCGCGGTGTAGCGGCCGGAGCCGCGCTGGTAGACGATCACCGGGATCGTGCTGTCGTGCACGGCGTAGCGGACGTGCTCGACCAGGCCCGACGGCGGGCCGGTCACGAGGTAGGGCGGGAGCAGCAGGACGCCGTCGGCGCCGGCCTCCTGGGCCGCGGCGATCCCGGCCCGCGCGGTCGCCGCGCCACCGCCCGCGCCGACCCAGACCGGCACCCGGCCGCCCACCACGTCACGCGCGGTGCGCAGGAGGGTGAGGTGTTCGTCGGGGCTGAGCGAGCTGAACTCACCCGTGCCGCACGCGACGAACAACGCGCCCGCACCGTGTTCGACGTGCGCCTCGACGCCCTCGGCGAACGCGTCCAGGTTCACCTCGAGGCTCTCGGTGAACGGGGTGAGCGGGAACGCCAGCAGCCCGGTCAGGTCCACACGCAACTCCTCGAGATGTTCACATATAGGAACGTTCACTGCTATCGTGAACGCATTCGGTACGCTAATGTCGCGCCGGACACGTGTCAAACGACGCAAAACCGCAGGAGGTTCCCCATGTCGGAGGCGACCGTCGTTGAGCCATCCGGCGTGAAGTCCGCCCGCCGGGCCGTGGACCTGCTGGAAACCTTCGCCGCGGGCGAGGTCTGGCTCTCCCTGGCGGACCTGCACGCACGCACCGGCTTCCCGCGCTCCAGCCTGCACGGACTCGTGCACACCCTCCTGGACGCGGGCTGGCTGGAGGCCGACCCGAACACCGCGCGCTACCGCCTGGGCGTGCGCGCGCTCATGTGCGGCACCGCGTACCTCGACCGCGACCCGGTCGTCCCGTTCGCGACCGAGGCGCTGGAACAACTGCGCGAGCAGACCGGTTTCACGGCCCACTACGCCCGCCGCGACGGCGTCCAGGTGGTGTACCTGGAGACCCGCGAGTCGCACCGGTCCACCCACCTGATCTCCCGCGTGGGCCGCACCCTGCCCACGCACGCGACCGCGCTGGGCAAGGCGTTGCTGGCCGAGCTGACCGCCGACGAGATCGACGCCCTGCTGCCACCGATCCTGCACGGCCTGACCCCCAACACCATCACCTCGCGCGACGCCCTCCACGAGGAATGCGCGCTGACCCGCGAGCGTGGCTGGGCCTCGGAGGTCGAGGAAGGCTCGATGGGCGTGCGGTGCGTGGCCGCGGTCATCCCGTACCGCATCCCCGGCACCGACGCGATCAGCTGCTCCATGCCGGTCGACGAGGCCGACGACGCCGCCGCGACCCGGGTCGGCGAGCTGGTCGCGGAGACGACCGCTCGCCTCGGCCAGCGCCTGCGCCGGGCCGGAATCCGTTGAGAGGACTGCAGTGGAACGAATCCTGATCACCGGTGCGGCCGGCATCGTCGGCACTTTGATGCGGCCGCGGCTGCGCAAGGACGGCCGGATCCTGCGGCTGCTTGACATCGCCGCGGTCGAGCCTTCCAGCGACGACGAGGTGATCACCGCTTCGGTCACGGACGCCGCGGCGATGGCTGAGGCGTGCGTCGACGTCGACGCGGTGATCCACCTGGGCGGGCACAGCCGGGAGAACAGCTGGGAAGAGATCCTGTCGGTCAACATCAACGGCACCCAGGTGGTACTGGACGCCGCGCGTGCCGCCGGAGTCCCGCGGGTGGTCCTGGCCTCGTCGAACCACGCGGCGGGCTTCCGCCCGATCGACGCGGAACTGCCCGCCGATTCGAGCCCGCGGCCCGACACCTATTACGGCGTCGGCAAAGCGGCGATGGAGGCGCTCGGCAGCCTCTACCACTCGCGGTTCGGCATGGACGTGATCGTCATCCGGATCGGCTCGTGCTTCCCGGACCCGTTGAAGCTGGGCAAGCGCGGCCTGACCACGTGGCTCTCCCCCGACGACGGCGCCCGGTTGTTCGAGGCCTGCCTGAGCGCGCCGTCGCCGGGATACCGCGTGATCTGGGGCGTTTCGAACAACACCCGGCGCATCTACTCCCTCGACGAGGCCCGAGCCCTGGGCTACGAACCGAAGGACGACGCCGAGTCCTATGCGGACCAACTGGCCGACGCCCCGGACCCTTCGGGAGTCGCCGCCGAATACGTAGGCGGCCCCTTCTGCACCGCCCCCCTAGGCCACTACAACCCCCTCTAGCCAAGCGTGTCCCCCACTCCCGCCAGGCGTGTCCCACATCCACGCCGGGTGTGTCCCACGCTCGCGTCGGGTGTGTCCCACGCTCGCGTCAGGCGTGTCCCACGCTCGCGTCGAGTGTGTCCCACACCTGAGTGTGGGACACACCCGGTCCCAACGTGGGACACACCCGCGCTGAACGTGGGACACGCCCGGGGCTCAGGCGGGGTTCTCGGCGTGGGTCAGGGTTTCCCAGGCCACGAACAGGTTGTTGCTCCCCGCCGGCCGGTTGCCCTCGGTCAACGCCTGCGTATTGGTCATCGCGATCCCGAGCCGGGTGTGCAGGGCGTTGAAGCCGACCTCGGTGACCGGCCCGAGCCCGCGCTTCACCGACCCGTCGCACAACCACGACGGCACCGCGGCCCCGCGCTCGTAGAGCGCCTGGAACCCCAGCGCGTACCGCAACCGCGTGCCCACGTCGGTCTGGTACAGGTCCTCGCCCTGGATCCACGCGGTCTCGGCAACGTCCGAAATGGACGCGATCCCGTACCCGGTGTGGGTGAAGTCGCGGCAGGTCTCCTGGGTCAGGCCCTGCACGAACGTGCTCTGCCCCTGCCAGTAGCTGACGATCTCGTCGCGGGTGTCGAGCCCGCTGCCCGGCACGGTCTTGGGCAGGGCACCGTCGCTGGTCAGGTACACGTACGCCGCCGTGCGGTTGCGGAACCGCGCCATCGCGCTGTCGTAGGCGCTCTTGTCGTCGAGGAAGACGGAGATGCCGACCGCGGCCTCCATCATCACGAGCTCCCAGTTGCCGTTGCTGTTGCTCCCGCCGGCGACCTTGGACAGGTAGACGTTGCGCAGCATGGTCTTGAACCGGTCGATGCTCGACGCGGACCAGCCGCCGTAGGTGTAGCGGATGATCTCCGCGGCCCGTGGCCACACCGCACCGGCCCAGCCGGTCTGCAGCGGCGCGTTGGAGTTCGTGTGGTTCTGGATCACCGCAGACCAGGCGTCCATGATCGAGATGGCCTTGTCGGCGTAGCGGCTGTCGCCGGTGAGGTACCAGGCGAGCGCGTCGGTGTAGGCCGCGATGGCGTCCTCGCGCTCGTCCGTGCAGCCGTAGTTGGGATTGGAGTAGGAACCGCATTCCACGATGGCCCGCGGTTTCGGCTGCCGAGACAGAGAAGCGTAGGAACTGCCCATCATCTGGTCGAATGCCGACGACCAGGGTTGCGCGCCGGAATTGACCTTCGCTTTCACGAAATCGAGTTGTGCCCGGCTGACGAGCACGCCCGGATGGCTGAACGCCGCCGGTGCCGCTTGTGCCTGGAGCGGGCCCGTGACCAGCGCGGCAACCCCGACGACCAGCGTGAGGACACACGTGGCCTTACGACGGAGGGACATGGTTCTCCTTGGACGAGCGTCAAAGGTCGAAGTGAGCAGGATCACTCCAGTTTCGAGACGTTCGTGCGCAACTGTCAAGACTCTTTCCAGTTGTTTGCCTATCCATTCCGGAAAATGTCATCACCGTGAATAGCCGTTCATCATGCTGATCAGCCACCGATGAATCTTGATCGGAGGTGTTGACTGTTGGTTCCTGACGTTCGATCCTGTTGGTTCGTGGATCGTTGACAGGATGGGGGCAGCACCTGATGCGGCGACGAACGGTGGCTCTGGTGACCGGTGTGCTCACGGCGGGTTCCATGATCATGGCTGGGCCGGCGCAGGCCCACGACGCGGGCGGCTGGCACCCCAAGCCACCGCCGCTGGCCACCCCGTGGACCCACGAGGTTGGCCCGGACAACGCCCTGCCCGAGTACCCGCGCCCGCAACTCGCCCGCGACCAGTGGCAGAACCTCAACGGTGTCTGGCAGTACGCGGCCGCCACCAGCGACCAGCCGCCCATCGGCCAGGACCTGGCCGAACGCATCCTCGTGCCGTACCCGCCGGAGTCCGGGCTCTCGGGCATCCAGCGCCACGACGACGCCATGTACTACCGGCGCACGTTCACCGTTCCCGGCAGCTGGCACGGCGAGCGGGTCCTGCTCAACTTCGGCGCCGTCGACCAAGTCGCGACCGTGTGGGTCAACGGGAAGCAGGTCGCCACGCACGCGGGCGGTTATGCCGCGTTCAGCGCCGACATCACCGACGCGTTGCGCGGGCACGGCCCGCAGGAACTGATCGTCGGCGCGGTGGACCGCAACCAGAACGGCGACTTCCCGATCGGCAAGCAGCGCACCACCGGCGACGGCGGCATCCTGTACCAGGGTTCGTCGGGCATCTGGCAAACCGTGTGGCTGGAACCGGTTCCGGAAACGCACGTGTCCACACTGGACATCACCCCGGCCGCGGACGGCACCTTCACCATCACCGCGCGGGCGACCGGCGACGCCCCAGTCGAAGTCGTCGCTCGCACCCCGCACGGTGCGACGGCCGGGACCGCCACCGGCCGGACGAACACGGCGCTCAAGGTGAAGATCCGCGATGCGCACTGGTGGAGCCCGGGGGACCCGTACCTGTACACGTTCAGCGTGACGGCGGGCCAGGACAAGGTGACCAGCTACGCGGGCCTGCGCACGATCAGCCTGGTCCGCGACGATGCCGGGCGCCCGCGGATGGCCCTGAACGGCAAGATCCTCTTCCAGTACGGCCCGCTCGACCAGGGCTTCTGGCCGGACGGCCTGTACACGGCGCCGACCGACGAGGCGCTGCGCTACGACATCGCCGAGACCAAGGCGTTGGGCTACAACATGATCCGCAAGCACACGAAGGTCGAGCCGGACCGGTGGTACTACTGGGCGGACCGGCTCGGCATGCTCGTGTGGCAGGACATGCCGGCGCTGCCGATCGACCTCGCCATCCCGCCGGAGCAGACCCCGGAGCCGAACGCGGCACAGCAGGTGAACTACCGCGCCGGGCTGGACGAGCTGATCGCGCAGCACCGCAGCGTCACGTCGATCGTGAGCTGGGTGCCGTTCAACGAGGGCTGGGGCGAGTTCGCGACGGCGGAGATCGCCGACCACGTGAAGTCGCTGGACCCGACCCGCTTGGTGAACGCGGACTCGGGCGTCAACTGCTGTTACTCCAAACCGGACTCCGGCGCCGGGGACATCTACGACGACCACACGTACGTCGGCCCCGGCACGCCGGCGGTGCGCGACGATCGGGCCATTGTGGACGGTGAATACGGCGGTCTGGGCCTGGTCGTCGACGGCCACCTGTGGCCGGGCAACCCGCACGCGTACGAGATGGAAGACACCAAGGCGCAGTTGACGACCAGGTACGGCGAGCTGTCCAGCAAACTCGAGGACCTGGCGGCCAACGGCGCCCTGTCGGCGGCGGTCTACACGCAGACGACCGACGTGGAGAACGAGGTCAACGGCCTGCTGACCTACGACCGCAAGGTGGTCAAGTTCGACGCGACCGCCATCCGCGCGGACAACCTGCGCGTCATCGCGGCGGGCTCCGCCACCTGACCAGGTTCGGCTCGGCGGGTTGGCGCGGGCGCTCCGCCACCCGCCCGCGCACGGGACTCCCCGCCGAGCCGAACCGCCCCACCCGGGCGTGTCCCCCCTTCCCGCCGGGCGTGTCCCCCGTTCCGGCCGGGTGTGTCCCCTCTTCCCGCGGGGTGTGTCCCCCGTTCCCGCCGGGTGTGTCCCCCGTGCCGGTTGGGTGTGTTCCACATTCGTGCTCGTCCCCGAGGAGGGACACGGGCGCGTGGCTACCCCGAACGGCCGATTGACCGGGGATTTGGTGAATCTCTACCGTCAAAGCAACGCTTTGGGTAATCGATTTCCCGGCCTTCGTCCGAGGAGTGCGCGATGCGTGCTGCCAGATCGATCCGTGCCCTGTTCGCGATGATCGTCGCCCTCGGGCTGGCCATACCCGCACAAGCAGCCGCGTCGCAAGTGCAGCTGGCGACCACCGGCCAACTGCTGCGCAACGACACCGGCCTCTACCCGCGGGTGATTCGGCTCCAGCACTCTGGCGCGGCCAACGGCCAGCTCATCGCCAGCGTCGTCGGCTTCGACGGCGGCGGGAACGGCGCCATCTACCGCAGCACCAACGACGGTGCCACGTTCACCCAGATCGGCGCCGTGCGCGATCAGGCGGCGCCGCTCGGGATCTGCTGCAATTCGCTCTTCGAGTTGCCCAAGCCGATCGGCGCGATGCCCGAGGGCACGCTGATCTGGTCGGTCTCCATCGGCCAGGACGCGCCGAACCGGCGGATGACGATCAGCCTGTGGCAGAGCCAGGACCACGGCGTGACCTGGTCGTTCCTCTCCACCTGCCAGAACGCGCCGAACACCGGCGGGCTCTGGGAACCGGAGGTCTCGGTGGACACCGAGGGCGACCTCGTCTGCCACTACTCCGACGAGACCGACCCCGCGCACAGCCAGAAACTGGTCGAACGCTTCTCCTCCGACGGCATCCACTGGAGCCAGGTCTACCCGACCGTCGCGCCGCCCGCGCAAGGCTTGCGACCGGGCATGGCCGTCGTGCGGCGGTTGGGCAACGGCCTGTTCTACATGACGTACGAGATCTGCGGCACCGGCAACCAGTACGACTGCGCGGTGCACTACCGAACCTCGGCCGACGGCGCGAACTGGGGGCCACCGGACGACCAGGGTCCGCTGGTCAGGACCGCGACCGGCCAGTACTTCACCCACGCGGCGACGCTCGCCGCGGCCAGCAACGGCCGGCTGCTGGTCGTCGGCCAGCAGTTCCGCGAGGCCAACGGCGCCATCGCCACCACCAGCGGGCGCACCGTGCTGGTCAACACCGAGGGCGGCGGCAACTGGTTCCCGATCAACGCGCCGGTCGCCGTGGACAACCCGCCGAACAATTACTGCCCCAACTACAGCTCCCCGCTGCTGCCGTCCACCGACGGCACCCGCGTGCTCGAGATCGCCACCGCGTATGACGGCACAATCTGCAAGCCCTACTACGCAACGGGTTCCGCCCAGGGCACCCAGGACTCGACGGGGTTCGGCCTGGTCAGCGGGCGCACCTATCGGCTGATCAACGTCCTGAGCGCGAAGTGCCTCGACGTGTCCGCGGACTCCCGCGTGCCCGGCGGCAACATCCAGCAGTGGGACTGCAACGGCCTGGGCCCGCAGAACTTCCTGTTCACCCAGGTCTCCCCGGGCGTGTTCACGTTGCGCGGCCAGAACAGCGGCCTGTGCGTTGGCGTCGACGGCGGCGGTACCGCGCCGGGGACCAACGTGAGCCAATGGGATTGCGGCGGGGCGGCCCAGCAGTGGCGCCCGATCAACGAAGGCGATGGTTACTGGAGTTTCCGCAGTGCCAGCGGGAACTGCCTTGATGTGGCGGGAGGTTCGGCGCAGGCGGGCGCGAATGTGCAGCAGTGGACGTGCAACCGGTTGTCGCCACAGATCTGGAAGCTGGAGCCTCGCTGATCTGTCGGTTGCTGCACCGGAGGCTGTCCCTGGCGGTGCGGCTGCGGGGACCACGTGAGCCAAGTGGGGCTACTGGAGGTTCTGCAGGACCAGCAGGAGACCGGCGGCTCGCGCAGGCTGCGGCCAACGTGCAGCAGTGGACGTGCAGCTGGCTCTCGCCCCAGATCTGGAGGCGGGAGCCCGGTGATCCCGGGGTTGCCGCAGGGGCTACCGCGCCGGGGCGACCTGGCAACAGCGCCCGACCGCGAAGCTGATGGGGTATTCGCCGCGACAGCGGCGCCTTGGTGTGGAGGGGGCTCGGTGCAAGCGGGGGTTCCGCAGATGGAAGTTGGGAGCCGCTTGGGCCGGGTGGCTCCGGGGTGCTGCTCTGGGCCGGTGAGACGTGTGGCGTTCGGTTGGGTGGCGTGTCGCCGGGGCTGCCGCGGGTGTTTCGCCGCGCGGTGGTTGGGACGGCGTGAGGTCGGGGCGGCGAAACACCCTTGCCACCGGGGCCGTGGTGGTTGCGCTGCGGGGGTGGCCCGGTTGAGTGGCTGCGTTGCGGTGGATGGCCGGCGGCGGCGTGGGTGGTCCATTGGTGGTCTGGCGCCGCTGAAGTCAGTTCCGTTTAAACGGCGTGCCTCAGCCACGGCGGTTTAGTGAAGACCGGCAGGCCGTTGTCCATATGCACCGTCCACCCGGCATGGTGGATTAGGCGATGATGGAATTGGCATACCAACACCATGTTGTCCAGCCTGGTCGGACCGCCGTCAGCCCAATGTTGTACGTGGTGGGCCTGACATTGGTTCGGCGTTCGCTCACATCCCGGGACCGCGCATCCCTTGTCTCTGATGGCAAGTGCTCTACGCAATCGCTTGTCGGCTAGGCGTTTCGACTCACCGATATCGATTGGCTGGGACTTACTGCCCAGCACGACCGGGATGATTTCGGCGTCGCAAGCGAAACGACGGGCCTGCTCCGGAGTCATCCACCGAGCGTCGTCGAGAGTGGCCTTGCCGATCGCGGTCTGCAAGGTCTCCAGGGACACGGTGACCGCGATGTGCGGGCGCTCGCCACCCTCGATCGGGGCCTGCCCGGAGTCGGCGGCGAAGCGGATCACCTCGGCCAGCGCGTCACCCTGACGCTCCACCAGCGTGCGGTCGTCGCCGGGCTGCGGGGCGGTCAGCGACGACAACAGAGGGCGCAGGACAGCAGCCGTTTCGGCGCCCAACTTGAATCGGCCCTCCAGCGAGCCGTCCTCGTTCTCCTGCAGGTCCAGGATGTTCTGGGCCTCCACCACAGTCGAATCGACTGGCTTGGGACCATCGGGATCCAGGGCGTCGACCATGCGCTTGCCCAGGCGGGCAAGCTGGGCGGGGTTGAATTCGCGGGCCAGCTCGGCCAGGTCAGCTTCGACTTGGTCGGCGTGCTCATGGGGCACCGCCGCGACTGTCTTCGCGATGCGGGTGACGTGCTCAGTGGAGATCGCACCCTCGGCCATCGCCGCACGGGCAGCGGGAAGCTGCGGCGGGATCACCTGACCGGTGATGCCCATCTTCGGGCACACCAGCGAAACCTGAGTCTCCAACTGCTTCGCTTCGCGTCGACCCACCCGCAACGCATCCATCAGAAACTGCCACAAATACAAATACCCGGACTCACGCCAATCAACCCGAGAAATCGAATCCAGGATCGCCAAATCAAGCCGCCGACGTTCGGCGACAAGCGACTGAAGCTCCCCCAGATCCATAACCCAATCATACCACAACATACGACCAAACGGCCTAACAGCAAACGGGCTCAACCCGACAAACCAACGCAACCGCAGCCCGGCAACACAAACCCACGAAAGGGCGAAACCACACCGCCCCCTCAACCTCGTCCGGGCGCCCTTTAGCACGCTGCGGTCAGGGTCAAGGGTTGCGAAGCAATCGGCGAAGCCGACGCCGAAGGCGCCCTTGACGCTGACCGCAGCGTGTTAAACACTCAAGCCCGAGGTTGAGCCCCAAGCGCCTGCAGAGCCAAAGCCAAAGCCCCCCGCAAAGAAGCATCAGCCCCAAAATGCGCAGGAACCACCTTGGGCGGAAACGGCACAGCCTGCGCCAACCGCCGCCGCAACGCGGGCAACACGAAATCGGCAGCCCCGAGAAACCCGCCACCCACAGCCATCAACTCCGGATCAACGGCGATGGCCAGGTTCGCCACGTGCACGGCCAGCTCGTCCAGGGCATCGTCGACCAGAGCCGAAGCGCGGGAGTCCGTCTGAGCCAAGGCAAACAACTGCGCCGCAGACGTGGGCACGCCGAACAGGGAAGTTGCACGGCGCCCCAACCCGATGCCGCCGACCGCTTCCTCCAGCGGCGCCGCGCCCGAGGCGAAGGCGTCCGGCGCGGACCGGTCGCGCACGTTGTAGCCGAATTCGCCCGCGGCGCCGTTGGCCCCGCCCAGCACCCGCCCACCGATCAGGATGGCCGCGGCCAGGCCGGTGCCGAGCGACAGGTAGACCGCCGGGTCGGCCTCGCCGAGCACCCCCCAGGTGTACTCGGCGAGGCCGGCGGCTTTCGCGTCCGTGCCGACGGCGACCGGGACCGCGCCGAACTCGGCGGTGACCAGTTCGGCCAGGCGTAGGTCACCCCAGCCAGGAACGTTGGGGGCCAACAGGATCCGGTCCGGCAGCACGATGCCCGGGCTGCACACGCCCACCGCCGCGGGGTTCGGTGCCAGCTCCCGCCCAGCCCGCAACGCGCGCTCGACGGCTTGTGCGGCACCGGATCCCGCGTCGGTGTCCAGGCGTGTGCTCGCCAGCAACTCCCCCGTGGGGGCAGCGACTCCGACGGCGATCTTCGTGCCGCCGAAGTCGATGCCCAACACCGCGTCCGTCATCCCGCGGCGACCCCGCATCGCCCACGTGGCGCGGCCACCACCAGCCGCTGGGTGTTCGCACCCCGCACGCTCACCACCGGCGCCGCGCCGTGCAGGTCGGCCGCGCGGTAGGTGGTGGTGATCGTCTGCGACTCACCGGGCCACAACGTCAGGTCGTTGTCGTCCCAGAGCGCGGCCGCGACCTGGTTGTCGCCGGGCTGTTCGTGCCCGTCCGCCGTGCCGCGTCGGAGATCTGCCCGCAGGAAGAAGC
Organism: Labedaea rhizosphaerae; assembly: GCF_004362825.1. Taxonomy (GTDB): domain Bacteria; phylum Actinomycetota; class Actinomycetes; order Mycobacteriales; family Pseudonocardiaceae; genus Labedaea; species Labedaea rhizosphaerae. The sequence continues at coordinate 787,519 of NZ_SNXZ01000003.1, forward strand.
CGACCGCGGGCTTGGTGGACGTGTTGGTGATCGTCACCGTGGTGGCGGTGTCCGCACCGTCCGGGCCGGGGCGAGCGTCGGTCCGCGCGGTCACCTTCAGCTGAGCCGCGTCCAGGTTCTGCAGGTCCTGGTATGCCGCGTACTGGCTGAGCGTCGCCTGCGGGTTGCCGTAGGACGACGGCCAGTCCACCACGTCGCGCTGGCTGGAGATCCAGTAGACGTTGCGGTCGACGACCGTGCCGCCCTTGCGCACCAGCAGTTCCACAAAGGACACCTTGGCCTTGACCGGCGGAGTAGTCGTCGCCGGTACCGAAGGCGTCAGCACCTTGGTGCGGACTTGCTGGCTGGCCAGGTCGATGCCGTGCGCGGTCTGGTCGTCGAGCAGCTTGCCCGCCGTGTCGTACACCTTGGCTTGCACCGACAAGCCCTTCTGCGCCCCGGCGCCCAGGTTGTCCAGCGCGACCGTGCCGTCGTCGTAGGTGTAGATGGCGTGCACGGGGGCGTTGGCCTTCTTGGCCCCGAAGAAGCTGCCGGGCTGGTCGCCGTCGGCGTTGTAGAGCGACCACAACAGCGTCGGCCAGCCCTTGTTGAGCTGCCAGTAGATCACGCCGGTGGACGGCGCGTCCTTGTTGGTGGAGTGGGCGAGGAACGCCTCGAACTGCGAGCGGGTGTTCTCGTAGTTGGCGATCTGCGCGGTCTGCACGTAGGAGTCCAAACTGGACCACTGGCCGTAGCGGGTGGCCATGGCCTGGTCGAACGTGTAGAGCGTGCCGAACTTGTAACCGCCGTGCCCGGGTTCGTAGTTGGCGTGGTACTGGTTGTAGTCCGGCTCCTGCCAGAGCTTCGCCTGCTCGTCCGGGGTCAGGAACCGCTGGATCGAGTCCATTGTGGGCACCGTGTCACCGGCGCTCTGCTCGCTCGCGAAACCCCACGACCCGCCCACGTTGGTGCGGCTGTCGTCCTGCGGGTCGTAGTGCGTGGTGTCGTACCAGTAGCTCGGCGGCACCCAGTCGTACGGGCCTTCCTTCTCTCCCGCGGGCCCGAGCTTCTCGGTGCTCTTGTACTCGGCCGAGGCGATCAGCGGCTCCTGGAAGTCGGCCTCGTGGAAGCCGTTGATGGACTCCGTTTCCTGCCGGGGGATCGGGTTGTTGTCGCTCCAGCCGTAGTTCAGCACGCTCGGGTGGTTGCGCAGCCGCTGGCCCAGCGTCAGCGCCGAGTCGTGGATGACCTGGTAGTCGTGCTCGGTGACGCCGTTGCCGCTGCTGGGCAGCTCCCAGCGGTCGCAGCACATGAACCCGGCGTCGATCAGGATGCCCGCGCGGTCCATCTGCTGGTAGAAGTCGTCGGGCATGTCGTGGCCTTCGAGGCGGATGCCGTTCAGGCCGAGGTTGCGGATCAGCGCGATCTGGTGCGCCACATCGACTTTCGAGTACCGCAGGAACAGCTCCGGCGCGTACCCGCCGGCCCGGAACACGATCGGCTTGCCGTTGACGGCGAACTGCCGCACGCCGTCCGGTGCCTGCGGCGCCGCGCCGATCAGCTTGGTGCTGATCGTCCGGATGCCGAACGTGTCGCGAGTGGACTGTGCGGACAGCTCGCCCGAGCGCACCGAAGTGTCCAAGGTGTACAGCGGCTGCGCACCCATCCGGTACGGCCACCAGACCTGCGGGTGGTCGAGCGTCACCACCGGGAACGTCACCGTCGTGGTCTGGTGCGCGGCCACTTGCACGCTCGCGTGCACCACGATGGGGGAACGCGCGCCCGGTGGCGTGATCGTCGCGGTGGCGGCCACCGAGCGGGCCTGGTCGGTGTCGTTGGTGACGTCGGTCTTCACGGTCAGCTCCGACCGGGTCACGTCAGTGTTGTTTTGCTGCACGACGTGGGCGTTCGTGTCGGTGAGCCCGTCGGTGACGCGCAACTGCACCGGGAACTGGATGCCGGTGTTGTTGTCCGGCGGGATCTGGTTCCAGTCCGCGTCGTCGAGGGTGAACATCTTGTTGGGGTTGTTGGGGTGCATCTCGATGGCCAGCGCGTTCGGCCCGTCGTGCACCAGCGCGCTGACGTCGAAGGTGCGCTTGACGAACGCGCCCGTCACCACGTCGTGCCCGGCGACCTCGGTGCCGTTGACCCACACGTCACCTTCGCCGACCACACCGTTGAGCACGAGGTCGGCGTGCTTACCGGCCGGCGCTGTGAACTCCGTGCGGAACCACCACGGCACCGCGAACCGCGGCACCGTCACCGGGCCGCGCTTGCTCATGTAACCGAAGCACTGGCGCATGTTGTCGCCGACGAAAACATTCGGGCATTCGCCGTTCTGTAGCAGGGCGCCGAGTTCCGTGCCGGGTGCGCCCGCGTCGTCCGGGTGCACTTTGAGCCACGCGGCCGTGTCGAAACCCGGGGCCGAAACCTGCGCCCCCGGTTGAGTAGCGACCGCACTGCTCTGCACCTGCCAGCCGGCGAGGCCGAGCGTGGTGAGGCCGTCTTCACCCGCGTGCGGGTGGCCGTGCTCGGGTGCGGCACTCGCCGTCACCGGGCCGAGCGCGGCCACAAGAGCGGCGGCGGCCACGAGAGCGAGCCGTTTGCGAGCCATGGTGGGGTGTCCTCCCGGGTCAGCCCGCGGTGGCGGGGACGGAGTCGTCGGAATCGGACGCGTACTGCTCGTTGATCTCCTTGGGGCCGAACGGCCACGTGTGCTCGGCGCCCGCCCAGATCAGGAACGCGACGCCGCCGATGACCAGCCAGATGAGCGAGAGCCAGATCGACTGCCAGTTCGCGGACTTGTAGATGTAGACCCAGCCGACCAGCACGATGATCGCGGGCACCGGGTAGAGCCACATTTTGTACGGCCGGCGCAGGTGGGGTTGCCTGCGCCGCAACACAACCAGCGCGGCCACCTGCGCGATGCCCTGGATGAGCACCAGCACGGCGAGCGCCGCGTTGATCACGTCGGTCAGCGTGAACAGCGAGCCGACCGCGGTGATCACGCCCATGGCGAACAGGCCCAGCGTCGGGAAGTTCATCCGCGGGTGCAGGCGGGCGAACACGGGCAGGAACACCTTGTCCCGCGCGGCCTCGTACGGCACTCGCGAGCCGCCGAGCAGGCCCGCGAACACCGAGCCAAATGCTGTGATCACGATCGTGACCGTGAAGATCTTCGCGGCCGTGCTGCCCCAGGTCATCTCCAGCACCGTGGACGCGAAGTACGGCGAGGACTGGATCTTGTCGGCGGGCAGCACCCCGAGCACGCCGAGCTGGAACAGGAAGTACAGCGTCATGATCCCGAGGATCGCGGTGATGATCGAGCGGGGCAGGGTGCGACCGGGGTCGCGCAGCTCGGCGCCGAGGTAGGCGGTCGTGTTGTAGCCGAGGTAGTCGTAGACCGCGACGATCAGGCCGGCGCCGAGGCCCGCCCAGAACGCCCCGCCGAACAGGTGGAACGCGCCCGGGGTGTAGGCGAAGGCCAGGCTGCCGTGGAAGTGGCTGAACGCCGCGATGATCACGCCGATGATCGAGATGAGCATGATCGCGAAGAGCGCGGTGGTCAGCTTGCCGATCTGACCGATCCGCCGGTACAGCGCGACGACCACGACCACGGTGATGCCGATGCCCACGAGGTGCCCGAGCGTCGACGTGCTGCCGTCGGCGGTGAGCATGGCGGGCCACAGGTAGCCCAGGTACTGCACGAGGCCGATCACGCCGGTGGACATGATCAGCGGGATGAAGAGCACCGCGCTCCACGCGAAGAGGAACGGCATCAGTTTGCCGGTGCGGTACTGGAAAGCCTCACGAAGGTAGATGTAGGTGCCGCCTGCGCCCGGCATGGCGGCGCCGAGCTCGGCCCACACCAGGCCGTCGCACAACGCGATGAGCGCGCCGACGATCCAGCCGAACATCGCCTGCGGCCCGCCCATCGTCGCCACCATCGCGGGGATCGTGACGAACGGGCCGATGCCGCACATCTGGGTCATGTTGATCGCAGTCGCCTGAACGGGGCCGATGCGCCGCTCGAGACGCGGGTCTGCTGCCACCGCTGGCCTCCCTGTCAGAAGTTCGTAAAGTTTCTTAACATACGTGGAAGCGCGAGGGAAGAGCCCGATCCCCGTAAACTCGCGAACCAGGGAGTCGAGAGGTGGGGAACGTGACGGCGGGTAGTGGACCGCTGGTGGGTACGCCCGCGAACATGCGGCAGCTCAATCAGCGGGTGGTGCTGGAGCGATTGCGCACGGGCGGTCCCGCGACCCGCCCCAGGATCGCCACCGACACCGGGCTTTCCAAGCCGACGGTCGGCCAGGCGCTGCTGGACCTCGAGCAGGACGGCCTGGTGCGCACGGCCGGCCGCAGCATCGCGGGCCAGGGCCGGGCGGCGGTCGTCTACGAGGTGAACCCGTCGGCCGGGCACGTGCTCGCCATCGACATCGGCCGCCGGCACATCCGCTTCGCGGTGGCCGATCTCGCCGGCGAGGTCGTGGCGCGCCTGGACGAGCGCAACCGTGCCCGCTCAGCGCGCGCGCTGGTGCGGATGGTGCGCGAAGGCGCGGACCGCGCGGTCGCCGCGGCCGGGCTGACCCACGCCGACGTCGTGAGCACGGTGGTCGGCAGCCCCGGCGTGCCGGACCCGCGGGCCAAGGCGTTGCACCAGGCCCCGAACCTGCCCGGCTGGGAACGCAAGGGCTTGCTCAGCGAGCTGGAGGCGGAGCTCGGCCCCGGCCTGATCGTGGAGAACGACGCGAACCTGATCGCCCTCGGCGAGCACGAAGCCGGTGCCGCGCGGGGTGTCGACGTGTTCGTGTGCGTGCTGATCGGCACCGGCGTCGGCATGGGCATCGTGGTGAACGGCAGCCTGTTCCGCGGCGCGCACGGGGCGGCGGGCGAGATCGGCTACCTGCCCTACGGCTGGCCCGCGCACGGGATGCCGGACGCGTCCTATGTGGCCCCACCGCAGGGGATGTTGGAGGCTGCGGCCGGTGCCGACGCCGTCGTGCGCAGCGCGGTGGAGCACGGCCTCACCCAGGTGCGCACCGCGAAGGACGTGTTCGACCTGGCGCGCGACGGCGACGCGGCGGCGAAGCAGGCCGTGTGGGAGGAAGCCGCGCGGCTGGCTTTCCTCGTGTCGTCGGTGGTCGCCGTGGTGGATCCGGAACTGGTCGTGCTCGGCGGCGGCGTCGGCACGAGCACCGATTTACTGGTCGGCCCGCTGCAGGAGGCGCTCGCGCGGACCACGCCGCTGACGCCGACGATCGTCGCCGGGCACCTCGGCGAGGACGCGGTGCTCACCGGCGCGATCACCATCGGGTTGCGCCACGCACGGGAGATGGTCGTCGACCGCCGCCGCGCCCGGGCCTAGGCGCTGTCCTGTGGATCTCGGTCGATGGGCTTCGTGATCGAGGTGGTTGCTGGCAAGGCGGCGGGAAGCCCTCGGACCGGAGGTACTCGGGCTTTCCGCCAACGCCGCCAGGGGCCGCCTCGGCGCGAAGACCGCGACCACGGATCCGCAGGACAGTGCCTAACCCAGGGACAAGATCATCAGCACGGTTCCGGCGATCGCCGCCACCGTTCGCAGGTGGTTCCACGGCACCCACTTGGCGAGGAACTCCGCCCAGTAGGCGTGCCCGGCTTCGTCGTCGCGGTGGCGGTCGAGTGCGTTGTTGAGCGGCACGTTCACGACCGCGGTGACGCCGAACGCGCCGACGACGTAGAGCAGGGCGCCGATCGCGCGCAGAACCTCGTGCGGCTGGTCGGCGAACAGCGTGCCGATGGCCAACGCCAGGCACACCAGGCCCGTGCCCACGAACACGAGCAGGAACACCGGGTTCTGGATGAGCCGGTTCACCTGCTGCATCGCACGCATGCCCTCGCCCGCCGGCTGCTTGCGCAGCGCGGGCATGACCGCCGTCGAGAAGGCGAACAGCAGCCCACCGATGACCGCGCTGCCGGTTGCGCCGACCACGGTGCCCGCATAGGTGAGTCCGGTGACCACGCCTGTCCCCTTCGTCCGGTTTCCTGCGAAGGCTACCCGGCGGCGCCACTGGGTAAGTTCGAACCATGGACGCCAGTGCGACACCCACCGAGGAAATGAAGCGCGACCCCATGCACTTCACCGACCGGATCACGCCAGGTGGCGACTGGCCGGTGCAGGCGGGCCGCTACCGGCTGGTGATCAGCCGCGCGTGCCCGTGGGCGCACCGGGTGGTGCTCGCCCGGCGGCTCTACGGGCTGGACGAGGCCATCTCGCTGGCCGTGACCGATCCGGTGCAGGAGATCATCGACGACGAGAACCACTGGGTGTTCACCTCGCGCACCGGCAGCCCCGACGACAAGGACCCGGTGCTCGGCATCCACGCGTTGCGCGAGGCCTACCTCGCCCGCGAGCCCGGCTACGACGGCGGCGTCAGCGTGCCCGGCCTCGTCGACGTGCCGACCGGGCACCTGGTGAGCAACGACTTCAACCAGCTGACCCTCGACTTCGGTACGGAGTGGACGGAGCTGCACCGCGAAGGCGCGCCCGACCTGTACCCGAAACACCTGCGCGACGAGATCGACGCGCTGAACGAGGAGATCTACAACGACGTCAACAACGGCGTCTACAAGGCGGGGTTCGCCCCGACCCAGGCCAGCTACGACCGCGCGGTGCACGCGTTGTTCGCCCGCCTCGACCGGCTCGAGGACCGGCTCACCCGCCAGCGGTTCCTGCTCGGCCCCACCATCACCGAGGCCGACCTCCGGCTCTGGCCCACGCTGGTCCGCTTCGACGCCGTCTACCACGGGCACTTCAAGTGCAACATCCGCAAGCTGATCGAGTACCCGGCGCTCTGGGCCTACGCGCGTGACCTCTTCCAGCAGCCCGGCTTCGGCGACACGGTCAACCTCAACCACATCCGCGAGCACTACTACGCGGTGCACACCGGCATCAACCCGACACGGATCGTCGCCGCCGGCCCGGACCCGGCGCAGTGGCTGACCCCGCACCACCGCGAGGAACTGGGCGGCCGGCCGTTCGGCGAGGGCACGCCGCCGGAGCCGCCGCCGCTGCCCGACCGTGTTCCGCCGGTGGTTTGATGCCGCGCCGCCGCGAAAGGTTGGAGGGTCGCCGAAGAAATTTGCATCCGCTCTGACCTGGGGAAACACGCCGGTGCAACACACAACCTCCGCGTCACCGATACGTCTTTGAGCTCAACGACTGAGCGAGAGGACTACAACGATGAACGCGAACTTGCGAAGACTGGGCGGCTGGCTGGTCTGCGTGCCGGTGGCGGCACTCGGGCTCGCCGCGTGCGGCAGTCCGCACTCCACCGGTTCGGCCAACCCCCTGCCCGCGAAGGCCACCTCGACGCCGACGACCACGTCGTCGAGCAAGGCGCACGACGCCGGCGACGACCACTCGTCGGACTCCGGCAGCTCCGGAGGGTCCGGCAGTTCGGGTGGCTCGGGCAACTCCGGTGGCTCCGGGTCGGGCGGCTCGGGTTCGGGCGGCTCGGGCGGTGGCTCCGGCGGGGGCAGCAGCCAGCCGACCGCGAAGGTCGTGAGCCTGACCGTGGTCCAGCAGCCGAGCTGCCCGGTGAACGGCACCCCGGAAGCACCGTTCAGCTCGCCCGGCAACCCGGTCGTCATCTCCTGGAAGGTGTCCGGCGCGGACGGCGCCGCGATCGGCGTGGACAACCCGGGCACCTACGGCGCCTACGGCAGCAACTACCCGCAGAGCGGCACCGAGACCTTCCAGTTCGGCTGCGGGAGTGACAACGGGACGACGTCGCACCAGTTCACCGTGTGGCCCAAGGACCACCCCGAGACGTCCAAGACCATCACCGTCACCGCCAGGAACAACCCCTGATCCGTGGTTAGTGTGGGTGCCATGGCGAACAACCCCGATGCGACGATCGGTGTCACCGGCCTCGCGGTGATGGGCAGCAACCTGGCGCGCAACCTCGCCCGGCACGGCTTCCGGGTGGCAGTGCACAACCGCAGTCCACAGAAGACCAGAGATCTGATCGCCGACCACGGCGGCGAAGGCGACTTCGTGCCGAGCGAGTCGCTCGCCGAGTTCGTCGGGTCGCTCTCGCGCCCGCGGGCCATCATCGTGATGGTCAAGGCGGGCGCGGCGACCGACGCCGTGATCGACGAGCTCGTCCCGTTGCTCGACCGCGACGACATCGTGGTCGACTGCGGCAACGCCCACTACATGGACACCCGTCGCCGTGAACAGGCACTGGCCGTGCGTGGCCTGCACTTCGTCGGCTGCGGCGTGTCCGGCGGCGAGGAAGGCGCACTGCACGGCCCGAGCATCATGCCAGGTGGTTCGGCGGCGTCGTACCAGAAGCTGGGGCCGATCCTGACCGCCATCGCGGCCACTGTGGACGATGTGCCGTGCTGCGTCCACGTCGGCCCGGACGGTGCGGGGCACTTCGTCAAGATGGTGCACAACGGCATCGAGTACGCCGACATGCAGCTCATCGCCGAGTCCTACGACCTGCTCCGGTCCGGGCTCGGTGCCGGGCCGGCGGAGCTGGCCCAGACCTTCACCGAGTGGAACGAAGGTGATCTCGAGTCGTTCCTGATCGAGATCACCGCGCAGGTCCTCGGCCACACCGACGGGCGGACCGGCAGTCCGTTCGTCGACGTGGTGCTGGACCAGGCCGAGCAGAAGGGCACCGGCCGCTGGACCGTGCAGAGCGCGCTGGACCTGGGCGTGCCGATCACCGGCATCGCGGAGGCGACGTTCGCCCGGTCGCTGTCCGGGCACGCCGAGCAACGCGACGCCGCGGTGAGCGCCTTCGGCGCTGACGAACCCACTGGCTGGGCCTCCGACGGCTTCGTCGACGACGTGCGCCAGGCGCTGTACGCGTCCAAAGTGGTCGCTTACGCGCAGGGCTTCGACCAGATCGCGGCGGGCAGCGCCGAGTACGACTGGGACATCGACCTGGGCGCCATGGCCACCATCTGGCGTGGCGGCTGCATCATCCGGGCGAAGTTCCTCGATCGCATCAAGGAGGCCTACGCGGATCAGCCTGCGTTGCCTTCGCTCTTGGTGGCGCCGTACTTCGCCGACCTGGTGGCCAAGTGCGTGCCGAGCTGGCGGCGCGTGGTGGCGGCGGCGAGCACGCACGGCGTTCCGGTTCCGGCATTCGCGTCCTCTCTGTCGTACTTCGATGCGTTGCGGCGGCGGCGTTTGCCCGCCGCGTTGATCCAGGGCTTGCGGGACAACTTCGGCGCGCACACCTACCGGCGCGTGGACGCAGAGGGCGCCTTCCACACGTTGTGGGCCCGGGACCGTTCCGAACAGTCTCGATGAAGAACAGGCTCGATGAATCAGTGTGGTGCGGGGGCCGTACTCCCCCGCACCACCAGCTCCACGGGTAACGTCGCCGACATCGGCGACGCGCCCTCGAGCATGCGCAACGCGAACTGACCGGCCAGCCGTCCTTTGCCCGCAAGGTCCTGGCGCACGGTGGTGAGCGCGGGTCGCGACCACGCGGCCGACGGCACGTCGTCGTACCCGACTATGGACAGGTCACCCGGCACGTCAAGGCCGAGTTGCTCGGCCACGGACAACGCGGCCAAGGCCATCTGGTCGGACATGCACAGCAACGCCGTCGGCCGCGGTGTCCGGTCCAGCAACGCGAGCGCGCCCGGCCGTGCGTCCGCAATGGACGGTCCGGCCGACTCCCAGATCGCCACGGACTTGATCCTGGCCGCGGCCAGGGTGTCGAGGTAGCCGGCGAAGCGTTCGCGGGCGTGGCGCGCCTTGCTCTCCCGCGCCTGCGTGAGGCTCAACTCCCCGCCACCGGCGTTCAGGCAGCACGTGGACAGGATCGCGAACCGGCGGTGGCCGAGCTCGACCAGGTGCGCGGCCGCTTTCGCCGCGCCTGCGCGGTCTTCGACCCGCACGCTCGACGCGCCCTTGGCCACCGGCTGGTCGATCACCACCAACGGCAAGCCCCGCTGGCGCACCGCCCGCAACGACGGTGCGCCGTCCAGCAACGAGTACGCGACGACGACGTCGGCCTGCGCGCTCAGGACGCGTTCGGCCGTCGGCCCGTTGCCCTCGGCCGCGCCGGGCAGCAACAGCAACGCCTTGTCCTCCGGGTCCACCGCCGTGGCCAGCGCGTCCAACGTCAGCGACAACGCCGGATCCGAGAAGGCCGACGACAGCCCGGATCCGAGCAGCACCGCGATCGCCCCGGTGCGGCTGGTGGCGAGGCTGCGCGCGGTCGGGTTCGGCCCCGGGTAGCCGAGCTTGCGCGCCTCACGCAGCACCTTCACCCGCAGCTGCGCGGACAGCTGATCGGGGCGGTTGTAGGCGTTGGACACCGTCGCCCGCGACACACCACAGGCGTGTGCCACCTCGTCGAGCGTCGGCCGTTTGGTCATGTCCGGCATCGTAACGGGTGGACTTTCTGAAGCGCTTAAGTCAGCATGGCAGCAGGGAGGTCTGCCGATGGGACGCGACCGCATCGCGGTGTTCGCCGTGTTCGCCCTGAACGGGGCGGTGCTCGGCTCCTGGTCACCACGCGTGCCCGCGATCGCCGAGCAAGTGCACGCATCGCCTGGCGCACTGGGCATCGCGCTGCTGGGCGCGAGCATCGGCATGATCATCGCGGCGTCGCTGGCCGGACGGGCGATCGAGCGGATCGGCGCCCGCGCGGCGGTCGCGGCCGGGGTCGTGGCATCGGTGTTGCTGTTGCCGGTGATCGGCACGGCCACGTCGATCTTCGTGCTGGGCCTGGGGCTCGCCGGGCTGGGCGCGAGCGTGGGCACGTGGGACGTCGCCATGAACATCGCGGCGGTCGCGGTGGAACGCAGCGCGGCCAAGCCGTTGATGCCGATCATGCACGCGGGGTTCAGCGTGGGCGCGCTGGTCGGCTCGGCGCTGGCCGGGCTGGCCGCGGGCAACCACTGGACACCCGGCAGCCACCTGCTGGTGGCGTCGGCGGTCACGTTGTTGTTGCTGCTCACCGTGATCCGGTCGGTGCCCGGCGTCGAGCCGCGGACCCAGGCACAGACGCAGCCACGGGCACGCGGCAGCCTGCTCCGGCGGCCGCTGTTGTGGCTGCTCGCCTCGATCGCGTTGTGCTCCGCGATCGCCGAAGGCGCCAGCACGGACTGGTCGGCGCTGCTGATGGTGACCGAGCACGGCGTCGACCAAGGCGCGGCAGCACTGGCGTACTCGGTGTTCTCGCTGGCCATGGCGGCGGCCCGGTTCGGCGGCACGTGGCTGCAACAACGCTTCGGCGCGACCGCGACGCTCGTCTTCGGCGCCTCGGCCGCGGCGGTCGGCTTGCTGCTGACCGCCGTCCTGCCCTTCGCGGCGGCCGGGTACATCGGCTTCGGCATGGCGGGCGCGGGCCTGTCGGCGGCCTTCCCGGTGGCGCTCAGCCTCGCGGGCCACGCCGGCCGGCGATCCGACGGCAGCGGCGGCGAACGCGAACTCGCTTTTGTCACGATGATCGCCTACAGCGGTTTCCTGATCGGACCGCCGGTGATCGGCGGGATCGCGCAGCTGACGTCGCTGTCGTGGTCGTTCGTCGTGGTGGCGGTGGTCGCGGGGATGATCGTTCCTTCAGCGTTGCTGGCGGCCCGCTCCGGCGCCCGCGAAACCCGGCGCGTGAGTTCCCGCTCAGCGGGCGCGTGACCGGCGGCCGGAGCGCGCAGCGGCGCCCGCACCGGCCAGCAGGACCACGAGGGTCATCGCCCACCGGCGCTTCTTCTTCGTCGCCTCGTGGTTGTCCCTTTTCACCGCAACGGCCTTGGTCGGCAACGCGATCGTCGTGACCGGTGGCACGACCACGGCCTTGCGGGGCGTCGTCTTGGTGGTGGTTCTTGTGGTGGTGGTGGTCGTCGTCGTCGGCGCAATCGTGGTGCGCCGCGGAGTGGGGGCGGCGGGCGGCGGCGGGGGTGCGGGCGGCCGCGCGGGCGGCCTGGTCGGGGGTGGACGAGTCGTCGTCGTGGTTGGTGGTGGCGGCGTTGGTGGTGGCGTCGTGGTCGGCGGCGGGCGGGTCGGCCGGGGCGGCGGCGGATGCCCGGCAGCCAGCGGCGGGTGCGCCACCACGCCACCGCTCAGCACCTGGCCGAGCACCACCAGCACCAGCCCGACCATCACGCCGAGAACGACCGCGGGCAGCACCCGCTTCATCGCAGTCGCGCGGCCGCGGCGTCGAAGGCCGCGGGCTCGACCCGAGGCCCGCCGCTGAACGGGTTCTGCAGCTGCGCCGTCGCGAACAACAACAACGCGAGCGTGCCGGCGAGGATCGCCACGATCAGGATGTGCGTCAACGGCCGCGGCCCACCGAACATCAGCGGCAGGGCCACCGTCATGACGCTGCCCGCGATCAACGCGAACCACACCACCGAGCTCACGCCGGCGCTCTGCGCGGCGGTCAACCGCGCCTCGCGTTGCTGGTAGACCTGCCAGAGCTGGTTCGCCGCCTCGGACTTGCGATCGCCCGTCCAGTCGTCGTCGGCCTTGGCCGCGTCCACGGTGCGGCGCAGCTGGTCGAGTTCGGCCCAGCCCTTGCCGTCGACGTCGCGGCCCTCCCGCATGGCCGGCCATTCCTCGGTCGAGACGGTGGTCAGGTACTGGCGGGCCTGCGCACGCACATCGTCGCCGACGGGCGCGGGTAACGCATCGGCCGCCCACGTGGTCGCGACCATCGCCTCGGCCTCGGCGTACGAGCCGTCCTCGGCCGCGGAAACGGCGTCGAACAACGCGATCAGGACGAAGGCCAGGAGAACGGCCTGCAGGCCACCCACGATGGTGAAGACCTGACCGGCGGCCTCGTTGTTCTCCATCACGCCGTCGGACGCGCCGATCCGGCGGACCAGGTAGGCGACCACCCCGGCCACGATCGCGGCGCCGAGCACCCAGATCACGCCCTGGACATAGATCGACACCAGCGTTCCTTCCCCACCGTCAGTACATAGTGGACTGTCCACTGAGGATCGGAGCAGTGGCCGTCACGTTCCCTCGAAGACGTTAATGAGAACGGCGACGGCGTGACAAGGTGACCCGGCGAAAGCACTCGGTAGAGGGGCGCCGGTACACCGGTTCGGCGCAATGCGACCAGGCGCGGGACGCTGAGCGTCACCTGGGCAGGCGACGCCAGATCACCTGTGGGAGCAATCTCATGACGAAGAACACCGGACGGAGCATCCCCGGCACCCAGACGACGTCCTTGCCCTTGCGCACTGCGGCAACCGTGGCATCGGCCACCTGATCGGGCGTACTCGACAGCGGCGCCGGGGCCATGCCCGCGGTCATCCGGCCGATCACGAAACCCGGACGGACCAACACGAGCCGGACGCCCGTGCCGTGCAACGCATCGGCCATGCCGCTGGCGAAGCCGTCGAGCCCGGCCTTCGCCGAGCCGTACACGTAGTTCGCCTTGCGCACCCGTACCCCGGCCACCGACGAGAAGACCACGATCGTGCCGCTGCCCCGCTCGCGGAACCGGGCGGCCACCTCGGTCAGGATGCCCACGTGCGCGAGGTAGTCGGTGTGCACGATGGCCATCGCGTGCGCGGCGTCGCGCTCGGCCCGGGCCTGGTCGCCGAGGATGCCGAACGCGACGACCACCGTGTCCGGCAGGCCGTGCTGCTCGGTCACCTGGTCGAGGAACGCACCGTGTCTTGCCACGTCGTCCGCGTCGAACTCCACCGTCGCGACCTTCGCACCCGCCGCGGTCAGCTCCGCGACCTCGGCGTCGAGGTCGTCGCTGCGCCGCGCAGCCAGCACGAGGTCGCCGCCGAGCCGCTTGGCCACGGCGACACCGATCTCGCTGCGCCCACCGAGCACCAGGGTGCTCATGTGCGGAGCAGGCCGTCGAGGCGATCGAGGGTGGCCCTGATGCCTTGCTTGTTCTTGCCGGGGAAGCCCAGGAGCTCGATGCCCTTCGGGACCAGCGCGGTGGACCAGTCGAAGGTCTCGGTCACCTCGGTGCGTCCTTCGCCGGCATCCTTCAGCGACCAGCGCCAGCGGTGGCCGAAGAAGTGCCGCCACGCGATCAGCGTGCCGTCCTCGAACTCCACCACCGTGTTGCGGATCCGGTACGGCAGGCCCAGCTTCATGTCCATGCCGAACTTGGCGCCGAGCGAGAGCCGCTCGGGATTGCCGCCGCGCGCCGCGCGAACCGTGCCCGAGCCGTCGATGCGTGGGTGCTGGGCGGGATCGGCGAGCAGGTCGAACACCGCCTGCCGCGGCGCGTCGACGACCTTGGTCACGGAGATGGCGCGGTCCGGCATGCGCTGACCCTACGCGACCCCGGTGCGACCGAATCCAGGGCAACCTTGCATCCTGGTCAGGCGTGGACAGGGTCGGGGGACCCGGATGACCGAGGGGGCACAACCTTGAGTGCCGACACAATGGCCGCTCGCACGACCGAACCAGTCGAACCGCCGAAGACCACGGCGAACCTGTCGCGGCGGTGGGCGGCCGTGCTCGCGGTCGTGGTGCCGACGCTCGTCACGTGCGTGCACGCGCTGGGTTATGGCCGCTGGCTCGTCGACGACGCCGGGATCACGTTCGCCTACGCGCGCTCGGTCGCGCAGGGTAACGGTCCCGTGCTGCAGCCCGGCGCCACGGCGGTCGAGGGGTACTCCGACCCGGCCTGGCTCGGCGTGCTCACGGTCGGGCGCTGGCTCGGCCTGTTCGACCACGGCGCCTGGTTCGGCATCCCCGACTACGTGTTGTTCCCCAAGGGCATCGCGCTGCTCTGCTGCATCGGCGTCTTCGTCGCCCTGTACCGCACGGCGGCCGCCGTGACGGAGCGCCCCGCGCTGGTCGCCGGGGTCGCCGGCGTGATCACGGCGCTGGTGCCCTCGTTCGTCATCTGGTGCTTCTCCGGTCTGGAGAACTCGCTGCTCGCGCTGGCCGTGGTCAGCCTCGCATCGGTCCTGGTCCGGGCCGCCGCGTCGGGCACACTCGCGCGCCCGGGCGTGGCGATCGCCTGTGGTGCGCTGGCCGCACTGGCCGCGTTGACCAGGCCGGACGGCGCCCTCTACGCGGCCGCGTATCCCCTGGTCGCGCTGCTTTTCGTGACCCGCCCGGCGCTGCGCCGGACGCTGTGGGTGGTGCCGCTGTCGGTCGTCACGTTCCTGATCCCGTGGGGTGCCTACCTGGCGTGGCGCATCGCGGAATTCGACGCGGTCGTGCCGAACACCGCGCTGGCCAAGGGCCAGTCGGCGCCCACCGTCGACAGCATCCGCAAGGCCGTGGACCTGGCGAGCTACCTCGGCTGGCCGCTGGTGCTGGTCGCGGTCGTGTGCCTGGGCGCGGCGCTGGCACGGCCGTCGCGGACCAGGACCGGGCTGGTCGCCCTGCTGGTGCCGTTGGTGCTGGCCATCATCGGCTTCTCGGTGTTGTTGCAGGACTGGATGCCGCAGTACCGGTTCGCGACGCCGGTCTGGCCGCTGGCCGCGCTGGCCACCTCGATCGCCGCCGCGCACCTGCTGCCGCAGCTGGCCGTCCGGGGGCGGGCCGCGCTCGCCGTGCTCACCGCCATCGCCTGCACGCTGGCCGGGATCTCGTGGTGGCAGAACTACGACGAGTTCTCCACCGGCCCGACCGTGCCGCTGTGCGTGGTCGTCCAGCAGGCGCAGGAGTACGACGGTTACGCGCGGATCATGGGCGTGCGGGACGCGACGGTGCTGCTGCCCGACATCGGCGGCACCGCGCTCGCCGGCAACCTGCGGGTGGCCGACGTGGCGGGGCTGGCCGACAAGCGCATCGCCCAGTTCTGGAGCGACGAGGACATGGCCGGCCTGCGCGACTACGTGTTCACCGAGCTGCAGCCCGCGGTGATCCACATCCACGGCTCGTGGGCGAACGCCACCGGCCTGCTCGACGACCCGCGCATGCAGACCGACTACCTGCGGCTGCGCTGGACGTCCGCGACCGGCGCCAACCTGGTGCGCCGCGACCTGATCCCGAACCCGGCGGTCCAAGACGAGCTGATCAAGTTCGCCCGGCACTCGGCCACGGTCCAGGCCCAGCTCGGCCCCCAGCGAACCCGCTCCTGCGGTGACGTCCTGCGCCCTGAGGCCTAACCGACGGCGGTCACGTCCACCTCGACGAGCTGGCCGGTGAACCCGAGCTGGGCGACGCCGAGCAGGGTGCTCGCGGTGGTGAGCATGGCCGCGACCGGCGATTCGCTCAGGCGCGTCCACACCGCGGAGAGGTCCTCCTGGCGCGGCGAGACCACGTAGATGACGGTGCGCACCACGTGTTCGGGCTTGAGGTCCACACTGGACAGCGCGAGTTCGATGTTGCGCACCACGGCGTCGACCTGGGCGAGCAGGTCGCCCGCGCCCACCATGTTGCCGTCGGCGTCGAGCGGGCACTGCCCGGCGAAGTGGACCGTGCGCTCGCCGGTCGCGATCGTCACGTGGCTGTAGCCGGGCGGGGTGTGCATGCCGTCGGGGTTGCGGCGCTCGATCATGCGGTCTCCGGAATTGTCGGTGGGCGGTGCCAGACTCGCGCCCATGAGTGAGGTGGGACGCACGCAGGATGTCGGCTACGAGGTCGGCGTGTCCAAGACATTTGACGCAACGCTGGACCGGGTGTGGCAGCACTTGGTGAGCCCGGCCGGCTTCGGCACGTGGGTGGGCGCCGGTGCACGCCTGCCCAGCGGTCGCGGTGAGCAGTACCAAGCCGACGACGGCACCACGGGCGAGTTACGCAGCCTGCATACCGGCGACCGCATCCGGGCGACGTGCCGGCCGCCGGGCTGGACGCACGACACGACCATCCAGCTCACGGTCCGCCCGGCCGCCGGCGACCGGACCACGGTCCGGCTGCACCAGGAGTGGCTGGCGGACGCGCACGAACGGGAACAGCAACGCGAACACTGGCGGGCCGTGATGGCCAGATTGGAGCAGGACCTGAGCATCCCGACAACTGAATAGGGTGGCGTGGCCTGGCTGAATCACGCTGTCTTCGAGCCGGCTGGTCTCGAGCCCCGGTTCAGTGGATCCGGTTCGGTGGCACAGGACTTGGTTCCGTGACCCAGGTCTTGGTTCAGTGGCGCAGCACCACCACGCGACCGTCCACACCGGAGCCCCAGCACGCCTGGTCGCGGGTGCACTCGACCGAATCCAGGCTGCCTGAGTCGAAGCGGTGCCAGCTGCGGCCACCGTCCGCGGAGATGTCGCTGCCCGTTGGGCCGACGGCCAGTGCGACCCGGCCGGTCAACCACGCCGCGCCGGAGCGGTACTCGCCGGGGCCGGTGGCGGCGTGCCACGTGCGGCCACCGTCCGCGGTCAGGGCGAGGGCGTCCGGTGCGGAGTCGGGCACGGTGTAGTCGCCGCCGATGGCCAAGCCGTGCCGCGGGTCGTGCATGGCCAGGGCGTAGATCCCGGCGCTCGGCCCGCTGCGCACCGGCGTATCCGTGGCTTGCCAGGTGTGGCCACCGTCGCGGGAGTGCAGCACCCGGGCGGTCGCGCCGCCGCCGGTCGCGAGCCACGCATCGCGTGGGCCCGCGGTGACCAGGCACGTGCCGCTCGCGGCGAAGCCGAACTCGCCGTCCAGCGCGGGCGGCATCCCGGCGGGGTCGTCGACGGCCCATGAGGCGCCGCCGTCGGAGGTGCGGATGATGCGGAACTTGCCGTCCACCGGGTCGGACATGGCGATCCCGTGGCTGCGGTCGAAGAACGCCATGCAGTCGTAGAAGGCGCGGTCGTCGGTGTTGGTGAACCCGACCTGCCAGTGCGCGCCGCCGTCGGTCGTCCGGTAGACCCGTGACTGGTCGCCGGGGCCGATGGTCAGCGCGACCGCGTTCCGGGCATCGAACGCCTCGATGTCGCGGAACTGCAGGGCCGACGCCCCGGCAGGCGACACGTCGATCCAATGACGGCCGCCGTCGGTGGTGCGTAAGACCGTGCCGGACGTGCCCGCGACCCAGGCGACGTCGCGCGACACCGGCGCCAGCCCGCGGAACTCCGCGGTGGTGCCGGTCGGCCGCTCCTGCCAGCTCGGCAGCCGGGGATGCGCCGAAGCCGACGGAGCGAGAGCCACGACGGCCGCGGAAACGGCCAGCAGCGTGAGAGTTCGCCTCATGCCGACGCAGGTTATGCCCGCGGCGCCGAACAAGGAAGACGGTCCGGCGGGCGAAAGGAGAACCCGCCGGACCACCCCGCTATGGCAAGGAGTTCGCCGCGGCCAAGATCTGCGACGAGTACGTGCTCACCTGGGTGTAGACGCCGGGGAAGCCAGGCTCGGCGCAGCCCTCGCCCCAGCTGACGATCCCGACCTGGACGACACCGGACGTCGTCGACTTGATCATCGGGCCACCGGAGTCGCCCTGGCAGGTGTCGACGCCACCCTGGTCCATGTAGCCGGCGCAGATCATCGCGATGTCGACGAAGTTGTCGCCGGCGGCGCGGTACGCGCCACCGCACACCGAGTCGCTGACGAACGGCACGGTCGCCTTCAGCAGGTACCGCTGCTGGGCGCCGCCCTCACGCGTGGAACCCCAGCCCATGATCGTGAAGTTGCCGTTGTCGGCCGACGTGTCGCTGGCGAGCGTGATGTGCGGCTGGGTCACCGGCGAGGCCAGCTTGATCAACGCCCAGTCGTTGCCCTGGTCGTAGTTGACGTAGTTCGGCGACTGGTAGACGTAGGTCGACCGGACCTTGACCGCACTACTGGACTTGAGGTCCACAACGCCGAGCGTGGCCGTGATGGACGTGTTGTTGCCGGTGCCGCTGACGCAGTGCGCCGCGGTCAGGATCACCCGGTCGGTCAGCACCGAACCGCCGCACCCCATGGACAGCCGCACCATCCAGGGGAACTCGCCCTGGCTGGCCCTCGAGCCGCCGACCACGTTGGGGGACGCCGACGGTCCCGGCGACGCCGCCATGGCGG
The DNA here is from genome assembly GCF_004362825.1 of Labedaea rhizosphaerae. Taxonomy (GTDB): domain Bacteria; phylum Actinomycetota; class Actinomycetes; order Mycobacteriales; family Pseudonocardiaceae; genus Labedaea; species Labedaea rhizosphaerae. The sequence continues at coordinate 806,372 of NZ_SNXZ01000003.1, forward strand.
GCGCGTCGACCAGGGTCAGCGCGAGCGCGGCGCCGGCCGCGACGACCACCGCCGATCTGAGGATCTTGCTCAACCGCATGCGAAACCAGCCTCCTGCAGGGAAGGAACCGGATGAAGGTGACGAACCTGGTGAATCGTCAACCCATTCGCACCGTATGCGGCAAACAGCGACCGAACCCAGCGACTGGGAACGTCAGCCCTCGTTCGGCCTAACTCACCGGTGCCGCCCCCAAAGACAACCTTGAGCCCCCGAACCGACCCGAATCTCCCCGACGAGCCCGCAATCCGACCTACGCCACCCCTGCCCAAAACTTCGCGCGCGCGTAGCAAGCCCCCACCCTCCACCGGGGGCTCCCCTTCAGCCAGTCTATCGAGGTCAGGGGGCTGGCAGGGGCGCGAAGCCGGATCTGTGGACAACCGGGTGCCTGTGGAAAACCCAGTCCGCGGGAGCACCGCCAGCGGGTGAACAGGTCAGCGGGAGAAGGAGGCCACCGCCCGCCGGTGCAGGCTGCCCAGGTACACGGTGCCCTTGTGCTCGCGCACGCCGGTGACCATGTGGAAGTCGTCGCGCTTGCCGTAGTACTCGTGCACGGTGCGCCCGGTGTCCCCGTCGACAGCCCGCACCCAGATGCACGCGCGTTCCTTGGGCCGCACGGCCTCCGGCAACGCCCAAATACCCTTGCGCAGCAATGGGTTCATCCGGTGCGCGCGGTCCAGCAGCCGGTTGCGTGGGCTGGCCAGCGCCACCCAGATCAGCCCGTCGCTGCCCGTGGCGATGTTGTCCGGGAACCCGGGCAGGTTCTCCACCAGCGCCTCGTCGGCACCGGCGCGCGACCCGGTCAGCCACACCTTGTCCAGTCGGTACGACCCGGTCTGCGCGACCACCACATAGGACTCGTCCGGGGCCAGCGCGACGCCGTTGGCGAACTGCAGGCCGTCCAGCAGCACCGTCACGTCACCGGATGGCACCCGGCGCAGCAGGCGCCCGGTGCCGCTGTGCTCGATCAGGTCGGCCGTGTAGTGGTCCAGGTCGAAGCGCGAGGTGCTGTCAGTGAAGTAGACCGTCCCGTCGGCCGCGACCGCCGCGTTGTTGCACACCCGCAGGTCGTCGCCGCGCGGCACCAACGTTTCCAGCTCGCCGGACGTGCGGTCGGCCAGCAGCAGCCCGCGCGAAGCGTCGCACACCAGCAACCGGCCGTCGGGGTAGAACTCGAGACCGAGCGGACGGCCACCCGTGTCGGCCACGGTGTCCAGGCGCCGGCCATCGGCGGTCAGCCGCAGGATCCGGCCGTCCTCGACCCCGGTGTAAACACTGCCGTGCTCGGAGACCAGCACGTCTTCGGTGCCGCGCCCGTTCACCTGGAGGATCGTCAGCTCCGGCAGGTTGGACTTCGGCGTAGAGCGCAGCGACAGCTTCGGCGGCTGCCACACCACCGGGTCGACCTTCGGCTTGCCCATGATCTCCCTAGCGGTAGGTCAGCAGGTCGCGCGCGGGCCCGTCGAAATGCCCGTGCTCGTTGAACGATACGAGGGAAGTGCCGGACCGGCCGGTTACCAGCGTGGTGATGGACGCGTTGGCCACCACCCGGTTGACTGCCAGGAAACCGCGCGGCGGCAGCTCGAGCAGCCGCGCGCAGATCGACGCGATCACCCCACCCGAGGTGAACACGACCGCCGTCTCCCCCTTGCCCAGCCCGGCGACCAGTTCGTCGAGGGCGGCCACCGCGGTGTCGGCGAACGCGGCGAACGTGCCCGCGGCACCCGCGTCCGCGCCGTCCACGATCCACGCGTGCAACACGCGGTCGAGCGCGGCCTGGAACTCCCGCGGCGAGCTCACCCGCGCGTCGGCCGCCAGGTGCGAGACAAGCGCGAGGTGGTCGTACTCGTTCCAGCGGGGATCGACCTGGACGTCGGCGTCCGGCAGCGCGAGCTTCGCCGTGACCTGTTGGCGGCGCAGGTTGCCCGACCACACCGACACCGGCGTGACCTCGCGGCGGCGCAGCTCGTCGCCCACGGCCGCGGCCTGCCGCTCGCCCGTCGGCGAGAGCACGTCGTAGTCCTCGGCACCGAACGACGCCTGACCGTGCCGGACGAGGTGGACCGCCCCCATCTACAGCCCTCCGTGTTCGATCACCTGACGGCAGCGCCACTCCATGTAACCCACGAACATCCAGTAGTCCTTGAACCTCGGGTTCGTCGTCTGTCCGTTGTGGAACCGGTAGTAGATCTGCTGCATGATCACGGCCAGCCGGAAGAGGCCGAACGCCTGGTAGAAGGCGTAGTTCTCGGTCGGCAGGCCCATCAGCTTGCAGTAGCGGTCCCACATCTCGCGCCGGGTGGGCATGCCGGGCAGGTTGCTCGGCTGGCGCCGGGCCAGCTGGTAGACCTCGTCGTCGTCGGCCTGCACCCAGTACGCGAGCGTGCCGCCCAGGTCCATCAGCGGGTCGCCGAGCGTGGCCATCTCCCAGTCGAGCACGCCGATGATGTCCAGCTCCGGTGAGAGCACGGCGTTGTCGAAGCGCCAGTCGTTGTGGATCACGCACGTGCGCACGTCGTCGACCTGGTGCTCGGCCAGCCAGGCCATGACCGCTTCGAGGTCGGGCACGTTCTCGGTGCGCGCGGCCCGGTACCGGCGGGTCCAGCCCTCGACCTGGCGCCGCACGTAACCGGCGCCCTTGCCCAGCTCGGTGAGGCCCGCCTCGGCCGGGTCCACGCGGTGCAGCTCGGCGAGCCGGTCGATCAAGGCGGCGCCCAGACCGGCGGCATCGGCCTCGGTCAGGTGCAGACCCGGCGGCGGGTCGCTGCGCAGGATGATGCCCTGGATCCGCTCCATCACGTAGAAGTCGGAGCCGAGCACGCCCTGGTCGTCGCAGAAGCCGAGAACCGTTGGCACGTAAGGGAACACCGGCTTCAGCGCGCGCTGCACCCGGAACTCGCGGCGCATGTCGTGCGCGGACGCGGCCTTGTGCCCGGCCGGTGGCCTGCGCAGGATCAGCTCGCGATCCGGGTACCGCAGCAGGTAGGTCAGGTTCGACGCGCCACCCGGGTACTGCCGCACCTCGGGCGGCGCGGATGGCAGGTCGGCGACCTCGCCCTTCAACCAGGAGTGGACGGCCGCGACGTCGAAGGCGTCCTCGGTGCGCAGCTCCCCCGGCTCGTCGACCGCGGTCATCGCTTCAGCCCGTACTTCTGCAGTTCGAGGCGGGCGACGAGGCCCAGGTGCACCTCGTCGGGACCGTCGGCCAGGCGCAGCGCCCGGGCCCCGGCGTAGGCGGCGGCCAGCGGGACATCGTCGGTCATCCCGGCGCCACCGTGCAGCTGGATGGCCATGTCGATCACGTCGAGCGCCATGCTGGGCACCAGCGCCTTGATCTGCGAGACCTCCGAGCGCGCGCCCTCCAGGCCCACCGTGTCGAGCTTCCACGCCGTGTTCAGCACCAGCAGCCGCGCCTGGTCGATGGCGATGCGGGCGTGCGCGATCCGCTCCCGGTTGCCGCCGAGGTTGGCCAGCGGCTTGCCGAACGCCACCCGGTCCACCGACCGCCGGCACGCCAGCTCCAGCGCCTTCTCCGCGAGGCCGATCAGCCGCATGCAGTGGTGGATGCGGCCCGGTCCCAGCCGTCCCTGGGCGATCTCGAAGCCGCGGCCCGGGCCGGCGATCACGTTGTCCAGCGGCAGCGTGACGTCGGTGAACGTCACCTCGCCGTGCCCGAACGGCTCGTCGAGCCGGCCGAACACCGGCAGCATCCGCTCGACCGTCACGCCGGGGCTGTCGGTGGGCACGAGCACCATGGAGTGCTGCGCGTAGCGGTGCGCGGACGGGTCGGTCAAGCCCATGAAGATGGCCACCCTGCAGTTCGGGTGGCCGATGCCGGAGCTGAACCACTTGCGCCCGTTCAGCACGACCTTGTCACCGTCGACCACGGCGGTGGCCGCCATGTTCGTGGCGTCCGACGAGGCGACCTCGGGCTCGGTCATGCAGAACGCCGACCGGATCTCCCCGCGCAGCAAGGGGTCCAGCCACTGCCGTTGCTGCGCCGGGCTGCCGTAGCGGTGCAGCACCTCCATGTTGCCGGTGTCCGGGGCGCTGCAGTTGAACACCTCGGGCGCGAGCACCGAGTGGCCCATGGCCTCGGCGAGCGGCGCGTACTCCACGTTGGTGAGGCCCGCGCCGTGCGTCTCATCCGGAAGGAAGAGGTTCCACAGCCCCTGCTCGCGGGCCTTCGCCTTGAGCTCGGGAACGATCGGCAGCACGACCCAGAGATCCGGCGCCGCATGCAGTTCCCGCAGGTAGTCGCCCTCGACCGGGTCGATCTCAGCGCTGATGAACGCCTGAACCCGCTCGAGGTAGTCCGCCGCTCGCGCCGAGTGCGTGAAGTCCATGCGGGTCAACATACCGCGCGGTCGGACGGGAAACAGCGATCAACGCGATGGCCACCGCCACGCCGCCGAGCACCATCGGCCAGGCCACCTGCGTGGCGATCGTCAGGCTGCCGGCCAGGTAGAGCAGGGCCGCCCAGGCGAGCACCTCGCGGCGCACGGCCAGGTGCAGGAGCAGCACGGCGATCGCGGCCATCCCCAGCATGGGGACGACGCCGTAGAAGAACGCCTCGAAGCCGGGCAGGTCGTGGATGGACTTCGAGATCGGGCCCATGCCGGCCCGGCTGTCCGCGCGGAAGCCGACGATCAGGTCGATCACCATCTGGCCGAGGATCGCGACCGTCCCGAGCACCCCGGCGACGCCGACGACGTCCACCCCGATGCGTTCGGGGGTCGTGCGCGCCGCGCGCCGGCTGCGCGACCAGAGCGCGGCGAGCACCACGCCGAGCCCGAGGTTGCCGAGCACGTAGCCGCCATGCGCGACCGTCCACACGGTCAGCGCGGTCGGCCAGTCCAGGTCCGGGTGGCCCTTCCACCCGAACTTCAACGCGACGACGCCGACCAACAGCAACACCGGAGCGGCGACGAAAGTCCTTCTGAGCCAGGGATTTGTCATGGGCAAAGCCTGGCGTCCCGGTCTCGGGCGGACATCCGGCAAAGACCCCGCTCTTGATCCCCTAGGGGTGCTCGGCGAGTTCCCCGCGCAGGACCTTGCCGGTGGCGTTGCGCGGCAGCTCGTCGAGGAACACGACCTCGCGCGGCACCTTGTAGCGGGCGAGGTTCGCGCGCACGTGCGTCTTGAGATCTTCGGCGCTGACCGCGTCCCGGTCGCGGACCACGACGAACGCACGCAGCCGCTGGCCGAACGTCTCGTCGGGCACGCCGATGACGGCCGCTTCCGTGACGCCCTCGAACTCGACGAGCAGGTGCTCGATCTCGGCCGGGAACACGTTCTCCCCGCCGGAGACGATCATGTCGTCGTCGCGGCCGTCGATGAACAGCAGGCCCTGCTCGTCGAAGTGGCCGATGTCCCCTGTGGACAGCAGGCCGTCGACGATCTCCTTGGTGCGGCCGTCGCTGTAGCCGCTGAAGGAAAGCCCGCTCGCCACGAACACGCGGCCGGTGACGCCGGGCTCGGTGATCCGCGCGCCGTCGTCGTCGAGGATGGCGACCCGGCAGCCGACCGGCGCCCGGCCCACCGTGCCCGGCGCCGCGGCCCAGTCCGCAGGCGTGGCGACGCTGGCGACGGCGACCTCGGTGGACCCGTAGAGGTTGTGGATCACCGGGCCGAACGCCTCGGTCGCCCGGTTGCCGAGCTCCGGGGCGAGCGCCGAACCGGCGCAGAAGATGATCCGCAGCGAGCCGGTGTCGTAGCGGTCGAGCACGTCCGGGCCGAGGTCGACGATGCGCTGCAACATCGTGGGCACGACGACCAGCGCCGTGCACCTGTTGTCCTGGATCGCTTTCAGGGTGGATTCGGGGTCGAACCGGCGGCGCAGCACGACCGTCGAGCCGAGGCCGAAGGACAGGATGAACTGCGAGAGCCCGGTGCCGTGGAACAAGGGCGCGGCGAGCATCGTGCACTCGCCGGCGCGCAACGGGATCCGGTCGAGGAACTGCGCGGCGACCAGGGGCGAGCGGATCTGCCGTGGGGCGCCCTTCGGCGTGCCGGTGGTGCCGCTGGTGAGCAGGGTCAGCGAGCCGGCGGTGCGCGGGAGCGGCACCGGGCGGTCGCTGGTGCTGGTGATCAGCTCGTCGAGCGTCTCGACCGGGAACGTGCCGTGGCCGTCGACCCAGGCGAGGTAGCGGGGCAGGTCGAGCGTCTCGGCGAGCTCGGTGAACTCCTGGTCATGGATGAACGCGGCGACCTGCTCGCGCTCGGCGACGTCGGCCAGCTGCGGGCCGGCGAACCCGGTGTTCATGAGCAGCAGCTTGGCGCCGAGCTTGCCGGCCGCGAGCATCGTGTCGACGGCGCCGCGGTGGTCGCGGGCGAGCAGGGCGAGCACCGAACCCGGCCCGACGCCGCGGTCGGCGAGCGCGCGGGCCAGGGCGTTGGAGCGCAGGTCGAGCTGGCGGTAGGAGAGCTCGCCCAGCTCGTCGACCAGCCCGATCGCCCGGTGATCCCGTGCGGCCGCCACCTGCGCCGCACCGGCGATCGGGCCGAGGTGGCGCACCGCGAGCACCGACCGCACCACGAGATCAGGCCGCGTCACAGGCACCAACCCGGCGCGGCGCAGCACCTCCACACTGCGCACCACAATCGGCACCTGCTCGAGCGGCCCGAGCGGCCCCAGTCGCCCGAGCTGCCCCAGTGCGGCGTCGAGCACCTGACTTAGCCTGCCGATCACGGCGCCTCCCCGGTTCGTGGCCTACCTGCTGGTCACCTTCCCCAGCCACGCCGAGTCCGTCAACTCATCCTCAACGCGTGTGTCCCCCGTTCCAGCAGGGTGTATCCCCCGCTCCCGCCGGGCGTGTCCCCTGTTCCGGCCCCGCGAGTCCCCCGTTCCCGCCGGGCGTGTCCCCCGTTCCCGCTGGGTGTGTCCCCCGCTCCCGCAGGGCGTGTCCCCCGTTCCTGCCGGGCGTGTCCCCCGTTCCAGCAGGGTGTGTCCCCTGTTCCGGCCCCGCGAGTCCCCTGTTCCGGCCCCGCGTGTCCCCCGTTCCCGCCGGGCGTGTCCCACGTTGGCGTGGGGTGGGTTCGGTTTGGTCTCGGGGTGGGCAGCGGAGCCTTTCGGGGCAACCAAACGCGACTCCGCGTCCGTGCAGGGTGTGTGCCCCCGTTCCGCTCCCGTGAGTCCCATCTTCTGTCCGGGCTTGTCCGCGCGGAGCGGGGGACACACCCGGACGGAGCAGGGGACACACCGGGGCAGAGCGGGGGACACACCGGGTCGGAACGGGGGACACGCCTTGGTCGGCGGGAGTGTCGGTGGGGTGGCGCAGAATGCGAGGTGTGCTGGTCGTGGTGGCTCCCGAGGCGAACGGGGTGGGCCGGGTTCGCGTGGTGGGCGAGCCGGGCGACCTGACCGTGCGCTTGGCCGAGTGGATGGCCGAGACCGAGCGCAACCACCGGCCGCGCTGGGTGTTGCCGTCGGCGGCCGAGGTGTACCCGGGGCTGTTGAAGGCGGGCGCGCGGATCGAGCGGTGCCACGACCTCACGCTCGCGGAGGGCATCCTGCTCGGCTTCGCCGGCGAGCACCACCGGCCACGCAACCCCGTCGCGGCCTGGGCGCGGGCCCACGGCGGCCCTTCGTCCCCCGAACCACCCGACCCGCCGCCGCCCGAGCGGGACGAACCACCCGCGTTGTTCGAGGCCGACCGTCGGCCGGCCATTGCCGGGCTCGACCCGCTCGACTGCGCCGAAGCGGTCTACGCCGACCAGCAGCGGCGCACCGACCAGACCGCGCACCCCGACCGGCTGCGGCTGCTCATCGCCGCCGAGTCGGCGGGCGGGCTCGCGGGTGCGGAGATGACGCACTTCGGGTTGCCGTGGCGGGCCGACGTGCACGAACAGCTGCTCACCGACCTGCTCGGGCCGCGCCCGCCGAGCGGGGCGCGGCCGAAGGTCTTGCAGGAACTGGCCGAGGAGATCGGCGCGGCCTTCGGCGGGATCACGCTCAACCCCGACCACCCACCGAGCGTCGTGCGCGCGTTCCAGCGGGTGGGCATCGACGTCTCGTCGAGCCGCGCGTGGGAGCTCAAGCAGGTCGACCACCCGGCGGTGGCGCCATTGCTGCACTACAAGGAACTCTCGCGGCTGTACGTGGCGCACGGGTGGTCCTGGCTGCACTCATGGGTCCACAATGGACGTTTCCGGCCCGAGTACGTGGTCGGTGGCGTGGTGTCCGGGCGCTGGGCCACCCGAGGCGGCGCGGCGCTGCAGTTGCCGAGGGCGTTGCGGACCGCGGTGCGCGCCGATCCGGGGTGGACGTTGGTGGTCGCCGACGCCGCGCAGCTCGAACCCCGGGTGCTCGCCGCGTTGTCGGCGGACCGCAAGCTGGCCGAGGTGGCGGGCTCCACCGACCTCTACGCCGGGCTGGCCGAGGACGCCTTCGGCGGTGACCGCGGGCAAGCGAAGATCGCCATGCTCTCGGCCATGTACGGCGGCACCAGCGGCGGGGCCGGGCCGTTGCTCGCCGTGCTGCGCAAGCGTTTCCCCGAGGCGGTCGGTTACGTCGAGGAGGCCGCCCGCACCGGCGAACGCGGCGGGATCGTGCGCTCGCGGCTCGGCCGCACGTCGCCCGCACCCGGCGAGGCACGCCGCGAGCTGATGGAGAGCGAGAGTGGCGACGAGACCGTCGAGCGCCGGGCCCGGCAGGCGGCCCGCGAATGGGGCCGGTTCACCCGCAACTTCGTGGTCCAGGCCAGCGCGGCCGACTGGGCGTCGACCTTGCTCGCGACGCTCCGGCGCCGGCTGGCGGCCACGGCCCCGGCCGCCGAACTGGTCTTCTTCCAGCACGACGAGGTCCTGGTGCACTGCCCGGCCGACCAAGCCGAAACGGTCGCCGCCGAGGTGACCGCCTCGGCGCAGGAAGCGAGCGACCTGGTGTTCCCCGGCACCGCGGTGCGCTTTCCCTTGCAGGCCAACATCGTCGACTGCTACGCGGACGCCAAATGACCACGCTCAATGACTGGCTGGCCACCGTCCTACCCGGACCGGCGCCGCACATCCAGCCGCTCGCGGGCGGCTACCGCAACACCACGTTGCTGCTGACGCGCGACAACCAGCGCTGGGTCGTGCGCCGGCACCGGCACGGCAACCGGGCCGCGGTCGAGGTGGCGATCGCGCAGCGGGTGGCGGGAATCGTGCCGGTGCCCGCGGTGCTGGCCGCCGATCTCGATGGCTCCGCGAGCGGGATACCGACCTTGCTGCTCGACTACATCGACGGCAGGCCACCCCACCACGCCTGCGCCGACGCCGGACGAAAGCTGGCCGCGATCGGCACGGTGACCTTCGACCACCCAGGGACCTTCGACCGCCCCGGCGCACCGGACACCCCGGACCTCGTCCCGTCGCCCGACGGCATGCCCGGCTCGCTCCCGGAGTTCGTCGCCGAGTGCATGCGCTCGCCCCACGTCCGGCTCACCACCCCCGAACGCGACGCACTGATCCGCCTCGCCGAGCGGTGGTCGCCGCTGATCCCCCGCGACGCCGCCCACCTCGTCCACTCCGACTACAACCCGAAGAACCTGTTGGTGCGCAACGCGACCGTGGTCGCCGTGCTCGACTGGGAGTTCGCCTACAGCGGCAGCCCGCTGGCCGACGTCGGCAACATGCTGCGGTTCGCCGAGGAACCGGAGCACACCGAATTCCTCCGCGGCTACCGGGAAATCGCCGAGCTCCCCGACGACTGGCGCGCCATCAGCAAGGCCCTCGACCTGTTCGCGCTGGCCGAGTTGCTGACCCGCGAAGAAACCAACCCGGTCACCGAGGCGGTGACCGGGTTGGTACGCAAGATGATCTCTTAGCCCTGGGCGCTCAGCCTTGGGGGCCGAACGACTGCTGCGGACCGAACCCGCCCTGCGGCGCACCGTGACCGGGCTGCTGGTAACCCTGCGGCGGCATCGGCTGGCCGTAGCCGGGCTGCGGGCCCTGCGGCCCCTGGGACATCGGCTGGGGCATCGGCTGCGGCATCGGACGACCCGGCATCGGGCCCTGGCCCATCGGAGCCTGGGCCATCGGAGCCTGCATGGCCGGCATCGGGCCGGAGTTCGGGGCCATGGGACCGGCCGGCGGGCCGGCCTGGTAACCGGGCTGGGGCTGGAAGCCCTGCTGCGGCGCGAAACCGGGCGCGGCCGCGGGCTGCGGAGCCGGGTCCTTGTCCTTGCTCAGCGCCATCGCGAGCACGAGGACGAGCACGCCGGCGCCGCCGACGATCAGGCCGAGGGCGGGCTGCATCGGCTCAGACCACATCAGGATGCGGAACTGGATGTCCGTGAAATGCAGGATCGCCGAGACAAAACCGAAGAACATCAAGGTGCCGCCGAGCCTGACCATGCCGATCTCCACACACGAGGGGGTTTGCCGTTATCGACGCGCGGACCCCACCCCAGGTTCCGTCGACACAGGACCGTTATCTGGCCCGCACCGGCCGGATGCCCAAAGTGGCCAAACCGGACGCGAGCAGCGAACACACGGCCACCGTCACGAGCAAACCGAGCCCCCAGGCGCTCACCGCGATCGTCACGCAGGCGAGCACCAGCAACACCAAACCCAACGCGGTCAACGCACACGCCCCAGCCAGCACCGGACTGGCCCGCACCAGGGCCACCGGCGCGACCCGGGCCGGGGCGGGCGCGGCGAACCAGCCACGCACGCCCAGGTAGGCGAGCAGCACGAGCAACAACACCCCGGCCCACGCCAGGACATGCGAAGGGCTGGGGATCCCGGCCAGGATCAGCACGAAGCTGCCCACCGCCTGCCAGCCCGCGACCCTGCGCACGATGAGCAGCAACGCCCTGCGCGACGTCCGCCTGCTGCGCGGGGGCGGCGGCTGCGCGGCCGGCAACGCCGGGGCCGGGGTGCTGCCGACGGTCCCGGCGAGGCCGCGCAGGCTGGTCCGGGCGTGGTCGCTGGTCGGGTCGATCACCAGCGCGCGCCGGTACGCCTCCCGCGCGGCCGCCACGTCGTGGGCGTGCAGCGCGACGTCGCCGAGGACTTCGTAGGGTCTGGCCACGCCGTTGGACAGTTCGGCTCCGCGCCGGGCGGCCTGCACGGCCTCGGCCGGGTTCATGCCGTCGAGCGCCTCGGCCAGGGCGACGTGGCTGCGCCACTCCTCCGGGTCGCGGCGCACCGCCTCGCGCGCGGAGATCACCGCCTCCTCGCGCCGGCCCAGCTCGATGAGCGCCAGCGACGCGAGGCGGTGGCCCCACGACCGCTCGCCGAGGGTGATCGCCCGCTTCGCCGCGTCGAGCGACTCGTCGGCGTGCCCGGCGTCCAGGCAGGCGGCCGAAAGCCGGCACCACGCCTCGGAATTGTCCGGGTTTTCCGCGAGCACCGGCCGCAGCACCGCGACCGCCGCGAGCGGCTGGCCCGCGGCGGTCAGCTCCGCGGCACGCCGCAGAGCTGCGGTGATCGGCTCGACCATGCCCGCCAGTCTGGCACCACCGAGGCCGTACGGAGGGTAATGACCCGAACCCGGATCAGGCGGAGCGAGCCAGCTCACGCACGGTCTCGTGCGCCGCGCGCCGGGACTGGGCCGCGAAGTCCTTGAACTGGGCCAGTGCGGGCACCGTGTCGGCCAGGGTCATCTCGGTGTGCACGAAGGTGATGTCGAGCAGGCCGATCTGGCCCAGCACACCACGCAGGTAGGGCTCCTGGAAGTCGAGCGGTTCACGTGGCGTGCCCGGCGCGTACGAGCCGCCGCGCGCGGTCGCGATGATCACCTTCTTGTCGGACAGGATGCCGCGCCCGGTCGCCGGGTCGACGAAGTGCGCGGGCACGAACAGCCGGTCCATCCACGTCTTGAGCAGGGACGACACCGTGAAGTTGTACATGGGCGCGCCGATCAGGACGGTGTCCGCCCAGTGCAGCTCGTCGAGGAGATCCGCGGTGTGCTGGAACGCCTGCCGCTGCTCCTCGGTGTGCTCCGCGGGGTCGACCTGGGCCGCGGCGTGCGCGACGGCGTCGAGGTGCGGAACCGGGTTGCCGGCGAGGTCGCGGTAGCGGTAACCGCCGTCCGGGTGGGCCGCGCGCCACGCGTTCGCGTAGATCGCGGTCACCTCCTTGGACACGGACGCGGCACCTCGGAGGCTCGAGTCGATGTGGAGCAAGTTCGTCATGGCCCAAACGTACGACCTGAGATGTTCTCAGTCAAGATGAGTTTGAGTGAGAACATCCGGCATTCACGTATAATCGGACCCATGACCAGCGTGGACTCGGGCAACCCCTGCCAGCGCGCGGCGTTGCAGGAGTCGGACCTGAACTGGCTCATGCACCGGGCCGCCCACCGCCTGGGTGCCGCGCTGGACGAACGCGCCCAGCAGCACGGCGTCGGCATCCGCGGCTACGTGGTGCTCACCGCGCTGCTCGAGCAGCCCGGCCGCACGCAGCTCGCGCTCGGGCACTCGCTCGGCCTGGACAAGACCACGCTGACCGCCCTGCTGGACAAGATGCAGGCCGGCGGCCTGGTCGTGCGCCGGGACAACCCGGGCGATCGCCGCTCGCGCATCCCCGAGCTCACCGACACCGGCCGGGAAGTGCAGGCCACGCTGGCCGGCGAGCTCGCCGAGGTGGAGCGCCAGGTGCTCGGCGGCCTGTCCCACGCCGAACGCGACCAACTGCGGGTGATCCTCGCCAAACTGGTGGCCCCGGCCCTCGACGGCACGCCGGACCCCGGCGGTTCCTGCCTGTAGTACCCGGTAGCGGAGCTGTTAGCCTGCGTGGCCGGCGGAGCAGCCAGATCGGCGGGAGCAGACGTGGGTTCGGGGGACAACGACGCCAAGCCGCGCCCGGGCCAGGTCGACGCCAAGAACGCGGACCCCGGCCGGGTGGACGCCTGGGTCAGCCGCCGGTTCTGGCTGGTGCTGACCGTCCTGGTCCTGGTCATGGCCGCGGCGTACGTCACCGACGCCGTGCTCCTCGTCCGCGGGCTCGACCTGCGGGTCTACCGCGCGGGTGGCTACGCCTGGCTGCACGACGTGCCGCTGTACTCCGACCGCTTCCCGCCGCTGCTCGGGGTCAGCCAGCCGCTGCAGTTCACCTACCCGCCGATGTCGGCGATCCTGTTCGTGCCGATGGCGCTGCTGCCGTTCACGTTCGCGCTCGTCGTGCACGAAGTGATCAGCATCGCGTCGCTCTTCCTGACGTGCCTGCTGGTCGGCTACCACCGCTTCGCGAGCCCGCGCACGGCCGTCATCGCCTCGCTCGCGATCACCTCGGTCGCGCCCGCGCTCGAGCCGGTGCGCGAGACGCTGCACTTCGGCCAGATCAACCTGCTGCTGATGCTGATGATCGCGGTGGACTGCCTGCTGCCGCGCGACCGGCTGCGCTGGCTGCCGCGTGGCGTGCTGACCGGGATCGCCGCCGCGGTCAAGCTCACCCCGGCCGTGTTCGTGCTGTACTTCCTGGCCCGCAAGGACTGGAAGGGCGCGGCCACCAGCGTCGGGACGTTCATCGCGGCGGCCGGCCTCGCGTTCGCGCTGGGCCCCCGCGACAGCAAGGAGTACTGGCTGCACGCGTTGCTCGACCCGGACCGGATCGGCGAGATCGTGTTCTCGCACAACCAGTCCTTCAACGCCACGCTCTACCGCCTCGGCCTGACCGGCGAGCTGCGTTCGGCGTTGTGGCTGTTCGCGGCGCTGGTCATCGTGGTGCTCGGTGTGCTGGCCGCGCGCCGGGCGTTGCGCCAAGGCGACCAGCTCGGCGCGATGTTCGTGGTCGCGGCCGTCGGTCTGTTCGCCTCGCCCGTCTCGTGGGACCACCACTGGGTCTGGATCGCGCCCGCGATGTTCGTGCTGGTCTCGGCGATCCGGCGCTCGCCCGGCTGGAAGCGCTGGGTGTCGGTGCTGATCATCGCGTTGTACGTGCTGCCACCGCACGCGATCCTGCCCAACATGGACGACGCCGAGCTGGAATGGACCTGGTGGCAGCACCTGATCGGCAACACCTACCTCTACACCGCGGTCGGGGTCGTCATCTACGTGCTCGTGCGGCGCGCGCCCGCCGCGACGGAGACCACGGCGACCACGCCGGCGAAGCAGGCAGCACGCGCTAGGTAGCCTGGGTTCCCGTGTCCCGTGGCCGAACCCTCCGCTTCGCGCTGATCCTCGGCGGCCTGTCCGCTTTCGGCCCGCTGTCGATCGACATGTACCTTCCCGCGTTCCCGTCCATGGCGCACGAGTTCCAGACCGGGCAGTCGCAGGTGCAGCTCACGCTGACCGCGTTCATGATCGGGATCTCCACCGGCCAGGTGATCGCCGGCTCGCTCTCCGACGCACTGGGCCGGCGCCGGCCGCTGCTGGTCGGGCTGGTGCTCTACACCGTGTGCTCGGTCGCGTGCGCGTTCGCGCCGACGATCTACGCCCTGGCGGGATTGCGCCTGCTGCAGGGGTTCGGCGCGGCGGCGGGCGTGGTGATCGCGCGGGCCGCGGTGCGCGACCTGTACTCCGGCATCGAGCTGGCCCGGTTCTTCTCGCTGCTGATGTTGGTCAACGGGCTCGGCCCGGTGCTGGCGCCGCTGATCGGCGGCCAGCTGATGCGGTTCACCACGTGGGTGGGCGTGTTCGTGGTGCTGACCGGCTGCGGGCTGGTGCTGCTGCTCGCGTCGGCGTTCGGGCTGCCCGAGACCCTGCCGGACCGGTTGCGCGGGCCGGTGCGGCTCGGCTACACGGTGCGGGTCTTCGGCAGGCTGCTGGTCGACAAGTCGTTCGTCGGCTACGCGCTGTCGGCCGGTCTGCTCTTCGGCGCCATGTTCGGCTACATCGCCGGGTCGTCGTTCGTGCTGCAGGGCCTGTTCGGCCTCTCCCCGCAGGCCTACAGCCTGGTGTTCGGCGTCAACTCGGTCGGCATCGTCGCGATGGGCCAGGCGAACCGGTTGCTGCTGCGCCGTTTCGACCCACGTGCCATCCTCGGCGCCACGCTCGTGGTCGCCGCCGTCGGCGGGCTCGGCGTGTTCGTCGCCGTGGTCGCGCACCTCGGTCTCTTCGGGCTGCTTGTGCCGCTGTTCGTGACGGTGGCGAGCATCGGACTGGTGTTCCCCAACAGCACGGCCCTCGCACTGGCCGAGCACCCGGACACCGCGGGCAGCGCGTCGGCGTTGCTGGGGCTGCTGCAGTTCCTCATCGGCGGGCTGGTGGCGCCGTTGGTCGGCATCGGCGGCAGCGCGCTGCCCATGGGGCTCGCGATCGGCGCGCTGCCGCTCGCCGCCGTGCTGGTGTTCCGGTTCCTGACCCGGCCCGTCGAGACCGCGCCTCAGACGAGCGAGGACAGCTCCGCGCCGGTCAACTGATCCGCCGTCACGGTCATGTCGCCGTCGACCAGCGCCTGCAACGCCTCGCCGTCGTCCCACATGTTGACGTTCATGGCGGCCAGCACCTTGCCCGCACGCAACCAGAACGCGGTGAACTCGCGTGCCTTGAGGTCACCGCGCACCACCAGCTCGTCGGTGAACGGGTTGGCCAGCCCACGCACCTCCATGCCCAGGTCGTACTGGTCGGAGAAGAAGTACGGCGTCTTCGTGTACGGCGTGGTCTCGCCGAGCAGCGTGCCCGCCACGTGCGTGCCCTGGTCCTTGGCGTTGGCCCAGTGCTCGACGCGGATCCGCCGCTCGTAGCGCGGGTGGTAGTGCGCGGTGATGTCGCCGGCCGCGCAGACGTCGGGCGCGGACGTGCGCAACGCCGAGTCGACGTCGACGCCACCACCCGCGACCGAGTCCGACAGCTCCAGCCCGGCCGCCTTGGCCAGTTCGAGGCGCGGCGCCGCACCGACCGCGACCAGCACCAGGTCGGCCTTCAGCGTCTCGCCGCCGGCCAGCCGGACGCCGGACACCGTGCCCTCGCCGGTGAACCCCTCGACGCCCACGCCGAGGCGCCAGCTGACGCCGTTCTCGGCGTGCAGGTCGCGGAACACCTCGGCGCACTCGTCGCCCATGCTGCGGTGCAGCGGCAACGGCAGGGGGTCGATCACGGTGACGTCCGCGCCGTGCTTGCGGGCCGCGGCGGCCGCCTCGCAGCCGATCCACCCGGCGCCGACGATCACCACCTTCGTGCCCTCGGTGAGCAGGTCACGCAGGGCGCGCGAGTCGTCGAGGGTGCGCAGCGTGCGCAGGCCGTCGAGGTCGGCGCCGGGCACCGGCAGGCTGCGGGGTGCCGAACCAGTGGCCAGCAGCAGCCGGTCGTAGGGGTGTTCGGTGCCTTTGTCGTCGACCACGACGCGGTTGCCCAAGCGCACGGCGGTCGCGGTGGCGCCGGAGACCAGTTCGATGTCGTGCTCGGCCCAGAACTCCTTCGGGCGCACCCAGTCCGGCTCCTCGGCGTCGCCGAGCAGGATCTGCTTGGACAACGCGGGCAACTCGTACGGCGGGTTCGGATCGTTGCCGATGATCGTGACCCCGCCGTCGTAGCCACGCTCCCGCAGCGCGGCGGCGGCCGAGCCGCCCGCGAGACCGGAGCCGATGATCACGATGCGCTGTGGTGAGGTCACGATGGAATCTCCTTCGCCGGAAGCCGTGACTGAGGTCGTGCTTGGGCCGTTAGGGGGACGATCGGCCCTCCGCCAAGGAAAAGTACGGGAAAACCCGTGCGGCCGCGTCATGACGGGCTACCGTGCCCGTCGCACTTGTGTGTCGTACTGGCGGGTATGGCATCGCCGCAGGTGACAAGGTCGGTTCGCGTGGAGGTTGCTTTGAGTGCCCACAGGGAGTGGACGGTGGATTGCCTCGACATCGCGGGCCGCCACCGCGATCTTCAGGTCTTCGTCCGCCAGGGCCGGGTCGTGCTGGTGGCGCCGCCCGGCGAGATCGCCTTCCTGACACCGTTGGACGTCGGCCGGTTGCGTGCCGCGCTGCGCGACGCCGTGATGGATGCTTCCGAAGAACCCAGCAATGCCAAGAACAAATAACTAGCCGCGCCAGGTGTACTCGTGTTCGGGTCGGCCGGTGGTCCCGTACCGCAGACCCATGGCCGCCGTGCCGTCGGCGGCGAGCGCGGCCAGGTAGCGCTGGGCGGTCGCCCGGCCGATGCCCAGTTGCGCGGCGATCTCCGCGGCCGAGCGGGAACCGTCGGCCGAGCGCAGCGCGTCGGCGACCAGTCGCGCGGTGACCGGTGACTGTCCTTTGGGGACAGATGGTTTGTCGCCGTCGTGCAGCACCCGCAACGCGCGGTCGATCTCGTCCTGGTCGAGGTTCTTGTCCCCCGCCGCGAGCAGGCCGCGGTAGCGGGCGTAGGCGGTGAGCCGGGCCGCCAGGTCGGCCGCGGTGAACGGCTTGACCAGGTAGTTCAACGCCCCCGCGGCCAGCGCCGCACGCACGGTCGGGGCGTCGGACGCGGCGGTCAGCATGATCGTGTCGACCCGGAGGTCGGCCAGCAGCTCGATGCCGAGCTGGTCGGGCAGGTAGGTGTCCAGCAGCACCAGGTCCGGCTTCAGCTCCGCGACCTTGGCCCGGGCCTGGGCCGCCGTGCGGGCCGTCCCGACCACCTTGAACCCGCCGACCTGTTCGGTGAACGCGGCGTGCACGGCCGCCACCCGGAAGTCGTCCTCCACGACCAGTACGCCGATCATGTGGACACCACCGTGTCCACGACCAGGGCCGTTGGCAGGACCGCGACGAACACCGCGCCGGCGCCCGAGCCGCCGCCCCGGCCGCCGGGATCGGCGAGCCGGACGTCGCCGCCGAGGCTGCGCGCGGCCTGGCGGGCCAGGGCCAGCCCGAGCCCGTGCCCTGCGCTGTCCTTTGTGGACACCCCGTCGTGGAAGACGGTGTCGCGCAGCGGCGCGGGCACGCCGCCACCGCTGTCAGACACCGAGACGTGCAGCGTGTCGCCGTCGGCGAGCAGGTCCACCTCAACCCAAGCGGGGCTGCGGGCGCCGACCCGCGCGGCGTCCAGCGCGTTGTCGACCAGGTTGCCGAGCACCGTGGTCACCTCCAGCGGCACCCGCACCCGGCCGGGCACCCAGCTGGTCTCCCCGACGTCCAGCCGGACGTCCTTCTCCGCGGCCGCCGACGTCTTCGCCGCCAGGAACGACTGCAGCACGGGATCGCGCACGGCCTGTGCCGCCGCCCCGAGCCCCTCGATCGGCCCGCTCGACAACGCCTGCAGGTACTCCACCGCCTCCGCGTGGTGACCCATCTGCAGCAGGCCCGACAGCGCGTGCAGCCGGTTCGCGAACTCGTGGCGCTGCGCCCGCAGCCCGTCGGTGAGCCCGCGCACCGAGTCGAGTTCCCTGGTCAAGGTCTCCAGGTCGGTGCGGTCCCGCAGGGTCACCACGACGCCGAGGCGCCGCCCGCCGCGTTCGACCTGACGGCTGTTGACCACGAGCACCTTGTCCCCCGCGACCGTGATCATGTTGTCCACAGTGGACTCCTCGGCGAGCACCGCCCGCAACCGGCCCGGCAGGTCCACCTCGTCGACCGGGACGCCGGTCCGCGCCGTCGGGCCGAGCAGCCGGCGGGCGCCTTCGTTGCAGACCGACACCTTGCCGTCGGCGTCCACGGCGAAGACGCCCTGGTCGACGCCGTGCAGCACGGCCTCGTGCTCCTGCACGAGCTCGGCGAGCTCGTGCGGTTCGAGGCCGAGCGTGCGCCGCTTGAGCAGCCACGTCAGCAGCCACGAGCCGAGCACGCCCAGCAGCAGCGCGACCCCGGCGACCAGCGCCGCGACGCCGAGCAGGTTCATCAACGCGGTCTGGACGTCCTCGGCGTCGAACCCGACGCTGACCTCGCCGACGATCCGGTTCCCGTCGCGCACCGGCACCTTCGCCCGCGCGGACAGCCCGAGCGTGCCGCGCTCCACGGTCAGCACCTCCTTGCCGGCCAGCGCACCGGACGGGTCGGTGCTCACCAACCGGCCGATCTGGCCGGGGTCGGGGTGCGCGAGCCGGATGCCGCGGTCGTCGGTGATCACCACGAAGAGCGCCATCGTCGCGGCCCGGTTCCGCTCGGCGATCGCGGGCAGCACCCGCCCCGGGTCGTCGGCCGCCACCGCGGCCCGGACCTGCGGATCGGCGGCCACCAGGCGTGCCACAGCCAGCGCGCGCTGCTCGAACTGGTCGGTCATCGTCTTGTCCAGCAGCCACCCGACCAGCGAGAACGCGACGCCCAGCACCAGCGTCACCAGCCCGATCTGCAGGGCCAGGATCTGCCGCGCGAACCTCGGCTTCCTTGCCGACATAGCTGAAGAAGGTAACTCCAAACGGCCGCGAGCAATAAGCGCAGAACGCGCGCAACGCGGCTTTGACGGGTAACGGCCGCAAGCGTGCCCGGGGTGACCGGCGCCACTTAACGTCCCGGAAACCCTCCAGTGACGTGACAGGAAATGAGAAGCCATGGACCCCGTGATCGAACTGCGGCAGGCCACGAAGCGCTTCCGCAGCTCCTCCGGCGGTGTGCACACCGCCGTGTCCGACCTGACCATGACCGTGGCGGCGGGCGAGTTCGTCGCGGTCGTGGGGCCCACGGGCTGCGGCAAATCGACCACGCTCTCGCTGGTCTCCGGCCTGGAACCGCCCTCGGCGGGTGAGGCGCTGGTCGGCGGCAGCCCCGTGCGCGGCATCCCGGACGGCGTCGGCTACATGTTCCAGCAGGACGCGATCATGCCGTGGCGCTCGGTGCTCGACAACGTGGCCGCCGGCCCGCGCTACCGCGGAGCGACCAAAGCGGAGGCACGGGCCAAAGCCCGCGACTGGGTCGACCGGGTGGGCTTGAGCGGGTTCGAGCGGTACTACCCGCACCAGCTCTCCGGCGGCATGCGCAAGCGCGTCGCGCTGGCCCAGACGCTGGTCAACGAGCCGCGCATCCTGCTGATGGACGAGCCGTTCAGCGCCCTGGACGTGCAGACCCGCGGCCTGATGCAGGACGAGCTGCTGCGCCTGTGGTCGGGCAGCGGCGCCGCCGTCATCTTCGTCACCCACGACTTGGAAGAGGCCATCGCGCTCGGCGACCGGGTGCTGGTGATGACCGCGAGTCCCGCGACCGTGAAGGGGTCGTTCCCGGTGCCGCTGCCGCGCCCGCGCGACGTCGAGGAGGTCCGCCTGACCGCGGAGTTCCTGGAGATCTACCGGGAGATCTGGGACTCGCTGCGCGAAGAGGTCGAGACCGCTCGCGAACGGGGTGCCGCGAATGTCGCATGACACGCTGGTGCAGCCCGTGACCGCCGAGTCGCCCTTGCCCGATCCCCGGCGGGCCGCGACCAAGCGCCGGTACACGGTCTGGAGCATCCGGGTGCTGCTCGTCGTCGCCGTGCTGGGCAGCTGGGAGTACTCGGCCTCGACGTTCCTCGACCCGTTCTTCTACTCCAAGCCGTCGCTGGTCTGGCAGAAGCTCGTCGACTGGTTCACCGTCGGCACCAGCCAGGGTTCGATCTGGGAGCAGATCGAGGTCACCCTGGAAGAAGCGCTCGGCGGGTTCGTCCTCGGCGCGATCGCCGGCGTCGTGCTCGGCATCCTGCTCGGGCGCAGCCGCCTGCTCTCCGACATCTGCGCGCCGTTCATCAAGGCGGCCAACGCCGTGCCACGCATCGTGCTGGCGTCGCTGTTCGTGATCTGGTTCGGGCTGGGCATGTCGTCGAAGATCGCGACCGCGTTCGTGCTGGTGTTCTTCGCGGTGTTCTTCAACGCCTTCCAGGGTGCCCGCGAGGTCGACCGCAACCTGGTCGACAACGCCCGCATCCTCGGGGCGTCGCGCACCCAGGTGCTGCTGACGATCGTCGTGCCGAGCGCGACCTCGTGGATCCTCGCGTCGCTGCACTCGGCGTTCGGGTTCGCGTTGATCGGCGCGGTCGTCGGCGAGTTCACCGGTGCCGACAAGGGCCTCGGCCTGCTCATCAACCACTCCCAGGGCACGTTCGACGCGGCCGGCATCTACGCCGGGATGATCGTCATCACGGTGCTCGCCTTGCTGGCCGAATGGGGCCTTTCCGCGCTGGAGAAGCGCTTGCTGAAGTGGCGGCCGCCGGCCGCGGGCAACGAAATGCAGATCTGACAATGCCTATTGTGATTGGGGTGTGTCCACAGTGAACAAGATGCGGACGATCGCCGTGCTCGCGACCGCCGGGCTCGCGATGGCGGGCATGGCGGCCTGCCGGGACTCCCGCGACGCGGGTGGTGACGGCGGCCCGGTGACGATCATGGTCGGTGGCATCGACAAGGTGATCTACCTGCCCGCGAAGCTCACCGAGCAGCTCGGCTACTTCAAGGACGCGGGCATCGACGTCAAACTGAACACCGAACCCGCGGGCGCCACCGCGGAGAACTCGCTGATCAGCGGCGATGTACAAGGTGTCGTCGGGTTCTACGACCACACCATCGACCTGCAGACCAAGGGCAAGTGCGTCGAGAGCGTCGTGCAACTGGCCGACGTGCCGGGCGAGGTCGAGGTGGTGGCCACGAGCAAGGCGGCGGAGATCAAGTCACCCGCCGACTTCAAGGGCCGCAAGCTCGGCTTCACCAGCCCCGGCTCGTCCACGGACTTCCTGACCCAGTACCTGGCCACCAAGGGCGGACTGTCCACAGCGGACTACACGGGCGTCAAGGCCGGGGCCGGTCAGACCTTCATCGCCGCCATGGACAACGGCGGCATCGACGCGGGCATGACCACGGATCCCACGGTCGCGCAGCTCGTCGCGACCGGCAAGGGCAAGGTCATGCTGGACATGCGCACCGAGCAGGGCACGCAGGCCGCGCTGGGCGGGCTGTACCCGTCGAGCTCGCTGTACATGGACTGCGCGTTCGTGCAGGCGCACAAGGACACCGTGCAGAAGCTGGCCAACGCGTTCGTCAAGACGCTTCAGTGGATCCACGCGCACTCGCCCGCCGAGATCGCGGCCAAGATGCCCGCCGACTACGCGGGCAGCAACAAGGAGCTGTACGTCAAGGCGATCGGCGACTCGAAGGGCATGTTCAACAGCGATGGGAAAATGAAGACCGAGGGCGCGCAGAACGTGCTGAACGTGCTCGGCCAGTTCTCCCCGAGCGTGAAGCCCAACAAGGACAAGGTCGACCTGACCAAGACCTACACGACCGAGTTCGTCGACAAGGCTCCCCAAGCCTGACACCCAACCCGGGCGTGTCCCCCACTCGCGCACGGTGTGTCCCCCCTTCCGGCACCCCGTGTCCCCTCTTCAACGGGGGACACACGGGGTCGGAACGGGGGACACACCCGGTTCGAACGGGGGACACACCCGGCGCGAGTGTGGGACACGCTTGGTCAGGACCAGGTGTGGACGGGTTCGTTGGAGTGCATGTGGCTGGCGTAGCGCCGCACCATCTCGCGTAAGGCCTGCGCTCGATCGACCCCGCTCGACTGCTCGAGCGTACGCACCGTCTCGACCTGCCACGTCGCGCCGTTGCGCCGGGTGATGCACCGCTGTTCGATCACCCCGAGCAGCCGGTCCCGGTCCTCGGCCGACACGCCCCAGCGCTCCAACCCGATGTGCGCCAACGGAAGCAGCCGCCGCAGCACCAGCTCGGTCACCGGCACGTCACCGACGCCGGGCCAGAACAGCTGCGCGTCGATCCCGTTGCGGGCACCGGCGTGGAAGTTGTCCGTGGCCGCCTGGAAGCTCATCTGCGTCCACAACGGACGGTCCTCGTCGGCCAGCGCGCGCACCAGCCCGAAGTAGAACGCGCCGTTGGCCAGCACGTCGACCACGGTCGGGCCCGCGGGCAGCACGCGGTTCTCCACGCGCAGGTGCGGGCGCCCCTTCGCCACGTCGTAGATCGGCCGGTTCCACCGGTAGATCGTGCCGTTGTGCAGGCGGAGCTCGGCCAGCTGCGGGATGTCGCCGCTCGCGAGCACCTCGGCGGGGTCCTCGTCCTCGGTCAGCGGCAGCAGCGCCGGGAAGTACCGCGAGTTCTCCTCGAACAGGTCGAAGATCGAGGTGATCCAGCTCTCGCCGAACCACACCCGCGGCCGCACGCCCTGCTCCTTGAGCTCGTCGGGGCGGGTGTCGGTGGCCTGCTCGAACAGCGCGATCCGGGTCTCCGCCCACAGGTTCTTGCCGTAGAAGTACGGCGAGTTCGCGCCGACCGCGACCTGCACTCCGGCGATCGCCTGGCTGGCGTTCCAGTAGCTCGCGAACGTGTCCGGCTCGACCTGCAGGTGGTACTGCACGCTGGTGCACGCCGCCTCGGGCACGATCGTGTCCGCGTGCGTGGCCAGCCGTTCGGCCCCGGTGATCGCGATGTCCAGGTCCTCGCCGCGGGCGGCGAAGATCTGCTCGTTGAGCAGTTGGTAGCGCGGGTTCGCCGAGATCGTGTCGATGGTCATGTGCTTGCGTGCGAGCGTCGGCAGGATGCCGATCATCACGATGTGCGAGCCCGCCCCGCTCGCCTTCTCCTGCGCCTCGTTGAGGCTGGCCCGCACGTTGTCCTCGAACGCCTGCAGCCCGCCCTTGGACAGCGGCCGCGGCGCCAGGTTGATCTCGATGTTGAACTGGCCCAGCTCGGTCTGGAACGCCTCGTCGGCGATGGCCTCCAGAATCGCCGCGTTGCGCATCGACGGGTCGCCCGCGTCGTCGACCAGGTTCAGTTCGATCTCCAGGCCGGCCATCGGCCGGTCCATCTCGAACATCTGCTCGGTCAACATCTGCGCGAACACGTCAAGGCACTGGCGCACCTTCTCCCGGAACCGCTGCCGGTCGGCCCGGGTGAACACCGTCTGTTCGACATCCCTGCCCATACGTCAAGCCTGACCTGTGATCGGCCCGAGCGCTAGATCAATCGGCCATCAACGCTTGCGACGTGTCCCGAAAAGACCGCGGGTGATCTCCCGGCCCAGCGCGCTCGCCGTCGACCGCAGGAACGACTTGACCGCCGAGTTGCCCAGCGCCTTCTCGAAGAACCCGGGTTCGTCGTGCTCGGGCTCCGGCTGCTTCTGCTCGGGTGTCAGCTCCGGCTTCTGCTCCGGCGGCGGGGTCGCCTTCGCGGCCATCAGCTCGTAGGCCGACTCGCGGTCCACCGTCTGCGCGTACTTCTCGTGCAGGGGCGACGACGCGGCCGCCGCCTTGATCGCCTCGTCGCCGATCGTCCCCATCAGCGAGCGCGGCGCCCGCAGCCGGGTCCACGCGACCGGCGTCGGCGCGCCCTTCTCCGAGAGCACGGTGACGATGGCCTCACCGATGCCCAGCGAGGTCAGCGCCTCTTCCAGGTCGTAGTTCTTGGTCGTCGGGTAGGTCTTGACGGTCTTGGCCAGGGCCTGCTGGTCCTCCGGCGTGAAGGCCCGCAGCGCGTGCTGCACGCGGGCGCCCAGCTGCGACAACACGCCGTTGGGCAGGTCGGTGGGCAGCTGCGTGCAGAAGAAGACGCCGACGCCCTTGGACCGGATCAGCTTCACGGTCTGCTCGATGCGGTCGAGGAACGCCTTCGACGCGTCGTGGAAGAGCAGGTGCGCCTCGTCGAAGAAGAACACCAGCTTGGGCGCGTCCAGGTCACCCGCCTCGGGCAGTTCCTCGAAGAGCTCGGCGAGCAGCCACATCAGGAACGTCGAGAACAACGCCGGCTTGTCCTGCAGGTTCGTCAGCTCGAGCAGGCTCAGCACGCCCCGCCCGCGGTCCTGGCGCATCAGGTCGGCCACGTCCAGCTCGGGCTCGCCGAAGAACTCGTCGCCGCCCTGGGCCTCCACAGTGGACAACGCGCGCAGGATCACCCCCGCCGTCGCCGGGGACACGCCCCCGAGCCCGCGCAGGTCCTCCTTGCCTTCGTCGCCGGTCAGGTACGTGATGACCGAGCGCAGGTCCTTGATGTCGAGCAGCGGCAGGCCCTTGCCGTCGGCCCAGTGGAAGATCAGCCCGAGCGTCGACTCCTGCGTCTCGTTGAGCCCGAGGACCTTCGACAGCAGGATCGGCCCGAACCCGGACACGGTCGCCCGCACCGGGACCCCTCTGCCGCTGGTGCCGAGCGACAGGAACTGCACGGGGAACGCCGTGCCCGCCCAGTCGTCGCCGGTGTCCGCGGCCCGCGCGGTGATCTTGTCCGAGGAATCCCCCGGACGGGTCAGCCCGGACAGGTCACCCTTCACGTCGGCGAGCAGCACCGGCACCCCCGCCGCAGACAACTGCTCGGCGAGCAGCTGCAGGGTCTTGGTCTTGCCTGTGCCGGTCGCGCCGGCGACCAGCCCGTGCCGGTTCACCATGGCCAGCGGAACGCGGACCTTGGCGTTCGGGTCGGCGTGGGCGTCCAGGACCACCGTGCCCAGCTCGACCGCCGCGCCCGAGGTCGCGTAGCCCGCCGCGATCTCGCTCGCGGCCGCGTTCTCGTCCGTCATCTCCGGCCTCCTGCCTGGTCGCGGCCCGAGGGTAAACAACAACTGCGGATCCGGCCCGTCGGCGACCAGCGCTAACATCCACGGGGTGACCGACCGGCTTGTGTGGATCGACTGCGAGATGACCGGCCTCGACCTGCGCTCCGACGCGCTGATAGAGATCGCGGCCCTGGTGACCGACTCCGAGCTCAACATCCTGGGCGACGGGGTCGACGTGGTGATCCACGCAAGCGACGAACAGCTGGCCGGCATGCCCGACGTGGTGCGTGAGATGCACGCCAAGTCGGGCCTGACCGAGGAGGTCCGGCGCGCCGAGGTCAGCCTGGCCGAGGCCGAGAAGCTGGTGCTCGACTACGTGCGCGAGCACGTGCCCGAGCCCGGCACCGCGCCGCTCGCGGGCAACTCCATCGCCACCGATCGCGGCTTCATCGCCCGGGACATGCCGGCGCTGGACAGCCATCTGCACTACCGGATGGTGGACGTGTCGTCGGTGAAGGAGCTGTGCCGGCGCTGGTACCCGCGCATCTACTTCGCCCAGCCCGGCAAGGGCCTGGCCCACCGCGCGCTCGCCGACATCAAGGAGTCGATCCGCGAGCTGGCCTACTACCGGGAGACGGCGTTCGTGCCCCAGCCCGGGCCGACGAGCGACCAGGCCAAGGCCGTGGCCGACCGTCTGCTGGGCTCCGAGTAACCCGTTGCTAGGTGCCCCCGGGCACCCGGTACGATGTGTCTCGCTGCTTCCGACGAAGCAGCAATGGTGGGTGTAGCTCAGTTGGTAGAGCACCTGGTTGTGGTCCAGGTGGCCGCGGGTTCAAGTCCCGTCACTCACCCGGCAGAGCCGGCCCATGCCCGCGGAGAGCGCGGACCATGGGCCGGTTTCGTGTTTCTTGTGGGGGCCAAGCCCCCACACCCCTGGCCGGAGGGCTTCGCCCCCGGACCCCCATCCCCGCCGGCGGGATGTGCACCCCGGACCCAACGCCTCTGGACGGAGGGCTTCGCCCCCCAACCCCACACCCTGGCCGGAGGGCTTCGGCCCGCACCTTCATACGATGGCGAGGTTTGACATGCGCGACAGTGAGATCCGCGACATCGAAATCCGCGACGAGATGATCCGGCTCGGTCAGCTGCTCAAGCTGGCCGGCATCGCCGAGGACGGCGTGCACGCCAAGGACCTCCTCGACGCCGACGAGGTCACCGTCAACGGCACGATCGAGTTCCGCCGCGGCCGCCAACTCCACGACGGCGACGTCATCCAAGTGGGAAACGAGCAGGTCAGAGTGGTCGCGCGGCCATAGTGGATACCCGTTTTTGCCCCCGGTCCACGGCATGCTAAGTTTTCTCCCGTCGCCGGAGCGATCCGGCGAGCGCCGCTAGCTCAACTGGCAGAGCAGCTGGCTCTTAACCAGCGGGTTCGGGGTTCGAGTCCCTGGCGGCGCACAGTTTGTGCAGAACGGCACCATGATCATCAGCCACTTGGCGATCATGGTGCCGTTTTGCTTTCGTCTTTGGTGGACCGTCTTCTACGGCACCCAAGCCCACATCCACCACGTCGGCCTCTACCTACCGCGAAAAGAGCACCAAGCCGATTCGCTGGGGTGACCGCTTCCGTTCGCCCGACAGCACCGACGCCAGCCGCTGCGAGGACATCACGCTCGCGATCCATGCCGCGGATCGTGAGTGTCATCAAGGGTCCGTTTGATGACTTCCAGGCCGTGCGACATCGCGTCGGCCATTGACGCGCTCAGCTCGTCGGGGAGCACGTCGCGGATCCACACCAGCCGGCACCGCCGCTCGCCGTCGGCAACGACCTGCATGGAGGCGTTGTCGTGTTCCGGCTGCACGTCGCCGCCGACGACCGCGTAGACGATCCGGCGCGTATCGTGATCAACGCTGACGCGTCGTTCCCGGACCACTGTGCCGTTGACGAAGGTGACGATCCGGCAGTCGCCCTCGGCCTGGGTGTCCAGCACGAACCCCGGCGCCATCCGCGAGGGCCCTGCGGCGAAGTCGCCGATCACCTCCCACACATCCTCGGCACTGGACTCGATCACGATTTCCTTGCTGATGGACGCCATATCTCCTACCTGTGTTTTCTCCGCACTGCGTCAAACGGTGAGCTGGGTCAGCCACGAGCGGCAAGGCACAGAAGGTGGCCCTGCGACTCCTTCGGGTCCGGTGCGCACAAGCCTGCCCCGAGCCGCCCCGCGGGTCTTGAAGATCCTTGCGGGACTGTCAGACCCTCCGCATAGCCTCCGCAGGTGCTCTCCTTCGTTGATCTCGCCACCCGGCCGGAGTTCACCGTCGCAGCAGTCGATTGCCGAGACGACCACCGCGGCTGGTCGACCGAGCAGCCGCGCGAGGACGTGCGGCTCGTGCTCGTGCGCCACGGCGGTTTCCGCCGCCGGGTCCGCGGTGCCTGCGCGGACCTCGACCACACCGTCGGCTACCTCGGGGTGCCCGGCGAGGAGGAGCACTTCGCCCATCCCGCCGGCGGCGACCGGTGCACCTCGATCAGCCTGACACCCGCGCTCTGGCGCACCCTGGCCGGCGACAAACCACTGTTGGAGCGCTCATCGCTGTATGTGGACGGCAGGCTCGACCTCGCCCACCGACAACTCCTCGCCGCCACCCGCGCCGCCGACACCGACTACGCGGCGACCGAGAGCCTGATCGGACTGCTGGCCACGATCGTCCGACAGGTCGTGGCCACCACCACCCCGGACAACGACCGAGCAGGCATCGGTGACCGGGCACTCGTAGCCCAAGCCCGCGGCGTGATCGCCGACGGCCACCCCGCAGCGGCCGGCCTGGTCCCGCTCGCCACCCTGCTGGGTGTCTCGCCCTACCGGCTCAGCCGCGCCTTCACCCGCGAACTGGGGGTGTCACTGACCCGCTACCGCAACCGCGTCCGCGTAGTCCACGCGCTGGACCGGCTGGAGGCAGGTGAATCCAGCCTCGCCGTCCTGGCCGCCGACCTCGGGTTCGCGGACCAGGCCCATCTGTGCCGAACCGTGCGCGAACACCTGGGACACACCCCGACCGCACTGCGCAGACTGCTCTCCTGACGCCACGGGAGAAACTGCAGGCAAGAAACCCATAACACGACGACGTCACTCGGCCGGCCGATCGCCCGCTGGTCGATCACACTGCGACGGGGGGCAAGCGGGTGATCAAGTAGTTGGGTGGGGACCAGCACAATTTTCGTCCATGCCCGGACGGGTGTCCCGCTACCTCAGAGCGCCGCTAAATCCGTTGGTGGGCAGGCTGTAGCGGGTTACGCTTCTGGTAGTTGGGGATGCGGGCCGGAGTTTGTCGGTTACCTAATCTCAGGGTCACGGGTTCGAATCCCGTCCGGCGGTGCCGGTAGCTCAGTTGGTAGAGCATGAGGCCCCATCCGGCAGGCGATCACACGCCCGCAACCCCGTTCTCCCCTCAGCGCAGTTAATTCCGTTGGGCGCCAAGCTGTAACGCGTTACAGTTCTCCTCGTCAAAGAGAGGGGGAAGACGTGGACATCTTGAAGAGCATCGGCCTGCGGCGGACCAAGCAGACCGAGCAGGCGGACCCGCGCCAGGTGCCGAACAGCGCCGGTGGCTTCACCTTCGCCATCGACGACATGGCCCGGCTGCGCCGGTTCCTCGTGCTCGGTGTGGACGGTGGCACCTACTACGCGGGCGCACACGAGCTGGCCAAGGACAACGCGGCCGTCGTGCTGGAGCTCGCGGCGAGCCGCACCGCCGATGTGGTCGCGGAGATCGTCGCGGTGTCCACCGCGGGTCGCGCGCCCCGGCAGAACCCGGCGCTGTTCGCGCTCGCCGCGGCCACCGCGCTCGGCGACGAGGACGGCCGCCGTGCCGCGCTGGCCGCGCTGCCGCTGGTCGCCCGCACCGGTACCCACCTGTTCCTGTTCGCCGGCTACGTCGAGCAGTTCCGCGGCTGGGGCCGCGGCCTGCGGCGCGCGGTCGCCCGGTGGTACACCGACGCGCCCGTGGCCAAGGTGGCGTTCCAGGCGGTCAAGTACCGCCAGCGCGAGGGCTGGTCGCACCGCGACCTGCTGCGGCTCGCCCACCCGGCGACCGCCGAGCCGGACCGCAAGGCGCTGTTCGACTGGATCTGCGGACGCGAGTCCGCGCCGGCCGAGCACGACGCACTGCGGATCGTCGAGGGGTTCCAGCGCGCGCAGGCCGCGACCAGCGGCTGGGCGCGGCTGGTGACCGAGTACGGCCTGTCGTGGGAGATGCTGCCGGACCCGGCGCTGGACGACGCGAGCGTGTGGGAGGCGTTGCTGGACAAGGGAATGCCGCCCACCGCGCTGATGCGCCAGCTCCCCCGGCTGACCCGGCTCGGGCTGCTCGCGCCGACCTCGTCGCGGACCGCGGCGGTGGCGAAGCGGCTGGCCGATCCCGAACGGCTGCGTTCGGGGCGCGTGCACCCGGTGAACGTGCTGGTCGCGCAGCGCACCTACGCCTCCGGGCAGGGCGCCCGCGGCTCGGCCACGTGGGAACCGTCGCGGCCGATCGTGGACGCGCTGGACGCGGCGTTCTATGCGGCGTTCGGGGCGGTCGAGCCGACCGGCAAGCGGACCATGCTCGCGCTGGACGTGTCCGGGTCGATGGCCATGCCGATCTCCGGCATGCCGCTGAGCTGCCGGGAGGCTTCGGCGGCGCTCGCGCTGGTGACGGTGGCGACCGAGGCCGCGTACGAGGTCGTGGGGTTCTCGACGAGCCTCACGCCGCTGGCGATCTCGCCGAGGCAGCGGCTCGACGACGTGCTGCGCACGGTGTCGGGCCTGCCCTTCGCCGGGACCGACTGCGCGCTGCCGATGGTGGATGCGTTGCGGCGCAAGGCGGAGATCGACACGTTCGTCGTCTACACCGACAGCGAGACGTGGTACGGCGACATCCACCCGCACCAGGCGCTGCGGCGCTACCGCGAGCGGATGGGCATCGACGCGAAGCTGGTCGTGGTCGCCATGACGTCGACCGGGTTCAGCATCGCCGACCCGGACGACGGCGGCATGCTCGACGTCGCCGGGTTCGACTCGGCGGTGCCGACGGTGATCGGCGACTTCGCCCGGGGCGACAAGTGAGCGGTGGCGTGTCCGATGCTCGCGCGCAGCAAGCGCGCGAGCACCACCGCGCCGCCCAAGCCGCGCAGGAGGCGGCGAAACAGCACCAGCGGCAACGCAACGAGCTGGTTCGCCGCCTCCGCGCGGAGGATCCGCAACACTGGACATATCAGGCAATCGCCCGCGCGGTGGGGTGCAGCCCGGAGCTGATCGCCGCGATCATCAAGGAGCGCACGCCCTGATCGGGCCGGCCGGCACGGGCAGGACCGCTCGGGCGCACCTTCCTATTCCTTGCGAACGCGCGCAGGGCCGGAGTCGTTCCTGCGGTGCACCGCAAGGTTGCAGTGCCCGGGGCAATAGTGCGCCGCATGGTGGGGTTTGCGACACAGCCGTGCACCCACAAGGTTGCAGTCCCGGGGCCGGCGTCGACCGTAATCGAGCGGCCTACCTGCGAACGCACCCGTGCCCGGAGTCGTTCCCGCGTGCACCGCAAGGTTGAAGTCCGGGAACAGGCGTTGACAGGCACCAGACCGCGAGGTCGAATACTCCCAGTCGGGGCCCACCATCTGGTTAGAGATTGACATCCCCTGGGAGGGCACATGGTGCTCCGCCGGTTGACCGCACTGCTCGCCGTGACCGGCACGGCAGCCGCCGCATTCGCGTTACCCAGCGCGACCGCGGCCGCGAAGCCCACATCTCTCGACAGCCGCATCAAGGCGGCGATGGCGTCGATGACGCTCGAGGAGAAGGTGGGTCAGATGTTCGTGACCTACGCGTACGGCTCGACCGCGGACACCACCACGGCCGCCGACGTCGCCCAGAACCAGGCGCTCTACGGCGCGGACGTGCACAACGGCGCGGAGCTGGTCCGCAAGTACCACCTCGGCGGCATCATCTACTTCGCCTGGTCGAACAACCTGCAGAACCCGCAGCAGATCGGCGCGCTGTCCAACGGCCTGCAGCAGACGGCCATGAGCGCCGCGAACCCGATCCCGCTGCAGATCAGCACCGACCAGGAGGGTGGCACCGTCACCCGCATCCTGTCCGGCGCGGTGTCGCCGGGCAACATGGCGATCGGCGCGACCCACAACCCCGTCTCGGCGTACTCCGCGGCCGCGGTCACCGGGTCCGAGCTGCGGGCCATGGGCATCAACCTCGACGACGCACCGGTGGTGGACGTCAACACCAACCCGCGCAACAGCGCCGACGGGCCGCGTTCGTTCGGCGACCGCACCCTCGCGGTGTCGCTGGACTCCGCCGCCGCGGTGGCCGGCTACCAGAACTCGGGCGTCGCCGCGCAGGCCAAGCACTTCCCCGGCCTCGGTGACACCGAGGTCAACACCGACAACGGCGTCGCGGTCACCAACGAGACCCGCGAGCAGCTGATGTCGATCGACGTCCCGCCGTTCCGCGCGGCCATCGCCGCGGGCACGAAGTCGATCATGGCGGCGCACATCGTGGCGCCCGCGCTGGACCCGTCCGGCGCGCCCGCCAGCCTCTCGAAGCCGATGATCACCGGCATCCTGCGCGACCAGTTGCACTTCGACGGCGTCGTGGCCACCGACTCGCTCGGCGCGGGTGCGCTCGCGGACATCCCGAAGGACCAGATCATCCTGCGGGCCGTCGACGCCGGCGACGACGAGCTGCTGATGCCGGAAAGCCTGCCGATCGCCTACGACGCGCTGCTCAACGCGGTCAAGACCGGCGCGATCCCCGAGTCGCGGATCGACCAGTCGGTGTACCGGCTCCTGCGGATGAAGTTCGAGGAAGGCCTGTTCGACAACCCGTACACCACGGCCGACAAGATCACCGCGACCGTGGGTGCGCCCGCGCACATGAACACCATGGCGTCGATCGCGCAGAAGTCGATCACCCTGTTGCGCAACCAGGACGGCGTCCTGCCGATCGCGGCGAACTCCGGCAAGCACGTGCTGGTCGCCGGTTGGGGCTCGACCACCACGCGGACGCTCACGGATGCGTTGACGGCCAAGGGTTTGACGGTGCAGCGGTTCTGGACGGGCAACCCGAGCCAAGCCACCATCGACGCGGCCGTCGCGGCCGCCAAGGCCAACGACCTGACCGTGGTGACGTCGTACAACGCGTGGGGCGACACGACGCAGCAGAGCCTGATCAACCAGCTGCTGGCCACCGGCAAGCCGGTGGTGGTCGTGTCGATCGGCGGGCCGTACGACATCGCGTACTACCCCTCGGCGCCGACGTACCTCGCGACCTACGGCTACCAGGCCGTGTCGATGAACGCGCTGGCGAACACCCTGACCGGCACCGAGCCGACCGGCAAGCTCCCGGTGACCATCCGCTCGGCGGACGGCACCACGACCCTGTTCAAGTACGGGTCGGGCAGCGGGTTCTGACCGACCGGGCGGGATCCGCGTTCGCGCGGGTCCCGCCCGTCGCGGGCACGCCGAGGATCACCGAATGCCGGCGACGCTCCGACGGGCACCGCGTTACCAAGCGTCCAGTTTCTGTCCACTTTCGAGCGATGCGGCCGTCAGTGGACCGTGCCGAGGAACGCGATCGTGAAGAACACCGAGGGCACCAGGCCGATGATCCCGCACACCAGCCCGGTGATCGCCAGCCCGCGCCCGCTGTACCCCGAGGCCGGGTTCCCCGTCTGCGCCATGCCCACGCCGGACAACGCGACCGCGAGCGCCCCGAGCACGACGGACCCGATCGGGATCCACCACCCGACGACGGTGATGATGCCCAGCACCATGCCCGCGACGGCCATGCCGCTGGTCCGCTGCTGCGGCATCGGCTGGTAGGGCCCTGGGAACTGGGGCTGGTTCGAGTACTGGGGGTAGGACACCAGGGCCTGCCTTGGGCTGGAGGGAAGTTCACCCTCATTGAACCCGACCCGTGCCGAGGCCGGGCGGGAACGCCGGAATTACCCCGGACCGGGTGCCCCGAGCAGAGACCCGCCCCGATCGTTCAGGTGCCCGGATTCGGTGACGCCTCCCAAGCCAATGCACACCAGGCCGCGCCCGAACCCACGCTCCGGCCTCACGCCTGAGGCCGGAGCGCAAGAACCGAGTCAGGCCACCGGCACCCCACGCACCGCCACCGGGCCGAGGGTCGGGTTGAGTTCGGTCGCCTGGTCCACCCCGGCCGGCACGAGCACGTCCATCGCCTTCGGCATGGTTGCCGGGTCCGCGCCGCAGATCGGCTCGGTGCCGCCCACCGCGCACACGCCGAACGTGTACGGGCCGGGCGTCGGCGTGAACGGGCGCGCCTGGTCGGGGCTGTTGCCGTCCTGCCCGGACAGCACGACCGCCACCGTCCACCCCGGACCCGGCGTGCCCAGCGCCGCCTTCGGCACCGAGATCGTGATGGTCCGCGAGCCCTGGCTCGCCTGCACCGACGCACCGCCCAGCGGCGTGTGGCCCGGGTCGGTGAAGATCGGGTCGGCGAAGCCCTGGACCTCGACCATCCGGCTCCACGCGTCCTGTCCGGCCACCGCGTACCCCCGTGTCGGGAACGGTGGCGCCGTCGACGTCGTGGTGGCCGCCGGGTCGTGCAGGTAGACGTCCAGCAGTTGCGCGCCGAACGGCGACCCGAAGGTCGGCGAGAGGTCGCGCAACGTCGTGCGGAACACGATCGTGTTGCCCGAGTCCAGCACCTGGAAGCGCTGGATGTCGAACGCACCCGCGTGGAAGTCACCCGCGGTCGGGTACGCGAACGTGCCCGGCCCGTTGTCGTCGCCGGACGGGTCGGTGACGTCCATCAGCACGGTGCCCTGCACGAAGTCCGACACGATCGTCGTCTGCGCGTAGCCCGTCCCGGCGGCCGAAGTGGCCGTCGCGGTGATCACGTTGCTGCCCAACGGGGTCGACACGGTCACCGAGTACGTGCCGTCCGCGGCGGCCACGGTGGACACCACGGACGTGGCGCCGCCACTGTCCACAGCGGACGCCGCGACGTCCACCCGCGATCCGGCCGGCGCCGTGCCGGTCACCGAGGCCGTCGGCGTCGCAACGGAACCAGGGCCGGTGACGGTCACCGACAAGGCGGCGGGCGCGTGGTGGCGCACATAGCGGTCAGAGGTGTTCGACGGCTGCTCGACCGGCCTGCCCGCCTGGATCCCGCGGGCCAGCCGCACGTACTGCGACTGCGCCCACGTCAGCGGCGCCACCGACCCGACCGACTCACCGTTCTCGAAGCCAAGGGAAGCGGTCGCCGGGTCCGTGCCGAACGGCGACGCGGCCAGCGACGGGTCCTCCCAGATCTGTTCCGGCACCAGCCCGACGCCGTAGGCCTGCGCCCGCATCGCGTCCAGGAACGCGGCCGCGCCCCGCCGGTCACCGACGGTCAGCCGCTGCTCGCCGCGCTCCCCGCCGAGCACGGGCCACAGGTGCCCGGAGCCGGCATTGCCGGTGGGCCAAGGCCTCCCGCTCGGCGAGCAGTTCGTCGGGTCCGGCTCGTAGCAGTCGCCGTAGCCGTCCTCGCTGCCCGCGGTGGCGGTCCCGTAGCGGTACCAGCCGGGTCCGGTCGCGGTGTCGCGCTTGATCACGTCGTCCACAACGGACAGTGAACGCCGCACATCGGGGTCGTTCGGCGACAACTCGCCGAGGCGCACCAGCTCCAGGAAGCCGCCGTCGACGACGGAACGCTGGTCCACGTCGATCGAACCGTTGCCCAGGTTGTAGGTGGTGGCGGCGTTCGGGTCGCCGTTCTTGGCCAGGCGGATGAAGTAGCGCCCGTCGCCGTACGGGCCGGTCGTGGTGACCGCCCAGTCCTTGATGGACCGCTGGAAGTGGTCCGCCGCCGCCCGGTAGACGCGGGCGTGCGCCGGGTCCTGGTTGCGGTCGGCGATGTCCCCGGCCGACAGCAGCCCCGCGATCTCGGCCGCGATGGTCGACGGCGAGTACCCGCCCTGCTCCTCCCAGCGCTCCGAGCCGAACGACGGGCCGTGCGCGACGAGGAAGTCCGCGGCCGGGCGGATGTGCCCGGTGTAGAGCGCGTGGTCGCGGTCGAGGCCGGTCTGCAGCGCCAGCAGGATCGGGTACGCGGTCTCGTCGAGCTGGTCGCCGCCGGAGTCCGGCGCCTTGCGGCCGTTGAGCATCGAGTTGCGCGGGAACCGGCCGTCGGCTTGTTGTTGCTTGCTGAACAACCAGCGCACCGAGGCCCGCGCCGTCGACAGGTCACCGGCGGCGAGCAGGCCGGTCACGCTCTCGTACAGGTCGCGGGAGAAGATCTCGCGGTAGGAGCCGAAGTAGACCGGTTTGCCGCCCGGCGCGTCGCCCGCGCTGATCGCCTGACCCCACGGGCTGCCGAGCGAGGCGACCACGGCCCCCGGGAACGTCTTGTCCTCACTGGCTTTCAGCACGTTCGCCGACAGCAGGTAGTTGGGCGCGTCCGCAGGATCGACTCGGTGCAGGTGCCGGTCGTAGTCGCGCCATTGGTCGACGTATTGGTGGTAGCTCGAGGCGAACGACGCGTGCGCACCCGCGCTCGCGGTGCGCACCGCGTCGGCCGGCGTCCGACCGAAGCCGAGCGCCAGGGTGACCGCCTTGCCGGGACGCACGTCGAGTTGCGCGGTCTGCACGACGTTCCCGTTGGGCGCGTCGGTGGACGTGTCGGTCAGCTTGTGGGCCGCGTCCAGCTGGTTCAGGCCGTCGGTGGGCGTGCCCGCGTACCCGCTGCTCGTGGTCAGGAACCGCTTGTCGGCCACCAGCGCGGCGGACAGCGGGACGGCGTAGTCGCGGTTCGGCGCGCTGGTCACGGTGTTGGTGTCGGTACTGACCAACGCGGTGCTCGCGGGGTCGACCGACGCCGTGTCGCCGCCGCCGTTGACCGGGCCGCCACCGCCGTTGCCGTTCACGCTGGCGTCGTAGCGGACGTAGAGCTTCAGGTCCTTGCCGTTGCCGTGCAATGGATCCAAGCGGGTGCGCATGAGCACGCCGGTCCGCGCCGGGTCGGCGATGTAGTCGGTGACGATGCGGTAGCGGCCGTTGCGCGCGGTCGAGGTGACCTGGCAGGCCATGCCGCCGTCGTCGGTGGTGCGCACCTGGTAGGTGGTGTCGCGGGTCTGCAGATCGGTGAAGCTCGCACCGTCGGTCACCAAGAATTGCAACGTCTCGACGTTGGTGTTGTCGATCGTCGGCGCGTAGACGTCGGAGAGAACGCCGTTCGCCACGGTGTACCAGGCTTTGCTGGTGGTGTTGCGTGCGGTGCCGACGCAGTCCTTGCGGGCGACGTCGAAGTGCGAGAGCGCTCCCGGCGCGCCGGGAGCGGGGGCCGCGACCGCGGCCGGGACGACCCCGACCAGCGCGAACCCGAGCGCGAGCACGGACAGCAGAGCGGCACTGGACCGATTCATACCGGGCATCTCACCACCATCCGGCGCCACGCGACAGCGGCCGAACGGTCTACCCGCGCCGACGATCACGCATAAATTGTCCTTTTTAGCCGGAATTTGTACCGACGAAAGGACCTTGTGTTTTGCACAACTATCGGAAATAGTTCGTTCACACGTCATGGATGAGGCAAGCAGTGCTGCATTCCGTCGGGGGACGTGATTGGAGTATTCGCCCCATACGGAAACGGGAGCTGCACATGCGGCGTTCCACCCTCCGCGTCCGCACCGCGACAGGTGCGGCCGGCGGTTTGGTCCTGGCTTGCGTGGTCCAATTGACCACCGGCCAGGTCGCGAACTCGGCACCGGCACCAGCCGGCGCACCCCAGTCGGTGATCGTGGTCCTCGCCGACCAGCTGGCCGACGCCCCCGCCGCCAAGGCCGACAGCGGCCACCGGCACAGCAGGGCGACCGCCACCCAGGACGCCGTGCTCGCCCGCCTCGGCGGACCCGCACCGGCCAAGGTCAAGCACTTCACGCTGGGCAACGCGTTCTCCGCCACGGTGACCCCGGCGCAGGCCGAAGCCCTGCGCCACGATCCGGCGGTGGCCTCCGTCGTGCCCGACGCGCCGGTCGACCTGCCGGACAACCCAACCCCGGCGACGGCGGGTGGCAAGGCGGCGCCGAGCACCCCGAAGTCGCTCACGGCCGACCCGGGCGCCATCTGCCCCAGCGACCCGGCGAAGCCGCTGCTCGAACCCGAGGCGCTCACCTCGATCCGGGCGGCGAGCACCGACGGTTCGGCCAGCGCGGCCGACCTCGCGGACGGTTCTGGGGTGAAAGTCGCATTCCTGGCCGACAACATGGACCCGAATTACGCCGACTTCATCCGGCCGGACGGCAGTCACGTCTTCTCCGATTACCAAGATTTCTCCGGGGACGGTCCGAACACGGCCGATTCCGGTGCGGAAGCATTTGGTGACGCTTCGTCGATCGCCGCGCAGGGCGTCGTCGTGCACGACCTCTCGCAGTTCGTGAACCAAGCGCACCCGCTGCCGCCGGGCTGCAACATCGTGGTCAAGGGTGTCGCGCCGGGCGCGAGCCTGGTCGGGCTGAACGTCTTCGGCGGGACCGCGACCAACTCCGCGGTGCTGCAGGCCATCGACTACGCGGTGACCGTCGACCACGTCGACGTCATCAACGAGTCGCTGGGCCTGAACCAGTACCCGGACTACTCGATGCGCAACCTGTTCCAGGTCTTCAACGACAACGCGGTCGCCGCGGGGGTCACGGTGACCACGTCCTCCGGGGACGCGGGCATCACCAGCACCATCGGCAGCCCGGCGACCGACCCGCTGGTCATCTCCGCGGGCGCGACGACGGACAACCGCCTGTACGCGCAGACCTCCTACGCCGCGTTCCCCTTCTCCAACGGCAAGTGGATCAGCGACAACATCTCCGCGCTGTCCTCGTCCGGCATCACGCAGAACGGCCGCACGATCGACCTGGTCGCCCCCGGTGAGGGCAACTGGGCGGACTGCTCGCCCGCCTACGCCGAGTGCCGCAACTTCCAGACACCGCCGCAGCCGACGGACCTCGAGTCCTTCGGTGGCACGAGTGAGTCGGCGCCGCTGACCGCAGGCGTGGCCGCCTTGGTCATCCATGCCTACCGCGGCACCCACCACGGCCAGTCGCCGAGCCCGGCGCTGGTCAAGCAACTGATCACCAGCACGACCAGGGACCTCGGCCTGCCCGCCGACGAGCAGGGCACGGGTCTGCTCGACGCGCGTGCCGCCGTCGAGGCCGCGCTGACCTCGCCCGGTTCCACCGGCGCGCCGGTCAACGTGAGTTCGAATATTACGATTTCGAAGGATCAGGTCACGCTGACCGGCGCTCCGGGCAGCACGCAGAGCACCGGCGTCAAGGTCACCAACGTGGGCACCAAGAAGCTCACGGTGGCCACGGGCACCCGGACGTTCGTGCAGCGGTCGACGCACACGCAGAACATCGCGTTCGGGCCGACGGCCACGCCGTTCCCCTACTACAACGGCACGACGTGGCGGTCGCAGCTGGTGCAGTTCGACGTGCCCGCCAACGCCCAGCGGTTGCTCGCCCGCATGGCGTGGACCGGTGGCGCGTCGAAGGTCGTGCGGCTGACGCTGCTCGCCCCGGACGGCACGTTCGTGGCCAACAGCAGGCCGCAGGGTGGTGCCGCGAGCGCCAACTACGCCAATGTGGACGTTCGCAGCCCGCGGGCCGGTACGTGGACCGCGGTCCTGTACTCCTCGACGGACACGCACGGCTACACCGGCAACATCACCCTCGCGACCGACACGCAGCGGACCCAGACGGTCGGCACGGTCTCGCCCGCCACGTTCACCCTGAACCCGGGCCAGTCGAAGAACGTCACCGTGAAGCTGCCGACCCCGGCCAGCGGCGGGGACGCGACGTACTCGACGACCTTCGCCAGCTCCGACGGGCACAAGACGTCGATGTCGGCGGTGATGCGCAGCCTGATCCCGACCGACGGCAACGGCCGGTTCGGCGGCACCATCACCGGCGGCAACGCCCGCGCGGTCTCCCCCGCGCAGACGTTCAGCTACGAGTTCGACGTGCCGAAGGGCAAGAAGGACCTGAGCGTCGCCGTGCAGTTGGCGGACGCGGGCACCGTGGTCGACGGCGTGCTGGTCGACCCCAACGGTGAACTCGCCGACGTGAACAGCAACGTCTTCCTCGGCGACGGCGGGGACCTGCTCCAGGGCGACACCATCCAGATGACCGACGCGGCGCCGTTGCCGGGTCGCTGGCAGCTGGTGATCGTGGTGCAGAACCCGGTCGCCGGGGATGCGCTGGAGCAGCCGTTCACCGGCCGGGTGACATTCGACAAGGCGTCGGTGAAGGCGAACGGGCTGCCGACGTCGGCCAGCACCAAGCTGCCCGCGGGCAGCACGCTGAAGGTGCCGGTCAAGGTGCGCAACACCGGTGTCGAGCCGATCGCGGTCGGCGTCGACCCGCGCACGAACGACCAGCAGGTGTTGCAGCCCAACGTGATCCAGGGTCAGACGGAGTTGCCGCTGCCGACCCCGGGTGCCGACGAGCCGATCTACCTGGCACCGCCGGACACCTCGAGCCTGACGGTGGCCACCTCGTCGACGTTGCCCGCGCAGGTCGAGCTGCAGAGCTCGGCGGCAGGCATCGACGTCTTGGGTGACCTGAAGGCGGCCCAGAACGGCAGCACGGTGTCGGTGGCGACGGTCTCGGAGAAGAAGGGTTACATCTCCAAGGGCATCTGGTTCGGCTCGGTGCAGGAGATCGGCCCGTTCGGTCCCGACGGCGCGCCGTCCGGGCACGTCAGCTACACGCAGTCGATGACCACGGCCGGCTTCGACCCGTCGGTGACCTCGAGCACCGGCGACCCGTTCGACCTGGCCATCGACCCGAACGGCACCGGCGGCACGCCGACGACCATCAACCCCGGCCAGACGGCGACGATCATGGTGACGATCAAGCCGTCCGGTGCTCGCGGGACGGTCGTGCGCGGGCACCTGAACCTGGTGACGGTGCCGGTGCTGCCGACCGGCAACACCGGACTGCCGTTCTACGGCACGGGTGAGGTGATCTCGGCCTTGCCATACGCGTACAAGGTCGGCTGATCACCGAGTGAGGGAGAGGGCCGTCGGCGTGCATCGCGCGCGCCGACGGCCCTTCCCTTTGCGTCGTTTCCTAGAACTGGATGCCCGCCCATCGCGCGAAGTCGGCCAACGAGTCGGTGGTGCGGCGGTCGGCGGTCGCGATGGCCAGGACCGTCTCGCGTACCGACGGGTGGTGCCGGGTCGAGAACGGCGCAACCCGGCGGGCGGTGTTCAGCTCCGCCACGCACCGCTCCCGGTCACCGTGCAGCAACCATGCCCGGGCCTGGTCGATGTGGTGGTGACCGAGGCGTTCGGGTCGGGACTGGTTGGCGAGCCGGACCTCGCTGCCCCGGCGCAGGGCTTCGGCTCCGTCGGCCGCCTCGACCGGCACCGCGCACCAATGCACCGCGACGTTCAGCTCGGACGGGTCGATCCCCCGGTACTCGGAGCTGGACGTCCCGCAGGAGCGGGCCTCGGCCACGTGTTCATCGGCAAGAGCCAGGTCCCCACTCCGGGCGGCGAGGACAGCACTGCGCAAGTGCAGTTGCGTGGAGACGGCGGACCGGCCATCGAGATCGCGGCGGGCCCGCTCCAGGAGCCGCAAGCCGTCGGCATACCGACCGGCCCGAAGGTGGATCGACGATCGGTGAAAGGCACTGATGGCCTGCCGGATCGGATCACCCATCGCCTGGGCCAAGGCGATGTGCCGTTCGGATGCGACGGCGGCCAAGTCGGCCTGCCGGAAGCGACCGGCGACCGTGGCCGTGAGGCGGTAAGCGTCGTGCAACGCTGCCTGGGCACGCGCGCCGGCGGCACCCGTGGCCTCTGCCATGACGTACAGGTGGTGCAGCAGCGCCGCCAGGTCGACCGCCGCCGTGGCGTACGCGGTCGATCCGGTGGCGGTCCCCGCCGCCCGTTCCAGAGTGCGGTTGATCGCGTCCAATCGGCGGTCGACGAGGTCCAGGGTGATCGGCTCGCCCTCCGGCCGGGGATCGTCCCAGGCGTCCACGGCTGCACGGAGCACCATCAACTGTCCGTAGTCGGGCTCGTCGACCAACGGCTCGTCGGTGCCGAACAAGGTGTTCGGGTGAACACCCAAGGCTGAAGCGGCCGCAGCGACGAACGGCGCGCTCGGCGCGACAACACCGCGTTCGACCTGCTTGACCAGCGACACCGAGTAGTGGACGGCCGCCGCGAACTGCACCTGGGTGAGTCCACGAACTTTCCGCAGACGTGCCAGGCGTGCGCCTACCCGTTCCTCCGTGGCCATAGCCCGAGGGTAACCCCGATTGTCCTTTCGTTGTCCGTTCGCCGCTGCTGCGGACCGTAGCTTCCGACGCATGCACTTGATCTCCTCCGAGGCTCGCGCACAACACACCAACGGTGGCGAGCACCTCGTTCGCGGTCCGCTCGGTCCGGTGCCCTATGTCGCCCGATGGAGTGGCGAAAATGTCCTCGAGGCACCTCTTGTCGAGACACGACAAGGCATCGCCTACCGCGATGAGTCCTCAGTGGACCGCGACGGCCACGGACTGCTGTGGTCGCGGGTCACCTCGCGCCCCGGCGCCGGCGAACCGCTCTACCGCCAAATGCACCCACTGCGCCAACGCCGCGCCATGCGACGCCTGCTCTGCCAAGTCTGCGCCGGACCCGCCGACCACAACCAGCACGGCACCCTCTGGCTCATCCACGAGCAACCCCACCCCTGGCCCGGCTGGCCCGAACGCGCCCAGACCACCCACCCGCCACTGTGCTTGCGTTGCGCCCGCATCTCCGTCAAGGCCTGCCCCTCACTGCGACCGGCCCACGTCGTCCTCCGCGCACACTCCTTCGTCAGCGGCGCCTGGGGCGGGCTCTACCGCACCGGCTGGCCCAACCCACACCCATTCCTCACGGGCGCCCACACCCTGCAGTTCGGCGATCCCCGCATCCGGTGGCTGCAAGCCGACCAACTCACCCGCGAACTCGTCGGCTGCACCATCATCGGCCCGGAGGGCTGAGCGTGCCCGGTCCCACGGCGCGCCGAGAGGCCGGGCCGCGGTGCAGCGGTCCGGCCTCATCGAACCCGGGCCGGTCAGAGGGTCAGGGACCAGCCGTTCAGGGTGCCCGTGTCGCCCGCGCCCCAGTCGGCGATGCGCAGCTTCCACGTTCCCTGCGCCTGAGCCGAAACCCCTTGCACCGCAAAGGTCTTCGTACCGGACCAAGCCGTGCAGGTCGAGCCGCCCGAAGACTTCAGCGGGTACCACCAGCCCGATGGCGACACCAGCTGGACGTCCAGGTCCTCCGCGCACGTGTGCTGGATCGACGCCGTCACCGTGACCGTGCTCGCGGCCGGCCCGCTGAGCGTCACCGACACCGGGCTCGTCACGGTCTTGTAGTCGGCGATCGCGTAGTGGGCGTTGCTGGTGAACGTGCGCCCGGTGCTGCCCGGCTGGGTCCGGGCGGTCACCGGAGTGCTTGCCGCGGAACGGTTCCCGGCCGCGTCGCGGGCCTTGACCGTGAACGAGTAGGCCGTGTCCGGCGTCAATCCCGTGACCGTGGTCGACGTCCCGGTCACCGCGCCGCCCGGGCTCACCTCATAGCCGGTCACGCCGACGTCGTCGGTCGACGCGTCCCAGCTCAGCGACACGCTGCTCGAGGTGGTCGC
Organism: Labedaea rhizosphaerae; assembly: GCF_004362825.1. Taxonomy (GTDB): domain Bacteria; phylum Actinomycetota; class Actinomycetes; order Mycobacteriales; family Pseudonocardiaceae; genus Labedaea; species Labedaea rhizosphaerae. The sequence continues at coordinate 849,319 of NZ_SNXZ01000003.1, forward strand.
GGTGACCCGCACGTTCGCGGGCGCGCTCGGCGGGGTGGTGTCGGTTGAGCCGCCACCACCAGTCACCAGCGTCAGGTTCCACTTGGTCAAGGCCTCGATCACCGGCTGGAACAGGGACATGTCGCCGTCGCTGGGATTGTCCACGCACTGCGACGGGCCGCCGTCGTGCAGGCCGGTGGCCTTGTCGCCGAGCAGCCAGCCCCCACCCGAGTCGCCGCCGAGCGAGCACGCCGTGGTCCACGTCAGGTCCTCGATCACGAGCCCGCCGCCGTAGTCGACCGCGCGGTGGGTGTACTTCACTTCACCGCACTGCCAGTGCGAGGTGTTGCCCGAGTGGCACACCGTGTCGCCGACCATGGCCTCCTCGGCGCCGCTGACGGTCACGGCGGGCTGGCCCCACGTGTTGACCGAGGGCGACAACGTCCAGCCAGGCTCGGTCGCCGCGACCACGCCCATGTCGCCTTCGCTGCCGTTGACGCTGTGCGAACCGCCCACATTGGACGTCCCGATGCGGTTTTGCTGGCCCGACGCACCATAAGCAGGCTGGTTGACGTCGTTGGTGCAGTGCCCCGCGGTCAGGAACTGCTTGGCCCCGCTGGCATCGGTGACCGGGAAGCCGACCGAGCAGTTGCTCTCGCCGCCCGGCCACCACGGGTTGCCGGTGCTGATCGTGCCGGACTGCTGGTGCGGCATCGACTTCGTGTGCACCACGCGCACCCCCAGCGCGGTCGCCTTGGCCTCGAAGTCCGCGGTCGCCTTGGTGGCACGCGCGTCGTCGACCGACACGGTCACCTCGTTGGCGCGCACGTCGGTGCCCCAGCCGAAGACGCCGGGCACGCCGTGGCCGACCAGGGCTCGCACCTGCTGGGTGGTCTTCTCGAGCTGCTGCCTGCTGTGCCGCACCACGACCGGCACCGCGCCGGCCGCTTCCGCCTGGCGCGCCGCCGAAGCCGTGGTGACGGCCACGGTCAGCCGTCGGGTCTTCGCGTCGAACCACTCGCCCGCGAGCTGGTCCTTCAGACCGGCCGGCAAGGACGCGGCGAGGCCGTGAGCTTGTTGTTGGCTCGCCGCGAGATCAGGGACCGGGGTGGCGTCCGCCGTGGGCACGAACACGATCGCGGCGAGCAGGGCGAGCCCGCTCGCCGCCGCGAATTGTCGCATTGGTGGTCTCCCTTCGATTTCGTTCGAAGATAAGACCGAAACGGCCGATCACGACCATTTAACAGTTAAGATCCCCACACCCACCGGAAACCGTAGCAACCCGGACCGAAGTCCAGGGCGACACCGTGGACAGACGGGCCAACCCGAACGGGCAGAACGTCTTCCGCGCTGGTGTAGCGCTCACAGGAAACGGGCAGCTCCCCCTGGAAACACACCTCGAGCGCATACTCCCGCACTGGAAACCGGAATTTCCGCTCGTAGTTCGTGGCCAGCGGATACGGCTCGCGATTCTCGATCACGTGCTCGGTGATCACCGTCTCGCCCCGGAACAACGGCCGGTCGAACACCAGCTCGGCGACCAGCAGACCGTCGCCCTCGCGCCCGACCACCCGGCCCAGCCTGCAGTTGCGCAGCGGCCGGACCCGCGGCAACGGCCGGTCGTGCTCGTCGATGTGCAGGATGACCACCCAGCGATCCGGACCGTCCGCCTCCGCACGCAACACCTGGCGCGAGACGAAGGAGACTTCTCCCCGCTCGGCGCCGACGGTCACGATGTCGTGCTGGCTGATCCGCGCGAGGCGCTCGTCCCAGCGGGTGTCCACCCCGCGCACCACGTCATCCACAGTGGACCGGACGGGCCAATACGTTGCCAGCTCACGGTGTTCGCGCAGCCGCGCCCGGCCCCGAGCCTTAGGTGGTGGCAGCAGGGCGGCGAGCGAGCCGGTCGGCACCTGCAGCACGTCTTCCAAGTGCCGCAACGCGATCAGCGACTCGCGCCGCTCCGGGCGGCTGCGCCCGGACTGCCAGTAGCTGAGCGTCGCCATGCTGACGCTGACCCCGCGCTCGCCGAGCCGGGAGCGGATCCGGTCGAGCCCGAGCCCCCGCGCGTGGATGGCCGCACGCAGGGCCTGGGCGAACGTCGGGTGCGCTTCGGCGCTCATCCTCACACGGTAATCGGCCAATCCGCCGAAAAGGAACGACCTGTTAACTGTTAAAGCGCACGGTGAACGCGACCATGAGGTGGTCCGACGCGGTCGTCCTGGGCGCCACGATGTCGGACGTCGCCAGTTCCCGGGTTACGAAGACGTTGTCGATCTGCTGCTTCGGCGCCTCGGCGGGTGACGTCGGGAAGGGCCGCACCTGGGCCAGGCCATCGGTGAACTGCTTCATCGCGACCATGCGCGGGTCGCCGGGCTCGAGGTTGAAGTCGCCGGTGACGACGACCGGCAGCTTCTGCTCGGCGATCAGCGCGGCCAGCTGGTTGGGCTCGGCCGCCGGGATGCCGTCCGAACCGGGCTGGAAGTGCGTCGTGACGTCGACGATCGGGCCCTGCGGCGTGTCGACGGTCGCGCGCAGGATGCCGGTCTGGGGTGCGATGTCCTTCTCGGTCATCGGCGTCGCGACGACGTCACGCAACGGCAGCCGCGACAGGATCGCCAGTCCCCACAACGGGTCCTTGGCCGGGAAGTAGTGGATCGCCATGCCGAGCCGGTCGGCGATCAGGCGCAGCGCGTCGTGGCCGCCGGTGATCATCATGCCGCGGTCGACCTCTTGCAGGTTCACGATGTCGGGGTGCTGGGCGGCGATCTGGTCGGCGATCACGTCGGGGTCGAAGCGGCCGAGCGCGGAGATGCCCGAGCGGATGTTGTAGTGCACGATCCGCAGCTGTGGCCCGGCTTGGGCGGGCGTCACGGGCACCGGGGTCTGGACCACCGCCGCCACCACGCCGGCCGCGGCGACCACGACGCAGCCGAGGGCGACCTCGCGCTTGGGCATCGTGGCGCGACCCCGGCCTTGCGCGGCGACGAGCACCGCGGTCACGAGGGTGAAGGCGGGCAGGTACACGCGGCCGAAGGAGTCGAAGGACGTGTTGTAGCCGGCGACCAGCAGGAAGAACACGAACACGCCCGCGAACCCGGCCAGCCCGCTCCGCTTGCCGTTCGGGGTTGCCGCTGCGGCGAGGGTGGCGGTCAGGGTGAGCGCGACGAGCGCCTGCCCGGCGAGCGCCCACACGGGCAGCGTGTTGTCGGCAGCGCGCGGGAGGTCCGCGAGCGCGGTGCCGACGACCAGCCCGACGGGCGCGACGAACCGAGGCAGCCGGATCACGGCTCCTGCGGCCGCCGCGACGGCGATCAGCGCTCCCGGCCACCAGTCCGTGCCGGCGGCGGCCCACGCCCGGCCCACGTTCGTGACGACCTGGGTACCCAGCAGCACCGCGGGTCCGAGCGCGAACCACAACGCTCCACCGCCTTGGCCTTCCGCGGCGAATGCCGTGCCGTACAAGGCGACCGCCGCAACTGCGAGCAGCACGAGCCACGGCACCACGCCGGTGAGCCACATGAGGTCGACGGATTCGGCGGCCAGGCCGAGGACGACGGTCAGCGCCAGGGCGACGCCGAACCCGGTGGCGACGTGTTCGCCGGGCCAGCCGCGGGTCGCTGCCGAGACGAGCCAGCAGAAGCCGGCCAGCACGGCGATGCAGGAGGCGTAGAGCTGGACCTGGCCGGTGGCCTGGGTCTGCAGCACGATCCGGGCGACGACCTCGACGCCGATGGCGGCGACGGGCACCGCGCGGCTCCTCGCGAGCGCGGCCATGAGCACCGGCGGGACCACCCAGGCGAGCGCGAAGAGGACGAAGACCCAGTCGGGAGTGCTGCCCGCGGACCCGAAGATCGTGGTCATGGTGGGCAGCCATCCGCGGATGGTGTCGATCAGCAGGAACCCGCCGAACGCGACCGCGAGCACCGTCGCACGATCAGACCGCATCCGTGAACTATGAAACAGATTCACGTTCAGGGCAAGACTACGAACGGCGGCTGGTCCGGACCGAGTTCCGCAGGACGTTCTACCGACTTTCGCGAAGCCTCGCGTAGGCCAAGCCCCACCCTCCCGGGGGCACCCCTAATGCCACTCTATCGGGTTTGAGCTGGGAAAACAGCGAGCGGCTGGGATCTGTGGACAACTCGATGCCTGTGGAAAACCCCGCCTCAAGCGAGCAACGCACGGACCGCGTCGGTGATCACCTTGCGGCGGTGCTCGACCGTCTCCGAGCGCACGAGGTCGTGGTACTCGGGGGTCATCGCGGTCCACATCCCCGCGATCGTCAGCACCAGGGCCAGCAGGTCCGCCGGGTCGAAGCGGCTCGGGAGCACGCCGTCGGCCTGGGCTTGCGCGATCGCGTCGACCTTGCCCTGGTTGGCTTTGAGGATCGACTGCAGCGGCTCGGAGGTCTCCGCTCGCTCCAGCCGGTACCAGCTGGCGATCCGGGTCAGCTCCGGGTGCCGCAGGTACCCGTCGAAGAGCCGGCCGGCGTACTCCGGCAGGTCGGCCGGGTCGATCGGCACCTCGCGCAGCGTCTGCGCCACGAACTCGTCGAAGACGGCGTCGAAGAGGCCTTCCTTGCTGCCGAAGTAGTGGTAGATCTGCGCCTTGTTGGCCGCCGCCGCCGCGGCGATGCGGTCCACGCGGGCGCCGGCGATCCCGTACTTGGCGAACTCCGCCGTCCCTGCGTCCAGCAGGCGGCGTTTCGTCGCCTCAGCGTCTCCGACCATGAGCTCGAGCATACTCAACTAACCGGATAGTTGACAGGCGGGCGACCCAGTGCAACTCTCGTAACTAACCATTCAGTTAGAAGAAGGAGACAGCAAATGGGCAAGGTCTGGTTCGTCACCGGGAGCTCGCGCGGCCTCGGCCGGTCGATCGTCACGGCGGCGCTCGAAGCAGGCAATCGGGTCGCGGCATCCGCACGGAACCCCCGCACGCTCGACGACCTCGTCGCGAAGTACGGCGAGCAGATCCACCCGATCGCGCTCGACGTCGCCGACCAAGCGGCAGCCGAGCAGGCGATCAAGGCGGCCGCCGAACACTTCGGCCGCCTGGACGTGGTGGTCAACAACGCGGGCTACGCGGACGTGGCCGCGATCGAGGACGTCGAGCTCGACGCCTTCCGCAGGCAGATCGAGACCAACTTCTACGGCACGGTGCACGTCACCAAGGCCGCGGTCCCGGTCCTGCGGGCGCAGGGCGGCGGGCACATCGTGCAGATCACGTCGATCGGCGGCCGGGTCGGCACGCCGGGGCTCGCCGCGTACCAGAGCGCGAAATGGGCGGTCGAGGGCTTCTCGGAGGTGCTCGCGAAGGAGGTCGCGCCGTTCGGGATCAAGGTCACCCTGGTCGAACCGGGCGGCATCCGCACCGACTGGGCCGGCTCGTCGATGACCATCCCGCCGATCAGCGAGCCGTACCGGCAGACGGTCGGCGCGATGGTCGAGATGCGAGAGGACTTCCCGTCGAGCGCACCGATCGACCCGGACAAGGCGGCCGACGCGATCGTGCGCATCACCGGCGTCGAAGAGCCCCCGCTGCGGCTCCTGCTCGGCCGTCAGGCGACCGCACTGGCCGCCGCCACCGCCCGGGCCCGCGACGAGGACGACGCCCGCTGGCGCGAGCTGAGCGAGTCGGTGGAGTTCGACGACGTTCCCGCCTGAGGCGGGAGCGGGGGACGGTGAACGGGAGTCGGAGCGCGTCGCCGGCGCGCGTTCCAGGCGACCAAGCGAACCGATCCCGTCCACGCCCCCCGAAGCCGCAAGCCGCGGTGACCGGGTCGGCATTGCCAGGCGAGCACTCGGCTGCCGCCCCACCGTCAGGCGACCGTCCAAGCCACCGCGACTTGCGTACCAGGGACTCGGTACATCCCTGGTGCCCTCTAGGAATACCCGGCGGGGTCCGGCTGAGTGCAACGTAAGCGCTCGCGCACGTTGGGCTCAGTGGGGGCGACCTGCCACAACAGTCCCCCGATCGTGTTAGCTGTCGGCATGACGAAGTGGGACGTCCCGTACCGGCAGGGCGTTCACGACGCGATGACCGTGCTTCGGGGACGATGGACCGTGGCCGTGCTCGCGGCCCTGGCGCTCGGCGAGCGGCAGTACGGCGAATTGCTCGCCGCGGTGAACGAGGTCGAGGAGCGGGTCGGGTGGGTGTCGCACGAACGCCCGCTGACCGAACGCACCCTGACCGACACCCTGCGCCGCGCCAACACCGACGGGCTCGTGCAGCGGCGCGCTGAACCAGGGCGCTTCGGCGCCGTCTGGTACGGGCTCACCCCGATGGGCCGGTCGCTGCTGCGGGCCCTGCGCCCGCTCGCGGAGTGGGCGCAGCAGCACCGCGAGCAGATGGAGAATCAGCCGGCCGAGGGCCGCACCGCGCGCACCTGATCGCGCCCGGCGTCCTTCGCCGCGAACATGGCGTTGTCGGCCGACATCAGCACCTCGTCGACCTGGCTGCCGTGATCGGGGTAGGTCGCGGCCCCGATCGACACGCTCAGCTTCAGGTCGGGCAGCAGCTCGCCGGTGTCGGCGTCCTCGATGCGCAGGGCACGCACCCGGCGGCAGATCCGCTCGGCGACGTCCACCACGTCGGTGGCCTTCGTGTCGGGCAGCAGCACGACGAACTCCTCGCCGCCGAAGCGCCCGCAGAGGTCGTCGGCGCGGACCTCGGCACGCATGGCGTCGGCGACCAGGCGCAGCACGTGGTCACCGGTGAGGTGGCCGTGGCTGTCGTTCACGCTCTTGAAGTGGTCGATGTCGACCAGCAGGACCCCGAAGGTGCTGTCGTGCCTGCGCGCGCGGTCGAGTTCGGCGGCCGCGAGGTTGTGCCAGCTCGCCGCGTTGAGCAGGCCGGTCTTCTCGTCGGTGGCCGCCGCGTGTTCGAGCTGGCGGATCAGCACGCTGCGGTGCAGCACGTAGAGCGGGAGCAGGACGAGCACCAGCAGGTAGGGCTGCCACAGCAGCAACGCCCCGGCGAGCACGCCCATGCAGAGGGTCGCGTACTCGATGCTGTTCTCCTGCCAGGTACCGATCAGCTGGCGGGCCGACCGGTCACCCGAGAGCAACGCGATCGCGACGCCGACGATCCCGGAGTTGATCACCGAGTACGTGACGATCACCAGCACGCCCCACACCAGGATCATCGGCCCGGCCATGGCCAGCACGCCGCCGGTCGGCACCGCTCGCGCCAGCGCCCAGACCGCGAGGCAGGACAGCACGGCGTTGCTCGCGCTGAACACGGCACGGTAGGTGTGCATCCCGGACAGGTTGCGCCAGCTGCGCAGCCAGAGGTGGCTGTAGAGCAGCGTCGTCGTGGCCGCGGCGAGGCCCGGGCTGGTGGTCACCGCGGCGGCGATGATCCACACCGAACTCAGGTTGACGTGCAGCGTGTCGGCGAAGCGCCGCCGCTTGCGCTCGACCTGCCGGGTCAACTCGGCTGAGGCCAGCCCGAGCAGCACGATCCCGCCGACGTGGCGCAGATCGGTCGCCGAGGTCGGGTACAGGACGAAGGCGAGCACCAACGCGAACGCGGCGAGCACGTCGACCGCGAGCACGAAGACGACGCCTCGTTTCGGCAGCGTCATGAGCACCCGGCGCGACCTGCGACGATCGCCTTTTCCTACCGCTCGTTGCAGCACACTCATAATGGTCCCACTCGCGTCCCCGGATGCCGAGTCCATGCTGGTCGCTGGGTCCGCCGGCGATCGATCCGGCGGGAAGCTGGTTCGGCGACGCCCCGAGAGGAGGTGCCGGCCATGCGCAGCAAGGACCTCTGACTGTTCCGTCCTGACCTCGAATATTTCATCGCACAACGAACACATTTCATCTCACCCCGGGCAGCGGGAGGGACCGCCATGTGCAGCAAGGATCGCTGACCGGCTGATCCACCCCCGACCCCCACCGCACGCGAAAGGAGCCCGCCGTGAGCAAGGACCTGTGAACACCGACCAGTCGCTACCGCATCAACCCTGGAGGTGACCCCCATGAGCAGCAAGGACCTGTGAACGGCCCCGGCATCCGCCACTGCCACCTCGAGAGGAAGGAACAAGTCGTGAGCAAGGACCTCTGAGTACCCACGAACGCCCGCATCACACAACTCGATGAAGGAGACCCCCATGTGCAGCAAGGACCTGTGACCGAACGGCCTACTCGCCCCACCGGAAAGGAGCGCCCCGTGAGCAAGGACCTCTGAACCCCCGGCCCGCACACCCCAGCCACGAAGGGAGACGGCAGTGCACAGCAAGGACCTCTGACCAGCCCCAGTCACGACCGCTCGACGAGAAGGGAGCCCGCCGTGAGCAAGGACCTCTGAACGCCCAGCGTCCCTGTCCCACGAGCCCAAGGAGATCGCAATACGCAGCAAGGACCTCTGGCCAGGCCCCGTCACAACCGCTCGACAAGGAGGGAGCACGACGTGAGCAAGGACCTCTGAACCCCGAACCCCCACACCAGAACCGGCGAAGGAGGCAGCAATGCACAGCAAGGACCTGTGATCAGCCCTCACCACGACCCCACCAGGAGAAAGGAGCGCGACGTGAGCAAGGACCTCTGAACGCCCGGCGCCCCCGTCCCACGAGCCCAAGGAGATCGCAATGCGCAGCAAGGACCTCTGATCAGACCCCGTCACGACCGCACCACAAGAAAGGAGACCGCGGTGAGCAAAGACCTCTGAACGCCCAGCGCCCCCGTCCCACCAGCCCAAGGAGATCGCAATGCGCAGCAAGGACCTCTGACCAGCCCCCGTCACAACCGCTCGACAAGGAGGGAGGACCTCGTGAGCAAGGACCTCTGAACCCCGAACCCCCACACCAGAACCGGCGAAGGAGGCAGCCATGCACAGCAAGGACCTGTGATCGCCCCGCACCACGACCACATCACCAGAAAGGAGCACCACGTGAGCAAGGACCTCTGAACCCCCAGGCCCACCACCACGACGACCAACGGAGACCGCCATGCGCAGCAAGGACCTCTGACCAGCCCGACCCACCACCGCTCCACAAGAAGGGAGCCCGCCGTGAGCAAGGACCTCTGAGCACCTGCAAGTTCCCCCGCCCACCGGTGCCACACCAACCCGTGCGGTGTCGCCCCGGGACGAAGGAACTCCAGGCATGTGCGACAAGGGCATCTGACTCAGTCCCCATCATTCGACGTCGACAATGGTCGCCCTTGCCCGCCGATCGGCGGGGACGCCGGCCGCGTATCACCGTCCGCGCTGGTGTCCGTCCGAGAGGAGGTACCTGAGATGCGCATCAATGGCATCTGATCGTCGTCCGTCATGTGTGGCTCGGCGCGGTCGTTCTCGGCGCGGGAACGACCGCGACCCCACCACACGCCGACGCAGGAGGCGAGCACCACACCCAGCAGACCCGCCCCGCCCACGGCCCGGAAGGGGCCGGTCAGCTCGCTCAGCGCGCCGCCGAGCACGACAGCGAGCCCTTGCGAGGTGTAAAGGCTCGTCGCAAGCCGGCCCATCACCAGGCCGCGGCGCTGGTCGGGCACCAGCTCGACCAGCAGGGCCTGCGCCTGGATCAAGTACGCCGTGGAGAGCCCGCCGGTCACGGCCCACAGGATCAGCGACGGCACCAGCGCCGGTCCCGCGCTGCAGAACAGCAGCGGCACGCCGGCGAGTGCCGCGAGCAACACCATCGAGTGCCAGGTCGGGGTGCTCCCGCGGCGGGCGAGCAGCCACGCGCCGAGTGCGCTGCCCAACGGGTCCGCGGCCATGAGCAACCCCACGCCGACCGGCCCGGCGCCGAGCGCGTCTCCATACGGCGCCGCGAGGCCTTCGGGCACCACGAACAAGCCGACCAGCATCACCATCGCGAAGATCGGTAACACCCCGGCGAACGGCGCCACCGGCGCGTCCGGTCGGGACACCGGTTCCTCGGGTTGCGCGGCGACGGCCGGACGAGCCCGGACGCCGGTGAGCACGATCAGGGCGCTGAGCGCGAACGTGCCCGCGTTGAGCCCGAGCACTGCGGCGGGCGGCACCACGGCGAGCAGCAGGCCACCGCACGCGAACCCGGCCAGCTGCGCCACCTGTGTGCTGGCCGCTCGCAACGACATCGCCGACACGTACTGCTCTTTGCCCACCACGGTCGGCAGCAACGACAGTTGGGCGGCTTTGAACGGGCCCGACGCCATGCTCAGCAACGCCACGAAGGTCCACAACACGCCGAGCGGCACGCCGGGCAACGCCATCAAGGCGGCCAGCACCGCCCGGACGACGTCGGTCACGACCAGGACGGCCCGCCGGGGGAAGCGGTCGGCGAGGCCGGAGAGGAAGGCACCGCCGAGCACGGCGGGCGCGAAGGTCAGCGCATAGGTGAGCGCGGCCAGCATGGCCGACGACGTGCGGCCGTAGACGAGCACGGCGAGCGCGACCCGGGCCAGCTGGTCGCCGAGGATCGACAGCAGCTCGGCCAGCCAGAGCGCGCGGAATTCCGGCACGCGCGCCACGGCTGCGAAGCCGGAGCCACGTCCGTCTGCCCTCGCCAATCCAGCCCCCTTTCTGCGGCACCTCGCCGAACCGCACCGGACGCCAGAAAACGAACGTAGGCTGACGATGCGGGGCATTCACCAGCCAGCTCTGACAACCACCCGCATGTAGTAGCCCGGTTACTCTGAGTCACTCACCACCGTACACGACAGCATGGTCGGCCGGATGGGTACAAGGTCGCCAGTAGGGTGGTGCGATGGATTCGGCGACTTCGGCCACTTCGGCGACCACCCCGGACCCCGACGAGCGCGCCCGGGCCCTCGCGGCCGTCTCGCTCGAGCAGGGCGACCCGACCGGCTGGTTCGAGCGGCTCTACGCCGAGGCGTCCGAGGGTTCGGCGGTGGTTCCGTGGGACGTCGGCCACCCGCAGGCCGTCCTCGTCGACTGGGCCCGTGAGCGCCGGGGCGAGGGCCGATCGGCGCTGGTCGTGGGCTGCGGGCTCGGCCGCGACGCCGAGTTCTTTTCCGGTCTGGGCTACACGACGACGGCCTTCGACATCTCCGAGAGCGCGGTGCGCACCACACGCGCCCGCTTCCCGGACTCCCGCGTGGAATACGTGATCGCCGACCTGTTCGACGTGCCGGCCGCGTGGCGCCGCGGCTTCGACCTGGTGGTGGAAAGCCTGACCGTGCAGTCGATGCCGCGCAGCGTGCGCGAACGCGCGACGGCCGCGGTCGCCGAGTTGGTCGCCCCGGGCGGGACGCTGGTGGTGAGCGCCGCGTGCCGGCCGGACGGGGCAGCCGACGATGCCGACGATGCCGACGATGCCGAGGCCGGTCCGCCGTGGCCGTTGACCGAGAAGGAGATCGCCGCGTTCGCGACCGGCGGCCTCACGACCGTGTCGATCGAGCGGAAGCCGCCGGCGGGACCCGGCGGGTTCGACCGCTGGATCGCGGAGTTCCGGCGGTAACCCGGTGCGAGTCGCCCGCAGGAGGAGCACCAGCCGGCTGTTGGTGACGGTCGCGGCCGGTGCCGTGCTCGCGGGGCTGGTGGTCGGCTGGGCCGAACACGAGCAGCCGGACCGCACGGTCGAGGGATCGCCGCTGGCCGCCACGCCCTCGTCGCCGACGCAACCGACGACGCAGCCGCCGCAGTCCGTGCCGCCGCCGGTCAGCACGACGTCGCGCGGCGACACGCCGTCGTGCGACACGGTCCTGGCGAAGCTGCCGGAACGCACGCGCCTCGGGCAGTTGCTGGTGACCGGCGTTCCCGGTGGCAGCGCGGAGAAAGCGACCGAGTTGGTGCGCGATGCCCAGGTGGGCGCGCTGTTCGTGCACGACAACGCCATGGCCTTGTTGTCCCGCAACGCACTCGCGCCGGTGGTCAAGGCGGGGAAGGTCGCGCCGCTGATCGCCGTCGACGACGAAGGCGGTCGCGTGCAGACCATCGACCCGGTCGCGGGCGACCTGCCGAGCCCGCGGGCGATGGCCGCGAGCATGACGCCGCGACAGGTGACCGACGTCGCCGCCAAGCGTGGCCGGTACCTGCGGGCGGCCGGGGTGACCGTGGACTTCGCGCCCGACGCGGACGTGAGCGACGAGCCGGACGATGCCGTGATCGGCGACCGGTCGTTCAGCAACGACCCGGCCAAGGCACGCAAGTACACGGTGGCGTTCGCCAAAGGCCTCGCCGCGTCCGGGGTGTTGCCGGTGCTCAAGCACTTCCCGGGGCACGGCCACGGTTCCGGCGACTCGCACAAGGGCACGGTGACCACGCCCCCGCTGGCCCAGCTCGAGCGCGACGACCTGGTGCCCTACCAGAACATCGGTGACTACGGCCCGGTCGCGGTCATGCTCGGGCACCTCGACGTGCCGGGCCTGACCAACGGCACGCCCGCGAGCCTGTCCCCCGCCGCGTACAAGCTGTTGCGCGAGAAGTACGCCTTCGACGGGCTGGCCGTCACCGACGACCTCGGCGCCATGCGGGCCATCAGCGCGCAGTACGACCTGCCCGAAGCGGTGTTGACGGCGATCAAAGCGGGCGCTGACATGGCGTTGTGGTCCTCGGGTGAACGCGCGAGTGAGGTGCTCGACCGGCTGGTGCGGGCCCAGGATTCCGGTGAACTGGAGGCGAGTCGCGCACAGGATGCCGAAGCACACGTATTGGCCGCCAAGGGCCTTTGCCACTAGATCTGGTTCGGCTCCAGGCCGCAGGGCCGTTCGTGTATAGCTGGTTTCGCAAGTTGCATCGACGTGGTTAACTGCCCCGCCGTGGACCCCCGGATCGTGGAAGTGGCGCGCACCGTCGTGGTGGACCGCTGCTTCGACGACCTCGCCCTGGACACGGGCATCGAGGTGGTGCGGGAAACCGCGTTGAACGCGGGCATCGCGCTGCTGCGGGAGACCCGCACCGACTACGACCTGCGCGCCCAGCGGGTGACCGCCCTGGCCGACGCGGCGATCGGGCAGTCGCATGACATCGGCCGGCTCTACCACGCCGGCATGTCGCGAGAAGACGGCGCGGACGTCCACTTGTGGCTCGGCGCGACGATCGTGGCCGAGGCGTGGCAGATCCGCGGCATCGGCGGCACGGACGCCGACCGCCTGGGCCTGTTCCAGGACATCCTGCGCGATGCCCAGGAGCCGCTGCTCACCGCCGCCGACCTCGCCCCCGACGACCCGGTGCCGTGGGCGATCCTGCAGAACTACGCGATGGGCATGGGCCTGGACCGCGCGAACCTCGACTCGTTGTGGTCGCGCGTGGCCGACCGCTGCCCGACGTTGTTCTTCGGCAACGTGCGCCGCCTGCAGGCGTTGGCCGCCAAGTGGGGTGGCTCGCACGAGGAGATGTTCGCCTTCGCCCGCGCCGCTTCGGTGTCGGCGCCGGCCGGTGATCCGTTGAGCGCGATGTTGCCGCTCGCCCACGCCGAATACCTTGCGGCGTCGGGGATTTCGGCGCGCCGGCACTTCAATGCAAACGTGGTCGACGAACTCGTGGCCGCCGAGAGCCGGTGGCGTGCGGCCGCCCGGCCGCGGCCGGATTCGTTGTGGGCGCACAACATCTTCGGGTGGGCGATGCTGCGGGCCGGCGAGGACGTGCGCGCGGTGTGGCACCTGTCGCGGGTGAACCGGCGCCCGAGCTCGATCCCGTGGGCCTACGAGGACGACCCGGCCTTGGCCTTCGCCAGCGCCCTGGTCGCCCTGGGCATGACCGTCGCCCAACGCTGACCCCAGCGCGTGTCCCCCGCTCCCGCACGGTGTGTCCCACACTCCCGCACGGTGTGTCCCACACTCCCGCTGGGCGTGTCCCCCACTCCCGCTGGGCGTGTCCCCCACTCCCGCTGGGCGTGTCCCACATCCGCGTAGGGCGTGTCCCACATCGCCAACGTGGAACTCGCCGGGTCAGAACGTGGGACACACCAGGTCCGAACGGGGGACACGCCGGGTCCGAACGGGGGACACACCCAGCCCCAATGTGGGACACGCCCGGGTTTGTCAGGAATGGGTGGCGGCGGGAACGTCGACTTCCATGGTCAGGATCTCCCCGGTGCGCTCCGAGCCGGCCAACCGCTTCAGGTTGGCCATGCCGTCGGCGGCACGCCACTCGGCGGTCAAGACGAACAACGTCCGCCCCTCGGGTCCGCCGAGCGCCAGCGCGAACGGCGCCCGGTCGACACCGAGCGTCACGCGCTGCAGGACCTCCCCGCCATCGGCGACCCGGACGACCTCGTTCCCGCCCGTGGACACCCACACCGCACCCGAGGCGTCCAGGCAGATCCCGTCCGGTCCGAGCCCGTCGGCGAACACGCGCCGCCCGGACAGCGAACCGTCCGCGGCGATGTCGAACGCCGTGAGCCGCCCGGCGAACGACTCCGAGATGATCAACGTTCGGTTGTCCGGCGTGACGACCATGCCGTTCGGGAACTGGATGTCCCCCGCCACCTGGCGCACCTCACCAGCCGGGGTCAGCAGCTTGATGTAGCCCGGCTTCGGTTCCTCACCGCCGCGGAAGTCGAAGTCGGCGCCGTTCAGGTAGACGTTGCCGCGCCCGTCGACCACGATCTCATTGGCCCGCTGCGAAGCGTGCACGACCGCGGACCCGTCCGGCCGCAGGGAACGCACCTTGTCCCCCGTAACCAGAAGCGTCCCGTCGGGCAGCCAGTCGATCGAGTAGCCCATCAGGAACTCGCTCGGGCTGGGCAACGTCTCCACGTCGCCATCCATGTCGACGGCCACGACCTGCTGTTCGACCCAGTTGCAGAACCACAGCCGGCCGTCGTGCCAGCGCGGCGACTCCGGGATGCCGAGGCCCTTCAGCAACACGTCCATGAGGTTCTCCTTCGCGTAGGCGGTCACCACCTACACGAACGGGCCCCGCCGAAATCTACGAGAGCCGGGCCCGTTGTTCGGGACTCAGGTGCGCGAGCAGGTCGGCGAACTGCTCGTCGAGCCCGTCGGCCGCGGCGACCAGCGCGGCGGCCTGCTCGTCGGTCAGCATCGCGGCGATCTCGTCCAGCCGGTCCTTGGCGTCGAGCACGAACCAGACCTGCAGCATCGCCGCGCCGTCCAGCGCCGACATCGTCGCGCGCAGGGTCGCCGCCGGCAGGTGACCGACGAACTCGCCCATGGTCACCCAGTCCTCGCGCCGGGCCAGCTCCGCCGCCACCTCGACGATCTTGGCGGCCGGCACGCCGACCACGACGTCAGCGGTCCGCATCGGGTCCAGGTGCTGGGCCACGTCGGCGAGGAAGCTCGCGGGCAGCCGCCCGGCCAGCTCACCGGCCTTCTCCGGCGAGAGCGACTCCGTGGCGCGCGCGGCCAGCATCGGCGACAGCACCTTCTCCGCCACCTTCGCCGAGATCGCGGCCGGGATCGTCCGGGCGAGCAGGCCGACCCGGGCGAACGCCTCCCGGTCGGCGGCGAACAAGCGCTCGCCGACCTGCCCGCGCAACGCCCGCAAGTCCGCCGGCGCGGCAGCCTCCAGGCCGGACAGCCGGGCCGGCGGCACGCCCAGCAACCGCCCCAGCTTCATCAGTTCGGCGTGGGTTTCGGCCGCGGTCATCCCACGAGCACCTTGCGCACGATGCCGCGCACCGGGAATGGCACGTGCTTGAGCGTGGCCTCGAACGCCTCGCCCAACTGCTGGGCCTGGTTGCGCCGGGCCTCACGCACCAGCCCCGCCAGGTCGGCGAGGGTGTCCTCGGGCAGCGCGGCGATGCCCGCCGGGGGCTCGGCGCGCAGGGCGTCCCGCAACTGGTCCAGACCGTCCATGCGGCCACCCTAAGCCACGACCCGCCGCTCCTGGTGGGGAACGGCGGGTCGTGGCGGGACGGGTCAACCAGCGGTGATGGTGAACACGTGCAGCGTTCCGCCGTCCACACTGGACGGCAGGGTCACGCTGGCGACCTGCTTGGCCGGGTCGAGCGCGATCGGCTCGGTGGCGAACAGGTACGTGGTGATCTGCTGCGACGTACCGCTGACCGCGTTGCGGTACGGCAGTTGCGCCGCCACCCGGTTGTTGAACGCCACCGGCTCGGAGCCGGCGCCCAGCGTCCAGTCCGAGAAGCCGACGTCCGCGGTCTGCGTGCTGCCGTCGGTGTAGGTGATCGTCATCGTGCCGTGGGTGTCACCGTTGGCCGCCGACCCGAGCATGGCCAGCTTGGTCGCACCCTGCGGCGCCGCCAGCTTCACCGTCTGCCCCGATGCGATCGCGTTGTCCGGCTCGCCCGGCGGCACCGACGGCCAGACGTGGTTCAGCCCGTCCACTGTGACCGTCGCCCCCGGGGTGACGCCCTTGCTCGCCAGCGCGTCGGCCGAGAAGCTCCAGCCCACCTGGTCGAAGTTGGCGATGGCCTGGTCGGAGTCCGGCGAGATGCCCGCGTTGTTGTACGCGGCCCGCAGGCTTCCCGGTTCGGCGACGAGCACCTGCAACGCACCCGCGCTCAACGCCGTGCCACCTGGCCCGGTGTACGAGATCGGGATGCGGTACGTGCCCTCCGCGGTCCCGGCCGACACCGACACGGTCACCGGCACGGTTGCCTTGCCACCGGCGGGAACGACGACGTCGCCGCTGGCCGGGGCCACGGTGAACCCGCTCGGCGGGCTGGCGGTGAACGACACCGTCGCGCCCTTGCCCGAGTAGTCCTGCGCGCCGATGTTCGCCGTGGCGCTGCCGCCGGCCGGGATGACCAGCCGGCCCGGGTCGACGTAGCCGCGCTGGCCGACCTCACCGTCGCGGAAGGACGGCGGGGCGTCCTCGGGCTTGCTGCCCCAGCTCGGGTCCGGAGTGGACGAGAGCTGGAAGTCGACGGTGCCGCCGGTGTTCACGAACGACTCCGGCAGGTAGGTCGACGTCGTGGTCTGGCCGTTGACCTTGAGCCCGGTGACGTACGGCGAGTTCGTGTCCGCCCCCGCCCCGGTGATCGTGATCTTCGCCCCGGTCGGCCGGGTGATCACGACTTGGGAGAACAGCGGGCTGTTCAGCACCAGCTCGGCGCGGCCGGGGATCATCGGGTACATCCCCATCGCGGCCCACACGTACCACGACGACATCTGGCCGAGGTCGTCGTTGCCGACCAGGCCGCTCTCGGTCGGGTTGTAGAGCTCCTGCTCCACCCGCCGGGTCAGCGACTGCGCCTTGTACGGTGCGCCGGTGTAGTCGTAGAGCCACGGCGTCTGCATCGTCGGTTCGTTGCCCAGGAAGGCGTACGGCTCGTCGGTGCCCGCGTTGAGCTGGGTGAAGAAGTCGTCCAGCCGCGGGTTGACCGCGTCCTTGCCGCCCATCGCCGTGACCAGGCCCTCGACGTCGTAGGGCACCATCCACGTGTACTGGGCGCCGTTGCCCTCCACCCAGCCGTCCATGCTGGCCGGGTTGAACGGCGAGGTGAACGAGCCGTCGCTGTTGCGCGGCCGGAGGTAGGCCGTGCTCGGGTCGAACAGGTTCTGCCAGTTCTGCGCCCGCTTCATGAACGTCTGACCGGCCGCGGGGTCACCGGTGCGGTTGGCCAGCTGCGCGATGGCGAAGTCGGCCGAGGTGTACTCGAGCGTGGTCGCGCCCGCACCCCAGACGCCGTCCGCGCCCATCGGCACGTATCCGTCCTTCATGTACTCGACAAGACCCGGTCGTTCCTCGTAGCCCTGGGTCGGTTGCGTGGCACCACGTTCCATCAGCAGCAAGGCCTTCTTGGCGTCGAAGTCCTTGGCCCCGAAGGCATAGGCGTTGGCGACGATGATGTGGTACGGGTCGCCGTTCATGACGCCGGTGTAGCCGTTCGCCACCGTCCAGCGGTCCCAGGACCCGCCCTGCTCGGCGAAGTTCACCATCGACGTGGCGATGTCCGCGCCCGCGGCCGGGTCCAGCAGGTCGAGCAACTGCGACTGCGAGCGGTAGACGTCCCAGCCGGAGAAGTTCGTGTAGATGTTGTGGCCCTTGGCCGCGGTGTGGATCCGGCCGTCGAAGCCGGGGTAGCGACCGTCCACGTCGGAGAACACGTTCGGCTGCACGAGCGAGTGGTAGATCGCCGTGTAGAACGTCGTGCGCTCGGCGTCGGTGCCACCAGTGACCGCGATCTTGTTCAGCTGCGCGTTCCACGCGCCGCGCGCGGCCGCCGCGATGGTGTCGAACGACTTGGTGCCGCTTTCCTTGGCCAGGTTGGCCTTCGCACCGTCCAGCGACACGAACGAGACGCCGACCCGCATGGTCACGTCGGGCTTGGCGAACGTGACGTAGCCGCCGCTGCCCGGACCCGACACCGTGGTGTCCGCCGGTGTGGCGGCGGCGCGCGCCTGCGCCTTGGGCTTGCGCTGGCTCTGCGCCTGCAACGTCTTCGGTGCGTCCACAACGGACAGGTCGGCCTTCGGGTTCGCGCCGCCGCGGACCTCGTTGCGCCCGGGCGTGACCGCGCCGTTCTTCCAGGTGCCGATGGCGGCGAAGTCCTGGGAGAACGTGGCGTGGAAGTAGACCCGGTAGGTGTGGTCGGCCCCGCAGAAGCGGCCGCTGGTCACCCAGCCGTCGATGGAGTTCCTGCCGATGACGGTCTCGGCGTCGTCCGCGCCCGCGATCGACCCGGACGTGTTGACCAGCATCGTCGCGGTCTTGCCCGCGGGGAAGGAGAACTTGCCGATGCCGCTGCGTTGGGTGACCGAGAGGTCGGCGCCGGCGCCGGAGTCCAGGCGCACCGCGTAGTGCCCGGCGGTGACGGTCTCGTTCGCGTGGGAGAATTTCGAGACGTAGCGGTTCGGGTCGGTCGCCGGCGAGGTCGTGACGTCACCGGGGAACGGCATGAACGGCACGTCTTGGTAGGTCGAGCAGCCCGCGCCGGACAGGTGGGTGAGGCTGAACCCCTTGATCCGGTTGTCGTCGTAGAAGTAGCCGCCGTGCTGCAGCGTGACCGTGTCCGGGCTCCACTGCACCATGCCGAACGGCACGTCGGCGCCGGGGAAGGTGTTGCCCGCGCCGCCGCCGGTGCCCTGGTCCGGGCCGCCCGGCTTGGTGCCGACGTAGGGGTTCACCCACTTCGCCAGGTCGGTGTCGGCCTTCGCGGCCGGTGCGGCGAACGCGAGCTGTCCCGGGACCAGCGCGGCGAGCACCGCGAGCCCGAGCGCGGCCGCGCCCGCCTTCCGCAAGCTTCTGATGGTCATCCCGCATCGCCTCCAGTGCGGCATTGACAACCTTGTCGGCAGGGATTCACCGCATCGGACACACTGCTGAGACTTGGTCACCGAAGTCAAGCTTCCGCCCGTTTAGCCCGCCGAATCGAACCCGAAGGCACCAACATCGACAAGGGACCACCGATCGGACCGTTGACAAACCGAGCGCTGCCGTTGTGCAATCCGCCGCACGATGACAACGATGTCCAGCACCAGCGACGGGCCTCGGCCGCCCACACGCCGCGCGACGATGAGCGATGTCGCGCGGCTGGCCGGGGTCAGCATCAAGACCGTGTCGCGGGTGGTGAACAACGAGCCCAGCGTGCACACGGAGACCGCCGCGAAGGTGCTCGCCGCGATCGAGCGGCTGGGCTTCCGGCGCAACCTCGGCGCCCGCAACCTGCGCCGCGGCTCGTCCAGCGGGATCATCGGCCTCGTCCTCGAGGACGTGGCGAACCCCTTCTACTCCGGGCTCACCCGGGCCGTGGAGGAGATCGCGCGCGCCACCGGGCGGCACGTGCTGACCGGCTCGTCGGACGAGGACCAGGACCGCGAGCGCGAGCTGACCCTGGAGTTCTGCGCCCGCCGGGTCGATGGGCTGATCATGATCCCGGCCGGGGAGCGGCACGGCTACCTGGTGCCGGAGATGCAGGCGGGCACGCCGGTCGTGTTCGTGGACCGGCCGGCGGGTGACATCGTGGCCGACACCGTGCTGGTGGACAACATCGGCGGCGCGGCCGCCGCGGTCACCCACCTCGCGGCCCACGGCCACCGCAAGATCGGCTTCCTCGGCGACGCCGAGGAGATCTTCACCGCACGCGAGCGGTTGCGTGGTTTCCGCGAGGGCTGCGGGAACGCGGGCATCCCGTTCGACCCGCGGCTGGTCGCGATGGGCCCGCACACCCAGGAGGGCATCACCGCGATCGTGCGCGAGTTCGTCCTCGGACCGACCGGGGCGACCGCGCTGGTCAGCGGCAACAACCGGATCACGGTGAACGTGGTGCGCGCGATCGCCGGCCTGCCACGCCGTCCAGCCCTCGTCGGCTTCGACGACTTCGAACTCGCCGACCTGCTCGACCCGCCGGTCACCGTGGTCGCGCACGACGCGGACGCGTTGGGCAGCGCGGCCGCGAACCTGCTGATGGCCCGCCTCGACGGCGACACTTCGGCGCCCAAGCGGCAAACCCTGCCCGTGCGGTTGGTCCCGCGCGGCTCCGGGGAGACCCCGCCACCCTGAACCACGACAGGAGGCCAATGCCTGTTCTCGAAGCACATGAGCTCGTGAAGCACTACGGCTCGGTGGAGGCCTTGCGCGGCGCGGACTTCACCGTCAACGCGGGCGAAGTCGTCGCGCTCATCGGGGACAACGGCGCCGGGAAGTCCACTTTGGTCAAATGCCTGTCCGGTGTCGAGCAACCCGACAGTGGCCAGATCCTGTTCGAGGGTGCGCCGATCCGTCTCGAGTCGCCGGTCGCCGCTCGGCGCCTGGGCATCGAGACCGTCTACCAGGACCTCGCCGTGGCTCCGGAGCTCGATCCGGCCGCGAACCTGTTCCTGGGCCGGGAAGTTCGGCGGTCCGGGCTGCTCGGCAAGCTCGGGATGCTGGACAAGGCCGAGATGCGACGGCGTGCCACGGCGGAGTTCGCGCGGCTCGGCGTGACGCTGCAACGCATCGACGTGCCGATCGGCTCGCTTTCCGGCGGCCAGCGGCAAAGCGTCGCGGTCGCCCGGTCGGTGGTGTGGGCCAGCAAGGTCGTGTTCATGGACGAACCGACCGCGGCCCTCGGTGTGGTGCAACGCGAACGCGTGCTCGACGTGATCCGCCGGGTCCGCGACGAGGGCATGGCCGTGGTGCTGATCAGCCACAACATGCCCGAGGTGCTCGCGGTGGCCGACCGGGTCGAGGTGCTGCGCCTGGGCCGCCGGGTCGCCCGGTTCACCGCGGCCGAGGCGACGCTGGCGGACCTGGTCGGCGCGATGACCGGGGCGCTGACCCAGGAGGAGACGCGGTGACGGCGGAGGAAGAGGTGGTCAACGGCGGCGCGATCGAGAAGCCGACCCTCGGGGCGCGGCTGCTCGGGGCGAACACGTTCTGGATCGGGCTCGTGCTGATCGCGTTGTGCGTGGTGTTCGGCGTGCTGGAGCCCACGGCGTTCCTGACCTTGTTCACCGTGCAGACGCTGCTGATCGAGACCGCCGTGCTGCTCGTGCTCTCGGTCGGGATGACGTTCGTGATCATCACCGGCGGCATCGACCTGTCGGTCGGTTCGGTGCTGATCTTCTCCGGCATGGTGTCGGCCAAGGCCATGGAATGGGTGTCCGGCGGGTCTTCCACGAACGCGGGCTGGGGCGTGATCCTCTTCGGACTCGTCGTGGCCATCGTCGCCGGCACCGCGTGGGGCATCCTCAATGGACTGTTGATCGCGGCCGCGAAGATCCCGCCCCTGATCGTCACGCTGGGCACGCTCGGCGCGGCGCTGGGCGCGGCCAGCCTGCTGAACAACGGCTCGGACATCCGCACGCTGCCCAGCACCATGCGCACGACGATCGGCTACGGGACGTCGTTCGGGTACGTGCCGAACCTGGTGATCGTCGCCGTCGTGCTCACGTTGATCGGCGCGTGGCTGCTGCACACCACGGTGTTCGGCCGGCACACGTTCGCGGTCGGCTCGAACGCCGAGGCGGCGCGCCGGTCGGGCATCGGCGTGACCCGGCACCTGACGTCGATCTACACGCTCACCGGCGCGCTGGCCGGGGTCGCGGGCTTCATGTCGTTGGCGTACTTCGGATCCACGACCATCTCGGCGCACTCGACGGACAACCTCAACGCGATCGCGGCGGTCGTGATGGGCGGCACGAGCCTGTTCGGCGGCGTCGGGACGGTGCTCGGCACGGTGATCGGGGTCTTCATCCCGGCCGTGCTGAAGAAGGGCTTCAACATCATCCACGTGCAGGACTTCTGGCAGATGATCGCGGTCGGTGCCGTGCTGATCGCTGCGGTCTGGTTCGACCAGCAGCGTCGCCGCTCGCGCAACAGGTGAGGAGTGATCTGATGACCCATCGACCGATCCTGGCGGTCGCCGCCGCCGGCGCGGCCGTGGCCCTGCTCGCGGCGTGCGGCGGCGGGCAAGTCGGCCAGACCCCTGGCGGTTCTGCCGGTCCCGCGCCAGGCAACAAGAACCTCGTGCTGGTGCCGGGCGTGCAGAACGAGCCGTTCTACATCTCGATGCAGTGCGGTGCCCAGCAGGAGGCGGCGAAGCTCGGGTACAAACTGGACACGCAGGCACCGCAGAAGTTCGACGCGTCGCTGCAGACGCCGATCGTGAACGCCTTGGGGGCCAACAAACCCGCCGCCCTGCTGATCGCGCCGACCGACGACGTCGCCATGGCCACGCCGATGACGACGTTGAAGAACATGGGCGTGAAGATCATCGAGGTGGACACGGCGTTGCAGGACAAGTCGGTGGCCCAGTCGAGCATCTCGTCGAACAACGCCGAGGGCGGCAAGCTCGCAGCGGACACGCTGGCCGGATTGTTGAAGGGGCAGAAGGGTTCCGTGCTGGTGCTCGACACCATCGCCGGCACCTCCACGACGAACGCGCGGGCCAAGGGCTTCACCGACGAGCTGGCGAAGTACCCGAACCTGAAGTCGGTCGGCGTGCAGTTCACCCAGAACGAGCCCGACCAGGCCGCCTCGAAGGTGACGGCGGCGTTGTCGTCCACACCGGACCTGGTGGGCGTCTTCGCCACCAACCTGAACACCGGTGAAGGTGCGGCGACCGGCCTGCACAACGCCGGGAAGATCGGGAAGGTGAAGCTGGTCGGCTTCGACGCCAGCCCGTCGGAGGTGGACGGGTTGAAGTCCGGCGACTTCCAGGCGTTGATCGCCCAGGACCCGGCGGGAATCGGCAAGCAGGGCGTGGATCAGGCCGTGGCCGCGGTGGAGGGCAAACCGGTGCAGCGCACCATCGACGCACCGCTGGTCGCCATCACCAAGGACGACATGGACTCGAAGTCGCAGTACTTCTACAAGTCCTCCTGCTGAATGCCATGAATGTCGCATTCGGGGCGTTGGGCGTCCCGAATGCGACATTCAAGGCAGTGCAAACCAACAGCCCTCGAGGTCGGCAGACCAACCCAGCAACACGCCTGGAGGGTTAGGCGGTGGTGAAGTCTTCGGCGGCGCGGACCTGGTCGCGGCCGCCGTTCTTGGCCTCGTAGACGGCCGCGTCGGCGCGCTGGAGCAGGACCTCGAGGTCCGGCTCACCCATCCAGTCCTCGTAGCCGGCCACGCCGATCGACGCCGTGCGGTGGTCGATGATCACCGGCTGGCCGCGCTTGTCGGTCGCCGCCACGCTCATCGCGGAGATGCCCAGACGCACGCGCTCGGCCACCATCACCGCGTTGGTGATGTCGGTGTCCGGGAACAGCAGGACGAACTCCTCACCGCCGAAGCGGCCGATGACGTCGCCTTCGCGGACGTGGGTGCCCAGCACCTCGGCCACCGTGCGCAGCACGGCGTCCCCGGCGGGGTGGCCCCACGTGTCGTTCACGTGCTTGAAGAAGTCCAGGTCGAGGATCGCCACGGCGAGCTTGCCGCCCGCACCCTGGCGACGCACGCGGGCGATCTCGCGCCCGGCCTGCTCGTTCCAGCCGCGCGAGTTCAGCAGGTCCGTCTTCGGGTCGGTGCGGGCGTCGCCCCGCAGCCGTTCGATCTGGCGGATCGCCCAGTCGCCGGTGCACAGCAACGGCACCACCAGCAGCGGCGCGAGCCACGCCCACGACGCGGCCAGGGTCACCACGGCGGCGAGGCAGAGCATCAAGCCGAGCAGCAGGTTGTCCGACCGCGAGCCGATCATCATCGACAGCGTGGCCTTCGGCGCGGTCAGGCCGATCACACCGGCGATCACGATGGCGCCGATCAGGAAGTACGCGACAGCGCCGATCGCGGTGACCGCGACCGCCTGGTTCGACGACGCCGTGAGGTCCCACGACGGCGTGCCCAGCCCCACCACCAGCGACGTCACCAGGACGCTCAGCACGACCTCGGCGCTACCGAAGACGTAGCGGTATAGGGGGCGGCGGCGGATGGGGTACATCAGCACGCGCAACCAGAGCACGAGCAGTACGGCGTACAGCGGCGGCAGCAGGATCCCGGCGGGGAAGGTCCACACGACCGTGGTGTCCACGTGGGGACCGGCGCTGTTGTCGCGCCGGCTCTCCTCGGCTCGCCTCGAGAACCACACGTGCACCGCGGCACACGCCATCAGCAGACCGAGATCCCGCAGGTCAGCGAGCCCGGGCGTGCGCGCGATCGAGGCGAGCACGCCGGTGGCCAGGACGACCAGGGCCTCGATGGACAGCAGGTAGGCCAGCGCCGGCTTGGGCAGCGACCAGAGGCCCCACGTGCGAAATTGAAACTTCCTTTGCACAATTGAGCCCCCGGGGTGTTCACTGCCTCCCGGGTCGGTCACACTTGACGTGGCTTCGGATTCGTTTGGATCATGGGATGGCGCGAGGGACTCGGCCTCGCTCGCGCGGTCTTCTCGAGGAGGTGCGGTCGATGCGGAACCGCGACTGGTGAGCTCCACCTTCTCATCATCCTGCCGGCGCGCAGTGTCCGCCGGACCAGCTGCTACCTGGGGAGACGTGCGATGAACGAACCGCTTAGCGGTGACCATCGCACCCCCTCCCGCGGCGACAACGGACCCCGGCCCACGTCGCGCTCTACCCCTACATCGTCTCACATCTCGGATCCGTGACCCCCGGAGATACTGGTTTTTCACCAGGATCCGCCGATTGACCGGACACAGCCCAGGGTAGCGAATCGACTACCAATCGCAGCGGCCGAATGGCCTAAAATACAGTCTCATTCCATCCGAACGGCGGGGGCCATTCGGATGTTCGGCCTAAGCGCTGCGCACCGGGGAGAGCCACTTCCGCAGCAACGGGGGCTGCCGCTTCTCCAACCCGTAGGGCTCGAGGTGAGCCCGGAACACCTCGGTGAACGCGTGGGTGACGCCTTCGACGTCCCACGAGGACCGCTCGAGGATGGGTTCCTTGAAGTAGGGCTGCCCGACGATGTGCAGCTGGGGGCCGTTGCAGCGGACCAGCTGGCCGGTGATGCCGGCGGCGGCGTCCGAAAGCAGGAACAGCACCAGCGGCGCGATGAGCGACGGGGTGCGCTCCGGCGGGCAGTTGCGTGCGGCCCGCGCGGACGCCCGCACCATGCGCGTGTGGGCCAGCGGGCAGACGCCGTTGACCCGGATGCCGGCCTCCTCGAGGTCCAGCGCCCACGAATACGTCAGCGAGGCCACCGCACCCTTTGTCGCGGAGTACGTACCGAGTGAGCGCTGGCCCAGAGACGCTCCCGATGAGATGTTCACGATCGACCCACCGCCGGTGGCCCGCATCGCCTTGATGGCCGCGACGCCCGGGTAGATCACACCGAGCACGTTCACCTCGACCATCCTGCGGACCTGCTCGGGGTCCTCGTCCCACGGCAGCGCGTCGTTGTTCAGGCCCGCGTTGTTCACCAGCCCGTCGACCCGGCCGTACTCCTCGACGCACCCGTCGATCAATGCCTGCGCCTGCGCCGGGTCGGCCACGTCGTGCCCGCTGACCCGCGCGGCGCCGCCTTCCTCGCGGATCGCCACGGCGACCTGCTCGGCCATGTCCACGTCGATGTCGTTGACCACCACCGCCGCGCCCGCACGCCCGGCGTGGCGCGCATAGGCCTCGCCGAGTCCCCGGCCTGCCCCGGTCACCACGACCACTTTGCCGTCCAGCATGGGTTCCACCTGCCCTCCCCTTGAGACCTGCCCCGATGCCAAGTCTTGGGGAGCGGTGACCACCCCGGTGAGCACGCTCGGCGAGCGGCCGTGACAGTGCGCCGAACGCCAGCACGGGCGACTACCCCGTAGGTACCAAGCGGCTGTACCGCCACCCCGAATTTTGGGCCGAGCGCGAGCTGGCCCAGGCGGCGCCGGCGGTGATCGAGGCGGAACGCCGAAACGCGTGGGCTGTCAGCCGCACCCAAGGGGAACGAGACGCAGCTCAACCGCGGAAAACCCCGCCACCCGCGGCCGACAACGCCCGGCAACCGGGCTCGGAAAACCCGGGGAGGCGGGACTGTAGCCTGGCTGGGATGCGCGTTCCAGCCACGGTTCCGGGTCCGGCACGGCGGTCGCCCCGGCCGGACTGGGCCGGGCACGGCCCGCTGTCCCGGTTGCCCAGGCTGCTCTGGGCGTTCGTGGTGATCCTCGCGGTGCTGGCGTTCGGCGTGGTGGCCTCCAGGCCCGCGGCGCCCCCGGACGACCGGCAGCTCTCCCCCGACGTCGCGGCCGCGGCCCAGGCCATCGACGACCTGCTGCACCCCGGCGCACCCGGGCGCGACGCGGTCGCCGACCTGCCGCCCGACTTCACCGCGGTCAGCCACGTCGTGCCCGGGCACATGCTCGCCCCTGACGGCACGGTCCGGTCGGTGCACACCGACGGCGGCTGCTCGACGCCGTGGGGCGACGACAACACCAAGTGGAACTACGGCGTCAGCTGCAAGGCCCACGACCTCGGCTACGACCTGCTGCGCTACGCGGCGGCCAAGGGCGAGCCGCTCGCGCCGCAGATCCGCCGCGACCTGGACAACCGGCTGTCCTACGACATGCACCACATGTGCGACATCGACCCGCAGAACTCGGCGGGCACGTGCCGGGTGGTCGCGTCGATCTACTCGGCCGGTCTCGTCGTGAACTCCTGGCACCAGCGCTGGGGCCCGCCGCGCGGCGATCCGTTCGGGTCGTGGGCGCTGGGCCTGCTGGTGATCGGGCTGCTGCTGGCCGTGCGGGTGCCGGGGCTGGCCCAGCCGCGCTCGCGGCGCAAGCGCGGCACCGTCGAGCTGACCGCGCACCGGCACGACCCGGCCCCGGCCAGCCCGATGTCGGCGTTGCGGGTGGCGAGCCTGGGCGCGATCGTGCTCGGCGAATCGGTGCTCGCGCTGGTGCACTGGGGTCCGGGCGAGCCGTCCTGGGTGTGGCCGCTGACCTGGCTCTTCCAGCTCGCGCCGCTGTTCTTCTTCGCGGGCGGGCACGCGAACCTGCTGGCGTGGCGGGCGACCCGCGCACAAGGTGGCGGGTTCGGCGCGTACCTGGCCGGGCGGGTGTGCTGGCTGATCCGGCCGGTGCTCGCCTTCGTGACCGCGTGGCTGCTCGTGCCGCTCGCGCTCGAGCTCCTCGACGTCCCGTCGGCCGCGGTCAACGCGGTCGGGCGCCTGGTGATCCAGCCGTTGTGGCTGCTCGGGCTGTACCTGATCGCGGTGGCGCTCACGCCGTTGCTGGACGCCGTGCACCGGCGCCTGCCGCTGACGTTGACCGCCGTCGTCGTCATCGTGGCGGTCGTGGTCGGCACCATCGGACGCACCGCGGTGGCGGGCGAGGTGTCCGGCGTCGTGCTCGCCCTGCTGTTCCAGCAGCTGGCCATGCTCTACGCCGACGGGCGGCTGCGTGCCTTGCCGCGGTGGGCCGGAGCGGCCGTCGCGGTGCTCGCGCTCGGCGGGCTGATCGCGTTGACCACGGCCGGCGGTCACCCGAAGATGCTGATCGCCGAGCCGACCGAGAGCGCGGTGCTGGCGCCGTCGATCGCCGGGGTGATGCTGCTCGGGCTCGTGCAGCTCGGCATCGTCCTGACCTACCACGGCGGGGCGCCGAAGCCCGGGCCGCGGCTGGCCCGGATGCTCGGCGCCGTGCGGACCGCGCCGATGACCGCATACCTGCTGTACCTGTGCGCGGTGCTGGTGGTCGCGGGCGTGATCGGCGCGATCCGGGTGTCGGGTGGTCCCGCGATCGCCGCGGCCTGGCTGCTGCGCCCGCAGACGTGGTTCGCGGTGTTGCTGGTCCTGGTGCCGACGATCGTGGTGTTCCTGTGGTTCGAGCGGCACCGCCCGCTGACCATGCCGGTGCCGCGGCCGGGCTCGCTGACCGACGGCATCGCGGCCAGCCTCGGCGTCGGGTACGGCGCGCTGGGCGTGCTCGGGTTCGCCGTGACCAGCCTCACCGGCGTCGACCAGACCCCGGTGCTCTTCGGGCTGCCGCTGGACCCGATGACCAACCTCATCCACCTGCTCCTGGGTTGGTACCTGGTGCACACGGTGCGGATCGGCACCGGCTCGCGGCCGGGTCCGTGGCTGCTCACGGCCGTGGCCTGCTGGCCACCGATGATCGCCACGTCCGGCATCGCCGTGACGGCCGTGCACGGCGCCACCATGGCCGTCGCCCTGGTGTGTGCCCTGGTCACGCTCGTGCAAGCGGCCCGTGAGCCGCTCGCGTGGGGCGCCGAGGCGGCCGGGTGAACAAGGCGTCGAGCGGTATGTGCCACCCTGTGCACAACCCACGGCGCTGCCCGGGCGTCTGATCCTGTGTCGGGGGCATTGCATCAGTCGGGAGGAACAGCGTGGAGTACCGGCCGCCGCGGTCGAACGACCCCGCGGGCCGATACGGCAGGCCCGCACCGGGGCGTGACCGAGCAGGCTCGGCGGGACGACCCCAGGGGTACCGTCCCCCGCCGCCACGCGACCGCGGCTCCCACCCATCGCGCCCACCTGTCGCACGCCGGCCCGCCCCGCGTCGATCCGGGCCGCCGCCGCGCTCGTCGTCGGGGGCCAAGGGCGCGCTGATCGGCGGCCGCACGCTGATGGCGCTGATCTCCGTGGCCGTCCTCGCCGTCACCGGGTTCTACTGGACCCAGGTCTCCGACATCAACGACGGCGTGACCACGGTCGACATCGGCGAAGGCCCCACCGAGACCGGCAAGGACGGCGCGATCGACATCCTGCTGGTCGGCATCGACGCCCGCACCGACGCGCAGGGCAAGCCGCTCCCGCAGGACAAGCTCGCCATGCTGAACGCGGGCGTGAGCGACGGCCAGCTCAACACCGACACCCTGATCCTGATCCGCATCCCGAACGACGGCCGGGCGGCCACCGGCGTGTCGATCCCGCGCGACTCCTACGTCGACATCCCCGGATTCGGCCAGCACAAGATCAACTCGGCGTACGCGCGGGCGAAGATCGCGAAGGCCAACGAACTGCGCAGCAAGGGCGAGACCGGCTCGAAGCTCGAGGTCGACTCCAACGCCGCGGGCGCGGTGGAGCTGATCGACACCATCGAGCAGCTGACCGGCGCGGAGATCGAGCACTACGCCGAGGTGAACCTGCTCGGCTTCTACGACATCAGCAACGCGGTCGGCGGCATCGACGTCTGCCTGAACAAGGCCGTGAACGACCGCTACTCCGGCGCGCGCTTCGGCGCCGGCGCGCAGACCGTCCAGGGCGCGCGGGCGCTGGCCTTCGTCCGGCAGCGCCACGGGCTGCCCAACGGCGACCTCGACCGGGTCGTGCGCCAGCAGGTGTTCATGGCCGGCATGGCGCACAAGGTGTTGTCGAGCGGCACGCTGACCAGCCCCGGCAAGATCAAGGCGCTCAAGGAGGCCGTGCGCACCAACGTCGTGCTCAGCAGGGGCTGGGACGTGTTCAGCTTCGCCCAGCAGATGGCCGGGGTCACCGGCGGCAACCTGCAGTTCAAGACCATCCCGACCGTCCGGCCGGACCTGCCGACGCCCAGCGACGGCAGCGCGGTCGAGGTGGATCCGGAAGCGGTGCGCAGCTTCTACTCGGGGATCATCACGCCTGCGACGACCGGCTCCTCCTCGTCGTCGGCCTCGCCGTCGAGCAGCAGTTCCGGCGGCGACCCCGGGTCGGTGAGCGTGACCGTGCAGAACGCGTCGTCCACCCACGGCCTGGCCAAACAGATGGGCGACCAGCTGGCCCAGCAGGGCTTCAAGGTGCCGTCGACCGGCAACGCGCCGCAGCACCAGACCACGTCGGAGATCGACTACGCCCCCGGCGAGAAGACCAACGCGCAGGCGGTGTCGAAGGCGATGGGCGGCGACATCACCATCTACAAGTCCGACGACTCGCTGAGCCCCGGGCACGTGCGCGTCGTCCTCGGCGGGGACTTCCACCCCGGGCCGCCGCAGCAGTTGGGTCCGAGTGGTCTGCTGCGCCTTGCCCCACAAGCCGCTCCCAAGGTGGGTTCGAACGGAGCACCCTGCGTGAACTGATCGTCCGTCACCCGAACGGAGCAACCTTGCGCATACCCGCGTAATAAGTCGCCCGTTCGTCGCTCTCCCAGCCGTGCACATCGACGTGGTGAGCTACCAACGCGTTCTCGGCGACGAGATCCGGCGCCTGCGCAAGCAACGCGGCTGGACCCGCAAGGAGCTCAACGACCGCCTGCAGAGCGACATCTCGCTGCAGACGCTGGCGACCTACGAGCTGGGCACCCGGCAGATCTCGGTGATCCGGCTGGTCGAGCTGTGCCTCGCGCTCGGCGAGCAGCCCCACGAACTGCTCGCGCGCGTGCACGAACGCGTGTTCGCCGGCGAGGAAAGCGGCCGGCTGCGGGTCGACCTGCGTGCCGTCGTACGGGACACCCAGCCCGAACTGCTGCCGTTGCGCCGGTGGGCGCTGGGCCGGCTGAACGACCCGGACAGCTCGTCCGAGGTGAACCTGGACATCGCCGCCCTGGAGCGCATGGCCGAGCTCAGCGGGATCGAACTCGTCGACCTCATCGCCCGCCTGCGCAACCTCGGCGGCGCCTAAGCAGCGCGCGCGCTCAGCTCGTAGGCGGCCGGATCGACCTTGCGGGTCTGCAGCCAGTACCGCCAGGTGAACCCGGGCCAGATCGTCCGGTTCACGCCTTGGGAGTCCAGGTACCAGCTCGTGCAGCCACCCTGCGTCCAGACGCCCTTCTCCAGCTGGCCCAGGATCTCCGCGTTGAACCGCTGCTGGACGCCGGGCCGCACCTCGACCGCGTCGGCGCCGTGCTTGTCGGCAAGGCGCATCGCATCGGAGATGTAGCGGATCTGGGCCTCGATCATGAACACCACGGAGTTGTGCCCCAGGCCGGTGTTCGGGCCGAGCAGGAAGAACAGGTTCGGGAAGCCGTTGACCGCGATCCCGTAGTAGGTCGAGATGCCGTGGGACTGCCACTCCTTGGCCAGGTCGCGCCCGTCGCGCCCGGTGACGTTGAGGTAGTCGAAGGCGTCGGTCACGTGGAAGCCGGTGCCGTAGATGATCGCGTCGACCTCGTGCTCGACGCCGTTGCCGTCGACCACGCTGTGCTCGCGGACCTCGGTCAGCCCGTCGGTGTTGAGGTGGACGTTGTCCCGGTTGAACGTCGGGTAGTAGTCGTTGGAGATCAGCACGCGCTTGCAACCCATGACGTAGTCGGGGGTCAGCTTGCGCACCAGCTCGGGGTCCTTGACCGCGCGCTTGATGTTCGCCGCGGCCAGCTTGGAGGCGAACTTCAGGATGCCCTGGTGGCCGTTGAAGCCGACCGCGCGCACCTCGTTGATCCAGTACAGCAGCGCGCGGTAGGCGTTGAGCGCGGGCGGGACCGCGGCGAAGAGCCGCTTGGTCCAGTCGGGCATCGCGTGGTCGGGCTTGGGCATGACCCACGGCGGCGTGCGCTGGAAGAGCGTGAGCTCGGCGACCTGCGGCGCGATCCGCGGCACGAACTGGATCGCGCTCGCCCCGGTGCCGACCACGGCGACCTTCTTGCCGGTCAGGTCGAAGTCGTGGTTCCAGTTCGCCGAGTGGAACGTCGTGCCCTGGAACTTCTCGATGCCGGGGATCTCCGGGATCGACGGGATGTGCAGCGCCCCGATGCCGGCCACGAAGTACTGGCAGACGTACTCGCCCCGCGAGGTCTGGACGTACCAGCGGTGGGTGTCCTCGTCCCAGCGCGCGCCGCTGACCTCGACGCCGAAGTCGATGTGCTTGCGCAGGTCGTAGCGGTCGGCGACCTCGCGCATGTAGGCCCAGATCTCCGGCTGGGAGGCGTAGGACCGCGACCACTTGGGGTTCTGGTCGAAGGAGAAGGAGTACATGTGCGACTGGATGTCGCAGGCGCAACCCGGGTAGGTGTTGTCGCGCCAGGTGCCCCCGACGTCGTCCGCCTTCTCCAGGACCACGAAGTCGTCGCGGCCGTCGCGCTTGAGCTGGATGGCCATGCCGAGCCCGGAGAAACCGGTGCCGACCACCACGGTGTGGAACTCGCGCTTGCTCATGGCCTGTACCTTACTACGAGTAGGTTACTTGCGGTAGAGTTTGGTGGTGACCTCAGCGGAACCCCGTCGCAAGCGCATGCCACGAGCAGAGCGTGAGCGGCAGATGCTCGCCGTGGCCGAGGAGATCTTCGCCGCGCGCGGCTACCTGAACACGTCGGTGGACGACATCGCCGAGCGCGTCGGCGTGTCCAAACCGATGATCTACGAGTACTTCGGGTCCAAGGAGGGCCTGCTGCTCGCGACGTTGCGCCAGGCGCGGGGCGAGCTGTTCGAGGCGTCCTCGCGGGCCGTGGTGGGCGCGGCGACCGCCGAGGAGGCGTTGCGCCGGGCGATGACGGCGTTCTTCCGGTTCGTGGACGAGCACCGCAGGTCGTGGGAGCTGCTGCGCAACGAGACAGCGCTGGCCGGCACCGGCGCGATGGCCGAGGTCGAGGCCATCCGGAACGAGCAGAGCCAGCTGAACGCGACGCTGATCTCGGCTTTCACGCCGGAGGTGCCGCAGCGGCAGTTGGAGGTGCTCGCGGAGACGCTCGTGGGGGCGTGCGAGCGGGTGGCGTTGTGGCACGTGCAGCGCGAGGACAGCACGCCGGAGGCCACCGCGGAGTACCTGATGAATGTGATCTGGGCCGGGATGGCGGGACTGGCTGACTCATACGGCGTGCGGGATCCGAAGTGAGCGGGTTAGCTGCGTCATGAAGCGGTTGCAGGGGCGTCGCTTCAAGTGAGTGCGTGACCACCGAGGGGCAGGAGCACCATGGACCCCATCCAGGCCGAATACGAACGCGACGGCGATGATTGGACGATCAAGGTCAGCACCGGCGAGAAGTCGCTGACCGGGCAGGCGCCGGGCCTGATCGCGGCGCGGGACCGGGCGGACCAGCTGGTTGAGAAGCTGGTGCCAGGCGTCGAACACCCCACAGTGGTGCACCTGCTCAATGGTGACGCCCTGGAATTCACGACGGCGTACCTGAACGCCCGCCTGGCCCCGGCCGAGAAGGTCCCGGCGCAGGCGACGTCTCCGGAGAAGCCTTCGCCCAAGCCGGTCCCGTCGCCGCCGAAGAAGAAGGAGAAGGAGGCGGACCAGGCCAAGGAGGCCCAGCCCGCCCCGCCGGCCTAGCGGAACAGCTTGCGAACCACCAGAACCCCGACGAGTACGCCCACGCCGATCAGCGCGTACTTGACCTTGGGGTCATCGAACTTCGAGCGCACCCCCGCCTTGGCGTTCTCGACGAGGCGCTGCGGGCTCGCTTTGGTGCCGAGCTGGTCCAGCGTGACGGCGAGCGCGTCCCGCGCTTGCTCGATCTCGCGCTGGATGGTGTCTGGGTCCCGGGCCACCTGTCGTCCTCCTCGAACTGTCGCAGGTGGCCAACGGTAGATCACACGGTCGAGGGCCGCCGCGCAGGCCACGCCGGGATCGCTAGGGTGGGAGGTGCGGGGCTGTAGCCCAATTGGCAGAGGCACTGGATTTAGGTTCCAGCCAGTGGGGGTTCGACTCCCCTCGGCCCCACCGCAACTGACCAGCTCATATATCAACTCTTGCATGGGTAACTTTGACCCTTGGGCATGAGTTTGGGCATGAGTATCATGGAGTCATGGCTTCGTCACGCTCTGCTAGTCGCCCGAAGGGCAACATCGAAGAGCGCGCTGGCTCCTTGCGCGTCCGCGTCTTCGCCGGCAACGACCCGGTGACCAACCGGCAGGTCTACCTACGCGCGACCATCCCCGGCACGTCTGACGCGTCCTGGCGCAAGGCCGAGAACAAGCTGACGGAGTTCCGCGCCCAAGTCATCAAGCAGCGCACCGTGGCCTCAACGGTCCCGTTCGCACACGCCGTCGACGAGTGGATGAAGACCAGCGAAGTAGTCGACAGCACCCGCGACGGCTACGTGAACTACATCGAGCGCTACATCCGTCCCGCGCTCGGCAAGGTGGCGGTCCGCAAGATCGACGCTCGCACGCTCGAAGGCTTCTACGCCGAGCTGCGCCGCTGCCGAAAGCGCTGCGACCGCAAGCCCTTCATCGAGCACAAGACGGAAGAGGAACACGACTGCGCCAAAGCAGGCTGCAAGGAACACGTCTGCAAGCCGCTGGCGAAGTCGACCGTCCGCCAAATCCACTCCATCATCAGCGGCACTCTGTCGGCTGCGGTCCGCTGGGACTGGATCGACTCAAACCCAGCTCAAATCGCCCGGCGTCCGCGCCCCAAGCCACCGGAGCCTGACCCGCCGACCCCGGCCGAGGCCGCCAAACTCGCCGAAGCCGCGTTCAAGCTCGACGAAGACTGGGGCGTGTTGGTCTGGCTCGTCATGACCACCGGCATTCGCCGCGGCGAGCTGTGCGCCCTGCGCTTCTCGCGAATCGACTTCGACGAAGGCGTGATCGACCTCCGCAAGAACTGGGTCAACGGCAAGGAGAAGGACACCAAGACCCACCAGAGCCGCCGCATCGCCCTCGACACGGAAACCCTCGTCCTCCTCAAGGAACAACGCGAGCGGGTCAAGGCACGTCGCGCCAAAGCCGAACTCGACTTCTCCGACGACCTGTTCGTCTTCAGCAGCACTCAGGCGCCCGACCACTCCAAGCCCTACCCGCCGAACGCCATCACCCAGCGATACAAGGACATGGCCGCCCGCGAAGGCGTGAAGACCCACTTCCACGCCCTACGCCACTACTCAGCCACCGAACTCCTATCCGCAGGCGTAGACCTCCGCACCGTCGCGGGCCGCCTAGGTCATGGTGGCGGCGGCGCAACGACCCTCCGCGTCTATGCGGCCTGGGTAGCAGCATCAGATCGCAAGGCCGCAGAGATCCTCGCCTCGCGAATGCCCAAACGGAATAAGACCTTCGACTAAACGCGCAGGTTCGCGGATGACAGCGAGATTCCCCACGTCACGATTGCAAGCACGCCAAACTGAACTAACGTGACAAACTCCGGCTCCAACGAGTCTTCACCGGTAAAGATCATGGTTGCAGAGGTTCCGGCAACGCAAGTCATTGACGTAACGATGGTGCTGATCGACAAGATCAATATCATCTTTTGGCGGACCTTACGCCGGATGAGAGCCTTCCGGGCACGCCACGTGGCCGCAGCCCCCACGGCGAACGTCACTATCACCAGCGCATATGCAACAAAGTCGACAGTGTGAAACCCGGCCGCGCGACCATACCTATGAACCTCTTGGTCGGCGGCGCCACCATATAAAAGAAAGATGACCAATGGGGAAATCCCAAACACAATACTCGACCGTATCACCGACGTCGTGATCCGCAAGACCTTCTTTGAGCCACGGTCAGGCGTCGTGGCACGCAGCAAAACCAATATTGAATAGAAGAGCATGTTTCCCGCTACGCAAAACCCC
The DNA here is from genome assembly GCF_004362825.1 of Labedaea rhizosphaerae. Taxonomy (GTDB): domain Bacteria; phylum Actinomycetota; class Actinomycetes; order Mycobacteriales; family Pseudonocardiaceae; genus Labedaea; species Labedaea rhizosphaerae. The sequence goes on from NZ_SNXZ01000003.1 coordinate 884,873, forward strand.
ACACCTGCAACCGTCTCAAGCGAAGCACCCCTAGCGTTGTGTTCACCTTCCCCTGCAACGATAGCGTAGTCCAAACTGGTGGCAATAAGTCCAATAAATGAGGCTATCAGCGGGGCAAAACTAAAGACTACCACTTTGCCGCTTGCGGACTTGGGAGGCGTAGTAACCAGCGCTATAATCCCAACAAAAGCAAAGCCAGCTAGTACTCCCGCCAACTGCGAGTAGAGTCCCGCGATTGTTCCGTAGTCTTGAACCGCGTCAGATGGCCCCGACTGACCTAGGTAGATCATCAAGCCTCCGCGGAACATGAGGATCGGCGGGCTGGGAGAATCAATCTTGATGTCGACCGGAGATGGCCGCCGTTACTGATATTGTCCACGCTCAACTCGATTGGACGAATCCAACGAAGGCAAGTAGCAAAACTGTCATGTTTTTGACCACGTAGACCCCTGCTGAGCGGAGGCACGCCCATACGGCCGTAGGCTGCCGTCGTGGCTGAGGAACACGGAGCGTGGAAGACGTACGGCGAGCGGCTGATCTACGACAACCAGTGGGTCAAGCTCGGCCTAGCCGACGTACAGGCCCCCAACGGCGAACGCTGGGACTACCACGTAGTCCACCTGGCCAAGATCGCCATCGGCCTGGTCGTGGACAACAGAGACCGCGTCCTCATGCTCTGGCGCTACCGCTTCCCCACCGACCAGTGGGGCTACGAACTCCTCGGTGGCCTCGTCGAGGAGGGCGAACACCCCGCCGACACCGCCCGCCGCGAGGTCGAGGAGGAGACCGGCTACCGCCCAGTCGGCGAGCCCGAGCACCTCGTCAGCTTCGAGCCACTCCCCGGCCAGGTCACGGCGGACACCGATGTCTACCTCTGGCGGCAAGCCGAGAAGGTCGGCGAGCCCACCGACACGGAAGAGGTCGGTCGCCTGGAGTGGGTGCCGCTCAGTCGCATCATGGAGTTCGTCCAGCGCAAGCAGATCCTCGGCGCCGGCGCCCTTGTCCCCCTGCTGCTCTACCTAGCGACGCGCGGAACGACCGGTGGGCAGGACGACCCCATTGAGCCTGCGTAGCTGCCGGTCCGACTTGATCTGCGACGCCAACCGCTTGGCCTGCCGTGCATAGGCCAACGTGGCGTCGCGATCCCCCGTCGCGGCATAGGCGTTCGCGAGATCGACCAGCAGCGACGTTCGCGCCCGCATGAACTCCTGCGGCAACCGCGGGAGCGCATCGCCGAGCTGGTCGATCGCGTCGGACTCGCCGAGCTTGCTCAGCGCATGCCCACGCCAGCGGTCGAGGTGCCCCGGCCCGAGGAACAAGAACGGCAGCGCCGGGTCCACGGGATCGTTCGGCAGCAGCGCGTCAGCCTCGTCGAAGGCCCGCAACGCCTCGGCACGGCGGCCAACCGCGGCAAGACCCTCGCCATGTGCTGCGGCGAGCCACGCCCGCAGCAGCCGAGGCGCCGAAGCCCCAGCCGTCCGCGCCTCCCCGAGCTGCCCGACCGCCGCCTCCATCTCACCGATGTCGATCAGGATGAACGCCTGCTGTGCGGTGGCATGCGCCAGCAGTACCGATGATCCGGCCTCGCGCGCCCCAGCCTTGGCCTTCTCGTGGTGATCCCACGCCTGCCGAATCGCGTTGCGGTCCAACGCCTCCCACCCGGCCAACGCGGACGCCTCGGTCAGAACGCCGGCCAGCGCCTGGCGCTGCCCGCGCGTGGTGCTGTAGTCGAGCAGCCGCTCGATCTGCGCGATCTGACTCCGCAGCTCGTCGAGCACGGCAATGCCGCCGAACTTGCGGTCGACATGCCGCGCGTTCTCGACCTGCTGTCGGAACAGCTCGACGGTCCCGTCATCGACTGGGCGCGCGATGGTGAGCCGCGACCGTAGTTCCTCGACCTCGCTGTCGTCCAGCTCGGCAGGGAAGCCCAGCTCCTCGTTCGTGAGCCCGTAGACGTCCCGGAACAACCGCTGGTAAGTCGGACTGACCGCCGTCCGGCCGTTCTCCCAGCTCGACAACTTCGTCTTCAGACTGCTCGCAGTCATCACCGGAATACCCAGCATCTCCGCACGCCGGAGCATCATTTCGATGACCGCACTCGCGGAGTAGGCGCGCTGGCGACGCACCTCTTGCAGCCTGGTCGCAGGCATCGAACCATCCCCCTGGATATCCGCTGTGACCTGCGGAGTTAATTCGAGTTATCTCCTACCGGGTTAACCGCAGCCAGCTGTTTAACGGCACGAATCCGCCGTTTCCTTGAGGCATGAATGAACGCCGAAACGCCGCCACCGGGAAGCCTCTACTTCCCTCGGTTGGACCGCTCGATCGCCGCGGTCAGCTCGTCGAGACGCTTGGTGATCTCGCGCAAGTGGTCCTCGATGGCCGCCAGCCGCGCGGGCACGCCGTCGCCGCCGTAATCGATTGGATCATCCGGGGCCGGCGGGTTGTGTCCGAGCAGCACGGCGGCCAGATGACGCGGGTGCCAGCCGAGCGCGACGGACAGCGCTTCAAGGGTCCGGCCGCTGCGTCGACGCTGGACGGTGTTGCCGCGGAGCTCGCGCACGATGGACAGCGCGATGTTCGACCGCTCGGCCAGCTCGCGCTGGTTCAGCCCGAGCTCGGTCAAGCGCTCGTTGATCGCCTTCGCGACCGCCGCCCAATCCTCCGACACGTATTCCTCCGCGGTCCGCCTGAACATCGACTTTAACGGGACCACCCCATTTCGCGGGTGCGGGTTCGCCCGCGATTAGGCCAGACGTGTCTTCACTAGTGCCGATATCGGCACTTCATTAATACTTTGTCACCACTTACCTCAAGGAATCTTCCATGAACACACCCTTGTCGAATGCCGGAGACCCGGCGTTCTACACAGTCCGAGAGGCCGCGCGGATTCTGCGCGTGGACTCGTCAACCCTCTACCGGGCGATCAGGGAAGACGCGTTCCCTGCCGTCCAGGTCCGCACTCGCTACGTGATCCCGGCCGCGGTGCTGCACAAGCTGATCGTCGAGGCCGAGGCGTTCGGCGGCCGGGTCGACCCGGCCGCGATGGCCGCCGAGCAGCGCACGGCCCGCGAGGTCGCTCGCCTCCGCGGAGGTGCCGCATGGTGACCTCGGATGATCACTGGCGGTTCGTCGGCATCGCATGGCGGCTCGACCGTCTGCGCTGGGTGCCGCGAGACGTGCTCGCCGACGTCGTGATGAAGGACGGCGAATGCGTGTGGGCGTTCGCTGACGGCGACCCGCCCGAGCTGACCGGCCACGACGGCATCGACCGCGAATTGGCCGCCCGGCTGTGCGCACGCTGCCCGGTCCAGGACGAATGCCTGGAACTCGAGCTGCGCACGGCCGGCGAGCACACCACCGGCGTGTGGGGCGCGCTCAACGAGCGTGACCGCCGCGCCCTCTACCCCCACTGGCGTCAGCGCGGCGAACGCGCCGAGCCGCTCGACGAGGACGGAGGCGAGGAGCAGTGAACGAGATCAGCGTGACGCCGACGCAGCTCCTCGCCGGGGTCGGCGTGCTGGTGGTCCTGCTCTGGGTCTGGCGCGCGAGCGCACGCCGAGCCAAGGCCGCGGCCGAGGCAGCTAGGAACGGCGCACGGCTGCTGTCGCTTGCCGGGCGCGTGCTGTTCACGGCCGGGCTGATCGTGGGCGTGCAGTGGATCGTGATCCTGCACCCGGAGAACAAGTGGCTGTTGCTTACGGCGCTTGGACTTCCGGCGTTGTTCGCAGCGCACGCGCTCACTCGCGCGCTCACGGTGACCACTGTGGACAGTCCACGCAGGAGGGGTCGGCGATGAACGAGAGGAGGACCAGGGTGGCCGCCACGCGGCGGCCACCCGCCCCCGCCCAGCGTCTTGCCCGTGAGGCAGCAGAGGCAGCGGAGTTGCGCGCGTACCAGACCGACCCGGACGTGATCGCGCTTCAGGTCGAGCGCGTGCGGTCCCAGGTGGACCGCTTGTGCTGGACCGGCATCGTGCTCGGCTTGGCGTTCACGATGACCAATGTTCAGACGTTCGCCGCGGCCGGCACGGCGGCCTGGTCGCTACCTTGGCTGGCGGCATGGCTGCTCGATCCCACGGTGTCCGTCGTGTTGCTGGCGATCCTTCGCGCCGAGCAGGTGACCGCGAGATACCAGGTGCGCACCGGAGTGTGGGTGCGCCGGGCGAAGTGGCTCACGCTCGCGGCGACGTATCTCATGAACACTTGGGCGTCCTACGCGGCCGGTTCGCCGGCCAGGATCGTGCTGCACTCCGTACCGCCGCTCGTCGTGTTCGTGGCAGCCGAGGCCGTGACCGATCTGCGCGACAAGCTCACGGAGGCCGTGAACGCCGCGTTCGCCGAGGCCGTTCATGAACGCCCGCGCCCACGCCGATCGTTCACGGACTACCTCATGGACGCTCGGCGCGCGTGGAAGCCGGGCACGAAGGTGACGCCCGCGTGGGTTCGCGAGGTCACCAAGTGCTCGCGCGGCCTGTCCTCGCGCGTCGCCGCCGCGCTCGCCGAGGAGGTGCGTTCATGAACGGCACCGAATCGAACGAAGTCGTGGATGTCGGTCCCGTGTACGACGGTGAACTGGTCGACGAGTCGGAGGCGCAGTACACCTCGCCGAGGCTCGGCCGGTTCGCGTCGTGGTGGCTGCGATCGCCCCGCGTTCCGATGTGGCTCAAGGACCGCCGGCAAGCGCGGCAGGCCGCGAAAGACGCCGCTGCTGCGGTCCTCCGTTCACCGTGGCGGTACCTGCTCGCGGTGTGCCGCGGACTGCTCGCGGCCGCGCGGTGGTGGCGTCGATGGGTGACGGTGCGGGACTTCCGCGAGGCCGCTGAGTCGTCGGAGAAGTTGGCGGACAAGTTCACGGAGATCCGCGCGCTGACCTTGTTCCGTTGGAAGGTGACCGGGGCTGTCATGGTGGCGTCCGCCGTCGCGGTGGCGCTCGTGGCTCTGGTGTACGGCCACCGAGGTTTGTGGATCACGGCTGGTGTCACTTCTCTTGGGCTCGCGATCCTCGGCCGTCGCCGCGACGGCGCACCCGGCCGCAAGGCTGTGCTGGCAGGCCCGCGGTCGTTGTCATGGACCATGGACCCGCAAGTCCTGGTCGACGCGTTCCGGGACGCGAAGCTGATCGGCAAGGACGAGCTGCTGCGTCTGGTCGAGCGGGCAACCCGGGTCGGCGACGGTTGGGCGATCACCGTCGACCTGCCCGCGACCCGCAAGGCCGCGGACGTCATCAAGAACCGGGAAGCGCTGGCGTCCGCGCTCGCTGTCGACGAGGTGCAGCTCATTGCCGAGCGTGTACGCGGGAACGGCGGCCACGCCGGGCGGGTGTCCATGTGGGTCGCGGACTCCGATCCGTACGCCAAGCCTCCGTTGCGGACACCGTTGCTTGCCGCGCAACGCTGGGACGCGTGGCGTCCGGTGCCGTTCGGACGCGACGCGCGAGACCGCAAGGTCGACCTGCCGCTGGTCTGGACGTCGCTGCTCGTCGGCGCAATCCCCAGGCAGGGCAAGACGTTTGCGGCCCGGCTCGCCGCGGCCGGTCTGATCCTCGACCCGCACACCCGGCTCTACGTCGCGGACTTCAAGGCAGGCAAGGATTGGGATGCGGCAGGAAAGGTCGCGCACCGGTTCATGTCCGGCGACGAGGCGGAACACGTGGTCACCCTGGTCGGCTGGCTCGCCGAGCTTGTCGCCGAGGTCCAGGGGCGATACCGGCGCATGCGCGAGCTGGACGACACGGTATGCCCGGAATCCAAGGTCACCCCTGCCATGTCGCGGGACAAGTCGCTGAACATGCCGATCACGGCGGTGTTCATCGACGAGGTACAGGTTCCCTTGGAGGACCGGACGCCGATCGAGGTCGAAGGCAAGCGCTTGGCGGCCGGCGACTACATCGGCGAGCTGCTGACGTGGCTCGCCAAGAAGGGGCCGGCCGCCGGGATCGTGCTCGTGCTGGCCACGCAGCGGCCGGACTCGAAGACGATTCCGTCGGGCCTGCGCGCGGTCCTCGGCTCGCGGTTCGCGCTGCGGGTCATGGACTGGCGGGACTCCAACATCGTCCTCGGCGAGCAGATGAACACCCGCGGCTACGACAGTTCGCGGCTGCTCGCGTCGCACAAGGGTGTGGGCATCCTGCGCCCTGACGGCGAGGCGCAGGCAGGCGCGGACGTGCTGGCCTTGACGGTGCGCACGTACTACATGCCGAACGAGGACTGGCGCGAGCTGTGCGGCCGAGGCCGAGCGCTACGGGAGGCAGCCGGAACGCTGACCGGTCACGCGGCCGGGCACGACCTGCCGCCAGCCACGCCCGTCCTGTCGATCGGCTCAGTGCAGGAGGTCCGCGGACCGGTCCTGCCGGAACCGTTGGCGTCGGTGGTGGCGTACCTCGGCGACGACCTCGACGACCGCGAGTTCGTACCGACCGCCGAACTGGTGGACGCGCTGGACGTCGAGCCGAACGCGTTCGGCAGAGCTATGGCGGACCTCGGCTGCTCGTCGACACGAGACCGGATCACCGGCGACGACGGCGAAGCACGACGGGTCCGCGGGTTCCGAACAGCCGACATCCGAGCCGCGATGAGCCGGGACGGCAGGTGATGGAGGCGTCCCAGCAGCGGGGACGGCACGATATGCGCCCTGAGCTGGGCAGACAACAAAAGGGACGGCTGGGACGGCACCGCAAAGTGCCGTCCCAGCCGTCCACTTGTGGGGTCGGAACGCCCCTGAAGAGAGGCGCCCGGATGCCGTCCCGCTACGGCAGGTCCTCGAACGGGATGATCACGCAGTCGCCCAGTTCGCGGATGAGGTTCGTCGCGCGAACCCACGACACTGCCGGGTCGTCGAAGGCGACCGTTGTCGGCCCGACCGGAACCGGTCGACCGCCGCCACTGCGGTAGAGCATCCCGCGAACCCCGACGACCGGACACGACCCGACGCGGACCACCACGGCGCCGCGGCGCAGCGCCGGGCACAGCTTCGCCGACAGCCGAGCGCACGGAGCGCAGATCGGCGGCTCGGTGACGCCCATGCGATTCGGCCACGAGGGCCAGTCATCACGGTAGTCCCTGAGAATCCACAGCACGCCGTCCTCGTTCCGGCCGGCCGGACCGGCACACACCTGGCAGAGGAGCCGCGACATGGCTCGCCGCTGCCGCTGAGGATGGATGCGCCCGAACTCGGGTCGCCCATGCCGGAGGCGGAGTGGCGTCCGTGCCCACAGCACGCCATGACTGTCCCGGTCGCCGATCGTCTCGTCCGCGTAGCCGATCCCGCGCGAGTGCTCGATGAGCGCGTACGGCAGCTCCTGCTCCTCGGTCCACGCCGTGATGTACGGCGCCACGATGGCGGCCGTCACGACCGCTCCATCCGTGCATTGCGAAGGGCGTCAGTCAGCAGAACCGGCGCGGGCACGTCGAGGCAGCGGCACAGCTCAAGCAGCCGGACCACGGTGAGCTGCCGCGTGCCGTCCTCGTAGGACAAGAGGGTGCGCCCCTTGATGCCCGAAGGCAGGCAAGCGACGAGCCGAGCGCGCGACCACCCCCGCGCCTCACGGCGACGCCGCAACTCCTCACCCAGAGCCCGCGACACGTACCGATCAGCCCTACGGTTACCCACGGCCATCACCCTCGGCTTCCCGCCGCCGCGCCCGCGCTTCGATCGCGTCAGCAGCCGCTGAGACGAGATGCGCGAGCGACCACTCCTGCTCGACCGAGAACCCTCCGGTTCGGTAGTCGTCGGCCTTGCAGTAGTCGAGGATGTACTGGGCGATCTCGTAGTTGACCAGGCTCAACTCGCTCATCAACTGGCTGTCGGCTACCGAGATTCCGCCGGTCGGGATGATCGGCCGGCCGGTCGCCAACGATTCGAGCGGTCCCCACCCCGTTCGGTCGACGTTCGTCATGTTGCCCTCCTGCTTCCCATCACGCGCGCGCCCGCGACGCGCCACGAGACACGTACCGTGTAAGACTGAAATCAGTCTTCAGTCGGCACTTGTTCGGCAGAATGACAAGCGCATGCCATTGGGGTGACACACGTGAGGGGAAGGCAATGCCACTGGAGCAACAACCTGCGGCCAGGACGCTCCTGGAGCACCTGATCCGAACCGAGCGCGGCGAGACCTACGAAGAGTTCACCGAGTTCGCCGAGGGGTTCGCCCGCCGCAACCACCTGCCGGGCACCCTCAGCCTCCGCCACCTACTCCGCCTGGCCGCCGGCCGCCGCCCTGACGGCGGCCCACTCGGCAAGCCCCGCCCGGCCACCGCGGGCCTCCTGGAACGAATCTTCGGCGTCCCCGTGGCCGATCTCCTCCGCCCACCGAGCCCCGAGACCGACGATCACACGGCTCTGGAACTCCGCCAGCGTCTGAACGCCGCCCGCCACGTCGACATGGCAGTAATCGACCTCCTACGCCAACAGCTCGACGCCCTGCGGCGTCTGGACCGCCAGATGGGCGCCATCGTCGCCTACGACGAAGTCTGCGCCAAGATCAATCAAATCCATCAGCTCCACACCCACAGCCTCACCCCAAATGTCCGAATCGCTCTAGCCACCTTGCTAGCTGAACTCAACGCGTTGGCTGGCTGGGAAGCTCTCGACCGATACCAGCTCACCGATGCGTGGGAACACCATGAACGTGCCAAGCAAGCCGCAAACGAGGCTGAGTCGCCCAACCTTTACGCTCACGCCATGGCGCAACAAGCGTCGATCCTGACGGATCTTGCCGAGCCAAATGCCGCGATTGATCAGCTCGCCGCAGCCCGCAGCATGGTCAAACGAACCGCTCCGGCCGTTCTCCGAGCATGGCTTGCCGCCGCTCATGGTGAAGGCTTGGCAAACACCAACAACCGTGACGCGGCTCTTCGATCCTTCGATCGGGCCGAGCATCTACGGCCGGCCGACCCGACCAATGTCACGCTACCATTCCTATTCCTTGACGGGGTACATCTTCAACGCTGGCGAGGCCACGCTCTTTCCCGCCTCGGTGATACCAATGCGATAGACACGCTAACGAACGCGCTCAGTAGCCTCGATCCGACATTCAGCCGTGCCGAGGCGGCTCTCCGCATCGACCTTGGTATTGCATTGTGGTCACTGAACGAGCGACAACAAGCACAAGATCAGATTCATCGTGCTAGTCATATCGCCAAAGATATAGGTTCGGTTCGTCAACAAATAAGAGGCCGTGCGATCGCAGTCAACAGCAGTCACCTAATGTAGGTGATAGTCACGAAACTAACCTGGCAGCACTAGAGGCCCAGTTGCACCAGTGCGTAGCTAAACGACTTCGCCAGAGTAACTACCGAGTCCATTACGCGCACGTTCTTCTCCCAGAACCCTATCGGTACTGAATGTTCTGACGTCCGCGTGAACCCTTCCAAAAGCTCCACAACTTTCCGATCATTAAAGTTCAACGAAGGAGAGTTGCGGTCTCCATAACTACGGAACAGCAGCATCTCCGCGCCAGACAAGGCTCTTCCGTCAAGCCTGACGCGAAACGTCTTGCCTAGCGAGAAAATATCATGAAACGCCTGATTCCGGGCATCGGATATAGTCTTTCTGTAAGACTCGAATGAGACTTTGCTACCATCGCCCATATAGGTTGGCATTGACGACACTTCGGTGTACAGAGCAACCTGATCGGCGATCGTCATCCACAACAATATCGGTTTCAAATCGGACAACCCTTGAACCAGGCCCGCAAAGACGACCGCCCCATCCGCGAAGTTGTACGCAACTCGCAATATTTCGTGCCTAATCTCGTCGTTCAACGGGTTGTCAAGATAGCGTTCCAAGTAGGAGCCATAGCTAGCCCTCTGCTTCTCAAGCTGCCTGACTACATTGCTCAGTATGGTGTCTCCCGAAATATCGGAAAATGTGCGCAGGGAAATCGGCGCGTACGACATATTGCGCAACTTGACGTGTTCGCGCTTGAACGCGAGAGACAGGCTTTCAGGATCGACCCCCGATGCCACCAGAGACTTTGACGCCTCAACCCAGATAGCATCGATATCATCTAGGCTATTCACCACCAAGCGGTCACCAACGACTTCAGCGGAGCCCTCTTGGCGAGGATCATAACCGATCGCTCTAATCGACCCCCTACCACCAATCTCAATTTCGACCGCCTCATCCTGCTGTATCTCTGACACGAGCGCGAATATAATTGAGCCCAGATTTGCGCGCTCTTCGGCTATCTCCTGACGCAGGTCTGAGAGTTCCACTTTTCCGTCGAGCTGCTTCTCGGAAAGCTTCTTCGTGTCTCCCCTCAGCTGCCCAGGGTTCAAGACAATAACCGGGTCCCTCTCAGCAACACCTTCCTTGACGATTCTGACGCCGAGATATTTCGAGCTCTTAGTCGTCGATGCCTTCCCTCGATGGAAGTACGAGTTGTTTACAACAACGAGGTCACCTTCACTTGCCTTATGTCGGTCCAGCTCGAATTGCCAGAATTCCGAGCGGGTTAGCGCTGCTACTTGTTCACGAACGCAATCCCTGACATTGATGGCCGTCTTCCTTGCCATGCTTCTCCCTACTAGCGGGGTCATTTTGCTTGTTATCGCCCGGTTACCGGGCGCTGACATGTGTTACACGTTCGCCGACAAGCTAAGCGCACATCTATCAGCCGCGTCGGGCCAGACTCCGGTACACACGAACACCGAAGAATGCGCCTCAGGCAAGAGAGAAACGGACGCACACTTGCCGACCGGCACGAATGCTATACAAGATTGACTCGAACTGAAGGTCATTGGACCGTGGATATTGAGCCTCCCAACTAAGAAGGAGAGCCGCTGCCCGTTCGTCGCTCAAGGAAGGTAGCGGCATCTTGTCTATGCTTGCGTCGATTCCACTGGACGTTCGGGTGAGTAAAACCCAAACCGAGCAATCACGACCTGACCACAGCGATGCGGTCGCAGCCTCAATCAACTCATGGTCCGCTTTACGACGAGCTAACGTGATACCGCCAGCACGGTCGTGTGCGGGCAGAAAGAGCACAGTCGGATCTAGCGAATTCGCCGGGACCAGCATGTCCGGATCCGGCAGGTACAACTTGACATGCGAGCCGGGATGGCCGTCCGCGTCGATGATTATGATGCCACTGGACTCCACCGGACGACCAGCCGTCCGTAGCACGGGGGCATACCTCGACATGTCCACTTCCCACAGTGACCCGACTCTGGTCTCGCCGATCCTCACCTCAACTTCCGCGTGACCAAGGTTCACGACGACGTCGTCCAACCGCAGCGACCTCGGCCCTGTACGACCGCGATCAGCGATTACCTCCCTCAGCGCCCGCGCATCCTGAGCGGACGTACGTACCTCGATCCAACGGTCGCCGAAGCTAGTCCCACGCAACGCTGCCTCAGGCACAGGTCACCGCCTCCTCAGGGCCACGAGTCTGCCTTCAGCGTGAGCAGGAGATTCCGCTCACCGCATGTGAACAGCATCGTCAACGGGCCTGGGCGCGATACATTCCTCCAGCCGCACCTACGCTGACCAGCAATTGCATCCCTTCGTGGCAGTCTCGCTGCGTGCCGACGAACAGGACCTTCTCAGCGAGGGCGGTTAGTCCCACTTGAATCGCAAACTTGACGTCAAAGGGATCGGATCGCACCTCTGGCACCCATCACGGCCCGGCCGGCGCAGAAGGAGCTTCTGGCCGCAGCTGCGACAATGGGTTGGTGCCTCAGGCAGGCCAGGAGCAACCAGGTCCGCATCGAAGAGCCCGCCATCATGTTTGGGGCTCAAGCATTCTTGCGAAAGCTGCTGCCGCAGGGTCCGTTCGATCTGTTCCTTCTGACCGGCACGATATAGGTCGTCCCTCCCCGTCAGCTCGCGGTAGAGATCAAGGCTCTTCGGCGGCACGATGTAGATCTGCTTGCCGTTCCAGCGCATCGGCACTGCCTGCCGCGCTGGCATCATCGCCGCTACATCATCGATAGTGAGCCCTGCCCAGGGTTCATGCTGGGGGTGGTACCTACCGCAAGGACGTTTGTTTCGATCGGGGCATCGATCGAACACCCCAGCGGTGCATCTCGCCGCGGAGATGGTCCGCAAGCCGCGCGCGGCGGTAGCGGCCCTACGATGCGGCAGGCTGGTCCAGCCGATGCTGTTACAGCCGACGGAAGGCACCTCGAAGAACCACTTGGGTTGCGCGTCGGAGTCGGCGAACCAGACGGGCAGCCAACCCGCCTTGTAGGACTTCGTCGTGCGGGCCTTGGCGTGCGCAGCGGTGATATGGGAACGCTGAACTTCGACGCCGGTCTGGCAGGGACCCTTTATAGCGACGTCCAGGACGGTCTTGCCCGCCGTGCGGAATTCCTGTTCGGCCTCGAAACCGGCGTCGGTTGCCGCGCGGCACCAGTAGTCTTTCTGCCGACGATGCTCATCGCTTTCCAACCGGATCTCATGGTCTCCATGACCACCACCCGGGAAGTGGGCAGCCCAGAAGGTGTCACCACGTTTGCGGATGTACATCTCGTCCGCACCGTCTTGCGCCGGTCGCAAGCACAGCAGAACACGATCTCCACGGTCGATCTGGCCATGAAGTGCCGCGATCAAGGCGAAGTCGGCCGGCGACAGCCTGGACAAGTCCAGCTGCCGATCGTCAGGAACGAAGCGAACATCGGTGGTCATACTGCGCACCTCCATCGCCCAATGCCAGCAGCCATCGGAGACAACCAGCACCATCGAACGCTGACCCTGCCCCGGTCACGAGTAGATCCCGCTCGAACACGTCGCGCGTGCCACTCCGCAACCCACCCTCAACCATGGCACAGGGGACCGACAATTTTGAGGTTGATCAGAGGCCGGAGCGTCGTGTTCGTTACGCTGGCGACTGTCTGCCCTGCCCCGTCTTCTTGATTGTTTTTACCTTCGCTGCGGCGGACTTTGGCATCGCCCGTCCGGACTTCGTCTTGGTGATCGTTCTCGTAGCCGCGGTCTTTCCTGCGCGGCGCTTCGTGAGGTCGGTAATCGCCCCTTGTCGACTCCGTGTCCTGCCAGCTGTCGACTGCGTCTTCGTAGTCCTCGACGACTTCGCAGCAGCAGCCTTCTTCGGAGCTGCACTGGGTTCTTGTAGGAGCTGAGACACCCGTTGAGGCGAGATGCCCAACAGCGCTGCAGTATCTGCGCCCGTGAGACCAGCGGCTGACAGTTTGGCCGCAACTTGACGTGATACCCGCGCTGTCTCTCGCTGCACCTCGGCCAGTTGCTGCACGAGCGTGCGAGCGTGCCTAACCTCCGCAGGGGGAACAGCGCCGACCACGAACTCGACCTCTACCGACGGACTGTCGATCTCGAGCATAGCTTCGACCAGATCGACGGCCATGGCCTTGGCCTCGGCGGCGTTATGACCCTGGGTGACGCCGACGCCATCGACATCAACGACCCACCACCTACCCTCGCGGATGGCGGTGGCCTTGAATACTTGCTGGTTCACTGCTTCAACCATCCCTTCGGCAGGCATGCGATCTGACGTTCAATACTGTCGACTACCCCTGGCGTGATCGTCCCGTGGCGAGGCAGGGCGGTCCGGTGTATGCCGCACGCGCAGGCGTAAACCTCATGGTTGCCCTTGTTGCGAACCGACGTGCATCCGTTCGCAACAAGCCGGTCCGCCACCTCGCGTCTTCGCATCGACTTAAACACCACAACGGTAAGTCTAGCCCCCCTAGATGTCAAGGTAAAGGGGGGCTAGAGAAGCGGCGCTGCGGTGCAGCCCTCCACATCGATGCGGGATAGTCGACTCGCAGCGTTAGCAGTGTCACATGATGCCTGTTGCTGGTCCGTGCATCGAGTTGCGGCGCGAGCAGGCCGCCTCGGCGTGAGCCTTGGGCATGAGCGTGGGCATGAACTGACGCCCAACGGTGCCTCTGGCGTGCTGCGGAGAGTCACCAGAGCCGCTCATGCCCAGGTCGCCACCTGGTGCCGCGGGTTGTAGTCGATTTAGGTTCCAGCCGGTGAGGGTTCGAATCCCTTCAGCCCTACTAGCTCTGACCAGCGGTAACACTCGGTTTCGACCGCCGCTGAGCTGACCTCTGGGTGCGAAAACGGGTGCCAACATTCCACTCAGTTCAGCGGCTCGAGAGTGCTCAGGAGGCACCTGCCACCGACAAGCCTGACTACGACGGACCGCAGCCAGACGCGGTCACGCCGACCGAACGGCCGCCGGCCATACCCGCACAGCGGCAGATGAGCTCGTTTGGGTGAGAGCGGATGGCATGTATCGGGTCTACTTCGTGGTGAGCTGTCCAGTCGTGCCTGTGCGGCACTACTTTGGCCTGCACCGGCCTTTGGATCCCTGTCCCTACGCCTCAATGTGGAGGAGCGGCCTTCGGGTTGGGAGTGGCAGACTGCGTTGATGACCCTGGAGGCGGAGTTCCAGCGAGCCTGTGAGGAAGCCGTCGAGGAGTGCCGGCGACTGGGGTACGTGCCGACCGCGTGGATCGCCATGATGAGAGGGCCTGGGGGTGCTGCCGCGGCTGCTCGTCGTCTTCTAGCTAGTGGTGACATTCAGAGTGGGTTCGAGCGTCTGATTCGTATGGGCCGTCGGGATCTAACGGTTGAGCAAGCTGTTCTCGACGACTATTGGCGGCCGTTATTTAGCGAACTCCATCGCGACGCGGCGCGATGGAGGCTTGCGCAAGCAGGTGGCAGCGACTGCATGCCCCACGAGTAGCAACTGCTATTCCGTGTGGGACGAGATCGCTTCTGCCGCGAGTACCAACGCACCCTACGCGGCATGAGCGGACGTTCGTCCGCAGCTCTCAGCGGCTTAGGCCCGTTTCTGTCGTTGGGCGCTGGCTTGAATAGTTTGGGAGGCTGCAGCCGCGTTGCTGACGGCACCATCGACGGGGATGAACGAGCACTCTCGTCGGGAAGTGATCAGCGGTCGGTGGGGCCGCCTCTTCAGAGGCGTTCGATGCGGTCGGCCTGCGGGCCCCGGTCGCTCTGACGCACCGCGTACCGGACCCGGTCACCCTTCTGCAGCGGCTCCGACCCCATGATCACGGACACGTGGGCGAAGAGATCGGCGCCGCCTGCGTCCGGGGTGATGAAGCCGAAGCCGCGGTCGCCGTCGTAGCGCGCGACGACGCCCTCGCCGCCTCGTACGGGCACGTCCCGCGCCGCCGGCGCTGCGGCCGCGGCAGGTGCCGACCGCTGCGGCGCCGTCTGGGGCTCGGCGCCCCGGACCAGGTGCACGTCGCGGGCCTGCGGGCCCTTGTCTCCACTAGCCACCTCGTAGGCGACGCGGTCGCCCTCTGCGAGCCACGTCAGCCCCTCGGCCAGGGCCCGGACGTGAACGAAGACGTCCCCGGCGCCGGAGTCGGGGTTGATGAAGCCGAAGCCCTTGTCCTCGTCGTACCAGGCCACCGTGCCGTCGGCACCGTCCGCGATACCAGCCGCAGCGGGTGAGCCGGCCCCTGCTCCCAGCGGGATCACGTGCCCGGCCTGCGGGCCGCGCTCGCCTTCGACGATCAGGAAGGCCACTCGCTGCCCCTCGGTGACCACGCCGCCGGTCACGATGGCGGAGCTGTGCACGAAGATGTCGGCGCCGCCGCCATCCGGCGACGCGAAGCCGTACCCCTTGCCCGGCTCGTACCAGTTGACGGTGCCGAGCAGGCCCACGGCGCTGCCGGTGGCCGCATCGGCGGTGACGCGAACGCGCAGCGCCTGGGGCCCGCGGTCGTTCTCGCCGACCTCGAACACGACGGCCTGACCCTCGCGGAGCACTTTCGCGCCGCTGTCCTCGACGATCTCGGAGGCGTGCACGAACACGTCCAGCGAGCCGTCCTCGGGCGCGAGGAAGCCGAAACCCCGTTCGGCGTCGAACCAACGGACGGTCCCTTGCGGCATCAAAGGCTCCAGGTCGAGAGGGCGGGCACTGGCCCCCAGTCTCTCTGACAGACTTCCGGTCCGTCGGGCCGGGCCTACAGGCGGGCGGTGCGGAGCCAGGGACGGGCCGTTGGTTCACCTAGCGACACGCCGAGTTTTGAGACCAGGTCTAAGCACAGCGCCACCGACCGCTGGGTGCGAGTTTGGGTGCGAACGTGCGGCAACTGGTGCCCCTGCTGCCTCGATCCGGTCCTCGCGAGCCCTCGTATGCCCTGGTCGCACGCTGGTGCAGCGGGTTGTAGTCGATTTAGGTTCCAGCCGGTGAGGGTTCGAATCCCTTCAGCCCCACTAGCTCTGACCAGCGGAAACGCTCGGATTGGCCGCCACAAAGCTGACCCCTGGGTGCGAGAACGGGTGCCAACATTCCACTCAGTGCAGCGACTTGAGTGTGCTCAAGAGGCATCTGGCGCCGAGGTCCGCGGTGGCAGAGGCGCGCTGAGCGCTGGAAATCATGGTGCAAACACGTGGGCCAGTTCAACGACTCTGCTGTCAGAGTCGGCCTTCATCCGCTCGACTATCAGGGCGAAGCGCTTTCTGTCCGGCTCCGCCACGTTCAGCAGTTCAAGGGCACCTAACCGCACCATCGGCACGTCGTCGTCGAGGAGGACGTAGATGATCCAAAGTTCCTTTCCGTAGCTCGTCATAACAGAGACCGTGCAAGGAAGGTTCCGTCGGCTCGATCGGTATGCCCAAGGCGATCTCCACCAGGAGGTTCACGACGTGCTCACGGACGAACGCTGGCCGCTCGGTCGCCAGCCCCGCCAACAGCGGCCCGATCACCCACCTCGCCGACTCGAACAAGGTGCCCTGCAAGACAACGCGATCGTCCAGGCGCCAGTATGCATCGAGGACCTCACCCTCGGAGCTCGCGTCCAGAAGATCACGCATGGCGTCGGGAGCGAACTCCGCACCGCCGTTCGCGGAACGGACGTCAGCCCACGGAACTGAATCGACAAGAACCCTCGAAATCACGGTTAAACCCTTCTCGATCCCAGCGCCCCTCATTCGGGCATCAGGAACGGCCACGAGATCAACCTGATACCGGCGCCTCGACACTGCGCGTACCTCTACAACTTTCCGACACCATACGCACCAGATTGAGGCAGCCGGCGAGACCGCCTAGCACAGAACCACCAATCGCCAGCGGTGAGAACGGGTGCGTAGATTCCGCCCAGAGTCGCAGGTTGAGTGTGCTCCCAACGCATCGACGGCTGAAGGCGCCTCCTCGGCACCATAGGCATCACGGCTTGAAGCCAGCAAGCCACCGGCCGCTGCACCGTCGACCCGCTGGGTGCGAGTTTGGGTGCGAACGAGCGGCAACTGATGCTTCTGCTGCCTCGATCCCCTTCTCATGGGCCTGCTTCTGCCCTGGTCGCGCACCGGTGCCGCGGTTTGTAGTCGATTTAGGTTTCAGCCAGTAGGGGTTCGACTCCCCTCAGTCCCACCAAGCTTGACCAGCTCATATATCAATTCTTGCATGGGTAATTTTGATTGGTGACGAGCACGCCCAGGATCAGGCGTGTGATGCCGCCGACGACATCAACCTCGGCACCACCTGTCCGCCCCGTGTCCCTGGCGCGACGAAGATCTGCTTGCGCGGTGCGCAATCGGTCTTCCCGCACCACCTCGCGGGCCTCTCAGTGTTCGCTGCTGAAGAACCGTAGCAACAGTGGGCCGATGGTCTGTGGGTCGACGACGTGATCCGGCCCGTCGAGGGTCTCCCGTTGAGCGTGGGGTAGTAGGTCTGCAAGCTCGTCGGCTGCGCGGTCGAAGAAGTCCGAGGGCAGGCCTGCCATGTAGGGGACCGTGATCGGTCCTCCGGTGGTGACCAGGACCGGTTGGGTGACCGTTGCCAGTCGATCGGTCGGCAACTGGTAGCGGTTGTGGAAGACGCTGTCGTGGACCAGCGTGGGCGCGAGGGCGACCGAATCCGCCCAATGCGACGTCTGCTTGCCTGCCGCTTTCCTGGCCGCGATGTTGTCGTCGGAAGCGCCGGACAGGCGCATGAACAGTTCGAGAACCTCCTCGTCTCGCCCGGCGTCGAAGGCGTGTCGGGTGTCCGCGATGTACTCCTCGAATCGCGGGCGTATGTCGTCCCCGACCGCGTAGGGCACCTCCCACACGGCGATCGTGTCGATGGCTGACCCGGCCGCGGCTTCCAGCGCCAGCGCGCCACCAGAGGACGCCCCGAACAGGTGT
Source organism: Labedaea rhizosphaerae (assembly GCF_004362825.1). Taxonomy (GTDB): domain Bacteria; phylum Actinomycetota; class Actinomycetes; order Mycobacteriales; family Pseudonocardiaceae; genus Labedaea; species Labedaea rhizosphaerae. The sequence goes on from NZ_SNXZ01000003.1 coordinate 902,962, forward strand.
GCCGAGCCACCCGCCTCCGCGATCAACGCATCCAGGTCCTCGATCTCTCTTTCCACGGCGTAGGGCTCGGTGAAGCCGCTCGCGCCGCGCCCCCGACGGGCATAGTTGTAGACCGTGAAGTGCTCGGCGAGAGCAGGTACCAAGGGAGCGTTCTCGGCTCCGTCGTCCAGCGCGCCGCCTACCAGGACAACAGCCGGGCCGCTTCCCTTCCGGTCGTAGGCGATGGTGGTGCCATCGTTTGATGTCACGCGAAAGTCCATCTCGTTCATCTCACATCTCCGTTCGAGAGGTTTGTCTCAGCGCCTGAGCAGCGTGCCGACGACGGCCTCGGTGCGCGACCACCGCGCCCTTGCGATCACGGCCGCCACGACGAGACAGGCGAGCGGCAGCCAAGGGCTCTGCTCGAGCCCTCGGCGATCACCTTCCCGTGGTCGATCACCGCTATCCGGTCGGCCAGCTGGTCGGCCTCGTCGAGGTACTGCGTGGTCAGCAACACGGTGGCGCCCTCGGCGACCATGCCCCTGACGATCTCCCAGACGTGGTTCCTGCTGCGCGGGTCGAGCCCAGTCGTGGGCTCGTCGAGGAAGATCAGTTCGGGGGTGACGACAAGGCTCGCCGCGATGTCGATGCGCCGGCGCATCCCGCCGGAGTACTTCTTCACCTGCCGATCGGCTGCCTCGGCAAGACCAAACGCGTCGAGCAGGTCGGCCGCCCGCTCCCTGCCTCGGCGGCGTGAGTAGCCGAGCAGCCTGGCGAGCAGCACAGGTTCTCCACCCCGGTGAGGTCCTCGTCAACCGACGCGAACTGCCCGGTGAGGCCCACCCTGCTCCGCACCGCCTGGGCGTCACGCACGACGTCGTAGCCGAGCACTTGCGCCTCTCCGGCGTCGGGGTGCAGGAGCGTCGCCAGTATGCGGATCGTGGTGGTCTTGCCCGCCCCGTTCGGACTGAGCACGCCGTACACGCCCCGGCGCTCACGGCCAGGTCCACACCGGCGACCGCGTGGGTCTTGCCGAGCTCTTCTTCAACCCGCTCGTCTCGATCGCGAACTTTCCCATGGGTTCGATTCCTTCTCTCGGTGTTGCGAACGGATTGGTTGAGCACGGTGCGCGGCCAGCGCCTCGGCGAGTGGGGCGTTCTCCGTTCCGTCGTCGAGACCGCCGCCGACCAGGATCACCGGGGGCCGTCGCCGTGCGTGTGTAGCCGATGACGGTGCCGTCGGCGGAGGTCACAGTGACCATACTCCTAATGTAGGAGCATGAACACCTGTTGTGCAAGTACACTCGGGTGCATGAGCAAGAAGCGGTTGTTCGACGACCCCTGCGGCATCGCGCGAGCGCTGAACGCGGTCGGCGAGCGGTGGGCGTTGCTCGTCGTGCGGGAGCTGGTCTTCGGCCCGAAGCGCTACTCCGACCTGCACCGCGGGCTGCCGCAGATGAGCCAGAACGTCCTCGCGCAGCGGTTGCGCGAGCTCGAAGCCGACGGCCTGGTGCGGCGAAGGCGCCTGGGACCGCCTGCGCCCGCCGCCGTGTATGAACTCACCGAGCGCGGGCAGGAACTGGAGCCCGTGCTCCGCGCGCTCGCCCACTGGGGCAGCCGCGCACCGCTGCCCGAGGACGGCGCGGCGGAACTGAGCGTCGACGCGCTGCTGTTCGCCCTGCGCGCCACCTTCGATCCGGCACTGGCGGGTGAGCTGTCGCTGCGCTGCCAGCTGGACGTCGCGGGCGATCGGTTCCGCATCACCGTTGCGGGCGGGCGCCTCGAGTTGGACCGCGGTGAGCACGCCGAACCCGATGCGTTGCTGACCGTGCCGGAGGCGGCGACGTTGCGCGATCTGGTGTTCGCTGGTGCGGCGCTGCACGACGCCGTCGAGCGGGCAGACACCGAGGTGGCGGGCGATACCGCGCGGCTCGCCGCACTGCTGCGCTGCTTTCCCGCAGCCGTGCGGTATCCGGCGCCACAGGACCCCGGGCCGCCGGATCCCGTGTCGCCGGGCCCCGTTTCACCTAGCCCCGAGTCACCGAACGCCGAACACCCGGATCCCGCCGTCAGCGCAAGAAGTCGTCGGGGGTGAGCGGCAGTCCGCGGACCCCGGACACCGGTGGCGAGGTTACGCCGGCCGACAGTTCAGACTCCGCGGGCTCGCGGAACTCATCGCCGAGACGACGACGCACCACTTGGATAGCGACCCGCAGCTCAACGCCTGGCGCTGGTCCACGACCGAGCATGATCGACTGTTGCAATAGCCCATCCTCCAACGGACGGATGTCCCTGTGTCAGCTCGTCATCAGGCTGAGGCGGTGCTGCATGTTCAGCCGGATCTCGCCGTAGGGCGCGATGTGGGTCCAGAACAGCGGGGTTAGGCCGCGGTGGTCGACCTCGGTCATTTGGTCGGCCCAAGCCTTGTCGGCCAGGACGTCTTGGACCATCAGAGTGTTCACGTACACCAGCGCTGATTGCAGCACTCTCAGGCACAGCACCGACAGTTCCTGTTCGTCGCGTCGGTTGGTGGCGATGTCGCCGCCCTGCCGGTGCGCAGCACGGCTTCCTTCAGCATGTCGATCAGCGGCACCGTGCCCCACCGGGTCCGGATCTCCGACTTCAACGCCCGGAGGTTCTTCGGCTCCGGGGCGGCATCCAGAGGAGTCAGTTTGATCGCGCCCCTGCTTGCTGCGGTCGCGGAACTCCACCCATCCGAGCTGGTCGGCCTGATCGTTCAACGCGGCGAGCTCCCCGCCCTCACTAGCCACACCACCGTGTAGGTGGCCATGCCCATCACGACCAGGAGTAGAAGCACCTCGCAGATCCTGCGTGCATTCCTCCGGCGCTTACGCACGGCAATCAACTAGCCGCCAACCAGGAGAGCCAGCACGACTTGGAGGACCAGCTCACCCGCCAGGTCGAAGGGCTTGAGATTGAGAAAACACCAAGAAAACCGTGCTCGTCACGAGATCTCGCATCAACGAGCGGAACGGTCGGCGATGCTTGCGCGGCTCGGCCATGCGGAACAACGGGACAAACCCCGCAATGATCCTCCAGTAGGCCGATTCGCCAAGCAGGCGACCATTCCAGATGCCGACAGCAGCACCAAGCCAGTGCACCCCGACCAGCCACACCACGTAGAGAAGCACCGACCCCGCGACCTTGACCCGCCAGAACGACCTGGCAGCGCCCGCCAGCCCCATCCGGCCGGACTTCGTAGCGAGACCCAAGGTTAGTAAACAGCCGAACAAGATAAGGGTAGCGAGCTGGCGATTGTCGAACACCTGGGCGCATCCTCCACAAAGCGACCATCATCGCCAAGTTGGCGCCGTACTAAGAAGTCGGTTCCACCAACCAGCCGTTATAGGTTTGCCCGGCATCCTTAGTCCCACCGGAACCGTGGACTTGAGGCCATGGGAATCGGCTCGCACTTCTGACACCCGTAACGTCCAGGTCGGGGAAGAAGGAGCATCTGCCCGCAACCCCGGCAATGGGTCGGCACCTCGAGTGCAGCAGGTACAGCCATATCTACGTCGATCAGCCCACCGTCGTGTTTCGGGCTCAGGCATTCCTGCGGCGACGGCTGGCGCCGGCTCCGTTCGGCGTGCTGCTTCTGGCGCCTCTACTGCCTCGATCTGGTCCTCGTGAGCCTGCGTCTGCCCTGGTCGCACGCTGGTGCCGCGGTTTGTAGTCGATTTAGGTTCCAGCCAGTGAGGGTTCGAGTCCCTTCAGCCCCACCTATCTTGACCTGCGGAAACGCTCAGGTCGGGCTGCCGTCGAGCTAACCGCTGGGTGCGAAAACGGGTGCCAAATTCCACTCAATGTAGTGGCTTGGGAGTGCTCCAGAGGCATCTGACGCCGACAGCCCGGCCATGACGGACCGCAAGGTAGGCGCGATCACGCCGACCGAACGGCCGCCAGCCATATCTGCACAGCGGCAGATGAGTGCGTCGATGGCGGCGCCCCGACACTCGCGCGGCGGCTGCACACCCGTCGCTCTCGTTGGGCGACGGTGATGGACCGTGAAAGTCTCCGAAGACCTGAATACGGCGTTCGGAGTGTCCGCACCCGATCACGTGAATTCGCCCGGCTCGGGCGTGACCAGCACCGGCGTCCGGCCCACGTGTCTTGGCCCGCACGTTCGAGCATGGTTGCGGTCCGGCGATCCGGACAAAGGTGCTGAGCTAATGTCTCCGCATCGACCCGGTGAGGACCGCGCCGTGCACCAAGTCGACAACGCAGTCCTCCGGCGGCAGGTTCCCGGTGCCGACGATGGCCGCCGGCACACCCGCCTCGCGCAGCAGGATGCCGAGATGGCTGAGCAGCGCACCTTCCTCGAACACGAAACCGTCAACCTGGCCGATGAGCAGCGACAGCACCGCGATCGGCCGAGCCGCCGCGACGATCAGCCCGTCACCGTCACCGTCACCGCCGCCGTCGGAGTCTGGGTCGATGCGCAGCCGGTCCCGGAGCTGGCGCACCAGCAGCGCCTCCTCGGTGGCTGACACCGGTTGCGCGATGCTGATGATCGGCGCGATGCTGGACTCGGTGAGCACGTCGTCGATGTCCAGATGCCGCACCCGGCCGCTGGCCAGGCCGGCGCTGAGTACCCGGCCGCCGAGCGCCGTCGGCGCACCGGCCTCCCCGGTGCTCGGCGCGGAGTAGTCGACGAAGATCAGCCGACCGTCGCTGATCACCCACTCCAGCACTGCGCGCGGGTGCAGTCGCCGCGCGTGCTGGCGGCTGGTGGCCGTGAGCGCCGCCGCCTGCGCGGCTCCCACCAGCCGGTCGAGCTGCTCGGCGTCGACCGGGCTGGCCTCGCCGAATCCCCGGTTGACCGCGAGCAGGCCCTCGTCGGACGCCTCCACGTAGACCGATCCGTCGGCGGCCACAGTGGACAGCAGCGCGAGTTCGCCGTGGATGTACTCGCGGCACAGGAACGCGAACACCCCGTCGGTGCCGTCGGCCAGCATCCGCACGGTGTCCGGCAGCTCGGCGCGGGTGAGGATGTACTGGCGCTGGGTCGGACTGGAGTCGACCACGACCCTGGCCGGCAGTTCCGCGCTCCAGGCCGCCAGCGCGTCGAACGCGGCGCCGGTGTCCCAGTTGACCAACCAGCCGCCGGGCACCGAGGCGCCCTCGGCCAGCGCGATCGCCCTCGGCAGCCGGCGCTTGGCCCGGATCCGGGTGTAGTCCTCGGCGCAGTCGCCCAGCAACAGGTCGTGCTGGTCGCCCTCGTACAGCGGCGACACCCGCAGTCCGTCGGTCGGCGCGGCCGCCCCGACAACCGCGGTGCGCGGCCGGACCTGCACGACCCACAGCCGTTCGCCGTCCCAGGCCCACTCCACGTCGTGTCCGGAGCCGTCCCGGGACAGCTCGACCAGCGCGGCGGACAGTCGGGCCCGCCAGCCGTCGACGGCGGTACGCCGGTCGAGGCGTTCGCCGGTGGGCACCGCCAGCCCTCCCATCAGGTCGGCGCCGTGTCCGGACACCCACTCGACGTAGGCGTCACCGGACGGCTCGCTGAACGCCACGCCGGCGGTGACCGGCCGGATCGCGTGTTGCACCAGCACGCTGAGGTGGTCGATGCGCGGCACCCGGCCGATCCGCCGGTACTGCCGCAGCGCCCGCGCGCCGAAGCCGGAGCACCAGACCTGCCAGACCGCCGCGACGATGTCGGCCTCGGCGACGTCGACCAGGCTGTCGAACACCCCGGCGAAGCTCAGGTTGGCGGAGTCCTCATCGGACGAGCTGCTGCGCACCACAACCAGCGGCCCCAGCCCGGTGCTCGCGGTCAGCAGTGCGCCGGCCCGCTGCACGTTGGGGCGCAACGGTTGCAGCAGCGCGTCGAGCTCGGCGGTGAGCCGGTCCAGCGCCGGCTCGTCGGCGTCGTCCACCCGACACAGCAGGTCGGCCAGCCGGGCGCGGGTGCTGTGGTCCAGACAGTGGGTCAGCCAGCTGCCCGGCACCAAGAGCCCGTCCGGCACCGACACCCGGGTGCACACCCGGGCCAGCCCGGCCGCCTTGTTGCCGTGCGCTTCCGGCTCGCCGGCCGCGGCCAGCGCGACGAAACCGTTCACTGGAAACTCCTGTACAGCATCGAACTACGCGGGCCGGTGGCGTGCTGGTACTTGCCGTCGTAGAGCGAGATGTCGCCGATGGTGCGCCACCACATCATCTGCCCGATCTGCATGCCCTCGTAGACGATCACGTCGTGCGTCGGGTAGAGCTGCAGCGTCCAGCGCCCGATGAACCCGATGTCGCCCAGCGGCGCGGACAGGTTGATGAACAGCCCGAGCCGGGCCACCGACGACCGGGCGGCGAAGGTCGGTACGAAGTGCTCGCTGCCCATCACCTCGCGGGTGGCGGCCAGGTACAGCCGGTTGGCCTGCAACCGCAGCCCGTCGGCCGGGATGCGCAGCTCCTCGGTGCGGTTCTCCCGGCTGGCGTCGAGCACGTCGTCGGCATAGATCACCAGGCGATCGGACAGGGTGAAGTTGTAGCTGTTCGGATTCACCGCGGTCTCGTCGAACGGATCGATGACGATCCGGCCGGCCCGCTGTTCGAGGGTGATCTGGTTCCCGGACAGGATCATCCGGCAGGCTCCCGGACCAGCCGGCTCTGCAGGACCGTGCGGGAGTTGGCGTAGCGGCCGGTGTAGGGCAGCACCGCGCCGTCGACCGACCAGAACGCGACCTTGCCCATGCGCATCCCGGCGTGCAGCCGGATCGCCTGGGCCACCCGGATCTCCAGTGTCCAGCGAACCACCGCGCCGGTGTGCCCGAGCGGCGCGCTGACCTGGACCCACACCCCGAGCGCGGCCACCGACAGGTTCCCGTACAGCTCGCAGGCGTGCCGGTTGCTGCCGATCACCTCCATCGTCTCGCCGAGGTAAAGCCGGTTCGGCCGCAACACGACACCGTCGGCTGGAATCCGCCGAGACGCGATCGGGGTGATCGGCTGCCGGGCGTCGAAGCCGGCATCCGCCCCGGCAGCACAGTCCAGCAGCCGGTGGCCGAGCCGGAAGCCGTAGCTGTTCTGCTCGATCTGGGCCGGATCGAACGGTTCGATCGAGACCACGCCGCGTCGGTACTCGTCGGCGATCTCGGCACCGGTCAGCAGCACCGGGCGACCTCGATCAAGTCGCGGCTCAGCTCACGGCAGAAGTCGCGCAGGTGCGCCAGACCGGGCCTGCTGTTGTCGAACTCGAGATCGCAGGCGATGGCGTCGAGCCGGAACTCCCGCTCGTCGTCGACGACGCTGATGTCGTCGCGGCGGCCGAGCCGGTGCTGGCGCACCACGCGGTCGCAGCGCAGCCGGACGAACCGGAACCCCAGCTCGCGCAACCGGACGGCGTCCACCGCGTGGTCGCGCAGGTCGGCGTTGATCACCACGGTGTCCGGCGGGGTGTCGGCCAGCGCGGCTTCGAACAGGTCGACCAGCGCGGTCGGCCGGATCCTTCGGATGTTGGTGGCCAGCGCGAACATCAGCTGCTGATCCTGCTGATCGGCCGCCTTCGGCTGACCGATCGTGCGGTACAGCTGGTCCTGCAGTTCGCGCAGCGGCGCTGCCAGCGCGATGAGGCGGGACCGGCGGCCGGCCGCGGCGAGGTACTCGGTCAGCAGCTCGGCGGTGGTGGACTTGCCGCTGCCGGTCGCGCCGACGAGACAGATCCGGCCCTGGTCAGCGAACACCGGCATGCTGTCTCCGCAGGAAGGTCAGCTTCGACTCGTGGCGCTGGTAGTGCACGATCGACCGCCGGTCGAAGAAGTCGTTCAGCAACGTCCGCAGTATCGCCAGGTCGGTATGCACCTGCCGGTAGTCGACCGGGGCCAACGACTGACTGAACCGGTACTCGACCTCGCACTGGACGAGCTCGGCCAGCCCCGGTAGCGCGGCCCCGGCGTCATCGACGATCGTGCTGTGGTCGTAGGAGATGACGAACGCGTTGCCGGTCTCGATCGACTCGACGCACACGTCGTGGCGCGCGCGGCGGAAGCTGGCGTGCCAGGCCGGGGTGAGTCCGAGCACGCCGCGCAGGTACTCGTCGAAGTCGGTGACGGCGACGCCGCGACTGCGCAGTTCGGGTCGCTCATCGCTGTCCACTGTGAAGATCTTGCGCTTCACCGTGTACCGGCCGTCGGTGGTCGGGATGAACGAGACGTAGCCGGCGTCCGCCGTCGGCTGCTCGATGGCATAGACGTGGTTCATGAAGTCCCAGGACTGGATGCCCTCATCCTGGAACTGCACCAGCCAGCCGGGCAGTCGGCCCGAGTCGGCCAGCTCGTAGGTGTCCCTGGCCAGTCGGCCCACATCGGGATTGTCGACCAGGGTGAATTTGTGTTCCAGTTCGACGTCCGGCAGTGATTTGACCTGATAGCAAAAGTGGTTGTTCACCTTCAGGAAGTGCTCGTCGGCGGCGGCGAACAGCGCGCGCACCGCTCCGTGGCGGGGAATCGGCGAACCGGGCACCCTGATGAATCGGTGTCGGTCGGCGCAGCTGCTGACGCGCAGGTACATCCGCACGCCGTCGGCGGCCTGCCGGAGCAGCCCGATGGGAGTGTTCGTCCCCTGCCGCAGCAACTCGGCGGGCGAGTGCATCGCCTCGGCGAGCACCGTGCCATCCTGGTCCAGCGTCCTGGACCGGACGGTCGGGCAGCCGACCTCGTCGAGCAGATAGAGCTGACTGTCGTCGACGGCCGGGGCGAATGCGTCTGTCGGACAGGCCAACTCGACGATCTGCCATTCGGGTGGCCGCCGAACGGATGAACGAAGACGGTCGGCGCCGACCACTAACCATGTCAGCGAAGTGTCAGGCACCGGCGTCCCCATCTCCCGTGGCCGAGAATCGGCAGAAGTTCGATGCTAGCCGCGCGTGATCGCCTTATCCACCGCCAATGAGACGGGTCTGAGCGCCAGCGCGGCGAGCAGGATCAGCGCGCCGAGCGCCGGCCAGCCCGCGTCGCCGAACTGGTGCAGCGCCCACACCACCACGAACGGTCCGAGTAGTTGCGGCAGCGAGATGTACATCGACCAGACCGACTGGTTGTGCGCGGTGAGGTCGTGTTTGCGCAGGCTGACCGACAGTCCCCAGGTGGCGGCCGACACCAGCAGCTCACCGATCGACAGTGCCGCCACGGCCAGCAGCAGCAGCCCGACGCCGACCGTCAGCTGGGTGCTGGTGCGTGCCCCCGCGTAGAACAGCAGGCACGCCACCGCCAGCACCGACCCGCCGATCACCCCGGCCCGGCAGGCGCCGCGGATGTCGGAGGTGCCGCGGCTCAGCCGGATCTGCAGGACGATCGCGATCGCGGTGTGCAGCGCGAGGCAGAAGCCGATCAGCCACCGGTGCTCGGCGAAGTGGCTCAGTACCAGCAGCGGCAGACCGATTGTCAGCACGCTGGTACAGGTGAACAGACAACCGAGCAACAGCCCGACCACCGCGTACTGCCGGCTACGCACCGGCGCCGGCCGGCGGCTCGCCGGGGCCGTGCTGCTCGCCGGCATCCGGTACGCCAGCACCGCGGCGAACAGGAACGACAGTGAGTTCGCGGTGACCATCAGGTACAGGCTCACCCGACCGGTCGAGTCCAGCAGCGCGAGCGCGCCGAGCAGTGAACCGGCCGAGAACGCCACGTTGTAGACCGACCGGTTGTACGCGGCGATCCGGACCCGCTGCGACAGCGGCGCGAACGCCAGCAGCACCACCTTGCGGACCGGGCTCTCCCAGCCGTCCACGACCAGGATGAACACGCTGAGCACCAGGAACTCGGTGTACCCGTCGATCAGCAGGTAACCGGGGAAGGCCAGCCCGCGCAACAGGTGTACCAGCACCAGACTGCGCCGGTGACCGAGCCGGTCGGACAGCCGACCGAGTGGCACCCTGGTGAGCACGCTGAGCACCCCGCCGATGCCGAGCGCGACGCCGATCTGCGTTGGGGTGACCTCGACAACGGTCACGAACAGGACCACGCTGACCGTCAGGAAGCTGCCGGTGCCGAGCGAGTCGATCGCGGTGATCGTCGCGTAGCGGCGCTCGTGCGGGCTGGCCGGCAACCAGCCGCGAACCCCCGTCCCCGCCGCCACACATGCCTCCTTCCCGGCTCACCATCGCGAAGGGCGGCACGGGCCAGTAGCTCGGCGATCTGGACGGCGTCGAGCGCCGCGCCCTTGCGCAGATTGTCATTGCAGGTGAACAGAATCAAGCCCGTGGCCGTCCGGCACGCTGCGGGTGGGCGGTAACGGATGGCCCAAAGTCGTCGACGTTGAGGCGACGGCGCATCGCGCTGGTAGTCAGTTCGGCGGCACCCTAGGACGCCACTGCGTCCGCCGCCACTGCGGTGGTCGCTCTACGTCGGCCGGGACTTCGCTTGGCTGATCACCGGCTCAGATACCGGTCTCGGACGCATGAATGTGGGCATGAACTGGTGTCCAGTACTGCCTCCAAGGTGCTGCGGAGAGTCACCGGAGCCGCTCATGCCCAGGTCGCCAACCGGTGCCGCGGGTTGTAGTCGATTGAGGTTCCAGCCGGTGAGGGTTCGAATCCCTTCAGCCCCACCGAGGTTGACTTGCGGTAGCGCCACATAGGACTGCCTGGTAGTTGATCTTTGGGTGCGGGAACGGGTGCGTAGATTCCGCTCAGAGCCGCTGCTCGAGTGTGCTCTCGAGGCATCGGATGGCTGAAGTCACCCGGCCATGTCGTGCCGCGGCCGTGCGACAACTCCGAGCCGGATCCCGGCGACCGGTGCCGGAAGAACAGGTCCTCCAGTCGCGAACAGCGCGTGCGGCGCCGGGTAGACCAGGCCGCGCTGGACGTGCTCCCAGAGGTCGTGGCTGCGCACGTCCGCGGCGGCGACTGTCATGGACGCGGTGGATTGTTCTTGCCGGACAAGCGAGTCGGTCATGAGGTGCTCGCATTTCCTTGGGACAGGTCGACTTCGCACGCCCGGCGGACTTCCTGCACCGTCGCCGGAGCGTCCATCCGGAACAGTCCGTCGAGTCCGCGTTCGAGGCGGGAGGCGCGCACGGCGTCCTTCACGGCGAGGAACACGCTCGTCGCCAGGACCAGTGGTGGCTCGCCGACCTCCTTGGCGGACAACACGTTCGCCGGGTTCTCCGGCACGTCGGGGGCAAGGTTGCGTGGGAACAGGTGGGTGTTGAACTCCAGCGGGATCGTCGTGACCGCGGGTGGCTTGTACCGCCAGGTGTTCACGGTGTTGAGCCTGCCTTCGTCGTCGCCTTCCGGCTGGTACACCAGGTCCTCGGTCAGCACGTAGCCGATGCCTTGCACGAACGCGCCTTCGACCTGACCGATGTCCAGCGCGGGGTTGAGGCTCCAGCCCATGTCGTAGGCGATGTCGGAGCTCAGCACCTTGACCTCCCCGGTGAGGATGTCCACCTCGACCACCGAGCACGCCGCGGAGTAGGTGAAGTCGCAGAACTGATTGACCGCACCGCCCGGCGCGGCGTCCCGGTCGACCGTGATGCCGGGGATGTCGTGCTGATCCTTCATCGGCTTGTAGGTGAGCGCGGTCAGCGGTGTTTCGCCGCCCTGCATCGGCGCGGTGAACGACACCACCAGGTCGACCCTTTGCTGGTAGGCGACCTGGACGAGGTTCTGCCAGATCAGCCGCGTGATGCCGGTGGCCCGGTTGGTGACCGGTGTGGCCCAGCCCTGCTTGCCGTAGTTCCAGAAGTCGATCTGGCGCTCGCAGCACCAGTCCGGCCCGTTCTCCGCCAGCATCCGGTAGCCGAACTCGGTGAGCCGGGCGCGCAGCTGCTCACACACCTGCTTGACCGCCTCCGCGCTGTAGGACGTGCCGGTGGAGGCGCCCGTGCTCGTCGGGTTCGGGATCACCCCGGTGTTCGGGCCCTCGATCCGCAGCAGGTCGAACGGCACGTTCAACATGTACGAGGCGGCCTGCTCGACCCGGGTGTTGAGCCCTTGGCCCATCTCCACGCCACCCTGGTGGATCACCACGCTGCCGTCACCGGCGTACACCGCGGCGTAGGCGACCGCCTGTTCGAGCTGGACGAGGTTGTAGCCGGAGCCGTACTTCACCGGCACCATCGCGATCCCGCGCTTGCGCCACCGGTTGGTCCGGTTGAAGGTGTCGACCACGACCTTGCGTGCGTCGTACCTGGCTTCCTTGCGCAGGTACGCCCAGACCTCACGCATGTAGCAGTAGGTCAGGGCCTGCCCGAACGGCGTCACGTCGCCGCGCTTGTACAGGTTGCGCTCCCGGACCACCGCCGGGTCGAGGCCTGCAGCGAACGCGGCGTCGTCGATCGCGTTCTCGGTGATCAGCTTGCCCTGGATGTCGCCGAACGCCCGGAACGCCGTGCTCGGCGCCTTGTTCGTGCGGCAGACGTCGATCTGGTTGCGGAAGTTGTCGACCTGGTAGGCGTTGTCGGCGCGCAGTTGCAGGCAGTTGGTGACGACGAAGGAGCAGTCGTAGAACGCGCCGCCGTCGGCCCACATCGCGGTGTCCAACCCGTGCAACACACCGGTCTTGCGGTCGATCGCGACCTGGTAGGCGCCGTACACCGCGTGCCGCTTGCCGATCATGCCGGTGTCCGTGTCGCGCGGCAGCACCAGGCGCACCGGCCGGTCGAGCGCGTTGGCGGCGACGATCGCGGGCCCGACGACGAACCTGGCCTGCTCGGTCTTGCCGCCGTAGGCGCCGCCGACCTGCGGCACGTCGACCTCGATGCGGTGGTACTCCACGCCGAGCGCCATCGCGGAGGTCTGGTGCATCTCCATGGGGCTCTGGGTGGACGGGATCACCCGCCAGCGGTCGCCGTCCACCGGCTCGACCACGCACGCCTGCGTCTCCATGTAGAAGTGCGCCTGACCGCCCGTGGTCTGCGTGTTGGCGACGATGACGCACTCGACGTCGTCGATCTTCGTGGTCCTGGCCGACGGCGTGCGGTCGAACGGCTCGCGCTTGGCCACCCAGGACAGGTCCGAATCCGGCCGGTTGATCTGCCACACGTGCGAGTTGAAGTTCGCGGTCGTCGGGTAGTCGGGGAAGATGCTGCCCTGCTTGACGGCGTGCTCGATGGTCAGCACCGGACGACGCCAGTGCGACGGCCACTGCGTGACGTCCGTGTAGTCGACGCATTGCTCGCTCACGAACGCGGCGATGTCGACCGCCTGCTGCTCGGTCTCGGCCACGACGAGCACGATCGCCTGCCCGACGTAGTTGACCATGTCCACCGCGAGCAGCGGCTGATCGCCGCCCATGCCTTGCATGTTGATGCCGTGGGGTGGCACCTGGTCGTGGCCGACCAGCCCGACGAACCCCGGCTGGTGCCCCGTCAGGTACTCGGCGAGGGCCGCCTGGTCGACCGGATCGGCGCTGCCGGGCAGGTGGAAGTGGAAGTTCGCCAGTGCGGCACGGCTCGCCACGAAGGCGGCGTTCACCGTGCGGGCAGGCACCTGCGTCTCGTGCGTGTAGGTCACCTTGCCGGTCGCCTGGTAGAAGGCCATGAGCTTGATGTAGGGCTGGGAGACCGGCGCCTTCCAGTCCTGGATGACGTAGGTCTGCCTGCCGCCCGACAGTTCCCAGCGTCCCCAAGTGCTCTCCCCCGCCGACTTGTCGGCCACGGGCACCTGGTCGGGGGCGACGCCCAGCAGCGCGTTGACGATCGCCTTGTACAGGAACGCGACCGCCAGCTCGGTGCGGTATTCGTCCGTGATCCCCTCCCAGGGCACCTGGGTCATCCGGTCGTGCCAGCGGGCGAGCTCCGCTGCCACCTCCGTGCGCAGGGTCGCGGCCAGCTGGGGGAAGTCGTTGAGGGACAGGGGTTTGTTCGCCAGTTGGGCCTCGGTGCGCACCGGCCGCCACGGGAAGGGCGCGATACCGCCGTAGACGATGGTCGCGGTGTCGACGCCCTGGCCTTCGAGCCGCAGCATCGTCGTGCCGTTGACCAGCGAGTGCGCGTTGACGTCGCGCAGGGCGACCTTCTGCGCGAACACCCTCGTGACCGGGTCCGGCGGCAGCGGCAGCACGTAGCTCAGGATGACGAGGCCGGCGAGCTTGCCCGAGTCGGCGCGGACCTCGTCGACCAGCTCGGCCACGGCCATCTCACGGGGTTCGTCATCCTGCAGCGCCCACCACACCTTCACCCGGGCGCCGAGCGCGACGATCACGGTGAGCAGGTCGGACGGGAAAGGCTCGCCGACCTGGATGTGCTCCAGCACCAGCATGGTGTTGCCGCCGATCGTGGCCGCGTTGCGCACGATGGCACCCGCCGTGCGGCGGGCCATGAGCCACAGGGCCCCCGCCGCGGTGTGCTCCGCCATGCCCCGGGTGCGGCGGATCTCGTCGAGCTGGTCGATCAGCTCGGCGTAGGTCGTGGACGCGCCGACCTCGAGGGCCTGGGCGGTCGCGGACGTGTGGTGCAGCTCCGGGACGATCTGGATGTCGATCAGCACCTCGGCGGCGCGCACCTCGTCCGGGTAAACGCCGTAGGAGGTGTTGCCGTTGACCATTCTGGTGCACTTGCCCACGAACTCCCGCAGCAACGCCCCGAGCTCTGCCAGCGTGGCGGGCCGTGCCCACACCCGGCCGTCGCTCTCGAACCGCTGGGTCCCCGGCGGGGGCCCGTCGTCGGGCGGCAGCGCGATCTTGGGCCGCGCGGCCGGGACCATCGCCGAGAGCGCTTCCTCGGGCATGCACTTCATCCGGGCCGACTCGTCCTCGGAGGTCCAGTCACTCGCGAAGGTCTCCATCCCGGTCAGGATCGGCCGGTACCCGGTGCAGCGGCACAGGTTGCCGTCGAAGACGTCCTCGATCTGGCGTTTGGTCGGCTTGGGGTTCTTCTCGAGCAACGCGCTCATGTTCATCACGAAGCCGGGCGTGCAGTAGCCGCATTGCGTGCCATTGTTGATCGCCAGCCGGTGGGCGACCGGGTTCATGCCTTCCAGGGCGGTGCCCGGCGGTACCTCGTCGATGCCTGCGCCCGCGTCGAGCGCCCGCGCCGTCGCGGTTTGCGCCTCGCCCCGGGACTGGCTGGCAGCCTTCGCCGCGTCCGCCTCGCGACTGGTGACGTAGGTGGGCGGCGCCGCAGCGCGGGAGTACGCCAGTTGGTGGGCGAGGTGCTCGGGGGCGGGCCGCGTCGTGTCGCCGGTGCCCTCGATGGTCGTCACCGACAACCCGTCCAGGGCGCAGACCGGGCGAAGGCACGAGTTGATGGAGCGGTGCGTGGCCGCACCGGACTTGGCATCGCGGCTGGAGAGGATCACCGTGCAGGCGCCGCAACCTCCTTGCCCGCACCCCTTCTTCGCGCCGGTCAACCCGACTTCCGGCGAACGGAGGTAGTCGATGAGGAGCAGGTCCGGCGACGGGTTCTCCAGCGTCACCAGTTCGCCGTTGAGGAAGAAAGAAATGGTGTCGGTCACAAAATATCAAGCTAATCCGGCGTATTGTTTCGTCCACCGCCGAACTTGGTGGCGTTCCGGCGGCCGATACCTACGGTGACGACCATCCCAGCACTTCATTGTGAAGCCTCACTCAACAGTGCAAAATACCGACAGATCATGATGCGGGCGGTCCTGGTGCCGTCGCTGCCGTCCTCGCTCGGCTGAACTCGAACGAGAACGCTCGATGATCTTCTTATTTACTAACGATTATTCCGTTGTCGCCGATCTTCGCAACTCCTGCCCGGAGTGTTACGAGAATGGCGTACCCAATTGTGTGGAGTTGCCGGCAGGCGCCCGTGATGTGATCCTCCCGAACTCCCGGTGGGCAACCCGTCCGGACCTCAGCAGCGACGGCTTCCAGCCGTTGCAGGCGGTTCCACTGGAACAGGTGCAACAGCTGCGGTGCCGGCAATTCTGGCCGTCATACTTCCGTGGTGCAGGTGCAGGTGCAGGTGCGGGTGCACGGGTCGATGCGCGGAACGACCAGGTATCCCTGTCAGGGCTGGAGCCAGCGCTCGAACCAGGCACGGGTGCGACGCAGGATGTCGAGTTGGTGGTTGCGTTCCCGGATCGAGTGGCCCTCTCTGGGGTAGATCACGAACTCGTGCACGGCACCGAAGTGGCGCAGTGCCCGGTGAAAGTACACGGCTTGGCCGAGCGGGACGTTGGTGTCCTCGGCGCCGTGCAGGATGAGCACTGGGGTGCGGATGCGGCTGGAGAAGGAGATCGGGCTGAGCGCGTCGTGCGGGTGCGGGCCGATCCCCTCCCACCCGATGCTGCCGCCAAGCGCGCCATCGAGCTGGCCGTACTCCCCGGTTGCGGCGAGCATCCCCCAGTCTGTGATACCCGCGTCGACCAGCGCGGCGCGAAACCGGTTTGTCTGCCCGATTGCCCAGGCGGCCATGAATCCACCGTGGCTCCCGCCGGCGATGCCCAGCCGGTCGGGGTCGGCGATGCCCTGGTCGATGAGCAGGTCGATGCCGGTCAGGATGTCGGTCCACTCCTCTCGGCCGACCCTGCCCGCGACGCTGGCGGCGAACTCGTGACCGTGGCCCTGACCGCCGCGCGGGTTGGGCAGGAACACCGCGTATCCGTCGGTGGCCAGCCACTGTGCCCGTGCACCGTAGAACGAGAACAACTGGAGTTGATCGGCGTACCGGTCGTAAGGGCCACCGTGCACGATCGTGACGAGCGGGAACGGGCCATCCGAAGCGGATTTCCCAACCGGTAGTACCAGCAGACCGTCCAGTTCGAGTCCGTCGACGGCACGGTAAGCCAGCGGTTGCTGGGTGCCGAACGTGATGCCGTCGAGTTCGGGGCGCGTGTCCGTGACCTTTCGCAGCGGCCCGACTGGCGGGCCGATGTGGATGTTCGTGGGTTGGTAACGGGTACCGGTCAGTGCCGCGATCGTCGTGCCCGCGGGGTTGGTGGTGAGGGAGTCGAGGCGGCCGGGGTGCTGCGACAGCGGCGTGGAGCCGTCGGGATCGAGCCGGGCGAGGGTCGTGTTCAGGCCGTCGGCGAACACGACCAGAGGGGCGGCGTCGGTCTGGCGTAGTTCGGTGGGGCACATCGGGAGGTTGGCGGTGCGGTTGCGTCGGACGCGGCTGCTGATGGCCAGGTCGAACACCGCGGTGCCGGCGTGGAGGACCGGTGGGGTGAGGGCGATGTAACCGAGGTGCCAACCGTCTTCAGCCGGCCACCAGGCCAGCGATTGTGCTTCGACCTCGACCGGTCCAAGGTCCTCAGCGGTCCCCGTTGCGAGGTCGAACAGGTGCAGCTGGCCGGTGCGGGGGCCGTAGTCCTTGTCGGCGCTGGCCTGGGTGAGCACGGCGAGCGGGCCACCGTCGGGTCGTTGCCGCAGTTCCACGACGTGCCGGTCACCGAACACACTCGGAGTGGTGACCTGGCCGGCGCGCAGGTCGAGCAGGCGCAACCGGGCACGCGGTTCGCTTTCACCGACGACGATGGCGTCGTCGCGGTCCTGGGCGCGGCGCGTGTCCTCCTCGGTGGGCTCGTCCTCGGCGAGCAGAGCGACAAGGCTGGGATCGGCGAGCGGCAGGTGGTCGATGATGCCGGCGCGCCAGCCGGTCACCGCGATCACCACGCCGTCGGCAGGGGTGAACCGGTGCAGCTGCGGAGTGCCACGCTCCGCGCGGTCGGACAGGAAGTACAGCGTGCGCGAGTCCGCGGACCAGCGGGGTCGGGACTCCGTCGCGGTGTCGGCGGTTACCCGATGCCACTCACCATCGCCTTCGATGTCGGCCAGCCAGAGCGCGGTGTCGAGGTGGTCACCGATTCGGCTGATGGGGGCGAGAACGTAGCAGAGCAGTTGCCCGTTCGGAGCGAGAGCAGGGGCTTGCGGGACGCGGCCCTCGACCACGAGTTCAGCGGTCAAACCTGTCATGTGATCAGTGTGCCCAACGTCAACAGCGCACCACGTTGACGAGTCGGTGCGCTCGGTCCGCTTGGCCAAAGCGTGCAGCCGCACCGACGGGTGCACACCCCACGCGCCCAGTCAGTCAAGGTGCAGACAAGCGCAGCCAACACAGGCCAAATCCGGCCAGTGCGCTCGCACTCGTCCCGCGCACCGAGCCCACCACCATTAGAGCCGCGCATGGGCATGAGTGTGGGCATGAACTGGTGTCCAGCACTGCCTCTAGCGCGCTGCGGAGAGTCACGAGATCCGCGCATGCCCTGGCCGCCAAGCAGTGCCGCGGGTTGTAGTCGATTTAGGTTCCAGCCGGTGAGGGTTCGAATCCCTTCAGCCCCACCAATGTTGACCAGCAGGAACATTCGGCTGGACTGTCATCAAGGCGACCCGTGGGTGCGAGAACGGGTGCGTACATTCCACTCAGTGCGGTGGCCTGAGTGTGCTCTCGAGGCACCGGGCGACGGAAGGCTGCCGGATACGTCGTGCCGCAGCCGGCGATCATCCCAAACTCGCAACCGCCAGACGGGTGCCCCGCACGTCGGCATGGGAGTGCAGTCCATCGTGCGAGCAAGGCCGCGGTCGTAGCGATGCGGGTGGCACGGCGATACTGGTGTTGATCGAAATAGCCACAAGTGGGAGTTAGATGTGATCGAGGCGGTGCACTTTGTCGTCACGGCGTTGACCGCTGGCGCTGAGGCGAAAACCAGCGAGACTGCATCGACCGAGTTGGTGGACGCATACTCGGACATGAAGGCGCTGGCGCTTCGGCTGCTGCGCCGTGCCGGCTCAGCACCGATCATGGTGGCTCACATGGTGGAAGCAGACTTGATCAAACTGACCACGATGTCAGAGCGGAAGGAACTCGAGGCTGTTTTCCGCGCCGCGAGAGCCGAGTCGGACATGGAGTTGCTGGCGGCGGCCCTCAAGGTCCTGGAGTTGCTCGACCCAGCCGGTCGGAAGGCGGACGAGTATCGGGCGCTGCTGCGCGATGACACAGCATTCCAGATCTTGGGCACCGCTGAAGCAATCGCCTACCTCCAGGAGATTGCCCAGGAGATGATTCTCCTTTTCCCCATCACGATGGGAGAGGCCATCGGGCGGATCAACCGACACTTCGCGGAACACCGGTTCTTCAGTCCCATCTCGGTTTCCAACCTTCTCCACGAAGAGCAAGACACGTGGGCCAAACACATCTACTACGGCAGAGACACATTTTGGTGGTTGGGCAAGGACGACCTCGAACCTCTACCTTATCCCTAGCAGGCCATCCTGTATCTACTCGACGGGACATCGTATCCGACATGCCGGTACGCCACCTCATGCGCACCCGCTCCTCCGCCGTAACCTGCCAACCGCCCGACATCATCTGGTCCCTTGGTTACTGTTCTCGCCACCGCCACAAAACGGGTCTGCCGTTACAACTGATTCCTCATCTAAAGGGTCGCGATCACTCAGCCGTCGGCATAAGCGCATGTTAACTGCCACAGGATCCCGATTCGATAGAGACGCGAGAGACAAACGAACTCGATGCCGACCTTGTCAGTGCATTGGCTCTACGGCTCCTCAGTACGTGCGCAGGCCATGCCTGGCGCGTTGGCCATGAGCTCTGGGCCGCCGTAGAGCTCGATGCCCGCGCCCTGTCGCAGACCAGCGATCGGGGTGCATTCACAGCGCTGCCAGCGGCGCCATCCAGCACCGCACGCCGATCGCTGGTGTGCGAGTTTGGGTGCGAGCGTGCGTCAACGGATGCCTCTGATGCCTCGATCGGGCCTTCTTGAGTCCGCGTCCGCCCTGGTGGGGCATCAATGCCGCAGTTTGTCGTCGATTTAGGTTCCAGCCGGTGAGGTTTCGAGTCCCTTCAGTCCCACTAGCTCTGGCCAGCGGAAACACTCAAGTCCCGTCGCCGCCGAGCTGACCTTTGGGTGCGAGAACGAGATCACGCCGACCGAACGGCAGTCGGCCACGTCCGCACAGCGGCAGAAGCGGATGTTCGTGGTTAGGTGAATCAGGTCGGCGGCAACAGCGGGCCTGATGTCTGCGTTGGCCTACGACCCGTAAGGGTTCCGCGCTATGCGGGACAGCTGTGGTGGAAGGTCGTTACTGTCGGGCCGATCGTGGTCGCGATGACGCCGTCGTCGGTGATCACCGGTGCGCTGAAGCCGTTGGAGTCCGCGCTGGTGACGAGGGTGTGCGTAAGGACTCCGTTGTCCCAGACTCCGAGCGCCTCGCTGCCGTCGGCGGTGCGGTAGGTGCCGGCCGTACGGGTGCCGGAATCGACGACGGGTCCGGTTGCCCATCTATCCAGCTGGCGGACAATCGTGCCGGACAGGTCCCATTCGATGGTGACGAATTGGTCGTTCTCGTACTTCTCGCCCGCGATGCGGCCGTTGCGGAACGCGTTGACGTAGTCGGTACCCAGCGCGAGCTTGGTCATCGTTCCGTCCGGATACCGTACGAAGTAGTCAGTTTGCGACGTCGACGCACTGATCAGGATGCGGCCTTGCTCATCGATCTCGACCGGGCTGACGTAGCCGTAGGCGGCGGGATCGGGATTGACCGTCAGCACCGTTCCCGGTGCGGAGGCCCGCCAGATCGTCAGGTCGAAGGTGTCGCCGATGCCACCTGCGGTCCCGACGATGTCGCCGGTGTCGTTGATGGAGAGGGCTCGCGCGGTCCGGTGGCCCGGCGGTATCGGCAGAGCGGTGAACCGGCCGTCGCGGTAGACGACCGCGTCGTCGGGTACGCCGTCGGCGATGGTCATGCCGACCGCGGTGCCGGTGGAGTTGATGTCGTTCAGTTCGGTTTGCTGACCGAACGCCCGGCCAAGATCTTCGGCGACACCGTTGTGCCAACGGATCGTGCCGGAGGAACCGCTGCCTGCCAACCAACCGCCGTTCGCGGCAGCGGTCACGTGCCCCCAGGACTGCCCGGCGGGCAACGGCAGAGGGGCCTGCGTCCAGGTGCAGTCGTCGGCGTCCCGCGCCGTGGCGATGCCTGATGTGACCGTCAACGTCGAGGCCAAGACCGCTGTGGCGGTCAGAACTGCCTTTTGTGTGCGTTTCATGGTTCCCCTCGTTCGCAAGACATCGCGGCCGCCTCCGCACCGACTCCTTTACGTCTGCGTCAGACGAAGCAGTCCGCAGTGGGCAGCGCATGTTGGAAGTCCTTACCTGCAGCACGCTCCGCAACGTCATTCGGTTGCCTGCCGTGCCCTCCCGAACTCAGATAGACCCATTCCTTTGCCTACAGACCGATCGACACCAAACCATCGCTCGTGGTCACGGGCCGCCCAGCAGCCAGAAGTACCTCGAACGGCAGGGTGCAACTTGGGCAAGGAACACACTCAACTCGGCATGAGCGGATGTTCGTTGGCAAGGTTCCAGTATCAGGTCGCCGCAAGGCCAACCTCGATGCCGGCACCTCGACACTGCGCGCGACCTCCGCACCCCCACACCCTGCGCAGCCCACCTTGAAATCAGCAATGAGACCACCTCCGGTACAACGCCGCCGATCGCTGGGTGCGAGTTTGGGGGCGTACGTGCGGCAACTGATGCCTCTGCTGCCTTGATCCGGTCTTCTTGAGCCCGGGTCTGCCGTGGTCGCACGCTGGTGCCGCGGTTTGTAGTCGATTTAAGTTCCAGCCAGTGGGGTTCGACTCCCCTCGACCCACCCGCAACTGACCAGCAGAAATATCCGTCTGCACGCTCGTCAAGAGGGCCCGCGCATGCAAACATTCCACTCAGTGCGCCGACGTACGCCGAGCGCGGGGCTACTGGCCGCTGTCCGCGATAGCTCTGGCTCAACGGAGACTTGACAGGAGGTACGCGCCGGATCCGGTTTTGCAGTGCGGCGGATGGTGGCGTTTCGCGTGGCGGCTGTTGTCCGCATTAACAATGCGGTCTGGTGATGTCGGCTGGGAATCGGGGGTCGATTTCGTAGTGGGTGTCGAATTGGCTGCTGAAGCCGGTCACGCGGACGGTCTGGCCCACGGCGAGACCGCTCAGGTCGATGCCGGTCTGGGTGTTGACGAAGATCGTGAGCTCACCGGAGCCGTCGTCGACGAGGAACTTGAAACCGAACGGTAGGTCCGACTCCGGTGCACTGGTGATCCTGGCGACGACGGACACCAGCAGTCCCTCGGTGTCTTCGCCGACGGCCCCGGTGCGCACCTTCCGGGGATCGATCGCGGCACCCTTGCCGTGCACGTGGACCGCGGCCGGATCGGCGGGGACGAGGATGCGCAATCCGAAGCTGTCAGCCAGCGTCCCGGTCGCGTGCACTCTGGCTCCCGGCGAGACATGCAGGTCGACCGCGACGCTGACATAGATCCCGGCGCTGTGGTCCTGGATCGCGAAGCCCTTATCGAAGAAGCTGGACTCGAACGCACCCGACGGAGTTGTGGCCACGCCCTCGAGCGTGACCACCGTGTCCGGAGGCAAGGTCCGGGCCCTCGCAATGGACACCACGTGGCGCGAGGTGTCCGTCGCCTGCGCAGATGGTGCCAAACCGACGCTGACCAGCACCAAGAGCAACGCCGCAATACCCGATCGCCGAGAGAACATGTACCGATCTCCATCCCATGCTCGAAATGGCCGGCTCACAGGCGCGTCACCTGGCGCTGGTAGTCGGTTTGGAACTTTCCCGGATATCTCGGAGGAATGAGTGCCCCCAGCTTGGTGAGCCACCCGGCCAGCCTCATCAGGATTATCAGGAAACCCCACCGAGCGGCTACGGCGATTGGACCTCAATCCATGCACCACGACGATGACGATTTTTTTCAGGCGCGTCGGTCGTTGGTGAGGATGGCTGCGGCGACGGTTTCCACGTACCACTGCTGGAACCGCTCGGCGGACCAGCCGCGGCGGCGGACCAGCCAGTCGTAGTTGTGCACGTCCATGGCCAGCCACAGCACGTCGGCCACGGTGTCGATTGTGTGGTCCGTTCGCAGTTCGCCGGTCTCGGCGAGTTCGGCGGCGAACCTCGTCATGCCGGTGCGCCGGTCGTCCATGTTCTTGCGCCAGATCGCCGCTGCGTCGGGGTCGGCGGTGGCGGCAGCCGCGAGCGCCAGCATCACCTGGGTCTGCCTGGCGTGGATCTCGGCCAGGTGCCGGGCATAGCGGCGCAGTTTGCTCCGGGCATCGGGCAGCGCACGGATCTCCGCCACGAACGAGCGCTCCGACAACTCGACCGGTTCGTCGTCGCCGGCAATGGTGACGTCGACCAGCGCCGAGAGCAGCGCCTGCTTGCTGCCGAACACCTTGTACACCGTCTGGATCGCCACGCCGGACTCCGCGGCGACCTTCGTCAACGGGGTTGCCGCATACCCCGGGTCGACGAAGAGGGTTGCCGCCGCGTCCAGGATCGCGCGCCGGGTCTGCCGGGCCTGTTCTTGCCGGTGTGCTGAGTCGTAACGCCTCTTGACAGCCACGGGTCGAGTGTAGTGCTCTATTGGATAGAGCAAGCCTCTACCCAAGGAGCCCGTCATGCCAGCTGACACGAAGACCCAGCGCGGCGCGCGAGTGGTCCTGATCCCGCCGCCGCTGTACTACGTCGCTGGGATCGCCGCGGGCATGGCGGTCAACGCCCTGGTCGCGTTTCCGGTCGGCGGACGTCCGGTCACGGTGGCCGTCGGGGCGGTGATTGCCGCGCTCGGATTGGCGTTGGCGTTCACCGGCGTCGCCGCGGTGATCAGGCACCGCACCACGATCGTGCCCCACCACCAGGTCGCCGTCCTGCTCACCGAAGGCGTCTACCGCCTGTCCCGCAATCCCATGTACACCGGCTTGGCCACGGCATACGTCGGCATGGCGCTGGTGTTCGGCTCCTGGTGGCCGCTGGTGCTCTTCCCGCTCGTCGTCCTCGTCGTGCGCGCACTGGTCATCCGACCGGAGGAGGAGTACCTCGCCCAGCGGTTCGGCCGGGACTACGCCGATTACGCGGCACGTGTGCGCCGGTGGCTCTAACGTCACCAATGTTTCGCTAATGCGCACCGTGCCGCCGTTACGCTGCTCCTCCATTCTTGATCCTTGAGGAGACGCGATGCGGTTGAAGGCTTTGCGAGTGGCGGTCGTGGCGGTGGTGGTCCTCTCGATGGCTGGGGCCGCGCAGGCCAGCCCGCAACACGAGCGGCCGGTTTCGTTGGCAGGCAAGAAGATCCTGCTCGTCAACGACGACTCGGTGCAGGCGGCGAAGCCCGACGGCTCGGACGGGCGCGGGCTGTACGTGCTGCGCCAACGGTTGTGCCGCGCCGGAGCCGACGTGGCGGTCGTCGGGCCGTGGCTGCCGCAGGGCGGCAAGAGCCGGGCCATTTCGGGTTCGCCCGCCGTGTCCGTCGCCGCGCCGTTGGCCGTGCCCGCCGAGTTCGCCACCGACTGCGCGACCGCGCCCGCGCACGGACTGGTGCTGGGCGTGTGCCAGGGCAGCGGCCCCTGTGGTCCGACCACCCCGTCGGTGACGCCGGCGGACGCGGTCGATCTCGCGCTGACTGCCCTGCTGGCGCAACGCCTCGGCTGGAACGACGGGCCGGACATGGTCATTTCCGGGATCAACGCCGGCCCGAACACCGACTTCGCGATCAACGGGTCCGCCACCATCGGCGCGGCCACCGCCGCGGTCGAACGGAAAGTGCCCGCCATCGCGGTCAACGCCGGCACGGGCGTCGCGACCCGACCGACGACGGAAACCTATGGTGCCGCAGCCGACGTCGTCGTCCGGCTGCTCACGCTGCCCCGCGTTTGGGCCTACGTGCGGGACATGGTCCTGTTGAACGTCAACCAGCCGGACGTCCAGCCCGGCGACGGACCCGCACCGGTGCGCTGGACGTCGGTCGGCCGGGCGACGCAGGGCCGGGCCGGCTACACGCCGACCGGCGACGGCACCTACCAGTTCGCGTACACGCCGGAAACGCCGACGCCGACGTTCGAGCCGGGCACTGACACGAAGGCCTTGCTCGACGGGTACGTGAGCGTGTCGCCGGTGGTCGTCGACCGCACCTACGCGGGCCGCTCGCACTGACGAGATCCTTTTGGGGGCGCGCCGCGGTTCGACTGTGGCGCGCCTTCAATTTGAACACCTGGCGAGTGCGGCGCAACGGCGGTTACGGTCGGCTTTCTGCCTCCGAATGGAGAGATCCATGAGCAGGTTGACGTTGGCCGTGCTCGGCGCGCTCGGGAACACCCAGGTGAAATACGTTCGGCCGGTCCGGTTCGGTGCGGCGCAAGGGTTGGTCGCCGAGGTCTATCGGCAGATCGAGCGCGATTTCGGTGTGCTCGCCCCGCCGATGACGCTGCATTCACCGGCGCCGGCCGTGCTGGCCGGTGCGTGGTCGATGTTGCGGGAGACGATGCTCGTGCCTGGTCACGTTGACCGGGTGGTGAAAGAGGCGATGGCCACCGCTGTGTCCGTCGCCAACACCTGTCCGTTCTGCGTGACGGTGCACGGCAGCACGTACGGGGGCATGACCGGGAACAGCGTCGAGACCATCGATGATCCGGCAGTTACGTGGGCGCGGGCGAGTGTGCACGCGGACACCGCGGCGAGCGCCGGCATCCCGTTCACCGCGGCGCAGGCACCCGAGTACCTGGGGCTCGTCACCATGATGCAGTACCTCAACCGGATGGCGAACGTGTTCCTCGGCGAGGTCCCGTTGCCGCCGGGTACGCCCCGGTTGGCGCTCGGTGGTGTGATGGGTGTGCTGGTGGGGTTGATCAAGTCAGCCGCTGGCACGGAGCCGGCGCCGGGCCGCTCGCTCGCATTGTTGCCCGAGGCGTCGCTGCCCGCCGAGCTCGGCTGGGCTGCCGCAGCTCCGACCGTGGCAGGGGCCATGGCAAAGGCGGCTGCGGCGGTCGAGGAGGCCGGCAGCCGAGCGGCGCCCGCCCAGGTGCGGGACCTGGTGCGGGCCGAACTGGCCGGCTGGCGGGGTGAACCCAAGGGGATCAGCCGGGCCTGGGTCGACCACCTGGTGGCGGCGCTGCCCACCGCGCGGCGACCGGCCGCCCGGCTCGCGCTGCTGGTCGCGTTCGCCTCGTACCAGGTCGACAAGCGGGTCGTGGCGGACTTCCGGCGGACGGATCCGTCTGACGCCACCTTGGTCGAGCTGGCGGCGTGGTCGGCGATGGCGGCCGCCCGGCGGATCGGCGAGTGGGCCGCACCCTCCGACAGCGCCGAACCGGGATATTTTGAGCCGTGATCGAGGGGAGCTGACGCCAGTGCCACGTCTTCACGTCGGCTGCGCGATGTGGACGCACAAGGCGTGGCCCGGGCGGTTCGTGCCGCAGGCGCTGCCGGCGAAGGAACGCCTGCGGGCCTACGCCGGCTGGTGCAACGCCGTCGAGGGCAACACCACCTTCTACGCGACCCCGACCCGCGACACCGTCGCGACTTGGGCGCAGCAGATCGACGCCGACTTCCGGTTCGTGGTCAAGCTGCCCAAGGTCGTCACGCACGAACGCCGGTTCGCCGGTGTCGAGGCCGACATGCGGGCGTTCCTGGACGCGATCGAACCGCTCGGCGAACGGGCGGTCCTGTGGACCCAGTTGCCTGGCTCGTTCGGCCCGTCGGACGTCGATGCCCTCGGCCGCTTCCTGCGCCGGCTCCCCTCCGACCGTCGGCGCGCGGTGGAGGTGCGCCACCCGGAGTTCTTCACCGACGCCCGCTCGACGTCGCTGCTGGAGCGAGCGCTCACCGACGCCGACGCCGAGTGGGTGCCGTTCGACACCACGGTCTTCTTCCGGAACCCGCCGACCAGTGAGGCCGAGCGGGAGACCTGGCCCAAGAAGCCGCGGGTGCCGCGGCGCACCCGGGCGCTGACCGACCGGCCGATCGTCCGCTACCTGGGCCGGGATTCGGTCGAAGAGACGGTCGCGGGCTGGAAGCCGTGGACCGCGGTGGTCGCCGGCTGGCTGCGCGAAGGCCGGTCGCCGACGGTTTTCGTGCACACCCCCGACAACAACGAGGCACCGGCGCTCGCCCGCCGGTTCCACGACGACGTGCGAGCGCTGGTGCCGGACCTCGAGGCACTGCCCGAGCCGGAGCCGGTCGCGCCCGCGACCCTGTTCTGAGGCAGGCCGGAGGGCCGGGCTCGTCATCGAGCACCGGCCCTCGAACGAACCTCGGCTCAATTGCCGGGTTCCTGCGGTGCTTTGCGGGGCATCAGGGCGACGACCGGGATGCTCAGGGCGGTGACGGCCAGGACGACGACGAGGCTGACCGTCATCGCGTGGTCCAGTCCGGAGCTCGCGGCCTGGAAGAAGATCGACGTGAGCGCGGCCGAGCCGATCGCCGAGGCGAGCTGCTGGATCGAGCTGAACGAGCCGCTGGCGCTACCGGCTTCATCGGGCTTCGCGTCGCCGAGGGCGACCACGGGGATCGTGGCGAAGCTGAGGCCGATGCCGACACCGATGACGATGAACGCCGGCGCCAGCGTCCAGAGGCTGATGTTCGTACCTGCGTCCGCCACGAAGGCCAGCACCCAACCGCAACCGACGAGGTCGACGGCGAGGCCGATGAAGACCAGGGTGCGACCGAGCTTGACGACCAGGCCGCCCATGGCGGCGAACCCGGCGACGACGAGCCCCACGGTGATCGGCAGCAGGCCGAGCGAGGCGTCCCTCGCCCCGACGTGCAGGCCCTCCTGCAGGAACAGCGACAGCACGAAGAGCAGGCCGGTGCCCGCCGCGACGGCGACCAGGCACACGAGCAGGCCGGACGTGAAACCCCGGTTCTTCAGCAGCGACGGCTTGATGAGCGGGTGGGTCGCGGTGCGCTGGCGATGGGCGAAGGCGGCGAAGAACAGGACTCCGATGGTGATCGAGGCGACGGGGACGGCGCTCCAGCCGTTGGTCGAGCCCTCGATAAGGCCGTACAGCACGCCGATCATGGTCACCGCGAGCAGGCCGGAGGCCCGGCCGTCGACGACGGTGGAGCGGTCGGCGTCGTCGTCGCGCGGCAGGATCCGGCCGGCGATGATCATGCCGACCACGCCGAGGATGATGTTGATCAGGAAGATCGGGCGCCAGGACAACCCGAAGACGTCGGCGCTGATGAGGAACCCGGCCAGGATCGGGCCGCCGACACTCGAGAGGGCGAGCACGGGACCGAACATCCCGAAGGCCTTGGCGAGCATGTCGCGGTCGAACGCCTTCGTCATGGTCGCCATCCCCTGCGGGATGAGCAGCGCTCCGAACGCACCCTGGGCGACCCTGGCGACGATGAGCAGGGCCGGGTCCGGCGCGAAACCGGCGACTGCCGACGCCACCGTGAACCCGCCCATGCCGATCAGGAAAAGCCTGCGCTGGCCGAACTTGTCCCCCAGCCGGCCGCCGACCACGAGCAGCACGCCCATGGCCAGCATGTACGCCGTTCCCAGCCACTTGATCAGGCCCACGCCGCCGTCGAGGTCACCGGCGATGGTGGGGGCGGCGATGTTGGTGACCGTCGAATCGATCACGTCGAGGGCGTCGGCGAGCAGCACCAGCGCCAGGATCGCCCACATGCGGCGACCGGAGCTGCGTGCGGTGGCCGTGCCCGGCTTCGTCAAGGTGGTCATGAGGAGCGTCCTTGCCTTCTGCGCCGGCCGCCCCGGCTGGGCAGCCTCTCGCCCCTCCTACGAACGCCCCCGACCCGATCCGACACCGCCTCGCAAAATTTCTTCGGGAAGAATCCGTTCAGCGTTTGCGCAGGCGCAGGGAGGTCCAGCTGGCGTCCGCGATCCAGCCGCCGTCGACGGGGAGCTGGGCGCCGTTGATGAAGCCGCTGCGGGCCGGGTCGGCGAGGAACGCGACGGCGGCGGCGATGTCCTCGGGGGTGGCGAAGCGGCCCATCGGGACCCGGTCGGTGACGTCCTGGTCGGTGTAGCCGCCCGAGGCTTGGTCGGCCGCGTCCATTTCGGTCTTGACCCAGCCGGGGCAGACGGCGTTGACGCGGACGCCGCGGCCGCCCCACTCCGCGGCCAGAGTCTTGGTCAGGCCGATGAGGCCGTGCTTGCTGGCGTTGTAGGCCGACCGGTCGGCCACCGCGTGCAGGCCCGCGATCGACGCGATGTTGACGATGGAACCCGCGCCTTTCTCGAGCATGCGCCGGCCGAACCGCCGGCACAGCAGGAACGGGCCGGTGAGGTTGACGTCCAGCACGCGGCGCCACTGCTGCGCGGTCGTCGTCTCGGCGGCCTCCAGCAGCGAGATGCCGGCGTTGTTGACCAGGACGTCGACGTCCTCGACCCGCGCGGCCAGGCGCTCGACGTCGTCCTCGCTGGCGACGTCGCAGACCACGGCGGTGGCGGCGCACCCGCGGTCACGGAGTTCGCCCAGGAGCTCCGTCTGGTCCTGGACGTCCACGAGAACGAGGTCGTAGCCCTCGCCGGCCAGCGTGCGGGCGACCTGCCTGCCGATGCCCATCGCCGAGCCGGTGACCACCGCGACCGGAGCCATGTCGTTCCTCCCAAGATGATCGGACCGGCTCCGGTGGGAACGTCAGAGACCCCAGTCGGGGCGCAGGTTCATGTTCGCGGTCCCGTCCGGTGCCGGTTTGACGCCGAGGAGCTGGTGCAGTTCGAGTCCGTGGCGTTCGAAGGCCAGCTGGGAGCTTGCCAGGTACAGCGCCCACGTCCGAACCCGGCCGAGGCCGGCGTCCTCGACCGCCGCGTCCCAGTTCTCGTCGAGGTTGGCGCACCAGGCGGCCAGCGTCTTCCCGTAGTGCTCACGCAGGTTCTCGTCGTGGCGGATCTCGAAGCCGTTGTCCTGCATGGCACTGGCGATCTCGCCGATGCCTTCCAGCTCCCCGTCGGGGAACACGTAGCGCTCGAAGAACGGGCCGAGCCGGTGGGACTCGGTGGTGGTCGTCCGGGTGATGCAGTGGTTGAGCAGCCGGCCGTGCACGCGCAGCTTGCTCGCGAGGAACCGGAAGTACGCCGGGAGGTTGCGGGCGCCGATGTGCTCGGTGAGCCCGATGGAGGACACCGCGTCGAAACCGGTCTCGGTGACGTCGCGGTAGTCCAGGTGGCGGACCTCGACCCGGTCGGTGAGCCCGGCCGCGGCGACCTGCTTGCGCGCCCACTGCGCCTGCTCGCGCGAGAGCGTCACGCCCAGGGCGGTCACGCCGTAGTGCTCGGCGGCGTGCATGACCATGCCACCCCACCCGCAGCCGACGTCGAGCAACCGCATGCCGGGTTCGAGCCCGAGTTTGCGGCAGACGAGGTCGAACTTGTGCGCCTGCGCGGTTTCCAGCGAGGCGTCGGCGGTCGGGTAGCACGCGCACGTGTAGGCCATCGACGGGCCCAGCACCAGTTCGTAGAACCGGTTGGACACGTCGTAGTGCGCGGCGATCGCGGCCTCGTCGCGACGGCGTGAGTGCCGCAGCCCGGACACGACGCGCCGCAGCTTGCTGGGCAGTTCCTCCGGCGGCGGGGACACCGGGCGCAGGTACTGCGGTGCGAGTTCCCGCAGCAACCGGATGCCGTCCTGCCAGCGCAGGGTTTCCAGCAACGGCAACATCACCTCGAGCACGGCGTGGATGCCGCCCGTGACCCGCAGGTGCCCGGTCACGTAGGCCCGCGCGAGCCCCAGTTCCCCGGGCGCGGACAACAGGTAGCTCAACGCTTTCGGGGACGTGAGCTCGAACCCCACGGGCGCGGCGGGATCACCCGCGACGCTGCCGTCGTAGAGCTTCACCGCCAGCGGGGTGCCGGGCGGGATGAGTCCCTCGAACGCCGCGGCGAGCGGACGGGAACCGGGTTCTCGGCGGAGCATGCCGTTCACCTCCAGGCGGGGTTTCAACGCCCGCGGACGCACTTGTCGTACAGGTCGGGTAGCCGGGCACCAGGGTCGTAGCGCTGCTTGAGCCCGCGGTAGACGGGGCCGTTGTAGAGCGACCAGAACTCGTCCTGCGGGTAGAAGCTCGCCGAGTAGAGCGACTTGCGCCCGCCCATCTCCGCCACCGTCCGCTCGATGAGCCGGTTGTGGGTGTCGGCGGGCTCGCCCGGGTCGAGCGCGACCGAGGACCAGAAGCCGAAGTTCACGTACAACGTCTCGGGATCCAGGTCGTACAACGGCCACTGGGTCCGGTCGCGTTGGCGGATCGGGCAGACCCACACCGGCGAGATCGGCACCTCCTTGTGCAGGAAATCGAGGAAGTCCGCGGCCCGGTCGACCGGCACCTCGATGTCCTGCACCACCACCTCGCGATCGGGCCGGCCCCGCAGCCGCTCCCACCGAGCGGCCAGGTTGTGCCTGCGCTCGAAGGCCACCGCCTTCCAGTAGACGTCCGAGCGAAGCCGTTTGCGGCCCAGCAGCAGGCGCACCAGGCGGTTCTGCACGCCGAGGGCGGCCGAGCACCAGAACCAGTCGGTGTCCCAGCGCCACAGGTAGTCCCGGGTGGTCAGGTAGTCCTCCCCGCGGCGCTGGATCGAGCGGTAGTAGATGTCCAGCCAGGTGTAGTCGCTGGTGTGCGGGGCCTCGTCGACGAACGTGCCGACGGTCAGGTAGTGCTCGTCGGAGGCGAAGACGGTGCCGTCGACGAAGTCCACGGGCTCGCCGTCGTGGCTGCGCGTGGTGCAGACCTCGGCGAGCTGGGCGAAGTAGCTCTCGGCGCTGGTGTGCCGGAGGTGGCGCAGGCGCACGAAGGGCCGCACGGGTTCCAGCGCGATCCGCACCCGGGTCGCGTACCCGAGGGTGCCGTAGGAGTTCGGGAAGCCGTGGAACAGCTCGCGGTGCTCGTTGTCCGGCCGGGCGAGCACCACCTCGCCGGCGCCGGTGAGCAGTTCCAGCTCGAGCACCGACTCGTGCGGCATGCCGTTGCGGAACGACGCGGACTCGATGCCGAGCCCGGCGACCGCGCCGCCCAGCGTGATCGTCTTGAGCTGCGGCACCACCATCGGCATGAGCCCGAACGGCAGCGTGGCGTCGACGAGCTGCTCGTAGGTGACCATGCCCTCGACGTCCGCCGTGCGGGCATCGGGGTCGACGTGCAGCACGTGGGTCAGGTCCGACACGTCCAGCGTTCCCGCCCCGGTGCGGGTGCGGAACAAGTTCGACGTGCCCTTGGCCAGCCGGACCGGCGCGCCGTCGGGCAGGCCGCTGACCTGGTCGCGAAGCCGGGCCACGCGCTCGGCGTGCGGCGCGGACGTGGACGTGGTCGTGGTCGTCGGGCGGTGGTCCTGCATGGAGGCCATGTTCGTCCTCCGACGTACGTTGCGCCACACGGCATCCCACACAGCGGCGCCCGGGAACCAATCCAGCCGCCGGACGTTGTACTGGGTAGGTCGTAGTCGAGCAGGGTCCGTGCCTCAGCGCACGCGAGCTGCCGACGATGGTAGGTAGCCGCTCCTCTTGCACTCGCGCGTGGACGAGCCGATGCAGTCGCCGTCCACCCCCGGCCTGGGACGTTCCGAAGCGTCCGGCCCCTGTTCCCGATCGCACGTGAAGGCTGTTCATGACTCATGCTGTACAAGATCGTCCGGCGCCCACCCGGCCCGCTCCCGAGCCGATGCTGGCTGGTGAGAAGACCCGGTTCGAGAACTTCCTGGTGAAGTTGTTCGCTGTGGTGCCGTTGCTCGCGGTGGCCGCGGCGGTGCCGCTGGCGTGGGGGTGGGGACTGTCCTGGACCGACATCGGGCTGGCCGCGGGGTTCTACTTCCTCACCTGCCTGGGTGTGACGGTCGGGTTCCACCGCTACTTCACCCATGGCGCGTTCAAGGCCAACCGGGCGTTGCGGATCGCGCTGGCCGCGATCGGCAGCATGGCCATGCAAGGACCGGTGATCGGCTGGGTGGCCGATCACCGCCGCCACCACGCCTACGCCGACCGCGAGGGCGACCCGCACTCGCCGTGGCTGTTCGGCACGTCGGCCGCCGCGCTGGCCAAGGGGTTCTGGCACGCCCACATGGGCTGGATGTTCGGCCGCGACAAAACCAATCCCCGCCGGTTTGCCCCCGACCTGCTCGCCGATGACGACATCACCCGCGTCGACAAGCTCTTCCCGCTGCTGACCGTGGCCACGCTGCTGACCCCGGCCCTGCTGGGCGGGCTGATCACGATGTCCTGGTGGGGTGCGCTGACCGGGTTCTTCTGGGCCGGGCTGGTCCGCGTCGCGCTGCTGCACCACGTGACCTGGTCGGTCAACTCCATCTGCCACATGATCGGCGAGCGGCCCTACGCCGCCCGCGACAAGTCCGCGAACTTCTGGCCGCTGGCGATCCTGTCCTGCGGTGAGTCCTGGCACAACTCGCATCACGCCGACCCCACCGGCGCCCGCCACGGCGTGGGCCGCGGCCAGATCGACATCTCCGCCCGCGTGATCTGGATCTTCGAAAAGCTCGGCTGGGCCACCCAGGTCCGCTGGCCCCGACCCGAACGCTTCGCCAAACTCGCCAACAAGCCGGCGTGACCCTCGGGTAGCTGTCGCTACTTCCTCGGCTTCGTCGCGGTCGCGTCCGTGCTGCCGTCCGCGGCGGCCCGGGTCGCGGCCGCGACTTCGGTCAGGAATTCGGCCACCAGGGCGCGTTGCTCGGCCGGGTAGCGCTCGATGGCCGGTCGCAGGTGCTTGGCCAGCGGGGCGAACAGCGCCCGCCC
Source organism: Labedaea rhizosphaerae (assembly GCF_004362825.1). Lineage (GTDB taxonomy): Bacteria > Actinomycetota > Actinomycetes > Mycobacteriales > Pseudonocardiaceae > Labedaea > Labedaea rhizosphaerae. The sequence continues at coordinate 936,364 of NZ_SNXZ01000003.1, forward strand.
CACGTCCAGTGCGGTGTCGGTGAGCTCGAGGTCGACCCGGCGGCGGTCGACGGTGCTGCGCACCCGCCGGACGTGACCGGCGCTCTCCAGCCGGTCGAGCAGCGCGCTGGTGGCCGGGGCGCTCAACTGGAGCCGGCGGCTCAGCCGCCCCGGGGTCATCGCATCACCGGACTGGCCGGCCTCCATGATCGCGCCCAGGGCGTTCAAGTCGGTCCGATGCATCTCGTTGTCGGTGCCGAAGGCCGAGATGTAGCGCTCGGTCTCCATGGTGAAAAGGCGCAGCAACCGCACCAGGTGATCGACGCTCGACGTGTCCGGCACGACGCCCCCTTTGCCTCTCACCCTGCCGATCGCCGGATCCTATCCTAGTCTTTCCACCGTGGAATCATTCCAGCGTGGAAGTAAACGGCGATGGCTGTTACCGGCCGTCCTGCTCGTCCTGTGGCTGGGCGTCGGCGGCGTGGCCGGTCCGTTCGCCGGGAAGCTCAGCGAGGTCGTGGAGAACGACAGCGCCGCCTTCCTGCCGAAGAGCGCCGAGGCGACGCAGGCCCAGGACCAGGCCCGGGCGTTCGCCGACCGCGACGTGCTGCCCGCGATCGTCGTCGTGGAGCGCAAGGCCGGGCTCACCCGTGAGGACAACGCCTTCCTGGCCGATCGTGCCGCGCGCATCGCACGCGTGCCGGGCGTGGCCGGTCCGCCGTCACCACCCATCCCAGCGCCCCGCGACGCGCAAGCCGCGCAGGTCGTGGTGCCGGTGGACGCGAACCAGGACCCGGGTGCGGTCACCACCGAGGTCCGCTCCGTCCTGCGGGGCGCGCCGCCCGGGCTCACGGTCGCGGTCACCGGCCCGGCCGCGCAGATCGCCGACCTGGTCACCGCTTTCGGCGGCATCGACGGCGTCCTGCTGCTGGTCGCCGCCGGGATCGTCGCGGTGATCCTGGTCCTGGTCTACCGCAGCCCGCTGCTCCCGGTGCTGGTGCTGGTCTCCGCGGTGTTCGCGCTCGGCCTGGCCAGCCTGGTCGTGTACCTGCTGGCCGACAACGACATCATCGAGCTGAACGGGCAGAGCCAGGGCATCCTGTCGATCCTGGTGTTCGGCGCCGCCACCGACTACGCGTTGCTGCTGGTTTCCCGCTTCCGCGAGCAACTGCGCGAGTCCGCGAGCCGGTTCGACGCCATCAGGATCGCGCTGCGGGCCAGTGCCGCCCCCGTTCTCGCCTCAGGCGGCACCGTGATCCTCGGTGTGCTGTGCCTGCTGCTGAGCGACCTGAACTCCAACCGCACCCTCGGCCCGGTGGCCGCGATCGGCATCGCCTCGGCCCTGCTGACGTCGTTGACGTTCCTGCCCGCGGCGCTGGCGCTCACCGGCCGCGCCGCGTTCTGGCCGGCCCGGCCCGAGGTCGGCTCCGAACACCCCGAGACGAGCGGCGTGTGGGGGCGCATCGCGCGCTTCGTCGGGGCCCGGCCACGCTGGACCTGGATCGGGGCCGTGCTGGTGCTGGCGGCGGGTGCCGCCTTCGTCCCGCAACTGAGGGCCGAGGGGACCGCGCAGTCCGACGTGTTCCTGCAGCAAGTGGAGTCCACCACCGGGCAGGACGTGCTGAGCGCGCACTTCCCCGGCGGCACGGGCACGCCGACGACGGTGATCACCAACGCGAGCACCGCACAGGCGGTGCGGAACGCGGCCCTGGTCGCCGGGGTCGCCGAGGCCGAAGTCCAGCAACCGGCGGTGAACGGCCGCATCCGGGTGAACGTGGTGCTGCGCGATGCCGCCGACTCCACGGCAGCGACCGCGACCGTCCACAGAGTACGGACGGCCGTGCACGCGGTGCCGGGGGCGCAGGCGGTGGTGGGCGGTCAGACCGCGGTCCAGCTGGACACCCAGGCCGCGTCCGAACGCGACCGCGCGGTGATCATCCCGATCGTGCTGGTGGTGATCTTCCTGGTGCTGGCCGGGCTCCTGCGCGCGCTGCTGGCCCCGGTGTTGCTCATCGCGACCGTGGTGTTGTCGTTCGCGGCGACCATGGGCGTGTCCGCCCTCGTGTTCAACCACGTCCTCGGCTTCCCCGGCGCCGACCCGGTGGTGCCGCTGTTCGGCTTCGTCTTCCTTGTCGCGCTGGGGATCGACTACAACATCTTCCTCATGACGCGGGTACGGGAGGAAACGCTGACGCGGGGCACGAGATCGGGCACCCTGCACGGGCTCGCGGTCACCGGCGGCGTCATCACCTCCGCGGGGATCGTGCTGGCCGCGACCTTCGCCGCGCTCGCCGTGATCCCGATCCTGTTCCTCGCGCAGATCGCGTTCATCGTCGCGTTCGGCGTGCTGGTCGACACCCTGCTGGTGCGGACTCTTCTGGTGCCGGCGTTGACGATCGACATCGGGCGGGCCGTCTGGTGGCCGGCACGGCGCGCACCGTGAGGCCGGCCGATCAAGCCGAACGCAGGCGGTCGCGGACGGTGTCGGCGCGCGGGGAGTCGAGTTCGGTGTAGAGGCGCAGCGCCTGTTCCCAGTGGTCGCGGGCGGCCGCCGGGTTTCCCAGGCGGGTCAGGGCGTCGCCGATGCCGGTGTGCGCCCTGGCCCGTTCGGCGGGGGCGCCCAGCTCCTCGGCCAGGTGCTCGGCTTCGGTGTGCAGCCGGGCCGCCTCGTCGGGCTGGCCCATGTCGAAGCGGGTCTCGGCCAGCCCGTTCAACGCCTGCGCCTCGCCGTCGCGCGCGCCCATGGCGCGGGCCATGCGCAGCGCCCGCTCGTGGTGGTCCAGGGCCTCGGCGTGGCGGGCGAGGTCCCGGTACACCTCGCCGATGTTGTACAGCGCGTCGCGCTCGCCGTCGTGGTTGCCGGTGGCCCGGTACTTCGCCAGCGCCTGTTCGTGGTGGTGCAGGGCTTGTTCGTGCATGCCGAGCTGGCGGTAGATCCCGCCCAGCTCGTCGAGGGCGTTGCCCTCCACCACGTCGTCGCCGATGGCACGGGCCGCGGCCAGCGCCTGCTCCTGGTACTCGCGGGCCGTGGCCAGGTCGCCCAGTTCGGCGCGGACCAACCCGAGGTTGCCGAGGATCCGCGCCTCGTCGATGCGGTCGCCCATCCGGCGGGCCAGCGCGATCGCCCGCTGCAGGTGGTGTTCGGCGGTCTCGTAGGCGCCGGTGCGCCAGTGGGCGATGCCCAGGTTGTTGTGCGCGCCGCGTTCGGCGGCGTCGTCGGCGCAGGACACGGCCACGTCCAAGGACTCCTGGTAGTGGCGCAGGGCGCGCTGGTGCTCCCCCAGCCGGTCGCACACCGTGCCCAGGTAGCGCAGCGTCCGGGCCTTGGCCGCGCCGGTCGCGGCGGCCGCCGCGCTCTCGTGCAGCAGCCGGCCGTCGTGGTAGTGACCGCCCACGTCCAGGTGCCGCCACAGCACGTCGGCCATCCGGGCGGCGTGCTCGGGATGACCGTTGCGGGCCGCCCACACCGACGAGGCGATCAGGTTGGCGTGCTCGGTGGCCAGCCACGCCGTCGCCTGCTCCTCGTCGGCGAACACCGGACGGCTCGGTGCGGGCACCAGGCCCGGCCAGCGCTGGTGGACCGCCGCCTCCGCGTGCTCGCGGAAGTGCTCGAGCAGCCGCGCCACCGCCGCGTCGCGCTCCTCGTCGGTGCTCGCCTGCTCGGCGGCGAACTCGCGGAGCAGGTCGTGGAACTCCCAGCGGCCGGGCGTGGGCTGGGCGAGCAGGTGCACGCTGACGAGCAGGTCCAGCGACTCGGGCGTGGCGCCGGCGAGCACCGCGGCCGAGGCCAGGTCGAAGTCGTGGCCCGGGTGCAGGGCGAGCAGCCGGAACACCCTGGCCGTCGCCGGGTCCAAGGCGTCGTAGGACCACGCGCAGACGTCGCGGATGTTGGAGTACGGGTCGGCCGGATCGCCGTCGAGGGCGTCCAGCGGGCGATCCGCGGCCAGGTCGGCGACGAAGTGGTCGAGCGACTCGGACGCCTCACGGGCGGCCCGGTCGCCCACGATCGCCAGCGCCAGGGGCAGGCCCGCGCAGCGGTGGACGAGCGCGGTCACGGCGCTCGGGTCCGCGGCGACTCGCTGCGCGCCGACGAACCGGCCCAGCACGGTCGCCGCGTCCTCGTCGGGCAGGCCCCGCAACGTGATCCGGTGTGCACCGTCGCGGATGGACAGTCCACGCAGCTGGCTGCGACTGGTGACCACGGCCATCGAGGCCGACCCGGCGGGCAGCAGCGGCCGGATCTGCGCCACGTCACGGGCGTTGTCCAGCACCACCAGCACCCGCTTGCGGCTGAGTTCACCGCGGTAGAGCGCCACCCGTGCGTCCAGCCGGGCCGGCAGCTTGTCCGCCGGTTTGCCGAGGGCGTCGAGGAACAGGCCGAGCACCTGGGACGGGTCCACCGGCGGCGCGAGGCCGTAACCGTGCAGGTCCACGTAGAGCTGGCCGTCCGGGAACCGCTCGGCGACCCGGTGCGCCCACCGCACGGCGAGCGTCGTCTTGCCCATGCCGCCCATGCCGTCGATCACCACGAGCGCGCCCGGCTCCGTGGCGAGCACTTCGTCCAGGCGGGCGAGTTCGGCCTGCCGGCCGACGAACAGCCCGCCGACGGCCGGGAGCTGCGCGGGCGCGGTGGCGCGGGGTTGCCACTGCGGGGCCGTGCGGGGCCGGTAATGGTCGATGAATTCGCGCCGCGCCGAATCGTTCAATCCCAGCGCGTCAGCAATCGATTCCAGAGAGTGAAGCCGGGGCCGGCGCACCAGTCCACGTTCGATGTCACTGATGCTCCGCGCGGTGAGACCAGCGAGCGCCGCCAATTCTTCCTGCGTGTAACCGGTCGATTGGCGAAGCGTCACCAATAGGGATACATGCTGGTCCAGCCCCTGCACAAGGCCGACCCTACCCGAAGGTTCCGGACAAAACTTCAGGTTGAACTTCATGGCCGCGGATACCTCGGCCACGTTGGATTGTCTGGCTTGCCCTGTGGGCCCGGCTCGGGAACGCGCACAGCCAAGCGTGGGTCGAACCCAATTTCCCGGCAAACAAAGCGAGGTCTTCACGTGGCTGCCCCGGCGCAACCGATCGATCACGTCTCCGCGGGCCGCCCGTCAGTGCTCACCGAGTTCGACCGCTGGGTGCGCGAACGGCCGCAGGCACCGGCGGTGCTCACCGCGACGGAGTCGTTGAGCTACGCCGAACTCGACGCCGCGGCCGACGCGGTCGCCGCGCGGCTGGTCGCCGCGGGCGCGACGCCGGGCCGCATCGTCGCCGTGGTCGCGGACCTCTCCGCCACGTTGGTCGTCGCGGAACTGGCGGCGATGAAGCTCGGCTGCGCGTTCCTGCCGATCGCGCCGACCGACCCGCTCTCGCGCACGCGCACCGTGCTCGACGAGGCGGACGTGGTCGCCGTGGTCGCCGACCGGGAGCTCGACGTGCCGAGCCTGCTCATACCGGACGTGCTCGTGCCGGACCTGGCCGAGCGGTCGGCGGAGCACTTCACCGACGACCCGCACCCCGAGCAGCTCGCCTACGTCATCTACACGTCGGGTTCGAGTGGCCGGCCGAAGGGCGTCCAGGTGCCGCACCGCGGCCTGGCCAACGCCGTGGCCTGGGGCAGACGGGAGTGGGAGCTCGGCCCGGACGACCGGACCGCGCTCTTCGCCAGCCCGGCGTTCGACGCCAGCGTGCTGGAGATCTGGAAGACCTTCGCCACCGGCGGCGCGCTGGTCATCCCCGGCGCCGACGACCGCGGCTCGATGAGCGCGCTGCGCGACTGGCTGGTGCGCCGCGGCGTCACCCACTGCGACCTGCCGACGGCGGTGGCCGAGGGCGTGGTCGAGCTCGACTGGCCCGCGGACACCAAGCTGCGCGTGCTGCGCACCGGCGGCGACCGGCTGACCCGCTTCACCCCGCCGGGGCTGCCGTTCCTGTTCGTCAACGAGTACGGGCCGGCCGAGTGCAGTGTGGTCGCGACGTTCTCGATCGTGCCGACGGTCGCGGACGGCGTGCCGGCCATCGGGACGCCGGTGGACGGCATCGAGGCCCTGGTGCTCGACGAGGACCTGCGCCCGGCGACCGAAGGCGAGATCTACCTCGGCGGCGCGGGACTCGCCCGCGGGTACCTCGGCCGGCCGGGGCTGACCGCGCAGCGGTTCGTGCCGGACCCGCGCGGTGGCGGCGCCCGGCTCTACCGGACCGGCGACCGGGCGGTCGTGCGCGAGGACGGTCAACTGAGCTTCCTCGGCCGCGGCGACAACCAGGTGAAGATCCGCGGCTACCGGATCGAGCTGGGCGAGATCGAGACCGCGCTCAACGGGCACCCGTCGGTGCGCAAGGCGGCCGTGCTGGCTCGCCAGGACCAGCCGGGCGAGAAGGAACTCGTCGGGTACGTCGCGCTCGAGCCGGGCACCGACCCGGACCTCGCCGCGTACTTGCGTGGCGCGCTGCCCGAGTACCTGGTGCCGGCCCGCTACGTCGTCATGGACGAACTGCCGGTGACCGTCAACGGCAAGGTGGATCGCCGGGCGCTGCCCGCGCCGCCGCGCCTGGCCGGCGACACCACCGCGCCGCGCACGCCCACCGAGCACGCGATCGCCCGGTTGTGGTGCGCGGAGCTCGGCCTGGACTCGGTCGGGGTGTTCGACGACTTCCTCGCGATCGGCGGCCAGTCGCTGATGGCGTTGCGGATCGCCACCCGCGTCGAGCAGGAGCTGGGCAAGCCGGTCCGCGCGCACCACCTCTTCGCCAACCCGACCATCGCGGCGCTGGCCGCGGTTGTGGACGAGCTGGCCGTGACCACCGTCGACGACACCACGACCGACGAACCCGTCGTTTCCTTTGCCCAGCAACGGCTCTGGTTCACCGAGCAGCTGCTGCCGGACACCTCGCGGCACACCGAGGCGATGGTGGTCGGGCTGTCCGGTCCGCTCGACCGCGCGTCGCTGCAGGCGGCGGTCGAGGAGATCATGCGGCGCCACGACCAGTTGCGCGCCGGGTTCACCGCACGCGAAGGGCAGCCGGTGCCGTTCGTGGTCGACGACGTCACGGTGGCGATCCCCGAGGTCGACCTGCGTGATCGTCCGCCGTCCGCGCGCGACGAGCTGATCGAGTCGTTCGCCCACACCGTGTTCGACCTGACGCAGCCGCCGCTGATCAAGTTCGCGCTGCTGCGGCTGGCCGAGCACCGCCACGAACTGCTCTTCGCCACCCACCACATCGCCTCCGACGGGTGGTCCGCGCGGGTGTTCGTGCACGAGCTCGGCGAGCTCTACCGCGCGTTCGTGGCCGGGCTCCCCTCGCCGTTGCCGCCGCTGGCCGCCACCTACGGCGACATCGCCCGGCGCCAGCGCGCCCAGCTGGCCAGCGGCCGGCTCGACGACGGTCTCGCGTTCTGGCGCGCGCTGCTCGACCCGCCGCCGGCCGAGATGCCCCTGCCCACCGACCGGCCCCGGCCCAGCGAGCCGACCCACCGCGGCAAGCGGCTGGACCGCGCCGTGCCCGCCGAGCTGTGGGACGCCGTGCAGCGCCTGGCCCGCGACCACGGCGCGACGAACTTCCACGTGCTCTTCGCCGTGTTCCAGGCGGTGCTGCGCCGCTACACCGGCCAGGACGACCTGGTGTCGGCCATCGCGGCGGCCGGGCGCGAGGACCCCGACGCGGCGGGGTTGCTCGGCTTCTTCGTCAACACGCTGCCGGTGCGCACCGACCTGGCCGGCGACCCGTCGTTCGCCGACCTGCTGGACCGGGTGCGCGGCGTGCTGCTCGACGCGACCAGGCACGGCGAGGTGCCGCTCGAGCGCATCGTCGAGCACGTCGGCGCCGACCGGGACCTCAGCCGCCACCCGCTCTTCCAGACGATGTTCGTGCTGCAGGACACCGTGGCGCCGGTGCACGCGGGCGAGCTCACGGTGAGCCTCGGCCCCGAGTACGACAACGGCATGGCGAAGCTCGACCTGCTGATCAACTTCGACTTTCCCTTCGGCAAGCCGATGCTGACCGCCGAGTACGCGACGGAGTTGTTCGACCCGGCGACCATCGAGCGGATCCTGCGCCACTACGAAGACGTGCTGTGGTCGGTCACCGCGGACCCGGGCGTGCGGCTGTCCGAGCTGCCGCTGGGCCACGACGAGGTCGGCTTCGTCGCGCCGCGCCCGACCGAGTGCCTGCACACCCTGGTCGAGCAGCAGGTCGCCCGCACCCCGCACGCGATCGCGCTGGAGTGCGCGGGCGCCACGCTCACCTACACCGAGCTGGACCGGCGGGCCAACGCCGTGGCGTGTGCGCTGGCCGAGCTCGGCGTCGGGCCGGACGTGCTGGTCGCGACGCACCTGGAGCGGACGCTGGACCTCGTCGTCGGCATCCTCGGCGTGCTCAAGGCGGGCGGCGCGTACCTGCCGCTCAGCATCGAGGACCCGGCGGCCCGTCAAGCCGCGATCCTCAGCGATGCCAAGGCATCGGTGTTGCTGACCGACGGCTCACACCCCGACGGGGTCACCACCCCGCACGTGCTGCAGCTCGCCGACGTCCCGCCCGGCACCGACCGGCGACCGAATCCGGTGCTGGACGTGGAGAACCTGGCCTACCTGCTCTACACGTCGGGCTCGACCGGTCAGCCCAAGGGTTGCGCGATGCCGCACCGGGCCGTGATCAACATGCTGACCTGGCAGCGCACCGACGGCGGATTGGGCGCACCGGCCCGGGTTTTGCAGTTCACCGCGCTGACCTTCGACGTGTCGATGCAGGAGATCTTCGGAACCCTCGCGGTCGGCGGCACGGTCGTGATGGTCGAGGACACCGTGCGCCGGGATTCCGTGTCCCTGCTGGACTTCTTGTGCGACAACAGGATCGAGCGGCTCTTCCTGCCGTTCGTGGCGCTCAACGAGCTGGCCGCCACGATCGCGCGCACCGGCCGGATCCCGGCGCGGCTGGTCGACGTCGTCACCGCGGGCGAGCAGGTGCAGGCCAACGAGAACGTCGTCGGCATGTTCACCAAGCTGCCGCAGGCCCGCCTGCACAACCACTACGGGCCGACCGAGACCCACATCGTGGTGGCCTGCACGCTGGACGAGGACCCGGCCCGGTGGGCGCCGCTGCCGCCGATCGGCGTGCCGGTCAACGGCGTGATCGCCCGCGTGCTCGACGCGCACGGCGCGGTGGCCCCCGTCGGCGTCGTCGGCGAACTGCACATCGGCGGCCACGGGATCGCGCACGGCTACCTGGGCAAACCGGTCCAGACCGCGCAGCGGTTCATCCCCGACCACGACGGGAAACGGCTCTACCGCACCGGTGATCTCGCCCGCTGCGACGCCGACGGCGTCATCTGGTTCCTCGGCCGCACCGACGACCAGGTCAAGATCCGGGGTTACCGCGTCGAACTCGGCGAGATCGAGGTCGCGCTGGCCGAGCACCCGGAGGTCGCGGCCGCCGCGGTCGTCTACGACAAGGCGGCCCAGCGCCTGGTCGGCTACATCCTGGCCGAGGACGACGACCGGATCGTCGCGCAGTGCCGGGAACGGCTCAGCGCGCGGCTGCCCGGCTACATGGTGCCGTCGGTGATCATGGCGGTGGCCACCCTCCCCCGCGGCAAGACCGGCAAGCTCGACCGCAAGAGCCTGCCGGAACCGGTCGTGCACACCACGGCCACGCCCGCGCAGAGCGCGCTGGAGGCGGTCGTCATCGCCGTGTTCGCCGAGGCGCTGGACCTCGACCGGGTCGGGCGCGACGACGACTTCTTCGACCTGGGCGGCCACTCGCTGATCGCCACCCGGCTGGTGGCGTTGCTCGGTGAGGCGCTGGGCGTGGCGGTGCCGGTGCGCGACCTGTTCATCAACCACACGCCGGGCAAGCTGGCGGCGCAGCTGCACGACGCCCACGGCTCCACTGTGGACGACGTGGCCGCGGCCCTGCTCGGCGGTGCGCGATGAGCGTGCAGGACGGCGTCACCCCGGACGTCAGCATGGCCGCGCTGCGGCAGGTGCTGCGGGCCCGGACGCGAAACGCGAACCAGATCCCGCGGCGCGGCGGGACCGGCCCCGCGCCGATGTCGTTCGCGCAGGCGCGGATGTGGTACCTCGACCGGCAGGCGCCCGGCGCGACCAACTACCTGCTTCCGTTGGCGTACTGGCTGTCCGGGCCGTTGGACGTCGCGGCGCTGCGGCGCGCGCTGACCGCGCTCGCCGCCCGGCACGAGAGCCTGCGCACCACCTACGCCGGTGACGACGACGGCGCCGACGGCGCGCTGGTGCAGATCGTCGCCGAGCCCGCGGACGTGCCACTGTCCCTTGTGGACACCACCGAGGCGGAGCTGCGCGGCCAGCTGGCGGCGGAGCTCGCCCGCCCGATGGACCTCGCCGCCCAGCCGCCGGTGCGCGCCACGCTGTTCCGGCTCGACCCGGTCGACCACGTGCTCGTCCTGACGCTGCACCACATCGCGACCGACGCGCGCTCGATGGACATCCTCGTCAGCGAGCTCGGCGACCTCTACCGCGGCGACCGGGCCCTGGCCGAGCCGGCGCTGCAGTACGCGGATTACGCCGTGTGGCAACAGGAACGGTTTGCCGGGCCGGAGCGCGAACGGCAGCTGGCGTACTGGCGCGCGGCCCTCGAGGGTGCGCCGACCGTGCTCGACCTGCCCACCACGCGACCGCGTCCGGCGACGCAGTCCGACGCGGGCGCGGTCGTGGAGTTCGCCTGGCCCGCGCCGCCCGGCTTCGCGGCGTTGTGCAAGCAGCACCAGGCGACCCCGGCCATGGTGCTGTTCGCCGCGTACCAGGTGGTGCTGGGCCGCTACACCGGTCGCACGGACCTGCTCACCGGCATCTCCATCGCCAACCGGGAGCGCCCGGAGGTCGCCGGGGTGGTGGGCCTGTTCCTGAACACGCTCGCCATCCGGACGTCGCTGGCCGGTGCGCCGGACTTCGCCACGGTGGTGGAACGCGTCCGCGACACGATGCTCGGTGCGTTCGAGCACCAGGACCTGCCGTTCGAACACGTCGTCGAGGCGCTGCGCCCACAGCGGCTGCCGGGCCGCACGCCGCTGGTGCAGGTGCGGTTCGCCTACCAGGACGGCGAGGTGCCGCTGCCCGACCTCGGTGACGTGGCCGCGACCGCCGTGGACGTCCCGGACGACACCACGAAGGCCGACCTCAGCCTGATCGTCCGCGGTGCGCAGGCATGGCTGCAGTACAGCACCGACCTGTTCGACGAGGACGCGATGCGGCGGCTGGCCACGCACCTGCGCCGGGTGCTGGACGCCGCGGTGGCCGAGCCGGACCGGCCGGTGCACACCTTGCCGATGGTCGCCGACGAGGAGGTGGCGCCCGGCATCGGCGCGCCTTTGCCGGCCGAGACGCCGTCGCTCGCCGAACTGTTCGCCCGTGCGGTGGCCCGGGTTCCGGACGCCGTGGCGGTCACCTCCGGCGCGCAGACGATGACCTACGCCGAACTCGACGCCGCCGCCGAGGCGTGGGCGCGGGCCATCCACGCGCGCGGCGTCGGGCGCGGCGATCTGGTGGCGTTGTGCCTCGACCGCGGGATCGACCTCGTGGTCGGGATGCTGGCCGTGGCCAGGACCGGCGCGGCCTACCTGCCGCTGGACCCGGCGCACCCGGTCGACCGGCTGCGCTGGGTCGAGCAGGACGCGACGCCGGCGCTGATCCTGAGCCGGCCCGGGATCTTCGCCGGTCCCGTCGTCGACGTCACCGCCCCGCAGTGGCCTGGTGCCGCGGCGGCGTTCGAGCCGGTTCGCACCGGGCCGGACGACGTGGTGTACGTGATCTACACGTCCGGCTCGACCGGGCGGCCCAAGGGCGTGCTGGTCACCCAGCGCGGCGTCGCGACCTACGTCGGCTGGGCCGGCGGGAACTACCCGCTCGAAGGCGGGTCGCCGGTGCACTCGTCGGCGGCCTTCGACATCACCGTCACGAGCCTGTTGGTGCCGCTGCTCGCGGGCCACGGCGTGCACCTGCTGTCGGGCGGCGCCGAAGCACTCGGCGAGTTGTTGCGGTCGCGGTCGGAGCCGTTCGGGCTTGTGAAGATCACCCCGGCGCACCTGGACCTGCTCGCCGGGCAGCTCGAGCCGGGCGAGGCGGCCGGGCGGGTGCGCGCGATCGTCTCCGGTGGCGAGCAGCTGACCGCGGAGCGGCTGCGGTTCTGGCGGGCGAACGCGCCGGACACCAAGCTCTACAACCACTACGGGCCGACCGAGACGACCGTCGGCTGCGCCGGGTACACGATCCCGGACGACTTCCCGGACTCCGGCGCGGTCCCGATCGGGCGGCCCGTCACCGGCGCCCGGCTGTACGTGCTGGACGCGGCGTTGCAGCCGCTGCCCGCGGGCGTGCCCGGCGAGTTGTACATCGGCGGCGCCGGGGTGGCGCGCGGGTACCTGAACCGGCCGGGCCTGACCGCGCAGCGGTTCGTCCCCGATCCGTTCGCCGGTAGTGGGCAACGCATGTACGCCACCGGCGACCTCGCGCGGTGGCGACCGGACGGCACGCTGGAGTACCTCGGCCGGATCGACCGGCAGGTCAAGGTCAACGGCTACCGGATCGAGCCGGGCGAGATCGAGCACCTGCTGGCCCGGCAGCCGTCGGTGACCGCGTCGGTGGTGAAGGTCCGCGAGGACGAGCCGGGCGATCGGCGTCTGGTGGCCTACGTGGTCGGTCAGGCGACCGAAGCCGCGTTGCGACAAGCGCTGGGCGAGGCGCTGCCCGCGTACATGACGCCCGCCAACTTCGTCTTCCTCGACGCCCTGCCGCTCACCGCGAACGGCAAGGTCGACCACGCCGCGTTGCCGTCGCTGAAGCAGGCCCGGACCGCGCCCGCGCCGGTGACCGGTGGGGTCACCGAGGTGCTGACGCGGATCTGGGGTGAGCTGCTGGGCCGCGAGCACGTCGGGCTCAACGACAACTTCTTCGACCTCGGCGGCCATTCGCTGCTGCTGCTCAAGATGCACCGCAAGCTCCGCACGGAGTTCGGCGAGCGGGTCACCGTCACCGATCTGTTCCAGCACACCACGATCAGCGCGCTCGCGCGGTTCCTCGGCGCGGCGGCACCCGCGCCGAAGGCCGCGGCCAAGACCACGGTGAGCACCGGCGACATCGCCATCATCGGGATGGCGCTGCGGTACCCGGGGGCGAGCAACCCCGAGGAGTTCTGGTCGACGATCACCGCGGGCACGGACGTGGTGCGCCAGTTCAGCGCCGAGGAGATGATCGCCGACGGCGCCGACCCCAGCTGGCTCACCGACCCCGACTACGTCACCTCGGGGGCCGTGCTCGACGGGCTCGACCGGTTCGACGCGGCGTTCTTCGGCATCAGCCCGCGCGAAGCGGAGATCCTCGACCCGGGCCACCGGCTCTTCCTGGAATGTTGTTGGGAGGCACTGGAAACCGCCGGGCACGCCCCCGAGCAGAGCGGCCGCAAGGTCGGGGTCTTCGCGGGCGCGAGCCGCAGCATCTACCTGACCGAGAACATCGCGGCCGCACCGGACGTGGCGCGGGCCATCGGCGAGTACCAGCTGCAGCTGGCCACCGACAAGGACTACCTGCCGATCCGGGCGTCCTACAAGCTCGACCTGCGTGGCCCGAGCATCAGCGTGAACACCGCGTGCTCCACGTCGCTGGTCGCCGTGCACATGGCCCGGCGCAGCCTGATGGCGGGCGAGTGCGAGGTGGCCATCGCGGGCGCGGCGAGCATCGACCCGCAGCAGCGCCGCGGCTACCGCTACGACCCCGGCGGCATCATGTCGCCCGACGGCCACTGCCGGCCGTTCGACGCGGGCGCCCGCGGCACGATCTCGTCCAATGGCGTCGGTGTCGTCGTGCTGAAGCGGCTGGCCGACGCCCTGCGCGACGGTGACCCGATCCGTGCGGTCATCCGCGGTTCCGCGGTCAACAACGACGGCGGGGCCCGGGCCGGGTTCAGCGCACCCGGGGTCGACGGCCAGGTCGACGTCATCACCAGCGCGCTCGCCGACGCGGGGGTCTCGCCCCGGTCGATCGGCTACGTCGAGGCGCACGGCACCGGCACGGTGCTCGGCGACCCGATCGAGGTCAGCTCGCTGACCAAGGCCTACCGGGCCAGCACCACTGACACCGGGTACTGCGTGCTCGGCTCGGTCAAGGGCGTCATCGGGCACACCAGCGCGGCGGCCGGGGTCGCCGGGCTGATCAAGACGGTGCTCGCCATGGAGCACAAGACGTTGCCGCCCAGTGTCAACCTGGTGGAACCCAATCCCACAGCAGACTTCCCGGCGAGCCCGTTCCGGTTCACCGCCGCGCCCACGCCCTGGGTCGCGGACGGTCCGCTGCGGGCCGGGGTCAGCTCGTTCGGCATGGGCGGCACCAACGCCCACGTCATCCTGGAGCAGGCACCGCCGGTCGAGGCGCCCAAGCCGACGACTGCGCCGACGGCCGAGCCACAGCTGGTCGTCTTGTCCGCCAAGACCCCCACGGCGCTCGATGCGATGGCCGCCCGCCTGGCCGACCACCTGCCCCAGGCCGAGCTGGCCGACGTGGCCGCCACCCTCCAAAAGGGACGGACGCGCCTGACCCACCGCCGGTTCGTGGTGGGCAGCAGCCGGGAATCGGTCGCCGAGGCGTTGCGCCGGCCCGACAGCCCGCGCACCGGCACCGACCGCGACCTCGCGTTCGTCTTCCCGGGCCAGGGCGCGCAGTACCCAGGCATGGGCGCCGGGCTGTACGCGACGCCGGGCGTCTTCCGGGACACCGTCGACACCTGCGCGGACATCCTGCGGCCGCTGCTCGGCATCGACCTGCGTGACGCGCTCTACGGCGACGGACCGTCACTGGACGAGACGTGGCTGACCCAGCCCGCGTTGTTCGTCACCGAGTACGCGCTGGCCAGGATGCTGATCGCGCGCGGGGTGTCCGCGACCGCGTACGCCGGGCACAGCATCGGCGAGTACGTCGCGGCGTGCCTGTCCGGGGTGTTCTCCCTCGAGGACGGCCTGCGGCTCGTCGCCGCCCGCGGCCGGTTGCTGCAGGACCTGCCCGCCGGCGCGATGCTCGCGGTGGCGTTGCCGGAGCACGACGTCCTCGACCTCGTCGGCGGCGACGTGTCGCTGGCCGTAGTGAACGGGCCGTCGGCGTGTGTCCTCGCCGGACCGCGCGCGGCGCTGGAACCCGTTGCGGCACAACTGGAAGCACGCGACGTCGGGCGCCGTTGGTTGCGCACGTCGCACGCCTTCCACTCGGCCATGGTCGAACCGGCGGTGGACGGGCTGCTCGCCGAGGCGAGCCGGGTGACGTGGCACGCGCCCGAGCGGCCCTACCTGTCCAACACCACGGGCACGTGGATCACCGCCCAGCAGGCGACCGACCCGCACTACTGGGCGACGCACCTGCGCCGGCCGGTGCGGTTCGCCGACTGCGCGGCCGAACTCGTGCGGGCCGGGCTGATCACGGCCGAGGTCGGGCCGGGCAACTCGCTGAGCAAGGTGATCCGCCAGTCCAGTAGCCACCAGAGCAGCGGCGACGCGGTGCCGATGATGCGGCGCGGCACCGACGACGTGACGACCTTGCTGTCCGGGATCGGTGGCGTCTGGGCCGCGGGCGCGCCCGTCGACTGGACCGCCTTCGGCGAAGGACAGCCGGGCCGGCGCGTGCCGCTGCCGACGTACCCGTTCGAGCGCAAGAGCTTCTGGCTCGCGGCCGGCACCACGCGGTCGGTCGGCGCCCCGGCGCCTGCGGCCGCAATCTCACCGGCAACGGTGACGGCTCCGGTGGTGACCAGCGCGGTCGAGCTCACCGACGACGAGTCGCGGATCGCGGCCGTGTGGACCGAACTGCTGGGCGTCCCCGACGTCCAGCCCGACGCGAACTTCTTCGACCTGGGCGGGGACTCGCTGCTCGCCACCCAGGTGGTGTCGCGGCTGCGCAGCAGGTTCGGCATGACCGTGCCGATCGAGGCGGTGTTCGAGCACCCGACCGTGCGCGGCATGACCGCGGCGGTGACCAGGGCCGTGACCACGGAGCGCCCGGCGGCCACCCCTGAACCTGCGCGGCGGACGGGCCCGATCCCAGCGACGCCAATCCCAGCGACTCCAATCCCAGCAACGCCCGTGCAGCGGCGGATGTGGTTCCTCGACCAGGCCCACGACCAGCCGGCCGCCTACACGGTGCTGAACGCGATGGATCTGCACGGCGAACTGGACACGACGGCGTTGTTCGAGGCGCTGCGCGACGTCGTGCGCAGGCACGAGGCCCTGCGCACGGTGTTCCAGGCGCCCGAGGGCGAGCCGCTGCAGGTGATCCGCGACGAGGTGCCGGTCGAGCTGGACGTGGTCGAGGTGCCCGCCGCCGACGTCGACGACGTGCTGCGCGCGGCCGCGCGGCAACCGTTCGACCTGGCCGAGGGGCCGCTGTTCCGGTTCCGCCTGCTGCGGGTGGCCGAGCACCACCACGTCCTCGCGCTGGCCGTGCACCACATCGTGTGCGACAGCTGGTCGTTCGGCGTGCTGCACCACGAACTCGCCGTGCTCTACGACGCGCACCGCGCGGGCAAGCCGTCGCCGTTGCCACCCGCGGTCCAGTACGCGGACTGCGCGGAGAACGACTACCTGGTGTCCGATCTGGACTACTGGCGCCGTCAGCTGGCCGGGGTGCCCGACGGCATCGACCTGCCGACCACCGGGGCGCGGCCGCCGGTGCAGACCTTCGACGGCGCGGTCGCCACGCGGGTGCTGAGCCCGCAGCTGACCAGCCGGCTGCGCACGCTGGCGGGCGCGCACGGCGCGACGATGTACATGGCCGTGCTCACCGCGTTGCAGACGCTGCTGTACCGCTACTCGGGCGAGACCGACATCTGCGTCGGTTCGCCGGTGGCCGGGCGGATGCGCGACGAGCAGGAGCAGGTGGTCGGCTGCTTCCTCAACACCTTGGTGCTGCGCAGCCAGGTCGACGGCGCGGCGAGCTTCGCCGAGCACCTGGCCGCGGTCCGGTCGACGGCGCTGGGCGCGTTCGCCCACCAGGCCCCGCCGTTCCAGCGGGTGGTCGAGGAGCTCAACCCGCCCAAGGACCCGAGCCGCAACCCGTTGTTCCAGGTGTTGTTCAACCTGCTCAACACGCCAGGCGACGGGCTGGCGCTGACCGGCTTGCGGACGACGTACCGGCCGGTGCACCTCGGGGTGTCCCAAGTGGACCTGGGCCTGATCGTGTTCGAGTCCGACGCCGGGCTGGACTGCCGGCTGGAGTACAACACCGACCTGTTCGCACCGGCGGTCGCGCAGCGGATGCTCGGCCACCTCGAGCGGGTGCTGGCCGAGGTCACCGCCAACCCGGCCGTGGCGCTCGACGAGATCGACCTGCTCACCGCGGCCGAGGCCGGGCTGGGGCTGACCGCGGGCGACGACCCGGCCGGTGCGCCGCCGGACTGCGCGTTGCACGAGCTGGTGCGCCGCCAGGTCGAGCGGACCCCGGACCGGATCGCCGTGACGTGCGGGCCGAAGTCGTTGACCTACAAGGAACTCGACGAGCGCGCCGAGCGGTTGGCCGGTGTGCTGCGGGCCGCGGGCGTGGGCACCGAGTCGCTGGTGGCGGTCGCGCTGGAGCGGTCGGTGACCCTGTCGGTCGCGCTGCTCGCCGTGCTCAAGGCCGGGGCCGCGTACGTGCCGCTCGACGT
This sequence comes from Labedaea rhizosphaerae, assembly GCF_004362825.1. Classification (GTDB taxonomy): domain Bacteria; phylum Actinomycetota; class Actinomycetes; order Mycobacteriales; family Pseudonocardiaceae; genus Labedaea; species Labedaea rhizosphaerae. The sequence continues at coordinate 953,983 of NZ_SNXZ01000003.1, forward strand.
GGACTACCCGGCCGAACGCCAGCGCCACGTGCTCGACGACTCCGGCGCGGCCGTCCTGCTGACCGAACGGAAGGTGGCCGAGCGCTACCGCCAGTTCGACACGAAGGTCGTGCTGGCCGACGACGACCACCCCGCGAGCACCGCTGCACTGCCTACTGTGGACGGTGCGAACCTGGCCTACGTGATCTACACGTCCGGCTCCACCGGCAAACCGAAGGGCGTGCGGATCGAGCACCGCTCGGTGGTCAACTTCCTGCACGGGATGCGGCACCGGCTCGACCTCGACCCCGACGACACGCTCGTCGCCGTCACCACGGTCGCGTTCGACATCTCCGTGCTGGAGCTGTTCCTGCCGCTGACCTGCGGCGCCCGCGTCGTGCTGGCCACCCGCGAGGTCGCGCACGACCCCGCCGACCTCGCGGCCCTGCTCGTGCGCGAGCGGGCCACGGTGTTGCAGGCGACCCCGGCGACGTGGCAGCTGCTCGTCTCCGACGACTGGGCCGGGCGGCCCGGGCTCACCGCCGTGTGCGGCGGTGAGGCGTTGCCCGCGGCGCTGGCCGAACGACTGGTTCCGTTGGTGGGCAAGCTGGTCAACGTCTACGGCCCGACCGAGGCGACCATCTGGGCCACCATGGCCGAGATCGCGTCCGGGTCGGACCCGATCACCATCGGCAAGCCGCTGGCCGGGGTGACGGCGCAGGTGCTCGACCAGCGGCTGCGGCCGGTGCCGATCGGGGTGCCCGGCGAACTCTTCCTGGGTGGTGCCTGCCTCGCGCGGGACTACCTCGGCAGGCCCGAGGAGACGGCGAAGAAGTTCGTGCCGGATCCGTACGGGGCTCCGGGCGGCCGTCGTTACCGGACCGGAGACCTCGCCCGGTTCCGCGACGACGGCAGCCTGGAGTTCTTGGGCCGCAACGACAACCAGGTCAAGGTGCGGGGCCACCGGATCGAGCTCGGCGAGATCGAGACGCGGCTGGCCGAGCACCCGGCGGCGGACCGCGCGGTCGCGGTGGTGCGCGGGGACGGCGCGGAGAAGGCGATCGTCGCCTACGTGACGCTGACCGGTGGAGCCGCCGAGTCCGACGCTGGGCCCGACGCTGGTCAGTGGCGCGAACACCTGCGCGGCAGCCTGCCGGACTACATGCTGCCTTCGGCCTTCGTCGTGTTGCCGTCGTTCCCGTTGACCCCCAACGGAAAGGTCGACCGCAAGGCGCTGCCCGCCCCGCCGAAGCCGACCACCGAGCCGACCGGGGCGGGACCGCGCGACGCGTTCGAGACGATGCTGGTCCAGCGCTGGTCGGAGTTGCTGGGCGTGGCGTCGCTCGGCATCGACGACAGCTTCTTCGACCTCGGCGGCGACTCGTTCAAGGCCGTGCGCGCGGTGCGCGACCTCGGCGTGCCCGCGACGGTGATGGACCTGTTCACCAACCCGACGATCCGCGCGTTCAGCGCGCACGTCGGCGGCGCCCGCACCCAGGCGGCCAATACTCACGTCAGGAGCGTGCTGCACGAGCTGACCACGCCCCGCCAGGCCGAGCTGTCGGTCGTCGCCGTGCCGCTCGCGGCCGCGGGTGCCTTGAACTACAAGGAACTCGCGGCGGCGCTGCCGCGGCACATGTCGTTGTTCGCGATCGACCCGCCCGGGCACGACCTGAGCAACCAGACCGAGCAGGCGCTGGGCTTCGACGAACTGGTCGAACGGGTCGTCGACGAGGTCAAGGCCAAGGTCACCGGCCCGACGGCCCTCTACGGCCACTGCATCGGCGGCGCGCTCACCATGGCGATCGCCCGGCGGCTGGAGGACGAGGGCGTCGACCTGGTGCGCGTCTACATCGGCGGGCACTTCCCGGCACCCCGGCTGCCCGGCCGCTACCAGCAGTTGATGCGCAAGCTGATGCCGATGCAGCGCGTCATGTCCAAGCGGCGGGCGATGGAGTTCCTGCGTGCCACCGGGTTGTTCACCGAAGTCCTGGACGATCAGGAGAAGGACTTCCTGATGCGGGTGTTCATCGACGACACCCAGGCGGGCGAGGACTTCTACACCGACGCGTTCCACGGCCGGGGCTACCGCAAGCTGAAGGCGCCGATCGTGGTCGTCGTCGGCGACGGCGACCGGGCCACCGAGCTCTACCAGGAGCGCACGTCGGAGTGGATGCACTTCTCCGACTCGGTGTCGTTGCACGTCATCCCGAACGCGGGGCACTACTTCCACCAGCACCAGGCCGACCAGCTGGCGGCCCTCATCGACGAGGGACCCGGCACGCCGGTCGCGCCGCCGCCACCGGCGGACATGCGGGCGTTCCTGCTCGTGGCGCTGGGGCAGTTCGTGTCGTTGATCGGGTCCGGGCTGACCACGTTCGCGCTGGGCGTGTGGGTGTACCAACGGACCGGCTCGGTGTCGCTGTTCGCGTTGGTGAGCGTGATGGCGTTGCTCCCGGCGGTGGTGCTGGCCCCGATCACCGGAGCGCTGGCCGACCGGTGGGACCGGCGCAAGATCATGCTCGCGGCCGACTCCGTCTCGGCGGCGACGGCGCTGTCGCTGGTCGGTCTGTTGTGGACGGACGCGTTGCGTGGCTGGGAGATCTACCCGCTGGTCGCGCTCGGCGCGGTCGCGGTGGCGTTCCAGCAACCGGCCTACCGGGCCGCGGTCACGCAACTGGTGCCCAAGCGCTACTACGGCAAGGCGAACGGCCTGGCCCAGCTGGGCGGCGCGACCGGATCCGTGCTCGCCCCGATGCTCGGCGGTGCGCTGGCGATCGGCATCGGGTTGACCGGCATCGTGGTCGTCGACCTGCTGTCGTTCGGTTTCGCGTTGATCACCTTGGCCCTGGTGCGGTTCCCGGACCGGATGTTCCGCAAGCTGGAGGAGCCGTTCGCCAAGGAGGTCACCGGCGGCTGGCGCTACCTCGTGCGCCGTCCGGGCCTGATGGGGATCATCGTGTTCACCTCGGCCCTGAACTTCATGTTCGCCATCGTCGACGTCGTGGCCACGCCGCTGGTGCTGGACCTCGGCTCGGTGCCGACGCTCGGGCTGGTCATGTCGGCCGGTGGCATCGGCCTGGTGGTCGGCAGCTCGGTCATGAGCGTCTGGGGCGGGTTCCGCCGTCGCACCACGGGCATCCTGAGCTGCTTCGGGATCATCGGCGGCTCGATGTTCGTCATGGGGCTAGCCCCGAACTCGCTGTTTCCGGCGCTCGGGTTGTTCGGCGCCGGGTTCGGGACCGCGGTGCTGAACGCGCACTGGTCGGCGATCGTGCAGACGAAGGTCGGGCTGGACCTGCAGGGCCGGGTGTTCGCGGCGAACATGATGATCAGCTGGCTGATGATCCCGATCGGGTTCGGGCTGGCCGGACCGTTGGTCTCCGGGGTGTTCGAGCCGCTGGCCGCATCGGCCGGGCACCCGGGCCGGGGCATGGCGTGGCTGGTGATGACCGCCGGGGTGCTCGCGGTGCTGATCGGCGTGGCCGCGTGGCGCAAGCGCAGCGTGCGGCTGCTGGAGGACGAACTGCCGGACGCCATCCCCGATCCGGTCGTGGTGAAGGACAAGGACATCATCCAGGAAAGGGCAATCGCATGAACGACAAGACCGACACGACCGCCGGGCAGTTCACCGTGGTGCTCAACCACGAGGAGCAGTACTCGATCTGGCAGGAGGGCCGCGATCTGCCCGACGGCTGGCGGGCGGCCGGGAAGACGGGCACCGAAGCGGCGTGCCTGGCCTACATCGACGAGGTGTGGACGGACATGCGCCCGCTGAGCCTGCGCGAGCGGATGTCCGCTTCCTGAGCTGGGCGTCGGGCGTGATCCACGGTTCCTAGGATGGCGCCGTGAAGTTCGTGATGGTGCCGGGTGGCTGGCAGGGCGGCTGGGTGTTCGACGCGGTGGCCGACGAACTGCGCGACGGCGGCCACCAGGTCGAGGCGGTCACGTTGTCGGGGCTCGAGCCGGGCGGACCGTCCGAAATGGACCGGCCGGCCAACCTCGACGACCACATCGATCAGGTCGCCGCGGTGGTCGAGCGCAGTGGCGAGACGCCGCTCGCGTTGTGCGGGCACAGCTACGGCGGGATGGTGATCGCCGGGGTCGCGGACCGGGTCGGGGCGCGGCTGGCGCACCTCGTCTTCATCGACGCCTACGTGCCCGGCGACGGGGACTCGTGTTGGTCGCTGACCAGCGACCCGTTCCGGGAGTTGTTCATCGCCGGGGTCCGCGCCGACGGGCGGTGGGTCGCAGTTCCCGACGGGCTCGACCCGCGCGCGCGACCGCATCCCCTCGCCAGCTTCGTCCAGTCGATCAGGCTGACGGGCGGCGCACGGCACGTGCCTGCCCGGACGTACATCAGCGGTGGGCCGTGGCCGGGCAGCCCGTTCGTGGAGCTGACCGAGCGGTTGCGCACCGACCCCGGCTGGCAGGTCCACGAGATCCCCGTCGGCCACAACATCGCCCGCCGCGATCCCCATCGCCTGGCGGCCGCCCTCGACGGACTGGCGCAGCGATGACCCTCGATGGAACTCGGGCCCTGGTCATCGGCGGTGGCGGGGACGGCATCGGGCGCGGGATCACCCGGGCCTTCGCCGCGGCCGGCGCTGCCGTCGCGGTCGCCGACCTCGATCCTGAGCGGGCCCGGGTGGCCGCCAAGGAGGTGGGCGGGACGGCGGTGAGCGGTGACGTCCGCTCGGCGGCGGACCTCGACGCCATGTTCGCGGGAGCGGTGGCCGGGCTCGGCGGGCTCGACGTGCTGGTGACGGTCGTCGGCGGCCAGGTGGCGTTCGTGCCCGCGGTGCGGTTGCACGAGATGCGCGACGAGGACTGGGACCTGGTCTACGAGGTGAACCTGCGTTACGTCGCCCGCGCCGCGGCGGCGGCGATCCGCGTCTTCCTCGAGCAGGGCACCGGCGGCACGATCATCAGCGTCGGCTCGGTCACCGGCCTGATGGCCGCGCCGAGGCAGGCCGCTTATGGTGCGGCCAAAGCAGGTCTGGCCAGCCTCGCGAAGACCGTGTCGGCCGAGTACGCCGCCGAGAAGATCCGGATGAACGTGATCGCCGCGGGCGCCATCGCCACCGCGGTCGGCGCCGCCTTCCAGGACCCCGAAGGGGTGGCCGAGATCCCCGCCGGCCGCTACGGCACCGTCGACGACGTCGCCGAAGCAGCGCTGTTCCTGGCCTCGCCCGCCTCGGCCTACGTGCTCGGCCAGCAGCTGGTGATCGACGGCGGCGTCTCCACCCGCGGCCCGTTCGCCTAGATCACCACGGCATCGCTCAGGGCGCGGGGAAGCTCCACACGGCATAGCTACCCGGGCCGACGGTCAGGGTGGACCGGCCGAGGTGCTCGACGTGGCGGTACCAGACCGGGTGGTTCAGCGACATCGTCACGCGGCGGAGCCCGGCCGCGTCCGCGGTGGTGGGATCGAGGCGGATGGTGGTGCCGCCGTGGGTGGCGATCACCGTGCTCCCGAGGTGGTGCACGGAGAAACCGCCGGCCCGCAGCAGCGGCACGGTGCTGTCGAGGTCGCGCTGGGTCACCGCGAGCCGCACGCTGGTGACGTCGTGCATGAGGTGCGTGCGGTAGTCGTCGTTGAGGTAGCGCTCGCGGCCGACGTCGCCGGGGTGCGACGCCGGTTCGGTGCCGCTGCGCGGATCGGCGAAGTACTCGGGCCGGTATTCCATGGCCCACGGGCTGAACTTGTCGTACGCGGTGGTGGTGAACAGCGCGTCGAACCACGGGATCGGGACGCCGTCGCCGAAGTCGCGGGTCTGCTCGAAGTCGATCGGGGTGGTGCCCAGGTCGACCAGGCGCTGGCGCACCGTGGTCAGATCGCCCGCGTTCTCGGTGGACAGGCCGAGGCCGCTGGAGCCGAACTGCGCGTCCTGGCCGGGCAGGTCGCCCACGCCGAACAGCTCGAGGTAGGTCTCGCGGCCCAGCAGGTAACGCCCGGTCCAGACCTCCCCGTTCGAGCCGGTGGTGGTCCGGACCTGGAAGTTGGCGAACCGGCGCAGGTACGCGGAATCCTCGATGGCGTCCGCGGTCTCCCGGTCGAGCACGGCGTAGAGGTGGTTGAAGAACAGCAGTTGCCGGGCGTGGTGGCGATCGGCTTGAGGCGACGCCTGCGCGGCGGCCGTGCCCGCGCCCACCAACGGCACCAACGGCATCAACAGCACCAGAGCGGTGATCACGCGCAGCATTCGCCGAAGGCTCATGCGGACGATCCTATTCAGAAAGCCCGACACGTTGCCGAACGTTGTCCGCAAATACCTAACCGGACGTGCGTGGGCGGTGGTGCGCGTCGTCCGGGGACAGGGGCAGCGTTTCTGGGGCGTGGTGGCCCAGGAACATCGAGGCCGCCGCCGACAGGATCGTCAAGGCGTCCTGCGTCCCGGCCCGGCGCAGCGCGGCCTGCAGGAACAGGATGGCCGCGCGCTTCTCGCTCAGGCGCTCCGCGGCGATGCGGGCCTGCTGGTGGATGCGGAAGACCGCGAACGAATGCGTCGCCAAGGCGGCCAACGCCGTACCGGCGAGGCCCGCGGTCAGGACGTCGGAGAGACCGAGCCAGTGGCTGGCGAACACCGCCAGGCCGAACACGATCAGCACCGCGAGCGGCAGCAGGTAGAAGCCCTGGCGGTACTGGCCGTGCGCGATGCGGCGCCAGTGCTCGGCCTCGGCCTGCATGCCGTCGAGGAGCTTGACCCACTCCGCGCCGACCTGGTCGTCGGTCAGGTCGGCCTCGCCGGTCATCCGGCCCTGGTAGAGGGCGCCGAGCCGGCGCGCGCCCGCCGACTCCGACAACTCCCCGCCTGCCACCTGCTCGGCGATGCGCTCCACCGCGGCCTGGTTGACCAGCGCGCTCCCGCGGGCGGCGGCGAGCAGGTCCGCGTACGTCTCGGCCGCCACGTCAGTAGTCCTGCGGCATCTCGTCGAGCGCGGCCCGCAGGTCGGCGAACGGGAGATCGCCCTCGCGCAGCAGTTCCAGCCCGGAGCCGGTGAGCCGGACCACCGTCGAGTGCCGGGAGCGGAACCCGCCGTCACCCTCGACTGCGTCCCACTCGGGCAGGCCCGTCGCGGTGAGCATGGCGACGGCGTCGTCGAACGAGCGCACCACCTCACCGTCGGCGGTGCGCAAGGCCGTCGACGTCACGGGGAACGACGTGCAGCCCGCGATGTCGCGTTCCACGTGGGAATCCGGGATGCGCACGCCGACGGTCAGGTCGGTGCTGCCCACCGCGCGGGTGGCGAAGCCCTGCTCGGCGAACCGGGTCGTGACCGGGCAGACCAGCGTGAGCGGGCCCGGCGTGAAGGTCTCGAGCAGGTGCAACGCCCGCACGGAGAGCGCCGCGACGTCCCGGACCGCCCGGATTCCCGGGAACGCGAGGGAAACCGGCCACTGCGGCGGCCGGTTCAAGATCGTGTTCACTCGGGCCCGGGTGTGTTCGTTGTGCGGGATCATCGCCAGGCTGTAGCAGGTGTCGCTGGGCACGAGCACCGCTCCGCCGCTGGTCAGCCGCTTGGCGATGAGCGCGAGGTCGTGCGACTTCAGCGCGCCGTGCGCGGTGCGCGCGTCGGCCCGGAACACCCGGCCAGGTTTTGGCATTGCCAGCAATTCCTTCGCATCCCGACGACGGCACCGCCGGATGATCGTGGGGGAACGGGCGGCTGTTACCGGATTCGGTGCGCCGAGTCGCCCGCGTGTCCGATGTGGACGGCCGGCGTCACGCGTCGGCGACGCGCACCAGCAGTTCCGCGGCCAGGCCGAGCAGCTGCCGCTCGGTCGGGCTGAGCGTCTCGTCGAGCGCCCCGGCCAGCCAGCGCTCCCGGCTGGCGGTGTACTCGCGCAGCACCGCTCGCCCGGCCGGCGTGATGTCTATCAACGACCGGCGCCCGTCCGCGGGATCCGGGCCGCGGGTGACCAGGCCGCGCTCGGTCAGCGAGGCGAGGACACGGGTCAGGGACTGGGGCTGGATCCGTTCGGCGTCGGCCAGTTCCTTCGGGGTGTGGGTGCCCGCGCGGATCAGCCGGCTGAGCACCGCCAGCACGGTCGGGCCGGGGCTGCCGGCGTCGCACTCGGCCCGCATCCGCCAGTTCAGCCGGCCGACCCCCTCCCGCACGGTCCGGGCCAGCCGCGCGAGGTCGGGGTCCGTGGACTGGGTGTCGAGATCGGTCACCTCCCCAGACTAAAGCGCGTCCCCGCGCACCAAGCGGGCATAGCGCCCATCGAGAGCCATGAGTTCGTCGTGCGTGCCACGTTCGGCGATCCGACCCTCGTGCAGCACCACGATCTGGTCCGCACGCCGCACCGTGGACAGCCGGTGCGCGATGGTCAGCGTGGTCCGCCCGGCGGCCAGCCGGTCCAGCTCGGCCTGCACCGAACGCTCGGTGCTGGTGTCCAGCGCGCTGGTCGCCTCGTCGAGGATCAGCACCGGTGGGTTGCGCAGCAGGATCCGGGCGATCGCGATGCGTTGCTTCTCCCCGCCGGAGAATCGGTAGCCGCGCTGGCCGACGACGGTGTCGTAGCCGTCGGGCAGCAACGCGATCGTGTCGTGGATGTGGGCGGCCTTGGCCGCGTCCTCGATCTCCGCGTCCGTGGCGTCCAGCTTGGCGAACCGCAGGTTCTCCCGCACCGTGTCGTGGAAGAGGTAGGTCTCCTGCGACACCATGCCGACCCCGGCGGCCAGCGACGCGAGCGTCACGTCGCGGACGTCGGTGCCGTCGATGCACACCCGGCCCTCGGTGGCCTCGTACAACCGCGCCACGAGGTAGGCCAGCGTCGTCTTCCCGGACCCAGTCGAACCCACCACCGCGGTCGTGGTGCCGGCCGGGACGTCGAGGTCGATGCCGCGCAACGTCCACGGCCCGGACTCCTCGTAGCGGAAGGAGACGCCTCGCATCGCGATCGCGCCGCCGCGCACGGCCAGCTCGCCGGCGCCCGGCCGGTCCTCGATCTCCACCGGCAGGTCCAGCACCTCGAAGATGCGTGCGAACAAGGCCTTCGACGTCGCGATGTTCTGCCCGATCGACTGCATCGCGCTGGCCGGGGCGATCAGCCGGTTCATCATGCTGGTGAACGCGACCACGGTGCCCAGCGAGATCGGCGACGCGCCACCGGCGAGCGCCAGCCCGGCGATCCAGTACACCAGCGCCGGGATCGCGGTGAGGCTCATCCGCCGCGAGGCGATCTGCCAGCGCCCGGCCATCGCGGCACTGCGCTCGAGCGCGGCGATCTCCCGCGACTCGGCGCCGAACCGCTCGCGCATCACCTTCTCGTTGCCCATCGTCTTGGCCAGCAGCACCCCGGCGACCGACAAGGACTCCTCGACCATCGTGGTCAGCCGGGCCATCCGCCGGGAGCGCCCGCGGGCCAGCGTCCGGCGCTTGCGCCCGAGCCGGAGGGTGAACAACAGGAACAGCGGGACGACCACCAGGCAGAGCAGGGCCAGCTGCCAGTCGAGGACCAGGATCGCGGTCGCAATGGCCAGCGTCGTGGTCGCGTTCTGCACGACCGACCCGGCGGTCGTGGTGATCACGTTGTCCACGCCGCCGATGTCGTTGAAGACCCGCGACAACACCTCGCCGCTCTTGGTCCGGGTGAAGAACGCCAGCGACATCGCCTGCAGGCGCCCGTACACCGACACGCGCAGGTCGTTCATCACCCGCTGGCCGATGGTGTTGGACAGCGCGGTGGTCGCGACGCCGAGCGACCCGCTGCCGACCGCGGCCACGACCATCCCGCCGGCCAGGACGCTGACCAGGACCGGATCCCGGTGCGGGAGCGCGTCGTCGAGGATCATGCGCAGCAGGAACGGGGAGACGACGCCCAGCCCGGCCTCCAGCACCAGCAGCCCGAACAACCCGGTCATGGCAGCGCGGTGCGGCCGGAACAGCCCGGCGATCCGGCGCAACGGGACCGGCGGATCGGTGTCGGTGGCTGGTTCGGCCAGCGTGGGCCGTGCGGTGGTCGCAGAAGTCATACGCCTATGTTTACTAGATCCGCCGCGCTTGGCGACTGTTTTTCCGTCATGTAGCCAGCTCTGCCTGCTGAGCAAGTCGGACATAGTACGCATAGGCGTATGAGATGGCCGGCCGGACTACACCGCGCGCTACGCCCGTCCCCGCACCGGGCGCGGCTGCGTTCGGCCCAACGCGCATTCCTTTTCTTGCTCAAAGCGCAATATGTGGACGACTGCCATAACACCGTCGATCAATTCCCGCGCTGCGCCGAACGGGTGGAACCGACAGCGAGCCGGCAGTTAGGGGTGTTTCGGGCACAGCGGCGCTGCCATCGTGGATTGGCGGCGGGTTCTGGGGCCCGCACGCTTCCTGTACTGGGGGTTTCGGCAGTCGGCCACACGCTCACGTGGCTGTTTGGCGTGCCCAAAACGAGAGGTTCGTCATGAGTCTGGTGCAGCCACAAGAAATGATCATGGGTTACCTGCAATTGACCGGAGCGTTTTGGGACCAGCCGCCCCGCGATTCGCTGGAGGAGCGGATCGCCGCGCTCCGCGAATTCGGCTGCGTCGGCATGGGGATGAACATCGACGAGCTGGAACGGGTCGAGGCCGCGACCTCACGCGACCACCTGCGCGGCATGTTCGCCGGCTACGGGGTCGGGCTCGTGGAGTTCGAGATGCTGGCCGGCTGGGAGGAGGCCGACGACTACCAGGGCCCGCTGCGCGAGCGCGAGGTCCGCACGTTCGCGCTGGCCGAGGCCTACGGCGTGCCCAAGGTCAAGGCGTTCGCGATGGCGATCCCCGGGATCACCCTGGCCCCGGTGGAGGTGCTCGCGAAGCGGTTCGCCGCATTGTGCGACCGGGCCGCCGACCACGGCGTGGACATCGCCCTGGAGTGCCTGTCCTTCATGCCCGGCTTCAGCCACGCCAAGATGGTCGACGTCGTCACGCTGGCCGACCGTCCGAACGCGACGGTGCAGGTCGACATGTGGCACCTGATGCGCGACCCGACGGGCGTGCCGTCGCTGGATCGCCTGACCGGCAAGCAGATCGCGGGCGTGGAACTGTGCGACGGCCCGGCGCAGCCGCCCGCCGACCTGATGAAGGAGGCCGTGGACGGCCGCCTGCTGCCCGGGGACGGCGAGTGGGACATCGCCGGGGTGCTGCGCACGCTGGACGCCAAGGGCGTGGACGTGCCGATCTCGGTGGAGATCCTGTCCGAGGAACTGCGCACGCTGACCCCGCGGGAGAACGTCGCCCGCACCGTCACCGCGGTCCGAGACTACCTGGAGCGCATCCGCACCAGCTGACCCGGCGCGAGCGCCTCCGACCCCCAAGATCACGATGGCGGAGGCGCTCGCCCGGGCGGGCTACGGCGTCGGGTGCACGCCGCCGTAGAAGTTGCCGCTGGACAGGTTGTAGGTCACCCGCTGGACGCGGTCGCTCGAGTTGCCCTCGATCAGCGTGACCTTGCCGCCGTCCACCGACTCGACCACGCCGATGTGCGTGCTGGTCGACGGGCTCTGCGGGCCGGTGCCGAACAGCAGCACGTCGCCGGGGCGGGCCTGGCCAAGGTTGTTGCTGTCGTAGGCCTGGTTGTGGGCCACGCCCCAGTTGTAGACGTCGCCGGTGAACGGCAGCGACGGGATGTCCACACCGGACTGCCGCCACACCCACGTGGCGAACGACGAGCACCACGCCGCGGGCGGCCCGTACTTGTTCTCGTCGTTGGGGCCTTCCTCGTAGCCGAGTTCGCCGCGCGCGGTCGCCAGGATCTTGTCCGTCGTCGCCTGACGGTCGGCGGGCGGCTGATCGCCGGGAGGCTGGTCGCCAGGGGGCTGCTCACCGGGCTGACCCTGGGCGCCACCGGCCTGGGGGTCACCAGCCTGGGGAGCGCCGGGCTGCGGTGAACCGGGCTGCGGCGCCCCGGCCTGCGGATCGCCGGGCGGCGGCCCACTGCTTTGGGGATCGGTCTGGGGCGCCTCGGCCGGCGGCGCGGAGCTCTGCGGGCTGTCGGTCTGCGGGGCGGTATTCGGGTCGGTCTGCGGGTCGCCGGGCGCAGGCCCGTCCGGCACCACCGGGGTCCACTCCATCGGCCGGCCGCCGCCGGGGGTGAATGGGCTGGTGTCCGGGTCGCCCAGCTCGGAGAACTTCGAGGTGAGCTCGGTGAGCCGCCCGGTCACCGCGGTGGCCACGTTGGTCAGCACCCCGTTCGCGGCGTTGACCTGCTCCTCGACCTGCGGGCGGTAGCGCTCGACCGCCTCGTTGATCTTGTCCGTCGGGTCTTCGTCGGACTGGCCCTGCAGGGACTGCACCTCGGTGACGAGGTTGGCGAAGATGCCTTCCAGCACGTCCCGTGCGCCCTCGATGGCGGTGCCCGCGTTGCGCAGGTCGTTGGCCACGTTGGTCAACGCGTCGCTGACCGAGTGCCCGGCGGTGGCGAAGGTGCTCATGTAGTTGACGAAGCTGTCGGCCGAAGCACCGTCCCAGGCGCCGTCGACGCCCTCGATCATCGACTTGAGCTTGTCGACCACCGCCACGACCTGGCCGCCGGCCACGGTGAACCTGGTCGCGAGGTCCTCGATCCCCCGGCTGTTGACCGCGTTGTAGACCGGGTCGGCCAGGGTGGCCAGCTGCGGCGCGTTGCCGGGCAGGAAGCTGACGTCGTCCTTGTGCGTCATGGTGTCGTCCTCATCCGGCCGGGGTCAGCGTCGCGGCGGTGTCCTGCTCGGTCGCGCGGACGGTGTCGATGACCGCCTGCAGCGCGACGCCCACGTGCTCGAGCTTCGAGCTGGCCTGGTCGATCTCTGCCCCGATGCTCTGGGCGAGCGAGTTCACCGCGTCGGCGAGCGCTCCGGCCCCGTCGAGGCCGCCGAACGCGTCGGCGCCGACGTCGGCGGGCAGCCCGTCCCCGGCCGCGGCCATCGGGCCGACCTGACCGGTCACCTCGATGCGGCACTGCTCGAGGGCTTCGAAGTTGGCGTCCAGTCCGTCCATGACATCCCCTACCTCATTGCCGGAGGCGTTGCGTGCGAAGACGAACCGACGGTCGCACGGGCTCGGGCGCCGGACGAGGACGGCGGACCGGACATCTATGTCCTGCCGGGGAAACCGCAGGTCCGGCGGTGTCGCAAAGTGAGACATCCGGGCCGGCCCGGATCGGGTTTGCTTGGCTGGTGGCCACTCACACGGTTTCCGAAGCACGCCGGCTCACCGGGCCGAGCGCCCAGGCGCTGGCCGACCTGACCGCCATCTTCGACGACCTGCAGTTCGTGCTCGGCTGTTGCGAACGGCTGCTGCGCGAGCTGGCCAAGGCCGAGCACCAGGACCCGGTGCTGGTCGAGTCGCTGTGGGCGGCCGCGCTGAACGCCTACGCCCGCTGCTTCCGCTCCGGCGACGACCGGCCCGAGCTGACCGTGGACGACGTGACCGCGACCGGGCTGGAGGGTGACGTGATCCCCTGGCACGAGTCGCTGGGCAAGCTGCGCAACTTCCTGGTGGCGAAGGCGGCCAACCCGCGCGAGGTCTTCTCCGTCGGCGTCTCGGTGTCGGAGCAGGGTCGGGCCGAGGGCATCGTGGTGTCGTCGATCCCGTTGCCCGGCGTGGACGAGAACACCGTGCGGCAGACCGGCCGGATGGCCTACGAGCTGGGCCGGCTGGTCGACGGTCGCATCCAGGAGACGCAGAAGGCGCTGTTCGCCGAGGTCAAGGACATGCCCGCGGCCCGGATCAGCCGCCTCGACAAGCTGCCGGTGGATTTCTCGCCCACCGCGGAACCCGACGACTGAACCGTTTCCCGTTTCCGGTTAATGCGGGAAACAGGCACCATCTTTTGCGGCGACACGACTCGATGAATTCTTTTGGGCAAGCGCACAAGCGCTTTTCACCAAGCCCAAGAGGAGCACATCATGTCTCGTACCACCACGCGTGTGGCCAAGGTTGCCAAGGTCACTGCCGCCACCGTGACCGCCGCCGCGTTCGTCATCGCGCCGCTGGTCACGACCGGTACCGCGCTCGCCGACGGGGACCCGGACCCGGGCACGACCCAGACCACCCAGCTCCCGCCGCCCCCGCCGAAGGACGACCCGGACGGCCACATCTGGATCGACTGAAGGCGATTGAAATTCGGGCTCCCCGGCGTTTCGGGGAGCCCGAATCACTGTGCGCAGGCACAATTGTTCTCGGCCAATTCCGCGCGCACGGTCGAGGCCGTCGACCACTCGAGGTCGGTGAAGCCGTCGATCGCGGCCCGCCATCCGGCCGCCGCCTCGTCGTGGCGACCGAGCGTGTGCAGGACGCGGGCGATGCCGTGGTGGGCGTGGGCCTGCTGGCCACGGTCGCCCGTGCCCGCGGCGAGGTCCAGGGTGGCGCGGTAGGCGGTGAGCGCGGCGTCGTCGTCACCGCTCGCGTGGTGGGTCGCCGCCCGGTCCAGGTAGAGCTGGGCGCCGAGGCCGGGGTCGCGGACCAGGTCGGCCACGGCGCGGGCTTTCTCGTGGTGGGTCAGGGCTTCGGCCAACTCGCCGCGGCAGCGGTGGACGTTGCCGAGGTTGTTCAGCGCGTACGCCTCGCACACGCGGTCGCCCAGCTCGACGGCCAGCTGGTGGGCTTCCTGGTGGCTGGCCATCGCTTCGTCGAGCAGGCCGAGCTGCCGCTGCACCGCGCCGAGGTTGTCCAGCGCGTGGGCCAGTCCCTGCGGGTAGTCGAGGTCGCGGAAGATCTCGGTCGCGGCGCGCTGGCGTTCGTGTGCGGCCCGCAGCTCTCCGCGCAGTTCGTCGAGCGTCCCGAGGTTGCTCAGGGCGTGGGCCTGACCACGGCGGTCGTCCAGCGCCTCGAATTTGGTCAGTGCCGCTTCGAAGTACTCCCGCGCCGCGCCGTAGTCGTTGTCGTCGTAGGTGGCGATGGCGAGGTTGGCCAGCGCGGCCGCCTGGCCTCGCTCGTCGTCGAGGTCTTCCCACAACGCCAGCGCACGTTTGACCAACGCGAGCGCTTCGGCCTGCTCGCCGGCCTGACGACGAGCCCCCGACAGCCGCAGCAGCACGTAGGCCAGGCCTTGGCGATCGGTCCCGGTGGCGTCGAGGGTCTCGCGGGCCAGTTCGAGGGTTTCCGCCCAGTCGGCGACGTAGCCGCGGGTGAAGTGCCAGCGCCACAACAGGACCGCGAGCTGCCAGGTGTGCTCGCCGCGGTCGTGCTCGGCGGCGTACTTCACCGCAGCCAGCAGGGTGAACCGTTCGGCGTCCAGCCACTCCCGGGCCGCGGCGGCGTCGGCGAACACCGCCGCGACCGGGCTGACCCGGGTGATCTCGGGCCGGTGGTCGCGGTCGCGGGGGAACGCCGCGTTCATCGCGTTGGCCGAGGTCACCAGGTGGAAGTCCAGCCAACGGTCGAGCGCCTCGGTCAGCTCGTCCGGCCACGCCGCCCGCGACAGGGTCCCGGCGAACTCCTTGAGCGGGTCGAGCATGAGGTAGCGCTCCGGCGCGACCTCCTCGATCAGGCTCACCGACTGCAACTCGGCCAGCAACGCCCGCGCCTCGGCGATCGTGCTGTGCAGCAACGCGGCCGCGGCCCGCACCGTCAGGTCCGGTCCGGGTAGCTGCCCGATGAGCCGGAACAGCGTGCGCTGTGCGTCGGAGAGCTGCTGGTAGGACACGGTGCAGGCAGCCCGCTCCGCCACCGCGATCGGCGAATCGGTACCGGCCTCGGCGCCGGCATCATCGAGCAGTTGGACCAGGTGATCCAGCGGCCAGCGGTGGTGCTGGCGGAACTGCGCGGCCGCGACCTTGATCAGCAACGGGATCCGCCCGCAGCGCTGCACCACGTCATCCACCAGCAACGGCCACGCGTCGGTCCGCACCGCCCCGACCAGGTCGGCGAACATGGCGGCCGCGTCCGGCAGCGGCAACGGTTCCAGGTGCACGGCCGCGTCCGCCGCGAGCGTGGCCACGCTGCGGCTGGTGACCAACGCCAGGCAGCCCGGTGCGTCGGGCAACAGCAGTTCCACGGCCTTCTCGTCCGCCGCGTTGTCCAGCACCACCAGCGTCCGGGTGTCGGCCAGGCTCGCCTGGTACAGCGCCGCCCGCTCCCCCAACGACGCGGGCAACTGCTCCGGCGCCACGTCCAGCTGCACCAGCAACTGCGCCAGCGCCTCCATCGGCTCCACCGGCGCCATGTTCGGCGTGAACCCGTTGAGCTGCACGAATAGTTGACCGTCCGGGAAGTGCCTGCGCAGGCCCTGCACCGCCTGCAACGCGACCGCGGACTTGCCGATCCCCGGCGTGCCGCTGACCCACACCACCGCCGGGCGCTGGGCCGCGACCCCGGTCAACGCCGCCGACGTGATGACCTCCAGCTCCGCGGCGCGCCCGGCGAACCGGCGCGGCCCCGCGGGCACCCGGCTTGCCCCACCCGTGTGCTGAGTGAGCCGGGCCTGACGGCGCAGATCCGTCGAGGCCTCCATGCCGTACTCGTCCAACGCGTCCCGGCACCGGAAGTACACGTCCATCGCCTTGGCGCGGTCACCATTGGCGGTCAGCGCCCGCATCAGCACCAGCGCCACGCGCTGCCGGGTCGGATCGGCGTTGAACAACGGCCGCAGGTGATCGCGGGCCCAGCGGTGGTTGCCCTCGACCACCTCCAGCTCGGCCAGATCGGTGACCGCATCGACATAGCGCTCCGCGGGCGAGATCAACTCGCTCGCGCCGACCCGCTCGGTGTCGATGTCCTCCAGGTACTTCCCGCGCCACAGACCCACCGCCTCACGCAGCTTCGTGAGCCTGGTCCGCGGGTCGGCCGCCGCCTCGGCCTCGGCACACAGCCGGTGGAAGCGGTGCATGTCGATGCGGTCGACGTCGACGTGCAGCACGTAACCGGTGGTCTGGCGGCTGATCGAGAGCCCGTCCGTGCCCTGGAACGCCTTGCGCAGCTTGGTGATGTAGCCGGGCACGAGGTTCGTCTTCGGCGGGTTGGCCCAGACCGTGCCGATCAACCGCTCGACCGAGATCGGCTTGTTCGCGTTCAACACCAGGACGACGAAGATGAAGCGCTGCTGGAGGTCGCCGAGGTCGATCGGCCGACCATCGACGACCACTTCCAACGGCCCGAGCAGTCGGATCTGCACACGGTCTCCTGTCTCCTGGTGAAACCGTCTCCAGTGAACCGCATCCGGCGGTGCCGAACGAGCCCGGGAAAGCACAGGTCCACTAATAGTCAACCTTTTGTCCAGTCCGTCGCGCGCTGGCCAGAAAGGACCGTCAATCAACGTGCCATCCATATCTGATCGGCCGGTGCGCGACACACTCGGCGGACCCGACACGTCGACTGAGGAGCTCCCATGCACGCCCGGATCCTGCCGTTCTACCTGGTCTGCGACGAGTCGTATTCCATGTCCGACCACCTGGACGTCGTCCGCGACAGCCTGCGGGAGGTGCACGACACCGTCCGCTCGGACCCGGCCGCGCGACGGCACACCCGGCTTTGCCTGATCGGATTCTCGGCCGAGGCCCGGGTCATCACCCCGCTGTCCCAGCGGTGGGACCAAACAGCCGATTTCACATTCCAGCCGAACGGCGGGACGAATTTCGCGGCGGCATTCACTTTGTTGCGCCGAACAATAGACGACGACGTCGCGGAATTGACCGCGGCCGGGCACGACGTGCTGCGCCCGGTGGTGTTCTTCCTCTCCGACGGACAACCCACCGACACCGCCTGGCCGCACGCCCACGCCCGGCTCACCGACCCGGGCTGGCCCGCGCGGCCGCGGGTCGTCGCCTTCGGCGTCGGCGACGCCGACGTGGCGACCATCAGCCGGGTGGGGTCGTTCAAGGCCTACCTCGGCAACGGCCGCGCCGGTACCGGCGCGGCCGGTACCACAGCTGCCCTGCGCCAGTGCGTGCGTGCGCTGGCCACGACGATGGTCCGCACCGGCGCCGCGATCACCGTCCGGCTCGACCCGGCCGAACTCGCGGGCTTCACCGAGATCTCGAGCGCGCTCTCCACATCTGATCCAACTTTCGTCCACACCGCCGGTTGATGCTGCGATCGCTCGCCACCGTCTCGACCCGGAGGAGACCGCACATGATCGAGCTGCTGCAGCGACCCGCGGTGCGCCACGACCAACTCGTCCACGAACTGAAGACGCTGCGCAAGGGGCGCGGCATCCACGCGAGCCGGATCGGCGAGCGGATCGGTGCGACGCTGCGCCAGCTCGCCGGGGTGGCGGACGGCGAGGGTCCCGTGGCGATCAGGTCGAAGGTCGAGGCGCACCTGGAGATGCTGACGCGGTACCTGCCCGCGGATCTGCGCACGGCCGCGCTCATCGCCTTGGCGATCGCGCCCGACTCCCGCCACCCTCTCTACAAGGACCGGGTCACGCTGGCCGCCGCGCGTATCCACCGCGACCCGCGCACCGCCCGCAGGCGCATCGACGAGGCGTTCGAGCGGCTGGCCGAGCTGGCGGTCGCGCCGGACCGCCTGCTCGGCGACCCGGCCCCGGTGACCAGCACCGGCTGGCACCTCGACGAACTCGTCATGACCGTCGCGCTCGACCGGCCCAAGCCGGAGCTGATCGAACGGGCCCGGCTCACCTCCGACCAGGACGGCCTGCGTGAGGTGACCGTGCTGACCGATCGCGTGCTCGATCGGATGAGCGGGTCACCGGCGGTCGTCGACGTCTTCCACGGCGGCTCGCTGTCCGGGCGCCGCGACCCGGCCGGCGCCACGCTGCTGGCGCTGCCCAGGCCGCTGGCCTACGGCGAGCGCCACGAGTACACGGTGCGCGGCCAGACCGAACCAGGTGGCCTCACCCGGATCGAGTTCACCCCGGCGCACCCGTGCGAGCAGTTCCACCTGCACGTGCGCTTCCCCCGCGCCGACATGCCCAGGTACCTGCGGCGCATGGGCGACGAGCACCGGCGCGAGTGGGTCGACGACGCGGGCGAGCTGCACCTGCGGTTCGACGGTCTCGTGCCCGGCCGGACGTACGGCGTGCACTGGGAGCGTCAGCTGTAGGCGACGGTGATCGCGCCGGTCGTGCGGTTCCAGCTGATGGTGCCGTGTTCGAACGCGCTGGTCCGGCCGACGCTGGTGGAGTACTCGTCGGTGGTCGGGAAGCCGAGCGCACCGGCCGCGCCGCCCAGGCTGTGGTACTTCGAGGCGATGGAGCCGTGCACGGCCCGGGCGCCGGTGCGCCAGGACCACACGACCGAACCGCGGGAGTAGTCGCGGGCGCGGCCGCCGGCCACCCGGTACTCGCCCGTGGTGGGGTTGCCGTAGGCGGCGGAACCACCCATTTCGGTGTAGTGCAAGGCGATCGGGTCCGAGGCGGCCGGGCAGGACAGCAGGCCCGCGGTGTACTTGCTGGTGAGCACGAGGCGGGCGTTCTCGGTGACCGTCGAGCGGAAGGTGGTGTCGGCGTTCGCCTTGGCCACCACCGCGTCGACCATGGGCGTGATGTCCGCGGCGTTGGTGTCCAGCACGACCGTGCCGCCGTCGAGCAGGAAGTCGACGGCACGCGTGCCGGGCGCGAGGTCGTTGACCGCGGCGGCGGCCATGCTGTCGGAGATGATCAGGCCCTTGAAGCCGAGGTCGCCACGCAGCATGCCCTTCATGACGGTCGAGGAGAACACCGCGCGCTGGCCGTCGATCTTGTTGTAGCGGGCCGCGGAGATCATGATCGCGGTGATCCGCGCGCTCGCGGCCGTGCTGAACGGCCTGAGGTAGGTGTCGTCGCGAACGGTGACGTTGTCCGCGACCCCGAAGGTCGTGTCGGTGTTGTCGCGCACCCGGCCCAGCCCGGGGAAGTGCTTGCCGGAGGTCTGCACCCGGGCATCGCTCATGCCGCTCGCGAACGCCATGCCGTGCGGGGTGACCGCGTCGGTGGTGTAGCCGAACTCGCGGTGGTAGTAGCCGATCGGCTTGTTGCCGGTGCCCAGCGACGCGGGCACGGTGTCCAGCACCGGCGCGAGGTTGAGCGTGATCCCGGCGGCGAGCAGCTGCCGGCCCCAGGTCCCGGCGTTGGCACGCAACGTCGTCGCGGACTCGGTGCCCTGGGTCAGCGCGGTGGGCATCGTCGAGAACCCGGTGCCCTTGAGCACCTGGACCTCGCCGCCCTCCTGGTCGACGGCGACGGTCAACGCCGTGCCCGCCGTGGTCGTGGCCCGCGCCTGGAGGGTGTTGGCGACGGCCTTCGTGGCCGACACGCCCACGCTGGAGTGCCCCATCAGGATCACGCCGCCCAGGCTCTTCGACGTGATCAACCCCAGCTGCTGCGACGTGGGCGCCGTGCTGCTCACGCCCATGATGAACAGCTGACCGACCTGCTGCTGCAGGCTCATCGAGCCCAGCACCGCGGACACGCAGTTCGCCGGGTCCTCCGACGCTGCCGACGCCGCCGACGCTGCCACCGGCGTCACGCCCGCCGCCAGCACCCCGGCGACCACCACCACGACCGCCGCACGTTTGGTCCCCATGTAGTGAGGACGCTCCACGCGTTCCGAGGTTGCGCCCATGATCAAACTTGTCTCCTAGGCTTGTGGGATGACGCTAGGCGAGGTGATGGCGGAGCTGGCAGGGCTCGAAGACCCGAAGACGCGCGCGGTCAACGAGAAGCACGGCGACGACCACGGCGTGAACCTGACCAGGCTGCGTGCGCTGGCCAAGCGGTTGAAGACCCAGCAGGAGCTCGCGGTCGAGCTCTGGGGAACCGGCGACACCGCGGCGCGGCTGCTGGCGTTGCTCGTCTGCCGCCCGAAGGCCTTCTCACGCGACGAGCTGGACGGCATGCTGCGCGCGGCGCGCACGCCCAAGGTGCACGACTGGCTCCTGAGCAACGTGGTGAAGAAGAGCCCGCACTGCGAGGAACTACGCGTTGTCTGGCTGGCCGACCCGGACCCGGTGGTCGCGAGCGCCGGGTGGGCGTTGACGACCGACCGGGTGGCCAGGAAGCCCGAGGGCCTCGACCTGCCGGGCCTGCTCGACGTGATCGAGGCGGAGCTGAAGGACGCACCGGACCGGTTGCAGTGGGCGATGAACCACTGCCTGGCGCAGATCGGCATCGAGCACGCCGAGCTGCGCGCCCGGGCCATCGACATCGGCGAACGCCTGCAGGTCCTGAAGGACTACCCGACGCCGCCGAACTGCACCTCCCCGTACGCGCCGGTGTGGATCACCGAGATGGTCCGCCGGGCTTCCCGCTGAATGACGGTGCCCGGGTGTTGGATCAAGACCATGGAACTGCGCGCGGTGCGGGATGCGGACCTGCCGGTCATCTTCGACCTCGAACGTGACCCCGAAGGCGTCCGGATGGCGGCGTTCACCGCGGCGGACCCGTCGGATCGCGCCCGGTTCGACGAGCACTGGCAGCGCATCCGCGCCGACGCGGAGATCGTCGCGCGCGTTGTCGTGGACGACGACGGTGTCGTGCTGGGGCACGTCGCCGTGTTCGGGCCGCCGGCCGAACGCGAGGTGACGTACTGGATCGGGCGGTCGTACTGGGGCCGCGGCGTGGCCACAGCCGCCCTGCGTCTGCTGTTGGCCGAGGTGGCGGAGCGGCCGCTGCACGCCCGCGCGGCCGCGGACAACGCCGGCTCGGCCCGGGTGCTGGCCAAGTGCGGGTTCGAGCCGGTCGGACGGACGCGGTCCTTCGCCAACGCGCGCGGCGAGGAGATCGAGGAGACGTTGTTCACCCTGTCCGGCTGACGTCCATTCGCCACGGGGAGCGCCGCGAGGCGAACGGCCGGAGAACGCCGTCTTCCTACCGTCGGTGACATGAGAACTGGACGCGCGACGACAGCCTGCGTTCGACTGCGTGAGCTCGGGCCGGACGACGCGGACGTGCTGCAAGCCGTCTTCGACGGCCTGTCCCCGCTCAGCCGCCACCGCCGCTTCCACGGGCCGATGCCCGTGCTGACCCGGCTCGCGAAGCAACGGCTCGCCGCGGTGGACGGCCGCGAGCACCTCGCGTTCGCCGCCTTCGCCGGGACGCGGGCGATCGGCATCGCGCGGCTGGTCGCGACCGGCGACCAGGCCGGTGAACTGGCCGGTGAACTGGCGGTCGAGGTCGTCGACGCGTGGCACCGGCGGGGCGTCGGCACCCGGCTGGCGCGGGCCGTCGTCGCGCGTGGGTGCCTGCTCGGTTACCGGGAGTTCGCGGCGGACGTGCTCGCCGAGAACCGGGCCGTGCAGGCGTTGTTCCGGAAGGTCTTCGGCGACGTGGCGGTCGCGGTGGACGGCTGGGAGCTGCGGCTCACCGCCCGCCTCGCCGACCGGACCTGCGCGGCCTGAGCGCAACTGTGGGTATTTGGCCTCCTCCCGGCGACCTCTGCGCGGACTACCGTCTGCGCGGAGGTACCGCCACGATGCTGCAGGTCACGCTGCTCGGCGAGCAAGTGCTCACCGACCCGGACGGCGCTGTCCGGCTGCGGTCCTCGCGCACCCTCGAACTGATCGCGTTCCTGGTCGTGCACAGCGACTCTCCGCAACCACGCCAGCGCATCGCGACGCTCTTCTGGCCCGACTCGTCCGACGAGCAGGCGCTGACCAACCTGCGCCGCGAACTGCACCACCTGCGGGCCGTACTGGGCGACGCCAAGTCGCTCGAAGTGACCACAAGGGACCTCTGCTGGCGCGACACGACGGAGTGCGTGGTCGACGTCCGGGCGTTCGGCGCCGCCCGCGCGGCCGCGCTCGCGTCGACCGACAGCGCGGGGTTCCTGCGGCACGCGGAAGAAGCGGTGCGCCACTACGGCGGCGACTTCCTGCCCGGCAGCCACGACGACTGGGCCCTGGAGATCCGCAACGCGCTGGAGCAGCAGTGCGTCGACCTGCTCGACCGGATCGCCGACGGACAGCGCGACCTGGACACCGCCGTCGCCGCCGCGAAGCGCCGGATCCAGCTGCGTCCGCTGGAAGAGGTCGGCTACCGCACGCTGATGAAGCGGCAGGGCGACCTCGGCGACCGGGCCGGCGCGGTCAGCACCTACCACCACTGCGCGTCGGTGCTGGAGCGCGAGCTCGGCGTCGAGCCGGATCCGGTGACCCGCAAGACCCTCAGCACCTTGCTGGCCCGCGGCGAACCGGCCGTCAGCACCCGCCGGCAAGGCCGCGCGGGCACGCGCTTGATCGGCCGCACAACGGAATTCAGCGCGCTGCTCGAACTCTGGCGGACCGCGTCGGAGGGCCGGCCCAGCCTCGCGCTGATCCGCGGCGACGCGGGCGTCGGCAAGTCACGCCTGATGACCGAACTGGCCGGCACGGCCGCGCGCGCCGGTGCCGTGGTCGCGAACGCGCAGTGCTTCGGCACCGCGGGCCGGCTCGCGCTCGCCCCGGTCGCCGACTGGCTGCGCACCCCCGCCGTGCGCGCCGGGCTGGGTGGCCTGGCGCCGGTCTGGCGCACCGAGGTCGACCGCATCGCGCCGAGCGCGCGCACCCGCGCCGACCCCGGCCCCAGCACCCGCGCGATGGCCGAGGCCTGGCAGCGGCACCGCTTCTTCGAAGGCCTGACCCGCGCGCTGCTGGCGGTGGACCGGCCGATCCTGCTCACCCTGGACAACCTGCACTGGGCCGACCCGGAAACCCTGGCGTTCATCACCTTCGGCCTCAGCCTGAACCCGCGGGCGCCGATCATGGTGGCCGCCACCATGCGCGACGAGTTCACCGACCACGAGCCGGGGCTGGACCAGTGGATCGACCGGATGCGGGCCACGGGGTCGCTGAACACCGTGGCGCTGAGCCCGTTCGACGCGCAGGAGACGGCCCACCTCGTCGAGTCGGTCACGGGGCACCGGCCGAGTCCGCAGGACGCCGCCATGGTGCACGCGACCACCGGCGGTTTCCCGTTCTACATCGTCGAAGCGGCGCGCTCCGGCGACGGTGAGGCGACGGCGGCCGACCTGACCACGGTGCTCGACGGACGCCTCGAGCAGGTCAGCGGGCCCGCGCGGCAGGTGATCGAACTCGCCGCCGCGGTCGGCCGCGACTTCAGCCTCGACCTGCTCACCGAGGCCGCCGACCTCGACGCCGACGGCGTGGTCGCCGCGGTCGACGAGCTGTGGCGGCGGCGCATCCTGCACGAGTGCGGCGACTGCTACTACTTCTCCCACGACCTGCTGCGTGCCGCCGCATACGACCGGATCAGCCCGCCGCGGCGGTGGCTGCTGCACCGGCGCATCGCCCAGGGCCTCGAACTGCTGCACCCGGACAACCCGGACGCGGTGTCCGCGCAGCTGGCCGAGCAGTACGCGCGCGGCGGCCGCGGCGAGCGCGCGATCGCGTACTACCGGCGGGCGGCCGACGTCGCGGCCGGGCGGTTCGCGCACAGCGAGGCGATCCGGCTGCACGAAGCGGCCCTGGCGCTGGTCCGCGAGCTGCCGGAGGGCCTGGACCGCACCGCCAAGGAGCTCGAACTGCTCGAGGCGACGGCGGGCCCGATGAACGCCGCCTTCGGCTACTCATCGCCCCGCCTGCGCCAGACGTTGACCCGGACCATCGCCTTGGCCGAGGAGCTGGGCCGGCCGCACTCGGTGCTCGACGCCCTGATCGGGCTGTGGGCCTCGCTGTTCGTGCACGGCGACGCGGTGGGCGCGGACCGCACGGCGACGCGGATCCTGGCGCTGGCCACCCCCGGTTCCCAGCTGCTCGGCTCGGCGCACTTCGCGTTGGGCGGCTCCTCGGTCAGCCGCGGCCGGCTGGCGGAAGGGTTGCGGCACTTCGCGTTGGCCGCCGAGCACGAGGACCGGTACTCGCTGCGGATCGGCAACCGGTCGGACGTGCACGGCCCGGCGTGGGCCGCACACGCCCACTGGCTGGGCGGCGACGACGACCGGGCGCTGGCCACCGCCGCGAGCGCGCTGTCGGTGGCACGCACCGGGGACAACCCGTTCTCGCTGGCCCTCGCGTTGTCCTACGGCGCGATCACCCACCAGCTGCGTGGTGACCGCGGCGCGCTCGCGGCCGTGCTCGCCGAACTCACCGAGCTGTGCGCGCGGTACGAACTCGCCTACTACTGCGAGTGGGCGCTGATCCTGGGCGGGTGGCTGCGTGGCGACGAGGCCGGGCTCGCCGCGGCCAAGCGCGGGATCGACAACCTCACCGCGGCCGAGGCGTTCGCGCGGATGCCGTACTGGCTGGCCTTGGTCGCCGAACTGCAGAACGGCGTGGGCCGCCCCGGCGAGGCCCGCGCGACCCTGGACGCCGCCATCGCCACCGCGCACACCCGCGACGACGTCTGGTGGCTGCCGGAGGTCCTGCGCCTGCGCGCCGCCCACGACGACGAAACCGGTGCGGTGAAACGGTTGCGTGCCGCCGCCGAGCTGGCCACCGAGCACGGCAGCGTCGCGCTGGCCCGCCGGTGCGCCGCCGACCTGGCCGCGCGCGGGGTGGCGTTCGACGTTCGGCCGGCGGCGCTCGCGGGCGAACGGTAGGCGAACGGCCCGCTCCTACCGTCGGCGGTGCAGCGCCCGGGGCTGGTTCGGGTGCACCGTCCGAAGGAACCGAGACCGTGACCCTCACGTCCATCGACACCGCCTCGTACGACGAGCTCGCGGCCCGGCTGCGCGGCGAACTGATCCGCCCGGGCGATCCCGGCTACGACCAGGCACGCGCCGTCTACAACGGAATGGTCGACAAGAGACCGGCGGCGATCGCGCGTTGCCGCGACAGCGCCGACGTCATCGCCGCGGTGGGCTTCGCCCGCGCCGGCGGGCTGGAACTCGCCGTGCGCGGCGGCGGCCACCACGCGGCCGGCTTCGGCGTCTGGGACGACGCCCTGGTGATCGACCTGTCGCTGATGCGCAGCACCACCGTCGACCCGCAGCGGCACACCGTCCGCGTCGACGCGGGCTGCACCTGGGGCGACGTCGACCACGCCACCGTCGCGTTCGGCATGGCCACCCCGTCGGGCTTCCTGGCCTCCACCGGGGTCGCCGGGCTGACCCTGGGCGGCGGCATCGGCTACCTGTCCCGGCGCTTCGGGCTGACCGTGGACAACCTGCTCAGCGCCGACGTGGTGCTGGCCGACGGCAGCTTCGTCACCGCCGACGAGCACTCGCACCCGGACCTGTTCTGGGCGCTGCGCGGCGGTGGCGGCAACTTCGGCGTCGTCACCTCGTTCACCTTCCGCTGCCACGACATCGGCGAGGCGGGCAACGTCATCGGCGGGCCGGTGCTCTACGACATCGCCGACACCGCCGCGGTGATGCGCTGGTACCGCACGTTGCTGCCGTCGCTGCCCGAGGAGCTCAGCGGCTGGCTCGGCCTGCTCACCATCCCGCCGGCACCGCCGTTCCCGGAGGAGCTGTGGGGACGCAAGGCATGCGGGATCGTCTGGTGCTACACCGGCGCGCACGCGCGGGCCGACGAGGTGCTCGAACCGATCCGCACCTTCGGCGCACCGCTCGTGGTCGGCCTGCAGGAGATGCCGTTCACCGCGCTGCAGAGCGCTTTCGACCCGCTGTACCCGGCGGGACTGCAGTGGTACTGGCGCACCGACTTCTTCCGGGAGATCTCCGACGCGGGCATCGCGGTGCACGAGCGGTTCGGCGCGGCCCTGCCCACCGGGCACTCCACGATGCACCTGTACCCGATCGACGGCATGGCTTCGCGGGTGCCGGGCGACGCGACCGCGTTCGCCTACCGCGGCGGCGGGTGGGCCGGCGTGATCGTCGGCGTCGACCCGGATCCGGCCAACGCCGGGCTGATCTCCCAGTGGGCCAAGGACTACTCGGACGAGCTGCACCCGACGGCCGCCGGCGGCGCCTACGTCAACATGATGATGCACGCCGGCAACGACCGGGTCCGGGCCGCGTACGGGCCGAACTACGAACGGCTCAGCCGCGTCAAAGGCCGCTACGACCCGCAGAACCTGTTCCACGTCAACCAGAACATCCAGCCTGCCTAGGTTTTTCGCCCCAGCAGGTGGAAGACCCGGCTCAGCCCGCGGTAGGGGTCGCGCCGGCTGGCCTCGAGTTCGACCTCGGCGGTCGCGGCCAACTGGTCCGCGTCCCCGGGGTCGAGTTCCGTCCCACCGAACTCGAGCCAGTCGACGAAGAGCCAGACGCCGTACCAGCGCACCGGTTCCACGCCGTCGCGGCGCAGGAGCTCGCTGAGTTCGTCCACTGTGTCCGCTCGGCCCGGCACGCCGAGGACGCCGACCTCCCGGCGGGAGTCGAACGCGGCCAGCGCGTCGGTCCAGCGCCGTTGCATGGCCGGGCGCACCGCCATCGCGTTGGCGTTGCCCGTCATGATCGAGACAAGGCCGCCGGGCGCGGCACACCGGCACAGCTGCTCGACCATGGCGTCGGGCTGGTCCAGGTAACCCAGCACGCCGTGGCACAACACGGCGTCGAAACGCCGGCCGCCCACCGCCTCGGCGGCCCGCTCGCCGTCGGCCTCGACGAAAGCGACCTGGACCCCGTCCGGCAGCCGCTTCCTGGCCGCCTCGAGCATCGCGGGCGAGGAGTCGAGGACCGTGACGTCGTAGCCGAGCTGGGCCAGCGGGAAGGACTGGTGCCCCGCTCCGCCGCCGACGTCGAGGATCGTCGCCGGGGCCGGTGGGAGGTGTTCGAGCAGGTGCCGGTGCATCACGTACGTGCGCACATACCCCTTCACCGAGGCGTAGGCCTCGTCGGCGAACTGCTTGACCAAACCGGCCCAGACGTCATCGCTCACCTGGCCCAACTTAGCCCGCGACCAGCGCCACGACCCACCGCGGCTGACTACGGTGGGTACCGCAACTGCTACCGGTCCGGGATGGTGCGCATGCCGATCAACGCCGCTGGTGAGCTGTACGCCGCGCTGCGGAACAAGGAGCCCGACCTCGTCGTCGAGGCGAAGGCGGAGCTCGAGCTGCACCGCCCGATCGTGCTCGACTACCCGGTGCGGGTCACCGGCGGCCGGTTCAAGGTGCAGGACGGTCCCGCGTTCGTCATCGCCGCGTCCGGGGTGACCCTCGACTCGTGCACGATCATCGGCGGCCGCGACGAGAACGACAGCTACTCCAGTGCGCAGAAGCTCATCCACGCCACCGGCACGCAGGAGCGACCGCTGGCCGGGATCACCGTGCGCGGCTGCCGGTTGTGGCGCTCGCGGGCCGACAACGTCTGGCTGGAGTGGTGCGTCGACAGCCTCGTGACGAACAACGTGATCACCGAGTACCTGTACTCGGGCGTGATGGGCGTCAGCGCGAACCGGGTGGTGGTGTCCGGCAACGTGATCCGCGACGCGCCGCTGTCCGACGGCGTCGTCAACACCTACGGGATCGCGTTCACCGACCTCGACAACACCGAGCAGGCGCGGTCGCGGGACTGCTCGGCGGTCGGCAACCAGGTGTCGCTGATCGACTGGGAGGGCATCGACACTCACGGCGGCGACGGGATCAGCGTGGTCGCCAACACCGTCGTCGGCTGCCCGCGCGGGATCGCGCTGGTCACCGGCAACGAGACCCGCCACGCCGCACCGACCCGCTGCGTCGTGTCCGCCAACACCGTCAACGGGGCGGGCTCGCGCCGGCCCGTGCGCGAGGCGATCTTCCTCGGTGGCATCCCGAACGTGCCCGCCAACGCCACCATCACCGGCAACCACATGACCGGTCACCAGTCCGCGTTCGGCGGACTGTCCTACATAGACCGTCCGAAGACGTTCATCGGCGACAACAACTTCCCGCTGCTCGACTGGTCGGCCATCACGATGGACGGCGACTACACCGCCGATCCCGCCAACCCGCCGCAGTACCGCATCGACGGCAACACGATCTGGTTGCGCGGCAACGTGATCCCGAAGGCGGACGGCCGGCGCACGGTCATCGGGCACCTGCGCAACGGGCACGCGTGGCCGGGTGCGCTGATGTGGCTCGGCGAGTCGCACGGCCTGGACCCGGCGGCCGGGCGCGGCGTGGTCGGCGTGCTGGGCGCCGACTCGGACAACCCGGGACGGGTGCAGATGTTCGCCGTCGAGGGCACCGACACCAGCCCGTACCCGTTGTCCGGCTCCTACCAGGCGCTGTAGCCGATCAGACCGCCGCCACCGAGTAGACGATCTCCACCGAGCCACCCGGCAGCGGTCGCGAGCTCTCGAAGGACAGCCCGGTCCGCGGGTCGAGCGACTCCGACAGCCGCATGCCGGCGCCGACCATGAACGGGAGCACCACCAACTCCAGCTTGTCGACCACGCCGAGGGCGCGGAAGGTCTCGATCGTGCGGGGGCCGCCGACGAGGTGGACGTCGCGCCCCTTGTTGGCAGCGCGCAGCTTCTCCAGCAGCCGGACGGGGTCGTCGTCGAAGACGACGTCGTCCGGTGCGCCGGGGGTGCGGTGCGAGCCGAGCACGAACACCTCGAGGTCCGGCCACGGCCAGGGGTCGGCGGCCAAGGCGGGTTCGAAGGTCGTGCGCCCCATCAGCACGGCTTCGCACCCGACAATGAAGTCGCTGATGCCGTGGCTGCCGGGACCGTGCACGGGGTCGACGACCTGCGGCGGGATGCCGTCCGGCGTGGTCACGTAGCCGTCGGCGGTCATGCACATGCGGCTGATGATCTGCATTGGATTCCCCTCACGAGACGGTGCGTATCGTCTCGACACAGCTTGCCGCGGGCTCAGCAGCGTGTCAAGACGAGACGTCTAGTCTCGTGTCGCGATAGGGTCGCGGGTATGACTCCCCCGAACGCCGCACGGCGCAGCGAGCGCGCGCACCGGGCGATCCTCGAAGCCGCCTACGCGCTGGCGGTGGACCGCGGCGCCGCCAAGGTGACGATCGAGGCCATCGCGGCCCGGGCGGGGGTCGGCAAGCAGACCATCTACCGGTGGTGGCCGTCGAAGGGCGCGTTGCTGCTCGACGTGCTCATCGACGCGGTCGGCGCGGTCAGCGAGATGCCGGACACCGGCGACGTGACGGCCGACCTCAAGGCGCAGATGACGGCGGTCACCAGGCTCTTCCAGTCGGATTTCGCCCGCTTCTACACCGGCCTGATCGCCGAGGCGCAGGGCGACGAAGCGGTCGCCCGCGGCCTCGCCGAGCAGCTCCTCGACCGTGCGGACGGGCCACGGCGGGCCCGCCTGGCGAAGGCGCAGCGAGACGGGGAGCTGCGGGCCGACGTCGACGTGGCCGCCGCCGCGGAAGCGCTGTACGCGCCGATCTACTACCGGCTGCTGCTGCGCACGGCCCCGCTGGGCGTCGACCAGGTGCACGCCTTGCTCGACGTGGTCCTCGACGGGCTGCGCCCGCGGGAATAGCGGCTATCATCTTGGTAGTCACTGCTGGAGGTGCCCATGCGGCGCACGAGTTTCCGGGACGCGGAGTGCCCGATCGCACGCGGCGTCGACCAGGTCGGCGACTGGTGGAGCCTGCTGATCCTGCGTGACGCGCTGGGCGGGCTGACCCGGTTCGACCAGTTCGAACGCAGTCTCGGCATCGCGCCGGCGATGCTGACCAAGCGGCTGCGCGCGCTCGTGGACTCGGGCCTGCTCGAGCGGCGCCCCTACACCGAGCGGCCGGTGCGCCACGAGTACGTGCTCACCGAACGCGGACGCGATTTCCACTCCGTGCTGCTGGCGTTCTACGCCTGGTACGAGCGCGCGACCCCGGCCGACGACCTGGTCATGCGCCCGGTCGACCGCGACGGCACGCCCGTCGACCCCGTGCTGGTGGACCGCGCCACCGGCCGGCCGCTGGACGAGCTGGACGTGCGGTTCGCGCCGGGTCCGGCCGCCAGCCCCGCCCTGCACCGCAGGCTCACCAGGCGACCCACGAAGGCGACCCACGAGGAGAACCGTTGACTGACATCGAGAACCGCAAGCGCGGGTACACGTGGGGCGACCCGTCGGTGACCGCGGCCGGCGCGGCCGGGCGCACCGGCCTGGAGTTCCTGCGCGCCATCGCCTCCGGCGAACTGCCCGCCGCACCGATCGCGGAGACCCTCGGCTTCACCCTCGGCGAGGTCGAGGAGGGCAAGGTCACGTTCGTGCTCGACGCCGGTGAGTTCCACTACAACCCCATCGGGTCGGTGCACGGCGGCGTGTACGCGACGCTGCTGGACTCGGCCGCCGCGTGCAGCGTGCACAGCATGCTCCCGGCCGGCGTCGGCTACACGAGCCTGGACCTGAACGTGAAGTTCCTGCGCCGCTGGACGGCCGACACCGGGCCGGCGAGTTGCACCGGCACGGTCGTGCACCTGGGTTCGCGCACGGCCCTGGCCCGCGCGGAATTGCGTGATGCCAACGGAAAACTGCTCGCCGAAGCGACGTCGAGCTGCCTGATCCTGCGCGGCTGAGGCCTGCGCTCCCTCTCCCCACTTCAACATATAGCGCACAGGGGGCCTTGCGGCAAGGCCCCGGTCGTGCTCCACAATTCGCCGGCCGAAAGCGGAAATGCGAATTGGGGGAACGATGTTCGACGTGATCATTGCCGGTGGCGGACCCACCGGCATGATGCTCGCCGCCGAGTTGCGGCTGCACGACGTGCGCGTCGTCGTGCTGGAGCAGGGGATGGCACCGACCAGGCAGGTGCGGGCGCTCGGCCTGCACGCGCGCACCGTCGAGGTGCTGGACCAGCGGGGCCTGCTGGAGCGCTTTCGCCCGCACATCAAGGAATACCCGCTCACCGGGTACTTCGCGGGCATCATGAAGCCCGCACCGTCGCGTTTGGACACGACGTACGACAAGGTGCACGGCATCCCGCAGACCACCACCGAACGCCTCATCGCCGAGCGCTGCACGGAGCTGGGCGCCGAGGTCCGCCGGGGGTGCGCGGTGGCCGGGCTCGACCAGGACGACGCCGGGGTGACCGCCACCCTGGCCGACGGTTCGCAGGTGCGCGGGCGTTACCTCGTGGGCTGCGACGGCGGGCGCAGCACCGTGCGCAGGCTGCTCGGGATCGAGTTCCCGGGTGAGCCGTCGGGCAAGGAGTGGCTGCTGAGCGAGCTGGAGGTGACGCTCTCGCCGCAGGAGATGGCCGAGGCGGCGGCCGAGCTCGGCTCGCCCGCGGTGCGGTTCGGGCCCGCGCCGCACGACCTCGGTGCCTACCGCATGGTGCTGGAAGCGAAGGAGGTGGCGGCGGACCGCACGGCCGAGGTGACGCTCGAGGAGTTCAAGCAGCGCCTGCGGGAGACCGCAGGCACCGACTTCGGCGCGCACACCCCGCGGTTCGTGACCCGCTTCGGCGACGGCACCCGGCTCGCCACGCGGTACCGCGACGGTCGCGTGTTCCTCGCGGGCGACGCGGCACACGTGCACCCACCGCTGGGCGGCAACGGCCTCAACCTCGGTGTGCAGGACGCGTTCAACCTCGGCTGGAAGCTGGCGGCCACGCTGCACGGCTGGGCGCCGGCGGACCTGCTGGACAGCTACGAAGCGGAGCGCCGCCCGGTGGCCGCGGACGTGCTGGACTTCTTGCGGGCACAGGGTTTGCTGCTGACCCCGGAGCCGGGCCCGCAGGCGGTGCGGCGCCTGTTCGAGCGGTTGATGGACTTCGACGAGGTGAACCGGTTCCTGATGGAGAAGGTCATCGGGGTCGGCATCCGCTACGACTTCGGGTCGGATCACCCGCTCGTGGGGCGGCGGTTGCGGGACGTGCCGGTGAAGCAGGGCCGCCTCTACGACCTGATGCACGCCGGGCGTGGTGTGCTGCTGGACCAGACCGGCCGGCTTTCCGTTGGGAGCTGGGCGGATCGGGTCGACCACGTGGTCGAGGTGAGTGAGGAAGTGGACGTGCCGGCCGTGTTGCTGCGCCCGGACGGCTACGTCGCGTGGGTCGGCGAAGACCAGGGCTCCCTGGCCGCCCAGCTCACGAAGTGGTTCGGCGCGGCGGCCTGATCTGCCTGCCCGATCTGGGGGTGCGGCGCGGCCGGTGCTCGCGCCGGCCGCGCCGCCTAGACTCGGGTTGGTGATCGAGTTCGGCTCCCGGGCCCGGAAGCTGCCCGCACCGCCCGCCGTGGTGTGGGAGTCCCTTGTGGACCGATCGTGGCTCGCCTTGCTGGCCGATGAAACCGAGCCCACGGTCATCGCGGCCGAGAAGCCCGCGCGGGTGGTGTGGTCGTCGTTGTGGGCCGACCGCGCGACCGACGAGATCCACTTCGACCTGACCCCGGCCGCCGACGGCGGGACCTTGGCGCGATTCACCTTGCTGACCCCTGGCGAGGCGCCCGACGAGAGCAAGACCGGGCACCTGCGCCGCCGGCTCAACCAGCTGTTGTTCGCCGACCTCCGGTACTCCTACGGGCAGTAGATCCCTTACGGCACAAGCACGATCTTGCCGCGCGTGTGGCGGTGCATCAGGTCTTCGTAGGCCGCGCGGACCTCGCTCAGCGGGTACGTGGAGGCGATGGGGACCTCGAGGTCGCCCGCGGCCACCAGCTTGACCAGCTCCCCCAGCACCTCGGCGTTGGCCGAACCCGTCATGCCTTCGGCCTTCACGCCGAGGCGGGCCGCGCCGGCGAAGTCGATGATCGTGTTGATGCGGTCCTTGGCCACCCCGAGCGAGAGCGCCAGCTCGAGGTAGCCGTCGCCGAAGGTGTCGACGAAGGCGTCCACGCCGTCGGGCGCCGCCGCGCGGATGCGGTCGGCGACGCCGTCGCCGTAGGTCACCGGGACCACGCCGTGGACGCGCAGCCAGTCGTGGTTGGCCGCGCTCGCCAGGCCGATGACCGTCGCCCCGGCGTGGCGGAGCAACTGCACCGTCAGCGAACCCACGCCACCCGCGGCCCCCGCCACGACGATCGTGTCGCCCGGGCCGGCGCCGACGGCACGCACGTTCGCGTGCGCGGTCGTGCCCGCCACGAACAGCGCGCCACCCGCTTCCCACGGCACCGCCGGGTCGCGGGGCACCAGGTTGGCCGCCGGAACCACCACCAGCTCGGCGTGGCTCGCGCGGGTGTCGACCCAGCCGATCACCTCGTCGCCGGCCGTCCACGTCCGCACCGCTGAGCCGACCTCCTCGACCACGCCCGCGAGGTCGCTGCCCTGCCCGGACGGGAAGGTCGCCGGCCACCGGTCGTGCAGCGCACCGCTGCGGATCGTGTTCTCGCCGGGGTTGATCCCGGCGGCACGAACGCGAACCACTACCTCGTCGGCCGCGGGCTGCGGCCGGGGCACCTCCCTGACCTGCAACACATCCACGTCGCCGTACTCGTCGAACCGCACTGCCTTGGGCACGTCGCCCACTCCCTTCGAAGTTCCTGACACCCAGGAAACCCGCAGACGGTGACGGCATCCATGCTGGATTCGCGCGAAAAGATGTGCGATCGTCTCATCGCATGGACGTCCTCACAGACCTGTTGCAGCGCTCGCGGGCGCGCGGGGCGGCGTTCTCGCACTCGACGGCGCACGGCCGCTGGGGCGTGCGGTTCCCGGTCGGCGCCAAGCTCGCCATCCACGGGCTGCTCGGCGGCGAGGCGTTCGCGTGGACCCACGAGCGCGGCCAGGCGCGCCACGTGCTGTCCGGCGACATCGTGCTGGTGCGCGGGCCGTCGCCGCACTTCATGGCCCACTCGCCGGACACCGAGGTGGTCTCGTTCACCGACCACCGGCCCGTCAACCCGGCCGGCGGCGCGCAGCAGCTGGCGTACGGCACGGGACCGGGCAATGCGACGACGTTCTTCTGCGGCGCGTACTCGTTCGAGGGCGACCTGTGCGCCGGACTGCTCGCGAGACTGCCGAACCTGACGGTGGTCCGCGCGCCCACCGGGTCCAGCCTGCGCGCGACGATGGACGTGTTCGCCGCCGAGGTCCTGCGCGAGGCACCCGGGCAGCAGGCGCTGCTGGACAGCCTGCTCGACGTGATCCTGGTGCAGGCGTTGCGCGAGCAGCTCGCCGCCGACCTCGAGGCCGCGCCCGCGTGGTTCCGCGCCATGGACGACCCGGCGGTCGGCCCCGCGTTGCGTGCCGTGCACGCCGACCCGGCCCGCCCGTGGACCGTCGCCGACCTGGCCGCGACGGCGTCGGTGTCCCGCGCGACGTTCGCCCGCCGCTTCACCGCGTTGCTCGGCGTGGCACCGCTGGCCTACGTGACCGACTGGCGGATGGCGCTGGCCCGCGAACAACTCCGCGACGGTGACGTCGGCCTGGCCGCGGTCGCGCGCTCGCTCGGGTACTCCTCGGAGTTCTCGTTCGCCGCCGCCTTCAAGCGCCACCACGGCGTGTCACCCGGACGCTGGCGGACTTCGGCGGGTGGCGATCCACGCAAGCGGCAAGCGTGATCGCCGGGGGCTGGACCGCGAGCCGCCGGGCGCCGATAGTGGACGGGATGATCGCCGGTCACTTGGGAGGTGTGCGATGCCGGGTGCACCGTCGCTTCCCGCGGATCGGGAGCTGCGCCGGTTGTTGCGGCACGGCACGTTCGCCCAGGTGCTCGACCACGCGCTCAACACCCGCGGGCTGAGCCTCGAACGCGTGCAGCACCACCTTGCCGCACACGGGGTCCGGGTGAGCCGGGCCGCGTTGAGCTACTGGCGGCACGGGCGCAGCCGGCCCGAGCGGGCCGAGTCGTTACGGGCCGTGCGGAGCTTGGAGACCGTGCTCGACCTGCCGGCCGAGTCGCTGGTGTCGCTGCTCGGGCCGCCGCGACCGCGCGGGCGGGGCAGCAAGGCCGAGCCGGACGCCATCGACCGGCGCCGGCTCTGGCCCACGCACGGACCGCTGCTCGCCGCCCTCGATGCGCCGCCGGACAACCGGATCCGGCCGTTGGACGTGCACGAGCACGTGCTGGTCGGCGCCGACCGGCAGTTGCGGACCCTGCGCACGCGCCTGGTGCTGGAGGCCGTCGCCGACCAGGTCGACCGCACCTTGGTGTTGTTGTGGACCGAGGCGTCGACGGCCGCGACGCCCACCGACCTGAAGTACTGCCGGCTCGGGCGGGTCCGCGCCGACCACGCCGCCGGGGCGACGGTGTGCGAGTTGCTGCTCGACCAGCGGCTGGCGGCGGGCGAGCGCACGGTTGTCGAGTACACCTCGCGGTTCCCACCGGGGCCGGAGCTGACGTTCTTCCACCACCGGTTCACCCGGTCGATCCGCCAGTACGTGCTGCAGGTGGAGTTCGAGGGCGCGGTGCCGGTCGGCTGCGTCCCCTACCGCCAAGCCAACGTGCACGCGCCGCGCCACGTCAGCGCTCCACTGTGGATCGGCGCGTCGCGCACCGCGCACCTCGTGGTCACCGACTCCCGGCCCGGGATCGTCGGCCTGGCTTGGGAGTGGGACTGACCGGCGGCCCTGCGCCGGGGCCGCCGGTCAATCCGTCATCCGGTCACTCGATCAGTAGATGTACCAGTGGAACACCACCTTTCCGCTGCCACCCGCGCTGTCCCTTGCCGTCACCGTCACGTCGAAGATCCGGTTGTTCGGCGCGGGCGTGCCGGTGATCAGCCCGGTCGACGAGTTGATCGACAGCCCGGTCGGCAGGCCGGTGGCCGACCAGGTGTAGCTGCCGGTGCCGCCACTCGCGTGCATCTGCAGGCTCACCGGCGTCCCGTGCTGGGTGATCGGGAAGCCGGGGTCCTGCACGGTGATCGGGCCCGACGTGCCCGGTTGAACGGTCAGCGTGAACGTGGCGTTGTGGCTGGCCGTCGCGTTCTTGCCGGTGACGGTCAACTGGTAGGTGCCGGCCGGCGTGGACGCGCTCGTGGCGATGGTCAGCGTGGACGAGCCGCCCGCGCTCACCGACGTCGGGTTGAAGCTCGCGGTCGCCCCGGAGGGCAGGCCGCTCGCCGACAACGCGATGTCACCGTTCGGCGGTGGCGGGCTGCCACCGATCTGCTGGTTGGCCCAGTCGCCCATGTCGTTCCACAGTCGCGCGTGGACGTCCGCGCCCATGCAGTTGGTGCGCAGCCACGAGAAGACGCCGTAGATCTTGCCGTTGTAGTAGTACGGGCCACCGGAGTCGCCCTGGCACAGACCGATGTGGCCGTCGGCGTAACCGTCGCAGAACATCGTCGCCGGGTTGAAGATGGAGTCGATGTTCTTGCAGTTCTGACCGTCGATCACGGGCAGCACGGCCTCCCGCAACAGCGTGTTCTGGCCGCTGTCGCTCGATTCCGTCTTGCCGTAGCCGATCGCGGTGCCCTGGGTGCCCACCGGCAACGTGTCGGCGGAGGTGGCGATCTTCGGGTAGACCATCCCGGCCGGCACCGGGATGTCGGTCTTGGTGAAGATGATCGCGACGTCGTGCCCGTTGCGCCAACCGGTGTCGTCCTGCGGCGAGTAGTCCGGGTGGATGCGGAACTCGGCGATCTCGATCCGGGTGCCCTTGCTGGTGTCCGCCAGGTTGTCCCGCCCGTAGATCAGGTACTTCGGGTCGCCCTGGGCGAACTTGCAGTGCGCCGCGATCAGCACGGCCCGCGGGGCCACGACCGAACCGGTGCAGGACTGCTCCTGCGGGCGCACGCCTCCTGTGCGGTGCTCGGAGATGATGAACGGGTACTTCGCCACCGTGGTCGGGCTGCCGTTCACCACGCTCGGCGAGGCGCCCGGGCTGGAGCCTTCGAGCTGGGTGCCCGTGGCCGAGTCGCCGGTGGACGCCGCCGAGCCGTTGACCGCCGCGGCCGTCTTGACCGTGGTCGAAGTGGACTGTCCCGCCGTCACCGTGCCCGAGGCCGGGCTGAGGCTCAGCGAGAAGTCACCCTGACCGGAACCGTTGACGGTCAACGACACCGCGGCCGTGTGCGTCGCGTCGGTGGCCGTGCCGGTCACGGTGACGCTGCTCTGCCCGGGCGACGCCGAGGACGACGCGGTCAGCGTGAGCGTCGAGGAACCGCCCGCGGTGACCGAGGTCGGGTTGAAGGAAGCCGTGACGCCCGAAGGAAGTCCACTTGTCGACAACGCAATCGTTTGCGCACTGCCCTTGACGACCGCGGTCTTGATCGTCGTGGTCACCGCCTGGCCCGGGTCCACGCTGACCGACGCGGGGTCGGCGGTGATCGAGAAGTCGTTGGCCGCGGGTGGTTGTGCGCCGTTGATCAGCGGGTCGGCGAGGTTGTCGCCCTGCGGGGAACCCCAGCCGGTGCACAGGTCGTAGCCGGTGCCCGCGCTGTACGTGCCGTTGTTGCCGGACGTCACGTCGTGGAAGGTCGACGAGTACTGCGCGGACTTGGCGACGGCGTAGAGCGTGGGGTTGATGCCGCCGAGGTTGCCCTTGCCCGCCGCCTTGGCCTTCTGGTTGACCATGGCGATGTAGCCGGCCCACAGCGGCGACGACAGGCTCGTGCCGCCGACGTCCTGCCAGCCACCGTTCATGTAGACCGACAACGCGCCCGCGCCGTAGTCCGCGTCGAGCGCCACGTCGGGCACCGACCGGTACTGGTTGGTGCCGGGCTGCCAGTCGGGCCGCGCGAAGATCGACGAGTAGGCGCCGCCGGAGCGGGTGTTGCCGCTGCTGCCCTGGTTCCAGCACGACTCGGACTGGTAGGTGCCCGCGCTGTCGCTGGTGCGCAACTGCGTGCCGCCGACGCCGGTGAACAGCGGGTCGCTGGGCGGGAAGTCGGCCTGGATGGTCGAGTTGTCGCCCTGGTAGCCGCAGCCGGTCGCGCCCCAGTCACCGGACGCGGACAGCATTGTCACGCCCTGCGCGGCCATCTGCGTGTACGAGTCGTGCGAGGCCTGGATGGGCGCGGACTCGCACTTCTCGCCGTTGAGCCAGGAGCCGGACAGGATCGTGATCTTGTTGTCGCTGGCGATCCGGGCCATCTCGTCGACCCACGCGTTGTCGGAGTTCGGTGCCTCGTAGACGACCTGCTTGGCCCCCGGGGCGGTGGCCGCGACGGCCTCGATGTCCAGAGTCACTTCCAGCTGGTCGCTGCCGGGGCTCGGTTTGCCGCCGTCGACCGCCACGACCTCCGGGGTCACCGAAGGCTGGCCGAAGTACTGGGTCCAGGCGTTGATGTCGGACTGCTTGAACGCGTCGAACTCGATCAAGCCGACGGTCTGGCCGGAGCCGTTGTAGGCGCTGGAGAGGTTCTTCATGCTGTAGGCGGTGCGGAACTGGGCGGGCGTGTAGCCGCCGCCCGGGCCGCTGGGACCGGCCGGGCCGCTGGCGCGGTGGGCGACCTCGCGGTTGGTCAGGCCGGTCACCGCTCGCACGGTGCCGGCGAGGTCCTGCGGCACCGAGACGGCATTGTCGCTGGCGTAGAAGCGTTTCCCCGTCGTGTCGGTGTAGTCGCCGATCGACGTGCCGAACGCGGCCTGCACCTGCGCGGTGGTGCCGACGGCGTCGACCACCTGCCGGTTGCCGGCGACCGCGGTGACCTTGAGACCGTTGCCGCGCAGGTAGTCCCGCACCTTGTCCACATCGGACTGCAGTGGGGCGTAGCGCGCGTTGTACTGCGCACTGGTCAGGTAGTGCCGGTAGTTCGGCGACGCCGGATCGCTGACGTCCGCGACGAACCGCTGCAGCCCGGCCGCGTCCCGGGGCTTGAGCGCAACGGCCAGCGAGAGCTGCCGGTCCGCGGCCGCCGCGCCGACCCGGTGCGCTCCGGCGGGCGCGGAACCGCTGGGCCCCAACGGAACCCGTGGATTCGGGCTTGGCCCCGCGGCCGCGGCCGGCGTGACCACCAGCGCGACCGCCGTGGCCAAGCAGGCCGCTGCCGCGACCGATTTGGACAATCGTGACACGATTCCTCCAAGCTGGGCAGGGGTAGGAACCGAGCCAAGTTAGCCAGCGGAATGACTATTTCTGTCGGTCAACTGAACATTTCACGACGTTCGAGGAGTGTTGTGAACGTGTCCTGTTTCCGCTGGTCAGCAGTGCCCTGTGGAGTCAGTTGTCAACAGAGTGGGGCGCGGCATTCACGTGTTGCGCACGGCCATGGGCAGCGCGGGCCGTTTTGCCGACAATCTGTCATTGCACGAACGTCGCGTGCGCCGCGATGACGCGCCAGCCGGATTCGGGGTCGGCGAGCCAGGTCCGCGTGTAACGCATGCGCGCGGTGATCGGCTGGCCGTCCACGGTGGCCTGCAGCGTGCCGAGGAACCAGGTCACGCCGACACGGGCGGTGGCCAGGACGTCCAGGTGCTCCTCGTCGAGCCGGCTGAGCACCTGGCGGCCACTGGCGTGCACGGCCAGGTCGTCGGCCTTGGTCGCGAGGGCGCCGTCGGGACCGGTGAACCGGGCGGCGTCGTCGATCAACTCGGCCAGCGCGTCCACATCGGAGGCGAGCTGGGCCGCCTGCAGGCGGCGTTCGGCAGCGCGCAGGCTCTGTTCGTCGGACATCGGCCCAGTCTGCCGACGAACGCCCGGGAGCGGGCCGGTCTTCGCTCAGCGCGAAACAGTGGTTCAGCTGACGCGAGTTCCACGCAGCACAACGGCCGCCGGGTGGCGCAGGGTTTCCGGGTCTTCGCGGGGATCCTTGTCGTAGGTGACGAGGTCGGTGCCGGCGACGCCGAGGAACTCGCGGGCGCTGGTGGTGGCCGCGCGCAGCGCCGCTTCCGGCGTGACGCCGTGCTCCACCAGCTTCGCGATCTCGCCGGCGACCGAGCCCACGATGTCCGAGCCGGTCATCACGTGCACGCCCGAAGCGATCGCGTGCGGCAGCAGTTCGCTCAACCGGTTCGACAAGGCGCGGCCACGTTCGCTGTAGCCGGCCGGGTCCGCGCCGAGAACCGCGGTCAACGTCGGCGTCCAGCCCCCGCCGCGGGCGGCGAGGGCGGCGATGTCGTCCGATGTGAGGGCCGTGCCGTGCTCGATCGAGTCGACGCCGGCGGCGATCAGGGCCGCCGCCAGCTCCGTGGTGCAGTGGGCGGCGACGCGGACCCCGCGCTCGTGCGCGGCGCCGACGACCGCGGCCACGGCCGCCGTCGAGTAGGTCTGCTCGGGCGTCGAACCCGGCACGCGCTCGCCGTCGACGAAGAGCGGGAAGTCGGCAACCAGCTTGATCCATCGGGCGCCGTCGTCGATCTCGCGGTGCACGGCGGCGACCAGCCCGGCTTCGGGCACCGGCTCGTGCATCCGCGGGAAGTAGCGGCCCTCGGGCGCGAAGAACCGGCCGGCCGCCTGGACCTCGGGCCGGCCGTCGCGCGGGCCCAGTCGCAGGGTCGCGGTCCGCTCGCCGCCGACGTCGCGCACCAGCCCGACGCCCTGGCGCGCCAGCTTCGCCAGGTTCTCCTCGGCGAGCCGGGGCGCACCGAGGTAGGGACCGTCGTCGTCGGCGGTCACCGAGAGGTGGCAGTGGGCGTCGACCAGACCGGGCAACGCGAACCGGCCCGGCAACCGCGTGGGTTCACCCGCGCCGGCGGTGACCTCACCCTCGACGTCGTCGGGCAGCACGGTTCCGCGAAACACCCAAGTCGGCACCCGGCCGACCCTACTCAGAGGTCCAGCACCACATCGTTTTCCGGGCGGGCGCAGCAGACCAGGACCGAGCCGGGCTCCGGCGGCTCCAGCGGATCCGGCCGGTAGCTCACCGATCCCGCCAGCACCGGCGTCACGCACGTGTGGCACACGCCGGTCCGGCACGACCAGCGGGTCGGCACGTCGCAGGCCTCGGCGAGCTCCAGCACGCTGCCGTAACCCGGCCCCCACCGCACCGTGAGGTTGCTGCGCGCGAACGTCACCTCCGGGCCGGTTCCCACCGGGCCGGGCGGCTGGTGCGGCGTGGCCGTCACGGCGTCGGTGATGCCCGGGTTGATCGACGACAGCGAACCGAACACCTCCTCGCGGATGTCCGTGATACCCAGCTCGGCCAGCAGCCCGCGCATCGCGGCCATGAAGCGCTCGGGCCCGCACATGTACACCTGCCCGTCGCGCGGAAGATCAAGCGCGGCAAGGGTTTCCCGGTCGATCCGGCGCCCTTCGGAGGTGTGGAAGACGTGCTCGTGCGCACCCAACGCCGACGCCAGCTCGTGAGCCTCGGCGGCGAACGCCTGCTCCGCCGCGGAACGCGCGGTGTGCAGCCACCAGACTTCCCGGCCGGGTCGCAACGCGGCCAGCATGGCCAGCACCGGCGTCACGCCGACGCCCGCGGAGAGCAGGACCACCGGCCCGTCGCCCGCGTCCGGCAACACGAACTCGCCGCGTGGCGCGGCGACGTCGAGGTCGGTGCCCGCCGCCAGCGCGGTGTGCAGATACGTGCTGACGATGCCGTCGCGCTTGACGCTGATCCGGTACTCGCGGTCCGACGCGGCCGACAGCGAGTAGTTGCGCACGGCCCCGGCGGCACGCAACGTCAGGTACTGGCCCGGCTTGGCCTTGGGCAGGGCCGCACCCGACGGGTCGACCAGGTGGACCGACGCGATCGTCGTGCTCTCCGGCACCACCCGGGACACGCGCAGCGGCCGGAACCCCGGCCACGCGGGGTCCGTGCCGATCGCGGGCGAGGACCCGCCGGCCAGCAGGTCCTCGAACGACCCGCGCCAGCCCGGGCTCAGCTCCGGGATGTCGACGGCCTTGCGCAGTTGCTCGACGTCCCGGCCCGGCAGGTAGAGCAGCGCGTCGATGGCGGCGACCGACATCCGGTGGCGCCCGAGGTGGGTGCGGACGATCTCGTCGCCCGCCTGGACCCGGCCCTCCTTGATCACGCGGAAGTAGAAGCCGGGCCTGCGGTGGGCCACCAGCAGCGACGGCATCCGTGGCTCGCGCAGGCGCATGCCCACGCGGAAGCACGTCACACGCGGCTGCGTGACCTCGAACTCCGCTTCGCCGATCCGGTAGCGGTCGCCGATGCACACCTCGTCGTCCGGCATGCCGTCCACGGTGAAGTTCTCGCCGAACTGGCCGTACTCGAGGTCGTCGCGACCGAGGTGGTCGCGCCAGTGCTCGTAGGACTGGCGCTGGTAGACCAGCACGGCCCGGATCTCGCCGCCGTGCCCGCCCAGGTCACCCTGCCCGTCGCCGTCCACGTTGAGCTTGCGCACCATCCGCGGCCCGTCGACCGGGTGCTTGAAGATCCCGGTGTGGACCGTCCTGCCTTCCCACGGCACGTCCTTGGGCATGCCCACGTTCAGCGACACCAGCGTGGCCATCAGTCCTCCGCTCCGGTACGCGTGCGCCGGTAGTGCCTGCGTGCCTTCATCCGGTTGCCGCACAACGCCATCGAGCACCACCGTGCGCTGTTCGGCTTGCTGTGGTCGATCAGGAACCGGCGGCACTCCGGGTTGGCGCACGGACGCAGCCGCCCCGGGCTCGACACCCGCAGCGCGTCCCAGGCCAGCACGGCCCGCGCCGCGCCGGACCGGCCGGCGGGCAGGTCCAGGGTCCAGGTCACACCGTCGCCGTCGAACCCGGCCGTACGGCGCACGCCGTCGACGAAGCGGCCGAGTGACGCCGGACCGGCGTCGCCGCGCACCACATCCTGCAGTGTCCTTCGCACGTCAAGCAGGGCGCTGAGCTCGGCGTCGGACACCGGCAGGTCGTGCTCGGCGAGCCACCGGAGGCCCGCGCCGGCCAGGTCGTCGCGCGGTGCCCCGTCCACGATCGGCGTCGTGTTGAGCAGCTCCAGCAGCAGC
This sequence comes from Labedaea rhizosphaerae, assembly GCF_004362825.1. Taxonomy (GTDB): domain Bacteria; phylum Actinomycetota; class Actinomycetes; order Mycobacteriales; family Pseudonocardiaceae; genus Labedaea; species Labedaea rhizosphaerae. The sequence goes on from NZ_SNXZ01000003.1 coordinate 997,327, forward strand.
TTCTCGTCCACCATCTACCTAACCTCCAAATTACCTCTTGACAGGTTACTCTACTGCTACCTAACCTTCTAAACAAGCTTAAAAGGTTAGAGAGGAGCCGGAGATGGGCTTGGCATGGCAACAAGGGCCGCTGGCGACGAAGGCGGTCGGCCAGTTCCTGGTGGCGCAGCCGCTTCCCGAGCGTCTGTTGTTCGCGGAGTCGCTGCGCCGCCGGATGCGCGTGCGCTTCGGCGACCAGTGGGTGGCCGACAGCGAGGACGTCGTCCTGCTGCACGAACCCGGCCGCTACCCGGTCGCGTTCTTCCCGGTCGCCGACCTCGCCGAAGGCGTGCTCGCGGCCGAGACCCGCACGACCGACCACCGCGACCTGGGCGCGACGGCGTGGTTCACGGTGCGAGCGGGGCAGGCGCAGGCGAAGCACGCGGCGTGGCAGTTCACCGACCTGCCCGAGCACGCCGCGATCCTGCGGGACCGGGTGGCGTTCGCGTGGCGTGCGATGGATGCCTTCTACGAGGAGGACGAGCGCATCGTCGGGCACGCCGCCGACCAGTACCACCGCATCGACATCCGCAGGACCTCGCGCCACCTCGTGGTCCGCGACGGCGCCCAGGTGATCGCCGAGACCCACCACCCGCTCGCGCTCTACGAGTCGGGGTTCGCGCCGCGCTGGTACGTGCCGCGCGAGGACATCAAGCCCGACGCGCTCACGTCGGTCGAAGGCCAGACCTTCTGCCCCTACAAAGGTTTCGCCGGTTACTACGACATCGGCGAGCACAAGCGTGCCGCCTGGTCGTACCCGCAGGCCTGGCCCGAGGTGGCCCCGGTGTCCGACTGGGTGTCGTTCGAACCCGACCTGGTCGACGTCTACCTCGACGACCGCAAGCTGGCGCTCGAACCCGGGCAGACCGTGGTGCCGCACGGCATCGACCGCGACCTCGCCCCGACGCACTGAAGGACAGCCATGACCACGCAACGCAAGGACCCGGCTCCGGTGATCACCCCGGCGCTCGGCCCGGTCCCGCCCATCTACCTGCCCCACCTGCCGCGCCGGGCCAAGGCACCCAAGCGGGGTGCGTGATGGACTACCGCATCGAGGTGCTCACGCTGGCGGTCAGCGACGTCGACCGCGCGCTGGAGTTCTACACGGAGCGGCTGGGCTTCGCCCTCGACGTCGACTACCGGCCCAACGACGGGTTCCGCGTCGTGCAGGTGAGCCCGCCCGGGTCGGCGGCGTCGGTGCAGTTCGGCATCGGGCTCACCAACGCCCAGCCCGGCTCGACCCGCGCCACCTTCCTGGTCGTGACCGACCTCGCGGCCGCGCACCGCGAGCTGACCGAACGCGGCCTCGCGCCGAGCGCCATCCGGCACAAGGCCGGCCTCGACTGGCAGGGCGAGCACCGGCCCGGACTCGACCCGGACCGCCGCGACTACGCCAGCTTCTTCGACTTCGCCGACCCCGACGGCAACACCTGGACCGTGCAGGAACGTGGTTTCACTGGCTGAGATGGGAAGGCCATGGGGCCTGTCGTGGTTGCTCCGGACATGACAGTCGAAATCGGCGTGATCCTCCCGACGTCCACGCCCGACCCCGCCAATCCGATCGTCGGCGACGTGCGGGCCAGCGCCCGGTTCGCCGAGGAAGCCGGGCTCGACTCGGTCTGGTCCACCGATCACCTCGTGGCCAGCGCGCCCATGCTGGACAGCACCGCCGTGCTGGCCACCGCGGCGGCGGTCACCGACCGGATCAAGATCGGCTACAACGTCCTGCTGCTGTCGTTGCGGCCGGTCGCCTGGGCGGCGAAGCAGGTCAGCACGCTGCAGATCCTGTCGGGCAACCGGCTGGTGCTCGGCGTCGGGACCGGCAACCCCGCGCACGGCGACGTGGCGTGGCGGGCCAGCGGGCTGTCCTACGACGACCGTGGCGCCCGCACCGACGCCGCGCTCGCAGTGCTGCCCGACCTGATCGCCGGGAAGACCGCCGTGGTGGAGAACGGCGTGGAGGTCGCCATCGCGCCGGGCGCCGCCGTGCCGCCGATCGTGGTGGCGGGCAACGGGAAGCGGGCGTTGCGCCGGGTGGCGCGGTTCGCCGACGGGTGGGCCTCGATCGGGTTGTCACCTTCGGAGGTCGCCGCCGGCTTGGCCGAGATCGGCCGACCGGCGGTGAAGGCGACGATCGTGGCGCCCGCGGTCGGCGACGACCCGAAGGCGGCGGCGGAACTGCTGGCCCAGTACGAGGCGGCCGGGGTCGAGCGGGTGATCCTCGCGCCCACCGGCGCCGACTTCCGCCGCGACTACGAGTTCGCGGCGGCGATCAAGGCCGCGAGCTGATCAGCCGTTCTCGCAGCCAACCCCGTCACCGTCGCGGTCGAGGTCGTAGATGTCACTGCCGACGACCGTGACCGGGCCCACGACATATGCCGGGCCGTTGCCATTGCCGCTTGAGCAGTCGACATCGCTGGCGATCGGAACGCAAGCGCCGGTGTAGTTGGGATCGCAGTTGCTCTTCTTGGGGGCGGGTTTGTGCGTTGTCGTGACCGGGACGCGTTTCCGCGTGGTGACCGCGGGCGGTTTCGGTTTCGGCCTCGCCTTGGTCGTGGTGACCGGTGCCGTCGTGGTGGATGTCGTGGTCGACGTCGTGGTCTCCGAGGTGTAAGTCGGAGAACTTGTGGACAACGGCAATTCCGTAGTGGACAGCGAACTGGACGCCGAAGGTGTTTCCGAACCGCACGCGGAAAGGCTCAGGACGAGCGCGCCGGCGACGACGAAACTATTGCGAACCAGAGCGACCCGCCGAGATAAATTGACTGTCACGATGGGAGGTATCGGCGCCGCGGCGGTCGCGTTACCGCCATCCGGCGACGGGCTTTTCGAGACTGTCGGTGGACGGCGCTACGGTGGACGGCGTGCGCGTGGCTACTTGGAACGTCAACTCCGTGAAGCAGCGGCTGCCCCGGTTCCTGCCGTGGCTCGACCAGCGGCAGCCCGACGTGGTGTGCCTGCAGGAAACCAAGCTGACCGAGGAGGCCTTCACCGCCCTGCTCGGTGACGAGCTGGCCCAGCGCGGGTACGCGGTCGCGGTCAGCGACGAGGCGCAGTGGAACGGGGTGGCACTGCTGTCGAAGGTCGGGCTCGAGGACGTCGAGGTCGGCTTCGCGGGGATGCCCGGCTTCCCGAACCCGGAGGCCCGCGCGGTCTCCGCGACCTGCGGCGGCATCCGGGTGCACTCGCTGTACGTGCCCAACGGCCGCACCCCGGACTCCGAGCACTACCACTACAAGCTTGCCTGGCTGGCCGCCCTGTGCGAGGTGGTCGCGGCCGACGAACGCGACACGATGCTGTGCGGCGACATGAACATCGCCCCCGCGGACGCCGACGTCTTCGACCCCGAGGCCTACGTCGGGCAGACCCACGTCACCGCGCCGGAGCGGGCCGCGCTCAGCGCGTTCGTCGAGCTCGGCCTGCACGACGTGGTGCGCGACCGGTGGCCGGCCGAGCGCGTGTTCACCTACTGGGACTACCGGGCCGGGATGTTCCACCAGGACCTCGGCATGCGCATCGACCTGGTGCTCGCCGCCGCGCCGGTCGCCGAGCGGGTCAAGGCCGCCTGGGTCGACCGGCACGCGCGCAAGGGCACCGGCCCCAGCGACCACGCCCCGGTCATCGTCGACCTCGACGAGGCCCCCGACGGCGACATCGGCCCGGTCGTCCCACCCCCGTCCGCCCGAGGCGCCAAGAAGAAAGTCAAACTCCCCCAATCCCGCTAACCCCCGCGTGTCCCCCACTCAGACCCGGCGTGTCCCCCCTTCCGACCGCGCGTGTCCCCCGCTCCGGCCGGGTGTGTCCCCCGCTCCGATCCGGCGTGTCCCCCCGTCCGACCGGGCGTGTCCCCCATTCCGACCGCGCGTGTCCCCCGCTCCGACCCGGTGAGTCCCCCGCTCCGACCCGGTGTGTCCCCCACTCCGGCTGGGCGTGTCCCCCACTCCGGCTGGGCGTGTCCCCCGTTCCGGCCCGGTGAGTCCCACATTGGCCGGCCGCTAGACGGCTGCGGTCGTGCCGGCCCGTGACCGGAGCACCACCGCCACCCCGAACGCGATCGCGGTCAGCATGCCGATCCACTGCAACGCGGTGCCGAGGAACTGACCGAACTCACCCGGATCCGCGAGCCTGCCCCAGCTCGAACCCTCGATCACCCCGCCGACGGTGATCACCAGCGGCGCCAGCACCCCGACCACCGGCACCCACGCCCGGCGCACCGCCAGCAGCGCGATGCCGACCACGCCCAGGATGATCGGGCCGGGCGGCACGGTCGGGTAGTCGATGCCCGCGGCGATCTGCATGATCATCCCGGCCACCGCCGTGAACAACGACATCGCTTGCAAGACAACCAATCCACGCATCTGAGCCACATCCTTCGAACACGAGGTCCACAACGGATTCGAGTCTGGTCGCCCGGCCCACCACCGGGCATCCGGGCGCAGGCGACACCACGACTACGTCCGCACGCGTACCTCAGCGAACCCTCAGTCACCCCTTGCGTACGTCCGGCGACTGTGCGCATACTCGTTAAGAAAGTTTCCTAACTCTGTCGGGGAGATCTCATGCGCCACCGCTTCCGACCGTTCGCCGCCCTCGCCGCGCTGGCCCTCATCGCCGGATTCGTGCTGGTCACGCCCGCCGCTCAGGCGGCACCACGGGTCGAAACCGGCCCCACCGCACAACAACTGCTCGACGCCGTCTCCAACTGCGACCAGATCTCCAACGGCACCTACGAAACCGACGAGGGCGAAGGTGGCGACGTTCCGGTCTGCCAGACCGACGGCGCCGTGTTCTACACCGCCGACATGGACATCGACTGCGACGGCCAGCGCACCACGCAGTGCAACGAGGACACCGACTGCTGCTTCTACCCGGACACCGCGTTCCACACCTCCGACGACCAGCCGCTCAACGCCGCCGAACTCCCCTACATCGTGCTGCCCAGCCCGTCCGGCACCTGGGACTACGGCGACTACGGCCTCGACGGCGGCTCGGTCGTCGCGATCGTCTACAACGGACACGTCGAGTACGCCGTGGTCGGCGACACCGGCCCGACCGGCATCATCGGCGAGGCCAGCTACGCGGCGGCCAGCGGCCTGGGCATCGACCCCGACCCGTCCACCGGCGGCACGGACGGCCCGGTGACCTACATCGTGTTCCCAGGTTCGTCGGTCGACCCGATCGAGGACCACGGCGCGGCCGTGTCCGTCGGCGAGCAGTACGCCAACGACCTGGTGGCCGCCCACCGCTGAGCCGAGAGCACCCCGCCGGTGACCGTCGTGGACACTGGCGGGGTGCTTCCCGTGCTCGCCACCAGCTTGATCACCGCGACGCTCGTGACCGCGCTGTGGTCGCTGGTGCTGTTGCTGCTCTCCCGCCCGATCGGCAAGCGCTACCTGCTCGGCGCGCTCGGCCTGATCGAGGTGGCGCTGCTCGTGCAGGCCGTGCTCGGCATCGTCCGGCTGCCCGGCCACCACATCGAGGCGGCCACGTTCGTCGGCTACCTGCTCGCGTCGCTGGTGATCCTGCCGCTGGCCGGCTGGTGGTCGCTGCAGGAACGCACGCGCTGGGGCGTCGGGGTCCTGCTGGTCGGCTCGCTCGCGGTGACCGTCATGATCGTGCGCATGAACCAGCTCTGGAGCGGCAGTGCCTGACACCCGCAGCGGACCCGGCCGCCTCCTGGTCGCCGTGTATGCGATCTTCGCCCTCGCGGCGACGGCCCGGTCCGGCGTGCAGCTGAGCACCAAGTTCCACACCGCGCCGCTGGCCTACCTGCTGTCCGCGCTGGCCGCGGTCGTCTACATCCTCGCGACGGTGTGCCTCGCCCGCGACTGGCGGCAGGTCGCGTTCGTGTCGTGCAGCGTGGAACTGGTCGGGGTGCTGGTGATCGGCACGTGGAGCCTGGTCGACAACGCGGCGTTCCCGGACCAGACCGTGTGGTCGGACTACGGCATCGGCTACGGCTTCGTGCCGCTGGTGCTGCCGGTGCTGGGTCTGCTGTGGCTGCGCCGCCTCGGGTCCCGCCCCGCCTGACCCGGCGCCCGAACGTGGGACACACCCGGCGCGAACGTGGGACACACCCGGTCGGAAGAGGGGACACGCGCGACGCGAGTGTGGGACACACCCGGGCTGAGTGTGGGACACGCCCGGGTGGGGCGCGGATTAGAGTTGGTGCATGGGGGACGGATCGCCTGACCTCGACGCCGTGCTGCGACCGCTCGCGCCGCAGGTGCTCGGCACGCTGGTGCGCCAGCACGGCCAGTTCGACGCGTGCGAGGACGCGCTGCAGGAGGCCATGCTCGCCGCGGCCACCCAGTGGCCGGACGACGGCGTGCCCGACAACCCGAAGGCCTGGTTGATCACGGTCGCCAACCGGCGGCTGACCGACATGTTCCGCAGCGAGTCCGCCCGCCGCCGGCGCGAGGACACCATCGCCGCGATGCCGGTGCCCGAGCCGGACGACACCCCGGACACCGACGACACGCTCACGTTGATGTTGCTCTGCTGCCACCCCACGCTCTCCACGGCGTCGCAGGTGGCGTTGACGCTGCGGGCGGTCGGCGGCCTGACCACCGGCCAGATCGCCAGCGCGTTCCTGGTGCCCGAGGCGACCATGGCGCAGCGGATCAGCCGGGCGAAGAGCACCATCAAGAAGGCCGGGGCGACGTTCACGCTGCCGCCACCCGACGAGCAGGACGTGCGCCTCAGCGCGTTGCTGCACGTGCTCTATCTGGTGTTCAACGAGGGCTACACCGCGAGCTCCGGGCCGTCGTTGCAACGCGTGGAGCTGACCGCAGAGGCGATCCGGCTGACCCGGCTGCTGCAGCGGGTGCGCCCCGACGACGGTGAGGTCACCGGCCTGCTCGCGTTGATGGTGCTCATCGACGCGCGCCGAGACGCGCGGACCGACGCCGACGGCCGGCTGGTGCCGCTGGACGAGCAGGACCGGTCCAAGTGGAACCAGGACATGATCGCCGAGGGCGTCGGGTTGATCAGCGGGGCGTTGACCGGCGGGCCGCTCGGGCCCTACCAGCTGCAGGCGGCGATCGCGGCCGTGCACGACGAGGCCACGACCGCGGAAGCCACCGACTGGCCGCAAATCCTTGCGTTGTACCGGTTGCTGGACCGCGTCGCGCCCAGCCCGGTGGTCACGCTGAACCATGCCGTGGCGCTCGGCATGGTGGACGGGCCGCGGGCCGGGCTCGAGTTGCTGGCGACCGTCGACGAGCTGGCCGAGCACCACCGACTGCACGCCGTGCGCGCGCACTTCCTCGACCAGGCGGGCGAAGCCGAGCGGGCACGCGAGGAGTACCTAGCCGCCGCGGAGCTGACCACCAGCGAGCCGGAGCGGGAGTACTTGCGGGCCAAGGCCGACCGGCTCAGTGCAACGCGCCCACGCTGATCGTCAGCGTGCCCGGCTCGCTCGACTGCACCCGGCCCTCGAAGTCCACACCGGACGGGTGCACGTCGTCGTAGGGGAAGCCGTAGCCGAGGCCGTCCGGGGTGAGCTGGTGGACCATGCGGGCGTAGTGGTTGGTCTGCGCGTTCTGGTAGAAGGCGCCCGGGTTCTCGTTGGTGGGCTGCACGGGGTTGCTGAGCAGCGTCGTGCGGTTCAGCGCCGCGGCCAGGCGGGCGGAGAGGTTGCCCATCTCGTCGTTGTTGGTGGTGAACGGGGGCTGGCTGCAACTGAACACCGCCGGTGTGGACGGCTGGGTGAACGAGCCGACGCCGGGGAACTGCAGCACGCCGCCACTGACCCGGCCGGTCACGGTGCCCCACGTGAACTGGGTGTCGATGGTCAGGTCGTTGGACGCATAGTGTTGCCAGCACTGGGAGATGTAGCTGTCGAGGTAACCCGCGAACAGCCCGCCGTCGACCGAGATGGCCTGGTTCGGGCTGAGCACGCGGCGCCCGCCCGCGGACACCAGCCTGGGCCAGTCGCCACCGAGGCTGTTCATCGCGGCGATCATCTGGTCGACGCCGCCGGGCTGCAGACCGCGCACGATCTGCGTGCCTTGCGGGGTGTCCAGCGAGCACGCGATGGGCAGCGACACGAAGTCGACGAAGGTGATGTTGCCGTAGAGCTGGGAATCGTCGAAGGTGAGCTCGCAGAAACCCCAGTCGATGTCGTAGTTCGGGTCCGACGGGTTGGTCACCGACGGCATCGCGATGCCCGGGCCCGGGTTGACCAGGAACGTCAGCGGCGCGCCGATCGAGAACCACACGCGCCCGCCGACGATCTTGGGCAGGGTGATGGTGCGCGGGCCGGAACCGCTGGCGTTCAAGGCGATCGAGCAGTCCGCGCCCAGCGGCGTGCCCGGCTGCGACGGCGACGGCGGGTAGTAGGGCGTGTGCCCGTCGGCCTGCAGGAACATCCACGCGTTGCCGTTGTGCGGGTCCATGCCAGTCACATAGCAGTAGACCGTGTTGTTGCCGGTGTTGTTGGCCAGCGCGACGTTCAGCGTCGCCGGAGTCGCGGACGCGGTGCCCTTGCTGAGCACGGTCGCGGACAGCCCGGTCAACGCGGCGGCACTGAGAAATGTTCTACGGGTGAATCCTCTGCGGGACATCATGGACCTCCCCGACGGTGGTTCAGACCACCGTAGGCAGGCGGCCCGCGGCCCGCCGAGGCCCTTGCCCGAAGGGGCAGGCTAGCCTGCCTGGACTGTCACGGGCACGCCGTTGAGCACGGCGTTGCCCGACGCGTCCACGACGGCCGGGTCGGTCAGGTCGTTGCTGCTCACGCCCTCGACCCCCGAGGCCACCGACAGGCGGACACCGTCGCGTCCGTGGCCGAAGCCGTGCGGCAGGCTGACCACGCCGGGCATGAGGTCCTCAGTCGCCGTTACCGCGACCCGCACCTGCCCGACCGCCGACCGCACCAGAACCGTTGCCCCGTCGGCGATCCCGCGGGCGGCGAGGTCGTCCGGGTGCATGAGCAGGTGGTGGCGCGGCTTGCCCTTGACCAGGCGCGGGGCGTTGTGCAGCCAGGAGTTGTTGCTGCGCAGGTGCCTGCGGCCGATCAGCAGCAGCTCCTCGTCGGCGGGCGCGGTCAGCTCGCGGGCCGCCTCGGCCGCGGCCGCGCGCAGGACCTCGGGCGCGGCGTGCACCCGGCCATCGACCAGCACGCCGGGCATGCGGGAGCTGAGCGGGCCGAGGTCGACGCCGTGGGGTGCCTTGCGCAGCTTGCGCAACGACAGCTTGTACGGACCGAGCCGCAGCAGGAGGTCGACCAGCCGGGCGGGCGGGATCCGCAGCCGCAGCCGGGTGGCGAGCTTGCCGCGGAAGCGTTTGGCGTACCGGAGGCCGAGGTCGCGGAAGATCTCCCAGTCGTGCTTGGTGCCCGCGGGCCTGGGCAGCACGGCCGGGCTGAACCGCGCGGTGTTGCGCACGGCGAACGCGTGGAAGATGAGGTCGTAGTGGTCACGCTCGAGCGGGCCGGTCGGCGGCAGGATCACGTCGGCGTGCCGGGTCGTCTCGTTGAGGTAGAAGTCGATGGCGACCATGAAGTCCAGTCCCGCCAACGCCTTGTCCAGCCGTGCACCGTCCGGTGTGGACAGCACCGGGTTGCCGGCGGAGGTGACGAGCGCGCGGATGCGGCCCTCCCCCGGTGTGTCGATCTCCTCGGCGAGCGCTGCCACGGGCAGCTCGCCGCCGAACTCCGGCAGCCCGCGCACCCGGCTGCGCCACGCGCCGAAGTGTCCCTTCGAGACGAACTTCAGCACGTCGACCGCCGGCTTCGGGATCATCGCGCCGCCGGGCGCGTCCAGGTTGCCGGTGACCACGTTCATCAGCTGCACGGCCCACTGCGCGGCAAGCCCGAAGCGTTGCGTGGACACGCCGACCCGGCCGTAGCAGACCGCGGACGGCGCCGCCGCGAACTCGCGGGCGATCCGGTCGATCGTGGCCGCGGGCACGCCGCTGACCCGCTCGGCGAACTCCAGGGTGAACGGGGAAACCGCGTCCCGCACGGCGTCCAGATCATCCACATAGGACGCGACGTGGCCCAGGCCCTCGGTCAGGATCACCCGCACCATCGCCAGCAGCACGGCGGCGTCGGAGCCCGGCCGGACGAACACGTGCTCGTCGGCGCGGGCCGCGGTCTCGGTGCGCCGCGGGTCGAAGACCACGAGCTTGCCGCCGCGCTCGCGCAACGCCTTGAGCCGGTTGGCCACGTCCGGCACCGTCATGATGCTCCCGTTGGACACCAACGGGTTCGCGCCGAACACCAGGAAGTAGCCGGTCCGGTCGACGTCAGGGATCGGCAGCAGCACCTGGTGGCCGTACATCTGGTGCGCGACGAGCTGGTGCGGCAGCTGGTCGGCCGACGTGGCGGAGAACCGGCTGCGGGTGCGCAGCATGCCGAAGAACGGCAGGCCGTGGGTCATCGCGCCGAGGCTGTGCACGCTCGGGTTGCCGAGGTAGACCCCGACCGCGTTCGCGCCGTGTTCGGTGCGCACCGCGGCCAGCCGGTCGACGACCAGGTCGTACGCGGCGTCCCAGCCGAGCTCTTCCCAGCCGGTCGCGGTCCGCCGCAGCGGGCGGCGCAGCCGGTCCGGGTCGGTGTGCAGGTCCTGCAGGGCGACCCCCTTGGGGCAGAGGTGACCCCGGGACAGCGGATCGTCCTTGTCGCCGGTGATGGACACGATCCGGTCGCCGTCGAGCTCGAACCGGAGCCCGCAGATCGCCTCGCACAGGTTGCACGCCCCGAACCGGACGCTGGTGGTCATGGCTTGAAAGCCTCCAGTGCTTCGTCGGCCTTGGCAAGGGACTCGGCGGGGTCGGCGTCCGGGGAGCCGATCCGCTCGTCGAAGTTGAGGTCGACGAAGAACTCGGTGACGCCCTGCTGCTCGAGTTCGGCCATGTCCACGCGGATCTGCTCGAGCGTGCCCGACAGCATCCGGTCGCGCTCGCCCTCGGGGCGCACCCGCACCGCGCCGCGGCAGACGAAACGCAGGGCGTCCGCATCGCGCCCGGCCTCTTCGGCGGCTGCCTTGATGGTGCGGATCGCCGTGCCCATGACCGTCAGGTCGGCGCGGCTGGCGCTGATCCAGCCGTCGGCGAGCCGGCCCGCGCGGCGCAGCGCCGCCTCCGCGCCGCCACCCAGCAGGATCGGCGGGCCGCCGGGCGTCGCGGGCGCGGGGTGCTGGACCGCCAGGGGCACCTGGTAGAACGCGCCGTCGTGGTCGACGACCTCGCCGGTGAACAGGGCGCGCAGCAGCGGCAGGTACTCGTCGGCCTGCTTGCCGCGGGTGGACTTGTCGGCCCCGGTGGCCGCCTACTCCTCGGCCGACCAGCCGATGCCGAGCCCGGCGTCCACCCGCCCACCACCGGAGAGAAGGTCGACGGTGGTCAGCTGCTTGGCCAGGTAGGTCGGCGAGAGGAACGGCAGGTTCACCACGGCCACGCCGAGCCGGATCCGCTCGGTGATGGCGGCCAGGTGACCCAGCACCACCAGCGGGTCGAGCACGCTGCGGTACACCGGGTCCCAGCCGCCCGCGGCCGGGTACAGCAGCCGCTGGAAGGTCCAGAGCTCGTGGTAGCCGAGTTCCTCGGCGCGGCGGGCCACGTGCGCGATCGTGTCCGGGGTGGCCCATGACCCCGACACCGGCGCGGCGAATCCGATCAGCACGCCTCCCACGGTAGAGCGCGCCGCGTACGCTTCTCGGTATGCGGGCGCTGCGACCACTCATGCGGTTGGTCGACCGGTTCGAGACGCGGGGCGTCTACGTGCCGGGCGAGGACAACCGCCCGCTGTCCCCGTGGCGGGATTTCGGGTGGCTCATCGCGGTCTGGCTGGTGACGGTCGGGGTTTTCGTGATCTTCTTCGCGCTCGCCGCCTGAACCGATCCTCACTCGATCGGAGTGACGGCACTCACCTTGCGTGCCCCGCTGATCACAGGTCGGTGACAGCCGGACGACAGGTCTGAATCGACCGCCCGGATCAACACACCAGGCCGTTTGGATGCCTCCATAGTGGGTGTCGGCAGAGTCACCGGCCGCTGCACCAGAGATGAGGAACGTCGTGAAGACCGTCGCCATGGCGGCCGCCGTCGGGGCGGCGCTCGCCTGCTTTGGCCTTGCGGCATGTTCCTCGTCATCGGCCAGCCCGCAACCCACGGTCATCACGCAGGCGGCCGCCGAAGCCGACGTCCCGCCCGCGGGCACCAGCCCCGCCGCGTTCGGCGAGCGCCGGTCCGTCCCGGGCGGCCTGGTCATCGAGGTGTCGGAGCCGAAGTCGATCACCCCGAGCGACACCGCCTACCCGGCGAGCAAGCGGGCCGTGGCGTTCGAGATCACGGTGACCAACGAGGGCAACGAGGAGTTCCGCACCGACCGCTTCCAGGTCAGCGCGACCACCGACGGCCACACCGCGCGCCAGGTCGTCGACTCCACCCAGGGCTACGCCGGCAGCGGCGACATGCCACCCGTGCTCGCGCCGGGCAAGGCCGCGCACGTGACGATCGCGTTCGCCGCGCCCACCGAGCCGGTGGCCGTGGAACTGCGGATCGAACCCGCCGACGTGTCCGGCGGCACGGCTGATTTCGCAGGTCAGGCCTGACCGGTAGGTTCGGGGGCATGACTGAGCAGAGCCGCTTGTCCGCAGGCGACAAGGCCCCCGAGTTCACCCTGCCGGACAGCACCGGCAAGCCGGTTTCGCTGGCCGACTTCCGCGGCCGCAAGGTCGTCGTCTACTTCTACCCGGCGGCGAGCACGCCCGGCTGCACCAAGCAGGCCTGCGACTTCCGCGACAACCTCGCCGAGTTGAACGACGCCGGGTTCGAGGTGCTGGGCATCTCCCCGGACAAGCCGGCCAAGCTGGCGAAGTTCGCGGAAGCGGAGGGCCTGACCTTCCCGTTGCTGTCCGACCCCGACCGCGAGGTGCTCACCGCGTACGGCGCGTACGGCGAGAAGACGATGTACGGCAAGAAGATCACGGGCGTGCTCCGCTCCACGTTCGTCGTGGAACCGGACGGCGTCCTCAGCGAGGCGATGTACAACGTGCGCGCGGCCGGGCACGTGGCCAAGCTGCGTAGAGACCTGAAGATCTAGGGCGCTACCGCTGGCGCGCCTGCGTCTGGGCTTGGGCGTGGGCGCGCATCGTCCGGGCGATCAGGTGCTGCAGCAACGTTTCCAGCACCTTCTTGCTCGAGTCGCGGTCGCGTGCGTCGCACTGCACGACCGGGATCTCCGCGTCGAGGTCCGCGGCGTCGCGCACCTCGTCGGTGGTGTAGGCCTGTTCGCCGTGGAAGTTGTTGATCGCCACGATGAACGGGATCTTGCGCCGCTCGAAGAAGTCCACCGACGCGAAGCAGCCGTCGAGCCTGCGGGTGTCCGCGAGCACGACCGCGCCGAGGGCGCCGGTGGCCAGTTCGTCCCACATGAACCAGAACCGCTCCTGGCCCGGCGTGCCGAACAGGTAGAGGATCAGCGACCGGTTGATGGTGATGCGGCCGAAGTCCAGCGCGACCGTCGTGGTGCGCTTGTCCTCCACGCCGCTGAGGTCGTCGGTCCGGTTGCTGATCGCACTGATCATCTCCTCGGTGCGCAGCGGCTGGATCTCGCTGACCGAGGTGACCATCGTCGTCTTGCCCACGCCGAAGCCGCCGGCGATGAGCACCTTGACCGCGGAGGTGCCCAGCCCGGGGCCGCCCGCGTCAGAGCCGCCGAATGCCATCGAGCACCGCCTGCAAGAGATTCATGTCCGGCACATCCGTCTCGTAGGACGACATTGGCGAGCTAAACAGGAGATACCTTCCCTCGATCAAGTCACTGATAAGGATCTTCACGGCGGCGAGCGGCAGGTTCAGCTTCGCCCCGATCTCCGCGACGGACATCGGGGACCGGCACAGCCGAAGGATGTCGAGGTACTCCGCGTCCAGCCCCCGGCCTGATTCGCCGGGGGCCGCGATCACCATCGTGATCATGTTCAGGTCTGTGCGCGAGGCCTTGGTGCGACCGCGGGTCACGGTGAAGGGCCGCACCAAGGGCCCGGCGTCGTCGTCGTACCAGGACTCCCGACCGTTCATCGGCTACACACGGATCACGTGCCGGGGAATCGCGGCTGCGTGGCGAAGTAGGCACCGACCTGCTTGATCATCATGTTCATCTCGTAGGCGACCATCCCGATGTCCGCGTCCGCGTTGGCGAGCAGGGCGAGGCACGCCTGGTTCGCCGCCGCGGTCACCACGAGGAACGACTGGGTGAGCTCGACGACGGTCTGCCGGACCTCGCCGCCATCAAACTGCCGCCCGACCCCGCGCGCAAGGCTGTGGAATGCCGAAGCCATGGCGGAGAGGTGTTCGCCGTCCTCGCGGCTCAGGCTGCGGGACCGGCCGACGAGCAGGCCGTCGGTGGAGAGCACCACCGCGTATCGCGCCCCGACCACGCGGTTGGTCAGGTCGTCGAGCAGCCAGTTCAGATCGCTCGGCTTGGACTGGTCCGTGACACTCATTGCCCGCTCCACTAGTCGGCAACCCCTCACCAATTGTTCGGGTCGTGACCCGCGCGCCCGTTGCGGGTACCCCGTTGGAAGGCCAGCATCCGGTTGCGTGCCCGCTCCGCGGAGCGCACCACATCGGTGTCGTCCATGTTCGCGACGTCCGCGACCGGGGCGGTGAACTCGTCGGCCAGTTGCGGCGCGAGGTTCGACTGCCGTCGCCTGCGCGGCAGCGCGGGCTTGCCGTCGTTCTGGTGCCCGCCGGGCCGGGTGTGACCGTCGCCGTTGCGCCCCGCCGACGGCGTACGACGCACCCGGCCGTCCGGCTCGGCCTGGCCGGCGTGGCCGGCCTGCTGCGCTTCCCCGTCGGTCATCAACGCGCCTTCCAAGCGTCCGGTCATCTCCGGATCATCTTGGACCATCGGGTCTTGGGAAGTGGTGCCGTTGGGAGAAGTGAACAACCTGCGGGGGTGATCCGGCTCCGGCACGGCCGGGCCGACCTGCTTGGGCACCGAGCGCGGGTGGTTCACGTCGTCGTCCGCGATGGACGCCGAAGGGACCAGCACGATCGCCCGCACGCCGCCGTAGAGCGACTCGATCAGCTTCACGCTGATGCCGTGGCGGATGGCCAGCTGCGACACCACGAACAGGCCGAGCCGCGCATCCTCGGACAGCGCCATCACGCCGAAGTCCGGTGGGTTGCGCAGGAACGCGTTGATGCGCTCGAGTTGTGGTGTCGCAAGGCCGATGCCCTGGTCCTCCACCTCGATCACGACGCCCTTGCCGACGATGTTGCCGCTCACCTCGACGCGGGAGTCCGGCGGCGAGAACGACGTCGCGTTGTCCACCAGCTCGGCGAGCAGGTGGATCAGGTCGGCGACGACCGACCCCGCCATCCGGACGTCGGGCAGCCGGCCGGTGGTGACCCGCTTGTAGTGCTCGGTCTCGCCGACGGCGCTGCGCACGATCTCGCCGATCGGCACAGGGTTGCGCCACTGGCGGCCCGGCTGGTCGCCGCCGAGGATGAGCAGGTTCTCGGCGTTGCGCCGCGCGCGGGTCGCGAGATGGTCGAGCTGGAAGAGCTGCTCGAGGTGCTCGGGGTTCTCCTGCTCGCGCTCGGCCTTGTCCAGCACGTCGAGCTGGCGGTGCACCACGACCTGGCTGCGGTGGGCGATGTTCAGGAACACCGAGCGCACGCCGTTCTGGATCTCGGCTTCCTGCGCGGCGGCCGCGACCGCGGTGCGCTGCGCCTTGTTGAACGCCTCCGCGACCTGACCGATCTCGTCGGTGCCGTACTGCAGCGGGGGAACCTCTTGCTCGACGTCGATCTGCTCACCGCGGCGCAACCGGCTGACGATGTCGGGCAGCCGCGTGTCGGCGAGGTCGAGGGTGTCCACACGCAGCCGCTTGAGCCGGTTGACCAGCCGGTTGGACAACCGGATCGCAACGAACATGGCGATGAGCGTGACGAGCAGGATCGCCCCGCCGCCGAGAAGTGAGTTGATGTAGTTGCGGTGCCCGGTGTCGTACGCGGCATTCGAGCCGTGGGTGTGGTGTTCGGCGTACAGGTTGAGCAACTGGGCGTGGACCTGCGTCACCGCGTTCTGCCAGTCGGCGATCGGCACGGGCAACGGCGCCGCGTCGAACGCCGGCTTGCCCGGGCCACGCGCGATGATCGCGTTCTCCATCGACGTCAGCTGCTGCCACGGCTTGCTCTTCACGAGCTGCCCGTACTGCATCATTTCGTCCGGGGTCAGC
This sequence comes from Labedaea rhizosphaerae, assembly GCF_004362825.1. GTDB lineage: Bacteria > Actinomycetota > Actinomycetes > Mycobacteriales > Pseudonocardiaceae > Labedaea > Labedaea rhizosphaerae. Next base: position 1,013,561 of record NZ_SNXZ01000003.1, read on the forward strand.
TTCATCTGCAGCATGTCCAGCATGCCGTGGTAATGGCCGACCTGGTGGGCGAACTCCTGGAAGGTCTCGTTCGTCAGCCCGGGCCCGTTGCCGTTCTGGCCAAGCGCGCCCACCGCGAGTGCGTTGCTCCTGGACAACGACTCGGCCGAGCCGAACAGGTCCGCGGCGGCCGAGGCGTCCAAGGCGGCGGTCGGGTCGGGGGAGGTCGCCGCGACGCCCTGCAGGGCCAGCGACAGGATGTCGATGACGCTGTTGTAGTAGTCGTAGACGTCCTTCGGGTTCATCTGCCGCGCATCGACGCCCTGCCGAATCTGCGGCATTTTCTTCACGAGTGCTTCGAGGATGTCGTTCGCTTTTTTGGTGGCCTCCGCGGCCTGCGCGTTCGAAGCGATCCCGGATTGGCCGATCTGGAAAAGAGCGTAAAGCGATTGGTCGCTCAGGCCTCGTTGCTTCTTGAGCTGGTCGGTGGCGGAGCTGTCACCGCCGAGGACCCGCAGGCTCAGGTTGCGTTCCTGACCGAACTGCTCGACGAAGTTGTTGGTGATGTCGATGGACGACGACCGGCCGGTCAGCTCGGCCCAGTCCTGTGTCACGGATCCCTCGTGCACCAGGTAGCCGGCGGCACCACCACCGATGATCAGCAGCGCCGCGCTGGGGATGAGCACAATGGCCAGCATCCGTGCCCGGATACTCCTGCGCCTAGGACGCGCGGTGCGACTCATCACAACCCCGACTTCCGGTTCTCTTTTCGAGTTGGTGACATTTCCCTTGTGCCTATGCTCGGCGATGACCACGCACCCTATCGGTTACGCCCACCCGTGGAAAGGTGTCCGGCGGATACCCTGTCGACGGCTTGCCCATTGTGGACTCACGCCTCGCTCGGCCGGCGGGCCAGGTCGGCCGACGAGACGTGCAGGTCCGTGCGCGCGTACAGCCCCACTGCCCATTCGGCGCGGCGGATCAGCCCGACGGCGGGTAGGTGGTCCTTGGCCACCAACGGCGCCAGGCGCTCACGGACCGCGTCGAGGCGACGCTCGATCTCCGCCCGGACCCAGTCCGGTGCGACGCCGTACATGAGCACGTTGTTCTCGCGCGGGTCGTCGCGCTCACGCCAGTAGCTGGCCAGGTCGTTGGCCAGCCGGCACACCACCGCGATGTCGTCGAGCGCGGGCACCAGCACGTCCAGGTGTTCGACCGGCCCGGCGTCCTCGGGGCTCACCCAGCACGGCAGGTGGACCTGCCAGATCGAGATGCTGTCGGCGTTGTCCAGGTACTCCGCGACGGTGGTGTTCATGGACGTCGTGCCGGTGCCGTTCGCCCGCGCCGTGCCGACCACCCAGTCGTAGCGCATGGCCCGCAGGCACGCCGCGAACTTGCGCTCCCACAACGACGCCAGCGCCGGGTATCCCGGCCGGTCGGCCAATTCCCGTTGCCAGCCGGACAAGGCGGCCAGCAGTGTGTTGCTGTCGTCCGGTCGTCCCGTCCGCACCACGGAGTTGCACCTGTCGATGAACTCGTCCAGCTTGTCGAGCTCGCTGACCTCTCGCTCGATGTGGTCGTCGATGGCGCACACCCACACGGCCATCCGTCCGGACAGGGCCGTTTCCGCTGCGCTCGCCCAGGGCTGGACCACGGACTCGGTGAGCGCGATGGCGGACAACGGCGCGTCCCGGTAGCCAGGCAGCTCGGCGGCGGTCCAGCGCTCCAGGTCGGCCAGCGACCGCATGACCGACAGCGCAACCGGAACGTACGACGCCACCGGTGGGTAGCGAAGATCGGTCACGGTTGTCCCCGGCTCACGGCGTAGGCCGACAGCACCGCGGCGCGCGCCGGCGCCACCGGGATGTACAGGCCCTTGCTCATCCACAACTCGGCGTAGCTCGGGTCGTCGAGGTGCTCGCCGAGGTAGTCAGCAGCGCGGCGCATGGTGTCGGCCGGCACCGGCCCGTGCTGGTCTCCCATGGCGTCCAGGGACAGGACCGCATAGGCGGTCTCCTCCGGCTGACCGCCTGCCATGCCCCACGAACCGTCCGGGTGCTGGCCGTCGAGCAGCCACTTCCTGGTGGCGGACAGGGTGTCCGGCGGGGTGGAGCCGGCGAGCCCGAAGACCACCTGTGCGGTGGCGTAGTACGGCGAGAGGTGCCATTTGTCGTCCCACCACGCCCCGTCGTGCCGACTGTCCATGAGGAACGTGATGGCCTTCTTGATCTGGCTGGCGAACCGGTCCGGCCGCCGGCTGAGCGCCTCGGCTATCCGCGCGTTCGCGGTGACCGGCGTGCCGCGTTCGTAGGGGAAGCCGATGAAGTGGTCGTCCTTCTCGTAGTGCAGCAACGACTCGAGCAGTGCGGTGTCATCGTGGCCGAAGGCGTGCACCACGTTCGCGACCATGGCGGTGTCGTCGGAGTCCGGCACCGGGAACTCCGCGCTGGTCCCGAGTCCGAACTCGGCACCGTCGGCCAGGGCCAGCAGTCGATCGACATGCGGTTTGGCCTCGTCCGTGGTCAGGCCGGCGCGGTGCAGCAGGTAGATGGCCCAGGCCGGCTCCGTCACCGAGATGGGGAAGATCTCCGGCATGCCACCGTCACCCGTCGACTGCGCGGCACTGCGCAGGTACTCCAGTGCCGTCGGCGCGCCGGTCGCCGCCCACAGCGCGGCAGTCGCCGGGGGATTGTTGGACATCGAGCCGTTCGGCCCGGCGAAGCCGACCACATCCCGCGGCTGCACCAGATCGCCCAGCACCTCCAACGAGTACAGCAGGGTCGTCGGCTCCCTGGTCAGCGCGCCCGCTGGGACACGGGCGAGCTTGTCGGCACGCAACGCGACGAGGTCGGCGAACCCGTCGAGCGAAAGCAGACCCGCCTTGGACGCCTGTTCGGCCAGGTATGGCGCGGCCAACTCGAAACCGACCACCTCGCCTGGCGCGCCACGCCAGTCGGTCGCGTGCTTGTGCAGGTAGTCCACACCGGAGCGGACCGCGGAACTCGCCCAGGGTTCGTCGATCTCGCGCAGCGCGAGCACAGCGGCCAGGGTGCACACCAGCCGGTCGTAGGGGTTGGGCACCGAACCACCCCACGAGCCATCGGCGTGCTGGTGGTCGGCCAGCCACGGGCGGGCCTGCGGGAACACCGGTTTCCCGTCGTCGCCGGTCAGCCGTGCAGCCCATGCCGTGGCGTAGGCCGTCGACGCGACCGTAGACCGCGTGAGATCGGCGAGTAGACGGCTCACCCGTTCAGTCACGCCGTGCATCCACCGCGCCCCTTACGTGGAAGGTCAGTTCCGGACGGATTGATACCCGATCGGGTGATCGCTCCACCACCCCTGATTGCCGGGCGGTCCGAATTCGGCCCGCACCGGCGCCGCCACTGTGGACAATCGTCCGACGTCGCAGTGCCACCAAGCGTTATGGACTGCGAGCGAATGTGACGAAGGTCATATTCGCGACTTGACGAACCCTCGTCCGACGTGGTCGACAGCGGCGCTGAACTCGTGGGCTGACACCCCGCCGGAGTTCGCTAGGGTGTGCGGTCTTCGTCCACGGTCGATTGGTTCAGCCAATGTCTGAGATCGCCGATGTGTCCGACACCGCTCGTTGGGTAGCGACTTTCCGTGCGCGGGAGTCGTCCCGGCCGGACGCGCTGTTCCACGATCCGTACGCCGCCCTGCTCGCCGGCGAGCGTGGCGAAGCGATGGTGGCGCAGACTTCGGCGCTCGCACGCAACGGCTGGTCGTTCACCGCTCGCACCAAACTGATCGACGACCTGATCACCGACTGCCTCGGCGACGGCTGCGACCGGGTGGTCAACCTGGCGGCCGGTCTCGACGCCCGCCCGTACCGGCTGGACGTGCCCGACGACCTGGTCTGGGTGGAAGCGGACCTGCCGGTGATGGTCGAGGAGAAGGAACGCGCGCTGGCCGACGAAAAGCCGCGTTGCGAGTTGGTCCGCCGGTCGGTCGATCTGGCGGATGCCAAGCAACGCAAGCAATTCCTTGCCGCGCAGGTCGCCGGTGCGCAGCGTGCGGTGGTGATCACCGAAGGGTTGCTGCCCTACCTCGCCGACGACGATGTGCGCGCGATGAGCGCCGACCTCGCCGAGGCAGGTGTGCGCTGGTGGATCACCGACATGATGTCGCCGGCCGATGTGCGGATCGGCCGGCGGGTGAGCCGCAAGCAACTCGCGTCCACACCGGTCAGGTTCGGGCCGGAGGAAGGCACCGGGTTCTTCGCGCCGGACGGCTGGACGGAGATCGACGCCGAATCCGTGCTCAGAGCCGCGGCGCGCTTCAAGCGGCTGCCGTGGCCGCTGCGTCCGCTGTGCCTGCTGCCGGTGGGCAAGTTCGGGTCCACCGTGGTGCGGCTCGCCCGCGGTTAGCCGACCGCGGCCGACCCCGGTCGCCGGAGTCGGCCGCCTGGGTTTTCCTTACCTCTCAACGGGAAACAGCGGCAGCCGCAACGCGCCCGGCGCGGCTTCGGGCACCGTCGGGTTCTTCGGCGCGACCGGCTTGACGCGCTGGTACGGCTGGCCGAGCTCGGGACGTGGATCCACGCCGTCCTTGTTGGGCCACATCGCGACGGCCCGCTCGGACATCGCGGTGATGGTCAGCGACGGGTTCACCCCGAGGTTGGCGGACACGGCGGTGCCATCGATGATGTGCAGTCCGGGGTGGCCGTGGATGCGGTGGTACGGGTCGATCACGCCGTCGGCCGCGGTGCTCCCCATCGGCGCTCCGCCGATGTAGTGCGCGGTGGACGGGATGTTGAACACGTCGAAGTAGTTGCCGAGCGCGTCACCGCCGATCTTCTCCGCGATCATCCGGCTCGCCTCGTGCCCCAACGGGATCCACACCGGGTTGGGTTCGCCGATGCCCTGTTTGGTGCGCAGCTTGCCGCGCTTGCGGTAGGAGGTCAGCGAGTTGTCCAGCGACTGCATCACCAGCAACAGGACCGACCGCTCGGAGGCGCGGCGAACGTTCAGCGCCCGCAGCAGGGACATCGGGTGCCTGAGGACCTGCCCGAGGAAGCGCAGTGCCCGCCGCGGACCACCGTCGATCATCGGTCCGAACATCATGTAGAGCGAGTTGTACCCCTTGCCGTGGTGGCAGATCTCGAAGTGGGTGTCCGGTTCCGGGTGGATCGACGAGGTGATCGACACGCCCTCCGCGAAGTCGGTGCGGGTGCGACTGCGGGCCATGACCTGGGCCTCGGAGTTGGACCGGGACAGCTCACCGAGCCGCGGTGAGAGGTTGGGCAACCGGCCGGTGTCCTTCAGTTTGTGCAGCAGCTCCTGGGTGCCGAGTGCGGCTGCGGAGAACACCACCTGCTCTGCGGTGAACTCCCGCTTTCCCTTGCGCAGCCACGCACCTGAGCGCTGTGTGGACACCACGTACCCGCCGTCGGGCAGCGGGCGCAGGTCGGTGACCGTGGTCATCGCGTGCACCTCGGCCCCCGCCTTCTCGGCCAGGTACAGGTAGTTGGCGTTGGTGGTGTTCTTCGCGCCGTGCCGGCACCCGGCGAAGCAACTCGAGCAGCCGATGCACCCGGTGCGCTCCGGCCCGACGCCGCCGAAGTAGGGGTCGGGCACGGTCTTGCCCGGCTCACCGAAGTAGACGCCGACCTCGGTCGGGTGGTAGGTGTCCTCGACCCCCATGTCCCGCGCGACGTCGCGCAGCACCTCGTCCGACGGTGTCGTGCGTGGGTTGGTGTTCGCGCCGAGCATCCGCTTGGCCTGGTCGTAGTACGGCGCCAGCTCGGCCCGCCAGTCGGTCAGGTGCGCCCACGACGGGTCTTTGTAGAAGTTGTCCAGCGGCTCGTACAACGTGTTGCCGTAGATCAGCGAGCCACCGCCGACACCGGCCGCCGTGAACACGACCACCTTGCCAAGTGACGTGATCCGCTGTGTTCCCGTCATCCCGAGCTTCGGTTTCCAGATCGTCTTGCGCATGTCCCAGCCGCTCTTCGGCAGGTCGTCGTCGGCCCAGCGGCGACCGGCCTCCAGCACGCCGACCCGGTAGCCCTTCTCGGTCAGGCGCAGGGCCGACACGCTGCCGCCGAAGCCGGAACCGATCACCAGCACGTCGTAGTCGAAACTCATGCGTCTGCTCCTACCAGTTTGAAGACCCGGAACTGCCGGGCGGTCCGACCGCGGTACGCCCGATAGGCGCTGGTGATCTTCACGAGCTCGCCGAACACCCACTCGCTTTCCTCGTCCCGCAACAACTCCGCCCGCACGGGGATGTCCTTGCCGCCGATGGCGACCGTCGCCAACGGATCGGCCAGCAGGTTGTCGGTCCACGCGGGGTGGTGCTGCCGGCCGAAGTTGCTGCCCATCAAGTAGATGCGGTCGCCATCCTGGTGGTAGTACAGCGGTGTGGTGCGCGGCTGCCCGGACTTGCGGCCGGTGGTGGTGAGCAGCAGGGTCGGCGGGGCGATCGAGCCGAGCAGACCGCGCCGGCCGTTGCTGCGCTGCAGCAGCCGCCGATCCAGTGGGACGAACAGCCGGCCCAGCCGTGAGCCCAGCTTCGAGCCGCCGACCCCCTCGACCGCCTTGAAGAGCGCACTCTTCTTGGACCGCACGGCATCGGGAAAGACCTGTTCACCCATCGTGTCCTCGCTTGTTCCTTCGGGACGGTTCACTGCCGCAGGGCCAGCCGTGCCAGCTCGACGAGCTCCGCTTCCGGCTGCTCCTCCAGCTCGGCGGAGCGCAGGCAGTCCATGGCGCGTTCCTGGTGCTCCGCGGCCCGCTTCTCGGTCCACTCCCGACCGCCGGCGACCTCGATCAGCTCCACCGCGCGGTCGACGTCAGCCGCGGGCAGTGGGCCGTCACCGTGGTAGAGCTTCGCGAGCTCGTCGCCCGCGGGCAGCCCCGAGCTCAGCGTCGCCACGACGGGCAACGACTTCTTGCGGTTGACCAGATCGGACCGGGCGACCTTGCCCGTATCGCGCGGGTCGCCCCAGATGCCGTGCACGTCGTCGAGGCACTGGTAGGCCAGACCCAGGTGCGCGCCGAAGCCGCGCAGCTGCTCGACCTGGGCCGCGCTGCCACCGCCGAGCGCGCCGCCGAGCGCGCACGCGCCACCCAGCAACGCTCCGGTCTTGCCCGCCGCCATCCGCAGGCATTCGCTCAGGTCGACGTCCGCGCGTTCCTCAAAGGACAGGTCCGCCCCCTGGCCGTCGACCATCTCCAGCAGCACCCCTGCGAGCAGGCCGTGCTCGGAACCGGTCGACCGCGTGCAGCGGCTCAGCTCGTCGAAGGCCAAGGCCAGCAGGGCATCGCCGCCGAGGATGGCCGCGCTCGGGCCGAACACCGTCCACGAGGCGGCGCGGTGGCGCCGGGTCGGGTCGCGGTCCATCAGGTCGTCGTGCAGCAACGTGAAGTTGTGCACCAACTCCACCGCACACGCGGCGGGCACCGCCCGCTCGGCGGTGCCGCCGACGGCACGGGCCGCCACCAGCACCAATGCCGGCCGGATCGCCCGCCCACCACCGGAATCCGCGGTCTGGACCACTTTGCCCTGCTCATCGCGCCAGCCGAAGTGGTACTGGGCGACGTGCCGCACGGAATCGGGCAGGCGGTCCACCGCCGCGCGCAGCGCCGGGGTCACCAGATGCTTGCTCCAGTCCAGCACCTGTGTTCCGGAACGGCGCTGGGTGGTACCGAACTGCACCACCGCGGTCCCCTTCCTCCGTGTCGGATTTCGCGCGCGGGAGGTCCCAGCGCGGCGACCGGCTCTTACTACGCCATGTTGGGGGTCGTGGGGAACCTCCACTTGGCGGTATGTTCTCGTAGTTGGTGAGGCGTAAACAAGTACCTTTGCCCGACTGTCGCACGGGGACTGACAGCGGTGCGCGAGGAGACCCTCGGCCATCAGGCATGGCTCCAGGCAGCGAAAACCCGCCTCGAAGCTCCACAAAGGACTGTCGCGGAAACGTGATCTCGGCGATCAGTCGCGGCCCGCGGCCGTCACCAGGCCGGCGAAGACCCTCATCCCGTGAGGACTCGGGCGGCCGGGGGCAGCGCGTCGACGTCCCCGGCGGCCCAGCGCACCGGGTCCGGCCCCAGCGCCGCCAGCTCCTCGACCTGCAACCGGCACCACGGCGACACCGGCCGGGTGCCGTCGAGGACCTCGCGGGTGAACTCGGGCCACGCAACCCACTCGACGTCGTCGACCTCGGCCGGGTTCGCCACCGGCTCGGCCGACGTCACCGCCCGGAACACCGGGCACAGTTCGTTCTCCACGACGCCGTCGGGCATGACGGCGCGGTACCGGAACGCGGGCAACACCAACGTGAGGTCGTCCACGACCAGGCCCACCTCGTCGGCCAGCCTGCGGGTGACGGCGTCCGCGACCGGCTCGCCGGGCGACGGGTGACCGCAGCAACTGTTGGTCCAGACCCCTGGCCAGGTCTTCTTGCCCAGGGCGCGCCTGCTGAGCAGGAACCGGCCGTCGGGGTCGAACACGTAGCACGAGAACGCCAGGTGCAACGGCGTCGTGGTGGTGTGCACGGTCGCCTTGGGGGCGTGCCCCAGCGTGTTGCCGTGCTCGTCGAGGAGGACCACAAGTTCATCTGTCATGACGGGCGTCACCATGCCATCGTGGCAGCGGCGCGATCAACCCCGGCCCGAGGGCAATTCGCCGACCCAGGCAACCTTTTCGCCCGCTCGTGCGTACGCCGCTGACCAGCAAAGGTTGTCACTCGAACAGGTCAACTTTGCCGCGCACGAGGGCGTATTTCCCCCGTGTCGAACAAACGAGCTCTACCTGTCGCCGTGCTGTTGAGCGGCATCCTCGCCGGAGCCGGCTGGATGGCGGTCGACACGATGGCGAACCGGGGGAACGCGACCGTGGCCGTGGCGCACCAACTGCCCACCGAGACCGCGACGACCACCACCACCACGGTGGCGACGCACACCTCGTCGAAGCCGAAGCCCAAGCCGACGACCTCGGCCACCAAGACGAAGCCGAGCACGGCGCGGACGCCGACCAAGACCGCGAAGTCCGGCGCGCAGTTCTCCCCGGCCGCGGTGAGCCGGGCGGTGCAGTCGGTGGAACCCCAGGCCGTCACGGGCGCGGTGGTGGTCGACCGCCAGAGCGGCAAGACGCTGCTGTCGGTCAACTCCAGCCACCGGTTCCACTCGGCGTCGCTGGTGAAGCTGCTGATCGCGATCGACACGCTGCACTCCGGCGCCGGCGCGCAGGAACGCAAGGACCTCGCGTACATGATCAAGATGTCCGACGACGGCACGGCCAGCCAGTACTGGGTGCGCCAGGGTGGGGCTTCGCTGGTCAGCCGCGAGGCGTCACGGCTCGGCCTGCACGACACGGCGCCGCCGACGCCGGCGGGCCAGTGGGGCAACACGTGGGTCTCGCCCCGCGACATGGTGGCGATCTACCAGTACATCCTCGGCATGCCCGCCGCCGACCGCGACCTGATCGTGAACGCGATGGCCGCCGCCCCCGAGCACGCCTCGGACGGCTTCGACCAGTGGTTCGGCATCCCGTCCGGGCAGCGGGCGGACTGGGCGATCAAGCAGGGCTGGGGCTCGAGCTCGGACAGCATTTGCTTGCACAGCACCGGTTTGGTGAACACGCACTGGCGCTACATCGTCGTGGTGATGACCCAGCACCCGCTGGGCACGAGCCTGTCCACCGGCACGAGGGCGACGACCGCGGGCGTGCGGGCGGTGGCACCGCTGATCAACTAGTTCGCAGCGACGCCGCCCAGTCGGCCAGGTTGGTGATCTCCGCCTGGCGCGCGAACACCTTCTCGACCAGCACGCGGTGCACCTCGGGGTCCGCGTCGAGGCAGCCGTCGGCGGGCACGACGAGACCGAAGTCCAGGTCCGCGGCCTGGCGCAGCGTGGAGAGCACCACGCCGCTGGTCGCGATGCCGGTCAGCACGAGCGTGTCGATCCCCTTGGCCCGCAACACGACGTCGAGGTCGCTGCCGGCGAACGCGCTGACCCGCCGCTTGGTCACCACGACCTCGTCCAGGCGGGGCGCGACGGCCTCGTGCACCTGGAAGGCATCGGCCGTGGCGGGGTTCGCGCCACCGGAGGTGAGCGCGCCGAACATCCGGTTCCGCGACGACACTTCGGGAAAGCCCGGGCGGAAGCCGACGACCACGTAGATCACCGGCACGCCCGCGGCCCGCGCCGCGTCGATCGCCTTGGCCAGGCGCGGCAGGTACTCGGTGTCCGACGCGATGCGGCTCACGACGGAGTTCTGCACGTCCATCACCAGCAGGGCCTGGTTCGCCATTGCTTCACTGTCCTTTCGAGGGCGTGCGGCCGCGGGCCAGCGACGCCAGCGCGGCGATCACGGCCATGACCGCGGCCGCGGTGAACACGGTGACCAGGCCGTGGTGGAACGGCCCGGACACCAACTGGGGGAAGAACTCGTTGCCGGTCAAGGTGGCGGCGTGCTCGGGTGGGATCGCGTCCAGCGCGTGGCTCGGGCCGAGCAGGTGCCCGATCGGGTTGTTGCCCAGGAACGTGGCGAACAGCGTGCTCACCGGGGGCAGCGAGGCGACGTCGTGTGCGGTGGAGGCCGGAATCCCTTGCGCCTGCAGGCCGTTCGACAGCGTGTCCGGCAGCGACGCGGCCAGCCCGGCGATCATCAGCGAGAAGAACACGCCGATCGAGAGCGCCGTCCCGGAGTTCTGGAACGTGGACCGCATGCCCGAGGCGACCCCGCGTTGCCCCGGCGGAACACTGCTCATGATCGCCGAAGTGTTGGGCGCCGAGAACATGCCTTGCCCGATGCCGCTGAGGAACAGCAACGCGGCGAACTCGGGGTAGGCGAAGTTCACCGGTACCAACAACAATCCGACGAACGCGACGGCCACCAAGGCGAGACCTGTCGTGGCGAGCGGACGTGCGCCGAACCGGTCCGACAGCGTGCCGGAAAGCGGGCCCGCCACAAGGAATCCGACGGTGAGCGGCAACATGTAGATGCCCGCCCACAGCGGCGTTTCCTCGTAGTCGAAGCCGTGCAAGGGAAGCCAGATGCCTTGCAGCCAGATGATCAGCATGAACTGCATGCCGCCGCGCGCGATCGCGGTGAGCAGCGCGGCGAGGTTGCCCGCGGCGAACGCCCGGATGCGGAAGAGCCCCAGCCGGAACATCGGTTCCTTGATGATGGTCTGTGAGATGCAGAACACCACGAGCAGGCCGACCCCGGTGCCGAGCCCGGCGAGCACCCACGGGTTGGTCCAGCCGGTCGGGTGACCGCCGTGCGGCTGGATGCCGTAGGTGATCGCGGCGAGCAGGGTGCCGCTGCCTGCGGTGAACGTCAGGTTGCCGATCCAGTCGATCTTCGCGGGGGTCCGGGCGCCGAGTTCGTGCAGGCTCCGGTAGGACCAGATCGTGCCGACGACGCCGATGGGCACGCTGACCCAGAACACCGCGCGCCAGTCCCAGGTGGCGAGCAGACCACCGGCGAGCAGGCCGAGGAACTGCCCGGCGAGCGCGGTGATCTGGTTGATGCCCAAGGCCATCCCACGCTGCCGGGACGGGAACGCGTCGGTGAGGATCGCCGCGGAGTTCGCTGTGAGCATCGAGCCGCCGACGGCCTGGACCACCCGCCAGCCGATCAGCCACAACGCGCCGTGGCCGCCGGTGAACGGATCCAGGGACAACGCGATGGAGGCGAACGCGAAGACCGCGAAGCCCATGTTGTACATCCGGACCCGGCCGAACATGTCGCCGAGGCGGCCCAGCGCGACCACCAGCACCGCGGACACCAGCAGGTAGCCCAGGATCATCCAGAGCAGGTAGCCGATGTTGCCGGGCGCGAGCGGGTCGAGGCCGATGCCGCGGAAGATCGCGGGCAGCGAGATGATCACGATCGAGCCGTCGACGGTGGCGATGAAGACGCCGAGCGTGGTGTTGGACAGGGCGATCCACTTGTACCTCTCGCCCTGCGCGGATGCGGCCGGCGCGCGTTCGTCGATCGTCACAGCGCGTCCGCGAGGCGCTCGAGCAACGGCACCATGGCCGCGAACTTGCGCTGCTCGGCCTGGGTGAAACCGGCGAGCACCGCGGCGACGTGGCGCACGCTCTCGTCGCGGCGGCTGGTGAGCACCTTGGTGCCTGCGGCGGTCAGGCTCATCAGCACCTTGCGCCCGTCCTGCGCGTCCGGGCGCCGGCGCACGAGTCCCTTCTCGGTGAGCGCGGCCAGCGTCGAGGCCATGGCCTGCGGGCGGACCCGTTCCTGGTCGGCGAGCACGCCCGGCGTCGTCGCACCCTCGCGGTCGAGCCTGGACAGCACCGACACTTCGGACATTGTCAGGTCGCCGACCGCGTGCCGTTGCCGCAGCGCACGCGCGATGCGACCGATGGCGAGCTTCAGGTCAGCGGCGGTCTTGCTCGGATCCGTTGATACAGCCGGAGTGTCACCCACAGATAGTTACAATAGGCTTATCAGTCTGGGTGAGCAAACCTGAGCCGCTGCGCGCGGTCGAGACCAGCACGAACGCCACGCCCTGGTTGTCCGCGACGGTCGCGACGCGGCCGAAGTCGGAGTCCTCGGGAGCCGTCTTGACCCGCCCGCCGAGGGCGAGCACGGTCTCGGTCGCGTCGTCGGTGTCGGCGACGGAGAAGTAGGTGACCCACTCGGCCCGCCCGCGCGCGGCACGGCCGAGCCCGCCGATGGCCAGCCCACCGGGTGCCTGGAAGGTCACGTACCCCGCCGGTCCCGCGTGCTGGCACAGGTAGCCGAACGCCTCCTGGTAGAAGGTCCGGGCCTGCTCCGGTTCGCGCCCGCGGTGCTCGACCCACACCGGCGCGCCGGGCTCGTAGGCCTCCTCGTCCGGGCCGGCCAGCCCGAACACCGCGCCGAACGGGTCGGTGACCAGCCCGTCCGCGCCGAGCCGCCCACCCGCTCGCAGGACCCGTTGCCGTGCGTCCGCCACGTCGTCGACCGGCAGGGACGGCACCCACCCGCGGTGGCGCCCCGGCCGGATCCCGGCCACGGCCCGCTCCCCCAGGTGGCAAACCCCCCGCTCGACCCGCCAGCCGAACAACGCCGGGTAGAACGCGGCCGCCGCGCCCGGGTCACCGGCGATGTCCACCCACATCTGGTGCCTCCCTAGGTCCCGTGACGTGTTCACCATGGCTCGAAACCTGCCGCTACCGCTCGCAAACGCGCAGCGACGTGCCCGGTCATGCTCGCGAGCCGGGGTAAGTTCGGGCAGCAAACCGCTGGGCCGGAAACACCTGTTGCGCGCGCGTCGTGGCGACCCGGCTGGCGCTCGGTGACCGGAGCCGGGTCGCGGGCGTCGCGGGCACGGTCACCCGGCTCGATCAGTCCTAATTGGACTGCGAAGGTTCTACTCGGCCAGCAAGTCCCGCAGCACGGTAGCGTGGCTGAGGTCCAGGTCCTTGGTCGCGGTCAGCAGGGTGAGCGGGCCGGTCACCGAACGCAGCTCGGCGAGGGCCGCGGCGGCGTCGCCGCCGGACAGCTCTTCCCGGTACCGCGAGGTGAACTCGTCGAAGCGGTCCGGGTCGTGCGCGTACCACTTCCGCAGCTGCGTCGACGGCGCCACGTCCTTGAGCCACTCGTCCAGCTCGAGCGCGTCCTTGCGCACGCCACGCGGCCACACCCGGTCGACCAGCACCCGCCGGCCGTCCGCGGACGCCGGCGGGTCGTACACACGTCGGATGCTCACCACCCACCGACCTTAACCCCGGGTCAGCGGGATCTCCGCGGCGATGTGCGCCAGCTTCTCCGGGTTGCGCACGTAGTAGAGCCCGGCGACCCGGCCCGCCACCACGTGGACGGCCATCACGCCGTCGATCTCGTCGTCCAGGCGCAGGAACAGCGCCGGGTTGCCGTTGACCACGGTCGGCTCGACGGTGATCGTCTCCTTGGTCTTGCCGGTACCGCCGAGGATGAAGCGGACGATCTTGTCCGCGCCGACGATCGGGTGCTGCGCCGCCTGCTTGATGCCGCCACCGTCGGCCAGCAGCACCGTGTCCGGCGCGAGCACGTCCAGCAAACCCTGCAGGTCACGGGTTTCCAGCGCACGCCGGAACGACTCCACCACGGCCCGGCTCTCGCTGGCCGACACGACCTCGCGCGGACGGCGCGCCTCCACGTGCTGGCGCGCCCGGTGCGCGATCTGGCGCACCGCGGCCTGGCTCTTGTCCACGGCCGCGGCGATCTCCTCGTAGTCCAGGGCGAAGACCTCACGCAGCACGAACACGGCCCGCTCGGTCGGCGAGAGCGTCTCCAGCACCAGCATCAACGCGATCGACACGCTCTCGGCCAGTTCGACGTCGTCGGCCACATCCGGGGCGGTGAGCAGCGGCTCCGGCAGCCACGGCCCGACGTAGGACTCCTTGCGGCGCTTCATCGTGCGCAGCCGGTTGAGCGCCTGCCGGGTGGTGACGCGGACCAGGTAGGCGCGCTGGTCGCGGACCTGGTCCAGGTCCACCCCGACCCAGCGCAGCCACGTCTCCTGCAGCACGTCCTCGGCGTCGGACGCCGAGCCCAGCATCTCGTAGGCGACGGTGAACAGCAGGTTGCGGTGGGCGACGAAGGCCTCGGTCGCCGGGTCGGTGGCCATCAGAACCGCCCCAGGGCGATGAACGCCGCGATCGCAAGGTAAGCCACGTTCAGGGCCACGAACTTGGCCTCGCCGCGGCGGCCGTGGGTGATCATCGCGCCGATCATCAGCAACACCCAGCACGTCGCCGTGATCGGCACCAGGACCGGCGCGATGTCGACCAGGGCCGGCACGATCAGCCCGACCGCGGCCAGGAGTTCCAGCACGCCGAGCGACTTGACGAACCCCGCGCTCGCGTCGCCGGTCCATCCCCCGCCCGGGGTCGCGGCCAGCTTCGCCTTGGGCACGAACGTCTTGCTCACGCCGCCGGTCAACGCGACCGCGGCGAGCACGCCGGCGGCGATCCACAGTGCGGTGTTCATGGGCTTCCTTCCTTCAACAGGAGTTCGGCCCCAAGACACCGCCTGCCCGGTTCTTGTGACAGCACGTGACTCAGGTCACCCGCGACCAGGCGGTCAGCGTGTCGGCGTCCCACGTGTTGATCACGCGGTCGACCGGCACCTCGCACTCGATCGCCCGCTCGCACCCGTAGCCCAGCCACGACAACTGGCCCGGCGCGTGCGCGTCGGTGTCGATCGAGAACTTGCAGCCCGTCTCGACGGCCAGGCGCAGCAGCCGCTTCGGCGGGTCGAGGCGTTCGGGCCGCGAGTTGATCTCCACGGCCACGTCGTGCTCGACGCACGCCGCGAACACCTGCTCCGCGTCGAACTCCGACTCCGGCCGTCCCCGGCCGACGACCAGCCGCCCCGTGCAGTGCCCGAGCACGTCGACCAGCGGGTTCCGGATCGCGGTAAGCATCCGCCGGGTCATGTCCTTGCCGGGCATGCGGAGTTTCGAGTGGACACTCGCGACCACGATGTCCAGGCGCGCAAGGAGTTCCTCGTCCTGGTCGAGAGTTCCATCGAGGTTGATGTCCACCTCGATCCCGCTCAGGATCCGGAACGGGGCCAGCTTCGCGTTCAGCTCGTCGAGCACGTCCAGCTGCTTGCGCAGCCGTTCGGCGGTCAGGCCGCGGGCCACGGTCAGGCGCGGCGAGTGGTCGGTCAACGCCACCCACTGGTGGCCCTCCTCGAGGGCCGCGACCGCCATCTCCTCGATCGGGCTGCCGCCGTCGGACCAGTCGGAGTGGGTGTGACAGTCGCCCTTCAGCGCGTCCCGCATGGCACCGCCGTCGGGGATCCTCGGGTGCGACTTCGCCAGGTAGTGCTCCAGGTACCCCGGCTCGCGCCCCTCGACGGCGTCGGTGATCACGCCCGCGGTCGCCTTGCCGATGCCGCTGAGCTGGGTCAGCGTCCCCTCGGTGGCGCGCTTGGTCACCTCGTCGGGTTCCAGCCCGTCGACCACGGCCGCGGCCTTGCGGAACGCCGCGACCCGATACGTGGGTTCGCCGTGGCGCTCCAGGTGGAACGCCACGGTGCGCAATGCCCGGGCCGGGTCCATCAGCGGTTCTGCACCGGGTTGGTCAGCGTGCCGAGCCCCTCGATGCTGACGGCCACGGTCTGCCCGTCCTTCATCGGGCCGACGCCCGCCGGGGTGCCGGTCAGGATCACGTCGCCGGGCAGCAACGTCATCACGCGGGTGACCCACTCGATCAGCTTCGGGATGTCGTGCAGCAGCAAGGAGGTCCGCGAGTCCTGCTTGACCTCGCCGTCGAGCTCGGTGCGCAGCGCGAGGTCGTCCGGCCTGATCGTCGTGTCGATCCACGGGCCGAGCGGGCAGAACGTGTCGTGCCCCTTCGCGCGCGTCCACTGGCCGTCGTGCTGCTGCTGGTCGCGGGCGGTCACGTCGTTGGCGATGGTGTAGCCGAGCACGACCGAGGCGGCACGCGCCGCGGGCACGTCGCGGCAGGGCTGCCCGATCACCACGGCCAGCTCGCCCTCGTAGTCGACCCGCTCGGCGTCGCGCGGCAGCTTGATCGCGGCCTGCGGGCCGATCACCGACGTCGACGGCTTCATGAAGATCACCGGGTCGGCCGGGGCCTCCCCGCCCATCTCCTTGGCGTGGTCGGCGTAGTTCTTGCCGACGCACACCACCTTGGTCGGCAGGATCGGCGCGAGCAGCCGCACGTCGGCCACCGGCCAGGTGCGCCCGGTGAAGGTGGGCTGGCCGAAGGGGTGCTCGGCGATCTCACGGGCAGTGCCTGCGTCGGCGTCCATCTCCACGAACGCGACGCCGTCAGGGTGGGCAATCCTTGCGATACGCACCTGGCCACCCTAAATCCCGCCCGGCTTCACCGTTTTGCCGGATGGGCTGACCTCGGCGTCCGTGGTTTGTTCGAGGGAAACCCTTCGATCGGAGATCCCGATGCGTCGATTACTCGTCCTGCTCGCCACCCTGCTGCTGTGCGCCACCCCCGCGACAGCGGCCACCCGCAGCGCCGCCCCGCTCGGCGGGGGCAGCCACCTCTACAGCGTCGCGGGCACCCGCGGCTGCACCGCCGGGTTCGCCGCGCTCGGCAGCTCCGGCTCCTGGTACCTGATCGCGAACCAGGGCTGCGGCAGCACCGGCACCACCGTCTACAGCGGCAACGGCGTCCTCGTCGGGACGATCACCGCCGGGCAGACGACCAGCGGCGCGGCCGTCGTGCTGGTCACCAACCACACCGACTGGACCCTCGTCGGCTGGGTGGGCGGCGGCGTCACGCTGACCGGCAGCACCCAGGCCCCGGTCGGCGCGTCGGTGTGCCTGATCGGCACGGCCACCGGTTACCACTGCGGGACGATCCAGGCCCGCAACGTCACCGTGAGCTTCCCGACCGGGGTGCTGACCGGGCTGACCAGGACGAACGTGTGCGTCGAGCCCGGTGACACGGCGGTCTCGTTCGTGTCCGGCAGCCAGGCGCAGGGCGTGCTGGTCGGCGGCTCGGGCAACTGTACGAGCGGCGGCACGTCCTTCTTCGCGCCCCTCAACCCGATCTTCGCGCAGTACGGGCTGACGTTGAAGGTCTAGCGAATGGTGTGCTGGGCCAACAGGTACGCGCCGATCATCGCGTCGTACTCCTCGCTGTCGAAGGCGTCGAGCACCACGAGCACCGTTCGCCCGTTGACCGTCGCGGCGTAGGCGCGGCTGCGCACCTGATCGCCCCCGACGTCGGAGAGGTAGGTGAGCTCGACCCCCGGCTTGCTTTCGCGGTACTGCTCGCCGTTGACCTGCTTGGACTTCGCGACAACCGCCTTGAGGAGGTTCTTGGGCTCGACCGGCGAACCGGTCACGTAGATCCGCAGGAAGCCGAGGTGCCCGGCGGGCTTGGCGTCGACCTCGCAGGCGAGCGCCGCGTCCCCCATCGAGCCGGTGCCGGCCGGAACGCCAGCGGCCTTCCAGCCCTTGGCGATGGTCATGGTGACCGGCAACGGGCACGGCCCGCTGGTCCCGCCGATCGTGGCGCCGGCGGGCGCCTGCTCGGCACCGTCGCTCCACGGCCCGTTGCCCTCGTCGGGACCGCACGCCGCGAGCAGGACGAGGCCGAGCACGAGCGCAACCGCACGCATGGTTCCCCCCAAAGGAATCGAAGTCCGCGGAAGTGTAGAGCCCTGCGTGTGTCGCATTCCGTGCCGACACCGTTTCGCTTCCGCCTCGCGCGCGCAACGGCAGCCCCCACCCTCCCGGGGGGCACCCCTTGAGACCAGTCTATCGAGGTCAAAGGGGGTGTGGGGGCTGTCGCGTGGATCTGTGGACAACTACCCGCCTGTGGAAAACCGCACCGGCGGTCAGCCGCGCGCGACCACCGATTCCCGGTCCATTGCCTTGTGCACCAACGCATCGCAGAGCGCCAGCCAGCTGGCCTCGACGATGTTGCCGTGCACGCCGACGGTGACCCATTCGGTCTCGTGGTCGGAGGTCTCCACGAGCACCCTGGTCACCGCGTCGGTGCCGGCGCCACCGCCCGGGGTGAGGATGCGGACCTTGTAGTCGGTGAGCCGCACGGTGTCCAGCCACGGCAGGTGCGGCAGCAGGGCCCTGCGCAGGGCGGCGTCCAAGGCGTGCACCGGGCCGTTGCCCTCCGCCGTCGCGATCACGCGCTGGCCCCCGACGTGCACCTTGACCGTCGCCTCGGCCACCACGTCGCCGTCGGCGGGGTGGTCGATGATCACGCGGTAGGACTCCAGCGCGAACGGCGGCGCGGCCACCGCCTGCTGGTCGGCGGTGGCGACCTCCCTGCGCAGCAGCAGCTCCAGCGAGGCGTCCGCCGCCTCGAACGACCAGCCGCGGGCCTCGAGTTCCTTCACCTTGCGCACGGCCGCGGACAGCGCCTCGGGCCGGCCGGCCAGGTCCACCCCGAGCTCACGTCCCTTGAGCTCCAGGCTGGCCCGGCCGGCCATCTCGGTGACCAGCACCCGCATGTCGTTGCCGACGAGGTCCGGATCGATGTGGTTGTACAGCTCCGGATCCACCTTGATCGCGCTCGCGTGCAACCCCGCCTTGTGGGCGAAGGCCGAAGCCCCGACGTAGGCCTGGTGGGTGTCGGGGGCGATGTTCGCGATCTCGGCAAGGGCATGGGAGACCCGGGTCAGCTCGGCGAGCTTGCCGTGCGGTAGCACCGGCTTGCCGAGCTTGGTCACCAAGTTGCCGACGACGGCGAACAGGTCGGCGTTGCCGGCCCGCTCGCCGTAACCGTTGGCGGTGCACTGCACGTGCGTGGCACCCGCCTGCACCGCGGCGACGCTGTTGGCCACAGCGCACCCGGTGTCGTCCTGGCAGTGGATGCCGACCCGGTAGCCGGTGCGGGCGATGACCTCGCCCACGGTGTCGGCCAGGCCGAGCGGCAACTGTCCGCCGTTGGTGTCGCAGAGGACGGCGACGTCCGCGCCGTTGTCCATGGCCGCGCCCAGCACCCGCAACGCGGTGTCCGGCTCGAAGGCGTAGCCGTCGAAGAAGTGCTCGGCGTCGAGGAAGACCCGCCGCCCCTCGCCGACGAGGAACGCGACCGTGTCGGCGACCATCGCGCACGCCTCGGTGACGTCGGTGCGCAGCGCGAGGTCGATGTGCCTGCGGTCGGACTTGGCGACCAGCGTGACCACGGGTGCCTGCGAGTCGAGCAGCGCGCGCACCTGCAGGTCGTCGGCCGCCTTGGCGCCGGCCTTGCGGGTGGACCCGAACGCGACCAGGGCCGCGTGCTTCAGGTGCAGGTCCGTCGCCGCGCGGGCGAAGAACTCGGTGTCCTTGGGCATCGCGCCGGGCCAGCCGCCCTCGATGAAGCCCACGCCGACGTCGTCGAGCAGCCGCGCGACGGCGAGCTTGTCGGCCACGGAGTAGGAAATGCCCTCGCGCTGCGCCCCGTCGCGCAGGGTGGTGTCGTAGACGTGGAAGTCGTCACCGAGCGGGGTGCCGGCGGGGGTCGTGCGGGTCACGGGAGTCATCTCCTGGAGATTTCGGGGCCTTAACGCAAAAAGACCCCTCGCAAGATGCGAGAGGTCAGCGCGCCGGGGTGGTAGGTGAACTCAGCTACCCGGAGCGCTTGGCGATAATGATCACGGCGTGGTGTGCCACGCCAGCATCCTGACACAGCGGACGCGCCCGTACCAACTCGCGGGCCCCTTCTCCCGGATGCTGAGAGCGTCACCGAGCTGACCGCCGGACTCCGCCACGACCACCCGATGCTCGCGAAGCTGGTGCGCGCGCTGGTTCGGTAAAGAGATGGCAACCCACCGACCCGCTCAGGCGTGGTTCTGGTGACGAAGAAGCTCCCTTGGTAAAGGGGCGGTCAAGATCAGCAAATCGGCTGGTGCAATCATGCTTGCTTTGTAGAAACCGCTCCCCTTGTCCCCGCCGGAGAGGATTCGCGCGTCGATGGCCGCCACGGTCGAGATGGTCCCCGAGGCTCAACAGCCCGTCGTGGCCCGCAAGTTCCGGCCTGAACTGCAGGGTCTGCGGGCGCTCGCCGCGCTGCTGGTCGTCGTCTACCACGTCTGGCTCGGCCGGATCTCCGGCGGCGTGGACGTGTTCTTCCTGATCTCCGGCTTCCTCATCACCGGGCAGCTCTACCGGGCCGAGAAGCGCGGCAAGCTCGAATTCCGGCCGATGTGGGGCCGGATGATCAAGCGGCTCTTCCCCGCCGGGCTCACCGTGCTGCTCGCGGTGATCGTGGCCAGCGTCGTGCTGCTGCCCGAGTACCGCTGGTTCCAGACCATCCGCGAGGTCGTCGCGGCGTCGGTCTACGCGGAGAACTGGCAGCTCGCGTCCGACTCGGTCGACTACTTCGCCCAGCACAACACCGCCAGCCTGGTCCAGCACTACTGGTCGCTGTCCATCCAGGGCCAGTTCTACGTGGTCTGGCCGCTGCTGGTCGCGGTGGTCGCGTTCAT
This sequence comes from Labedaea rhizosphaerae, assembly GCF_004362825.1. Lineage (GTDB taxonomy): Bacteria > Actinomycetota > Actinomycetes > Mycobacteriales > Pseudonocardiaceae > Labedaea > Labedaea rhizosphaerae. The sequence goes on from NZ_SNXZ01000003.1 coordinate 1,034,429, forward strand.
CGCCGCCCGCGCCAAGTTCGACCTCTGGTGGTCGCTGCTGGTCACGATGATCGTGGCGTTCGTCGGCTCGATCGCCTTCTCGATCTACCTGACCACCGTGAACCAGCCGCTCGCCTACTTCCACTCCGGCACCCGGATCTGGGAGTTCGCGCTCGGCGGTGTGCTCGTCCTCGTCATCGACCGCGTGGTGCTGCCCAAGGCGGTCGCACTGGTCCTGGGCTGGATCGGCGTCATCGCCGTCGCGATCTGCGGGCTGGTACTGCGTGTCGGCAGCGAGTTCCCCGGTTTCCTCGCGCTCTGGCCGACGGTGGGCGCCGCGCTGGTGATCGCGGCGGGCGCGACCGGCAGCGTGTTCGGCGCCGACCGGTGGCTCTCCAGCCGCCCGCTGGTCTACCTGGGCAACCTCAGCTTCTCGCTCTACCTGTGGCACTGGCCCGTGCTGCTGCTCTACATGGTCGCCCGCGACCGCCCGAGCGTCGGCCTGCTCGGCGGCGCGTTCGTGATCGGCCTCTCGCTGGCGCTGGCCGCGGCCACCTACCACTTCGTCGAGGAGCCGGTGCGCCGCTCGTCCATCGGCACCGTGCGCCCGTGGGGTGCCTACCGCTTCGGCGTGCTCGCGCTGGTCGTCCTGCTCACCGCCGCCGGCGGGTGGCAGTACTACGGCAAGCAGCAGGAGTCGAAGTACGCGCTCACCGCGGACGACCCGCGCCACCCCGGCGCGCAGGCGTTGAAGAACGGCAAGCTGCTCAGCACGCCGACCAACGTCCCGCTGGCGCCCGCGATGGTCTCGCTCAACGACGACTGGATCGCCAGCGACTCGGCCACGTGCGCGACCTCGTCGCGCAACAAGGAAATGCTGATCTGCCCGACGAAGGAACCGGCGCCGGTCAAGCGGATCGTGCTGGTGGGCGACTCGCACGCCGAGCAGTACCTGGGCGCGCTGCGGCCGTACGCGGAAAAGCAGCACTGGCAGGTGTTCTCGATCCTCAAGGGTGGCTGCCCGTTCTCGCTCACCGCGACGCCGCCGGCCACGCCGAACTGGTGCCAGCGGTGGAACCTCGACGCCACCGCCGAAATCCTCGCGTTGCAGCCGGACGCGGTGGTCACCGTCGGCAGCGCGGAGGTGCGGCCGGGGCTGACCGAGAAGGTCCCCAGCACCTACGTCGAGGGCTGGCGACAGCTCAGCGCCGCCGGCATCCCGGTGGTCGCGTTGCGGGACAACCCGCGCTTCGAGAAGTCACCGGTACCGTGCCTGCGCTCCAAGGGCCCCGCGGCCAAGGAGTGCGCGACGCCGAGGGACCAGCTCTACCGCGATGAACTGCCGTTCGAGCCAGGGGTGAAGTTGCCGGAGGACGTGCACTTCATCGACACCGCCGAGTACTTCTGCACCGAGACGACGTGCCCGCCGGTGATCGGCAACGTGATCGTCTACATGGACGACAACCACATCAGCGGCACCTACATGAGCACGATGGCGACGCCGCTCGGGAACGACATCACCGAGGCCCTGGGCTGGAAGACCGCCAAGTAACGTCCACTGTGGACCGGCCCTGAATGGCCCATTCGGGGCGTTGGGTGTCTCGAATGGGCCATTCAGGGCTTGCGGGGAGCTCAGTGGTGGGTTGGTCTCGCTGGTGGTCAGCCTGCCTCTGTCGAGCAGGTGGTGCGGGGACGGCAACGGCCCCGCACCGTCCATTGCAGACAGTGCGGAGCTGGTTGCGGTCGTTACGCCGTACGGGCGCCCGAGGACACCAGCGCGGCCAAGCGGTCACCGATCGCGTGGGTGCCACCGGGCTGGTTGTGGTCGCGGGTCGCCAGGTCGAAGGCCACCGAGGCCTCGATGCGGCGCGCGGCTTCCTGCTGCCCCAAGTGGTCGAGCATCATCGACACCGACAGCACCGCGGCCGTCGGGTCGGCGATGCCCTGACCGGCGATGTCCGGCGCGCTGCCGTGCACGGGCTCGAACATGCTCGGGTTGCGGCGCGTGATGTCCAGGTTGCCGCTGGCCGCGAGGCCGATCCCACCGGTCACCGCGGCCGCCAGGTCGGTGAGGATGTCGCCGAAGAGGTTGTCGGTGACGATCACGTCGTAGCGGGCCGGGTCGGTCACCATGTGGATCGTGGTGGAGTCCACATGCTGGTACGCGACCGTCACGTCCGGGTGCTGCAGCGAGATCTCCTCGACCACCCGCGACCACAGCGAACCGGCGTGGGTGAGCACGTTCGTCTTGTGCACCAACGTGAGGTGCTTGCGCGGGCGCGCCGCGGCCCGGCCGAACGCGTCGCGCACGACCCGTTCCACGCCGAACGACGTGTTGACGCTGACCTCCGTGGCCACCTCGTGCGGGCTGTCCTTGCGCAACAGGCCACCGTTGCCCGCGTACAGGCCCTCGGTGCCCTCGCGCACCACGACCATGTCGATGTCGCCCGGCTCCGCCAGCGGGCTCTTCACGCCCGGGTACAGCCGCGCCGGCCGCAGGTTCACGTGGTGGTCGAGCTCGAAGCGCAGCCGCAGCAGCAGCCCGCGCTCCAGGATGCCGCTGGGCACCGACGGGTCACCGACCGCGCCGAGCAGGATCGCGTCGTGCTCGCGCAGCTCACCGAGCACCGACTCGGGCAGCAACTCGCCGGTCGAGTGCCAGCGGGCGGCGCCGAGGTCGTATCGGGTGATCTCCGCCGACGGCACGACCTCGCCGAGCACCTTGAGCGCTTCGGCGATCACTTCCGGCCCGATCCCATCTCCTGGGATCACCGCGAGCCGCATGCACACCTCCTGGGTAATCGGCCCAGACCTCAGGGCCTCGCAGTCGTCGAAAGGCTACCCGTCGTCTGACGATCCGCCGTAGCGCGGCCACTCCTCCGGGTGCACTTTGGGGTGGCACGCCATCCGTCTGGGTGTACCTCACGGTAACGCGAAGGGCCCGCCGGAAACCCGGCGGGCCCTTCACTTCCAACAATTCCCGCCTAGCGGGCGCCGCCCGCGGTCACCACGAGAGCACGCGGCTTCTTGTGGTGGCCCGGCTTGGTCTGGCTGCCCGGCTTGGCCCCGGCCACCTTGATCACGTCGGCGCGGTGGCCGCTCGCGTTGTGGTGTTCGATCGCCAGCAGGCCGAGCGCGCCGTCCTTGTCCAGCGACGCCTGGTTCCGGTTCACCACAAGGGCGGTACCCGGCTGCGCCACATAGGACAGTGCGGGGTCGCCGCCGCCCTGCACCCACAGGCCGGGGGCGAGGACGTCGAACGACGCGGTGCCGTCCATCTGGTCGATGTTGCCGTTGTCGTTGCCCGGCGCCACGTAGTAGCCGGCGGTGCCGACGGTGTACGTGATCCGAGCGGACGCGGCGCTGGGGTCGATGCCCAGCGTCGAGATCGCCACCGGCAGCACGGCCACGTTGGTGTCGAAGACGTTGGCGTCCACGTCACCCAGCAACCCGTTGAGGGCCTCGAGGTCCACGGTGTCACCCGTCTTCAGGTCCACCGTGGCGGCCACCAGCACGTCGGTGCCGGTCAGCTTGGTCACGTAGGTCTCGAAGTCGGGGTTGTTGTCACCGGTGACGTCGAAGTCGACGTACGGGATGGTGTTGCTGCCGAGGTTGTACCAGTCACCCCAGGTCGCGATGCCGAACGCCAGCAACGCGTTCTCGGGGTGGCCCTGCGCCTTGGCCAGCGGCGCGGTCGAGGCGACACCGACGTAACGGAGGTCGCCGCCCTTGGCCGTGTCGTTGATGGTGCAGTTCGACGTGGTCCTCTTGGTGCACTTCGGCAGCTTCGGCGAGGACGCCTGCAGCTCCATCACGCTGACCAGCGACTGGTAGCGCTGGTCGCCGCTGCCCTGGTTCAGACCACGGCCGCCCAGGTTCAGCACGGTCTGCGTGTCGTTGCCGCGGAACTTGATGCCGTCCGGCGTGGTGACCGCGGCGACGGGCTTGGGCGCCGAGTACACCGGCACCCGCAGCCCGACCGTGGCACCGGCCGTCGGGGTCAGCTTGACCAGGCCCGACGCGTCGGCGAGGAACTGGCGGGGCAGGTCGTTCTGCAGCTTCTGCACCGTCGGGTCGGCGACCTTGCGCAGCGCGGCCGGGTCGGCGATCGACAGCGTCACCCGGACGGTGGCGATGCCGCGCGGGCTGAGCTTCACGTGGTTGGCGGACACCGTGTAGGTGACGCCGGGCAGGGTGGTGATGCCCTGGTAGGCCACGTCGTACTCGACCGGGTTGCTGCTCTTGTTGACGACCTTGATCGTCTTCGAGAGCGTCGTCGGCTTCGCGACCTCGACGGTGCCGAAGCCCACGCTCACCGCGCCCGGGTCGTCCTTGACCATGGCCAGCGTCGTGTTGTCCAGCGCCGAGAGCGCGTCGATGCGACCGGCACCCACGCGGTTCGGGGCCTCCAGCGGACCGGAGGCGTTCTCGCCGGCGTGCACGTCGCCGTCCGCGGTGTTCATGACCGCGGCCTTGACCTCTTCCGGCGTCCAGTCCGGGTGCGCCTGGCGCACCAGGGCGGTGATGCCGGTGGTGTGCGGTGCCGCCATGGACGTACCGCTGATCACCAGGGTCTGGTTGCCGCTGCCGCGCAGCGCCGAGGCGATGGTGTCACCAGGTGCGGCGACGTCGGGCTTGACCGCCGGGCCGCGCACGCCACGCGAGGTGAACGACGACGGCGTGTCGGTGATCTCCGGGGACATCGTCTTCAGCGTGGTGCGCAGGTTGCCCGCGAGGTGGACCTGCAGCGTGCCCGCGTCCAGTGCCGGACGGATCTTGGCGGTCTCGTCCCTGGTGAACTGGAACATCGGCACCTCGGCGTTGCCCGCGATGCCCGCCGAGAACTGGTTGAGCTGCGAGCTCAGCAGCACACCCTTGGCCCCTGCGGCCTGGGCGTTGTTGTCCCGGCCGGCCGAGCCGCACTTGCGGGTGGAGTCGTTGTCGTCCCACTCCAGCCAGACGAGCTTGCCGGCCACCGCTGCCTTGTCGGCGGCGTTGAACGGCTTGCAGCCGTCGAGGTTGGCCTGGTCGGACATCTTCACGACGGGCCCGGTCAGGTCCAGCGTGTCGAAGTGCGCGTAGTCCTGGCTGTACTGGCCGGCGTGCGGACCCGCGAGGTTGGCCGGGGCCTTGACCTCGGCCGCGTCACGCAGCACGTAGGCGTCACGCGTGCTGGCCACGGTCAGCGCCTCGGGGGTGCTGCCCGGCGAGCCGCCGACGTCGTAGAGGTCGTTGCCGTTGCCCGCGGAGATGACCGGCAGGACGCCGTTCTGGGTGAGCTTGCGGACGAACAGCGAGTCCGGGTCGTCCGGGGCGCCGAAGTCGCTGCCAAGCGACATGTTGACCACGTCGAGGTGGTCGGTGAAGTCGCCGTCACCGTCGGGGTCCAGGGCCCAGTCCATGGCCTGCGCCGTGAGGTTGGTCGAGCCCTCGCAGCCGAAGACCTTGATGCCGTAGAGGGTCGCCTCGGGCGCGGTGCCCGGGCCGATCCGCATGGCGTCGAGCTTGGCGGCGGTCAGGTCGCCGTAGTTGCCCGTGAAGGTGCTGCCGTCGGCGTTGACGCCGTAGCCGCCGATGGTGCCCGACACGTGCGTGCCGTGCTCACCGCAGGCCAGCGGGTTCGGGTCCGGGTGCGGCACCAGCTTGGCCGGGTCGTCGCTCGCGGCGTCGTAGTCGTTGCCCGCGAGGTCCGTGCCGCCCGCGACCTTCTCGGTCGGGAAGTACGACGGGTCGACCTTGGTCGGGTCGATCGCGGTGTACGCGGCGGGCGTGCCGGGACCACCGAAGTCCGCGTGGGTGTAGTCGATGCCGTCGTCGATGACACCGATCCGCACGCCCTCGCCGTAGCGGTGGGTCTGCTGCCAGGTGTTCAGCGTCTTGGTCAGCTGAACGGCGCTGGAGTTGGAGCGGGTCTTCGGGACCACGGTGCGCACCGAGGCGACCTGCGGCAGCGACGCGAGCGCGCGCACGTGCGCCGCGTCGGCCTGCACGACGACGCCGGGAACGGCGTTGGACGTCTGGTACAGCACCTTGGTGTTCGGGTCGCTCGAGCGCAGCTTGCCGACGACCGCGCTGGACGTGCTGGCCACGTCCTGCTTGGCGCGCTTCGCCGCGGCCTTCGCCTGCGCCTTGCCCTTGCTCTTCTCCGCGTTGAACGCGTCGACGGCGGGCTGGCTGGTGAACTGGACGAACGCCGTGACCTTGCCGCGCGCGGCCGCGAGGCTGGGCGAGACCTTGCCCGCCAGCTTCGCGGTGTTCAGCTTCGCGGGGCTCACTCCCGCGGCCAGGTCGGACTGGTCACCGCTGGCGCTGCCCACCCCGACGAGCACGCCGGCACCGAGCACACCGACGCCGAGCAGCGCGATGGACGATCTCTTCGCCCACCCAGGTATGCGAATACGACTCACTTGATGTGACCCTCACCCGAGGCTGGCCTGAAACCGCTGGCGGCGGCTACCGATCGCCCCCGCTGACCGATGCCGACAAACGCCCGATGCCGCGCCCTCCACGGCATCCGGTGCTGCCTCGTCTTGGGCAACTTAAACCGTGGATGGGTGTCCGACCCAATACTTTCGTAGGGTCGTTCGGTCACGGTCCAATCACGACGTACCGCACAAGACGGTTATTCGAAGTGGATCGCCCGCACGGTCCGCGCGCCCACCGCCGCACCGATCGAGTCGAGCACGGAAGCGTCCACGGCGCGGTCGACGCGCAGCAGCATCATCGCGTCCGAACCGTCCTGGGTCTGGCTGATCTGCGCGGCGTCGATGTTGATGCCGGCCTCGCCGAGCAGGGTGCCGACGGTGCCCATGACGCCCGGCTTCTCCGGGTACTCCAACAGCAACGCGATGCCCTCGGCGCGCAGGTCGAAGTGCCTTCCGTTGACCTCCACCAACTTCTGCACCTGGTCGAGCCCCGACAGCGTGCCGCTGACCGTGGTGATCGTGCCGTCGGCGTGCCCGGCGCGCAGGGTGAGCAGGCTGCGGTGGCTGACGCTCTCGGGCTCGGTGACCACGTCGACGGCGACGCCGAGCTCCTCGGCCAGGCGCGGCGCGTTGACGAACGTGACCTGGTCTTCCACCACAGCCGCGAAAGCACCGCGCATGGCCGCCAGCGGCAGCACCGAAACGTCCTCTGCGGACAGTTCGCCGCGCACCTCGACGGTCAGCGACGACGGGGCCTTGGTGCCGAACGCGGCCAGCACGACGCCGAGCTTGTGCGCGAGCGGCAGGAACGGCCGGACTTCCTCGCTCACGGCGCCGCCGGAAGCGACGTTCACCGCGTCGGGAACGAATTCGCCGCGCAGGGCCAGCTGAACCGAACGGGCAACGTCGGTGCCCGCGCGGTCCTGCGCCTCCGCGGTGGACGCGCCGAGGTGCGGGGTGACGACGACGTTGGGCAGCTCGAAGAGCGGGCTCGCGGTGGTCGGCTCGGTGACGAACACGTCGATGCCGGCGCCGCCGACGTGCCCGGAGCGGATGGCGTCGGCGAGCGCGTCCTCGTCGATCAGGCCGCCGCGGGCGGCGTTGACGATGATCACGCCCGGCTTGGTCTGCTTGAGCTGTTCGGCGCCGATGAGACCCTTGGTCTCCGCGGTCTTGGGCAGGTGCACGGAGATGATGTCGGCGCGGCGCAGCAGCTCGTCGAGGCTCAGCAGCTCGATGCCCAGCTGGGCGGCCCGCGCGGCCGAGACGTACGGGTCGTAGGCGACGATCTTGGTGTTGAACGCGGCGAGGCGCTGGGCGAAGAGCTGGCCGATCTTGCCGAGCCCGACGACGCCGACCGTCTTGTGCTGGATCTCCACGCCGCCGAACGAGCTGCGCTTCCACTCGCCGCCGCGCAGGCTCTGGTCGGCCGCCGGCACCCGGCGGGCGACGGCGAGCAGCAGCGCGACCGCGTGCTCGGCCGCGCTCACGATGTTGGACGTGGGGGCGTTGACCACGAGCACCCCGCGCTCGGTCGCGGCGGGCACCTCGACGTTGTCCAGCCCGACGCCCGCGCGCGCGACGACCTTCAACCGGTCGGAGGCGGCGAAGACCTCGGCGTCGACCTTGGTGGCCGAGCGGACCAGGAGCGCGTCGGCACCCGCGACCGCGGCGAGCAGCGCCGGGCGATCGGTGCCGTCGACCTGACGGACCTCGAACTCGTCGCCGAACACGTCCAGGGTGGACGGCGCGAGCTTCTCGGCGATGAGGACGACAGGGCGGCTGGCAGTGGTCACGACGGAAACTCCCAAAGCTGTGGGTGGTGGAGTTCGGTTACGACGCTGTAACCAGTTGGCCGCAGTCTAGTCGTCGTCCCGGTCCCGACCCGAGTGCCGGTGGCCGACCCCACACGATCGGGGCAGCGAATCCCACCGGTCGGAACGATTCAGCCGATCACCAGGGCTCGTCGAACTCCCCCGCCTTGGCCCCGGCGACGAACGCATCCCACTCGGATTCGGTGAACACGAGCACCGTGTCGTCCGGCCCGGTGAACTTGGAGTTGCGCATCGCGATGTAGGTCTTGCCATCGGTGTGCTCGACGAAGGCGATCTCCACGTACTCGCCCTCGGGATCGGCGTCGGGCTCGGCCGCCCGCTGCCACTCGGCCCCGGTCAGGTCCAGGTTGCCGCGCACGTGCGCTTTGTCGTCGTAGATCGGCGCGCTGTCAGCCATCGTTGGAACATCCCCTGTTCGATCGTGTGACGGAAGGTATACCGCACGCCACTGACCGTGCATCACCCGCGCGCGGGGTCCGCTCTCGCGACGCGGTGAGCCCGTTCGAGTGACTCCAGTCCAGTTTGACGCCTACCGCCCTGGTCTCCTGACTTACGTTCGGTCGCGCATCGACCACTTGGGGGGAACGTGTCCGACGCGCGAGGCCATTCGGAGATGAGAAGGCCCAGGGCCAAGCGCTTGATCATCTCGTTCGTTTTGGTGACGGCATTGTGCGGGTGCACTACGTCGACCGGCGGCGAGCCGGTGCCGCTGGAGACGCCGCCGCCCGTGCCACACCCGCTCGACATCGCCAGTCATTCCTTCCAGAGCGCGGTCATCGACGGGTACCCCGCCATCTTCGACAAGGCGCCCGCCGTGAGTGAGCGTCGGAACTCCGGCTGCCAGGTGATGATCGCCACCGCCACCAAGCAAAGCTTCCAGTTGCGGTACGACAACCTGGAGACCGCCGACATGGCTGCCTCCTGCCGGCTGGTCACGGAGCTGGCCGATCGCGTCTTGCGGCGGTTGGGCGGCTGACGGTTATCCTGGCGGCGCGCGGCCGGGGCCGCGTCCGGTCCGCGGACAGGGCAGTGCCCACCCCGATCGCCCCACCCGAACACACGCCCACCTTCTTTCCGGGCCCGAGCAGGCGGACACCGGGCAATGCGGGAGGGAGGCCTCAGTGGACCTCGGACAGTTGCGCAAACAGGCCAAAGAGCGGGTCCGCGCGACGCCGTCGCTCAAGCTCGCCGATGCCCAGCACGCGATTGCGCGTGAACACGGGTTTCCCAGTTGGCCCCGGCTCAAGGCCTACGTGGAGCGAAGCGGTGTGCAGCAACCGTTCCGCGGCGATCTCGACTACTACGCCGAGCGCGCCTACGGGCTGCTCGCGTCCGCGCAGGACGGAACGCCTTCGGCCGTCGCCGAGTTCACCCGGCTGGGGCAACCCTTGTCCCGGGCGGGAGCGCGCGCGGTCGTGGCGCGGCGGCACGGGTTCAGCGGCTGGCAGGCGCTCGCACACCACCTGCGTGGACTGGACGCCGAGCCGTTCGCGCGGGCGTTCCGGTTGATCGAAGCGCGGGACGTCGAGGGGCTGGCGGCCCACCTCGACCGGTTCCCGGAGTTGGTGTCACGCAAGGGAACCAACGGCAACGACCTGCTTGGCCTGGCTGCAAGCACCTGCGACGAACGGCTGGTCCGGATCGTCCTGGAGCGGGGTGCGGACCCGGCCGCGGCCAACGCGCACGGCTGGACGGCGCTGCACCAGGCCGGGTACTCGAACCTGCCGTGGATGGCGCGGCTGCTGCTCGACGCGGGTGCACCGCCGGACGTCCACGGCCGCGGCGACGGCGGCACTCCCCTTGTGGTCGCGTTGTTCTGGGGGCACCGCGAGGTGGCGGCGGTGCTGGCCGAGCGGTCCCTCGCGCCGGGGAACCTGCGGGTGGCGGCGGGGCTCGATCGGGTGGATCTGTTGCCGACGGCCACCGCGGACCATCGTGGGTTCTACCGACCGCACAGCGGTTTCCCGGCTTGGACGCCCGGCGACTCCGTTCAAGAGGCCCGCGACGAGGCGCTGGCTTGGGCCGCGCGCAACGGCGCCACGCAAGCGATGGACTGGCTGGTGCGGCACGGAGCGCGGCCCAACGCGGACGTCTACCGCGGGACGCCGTTGATCTGGGCGGCCTGCCGCGCCCGGGACGAGGCCGTCCGGTGGCTGCTGGACCACGGCGCGGACGTGAACCAGCGGGCGACCTTCGGTGGCCCGCAACACGGGCAAGGCGTGACGGCCCTGCACATGGCGGCCGAGAGCGACCACCGGAGCACGGTGGAGATCCTGTTGGCGGCCGGCGCCGACCGGACCCTGACCGACGACCTCTACAACGCCACCCCGGGCGGCTGGGCCGAGTTCAACGGCCACCCCGAACTGGCGCACCTGCTGTCCTGATCACGCCCGCCACCCGGGCGTGTCCCTCCTTCCAACCCCGCGTGTCCCTCCTTCCGACCCCGCGTGTCCCCCGCTCCGACCCCGCGTGTCCCCACTCCGGCTGCCGACGCAACGGCGGGAACGAGGGACACACCCAGCCGGAAGAAGGGACACACCCGGCGGGAAGAGGGGACACACCCCGCCCGAATGTGGGACACACCCTGCCGGAATGTGGGACACACCCTGCCGGAATGTGGGACACGCCGGGGACGGCGACGAGCCCCGCGCGCGAGGGCTGCGCGGGGCTCGTCCTTCCCGGTGGTCTGTCAGGCCGTGTCGGTCAGCGGGCGGTCCACCCACGACATCAGGCCACGCAGCTTCTTGCCGACCTCTTCGATCGGGTGCTGCTCGCCCTGCTCCTCCAGCTTGGTGAAGTTCGGCCGCCCGGCCTCGTCCTCGCCGACCCACTCGCGGGCGAACGTGCCGTCCTGGATCTCGCCGAGGATCTTCTGCATCTCCTGCTTGACCGCCGGGCTGATCACCCGAGGGCCGCGGGTGAGGTCGCCGTACTCCGCCGTGTCCGACACGGAGTAGCGCATGCGGGCGATGCCGCCCTCGTACATGAGGTCGACGATCAGCTTGAGCTCGTGCAGCACCTCGAAGTAGGCGATCTCGGGCGCGTACCCGGCCTCGGTCAGCACCTCGAACCCGGTCTGCACCAACGCCGACGCGCCACCGCACAGCACCGCCTGCTCGCCGAAGAGGTCCGTCTCGGTCTCTTCCTTGAACGTCGTCTTGATCACGCCGGCGCGCGCGCCGCCGATCGCCGCGGCATACGACAAGGCAAGCGCTTGCGCGCCACCGGAAGCGTCCTGCTCGACGGCGATCAGGCACGGTACGCCCTTGCCGTCGACGAACTGGCGGCGCACGAGGTGGCCCGGGCCCTTGGGCGCGACCATCGCCACGTCCACACTGGACGGAGCCTTGATCAGCTCGTAGCGGATGTTGAAGCCGTGGCCGAAGAAGATGGCGTCGCCATCCTTGAGGTTCGGCGCGATGTCGTCTTCGTAGATGGAGCGCTGCTTGGTGTCCGGCGCCAGGATCATGATCAGGTCGGCCTCGGCCGACGCCTCGGCCGGGGTGAGCACGCGCAGGCCCTGCTCCTCGGCCTTCGGCCGTGACTTGGAGCCCTCCGGGAGTCCGATGCGGACGTCCACTCCGGAATCGCGCAGGCTGAGCGCGTGCGCGTGGCCCTGGCTGCCGTAGCCGATGACGGCGACCTTCCGGCCCTGGATGATGCTCAGGTCGGCGTCGTCGTCGTAGAAGATTTCAACGGCCATGACGGATGGGTACTTCCTCTCGGGAAAAGGGGTTCTAACGAACTGTGGTGGCGGTGATGGACCGCGGGCCACGACCGATGGCCACCATGCCGGACTGGACCATCTCGCGCACGCCGTACGGCTCGAGCATGCGCAGCAACGCCTCGAGCTTGTCGGCAGTGCCGGTCGCCTCGATGGTCAACGCCTCCGGCGAGACGTCGACCACCTTGGCGCGGAACAACTGCACGGTCTCGAGCACCTGGCTGCGCACCGTCGCGTCCGCGCGCACCTTGACCAGCAACAACTCACGGCGCACCGCGGCACTCGGGTCGAGCTCCACGATCTTGATCACGTTGACGAGCTTGTTGAGCTGCTTGGTGACCTGCTCGAGCGGGAGGTCCTCGACGACGACCGAGATCGTCATGCGGGACACGTCCGGGTTCTCCGTCGGCCCCACCGCGAGCGACTCGATGTTGAAGCCACGCCGGGAGAACAGGCCGGCGACACGCGCCAGCACACCGGGCTTGTTCTCGACGAGCACCGACAGGGTGTGACTACTCACCGGAGTTCGCCTCCTCGGTGATGTTGGCCTCGGTCGACACGTCGTCCTCGTCGAACAGCGGCCGGATGCCCCGCGCGGCCATGATCTCGTCGTTGCCGGTGCCCGCGGCGACCATCGGCCACACCTGGGCGTCCTTGCCGACGACGAAGTCGATGACCACGGGCCGGTCGTTGATCTCCATGGCCCGCTGGATCGTGGCGTCCACGTCGTCCTTGTTGTCACACCGCAGGCCCGCGCAGCCCAGCGCCTCGGCGAGCAGCGTGAAGTCCGGGATGCGGTGCTTGTGCGTGCCGAGGTCGGTCTGCGAGTAGCGCTCGGCGTAGAACAGGTTCTGCCACTGCCGGACCATGCCGAGGTTGCCGTTGTTGATCACGGCGACCTTGATCGGCGCGCCTTCGATGGCACAGGTGGCGAGCTCCTGATTGGTCATCTGGAAGCAGCCGTCCCCGTCGATCGCCCACACCGGGGTGTCCGGCAGGCCGAACTTGGCGCCCATGGCGGCGGGCACCGCGAAACCCATCGTGCCGAGGCCACCGGAGTTGATCCAGGTGCCCGGCTTCTCGTAGTTGATGAACTGCGCGGCCCACATCTGGTGCTGGCCCACGCCCGCGGTGTAGACCGCGTCCGGGCCGACCAGCTTGCCGATCCGCTCGATCACGTACTGCGGCGAGAGCGTCCCGTCGGCCGGCCACTCGTACCCGGCCGGGAACGTCTTGCGCCAGCCCTCGATCTGCGCCCACCACGGCGTCAGGTCGGCCTTCGGCTTGGGCTCGGCCCGCACCGCGGCGATCAGCTCGGTGATGATCTCCCGTGCGTCCCCGACGATCGGCACGTCCGCACGCCGGTTCTTGGAGATCTCCGCCGGGTCGATGTCGGCGTGGATGACCTGCGCGTCCGGCGCGAACGACGACAGCTGGCCGGTGACCCGGTCGTCGAACCGGGCGCCGAGAGCGATCAGCAGGTCGGCTCGCTGCATGGCGCCGACGGCCGGCACGCTGCCGTGCATGCCGGGCATGCCCAGGTGCTGGCGGTGCGAGTCGGGGAACGCGCCGCGCGCCATCAGCGTGGTGACCACGGGGATGCCGGTCATCTCGGCCAGCTCCAGCAGCTCCTTCGACGCCTGCGCCTTGATCACCCCGCCGCCGACGTAGAGCACCGGGCGCCGGGCCTGCACGATCATCTTCGCCGCCTCGCGGACCTGCTTGCCGTGCGGGCGGGTGGTCGGCCGGTACCCGGGCAGCCGCAGCTCCGGCGGCCACGAGAACGCCGTGGTCTCCTGCAGCACGTCCTTCGGGATGTCCACCAGCACCGGGCCGGGTCGCCCGGTGCTCGCGATGTGGAACGCCTCGGCGATCGTGCGCGGGATGTCCGCGGGGTCGGTGACCAGGAAGTTGTGCTTGGTGATCGGCAGCGTGATGCCGCAGATGTCCGCTTCCTGGAACGCGTCGGTGCCGATCAGCGGGCGGCTCTGCTGGCCGGTGATGGCGACCACCGGAACGGAGTCCATGTTGGCGTCGGCCAGCGGCGTGACCAGGTTGGTGGCGCCGGGCCCCGACGTCGCCATGCAGACCCCGACCTTGCCGGTGGCCTGCGCGTACCCGGTCGCCGCGTGCCCCGCGCCCTGCTCGTGGCGGACCAGCACGTGGCGCACCTTCGTCGAGTCCAGCAGCGGGTCGTACGCGGGCAGGATGGTGCCGCCCGGGATGCCGAACACGACCTCGGCGCCCACCGCCTCGAGCGAGCGGACGAGCGACTGCGCGCCGGTCACCCGCACCGGGGTGCCAGTCGGTGGGGCCGGTTTCGGGCGCGGCGGCGGCGCCGGCGTCGGCGCGGGGCCGTGGGACGCGGCGACCGGGTTCGGTCGCGAGGTTGCGCTGGTCATCGGGTCAGCCTCGTTGGTCGAGTGGTCGGGGCATGAAAAAACCCTCGCCGACCGTGGGTAGGTCGCACGAGGGTCGCGCGTCGACGCGGGAAACGGACTTCCTAGGCGTCGACGCGCCTGGGAAGTACGAGACCGGTCTGTGCTGTCACGCAAGCGACGCTAGTGCGAACGCCGTAACGGAGTCAACTCTGCGGGATTGTGATCTCGGATATTGGGCAGTGCCCAATGCGCTCTCTCCGTTCGCGCGGACCGCGGCCTCTTGGCCGCCTGGCTCGCTCCGGTCGTGGCCGACCTGCACGAACCAGGCGCGGCCGCGGTCGTGGTGGTCGGCAACGAAAGACCACCCGATCGTGGGGCTGAATCGGCGCGCGGGACAATGTGGGAACCATGAGTGATCAGTACGAACGCGTCGTTTTCCGGGTTCCGGCCGTCGGCATCCTCGCCGCGTTGTTGCTCGCCGCGTGCGCGACGCCGATCGCGGTCACCTTGCGCTACGGCTGGCTCGTGTACCTCGTCCCGCTGGTCATCATCGTGTTCGTCATGCGCACGCGCACGGTCGCCGACGGCAACGGCATGGTCGCGCGCACCTTCTTCGGCCGCACCGTGGTGCCGTGGGACGCGCTCCGCTCCCTGCGCGTGCAGGAGAAATCGTGGGTCAAGGCGGTGCTCGACGGCGGCCGCGAGGTGACGCTGCCCGCCGTGCGCACCGGGTCGATCCCGCTGCTCTCCCAGGTCTCGGGCGGCATCGTGCCGGACCCGAGCGCACCCGTCGAGGATCCCGCCGCCGAGCCCGCCGAGACGTCTGCGGAAGAGGAAGCGGTCGAGGAGACCGGGAAGCCGGCCGAGAACGCGGAGTAGCCTGAACGGCACCGGCCCGCTCGAGGCACCGCGCCCACCGGCGCACGCCACCGCTACAACACACCGTTTTTCGAGCTTGGAGATAGCCGTGCCCGCGCTGCGCTCCCGAACCACGACCCACGGCCGCAACGCCGCCGGTGCCCGCGCACTGTGGCGTGCCACCGGGATGACCGATTCCGACTTCGGCAAGCCGATCGTGGCCATCGCGAACTCCTACACCCAGTTCGTGCCCGGCCACGTGCACCTGCGCGACCTCGGTGACATCGTCGCGGAGGCGATCCGGGAGGCCGGCGGGGTGCCGCGCGAGTTCCACACGATCGCCGTGGACGACGGGATCGCGATGGGCCACGGCGGGATGCTCTACTCGCTGCCCTCGCGCGAGATCATCGCCGACGCCGTGGAGTACATGGCGAACGCCCACGCGGCCGACGCGCTCGTGTGCATCTCCAACTGCGACAAGATCACCCCGGGCATGCTGAACGCGGCCATGCGGCTGAACATCCCCACGGTGTTCGTCTCCGGCGGGCCGATGGAGGCCGGGAAGGCCGTCGTGGTCGGCGGGGTCGCGCAGGCGCCGACCGACCTGATCACGGCCATCTCGGCATCGGCGAGCAACGAAGTGGACGAGGCCGGGCTGACCACCGTCGAGCAGTCCGCGTGCCCCACCTGTGGTTCCTGCTCTGGGATGTTCACCGCGAACTCCATGAACTGCCTGACCGAGGCGCTCGGGCTTGCCTTGCCGGGCAACGGTTCCACCCTCGCCACGCACGAGGCCCGGCGCGAACTCTTCGCCGGCGCCGGCCGGACCGTGATGGACCTGGCGCGCCGGTGGTACGCCGAGGACGACGAGTCCGCGCTGCCGCGTTCGATCGCGAGCAAGGAGGCGTTCGAGAACGCGATGGCGTTGGACATGGCCATGGGCGGCTCGACCAACACGGTGCTGCACATCCTCGCCGCCGCACAGGAAGGCGAGATCGACTTCACCCTCGACGACATCGACGCGATCAGCCGGCGGGTTCCGTGCCTGGCCAAGGTGTCGCCGAACTCCGACTACCACATGGAAGATGTGCACCGCGCGGGCGGGATCCCGGCCATCCTCGGGGAACTGTGGCGCGGTGGGTTGCTGAACGAAGGCGTGCGCACCGTGCACAGCCCGTCGCTGGCGCAGTGGCTGTCCGAATGGGACATCCGCGCCGACGCGCCGTCCGAGACGGCGGTCGAGCTCTTCCACGCGGCGCCGGGCGGCGTGCGGACCACGAAGGCTTTCTCGACGGCGAACCGCTGGTCGTCACTGGACAAGGACGCGGCCGGCGGCTGCATCCGCGACGTCGCCCACGCGTACACAAAGGACGGTGGGCTCGCCGTCCTGCGCGGGAACCTCGCCGAGCGCGGCTCGGTCATCAAGGCCGCGGGCGTCGACGAAGAGCTGTGGACCTTCCAGGGCCCGGCACGGGTCGTGGAAAGCCAGGAACAAGCGGTTTCGGTGATCCTGAACAAGGAGATCCAGCCCGGGGACGTGCTCGTGGTGCGCTACGAAGGTCCCGCGGGCGGGCCGGGAATGCAGGAGATGTTGCACCCCACCGCTTTCCTCAAGGGCGCGGGCCTCGGCAAGAAGTGCGCGCTGATCACCGACGGCCGGTTCTCCGGCGGCACGTCCGGGCTCTCGGTCGGGCACATCGCGCCCGAGGCGGCCGGCGGCGGCACCATCGGCCTCGTCGAGGACGGCGACCAGATCCTCATCGACGTGCACGAGCGCCGGCTGGAACTGCTCGTGGACGACGAGGTCCTGGCCGAGCGGCGGGCCAAGATGGAGGCCAGCGAGCGGCCGTGGCAGCCGGTGGACCGCCAGCGCGTGGTGAGCAAGGCCTTGCGCGCCTACGCCCGCCTCACCACCGACGCCGCAACCGGCGCCGTCCGCGACCCCAACCTGTAAGGCGTGTCCCACGTTCCGGTCGGGTGTGTCCCCCCTTCCGACCGGGCGTGTCCCACGTTCACGCTGCGCGTGTCCCCTGTTCCGGCCGGGTGTGTTCCCTCTTCCGACGGCTTGGTTTGTGGTGCCGGTGTTTGGGTGCGGCTTGGTTTGTGGGCCGGGAGCTCAGTGGTGGGTTCGGTTTGACAGGGGGACCCCCACGGCGGCCGGCAAGCGCGGAACAAGGGGCAGGCGGTGCTGCCCTTGCTTGCCGGACAGCGTATGGCCGCCGTGCCCCGTGTAAACCGAACCCAGCGACGTCACGTTGACTTGGTCTCGCTGGTGGCGCGCTTCTGGTGCGGCTGGTCCTGCGGGAGTGGGGGACACACCCTGCTTGAACGGGGAACACGCCCGGTCGGAACAGGGGACACACCCGGCGCGAACGGGGGACACGCCCGGTCGGAACGGGGGACACACCCGACGCGGGTGTGGGACACGCCCTGAACTAGTCGGGGATGTGGGTGGTTAGTTGGGTGGGCAGGGCGGGGGCGCCGGGGCGGTTGTCCACCTCGGTGTGCGGCACAACCGGCGGATCGTCCATGCGGATCGCGTTCACGAACGCGTCGAAGTTGCGGAGTTTCTGCTCGTCGCGCGCGAACTTCCGGTCGACCAGGCGGGACCTGACGGTCGCGGCGTCCGCGCGGACCCAGATCAACCGCACGTCACCGCCGCCGAGGTCGGCGACCATCCGCTCCCACAGCGCGGCGTCGTGCACCTGGGCGGTGAACGGCGCGGTCAGCAGCACCGGGCAGCCGTGCCTGCGGATCTCCGCCGCCGTCGCGACGAGGCCGCGGTACTCGTGCACCTTGACGTGCTCGTCGTACCAAGGGCCTTCGCGTTCACCGTGCGGGCGACCGGCCGCTTCCAGGGTGGCGGCGACGAAACCGCCGTAGACGGTGTCCTTGTCCAGCAAGGCGGGCGTCGGCCGCAGGCGGGCGAGCAACAGCTCGCACACCGTCGACTTGCCGGACCCGGGCGGCCCGCTGACCACCCAGGCCGTGCTCACCGAAGCCCGTAGTAGACGCCCGCGGCCGCACCCAGCGCGATGACAAGGAAGATCACGCCGAAGGTCGGTGCCTTGCGGTACCACGGGGTGTGCCGGTCCAGCGAGATGCGGCCGGGACCGGCGAACAGAACCGTGAAAGCCGCGGCCGCGTAGACGATTTCCAGTTCGGCACCGGCGGCGAAGAGGTTGACGTCCGCCTTGACGGCGATCGCGCACGCCATCACGCCGAGGATGGCCGCCGCGCCCGCCGGGGTGAACAGGCCGAGGCCGATCAGAACGCCGCCGAGGATCTCGCTCACGCCGTTCAGCCAGGCCAGCAGCGTCGTCTGGTCGAACCCGAAGCCGGCGAGCATCTTCTCCGTGCCGCCGATGCCGGGGCCGTTCAGCCAGCCGAACAGGTGCTGGACACCGTGCGCGACGAACAGCACCGCGAGGGTCACCCGCAGCACGAGCAGACCGAGGTCCGCACCACCGTGCCAGGCCGGGGGCTCCCGGCGGCGCGGGTCGTCGAACGGGTCGTAGTCGTCGTCCGCGTCGACGTCGTTCGACAGGCCCGGCGCCTTGATGACCTGCGTCGCGCCCTGCGTGAAGTCGTACTGGCCGAACGCCTCGTCCGCGCCGGTCATGTCGTGCGGGATCTTCGACGTCGAGCCGCCCGAGCCGCCAGGGGTGAACAGGCCGCCACTGCTGCTGGTGCTGTATCCGCCCGTCGACCCAGGGCGGTCGTCTTCGGTGCTCACCCGGGCAGGCTATTGGATAACAGCAAGTGATCTCGACTGGTTGCCCCAAACTTCTCGCTCAGTAAGCACCCGCAACCAAATTGTGCGGCCGCTCCCCCGCGACGAACCGGCGGATCTCCGCGATCGCGATCGCGTACGCGCGGTCGCGGTGGCCCCGCGTGCTCCCGGCGACGTGCGGGGTCAGCAACAACCCCGGCGCTGTCCACAGTGGATGGTCGGACGGCAGCGGTTCCGGATCGGTCACGTCCAGCGCCGCCCGCAGCCGCCCGGACTTCAGCTCGGCGAGCAACGCGTCGGTGTCCACGACGGGCCCGCGCGCCGCGTTGACCAGCACCGCACCGTCGGGCATGCGGGCGAGGAAGTCCGCGTCGACCATCCCAGTGGTCGCTTCGGTCAGCGGGACCACGAGCACCGCGGCGTCGTGTTCGGGCAGCAGCGCGGGGAGTTCGTCGGCGCCACGCACGCCTTCGCGCGCCTTCGTGGCGACCACAGTGGAGTACGCGTCGAACGCGTCCAGCCTGCGCACCAGCTCCTTGGCCAGGTCACCGGCCCCCACGATGAGAATCCGCTTGTGCCACAACGTGTCCGTGACGTGCTGGTCCCACCGCGCCTGCTTGACGTCCTCGCCGAACTGCGGCAGCTCCCGGTAGATGGCCAGCAGCGCGGCCAGGACCCACTCGGCCGTGCTGCCGCCGTGCGCGCCGCGGCCGCTGGAGAGCAGGATGCCGTCGGGCAGCCGGCCGACCCAGCTCTCGACGCCCGCGGTCAGCAGTTGCACCAGTTTGAGGTTCGGCAGCTCGGTCAGGTCGAGGCCGTTCATCGGGGTCAGGAATCCGGGGACGAGCACCTCGGCCTCGCGAGCACCCTCGGGCCACGGCTCGCCCGGGGTGTACCGCACCGGGGTGAGACCATCGACGCCGGTCAGCGCGTCGAAGCCGTACTCGTCGGGGACCAGCACTGTAGTGTTCGAGCGGATCGTCACGGATCACACAGTAAGAGGTCCGGGCCTTACCGCACACCGAGGCACGATGCACGAACACGACCTGCGTTCCGCCGACGGAACGCGCATCCGCGGTTGGCGCACGGACAACGACGGTCCGGACGTGTTGCTGTGCCCGGGCCTGGGCACGATCCCCGAGGCGTGGCCGACGCTGCTGCTGCCCGAGTCCGGTGTGCGGGTCCTGAGCTGGTACCACCGCGGCACGATGGGTTCGGCCCGACCCGCTGACGAGAGCCGCATCCGGCTCGACGACCACGTCGACGACGCGATCGCCGTGCTGGACGCCGCCGGGGTGCGGCGTTGCGTGGTGATGGGCTGGTCGGTGGGCGTGATGGTCGCGTGCGAGCTGGCCCGACGGCACCCGGATCGGGTGGCCGGGTTGCTGCTGGCCGCGGGCGTGCCCGGCGACCTCTTCGGCGCGATGCTGGCCCCGCCCGGGCTGCCCGGCGCGGTGCCCAAGTCGGTGCGCCGCGCGGTCGCGATCGGTACGACGCAGGCGTTGCGTGCGGTGTCACCGCTGGTCGACGCGGTGTTGCACCGGCTGCCGGTGAACGAGCTGACCACGCGCGTGCTGCAGCACTCCGGCTTCATGCTGCCCGGCGGCGACCCCGCCCACGTGGCGGCCGCGGTCCGCCGGTTCGTCCAGCAGGACGCGCGCTGGTACACCGCGCTCGCCCTGGCCCTGGCCGACGTCCCCGAGCCCGACCTGCGTGGCATCGGCTGCCCGGTCACGGTCCTGGCCGGGCGCTACGACATCCTCGCCGACCCGATCAGCGCGACCACCCCGTTCTCGGCGTTGCCGCAGGCCCGCACGCGGCTGCTGCCCGCGTCGCACTTCCTGCCGCTGGAAGCGCCGAGCGTGATCGTCGAGGAGCTCGAGGCGCTGATCAACCGGGTGGCCGCGGTCGAGCAGGCCCGCACGGCTGTGCGCCCGAGTCGACAGCACGGGGGTCAACGGCACGCGCAGCCGCTGGACGCGCTCATCCCGCCGGTCGAGGTGTGAGGCTGGGGCGGCGGCCGGAGCCGGTCGCCGCCCCAGGTCACCTCAGACGCAGCTGGGGAACTTGAACGACCCGATCCGGGTCTGCCAGTCCGCGCCGGTCTGCTCGTAGTACTCGGTGGTGTACCAGAACGTGCAGCCGTCCACCGGGTCCACGCTCATCTGCGAGTAGTCGCCCCACCGGTTGAAGTTGCCGGTCGTCGGCGCGCCGGTGCCTTCCACCAGTGAGGTCTCCGCCTGCCCGAGCGTGTTCAGCGGGTCGCTCGGCAGCCGGCCCGCGTAGCGGATCGACGGGTTCTTCGAGCCGCTGCCCACGCTGTAGCCCACGGCCATGTCACCGGCCTTGTCCACGGCCAGCGACGGCATCCACCGGTACAGGCCGTCCGCCGGGGCGTAGGTGCCCTGCTGGCGGATGGCCGGCGCCGACAGGTTCGACACCTCGTACCAGCGCACGCCCGCCGTGCTGCCCGCGGCCACCGTCTGCGACACCCAGATCGAGCCGCCGCGCTGCTGCGCCTGGTTCATCGCCCGCGGCGACAGGCTGTCGACCGCCTCGCCCGGCGTGGGGATGCTCCCGACCGAGCTGTAGCTGATGCCCAGGGACGCCACCTGCGTGAACTTCGAGTTGGCCGCGTTGGCCCAGTCGACCTTGAACGTCCACGTGGTCAGCTTGCCGCTCCACGTGGAGACGACGTACTCGGGCGCACCGGCCTGCGGCGCTTCCTGCAGGTTGGCCGGCAGCAGGCTGAAGAACTTCGAGCTGGTGGTGACGTGCTGGCCCTGCAGCGTGGCCGAGCCGAGGCTCTCCCGCTTCAGCGCGTACACGCCGGCACCCGCGTACGAGTTGCCCCGGAAGTTGTTGGTGGTGAAGTAGACCCCGTCCGGGCCGGTGCCGAACTTGGGGTAGTCCGGGAACTTCCCGTCACCCGCGGGCACCGAGTAGAAGGTCCACGTCGTGTTCACCGGGTCGGCGCTGGACGACACGGCGACGCACTCGTAGAACGGGCCCTTGTTGACGTCGAGCCAGGCGAAGTCCGCGATGACCCACTTGCCCGACGGGGCGTCGTAGATCACCGTGGGGTCGCCGCCGTTGTTGGCGTCGCACTCGGCCGTGCCGCTGTTGGCGAAGAAGTCGTCGAACGTGAAGGCGGCGAGCCGGCTCCCGTTCGTCTTGGCGTAGATGCCGACCGAGGTGTTCACCGACTGCACGAAGTGGTTCGGCCCGATCGCGCCGTTGGTGTCCGGCGGGTGGCCCGCGCCCCAGGTGTTGAAGTCGAGGCCCTTGACGTTGACCACGGGCGCCGGCGCGGCCGTGGTGCCCGCGTTGGTCTGCACCGGAGCTTCGGGCACCGTGCCTTGCCTGCCGCTCTCGGTGAGCTCGGCTTCGACCTCGGGCCGTTGTTTCTTGACGGCCTTGGACTTGAGTTTGCGCGCGTCGATGTGGACGGCGTGGCCCTTGACCGTGAATGCCGCCGGCGCGCTGCCCTTCGCGTCGGGGTCGGCCACGGCGTGGTCCTCGTCGGCGTCCGCGTCGGCGTCACCGTCCACTTCGGCCGGTGCGTTGATGCCGGGGTGGTCGGCATCGGTGTCGGGTTCGGCGGTTGTCGTCGAACAGGCGGGTAAGACGACCGCGACCGCCAGCAAGGCGGCCACGAGCAAGCCGCGACGAGCAGGGTTCATCGCTGCGCTCCGAATCGTGGGTCGGGGTAATGGCCACCGGATTCAAAGACGTCGGATGATTGGGTACAAGACTGGAACGGGGTGGTTCCGTTGCCAGTTGACCCGCTGTGGACGGCAACCGGGAAAGGTGTCGGCTCCGTCCTCTGGACATGAGACGGGTGGTTGTGCTCGCAAGCGTGCTCGTGGTGGCGGCGTGCGGTTCGGAAGGCGGCACCGCGCAACTCCGGCCGACGCCGACGAGCGTGGCCGGCGGGACCATCACCCGGCTGCCGACGAGCACGACCGCGTCCGCCGGCCGAACGTGCCATCGACGGTCGCTGCGGATCGAGCCCGGCGACAAGCCGGCCCCCGTGTGTGTCCGGGAGGGCGACGAGCTGCCGTTCCGATCGTCGGCGTCGCCGCACCAACCGTGGCTGCCGCTGACGTCGTCAGCACCCGCCGTCGTGCGGTGTTCGGCGAACCCGGCGCCCGACGGGGGCATCGCGGGCACCTGCACGGCGGTCGCCGCCGGCCACGCGACGTTGTCGACGTCGACCAGCCCCTTCGCGGGCGACCCGGGCGGCCCGCCGCAGTTCGGCTGGCAGGTCCGCGTGACGGTGACCGGCTGACGTGCTCACCTCGGGTTCACTTGGGCGCACCTAGCCTTGGTCGTCGTGGGTGTACGTCCTTTGCTGGTCAGCGCGGCGGCCGCCGTGGTGACGCTGTGTGCCGGCTGCGCGACGTTCCCCGAGCAGCCGCCGCAGCAGAAGTGGCAGTCGACCGCAGCGCTCACCCCGGAAGCCGGTCCGACACCGGGGTTGCCCGAGGACCCGGGCGGTGGCTCGCCCGATTCGGGTGGTGGCCAGCAGAACAGCGCCGAGCCCGTGCCCCCGCCCGACGGCTGCACCGACTACAACCCCGCGGTCATCGGCACGTGCCTGGACACGGTCTTCGCGGTCGCCGCCCTGCCGGGCGACCCCCGCAACCCGGTGGCCCTGGTCGGCGAGCGGCGCACCGGACGGATCCTGAAGGTGCAGAAGGACACGAAGCCGGTCGTGGTGGCCAAGCTGGCGGTGAACCCGGCCGGCGACGGCGGCCTGACCGGGCTCGCGCTGTCCCCCAGCTACAGCGAGGACCAGCTGATCTTCGCCTACATCACCACCGGCAGCGACAACCGGCTGGTGCGGATCGCCCCCGGGGACAAGCCCAAGCCCGTGATCACCGGCATCCCGCGCGGCTCGACGGGCAACCGGGGTGCGCTGGCCGCCGACCACAAGGGCGCGTTGCTGCTGGCCACCGGCGACGCGGGCAACGCGAGCGCCGCCACCACCGAGTCGTCCCTCGCGGGCAAGGTGCTGCGCGTCGACGCCACCGGCAAGGCCGCCGAGGGCAACCCGCACGGCGAGCGGGTCATCGCCAGCGGCCTGCACGCACCGGGTGGGGTGTGCGCCTCGGTCGACGGCGCCATGGCCTGGGTGACCGACCAGGGCGCCAAGGAAGACCTGCTGTACCGGCTCGTGCCGGGCCGGGCGCTCACCACGCCCGCGTGGACCTGGCCCGACCGGCCCGGCGTGGCCGGTTGCATCGCCTGGTCGAACATGGTCGTCGTGGCCACGTCGAAGGCAGGCAACCTGCAGAACCTGCCGCTCGCCCCCGACGGGACCTTCACCGGCAAGCCCGCCACGACCATGACCGGCGAGGACGGCTTCGGCCTGCTCGGCGGCGTCGACATCGTCAGCGACGCGCTCGCCATCGGCGCAACAGTGAACAAGCAGGGCGGCAAACCGGTTTCCAGCGACGACCGCGCAATCGTGATCAACCGGCAGAACGCGGGTGGCGGCGGAATCGACTAGTTGTGCCAAGGTCGGAGGACCACTGCCGCCGATTCTCCAGGAGGTCCGCCCCGTGCACTTCGACGCGACCGGCAAGGTGTCGCTCGACCACATCTACACCCAACCCGATCCGCGCGCGTATTTCAGCACGCTGCGCCGGCTCGAATACGGCATACCAGAGCTGGCGAAACCGCATTTCACCGCGTTGCTCGAGGAATACCGGTCGGTGACCGGCACGGCACGGCCCCAGGTGCTGGACATCGGCAGCTCGTACGGGATCAACGGCGCCCTGCTGCGGTGCGGTTTGTCGATGGCGGACCTGTACGAGCGTTATGGCACCGAGTCGGTCCAGTTCGACGCCCGCGACGATTTGATCGCGCGTGATCGCTCGCTGCCGCGTTCGGATTCACTGAGATTGGTGGGCCTCGACGTGTCCGAGCCCGCGCTGGATTACGCGCGGGAATCCGGATTCCTCGACGATGCCGTGTGTGCCGATTTGGAGCGCGGCGACCCGACCGAGGCGCAGGCGGCGTTGCTGGAGCCCACGGACGTGGTCATCTCGACTGGCTGCCTGGGCTACGTCGGCGCACCGACCATCGAGCGCGTCGTCACGGCGTGCGACCGGCCGCCGTGGATGGCGCACTTCGTGCTGCGTATGTTCCCGTTCGAGCCGATCGCCGAGGTGCTGGCCAAGCTGGGGTACGAGACCGAGCAGAAGGAGGGCGTGTTCCGCCAGCGCAGGTTCGCGTCCGCGGACGAGCAGTCGCAGGTCCTGGACACCCTGGCGTCGGCCGGTGTGGATCCCAGCGAGCACGAAACCGACGGCTGGTTCTACGCCCAGCTGTTCATCTCCAAACCCCGCTGACCCCCGGGCGTGTCCCACATTCCCGCAGGGTGTGTCCCCTCTTCCGACCAGGTGTGTCCCCCGCTCCGACCGGGTGTGTCCCCTCTTCCGGCCAGGTGTGTCCCACGTTCGGGCGCCGTCGGACACCGCTGGACACGGGCTCATCACATGGCGAAGCCCGTGTTCCGGAGGCCACCGAGGCGCCTTCGGAACACGGGCTCTCACGGTTCTACTGGTGGCAGATCGACGGCACCGCGCGCACCAGGGCGACCGTGTGCAGCGCGTCGAAGTGACGCGCCCGGTCGACCTGGACGAAAGCCGCGGTCAGCCGGCCGTAGCAGGCCGAGCTGGTCTGGGTCGTGCCGGTCGCCTTGATCTGGTTGATCAGGTCGACGGTGATCTGGTCGAGCAGCGGGCGGACCACGGTGACCAGGTCGGGCTTCTCGGTCGGGGCCAGCTCGGGGTGCGCGGTCCAGAGCGCGTACAGGCCGCGCTGGATGACCTTGTTGGCCTCGATCTGGTCGCGGAAGATCGCGGCCGTGACGTCCGGGTCGATGCCTGCCTGCACGGCACGGTTGCGGGCGTCGTTGAGCACGACCTGCTCGCGAGCCGGGTCGTCGATCGGGGCGCCGGTGCCGAACTTGGCCGCGGCCACCAGGTCGCCGACCAGGATGCGGCGGGCGGCCACGTCGACGATGCCGTTGAGGGCCGGCAGGCCCTCGGACGCGGACGCCGCATCGGCGGCGGCGGGCGCGGCGGAGGCCACGGCCACCGGGCCGGTGACGACAGCCGCGAGCGCGGTGCCGACGACCAGGACGCGGGATAACGCAAGGGGAAGACGCACTGATGTGCCTTTCACACGGGGACGGTACGGTCGCAGCCCCGCCCACGACCGTTAGTCACCCTAAACACTATCGGGTGACCCAGTCACTAGTCCGCCACCCCGAATTTTCCGGAAATGGTGGCGCTGGGTGGTGAAATCCGGTTGGCAGCCCCTCCGTGGCTGAGTCGCGTCCCGTTCCCCTTGGCCTGCGGCTGGCAGCCACGCGACAGACGAACGGGACGGTGCGATGTGCACCGTCCCGTTCGCTTACGGCCAAATGGGTCAGCTGTGGCAGACCCGGGCGAGCGCGTGGTGCAACGCCTGCGAGTGCAGGCGGTCCAGGTTCCGGCGCTGTTCGACCACATTGGTGGCGGCGTCGAGCTGCTCGCCGCAGTTCTTCGCCACCTGCAGGTCGGACGTCGCCTTGATCTGGTCCATCAACTCGGTGGTGATCTTGTCGAGCTCGGGGCGGATCACCGTGGTGAGGTCGGGCCACTCGGTCGGGGTCAGCTCCGGGTGCGCCGTCCACAGGTCGAAAAGCCCGTACTGGACGATCTTGTTGCCGTCGATCTCGTCACGGAAGATCGCCTGCGCGACCGCGGGGTCGACGCCCAGCTGCGTGGACTGGTCGGCGACCGAGTCCAGCAGCACCTGCTCACGCGCCGGGTCCTCGATGGACCCGCCGGTGTTGAACTTGAACGCGGCCACGTCGTCGGCGATGAGGGCGCGCTGCGCCGACACGTCGACAAGGGTGACGAACGATTCGTTGTTGGCCTGGGCCGAGGCGGCCGGCGCTAACGCGACGGCAGCGGTCACGACCGCGGCGCCGGCAACGCCGGCCGCCAGGAATGCACGAAGACGCACCAGTGGCACCTTTCGCGGGACGGGGGTGGGACCCATGCACCCTAATGGGTGAATGTTGATTATTCACGCACCCACGGCCCACATGGTGGGAGTCAGTTTTGACAACGCTCCAGCACCAGCTCACGGACCCTTTTCGCGTCCGCCTGCCCCTTTGTGGCCTTCATCACAGCACCCACGATGGCCCCTGCCGCCTGCACCTTGCCGTCGCGAATCTTGGCCGCGACGTCGGGATTCGCTGCCAGGGCCTCGTCCACGGCCGTGGTCAGCGCGGAGTCGTCCGAGACGACCTTGAGGCCGCGAGCCGCGACGACCGCGTCCGGCTCGCCTTCGCCGG
This sequence comes from Labedaea rhizosphaerae, assembly GCF_004362825.1. Lineage (GTDB taxonomy): Bacteria > Actinomycetota > Actinomycetes > Mycobacteriales > Pseudonocardiaceae > Labedaea > Labedaea rhizosphaerae. The sequence goes on from NZ_SNXZ01000003.1 coordinate 1,061,723, forward strand.
CGAGGACACCGTCGACCACGGTGCGTGCAAGCTTGTTGGTCAGCTCACCCGATGAGACCAGCTCGATCACCCGGGCGACCTGACCGGGCGTGATCGGCAACGCGGCCAGTTCGACGCCGCGGTTGTTGGCCTGCTGGGTCAGGTAAGAAACCCACCAACTGCGCGCCTCGCCGGACGGCGCGCCTGCCTCGACGGTGGCCGCGATCAGGTCGACGGCACCGGCGTTCACGAGGTCGCGCAGCTCGGCGTCGGAGAGCTGCCAGTCGTTCTGGATGCGCTTGCGCCGCTCCCACGGCAGCTCCGGCAGCGTCTTGCGCAGCCGCTCCACCCACTCCTCGGACGGCGCGATCGGCACCAGGTCCGGCTCCGGGAAGTACCGGTAGTCCTCGGCGGTCTCCTTGGTGCGCCCGGCCGCCGTGGTGCCGTCGGCCTCCTGGAAGTGCCGGGTCTCCTGCTTGATCTTGCCGCCGCCGGCCAGGATCGCGCCCTGGCGGGTCATCTCGAACCGCACGGCCCGCTCGACGCTGCGCAGCGAGTTGACGTTCTTGGTCTCGGTGCGGGTGCCGAAACGCGCGGTGCCTTTTGGCATGAGCGACACGTTGGCGTCGCAGCGAAGCGAGCCTTGGTCCATGCGCACGTCGGAAACGTCCAAGGCACGCAACAGGTCGCGCAGCGCCGTCACGTACGCGCGCGCCACCTCGGGGGCCCGCGCGCCGGTGCCCTCGATGGGCTTGGTGACGATCTCGATCAGCGGCACGCCGGCCCGGTTGTAGTCGAGCAGTGAGTACTCCGCGCCGTGGATGCGCCCGGTGGCGCCGCCGACGTGCAGCGACTTGCCGGTGTCCTCCTCCATGTGCGCGCGCTCGATGGCCACGCGCACGACCTCGCCGTCGTCGAGGGTGACGTCGAGGTAGCCGTCGAAGGCGATCGGCTCGTCGTACTGCGAGGTCTGGAAGTTCTTCGGCATGTCCGGGTAGAAGTAGTTCTTGCGCGCGAACCGGCACCAGGACGCGATCTGGCAGTTGAGCGCGAGCCCGATGCGCATGGCCGACTCGACCGCGGCCTCGTTGACCGCGGGCAGCGCGCCCGGCAGACCGAGGCAGACCGGGCAGACCTGGGTGTTCGGTTCGGCACCGAACGTGGTGGAGCAGCCGCAGAACATCTTGCTGTGGGTGGAGAGCTCGACGTGCACCTCGAGCCCGAGCACCGGGTCGAACCGCTCGATGACCTCGGCGTAATCCATCAGCTCGTCGGTCGAGGTCACTTCTCGAGGCCCTTCTCGCGCATCGACCGCACGGCGAGCAGCGCGCCGGTGACCGCGACCAGCAGGCTCGCGATCGCGTTGGCCAGCGTGAGCTTGTCCCCGGTCTTCTTCACCGTGCGCAGGCTCGAGAACGCCGAAGCGCCCGCGGACGCCGCGCTGATCAGGCCGAACACGCCCTGGTTCTTCTTCATGAGGTCACGACCTCCAGCTCGGGGACACGGTGGATCAAGGGGCCGCCTTGCGCGGCGTTGCGGGCGGTCTCGTAGGCCGCGCCGACCCGGTAGAGCCGGTCGTCGGCCAGCGGAGGCGCCATGATCTGCAGGCCCACCGGCAGACCGTCGTCCTCGGACAGTCCACACGGGACACTCATGGCCGCGTTGCCGGCCAGGTTGGACGGGATCGTGCAGAGGTCGGCGAGGTACATGGCCATCGGGTCGTCGACCCGCTCGCCGATCTTGAACGCCGTGGTCGGGGTCGTCGGCGAGACCAGCACGTCGACGCGTTCGAACGCCGCGTCGAAGTCCTGCTTGATCAGCGTGCGGACCTTCTGCGCCGAGCCGTAGTAGGCGTCGTAGTAACCCGAGGACAACGCGTAGGTGCCGATCATGATGCGGCGCTTGACCTCCGCGCCGAACCCGGCCTCGCGGGTCAGCGACATGACCGCCTCGGCGCTGTGCTCGCCGTTGTCGCCCACCCGCAGCCCGAAGCGCATGGCGTCGAAGCGGGCCAGGTTGGACGAGCACTCGCTCGGCGCGATCAGGTAGTACGCGGGCAGCGCCAAGGTGAAGCTCGGGCAGGAGACCTCGACGACCTCCGCGCCCAGCGCGCGCAACTGCTCGACCGCGGCGTTGAACGCGCTGGTGACGCCCGGCTGGTAGCCCTCGCCCTGGAACTCGGTGATCACGCCGACCCGCACGCCGGTCAGGTCGCCCTTCGCGCCCTCGCGGGCGGCCGCGACCACCGCGGGCACCGGGGCGTCGATGGACGTCGAGTCGAGCGGGTCGTGCCCGCCGATGACCTGGTGCAGCAGCGCGGCGTCGAGCACCGTGCGGGCGCACGGACCGCCCTGGTCGAGCGAGGAGGAGAACGCGACGAGGCCGTAGCGGGACACGCCGCCGTAGGTCGGCTTCACGCCGACGGTGCCGGTGACCGCGCCGGGCTGGCGGATCGAGCCGCCCGTGTCGGTGCCGATGGCCAGCGGTGCCTCGAACGCGGCGAGCGAGGCCGAGGAGCCACCGCCCGAACCGCCGGGCACCCGGTCGAGGTCCCACGGGTTGTGCGTGGGGCCGTACGCGGAGTTCTCGGTGGACGAGCCCATCGCGAACTCGTCCATGTTCGTCTTGCCGAGGATCACCACGCCCGCCTGCAGCAGCCGCGTGGTGACCGTGGCGTCGTACGGCGGGCGCCAGCCCTCGAGGATCTTCGACCCGACCGTGGTCGGCATGGTCTGGGTGACGAAGACGTCCTTGAGCGCGAGCGGCACCCCGGCCAGCGGCGACGCGGCGTCGCGGCCGGCCGCGACGTCCTCGTCCACCGCGCGGGCGGCGGCCAGCGCGCCCTCGGTGTCGACGTGCAGGAACGCGTGCACGGCGTCGTCGACCGCGGCGATGCGGTCGAGGTGCGCCTGGGTGACCTCCACCGAGGACACCTCGCGGGCCTGGATCATCGCGGCCAGTTCCGCCGCGTCGAGCCTGGTCAGGTCGCTCATCAGGCCTCCTCGTCCAAGATCCGCGGCACTCGGAAACGGCCCTCTTCTGCGGCGGGGGCGCCCGACAGCGCCTGCTCCTGCGTCAAACCGGGGCGCACCATGTCGGCGCGGAACACGTTGGTGATCGGGAGGGCGTGCGAGGTCGGCGGGATGTCCTGCTCCGCGACCTGGCCGACGCGCGCCACCGACTGCAGGATCACGTCCAACTGGCCGGCGAACTTGTCGAGTTCGTCCTCGGTGACGGCAAGCCTGGCAAGCCTGGCGAGATGCGCGACCTCGTCGCGGGAGATGGTGGTCACGGGCGGGACTTCCCCTGGTGTGCTCGGGTGTCTGACCCGCTGAAGTCTAGGGCGCAGGCCGGATCGGTTTCGAACGGGTTGTTCCGGTTCGCGGCGCGGTGTAGACCGGAGACGATCCCGCTGGGCGGGCAGCCGGTTCGCCGCTGTCGCCGGGTCTGCGACAATCAGCGGCCGGTCACCACGCGCGGACCGCCCGCGCGGCAACGGCAGGAGGCGTTCGCCTTGTCCTTCCTGATCCGGGTTCAGCTCCCGGACGCCCCAGGCAGCCTCGGTGCGGTCGCCACGGCTCTCGGCGCCATCGGCGCCGACATCCTCAGCGTGGACGTGGTCGAGCGGGTGGGCGGGACGGCGATCGACGACCTCGTTGTCGAGTTGCCGAGCGGCAGGCTGCCGGACGTGCTGATCACCGCGGCGGAATCCGTGACCGGCGTCGAGGTCGACGCGGTCAGACCGTACGCGGGCGTGCTCGACACGCACCGCGAACTGGAACTCGTCGAGGAAGTCGCAGCGGAGCCCGCGGAGGGGTTGCGGGTTTTCACCGAGGGCGTCCCCAAGATCGTGAGGGCCGGCTGGGCCTTGGTGGTCGCCTCTGACGCGGTTGGTGCCCAGCGGCTCGCCGCGAGCACCGCGGCGCCGGAGATCCAGACGCTCGAACTGCCGTGGATGCCGCTGGCCCGGGCCAGCGTGCTCGACGGTGAGGAGTCGTGGGTCCCGGAAACGTGGCAGGAACTGGGCACCGAGCTCGCCGCCACCCCGTTGGGGAAACCCGATCGGGTGTTGTTGGTGGGACGGCCCGGCGGCCCGTTGTTCCGGGCCGCCGAGGTGGCGCGGCTGGCCCACCTGGCCGGAATAGTCTCGGTAGTCCTGCCGGACTAGGCGTCGATTCTGTCAGGCTTGCTTGCGTCCCAACGCAAGCGCCGCTTTCGCTTTGCGGCGCCCCGTCAGTAGCTCGCCAGGTCCTGCACGATCGGGCCGTCCTTGGGGACCCGGAACCACCACCAGCCGCGGCCCGCGACGTCCACGCCGGCGATGAACCCGATCTTGCGGCCGGAGTCCTCGACGGTGAACGAGCGGAACTGCTCGTCGGCCGCCCGCACGTCGTCCGCGAGCCGCTCCCGCAACGCCGGGCGCAGCGCGGTGAGCGCGCGCTCCAGGTTGTCCCGCAAGAACAACGACCCGGCGAGGTCGTGCTCGGTCCACACGCTGCGGTCGGTGTAGGGCAGGGCCCGGTCGGCGTCCAATTTGGACACGTGCTTGGCCCACGCCACGGCGAGGGTGGCGGCGTCCGGAGTGCTGCCGTCGGGCAGGGCCACCGCGTCGGCCGCCAGCGCGGCCCGCTCGTCCTCGGTGAACTCCAGCATCATCACTGTCCGATCTTGTAGCTCGTGGAACGCCAGGGCATATCGTAGTTGACGATCACCCGGACGCCGTTGTACTCGAACTTCTCCGCATTCCGGGGCGTTCCGTCCTCGTTGTAGAGCCGCTCCGGCGTGCCCTTGTTCAGCGCGTCGCTCACCTGTTGCTGCGAGGGCCGGTTCATCGTCGGATCGCCGTCGCCGGTGTGGCCGTTGACGAACTCCTCGATCTCGTCCTGGCTGTACTCGCTGCCGCGGAAGCCCTCGGTGTCCTCGAACTCGCCGCCGCCGGAACCCTCGTAGTCGGTGCGCATCGGCGAGACGCTGTCGTCGCTGGCCGCGTGCATCGCCATGTCGCCGAGCCCGCCGACGGCCATCACCCCGCCCGCGGTGATCAGCCCCGCGGACGCGATGTTGATCGGCACCCCCGCGATGGCGCCGACGCCGGTCGCGTCGAGCAGCCCGCCGCCGAACTCGCCACCAAGGCCGAGCGCCATCAGCCCCACGCCGGCCGCGGTGGTCAGCATGTCGCCCGGGTGGTTGATCATCGCGTTGCCGAACGACGCGAGCCCGTTGACCACCTCGCCGCCGAAGTTGGCCAGGTCCGCGCCGATGTCGTCGAGCACATCGCCGACCTTGTCCCAGAAACCGGGCTTCTCGGGCGCCTTGTCCCGCGCCGCGCCGACGGTGCGGTTGGCGGTGTCCTCGGCGGTGCCGAGCTGGCTGCGCGCGGAGTTCAGCGTGCTGCGCGCGGCGTTGCGCTTGGCCTCACCGGGGTCGTCGAAGGGCAACTCGTGCCCGGCGTCCTTTTCCTTCTGCTGGTGCTCGGTCTTCGCGGTGGCCGTGGCCGATTCGCCCTCGTTCCACTGGCGGATCGCGTCGGCGGCCTGGCCTTGGGCCCAGGTGAGCGTCTTGTTGTAGGTCTCGAGCGCGGTGGCCGCGCTGTGGAAGCAGTCCGCCGCTTCCTGCCACTTCCCGGGCTGGCCGTGGAAGACCGCGCGGAACGCGTCCCCGGCGTCACCGCGCCAGCCGTCGGTGGTGTCGATGCGCTTGAGCCCGGCGGCGGCCTTGGCGAGCGCGTCGCCGTAGCTGCGCATGGCCGTGACCGTGCTGGTGACCGAGTCCGGTTTGCCTGGTACGAGGGCCTTCGGGTCGTTCGACTCCCCCAGTTCCTTCGCCATCAGTGCACCCCCGGGTCTTCGCCGGACGAGCGCTGCAGGATGCCGTCCATGTAACCCTTGAGGTTCTTGTCGACCAGCAGGTACTGCTGCACGCTCTTGCTCAGCCGGCCCGCGATCTCCTGCCCGTCCTTGGCCAGGTTCTCCACGCCGAGTTCCCACCGTTCGCAGAAGTCGGACACCGTGCCGCCGAGGTCGCCCTCGCCGTAGTCGCCCTCGTCGGCGTCGATGTCCTTGACCTTCTTCTTCTGGAGTTCGTAGAGCGTGCTGTTGACCCCAGAAGCCGCGTTCTCCAGCGCACCGAGGTCGACACTGAATCCATCACCCATGGTTGGTGCCCCCTTCCCCTCAATGGATGAGATGGCGGGTGGGCCCCACGGGTTCCGTCAGAAGTGGTTGCCGGTCAATGGTTTGCTCGTGCTACTCCGGTGGCGGGACGGGCACTGGGTGTGGCCGGAGTCGGCGCGGCTCACTTCGTGTCGCGGATCTCCAGGTCGGTTCGGCGGCTTTGTCGTGCTGCTGCCGTGCAGCTGCTCAGTGCTCGATCTCCGCGGCGAAACCGAGCAGCAAGAGGTTCGGCTCTGGGCGCCAGTCGCGCTCCGGGATCCGTCGGAAGCCGTGCCGCTCATACAAAGCGTGCACTTTCACCCGATCGGCCACGCTGCACAGCACCACCCGCGCGCAGCCCTCGTCCGCGGCCATCCGCAGGACCGCGCGCGTCAGTTCGGAGGCCACGCCCCGGCCGCGAGCTTGCGGCGACACGGCCAGCATGCGGATCTCCAGCTCGCCCTCGCGGACGAGCTCGGCACCCCGCGACCCCGGGCGGATCACCGTCACGGTGCCGAGGAGGGTGCCCGATTCGTCCACGGCCACGAGCACATCCGAATCCTTGGCGCGGTCCTCGGCCGCCGCCAGTTCCTCGGCATAGCCGTCCATCGACACGTCTTCGAAGTAGCCGTCGGCGGCGTAGGCGGCCACGGTCAGTTCGCCGACGGCCGCGTACTCGTCGGGCCGGCCCTGGCGGATGGTCAGCTCACTCATCGGCATCGCCGCCGATCGTGGCCACGTCGCGGGCGGCGTCGGGACCGGACTCCAGCAGGACGCGGAAGCCATCCTCGTCCAGCAACGGGACCTTGAGCTGCAAGGCCTTGTCGTACTTGGAGCCTGGGGCATCGCCCGCCACCACGAACGACGTCTTCTTCGACACCGATCCCGCCGCCTTGCCGCCGCGGGTCATGATGGCTTCCTTCGCCTCGTCCCGCGAGAACCCGGTCAAGGAGCCGGTGACCACAATGGACATGCCTTCCAGGGTGCGCTCGACCGAGTCGTCGCGTTCGTCGACCATCTTCACGCCGGCGGCGCGCCATTTCTCGACCACCTGGCGGTGCCAGTCGACCTCGAGCCAGGCCCGCAGCGACCGGGCGATGGTGGGGCCGACACCGTCCACATCGGCCAGCCGCTCCTCGTCGGCGGCCTCGATCGCTTCCATGGAGCCGAATTCCCGGGCTAGGGCCTGCGCCGCGGTCGGGCCGACGTGGCGGATCGACAACGCGACCAGCACCCGCCACAGCGGGCGGTCCTTCGCCGTGTCGAGGTTGGCCAGGAGCTTGCGGGCGTTGGCGGAGAGCTCGCCGGCCTTGGTGCGGAAGAGATCGGCTTTCGTGAGCTTCTCCTCGTCGAGGGCGAACACGTCGCCTTCGTCGGTGAGCACGCCGGAGGTAAGCAACGCCGTCGCGGCCTCGTAGCCGAGGACCTCGATGTCGAACGCGCCCCGACCGGCCAGGTGGAACAGGCGCTCGCGCAGCTGCGCGGGGCAGGACCTGGCGTTCGGGCAGCGGATGTCGGCGTCGCCCTCCTTCTCGTAGGCCAGTTCGGTGCCGCACTCGGGGCAGTGGGTCGGCATCTCGAACTCGCGCTCGCTGCCGTCGCGGACGTCGACGACCGGGCCGAGCACCTCGGGGATCACGTCGCCGGCCTTGCGGATCACGACCCGGTCGCCGATCAGCACGCCCTTGCGCTTGACCTCGCTGGCGTTGTGCAGGGTGGCCATCGAGACCGTCGAACCGGCGATCTTCACCGGCTCCATCACCGCGAACGGTGTGACGCGGCCGGTGCGCCCGACGTTGACCTCGATGTTGAGCAGCTTGGTGGTCGCCTCTTCGGGCGCGTACTTGTAGGCGATGGCCCAGCGCGGCGCCCTGGACGTGGTGCCGAGCCTGCGCTGCAGCGCGACCTCGTCGACCTTGATCACGATGCCGTCGATCTCGTGCTCGGCGTCGTGGCGGTGCTCGCCCCAGTAGTCGATGCGCTGCTTGATCTCCTCGACCGACGACAGCACCTTCGTGTGCGGGGACACCGGCAGGCCCCACGTGCGCAACGCCTCGTAGGCCTCCGACTGGCGCTGCGGCTCGAAGCCCTCGCGCTTGCCCAGCCCGTGGCAGATCATCCGCAGCTTGCGGGACTTGGTGACCTTGGGATCCTTCTGCCGCAGCGAGCCGGCCGCGGTGTTGCGCGGGTTCGCGAACGGCGCCTTGCCTGCCTCGACCAGGGCGGCGTTGAGGTCCAGGAAGTCCTCGACCCGGAAGTACACCTCGCCGCGCACCTCGACCAGCGCGGGCACCGGGTACTGCGCGGTGCCAGTCAACCGCTCGGGCACGGAGTCCATGGTGCGCACGTTCAGCGTGACGTCCTCGCCGGTGCGGCCGTCGCCCCTGGTCAGCGCCCGGGTGAGCTTGCCGTTCTCGTAGAGCAGGTTGATCGCGAGACCGTCGATCTTGAGCTCGCAGAGGTAGTGCGCGCCGTCGCCGATCTCCTTGTGCACGCGCTCGAACCAGCCGGACAGCTCGTCGGGGTCGAACACGTTGTCGAGGCTGAGCATCCGCTCGAGGTGATCGACCGCGCGGAACTCGGTGGAGAAGGTGCCGCCGACCCGCTGCGACGGCGACTCCGGGGTGACCAGCACCGGGTGGCGCTCCTCGATCTCCTCGAGCTCGCGGAGCAGCGCGTCGAACTCGCCGTCGGTGATGGTCGGCGAGTCGAGCACGTAGTAGCGGAACTGGTGGCCGAGCAACTCCTCGGCGAGCGCGGCGTGGCGCTCGCGGACGTCGGCGGGCACGTCTGCAGGCAGGTTCTCACTGGTCACAGGGTCAGACTAGTCAGGACCACCGACAATTTCCGGCTTCCCCGGGCCCGGCCGGGCGATCGCTGCCCGCGGCGCGCCGCGGCGACCGCGGCGACCGCGGGCCGAGCCACCACGCCGTGCTATCCGGTGAAGCCGAGTACCAGGAAGACAATCCCGACAACGGCGGCGAAGCAACCGCCAATCCTCGTCAAGAGCAACGCCTTGTCGCTGGGTGCCACCGCTTCCGGATTGCGGAACTGCCACTTCGACAATTTGTACGCCAGGTCGGGTCTGATCATGTTCGCGACCCCGCCCACCAGCGCGGCCGCGCCGATGATGAAGTCGGCCGAGTGGTTGGGGGATGAACCATCCCCAGGCGTGCCCGGCGCGGCCGGGCCGGCCATGATCGCCTGCAGCAAATGCGTCGCCAAGGAAATCAACACGCCCTCCCTCGTGTCAGATGAAACAGTGCAACAAAACGTAACGCCGCACGAGGGCTTCTGCCGGACGAGTCACCTGATTGGACGCATCAATTGCTTTCTAGTCAGCACCACGGACAATTTCGGGGCCGCCGGGGTCGGGCAGGCCGGCCAGTTCGAAGACGAGGGTGCGCAGTTCGAGCAGGCCGATCGTGCCCTCCGGCTCGGTGGCCGCGGTCTCGACCCGGCGCAGGCGTTCGGCGGCGACGCGTTCACCCAGCGTGGCGTCGAGCGGGATGAAGGTCATGGCTTTCTGCGCGGGCTCGTCGAGCTCGGCGAGGGCGGGGTGATGGACCGCGACGTCGACCACGCCCTCGTCGGCGTCGACCTGGGCGACCACGCGGACGTCGGCCAGCCGGATGCGGTGCGCACCCAGGTTGACCGTGACCTCGGTCGGGTCGGGCACCGGCGGGACCGAGTCGTGGTACTCCCAGATGGCGTCGTCCGGCGGGGCGGCGGCCTTCCACGCGTCGGTGTACGGGCGCAGGGCCGGGTCCTCCTGGCCGGAGACGACCAGCGCGTAGACCGACCGGCGCCCCCGGTCGAGGGCGAAGTGCAGGTCGGGGTGCACATCGGCGACCAACTCGCACAACCGGTGCTCCACCCGCTGCGGCTCGCGATCACCCAGCGCGGCGGAGGTCTCGGGCAGCAGGTCGAACCAGCGCTGCCAGAACCGCTCCGCGCGACGCGCGTGCTCCTCGGGTGCGGGCGTCGGTGGTCGCTTACGCCGGGAGAACCAGGCCATGGGTTCATGGTGCCTGCAATGGTGTCGGTGCCGGACAGCCGGGCTCCCCCACCTCACCGTCTCCCGCGGCACGGCCCGTGCTCCGATGGCACGGTGTTGACCCGCCGTTCACTGACGGCCTTGACCCAGCCGGACCAGGGGGAGCCCATGAACGTCATCCCCGCCGATGTGTGCGCCGACGTGGAGACGCTGTGGAACTACCACCGCATCGACGACGACCCACACCGGACTGATGTCGGGATTGGTCTCGGCTCCCACGACATAGGCGTCGCCGTGCGCACCGCAGGGTTGTTCCGCGACGGGATGTTCCCCCTTGTCGTGTTCACTGGCGCGAATGCTCCGACCACGGTCGACCGGTTTCCCCGCGGGGAGGCCGTGCACTACCGGGAGCGCGCACTCAGCGAAGGTGTGCCCGACGACGCGATCCTGGTCGAGCCAAGGGCGCGGAACACAGCTGAGAACTTCCTGTTCACCCGTGATCTGCTGGCAGCCGGCGGAATCGCTCCGACGTCGGTGACCATCGTGTCTCGCCCGTACCAGCAGCGGCGTGCCTACGCGACCTGCCGGAAGTTGTGGCCAGAGGTCGAGCTCGTCTGCACCGGCCAACAGGTCGCATTGGACGACTACGCCGCCCACATCGGCGATGTCACGCGGATGATCAACGTGTTGGTCGGCGACACGCAACGCATCCGGCTGTATGCCGAGCTCGGCTATGCCGAGCCGCAAGAGGTTCCGGCAGCCGTGTGGGCCGCGTACGACCGTTTGGTCGCCGCGGGCTATGACGCCCACCTCGTGCCCGAGACCAACTAGCCGTACAGGACGTCGTGGTTGAGGTGGGCTATGACGCCCACCTCGTGCCCGAAACCAGTTAGCCGTACAGGACGTCGTGGTTGAGGTGGGCTATGACGTCCATGCCGATGCCTTTGGGGCACGCGGCGACGCATTCGCCCATCTGGGTGCAGCCGCCGAAGCCCAGGTCGTCTTGCGCTTCGACCATGGCGGCCGCCCGCGCGGCGCGTTCGGGTTGGCCTTGCGGCAGCGTGCCCAGGTGGGCGACCTTCGCCGCGGTGAACAGGGTTGCCGAGCCGTTCGGGCAGGCCGCGACGCAGGCGCCGCAGCCGATGCATGCCGCCGCGTCGAAGGCGCGGGACGCGTCCGCTTTGGGCACGGGCACGGCGTTGGCTTCCGGGGCGCTGCCGGTGGGTGCGCTGATGTAGCCGCCCGCCTGGATGACCTTGTCCAGCGCCGACCGGTCGACCACCAGGTCCCGGATCACCGGGAAACCCTTGGCTCGCCACGGTTCCACCGTGATCGGCCGGCGGGTCGGCAGGTCACGCAGGTACAGCTGGCAGGTCGTCGTCTCGCGGCGGGGGCCGTGGGCGCTGCCGTTGATCATCATCCCGCACATGCCGCAGATGCCCTCGCGGCAATCGTGGTCGAACGCCACCGGGCGCTCGCCGGCCGCGATCAGCCGCTCGTTCAGCACATCGAGCAGCTCCAGGAACGACATGTCCGGCGACGCGTCCTCGACCTCGTACGCGACGAGACGCCCCGGGTCGTATTCGCCGGCCTGCCGCCAGATCCGCAAGCGCACCTTCATCGGTAGCTCCGCGTGCTCGGCTGGACCTCGGTGAACACCAGTTCCTCCTTGTGCAGCACCGGCACCTGCCCGGTGTACTCCCATGCGGCCACGTAGCTGAACTCCTCGTCGTTGCGCAGTGCGTCGCCGGTGGCGGTGCGGCTCTCCGTGCGGTAGTGCGCGCCGCAGGACTCGGTGCGGTGCAAGGCATCCACGCACATCAGCTCGGCCAGTTCGAGGAAGTCCGCGACCCGCCCGGCCCGCTCCAGCGCCTGGTTGAGGCCGTCCGCGTCCCCGGAAACCCTGACGTCGGCCCAGAACTCGGCACGCAGCTCGCGCACCCGGTCCAGGGCCTTGCGCAGACCCGGCTCGTTGCGTTCCATCCCGCAGTGGTCCCACATCAGCCGGCCCAGCTCGCGGTGGAACTCGTCGACGGTGCGGTGCCCGTCCACGGCGAGCAGCGCAACCACACGGTCGTGCACATCCCGCTCGGCCTCGCTCACGGACTGCGGGTCGACCGAGTCGAACGGCGCGTCGGCCAGGTAGTCCGCAATGGACACCGGGAGCACGAAGTACCCGTCGGCCAGGCCCTGCATCAACGCGCTCGCGCCGAGCCGGTTGGCGCCGTGGTCGGAGAAGTTGGCCTCGCCGATCACGAACAAGCCGGGGATGGTGCTGCGCAGGTCGTAGTCGACCCACAGACCACCCATCGTGTAGTGCACGGCGGGGTAGATGCGCATCGGCGAGGTGTACGGATCCTCCGCCGTGATCCGCTGGTACATCTGGAAGAGGTTGCCGTACCGGGCCTCGACCGCTTGGCGGCCGAGGCGATTCAGCGCGTCGGCGAAGTCGAGGTAGACGCCGAGCCCGCCCGGGCCCACGCCGCGGCCCGCATCGCACACCTCCTTCGCCGCACGAGACGCGATGTCGCGCGGGACGAGGTTGCCGAAGCTGGGATACATCCGTTCCAGGAAGTAGTCGCGGTCCTCTTCAGGGATCTCGGCGCTCGGCCGCGGATCGCCGGCCTCGCGGGGCACCCACACCCGCCCGTCGTTGCGCAGCGACTCGCTCATCAAGGTCAGCTTCGACTGGTGCGCGCCGCTGACCGGGATGCACGTCGGGTGGATCTGCGTGAACGCGGGATTGGCGAACAACGCACCACGCCGGTGAGCCCGCCAGATCGCGGAGGCGTTGCTGCCCTTGGCGTTCGTCGACAGGTAGTACGTGTTGCCGTAGCCGCCGGAGGCCAGCACCACGGCGTCGGCCAGGTGCGTGGAGACCTCGCCGGTGACCAGGTCGCGCACCACGATCCCGCGTGCCCGTCCGCCGGACACGACGAGGTCGAGCATCTCGGTGCGCGGGTGCATGGTCACCGTGCCCGCCGCGACCTGCCGGGACAGCGCCTGGTACGCGCCGAGCAGCAGTTGCTGGCCGGTCTGACCGCGGGCGTAGAACGTGCGCGAGACCTGGGCGCCGCCGAACGACCGCGTCTCCAGCAGGCCGCCGTAGTCCCGGGCGAACGGCACGCCCTGCGCCACGGCCTGGTCGATGATCTGCACGCTCAGCTCGGCCAGCCGGTACACATTGGACTCGCGGGACCGGAAGTCGCCGCCCTTGATGGTGTCGTGGAAGAGGCGGTGCACGCTGTCGCCGTCGCCCGCGTAGTTCTTGGCGGCGTTGATCCCGCCCTGCGCGGCGATGCTGTGCGCGCGGCGCGGGCTGTCCTGGAAGCAGAACGCCGCGACGCGATACCCCAGCTCGCCCAGCGTCGCGGCGGCCGAGCCGCCGGCCAGGCCGGTGCCGACCACGATCACCGAGCGCTTGCGCCGGTTGGCCGGGCTGACCAGCCGCGCCTCGAAGCGGCGCCGTTCCCAGCGGCCCGCCAGCGGGCCGTCGGGCGCGCGGGTGTCGGCGATCGGGGCACCTGTGGTGTAGTCCATTACTTCACCAGTCCGAAGTAGACGGAAAGCGGAACGACCGCGAACCCGGCGGTGACCAGGACGGCCAGGCCGACGGCGACCGGTTGCACGGCACGCGCGGAGCCGAGGCTGCGCAGTGCGCTCGCCGCGCCGTGGCGCAGGTGCAAGCCCAGCGCGACGACGGCGAACAGGTAGAACAGCACGACGTACCAGCGCTGGAAGCTCGCCACGACGTTCGCGTAGTCCTCGCCGGGCACGCCGTGCGGGTTCACGGTGCCGGTCGTGATGTCCAGCACGTGGTAGACCACGAACAACGCGATCAGCACGCCACCCCAGCGCATCGTCCGCGCCGCGTAGCTGCCGTGCACACGCGGACGGACCTGGTAGGCGACCGGGCGCGCGGCGTGGGCCCGGCGGGCGAGCTGGACCGCGGCCGTCATGTGCAGCACGACCGCGGCCACCAGCACCACCCGGGCGATCCAGATCAGGCCGCCGTAGCCGAACGCGCCCGCACCGAGCCCGCGCAGCCAGCGCCCGTAGCCGTCGAGCGACTCCGGCCCGACGAAGATCTTGAGGTTGGCCGCCATGTGCGCCACGACGTAGAGCAGCAACACCACGCCGGTGACCGCCATGACCGCCTTCTTGCCCACGGTGCTGCTCCACAGCCGGGGCGCGGTGAACGTCGCCATGTCCTCGACCGTAGGAACGTCACGACGCTAGGTCCAATATATGGAAAAGCTCATGACGATAGACTGAGGCTATGACCCTGCAGCAACTGGTCTACTTCCTCGCGGTGGCCGGCACCCGGAACTTCACCCGGGCCGCCGAGCTGACCCACGTGGCCCAGCCCTCGCTGTCGAAGCAGATCCAGAGCCTGGAGACCGAGCTCGGCGCGCCGCTCTTCAGCCGCGCACGCGGGCACGTGGCGCTGACCCCGGCGGGCGAGGCGCTGCACCCGATCGCCGAGCGCATCCTGTCCGATGTGGACCTCGCGCGCCGCGAAGTCGGTGAGCTGCTTGGCCTTCGCCGCGGCCGAGTCCGCATCGGTGCGACGCCGAGCTTGTGCGTGAGCATGCTCGCCGACGTGCTGCGCCGCTTCCACGCCGAGGCCCCCGGAGTCCGGCTGGTGGTGCACGAAGGCGGCTCGCAGGACCTGACGGCGGCCCTGGTGCGTGGCGAGCTGGACCTCGCGTTGGTGATCGAACCGCCGCAGGGCCTCGACCCCGCGTTGGAGACAACGCCCTTGCTGCGCGAGGAACTCGTGGTCGCGACGGCCGCGGGCGCGGAGCCGCCGCGTGCGGTGCGCATCACGTGGTTGCGGGACAAGGACATGGTGATGTTCCGCGACGGCTACGACTTGCGGGAAAGCACCTTGCAGGCGTGCCACCAGGCCGGGTTCGAGCCGCGGTTCGCCGTCGAGGGCGGCGAGATGGACGCGGTGCTGCGGTTCGTGGAGTCCGGGCTCGGGGTCGCGGTGGTGCCGAGCATGGTGCTGGCGAACCGGCCGTTGCTGGGTTCGGCGAAACTGACCCCCGCCCT
Organism: Labedaea rhizosphaerae; assembly: GCF_004362825.1. Classification (GTDB taxonomy): domain Bacteria; phylum Actinomycetota; class Actinomycetes; order Mycobacteriales; family Pseudonocardiaceae; genus Labedaea; species Labedaea rhizosphaerae. Next base: position 1,076,909 of record NZ_SNXZ01000003.1, read on the forward strand.
GACACGCACGGTGTCGTTGGCGCACCGCAAGGACGTGACGCCGACTAACGCGGCGCGGGCGGTGCGCGAAACGCTGACGACGTTCCTGCGCGACGCGCCGCTTGCGGGCGTTATAGCGTGATCGCATGTCCCGACTGGTCGAAGCACTGGACGCGCAGGCGGCGACGGCCGGGGTGATGCGCCTGCGCGACTGGGCGCACGCGGAACTGGCCGCGCGACCGGGCGAACGCGCACTGGACGTCGGCTGCGGAACCGGCTCGACGACGATCCAGTTGGCTGACGCCGCGGGAACCGCTGTAGGTGTGGAGCCCAATGCGGAGGTGCGTGCGGAGGCGGTGCGGCGCGCCGCCGGCTCGGCGAGCTTCGTGGCCGGGGATGCTTGCGCGCTGCCGGTGTCGGACGCGTCGATCGATGTCTTGTGGTGTGAGCGGGTTTTCCAGCACTTGAAGGCGCCATCGGTGGCGGCCGCGGAGTTCGCGCGGGTGTTGCGGCCGGGTGGACGGGTGGCGTTGCTGGACACCGACTGGGCCACAACGATCTTGCATCCCGGCGATCCCCGGGTGGTGGCCGCAGTGAGCGAAGTGCCGATGCCGCAACCGTTTGCGGGACGCATGCTGGCGGGCTGGCTCTCCGCGGCCGGGCTGGAGATCGACGACGTGGGCTCGCAGGCGTTGATCCGGCCGCACGACGAGGTGGCCTGGGACCTGGTGCGGATGATGGCGGACGGGGCGCTGCGGCGTGGGGCCATCTCGGAAGCCGACCGCGACCAGTTGTTCGGTGAGCTGGCGGAGGCGGCCGAGCGCGGCGCCCTGCACTTCTCGGTGACGATGTTCGGTGTGGTGGCGCACCGGCCGTAGTCACCAGGACTCGGGTGGCTCCACGAACGCCTTGCCGAGGTCCCGGCACAGGCCCAGCGCGCGCGTGGCCCACGAAGCCGAGGCGCCGGCCATGCCACACGTGGGCGTGGCCACGGCGAGATTGGCCAGCGTCGAGCGAGCGAACCCGAGCCGGTCGGCCAGTCGCAACGCGGGCCCGGCGACCTCGGCGAGCGTGACCGGCCTTCCGGGGTCGACGCTCGGCACCAGCCCCAGGAACAAGACGACCCCGGAATCCCAGGCCTCGCCCAATTCGTCGGCCACCGCGGTGGGCAGCCCGTCCAACGACGTCGCGTCCAGCGACAACGCCCCGGCGCCGGCGGACGCCAGCAGGCCGACGGGTGGTCGCGCGGCACAGCAGTGCACGACGACCGGCTGCCCCGTGACCGCGCCGGCGGCCTCGATCACGCCGTGCAGCACGTCGCGGGCGTCGGGCTCGGGCACCGCGGGCACGTTGCCGTAGCCCGACGGCGTGGGCAGCGCGCCGGCCAGGACGCTCGGCAGCGACGGCTCGTCCAGTTGCACCACAACCGAAGCGCCGATCCGCTTGGCCACCTCGGACACGTGCGCGGCCAGACCTTCGTTCAACGACTCGGTGAACTCCCGCAACGCCCCCGGATCGGTCATCACCCGTCGCCCGCGCGGCAGTTCGATCCCGGAGGTCAGCGTCCACGGCCCGGCCGCCTGCACCTTCACCACGGACGGCCGCACCCCGGAACGCTCGACGGCCTCCTCGAACGCGTCGAGATCACGGCGCAGCGAGTCGACGGCCCGCCGGTGGTCGCCGCCGGGGCGCGCGGTGACCCGGTAACCCGACGGCACCTCCTCGACCGCCAGGTCGACCAGCAGCGCGGCGGACCGGCCGATGATGTCGGCCCCGAGACCACGCGCGGGCAACTCGGGCAGGTGCGGCAGCCCGGGCAACTCGCCGACCACGACCGAGGCGGCTTCGACGGGGTCCACACCAGGCATCGAACCGACGCCGGTCGCGGTGCCCGGCCGCCATGGAGTACTCACGCGCCCAGTGTCCAGGGTCACGGCACGGGCGCGCAGGCCGGGGTTTGGTCCAAGGTGGAGGCATGACCCTCCCGACCTCCGCCGACGTCTCCGCCGCGGCCGACCGGATCCGCGGCCGGGCCCGGCGCACCCCGGTGCTGCGCGCGGAACTCGACGGCAGCCCGCTCGTGCTCAAGCTCGAACTGGTGCAGCTGACCGGTTCGTTCAAGATCCGCGGTGCCCTCAACGCCCTGCTCGGCGGCTCCCGGCCCGACCGCGTGGTGACCGCGTCCGGCGGCAACCACGGCTTGGCCGTCGCCACCGCGGCCCGCCTGCTCGACCTGCCCGCCACCATCTACGTGCCCGAACCCACGCCCGCGGTCAAGGCCGACGCGATCGCCGCCACCGGCGCGAAACTGGTCCGCGGCGGCGCGAGCTACGCCGAGGCCGCCGAAGCCGCGCAAGCCGATGCCGACGGCGCCCGCTACCTGCCCGCCTACGACGACCCGCTGGTGGTCGCGGGCCAGGGCACGCTGGCGGCGGAGGTCGTGGCCGACGCGCCGGACGTGGACAACCTCGTGGTCGCGGCGGGCGGCGGCGGGCTCGCGGCCGGAACCGTGCTCGGCAGCGGCGGCCGGAACGTGGTCGTGGTGGAGCCGGAGGGTTGCTCGGCCGTGCACCAGGCTTTGAAGGCCGGGCGTCCGGTGGACACGCGCGTGGCTTCGGTCGCGTCGTCGGCGTTGGGGGCGACCCGCGTCGGCGAGATCCCGTTCGCGGTGCTGAAGGATGCGGACATCCGATCGGTCCTGGTCAGCGACGAGGAAATCCTCGCGGCGCGGGACGTGCTGTGGTCGCACTTCCGCCTGGCCGTCGAGCCGGCCGCGGCCGCGCCCTTGGCCGCGTGGCTCGCGGGGCGGGTGCCGGGTGAGCTGCCTTGCCTGGTCGTGTGCGGGGCCAACGCCGCCTGGACCCCGGCTTAGCGGTTTTCCACAGGCACCTAGTTGTCCACAGATTCGGCCGCTCCACCGTTTTCGCTGGTCAGAGCCGATAGGCTGGTTTCAGGGGTGCCCTCGGGAGGGCGGGGGCTGCCCTCGCGCGCGCGAGAAATACCGGCGCCGGGTAGGGCGAAATGGGTGTCCTCCACCCAGCCCCACCGCTTCAAGTGCGGCACGTAGACCTTGGTCCACCCGCTCGAGTGCTCGTCGGTCACGCGCACGTGCCAGCCGGGGAACACCGTGCCGATCACGAACCGGTTGGCCGTGTCGCGCAGGGTGCCCATCGAAAGGACGGTGCGAGCGCCGGTCACGCGGCCGGCCGACGGCCGGAACGTCACCGGCCGGTAGTGGTCGCTGGTGACCGCGCTGCGGCCCTCGAGCTCCCGCAGCGGCACCACGCGACCGGACGGGTAGCGGCTCAGCGAAGTCGGAAACGCTTCGCCCCCAAGGGAAGTGCCGATGCAGTCGCGGCGCACGAAGCCCCACGCCGGGTGCGCGGTGCTGTCGCGGTACTTGTCGTCGGCGACCACCGACCACGTGGCGTCCGCGTTGTACAGCCAGGCCACCGTGTCGCCCGGGGCGATCCGCCAGCCGATGTCGTTGCCCGGCGCGCGATCCCCCGGGTAGTTCGGGTGCACGTCGCACGCCTGGGCCACCGAGTAGTCGAGGACGAGCGACACCTGGCGGGTCCGGATCGGGGTGCCGCCGGCCGCGACGCCCACCGTCGCGGCCGAGGCGGCCACGACGAGGCACGCCCCGATGGCCAACCGCAGGTGCTCTCGCATGGCTCCACGATCGGTCATGGGGCGTGTCCACCAGGCCCGTCACTGCACGATCCGGCAAACCTTGTGCACGGGATCAGTTCCCGAGCGTGGCCCCGGTCTCCAGCAGCGACTTCAAGTCACTGAGCACCCACGCCCAGCCACCGCCCGCGCCCTTGTCCTCGTCGGTGCCCTCGATCATCTGGCCGATGCCGGGCGCGCCGGTCACGTCGTGCGAGACGGTCAGCTTGACCCCGCCCGACGCCACTTCCTTGATCTCCCACGTGAGCGTGGTGAAGCCCTCGGCCGCGAGACCCGGGTCCATCAGCATCCGCCAGGTGACGACCAGTCTGTTCGGCGCGTCGGCCTCGACGACCTCGCCGTCGACGATCACGTCGGGGGTCGGGAAGCCCATGTCCTCACCGGCCTTGACCATGGCGTCGCTCGGGTGGGTCCGGTAGGGCGCACCGGGGGTGAGGTCGTAGTCGGTCTTGCCGCCGTAGCCGTAGCGGTCCGTCCACTCGGGCTTGGTGATCGCGTCCCACACGGCCTGCTTGGTCGCCTTGATGTAGATCCGGTAGACCTGCACGGTCCGGGCAGAGGTGGCGGTGGTCATGGCTGTTCCTCCAGTCGGCGTTTGAGCTCGGTGAGCGCCGAGACCTGGCGCTCGGTGTACTTGTCGATCCACCGGTCGTGGATCAGCTGGATCGGCACCGGGTTGAGGAAGTGCAACTTCTCCCGGCCCTGCTTGCGCGTGATGACCAAGTCGGCCTCTTCGAGGACCTTCAGGTGCTTCATCACCCCGAACCGGCTCATCTCCAGTTCGGACTCCAGCTCGGTCAGCGTGCGGCCGTCCCGTTCGAACAGCCGGTCCAGCAACAGCCGCCGGGTTGGGTCGGCGAGGGCCTTGAAGACCTTGTCGCTTCCGTCGCTCGGCATGACAGAAAGATATGTGACCAAAAGGTCACATGTCAACTGGCAAGATGACCCGCATGGACGAAGGGGCGTTCGCGGAGCTGGTCGCGGCCCACCGGCGCGAGCTGCACGCGCACTGCTACCGCATGCTGGGCTCGGTCCAGGACGCCGAGGACGCCGTGCAGAACGCGCTGCTCGGCGCGTGGCAGGGGTTCGCGTCGTTCGAGGGCCGCAGCTCGGTGCGCCCGTCACTCCACTGTGGACACAATGCTCGAGGGGCGCGTGACGCACGCGGCCTTCGAGACCAACTTCCGCGCCGAGGTGGCGGCTCCCGCGAGCCGCGAACTCGCCGAGGAGGTCGCAACGGCCGGCGTGACCAATTGCGGGCCACACCGCAATGCTGATTGCCTTTGCCAACACCTCGGGATCAGACGGAAATTCCGCGAGCGGTTCGTCGGCGCGTTCCACCCGGCCTACGGCCCACGCCCAGCGCTCACGAAACCCCGATTGTTGACGGTGAATAGCCAACCGAACACGGTGTGCGAGTACCTGGCGACCGCGATGCCATTTCGTTACCGCCTGGCCTCGGGCGCGTATCTAATCGGCAAGACCCGGCGATGTACCTTTGCGCGCATTCGTTTGCTTTTGGGGGTATGAGGAAGGGTGTCATCACATGGCGCAGTTCGACGCTAAGCGAGTCTCCACCTTGGAGTGGGCGGGGATCGGCGCGGGCGTGCTGGCGTTGCTGGCAAGTTTGTTCCCGTGGTGGTCGGCCAGCGTTTCCGGCCTGATCAACACGAGCGTCAGCGCCAGCGCTTGGGAGGTCGGCATCGGCGGGTGGCTGCCCGTGCTGATGCTGATCGCCGCGGCGGTGCTGGTGCTCCTGCCGCACTTCGGCACCCAGGTCCAGCGGCTGCCGCTGATCTGGCTGATCCTCGCCGGGGCGGCCACGGTGATCATCGTGATCCGCTGGCTGACCATGCCCAGCGACAGCGAGTTCGGTGTGCTCCCCGCGGACGCCGGGTTCAGCGCCGGGACCAGCTTCGGCCTGTTCATCGGTCTCATCGCGGCGATCGTCTCGACCGTCGGCGCCGGCCTTGCCTTCCGCAACGCCTCCGCCCCGTCGGCCGCGGCCTGAGCCAAGGCCAGCCGAGCCAAGTCCACGAAGGACTCGCCCCGAGCCGGGGCGAGTCCTTCGTGCTGTCTAGGCCTCGACGACGAGCTGGGTGAGCACCTCGTCGCGGCGGGCGATGTACTTGTACGTCTGGCCGGGCGGGTCGAACGCGTAGAGCAGCTCGCGCAGGGAGTCGCGTTCGGACGGTCGGACCGCGATCCCGTCCTGCACCAGGGCCGCGGTCAGCTCGTCGACCAGCACACCCCATTCGCCCACGGCGTTGTACCGGCGCAGCTGGCTCAGCTCCGCGGCGGGCAGCCGGTCGGCGAGGCGGTCGAGCAGGGCCGCCGACTTGTCCCGCAACTCGATCGGTGTCATCGGTGTCATCGGTGTTCTCGCCGTCGTCCTCGGGTCGTTGGGGCTCACCAGGGCATCTCGATCAGGTAAGTGTCCGCGTCCTCAGCCTGGTCGGCACGGCGGCGGTGGCGGTCGGCGGCCAGCTCCGCGGCGTCGGCGCCGGCCTCGCTCTCCTCGGCCGCGCCTGCCTCCTCCGACGCCATGTCGTCGTCGCCGATGTGCTCGGCCTCCTCGGCCCGCCGCCGTTGCTCCTCGGCCTTGTGGCGTTCCCAGGCCGCGTCCTCGTCCTCCTCGTCGGCTTCTTCCCGCTCCTTCTCCGGGTCGATCTCTTCCTTGTCACCGTCGGGGTCGTCGGAGTCGTCCTCGGGGTTGATCGGCTGCGGGTCGCCGTTCTCGTCGTTGACCGCGACGCCCGGACCGTCCACCGGGTACGCGGTGACCACGTTGCCGTTCTCGTCGATGATCACCTCGACGCGCACGCCATCCCTTGTGCCCTCGGCGATCCAGTTGCCGTTGCGTTGCTGGCGTGGCGGCTGGTCCGGGTTCTTGGCGACGTCGTTGACGTTGTCGATGATCTTGTCGTCGTCCCAGCTCTCCGGGAAGACCGTCTTGCCGGGCTTGCCGCTGTCGTGGTGGTGCCCACCGCCCCACTCGTCACCCCAGAGGATGTGGACCCGCCGGCCCTCGGCGTTGATCGCGTTGGGGTCCGGGTGCTCGGTCGGCACGTCCTCCCAACCGGAGTAGCGGCCTGGCCCGCGCCCGGCCGCCGGAGCGACCATTGTGGACATTTGCGGGGCCGGTGGCTTCGGGTGGGCGGCGGCGAGCGCGCGGGCCGCGTCGTCGCCGGAGCCGGTGACCTGCGCGCGGATCCGCTGCAGTTCGGTCGTGGCCGCGGCCTTGCCTTCCGGGGTGGTTGCCCGCTCGTGGTCGTCGACGACCGTGGTGACCGCGCCGTGCGCCCACTCGAGGGTGTCGGCGTAGCGGGACACCGCGTCCGCCGCGCCGCGGTAGGCGTCGCTGCCGCCGGTCCAGCTGGGCGTCGTGGCGCGCAGGTAGCCGGTGTACGCCTGGCGCGCTTCACCTTGCCATGGGCCGGGATCCGCGCCGTTCAGGTCCTGGTGCGCGGTGTCCACCGCGCCACCGAACGTGCGCCAGCCCTGCGCCCACGACCGCAACGCCTGCGGGTCGCCGGGGATCAACGCGCGGGGATCGGTGGTCTCGCCGAGCTCAGCCACCGGGGTACACCTTGGTCAGCGCGGCGGCCACGTCGGAGTCGACCCGTTCGTAGTGCTCGGCGACGGCGTGGAGCCGGTCGCCGATCGACGCGCTCTCGTCGGCGAACCCGCGTGCGGCGGCCCGGCCACGCGTGCCGAACGCCCGCAGTTCCCGGTCCAGCCCGTCGTGCCCGACGCTCACCCCGTCCTCGGTCGGCGCCTTGGCCACGCTTGCGCGCAGCTCGCCGGTGACCGCGTGCACGCGTTGCCCGGCCGAGCGCAGACCCGGCAAATGCGTGGCGAAGCCGTCGCTCACCGTAACCTCCCGTTACTCACTGGTACACAAGTACACGAAGGTCCGGCGCCGTGTTCGGGCGTATCCGTCCGATGCGACGGGGTTCACACCGCTCGCCGGCGCGCACGCGTGCCGCGTTCTTCGTGGTCGGTGACCACTCTCAACGAGAAGGCTTCCGGCCCGCTTCCGTCCGGCTTCCGCCGCCGTGCAGGCTTCGCGCTTCACCCGGCGTCACCGGGGGATCCGCTTCGACGCCATGCAGGACCCACGCCAGCACCTCGGCGCCACGGACCACCCGCGGCCCGGGCCGGTTGAAGTAGGCCGGGCCGTCGAGCACCCACACCTCGCTCAGCTCGGACCAGCCGGGCAGCCGCGTGAGGACCTCGAGTTCGGCCAGCGTGCGGTCCGGGCTGAACCCGCAGGGCGCGAGCAGGACGACGTCCGGCCGGGCCGCGACGACCGCCTCCCACGCGACGGGTTCGGTGTGCTCGCCCGGCGCGGCGAGCAGCGGGATCCCGCCGGCGGCGGTGACCTGCTCCGGCACCCAGTGCCCGGCGGGCCACACGGGATCGAGCCACTCGATCACGGCGACCTTCTTGCGTGGCTTGCCTTTCGTGCGACTGGTCAGCCGGTCCAGCCGGGCCCGCAACTCGGCCACCTTCGCCGCGGCGAGGTCCGGCACGCCGAGCACGTCGCCGACGACCCGCAGGCAGTCCAGCACGTCGTCGAGCGTGCGTGGCTCGAGGCTGACCACCTTCGGCCCGACGTCCATCACCCGCACGGCGTCGGACACCCGCTCGTAGGACAACGCGCACACGTCGCACAGGTCCTGGGTGAACACGACGTCCGGGGCGAGCTCGGCGAGCAGCTCGCTGTCCAATGTGTACAGCGAGGAACCTTGATGCCCCTTGCCGACCGCGGCCCCGATCTCCCGGCTGGACATGTGCTCGGCGTCGATGTCGCTGCCGGTCAGGACCGGAACGCCCGCGACCGCCGCCGGCGGCCAATCGCACTCGTGCGTCCGGCCGACGAGCTCGTGGGCCCGTCCCAGCCAGGCCACCAAGTCGGTCGCGGCGGGCAACAACGACACGATTCGCATGACCCCAGCCTAGTTCGACGTGCGCCGGGGGCGGAGCGCTCCGGCCGTCCACGATGGACAAGGCCGGGAAGCGGCCGTCGTCATCACAGGTACCGCTGGCCCGACTCGGCCTCGACGGCGGCCGCGATCCCCTTGCGGCGGGCGAAGATCCGGGTGAGCACCTCGAGCGTCACGTACAGCGCCGCGTACTGCAGGCCACTGATCAACAGCACCTGGTCGACCGGCAGCGTGTACGCCAGCACCACACGCACCCCCGCGTCGAGCACCAGTGCGACGCCCCACATCGTGGTGATGGCACGCAGGACCCGCCGGTAGGTCGGCGAATCGCGCCACTTGAGCTCGGCGCGCTCGGCCGCCGGGCCGGTCAGGAACGTGCGCACCACCTGGAAGATGAACGGGGTCCGGGCCAGCGTGACCAGCATCCAGGCCCCGGCCGCCGCGGTCATCCAGCCGTCCTTGGCCAGCAGGAACCGCGGGCTGCCGGACACGAACGACATGCCGACGCTGAGGACCAGGATGCTGAGCGTGAACACGGCGAGCGTGTCGATCTTGCGCCGCTTGACCAGGGTGTACCCGGCGCGGATCCCCGGTGGCAGCACCCCGAGCAGCAGCGCCCACCACTGGTTCACGCCGAGCGCGCGCAGGCCGTAGAACATCGCGGCCGGTGCGACGAGGTTGACCGCCAGGTTGATGATCATCTGCTTGCGCAGCCCGGTCGGCGGTTCGGTCGCGGGCGGCGGCGTGGCCGCCATCGTCTGCGTGCTCATGTCGTGGTTCCCCCTTCGGTGGTGCGGTGCCGCCAGGTCTTGACGAGCACCGCGACGGTGCCGAGCACCAGCACGGCGATCGCGAGCCAGCTGACCCAACTGCCTTGCGTGGCAAGGGTTTCGTTGCCGAGCGCGGGGTTGAGCACCTTCGCCTGCCAGAACAGGACCGCCAGCGGCACGGTCGCGGCGAGCACGAGCACGCTGCCGAGCACCGCGGTCGGCACGGTCCACTTGACCAGGCGCAGGTTCAGCACGGCCAGCCCGACCCCGAACACGACCAGCGCGATGAAGTAGTAGATCCAGAAGCTGTCGAGCCCCGGGTCGAGGATCGGCACCCGCGCGCCGCCCGCGGTGGTCACCGGCATCGCCCGCTGGACGAACAACGCGACGATCAGCAGCACACCGAGCACGGCTCCGGCGCCGACTTCGGCCCACGTGGTCGACCGCCTGGTGTCGCCGAACGGCAACCGCGCGGGCGTCCACTTGTCGTCCTCGCTGTCGTGGTCGCCGTCGTCGGTGCCGAACCGGTCGACGAGCACGTACAGCAGGGTCACGCCGGCGAACACGTACACGGCCGCGGTCAGCGCGACGCCGAGCGGGCCGAAGATCGCGTCGCCCGCGTTGGCGTGCTTGACCCAGCGCCCGATCCCGTTGACCAGGTAGGTGATCGGCAGGATGGTCAGGAACGCGAACCCCAGCGCCCGCTTGTAACCCGGGTAGACGCCGGGTCCGATGAGGACGGTCGAGCGATCGGCGTAACGGGTGGCCAGGTGGTCCGGGTCGCCGAGCTCGGTCAGCGCGGCGTACTCGGCGTCCTCGGGCGACTCGCCGAGCTCGACCCGGGCCTCGACGTCGTCGGCGATCGACGACCGCAGCTCGCGTTCGATCTCCTGGCGGTGCCTGCCCGCCACGTGCCGCACGGTCGCGGCGACGTAGCGATCGGTCAGTGATGTGGTCACTACTCCCCCTCTTCGGTGTCCAGTTGGGTGAGCGCGGCGTCGATGGCCCGCCACTCGCGTTGCAGCGCGCGCGCCAGCCGGACCCCGTCGCGGCTGGTCCGGTAGAACTTCCGCGGCCGCGAGCCGCTGGTGTCCCATTCGCTGGTCAGCAGGCCCTGGCCTTCGAGGCGGCGCAGCAACGGGTAGAGCGTGTTGGCCGGGGCGGGTACCCCGGCGCGCTCCAGCGCGTCCAGCAATCCGTAGCCGTAACCCGGCTTCTGCAACGCCAGCAGGCTGGCGAGCACGACCGAGCCCCGCCACAACTCCTGCCGGTGCGCGTCCAGCAACTCGTCTCCGCTCACACGACACACGATACTGTGCGACACACACTATCGTCAACGCACGACAACGTGCGTGCTGCATCACTGTTGTGTCAAAGCCCGGCTGAGCAGCAGATCTCTTTGGAGATCACCCGGTCAGGGCATGGGTTCGCCAGGCGCTACCGCGAGCCGAAGTAACGGCTGCCTGCCTTCACTCGGTTGAACCAGCAGAGTGGGCCAAATGGGATGATCGGTTCATATAGGTGAACGGAGGGGCGCCATGACCGGGGGCGAGCTGCTGACCGGGTCACCGGCCGTTGAGTTCGGACTGCCCGAACCGGCCGAGATGATCTACCGGGCGATCGTCCAACGCGAGCGCGCCGACCCGGACGCGCTCGCCGACGACGTGGCGATGCCGGCCGGCGTGGTCAGCGAGGCCGTCGACCACCTCATGACGCTCGGCCTGGTCCAGCTGCACGACGGCGCGCTGGAGGCGATGCCGCCGCGGCTGCCGATGCAGGCGCTCGCCGACCGGTACGTGCGCGCGGCGGCCGCGGCCCGCGAGACCGCCGAGACGCTCGCCCGGGTCTGGACCCGGCAGTCCACCGGCCCGGACTACCTGGAGCCGCTGACCAGCACGGCCGCCGTCGTCGCGGCCGCCGTCGCGCTGCACGAACACGCGACCAAGGAGGTGCGGGCGCTGTCGATCGGCCCCAGCGGTGACAGCGCCCCGCCACCGCACCAGCACCCGGGCGCGGCCGAGGCGTTGCGCCGCGGCGTGGCCTACCGGGTGGTCTACGGGGCGCAGATCCTGCGGCAACCCGCGGTGATGGCGATGGTCCAGGAGTCGGCCGAGGCGGGTGAGGCCGCCCGGGTGTTCCCGACCGTCCCGTGCAACCTCCAGATCGCCGACGGCGAGCGGGCGGTGCTGATCGCGCCCATGTCCGGGCCGGAACGGTTGCACGGCCTGGTGTTCTCGCCGAGCGGCTTCCTCGACTCGTTGATCGAGGTCTTCGAGACCTACTGGACGCTGGCGATCCCGATCAGCGCGGGCAAGGTGGCCTTCGACGCCGAGCAGGGCCCCAACGACGACACCCGCAAGCTGCTCGCGCTGCTGGGGGCCGGGCTCACGGACGCGTCCATCGCGCGGGAACTCGGGGTGAGCGAACGAACCGTGACGCGGCGGATCATGGCGTTGCAGGACGCGCTCGCCGCCCGCAGCCGGTTCCAGCTCGGGGTGCAGGCCGCCCGGCGCGGCTGGCTCTGACGAGCAGTTCGCGCCGGGCGGGCCTTCAGATCACGCGGCCGACGTGGCCGGCTTGGCGTCCGGCTTCACGAGGTTCGGCAGCTTCTTCTCGAACTTCGTGTCCAGCTGCAGCGACGGCATCACCGGGAACGGCGGGGGCGTCGCCCGGGCCAGCTCGGCACCCCAGACCGACGCCTTGAGGCGCTGGTTCGGCGTGCCGTGGTGACCGGCGGAGGAGAACTGGCAGTCGCCGACCTCGTAGAAGGCCTGCTCCACCTGGTGGAGCTGCACGGCGTTCATCGCGAGGCCACGCTTGTGCGCCACGAAGTACGTGCCGAACGCGTCGGCCATCAGCTCCGTGCGACGGGTCGCCTCCGCGCCGGCGAGCGGGCTGTCGAACAGGCCGTCCTCGAACTGCACGTGGTGCGACATCTCGTGCCCGATCACGCCCTTGGCGCCAGTGGTGCCCAGGCCGAGGTGGTCGAGCGCGGTGCCGAGGCCCTCACCGAAGACCATCTTGTCCGGGATGCCCTGGAACACGGGGTCGGTCTCGCCCTCCGCGCTGAACGCGAACGCGTTGAGCGTGAAGATCGGGTTGCGGCCGCCGTCGAGCACCGGCGAGTCGTTCAGCACTTCCTGGATCAGGTCCGCTTCCTCGGACGCGGTCGCGTCGTCCAGGCCGAACAGGATCGCCATGGTGGCCGCCACGCGGTCGTGGTCGGTCAGCATGTCGTTCTGCATCGCCATGGTCTGCACGTCGAACAGGTCGACGTCCCAGAACTTCTGCGCCGCCTTGACCGTGTGGGTCACCGCGCCCTTGTACTCGGGCGTGAGGCCGTAGTCCTCGGTGTTGCCCGGCTTGCCGAAGAAGATGGCGTCGTAGGTCGGGTAGTCCAGCACGTCGAGGAAGACCAGGATCAGCAGGTCGTCGAACGAGATGCCGTCCAGCAGCGAGTTGGCGTACTCGGTGAACTGCGTGTCCTGGCACTGGTACTGCGTCGGATCGATCACGTTCGCGACGATCCGGTCCGGGGTGGAGCTGTCGATGTCCGCGGCGTCCCGGTGGCGGGCGAGGCGCTGCTGCCAGTCGGCCGGCAGCTTCGCGGTGATCGCGTCGAGCTTGGCCTGACCCGCCGGGCTCAACGTGTGGCCGCCGAGGTTGACGCGCAACGGGGCGACAAAGCCGACCGCAGCGGAAGCGTTGACCGGGGCAGCAGTCGTTGCGCTACTGGCAACGGCCTGGCCCGGGATCATCGCGACCGCCATGCCGACGACCGCTGCGGCGAACAGCGGGGTCCTTCGTCTCATGAGCGTGCCCTTCGTACGTGCGGCGTGCCCTCGCGCACGCCGGACCCGCTCAGTATTTGCAAGGTCACCCTCGGAGTACAGTGCTCACCTGTGGCGCAAACCAGCCATGGCGGACATCCGACAACTCGGTCAGGCCACCGCCTGCTTGAGCAACGCGATGATCTGCTTGCGCACGGCCGGAGTCATCTTGGTCAGGGCATACCCCATCGGCCACATCGGACCGTCGTCGAGCTGTGCGGCGTCGCTGAACTCGAGGGTCGCGTAGCGCATCTTGAACTTCGCCGCCGGCTTGAAGAAGCAGACGGGCTTGCCGTCCAGCGCGTAGGCGGGCATCCCGTAGTAGGTCCTCGGCGCGAGCGCCGGCGCGTGCTCCTTGACCAGTGCGTGCAACGCCTCGGCGAGTTCCTTGTCCGTGCCGGACATCTCGGCGATCTTGCCCAGCACGTCCTGCTCGCCGTCGACCTTGGCCGTCTTGGGGCTGCGACGCGCGCTCTTCTTCATCTCCTGCGCGTGTTCCTTCATCGCGGCCCGCTCTTCGGCGCTGAACCCGTCGTAGGTGCTCTTGGTGGCGGCCATGGCCGTGCCTTCCGTCGTCGGTGTGCTGGTTCCGACTTTATGCGCGCCCTGTGACCAGCGCTTCTCCATTCGTGCTCGATCGGAGGCTTGACGCCGCCGGGCGCGCGGAGCAGCGTATTCATCACGTGTTGATTTACGACCGCGGGGAGGGTGCACGATGACGGAGCGGGGTTTCCGGCTGGACGAGGTGGACTTCGACGGCGTCTACGAGGGCGGTTCGATCCTCAAGGGCGCCGACCTGCCGTTCGCCGAAGGCGTGCCGTGGGACATCAAGGCGCCGCAGCCCGCCGTGGTGCGGCTGGCCGACGCGGGCGTGCTGCACGACGAGGTGCTCGACGCCGGGTGCGGGCTCGGCGAGAACGCGATCTTCCTGGCTTCGCGCGGGTACCGCGTGACCGGTGTGGACGGATCGCCGGTGGCACTGGACACCGCGCGGGCCCGCGCGGCCGAACGTGGCGTGGACGTGACGTTCCTGCACGCCGACGTGACCACAATGGACGGTGTGGACGCGAAGTTCAGCACGGTGCTGGACAGCGCCCTCTACCACTGCCTCACCGCTTCCCAGCGCGACGCGTACGCCGCGGCGCTGGCCCGGGTCACGCTGCCGGGCGCGCGGTTGCACCTGTTCTGCTTCGCCGACGAGGGCAACGAGGGCTTCGGCCTGCCCATGACCGTCAGCCGCGACGACCTGCGCGAGCACCTGGGCAACCACTGGACCATCCGCGACATCGAACTGACCGAGTACACGACCGCGCTCAAGGGTGAGGCGTGGGCGGGGATGGGTGAGCGGTTGCACCGGATGGGCGTTCCCATGGACCCCGCGGACCGGTCGAAGCTGCGCACCGACGACCAGGGCCGGATCATCGGCCGGGTCTGGTATGTCGTGGCCGACCGCGCCTAGCGTCCCGAACGCGCGGCGGCGGACGCGTCAGCTCTCGGCCAGGTCGGCCGTCGCCGTGTGGCCGGCCTCCGTCGCACGGCGGAGGAACTCCGCTATCAGCTCCAACTCCGCCTCGCTGTAGCCGTCGCAGAGCTCGTCCATGGCGGTGTTCATGCCCGAATACAGGCGGAACAGCTCCGCGTTGCGGCCGCGGACCGCCCGGACGGCGATCGCGCGGCGGTCAGCGGAGTCCGGGTTGCGCTCGCGGACTATCCAGCCGCCCTTCTGCAGCCGATCGAGGATTCCGGTCATCGTCGCCGGGTGCAGGCCGGCCCGGCGGGCAAGCGTGCTCGGGCTCAGCGGGCCGTGGCGGGCGATCAGCTCGAGGCAGTCCAGGTCGACGTCCTTGAGCGTCAGACGCGCGCTGACCTGGTGGTTCAACAGCGAGAGCTGGTTGCGCAGCTCGCGCAGCGACTGCTTCACCGCCACGGTCGTCCGGCGTCGGCGACGACCGGCATCGCCACCTCTTACGGACTTCATATGATATGCTCCTCGTATTATCTGAAGTTCAGAGACAGGATAACCCGCCATGATCGTGCTCACCGGGGCGACCGGAGTCGTCGGACGCCTCCTGGCCGCCGAACTCGCCGAGGCCCATGAAGTTCGCGCCGTCACCCGCTCCCCGCGGGAAGCGGGACTGCCCGCCGGCGTCGAGGTCGTCGAAGGCGACCCGCAGCAGCCGGAAACCCTCACGGACGCACTGCGCGGCGCGGACGCGTTGTTCCTGCACTCCCGCGCCGTCGGCGATGCCGCCCACCGCCTCGTCGCGCTCGCCCGCAACCTCGGCGTCCGCCGGGTCGTCGCGCTCGCCGCGGCCAATGTGGACGATCCGCTCGACACGCAGCCGTCGCGCTTGCGCGGCGACCGCAACAAAGAGGTCGACGACGCGGCCGCGACGAGCGGTCTCGACTGGGTCAGCCTGCGGCCCAGCGCGTTCGCGCTCAACGCGCTGGCCGCCTGGGGTGGCCAGATCCGCGCGGGCGACGACGTCCGCTACGTGTACGCCGGCTTCGAGGAATCGCCCCTGGACGAGCGCGACCTGGTCGCGGCCCTGGTCAAGGCCCTCACCGAGGACGAGCTGCTCGGCCGGCGCATCGACCTCACCGGGCCGGAGTCGTTGTCGCACGAGGAGATGGTCCGGCAGCTCGGCGTCGCGCTCGGCCGGCCGCTGCGGTTCCACGAGGTGCCGGCCGAAGCCGCGGCGCGCGGCATGGTGGCAGGCGGGCTACCCGAGCCGTTCGTCACCGCGATGATGGCTCGCTACGCCGCGAACTGCACGCATCCGCAGTTCCCGCCGACGTCGGAACTCGAGAAGATCCTGGGCCGCCGGCCGCACACCTTCGCCGAATGGGCCGCCCACCACGTCGCCGACTTCGAGCCCGGGAGGGCATCGTGACCGCGTCCAGCGAACGGAAACTGGTCCGCTTCGCCAGCGGTGACAGCGAATGCGCCGCCTGGCACTACCCGGGGACCAACGGTGCCTGCGTCATCATGGCCGCCGGCGGCGGGGTGACCAAGGAACCGGGCACCGACCCGTTCGCCCGGCGGTTCCACGAGGCGGGGTTCACCGTCCTCGCCCTCGACTACCGGCACCTCGGGCAGAGCGGTGGCCGGCCACGCCAGGTCATCCGCGTCAAGGAGCAACTGGCCGACTGGCAGGCGGCGATCGAGTTCGCCACGACCTTGCCGGGCGTCGACCCGGCGAAGCTGGCGATCTGGGGCTTCTCCCTCTCGGGCGGCCACGTCCTGCGCGTCGCGGCCCGCAACCCCCGGCTGGCGGCGGCGATCGCCCAGACGCCGCTGGTCGACGGCCAGGTGGCCGCGCGCAAGACGATGCGTCACCGCAGGCCACTGCCGATGTTGCGGCTCATGGGCCGAGCGTTGCGCGACGCCGTGGGCAGCCCGCTCGGCCGGCCGCCCCTGCTGGTGCCGCTGGCCGGGGAACCGAGCACGGTCGCGTTCCTGACCACTCCGGACGGCCTCGACGGCGACCGGGCGCTCAACCCGGGCAACCGGTACCCGCAATGGCCGCAGACGGTCGCCGCCCGCACCACGCTCCGGATCGGCTTCTACCGGCCCACCCGGGACGCGGCCCGCGTGCGGTGCCCGCTGCTCGTCGTCGTCTGCGACCACGATCAGTCGGTGTTCGCCGAACCGGGCGTCCGCGCGGCCCAGCGCGCCCCCCGCGGTGAGCTCGTCCGGATGCCCGGCGGCCACTACGAGCCTTTCCTGGATGGGCACGAACAGGCTGTCGCGGCCGAGTTGTCCTTCCTGCACCGCCACCTGCTCGATCCCGCGCCGGCAGTTCGCCCCGCGACCGGCGCCGCAGCGCCGTGATCCGCTAGCCGCTACCGCCGGCGGGAGATGGCCACACCCGTCAGGCAGACCGCGCCGCCGACGAGGCTGTACACCGTCGGGATCTCGGCGAGCACCAGCCACGACAACAGCACGGACACGGCCGGCACGGCGTAGGTGGTGGCGGTCAGCCGGCCGGCGTCCGTGCGGCGCAACGCGTACGCCCACGCGGTGAAGCCGATCGCGGTCGGGAAGATTCCCATGTAGACGGTGGCGAGGATGGCGCCGGCCGGCGCCACCCGCAGTTCGCCGACCAGTTGCGGCGCCCACGGCAGGAGGACCACGGTCGCGATGACGCAACCCAGCCAGATCGCGGTCAGCCCGTCGACGTTGCGCAGCGCGACCTTCTGGATCAGCACCCCGGCGGCGTACAGCACCGCGGCCAGCACGCAGAGCAGGACACCGGCGACGTTGCGCTGCGCGGTAGCCCCCGTCGCGATGATCGCGGCCCCGCCCAGGGCGACCAGGGAGCCGGTGATCAGCGGGCGCGAGAAGCCTTCGCGCAGGAATCGTCCGGCGCCGAAGGCGACCATCAGCGGCGCGAGGTTCACCAGCAGCGCCGCGGTCCCGGCGTCGATGAACCGCTCGCCGGCATTGAGCGCGACGGTGTAGCCCGCGAGCCACAGCACGGCGTACGCCCCGACCAGCAGCAGTGACGTGCGCGAGAGCCGGACGCGAGCCGCGCCCTTGACCAGCACCAGCGCGGTGAGCGCGGCGGCGGCGACGCCGAGGCGCAGCAACGCCATCGGGGCGGGCGACAGGGAATGCCCGACGACGCGGATGGCGATGAAGGCCGAGCCCCAGAGCACGACGGCGAGCACGATGGCCGCCGCCGTCCGGCCGGTGTCGGTTGGCCTGGCGGTCACGAGTTGATTGGTCAGGAGTTGGTCGGTCACCAGTCCATCGTCAGCGCGATCGACCGTAAAGCACAAGCGACCAATTCTGTACAACCGTTAAGTGTGTCTGTACGGTCAGGGAATGGACATCGCACGTCTCCGCGTCCTGCGTGCCGTCGTCGCGACCGGTTCGATCCGGGCCAGCGCGTCCGCCCTCGGGTACACGCCCTCCGCGTTGAGCCAGCAACTCGCGGCCCTGCAACGGGAAACCGGCCTGCGGTTGTTCGAGCGGGTCGGGCGCGGCATCGAGCCCACCACGGCCGGCCGGGCCCTCGCCACCGAGTCGGAGGCGTTGTTCGAAGCCGTCGGCCGGGTCGAACGCGTGGTGGGTGACCTGCGGGAGGGGCGGGTGGGCAGCCTGGCGATCGGCTACTTCGGGTCGGCCGGTGCGACCTGGCTGGCCCCGACGGTCGCGGTCCTGCGTGCCGAGTTCCCCGAACTCCGCCTGGACCTGCGGATGACCGAGTTCACCCCGGCCGACCCGGACGTCGACATCTTCGTCGAGGAGCAGGGCGGCGGGCACTCGCCGCTGGTCGACGTGCGCCGGCTGACCGCCGACCCGTACCGCGTGGTCGTGCGCGTCGACGACCCGCTGGCCGAGTCGGCGCAGGTGCCGCTCGCGGACCTGGCCGGCCGGGACTGGGTGGACAACGACCTGCGGGACGGACCGTGCCGCCAGGTCGTGCTCGCGGCATGCGCGCAGGCCGGCTTCGTGCCGCGCTTCGTGGTCGAGACCCACGACTACCGGACCGCGATCGCTTTCGTGGCAACGGGAATCGGGATCACCGTGGTACCGCAGCTCGGCCTCGGCGAGTTGCCGAAGGACCTGGCGGCCGTCGCCCTGGTGTCACCGACCCCGGTCCGCCACATCGGCGTCGCGGTCAAGAAGTCCGTCGCCCAGCACCCCGCCGCGCAGCGTGCCGTGGAGTTGCTGGAAGGGCTGGTCTGTCCCTAGAGCTGTTACTTGCGCGGACGGAAGGCCGAACCGCTGACCGTGTGCCCGGTGGGCGTGCCCAGGCAGCGGTAGATCCGCCGCCCCGCGGTGCGGTCGTCGGGCGTGGGCGGCAGCACCTCGAGCGTCCAGTCCTTGTACTGCACGGCATCGCCGAAACGCGACGCCATCAAGGTCTTCTGCGAACACACCGCCTTCACCGACGAATCGGCTTCCAGCACGTCCATGTAGTCCTCGGCGAGGGTGGCGGGCACCTCGGCGATGGCGAAGGTCTCGTACACGTGCTCGGTGCTGCAGTCGATGCGCCGGATGCTGGTCACCTCGCCCTGGATCACGACCATCCCGCTCCAGCACTCGGCGCGCTGGGTGCACCGCGCGTGCGCGCCCGCCACCGACGCCGCCGGGCAGCCGTCGGTGGTGGTCTGGACGCCGTAGGTGGTGGTGGCGTCGGGGGTCTGGGCGATGTTCGGCGACGGGCCACCCGCTACCGGGGTGCCGGCGGTGTTGTCGTGGTTCACCAGGATCCACACGCCGGCCAGCACCAGCACCGCCGCGACGCCGATGGCCAGCGCCGCGATCAGCTTGCTGCGAGCCGGTTTCTGGGTCGTCGACTGTCCGGAGTGGACTTGCGGCACCGGCATCGTGGTCAGGTTGGCCGACACCGACGCGGGCATGCCGAGGTCCATCAACCGGTTCAGGTCGGCACGCAACGCCGCCGCGTCCGGGTGGCGCTGGGCGGGATCGGACGCCATGCCGCGGCGCAGCACCGCGGTCACCTCCGGCGGCACGCCGGGCAGGTCCGGGATGGGCTCGTCGTGGTAGCGGACGATCTCCGGCAGGCTCGGCTGGCGGTCGCCGGGGAAGCGCGGCGGGCGGCCGGACAGCAGCGCGTAGAGCGTGGCCGCGAGCGAGTAGACGTCCGAGCGCGGGGTCGGCGCCTCGTGCCGGAAGGCCTCCGGTGGCGCGTAGGCGGGAGTGAGCGCGGCGAGCGTGACCGACGAGTCCCGGCCGGGATCGACCAGGGCGGCGAGACCGAAGTCGGCCAGAGCCGGGGTGCCGTAACGCTTGCGCAGGATGTTGCCGGGCTTGATGTCGCGGTGCAGCACGCCGAGGTCGTGCGCGGCGACGAGGGCGTCGGCGATCTGCGCGCCGGTGCGGACCACGTCGGCGACCGGCATCGGGCCGCGCAGCGATCCGTTCGGGCACAGCTCCATCACCAGGTAGGGCCGCCCGTCGGGCAGCACACCCGCGTCGTAGATCTCGACCACGTGCGGGTGCCCGGACAACCGCCCGGCGGCGCGGACCTCGCGCAGGAACCGGCGCTGGTCACGCTCGTCGAGCACGACCCGGCCGTCGACCTTGATCGCGACCTCGCGGTCGATGGTGGTCTGGCGCGCACGGTGCACGACGGCGAACCCGCCACGGCCGAGCACGTCGATCACCTCGTAACCCGGCAGCGACAACTCCGCGAACACGGCGAAACCCTAACCCCCACCGGATTCCGCCCAATCGCCGCTCGCACCGATCAACGCGCAGGTACAAAGGGTGGACCGACGGCTACCAAGAATCGCGGTAACGGGCGTTTCCCCGCTTCGGATAAGGCGATCGTGACGGGGGATCTCACCGAAGAGGACTTGCGCAACCCGCGGATCTGGCGCAGGCGCGCAGTGCAGCGCATCGCGTTGCGCAAGATCAGCGAGGTCCGGACGGTCGAGGTCACAAGCATCGACAAGTCCTTCTTCCGCAACCACGTCCGTTGAGCTAATGCGTCTGCTGCGCGTGTTTGGGTAGCAGACCCACTAGGACCAGCACGAGGACGTCCAGCCCGGCGATGATGGCGAACACCATCTCCGCCGCACCGAAGTACGAGTGCCCGGTCCGGGCCAGGAACACCGTGCCGAGCGCGGCGACGCCGATGGCGCCCGCGAACTGCTGGACGGCGTTGAGCAGCCCCGCGCCCGTGCCGACCTCCTCGGCGGTGGCGTCGCCGAGGATGAAGTCGACCAGCGGGACGAAGACCAATCCGGAGCCGAACCCGGTGACCAGCAACGCCGGCACCAACTTCCACACCGTGATCTCGGCACCCCAGTGGGCGAAGCACCACCACAGGGCCAGCAGGCCGACGACGGCAACGGACAGGCCGAGGTGCAGGCTCGCGCGTCCCAGCTTCTCGGCCAGCACGGCACCGGCGAGCAGCACGGCGACGACGGTGCCGAGGGCCCACGGGATCAGCGTGAAACCGGTCTGCAGCGGCGTCCAGCCCAGGCCCAGTTGCAGGACCAGGTTGAGCACGAGGACGAACGCGCCCTGGGCCGCGTAGAACCCGGCCACGATCGGGAGGCCGACGACGAAGCTGCGCTTGCGGAACAACGACGGCGCGATGACCGGGTGCGCGGTGCGCCGCTCGGACATGACAAACAACGCGAGCAGGACGACCGAAGCGCCCATCATGGCGTAGGTCCAGGCGGGCCAGCCGAGTTCGCGGCCCTGGATGAGCGGGATGATCAGCAGCGCCGAGGCCGCGGTCAGCAGACCGACGCCGGTCAGGTCGAGGCGGGCCGTGCGGTCTTCACCGCCGCGGCGCGGCAGGACGCGCCAGGCGAGCACCCCGGCGACGACGCCGAACGGCACGTTGATCAGGAAGATCGACCGCCACTGGCTGCCGAACAGGTCCAGGTGCAGCAGCCAGCCGGCCAGGATCGGCCCGGCGACGGTGGCCACGCCCATGATCGGGCCCATCGGCATCAGCGCCTTGCGCAGGTGCCGCGGCGGGAACACGACCTTCACCAGGGCGAGGCCCTGCGGGATCATGACCGACCCGAACAGGCCCTGAAGCGTGCGGGCCACGATCAGGAAGACCACGTTCGGGGCCAGCCCGCAGGCCAGCGAGGTCAGGGTGAAGCCGGTCATGCCGAGCAGGAACAGCCGGCGCCGGCCGAGCAGGTCGCCGAGGCGGCCCGAGGTGACCAGGCCGAGGGCGAACGCCGCGGTGTAGGCGCTGAGCACCCATTGCAGCGTGACCTGGCCGCCGCCGAGGTCGGCGCGGATGGACGGGCCGGCGAGGTTGGCGATGCTGGAGTCGAGCAGGTCCATGACGTCGGCCAGAACCACGACGACGAGGACGAGCCATGCGGTGCGCAACGGCAGGACGGTGGTCGCTGCCGGTATGCGCAGGTCAGTAGTCACGAACGCCGTTCTACTTACGAACAGCGTTCGTGTCAATGCGAATGGCGTTCGCCGTGATTCAGAACACCGTTCGTTAGACTGCGCGCATGTCGCCGACCCCGCAGCAACGCCGCGCCGCCCGGCACCAGCTCGACCCGAGCGCGCCGGCCGCGCGGCGCGGCCCGTCCGGCAGGCGCAAGAAGCCGATCACGGTCGAGGCGATCATCAGCACCGCGTTCGACATCGTCGAAAAAGAAGGCTACGAAGCCCTGACGATGCGGCGCGTGGCCGCCGCGCTGGAGACCGGACCGTCGTCGCTGTACGCCCACGTGGTCAACAAGGAGGACCTAGACGAGCTGCTGATCGGTCGGCTGTGCGCCGAGATCGAACTGCCCGCGCCCGACCCGGCCACCTGGCGCCGCCAGCTCATCGACGTCTGCACGCAACTGCGTGACCAGTACCTGCGTTACCCGGGGATCTCACAGGCGGCCTTCGCTGCCGCTCCGTCCAACTTGGACACGCTACGGGTGAGCGAGGGGATGCTGGCCATCCTGCTCGCCGGGGGCGTCGACCCGCAGACCGCCGCGTGGACCATCGACGCGCTGACCCTCTACGTCAACGCCCACAGCCTCGAGGTCTCGCTGGCCGCTCGCCGCAGCGACGAGGCCTGGGTGCGCAGCCGCGACGAGATGCTGAACCGGTTCGCCGCGCTGCCCGACACCTTCCCGCAGACCAAGCGCTACGCCGCCGAGCTCACCGCCGGAACCACCCACGACCGGTTCGCGTTCACCCTCGGCCTGATGCTCGATGGGCTCCCGGGTCAGCCGTCCTTGGCGTAGACCCGGGTGAGGGCGGCGAAAGCGGTGCCCGCCACCGCGATGACGACGCCCAGCACCACCAGACCGGACAACGCCAGGATCAGCCCGGTCGCGGCGAACAGCAGGAACTCCACGACGAACCGCAGCGGCTCGGCCAGGCGCCGGTTCGCCCGCGGCGCGATGAACAGCCCCCACAACGCCGCGGCCGCGGCCGGGAACACCACGGCCTCGATGATGCTGAACGCCGCGTTCTGCCCCAGCCGCGCACCCGCGACGGCGAGACCGGCCAGCAGCGCCAGCTCGGTCAGGAACCGGACGGCCAGCACCAGCCCGGAAATCCCCTGCATCTTGGGGGCCTGTTCGGAGGTCACGGCGTCAGCCTAGGGCCGCCTGGACGCGGTCCCGGCATGCGCACGGCCCTCCGGCGCGGGTCCGACGACCCGGGTCAGTTTCCCGCTAGCCCGAACGGGAGTGTTGAAACCGCGACTTTGCAACCGACCGCGCTCGAGAACAAACCAACAGTCATCAAGAGTGCCTGCCCGGTAGGCCATTCGGTCGCTCTTCGCGATACTTTGATCAAGTTCTGGCCTGTGACCTTGACACTGTGTTTCGCCTCACTATAACGTCCGGCTCGCCATTCACCATTTATCGGCCCTTTTCCCAGCTGCGCTGGCGTATTCTCAGGTGGCACTGATGTCAATCAAGAAAGTCAGACCCGTTCAATTCGTCGTAGCCATGCTCTCGGCGGCGACGCTGCTTGCCGGCGGCTCGGCGGTGGCGAGCGGGACCCCCGACAACCCAGGCGGGCACCCGGTGCCCTGGCGTGCGAAGACCCCGGTGGTGTCGGTGGACGTCACCGCCGAGGGCGGCTTCCAGATGCCGAAGGTCTTGCATGCCGGATATGTCACGTTCCGGTTCACCACGCCCGAAAACGTCTTCCACGCCATCCAGGGGTTTTCGCTCAACCCGGGCGCGACCCTCGACATGGCGAAAAACGACATCGACATGGCCCTGTCCGGCATCGAGGGTCAGACGGTCCCCGGAATGCAGGGCCTCTATCGTGACATAACCGAAATCGGCGGCGCGGTAACGAGCACGTACGGTGCTCAGGAAGTCACGATTCCGTTGACCGCGGGCACGTACTACTTCGTGGACATCTACGACATCGACTCCCCGCCGATCGTGCCGCGCTACCACGAGGTGAAGGTGGTCGGTGCGTTCCTGTACTCGCCGCTGCCGACCTACACGGCGACCATCGACGCCACGATGTCCGCCGAGGACCCGCGGTTCCAGGGGGTCCCGGAGACGTTCCCGCACGACGGCACGTTCCTCAACATCGTCACCGGTGACGAGATGCACGAGACGGTCTTCCGGCCCGTGAGCGACGGCATCACGGACGACGACATCACCGCCTACTACGACGCTGTGATGTCGGGCGGCCCCCGGCCGCCCAAGCCGTTCACCGGCCTGCAGGCCGGGTTGCAGTCGATCTCCCCCGGGCGCTGGGCCATCGTGCACCTCGACCTGAAGCCCGGCCGGTACGCGGTCGTCTGCTACGTCCCCAGCGACGAGGACGGCATGCCGCACACCTTCATGGGCATGCACAACGTCCTCACCCTCACCTGATCCCAGGCGAGTTCGGCGGCGGGGCGGCCCTCACGGGGTCGCCCCGCCGTTTTCGTCTGCGTCGGACCTCGTTCGCTACGATCCGGTATCGGACCGCACCGAGCAGGAGGACCGACATGGCCGCATCACCCTCCACCGACCCCCGGGTCCAGCGCTCCCGGGAGGCGATCCTGGCCGCCGCGGTCGAGGTGCTCTCGGAGCGGGGCTTCGAGGGCGCCACGATCGAGGCGGTCGTGGTGCGTTCGGGCGTGGCGAAGACGACCGTCTACCGCCAATGGCCCAACCGGCGCGACCTGCTGCTGTCCGCGGTCGAGACCGCGGTGCCGAGGGCCGAGATCGCCGACACCGGCAGCCTGGCGGGCGACCTCAAGTCCTTCGTTCGCGAGCTGGTCGCGGTGCTGAACACCGAGCCTGCAGGCCGGATCCTGCCCCGGCTGATCGCCGCCGCCGAGGACGACGCCGAGCTCGCGCGGCTGCTGTCCGAGTTCACCGCGCAGCGGCGCAAGCCCATCGAGACCGCCGTGCTGCGCGCCGTCGAGCGGGGCGAGCCGGACGCGGGCGCGCGCGATTCGGACACCCTGGCCAGCCTGGTGCTGGGACCGCTGTTCTACCGGCGCCTGCTCTCGCGCCGGACCCTGACGATCGAGTTCGCCGAGCGGGTCGTCGACGACGTCCTGGCCCGCCTTTCCCAACGCTTCCCCTGATCGAGTTGTGCTACGCTACCGTAGCGTAGTGAATCTCAGGAGGAGGCCATGAAGTTCGGTATCGAGGTCCCGACCTGCACGGCCGGGATGATGCACCCGGTTCCGTTCGCCACCGCCACGGAAGTGGTGGACACCGCGCTGGAGGCCGAGCAACTCGGCTACCACGACGCGGGCGGCAACGACCACCTGAACACCATGCAGTTCGTGCGGGACGCGTGGGCCCAACCGCCGGACTACTTCGAACCGCTGATCACGTTGTCCCACATCGCGGCCCGCACCTCGGTGCTGCGGCTGACCACCGGGATCATGGTGCTCCCGCAACGCGAGCCGGTGCTGCTGGCCAAGCAGGTCGCCACGCTCGACCAGCTCAGCGGCGGGCGCGTGCTGCTTGGCGTCGCGGTCGGCGGCTACCGCGACGAGTTCGAGCGGGTCCGGCCCGACCTCGCGAAGGCCAACCGGGCCGAGCTCACCCGCGAGACCATCGAGTCGCTGCGCGCGCTGTGGGAGCAGGACATCGCCGCCTACGACGGCAAGTACGTGCGCTTCGAGAACGTCGAGAGCTTCCCGAAGCCGGTCCAGTCACCGCTGCCGGTCTACTCGGGCGGCAACTCCCCCGGGTCGCTGCGCCGCGCCGCCGAGCTGTGCCAGGGCTGGCTGCCGGCCAAGATCGGCCCCGACAAGATCGCCGAGGGCCGGGCCAAGATCGCCGAGCACGCCCGCGCGATCGGCCGCGACCCCGGCGAGATCGCCACCGCGCTGCAGTCGGTGGTGTGCCTCGGGGACACGCCAGAACAAGCACGCGAGACGTTCCTCGACTCGTCGTTCGACCTGTTCCGCAAGTCGTTGAGCCACACCATGACCAAGGGCGTAGGACTCGACGAGTACCTCGAGATGAACCTCGTCGGCACGCCGGAACAGGTGTGCGCCAAGGTCGACGCCTACCAGCGCGCGGGGCTGGAGCACCTGACCGCGTTGTTGTTCGTGGGCAACACCGTCGAGGAGATGCGCGGGCAGATCCGCCGCTTCGCCCGTGACGTGATACCCGCATTCTCTGGCCGGTCGCTCTCGAAGTGAGGGTTGCTTGTCGTGGGTGGCGGCTGGGGCCGGGTGACTGATGTTGGTTGACAGGTCGTTCCCGGTTGCTCTCGTGTGGATGTTGCTGCCGTGTCGCCGTCTCCGGGTTGGCGAGCGCGTGCCGTTGCGGTGGAGCGGCGGCGGTTGGGGGTAGTGGCTGGATCGTTGGCGCGGGGTTGATTGTTCGGGGACGGTGGCCCTCGAGTGGGGTGGCTGCCGCGGGTGTTCGCCGCTGGTGGCTGGTTTGGCCTCGGGGCTGGGGGCGGCGAACACCCTTGCCACCGGTGCCGGTGGTTGCGTGGCGTGGGTGGCCCGGTTGAGCGGTTGCGTTGCGAGGGCAGCCGGCGGTTCGCCGGGGTGGTCCCGGCGGTGGCTGAGTTACAGGAATTTACGCTGCGTCTTTTAGCCGGCGCGTTGTAGCCACGGCGGCGGGGTGAATACCGGCAGTCCGTTATCCATGTGCACCGTCCATTCGGTGTGATGGATCAGCCGATGGTGATATGGGCATACCAGGACCAGGTTATCCAATGTTGTTGGTCCGCCGTCTGCCCAGTGTTGAATGTGGTGGGCGTGGCATTGGTGTGGTGTTCGTGCGCAGCCCGGGGCGGCGCAGCCCCCGTCTCGGATAGCGAGGGCTCTGCGCAATCGTTTATCGGCCAGGCGGCGGGTTTCCCCGATATCCAGTGGCTGGGATTGGCCACCGAGAACGACCGGGATGATTTTCCCCTCGCAGGCCACGCGGCGGGCCTGCTCCGGGGTCAGGGTGCGGGCGTCGTCCAGGATGGCCCGGCCGATCCGAGTCTGCAGCGTCTCCAAAGAGACCGTCACCGCGATGTGCGGACGCTCGCCACCCTCAGCGGGAGCCTGGCCGGAGTCGGCGGCGAAGCCGATGATCTCGGCCAGGGCGTCACCCTGACGCTCGCTCAGCGTCCGGTCGTCCTGAGGCTGCGGCTTGGCCAGTGGGGAGAGCAGCGCGCGTAGCACGCTCGCGTCTTCGCCGCCGAAGCGGAACTGGCCTGACAGCGACCCGTCGCGGTGTTCGTAGAGGTCCAGCGTGTTCTGCGCATCGACCACGGTGGGTTCGATGGGTTTGCGACCGTCGGGGTTCAGGGCGTCGACGATGCGCTCGCCCAGGCGGATGAGCTGGGTCGGGTTGAACTTCCGCGCCAACCCCGTCATGTCCGCCTCGACTTGCTCGGCGTGCTCGACCGGGACCAGCTCCACCGTGGTGGCGATCTTGTCCACGTGCGCACCGGAGATCTCCCCAGCCGCCATCGCCGCCCGCGCGGCAGGCAGCCGCGGCGGGATCGACTGTCCGGTGATCCCGACCTTCGGGCACAACAACTCGACGCGATGTTCAAGACGCTTGGCTTCAGGAGCGGTCAGATGCAGGACATCCTGCAGAAACCGCCACAACTGGGGATACCCGGACTCTTTCCACTCCAAGTGGGAAATGTCGTCGAGCAGCTTCAACTCCAGACGCCGCAACTGCGCAACAGTCGAGTTAAGCTCCCCCAGCTCCATACCCCAGATCATACCACGCCATTCGAACAAATGGTCTAACACGAATGGGGGAACAATCGACGGAATATTCCGTCTTCGACGCAGCCCAGCCACCCCCCGGAACCACCCAACAACGGCAGGGAACAGCGCAACGCAACCATTCAACCCGGCCACCTACGCAGCGGAACCGCCGGCACCGTTGGCAAGGGTGTTCGCCGCCCCGGCCCCGAGACCAACCCAACCACCCGGCGGCGAACACCCGCGGCAGCCGCCCCTAATAGAGGCCAGCGCCGAAGCCAGACCGCCGTCCACTACGTGGAAAGGATCCACCGCAAACGAGACATCAAGGGAAGATGACATGGCAGGACAACGAAGAGAGGCATGACGAAGTGGTGATCTCCGGCCCAGCGGCCATCGGCATGGTGCTGACCGCGCTCGCGATGGTGCTCACGCCCGGCCCGAACATGATGTACCTGGTGTCACGCAGCATCAGCCAGGGGCGGCTCGCGGGCTGGATCTCCTTGTCGGGCACCGGTGTCGGCTTCGTGGTGTACATGACGATGGCCAACCTCGGGCTCGCGGTCGTGTTCGTCGCGGTCCCGTGGGTCTACATCGGACTCAAGGCGGCGGGTGCGGTGTACCTGGCCTACTTGGCCTGGCAGGCGTTGAAACCGGGCGGGCGTGGGATGTTCGAGACCCGCGAGCTCGCCGGTGATTCGCCGGGGAAGCTCTTCCGGATGGGCCTGATCACCAACCTGCTGAACCCGAAGGCCGCGATCATGTACCTGGCCCTCATCCCGCAGTTCATCGATCCGGCTCGCGGCCACGTCGTCGCCCAGGGTTTCACCCTCGGCGCACTGCAGATCGCGGTCAGCATGATCGTCAACGCGGTGCTCATCCTGCTGGCCGGGTCGGTTGCCCGGCTCGTGCGCACCCGCCGGTCGTGGGCCGTTTGGCAGCGCCGCATCACTGGCACGGCTCTCGGTGTGGTGGCCGTCCTGCTCGCCCGGGAGGTACCCGCGCGAGCCCGGGTGTGACTGCGCGAGCCCGGGTGTGACTGCGCGAGCCCGGGTGTGACTGCGCGAGCCCGGGTCTGACAGCCCGAGCCCGGGTCAGGATTGGCTGCCGCGCGGGAAGGTGCGGATGACGCACTCGCCGGGCGCGCCGTTGTCGACCTCGCACAGCTGCAGCTGCATGTTGGTGATGTCGCGGTTGGGGAACGTCCAGTATTCGCTGAAGGTGGTGCCGGAGTTGCCGCAGCCGTTGCTGTCGCCTTCGAATTGCGACCACGCCGTGTAGTCGCCGTTGGCGAACTGCACGCGGCCACGCATGTATGCGCCGGCCCCATCGCCCTTGCCGTCGACGCCGCATTCGTCCCAGATGGCGCCCGAATAGTTCGCCTGGTGCTGGCGGACGAGGTAGGTGTAGACGTCGGCGTAGGCGTAGTCGTCGGTGATGGCGGTGCTGGTGTACATGGTGACCAGACCGGTCGCCTGCGCGGGGGTCGCCGTCGTCGCGAGGACACCGGCGATGCCGACCACGCACAGCCGCGCGATCCACGACTTCTTCGACATGGCACTCCTTCGTCCAGCCACGGCCGGTGCGCGGCACCGGCCGGATGCTATGCGCAACGAGCCACATTGGACATACGCTGAACAGCCCAATCACGCCGCCGTTGCCCGGCAGCCGGGTCGTCGGCCGATCTAGGCGCGACACCAAGGTCAATCGGCTGATCGAGTGTCATCCGGATTGCTTTGAGTTGCCCGATCGCGCGCCCGTTGGGTGATTCGGGTGATCTACCGCGATTGACCGGGCCCGTTCCGTAACGGCGGTTTCGGGGTGGCGATGCGTCCCTCAGCGTCTGCGCCCGGAAGGGGTTTGCGAATGTCCACACGAGGTCGTCGCTATGCCGTTCTCGTTCTCGTTCTGGTCGCGGCCGCGTTGGTCCCGGGGAGCCAGACCCATCCACTGATCCCGGTCAGCGGCAGCGATGCCGTGTCGGCGCCGGACCACTCGGAGGGTGCGGGGTTCAACCCGAACCAGATCAAGGGGCTGGAGGCGGCCAATCCGGGTGAGGGCGTGGCGCTGATCGATGCCCCGGCCGCGTCGGCCACCGGCGAGGCCAAGCTCAGCTACCCGCTGCAGACACCACCGGGACGGGCTGGGATACAACCGAATCTGGGGCTGCAGTACAACTCCGCGGGCGGCAACGGCTGGCTGGGCGTCGGCTGGGACATGGCCGCCCCGGTGCTCACCGTGGACACCCGGTGGGGCGTGCCGCGCTACAGCGGCGGGAAGGAAACCGAGACGTACATGCTCGGCGGCGAGCAGCTGACGCCGGTCGCGCACCGCGCCGCGCCGCCCGCGCGCACCGCCGAGAAGGTCTTCCACACCAGGGTGGAGGGCTCGTTCGCCAGGATCGTGCGGCACGGCGACGCGCCCACCAACTACTGGTGGGAGGTGACCGACAAGAAGGGCACCGTTTCGGTGTACGGCTCCGACGGGGAAACCCGGCTGACCGACGCCACCGGCAACGTCGCCACCTGGGCGCTGCGCGAGACGCACGACCCCAACGGCAACCTGATGCGCTACCACTACGCGAAGATCTTCGACGGCGGCGTGGCCAACGCGACGGTGCCGGGCAGCAACCTCTACCTGCAGCGGATCACCTACACGGGCACCGGCACCACCGAGGGCCGGTACTCGGTGACGTTCCTGCGTGATCGCGACCGCGGCGAGCCGCGCCGCCCGGACGTGCAGATCGACGCCCGCCTCGGGTTCAAGAAGGTGACCGCGGACCTGTTGCGCCGGGTCGAGGTCCGGTTGGACACCCAGTTGATCCGCGCGTACGAGTTCAACTACCGCACCGGCGCGTTCGCCAAGACGCTGCTGCAGTCGGTGTCGCAGTTCGACGCGGACAACCACCTGTTCACGACGCACTCGTTCGACTACTTCGACGACATCCGCGACGCCTCCGGCGCCTACGACGCGTTCAGTTCCTCGGCCAACTGGTCGGTGCCGGACGACGGGCTGTCCGCCGGGATCGTCGACGGCAACGCGAGCGCGCTGCAGGCGAACTCGACCGACAGCGCGGGCGGTCACCTCTACGTCGGCTACAACCCGACCGGCATCACCAAGTCGAACTCCGCGGGGGTGAAGGTCGGCTACAGCGAGGGGTCGAGCGAAGGTCTGCTCGCGCTGGCCGACGTCAACGGGGACAACCTGCCCGACAAGGTGTTCCGCACCGGCGGTGGCATCTTCTACCGGCCAAACCTGTCCGGCCCGGACGGCCAGACCCGCTTCGGCGACACCCCGATCCGGCTCAACAACCTGCCGGGCATCTCCACCGAGGACTCCAGTTCCGGCACGGTCGGCATCGAGTCCTACTTCGGCGTTGCCGCACAACTGGACTACGTCTCGACCACGACCACCTCGGACCGCTACTTCGCCGACGTCAACGGCGACGGCATCACCGACCTGGTGAACAACGGCAGTGTCCTGTTCGGACACCTCGACGCCAGCGGCAACCCCACCTACACGGCCAACAGCGCCGACACGCCTTCGCCGGTCGGCGTGGGCGCGGTGAACGGGCCGGTGGTCGGTGACCGCACCGCCGAGTTCGAGCGCAAGGTCGACACCTTCCCGTTGCTGGACAGCGTGCGCCGGTGGGTCGCCCCCTACGACGGCACGGTCGCGGTCGACGGGCGGGTGCGGCTGGTGCAGGACACCAGTCCCGGCCGTGCCGCCTACCCCAAGGCCGACGGCGTGCGGGTGACGATCCAGCACGAGAACAGCGAGCTGTGGGCGCAGCGGATCGGCCCGAACGACTACATCGAGTTCGCGCCGACCGGCGTCGGCTCGGTCGCCGTGCACCGCGGTGACGCCTTGTACTTCCGCGTGCAGTCCGTTTTGGACGGCCGCTACGACCAGGTCGCCTGGGACCCGCGGATCACCTACACCAGCATGCCGGCGTCCACCGACGTGAACGGGTTGGCGGACAACAGTTACCTCGCCTCGCGGGACTTCACGCTGGCCGGGCGGCCCTCGTCGGTGGTCGCGCCGCTGACCGGCACGCTGCGGTTGACGGGCGACCTGGCGAAGACCGCCGCGACGACCGACGACGTGCGGGTGGTGATCACCCGTGGCGCCACGGAGGTGTTCGCGCAGAACGTGCCCGCGTCCGCGACCGGGACCACGCCGATCGCCCTGGACGTGCCCGTGACCGCGGGCGACACGCTGTCGTGGAAGCTGCGGGTCGACTCGCCGATCGACGCGAGCGCGTTGCACTGGACCCCGAGCGCGCACTACACCGCCGCGCAGGGCGGGGTGCCGGTGACCAACCAGGCCGGTGAGCCGACCATCGTGATCAACCCGCCGTACGAGCAGGACGTGTACCCGGCGACCACGCTGACCGCGCCGCAGCAGTCGTTCACCGCGACCGGCACGGGCACCGTGTCGGTGCAGCCGAGCCTCGCGATGACCGGCTCGGGCGACGCTCGTGTGGTGTTCACCGTGAAGAAACGCGGTGCGCTGCTGGGCAAGCGGGTCATCCAGGTGGATGGCGGTGTGGTGCCGTCGATCCCGGCACTGGACGTCGCGGTGACCGCGGGCGACGAGTTGTTCTTCGACTTCTCCGCCACCGACCCGGCCGTGCTGGGCCGCGTCTCCGCGCACGGCGCCACTGTGGACGGTGCGACGGCGCCGACCGCGGTGCACGCCGCCGCCGCGCAGGGCGCCTTCGCCCAGCCGTACCGTGGCTGGGGTGCGATCGGCTACCAGGGCAACCGCGACCGGGCCAGCGCGCCGATCGTGCAGTCGGACCTGGTGCTCGACGAGAACTTCCGCGACCAGCTGCCGGATGCCCCGACCGAGGCCGACGTGCCCGGTTTCACCGCCGACCCGAAGGTGACCGCGCCGAAGATCGTGGTGTTCGCACCGATGCCCGGCCAGCAGCGCTGGGCCGGATCGGACGACGGCACGTGGGTCGCGGCGGGCGGCGCGTCCAGCTCGCGACTGGGCACCGACACCATCGACGTGGCCACCGACGCCGACTTCGCGGGCGCGAGCGCCGTGTCGCGCCGCGGCGGCACCGAGCAGATCTCCACCACCCTCGGGGTCGGGCCGCTGGGCGGCAGCATCGCCACCGGCGACGCTGAGTCCACTGTGGACTTCCTGGACCTCAACGGGGACCGCTACCCCGACGTGGTGGGCTCCGGCGGGGTGCAGTACTCCGACATGACCGGTGGCCTGGGCTCGACCCGGGGCAGCCTCGGCGGCAACGTCCGCGAGTCCAGCTCGACCGCCTTCACCGTGTCGGCCAGCGGCGGCAGCCCGGCCCGCACCTCGGGCACCGCGCGCGGCACCGACCTGCCTGCCGGGCGCAGCACTGCCAACACGACCCGGTCCGGCTCGGAGATGCCCTCGCTCGGCATCGGCGGCAACCTGGGTGGCGGCGACTCGCAGACCAAGTACGACCTGGTCGACATCAACGGCGACAACCTGCCGGACAAGGTGTACGACAACGGCGAGGCCGCGCTGAACCTCGGCTACAGCTTCGCCGCCCGCGAGCCGTGGCCGGGCGGGCCGGTCAACACCGGTTCGACGCGCAACGCCGGGGTGAACCTCGGGTTCAACACCGACTACTACGGCTTCGCCGGCGGTGTGTCGGCCTCGACCGGCAGCGGCAGCGCGCACGCCTCGCTGATGGACATGAACGGCGACGGCCTGATGGACCGCGTGTTCGCCGGCAACCCGGTGACCGTGGCGATCAACACCGGCAACGGGTTCACCGCGCCGACCCCGTTCCGCGGCAGCCTCGCGGGGCTGAACACCGACGCCAACGCCAACTTCGGTGGCGGGGCGTACTTCACCTTCGGGTTCTGCTTCGTGTTCGGGTGCATCGTGTTCAACCCGGGCGCGGACGCCTCCACCGGGGTCGGCCGCACCGAGCTGGCGTTGCGCGACGTCAACGGCGACGGCTACACCGACCACGTCCAGTCCACGAAGGACAACCAGTTGGTGGTGGCGGAGAACCGCACCGGTCGCACCAACCTGCTCAAGACGGTGAACCGGCCGCTGGGTGGGCGCATCGACCTGGACTACAGCCGCGACGGCAACACCTACGACCAGCCCGACTCGCGGTGGGTGCTCGCGCGCACGGCGGTGTTCGACGGGCACCCCGGTGACGGCCAGGACACCCGGCTGACCACCTTCCGCTACGACAAGGGCCACTACGACCGCTTCGAGCGCGAGTTCTACGGCTACGGCACGGTGGTCACCGAGGAGCGCGACCCGGGCCACGGTGACGCGCTTTACCGGTCGCTGACCAACACCTACCACACGGACAGCTACTACACCCGTGGCCTGCTGGCCAAGACCAGCACCACCGACGCGGCCGGGCACCTGTTCGCCGACGTGGTGAACACCTACCAGCTGCGCGACGTCACCACCGGCGGCGCCGCCAACGCCGCCAGCCCGACGGCGACGGTGTTCCCGCAACTGGTCCGCATCGACCGCAACTTCTACGAAGGCCAGGCCACCGCGGGCAAGTCCACGTCGGTGGAGATGACCTACGACGAGTACGGCAACTCGATCCGCACGATCGACCGCGGTGACCCCGGGGCCGCCGACGACCTCGACGGCGCGTTCGGTTACTCGGCGAGCGATCCGGCCTGCCGGGCCCGCAACATCGTCGGGGTGGCCACCACGTTGCGGGAGACCGACGGCACCGGCACGGTGCTGCGCCGCCGGGAGTCCACAGTGGACTGCGCGACGGCCAACGTCACCCAGGTCCGCGCGTACCTGGCCGACAACTCGGCCGCCGTGACCGACATGACCTACTTCCCCAACGGCAACCTGGCCTCGGTCACCGACCCGGTGACCAAGAACAACCAGCGCTACCGGCTGGACTACGGCTACGACCCCGTGGTCGGCGTGCACGTCGAGTCGGTGACCGACAGCTTCGGCTACCGGTCCACCTCGACCCACGACCTGCGCTTCGGGCAGCCCACCAGTGAGACCGACAAGAACAACCAGCAGATCCGCCGGACCTACGACCCGGCAGGCCGGGTCGACACCGTCACCGGGCCGTACGAGATCCCGGAGAACCGGTACACGATCGACTTCGAGTACCACCCGGAGGCGGCGGTGCCCTACGCGGTGACCCGCCACGTCGACCGCGCCGCCGGCGGTGTCCGCGACGACACCATCGACACCATCACCTTCATCGACGGCGTGAAACGCCTGCTGCAGACCAAGAAGGACGCCACGGTGGCCACCACGGCGGGCGCCGACCCGCAGGACGTGATGACCGTGACCGGCCACACGGTGGTCGACTTCCTCGGCCGCACGACCGAGCAGTTCTACCCGGTCACCGAGCCCAAGGGCGACGCGAACACCGCGTTCAACCCGGGCGTCGACACGGTGGCGCCCACCCGCACCACCTTCGACGTGCTCGACCGCACGACCAGGTCCGTGCTGCCCGACCAGACGTCCACGTCGACCGCG
The DNA here is from genome assembly GCF_004362825.1 of Labedaea rhizosphaerae. Taxonomy (GTDB): domain Bacteria; phylum Actinomycetota; class Actinomycetes; order Mycobacteriales; family Pseudonocardiaceae; genus Labedaea; species Labedaea rhizosphaerae. The sequence continues at coordinate 1,112,224 of NZ_SNXZ01000003.1, forward strand.
TACGGGTTCGGTCCCGACCGCGCCGGCACCACCCAGTTCGAGACGATCACGACCGACGCGAACGGCAAGGCCCAGCGCACCTACGAGAACGTCCGCCACCTCACCACCGCGGTGAAGCAGTTCAACCCGGCGGGCGGGCAGCCGGTGATCTGGACCAGCTACCGCTACGACGCGCTCGACGAGCTCACCGCGGCGGTCGACGACCACAACAACGCCACGACCGCCGCGTACGACAACTTCGGCCGTCGCACGATCCTCGACAACCCCGACGCCGGTCGCACGGAGACCCGCTACGACCTCGCGGGCAACACCACCCAGAAGATCACCTCGAAGCTGCGCGCAGCCGGCAAGGCGATCGAGTACGACTACCAGTTCAACCGCCTGGCCGCGGTCCGCTACCCGACGTTCACCGGCAACAACGTCACCTACACCTACGGCGCGCCGGGCGCCGCGGACAACGGCGCGGACCGGATCACCAAGGTGACCGACGGGGCGGGCACCGAGACCCGGGCCTACGGTCCGCTCGGCGAGCAGACCCGCCAGACCCGCACCGTGCCGGACTCGCTGCTCAACGGCCCGGCCCGCACCTACACCACCAGCTACCGCTACGACTCGTTCAACCGGGTGCTGACCCTGACCTACCCCGACAGCGAAGTCCTCACCTACAACTACGACAGCGGCGGCCAGGTCAACCGGGCCACCGGCCACAAGGGCGAGTTCGACTACACCTACCTCGCCCGCCAGGACTACGACAAGTTCAACCAGAAGCTGCTCACCGACACCGGAACGGGCGTGCGCACCAGCTACACCTACGACGCCGCCGACCGGCAGCTGACCAACCTGAAGGCGCAACTGCCCGACGGGTACCGGTTCCAGGACATCAACTACACCTACGACAACGTCGGCAACATCCTGCAGTTGCACAACAACGTCGCGCTGCCCAGCGGCAAACCGGTCGGCGGGCCGAGCACCCAGACCTACACCTACGACGACCTGTACCAGCTCACCTCGGCCCACGGTGAGTACACCTACGCCGACAACAAGCTCGACCGGTACACGCTGACCCAGTCCTACGACTCCATCCACAACATCGTCGACAAGGACCAGACGCACGAGATCGTCGTCAACCCGGACACGCCCGCGTTGTCCAGCCAGGCGATCGACACGTCCGGCTCGACCGGCTCGCTGTCCGACGGTGCGGTGACCCAGCCGGCCACCGGCCCCGACCCGGTGTCCACAGTGGACGACCCGGTGGTGAGCCCGGCGCCCGCCGACGACCTCGCGCCGCTCGGGGTGATCGAGGAACCCGACCCGGAGCCGACCGCGGTGACCGATCCGGCCGACGGTGTGGTCGCGCAGTCCGACTCGCCCCTGGCCGACCCGGCACCGGCCGACTCGAACCTGGCCACCGCGAACTTGGCCGACTCCACGCTGGCCGCCAGCGGGCCCACCGTGCAGCCGCAACGCAAGGACAGCTACACGTACGACTACGCGTTCACCGGCACCAAGCCGCACGCGCCCAGCAAGATCGGCCCGATCAACCAGGGTTACGACGCGAACGGCAACCTGATCGACACCGTCAACACGATCCCGCCGGAGCCGGGCAAACGACGGCAACTGGTGTGGGACGAGGAGAACCGCCTCGCCTGCAACCAGGACCACAACCGCAACCAGGTCATCGCCCAGGACCCGAGCACCTGCACCAGCCCCAACCAGCCGGCCACCGTCCGCTACTACTACGACGACCAGGGCACCCGGGTGGTCAAGATCGCCGGGCCACAGCACATCTACCCCAACCGCAACTACAGCGAGACCAACGGAACCGGCTACAAGCACATCTTCATCGGCGACACCCGGCTGCTCACCAAGATCGTCAAGCCGGACACCAGCTACGAGAACCACGTCTTCTACTTCCACGAAGACCACATCGGTTCCTCCGGCTACGTCTCCGACGAGTCCGCCGGGCTGACCGAGCACATCGAGTACTTCGCGTCCGGCGAGACCTGGGTGAACGAGCACCCCGGCCAGCCGACGCCGGTGCCCTACCAGTTCGGCGCGAAGGAACTCGACGAGGAAACCGGGCTCTACTACTTCGGTGCCCGCTACTACAACCCGCGCACCAGCGTGTGGCAGTCACCCGACCCCGCGCTCGGCTCCTACCTGGACGGCAAGCCGAACAACGGCGTCTACGACAGCGCCAATCTGGCGAGCTACACCTACGCCCAGAACAACCCGATCACCTACCGCGACCCGAACGGGATGTGGGGCATCGTCGGGCACCAACTGACCCCGCAGGCGGCGGCGTTGGCGGTCGGCTTCTCCCCGACGGTGTCGAGAGCGATCGGCGCGGCGGCGTGGGCACCGGACACCGACGGCCGCAGCGCGACCGCGGGCAGTTCGATCATGGGTTCGCTGGTGCCCGGTTACTCGGGCGCGGACTCGCGGCGGATCCACCTGCTGACCGGCGGCAGCGCGGCGCAGACCCAGGCGGCGGCACGGGCGCGGTTCCAAGAGGTGGTGAACAACATGCCGTTGACCGGCACGTTCACCGAGGAGCAGCAGAACATCATGCACGCGTTCGGTGACTCGTTCGCCCACGTCGACCTCAGCACGGGGCGGCCGCGGACCGTCTACACGAGGGGTGGACCCATCACGATCCCACCCGACCCGAACTGCCCGTGCATGTTCAGCCTCCCGGCCGGTCACGCGTTCACGGCGGACGGCGGGCACCAACCGGACAACCCGAACCTCAACCCGGGCCAGTACCGGCAGTACCTCGGCGGGCTGTACGACGTGTTGTCCGTCCGGGCGCAGCGCGAGCACCTCACCCCGAGGATGACCCGCGACCAGTTCGTGAACACGATGATGCGTGAGGTGGCCGGCACGGCAGGCGAAACCCGCCAAATACAGGCAGCGAACGCGGTCATCGGCCGGATGGAGAACCCGTCACCGTAGTTCCCCGCCGCCCCGCCCAGTCCCCGCGCACCTCGAGCGCGGGGACTGGGTCGCGTCCGGGGCAGGTCTACGACGAGGGCCGGTGGCCGACGATGCGCAGGGCGAACGTGCCGTACAACGCGGCCACCTCGGTGGCGGTGTACTGACCGCCCGGGTGGAACCACGCCTTGGCGTTGTTGCCCATCTCGAGGATCGCGAACGAAGCCACGCGGGGCTCGGGTACGTCGAACAGGCCCTGCGCGCAGCCGCGCTCGATGATGGCGACGATCTGGGTGCTGTAGGCGTCGCGCTTGTCGATGATCGCCTGCCGGAAGGGCTCTTCCAGGTTGCGGATCTCGGTGTTGCAGACCGTGACCTCGGCCGGGTTCTGCAGGAAGTCCAGCACCGTGACCTCGGTGGCCTTGCGCAGCTGCTCCGCCAAGTCGGTGACGCCGTCGAGAGCGGTCGCCAGCGCGGCCAGGGCGCGGTCCATCGCCACGTCCATGATCCGGTACAGCAAGTCCTGTTTGGACGGGACGTGGTTGTACAGATTGGGCGCCGAGACGGCCAGGACCTGCGCGATGTCCTTCATGGACGTGCCGCGGTAGCCACGGCTCGCGAACAGGTCGCGAGCGGCTTCGTGCACGGCTTGCGGTGAGACCGCCGTTGACTTGGTCACGCCCCCAGGTTAGCGTGTTCCCACTGCCTGAATGAACGTTAATTAACCATCGATCGGCGACGCCAGGCCGGTCGGTGTCGCGAACGGCCGACCCCAGCCACGCGGCCGTCCTCGCGCCCAGGCGCTGTCCTGTGGATCTCGGTCGACGGGCTTCGTGATCGAGGTGGTTCCTGGCAAGGCGGCGGGAAGCCCTCGTACCGGAGGTACTCGGGCTTTCCGCCAACGCCGCCAGGGGCCGCCTCGGCGCGAAGACCGCGACCACGGATCCGCAGGACCGCGCCTAGATGCCAGAGAAGTCATCAGGGGGCGGACGGCGTTCGCGCTGTCCTCAAGCGACGAGGAAACCGACACCATGGCGAGTGAACTCACGCCCGAACGGCTCGAGGAACCGTCGGCCACAGCACCCCGGAGGCCACCGTCGATGCGACGGGTCGCGCTGTCGGTGCTGATCGGCACGACCATCGAGTGGTACGACTTCCAGCTCTACGGCATCGCCGCCGCGCTGGTCATCGCGCCGCTGTACTTCCCGTCCGCCGACCCGGTGGCGGGCACCCTGCTCGCGTTCTCCACCTTCGCGATCGGCTTCGGCGCCCGGCCGATCGGCGGCATCGTGCTCGGGCACTTCGGCGACCGGATCGGCCGCAAGCGGATGCTGGTGCTGTCGCTGACCCTGATGGGCCTCGCGACCTTCCTGATGGGCGCGCTGCCGACGTACGCGCAGATCGGCGTCTGGGCTCCCGTCATCATGGTGCTGCTGCGCCTGGTGCAGGGCTTCGGCGTCGGCGGCGAGTGGGGCGGCGCCGTCCTCACCGCCGTCGAGTACGCCTCGCGGCGCAAACGCGGCTTCTACGGCAGCCTCCCGCAGATCGGCGTCCCGGCCGGGCTCGTCCTGTCCACATTGGCCTTCCTGCTCGTCTCCAAACTGCCCGAGCAGCAGTTCCTGTCGTGGGGCTGGCGGATCCCGTTCCTGATCAGCATCGCGCTGGTCGCCGTGGGCCTGGTGGTGCGGATGAAGCTCACCGAGACGCCGGTGTTCGAGAAGGTCCGCGAACGCAAGCAGGAGCAGCGCGCGCCGCTGGTCACCGCCCTGCGCGACTACCCGGTGCAGTTCCTGCTGGCCATCGGTTCCATGATCAGCACCGGCGCCTACTTCTACGTCGTCAACGCCTACGCCCTGAGCTACGCCACCTCGGCGAAGACGATGGACAAGTCGTCGATGCTCACCGCCGTCATGATCTCCGGCGTGGTCGGCGTCGTGGCGCTGCCCTACTTCGGTGCGATGAGCGAGCGCTTCGGCCGGCGCCGGATGATCCTGATCGGCCTCGCCGCGATGGCCGTGTGGATCTACCCGACGATCCTCGCGGTCCAGAGCGGCAGTTTCGCCGCCGTGCTGGGCGCATACGTGATCGGCGCGATCCTGTTCAGCATCAGCTACGGTCCACAAGCGACATTCATCGTGGAGTTGTTCGACGCCCGGGTCCGGTTCAGCGCGTCGTCGACCGCGTTCCAGCTCGGCGTGCTGCTGGGCGGTGCGCTGGCCCCGATCATCGCGGCCGCGCTGGTGCGCTCGACCGGCACGGTCGTGTCGGTGGCCGTCTACGTCTGCCTCGTTTCGCTGCTGTCGCTGGCGTGCGTGCTGGCCGTCAGCCGCGCGGCGCTCGCCCGCGGCAGCGCCGACCTCAACAGGGCCGACCTGCACGGTGCTGACCTGAACAGGGCCGACCTGAACAGCACCGGCCTCGACAGCGCGGAGGCCCCTGCGTGATCACGTCCTACCTCGGCGACATCGCGGTCGGCGACACCTCGGTGTCCCGGCAGCGCACCATCACCGAGACCGACATCGTGTCGTTCGCGATGTTCACCGGCGACTGGCACCCGATCCACACCGTGGTGCCCTACGCCGAGGCGGATCCCCGGTTCGGCCGGCGCATCGCGCACGGCGCGCTGGTCCTGTCCGTCGCGCTCGGGCTCGTCGAGTTCTGGCCGCCCGCGATGCTCGCGTTCTACGGGTTCGACCGGTTGCGGTTCGTGCACCCGACCCACATCGGGGACACGCTGCGGGTCGAGACGGAGGTGCTCGACATCCGCGAGCGCGACGACCGCACCGGCGTCGTCACCTACCGGTTCGTGGTGTGCAACGACAAGGACGAGCAGCTGTGCGTCGCCGACCTGCTCGCGCTCGTGGCGGCCCGGCCCGGGGAGGGCGGCGGTGGCTGATCGTCCGCTGGTGCTGGTGACCGGGTCGACCTCCGGGATCGGCCTGGCCACCGCACGCAGGCTGGCCGCGGCCGGCACCCGCGTCGTCGTCACCGGGCGCACGGCCGAGCGCGTGGACGGCACCGTCCGCGAGCTCGGCCCGGACACCCGGGGTGTGGTCGCCGACCTGCACACCGCCGAGGGCACCGGGGCGGTGGCCGACACGTTCTCCTCACTTGACGGGCTCGTGCTCTGCCACGGCGGCGACCAGGTGCCGGGCATCTTCCGCGACGCCGACCCGGCCGGTTTCGCCGAGCTCGTCGAGGCGATGTTCCTGACCAACGCGCGGCTCGTGCACGCGTTGCTGCCCCGGCTGACCGGTGGCCGGATCGTCCTGGTCACCTCGGCGGCCGGGCACGCGCCGACCACCGGCGAGGTGATGATCGGCGCGCTCGCCGCGGCCAACCTGATGTTCGTCCGGACGCTGGCCCGGGAAGCCGCGCGCGATCGCATCCGGGTGCACGCCGTGAGCGTGAGCCTGACCGAGGACACCGAGACCCACGACCGCGTGATGCGGGCCAGCGAGTTCAGCCGCAGGCTCTTCGAGAAGGCGGCCGACCGGATGCCGTTCGGCCCCGTCCGCGCCGCCGACGTGGCCGAGGAGATCGTCCACCTGCTGGGGACTTCCGCCACGACCGGGCAGCTCGTCCCGGTCACCGGAGGGTTGACCACATGAGCGAGATGCACGTCCACCCGTACGCCGAGCGCACGATCGGCAAGGTCCTGGCCGAGAAGGCAAGCCGGGTCGGCGACCGGCCGTTCCTGCACTGGGACGGCGAAACCACGACGTACGCGGAGGTCGACCGGCTGACCAACGCCTACGCCCGTGGCTTCGCCGCGCTCGGCATCACCAAGGGCACGACCGTCGCGGTGATGCTGCCGAACTGCCCGGAGTTCCTCTGGGTCTGCTGGGGCCTGGGCAAACTGGGCGCGGTCGCGGTGCCGCTCAACACCGCCGCCAAGGGCGAACAGCTCGCCTACTACCTGCGCCAGTCCGGCTCGCGGTGGGTGTGCGCCGACGCGCCCTACCTGGAGGTCCTGACCGGCGCACTGGCGGGCATCGCCGTGGACGGCCTCGTGGTGCGCGGTGCCGCCGAACCCGCGCACCACGACCTGGCTTCCGTTGCCGCCGCGTCGGACGAACCACTGGACCTGGACCACGAGGTCGGCCCGGCCGACCCGATGCTGATCATGTACACGTCCGGGACCACCGGGCCGTCCAAGGGCGTGATCAGCCCGCACTCGCAGGGCCACGCCGTCGGCGAGCAGATGGCGCGCCACTGCGAGTACCGCCCCGACGACGTCCTCTACACGTGCTTGCCGCTCTTCCACGGCAACGCCATCTGGTACACCGTGCACGCCGCGCTCTGGGCCGACGCGTCGGTGGCGCTGTACCCGCGGTTCTCCGCCCGCGCGTTCTGGTCGCAGATCCGCGAGTCCGGGGCGACCGTGTTCAACGCCCTCGGCGCGATGGCCAACATCATCTGGCAGCTCCCGCCCAGCCCCGACGACCGCACCCACGGCGTGCGCGCGGCGATGATCGTCCCGACCAGCCCGCAACTGGTCGAGGGCTACCGCGAGCGGTTCGGGATCACGGTGACCTCGGTGTTCGCGATGACCGAGAACTGCGCGGTCACCGTGCTCGGCCCGCACGACGCGAGCGCCGACCCCGCCAAGGCCGCGTCCGCCGGACGGGTCCGCGACGACGTGGCCGTGCAGATCACCGACGACAACGGCTTGGCACTGCCGGTCGGTGAAGTCGGCGAGATCTGCATCCGGCCCAACCGGCGCGGGATGATCATGCTGGGCTACCACGACATGCCCGAGGCCACCCTCGCCGCGATCCGCGACCTGTGGTTCCTCACCGGCGATCGCGGCCACCTCGACGCCGACGGCTACCTGTACTTCGCCGACCGCAAGAAGGAGGCGATCCGGCGCCGTGGCGAGAACATCTCGGCCTACGAGCTGGAAACGATCCTGTGCCGCCACCCGGCGGTCACCGAGGTGGCCGCGGTCGCGGTGCCCTCGGAGCTGTCCGAGGACGACGTCATGGTCTACGTCGTGCGGGCCGAGGGCGCGGATCCGGCGTACCAGGAGCTCGTCGAGTACGCGATCGCCGAGATGGCCTACTTCATGGTGCCCCGGTACTGGCAGTTCGTGGACGAGCTGCCCAAGACGCCGAGCCTCAAGGTCGAGAAGTTCAAGTTGAAGAAGGCCGCCGTCGAGCGGAAGGAGCAGCTGTGGGACCGCGAGAAGGCGGGGATCCTGGTGCGGAGGAACGGATGACGCCGGTGACGGTCGTGCTGCGTGACGACGGCGCCGCCGAGATCACCCTGACCAGGGAGCGCGCGCTCAACGCGTTGAGCCCGGACCTGCTGACCGCACTCCGGTCCGCGATCGACGAGGTGGCCGCGGCCGGGTGCCCGGTCGCGCTCGTGCGGGGCCGCGGCCCGGCCCTGTCCGCGGGAGCCGACCTGCCGCACCTGCTCGGGCTGCTGGACGACCGCGACGCCGTGCGCGAGTACATCACCTCGATCGGCGCCGTGCTCGACGCGCTGGAAGCCGCGCCGTTCATCTCACTGTGCATTGTGGACGGTTACGGCCTGGCCGGGGGCTGCGAGCTGATGCTCGCCTGCGACCTCGCGATCGTCAGCACCGAAGCGAAACTGGGCGACCGGCACATGGAGTACGGCCTGCTGCCCGGCGCGGGCGGCTCGGTCCGGCTGCCGCGCGCGTTGCCCGTGGCGCTGGCCCGGCGCCTGCTCTACACCGGCGAGATCATCGACGGGACGACCGCGGCCGCGTGGGGCCTGGTCGGCTGGGTCGCGCCGCCCGCGGAGCTGGACGCCACGGTCGAGCAGATCGTGGCCCGGCTGCTGCGGCACTCCCCCGCCGCGCTGCGCCTGATGAAAACCCTTGAGGCAGAAGGAAGAACCCGCACCCACGGGGACGCGCTGGCCAACGAGGTCGTCGTCGCGTCCGCCCACATCGCCACGCACCCCGACGTCCGCGAAGGCCTGGCCGCCTTCGGGCAGAAGCGGTCGCCGCGATTCGCCGGAGCCGCCCGGTGAACGCACTCCAGCAACGCCGGGACCGAGACGGTCGCGTGGTGTCCGGCCTGTGGTTCGAGGACCTGACCGAGGGCCTGGTCGTGGAGCACGCGATCCGGCGCACCGTCACCGAGGCCGACAACGTCCTGTTCACGACCATGTCGATGAACCCGGCGGCGCCGCACCTGGACGCCGAGTACGCGGCCGCGAGCGAGTTCGGCCGGCCGCTGGTGAACAGCATGTTCACCGCGGCGCTGGTCGTCGGGCTCTCCGTGCCGGAGCTGACCCTCGGCACGATCATCGCCCAGCTCGGCCTGGACGCGGTCGTGTTCCCCGCGCCGGTGTTCACCGGCGACACGATCCGCGTCGAGTCCGAAGTGGTCCAAGCCCGGCCCTCGAAGTCCCGCCCGGCCGCCGGGATCGTGGTCTTCGAGCACCGGGCGCACAACCAACGCGACGAGCTGGTCTGCCGGATGCGGCGGACCGGCCTGATGCACCGCGCACCGGAGGGGCACGCATGACGAGGCAGCTCAACGGTTCCACGACCGGCGAGACGGTCCGCGACGCCCGCGCGCGGGCACTGGCCGGGCTCGACCCGAGCCGCTGGCCCACCAAACTGCCGGTGCGCGACCGGCTCGCCGTGCTGCTCGACCCCGGCAGCTGGGTGGAGGACGGCCTGCTCGCCAACGCGGGCAAGGACGGCCTGCCCGCCGACGGCGTGCTCACCGGGGTCGGCCGGATCGACGGGCGCCCGGTCGCGGTGATCGCCCACGACTACACCGTGAAGGCCGGGTCGTGGGGCGAGCTCAGCTGCGAGAAGCAGATCCGCATCCTCGAGCGTGCCGACCGCGACCTGCTGCCCGTGGTCTACCTCGTGGACTCGGCGGGCGGGCGGCTCAACGACCAGATGGGCTTCTTCCCCGGCCGCCGCGGCGCGTCGCGGATCTTCCACCTGCAGGTGCGGCTGTCCGGCCGGGTTCCGCAGCTCTGCTGCCTGCTCGGTCCTTCGGCCGCGGGCGGGGCGTACATGCCCGCGTTCACCGACTGGGTCGGCATGGTCGAGGGCAACGCGTCGATGTACCTGGCCTCGCCGCGGATCGCCGAGAAGGTGACCGGCGAGCGCACCACGCTGGAGGAGATGGGCGGCGCCACCATGCACGCCACCGTCTCCGGCTGCGGCGACGAGGTGTTCGGCACCGACGGCGAGGCGATCGCCGCGGCCCGCCTGCTGCTGAGCTACCTGCCGGATTCCTTCCGGGACAAGCCGGCCGCGGTCCCGGGGCGAGCGCCGGAACAGCAGACCTGGCCCGAGGGCCTGGTGCCCGCCGACCCGAACGTGTCCTACAACGTGCTCGACGTGATCGACCGGATCGTCGACAGCGGCTCGTTCTTCGAGATCAAGTCCGGCTGGGCGACCGAGATGGTGACCGGCTTCGGCCGCGTCGACGGCGAGGTGGTCGGGTTCGTGGCCAACCAGCCGTCGGTGCGCAGTGGCGCGATCTTCGTGGACTCGGCGGACAAGGCGGCCCGGTTCATCACGTTGTGCGACGCGTTCAACATCCCGCTGGTGTTCCTGCAGGACGTCCCCGGCTTCATGGTCGGCGTCGCGGTGGAGCGCCAAGGCATCATCCGCCACGGCGCGAAACTGGTCACCGCCATGGCTTCCGCCGAGGTCCCCCGGTTCACCGTGGTGCTGCGCAAGGCCTACGCGGCCGGCTACTACGCGATGTGCGCGCCCGGGTTCGAACCACGCGCGACGCTCGCCCTGCCGACCGCGACCATCGGGACCATGGCGCCGGAGGCGTCGGTGAACGCCATGTACGCCAACCGGATCGCCGCGATCGAGGACCCGGACGAGCGGGCCGACTTCATCGCCCGCCGGGTCGCCGAGCAGGAGGCCGAGATGAACCTGCTGCGGATGGGCAGCGACCTCGTCGTCGACGCCGTCGTCGAACCCGCCGACCTGCGTGCCGAGCTGATCCGGCGCCTGGCCGACGCGTCGGGCTGGGAACGCACGCCGGGGCGCCGCCACCACCACGTGAGCCCGGTCTGATGCGCGCCGTCTTCGTGGCCAACCGGGGCGAGATCGCGGTCCGCGTGGTGCGGGCCTGCCACGACCTCGGGCTGCGCGCCGTGACCTGCTACGTCGACGCCGACGCGGGTGCGCCGCACACGCTGCTCGCCGACGAGTCCGTCCGCCTCGCGACCGGCACCTACCTCGACGCGGACGCCCTGATCGAGGCGGCGCGTTCGGCCGGGGCCGACGCCGTCCACCCCGGATACGGGTTCCTGTCCGAGGACGCCGGGTTCGCCGCGCGGGTCATCGACGCCGGGCTGACGTGGGTCGGGCCGTCCCCCGAGGCGATGAAGGCGTTGGGCGACAAGGTGTCCGCCCGCGCGATCGCCCGGCAGACCGGGGCACCGATGGCCCCGGGCACCACCGCACCGGTGACGGGCCCGGACGAGGTCCGCCGCTTCGCCGAGGAGCACGGCCTGCCCGTCGCGGTGAAGGCCGCCATGGGTGGTGGCGGGCGCGGGCTGAAGGTGGCGTGGACGCTCGAGGAGATCTCGGGGCTCTACGAATCCGCTGTGCGCGAAGCGAAGCAGGCGTTCGGCGCGGGCGAGTGCTTCGTCGAACGGTTCCTGCCCCGCGCCCGGCACGTCGAGGTGCAGGTGCTGGCCGACGCGTTCGGCACGGCCGCCGTGGTGAGCACGCGGGACTGCTCGGTGCAGCGCAGGCACCAGAAGCTCGTGGAGGAGGCGCCGGCCCCGTTCCTCGACGAGGCCGTGGTGACCCGCCTGCAGGACGCCGCGCTGGCCATCTGCGCGGCGGCCGGTTACACGAGCGCGGGCACCGTGGAGTTCCTCGTCGACGCCGACGGCACCGTGACGTTCCTCGAGGTGAACACCCGCCTGCAGGTCGAGCACACGGTGTCCGAAGAGGTCAGTGGCGTCGACATCGTGGTGGAACAGTTGCGGATCGCCGCGGGGGAACGGCTCGCGGTCGGTGGCGTGTGGCCCTCGACCGGGCACGCCCTCGAGTTCCGGGTCAACGCCGAGGACCCGGCCCGCGGGTACGTGCCGTCCCCCGGCACCATCACGCGGCTGCGGCTGCCGGGCGGGCCGGGTGTCCGGGTCGAGTGCGGGGTGGCGGAAGGCTCCGAGATCGGTGCGGCGTTCGACTCGCTGATCGCGAAGATCGTGGTGTGGGGCCGCGACCGGACCCAAGCGCTGGCCCGCGCGCACCGCGCGCTGGCCGAGACCGAGGTCGAAGGCGTGCGGACCGTCCTCTCGGTCCACCGCGACCTGCTGACCAGACCCGAATTCGCCGGCGAGAGCCTCCAGGTGCACACGCGGTGGCTGGAGGAGGACTACACGCCACCCGCCGAGCCGGTCTCCCCCACCGCCGGCCACGTCCGGCTGGGCCGCCGCCGGCTCGCGATCGACCTGCCCGGCCTGCCCCTCATCGCCGGCCCCGCCGCCGATCTGACCAAGAAGGCCCTGACCGAGGCGGTCGACCGCGCCGGTCCAGCCGGCATGTCGGGCGATTTCCTGGTGAGCCCCATGCAGGGCACGGTCGTGCAGGTACTCGTCGAGGAAGGTCAACACGTGGAAGCCGGCGAGACGGTCGCGGTCGTGGAGGCGATGAAGATGGAGAACCCGGTGCGGGCCGGGATCGCCGGGACGGTCGAGGACCTCGCGGTGAGCCTGGGTGACTCGGTGGCCCAGGACGCGCCGATCTGCCGGGTGGCCTCGTGATTCGCAGCCTGCTCTTCGTCCCCGGCAACCGGCCGGGGCTGTTCGCGAAGGTCGCCCGGGTGCGGCCGGACGCCGTGGTCGCCGACCTCGAGGATGCCGTGGCCCCCGCCGAAAAGCCCGCGGCGCGCGAGGCGGCGCTCGACGCCCTGGCCGCGGCGCGCCCCGGAGCCGGGCTGGTGCTGGTCCGCGTCAACCCACCCGGCACGTCGTGGTTCGCCGCAGACCTGGCGGCCGTGGCCGAGGCCTGCGCCCGTGGTGTCGCGGACGGCGTGGTCCTGCCGAAGTACGAGTCGGCCGCGCAACTCCAGACGGTGCGCGCGGCGCTGCCGGCGGGCGCGACGGTGGTCGTGGGCGTGGAGAGCGCCTTGGGGGTGGCCGACGCGCGGTCGTTGCTGGCGGCCGGTCCCGACGCCGCGTACTTCGGTGCCGAGGACTACATCGCCGACCTCGGCGGGCGGCGGACACCCGCGGGCACGGAGGCGTTGTACGCGCGCAGCGCGGTCGGGCTGGCGGCCCGGCTGGCCGGAGTCCCGGCCATCGACGAGGCCGTGGTGGACGTGCGGGACGAGGAAGCCTTCCGCCGCAACGCGACGGACGGGCGCAATATCGGCTACCGAGGCAAGATCTGCATCCACCCCAGCCAGGTCGTGCTGGCCCACGAGGTGTTCACGCCGACGGCCGCGGAAGTCGCCGAGGCGGAGGCCGTCGTCGAAGCCGAGGCGCAGGGCGTCGCTGTGATCAACGGCCGCATGGTGGACGCGGCCCACGTGAAGATGGCCCGCGAGGTCCTGCGACGCACTGGCCGGTGAGCAGGCGAGGGCCGTCCGGCGCATGCACCGGACGGCCCTGTGCCCTGCTCAGGTGTAGGGATTGTCGATTTCCTGCCAGGCGGTGCAGATATCCGGAAGGGAACCGTTGTGGTCCTCTTCGCACATTCTGCCGTCGATGTGGGAGAGCCTGCCGTAACTTGTCGGCCACCACACGCCACCAGAGCTCGTGGTGTTACATCCGTTGGAATTGTATGCGGTGCCACCGCCGTACCAATCCCCGGAACTGGTGCGCAACCGCAAATGCATGTACACACCGTATCCGTTTTGCGGACACACGTCGGTCAGCGAAACACCAACCGAGGCCGAGCTGGCGGAGTTCCAGGTGACCGCGAGGACCCCGGTGGCATAACCGGCATTACCGCGTCCCGCCGTGGTGAAATCGGAGTAACGAGTGGTGGCGGCCGACGCGATTGCCGTGCTTCCCAGCAAGGCCAGGGCCGTCACCACCAACACGAAGAGTCTGCGCATGAACACTCCTTCGCGAACGAAACAAGAAGCAGAACTTAACCCCCACCCGCGCATTTGAGAAGTCTCGATTTCCTGACCGGTCGCGGTCGTAGCGGTGGGTGCCGCGCCGACCACCGCCAGCCAACAGGGCGCCGGCCGTCAGGTCACCCCCGTTGTCCATTGTGGAATCACGGCCTGGGATCGGCCGTGAAGAGTTCTCCGGAAGTTGGACCACAGTGACGGTGGAGGGCGTAGAGTTACGTCAAGTGCCCTGGACCCCGGTGTGAGACCAGTCAACCGAGGGAACCCCCATGGCACATCTCGACATCGCCCCTGTTTCCGGGACAGTCGCGGGGATCGCGGAACCTCATCGGAGCACGATCGAGGCCATCCTGACGGCGGTCTGGCAGGGTCTGTTCACCACAGCCGAGGGCGAACAGCTGATCGAGCGCGTCCTCAGGCTGCCCTTGTCCGTCGGTGACGACCGGCCTGGTCCCGGCGGATGATCCTTCCTGAGCGGTCAACCAGCGCGGCAGTGCCGGTCGCCTGGCGCCGGGGGCTCGGCTTCCACCTGCACTTCACCCACCGAGAAGAAGATGCCATGACCGGCGTGCTCCCATCCGTATCGCCTGATCGCCGCCAGGCCGGCGCCGTTCCTCCTGGCCTGCGGCGAGGCCGGGCGCCCCTGACTGTCACCGCACACCCGGGCGTGGCCAGTGCGGTCGTACTCACGGTGTGCGGCGAGGTGGACCTCTACACCAGCCTGGTGTTGCGGGATGGGCTGCTCGCGCACCTGCCGGACACCTCCGCGCGGGTGGTCGTCGACCTCACCGGCGTGGGCTTCTTCGCGGCGGCCGGGATCGCCATCCTGGCCACCGCCAGGCAGGCGGCGGTCGCGGCGGGAATCGGGTTCTGCGTGGTCGCCAACAGCCGCGCGGTCCTGCTGCCACTGAGGATCACCGGCCTGGACCGCGTGCTCGACCTCCACCCCGACCTCGCGCACGGCCTGCGGTGCCAAAGCGGGTAACCCACCAAGTGCTCCTGCCGCGCCACGCGGTACTTGCACCGTCGGGCGCTGCCGATTCGCCCCGGTCAGGTGGAGATCTCCCCGACCCGGGTGCCGACCAGGGGGTGGTGGGGCAGGTAGTCCGACTCGACCTCGATCGCCATGCCCGCGTCGTGCGCGAGGCACGCGACGGCCAGCGGGGCGAGCGCGACGAGCCCGACCTCGTTGCGGGGGTCGGTCGCCCAGTACCGCTTGTGCAGGTCGAGCGCGGCGGGCAGGGAGGCGTCGAACTTCGCCTGGTCGCGCTGGGTGTAGTGGTAGAAGAGCTCCATCGGCGGGAAGAAGTGCACGTTCACGAACTCCTGCACGGACGCCGGCGAGAGCTGCTCGGTGTCTCGCATCGCCTGGAGCACGGCGTCGATCAGACCGTCCTCGCCGCGCGCGAACAGCTGCAGCGCCCGGATCCACGCGAATTCGAAGTCGTCCCGCTCCGGCGCACACGCGCGCAGCAGCTCGATCGGGACGCTGGCCAGCAGCTCGACCCGAGCCCGGTCGCGGGCCACGATCGCCAGGTACATGGTCCGCAACCAGGTGAGCGAGGTGCTGTCGGAAGTCGGACCGGTGGCGGCGCGGCGGATGGTGTCCTCCCCGTACCGAAACTCGACCGATTCGCCCCGCGGCCGAGTCGCCATGAGGAACAGCGCCCCACCCGCTTGCAAGGCACGTACCATGGCCAGCCACGTCGCGTTCTCAGCCGCCCGCCCGTCGGCGACGCACCGCTGACAGAACTCGTGGTAGGACCGATCCATCGCGAGGCCAGGTCCAAGGGTGTCGGTCTCGATGTCCTCGCGCGCCTCGTGCAACCGCGCAGTCAGCCGCGCCACAGCCCGTTCAGCGTGCTCATGATCCAGTTCATGACGTTCCACAACCCCCATGACCAGCCACCTTAGTAGGCGCACTCCCGAACCTCCGGGAAGAAGGGTCCGAGCCCAGGCCGGCCCCGAGAGCTCGCCCTCCGCCTGGGAGTCCGAGGGCTGGGGCCTAGGGCCGGCCCGCCGACTGGAGACAGGGAGCTCACCCGCCAGCTAGGGGGTCCGGGGGCGCAGCACGCGGCCGGGGGCCTGGGGGCTTGGCCCCAGAAAGGCGACACGGTTCGCACTCTCTGCGAACACACGTCACCCTTCACCTTCGGTGTCCCCGGCAGGATTCAAACCTGCGCACCCTCGGTTATGGAGGGCACCAGCGACCAACGACGCGCCGTCCCCTCGTAGATGCCGTCTGCTCATCCATCGATAACCCACTCGAGCACGGCCAACTGCTTGGTGCTCAGCACGGCGTTCCGCACCATTCGCTTCCTCCTCTCGGTCAAACCTTCTGGAGGGCCTCCTTAGTCTCATCATTGTGGCTCCGCAGCTTCAGGGCTGTGTCTACCTCGCTTGCACTTCTGGCACCACCAGCCCGGATTCGCGGGCCAGAGGGCTACAACAACGAATACGGTCCGTTCCACGGGCTGCCAGGTCCTCGCGCGTTCGTGTCTGAGATCGGTCATCCCTTCGATGCGCCGCGCCGGCATCGGCCGACCTGGCGGCACTCGTCGCGCCGGCGGCGATCAACGCAGCGCGTTCGGACGGACCGTACGACTCGCTGGTACGCGCGGCCGCATCCACACCCTGATCCACGTCCGAGCGCGGACACACCTAGCACAGCAGCCGAGCGCAGCGACCGCTGCCTGTCTGCCCGCGCGGCCGCAGTGTTCATGTCGCTGGGATGGGACATTGCCTGGCTTTAACACTGCAACTGCGCCATCCAGCTCAGACTTTAGGGAAGAATTAGGGTTAAATTCGTCCTCCTGGGTGGAAAGTGACGACAACCCTTGCACTGTCGCAGGCCGAGCGGCAACCTGTAGGAACTGTGCGCGAAGCGCAAGGGGCCGAGAGGGGCGCTATGTCCGAGGCAGTATCTCTTGCATCCATGACGGCGCCCATGTTAAGCGCCGCGTTCAAGTTTCTTTTCGACCGGGCAAGTTCGACGCTGGACCGGCGTCGTGCGGAGAAACACGATTCCGGAGAGGCAGGCGAGGCTGTCACGGAAGAGGCGAGCGCCGCTGGCCAGTTGGAAAGCGCGATGAATACTCTGGCAGTTTACAAGCAACATAATTTCGCATTGAAACCTGATGATTCGGTTCTGATTCGGAACCTGACAACTGTCCAAGCCGAGTTGGAACGAATCGAGGGTTCCCCCATCGACATCGCCGCGATCACTCGTGCCGGTGTCGTGGTGGAGGTGGACAGCGGTGATGTCGAGGGAAGGGTCACCGGTTTGACTGCCGGGGAGATCGCCTCGACGGGGCACGCCGACGTGCGCGTCCGCACAGAGACTGTCAAGGCCAGCGGCGAGGTGACCGGTATGCAGATTGAGCGGAGGCTCGGGTGAATCCGTTCGGCGACGACGGTCGTCATCCGCAGCCAGTGCCGTGGTCGAAGGACTATACGGGGAACGTGTACGAGCCGGTTCGGCACGAGGACAGTGCCACGGAGGCCACTGACCCCGCTCCTGGCGTCGACGAAGCGATCTACAGCGAAGTCCCGGCAATGCTGTCCGATGTGAATGAGATTTCGCCGACCGCTGCCGCGGCGGTAGCGGACAGCATTGTCCAAGCAGGCAGCGCGACCGCGAGCGCGAGGACTAATCATGGTGAAGTCAATGCGGTCAAGGTAGTCAACTACTTGCAAGAATCCCTCGAACAGCTGAAGGCGAACGAGGAGTTTCTTGACCGAGTGCTCGAGTTGTTCGCTCCACCGGAAGACTTCGCGAGCCATTATCACCACTGGCTGGAGTCGCACCTGTTGGTCATCGCCTTGAACCAAGATCAGGGCCGGTTCATCACCGCGCACGCGCTGCTGGCCAAGATCCGCAAAGACCAGAAGATCTCGGTCGGGGCCCTGAGTTTCGGGGGCGGATCGACGTTCCCGGTTGGGCGGCTGCCACATGCGCGCAACTGGGCTTACGTTGTCGAAGTTCCTGCTGAAGAGGACGAATTCAAGCTGCGGTCGAGCTTCGGCAGCAGCCTGAACACATTGCAGGATAGGTTGCGTCAGCAGTCGTGCTGGATGGTGTTGGTGATGGCTGCCGACCAATGGGATCGCGCGCGGGCCCAGGCTCCAGGGATCACCGAACTCAGGGAAAGCCACGTAACACCGGAAGCGATTGTGCGACGGGCACTGCTCGCCCGAGACAAGCAGATCCCGGTAGATCGGTGGCTGGAGGATCCGCGTGTGCAGAAACTCATCGCAGAGCAACCCCCTGCGCAGGCACAGGAAGTCGTAGATCTCATCTTCGCCGCTCAACAATTGACCAACCCCGAGTCGGAAGGACACCGTTCGGCGGGGACGCGGACGAGTGGTGCAAGCCAATTGCTCGACAGTTCTGACTCAACTTTCGAAAGACAAGTCGAGATGGTCATCGCCGCCCGAACCAATTGGCGGAAGCAGCTCTTGCACTGGCATCGAAAAGAAGGTCGTACCGGGTTTCAACGTAATTTCCTGATTTCTGCCGCGGTTCAAAATGGAGTGCCGGTCGCACATGTCTATCTCGGCGCCACCGAGTTGGCTCGAGCGCTGCAGGAAAAGAAGTTGCACGCGCCGGCGGGACAAAACGCACCAGGCGTGATCGACCTCGTGGATGCGGTACACGCCGATCTTACCGAACAAAACACGGTGGTCTTTGACCGCCTCGGGTGGGACGATGCTGCTCTGCAGTACTTCTGGATCGACCGACCGTTGTCGCGCGGGTTGTTCATCGGCTGGCTGGCCAAACGAGCAGTGCAGACCCAGCAACGAGAGTCGTTCGAGCCCCTCACGGAAGTGCAGCGACGTGCGCTGGCGTCGCGCATCGCGCAACTGGCTGTCGATTGGGCGGTGCGGCTAGGCCGGCTGCATCCACTGAAGCGAATCGCGGAAGAATGGTACGACCAAGGAACGGTGTGGTCGGAGTTCGTTGACGTTCTAGATCACGCCGCGGTGCAGCCGAGCACAGCGCGCAACATCCATCCGATGCTCTTGAATTGGGCGAACGTGCCGCCAGCCGTCAAGCAGCCGGGCAAGCTGGCGGTGGCCGAGATATGCGCCGGGCAGTTCGGTCGGAAGTACACCGGCAAAGCCCTCATCCGCCTCAAGCACGCAGCCAACTCGGACGACCCCAGGGTCATCGAAGCCGTGCAAGCAGGAGTGCAGACGCTGTGGGAAGACAGGTCGGTTCGTGATGCCCTGTTCGCAGCGGTAACCGGGTGGTGCAAGGACGAGAAGACGGCCGCCGCAGGACGGCAGTCCTTTTTCACGCTCGCTCGCCATGACACCCGGACCGACGATCGACGGCCAAGGTTGTTGATCGAACCCGATACCGATGACGATCGCTCAGGACCTGATGACGAAGATCTGTCCTACGGATGGCGAGGCCTGCTGGCGCCGGACAACAGCGATGAGCGTCTTGAGGAAGTCTTGTTCTTCTGGCTGGATGCGGCACTGGCCTTCCCGGAGTACGAAGGCCGAATCGTCAAGGTTCTGTGCGGCGCCGTAAGGGGACCGGAGGTCGCGGGGCGAGAATCTCCGAGAAACCGGCTGACCGGACTGGCACGGCTGTGGAGCAAACAGGCCATGGACGACGCACAACGCCGCGAGCATGTCTACAACACCCTGACAGGCCGAGTGGACGACGAATTCATCGCTCGGCGCCCCTCGACATCGGCGAGCTTTGAGTGATGCGCCGACGGACTCGAGGTGGTGAGCCTCCTCTCACCTGTGAGTACCAAGAGTACCTGCCGAGCCGAGACGAAGGGTTGCACTTCGCTGTCCACGTCCGGCTGTTCGGAATCGCGTCAACAGGGGCAAGCTCACGCGGCAAACTTGATGACGCTGGAGCCGATCACCTTCGAGCTGAGTTCGAGAGGGTGACCTGCCAGCATTCGGTGGTCCGGTGGCGGGTCGTACGACAACTGCTGGCCGCACGGTTGTCGGAGCTGGTGCCGTTCTCCTTGCCAGGTGCCGAGCTACGCGAAGCGACGGTCGTGGTGCACGTTGCATCCGAGCACTTGGACGCCGGTTTGCAGATCGAACACGCTCGGCACGAACTGGAACTCGACGAACTGGCGCATCGACAGGTCCGAGCGCGGATGAGGTTCCTCCGCGAAGAGTGCCTGCGTGATCCTGCGTCGGCCGAGCTGTTCACTTTGCTGCCGCCGTCGCCGCGACTCGCTGATTCGAGTCCGGCTGGTGATCCAGACCGACTGGTCAACCTGGTGCGGAACTGGCAGCCGACCCGCGGGTGGGTGCGTGCGGCTGAGGTGCTCATCGAGTTCGGCAACAAGCTCACTTCAGAGCAGCTGCTCATGCTGGGCACCGTCGGCCGCCAGGTCATGGAGAGCTTCAGCGAGGCTGAACGAGGACAACAGTTCGCCGAGGCCCTGAAGTCCGAGGCCGGTCGAATGAACGGAGCCGGAGGCGAACCACTACCGCAGACTTGACGTCTTGATGAAGGCCAGTACGTCGCCGACCAGGTCGGCGACCACGGAGATCGCCACTGCCATCTCGTCACCCGAGCGAGTCCTCGCCAATCTGAGCCACCAGACTTGCATCCGAGCGCCGTCCAGTGCCAGGCCGAATAGGATGTCCTTGCTGCTCCAGCATGGTCGGCGATCTACACGAGCCATGCCGTTCAAAAGGCGCCGTGCGACTACTGGTCGACACGCGGGAGCGTACGCAATGCGCCCGGCTCCACAGGGCGTGCACGTCAGATCGACTGACGCGTCGGCGTGCACGGCATCGACCTCGTGCAGACCCTTCGCACACCCCGCCCTGATTGTCTCACGTCGACGTCGGCCGACAGCGCATCCATATTTGATGCACTTTTGGTCCACAGCCGATGTGAAGGATGGCCGGGCTCGTGTCCCACATGAGCATGCGTTGTCGTGACGCGGGCTGGGCGCCAGGACGGGTGGAGTCGAACGAGGTGCTGATGGACGTCGATGCTGGTCGAGCTGCCGACGCCGAGACGCTCATCTTTGTCAACTATCGAGGCAGGGATGCGGGGACGGCCGCCGCGTTCGTCCACACTGAGTTGTCGCGGCGTTTCGGTGCGCGTCTGGTGTTCTTAGACTACGAGTCCATTCCGCTCGGGCGCGACTTCAAGCCGGTGCTGTTCGCCAGGGTGCGAGGCAGCGCGGTTCTACTGGCGATCGTCGGCAGCCGGTGGCTGGAGGGTGTCGTCGGGCAGCGGCCGATCGATGATCCGGACGACTGGGTCCGAATGGAGATCTTGGAAGCCCTAGAGCACGGGGTTCCGGTGGTTCCAGTGCTATTCGACGGCGCGACATTGTCATTGGACCGGCTGCCGCCTGAGCTGGCCGTGCTGGTCGACCTCCAGTACTTCGAGATCCGGACTAGGCGGCAGCGGCACGACATCGCCGGGCTTGCCGACCACCTTGCGCGGGAGATCCCCGGCTTGCGTGATCTTCCGGTTCATGAGCTGACTCCGTGGGAGGCTGTCGTAGCCGCCCTCCAAGATGGCATGGACCCAGCTGCTGGATCCGGTGTCTCGATCTCCATTGAGGTGAACGAGACCGGCGATTTCGACCAGGTCAGTCTTCGTCGCCCTGTCGCGACGGTGGTCGACCGGCAAATTGGCAACGATCCGCAGCTTTTCCATGACATGGTGCGGGCCGCAGGGCTCCGCGACAACGGTGACGCCGACCGGGCGGTACGGGAATGGATGTTCGGGCGGTTATCCCATGGCCACATCGCAGCGGATCGTGATGCCCTTGAGAGAGCGGTAACTGAGCTGGGTCTGCGGGACAGTCGGCCTAGGACCGTGCTGTCCATTGCGACGCTCAAACCCGACCTTATGGCAGAGCGGGCTGACTATGCGCTGGATTGGGTGGATCGATTCGATGGTGACTCGGCGTATCTCAAGCGGCGCCCGCTCGCACCGTCATCATGGGCCCAGCTCCAAGCAGACATCGAAGCGATCCCCAGCAAGCTACCTAGGGACCGCTCCGAAGTCTTGGTAACGGGAAGCCTTCGGCAGGCGACAGCGTTCGCGGTGGGTGGTGCCCTCCGCATGGTTACCGGTCTGGACGTCGCGCTCAACCAGCGTGGCGAGCTGTGGTCGTCGAACGCGCAATTCGATGCCTTGATAGCGCCAAGCCTCGCAGAGCACCGTGTCGAAGCTGGCGACGAATTGGCCGTGGCCATCTCGGTCGCCGCCGATCCTGTCGAGGACGTACTCGCCTTTGTCGAAGACGCCGGACTACCCGTGGAACGGTTGATATCCCTGTCCCCTGTCGCCGGCATCCGTGACAACGCTATCCCCGACGCCAAGGCGGCTGCGGCGTTCGCACAAGGGTGCCGTGACGCCGCACGGAAGGCCTGTCGTCGAAACACCCGGATACACCTGTTTCTAGCCGGACCGATGGGGCTGGCACTGCTTCTCGGGCACCGCTGGAATCGACTACGCCCGACCGTGGTGTACGAGGACGTGCAAGGCCCCGCCATCTACGAGAAGGCTTTTACTGTCGACGCTTGAGGAGGTGCGTGATCACCGCGTTCGCGGAGTTGCAGCGACTCGGGCACTTCGGCCCAGAAGCCTTGCGGCTTGTGCAGGGGCTGATGTCCGAGGAGATGCGCCGGTTCCCCGCGATCGAGCCAGCTGCTGGATGGCAGCGGGCCGACGTCGAGGACCTCGTCCAGGACTTTCTGGAGCAGCGATTCGCTGCGTTGACGACGATGTTGCTCACGACCGCGAGGAATGACGAGTCAATGGGCCGTCTTCTGCGTCGGTCGATCCGCAACTGGTTGATCGATCGTGCCCGGAAGACGGGAACGGGCCGCGTCAGGCAGCTGTTGGAGCGAGTGCTCGGCGAGAGCACCGAGTTCGAACAGGTGCCGCCTGGCCAGCCGGGTGCGGGACAGTGGCGGCTCGCGCGAACGTCGTCCGAGCCATGGTCAGGAGATCATCGAGAGCTAATCCGAGCTGCTGACGCGGTACGGGACATACGAATCGGACCCTGGTCAAGCACGACGCGACGTGCGCCGGTTGCTGCGCGAGATTCCCTGATCGCGGTAGCACGAGCCGTGCTATCCGCGGCTGGCGGTTCGGTGGAAATCGCTCAGCTCACGCATGTCTTCCTGATGCGGTTCCCGGTGGCTCTGGACTGGGCAGTCGTACCATTGGACGCCGGAGAAACTGAGCGTCACGCTGACGTACGAACACCGGAAGAGCAGTCAATCGCGGAATGCGACGAGATCGACTCAGCGGGTGGTGCCGCCGAGATAGCCGGCATGCTGACACCTCAGGAGAGAGCGCTCGTGCCACACCTGGACGACGTGGAGGCTGCACAGAGAGTGCTCAGTTGTCGGCGAAGCAGCGCATACCACCAGATGAAGCGCCTTCGAGAGAAGCTGACCCAGCTGGCTGGTGTCGGCGACGACAGGCACGCGGTGATCCTGGAGGTGATCCGCCTGTGTCCCCCTCCGAGCGATTGAAGGCGGACGATTCGCGCGATGTGTCGTCAGGTGTGAATGGCTACCAGCCGGACCCGATCGGAGGGCACCATGAGTGACTCGGATGTGCCGAAGTGGTTCCTCGATCTCGCTGGCCGAAACACAGGAATGAGATCCTTCACTGAGTCAGGACTACGCGACCGTTTCGGAGAACCGAGCGAGATCAACCTTGAACGCGGCCAACTATGGAGAGCGGGTTGGGCCGACGTAGCGGTGTTACTCGTCCTGTTGGAGCTGGGCGATGGGGAGGTGCGTGCATCGCCAGTGACGATCGACCCACCCGCCGAGGACGAGAACGGCTTCGTGCTCGCACCAACGTGCACTGGGCTCCCGACATCGGCGACTGTGTGGACTGGCTTCACACGATTCTTTCCCCAACGGGTCCTCGACACCCTTGTTGCGGCTTGGTCGGCGGACCTGACGACGTGTTTGGCGAACCCGGCCTCTCTGGATCCCGGATCGAGGCTTCCAGTTGGTATGCGGCGCGGTCGGCCGATCGATTCGGAATTCGACCACCGCAGCATGATCCGGGCTGGCCTCGAAGATGACGTCGATCAACTTGGTCAGATGCCCGGTCTTCCTGTGGAATCACCCGGCTCATCGTCGACGACTCTCGCTGCGGTGCTCGGTGATGTCGACCTGGCTGCTCTGTGTGCGGCCTTGAAGCTTCCCCAACCTGCTGTTATGAAACTCCTCCGCGGTACTGCCCCGCTAACCCCCGCCCAAGCCGCCGTCATCGCCCAGACCACAGGGATTTCGCAAGAGCGTGTTCTGGGAGCTGTCCGCAGCATGCCGCGAGGTCTGGTGCAGGCAGCTGACCATCCGAGATGGCGGCAGGTATGGATCACCCGAGCCCGACGCCTCGGCACCGATGAAACCCAGGCACGGCTCGACGGGTGCCAGCAGGCTTTTGCGCTC
This sequence comes from Labedaea rhizosphaerae, assembly GCF_004362825.1. Taxonomy (GTDB): domain Bacteria; phylum Actinomycetota; class Actinomycetes; order Mycobacteriales; family Pseudonocardiaceae; genus Labedaea; species Labedaea rhizosphaerae. The sequence continues at coordinate 1,136,655 of NZ_SNXZ01000003.1, forward strand.
GCCGCACGCCAGACCGGCGGCAGCGAGCCGGACTGGGATGCGCGACTCCAACGCGCCCTGTTCGGCGAGGGCGGTGAACTGCGATGACCGCCAGAGGACGTCACCACCAGGCCAAACGCGAGCAAGCAGCCGCGATGATCCAGGTACTTGAACGCGGGGACTTCGCAACGATTGAAGGGTTGCGCGACGACCCGCTGAGTGTGCTCCGCACGTGGCCTGGAATTCAGCTCATCCTGGCTCCCGAATCCTCGGCCGGTTCCGGATGCTCCATCGCTGGTCGGTATGACGACGAGACCGACCCGCCCACCCTGGTCGTCGGGACCTCGAGGTCGTACCGCAGACGTGGGTTCACCGCTCTGCACGAATTTGGTCACCACCTGCAACGCACGAATGTCGAACTCGGACAAACACTCTTCGCCGGCCTGGATTCCGAAGGCCTGGAGGAGACAGCCTGCGACGAGTTCGCTTCCCGCGTGCTCCTGCCGGATGACCTCGTAGCCGAGTCGATCGGTACGGCAGGACCCGCTGCCAGCGACGTCGTAGATCTGTTTGTCAGGTCCCAAGCTTCACGAGAGGCGTGTTGTGTCCGAGCGGCGAACATGCTGAACGGTGCCGGTGCGGTGCTGCTGCTCGACGATACCGGCACGGTCCTGTTCGCGGCACCGCGTGGTCTGGTTCCACCAGCCCGTGGCTCCGACCAGTCGAAGACGCCCCTTATCGAAGCCGCACTACGCCAACGGACCAGTGCTCAACGGGACAAAACGTTTGTTACCTATCGGAATGGTGACACCAGCGAATACTTGTACGGTCAAGCCGCATGGTGCGACGACCACGAGTACCTGATCGCTGTAGTGGCCTCCGACAACGTCCCGTGGATGCCTTTGGCACTCCCAAGGCCCGGCACGCGACGAAGCCGTTACGGCACATGGTGGACCTGCGAAACCCCGGGCTGCGGCGAAACGTTCAAGATCATGAAGCCTCCGTGTCAGCGCTGCGATCAGCCGAGCTGCGGACACGGACACTGCGGGTGCACCGCCGTACGGACACAGCGGGACCGGGAATGTACTGCGTGCCGCCTGACACTGCCGCCACGATGCTTCGAAGGCACCAGCCCGATCTGCCGAGATTGCGTCTGATCCGGCAATCGCACCTCTGTGGACAATCCCCGAGATGTGCCGTCAGGAGGTGATGACAGAGGCAGCCGCCTCAACATCGCATACCGTTTAGAAAGGCATCCGCATGGCCACCCTTCCCAGCTACTTCCGAGAAGCCCTGAAGAACATCGAGCCAGGCGACGACGCGGCCAACGCGAAGAACGCGCACGCCGAGGTCTCCAAGTACCTCAAAGCAGATCCCTGGCTCAAGAACCTAGGAGTCGACCCGTTCCTCATCGGCTCTTACGCCCGGGACGTAAGCATCCGCAGGGTCAAAGACGTCGATGTGTTCGCAAGACTCCGGAAGGCCACATCGGACCTCCGGCCTGGCCAGGTCCTCGACAAGATGGAGGACGTGCTGACCGTGGCGTTCGAGGAGGACCGCGTCGAACGCCAGCACCGGTCGATCAAAGTCGACTTCCCCACCTACGAGCTGTCCGTGGACGCCGTGCCCGCCCGTCCCTGCAACGACCACTGGGAGATCCCCAACCGCCCCGAACACGCCAAACGTGCACAGTGGGTGGAGACCAACCCCATCCACCTCGGCGAACTCACCACCGAGGCGAACAAGGATTTTCTTCTCAACGACAAGGGCATCTACGTGCCAACGGTCAAGCTGGTCCGCCAAATCCGTCGGACGTGGGTGGACGACCAGCCCGGAGGCCTCTACTTCGAAATCCTCACCTACTGGGCGTTCCAGCAGACCAACCCCTCCGAGAACACCGTCGCGGAGTACCTCACCACCATCCTCGCGACCATCGCCGACCAGGTGCTCCCCGAGGCGGTGGAACACGGTCTCGATGACCCCACCATGCCGGACAAGAAGATCACCACCAAAGCCACCGACGATCAACTTCTTGCCGCTCTCGACCGCACCCGCGAGGCAGCCGATCTCGCCCAGCGGGCACTCGACGAAGACGACGACTGCCGCGCCGCGCTCGCTTGGCAGCAACTGTTCGGCAAGACAACCGAAGGTGAAGTTGTCTTCCCCATGCCGTCCTACTGCAACGCTGACGGCACTTGGAAGTCCACCGGCATTATCCCCAAAGGTTCCCCGAACGTGGCCGCCGGAACCGGCCGATACGCATGAGCCACGAGCACGAGGCACAAGGTGCTGCGCTAGACGCCGAAGTCGCGCGATGGCGCGCCGACTTCGGCGCCCGGCACTTCAGCGACGACGGCCGCACCCTACGTGGCAGCATCGAGTGGAATGGCCCCGAAGGCCCGGCCACCGCGCTGGTCGAAGTGGAACCGGGTCGATCCTTCCCGTTCGCGCCACCAGTTGTTCGCGTGCTCGATCCCGGGGCAGACGTCGAACTGACCTTTCACATGGACGTTGCGGCAGATGGTCACCAACACGGGGCTCTCTGCCTCTGGGCCGACGAGTACACGTTCGACGTGGCCCCCTGGCGTGACGCCGACGAACTAATCACCCGCGTACGTACCTGGTTGGAAGACACAGGAGCGGCTTGGCCCAACGACGACACCTGTGATCTGGAACGGTATCTGCCCAACGACGGCCGCATGGTGCTCTACGACGGCGAGACACTCAAAGAACTTTGTAGAGACTCCGTACGAGTGGCCGGCAAAGGCACATCGGTCCTGACTATCACGACGGAACGAGGCCTCCAGAGACGTAACCGCGGTCGCCGACTCCCGGCTCGCAAGGACCGCAAGCTGTGCTGGATCGGCGACCTCGGCCAAGTGGACCGCCCAATCCGCAGCTGGGCGGACCTCCGCGACGCGCTCGGCGAGCACAGCAGTGACGTCGAACGCAAGATCCGGTTCGGCATCGTCCAGTTCCTGCTGCTCGAATACCGGCGTGGCGTCAACTCTGCCGTGCTCGCCCTCATCGTCCAGGTCGTGCCCGGCACCACCAGGCTGAACGTCACTGCAGCGGAGGCTGCCGACATCAGCAGAACAAGCAGGATGCTGCGCGGAGGTCCGGCCAGCCCTGCACTAGCAGAACGCTCGGTCGTAATCATCGGTGTAGGTGCAGTGGGCTCCTACATCGCCGACCTCCTATTCCGGTCCGGCATCCGCAAGCTCACTGTGATCGACTTCGAACGCATACGGCCCGGCAACATCGTCCGCCATCTGACCGACAACCTGACCGTCGGCATGTACAAAGTGCACGCCGTCCGATCGCGTCTCGCCCTTCGAGGTCTGGACGCCTCCCAGGTCAACCCGGTTATAGAACGAATCAGCACATTGGACGAGGCGTACCGGATCTTCCAGGGACACGATGTGGTCGTCGACGCGACTGGGTCGGACCGGACCACCAGCCTCCTCACGTGGATGGCGACAGCAACCGACATGCCGCTTATATCGGTGTGCTTGCAACGCCAAGGCGCGCTGGCTCGCGTCGATCGCTATCCACTCCGGTCAGAAGAAACTCATCTGCCAGCAGTCCATGACACGAGCAGCGATCCCGTACTTCGCGAGCCAGGATGCGGACAGCCGGTCTCGCCGACCCCACCGTCAGCTGTCGTATGCGCAGCTGAACTGGCAACCAGGGTCGTCCTCGACGAGCTGCAGGACGTCCCGTCACTCCCCAGCACTCTCGTTGACGTCCGTGTCCCCCAAGATGACCCTCCGTACGATCGTCTTGGCCTAGCCACATCTCGCTCGCAGGACGCGACATGAACAACGAGCTGACCGTCACTTTCGCCGCCAACGTCGCCACGACAGTCAAGGCCATCACAACGGCCGCCTTGCCGCGTGAAACCGGCGGTCTCCTAGTTGGCTGGTGGGACTTAGGAACAGTGTTCATCAAGGATGCCGTCGAGGTCGTGGATCCCGAGGCAACCAGCGTCGGGTGGAGCCGCCATCAGGAAACCGCTCAAAGGATCCTCGACCAGACCCTCGAACAGATTGCCCACCCCTGGCTCGGTTACGTCGGCGACTGGCACAGCCACCCGAAGCCATGCCCGCCGAGTGACACAGATCTGCGTACGCTGGCCCAATCCTCTCTACAGTTCACCAACCCACTAATCCTGCTTGTCCACGCTCCGCCAGACACTTTTGAAGTACGCGCAGCACACACTGGACAGTCATGTAGCCCATATGTTCAGTACCGCACCTTACAAATTATGGCCGACTGAACAGGGACCCTGCTCGCCAGCAGTGGCCAGTGCGGGCTACGTCCGTAGTACTGCTGGATCAAGTGACGCGTGCGGCGGGCGCTTTTGGCGGGCTCGACCAGGCGCAGCTCGTTGATCCGGCTGGCTCGACCCGCCGGCCGATGGACCGACAGTGTCAGCCATTGCTGCTGGTTGGCGTCGTCCAGGGCTGCCAGCCGTGCCCGGTGCTGGTGGTCGCGCCGAGCGAACTGAACATCGTCCAGGACCACCCACACGTCAGCCATGAGCAACTTGACCAAGGTGCTCATGGCGTGGAAAGAAGTTCGGCTGGTGGATTGGCACAACACCGTTGTCCGGGCATGCGCAGTGACGACCCGCCGCGGCGTCCAATTGGCTGAACGGCGGTGTCCCGCCGACCACGGGGGCGAAATGGGCCGGCCACTCCGTCGAGGTGCTCCTGGCCATTTACGCCAAGTGCCTGGACGGCATTGACGCAACTGTGCGGCGTCGCGTCGAGGAGGCGCTCGGCACCCCCGAAACTTCGGGACACCTTCGGGAGGGCTGACCGGCCACGGCCGGATACGGCCGGACACGACCGCGCAAACGACGAAGCCCTCTGATCAGCGTTGCCGCTGGTCAGAGGGCTCGTTTGTGCTGGTCATCCTACTTGCCACTGGTGGTGCCCCCGGCAGGATTCGAACCTGCGCACCCGCCTCCGGAGGGCGGTGCTCTATCCCCTGAGCTACGGGGGCCAACCAGCGAAGAGCCTAGCGCATGCCGCCTGGCTGGTCGCGCGGGCCCACGTCTACGCGTAGTCGGTCGTCGGCGCCTCGGGCGTTGTCCGGGTCGCCGCCGCGCAGGAGGACGTAGTGTTCCGTGGCGACCGCTCGGTACAGGCGGAACGGGGCCTCGCCGGTCATGTCTTCGACCGGTATCGAGCGGGCGATGCCCGAGTTGAACACCGACGCGCCGTCTTCCAGGGCGTCCGGGGGGACCTCGGCGGCGGTCGCGGCCAGGTACACGGCTTCTGCTGTACCGGGCACGACTGACGAGTCGAAGATGGTGATGGCTACCTGGGGGCGCACGGCGATGTTCGCGGAGTGACGCGCTTCGGGCGACGAGACCCAGAAGAACTCGCGGTCGTCGCGGGAGCGGTAGTACACCGGCGTCGCCCACGGCGTGCCGGTCTCGTCGGCGGTGGCCAGCACCATGTAGGTGCTGGCGCCGATCACCCTGCTGGCCTGCTCAGCCCGCGTCTCCGTCATGGCGCCACCCTAAGGCGCGATCGACCCAGCGGGACAACGGCAGGCACAGCACCCCGACTGCGAGCGCCATGACACGGCCGCGCCGAACACGGTGGGCGGGCCACCCAGAACACGATCATGTGCGTCGCCTACGTGAAGTGGGTGGGTTTCGTCCCGCTCGAGAAGGTGTGGACGCACCAGAACATGAAGTCGTTCATGCCCGAGATCACCACCAGCAACGCGCAACGCCATCGACGAACTCCGCGATGACCCCGACGTGCTCACACAAGCGGCACCCGGCCGCACCGACCTCGACGCGCACGAGCTGGCCCTGCTGCTCAACGCCCACCGCGCCCGGCAGGACGAGCGGGCCTGGGTGGGTGGTCAGCGCTCGCGCACCGGCGGACTGCACATGGACACCCGCAGCCCACTGTCACCATATGTGGGCAAGCTGGCGTGCAGGCCGGAGCTGGCCGCCGGTCGCGCGTTGCTGCAGGTCAAGCGCGCCTTCGGGGTCGGCACCCGGGACCTCACGACGCCGGCCGCGCCGAGGCCGGTGATGGGCCGGTGAACGTCGAGGTCCTCGACCCGCGCGTCGATCCGGAGCCGGCCGGCTGGGCGGAGTTCTGCCGCGCCCAGCACGCACACCCCAACTGGGATTACTCGCTGCTGCGGGTGGAAAGCCGCGCCGCGGGCAGCCCGAACGTGCTGGTGACCGTGCGCGTCGACGGTGTGCTGGTGGCCGCGATCACCGCGCTGCTGGCCGGCTACCGGTCCGGGCTGCGACGCGAACCCGGTCGCGTGCGCGGCCTCGCCACGGTGGCACCGCGCTGGGTCGAGGTGCAGCACCGCTGGCTCTCGGGCTATCCGGGGTGGGCGTTCGCCGAACACCTGGACGCCCGAGCCCGCCGGGAGATCTTGCGCCGGTTCGAACGCCTCGTGTGCCGTTTCGCCGGGCCCGGCTGCGTCGGCGTGGTCTACCGGGTCGTGCGGCCCGGCGAGCTGGACCTGGTCGCCGGGCGCGGGCGCGTTGTGCGCAAGTCCATGGGCTACGGCGAACTGGAGAACTCGTTCACGTCGCTGGACGACTGGTACGCCTCGCTGCGCAAGAAGCGGCGCCACCACGTGCGCAGCCTGGCCCGCAAGGTCGCCACCGACCCGAGCCTCACCATCGAGTTCGGGCCGGGGCGCACGGAACTCGATGGTGCCGAACTGGCGGCGCTGATCGACGAGCACCGCGACGGCTACGGCCGGTCCCCGTTCGACTCCCGCGGCTGGCAGTCGCCGCAGTACCTGGCCGCCCTCGTGCATCGCCCGGACGTGCACACGCTGACCTACCGCGACGACACCGGCCGCCTGATCGGCCTGGCCACCCTGCTCGACCACCCCACGCACCCGTCGTACCAGCACTGGGCCGCGGTGCGCGCCGAGGAGAGCGGCAAGCACCTCTACTTCGACTCCTACGCGAGGCTCGTGCGGCACATGATCGACAACGGCGCCAAGTCGCTGAACGCGGGCCGCGGCATGCTCGAACTGAAGGCGACGCTCGGGTTCACCCCGCGTGAGCTGTACTGCGTGATCGTGCCGAGGCCGGTGGCCGGCTGAGGGACACCGATCGTCGCGGCCGCGTGGGCCGGATCGTCGACGCGCCGGGTGGTGGCCGGGCGCGACCCGCCCTGCTCTAGACCCGCTATTCGTTGTGCAGCACGGTCGCGATCGTCAGCCGGCCGGCCGAACGAGCCGGCAGGTACGCACCGAGCACGGCGATGAGCACCCCGGCCAGCCCCAGCAGGGCGAGCACCGGCCACTGGTAGACGTGCACCACGAAGTCGAAGATGTCGGACTGCGCGGCCCGCATCATCGCCGGCAGGACCACGTGGTGCGCCACGAGACCCAGTGGCACCCCGAGCAGCCCGCCGACCACGCCGAGCCCGCCCATGGACGTCACCATTATCACCACGACCTGGCGCGGCGTCATGCCGATCGACTTCAGCATGCCGAGGTCGCGCCGGCGTTCGCGGGCGTTGAGCGCCACCGTGTTGAACACGCCGAGCGCCGAGACGGCGCCGAGGATCACGGTGAGCACGGTCGCCGAGCTGACCAGCACCACGGCCTGGGACGACGTGGAGTCGCGCGGCGGCATGACCACCAGGCCGGGGTCGCCCTTCGCCATCGCCGCCGCGTAGGCGGTCTGGTCGGTACCCGGAGCCAGTTGCACGACATAGGTGTCGGCACGCGCGTCCGGCGCGAGCCGGGCGAGGCCGGCCCAGTCGGCATAGACGACCGCTTCGGGGTTGGTCAGGGTGATCCCGGCGATCCGCAGCGGCAGCCGGTGCCCGGACCGTTCGAAGGTGACCGTGTCGCCGACGGACAGGCCACGCGCGTTGAGGAAGCGCGACGGCACCACGACCTCGCCCGGTCCCGGCCAATGGCCTTCCAGGAGCTTCGGCCCGAGCACCTCGTTGTCGCCACGGGAGAACTCGATCTCGGCGGCCTGGTCGCCGCCGACCACGGCCACCTGCAGGTCCACGGTCGCGGTGACGTGCTGGGTTCCCGGCAGGCCACGCAGCATCGCCTCGTCCTGGGCGTCGGTCAGGGACGCCCCGGCCGGCGGCGGTCCGCCGGGCTGGGCCGGCATCGGCGGCAGCTCGTGCACGCCGCCCGCGAGCACCTCGATCCGGTCGGGGTACACGGGGCGCACCGCGCCGTTGTACGCGTTCGCCGACAGGGTCACGCCGATCGCCAGCGTCACCGTGGTCACCCCGAGCACGATCGCGGCCAGGGTCAGCAGGCTGCGGGCCGGTCGGGCGAACGGCACGCCGAGGCCGAGACTGACCGAGCGGGGCAGCCGCACGCCGCCCAGCCAGCGCTGCACGCGCAGGGCCCGGCCCCGGCGTTGCCTGCTGCTCGCGCTGATCGCCTCGGCCGCGGGCAATCCCCGCGCCCGCAGCGCCGACACCAGCGCGGCCAGCGCGACCACCAGCGGGACGCCGATCAGCGCGGCCACGTCCACCCACAGGTCGACCCCGACGTCACTGGTGCCGAAGATCGCGAACGCGTCGGCCAGCACCGGCCGCGCGACCACGTTCCCGGCCACGATCCCGACCACGCAGCCGGCCAGCGCGGGCACGCCGACCATCACCAGGTACACCGCCATCACCTGGTTCGGGCTGAACCCGAGCGCCTTGAGCACGCCGATGTTGCGGTAGCCGGCCACGACCGCGCCACTGACCACGTTGGCCACGATCAGGATCGCGACCGCCAGTCCCAGCAGCCCGAAGACGACCAGGAACGGGATGTAGACGGCGGTCTCGGAGTTGAACCCCGCCTTGACGGCCAGGTAGGAACCGCCGCCGAACACGGACTTCGCCGGCAGGCCCGCGAACACGGCCGCCTTGCCCGCGTCGATGTCCTGCTGGGTGTCGGCCTGGGCGAACCGGTACAACATCTGTGTGGTGGTCGGGTGCAGCGCCGCCGCCTGCGCCGGCGTGACCCACGCGTCGGCGGACCCGCTGATCGAGTAGGCGGCGCCGACGACGGTCAACGTCGTCCCGTCGGCCAGCTCGATCCGGGTGCCGTTGGACGCCATCGGCTGACCCGGGACCTCGTTCAGCACGACTTCGCCGGGGGCGTTCACCCACCGGCCGCTCCAGAGGTCGAGCCGGTCGACCGGGCCCGCGGGATCGGCCCGGCCCACCGTGGTCATGCTGCGCTTGAGGAAGTCACCGCCACCGGTCGTGGCCACCGTGAGCTGCGCGAACGGCCCGGCCACCGCCTCGACCCCCGGCTTGCGCGCGGCCGCGCTGACCTGGGCGTCGGTGACCAGCGTGCGGTCGAACGCGGCGACCACGTGGGCGCCGCGCTGCGCGGCGAACGCCCGGTCGTACGGCGCGGACGTCGAACTCAGCAACCCGAGCGCCATCACGATCGTGCCGGTGGACGCGGCCACCACCAGCCAGATGACGATCGTCTGCAGCTTGCGCCTGCGCACCGCCGCCCGCGCCACCCGCCAGACCGCGTTCACAGCGTCCGCTCCAGGGTCTGCTCGCGGGCGATCCGGCCGTCGACGATCTCGACGAGCCGGCTCGCGCACCGGGTGGCCAGCCGCTCGTCGTGGGTGACCAGCAGCAGCGTCTGGCCGATCTGGTTCAGGTCGAGCAGCAGGTCCATCACCTGCTCACCCGAGCGGGTGTCCAGCGCGCCGGTCGGCTCGTCGGCCAGCAGCAGCGCGGGCCGGTTCATCAACGCCCGCGCCACCGCGACCCGCTGGCGCTCACCCCCGCTGAGCTGGGCCGGGTAGATGTTCTTGCGGTCGGCGATCCCCAGCTCGCCGAACAACTCCAGCGCGCGCTTGCGTGCCTGCGCGGCCGGTGTCCCGGTCAGCTGCGCGGCTAGCGCGACGTTGTCCAGCGCGGGCAGGTCGTCGAGCAGGTTGAAGAACTGGAAGATCATGCCGATCTTGCGCCTGCGGAACAGGGCGAGGCCCGTCTCCCGCAGCTTGCCGAGGTCCTCCCCCTGCACGACCACGGAACCCGACGTCGGCCGGTCCAGGCCGGCGATCATGTTCAGCAAGGTCGACTTGCCGCTGCCCGACGGGCCCATGACCGCGACCGCCTCCCCGGCGCACACGGTCAGCGTCACCCCGTCCAGCGCGACCGAGTCGCTGTACTCCTTGCGTACCGCGGTCAGGTGGACCACCTCGTTGCTCATGGTGGCCATCCTGTTCTGTTCGCCCACGCGGGGCATCGCACCGCGGAGGTAACCAGCGGGTGGTGTCATCCCTGCGATGTAGTCTCCGTTCGCTGGTCGGAGTCGACTCCCTGTCCGGGATACCAACCTTTCGGTGCACCTCAGGAACGACTCGAGGCCTGTTCACGACCGACTTCGCCCCCGGGAGCGCAACCCTTCGGTGCACCGTGGGAACGACTCCGCGCTCGCCCGCGTTCGCAAGGAATAGGAAGGTGCGCCCGAGCGGTCGCGGGCTTCTACAGTGAGGTTCGTGGTGGCCTGGATGATCGCGGCGGTGGCGGTGCTGATCGCCGCGGTGTGCGCGCTGCGCCTGGTGCGGGTGCGGCGGGCCCACGCGGCGGCGATCGGCGAGCGGGGCTGGCTGCTGGAACGGGAACGCGAAGCGGCCGCCCGCACGGCGGTGGACGCCGAACGCGCGCGGATCGCCCGCGAGCTGCACGACATCGTGAGCCACAACGTGAGCCTGATGGTCGTGCAGGCCGGTGCGGCGCGCCAGGTCGTCGCCACGCAGCCGGACGAGGCGACGGAGGCGTTGCTGGCGGTCGAGACCGCGGGCCGGGACACGATGACGGAGCTGCGCAACCTGCTCGGCGTGCTCGCCCCGCCCGCGGACGGGTCCGAACCGGACGACCTCGCGCCGCAACCGAGCCTGGCCGAACTGAGCACGCTGATCGACCGGATCGCGTTCGCCGGATTGCCCGTGGAGGTAAGGATTTCCGGCGACCCGGTGCCGCTGCCGTCCGGTGTGGACATGACGGCGTACCGGATCGTGCAGGAGGCGCTGACCAACGCGCTCAAGCACGGCGACGGCCGCAAGGCCGAGGTGACCGTGCGCTACGCCGAGCACCAGCTGCGCATCGAGGTGCTCAACACCGGGCCGAGCGTGTTGTCCGGCGACCGCCCGCCCCCGGTCAAGGACGGCGGTCGCGGCCTTTTCGGTCTGCGCCAACGGGTCGCGGTGTTCGGCGGCGACTTCGACGCCCGGCCTCGCCTCGGCGGCGGCTTCCGGGTCCGCGCCAAGATCCCCTTGGAGAAACCGTGACCCGCGTGGTGATCGCCGACGACCAGGCGTTGGTGCGCACCGGTTTCCGGATGATCCTGACCGCCGGCGGCATCGACGTGGTCGGCGAGGCGGCCGACGGGCTCGCCGCGGTGACCGCCGTCCGGTCGCTGCGCCCGGACGTCGTGCTGATGGACATCCGGATGCCAGCCATGGACGGGCTCGCGGCGACCCGCCGCATCCTGGCCGAGCAGTCGGACTGCCGAGTGCTCATGCTGACCACGTTCGACCTGGACCGCTACGTCTACGACGCGCTGGCCGCGGGTGCGAGCGGGTTCCTGCTCAAGGACGTGACGCCGGAGCACCTCGTCGCGGCGGTGCGCTTGGTCGGCACCGGCGACGCGTTGCTCGCGCCATCGATCACCCGGCGGCTCGTCGAGCGGTTCGCCGCCGGTCCCGGCACCCCGCCGGTGGTGCACCGCGACCTCACCGCGTTGACCCCGCGCGAGCGCGAAGTGCTGGCGCTGGTCGGGCGCGGCCGGTCCAACACCGAGATCGCCGACGACCTGACGTTGAGCGAGGCCACGGTGAAGACCCACGTGACGCGGATCTTCGGCAAGCTCGGCCTGCGCGATCGCGCGCAGGCCGTCGTGCTCGCCTACGAGACCGGGCTGGTCGCACCCGGGCGCAACTGATCGCCACGCAGCTCCAGCACCGCGTAGGGACGCGGGTGGCCGAGGTCGACCACCTGCACGCGCACCTTCTGCCGGGTCGCCTCCTGGATCACGCAGGCGTACCACTCGTCGCCGTCACGCACCTGCCAGCGCTCGGCCAGCACCGCCAGCCCGCGCTCGTGCACCAAGTCCACCGCGTCGTCCCGTGTGGACGGTGGGCCGAGCGGGTAGCCGAAAACGGTGCAGGGCAACCAGGTCCCGTCCGGGCAGGGACGCAAGTAGCCGAGCAGGGCGTCGTCGTCCTCGCGGATGACCTCCTCTTCCTTCAGCAGGGCGGGAAGGGCGTCGAGCACCTTGTCGACCTGGGCCTTGAGCGCGGTGATCAGCTCGCGTTCGTGCTCGCTGCCGGGGAATGCCTGCCGGTCGTACCCGACACCGGCGCGCCAGATCCCCTTGATGCGCCTGGTGTCGGTGATCCGCTGAGTCGGGTCGCCGTCGACCAGCACGAGGTCGGCGCGCTTGCCCGGCGCGACGACGCCTCGGTCGGTGAGGCCGAACCGCCGGGCCGGTGCCTCGGTGGCCGACCGCAGCGCCTGGGCCGGGGTGAGCCCGGCTTGCACGAGCAGTTCCAGTTCGCGGTGCAGGCTCGCGCCGTGGACGGTGCCCGGGTTGGGGACGTCGGTCCCGGCGAGCAGTTCCACGCCGGCGTCGATGAGCTTGCGCATGTTGCCGAGCGCGCGGTCGTAGCCGATGTCGGTCCAGCCGGTGGGCACCTGCGTGAGCGCCGCCTTCCAGAACCCGCCGAGCCACGGGCTCAGGTGCGGGTCGGCGAGCATCGTCGCGCCACCCGCGCCCTGGAAGACGTTCTCCAACGTGGCCAGCGTCGGGGTGACGAAGACGTTGTGCGCGACGAGGGCCTGGACCAGCTCGTCGGGCAGCTCCTCGTCCATGGGCAGGTGCTGCAGGCCGTCGGCGCCCGCCTCGACCGCGTCCAGCGCGGCGACGCAGGTGGTCGTGTGCACGGTGACCAGCAGGTTCCGGGCGTGGGCGGCCTTGGTGAGGGCTTCGACGGTCGGCCGGTCGAGGGTGGGCACCGGGTACCGCGAGCCGCGGTCGTAGATGATCTTGAGGTAGTCGGCGCCTTCGCCGATCCGCGCCTCGACGAACGCCTCGGGGTCCTCGACGTACGGGATCGGCGCGTACATGGCCGACGGGTGACCGCCGGGCGCGGTCGCGCCGATGCCCGACGAGCGGAAGTCGGCGCCGCCCGACGACCTGAGCCGCACGAGCAGGTCTGGCTTGGTGAACATGTCCAGTTCGGTGGTCACGCCGAAGCTCAGCGCCTGGTGCGGGGCGCCGGGCAGCAGGTGGACGTGCGCGTCGATGAGGCCGGGCAGCAGCGTGGCGCCGCGGGCGTCGACCACCTCGTCGCCGGCCTCGACCCGTGCGTCGAACCCGGCGATGACACCGTTCTGGATCCGCACCGCGGTGCTGTGGGGGCCGTCGAAGACGCGGGCGTGCTGGATGACGAGTGACATGCCGCGACCGTAAAACCTGACGTCACGTTAGGTTCAAGTCATGGGTGAGACGTGGAAGGTCGGCAGGCTGGCCGAGGCGACCGGGCTGAGCGTGCGCACGCTGCACCACTACGACCAGATCGGCCTGCTCACCCCGTCGGCACGCACGGCCTCCGGCCACCGCCTGTACACCGAGGTCGACGTCGCCCGCCTGCACGCGATCATCACCCTGCGCGACCTCAAGGTCCCGCTGCCGACGATCGCCACCTTGCTGGGCGGCGAGCCGGACGTGCTGAGCCTGCTGGAGGGTCACCGCCGGCGCATCGACGACGAGATCGCGGTGCTGCGGGAGCTGCGTGGTCACCTGGCGGTGCTGACCGAGACCGTGCGCGCGCAGGGCCCGTCGGCGTCGGCTTTGCTGGCGTCGATCGGCGAAGTGGTCGCCGCGCGCCGCGCCTTCGACGACTACTTCACGCCCGCCCAGCGCGCCTCGCTGGCCGACCGCCAGGAGGCCGGACAAGCGGCGGCGGCGCAGTGGCCCGCGCTGATCGCCCGCGTGCGCGCCGAGATGTCCGACGGCACCAGCCCTCGCGATCCCCGCGTCCAGGCCCTGGCCCGCGAGTGGTCGCAGCTGCTGGAGTCCTTCCACGGCAAGGATCCCGCGATGCGTGCGGCCCTGTACCGGATGCACACCGAGAACTCCGCCCAGATCGCCGCCCGCGGCGGCCCGGACCAGGAGATGATCGACTACATCGCCGCGGCCATGCACCCGGATGACTGAATTTTTCACCACCCGGCGCCATCCTGTGACACATTTACCCCCATCTGTCACGGCTTGACTGGAGGCGATCATGACCCTTGCCCGTCGGTTCGCCGTCGCCACGGCCGCCGTGGCGACAGCGTTGACCACCCCCGTGTTGACCACCACCGTGCTCGCGCAGGCGGCGCCATCCGCCACCACTTCCGTCACCGCGGACCGCGTGCTGCGCGTCTACACCGACAACATCGAGAACCTGGTGCGCAACAACCCCGACGGGACGTGCACGCGGATCTCCGGTCCGGACCACCTGGCGTCGATGCTGGTGGACGACAACGGCAAGACGAGCACGTCGTCGGTGGTGGCGCCGGATCTGCTGATCGTGCAACAGATCCGCGGCCAAGGTCAGGCCGATGCCTACGCAGACCAGCTCTCGGCGAAGTTCGGGCTCCCGGCGGGTGCGTACAAGGCGATCGTGGCGTGGGCCGACCCCGAGGAGTGGGGCGGCAGCCACCACTGCAGCGACCAGTCGCTCGGCGACCTGAAGAAGCGCCAGACCAACGGCCTGATCTACAACTCGCAGCGGCTCAGCCTCGCCGCCGGTGACGTGTCGAAGTACTGGAGCGCGGGCTGGCTCAAGCCGGGCACCGCGTACGACGACGGCGCGGGCTGCACGTTGTACAAGCCGCCGAACGCCGACAGCGACAGCACCGACCAGTACAAGTGGAAGCGCACCACGGCCATCGCGGCCCGGTTCACCATCAAGGCGACCGGAACCAGCGTGTTCGCCGCGACCATGCACCTGCCCCAGGAGAACGCGTCGCACGCCTGCGCGGGCGACGGCGACAAGGGCATCGGCGGCAGCGGCATCCACGTGGCCGCGGACGCGACCAGCCTGATGAACGCCTCCACCATCCGCGTCATCGGCATCGACGCCAACCGCACCGGCATCGCCGCGAACACGTTGAGCGGCTTCGGCATGACCGGCCACGGCACCGCCGCGACCGACGGGTCCCGCAAGATCGACTACATCTTCGTCCGCGGCACCGTGCAGCCCTCACCCATCGACTACACCGTGGCGAGCACGAAGTCCAACCACCTCGCGCTGTACGCCTTCATCACGTTCTGAACCCAAGACGTGTTCCACCACGGTCGCCGAATCGGCTGAGCGGCCTGCGAGGGGCCAAGCGTATGGTCAGGTTGACCAGGGCCGTTGGTGGTTTCCGCGCATGAAACGGCCCGGAGCGGGAAAGAGGTACGCGTGATGACCCGCATGGCGGCCGGCCCCGTCCGCACCGACCACCCGAACTACGCGAGCCACCGGGCGGCGCCGCCCGGGTACTGGCTGCGCCGCGGCGTGCGCACCGCGCTCGCCGAACTCGACCACGCCGAGGTCGACCAGGCCACGGCCCACCTGCTCGACCTCGTCCTGCGCGACGCGCTGGCCCTGACCGCGGCCACCGGCGACACCTGCCGGTTCCTGCCCGCGATCTCGGCGGTCAGACAAGCCCGCACCGCGCTGCGTTCCGGCGAGGTCCGCCAGGCCCGCGACGCCCTGGCCGCGGCCGGCACCGCGCTCGGCTAGCGCCTAGCTCCGGTCGAACACCTGCCCGTCCCGCACCTCGAGGTGGCGGGTGGTGTGCACCTGCGCCAGCATCCGCCGGTCGTGCGTGACCAGCAGGAGCGTGCCCTCGTAGGCGTCCAGCGCCGACTCCAGCTGCTCGATCGCGGGCAGGTCAAGGTGGTTCGTGGGCTCGTCCAGGACCAGCAGGTTGACCCCGCGTGCCTGCAACAACGCCAACGCGGCGCGGGTGCGTTCGCCCGGTGACAGGGTCGCCGCGGGGCGCAGGACGTGGTCGGCGACGAGGCCGAACTTGGCCAGCAGCGTGCGCATCTCCTCCGGGATCAGGTCGGGCACCGCGGCGCCGAAGGCCTCCAGCAAAGGTGTGTCGCCGAAGAAGAGCGCGCGTGCTTGGTCCACTTCGCCCACGACCACGCCCGAGCCGAGTGACGCCGTGCCCGAGTCCAGCGGGACCCGCCCGAGCAGCGCACCGAGCAAAGTGGACTTCCCGGCGCCGTTCGCACCGGTGATGGCGACCTTGTCGGCCCAGTCGACCTGCAGGTTCACCGGGCCGAGGGTGAACTCGCCGCGCCGGACCACCGCCCCGCGCAGGGTCGCGACCACCGAGCCCGACCGCGGCGCCGCGGCAATGGACATCCGCAGCTGCCACTCCTTGCGCGGCTCCTCCACGACTTCCAGCCGCTCGATCATCCGGTCGGTCTGCCGCGCCTTGGCCGCCTGCTTCTCGCTGGACTCCACGCGCAGGCTGCGGCCGATCTTGTCGTTGTCCGGCATCTTCTTGCGTGCGTTGCGCACGCCCTTGTCGGCCCAGCCGCGTTGTGTCCGGGCCCGCTCGAGCAGCCCCGCCCTGGTGTCGGCGTACTCCTCGTAGGCCTCGCGGGCGTGCCTGCGGGCGGTCTCGCGCTCCTCGAGGTAGCTCGCGTAACCGCCGCCGAAGGTGTTGACCTGCTGTTGCGCGAGGTCCAGCTCGACCACGGCGGTCACCGTGCGGGCGAGGAACTCGCGGTCGTGGCTGACCAGCACCGTGCCCGCGCGCAGGCCGTCGACGAACCGCTCCAGCCGGTCGAGGCCGTCGAGGTCGAGGTCGTTGGTCGGCTCGTCGAGCAGCAGCACGTCGTAGCGGCTGAGCAGCAACGACGCCATGCCGACGCGGGCGGCCTGGCCACCGGACAGCGACGTCATCGCCTGCTCGGCGGCGACGCTGAGGCCGAGGTCGGCGATGGTGCCCGCGATCCGCTCGTCGAGGTCGGCGCCACCGAGGGCGAGCCAGCGCTCCAACGCGATCGCGTAGGCGTCGTCGGCCCCGGGTGCGCCCTCGGTGAGCGCCTCGGTGGCCTGGTCGAGCTCCTGCTGGGCGGTGGTGACGCCGGTGCGCCTGCCGAGGAACGCGCGGACCGTTTCACCTGGTCGCGGGCCCGGCTCCTGCGGCAGGTAGCCGACGGTCGCGGTCGGCGGGTTGAGCGCCACCGAGCCCTGCTCGGCGGGCAACAGCCCGGCCAGCGTGCGCAGGAGCGTGGTCTTGCCCGCGCCGTTGGCGCCGACGAGCCCGATCACGTCGCCGGGTGCGACCACGAGGTCGAGCCCGGAGAACAGCACCCGGTCGCCGTGCCCGGCGGCCAACCCCTTGGCCACCAGCGTCGCACTCATCGTTTCCTCACCAGGTCAGCGGCCGCGGTCGGCCAGTCGGGGAAAGTGAACTCGAAGCCCGCGTCGAGCAGGCGACCGGGGACCACCCGCCGGCTCTTGAGCAGCAGTTCGGTGTCCGAGCGCAGCACCAACGCACCGAGTTCGGCCATCCATTTCGTCGCGGGCGACCCGACCGGCATCCCCACCGCCGCCCGCAGCACGCGCATGAACTCGCGTTGCGGCAACGGGTTCGGCGCCGCCAGGTTCACCGGTCCCACCAGCTCGGACGCCAACAGGAACTCGACCGCTCGGACCAGGTCGGCACCGTGGATCCACGAGACATACTGCCTGCTGCCCGCGACCGCGCCGCCGAGGCCCAGCCGTGCCATCTTGCGCAGCACGTCGAACACGCTGCCCCGGTCCCGGCTCATGATCACCGCGGCACGCAAGGCGACCTTGCGGGTGTCCGGCGTCGCGGCTTCCTGCTGGGCCGCCTCCCACTGCTTGGCGATCTCGACGCTGAACGCCCAGTAGTCCGGCACGTCCGGCTCGGCGCCGCCGACGATGCCGGCGGCCTCGTCGTTGGCCGCGTCGAACCGGTGGGCGTAGATGGTGGCGGTGCTCATCTGCAGCCACACCTTCGGCGGCTTCTTCGCCGCGGCGATCGCCTGTCCGACGACCCGGGTGGAGTCGACCCGCGAGTCCATCATCTCCCGCAGGTTCTCCGGCGTGTAACGGCAGCTCACGCTGCGTCCGGCCAGGTTGATCACCGCGTCGGCGCCGTCGATTTCCTCGGTCCAGGCTCCGGCGGTGCGACCGTCCCAGCGCACGGTGCCCGGACTGCCGGAGCGGGACAGAACGACGACGTCATGGCCGTTGTCGGCGAGGGCGCGGCACAACATGGCGCCCGCGTTGCCGGTGCCACCGGGAACGACGATCTTCACACGGACATGAAACACCCCTCGGCGCCGCCAGGTCGGGGGTCCGCCGGCACCGAGGGGTTCAGTGTGTCCATCGGAACACGCTCGTGTTCGTTACACCGAACCTGAAGAGTTTTTCTGTAAGGCGCGGATCTTCTCCTCGATGCCCCCGCCCTGCCACGACCGCTCGCTGAACCGCTCCTGGTCGACCCCGGTCCACTCGACCCCGCCGACCGTCAGCTCAGTGTGCGAGTCGGTCATCGTGCCGATCCGGCGCACGCCGATCTTCGCCATCTTCAACGCCAGGATCGCGTCCTCGAGGTGCTCGGGGTGGACCGCGACGAGCAGGCTCCAGTCGCCCCAGGTCTGGCCAAGCGCGAACGAGTCGAGCCCGGCGAGCTCGCACACCTTCGCCAGCTCCGCGTCCAGTTCGATCTCGCCGGCCAGATCGGCGCCGAGCCCGTTCGCCTCGGTCAGCAACCGGACGCTGGAGTACAGCCCGTCGGACACGTCCACGGCCGCGGCCGCAAGCCCCTTCCAGGCCAGCAGCCGACCGGCCTTGAGCTGTGCCTTCGGCCGGCTGGCGCGCTTCCACAACCGCCGGCGCAGCTGCTTGGGAAGGTCCTCCCGCTCGCGCGTGGCCGCCCACGCCCAGAGGTAGCCGGGATCGCCGATCAGCAGCAACGCGTCCCCCGGCTCGGCGCCGCGGCGGCTGAGCCTCGGCTCGGCCCACCCGATGGCGGTCGCGGTCAGGTACTTCTCCTTGCCGTCGCGCAGATCGCCGCCCACCACCTGGGTGCGGTGTTTCGCGGCACAGGCGTCCACGCCGTCCATCAGCTGCTTGAAGTACTCGGTGGTCGTGGTCGCGGGCAGCGTGTAGTTGACGACCAGCCCGAGCGGCTCGGCCCCGGCCGCGGCGAGATCGGACAGGTTGATCGTCGCCAGCAGCCAGCCCTCGTGGAAGGCGGAGATGCCGGGCTCGAGCTTCTCGATCAGCGGCGTCGGGCAGGAATCGGTCGACGCGACGAGCCCACGGCCGAGCACCGCGCTGTCGTCGCCGAAGCCCTCGACGTGCTGGTAACGAGGGGTCAGCAGCGTGCGGTAGATCCCGCGTTCGCCGAGGTCGCCCAAGGTCTTGCTCATGACGCTCCCAGCCTCGAGGCCCGCACCACGGTGTCGGCGGAGTAGTTCGCGGGCATCCGGGAGTACGGCCGGTGCGCGCCCGCGCAACGCAACAACATCAGGTTGCCGATCCGGGTACCCGGTCGCAAGTAGACGGTCTGCGACAGTCTGGACACGATTTCCAGGGTGAGGATCGCGCCGTTGGGATACCCGAAGCCCGGGCTCACCTGGTGGCACAAGACAACGCTGATGCCGAGCCGTGCGTAGTCCGACGTCCCGTCCAGCAACCCGGCCAGGTTGGGGCTGAGCGCCACGCGTTCGAGGGTCGGTGCGAGCAGCACCTCACCCGGGTCGAGACGCAGCCGGCCCCGGGCGTCCGGCTCGCGCGGAACCAGCCGCGGATGGGTGGCGGGATCGGCGATGTCGACGGGCTCGTCGGCCTGCAGGACGAAGGCCTGCGCGCCGAGCCGCACGCTCAACGCGGCCGGGCGCACCAGATCGGCGTCGAACGGGCTCACGACCAGCTCGCCCTCCGCGATGGCGGAGACGATCTCGTGGTCCGCCAGGACGCCGATGCCCATCAGCGGTCCCCTCTGGCCTCGACGACCGACCGCACCAGGGCCGCCACCTCGCCGGGCGTGATGGCCTTGATGGGTTCGTCCACGGCCTTGCCCGGCACGCAGAAGACGTCGGTCTTCTCGGTCAGCGCGTGGCTCTGCACGACGAGCGTCGCCACGACGTCGGTGCCGAGCGGGTGCACGGTGTGGATCACCGAGGTGTTCACGGTGTGCTGTTCGTTCGCACGCACGGACCGCCTGCCGGTGGACTGCAGCTTGACGTGCTCGATCGGCGCGAGGCTGTTCAGGCCGCCGAGGTAGCAATACCGGATGTGTTCGACGCCGTCGGGCGACACGCGGTAATCCTCGGTTTCCAATCCGTCACCACAAAGCACCTCGGAAGCGAAATTCCAACGGTGGCCGTGCGGATTGGTTTCCCCCAGCCGATGCGCACCGGCCGGCCAAATGTGCATGCGGATCCGGAAACCGTCTTCCGCGTGGAGCACCAGCTTGGCGAAACCGTTGTGGTGCCAGTACGAACGCGCTGCCACCGCGGCCGCGCGATCCGGCCGGGTGAAGCCGTCAAGCCATTCCGCCAGCGCGGCCCGGTCGCTGGTCGTGGCTTTCACCGCGGCCAGCAAAGCGGGGATTTCCTCGCTGCGGTCCCCGAGCACCGCGGCGGCGGTATCGGGCAACGACCGCACGGCGGCCATTGGCGAAATGGCGGTCAATTCGGGTGCTCCGGTTCAGGTGGCCGCGATGGGGGTCGCGGACATGGATAGCAGGTGGGTCTGGAGGGCAGCTACAGCGTCGTGCGTCATCCAGCTGGGCAGCGACGCGTCGGCCCGCCACGCCCAAAGGCCCAGCTGCGGCGTGAAACAGTCCCACAATGCGTCGAGCGCGATCTCGCGTCGCGCATTGGGGACATTGTCCGCACCGGCCATCGCCCGCAGCGTCCAGGCCGCGGTGAAGTGCTTCACCGGAACGTCCGCGCCGCGGTTCTTCGGGTCGGATCGCAGGATCTCCGTGATGCCGTTGTCGGCGCCATCGGCATCCACGATCCAGGCGAGCGCCGCCCCGACGGCGTCCTCCACTTCCGCACGGTGGGTGTCGGTGCGGATCTGCCGCAACACGGTGGTGGCGCGAGCGGTGTGGGCCAGCGAGGGTTCGACGATCTCGGGGTCGGCCGAGGCGTCCATTGTCCACAGCCGGCCCTCTTCGCGGAACGGGGTCCGGGCATCCAGCAACGCGCGGGTCAACTGGTCGGCCAGCGCCGAGTCCGGCCGCAACGACAGCACGCACTCCAGCACCGTCGCGAGGACGTAGGGGCGGGTCCGGTCGAAGGCGTCGAGGCTCTCCTCGAGCCGGGCCAGTTCGGCGTCGACGTGCCGGACGTGGCCGAGCGCGGCCATGGCCGTGAGCACGACGGCGTTGGCCTCCGGCTTGGCCCAGCCCGGCCGGTTGCTCCAGCCGAACTCGCTGTGCCGCCGCGCGAGCTGCTCGGTGATCGCGCTGCCGTCGACCCGGGCCAAGCGGCGGAGCAGTTGCAGGGTGCGCAGGACATAGGCGGTGCTGAGCGGGGTCGGCTCCGGATCGGGCAGGTTGTGCGCCCAGCCGAGCTCCCGGCCCTTGTCGTCGCGGACCACCTTGGCGATCAGCGAGTCGGCGACAGTCTCGAAGACTTCGGCGTAGGAGAGCCGGCGTGAGACGGGTTCGCGGAAGCCGGCGAGGTCGCCGGCGGCGCCGTACAGCTCGTCGAGCCGGGAGAGGTGTTCGGCCGACGGTTTGTGCTTGTCCGTCTCCCATTGGGAGAGGGTTGGGCGCTGCACGCCGAGCTCGGTGGCCACCGCGCGCTGGCTCAGCCCGGCCGCTTCGCGGAAGCGGCGGAGCTCGGCACCGAGGCTCGCTGTCATGAGCCGCAACGCCTCCCCTCAGGCATGTTGTCCTGTTTTTGGGCTGTTCGTCGCGCACCTACCGAGGTAACCTGGAGGTAGGTGCACCGAACCTACCTCATACATACCAGTGAAAGACGGGTGGCGACATGAACTACCCGGCGGAACACTACAACAGGCTCATCGACGCCCGGGGGCGGGTCGCTACAACCGCACCCAAGTTCGTGACCCAGCGGCCTCGTTCGGGGCCCTTGAGTTAGCGGACGTTCGTTCACCTGCGAACACGTCCGTTCTGAGTCCACAAGAGACATCGGCTCGACCCGGCTTTCGCTTCGCGCGGACCACCAGTCTGGTGCGCGGTAACCCCCAGCGCAACCAGGCTTACCTACCCCCTCCCCATCGACGGAGGAGGCACGATGTCCGACCAGCCCTCCCGCACCTCCTGGCTCACCCGCCTGCTCGACCGCATCGACGACCGGCTCAGTGCCCGGGCCGACGCCGCCGCGAAGGCGCGGGGCCACTCCATCACCCGCGTTCGCGGCTCCCGGACCAAGGTCTACCGCAACGACGCCCTCTGGGACATGGTCCGCGAACTCAACGAGCTCTCCGAAGAAGTCGAGGAACTCGACGACTTCGAGGACTTCGACGAAGACGTCCCGGCCGAGGCAGGTGAGGTGTTGTGACCATGACCAACCTCCGCCGCGTCCTGCCGCCACCGCGCCGCAGACCTTCGCTGGTCACCATCGCCGTGCGGTGGCGCATCGAGTTGCTGCTCGGCACCGCGATCGGCCTGTGGGTTGGCCTGCTCGGCTGGCTGCCGCTGACCGTGGCCGCCGGCGCGGTCGCGGTGGCGCTGGCCGTCAACCCCAGCCTGCGCCGCGGCGCGGCCCGGGTGCTGCGGGCGGTGATCGTGCCGCACCGGGTGCGGTCCGGGCTGCTGCAGTCCGGCGTCACGGACCGGTCGGGCCGGCTGCCCTGGCTCGTGCGCGCCTATTCCCGGGGCGAGACGGTGTTCGTGCACGTCTGGCTCCGCGCGGGCACGACCACCGGGGACCTGCGCCGGGCCCGTGCCGTGCTCCGTGCCGCTTGCGGCGCGGCCGACGTCGACGTCCACCACCACCCGACCCGCCACGACCGCGCCGTGATCGTCGTGTTCCGGCCGCGGTGGGGGTGGTTCGGGAAATAGGGGGAAAAGGTGGGCCCCGCGCGTTCTGGGTCGGGCCACGCGCGCGGGGCTCACCTCACCACAAGCAAGGGCTCACCTCACCACGGACAAAGGTGAGCCCCGCGGCGTTGCTGGGTCGGGGGTCCATCAGCGCCGCGGGGCTCACCAGATCGATCGTGCTGGGCCGCTGGGTGTTACATCCACTCGATCTTGAAAACCCACGCGTACTTGCCTCGGGCCCGCACCGCCTTCGGGACCTGCACGGACAGCGTTCCGTTCGCGTACTCCCAGTCGAGCGCGGCGGGGTGGCCGAGCATGCTCACCCGGTCGCCCTTGCGGATCGGGACCGGCGCGGCGACGGTCAGCTTGGCCCCCGGCTCAGCGAACGAGGTGATGTAGAACGCCGAGTTCTGCTTGACGGTGAAGCGCAGGTCGCCCAGCTCCGCCATCCGCGACCAGTACGTCGTCCCGTAGATCGACTCGCCGTTGATCGCCAGCCACCGGCCCGTCTCGCGCAGGCGGTCCTGCATCACCTGCGGGATGGTCCCGTCGGCGCGCGGGCCGATGTCGAGCAGGAGGTTGCCGTTCTTGCTGACGATGTCGACCAGGGTCTGCACGACCTCCTCCGCGGTCATGTACAGGTTGTCCGGCGTCGCCTGGTTGTAGCCGTAGCTGCGCGGGTCCAGGCCCCGGCTCGCCTCCCACTTCGCGACCACCGTGTTGTGGTAGGTCGCGTACTCCGGCGTCGTGAAGTCGTGGGTCGAGATGCCGGACCGGTCGTTGACCACGACGTCCTTGGGCGTGCCGCGGTTCTTGGCGTTGTTGAAGAACTCCGCGAGCACGTGCTGGCTGTCGTTCTCCCCGCCGATGTCGCACCACATCACGTCCGGGTCGTAGCCGTGGATCAGCTCACGCATCTGCGGCGCCTGCAACCCCTGCACGTAGTCGCGCCCGGCCGTGTACCCGGTGTAGGGCAACGCCTCGAGCGTGTACGGGTTGCGTGGCGCGTGCCCCAGCCACGGGCTGTCCGGGTTGAACCACTCGGGCATCGAGAAGTACAGGCCGTTGCGCAGGTGCGGCGTGTAGGTCCGCGACGCGTCGAACAGCGCCTTGACCAAGTCCTTGCGCGGCCCCATCTTCACCGCGTTGCGGTCGGTTATCTTGGTGTCCCACAAGGCGAAACCCTCGTGGTGCTTGGACGTCAGCACGTAGTACTCGGCCCCAGCATCGCTGATCAGCTCCACCCAGCCGCGCGGGTCGAACCGCGACGCGGTGAACATCGGGATGAAGTCGTCGTAGTTGAACGACTCGCCCCACGTCTGCTTGTGGTAGGCGTAGGTCGGGTCGCTCGGGTTCTGCATGTTGGCCCAGTACCACTCGGCGTACTCCTGGCCGACCGGTCCCCACGCGGGCACCGAGTAGACGCCCCAGTGGATGAAGATGCCGAACTTGACGTCGTCGAACCAGTACGCGGCCTTGTGCGTGCCGAGCGAGGCGTCGGTCGGCTGGTAGTCAGGCACGCCGAGGGTCAGCGGCGTCGAGCGGGACGCCGCCGTGCCCCCGCGCCCGGTGACGGCGACCGTGCCGTCGCGCTGGGTGCCGTCGGGGACGCTGTCCTGGATGCCGATCCGGACCCGCGCCTGCTCGCCGGGGGCGAGTGAGCGGATCTTCGCGGGCGCGACAGTCCGCGCTCCGGCCACGTTCACCGCCACCCGGACGTCGTCGGCTGCGGAGATCCACGTCGTGCCCGCGTTCACCACGGTCGCCTCGACGCTCTGGGAGTGCGGGTCGTACAGCAAAGTCGTGGACGCGGCGTCGAGCAGTTGCAGCGCGCGGCCGGTCACGGCGGGCTGCAACGACATCGCGAACACGTGCAGGGCGGCGACGCCCTCGCGCAGAGGTCCGATGTCCGGCAGGGTGATGGCGACCGCGCGGCGGGCCGGGTCGAGCCAGAGCGAGGTCGCGGTGATCGCCACCGGGTGCTGGTCGACGGCACCGGGGCGGTAGCGGTAGGTCGTGTTGATGACGCCGGAACCGCCGCTGTACCAGTCGGACCCGCCGAGCTGGGCCTGCGACGTCGAACCGTCCGAATAGGATACCGTGGCGGTGCCGGCCGCACCGCCGTACGAGCACGCGACCAGGAAGTACGCGACGAGGTAGGAGCCCTCGGGGACGGGGATGCGCTGGCCGGTGGCGACGATGTTGTTCTTGGCGCCCGGGGCCGAGGACGGGAAGACGTACTTGACGCCGGCGATGGTCGTGGGGCCGGCCGGCGGGAGTCCCTCACCGGGGTAGGCGCTGGCGGAGCCGTCGAAGTCGCCGTCGTGCGAGTCGGCGGTGTCGATGCCGTCGTTGTCGAAGAAGTCGTCGAGCGGGACGGGCACGGCGTCGGGCACCGGCGTCCAGCTCGGGCCACCGAGGCTGCCGCGGGCTTGACCAGCGGGAGCAGCGGTGGCAGTGGCGGTGGTAGCGAGCGGAATGGCCGCGGCGGCGCCTAACGCGACGCCGAGCGCGGCGCGGCGGTTCAAGTCGGTCACTGGTCCGCCTCCCCGGATTTCACTCCGCCGGTCGCCTGGCGCGCGGAAAGTGCCGATTGGTCTCGTGATCGTGGCTGAGCTGCGTCACGTTCCCCTGAGGTGCGGTTGCCAGCCCCGCGACCTGATCTCGATCCGGCGGTTGACACAAGGGGTGTCATGGGCCCTCCAGCATGGGCGGTAGGGGCGACGAAGAGATCCGATGACTGGCATCATTGACCCGCCGAGTTGTCATCGTCAAGACTCTGAACGAGGCATTGATCGGATGAATCGGCGAAAGCGCTCGGCCTTAAGCTGCGACAATGCGGCCCTTGGCCAGGATCGGCGTCCGCGCCCGGACGACGGTCATCGCCCTCGTCACGCTCGCGCTCGCCCTGGGCGCCGCGGGCGTGCTCGTGGTCGTCCTGCTCAGCCGCCAGCTCGACGGCACCGTCACCGACAGCGTGCTGTCCACCGCGCGCCAGGTCGCCGGCGAGGTGTCGGCCGAGGGCGTGAACCGCCGCGAGATGGTCGGCCTGGTCGGTTCGCGCGACGCCGCCGTCACGCAGGTGCTCGACGGCACCGGCTCGGTGGTGGCCCGCAGCCAGGCGGCGACCGGGCGGCCGCCGCTGACCGACGCGCGACCGCGACCCGGCCAGGAGATCATCCGCACCCAGCACCTGACCCTGCCCAACCAGGTCGGCGAGTTCCGGATCGCGGCCATCGGCGTGACCGGCCCCGACGGCACCTACACGGTGATCTCCGCACGGTCGATGACGTTCGTGACCGAGCCGACCGGCCGGCTCGCGCTGGTGGTCACCGTCGTGTTCCTGGCCCTGCTCGTGGTGGCGGCGATCGCCGCATACGGCGCCGTCGGCGCGGCCCTGCGCCCGGTCGAACGCATGCGCCGCACGGTCGCCGACATCTCCACCAGCGACCTGTCCACCCGCGTCGCGCCGCCGCCGGGGCGCGACGAGGTGCACCGGCTCGCGATCACCCTGAACGACCTGCTCGACCGGCTCGCCTCGGCGCAGGCCGCGCAGCGGCGGTTCGTCGCCGACGCCAGCCACGAGCTGCGCTCGCCGCTCTCGGCCATCACGACCGCGTTGTCGGTCGCCGACCGGCACCCCGACACCGTCGACCTGCTCCCCCTGATCGACCGGGAGACCGGCCGGTTGCGCGGGCTGGTCGACGACCTGCTCCTGCTGGCCCGCACCGACGACAGCACCGACCGGCTACCGCGGTCCGAAGTGGACCTTGACGACCTTGTGCACGCGGAGGCCCAGCGGCTGCGGACCTCGACGGCGCTGGAGGTCGAGGTCACGGCGACGCCGGTGAAGGTGCGCGGCGACGAGGGTCAGCTGCGCCGGGCGGTGCGCAACCTGGTCGACAACGCGCAGAACCACGCGTCGGGCCGGATTCGCCTCGTGTCCCGGGTGGACGGCGAGCAGGCGGTGATCGAGGTGTGCGACGACGGTCCCGGCATCGCGCCCGAGGACCGCGAGCGGGTGTTCGAGCGGTTCGTGCGCGCGGACACCGCGCGCGACCGGGAACACGGCGGCGCCGGCCTCGGGCTGTCCATCGTGGCCGGGATCGCGGCCCGGCACGGCGGTCACGCGGCGGCGCTCGGCCCGGTCGACGGCTACCCGGGCGCACACGTGGTGATCGAACTGCCGGCCGAGGTGTTGTGATGCGGATCCTGGTCGTGGAGGACGAGCGTGGGCTCGCGGACACCCTCGAGAAAGGGCTGACCGCCGAAGGGTTCACCGTGGACGTCGCCCACACCGGCACCGACGGCTTGTGGGCGGCCACCGAGACCGACTACGACGTGGTCATCCTCGACATCATGCTGCCGGGCCTCTCCGGCTACCGGGTGCTGGAACAGCTGCGCGAACGTGGCCGGTGGACGCCGGTGCTGATGCTGACCGCCAAGGACGGCGAGTACGACGAGGCCGACGCGTTCGACCTCGGCGCGGACGACTACCTGACCAAGCCGTTCTCGTTCGTGGTGCTGCTGGCCCGGCTGCGTGCGTTGCTGCGCCGCGGCGCGCCGAAGCGGCCGACGGTGCTGACCGTCGGCGACCTGCGC
This sequence comes from Labedaea rhizosphaerae, assembly GCF_004362825.1. Classification (GTDB taxonomy): domain Bacteria; phylum Actinomycetota; class Actinomycetes; order Mycobacteriales; family Pseudonocardiaceae; genus Labedaea; species Labedaea rhizosphaerae. The sequence goes on from NZ_SNXZ01000003.1 coordinate 1,164,299, forward strand.
CTCGACCCCGCCGCCCGCACCGTCCACAGGGGAGAGACGCCGATCGAGCTGACCGCACGGGAGTTCGGCCTGCTGGAGTTCCTGCTGCGCCGGGCCGGTCAGGCGCTGACCAAGATGGAGATCGTGCACCACGTGTGGGACGCCAACGCGGACGTCGACGCCAACGCCGTCGAGGTCTACGTCGGCTACCTGCGCCGCAAGATCGACGCGCCGTTCGGTACCCACACCATCGAGACCCTGCGTGGCGTCGGCTACCGGCTCATCGACGGGCAACCCGGCGCACCAAACGCGTAGCCGCCGCCGGGGTGAGGTGCGGCAGGTAGGCGTGGCTGATCGCGTAGCCGATGGCGGGCAACGAGATCGGGTCCGGGTAGGCCAGGTACAGCGGCCGGTAGCGCGGCTGGAACTTGGCCTTGAACGCGAGCAGCGACTGGAACCCGTACACCGGTTCCAAGGCGCGACCGACCTTCTCCAGCAGGCGCTGCAACGACTGCACCGGCTCGCCGCGGTCGAGGCGGGCCAGCGGCGCGCCGGACAGGCTCAGGAACTCCAGGCCCTGTTCCTTGTACTGCAACGCGGCTGAGGCGATCAGGAACTCCATCACCCCGTTGAACGCCTCGTGCCTGCGCCGCATGAAGTCCAGCGTCCGTCCGATGAGGACACCGTCGCGGTGCACGGGCAGCCAGCTGGTCACGCCGTGCACGACGCCGTCGCCGTCCACCGCGACCAGCACCGCGACCTCGTCGTCGGCCAGCTCGTTCAGCCCGCCGAGGGTGAAACCCATCTCCGGCAGGCCTTTCTCGGCCACCCAGGCCGCGGAGATCGCCTTGATCTGGTCGGCGATCTCGGCCGGCGCCTCCCGGTACCGAAGCCAGATGGCCTTGATGCCCGCGCGGTCGGCCCGGTTCAACGCGGTCCGGACGTCCTGCCACTTGCGGCCGGTGAACGCGAGGTCCGGCAGGCTCAGCACGGTCTCCTCGGCGACCTGCACGCTGTGCCAGCCCAGCGCGGTGATCCGCTCGGTGAGCTCCTCGCCGACGCTGTACAGGCACGGCGTCCAGCCCTGCCGGGCGCAGTGGTCGAGGAAGCCGCGCACCGCGTCGAGGTGGTGGCGCGGGTCGCCGATCGGCTCGCCGGTGGTGATCGCGACGCCCGCGCACAGCCGGTAGGCCACCGCGGCCCGGCCGTCCGGGCTGAACCAGTACGACTGGCCGGCCCAGCTCGCCAGGTGCGCCAGCGACGAACCGCCGGTCTCGGCCAGAAGCCGGCGGACGCGCACCTGGTCGGTCCGGTCGGCGCTCATCTCGTAGCGGATGAACGTGGCGAGCGCGCCGACGCAGGCCACCGACCAGAACACGACGCCGGTCCACTCGTAGAGCGCGGTCGTCGCGAAGTTCGTCGGCTGGAACGGCAGCTCGAGGTCGCCGAGGTAGTTCGGCGGCAGGTAGCGGGTCGGCAGGTCGAGCAGCAGCCGGTGCAGGTCGGCCGCGGGCGTGTAGTCGTCGGCGAGCAGGAAGCTGCCGACGACGTAGACCGCGGCCGTGCTCGCCAGCGTCAGGCCGGTGAACCGGAGCCAGCGCCGGTAGGCGCCCGCGGGGGCCCGCACGGCGAACCGGTCCCGGGTCAACGCGAGCAGCACGACGACCAGAAGCGGTTGCACGGCAGGCAATCCGACCACGAGCCACGTGTGCAGGTGCGGCCCGGGGCCGAGGATCAGGCGCTGCTCGGCGGGCGCGTGCGCGGTGCGGGTGGCGAGCTGGATCCCGAGCGCGAACAGCACGAGGTTGGTGCCCACGGCGGTGAACCACGCGGCGCGCCGGCCCCGGCGCAGCCCTTCGGCCGCGGCCAGCAGGACCAGCACCGGGATGATCGACATGATCGCCGGGCCGAGACCGGAGAGCCGCTGCTGGGCGTGCAGCTCCGCGCAGTGGTGCAGCAGCAACGGATCGGAGCAGAGCTGGGTGACGGTCGCCGGGTCGAGCTGCGGTGAGGTGAAGACGTAGCGCAGCACCGACAGCGGGCCGATCCGCGTGCGGCCGATGGCGGCGATGAGCGGGCCGATCGCCGACGCGGCGACCAGGACGGCGATCAGCAGGCGGCTCTCCGGCAGGGACGGTCGCGGCGCGCGGACCCGGCCACGCAACGTCCGGCCGAGGGTCAATCCGGCGAGTCCGGTGGTCAGGCGCAGGATGTCCGACAGCAGACCGGAGTAGAGCGCGAACATCGCCAGGCCCAGGACCAGCGTGATGCGCAACCGCCGGCGCCAGCGGACCGGGAGCACAGCGGTGGTGGCCAGGCCGAGGCCGATCACCGCGCCGGCCGGGCCGACCACGACCTGGTCGGTGAGCCGGTACGCCCAGGCGCCGCCCGTGTCGACCATGGCGCTGGCCAAGAGGAGCCCCGCCAGCTGACCGAGCACCTGCGACCCCAGCAGGAGCGCGGTCGCGCGGATCGAGCCGATCGTGCGCTCCGCGACCGGCACCAGCCCGCCGATCAACGCGGTGGTGACCACAATGGACGGCCAGTCGGCGCACCAGCCCAGGCTGGTGAAGATCCCCCACCAGTGACCCGCCGTGAGCGGCGCGCCGGTGCCGACCCACCAGCTCTCCGGGTGCGGCAGAACCGACAGGATCCACAGCGTGGCAAGGGAAACCAGCGTCAACGGGTATCTCTTCATCATCGTGTTCCCCCCATACGGGTGACCAGCCAGGGCAGCGCCTGCGACAACGCGGGTCCGAAGCTCATCCAGCCGTGCCGTCCCGGCAGGACGCGGAACTGCACGGACACGCCCGCGGCTTCGAGCGCTTGGCGCACGCGCTGGGCTTGCGGGCCGTAGACGTCGTCCTGGTCGCTGGTCGTCAGCATCGCGGCGAGCCCCGGGTAGTGGTGGGTGGCGAGCTCGTCGAGCGGGTTCTGCGCGCGGAAGGCGGCTTCGTCGCCACCGAACGTCGCGGCGACCGTCTGTTCGCGGGTGCCCAGCGTCGGCTCGTCCTGGCCCGCGATGTCCAGGAAGGTCGGGAACAGCTTGGGTTGCCGCAACGCCGTTTGCAGCGAGCACGTGCCGCCGTTGGACGCGCCGCCGACCGCCCAATGGCCGTCGACCCGCAGGTGGTGCTCGATCCACTGGGGCACGTCATGGTCGAGGTAGGTGCCGACCTTGCCCAGCCGCGAATCCATGCAGAGCGGGTTGTCCAGCGCCGAACCGAGGACGTCGGGCACCACGACGATCGGCGCGAACCCGTGGTCCGCGGCGGCGAACGCGTCCATGCGGTCGGCGAGGTCGCCGCTGGCGAACCAGTCGCGTGGTGAGCCGGGCTGGCCGGCGAACAGGATCAGGACCGGGAGCGGCGGGCTGTTCCGGACGAGGTACACGGGCGGCAGGTAGATCATCGCCGGGCGGGCGGCGAAGCTGCCGGGGATGGTCAGTTGCGCGACGTCTCCGTGCGCGGGTGGCGTGCTTTGATCCGACGGTGGCAGCACGCCCGCGGGCAGCTCGTCGTCGACGGGGGCACCGAGCAGCGCGCCGAGGGTCGGGAACTGTCCGTAGTAGATGTTCACGCCGTTGGCGGCCGCGAGCAGCACGACCGTGCTGATGACGACGGCCAGCGGGCGCACCGGCCAGGTGCTGTGCCGCACGCGGGGCACCAGCAGGACCAGCCCGAGCACGCCGACCCCGATCAGGGCGATGACCGGCGCGGGAAGTGCGTCGGGGAAGGGCTGCCAGATGTTCTCGGTGTAGTAGACGAGGGCGGCGGTGATGAGGGCCGAGAGGATGACGGAGAGCACGATCGAGCGCAGGCGCCAGCGGCGTCTGCGACCGCCGGTCAGCCAGATCAGCCCCAGAGCGGCGGCGACGAACAGCAGGGCGGGAACCGCGCCGCCCAGCAACGACCACCTCAGCACGGTTGGACATGGTTCGCGGTGGTCGCTGTGAGGACGCTGAGAGGCTGCTGTGCTCTCTGGTGGGGCTCTGTCGGGGCTCTTTCTGGTGTCGGCTCTCTGGTGGGCGCTATTGGGAGCTATTAGGGCGGCTGCCGCGGGTGTTCGCCGCCGGGTGGCTGTGTCGGTCTCGGGGTGGGGCGGCGAACACCCTTGCCACCGATGCCGGTGGTTGCGGTGCATAGGTGGCCGGTTTGAATGGTTGCGTTGCGCTGTTGCCTGCCGTTTGTGGGTGGTCCCGGCGGTGGCCGGGGTGCCGTGAAAGACCGGAATATTCCACCATTCTCGGTTAGGCCGTTTGGTCGATTGTTGTGGTATGATCAGGGGTATGGAGCTGGGGGAGCTTTACTCGACTGTCGCGCAGATGCGGCAACTGGAGTTGAAGCTGCTCGACGACATTTCCCAGCTCGACTGGAAAGAGTCCGGGTACCCGCAGTTGTGGCGGTTCCTGCAGGACGTCCTGCACGTCACCGCCCCTGAAGCCAAACGCCTCGAACGCCACGTCGAGCTGTTGTGCCCGAAGATCGGGATCACCGGTCAACCGATCCCGCCGCGGCTGCCCGCGGCGCGGGAGGCGATGGCGGCGGGGGAAATCTCCGGCGCGCACGTCGACAAGATCGCCAACACGGTCCAGCTCGTTCCCGTCGAGCACGCCGAACAGGTCGAAGCGGACATGACCGACCTGGCCCGGAAGTTCAACCCCACCCAGCTCATCCACCTCGGCAAGCGCATCGTCGACGCCCTGAACCCCGACGGTTCCAAGCCCCTCGACCCCACCGTGGTTGATGGCCGGAACACGTTGGACCTGTGCGAAAACCGCGACGGATCGCTGTCCGGTCGGTTCCGGCTCGGCGGGGAGGACGCGAGCGTGCTCCGCGCGCTGCTGTCCCCGCTGGCCAAGCCACAGACCGGCGATGACCGGACGCTGAGCGAGCGTCAGGGTGACGCGTTGGCGGAGATCATCGGCTTCGCCGCCGACTCCGGCCAGGCCCCGGCCGAGGGTGGCGAACGCCCGCACATCGCGGTCACGGTCTCCCTGGAGACTCTGCAGACCCGCATCGGCCGCGCCATCCTCGACGATGCCCGCACGCTGACCCCAGAGCAGGCCCGCCGGGTCGCCTGCGAAGCGAAAATCATCCCCATCGTCCTCGACAGCAAATCCCAGCCACTAGATATCGGCGAAACCCGCCGGCTGGCTGATAAACGGTTGCGCAGGGCCCTCGCCATCCGCGACGGGGGCTGCGCCGCGCCCGGTTGTGCGCGAACCCCGCACCAATGTCACGCCCACCACATCAAACATTGGGCAGACGGCGGACCAACAACGCTCGATAATCTGGTATTGGTGTGCCCGTATCACCATCGGTTGATCCATCACACCGAATGGACGGTGCACATGGATAACGGACTGCCGGTATTCACGCCACCGCCCTGGTTGCAACGCTCCGCGTAAATTCCTGTAACTCAGCCACCGCCGGCACCACCGCGCCCGCTGCAGGCTGCCCTCGCAGCGCAACCCCTCAACCGGGCCACCCAAGCAGCGCGACCACCGGCACCGTTGGCAAGGGTGTTCGCCGCTCCCCGCCCCGAGGCCAACCCAACCACCGGCGGCGAACACCCGCGGCAGCAACACCCACTCGAGAGCAACCGGGAACGAACACTCAACCAACGTCAGTCACCCATTCCCAGCCACCACCCACGACAAGCAACCCTCACCCCAAGAGCAACCACCTACGAAAACCCAGCCACCGCCCAGCATCGCCCCCGACGACCGCATGCCCGCAACTCAGCCACCGCCGGGACCACCGGCGAACCGCAGGCTGCCCTCGCAACGCAACCCCTCAACCCGGCCACCCACGCCACGCAACCACCGGCCACCGGTGGCAAGGGTGTTCGCCGCCACCGCCCCGAGGCCAACCCAGCCACCGGCGGCGAACACCCGCGGCAGCCCCACCCACCCGAGAGCAGCCATCCCCGGAGGACTCAACCAACGTCAGTCACCCATTCCCACCCACCACCCACGACAAGCAACCCTCACCCCGAGAGCACCACCCCGGAACGCTCACCCCAACGACAAGCAACCCTCATATCGAGAGCAACCCACCGCTACAACGCACGCACCAGCTCAATCGCCCGCCCCAGAGTCGCCAGCCGCTCATCGAGGCTGGACCCAGCCGGATACAACCGAACCGTGTCCACCCCGGCCGCCTGCCACACCAGCAAACGTTTGCGGACCATCTCCCCGGTGCCGATCAACGTCGTCGCGAGCACCATCTCGTCGGTGATCAACGACGTCGCACCGGAGCGGTCGCCGGCGACCCAGCGCGCCCGGACCTCCGCTGCCACGTCGGCCCAGCCCTGCCGGCTGTACGCCTGGTTGTAGAAGTTCGTCGACGCCGAACCCATGCCGCCGAGGCTGAACGCCAGTTCCTTCTTGCGCCCGGCGACCATCTCGCGCAACGCGTCCTCGTCGGGTGCGAAGGCCACCTCGGCGCCCTGGCAGATGTCCAGGTCCGCGCGGCGGCGACCCGCCGAGGCCAGGCCCGCGTCGAGGTGCGCGAAGTACGCCGACCCGGCGCCTTCGGGCACGAAGCTCGTCCCCAGCCAGCCGTCGGCGATCGCCCCGGTCAGGCGGAGCGTGGCCGGTGACAACGCCGCCAGGTAGATCGGGATCGGGTGCTCGGTGCGCGTCGACAACCGCATGGGAACTGAGCCGGGCCGCGGGATCTGGAAGTGCGACCCGGCGAAGGCGATCTTCTCCCCCGTCATGGCGGCGCGCACGATCGACACGGTCTCGCGCAGCCGCCCCAGCGGGTGCGCGAACGGCACGCCGTGCAGGCCCTCGATCACCTGCGGCCCGGACGCGCCGAGACCCAGCACGAACCGGCCATCCGACAGGTTGGCCAGGGTGATCGCGGTCTGCGCCACGGCGACCGGCGTGCGGGTGCCGACCTGGATCACACCGGAGCCGAGTTGCATGCGCGAGGTGCGTGCGGCGAAGAAGCCCAGCGCGGACGGCGCGTCCGAACCCCAGGCCTCGGCGACGAAGCACACGTCGAGGCCCAGCTTCTCCGCCTCGACGACGAAATCGGCCGAATCCGTGGCGGCCTCGACGGTGGTCGCCGTGCGCATCACGCCTCCGCGCGCTCTTTGACGGCGGCGAGCGTCGTGGTCATGTTCTTCTCGAACTCGCGCATGCGCACGAACACGATCTTCTGTTCCTTCTCCGGCATCCGTTCGATGGCAAGGGAAAGCCCCGAGCGTCCCGGTCCCATCCGGACCCACTGGGACACCTCGGTCCCGCCGTCCTTGGGAGTCAGCCGGAACCGCCAGGTCGCCATGAACTCGTCGGAGTCGCTGAAGCCTTGCACCGCCCACGCGAAGACGGCGGGCCGCTCGCATTCCACGATGTGCGAGGTGGTCTCCCACTCACCGAGCATCTCGTGGTGGTTGCGGCCGCGGAACCGCGCCCCCACAACGGGTTCCCGCGCCCCGTCGAGCCACTCGACCGCCTGCAACTCGGTGCTGAAGCCGGGCATGGCGGTCGGGTCGGACACCAGCGGCCACACCCGGTCGGGCGGCGCGTCGACCCACGTCGTGACCTCGACGGTGGGCTGGTCGGCGTAACACGCTCCGGTCCATTCCATGGTCAACTCCTCGTCGCAAACCGGCGTTGCACGTCCGGTCGTTGCTTGAGCTTCTCGGGGAACCCGGGCCCCATCTGCCAGGCCGTGTCCTCGGCCCGCAGCGGCGAACCACAGTGTCCACACACGACAGAAGCGTGCGTGTCGTGGCCGCATGCCTTGTGGTGGAACGTGATCGGCGGCCCGGCGGGGTCGGCGAGCCAGCGGTCGCCCCACGCGGTCATCGCGGCGAGCACGCCGAAGAACTCGCGCCCCTTCTCGGTGAGCAGGTAGTCGTAGCGCCGCGGTTCGGCCTGGTAGAGCCGTTTCTCGAGCAGGCCCTCGTCGACCAGCCGACGCAGCCGGTCGGTCAACGTGTTGCGTGCGATGCCCAGCGCCTGCTGGAACTCGTCGAAGCGCCGGATCCCGTAGAACGCCTCCCGCAACACCAGTGGCGTCCACCAGTCACCGAGCAGGTCCATGGTCCGCGCGATGGAGCACGGCCAGCGCGCGAAGGACGTCCGTCTCATGCTTGGCGAGTCTATCTACGCAACTCAGCCGGTCAAGATGGCAGCACTAAGTTGAACCGCATGGAGCACTACCAACTTGTGACGACCGTGGAGTCGGCGTCGGCGGCCGGCAAACTGGCTGAGGCGATCGTGACCGCGCGGCTGGGCGCGTGCGCGCACATCATGCCGATCACCAGCGTCTACCGGTGGGACGGCGAGGTGACCCGGGAAGCGGAGTGGCGGCTGGTGGTGAAGACGACGCGGGACCGGCTCGACGAACTCATGGCGTTCGTCAAGCAGCGGCACAGCTACGACCTCCCGCAGCTCGTGGCCACCGAGCTGGCTGCGGGCAGTGCGGACTACCTGGACTGGATCACTGCGGAGACTCGTCGTCCTTAGCACCCATGTCGAAGGTGCTCATCAGCTCGGCCAGCGCGCACCCCGGCGTCTCCGGGTCCGGCCCGATCACCCGCATCGCGGTCAGCACGGTCAGCAACATCCCGGACGCCATGAACTCCCGGACCTCCACCGGCGACGCGCCGGTCAGCTCGCGCACGAGCTTGCAGATCCGGTCGAACCGATCGCGCACCACGGTGCCGACAGCCGGCTCGGAGGCCGCGGCCAACCCGTGCAGGAACACCAGCAGCAGGTCGCGGTCGGCCAGCAGCGACTCGTAGCTCTGACCGAGCGAGGCGAGGTCCGGCTGGCGCGCGCCGGCGTCGCGGAACACCTGCTCGATGGCGTCGCACACCCGCCCCAGCGCGGCCAGGAAGAGCTTCTCCTTGGTCCCGAACAGCCGGATCACGTAGGGCTGCGTCACGCCCGCGAGCCGCGCGACCTGGTCGGTGGTGGTGCCCGCGTAGCCCGACTGCGCGAACGCCGTGACGGCGGCGGTGATGAGCTGGTCCATCCGCTCGTCCGCCGACATCCGGGTCTTCGACCTGGTCATCCGTGCCTCCTGAAGCCGATGGGTTGACATGTTATCAGTCCATAACTACATTCCGTCCAACGCAAGTTATCAGTGGATAACAACAAGGAGCTACGAGATGACTACCGCGGTCCAGGCCACTCCGGTCGCCCCGCCACGGCGCGCCGCTCGCCCCCGCCCGTTCGCCGCCGTGCTCGCCGCGGTCGGCATCCCGATGTTCATGGTCACGCTGGACAACCTCGTGGTGACCAACGCCTTGCCGGTGATCAAGAGCGACATGCAGGCGTCGCTGTCGGACCTGCAGTGGGTCGTCAACGCCTACACGCTGGCGTTCGCCTCGCTGCTGCTCACCGCCTCGGCCATCGGCGACCGCATCGGCCGCCGGCGCACGTTCCTCGCGGGCATCGGCCTGTTCACCATCGCCTCGCTCGTGTGCGGGCTCGCCACCGAGCCGTGGCAGCTCATCACCGCGCGGGCGTTCCAGGGCCTCGGCGGCGCGATGGTGATGCCGCTGTCGCTGACCCTGCTCGCCGACGCGGTCCCCGCCCGGCTGCGCAACGCGGCGATCGGCATCTGGGGTGGCATCAGCGGGCTCGGCGTCGCGGCCGGGCCGGTCGTCGGCGGCGCGGTCGCCGAGGGCCTGGACTGGCACTGGATCTTCTGGCTGAACGTGCCCGTCGGCATCGTCGCGATCCCGCTCGCGGCCTGGGCCCTGGGCGAGTCGCGGGGCAGCGCATCCCGGTTCGACCCACTGGGCCTGGTGCTGTCCTCGGGCGGCGTGCTCGCCGCCGTGTGGGGCATCGTGCACGGCGCCGACGACGGCTGGACCTCGGCGGAGGTGCTCGGCTCGCTGCTCGCCGGGGTGGTGCTGCTGGTCGCGTTCGTGCTGTGGGAGCGGCGGACGAGTTCGCCGATGCTGCCGATGGGCCTGTTCCGATCGCGCAGCTTCAGCCTGGTCAACGTCGCGTCGTTCACGTTCTCGCTCGGCGCGTTCGGCTCGGTGTTCCTGCTCGCGCAGTTCTTCCAGGTGGTGCAGGGGCTCAACCCGCTGCAGGCGGGACTGCGCACGATGCCGTGGACGATGGCGCCGATGGTGTTCGCGCCGCTCGCCGGGCTGCTCGTCGGCCGGGTCGGAGCCCGCACGCTGATCTCCCTCGGGCAGGGTTCGCTGGCCATCGCGTTGGGTTGGATCGCCCTGCGTGCCGGCGCCGACACGGCCTACGGCGACTTCGTGGTGCCGTTCCTGCTGGCCGGGGCGGGCATGGGCCTGGCCTTGACGCCGACGTCGGCGACCGTGCTGGGCAGCGTGCGCCCGGAGTCCACCGGCGTCGCGTCCGGCACCAACAACACGGTCCGCGAGATCGGCGTGGCCATGGGCGTCGCGGTGCTCTCGTCGGTGTTCGCCGCGCACGGCAGCTACGTGAGCCCGCAGTCCTATGTGGACGGCCTGATCCCCGCCGTGTGGGTCGGCGCGGCCGTGGTCGGGGTCGGCGCGGTGCTCGCCCTGCTGCTGCCGGGCCGCCGCCACGTCGAGGTTCCCCAGTAGCCACAACGCGAAAGGCCCCGCGCGAAGCGGGGCCTTTCGCATGCGCGGAACTCAGCGAAGACCGTCCCAGGACCAGTGCGGCACCGCCAACCCGTCCGGCGGCCGCGTGTCGTGGTCCGGGTAGGCGGTGAACTCGACCACGGCCCACTCCATGTAGGCGCGCAGGGCGGCCCGGAACTCGGGGTCGGTGGGCAGGCCGGCGTCGTCGGCGGCGAGCACGAAGCACTCGACGAACCGGCGGGCGAGATCGGTCATCTCCCCGTTGCCCGAGTGCATGGCGATCAGGCCCGTCTGGTCGCCGTGGCGCTCACGCGAGTAGAGCGGCGGGCCGCCCAGCACCTCGGCCCAGTACGCGGCGAGGCGTTCGACGTGCTGCGGGTGCTGGCCGGGGTGGGAGAACGGGTGGTTCAGCTCGGGATCGGCGAGGCAGCGGGCATGGTGGGCCGCGGCGAGGGCCAGGAACGCGGGCTCACCGCCGGCGAACTCGTACAACGTCGGGCGCACGGGCCCAGCGTACGGCCGCGTCACCGCTGGAAGCGATAGGTCTTGCTGTCGAAGGCGACGCAGATGCTGGGCGACATGACCACCACGCGCAGCGTCGCGTCGGCGTAGTCGAGACCCTCCACTTCGAACTCGCCCCCGCAGCCGCTGCGCAGCGGCAGCTGACCCAGCGACGTGACGTGCCCGGTGACGTCGGAACCGCCGACCGGGGCGCTGAGCTCCACTTGCAGCAACGGTTTCGTGGTGCCGAACAGGCTGCCGTCGGGGTCGTCGGAGGAGCAGAGCAGTTGCGTGGCACCGACGAAGTCGCAGCCCTGGACGTCCCGCACCTGGTGGTCGAGGCGGATCGCCGACGCGTACGGCAGGTTCTGCGCGGGGTCGGTCGCGGCGACCCCGGGCATCGGGTAGACCAGCAGGCGGTCCATGGTCCCGTACTCGCCGCCGACCAGCCACCGCGCGTCCGGCGAGACCGCGGCGAAGCTGTTGTTGTTGGCTTCCCACGATTCCAGCGCGTGCGTGTAGTTCGCCCACGTGCCGTCCGGTGCCTGGACCCGGAAGAGCTTCCCGCCGCGGTCGTCGCGCTGGTAGGGCTCGACGTACCAGCCCTGCGCGGCTCCGGGGTCGCCGACGTGGTTCCACCCTTGCGCCGACAGGTCGGCCGGCACGGTGGCGATGCCGGTGTAGCGGTACTCCGTGCTGCCACCGTGGGTCACCGTGGCGAGGCCCTGGCTCTCGTCCAGCGGGCGCGCGTAGTCGGAGCCGACCTCCGTCCACCCGGTGACCGCCCCGGCCGGGACCGGGATCGCCACGACCGCCACCATGACCGCGAGAACCGCCAGTGACCTGCGCATCCTTCGGTTCTAGCAACTCCGCACCGGCCTGGCCCACCCCCCGAATGAAGGGATTTCACGTTCGCGCTGGGAACAATGCCCGGGCGTGCGGCGTTGAACAAATCGGTCGAGGGTGAACCCGGCTGATCCGGCGCCACTCCCCCGCGGCTCGATGACCGCGGGGTCGAGAATCGTGGCCGACGCCGATCGCCACTGACGGTACTTGCACACTGCCGCGGCGTGCCCTACGCTGACGGCGTCTGAACCCGTGTGGATGCCGGCGCTCAGCCCCCATCGGGACTTCTTTCCCACATCAGCGACACATCGTCGCCGCATTCCCCCATACCTGAAGGAACAACACAATGACCCAGTACACAGAGGACGGCGGCACGCACGTCGCCGGGATCCTCGACATCCAGAACAACAAGGCCCGCTTGCGCACCGAAGGCTACCTGCCGAGCGAGAACGACCTGGCCGTGTCCATGAAACTGGTGCGCGACAACGGTTTGCGTCGTGGCGACGCCGTCACCGGCACCGCCGACCGCGAACTGCGCACGGTCGAGGCGGTCAACGGCCGCGAGCCGGGCCGCCGGCCGAACTTCACCGACCTGACCCCGCTCTACCCGACCGAGCGTCTGCGCCTGGAAACCGGCGCGCACGACCTGACCGCCCGCGTGACCGACCTGGTCATGCCGGTCGGCAAGGGGCAGCGGGCCCTGATCGTCGCCCCGCCCAAGGCGGGCAAGACGACGATCCTGCGCTCGATCGCCCACGGCATCGCGGTCAACCACCCGGAGTGCCACCTGATGCTGGTGCTGGTGGGCGAGCGCCCGGAAGAGGTCACCGACCTGTCCCGCGCCGTGCCCGCCGAGGTGATCGCCGCGACCTTCGACACCGATCCACGCGATCACATCGCGTTGGCCGAACTGGCCATCGAACGCGCGAAACGCTTGGTGGAGCAGGGAAACGACGTGGTCGTGCTGCTCGACTCGCTGACCCGCCTCGGCCGTGCCTACAACCTGGCCGCACCCACGTCGGGTCGCATCCTCACCGGTGGCATCGACTCCGGTGCGCTGACCCCGCCCAAGCGCTTCCTCGGCGCCGCACGCAACATCGAGGGCGGCGGCTCACTGACCATCTTCGCGACCGCGCTGGTCGAGACCGGCTCGGTCGGCGACACGCTGATCTTCGAGGAGTACAAGGGCACCAGCAACGCGGAGCTGCGCCTGGACCGCAAGATCGCGGGCAAGCGCGTGTACCCGGCGATCGACATCGCGCAATCGGGGACGCGCAAGGAAGAACTCCTGCTCAGCCGCGACGAGCAAGCGGTGGTGCGGGCCCTGCGCCGCAACCTGAACGGCCGCGAAGGCCCGCAAGCCATCGACATGCTGCTCGAAGGTCTGCGCAAGACCAGGAGCAACGCCGATTTCCTGGCCCAGTTCGCGCGCGCGACCCCCATGGCGGCCTGAGCCTCACCGCAACACGCGAACCATGACCCCCAGCAGTGCGTCGGCGTCGAACAACCCGGCCTTGCGCGAGTCGTAGCTGCGCTCGGTGTTGTCGCCCAGCACGGCGAACCGCCCCGGCGGCACCACAGCCGCGCCGAACGTCTCGCCGGGCAACGCGGCCACTCGTTTCACCAGCCAAGGCGGATCCCCCTCGAACGCGGGCAGCCCGGGTGGCGGCGCGAACACCACCACCTGGTCGCGCCGCACCGCGTCCAGGGAAACCTTGCGCACCAACACCACCTGCCCCGACCGCAAGCCCGGTGCCATGCTGTCGCCGACCACCCGCACCGCCACGAACCGGCGGCGCACGGCCAACACGGCACCCGCCAACAGCGCCAGCGGCAGCCACCTCACCGCGCGGCCTCGTACCCGGCGGCCTGCAACCGGAACAGCCGCGCGTACTCGCCGTCCGCGGCCAGCAGTTCGGCGTGGTCGCCCTGCTCGGCGATCCGGCCGTCCCGCAGCACCACGATCACGTCCGCCTCCCGGACGGTGCCCAGCCGGTGCGAGATCAGCACGCTGGTCGCCCCGGCCCGGTGCCGTCGCAGTCCACTTTGGATCTCGGCCTCCGCCTGCGCGTCCAGCCCGGAGCTCGGCTCGTCGAGGATGAGCAGGTCGCGCCGGTCACGCAGGTAGGTGCGGGCGAGCGCGAGCCGCTGCCACTGCCCGCCGGAGAGCAACGCACCCGCGGACTCGTCGTCCTTGAACGACTTCGACAGCATCGTGTCGTAGCCGTGCGGCAACTCCTCGACCACCGGTGCGATCCCGGCCCGCGTGGCCGCGGCGTGGATGCGCGGGCGGTCCGACATCGACGCCACGTCGCCGAGCCCGATGTTCTCCGCGGCGCTCAGCTCGTAGCTCATGTAGTCCTGGAACAGCACCCCGATCCGGGCCCGCAGCTCGTCGACCGACACGTCCCGCAAGTCCTTGCCGTCCCAGGAAACCGAGCCGCGCGACGGGTCGTACAACCGGCACAGCAGCTTCACCAGCGTGCTCTTGCCCGCCCCGTTCAGCCCGACCAGCGCCACGGTCCGGCCGTGCGGGATGGTCAGGTCCACCCCGCGCAGCACCCAGTCCTGGTCCGGCGCGTAGCGGAACCACACGTCCCGCAGCGTGATCCCCTCGCGCAACGGCCCGATCGGCGCGGGCGCAGGCGCGACCGGCAGGTCGGAGCGGGTCGCGAGCACCGCCCGGTAGTGGTCGTACATCAGCAACACGTGGTACGCCAACGAGATCCGCGCCACCAGCGAACCGAGTGTGCTCTGCATCCCGGTCATCGCCGCGACGAACGCGGAGATGCCGCCGACGCTGATCTCGCCGCGCACGGCGGCGCCGAGCGCCCACACCAGCGCCCCGCACAGCACGACCATCGACAGCAGGCCGAGACCGAGCTGGGTGACGAGCTCCCGCCCGTCGACGCGGCGTTGCTGCGCGTCCGCGACCCGGCGCTCGCGCAACATCCGCTGCCGGAACAACTCCGACAAGCCGAGCAGCCGGAACTCCTTGGCCGCCGGGATGCTGGTCTGCAGCTGCGCGTAGAACTGCTCGCGGCGCTGGTGCGGGTTGATCGCCCACAACATGCCCGCGCGCTTGCGGCTCAACGCGATCTCCGCGACCAGCGCGGGCGCCAGGCCGACGAGCGCGACCCCGGCGACCACCGGGTTCACCGACACGAGCACGGCGACGAACCCGGTCAACGTCAGCACGAGCTGCCCCGTGCCGAGGATGCCGTCCACGGCCTGGCTCGGGCTCGACCGGCCGGCGGTCTGGGCGAGCTGGAGCCGGTCGTGGAACGCCGGGTCCTCCAGCCGGGCCAGCCCGGACAGCCGCGCCGTGGCCAGGTACAGGTCGGACTGGGCACGCCGCCCGATCGCCCGCTCGACCTCGTTGTGCAGGTAGGTCGACAAGGCGGGCAGGACCGCGGCGGCGAGGCTCGCGAGCACGAGCCCCACGGCCGCGGGCGGGAACCCGTGGAGGTGACCGGACGTGAGCGCGTCCAGCAACGACTTCAGGAACCACACGGACGCGACGGGCAGAGCCGCGTTCGCCAGCGTCGTCGCCGTGTTCGCGGCCAGCCACCACGGGCAGGATCGGACCGCGAGCCGCAGCGCGGGGCCGATCCCGCTGACCGCGCGCAGCGAGCTCGCGACGCCGCCACCTTCGACGTGCTTCACACCTTGGCCGCGATCGGCGGCAACGCGGCCAGGTCGGAGCCGCTGGCCGCGACCGTGCGGTCCGGCTCGACCACCGCGAACGCGGGGAAGCCGTGCAGGCCGATCGCCTTGGGCGCCGGGCCTTCCTCGACGTCGCGGATCACCCGCGCCACCGGGCCGAGCGCCTCGACGAACGAGGCGGCGGCCGCGTCGTCGTCACCGAGCACCATCGCGACGACGCGCTCGCGCCCGCCCGGGTGCCTGCCCGCGTAGTCGACGAAGCCGGGCAGCTTCGCCTTGCACGGCGCGCACGACGTGGAGAACGCGGCGACCAGCGTCCGCCCGCTCTCCGCGGCGAAGGACACCGGTTCCCCGTCGGCGGTGACGGTCACGAAGTCGTCGACGGACTCGCCCGGCCGGCGCATCACCGCGCTGGGCCCGGGCGTGCCCATCTTGTCGAGGATCTCGGTGTGCTCGCGCAGCCGGCGGATCACGCCGAAGGTGAAGAGGAGGTTGACAAGGAAGAGCACGGCGAGAACGACGACCGCGGCCACCAGGACAGCCATTGCAGCTCCTCGGGGGTCAGCCCAGCTTGCGCATGGGCACGAACAAGTCGAACAAGACGTCGAGCCGGATGGTGATGAAGCCGGCCACCGCGCCGGTGAGCGCGGCGAGCAACGCGCCCGCCGGGTGCACCTCGGCGCCCGGGCCAATGAGGATCGCGAGCACGGCGACGGCGAGCAGGAAGGCGTTGCGCACCACGTGCACCGGACCCAATTCCCGTTCCGCGGAACCGAAACACGCGCACCGCGCGGCCGTGCGGTGGCGCAGCGCGAGCGTGATGCCCGCGGTGAACACGGCCAGCAGCACCGCGGCGAGCACGAGGGCGGCCACCGCGGGCGCTGCGGCACCGGTCGGCAACGCCCACGTCAGCCCGGCCACGACGAGCACCTCGGCCACGGTGATCATCGCGGCGACCGGCCCCACCCACCGGCCGGGCAAGCCCGGTAGCGGTCGCAACGACTCGGCGAACGCACGCTGGGCCGCGGCGCCACGGGTCTTGCTCGCCGCGGACACGGTGAACACCAGCCAGAGCAACGCCATCAGGCCGACCTGCAGGTAGGGCATGCGATCCGCTCCTCGGTGCGACGCATCCCGGACGGGCACCGGCGGCGTGCGCCACTGGTGCCCGCCCCAGGAGCCGGGCGTCAGCCGCTACAGGTCCCGTAGCAGGTCGTCTTCGAGCAGTCGCAGTTGGCGCAGCACCAACGGCCGTTCGTCGCGCACCAGCAGTCGTTGCAGGCGCACGCGCCGGCCGAGGTCTTCGGCACGACGGCGGCGACCAGCCGGTCAGCCAATCGGCTGAGTTTTCTGGTCATGACGATGTCCCTTCCCGAGCTGAGTGAGAAAGAAACAAACCGCCGGGCCCCGGCGTCGCCATGTTGGCGCCGGGGACTATTCCCGTCAAGGGTGGTCATCCGATCAGCGGTATCACCGAAAACGATCAATAGCAATTCGAAAAGCATTGGTACACAACGATTTTGGCGTCCGGCTCAATCGAGACTGCTGTTCGGCCGAGCGCTGATCGCCTCCTGGTAGGTCCGCAGGCACCGCTGCCAGGCGTCGCCGTCGTCGAGCCGGAGCAACTGCGGCGCCAGCTCCGCGGAGAACGTCGTGCTGGCCTCGACCGGCAACAACGACGGCAGGTTGTCGATGGCGATGAGGTCCACGCCCGCGGCCTCGCGCACCGGGGCGTCCCACGTGGTCACCTCGTCGTAGATCGGCAGCACGTTCAGCGACGAGGTCACGTCGACGGTCACGTCGGCGATCACCGAGAGCCGGTGCGCCCCGGCCAGCAGCTCACGGGTGACGAAGGGCGGCGTCGGCTTGGTGACCAGGACGCCGTTGACCAGGATGTCGTGGTCCAGCAATGCCTCGTGGTCCAGCACCCGGGTCTCGGCAAGGTCCCACCGGGTCGGCTCGATGCCCGCGGCCACCAGGGCATCGCAGGCACCGCGACCGCTTCGGCCCAGCGCCCCGGTCACCAAGGCCAGCAAGCCATCGCCCTGACCCGAGATCATCGCGTCCAGCTCGGCCCGCGACCACGGCGTGACGGGCACCGGCAGGACGCCCCGCGCCTGCAGGACCGCGAGAGCGGCGCCGATGTACCCGGCCCAGTAACCGAAAGCCGCCAGGCGACGGCCGTCCGCGTCGGTCAGGTACTCCAGGTCGAGCAGCGCACCGCCACCGGCGACGAACCGCGCGAGCAGTTCCGCGCCGCCGACCTGGCCCTTGAAGGCGTGCCCGAACATCACGTGCCGGTGCACCAACGACGGCGGGCCGTCCGGCAACTCCTTGAGCCCCACGACGAACGCCGCTTCGGGAGCGTCCACCCAGCTCCCGGCCGGGGCGACCGCGCAGCCGGCCGCGGCGTAGTCGGCGATCGGGAACGCCCGCTGCGGCGATTCCTCGACCGTGACGGTCAGGCCGGCCTCGACCAGCGTGGCGGCGTCCGCGGGCACGACGGGCGCCCGCCGCTCGGTCGAGCGCGTCTCGTGGCGGATCCAGATCTCGGTCATGCGCCCAGCGTCGCAGCACGACGCCGTCCCGTCCACGTGGTGAGGCCGCCGGCGAGGATCAGCGCCAGCCCGAACCCGGCCACCGCTACGGGCAACCACTCGGGAATTCCCAAGTAGACGGTGAGGCCGAGGATCCGCGAAAGCCCCCAGGGCAGCACGGCCAGCTGATCATTCCACCAGGTCAGCGCCTGCTCCAGCCCGATGAGCGACACCAGTCCACCGAACACCGCCGCCGGCACGCCGACCGCGATCAGGACCCGCCCGGCGGGTTGCCGTCCGCGCATCGCGGCCCCGCAGGCGACGAACACCCACAGGAACGCCGCGAAGGCCACCGTCAGGTAGTACAACCGCACGCCCGGGTCGGTCCAGAACTCGAACCACAGCTTCCCCGGCCCGCGCGCGACCAGTCCAAGCAGCAAGATCACCGTGCGCAGCAACGCGGCCCCGCCCAGCGCCGCCCACAGCGCGAACGCGTCGACGCGGCGGACCAGCGACCGCAGCACGAGGGCGTAGAGCAGCCATGACCCCAACGTCAGGACCAGGTGCGCGGGCGAGGCGAACCACGTGAAGATCGCCCGGCTGAGCACCACGGCAACCGCCGGGATGGCGATCACCAGCACCCGGTCGGTCCTGGTCACCGGCTCGGGCGCGAGCCGCCACGGCTGCGTCGCCCCGGTCCACAGCGCACGCACGACGGTCGTCCGGTGCCCGGCGACCAACCCGACGACCAGCGCGGCCAGCAGCCCGCGCGCCAGCCACGCCATCACCGGATCGCGATCGGCGCGGGCGCTGCCGAGGTCGGCGGCCGTGAAGTTGTACGCAGGCAGGTCGACGTTGCCCGCGTAGCGCCGCACGTGGTCGGCGCGCAAGGCCTGGTACCGGCCCTCGGCCGCCTTCCACTCGTCGTAGGCCTGACCGGTCGAGAGCCACTGCGCGTGGCGCAACACCATGGTCCGGTAGGCGCCGAGCGTGTCGAACAGGCTGGTCTCGTAGTCCAGCGTGGCCACGAACCGTTGGCGCAACACAGGATCACGCCACGAACCGGCAGGCGTCGAGTCGACCAGCGCCCGCATCCGGCCCACGGCGGCGATCGCCTGATCCCCTTCGGCGATGGCCTCGTCGAGGTGGCCGGCACTGACCGCGTAGATGCTGTCGAGCGCCGCGCTGTCGCCGGTCACGATGTCCCACTCGAAGATCCACATCATCGGCGGCGGCGACAACCCGAGCGCCTTCACCGTCTGGTCGGCATACGGTCCGATGTAGAGGCCCTTGGTGATCGCTTCCCGCGACAACGCGAACACCTGGGTCAGCGCCCGCACCGTCGCCGGGTCGGTGCTGAACGTCTGCCGCACCCAGTCCGCCGTGTACTGGCCGGGGTTCCCCGACGGGTCGGCGGCCAGCCGGGCCGTCACGTACGTGTTGAGGTCGGCGAGTTGCCAGAACCCGGCCCGCAGGTGCAACGACATCGGCCCGGCCCGCAACGGCCCGCCGTCCTGGGTCCAGTTCCAGACCCCCTCGATGTGCGGGTTCGCGGCGAGGAACCGTTGCAGCGCCTGCTGTTCCACCGCGCCGAGGTCGTTGGGCAACGACCCGAACCCCTCGAACTCGCGCCGCGCCTGGAACTCGACGATCCGCCGCTGATCACCCCGCAGCAGGGTCTCGTTCAACGGCAGGTGGCTGTAGAAGTCGCCCGCCGTGTACTTCGTGGACACGATCAGGTGCGGGTCGTGGAGCCCGCCGAGCACCTCGTCGTAGGACGCGGGATTGGTGTGCAGGTCGCCGACCGCCCCGACCCCGACGGTCCAGCTGCGGAAGATGATGTCCTTGCCCGCCCGGCCGGCGGTGTCGAGCAACGCCGTGAGCATCGTCCGCACGGCCTTCGGCGTCGTGACGCCGATGGACGACGAGATGTCCTGCCCGGGGGTCTTGTAGACGTCGCCGCCCTCGCCGATGCGGATCATCAGCCCGTCCGCGTAGGGCAGCGCACGGAAGAACTCCGCCAGCCCGGCCTGGTAGATCCGCCAGAACCCGGGGTCCTCGACGGACTGACCACTCCGGTCGAGGTAGGCCTTGAGCGGCGGCGTCTCGGTGACCATGTCGGCGGCGAAGAAGACCTTCATGCCCTTGTCGTGGGCGTAGCGCCAGACCGGCCCGAGCACCGCGACCATCGCCCGCGCCCGGTCGCGGTGCTGGTCCCCCGCGGGGTAGACGGCGTCGCCGAAGGTCAGGTACTCGAGGAACCCGGAGACGACGACGCCGTTGTAGCCCTGCGCCAGGTCGTGGTCGACGAGCTGGCGGAACTGCCCGGACAACCGCGACACGGCCGCGGGGTCGAGGTAGGGCGGTCCGGGGCGGATGGCGTCGCGCAACGGCGAGGTGGCCAGCGAGTAGTCGGTGCCCGCCGCGAACGCGGCCGGGTCCGGCGTGATCCCCACGGACCCGAGATCGGTGAGCCGCAACCCGAGCCGCGGCGGCACGACCGTGGTCAACGGCTCCGCCGACCGGACCCGGTCGGCGATGGCGTAGAGCGCGGTGGCCGCGTCGGCGGGCGTGGCGGCCTGCAGCGTGTGACCGGTGAGGCGGAAGCCGCCCGGGGTCGGCGTCACCGAGACCTGGAGCGTGGGCCCGCCCGGCTTGACCGGAACGGTCCGGGCCGCGGCTTGGATCACCGGGTCGTCCGGCGCCTCGACCTTGCCGACGACCGCGGCCGGACCGGCCGGAGCGGGCGCGGCCACCGGGCGTTCGACCGGAACCGCGGCCGGGTGGAAGCTCAACCCCAGTGCGGACCCGACCGCCAGGGCAACCCCGGCGCCGAGGGCCAGCAGGACGAGCACCACGGCACCGGGCACCACGGCACTGGGCAGCCATGGGCGTCGCATCACGTGATCACATTAGAGATCGTCCGGACCGTTCGGCCAGCAGATCACCGGCCCGCGCCGGTCAGTTGCCCGGGGCGTTCCCCGCCCGGCGCCCGGCCAACCGTGATTAGCGACGCGTGTGCTGGGCACCCTGCGTCCATGACCACTGTGCCGGCCGCCCGGGGCGCCATCGCCGTGCGCAGTGCCGCGTTCGAGCACGCGCCCGGGCCGGGTATGCGGTGACGTGCGTGGACCGCGAGCCCGAACTCCGGTCGGCGATCGGTGAGCACGCGCCGGCGACCGGGACGCTGGTGGCGCAGACCCAACAGGAGGAAACGCATGCGTGACTTCGACCACGACCAGAACCGTGCCGCCGGCCCGGCGGTGGTGTGGCACGGCGAAGGCCCGGAGTCGGTCCTGGTGCTCGACCCGGCCGGCGAGGCGAAGCACGACGAGTTGCCCGGGACCTGGCGCCCGCTGACCGCGCGGTTGCGCATCGGCTGGTACCGGCTCCCCGCCGGGCACGAACCGCCGGAGTTCAACGGGACGCCGGTGCACCTGGTCGCCTCCGGGGCGGCCGCGCTGACCGCGTTGGACCTGGCCGAGGCGCACAGCGACGTGGTCCGCTCGGTGATCGTCTTCGACCCGTCCCCGGCCCACGCGGACGCGGACACCGACTGGTGGGACGACGAAACCGAGCCGCAACGACGCCGGCTGGCCGACCAGGGCGTCCAGGTCCGCTGCTTCGTCAGCCGCTACGACGACCCGACCATGCGGGCGCGGCGTCCCGTGCCGCTGGGCCACCCGCACGTGGTGGGCCGGTTGGCCCAGCTGCTGGCGTCGGAGGGCACGCAGGTCGGCGAGGCGTGGAACGAGATCCGCGAGCACGTCGGCTCCGCCATGACCCGGGCCCGCCGCGGCAGCTGACGAGCGCCCGACTCAGTGGGACACACCGGGTCGGAACGGGGGACACACCCAGCCGGAACGAGGGACACACCCGGTCGGAAGGGTGTCCCTATGTGGTTGTCAAGCCGCGGCGGGGGTGGAGACGGGTTCGGGGTGGCGGTAGTGGGTGCCGTTGCGGAGCATGGCGTAGA
>NZ_SNXZ01000004.1 GCF_004362825.1 Labedaea rhizosphaerae
CGGCCGACCCCCACCCAACTGCCGCGACGTCTCCTCCACCACCCGACGCAACACCGCAGCCAACGCATCCGTCACCGGAACAACAGAATCCCCCAGCAGCAACGTCCCCTCATCAATACGCCGCTTCGGATTCGGCTCAAACCGAGCAGGATCCAACCGAGCACGACGCTCAGCATCCCGCCCAACAACCAAACCCCCATCCTCCGACGCAAACACCGCCGACGGCATCGTCGACGCACCATCCACATCCACCACCCTCGGCGGACGCCCATGCGCCGACAACACCGCAACCGTGTTCGACGTACCGAGATCCACCGACAGGATGTTCACCAAGACTCCGACTCTCCCCTACGCGCGCCTGGCGCCCCGTGCCTACTGGTTGCCCGTGCTGATTACCGCACGTCCGGCCGCGCTCAGCTACCCGGCTTGACGTTCTGCTCGAAGTAGTCGGCGAGGCTGGTCGAGCTGGACGTGTTCGACGAGTCGAGGTTCATCACGAACCCGGCGAGCGGCTTGTCCTTCACGGTGTACAGCAGGGCACCGACACCGGCGAAGTCGATCGACCAGTACTGGCCGCTGTAGTCGCCACCGCTCCAGTCGACCGGCTGCAGGTTCTGCTGGTTGGCCCCCTGCTTGAAGCCCTCGACCATCTGGTCGGCCATCGCAGGCGACGGGAACTGCAGGTAGATCAGCGAGTGCTTGTCCGACAGGTCGCAAGTGGACGCCTGGGCGTTCGCGGCCTCCATCGTGCTGGTCATGTCCTGGCCGTTGAGGAACATGCCCTTCTTGCACTCCGGGTCGTCGGCGTGCGAGCCGGCGAACGCCGCCATGCACTGCGTGAAGCCCTTGTCGTCCTGCGAGGTGTCCGAGCAGTCGGCGAGCCCGCTGGTGCCGCCACCGCCGGTGTTGCCGTGCGTCCCGGAACCGTTGGTACCGCTGTTACCGCCGGTCTGCGCGGTGCCGCCCCCGTTGTCGGAGTTCGAGTTCACCACGAGCAGCACGCCCACCAGGGCCAGCACCACCACGGCGACCGCGCCGACGATCAGCCACGGCTTCTTCGACGAAGAGCCCTGCGACGGCGTCGTCGACGGGAACTGCGGCGGCGGGCCCGAGACCATCTGCTGCGGGATCGGGTTGGACATGGGGCCGGACTGCGGACCGATCGGCTGCGGCCCGCTCTGCGGGAACGGCGTGGACGGCGGACCCTGGTGGCCCACCGGGATCGGACCGGACATCCCCTGCTGCGGCACCTGCTGCGAGAGGCCGGCGTTCTGCATCGGCACGGCACCGGAGTTCATGGCGCCGGTGTTCGGAGCCGACGGACCGACGGCACCGCTGATGTCGGTGGTGCGCATCGACACGCCCTCGCGGGGCACGTGGTGCGCGCCGAGCGCGACGGCGGTCTCCGGCTGGTCGAGGCTGGTCGGCACCACGCGCAGCCCTTCGGCGATGAGCGTGGCGATCAGCGGGATGCGCGAGGAACCACCCACCAGGTAGATCCCGGCGAGGCGTTCGGGCGTGAGACCGGTGGAGCGGATCGTCCCGGCGAGCAGCTCCACGGAGCGCAGCAGCGAAGGACGGATCAACGCTTCCAGTTCAACCCGCGTGACGAGAACATCGCCGAACGGCTCGGGAAGCGGGACCTCGGTCTGCGGGTGGCGCGAGAGCGCTTCCTTGCCGGAGCGGACATCCTCGCGCAGCGCCCGCTGCGCACGGCGGTCGTTCGTCCCTTCCGGACGCAACAACCGCTGCCAGCGACCGGGATCGCGGGCCGAGACCTGACGACCCACGTGCTCCAGCAACGCCTGATCCACATCCAAACCACCAAGATCAGGCAACCCCGCCTCAGCCAACACCGCAAACCCCGACTGCGTAGCCCCCACCACCGCAACATCAAACGTCCCCGCACCCAAGTCATACACAGCCAACGCCTGACCCGGCACCAACCCCTGACCCGGAAAAGACGCAAAATGCGCCGCAGCCGCCACCGGCTCCGGCACCAACACCAAATTCGACCCCATCCCCGCCTGCCGCGCCGCAGACAACAACACATTCCGCCGCACCGGACCCCACTGCGCCGGATGCGTCAACCGAACCTCATCCGGCCGACCCCCACCCAACTGCCGCGACGTCTCCTCCACCACCCGACGCAACACCGCAGCCAACGCATCCGTCACCGGAACAACAGAATCCCCCAACAGCAACGTCCCCTCATCAATACGCCGCTTCGGATTCGGCTCAAACCGAGCAGGATCCAACCGAGCACGACGCTCAGCATCCCGCCCAACAACCAAACCCCCATCCTCCGACGCAAACACCGCCGACGGCATCGTCGACGCACCATCCACATCCACCACCCTCGGCGGACGCCCATGCGCCGACAACACCGCAACCGTGTTCGACGTACCGAGATCCACCGACAGGATGTTCACCACAGGACTGCTCCCCTTCACCGGCTACAGCGCCACCCGTGTCGTGGAGCCACCGGACGCTGATGCCTGAATGCTGCCATGTCGTCCCCCGCCCATGGGTCCGGGTCAACAGAACTGGTCGTCCGGCCCGGACATCCGGTTACCTCGGCTTGACGTGCTCGTTGAAGAACGTCTCGAGGCTGCCACCGGACGAGTCCGGGCCGTCACCCTTGGTGTCCAGAACGAACATCGCCAGCGGCTGGCCGTCCACGACCGCGAGCACGCCGGACAGGCTGCCCTCGGTCAGCACGTAGTACTTGCCGTCCATCCCGCCGCCCGACCAGTCCTGGGGTGGCGAGGCGCCACCCTCCTTGGTCAGGCCGGCGATCTGCGACTGCATCGTCGACGTCGACTTGAACTGGGCGTAGCTCATGGTGAGCTCGTGGAAGTCGCACTCGACGATCGCGATGGTGCCGTCGCTGCTCTCGGACATGCCGGCCGAACCCTTGTGGCACGACGCGCCCTCGTCCAGCGGGGTCTGGGCGAACTGCTTCATGCAGGGCGTGAAGCCGCTGCTGTCCGTGGTCGTGTCATCGCAGCTGAGGGTCGTCGTGCCTCCGCCACCACCGCTACCACTGGCCGTGCCACCACCCGAGTTGCGGTTGACCAGCACGACGGCGAGCACGCCGATGGCCACGACCACGGCCAGGCCCACCACGATCAGCCACGGCTTGCTGCTCGAACCGCGGGTCGGCGGCGGTGGCGGCGGAAGCGGCGGTGGGCCGTGCATCGCGACGACCGGCTGTGGCGCGGACAGCACCGGGGCCGGGGCGGGTGGCGCGATCGCGGGCCGGGGCACGGGCCTTGGTGCGGGCCCCGGTGCGGGCCCTGGTGCGGCCGTGCGCGGTGGAGGTGGCTGCTGGGCGACCGGCTGCGGACCGGTGCGCGGGCGTGGCGGCGCGACCGGAACGGCACCGGGGCGCGGTGGCGTCGGCCGGGCGGGCGCGGAGCCTTGCGGGGTGCGCATGCTCGTGCCCTCCTGCGGCACGTGGTGCGCGCCCATCGCGACCGCGGTCTCCGGCTGGTCGAGGCTCGCGGGCACCACCCGCACCGACTCGGCGATGAGCGTGGCGATCAACGGGATCCGCGACGAGCCACCGACCAGGTAGATGCCGGCGAGGCGGTCGGGCGTGAGGCCGGTGGAGCGGATCGTCCCGGCCAGCAGTTCGACCGAGCGCAACAGCGACGGGCGGATCAGCTGCTCGAGCTCGAGCCGGGTGACCAGGACGTCGCCGAACGGCTCGGGCAGCGGCACCTCGGTCTGCGGGTGCCGGGAGAGCGCTTCCTTGCCGGCCTTGACGTCCTCACGCAGCGCGCGCTGCGCCCGCCTGTCCCCAGTGGACTCGGGGCGCAGCAGGTGGCTCCACCGGGTCGGGTCGCGCCGGGCGACGCTGCGCCCGATGTGCTCGAGCAGCGCCTGGTCCACGTCGAGACCACCGAGGTCGGGCAGGCCCGCCTCGGCGAGCACGGTGAAGCCCTTCTGGTTGGCGCCGACCACGGCCACGTCGAACGTGCCCGCGCCGAGGTCGTACACGGCCAGCGCCTGGCCCGGCGCGAGCGACTGGCCGGGGAACGACGCGAAGTGCGCGGCCGCGGCGACCGGCTCGGGCACCAGCACCAGCCGGGTGCTCATGCCCGCCTGCCGGGCCGCCGACAGCAGGACGTTGCGCCGCACCGGACCCCACTGCGCCGGGTGGGTCAGCCGGATCTCGTCCGGCTTCGCGCCGCCGAGCTGGCGGGAGGTCTCCTCGGCCACCCGGCGCAGGACTGCGGCCAGCGCGTCGGTCACCGGCACGACGTCGGTGCCCAGCAGCAGCGTGCCCTCGTCGATGCGCCGCTTGGGATTGGGCTCGAACCGGGAGGGGTCGAGCCGGGCCCGCCGCTCCGCCTCGCGGCCGACCACGATCGCGCCGTCCTCCGCCAGGAAGATCGCCGAGGGCATCATCGACGCGCCGTCGACGTCCACCACCCGCGGTGGACGACCGTGGGCCGAGAGCACGGCGACCGTGTTCGACGTCCCGAGGTCGACGGACAGTACGCGCACTCGGGCTCCTGTGAGTCGGCTGGCTGGGATGCGGGCCGAGCCTACTTGGTGGACCAGGGCTCATTTGGGCAAGTTGACGAATCCGTCCCTGGTCGACCACGCACAGTGACGCCGGTCGGTCGAAGCCACCCGCCGACGCTGCCCACACTGTGTTTTTCGCGCGCGCGAAGCCAGACCCCACCCGTCCCAGGGGGGCTCCCCCCTCAGCCAGTCTATCGGGGTTGACCTGCGGAAAGGGGGCCGTGGGCGGATCTGTGGACAACTGCTCGCCTGTGGAAAACCGGGCGGCCGGGCCTACTTCGGCAGCTTGATGAACCCCTCCTTGGCCAGCCAGTCCCGAGCCACGGTCACGGGGTCCGCGCCGTCGACGTCGACCTTGGCGGCCAAGTCGATCATCATGTCGTTGTTGAGCTTCGGCGCGATCTTGTTGAACACCTCGGCGATCGCCGGGTGCGCGTCCAGCACTTCCTTGCGCACCACGGGAGCCACGTTGTACTGCGGGAAGAACTGCTTGTCGTCCTGCAGCACCGTGAGGTTCAGCGCGCGGATGCGCCCGTCGGTGGTGAACACCTCGCCGAAGTTGCACGACCCGGACGCCGTCGCCGCGTACACGGCGCCGGTGCCGAAGTTCTTCACGTTCGCCGCGGGCACCTCGAAGCCGTAGGTCTTCTTGACCCCGGGGAACCCGTCGTTGCGGCTGGCGAACTCGGTCTCCAGGCAGAACGTGCCGATGCTGGGGTCCTGCTTGATCTTCGCCACCATGTCCGAAATGGACTTGATCTTCAGCTTCCTGGTCACCTGCGGGTTCATCGCGAACGCGTAGGTGTCGTTGAGCGGCGAGTACGGCAGCCACACCATGCCGTTCTTGGCGTCGGCGTCGCGCATGGCCTCGTACTGCTTCTGCTGGTCGGGGATCGGCTTGTCGTTGCCGAGGTAGTTGATCCACCCGGTGCCGGTGTAGTCGTAGTAGAGGTCCACGTCGCCGTTGACCAGCGCGTTGCGTGCGCTGTTGGACCCCTGGATGTTCGTGAGGTCCTCGATGTCGGCACCCGACGCGGCCAGCGCGAACTCGGCGATGTGGCCGAGGATGATCTCCTCGGTGAAGTCCTTCGAGCCGACCACCAGGTGCACGCCGTCCAGCGCGTGCGCCGGCAGCGTGCCCGGCTCGATGTCCAACGGCAGCGCGAAGCTGGAACTCAGCCCGCAGCCCGTCAGCACCGACGCGCCCGCCACCACGGCACAGCCCCACGCGGTGAGCTTCGTCCTGATCCGCATCAGCGCAGCCCCCTCGGCCGCAGGAACCGCTCGGCGACCGCGCCGAGCCAGTCGACCAGCAGCGCCAGGCCCATGGCCAGCACCGCCCCGACGACCAGGATCGTGATCCGGTTCAGCTTGTAGCCCGCGTCGATCAGCAGGCCGAGCCCGCCGCCGTTGACGAACGCGGCCAGCGTCGCGGTGCCGACCGCAAGCACCAGCGAGGTGCGCAGGCCCGCGAGGATCAGCGGCACGGCCAGCGGAAGTTCGATGCGGAAGAGCACCGTGGGGCTGGACATGCCGACGCCGCGCGCCGCTTCGACCAGCGTCCGGTCGACCTGTTGCAAGCCCACGATCGTGTTGCGCAGCACGGGAAGCAGCGAATAGAGCGCGATCGGCAACGCCGCCGCCCACAGCCCTTCCCAGCCGGACCAGAGGAAGAAGAGCACCAGCACGCCGATCGCGGGCGCGGCCTGGCCGATGGTCGCGATGGCCAGGAAGAACGGCGCGGCGATCTTGGCCCAAGACCTGGTCAGCACCACGCCGAGCGGCACGGCGATCACCACGACCAGCACGATCACCACGAACGACACCTTGAGGTGGTCCCAGGTGTCGGTGAGCAGCGACTCGGCGTTGATGTTGTTCTTCTCGATGTCGTCGAGGTCGCGGCTGAACGCCCAGAGCAGGGTCGCCGCGACACCGATGACCACGACCGCCGGCTGCACGAGCAGCCGGATGCGTTCGGTCCGCTTGGACCCCGACGACGTGGAGAACGCGGTGTCGGTGGCCATCAGCCCGCCCCGCCCGCCGAGTTCTCGTGGTCGTTCTCGTGCTCTTCGCGGACCTGCTGGATGGTGTCGGTGACGGTGCGGATGTCGATCGTCCCGACGTACTCGCCGCGCCCGCCGGTCACCGCGGCGTTGCCGCCCTCGGTCAGGATCGCCTCGAGCGCGTCCTGCAGCGTCGACTGCACGCTGACCGTGTCGCCGACGGGGCGGCCCACGGTGGCGAGCGAACCCGCCGACGCGAGCTCACGCACGTGCAGCCAGCGCAGCGGCCGGTTGCGCCGGTCGAGCACCAGCGCGTACGTCTTGCGCGCGTTGGTCAGCTTCTGCCGGACGTCGGCCGGTGTGTCCTCAGTGGACACCGTGACCAGGTCGGTCTTCAGCTCGACGTCGCGCACGCGCATCAGGGTGAGCTGCTTGAGCGAGGCACCCGCGCCGACGAAACCGGCGACGGTGTCGTCGGCCGGGTTGGCCAGGATCGCCTCGGGCGTGTCGTACTGCAGGATCTTGGACTGGTTGCCCAGCACCGCGATCCGGTCGCCGAGCTTGACCGCCTCGTCGAAGTCGTGGGTGACGAACACGATCGTCTTGCGCAGTTCCGCTTGCAGGCGCAGGAGTTCGTCCTGCAGGTTGCCGCGGGTGATCGGGTCCACCGCGCCGAACGGCTCGTCCATCAACAACACCGGCGGGTCGGCGGCGAGCGCGCGGGCGACGCCGACGCGCTGCTGCTGACCACCGGAGAGCTGGCGCGGGAAGCGACCCGCGAACTCCTCGTCGAGGCCGACCAGGTCGAGCATCTCCACGACCCGGTCGCGCACCTTCTTCTTGTCCCAGCCGAGCAGCCCGGGGACCACGGCGATGTTCTGCGCGACGGTCAGGTGCGGGAAGAGACCCGCTTGCTGGATGGCGTACCCGATGCGCCGGCGCAGCTGGTCGGGGTCGATCTTGAGCGCACTCTCCCCGCCGATGGTGATCTGCCCGGACGTCGGCTCGATCAGCCGGTTGATCATCTTCATCGTGGTGGTCTTGCCGCAGCCTGACGGCCCGACGAACACGATGGTCTCGCCCGCCGGGATCGTCATGGAGAACCCGTCGACGGCGGGCGTCTTCTGCCCGGCGTAGCGCTTGGTCACCTCGGCGAGTTCGATCTCGACACCGCTGATCTTCTGGTCGGTCGTCTCAGACACGGATGCCCCTCGAGGTGGTGAGCCTGCTGATGATCACGTAGATGCCGTCCACGACGAGCGCGAGCACGACGACGCCGAGCGTTCCGGCGAGCGCCTCGTTGGTGGCGTTCGCGCTGCCCGCGCGGACGAGGCCGGAGAAGATCTCGGTGCCGAGCCCGGGGCCCTTGGCGTAGGCCGCGATCGCGGCGATGCCCATGAGCAGCTGCGTGCTGACCCGGATCCCGGCGAGGATCGCCGGCCACGCCAGCCGCAGCTCGACCCGGGTGAGCACGACGGCCCGGCCCATCCCGATGCCGCGGGCGGCGTCGGTGATCGCCGGGTCCACGCCGTCGAGGCCGACGATCGTGTTGCGCACGATGGGCAGCAGGCCGTACAGCACCAGGGCGACGACCGTGGGCGGCACGCCGAGCCCGAGCACCGGGATCAGCAGGCCGATCAGCGCGAACGACGGGATCGTCAGGATGGCGCTGGTGAGCGCCGTCGCGATCGCCGAACCAGCGGGACTGCGGTAGACCAGAACGCCGAGCAGGACGCCCAGCACGGCGGCGATCAAGGTGCACTGCAACACCGCGCTCGCGTGCAACAACGCCTCGGGTACGAGCACGTTCCACCGCTGGCCGATGAATTCCCAGATGCTCACGATCGCGACCCCCGCGATCGTGACCGCAACGGCGGAGCCATGCGTCCTCCCCGACGAGTCCGGCATTGTCCTCTGCGGCCTCACCGTCGCCTATGTCACGGTTCGTTGGCAACCGGGCCGAACGTGAGTCCGTTGCGTATTCACCGTCTGACCTGGACAGACAACGAGTTGAAAAAGTTCGGCTGGACAACCGTGAGGGAAGCTCAGCGCCACCCTGGCGCGGTTGCGAACCGGCGCTGGTAGCCACGCATGGCGTGTCCCGTGGGCGGTATCGCGGCGGCGATCGTCGCGGCCAGCCACAGCACCAGGCAGATGATCAGCAGGCTCAGGTAGTCCTCGCCGTTCTTGTCGATGACCCAGATCAGGCCCCACACATAGGAAATCGTCAACGCGGCGCCCAGGGCGACCAGGATCCAGCGGAAGACGCCCACGCGCGTCAGCAGGAGCCCGGCGAACAACATGACCGTGAACCCGACGGTGAGCGACGCCGAGATGGCGAAGTCGCCGTTGCCCGTGACGTCCTCGGTGAACTGGAAGCCGACCAGGGCCACGAAGCTGTCGTCGACCTCGGGGCTGCTGTCGGTGTTGATGAAGCCGCAGATCAGCGTGAGCACGCTGACGACGAGGAACAGACCGGCGGTCACGTACGCCATCGCGTTGCTGGGCCCGCGCATCGGCATGCCGTAGGGCATGGGCGGTTGCTGCCACGCCATTGGCTGCGGCATTGGTTGCGGCTGCGGGTAGAACGGTTGTGGCGCAACGGGTGTCGGTTGTGGACTGACCACCTGCGGCCGCTGCTGGGGTGGTGGCACGGGTTGTTGTTGCGGTTGCGGGCGTGGCGGCGATGGCATGTGCGTCGTCGCCGCGGCGCTCGCCTTGCTGAAGGTGCCCGCGAGGTCCTCCGTGCGCAGGCCGAGGCTCGCCTTGGGCAGCTGGTGCGCGCCGAGCGCGACCGCGGTCTCCGGCTGGTCGAGCCGGGTCGGCACGACGTGCAGTTGCTCCGAGATGAGCGTGGCGACCAACGGGATCCGGCTGGAGCCACCGACCAGGTAGATGCCCGCGAGGCCGTCCAGGGTGAGCCCGGCCGCCTTCACAGTGCTGGACATCAGTTCGACGCTGCGCATGAGGTTGGGCCGGATCAACGATTCCAGCTCGGCCCGCGAGACGAGCACGTCCTCGAACGGCTCGGGCAACGGCACGTCGGTCTGCGGGTGGTTGGACAGCGACTCCTTGGCCACCCGGACGTCCTCGCGCAGCGCGCGCTGGGCCCGCCGGTCCTCGGTGCGGGTCGGGCGCATCAGGTCGGCCCAGCGACCGGGGTCGCGGCCGGCGGCCTGGCGGCTGATGTGCTCGAGCAGCGCGTGGTCGACGTCGAGACCGCCGAGGTCGGCGAGCCCGCCCTCGGCCAGCACGACGAACCCCTGCCGGGTCGCGCCGACGACGGCGACGTCGAACGTGCCCGCACCGAGGTCGTACACGGCCAGCGCCTGGCCGGGTTCGAGCGACTGGCCGGGGAAGGACGCGAAGTGCGACGCGGCCGCGACCGGCTCGGGCACCAGGATCAGCTCGCCCCCGAGCTTCGCCTGGCGGGCGGCGGAGAGCAAGGTGTTGCGCCGCACCGGTCCCCACTGCGCGGGGTGGGTCAGCCGCACCTCGTCGGGGTTGGCGCCGAGCTGGCGGCGCACCTCGTCACCGACCCGGCGCAGCACCGCGGCCAGCGCGTCGGTCACCGGCACGACCTGCGTGCCGAGCAGCAACGTGCCCTCGTCGACGCGCCGCTTCGGGTTGGGCTCGAAGCTGGCCGGGTCGAGCCGGGCCCGGCGTTCGGCCTCCCGCCCGACGATCAGCTCGCCGTGCTCGGCGAACACCGCCGACGGCATCGTCGAGGACCCGTCCACCTCGACGACCCGCGGCAACCTGCCCTCCTGCGACAGCACCGCGACGGTGTTGGACGTGCCGAGATCGACCGACAAGACGGTCATGCGTTTTTCCTCCCCAGTGCCGAACGGGACGAATGGTGCCATGCCCGCCGTCGCTTGCGCTGGTCAACCGCGCGACTGCCGCCTCCGCCACCCGATGGTGACCGCCAGGGCGGCCAAGGCCAGCAGCGCGGCGGCGCAGCGGGCGAGCACGTCGACGGTGTCGGTTCCGTAGAACGTCGCCACGAAGTGGGTGTGCGAGTAGAGCCAGCCGCTGAGGTTGCTCTGGTCGATCGCGTCGCCGTGACAGTCGGTGTATTCGAGGCAGGTCGCTGTTTCGCGGAGCCCGACGAGCAGCGCCACGAACACGGTGGTGATCAGGGCGCCGAGGGCGGTCTGGACGATGCCCTTGCCCTGCTTGCGAAACGCACCCGCACCGTAGAGCAGGAGGATGCCGGCGATCATGGTCGGCCAGTAGCCGATCACGGTGCAGAGCGCGGCGGCGAGGTACACGACGGCGACGAGCGCCGTCGGTGGGTTTCGTGGCGGGCTCTGCGGAATCGGTATCGCGAGCGGCGGACTGGGCGGACTGGACCATTGCTGCGGCTGGGGCGGCGGCACGTGAGACTGCTGCCACCCCGCGTGGACCGGCTGCGGAACCTGCGGCCGAGTGATCCGCGGTGCGGGCGGCGCCACGGTCCCGGTGCGCAGGCTCACGCCGTTGGCCGACACGTGCAGCGCGCCGCGGGCCACCGCTGTCTCCGGCTGGTCGAGGTTGATGGGTACAACCCCGAGGTGCCGCGCGATCAGCGTGGCCACCAGCGGGATCCGGCTCGAGCCGCCGACCAGGTAGATGCCCGCGAGTCGATCGGGGCTCAGCCCGGCAGATCGGATCGTCGCGGCCATCAACTCGACCGAGCGCAGCAGGCCTACGGTGATCAACTCTTCCAGCTCGGCCCGCGTGACCAGCACCTCATCGAACGGCTCAGGCAGCGCGATCTCGGTCTGCGGGTGCGTGGACAGCGCCTCCTTGCCGGCCCGGATGTCCTCACGCAGCGCCCGCTGCGCTCGCCGGTCCACTGTGGACTCGGGGCGCAGCACCCGTTGCCAGCGGACCGGGTCCCGCGACGCGACCTGGCGGCCGATGTGCTCGAGCAGCGCCTGATCCACGTCGAGACCGCCGAGGTCGGCGAGCCCCGCCTCGGCGAGCACCACGTAACCCTGCTGGGTCGCGCCGACCACCGCCACGTCGAAGGTCCCCGCGCCGAGGTCGTACACCGCAAGCGCCTGCCCCTCACCCCGGTTCCTGCGCGCCGGGTCCTGGCTGGGGAACGACGCGAAGTGCGCCGCCGCGGCCACCGGCTCCGGCACCAGCACGAGGTTCGGCCCGAACCCGGCTTGCCGCGCCGCGGACAACAGGACGTTGCGGCGCACCGGTCCCCACTGCGCGGGATGGGTCAGCCGCACCTCGTCCGGCACGGCGCCGCCGAGCTGGCGCTTCACCTCGGTCGCGATCCGCCGCAACACGGCAGCGAACGCATCGGTCACCGGGACCACGGCGTCGCCGAGCAGCAACGTGCCCTCGTCGACGCGCCGCTTCGGGTTCGGTTCGTAGCGGGCCGGGTCGGTGCGGGCCCGGCGTTCGGCCTCCTTGCCGACCACGAGCGTGCCCGCCTCGGCGGCGAACACGGCCGACGGCATCATCGAGGCCCCGTCGAGCTCCACCACCCGCGGTGGCATGCCGTGCGCGGACAGCACCGCAACCGTGTTGGACGTGCCGAGATCGACCGACAGGACCGTCATCAGCGCTACCCCTCCCCTGGACGCCAACACCGATGGTGCCAGGCCCCGCACCCAGCGTGACCAGGGGGTTCTCGAAACTGTCGGTGGGTGGGTTCAAGATGGGGAGCGTGACCGAGGAAGTGCTCGACCTGTTCGCACCGGCGACCCGGCAGTGGTTCGCCGGGGCGTTCGCCGCGCCCACGCCCGCCCAGGCGGGTGCGTGGCGTGCGATCGCGGGCGGGGAGCACGCGCTGGTCATCGCGCCGACCGGGTCGGGCAAGACGCTGGCCGCGTTCCTGTGGGCGCTGGACCGGCTGGCCGTCGAACCGCCGCCCGACGAGCGCAAGCACCGGTGCCGGGTGCTGTACGTGTCGCCGCTCAAGGCGCTGGCCGTCGACGTGCAGCGCAACCTGCGGGCGCCGCTGGCCGGCATCCGGCAGGCGGCGCACCGGCTCGACCTGCCCGAGCCGGGCATCACCGTCGGCATGCGCACGGGCGACACCCCGGCCGAGGAACGCCGCCAGTTCACCCGCACGCCCCCGGACGTGCTGGTGACCACGCCGGAGTCGCTGTTCTTGTTGCTCACCTCGCAGGCCCGGGAGTCGCTGCGCGGAGTCCGGTGGGTGATCCTCGACGAGGTGCACGCGGTGGCGGGCACCAAGCGTGGCGCGCACCTGGCGTTGTCCTTGGAACGGCTCGACGCGTTGTTGCCCGCGCCCGCGCAACGCATCGGGTTGTCGGCGACCGTGCGCCCGGTCGACGAGGTGAGCGGGTTCCTCGGCGGCGGCCGTCCGGTGACCGTGGTGCAACCGGCCACGCCCAAGACCGTCGAGGTCAGCGTGCAGGTGCCGGTCGAGGACATGGCCAGCATGCTCACCCAGTCCGAGGACGACCCCGAGCGGGTGCAGAACTCGATCTGGCCGTCGGTGGAGCAGCGCGTGCTGGAGCTGATCCAGGCGCACCGGTCGACCATCGTGTTCGCCAACTCGCGGCGCCTCGCCGAGCGGCTGACCGCGCGGCTCAACGAACTCGCCGGCGAGAAACGAGAGCTGGAGGAGTTCCCGGCCGAGGCGATCGGCCAGTCCGGGTTCTCCACCGGCTCGGATCCTGTTGTGGCGCGGGCACACCACGGTTCCATGTCGCGTGAGCAGCGGACCACGGTCGAGGAAGAGCTCAAGTCGGGCAAGCTGCCGTGCGTCGTGGCGACGTCCTCGTTGGAGCTCGGCATCGACATGGGGGCCGTGGACCTGGTGGTGCAGATCGAGGCGCCGCCGACGGTGGCGTCTGGCATGCAGCGGGTCGGGCGCGCGGGGCACCACGTCGGTGCGGTGTCGAAGGGCGTGATGTTCCCGAAGTTCCGCGGCGACCTCGTGTCGTGCGCGGTCGTGGCGGAGCGGATGGCGTCGGGCGCCATCGAATCGGTGCGCTACCCCCGCAACCCGCTGGATGTGCTGGCCCAGCACGTGGTCGCGATGACCGCGCTGGAGTCGTGGACGGTCGAGGACCTGGCGACCGTGGTACGCCGGGCCGCGCCCTATGCGTCGCTGCCGGAGTCCGCCTTGCACTCGGTGCTGGACATGCTCGCCGGGCGCTATCCCAGCGAGGAGTTCGGCGAGCTGCGGGCGCGGATCACGTGGGATCGGGTGAACGGCGAGCTGCACGGCCGGCCCGGTGCGCAGCGGCTGGCCGTGACCTCCGGCGGCACCATCCCCGACCGCGGGCTCTTCACCGTGACGACGCCGGGATCGGAGAACGGGCCCGGCTCACGCGTGGGTGAGCTGGACGAGGAGATGGTGTACGAGTCGCGGGTGGGTGACACGTTCCTGCTGGGCACGTCCGCGTGGCGGGTGCAGGACATCACCCACGACCGCGTCATCGTCACGCCCGCACCCGGCGAACCGGCCCGCATGCCGTTCTGGAAGGGCGACGCGCCCGGTCGTCCGCTCGAACTCGGCCGTGCATTGGGGAAGTTCGTCCGCGAGATGTCCACACTGGACACCGAGGCGGCCCGGGCGCGGGCGGCACGAGCGGGCCTGGACGAGTGGGCGATCGACAACCTCATCACCTACCTCGGTGAACAACGCGAGGCGACCCGCCACGTCCCGGACGACCGGACGGTGCTCGTCGAACGGTTCCGCGACGAGCTCGGCGACTGGCGGCTGGTGGTGCACTCGCCGTTCGGCGCGCAGGTGAACGCGCCCTGGGCGCTGGCCATCGCGGCCCGGCTGCGCGAGCGGCGCGGGGTGGAGGCCCAGCTCGCGCACTCCGACGATGGCATCGTCGTGCGGCTGCCGGACGCCCTCGACGACAGCGGCACGGAGGTGGTCACCGGCGCCGAGGACGTCTTGCTCGACCCCGAAGAAGTGGAGCAGATCGTCGTGGCCGAGGTGGGCGGCTCGGCGTTGTTCGCGTCCCGGTTCCGAGAGTGCGCGGCTCGGTCCTTGCTGCTGCCGCGCCGCGACCCGAAGCGCCGGACGCCGTTGTGGCAGCAGCGGCAGCGAGCGGCGCAACTGTTGTCGGTGGCGGCGAAGTACGAACGGTTCCCGGTGGTGCTCGAAGCCATGCGGGAGTGCCTGCAGGACGTGTACGACCTGGCCGGGTTGCGCGAGCTGATGTCCGACGTGCGGGCTCGCAAGGTGCGGGTGGTCGAGGTGGAGACGCCCGCACCGTCGCCGTTCGCCCGCAGCCTGCTGTTCGGCTACGTCGGCATGTTCCTCTACGAGACCGACACGCCGCTGGCCGAACGCCGGGCCGCCGCGTTGTCGCTGGACTCGGCGTTGCTGGCCGAACTGCTCGGCTCCGAGGCGATCCGCGAACTGCTCGACGCCGACGTGGTCGACGAGCTCGAGCGGCAACTGCAACGGCTGGCGCCGGACCGCCAGGTGCGGGACATGGAGGGCACGGCCGACCTGTTGCGGTTCGTCGGCGACCTGTCCATTCCGGAGGCGGCGTTGCGCGGTGTGGCCCCGGAATGGCTGGCAGAACTGGAAAGCGCGCGCCGCGCGATCCGGGTGCGCATCGCGGGCGAGGAACGTTTCCTGGCCATCGAGGACGCCGGGCGGGTCCGCGACGCCCTGGGCGTTGCCCTGCCGGTCGGTGTCCCGGAGGCCTTCACCGAGCCGGTGGCCGACCCCCTCGGCGACCTGCTCGCCCGCTACGCGCGCACCCACGGTCCCTTCCCCGCCCATGACGCGGCCGAACGGTTCGGCCTGGGCGTGGCGGTGGTGACCGGCGTCCTGGAACGGCTGGCCGGCACCGGTCGCCTGGTCCGCGGCGAATTGCGTCCGGGCGGCACCCACACCGAGTACTGCGACGCGGACGTCCTGCGCCGCCTGCGCCGCGGGTCGCTGGCTCGCCTGCGCGCCGAGGTGGAACCGGTCGAACCGGCAGCGCTGGGCCGATTCCTGCCGTCCTGGCACGGCATCGGCAGGCGATTGCGGTCCGCACCAACCGCGGACGATGTTCTGTCCGTTGTGGAGCAGCTGGCCGGCGCCCCGCTCCCGGCGAGCGCTCTCGAATCCTTGATCCTGCCCGCCCGCCTGCCGGGCTACTCCCCCGCCCTGCTGGACGAGCTGACCGCAGCCGGCGAGGTCACCTGGGCCGGGTGCGGCGCACTGGGTGCGGGCGACGGCTGGCTGGCGCTGGCGCCGGGCGACCTGGCCGACCTGGTGCTGCCCGAGGTGGCCGAGTCCGCACCGGACACGCCCCGGCACAGAGCCGTGCTGTCCGCTTTGGACGGTGGCGCGCTGTTCTTCCGCCAGCTGGCCGACCGCGCGGGCATGATCATGATCGAACACGGCGAGGAACCGCCGAACGACCAGGACCTGGTCGCGGTCGTGTGGGATCTCGTGTGGGCCGGCCTGGTCACCAACGACACCATGACCCCGTTGCGTGCCTTGGTGTCCGGCCGGGGCGCGACCCACCGCCCGCGCGCCGCCCAACCTCGCGGCCGCTATGCCCGCATGCGCTCGAGCCGGGCGGTGATGCCCAGCCGCACCGGTCCGCCGACGGCCGCGGGCCGCTGGTCCCTGGTGCCTGAACGCGAGCCGGACGCCACCCGCCGGGCCCATGCCCGGGCGGAGACCTTCCTCGAACGCCACGGCGTGCTGACCCGAGGCGCGTTGGACACCGAGCGGGTCACCGGCGGGTTCAGCGGTGTGTACAAGGTGCTGCGGGCGATGGAGGAGTCGGGCCAGCTGATCCGGGGTTACGTGGTGGAGGGTCTGGGTGCCGCCCAGTTCGCCGCCCGCGGCGCGGTCGATCGCCTGCGCGCGGTGTCCCGTTCGGACACTCCCGACACCCTCAACCCGCACTCCCCCAACGCGAAGGGTTCGTCCGCGGTGGTCCTGGCCGCCGCCGACCCCGCCCAGCCCTACGGTGCGGCGCTTCCCTGGCCTCAGCCGCTGGGCGACGGCAAGCACCGCCCGGCCCGCAAGGCCGGGGCCCTGGCTGTGCTGGTGGACGGCGTCCCCGCCCTCTACGTGGAACGCGGTGGCAAGTCACTCCTGTCGTTCACCGACGACCAGGAAGTCCTGTCGACAGCGGCGCACGCCCTGTCCCGAGCCGTCCGCGAAGGCTGGCTGGGCCAGCTGGCCGTCCAGCGAGCCGACGGCGACGACATCCGGACAAGCGCCCAGAACGCCGCCCTGGCCGAAACCCTCCGCGAGGCCGGATTCCGCGCCACCCCCAAGGGCCTACGCCTGCGCGCCTGACCCGGAGCAATCACCCGAGCGCCGGTGAGCACCCAGCGGTGGCAACCGGTCAAAGAATGCAGAACTCGTTGCCCTGCGGATCTTCCAACACCGCCCACGGCACATCGCCCTGCCCGACATCCACCCGACCTGCTCCCAACCCCACCAACCGCTCCACCTCAACGCCACGCACATCCAGGTGGACCCGGTTCTTCCCCACCTTGGGATCGTTGGTGCGTAACAGTTCCAGCCACGGCCCCCGCCCGTCCGGGGCACGCAGCGACGCAAACCGCGGCTCCGCGCGAACGACCTCCCACCCCGTCGCCGTCGCCCAGAACGGGGCCAGGGCCGCCGGGTCCGGCGTGTCCATGACGATCGAGGCCAGGCGACCGGATCCCGCATAAACGGCCCGGTGCTCGAGCACGCAGAACTCGTTGCCTTCCGGGTCCGCGAGCACCACCCACGGCACGTCGCCCTGGCCGATGTCGACGTGGGTGGCGCCCGCCGTCAACGCCCGGTCCACCAGCTCCGCCTGGTGTTCCGGGCCGTTGCTCGCCAGGTCCAGGTGCACGCGGTTCTTACCGCGCTTCGGCGAAGCGACCGGGACGAAGACCAGGTCCAACGTCGCGCCGTCAGCGGACGGCGCCACGACGTCGACCTCGCCTTCGGGCTCCTCGCGCACGAACCAGCCGGACAGCATCTCCGACCAGAACTCGGCGAGGTGCGCAGGCGAAGCGGCATCGACAACGACGTTGACCAGCATGTCCCGGACGGTAGCCGGGACCACCGACACTCAGCGCGTCGCCAACCGCAGCAACGCCCACAGCTGGCCGACCGCGTCCATGCCGGTGAACGTCAGGTCCCGCCGGCCATCGGGCTGCGGGTCACCCCATGGGCTCTTGCGACCCCACAACCACAGGTACAACGCCTGCGGATTGCGTCCGACGACCGTGCCGTTGACCGACTCGCGGGCGTGGTCGAGGTCCGGCATCCACCACGCCGCGGTGTCCACGCCACGCGGCGCCCGCACCATCCAACCGCCGTCCACGCCTTCGCAGCGCACCGTCAACACGGCGTCTTGCGTGTTGCGGATGCCCAGCACGCGCAGCTTGGACACGAACCACTCGGTCAGCACCTCGTCGGCACCGTCGAGCGCGACGTCGTCGTCGACCGCGGCGATCGGGAGCCCCGCCGCGCCCTGCACGTCGATGCGGTGCACGGTCGTCTCGTGCGCGAGCCGGCGGATCCAGAACCCGTACGTCTTGTCCTTGGACCACGAGGCGCACGGGTCGGCGGGGTCGTGCGCGGCGAGTTCGGTCATCACGTCACGCAGACCGATCCGGTAGAACTCCAGCAACGACTGGTCCGGCCCCGGCTCCCGCTGCCACTCGACCGGCTTGCGCCCGGTGGTGATCCACGACAGCGACGCCCGGTACAACGCACCGAGGTGCCGCACCGTCTCGCCCAGCGTCAGCCCCGGGCAGTGCGGCACGCGGGCGCGCGAGGGCGCGTCGCTCGCCACGCCGGCGAGCACGCCTGCCTCGATCGCCAGCACCTGCAACAGCTGCTCGTGGTCCAGCCGCGGGGTCATGTCGATGAGCCGTGCACGGCACGGCCCACCAGTTCGATGAACTGCCCGGCCTGCCGGACGAGGTCGTCGGCCGCCCGCGCGGTGACGTGCCGGGTGATGCCCGCCTGCACGCGCGCCCGGGTCGCCGAACCGGCGGCGAAGAACGCGGCCCACTCGCCGAACTCGGGGGCCACCGACGACAGCAGCGTCCACACGCTGGTCGGCCGCGCCCGCCCCCGGTGCGGGCGACCACGCAACGCGAGCATGGCGGCCGCGGCCCGCAGCGCGGACAGGTACGCGGCGGCGAACCGCTGCCCGGCGTCACGCTCGAGTTCGGCGTCGGCCAGGCCCCGTTCGGCCTGGGCGAGCAGGGCTCCCGCGGACTCGCTGTCGCCGGGGAACGGTACGTACCGCCGACCGGCGCCGAGCGTGGGTGCGGGGAAGTCGAGTGTGGTGGACATCGCGGCCTCCTGGCGGTCGGGTCAGGCATGCTGGGGGTGCCACGCATGCGCTCGCCGTGGGGAGCCGGCGGGCCTGGCGGTGAGGCGCTTCCCCCACCCCACCGCCAGGCGACTAGCTCGAACATCTGTTCGAACAAGTCCAGCATAACTCGTCGCCAGAGCGGGCTCAACCCACACCCGGGTGACCCTGATCAGGCCGGACGAAGCACCGCCCGTACCCCCGGCTCGACCAGCCGGCGGTACGCCGCGGCCAGCCACGCGGCGTCGTGCGGGAAGCCGTTGTCGACCGCCCAGCCCAGCAGACCGAGCGTCGTGCTGGTGCAGAACTCGACGACCACCTCGGCCGGCACCACGGGCTTGCCCAGGCACAACTGCGCCATGAGCAGTTCGGTCAGCATCCGCCGCAGGTGGCGCTGGACGACCTCGCCGCCTTGCTTGCCGCACAACGCCCGGAACGCCGGCTGCCGCTCGTAGGCGAAGCGGAACAAGGCCTCGGCGGGCCGCGCCGGATCCGAGGCCACCGCGCCGAGTTCCCCACGAAGGTCCTCGCTGAGCGCGTCGAACGCCGCGAGCAGCAACGCTTCCTTGTCCCGGAAGTGCGTGTAGAAGGTCGACCGGCCGACGTCGGCGCGGTCCAGCACGTCCTGCACGGTGACCCGGTCGTAGCCCTTCTCGAAGATCAGCGCGAAGAGCGCCTCCTGCAGCCCCCGGCGGGTCCGTCGCACCCGGCGATCCTGTTGGACCACAACGCCTCCCGAACACTTCGCGGCAACTGTCCGGAACCGCACACCCCGCCGGTTTTGGTTGTTGAACCCCTACGGCAGAACCGAACAGAGTGTTCAGCATCGGACGTCATGTTCACAAGAGGAGGGACTCCGATGCCGTTCTCCATCTGGTTGCTCGTGCTCGTGGGAGCGCTTGGCATCCCGGCCGTGACCTGCGCGGCGCTCTACCGCGGCGCCCTGGTCGTCGGCAGATCAGGCCCGGACGCACGGCGCATCGCCGTGCTGGCAGGCGTCGCGTGGGCCGCGTGGACCGCGCTCATCTGGGCGTTGGCGGCCGCCGGGCTGTTCCACCTGCCGCCGACCCAGCCCCAGCCCTGGATCCCGGTCGCGGTCGTCCTCGGGGTGGTCATCGTGGTCGCCGCGAGCAGGCGCCCGGCCGCCCGCGCGATCCTCGCCGATCCCGGAGCGCTGCGCCTGCTGGCGTGGCCCCAAGTGCTGCGGGTCGTG
The DNA here is from genome assembly GCF_004362825.1 of Labedaea rhizosphaerae. Lineage (GTDB taxonomy): Bacteria > Actinomycetota > Actinomycetes > Mycobacteriales > Pseudonocardiaceae > Labedaea > Labedaea rhizosphaerae. The sequence goes on from NZ_SNXZ01000004.1 coordinate 20,037, forward strand.
GGCGTGGTGTTCCTGATCGCGATGGCCATGGGCCGAATCCCCGCCGCGTTCGCGCTGCCGGCGGGCATCGGCGACATCGTCACCGGGCTGGCCGCGCCGTTCGCCATCCGCAGCGGCCGCGTGCTGTGGCTCAACATCGTCGGCCTGCTCGACCTGGTCGTCGCTTTGGCGCTGGGTCTTCTGACCGGGGTCGGCCAGGGTCAGATCCTCGCCGTGAGCCCGTCCAGCGAACTGGTCAGCACGCTGCCGCTCGTCCTGATCCCGCTGGCCGCCGTGCCGCTGGCCATCGGGCTGCACCTGGTGAGCATGACCAGGATGGGCGCGCTCGCGCGGGAAAGCCGGAGGCGCCACGTGGTCGCGGCGTGATCTGATGGTCGGGTGAGCAGTTTCGACCACCCTTCTGTCAGCAAGGTCGCCGCGATCCTGCGTGAGGCGGGCGTCACCGACGGCGCCGACCGGATCCGGATCCTGGACGACGAGGCGCGCACGGCGGCGCTGGCCGCGCAGGCGCTCGGCATCGAGGTCGGCGCGATCGCCAACAGCCTCGTGTTCGTCGCGCACTTCGCCGACGGCCACACGGAACCGTTGCTGGCCTTGACTTCCGGGGCGCACCGCGCGGACACCGGCCGCCTCGCCGCGCTGGCCGGCGCCGACAAGGTCACCAAGGCGCGAGCGGAGTTCGTGCGGGAGCACACGGGTCAGCCGATCGGCGGCGTCGCGCCGGTCGGCCACCCCGAACCGGTGCGCACGGTGGTGGACAACCACCTCGCGACCTACCCGGAGGTCTGGGCCGCGGCGGGGCACCCGAAGTCGGTGTTCCCGACCACGTTCGCCGAGCTGGTCGCGTTGACCGGGGGCACGGCTGCGGACGTCGCGGCGGAGGAGGATCATCTTCCTTCGTGACCGCGGCCGAGTCCTCCAGCCCCGACCGCCTCGCTGAGCTGTCCGCGCAGGATCTCCGCGCGCGGCTGTCCGAGGCGCTGGACTTGTATGTGACCGCGATGCGCTACCCGAAGGGCACCGCGGAGCAACGCGCGCCGATGTGGCTGGCGCACATGATGCGCACGGGCTGGCGCTGCATCGGCGCGTTCGACCCGAACGGCAACCTCGCCGGCATCGCCTACGGCTACCGCGGCTCACCCGGGCAGTGGTGGCACGAGCAGGTGCGCCGGGGCCTGATCGAACGCTCCGGCCCGGCCGCGGCCGACCAGTGGACGCTCGACTACTTCGAGCTCACCGAGTTGCACGTGCGCCCCGACCGGCAAGGCCGGGGCACCGGCGAGAACCTGCTGCGTGCGTTGCTCGCCGGTGCCACCGAGGGCCGGGTGTTGCTGTCGACGCCGGAAGGACCGTCCAGGGCGTGGCGGCTCTACCGGCGGGTCGGCTTCGTCGACGTGTTGCGCGACTACCAGTTCAGCGGCGACCCGCGCCTGTTCGGCGTGCTCGGGGCGACCCTGCCGCTGGCCTGAGGGCCGGTGCCGGACGGTCGCGCGCCGCGACCGCTCAGAGCCGGGCGAGCTGCTCGCGCAGCGTGTCCAGGCCCATCGAACCCAGCGCCAGCGCCTGCTGGTGGAAGGTCTTGAGGTCGAACGCGGCGCCGTGGCGGGCGCGTGCCTCCTCGCGGGCCTGCAGCCACAGCCGCTCCCCCAGCTTGTACGCGGGCGCCTGGCCCGGCCAGCCGAGGTAGCGGTCGATCTCGTCGGTGACCTGCGCCGGGTCGGTGATCGTCCGGTTCAGCATGAACTCCAGGCCCAGCTCCGGGGTCCACCGCTCGCCCTCGTGGAACCCGGTGCCCCGCGGGATCTCCAGCTCCAGGTGCATGCCGAGGTCGACGATGACGCGCCCGGCCCGGAACAGGTGGGCGTCGAGCATGCCGAAGAGGTTCGCGTCGTCCTCGAGGTAGCCGAGCTCGCGCATCAGCCGCTCCGCGTAGAGCGCCCAGCCCTCGCCGTGCCCGGAGACCCAGCACAGCATCCGCTGGAAGTCGTTGAGCCGCTCCCGCTCGTACACCGCGGTCGCGATCTGCAGGTGGTGGCCGGGAACGCCCTCGTGGTAGACGGTCGAGACCTCGCGCCAGGTCGAGAAGTCCTCGCGGCCCGGTTCGACCGACCACCACATCCGGCCCGGCCGGGAGAAGTCGTCGTTGGGCCCGGTGTAGTACGCGCCGACGCCCCCGCCGGGCGGCGCGACCAGGCATTCGAGCTTCATGAGCTCGTCGGGCAGGTCGAAGTGGGTGCCGCGCAGGTCGGCGAGCGCCGCGTCGGAGAGCTGCTGCATCCACTGCTCGAGGCCGGCCTTGCCGGTGACGCGGTAGCGCGGGTCGGCGTCGAGCGCCGCGGCCGCCTCCTTGAGCGTCGCACCCGACTTGATCCGGTCGGCGACCTGCTTCATCTCGGTCTCGATGCGGCTGAACTCCGCCCAGCCCCACTCGTAGGCCTCCTGCAGGTCCAGCCGGGACCCGAGGAACTGCCGCGACCACATGCGGTAGCGCTCCTCGCCGACCGCGTCCTTCTCCGGTGCCTTCGCGGCCAGTTCGTCCCGCAGGAAGGACGCGAACCGGGCGAACGCGGCGGAGGCGTCCCCAGCGGCGGCGGTCAGCTTCTTGCGCAGCGCCTCGTCCTCGGTGTTCGCCTGGTCGGCCAGCGCGGCGAAGAACGCCTTCTCGTCACTCGCCCCGGACCAGACGTCGCACTGCTCGGCGACCTTGGTGACCTGGCGCAACGCCACCACCTTGCCGCGCGCGGCCGCGTACCGCATCGACTCGATGACGCCGTCGACCGCGTCGGACACCGCCGACATGCGGCCGGCGATCACGGCCCAGTCGTCGGCGGTCTCGGTGGGCATGAGGTCGAAGATCTGCCGGACGTGGTGCACCGGGCTGCCGATGACGTTCATGTCGGCGTGCGCCCAGCCGCTGTCGTAGATCTCCAGCTCGAGCCCGATGCGCTCGGCGAACACGGCCTGGGCCACCCGCTCGCCGTCGTCGGCGGGGGTGGCGGCGGTGATCCGGGCGAGGGCGGCCCGGCCGAGCTCCGCGCGCTGTTCGAGCGCTTCCGGGGAGAAGTCGGTCATCTCCGCGTCGTGGCCCGGGAGGCCGACGGCGGTCGCGGTGAGCGGGTCGAGCGCGGCGTAGTGGCCGACGAACTCGTCGCTGAGCGCGTGGATGGTGCGATCCGAGTGCTGGTCTTCTGGCATGGCCGCGAACCTACCCGCGTCGCGGCGCGCCGTCCCTGGCCTTTTCGCGCTGCTGGCAGGATGAACGCGTGCGAACCCGACCCCGCAGGTGGCTGTCCGTTCTCGTGCTCGGCGTGCTGACGATGCTCTGCCTCTCGGGCTGCGTACGGGTACGAGCGGCGATGGCGGTGTCGCCCAACGACCTCGTGTCCGGCGAGATCGTGATCGCCGCGCAGCCGACCCGCGCCGGGGACCAGGGACCGGAGCTGGAGATCCCGGACGCCGTGAAGGCGCGGACCAGCACCAAGGCGTACAACGTGGACGGTTACGTCGGCAACACGCTGAGCTTCCACGACCTCACCTTCGAGGAGGTGCGTGAGCTCAGCTCGAGCATCAACCCGAACTCGCAGCACTTCCAGATGAGCTTCCGCCGCTCCGGCGACCTGGTGACCATGTCGGGTTCGGTGGACCTGACCGGGTTGCCCACCGACAAGGCCGACGTGCAGATCAAGCTCGCGTTCCCCGGCCGGGTGACCAAGACCGACGGGATCGACGAGGACGGCGCGATCACGTGGAAGCCCAAGGCTGGTGAGGTCACCGAGTTCACCGCGACCGCCGAGTACTCGACCAAGGGCCAGAGCTCGTGGACGCGCTGGGTGATGATCGTCGCGGCCAGCGCGATCGGCGTGGCCCTGCTGGTGGCGATCCTCGCTTACGCCGCGCGGCGAGTCAGCCTGCGCCAAGTCCAGTAGTCAGGCCCGCGTCGGGAGCAACCCCAGGCGGGCCACCACTTCGCGGGTGGCCTTCGAGCGGTTCATCGTGATGAAGTGCAGCCCCGGCACGCCTTCGGCCAGCAGGCGTTCGCAGAGGTTCGTGACCAGGTCGATGCCCGCGGCCCGGAAGCCCGCCGGGTCCCCGGCCAGCGGGTCCATCCGCTCGGCAATCCACGCGGGGACGTCGACGCCGGCCAGTTCCGCGGTCTTGTGCAGGGTCCGGACCGTGGTCAACGGCATGACGCTGGGCAGCAGCAGCGCGTCCGGGTCCACAGTGGCCACGCGGTCGCGCAGGCGCAGGAAGTCGTCCGGCTCGAAGAACAGCTGGGCGATGGCGAAGTGCGCGCCGGCGCGGAACTTGGCGATCAGGTGGCGGGTGTCGGTGTCCAGGTCCGCCGAACGCGGGTGGCCGTAGGGGAACGCGGCCACGCCGACGCAGAAGTCACCCAGGGAACGCACCAGGCGCACCAGGTCCTCGGCGTAGTTGAGGCCCTGCGGGTGGGCGATCCAGTCGCCGTACGGGTCGCCGGGCGGGTCGCCGCGCACGGCCAGGATGTTGCGGACGCCGACGGCCGCGTACCAGCCGATCATGTTGCGCAGCTCGGCCACCGAGTGGTCCACCGCGGTCAGGTGGGCCATCGGGGTCATCGTGGTTTCCTCGGCGATCAGCCGGGTCGCCTCGATGGTGCCGCGCCGGCTCTTGCCACCCGCGCCGTAGGTGACCGAGACGAACGCCGGGTCCAGCGACTCGAGCTCACGGATCGCCCGGCCGAGGATCTGCTGGTCGGCCTCGTCCCGCGGCGGGAAGAACTCGACCGAGAACACCGGCCTGCCCACCGAAATGCGCTCGAGGACGGAGGTCATGGGCCCGAGGGTAACGGAGCGTCCAGGAACTGGGACAAGCGTCCGAAAGGTGGACGCTCGCTCCGGCGGATGGCCGGGTCGCGAACTCCGCCGGGCGTCCCTGGACCGGTCGGCGGGGTTACCGGACCCCCGGTCGGCCGTGATCGGCGACACGGCGGACCATGTAGGGGTGCACACGGCGTCCGACCCGAAGTCGATCGACGACACGTTGCCCACCGCGGTCCAGGACGTGCTGGCCACGTACCTCGCGGCCAAGCGTGCCCAGCTGACGGCGGCGGAGCCGTCGGCGGGCGACGCCGTGGACGCGCTGGCCGACTTCGTGCTCGGCGGCGGCAAGCGCATCCGCCCGACTTTCGCCTGGTGGGGCTGGCGCGGCGCCGGTGGCGCGGCCGACGGCGCCGAAGCCGAGAAGGTGCTGACCGCGATCAGCGCGCTCGAGCTGATCCAGGGCTGCGCGCTGGTGCACGACGACCTCATGGACGACTCCGCGTTGCGCCGGGGCAAGCCGACCGTGCACGTCGACTTCGCCGGGCGGCACCGGGCGGCCGGCTGGCACGGCGACCCCGACAAGTTCGGCGCCGCGGCCGCGATCCTCATCGGCGACCTCGCGCTCGCGTGGGCCGACGACCTGTTCACCGAGGCGGGGCTCACCGCCGCTCAGCTGCTGGCCGCCGGCCCCGCGTGGCGCGGGATGCGCGCGGAGATGCTCGCCGGGCAGTACCTGGACGTGCTCACCCAGTCCGACGGCGGCGCGCCGCTGCCCCCGGCCGAGGCCGCCATGCGGGTCGCCCGACTCAAGACCGCCGCCTACACCGTGGAGCGCCCGCTGCACCTCGGCGCGGCGCTCGCCGGGGCCGGTGAGCGGACGGTCGGCGCGCTGCGGGCGTTCGGCGGCGACATCGGCGTGGCGTTCCAGCTGCGTGACGACCTGCTCGGCATGTTCGGCGACACGGCCGTGACCGGCAAACCGGCGGGCGACGACCTGCGCGAGGGCAAGCGCACGCTGCTGATCGCGGTGGCCGTCACCAACGCCGAGCAGGCCGGCCGGGACGCGACCGTCGAGATGATCCACGAGGCGCTCGGCAACCCGAAGCTGTCCGCCGACGACCTCGACCGGGTGCGCGAGGCGCTGGTCGACCTGGGCGCGGTCGCCGAGGTGGAGGCGCGCATCGAGCGGCTGACCGGGACCGCCCTGGAGGCGCTCGCGTCGGCCGAACTCGCCGCGCCCGCCGGGGACCGGCTCGCGGCCCTCGCCGACGCGGCGACCCGCCGGTCGTACTGATGCGCACGGTGCCGGGACGCACCGACCACGTTGTGGTGATCGGCGCCGGGCTCGCCGGGCTCTCCGCCACGCTGCACCTGCTGGGCGCCGGTCGGTCCGTGACGTTGCTCGAGGCGGCCGACGGGCCCGGCGGGCGCGCCGCGAGTTCCTTCGTGGGCGGGCAGCGGGTCGACACCGGCGCCACGGTGCTGACCATGCCCGAGTACCTCGACGACGCCCTCAACGCGGTCGGCGCGAAGCTGGCCGGGCGGGTCGACCTCGTCCCGTTGCACCCCGCGTACCGGGCCCATTTCGCCGACGGGGAGACGCTGGCGTTGCACACCGACGCCGACGCGATGGCCGCGGAGATCCGCCGGTTCGCCGGACCACGCGACGCCGATGGCTACCTGCGGCTGCGCCAGTGGCTGACCAAACTCTATGTGGCGCAACGGGATCGGTTCATCGCGACCAACTTCGACAGCCCGCTCGACCTGCTCGGCCCGCAGCTGGCCCGGCTGGTCGCGCTCGGCGGGTTCGGCCGGCTGAGCCCGGCGATCGCCCGGTTCCTGCCCGATGAGCGGCTGCGGCGGTTGTTCTCGTTCCAGTCGTTGTACGCGGGCGTGCCGCCGCAGCGCGCGCTCGCCGCGTACGCCGTGATCGCGTACATGGACACGGTCGCCGGGGTCTACTACCCCAAGGGCGGCATGGGAACGGTGGCCTCGGCACTCGCGGACGCGGCGGTCGAGGCCGGGGCCGACGTGCGGTACGCGACGACGGCGGCCTGGCTGGAGCGGGTCGGCGGGCGGGTGCGTGCGGTGCGAACGTCGACGGGGCAACGGATCCCGTGCGATGCCGTGGTGGTGACCGCGGACCTGCCTGCCGCGTATCGCTTGCTGGGCCTGACACCGCGGCGCCCGGTGGGACTGCGCTGGTCGCCGTCGGCGGTGGTGATGCACCTGACGGTGGATCACGAGTGGCCGGCGCTGGACCACCACACGATCTTCTTCGGCCAGGCGTGGGACCGGACGTTCTCGGAGATCACCAGCGGTTCCCTGATGACCGACCCGTCGTTGCTGGTGACCAATCCGGCCGCGACCGATCCGCGCCCCGGCGGCGGCCGACCGCTCTCGGTGCTGGCACCGTGCCCGAACCTGGCGACCGGCCGGATCGACTGGCCACGCGTCGGCCCGGCTTACCGCGACGAATTGCTGCGCACGCTGGCCGGGCGCGGGCTCAGCGGGATCGGCGACGCCGAGGTGCACGAGGTGGTCACGCCCGCGGACTGGGCCGCGCGCGGGATGGGCGCCGGGACGCCGTTCTCGCTGGCCCACACGTTCGCCCAGACCGGGCCGTTCCGGCCACGGAACCTGGTGCGGGGCGCGGAGAACGTCGTCCTCGCCGGGTGCGGGACGACGCCGGGCGTGGGGATCCCGCCGGTGGTGCTCTCGGGGAAGCTGGCGGCGGCGCGGATCGCCGACTGAGCCGTTTCACCTGATCGAGTGACGAACGTGCGTTCGAGGTTGTGGCACACTGGTCGAACACGGAACGTACCTTGTCAACTACACAGTGGCACTACTTCTGATCGCAGGCCACAGCCTGGCCTGCGGGGCAACGCTTGGCCGACGCACGGTAGTCGGCGATCAGCTGCTGCTGCGCCGCATAGGCGGTAGGGGCGTCGTTGGCCGTGGTGACCTGGTGGAACGCGCACATCCGGCCGGTCGCGGACTGGCACGCGTCCAGCTGCTGCGCGGCCTGGTCCCGCCAGTACCCGCTGGCCACGACGCCGTACTTCCACATGTCCCGCGCGTGGCCGCCCTTGGCGTGGTCGATGGCGTAGACCACGTACGCACCGTTCTTGGCCGGCTTGGCGGGCGCCTTGGCGGTGGCGTGCGCGTGCACGGCCTTGCGGTCGGGCGGGTCGGCCAGGCTCACCGCCGACCACTCGGCGCGGTACGGGTGCTGACCGGGCACCGAGTGCGCGTTCTGGTAGAACGCCGTCCACTGGGGTGAGGTGATCGTGCAGGTGGCGCTGATCTGCTCGCCGGGGGCCACCAGACCGGTCTGGGTGTCGCAGCGGCCGAGCGGCTTGCCGTCGCCGATCCAGTCGGCCGACACCGACACCCGCACGGCGACCTTGGCGCCGTTGGTCAGGTCGACGATCACCGCACAACTCGCCTGCCCGCACTCGGCGAAACGGTGCGAGCCCTCCTCGACGGGCGTGATCAGGTCGACCGGGGCCGCGAGGGTGGCCGCCTGCCCGTCGACGTCGCGGTAGAGGCTGGGGAGCGCGGCGGTCGCGTCGGTGAAGGCGAGGTCGAGGTCGCGGGCGGCCGACGGGCCGGCCTGGCCCACCGAAGCGAGCTTGGCGCCGACCACCCGGTGGGGCGCGGTCGGGGTCACGAACTCGGTACCGGCGCTCAGGTCGATGGCGAGCGCGTCCACCCCGCCGACCTTCTGGCGCCGGTTGGCCTCCGGCGGCTGCTGCGCGGTGGGAGCCGGGCCGTCGGCGAGCAGCTGGGCGAGCGCGGGTGGGCTGAACAGGTCCTCGATCTGGACGCCGAGCAGCGCGGGCGGCACGCTCACCCAGCGGTCGGCGACCACTGTGGACTTCGCGTCCGGGATACCAGGCAAAGCGGCCCAGAAAGCGGCGGGCCCGTTCAGGTAAGGCGTCTTGCTGAGCAGCACGACCTTGGCCCGCTGCCCGTTGACGGTGAGCGTGCCCAGCGCCTCGCCGGTGCTCGCCACCCGCAGGTCCACGGTCACCTTGTCGCCCGACAACGTGGTGAGCCCGCCGGTCACGTGCAACGCACCGGCCTCGGCGAGGTCGGTCAGCGACTGCCCGGCCACCTGCGCGGTGGTCGGCGGCGGCGGCGCGCCGACGCCGGCCTGCCCGGCGACGCTGCTGTCGCAGGCGGCGAGCAGCACGAGCGGCAGCACCACACCGGCCCCGCGTCTGACCCGCGGCCTGGTCCTCGACGTGACGGTCAGCCCGACGCCGAGCGGCCACCGGCGCGCACGGGCACGCGCCACCGGCCCTCGTCGCCGAACCCGCATCCGCCGCTCCCACCTGACCGGCCCAGATCACGTTTGGTCGTCCCCAGTATGGCCACCCGGTCGGCATGCCCGGTGCGGTTCGCCGAAGCGAGCCAACAATGTGGCGCAGTCAGTTTCCCGGATCCCGCAACGGCGCCGATGCCGACCCCTGCCACACAAACCCTGATCGCGTGGATTTCCGACATTCAGCCCTCATTGTCGCCGCGGTGCGAACAGCCCTGTGTCAATGACCCCTCTGTCAAATGGTCCTGTGTCAATGGTCCGGGTGCGGCGGCTCAGTCGGCGGGCAATACGGATTCGTTCGTCGCGCTCGGACCGTTGGACTTGACCGACGGCGCGGCCGCCGCCTTCCACCTGCCGGTCACCCCGGGACAGCCGGGCGCGGTGTACCTGGTGCGCCACCTGGGCATCCGGAGGCGTCCGGCGGGTGTGCGACGATGACCCCGCCATGCCAGCGTTCCCCCTGACCAGAGCCGCGATCGTCGGGTTCGGTGGTTCGCTGTTGACCGCCTTCGGCGCGGCCGGGGCGGGTGGGACACCGGTCGGCGACGGCCCGCTCGTCGGCACCCCGTTCGAGGCACTGCGCTACGGCCACGGCCAGATGCTCGCCGTCGGCTGCGTGTACGCGGGCGTCCTGGTCCTCGCCGTCGCATGGGTGCAACTGGGCATCGCGGTGCGGCACGGCGCCATCGACACGGCCGGGATGTTCCGCACGTCGGCCCTCTGGGCGCTGCCGCTGCTGACCTGCCCGCCGCTGTTCAGCCGCGACCTCTACAGCTATGTCGCCCAGGGAGCGCTCGCCGCGCACGGTCTCGACCCGTACACCACCGGCTCGTCGCGGCTGCCGCTCGCGCTGCACGAGAACGTGCATTGGGTCTGGCAGGACACGCCGACCCCGTACGGTCCGGTGCACATCATCCTGACCAGGGCGATCGCGTCGGTCACCGGCGAGAACGTCGTGGCCGGGGTGCTGCTGACCCGGCTCGTGTTCGCCGCGGGGCTCGTGTTGCTGGCCGCCGCGCTGCCGGGCATCTGCCGGGTCGTCGGCACCCGTCCGGAGTTCGCGCTCTGGTTCGCCGTGGCCAACCCGCTGATGCTCGTCCTCGTGCTCGGCGGCGGTCACAACGACATGCTGGCCATCGGGTTGCTCGCCGCGGCGACGCTGTTCGTGTTGCGCCGCAACCACTTCGCCGGCCTCGCGCTGCTGGCGCTCGCGGTCGCGGTCAAGGCCACGATGCTGGTGGCACTGCCGTTCCTGTTGTGGTCGGTGTCCCGGCGCCTGCACCTCGCGGTCGGGAAGGCGCTGGCCGCGATGGTGCCGACGTTCGTCGTGGCCACGGTGCTCGCGGGCCACGGCTTCGGCTGGGTGCAGGCGCTGGGCTCGACGTCGCTGATCGTGAACTGGATGTCGCTGCCCACCGGGCTCGGCGAGGTGCTCGGGCAGGCGCTGAGCCTGGACTGGGGCGACCGCGAACTGCTGATCGAGTGCATGCGGGCGGTGGGGATGGCCACCCTCGCCGTCCTCGTGGTGGTGTTGTGGTGGCGCTCGCGGTCCGGCGCGCCCGCGGTCGTGCTGCGTAACGCGACGTTGGCGTTGACCTTGGCCGCCATCCTGCTGCCGGCCACCCTGCCCTGGTACTTCAGCTGGGCGATCGCGCTCGGCGCCGTGCTCCCGTGGTCTGCGGTGTCGTGGACCAGGGCCCGCCTGGCCTGCGCGAGTGCCGGGGCGGTGTGGCTGGTGGTGTGCGACTACCCGACCGGTGAGGCGGCGGTCTACGACTGGAACTACGTCGGCATCACCCTCGCCATCGCGGCCCTGATCGGGGCGGCGGCGGTCTACCTGGAGCCGGAACGGGTAGAGGTGGCCGTGTGACTGAGTTGTCCGCGGCCTACGCGGCCTGCCGGGAGATCAACGCGGCGCACGGCCGCACCTACTACCTGGCGACCCGGTTGCTGCCCGCCTCACGCCGGCCGGCCGTGCACGCGCTCTACGGGTTCGCGCGGCTGGCCGACGACATCGTGGACGTTGTGGACACCCCGGGCGCGGACCCCGCGGCCCGATTGGACGAACTGGCCACGGCGGTGAAGGACGCGTTCGCCGGGCGCCCGAGCACCCCGGTGCTGCTCGCGCTGGCCGACACCGTCCGCCGCTACGGCATCGACCAGGGGCTTTTCGACGACTTTCTGGCGTCCATGCGAATGGACCTCGCGGTGACCGGCTACGCCACGATGGCCGATCTGTCCGCCTACATGCGGGGGTCGGCGGCGGCCATCGGCCTGCAGATGCTGCCGGTGCTGGGCACCGTCGGTCCCGAGGAACCGGCACGGGCGCCGGCGCGCGCACTCGGCGAGGCGTTCCAGCTGACCAATTTCCTGCGGGACGTCGGCGAGGACCTCGACCGCGGCCGGCTGTACCTGCCCGCCGACGAGCTGGCCGCGTTCGGCGTCGACCGCGACCGGCTGGTGTGGGCGCGGTCGAGCGGCAAGCCAGACCCGCGGGTGCGCCGCGCCATCGCCCACCTCGTCGGGTACACGCGGGCGGTCTACCGGCGGGCCGAGCCGGGGATCGCGCTGCTGCGCCCGGAATCACGCCCGTGTGTACGGGTGGCGACGACGCTCTACCGCGGCATCCTCGACGAGATCCAGGACGCGGGCTACGAGGTGCTCAACCGCCGGGCCGTGGTCCCGCTCGGGCGCAGGCTGCGGGTCGCGGGCACAGGTCTGCTGCGGGCCCGCTGGCACGACCTTCAGAACCCGAGGGCCTGAGCGCGCCGCTTGACCTCCCGGCCGCGGTTGGACCGCAGCGCGTCGATCGGCGTGCCCGGCAGCGACTCGTCGGGGGCGAAGAGCCAGCGCAGCATCTCCGTCGGGGTGTAGCCGGCGTCCCGCAGGAGCGTCAGGGTCCCCGAGAGGCCCTTGACCGGTTCCGAGCCGTCGATGAGCACGGCGGGCATGCACAGCTGGCCGGCACGCCGCATGGCGATCAGGTGTCCGTCGCGAACGGACTGGTAGATCCGGCTGACGGGCACCCCGAGAGCCGTTGCAACCTCCTCCACGGGGAGGACGTCTACCTGGGGGTCGAGCACGTCGTCAGCGGTTGGGATCGAACTCACGCTCGACACAATGCCACAAGCCCTGCTCACGACAAGGCGACCAGATGTCCGACACCCGCCACGCGAGCGCCGGGACCTCCGTACGATCGTCAGTTGTGGAGGACCGGGGTTCCAGCCTGATCGGCACGCTGCTGGACCAGCGCTACCGCATCGACGGGCTGCTGGCGCGTGGCGGCATGTCCGCTGTCTACCGCGCGCAGGACACCCGGCTGGACCGTCCCGTCGCCGTCAAGGTGATGGACGAGCGGTTCGTCGCCGACAAGTCGTTCGTCGACCGGTTCGAGCAGGAGGCCCGCTCAGCCGCCCGCATCCACCACCCGAACGTGGTCGCCGTGCACGACCAGGGCGTCGACGGCGACAAGATCTACCTGGTGATGGAGCTCGTCGACGGCGGGACGCTGCGCGACCTGCTGGAAAGCGGTCCCCTCTCGGTCGAGTTGGCGTGCGCGATCCTGGAGCCGGTGCTCGCCGCGCTGGGTGCCGCGCACCGCTCCGGGCTGGTGCACCGGGACGTGAAGCCGGAGAACGTGCTGATCGGGCGCACGTCCTCGGGCGGGAGCGTGGTGAAGGTCGCCGACTTCGGCCTGGTCCGCGCGGTGTCCGGCTCGAGCATGACGCAGGGCAGCGTGATCATGGGGACGGTCGCGTACCTCTCCCCCGAGCAGGTCACCACCGGCACCGCGACCGCCCGCGGCGACGTCTACTCGGCGGGCATCGTGCTCTACGAGATGCTCACCGGCCGGCCGCCCTACGTCGGCGACACGACGTTGTCGGTGGCCTACCGGCACGTCAACGACGACGTCCCCGCCCCGAGCACCGTCGCGCCGACCATCCCGGCCGCGGTGGACGAACTGGTCGTGCAGGCCACCCGTCGCGACCCGGCGGACCGGCCGATGGACGCCGACGAGTTCCTCTCGGCGTTGCGCCGGGTCTGCTCGGCGCTGGCGATCCGCCCGGTGCGGGTGCCGATCCCGGAGCACGAGAACGAGAAGACCATGCCGGTGTCCGGTGCGATCGCGGCCGGCGCGGGTTCGGCGCAGGGCTCCGTGCAGGGTTCGCTGGACGGCGCGCTCGCCACCCAGGTGACGGGTCAGGCCACCTCCGTCGTGGCCCGGCCGAAAGCCGTGCACACGGTCGGCATCGGCCCGCAGGGCACGCGCACGATGGCCCGGTCCCAGTTCGACGCGTTGACCGAGCGCCGGCCACCCGTGCGCCCGCAGCCGATGCGGCCGAACCCGCCGAACTACCCACCGCCCAACGGTTTCCCGCCACCCGGTGACGACTACGACGACGGCTACAACGGCTACGACGGCTATCCGGAGACCGGGGCGCAGCCCGAGCAGCGCGGCCGGCGCAAGGGTCTGCTCATCACCCTCATCGTGGTCGGCGCGTTGCTGCTCGGTGCGGGCGGCACAGCGACGTGGTGGTTCACCAGCGGCCGCTACAGCACGGTGCCCTCGGTCGCGGGCAAGACGCAGGAAGAGGCGCTGAAGGAGATCTCCGACGCGCACCTGACCCCGAGGCTCGCCGACAAACCGAGGCTGGACAACAAGATCCCCAAGGGCATCGTGATCAGCACCGACCCCAGCGGGGGCCGGCTGCTGCGTGGCACGACGGTGACGTTGGTCGTGTCGGGGGGCAAGCCCGTCGTGCCGAACATCGGGCAGGGCGCGGATCCCAAGGACGCCGCGAAGGCGCTGGCGGACGTCCAGCTCGTCGCGAAGAAGGATCCGGCGAAGGACGAGTACAACCCGAACGTGCCGCAGGGCAAGGTCATCCGGGTCGACCCGCGGCCGGGCAGCGCGCTGGACATCGGCACCGACGTGTTGCTCGTGCTGAGCAAGGGCCCCGAGCCCAAGCCCGTGCCCGACGTGGCCGGCATGGATCACGACCAGGCGTTCCAGACGTTGCAGACCGCCGGGTTGACCCCCGTCGACGGGCCCGCGGAGTTCTCCGCCGACGTCGACGGCGGCAAGGTCATCCGCACCGACCCGCCCGCCAACACGATGCTCGACTCGTCGAACACGCAGATCACGGTCATCTCGTCGAACGCGGTCACCGTCCCGGACCTCGGCCAGCAATTGGTCACGGACGCGCAAAAGGCGCTGACCGATCTCGGGCTGACCGTCCAGGTGGTCAACGTGTCGGGGCAGGCGGGGAACCCGGGCAGCCGGGTCTACGCCCAGTCCGCGCCGCCGGGCTCCCGGGTCCAGCCGGGCTCGCAAATCGTCCTCACTGCGTTTCCATAACGGATAGGGCGATCCGAAACCCCTGAGGGCATCGCCGCGTCCTATGCTCGCCGGACAGTTCACGCCCGGACAGTTCCGGGCGCAGCGCCAGGGGGAGGACCATGATCGGCAGCCGGGGCCGGGTGACCGGCACGATAGGCCCCGGTCTGATCGGTGAGGTCCTGATCAGTGTTCGGGGCGGTGTCGAGGCGTTCTACGCCTACCCCGCCGACCCGGACACGAAGATCACAATCGGTACGCAGGTGCTGGTGGTCGACTTCGACGAGCCCAACACGGTCTACGTGGAGCCGTGGCGGCCGACCAGGCTGACCGGCTGAGTTCCAAGCGGTATACGGCTTTTCACATTCAGAGGGGGCTCGTCGTGTCGAGCACACTATTGGTGGTCATCGGCGGCGCGATCGTCGTCTTGATCGTGCTTTTCGCGTTGCTCAAAGCGTTCTACAAAGTCGCTGAGCCGAATGAGGCGCTCATCATTTCCGGCCTCGGCATCAACCAGCAGCGCACGGGCACCGAGGACAGCCTGAAGTTCAAGATCGTGACCGGGCGCGGTGTCCTCGTGCTGCCCGGTTTCCAGACCGCCCGGCGGTTGTCGCTGGACACCCGCGGCGCCAACCTCGAGGTGTCGTGTGTGACCAAGCAGGGGCTGCCGGTCACCGTGCGCGCGGTCGTCATCTACAAGGTGGGCGACGACTTCTCGCTGATCGCCAACGCGGCGCGGCGCTTCCTCGACCAGCAGGACGGCATGAACAGCACGATCCACGAGCTGTTCTCCGGTCACCTGCGCTCGATCGTCGGTGGCCTGACCATCGAGGACATGATCCACAACCGCGACGCGCTGACCGGTGAGATCCGGCAGTCGTCGGCGGCCGAGATGATCAAGCTGGGCCTGGTCGTCGACTCGCTGCAGATCCAGGAGATTGACGACGAGTCGGGCTACATCCTGAACCTGGGCAAGCCGCACGCGGCCGCGGTCGCCGCCTCGGCCCGCATCGCGGAGGCGCAGCGCGACCAGGAGGCCACGCAGGCCGAGCAGATCGCGGCCGCCGAGAAGGCCGGCGCGATCCGCGAGAGCCAGATCAAGCAGGCCGGCTACACCGCCGAGGTGGACCAGGCCAAGGCGAAGGCGTCGCAGGCCGGCCCGCTGGCCGAGGCGACCGCGCGCCAGGAGGTCGTCGTCCAGGAGACCCGCGCGGCCGAGCTGGAGGCCGAACTCTCCGAGCAGCGCCTGCAGTCGCAGGTCCGCAAGCCCGCCGACGCCCGCGCGTACGAGACGAGGACCACGGCCGACGCCGAGCGCGACGCGCAGATCGCCCGCGCCCAGGCGCAGGCCAAGGAAACCGAGCTGCGTGCGGCGGCCGACGCGACCAAGGTCAAGACGGCGGCCGAGGCGGAGGCCCAGGCGACCCGCGCCCGCGGTGAGGCGTCGGCGGCGGCCACGAAGGCGACTGGTCTCGCCGAGGCCGACTCGGCCAGGGCCAAGGGTCTCGCGGAGGCCGAAGCGGCGAAGGCGAAGGGTCTCGCCGAGGCCGACGCGATCAAAGCCCGGTCGGACGCGCTGGCGGAGAACCAGGAAGCGGTCGTCGCGCAGCAGCTGGCGGAGAAGTGGCCGGAGATCGTGGCCGCGGGTGCGCAGGCGCTGGGCAACATCGACCACATGGTGGTGCTGAACGGCGCCGACGGTGTGTCGGACATCTTCGCCAAGGCGCTGTCGCTCGGCGGCACCGGCCTCGGCCTGGCCCGCCAGCTGATGGAGGGCATGAAGGTCAAGGACACGGACACGCCGCCGACCAACGGTGTCGTCCCGACCTCGCTGACCGGCACGGAAACCAAGATCGACTAGTGGGTTCCGGCAAAGGGGCGCTTCCGTTGCGGGAGCGCCCCTTTCGCTGTCAGACGAGCTCGGCGGTGATCGACTCGTCCCACCCGCGGTAGCGCAGCATGGGCGCCTCGCCACCTTCGGGGACGAACTCGATGTCGCAGCCCGCGGCCCGGCCGATCGCGCGCAACAGCACACAGAATTCCGCGAACGACTCCTCGGTCACCTCGGGCAGGATCGGCGCGACCAGCACGTCCGACTCCCCCGGGTAGCACTCCAGCCCCAGGTGCGGTTTGGCCCGCAGCTCGTAGCGGACCACACCGTCGAGGTCTTCGCGGTCGACGGCCCAGCCCGCTTCGGTCACCCGGTCGAGCAAGCCCTGCCACTGCCGCGGTCCGAGGCGCACCAGCAGGCCGTCGGCGCGCGGCAGCTCCGCCCGCAGGAAGTCGCCGAACTCCGCCCACGACGGCACATCCACCGACGGCACCACGATCCGGTCCGCGCCCGCGTCGTAGCGCAGCAACTCCCAGTCCGACCCGCCTTCGGGGACCAACCGCACGTCGTTGCCGAACGCACGGCCGAGGTCGGCCAGCACCGCGCAGAGCACGTCGAGCCGCTCCTGGTCACGCACCTCGCGCAGGTCGACGTCGAAGGTGATGCCTTCGCCGTCGCGGCGGAAGAAGTTGAGCTCCATGCCCGGGACCGGCCGGACGTGGTGGACCTCTTCGTAGTGACCGGGTTCCGCGTCCCAGCCGCGGGTCCGGACCAGGTCGAAGAAGGCCGGCCAGTCGTCCGGACCGGTGCCGGTGACGTACCCGTCCGGCAGCGTGCCCCGCTCCGGGTCGAGCAGGGCAGCCACCCGGTCGAACCGTGGGCTCAGGATCGGAGCATCTCCGCGACCAGGAACGCCAGTTCCAGCGACTGCTGGGTGTTCAACCGCGGATCGCAAGCGGTCTCGTAGCGGCCGCCGAGCTGTTCCTCGGAGATCTCCTGGGCGCCGCCCAGGCACTCGGTGACGTCCTCGCCGGTCAGCTCCACGTGGATGCCGCCGGGGTGCGTGCCCAGCCGGCGGTGCACCTCGAAGAAGCCCTGCACCTCGTCCACGATGCGGTCGAAGTGCCGCGTCTTGTAGCCGGTGGACGACTCGTGGGTGTTGCCGTGCATCGGGTCGCACTGCCAGATCACCCGGTGGCCGGTCGACTCGACCTTCTCGATGATCGGCGGCAGCACGTCGCGGACCTTGGTGTGGCCCATGCGGCTGATCAGCGTGAGCCGGCCGGGGGTGTCGTGCGGGTCGAGGCGGTGCACGTACTCGACGGCCTGCTCGGGGGTGGTCGTCGGGCCGATCTTGACGCCGATCGGGTTCGACAGCAGCTCGGCCAGCGCGATGTGGGCGCTGTCGAGCTGGCGGGTGCGCTCGCCGACCCACAGGAAATGCGACGACAGGTCGTAGAGCTGCGGCTGACCGCTCTCCTTGTCCAGGCGCAGCATCGCGCGCTCGTAGTCCAGCAGCAGCGCCTCGTGGCTGGCGAAGATCTCCGTCGAGTCCAGCGACCGGTCGGTCACGCCGCACGCCGACATGAAGCGCAGGCCGCGGTCGATCTCCTTGGCCAGCGCCTCGTAACGCTCACCGGCGGGCGAGGTGCGCACGAAGTCCTTGTTCCAGTCGTGCACCCGGGCCAGGCTCGCCATGCCGGCCCCGGTCAGGGCACGCAGCAGGTTCATGGCCGCGCCCGCGTTGGCGTAGGCGCGGATCATCCGCGACGGGTCGGGCACCCGGGCCTCGGGCGTCGCGACCAGCGAGTTCACGATGTCGCCGCGGTACACGGGCAGGCCCAGCGCATCGGTGCCGTTGGAGCGCGGCTTGGCGTACTGCCCGGCGATCCGGCCCACCTTGACCACGGGCATGCTCGCGCCGTAGGTGAGCACGACGGCCATCTGCAGCAACGTGCGGATGTTGCCGCGGATGTGGGGCTCGGTGTTGTCGGCGAAGGTCTCGGCGCAGTCGCCGCCCTGCAGCATGAACGCCTCGCCGTTCGCGACGTCGGCGAGCCGGTCGCGCAGGCGGTCCACCTCCGAGGGCACGGTCACCGGCGGGACGCTCTCCAGCACGGTGCGCACCTGGCGGACGTGCTCGCCGTCGGGCCACTCGGGCTGCTGAGCAGCGGGCCGGGCGAGGGCGTCGTCCAGCTGGGAACGCATGTCGGGCGGCAGTGGCGGTAGTTCGGGAAGGGTGTCCACCGGCACATCGACGGTCCAGTTCACACGTCAAGACTAAGGAGGGTGGCGGACGCCACGAAAACCGGGACACATCTCCCACAGTCCGGACGTTCCCACGACGCTCGGCACGAGGCAGGATGCGACCCGTGACGAGCACCCTCGACCCGGAGACCGCCGCGGCGTTACTCGACTCGGCCATCGCCAACGTCCAGCGCGATTACCCCGTGCACTGGACCCATGTCATCACCTCGCCCGAGGACCTGCGGACCCAGCGCGAACTCCACCCCGTGTTCGCCGGCTCGCTGGACTGGCACTCGTGCGTGCACCAAACCTGGCTGGCGGTCCGCCTCTTACGCGTTAACGCTGACTTACCCGGCGCGGCGAAGGCACGCGAGGTGCTCGACGGCTTGCTGACGCCGGAGAACTGCGCGGTGGAAGCGGACTTCTTCCGCGGTGGTCTCGGCGCCTGGTGGGAGCGGCCCTACGGGTGGGCGTGGCTGCTGACCCTGGACGCGGAGCTGCGGACGTGGTCCGGGGGCGCGCAGTGGTCGGCCGCCCTGGCGCCGCTCGGCGCGGTGGTGCGCGACCGGTGGCTGAACTGGATCACCGGAGCGCGGCTGCCCGTGCGCGTCGGCACGCACGGCAACACGGCCTTCGCCACGATGCTGGTGCTCGAGGCGGCGCTCGCCACCGGCGACGACGAACTGGCTTCCGCTTGTCGAGCCGCGGCAACCCGCTGGTACCTGGACGACAAGGGTTACGGCGGATTCGAGCCGGACGCGGCGGACTTCCTCTCCCCCGCGCTGACCGAGGCCGATCTGCTGCGCCGCGTGCTGCCCGCTTCGGACTTCGGCGCCTGGCTCTCCGCTTTCGTGCCCGACCTGGCCGAAGCGCGCTGGGCGCGACTGCGCGAACCGGCCACAGTGGACGACCCCGCCGACCCGTACGGCGCACACCTGGCCGGCCTGGCCCTGTCGCGATCGTGGGCGTGGCGTGGCATCGGTGAGTCCCTGCCCGCCGGTCACCCGTACGCAAGCCTCGCCGCCGCCGCGGCCGAGACACACGCGGAATTGGGCTGGCAGTACGTGTTCGGCTACGGGTACGAGGGCGCGGAGCACTGGCTGGGTACGTTCGCCGCTTATCTGGACATCGGCGCCTTCAAGGATCGCGTCACCCTCTAGCTGCTGCGGTTCGGGTAGCACTCTGTTGGGCCGCTATTGGGAGCTATCAGGGGCGGCTGCCGCGGGTGTTCGCCGCCGGGTGGTTGGGTTGGCCTCGGGGTTGGGGCGGCGAACACCCTTGCCCACGGTGCCGGCGGTTTCCGTTGCTTGGGTGGCCGGTTTGAATGGTTGCGTTGCGCTGTTACCTACCGTTTGTCGAGTGGTCCCGATGGTGGCTGAATGGCGTGAAAGACCGGAATATTCCACCATTGTCGGTTAGGCCGTTTGGTCGATTGTTGTGGTATGATCGGGGCATGGAGCTGGGGGAGCTTTACTCGACTGTCGCGCAGATGCGACAACTGGAGTTGAAGCTGCTCGACGACATTTCCCAGATCGAGTGGAAAGAGTCCGGGTACCCCCAGTTGGGGCCTGTCACGATTTCCGTGTAAGCCACGGATGGCTAATGTTGTTAACGTATCACAGGGGAAGTCGGCCGGGGAATAGTACGACGAGTGTGTTGAGTGCTGTTTTCCAGCCGTGGGTTCCGGTTCCTGATTCTCCTCCTCGTTTGCTGGAGATGTTGCGTAGTCCGAGGTAGATGAGTTTCATGGCGGCTTCGTCGGAGGGGAAGTGTCCGCGGGTTTTGGTGATTTTGCGGAGTTGGAAGTTGATGGATTCGATGGCGTTGGTGGTGTAGACGATGCGGCGGAGTTCGACTGGGTAGTCGAGGAACGGGATGAACTCGTTCCAGGCGCGTCGCCACACGTCGGTGACGCCGGGGTATTGGCGTCCCCATTCGGTGTCGAAGTCTTTCAACGCGAGGTCGGCGGCCTCGACGGTGGGTGCGGTGTAGATGGCGCGCATCGACGTCGCGATCTTCTTTCGGTCTTGGTAGGACACGAACCGCATCGCGTTGCGGATCACGTGCACGACACAGGTTTGCACGACGGTGTCCGGGAAGACCGCGGTGATGGCGTCGGGCAGCCCGGCCAAGCCGTCGCAGCAGGCGATCAGGATGTCACGCAGTCCACGGTTACGCAGCTGGGTGAGCACCGAGTGCCAGAACTTCGCGCCCTCGGTTTCGGCGATCCAGCAACCCAGAGCGTGCTTGCGGCCATCCACGTCGACCCCGATGACCAGGTGCGCGCTCTTGATGGCGACTGCGCCTTTGTCTCGGACCTTGGTCCGGATGCCGTCGACATACACGATCGGATAGACCTCATCGACCGGCCGGTTACGCCAAATCTCGATTTCGTCGGTCACTACATCGGTGATGTTGGAGACCAGCTCACGAGACGCTGTCACGCCGTAAACCTCGAACAGGTGGGCTTCGATATCCCTGGTCGACATGCCACGGGCATAACAGGACAGGACGAGCTCATCGATCTGACCGACCCGTCGTGCGCGTTTCGGCACGATCTGTGGCTCGAATTCACCGTTACGGTCGCGGGGAACAGTGATCGTCACCGGCCCGTTCACCGTCGACACCGTTTTCCGCGACGTGCCGTTACGTGAGTTCCCAGTCCCAACACCGGCCGGGTCATCACGGTCGTATCCGAGATGCTGGGTCATCTCGGTCTGCAAGGCTCGTTCCAAGACCGCCTTGGTCATCTGGTTGAGCAGGCCGTCAACACCATCGATCGGCGTGCCGGCCGCCTTCGCATCAGCCAACAGGGCGTCGATCGCCGATGGGTCCAAAGCCGCGCTGAGCCGCTGAGCCGCCGTCTCAGCGGCAGGATCGGCCTGATTCTCGCTCACGTGGGTGTCCTTCCCAGCCGCCGAGTTGATCAGCGGCCGATCTTGGTCCACCCGCGGCTTACACAGTTGTCATGACACGCCCCCCCAGTTGTGGCGGTTCCTGCAAGACGTCCTGCACGTGACCGCCCAGGAGGCCAAGCGCCTCGAACACCACGTCGAGTTGTTGTGCCCGAAGATCGGGATCACCGGACAGCCCATCCCGCCCCGACTGCCTGCCGCGCGAGCAGCGATGGCCGCTGGAGAGATCTCCGGCGCGCACGTGGACAAGATCGCCACCACAGTGGAGTCGGTCCCTGTCGAGCACGCCGAACAAGTCGAGGCGGACATGACCGGGCTGGCGCGGAAGTTCAACCCCACCCAGCTCATCCGCCTGGGCGAGCGCATCGTCGCCGCCCTCAACCCCGACGGTTCCAAGCCCCTCGACCCCACCGTGGTCGATGGCCAGAACACGTTGGACCTGTGCGAAAACCGCGACGGATCGCTGTCCGGCCGGTTCCGGCTCGGTGCCGAGGACGCGAGCGTGCTCCGCGCGCTGCTGTCCCCGTTGGCCAAGCCGCAGCCTCAGGACGACCGGACGCTGAGCGAGCGTCAGGGTGACGCCCTGGCGGAGATCATCGGCTTCGCCGCCGACTCCGGTAACGCTCCCGCCGAGGGTGGCGAGCGCCCGCACATCGCCGTGACGGTCTCCCTGGACACGTTGCAGACCCGGATCGGCCAGGCGATGCTGGACGATGCCCGCACGCTGACCCCGGAGCAGGCCCGCCGCGTGGCCTGCGAGGGGAAAATCATCCCCGTCGTTCTCGGCGGCCAATCGCAGCCCTTGGATATCGGGGAAACCCGCCGCCTAGCCGATAAACGATTGCGCAGAGCCCTCGCCATCCGAGACGGAGGATGCGCTGCCCCGGGATGCGCACGAACACCCCATCAATGCCACGCACACCACATCAAACATTGGGCCGACGGCGGGCCAACAACATTGGACAACCTGGTATTGGTGTGCCCGTACCACCATCGGCTAATCCACCACACCGAATGGTCGGTGCACATGGATAACGGGCTGCCGGTATTCACCCCACCGCCCTGGCTGCAACGCGCCGGCTAAAAGACGCAGCGTAAATTCCTGTAACTCAGCCACCGCCGGGACCACCCGGCGAACCGCCGGCTGTCCTCGCAACGCAACCCCTCAGCCGGGCCACCCACGCCACGCAACCAGCGGAAACCGGTGGCAAGGGTGTTCGCCGCCACCAACCCCGAGACCAACCCAGCCACCGGCGGCGAACACCCGCGGCAGCAACACCCACACGAGAGCAACCACCCCGACCACCCAACCCCCATCAGCCACCCACTCCCAGCCACCAACCACGGCAAGCAACTCCACCGCGAGAACAACCACCTACGAAAACCCAGCCACCCCGCGGCCGCAACACCCACACGAGAGCAACCGCTCACGACCACCCAACCCCCGTCAGCCACCAACTCGAAGCGGCCACCAGCGGTAACGACTCACGAGGTGGATCGGGCGAACCGGAGGACGTCCTCGTAGTCCAGGCCGCGACGGGCCAGGGACGCCGCGATCGTCGGCGCCGCCACTCGGCACCAGCCCGCGAGCCGGTCCTCGTCCAGTCCCGTCGCCGCCGCGGCCACCGGCAGGCGCTCGGCGACCGGCGCGGTCGCGTCCAGCACGAAATCGACGGCGTCGAACGCGCGCTCGCCCAGCGTCGCCTTCGGGTCGATCGCGATCAGGCCGCGCGGGCCGCCGTCCAGGATGTTGCTGTAGTGCAGATCTCCGTGCAGGAGCACGGGTTCCGGCGCCGTGGCGAGCAGGCGGTCGCGTTCGGCGCGGGCCCGGGCGAAGTCGTCGGGGCCGACCACGGGTGAGCCCATGCGCTCGGTCCGCGACAGGAACTGCTCGGTGCCGTAAGCCAGGTCGATCGGGACGAAGTCGGTGGGCACCGGCGCGCTGTGCAGGGCATCCAGCAGCTCGGCGAACGCCGACGGCGATGGCGCGGAGACCGGCGTCCCTGGCTGCACGCGCTCCAGCAGCAACGCCCCCGGCGCCGCCGCCAGCACCTCGGGCACGTGCCCGCCCGGCGCCCACGCCCGCAGCACGCGGTTCTGCTCGGCCAGCACGGCGGTCTGCGGGCTCAGCTTCAGCACCGCGGGCCGCCCGGCCGCGGTCGTGCACGCGACGGTCAGCGACGTCGAGCCGTGCGGGATGGTCTCGCCCAGGGTCAGGCCCCACTCGGCGGCCAGGCGGACGGCCTCGCCGGGCGCCGCCGCGACCCAGTCCATGATCTCGTCGCCGAACCGCCGGACGAGCCGGACCTGCAAGGACTCCGCTGGCTGGGACACCCGGTCACAGTAGGCGAGGCGCCACTCACCCGGCGAGCGACTTCTCCCAGTCCGACAGCTTGTCGACCAGCCAGCTCTGCCGGCCCGGCGCCGCGACGATCCACGGCTCGTCCAGGTACGTGCACCAGCGCCCGGCTCCCTTGGTGTCGAGCACGGTCAGCGGTTGCTGGACCCGCAGGCGGGTGCCGTTGCGCCGGCGCCGGGCGACGGCGAGTTGCGCGCACCCCCACCTCGGCTGGGCGACGATCGAGCGCAACGCGACGAGTTCCGCCGGTCCCCCGCGGCCCGAGCTGAACTCGGTCTGCCGCACGGCGATCCGCGGTCCCTCCCCGTCCGGGAACCGCGGCAGCTCGCGCACCACGCGCTCGATCAACGTCGCCGGATCGGCCGAACGCAACGACACCTGCTCCCCCGTGCGCCGTGCCAGCACGGCCGCGTCACCGGTGCCGGCTCCCAGCACCGCGACGTCACCGCCGGGCGCGCCCGCGATCCACGCACTGCACTCCGTCTGCGGGCGCACCAGCATCGCCAGCACGTCGACGAACTCCGGCAGCAACGCACCGCTCGGCGACACCAGGCCCAGCCGCACGAATTCCTGCCACGCCGCCTTCTTCGCGGCCCGCTCCTGTTCGCCGGTGCGCTCCTGGGGGAGCGCTGCGACGCACGGGTGCGGATCGCCGAGCCGGGCATGCGCGATCGCGTGGCCCAACTGGTCGGTTGTCAGCTCCACTCCGTCTCGCATGGTCGAAACGGTAGGCGGAACCTTCGGGAGCCCTCCCGGACCTGGTCAGCGCGGCGGCCGCTGCGGCGGGTGGGCGCGGGCGTACTGCCCGGCCAGCGACAGCAGCGTCGCCTCGCTGAACTCCGGGCCGCCGACCTGCACACCGATCGGCAGGCCGGCGCGGTCGACGCCGACCGGGATGGCCACGACCGGGTAGCCGAGCGTGTTCCACAGCGGGAAGTACGGGATCGACAGGGTCACGCCGCCCAGGGTGTGCACGGCGCCCGCGTTGTGGAAGCGGCCGATCCGGAACGGCGCGCCGGTGATGCCCGGCTGCAGGACCAGGTCGAAGTCCTTGAAGAAGCCGTCCATGATGGCGCGCAGGTCCAACTCGGCGTCACGGGCCCAGCGCAGCACGCGATCGGGCACCTGGCGGCCCACGCGGGCGATGGCACGGGTGCGCGACTCCAGCCATTCGGGGTGCGGCAGGCCGTCGACGTCACCGGACACGCCACGCAGGTAGCGGATGAGGAACTGCGGCAGCGGGCGGATGCCCAGCGGCGGATCGGCCTCGACGACATCGTGACCGAGGGCGCGCAGCTCGTCGGCCACCCGGCGGACGGCGGCCTTGCGCTCGGCCACCATGTACGGGCGCCCGAGCGGCGTGGTCCAGGACAGCGCGATGCGCATCGGCTGCGGGTCGATCTCGGTGGCGGCGACGTAACGGTTCTCCCCGGCCATCACATCCAGCAGCGCGGCGGCGTCGGCCGGGTTCGGGCCGAGCGGGCCGAGCACGGACAGGCCCTGCCAGCCTTCTTCCTGCATCGGCACGAGACCGCGGGTGGTCTTCACGCCGTAGAGGCCGCAGTTGCCCGCTGGGATGCGGACGGAGCCGCCGCCGTCGGAACCCGTTGCGGCGCCGACGAACCCGGCGGCCACGGCCGCGGCCGAACCGCCCGACGAGCCGCCGGGCGTGTGGTTGAGGTTCCACGGGTTGCGGGTCGCGCCGTGGGTGAGCGTCTCGGTGAATGGCCAGAGGCACCGGTCGGGGACGTTGGTGTGGCCGATCACGACCGCGCCCGATGCCCGCACCCGAGCGACCACGGGGCTGTCCTGGGCCGCCGGCGGCAGCTGCGGGCGCCCGCCCATGCCGGTGATGTCGCCTTCGACGTCCTGGTCGTCCTTGATCGCGACCGGCACGCCGAGCAGCGGCGTGCGCTCGCCCGCGTCGAGGCGGCGCTGCGCGTCGGCCGCCGCGGCCCGCGCCGCGTCGGTGTAGACGACGCGGAAGCTGTTCAGCTCCCGGTCGTGCGCGGCGATCTTGGCCAGGGCGGCCTCGGTCAGGGCAGGGGCGGTGACGGAACCGTCGGCCAAGGCGGTTGCCTGCGCGTGCGCGCCCGCGGTCAGGAGCTGATCAACGTCCACGCCACCGACCCTAGCCCCGATCTTTACCCGAAGAAGACCTCGGCCTCGGCGTAGCGCTCGAGCGGCACGGTCTTCAGCTCGGCGGTCGCGTCGGCGAGCTTCACCCGCACGATGTCGGTGCCCTGCAAGGCGACCATCACGCCGAAGTCGCCGTCGGCGACCGCGTCCACCGCGTGCAGGCCGAAGCGCGTGGCCAGCACCCGGTCGTAGGCGGTGGGTGTGCCGCCGCGCTGGACGTGGCCGAGCACGACCGCACGCGACTCCTTGCCGGTGGCGTGGGCGATCTCGTCGGCCAGCCAAGTCCCGACGCCGCCCAGGCGCACGTGGCCGAACGAGTCCTTCTCCCCCGCGACCAGCACCTCGGCGCCGCCCTCGGGCACCGCGCCCTCGGCGACCACGATGATCGGCGCGTACTGGCGCTCGAAGCGGCGCTGCACCCAGTCGATCACGGTCTGCACGTTGAACGGGCGCTCGGGCACCAGGATGACGTTCGCGCCACCGGCCAGGCCCGAGTGCAGGGCGATCCAGCCGGCGTGGCGGCCCATCACCTCGACCACGAGGGCCCGGTGGTGCGACTCGGCCGTGGTGCGCAGGCGGTCGAGCGACTCGGTCGCGATGTGCACGGCGGTGTCGAAGCCGAACGTGTAGTCGGTCGCGGCCAGGTCGTTGTCGATGGTCTTGGGGACGCCGACCACGCCGATGCCGTCGTCGGTCAGCCGCTTCGCGACGCCGAGCGTGTCCTCGCCGCCGATCGCGATCAGCGCGTCGATGCCCTGGTCGGCGAGCACCTTGCGGATGCGCTCCGGGCCGTCCTCGGTCTTGTACGGGTTGGTGCGCGACGAGCCGAGGATGGTGCCGCCCCGCGCGAGGATGTCCTCGACGTCGTTGAGCCCGATCGGGCGGGAGTCGCCTTCGAGCGGCCCCTGCCAGCCGTTGCGGAAACCCACCACTTCCCAGCCATGTGTCTCGATGCCCTTGCGGGTCACCGCCCTGATGACCGCGTTCAACCCGGGACAGTCGCCGCCGCCGGTGAGCACGCCGATCCGCATCTACACCTCACTTGATCGTGGTTGTGGTCGACTCGTGGTGTGGTCGCGATCACCCTCGACCGGGATCCAGCCTGCCATCCACTGGATCGGTGCAGCAAGGTGGGTTCCACGACCTGGTCGGTGCGGTCAGGCGCGCTTGCGCCGCCAGTGCTCGTCGATGACCGCCCAGCGGCGCAGGTTGTGCCGTGCGTCGGCAAGGGCGTCGTGCGCGTCCTGCGGCGCGGGCGGAAGGGTCGGTTTGCCCACGTCCTCCCAGCGCTGGCGCAGCTCACGGGTGAAGCGGGGCAGCTGGCGCGGCAGGGCCGGCATCGCGCCCCACAGCTGGGCGAGCGCGACGTGGTCGTACGCGGCGAACCACGCCCAGAGCTCCACGGATTCACCGTGCGGGCTGAGGAAGTTCAGCAGGCGTTCCCGGATCGTCGCGCGATCGGCCCACGCCTTGTCCGCCGGCGGCGGCAGCTTGTCGAGCACGTTCGCGCGCACCCACGGCCCGGCCCGCTCGGGGTCGAACTCGGTGGACACGGCGTAGAACTCGCGACCGTTCTCGTCCACGACGCCGATGGACACCAACTCGATGGTCCGGCCGTCCTCGATGAACTCGGTGTCGTAGAAAAACCGCACGCCGGGCACTTTACGGGCGGCTCAGCCCGCCTCGGTCTGCGGGACCCGGTCGGCCTCGGTGGCCGTGGGCACCTGGCGCTGCGTCTGCTTCGGCAGGTCGGCGGGCTGGCCCTTCTCCTGGGCCGAGGCCAGTTCCTTGGCCTTCGCGGCGTACATGTCCACGTACTCCTGACCCGACAGCTCCATCAGGGTGTACATGATCTCGTCGGTGATCGACCGCTCGATGAACCGGTCGCCCGCGAGGCCCTCGTAGCGGGAGAAGTCCATCGGCGCGCCCAGCTTGATCCGGATCTTGGTCGGCTTCCACATCTTGGAACCGATCGGGTTGGCCTTGTCGGTGCCGAACATCGCCACCGGGATCACCGGCACGCCCGCCTGCAGCGCGATCCGGGCCATGCCGGTCTTGCCCTTGTAGAGCCGGCCGTCGGGCGAGCGGGTGCCCTCGGGGTAGATGCCGAGCAGGTGACCCTCACGCAACAGCCGGATGCCGGTGTCCAGCGCGGCCTGAGCGGCCGACCCGCTGGAGCGGTCGATCGGGATCTGGCCGACGCCGGTGAAGAACGCCTTCTTGAACTTGCCCTTGAGGCCGGGCTGGGTGAAGTACTCGAGCTTCGCCGGGAACGTCACCCGGCGCGGCAGCATCAGCGGCAGGAAGAACGAGTCGGCGACGGCGAGGTGGTTGCTGGCGAGGATGGCGCCGCCCTCGGCGGGCAAGTGCTCGAGCCCTTCGACCTCCGGGCGGAAGAACAACCGCAGCAGAGGACCGATGAAAACCCACTTCATCAGGTAGTACAGCACTCGGGCCAGCGCCTCCCGCTCGTCGTCACGCACGTACCACCGGGTACGCCGCCTGTGAGCGTACGAACCAGGTGTGGGTGGCACAACACCACGCCGCACTGCACAACGACACAACAACTCCCGGGGAACTGTCCTGGCGGTGCCGATGCGTGCGACGATGGCCACACCACACGCCCCGCCTGACGAGGAGGGCTCCGGTGTCGAGTGCTGAGGCATCCGAGGCATCCGCGGCATCCGCGGCGTTCGCGCACGACGGATCCGAGGAGATCGGCGTCCTGCTGTGCCACGGTTTCACCGGTTCGCCGGTCAGCATGCGGCCGTGGGCCGACCACCTGGCCGAGGCGGGCTTCACCGTGCGGTTGCCGCTGCTGCCCGGCCACGGCACGCACTGGCGTGACCTCAACAAGACGCCCTGGACCGAGTGGTACGCCCACGCCGAGAAGGCGTTCGTCGAGCTGACCGGCCGGTGCCGGTCGGTGTTCGTGTTCGGGTTGTCGATGGGCGGCGCGCTCACCCTGCGTCTGGCCGAGGAGCACCCCGAGATCGCCGGCATCGTGCTGGTGAACCCGTCGGTGCTGACACTGCGCAAGGACGCGAAGCTGCTCCCGGTGTTGTCGAAGGTGCTCGCGTCGCTGCCGGGCATCGGCAACGACATCGCCAAGCCAGGTGTGCTGGAGGGCTGCTACGAGCGGATGCCGTTGCGGGCGGCCGCGAGCCTGTCGTTGCTCTGGCGGGTCGTGCGCGCCGATCTCGGCAAGGTCGTCCAGCCAACGCTGCTGCTGCACTCCGCGGTCGACCACGTCGTCGAGCCGGAGAACTCGGCGGCGGTCCTGGCGGGGATCGCTTCGACCGACGTCACCGAGGTCGTGCTGGCCAACAGCTACCACGTGGCCACCCTCGACCACGACGCGCCGCTGATCTTCGAGCGCAGCACGGAGTTCGTCCGGCGGGTGCACGCAGAACGGGCCGGTGACCGCGCGTGAAGGACCGGCACGGCGGACCCGACGGGCCGGAGGACGTGGACGCGGCCTTCGCCGAGATCATCGCGGACCTGGAGCGCGAGGGCTTCGGGTCGTCGCTGCTCGACGAGCCCGAGGAGGCCGGCGAGCGCGCACCGGCGCCGGAGAAGAAGGCCAAGGACGAACCCGCGGCCGACGCCGGCCCGGACACCGAGCAACTGCCCGCCACCCGCCCGGCGACGTGGCGCGGCACCGACACCGAGTGGGACTGGTCCTGGGAGTCCGACGACGAGCACTACGTGCCGCCGGACCCGCCGCCGTTGCCGCGGCTGCGCCCGGTGACCATCCTGGCGATCATCCTGCTGGTGCTCGGGCTGGTGCTGATGGTCGTGCCCAGCCTGTTCGGCCTCGTGCCCCGGCTCGGCACGCCGATCGCCTTGGTCGCGATCGGCGCCGGCATCGTGTTGTTGCTGCTGCGGATCAAGAACGACCCGTCCCGCGACCGCAGCGGAGACGACGACAACGGCGCCCAGATCTGAGGGTTCGCGACCCCATCTTTTGCTTCGCGCGCAAGACGCCGAACGTGGAACTCACCCAGCCCGAGCGTGGGACACACCCGGTCAGAAAGGGGGACACGCCCAGCGCGAGTGTGGGACACACCCGGCGGGAATGTGGGACACGCCCGGCGGGGCGTCAGCGGGAGGGGTGTGGGCGCACGGCGACCACGTCCCGGGCCAGGGACGCCGCGCCCACCAGTCCGGCGTCATCGCCGAGCTGGGCCGTGCGGATGCGGGCCAGCGGGCGGTACCCGGCGCCGGTGATCATGCTGCGGTAGTGCTCGCGCGCGTCGTCGAGGAACAGCGGGGCCGACTGCGACACCCCGCCCGCGATCACGATCACCTCGGGGTCGTAGATGTCCGCGACCATCGACAGCCCCTCGCCCAGCCACCGCGCGAGTTCGGCCATCGCGCGCTGGGCCACCACGTCGCCGTCGCGGGCGGCGCCGGCCACCCGGCGCCCGGTGATCGAACCCTCGTCGCCGGCCACCCGGGCCAGCACGGTCGACTGCCCGGGGTGCCGCCCCATCAGCTCGATCGCCGTGGCCGCGAGCGCCGTGCCGCTGCAATACCGCTCCCAGCACCCGGCCTTGCCGCATGAA
This sequence comes from Labedaea rhizosphaerae, assembly GCF_004362825.1. Taxonomy (GTDB): domain Bacteria; phylum Actinomycetota; class Actinomycetes; order Mycobacteriales; family Pseudonocardiaceae; genus Labedaea; species Labedaea rhizosphaerae. The sequence goes on from NZ_SNXZ01000004.1 coordinate 50,563, forward strand.
CACGGCCGACCGTCCGGCACCAGGCGCAGGTGCCCGAGCTCGGGTGCGACGCCGTTCGCCCCGCGGAACACCTTGCCGTCCAACAACAATCCGGCGCCGATGCCGGTCCCGATCGCCACCAGCACGGCGACCCGGCAGCCGCGGGCCGCGCCGAAGCGGTACTCGGCGAGCGCGGCCGCGTTGGCGTCGTGCTCCAGCACCACCGGCACGCCGACGCGCTCGGCGATCCGGTCGGCCACCGGCGCGTGCCGCCACGCCAGGTGCGGCGCGAACATCACCGAGCGCCGGTCGTTGGCCACGAACCCGGCGACGGCCAGGCCCGCGGCGCGCACGCGGTGGCGCGCCGCCAGCTCGGACACCACCGTCACGATGGTGTCCTCCAGCGCGCGCTCGTCACCGGGCGTCGGGGCCCGCGCGGTGTCCAGCACCTCGCCGTACTTGTCGACCACCCCGGCCCGCACGCTCGTGCCGCCGACGTCGACCCCGACGGTCACCATGGGGCCGATCCACGGGAAGACCATCAATCCTCGTCCTGTGCCTTCCCGGCCCGGCGCACCGGGATCTTCTGCACGCGCAGCGCCTGATCACCCGGGTAGCGCTCCTCCGGCGGCGAAGGTGACGACGGTGACGATGACGGCGACGGCCGGAACCCGGGCATGTGCATGGTCCCCGGTTCCCACCGGTCGGCGAGCACGGCCCGCAGCAACGCGACCAGCTCGGCCGCCCGCTCCAGCACCACACCCGCGAGCTCACTCGGTTCGCCGCGCAGCACGGAAACCAAGGCGCACAACGGACACCAGCCGCAGGCGACCGGCCGGTCGTGGTCTTCGTGGCTGCTCGCGGCGAGCCGGTCCAGCCACGGGCCGGCCCGGTCGGCGACGGCGTCGAGCAGCAGCCTGACCTCCTCGGCCAGCCGGGTCCCCGGGTCCGCTGTGGACTGCGTCATGCCAGGCCCTCGCTGTCGCTCGGACCAGGCGACCGCCTGGGCGCTGTGTTGAATGGTTCGCTCGCAAGCTCGCTCACGCGGTCACCTCCGGTCGCAACCGCAGCACCAGTCCCGCTTGGCTTGCCTCGGCGTCGACCACCTCGTAGCGGCGCAGCGCCGCGGGCAACGCGATCAGCCGGCGCAGGCCGTCCACGGTGATCGCCAGCTCGTCGCCGACCCGCGCGAGGTTGAGCGCCGAGTCGTCGGGCAGCGGCAACGCGATGCGCAGCAGGTAGCCGTCGCCGGTGCGTTGCACGTCGAGCAGCGGGACGCGCTCGCCGCCGGGACCGTCCAGCGGGCCCCATTCCGCGTAGAGCTCGTCCGCGAGTTCGAGCAGCGCCGCCGAGCCGACCGGTTCCGCCGCGCGGTGTTCGAGCACGCGGACCGGCGCGGTCACCGACGACTCCAGCTGGCCGAGCACCACGTCCTGCTCGCCGCGCCGGGTGCGCAGCCACGCGCCGGCGGGCCCGCCCCAGCGCCGGGCCTTGGGCGCGAGCCGGTTCGCGATCAGCTCGTCGACCTGGATGCCGCGCAGGGCCAGCGCGGTGAGCGTGCGCCTGGTCTCGGCGACGACCACGCGTTCGGGTGTGAAGACGAGCCGGACGCTGGTCACGTCGGGGTCGGTGAGCACGCGGCGCAGCTCGGTGAGGTGGTCGGCGAGGGTGCGCAACGCCTCGCGCAGGACCCGCTTGCCGAACAGGCGATCCACGTAGCGGGCGATGGCTTCGGGCAACGCGAGCAGGCGCAGCGTCTCGGCGGTCGGTCCGCAGTCGACGATCACCACGTCCCAGGTGCCCGCGGCGGCCAGCCGGGCGACCTCGCCGAGGGCGAGCAGCTCGTCGACGCCGGGCAGGACGGTCAGCTCTTCAGCGTCCAGCTCGTCGATGCCGAGCCCGGCGAGCACGCCGCGGGCCTGCTCGCGCAGCCGCGGCCACGACCGGTCCACCAGCTCCCGGGAGTCCACATGGGACGCGAACAGGTTCGAGTCCACTTCGGACGGATCGGGTCGCAGCCGGGTGTCGAGGGCGTCGGCCAGCGAGTGCGCGGCGTCGGTGGAGACCACGAGGGTCTTGCGGCCGTCGCGGGCCAGGCGCGCGGCCGTGGCGGCGGCGATGGTGGTCTTGCCGACGCCGCCCTTGCCGGTGAAGAGCAGGATTCGCACCCGGGCTAGCGCCCTTCCACCCGGCGCTTGAGCTCCTTGAGCGCGGTGTCCATGACCATCTTCTCGGCCTTGCGGCGGAACAGGCCGATCATCGGCACCGCGAGCTCGACCGAGAGCGTGTAGGTGACCTTGGTCTTGTCGCCTTGGGCGGCGAGGGCGTACTCGCCGCGCTGGGCCTTCTGCAGTTGGCCCTTGACCAGGTGCCAGCGCACGGACAGGCCGTCGTCGGCCCAGTCGTACTCGAGGGTGTAGACGTCGCGGAAGGGCCCGGCGTCCAGCGTGAACCGGACCTGCTCGGCCTGCCCGTCGGCGTCCTCGGAGAGCACCTCGGTCTTCTTCACCGCGGCGGCCCACTCGGGGTAGGCCGGGAAGTCCGCGATCACCGCCATGATCTCGTCGGGCTCCGCGTCAACCACGATGGACTGCGTCGACTCGTCGGCCATGCGAAGAAGGTTACCTGGCCAGTAGGTTCGGCAGTTGATGACGTGGGCGTGTCCCACATCCAGCGCGGCCGAGTCCCACGTCGAAGCGTGAGACACGCCGGGTGGGTAATCGCCAATCGTGGACTGCGCGAAGTGAGTAACAGCCCATCGTCAGGCCGCGACCCTGGTGGGACGGCAGGAGGTCACCCATGTCTCGCGAGACCGCGTACACACTCATCTACACCGGCCTGTTTTCGGTGATCGGTTCGATCGTCCTGATGACGATGATCGGCAAGCTCGGTGCCGGGTTCGAGGCCCTGATGCTCTGCGGCGGTCTCGGCCTCCTGCTCGGCGGCATGTACGGCCTCAGTGCAGTGCGGGAGCGCGAGGCGAGCGCCGAACACGCGGACAAGTAGCCGTTAATACCCACCCACCTGCGCAAGCACGGGAGACCAGATGGCCGAAATGATCGGCTGACTGCGCCGCCACATGACGTGGGCATGTCACCACTCGAGGACGTACGGGCGCTCGGTTCGCTGGAAGTGGCCGACGTTCACGCACTCCGTCCGGCCCACCCGCATCCGGGGCGCCAGCGGCTGGTGCACGTGGCCGAACAGCGCCCACCGGGGCGCCTGCTCCCTGATCACCTTCAGCAGCTCACGCGACCCGAACTCCATCCGCCGCGCGACCACGTCGTACGCCAGCTCCGGCACGTCGGGCGGGATGTGGCTGCACAACACGTCGACCGACGCCAACTGGGCGATGCGGGCCGCGAAGTCCTCAGCGGGCCTCAGGTAGGGCGCCCACACGCCGGTCCGGCGCAGCCGCGCGCCGGGGGCGAGCAACGCGCCGCCGACGAAGCCGAAGCGCAGGCCGCCGATCGTCGCCACGTCCCCGTCCAGGATGTGGACGTTCTCGCCCGCGTAGTCCGGCCAGAGTTCCGGAACGTCCACATTGCCCGGTGTCGCGTACGTCGGCGCGGTCAGGGCGGCGAAGAGTTTGGCGTACTGCTCGCGCAACGCCTCCTCGACCGCCTCGGCCGCGTTGTCCAGGCTCTCCCACAGCATCCGCGCGAACGACGCGGTCGCCCCGTGCATCCGCTGCCTGCGCAGCTCGGCGAACTCCGCGACCTTCTCGGGGCCGAAGAGCCGGCCCAGGATGCCGCTGCCGTGGTCGTGGTAGTCGACGAAGTCGATCAGGTCACCGAGCACCACCACCGCGTCGGCGCCGTCACCCGCCCTGGCCAGCGCGTCCGCGTTGCCGTGCACATCGGACACCACGTGAACGCGCACGGTCAGGCCCTGACGGGCGGCACGCCCGGCCGCCGGCCGTCCTCGAGGACCTGCTTCAGGTCCAGCGCGAGCGTCTTGGCCGCCAGCTGCCGCGCCCCCGCCACCTTGCGGGCCTGCCGGGCAGACAACTCGGTCTCCGCGCGCAGGAAGTAGTGCAGCACCGTGCCGTCGAGCACGGCCTCCAGCCACACTTCCATCGTGCCGGTCAGGGCGCCGGTCACGGCCCAGCGGTAGCCCTCGGCGCCGCGGTCGGCGTAGAGGTCCAGGTGCAGGTCCGGCCAGTAGCGGCGCCACGACTCGGGCCGGGAGAACACGGCCGCGACCACCTCGGGCGGCACGGCGAGGAAGGTCTCGTCGACGACGTCCACAGCTGCCACGGCTCCAGCATCCCAGATGGCGCTTGCGACCGGCCCGGCACGGCGCGCTACTTTCGTGGGCACGCCATCACGCAGAAGGGGGACCGACCGTGCGGCAGACCGGCGTCGGGACGCCCCCTGTGCAGGTGAGCGCCGAGGAAAACCTCACCGACATGGTGACGGCCAACGCCGAGCGGTTCGCCCACGCCGTCAGCTTCCGCAGGCTCGTCGACGGCTCGTGGCTCGACGTCACCGCCCGCGACTTCGCCGCGCACGTGCGTGCGGTCGCCCGCGGGCTGATCAGCGTCGGCTTCGCGCCCGGCGACAAGATCGCGTTGCTGTGCGGCACGCGCTACGAGTGGTCGCTGCTGGAGTTCGCCTGCTGGACCGTGGGGTGCGTGAGCGTCCCGATCGATCCCTCGGCCCCGGCCGAGCAGGTCGAACGCATCATGTCCCAGTCGCGGGCCAAGGCGCTCGTCGTCGACTCGGCCGCGCACCGGCAGGTGGTCGCGCGCGTGGTCGACCGCCTCGCCGACCTCGACTGGGTGTGGCAGCTCGACGCGGAAGAGGACGTCGCCCCGGCGATCGACGAGCTCACCGCGCTGGGCGCCGGTGTCGACGACACGGAGGTCGACCGGCGCCGGCTGGCCGTCCGGGCCGACGACCTGGCGAGCATCGTGCACACGGCAGGGGTCACCGGCCCGGCGAAGGCCGTGCGCCAGACCCACCGCACCCTGCTCGCCCAGGCCCGCGGCTGCCTCGCCGCGGTGCCGCAGTTGTTGCGGCCCGGGCACTCCACGCTGCTCTTCGGCGCGATGACCCAGCCGCACCTGCGCGCCACCGCGCTCGCTTGCGTGTACGCGCGGACCACGCTGGGCCACCTGCCCGACGAGGAGAGCCTGAGCACCGACCTCGGCACGTTCCGCCCGACGTTCCTGGTGACCGTGCCGCGCACGCTGGAACGCGTCTACGGCCTGCTGGCCGGCCGGGCCCACGCCGACGGCAACGGCCGGGTGTTCGACCTCGCCGCGGACGTCGCCGTGCGGCGCAGCCAGGAGCAGGTGCACGGGGTGTCGCTGCGGCTCGCGCACCTCGCCGCGACCCGCCTGGTCTACCCGCGGGTGCGGGGCGCGCTCGGCGGGCGCTGCATCGGCGTGCTGTGCGCGGGCGGGCAGCTCGACCGGCGGCTGACCCACTTCTTCCGCGGCGCGGGCGTGCCCGTGTTCCAGGGCTACTCCCTCACCGAGGCCGGCGGGTTCGCCGCGCTGGAGACGCCCGGCAACGCGGCGGTGGCCGGCTCGGTCGGCATGCCTCTGCCCGGCGTGGCCGTCCGGGTCGAGGACGACGGCACGATCCTGATCAGCGGCGACGCGGTCGCACCAGCGGAGGACGCGAGCGGCGGCTGGCTGGCCACCGGTGACGTGGGCCGCCTGGACCACGCCGGGTACCTGCACGTCACCGGCCGCGAAGGCGACACCATCCGCACGATCGACGGCCCTGAGGTCGCCCCGGGCCCGCTCGAGGACCGGTTGCGCAGCCACCCGCTGGTGAGCCGGTGCGTCGTCGTCGGCGACCAGCGCCCGTTCGTCGGCGCGCTGCTCACCGTGGACCAGGACGTCGCCGACCTGTGGTTCGGCGAGGACCGGGTCGGCCTCGACGCCGCACTGGCCGCGGCCGTGAGCGCGGCGAATCGCGGTGCGTCGGTGCGGATCCGCCGGTTCCGGGTGCTCGACGAGGAGTTGAGCGAGACCACCGGCGAGCTGGCCGGCGGGCAGTCGCCGCGGCGCGACGTCATCGCGAAGGTGCGGGCGGAAGAGATCGCCGCGTTGTACGGCTGACCCGTCGGTAACTGACCGCCCAACTGTGACCGGCTGTGCAGCTGAGCTGCTCACGCGTGCACGGTGGATGGCCCTCGAAGCGGTGCTGCGGCGATCGTTGCTCTCATCAGCGCGAGGCGAGGAGCAGCGATGGCGGGCCAGGACAAGAGCGCGGTCGGACACAACAAGCCCGCCCACGGCGGATCGGCGGCGAACGGCGGGACGGCCGCGCCGGCCACCGACTCGCGGTCCATCGCGCTGGCCGCCGCCGCGCAGATGATCGAGCACCGCAACCGGCTGGCGGGCAAGGCCGACGACGCCCAGAAGGCCGAACTGGTGCTCACCACGGTCGGCCAGAACGTCGACGAGTACCACCAGACGCACGCGAAGAACGCGAGCAGCCTGACCGGGCACTGGTCGGGTGCGACCGCGGACAAGTTCCACACCCGGGCCAAGAAGGTCAACGCCTCGCTCGCCACGACCGCCCAGTCGGCGAGCAAGGGCGCGGCCATCGTGCGTGGCGTCGCCGGTCACCTCGACTCCGGCCACACCGCGGTGGTGCGGCTGATCGACGAGTACGTCGGCAAGGCCACGCCGATCCTCGACGCGGCCCGCAGCGTGCAGGGCAGCGGTGCCCACGCGGCGCTGGTGAAGGGCGTCGGCCAGGTCGTCGACCTGGTGCGCCACTACACCGCGGAGTCCAAGAGCCACCTCGACAAGGTCAACACCGAGATGGCCCACGCGGCCCGGCAGCTCAAGGCGCTGGAGAAGCACGTCGAGCACGACGGCTACGCGGACCCGAAGAAGGCGCACCACAAGGCACCCGCGAAGGTCCACAAGCACGAGCCGCCGAAGACCCACGGTTCGGCCAAGGGCAAGGACATCGTGAACCGGGCCCGCAAGGAACTGGGCACCACCGAGCACCCGCCGGGCAGCAACAAGCAGAAGTACGGACCGACGACCTACTGGTGCTCGCTCTTCGCGACGTGGGTGTGGCGCAAGGCGGGCGTGAACATCCCGCAGTACGCGTTCACCGGCGACGTCTACACGTGGGGGCAGCAGCACCACCTGGCATACGACAGCAAGCACCTCGACCAGGTGCGGCCGGGCGACGTGCTGCTCTTCGGCTCCGGCCCGCAGAACACCACCACCAGCACGCACATCGCCATCGTGGAGAGCGTGGACGGCAACACCGTGCACACCATCGAGGGCAACAGCGGCGACGCCGTCCGGCGCCAGACGCACACCCTGTCCAGCGGCACCTTCTACGGCGGGGTGCACCCGTCGTGAACGAGATCACCGCCACCGCGAGCGCCCACCACGACACGGTTTCCGTGACGACCTACCCGGGCGGCGGGCTCGCCGAGCTGAAGATCGACGACCACGCGCTGGGTCTCGGCCCGGCGCGGCTCGCCGAGACCATCCTCGACCTGGTCGGCACGGCCACCGCGAAGGCCAACCAGAAGACCAAGCACGCACTGCACGACGTGCTGGCCGACCTGCCCGCCGAGCACGTGGACGCGCTCGGGCTCGGTCTGGACGCGGAGGCCGCCGAGCAGGCCGAGGCCACCGTGCCGGACAGCTGGAGGTTGTCATGACCCGGCACCGCCTGCCGTGGCTGGACACGCCGTGGGAGCCCGAGGCGCTGCGCGACGAGCCGATCGAGGAGCTGTTCGACCGCGCGGAGCAGTTCTCGGACGCGACCGAGGGGCTCTTCGACCGGCTCGGCGCCATCCGTGCGTCGACCAGCGGGTCGGGCATCGCGCTGACCGTGACGCTGGACGGTCGGCTGGTCGAGCTCACGCTGTCCGATGCGGCGCTGAGGCTGGGCGGAGCGAAGCTCGCCGCGGAGATCCACCGGCTGACCACGGAAGCCGCCGCGGACGCGTTGTCGCAGGGCATCGCGGTGCTGACCCCGGTGATCGGCATCGACGTGGCCGAGCAGCTCGCGGCGGCGACCGGGCTGGACAAGATGAACGCCGCGGATTCTGCCGCTGCCGAGGTGCCGCCCGTCAAGGCTCCCGTCGAGGCGACGGTCGAGGCGGCTCCCGCACGGCCCCGCCGACCCGCGCCGGCCGTCGACGATGAGGACTTCTCGACCCTCGAGACCTGGGCGGTCCGCGACTGACCGATCGCAGTCGCGGGGAGGGTGGCCCAGGAGGAGCCGACCCGGGCAGCCGCCGAGGACCGGCCGCCCGGGTCACCCTTCTCCCGTTCAGCTTGCCCGTCCAGCACATCTGTTCGGCGAGTTGTCCACAGGCGACTGGTTGTCCACAGATCTCGTCGATTCCCGTTGCGGCGCTTGAGAACCGATAGACTGGAACAGGGGCCGCCCCCCGGGAGGGTGGGGGTCTGGTCTACGCGAGGCGCGACATTTTCGGCGGGCCAGGCAGCGGGCTTGTCAGCGGGCCAGTCAACGGGTGCGCGGGATCAGCTGGTCGGGGTCAGCCGTTCAAGAAGCCGGCCAGGCGGGCAGCGAGGTCGTCCCAGCGCCAGTCTCGCTGGACCCAGGCGCGGCCCGCGGCGCCGTAGGCCGCGGCTCGTTCCGGGTCGGCCAGCAGGCCGCCGACCGCCGCGGCGATCCCGTCGAGGTCGCGCCCGGACACCACGTGCCCGGTCTCGCCTTCCCGCACGGTCTCCGGCGACCCGCCGGAATCGCCGACCACCACGGGGAGCCCGGCCGCCGACGCCTCCAGGAACACCAGTCCGAGCGCTTCCACGTCCAGCCCGCCACCGCGGGTGCGGCACGGCATCGCGAAGACGTCTCCGGCGACGTAGTGCGCGGGCAGCTCGTCGAAGGGCACCGAGCCGGTCATCACCACGTGCTCGCCGACGCCGGTCGCGTCCGCGAGCGCGCGCATCCGGTGCTTGTTGGGGCCGCCGCCGACCAGCAGCAGCACCGCGTCCGGCGCCAGCTCGCGGATCTTCGGCATCGCCAGGATCAGCATGTCCTGCCCCTTGCGCGGGACCATCCGGGACACGCAGACGACCGTCGGCCGGTCGCCGAGCCCGTGGCGGGCGCGGATTTCCTCGCGTGCGGCCGGGTCCGGCCGGTATCGCTCGGTGTCCACACCGGACGGTAGGTGCTCCAGCGCGGCCATCGGGCCGAACGCGGCGGCGAACCGGGACCGGGTGTAGCGGCTGACGAACGTCAGGACGTCCACAGTGGACCCGATGCGGCGCAACGCCTGGTGCGAACCGGGAAGCATGGCCCAGCCGACCTCGTGCCCGTGCGTGCTGGCGACGAACCGGTCCACCCCGGCCTTGCGCAACGCCGGCGCGAGCAGCCCGAGCGGCGCGGACGCGCCGAACCAGACGGTGTCGCAACCCTCCGCGCGGGCGATCTCCTTGGCGCGCTTGGCCACCGACGGCACCGGCAGCATCAGCGACGTCGGGTGCCGGACGACGGTGAACGGCTGCTTCGCGTCGAACTCCGGGTGCGAGCCGTTCGGCGACTCCCACGACGGCGCGTAGACGACCAACTCCTGGTCGGGCAGGTGCATGGCCAGCGTGTGCAGGTAGTGCTGGATGCCGCCTGCTCGCGGCGGGAAGTCGTTGGTCACCAGCAATGTCCTGCGCACGTCGGCGACCCTACCGGCGGCTCAGCCGAGCTGGCGACGCAGGTACTCGCGCCACTCGGCGACCAGTGCGGTGCGGTCCATGCCGATCAGCCCGCGCAGCTGCTGGTCCAGCTTCTCCCCCGGCTGCGCGCCGGCCCCGGCGAGCGCGCGGTAGACCTGGACCAGCTTGGCCTGGCCGAACTTGTCGCCGAGGAACTTCATCACCGTCCACGCCTGCTGGTAGGCGAGGTCCAGCTCGTGCCCGCTCGACCGGAACGCCGCGTCGGTCGGCAGCCCGCTCGGCGCCTGGCCGGCCGCCACCTGCTGGGCGAGATCCGGTGCGCCCTGGGCCAGTTCGACCCCGCTCGTGCGGTAGCCGACGTAGTCGGCGAAGCCCTCCAGCACCCAGAGCGGTGTGCCGTCCACTGTGTCCGCACGGGCGGCGATGTGGGTGAACTCGTGGCGCACCACCACCCGCAGCGCCACCGGCGAGAGCCCGCGCGAGCCGTTCGGGCTGAACACCACGCGCTGGCCCTGCACGGTGTGGTGGTCGCGGTCGACGTGGTCGGCGACCGACACGGCGACGACGGCGTTGATCGGGAAGTCCGGGCCGACCAGCGCGCGCATCTCGGTCGCGGTCGCTGGCAGCACCATCGCCACCCGCATCGGCCAGTTGGTGCCCCACACGTTGGACACGGCCTGCACGGCGCTGTCGAGCTCGTCGGCCAGGCGCCGGGCCATCTCCTCGTCGCCGGGGTGGTAGAGCACGAAGCCGCGCTTGGTGGTCAGTTCCTTGGCCGGCGCGAAGTCCCACGGGCCGCGCCAGGTGCGCCGGTCGGTGCGGTCGAGGGCGGTGTCCGAGCGCAGGTACCACTGGGCGCCGCGGCGGACGTAGAGGTAGCCCATCGTCTTGGTCGTGGGCTGGGCGTCGACGCCACGCAGGGCGTAGTCGAGGTCGGTGCGCGGCGCCCAGAGCTCGTCGCCGCGGGCGGCCGGGCCGGCGAGGTCGGCGGGATCGGCCGGGCGCAGCGCGGCCGGGTCGACGGCGTCGACGGGGTTGATGCGGTAGGCCCAGTGACCGAGCGGGACGCCGGCGAGGTTGTCGAACAGGTTGGTCTGCGTGGTGCGGAACGCCGCGGTGGCCTTGGGGTCGACGGTGGCGAGGAAGGCCTTCTTGTCGTGGTGCAGCAGGGCGTCGGCGCGGCGCTGGAGCAGTCCGCGCACGGCGGTGGACTTGGCCGCGCCGGTCGCGTCGCCTTGCGGGTTCGGCGAGCTGGCGACGGCGCCTTGGCCGGGTGCGGTCGACGTGTTCGGCCACGCGAGCAGCGCGATGCCCGTGACCACGCACAACGCCACGAACGCGCCCAGCCAGGCCCGAACCCTCGCGGCAGTCACCGGTCGATCGTATTTCACCCGTCGAGGTCGGCGCGGGTGGCGGCGATCCAGCTCTGCACCCCCGGCGCCCGCTCGGCCAGGCGTTCGGCTTCGGCGAGCATGGCGGTCGCCTCGTCGGCGCGGCCGGCCTCGGCGGCCAGGGTGGCCAGCGGGAGCAGCGCGGCGGCGGTCGCGGGGCCGTGGCCGAGTTCGCGGCGCAGGCGCAGGGACTCCTCGAAGTGCCGCTCGGCTTGGCCGGTGTCGCCCTTGGCCTGCGCGTGGAAGCCGAGGTGGCGGGCGGCGTAGCTGCGGACGAGCGGGTCGCCGGCCAGCGCGCGCTCGAAGTGCGGCGCCGCGGTGTCGGTGTCGCCGCGCACGACCTGGTGGACCAGCCCGAGCCAGAACCGCGCCTCGGCCTCGCCCGTCGGGTCGTCCAGCTTGACGTAGAGCGCGACGGCTCGCTCGAAGTTGGCCAGCTCGGCCGGGTCCTCCTGCCGGTCGGCGAGGAACTTCGCGTGCAGGAGGCGGCCACGGGCCAGGGCCAGGTCGGCCTCGATCGAGTCGAGCAGCGCCTCGCCCTCGGCCAGCGCTCGCGGGTCGGCGGCGAACGTCGCCCGCTCGTACAACTCGTTGGCCCGCGCCTGCCAGGCATCCACCATGATCACAAACCTACTCCGGGCCCAAAACCCGTTGCGGACAAACGCTTTCGCCTCGCGCGCGCGTACACAGCCCCCACCCGCCACGGGGGGCTCCCCGAGTCCCAGTCTATCGGACTGGGGGCTCCGGAACGGCGGTTGGCGGGATCTGTGGACAACCGGGTGCCTGTGGAAAACCGCGCGAGCGGGAGGGCGGACCCGGACAAAGACGAAGCCGCCCGGAACCTGGGCGGTTCCGGGCGGCTTCGTCTGTCGTGGAGCAGGTCAGCTGGACACGATGCGCTTCGCACCGAAGTAGTCGCTGCCCGCGCCTTCCACCGGCGAGATCTTGACCGGCTGGCCGGAGGTCGCCGCGTGGACGACCTTGCCGTCACCGATGTACATCGCGACGTGGTGGATGGAGCTCGCGCTGCTGCCGAAGAACAGCAGGTCACCCGGCTGCAGCGCGTCCCGGCTCACCGGGACGCCCATCTGGTACTGGGCCCGGCTCGAGTGCGGCAGCGAGATGCCCGCGTGCCCGTACGCCCACATGGTCAACCCGGAGCAGTCGAAGCTGTTCGGGCCTGCGGCACCCCACACGTAGGGCTTGCCGACCTGCGCGAGCGCCTCCTGCATCGCCTTGCCGGCGGTGCCGGGCGGCGCGATGAACAGCGTCGGGTCGTAGTTGCCGTTGAGCGAGTCGCGGTCGGCACCGGAGAGCTTGTTGTACGCCTCGCGGACCTTGTTGGCCTGCTTCTCCAGGTCCGTCTTCTTCTGCTGGATCTGGTTGACCAGGTTCTGCGCCGTGGTCTTGGCCGTCGCGGCGCGGCGCTGGGCGTCGGCGGCGAGGGTCTGGCCCTGCTGCGCCTCGTTCACCGCGCTCTGCAGGCCTTCCAGCACCTTGGCGTTGCCGCTGGCCAGGATGTTGAGCGCGGACGCCCGGTCGAGGAAGTCCTGCGCGTTGGTCCCGGTGAACAGCGCCGAGAGCTGGTTGAACCGGGCACCTTCGAACGAGGCGCCGGCCAGCTGGTCGACCTGGTCGCGGAACTCGTTCTCACGAGTGCCCGCGTCCTTGACCATGGTCTTGGCCTTGGCGAGGTCGGAGTTCGCGCGCTGCAGGTCGGTCTGCTTGTGCTTGAGGTCGTCCTTGGCCTTGAGGAGGTCCTCGTTGACGGTCTCGGCCTGCTTCGACAGCGCCTGGTACTGCTTCATCGCCTCCGAAGCGGTCTTCGGGGCGGGCTGGGTGGTGGTGCCGGAGGCGGGAGGATCGGCAAGGGCGGGGGTAGGGGAAAGGCTGACAATCGCCATCACGGCACCAGCCGTGAGCGCCCCGCGCATCGTGCGCTTCAGTCGTTGCGACGCCACGTCGCGCGTGTCTCCTTCGTCCGTTGACCGCCGCGGGCCAAGCACACGCCCGGGAACGAAACGTCCCGGCGACGCTCAGCAGGTCACGGGCAGAAGACAGCCTGCAACCCCGCTGGCCCAACCGTTACGGAAGGTTCCGGTCCGGTCCCCCGACAAGACCGACTCGGCGGCGATCCCGCGGAGTCGCCCTCCTGTGTGGGCGGCTACCTGCCGCGAGATCTCGGACAGGTTACGAAAAGTGAGTCCAGGCGTCTACCGCCACCCCGTAAAAAGGTTGCCAACTGGCCCCGAAACACCAATGGAGCAGCACCGACCGCGCAATGTGACCGTGCCTACACCTGTCCCGCCGCTTTCCCAGTTGGCCCCCTGCACACTGGGAATGCCCACGTCAGCCGGGGCTCGTTTGCGGGGCGCGGGAAGGGGGTCGCTCAGCTCACTCGAGGCTCTCGCCGCTCACCGCAACCTGGCGACCGTTCGGCGTTTGACGTGCTGCTGCCGGGCGTTTCGGACGAAACCGCGGGCACCAGGCGCAGCCTCGGGACGAGACCGGCGTCGGCGAGCGCGTCGATGGCGCGTTGCTCCGGCGAGCCCAGTTCTACGCTCGGCGGCGCCCCGAGCAACACGGTGATCACGCAGTCCTTGCACGCGTCGCCACGCACGACGCAGGTCTCGCAGTCCACGATCATCTCGAGGTCCCCTTCCAGGCGTTTCAACCTTTCGGGACCGAGGCTAAGCAGGGGGTCTGACAATTTCGGGAGTCAAGCGAATTTCCAAGATCAGCTGAACTCCCGTCTCAGCTGAACTCCCAGTGCCAGGGCTCCTCGCGGCCGCGCCCCGGTTGCGCCCACCCGGGGTTGGTCCAGCCGAACGCGCCCGCGTTGGCCACCATCCACGCGTGCTCGGGCGTGCCCCAGTGCTCGACGCCGCCGCACATGTCCACGGCGAGGCCCCAGCCGTGGTTGCTGGTCCCGGGTACCGCGGCCAGCGCCGGCTTCTGCGCGTACAGCTTCACCTGCTGGTCGAACGTCCGGTACGAGTCCGTCACGCACAACGGCCGGCCCGACACCGCCTGGTACGCCTGGGACATCGCCTTGAACGACTCAGCGGCGTCGCAGCGCAGCACGTGCGCGCCGATGCCGATCGGGCACAGCGCGGTGGCCGGGATCAACCCGTTGGGGTAACCGCCCCACGCCCCGGAGGTCTGCCCGGACGGGGACGGCGGCAGCTGGACGCCACCGCACCGCCACGTCAGCCCGCGGTCGGTGGCGGCGGGCACGGGCTGGGCGGGCCGGTGCGCCAACGCGGGCCGGGCGAACCCGAGCACCGTGTCCGGACCGGGCAGGTCGGTCACCACGACCCCGGCCAGCCGCCCGTCCGCGGCGAGCATGGTGTGCTGGTCGAGCACGATGCCCACGCCCTGCACGCCGTACTGGCGCGGCCCGAGGAACGCGAGGTCGCCGGGCTGGACGTCGGCGGTCGCGACCGGGGCGAGCTGGGCGAACTGCTCGCCCACCGACGGCGGCAGCGACAGCCCGGCCCCGCCGTAGACGGTGTGCACGAGGCCGTCGCACGAGTAGGCGACCGGCCCGCCGCCGCTCTTGTGCGGCACGTAGGGCTTGCCCAGCGTCCCCATGGCCGCCGAGACCGCGTCGATGGTCTCCTTGGGCAGCACCAACAGGGTCTGGCCGTGTGCGGAGGTCTGAGCGACGCCAGGCGCGCCGAGGCGGGTCAGGCCACCCGGCAGGTGCGCGGGGTCGCGCAGCGCGCCCGCGGGTGGCGGGGTGATGCCCGCGGCGTGCAGGCGGTCGAGGTAGGCCTGCCAGTTCGCCTTCGTGTCGGCGTTGCGCTGGGCCTGCGCGCGTTGCATGGCGATCACCGCGTTGTCGGCCGCGGCGACCTGCCCGCGCAGCTCCGAGGAGACGGCGGCGGCCCGGTTGGTCGCGTCCGCGGTGCGCCGGTCGAGCGCGTTCTTCCGTTGCGCCGCAAGCTGTTCGGCCTGGCTCGCCTGTTGTTCGGCGGCGGTGGCGGAACGCTGTCGTTGCATCGCCGCGGTCAGCCGCTGCTCGGCCTGCCTGCGCAGTTCGCCGAGCAGGTCGGCGCCGTCGAGGAAGTCCTCGGGGCTCGCCGCGCTGAACAACGCCTGCATGCTGTTGGGCTGGCCCATGGCGCCGAACACGGCCACCGCGTAGCGGTCCATCTCGCCCTGGCGCGCGGCCACGACCGCGTCGGCCTGCTTGCGACGGTCACGCGCGGCGTTGGCGGTGGCGGTCGCCTTGCCGAGGTCGGTCTCGGCGGTGTGGATCTGGGTGGCGAGCCCGGCGAGCTCGTGCTGCACCTCGGTCGCGGTGACCTGCAGCTGCGCGACCCGAGGGTCGGCGAACGCCGTGCCCGGCCGGGTGTCGGGCACCGCTCCGGGGGCGCCTGGCTCAGGCGTCGGCGCCGCGAGGGCGACCGGCGTGGCGACCCAGCCCGCGAGCACGACCACGACCGCCGTCACCACCCGCGCGCGCCGCATCACACCTCCTCGACCCTGACACCTGTGACAACGCGGCAAGGGCCGCCGACGTGACGCTCACACCCGCCCGAGGCGGGCCAGCAGGACGGCCGAGGGCACCGAGTGGGCCCCGCGCCTGCGCACCGAGTCGGCGACGGCGCGGTCGGAGGTCACGACGATGACCGGGCGGCCTTCGGGTTCGGCGGTCACCAGGGCCCGGATGACGTCGTCGGCGAGCACGCCGGGGTCGCTGAACAGCACCCGCACGCCCCGCGGCGCGGCGATCGGCACGGCGATCACGCCCGCCCCGTCGAACACCAGCGTGACCTCGGCGCCGGTGCGCGCGGCCAGGGACGAGAGCTGGTGCACGAGGCGGTCGCGCTGGTCGGCCAGCGGCAGCTCGGGATAGCCGGTCTTGGTGACGTTGTAGCCGTCCACGACCAGGTGCACGGCGGGCAAGGCGAGCAGCCGGTCGAGCGCGGCCGGGTCGTCCACCCGGCCCGCGGTGCCCTGCCCGGCGGTCGCGCCGCGGACGAGGTCGGCCGGTCGCGGGCCCGTGCCGCCGAGGGCGAGTTCGCGGCGCAGCCCGGTCACGGCGCCGTCGAGGGTTTCCACCAGCAGCGAGAGGCGGACCTCGTCGGCCTGGCGGGCCTCGCGGGCGGACTGGCGGGCGATCTCCATGTCGGCCTTGGCGCGCTGGGCGTTGGCGCGCTCGGTCTCGGCGCGTTCGTGCTCGGTGTCGCGTTCCTCGATCAGCTTGGCGATCAGGTCCTCGTACTCGGCCCGGACCTCCGCCACCGCGGCGACGGCCCGCTCGGCTTCGTCACGGGCCGCGCGCAGCTTGACGCCCTGCTCGCGCAGGCGTTTGCGCAGTTTGTCGAGTTCGGCCTCGCGTTCGTCGAGGATCCGGTCGGACACCCCGGCCACCGCGTCGAGCTCGCTGCGCAGCCGCGCGGCCTCCTGCTCGGCCTTCTCCGCGCGGGACTTCGCCGCGTCGCGCTCGGCCCGCAGGGCGGCGTCGCCGGCCCGGCGCGCGACCAGCTCCACGTAGAAGGAGGCGTTCTCCTCGCCCAGCAGCACCGCCGCGGCGGCCGACGCGGCCGCGTCGCCGCTGGTCAGGTCCAGCGCGGAGGCGTGGTGCTCGCGTACCCACTCGACGACCGCGGTCCGGAACACCCGCGAGTCCCGCAGTGCGCCGACGATGGCCGGGCCGCCGAGCCGCGCACGCTTGGCGGGGGCGAACTTCGCGACCGGGCGCAGGTTCTGCGGCACGTCCGGGCGGGACAGCTCACCGAGCGCCTCGGCGCCGAGGTCGGCCAGCCGCGCGCGCACGGCGTCCGGCAGCCCGTTCCAGTCCACTGTGGACTCGGGGAGCAGCTCGTCGTCGGCCGCGAGACCGTCCACTTCGGACGTCTCGGGAGCCGGACCCGGCGATTCCGATCCCGGGGACTCGGACGGCGCTGCCATCCCTACAGGTTAGCGGAGCGCCCGGATTCGGCCGATCGATCGAGCCGACGCTTGTCGGTTGCCGCAGCGGAAGGCCTACGCAGCGGAACTGTCGGTGGGGTGCTCTAGCGTCCGCCGTGATGACGACCGCATCCGAAACCACGCAGGTCCAGCTCGCGTTCGACGAGCTGGGCACGCCCCTGCGCGACACCACGTTCGTGGTGGTCGACCTGGAGACGACCGGGGGCAGCGCCGAGCAGGACGCGATCACCGAGATCGGCGCGGTCAAGGTGCGCGGCGGCGAGGTGCTCGGCGAGTTCGCCACGCTCGTCGACCCGGGCCGGGGCATCCCGCCGGAGATCGTGTCGATCACGGGCATCACCGACGCCATGGTCAGCGCGGCGCCGACGTTCGAGCACGTGCTGCCCGCGTTCCTGGAGTTCGCCTCCGGCGCGGTGTTCGTCGCGCACAACTCCGGGTTCGACATGACCTTCCTGAAGGAGGCGTGCAAGCGCTACGGCTACCCGTGGCCGAAGCCCGCGGTCGTGTGCACGGTGAAGCTGGCCCGCCGCGTGCTCACCCGCGACGAGGCGCCCAGCTGCCGCCTTTCCGCGCTGGCACAGCTCTTCCACGCCAGGACCACGCCGAACCACCGGGCGCTGGCCGACGCCCGCGCGACCGTCGACGTGCTGCACGGCCTGCTGGAGCGGGTCGGCTCGATCGGCGTGCAGTCGCTGGAAGAGCTGATGGACTACCTGCCCGAGGTCACCGCGACCCAGCGGCGCAAGCGCGGCATGGCGGCGCACCTGCCGGAGGAGCCGGGCGTGTACTTGTTCATGGGGCCGCGCGAGGAGGTGTTGTACGTCGGCACGGCGACCAACCTGCGGCGGCGGGTGCGGCAGTACTTCACCGCGAGCGAGACCCGGCCGCGGCTGCGGGAGATGGTGGCGCTGGCCTCGCGGGTGGATTTCGTGACGTGCGCGCACCCGTTGGAGGCGCAGGTCCGCGAGCTGCGGTTGCTCTCGGCGCACAAGCCCAGCTACAACCGCCGGTCGCGCAACCCGAACCACTCGTGGTGGCTGACGTTGACCGACGAGCCCTTCCCGCGGCTGTCGGTCGTCCGCACCCCGCGCCCGGGCGCCCTGGGCCCCATCCGGTCGCGTCGCATGGCCGACGACGTGGTGCTGGCCCTGCAGGAGGTCACCGGGATCCGGCCGTGCACGCAACGCATCTCGGCCACCCGGCCGACCGGGAAGCCTTGCGCCCTGGCGGAACTGCACCGGTGCCAGGCGCCGTGCGCCGGGCGGCAGAGCGTCGAGGAGTACGCGCCGTTCGTGGTGACGGCGCAGGAGCTGGTGGCCGGGTTGCGCACCCGGCCGTTGGCGGAACTGGCGTCGCGGATGGAGGTGCTGGCGCAGGCGCAGCGCTACGAGCAGGCGGCCGTGGAGCGGGACCGGTTAGCGGTGCTGGTGCGTGCGCTCGACCGGGCCCAGCGCCTGGGCTCGCTGGCGGCGCTGGCCGAGGTGGTCGCCGCCCGCTCCGACGGCAAGGGCGGCTGGCTCTTCGCGGTGATCCGCTATGGCCGCCTGGCGTCGGCCGGCGTGGCCCCGCGCGGGGTGCGGCCGATGCCGGTGGTGGCCCAACTGGTGGCGGCGGCGGAGACGGTGCTGCCCAGCGACGACCCGTTGCGAGGTGCGTCGCCGGAGGAGTTAGGGGTGGTGTTGCGCTGGCTCGACCAGCCCGGCACCCGCCTCGTGCAGACGTCGGAGCCCTGGTGGCAGCCGGTCCGGTCGGCCGGCCGGTGGCGCAGCTGGCTCGCCCGCGCCGAGGCGGCGGTGCCCAGACAACGCACCACTTCCGAGTGAGCACTGGAGATCACGTGGACAAGTACGACGTCAAGAAGGCCCACAGGCAGCTCTACGCCCCGTCGGCGAAGGAGTTCGCGGTCGTCGACGTGCCCGAGTTCCGCTACCTCGCGGTCGACGGCCAGGGCGATCCGAACACCTCGGCCGCGTACGCGCAGGCGATCGAGGCGTTGTACGGGGTGGCCTACACGCTGAAGTTCGCGAGCAAGCGCACGCTCGACCGGGACTTCGTGGTGGGCCCGCTGGAAGGGTTGTGGCGGGCCGACGACCCGGCGGTGTTCCTGTCGCGGGACAAGCAGGCGTGGGAGTGGACCATGCTGATCAGCCAGCCCACGTGGATCACCGAGGAGATGGTCCGGTCGGCGATCGACGACGTCGCGAAGAAGAAGGCACCCCCGGCGATCGACGCCGTTCGCCTGCACACCATGACCGAGGGAACCAGCGTCCAGATCCTGCACGTCGGCTCCTACGACGACGAGACGCCCACCCTGGATCGCCTGCACAACCAGTACCTGCCCGAGCACGGCCTCGCCTTCAACGGCGACCACCACGAGATCTACCTCAGCGACGCACGACGCACCCCACCCGCCAAGCTCAAGACGATCCTGCGACAGCCGGTCAAACCCGCGTAGGCGCCGGTTCACGCCGTGGCCGATGGCCGGCGTGCGCCGACCAACGACGAGGCTCGTACGCTGGGGCGCACCGACAGCGAGGAGACGACCAGTGATCACGGCCTTCGTGCTGATCAAGGCGGCCGCGGAGAGCATTCCCGAGACCGCGCAAGCGATCGCGGACATCAACGGGGTGAAGGAGGTCTACTCCTGCGCGGGCGACGTCGACCTGATCGCGGTCCTCGGCTTCGAGCGGCACGAGGACCTCGCCGGCATCGTGCCCGGGGGCATCAGCAAGGTGCCCGGCGTGCTCGAGACAGCCACCCACATCGCGTTCCGGTCGTTCTCCCGGCGCGACACCGACGAGGCCTTCGCGATCGGCGACTGACCGTCAAGCACGACCATGGGCGAGCAACGCCCGGTGTGGCAACACCAGGGTGCCATCCGGTGCCGTGAATCCGCCGCACAGCCGCCGGTAGGCGGCCTCGACCCGAACGACCTCGGCGGCGGTCAGCCCCGCCAGCAGTCGCCCGACGCCGGCAAGCCCTTCGGCCGGTCCACGCCACCACCGCTCGACGGTGGTCCGGTGCGCCCATTCGACAGCCTGGCATCGCACGCCGGCAAGGCCTGCGCCACGGAGCACAGCGGCGAAACCCGCTGGTGTGCGTGGAAAGTCATCTGCCGGGTCGAGTCCCAAGACAGCGCCACCCGCGACCCCCGCCGCCGCGACCGCCCGGCCCAGCAACGCCTGTCCAGCCGCAGCGGGCGCGGCCCACACGGTCACCGCGACGCGCCCGCCCGACCGGGTCACCCGGCGCAGTTCGGCAACCGCGTGCCGCGGCCGGCCGACATGGTTGACCACGAAGTTGCCTACCACCGCGTCGAACGCCTCGTCGGCGAACGGGAGCTCCGGCAACGCCGCGCAGACCGTCGCGACCCCGGGCAGCCGGTCGGCCACGCACGCGGTCATGTCGGGTTCGGCGTCCACGGCTACCACGGAGGCGCCGCGCGCTCGGGCCGCGGCCGCCACGGCGCCGGTTCCGGCGCCGACGTCCAGCACACCGGCACCCGGCTGGACCGCGGCCACGTCCAGCAACGCCGGCACCGGGTGCGCGCACAACTCAGCGAAACTCGCGGCATAGGCGTCGGCCTTGCCCGACCACGAACGGCGTTCGGCGCGATCGAAGGCGGTCAGAAGCGGCCCTTGAAGATCAGGGCGGCCACCTGGGTGTCGGTGGCCTGGCCCTCGTCGTAGCCGCCCTCGCCTTTCAGGCTGTTCATCACGGCCAGCGTGTACCGCTCCCCCGGCCCGACGAAGCCGACCGAGTTCATCACCCAGCCGCCCTGCTCCTCGGACCAGCCGTCCTTGTTGCCCGGCTGCGCGGCCGATCCCGCGCCCCACACGCCCCACTGCTGGTTCGCGGCCACCGCGCGCATCTTCGGCACGATGTAGCCGCGCAGGTCCGACGGCAGCTTGCCCAGCACGTAGTTGATCAGCCCGTCGAGGTCTTCCGGCGTGCACTTCTGGAAGCCCCAGTACGGGTAGAACTTCGTGAATCCCCGCTGCGGCAACACCGACTTCATGCCGTACTGCGGGAAGGCGTTGTTGAACGCCATGTGGTCGCTGCCCGCGTACTTGAACCACAGGCTGTCCGCGGCCTCGTCGTCGGAGCTGTGCAGCATCCGCTCGATCAGGCCCTTGTCGCCCGCGGTGAGCGTGATGTCGCCGTCGCGATCGCGCAGCAGCAGGTTCACGGTCATCGCCAGCTTGATGGTCGACGCCGTCCACACGTGCTCGTCCGCGTGCTCGTTGCGCCACACAGCGCCCGTCTGCCGGTCCCGGACCACGATCCCCACCGTGCCGGGCCGCTTCGCCACGTACGCCTCAGCGGCCTTGAACCGGCGCTGCAGGTCGCAGTCGAACCCGGAGTCCGGGTACGGGCAGTCCTGCTTGGGCTTGGCCTTGGTCGTGGTCGGCTTGGCCGAAGCCGACGCCGACGACTTGGCCGGTGCCGACGACGTGCCCACCGGCACCGTGGCCGCGGTGGTCGGCCGGTCCGCGCCGCTGCTCACGGTCGGGTCGTCGAGCCCGCACGCCGCCGAGGACAACACAGTCAGCACGGCGGCGAGCACGGCCGCGATGCGCCTCGCTCGGATCACCGAGGCAGGCTAAACGCACCGAAGCGGCACCCCAGCCGTGGGGTGCCGCTTCGGGTGGTGGAAACGCTCAGAGCTCCTTGCTCGGATCGTCGCCGGTGTCGATCTCGGCCGGACCACCGCCGCCGTGGCCGTTCGCGCGGGCCCTGGCCAGCGCGAGCGTCTCCGACTCCGGGTCGGGCGTGAGCAGCGAACCAGGCCGCGGCGAACCCGCCGAGCCGAGCTTGTTCATCTTCTTCGGCACCGGGGCGCCCTGGTACTCCAGCGCGATCGGGTGGCCGTGGTCGTCGACCGGGCCCAGCGGCTGGTGCACCTCGATGAACTCACCGTGCGGGAGCCGCTTGATGATGCCGGTCTCGATGCCGTGCTCGAGCACCGCGCGGTCCGAACGCTGCAAGCCGATGCAGATCCGGTACGTCACGAAGTACGCGATCGGCGGCAGGATCAGCAGCCCGATCCGGCCCATCCACGTGGTCGCGTTCAACGAGATGTTGAACTTGTCGGCCATGATGTCGTTGCCCGCGGACATCAGCGAGACCATGAAGTACGTGATCGCCATCATGCCGAGGCTGGTGCGCACGGGCACGTCACGCGGGCGCTGCAACAGGTTGTGGTGCGCCCGGTCCTTGGACAGCTTGCGTTCGATCCACGGGTAGACCATGGCAACGCCGCCCAGCAGCGGCAGACCCATCATGAACGGGAAGAACGGCGCGGGAATCATGTAGTTCCCGAGGTAGACCTCCCACGACGGCCAGAGCCGCAGCAGGCCGTCCGTCCAGCCCATGTACCAGTCGGGCACGGTGCCCGCCGAGATGTGCGCCGGGTTGTAGGGCCCGAAGTTCCAGATCGGGTTGATCTGGAAGAGCCCACCCATGAGCGCGATGACGCCGATCACGACGGCGGTGAAGCCACCGGCCTTGACCGCGAACACCGGCATGATGCGCACGCCGACGACGTTGGTCTCCTTGCGCCGCACGCCCGGGAACTGGGTGTGCTTCTGGTACCACACCAAGCCGACGTGCACGGCGATCAGCGCCAGCAGGATGCCGGGGAGCAGCAGGATGTGGGCGGTGTAGAGCCGCGGGATGATGTCCACGCCCGGGAACTCGCTGCCGAACAGCAGCCAGTGGATCCACGTCCCGATGATCGGGATCGACATGATCAGACCGGACATGATCCGCAGGCCCGCACCGGAGAGCAGGTCGTCGGGCAGTGAGTAGCCCGCGAAACCCTCGGTGGCGCCGAGCAGGAACAGGTTGACGCCGATGACCCAGTTGACCTCACGCGGCTTGCGGAACGCGCCGGTGAAGAACACGCGGAACATGTGGGCCACGATCGCGGCCATGAACAGCAGCGCGGCCCAGTGGTGCACCTGGCGCACGAACAGGCCGCCACGCACGTCGAACGAGAGGTTCAGCGCGGTCTCGTAGGCCCGCGACATCTCGAGGCCGCGCAGGTTGTCGAACGACCCGTTGTAGGTGACTTCCATCATCGACGGGTCGAAGAACAGCGCCAGGTAGGTGCCCGACAGCAGCAGGACGATGAAGCTGTACAGCGCGATCTCGCCGAGCAGGAACGACCAGTGCGTCGGGAAGACCTTGTTCAGCTGCCTGCGCAGACCGCCGGCCGGGTGGTACCGGTCGTCGACCCAGTTCGCGGTGCCGGCCGCCGCCCGGGACGCAAGGGTGTTCGGCTTCGTGGGGGTCGTGATACCACTCATGACTTACGCTCCCAGAACGCCGGACCCACGGCTTCGTTGAAGTCACCTTTAGCGTAGAAAAATCCGGTCGATTCGTCGACCGCGATCGGCAACTGGGCCAGCTTGCGGGTCGCCGGGCCGAAGATCGGCTTGCCGTACTCCAGGGCGTCGAACTGCGACTGGTGGCACGGGCAGAGGATGCGGTTGGTCCGCTGCTCGTACAGCGAGGTCGGGCAGCCGAGGTGGCTGCACACCTTGGTGTAGGCGTAGTAGTCGCCGAAGTTGTAGTCCTCTTGACCTGCGTGTTTGATGACCTTCGCGGCGTCCTCGGGGCGCAGGCGGATCAACATCACCGGGTTGTCCGAGCGGGTGAGCGCCTCCGAGAGCTTCTCCGGGTCCTTGCGCTCGCTCTCCCGGAACGGGAAGACGGTCATCATCGCGCCCGCGGACATGTCGTCCGGGCTGACCAGTTTGACCTCGTGCGGGTCGCCGGTGTCAGTGCGCAAGAACACACGCTCGCCACCGGTCTCGAGCCAGCCGGTGTGCCAGAGGCCGTTCTCGTTGTCCGAGTTCGCCCACGGGTTCTTGACCAGGCCGCCGACGGCGAAGATGCCGATGCCCAGGCCCATCACGCCGGCGCCGAGGCCCGCGGTGCGCTTGATCAGCGACCGGCGGGCGATGCCGCTGCGGCTACCCGCGTCGGCGAGCTCGGCGACGATGGTCTGGCGGTCGATCTCGGGCGACCGACCGTCGTGGCGGTCCTGGACCATCACCTCGTGCGGGATGAACCGCTTGGTGTAGAGCAGGGCGCCGACGCCGACACCGACCACGGCCAGGCCGAGGGTCAGACCGAGCAGCGGCGTGTAGAGCGAGTACAGGCCGTAGTCACCGCTGCTGGGGGCCGCGTACTTCCACGGCCACGCGATGAACACGCCGATGAACGCGAGCCCGGCGATCGCCGCGATCAGGAACCAGAGCGCGACGAGGCGCTCGGCGCGCTTCTCGGCGCGGGTGCCCTTGACCGGCCACGGGTCGTCGTAGGAGATGATCTCCACGCCGTCCATCTTCATGCCGAGCTGGACCAGCTCGTCGCGGCTCATCTCGGCGAGCTCTGCCTCCGTGGGCAGCTGCCGCTCGTCGGCACTCATGCCTTGGCTCCGATCCACAGCGTCACGCCTATTACTGCGGCAATTCCCACGATCCACACGATCATGCCCTCGGGCACCGGGCCGAGCCCGCCGATCGGGTTGCCACCGGGGTTGTTGTTGCCGTCGGTCACCGACTTGACGTAGGCGATGATGTTCTTCTTCTCGTCCGGGGTGAGCTGGCGGTCGGAGAACTTCGGCATGTTCTGCGGGCCGGTCAGCATCGCGGCGTAGATCTCTTCCTCGGTGACGCCGTCGAGCGTCGGGGCGTACTTGCCCGAGGAGAGCGCGCCGCCGCGCCCGGTGAAGTTGTGGCAGGACGCGCAGTTGAGGCGGAACAGGTCGCCACCGGCGGCCGGGTTGTCGCCCACCAGCGCCTCGCCGTGCTCGGCGGGCAGCTGCGGGCCGCCGCCGTGCGCCTGCACGTAGGCGCTCACCGCGGCGATCTCGTCCGGCTTGAGGAACGCGGGCTTGCGCTCGTTCTGCGCCTGCTGCATCTGGGCGGGCATCCGGCCGGTCGAGGTCTGGAAGTAGACCGCCGCGCTGCCGATGCCGATCAGGCTGGGACCGCGGTCCTTGACGCCCTCGAGGTTCGCGCCGTGGCAGGAGATGCAGGAGTCCTCGTAGAGCTTCTGGCCCTGCCGGACCAGTGCCGGGTCGCCCTGCGCCTGCGCGGTCTGCGGGGTCGGCGCGAACGCGCTGTAGAGCATCCCGACGACGACGAGCGCGAAACCGAGCGCGACGAACCGGGTCAGCTTGCGGCGCAGCTTCGTGGAGCGCGCACGCTTCGAGACCGGCTTTTCCTCACCCGGTTCGAGGATCTTCTTGGTGGTCATTCTCGCGGCAACCCTTGCTGTCAGTTCGTGCGCTCTGTCGGTGCCGTGGTGCTCACTTGAGCAGCTCGACGCAGATGAAGAGGCCAATCCAGACGACGTCGACGAAGTGCCAGTAGTACGACACGACGATCGCGGCGGTGGCCTGTGCCGGCGTGAACTTGCTCATCTTCGTGCGCATCATCAGGTAGACGAAGGCGATGAGCCCGCCGGTCACGTGCAAGCCGTGGAACCCGGTCGTCAGGTAGAACACGGTGCCCCACGCCGACGACGACAGCGTGGTGTGGTGGTCGACGACGAGCTTGTAGTACTCGACGGCCTGGCCGAAGATGAAGATCGCGCCCATCAGCAGGGTCAGCGCGTACCAGCGCCGCAGCCCGTAGACGTCGCCCTTCTCCGCCGCGAACACGCCGAGCTGGCAGGTCACGGACGACGCGATGAGGATGATCGTGAACCAGACCGACCAGCCCCAGACGTCCAGTTCGGCGGGCGGCGGCGGCCACTCGCCGGGCGTCTGCGCCTTCACCGTGAAGAACATGGCGAAGAGGCCGGCGAAGAACATCAGCTCACTGGACAGCCAGACGATGGTGCCGACGCTGACCATGTTCGGCCGGTTCAGCGAGTGCACGCGCTGGCTGATGTTGGGGGCTGCCGTTGTCACGCGTCGCATTATGTCTTGCTAACCGCACCCCGGCTTGGTCGGGTCGAGCATCGTGTGGGTCACACCGCCGACTGGGCCGTCCGGGTGGTGCGCGCACCCTGGTCATGATCGCTTCTTCGCAGGTCACGACGCGCTTGACCAGCCCGGTAACCCGCGCCGGGGCGCCGCTGTGGCGGTCGATACGATGGCCCGCGTACGTCCCCGGTCGAGTTGTCGAAGGGCTGTCCCGATGAGCGAGCCGCGCAAGATCCTCGTGTTCAGCCACCGGCCGGAGGTGCGCGAGACGATCATCACAGCGGTCGGCCGTCGCCCCGCCGCGGACGTGGGCCGCGTGGTCTACCAGGAGGTCGGCAACATCTCCGAGGTGCTGATGGCCATGGACGCGGGCAGTGTCGACCTGGCCATCCTCGACGGTGAGGCCCAGCCCACCGGTGGCCTCGGCCTCTGCCGCCAGCTCAAGAACGAGATCGACGACTGCCCGCCGATCGTCGTGGCCGTGCGCCGCAAGGACGACCGCTGGCTGGCCACGTGGTCGCAGGCCGACGCGGTGCTCGTGCACCCGCTCGACCCCCTCACCGCCGCCGAGACGATCGCCGACGTGCTGCGGTCGGACCGTCTCGCCGTCCGGGGATGAGCGCAACCGGGCCGCGGAGCTGGTCCGGGCTGCTCAACAGCCTGATCGCCGGCGCCGACCTGGCCGCCGACGACACCCGCTGGGCCATGGACAAGATCATGTCCGGCGACGCCACCTCCGCGCAGATCGCGGGCTTCGTGGTTGCCTTGCGCGCCAAGGGTGAGACGCCCGCCGAGGTCGCGGGCCTGGCCGAGGGCATGCTCACCCACGCGACCCGCGTCGACATCAGCGGCGACGCGGTCGACGTCGTCGGCACCGGCGGTGACCAGTCCGGCAGTGTGAACATCTCCACGATGGCGGCCCTCGTCACCGCGGCCGCCGGCGTGCCCGTGGTGAAGCACGGCAACCGCTCGGCTTCGTCCAACTGCGGTTCCGCGGACGTGCTGGAGGCACTCGGCATCGCGCTCGAGCTGGCTCCGGCGGCGGTGCGAACCTGCGTGGCCGAGCTCGGCATCGGCTTCTGCTTCGCGCCCCGCTTCCACCCGGCCTTCCGCCACGCCGGCCCGACCCGCCGCGAGCTGGGCATCCCCACCGCGTTCAACGTGCTGGGGCCGCTGACGAACCCGGCCCAGCCGGGCTCGGGCCTGGTCGGCTGCGCCCACGAGCGCCTGGCCCCCGTCCTGGCGGAGGTCTTCGCGAGCCGGGGCAGCAGTGCCCTGGTGGTCCGCGGCGACGACGGCCTCGACGAGATCACCACCACGACCACGACGACGGCGTGGGTGGTGGCGGGTGGCCAGGTTCACAAGACCACCATCGACCCGAGGGCGTTGAACGTCGAACCAGCCCAGGCCGCCGACCTGGTCGGCGGCGACGCGGCGGTGAACGCCGAGGTCGTCCGCGCCCTGGTGGCCGGCCGCCCGGGCCCGGTCCGCGACGCGGTCCTGATCAACGCCGCGGGCGCCATCGCTGCCTACCGCGGCATGCACGGCTCCCTCGGCGTCGACCTGACCAAGGAGCTGGCCGCAGGCCTGGACCAGGCGGCCGCCGCCATCGACACGGGTGCGGCCGCGGATCTGCTGGGCCGCTGGGCCGCCCGGTCGACGGAACTCGCCTGAACCTGCTCAGCGTTGCGTCTTGAGGAACACGAACAAGGCGCCGTAGTCGACAACCAGGCCGGCCACCGCGAGCAGGATCCACTTGAGCTCCTGGGTCACCGTGACGACGTTGCGCAGGTTCACGTTGGCCCAAGCCGCGAAAGCCGCGGGCAGGAGACCGGCGAACCACACCGGCGACACCTTGATGCCGGCGGCGATCCAGCACAACGCCCCGAACGCGACGAAGAACCAGATCCCCCACCACGCCTGGCGCACCGAGAGTTCCGTCTCGAAGAGAAGCAGTGGTTCCTCTACGTCCTGGTCCGGCGTCACCCCGCGCTCCTGCCCACCCGACACTTCGACTCCCCAACAGCTCAAATGTCCGCCTCGCCCATCCTCCCGAAGGCCGACCGCCCCCGCCCGCCACCCCCACCGCGGAAGCGCAACAGGACCGACAACGCAACCGCTACCCGGCAACGCAGGGACCAAGCGACCGAGCAGACCGCCCCCTCAACCTCGTCCGGGCGCGCGCCAGCACTACACCAGCACCGAGTCCAACCGGTCCCGGTACCCGGGCAACACAGGCCCGGCATCAGATCCCAGCACCTTCTCGATCAGCGTGCCGTAGACCGAGCGGAAGTCCGTGGTCTCCTTCAGGTCCCCGTTGTCCAAATCGGTGAGACTGGGCTCCTCGCCGTGGAAGCCGCCGCGGACCCGTTCTCCCGCAAGGAACATCGTCCCCGCGGTGCCGTGGTCGGTGCCCTCGGAGGCGTTGGCCGCCACCCGTCGCCCGAACTCCGAGTAGACGAGCACGACCACGTTCTTGCCGCGATCGGTCCTGCGCATCCGCTGGACGAACGGCGTCACAGCGGCGTCCAGTTCGGTCAGCAACCGCTGCTGGGTCCCCCGCTCATCGGCGTGCGTGTCGAAACCGCCCAGTGACACCGAATACGCCCGCGTCGGCACCCCCGCCTCCACCAACCCGGCGACCAGGTCCAGTTGTGCGCCAAGGGCACCGCGCCCACCCGCGGACGCGCCGTTCTGCCGTTCCTGGTCGTCTTCCGAGTCCGGGTCGTCGGGGGACGACGCGCCGTTCAGCACCTTCGCCGCCTCGTACAGGTCGGCGATCGACTTCGCGGCGCGGGCCTGATCGGGGAGCTCGTCCGGTGACGCGGCCCCGAGCGCCCGCACCGCCTCACCGAACTTCCCGGTCGGCAGGTGCAGACCACCGTTGGGCAGCGAAGCCCCAGCCGTCTTCTCCCCGGCCAGCAACGGCGGCAGCACCGGCTCCACGGACAACGCGCGCAACGGGTCGTCACCGGTCTCGTCGAGCCACCGCCCGAGCCAGCCGGTCTTGGCCTGCGTGTCCGGCGACCCCGTCTGCCAGATGGCCATCGACCGGAAGTGGCTGTGATCGGGCTTGGGGTACCCGACCCCGCGCACGACCGCGAGCTTCTGGTCGTGCCACAACCCGGCCATCCCCTTCATCCCGGGGTTCAGGCCGAGCCCCTCACCCAGGTCGAGGACCTCGTTCGGTTGGTAGGCGAGGTCGTGCCGGGCGTTCTGGTAGGCCGGGTTGGACGCCGGGATCAGCGTGTTCAACCCGTCGTTGCCGCCGTAGAGCGTGACGACGACGAGCACCCCGGCCGACGGGTCGAGCGGGTCGGTCTGCGCCGCGGTCAGCAGGTCGTCCCAGTTCACCTGGGTCGCCCCGACGGCGAGCGCGCCGGCGGCCGTCACGCCGGTCAGCGTCAGGAAACGGCGGCGGGTCAAGCGGTCCATTCCGGCTCTCCTATCCGCTCACGACGTATTCGGGCGAAGCCGCGGCCACCGCGACGAGGTCCTTCCCGGACACCTTCGCCAACGCGGCGCGCGTGCGGTCGCTCCACTTGTCGACGCCGAGCAACCGCGC
Organism: Labedaea rhizosphaerae; assembly: GCF_004362825.1. Lineage (GTDB taxonomy): Bacteria > Actinomycetota > Actinomycetes > Mycobacteriales > Pseudonocardiaceae > Labedaea > Labedaea rhizosphaerae. The sequence goes on from NZ_SNXZ01000004.1 coordinate 80,022, forward strand.
GGCGGCATCGGCGTCCGTGCCGTCCGGCACCTTCGACGCCTCGGTCAGCAGCCGGGCGGTCTGCACGCGGGCGAGGCCGGCGGCCGTGGTCAGCCACGACGCCGCCGACGGCCAGCCACCCACACTCGGTGGCAGGAAGGGGATCTGGCCCATCCCGCGCAACCCGGCGAGCACCCGGAGCTTCGTCTTCTCGGGCAGTTGGGACGGCCGCAGCCCAAGCCCACGCAACAGTCCGACGAGCCACTCCACCGGCTGCTTCACCAGCGTGGTCGCGCTGTCCTTGAAGGCCGGTTCGGACGCGATCGCCCGCAGCAGAGCGGTGATGTCGTGCCCCGGCCCGTACGCGGCGACCAGCCGGTTCAGCACGTCCGGGGGCGGCGGAGTCGCCGACACGAGCCGCGCCCACAGGCGCCCGGCGATGAACCGCGGCGACGCCGGGTGCGCGACCAGGATGTCCACAAAGGACGACGCGTCGAGGTTGCCGGTGTGGCCCAGCACCGTTTTGTCCTTCGTGTCGTGCCTGCGGGGCACCAACCGCGCCTTGCCCGCGTCCCGGTCGACCAGCCACCCGGTCAGCGCGCGCGACGCCTCGCGCACGTCGGTCTCGGAGTAGTTGCCGATACCGAGGCTGAAGAGCTCCATGAACTCGCGGCCGAGGTTCTCGTTGGCCGCGCCGACCTTGTTCTTCTGGCCGTCGAGCCACACCAGCAGGGCCGGGTCGACGATCATGGCGTGGGCCAGGGCACCGAAATCGCCGCGGCCCAGGCGCCGGAACGTCTCGTTCTGCGCGAGCATGAGCCGCGCGCTGCGCACCTTCTGGTTGCTGGTGGCGAAGTGGCCGTGCCAGAACCACGTCATCCGCTCGACCAGCGGCGCGTCGGTCGCGGCCATGCGGTCGAGCCACCACTCGGTGATCGCCGCCGACTGCTTCTTGAGCTCCTGCTTGGCCCGCTTCTTGGCCTGCGGGTCCGGCTGCTTCTTGCTCGGCTTCTCGGGCTCGGGCCCCAGCTCGGGCACGGGCGTCGCCTGGGCGCCCGGGTCCGTGCCGGGGGCCAGGACCGCGTCGAGGGTCGTCGCGAACCCGGCGTCCTGCGCCTTGGCGAGCGCGCCGGGCTTGGCCCCGAAGCCGAACCGGTCGATCAGGCGCCGCACCGCGGCGTGCTCGTCGAGTTCGGTCATGCCCCGAGTCTGGTCAGGCCGACCCAGGGGCTACCAGCTCAACGCCGATCCCCGAACCAGACCCGAACATTCGGGCCGGCGGATTCAGTCGCGGTTGGGGCCGATGTGGTACTCGAAGACGAGGCCGCCGACGGCGAGGAGCACCAGCACGATGCCGACCACGAGCAGCCACACCTGCCAGAACGCGGTCGCGATGGCCGCGACCCCGGCCGCGGCCGCGAGGGCGACCGGCCAGTAGCTGCCCGGGCTGAAGAAGCCCAGCTCACCGGCGCCGTCGCTGACCTCGGCGCCCGGGTTGTCCTCCGGGCGCTGCTCGACGCGCCGGGCGACGAACTGGAAGTACGTGCCGACGATCATGGCGAGGCTCATGGTCAGCAGCAGGCCGATCGTGCCGACCGGCTCGACGAAGCCCTGGTCGAGCTGCGACCACACCGCGTAGCCGACCGCGGCAAGCAGGCAGAAGCCGGTGATCGACAGGAAGATCCGTGCCTCAACCTTCATGGTTTCCTCGCTTCTCGCAATCCTTCATCGCCCGAACGTCCTGGCCTGCTCAGCCGGATGGGTTGCGAGCCGTGCGGTCGGTGTTGAACGGCGTGGTGGTGACCGCGTGCGGCGTGCACAGCTCGCCGCAGTTGAGCTTGGCCAGCGCTTCCGGAGCCGTGTAAGGCCGGTTCGTCTGCGGGTTCGTCTGGGTGCGCAGCTGCACGTACTGGGTGAACACGTCGTCGGGCAGCACCCGGACCTCGAAGTTCATCTGCGAGTGGTAGGTCCCGCAGAGCTCCGCGCAGCGGCCGACGAAGGAGCCGGTGCGGTCGATGGTGTTCTGGAACGTCGAGTCCTGGTTGTTCTTCTCCGGGAACGGGAAGACGTCCCGCTTGAAGTGGAACTCCGGCACGAAGAACGAGTGGATGACGTCCTTGGAGTGCAGGCGGTACTCGATGCGCTTGTTCACCGGCAGCACCAGCATCGGGATCTCGGCCGGGTTGCCGACGGTGCGCACCATCTCGCCGTCCGGGGCGACGGGCGCGCTGCCCTTGCTGCCCTGGAAGCCCTTGACATCGATGTAGCCGAAGCTCCAGTTCCACTGGGAGGCGAGCACGTCGACGGTGACGTCGGGGTCGCGCGTCTCGGCGTTGACGAAGTTCTGGGCGGACGTGGTGAACGCGAACAGCACCACCACGATGATCACCGGCACGCCGGTGTAGATCCACTCGAGACCGTGGTTGTACTGGAACTGCCGGGGCAGCTCGTCGCCACGCTTGCGGTGCGCGATGACCGGCCAGAGGATCAGCGCCCACACGATGACGCCGATGGCCAGAGCCGCGACGACCGACCAGGTCCACAGGTCGCGCATCCGGTCGGCTTCGGCGGTGACACCCACCGGCCAGCCGAACCGCAGGACCTCGTCACCGGAGCAGCCGGTGGCGGCCAGACCGACAAGTGCGACCAGGCCGAGCAGCTTCGCCACTCGTCCCGCCTGCGTACTCGCGGTGCGCTGCTTCCTCACTGCGCGACTCCTCCTCGACCAGCATCGTGCGCCGACCTCGGGCCATGCGCAGCCTGAAGTCACGGCGGAGCCTATCCGAGCGAGGCGGGTCACACCTTGCAGGGGTGATCGGGTTTTGCTCACACCTGCCGATGCCGGGACGCGCCGCGGCGGAAGGCATACTGGGACGTCGTTCGACGAGCGTGAGCCCAGCCGATCCGAGAGGTGTTCGACAAGCGTGTGCGGACTGCTTGGCCTGGTCACCAACTCCCCCGCCGAAGCCAACGCGGCGCGGGCCGATGTCGTCGCGGCCATGCGCTGCCAGCGCCACCGCGGCCCGGACGAGCCGGGCGGCGCCTGGTCGGGCGGTGAGGTCGCGTTCGGTTTCAACCGGCTGTCGATGATCGACATCGAGCACGCCCACCAGCCGCTGCTGTGGGGCCCGCCCGAGGCGCCGAACCGGTACGCCCTGGTGTTCAACGGCGAGATCTACAACTACCTCGAGCTGCGCGCGGAGCTGCAGGAACGCTTCGGCGCCCGGTTCGCGACCGACGGCGACGGGGAGACCATCGTCGCCGCGTTCCACTACCTGGGCCCGGACGCGGTGGCGCGGCTGCGCGGCATGTTCGCGTTCCTGATCTGGGACCAGCAGCGCCGGGTCCTCTTCGGCGCGCGGGACCCGTTCGGCATCAAGCCGCTGTTCTTCCAGGAAGGTCCCGGCGGGGTCGCGTTCGCCAGCGAGAAGAAGAGCCTGCTGCAGCTGACCCGCGCGATGGGCATCCGCCAGCAGCTCGACCGCAAGGCGTTGCAGCACTACCTGGTGCTGCAGTACGTGCCGGAGCCCGAGACGCTGCACCAGCAGATCCGCCGGATCGAGTCGGGCACGTCGTTCTTCGTGGAGCCGGGCGGGCGGGTGCGCACCAAGCGCTACTTCTTCCCCGAGTTCCACGCGCGCAGCGTGTCCGGGGAGGCCGAGCAGGAGCGCCTCTACGACGAGATCGCCGAGGTCCTGCGCGACTCGGTGGCCAAGCACATGCGCGCGGACGTGACGGTCGGCTCGTTCCTCTCCGGCGGCATCGACTCCACGGCCATCGCGGCGCTGGCCCGCGACTACAACCCGGACCTGGTGACGTTCACCACGGGCTTCGAGCGGCAGGGCTACTCGGAGGTCGACGTCGCCGCCGAGTCGGCGGCGGCGATCGGGGTGCGGCACGTCGTCCGGACGGTGACCCCCGAGGAGATGATGAACGCGCTGCCGTTGATCGTCTGGTACCTCGACGACCCGGTGGCCGACCCCGCGCTGGTTCCCTTGTGGTTCATCGCGCGCGAGGCACGCAAGCACGTGAAGGTCGTGCTGTCCGGCGAGGGCGCCGACGAGCTCTTCGGCGGGTACACGATCTACCGCGAGCCGATTTCGTTGGCCGCCTTCGAAAAGGTGCCGGGCGCGCTGCGCAAGGCCATGGGCAAGGTCTCCACGAAGATCCCCGAGGGCACTCGCGGCAAGGACCTGCTGCGCCGGGCGTCGCTGCCGTTGGAGGAGCGCTACTACGGCAACGCCCGCATCTTCCGCGACGACCAGTTGCGCAGCGTCCTGCGCACGTTCGACGACCGGATCGGGCACCGCGACGTGACCGCGCCCTGGTACCAGGTGTCGGAGGACTGGGACCCGGTCACCCGCATGCAGCACGTGGACCTGTTCACGTGGCTGCGCGGCGACATCCTGGTCAAGGCCGACAAGATGACGATGGCGAACTCGCTCGAGCTGCGCGTGCCGTTCCTCGACCCCGAGGTGTTCAAGATCGCCTCGCGGATCCCGATCGACGAGCGCATCACCAAGGAGACCACGAAGTACGCGCTGCGCCAGGCGATGAAGCGGATCGTCCCCGCGCACGTGCTCAACCGCCGCAAGCTCGGCTTCCCGGTGCCGATCCGCCACTGGCTCAAGGCGGAGATGTACGACTGGGCGCGCGACATCATCATCAAGTCGCAGACCGATGAGCTGCTGGACAAGCAGGCCATCCTGCGGATGCTCGACGACCACCGCGACGGCAACGTGGACCACAGCCGGCGGATCTGGGCGCTGCTGGTGTTCATGCTGTGGCACGGGATCTTCATCGAGGGCACCGTGCGGCCGCGCATCCCCGAGCCCCACTACCCGGTCAAGCTGTAGCGGTTCGAGCTTCGGGGACAGGACCGCCGGGCCTCAGCTGGGAAGGACCGAGGCCCGGCGGAGTTCAGGGCTGGATCGTCGTGAGGAAGGACCGCCAGGCCTCGTAGGGGACAGAGAGCCGAGGCCCGGCGGAGTTCTTGGAGTCACGCACGGCCGCTTCGAGCTGGCCGAGCGCCACTTCTACGCAGTTGCTGTTGCCGGTATCACCGCTGAAGGTGCTCTTGCGCCACGCGACCTCGACACAGCTGCCGTTTCCGGCGCTACCGCTGAAGGTGCTCTTCCTCCACTGGGTGGAATCCATGAGTGCTGCTCCCCTCGTCGTGCGGCGCCGGATCGCGGAGCCGCGCTACCCGGTCAAGCTCTAGGAACAGGATCGCCGGGCCTCAGCTGGGAAGGACCGAGGCCCGGCGGAGTTCAGGGCTGGATGGTGGTGAGGAAGGACCGCCAGGCCTCGTATGGGACAGAGAGCCGAGGCCCGGCGGAGTTCTTGGAGTCACGCACGGCTGCTTCGACGTGATCGAGCGCCACTTCCACGCAGTCGCCGTTCCCGGCGCTACCGCTGAAGCTGCTTTTCCGCCACGCGACCTCTACACAGTTGCTGGCGCCATCGCTACCGCTATGGCTGCTCTTCCTCCACGACGTGGAGTCCATGCCCGCTGCTCCCTCGGTCGTAATCGTCCGCCAAAGCGGCGATGAACGACCGAGATTCTTCCACGCTCGATGCGACATCGGTGAGGTAGCGCACGAGCTTGCGGTAGGGCTCGACGAAGTCCCGATCTTCGAACCAGAAGGAAGCCACGGTGGCGTGGTCCAAGTGAACGAGCGGCTCGTGCTCTTCGAACTCGTAGACTCGGAACGAGCCGAGCAGGGCCGGGTGCTCGCCGATCGAACCCGGTACCACCCGCACCGTCACGTTCGGAGCGGCAGCCAGCAAGGTAAGCGCGAGCAATTGCTCCGCCATGATGGCCGTGTTGCCGACAATCGTTCGAAGCGCCTGTTCGTGAATGTAGAAGTCGAACAGACAGTCGTTGCGACCGAGCACCCAGCTGCGGCCGATCCTTACAGCCACGCTCGACTCGACATCATCCTTGGTGTAGCTGATGTTTTCGCCGATTATCGTCCGGGCATAGCCATCGGTCTGGAGCAAGCCCGGAATAGTCTGCGCCTCGTAGTTCGTGACACCGTTCGCCGTTGACTCGTGATAGAGCAGCGAACTGAACACATCCGGGATCCGCTCACCGTGTGCGGTGAGCCAGAAGCCTGGGTTGTGCCGTATCTGTCGGCACCGGTCGATCAGCGGCACTGCTTCGTCGTGTGGGGCCTGGATTTTGCCCAGGTACCAGCACACCGCGGCAACGTCCAGGTGGACCTGGCCGGACTCGATGCGCGAGATCTTGGTCGGGTCCCAGCCGGACCGGAAGGCGGCCTGACGACCGGTCAAGCCGGCTTCCTTGCGCAGTTTCCGCAACGCTGCGCCGAGTTCGCGATAGCCGGCCGGGGCGGGTTTGCTTCCCATGCCTCACAAACTAGGGCGCTGCGGCGGTGGTGCAAACCTCTGCAAAAGGATGCAACCCGAAAGGATCACCCGTTGGCCTTCGGCCAATCCAGCGGGTTCGCCGAGACGCGGGCGGCGAAGCCACGCTGCATGGCCACGCCGGCCGTGCTGTCGGGTTTGCGTTCGGCTTGGTCGGCGAAGCACGCCAGGAACTCCGTCACCAGGTCCAGGCGCGGGTATGCGGCCAGCACCTCGTCCTTGACCTCGGCGACGACGTCCACCCCACGGCCGGAGATGTCGATTCCTGTGGACTCCCCGAGGACGTGTCCTTCGGGATCGATCGTCGGGGGCACGTCCACCATGTGCGCGATGATCACGTCCGCGACCCGCTGCCTGCGCTCCGCCGGCCAGCCCGCGCCGGCGCCGAAGACCCACGCCACGTGCCCGCCGGCGTACTCGAAGTCGACCCGGTGGCTGTCGAACGGCGCGACGAGCCCCAGGTCGTGCAGCATGGCGGCCACGAAGAGCAGTTCGTGGTCGATCGCGATCGCGTTCGTGCGGGCGTAGACGACCCCGAACAAGTACGCGCGCACGGAGTGGTTGAACAGGGCCGGCGAGCAGTAGGCGGCGGCCACCTCACGGGCAGCCGCCGCCGCTGCGGTGTCCGGAACGGTCAGATCAGCGAGACGCATGCGTTCATCATCAGGCCACCAGCCGCCAATGCGTCACATATCCGGCCACCTCGCCGGCGATCAACGCGTCCAGGTTCTGCGCGTTGGTCCGTGCGGTCCACGAGAAGTGCTTGCCGCGCCTGGTGTCCAGCACGACCGCGCGCACGTCCGGGCCCAGCGACTGCTGCATGATCCGCACGCCGATCATGGCGACCTCGCGGGTCAGCACCGGCTCCTTGAAGTACGCCAGCACCGCCATCGTGCTGCCGTCGCGCCCGCGCAACCCAAGATCCGGGCGCACGGACAGGTCCAGCTCGCCGAGTGACCACGATCCCGACGTCACCGGCACGGCGACCGCCCGCTGGCGCCGCAACCACGGCAGGAACCCCTCGGCGATCTCCTCGAAGGCCCTCGCCTGCCCCTGCCGCGTCGCGGACCGGACGGCCGCGTCCAGCACCTTCGCCGGCTCCTCGGCCCCCACCGCCTCCCGCAGCGCATGACGGATCGGCTGGTAGAACGCCCTCCCCCGCAACTCTTCCGCCCGATAGATGCTCCGTTGTGCGTTCACCACCTGCACCCGCCCACGCTGGCCACCCAGCGCGTAGTCCAGAAACGACGTAGCGGTGATCGAAACCCGGTCCACGCGGCACGCTCCATCCCGGTCGTCAGCTCCCCCCGACCACCACCATTTTACCCTCTGACCTGCGGAAATGGAACACTTGTTCGATTAGTTTCCGGGCAGGATGGCCGCGATTTCGGCGCTCGACTCGGGGCCGTAGGCGGCCTCCAAGCGGGCGAGGGCGTCGGCGCGGTCGAACGCCCACTCCTGGGTGCCGACGGTCTCCAGGACCAGCACCGCGATGTACGAGCCGAGCTGCGCGCTGCGCTCCAGGCCGAGCCCCTGCGTGAGCGCGGACAGGAAGCCGGCGCGGAAGCCGTCGCCGACGCCCGTCGGGTCGGCCTTGCGGTACTCCGGCACGGCCGCCACGTGCAGCACGGTGCCGTCCTTGCCGACCAGCTCGACGCCCTTGTCGCCCAGCGTCGTCACGCGCATGCCCACGCGGTCGAGGACTTCTTCCTCCGACCAGCGGGTCTTCTTCAGCAGCAGGTCCCACTCGTAGGAGTTGCTGAACAGGAACTCCGCGCCGGTGACGAACTCGCGGATGTGCTCGCCCTCCATCCGGGCCAGCTGCTGCGACGGGTCGACGGCGAAGCGGTAGCCGCGCTCACGGCACTCGCGGGCGTGGCGCAGCATGCCTTCGGGGTCGTCCGGGGAGATCAGCACCAGGTCGAGCGCGCCACTGCGCTGTTCGATGGGGTGCAGCTCGCACAGGCGCGCCTCGGCCATCGCGCCGGCGTAGAACGACGCGATCTGGTTCATGTCGTCGTCCGTGGTGCACACGAAGCGGGCGGTGTGGGCGACCTCCGAGACCCTGACGCCGCCGCAGTCCACGCCGTGGCGCTCCAGCCAGGACCGGTAGTCGGCGAAGTCCGGGCCGACCGCCCCGACGAGGATCGGGCGCAGGCCCAGCACGCCCATGCCGAAGGCCACGTTGGCGCCGATGCCACCGCGACGGACCACCAGGTCGTCGACCAGGAAGCTCAACGAGACCTTGTGCAGCTGGTCGGCCATCAACTGGTCGGCGAACCGCCCGGGGAAGTGCATCAGGTGGTCGGTCGCGATGCTTCCGGTCACGGCAACGGGCACCGGTGGCTCCTTCGAGTCGTGGTCGGGCCACCCGTTCGGGTACGGCCCCCGCCGTTACCGAACACTACCCAAGGGTAAGGCTGTCGATCTCCGCCGAACGGCCTTACGGTCGATGGGTGACCACACCCGAAGCCGATTCCATCGGCGAGCTGATCGACGACTGCGCACAGCTGCCCACCACGTTCCGTGACACCTTCCGCCCGGCCGACCTCCCGGTCGCCGCCACCGCGTGGCAGGTCAGCGAGGGCAACCTCGACCAGGTCAAGGGCCTGGACGAGTACGTCTGAGCCCTGAATGTCCCATTCGGGGCACTCAACGCCCTGTATGCGCCATTCAGGGCATGGCCCGAACACACGAAAGCCCCCGCCCGAAGGCGGGGGCTTCCTCGTGTCCAGCGAGCAGGGTGTTCAGCGATCAGTGGAACGAGTCGCCGCAGGCGCAGGAGCCGCTGGCGTTCGGGTTCTCGATCGTGAAGCCCTGCTTCTCGATGGTGTCGACGAAGTCGATCACGGCGCCTTCGACGTACGGCGCGCTCATCCGGTCGACGGCCACGTTGATGCCGCCGAACTCACGCATGAGGTCGCCGTCGAGCGTGCGCTCGTCGAAGAACAGCTGGTAACGCAGACCCGCGCAACCGCCCGGCTGGACGGCGATGCGCAGGTGCATGTCGTCGCGGCCCTCCTGGTCGAGCAGCGCCTTGGCCTTCTCCGCCGCGGCGTCGGTCAGGGTCACGCCGTGCGTGGCCGCCTCGGTGGTCCCGGTCGCGTCCTGAGCGGTGGTCATGGCTCTCCTTCTCGGCGACGATCTTCCGTCCAACGTAACCGGACCCGTCGCCGGTTTGTTCCCGTTCTCGGTCCATGGTGTCACACCGGCCGGGGTGCGGGCGGCCCCGCCGACCCGGTGATGTCCGGCACAGACCCCTACCGGCGCGACCACTCGGCCGCGACGTCCTGGGCCAACGCCGTGAGGGTGCCCGCCGGATCGGCCATCGAAGCCTCGACCGAACCGGCGTGCTCAGTCACCGAATACATCGCTTCCACGCCGACCGACGCCGCCTGCCGACGGCCCACCGCCACCTGACCGGCCAGCACGAGCACCGGCACCCCGCGCGCAGCCGCCACCTCGGCCACCGATGTCACCAGCTTCCCCCGCAGGGACTGCCAGTCGAAGCTGCCCTCCCCGGTGATCACCAGGTCCGCCGTCGCCACGGCCTGGTCGAGGCCGGTCAGCTCCCGCACCAGCCCGGCCCCCGACACCCGCTGCGCGCCCAGGGCCAGCAACGCCGCCCCGAGTCCACCGGCCGCTCCCGCCCCCGGCTCGTCCCGCACGTCCTTGCCCAGGGTGGCCAGCACGTCGGCCCAGTGCGTCATCGCGCGTTCGAGCCGTTCCTCGGCCGCCTTGTCGGCCCCCTTCTGCGGCCCGAACGTGTGCACCGCGCCGTGCGGGCCGAGCAGCGGGTTCTCCACGTCAGCCGCCGCGACCAGGCTCAGCGAGCCGACGTCGGGCGTGCCGTCGAGCCGGGCGCACCCGGCCAGCGCGGTGCCTCCCGGCGGGACGGGTGCACCGTCCTCGGCCACGGGCACGGCACCGAGAGCGGCGAGAAAACCGGACCCGCCGTCGGTGGTCGCCGATCCGCCGAGACCCAGCACGGCCCGCCGCATCCCCGCGTCGCGCGCCGCCGCGAGGAGCTCGCCGACGCCGAAGGTGGTCGCGTGCTCGGCTAGCGCGGGCCGGTCGGCGCGCGCGACCAGGTGCAGGCCCGCGGCCTCGGCCATCTCCAGGTACGCGGTGTCCCCGACCGCCAGCCACCGCGCGGACACCGGCGTTCCGGCCGGCCCGGTGACCGAGACGCGGTGCACGTCCCCGGACAGCACGGTCGACAGGACGTCCAGGAAGCCCGTACCCCCGTCGGCCAGCGGGCGCAGCACCAGATCAGTCGACGGCGCCCCCGCCCGCCACCCCTCCGCGATGGCCGAAGCGGCGTCCGCGGCGCTCAACGTCCCGCCGAAGCTGTCCGGTGCGATCAGTACGCGCATGGCCGCAGCGTAGGTGCCAACCCGTTGTCATAAGCTTGGCGGCGTGAAGTTCCTGCGCCGTTCCGAGTCCGAGCCGGCCGAGGTCGTTGGCGAGGAGACCTCTGTCGACGATGAGCAGGTCGTCGCCAGCAAGGCGCACACCCCGGCCAAGGGCAGGCCGACCCCCAAGCGCCGCGACGCCGAGGCCAAGCGCCGCGGCCCGGTCGCGCCGCCGCCGCGCACGTCGCGCGAGGCGATGAAGCGCAACCGGGGCAGCAAGGAGGAGCGCAAGGAACTCGCCGCCCGCCGTCGCGAGGCGCGCCTCAAGCAGCGCGAACGGATGATGTCCGGCGACGACAAGTACCTGCCGCCGCGCGAGAAGGGCCCGGTGAAGGCCTACATCCGCGACGTCGTCGACTCGCAGCGCACGGTGCTCGGGCTGTTCATGCCGCTGGCGATCCTGGTCTTCATCTCGATCACCGTGCCGTCGCCGGTGGTCCAGCAGTACGTGACGCTCATTTCGCTGCTGATCTTCGTCATGATGATCGGCCAGTCGGTCATCCTCGGCCGCAAGATCGCCGACATGGCCCGCAAGAAGTTCCCCAAGGAGTACATCAAGACCGGCGGCACCATCTGGTACGTCGCCACGCGCGCCGTGCAGATCCGCAAGCTGCGCATCCCGAAGCCGCGGGTCAAGGCGGGCGAGAAGGTCAGCTAGCGAACGCGTCGAGCGCCTCGCGGATCAGCCGGTCCATCGCGTCGCTGCCGGTGTGCCCGGCGTCGTCGACGACGGTCAGCTCGGCGTCCGGCCACGCCCGCGCCAGCAGCCACGGCGTGATCATCGGGCCGGACAGGTCGAGCTTGCCGTGGATCAACACCCCGGGGATGCCCTTGAGCCGGTGCGCCCCGTGCAGCAGTTCGCCGTCGACGAGCCAGGCGCGGTGCGCGAAGTAGTGGCTGCAGATGCGCACCAGCGCAATCCGGTCGCGTTCGGTCCGGCTCGTGAACGGCCCGCCGCCGCCGTTCGGTTCGGTTGCGAGCACGCCGTCCTCCCATGCGGCCCACGCGTTCGCGGCGGCCAGGCGCACCGCGGGATCGGGGTCTTCCATCAGCCGGCTGTAGGCGGTCGGCAGGTCGCCGTCGTGCCCGGCGGCGAACGCTTCCCACTGCTCGGGCAGGAACCGGCGCAACCCGTGGTAGAGCCAGTCGATCTCGTCCCACGCGGTCGTGGTCACCGCGACGATCACGATCTCCGAGACCCGGTGCGGGTAGCGCTCGGCGTAGGCGAGGATCAGCGTCGAACCCCAGGACCCGCCGTAGAGCAGCCACCGCTCGATGCCGAGGTGCGCGCGCAGCCGTTCCATGTCGGCGATCAGGTGCTCGGTGGTGTTGACCCGCATGTCGGTGGCCGGGTCGGACGCGTGCGGGGTGCTGCGACCGCAGCCGCGCTGGTCGAACAGGACGTACCGGTAGCGGGCCGGGTCGAGGTCGCGGCGCCGGGTCTCGGACGCGCCCCAGCCCGGTCCGCCGTGGACGAAGAGCGCGGGCTTGCCGTCGGGGTTGCCGCAGACCTCCCAGTAGACGTGGTTGCCGTCGGCGACGTCGAGCATGCCGTGCTCGTGCGGCTCGATCGGCGGGTACAGGGCGTCGCTCACGCCGGCCTCCTCGATAGAACAGGGCTGTTATATTAGCACTGTCACAAAGTCGCGAGAGTTCACCCACACCTGGCGCGCATTCCTTAGCAACGCGAACTAGATTGACGGCATGGAGTTTCGTCGATTGGGCCGAAGCGGCCTCTCGGTCAGTGAGATCTCGTACGGCAACTGGCTGACCCACGGGTCCCAGATCGAGGAAGACCAGGCCAAGGCCTGCGTCAACGCCGCACTCGACGCCGGGATCACCACCTTTGACACCGCCGACGTCTACGCCAACACCAAGGCCGAGACCGTGCTCGGCCGCGCCCTGCACGGGCAGCGGCGCGAGAGCCTGGAGATCTTCACCAAGGTGTTCTGGCCGACCGGCCCCGGCGGCCCGAACGACCGCGGCCTGAGCCGCAAGCACATCATCGAGTCCTGCAACGCCTCGCTGACGCGGCTGCAGACCGACTACGTGGATCTCTACCAGGCGCACCGGTTCGACCGGAACACGCCGCTGGAGGAGACCTTCCTCGCCTTCTCCGACCTCGTCCGCCAGGGCAAGGTGCTCTACATCGGCGTCTCGGAGTGGAACGCCGAGCAGATCACCCGCGGCGCCGCGCTCGCCCGCGAGCTCAACGTGCCGTTCGTCTCCAACCAGCCGCAGTACTCGGCGCTCTGGCGCGTGATCGAGGACCAGGTCATCCCGGCCTCGAAGCGTGAAGGCCTCAGCCAGATCGTCTGGTCGCCGATCGCGCAGGGCGTGCTCACCGGCAAGTACAAGCCGGGCCGGCAGGCACCCGAGGGCTCGCGTGCCACCGACCCGGCCGGGCAGCGCATGATCAGCCGGTTCATGGACGACGACGTGCTGACCGCGGTGCAGGGCCTGCAGCCGATCGCCGACGAGGTGGGCCTGTCGATGGCACAGCTCGCCATCGCGTGGGTGCTGCAGAACGACAACGTGGCGTCGGCGATCATCGGCGCCAGCCGCCCGGAGCAGGTCGGCGAGAACGTCAAGGCCGCGGGCGTGAAGCTCGACGCCGAGGTCATGGCCAAGATCGACGCGGCGCTGGCCGGGGTCGTGCAGACCGACCCGACCCTGACCCAGACGCCCTGACCCAGACGCCTGATCCTGGCGCCCTCACCGGGACGGCCTGACCCAGACTTGCCCCGCAGGCTGCCGCCACGGCCTGCGGGGCATCCCCCGCTCGCATCGGGGCCGGTTTCCGGGTGAACCCCGATGCCGGGCCACCCGCCCGGTGGTGACCTGGAGACATGGCCGATCTCCTTGACGCCGCGTTCGGACACCCACGAGGCCTGCTCGGCCGGCTCGGCGGGTGGATCATGAGCCGCGGCAACGCCGAACAGGAACACCGCGCGGTCGCCTTGGCGGCCGTGCGGCCCGCGGACACCGTGCTGGTGGTCGGGTCCGGCCCCGGCGTCGGGCTGGCCGAAGCCGCACGGCTGGCCGGCCCACGCGGTCGCGTGATCGGCGTGGACCCGTCGGCGACCATGCGCGAGATGGCGGCTCGCCACTGCCCGGCCGCCGAGGTCCGTGCGGGCACCGCCGAGCACACCGGCTGCGCGCAGTCCGAAGTGGACGCCGTGGTGTCGGTGAACAACGTGATGTTGTGGGACCTGCCCGCCGGGCTGGCCGAACTGCACCGCGTGCTCAAACCAGGTGGGCGGCTGGTGATCGCCGCGCACCGCCACGTGCTGCGCCAGTCGTTCGTGGAGCTGGCCCGGTCGATCGAGTCCGCCGGCTTCGAGATCCGGCAACTGAACAGCCGCAAGCGCCGGGCCAACAGCGACGCGGTGGTGGTGCTCGCGGTCAGACCGCAGGCGGCCGAGTGACGTCGTAGGGGTCCCAGTCCAGTCCCCAGAACGCTTCCAGGCCGTGCTCCTGCACGAACCGCCGCTCGGTGTCGTGGACCGGGTAGCAACCCACGATGGTCACGACGTCCTCCGGGTCGTTGCCGACGGGGATGTGCTCGTAGTCCTCGCGGTCGAGCACCACCGGCGCGAAGACCACGAAGCCGGTCATCGCCGACTCGTCGCTGACCGGCTCACCGAGGTCGATCGTGGCGCCGTAGTCGAACGGGCAGTCCCCGCGCAGAGACTCGGCGAGGTGGGCGATCGCCAGCGCCCACGCCACATCCTGCGACTGCACGCAGATGGACAGCTCCGGCTTGCCGTGCCGCCAGTCCGGGTGCTCGGACAGGGACAGGCCGTAGGTCACCCCGATGAGGTGACCGGGCTCGGGCAGGTCGTGGTAGACGATCGCGGTGATGTCGGCCAGACCGTCCTTTGTGGAATCCAGCCGGTAGAAGTCCGGCTCGACGTCGTCGGCGAGGCCGTCCAGGTGGTTGAGGTAGCGCTCGGCGCGACTGGGCATCAGGTACGTCCTGCCGTGAGGTGGAGGTTCTCGTCGCGCAGCCGGTCGGCGAGCCGGTCGACCGCGCCACGCAGCCCCGGGTCGTCGTCCGGGTGCCAATCGGCGAGCTTGTCGGTGAGCCATTCCCGCCAGGCGACGGCGAGCCGCTCGATCGCGTCCGCGCCGCGCTGGGTGAACTCGTAGGTGCCGTCGCCGTTCTCGGTGAGGTAGCCGTCCCCCTGCAGTTCGCGGGCGGTCGGTTCGAAGATGCCGCTGGGCACCATGGTGTCCAGCGCGATGTCGCGCAACGACGTGTGCCCGTCCACCTGGTGTTTGCGCACCATGAGCAACATCCAACCCTCCGCCTCGGTGACCGACAGGTCGGCGCGCCGCTGGATCGCGGGCAACGCGGTGTCGCGGTGCCGGCGCCACAACGTCGCCACGGCGCGGCGCAGCTCGAAGTCCGGGTCGGCGATGGCGGGCACCGCGAAGCCCTCGCCGAGCTCGGTGGCCGAGGCCCGCGCGGTGTCGCGCAGCGGAACTTCCTTGAGCAGCAAGGCAAGGACCAACGCCACCACCCCGACCGGGACCGCCGCGAGGAACACCACCTGCAACGCCTCGGCGTAGGCGTGCACGACCGCGGGCCCCGTCGGCGGCGGCAACGCGTGCACGCCCTGCGGGCTTTGCACCACGGCCGGCGATACCCCCGGCGGCAGCGGCGCCGTCCGCAGCGCCGAACCCAGGTGGTCACCCAGTTGGCTCGCGTAGACGGTGCCGAAGATCGCGACACCGAACGAGCTGCCCATGGTGCGGAAGAATGTCACGCCGGACGTGGCCACGCCGAGGTCGTGGTACTCGGCGGTGTTCTGCACGGCGATCACCGGCACCTGCATGGCGAGCCCGACACCGAGGCCGAGCACGAACATGTACACGGCAGAGAGCCAAAACCCGGTGTTCTCGTCCAACAAGGACAACAGGAACAGCCCGACCGCGATGGCGGCCGAGCCGAGCACCGGGAAGACCTTGTACCGGCCGGTGCGGCTGACGATGTTGCCGCTCAGGATCGACGTGAACAGCAGCCCCACCACCATCGGCAGCAGCCGCAACCCCGACGCCGTCGCCGAGACACCCTGAACGAACTGCATGTACGTCGGCAGGAACGTCATCCCGCCGAGCATCGCGAAGCCGATGATGAAGCTCAACGGCCCGCACACCGCGAAGACCGGGTTGCGGAACAGGCGCATCGGCAGCATCGGCTCGGGCGCACGCAACTCGACCAGGACGAACAGCACCAAGGCCACGACGGAGGCCACGGCCATCACGATGATCGTCGTGGACAGCCACGGGTAGGTGGTGCCGCCCCAGCTGGTCACGAGGGTCAGTCCGCTCGCGGCCAGCGCGATCAGCGTGATGCCCAGGTAGTCGATCTTCGGCTTGACCGGGCGCGGCACCGACGGGATCGCGGTCAGCGCCACGGCGATGACCACGACGCCGACCGGGATGTTCACGTAGAACGCCCACCGCCACGACAGGTGGTCGACGAACAGCCCGCCCAGCAGCGGCCCGATCACCGTGACCAGGCCGAAGACCGAGCCGAGCACGCCCTGGTAGCGGCCGCGGTCGCGCAGCGGGATCACGTCGGCGATCAGCGCGCTCGCGGTGACCATCAGCCCACCGCCGCCGAGGCCCTGGATGGCGCGCCAGACGATCAGCCACGTCATCGACCCGGCGAACCCGCAGAAGAACGAGCCGGCGAGGAACACGAGCACGCTGACGAGGAACATCTGCTTGCGCCCGAACAGGTCGCCGAACTTGCCGACCAGCGCGGTCATGATCGTCTGCGCGAGCAGGTAGGCGGTGACCACCCAGGACAGGTGCCCGGCCCCGCCCAGGTCGCCGACGATGGTCGGCAACGCCGTCGACACGATCGTCTGGTCCAGCGCGGCGAGCAGCATCCCGAGGAGCACGGCGACGAAGGTCGCGTTGGCCCGTCCCTTGCCGACTTCCAGGGGCGCTTGATCAGCCAGTTCCGCCATGGGTCGCAGTGTTCCCCGGGCGCGTAGGCTGCGCTACATGATCAAGTACCGGTCTGATGTGGACGGCGTGACCGAAGAGGATCTTTCCGGCTTCTTCGTGGGCTGGCCGTCGCCGCCCACACGCCGGCTCGACCTGCTGCGCGGCTCGTCCCGGGTGGTCATCGCCTGGGACGACGACCGGGTCGTCGGCTTCGTGAACGCGCTGACCGACGGTGTGCTGATGGCGTACCTGCCGCTGCTGGAGGTGCTGCCGGAGTACCAGCACACCGGCGTCGGGACCGAGCTGGTGAACCGCGTCCTCGACGACCTGGGCTCGTTGTATGGCGTCGACATCTGCTGCGACGACGACGTGGTGCCGTTCTACGAGCGGTTCGGCTTCCAGCGCGTGAACGGGATGGTGCTGCGCCCGCACCTCAAGCCGCGAATTCGCCCCTAGCACTCACTCCGGCGGGTGCAGGCTCATCGGGCCGTAGACGACCTCGTCATCGGTCATGAGCGTCACGTCGTCCACGCCCTTGTCGAGCAGGCCCTGGAACTCGGCCGAGAGCCACTCCTCGGCTTCCTGCTGGTCGTCGAACGCGTCGGACTCGCCACCCGCGTACACCCACCGGTATGCCATCGCTCGACGGTAGCGTGCCCCGCGTGCGCACGTTGGTCCTCGGTGGAGCGAGATCGGGCAAGTCCGCGCACGCCGAAGGTCTGCTGACCGACGACCTCGCCACCTACGTCGCCACCGCGCGCCGGATCCCGGGCGACGCCGAGTGGGACACGCGGATCGCCAAGCACGTCGCTCAGCGGCCGCCAGGCTGGCACACCGTGGAAACCACCGAGGTCGCCGAGCTCGTGCGGGACGCCGCGCCGGGCGACCCGCCGATCCTCGTCGACGACCTCGCCACCTGGCTGACCGGCGAACTCGACGACGCGCGGGCGTGGGACGGGCCGGTCGAGCCGGTCCGCGCGCGGGTCGCCGAGTTGGTCGAGGCAGTGGGCGGATGCCGAGCCCGGCTGGTGCTCGTCTCGGCCGAGGTCGGCCTGGGCGTGGTGCCGCAAACCCGCTCTGGCAGGCTTTTCCGCGACGAGCTGGGCGCGTTGAACGCCGCCGTGGCGCAGGCGTGCGACGAGGTCCTGTTGCTCGTGGCCGGGCTGCCGGTGCGACTGAAGGGGTGATCGGGTGAGCGAGCCGAACGAGTACGCGGTTGTCCCGCCGGACGAGCAGGTGCGGCGCGCGGCGGTCGCGCGGCAGGCGCAGCTGACCAAACCCGGCGGCGCGCTCGGCCGGCTCGAGGAGCTGGGCATCTGGCTCGCCGCGTGCCAGGGCCAGTGCCCGCCCAAGCCGTTCGCGCGGCCGCGGATCGTGGTGTTCGCGGGCGACCACGGGATCGCGCAGCACGGCGTCTCGGCCTACCCGCCCGAGGTGACCGCGCAGATGGTCACCAACTTCCTCACCGGCGGCGCCGCGATCAACGTGCTCGCCCAGGTCGCGGGCGCGACCGTGCGGGTGGCCGACCTGTCGGTCGCCGCCGACACGCCGGAACCCGTTGCCCAGCACAAGGTCCGCCGCTCGTCGGGGTCCATCGACCGTGAGGACGCGCTCACCGAGGACGAGGTGACCGCCGCGATCGCCGCCGGCCGGGCCATCGCCGACGAGGAGATCGACAGCGGTGCCGACCTGCTGGTCGCGGGCGACATGGGCATCGGCAACACCACCCCGGCGGCCGTGCTGATCGCCGCGCTCACCGGCGCCGAACCGGTCGCGGTGGTCGGCCGGGGCACCGGCATCGACGACGAAGGCTGGATGCGCAAGGCCACCGCCATCCGCGACGGCCTGCGTCGCGCGCGGGCCGTCGCCGCCGACCCGGTCGCCTTGCTGCGCACAGCCGGCGGCGCCGACATCGCCGCCATGGCCGCGTTCCTGGCGCGGGCCGCGGTACGCCGCACGCCGGTCGTACTGGACGGCCTCGTGTCCGGCGCGGCGGCATTGGTCGCGGAGGAGCTGGCGCCGGGCGCGAAGGCGTGGTGGGTCGCCGGGCACCGGTCGGTGGAACCCGCGCACACGCTGGTGCTCGACCAGCTGGACCTGACGCCGTTGCTGGAGCTGGACATGCGCCTGGGCGAGGGCACCGGGGCGACGGCCGCGATCCCCCTGCTGTCGATGGCAGTGCGCGTGTTGGCCGAGATGGCGACCTTCGACGATGCCGGGGTGTCCGGACCCGACGTGCCCCTGCCGGCGCCCTGATGGACGAGGGCACCGGCAATCCCGCCGCTGTCGATGGCGCTGCGGGTGCCAGCCGCGTTGGCGACATTCGACAATGCCGGCGTCCCGGGGCCCGACGTGCCGCTCCCGGCGCCGTGATGATGTGAGTGGGATGCGGCTGGCTCTGTCGTGGCTGACCATCCTCCCGGTGCGCGGGCCCGCGGCGGTGGACCGGGCGATGGCGGGGCGAGCGATCGCCCTGGCGCCGGTCGTGGGTCTGCTGCTCGGCGGTGTGGCGGTCGGTGTCCTCTTCGGACTGTCCGCATTGGGCGCGCCGGGCCTGATCGCCGGTTTCGTGACGGTCGGGGTGCTGGCCCTGGCCACCCGCGGCATGCACCTGGACGGCCTGGCCGACACGGCCGACGGCCTCGGCTGCTACGGGCCGCCCGAGCGGGCGCTGGCCGTGATGAAGGACGGCGGCGCCGGACCGTTCGCCATGGTGACGTTGATCGTGGTGCTCGGCGCGCAGGCGGCGGCGTTCGGCGCGCTGGTGCCGGACCGGTGGCCGTCGGTCCTGTGTGGATTGGTGGCCGGGCGGGCCGCGTTCGCGGTGTGCTGCGCGCACGGCGTGCCGGCGGCGCGCCCGGACGGGCTCGGAGCACTGGTGGCGGGGACGCAACACCCGGTGGTGGCCGTGCTGTGGTGGCTGACGGTGGCCATCGGCGCGGGGTTCGCGGTGCCGGACAAGCCGTGGGTCGGGCCGGTCGCCGTGGCCGTGGCCGCTGCGGTGGTCGTGGTGATCGTGCGGCACACGCGGCGGCGGTTCGGCGGGATCACCGGGGACGTGCTGGGCGCCTGCGCCGAAGCCGCGACGACGATCGTGCTGTGCGGCTGCACGCTGTTCTAGCTGGTCAACGGTAGTTCCTGTCCACTCCGGACCGCTGTCGGTGGGGCGGCTGCGCTCGATGTGGGGTTGGCTGGCTCGCACGAGGTTGAGTGTTCCGGGTGGCCTCGGCCAGGGGTGGGGGCCGTGGGGTGGGGCCGAAATGGTTGTCCTCGGCGTGAGGGTGGCTGCCGTAGTGGTGATGCCCTGGCACTGGGATGGCCCCGACTGAAGGTGGCTGCCGTGGGGTGGTGCCTGGGACTGGGTGGCTGACCCGGGTTGAAATGGTCGTTCCCGGTTGGTCTCATGTGGGTGGGGCTGCCGCGGGTGTTCGCCGCCGGTGGCTGGTTTGGCCTCAGGGCCGGGGGCGGCGAACACCCTTGCCACCGGTGGCCGGTGGTTGCGTGGCGTGGGTGGCCCGGTTGAGGGGTTGCGTTGCGAGGGCAGCCTGCCGCGAGCAGGGTGGTCCCGGCGGTGGCTGAGTTACAGGAATTTACGCGGCGTCTTTTATCCGGCGCGTTGCAGCCAGGGGGGTGGGGTGAATACCGGCAGCCCGTTATCCATATGCACCGTCCATTCGGTGTGATGGATCAACCGATGGTGATAAGGGCACACCAGTACCAGGTTATCCAATGTTGTTGATCCGCCGTCGGCCCAATGCTGAATGTGGTGGGCGTGACATTGGTGTGGTGTTCGTGCGCAGCCCGGTGCAGCGCAGCCCCCGTCGCGGATGGCGAGGGCTCTGCGCAATCGTTTATCGGCCAGGCGGCGAGTTTCGCCGATATCCAGCGGCTGAGATTTGCTGTTCAGCACGATGGGGATGAGTTTCGCCTCGCAGGCCACGCGGCGGGCCTGCTCCGGGGTCAGCGCGCGGGCATCGTCGAGGATGGCCCGACCGATCCTGGTTTGCAGGGTCTCCAAGGAGACCGTGACCGCGATGTGCGGGCGCTCGCCACCCTCAGCAGGAGCCTGGCCGGAGTCGGCAGCGAAGCCGATGATCTCCGCCAGGGCGTCACCCTGCCGCTCGCTCAGCGTCCGGTCATCCTGAGGCTGCGGCTTGGCCAGTGGGGAGAGCAGCGCGCGCAGCACGCTGGCGTCTTCGCCGCCGAAGCGGAACTGGCCTGACAGCGACCCATCGCGGTGTTCGTAGAGGTCCAGCGTGTTCTGCGCGTCGACCACCGTTCGTTCGATCGGCTTGGCACCGTCGGGGTTCAGAGCGTCGACGATGCGCTCGCCCAGGCGGATGAGCTGGGTCGGGTTGAACCTCCGCGCCAGGTCGGTCATGTCCGCTTCGACCTGTTCGGCGTGTTCGACGGGAACAAGCTGGACCGTGGTGGCGATCTTGTCGACATGCGCACCGGAGATCTCCCCGGCCGCCATCGCCGCCCGCGCGGCAGGCAGCCGCGGCGGGATCGGTTGTCCGGTGATCCCGATCTTTGGGCACAGCAGCTCAACGTGGTGTTCGAGGCGTTTCGCTTCGAGGGCGGTGACGTGCAGGACGTCCTGCAGGAACCGCCACAACTGCGGGTACCCGGACTCTTTCCACTCGAGGTGGGAAATGTCGTCGAGCAGCTTCAACTCCAGCCGCCGCATCTGCGCGACAGTCGAGTTAAGCTCCCCCAGCTCCATACCCCCATCATACCACAACAATCGGCCAAACGGCCTAGTTGAGAATGGTGGAATATTCCGGTTTCTCACGCAGCCCGGCCACCGTCGGGACCACCCGACAAACCGCAGGGAACGGCGCAACGAAACCATTCAACCCAGCCACCCAAGCAACGCAAACCACCGCCCCGTTGGCAAGGGTGTTCGCCGCCCCACCCCGAGACCAACCCAACCACCCGGCGGCAAACACCCGCGGCAGCCGCTCCTAATAGAAGGGCCACCCGTGGCCAGCGGGCCTCATTCCCGACCTGACCGCTGGCCCGAACGGGCTTACCCTGACCGGCGTGTACGAGCTGGAAGCCGTCATCGGTGAACCGCACGTGCTCGCGCGGGCCGGCGAGTGGGTGGCGCTGCCGCACGACCTTGCGCTGCTTCCTGTCACCGGGGACTGGCTGGCCAAGGTCGCCGAGGGCCCGCACACCTTCCGCCGCCCGGCGCCGGGGGTGCGCAAGCTCCTGGCCGGCTGCTCGATGGTCGCCCCGGTCGCCCACGTCGAGGCCGGGTTCTTCGGCGGCGACGGCGGGCAGGCCGCGCGCATCTACCGCGACGGCATCGTGGTGTACGAGGCCGACGTGCTCGAACTGACCGGACCACCCGGGGAATGGCCGATCAACCAGGCGCTCACGATGCTCGGCCTGGACCCGCGCCCGGGTGAGGACCTGTTCGACGAGCTGCACCTGGGCCGTCACCGGCACACCGAGGACTGGCTGGGCCCCCGCGAGCGATGACCCGCGGGGGCAACCAGCCCGCAGAGGCAACCAGAAGGTGCCGCCGAAAGCCATCCAGCCAAAAGACCAAGATCAGCCGAGGCGGGTCATCCAGCCGCGGGTGTCGGGGGTCAGGCCGCGCTGCAGGCTGGTCAGCGTGTCGCGCAGCTTCATCGTGACCTCGCCGGTCTCGCCGCCGCTGATGGAGAACTCGCCGTCGGCGTGCTTCACGTGGCCGACCGGCGTGATCACCGCGGCGGTGCCGCAGGCGAAGACCTCGGTCAGCTCGCCGCTGGCCGCCTTCTTCTCCCACTCGTCGGTGGAGATGCGGCGCTCCTCGACCTGGTACCCGAGGTCACGGGCCAGGGTCAGCAGCGAGTCACGCGTGATGCCGGGCAGCAGCGAACCGGACAGCTCGGGGGTCACGACACGGGCGTCGGCACCGGAGCCGAACACGAACGCGAGGTTCATGCCGCCCATCTCCTCCACCCAGCGGCGCTCCACGGCGTCGAGCCAAACCACCTGGTCACAGCCCTTTTCGGCGGCCTGCGCCTGCGCCACCAGCGACGCCGCGTAGTTGCCCGCGAACTTCGCCGCGCCGGTGCCGCCGGGGGCCGCGCGCACGTACTCGGTGGAGAGCCACACGCTCACCGGCTTGATCCCGCCCGGGAAGTACGAGCCAGCCGGCGACGCGATCAGCACGTACAGGTACTCGCTCGACGGCCGCACGCCGAGGCCGACCTCGGTGGCGAACATGAAGGGCCGGAAGTAGAGCGACTCCTCGTCCTCTTCGGGCACCCACCGGCCGTCGACGGCGATCAGCTCGCGCAGCGAACCGAGGAACAGCTCGTCCGGCAGCTCGGGCATCGCCATGCGCCGCGAGGACGCACGCATCCGCTCGGCGTTGGCCTCGGGCCGGAACGACTGGATCGAACCGTCGGGGTGGCGGTAGGCCTTGAGCCCTTCGAAGATGGCCTGCCCGTAGTGCAGGACCATGGCGGCCGGATCGAGCGGGATGTCGTGGTAGGGCTCGACCTTCGGGTCGTGCCAGCCCTGGGCCTTGCTCCAGCGCACTGTCACCATGTGATCGGTGAAGTACTGGCCGAAGCCGGGCCGTGCCACTACCTCCGCGACCCGCTCCGGGGTCGCCGGCGCTGGGTTGGGGATTCTGGTGAACGGCATGGGTGCGGTCATACCCAGCACGGTATCTCGCAACGACTCGGTCCGAAATCGACATGTCGCCCACCGGACGCCCTACGATGCGCAACTGTGACTGAGGCAGAGAACTCCGTATCGGCCGGCATCGGCTCGGATCTCAAGGTGGCGTCGGTCGCCGCCATGACCCCGTTCATCATGGGTGTCGCGATCCTGCTCGGCTGGGCGTGGCTGGACGTCTTCGGCGTGCTGCTGGGCATCGGCGGCGGCATCTGGTGGGCGGTGTGGTGGTACAAGCGCAACGACGACAAGTTCTTCCCGCGTGATGTGGCAGGCGGGCCTTACGCGATCACGATCGTCATCACCGTGGCGCTGCTGATATTCGCCCTCGCCACGCTGTGAGACCGGCCGACCCGGTGAGCAGCGCCGTGCCGAACACAAGCACGGCGACCACCGGGATCGGGTGGTCCAGCGCGGTCACCACGGACACCAGCACGGAGAAGCCGAGCCCGAAGCACGGCGCCCGCTTGGGCCAGAACCGGCGGGCGTCGGGCACGAGGCGGGCCGCGCTGTTGGTGAACGCCCAGCCGAGCACGCAGAGGCTGCCCGCGACCGCCATCGACGGCGCGAGCCAGCCCGGCCACCGGACCAGCACGGCGGTCAGCACGACGACCGCGCCGAGGACGGTGAGCCCGACCGGGCCGGCCGCGGTGCGCAGCCGATCCGGCAGCTCCTGACCCACCACCAGCTCCTCGACCATGGCGTTGAGCTCACGGAACAGGCCGTTGAGCACGACGACGGCCGCGATCGCGGCGCCGACCGCGAGCAGCTGACCGATCCCGGCGCCGTCGGCCGCGACGAGCGCGTCGCGCAGCGGTGCGCCGGAGAGCGCGAGCCGGGCGCCGCCGAGCTGGTGCAGCGCTCCGCCCGCGACGGCCAGGTAGATCCCGAGCAGCAGGACCATCAGCAGCGGCACGGCGACCAGGGGCACGGCGGGTCCGCGCCGCACGGACGCCGCACGCTCGGCGCCGAGGAACGCGAACACCGCGAACCCGGCCGCGTCGAGGATGCCGGTCCAGTCGTCCGCGCCGGCCACCCCGGCCGGCGTCGCGGTGCCGACCGGCGCGATCGCGAAGCAGGCAATCGCGACGATCGCGAGGACGAGCAGCACGACCGGTCCGGCGACCGCGACCAGGGTCCGCTGCGGAAGGCGGCGCCCGAGCAGCGCCGTGACCGCGCCGACCACCAGCACGACCAGCGCACCGGCCAGCGGCGCCGTGGGGGTCAGGTACCGGCCGGCCACGATGGCGACCACCGCGGCGGCGAGCACCCGGCCGCCGGTCATCGACACGGCGGCGATCCGGGCCGGCAGCACGCCGAGCTGGATGCGCAAGACGCCGAGCCCGTTGCTGCCGTGGTTGCGGGCGCCGAGTTCCGCGGCCGACGCGGCCGTGCACAACGCGGCGAGCATCGCGATCACGGCGCCGGCGAGCAACCACCAGCCCGCGGCGGCCGCGCCTGGTCCGATGCCGAACAGCAGCCCAGCCCCCACCGCGCCACCGAGACCGGTACGCAGAGCATCGAGCACGCCGGATCTTTCACCGGTCGAGGACCGCGCCACCCCAGTACGGTGACAGATCGATTACATCCCGCCAACTCGTCGATGCAGTGTCGTCACTCCTGGTGGAGGTCGTTAGCATGCGTCACCATCTGCCGGTCGTACCGTCCCCTACGAGGAGCGTTCAGTGACGTTGCCCAAAATGGCCCTGACCGATTCCGCCACCGCGACGGCCGACGCGGTGATCATTGGATTCACTCGACAGGGTGACGGGATCGCGCTCGCCGAAGGTGCCCAGGATGTCGCGGCCGCCTACGACGGCGACCTGCTCGCCGCCCTGGACGCGGTCGGCGCGAGCGGCAAGGCCGAAGAGGTCGTCAAGCTCCCCGCACCCAAGGGCCTCGCGGCGAAGGTCATCGTCGCCGTGGGCCTCGGTGACGCCGACGCCGTCACGCCCGAGCAGGTGCGCCGCTCCAGCGGCGCCGCGACCCGCACGTTGTCGGGCACCAAGCGCGCGCTGAACACGCTGGGTGCGATCGACCTGCAGGCCGCCGCGGAAGGCAGCGCGCTGGGCGCGTACGTGTTCACCGACTACAAGTCCGACAAGGGCGACGCCCCGCTCGGCCGGGTCGACGTGCTCTCCCCCGCCGACGGCGCCGCCAAGGACCACCGCGCCACGCTCAAGGCCGCGACGCTGATCGCCGAGGCGGTCGCCACCGCCCGCGACTTCATCAACACCCCGCCCAACGACCTCTACCCCGCCTCGTTCGCCGACCGCGCGGCCGCGCTGGGCCGGGCCGCGGGCCTGGACGTCGAGGTGCTCGACGAGAAGGCCCTGAAGAAGGCCGGCTTCGGCGGCATCCTGGGCGTCGGCGGCGGTTCGGCCCGCCCGCCGCGCCTGGTGCGCCTGTCCTACCGCGGTCCCAAGGCCCGCGCGAAGGTCGCGCTGGTCGGCAAGGGCATCACGTTCGACACCGGCGGCATCTCGATCAAGCCCGCGGCCAAGATGGACGAGATGACCTCGGACATGTCCGGCGCGGCCGCGGTCGTCGCCTCCGTCGTGCTCGCCGCGAAGCTGAAGTACCCGCTCGAGGTCACCGCGACCGTGCCGATGGCCGAGAACATGCCCGGTGGCGGCGCATACCGACCTGGTGACGTCCTGAGCATGTACGGCGGCAAGACCGTCGAGGTCCTCAACACCGACGCCGAGGGCCGGCTGATCCTGGCCGACGCCATCGTGCGCGCGAGCGAGGACGAGCCCGACTACCTGATCGAGACCTCGACGCTGACCGGCGCCCAGGTGGTGGCGCTGGGCAGCCGCACGGCCGGTGTCATGGGCTCCGACGACTTCCGCGACCGTGTGGCCGAGCTCGCCCGCGCCGCCGGTGAGGGCGGCTGGGCCATGCCGCTGCCGGAGGAACTGCGCGGCGACCTGGACTCCCGCCTGGCCGACCTGGCCAACGTCACCGGCCACCGCTGGGGCGGCATGCTGGTCGCGGGCCACTTCCTGAAGGAGTTCGTGCCGGACGGCCTCGACTGGGCGCACATCGACGTGGCCGGCCCGGCCTTCAACGGCGGTTCGCCGTGGGGCTACACCAGCAAGGGCGGCACAGGGGTGCCGGTGCGCACCATCGCCGCCGTGCTGGCCGACATCGCCGAAGCGGGCTGACGTGGCGTCCGAGGCGCTCCCGCCGGGCCCCGGCCTGGCGGGCACCCCGGAACCGCCGTACTACGCGGTGATCTTCAGCTCCCGGCTCGGTCCCGACGACGAGGGCTACCACGAGACCGCGCAGCGGATGGACGACCTGGTCCGCGAACAGCCCGGCTTCCTGGGCGCGGACTACGCACGGGGCGAGGACCGGGTGGGCATCACCGTCGCCTACTTCCAGGACGAGGAGTCCATCAAGAACTGGCGCGCGGACCTGGAGCACGCCCAGGCCCGGGCGCGCGGCCGTGGCCAGTGGTACGACGCGTTCCGGTTGCGGGTGGCCAAAGTGGAGCGCCAGTACGGCTTCACCCGCGACACGCCCTGAATGGCCCATCCCTGACGCTCAACGCCCCGAATGGGCCATTCAGGGCTTGCGGGCCACAGGAACCTCAGACCTCGCCGCGTTTCTGGCGCGCCGTGTAGTCGCGCATCCGCTGCGGATAGCCGACCTTGGTCACCTCGTACACCGGGATGCCGTTCTTGCGGCCGAAGTCGTAGGCCGCGTCCTCGTCGGCGACCCGGCGGCGGGTCCACTCGCCGTCGTGGGCGATCAAGACCACGGTGGTTTGAGTCACGGTGGTCCTCGGCTCGAGGAACGCTTCAACGCCCCGGCGCTGCCCGGCCCACTCCAGCAGGTGCGCGGTGTCCTGCTTGCTGGCCCCACGCAGCTGCCCCGGCCGGTTCCTGCGCCGCAGCGCGTCGAATATGCCCACGTCCTCCACCTCCGAGCGGTCTGCTCCGATGATGCCGCAACCGTCCCGGCGAGGTGCCGGGACGCGGCTGTCGGCAGGACAGACCTGCTCGCAAGCCTGCCCGAGGTAGTGACAAGATGATGTGAGCCAAGACGATGTCCTTACGAGGAGAACCCGTGACTGACACTTCCGCTGACCTTGTGATCCTGGGTGGCGGGTCGGGTGGCTACGCCTGCGCGTTCCGGGCAGCCGAACTGGGCCTGTCCGTGACCCTGGTGGAGAAGGGCAAGTTCGGCGGTACGTGCCTGCACCGCGGCTGCATCCCGACCAAGGCCCTGCTGCACGCCGCCGAGATCGCCGACGCCGCCCGCGAGGGTGACCAGTTCGGGGTGAAGTCCTCCTTCGAGGGCATCGACATGGGCGGGGTGAACTCCTACAAGGACACGATCGTGTCCGGCCTCTACAAGGGACTGCAGGGCCTGGCCAAGGCCAACAAGATCAACGTCGTGGAGGGCACCGGCACCTTCGTCGGGCCCAACGCGGTCGAAGTGGACGGAACCCGCTACACCGGCCGCAACGTGGTCCTCGCGTCCGGGTCCTACGCCCGATCGCTGCCCGGGCTGGAGATCGGCGGCCGGATCATCACCAGCGACCAGGCGCTGAACCTCGACTACGTGCCCGAGAAGGTCGTCGTGCTCGGCGGCGGCGTGATCGGCGTCGAGTTCGCGAGCGTGTGGCGTTCCTTCGGCGCCGAGGTGACCGTGGTCGAGGCGCTGCCCCGGCTGGTCCCCGCCGAGGACGAGTACGCCTCCAAGCAGCTCGAGCGCGCGTTCCGCAAGCGTGGCATCGCGTTCAAGACCGGGGTGAGGTTCACCGGGGCCACCCAGGACGACTCCTCGGTGTCGGTCACGCTGGAGTCCGGCGAGACCCTCGAGGCCGACCTGCTGCTCGTCGCCGTCGGCCGCGGCCCGAACACCGCGGGCATGGGCTACGAGGAAGCGGGCGTCACGATGGACCGCGGCTTCGTCCTCACCGACGAGCGGCTGCGCACCAACCTGCCGAACGTCTACGCCGTCGGCGACATCGTGCCCGGGCTGCAGCTGGCCCACCGCGGCTTCCAGCAGGGCATCTTCGTCGCCGAGGAGATCGCCGGGCTCGACCCGCGGGTGATCGACGAGGCGGGCATCCCCCGTGTCACCTACTGCAAGCCCGAGGTCGCCTCGGTCGGCCTCACCGAGGCGCAGGCCAAGGAACGCCACGGCGACGTGGAGACGCTGGTCTACGACCTCGCCGGCAACGGCAAGAGCAAGATCCTGAAGACGGCCGGCGGCGTGAAGGTGATCAAGGCCGGCGGCAAGGGTGAGGCCGGTCCCGTCGTCGGCATCACCATGGTGGGCGAGCGGGTCGGGGAGCTCATCGGCGAGGCGCAATTGATCTACAACTGGGAGGCGTTTCCCGAGGACGTCGCACCGCTGGTGCACGCCCACCCCACTCAGACCGAGGCGATCGGCGAGGCGTTCCTCGCCCTGGCCGGCAAGCCACTGCACGTGCACGGCTGACCGCATCACCTCGCCCAACCCGTCAGCCACGCACCACTCGAGGAGTCAGCGAACCCATGGCCTTCTCCGTCCAGATGCCCGCGCTTGGCGAGAGCGTCACCGAGGGCACCGTCACCCGGTGGCTCAAGCAGGTCGGCGACACCGTCGAGGTGGACGAGCCCTTGCTGGAGGTCTCCACCGACAAGGTGGACACCGAGATCCCGTCGCCCGCGGCGGGCGTGCTGCAGAAGATCACCGCCAACGAGGACGACACCGTCGAGGTCGGTGGCGAGCTCGCGGTGATCGGTGACAGCGCCGAGTCCGGTGGCGACTCCGGTGACTCCGGGCAGCAGGAGCAGCAGCCCCAGCAGCAGGAGGAGCCCCAGCAGGAGCAGCCTCAGGCGCAGGAGGAAGAGCCCGAGCAGCCGGCCCCCGCGCCGTCGCAGGACGCGCCGTCCGGCGGCAACGGCAAGGGCACCCCGGTGCCGATGCCCGCGCTGGGCGAGAGCGTCACCGAAGGCACCGTCACCCGCTGGCTCAAGCAGGTCGGCGACACCGTCGAGGTGGACGAGCCGCTGCTCGAGGTCTCCACGGACAAGGTCGACACCGAGATCCCGTCGCCGGTGGCGGGCACGCTGCTGGAGATCACCGCGGGCGAGGACTCGACCGTCGAGGTCGGCGGCCAGCTCGGCGTGATCGGTGACTCGGCCAGTGCGGCCCAGCAGGCGCCCAAGCAGCCCGAACCCCAGCAAGAAGCGCCCAAGCAGGCAGAGTCCAATCAGGAGGCCCCGAAGCAGGAGGCTCCCAAGCAGGAAGCGCCCAAGCAGCCGCAACCGCCCGCGCAGCAGGACCAGCAGCGCCAGGACGCGGCCCCGAAGCACGCCGAGCCCGAGCCGTCCAACAACGGCAGCGGCGACGGCAACGCCCCGTACGTGACCCCGCTGGTGCGCAAGCTGGCCGCGGAGAACGACATCGACCTGGCCTCGGTCAAGGGCACCGGCGTCGGCGGCCGCATCCGCAAGCAGGACGTGCTCGCCGCCGCCGAGGCCAAGAAAGCCCCGGCCCCGCAGCAGCAGGCGCCGGCCGCGGCGCAGGCCCCGGCGGCCCGCCAGTCGCAGTCCGCGCCGGTGCAGCCTTCGGCCGACGCGGCCAAGCTGCGTGGCACCACGCAGAAGATGACCCGGCTGCGCCAGACCGTGTCCAAGCGCATGGTCGAGTCGCTGCAGACCGCGGCGCAGCTGACCCAGGTGGTCGAGGTCGACGTGACCAAGATCGCCAAGCTGCGCAACAAGGTGAAGCGCAGCTTCGAGCAGACCGAGGGCGTGAAGCTCACGTTCCTGCCGTTCTTCGCCAAGGCGACGGTCGAGGCGCTCAAGCAGCACCCGAAGCTGAACGCCTCGATCAGCGAGGACGGCAAGGAGGTGACCTACCACGGTTCCGAGCACCTCGGCATCGCGGTGGACACCGACCGCGGCCTGCTCACCCCGGCCATCCACGACGCGGGTGACCTGTCCATCACCGGCCTGGCGCACAAGATCAACGACCTGGCCGAGCGGACGCGGGCGAACAAGGTCACCCCGGACGAGCTGTTCGGTGCCACGTTCAACCTGACCAACCTCGGCAGCCAGGGCGCGTTGTTCGACACGCCGATCCTGCAGCTGCCGCAGGTCGGCATCCTGGGTGTGGGCCTGGTCGTGAAGCGCCCGGTCGTCGTCACCAACGAGGACGGCGACGACACGATCGCCATCCGGTCGATGGTCTACCTCGCGCTGACCTACGACCACCGCCTCGTGGATGGCGCCGACGCCGGCCGCTTCCTCACCGCGGTCAAGAACCGCCTGCAGGAAGGCAACTTCGAGGCCGATCTCGGCCTGTAGGCAAACCCGCTCGTCACCGGGGGCACCCACGCGCCGCGTGGGTGCCCCCGGTGTCGTTCTGCTCACCCGAGCGTGCAGCCCGAACCGATGTCGGAGACGATCAAAACCATGCGAGTCCTCGTCGCCGGGTCGTCCGGCCTGATCGGCAGCGCGCTGGTGCCGCGGTTGCGCGCGTCCGGGCACGAGGTGCGCCGCCTTGTCCGCCGCGCCGCCCACGCCCCCGACGAGCACTCCTGGGACCCGCCCGCGGGCCGCATCGACGACGACGCGCTCGACGGTGTGGACGCGGTGGTGAACCTGTGCGGCGCCGGGCTCGGCGACCGCCGCTGGAGCCACGCGCGCAAGCAGGTGCTGCTGGACAGCCGCACCGAGCCCACCGAGGTGCTCGCGGCGGCCGTGGCCAAGCACGGCGTGCCGACGTTGGTGAACGGCTCGGCCGTCGGTTACTACGGCGACGCCGGCGACGAGCCCGTCTACGAGAGCCACGGGCCGGGCACTGGCTTCCTCGCGGAGCTGTGCCAGCGCTGGGAAGGCGCGACGCAGGCGGCCGCGGACGCCCGCGTGGTCCTGCTGCGCACGGGTCTGGTCCTGTCCCCGCACGGCGGCCTGCTCGGCAAGCTCAAGCCGCTGTTCTCGCTGATGCTGGGCGGGCGGCTCGGCAAGGGCACCCAGTACATGCCGTGGATCCACCTGGACGACCACGTCGCGGCCGTCACGCACCTCGTGGAGCACCAGGACGTCACCGGCCCGGTGAACCTGACTGCGCCGAAGCCGGTCACCAACGCGGAGTTCACCGCCGAGCTGAGCCGGGTGCTCGGCCGGCCCGCGCCGTGGGTCGCGCCCGCGTTCGCGCTGAAGTTCGTGCTCGGCGACCTGGCCGAGGAGGCGCTGCTGGGCGGCCAGCGCGCGATCCCGGCGGCACTGACCCGGGCGGGCTTCACGTTCCGCTTCGACAAGCTCGACACCGCACTGGCCGCGGCGACCGGAAGGTGAAGCAGGCGGCCTGGCTGCTGGGCATCGGCGCCGTCCTGGTCGCCGCGTTCCTGCTGCTGGGTGCGCTCGTGTCCGGCCCGCCCGATTGGCTCGACACCTCGGTCGCGCACGCGCTCGGCGGCGGCTGGGACGGCACGCCGGGCCGGGTGGCGTACGGCATCGACCTGGTTCTCGGTCCCGCGCTGCCGTTCGCGTTCTCCGCGCTGCTGATCGGCCTGATGGTGATCAACTGGCGGCGCCGGCGGCTCGCGACCGTGTGGCTGCTCACCCGCTGCTTCGCGCTGATGTGGTTGTGCCGCACGCTTTCCGGGTTCAAGTTCGTCTACCGCCGAGAGCGGCCGCGGCCCTACCCCGACTACGCGTACCCGAGCGGGCACGTGGTCTCCGTGACGTGCGTGGCCGTCACCGCGGTCGTGCTGTCGTCGTGGCTGCTGCCGAAACTCGTGCGCTGGGTCGTCGCGGTGTCGGCCGTCCTCGTGCTGGTGACGATGGTCAGTCGCGTGGTGCTCGACGTGCACTGGTGCACCGACGTGCTCGGCGCGGCGATCGGCGTGGTCGGGGTGGGGTTGCTCGGCGGGGTGGGGTTGCGGGTGCTGCCGGTGCGCAAGGGCGCTGGCGTAGCCTCGATCTCGTGACCGCAGCTGACCGCTCCTGCCGTGCCACCACCGAGCCCGTGGACGTGCGTGACCTCGGCACCATCGACTACCTGGCCGCGTGGGACCTGCAACGCGAACTGGTGAACCGGCGCGCCGACGAGCAAGGCCCGGACACGTTGCTGCTGCTGCAGCACCCGTCGGTCTACACCGCGGGCAAGCGCACCGAGCCCGAGGACCGCCCGCAGGACGGCACCCCGGTCATCGACGTGGACCGCGGCGGCAAGATCACCTGGCACGGTCCCGGCCAGCTGGTCGGCTACCCCATCGTCAAGCTCGACGACCCGATCGACGTCGTGCAGTACGTCCGGCGCATCGAGCAGGCCCTGATCCACGTGTGCGACCAGCTCGGCGTGGCCACCGGCCGGGTCGAGGGCCGCAGCGGCGTGTGGCTCGCCGCCGACGAGCAGCGGATCGAACGCAAGATCGCCGCCATCGGCATCCGCGTCCAGCGCGGCGTGACGATGCACGGCCTCGAGATCAACTGCAACGCCGACCTGGCCGCGTTCGAGCGGATCATCCCGTGTGGCATCCGGGACGCCGGCGTGACGTCGCTCTCCGCGGAACTGGGCCGCGACGTCACCGTCGACGAAGTCCGCCCCCTGGTCCAGGAAGCGGTGCTGGCCGCGCTCGAGGGCACGCTCCCGGTGACCGACCGGGACATCGAGCGCGTTCAGCCCAGCGCCGCCGGTGTCACCTTCGCCCTCCAGCAGCCCTGAACCGGACGTAGCCCAGCACCGGCCGCTGCGGGACCCCGACCGGCAACGTGAGCCCGGGCTTCGGCGTCCCCGCGACGTGCACGGTCCCCGTCATGCTGATCGCGACCAGCAGGTCGTAGTTGGCCCGCGGCAGCTCGAACGCCAGGACGTCACCGAACGGGGTGTGCAGGCGGCCGGTCGCGGTGACGTATCCACGCGGCGCCTGCCAGGGGTCCAGCTGCGCCGGGTATGCCGTCCACGGCGCCGCCGCGAGCTGGGCCGGCAGGCGCATGATCGCGCGCGCGGTCGGCATGGTCTTCGCCACGCTGACCACGCCGAGCGCCACCAGGCACACCCCGACGGGCACCAGGACCTCCGGCTCGCCCGTGACGAGCCCCGCGGCGATGAGCCCGATCCCGATCGCGGTGACCAGCGCAGGCCCGATGAGCACCATGGCGATCCGGCGGCGCGCGGTGGCCGCGACGCTCGCCGTGACCGGGTCGGCCGCCTCGGCGGTCCCGTCGTCGGGCGGTGGTTTCGCCGCTGCCGCAGGCATTTGCGCCACCGTGCGGGCCGGCACCGGCCAGCACGAGCCCGCAACGCGCAGGGCGAGCCAGCCCGACGGCCCCGGGCCGGCGACGTCCACGCCCCCGGTCAGCTCGATCGTCCGCAGCAGGGACGTCGTCACGCGCACGAACTGGACGCGACCGAGGCCGGCGAGCTCGAGCACCGCCCGCCGGTCCCAGGTCAGCACCTGTGCGGGTACCGGGCGCCACGGCTCGTTGGCCAGGACGACCTCCATCTCGGTGAGCCAGCGGCCCACCCGGACGAGCACGAAGGCCGACGCGGTGGTCATGGCCGCGGCCATCGCCACGAACGCGACGGCAAGCGCCACGTCGGTCGTGTCGTGCATCGACGTCCCCACCACGAACAACACCAGCCACACCGCGAAGATCAGCGGCCACAGCCACAAGCCCTTGCGCGCCGAGCGCACCCGGCGCCGGTAGATCCCGAACAGGGTCGCGGTGCCGGGGTCGGTCAACGCGGCGCCGGGCGCCTGCGTCGTCACAGCTGGGGTCGGACGTCGGCGGCGATCAGCTCCACCTGGTCCACATCGGACAGATCGAGCAACTGCAGGTACAGCCGCGAGATCCCGGTCCGTTCCCGCCACCGGCCGATGGTGTCGACGACCTCGGCCGGCGTGCCCGCGAGCCCGTTGGTGCGCAAGTCGTCCAGGCCGCGGCCGAGGAACTCGGCCCGGCGGCGCAACGACTTCTCGTCCTTGCCGACGCACACGACCAGCGCGGCCGAGCGGCGCAAGGGCGGCCGGTCGGCGGCCCGCTCGGCGTCGGCCCGCTCGAACTGCCGGGCCGCGGCCTCCATGCCCAGGAACGGGGTGTTCATCTCCGCCGCGTACCGCGCGGCCAGCGCGGGGGTGCGGGTGGCACCGGCGCCGCCGAGGATCACCGGCGGTCCGCCGTCCTGCACGGGTTTGGGCAACGCGGGCGAGTCGGCCACCTGGTAGTACTCGCCGTCGAAGGAGAACCGTTGCCCCTCCGGCGTTCCCCACAACCCGGTGATGATCGCCAGCTGTTCGGCGAACCGGTCGAAGCGTTCCTTGAGGCTGGGGAACGGGATGCCGTAGGCCGAGTGCTCGGCGGCGTACCAGCCGGTGCCGATGCCGAGTTCGACCCGGCCACCGGACATCTGGTCGACCTGCGCGACCGTGATCGCGAGCGGCCCGGGCAGCCGGAAGGTCGCGCTCGACATCAACGTGCCGAGCCGGATGCGCGAGGTCTCCCGCGCGAGCCCGGCCAGCGTCGTCCACGCGTCGGTGGGCCCGGGCATGCCGTCGCCTGCGCCCATGGACAGGTAGTGGTCGGACCGGAAGAACGCGTCGTAGCCGGCGTCCTCGGCGCACCGCGCGACCCGGAGCAAGTCGTCGTAGTGCGCACCCTGCTGGGGTTCGGTGAAGATTCGCAAGTCCACGGGGGTCAACCTAGACCCAGCTCAGCCACCCGTGACGCGGCGCAACAGCTTGCCCAGATCGACCCCGGCGCCGGGTTCGTCCGCGTTGTCGGCCTGGGCGGCGACCCGGCTGGCGTGCACCATGCGCAGGCCTTCCAAGACCCGCACGACCGTGCTGTAGACCTCGGTGCTCGCCTTCTTCGGGTCCTCGGCGCTCGCGATGATCGACGCGCCACTGGACAACGCCCCGAACAGGATCCGCGCGGTCACCTCGACCGGCACGTCGTCGATCTCGCCCGCCTCCACCAGCGACTCGACCACGGCCCGGATCAGCCCGAAGCTGAAGTGCTCCTCGCTCTCGCGCCAGCGCTCCCAGCCCATCACCACCGGCGCCTCGTGGATCGCGATCCGCTGGTACGACGGGTCCAGGCACACGTCGACGTAGGCGCGCAGGCCGTTGAGCGCCTGGTTCCACGGCGCGCCCGGCGGCTCGGCCACGGCCTCGGCGAGCCGGGCGATGATCATGCGCTCGACCGCGTCGAAGGCCGCCTCGAACAATGCCTGCTTGCCGGAGAAATGGTGGTAGAGCGCGCCTTTGGTGACCCGTGCGCGCTTGGCGATGGTGTCCAGCGAAGTGGCCGAATAGCCGCGTTTGGTGAACAGCTCGACGGCGGAGTCCACCAGCGCCTGCCGGGTGGATTCCGAATAGTCGGCTCGTCGCGACCGCACTGTCACCACCTTCACAACCTTAGGACATACCGACGGTACGTACCCGTGGTAGGTTGAACCCATACCGCCGGTATGCCGCAAACCCACGGTATTGCCGAGGTCACATGGGGAATGGGGACACGACCATGAGCTGGGAAGACTTCTACCGCCGCCGAGACGCCCTGGACGCCGCCGAGCGCCTGGCGAGCCGCGACCCCGAGGGCCCGCTGCCCTTCGCGCAGGTCCCGCACGCCACCGAGGTGTTCACCGGGCCGGCCGAGCTGCTGCTCGCCCTGCACTACCGCTGGACCATGAAGCTCACCGGGCGGCTCGGGATGGCCGTCGCCGACGCCGAGAGCGACCCGTCGATCGACCGCGTCGACGCCGTGCGGACGGCGTGGCTGGCAACCGCGCGGGAGTTCCCGGTGCTGCGCCGGCTGCTCGACGCGCACGCCGACGACTTCGACGGCGCGCTGCGCCCCGCGCTGGCGGGCGAGCACCGGATGCTGGCGCTGGCCTCGGGTCTGGCCGAGCACGGCGAGGACCCGGAGGAGATCACCCGCATCGGGCAGGCGCTGCTGGCCCTGATCCGCACGACGCCCGACCACGAGCCCGCACCCGAGCCGGAACGGCGCCGCAACCCGATCGAGCAGTTCCTGCGCAAGCTGGTCGCCAGCGTCTGAAATCCGCTGTCACGACAGCGAGTCCCGATGGCGGACTAGCGGCTAACGGGCTGGGAACCCGAGTAAACCGACTCGCCAGTAGGGTTCGGCCATGACCTGGACCGAGCGTGACATCCCGGACCAGACCGGGCGCACGGTGTTGATCACCGGCGCCAACTCGGGCCTCGGGCTGCGCAGTGCCCAGGTGCTCGCGGCCAAGGGTGCGAGAGTCCTGATGGCATGCCGGTCGCCCGAACGCGGCAAGCTCGCCCTTGACGCGGTGCCCGGCGACGCCGAGCTGGTCCAGCTCGACCTGGCCGACCTGGCGTCGGTCCGCGAGGCGGCGCGGCGGGTGCGTGAGCTGACCGGCGACAAGCTCGACGTCCTGGTGAACAACGCGGGCGTGATGGCCACCCCGCACCGGCGGACCGCGGACGGCTTCGAGTTGCAGCTCGGCACGAACCACCTCGGCCACGCCGCGCTGACCTGGCTGCTCATGCCCGCCCTGCGGGGCGGGGACAACCCGCGGGTGGTGACGCTGTCCAGCCTCGCGCACCGCTTGCCGGGCTTCGACCTGACCGACCTGAACTTCGAGAAGCGGCGCTACAACCCGACCTCGGCGTACAACCAGTCCAAGCTGGCGAACCTGCTGTTCGCCGTCGAGCTGCACCGGCGGGCCGCGGGCACCGGGCTGACCAGCGTGGCCGCGCACCCCGGGTTCACCGACTCCGACCTGGTCGCGAACACCGTGCGGTCGTTCGTCGGCCCCAGCCGGGTCGGCAAGGTGCTCACCACCGTCGCCGGCCACGGCTACCGGCTGTTCAACCAGTCGACCGCCAAGGGCGCGTTGCCGCAGCTGTACGCGGCCACGGCGCCCGAGGTGCGGAGCGGGACGTACTACGGCCCGAGCGGCCCCGGCGAGCTGTGGGGCGCACCGGCACCGGCCAAGCAACGCGGCCTTGCCCGCGACGACGCCGCGGCCGCCGAACTGTGGCGGATCACCGCGGAGATGACGGGCGTCACACCCGATCCGCGCTGAGCTCGCGCTTCGGGTGGCGCTCGATCACGAGGGCGTAGATTGGCTGGCGTGACGGTTGTGCCCGAAGGTCGGAAGCTGCTGCGGCTCGAGGTCCGCAACAGCCAGACGCCGATCGAGAAGAAGCCATCGTGGATCAAGACCCGCGCGAAGATGGGGCCGGAGTTCCGGGAACTCAAGGGCCTGGTCAAGCGCGAAGGCCTGCACACGGTGTGCGAGGAGGCCGGCTGTCCCAACATCTACGAGTGCTGGGAAGACCGCGAGGCCACCTTCCTCATCGGCGGCGAGCAGTGCACGCGGCGCTGTGACTTCTGCCAGATCGACACCGGCAAGCCGGCCGACCTCGACCGCGACGAGCCCCGCCGGGTCGCCGAATCCGTGCAGGCCATGGGGTTGCGCTACTCGACGGTCACCGGCGTCGCCCGTGACGACCTGGAAGACGGCGGTGCCTGGCTCTACGCCGAGACCGTCCGCCAGATCCACGCGCTGAACCCGGGCACCGGCGTCGAACTGCTGATCCCGGACTTCAACGCCGAGCCCGACCAGCTGGCCGAGGTCTTCGGCT
This sequence comes from Labedaea rhizosphaerae, assembly GCF_004362825.1. Classification (GTDB taxonomy): domain Bacteria; phylum Actinomycetota; class Actinomycetes; order Mycobacteriales; family Pseudonocardiaceae; genus Labedaea; species Labedaea rhizosphaerae. The sequence goes on from NZ_SNXZ01000004.1 coordinate 118,050, forward strand.
CCGCCCCGGAGGTGCTGGCGCACAACCTGGAGACCGTGCCGCGGATCTTCAAGCGGATCCGCCCGGCGTTCCGTTACGAGCGCTCGCTGCGGGTGCTGACCCTGGCCCGCGAGGCGGGCATGGTCACCAAGTCGAACCTGATCCTCGGCATGGGCGAGACCGAAGAGGAGGTCGTGGCGGCGTTGCAGGACCTGCACGACGCGGGCTGCGACATCATCACGATCACCCAGTACCTGCGGCCCTCGCTGCGCCACCACCCCATCGACCGGTGGGTCAAGCCCGAGGAGTTCTTGCGGCACAAGGAAGCCGCGGAGCGGATCGGGTTCGCGGGCGTGATGGCCGGGCCGCTGGTGCGCTCGTCCTACCGCGCGGGCCGGCTCTACACGCAGGCCAAGCTGCACCGCGGCGAGGAGGTGCCGGAGAACCTCCAGCACCTCGCGCAGGCCGGCGAGTCGAGCCAGGAGATCGGCGCCCTGCTCAAGCGGTGATCTCCCGGTCGAACCGCGGCTGACCCCGGACTGAGACGCACGCCACCCGCCTTAACGCGTTGTTCACACGAACGCGTGCTTGTGGGCTGGGCGCGCGCCTCCTAGCGTTGTTCGGCGGCCGGGAAACTTCGGCCAGCTCCATGGGGAATCACAATGTTGCAGACGGGCATGCCGTCGATCACGGTGTTGCCCACTGCCTTGCCCGAGAGGACGCGTGAAAGAGATGACGTTGCTGGCGAGCGCAGCCGTTTCGGTCGTGCGAGTGCCGGAACGACGCAGTCCGCACCAGGTGCACCGGGCCCCGGTCCCGTTCCTGACGCGGCGGGTCACCAAGCCCGCGGCGGCACCGGCCGAGCCCGAGAAGACCCCGGCACCGACCGGCAACTGACCGAGAACGCGATGGGCGCCCGCGAGCGGGCGCCCATGCTCAGCCTCAGCTGATCTCCTCCAGCACGAAGACCGGGATCTCGCGATCCGTCTTGGTCTGGTACTCCGCGTAGTCCGGCCACGCCTGCACGGCGCGGTCCCACCACTCGCGCTTCTCGTCGCCCTCCACCAGGCGGGCCTTGTAGTCCTTGCGGACGTCGCCGTCCTGCAGTTCGACGTGCGGGTGGTTGACCAGGTTGTGGTACCAGACGGGGTGTTGCGGAGCGCCGCCCTTCGACGCGACGACGGCGTACTTGCCGTCGTGCTCGACGCGCATCAGCGGCGTCTTGCGCAGCTTGCCCGACTTCGCGCCCTTGCTGGTGAGGATGATCACCGGCTTGCCGCGCATGGTGTTGGCCTCTGCGCCACCGGTCTTCTCGAAGGTCTCGACCTGGTCCCGAACCCACTTCTCCGGGCTGGGCTCGTATGTTCCGTCAAGAGGCATGGGGCCTAGTTAACCCTTCACTGGTTGACACTGCATTTCTGGCTGTTCAGCGCGCGCTCACCAGCAGGTAGCGCTCGTCGTCGATCTCCTTGCCCCAGTACACGGGCTCGGGCAGCAACCGCACGACGGCCTCCCCGCGGTGTTCGCGCACCAACAACGCGCATTCGCCGGCGGCGATTCCCGCGCTCCCCTCGCCGGTGCGCCAGCGGCCTTCGACAAGGATCAGCATGCCGCCGGGCCGCAGCAGCCGCGTCCACCGGCGCAGTGCCTCGCCGGGGTCGGGCATCGCCCACAGCACGTGCCGGGCCAGCACCACGTCGGTCGACGCGTCCTCGTACGGCGGCTCGGCCGCGTCGCCCTGGCGGAACTCGGCGGTGACGCCGGCCGCGGCCGCCTTGCGCCGGGCGGCGGCCACCATCTCGTCGGCCAGGTCGAGCCCGCGCACGTCGTGCCCGGCTTCAGCGAGCAGCACGGACAGGGTGCCGGTGCCGCAGCCGAGGTCGGTGACCTGCCGCGGCTCGGGCAGCAGCGGCAGCAACAGCTCGGCCCACGCCTGGCGCACGGCCGGGTCGCGCAAACCGTGGTCGGGCTCGTCGTCGAAGGTCGCGGCCTGCTCGTCCCAGAATTGCCGCACGGATTCGGTCATGATCCGATTCAACATGTCGATCCGGCGGGATGTGGTTCGTATGGGAGACATGAAGCAATACCTGATCAGCATCTACCAGCCGGACGGCCCGACGCCGGAGCCGGAGTTCCTCGAGCCGATCATCGCGCAGCTCCAGCAGATCCAGCGTGACCTGCGGAAATCTGGGTCCTGGGTGTTCTCGGCGGGCCTGCACGCCCCGGACACCGCGACCGTGGTGCGCGCGAAGGGCGGCGACGCCATGATCACCGACGGGCCGTTCGTGGAGGGCAAGGAGCACCTCGGCGGCTTCACCGTGATCAAGGCCGCCGACCTGGACGAGGCGCTGGCGTGGGGTCGCCGGTTCGCCGAGGCGACCACGTTGCCCATCGAAGTGCGGCCGCTGGTGGACTGATGGACGTCGGGCGCGTCTACGCCGAGGAGTACGGCCGCTCGGTGTCCGTGCTGGTGCGGGTCTTCGGCGACATCGACATCGCCGAGGACGCCGTGCAGGACGCGTTCACCGAGGCCGCCCGCCGCTGGCCGGTCGACGGCCCGCCGCCCAGCCCGGCCGGCTGGATCATCACGACCGCGCGCAACCGGGCCATCGACCGGCTGCGCCGCGAGGCCGCCCGCGCGGACAAACAAGCCCAAGCGGCCCTGCTGCACGCGGAGGCCGAACCGGTCGAGGAGGGTGCGGTGCCCGACGACCGCCTGCGGCTGATCTTCACCTGCTGCCACCCGGCCCTGGCCGAACCCGCGCGGGTGGCGCTCACGCTGCGCCTGCTCGGCGGCCTGACCACGACGGAGATCGCGAGCGCGTTCCTGGTGCCGGAAAAGACGATGGCGCAACGGATCGTGCGCGCCAAGGCCAAGATCCGCGATGCTGGCATCCCGTATCGGGTGCCGCACGAATCGGACCTGCCGGACCGGCTGCAAAGTGTGCTGTCGGTGCTGTACTTGATCTTCAACGAGGGCTACTCCTCTTTTGTGCGCAAGGACCTGTGCGCCGAGGCGATCCGGCTGGCACGCGTGCTGGTGGCGTTGATGCCGGACGAGCCCGAGGCGATGGGCCTGCTGGCGTTGATGCTGCTCACCGAGTCCCGCCGCCCTGCTCGGACGGCCCCGGACGGCTCGCTGGTGTTGCTGGCCGACCAGGACCGCACGCTGTGGAACGCATCGATGGTGGCCGAGGGCCAGTCGCTGGTGCGTGCGTGCCTGCGCCGCGGACAGCCCGGCCCGTACCAGCTGCAGGCCGCGATCCACGCCGTGCACAGCGACCCGCCGACCGACTGGACGCAGGTCGTGCAGCTGTACGACCAGTTGCTGGCCTTGACGCCGTCCCCGGTCGTGGCCCTCAACCGCGCCGTCGCCGTGGCCGAAGTGGACGGTCCGGCGGCCGCTTTGTCCCTTGTGGACGAACTGGACCTGCCGTCGTACCGTGTGTTCCACGCCGTGCGCGCGGACCTGCTCCGCCGCCTGGGTCGCCCGGCCGAAGCGGCTGAGGCCTACGAGAGAGCCCTTGCCCTGACGGAGACCGAGCCGGAACGAGCGTTCCTGCGCGCCCGGCTCAATTCGGTGGCCCGCGGCGGTCACGGGCCCTAAACTAGGGTCAGCTGCGGGCCGAAGCGATTCGGTTATCTGGCGATTAAAGGTTCGATTCCTTTGGCCGAGGGCGACCTCGGTTCCCCGGATCGCATCCCACGCCCGCAGCGCCAAGACGCTGGCCGGCTGCGGGCCGGAGCTGTTCGGTTATCCACTCGAGGAACCAGGGTGCAGAGCCCGGTAAAACCCGGATGGCAACACACGCCCGCAGCCCCAACTCAACCATGGTGGCTCGGCAGGAACCGAACTGTTCGGCTATCCGCCGCCGTTGGTCCCCACTCAACGCCCGCACGCTGGGTCGGCAGGAACTCGCACCGTGGGGGTCCGGGGGCTCGGCCCCCGGGAATGACGACGAGCGAACCGGCGAGCGCACTCCGCGAGCAGGGTAGGCCTGAGCGAGTGGGCGCAGCAGGATTTGAACCTGCGACCGCTCGGGTGTAAACCGAGTGCTCTTCCGCTGAGCTATACGCCCTGGCCCGCCCACGCACCTGAGCGTGGGCGGACGAACATCACAATGCCGCTACGGCCTTCTTCCAGCCTTCCTGGTCGCGTGCCTCGCCGGGCGCGTTGACCTCGGCGAACCGCACGATGCCGTCCTTGTCGATCAAGAACGTGCCGCGCACGGCCAGGCCCGCGTCCTCGTTGAACACGCCGTAGGCCTGCGCCACCTTGCCGTGCGGCCAGAAGTCAGACAGCAGCGGGAACTGGTAGCCCTGCTGGTCCGCCCACGCCTTCAGGCTGAACGGGGTGTCCACGGACACGCCGAGGACCTGGACGACGTCCGAGTCGTAGGTCTCGAACTCGTCCCGCAGCTGGCACAGCTCACCGGTGCAGATACCGCTGAACGCGAACGGGTAGAACACGAGCAGCACGGCCTTCTCGCCCTGGAAGGACGAGAGGGTGACCGCTTGCCTGTTGTAGTCGTTCAAGGTGAAGTCAGGAGCCTTGGAGCCGACCTCGACCGCCATACCGAACTTCCTCCCGGGTGTGACCTGCGGTGACACCCGCAGGGGTCACCAGCCTAGGGCACCCCGGCAGGCGGACGCGCTGGGCTCTCAGCGCTTGGACTTCGAGGTCTTCGGCCAGACAAGCCGCGATCCGCTCCAATCGGTGCCGACGTTCACGTTGGACGTCTGGGACAGCCCAGCCGTCGGCACGGCTTCGGCGATCTCGCTCGGTTCGACATGGCCTTCGCGGCCTGTCTTGGGGGTCAGCACCCAGATGACGCCGTCCTCGGCGAGGGGCCCGGTCGCATCGACGAGGGCGTCTACCAGGTCCCCGTCGTCCTCCCGCCACCACAACAGCACGACGTTGACGACCTCGTCGGCGTCCTCGTCGAGCAGATCTCCACCGATCTGTTCCTCGATCGCCGAGCGCACGTCGTCATCGACGTCCTCATCCCAGCCGATCTCCTGAACCACCATGCCAGGCTCGATACCGAGCCTTTCGGCGACGTCCGAATACCGGCCGTCTCCCGCGGCGACCACGGTTCCACTCCTCCACGTTCGATCTTCCCCAAGGCACGATTCGTACCGCACCTCACTCCGGTCTGCGATAGCGAACACTGGCGGTGCCCACATGCGCAACACTTTGCACCCGGACACGCCGGAACCGGTGGGTGTCCACCACGGCGCGATCGTCGTCCGGCACCCTCGTGGCACACCCCACGCGGGCGTACTGACCAGTAAGGATGACGGACGGTTCGATTCAGACGAGGATGGACCGTGCATACCGCGCGCGCGTACGCGCGGTATGAGGCATCAACGACGATGAAGTTAACGCGAGGAGACACGTTGGCCCCGCAGAACACCGGTTCGAACACACCTGAGCGGGTCCGCGTCATCCGCGACGGTCTTGCGGCATACCTGCCCGACATCGACCCGGAAGAGACCGCAGAGTGGCTTGAGTCGTTCGACGCGATGATGCGCGGCGGCGGCCAGCAACGCGCCCGCTACCTGATGTTGCGCCTGCTGGAGCGCGCCCGCGAGAACCACGTCGGCGTCCCGTCGCTGACCAGCACGGACTACGTGAACAGCATCCCCACCGAGCGCGAGCCCTGGTTCCCCGGCGATGAGGAGACCGAGCGCCGCTACCGGGCCTGGATCCGCTGGAACGCGGCCATGACGGTGCACCGGGCGCAGCGCCCGGGCATCGGCGTCGGCGGGCACATCTCGACGTACGCGTCGTCGGCCACGCTGTACGAGGTCGGCTTCAACTGGTTCTTCCGCGGCAAGGACCACCCGGGCGGCGGCGACCAGGTCTACTTCCAGGGCCACGCCTCCCCCGGCATGTACGCCCGCGCGTTCCTCGAGGGCCGGCTCTCGGCGCACCAGCTCGACGGGTTCCGCCAGGAGTACTCGCACGCGGGTCCCGGCGGCGGCCTGCCGTCCTACCCGCACCCGCGGCTGATGCCGGACTTCTGGGAGTTCCCGACGGTCTCCATGGGCCTCGGCCCGATGAACGCGATCTACCAGGCCCGGTTCAACCGGTACCTGCACGACCGCGGCATCAAGGACACGTCCGACCAGCACGTGTGGGCGTTCCTGGGCGACGGCGAGATGGACGAGGCGGAGTCGCGCGGGCTGATCCACGTCGCGGCCAACGACCACCTCGACAACCTGACCTTCGTGATCAACTGCAACCTGCAGCGCCTCGACGGCCCGGTCCGCGGCAACGGCAAGATCATCCAGGAGCTGGAGTCGTTCTTCCGCGGCGCCGGCTGGAACGTGATCAAGGTCATCTGGGGCCGCGAGTGGGACACGCTGCTGCACGGCGATCGCGACGGTGCGCTGGTCAACCTGATGAACGTCACCCCCGACGGTGACTACCAGACCTACAAGGCCAACGACGGCGCCTACGTGCGCGAGCACTTCTTCGGCCGCGACCCGCGGACCAAGGAGCTCGTCGCGAACATGAGCGACCAGGAGATCTGGAACCTCAAGCGCGGCGGTCACGACTACCGCAAGGTCTACGCGGCCTACAAGGCGGCCACCGAGCACCACGGCCAGCCGACCGTCATCCTCGCCAAGACCATCAAGGGCTACGGCCTCGGCCCGCACTTCGCGGGCCGCAACGCCACGCACCAGATGAAGAAGATGACCCTCGACGACCTGAAGATGTTCCGCGACGAGCTGCGGATCCCGATCAGCGACGCCGACCTCGAGCGCGACCCGTACCTGCCGCCGTACTACCACCCGGGTCCGGACGCGCCGGAGATCCAGTACCTGGCCGAGCGCCGCCGCCAGCTCGGCGGGTTCGTGCCGGAGCGCAGGCACAAGGCCAAGGCGCTCGTGCTGCCCGGCGACAAGGTCTACGACGTGATCCGGCGCGGGTCGGGCAAGCAGGAAGTCGCGACCACGATGGCGTTCGTGCGCCTCGTGCGCGACCTGGCCAAGGACCCGGAGATCGGGCCGCGGCTGGTGCCGATCATCCCGGACGAGGCCCGCACGTTCGGCATGGACTCGATGTTCCCCACGCAGAAGATCTACAACCCCAACGGCCAGCTCTACACCTCTGTGGACGCAACGCTCATGTTGTCCTACAAGGAAAGCGAGCAAGGTCAGATCCTGCACGAGGGCATCAACGAGGCCGGGTCGACGGCCAGCTTCACCGCGGCGGGCACGTCCTACGCCACGCACGGCGAGCCGATGATCCCGATCTACATCTTCTACTCGATGTTCGGCTTCCAGCGCACCGGCGACGGGCTGTGGGCCGCGGCCGACCAGATGGCCCGCGGCTTCATCCTCGGCGCGACCGCCGGGCGCACCACGCTGACCGGCGAGGGCCTGCAGCACAACGACGGGCACTCGCTGCTGCTGGCGGCGACCAACCCGGCGGTGATCTCCTACGACCCGGCGTGGTCGTTCGAGATCGCGCACATCGTCAAGGACGGTCTGCGCCGGATGTACGGCGAGGCGGCCGAGGACGTCTACTACTACCTGACCATCTACAACGAGCCGTACGTGCAGCCGGCCGAGCCGGCGGACCTGGACGTGGAGGGTCTGCTGCGCGGGCTCTACCGCTACCAGGCGGCGCCGCAGGGCACCGGTCCACGCGCGCAGATCCTGTCCTCGGGCGTCGCGATGCCGTGGGCGCTCAAGGCGCAGGAGCTGCTGAACGAGGAGTGGGGTGTGCAGGCCGACGTGTGGTCGGCGACGTCGTTCGCGGAACTGCGCCGCGACGCGGTCGAGGTCGACCGGCACAACCTGCTGCACCCGGAGGCCGAGCCGCGCGTGCCGTACGTGACGCAGGTGCTCAGCGAGGCCGCCGGGCCGGTCGTCGCGGCGACGGACTGGATGCGTGCCGTGCCCGACCTGATCCGCCCGTGGGTGCCCACCACCATGGTCACCCTCGGCACGGACGGCTTCGGCTTCTCCGACACCAGGCCGGCGGCTCGCCGCCACTTCCTGGTGGACGCCGAGTCGATCGTGGTCGGCACCCTGGCCGGGCTCGCCCAGCGCGGCGAGGTCGACCAGCAGCGGGTCGTGGAGGCGGCACGCAAGTACCGCATCGACGACGTGACGGCCGCCGGCCCGCAGACGTCCGACCCGGGCGTCGCGTAAGGGATGGCCGTTCGCGGGGTTTTCGCCGCAGCGGAGCGCGCCTTCGGTCTGCTGACCGAGGGCCGCTCCGCGTGGTGGCCCCTGGCGACCGCGCCGGTCGAGGTCGAGTCGGTGCCCTTCGGCGCCTTGCGGTGGCGCCTCGGCGAGGCGGACGTCCTCGTCGAGCTCACCGCCACCACCCCGGTGACGACCCGCATCCGCATCGAGCAGTCGGGCGGCGACCCGGTCGACTGGGACGCCGTCCTGGCGGCTTTCGCTTCGGCCGCGGGCGATCCGGGGATCCACCAGGTCTTCGGGCGGTTGCTCAACAACGAGACGTGGGTCCGGATCGGCGACCGGGCGTCGCTGAGCGGCGAGGACGCCGAGGCCGTGATCCGGGCCGCGCAGGCGCAGGCCTACCACTGGTACCAGGCCGGTGGGCCCGAAGAACGCCAGCGCGCGGAATGGTTGCTGGCGCACGCGTACACGCTGGCCGGGGTCGCGGAGCGGTCCGCCCACCACGCCGAGCGGTGCTGGGCGCTGACCGAACGGCACGACCTGCAGGACTTCGACCGCGCCTACGCGTACCTGGCACTGTCCCGGGCAGCCGCCCTCAACGGCGACCCGGCGGGAGCAGAGTCCTTGCGCGCCAAGGCTTTGGCGGTCCCGATCGCGGACCAGGCCGACGCCGACGCCTTCCGCGCCGACGCGTCGGCCTGACCACCCCGCCCAAGCGTGTCCCCCACCCAAGCCGGGTGTGTCCCACACTCAGGCAGGGCGTGTCCCACACTCAGGCGGGGTGTGTCCCGCACTCAGGCGGGGTGTGTCCCGCACTCAGGTCAGGCCGCGGCCGTGGCCGCCGCCTTCTCCGGTGCTCGCTTCGCCGCCTTGCGCCACGACCACAGGCCGTTGACCACCAGCACGGCGAAGATCACATACACCAGCGCGCTGAAGTACAGGTGCGACTTGAGCTGCAGCGGCACGCCGATCGCGTCCACCACCAGCCAGACGCCCCAGAACTCCACCAGCCCGATCCCCTGCAACGTGAACGCCAACGCCGTCCCGACGAAGATCGCCGCGTCCGGCCAAGGCGCCCACGAGGCGTCCAGCGCGTCCAGGACCAGCGCGAACCCGACCGTCCCGGCCACGAAGACCGCGGCGGCGACCGCACGTTCACGCCAGGTACCCGTCCGCACTACGACGCCGAAGACCGGGTCACGCCTGCGAACCCAGGCCCACCAGCCGTAGATGGCGATGACGCCGACGATCACCTGACGGACGGCGAGGCCGCCCAGGTGCGCCGACGCGTACACGCCGAACAGCAGGGCCACCGAAACCAACTGCACCGGCCAGGTCCAGAGAGTGCGTCGCTGCGCGAGGAACACGACCGCGATCGCGAATATCTGACCGATGAACTCCGCGTAGGACATGGTCTGCCCGAGGAACGGGATTCCGTTGTCCAACAACACGTGCACGGCATCCTCCAGCCCGTGCGCTCCTCCCATCCGGACTCTCACCGTCGGCCCTGGAGTTCCACCAGGTCAACCACCTGCGGGTGCAGGCGGGTCGCGGGCTGTACCGCCGGCTCGGAATTTCACCGACCCCGGAACGCACGTCGTGAGACACAACACTGCACCCACCCCGGGTGTTCCGCGACGCTGGTGTGACCAAGAAAACGCGGCCCCGGCCGAAGCCGGGGCCGCGTCCATGTGGCAGCGGGTCAGCGCTGCGGGCGTTGCTGCTCGAAGCCGGTCGGCGGCGTCGGCGTGTCCGACGGCGGCGGCTGCGGCTGGTTGACCTGGCCGCGCAAGTGACCGTCGGCTTGCCCGTGGGCCTGTCCGTCGGCCTGCATCGACGACCCGGCCTGCCGCTGCTGACCCTGGTGGCCGGCGGCGACCCCGGCGGTCACCGGGCGCTGCGCGCCACCGGGCGCGGTCTCCTTGCGCGGCTCGGGCGCGCCGGCGTTCAGCTGGTGCTGCACGCGGTTGATCCAGCCGTCCCAGCGCGCCTGCATCGGGCGGATCAGCCCGCCACCGAAGCCGACGACGATCACGCCGCCGATGGTGGCGAGCACGGTGATCAGGATCGGCATGGTGACCGTGGTGGCGATGTTCACCTGGTTCAGCGCCGCGATCGCGCCGATCGCCACGATGAAGACGTACGCGGCCGTGCCCATCGCCGGGCCGAGCTGGCGGGTGCCCATCGCGCTGGTGATCAGGTCGCGCACCACCTTGCCGATGGCCGCCGCGACGACCACGAGCACGATCGCCACGACGATGCGCGGCAGGAACCCGATGACGTCGTTCAGCAGGGAACTGACCGGGTTGGTTTCCCCGAACACGCCGAACGCGAGTTGCAACGCGATCAGCAGAACGAAGTAATAGACCAGTTTCACCAGAATGGTGCCGACGTTCACGCCCGAACGCGCGGTCAGGTGCGAAAGACCGGTCTTCTCGATCAGCCGGCCGAAGCCCAGCCGGCCCATCACCATGCCCAGCGCCTTCGAGATGGCCTTGGCGATCAACCACCCGACGAACAGGATCAACAGGAATGCCAACAACTTCGGGACGAACGTCGCGACAAGCGTCCACGCCTGCCCCAAACCGTTCTTGATCTGTTCGCCCACGGTTCCTCCTCGCCGAAACCCCCGCATTTTGGTGTAAAAGATCGTTTCCCAGCCTTGACCGCGTCGCAACTTGGAAGTGATCACACGAATGGGGGACATAGATGGCGCCCGACTCATGATCAGTCCATAGTGGAATCACCGGTGGGGACCGGGGAGCCGGACCGTCCGACCGGGGCGACAACCATGGTCGGACGGTCCGAGGCCTCGACGCGGCTGCGCCTGCTCAGTGCTGGCGCACTTTCGCCGGGGCCCGTCATCGTGTGCGGGGGCCGAGCCCCCGCGCCCCCACGGTGCGAGCTCCTGCCGAACCAGCGTGGTCCCGATTCGTGGGGACCAGCAGTGCGCCCTGCGGCGCACGCAAGCCCCAGCCCCAACCCAGCCCCAGCCCCAATGTGCCGTCAGGCCCACCCCCATCACGAGTTGGAACTCAGCAGGCCAAGCCGGCAACGGGGCCAGACCGCCCCCTCAACCTCGTCCGGGCGCCCTTCAGTGCGCTGAGGACAGGGTCAAGGGTGGGCGAAGCCCATCGCGAAGCGACGCCGCAGGCGCCCTTGAGGCCTGTCTCAGCGCATTGAACAATCGTGCCCAGAGGTTGCGGGCCACGTGCGCCCAACCGATCGCGGCTCCCGCGCCCGAAGATCCGACCGCGTGGAATTCTGGGCGCCATGACGGACTCACCCGCGCTGTCCGAGGCCACCCTCGACGCGCTGGACCGCGCCTCCGGCCGGCTCGCGTCGGCGTCGCTGGCCGCCATGGAGGAGCAGTTCCCCTGGTTCCAGCGGATGCCCGCCGACCAACGGGCGAGCGTGCTGCTGATCGCCCAGGGCGGGGTCGCCGGGTTCGCCGCCTGGATGCGTGACCGCTCCGAGGCCCTGCGGCTGACCACCGACGCGTTCCGCACCGCTCCGCGCGAGCTCTCCCGCTGGATCAGCCTGCGCCAGACCGTGGAACTCGTGCGCGCGGCGCTCTCGGTCTTCGAGCAGGAGGTGCCCCCGCTCGCCGCCGACGACGCCGAGCGGGCCGTGCTGACCGAGGCGGTCCTGCGCTACGGCAAGGAAGTCGCGTTTACCTCGGCCATGTCGTACGCGTCGGCCGCGGAGACCCGGGGCGCGTGGGACGCCCGGCTGGAGGCGCTCGTCGTCGACGGCATCGTGCGCGGCGACGCCGAGGAGGCGCTGCTCTCCCGCGCGGCCGCGCTCGGGTGGGACCCCGGCGCCGAGGCGACCGTGCTCGTCGGCAACCCGCCGTCGGACGACCAGCCGACCGTGGTCTACGAGGTGCGCAGCCGCGCCGCGCGGGCCAGCCGGGCGGCGTTGCTGAGCGTGCAGGGCTCCCGGCTCGTGGTGGTGCTCGCCGGCGCGACCGAGACGCCCGACGACGCCGAGGTCCTGCGCCGGATGGCCGACGCGTTCGGCGCGGGCCCGGTCGTCGCGGGCCCGACCGTGGCGAGCCTCGCGGAGGCGCACCGCAGCAGCGCGGAGGCGTTGTCCGGCCTGCGTGCGGTGGTCGGCTGGCCGGCCGCGCCACGCCCGGTGCGCTCGGCCGACCTGCTGCCCGAGCGCGCGCTGGCCGGCGACCCGGAGGCGGAGTGGCAGCTCGTCGACGGCATCGCCCGGCCACTGGAGGAGGCGGGGGGCGCGGTGCTCGAGACCGTGCAGACCTACCTGGAGTCCGGCGGCGTGCTGGAGAACTGCGCGCGGCTACTGTTCGTCCACCCGAACACCGTTCGGTACCGGCTGCGCAAGGCCACGGAGCTGACCGGCCGCAACCCGATCGACCCCCGCGACGCCCTGGTCCTGCGGATCGCGCTCTGCGTCGGCCGGCTCGCCAGGGCAAGAGGCCTATGGTGAAGATCAGACGCACAGGGGTCGTAACCCACACAACATTTTCGGTGTGATCAGGGTCATTCGCCAGTAACCTTTGGAGGGTTCCTACAAATCCGTGGCGCCGACTTGGTGAGCCACAGCATCACTGCGAGGGGTCGTCACCGTGTTCAGTGGAGGTGTGATCGCGCTACTCGCCCCTGGTCAAGGTTCCCAGGCCCCCGGCATGTTCACCCCGTGGCTCGAGCTCGACGGCGCTCGTGAGCGCGTCGCCGAGTGGTCCGAGGCCGCGGGGCTCGACCTGCTGCGGCTGGGCACCACGGCCGAGGCCGAGGAGATCCAGGACACCGCGGTCACCCAGCCGTTGATCGTCGCGTTGTCGCTGCTCGCGTTCGACCACCTGCGCGCACAGACCGACGTCCCCGCGGACGTGGTGTTCGCCGGGCACTCGGTCGGCGAGCTGGCCGCCGCGGCCGCGGCCGGGGTGTTCTCCCCCGTCGACGCGATGACCCTCGCGGGTCTGCGCGGCCGCGAGATGGCCGCCGCGTGCTCGCTCGCGCCGACCGGCATGGCCGCGGTCATGAAGGGCGACCCGGACGAGGTGCTCGCGTGGCTGGACAAGCACGATCTGGTGCCCGCCAACCGCAACGGCGCCGGCCAGACCGTCGCGGCCGGCCTGCTGTCCGATTTGGACGCCGCGATCGCCGAACCGCCGGCCGGCGTGAAGGTGATCCGGTTGAAGGTCGCGGGCGCGTTCCACACCAAGTACATGGAGCCCGCGCAGGAAGCCTTGCGCGCCAAGGCCACCGGCATCGAGGTGCGCGATCCGGCGCACCGCCTGCTCTCCAACGCCGACGGCCAGGTCGTGACCTCGGGCAAGGAGATGCTGGACCGGCTGGTGGCGCAGGTCGTCCTGCCGGTGCGCTGGGACCTGTGCATGGACACCTTGCGTGAGCTGGGCGCGACCACGCTCGCCGAGCTGCCCCCCGCGGGCGCGCTGGTCGGCCTCGCCCGCCGTGAGCTGAAGGGCGCCACGATCGTCGGCATGAAGACACCCGAGCAGGTCGCCGAGGTGGCCGAGCTGATCAAGTCGGAGGCAATCGCATGACCCGCACCATCCGGCAGGCAAGTGGACCGGCGGCCACCGCGATCCTGGGCGTCGGCAGCTACCAGCCCGACCGCGTGGTCACCAACGACGAGCTGTCCACCCGCATGGACACCAACGACGAGTGGATCCGCACCCGGGTCGGCATCGTCGAGCGCCGGTTCGCCCCGCCGGAGCTCTCGCTGCCCGACATGGCGGTGGCCGCGGGTGAGAAGGCGCTGGCCGACGCCGGCCTGCAGCCCGCCGACGTCGACACCGTGATCGTCGCCAACTGCACCATGCCGACCCAGATCCCGAACGCGGCCGCGCAGGTGGCCGACCGGATCGGCGTCAAGGCGGCCGGTGCCTTCGACCTCAACGCCGCCTGCGCCGGGTTCTGCTACGGCCTGGCCACCGCGTCCGACCTGGTCAAGTCCGGGTCCGCGGGCAAGGTGCTGGTCATCGGCGCGGAGAAGCTGACCGACTCGATCGACCACACCGACCGGGCCAACGCGATCATCTTCGCCGACGGCTCCGGCGCCGCGGTCGTCGGCCCGGCCGACGAGCCGGGCATCGGCCCGGTGGCGTGGGGCAGCGCGGGCGACCTCGTGCACACGATCGGCATGCGCGACGACAAGTACATCTACCAAGAGGGCCAGGCGGTTTTCCGTTGGGCCACAACGCAGATCGCCCCCATCGCGATGCGCGCGCTGGAGGTGGCGGGGATCGAGCCGTCCGATGTGGACGTGCTGATCCCGCACCAGGCGAACCTGCGCATCGTCGAGGCGATCGCCAAGAAGCTGCGTGCCGCGGGTGCGCGCGACGACATGGAAGTCGCCGACGACATCATGTACTCCGGCAACACCTCGTCGGCCTCCATCCCGATGGCGCTGGACCACATGCGCCAAGCGGGGCGGGTGCACCGCGGCGACGTGATGCTGATGGTTGGATTCGGCGCGGGTCTGTCCTATGCGGGACAGGTCGCTGTCTGCCCCTGATTTTCAAGCGCCCGCCCGGGCGACAAGACGAAAGGAAAGGTTCATGGCGAACGAGGAGATCCTCAAGGGCTTGGCGGAGATCGTCGAGGAGGTCGCGGGTGTCGCGGCCGACGAGGTGACCGCTGACAAGTCCTTCGTCGACGACCTGGACATCGACTCGCTGTCGATGGTGGAGATCGCGGTGCAGGCCGAGGACCGCTTCGGCGTCAAGATCCCCGACGACGAGCTGGCCAACCTCAAGACCGTCGGCGACGCCGTCGACTACGTCGCGAAGTCGATGAACAAGTAGTTCGGTTCACAAGGTTTTTCCTGGCCGGCGCCGAGCACAGCGGCGCCGCCAACCCGACCGCCCTCAAGGGGGAGGCATGACGAACGTCGAGGTCGTGATCACCGGGATCGGCGCAACCACGCCGCTCGGTGGCGATGTGCAGTCCACGTGGGATGGGCTGCTCGAGGGCCGCAGCGGTGTGTCGAAGATCCGCGGCGACTGGCCCGAGAAGTTCGACCTGCCGGTGCGGATCGCGGCGCAGCTCGCCGTCGACCCGACCGAGGTGTTGCCCCGCGTGCAGGCGCGGCGCATGGACCGCTGCGAGCAGATCGCGGTCATCGCGGCCCGCCAGGCGTGGGCCGACGCCGGGTTCGACATGCCCACCGACGAGGCGCAGCCGGTCGACCCGGACCGGCTCGGCGTGGCGATCGGCACGGGCATCGGCGGGCCGGTCACCCTGCTCGACCAGGACGACCTGCTGGAAACCCAGGGACTGCGCAAGGTCTCGCCGCTCACCGTGCCGATGCTGATGCCCAACGGGCCGGCCGCGATGGTCAGCCTCGAACTGCGGGCGCGAGCGGGTGTGCACTCGCCCGCGTCGGCGTGCGCGTCGGGGGCGGAGGGCATCGCGCAGGGCTGGCGGATGATCCAGTACGGCGAGGCCGACGTGGTCGTGGTCGGCGGCGCCGAGGCGTGCATCCACCCGATCACCGTGGCCGGGTTCGCCCAGTCGCGGACGCTCTCGACCCGCAACAACGACCCGGAGGCGGCGTCGCGGCCCTTCGACACCGCGCGCGACGGGTTCGTGCTCGGTGAGGGCGCGGGCGTGCTGGTGATCGAGCGCGCGGACCACGCGGCGGCGCGCGGGGCGCGGGTCTACGGCAAGGTGGCGGGCATCGGCATCACCTCCGACGCCTACCACATCACCGGCAACCACCCCGAGGGCATCGGCCAGATCGGCGCCATCCAGAAGGCGCTGCGCTCGGCTGGGCTGACCGCGGCGGACGTGCAGCACGTCAACGCGCACGCGACGTCCACTGTGGTCGGTGACGTGGGCGAGGCGGCAGCTGTGCGCAAGGCGCTGGGCGAGGACGTGGTGCTGACCGCGCCGAAGGCCTCGCTGGGTCACCTCGTCGGCGGTGCGGGCGCGGTGGAAAGCATCATGACCGTGCTCTCGATCTACCACGGCTTGGTACCGCACACCCGCAACCTCGAGGAGCTGGACCCGAAGGTGCAGCTGGACGTGGTGACCGGTGAGCCGCGCAAGATGGAGATCACCGCGGCCATCAACGACTCGTTCGGGTTCGGCGGGCACAACGTCGCCCTGGCCTTCACGGGTCCGTGAGCCGAGCGGCAAGTCGCGTCTCGACCATTCGTTCGGGACGCGACTTGCCCCTGGGCCAACTCCTAGCCTCGAACACGTGACCGACCCGAACACCCTCGAACCGAGGCTCGTCAAGATGGAACGCGACATCGCCAGCGCGAACGAGAACGCCGAACAGGCGCGCGCGCAAGCCGCAGCGGCACGAGCTTTGGCGTCTGGTGCCGACCATGATGTCGCCGACGTCCGACAACAGCTACGTGCCCACACCCAAACGCTGAACGCCCTGCGGCAGACCCAGCTCGACCACTACCGGGAGTTCACCGACTTCCGGACCGAGACCCAGGCGAACTTCGCCAAGATCAACGAGAACTTCGCGAAGGTCAACGAGAACTTCGCCACGGTCAACGCGAATTTCACCAAGATCGAGTCGACGCTGGCCGCCTTCGCGGTGGGGCAGATGCACATCACGCGGCTCATCGAAGGCCTCGCCGGCAAGTAGCGCCTCAGCACTCCTCGTGCTGGGGCGAGGTTCCCGTGGGGCCGCCGTCGACGCGCCAGGTCCCCTCTTCCACCGTCAGCGCGAACACGACGTGCCAGCGGATGCACGCCACCGGCAGCTCCGGCGGGGCGTCGCGCACGTCCTGGGTGCTGACGAAGCTCAGCAGCACGCGCGCCGTCCCCGGCTGACCTAGCTCGATCCGGTAGATCACGATGCTGCCGTCGCGGGAGGACTGGTACGACTTCAGCCAGTCCGATTCCGGTTGCTGCTCGGCTCGCTCGCGGGTGACGGCCGACCGCCAGTGGTCGTAGTTCTTCGCGTTGATCGCGTCGAAGAAGACCTGCAGCAACGCCCGCGTCTGGTCGTACAGCGGGTGCCCGGTCGCGTCCGGGGTGCCCACCACGGTCTTCGAACCCGGCCGCGCGGCCGGCGGTATCGACGTGGTCGACGGCAGCACGGTCGTTTCCTGCGGCGGCTCCTCGGGTTCCTGGTAGCGGTCCCGGGCGATCAACGCGCCGACCGCGGTCAGCGCGAGCACCACGACCAGCACAGGGATCAACCAGAGCTGCTTGCCTCGGGTCGCCGATGCCACACGCGACAGCCTCTCATCCGACCCTGTTTCTCAGCCCACCCGGTTCTCAGCCCACCCAGGTCTTAGCCCACCCAGGTCTTAGCCCACCCAGGTCTTAGCCCACCCAGGTCTTAGCCCACCCGGTGCAGCCAGGTGACCGGCGCGCCGTCGCCCGCCCGGCGGTACGGCTCTAGCGCGTCGTCCCACGAGGCGCCGAGCAGCTCGTCGACCGCGTGCGCGAACGACTCGCCGCCCCTGCTCTTGGTCGCGATGGCCCGCAGCTGGTCCTCGCCGACCACGATGTCGCCGCTCGCGCCGGTGCGGGCGCGCCACAGCCCGAGACCGGGGGCGAAGCAGTAGCGTTCGCCGTCGGTGCCCTCGCTGGGGTCCTCGGTCACCTCGAACCGGATCATGGGCCAGGCTTTGAGCGCGCTCACGAGCTTCGCGCCCGTGCCGGCCTCACCGGTCCACGAGCACTCCGAACGGAGCTGACCGGGGGCCGCGGGTTGTGCGGTCCACGTCAGCTCTGCGCGCACCCCAAGGGTGCCCGAAATCGCCCACTCGACGTGCGGACACACCGCAGACGGCGACGAGTGGACGTACACCACGCCATGGGTGCTGCCACTGCTGCTCACTGCTGACCTCCGCTGCTCGACGAGGGAACGTCTTCCCCTACGCCCTCTCGATGCGGCGGTCCACCGGTGTGCCGTGTGACGACCCGGGCCCATTGTGCCCCGTCATCGTCCACTTCTGCCACAGGAACCACACTTGTCAGCACAACTCC
The DNA here is from genome assembly GCF_004362825.1 of Labedaea rhizosphaerae. Classification (GTDB taxonomy): domain Bacteria; phylum Actinomycetota; class Actinomycetes; order Mycobacteriales; family Pseudonocardiaceae; genus Labedaea; species Labedaea rhizosphaerae. The sequence goes on from NZ_SNXZ01000004.1 coordinate 136,154, forward strand.
CCCGCCACGGGGTAGGGGTCCAGGCGATACCGTGTGCGTCCGGCAGGCTGACGGGGTGGGTCGGGGAGGTGTGTCGTGCGACTGCTGCGGATCGGTGACGAGCCGTCCCGGATCGGGGCCGATGTCTCGGCCGCCTTGACCTCGTGGGGCCGCGGCGACGGCGTGGTCGGCGGGTTCGCCCTGGTCGGGGCGCAGCCGCCGGGCTGCCCGGGGCCGGTGGACGCGGTGGTGGTGCTGCCCCGCGGCGTCCTGGTGGTCGCGGGCGTCGACCTGCCGGATCCCGCCATGCGCCTCGACGCCCCGCTGGCCGGCGCGTGGAAGACCGACGGCTGGCCGTTGGTGCGCCCCGGCGACGACGCCGCCACCAATCCCGCGGCCGAGGCCATCGAGGCGTCCACGGCGATCGCGAACCTGTTGCAGTCCAACCGCGCCGAGCCCGTGCCGGTCGGCACCGTGGTCGCGGTCGGGCCGTACGTGGAGAAGGTCGAGCAGCCGACGGCCGACCTGGTGCGCGGTGTGCGCATCCTGCACCCCGAGCCGATGACCCTGCTGACCGCGACGCGCGAACTGGCTGTGAGGGAGCGGCCGTGCACGGTCCGCGAGGCCCACGTCATCCTGGCCGCCCTCGCCCCCGACCTGCGCCTGCCGATGGACGAGGAGCTGACGGCCGAGGGCTTCCCCACCGCCTCGGACATGGCGAGCGCCAGCACGACGCTCATCCCGCGTTTCCGCGACGCGGACAAGCCGAAGCGCCCAGCCAAGCCCAAGTCCGGCGGCGGCATCCGCTGGCTCCCGATCGCCGCGGTCGCCTTGATCGGCGTGTTGCTGCTGACCGGCATCATCGTGGCCGTCGCGTCCGCCGGCGGTGACCCGGCGCCGACGCCGGCGCCCACCAGGGCTGGGGCGAAGACCAGTGCACCGACCAGTGCACCCGCGAAACCCGCCCGGACCGACGCGAACGCCATGCCGGGCCTGTCCGACGGCGACTTCGTCGCGAAGGACACCACCCAGGACGCGGACTGCGCCGCCGACACGACCGGCGACATGCAGGCCTGGCTGCAGCAGCACGGGTGCGACCGCCTGTTGCGGGCCCGCTACGTGGTGGCGGTCAACGGCAAGCAAGCCGCGGTGTTACTCGCGGTGCTCAGCTTCCCGGACAACGCCACGGCGGCGAGCTTCAAGGTCGTCGCGGACACGCCGGGAAGCGGCACCGTCCTCGACCCGGCCGCGCAGGGCAAGCCGTGGCCGCAGGCCCTGAAGCCCAGCTTCGACTCGGCGGGCTACGGGAGCCAGGCCAACGGCACCTCGGTCGTGATCGCCCAGACGACCTGGGTGAAGACTCCGCCCAAGCCGGACGACGAGGCGCTGGACGCCTTGGCGCGGCGCGCGGCCCAGCTCCCGCCCCCGCAATGACACGGACCGCGACCGCCGCGCCTCACAACCCGTAGGACTCCAGCAGCCGCAGCCACACCTCGCTGATCGTCGGGAACGACGGAACCGCGTGCCACAGCCGGTCCACCGGCACCTCGCCCGCCACCGCGATCGTCGCCGAGTGCAGCAGGTCCGCCACGTCCTGACCGACGAACGTCACCCCGACCAGCACCCGCCGGTCCTCGTCCACCACCAGGCGCGCCTTGCCGCGATAGCCGTCCGCGTGCAGGTATGACCCCGCCGTCTCGATGTCCACGTCGACGACCTTGGTGTTCAGCCCCGCCGACGCCGCCTGCTCGGCGGTCCGCCCCACGAACCCGACCTCCGGGTCGGTGAACACCACCTGCGGCACCGCGTAGTGATCGGCGGTCGACTGGTGCCTGCTCCACGGCGAGAGGTCCACCGACTCACCCCGCGCCCGCGCCGCCACCACGTCCCCGGTGATCCGCGCCGCGTACTTGCCCTGGTGGGTCAGCGGCGCCCGCCCGGTCACGTCGCCCGCCGCGTACAACCACGGCACGCCCTCGACCTGCCCGGAGTCGTCCACCGCCAAAGTCGAGCCCGGCGACAGGCCGGCCACCTCGAGCCCGATGTCGTCGGTGTTCGGCCGGCGCCCGGTCGCCACCAGCAGCCGCTCCCCCGAGAGCACCGACCCGTCGGACAGGGTCAAGGAAACCCCGTCGTCGGTGCCCGCGGCCGCGACCGCCGAAGCGTCGCGGTGCACGGTGATCCCGTCCTCGGCGAACGCGGCCAGCAACAACTCACCCACGAACGGCTCGAACCGCGGCAACGGCCGCGACCCGGACAACACCAAGTCGATCCGCGCGCCGAGGCGCGACCAGGCCTGCGCCATCTCCACGCCGACGACCCCGCCGCCGAGCACGACCATGCTCGAGGGCACCTGCTTGGCGTTGGTCGCCTCGCGCGAACCCCAGTAGGGCACCTGGTCGAGCCCGTCGATGCGCGGCGCCCGCGGGACGCTGCCGGTGCACACGATCACCGCGTGGTTGGCTGTGACCACCGTGTCGGGTTCGCCGACGCGGCTGATGGTCACCTCGCGCTCGCCGGTCAGCCGGGCGTGACCGCGGGCGACCTCGATGCCCGCGCCCTTGGCCCAGTCGACCTGGCTGGTGTCGTCGAGGTTGTGGATGAACTCGTCGCGGCGGGCGAGCACCGGCCCGGGGTCGAGCCGCTCGCCCACGGGCACGCCCGGCAACCGGCGTGCCGCCGCGAGCGCGTGGCCCGGGCGCAGCAAGGCCTTGCTGGGGATGCACGCCCAGAAGCTGCATTCACCGCCGAACAGCTCCCGGTCGACCAGCAGGGTCCGCAGGCCGCCGCGCACCGCGCGGTCGGCCGCGTTCTCCCCGACCGGTCCGGCCCCGATGACGATCACGTCCACTTGTTCATTCACCCGCCCACCGCAGCAGATCCGCGGGCGCGCGGCAACCGGCGAACTCGGCGGGTACCTCCAACGATGGCCAGGCGCTAGCATCTGGCGATATGAACGCATCAAGCCCGGATGGGGTATTTGTCCTGCCCGAGCCGTTGCTGGAATTCCCCAGCTTCCTGGTGTTCCAGGTGGCTCGGGAAGCCCGCAAGCTCGCCTCGGCATTGCACCCCGACGGGTTGCGTGCACCGCACGTGGCCGTCCTGGCCTGCCTCCAGGAGTTCGGCCCGTCGTCGCAGAAGGAGATCAGCGAGCGGCTGCGCATCGACGCGTCCGACCTGGTCACGCTGCTGGACGAACTCGAGGCGCAGGGACTGGCCAGCCGCACCCGCGACCTGCGTGACCGGCGGCGCTACGTCGTGCGGATCACCCAGGACGGCGAGCAAACGCTGCGCAGCCGGTTGGAGCTCACACGCAAGATCAACGATCTTTTACTCGCCCCGCTCGATCGGGAAGAGCGCCAGGAGCTGCTGCGACTGCTGCTCAAGGTCTATGCGCACCACGACCCCGACCGGGTGCCCGCGCGGATCGCCGCCGTGAAATAGTGACGGACAGTCACCGCAATTAGTAAATATTTAAGGTCCATTGCGGCTAATCCGGTGAACTGATCGCGCGCCGGTGTCTGACGTCTGTCATTCATTCGCTATTCTCCTGTTGCAAAGGGCGACATGCGCGTGAATACGGATGCCGGAGGAAAACGTGGCACAGAAGACCGTGGTCGAGCTCGTCGACGATCTCGACGGTGGTGAAGCCCACGAAACCGTCGAATTCTCCATTGACGGCGTGGACTTCGTCATCGATCTGTCCAACGAGAACGCCACCTTGCTGCGGGAAAGGCTCGCCGAGTTCGTCGGCCACGCGCGCAAGGTGAGCAGCCGCCGGGGCCGCGGCAAGACCGCCGTGGGCAGTGCCGGCGTGGACACCCAGGCCGTTCGGGAATGGGCACGCAGCCAGGGCGAGAACGTCGCCGAGCGCGGCCGGCTCTCCCGCGACCTCGTCGCCCGGTTCCAGGAGGCGCACGGCCGCTGACCTGCGCGAGGTCAGGCGGGCAGCCGCCGGGGCGAGGGCAGCACGTCCGCGCCGAATTCCCGGACGGCGGCGTCGATGTGCGGTCCGTGGCCACGCCGCGGGATCGCGAGCATGGCCGCGCGCAACGAGCGCAGCATCGACGTGGCAACGGCGGGCGGATAAGCGCTCTTGCCGTAGTGAGCGCGCGCCCAACGGGGCAGAACCGAATAGGCGAGGTGTCCGGCGAGCGGCTGGTACACCGGTAGGCCGAGCCGCCACGGGAGCTTGACCGGCGGGCGGTGCAGGAAGCGGTAGATCGTCATGGCGTCGTCGGTTCGGCGCAGCTGTGGGCGGATCGACCGCAAGTAGGCGCGCAGTTCAGCAAGCGAACCTGGAACATCTTCCAGTTCGAGTCCGACGAGCGCCGCACTGCGGCGTTGTTCGTTCACGTACTGATCGCCATGTGCTTCTGACAACGGGTAACCGCCGCGACGGACAACGCTCAAGAATGAGGCAACTTCGGCACAATGCACCCATAACAGCAGGTCGGGCCGGTCCAGCCGGAATTCGTCGCCGGTGCGCGGGTCCCGGGCCCGCAGGACGGCGTGCACGGAACGCACCTTCGCGGCGATCCGGTGCGCTTGTTCGGTGCTGCCGTAGGTGGTGACTCCGACGAAGTCCGCCGTCCGGAACAACCGGCCGAGCGGATCGCGCTGAAAGTCCGAATTCTGCACGACGCCGGCCACCGCCAGCGGGTGCAAAGCCTGGAAGAACAGGCTGCTGATGCCGGCGATCCACATGGCCGGGTCGGCGTGCAACTGCCACGTCACCGACTCGGGCCCGAACAACCCCTGGTCCATGGCTTCCAGCATCCCCCGCCGGGGCGTGTCCCACACCCAAACCGGGCGTGTCCCACACTCAGAACAGGTGTGTCCCCCACTCAAGCAGGGTGTGTCCCACACTCGAGTGTGGGGCACACCCTGCGCGAACGTGGGACACACCCAGTCGGAACGGGGGACACACCCCGCGCCAACGTGGGACACACCCGGTCGGAACGGGGGACACGCCCGGTTGGAAGGTGGGACACGCCCGGGGTCAGAGGGCTTTGAGTTCCTCGATCACGGTGCCGACCGAGGCCTTCGCGTCGCCGAACAGCATGCTCGTCTTCGGGTCGAAGAACAGCGCGTTGTCCACGCCCGCGAACCCGGACGACATCCCGCGCTTGAGCACGATGATCGACCGGCTCTCGTCCACGTTCAGGATCGGCATCCCGAAGATCGGCGACCCCGGGTCGGTCCGCGCCGCCGGGTTGGTCACGTCGTTCGCCCCGATGACCAGCGTGACGTCGGTCCGGGAGAACTCCCCGTTGATCTCGTCCATCTCCTTGAGCTGGTCGTAGGGCACGTCCGCCTCGGCCAGCAGCACGTTCATGTGCCCGGGCATGCGCCCCGCGACCGGGTGGATGGCGTAGTAGACCGAGATGCCCTTCTCCTCCAGCAGCTCCGCCATCTCCCGCACCGCGTGCTGCGCCTGCGCCACCGCCATGCCGTAGCCCGGCACGACGATCACCTGGCTCGCGTACGCCAGCTGCACCGCCGCGTCGGCCGCCGACGTCGAACGCACGGTCCCGCCCTCGACGGCACCGGCCGACGCGGTCACCGTGCCACCGAACCCGCCGGCCACGATCGCCGGGATGGAGCGGTTCATGGCCTTGGCCATCAGGTTGGTCAGGATCGAACCCGACGCGCCGACGATCATGCCCGCGACGATCAGCGCCGTGTTGTTCAGCGCGATGCCCGTCGCGGCCGCCGACAGACCGGTGAACGCGTTCAGCAGCGAGATCACCACCGGCATGTCCGCGCCACCGATCGGCAGCACGACGGTGAAGCCGAGGACGGCCGCCGCCACCAGCACCAGGATGATCAGGATCTCCGACGAGGAGCCGGCCACGATCGCCACCGAACACCCGACGGCGACCAGCAGCAGCAAGAGGTTCAGCGGCTGCTGCAGCTTCCCGATCGACACCGGCCGCCCGGAGATCAGCTCCTGCAGCTTCGCGAAGGCCACATTGGACCCCCAGAACGACACCGACCCGATGATCGCCGCGAACAGCGACGCGATCGCCACGTAGGCCGGCTCGCCGTCGAAACCGTTGCTGTGCCGGAACTCCACCCACGCGATCAGGGCGACCGCGCCACCGCCGACGCCGTTGAACAGCGCCACCATCTGCGGCATCGCGGTCATCTTCACGTTGCGCGCGGCCGGAACGCCGACCACCGTCCCGATCACGACACCCAGGACGATCAGCCACCAGTTGCCCATCCCGGGCAGCAGCAGCGTCGCGATCACCGCCAGCGCCATGCCGACGGCGGCGATCTTGTTGCCGCGCACCGCCGTGCGCGGCCCGGTCAACCCCATGAGCCCGTAGATGAACAACGCGAACGCGATGATGTACAGGCACTGGATGAACTCGACGTCGTGCACCCAGTTCACCTCTTCACCTCGCCGTCCGAGCCGTCCGTGGCCTGCGAGGAAGCGGCCTTGGGCTTGGGCTTGAACATGCCCAGCATCCGGTCGGTGACGAGGAACCCGCCGACGACGTTGATCGTGCCGAACGCGATCGCGATCACCAGCAGGATCTTGTTCAGCGTGCCCTCGACGCCCAGGCCCAGCACGATCAGCCCGCCGAGCAGGACGATGCCGTGGATGGCGTTGGTGCCGGACATCAGCGGCGTGTGCAAGGTGTTGGGCACCTTCGAGATCACCGCGAAGCCGACGAAACCGGCCAGCACCAGCACCGCCAGGTTCTGTACCAGCATCTAGTTCTCCTCGGGTGTGGCGTACTGGCGCGTCACGCACGCGCCGGCGATCACCTCGTCGTCGAAGTTCAGCGCCAGCGCGCCGTTCTCGTCGAGCATCAGTTCCAGCAGCGACAACACGTTGCGCGCGTACAGCTCGCTCGCGTGCTCCGGCATGGTCGCCGGCAGATTCAGCGGCGCCACAAGGGTCACGTCGTTCACCACGACGACCTCACCGGCCACGCTGTCCTCGGCGTTGCCGCCGGCCTCACCGGCGAGGTCGATCACGACGCTGCCCGCCTTCATGCCGCGCACGGCCTCGGCGGTCACCAGCGTGGGCGCGGTGCGCCCGGGCACGAGGGCGGTGGTGATCACCGCGTCGAAGCCCTTGATCGCCTCGGTCAGCGCCTTCTGCTGCGCGGCCTGCTCCTCGTCGGTCAGCGCACGCGCGTAGCCGCCCTCACCGACCGCCTCGATCCCGAGGTCCAGCCACGTCGCGCCGACCGAACGCACCTGGTCGGCGACCTCGGGCCGCACGTCGTAGCCGGTGGTCCGGGCGCCGAGCCGCTTCGCGGTGGCCAGGGCTTGCAGCCCGGCCACGCCGACGCCGAGCACCAGCACCTTGGCCGGTGCCACGGTCCCGGCCGCGGTGGTGAGCATCGGGAAGAACCGGGTCAGGTGTTGCGCGGCGAGCAACGCCGCCTTGTACCCACCCACGGTTGCCTGGGAGGACAACGCGTCGGCGGCCTGCGCACGCGAGATGCGCGGCACGGCCTCCATCGCGAAACCCTGCACGCCGGCCGCGGCGAGCGCCTTGATCTTCTCGGGCTCGGTGCGCGGGGCGAGGAAGCCGATCAGCACGCTGCCGGAACGCAGCTTGCCGATGCGGTCCTCGTCGGGCGGGGCCACCGTCACGATGACGTCAGCCTGCCAGGGGTCGCCGATCTCGGCCCCCGCGTCGATGTACGCGTCATCGGCGATGAGCGCGCCGGCGCCCGCCCCCGCCTCGACGACGACTCTCAGGCCTTTGCCGACGATGCGCTCGACCACTTTGGGCACGAGCGCGACCCGTCGTTCACCGGCCGCTGTCTCCGCGGGCACTCCCACCGTTGTGTGCTGCGTCACGGGGGAACTTGTACCATTCCACACCGACCAAGGTCACGGTGTGCTACGCCACTGGGACATTCCGAGCGCGATAATCCGCAGTTGACGGCGTGCTGAATCGATGACCTCGAGTTCGTCTTCAGCGTGATTCCGGTCAACCTCCAGCAGCGCTAGAACGATCGACAGCATCGCGGCGACCATCAGATCGGCGCCCATCCGCAAGTCGTCGGCGCTCCACTGGGCCATCCCCGGGAACCGCCCGAGGTCGGTCGCGAGCTCGCTGGCGAAGAGCCGCAATTCGGTGGCGATCGCGCGGCGCACGTCGGGCGTGCCGCCGTAGCGCTCACGGGTGAGGAAGCGGAAATGCGACTCGTTGGCGCGCACCTGCTCGACGAGCGTCTGCACGGAGCTTTCGATGGCGTCGGTGGACGGCCGGCGCCGGGCGTCGCGGATCATCCGGCGCAACGTGCGCATGGCCTCCTCGACCAGGGCGACGCCGAGGTCGTCCATCGACTCGAAGTGCCGGTAGAACGCGGTCGGCACGATCCCGGCTTCGCGGGCGACCTCACGCAGGCTCAGGCTGGCCAGGCTCCGGTCGGCGAGCAGCCGCAGCGAGCCGTCCAACAGGGCCTGGCGTGTGCGTTGCTTGCGTTCCTGACGACTCACCGACTCCACAGTCACTTTGTACTCCACATCACGTTGACAGCCACCCACCGGTCTCAGTGTACGCTTGTGCACTGAAACGGGAGGAGGTGCGAAGTGCTTTCTTTGCTGGAAGCCCTGGCCACGCCGCACGGCGTGGACCGCTATCTCGAGCTGGTGCACCCCATGCTGACCGTGCGTGCCGTGCGTGCTCAGGTGACGGCCGTACACCGGCAGACGCCGGACACGGTCACCCTGGCCCTGCGCCCGACGCGCACCTGGAAGGGCTTCGACGCGGGCCAGTACCTGCGGGTGAGCGTGCTGATCGACGGCGTGCTGCGCAGCCGGTGCTACTCCCCCGCGAACGCCGCGACCAAGGGCGACCACATCGAGTTGACCGTCAAGGCCCATCCCGACGGCCTCGTCTCCGGTTACCTGCACGCCAACGCGAAGCCGGGCCTGGTCGTGGACATCAGCCAGGCCGACGGCACCTTCCGGCTGCCGGCCGCGCGACCCGACCGGTTGCTGCTGATCAGCGGCGGCAGCGGGATCACACCCGTCATGTCCATGCTCCGCACGCTGTGCGCCGAGGGCCACACCGGCGACGTGACGTTCCTGCACTACGCGTACACCGAGAACGACGTCCCCTACCTGCGAGAGCTGCGCGCGCTGGCCGACGAGCACGAGAACGTCCACTTGGTACTCGCCTACACCGAGGCCACCGACGGCGATCTCAAGGGCCTGTTCAGTCACGAACACCTGGCGCAGGCCGAACCCCGTTACAAGGAAGCGCAGACCTACCTGTGCGGGCCCGGCGGGCTCATGCGCGGTGTCCGCGAGCTGTACGACGAGCTGGGGCTCGGTGAACGACTGCACACCGAGGAGTTCGCCCCCGCCCCGGTCGCGGCGGACGAGGAGGCCACCGGCGTCGTCACCTTCGCCCGCAGCGACACCGCCGGGGACAACGACGGAACGACGTTGCTGGAACAGGCCGAGGCCGCGGGCATCAACGCCGAGCACGGCTGCCGCATGGGGATCTGCTTCTCCTGCACGCAGGTCAAGCGGCACGGCCGGGTCCGCAACGTGCTCTCCGGGGACGTGTCGACCGAGGAGGACGAGGAGATCCAGCTCTGCGTCAACGTCCCGGTCGGCGACGTCACCATCGAGCTGTAGAGGAGGATTCCATGGCACACCAAGCAAAGCTGACGCCCGAGCAGTTCGAGGAACTCGGCAAGGAACTCGACGCGCTGCGCAAGCGGGTCATCGACGACCTCGGCGAGGAAGACCGCAAGTACATCTACGACGTCGTCAAGTGGCAGCGCGGCTTCGAGGTCGCGGGCCGCGGCCTGATGTACGCGGGCTTCTTCCCGCCCGCGTGGCTGGCCGGGGTCGCCGCGCTCTCGCTGTCGAAGATCCTCGACAACATGGAGATCGGGCACAACGTCATGCACGGCCAGTACGACTGGATGCGTGACCCGCACCTGAACTCCCGGATGTTCGAGTGGGACACGGTGGCGCCCGCGGAGAACTGGAAGCACTCGCACAACTACATCCACCACACGTTCACCAACATCCTCGGCAAGGACCGCGACATCGGTTACGGCGTCCTGCGGATGGACCCCGAGCAGAAGTGGAACCCGTACTACCTCGGCAATCCGGTGTACGCGTTCCTGCTCATGGTGTTCTTCCAGTGGGGCGTGATGCTGCACGACCTGGAGGCCGACCGGTTGCTGTCCGGCGAGCGCAAGTGGTCGGAGACCAAGGGCGTGCGCGGGCGGATGTGGCACAAGGGTCTCAAGCAGACGCTCAAGGACTACGTGCTGTTCCCGGCGCTGTCCGGTCCGATGTTCTTCTCGACCCTCGCCGGGAACGTCACGGCGAACTTCGTCCGCAACGTGTGGGCGTTCGCGATCATCTTCTGCGGGCACTTCCCCACCGGGGTGGAGAGCTTCACCGAGGAGGAGACCGAGAACGAGACCCGCGGGCAGTGGTACTACCGGCAGATGCTGGGCTCGGCGAACATCACCGGCAGCCCGCTGTTCCACATCCTGAGCGGGAACCTGTCGCACCAGATCGAGCACCACCTGTTCCCGGACCTGCCCGCGCGGCGCTACCCGCAGATCGCACCCGAGATCCGGGCCATCTGCGAGAAGTACGGGCTGCCGTACAACACCGGCGGGCTGACCAAGCAGCTGACGTCGGTGGCCAAGAAGATCTTCAAGCTGGCCCTGCCCGGCAAGAAGCAGCCGTCGACGCCGCCCAGCGGTACGGTCGAAGTGTTGCGACCCGCTGCCTAGGAGACACACCATGGTCGACGCCGCCGAAAGCGCCAAGGACACCGTGCAGGTGCTGACCGAGTCGGCCGCCGTGCACATCGGCCGGATCGCCACGATCATCACCGGGGCGGTGCGGGAGATCGCCAGGGAAGCCGGTGACTGGGCCACCGAGGTCTTCGAGATGCGCGAGGCCGCCAAGAAGGCCCAGGCCGACGACCCCACCATCATCGACGGCGAACTGGACTGACCACCCTGAATGTCCCATTCGAGGCACCCAGTGCCCCGAATGGGACATTCAGGGCTTTGCAACGGAAGCAGGGCTTCAGCCCAGGCCGCCGCGCCACTCCCGCTCACGGGACCACAGCCGCTCCCGTCCCAACGGCGTGAGTTCGACGCGTTCGGACACGCCGGTGGTGTAGCGGCGGGCCACGATCATCAGGTGGCCGTCGGCGAGCAGGCGGTGGAAGTGCGGCAGCAGCCACGGTTTCAGCGGCCGGCCGTCGTCGTAGATGACGTGGCCCACCTCGTGCCGCCACATCTTGTTGTCGCGTGCCTTGCGCAGCACGAGCAGCTCGCCTGCCGCGTCGGACACCGTGACCCGCAAAGGAACCCCCCGTTTTCGCCGTCAACAGGTGCGGCCCGCGCGACCCTCCGGGGTGATGGGAAGGCACGGTCGCGCGGGCCGCGGGTGGGACGGGTGTCCACGGGCCCGTCCCGGTGGCCGATCGGCGGCCGGAAAGGGCAACAAAACTTCCGCCGATCGCCTACCTGAACTAGAGCCCTTGTTGGCCGAGCAATGCCAACGGCGGCCGTACCTACGTTCGAGTGAAGATCGGCTTGGCGGAAAATCCTTTGTACGACAAGGGTCAACGCGGCTACAGCCAGCCCCGCTCGTCGGCCACCCGCACCGCTTCCATCCGGTTGCGCGTCGCGGTTTTGGCGATCGCGTTCGACAGGTAGTTCCGCACGGTCCCCTCGGACAAGTACAACTTCCCCGCGATCTCAGCCACCGTCGACCCGTCGCGCGCGACGATCAGCACGTCGCGCTCCCGCGCGGTCAACGGCGACTCCCCCACCGTCAACGTCGCCACCGCCAGCGCCGGGTCGACGACCTTCTCCCCCTGCACCACCCGCCGGATCGCATCCGCCAGCACCTCGGCGCGGGCGTCCTTCACGACGAACCCGGCCGCGCCCGCGTCCATCGCGCGCCGCAGGTACCCCGCGCGCCCGAACGTCGTCAGGATCACGACCTTGCACGACGGCGCCTGCGCGGTCACCACGGCCGCGGCGGCGAGCCCGTCCAGGCCGGGCATCTCGATGTCCAGCAACGCGACGTCCGGCTCGTGCTCGAGCACGGCCGCCACCACCTCGTCACCGCGGCCGACCTGGGCCACGACTTCGAAATCGGCTTGCAGGGCAAGCAAAGCGCACAACGCCTGGCGCACCAGGTCCTGGTCGTCGGCGACCAGCAGCTTGATCGTCACAGCACCACCCGCAGTCGCCAGCCGCGCGGCTCGGCCGGTCCGGCTTCGACCGTGCCGCCCGCGGCGGTCACCCGTTCACGCAGCCCGGCGAGACCGTTGCCGTCGCTCCCGACACCGCCGATCCCGCCGATCCCATCGTCGCGTATCTCCACTTCGGACGGTGTGATGGTCACGGTGCAGCGGGTGGCACGCGCGTGCCGGGCGACGTTGGTCAACCCCTCGCGCACCGCCCACCCGAAGAGCTCCTGGCGGCCGGCGTCCACGACGTCGACCGCGGTGGGCAGGTCGGCGGTGACCCCGCTGGCCCGCAACAGTTCCCGGCCCCGGGCGAGCTCCCCGGCCAGGGTCACCTCGCGGTAGCCGGACACGGCGGCCCGCACGTCGGTCAGCGCCTGGCGGGCGAGGCGCTCCACGTCGCTGATCTCCCCCAGCGCCTGGGACGACTCCTTCTCCGCGATGTGCCTTGCGAGGTCGCTCTTGATGGTGATCGCGGTGAGCGAGTGGCCGAGCAGGTCGTGCAGGTCGCGGGCGATGCGGTTGCGTTCGGCGTCGGAGGCCAGGCGGGCGACCTCGGCGCGGGCCTCGACCAGCGCCCGGTTGGCCCGGATCGCCTCGGCGAACACGTAGACCACCAGCACGGTGAAGATCAGCGCCACGGTCTGCGCCCAGGCCGGGTCCTCGCCCCACAGCAGCGGCGCGAGGATGCCCACGAGCGCGCCGGCGGCCACGGCGATCGGCGCCCACTCGTCCAGCGCGGGTGCGGTCACCGCGAGCACGACCGTGAGCAGGTAGATCGCGTTGCCGTGCACCACCGGCAACGCGACGACGAACAACGCGAGGAGCACTCCGACCGCCGGCCAGAACCCGACCGGGTTCAACCGGACCGCCATCACCACGGCCAAGCCGTACACCACGCAGAACGCGCCGACGAGCAGGAGACCGGGCAGCGCCCGGCCGTCCTGCACGGCGTTCACCCCGACGATGGCCGGGTAGACCAACAGCCCCGCGTCCAGGACGAACCGCCGCCAGCCGTACACCCACCGCTGCGGATCGTCCTGCATGCCCGGCACGCTACTTGGCCGCGAACGCGGCGCGCACGCCGCTGCTGTTGATGTCGATCACGACGCCGAGCAGCAACAACCCGCAGACGGCCTGCTCCAGTCGCAGCCACACGGGGAACGCGCCGGGCAGCGCGACGATCACGACGATGGCCACGAGCATGATCGCCGAGACCAGCCGCAGGCGCAGGTAGCCGCGGCGTGAGCCCTTCGCGGCCTGCCTGGTGAACAGGAGGGTGAGCAGGGAGCTGAGCACGACGATCGTCGCCCGCACCCACACGGCGTCGGTCACGAGGTCGGGGTGGTTGCGCAGCACCACGATGGCGCCCAGCGTCAGCACGCTGAGCACGACGTAGGCCACTACCAGCATCTTCGCGGTTCGAAAGGTCATGCTCATCAGAATCGCGAGCGGCGGGCCGCGCCAGTAGTGAGGTCACTCATCGGTGGGCGATGACAAATGTCAGGCGGTCACACGGTGAGTGCCACGATCCCCGCAACGACGACGGCCGCCGCGATCGCCCGTTTGTGCCCGAGCTTCTCGCCGAGGAACAGCGCCCCGATGAACGCGCCGAAGACGATGCTCGCCTCCCGCAACGCGGCCACGGGTGCGAGTGCTCCGCTGGTCTGCGCCCACAACACCAACCCGTAGGCGCCCAACGCCACCATTCCGCCGAGCAGGCCCGCGCCGGCGTGCACGCGCAGCCGCGCCACCGTGCGCCCCTTGCTCTGCGCCAGGACGACCAACGGCATGACGGGCCCCTGCGACAGGAAGAGCCAGCCGATGTAGGCCAGCAGCGGCCCGTGCGTCACGCCGAGCGCGTCGACCACGGTGTACGACGCGATCATCACGCCGGTCACCGCGGCCGCGCCCAGGGCGGGGAGCTGCTTGCGACCGGGCTTGCCGCCGACGAACACCAGCCCCATCAGCCCGGCCGAGATCAGCACCACGCCCGCCAGTTGCACGGCGGGCAGGTGCTTGCCGAGGGCGACGATCGACACGACGCCGACGATCAGCGGCCCGATGCCGCGCGCGAGCGGGTAGACCTGGCTGAACTCGCCGAGCTGGTAGCTGAGCAACAGGAACAACGCGTAGACGATGTGCAGGCCGGCGGAGATCAGCACGTAGGGCCAGGCCGCGCCCGGGCTACCGGCGAAGCTCACGATCGCGCCACCCACGACGAGATCGGAGATCCCCATCAGCGCGAAGCCGGCCACGCGGTCGGCGATGTTGTGGGCGATCGCGTTCCAGGTGGCGTGCATCAATGCGGCAGCCAGGACGACGGCGACGACGGACGGACTCACTTCGGGCTCCTGTTCGCGGGCAGGCCGGATGGAGCCCTCAGGGCTTTTGTCCCGTCAGGTGTGGGGCGCTCGCGCGCCCTGGTGTCGCTCGGTCCGGTCCCCGCGGCCCTGGTTGTGGGTCGTCGGGCGGGTCGCGGGCGGAACCCTAGACACAACCACGTGCTGGTTGCGACCCTACCCCGTAATCTCGGCCCATGAGGCCGCACGAGCTCTCGCGCCAGGACGCCCGGCGCATCGCGGTGTGCGCGCAGCTGCTGGTCAAGCCCCGTCCGACCGCGCTGCTCGAGGTCGTCGACGGCCTGACGATGCTGCAGGTCGACCAGACCTCAGCGGTCGCGCCGAGCGCCGACCTCGTGGTGTGGAGCAGGCTCGGTTCGGCCTACGACCGGGCGGAGCTGACCACGGCGCTGGCCGACCGGTCGCTGATCGAGTTGCGGTCGATGATCCGGCCCAGCAAGGACCTCGCCCTCTACCGCGCGGACATGGCGGAGTGGCCGGGCACCGGGACGGTCTCCGGGTGGCTGCTCGCGGAGGCGCGCTGGCTCGAGGCCAACGACGGCTGCCGCCGCGACATCCTGGCCCGGCTCGACGAGGCGGGTCCGCTCTCGGCGCGCGAACTCCCGGACACGTGCGTGAAGCCGTGGAAGTCGAGCGGCTGGAACAACAACCGCAACGTCACGCTCATGCTGGAGCTGATGGAGAAGACCGGTGACGTGGCGGTGGCCGGTCGCGACCGGTCGGGTCGCCTGTGGGACCTGGCCGAACGCGTCTACCCGCCCGGCCCGACGGTGCCTGCGCCCGAGGCGCGGCAGCTGCGCGGCGAACGCCGGTTGCGTGCGCTGGGCATCGCCCGAGCCCGTGGCCAGGAGTGCCCCGTCGAGCCGTGGGACGTGGGCGACGTCGGTGAGCCGGCGGTGATCGAGGGCGTGCGAGGCGAGTGGCGGGTGGACCCGGTGGCGCTGGAACTGGGGCTGGGCCGGCGGTTCACTGGACGCGCGGCCATCCTGTCCCCTTTGGACCGTCTGGTGCACGACCGCAAGCGCATGGTGGACATCTTCGAGTTCGACTACCAGCTGGAGATGTTCAAGCCCGCGGCCAAACGGCGGTGGGGCTACTACGCGTTGCCGATCCTGTACGGCGACTGCCTGGTCGGCAAGGTCGATGCGCGGGCCGACCGCAAGGCCGGTGTGCTGGTCGTCAACGCCATCCACGAGGACGAACCGTTCACCAAGGCGATGAGCGCCGCGGTGGACCGGGAGCTGGCGGACCTCGCGCGCTGGCTGGAACTCGAGCTCAACTGAGCTCGCGCAGCAGCGCGTCCAGCTCGGCGGCCGCCTCCACCCCGTTCGCTCCGGTGACCGGATCGAGCCGCCCCGGCCGCCACCAGTGCACGGCCCGGCTCAGCGGGTGCGACGCGTCGTCGGCGCACTCGGCCGCGATGCGCCCGATTTCTCCGATGGCATAACGGGATTCGACACCACCACGGATCATGTGGAAGATCGTGACGTTGCGGCTCGGCGCGCCGACGAGCACCCCGTACGGCGGCTCGGGCTCCGCGCAGATGAGTTCGGTCAGCCACGGCATGACCAGGACGAGCGACCCGACGTAGTCGGAGCCCTCGAGGACGTTGATGTCGCCCTCCCCCACCGCGACCTGCTCGGGCACCTCGCGGCACAGGTTGGTCAGCCCCGCCTCGCTGAGCCGCTCGAAGCCGTGCCGCTGGACGTGCGCGTCGTTGAGGATCGAGATGGTGTCGGGCCGATCGAACGCCAGCGTCCACACCAGATCCGGCGCGACCGGGAACGTGTAGTCCGGGAAGAACTCCATGTCGCTGGGCATGAGCCGCTGGTAGACGTGGTCGAGGATGTCCTCGGTGGGTCCGTCCAGCTCGGTGGTGTCGCTCGTGACCATCTCGATGGCGCGCCGGAAGTGGTCGTCGACGGCGTCGGCCCAGTCGTCCGGGGGCGTGTCCCGCAGCCGCGCGGACAACGACTCGAAGCCGAGTTCCAGTTCGTGCGGCTCGAGGACCTCGACGTGGTCGTCGTGGACCTGGATCTTCATGCCGATGAACGCCGGGCTGCGCCGGGCGAGGCGTCGCAACCGGTCCTGCTGCTCGCTGGTCAAGAGGTGCACCGCCGAGACGTTACAAGCGATGCCCTACTCGTTCCGTAGGTTTCGGATGATTGTCCGCACGGCATCGGCGATGTCGCGGCCGCGGTAGGCCGCGATCTCGATGTCCTGCAAGGCGTACTTCGCGCTCCACCGCTCGTTCTCGTCGTCGGATTCGACGTAGGCCACCGCGTCGGTGACCCGGCGGGCCAGGTCCACTTTGTCCGCCGGGGCCAGGTCCGCGCTGGTCAGCACCAGCCGCAGCACCTCGGCGAGTTGACCGCCCGCCGTCGAGGCGTAGGTGTTCTGGAAGTCGCTGATCACCGTGTCGATCGGCTTGTTGATGAACGTGGTCGGCCCGGTGAACGTGAGGTCGCGCAGGTTCCCGTGCGCCACGATCACGTTGGGACCGGCCACTTCCCGTACCGCCTGCTTGGCCGCTTCGACCCGCGCGAGCGCGGCCCGGTCGGCCCAGGACGCCGATGCCGCAAGCGCTTGCAGCGCTTCGGCTCCCTGCACGGACGGCTCGCGCCGATGCCTGTCGCGGCTGTCTTCGAATACCTTGTCGGGCTGGTAGTCGACCGGCTCGTCACCGATCGCACCGAGGATGGTGGCGAAGAGCTCACGCATCGCGGCGGGCGCCGCGGACCGGATCGGAAAGATGATCGTGTCGTCGCTGCTGCCGCCGAACAGGACCAGGCAAGGGAACTGGTCAGGCGCGACCCCGAGATCGCGGGCGACGTCGTAGAGGCCGCTCTTGTCGTACGGCATGGTCTTGAGCCAGCGCATCGTGGCCAGCGCCCGCAGCAACGGCGGTTCGATCTGGGCCCGCCAGTACTTCTTGGCACGCTTCCAGTCCGGCGGCCGTTCCACCACGAAGAGCCGCAAGTGCTTGCCGGACAACGCATTCAGCTCGTCAAAGTGGGTGCGCACATAAGTCGCCAGGTCCGCGTCCTCTTCGGTGTAGAGGAACGCGCCCCACAGCCGCGGCCACGCGGCGACCTCCAGTGCGGCGCTCACGTGCAGGACATCGAACAACTGCTCGGGCCGGCCGAGCGAGAGCAGCTGGTAGGACGACGTCGACGGCACTTCGGCCTTGACGACCACCAGGTCGCCCGGGTCGAGGACTTCGCCGACCACCGCGTCGTCGGCAAGGCTCGCACCGGTGACCGCGTCCTCGGCCCAGACCCTCAGCACGTCGGCCCGGTCGTTCCACGACGCCTGCAACGCCTGCTTCGCGAAGGCGCCCACCGTGCCCTGCGGGTCCGTTTCGACGGTCAGCAGGTCACGATTCGCAATGGTGGTGGCCTTGTCCCAGTCCACTGGCGCATCGCTGTTGGTCAGCGCATAGGCCGCCCTGTGCCCCGGCCCGCCGCGCAGGCGGGCGTGGTCGCCGACCCAGACGACGACGTCGAGCTCCATCACGAAAACAGCGGGGCGACGGCCTCGACGATCTTGGACGCCGGCGTGGCAATGTCCGCCGCCTTCGAGACGACCCGGCCGATCCGGCTCAGCCGCGACTGGGCCTCGGCCGGCTCAGCGGCGGGATCGTCGGCGTCGGCTTGCTCGGCCACCTCGTCGACCAGCCGCGCGGTCTCCTCGCGTTCCTGGTCGGAGAGGTCGTTGCTGGCCAGCACCAACCGCAACAGCTCGGCGAGCTGCGCGGTCACGTCGGCCGAGTGCTTGTTCTGGAAGTCCTTGACGACCGTGTCCCGCGGCTCGTTGATGAACACGGTCGGACCGTGGAAATTGAACTCGGACTTCGCCATGTGTCCCCCTACATCAGTGGCGGCACGACCGCCTCGATCAGGTGCGGGCCGGGCTCGGCGTACGCGCGCTGCAGCTGCTCGTGGAACTCGGCGACCGTGGTGGCGCGGGTCGACGGCACGCCGAAACCCGTTCCCATGGCGACGAAGTCCATCTCCGGACGGGACAGGTCCAGCAGCGACTGCGCCTTCGGCCCGGCCTCGGTCGCGCCGACGCGTTGCAACTCCATCCGCAGGATCGCGTACGCCCGGTTGGACAGGATCACCGTCGTCACATCGAGGTTCTCCCGCGCCATCGTCCACAGTGCACTGATCGTGTACAGCGCGCTGCCGTCGGCCTCCAGGCACAGCACCGGCCGGTCGGGGCTCGCGACCGCCGCACCCACCGCCACGGGCAGACCCTGCCCGATCGCGCCGCCGGTCAGCGTCAGCACGTCGTGCCGCGGCGCGCCGGCGGTCGACATCGGCAGCATCAGCCCCGAGGTGTTCGCCTCGTCGACGATGATCGCGCCCTCGGGCAGCGTCGCGCCGATCACCTGCGTCCACGTCTGCGCCGACAACTCGCCGTCCGGCAGCTCCGGCCGCGACTCCGGCGCCACCTCCGGCTCCACGTCGGCGGCCACGATCGCGGCCACCCGCTCCAGCGCGTCGACCACGTCGTCGGCCGACCGGGCGAGCACGTGCGTCTGGCAACCCTCGGGCACCAGATCGCTTGCCTTGCCCGGGTAGGCGAAGAACGACACCGGCGCCTTCGTGCCCGCGACCACGAGGTGCTTGGCCTCGCCGAGCTGCCAGATCGCCTGCTCGGCCAGGTACCCGAGCCGCTCGATCGACGGCAACCCGGCGCCGCGCTCGAGCCGGGCCGGGAACGTCTCGATGAAGAGCTTCGCTCCCGTCGCCTTGGCGATCCGGGCCGCCGCCCGCAGGCCGCGTTCGCGGTTGGCCGCGCCACCGATCAACAGCACGGCCGTCTCGTCGAGCGCCGCGGCGACCTCCCGCACCACCGCGTCGTCCACAGTGGACAACGCGCGCGGTGGCACCGCTTCGCCGGCCGTGCCGCCCTCGCCCCACGACACGTCCGCGGGCAGGATCAGCGTCGCCACCTGGCCCGGCGCGCTGACCGCCGCCGCCACGGCCGCGGCGGCGTCCGCACCGACCTGCTCGGTGCTCGCCGACGTGCGCACCCAGCCCTCGAGCGGACCGGCGAGCCCGGCGATGTCCGTGGTCAGCGGCGCGTCGTACTTCAGGTGGTACGTCGCGTGGTCGCCGACCACGTTCACGATCGGGGTGTGCGCGCGCCGCGCGTTGTGCAGGTTCGCCCAGCCGTTGCCCAGCCCGGGACCCAGGTGCAGCAGCGTCGCGGCGGGCTTGCCGGCCATCCGGCCGTAGCCGTCGGCGGCACCGGTCACGACGCCCTCGAACAACGCGAGCACGCCCCGCATCTGGGGCACGGCGTCGAGCGCGGCGACGAAGTGCATCTCCGACGTGCCGGGGTTGGCGAAGCAGACGTCGACACCCTGGTCGACCAGCGTCCGCAGCAACGCCTGCGCACCGTTCATCGTCACGTGATCGAGTCCCCTCTGAACAGCGAATCAGTCGAACAGGACGCCCGGGTTCAGGACGCCGCTGGGATCGAAGGCCTGCTTGATCCGGCGCATCAGCTCGACCTTCGCGGGGTCGGTGGACGCCAGGAAGTACGACTTCTTCCCGCGCCCGATGCCGTGCTCGCCGGAGATCGCGCCACCGAGCTTGGCGGCCGCGGCGAACAGCTGCTCCAGCACGCCGGCCCGCGCCTGGTCGTCGGCCTGGAAGATCGCCAGGTGGACGTTGCCGTCGCCCGCGTGCCCGCACCCGACGATGCCGCTGGCCGTCGCCTGCTGGATGCGCGTGACCTCGGTGAAGAACTCCGGCAGCGCCGCCCGTGGCAGCACGGTGTCGATGATGTCCTGCGCGCCCGCCGCCTTCGCGGTCCAGAACGCCTTCTCGCGCGCCTCGATCAGCCGGCGGGCCGACGGGCCGGGCAGCACGTACACGTCGGCGGCGCCGAGCCCGGTCAGCAACTCGCCGAGCTTCTCCGTGTCCTCGTCGAGCCGGTCGGCATCGGCGTTCTCCAGCATCACCACGAGGTAGGCCTGCGAGCTGTCGCGGACCTGGTCGGGAATGCCGAGCTGCAAGTCGTTGGTGTAGGTGATGGCACCCATGGTCAACGCGTCGATGTATTCGAGGATCAGCGGCGCGACCCCGCTCTTGACCACCTTCGTGACGGCGTCGGTGACCTCGGCGAGCGTGCCGAACGGGGCGAGCACCGTGGCCTGCTGGGTGAGCCTGGGCTGCAGCCGCAGGATCGCCTCGGTGACCAGTGCGAGCGTGCCCTCCGAGCCGATGATCAGCTGCGTCAGGTCGTAGCCCGTGCTCGCCTTGACGAACCGGCCGCCGGTGCTGATCAGCTCACCGCTCGGCAGCGCGGCCTGCAGGCCGAGCACGTTGTGCCTGGTGACGCCGTACTTGATGGCACGCATGCCACCCGCGTTGGTGCCGATGTTGCCCCCGAGGCTCGCCGACAGCTCACCGGGGTACACCGGGTAGACCAGGTCGGCCGCCTTGGTGCGCTCCTCCAGCTCGGTCAGCGTGATGCCCGGCTGCACGACCGCGACGTGGTTGTCCTCGTCGAGTTCGAGCAGCTTGTTCATCCGCTCGAACGACACGACGATGCCACCGGGCACCGGCCGCGCCGCGCCGGACAGCCCCGAACCCGAGCCACGCGCGGTGACCGGCGTGCCCTGCTCGGCCGCGACCTTGAGGATGGCCGCGACCTCGTCGGCCGAACCCGGCCGCACCACGGCGGCGGGGGCCTGCGGGGTGGCGCCGAGCGCCTCGTCGTGGCCGTAGTCCGGCTGCTCTTCGCCGGGCAGCACGTGCTCGTCGCCGACCAGCTCGGCCAGCCGGGCCGTGAGGTCCGCCATGGGCATCTCCCAGAATCCGCACAAGGTGACTCGTCGGTAACACCCTAGTGCGGATCCGGTCGGATCAGGCGGACCAGTCCGGGTCGCGCCCGCTCAACGCCAGGGCCTTGTCCAGTGTGGAGGCGTCGTCGGGCACTGGCACCACGGCCTGGTACACGCCGTGCTCGCGGCCTTGCTCGAACATCTCCACCACCTGCCGGGCGGCCTCGGCCAACTCCTCGTCGCAGTCGAAGGGCTGACCGGTCGCCCTGGCGAGGTCCCAGACGTGGAAGACCAACTCGCCGAAGAGCATCTTCACGACCACCTCGGCGGGCATGTCCGAGCGCCCCATGGACGTGGTGCCCTCCAGCGCGCCCGGCTCGGACCACGCGGCGACGGCGTCGTCGAGCGACTGCGCGAACTGCTTCGCCCAGCCCGGCTCGGCGACGTAGTCGGTCTCGCCGTCCTTGAGGTCGACGGGGATCGGCTCCCGCTTCGCGGCGAGTGCGTTGATGGTGCCGGACCACAACAACAAGTGGTTGAGCAGCCGCCGCACCGTCCA
Source organism: Labedaea rhizosphaerae (assembly GCF_004362825.1). GTDB lineage: Bacteria > Actinomycetota > Actinomycetes > Mycobacteriales > Pseudonocardiaceae > Labedaea > Labedaea rhizosphaerae. The sequence continues at coordinate 158,083 of NZ_SNXZ01000004.1, forward strand.
CTGCGAACACGGCGTCGGTGCGTCCAACTGGTCGTCGCGCACCCCCGCGACGACCCGCTTCGCCTGGGGCGCGGCCGCTGCCATCAACTCGTTCGATCGCATGCCGACGACGCTAGCGACCCCACCCACACCATTCTTGAACGAATGCGACAGTCAGTGCTCGAACCACGGGTTCGACCGCGGTGCCCGGCCGTTGCCCAGCGCCTCGCGAACCACCGCGTACTGCCCGGCCCGTGCGACATCTTTCGTGCGTGGCTTGGCCGGCAACCGGTCGAGCACCGCCTCGGGCGCGCAGACGCAGACCGGCACGCCGGCCAACTCGAGCTCGGTCGCGTTCGGCGCCAGCTCGAGGTAGCTGCCGGTCGAAGCCGGTGGGATGTCGACCATGCCAAGGCTGGTCACGAACAAGTGGTCCAGTTGCCCGGCGGTCGGCGGCTCCGGCGTCCACGCCAGGCAGTCCTCGAGGGACAAGCCATCCGGCCAATACGCGGGCACCGCGTCGACTTCGAGCAACACCTCGGCGAGCCTGCGCAGGTTGGCCGAGTCGAGCAACGGCACGACGTCGAGGTCGTTGGGTCGCAGGTCCGCGCCGTAGAGCACCAGCACGGCCGAACCACTGAGCACCCAGTCGATCTCGCGTTCGTACAACAGCCGCAACAACTTCGCGGTCCGCACCGGCGGCCGTGACCGCGGATCGGGCCTCATCGGCCACCGACGATCACCCGCGTGAGCCGGTTGCGCTGGTCCAGCAACTCGTCCAGCGCTTCGCGCAGCACGGGTTCGGTCAGCCGCACCCGCTCGTCGCGGGCGACCCGGTGGAGTTGCTCGGACACCGCGCGGCGCACCAGTTCCCGCATGAACGACGCCGTCACCCCGTCGGTGTCCGCGACGATCCGCGACGCGTCCGGCAGCTCCAGGTCGGCACCCTCGGCGTACAACCGCAGCAACCGCTCGCGGCCGTCGGCGTCGGGTTTCGGGATCTCCACCGCGAGGTCGACGCGGCCGGGCCGCTCACTCAACGCCCGCTCGACCGTGTCGACCCGGTTGGTGGTCAACAGAAACGTCACGTCGGCGTCGGCGTCCACGCCGTCGATCCGGTTCAACAGCTCGAACAGCACCGGCGAGCTGCCCGGTGCACCGCGCTCCTCGGCCACCAGGTCGACGTCCTCCAGCACCAGCACCGACGGCTGCAACCGGCGCGCCATGCTCACCGCCTGCGGCAGCATCCGCACAAGTGCCCGCCCGGACAGTACGAGCACCGTCCGGCCGGCGAGCCGGCTCATCAGGTACCGCACCGTGTGCGTCTTCCCGGTGCCGGGCGGGCCGTACAACATCACGCCGCGTTTGAGGTGCTGGCCGTGCCCACGCAGCCGGTCGGACTGCTCCGCGCTGCGCACGACGTGCCGCTCGACCGCCGCCAGCACACCCGAAGGCAGCACGACGTCGTGCGCGTCCAGCACCGGGCGCGGCAGGAACGACACCAGACCGTTGCCCCGGTGCTCGCTGACGTCGAAGGAGAGCAGCTGCCCTCGGTACACGTCGTGTGCCCGCACCAGCCGCTCGATCTCGGCGCGCACCGCGGCGGCGGTGTCGCGGTCGGCGGCGAGCACCCGCAGCACGCACCCGGTGTCGGGCATGTAGTCCACGGGGCCGCGCAGCGCCAGCACCACCGGCGCCCCGTCCGGTGCGGTGGTCCGCACGAGTCCGAACTGGACGATCTCGGCCGCCTCGTCCGGCCCGGTCGCCGCTGTCGCGTAGTCCACCGCGCCGAGTTGGTAGGCACCGGACCGGGCGGCCTGCGCGAGCATGTCGAGCAGGTCGGCGTGGGTGTGGTGCACGCCGGTGATGCCGAACCACTCGGCCCGCGGCGACCGCTGTGCCAGGTAGCTCTGCACCCCGCGGTCGACGTTCACGTGGTCCCACACGTCGAACCGGGTGCTGACGTTGGGCATGTCGGCGAGCGCGCACCCGACGTGCTCGGTGATCCGCTCGACCACCGGCGAGGCGCCGTCGGGGTTCACCCGGTGCCGCGCGCCGTCGATGAGGGCGATGAGGGCACCGGCGAGCCGGTGTGCCTCCTGCGTGTCGAGCTCCACACGGTCCGTCACTCACCCGAGCATGACAGGCTCAGCGCGGCTGCGCTGCGACTTGGCCCAACACGTCCGAAAACGCTTGCACCGCAGGGGAAGGTGTTTTCGCCGTCGCCACGTACACCGGCCGCGGCTGCTGTGGGTGCAAGGCCACGAGGGCCAGATCCGAACGCGTTCCCCGCACGGCGAGCGAGGGGATCACCGTGACGCCGAGCCCCGCCGCGACCATGCCCTGCTTCGCCGACCACTCCGCGACCAGGTGCCTGATCGGCGGCAACGAGTCGCTGCCGAGCGCGATCAACGTGTCCTGCGCACTGCGCCGCCCCGCGATCCAGTCCTCCCCGGCCAGCTCCGCCAGCCGCACGGTCTTCCGCCCGGCCAACCGGTGCCCGGCAGGCAAGGCGACGAGCACCGGGTCGTCCATCAGCTTCACCAGCCGCACCCCCGGTGGCTTCCCCGGCGAGCTGACCACGGCGACGTCGAGGTCACCGGCGGCCACCGCGGTCACCAGCCCGCTGGTCAGCCCTTCGGTCAGCGTCAGTTCCAGTGCCGGGTGCTCGGCCCGCAGGCGCGCCATGGCCTGCGGCACGAGTGACACCACCGCGCTGGGGAACGCGCCGATGCGGAGCCCACCGGCGCCGAGCCCGCCAATCGCCTCCAGCTCCCGGCGCGCCGCGGCCAGCCGGTCGAGGACAGCCTCGGCGTGACCGAGCAGGGCCTGCCCGGCCGGCGTCGGGCGCACACCACGCGGGAGGCGTTCGAAGAGCTCGATGCCGAGGTCGGCCTCCAACGCCGCGACCTGCCGCGACACGGCCGACTGCGTGTAGCGCAGCGTCTTCGCGGCCGCGGTGAACGACCCGAGGCGGGCCACTTCGCGGAAGACGGCGAGCGCGGCGGTATCCATGTCGTCCACGCATAGCAGCCATGCCTGATCTTCGCTAGTCGCATGGGTGGATCTCGGCGATGCTCGACGCCATGACCGCAGTGATCGAGAACCCCGTGGGCGCACCCGGCCCCGTCGGCCCGTACTCCCAGGTCGCCCGGATCGACGTGGGCGCCGCGACCCTGCTCGTGCTCTCCGGCCAGATCGGCGTGGACGACGACGGCAACGTCCTCGACGGCGTGGCAGCGCAGTCGGAACGGATCTTCGACATCGTGGCGGCGCTGCTCAGCGCCTACGGCGCGACGCTCGCCGACGTGGTGAACATCCGCACCTACATGCTGGACCTGGGCCAACTCGCCGACTACGGCGCCGTGCGGCGGGCCCGGATGGCCGGGCGGCAGCCGACGAGCACGACGGTTCAGGTGGCGGCGCTGTTCAAGCCGGGGGCGTTGCTGGAGGTGGAGGTCACAGCGGTGCTCGCCAAGGAAGACCCGGCGCCGTCCTCGCGTTGATCGGGATGTGCACGACGTAGTGGTGATCGGTGCTGGGCAGGCGGGCCTGTCCAGCGCGTACTTCCTGCGCAAGCACGGCCTCGACTTCGTCGTGCTCGACGGCAACGACGGTCCCGGCGGCGCGTGGCGGCACCGCTGGCCCACGCTGGCGTTCCGCGACGTCCACGGCCTGCACGAGCTGCCCGGCCTGCCGCTGGGCGCCGTCGACGAGAACCGCAGGGCAAGCGACGTCGTGGCCGACTACTTCGACCGCTACGAGCGCGCGTGGGACCTCGACGTGATCCGTCCCGCGCCGGTGTCCGCCGTCCGTCGCGTGGACGGCGGCCTGCTCGTGGAATCCACCGCGGGGAACTTCCCGGCGCGTGCCGTGATCAGTGCGACGGGTACCTGGACTCGCCCGTTCTGGCCCCACTACCCGGGCCAGTCGTCGTTCCTGGGCCGCCAGCTGCACGCGGCCGACTACGTCGGACCTTCCGAGTTCGCGGGCCGGCACGTCATCGTCGTCGGTGGCGGCACGACGGCGGTGCAGCTGGTCCTGGAACTGTCCACAGTGGCCACCACGACCTGGGTGACCCGCAGGCCACCGGTCTTCCGCGAGCCACCGTTCACCGAGGACCTCGGCCGTCGCGCCGTGGCCATGGTCGACCGGCGGGTGCGTGCCGGCCTGCCGCCGATCAGCGTGGTCGGCGTGACCGGCCTGATGCGCACGCCCGAGATCGGCGCGGCCCTGGCCAACGGCATCCTCGACCGCAAGCCGATGTTCGACCACATCACGCCGGACGGCGTGGTCTGGCCGGACGGGCGCTTCGAGCGGGCCGACGTGATCCTGTGGAGCACCGGTTTCCGCGCCGCCCTGGACCACTTGGCCCCGTTGAAGCTGCGCGAACCCGGCGGCGGCGTGCGGATGGACGGCACGCGCGTGGTCGCCGAACCGCGGCTGCACCTGGTCGGCTACGGCCCGTCGGCCAGCACCATCGGCGCCAACCGCGCGGGCCGCACCGCCGTCCGCGAGATCCGCGAACTGCTCGTTCCCTCAGCTGCCTAGCAGAGGGACGACCTCGGCCGCGATCCAGTCCATCGTCCGCTCGACGTCCGCCGCCGCGATCGGCAGCCACAACGTGCACGTGGTGAGCCCGGCCTCGGCGAGTTGCCCGAGATCGTCGGCGATGCTCGCGGCGCTGGGCGTCTCCCCGCCGAGTGGCCGGCCCGACAACGGGGACACCGCGTCGACGCCAGGCGGGGTGAAGAACTGCGCCGACGCAAGCGTCAGGTGCTCCGGCAGTTCCTCCCGGACGGCGGCGACCGCAGCGGCATCGGCGCCCGAGCCGTACCACCCGGCACCGAAGCGCTGCACCCGGCGCAACGCCGCCTCGCTCTGCCCGCCGACCCACACCGGCGGCCCGCCGGGCGTGAGCGGCGGCGTGCCCAGGTTCGCGCCGTGCAGCGTCGTGAACCGGCCCTCGAAGTCCGCGGGCCGCCGCGTCCACAGGGCCTTGGCCGCCGCGAGGTGGTCGTCGGTGCGCGCGCCCCGTTCCTTGGCCGACAGCCCGAGCCCGGCGAACTCGTCCGGGTTCCAGCCCGTGCCGACGCCCAGGATCAGGCGGCCGCCAGACAGGACGTCCAGGCTGGCGGCCTGGTTCGCCAGCAGCAGCGCCGGGTAGTACGGCGCGACGAGCACGGACGTCAGCAGCCGCACCCGCGTCGTCGCGCCCGCCACCGCCGAGAGCAGCACGAACGGGTCCGCGTCGAGGCCGAACCCGCTGTCCAGCACGCGGTTGCCGACCGCGACGTGGTCGAAGCCCAGGTCCTCGGCGTGCCGCGCGGCGCGGAGCACGCTCGCGCCGTCCTCGATCGGCCAGGCCGGCTGCAGGGAAATTCCGAGTCGCATGCGTTGCTCAACCACCGGTGATCGCTAGATCATCCCCGCGAGCTTGTAAGCCACGAGCGAACCGGCGACGGCAACGTTGAGGCTCATCCCCGTGCCCACCATCGGGATCTCCACCGCCGTGCCCACCAGGTCGAGCGCCGCGACCGGGATCCCGGTCTGCTCGTGCCCCAGCACGACGATCGTCGGCTCGCGTGCCATCGGCAGGTCGGCCAACCGGCAGGCGCCGTCCACCAGTTCAACCCCGACGATCGCGTGCCCGGCCGCGGCCTGGCGCTGCAGCCAGCGGACCGGGTCGTTCACCCAGTGCACGCACGACCGGTGCCGCAACGTGTTGCCGCGCGCAAGCGCTTGCTTCACCCACGGCCACCGCGGCACCGCCAGGCACGCACCCACCGCGTCGCAAGTGCGCAACAAGGTACCGAGGTTCGCCCCGTGCAAGGGCCACAACGGCGCGATGGTCAGGTGGCCCCAACAGAGGTGCGCCCTGGGCCGTCGCTGCTTGCCGAGTTCCCGCCTGCTGCGCGGGTCGCGGCCGCTCACCGGCCCAGGAACTGCTCCTCGAAGGTCATGGCTCGAATGTTAGGGCAACAGCAGGCAGCTGTCGCCGAATTCGTGCCAGAGGTAGCGCCGCGCGACCGCCTCGGCATACGCCTTCGCCACGAGTTCTTGTCCCGCAACGGCTTCCAACAACGACAGGTGCGATGCGCCGGGCGCGTGCCACCCGGTGACCAGCCCGGTCACCACCCGCGCGGGCCGGTCCGGCCCCAGCACCAGCTCCGTCCAGCCCTCGCCGGCATGCACCGTTCCGTCCGGGTCGGCCACCGTCTCCAACGCCCTGGTCACCGTCGTCCCGACGGCCACCACCCGGCCGCCGTTGGCCCTGGTCAGCTCGACCAGGCGCGCGGTCGGCGCGGGCACCCGGTAGGGTTCGGCCTGCGGCGGCTCGCCCTTCTCGGCCGACGACACGCCCGTGTGCAGCACGATCGGCGCCACGGCGACCCCTTTCGCCACCAGGTCGGTGATCGTCCGGGTGCTGAACGGCCGCCCGGCGCTGGGCATCTCGGCGCTGCCCGAGCCACGGTCGTCCTGGGCGAAAACCGTTTGGTAGTCGGCGATCGGCCACGAACCGTGGACATAGGCATAACTGATCGGCTTGCCGTGCGATGCCAACAGCTCGAGCACATCACCGTCCACAGTGACCGTCCACAACCGAGCGTCGACCGGCTCGCGGGCGATGAGGGTCAAGCCGGACACCGTGAACCGCTCCCCCACGACGATGTCCTGAACCGGCCCGGTCGCCTGCCGCGCGGGCCGGATCTCGACCACCCACGAGCCGTCCGGCCGATGGCCGGCGAAGTGCACCGCGACGTGGCGTCCGTCGGCCCGGCGCGCCTCGACCGCGGCGGCCAGCGTGGGCGAGGTGTTGATCACCACCAGGTCGCCTGGCCGCAGGTGGTCCGGCAGCGCGGCGAACGTCGTGTGCGTCAAACCTTGCGGGCCCGCGACCAGCAAGCGCACGCCGTCGCGGGTCAGCCCGCGTGCCTCCGGCGGCTCCGCGGCCGAGAGCTCGCCGGGCAACGTGAACGTAAGCGTCATGCCGCCACCACTTGGCTCGCGACGTACCGCCCGCTCGGTGGTCGCCGCGCCAGCAACCGGAGCAGCGCGGGCACCACGGTCTCCGGCTCGGGCCGGTCGGAGATGTCCTCACCGGGGAAGGCCGCCTGGTGCATCTCGGTGCGCATGTCGCCCGGGTCGAAGGCGTACACGGCGAGGTCGGGCTGCTCGACGGCGAGCACCGCGCTCAGGTGGTCCAGCCCGGCCTTGGCGCTGCCGTAGCCACCCCACCCCTCGTAGGCCTCGACGGCGGCGTCGGAGCTGATGTTGACCACCGTGCCACGCGCCGCGACCAGCTCGGGCATGAGCTCGGCGGTCAACGCCAGCGGCGCGGTCAGGTTCACCGCGAGCACCCGTTCGAACTCCGCGACCGGGTAGTCCGCCAGCTTCGGCTGCGGGCTGGGACCGAGCGTGCTGGCGTTGTTCACCAGCAGGTCGAGGCGGCCGAGCGCGCGCACGGCGGCCGCCAGCTCGGCCCGGTGCCCGGGATCGGTGACGTCACCGACGATCGCGACCGCCCGGTCGCCCAGTTCCGCGGCGACCGCACGCAATGCGCCGGCACCCCGCGCGTCGAGCACCACGCGGTCGCCCCGCGCGACCAGCGCCCGCGCCAGCGCGCGGCCGAAACCCTGCGAGCCCCCGGTGATGAGTGCGACAGACATGTTCTCTCCTTGGGTCCTGTCGCACCCATGGTGGTAGCTGAAGTTAACTGCAGGTCAAGGACGCGGTCACCAGCTCGCCGGAGTTGCGGTAGCCGAGCTTGCCGTAGAGCCGGCCCTCGTTCTCGGTCTCGCACTGCAGGTACGGCCGCAGACCGGCGGCGAACGCGCGCTTCGTCAGCTCCGCGCCGATCAGCGAGGCCACGTGGCGCCTGCGGAACTCCGGCAGCACCGCGACCCCGGCGATCTCGGTCATACCCAGCTTCGGCACGGTGGACTGGCCCGCACCCGCCGGCTTGCCGTCCACGGTCGCGAGCACCATGACCTGACCGTCGGCCCCGGCGCGCAACGCACCGTCCACATCGGCCTGAACGAGCTCGGCACCCTCCGCGTAGGCCACGTACTGGATGCGCAGCGCATCCCACATCGTCTCGTCGGTGTCGGCCACCACCAGTTCGATGCCGGGCACCGGATCAGGTGCGGTCAGATCGTTCTCGTCGATCGCCATCAGCACGAGCCGGTCGTCGACGGTGAACCCGAACCGCTCGAGCGCCGCCTCGACGGGCGGGTTGGGCGTGACGAGCTCGAAACGCGGTTTTCGTTCCCGCGCACGGAAGGCGTCGACCAGCGCTGCCAGCTCGGCATCGGTCGGCTCGGCGCCGTCGTCCGGGATGGCGTAGTTGCGGAACGGGTTGTCGCTGCGTTCGTTGAACACCACCAGGAACGGCCCCACCCGGACCGACCGGCCTTCGATGCTCGCACGCAATGCCGCTTGGATCACGACGGCGACGCTAAACCGGTGGTCAAATCCTTTTGCGGCGCCACTTTCAACCCGGCGAGCACGATGTCCACGGTGCGTCTGGCCACGGCGGCGTCCAACTCGGTCTGCTCCCCGGCGGCCGCGAGCCCGAGCAGCAACGCGATCACGTCGTCCACCCCGATGTCGCCTCGCACCGCGCCGGCCTGTTGCGCGCGTTCGAGCAGGGTCGCGATGTGCCCGCGGAACCCGCCCCGGATGCCGGCGGTGACGTCCTTGGCGTTGATCCCCGCCTCGGCCAGCGCGGCGGCGAGCACGTTCTTCATGGCCGACTGCTCGACCAGCATCAGGAAGAACGTGAAGAACGCCGAACCGGGCTCCTCGTCGGCGATCAGCCGCTCGGCCCGCTCGGCCAGCCGCTCCATCCGGTTGAGGAAGACGGCTTCGAGCAGCGCTTCCTTGGTCGGGAAGTGCCGGAACAGCGTGCCGACGCCCACGCCGGCGGCACGCGCGATCTCCTCCGTGGGGACATCGGTGCCGCGCTCCTTGAAGACCTGCTCGGCCACTTCCAGCAGCTTGGCGCGGTTGCGCCGCGCGTCAGCGCGCACCACTTCCACCCCCCACTGGACAACCGGACTGATCAGTCCGTATAGTAATCGGAGTCACGAGTCCGATTGTACTTCCTTCGAGGAGATCGCCATGTCCGCAACGCCCACCGAGGTCATGTACGCCCTGATCGACGGTGTCACCGGCAAGAAGTGGGACGACCTGCCGCCGCTGTACGCCGAGGACACGGTCGTCGAGCATCCGATGAACACCCCGCGCGCCACCGTGCTGCGTGGCCGGGAAGCCCTCCGCCGGCACTTCGACAGCGCCCGGGACATGCCGATGGACATGTCCGCGCACAACATCGTCGTCCACCAGACCACCGACCCGGAGACGGTGATCGGCGAGTTCGAGTACCACGTCCGACCCCACGGCGAGAACACGAAGGAGTTCGTGGTCCGCAACATCTACGTCCTCACCGTTCGCGACGGCTTGATCTTGCGGTCCCGCGACTACGCCGACCACCTGGCCTTCGCCGTGGGCATGGACCGCTTAACCCCGTTGGTCGAGGCCCTCCAGCGGGCCTGAGCCGAACGCATCAGTTCGGCGGCCACCCGAGCCGGACCGGCCTCGACTCAGATCTCGGAATCCTGCGCGGCCTTGGGGAAATGCGCCAGCGCGCCCTGCGGCCGAGCCGGGAGCTGCTTCATCAGCTCCTCGCGCCGCTCCTCGTCCGCGTCGTCGTCAGCTCGTTCGTTCAACCCGAGCTGGATGGCCTGCCGGATCTGTTCCCGGTTGTCCCGCACCACGTCGGCGAAGAACTCGTCGATCCGCGGGTCGGCCAGTACGGCCAGCGTGACCCGCATGGCCGTGTCGAGCACGGACTGCACGATCTCGTCATGGAAAGGAAACCGCTTGAACCGTCCGGCCTGCGGGTCCTCCCGCAACTTCTCGGTGATGATCTCCTGCAACTGCTGCCGGTTCGCCGACAACGAGCGCGAGAGGTTCTCCGGGTAGTTCCCGGTCTCGAGCACCTTCACCACTTCGTCCATCACGGCGATCGTGATCGGCTTCTTGATCGCCAGCACGATCGGCCGCGACAGCCGCTCGACCAACCGCTGGGTGAACCGCTCTCCCAGTGCGCGGTCCGTGGCCCGCGCCAACCGCAACAACAACACGACGATCCGCAGCAACCGGAACCCACGCAACGCCGGGTGCGCGATCGGGATCATGCCCAGGATCTCGAACCAGTTCCGCGCCACGAACGACTTGGCCCACCGATCCCGCCGCCACCGCCACAGGAACTCGAGCAGGAACACCCCGCAAATGCTCGTGTCCACGACGAAAACGGCGTGCGCGGTCTCCGCACTGTGCCGAAAGAAGGTGATGTAACCCAGCAACCCGACGGAAAACACCGCAAGCGCGAGCATCACCCAATCGACGGGACTGACCACCCGCTCCCGGCGCCCGTCCCCGACGACCATGCCTGCGCTCTCCACTCACCGACGACCCGGGCGCGCCACATGCTACCCACAGCACGCCCACAAACCCGGCTTTTCATCCCTCCGCACGCGGCCCCTGCACCCCAGGTGCTGCTCAGCCCATCGATTCAAGCCAACGGGAGGACCCACAGCCACTGTCGATTCAGAGCACTGCCGATGTCCGGTGTCCGGCCAAATCGCTGACACGCCGATGACCCACGTCGTCCTTGGCCGGATCGTGGTCCCTGGTTGGCGGCCCCTGACAACGCCGTCGAGCCCGGCAACCGCACGCGGCCTCGTCCGTCGGCTCGGCACCGGCGAGAGCCGCCCAGACAAGCGCTGTTCGACCTTCGCGAGCACCGCGGCACGAGCTCAGCCTCAAACGTTCAGCTGAGCATGGCCTGCCCACGCTCCAGGTTCAGCAAATAGCGCTTCCGCTCGATGCCGCCCCCGTACCCGGTGAGGCTGCCGTTCGACCCCACCACCCGATGGCAAGGGACCACGATGCTGATCGGGTTGTGCCCGTTCGCCAACCCGACCGCACGCGACGCGCTCGGCCGCCCGATCCGTTCCGCCAGCTCCCGGTACGACACCGTCTCGCCGCACGGGATCTCCTGCAGCGCCCGCCACACGGTCTGCTGGAACGGCGTCCCCTCGAACACGACGGGGATGTCGAACTCCCGCCGCTCACCGGCGAAGTACTCCTCCAGCTGCGCGACAGCGGCCGCGAACACCGTCGGGTCGCGTGGTCCGAAGGTGGCGTGGTCGGGCGCATACCGGTGCTGCTCCATGTAGAGCCCGGCGAGCAGGCCGTCCACCGCAACCAGCGTCAACGACCCGATCGGACTGTCCACAATGGTGTGACTACGACTCATTCCACCCTCTGATCAGGCAGCCGGTTGATGGCGTGGTCACCGGTCGCCCACAGGTATTGCACGGCGTACGCACGCCACGGCCGCCATGCCGCGGAGTGCTTGGTCAACGCGCCCGGCGTGGTGGGCAACCCCAGATCCCGCGCGGCGTAACGGATCCCGAGGTCGCTGGGCAGGAACGCGTCCGGGTCGCCGAGCGCCCGCATCACGATGCTCTCCACCGTCCACGGCCCGAACCCCGGCAACGCCGACAGCTGCGCCCGCACCTGCTCCCAATCACTGCCGACGCTCAGGGAGAGCTCACCCGAGGCCAGGGCACCCACCAACGTGGTCATGGTCGTCCGCCGCGACTGCGGCATGGCCAACGCCATCGGATCCAGCTCGGCCAACGCGGCGACCGACGGGAACAAGTGCGTCAGCCCACCACCCGGATCCTCGATCGGCCTGCCGTGGGCCACCACCAGTCGCGACGCGTGCGTGCGGGCGGCAGCGGTCGACACCTGCTGCCCGAGCACGGCCCGCACCGCGAACTCTGGCGGGTCGACGGTTCTCGGCACCCGCCGACCCGGCGCCTTGCGCACCAACGGCGCCATCATCGGGTCCTCGCACAGCAGGTCGTCCACCGCGACCGGGTCCGCGTCGAGGTCGAGCAGCCACCGGCAGCGGCTGATGGCCACCGGCAGATCACGCAGGTCGGTCAGCGACAACCGGCAGTCGATGTGCTCGGGCGTCGGCCGCAACGCGACCACGGCGTGCCCGCGGGGCAACCGCATCGTCCGGCGGTACCGACCGTCGCGCCACTCCTCGACGCCGGGGACGGCGGTCGCCGCGAGGTGGCCGAACAGGTTGTCGGGGTTGAGCGGCGCCCGGAACGGCAACCGGAGATCGAGCACCCCTGGCGTCCCGTGTGGCTTGCCGCGACGACGCAGTTCCGTCGGCGAGGTCGCGAACACCTCGCGCACGGTGTCGTTGAACGCGCGGATGCTCGCGAACCCCGCCGCCGCGGACACCTCCGTCATCGGCAGTTCGGTGGTCTCGATCAACACGCGAGCGGTCTGCGCCCGCTGGGCCCGCGCCAAGGCAAGCGGCCCCGCGCCGAGCTCGGCCCGCAACTGCCGCTCGATCTGCCGCACGCTGTAGCCCAGCCGCGCGGCGAGCCCGGGGACGCCGTCGGTGTCGACGACGCCGTCGGCGATCAACCGCATGGCGCGCGCGGTGAGGTCCGCCCGCTGGTTCCACTCCGGCGAGCCCGGGCTCGCATCCGGCCGGCACCGCTTGCAGGCACGGAACCCGGCCTGCTGCGCGGCCGCGGCGCTCGGGTAGAACCGCATGTTCTCGACCTTCGGCGGTACCACCGGGCAGCTGGGCCGGCAGTAGATGCCGGTGGTCAGCACCGCGGTGAAGAACCACCCGTCGAACCGGGCGTCCTTGCCCTGCACGGCACGCACGCACCGGTCGAAGTCCTCATGCACCCCACGAGCCTGCCCGCCGAGCCCGCCGAGGTCTAGCGGAAAAACGACATGTCGCTAGACCGGCTGACCCACCGGCCGGATGATCATGGTGTTGACGTCCACCCCTGCCGGCTGCTCGATGGCCCACACGATCGACGCGGCTAGCTCGTCCGCGGTGAGCAACCGCCCCTCCGGCAGGTGCCCGAGCCCATCCCAGAACGGCGTCTCCACCCGTCCGGGCGCGATCAGGGTGACCCCGACGCCATCCGCGGTGACCATCCGCCGCGTGTTCTCGGCGAGCCCGGTGACCGCCCACTTGGTGATCCCGTAGATGTTCCCCGGCGCGTTCTGGAACCCGGCGACGCTGCCGACGAGCACGATCCGCCCCTTCGATTCCTTCAACGCGGGCAGCGCGTGGCGGATCAGCAGGGCCGGGCCGAGCACGTTGGTCAGCACCATCTCCCGCCAGGCGGCGGTGTCGCCGTCGGCCAGGGTGTCGTGGGTGGCGAAGCCGGCGTTCGCGACCACGGTGTCGATCCGCCCGAACCGCTCCAGCGTCGCCGCCACCGCGTCCCGCACCGACGCGTCGTCGGCGGCGTCACCGGCGATGGTCAGCACGTTCGCCGGGTCGAGTCCCGAGGCGAACTGGTCGAGCTTTTCCTTGCCGCGTCCGGTAACCGTGACCTGGTGTCCCTTGGCCAACAGCTGGCGGGCCGCGGCGGCACCGATCCCGGTCGAGCCGCCGGTGATCAAAGCAACTGACGTCATGTCCCCACCCCTTGGTTCGTGTGCGATCGAAAGCTAGGTGCTGGTGCGCGCTCCAGGTCAAGCAATCAATTGATTGACTGTGCCACCGCGGCTGTGTTGCACTCGCCGGATGGATGATCAGGCGACGGAGCCGGACAGCAAGCGGCGGATCCTCGACGCGGCACGCACCCTGTTCGCCCGCACCGGCTACGAGGGCACCTCGACCCGCGCGATCGGTGCGGAGGCCGGGCTGAACATCGCCACGATCGCCTATCACGTCGGCAGCAAGCGCGAGCTCTACCAGCAGGTCCTCGAGGAGATGGACCGCCAGGAACGCACGGTGCTGCTGGGTGCGCTCCCGGACGCGCTGCCCGACGACCCGGCGGCCCGGCGCCGTGCGCTGTTCGAGGCCCTCGACCGGTACCTGGCGTTCTGCATCGCGAACCCCGAGGTCCCGATGTTGTGGATGCGCCGCTGGCTCGACGAGGACGGCGACCTGCCCGACGCCGAGACCGCTTACGCGCTGCCCGCCTACCGGCAGATCGAGGCCGCGGTCGGCGACCAGGCCGAGAGCCCGCACCTGCTCGTGCGCACCCTCGTCTGGTCCATCTACGGTTTCTGCACCGGCGGTGTCTTCGACCGCGACGACCACCGCACCGGCCCGGGCGACCCCGCCGCGGTGGAGGCGTTCCGGCTGCACCTGCACCGCGTCGCCGACGCCATGCTCAAGCCGTTGCCGTGACGGACCGGCTCCCGCGGCGGGCGGTGCTCGGGTATGCGGTCGGTTCGGTGGGCGCGGCCGCGTTCGCCACCGTGCCCGGGTTGCTGCTGCTCTACCAGCTCACCGACGTGCTGGCGGTGCCCGCGGGCGTCGCGAGCGCGGTGTTGTTCGGCGCCAAGGCGTGGGACGTCGTCGCGAACCCGGTGATCGGTGCCCTCAGCGACCGCAGCGCCGCCGTCCACGGTGGACGGACGCGCTTCCTGGTGGCGGGCGGCTGCACGCTGCCGCCGTTGTTCGCGTTGATGTTCGCGACCCCCGACGTGTCCCCGGGCGTGGCCGCGGTCTACGTCGGCGTCACGTTCACCTTGGCCGCCACGGCATACGCGGTGTTCCAGGTCCCGTACGTCGGGCTCCCCGCCGAACTGACCGAGAGCCCGGCCGAACGCACGAGGTTGACCGCGTACCGGATGGTCATGCTGACCCTCGGCATCCTGATCGCGGGCGCCGGCGCACCGGCGATCGTGGCGGCGGCGGGCAAGAACCGCGGCGGCTACGCGCTGATGGGCGTCGTCATGGCGGTGGTGATCGCGGCATCGCTGCTCATCGCGGCGTTCACCACCCGACGGCTGCCGCTGCACCCGCACGGCGCGCCGGGCATGGGGGTGCGTGCGCAGTTGCGGCTGGCGCTGGGCAACAAGCCGTTCGTGCTGCTGCTCGCGGCTTTCCTCGCGCAGAGCCTCGGCGTCGGCGTGATGCTCGCCGGCGAGCCCTACATCGCCGAGTACCGCCTCGGCGACTCGGGACTGACCACCGTGTTGTTCCTATGCACGATCGGCCCGGCGATCCTGGTCATGCCGGCGTGGGCGAAGTTCGGTGCCCGCTATGGCAAGCGCGCCGGCCTGATCACCTCGGTGACCTTGTTCGGCGTCGCCGCGATCTCCATGGTCGCGACCCTGCACCCGTCGACGAAGTGGCTCGCGTGCGGGCAGCTCGCGCTGGTCGGCATCGGGTACGCCGGTCAGCAGTTGTTCGCCCTGGCCATGCTCCCCGACACGATCGCGGCGGACGAGGCACGATCAGGCACCCGGCAGTCCGGCGCGTTCAGCGGGGTGTGGACCGGCGCGGAGACGCTGGCGCTGGCGGCGGGCCCGGCGTTGTTCGGTGCGGTGCTGGCGTTGTCGTCGTTCGTGTCGAGCAGCGGCGATCCGGTGCCGCAGCCGGCGAGCGCGCTGAGCGGCATCCTGCTGGGGTTCACGGTGTTGCCCGGTGTGCTCGCGTTGGTGAGCCTGCCGGTGGTGGCGCGCTACCGGCTGCCGGTCACGTCGCCGGTTCGACCAGGTCAACCCGCATCGCCGCGGTGAGCGCGCGGTAGGCGGCGCCGTCGTGGTCGCGGTGCCACTTGCCGTCGCGGGCCTGGGCCAGCTTCTCGTCGGTCATCGCCACGTGCCCACGGGCCGCGTCAACGACGGCCGGCCCACCGAGCAACGCCAGGAGGTTGGCCGCCGCCCGCCAGTCCACTTCGGACGAACGCAGCCGCTCGCCGTCGCCAGCCTCACCCGCGCGCGACCGCAGGTAGAGCGTCCTGATGTCGTGGTGCAGGCGGTTCCAGGCCGTCCAGTACCCGGCGTAGACCTCGCGCCGGTCCAGCCGGAGCTGCCGGTGGTGCTCGGCGACCAGCCGCCGCCGCTCCGCCCGCCGCCTACCCGCGGCCACGAATAACGCGACCAGCCCGGCGATCAGCACCCCGCCCACGGCGCCACCGAAGGTGAACCACGCGATCGTCGAGTCCGGCACGTTTTCCGTCCCGAGTTCGAACAACAGTGCCATGGCGGGAAGTGTGCCGGACCGAAGAAGGTGCTCCTGACAACCAAAATCCGAAAGACCAGGTGCCGCCACGCGGATTCACCTGATCGTGTCACCCCGCCCCGGTCAGCTCCGCGAGCATCCCGCTGACGAAAGCCCGCAGCCCCTGCCGATAGGTGTCCTTCGTGGTCCACCGCGGCCAGTCCTGCGCGACCGCCGCCAATGCGGGCAACTCAGCACCGTCCAAGCTGCGGTAGACGACATCGCGGTGCACCGGGCGCTCGTCGGTCGCGCGCCGCCGGGCCGCGTGGGCCCGCACCGTGATCTCGCCGACCGTGTAGTACCAGATCCCGCGGTAGACATCGACGGCCTGCTCCGGCGTGCACCCGCAGTCCATCGCCCCGCCCACCATCGCGTCGACCATCCACAACGCCGACCGTCCGATGAGGTCGTCGGCCGTGAGCAACTCGGCGATCCGCGGCCACCCCGCCAGCGAGTCGTGCATCGTGATGGCGGCGACGATGATGCGCTCGCGCGGATCGGGTGGCAGCTCTGGGCGCGGGATCTGCTCGGCGTAGTGGTCGAGCAGCTGGACCAGCAGATCTTGCTTGTCCCGCAGGTGGTGGTACAGCGTGGTCGCCCCGACGCCGAGCTCCCCGGCCAGCCGCCGGATCGTGAGCTTGTCCCACCCGTCGCGATCGACCAGCGCGCGTGCCGCCGCCAGGATCTCTTCACGCGAGGTCCGCGGCGGCCGGCCGGTGCGGCCCTGCACGGCTGGTGATCGGGGCGCGGCTGGTGATCGGGGCATCGCCCCATCATGCCTTCCCGTTCGACAGCCGCCGACGGTCGGTGCTACTTTCGGAACATGTTCGAAAACTCCTCCGAGGCCGCTGGCAACTCCAGACGGCCGATCCTCCTGGTGTGCCTCGCCGTGTTCGGCCTGATGACGGGGCAGCAGATGGTGAACCCGATCCTCGCCCCGCTCGCGCGCGAGCTGGGGTTCAGCGAACTGGCGCTGGGCCTGGTCATGACGGTCGGCGCGTCGGGTGTGGTGCTGACCAGCCCGTTCTGGGGACGCCGCGCGATCGCCTGGGGCCACCGCCCGGTCCTGCTGACCTCACTGGTGGGCGCGATGGCCGCCCTGCTGGCGTTCGCCGTCGTCGCCCAGGTCGGCCTGTCGGGCGTGCTGGCCGTGCCGCTGCTGTTCGTGCTTGTCCTGCTCACCCGAGGCCTGGCGTTCGGTCTGGCCTGGGCCGCGACGCCCGTGACCGCACAGTCCTATGTGGCCGATGTGACCACCGGCGAGGCCGAACGCATCCGCGGCATGTCCCTGTTCGGTGCGGCCCAAGGCCTTGCTCTCGCCGTCGGTCCCGCGCTCGGCGGCCTGCTGAGCTTCGGCGGCCTGCTGGTCCCGATGTACGTGGCACCGGTCATCCTCGGCGCGATCGCCGTGGTCCTGTGGCTCAGCCTGCCCAAACCCCAAGCCCACCGCGAACGCCCGGTGACGGTGAAGGTCAGCGCGTTCGACCGTCGCATGTGGCCGTTCCTGACCGCTTGCTTCGGCATGTACCTGGGCTTGACCCTGGTCCTGATGACCGTCGGTTTCCTGCTGCAGGACCGCCTGCACCTGGCCGCCGACGAGACCGGTCAGGCCACCGGCCTGGTCATGCTGGCCGGGGCGGGCATGATCGTGCTGGTCCAAGCCCTGGTGATCCCACGGCTGGGCTGGCGGCCGGCACGCCTGATCCAAACCGGCGCGCTGATCATGACCGTCGGCATGGTCGCGGTCACCGTCGCCCAGACGGGCGTGCTGGTGGCTGTGGGCGTAGGCGTGCTCGGCTTGGGCCTCGGCTTCGGCATGCCGGGCATCATGTCCGCGCCGACTCTCCTTGCCGGCAAAGAAGAACAGAGCTCGGTCGCCGGACTTCTCAACTCCTGCACGGCACTGACGTTCATGGTCGGCCCGCTCATCGGCAACGGCCTGTACGAGATCGCACCCGCGGTGCCCTACGTCCTGGGCGCGGTCATGATGGCGGCGCTGACGGTGTTCGTTTTCGTCCACCCCGGCGTCCGCCAGGTCCCAGCCGCGCGGGTCGAAGCCCGTGCCCTGGCGGGTTAGCCATTGCGCGGACCGCGGGGCCGATCAGGACACTTGGGGACCTTTACCCCCTTGACGTCGGCGTGGCCGAGGTACACGGTTTCCTTACGGCGCACGAATCTCGCGCGCTGTCGAGAGGTCACGGACCGGCCCCGCGGGGATGCGGCGCGTTCGCGCCTCTCCGATGCTCCATGAGAGCGAAGGCCACGATGCGCACCGCGCGGCTCGACGACAGCAAAGGCTCTTCGACCAAGACCGGCATGACGACGACCGTCGTGCAGGACCACTACAGCCCTGCGCCCGAGGGTCTCTTCCGGCTCGCGCGGATCGACACGCCGACCGCCGGCGACGACGAGGTCCTGGTGCGGGTGCACGCGGCCAGCGTCGACCGGGGCACCTGGCACATCATGTCCGGCCTGCCCTACCCGATCCGGCTCGCCGGTTTCGGGTTGCGGCGGCCGAAGTTCGCCAACCCGGGCCGGAACTTCGCCGGGACGGTCGAGGCGATCGGCCCCGGCGTCAGCGGCTTCGCGCCCGGCGACGCGGTGTTCGGGATGGCCACCAGCACCTTCGCCCAGCACGCCATCGCCCGAACCGGCAAGCTCGCACCGATGCCCCCACGCCTCTCCTTCGAGGGAGCCGCGGTCGTCCCTGTCTCGGGCGTGACCGCCCTGCAGGCGGTGCGCGACCACGGACACGTCCAAGCCGGCGAGGAGGTGCTGATCATCGGCGCGTCCGGCGGCGTCGGCACGTTCGCCGTGCAGCTCGCGAAGGCGTTCGGCGCGGACGTCACCGGCGTCTGCAGCACCGGCAAGGTGGACCTGGTCCGATCCCTGGGCGCCGACCACGTCATCGACTACACCCGCGACGACTTCGCCGACGGCGGACAGCGCTACGACGTCATCCTCGACATCGGCGGCAATGCCCGACTGTCCCGGCTCCGCCGTGCGCTCACCCCGCGGGGGCGGCTCGTCATCGTCGGCGGGGAGACCGACGGGCGACTGCTCGGCGGCAGCGGGCGCCAGGTCCGGGCCAAGCTGCTGTCCCCGTTCGTCCACCAGGAATTGGGCACCTTCGTCGCCAAGGAAACCGCCGCCGACCTGATTGTCCTCAGTGGACTGATCGAGGACGGGAGCCTCACCCCGGCGATCGAGCGCAGCTATCCGTTGGCGGACGTCGCCGCCGCCGTTCGCCACCTGCTCGACGGGAAGGCCTGCGGAAAGCTCGTCATCTCCGTCCTCCCCGACGAGCCGGCCCCCGGGAGCACACCATGACCGACCCCCGCACGCCCTACCCGGTCCGCGTAGACGCGGACGCCGAACCTTCGGTCTCCCGCGGTCTGTGGCTGGTCAAGTGGTTCTTGCTGATCCCGCACTTCATCGCCTTGTTGTTCCTGTGGGTGGGCTTCTGCGTGGTCAGCGTGATCGCGTTCTTCGCGATCCTGATCACCGGGCGCTATCCACGACCATTGTTCGACTTCAACGTCGGTGTGCTGCGGTGGACCTGGCGGGTGAACTACTACGGCTACGGCGCCTTGGGCACCGACCGGTACCCGCCCTTCACCCTCGCCGAGGTGGCTGTCTACCCGGCACACCTCGAGGTGCCTTACCCCGAACACCTGTCCCGGGGCCTGGTGCTGGTCAAGTGGTGGCTGCTCGTCCTGCCGCACCTCATCGTGCTGTCGATCATCGTCGGCGGCGGGTTGTGGGCCGGTTCCCGCGCCACCACCGACGACGGCTGGAACGTCCTGTCCACGGGCGGCGGGCTGGTCGCGTTGCTCGTGTTGATCAGCGCGATCGCCTTGCTGTTCACCGGCCGGTACCCGCGGTCGCTCTACGACCTCGTGCTCGGTTTCGACCGGTGGGCGCTGCGGGTGGCGGCCTACACCGGCCTGATGACCGACCGCTATCCGCCGTTCCGGCTCGACCAGGGCGGCACCGACCCCGCAACCCCGCAGGTTTGACCACCGGAAGCGGTCCACCTCGGGTTGGCCGCTCAACCTCACGCCATCTTGGCGGTCCAGGTCATGCGGGTGCCACCAGTGGGCGTGGAGTGCGTGTCGAGGCGGCCGGCATGCGCTTCGGCCTGTTCGCGCAACGAAGGTCCTGGAGCGTGCGTTTCGCTGCCGTTGTCGACGACATCGATGGTGAGCAAGTCGGCGCTGACGGTCATGCCCAGTTCGACTCGTGAGGCACCGGCGTGCTCCGCGATGGACTGCAGCACCAGGTGCACGATCTCGATCACGGTGTCGGCCACCGCGTCGGGAACGGTGCTGTCGAGTTCCCCGGAAAAGGTGGTCGTCACCGACAAGCCCAGCGCCGGCGTGCAGTCTTCGACGGCGGCCAGCACCTGGTGTTGCAGGGACCGCGGCCGGTCCCGGCCGATCGTGCTGTCGATGCCGTACACCATGGAGCGGATCCGGTCGATCGAATCGTCGAGCGCACTGACCGACCGGGTGAGCCGGTCGCGGACCACCGGGCTCATGCCGATCGTCATCAGGCCCTCGAGTCCGAGGCTGACCGCGAAGAGCCGCTGGACCACTTGCTTGTCGAGTTCGACGCTGATGCGGTCGACCTCGGCCGCGCCGCGGTCTCGGGTCCTGGTGCGGGCTCGGCTCAGTTCCATGGCCAGTCCCACATGCTCGGCGAACTCGACGAGGTGGCCGATGTCCGCGTCGGTGTACGAGCGCCTGGGGGCGAGTCGCCCGACGCCCAGCGCGCCGATGACCACACCGCCGGAAGCGATCGGCACGACGACGACCGAACCGATTCGCGCTGCCACGTGCGTGTCCCCGGTGTCCGGGTACCCCTGCGTGCGCACCGGCCGGGCCGACCGCACGACCTGCCCGGCGAGGCTGGTGTCCATGTCGAGCAGGCGTCCGGGCGCCTCGTCGGCGAAGATCCCGGTGGCCGCCTGGAGCTGGAGGCGGTCCTGGTCGGTGACCAGGACCAGGGTGGCGAAGTCCGCTTCGGCCGTCTGCTGCGCGAACCGCGGCACGGGGTCGAACGGGCGGGCACCACCGCCACCGAGCACCTGGCCGGCGGCGGCCGCCGCGGCGGCGAGCCACCGTTCCCGCTGCCGCGAGTGCCTGCGCAGCTCGACGTTCTCGATGGCGACCGCGGTGCTGGTGACCAACGCCACGACGAGGTCCTCGTCGTCGGAATCGAACCGGCCGCGCGCCGGGTCGGCCAGGTACAGCTGGCCGCGCGTGCGGCCCTGGATCCGGATCGGCACGCCGAGGAAGCTCTTCATGACCGGGTGGCGCGGCGGGAATCCAGCCGTCCCCGGCTGCTCGGCCAGGTCGTCCACGCGAATCGGCGTCGCCCGGTCCAGCAGGTTCCCCAGCAGGCCGTGGCCCTCCGGCGGGGCCCCGATCAGCTCGGCGGTGGGCTCGTCGATTCCTTCGTAGACGAAGTCGTCGAGCTGCCCGTCCTCGTCGAGGATGCCCGCGGCCGCGTACGGAACCCCGACCAATTCCCTGGCCACGGTGACGACGTGCCGCAACACCGGCTTGAGGCTCGGGCCGTCGGCGAGCGCCGCCCGCTCGCGCAGCAGATGCCGCAAGCGCCGGTCGATGTCCGCCATGTGCCGACGCCTCCACCCTCGGACGCGGGTCGGCGGGGTCCGGGCCAACGGGGATCAACGCAGGACGAGTGCCACAGTCCAGTCACTCGACCATACGCTTCGTATTGTGCCGCCGACACCTTGTCACCCGCATGCCGGGACCTCGGACAACCGCTCACGGAGCCGGAATCACCTGTTCGTTGTGGATGACCGCCATCGCGAGGTCGGACAGCTTGTACCGGTGGTGGCGGGCGTGGGAGCGCAACAACACGAACGCCTCGTCCACGTCGACGCCGTGCCGCTCGGCGAGCACGCCCTTGGCCTGCTCGATCACGATCCGGCTGTTGAGCGCCGTCTGCAACTGGTCGGCGACGAGTTCCATGTGCCTGATGGCCCGCTGGTGCAGGATCGCGATGGTCGCGGCGTTGGCCATGGTCTGACCCAGCTGCCGCGCGTCCGCGGACAGCACCGAGCCCGTTTCGCTGAACAGGTTCAGCGCGCCGATCGTGTCCGAGCGCAACTGCATCGGGAGCGCGTGCACCGCGCGGTAGCCGGCGGCGCGTGCCGCGGGCGCGAAGACCGGCCACCGGGTGTCGGCGACGGCCAGATCGGGGACGTCGATCGGCTGACCGGTGCGGAAGCACTCCACACACGGCCCCTCGGCGGTCTGGACCTGGAACAGCTCGAGCATGCGGGTCTGTTCGGTGGAGGCGGCGACCAGGTTCAACGCGCCGTGCTGGTCGACCAGCAGGAGTCCGCACGCGGCGACGTCCAGCAACTCCACCACCCGCTCGGCGAGGGTCTCGAGAAAGTCGATGATGTCGAAATCCGCGACAAGGGTGTCCGCGAGTTCCACGAAAACCTCACGTGCCCGCGCATCGGTTGCGCTCATTTGTCCCTCATCCTCCGGAGTCCGGTGACGACGCGTCCCCTGCGCCGTCACCGGAGGTGTTGATGTCGTCTGCTGTCTCGTCGGTCGTGCGTACGGTCGTGCCTTCGCCGTCGGCGTGGAACCGGAGCTTGCGTGCGACAACGTCGGCGGCCACCTGACCGAGTTGGCGGTCCTCGGCGAAGGCGTGGGCCCGCAACCGCGCCATCCCGTCGGCGATGGACATACCCAATTGCACGGAAACCATCCCCGCGGCCTGGTGCACCACGGCTTGCCGGCCCACGAACGTCACATCCAGCAACCGTTCGACCGAGCTGGAGTCGCCATCGCGATCCAGCGCGAGCGCCAGGGCCGCATCGGCGTAGAGCAACGCGTCGGTCAGCTCGAGCGCGCTCAATCCTCCGGTCGCCCGCCGGTACAGGTCCAGCACACCGAAGCGGATCGCCCCTGACTGGATCGGGAACGAGAACACCGCCCCTACTCCCAGGGCCACCGCGCCCCGGGAGAACAACGGCCAACGACGGCCGCTGTCCGGCGACTTGATGTCCTTGACCAGCACCGCCCGCTGCCCGGCCAGCGCGTCCACGCACGGTCCCTGCCCGACGGTGAACTGCAGGAGCTGGACTTCACCGCTGGCCGCGTCGGTGGCGAACAGCGGCTCCGCGACCCCCGATGGATGCGCCATCGACACGCCACCACCGATGGCGGAGACGGCGGCCACGCAAGCCCGGCACGCGTGCTGGACCGAAGGCGCAACGCCGTCCTCAGCGGCCAGCGCCTCGATCGCCGACCACACGACGCTCTGGCGTTCGTCAGCGTCCACTGCGGGCCGCCGGATGCAGGCCGCGCGCTACGCCGAAGCAGTACACCATCAGTGGAGCGTACCGCCCACGGTGCCTCCCTCGCGGATCTCGCGCGCTACCGCTTGGTGATCGTGAGCGCATGCGGGTGCGACCGGTTGTCGGCGGGTGAGAGGTCCGGCGTCCGCTCGGCCGGGGACAGCAGTTCGGCGTAGCGGCCCAGCATGCGCTCCCCTATCTCGCGGTAGAAGGCGGGCAATGCCGTGCTCCTGCCTTCGTGGAAGGCAAGGAATTGCGGGTCGGAACGCAGCATGTCCGCGATCCGCTGGAAACTCCTGATGTCGGCCCGGAAACTGGCCGTGCGGGCGCGGTGCACGTAGGCGATCGGCCGGTGGGTCGTGGTCTTCAGCCGCCGCCGCAGCATGTCCGGTGACGAGGCGTGGGAATAGAGGTCGATGAGTTTCTCGTAATAGGTCACCGGGTCGTAGTTCTTGATCGTGGTCACCATATAGGGCGCGTAGTAGAAGCTGAACGGCATCGCGGTCAGGATCCGCCCGGCCGCGGTGAGCTGGTCGTGCAGGGGCGTGCCCCCGAACGGCACCGGGATGTTGATCGTCGGGAACGCGAAGGGCGCCTTGTCCATGAACCGCTTGGTGAGCTCGACCGGAGCGTCGCCCTGGTCGGAATCCAGCCCGAACATGAAATTCGCCTGCAGGTAGGGCACGTTTTCCGCGAGTTGGGCGAAGTGCTCGGCCACCCGGTCGACTTTCGCCACCCCGGCGGTGCGACCCACCCCCGCCTTGTTCGAGTAGTCGGTCCACGATTCCACGCCCGGGGCGACCATGGCGCAGTTGGTCTCCTTCAACCGGCGGGGCCGATCGCCACGCAACACCGTCAGCGAACTCTCGATGATGTAGGGCGGCCGGCGGTCGGGCGGCTGGGCCTCCAGCGTCTTGAAGACCTCGTCGAACTTCACCGCGAAGTTCGGGTCGTGGAAGACGATGAGCGAGCCGGGCAGGTGCTCGGACAGGTAGCCGAGGTCGGCCGCGAGCCGGTCGACGGGCAGCGGCCGGTAGGTGCTGCTCCAGTCGATGCAGAAGTCGCACCGGTACGGGCAGCCCATGCTCGCGAGCATCGGCACCGCGCTGAGCGGAAGCCGCTTGCGCCCCCAGAAGAATGCCGACGAACGGATTTCCGGCATCCGTTCCTCGACCGTCGGCACGTCGTCGAACGGCCGGTCCGAGGAAATCATCGAACCTGGGTCGTGCTGACCGGTGACGATGTCCTCGATCAGTTCCGGGTCGCATTCCCGCACCACCAGGTCGAAGAACCGCAAGCAGTCGACGGGGAACGCCTTCGCGTGCGGCCCGCCGATCACCGTGCGCACACCGGCCGCGCGGTAGAGCTTCGCCACCGCGTACGCGATGTGGCTGACCTGGGTGTAACAGGAGATGAACACGACGTCGAGGTCCATCGGCAGCATGCGGTGCGGCTTGCCGACGCCGTAATAGGTCGCGTAGAAGGTTTCGTGCCCCTTGCGACGGCACCACACCGAAATGGCCTGTGGGGTGATGCTGGCGTACTGCTTGGTGATCAGCAGCTGATAGCCGAGGTCGACCGGCCGGCGCGCCGGTGGACCCAGCAAATCCAGAATTCCGACTCGCACCAGAAGACCCCTTAGACACTTGGCGGCACCGGGCGTCGATCGGGGTCTGGGACCAACGCTGTCAGCGGTGTCAGTCTACGCCCGGACCGTGCCGATCGCGGATCGGAATGCGACCGCCACCTGCTGGTCCTTCGGCCACAGTGGACTCATTGGTGGGTCACGCGGGTGTCGGACATCTTCCTTGCCATCGCGATCCGGTCGAGCGGCGGCTGGACCGAGTGGAGCCGATCGATGCGGACGCCGTCGAGGACCGCGGCGACGAACCGCGCGACCACGGCGGGCGGCGGCACGGCATCGCCACGGAGGTAGCTGAGGACGAGCGGCGTCTCGTCGGGGTGGGTCTCGATGGCGACGTACCAGCCGAGCTGTTCGTCCCACACCAGCATGAGATCGCGGCCGGCGTGGTTGGGTGAGCGTTGGGCGAGGCCGAGGTACGCGGTGGCCGTGTCGGTCACCTCGTAGGCGACGGCGTGGGCCGGCACGCCGATGGCGGCCGCCACCTGTTGCACGTAGTCGGCGAGCGACCGGCTCAGCGCCGACCAGCCGCCGTCGGTGTCGTCAAGTCCCAGCATGGCCAGCAAACCGATGAACTCCTCGCGATCGCGTGCCTGGCCCGCGACCGTGCGAATGGCGCGGTTGCGGTGATCGGTTCGCTCGCGCTGGGCCCGCGCACGGGAGTTCGCGAACTGCGACATCGGTCGTCCTTGATCGTCCCCCGGCGTCGGTGTCATGTGTGCTCCCTGCTGGGTCGGTCGACGTTCCATCACACCGACGCCGGTTGCGTTACGGGCATCGCGGCGCCTCGGGCCAAGAGGGTGCCGACCGAGTCCGTGTTGCGCCCGTCGGCGGCGGCCAGCGCGATCGTCTTCGCGGTCTCGGCCGACCTCGCCGGAGGGATCACGAGGATCGTCACCCGGCCGCGGGGCCCGATGACGTCAACCGTGTCGGTGCCCTGCGAGTGGAAACCTTCGAGCCGGACGCGGTTCGCCCCACCCTCGATGCGACGTGCCGCGCTCTGCCACTCGTCGAGGTTGTAAGCCACCCGGTCGACAGCGCCGAGCCGAGTTGCCAGCGCCGCGATCAACGTCGGCAACCCGGCGGCCAGATCCCGTGAACGGGGCCACCATGCCCCGTCGACATGTCCCGGGCCCTCGGGATTGGGCGCCGTCGGCTTCAGGTGCACGCGCAACGACTGCTCGGCAGCATTGGCCTCAGAGGTGGCAACGGGATCATGCGGGACCGACACCATGTCGGGATTCCCTTCCCGGCCGAGACGTCGGCCGGACGGGCTCGCCGAGGACGAAACCAGCTCGGTTGCCGGCATGCGAAGTGCCCATCGACACCTGGAGCCTACACCCGAATTGGTCCAAGCAGGCCGGTGACCAGCCACATCTCCGGCTGCACGCACCCGATCGGCCCCGGCGTTTCGACACCTCACCACCCGTGCGACCACGATCGGGTTGTCCGTTTCTCCGACCACAAAGGACCCAACTGACAGATGCCGTCGAGAACCACGTCGCGAGGCAACGCGAAGCCCCGCATCCTGACCCCATGTCCCCGCCCACGACCGGGGCCGGCGAGGGCGTCGTGAGGGTGTGGCCGGTGGCTACATACACTCGCACCGTGCACCCGACTCCGCCGCCTGTGTCGTTCGCCGCCGGCCTGTACTGGCGGAGGAGCAAGATCAATGGCGCCAAGTGCGTGCCCGCGATCTTGGCGTTGGATGGCGGGCGGTTGCGGCTGTCGAGCGCGGACGAAGTCGCCTTCGAGGCGCCGTGCGATGAGGTCGAAGCGCACTTCACCTTCCTGGCGACAATGCGCCTGACGGTGAATGGTCAGGCGTTCGACCTGGTGGGCAAGGGCGCGAACCTGTCGCCGAAGTTCACCGCGGAGCAGCTGGCCGAGCTGGAGTCGCTACGAGCCCACGCCGCGAACCAGGACACGCTGGGCCCAAACCTGGCCGCGACGGCTTCCCCCACAAGCCTGCTCGATGCGGCATTCGACGCCCAGGCGATGGCCGCGAACATCAAGCCGTGGCGAACGGTCCTCCCCGCAGCCGGCGTACGCGTCTCCTGACACCGTCGCGGGTGCGTTCTGTGGTGGAACGCCGCGACGGCACACTGAGCCCGACGCGCACAACGCCCCGCATTTCGGTGTACCTGGGAAACGCGTGACTCATGGGCGACGGCATAGCCTGGGCACATCATGCGTCCGTTGCTGCTGCTCGATGTGGACGGCCCATTGCACCCGTGGGCCGCGACGGCACAGGGCCGGCCACCGGGGTTTGTCGAGCACCGTTATCGGCTGTCGCGCTGGCGGAGGGCCACGGCGTCGGTCTGGCTCAATCCCGCGCACGGTGCGGCTCTCCTGGCGCTCGCGGACGTGACCGGTGCCGAACTGGTCTGGGCCACCAGTTGGGGCGACCGGGCCAACGTGGTGATTGGTCCCGCGATCGGCCTCCCACGGCTGCCGGTCATCGACTTTGCCGGGTCATTGGCAGACAGCGGGCCCGACTGGAAGTTCCGTGCGGTAGCGAGGCATTGCTACGGCCGACCACTTGCTTGGCTCGACGATGACTTCGAGCTTCGCCCACAGGCCCGCGAAGCCTTCCTGATCAAAAGAAAGTTCAACGCAGCACCGACATTGCTGGCTTCGGTCGACCCACGCACCGGCCTCACCGATGCCGATCTGGACGCCGTCCTCGCTTGGCTTCAGGCTCTATCCGCAGGTCAGAAGCCGGATTCAGACCAAGGTTTATGCCCGTAGAGAGCAGCACACAGAGCGAACGACGTCCACTGTGGATTCCCATATGCGAGACGCGCGTCTACCGCAGCCGTACCGGCTTTGACGGTCCAGGCCGCTAGGGTCAACGGCCATGGCATCCGAGCGCGCCTGTGGCTGCTTGATCTGCGGCGGCCGGACAACGACCTCGATGCGGTCGACACGGCAGACGCGATCGGCGGTGGAACGAGAGGTACTGACCGACAGTCCGTTGGCTCGAATCAAGCGCAAGAGCACTCCCCCGCTGCGGCAGATCGATCCGGGGATGAAGGTGAACTAGCGGCAGCTCGGGAGCTGCTTACCGCGGTGACCTATGTGGGACAACGGAATGCCAGCCGCAGGCGGCCACTAGGAGGGTTCTTCGCGACCATGTATTCACGCGGCGGCTCGAGCGGTCGAAGCGTTGGCTCTGCGGGAATCCGATTGCCCGCTTCCGGAGTCCTGGCTGAGGGTGAGCTGATGCATAACGGGTACCGATGCTTGCTTTGGAGCCGTAGCCTGCCGTTCGTGCTTGAGGATGAGGAAACGGCTCCGGTCATTCGAGTGGGTGGGCTGCACCCGGAAGCGATCGAGCTGCGCTTCAGTGAGTTGTTGCGTCCGTTCGCCCAGGACGACCCCGCCGATCCGTTCCGCGACTTCTTAGTGATAGCACACAACCAATCCGTGCGAGTCCAGCTCTCGGTGCGAACCATGGGCGGTGATGGGCTTGTCGCCTTCCTGACCGAGTTGGCGGAAGACTTCCGCGGGTGGAACGACGCTCGCACGTGGCGCTCCATGGAGCGCGAACTCACGCTGTCTGCAGAGCACCTGGGATCGCGGGTGCAGCTGACGTGGGGTCTGCACGATCGGATCGTCGACGATCAGTGGCACTTCACGGCGATCACCGAGCACGCGCCCGGTGAGGACATGCGCAAACTCGCCGCCGATGTGCACCGCTTCCTGGAGTTGTAGCGACTTGCCCGTGGCGGCCACCTCAGGACGGCAGTAACCGCAGGTCAGCGGCCGGATTCGGAGCAAGGTCGTCCACGAGCAGTCCGTAGCGGCAAACAGAGCCAAATGACGGCAGATATCGTCCATTGTGGGCTCGAACCCACGGCCAAAGGATTATGACAGCCACGTTCCGCGCTACAGAAAACCGCCTCTGACCTGCCGCTTTACCGCGTCTACGGGCTCAAGTTCCATCATCAGCCCGTGGTGAGCCCGTAGCCCGCCCTGCACCCCGAAGTGTGTCACGACCTGCGGAAACACCGTACCGCGGATCTCATCGATATGGTCGAGTCATGGGGCCAGACTGGTACTGCGATGAAGTCATTCCAGGCAAGGTGACGATGGAGGTGCTCGCTCGGACCGAGAACACCCTGGCGTTCCGTCCACCACAGCCGGGCTTCGGCACCGACCACATCATCGTGATCCCCACCCAGCACGTCTCATCCCTGCTCGACCTCGACGACGACTTGGCCACAGAACTGCTCGGCGCGGTCAAGCAGGCCGCTGCGCGGGCCGTAGAGCAGCACGGCGGCTGCCAAGTGCTCACCACCTTGGGCGACGAACAACACAACAAGCACCTCCACTGGCACATCGCCGTAGGTGCAGGAGTAGCCCGCTTCGTCGCACGCGACTGACACTCGGACTCGCCCGCTCACCAAGGTGCGCCTCCGGTGGCTTCCCCGTCGGCTGGTTGCCGTCTCGACCCGGCGAGTGGCCGGCCTGCAAGCAGTCAGTCCATGCTTGTGGGCTGCCTCGCGCCGGGTAGGCACTGCCAGCCGACGGGGAAGCCACCGCACGGAACCCGACCACCCGCCGCCACTTCCTTTGCTTCCCTAGAGGCTGCCTGCCAGGCGAGGGCGTGTCGTGTAATTGGCTCGGTCGACGACGTGCCGTCCTGCTGTAATCCGGTCATGGACATCGCCGCGCAGGTGGTCACGACGTCGTGGACCAAGCGATCCCGCGGCGCTCCGGCGGCAGACCGGCGCAACGCGGCTCCGATCTCGTTCCCGCTTCCTGACGTCACCCTGCCGGTCCTGCACGAGGTCATGATGGACGAGTGCTCCGATTTCGAGCCTCGTGAGCAGGCGACCCACTCCGTTCCCGATGCGTCCATCGTGACGCTGAAGCTGGTGAACGCCCAGCTGCGTGTTCAGGCGACCGCTTCGCCGTGGGGCAGCGTGCGTCGCCGCCATCGACCGCCGGCGGTCAATCTGACGCTCGGTTCGTGGGTGCGGTGGATGCTGAACTATCGGCTGGTCGATACCTCGACCGGCGAGTGGTCCTACCGCGCCGAGACGCTGAACTTGGCGTACGGCCCGGTCGGCGCGGATGTGTTCTTGGGTGAGCCAACGCACCTGGTCGATGAGCGAATGAGCCTGTTCTGACGATTCGCGAGGTTCGGCGCGTCGTTCGCGGCGGCGTACCCGCCGAAGGGACCGGCAAACCGGTCGGCACGAACCATACTTGAGCTGAAGATCCGCGAACGGCGACTGACCTTCGAGGAATTCGTCGACTTCGCGAACGGGTTCGCAGTCGAGCAGGGCGAGCCGGGGACGTTGAGCTATCGACACCTGCTACGGCTGGCCTCTGGACGTGGAGATGACGCGGGCCGCTGGGAGCCGTTCGGCCGGCCACTGCACGACTGCTCGAAACCATCTTCGGCGTTGCAATCGATGAGCTACTGCAACCACCATCCGAGTCGTCCGCGAATACCGCACGTGCCCTACAGGTGGCAATTGCGATTGTGGTCCGCGCTAATGAAGCGCTGGTGGTCTGCCGGAACGACCCGGAAAGCGACGAGACCGCCTGGCAGTTTCCCGCAGGAGTGGTGAAGCCAGGCATGCGCCCGCGGACCGTCGCGGTCCGGGAAACGCTCGCCGAGACTGGAGTCCATTGTGCGGTGGTGAACGAGCTGGGTAGCCGCCTGCATCCGACGACGCAGGTTCTCTGTGATTACGTGCTGTGCCGCTACGTGACCAGAGATGCCGCAACCTTGACCCGGAAGAGAACGCCGCTGTTGCCTGGATCGGAACAGGCAAGCTGGGTCAGCTCATACCACCACAGCAGATATTTCCCGCGGTGCGTGCGACGCTGAACATCAACTAACGCAACCGGTCAGGTTTCGCTTTTCGTTCATGAGTAAAAATTGCGACCGTATTTATCAGGTGGAAGCGTGAAGTCGTCGGGTCGTTCGGCGCGCAGCCGATCGTAGCGTCGCTGGAACTCGTCGATGGCTTCGTGGATGCCGCAGCCCGACTCGGCCCTGATGGCGTGGAGTGCCAGGATGATCCTCTCGGCGAGGATGAGTTCGTCTATTGCAACATTGTCTTCCATCTAACTGGCTGTCTTCGGCTTCTTGGAGCGTGCGTTGCTCGTCGGCTTTGTCGAACGCGCGGCACGTTTGGGAAGCCTGGACCCCAGAATTTCCGCTGCTTTCCGGTCGGCACCGGCGACCCATGCCGCATAAACCCGGAGGGTCGTAGCCCCTCCCCCACCGTGACCGAGTCGTCCGGCCACCGTTCGCAGGTTAACTCCGGCCGTCAGCAGTTCGGTGGCGGAGAAATGACGGAGCGCGTGAATGTGTGTGTTGATGCCCAGTGATGTCGCCATCCGCTTGTAGCGGCTGGAGATCGTGTCGGGCGAGTATGGCGCGGTTGGGTCCTTCTTCCGGGCACGCATGAACACGTACATGTTATCGGTCAGCTCGACATCGACCTTGGCAAGTTCCTCTGCACACCACCTCTGGTAGTCGCGAAGCAAGGCAACCGTCTCCGAGTCCAGAGCGACACGGCGCATCTGGTGTCTCTTCGCGTCTTTCTCTTGGCCCAACACGAAGCTGCGACGAATCGTGATTACTTCGCCATCGAGATCAATGTTTCGCCATCGGCGGCTAGCGACCTCGCCTCGCAGCATGCCTGTGGTCATGACCAGCCACACGAGCGTTCCCCAGTCGTCCTTGACCTCGAATGCCTTATCGACCAGACGAGCTGCGTCGGCACTCGACGGCGGGTCGGGCTCCGGCGGTTTCTGCTTCGGCCGTTGGGCTATGCGTGCGGGATTGGCCGCGATCCAACCCCAGCGCACAGCAGCGTTCATCACGCTGCTGATGATTGAGTGAATCTGCCGGACGGTCGACCGCGCCATAGGGCTGCACTCATGGGGCACGCATTTGCTTGCCACGCAGTCGTGCTCACCCTCGGCCTTGTGCTTCTCGATGAACGGCTTGCCGTCGCAGCGCTTCCGACAACGACGCAGTTCCGCGTACAGGCTCTCAAGCTCACGGGCACGATCTTCCGGATCGGCTCCCGTCCGAGCGTAGGCCGAATGACTCGTTCGATGTACCCGGAATAGCTGGCGCGCGTGCTGATCGCCAGGTCAGCCTTCCGAAACCACTCATCGATCGCGTAGCTGAGACTCACAGACGACGCAGCGTTCTGCTGCTGAATCACCAGGGCTCGGAGTTCAGCCAGCTTGTTTTCTGCGTTTTCCACGCCGCCTTGTCGACACCCTTGACGGTTTCGCGCAGGTAGGAACGCTTACCGGTGACAGGGTCGAGACCCGCGTAGACGATCACGCGCAGCGCGCCGCCGCGCTCCTCGATCCGGCCCCGTCGACGCCCTTCGGGACGATCATCGCTCATGCACGCATGGTAACTCGCACCCCGAGCGGCACCCAGAGATCAACTTACGAGCTTGGCCATGCGCCGTTTTTCCTGGTCAGATGAGATGGGGCGGGTGGGGCTCGAACCCACGGCCAAAGGATTATGAGAGCCACGCTCCGCGCTACAGGAAACCGTCTCTGACCTGCCGCTTTACCGCGCTCGCGGACTCACGTTCCATGATCAGCCCGCGGTGAGCCCGTAGGTCCCTCCGCAGCCAAATCAGCAGCTTGACCTGCTGAAACGCCAGTTCACAACCCTACTTGGCCACCGCGGCTCCCCACCACACAACGGGAGTCTCGGTGGCTTCCCCGTCGCACGGAACCGAACCACCCGCCGCCACTCGACAGCGCTCCCCTGCTTCCCTGGAGGCTGCCCGCCCGGCGAGGACATGTGTTCTTGTGTCGGCTACGTCCGCTGGTCGAGTGCCCGCCGCGCTGCTGTCCAGGCTTCATCGAACTCGGTGACGGTGATCAGCTCGGCGTCGAATCCGTCCCAGTTCCGGCAGTCGCCCTCAGGCAGTACGCCGTAGGCGCGTTCGTAACGCTGCATCGCGGCCAGGCCAGCGTCTCGGGCTGCAAGGGTCTCGGTCAGCGTGGCTGCCCCGGTTGGTCGCAGCTCGGAGCCTTGCAGTTCAACGTGGCGAGAGGCGTGGCCGTCGCTGTCGTCGATTTCGAGGTAGTGCCAGATGTCATCGTCCGGCCAGTAGTAGCGGATCCACTGCGTCACGCAAGTCATGATGGCGGCTCGTCGACCATAGGCACAGTTCACCAGCGCGCCTCGCCGTGGCGGCGCTACGGCGCGGAACAGGTCGGCTGGCTCGCCGCGCGTCCGGGAGCGGAGCGGTAGGCCGATCCCTGCCGCGCAGGCGCAGCCGGCCGAACGGCACCGCACCAGCGCGCCGCCGCGGGCGGCGCGCCTTGATCCCCTAGAGCCGAGTTCGGCAGTACGGTGCGAACAGCTACACAGACTGGGCCGTTGTAGTTGCGGTACTTAGAGGCAGGCGACGTAAGATGCTGAATATCACTGACGCTAAACAGTCGTCCCGCAAGCAATCATCAACTGATGAATATCTCGGGCAATCAGTCTTGCATGTTTCGTCTGTGCCGGCACGTGCTACCTATCTGATTGCCAGTGGCAGCCGCAGTGGCTTTATCCGTGCAGCTCAAGAAGCAACCACACGATGGGGTGGCGCTACCGAACCCATCATTGAGATACCTGAAGATGGAACTCTCTCGCCTTGGTCACTGCAGGTAGTTTCCGCGGCTGACGTTGATTGCTTGGTCAACGTCGACGCTTTGATCGATCAAGCGTCCCTAGTAGCCGAGAAGTTGAATCTCGCTCTCATACCTCTCGAATATATTGACAATTGGGCAACTCCTACATATTGGACGACACATCCGCTGTCGGCAAGCGACAGATCTCCTGGTGAGATGAACTGCGTGATAGCCAGCCCTAATGCCTCACTCTGGGAAGTTGCCGCAGCCGGCGACATCATCGACTTTGATCACCGAGACGAGATTCAAGCAGCCGGTTGGGGACGGCGGTCGCGTACCGGGGCAGAGATCGGCACAGCGCAATTAATGCTCGACACAGCCTTGGATAAGACCACCCGGCAGTTTTACGAGCACGAGCGTGATTTTGTAGGAGACGTACCCGCACTGCTCTGGCTTGTCAAAGACGACGATATCCGCGATTGTATTTACTTCTGGAATATTCGCGCCCTAAGGCCACTGAGGCATGACGCTGTTCCAATGGCCTTATGTCCTCTGTCTGACGTAACACATTGGACCGAGTTTGGCAAAATGCTCGCCGGCGCCCTAGAACGCCCTGAAGGCTACTCTCCCGACCTCATCATCTGCAGCCTTACCGCAAGCGAAGTCGACCTCGAAACTGTTGCGGAATACCTAAATCTAACAAAATCTTTCAAGAAACCGAAGATAGGATTTCGTACACCGCCGATTTTTCGTCAGAAGCCGTTTACATACCGGGTTGGAATCTCTGCGGACAAATCCTACATCGACGTACGTCATTGGTTTGCATGGCGGCGAGAGTACGGTCAAGCAGCACCAGTAGACGTTCAGCTTTTCCGGAATGAAACGTCGCTAAGATTTAAGGCGCCCGCTTCATTGAGCGAAGGTTTTAACCTCCTCAGGATCAAAGGCGATACCTTTGACAAATATCCGCGCAGACAGGGAGTCGCCGAGCTGATACTTAGAAACTCTACGTGGCGCAACAGCTCCCTTCAGATCAATACATACGCTTCTGATGATTACTTTCTTAAACTCAGCATTCCATCCCTGTCGACCGCCGTCGATGTCATACTTAAAGAGTCCTGCGAATCGCATTCACTTTCCGATAAGGGGAGAATCGGCCAAGCTCTTTCCGCGCGGGGATCGACGTCTGGCCTGTTGCAGCCAAATATTTATCAAGTTATTTCCAGCCTCACAACGCCGCGCGCACAGCGACTTCGACAAGAGTTGGCGCAGCTACAGACGACCGGGGTGGATATCGACGCCTCCGCGGTAGAGAAGCTAGTTAACGATTGGGGTTTCCGCGGTGAACGTCGATACCGTAGCAATCGGTCAATAGGCGGCCTAGGCGTGGCCTCGGCCACCGTTGCTCTAGAACTTCTCTGCTCAATGTCATGGTCCGAAAGAGGATTCGAGATCGCATGTGCAACTTGCGGCGTGCACAGTTTTGTTCCGCTGGCGGAAGTTCCAGGCAGTGGCACACCTAGCTGTCCGGGTTGCGGGACCGCACAGGGCTACCAGACGGACAAGAATGGCGTTACAAGTACGTATCGCCTGAACGCGCTAGTTGATAGAGCTAGCGATCAAGGCGTAATTCCGCATCTGGTGGCCATAGAAGCGTTAACCAATGATGCCGCTACTACGTATCTACTACCCGGAGTCGACGTTGTTCTGGAGGGAAACAGGAAGCTAGAGTGTGACATTTTCGGCGTCCGCGACGGTCTAATTATATCCGGCGAAGTAAAGACACAGGCTCAAGCATTCGATCTAGACCAGATATCCCGCGACGTCGAAATGGCCTGCGCGTTGGGAGCTGATATTCACTTCATGGCCGCAATGGACCACATCCCCGACGAATCTCTCGTGATTGCACGAGCACAATGCAGTGAGGCGCAGATCGAATTTGCCTACATGCATGGAGACGAGCTGGAAGTAGTTCACGAGACATAGCCCTTCGACGACCCACGCGAGGTCGATCGCCGCTGAGCCGAACATTGGTACCCGCTCGACTCGCTCGGCCAGCAGCTGCGTGATCCGCAGTTTGCGCGCGTTCTCGGCCTCAGACCCGGCTCAACCGAGTAGTTCCCCACGGACACGATGGCTTCGGACATTCGCTCGGTGCTGCTGGCCTGCATACGAGCTCCGTTGACGTAGCTCCCGCCGTCCTTGGTGGCGGTGTACCGGCTGGCCAAGAAGGGCGTATCGATCACTCCCACGTGGCTCACGCCGTCGACGACCAGCGCAAGCGACACGGCGCTGAGCGGAACACCATGGACGAAGTTCGACGTCCCGTCGATCGGGTCGAGGACCCAGAACGCATCCTGCTGAGTCGACTCGTGACGGCCTTCCTCCTCGCCGAGGAAACCAATCTCCGGCGTCTTCCGCGCCAGGAACGCTCGTAGCTCGCGTTCGATGCGCAGGTCAACGTCCGTCACGGTGTCGCGGTCGGTCTTGTTGCGGACGTTGGCCGGCCGGTGGGTCGTCACGATGCCGTGGGCCAGGTCGACGGCCTGTTCCGCGATCGTGAGCAGCTTCGCCAGATCGGTGTTCAAGCGCCTTCCCTGTTCGGCAACTGCGTCCATGAGACCCTTCGATCATGGATCACGCACCGGCCGGCATGCCCTCGACGCTCGTGCTTTGGGACGTGGACCACACGTTGATCGAGAACGGCGGGGTCAGCAAGGAGACGTATCTCGGCGCCTTCACGAGACTGACCGGCAAGGCCGCCGCCGTGAGGCCCGAGACGCACGGGCGGACCGACTTCGTGATCATGCGGGAGCTGCTAGAGGCCAACGGCGAACCCGCAGAGCAGTACACCTCCATCGACCAGTTCACGGACGTGTTGATCGAGTCGATGCAGGAGAAGGCGCCCGAACTCCCCGCCCGCGGGCACGTGCTGCCCGGCATCATCGAGGCGTTGACCGCCCTCCACGACGACGATGCGGTGCTCCAGTCGGCGCTGACAGGCAACATCGCGCCTAACGCCTACGCCAAGGTTACCGCGTTCGGACTCGAAAAGTGGCTTGACCTGGAGGTCGGCGGGTTCGGGTCCGATGATGCGGTGCGGTCGAAGCTTGTCGACGCATCCCGGCGCAAGGTCGCCGAGAAGTACGGCCGCACCTTCGACCGGGACTCGACGATCCTGATCGGGGACACCCCGCTCGACGTGAAGGCAGGCCACGACGGTGGCGCCAAGGTCATCGCCGTCGCTACCGGCGTGCATCCATACGACGAGCTGGTTGGCTGCGGGCCGGACGCGACTCTGCACGACCTCGGAGACACGGCTACGTTCCTGTCGACCTTGGCGGCGGTGCGCGCGAAGTAGCTCAGTCGGGCAGGTACTCGTACGACTCTTCGTCCCACACGCGGTCGAAGCTCTTCATGTACGTGTCGAACATGTCCGCACCGGGTTGCTTCCGTAGGTGCAGGATCGGCGCGATGTAGCCGTATGCGCCGTAGATGTGCTGGTTGATCAGCATCTCGTCGTCGTAGCGGAAGATCGAGTTGTAGAGCGATGTCGCCTGCAAGCGGAACTCGACGCCATCGATGCCCACCAGCGGCTTGTAGTACGCCAACGCCATCTGGATGCGGCCGGGGATGCCGTCGAAGAGCTGTTCTTCGTAGCCGCGGAGCTTCGCGGCCTCTGACTTCGGATCACCCAACAGGATCCGGACCTTCACGCCAGATCCAGCCTTGGCCTTGATCACCTCGATGGCTTCGGGGTTGTCCTCGGGCAGGAACAGGCTGGCGTTGGCGAACAAGTCGATCCGCTCGTTGGCGCCCTTGAGCAGCTTCAGCCACAGCTCGTTGGGCGTGTCGGCGCGATGCGCGTACAGGGCGACGAACTCCGGCGGCACGTTCGCGGCCGGCGTCGGCGTCATCGGCTCGGCGGCAGGCGCTGGCTCCGGGACATAGGCGAGACCGTCCGAGTACGGCTCGAAGAGCTGGTTCACGGTCCAGTCCGGGAACATCCGCTCCAGGATTCGGCAGTGGTCCGGATACGGTAGGCGACGCATATCGCCGGCAAGCCATCGGTAGAACTGCGCCTTGCTGGGTGGCTGCGCATCCGGCCGTGGATTCATCTTCGCGGCCACCCGGTCGTACTCGCGACAGAATGCGCGGTGCTCCTGCAAGTGCCGTTCCTTGAGCAGCATCTTGAACAGCGTCGTCCGGTCCTCGGCTTGCTCCCCCGTTGTTGCCATGCAGGCACGATAGCATGTTCATGAGACACGGATGAGACTCCGTGCGACACAGCCGAGATACGGACGCGACCAGTTGAGACCAGATGAGCCATAAACGCAGAACAGAAGAGACTGGATTCCACCGATTGTGTTTCTAGCGCCGGATTGGCCGGTGCACACAACGGAAGGTCCACACTCTGATGGCTATCTCCAAGGGACACAGGTTCCCGATCGATTTCGCGGAGGCGTTCCCGCAGGGCCTCGTCCTGGTCGGCGAGGTCGCGCCCGATACCGAGTACCAGTCGCGGGAGGACCGGGCAGCGGGTCGGCCGGTGTCGACCACTCAGGAGGCACTGCCCGGCATGCGGGCGGTCGAGCTGGACGGGCTGACCGCTGAGCCGCGCGTCGCGGGCAACGGCGAGTTCAAGTACCAGTCGTACCTGTTCCGCGCTTCTGGCTTCCGGGCAGCGAGTGCCGGTGGCCGGACGCAGAAGTCGACCGAGTCCACCTCCAAGGCCGCGTGAGACACGAGATGGGCGGCATGAGCGGGTTCCCGGTCGGGTCGGTCTTCGGATTGCCCGGCCGGGCGCCGGTCGGTCTCATGGTGCGGCCCGGGAAGGTTCGGACCTCGATGGTTCCCGATGAACTGGTGCAGCAATGGCAGGCGGCCTACCGCAGCTACGGGCACGCCTCACAAATGGTGGCCATGGCGGAGCCGGGCGATCGCAATGCGGCTCGGAGCATGGCAGCTGCGTCACGTGACGTTGCTGTCTGCTGGAAGGAGCTGGGCGCTGCTCCTGGTCTGCCGTGGTGGACCTCGGCGGCGGTTGGTGCGGCGGTGCAGGCGTTCGAGTTCCAGGCTCGGGACTGGGAAGCACGAGCGGGGCGAGATGGTTACTCGCCGGCCCCGGTGCTGCGGCCCACTCCCCACCAGCGGCCGCACGACGAGCTGGGAGGCCGCCGTGCGTGATGTGGTGACGGTCAACATCACGACCGAGGTACCGACGCAGGTCACGGCCGTGCCGGGCGCGAACCGGGGCGAGATCCGGTTCGGCGACGGGTATCGACTGGCGTTGCTGATCGACGAAGCCGCGTTGCTGGTGCTGGCCGAGCAGGTCAACTACCTGCGGGTGCAGCTCGCGGCGGCCAAACCGGGGCGGAAGCGATGACCGCGCAGGTGACGTACTCGCTCCGCACCAAAGCGAAGGCGGAGTACACGCAGCTCACCGTCCACCAATCGGCGCTGGTGCTGTACCTGAACTCGGCGGACGTCGTGATCACGGCTGCGCCGGATGATGACGGTGCGCGGCTGCTGCTGGACTTCTGCGTGGAGCTGGCACGAGAAGCGTCGATCCTCGCCGACGAGCTGGACCCCAAGTACACGCCCCAGGGGCGGCACGCGAAGCCGCGGGATGAAGGCCAGCCCTATGACTACTGACCTCACGAGCCGCTCTGCTCTCGCGCCGTACATCTCGGCGTGGTCGGCGGAGGAACTACTGCCGTGCTTGTTCACGGAGATCCCCGGGCGGGGCATCGCTTACGCGGATGAACGGGTCATCGATCGGGACGAGCACGGTGTGCTGTGGGCGCGGATGTCCTGGGCGCCACGCCAAGGACGACCGGTGCTTGGGCAGGTGCATCCGTTGCGGCATAGGCAGGCCATGCGGCGGTTGCATTGCCAGGTCTGCAACAGTCCCGCCGACCAGACCGCCGACGGCGTTTTGTGGCTGCTGCCAGATCACCGGGACGACCGGTCGGGTTGGCCCGAAGGTATTGCGACCACCGAACCCCCCGTGTGCCTGCCGTGCGTGCGGGTCGCGTCGCGCGCATGCCCGGCGTTGCGGCGGGGAGCCGTGGCGGTTCGAGCCGGGCGGTATCCGGTAGTCGCGGTTCGCGGTGGTTTTTACGTCACCGGCCGCGTCCCACAGGTGATCGGAGATGAGCTGGTCGCTCTGACCGACTCGCGGATCCGGTGGGTGCTCGCGCACAACCTCGTCCGGCAACTCCACGACTGCACGTTGATCAAAGTGGGTGATCTCTCGACTAACTGAGCAGTTCCGAATAGTCCACAAGAGACAAACACACGCTGGTCATGTGGCGATGCCGCATGCCCGGATCAAGTTTCACCGAGTGCTGGACGCAGAAGCGGAACCCTGGCTACCAACCTTTTCCCGCTTCTGCGCTGTCCACCCGAAACACTGGAGTAGACGCGAGAAGCGTAGAACCCGCACTGGGTGACACCGCAAGGGGTCTCACCCAAAAGCCTAGTAACAGCAACAAGTTGTCACCTGAGCAAAGTCTCGACAATCGGGTGACGCAGCTGCCCGCCTCTGCCATGGAGGTGAGCTGACATGGCCGACAACCTGACCCGGCTGGTGCCGTTCGGGCTCGGCTTCGCCGTCTTGGTCTATGTGCTGCACAACCGAGGTCGCAGCGCGGGCCGGCCACTCCGTGGCGGTACTACTCACCGTCTATGCCAAATGCATCCACGGTGAGCGCGATGCGCTAAACGCAAGGATCGATGTCGCGCTTGAAAGATAGTATGCGTTCGCTATGTTCTTCTTGACTTCGACCAAGCAGGGAAGATCTTGAAACAAGTCAGACACCGAAGGCGATCCTAGCTTGCAAGGTTGTCCAGCCGATTAGAATAAGTCGGTGAGATGAATGGTGCCTCTTGACTCGATCCCCAAGCCAGACGATCTGGTTGAGGATGCACTAAAGGCGATATTCGGACCGGCGGCAATCATCACCATCGTGTTCATCTTAGGCAATCTGACTGTGGCCTGGATTGGCGCCTGGCAGACTGGCGCAAAGGTAGCCCGAGCGACCGCCACGACAGCGAGGCAGGCATCGGCAAGGTTGAGCCAGATGCCACGAACAGCGGCCGCGGTGGCGAGCCTGACAACAGCAACAATTGTGGGCGTCCAAGGTATGTGGCTTTGGCTATCCTACGTAATAGGAAATGGAACATCGTATCTTTTTACCGGAAATGTTCCTCCAAGCGGACCACAGTGGGGCACTGTGCTCCAATCACTTCATTGGGATCCAATCGTCGAGACCTACGTCCTTGCGTCAGCAGTCGGCATAGTCGCGGCCTACGTGCTGGCCCTCAAGGGCAAGGAGCCAGGATGGGTTGTAGCCGCACTTTCGCTACCCGCAATTTTCTGGGGAGCGTTGACGGGGTTCGGATCATTGCTTGCGCTGCTGGTCGCATCCCTTCACTTGATCTCAGATCACAACTTCCCACTTGACGACTCAAGTCGCTCAATGATGCTGATGTTTGGAATAGCAGTCACGCAGATCATTGCCTGCTCGCTGGCAATGAACTCCACAGAGACCGTGGTTAAGGTGTGGAGAATTCAGACCTCAACCAACGATCCCTACACCGAGTACTGAAGGGTCGACCGACGACTAAACCCAGGCAAGCAATCGCTCGCCATACCAGTCGCGCCTGGCATCTCACCGTCGCCGACCTGAGATCTGGAGGGTCCTTCCTCAGCAGTCGTCGGCCACTGAGGGCGCGCCTCTTCCCTTTGAATCGATGCACTAGGTGCCATCGCCCGCGATCTTCGCAGGTCAGAGAGGCGTCCCTGGCGCTGAGTCTGTCCCGTGACTGTCCCGTGAAGGGTGGCAAACAGGGCCAAATCACGGCAGATTGTGGCAGACGAGAGTGGCCCCGGATGAGAGGGTTTCCCTGGCGAGAAGCGGTTTTACTGGTGGGGCGGGTGGGGCTCGAACCCACGGCCAAAGGATTATGAGTCCTCTGCTCTAACCAGCTGAGCTACCGCCCCGAGACGACGAAACCCCAGGCCCGTGACCTGGGGTGCAGCTGCTCCAACCACAGCCAGAGGGAAGCTGACTACGCGTCTATCACGCGGTCATCCTAGCGGAGGCCGGCCTGCGTCAGGTCGCGTGGTGTTACCTCGGACGACGGTGAAGAGGTCTTCAGAGATGACCAAGCCGCGAGCCGCGAGACCTGCCTGGCGGCACCAAGGGCGCTCGAACCTACTGCCGTCCGGCGTTGAGCCACTGGACATGCCGGGCCATCTGGTGTGCACGGCTGAGCTCCGCGGCGAGCGATCATTCACGGGACGGCGTTGACCTGCCACGAAAAGGTTGCGGCGGGAGCAATTGCGAACAACCAAATAATCGGTGCCAGATCAGCCTTTGGGGGCAACCCTGTGGATTGCAATGCGGTCAGCACAACTGGTAGAGGGCGACTTGGGTGGGGGAATTCAAATGACCCCACTACTGCCGTCGATCTCACACTTCGCCATAATCCTTCGGGCATGAAGAGGGCGGGTCGCGCGCTTGCACCGCAACGACCCGCCCGGCGACAACCCGTCATCCTGGAAGGAGCTGTCCAGCCCATGATATCCGCAACACCGGGCCCTGCCATGCTCTCGTGCAGCGAGTGGTGCCCCTGGTGAACCTGTACAAGCTGATCTGGAACATCGTCCGCAGCGTCATGGAAGGTTCCACCGCGGCCTTCCTTCGCCTGCTCACGCTGTTCGTTGCCACGGTCATTGCGGCCCTCGTCGTCGTGAGCGTTTTGCATTTGCGGCTCGGCTAGAAAAGGCCATATCCGGCCGGGTCCACTCCGCAGCGGACCCGGCCGGAAACTTGTTACCGGCGATCACCACTCGGCGCCGGTAATCGGGCGTGGTCCGGATCGCCGTCGGCCGACGGTTCGGCGTCGTCGGCCGCGATGATCTCTTCGACGGCGACGCCCAGTTCCCGCGCGATCCGGTACAGCTTGATCATGGCTGTCGAGTCGTTGCGGTTCTCGATGTTGCGCATCGATCCTTCGTTGGTGAAGCCAACCCGAGCAGCGAGCTCCGCAGTCGTGAGGCCGCGCTCCTGGCGCCGTCGACGGATCTGCGCTCCGTTCGGCTTCGGCATGGTGCAGATTTTTGCAGATCAGCGCGCCTCTATCAAGTTGGCCTGACCAGGGATGATGGGCGGCACCGTTGAGTTCTGCAAAATTCTGCGTTAATCTGCGGAGATGTTCGAGCAAGTAGATGCGCAGGTTGAGCCAGAGTCGCGCCGATTTGGCCGCCGGACGAATCTGCGGCATTCTGCAGGT
The DNA here is from genome assembly GCF_004362825.1 of Labedaea rhizosphaerae. GTDB lineage: Bacteria > Actinomycetota > Actinomycetes > Mycobacteriales > Pseudonocardiaceae > Labedaea > Labedaea rhizosphaerae. The sequence continues at coordinate 201,070 of NZ_SNXZ01000004.1, forward strand.
GTGCCCCAGGCCCGCGACTCCCGTCGACACCCACCCGCAGCCCGGCCGAAGCCGCAGCACGACCCGCGCCGCCGCGTGCTTGGTGAGGCGATCAAGGAAGCACGCATGGCCCGGCAGTGCAGCAGCCAAGCTCGCCTCGCCGAGGCGGCCGGGGTCAGTGAGCGGAGCGTGGCCGGCGCCGAGGCCGGCGAATACGTGGGACGCAAGGTTCTGGCGGCGATCGAAGCCGCGTTCGGCTGGCCGACGCACAAGACGACCGACTACCTGCGCGGCGACGACGACGCGCTGAAGGAGTTGCCGGCTCAGGGGCCGCCCGTGGTGAACGCTGCGTCGAAGCAACTGGCCGACCTCGGCCTGAAGATGGACGTCACGCCCGACCCGGGCAGTCTGGCCTGGCTGCGCGACCTGCGGGCCAGGCTGCCCCTCGACCAGTTCATCGAGGTCGTCCTGCAGATGACGCGTCCATTAGATGGCTCCGATTGAGCCCCGGCGCAATTGACGGGCACCAGAAACAACGAAACCCCAGGCCGCTGACCTGGGGTTAAGCTCCTCCGGTTGGACTCGAACCAACAACCCTGCGATTAACAGTCGCATGCTCTGCCAATTGAGCTACGGAGGACCGCTCTTCGTTGCCCGGCCACTTGACCCGACGACGCGTAACTCTAGCGCACCCCTCCACCGGGTTTTGGCAGGGGGCCTACCCACCGGGGCCAGCGGATTCGCCCTGCTTGCGCGATGATGGGGACTCCACTCGACGCGGGAGGCAGGACATGATCGGTTTCGTCGCGGGCGCGGCCGTGGGCTACGTGCTGGGAGCCAAGGCCGGGCGCGAGCGCTACGAGCAGATCCTGCGCACCTACCGCGCGATCGCCGATCACCCGATGGTGCAGGGCGCCGCGGGCATCGCGCGGGCCAAGATCAGCGAGACCACCGGGATCGGCAAGAAGCGCATCGATGCCGACGAGCGGCGCGCGCGGCCTGCCTACCCGCGGCCCTGAACCCGCGCGACCGCGAACACGCGGCGGAACGGGAACCACGTCGTGCCGTCGGCGGAGGCCGGGTAGGCGGTGCGCAGCATGGGGGCCAGTTCGGCGCGGAAATCCTCGAAGGAGTCGTCGCCCAGGATCGCCTTGATGGGGCGCAAGGCGGTGCCGGCGACCCATTCGAGCACCGGGTCGGGGCCGCTGAGCTGCTGCAGGTACGTCGTCTCCCAGGCGTCCACCTGGCAGCCGGCCTCGCTCAGGACGTCGGCGTAGCCCGCCGGGTCCAGGACCGGGTCCTCGTCGCGGAACGCGGTCAGGTTCCACCGAGCGGCCAGCTCGCGCACGAGGGTGTGTGACGGCCCGCCGAAGTTGCCCGGGACCTGCAAGGCGAACCAAGCGCCCTGCGGCAGGGCGGCGATCCACCTGCGCAGCAGCTCGTCGTGGCCGGGCACCCACTGCAGCACGGCATTGGTCACCACGACGTCCGTGTCCGGCTTCGGCATCCAGTCGGCCACGTCGGCGACCTCGGCCGCGAGCCCACGCGAGCGCGCCGCCTCGACCATTTCCGGCGACGAGTCCAGGGCCTCGACCACGGCCGATGGCCAGCGCGAAGCCAACACCTCGGTCAGGTTTCCGGCCCCACAGCCGAGGTCGACAACCCGGCGTGGCGTGTCAGCGGCGACCCGGCCGAGCAGGTCGTGGAACGGCCGCGCGCGGTGATCGGAAAACGCCAGGTACTGGACGGGATCCCACATCAGCGTCACCCCCAACCAAATAAACAGTACGTACGTACTGTATCAGTTGGCGGCGCGCTTCTCCCGTGCTTGTTCGACGGCCGCGGCCACCTTCTCGGCCACGGCGGCCACCGAGTCGCGGTCGGTGCCGGGGTCGGGTCGCACTTGCAACACGAAGCCGTCGCGACCGGCCACCTTGCGCTGCACGAACCACGCGCCCCCACCGGGGAACTCCTGGCGGTGCCGCGTCTTGATCGACCCCGTGACCCGCTCCTGCACGACCTGCGGCACCTTGCCCGGCTTGGCCAGCTTGTACCGGCGCGCGGGCAGGTCGGACAGCAGCACCGCGGCGCCCGCGTGCCCGTCCTCGACGGCCTCGATCACCACCAGCGAGCCATTGCCCCAGGTCGCCTTGCTGATCAGGTGCCAGCCGATGCGCCGGGCGCCGTCTTCGTCCGGCAGCCACAGCCCGTGCGAGGTCGCCAGCACATGGCCACCGCCCGTCACCTCGGCCGTGGCCAGCACGTTCTCCTGCGCGTCGAGTTTGCCCGAGAACCCCTCAGGGGCACCCTGGCGCAGCACCTTGTCCCACCAGCTCACTCGAAACCTCCGGCCGCCTGCTCGGCCAGCGACTTGCGGTACTGCTCCAATGCCACCAGATCACCGAAGAGCGCGCGGTACTCGTCGGCCTCGTCCACCGGGTTCACCCGGAACAACCGCGACTTAAGGTCCGCGATCTGCCGCGCGACCAGGCCCTCCTGGAGGCTGGCGATCAGGCTGCCGATGTAGCGGACGTCGGGTTCGCGCCGGTGGTGCAGCGGCTCGACCGCGAGCTCGGTGATCAGCGACTGCACGACCTGGTGCGGGCAGTTGCGGGCGATCGTCTCGATCAGCGCGGGACCCGCGAGCCCGCTCGACGTGCCGCCCGACTTGATGATCCCCTGGTGCACCTCGCGGTACGCGGGATCGGTGAACGCCTCTTCCGACACCTGGTCGTAGTGCGGACCGGCCAGCGCGGGGGCCTGCAAGGCCGCCTTGAGCGCCTCGCGTTGCACCCACAGCTGCGGGTCGTCGCGGCGCGGCCGGGCCGGGCCGTCCACGTCGACGGCCAGCGCGGCTTGCGCGGGATCGGGCTGGCGCGGCCGGCGACCACGAGTGGACACCGTCACCGGGGTACCCGCGACCTCACGCACCCGGCGGACCACGGTGGCCGTGTCCTCCCAGCCGACCCAGCCGGCGAGCTGGCGCGCGTAGTCGTCGCGCAACGCCACTTCCTTGATCCGGGCGACCATGGGCACGGTGCGGCGCAACGCCTCGACCCGGCCCTCGGCGTTCTCGAGGTTGTGGTTGTCCAGTTCGGCGCGGATGGCGAAGGCGAACAGCGGCTGGCGGCGGGCGACCAGGTCGCGCACCGCGGCCTCGCCCTTGGCCTGGCGCAGCTCGCACGGGTCCATGCCGTCGGGCGCGATCGCGATGTAGGTCTGCGCGGCGAAGCGCTGGTCGTCCTCGAACGCCTTGAGCGCGGCCTTCTGCCCGGCCGCGTCACCGTCGAAGGTGAAGATCACCTCGCCGCGGAACGCGTCGTCGTCGATCAACAGCCTGCGCAGCACGGAGATGTGTTCCTCACCGAATGCCGTGCCGCAGGTGGCGACCGCGGTCGGCACGCCGGACGCGTGCATCGCCATGACGTCGGTGTAGCCCTCGACCACGACCACCTGGTGCCGCTTGGCGATCTCCCGCTTGGCGAGGTCGAGCCCGAAGAGCACCTGCGACTTCTTGTAGATCGGGCTCTCGGCGGTGTTGAGGTACTTCGCCTCGATCCGGTCGTCGTCGAAGAGCCTGCGTGCGCCGAAGCCGACCACTTCGCCGCCGATGTCCTTGATGGGCCACAACAGCCTGCGCATGAACCGGTCGGTCGGGCCTTGCCTGCCTTCCCGGCAGAGACCCGCCTTGTACAGCTCCTGGACCTCGAAGCCGCGGCCGAGCAGGTGCTTGGTCAGCCGGTCCCAGCCGGACGGCGCGTACCCGCAGCCGAACGGCGCCCCGGTCGTCTCGAAGCCGCGGTTCTCCAGGTACTCGCGTGCCTTCGCCGCTTCCGGATTGGTCCTGAGCTGCTCGGCGTAGAACTCGGCGGCGGTGCGGTGGGCGTCGATGAGCCGGGAGCGGGTGCCGCGGTCGCGCTGGACGCTGGTGCCGCCACCTTCGTAGGTCAGCTGCACGCCCACGCGGTCGGCGAGGCGTTCGACCGCCTCGACGAAGCTCAGGTGGTCGAGCTTCATCACGAACGCGATGACGTCGCCGCCCTCGCCGCAGCCGAAGCAGTGGAACGTGCCGTGCGACGGGCGGACGTTGAACGACGGGGTCTTCTCGTCGTGGAACGGGCACAGCCCTTTGAGCGCGCCACCGCCCGCCCTGCGCAGCGCCACGTACTCGCCGACGACGTCGTCGATCGCGCTGCGGTCACGTACCAGGGCGATGTCACTTTCCCGGATACGTCCTGCCACCGGCACAGTCTAGATCGGCCTGGAAGAATGAGGTCGTGCCGGTTACCCAGCAGTCCCTGGCGGAGCGTTTCGAATCCGAGCGCACTCGCCTCCTCGGCATCGCCTACCGGCTGACCGGCTCGATGGCCGACGCCGAGGACGCCGTGCAGGAGGCCTGGCTGCGCTTGTCCACTGTGGACGCGCAGGAGATCGAAAGCCTGCCCGCGTGGCTGACGACGGTGGTCGGCCGGCTCTGCCTCGACCGGCTGCGCTCGGCGACGGCGCGCCGGGAACGCTACGTGGGCCCGTGGCTGCCGGAGCCGGTGGTGACCGACATGACCGGGACCGGCGAGAACCCGCTCGACGTCGTGGTGCGCGAGGACGGCGTGCGGATGGCCGCCATGATCGTGCTCGACCAACTCACCCCGGAGCAGCGGGTGGCGTTCGTGCTGCACGACGCGTTCGCCGTGCCGTTCGACCAGATCGCCGCGATGTTGAACTGCGAGGTCGCGACTGCGCGCCAGTACGCCTCGCGCGGCCGGCGGGCGGTCGCCGACGCCGATCCCCCGGGCCGCGCGCCCATGCCCGACCAGCTCGCCGTGATCGAGCAGTTCGTCATCGCCGTGACCACCGGCGACCTCGAATCCGTGGTGCGGTTGCTGCACCCGGACGCCGTGCTGGTCGGCGACAGCGACGGCAAGGCCCGCACGGCCCGGCGCAGGCTGGTCGGTGCGGAGAAGATCACCCGTTTCTTCTTCGGCCTCGCCGAGCGCTACGGACCCAGGCGACTGGGCGACGGACGGGTCGTGCGCATCAACGGCGACCTCGGGATGCTCTTGCCGGGCTCGCGCGGGGAGGACGGCCGCTGGGACATGGACCGCCGCGTGACCACGTTCGCGATCCGCGACGGCTTGGTCGTCGCGATCTACGACATCGTGAACCCCGACAAGCTCACCCGCGTTCCCGACTGACCTCCGCGTCGGCCGGCACGGGGATCTTGCAGGCATCGCCCGAGGTGAACCCCTGGTCGGTGATGCCCAGCGCGCTGTTGAACCGGCCGCGGGCGTTCTCCAACGCGATCATGTAGCTGAGCTCGACCACGCCGTCCTTGCCGAACTCCCCGACCAGCTCGGCCACCTGCTCGTCGGTGACCACGGTCGGGGTCGCGGTCATGGCGTCGGCGTAGGCGAGCGCGATCCGTTCCTGGTGCGTGTACTCGGGGGCGGTGGCGTAGTCGTCGATCTTGCGCAACCGCTCGATGTCGAGCCCCTCGTGCTTCTGCAGCATGGTGCCGAAGTCGATGCACCACGAGCACTGGACCTGCTGCGCGGTCCGGTACTGGACGAGCTCCCGCACCGAGGTGGGCAGTACCTTCGCACCGCGTTGCACGGCCAGCTCGTGCTTGATGCTGGCTTTGAGGATCTTGCGGTGGTGGGCGGTCACCGTGAGCGGTTCCATGACCGCGCCGTACTGCCTGCGCGTGAACCAGTACACGGCCTTCAGTACGAACCCTGCTTCACGAGTCGGAATCCCGGTGATCCTCGGCATCTCGGCCTCCCCTGGTCGTTGGTCTGTCGAAGGGGGTGACGAGGCGGCGCGCCGAGATGTGACAACCCGTGCTGGCTACGGCTCGGTGACGCGCGCCATGAAGTAGACCGCGCCGGATTCCTGGTGCCGGACCAGCAACAGGAACGGCCGGTCGACCTGCACGGTGACCGGGCGGCTGATCATGGCCGCGACCGTGCGCATCAGCACCGCCGTGGCGGCCGCGCCCTCGATGCCCTGCTCGTCTACGTTGAGCACGGCCTCGTGCAGCACGGCGTGCACGGCGAGCCGGCTCGACGTGATGCCGTCCAGCTCGGCGTCGTCGGTGAAGACCTTCCGCACGCCGAGCTCGGTCAGCGCACGCACCAGATCGGCCCGCATCGACAGCCGGAACTTCGGCATCGACAACGCGATGCGTTGGCGCCCCAGCGCACCCAGGATCACGGCAAGACGAGCACCGGTCAGCGCGGGCTCGGCATCGGCCAAACGCGAGTCGGGCAACAGCACGACCGCCTGCACGTCGCCGAGCGCGGGCAGCCCCACCGCCTGCCAGCCGCCGAGGTGGGCGTAGTCCAGCGACTCGGTCAGCTGCATCGTCGGCACCTCGATGCGGCCGGCCGGGCTGCGGAACGGACGATCGGTCGTCGCCTGTTCGCTGAACCGGAATCGCCACGCCACCTTCAGGTACAGCGCGTTCACCAGCGCCGACACCGTGTCCGCGCGCAGTGCGCCGGACGGGATCAGCTCAGGGATCAGTCCGTTGGTCGTCTCCGCCACGTCGTTGTTGATCAGCCGTCGTGCCTTCGCCGGGTCCTCGTGGAACGGCGCCTCACGCACGCCACCCCCACGCCGAGCGGCCAGCTCGGTCACGAACTCCTCGCGCACCGAGATCGAGGCGTCGGCCCAGAGGGTGTTCGCCACGGCCAGCTGCGGCGGGTCGTCGCGCTCACCCACCGGCGCCAGCTCACCGGCCTCCTCGAGTAACTCGACCAAGTCCGCGTGGTCGCCGTCGGCCAGCGCGGCGCTCAGCTCGTCGCGGGTCTCCCCGCTGGCACCCGCGGTGAGCAGGCTGAGCGCGCTCGCCACCGAGAACGGCGACCAGCACGACGTGGTGTCCGGGTCGGCGGCCAAGGCCCGGTGCAGGCGGAGGCAGAAATTGAGGTGTGCGTGCTCGTCCGTCACCTCTCCTGCTTACCGCCTCGCATCGGGCAACGTCACGTGCTGATCTTCGGGCGGTGTCGGCCTGGCCGCCGCGTCGGCCCGCGGACCGACCGGCTTCGGCTTGCGCGGCTCACGCACCCCAGCGGCACCACCACCCCCGCCGCCGCGATTCCCACCGGACCCACCGGCTCGGGCTCGTCGTTTGGTCAGTCTGGTCAACCTGCGCAGTAACCGGATGAATGCACCCAACATGATTCGAGTGTGCCACCGATCACACTCCCCGGCCGGTGCACCAGCGGTGGTGCCAAGTCACCGCTTGCTGGTCGGTCAGCGACGCGGTCTGGTCGACGAGCACGCGCAGCCGCGCGGCGTCGTCGGCTGCGGCCAGCCAGGCGGGCAAGAACGCCGGTTCCAGCGTGTCCGGCGCCGTGCGGGCCAGCGTGTCGAGCAATTCGGCGAGCAGTTCGCGCTGCCGGGCCTGCTCGGCCAGCCTGCGTTCGTCGCTCATCACGTAGCGCACCGCGACCGCCTTGAGCAGCGCCACCTCGGCCTGGACCCGAGGCGGCACCACCAGGTCGGCGGCGTACCGGGTGAGCGGGCCATCACCCGCGACCGCCCGGGTGGCCGCGACCGCGGCCGTGGCGAACCGGCCGACCAGCTCGCTGGTCAGCTGCTTCAACGTGATCTGGGCGTCCAGCGACGCGTCGTAGGGCCGCTGCGCGAAGCCGGCCACCAACGACAGCCGCAGCAGGTCCTGGGCCGCGTCTTCCAGCGCTGACACGGGTTCGGGCGAGAAGTGCTTCGCCGCCAGCTCGGCCACCGCAGCCAGCTCGATGCGATCGCGGAGCATGCCGAACGAGATCCGTCCTGAGCGGACCCCGTCCTCCACGTCGTGCACCGAATAGGCGATGTCGTCGGCCCAGTCCATGACCTGCGCCTCGAGACACCGCCGCCGCCCGGGTGCGCCCTCCCGCACCCACGCGAGCGTGCCGAGGTCGTCGGCGTACGCCCCGAACTTCACCATGCCCGGCCCCCTCGGCCAGGGGTACTTGGTCGCCGCGTCCAGCGAGGCACGGGTCAGGTTGAGACCGGCCGAGGGCACCTTCGGCTCGAGCCTGGTCAGGATCCGCAGGGTTTGCGCGTTGCCCTCGAACCCGCCGCAGGCCTGCGCCGCCTCGTCGAGTGCTCGTTCGCCGTTATGCCCGAACGGGGGGTGCCCGATGTCGTGCGCGAGCCCGGCCGTGTCCACGACGTCCGGATCGCAGCCCAGCTCCTCGGCGATGCCGCTGCCGATCTGGGCGACCTCGAGCGAGTGCGTCAGCCGGGTCCGCGGGATCCCGCTGATCTCGGCGCCCTCGCCGGGGCCGACCACCTGGGTCTTGCCCGCGAGCCTGCGCAAGGCCGCGGAGTGCAGCACCCGGGCCCGATCCCGGGAGAAGGGGCTGCGCCTGCTCACGGGCGCACCCGGGAGCGCACCGCCCTTCGCAGGTTCGGCGAACCTGCGGGCGATGTCGTGTTCGGCGTATCCCGCAACCACGCCGAAAAGGGTAGGCGCTCCCACCGACAAAGCCGATCGAGCCGGCGTTATCCCAGGTCGATGCCGATGTCGTCGGCCGGCGCGCGGGTCGCGCGGTAGTAGAGCAGGGCGCCGGTCTCACGCAGGATGTACCGCAACTGCGTCTCCCGCGTCTGCACGATGGGGCCGCTGTGCGTGGGCGAGGTCCAGGCGTCGAGGCCGACGTCGGATGCCATGGTGCGCACCCGAAGCGAATGCCACGGATCGCTGACCAGGACCACCGAGTGCCAGCCCCGGCCCTTCACCGTGTTGGCCACGGCCTGCATCGTGCCGAGCGTGTCGCTGCCTTCGCCGACCGGGATGACGTGGTCGGCGGGCACACCGTTGGCGGTGAGCCAGCGCACGCCCGCCTCAGCCTCGGTGTAGCGGTCGCCGGACCGCTTGCCACCAGACGTGATGATGTATTTCGCGACACCGTCCTGGTACAGCCGCTTGGCGTGTTCGAGGCGGGCCTTCAACACCGGCGTCGGTTTGCCGTTGTACTGCGCGGCGCCGAGCACCACGACGGCATCGGCGTGGGTGCGGTCGTCGATCCGGCCGAGCTGCCACACGCGGAACGCCGTGCCGCCGACGACGAGCGCCCCGACGAGGACCAGCCCGAGCACGCCGCGGCGCAGTGCCCGGCGCACCCGGGCAGCGGTGGTCATCGGCGTGGTCACCCGCCCCATCCTGGCAGAGCCGTGTCATGGGAGCGTCATGGGCGGGCTACAACCAGCCGCGGTCCTCGGCGAGCCGGGCGGCCTCCGCGCGTGTGCGCGCACCGGTCTTGCCGATGGCCGCGGACAGGTGGTTGCGCACGGTTCCCTGCGACAGGTGCAGCTGCTTCGCGACGTCCGCGATCGTGCCGCCCACGCTGGCCGCGGCCAGAACTTCGCGTTCGCGTTCGGTGAGCGGGCTCGGGCCACTGGCGAGGGATTCCGCGGCGAGGGCGGGATCGACGACCCGCAGCCCGGAGTCCACCCGGCGCACGGCGTCGACCAACTGCTCCGGCGGCGAGTCCTTCACAACGAACCCGACGGCGCCCGCCGCCATCGCCCTGGACAGGTAGCCCGGCCGGCCGAAGGTCGTGCAGACGATGACCTTGCACGACGGGAGCCGCTCGCGCAGTTCGGCGGCGGCCACAAGACCGTCCTTGCCCGGCATCTGGACGTCGAGGAGCGCGACATCCGGGGTCGTTCGCAGCGCCGCATCCAGAACTTCGTCCCCCGACCCGACCTCGGCGACCACCTCGATGTCCGATTCAAGGTTGAGCATCGCGGACAGTGCGCCACGGACCAATGCCTGGTCATCGGCCAGAAGTATCCGGATCACGAACGGATTATCCACAGGCACCCAGTTATCCACAGATCCGGCTCACCCCCACCCACACCGCCTTGACAGGGCCGAAGCTGGAGCCATGCAAGCCCTCGTGCACCTACCGGCACTGTCCGGACTGTTCCCGCACCGGATCGCCCGGGTCGGCCAGTTGGCCGCGCTCGGCCTGAACGCCAAGTACGGGCAGACGCTGCTCCCCGGCGTCGTCATGCTCGGCAAGTCACCGCCGAGACGCACGCAGTTCCTTCAGGCGGCGTTGTTCTACGCCGGGTCGCACGCGGTCGTGACCGGCATGGACGCACTGCACCTGCACGGCGTGACGGCGGCCGAACCTGGGCCGATCCACGTGCTCGCACCGAGCAGTGCCGGAGCGCGCAGCAACGACAAAGTGCGCGTCACGGGGACCACGCAGCTGCCAGAACCGGTGATGCGTAAAGGATTCCCTTGCGCGCCGGTGCCTCGCGCGGCGTTGGACGCGGCCCGCGTGCTGGGCACAGTGGACAGAGCACGCGGTCTGCTCGGCATGCTGGTGCGTGGTGGGCACACCGACATCGCGGAGCTCCGTGCCGAACTCGGCCGGTCCCGGTCGGCCGGCAGCGGGGTGGCACGAAAGGCGTTGCAGGAGATGGCCGCGGGGGCGTACACGCCCGCGGAAGTGCAGGCCAGGGACGTCGTCCGTGCGTCCGGTCTGCCCGCGCCGAGCTGGACCGCGGCCTTGCACCACACCGACGACGGCCGCTTCCTCGCCGTCGTCGACGCGTGGTGGCCGAAGCCCGGCTTGGCGTGGGAGTTCGGCGAGTCATCGCGGCACGACCGCGACTTGGCGGCGGCCGGGGTGCCGGTGGTGCACACCCCGAAAGCACGCCTGTTCAGCGAACCGGCGGCGGTGGCCGCCGAACTCCGCCACGCCTACAAGCACGTCAGCCGGAGGGGTGAACCATGCCGCGCATCGAGCTGATCGACGACAGCTAGTCCGAAGTGGACATTCATTGAGCCTGATGTGGCGACGGCTCGAACATCCCGAGTTCGAGCACCCCGAACGTGCGTTACACGGCTCGATGAAGGCGTCACCTCCACGCCCCGACCCGAGTGGGGCCGCCGAGGTGACCGGACAGCACCGGCTTCGCCGCCTTGCCCTCGGGCGTTCGAAGCCGGCCGGACGCGAAGAAAGGAGTGCCGATCCCCTGTCGGACCGCTGACGTGACAGCGCCCCGGCCGCATGGGGATGGCGGCCGGAGCGACTGGAAAGGCGTGGCTGGTCAGCAGCCGATGAGCTGGCCGGCCAGGTAGGACTCGAGCTGGCTGATGGCGATCCGTTCCTGGCGCATGGTGTCGCGCTCGCGCACGGTCACCGCCTGGTCCTCGAGCGAGTCGAAGTCCACCGTCACACAGAAAGGAGTACCGATCTCTTCCTGACGCCGGTACCGCTTGCCGATGGAGCCCGCGTCGTCGAAGTCGACCGACCAGTGCTTGCGCAGCGCCGCGGCGACGTCACGCGCCTTGGGCGTGAGGTCGGCGTTGCGCGACAACGGAAGCACCGCGACCTTGATCGGCGCGAGCCTGCGGTCGAGCTTGAGCACCACCCGCTTGTCCACGCCGCCCTTGGTGTTGGGCGCCTCGTCCTCGGTGTACGCGTCGACGAGGAAGGCCATCATCGAACGGCCGACACCGGCGGCCGGCTCGATGACGAACGGCTTGTAGCGCGAGTCGGTGGCCTGGTCGCGGTAGGACAGGTCGACGCCCGAGCTGTTGGAGTGCGCGGTCAGGTCGAAGTCGGTCCGGTTCGCGATGCCCTCCAGCTCACCCCATTCCTGGCCGGAGAACTGGAAGCGGTACTCGATGTCCACGGTCCGCTTCGCGTAGTGCGACAGCTTCTCCTTGGGGTGCTCGTAGTGCCGCAGGTTGTCCTTGGCGATGCCGAGGTCGGTGTACCAGCGGGTGCGCTCGTCGATCCAGTACTGGTGCCATTCCTCGTCGGTGCCGGGCTCGACGAAGAACTCCATCTCCATCTGCTCGAACTCGCGGGTCCGGAAGATGAAGTTGCCAGGGGTGATCTCGTTGCGGAACGACTTGCCGATCTGGCCGATGCCGAACGGCGGCTTGCGCCGTGCGGTGGTGACCACGTTGTTGAAGTTCACGAAGATGCCCTGCGCCGTCTCGGGGCGCAGGTAGTGCAGGCCCTCCTCGGACTCCACCGGGCCGAGGTAGGTCTTGAGCATCATGTTGAACTCGCGCGGCGCGGTGTACTGCCCGCGGGTGCCGCAGTTCGGGCACGGCACGTCGGACAGGTCGTCCTCGCTGGTCTGCTTGCCGGTTCGCTCCGAGTACTCCTCGGCGAGTTGGTCGGCACGGAAACGCTTGTGACAGGAGGTGCACTCGACCAGGGGGTCGTGGAACGTCGACACGTGGCCGGACGCCACCCACACCTGGCGCGGCAGGATCACCGACGAGTCAAGGCCGACGACGTCGTCGCGGCCCTGGACGATGGCCTTCCACCAGGCGCGCTTGATGTTCTCCTTGAGCTCCACGCCGAGGGGTCCGTAGTCCCAGGCCGACCGCGTTCCGCCGTAGATCTCGCCAGAGGGGAAGACGAAACCACGGCGCTTGCACAGGCTGACGACGGTGTCGACACGATCGGCGGGCACGGACACTCCATACTGGGTGTTGCTGGACAACTTGGGTGGGAAGCTCAGCGTAGCTTGTGCCCGCGAACTGCCCCGACCGGATTATCGGTGACGGTCCGTGGTCGTTTCGGTCCTGACGTCAACGCGACCGGGACGGACCTGCCGCGTCACCCACACGGACGGTGCCCGCGTCCGCCGCGACCAGGCTCGCGTGCCTGCGCACGCCGCCCTCGCGGTCGGCCTCCACGAGCACCTCGAACGCGCTCGGTCCGTCGTTGTCGGCCTGCGAGAGCAGCGGGACCACCAGCTCACGCACCGGGAACGGCGACATCGACCGGCGGTAGGCGGTCACCGACTCGAACAGCACGCTGAGCACGAACCGGTCGTCGTCATCGGTCGACCGCCCGAGGGTGCCGTGCACGCAGCCCGGCTGGGCCTGCAAGAGGTCGAGCGCGCGTCCGGCCTGCTCGACGAACTCGGCGACCCGCTCCTGCGGCACCGTGAACCTGCACACCAGCAACACGAGCCGGTCCTCCCATCACGACGACTGCGGTGACGACTGCGGGAACGAGCATGCCTCACCCGGATGAGTGGACCGGACAGCCGGGTACCGTCGGGCCGTCACCCCACGCCCGAGAGGATCGACCCGTGCCCCTGCCCCAGCGACCATCACGCAAAGGTCAGCTGCTGCCCGGCGACGGGCTGCTGGCGCGGGTGCCACCCGTCGCGGCGTTCCTCATCGTCGTCGCGGTCTTCGCGGGCGGTGTGTTGATCGGCGGCGCGATCGGTGCCCTCGTGCTGGGGGTGCTCGCGCTCGCACTGGCCGGGCTGCTGGCCTCGACATGGGGTGCGTTGCACACCTCGCAGCGAGCCGGCCGGGTGGCCGTGCTGCTGATCCTCGTGGTCATCGCCATCACGCTGGCCGTGCGCTGAACGATGCGCTGAACGATGCGCTGAGCCGGGCGCTGAACCCACCGGGGGAACACGCCCTGCGCCTAGGATGTTGAACACGGTAACCGAATTCAGCAGTCCGGAGGTGGCCATGGCGAGCGCGCAGCCCGCAGGCACGCGGGAACCCGACACCGAGGCCGATCACGGACCGCACTCCACCGAGCGGAAGGCGGCGGGCACGGTGCCGCCGCGGCCGGTCGCCACGCTGAACGCCGCGGGTGACCTGCTGCGTGCGCTCGCCGCGCCGGTCCGGATCGCGATCGTGCTCGAACTGCGTGGGGCCGACCGCTGCGTGCACGAACTCGTGGACGCGCTCGGCGTCGCCCAACCGCTGATCAGCCAGCACCTGCGGGTACTCAAGGGCGCGGGCGTGGTCCGTGGCGAGCGGCACGGCCGCGAGGTCACCTACCGGCTCGTGGACGAGCACCTGTCGCATATCGTGGTCGACGCGGTGGCACACGTCGAGGAGGGCCGCTCGTGACCCCCGAGAAGACCTCGGAGAAGTACAGCGACGTCGGCGACGACCAGCGCACCACGGTCGTGCCCGGGCGACGGTCGACCAGGCAGCGGGCCGCCGTCGCGGAGTTGCTCGACCAGCTCGACGACTTCCGCTCCGCGCAGGAGCTGCACGACGAGCTTCGCAAGCAGGGGCACGGCATCGGCCTGACCACGGTCTACCGGACGCTGCAGTCGCTGGCCGACGCCGACGAGATCGACGTGCTGCGCACCGACACCGGCGAATCGATCTACCGCCGGTGTTCGCGCCACCACCACCATCACCTGGTGTGCCGCAAGTGTGGCTTCACCGTCGAGGTGGAGGGCCCGGCCGTCGAACGCTGGGCCGACCGGGTGGCCGGCGAGAACGGCTTCACCGGCATCAGTCACACGGTCGAGTTGTTCGGCACCTGCGCCTCCTGCTCGCGCTGAGCGCCCCCGCGATCAGCCGGGGCAGTGGACGTGGACGGCGTGGCCGTAGCAGCCCTCGGGTTGCCGAGCCAGCAGCGGCGGCACCCGGCGGGACACGGCCGCGACCGGCTCGGAACGGGTGGTCGCGTCGTGAGCGTCCTTGTCGACCCACAGCTGGGTCAGCCAGACCGTGTCCGGATCGTCCAATGCCGTGTTGACGGTATAGGCGAGCAGGCCGCTGTCCTCGCCGCCGGCGCGGAGTCCCTCGACGAGCAGGGCCGCCAGCTCGTCTCGCCGACCCGGTAACGCGGTCATCCGTCCATAAACGCTGAACATGTTCCCGTTGGGCACGTGCTTCCTCCAATGTGGGCACAGGTGAGGGTCAATCAGTACTCGTAGGCGTCCGTCGGTTCCTTGATGTGGCGCAAGGCTTCGACGGTGGCCGACGGGGTCCAGTCGTTGGCTCGGGTCGACGAGCCGGGAACCAGCAACACCGTCGCTTGCAGCCAGGTGTCGTCGGGCAGGGACTCCACGTCGGCACCGGTGACTTTGACCGTGACCGGGAACGCATCGGCCGCGCAACAGGCGATGACCAAGCGCGCCAGATAGGTGTCCGCGCCCTTGTGGACGACGAAGCCCGTCAACCGAACCGGGCGGTTTTCCAGGCTGTGCGCGCGGTCCCAGCCCGCACGCGCGTTGAAGTCGCTCAACGTGTCGTCGACGGGCGACGTGCTGGGCAAGGCCGGGAAGTCGACCAGGTCGTCGGCCGGCGGTGCGGGGGCGCGGTTCCCGGCTCTGGTGACCGAATCGGCGCCCAGGGCCGGTGGGGCCACGAGCAGGATCGCCAGCACCGGGAGCAGCAACAGCCAGGCCGACCGGGCGTGGCCGTGATCGTGGCCGTGATCGTGGCCGTGATCATGACCGTGACCGGACTCGGCTTGCGACTCGTTGGCGTGCGCGGTTCGGATGTCGCGGGCGATGGCGGTCACGGCCAGCGCGAGCATCACGGCACCAGCCGCGATCAGCCACGGTTGCTGGGACGCCTTCACGTAGCGCAGGTAGTCGCCGGTGATGGCGATCTTCAGCAGGGCGCCGCCCAACAGCAGCAACAGGATGTTCTGGGTTTCCCTGCGCATCACGCACCGCCCACGAAGACGGCACCGGCGATCACGCCGCACGTGATGGCCACGGCGAAGGTCAACGGCGCGAAACGCAGGGCGAACGACCGGCCGAAGGTGCCCACCTGCAACGCGATGAGCTTGACGTCCACGGCGGGTCCGACGACCAGGAACACCAAGCGGGGCAACAAAGGCATCGTCGTCAGTGACGCGGCGACGAAGGCGTCCGCCTCACTGCAGAGGGCGAGGACCACGGCCAGCAGCGACAGGACCACGACGCCGAGCACCATGTTGCCGCCGACCGCCGACAGCAGGCTCGTGGGGACGGCGACGTTGAGGACGGCGGCGGTGATGCCGCCCAGCACCAGGAAGCCGCCGGCTTCCACCAGGTCGTGGCGGGCGGTTTCGGCGAAGGTCGGCCAGCGGCCGCCGTCCTGTTCGGGCAGGCGGGTCAGGGCTTTCGACGCGAACCAACTGTTCTTGCCGAACTTGGCCCACAACCAGCCGGTGGTGATCGCGGTGGCCAGCGACCCGGCGAAGCGCGCGGCCACCATTTCGGGCTGACCGGGGAAGGCCACCGCGGTCGCCACCAGGACCACCGGGTTGACCGCGGGAGCGGCCAGGAGGAACGCCAATGCGACCGACGGCGCGACGCCTTGCTGCATCAGCCGGCGCGCCACGGGGACCGACGCACATTCGCAGCCCGGCAACGCGACGCCCGCCGCACCGGCCACCGGGACCGCGAGGACCGGGTTGCGTGGCAGGACGGCACGCAACGCCTTGGCCGGCACGAAAGCGGCGATCGCCCCGCTGATCAGCACGCCGAGCACCAGGAACGGCAACGCCTGTGCGCACACCGCCACGAACACCGTCGCGCCTGTGCGCAGGGCAGGCACGTCGAGCAGGTCGGCCAGCCACGTGTGGCCCACCAGCGCGATGACCAGCAGGGCGCACAGGACCTCGACAGAGGTTATGCGGCGTTTGTCCCTGTCGACAATGGTTGTCACTTGCGCATCGTGTCACGGACCGACGGCGCGAAGCAGTAGGACCGCGGAAGTGGCGGCGGTCACAGTAACGACTAGCTTGCCGACCCCAACAGGTCCGCACGCAGCTGCGACGCCGTCGACACCACGAGCATCAGCAAGGTGCCAAGCGCCGAAACTTCCAACCCATGCGCCGGGAACGCGTACCGCAAGGTGACGTCCATGCCCCGCGCCGTGTGCACCACGCCGAGCGTGCCGAAGAGCCCCTCCCCCGCCCGCTCCGCGGCCGAGATGGCCAGCGCGGGCTCATCCGGCAGGTCCCACGCGACCACGCAGGTCAGGCTCAACACCACTAGTCCCTCGGACAACTGCATCGCCTGCACCGCGCACGGCACCTCGCCGTGCCGGAACGTCAGCGCGCCGTCGTCGTCCACCCGAACGTCGTGGAAGGTCTCCAGGGCCTCGCGCGCGTTGGTGAGGATCTGCGCGGTGATCCGCGCCTCGACATCCTGCTCGGTCATGAAGCTCCCTCGTCCAAAGCGGCGCGCACGTCCTCGGAGTCCTGCGCGGCGCCGAAGCGCCGGTCACGCCGCGCGTACTGCTCGCACGCCCGCCAGAGGTGCGTGCGATCGAAGTCCGGCCAGAGCACGTCCTGGTAGACCAGCTCCGCGTACGCCGACTGCCACAGCATGAAGTTCGAGATGCGCTGCTCCCCCGACGGCCGCAGGAACAGGTCCACGTCGGGCATCTCCGGCACGTACATGTGCCGGCCGAGCGTGCGCTCGTCGACCTTCTCCGGGTTGATCTTGCCAGCGGCGGCGAGCCGGGCGATCTCCCGGGCGGCGTCGCCGATCTCGGCGCGGCCGCCGTAGTTGATGCACATGGCCAGGTTCATCACCGTGTTGTGCTTGGTGCGCTCGCGCGCGGCCTCCAACTCGTTGATGACGCTGCGCCACAGCCGCGGCCGCCGTCCCGCCCAGTGCACCCGCACGCCCATCGCGTCGAGCTCGTTGGTGCGGTTGCGGATCACGTCGCGCGAGAAGCCCATCAGGAACTTGACCTCTTCGGGGCTACGCCGCCAGTTCTCCGTGGAGAACGCGTACAGCGAGAGCCACTGCACGCCGAGCTCGATGCACCCGCTCGCGGCCTCGATGACCTGCGCCTCACCGCGCTTGTGCCCCTCGACCCGGGTCAGCCCGCGCTGGTTGGCCCAGCGCCCGTTGCCGTCCATCACGATCGCGATGTGCTTGGGCACCAGGTCTTTGGGCAGGTTCGGCGGCCGCGCTCCGGATGGGTGCGGTGTCGGCCGGATCGGCTCCTTGACCTGCGGACGAGACTTGCCGCGGCGCAGCACACGACCTCCAGAACTCCTGCGTGCGATGCCCCGACCCTATCCGGAGGCCTCCTTGGCCTTGCGCTCCACCAGCGGCAGCGACCGCAACTGGCGCTCCATGTGCCACTGCAGGTGGGCCGCGACCAGGCCGCTGGCCTCGCGCCGGGCGGGCTGGGCCGTGCCGTCGGCGACGTCCCAGTCACCGTGCATCAGCGCGTCCATGAGCACGACCGTGTCGGCGGCGGGCGACGCCGAGCCGGGCGGGCGGCAGCGCATGCACACCATCCCGCCGCCAGCGACGCTGAATGAGCGGTGCGGGCCCGGGGCGGCGCAGCGCGCGCACTCCGACACGGCGGGCGCCCAGCCCGCGTAGGCCATGGCCCGCAGCAGGAACGCGTCGAGCACCAGCGACGGGTCGCGTTCGGTGCTCGACAGGGCGCGCAACGCGCCCACCACGAGCAGGTACAGCCGCATCACCGGCTCGCCCTCCTCGGGGCAGAGCCGGTCGGCGGTCTCGAGCACCGCGCTCGCCGCCGTGTAGCGCTGGTAGTCGGTCACGAGCCACGGCGCGAACGCGTCGACCGTCTCGACCTGGGTGACCACGTCCAGCGTGCGACCGGTGTAGAGCTGCACGTCGACGTGGCAGAACGGCTCGAGCCGGGCGCCGAAGCGCGACGAGGTGCGCCGCACCCCCTTCGCCACCCCGCGCACCTTGCCGTGCTTGCGGGTGATCATGGTGATGATCCGGTCGGCCTCGCCGAGCTTCTGCACCCGCAGCACAACGCCGGTGTCGCGGTACAGGCTCACGGCTTCATTGTCGCACCGGGCACCGACATCACGGCTCCGCCACGACGACCGTGCCCGCCGCCCGGTCGTGCCAGCCGCGCTTGAACTCCTCGTCGGCCACGGCCGAGATGACGCAACACAGCAGGTAGAGCTGGCCGAGACCGGGCACGAACGCGGGACCGAACAACACGAGCGACCGGGTCGCGAGCCGGCCTGCGCGAGGCGGACCGCCGTCGAGCCCGGTCACCACGACGCCCATGATCCGCTTGCCCACCGAGCCGCCCCGGGCCGCGGTGGTGAGGACGTCGTAGCCGACGAGCACCACGACCAGCCCGAGCAGCACCGCGGCGAGCTCGGCCAGGCCGTGCGGCTTGCCGAAGACCACCAGCACGACCACCCCGTACGGCACGCACACCAGCAGCGCGTCGAGCAGTCTGGCCAGCAAGCGGGCACCGGCGGTCCCGAGGGACACCGCGTCGCCGTTGGCGAGGGTCACCCATTGCAGATCGGCGCGGTGCACGCTCATCAGAACCCCAGCCGGCGCAGCTGCTTCGGGTCGCGCTGCCAGTCCTTGGCCACCTTCACGTGCAGTTCCAGGTAGACCTTGCTGCCCAGGAGCGCCTCGATGTGCTTGCGCGCGGTCGACCCGACATCACGCAACCGCTCGCCCTTGTGCCCGAGCACGATGCCCTTCTGGCTCGGCCGCTCCACGTACAGCAACGCGTGCACGTCGACCATGTCGTCGCGGCCCTCGTGCGGCACCATCTCCTCGACGGTGACGGCGATCGAGTGCGGCAGTTCGTCCCGCACGCCCTCCAGCGCGGCCTCCCGGATCAGCTCGGCGACCAGCGTGGCCTCGGGCTCGTCGGTCAGTTCGCCGTCCGGGTAGAGCTGCGGTCCTTCCGGCAGCCGCGTCACCAGCAGGTCGGCGAGCGTGCCGACCTGGAAACCGTCCACAGCGGACACCGGGATCAGCTCGGCGAAGTCCAGCACTTCCTGCATGGCGACCAGTTGCTCGGCGACCTGTTGCTGGGAAACGAGATCGGTCTTGGTGACCACACCGATCACCGGTGTCCGCTTGGCCACCTTCTTCAGCTCCGCGGCGATGAACCTGTCGCCCGGCCCGACCTTCTGGTCGGCCGGCACGCAGAACCCGACGACGTCCACTTCGGACCACGTCTCCCGCACGACGTCGTTGAGCCGCTGGCCGAGCAGGGTGCGCGGGCGGTGCAGGCCCGGCGTGTCCACAATGATCAGTTGCGCGTCCGGGCGGTGCACGATGCCGCGGATGGCGTGCCGGGTGGTCTGCGGTTTGCTCGAGGTGATCGCGACCTTGGTGCCGACCAGCGCGTTGGTGAGGGTGGACTTGCCCGCGTTGGGCCTGCCGACGAAGCAGGCGAAGCCGGACCGATGAGGTGCGTTCACCTGGCCATTGTCCCCGATGGTGCGGCCGGGGCGTGGGAGCCCCGGCCGCACCGCGTGCTCAGCCCTTCGGGTCGTGCATGACCAGCGCCGGGTCGGTCACCAGCGCGATCTCCTGCTGTTCGGTCAGCGGGTACCGCTCGCGGAGGGTGTTCTCATCGATCGGGTAGCGGACGTTGTCGATCGCGATCGCGCCGACGCCCGGTCGCAGGTGGGTCATGTCCACCTCATTGACCTGGACGGGCTGGTCGTCCGGCAACTTGATGTCGACCAAGCCCATCTCGTTGATGCCGAGGACGGTGTGGTCCGGTCGCGTGGTGACCGTGCACCGCAACGGCCTCCCCTCGGTGGACACCTGCTTGCGAACGTCCACGCAGTTCTTCCTCATGGACGCGGTCGTCGTGCGGGTGCCGCCGGGGCTTTCGATGAACAGTTGGATCTCCGCGGGCCCCGCCGAGTCGGTGAACGTGATGTGCGCCGTCATGATCGCGCCGTGTTCGCCAGGCGGCGTCGCCTGCTCGTACCTCACCTCGAGGTCCCTGGCCTGCGGCAGCATCTTCGGCAGCACGAAGCGCAGATACGCGGCGTTGCGCGCCATCTCTCGATCGATTTCCTGCTGCTTGCCCGGCTTCGGTGGCGCGGCCGGCTGCACTTGCCCGGCATTGGCGAAGATCGTGGCTCCGGCCGCCACGGCGGCCACGGCCACGAAGCCGATGCCGGTCGCGAAGCCCGCACGGCGGTTGCGCCGGCTGCGCGCGGCGGCGTCGGCGACCCGATCGGGGTCGATGCCCAACGGCGGCTCGGCCAGCAGCACGTCCCGCAGTCCCTGCTCGATCTGGCTCTGCTCCATCACCGGCTCCTCTCTGTGGCGGACGCCTGCACGTCCAGCCCTGTGACAACCGCGCGCAACGCGTCGAGGCCGCGTGCGGTCTGACTCTTGACGGTTCCCTCCGAGCAGCCCAGCACCGCGGCGACCTCAGCGACCGGTAGGTCGTTGCAGTACCGGAGCACCACGGTGGCGCGCTGTCTCGGGGTGAGCTCGGCGAGGGCCTTGACGAGGTGGTCGCTGAGGCCCGCCGCGGCAGGATCGACTCGGGCGTCCACCACCTCGGGCACCTGGCCGTCGCGTTTTTCCTTGCGACGCCACGGTTTGCGTTGTTCGTCGAACCAGCAGCGCACCAGGATCCGGCGGCTGTAGTTGTCCACCGGACCGCCGCGGTGCGCCTTGCTCCAGACCCGGTAGAGCTTGATCAGAGTGGTCTGGACCAGATCCTCCGCGAGGTGCCAGTCGCCGCAGAGCAGGTAGGCGGTGCGCCGCAGCTGCACCGTCTTCGCCCTCGCGAATTCCCGGAAACTCGCGTCTTCATCGGGTGTCATTCCCCCCGCCTCTCGCCGTGTTCGGTGTTCCTCACGCACGAGAGGCGGCGGGAGGTTGTCAGCGCACGGTGTCTTGTACTTCGCCGCGGGGGTCGGCGAGGAAGACGGGGGCACCCGCGTTGAGATCGCGGACGGCGGCAAGGGAATCGGCGTCGACCGAGTCGGCGTCGGTGACCAGGGCGGCGGCCTCGAGGCCGGGCGCGCCGCTGGACACCGCCGCCGCGATCGCCGCCTGCAACGCCGTCAGCCGCAACGACGGCAGCGCGACCGTGGCCGCCGCGTACGTGCGGCCGTCGGTGTCGCGGACCGCGGCGCCCTCGGCGGCGCCCGTGCGTGCCCGCGACGACCGGGCCAGCGTCACGATCTTGGCGTCCTCCGGATCCAGGTCAGCCACGCTCGGCGCTCCTCTCCCATTGCGACTCGGTGTCCTGCTTGTGGTCGGCGACCGTGGACCGCACGAGCACGGTGGTGATCCGCATCCGGCCGCGGTTGTCCTTGCCACCCTCCGCGTGCAGGCGCAGCCCGCTGATCTCGGCTTCCGCGCCGGGCAGCGGCACCCGGCCCAGGCGCTGCGCGAGCAGGCCGCCGACGGTCTCCACGTCGTGGTCGTCGATCTCGGTGGCGAAGAGCTCGCCCAGGTCCTCGACCGGCAGGCGGGCGCTCACCCGGATCGTGCCGTCGGCGAGGTGCTCGACCGGTGGCCGGTCGTCGGTGTCGGACTCGTCGGTGATCTCGCCGACGATCTCCTCGAGGATGTCCTCGATGGTGAGCAGGCCGGCGGTGCCGCCGTACTCGTCGACCGCGATGGCCATGTGCTTGCGCGACACCTGCATCTCGTGCAGCAGGTCGTCCAGGCGCTTCGTGTCCGGCACGAACCCGACCGGCGTCATCACCTCGCCGACCGAGACCCGCAGGTCGCCCTGCACGCCGGTGGCCGGGTCGAGGACGCTGCGCACCAGGTCCTTGAGGTTCACCACGCCGACGATGTCGTCGACGCTCTCGCCGATCACCGGGATGCGGGTGAACCCGGTGCGCAGCGACAACGCCAGCGCCTGGCGCACCGACTTCGTCTGCTCGATCCACACGATCTCGGTGCGCGGCACCATGACCTCACGCGCGAGCGTGCCGCGCAGGTCGAACACCGAGTGGATCATCTCGCGCTCGTCCTCGTCGACGACGCCGCGTTCACCCGCCATGTCGACGAGTTCGCGCAGCTCGACCTCGGAGGAGAACGGGCCCTCGCGGAAGCCGCGGCCCGGCGTGATCGCGTTGCCGACCACGATCAGCAGCCGCGACAACGGCCCGAGCACCAGGCCCAGCACCCGCACGAGACCGGCGACCAGCGTGCCGACGGCGTACGGGTGCTGGCGGCCGATGGTGCGCGGGCCGACGCCGACCAGCACGTACGACACGACGATCATGGCCAGGGCGGCGAGGAGCCCGGCGAGCCACTCCGGGCTGACCGTGCTGAGGAACACGACGGTGACCAGCACGGTCGCCCCGAGCTCACAGCTCAACCGCAGCAACAGCAGCAGGTTCACGTGCCGCGGCCGCTCGGCGACCACGGCGGCGAGCTGCTTGGCACCCACCCGCCTTGCGCGGACCAGGCCGTCGACCCGGGCCCGTGACACCGCGGAGATCGCGGCGTCGGCACCGGCGAACACGCCCGCGACGAGCACCAGCAGGATCGCGACGACGAGCTGGACCGCCGAGTTGCCCGTCACGGGTCAGCCTTCGTCGGCCGGCTCGTCGTGCGCTGGTTCGTCCTCTGTCGCGGTGCGGCGCGGCGGCTCGTTGAGCCCGACCACGCCGAGCACCTTGTCGTCGGCGCTGCGCTGCTCGGCCCGGCGCTTGGCCGCGGCGGACTCGGCGGTGAAGTCGGCGAGGATCCGCTTCTGCAGCGCGAACATCTCGCGTTCCTCGGCCGGTTCGGCGTGGTCGTAGCCGAGCAGGTGCAGGACGCCGTGCACGGTCAGCAGGTGCAGCTCGGCCAGCAGGCTGTGCCCGGCCTTGCGTGCCTGGTCCTTGGCGAAGGCCGGGCAGAGCACGATGTCGCCGAGCAGGGCGGGACCGGCGTCGGCGGCGTCCGGGCGGCGCGCGGACTCCAGTTCGTCCATCGGGAAGGCCATGACGTCGGTCGGGCCTTCCAGGTCCATCCACTGCTCGTGCAGGGTCGCCATCACGTCCAGCTCGACGAGCAGGACGGACAATTCCGCCATCGGGCTCACGCCCATCCGGTCCAGGGCGAACCGGGCCGCGGCGACGATCGACGAATCGTCGACCGACACCCCCGACTCATTGGCGATCTCGATGCTCACGGGTCTGATTGTCCCCTGGTCAGCGACCGCGCCGTCCTTGACCCGCCCTGCCGACCTGGACCTCGGACTCGTCCAGGGTGGCCTGCCAGCGCTCGTAGGCGTCGACGATGTCGCCGACCAGGCGGTGGCGGACCACGTCGTGGCTGGTCAGCTGGGCGAAGTGCACGTCACGCACGCCCTGCAGGATGTCGCGCACGATGCGCAACCCGCTCGCGTGCCCGCCGGGCAGGTCGACCTGGGTGACGTCACCGGTCACCACGATCTTCGAGCCGAAGCCGAGGCGGGTGAGGAACATCTTCATCTGCTCGGGCGTGGTGTTCTGCGCCTCGTCCAGGATGATGAAGGCGTCGTTGAGCGTGTTGTGGGTGAGCAAGTAGTCCTCGGTGACGTACAACGAGTCCTCAGCCGCCACCTGGATGCAGACTGCTTCCTCGACACCCGCCGGTTCGATCCGATCGATGAACCGCACGGGCTGGTCAGTGCCCTCGTAGCGCCCGAGCTTGTCGACCACCCGGAACGGTGCGATGTCCTGCGGCAGCCGGATCTCCAACACGTGACCTCGTGGAGTGGCCGTGCCACCCAACGACTGCACCAGGGCCACGACATCCACCGCGATCTCCGTTGACGGAGCCCGGTACTCAATGTGGCCGGTGGCAGGTGCGCCGCCGGTGTCGAGCAATCCCTGTAGCGCGCTCAACCGGACCTCGACGCAGTTGTCCAGGTAGACCCGCATGGAGGTCGCGAGCGCGGTCCCGCCGCCAATCGGAAGCCCGGCGGCAAAGCTGGATCCGAACCCATATGGATCCGTTGGCACGGCGCGATACGGCATCGCCACCGGCGCGGTCAGCATCGGCAGTTCGTGGATCCCCCGCTGCCCAAGCATGTCCTTCGTCTGCCGTACCCGCCACGAGTCACCCGCCGTGCGGACCGTCCAGAGGTGGTCCTCGGAACAGAGGACCGAGGACCCGTCCTGGGCGTGCACGCGATAGGTCTTCTTCGGCCCCTGCGGGTAGACGCCGAGGACAGGCGTCGGTTCACCGTTCGAGCCGACGACAAGATCGCCGACGCGCAGGTCACCGATCGGCCGGAAGCCGAACGGCGTGAGCACCTTGGTGTCGACCGGCTGCGCGCGGCCACGCATGTATGCGAGGGGGGCGACCTCGATGGTGCCGGCCTGCATGAGGCGCGGGATCGACTCGGGGTCGACCATGTCGTGCAGGGCGTCGTACAGGGGGCGCAGGTACGGGTCGATCTTGTCGTACAGGGTGCCGGGCAGGAAGCCGAGGCGTTCGCCCGCTTCGACCGCCGGGCGGGTCAGGATGATCCGGTTGACCTGCTTGGCCTGCAACGCCTGCACGGCTTTGGCCATGGCGAGGTAGGTCTTGCCGGTACCCGCGGGCCCGATGCCGAAGACCAGGGTGTGCTCGTCGATCGCGTCGACGTAACGCTTCTGGTTCAACGTCTTCGGCCGGATGGTGCGCCCGCGCCGGGAGATGATGTCCAGGCTCAGCACCTCGGCGGGCGACTCGGCGGCGTCGCTGGAGAGCATCGCGACGGTGCGCCGCACCGTGGCCGGGTCGACCTGCTGGCCGCGCCGGGCGAGGGTGACCAGCTCGGCGAAGACGCGCTCGGCGAACGCGACGTCGCTCGGCTCGCCGGACAGGGTGACCTCGTTGCCCCGGACGTGGACGTCCGCGGTGAGGACCTCTTCGGCGGTGCGGAGGTTTTCGTCACGCGACCCGAGCAAGGCCAGCACGGCCTCGTCGGGCACGGAGAACTTCGATCGAGCTTCGGTGGAGCCGGCTGCCGCCGATGTGTTGGGGGTTCCACCGTTTGTGGTTCCGGCCACGTGCCCTCGGGCCTGCTTTCTGCGCCTTCATGCGCCGTTCACAACGTCCTGACCGCTCCGATGCTAGTCGCCCCCACCGACAATCCGCACCGGATATGCGCTCAGCCCTTGCCGAACAAGCCGAGCGGTTCACCGCCGACGACGTGCAGGTGAGCGTGGAAGACGGTGCGGCCGGCGTCGTCGCCGGTGTTGAAGACCAGCCGGTAGCCGCTGTCCGCGATGCCTTCCGCGGCGGCGACCTCGGCACCGGCCCGGACGACGTCGGCGAGCAGTTCGGGGGCGTCGGCGGCCAGGGCACGTGCGTCTTCGTGGTGCGCCTTGGGCACGACGAGGACGTGGGTGCTGGCTTGCGGGTTGATGTCGCGGAAGGCGTACACGGTGTCGGTCGAGAGGACCTCGGTGGACGGGATCTCGCCCGCGATGATCTTGCAGAACAAGCAGTCCGGCTGACTCATGCCCGGCAGGCTAGCGAACCACGCCAAGAACGACCCGACTGCGGGAATCCGGTCACGCTGGTCTCCACCCAACCGCCACACGCTGGTTCGGAAGAAGCTCGCACCGTGGGGGCCCGGGGGCTCGGCCCCCGGAAATCCTGAAGGGCCCCATGGCGAGCGCTCTCCGCGAGCATGGGCTCCCGAGGCCCGGAAGGAAGCAGCGCCGCAGGGAAGCCTGGGGGTCGCTCCACTGCGGCGCTGCGCCGCCGGGCCGAGGGGGAGGTGCCCGGCGGAAACCTGCGGTCTGCCGATGTGGTACTCACCGGTAGACATCACAAGCGTAACGCTCCTAGCACTGGTTACGCCACTGCTGGGGACCCCTAAACCACCCATCGGCGGGTGAGCACGCCGAGCGCGCCCAGGGTGACCGCCGCCGCGGTGGAGGCCCGCAGCACGGTGTTGCCCAGCCGCACAGGATGGGCGCCCGCGTCGGCGAAGGCGGCGATCTCCTCGTCGGTGATGCCGCCTTCCGGGCCGACGACGACGACCAGGTCACCCGAATCGGGCAACTCCACGTCGGCCAGCCGGTCCGGGGCGGCCGCATCGAGTACGAGCGCACCAGCCGACGATCGGATGAGCGACGACAACCCGTTCGTACCAACAGGTTCGGCCACTTCGGGCACCCACGCTCGGCGCGCCTGCTTCGCGGCCGACCGCACGGTCGAGCGCCACCGCTCCAACGCCTTGGCGCCGCGCGGACCTTCATCCCATCGGGCGACGCAGCGCGACGCGCGCCACGGGACGATCGCGTCCGCGCCCGCTTCGGTCGCCAGTTCGACGGCGAGCTCGCCCCGGTCACCTTTCACCAGTGCCTGCGCCACGACCACGCGCGGCGAAGGCACCGGCTCCTGCCAGCTCTCGGCCACGTCGAGCCGCAGCGACGATCCGTCCACGGCCGTGACCGAGCACCGGGCCAGACCGCCGGACCCGTCGGTGAGCAGCAACTGCTCCCCCGCCCGCAACCGGCGCACGGTCGCCGCGTGCCGGCCTTCCGGGCCGTCGAGGACCGCGGTGCCCGACGGCAGGGACTCGACGAGGAAGACCGGGAGCGCGGTGGTGGTCACCGGTGGCGGGCGCGCAGCCGGGAGAACAGGCCACCCTTGCCGTTGGTCGTGGCCAGCATCTGCGCCTCTTCGCCACGCAGCCCGGCGAACTCGCGCAACAGCTCGGCCTGCCGGGCGTCCACGCGGGTCGGGACCTCGACCTCGATGTGGACGTGCAGGTCACCGCGTCCGTCGACGCGGCCGGACGACCGCAGCCGCGGCAGGCCGCGCCCGCTCATGACCAGTTCGGCGCCGGGCTGCGTGCCCGGCGCGATGTCCAGTTCCTCGACGCCTTCGAGGGTTTCCAGCGGCAGGTTCGCGCCCAGCGCCGCCGTCGTCATGGGGATGCGCACGGTGCAGTGCAGGTCGGCGCCCTCGCGCTCGAACGTCTCGTGCGGCACCTCTTCGACCTCGACGTAGAGGTCGCCGGCCGGGCCGCCGCCGGGGCCGACCTCGCCCTGACCGGCCAGCCGGACGCGCATGCCCTCGGCGACGCCCGGCGGGATCTTCGCGGTGATGGTGCGGCGCGCCCGCACGCGACCCTCGCCACCGCACTGGTGGCACGGGTCGGGGATGACCTCGCCGAAGCCGCGGCACACCGGGCACGGCCGCGCGGTGACGACCTGGCCGAGGAACGAACGCTGCACGGACTGGATCTCGCCACGCCCGCCGCAGGTGTCGCAGGTGACCGGCGACGTGCCCTCGGCGGTGCCCGCGCCACGGCACACGTCGCAGAGCACGGCCGTGTCGACGGTGAGCTCGCGGCTCACGCCGGTCAGGCACTCGTCGAGGGTGAGGTCGAGCCGGATCAACGCGTCGGTGCCGGGCTGCACGCGGCTGCGCGGGCCACGCCCGCCACCGCCGCCCGCCGCGGCCCCGAAGAACGCGTCCATGATGTCGCCGAGGCCGAAGCCGGCGAACGGGTCACGCCCGCCGCCACCACCGGCAGCACCTTCCAGCGGGTCGGCGCCCATGTCGACGAGCTTGCGCTTCTGCGGGTCCGACAACACCTCGTAGACGGCCGTGACCTCCCGGAAGCGCTGCTGCGCATCGGGATCCGGGTTCACGTCCGGGTGCAGCTCGCGGGCGAGCTTGCGGTAGGCCCGCTTGATCTCCTCGGCGCTCGCGTCCTGACGCACGCCCAGAGTGCCGTAGTAGTCCCTCGCCACCTTGTTCCAGTCCTCGTTCCTCTTCCGGCGCGAGCGGCGCCGGGCTTGGTCGCGGGCGTCAGCGCCCGCTCAGGATCTCCCCCACGTAGTTCGCCACGGCGCGCACCGCGGCGATGGACGTCGGGTAGTCCATCCGGGTGGGGCCGACCACGCCCATGCCGCCGAGCAGGGTGTCGTGCGTGCCGTAGCCGATGGAGACCACGGAGGTGCTGCGCATCTGCTCGGCCTCGTTCTCCTCGCCGATGCGCACGGTGATGGTCCCGGGGTCGCGTGCCGCGGCCAGCAGCTTCAGCACGACGACCTGTTCTTCCAGCGCCTCGAGCACCTGGCGCAGCGACCCGGGGAAGTCCGCGACGCTGCGGGTCAGGTTGGCGGTGCCACCGAGCACCAGCCGCTCCTCGGGGTGTTCGACGAGCGACTCGACGAGCACGCTGGACAGGCGCACCAGAGCGTCGCGCAGGTCGGTCGGGCCGTGCTCGGGCAGCTCGGCCACCTTGGCCGCCGCCTCGCTGAGCCGGTGCCCGACCAGCGCGGAGTTCAGCATCGCGCGCATCCGGCCGAGGTCCTCGTCGCTCACGACGTCGCCCATGTCGACCATCCGCTGGTCGACCCGGCCGGTGTCGGTGATCAGCACCAGCATGATCCGCGCCGGGGTGATCAGCACGAGTTCGACGTGCCGCACCGTCGAGCGGGTCAGCGTGGGGTACTGGATGACCGCGACCTGCCTGGTCAGCTGCGCGAGCAGCCGCACGCTGCGGCGCAGCACGTCGTCGAGGTCGATCGCGCCCTCGAGGAAGTTGCCGATGGCCCGGCGTTCGGCGGCCGAGAGCGGCCGCACCTCGGAGAGCCGGTCGACGAACAAGCGGTAACCCTTGTCGGTCGGGATCCGCCCCGCGCTGGTGTGCGGCTGGGTGATGTAGCCCTCGTCCTCGAGCGCGGCCATGTCGTTGCGCACGGTCGCGCTGGACACGCCGAGGTTGTGCCGCTCGACGATCGTCTTGGACCCGACCGGCTCGTGGTTGGACACGTAGTCGGCGACGATCGCGCGCAGCACGTCGAAACGACGCTCCTCGGCACTCGCCACCTTGGGTCCTCCTGGTCTTCTGCCCACACCAAGTTTACGTAACCGGCAAGCGACCGTGTGGGACAGTGCGCCAGGTGGCCGAGGGCACCGACCGTTGTGTGGCGATGGTCACAGCGCGAGACCGGAGAACCAGCTCAGGTGAGGCGGCGGACGACCGCGTCGGCGAGCAGGCGGCCGCGGTCGGTGAGCACGCAGCGGCCGGCGTCGAGCGCACCCGCGTCGAGCAGGCCGTCCGCGACGGCGGCCCGCGCCTCCGGCAGCGCCGACGGGTCGAGGGCGGAGACGGGCAGGCCGTCGACGAGGCGGATCTCCAGCAGCACCCGCTCCAACGCGTGGTCCTCAGGGCTCAGGAGCTCGCGCGCCGCGGCGGGTGAGCGGCCCTCGGCCAGTGCCTTCGCGTAAGCGGCCGGGTGCTTGACGTTCCACCAGCGCACGCCGCCGACGTGGCTGTGCGCACCCGGCCCGGCGCCCCACCAGTCGCCACCGAGCCAGTAGCCGAGGTTGTGCCGGCACCGGGCGTCCACAGTGGACGCCCAGTTGGACACCTCGTACCAGTGCATCCCGTGCGCGCGCAGGGTCGCGTCGATGATCTCGTAGCGGTCGGCGAGGACCAGGTCGTCGGTCATCGGCAGCTCGCCGCGCCGGACCCGCCGCGCGAGCGCCGTGCCGTCCTCGACGATCAGCGAGTACGCCGACACGTGGTCCACCCCGGCCTCGAGCACCGCCGCCAGCGACGCACGCAGGTCGTCGTCGGTCTCCCCCGGCGTGCCGTAGATGAGGTCGAGGTTCACGTGCTCGAACCCGGCGGTGCGGGCCTCGCGGGCGGCCGCGCCCGGCCGACCGGGCGTGTGCACGCGGTCGAGCACGGCCAGCACGTGCGGCGCCGCGGACTGCATGCCCAGCGACACCCGCGTGTACCCAGCCGCGCGGATGCCCGCGAAGAACTCCGGCGAGGTCGACTCGGGGTTGGACTCGGTGGTCACCTCAGCGCCCGGCGCGAGCCCGAACGCGCCGCGCACGGCGTCCAGCACCGACGTCAGCCCGTCCGCGCCGAGCAGCGACGGCGTGCCCCCGCCGACGAACACGGTGTCCGCGGGCGGCGCCGAGCCGAGGACCGCGGCGGCGAGGTCGAGTTCGGCCCGTAGGCCGTCCAGCCAGCTCGCCGGGGACGCCGAACTGCCGAGCTCGCCGGGGGTGTAGGTGTTGAAATCGCAGTAACCGCACCGGGTCGCGCAGAACGGGACGTGCACGTACACCCCGAACGGGCGCTGGCCGAGCCCGCTCAGCGCGGAGCCCGGCAACGCGCCGTCCTCGGGAGCCGGTTCACCATCGGGGAGCTGCGATGCCACCCGACCAGTGTGCGCCAGCCCTGCGGTTCAGTCGTCGCTGGCCACGACCAACGCGACCGACCGGCAGGGACGGTCGATGAGCACAAGCTCGTGGAACCCGTTGTTGTCGATCGCGAATCCCCACTCGTGGAACTGGTCTTCCCCGAGGTTGCGCAACCGGTACCGGGCGGTCGCCGCCCGGATGCGCTGGTACACCTCGGTTTCCACCTGTTCGGCCACGGCTTCGGGCAGCGGCGCGTACCGCTGTGCCCATTCGCCGAGCGTGGCGATCTCGGTCGCCGCGTCCGCCGGCTCGAACGAGTCGACGGTGATGGCGTCGAGCCGGAACGGCCCATGAATGGGTGCCGCGTCGGCCTCTCCGCCACCCGCGTAGCTGTCGCGGTAGCGGGGGTCGGCGAGCACCCGCGCCAGCACGTCGCGGTCGGCCGGAAGCTCGCCGGCGGAGCCGAAGAGCTTGATGTTGATCCACTGGAAGGTGGAGTTGGCGAAGTTGATCAGCTGTCCGCCCTGGTCGTCGAGCACCGGCGGTGTTCTAGTCACCGGACCAGACGGCGAGTTCACCCTCGGCCATCGACACCACGCGCTTGCCACCCGGTGCGACGAACGTCCAGGCCTCGAAATCCGGGTCGGGTTCCACCCGCAACGCGACACCCGATTCGAAAACGACCTCCAGGCGACCGGAATCGGTGGCCGAGGCGGAGCTGATCCGCTGTTCCACCAAGGACGGCGGATCCGATTCCCCGGGAGTGACGGAAATTGTCGTTCCGGCGTTCTGAACGGTATAGGCCGTCTCGATTTGCAGCTCGCTGCCCCGGTCGGTGCGCAGCGTCAGGTTGAACTCCGCTTCCTGGGCTGTGACCTGCTGACCGTCGAGTTCGAGGTCCATAGTGGAATCCTACCATCCCTTCGGCAGCGGATAAGTTCCGTCGGGGTTCAATGGAATGTGCGTCTCCGAGTTCGGCCCCGGCTTTCCGTCGAGGTTGATCGGCTGCCCGCGGTCGTTGTAGAAACGGACGTAGCCGTCGGGGTATCTCGGCGTCGGTTCCATGATGCGCACCTGGTCGGCGTTCCCGGTCGCGCCCGGTTTTTGGTACACCTTGCCCTTGCCGTTGTCGGCGGTGCGTTCGGTCCAGCCGTCCTTGACCCCCGCCGGCTGCTCGCTGTCGGGCACGTCCTTGCCGTCCGGCGCGGACTCCTCCTCGGACGTGAGCTCCTCGTCGATCGTCTCGTCGACGTCCGCGGCCTCCGCTTCGGCGGCCTCGATGTCCGGTACGGCCTCTGCGGTCGCCTCGAGGTCGATGGCCACGTCCTCGGCGATGGCCGTGCCGACCTCGGTGGCCACCGTCGCCTCGAACTCCTCGACCAGCGGGCCCGCGATCGCCGCGACCTCGGCCGCGTCCGCCGCACCGGCCGCCGCGTCCGAGCCGCCGAGCGTGAACGGCGTCAGCAGGATGCCCACGACCGTGGTCAGCGCCACGGCGATGCCGGCCTCCGCGAGCGCCGTCTTCAGGTTGCTCCGGGCGTCGTCGATGGCCTTGGCGTAGGCGTCGCACGCCTTCGCGATGTCGTCGCACGCGTCGTGCAGGCCGGTCAGCACGGCCTTCTTGTCACCGGGCTTCGCGAGCGAGTCCCAGAACTCGCCCATCGCGGTGATGTCGTCGGCGCTGTTGTAGTCGGTGATGCTGATCACGGCGCTGTGCAGCGTCGTGGTCACGTCGCCGACGCCGTCGCGCGCGGTCCGCCAGGCCTTGGCGGCGTCACGCAGCTTGTCCGGGTCACCGTTGGGCCAGTACTTGGCCAGCCAGTCCGGGACGCTCGAGTGCCCTTCACCCTCGGCCGGGTCGGGACCACTGCACCAGATGTCGTCGGCCACCATCGGCGCCGGGAACTTGTCGCCGGCCGGCTTCTTGCCCGCCGTCGAGTGTTCCTCGGCCTTGACGTAGTTGTTCGCCGTCTGGACCAGGCCGCGGGCGGTGCCGCCGAGCACCCGGATCGCCGACTCGAACGCCTTCCACACGGCCTTGGCCGCCGGGTCGTACTTGGCGGCGAACTTCTGCGCACCGCCGTCGTTGCCCGCCATGCCGGCGCTCAGCGACGAGTTGAGGGTGGACCAGACGTTGCCGAGCTGGTCCTGCTGCTTGGCGAAGGTGGTCGCGGCCGAGTTCACCTCGTCCGGCGTGACGTCGACCTTGCCGGTGTTCTCGGGCGGGATCGGAGCCATCGGTTACCTCACCGGCCACATGCTCTTGTTGGTGGACACCGCGTTGCCGTAGTTGGACTCGGCGGTGCGCACGATGCCCGCGATCTTCTCCAGCGCGGTGACGAGGTCCTGCGCCGCCGCATGCCACTCCCGCATGCGCGCTTGGTAGGCCTCCTTGGCCTCGCCCTGCCAGGTGTCGGTCAGCGGGGTCAGGTAGCCGGCCAGGTCGTCGAGGCGTCCGCGCACGTTCTTGGCGCACGTGCGGATGTTCTTCTCGGCGTCCTGGAGCGCGGCGAACGTGACGACCATTTTCTCGACCATGCGCACCTCCTGACCACTGCGACGCACGGGAGACCCATCCAGTTCTGGGTCGAGCCAATCATTTACTGACGAAAACATCAGACGTTCCGGACTTTCTGGATTTCCCGCCCACGTCAACCGTTCCCGCCGGTGTCCCAGCATTCGGATGGCGTTGGGTCACCCCGTGGACGCGTGGCACGCTTGCGACATGTCCGCGACCGAGGTGCTGTTGGTGCAACGCCGCCACATCGACCTCCGTCGTGTCTCCAGCGCGATCTGCCGTCGCCCGCGATAGGCCCTGCCGCCGCGAAGCCCTGCAGCAGTTCTGCAGCCGCCGGCGCCCGGGCGCGCCGTGACGGTCCTCACCCGGACGTTCGGTGCGCACGAGCGCCCAGCTCCCACCGAGAGGACCGAGATGGCCAGCACGCGGACGCCAGCACGGACGCCCCAGCAGACGTCCCAGCGCCGAGGGGAAGGTCAGTGGGCCCTGGGGTACCGCGAACCGCTGAACCCCAACGAGCGCAGCAAGAAGGACGACAACCCGCTCAACGTCCGCAGCCGCATCGAGAACATCTACGCGCACACGGGCTTCGACGGGATCGACCCCGGTGACCTGCGTGGCCGGTTCCGCTGGTTCGGCCTCTACACCCAGCGCAAGCCCGGGATCGACGGCGGCCGCACGGCCACGCTCGAGCCGGAGGAGCTCGACGACGAGTACTTCATGATGCGGGTGCGCATCGACGGCGGCGCCGTCACCACGGCGCAGCTGGCCGCGATCGGTGAGGTGTCGGAGATCTACGCCCGCGACACCGCGGACATCACCGACCGGCAGAACATCCAGTACCACTGGATCCGCATCGAGGACGTGCCGGCGATCTGGGAGAAGCTCGAAGGCGTCGGCCTGACCACGATGGAGGCCTGTGGTGACAGCCCGCGGGTGATCCTCGGCTCGCCGCTCGCGGGCATCGCCGAGGACGAGGTGCTGGACGCTTCTTCCGCGGTCGAAGAGATCAAGAGCCGGTTCATCGGGGAGAAGGAGTTCGCGAACCTCCCGCGCAAGTTCAAAACGGCCATCTCTGGTCTTCCTGATGTGGCGCACGAGATCCACGACGTCGCGTTCGTCGGCGTGAACCACCCGGAGCACGGGCCCGGCCTGGACCTCTGGGTCGGCGGCGGCCTGTCCACCAACCCGATGATCGGGGTGCGGCTGGGCGCGTGGGTGCCGCTCGACGAGGTGCCCGAGGTGTGGGCCGGCGTCATCTCGATCTTCCGCGACTACGGCTACCGGCGGCTGCGCCACCGCGCGCGGCTGAAGTTCCTGGTCAAGGACTGGGGTCCGGAGAAATTCCGCGAGGTGCTGGAGACCGAGTACCTGCACCGCAAGCTGGTCGACGGTCCCGCGCCCGCGGTGCCCGACCAGCCGCACGACCACATCGGCGTGCACCGGCAGAAGGACGGCCGCTACTACGTGGGCGCCGCCCCGATCGCCGGCCGGGTGTCCGGCTCCACGCTGGTCGGCGTGGCGAAGGCGGCCGAGCGGGTGGGCTCCTCCCGGGTCCGGTTCACCCCGTTGCAGAAGATCGTCGTGCTGGACGTCCCCGAGGGCGAAGTGCCGGTGCTGCAACAGGAACTGGCCAACCTCGGGCTGCGCAGCGAGCCGTCGGTGTGGCGGCGCGGCGTGATGGCGTGCACGGGCATCGAGTTCTGCAAGCTCGCGATCGTGGAGACGAAGGCCCGCGCGGTCGACCTGGTCGACCAGCTCGAGACGCGCCTGGCCGACATAACCGCCGGGATCACGACGCCGATCAGCGTGCACATCAACGGCTGCCCGAACTCGTGCGCCCGCATCCAGACGGCGGACATCGGGTTGAAGGGCCAGATCGTCACCGACGCCGACGGCAAGCAGGTCGAGGGTTTCCAGGTGCACCTGGGCGGCGGGCTCGGCCTGGACGCCGGGTTCGGCCGGAAACTGCGCGGCCACAAGGTGACCGGCGCCGAGCTGCCCGGCTACGTCGAGCGGGTCGTGCGCAACTTCGTGGCCCAGCGCCTCGACGGCGAACGTTTCGCCCAGTGGGTCGCGCGCGCTGACGAGGCGGACCTGAAGTGACTGAGCGCGCGACGCCGTTCTACTGCCCCTACTGCGGAGACGAAGATCTGCGGCCGCAAGAGGAACCACACGGTGCGTGGCTGTGCACCGGGTGCCGCCGGGTGTTCGGCGTGAAGTTCCTCGGCCTGAACCTTCCGGAGGCCGTGAAGTGACCACCACCCAGGACTTCAAGACGTTGGCCGAACACGCGGAGCACGACCTGGCCGGCGCGAGCGCGGCCGAGGTGCTCGAGTGGACCGCGAAGACCTTCGGCGACAACTGGATCGTGGCGTCCAACATGCAGGACGCCGTGCTGATCGACCTCGCCGTGCGGGCGAAGCCGGACATCGACGTGCTGTTCCTGGAAACCGGCTACCACTTCGTGGAGACCATCGGCACCCGCGACGCGGTCGAGGTGACCTACCCGGACATCACGATCGTCAACGCCGAAGCCGAGCAGTCGGTCGCTGACCAGGAGGCCGAGTTCGGCCTGCTGAACAAGACCGCGCCCGACCGGTGTTGCTTCCTGCGCAAAGTGGTGCCGCTGCGGAAGACCCTCGCGCGCTACGACGCGTGGGTCACCGGCGTGCGGCGGGTGGACGCGCCGACCCGGGCGGACACGCCGATCGTGCAGTGGGACGAGCGCAACGGGCTGGTGAAGGTCAACCCGATCGCGCCGTGGTCGGACGAGGAGTTCGCCGCCTACATCGCCGAGCACGGAATCCTGCAGAACCCGTTGGTGCAGGAGGGTTACCTCTCCATCGGGTGTGCACCGTGCACCGCGAAGCCGGTGCCCGGCGCCGATCCACGCAGCGGCCGGTGGGCCGGCCTGGCCAAGACGGAGTGTGGTCTGCATGGCTGAGGCACCCGACAAGCTCGACAATCTGGACGCACTCGAGTCCGAGGGCATCCACATCATGCGTGAGGTGGCCGGCGAGTTCGACCGGCCGGTGATCCTCTTCTCCGGCGGCAAGGACTCGACGCTGCTGTTGCACCTGGCGGTCAAGGCGTTCTGGCCCGCGCCGGTGCCCTTCCCGTTGCTGCACGTGGACACCGGGCACAACTTCGACGAGGTCATCGACTTCCGCGACCGGATGGTCGAGCGGTACGGCGTGCGGCTGGTCGTCGCGCACGTGCAGGAGTGGATCGACGACGGGCGGCTGGAAGAGCGTCCCGACGGCACCCGCAACCCGTTGCAGACCGTGCCGTTGCTCGACACCATCACCGCGAACAAGTTCGACGCGGTCTTCGGCGGCGGCCGCCGCGACGAGGAACGGGCGCGGGCCAAGGAGCGGATCTTCAGCCTGCGCAACGCGTTCGGCCAGTGGGACCCGCGCCGGCAGCGTCCCGAGTTGTGGAACCTCTACAACGGACGGCACCGCGCGGGTGAGCATGTGCGGGTGTTCCCGCTGTCGAACTGGACCGAACTGGACGTCTGGCGCTACATCGAGCGCGAGAAGATCGAGCTGCCCTCGATCTACTACGCGCACAAGCGCGAGGTCTACCAGCGCGACGGCATGTGGCTGACCTCCGGGCCATGGGGTGGTCCGCGCGACGGCGAGGCCGTGTTCCCGAAGATGGTGCGCTACCGCACCGTCGGCGACGGCTCGTGCACCGGCGCGGTCGAGTCCGAGGCGTTGACCGTCTCCGACGTGATCGCCGAGGTGCAGGCCAGCAGGCTCACCGAGCGCGGCGCGACCCGCGCGGACGACCGGCTCTCCGAGGCCGCGATGGAAGACCGCAAGCGGGAGGGCTACTTCTGATGTCGGATCTGTTGCGCCTGGCCACGGCAGGCAGCGTCGACGACGGCAAGTCCACCCTCGTCGGCCGCCTGCTCTACGACACCAAGTCCGTGCTCGCCGACCAGCTCGACGCGGTGACCCGCGCGAGCGTCGACAAGGGACTGTCCACACCGGATCTCTCGCTGCTCGTCGACGGCCTGCGCTCGGAGCGCGAGCAGGGCATCACCATCGACGTCGCCTACCGCTACTTCGCCACCGGCAAGCGTTCGTTCGTGCTGGCCGACACGCCGGGGCACGTGCAGTACACCCGCAACACCGTGACCGGCGCGTCCACCGCGCAGCTGGCGATCCTGCTGGTGGACGCGCGCAAGGGCGTCATCGAGCAGACCCGGCGGCACGCGGCCGTGCTGGCCTTGCTGGGCGTGCCGAACCTCGTGCTCGCGGTCAACAAGATCGATCTGGTCGGCTACGACGAAGGCGTCTTCGAGACCATCGCCCAGGAGTTCGCCGCGCACGCCGACAAGCTCGGCTACCCGATGGGTTCGGTGCTCTCGGTGCCAGTGTCGGCACTGGTCGGCGACAACGTGGTGGAGCCCTCGGCCAACACGCCCTGGTACGCCGGGCCGACGCTGCTCGACCACCTGGAAACCGTGGCCGTGCAACCGGATCCGCACGAGGCGCCGCTGCGCTTCCCCGTGCAGTACGTCATCCGGCCGCGCACCGCCGAGCACCCGGACTACCGCGGCTACGCGGGTCAGGTCGCCGCCGGCACCGTGCGGGTGGGCGACCGGGTGACCGTCCTGCCCAGTGTGGTGGCTGGGGGGCTCACCACGACCGTCGAGCGGATCGACACGCCGGACGGCGAGCTGACCGAGGCGGTCGCGGGTCAGTCGGTGACCCTGCTGCTGGCCGACGACCTGGACGTCGCGCGAGGGGACCTGATCGCGGCCGCCGACGCGCCACCGGCCGTGACCGACGAGTTCG
Source organism: Labedaea rhizosphaerae (assembly GCF_004362825.1). Taxonomy (GTDB): domain Bacteria; phylum Actinomycetota; class Actinomycetes; order Mycobacteriales; family Pseudonocardiaceae; genus Labedaea; species Labedaea rhizosphaerae. The sequence goes on from NZ_SNXZ01000004.1 coordinate 238,984, forward strand.
CCGCGACCTTGGCGTGGCTCGCCGACAAACCGCTGCGCACCGGCGCCCGCGTGCTGGTCAAGCACGGCACCCGCACCGTGCCCGCGATCGTGGCGGCCGTCGACGCCCGCTTCGACGAGCAGGCACTGTCCGTTGTGGACGCACCGGATGGCCTGTCGCTCAACGAGATCGGCCTCGTGACCCTGCGCACCGCCGAGCCGCTGCCGCTGGACGACTACGCGGACAGCCGGCGCACGGGTGCGTTCATCGTCATCGACAACGCCGACGGCACCACGCTGGCCGCCGGCCTCGCCGGCACCCCGTTGCCCGGCACCTGACCCGGAAGGCTCCTGATGAAAACGCGTGTCCTGTCGATCGTCCTCGTGGCGTTGGCGATGCTCAGCGCGTGCTCGCGGCGCGGTGAGCCCGACGGCGCCGCTGCCCCGCAAGCCGACCAAGGTGCGGCGGCCGAGGTCAAGCTGGCGTACTTCCCGAACGTCACGCACGCGTCCGCGTTGATCGGCCTCGACCAGGGCCTGTTCCAGAAGGAACTGGGCAAGACGAAGCTCACCCCGGTCAAGTTCAACGCCGGCCCCGAGGAGACCGCCGCGCTGCTCGGCGGCTCGGTGGACATCGGGTTCATCGGTTCCGGGCCCGCGATCAACGCGTTCGCCAAGTCCGGGCCGGACACCGTGCGGGTCGTCTCCGGCGCCACCTCGGGCGGCGCGCAACTGGTGGTGCGCGGCGACATCCACTCCCCCGCCGACCTCGTCGGCAAGACGGTGGCCGACCCGCAGCAGGGCAACACGCAGGACGTGGCCCTCAAGAAGTGGATCGCGCAGCAGAAGCTGACCGGCGTCAAGATCCAGAACCTCGACAACGCGCTGACCCTCGACGAGTTCAAGAAGGGCACCATCGCGGGCGCGTGGGTGCCCGAGCCGTGGGCCTCGCGCCTGGTGCTCGACGCGGGCGCGAAGGTCCTGGTGGACGAGAAGACCCTGTGGCCGGGCGGCAAGTTCCCGACGACGGTGGTCATCGTGCGCACGCAGTTCCTGCAGCAGCACCCGGCGACCGTGCAGGCCGTGCTGCGCGGCGTCCTCGACGCGAACGACCTGGCCGCGTCGAACCCCGCCGAGGCGAAGGCCGCGGTGAACCGCCAGCTCAAGCAGCTCACCGGCAAGACCCTGCCCGCCGCGACCATCGACCGGGCGTTCACGGGGATCCAGCTCTCCACCGACCCGCTGGCGAGCACGTACCCGCAGCTCGCGAAGGACCAGGTCACGGCCGGGATCGCGAAGAGCGCGCCCGCGCTGGACGGGTTCCTCGACGTCACCCAGCTCAACGCGGTGCTGACCAAGGCGGGCAAGCCGGCCGTCGACGCCGCCGGACTGGACAAGTAGGAGAGGCACATGACCGCGATCCTCGAGCCCGAAACCCAGTCCACTGTGGAACATGCGGTGCGGCTTTCCGGAGTGCGCAAGGCTTTCGGCACCGGCGCACGGTCCGTCGTCGCGCTGGACGGCGTGGACCTCGCGGTCGAGCCGGGCGAATTCGTGTGCCTGCTCGGCGCGTCCGGTTGCGGCAAGACCACGCTGCTGAACCTGGTCGCGGGCCTGGATGCCGTGTCCGGCGGCGAGATCGAGCTGAACACCGCCCGGCCCGCGGTCATGTTCCAGGAGGCCGCGTTGATGCCGTGGCTGACGGCGTCGCGCAACGTGGAGCTGCCACTGCGGATCGCGGGCGTCAAGCGCGCGGACCGGCGCCGGCGCACCGCCGAACTGCTGGACCTGGTGCGGCTCGGCGAGGTCGGCGACAAGCGCCCGCACGAGCTCTCCGGTGGTATGCGGCAACGCGTGGCGCTGGCGCGTGCGCTCGCGTCGGCTGTCCACGGCGCGGGTGGCGGCAAGCAGGCGCTCCTGCTCATGGACGAGCCGTTCTCCGCGCTCGACGCGATCACCCGCGACGTGCTGCAGGCCGAACTGCTGCGCGTCTGGCGCACGACCGGCACCGCGGTGCTCTTCGTGACCCACGACGTGCGCGAGGCGGTCCGGCTCGGGCAGCGCGTGGTGCTGCTGTCGTCGCGGCCCGGCCGGGTCGTGCAGGAATGGCAGGTGGACCGCCTGTCGGCGGCCGGCGAGGCGAAGACCGTCGACGAGATCAACGGGCGGTTGCGTGAAGTGATCTCGAGCCATGCCGCCGCCTGACGCAGGCGTGGACACCGTCGAGCCCGACGCGGTCGCCGCCGGGCTCGACGCGCTCGACACGCCGGACCCCGGCAGCAGCCGGACGCCGGTGTGGCGGCGGATCGCCCGCACCGCGGTGCCCCCGCTCGTCACGCTGGTGCTGGTCATCGGCGTGTGGCAGGCGTTGTGGGCCCTGGCGTTCTGGCCGGAGTTCAAGCTGCCCGCACCGGCCACGGTCGGCGGCGAGCTGTGGGCGCGGTTGACCAGCGGCGAGGCGCTCGGCTTCATCTGGACCTCGGTGCACCGCGCCGTGCTCGGCTTCCTGATCGGCGTGGCGATCGCGACGCCGATCGGCCTGGTCGTGGCCAAGGTGCGCTTCGTGCGCGCCGCGATCGGGCCGTTGTTGTCCGGGTTGCAGAGCCTGCCGTCGGTGGCGTGGGTGCCGGCCGCGGTGCTGTGGTTCGGCGTGACCCCGACGACGATCTACGTGGTGCTGCTGCTGGGCAGCATTCCGTCGATCGCCAACGGTCTCGTGGCCGGGATCGACCAGATCCCGCCGATCCTGCCGCGAGCCGGGAAGGTGATGGGCGCCGGGCGCCTGGCCGGGGCGCGGCACATCCTGCTGCCGGCCGCACTGCCCGGCTACCTGGCCGGGCTCAAGCAGGGCTGGGCGTTCTCGTGGCGGTCGCTGATGGCCGCGGAGATCATCGCCACGTCACCCGACCTCGGCACCGGCCTCGGCGCGTACCTCGACAACGGCCGGTTCCTCGCGGACATGCCCACCGTGATCTCGGCGATCGTGTTGATCCTCTTCGTGGGGGTGGGGATCGAGTTGCTGGTCTTCCGCCCGTTGGAGCGGGTCGTGCTGGCCGCGCGTGGGCTCGGCGGTGCGCTGTGAGCTTGGTATTGGTGGCCCACGGCAGCCGCGACCCCCGCTCGGCCGCGACGATCGCCGCGCTCGCCGACGTCGTGCGCGCCGCGCGGCCGGGTCTCGACGTGCGGGTGGCCTTCCTCGACTTGTCCGCGCCCCGCGTCGGCGATGTGCTGGCCGGGCTGTCGCGGGCCGTGATCGTGCCTTTGTTGCTGGGCCGGGCTTTCCACGCCGACGTGGACCTGCCGAACCTGGTGCACGAGGCGGTGGCGCGCAACCCGCGGCTGTCGGTGGCGGTGTCCTCGGTGCTGGGACCGGATCCGCTGCTTCGGCGGGCGGCGGTGCGCCGGTTGCGTGAGTCCGGGGTGTCGCTCGACGACCCGTCGCTCGGGATCGTGGTGGCGGCGGCCGGCTCGTCGCGCCGGTCCTCGACCGACGCCGTGCACGCGTTGGCCCGCTCGTGGCCCCGCGCCCGTGCGGCGTTCGCGTCGGCCGGCTCACCCACGGTCGACGACGCGGTGGCCGCGCTGCGTTCTGCTGGGGCGCGACGCCTCGCGGTGGCGTCGTGGTTCCTGGCGCCCGGCCGCCTCCCGGACCGGATCGAGGCCGCGATCCACGCGATCGATCCGTCGGCGATCATCGCCGAACCGCTGGGCCCGGCGCCGGAAGTCGCCGAACTGGTGCTCCGGCGCCACGACGAGGCAGCCACCGAAGAAGCCACCGCCCGCTACGCCTGACTCCCGCTCCCGCCTCCCTCACCTCTCCATTCCCGCCTGCCCGCCTCCCCGCCTGCCCGCCTCCCCGCCTGCCCGCCTCCTCGCCTGCCCGCTCTCCCCTGCCCGCTCTCCCCTGCCCGCCTGCCCACCTGCCCCTTCCCGCCTGCCCGCTCTCGCCTGCCCGCCTGCCCGCTCTCGCCTGCCCGCCTGTCCACTCCCGCCTCCCCGCTCCTCTTGTGCTGCCTCGCCCGCGTTCACCATCCCGCGTTTGGAGTTATCCACAGCTGGGCAGTTGTCCACAGATCCCGCTATTTCCCGTTGCGGGGTTGGAAAACCGATAGACTGGCTTCGGGGTCGCCCCCCGGAGCGGGTGGGGGCACGGGTACTCAACCACAGGGCGACAGCGTGGGTTTTGCTTGCGAAGCAAGGAAAGCGGCGCGCTAGTGCTCGTCGAGTGGACGCACCCACCACGTCCAGTTGACGCGCTTTCCCTTGCCGGGCAAGGCAATCCGGCCACAAGCCCACAACAACTCCGACCAGGGATCTCCCTGCGGCACGAGTTCCGGGAACAACCGCGCAAGCACCGCCGACGCCAACCGCGCGTCCGCGGTCAGGGGCACCGCCAGACCGGTCGCCGCGTCCCAGCCGTGGATCAGCAACTCCGCGCAGCACATCGCGGCAAATCCGCTGGCGTCCGCCGGTCCATCCGGGTCGTACCCCAGCGCGTGCGGTGCCGCCGCCCGCACGACGTGTGACGTGAGCCGTGCGGCGCCGAGCAGGCCGTCGAGCAGGTGGTCGACCGGAGCTTCGGCGTCCACCACGACCGAGGGCGCGCGCATCCTCAGGTCGCCGGCCGCCAGGTCGATCCCGCAGAAGTACGCCGACTTGATGGCGTGCGCGACCGTCTCGCGCACGGTCCAGTCGAGGTGCGGCACCTCACCCGACCACGCGTCCCGAGGCGCGCCCGCCAGCGCGTTGCGCGTCGTTCGAGCAGCCTCGATCACCATCGCTGGCTCCACGCCACGAGCATGACCGACATCACCCGGCAGGAAATACCCCAGGGGGGTACCCTCAGCACCATGACCGAACACCAGCACCACGACTCCTCCTGGCGGACCGCGATCACGGCGACCTTGCACTGCCTCACCGGCTGCGCCATCGGCGAGGTGCTCGGCATGGTCATCGGGACGGCCTTCGGCTGGGGCAACGCGGCCACCGTCGTGTTGTCGATCGCCTTGGCGTTCCTGTTCGGCTACTCGCTGACCATGCGGCCGATCCTGCGCGCGGGCGTCGCCCTCGGCGTGGCCATCCCGATCGCGTTCGCGGCGGACACCGTGTCGATCGCCGTCATGGAGGTCATCGACAACGCGTTCGTGCTGGTCATCCCCGGCGCGATGGACGCGGGCCTCGCGTCGGCGCTGTTCTGGGGCAGCCTTGCCGCCTCGCTCGTGCTGGCCTTCGTGGTGACCGTGCCGGTGAACCGCTGGATGATCGGCCGCGGCAAGGGTCACGCCGTGGTGCACCGCTACCACCACTGACCACACGGGAACCGAAAGCCGCCCCGCGGACTCTGAACAGAACGCACGTTTCGTCCGAGTCCGGGAGCAGCGCCCATGCCCGATCCGATGGTCCTCTACCGCAAGCTCACCTCGGGCGACGAGGCCGGGATCACGGCGGTCCGCAAGGCGTTGACGCAGGTCCGGGCGTCCTTGCGGGCCGCCGCGGACGGGATCACCGAAGGGGCCACCACCGCCGCGACCCACTGGCGGGGCGACGCGCGCACCGAGTTCCTGACCGACGTCTCGGCGACCGTCACCGACACGGCCGAGGTCTACCGCCGGCTGCGCACGGTCGACCGCGTGCTCGCCGGCGCCGCAACGGCCTACGGTGACCTGCACCGATCCGCTGACTCCGCGATCCGGCCGTGGCGCGCCGCGGGCAACGCCGACCCGGCCCTCGCCCTCAGCGTCCAGCGGAACCTGCTGGCCGCGCGCTACACCTACGAGAGCAGGCTCGGCACGCTCGCCACCCACCTCGACCCCGGCAGCAGCGACTGGACCGATCTCACGCACGTCGGCCCCGGTCAGCCGTGGATCCCGCAAGGGCTCGCCTACCGGGCCGACCGCGACCAGCTGCTGGTCACCTCGTACAACGAATCGAAGGACGCCGACTCGCAGAGCAGGCTCACGCTGGTCGACAACGCGACCGGCGAGGAGCAGAAGCACGTCGACCTCGGCGGCCTGGAGTACTCGGGCCCGGCCGGTCAGCCCGCGACCGGCGCGCCACCCAACCACGCGGGCGGGGTCGCCACCCACGGCGACAACGTGTGGGTGACCTCGACCGTGGTGAACGACGACGGCACGCAGACCAGCCAGGTCTACGTGTACTCGCAGAAGGCGATCGACCGAGCCCAGCCCGGCGCGACCGTGCACCCGACGCAGGTGATCAACGTGCCGGCGAGCAGCTACATCACCTACGCCGACGGCAAGCTGTGGATCGGTCAGTACGCCACCGACGGCGACCCGAAGCTCTACAGCTTCAACACCGGCAAGGACGGTTCGATCAAGGGCGTCACGCCCACCGGCGAGCCCGACCCGTACGCGGGCGGCGACGTCCCCGGCGAATACCCGACCCCGCAACACGTGCAGGGCGTCGTGGTGCGCGACGACCAGTTCGTGTTCAGCCAGTCCGACGGCGAGAGCGGCAGCTCGTTCATCACCCAGGACCGCGACTACCGCGGCTTCGACCTGCTGGACCCGGACACCTGGGACGCGCGGGACGAGTACCGGCTCGGCGACAACGCCGACGGCGACCCGATCCACGGCGTCGAGGAGATCGAGGAGATCGACGGCGAGATCGTCACCGTGCACGAGTCCGGGGCCGACAAGTACGACGACGACGGCCACGACCACCACGACGACATCACCCGGACCCCGCTGACCGAGCTCGGCCTCGACTCCGGCGACGGCTACCAGACCGACCCCGACGCCCTGACCGAGGCGGCCGGGCAGCTCGACGGTTCGGCCGAGAAGCTGCAGAACGCCGCCGACGTGACCGGCGGGCTCCAGCTGGTCGCCCACGTGCTCGGCGACGTGCCGGCCGCGGGCCCGTTCAGTGCCGCGGTCACCCGGTACCTGGCCGACCGCGGCCAAGAGCTGGGAACCGGCGCGCAATCGTTGCGGGACACCGCGGACGGCCTCATCGCCGGCGCCGACACCTACCGGCGTCTCGAGGATTTCCTCACAGCCGGGTTCGGTGGCACGAACTAAGGTGCACCCCATGGCCGACGAGCTGGTGCACTACGAGGTGTCCAAGGGAATCGCGACGATCACGCTGGACTCGCCGCACAACCGCAACGCGCTGTCCGCGCAGCTGCGCCGGGAACTGAAGGCGCACCTGACCGCGGCCGCCGCGGACGACGCCGCCCGGGTGATCGTGCTGACCCACACCGGGACGGTGTTCTGCGCGGGCATGGACCTCAAGGAGGCGGGCACCGCGGGCTCCGAGTCCCAAGGCGTGCAGGAGTTCCCGCAGATCCTCGAACAACTGTGGACCAGCCCCAAACCCGTGGTCGCCCGCCTCTCAGGGCCGGCCCGCGCCGGCGGTGTCGGCATGGTCGCGGCGGCCGACATCGCGGTCGCCGCCGAGAACGCGACGTTCGCGTTCACCGAGGTGCGCATCGGTGTGGTGCCCGCGGTGATCTCGGTGACGGTGCTGCCCCGGCTGCTGCCCAGGGCCGCCCACGAGCTCTTCCTCACCGGCGAGACCTTCGACGGCAAGCGCGCCGCGCAGGTCGGTCTGATCAACTCGGCGGTGCCCGCCGAGCAGCTCGACGCCGAGGTCAGGCGCTACACCGACCTGCTGGTGCTGGGCGCGCCCGGCGCGCTCGCCGCGACCAAGCAGATGCTGCGCCGGGAGAAGGCCGCGACCATGGCCGACGACTTCGCCGACATGCTCGAACTGTCCGCCAAGCACTTCGCCGGCGAGGAAGGCCAGGAGGGCATCGCCTCGTTCGTGCAGAAGCGCAAGGCGAACTGGGTGCCCGAGGCCTAGACATTTGGCTAGCCCCGCAGGTGCAGGACGACGTCGATCCCGTCCAGGATCGTCTTGTCCAGCGGGAAGTAGCCCTGCCGCGGGTTCGTGTCGGTGCGTTTCTCGGCCGGCGCGACCTCATCGGTCGGGATGAGCGCCCAGTCGGTGACGCGGTCCTGCAGTGACGCCTCGTAGGTGTGCGGCGGGGGCTCGGCCAGCCCGATCGCCGCGCTACACCCGAGGCTGCCCGCGACCACGGTGTACCGCTGCCCCAGCAGCGCGCCGATCGTCGCGCCCGCGCCGAGCCAGCCGAAGTCGATGTTGTCGTCGCGCCAGGCGCTCGGGCTGCGTTGCAGGTGGCTGTTGTGCGCGGACACCAGGGTCGGGCCGCGGCCGGACTCGAGCTGCCTGAGCTCCAGCAGGTTCTGCGCCATGAGCGCGTCGCGGCAGTTGGAGAGCTTGGCGATCCGGGCGTTGAGTTCCAGCGGCTGCGCGCACTGCTTGTGGTAGCGCAACAAGCCCAGGCCCGCGGTGAGGTGCGCCTTGGCGGCGAGCCACCGGGCCCGCGACGTGATCGCGATCAGCTCGGGGGCGCGCGTGTAGAGCGCGAGGAGCAGGTCGTCGGCGAGCACGCGCAACTGGTCGGCCTCGGCCGTCGCGCCCGGCGACATGGCCGGGTCCATGACCGCTTCGACCCGGCTCCACTGCTCGTCGTCCCCGGCGAGGCTCGCGATGTCGAGGTCCAGGCCCAGGTAGTCGCGGGCGTGTTCGAGGTAGGCGCGCGGGCTCGGCGCGCTCATCGTCTCCATGGCCGCGTCGAAGCCGTGGAAGGCGAGGCGGTCCGCGGGCGGACGGTCCATGTTGTACTCGTGCATCCAGGAAACCAGCTCCCGGTTGGGTTCCAGCGCACCGAATTCGTGCGAGAAGCCCTCGCTCATCACCGTGTCCAGGGTGCCCACGCCGTCGCGGACGAACTCGTCCACGACCAGCGCCGCCACGCGGTCGGTCTCCATGGCGACCGAACGGAAGCCGAGCTCGGTCAGCTGTGCGAACAACTCGTTACGGATCCGACCGAAGCCCGGTTCCTGGTGGGTGGGTTCGCCGATGCCCAGCAGGTCGCAGTCGGCGGGCAGGAAAGCGCGGATGTCGTGACTCATGAGATTCAAGCGTATCGTTGAAAGCTCGGTTGAGACTTTGCACAACTCGACCAGCGAGGACTTGAGCTAGAGTCTCAAACCGATGTCCACCCTGAGGCCAGCCGACCTCGCGCGCGAGCACGGCATCTCGACCCAGGCGGTCCGCAACTACGAGCGTGACGGGTTCCTGCCGCCCGCCGCGCGCAGCGCGAGTGGCTACCGCACCTACACCGACGTGCACGCGGCGGCGCTGCGGGCGTTCCTCGCGCTCATCCCGGCCTACGGCCACGCGGGCGCGGGCCGGATCATGCTCGCGGCCAACGAGGGTCAGCTCGACCAGGCGCTGCTGCTCATCGACCGCGCGCACGCCCAGTTGCTCCGCGACCGGGAAACCCTTGCCACGGTGCGGAAAGCGGTCGGCCCGCTCACCTCCGAAGCCGCTGAACTCGCGGCGCCGGCGAGCACCCGCACCATCGGCGAGCTCGCCCGCTGGCTCGGCGTCACGCCGGCGACGGTCCGCAACTGGGAGCGCGCCGGCATTCTCGTCCCGGACCGCCACAAGGGAACCGGGTACCGGGTTTACCAGCCCAGTGACCTGCGGGATGCGGAGCTCACGCGCCTGCTGCGCCGGGGCGGCTACCCGCTCGACCACATCCGCACGGTCGTCGAGCAGGTCCGCACCGCGGGTGGCACCGAGGCCCTGGCCGGCGCCTTGGACGACTGGCAGCAACGGCTGACGACGCAGGGGCTGGCGATGCTGGACGCCGCCGCCCGGCTCGGCGAGTACCTGCGCCTGCGCGGCGTGGGTTAGTCAGTTCACCGTCACGGTGCCGTCGGCGTCGATGCGCCAGCCGGGGTTGTGGCAGACCTCCCAGACCAGCCCGTTCGGGTCGGCGAAGTGCCCGTGGTAGCCGCCGAACGCCGCGCGCTGCGGCTTCTTGACCACCCGCGCGCCCGCGGCGGCGGCCTCCTCGATCACGCGATCCACCGCATCGGGCCCGTCGACGTTGTAGGACAACGTCAGGCCGGTGATGCTCGTGTCGGTGACCGCGCCGCCGAGGTCCTCGCGGAACGTCGCGCTGTCGAACAGGCCGAGCATCACGCCCGGCGCGACCTGGAAGAAGATGATGTTGCCAGGAACGTCCAGTCGCGACTCCCAGCCCAGGCCGTCCACGTAGAAGGCCCGCACCGCGTCGAGGTCGTCCGTGGCGACGGTGATGAAGTGCACGTTCTGTTCCATGCCACCGAGTCTGCCGCCACGACGACGCCACGGCTTGTACGAATCAGACGTCAGTACTCGTCCCTGAGCTGGATCCACGCCATCGTCTCGGTCTGCGGCCAGCCCTCGGGTGAGTCCTCCCATTGCTCCTGGCGCCCGTACGGCGTGAGGTCCAGCAGGTTGAAGTCGGTGCGCAGCCGGTCGACGCCGCGGCGGGTGGTGGCGTAGGTGCGGAACACCTCGTCGCCGTCGCGCAGCAGCACCGTCAACGCGAAGAGGTCGTCCAGCCCCATCTCGTCGTAGAACCCCTGGCCCGCGGTGTACCACGGGTGCGTCCAGCCGAACCGCTTGAGCAGCACGTCGAGCTCGTCCTGTGGTGCGCGGGCCATCAGGATGAACCGGGTGTCCCGCTGGTTGAGGTGCGTCTGGTCGCCGGCCAGGTTGTCGGTGAAGGACGCGCAGCCGGCACAGACCCAGTCCTGATCGGGCGACTGCATGAAGTGGTAGATCACCAGCTGCCTGCGACCGTCGAACAAGTCGGTCAGCGAGACCTCGGTGCGGTCCGGCGCGACGAACCGGTGATCGGTGCTCAGCTGGACCATCGGCAGCCTGCACCGCTCGGCGGCCAGCGCGTCCAGCGCGTGGGTGAGTTCCTTCTCCTTGACCAGCAACTCCTCGCGCGCGGCCTGCCATTGCTGCGGTGTGACGACTTCCGGGCGATTCATGCCTGCCCCTCTCGCGGTTAGTTTCTTCAAGGAACCATCTACGTTAGCATGGCACCGTGCAACGCACCCACTTCGGCGAGATGGCCTGCTCGATCGCCCGCACCCTCGACGTCATCGGTGAGCCGTGGTCACCACTGATCCTGCGCGACGTCTACGTCGGCATCACGCGGTTCGACCAGCTGCAGCAGGAGCTCGGCATCTCCCGCAAAGTGCTCGCCGAACGGCTGAAGTGGCTGGTCGGCCAGGAGGTGCTGGAGCGCAAGCAGTACACGGACCGGCCGCCGCGCTTCGAGTACGCGCTGACCGCGAAGGGCCGCGAACTCTGCGACCTGCTCCTGGTGATGGTCCGCTGGGGCGACCGGTTCACCGCGGGCGAGGCCGGGCCGCCGGTGCTCTACCGCCACCACGCGTGCGGCGAGATCAGCCACGTCGAGCTGCGCTGCTCGGTCTGCGGCGAGCGGATGAACGCCACGGACGTCGACGTCCTGCCCGGCCCCGGCCAGCGCGCCTAGTCCACCGCGACGACGTGCAGCGTCACGGCACCCGCCGTCCTGCCGTCCGCCTGGGTGAGGATGTCCTCGACGTGGTGGAACGTGGCCGCATCGCCGCCGCGCAACGCACCGGGGTTGCGCCAGACCAGCAGGTGCTCGCCCGGCTCCAGCCACGACAGGTCGCGGACGCAGTCCTGCAACGCGTCCAGGTTGCGGCCGAACCAGTCCGGAAAGGACAGTGCGGCGGCGATGGCGGTCATGAACTTCGCCTTGCTGCCCGGGCCGTCGATGAGGTGCGGCGTCGCGTCCGGGTAGGTCGCCAGCGCTTCCTCGGTGGTGTCCGCCTGCTGCATCAATGCTCCGGATCGACGACGACGAACGACTTGTAGTGGTCCGCGGTGTAGTACAACTCCTTGCCGGAGCCGTAGATCAGCCGCTGCGCGCCGCGGTCGTCGCTGCCCGGCGTGTCCACTGTGTACTCCCGGTAGTAACCGGTCTTCTCGTGCGGCAGCAGGCCTTCGCGGTTCTGGAAGGTCTGACCGTCCTCCCGGTACGGGTACGGGCCGCCCTTGACGATCAACCGCCAGGTGTCGCCGACCTCCGGCGGGAGCTGCGAGAGCGGCTTGACCTGCATCCCGGACGACGACGGTGAAGATGAAGACGGCGGCGACGAGTCGCCGGTGTTCTCCTTCACCAGCCAGCCGACGACGACCAGCACCACGAGCCCGACCAGGGCGAGCGTGATGCGCTTGCGCGAACCCACCCCGAGAGCCTACGAAGCCGTGCCGGCCGGCTGGTCCCCGGGCTCCGGCCGCCGCTCGGGCTCCGGCAGTGCTTGCAGCTTGTGCCCCGCGCGCCGGGCCGGGCCGAACCGGGCGGCCGCCTTGTCGACGAGCCGGTCGATCAGCCAGGCAACGCCGACGCACAGCGGTCCGACCACCACGATGACCAACGCGAACTGCAGCCAGAACGACTGCTGCGTCATCCACAGCTCGATGTCGTTCCACCAGTCCGACAGCCATTGCACGGCCTCGACCCTACGGCATGACCAGTGTCACGGGGCGCGACCAGGGTGAGCGGACTAGGTTGCCAGACATGTTCGCGGTGTATGCAACGGAGCCGAAGCCCGACGATCCCCTCGCCGCACTCGCCGTCGGCGAGCGGCCGGACCCGCAGGCGCCCGAAGGCTGGGTCGCCGTGAACGTGCGGGCGGCCAGCCTCAACATGCACGACCTCTGGACCCTGCGGGGCGTGGGCATCAAGGCCGACCAGTTCCCGATGATCCTGGGCTGCGACGGCGCCGGCGTGCTCGAGGACGGCACCGAGGTGGTGCTGCACTCGGTGATCGGCGACCCGGCCTGGCGCGGCGACGAGACCCTCGACCCCAAGCGGACCCTGCTCACGGAGAAGCACCAGGGCACGTTCGCGGACACCGTCGTGGTGCCCGCGCGCAACGCGTTGCCGAAGCCGTCGAGCCTGTCGTTCGCCGAGGCCGCCTGCATGGGCACGGCGTGGCTGACCGCCTACCGGATGCTGTTCACCAAGTCCGGCCTGCGACCCGGGCAGACCATGCTCGTGCAAGGCGCGTCCGGTGGCGTGTCGACCGCGTTGATCGAGCTGGGTCGCGCGGCGGGCATGCGGGTGTGGGTGACAGGGCGCACCGAGGCGAAGCGTTCGCTGGCCCTCGACCTCGGCGCCCACGAGACCTTCGAGTCCGGCGCGCGCCTGCCCGAGCGGGTCGACGCCGTCTTCGAAACGGTCGGCAAGGCCACCTGGTCGCACACCATGAAGTCCCTCAAGCCCGGCGGCATCGTCGTGATCTCGGGCGCCACCAGCGGCGACGCGACGGCGGCCGAACTGCAGCGGCTGTTCTTCCTGCAGCTGCGCGTCGTCGGCTCGACGATGGGCACCCGCGAAGAGCTCGGCGACCTGCTGCGCTTCTGCGACCAGGCCGGCATCCGGCCCAAGATCGGCTCCGAACTCCCGATGACCGAGGCGGCACAAGGCATGCGCGCCATGCTCGACGGCGAGACGAACGGGAAGATCGTCTTCACCCGGTAGGCACGCCGCCGGGCACGGTCGAGCTGAAGATCACGTCCGAGGCCACAGGCCGGAAGGTGAGGACGTCGCCGGACGAGCCGCAGTACCTGGTGCGCAGCGACAAGTCCGGCAGGACCGCGGTCAGGCCAGCCGCTTGGTGGCGGTGGCGAGCGCTTCGCGCGCCTCGGCTACCAGCGTGGCCATCACCTCGGCCACCGGCGCCTCGACGGCCTGCCGGTAGGTTGTCCCCGCCCACATGGACACGGCCTCCGGATCGCCGGCGGCCGCGGCCGCCGCGCGCACCGGCTTGGTCAGGTGGTGCAGCTGCGGGTAGGCGGCCGGTGCCTGCTGCTCGTGCTCGGTCATGAAGCGGTTCAGCAGCCCGCGCGCCGGTCTGCCGCTGAAGGCGCGGGTCAGCGCGGTCGGCCTCGCCCCCTCGGCCAGCTCGGTGCGGTGGACCTTGGACGTGCCTGCCTCCGGGCAACGCAGGAACGCCGTGCCCAGCTGGGCGGCCACCGCACCGGCGGCCAGCACCGCGGCCACGTCGGCACCGCGGATCAGGCCACCGGCGGCCACCAGCGGCAGGTCGACCTCGGCGGCGACCAGGCGCAGGGCGTCCAGGGTGCCGAACAGGTCACCGCCACCGGGCAGCCACGGATCGTCCTCGAAGACACCGCGGTGCCCGCCCGCCGACATGCCTTGCACGCACAGCGCGTCCGCTCCCGTCGCGGCCGCGCGAGCGGCCTCGGCCGGGGTGGTGACCGTGACCGTCACGTGGATGCCGGCGTCGCGCAGCCGGGCCACATCGTCGGGCAGCGGCGCGCCGAAGGTGAACGACACGGCCGCGACCCGCTCGGCGACGGCGAGGTCGAGCTTCGCCGCGTAGTGGTCGTCGTCCCAGCCGGGCCGGCCTTCGGTGGTGTCGTAGCGCGCCGCCTCGGCGGCCACCACCGCCTGGTAGCGGCTGAGGTCCACCGTGGACCGTTGACCGGGCGTGAACAGGTTGAGGCCGAACGGTTGCGTGGTCAGCTCGCGGGTCGCGGCGAGCTGGGCGCGTACGGCATCCGGCGTCAGGTACCCGGCCGCGAGGTAGCCGAAGCCGCCCGCGTCGCAGGCCGCCGCGACGAGCTCGGGCGTTGACGGACCACCGGCCATCGGCGCCGCGATCACCGGCACCCGCAGCTGCGCGAACATCCCTCGACGGTAACCCGAACCGGGCCGTGCCGGCCGCGTGGGATAGTCCACGCATGCCGTTCATGGTCGAGGACGCGATCGCGATCGCCACGAAGGCCCACCGGGGCCAGCGGGACAAGTCGGGTCACGCCTACATAGGCCACCCCCTTCGGGTGATGGGCATGATGCGCACCGACCACGAGCGCATGACCGCCGTCCTGCACGACGTGGTCGAGGACACCGAGGTCACGGCGGACGACCTGCGCGCGGCCGGCTGCCCGGACGCCGTGGTCGAGGCGGTGATCGCCATCAGCAAGCGCCCGGGTGAGGACCACGAGGACTACCTCGCCCGTGTGGCGGCCAACCCGATGGCGCTCGCGGTGAAGCGCGCGGACATCGCCGACAACTCGTCCCCCGAGCGCATGGACGAACTCGACGGGCCGACCCGGTCGAGGTTGCGCGCCAAGTACGAGAAGGCAACCCGCCTGCTGGACACCTATTCACGAGCCTGACCCAGCAATTCAGCGAGAACGATCCGCACCGGGAAGGGCTGGGTCGCCTCGAACACCTCGTCTTCTTGGACTTCGGTCGTCAGCCGATAGGCGCCATCCACCAGATCGAACGCCACGAGGCTCGGCGGCCCGGGGTCGACGACCCAGTAGCTCGGAACTCCGAGTCGTTCGTACACCGCCTTCTTGTTGTTGAGATCGTTGATGGCCGAACTGTGCGACAGGACCTCGACGGCGAGCAACGGCGCGACGGGCAGACAGTCCTCGGTCAGATCCGATCTTCTCGCCGCCAAGCCATCCGGTCGCAGTTCAAGGGTTGGCGACGGTCGCACCGCGAAGGGACCTACCAGCACCTCCACGTCGTCCGGGCACGACATCTCCAACGCCACGAGCAACTTCATGACGGCCTTCTGGTGGCGGAAGCCAGGCAATGGGCTCACAACGAGCATCCCGTCGATGAGCTCGTAGCGACGACCATCGTCCGGCATGGTGGCAAGGTCGTCCACGGTGAACACGTCTACCCCTTTCTTGGTCGTGGCCAAGCCAAGCAGAGGGGACCGACAATTCTGCGAACACTGCTCGCGGTTCACCCGGACGAGCGACGCGACTCCAGTTCGGCGACCAGTTTCTTCGGCGCGACGCACCGGTACGCGTCCACCACGATCTCGCCGATCTCGGCCCAGTCGACCTCGCCGTCCAGCCGCACGCCGAGCCAGCCGCGGTGCCCGACGTAGGGCGGCCGGAAGAACCGGTCCGGTTCCTCGGCGACCAACTCCTCCTGCACGCCAGGAGGTGCGGCACACCAGAACCCGGTGATGCCGTCGCCGTGGTGGTCGTCGACGTACATCACGAAGACCTTCTTGACGAACCACGTGGGCGAGCCGTGGCTGAGCTTCTCGGTGGCCTCGGGCAGCGCGAGGCACAGCGCGCGCAAGCGGTCCAGCGGCGGGGAGGCCATGCCGGGCAGCGTAATCAGAAGGTGAACGTCTTCGCGAACACGATCCAGAAGACGACGATCGCGACCAGCCCGAGCACCAGGCACACCGCGACACCGACGAGCAGGCCACGCCCCAACGGTTTGCCCGCCAACGACAACGCGGCGCCGAGGACGAAGGCGACGGCGAGCACGACCCCCATCACCACGGCGAAGTCGGCGTCCATCCAGCCGAACGGGTGCACGCCCACCGCGAAGAGCCCGGCGACGAGCAACTCGACGACCACGACGGCCGCCACACCCGGCAGGACGCCTTCGCGGGTACGGCTCGGAGTCACGGGGTTACTTCTTCTTGTCCTTGCCGGTCGGCTCATCGGTCGACAACGCCGCGACGAAGGCTTCCTGGGGGACCTCGACACGCCCCACCATCTTCATGCGCTTCTTGCCTTCCTTCTGCTTCTCCAGCAGCTTGCGCTTGCGCGTGATGTCACCGCCGTAGCACTTGGCGAGGACGTCCTTGCGCATGGCGCGGATCGTCTCGCGGGCGATGATGCGCGACCCGATCGCCGCCTGGATGGGCACCTCGAACTGCTGGCGCGGGATCAGCTCACGCAGCCGCGTCGCCATCCGGGTGCCGTAGCCGTACGCCGCGTCCTTGTGCACGATCGCGCTGAACGCGTCGACCGGCTCGCCCTGCAGCAGGATGTCGACCTTCACCAGGTCCGAGGCCTGCTCGCCCGACTCCTCGTAGTCCAGCGACGCGTAACCACGCGTGCGCGACTTCAACGAGTCGAAGAAATCGAAGATGATCTCGCCGAGCGGCATCGTGTAGCGCAGTTCGACCCGGTCCTCGGACAGGTAGTCCATGCCGCCGAGCTGACCGCGCTTGCCCTGGCACAGCTCCATGATCGTGCCGATGTACTCACTCGGCGCGATGATCGTGCACTTGGTGACCGGCTCGAAGATCTCGGCGACCTTGCCCTCGGGCCAGTCCGACGGGTTGGTGACGGTCAGCTCGCCGCGGTCGTCCAGCACGACCCGGTAGACCACGTTGGGCGCGGTGGAGATCAGGTCCAGGCCGAACTCGCGCTCCAGCCGGTCGCGGGTGATCTCCAGGTGCAGCAGACCCAGGAAACCGCATCGGAACCCGAACCCCAGCGCCGCCGACGTCTCCGGCTCGTAGGTCAGGGCGGCGTCGTTCAGCTGGAGCTTGTCCAGGGCCTCACGCAGGTCGGGGTAGTCCGAACCGTCCACTGGATACAGTCCGGAGTAGACCATCGGCTGCGGCTCGCGGTAGCCGGACAACGCCTCGGTGGCGCCCTTGCGCTCCGAGGTCACCGTGTCACCGACCCGTGACTGGCGGACGTCCTTCACGCCGGTGATCAGGTAGCCCACCTCGCCGACGCCGAGGCCCTGGCTCGGCTTGGGCTCCGGGGAGATGATGCCGACCTCGAGCAGCTCGTGCACCGCGCCGGTGGACATCATCCGGATCCGCTCGCGCGGGGTGATCTTGCCGTCCACCACGCGGATGTAGGTGACCACGCCGCGGTAGGTGTCGTAGACCGAGTCGAAGATCATCGCGCGGGCCGGGGCGTCGGCCACGCCGACCGGCGGCGGGACCTGGCGCACGACCTCGTCCAGCAGCTCGGACACGCCCATGCCGGTCTTGGCCGAGACCCGCAGCACGTCCTCGGGCTCGCCGCCGAGGATGTGCGCGATCTCCGCCGCGTACTTCTCCGGGTCGGCGGCCGGCAGGTCGATCTTGTTCAGCACCGGGATGATGTGCAGGTCGCGGTCGAGCGCCATGTAGAGGTTGGCCAGCGTCTGCGCCTCGATCCCCTGCGCGGCGTCGACCAGCAGGATCGCGCCTTCGCACGCGTCGAGCGCACGGGAGACCTCGTAGGTGAAGTCGACGTGGCCCGGCGTGTCGATCATGTGCAGCACGTGCTGGGCGCCGTCGAGGGTCCACGGCAGCCGCACGTTCTGCGCCTTGATCGTGATGCCGCGCTCGCGCTCGATGTCCATCCGGTCGAGGTACTGGGCCCGCATGTCGCGCGCCTGGACGACGCCGGTGATCTGCAGCATCCGGTCGGCAAGCGTGGACTTGCCGTGGTCGATGTGCGCGATGATGCAGAAGTTGCGGATCTGCTCCGGCGCCGTGAAGGTGGTGTCGGCGAACGTGCTCACTCAGGTCCCTTGCGATGCGGATCGGCATGATTCAGGCATGGCCGTCCGCCATTGTCCCATGCTGGGCTGTCAGGCCAGGCGAGTCATGTCCACCGACACCTCGATGGCCGACGCGGCGCCGCCGGAATAGGTCCCCTTGAGCGGGGAGACGTCGCCGTAGTCACGCCCGATCGCCACCCACACGTGCCGCTGGCCGATCTCGATGTCGTTGGTCGGGTCGAAGCCCCACCAGCCCCCGGTCCAGGCCTCGATCCACGCGTGGCTCTCGCCGCGCACGGTCTCCCCGATGGCCCCGTCGGGCTTCGTGTGCAGGTAGCCGGACACGTAGCGGGCCGGGATGCCGATCGAGCGCAGCATCGCCAGCGTGAGGTGCGCGTAGTCCTGGCAGACGCCCTCACGGGCCTGCCACGCGTCGATCGCCGAGCTGTGCACGCCGGTGGTGCCCTGGTGGTAGGTCAGCTGGTCGTGCACCCACTCCGACACGGCGAGCACGGCCTCCATCGGCCGCCGCCCGGTGCGCAGCTTGCGGGCGATCGAGATCAGCTCCTTGTTGCGTGGCGCGTACCGGGTCGGCTCCAGCAGCTCGCCGTAGCGGTCGGCGATACCGTCACCGCGCAGGTCCGCCCAGGAGGCGTCGTCGATCGGCTGCACGTGCTCGGTGGTCTCGACCACGGACGACGCCACGATCTTGAGCTCGGTGTGCGGGGCGTGCAGGTCGAACGACGTGACCTCGGTGCCCCAGTAGTCGGTGTAGCGGTAGGAGCGGGTCGCGGGCGTGGTCTCCAGCCGCGCGACCACGAGGTTCTGCCGCCGGTCGCTGCGCGGGGTGAGCCGCGCCTCGTTGTAGGACTGCACGACCGGCGCCTCGTACCGGTACCCGGTCGTGTGCACGACCCGCACGCGCCAGCTCACCGGGTCCATCGTGCCGGTCCTGGATTGCCGCACGGCCTCCGGGGTGGTCGTCACAAGCTCACCTCCGCGTTGGTCCAGGCCACCCAGGGCACCGAGTGGAAGTACTGCAGCGCCACGGCTTCGCCGACGTCGCGGATGCACTGCTGCAGGCCCAGCAGCCGTCCGGTGAGGTCCTCGAGCAGCTCCTCCGGACGCAGGAACTCCAGCTCGCTGCGGGCCTTGCCGAGCAGCCGGGACGCCTCGGCCTTCGCCCCCACCCGGGTGCTCGGCTGGTTGTCGAGGTGGTCCAGGCACGACTCGGCCTGGCTCAGGGCGTGGAACACCGACCGCGGGAAGAGCCGGTCGAGCAGCAGGAACTGCACGACCCGGGTCGCGTCCAGCGCGCCGCGGTAGGTCCGCAGGTAGGTGTCGTGGGCGCCGGCGGAACGCAGCACGGTGACCCAGCCCGGCGACGACGGCTTGTCCCCCACCCGCGACATCAGCAGGCGCACGATCATGTCGACGCGTTCGACGAACCGGCCGAGCACGAGGAACCGCCAGCCGTCGTCGCGGCTCATCGTGGAGTCGGCGAGCCCGGCGAACATCGCGGCCCGCTCCTCGACGAAGGAGAAGAACAGGCTCGGGCCGACCCGTTTCGCGGCCCGCTGGCGTTCCGGCACCGCGTTGTACATCGAGTTGATGCACTCCCACAGCTCCGTGGACACCACTTCGCGGGCCACCCGCGTGTTCTCCCGCGCGCTGCTGATCGACGACACGATCGAGCCGGCGTGCTCGCGCGACATGGCGACCAGCTCGGTCAGCGTCCACACGTCCAGCTCCATGCCGGGTGGCGGGGTGATGCCGAGGACGGTCAGCAGCTGACGGCTCGTCGCGTCGGCGTCGACCGTGGCGTCCTCGAGCAGTTGGTGCACCGAGACGTCGAGGATCCGCGCGGTGTCGTCGGCCCGCTCGACGTAGCGGCCGATCCAGTAGAGCGATTCAGCGTTGCGTGCCAGCACCGGATCCTCCTCACTGCTGCTGTTGTTGCTGTTGCTGCGCCGAGGTCAGCTCGGGCCCGCGTTCGGGAGCGCTCTCCTCCTGCGGGGTGCCGAGCCGCTGCCCGCTCAGCTCCGGGTCCACAGTGGACGACCGAGCGGCCAGCACCCAGGTGTCCTTGGAACCGCCGCCCTGCGAGGAGTTCACCACCAGCGAGCCTTCCGGCACCGCGACCCGCGTGAGGCCGCCGGGCAGCACGAACACCGACTTGCCGTCGTTGACGGCGAACGGCCGCAGGTCCACGTGCCGCGGTTTGAGCCGTTGCCCCACCTTGGTCGGCACGGTCGAGAGCTGCACGAGCGGTTGCGCGATCCAGCCACGCGGGTTGGCCCGCACGCGCCTGCGGATGGCGGCGAGTTCCTTGGCGCTGGCGTCCGGGCCGAACACGATGCCGTAGCCGCCGGAGCCCTCGACCGGCTTGATCACCAGCTCGTCGGCGTGGTCGAAGACGTACTGGCGCTCCTCGCGCAGCCAGCAGCGGTAGGTGTCGACGTTGGGCAGCAGCGGCGCCTCGTCCAGGTAGTACTTCAGGATCTCGGGCAGGTAGGTGTAGACGAGCTTGTCGTCGCCGACGCCGTTGCCGACCGCGTTCGCGATCACGACGTTGCCCGCGCGGGCCGCGTTGATCACCCCGGCGACGCCGAGCACCGAGTCGGGCCGGAACTGCACGGGGTCGAGGTACTCGTCGTCGATGCGCCGGTAGATCACGTCGACCTGGCGCTCGCCCTCGGTGGTGCGCAGGTAGATCACGTTGTCGCGGCAGAACAGGTCACGGCCCTCGACCAGCTCGACGCCCATCAGCCGGGCCAGCAGCGAGTGCTCGAAGTAGGCCGAGTTGTGCACCCCGGGCGTGAGCACGACGACGGTCGGATCGGCGACGTTCGGCGCGGCCGCCGCGCGCAGCGCACGCAACAGGTGCACCGCGTAGTCGCCCACCGCCCGCACCCGGTGCTTGGCGAACAGGTCGGGAAAGACCCGCGCCATCGTGCGCCGGTTCTCCATCACGTAGGACACCCCGGACGGCGAGCGCAGGTTGTCCTCCAGCACCCGGAACGTGCCGTCCTCGTCGCGCACCAGGTCGACGCCCGAGACGTGGATGCGCACGCCGTTGGGCGGCGAGACGCCGGCGGCCTGGCGGTGGAAGTGCGCGCAGGAGGTGATCAGGCGGCGGGGCAGCACGCCGTCGCGGATGATCTGCTGGTCGCCGTAGATGTCGGCGAGGAACGCCTCGAGGCCGCGCACCCGCTGCACGATCCCGCGTTCGAGCTTGGCCCACTCCCCCGCCGTGATCACCCGCGGGATCAGGTCGAGCGGGAACGGGCGCTCCTGACCGGACAACGAGAACGTGATGCCCTGGTCGACGAGCGCGCGGTCCAGCGCCTCCGCCCGGGTCGCGAGGTCAGCGGGCTTCGACGGCGAGAGCGAGTCGTACAACCGGCGATAAGCGCTGCGCACGGTCGAATCCGCGGCGAACATCTCGTCGAAGGCGCCCGCGTGCGGCCGCTTCGGGTCGAGGTAGTTGTCGAACAGATCGCCGTTGCCGCTCGCCCGGTTCATTTCCGCATCTTGTCCCAAGCAGACGCGGTTCACCAGGCTTGACGATCATCGACACCGCGCGTTAACAGTACGATCGCCGGTGACCCACCCGTGCGCCGTGACCAGCGTGCGGTCCAGGCAGCGGCCGGTGTCGTCGAGCCCGCGCCACCGTTCGCTGGACTGGCCGTCGGCGTAGGTCAGCTGGCCGTTCGTGCGACCGAACCCGCCGCTGGTGTCGATCTGGTCGTCGCTGAACGCGAGCAGCCTCCCGTGACCGAGCTCCGTGCGCAGGACGCGTCCCATGTGGACGGTCGCGTCGATGCGGTAGTTGTTCGAGTCGGTGTAGGCCGTGGTGGAGTCGGCGTCGAGGGTGAAGCCGAACCGGTCCGTGCGGCCGTTGGCGGTGTAAGCGCCGTCAACGCGGTGGGTGGTCTGCTGGCGGGCGGCGCTGTCGGTGAGGCTCGTGGTGTTGGCGAAGGTCCACTGGCCGCCCGCCTTCACGGTGATCCGCCCTTGCGAGGTGTGCAGGACGCCCTCGGTGTGCCAGCTGCGGTCGACGGTGGTCGTGGCCGTGACGTCGATCCCGGTGCCGGTGAGGTCGGTGTGCACCTGCGCCTCGGGGACGTCGGCGGTGCGCAGTTCGCCGGTGACCCGCTTGGTGTGCGGATCGGTCGTGGCGAAGAGGTTCCCGCCCAGCGTCCAGACGTCGACGATGCCCTTCGGCGGCGTCAGCGTGATCGTGTGCGCCTTGCCGTCGGTCAGCGTGCCGATGAAGGGACTCAGGTCGATCGTGTACGGCAGCGTGACGATCGCGTCGATGGCGGAGATCGGGCGCCACAGCATCGGCGCGACGCCGCCGGTGTAGATGGTCGGGTACGGCATGACCGCGCCGGCCGGGTGGCCGTCCACGGCCACGTCGACCTCGCGGTAGGTGCCGCCGCCGCAGAGCCCGGCGTCGGGGTTGCCCTGGCTGACCGAGGTGGGCACGTTCGACCACCAGAACTCCTCGCAGCCGCCGCCGCGGGCGTAGATCTCGGCGGTCAGCTTGGCGGTGTTGCCGGGCACGGTGACCTGGGCGTTGTAGGTCTGACCGTCGCCCAGCGCCTGCCAGCCGGGGCTGTTGTGGTCGGCCGCGAGCGGGAGCACCTTGTCGGCCTGGCGCGGTGCCGGGTGGTGCCGGTCGGCCTTGAAGTAGGTGATCGTGACCGTGACGTCGTAGGGGCCGGTGTAGGTGTCGTTGACGATGTTGCCGAGGTCGACCACGAACGGTTGCGCCTGGTGCAGCAGCGGGCTGAACTCGGTGATGTCCTTGTCGAAGTGCCAGGTGATGCCGGTCGGGTCGGGCTCGGGTGTGGAGGTGCGCGCGACCTCGGCGCCGCCGATCCAGATGCCCGCGAGCCGGTCGTACTGGCGGCCCGCGCTGGACGCGGTCCAGTCGAGGACGACCTTCGTCCAGTCGCCCGCACAGCTGCTCGGCGGCGTGAGCGTGCCGACGTAGGGCTGGCCGTAGGAGTTGGCGAAGACGTGGTGCATCGCGGTGACCGTGCAGGAGTCGGTCGCCGGGCGGCTCACCGACGGCAAGGCCTGCAGCGGGTCCTGGTAGTCGGTGACCACCGTGTCCGCGGTGGCTTGGGTGGCTCCGAGGAGCAGGAACGCGGCGGTGGCGATCAGGAGTCGGCGCACGACTGGCGACGCTAGTTCGCTCCCGGCGGTCGCGGCAGGGGGCGCGGGGGCGTTGCCGTTCCCAGAACTACCTGCTGTTACTCTTGACCGTCGGGTCGTGTGGCATTCCGTCATGGAGGAAGCCCGCTTCGGCGGGGCCATCACAACGCGGCTCGACACCCATCGCGAACACTGAGGAGCACGCACGCATGGCCAACATCAAGTCGCAGATCAAGCGGATCCGGACCAACGAGGCCGCTCGGCTTCGCAACAAGTCCGTGAAGTCCTCGGTGAAGACCGCGATCCGCAAGTTCCGCGAGGCCGCCGCCGCCGGTGACAAGGACAAGGCCCAGGAGCTGCTGCAGGACGCCAGCCGCAAGCTGGACAAGGCCGCCAGCAAGGGCGTCATCCACGCCAACCAGGCCGCCAACAAGAAGTCGGCGATGGCTCAGCTCGCCAACAAGCTCTGAGCTTCGGCTCGAAAGCGGCGTCGTCCCAGGTGGACGGCGCCGCTTTTTGCGTTTCGGGCAGACTGCCGCTCATGGAGCCGAAGCCGACATCCGCTGCCCGCACGTCGCTGTCCCACATCATGACCGCGGTCGACACGAACCTCCTGGGCACCGTGCACGGCGGCGTGATCATGAAGCTGGTCGACGACGTCGCCGGGGCGGTCGCGCAGCGTCACTCGGGTGGCCCGGCCGTGACCGCGGCGATGGACGGCATGACGTTCCTGGCGCCGGTGCGGGTCGGTGACCTGGTGCACGCGCACGCGCAGGTGAACTGGACCGGCCGGACGTCGATGGAGGTCGGGGTCCGGGTGGTGGCCGAACCATGGAACGAAGCGGGCGTGGCCCCGACTCGGGTGGCGACGGCCTACCTGGTGTTCGTGGCGCTCAACCCGGACGGCTCGCCGCGTGACGTGCCGCCGGTGCTGCCGGAGTCCGCCGAGGACGAGCGCCGGTACCGGGAGGCGGAGATCCGCCGCAGCCACCGCCTCGCCCGCCGCGACGAGATCCTGGCCGGCCGCAAGACCTCCTGAAGACCCCTGACCACCCGAGAGGGTCACGCGTCGCCGCTGGTCACCAACCGCTGGACGTGGTCGACGACCGAGTCCGGCTGGAGGTACGCCTGCCAACCCGGCACGCGCACCACCTGCCACCCGAGGCGGCGGACGTTGGCGTCCCGCACGGCTCGCTGCCGCTGGAGCCTGCCGCGCGGATCACCGTCCGGGAACTCGTCGACCTCGACGTCGATGCCGGCGCCGTGCACCGCACGCAGGGAGATCGCCAGCGGATATCCCTCGTCGACGGCGCCGAGGGTCGCGGGAAGCCCCCGCGCGACCAGCGCGGCGTGCAAGGTCAACGCGGCCGGCGTCGGGTCGGCGGCCCGGCGGTGGTGCCGACCGGCGGCGTCCGCCAGACCGAGCAGCAGTTTCGCGTCGAGCCGCTGCAGCTCGGCGTGGTTGCCGAACACGACCAACCGCTGCTTGGCCCTGCTCACGGCCACGTTGATCAGGTTCCGCTCGTTCTCGAGCCAGGAGACCGTGCCCGGCTTCGCACCCGCCGAAATGACCGTGGAGAAGACCATCACGTCGCGCTCGCCACCCTGGAACTTGTGCGCGGTGCCGACCCGCACGTCCCCGAAGACCGCCCCGGCCTGGTCGAGGAGCTGCCTGATGCGGGTCGCCTGGGCGCGGAACGGCGTCACGACGCCCAGCCGATCGGCCGGCAGGCCTGCTTGCCGCACCCACTCGACGACCGCGTCGGCCTCGGCCTTGTTCAGCGAACTGCCGGTGCGACCAGGCTCCGTGCGGCCGTCGATGTCGTGCCACTCGATGCCGCGCGGGGCCCCATCGGCCCGATCGACACTGGTGAGAACCGTCAAGCGGCCGCCGTAGAAGTGGCGGTTGGAGTACTCGATGATCTCGGGGTGGCACCGGTAGTGCTCGTCCAGCAACAACGGAGCCGGCCGGAAACGGGCGGCGAAGGCCGTGAACGCCGAATCCTGGCCGTACGAGTAGTGCGCCGTCACCAGTGCTTCATGGCTCGTGCCCGCCGCCTTGGCGAGTGCGCGCAACTCGGCCGCGGCGACGGTCACCACCGGCGACAGCTGGTGCGGGTCACCGACGATGACCAAGCGCTTCGCGCGGTAAGCGAGTGGGAGCACCTGCGCAAGGTTGCACTGGCTTGCTTCGTCGATCACCACGAGGTCGATGGCACCAGCACGGCAGTCGAAGTTCGGCCGCGTCGACAACGCGCTCGTCGCCCACCCCCTGACGTGGCGCATCGCGCTCTCCATCGCTTCCCGGCGAGGAAGCTCCTCGATGAGCGTTTCCGCCAGCGTGGCCAAGGCCTCGGCGCCCTCGCGAAGACCGGTCGACACCTCGTTGCGGACGGTCGCGGTCGAGGCGGAGAGCCACCGGCGGTTCGCGTCGTCGAAGGATTCGAGCAAGTCCCGTTGGGTGGTTCCGGCGGACTCGAGGCGACGCCAAGCCTCGTCGAAGGTGCGTTCCGCCTCGAGCCAGTCGAGCACGTGCCGAGCGGTCAGCACCGGATCGGTGAGCCCGAGCAACGCGAGCAGGCGACGGGTGCGGCGGCGGCGCAGCCACTTCCACCCGGTGCGATCGGCGCGTCCGGCCCGCCTGCGCATCGCGTCTCGGTCGACCGGCGGCGGCTGGTGCCCGGACCACAGCACCGACCTCGCCGCATCCCTTCGCACGGCCGCAACGAGAACGCCCTGGGCGAGGTCGGCGGCCTGCTGCATGGCCGCCGCGAGCTGGTGCCGCTCGTAGCCCGCCGCGGTGAGGTCGTCCGCGGTCGAGTCGGCCGAACGCCGGTTCGCTCCGGCGACCAGTTCCCTGAGCCGCTCGCCGAGCTGCAACCGCTTCTCGGCATTTCCGGTGCGCAGGACGAGGGCGTCGTCCACGGCCACCGCCTTGCTGTCGATCACATCGTCGACGGGGGTGTTGTTCGTCGAGGACAACAACGCGGTCTCGCCGCGCCGCCAGGCGTCGGCGAGGATCGCCGTGACCGTCTGGCTCTTGCCGGTGCCGGGTGGCCCGGTGATCACCGTCAGGGGAGCCGTCGCCGACCAGGACAGCGCGGTCTCCTGCGCGTCGTTCAACGAGAGCGCCGCCGAGATCGGTAGGGAGGCCGGCGGGACCGGGGCCTCCTCGAACAGGAAGCGAGCCGCGCTGTCCCGCCAATCGCGGGCCCGACGCATCCACTCGAGGTCCTTCACGAGGTTGCGCGTGGCCGCGTCCAACTGCCCCTTGAACGCCATCGCGAAGTTGAACACCCCGACCTCTTGCGGACGCCACGGGTCGTCCATCGTCGTGGTGTCCAGCAAAGCCATCGGGTCCAGTGTCGTCAGCGGGACCCCGAGTGCGGAGAGCACAGTGCGCGCTAGGGCGGACACGGCCGCGGCCTGCCCGAAACCCACCAGGCCACCGGCGACAGTCGCCATCGCCGCCGACAACGTCTCTGCCGGGAACCATTTCATGTCGAGCAGGCCCGCGTTGAGCTGCGGCAACTGATCGTCGACCGGCACGCCGTCCAGCTCTGCGTCCGGAGCATTCAGTTGGCGGATGAACAACGGAGCAATGAACGGGCACCGGCGCTCGTCCAGAACGACCACGGTCGGCCAGCCGTAGAACACGCCTTCGAGCGGCTCGAGGTCGGCGAACAACTCCGTGAGCTGCGGGAGGATCGGCAGCAGGAGGTCATTGCCGCACAGCACCGATTCCGCCGAAAGCGGGAGAACCGACCACCTGCTTCGTTGGTGCAGCGGAACAGGAGCGACCAGGGATTCCTTGAGCACGCAGGACAGCAGGTAGTCGACCAAGGTCGACCACTCGGACCGCTCCACCTTCCGGGCCGGACCGGACGATGCCTTGGGACCACGCGCGTCCTCACGCGTGGCCGGCGACGGGGTTCGCTTCACCCGCCGATTCGTTGGCGGCGCTGCCGCAGCGGTGCCACAGGCAACGCACACGATGTCCCAGTCGCCGCGTGCCTTCCTCTTGCCGATCACGTCGATGCCGACGGCGAGACCTTTCCCGCAGAGGCTGCATCGGTTGGGGTACCTGGCTGGGAAAATGCTGTAATCCTCATACCCAGGACGACGCCCTGCGCGGCTGACCGTCAATGTGTTCCCCCACAACTCATCGATACCGGCCGACAACCCTACCGAAGTTATCTGCACGCAGCGGGGGAAGGCAGAAAAACTTCGGCGCGGACGCGGACAAGACCCCGTTGGAATAGCCACATTCACGGGAACAGCGGAACGAGAAGTACCGCGTGATCACCCAGAACGAATCATCGCGGGAAAAGGCGGCCTCGAGTTAGCCCGGATGGGCGAAACTCGCGGCACAGCGGTTCGTGGGCGCCATTGACTCAGAGGTCAGTGGAGGTCGTGGGCGGCCGCGAGCTTGAGCACGGCGTGCTCCAGTGCGTAATCGGGGTGGGCGGCCGCACCTTTCACGTCCGCGTTGACCTGGGCGACCACCTGCATGGCGGCGGCGAGCCCGGCGGGTTGCCAGCCACGCGACTGGCCGATGGCCTTGCGCACCTTCCACGGCGGCATGCCCAACTCGGCGGCGAGCGAGTTCGGGTTGGCCCGGCCCATGCCCGCCACGCGCGCCACGGTGCGCACGGCGTCGGCGAGCGCGTCCGCGACCAGCACGTGCGGCACGCCGAGCTGCATGGCCCAGCGCAACGTCTCCAACGCGCCGGTGACGTCGCCGGTGATGGCCTTCTCCGCCACCGCGAACCCGGTCACGTCGGCCCGGCCGCGGTGGTAGCGGCGCACGGCTTCCTCGTTGACCTGGCCGTCGGTGTCGGCCACCAGCTGCGCGGCCGCCGCGGCCAGCTCGCGCAGATCCGAACCCACCGAGTCGATCAACGCGGTCACCGCGCCCGAGTCCGTCTTGCCGCCCGCGCGCCGGATCTCGTTGCGCACGAAGGCTTCTCGGTCGGACATTTTGGTGATCTTGTCGCACTCGGTCACCACGGCGCCCGCCTTGCGCAGCGCCGCGGGCAGCCCCTTGCCGGCCTTCGTGCGGCCGCCCCCGTTGTGCAGGACGACGAGCGTGACACCGTCGGCGGCCGCCTTGCTGTAGCCGAGGATGGCGTCGGCGATCTCCTGCCCGGCATCCTGAGCACCTTCGATCGCCACGACCCGGCCCTCGGCGAACAGCGAGGGACTGACCAGTTCGGCCAGCTCACCGGGTGTGAGATCAGCCACCCCGACCCGGACGAGGTCCGCCGTCGGGTCGGCGAGGCGGGCGGTGTCCAGCGCGGTGCGCACGGCTCGCTCGATCAGCAGTTCCTCCTCGCCGATCACCAGTTGCAACGGCGGCGGCGTCACAGCGGGCGTGGTCACACGGTCATCCTGCCACGCGGCACCGACGCGCAAGGCCTCCCGGGATCTGGGAGGCGCGGTTGGCTCGCTCGAGCGTCGTGCCGTAGCGTGACCGGCGGCCGATGGCCACACAACTGAATACCGCTCATCCAGAGGGGCAGAGGGAACGGCCCGACGAAGCCCCGGCAACCAGCGTCATTCGTGACGTCCAGGTGCCAATTCCGACCCGCCACGCGGGACAGATGAGGAGATCCTTGCGATGACTTCTGCCGTTGATGCGCCCACCACGTTCGACCTCGGGCCGGCCCGCGCCCTGTCCTGCCGGGAATGCGGCCACCAGGTACCGCTCGCCGCCGAGTTCGCGTGTGCCGAGTGCTTCGGGCCGCTCGAGGTCTCCTACGAGTTCGGCCCGATCACCCGCGCGTCCATCGAGGCCGGCCCCAAGTCGATCTGGCGCTACCGTGACCTGCTGCCCGTACCGTCCGATGTGGACACCCACCCGAACACCCAGCCCGGGCTGACCCGCCTGGTGCGCGCGGACCGGCTGGGCAAGGCACTCGGCATCCGCGACCTGTGGGTGAAGGACGATACCGGCAACCCGACGCACTCGTTCAAGGACCGCGTGGTCGCCGTGGCGCTGGCCGCCGCGCGCCAGCTCGGCTTCAAGGTGCTCGCGTGCCCGTCGACCGGCAACCTGGCCAACGCCGTCGCCGCGGCCGCCGCCCGCGCCGGCTGGGAGTCGGTCGTGCTGATCCCGTCCTCACTGGAGCGGGCCAAGGTCCTGACCACGGCCGTGTACGACGGCGCCCTGATCGCCGTCGACGGCAACTACGACGACGTCAACCGGCTGGCCACCGAGCTGGCTTCCGAGCACGAGGACTGGGCGTTCGTCAACGTCAACGTCCGGCCGTACTACGCCGAGGGCTCCAAGACGCTCGGCTACGAGGTGGCCGAGCAGCTGGGCTGGCGGCTGCCGGGTCAGGTCGTGGTGCCGGTCGCGTCCGGGTCGCAACTGACCAAGGTGGACAAGGGTTTCCGCGAGCTGGGCGAACTCGGCCTGGTCGAGCCGACCCCGTACCGGGTGTTCGGCGCGCAGGCCACCGGCTGCTCGCCCGTCGCGACGGCGTTCAAGGATGGCCAGGACGTGGTGCGCCCGGTCAAGCCGAACACCATCGCCCGTTCGCTGGCGATCGGCGCCCCCGCCGACGGCCCGTACGTGCTCGACACGGTCCGCCGCACCGGCGGTGCGGTCGAGGACGTGACGGACGAGGAAGTCGTGGCAGCCATCCGCTTGCTGGCCAAGACCGAAGGCATCTTCGCCGAGACCGCCGGTGGCGTCACCGTCGCCACGGTCAAGAAGCTGGTCGAGAGCGGCAAGCTGGACCCGGACGCGGAGACCGTCCTGCTGATCACCGGCGACGGGCTCAAGACCCTGGATGCCATTCAGGACCACGTGGGCCCGCGTGCCACGGTGCCCCCGTCGGCGGCCGCGGTCCGCGCGGCCCTCGACGAGCCGGGTCGCTGACCAACGGCGCCGGTGCCTGGGTTGTAGTGGGACCGAGGCACCGGCTCGCTCGACGCCGCTGGGCGTCGTCTCGATGGCCAGCGCACGCAGGCCCGGCGGAGAAAGCGCGTATCACCCCCAAATACTTGGCTCACCGCGGTCGATCAATGGCATTCCAGGTCGCTGACCTGGAAGAACCAGAAGTCGCGCTGCCGCAACACTCGGCGGTGATCACGTGGCCGGACGCGATGGGGCTCGGGGTTGGGGCGCGGCGAGGATCGTGTGGTGGCCGCGGCGGACAACGGTACGGTGCCCCGTCGACGGACGCGGGGCGCGCGGTACTCGACCAGCCAGGCCGCTGACCAACGGCGCCGGTGCCTGGTTGTAGTGGAACCCAGGCGCCGGCCCGGCTCGACGCCGCTGGGTGTCGGCTCGATGGCCGCGGCGCAAGCAGGCCCTGGTGGGGAAGCCGAGCACCACCCGGCCTCATCGCCGCCGACCAGCGCCATTCCCGGTCGCCGACCTGGAAGAACGAGAAGTTGCGCTGCCTCACACGGAACACGTCATCGCCATCTCTGGGCAGTGATCACCTGGCCGGATGCAGTGGGGCTCGGGGCTGGGACGCGGCGAGGATTGTGTGGTGGCCGCGGCGCACGCAGGCCCTGGTGGAGAAAGCGAGTACCACCCCCAAATACTCGGCTCACCGCCGCCGATCAACGGCATTCCACGTAGCCGGCCTGGAAGAACGAGAAAGTTGCGCTGCCGCACCACCGAACACGTCATCGCCATCGCATGGCGGTGATCACCTGGTCGGCCGTGGTGGGGCTCGGGGTTGAGGGACGGCGAGGATCGTGTGGTGGCCGCGGCGGACGATGGTGGGGCCGGGCAGGACCGCCGCGTCGCCGTCTTGGTCGGTACGGAGGACCATCACGCCACGGGTTGCCAGTACTGCCAACGTTGTTGGACTTGGGTGACCGTAGGGGTTTCCGGCGCCGACGCTGACCAAGCCGACACGGGCGTGCACCGCGTCCAGGAAGGCCGGGGCCGTGTAGCGGCTGCCGTGGTGGGGCACCTTGACGATGTCAGCGCTGAGATCCACGCCGGCACTCAAGAGATCGGCTTGTGCGGACAGTTCCACGTCGCCGGTGAGCAGGATCCGGCCCGCCGGGGTCGTGGCCTTGAGCACCACCGAGCTGTTGTTGATCTCCGTGCCGTCGGCTTCCGTGCGCGGCGTGGCCTCGGCGGGTTCCGGACCCAGGACGTCCATGCCCAAGCCCGGCCACTGCAGGTGCTCCCCCACTGCCAACTGCACCAGCGGCACCTTCGCGGCAGCCGTCTCCTGTTGCACCTGGTGCCATGCCCAGCCGGGCACGCGGGCCGGACCGACCGCCACGGCACCGACCGAGCGACCGTCCAGGACCGCGGCCAAGCCGCCGACGTGGTCGGCGTGCAAGTGGCTGAGCACCACCAGTGGAACGCGGGACACGTCCAGGCGATCAAGACAGCTGCCGACCGGGCCGGGGTCCGGGCCGGTGTCGACCACCACGGCGCGGCCGGGATCGGCGGTGGCCAGCACCAAGGCGTCGCCCTGGCCGACGTCGCAGGCGACGATCGCCCAGCCGGGCGGAGGCCAGCCGGGCGCGATCACCTTGATCGGCACGACCACCAGCAGGAGCGCGCCCAGCACGGCACCGACGACGACCCGCGTTCGCCTGTGCCGCAAGGCAATGAACAATCCAGCGAGAATCACGGCGAGCAACGCCCCACCGAGCCAGCCACCCGGCCAGCTGATCGTGGCGCCCGGCACCGCGGCCGCGTGCCGGGCGACGGTGATCAGCCAGCCGACCTCCGGTCCGGCGAGCCTCGCCAGCAGTTCCGCAGGCCACCCCGCGATCGGTGCGACGACCGCGACCAGCACGCCGAGCACCGTCACCGGCGCGACGACCGGCGCCACCACGAGGTTGGCCACGATCGCGACCAGGCTGATCTGCCCGGACAACCCCGCGATCACCGGCGCGGTGACCACGTGCGCGGCAGCGGGCACCGCGATCGCCTCGGCCACCGCGACCGGCACCCCGCGTCGCGACAACGCCGTCGACCAACGCGGGGCCAGCAGCACCAACGCGGCCGTCGCCAGCACCGACAACGCAAAGCCTGCGGACACGGCCATCGCCGGGTCGTACGCGACCAGGACGATGATCGAGGCGGCCAACGCGGGCAACGCCGCCCGTTCCCGGCCGAGGGCCAACGCGAGCAAACCGGCCGCGGCCATCACGGCGGCGCGGAGCACGCTCGGTTCCGGCCCGGCGAGCAGGACGAACCCGACCGTCGCCGCCATCGCACCCACGGCAGCGCACCGCGGGCCGACGCGAGCGGCACGCAACAGCAGAAGCACCGCGACACACAGGATGGCCAGGTTCGCGCCGCTCACCGCGAGCAGGTGCGACAGGCCCGCCACACGGAACTCGTCCTGCACCTGCTTGCTGACCTCGTCCGTGTCACCGACGACCAGCGCGGGCAGCAGCCCAGCGGGCTCCGGCGACAGCACAGCGGACGACGCCGAGTGCAGACCGGCCCGCAGCGAGCCCGCGGCGCGTTGCCACACCGGAGCCGGACCGGCGCGTTCCGGTGGCCCGCGCACCTTGAGCACCGCCACCGTCAGGTCTCCGGATCGGGCCGGTGCCAACGTGCCGTGCGCGGTGACCTGCTGTCCGGGCAACAAGGAGGACCACCCGGCGACCGGCGCGAGCAGCAGCACCGAACCATGCGAGTTGATCACCTGACCATCGGCGCGGGCATCGATGACCTCAGCCGTGATCACGTCGGTGGTGACGCCCGACGGCCGGCCACCGAACCCGGGCGAGAACACCGGTCGTGGCCGCTGCGTGATGGTCACCCGCAAATCCGCGTGCGCACCGACGAGTGCCTGCAACCGCAGCGGATCCGTCTGTGCACTGTGGACCCGGAGGGTGACCGGAACGGCCAGCAGGATGCCGCACACCACCAACGACCACCCTGCACCACGCCGAAACCACCGCGCACGTTCGGACTCACCGCGCATGACCAACGCGGCAGCCCCGATCCCGGCGCCGAACAGGCCGGCGGCCAGGCCGAACCGCCAGTCGACGAGCACGCCGAGAAGACCGCCAAGCCACATGAGGACGGCCGCCGGCACCAGCCGCCAATCCCGGGGACGAGCTCCGACGGGCAGGAATCCGCTCACCCGGCCACCACCAGATCGCGCAGCGACGCGAGCTTGGCATCGCCGATACCGGGCACTTGCTGCAACTGGTCCACGCTCGCGAACCGGCCGTGTTGCTGACGCCACTGCACGATCCGCTGCGCGGTGACCTCGCCGATGCCGGGCAGGGTGTCCAACTTCTCCGCGCTCGCCGTGTTGATGTCGACCTTCGACTGGCCTGGCGCGTCACCGTCCGCCGATGGCGCGACCGCGACGTCCGCACCCGGCGGAACGGGGATCGCCACGTAGATCTGTTCGCCATCGGCCAGCTTGCGGGCGAGGTTGAGCGCACCGGGATCGGCGCCGTGCCGCAGGCCGCCGCACGCCTTGATCGCGTCGGCCACACGCGCGCCCGGCGCGAGCGTGATCAAGCCGGGGTGCCGGACCTTCCCGCGCACGCTGACCACGATCCGCGGCGTCGACGCCGTGCTCGGCCGGACCGCCGCGCTCCTGACGGTCGGCGCGGCGGTCGGCGTGTTGGCGGCCGCGGGCAGGTCGCTGACCGGTTCGGCCACCGGCCCACCGGACGCGACGGCGATGCCGATCCCGGCGGCCAGCAGCACCACGGCGGCCAGCCCGATCACCAGCCAGCGGCGACCGTGCCCACCGTGGACGTAGCCGCGAACGGGCGGCGGCGCACCCGGCTCTTCTGTCCAGGTTTGATCGTCGGGCAGCTCGTCATCCGGGCGGCGCGGGTCAGCCCGGTTGGCGAGCGCGCGCAGGCGCGCGGCGGCCGAGGAGCGGTCGGCGAGGAGCTGTCGCGTGGAATCGAACACGCATTCGACGGTAGTGGGGATCGGGGCTGGTCAACGCTGCGCGGACAGATCTGTGGACAACTGGTGGCCTGTGGACAACTCGGGTTTCAGAGCCGGTGGACGACCACGCCCAACACGCCTGGACCAGTGTGTGCGCCGATCACCGCACCCAGTTCGGACACCACGCAGCCGCTCGAGCCGGCAATCCTTTCGTCGAGCCGGGTGGCCAGCTCCGCGGCCCGCTCGGGCGCGGCGAGGTGGTGCACGGCGAGCTGCGCCTCCCCCGATCCCGCGGCGTCGGCGGCCAGCTCGACGAGCCTGGCGAGCGCCCGGCCCATGGTCCGGACCTTCTCCAGCGGCACGATCCGACCCGCGTCCACGTGCAGCACGGGCTTCACGGCGAGCGCCGTGCCGAGCAGGGCCGCGGCGGCGCCGATCCGCCCGCCACGACGCAGGTGCTCCAGGGTTTCCGGCACGAAGAACGTCATGGTCCGCTCGGCGGCGGCCGCCGCGGCGGCTTCGACCCCGGCGCCGTCCTCGCCATCGGCTGCGGCTCGCGCCGCGGCGAGCACGGCGAACCCCAGCCCCATCGCGGTGGTGCGGGAGTCGACCACCCGGACCCGGTCGGGACCGACCTCCTCGGCGGCCGCACGCGCGGACTCCCACGTCCCGGACAGCTCACGCGACAGGTGCACCGACACGACGCTGTCCGCGCCGGCGTCCAACAACGACCGGTACCGCTCGGCGAGCTCGGCAGGCACCAGCCGGGACGTCGTCACGGTGCGCCGTTCGCTGAACGCCTTGGCCAGCTCGGCCGGTCCGATGTCCACACCGTCCAGCCCGGCCACGTCGTCGACCAGCACGTGCAGCGGCAGCACGTGCACCGCGTGCCGGGCGGCGAAGCCCTCCGGCAGGTGCGCGGTGGAGTCGGTGACGACGGCGACGGACACGGCAGTGGAGCCTACGTCCCCGGACCGCAGCGAGCCGGTATCACGCCGCCAGCGGGTCCAGCAGGCTCGCGACCGCCTTGCCGACCGTGTCGTGCCCGGCCCAGCCCCAGTGGATGCCGTCGGGGTTCCCCGAGCCGCTCAGCACGTGCTCGCCGGTCAGTTCCGCCAGGTCGATCAGGGGGACTTCCGCCCGCGCACTCCAGGCACGCAGCAGCGGCACGGCCCGATCCCGGCCCGTGTGCACCAGCCCGTACGCGCTCGCGCGGTGCAGGCTGGGCAACACCCCCACGATCGGCAGGTCAGGCATCAGAGCGCGCACCGCGACGACCGTGCGGTCCAGGTACGCCACGGTCAACGCAGGCGGCAACGCGACCGGCCGCCCACGGAGCGCGCGCGCCAGCCACGGCTGCGCGGCGAGGTACCCCTGCCGGGCCAGGCGGCGCAGCCGATCCGGCCGCAGGTACCGGATGCCTTGGCGCAGGTAGGTGGGCAACGGTGAGGGCAGCGTGTCCATCCCGCCGACGGCCAGCACCATCGCCTTGGTGTCCGGCAGCAGGGACCACACGCGTGGATCGCCGGTGAGCGACCAGTAGGCGTCGCGCGCGGTCCAGCCGAAACCGGCGGCGAGCTCCGCCTGGACACCGAGGAGTCCCGCGGCGACATTGGGCCAGAGCCGTGGCTCGCTCGACGGTTTCGGCCCGTCCGGACCGTGGAAGCTCAGCGAGTCGCCGAACACCAGCAACGTAGGCACTAGTGCCCCGCCACAAAAGGTTCAGCACGATTCTCCGCGGCCCAGTCGCCCGCCGGCTGCGTTGGCCGAAAGCCCGAGTACATCCAGTACGAGGACTTCCGGCCGCCTTGCCAGCGAACGACTGGATCCACGGACAACCGCACCAACCTTCTGTGACGAGGCACTAGCCGATGATCCCGGCGTTGTAGGTCTTGAGCCGCCAGCGCAGCGTGCCGGGCCTGCGTTCGAACACCACCCAGTGGCAGTTGCCGATGCCGCCGAGCCCCGGCCACGTGTCGACCGGCAGGTCCAGCAACCGCCCGGTCAGGGCCGTGATGAGGCCGCCGTGCGTGCACAGCATCGCGGCGGTGTCCTCGGTGGCGTCGACGTCCTCGACCACCTCGAACGCGCGCTCGGCCACCTCGACCCTGGTCTCCCCGCCGGGCGGCGCCCACGTCGGGTCGTTCTGCCAGGTCCTGATGATGCCCGGGGTCTCCGCGTCGACCTCGACGGTCGTGCGGCCCTGCCAGGTCCCGAGGTGGGTTTCCCGCAGCCGCTTGTCGATGCGCAGCGGTACGCCGGTGGCGTCGGTGAACACGGTCGCGGTGTCGGTCGCACGGTGCAGGTCGGAGGCGACGACGATGTCCGGCGCGAACCGGGCGAGCACGGGCACGGCGAACCGGGCCTGGTTCCAGCCGGTCTCCGTCAGGTGCGAGTCGAGGTGACCCTGCATGCGGCCGGACGCGTTGTAGTCGGTCTCGCCGTGCCGCCACAGCACCAACCGCGCAAGGGTCACGTCGGACCGTCCGCGCCGACCGGGTCGAACTCGATGCGCGGGCAGTCCTTCCACAGCCGTTCCAGGGCGTAGAAGGAGCGCTCCTCGGAGTGCTGGACGTGCACGACGACGTCGGTGAAGTCGAGCAGCACCCAGCGGCCCTCGCGGGCGCCCTCGCGCCGCACCGGCTTGGTGCCCGCCGCCAGCATCTTCTCCTCGACGCTGTCGACGATGGCGTTGACCTGGCGTTCGTTGGGAGCCGAGGCGATCACGAAGCAATCGGTGATGACGAGCTGTTCCGACACGTCGAGCACGAGCACGTCGGTCGCCTTCTTGTCGGCTGCAGCGGCGGCCGCCACCAATGCAAGACGGCGGGCATCGGATGTCGCTGCCACGTCACTCCTCTGACTCGGGTGTTCAAGCCACCCGAGGGTACCCGCAGACGCCCGTCAGCCGTCGTCCGCCGCATACAGGCCGGTCTTGGAGATGTACTGCACGACGCCGTCGGGGACGAGGTACCAGACCGGTTTGCCGCCCGCGACGCGCACGCGGCAGTCGGTGGACGAGATCGCCATCGCGGGCACCTCCATCAGGCTGACCGAGCCACGCGGCAGGTGCTCGTCGTCGAGGTGGTAGCCGGGCCGGTTGACGCCGATGAAGTGCGCGAGCGTGAACAGCTCGTCGGCCTGGTGCCAGGAGAGGATCTGTTCGAGCGCGTCCGCGCCGGTGATGAAGAACAGCTCCGCGTCCGGGTAGGCCTCGCGCAGGTCACGCAGGGTGTCCACGGTGTAGGTCTGGCCGCCGCGGTCGATGTCCACCCGGCTCACGGAGAACCCGGGGTTGGACGCCGTGGCGATCACGGTCATCAGGTAGCGGTGCTCCGACGGGCTCACCGTGCGGTCGCTCTTCTGCCACGGCGTCCCGGTCGGCACGAAGATCACCTCGTCGAGCGCGAACCGGGACTGAGCCTCGCTCGCGGCCACGAGGTGGCCGTGGTGGACCGGGTCGAACGTGCCGCCCATGATCCCGATTCGACGCGGGGACATAGCTGGTCAGGGTACGGGGCGGTGATCGGTCACGCGCGCATCCCACCCCGACTGAATCGAGAAAGCCGGGCGAAGGGCACCCCTCGCCCGGACATGTCCTGGAGCCTGTCGGTGGGCTGGGGTAGGTGTTGTTCCGTGAACGAAGACGCGATCAGGAATTCCGCGGAGAAGCACCTGCGGGCGTTGGCGGGCGAGGACGCCCGCTTCCGCGACGACCAGTGGACCGCCATCAAGGCGCTCGTGGTCGACCGCAGGCGTGCGCTCGTGGTGCAACGAACCGGCTGGGGCAAGTCGGCCGTCTACTTCGTCGCCACGGCGTTACTGCGGGCACAGGGCGAAGGCCCGACCGTGATCGTGTCGCCACTGCTTGCCTTGATGCGCAACCAGATCGACGCCGCGGCACGGGCCGGCGTGCGTGCGGTCACGATCAACTCGGCCAACCAGCACGAGTGGACGGAGGTGCAGGACGAAGTCGCCGCCGGGAACGTCGACGTGCTGCTGGTGAGCCCGGAACGGCTCAACAACCCGGATTTCCGCGACACCGTGTTGCCGTCGCTGACCGCGTCCGCCGGCATGCTGGTGGTCGACGAGGCGCACTGCATCTCCGACTGGGGCCACGACTTCCGCCCGGACTACCGCAGGCTCCGGTCGCTGCTCGGCGAACTGCGACCGGGGGTGCCGGTGCTTGCGACGACGGCGACCGCGAACGACCGCGTGGTCACCGACGTGGTGGAGCAACTCGGCATCGACGGCTCCGAGGCGTTGGTGCTGCGTGGTGCGCTCGATCGGGAGAGCCTGCACCTGGCGGTGCTGCAGTTGCCCAACTCCCGCACGCGGCTGGCGTGGCTCGCCGATCACCTGGGTGAGCTGACGGGATCCGGGATCATCTACACGCTGACCGTGGCGGCTGCGTCCGAAGTGGCCGGTTTCCTGCGTGATCGCGGCTTCCCGGTGCACGAGTACTCCGGCAAGACGCCGCAGGAGGAGCGGCTGCAGGCCGAGGAGGACCTGCTGAACAACCGCGTCAAGGCGTTGGTGGCGACGTCGGCCCTGGGCATGGGGTTCGACAAGCCGGACCTGGGTTTCGTGGTGCACATGGGCGCACCGCAGTCGCCGATCGCCTACTACCAGCAGATCGGCCGTGCGGGCCGTGGCGTGCGCAAGGCCGACGTGTTGTTGTTGCCGGGCACTGAGGACCGGGACATCTGGGCATACTTCGCCTCGCTCGCGTTTCCGCCGGAACCTGTTGTGCGACAGGTGTTGCGGGCGCTCGACGAGGCGTCGCGGCCGGTGTCGACGGCGGCGCTCGAACCGCGCGTCGAGTTGTCCCGCACGCGCCTGGAGATGGTGCTCAAGGTGCTCGATGTCGACGGCGCCGTGCAACGGGTCAAGGGTGGCTGGCTCTCGACGGGACAGGGCTGGTCCTACGACGGCGAGCGGTACCACCGCATCGGCCAGGCACGGAAAGCCGAGCAGCAGGCGATCATCGAGTACCAGCGCACCACGGGCTGCCGGATGGAATTCCTGTTGCGGCAGTTGGACGATCCGCACGCCGCGCCGTGTGGCCGGTGCGACAACTGCACTGCTTCCTCGTGGGACGTGAAGGTGTCCGAAGAGGTCGCCGACGCCGCGCAGGAGCGGCTGGGGCGACCAGGGGTGGAGATCGCGCCACGCAAGCAATGGCCGACGGGCATGTCGTCGGTCGGGGTGAGCTTGTCGGGGAAGATCCCGGCCGGACAGAGCGCGCAGCCGGGACGGGCGGTGGGCAGGCTCACCGACATTGGCTGGGGCAATCGTTTGCGGGAGCTGTTCGCGACCGGCGAGGACGGCGCGGTGGCGGATCAGGCACTGCCGGAGGACCTGTTCGGCGCATGCGTTGGCGTGCTTGCGAAATGGGAATGGGGTGAGCGACCGGTCGGGGTGGTCAGCATTGGTTCACATCGGCGACCTGTGCTGGTGCGCAGTGTCGGCGAGCGGCTCGCGGCGATCGGGCGGCTGCCGTTCTTCGGCACGGTGGAACTGAGCGGGCCGACGGGGCATCGGGCGAACAGCGCGCAGCGGCTGGCGCAGCTGACCGAGTCGCTGAAGGTACCGGGCGAGCTGGCCGCCCGATTGTCCGAAGTAGAGGGTCCGGTGCTGCTGGTGGACGACCAGGTGGACACCGGCTGGACGATGACCGTCGCGGCGAAGCTGCTGCGTGACGCGGGCGCGGACTCGGTGCTGCCGTTCGCCTTGGCCACGACGAGCTGACCGGAGGTAGTGCAGACGGGAAGGAGCGAAGATTTGGATCGAGGGTCAGCGAGCCCGTAGCGGGACCAGGTCGTCGGCGTGCACGACCTCGCGGCGTTGTTCCGGGGCCAGTTCGTGGCTGGACAGACCTATCAGGCCGGGCAGTTCGGCCGAGTCGAACGCGACGACGCCGCGGGCGACCACCTTGCCGTCGGGGTCCACCAGGTCGACGACGTCGCCGGCTTCGAACGCGCCGCTGACCTCGGTGATGCCTGCGGCGAGCAGGGAACGGCGCTTGGCGACCACGGCACGGACGGCACCCGCGTCCAGGCGCAGGCGTCCGGCCGCGTCCGCCGCGTAGCCGAGCCAGAAGCGGCGGGCGGGCATGCGGCGTTCGTGGGCGGCGAAGGCCGTGCCAACCTCGGCGGAACCGAGGGCCGCCGAGGCATCGCCGGCAGCGGCCACGAGCACGGGAACGCCCGCGGCACTGGCGATCCGAGCGGCACTGAGCTTGGACGCCATGCCGCCGGTGCCGAGCCCGGAGGCGCCGTTGGTGGTGGCCTCGACGTCCGCGATGTCCGCGTCGTCGGCGACCTCGTCGATGCGGTTGGCCTTGCCCCGGCGCGGATCGCCGTCGTAGAGGCCGTCCACATCGGACAGCAGGACCAGGGCGTCCGCCCCGATCAGGTGCGCGACCAGCGAGGCCAGCCGGTCGTTGTCGCCGAAGCGGATCTCCTGGGTGGCCACGGTGTCGTTCTCGTTGACCACGGGCACGACGCCGAGGCTGAGCAAACGATCGAACGTGCGCTGCGCATTGCGGTAGTGCGCGCGCCGGACCACGTCATCGGAGGTGAGCAGTACTTGACCCACTTGCAGGCCGTGCCGTGCGAACGAGGCGACGTAGGCGTGGCCCAGCGCCAGCTGGCCGACACTCGCGGCCGCCTGCTGGGTCGCGAGATCGCGCGGGCGCTTGCCGATGCCGAGCGGGGCGAGGCCCGCGGCGATGGCCCCGGAGGACACGAGCACCACCTGGCTGCCCGCGGCCCGCCGGACGGCGAGAGCATCCACCAACGCGTCCAGCCGAGCAGGATCGAGCCCGCCACGGGCGGTGGTAAGTGACGACGAACCGACCTTGACCACCACACGGCCGGCGGCCGCGATGCGTTCACGGGTCGCCGACCGGGAGGTCACCGGCTGGCTCACTCGATGTCGCCCTCGTCTTCGTCGGCGGCACCCGAGTCGAAGCCCATCCGGAGCGCACGGCGCGCACGCTTGGCCGCCTTGCGGTCGGCCGCGCTCACGCGGTCGTTCTGCTCGAGCCGGGCGTCGGTGCCGCGGCCGGTCATCATGACCGCGACGCCGGCCGGCGTGGACGGCTCCCAGTCGAACGTCCAGTCGCCGATGGTGACCGGGCAGCCGGGTTCGGCGCCGAGCTTGGCCAGTGCCTCCTCGACGCCGAGGCGGGCCAGCCGGTCGCCGAGGTAGCCGACGGCCTCGTCGTTGTCGAAGTTGGTCTGCCGGATCCAGCGCTCCGGCCGCTCGCCACGCACGACGAAGCCGCCGGGCTGCTCGGGGTCGGGTTCGACGGTGAAGCCGGTCTCGTCCACGGCGGACGGGCGCAGCACCACCCGGGTCGCTTCCTGGACCGGCTTGCTCGCGCGGTCGCGCTCGACCACCTCGGCGAGGGCGAAGGTCAGCTCGCGCAGGCCCTCGTGGGTCGCGGTGGACACCTCGAAGACAGGCAAGCCACGTTCGACGAGGTCCGGGCGGATCAGCTCGGCGAGCTCGCGTGCCTCGGGCACGTCGATCTTGTTGAGCACGACGACCCGTGGGCGGTCGGCCAGGTCGCCGCCGAGCGCCGGGGTGTAGCGGGCCAGCTCCGCTTCCAGCGCGTCCACATCGGACAGCGGGTCGCGGCCGGGTTCGTAGGTGGCGCAGTCGACCACGTGCACGAGCACGGAGCACCGCTCGATGTGCCGCAGGAAGTCGAGGCCGAGGCCCTTGCCCTCACTGGCGCCGGGGATCAGGCCGGGCACGTCGGCCATGGTGAACACGGTCTCCCCCGCGGTCACCACGCCGAGGTTGGGCACGAGGGTCGTGAACGGGTAATCCGCGATCTTGGGACGGGCCGCGGACAGCACCGAGATCAGCGACGACTTGCCCGCGGACGGGAAGCCCACGAGGCCGACGTCGGCGACGGAGCGCAGCTCCAGCACGAGGTCCCTGGCCTCGCCGGGTTCGCCCAGCAGGGCGAAGCCGGGGGCCCGGCGTGCCTTGGACGCGAGCGAGGCGTTGCCCAGGCCGCCACGGCCGCCACGGGCGGCGATGAACCGGGTGCCGGGGCCGACCAGGTCGGCGACGACATCGCCGTCGGCGGTGAGCACAACGGTGCCGTCGGGCACGTGCAGTTCGAGGTCCTCGCCGACCGCGCCGTCCTTGTTGGACCCCTGGCCCTGCTTGCCGTTGGTGGCGTGGGCGTTCGGGCGGAAGTGGAAGTCGAGCAACGTGTGGACGTTGCTGTCGACGACCAGTACGACGTCACCGCCGTTGCCGCCATTGCCGCCGTCGGGGCCGCCGAGCGGCTTGAACTTCTCGCGGTGGACGGACGCGCAGCCGTGCCCACCGTCACCGCCGGCGAGATGGATCACCACGCGGTCAACAAACTTGGACACGGGAACCTCTCATGCATGCGACGAGGGGCGGGTCGGTTGATGCACCGGCCCGCCCCTCGTACTGGGGTCTTGCGTTGTCTCGGCGGGGCTCAGCCCTCGGCCGGGACGATGTTCACGGTCTTGCGACCGCGCTTCTCGCCGAACTGGACCGCACCGGCCGACAGCGCGAACAGCGTGTCGTCGCTGCCGCGACCGACGTTGACGCCGGGGTGGAACTTGGTACCGCGCTGGCGGATCAGGATCTCGCCGGCCTTCACGACCTGGCCGCCGTAGCGCTTCACACCCAGGTACTGGGCGTTGGAGTCACGCCCGTTCCGCGAGCTGGATGCGCCCTTTTTGTGTGCCATGGCTGCTGGACGTCCTTTACTTGGTCGTGATGCCGGTGACCTCGACGCGGGTCAGCTTCTGACGGTGACCCTGCCGCTTGTGGTACCCGGTCTTGTTCTTGAACTTGTGGATCCGGATCTTCGGACCCTTGGTCTGCTCGACGACCTTGCCGGTCACCGAAACCTTCTCGAGCGCGGCGGCGTCGGTGGTGACGTCGTCGCCGTCGACGACGAGCACCGCGGGGAAGGTGAGCTCGGTGCCCGCGGCACCCTCGAGCTTCTCGACCTCGACGACGTCGCCGACAGCCACCTTGTACTGCTTGCCGCCTGTCTTGACGATCGCGTACATCGGGACGGAAGTCTCCTGCTACTCGACGATTAGGGGGTCACGCGTGACCGGGGTCCACTCTTGCTCTGAACCGGTCTCTGCACGACTCGGCCCACCGGAACGGCGGGCCGACATACAGGTTACGTGGCGGCCGGAACGAGGGTCAAACCGGGGTGGGTCATGACGGCTCGCCCGGCGTGTGGACCGGTGGACCGGCAGGCCGCGACACGGCCCGGCGCGGCTGGTGCCGACGCGGGAGGGCCAGTGCCTCGGGCCCGTCCGCCTCGGACGCCGCAGCGCTCGAGACCACGTTCTCGGCGGGGGTCTCGGCCTGCGCCTCGTGGCCGTTGAGCGACTCCTCGGGCGCAACCAGCACCCGCGACTGCCCCTCCGGCACCGGCGGCACACTGACCTCGACAGCAGGCGCCACGACGGGCGCTGGTGCCCCGGCGGGCCGGACCACCTTCCCGTGCCGCCGCCGGCGGGTGGCCTGCTCAGCGCGCTCCTGAGCCCCGTCCACCTGCACGGACTCCGCCGCCGCCGACTCGACCTGCGCCGGCTCAGCAGGCAACTTAGCGGCCGCGGAGCCGGCCGGCTCCGATTCGGTCGCCACCGAGGCCTGGGCCGACTCAGCGGCGTCTTGCGCGGGCTCGCTGCCCGTGACCGGAGAACCGGCCGTCGGGGCTTCAGCCTGCGGCTGAGGCGCTGTTTCGGCCTGGGCCACGGGCGCGGTGCCATAGGTCGGCGCCGCGGACTCGATGGCGGCCGGAGCCGAGGACGACTCGGCCTCGTCGGACTGGTCCGAGGAGCTGTCCCACGACGTTGCCGGGGCAACAGCCGGGGTCGACACCGCCTCGACGCTCGGCGACACGGCCGGCGCGCCCGCGTCCACCGGGGCCGAGCCGGCGATCGGCGCGGCCGGCGAACCGGTGCCCGTCGCGGTGGAATCGGCCGCCGGGGCCGAGTTCACCTGCGGCGATCCCGCTT
Source organism: Labedaea rhizosphaerae (assembly GCF_004362825.1). Lineage (GTDB taxonomy): Bacteria > Actinomycetota > Actinomycetes > Mycobacteriales > Pseudonocardiaceae > Labedaea > Labedaea rhizosphaerae. The sequence continues at coordinate 283,228 of NZ_SNXZ01000004.1, forward strand.
CCGGGCCTGCCTGGGTGGAATCATCCGCAGCAGCATGCGGCGCAACCGTTGACCTCTGATCTACGGGAGCAGAGCTGTCGGTCGTGCCGGCAGCGACCGCCGCCGCCGCGGGAGCTTCGGTGCTCAGCGGAGTCGCCGCAGCACTCGCGGACTCGGCCGGGGCCGGCTCCGTCGTGCTGGTCGAAGCCGCCGCGCTGGTCGAAGCCACCGCCGTGCCCTTGCCGGGCGCGTCGGGGTCGGGGGCCTTGTCGCGGGCGTCCTTCGTGTCCTTGGTGGACGTGTCCTTGGACTTGCCGTGGTCGCGGCCGTTGCGCTTGCCGTTGGCCGGGGCGTGCTGGTGCTGGTGACCGCCGTTCGCGGGAGCCTCCAGGTCCGTGGACACGATCACGCCACGGCCCTTGCAGTGCTCACACGGCGTGCTGAACGCCTCCAGCAGGCCAGTGCCCACGCGCTTGCGGGTCATCTGGACCAGGCCCAACGACGTCACCTCCGCCACCTGGTGGCGGGTGCGGTCGCGGCCCAGGCACTCGGTCAGCCTGCGCAGCACCAGGTCCCGGTTGGCCTCCAGCACCATGTCGATGAAGTCGATCACGATGATGCCGCCGATGTCGCGCAGGCGCAGCTGGCGGACGATCTCCTCGGCCGATTCCAGGTTGTTCCTGGTCACCGTCTCTTCGAGGTTGCCGCCGCTGCCGGTGAACTTGCCGGTGTTCACGTCGATGACGGTCATGGCCTCGGTGCGGTCGATCACCAGGTAGCCACCCGAGGGCAGCCACACCTTGCGATCCAGCGCCTTGAGCAGCTGCTCGTCGATGCGGTGCTCGTTGAACACGTCCGCCGGGCCGACGTGCCTGCGCACGCGGTCGGTCAGCTCAGGTGCCACATGCCGGACGTACGCGTCGATCGTGTCCCAGGCGTCGGCACCCTGGACCACGAGCCCGGCGAAGTCCTCGGTGAACAGGTCACGCACGACCTTCACCAGCAGGTCCGGCTCCTCGTAGAGCAACGTCGGCGCGCTGGACTTCTTGCCCTTGTTCGACGCCTCGGCGTCGACCTTGTCCTTGATGACCTGCCACTGCGCCTGCAGGCGCCGCACGTCGCGGGCGAGTTCTTCCTCGCTGACGCCCTCCGACGCGGTGCGGATGATCACACCCGCGTCCTCGGGAACGATCCGCTTGAGCACGTCCTTGAGCCTGCGCCGCTCGTTTTCCGGCAGCTTCCGGCTGATCCCGGTCGCGCCGCCGCCCGGCACGTACACCAGGAACCGGCCCGGCAGGCTGATCTGCGTGGTCAGCCGCGCACCCTTGTGCCCGACGGGGTCCTTGGTGACCTGCACCAGGACGCTGTCGCCGGTGGAGAGCGCCTGCTCGATGCGCCGCGCCTTGCCCTCGAGCCCGGCGGCGTCCCAGTCGACCTCACCGGCGTAGAGCACGGCGTTGCGGCCACGGCCGATGTCGACGAACGCCGCCTCCATGCTGGGCAGCACGTTCTGCACGCGGCCCAGGTACACGTTGCCCACCATCGAGCCGCTGCCGGCCGAGGTCACGAAGTGCTCGACGAGCACCCCGTCCTCCAGCACGGCGATCTGCGTGCGGTCGGGGCGCTCGCGCACCACCATCGTGCGGTCGACGGCCTCGCGCCGGGCCAGGAACTCGGACTCGGACAGGATCGGCGCACGCCTGCGACCGGCCTCACGGCCGTCGCGCCTGCGCTGACGCTTGGCCTCGAGCCGGGTCGAGCCACGCACGCTGCGCACCTCGTCACGGCTGGTCTCGGGCTTGGCCTCACGGGACTCGCGCACGTGCACGACGGTGTTCGGCGGGTCGTCCTCGGTGGTCGAGTCGGCTTCGCCGTTGCCCTTGCGCCGGCGGCGGCGGCGACGCCGCTTGCTGCCCTCGTCGCCTTCGGCGTCGTCGGACTTCTCGGACGCCTTCTCGGACTTGGCCGAGTCGTCCTGGTCGTCCTTGGCCTTCGGGTCGTCCTCGGCCTGGTCGCCGGCGTCGGCGGACTGCTCTGCGGTGTCGTCGCCGTCGTCCGCGCCGCCCTTGCCCCGGCCACGACCGCGGCGACCACGCCTGCGCCTGCGGCGCGAGCCCTCGTCGCCATCATCAGCCCCGTCGGCCCCGGCATCGTCGGAGTCGTCGACGTCAGCGGACTCCGCGTCCTCATCGGCCTGGTCGATCGGCTCCGGCTCGGCCTTGGGCTCCTCGCGCGCCGGACGGACCGGCGCGGGCGCCTCCGTCGGCGGCAGGAACAGCGGCGACGCGGTGGCGAACACCGGGGTCGGCGGCGGCTGCTTGGTGGGCGCCGCGACCGGGGCGGCGGGCTCAGCCGCCGCCTCCTCGACCAGCCCGGCCAAGCCGACCGGGTCGACCGAACCGAGGAGCGCGTCCGCGACCTGCAGCGCGGTGTCCTTCGTCACGCTGGACTGGGCGCTGCGCGCGCCCTGGCCGAGGTTGTCGAGCGCGTCCATGACCTCACGGCTGCTCTTGCCGAGCAGCTTGGCCAGCGCGTGCACGCGGACCTTGGCCGGCAACTCGGCCAGCTCAGGACGTGCGGATGTGCTGTTATCCCCGCCGGTGCCACCGGCGGGCGTAGATGTTTCCGACATGTAGCTCCTCCGCCCCCGGGCGCGTCCTCGAGGACGCGGCCGCGCAGGGGCCTCGTTCGTTCTCGACCGCGCACCCGTGGTCGAGGGTCTGCCTGTCCACCGCCTCGCAGCGGCGAAATCCTTGCCTCACACCGCCCGGCGAACCGGTAGCGGCAGGTCAGTCGGCGTCGGATCGAGGCGCCGCAGGTTGCCGGTCCGGCGCCGCGACCCTGTCCTGGGCCAACGGGTCGGACAAGCCGCCGCTGTCGTCGAGCCGTCCCTGCGCCATCCGGGTCGCCTTCGCGGGTACCGGCGGGGCCAGGTCGGCAACGACACGGAGCGCGCTCAACACGTCGTCGGGTCGCACCGCAGGCGTTGTCTGCCGCACAACCACGTCGAGTATCCCACACGGAGCCGACTCACCGGGGGCCGCGTCGACAACCGCCGCCACCACGGCGGCCCGGGCGTCGATCGTGCGCTTGCCGTCCTTCGTGAGCCGTTCGACGTCCACCCGTTCGGCCGCCAGCAACGCGTCGACCGCCGATTTCAGCTGCTCAGGGGGCACTCCGTCGAACTCGATGCGCCAGCGGCTGGCCTCGACGCGCTCGGCCAGCGAGCCGGTTCCGGCCGGAACCGCTTCGAGGACGTCCAGGCCAGGCGGCATGGCTTCGTCGAGCACCGCGACCAGCCCGGCCGGGTCGACCTCGCGGACCAGCTGGATCTCGACGTACTCGGCCTCGCTCGCCACCCCGGTCGGCGCGGCGCCGATCCAGGAGATCTTCGGGCGCGGGCTGAACCCCTGGGAGTACGCCATCGGCACGTGCGCGCGCCGCAGCGCCCGCTCGAAGGCCCGCGCGACGTCGCGGTGCGAGGTGAACCGCAGTCGTCCCCGTTTCGCGTACCGGATACGCATCCGCTGCACGGCCGGGGCGGACGGGTTGGGTTGGTCGGCGCGGCTCAGCGCTACTCCTTCTGGTGGGGTCCGTCCTGCTCCAGTCGTGGTTCGACTGGCTGTGAGCACCGTACCGGGAGGGCCAATTGCGCGGTTGAACTTGTCTGGGCGATCCCGGCTGGCTACCGTCCGCTCAGGTGGACAGCCGGGAAACCCCGAACTCCGGCCGACCCGAAAAGTGGAGGTTGTGCCCGTGCGCGCACCGCGCGGTGCGAAGGTGGCGGCGGTCTGTGCGGCCGTGGTCGTCACCGGCTTGCTCCCGCTGAGCACAGCTGCGGCGTCCGGCCCCGACCCGGTGCCAGGCGAGTGCACGCCGACCGGGCACCAGCTGCGCTACCTGGTCGTCTTCGACCCGGGCACCGTCGAGCAGACCGCCAAGTCGCAGATCGGGGCCGCGTGCGGCGCCACGACGATCTACTACCCGCAGATCGCGGTCGCGGTGGCCACCACCGAGGACTCGCACTTCGACGACCGGATCGGCCCCGAGCGCGCGTTCAGCGCGCAGCGGCTGGCCGAGACCGACGACGGCACGGCCCACCGGCGCAAGGCCGACGAGACCCACGCGAGCAAGAGCACGCACGCGACCGAGCAGGTCAGCACCGTCGACCGCGCCGACGACCAGTGGGACATGCGGATGATCGGCGCCGACAAGGCGCACCTGCTGCTCGAGGGCAGCAAGGACGTGGTCGTCGGCGTGCTGGACTCCGGCGTGGACGCCAAGCACCCCGATCTCGCGGACGCGGTCGCGGCGAACAAGTCGGCGGGCTGCCTGAGCGGCAAGCCGGACACGTCGCCGAAGGCTTGGGCGCCAACGGGTTCCGCGCACGGCACGCACGTCGCGGGCATCATCGCGGCCGCCGACGACGGCAAGGGCGTCGCGGGCGTGGCGCCGGGCGTGCGGATCGCCTCGGTGAAGGTGGTCGACGACGACGGGCTGATCTACCCCGAGGCCGCCGTGTGCGGGCTGATGTGGGCCGCGAAGCAGCACATGACCGTCACCAACAACAGCTACTTCGTCGACCCGTGGCTGCTGACCTGCGACCACGACGGCTCCGAAGGCGTTGTGTACGAAGCGGTGCGCCGCGCGGTGCGCTACTCGACCCAGCAGGGCGTGGCCACCGTCGCCGCGGCGACCAACGAGGCGACCGACCTGAGCGACCCGCAGGCCCAGCCGACGAGCGACAGCACGGTCGGCACCGACCAGGCCGACCGGCAACTCGACCGGGGCTGCAAGGTCCTGCCCGCCGGGTTACGCGACGTGATCGCGGTGTCGGCCGTCGGGGAGAACGGCGTCAAGGCCGGCTACAGCTCCTACGGGTTAGGCGTGGTGGATGTGACAGCTCCGGGTGGCGAGTTCACCCGCAGCGCCACGGACCCGAATTCGGAGTGCGTGCTCTCCACCGTTCCCGGTGGCTACGACCGGTTCTGCGGCACGTCGATGGCGGCACCGCACGCGACCGGTGTGGTGGCGCTGCTCGCCTCGCGGCACCCCGGCAGCACCCCGCGGGAGCTGGCCACCATGTTGACCGGTGAGGCCAGCCAGGTGCCATGCCCGGCCGACTACGACCTCAACGGCACCGGCACGCAGGACGGCTACTGCACGGGATACGGGCCGTACAACGGGTTCTACGGGCACGGCCTGGTGAACGCGCTGGCCGCGGTCACCGGTTAGCACCAGTCAGTCGAGGCAGAACTCGTTGCCCTCGACGTCCTGCATCACGATGCACGACTCGTTCTCGCCGTCGGCGAGCAGTGTCCGGAAGTGCGTTGCACCGAGCGCGACCAGCCGCGCGCATTCGGCTTCGAGCGCCGCGAGTCGTTCCGCGCCCACGAGCCCGGTGCCGGCCCGCACGCACAGGTGCACGCGGTTCTTGACGACCTTGTCCTCGGGAACGCGCTGGAAGTACAGCCGCGGTCCCACCCCTTCGGGGTCGACGCACGCCGATCCTCCAGGTGCCGGGACGTAGCCCAGCACCTCGCACCAGAACCGGGCGACACGCTCGGGTTCCGCGCAGTCGAAGGTGACCTGGAACTGCCTGACCGATCCCATCGGTCCACCGTAACGGCGCTTGCTACTCGATTTCCCGCAGCAGGTCCGTCCAAGCTTCTGGTCAGAGAGAGGAGCCCACTGGGGTGATCGGGATCAGGGTGCGGCCGGTCGGGCCGACCTCGATGTCGGTGCCCATGGACGGGCAGACGCCGCAGTCGAAGCACGGGGTCCAGCGGCAGTCGTCCTGTTCCTGTTCGTCGAGGGCGTCCTGCCAGTCGTCCCAGAGCCAGTCCTTGGCCAGGCCGGAGTCCAGGTGGTCCCACGGGAGGACCTCGTCCTCGTCGCGCTCGCGGGTGGTGAACCACGCGACGTCCACACCGAACGGTGCCAGCGCCTCGGCCCCCGCGGACATCCAGCGCTCGTAGGAGAAGTGCTCGCTCCAGCCGTCGAAGCGGCCGCCGTCGCGCCACACCTGCTCGATCACGGCCCCGACCCGGCGGTCGCCGCGGGAGAGCAAACCCTCCACAAGGGACGGTTGACCGTCGTGGTAGCGCATGCCGATGTTGCGGCCGAGGCCGCGGTCGGCGTTGATGGCCTGGCGCAGCTTGCGCAGCCGGCTGTCGACGGTCTCCGGGTCGCACTGGGCGGCCCACTGGAACGGCGTGTGCGGCTTCGGCACGAACCCGCCGATCGAGATCGTGCAGCGGATGTCCTTGCGGCCACTGGCTTCCCGGCCCGCGCGGATGACGTTCTTGGCCATCTCGGCGATCTGCAGGACGTCGTCGTCGGTCTCGGTCGGCAGCCCGCACATGAAGTACAGCTTCACCTGCCGCCAGCCCGCCGCGTAGGCCGCGCTGACCGTGCGGATCAGGTCCTCTTCGGACACCATCTTGTTGATGACCTTGCGGATCCGCTCGCTGCCACCCTCGGGCGCGAAGGTCAGCCCGGAGCGGCGGCCGTTGCGGGAGAGCTCGTTGGCCAGGTCGATGTTGAACGCGTCGACGCGGGTGCTCGGCAGCGAGAGACCGGTGTTGGTGCCCTCGTAGCGGTCGGCCAGGCCCTTGGTGATCTCGGCGATCTCCGAGTGGTCGGCGCTGGACAGCGACAGGAGCCCGACCTCCTCGAACCCACTCGCGTCCAGTCCGCTGTGGACCATCGCGCCGATGCCCTCGATGGAGCGCTCGCGGACCGGACGGGTGATCATGCCGGCCTGGCAGAAGCGGCAACCCCGCGTGCAGCCGCGGAAGATCTCCACGCTCATCCGCTCGTGGACGCTCTCGGCCAGCGGGACCAGCGGCTTCTTGGGGTACGGCCAGGCGTCCAGGTCCATGGTGGTGCGCTTGACCACGCGTGGCGGGACCCGGTCACGGTTGGGCCGGACCTCCGCGATGCGGCCGTCGTCGGCGTAGGTGACGTCGTAGAACTTGGGGACGTAGACGCCGCCGGTCTCGGCCAGGCGCAGGAGCAACTCGTCGCGGCCGCCGGGCTTGCCCTCGTTCTTCCAGGTCCTGGTCACCTCGGTGATCTCCAGGACGGCTTCCTCGCCGTCGCCCAGGACCGCCGCGTCGATGAACCGGGAGATGGGCTCGGGGTTGAAGGCGGCGTGCCCACCCGCGACCACCACCGGGTGGTCGTCCCCGCGGTCCTCGGCGTGCAGTGGGATGCCGGCGAGGTCCAGCGCCGACAGGAGGTTGGTGTAGCCGAGCTCGGTGGCGAAGCTGACGCCGAGCAGGTCGAAGTCGCCGACCGGGCGGTGGCCGTCCACCGTGAACTGGGGGACGCCGTTCTCACGCATGAGGGCCTCGAGGTCCGGCCAGATCGCGTAGGTGCGCTCGGCCAGGACGTCGGGCTGCTCGTTCAGCACCTCGTAGAGGATCATGACGCCCTGGTTGGGCAGGCCGACCTCGTACGCGTCCGGGTACATCAGGGCCCAGCGGACGGTCGCCTCGTCCCAGCTCTTGAGGGTGGCGTTGAGTTCGCCGCCTACGTATTGGACAGGCTTGGACACCCGGGGCAGCAACTGCTCCAGCTGGGGGAAAACGGACTCTCCACGCACGGTTCCCCAGAGTAGCTGCGCTGTTCTCATGCCGGGGCGAGCAGGGTGTCCACGATGCGGTGGACCCGCCGTACGGCGCTGTTGTCGTCGAGCCGCAAAGCGGTGTTGGCGGCCATCAGCACCGCGTCGAGCTGGAAGGCCGTGAGCTCGGCGTCGGCAGAGCTGCCGGCGTGGCGAAGCTGCGTGGCGAGCAGCAGCCGCCAGTCGCGCTGGTGTTGGGCCAGGGCGTCACGCACCGGACCCGGCCGGCTGTCGAACACCGGCAGGTTGGCCGCCCAGAAGCACCCGCCCGGGAAGAGCGGTTCCTCGGCGTAGACCAGCCATTTCTCGACCAGGGCCCGCAGGCGCACCGCGCCGTGCGGGTGGTGGCCGGTCGGCGTGATCACCGCGGTCTCGAAGGCGGCCCGGGCCGCTTCCGCGACGGCCAGCTGCAGCTGCTCTTTCGTGCCGAACAAGGTCTGGATCCCGCTCTTGCTGATACCCAGGTCGGTCGCGAGCCGGCCGAAGCTCAGGCCGTCGAGCCCTTCGAGGGAGGCGAGGTCGACGCCGTGCCGCACGATCGCCTGCCGCGACTGGGCACCCCGCAACAGCCGCCGGTCCTCGCTCATCGACGTCATCCTGGCACACCTCCTTGCTTATAAGTACGTACGACCGTACGCTTAGTTCATGAAGGAATTCGCCTTGGTACAAGCGCTGGCGGTCGCGAAGAGCGCGCAGGACGTGCCCGCGGCCCTGGAGTTGCTGCACCCGGACATGGAGCTGACGACGCCCGCGTTCGGCACGACGGCCCGCGGCATCGCCGCCAACGAGCGCGCGCTGACCCGCTTCTTCGCATCGTTTCCCGACTACGCGGTCACCCTCGACGGGCACGCAAGCGACGGTGAAAGCCTGACCTGCTGGGGCACCGCCCGCATGACGATGACCGGCACCCGGTTCGGCGTGACGCCCAACGGCCGCCGCGCCGAGGTGCCGGTGTTCATCCAGTTCCGCTTCGCCGACGGCCTGATCGCCGCGGAACGGTTCTTCTTCGACTTGTCGACGTTGTGCGCCCAGTCCGGCGTGTCGACCGATGCCGTGCGCGGCAAGCTGTTCGGGGTGAACGCATGACCCTCGACCCCCGCGTCCGGTCCGTGGCGCCGATCGGCGTGCGGCCGCTGTTCGACATCGTGATCGACCTGAACCCGCGGCTGGACATCGGCGCCGGACCGCTCGGCCGGCGCGTCCTGTTCGGCGCCGCGGGCGGCAGCTTCGACGGTGACCGGCTGCGCGGCGAGGTCCTGCCCGGCGGCGGTGACTGGGCCCTGTTCCGGCCCGACGGGACCATGACCCTCGACGTCCGGCTGACCTTGCGCACCGACGACGGCGACCTGGTGCACATGACCTACGGCGGCCGGTGGGTCCGCCCGGACGGTGTGCCCGGCAATCACTACTTCCGCACCGCCCTGCTGTTCGAGACCGGCGCCGACCGGCTCCAATGGCTCAACGACATCGTCTGCGTCGGTTCGGGATACGTCGTCGAGGGCGGCGTCGCTTACCACGTCGCCGAGGTCGTTTGACGCTATTTCCTGGCGTTGAGGGATTCCTGGTAAATATCCGCGAACGTGCGTGAGCCCTTGATCAAGTCGTCACAGAAGGCCGCGACGTCGTTGCCGACGAGCTCCAGGACTCCTTTGCCGGCCGCCACGCCCTCCTCGAAGAAGTCGAGGATCCCCTCGAACAGGGACCCGTCGAGCAACTCGACCGGCCCGACCTTGAAGAAGTAGCGCTGGATCTCGTTGTAGACGATCCGGTAGTCCCGTGGGAGCGCTTTGATCCGGGCCACGTGCGCGCGCCAGTACTTCTTGCCGTCGATGATGTCCTTGATTCCCATGTCACCCTCCCAGCCGGCTCAATTTCCGTGCGACGGTCCCGTTCAACTGCTCGCGCCACCGGTCGCGATAGGTCCGAGCGCCGTGCCCGCCGGCGAGCGCCGCGCAGAAACCCGCGATGTCGTCGCCCAGCACCTCGTGGATGCCAAGCTCGTCGGACGCCGACTCCTCGAGCAGACGCAGCGCACCGTCGAGGATCGGCATGAGGTTGCGACCGGAGAACCCGCCGTAAGGAAACAGATGAGTTTTGATCTGACTCCACGCCGCCTGGTAGTCGGCAGGCAATTTCGTGGCCCGGGCTTCGAACGCTTTCCATTCCCGGGTGAGATCGCTGCCGGTGATGGTCTCCCAGAAGTTCATTCCCCGCCCTCCCTGAGCTTGTCGATCCGTATCGAGATGTACTCCCATTTCGCCCAGAACGCCTTGAGTTCTTTTCGCCCAGCGTCGTTGAGCCTGTAGAACTTGCGTGGCGGGCCCTGCCCGGACGGTCGCTTCGTGACCTGGACGAGCCCGTTCTTCTCCAGTCGCAGCAGGATCGTGTACACCGTGCCTTCGACGACGTCGACGAAGCCGAGTTCGTTCAGCCGACGCGTGATGGCGTACCCGTAGATCTCCTCGCTGCCGATGATCTGCAGCACGCAGCCCTCGAGGGTGCCCTTCAGCATCTCCGTCAGGTCGTCCATCCCGGCCCTCCCGGACGTACCAGTACTCGGTGGCACCGAGTACTGGTACACGGTATCACCGAGTAGTGGAACTGCCCAGCGCTCAGGTGAGCAGGAGTTTGCCCAGGCGCTTGGACGCCACCACCAGGCCGATGACCGCCATGACGGCGAAGTACGCCACATGCCCGAGCATCGACCAGCCGACGACGCCGCTGGTCAGGCCCCGCATGAGCTCGATGCCGTGGTACAGCGGGAGGCACTCGACGACGACCTGGATCGGACCCGGGTACACGGTGACCGGGTAGAACGTGGTCGAGAACAGGAACATCGGCACGATCGACAGCTGGACCAGGTCGAAGTCCTGCCAGGAACGCATGAACGTCGTCGCGCCCATGCCGATCGCGGCGAAGCCCAGGGAGATCAGCAGGGCCGCGGGCAGCGCCAGGATCGCCCACCACGAAGAGAGCAGGCCGAAGACCGCCATCACGACGAGGAACCCCGTCGAGTAGAGGCCGCCGCGGATCAGCGCCCAGCTGATCTCGCCCATGGCGACGTCGACCGGGCCCAGCGGCGTGGCCAGCATCGCGTCGTAGAGCTTGCCGTACTTGAACTTGAAGAAGACGTTGAACGTGGCGTCGTAGACCGCGCCGTTCATGGCCGAGGACGCCAGCAGCGCCGGGGCCACGAACGCCGTGTAGCTGATCAGCTGGCCGTTCGGACCGACCACGTCACCGGTCAGCTTGCTGAAGCCGACACCCAGCGCCACCAGGTAGAACAGCGGCTCGGCGAAGCCGGAGAAGATCACCATCCAGCCGCGGCTGTATACCTTCAAGGCGCGCTCGATGACGACGTTGGCCCGGCCCGCGTACGACGCGGACGGCAGGATGCGCAGCAAGAGCCCGCGTGGTTCGGGGGTGGTGGCCGGTTCGGCGCGCACGTCGGTGGTCACCTCACACCGCCAGCCTGCGCTGGAACTGGCGTGCCGCCAGCCATGCGCCCAGCCCGAACAACGCCAGCAAGTACGCCGTGTGGCCGAGCACCGGCCACAGGTGCATCCGCCCGAAGACCGCCGCCCTGGTCAGCTCGGTGCCGTGCCAGAGCGGGGTGAGCCACGCGATCGGGCGCAGGTACACCGGCAGCGACGCCACCGGGAAGAACGTGCCGGCGAACAAGGTCATCGGCAGCACGAGGAACCGGAAGATGTTGTTGAACTGCTGGCCTTCGCGCTCGATCGTGGCCGAGAACGCGACCAGCGGCGCGGCCAGGCTCATCCCGCACAGCGTCGCGAAGAGCAGGGCGAGCACGACGCCCAGGCCCGACATCGCGCCCAGCAGCATGGCGATCACCAGGTACACCGTGCCGGAGATCAGCACCCGCATGCTGATCCACAACAGCTCCCCCGCGGCGATGCGCGCCGGGGACATCGGGGTCGCGCCGATGCCCCAATAGATCTTCTGCCACTTGAACCCGGCGAGGATCGGGAACGTCGACTCGCTCGCCGCGTTCTGCACCGCGGCCGATGCCAGCAGCGCAGGCGCCAGGTACGCGACGTAGCGCATGCCCTCGGTGGCCGCGCCCGACTTGACCTGCGTGCCGAACCCGTAGCCGAGCGCGATCAGGAACAGCAACGGCATGAGGATGCTGCTGCCGATCGTGGCCCGCCAGCCCTTGCGGTACCACGTCCACTTGGCCTCGACGACCAGCCACGCGGCGGCCAGCGGGCCGACGACGCGGCCGGTGCTCGGGCGGACCGCCAGCGGCGGCCGAACGGTGTCGGTGCTCATCAGTCCACCAGGGTCCGTCCGGTCAGGCGCAGGAACACGTCCTCCAGCGAGCTGCGGCGCACGAGGCCCGACAGCGGCCGGACCCCGCGGTTGTGCGCGGCGGCCAGGGCGGCCTCGCCGTCGTGGGCGTAGAGCAGCAACCGGTCGGGCAGCACCTCGGTGCGCTCGGCGAGGTCGGCCACCTTGGGCTCGGCCGCCGCCTGCTCCCCCGGCGGGAAGCGCAGCTCGAGCACCTCGCGGGTGCAGTAGCGGGCGATCAGCTCGGCCGGGCTGCCCAGCGCGGCGATCCGGCCGCTGTCCATCACGACCAGCCGGTCGCAAAGCTGCTCGGCCTCGTCCATGTAGTGCGTGGTGACGATCAGCGTGACGCCGGCCTGCTTGAGCCGGAAAAGCCTGTCCCACAACAGGTGCCGGGCCTGCGGGTCGAGGCCGGTGGTCGGCTCGTCGAGCAGCAGCAGCTCGGGGTCGTTGACCAGTGCACGCGCGATGGTCAACCGCCGCTTCATGCCGCCGGAGAGCGAGTCGACCTCGGCGTCGGCGCGGTCGGTGAGCTGGGCGAACTCCAGCAGCTCGGCCGCCTTGGCCTTGACGTGGGCGCGGCCGAGGCCGAAGTAGCGGCCGTAGACCTGCAGGTTCTGCCGCACGGTCAGCTCGACGTCGAGGTTGTCCTCCTGCGGCACGACGCCGAGCCGCGCGCGGATCTTCGGCCCGTCGATGTTCGGGTCGAGGCCCAGAACGCTCAGCTCACCACCCGACCGCGGCGACACGCACGCGATCATCCGCATGGTCGAGGACTTGCCCGCGCCGTTCGGGCCCAGGAAGCCGAAGGACTCCCCCGGCTGCACCTCGACGTCGATTCCTTTGACGGCCTGGAATTCGCCGAAGGACTTCAGCAAGCCCTTCGCGCTGACCAGCGCCCCATCGCCACCCACGAGCCGCACCCTAGCGACGGCCACCGACAGGAATCGACTCAATTGCCGTTCGGCCGGAACTTCCCCAGCTTGGCCTCCAGGGCGGCCAGCTTGGCGCGCACCTTCGCGGCCCGCTCCTCGGCGTCGGCCATCAGGTCGTCGTCGGCTTCCCGGACCTCGATGCCGTGCGCGGCCGCGGTGGCCACGAGGCACTGGTTGACCGCCGGATCGGCGAGCACCAGCGCGGCCAGCACGCCCGGAGCCAGCTCGCGGCGGCGGCGCAAGGTGCCCCGGTAGTGCACCTCGGCCGGGATGCGGATGTCGACGTCGCGCCGCTCGAGCTGCTCCTTGGCGGCGGCGATCAGCAAGGTCAGCACGGCCTTGCCGACGGCGTCGAGCACGCGCTTGCGCCCCGGGAACCACGGCAGCGGGACGGACTCCAGCTGCTGGTCCACGGCGTCGGAGAGCAGGTACTCGACGAGGTTGCGGGTGCGGATCTCGGTGACCGAGGACCACTCGACGTCGTCGCCGTCGAACTCGACGGTCTCCTCGGTGATCGCGAGCCCGCCGTAGCGGTCGAGCTTGCGCACCAGCCCGCGCAGCCGCTTGGGCACCTTCGGGTGCTCGGCGAACAGGTCGCCGATGCCCAGCGACCAGCGGCCGGTCACCGGTCCGGGGTCCGGCCGCGTGCGCTCGATCAGCGCACGCAGCCTGCCGACCTCCTCAGCGATTTCGGCGACATCGGCGACCGACGCGGCGTCCTCGGCGGACTCTTCGGTGACGACCTCGGCGATGTCCTCGACCTCCGGCGTCTCCGGCTCGACCGGTTCGACCGCCTCGACTGGGTCGACTGGGTCGACGCTGTCCTTGTCGTTCTTGTCGCCCTTGCCGATGACCTGCTTGGCGCCCTGCTTGGCGCGCCGCACCATTCCCCCGATGTCCGGCATGGCTTTACAGGTCCGGGAACCAGAGCTTGACCTCGCGCTCGGCGGACTCGGGCGAGTCGGAACCGTGCACCAGGTTGTACTGCACCTCCATGCCGAAGTCGCCGCGGATGCTGCCGGTGGCGGCCTTCTCGACCGGGTCGGTGCCGCCGGCCAGCTGGCGGAACGCGGCCGCGGCGCGGGGGCCCTCGACGACGGCCGCGACGACCGGGCCGGAGGTGATGAACGACAGCAGGTCCTCGTAGAAGCCCTTGCCCGCGTGCTCGGCGTAGTGCTGCTCGGCCAGGTCGCGCTCGACGTTGCGCAGCTCCAGCGCGACCAGCTTCAGGCCCTTGCGCTCGATGCGCGAGATGACCTCGCCGACCAGGCCGCGGCTCACGCCGTCCGGCTTGACCAGGACAAGGGTGCGCTCAGTCACGACTGCTACTCCTCTTCACGGGTTGGGAATCGGCCCAGACAGCTCGTTCCCGGGCGTTGTCAGCGTAGCCAGGGCTCGTTTTGTATTGGGCATTGCCTCATGTGCGTGCTACAGTACTCGATACAAACACGGGGAGGTAGCCGATGACCGACGCGCAGAACGCCAGTTGCTGGCTGCGACGCAACGATCTGGGGTGGGTCACGTTGACGCCCACGCTGACCGAACGCCTCGCGGCGCGCAGGCAGGGGACGCGGGCGGAGATCTGGGCCGTCGCGATCGGGATGGTCCTGCTCGTCGTCTGGGGTGTGCTGCAACGACGGGCGGGATTAGGACCCGGCCGCACGCCGCTGACCGGGGTCGCCGAGTTCGCGATCTCGGTGCTGGTGCTGGTGTTCGGCGCGTGGCTCGGCATGCGGGTACAGCGGCGCCGCGAGCGCGAAGTCGCGGCGCGGATGCGCACGCGGGTGACGCATCCCGGCGGACGGACGGTGCGCGGGGTGCTCGGCCGGTACTACGCCACGGCGGCCGTGCTGATCTATGCGGCCGGGATCGCCGTCGGGGCGGTGGTGGCGGCGGAGTCCGACGAGCGGGCGATCGGCGTGGCGTTCACGGTGACGGTGGTCGTGCTCGGGATGATCGGCGCGGTGGTGCTGTTCGACGTGCTGCGCAGGCCCGCGCTCGCGGCCGAACGGGAATCCCTCGCCGTGGACGACGCGTTGCGCCGGATGGATGCGCGCCGGGCGGTCACGCCGTACCCGGTGGTCGTGGCGCTCGTTGCCGGGGTGGCCACGACGCCGGGGTCGCACGTGCTGTGGTGGCTGATCGGGTACGGCGTGCTGTCGGCGGTGTTATGGGGTGTCGCCGAGCTGCTGACGAAGAGGAGTGCTGCGTGGACGAACCGCTGATCACCGTGGACGCGGACGCACCGACCCCGCCGTTCGAGCAGGTGCGCACGCAACTCGCGGCGCGGATCAACGACCGGTCGCTCGCGGTCGGGACGCGGCTGCCGACGGTCCGGGGCTTGGCCGCCGACCTCGGGCTGGCGGCGAACACCGTGGCCCGCGCCTACCGGGAGCTGGAGGAGGCCGGACTGGTCGAGACCCGCGGCCGGGCCGGGACGTTCGTTAGCGCGGCAGGGGAACGCAGCCGGGCCGCGGTGCAGCGGGCGGCCGGGGACTACGCGGCGCGGGCGCACGCGTTGGGGATCTCGCCCACCGAGGCGTTGGCGATCGTGCAGGCGGCTTTACGCGCCTGACGTTCGAACGGTGGCCGAAGCCGAGTGGGTCCTATGTATTCGAAGGAGGCAGAAGCGGTCAGTCCGATGTGGACTGGGGCTGCTGGCTGGCCAGCGTGCCCTCGGCCATCCGGCGCCGGATGTCCTTGCGCAGCCACAACAAGTAGACCCACACCAAGCCGAACAGGATGCCGAGGCCGCCCAGGGTGAGCACGGCGAGGCCGGACGCGATCATCACGACCTGCAACGCCAGCGCCACCGGGATGCCCCACGGCCGGCCCACGACGCCGCACGCCAGGAACATCAGCAACCCCAGCCCGCCAACGAGAATCCCCTGCCAGGTGGCCAGCCCGTCGCCGAGCTTCGCGACCACGGGGAGGGCGAGCAGCACGACGATCCCTTCCAGGATCAACGTTCCGGCCGCGACGCCGCGGAAGCCCTTCATCGGGTCGGGCGCGGGCTTCGGGTCGGCAGGCGTGCTCACGCAGGCTCCTTGCCGAACAGGGACCGGGCCTCGCCCGCGGTGACGACCGAACCGGTCACCACCACGCCGCCACCGGACACGGCGTCGCGTTCGTCGGTGGTCTCCTCGGCGAGGTGGACCGCCGTCTCGATGGCGTCCACCAGCCGCGGCTCGACCACGATGCGGTCCTCGCCGAAGACCTGCTTGGCCACGCCGGCGAGCTCATCGGCGGTCATGCCGCGGGGCGACGAGTTCGCCGTGACGACGACCTCGGTGAACACCGGCTCGAGTGCGGTGAGGATGCCCTCGGCGTCCTTGTCGCGCATCACCGCGAGCACGCCGACGACCTTGCGGAAGCCGAACTCGGTGGTGAGGGCTTCGGCCAGCGCCGTCGCGCCGTGCGGGTTGTGGGCGGCGTCGACGAACACGGACGGGGCACTGCGCACCCGCTCCAGCCGGCCCGGCACGACCACCGAGGCGAAACCCTCACGGATCGCCGCGACGTCGAGCTGGCGATCGGCACCCGCGCCGAAGAACGCCTCGACCGCGGCCAGCGCCAGCACGGCGTTCTTCGCCTGGTGCTCGCCGTGCAACGGAAGGAAGATGTCGTCGTACACGCCACCGAGACCCTGCAGGCGGAGCAGCTGCCCGCCGACGGCGACGTCGCGCTGCAGCACGCCGAACTCCATGCCGGCGCGCGCGACGGTGGCGTCCACCTCGACCGTGCGCTCCAGCAGGACCCGGCCGACCTCGGGGGTCTGCTCGGCCAGCACGGCGATCGACCCGGGCTTGATGATGCCGGCCTTCTCCTTGGCGATGCCCGCGATGTCCCCGCCGAGGTACTCGACGTGGTCCACCGCGACCGGGCAGACGACGGCGATCTTGCCGTCGGCGACGTTGGTGGCGTCCCAGGTGCCGCCGAGGCCGACCTCGATGACGCCGACGTCGACCGGCGCCTCGGCGAAGGCGGCGAAAGCCATGCCGGTCAGCACCTCGAACTTGCTCATCGGCACGTCCGAGCGGCTGTCGATCATGTCGACGTAGGGCTTGAGGTCGTCGTAGGTGTCGACGTAGCGCTCGGGGTCGATGGGACTGCCGTCCAGCGCGATCCGCTCGGTGACCAGCTGCAGGTGCGGGCTGGTCAGCCGGCCGGTGCGCAGGCCGATCCGGGTGATCAGCGCGTCGATCATCCGGGTGGTCGAGGTCTTGCCGTTGGTGCCCGCTATGTGGATGACGGGGTACGCCCTGTGCGGCTCGCCGAGCACGTCGACCAGCGCCGCGATCCGCGAAAGCGACGGGTCGATCTTGGTCTCGGGCCAGCGGGTGTTCAGCTCGGCCTCGACCTGGCGCAGCCGGTCGAGCACGCCTGGATCGATGGGGGCCACGCAGAACAGTCTACGTGGCCCCCATCCGGCCTACGCGGGAACCGGCTCCCTGTCCGATGTGGACTTCTCCTCGGCTTCCGGCTCCTCGTCGAGCAGGGTGACCTCGTCGAACGGCTGCCCGCCGGCCAGCACGTCGAGGGCGCGATCGCGGTCGAACTCCCCGACCCACTTGCCGATCAGCACGGTGGCCACGGCGTTGCCCGCGAAGTTGGTCAGCGAGCGGGCCTCGGACATGAACCGGTCGATGCCCACGATCAGGCCGACGCCGCCGACCAGGTCGGGCCGGTGCGACGCGAGCCCACCGGCCAAGGTGGCCAGCCCGGCGCCGGTGACGCCGGCCGCCCCCTTGGACGCGACCATCATGAACAGCAGCAAGGCGATCTGCTCCCCCACGGACATCGGCTTGTCCATCGCCGAGGCCACGAAGAGCGACGCCATGGTCAGGTAGATCATCGTGCCGTCCAGGTTGAACGTGTACCCGGTCGGCACGGTGATGCCGACCACCGGCCTGCTCACCCCGAGGTGCTCCATCTTCGCGATCAGCCGCGGCAGCGCGACGTCGGAGGAGGACGTGGACAGGATCAGCAGGAACTCGCGGCCGAGGTAGCGCAGCAGCGAGAGCAGGTTGATCCGGGCGCCGAACCACAGCAGCGCGCCGAGCACGACGAACACGAAGATCAGACAGGTCGCGTAGAAGCCGAGCATGATCACCGCGAGGCCCTTGAGCGCGCCGGCACCGGCGGTCCCGACCACGGCGGCGATCGCTCCGAACGCACCGATCGGCGCCGCCCACATCACCATGCCGAGGATCCGGAAGACGAGCTTCTGGAGGTGCCCGACCCCGCGCAGGATCGGCCGGCCCGCCGAGCCCATGACCTGCAACGCGAACCCGGTAAGCAGCGCGACCAGCAGGGTCTGCAGCACCGACCCGCTGACCAGGGCGGTCAGCAGCGACACCGGGATGATGCCGAGCAGGAACTGCGTGCTGTTCTGCGGCTCGCCCGCCTGGTCCGTGCCTTTGGCGGCCAGCGCGTCGGTCAGGTGCAGGCCCTCGCCGGGGTGCAGGATGTTGCCGACGACCAGGCCGATGGCCAGGGCCACGAACGACATGACGACGAAGTAGCCCAGCGCCATGCCACCGACCTTGCCGACCTTGGCGGCCTTCGACACCGCCCCGATCCCGGTCACCACCGTGCAGAAGATGATCGGGCTGATCATCATCTGGATGACCGAGACGAACGCCTTGCCCAGCGGGGCCAGGTGCTTGGCGGCGTCCGGCGCCGCGAAGCCGACGACGATGCCCGCGGCCACGGCCACGAGCACGAGGATGTACAGGTAGTGGGTCGATAACCGGCTATGGCGAGCCGGTGCCTGCGTTGACACAGGGTCCTCCTAGGGCGGGGGAACGCGGACGCGATGGGTGCCGACTATCCGCACCGCTATGACCCAGGTCACCATTGCGTACATTGCGTTCGCGAAAGGCGGTGAGCCCGATGCGGCGGTGGAGCCTGGCCCGGCAGTTGTTCGTGCTGCAGGCCGTCATCGTGCTCGTCGTCGTGTTGTGCGGTGCCCTGCTCGCTTACTCCGATGCGGAGGCACGCGCCGGCGAGAACGCCACCCGCGAGGTGACCGCGCTGGCCAAGACCATCGCGGCCACCCCGTCGCTGCTCAGCGCGTTGGACACGCCAAACCCGAGCAGTCAGCTGCAGCCGTTCGCCGAGCGGGTGCGCACCAGCACCGGCGTCGACTTCATCACGATCATGGACCCAC
Source organism: Labedaea rhizosphaerae (assembly GCF_004362825.1). Classification (GTDB taxonomy): domain Bacteria; phylum Actinomycetota; class Actinomycetes; order Mycobacteriales; family Pseudonocardiaceae; genus Labedaea; species Labedaea rhizosphaerae. The sequence goes on from NZ_SNXZ01000004.1 coordinate 302,255, forward strand.
GGGGCATCCGCTACACCCACCCCAACCCGGCCCGCATCGGCGAGCACTTCCTCGGGCACATCGAGCCGGCGCTGGCCGGGCAGACGTTCACCGAGACGTACACGGGCACGCTCGGGCCGTCGATCCGCGCGGTCACGCCGGTGGTCGACGGCACCGGGCGCATCCGCGCGCTGGTGAGCGTCGGCATCACCGTCCAGGCGGTCAACGCCGAACTGCGCGACCGGCTGCTCGTGCTGGCCGGGGTGGCGGCGCTCGCGTTGCTGATCGGCAGCGGCGCGACCTACGTCGTGACCGTCCGGCTGCGCAGGCACACGCACGGCATGTCGGCGCAGGAACTCGGCCGGCTCTTCGAGTACCACGAGGCCACCTTGCACGCGGTGCGCGAGGGCTTGTTGCTGCTCGACGGGCACGGCGTGGTGCACCTGGCCAACGACGGCGCCCGTGACCTGCTCGGCGCCCAGGACGCGGTCGGACGCACGCTGCCCGAGCTGGGATTGCCGGATTCCCTTGCCGGACAAGAGGTTCGGGACGAGTTGCGGCTGACCGAAAACCGCGTGCTGGTGGTCAACTCCTCGCCCGTGCGCAAGGGCGAGCGGCTGCTCGGCACGGTCGTGACGTTGCGCGACCACACCGAGTTGCAGCAGCTGACCGGCGAGCTGGACTCCGTGCGCGGGCTCGCGGAATCACTGCGCTCGCAGGCCCACGAGGCGGCCAACCGCCTGCACACGGTGGTGTCGCTGGTGGAACTCGGCAAGCCGGAGCAGGCCATCGAGTTCGCCACCACCGAACTGGAGCTGGCCCAGCGGCTGACCGACACCGTGGTCGCGGCGGTCGACGAGCCGGTGCTCGCGGCTCTGCTGCTGGGCAAGGCGGCGCAGGCCAGCGAGCGCGGGGTCGAGCTCGAAGTGACCCCCGAGTCGCGCATCGACGACGGCGCGCTGACCGGCATCGACCAGCACGACCTGGTCACCGTGCTGGGCAACCTGCTCGACAACGCCATCGATGCCGCGGTGGCCACGTCGCCGCCGGCCACGTCGCCCCGGGTCCAGGTGACCGTGAGCACGGAGCGCAATGCGTTGCTGGTGACCGTTTCCGACTCAGGACGCGGGCTCGATCCGGCCGATGTGGACAGTGCGTTCCGGCGCGGCTGGTCGACCAAGGACGGCGGCGGCCGGGGTCTCGGGCTCGCCCTCGTCGGTCAGGCGGTGCGGCGCCACCGCGGGACGGTCGAAGTGGACGGCTCGACGTTCACGGTGCGGATGCCACTGCGATGAGCACCAACACGACCGACCCCATCGCCGTTCTGGTGGTCGAGGACGACCAGGTGGCCGCCGAAGCGCATCGGACCTATGTGGACCGCGTGCCCGGGTTCCGGGTGGCCGGGGTGGCGCACTCCGGCGCGCAGGCGTTGCGGTTGGTGGACCGGGATCTGGTCGACCTCGTGCTGCTGGACATGTACCTGCCGGACGGCACCGGGCTCGACGTGTGCCGGTCGTTGCGGGCCGCGGGCCGGGAGCTCGACGTGATCATGGTGACCTCGGCTCGGGACCTGGCCGTGGTGCGTGCCGCCGTGTCGGCCGGCGTCGTGCAATACCTGTTGAAACCGTTCACGTTCCGGACGTTGCGCGACAAGCTCGAGCGCTACGCCAGCTTCCGGCGGTCGCTGACCGAGGGCACGGCGAGCGACCAGTCGGAGATCGACCGCGCGCTGGCCACGTTGCGCAGCCCGGAAACGCAGCTGCCCAAGGGGATGAGCGACGCGACCCTGGACGCGGTGCGCGGGGTGCTGCGGGCCGAGGACGGCGCCACGGCCACCGCGGTCGGCGACGCGGTCGGGGTGTCGCGGGTGACCGCCCGCCGCTACCTGGAGTACCTGGTCGACGCGGGCCAAGCGGAGCGGAGCCCCACCTACGGTTCGGTGGGGCGTCCCGAACTGCGCTACCGCCTGGCCTAGGCGCTGTCCTGTGGCTCTCGGTCGATGGGCTTCGTGATCGAGGTGGTTCCTGGCAAGGCGGCGGGAAGCCCTCGTACCGGAGGTACTCGGGCTTTCCGCCAACGCCGCCAGGGGCTGCCTCGGCGCGAAGACCGCGACCACGGATCCGCAGGACAGCGCCTAACGCTGCACGCGGTAGCGCTGGTGCAGCGCGGTCCCGATCACCGGGTCGCCCTCCGCCACCAGCTCGGCCAGCTCGCCGTCGAACAGCCGCGCGCCACCACCCAGCAGCACCGGGGCGATGTGCAGGCTCAGCTCGTCGAGCAGGCCGGCGGCCAGGAGCTGGCGGCCGATGTCGGCGCCCAGGACGTAGACGACCTTGTCCCCCGCGGCCTCCTTGGCCCGGCGCACCGCCGCCTCCAGGCCGTCGAAGGAGAACTGGCCGCCGTTGTCGCCGACGAAGTCTTCCTCAGGCCGGTGCGTGACGACGAAGCACGGGACGCCGGGGTACGGCGTGCCGCCCCAGTTCTTCAGCCCCAGGTCGAACGTGGTGCGTCCGACGACGGTGGCGCCGACGCTCGCGTTGAGCTCGGCGAACTGCTCGGCGTCGGCACCCTCCCCGCCCATCCACTCGTGCAGCAGCTCGCCGCGGTCGCCCATCGGCTCCTCGGGGCGCACGTTCGGCCCCGAGGTGAAGCCGTCGACGGAAGCCGTCACGTCCAGCACAACCTTGCCCATGATGTGTTCTCCTTCAAGCGTTTGGTCCGTTGTCGTGGCGTGGTCGGAGCCGCGCGGGCTTTCTCGACATGCCGGTGCGTAGTCCGCATGGATGATCTTCGGCGGCCACGCTGCGTGGTCGCCGCTGATCACCGTGCCGGGCCACCCGATCGGCGGTGGAGCCAGCACCACCAGCGGGTTTGGGGCTCGCGCCCCCGACACACCCCAACCGTGTGCGCCATCGTGGAAAAATGATCACCAAAACAGTTGCCGTGGCCGCGGTGGTCCTCGCCGCGGTGGCCGCCTCGGTTGTCACCCCGGCCGCGGCCACCGGACCGGTCTGGACCGACTGCGCCGATCCCGCACACCCCGGCTACCAGTGCACGACGCTGGACGTCCCACTGTCCTACCAGGACCCCAGCGGCCCGACGGTCCGGCTCGCCCTCGGTCGGCTGCCCGCCGTCGACCAGGCGCACAAGCTGGGGACGATCGTCTACAACCCGGGTGGTCCCGGGGTTTCCGGCCGGTTCGCCCCGCCGCTGACCCCCGGGCTGCACCAGCGCTACGACCTCGTCGGCTTCGACCCGCGTGGGGTCGGCGCGAGCACCCCGGTGCGCTGCTTCACCGACCCGAAGCAGCTGGACGTGGTGTCGAAGGCGGTCGGCACCTTCCCGGTGACCTACGAGCAGAGCCAGGAGCAGCTGGCCGCGGTCCGCTACTTCACCGGGTTGTGCGCCAAGAACGGCGGACCGCTGCTGAGCCACCTGTCCACCGCCGTCGTGGCCCGTGACCTGGACCGGATCCGCGCCGCGCTCGGCGAGGACAAGCTGCGCTACTACGGCTTGTCGTACGGCACGGTGCTCGGCCAGACCTACGCCAACATGTTCCCCGACCACGTGGCCGCCATGGTGCTCGACGCCGCCGACGACACCGTCAACTGGTTCACCGGCTACCGCCCGCAGGACGCGGACGTGCCGTTCAGCGTGCGGCTGGGCGCCTTCAACGGCGCGCAAGACGCGCTGCAGACCTTCCTGCGGGCGTGTGCGGCGTCGCCGAAGTGCGCGTTCCGCGGCGGCGACCTGAACGTGAAGTACGACGCCCTGCTCGACCGCCTCGCGAAGGGACCGGTGCGCATCACCGACCCGGCGACCGGGAAGCCGACGGTGGTGGACTACCCGGCGCTGGTCACCCAGGTGGACCAAGCCCTGACCTTCCAGCGCGACGCGCCGAAGCTCGCCGACTTGTTGCAGGCGGTGCGGACGGCACCGGACGCGCCCGCTGCGACGTCGTCACCCGAGCCCACACCCGCGCTCGCACTGGCGCCGACCGGGGCCACGCCGATCAAGACGCCGGTGGACTCGCTGGTCGCCGGTGGCGCGACGTTCTGCGCGGACACGGTGAACCCGGCCACCCCGGAACTGTGGTGGTCCTACGCGAGCCAGGCGAACCAGCAGGTGCGCGGCTTCGGCCCGGAGGACGCCTACAAGTCGCTGCCGTGCCCGCTGTGGCCCGACCGCACGCAGGACACCTACCGCGGGCCGTGGGACCGCGAGACGGCGGTGCCGGTGCTGGTGCTGGGCAACCAGCTCGGTGACCCGGAGACGCCGTTCGACGGCGCGCAACGGGTGGTGCGCAACCTGGGCAACGCCCGGCTGCTGGCGCTGGACGCGTACGGCCACGGGTCGCTGGGTCAGAGCGCGTGCGTCGGCCAGGCGGTCGACCGCTACTTCGGCGCCGGGACGCTGCCCGCACCGGGGACGGTGTGCGTTCCCGACCACCGCCCGTTCGAGTAGTCCCGGACGGACGAAAGCCCCGCTCCCAAGCTTGGAAGCGGGGCCTTCGTCGTCAGCTCACATGGCGGCCAGGCGCGCCTTGATCCGCTCGATGTCGGCGACGGCGACCGCGCGGCGAGACTTGATCTTCTCGACGACGTCGGCCGGGGCTTTCTCGGTGAACTTCGGGTTGTTCAGCTTGGCCTCGCACTGCTGGAGTTCCTTCTCCGCCACCGCGAGGTCCTTGGTCAGGCGCTTGCGCTCCGCCTCGACGTCGACCGTGCCGGAGAGGTCCAGCTCGACGGTCACCGTGCCGGTGGGCGTCGAGACCTCCAGCGACGCGCTCGCCGCGAAGCCGTCCTCGGGCTCGGTCAGCCGGGCCAGCGACCGGGCCGAGGCCTCCAACTCGCCGAGCCCCGCCTCGGCGACGCCGGACAGGCGCGCGGGGACGCGCTGACCCGGCTTCACCCCCTGGTCCGAGCGGAACCGGCGGACCTCGGTCACCAGCTTCTGGATGCCCTCGATCCGTTGCGCCGCAACGGTGTCCGCGGTGACCTCGCCGGCCGTCGGCCACGACGTGATCACCAGGGACTCGCCGCCGGTGAGCTCCTTCCACAGGACCTCGGTGATGAACGGCATGACCGGGTGCAGCAGGCGCAGGATCGTGTCCAGGACCTTGCCCAGGACCGCACGCGTCGCGTCCGCGCGCGCGCCGCCCTCGGCGAGCTGGACCTTGGCCAGTTCCAGGTACCAGTCGCAGAACTCGTCCCACGTGAAGTGGTAGAGCTCGTCGCACAGCTTGGCGAACTGGAAGTCCTCGAACAGGCCATCCACATCGGACACCAGCTTGGCTTCCAGGTCGAGGATCCAGCGGTCGGCGTCGGTCAACTCCGACCGCGACGGGACCTCGAGGGCCGTGGTGGCGCCGTTCATCAACGCGAACCGGCTGGCGTTCCACAGCTTTGTGCCGAAGTTGCGCGAACCGGCCGCCCACTCCTCGGCGACCGCCATGTCCGAACCCGGGTTCGCGCCACGCGCCAACGTGAACCGGGTGGCGTCGGCGCCGTAGCGGTCCAGCCAGTCGAGTGGGTCGATGCCGTTCCCGCTGGACTTCGACATCTTCTTGCCCTGCGCGTCGCGGATCAGGCCGTGCAGGTACACGTGGTCGAACGGCTGGACCTCGTCCATCGCGTACAGGCCGAACATCATCATCCGGGCGACCCAGAAGAAGAGGATGTCGTAGCCGGTGGACAGGACGCTGGTGGGATAGAACTTCTCGAGCGCCTTGGTCTGGTCCGGCCAGCCCAGGGTGGAGAACGGCCAGAGCGCCGAGGAGAACCACGTGTCCAGGACGTCGGAGTCCTGCGTCCAGCCCTCGCCGGGCGGTTCCTCGTCGGGGCCGACGCACATGACCTTGTCGTTCGGGCCGTACCAGACCGGGATCCGGTGCCCCCACCACAGTTGGCGGGAGATGGTCCAGTCGTGCATGTTGTCGACCCAGTCGAAGTAGCGCTTGGCCAGCTCCGGCGGGTGGATCTGGGTGCGGCCGTCGCGCACGGCGTCGCCGGCGGCACGGGCCAGCGGCTCGACCTTGACCCACCACTGCAACGACAACCGCGGCTCGACCACCGTGCCGCACCGCGAGCAGTGCCCGACGGAGTGGACGTACGGCCGCTTCTCCGCGACGATCCGGCCTTCCTCGCGCAGCGCCGCGACGACCGCGGGCCGCGCCTCGAACCGGTCCATGCCCAGGAACGGCCCGTGCACGGTGACGACCGCGTGCTCGTCGAGGATCGTGATCGACGGCAGCTGGTGGCGCTGGCCGATCTCGAAGTCGTTCGGGTCGTGGGCCGGGGTCACCTTGACCGCACCGGTGCCGAACGACGGGTCGACGTGCTCGTCGGCGACGATCGGGATCACCCGGTCAGTCAGCGGGAGCGGGACCTCCTTGCCGATCAGGTGCTTGTAGCGCTCGTCGTCGGGGTGGACCGCGACCGCGGTGTCGCCCAGCATCGTCTCCGCACGCGTGGTCGCGACGACGATGGAGTTCTCCCCGTCGCCGTAGCGGATCGAGACCAGTTCGCCGTCGTCGTCGGAGTGGTCGACCTCGATGTCCGACAACGCGGTCAGGCAGCGCGGGCACCAGTTGATGATCCGGTTGGCGCGGTAGATCAGGCCGTCGTCGAAGAGCTTCTTGAAGATCGTCTGGACGGCCTTGGAGAGCCCGTCGTCCATCGTGAAGCGCTCACGCGACCAGTCGACGCCGTCGCCGAGGCGGCGCATCTGGCCGAGGATCTTGCCGCCGTACTCGGCCTTCCAGTCCCAGACGCGTTCGATGAACGCCTCGCGGCCCAGGTCGTGGCGGGACTTGCCCTCCGTGGCCAGGTCCTTCTCCACCGCGTTCTGCGTCGCGATGCCCGCGTGGTCCATGCCGGGCAGCCACAGGACCTCGTAGCCCTGCATGCGCCGGCGCCGGGTCAGCGCGTCCATGATCGTGTGGTTCAGCGCGTGACCCATGTGCAGGCTGCCGGTGACGTTCGGCGGCGGCAGCGCGATCGTGTACGACGGCCTATCGCTGTCGACGTCCGCGGTGAAGTAGCCGGCGTCTACCCAGCCCTGGTACAGCCGTCCCTCGACGGCCGCCGGGTCCCAGGCGGTCGGAAGGTCAGTGGTACGCGGGGCTTCGGTATTGGTCACAAGGAAGATTCTACGAAGGTCTTGACAACGTCTTCATCCGCATTACCGCCAGGCGATCACACCACGTAGAACAGGATCATGAACACGACCGCGAGCCCGATCAGCCCGTAGCCGCGCAGGCGCAGCGATGCCACCGCTCGATCGGCCTTCTCGGCCCGTTCCCGCAGGACGTGTTCGGGCTTCGTGGAGATGTGGAACGGCGCGCCAGACGGGGATTTCGCGATCGTGAGGCCGTCGAGCCGGTCGTGCGCCTCGCCGTGCACGAACACGCGCTCGCCCGCGCGCACCGCGTACTCGACGGTGACCACCGCGGTCGTCGTGTCCTTGTCGGTGAGCTTGCTCCACACCGACTCCGCGGCCTCCGGCGTGACCTGCTCGTCCACCCGGTGCACAGCCTTTGCCCCGGTGACCTCCGCGCCGTCGGGCCACACCGTGATCGTGCCGGTCGGGTCGGCGAGGGTGAACGGCTCGCGGCTCCAGTTGTGCCCGACCCGCTCGCTGCGCGCGACCCGCTCGCCGTCGACGAGTTCGACGTGGTGCCGGGTGGTCTCGCTGCGCCACCACACGCACTCGACGCCATCTTCGCGGGTCCTGAGCGGGCCACCGGGCCCGGGCCGCGCGGTAGCGACGACGCTCACCAGGCGCCGGAACTCCCCCGGCCCGCTGACTTCGACGCTGCCCAGGCGCAGCGCGTCGACCTCCTCGACCGTCCACGTCTCTGTGCCCGCGACCGGGCCGACCGCGAGCGGCGGCCCGGCGTAGTACTGCTTCAGCGACCACGCACCGACGACCGCGCTGACGATGGCTGCCAGCAACAGCAAGTCATCCATCCGCGCACTCTCGCACGCAAGACGCCTGGTTCGGGCCGGGTTCAGCGCGGCGGCGCCAACGGCCCCGACCGGTTCAGCTCCTCGAGGCTCAGCGCGGGACCCTGGATCTTCACGTCGCCGTCCGGCTCGGCACGCAGGCCGTGGACCAGCAACTGCAGGTGCCGGTGCGCGAGCTCGTCGTTGAGCTCGCGGGACATCGAGCCGGGCAACGGCCGGGAGAGCCGCACCACCAGCAGGCCGATGTCGGCGAAGGTCACGTCCGGGCGCAGCGCGCCCGAGCGGTGCGCGCCGTCGATCAGCGCCTGCACCCGCTGGGCCGCCCTGCCACGGGCGGTCTGCATCTCCACGTCGTCCAGCTCGGCGATCTCGGCCAGCAGCGCCGGGACGACCGCGGCGACGCGGATGTCCAGCGCGCTGTGCATGTAGTGGATCAGCGCGCGGAACGGGTCGGGTTCCTCGTCGGCCGCGCTGGTCGCGATCTCCTCGGTGCGCCGCCACGCCTGCAGCACGACTGCGCGCATCAGCGCGGCGCGGTCCGGGAAGCGGCGGTAGAGCGTGGCGATGCCGGTGCCCGCCCGTTTGGCGATCAGCTCGAGCGGCGCGTTGGCGCCGTGCTCGACGAACACGTCTCTGGCCGCGCCCAGGATCTGGTCGCGGTTCCTGCGTGCGTCGGCACGCAACGGTCGATCGCCGTCCACGGCCGGTATGTCGCCGGTCATGCCGCCACAGTATCACCTGATGCGGAGGAAGATCCTCCAGAACTTCCGGAAAAGTGGAGACAAAGCCTCCAGTCAGTGTTACCGTCGGGGCAAGCGGAAAGACTTCCTCCACTTTCGAGGTGTGACATGACGACAACCACAGAGGGGCAGACGCGGGCGCCCGGCACGGGCCGGTGGCTCGGTTTGCTGGTCATCGCGCTGGCCCAGCTCGTGGTCGCGCTCGACGCGACCGTCCTCAACATCGCGCTGCCCTCCGCGCAGCACGAGATCGGCTTCGGCGACGCGGCCCGGCAGTGGACGATCACCGCCTACACGCTGGCGCTCGCGGGCTGCCTGCTGCTGGGCGGCCGGGTCGCCGACACGATCGGGCACCGCAAGGCGTTCCTGATCGGCCTCACCGCGTTCGGCGCGGCGTCCTTGCTCGCCGGCGCGGCGCCGACGTTCGGGCTGCTGGTCACCGGTCGCGCGATCCAGGGCGCCGCGGGTGCGCTGCTGATCCCGTCCGGCCTGGCCCTGCTGGCCACGACGTTCCCGACGCCGGAAGAGCGCGGCAAGGCCTTCGGCGTTTACGGCGCGGTCGCGAGCAGCGGCGGGGCGCTCGGGCTGCTGCTGGGCGGGTCGCTGACGGAGTACGTGAGCTGGCGCTGGTGCCTGTTCGTCAACGTCGTCGTGATCGCGATCGTCCTGGCTGTCGCGCTGCGGGTCCTGCCGACCGCGCCGTCGCGCGGCAGGCGCACGCTCGACACCCCGGGCGCGGCCCTGGCCTCGGTCGCGTTGATCGGGATCGTCTACGCCTGCGGTCGGTTGAGCACGCACAGCGCCGACCTGGCGTTCTGGCTCCCGCTGGGGGTGGGGGCCGTGCTGCTGGTGGCGTTCGTGCTGCGGGAGCGGCGGGCAGCGGATCCCCTGTTGCCGCTGTCCGTCGTCACCGACCGCCGGCGCGCCGGTGCGTTCCTCGCGGTCGCGTCGTCGGTGATCGGTGTGTTCGGCATGTTCCTCGTGCTGACCTACTACCTGCAGGTGGTCGCGCACTACACGCCGCTGCGGACCGGGGTCGCGTTCCTGCCGCTGTCGGCGACGCTGCTGCTCAGCGCGTACCTGGTGGCCGGACGGCTCGCGCCGAAGGTGCGGCCGTGGCAGCTGATGGTGCCGGGCATGCTCGTCGCCGCCGCCGGGCTGCTGCTGATCACCCGGCTCGGCGCGGACCCCAGCTACTGGCGGGTGATCCTGCCCGGGCAGGTGCTGGTCGGCCTCGGCATCGGCTGCGTGTTCACCCCGGCGATCGGCGCGGTGACCAGCGGCGTCGAGCCGCGCAACGCCGGGGTCGCCGCCGCGGCGGTCAACACCGCCAACCAGGCCGGCAGCTCCATCGGCACCGCCGTGCTCAACACCGTCGCGGTCGCCGTGGCCGCCGGTTCGCCCCAGGCCGACGGCTTGCGGCGCCTCGTCGACGGCTACGCGGCGGCCACCGCGGTCGCCGCCGGGATCATCGCCGTCGCCGCGGTCGTCGTTTTCCTTCTTTCCCGGAGGACCTCATGAAGATCGGCAAGCTGTCCGGCCCGCTCACGGCCGTGAGTTTCCTTGCGGGGCTCGGTACCGCGATGAAGCTGGCGAAGGATCCCTTCCCCCGCCCCGGTTCCACGGCGGCCCAGATCCGCGAGTACTTCCGCGGCAGCTCGACCGCCGCCCGGATCAGCGTGACCGGTCAGCTCATCTCAGTGGCGGCGCTGGGCCGCTTCACCGGCTCGGTGGTCGGCCTGGCCACCCGGTCGGGTTCGCGGACCCTGGAGGCGACGGCGCTCGGCGGCGGGGTGCTGGCCGCGGCCTCGCTGGCGACGTCGGCGGCGCTGAGCACCTCGCTGACCACAAAGGACCGTCCGGACGAGACCACGCAAACGTTGTCCCGCTTGGCTTTCCTGGCGGGCGGGCCGGTGCACGGCGTCGGTTACGGGTTGCTGATCGGGGCGCTCGGGTTGGCCGGGCGCCGGACCGGCGAAGTGCCGTCTTGGGTGACCGGGGCGTCGCTGGTGTCGGCGGCGGCCGGGCTCGCGTCGCCGCTCTACCTGAAGTGGGAACCGGCCGGCTGGCTGATCCCGATCGGCCGCTTCTCCGGCTTCCTGATCGGCGCGTTCACCGGCCCGCGGCTGGATCACTGAGCACGACCAGCAGGTGATCGATCCACGAGGCGATCGGCGCGTCCTTCATCACGCCGATCCCCCGTGGATCTGTCTTTTCCCGCTCCAGCACGGCTTTCGTGCGGGCTCGTTCGTCCGCATCGAGCACCGGGAGCATTTTGTCCAGGGCCCGCAAGGCGTGGTACTGCTCGAACGCACTCGCCGCCGTGCCGACGATCCGCAGCACGTCCTCGTGCACGCTCGCCGCCGGGGTGCCCTGCACCAACGCGAGCCCGACGATGCGGTCACCGTCGGCGCTGGACCGCAACAGCGCCGGCGCCATGGCGCGCGCGGTCTCCGGCGCCGCGGCGGCTCGGATCCGCACCTCGTTCACCAGCCGGTTCATCGCCGCGGTGCGCTTGTCACCACCTCGCATGCGCCGGCGGATGGCCTCGTACTCGCGCGCGAGCCGGTTGACCACCTCAGGGGTCAAGGTCTGCTCGGGGGGCAGGTAGCGCGCGGCGATCCGGTCGACGTCGCCCTGCACGGTGCCACGTTCGCCCGGAGGCGGCTCGGCGGTGGTGCGCAGCTCGGTCAGGTCCTCGATCAACTGCTCCGGCGCCTGCATCAAGCCGGTCGAGGAGGCTTCCCACCCGCCCGCCTTCACGCTGCCCCCGGCCAGCGCGAGCAGCCGGATCGCGCTGGGCAGCCAGATCAACCCGATCGCGACCAAGGTGGTCGGGCCCACCGCGATGTGCCAGCTGGTCGCACCCTTGGCCGGCATCGAGATGTCGACGGTCGATCCGACCGCCACCACCACCAGTGCGGTGACCCACCACCACGGGAGCACGGTCGCACTGGCCAACAGGGCGCGGAGTCGTTGCGGGGAAACGGGTTTGGCGTCGGCCACGCCCTGACCGTAGCGCTATTCGAGGACGGCCGTGGCCGGATCGGCCGCTCTGGCGGCCCGCTCGATCTCGGCGTGCCGCTGCGCCCAGAAGGCCGCGTCCCGGCCCGGCGCGCTCACCACGCCGTCGAGCTGTTCACGCAGGATGTCCGCGTGCCCGGCGTGCCGATTGGTCTCGGTGATCCGGTGAACCACGACGTTGAACAGCAGCACGTCCGGCCGCGGCCACCACGGCACGTGTCCCGGCGCGTCGATCGGCAGGGCGGCGATCGTGGCATCGGCGTGGTCCCAGACCCGCCGGTAACGGTCGATGATCTGCGCACGCGTCTCGTGCTCGGTGGCCCACAGGTCGGTACCGCGCGCTTCGAGGTCGTCCCAGCGCGGCAGGGCCTCGGGGAACGGGCGGCCGAAGACTTCGCCGAGGTAGCGCGACTCCCACAGCGCCAGGTGCTTGACCAGACCGAGCAGGTTCGTCCCGGTGGCGGTCAGCGGGCGCCGAAGGTCGTACTCGGACAACCCGTCGAGCTTGGCGAGCAGTTCCTCGCGGATCTCCCGCAGCTCGTTGTGCAGGTAGTCCTTCGCGAAGTCGTCGATCATGACCCCCAGGACGCGCGACAGTGCACACGCGTTGCGTGGTCAGAACCAGTGCAGGCAGTGGGGTGCGCGATTCGAGCGGAACAGGGAGTCGGCGAGGGCGACCACGCCCGGGTGGTGGGCCTGGACGTGCCCGGCCCGCACGAGCGTGCTCGGCGCCGTGCCGCCGAGGTAGATCGAGCCCAGGTCGCGCACGTCCAGGGACAGGTCGGGGGCCCGGTCGGTCGGCACGCAGTCGGCCGTGCCGTCCCGCACGGTCAGCAGGTGGCGGCCGTGCTCGCCGAGGAACGGGTCGACGACGTCGAGGACGAGCTCCCCGTCGGCCCACCACCTGCGCGTCGTGAGCGCCCGCGGGACGTCCAGCAGCCGCACCCAGAGCCAGTCGCCGTCGTCGCCGAGCTGGACGCCGCGGAAGTCCTCGAGCTGCCAGCGCAGCGGGTGGTCGAGCGGGACCTGTTTGAACACCACCTGCGTGACCAGGTCGTGGTCGAGCACGAACCGGGCCAGGGCGGTGGCCACGGCGTCGTCGGTGGCGATGGTCTCGTCGACGGTCAAGGTGCCCGACTCGGTGACGGTGTAGCTGGCGTAGCCGTCCGGGACGCCGGCGTCATCGCGGTGCACGGCCAGGTAGCGCGGCGCCCGGGAGACCGGGGGCTGACCCGCGCCCACGGCCCACCACCGGTGCGGGCGGGAGAGGGCGCCGGGCTGGGCACGCCGGTACCGGTCGTAGACCGCTTCCAGGACCTCGCCACCCTCCGCGCGGCGCAGCACTTCGATGGGCAGCACCTCGATCGAGCCGGCGGCCGGCCCGTGCGCCGGGCGGAACGCGGCCTGGTGGCGCTGCACGGTCATGCGCTGCATGTAGGTGGCCGGGCCGTAGCCGAACCGGCCGTAGATCCGCGCGTCGGTGCACAGCAGCACCGCGGCGAGCTCTCCTCGGGCCCGGACCTCGGTCAGCTGGTGACGCATCATCGCGCTGGCCACGCCCTGACGCCGGTGCGTGGGCAGGACGCCCACCGTGGTCACCCCGGCGACCGGGACGACGACCTCGCCGGGGAGCGTGAGCTCGAAGGAGTACGCGGCGGCCGTGCCGATCGGAGCGCCCTGCTCGGTCGTGGCGAGCAGGGCGCGGTCCATCTCGAGCGCCGACCACCACATCCCCTCGCTGTCGGCCGGCCCTTCCGGGAACCGCCCGAACGCGGCATGCATGGTGTCGACGAAGACCGTCAGGTCCTGCTCGGTCGTGGGACGGATCTGCACAGCCGCAACAGTGATCGCGGTGCGAGCGCTGGGCAAGCGGATTTACTTCGGGACCACCACGGCCTGGACGTGGTCGAAGCCGGCCGAGCCGCTCAGCTTCCCGTTGAGGAAGTCCGACTCGGGCACCGCGATCGTCTGGCCCGAGCTGGGTTCGAAGATCATCACGTTGCCGCCCTGGTGACCGGTCACCAGCACGTAGTGCCGCGGCGTGGCCCCGCCGACCAGCATGGGGACCGGGTGGCCCGAGTCCGCCGCGCCCACGGCCTGGCGCAGGTTCGACGACACGTTGCCCTGCTCGGTGTCGTCCACCAGGTGCCACGTGTAGTCCGTGCCGGTGTTCTTGCTCATGTAGTCGGCCATGCCCACCGGCGACGTGCCCAGCTTCTCCGGCCAGATCGTGTTGGTCTGGTCGTGGACGCGGGCCTGCTCCGCGGAGAAGCGCTCGTCGAACTTCGACGGGTCCCCGTCGGTCAGCGACAGCGCGTACAGCGGGTCGGTCTCGGCGTGCGAGACGATCAACGACGTCGTGCCGCAGGTGTAGTCGTCGAACTGGTTGACGCGATCGCCGAAGCGGTTCTGCGCACCGGGGCCGCCGCGGTCGATCAGCGACAGGTGCTCGTTGAGCCAGTTCTCGTCCTTGCCGCGGATCTTGTCGGCGAACGCGCTCAGCTCGGTCACGTTGTGCCCGGCGGACAGGCCCTTCAACAGCCACGCCCGCTCGGTGTCCGAGCCCGCGTTGGCCAGCAGCTGGTCGAACTTCGCCCGGTCCTCGGGGCTCATCGCCGCCATCTTCTTGCCGGCGTCGGCGAGCTGCGCGGTGGTGAGGATGCCATCGTCGTAGCCGTCGCCCATGCCATTGACGCTGACCACCTTCGCGGCCAGCACCACGGCATCGTCGGGGGCCAGGCCGCTGTCCACCGCGGCCGCGGCGCGGGCCTGGCCCGCGAGGTCGTTGAAGACCATGGTCGCCTTGTCCGCGCTCTGCAGGGCGTCGTTGTAGACGCCGATGCAGCCGGTGATCAGCTCGCGCACCTTGTTGACCAGATCGCCCAGCGCGGTCGGATCGGGGATGGGCAGACCGCCGACGTGGGTGGCGTCGTGCCACGCGTCGTACAGCGCCTGGTGCAGGTCGTCGTGGCGCTTCTGCTGGTCCTTCACCTCGGTCGACAGCTCGTGCAGGGTCGTCGCGGCCGTGCGGAAGACCCCAGGTGCGCGGTCGATCGCGTCGGCGGTCGCGCCGAGCACGGCGGTCGCCTCGCGGGCCGCGCCCCCGCTCCACGACTGCGGCAGGTGGTCGTTGCCGAGCTTGCGCACGTCGGCGGCCACCGGCGAGATCGCGTCGGCCGCCGTGCGGTAGGCACCGGCGAGGGCTTCGAGCGCGCCCGCGTCGCCGGGTGGTGGCGTGGCGACCTGGTGGATCACCTCGACGACGATCTGCACGACCTTCACGGGGTTGAGCAGCGAGCTGAGCTCCTGCAGCTTGTGGACGATCGTCGTGATCTGCCCGTAGTCGCTACTGGACACCCTGACCTCCACGGCCCGCGGTGAGCGCCTGCGCCGCTGCGTCGTCGTCGGAGCCTGACTGCTGCGCGGCCGTGTGCATGGCCTCGCACAGCTGCTCGAGCACCGAGATGTAGACGCCGATCTCGTCGAACCAGGCGTCCTGCATGGCGGTGTACGCCTTCGACGTGATGTCCATCCCGCACGCGTTACCGCCGTCGCGGGTCGCGCCGTCCCATGTGGTCCGGGCCGAACGCAGCTGTTCGGCCAGCTCGCACGCGGTCTTCGCGTGCCCGTCCACCTCTTGGGTGTTCATCTCAAAACCCGGCGCCATCGGACAAACCTCCTCGGCCTCGGCTGCTCCGACGCGGCCCGGCCGTCCTCGGTTCCCACTGATCCACCTGATCGTTCCCGTTGCCGGGCGATCGCGCGCTCGCCCGGCTCCTGGCGGTTCGGCGGCAACCTCAGCCGAGGAGCTTGAGGATGAGCCGGATCAGGTGCGACTGCATGGGTCGTTCACCTCCTCCCCCGCTTGGCAGTGCGTCACCCGGGCCGAGGGGACCGATGGCCCGCCGGCGGGCCCGTGCTCGCCGCCGGTGACCACGATGGCGAGCACGAATCCGGCGAGAATCATCCGGAAAATGATCCGGCAGGCCGTCGAAACCGAGCAGACGATTTTCACGAGACACCCCTTTGGTTTGGCCTGGGTGGCGTCACAACGATTTGTTGTGCATACCTAGAATGCGACCGAAGACCGGCGGCAACAATGAGTTGACCGTTTCCGGGAGCACCGGGAAACACGCAACGGATGACCGGCGATAGGGGGTGGGACACCAAGGGCCGCATACCGCGATGTCCAGTTTGGTGTCCACTGCTGTCCAGCAGTGGACACCGTGTCGTCATTGCGGTATCGCTTGGAGGTCGCACAGCAGCGCAGCCACCGGACGCATTCCCGGGAGGAGCAAGATGACGGTCGCCCGTGACGACCTGGTCGCCGAGCTCAAGACGCTGCGGAAGGGGCGCGGAATGGGGGCCGCCGCACTGACCGAGCGGATCGGCCCCGGCTTGCGAGAAGTGTTCGGTATCGACCCGGCAGCCGACGGCGCGTCGTTACGCCAAGCCGTCGCGCGGCGTCTTCGCGAGCTGTCCGAGTCCTTGCCCCAGGACCTGCGGATCTGCGTCGTCGCCGCATTCGGCTTGCAGAAGGACGTCGATTTGCCCTTCTACCAGGACCGGGTGCGCTGGGCCGCCGAGCAATTGCAACGCGACGACCGCACGGTGCGCAGGCGCATCGACGAGGGCATCCGCCAGCTCGCCGAACTCGCGCTCGCCCCGGCTGTCGCGGGTCCGGTCGAGGACGGCGACGGCGGCTGGCGCACCGAGAGCCTGCGCTCGATCCTCTCCCTGGACCGGCCGACCCCGGAGCTGATCGAGTTCCGCCGGGTCGCCGCCGAACGCGACGGGCTCGGCGAGGTCGACCTCGCCTGGACGATGAGCAAGGTCGAGTTGCCCGAGGACCTGCCGGTCGAGGTCCTCTACGGCGGCACGCTGGTCAGCAGGCAACTCGAGGCCGCCGACCGGATCGGGTTGATGCTGCGCCTGGCCACGCCGCTCCGCCGCGGTGAGGTGGTCGAGGTCGCGCTGCGGTACCGGGCGCCGAGCGAGCAGATGCGCCCGCACTACGTCTGCACGCCGCTGCACCCCTGCGACCACTTCGAACTGCGGGTGCGGTTCCCCTCCGATCGGCCACCGAACTACGTCTGGTTGCTGGACGGGGTGTTGCAAGGCGATATCGAGGACAAGGTGGCACCGCGAGATCTCGTCCGGATCGACGAGGCCGGCGAGGTCATGGTGGAGTTCCGCCGCCTCAAACCCAGCCGCTCCTACGGCATTCGCTGGGAATAGACAGCTTCTGGACAACAACCGCGAACCAGTGGACCCGACGGAAACAAGGGCGACGATCAACAAGGACCCGCTTTCCGTTTCCCAACCGGGAGGTTCGCGATGCACACCCAAGTACTCGCCGTCCCGGCGTCCGGCGCGGCGGCCGGGGCACTGCTCCTGATCGCCGTGATCGGCGGTCTGGTCGCGGTGACCGCCGCGTACGAGACCGCCAAGCGGCGCGCGTTCCGGCCGCGGCTGGTGCACACCCGCCTGTCCGACGCCGACCTTCGCGGCATCTTCCGCGACACCGTGTCCGGCCGGGGCTGGTCGATCATCGACGACGGCAACCCGATGGTGGCCCAATCCAGCGTGCTGACCGGCGTCCGGCAGCAGATCGCCTTGCATACCGACGTCGACGAAGGCGGCACCGAGGCGCGCATCGCCGTGGTCCGGTACTCGCGCAGGGCGCTGCGGGGCACCACCAAGGCGCACACCCTGCGCTGGCGGATGAAGGCCTTCCTCACCGCCGTCCGCTCGGCCGACCTGTCCGCGTCGATCGCGGGCTGAGGCATGTCGGTCCCCACGTGGCTGACCTGGCTGCTGCTCGGCGTCGCGGTGGTCGCCGCCCTCGCGCTGTGGACCGCGTTCGCCCGGTGCACGCTCGCCTCGTTCGAGGCGACCACGGGGATGCGGACCCGACTGTCGGGGCCGGGGGCGCACGCCGAGGTGGTGGCCGCGCTGGTCGGTTTGCCCGGCGTGCGCCTGCTGGAACGGTCCGAGAACGACGTCCTGCTGTCCGTTTTGCCCGCACCGGCGGCCAAGGGCTCGCTCGACCGGGGCTGGGGGCTCTACCTGGTGGTCCGCCCGGTCGATCAGGACGTGCTGCTGCTGGCCCGCCGGCGAGTGCCCTTCCCGGGCGGTGATCTGGCCTCTGCGCTGCGGGAACTCGAGCGCGCGGCCTGCCGTGACGGCCCCGCGGGAGGGTCACCGTTCGCAGATTCTTAGCAACTCAGTGCGCTCTGGGGGGAGCCCAACCGAGAGAAAGATGGCAGTATGCCTCCTTGAGACCGCGCCCATCACCAACGAGGGCACGGCTCAACATTTAGGGAGTTAGTGGTATGGCGCAGGGCACTGTGAAGTGGTTCAACAGTGAGAAGGGCTTCGGGTTCATCGAGCAGGACGGCAACGGGCCGGACGTGTTCGTGCACTACTCGGAGATTCAGGGCTCAGGCTTCAGGTCGCTGGACGAAGGTCAGCGCGTGGAGTTCGAGATCGGCCAGGGCCAGAAGGGCCCGCAGGCCCAGGGCGTTCGCGCCGTCTGAGTGACCCCAGCTTGCGTGGCCCCCGCGATCTTTCGCGGGGGCCACGCCCCTTTTGTGACGGGTGTCACGCGCGGGCATGTGGGGGCGGCCCGTGGCGTTGAATTTCGACGAAGGTAGAAGGACTCCACAGGAGAGGTGCCCGTGAGCGCGCAGCAGGCCCCCGAGATCGTCACCATGTACAGCACCACGTGGTGCGGCTACTGCCGTCGGCTCAAGACGCTGATGCAGCGCGAGGGCATCGAGTACGCCGAGGTCGACATCGAGCGCGACCCGGCCGCCGCCGACTTCGTGATGAAGGTGAACGGTGGCAACCAGACGGTGCCGACCGTCCACTTCCCGAACGGCGCCGCCCTGACCAACCCGTCGATCGACCAGGTCAAGGCGCAGCTCGCGAACGCCTAAGAGCGCTCGAGTACCGCCATGGCGGCGTTGTGACCGCCGAGGCCGCTGACGGCTCCACCGCGCCGGGCCCCGCTGCCGCACAGCAGCAGGCTCGGCGCGTCCGTCGCCACCCCCCACTTGTCGGTGCTCTCGTCGGCATACGGCCAGTTGAGGTCGCCATGGAAGATGTGGCCGCCGGGCATGTTGAGCTCGTCCTCCAGATCCAGCGGCGTCTTCGCCTCCACGCACGGTTCGCCGTGCGCGTCGGTGGCGAGGCAGTCCTCGATCGGCTCGGCCAGGTAGCGGTTGAGCCCGGCCAGGTACCCGTCGGCCAGCTGCTTGCGCAGGTCGTCGTTGCGGCCCTCGAACAGCGTCGACGGCAGGTGCAGGCCGAACAGGGTCATCGTGTGCCAGCCCTGGCGCTGCTGCTCGGGCCCCAGGATCGACGGGTCGGTCAGCGAGTGGCAGTACATCTCGCCCGGCAGCGGGTCCGGCACGTGCCCGGCCGCCGAGTCCCGGAACGCGTTCTCCAGGTCGGTCGCCGTCTCGTCCAGGTGGCACGTACCCGCGAACGCCAGCGCCGGGTCGATGCCGCTGCGCAGGACGGGCAGCCGGGTCAACAGCATGTTGATCTTCAACTGGGCGCCGCGCGGGGTGCTCGACTCCCGGCCACGCAGCCGGTCGAGCACGGCCGGCGCCACGCCGGACAGCACGAAGCGGGCATCAGCCGTCTGCTCGGTGTCGCCATCGGTGAACCGGACCTGGCCGCCGTTCTCCCCGGCCTCGACCGAGGTCACGGTGACGCCGGTGCGCAGGTCCGCGCCGGCCTCGCGGGCCACCCGGATGAGCTCGTCGGTGACGGCACCCATGCCGCCGACCGGCACCCGCCACTCCCCCGACCCGTTGCCGATCAGGTGGTACAGGAAGCACCGGTTGGCCAGCAGGCTCGGGTCGTACAGCGACGTGTGGGTCCCGATCAACCCGTCGGTGGCGACCACGCCACGCACCAGGTCGTCGGTGAACCAGTCGTCGATCGCGTAGCCGAGCGGGCGCTCGAAGAGGTCGTCGAACAGCTGCGACCCGGCCGCGTCGGCGACCAGTGACCGCACCTGCTCGCGGTCGGGCAACGGCTCGGTCAGCGTCGGCGCGAGCGCCTTCGCCGCCTCCTCGATCCGGCCGTAGAACTCCTGCCACTGGGCGAACTCGCGGTCCGAGCCGGTGCGTTCGCGGAACGAGCGCGCGGTGGCCGCGGTCGGCCGGCGTTCGACGAGCAGGCCGCTCTCGACGCCGTCACGCGTCCACGGCGTGTACGAGCTGACCGACCGCGACCGCAGGTCGATGCGCAGGCCGAGCTCGCCCACGATCCGGTCCGGCAGCAGGCTGACCAGGTAGGAGAACCTGGACAACCGCGCCGGTAGACCGGCGAACGCCTCCGCGCTGACCGCGGCGCCACCGAGGTGGCCGAGGCGCTCCAGCACGAGCACCGATTTGCCGGCCCGGCCCAGGTAGGCCGCCGCGACCAACGCGTTGTGCCCGCCACCCACGATCACCACGTCATACCCGGTAGTCATGGTGACAACTGTATGCGGCTCAGCTGAAGAGCTGGGTGATCGAACGGATCAACTGGTACAGCCCGTAGCCGAACGGGATCAGCACCCACAGCCAGGCGATCACCAGCAACGCGGTGCGCCCGCCGGTCTGCTCGGTCACTTCGCCACCTCCTCAGCCGTGGCCGCGGCGTCCCCCGTGTCGCGCGGCTCGTGGTACTTCGGGTTGACCGGGCGCACCAGCTCGTTGGCGACGAAGCCGACCACCAGCAACCCGATCATGATCGAGAACGACAGCGTGTAGAGGTCGGGCCCCGACTTGCCCGAACGGATCTGGCTGTCGGCGATGCGGTTGACGATCAGCGGGCCGAGCACACCCGCCACCGACCACGCGGTGAGCAGCCGGCCGTGGATCGCGCCGACCTGGTAGGTGCCGAAGAGGTCCTTCAGGTAGGCCGGCACGGTCGCGAACCCACCGCCGTAGAACGACAGGATCAGCATGGCGCACAACACGAAGACGAGCTTCGAGCCGTTCGTGGTGAGCACGATCGCCAGGTACATCAGGGCGCCGACGCCCAGGTAGAACCGGTAGATGTTCTTGCGGCCGATCGCGTCCGACGTGGTCGACCAGACGAACCGGCCGGCCATGTTGGCCAGCGACAGCATCGCGACGAACCCGGCCGCGGCCGTGGCGCTCACCGGCGCTGGCGTGTCCTTGAAGAACGCCGTGATGATCGGTGCCGCGCGTTCCAGGATGCCGATGCCGGCGGTCACGTTGAGGCAGAGCACGACCCACAGCAGCCAGAACTGCGGCGTCCGGATGGCGTTGGCGGCGGACACGTTCGCGGTGCTGATCAGGGCGCGGGTCGATTCGACCCGTCGCAGGCCCGCGGGCTTCCAGTCGTCGGCGGGCACGCGCACGAGCAATACGCCCATCGCCATGAAGACCGCATAGGCGATGCCCAGCACGAGGAACGCGTTGGCGATCGAGCCGTCGGTGACCGCGAGCACCTTGCCCGCCTTGTCGTAGGTGACGCCGAACGCGTCCATCAGCGCCTTGGACAGCGGGGACGCGATCAGCGCACCGCCGCCGAAGCCCATGATCGCGATGCCGGTGGCCATGCCCGGCCGGTCCGGGAACCACTTGATCAGCGTCGACACCGGGGAGATGTAGCCGATGCCGAGCCCGATCCCGCCGACGCCGCCGTAGCCGAGCACGACCAGCCAGTACTGCTCGGTCGCGACGCCGAGCGCGGCGATCAGGAAGCCGCCGCAGAAGCACAGCAGCGAGATGAACATGGCCCAGCGCGGGCCGTTGCGCTCGACCCTGGTGCCGAGGACCGCGGCCGACAGCCCCAGCATCACGATGGCAAGCTGGAAGGGAAGCGCGCTCTGGGTGCCGCTGAGCCCCATGTCCTTCTCCAGCGGCGCCTTGAACACGCTCCAGGCGTACGCCTGGCCAATGGCGAGGTGGACCGACAGAGCCGCGGGTGGGATGAGCCACCGGCTCCAGCCTGGCGGTGCGATGATGCGAGAGCGGGAGAGGAAGCCGTCGGCCATGCGAACACCTCCGCGTCATTGCGTGCGCAAGCAACATTAAGTGGAGAATCACCCTTATGCACTATCTATTCGGTCAGTGGTACTGGCGGTCGTCATGGGTCGCGTGACCGTTCGCCGTCCGGTGGTGCACCTGGACGGCGACAAGGTGCGCCGCCGTCCCGACACGCTGGCCGCCGAAGAGCCGCTCGAACTGCGGGTCGACGGCAAGGCGCTCGCGGTGACCATGCGGACGCCGGGCCACGACGTCGAACTCGCCCACGGCTTCCTGCTCACCGAGGGCGTGATCGGCGCCGCGGCGGACGTGAGCCTCGCCCGCTACTGCGACGGCACCGACGACGAGGGCCGCAACACCTACAACGTCCTCGACCTCACCCTGGCCGAGGGCGTCGAACCACCGCAGACCGGCGTCGAGCGCAACTTCTACACGACGTCGTCGTGCGGGGTCTGCGGCAAGGCGGCGCTGGACGCCGTGCGCCTCAAGACCCGCTTCCCGACCGCGGAGGACCCCGTGCGGGTCAGCCCGTCCACTTTGGCCGCCCTGCCCGGCACGCTGCGCGAACGCCAGCGCGTGTTCCAGTCCACCGGCGGCCTGCACGGTGCCGGCCTGTTCACCGCGGACGGCGCCGTGCTGGCCGTCCGCGAGGACGTGGGCCGGCACAACGCCGTGGACAAGGTCCTCGGCTGGGCCTTGCTGGAAGGCCGAGTCCCGCTGCGGGGCACCGTGTTGCTGGTTTCCGGGCGGGCGTCGTTCGAACTGGTGCAGAAGGCCGCGATGGCCGGGGTGGCCGTGCTCGCCGCTGTCTCGGCACCGTCGTCGCTGGCCGTCGAGCTGGCCGACGAGCAGGGCATGACCCTGGTCGGCTTCCTGCGCGGGGACTCCATGAACGTCTACACCGGAGCGCAGCGCGTGGCCGGATGAGGCCCGAAGGGTCTCCACCAGCGCGTTCCCGCCGTTAGGATGGGTCCGTAGAGATCGTTGTGGGAACGTCAGGTCGTGCGGGCATGGGCTACTTGCTTGACAACGACCGGCTCCCCGCAGGCGACCGTGTCGTCGCGATGGCCTCCCTGTTCGACCCGATCACCACCGGGCACCTGGACGGGCTCGGCATCGGGCCGGGCTGGCGCTGCTGGGAAGTCGGCGCCGGTGGCACGTCGATCGTGCACTGGCTCGCCGGACGCACGGGGCGGGCCGGGTACGTGCTGGCCACGGACACCGACACCACCGTGGTCGCGGCCGCGGCCGGCCCGACGGTGATCGTCCTGCGCCACGACGTCTGCGCCGATCCCATCCCCGGTGGCGGGTTCGACCTGGTGCACGCGCGCATGGTGCTCGCGGACATCGCGGACGTCGCCGACCGGGCGCAGGCCCTGGCGGCGATGGTGCGAGCCCTGCGACCGGGTGGCTGGCTGGTGGTGGAGGACCTCGACCCGCGGTTGCAGCCGCTGGCTTGCCCGGACGAACGCGGACCGGCCGAGGTACTGGCGAACAAGGTGCGTGCCGGGGTGCACTCGTTGCTGGCCTCGCGCGGCATCGAGCTGGCTTGCGGGCGAACCATTCCAGGCGCGTTGCGGGACCTCGGGCTGGCCGACGTGACCGCGTCGGGGTACTTCCCGATGACCGGCCCGGAGTGCGCGGCGCTGGAGCGGACGACGGTGACGGCGTTGTACGGCGACCTGCTCAACGCGGGGCTGGCCACCCCCGACGAGCTGGATGCCCACCTCGGGCAACTGGACGCGCTGCACCTGTCGGCGGCACCGATGATCTCGGCGTGGGGCCGGAAGCCGGCCGCCTAGGCGGATCCGCTGATCAGCACCCCGCTCCGCCGTCCGGCGGGTAAGGTCCCGCAGCACCTGATCTTCGGCCGGGGAGCACACGTCATGTCGCAGACCGCGCGTCGCATCACGACCGGCATCGTCGTCGTCCTGCTGATCTTGATGGCGGTGCTGTTGTTCCGCGGACCGCGGTTCAGCGTCGAAGGTGAGAACACCCAGGACAGCGCCGGCCGCCCCGTCACGATCCCCGACCTGCAGGTCACCTGCGGTGCGGTGGCGACCGTCGGCTGGCCGACCGATCACGCGCAACTGAACACGACCCCGCACAGCTGGACGAGTTTCCACATCGAACCGTCGGTGTCCCTGCCGTCGCCCGTGTTCGACTCGATGGCGGCCGGCTTCGACCAGGAGTGCAACGAACGCAGGGACACCTACACGGCGTTCCTGGTCGTCCTGGTGATCCCCGTGTGCCTGCTCGGCACGCTGGTCATCGCCCGGCGACCACGATCAGAAGGACCAGTCGCCAGCGAGTAGCCCGGTCGACTTCCAGGTCTTCCTGCCGGACCCCGCGGCCGTACCGCGGCGGCCCGGCAGGCTCGACTCAGGCGGACTTCTCGCGCCGTTCGCGCCGGGTGGGCTGGCGCGACACGATGGTCGGGTTCACGTTCTCCCGCACCGTCTGCTCGGTGATGACGACCTTGGCCACGTCGGTCCGGCTCGGGATGTCGTACATCACCGACTGCAGAACCTCTTCCATGATCGCCCGCAGCCCGCGAGCACCGGTTCCTCGCAGGATCGCCTGGTCGGCCACCGCGGCGAGCGCCGTCTCGGTGAACTCCAGCTCCACGCCGTCCATTTCGAACAGCTTCTGGTACTGCTTCACCAGCGCGTTGCGCGGCTCGGTCAGGATCGAGACCAGCGAGGCCTTGTCCAGGTTCGTGACGCTCGCCACGACGGGCAGGCGGCCGATGAACTCGGGGATCAGGCCGAACTTGATCAGGTCCTCGGGCATCGTGTCGGAGAAGAAGTCGGCCTCGTCGATCTCGGCCTTCGACCGGATCTCGGCGCCGAAGCCGATGCCGCGCTTGCCGACCCGCTCCTGGATGATCCGCTCCAGCCCGGCGAACGCGCCGGCCACGATGAACAGCACGTTCGTCGTGTCGATCTGGATGAACTCCTGGTGCGGGTGCTTGCGCCCACCCTGCGGCGGCACCGACGCGGTCGTGCCCTCGAGGATCTTCAGCAGCGCCTGCTGCACGCCCTCGCCCGACACGTCGCGGGTGATCGACGGGTTCTCGCTCTTGCGGGCGATCTTGTCGACCTCGTCGATGTAGATGATGCCGGTCTCGGCCCGCTTGACGTCGTAGTCGGCGGCCTGGATCAGCTTGAGCAGGATGTTCTCGACGTCCTCACCGACGTACCCGGCCTCGGTGAGCGCCGTGGCGTCCGCGATGGCGAACGGCACGTTGAGCATCTTCGCGAGCGTCTGCGCCAGGTAGGTCTTGCCGCAGCCGGTCGGACCGAGCAGCAGGATGTTCGACTTGGCCAGCTCGACGGTCTCTTCGCGGCTGTCGCGGCCTTCGCGGCCCTCCGGCCTGCGGTCGCCGACCTGGATGCGCTTGTAGTGGTTGTAGACCGCGACGGCGAGCGTGCGCTTGGCGTCGCCCTGGCCGATCACGTACTGGTCGAGGAATTCGTGGATCTCGGCGGGCTTCGGCAGCTCGTCGAGCTTGACGTCGCCGGCCTCCGCGAGCTCTTCCTCGATGATCTCGTTGCAGAGGTCGATGCACTCGTCGCAGATGTAGACGCCAGGACCGGCGATGAGCTTCTTCACCTGCTTCTGACTCTTCCCGCAGAAAGAGCACTTGAGCAGGTCTCCGCCGTCACCGATACGTGCCATGACCGCTGACCTCTGTCCCCTCCGACGTCCCGGGTCGAAACCCGGTGCGCCTGGCTGCTGTCCTACCCGTCCCGGCACCGGGATGAGCGCGTTGCTCTCGACGGTACCTGCCAACACCCCCATAAGGGGAGCATCACCGCCGATCCCGGCATGCCGGATGCGTAACGCACCCGGCACACCGGGGTCGAATCAGCCGGTGGAGAGCTTCCGGTACGGCAGGACCTCGTCGACGATCCCGTAGTCCTTGGCTTCCTCCGCGGTGAGGATCTTGTCGCGCTCGACGTCCTTGCGGACCTCGTCGGCCGACTTCTTCGTGTGCCGAGCCAGGATCTCCTCCATGGAGCGCCGGACCCGCTGGATCTCGTTGGCCTGGATCTCCAGGTCGGAGACCTGACCGTAGGCGCCTTCCATCGAGGGCTGGTGGATCAGCACGCGGGCGTTGGGCAGCGCGTAGCGCTTGCCCGGCGTGCCCGCGGCGAGCAGCACGGCAGCGGCCGACGCGGCCTGGCCGAGGCAGTAGGTCTCGATGTCCGGCCGGGCGAACTGCATGGTGTCGTAGATGGCCATCAACGAGGTGAACGAGCCACCCGGCGAGTTGATGTACATCTTGATCTCACGATCCGGATCGGCCGACTCCAAGTACAGGATCTGCGCCATCACGTCGTTGGCCGACGCGTCGTCGATCTGCACGCCGACGAAGATGATCCGCTCTTCGAACAGCTTGTTGTAGGGGTTGGACTCCTTGACCCCGTAGCTCGTCCGTTCGACGAACGAGGGCAGGATGTACCGCGCCTGCGGGGAGTAAGGGTTGCTCATGTCACTGTCTCCTTCGCGAGCTCAGTTGGTCTGGCTCGCACGCGCGACCACGTGATCGATGAAGCCGTATTCCTTGGCCTCATCGGCGGTGAACCAGCGGTCGCGGTCCGCGTCCGCGGTGACCCGCTCCACCGTCTGACCGGTCTGCTCGGCGGTCAGCTCCGCCATCTCCTTCTTCCACTTCACCAGCACCTCGGCGCGGATCGCGATGTCCGACGCGGTGCCGCCGACGCCGCCGGACGGCTGGTGCATCATGATCCGGGCGTGCGGCAGCGCGTAGCGCTTGCCCGGCGTGCCGGAGGCCAGCAGGAACTGGCCCATCGAGGCCGCCATGCCCATGGCCCACGTCTGCACATCCGGCTCGATGAGCTGCATGGTGTCGTAGATGGCCATCCCCGCGGTCACCGAACCGCCCGGGGAGTTGATGTAGAAGGTGATGTCCTTGGTGGGGTCCTCGGCCGCGAGCAGCAGCAGCTGCGCGGTGATCCGGTTGGCGATGTCGTCGTCGACCTCGGAGCCGAGGAAGACGATGCGCTCACGGAGCAGCCGCTCGTACACCGAGTCGTTCAGGTTGAGCCCCGCGGTCGCCGACCGCATGTGGGGGGTGATGAGTCGCTGCGTCACGTCTGCCTGCCTTCTCCCTCTGGTTGACCAGACGAGGTCGGAACTGATCTCGTAATCGACCCTAACCAACGTGGGCGGCGCCGACTTCCCGACACCGCCCACTTTCGCTCAGAGCTTCACGAGTTGCTGCTGGCGGGCTCCTCGGCCGACTCGTCGGCGGCGTCCGTCACATCGGTGGCGTCCGTGACGTCCGCACCATCTGCCGCCTGAGCCGCGGCCGGCTGGGGCGCCGGGCCGAACAACTCGACGAGGTCCAGCGTCTCGCCCGAGGCGTCGGTCACCGTGGCCTGGTGCACCACGGACGCGAGCGCCTTGCCGCGCCGCACGTCGGCGAAGATCGCGCCGAGCTGGCCCGACTGCTGCGCGCGCTGCACGTACTCGTCGGGGCTCACGCCGAAGCGCTGCGCCTGGTAGATGATCCGCTCGGTCAGCTCGGCGTCGTTCACGCTGACCTGCTCGGTCTCGGCGATCTGGTCGAGCACGAGCTGGGTCTTGACCGCCTTCTCCGCCTCGGTGCGGACGTCGGCGTCGAACTCCTCGCGGGTCTTGCCCTGCTCGGTGAGGAACTCGTTGAACTTCTCGTCGTCGTGGTCGAAGGCGTGCACGGCGTCGTGCTGGCGCACCTCGATCTCGGACTCGACGACCTTCTCCGGCAGCGGCACCTCGGTGGTGTCGAGCAGCGCGTCCAGGATCTTGTCGCGGGCCTGCACGCCCTGCTGCATGCGCTTGACCCGGGTCAAGCGCTGCCTGAGGTCGTCACGCAGCTCGTCGATGGTGTCGAACTCGCTGGCCAGCTGGGCGAACTCGTCGTCGGGCTCGGGCAGCTCGCGCACCTTCACCGACTGCACGGTGACGGAGACCTCGGCGTCCTTGCCGGCGTGCTCGCCCGCGACCAGCTTGGTCGTGAACTGCTTGGTCTCGCCCTCCGACGCGCCGATCAGCGCCTCGTCGATGCCCTCGACCAGCTCGCCGGAGCCGATCTCGTAGGACAGGCCGGTGGTCTTGGCCTCCTCGACCTCTTCGCCGTCGACCGTGGCCGACAGGTCGATGGAGACGAAGTCGCCGTTCTCGGCGGGGCGGTTGGCGCCGGTCAGGGTGCCGAAGCGGGCACGCAGCTCGTCGAGCTGCTCGGTGACCTCGTCGTCGGTGAGCTCGAGGTCGTCGACCGACACCGACAGCTCGCCGAAGGCCGGCAGGGTGATGTCGGGGCGGACGTCGACCTCGGCGGTGAACGCCAGCTGCTCGCCGTCCTCGATCTTGGTGACCTCGATCTCGGGCTGGCCGAGGGTGCGGACCTCACCGGAGGTGATGGCCTCCATGTACTTGGCCGGGATGGCCTCGTTGACCACCTCGTCCAGGATCGGCGCGCGGCCGATGCGCGATTCGATGACCCGGGCCGGCGCCTTGCCGGGCCGGAAGCCCGGGATGCGCACCTGCTTGGCGATCTTGCGGTACGCGGCGTCGAAGTTCGGCTTGAGCTCGTCGAACGGCACCTCGACGTTGATCCGGACCCGCGTCGGGCTGAGGTGCTCGACGGTGCTCTTCACGGTTGGACTCCTCGGGACTTGACGTGTGTGCGAGACGTGGCGGCGCGCACCGCGGGGGCGCACCCGGGCGCGCGGTCTTCTGCCAGGTCGACGCCCGAGTCTAGTTGTCTGCGCTTCGCCCCTGCCCGGGGGCCGGTCAGTGGGCGGTCAGTGGCCAGTCAGTGGCCGTCGCTGGCGATCAGCAGCGTGGTCCCCTGGGCGATCACCTTCAGCACCTTGTGCTGCTTCTGGCCGTCCTTGTAGGTCACGTCGACCGGGACGTTGACCGAGCCGTCGCCGTTGGGCGTGACGCCGCGGGCGTTGCGCGCGCTGAGGTCGGGGTACTGCGCCCAGTACGCCTTGAACGCGTTGAGGTCGCCGAAGCTCTGCTGGACCTGCGGGGTCAGCTTCGCCCACATCGCGTCGACGTCGGGCTGGCCGTTGTAGTAGTCGATCACCAGCTGGCCGGCCAGCTGGTAGTTGACGACGCCATTGCTCTGCACCGCCGGTGGCTTGGTGGTGGTCGTCGTCGCGGTGCTGGTGCTCGTCGAGGACGCGGGCGGCGGTGGCGTCGTCGAGGTCGCACCGGCGGCCGGGGTGTCGGGCTGGTTCGCGGCGATGACGACGGCGGTGACGACGCCGGCGAGCACGAGGACCGCGACCAGGATCGCGACCAGGCGCCCGGTGAACACCTTCTTCGGCGGCTGCGCCATGCCGCGGGCGGGCGTCTGCGGGGTCGACGGCAGGATCGCCGGTTGCGGGCGTGGCGGCGTCGGCGGGATGCGCTGGGGCCTCGGCGGCGGTGCCTGGGTGACCGGCGTCGCCGGCGTGGTGGGCATCGCCGGGCTCATCGTGCGGGTGGCCGTGCGGGGCGGCAGCGCGGTGACCTTCGCGCCGGAGGCGACCTCCGAGAGCGCGGCAGCGGCCTCCTCCATCGAGGGCCGCTGGGCCGGGTCGGGGCGCAGCAGGCTGGTGATCACCGGGGTGAGCGGGCCGGCCTTGGACATCGGGCGCACCTGCCCGCCCGCGACGGCGTAGAGCAGCGCGAGCGGGTTCTCGGCGCGGCCGAACGGCGGCTCGCCCTCGACGGCGTGGTAGAGCGTGGCGCCCAGGGAGAAGACGTCGGAGGCGCGCGAGGTCTCGTCGCCGCGGGCGACCTCGGGGGCCAGGTAGGCCGGCGTGCCGGCGAGCGTGCCGGTGCTCTGGGTCATGGTGCCGTCGTCGATGGCCCGCGCGATGCCGAAGTCGGTGATCTTCGCGGTGCCCGAGTGGGCGATGAGGACGTTGCCGGGCTTGATGTCGCGGTGGATGATCCCGGCGGCGTGCGCGGCCGCGAGCGCGACGGCGACCTCCGCGCCGACGGCGGCGGCCTCCTCGGGCGGCAGCGAACCGCGCTCGCTGATCACCTGCGACAGGCTGCGCGAGGGCAGGTACTCGAGCACGAGACACGGATCGCCTTGGTGCTCGGCGACGTCGTAGACGACGACGGCGTTGTGGTGCTGCAGCCGGGCCGCAATGCGTGCCTCACGCATCGCGCGGCGCCGCGCCTGGTCGGCCTGCTCCTCGGTGCGGCCCGGCCGCACGAGCAACTGCTTGATCGCCACGGTCCGGTCGAGCCGTTCGTCACGCGCCTGCCAGACGATGCCCATCGAGCCGCTGCCGACGAGTTCGAGCAGCCGGTACCGCCCCGCGATCAGGTGGCCCTTGTCGATGGCTCTTACTCCTTGGTTGCGTGGCTGATCGCGCCCCCCGACGCGCGCCCGACAACCGTCGACCCTAGCGAATGGTCCGGTCCACGGCCGCAATGGCTTACCGGTCGCGCGCGCCGGGCACGCAACGTCAGCGAACTTTTCCGGCCCAGCACCGTCGCGGCGCCGCCTGCGGGGCCGAACTCGCGCGAACTGCCTTGCGTGGCACCAGGATCCGGCTGGTCTCCCGCCCCCTGTGGACGACAGCCACCGAGGGTCCGACTCAGCGCGTAGAAAAGAACAAGACTGTTTTTCGCCGATGTGGACAGGCACCCTCGGTGGCCGGCACGCGGAAGGTGGGGGCTTGTCCAGTACCGAGATCGACAACGAGCAGCAGTACGTCGCGACCCTCTACGACCAGTTGGACGCCCTGCGGGCGCAGGCCGCCGACCGGTTGGCCGTCGCGGTCGAGCCCGATGTGAAGGCGTTCTGGCAAGGCGAATCGGCGCGGCTCGCGGCCGTGGAGGACGGGCTCTGCTTCGGCCGGCTCGACCTCGTCGACGGCCGGCGCGCCTACATCGGCCGGCTCGGCCTGTTCCGGGACGAGGACGACGAACCGCTGCTGGTCGACTGGCGGGCGCCGGCGGCGCGCCCGTACTACGTCGCGACGGCGGCCGAGCCGGGTGGCGTGCGCCGGCGCAGGCGCATCACCACGCGCGGGCGGACCGTCGTCGCCCTCGACGACGAATTGCTGGACGGCGACGCCGGCGATCCCGGTGACCTGGTCGGCGAGGCCGCGCTGCTGGCCGAGCTCGGCGCCGAGCGGACCGGCCGGATGCACGACATCGTCACCACGCTGCAGGCCGAGCAGGACCGTGTGGTGCGCGACGACCACCCCGGCGTGCTCGTCGTGCAGGGCGGCCCGGGCACCGGCAAGACGGCGGTTGCCTTGCACCGCTTGGCATGCCTGCTCTACACCCGGACGCAGCTGCGCGGCCGGGGCGTGCTCGTGGTCGGGCCGAGCACGATCTTCCTGGACTACATCGGCCAGGTGCTGCCGGGGCTCGGCGAGAACTCGGTGGTCACGACGACCATCGCCGGGATGCGCCCGGACGCCGTCATCACACGTGCGGGCACCACGGAAACCGTGACGCCGGAACAGGTCGCGGCCGCCGTGCGCGCCCGCGTGCGGCGGCGGGAGCTCGAGGTCGAGTTCGAGGAGCAGCGCCTGGTCGTCGATCCCGGTGCGGCGATCACCGCGGCCCGCGCGGCCGGGCTGCCGCACAACGCGGCACGCCTGGTGTTCCAGCGGCACGTGCTCGACGCGCTGGCGCGGGAGCTGGCCGACCGGATGGAACGGGTCGTGCTCACCGAGTCCGGCGAGGCGCTCGACGGTGGCAGCACCGACGGCACGCTGGGCGCGGCCGACCTGCGCGCGCTGGAGGCGGCCGGTGTGATCATCGACCCGGACCAGCCGCAGGCGCCCCGCACGGTGCTCGACGAGGCCGACAAGGCGTCGCTGCGCGATGCGCTGCTGGCCGATCCCGGCGTGACCGACGCGCTCGACGAGGTCTGGCCGCACCTGCGCGCCGAGGACGTGGCCGCCGAGGTGCTCGGGTGGCCGGACGGTTGGAGCGAGGCCGACGTCCCGGTGCTCGACGAGGCCGCGGCCGTGCTCGGCGACGGCGGGTTCCCGACGTACGGGCACGTGGTGGTCGACGAGGCGCAGGAGCTCTCCCCCATGGCCTGGCGGATGCTGATGCGCCGCTGCCCGACCCGCTCCATGACGATCGTGGGCGACCTCGCGCAGACCTCGACCACGGCCGGCACGACGTCGTGGGCGGACGTGCTCGGCCCGCACGTCGAGGACCGGTGGCGGCTGGCGCAGCTGACGGTGAACTACCGGACGCCGACCGAGGTCATGGCCGCGGCCGCGAAGCTGTTCGCGGCGCACCACCCCGGCCTGACGCCGGCGCGATCGGTCCGCTCGACCGGGCACCAACCGTGGCGCCTCGAAGGCCCGTTGCCGTCGTCGATCGTGGCCGCGGTCGCCGAGCACACGACGGGACGGCTCGCGGTGATCACCCCGCGGGCGCACCACGCGACGCTGGTGGCCGCGTTGGGCGTGGCCGCGGAGCCGGACCTGACCGCGCCGGTGGTCGTGCTGACCCCCGCGCAGGCGAAGGGCCTGGAGTTCGACGTGGTCCTGATCGCCGACCCGGCCCGGATCCTGACCGAGAACCCCTTGGGGCACAACGACTTGTACGTGGCGATGACGCGGGCGACGCAGCGGTTGGGCATCGTCCACCCCGGCCCGGTGCCGGACGTGCTGGCGGACGTGCGCCAGAGGGAGTCATGACATTGGACCTCCCCGCTGTCCGCGCCGCCGCTACCGCGCAGGCCGAGCGCGCCACCCGGGGCACCGAGGACATGCGGGCCTACCTGGCGCGTCAGGTGAAGGACGGTGCGCACCGGGAGGTGATCGGGCCCCTGCTGCCCGCGTCCGGAGCCAGCGGCGTGATCGTCCACAGCGGCGAGCGCATCGCCGGATGGGGCAACCCCGAGATCCCGGAAATGGCTTACAGCGTCACCAAGAGCGTCGTGTCCACGGTCGCGGGCATCGCCTTCGACCTGAAGTTGATCCCCGACCTGCACCAACCAGTGGCCGACACGCTCGACCTCCCGGAACTGGCCGGCGCTCGCGCGAGCACGATCACCTGGCACCACCTGCTGCAGCAGACCAGCCAGTGGGACGGCGAACTCTGGGGCAAGCCGGCCTGGGCGGACGCCGCGAGCAACCGAACGGGAAGCGCGCCGGCGGGCGCCGTACCGGGCTCCGGGTGGGCCTACAACGATGTCCGGGTCAACCTGCTCTGCCTCGCGCTCACCCACCTCTTCGGGCAGTCGCTGCCCGCGGTGCTGCGCGACCACATCCTCGAGCCCCTTGGTGCCGCCGGCACCTGGTCGTGGCACGGCTATCACAACTCCGTCACCAGCGTCGACGGTGAAGCCGTCCCCGTCGTGAGCGGCGGTGCGCACTGGGGCGGCGGCCTCTGGATCTCGGCCGTCGACCTCGCCCTGCTCGGCGGGCTCTACCTCGGCAACGGACAGCATCAGGCCCGGCAACTGCTCAGCACCACCTGGATCGAGCGCACGTGGCAGCCGTGCCCGCACAACGCCGACTACGGCTACCTCTGGTGGCTGAACCACCGGCAGGTGCTGTTCCCGACCGCCCCACCGACCGGTCGGTGCGCCCGCGGCAACGCCGACCAGCACCTGCTCTGGATCGACCCGGCCCGCGACCTCGTCATCGCGTCACATTGGGGCGACCACGTCGAAGAACTCCTCCACGACGTCTCGATCGCCGTACCGACCCGATGATGTCGCAGTGGCCGGGCGGCCACTGCGACATCCCACAGGTCAGCGTGTAGATCTCCGGTCGGGGTGCGTGAGGCCCTTTCAAGCCCGCCCCATCAGGTACGTCGACTCCTCGAACTGGCCACCTCATGGCCAGACCAGCAACAAAGTGACCCACCTCACACGTTACAACACCGGACGGCTCGTCAGCTCCGCCCCGATGAGGTCGATGAACTAGTGGTCGCATACAGGGCTGGTGCCAACATAGATAAGCTGGCGACGCGGCTTGGGCTCCATCGAAGCACTATCGGCAAGCATCTCCGGTCACGCGGCATCGACACCTCCCCACCCGGACTCCAGCCAGGTGACGTTCCAGCTGCCCTGAGGCTCTATCGAGCCGGACGGACATACGCACAAATCGCTAGCAAGTTCAACACAAGTCAGACCGCTGTTCGCGATCAACTCCACCGAGCGGGCATCCCGAAGGCAGCTGCGCACGGACGATCGGGCCGTCATCTGCCGCGATGCAGTCCGACAGACGACCAGACCTCATAGCAGCCCGATTGGGGCTTGCCATCATTCGCGTCACCTACTGTTGCACGGATCTACAAACTACCGAGACGGTCGGTCAATTGCTGAGCGTTTATACAGTTGGTGCCTAAAGCGCTCCGAACTAAGACAAGCCAAATAGGTGACATAGCCATGCGCTATGGGCGCACGCGGTTAAGCTGTTCAGGATCAGGCGAGCTGAGCTGACCACCCGTAGGAGTCGTCATGACACGAGGCAGATCGAAGCCGCTATCGCTGCTTGCCGCTTGTTGTTGCGTTGCTGCCAGCGTAAGCAGCTGCTCGGCTGCCCCTCAAAGCGCCTCTCCTGAAGAGATCATCCAAGCTATCGAACACACCGTAGGTGCGTCGGACGCCGCGAGCGGAGCTAGCCTCGACTGGCTGCCATACGACCTCCCCGTGCCGGTCGACGCTCAGCCGATCACCATACGTAGCTATCGCGTATACATGAACATCGCTCCAGACGTTTCCTTGGCAGTTCGCCCCTCAAGTCACGGAATGCAGACGTTCATGTATATAACAGGGCCAAAAGCACCTACCGAGTACCGCTTCGGGTTTCATATACCAGCCGATACCAAGCTGCAAAAATTGAATGACGGCTCAATCAGCCTTCTCAACGAAAACAGCGGCGCAACCGCCTCGGCATTGAAGCAGCCCTGGGCCATCGGCGCCAGCGACCACGTTAACCATAGGACGAGCTTTTCTCTAGATGGTAATAGTGTCACTCAAACTATCGATCTTACCGGTGCGCAATACCCGGTAGTCGCCGATCCCAACTTTGATGATCCTCTAACGCAGCTATTGGAAGGGCGCGTTGCTGCCCTCGGCAAAGATGGGCCGTCAACTAGTCTTCCGCTCGGCTACGGTCGTATATATACGGGCCCGAACGGGCTAGAGATCCGCCTCACTTCCCTAGGTAGCGTCAAAGCAGTTGAGACTGTTGCGATTGGAACCGGAACGATTGTTGCACTGGTCGGCCTTCCCGAAGATCTAAGCGCCATCTTGGGCGGCGCTTTAGCAAGCAGAATCTCTTGGATTAGACAGCTACTGAAACGGATTCCTCCTAAGGTCGCAACAGCTCTAGCCGGCCTTAAGGCCATCGCTGACGCAAATACGGATATTGACTCCATAGTTGCAAACAACGCATTACAAAACCAGTGTATCGGGATTACGATCCAGCACTCCCAACTCGGAGAGTTTTTAGCTCGGGCAGCAACCGTCATGGGCAACCCATTCCTTGCACTGCCTTTCACGAGCATCGATACTCGCATCTGGCTTGAACCATGCAGTTCTACTCCGAAGCCGAGGAGTGCTCCTGCCACCTCACAGACACCTGCTGCGAACAGCCCTAATACTAGTTCTCAGACCACTTCATCTCGTCCTACACAAGCACAAACAACACCCCCCCAACCGCAACAAGTTCCACAGCAGCCAACAAAACCTGCCCATGTCGATTATGGCGACATCGTCATGATAGAAGCATGCCAAAAGGAATACCCCGGCAATGGCGCCGGCGCGACGTATCTAGATTGGAACGATCCCAAGTCGTGGGTCTGCACCGACGCATCAGGCGGTCACCTAGGCCCAGTAAGTGTCCAATATTGGTGCAACGTTATTCACCCTGGAAGTACTGCCGTGGTCGTAGAAAATACGGCGTATGGGTGGCGCTGCAGGACATGAATAGCTATTCGCTATGGGAACACGCCTGCACGTTGTAAAATACGACGATGAAGCGCGTCTTATCCAAATTCAGGTCGACTCGCGGGGCAAAGTTACGACTGATTGCCGTGTCCTTAAGCTGGACGCTAGTTGTTGGCCAGTGGGGGCGCGCCAGCAATATTCCTCGCGAACTGGCCATCTCTCTCCTTGTTGGAACATTGATTGCAGTATTGTCGGCGCAAGTTGGCGAACGAGACCGGAGTCTGCCACCAACGCAGGCTCGCGGCGAGCAACGATCATTTCAGCGAAACCTGGCATGGGATCATTTAGGTGCTGTCCTTGTGTTCAGCACAGTGTGGGCGTTCAACAAATGGCGACATTATCCACCGTCCCTGCCCTCGTATTGGTTCGGGCTCGCACTCATAGGCTTTGCCTATCTTGCACGAAAGGGCGGCGCTCTCGACCCGACCACGCAAGTCGACCGAATCGCATTGAAACAACAAGGTAGGGCCGTCAGCGAAGAGCTCAGCCACACCGTTGAAAAGAACAAATAACTGTTAGGCACCATGTCCGTTGCTGAACCGCTGCAACTGATCAACAATCCAGCCAGGCAAGGCGTGACGCGCGTACGGGTTAGAGATCAGCTGAGTTTCCCATCGCAGCTCCTCACCATCCGGCGTCGACCACAGCCCGGACGAATAGAGACAGACGGCCGAGACACGGGTATACATGTGGGGCTGGAACCGCCGCTCGACCACATGACGCCAGCTCTTCATGGCTCCAGATGCTTCTGTCGTATCAATCATGACGAGACCTGGCGCATTAGTGGGCAGCTGCTTGCTCTCGCGATCGAGGAAATTCTTAGCGCGGGAATCCGCGAACGGCCATCGGACCGACACCGACCGCTGAACATTGTCCTGCACTACGGCTCGCATGGCTCCGAGTCGCGGCGTGTATGGCTCGCTGTGATCCTCCAGCGTTACGCCTGCGCCGCCATATTCGCCCCAATAGAGGGTACCGAGTCCGTTGCTCAGCTCCGTTCGAACATGGTTCGCATTGTGGAGGTACGTGGCGACTTCTCGTACGAGCGGTTCAACCTCGTCATCGCCCGGCGCGCGCCTGAGAAATATCTCAAGAGCGTAGTTACCCACATGAGTGTCAGCCAGCTTGCATAGTCGCTCGATGTGCCTGCGTATTGTTGCCTGCGCATCTGATGTGCAGGGCTGCGCGACCTCGACATACGTCCAGTCCTCGTTCGTTTGACGTACGCGAAAATCAGGCTTCCGGTTGCGGGCGCCAACAACGATATCGGGCTCGACTTCTAGACTATGGGTTGAGTCACCGGCGCAGACCAGATGAATCGAGCTCAGCTCAGCCAGAGCGTCGGGGATACCTTCTCGAACCTTAGCCAAGAGGTGCGCAGAACCAGGAGCATTGTCCAGGGTGGCGAGTTGTTGACCGAGACGAACTACGCGAATAGTCGGAAGGATGCCGTGATGAGGCAGACCGCGATGAAGGTGGCGGGCCTCTACCCACTCCCGACCGAACCGCTCGGCAACCGTATTGAAAGCTCGCGTGACCTCGTCGGGCGACAGCGCGAGCTGAGCACCGAGCAACCAGTTCTCATCAATCTCGCGCCAGGTGTACATCTCGCCCTCAAACTTTAAACATGTGTCCGACAAAAGCACGGCCCACGACTGCGCTCCGGCATCGAGTCGCTTGGGCAGGCTAGCGAGTTGGCTCGCCACTAGCATCAGAGATAGTGGCCAGGTAACTCGGTCGGGAGGCTTGCAGTGGCGCACACCGGCACAGACGTCCGCTTCCGCACGCTCGACGGCCTGCAGTTCGCCGGCACGCTCGTCACGCCGGGCTCTTCACCAGATCACGCTGCCGTCATGGTTCATGGTGGTGGCGTCACCCGTGAAGAGGGCGGCTTCTTCACCCGCCTCGCCGCCGGCCTGGGAGACGCGGGCGTAGCCAGCCTGCGGTTCGACCTCCGCGGACACGGCGAGAGCGAAGGCCGCCAGGAGGATCGAACGCTGACCGCTCACCTCAACGACATCCGCGTGGCCATCGAATGGGTACGAGCGGAGACCGGCGCGACTCGCGTCAGCCTGCTGGGGGCGAGCTTCGGCGGGGGCCTCGTGGCCTACTACGCCGCCAAACGTTCGGATGAGCTCGCGCGCCTCGTGCTACTCAACCCCCAGCTGGGCTACAAGGATCGCTACATCGACCAGAAGCCCCATTGGCATGGCGACCGACTGGACGACGAGGCGGCCGCACGCTTGCGCGAGCAGGGCTACCTCGATCACTCCCCGACGGTCAAGCACGGCCGGGCCTTCCTCAACGAGGTGTTCTGGATTCGCCCCGACGAGGTTGTAAGTGAGATCGCCGTGCCGACGCTCATCGTGCATGGCACCCGCGACACCTTCGTGTCGATCGAGTCGTCGCGGCGGGCGGCGCAGGAGCTGCAGGTCGAGCACCGGCTCGTCGAGATCGACGGCGCGCAGCACGGCTTCGCCGTCCACGACGATCCGACCTACGCCGACCCGCAATCGCAGGAGTGGCAGGCTTTCGTCATCCAGACGGTGGCCGATTGGCTGACGGCTTAGGTTGCGAGCGCCTCGCGCAAGGCACGCGGCCCAGGACGCGCACTCCACGGTTCCAGCGTCGCGAGCGCCCGACCCAGCTCACGCTTGGTTCGGGCCGAGCCGGTGACGGACGCGACGGCAGCGGACTCGAGTCCCACCGCGGCGGCGTCGTCGGGTTCACCAGCCAGAGCCAACGACGAGGCCCGGCGCGCGAGGAAGTACCCCTGATCGCGGCGGGACAAGACGCCTGTCGCAAGGACGTCCCCGAACAGGTCGGCAGCGTGCTTGGGTTTGCCCGCCTCGACGTAGCAGCTGGCGGTGCGAAGCGTCAGCGTCCCCTCGTTGAAGTAGACACCCAGCTGATCCGGCGAGTCGTCCGGATCAGTAGATCGGGCAAGTATGGATCGCGCTTCATCGAGCTTGCGTTCGACCAAACCTAAGGATTCACCAGTCATCGCCAGGCCTCGCGCCTCCTGCTGCGTCACCTCGGCGTGCACACGGGGCGGCAGCTGCCAGTGCCGCTGCCGAGCGGCTTGCGCGAGGAGCAGCACCCGCACGGCGTCGCGGTTGTCGTAGGCCATCTGCGAGCGCTTCAGCAGGATGTAGCCCTGAGCTTGGAGGTCGCCCGCCTCCTGTGCCCACTCGGTCGCTCGGCTGTACCAGAAGCCAGCCTGCGGCAGTTGCCGCACATCGCGGTACAACCAGCCGGCGAATTCAGCGCCACGGGCTCCGAGCGACAACAGGTCACGGCGGAGAGCCGGACGAACGTCGCGGGCCCCGCGCTCAATAGCGGCGAGCAGTCCGAGCACGGTGGGCAGTGTCTTCGCCGGGCCGACGGCGCCATCACCTGCCATGCAGGCCCCTAACTGCCGGGCCAGCAGCTCGACAACAGCGGCATTGAGGTTCCGCCAGGGATGCGCCAGCGCAACGTTGATCTGCTCCCGCTCATTGCTGGAGAGCGCGGAGAACACAAGCGTGGGCTCCGGCATCTCGCCATCTCCCTCGACCTCAGCAGGCGCGACCGTGTCCGTTGTCTGAAGAGGTGGCGCGGGCTCCAAGAGTTCGGTCAGGTGATCAAGGGAAACGCTGAGCGCCTGCGCCAGACGTGGCCGGTGCCACGGCTGTGGCGAAGTCGCACCCGACTCCCAGCGCTGGATGGTGGAACGCTCGACCGACAGGCGTTCGGCCAAGGCCTCTTGGCTTAGCCCCACCTGCTGACGTCGGGCCGCTAGGTGCGGCCGCTTGGCTCCCATCGCGCCCCCTCAAGATCAGCCCGTACCGCTCAGACGGCCGGGGTTGCACGGTCTGTGATCACGTGACCACCAGATCATATCGTGGCGGTGTTTGCGCAGGTGGCAATACGGATGCGGCCAGAATGCGGCTGGTTTGCGGTTCGTCTGCCGTGGTGACAACCGGTACTGGGTGGGCAGGGTCAAGACCTGGCACGTGAGCGTCACCGGCCCGCCCATCTTTCCGACGCCTCCCGCCCCGATGGGCACTGCGAACTGGTGGCGCTCACGTGCTGTCCACGCCCGACGACCCCATGAAGGACCGTCCGCCATGACGCACCCGGCATCTGATCATGACCCTCATAAGTCGACCATCCCGTGCACGGACGGCTTCCGGCGCGCACGGTCGGTGGGCCTGTGGACGGCTCCCACGTCAAGCCAGTTGGTGCTCGTCGCACCACCCGCCGAAGCTGCCCTGCTGACCCCGGCACAGGCACGCGAGCTGGGCAGGCGACTGGTGGCTCTCGCCACCGTCTGCGAACAGCAACACGCCGAGCTGGAGCGCGCCGGTCAGGACGGGCAGCCCCGGACGGGTGTCGCCTGATGGCAACTCCACGAAACGGCGGGCAGGCGAGGCAGGCGGAGCTATCAGCATGAGCACGTCTTCCGCGTTGGTCGCGCCCTGTCAGTTGGCCTCGAGTGAACACCCACTAGCAACGGCTGCCCGGCTTGACCTGGCGAATGCTGGCGCGTCCGTGTTCCGCGGCCCGCACGGCCCGGTGCCATATGTTGCTATGTGGAGCGCTGAAGCAGTCCAAGCAGCGTCCCTCGTCGAAACTGCGGGCGGCATTGCCTACGCCGACGAATCGTCGGTCGACCGGGATCGCAACGGGGTGCTGTGGACGCGGGTTTCGTCCCGTCCGGGACTCGGCAAAGCCCTGTACCGACAAATGCACCCACTGCGGCAGCGTCGGGCCATGCGGCGGCTGCTGTGTCAGGTGTGCGCCGGGCCTGCCGACCACAACGACCACGGCACGCTGTGGCTGATCCAAGACCAGCGCGGGCTATGGCCCGGCTGGCCAGAACGCGCGCAGAACACGCACCCGCCGCTCTGTTTGCGCTGCGCCCGTATTGCGGTGAAGTCGTGTCCCTGGCTGAAGCACGGCTTCGTCGCCGTCCGGGCGCAGTCGTTCGTCAGCGGCGCATGGGGCGGGGTGTACCGCACCGGTTGGCCAGACCTACGGCCATTGCTGGCGGACACCATCACGGTGCAGTTCGGCGATGCTCGTCTCCGCTGGCTGCAAGCCGACCAACTCACACGCGAACTCGTGGGCTGCGCGTTCGTCGAGCTGGACCGGTTGGCCGGAGACACGTGACATGCCGAAGCCGAACGGAGCGCAGATTCGCAAGCGACGCATAGAACGCGGCCTCACTACCGCGCAGTTGGCGGCTCGGGTTGGTTTCACCAACGAAGGCTCGATGCGCAACATCGAGGGCCGCAGCGACGCGACCTCGGAGATCAAGCTGCATCGCATCGCGCGCGAGCTGGGGGTCGCGGTGAAGGAGATCCTCGCGGACGACGACATAGGAGTTATTGGGAGCGGCGTTCTTCACGAGGTAACGCCGCGGTGACCGAGGAGCCGAAGGCCGGGAGCTGGGACTACGACAAGCTGCTGATCTCAGCCATCTCACTTGTCAACCCGCACCTCGGCCGTTACGCCCTGCACCTGGTCGACGTCGACGCTGGGCGAGGCGAGCAGCTGCCGCCAGCCGAAGAACTGCAGCTAGGCAGGGCCGTGGTTGAACTCGGCGTGGACATTCAACGACGGGCCGAGCAGCGCGGAGGCGAGCTACCGGGAGCCACTGCGGCCGGCGGCCAGGCGGTTGACGAGGAG
Source organism: Labedaea rhizosphaerae (assembly GCF_004362825.1). Taxonomy (GTDB): domain Bacteria; phylum Actinomycetota; class Actinomycetes; order Mycobacteriales; family Pseudonocardiaceae; genus Labedaea; species Labedaea rhizosphaerae. Next base: position 343,617 of record NZ_SNXZ01000004.1, read on the forward strand.
GCGTGAGCCACACACCCGCTGCTTTTCCATCGCAAGCCAGAACGAAGGAACGGAGATGCTATGACCAGTCTCCTCCCAGAGGCGGATCACACCAGAGCGTCAGCTGCCGACAACGCCACCTCCAATGACCTTCAGTCGGTCTGTCAAAACTGCCGCTCTCTTGCGCATTACTGGAGCGATCCGCAGACTCAAGCGGTGAAGCTGAGCGATCAGACCTACGAGATGGCAACGCATCGCTGTATCTGTAATATGGCTGCCCAGCTGTCCTTAGCACGGTCATGGCCATAACCGAAATTGTGACCACTTCGCTCAAGGCTGCCGGGTAGTAGATCGTCTGCCCAGCGGTCTACAGCTAGACTACCTGGGCAGCTGTTGAACGAAGAAATAGTCGAAGTCGCATGCAGCGGCGCCTGAGCTGTTTCCGATGTCCTGCGTGTTGACCGCTGGCCCAATATTCGAAAAGATCGGGAATTGGGCAACCGATAGAGTAAGTCGATCGTTCACAAAGAAATACGTACGCAGCCCGTGTACCGCTACCGCTAGCTTCGTCCACGAGCTATAGCCCGAACCCGGCATTGCAGCCCTTAATACGAACGGCAAATGCCGTGGAGGCCCTGTATTAATCACATCGACGGAAATTGGCATAATTACACTATTAGGTTTGTCACTAACGGCAGGCAGGATAAGTTGTGCCTCAGCTATGTATCCGCCCGAAGCGCCGGGCATGGGCGCCAGCCTAAGATGTAACATTAGATACGCCCATGGATACGTCTGGATGGCAATTCCACACGCTGCAATTTGAGTCGTGCCTATCGCTCTAAAACGGGTCTCCGCATAGAAGTCGAACCTTGATATGTTAAGTTCTACATCACTCGGCGAATACACGCCGATGTTTGGAGCGTAAGGGTTAATCTGTCGCGCATGCAGTACTCCATCATCAAACTCGCATGACGTCAACGTGGGCGCTGCGAGTTCCAAAATTGGCACAGACTTCGGACATGTCTGACTACCTTCGAAATCCTCCGAAATAATGCTAACGCCTTCCCGAACCCTATCTTGATAGGCTCGGGCATCCTTCGTATCTAAGTAGTACACCGCCAAGTGACCAGCACTTTGCGTACAGGCGACGACCAACAGCAGCGCTACGATCAGCCGAAAAGGTCTAGACGACTTACACTGCGATAGCGCGATAAGTCCCATCGCCCAAAGCAGGCACCACACCGTTACGGCCGCGATCATAGGTGCCCGGTAGAGCAACAAGGCATCAATGGATGCCCAAGGCTCTCGAACGGTGGTGGGTGCCAAAATCGCACTCAACGTAGCGAGAGTGTAAAGGCAGCCGATAGCGATTTGAATCCAGTGAGCACGGACGGCAGCGGCGACCTTCTGACTAAAGCCCTTGACCACTCGACCGGTGGGACTTTTGCCTGTGTTGAGCGCCACTGGTTGATAAAGATCTGCTAGAAACGTCCGTCCGGCATCACTTGCTATGAAGCGTTCAATCGTCAGCAGAAATACCACGCCCGCCGACCTTTCGGCTCGCTTCCCTGATTCGGGCCTTGTTAGGCCGAGCCAGTAGGCGGCCCGCATTTGCCGCTGCAGTTTGCGGCCAAAGCCAGGTTTAGCTGCTTCCTGCGCTAAGCGGGCCAGATCATCCTCGCTGCAACGCAACTCAAACACCGCTCGGTCCGCGTCGTCAGTCAACCCCAAGAGCTCACCCATTGCCATGACCTGCGTATGAGCTCTCTCGGCAAGATCCTTTGGTTTGACCAATTTGCGTGGTCGATCAGGATAGCGGGGCAACGCTTCTCGCGTCTGCATCAGTACTGCGCGACCAATACGCCGGAGGGCCGTGGCCCGCTCGGCGTCGGTGAGCGTCCGATGCGCCGCCTGAGGCACGAGCGCTAACAAAGCCTGGTAGTGGACGAACTCAGCAGCAGGGGCTTCTTCTTTGCTTTTCAGCACATCAATCAGAGCCGCTAGCTCCGAGGTCATTTTGACCTCGGAGTCATCCCCTACGGCTTCGATCTGCTCGCTCATAAGCGGAGCAGTATACCGGTCGCAGATAACATATCCATAATACTTATGCTTGACATTTTCTGCAATTGGTTCATAATGCAGGCCGTCCAAGATCGTTTCCGAATTTGAGGTGGTGTGAAGAAATGCGCAGAAGTGGTGCCCTGCTCATGGAGGCCGAGGACAGCTTCTACGACTATATGCGGAAGCAAAAAAGTCCGCTCGACGAAAACGTGCTGTTCTACATCGACGAATGGCTCCAGCAGGGCGGTATCAAAGCCTGTTTGGGCGACTACACCTTCTGCCTGCGCGTCGTCATGTGCATCATGGTGCGCTACGCCAATAATCCCGACTGGTTCGGCGGCCCAGATCGCAGGCCGGGCTACTTGGTACTGGACAACGGCACCCTGCCTGCGATCCTCGATCCAGACGAATGGGCGTACCTCGCCTACAACTACGGCTGACAGCCCCGAGGTGCTGACGTCCATCCAGTCCACCGCTTGGTTGGCCTCGCTCGTGAGCGCCAGCCCCCCACAGCCCGCCCCCATCACGGGGGCGGGCTTGACGCGTTCAGGGCCGGTCGAGGCCCTGTCGAAGGTGTGTCGAAGTCTTGTCGAAGTACCTGGTTGCCGCCGACAGAACTTCGACAGTGCAGGTCAGGGGCTTGTCGGACGTGCACGGCGCTGCCTAACGTCGATCTCGTTCAAGCTCGGAGACCCGCAGTGCCAGCACCGACGACCGGACAGCCCCCACGACACCTGTCAGCGCTCAGCGCGGCGAGTCGATCGGGAGAGTCTCCTGGGGGCAAGCGTGATCAGCAAGGCCGCTCGTGTCCGGCCGATCAGAGCCGCCGACTCAACGCTCGAAAGTGACCGAAAGGAGCCGAGCCAATGACAGAGGCAAGGAGAGAAAAGCGTATGGCTACCGTTGACGATTGGCATGAGTTTCGTAACGCGGCAAACGGCAAAGACCACCTGAAACAGTTGCCGCCTCAAGCTAGTCAACCAGAGACCACCACAACTCAGCCGGCGGTTCGAGCGGAGCCGACTGCGATCGAGCCGACGGCCGCTAAGCCGATTCCGCGGTTCGGTACTAGTCCCGCCTACATCGAGGAACTCGATGCTCAGGCTCGAGAGGACACCATCATGCTGGCTCTGGAGCTGCGGCACCGTCAGGTTGTGGCGCTCTACAACGGCATTGATCGTGACATCGAAGAGGCCGTCACGCCCTTGACTCAGGCTCGCCTCATGGGATGGGCCGCAGTGGTCGAGGAAGAGATCAACAACCGCACCCGTCAGTACCTGCGTCGTGGCTCAGGCACGACGCACGAGACGCTGACCGTGCACTCCACGCGGCAGCCAAAGCCGTACTGATGGGCTCGTCTCCGCTCGACGAGGCGCGGGAGAAGATCAAACGAGTGGTCGGAGGGTTGTTCCTCACGGCGTTCCTACTCGGCCTTACGCAGCAGCTCATCGTTCCGGTGGTCTGGGCCGCTGGTTTCGTGTCGGCCCTCTGGCTCCTGCGCCTCGCAATCACGCGTTGGTGGCGTCGCTAGCGGGCTGACCGGTCGAGCCACTTCCACACTCTCCATGTCGACCTATATTAGGAGGCGTAATGCACTTGCCGAGAAGAACACGGAAACGAATCGTCGGGAAAGCAGCCGAGAATTATGAATGCCGGGAGCGTCAGCGTGCCTGCCAGGAGCTAGAACGAGAGCTCCATCTGCGTCGGACTACCCAAATGCAGCTTCCCGAAGGCCCTTGTCCCGCCGGGCTGTGACAGATTCCAGGAGCGCATCATGTGTGTTCGGTATTTATTCGGGGCAATGCCTCAAGATCCGATATCGTCCGGTCGCTATAACTATTAGCAGGACAAGTGATTCGCAGCGTTTGCGGACTACCGGTGTTGGCAACCGCTCGCGAGCTTGTCCTTTACGTCACACGAGGTTCGACCGGGCTGCCAGCATGGCCAGGAAGATCGCGACTTTCGTGTGGCGCGTCCACCCGACACCGCCCTGCCGCTCGCCTTCGCCGCTGTGGATAAGTGCCTTGATGGTTACATGCGGAGCCTGGGAATATAAAGATCCTGAACGCGCCGCCGGTTGCGTTCCGTCAGAGAGTCCCTAGGAAGTTCTTCTCTGGCGGTTATCGACCTGGCGACGTCGCTCAGGAATTCACACATCAGCAACCTCGGAACAAGGCAGCTGTGTATTTCTACTACTACGCTTTGTCGTGTGTGCTGTCAAGCACGCTAGCGTACAGAATGTGCATCAGCCCTCGTTTCGAGATTCATCGAAGGGAGGTTATATGTCTGAAGCCTTATCAGATCAGCGTGTCGTCGTTACCGCCGAGGAACGAACGCACCCGGCGCTGCGCAAACTGGCCCGCGCCATGATTGCGCTCGCGCGCCACCAGCTCAACCAGTCAGCGCCGTCATATGGCAAGCCGCGAGCCGCAGGATCGGAGGCGGCCCATGATTGAGTTGTCCTGGTTCGAAGCCTTCCCACCCCGCGACACCAGCGCAGCCGACCTCACCAACATGTTGCGGGTACTGGCCGGACGCCCTCATTACGGTTTGCGGAGGTTGCAGCCGCTGGTGGTGTTCGAGCTGTGGATGGACGCGACGCGGGTGCGGTGGTTGCTCGGTGTTGAACCGCGGATCGCCCGCACGCTGCCAGGCGACCTGCAAGCTCAACTTGCGGGGCTAGTGCTGCTGCCAGCTGATGTCCCGGCGCGGCCTGCGCCCGTGACCGCTCGCGAGGTGCGCTTAACCAGCATGATCCATCCGTTGCGGTTAGATACGGCGGCGAGCGTCATGGCGGGACTCGCAAACTTGCAAACCACGTTGCGATCCGGCGAGGCGGTTGTCGTGCAGTGGGTGATGGGTCCGAGTCACACCTCCACCCGCATCCCGATCCCGGAAACGCCGTTCGATGTCCTCGGCTTCACGAAGGCACGCCAACCCGACGGCGAGGACGCGCGCGGCTGGAAGTCCAAGCTCGGCGAGCCGATCTTCGGTGTGCGGGCACGGGTTGGTGCTGTGGCCACCGAGCCGCGGCGGGCGGCTGAACTCCTGCGCCCGACTGTCGCAGCGCTTGGCCTCGCCAGTGGCTCGCACGCGCGGGTCTACGCCTCGCCCCAATCGAGCCGCACGGCGCAGCAGCTGGCGGATGTCATGGGGCGAGTCCGCACCTTCTCCGGCATCGCCAACGCTAGTGAACTCGCGATCCTCATGGGCTGGAGCTTGGACGGCTTGGAGGTGCCAGGCAGCCCCGGCGCGTTCGCGTTGCCACCGGCCAGCCTGCTCCGGGCCGCTTCGGCGGGCGCACCGCGAGCGGTGGCGCGACCCTTGGGCGTCAGCACGCACCCAGCCGCGAAGGGCGCGGCGGTCTGGTTGCCGCGTTCAAGCTTTGCCACCCACAGCCACGTTATGGCGCCGTCCGGCGCAGGCAAGTCGACGCTTCTTGCGGCTTGGATCTTGGCTGAAGCGGACGCCGGCGGCAGCCTCGTAGCCATCGAGCCCAAGGGCGACCTGGTGACCGATGTACTGGCCCGCCTGCCTCGGCACCGACACCGCGATGTCGTCGTCATCGACCCTGGCGCGAACGGGCCGGTAACCGGCTTCAACCCGTTGCGCGGCCCGCGGGGCGACGCTGAGCGCCGAGCCGACAGCCTGCTCGGACTCCTGCGCGTGCAGTTCGGTTCAGCTATCGGCCCACGCTCGGCCGACGTCCTGCTGCATGCGCTGATCCTGGCGGCGCGCCTCGAAGACGGCGCCGTCACCGACATTCTTCCCATCCTCACCAACCCCCACTTTCGGCGCTGGGTGGCGAGCAAGGTCGGCGACCCCCTGATTACCCGTCCGTGGCTGGCTTGGCTGGAGGGACTGTCGGATGGGGAACGAGCGCAGGTCGTGATGCCGGTCGCGAACAAGATCCGCCCGTGGTCGTCGCGGTCCACGGTGCGCCGACTCCTGAGCCAGGCCGACCCGAAGTTCGATCTTGCCTCGGTGTTCACGCGGCCAACGATCGTGCTCGTCAACCTGAATGCAGGCGCGGTCGGCCCGGAGACCGCCCGGCTTCTTGGCAGCTTGATCTTGTCGCAGCTGTGGGAAGCGGTTCAGCGGCAAACCACGAAGCCAGCGGTTCAGCGGCGTCCTGTCTCGGTGTTCGTGGATGAGTGGCAGGCCTTCACGGGCGGCGTCGACTTTGCCGATGTGCTCGCCCGCAGCCGGGGCGCTGGCGTTTCGTTCACTTTGGCAAATCAGCACCTCGGCCAGCTGAGCACCGACTTGCAAGCCGCCGTCCTTGCCAATGTCGGTGCGCGCGTGGTCTTCCGGCCCGCAGAAGGTGACGGCCGGGTGCTCGCCCGTGTCCTGGGCGCCGTCAAGCCGGAGGATCTCGAACGGCTCCCGGCCTATCACGCGGTGGCTCGCGTCCTCGTGGATGGGGCGCCCAGCCGGGCCTTCGAAATCGCGCTGCCACCGCTGCCTGCCGCCCTGCACGATCCGGATGAGGTGCGTCGCGCTAGCGCAGCCAGGTTCGGCACCGATCCCGCCGAACTCGACGCCGCCATCCTCAAGCGCTGGCAAGGCGGTGATCCACCCGCTACGCCTGTCGGTGTGCGAAGGACTGGCGTATGAGGCGGCCGACGAGCACGAACCAGACCGCCGCTCGCCCTGCCGTTCGCGTCGAGCTGGTCTGGCCCCGACGTGCGCAAACACTCGATAGCTGCCGCCGACATTCCCGCCCTCAAGGAGGCCTCGAATGAGCGGCCGGGGACGGGCCAGCCGTCTGGCCAAACAGCTCAGTCCGCGCGACTTCGCCGTTCTGCGAACCCTCGAAGCGATGCGCCTCATGACCGGTCAGCAGCTGGGCCGACTCCATGTCGAGGGCGGCCAGCCCACGACTCAAGCTCGAAAGACGCGCGCGATGCTGCAGCGGTTGACCACGCTCGGTCTGGTGATTCGGCTTCGGCGACGCGTCGGCGGGGTACGCGCAGGCAGCGATGGAGTGATCTACGGCTTGTCGGGGTTGGGACAGGCGGTGCTCGACCTCGGTCGCGATACCCGCCGACGCCATCGCCGCGTCAACGAGACCAAACCCGCCTTCCAAAACCACACCTTGGCTGTCTCAGACGTACTGGTGCAGCTCGTCGACCGCGCCCGCGCCGGCCGCGCCGAGCTGCTCGGCTTCACCAACGAGCCCCAGTGCTGGCGTCGTTTCTCCGGCATAGCCGGGCAGATGATCACCCTCAAGCCTGACGCCTTCGTGCGGATCGGGGTTGGCGGCTACGAGATCAGCGCCTTCCTCGAAGTCGACCTCGACTCCGAGAGTGCGCCCACCATCGCCCGCAAGCTGGTCGTCTATGTCGCGTACTGGCGCAGCGGCACCGAGCAACGTCGCCGCGGCGTCGTGCCGAAAACCTGGTGGCTCGTACCTGATACCGCGCGCCTCCAGAGCATCGCCCGCGTCATTGGCCGCCTGCCGCAAGAAGAGCAGGCCCTGTTCACCGTCGGCCTCCTTCCCAAGGCTGCGGATCTCCTTACCCAAGCCCCCAGCGAAGGAGGTGCCTCGTGAGCGCCGAAACCCCACTCCCCACCAGACAGATTCTGATCGGCGATGTGCGCGAGCGCCTGGCCGACCTCCCCGACGCTTCCGTCGATTGCGTGATCACGAGTCCGCCGTACTGGGCCTTGCGCGACTACGGCCACGACGACCAGATCGGGGCCGAAGCCACCGTCGAGGACTGGGCCACCGAGATCGCCTCGGTCTGCGACCAGTTGGCACGCGTCCTCACGGCCACCGGTTCGCTGTTTCTGAACCTCGCCGACGGCTACAGCCGCCACCCCAAAGAAGGCGCCGCCAAGAAGAGCTTGCTCCTCGGGCCACCGCGCGTGGCTCTCCGGCTCACGCGCTCGGGATGGCTGTTGCGCAACCAGATCGTCTGGGCCAAGTCGAACCCGACGCCATCGAGCGTGCGTGATCGCTTCACGAATACCCACGAGTTCCTCTACTTCTTCACGCGCCAGCGTGACTACCACTTCGACCTGGATGCAGTCCGTGAACCCGCCAAGACCGCGGCGGCCGGCGCGCGCCGCGTCCCGGCTCGGACCTCACTCCCTCGCGAAGCCGTGCCATCGCTCGGCGGCGGTACGAGCCCGCGCGTCGATCTCAACCAGGGCCTGGCGCGGCTGAAGACCGCCGGACTGTCGAGCCACCCGCTCGGCAAGAACCCCGGCGATGTGTGGACGACCGCAACCGCCAGCCTGCGCGCGGCCCACTTCGCCACGTTCCCGCTGGAACTCGTCCGGCGCCCGCTGCTTTCGACTTGCCCCGAACGGGTCTGTACGAGTTGTCAGCGACCGTGGCGACGCGCACCGCAAGAGCGCGACGGCCGAATGTTGGCCCTCGGCCCACTGCGACCGGCTTGCGCGCACACCGACTGGAGGCTGGGCGTCGTGCTCGATCCGTTCATGGGGGCGGGCACGGTGGCGCTCGCAGCTGAGACTTACGGCCGGGACTGGGTCGGTGTGGAGATCAACCCTACCTACGCCCAGCTCGCTAAAGACCGGCTCGCGGCGTGGCGGGCAAAGCAAGGCAGTGCGGCTTCGTAGCCGCACTGCCTGCGGCTCCTCGTCGGTGGCCTGTGGCCGCTCACTCCCAGATCTGCGCACCGAGCGCAGGCATGGGCGGCCACACCAACACCGAGGAGGAAGCATGTCCGATCCACGCACGGGCAATGTGAAGACGCTCGGCATCAAGGTGCCGGACGGCCTGCACGCTCAGTTCACCCTGGTTGCACAGCTCGACGGAATCTCACTCGGCGACGCCGCCGTGCGAGCCGTTGAGCTGTACGTCGCCACCAAGCGCCAGGAGCCCGACTTCGCCCAGCGCGCGACCGCTGCGCTCGAGGAAATTGAGCGCGAAGCTGCGGCCCGCAAGGGTGCGATTGAAGGTCTGTTCGGCATCGGCTCGCAAGAGCCCGCTGAGGAGGCCAAGCCGTCCGCAAGCCGCAGCCGGAAGGCCGGGGCCACCGAGTAACGGCATCACTGATAGGTGGCGGCTCGCGTCGCCACCTATCAGATAAACCCTCAGCTGCAATTATTGACGAAATAGGACAGGATGTCCTTTCTTGGCACTGCACAAAATCACTGAGAAAATGACAGAGTGGAATCATATAACAGCTCTACGAAGGCAAACGTTATGCCAAATGAATCTATCCATCTACCTCAAGCTGCGCTCTATCTCCGGGATGGCTCAGCGCGGCAATCAGCTTGGACGGCAGTCGAACAACAACGTGATGACTGCCAGCGCATCGCCGAAGGCTACGGCCTACAGGTCGTCCGCGAATATCTCGACTTCGGACGTCCAGCCCGCCGCGAACACCAGCACGAACTACGACGCCTCCTCGATGACCTGGCACGACGACTACAGGACATCACCTACGTCGTGGTCTGGGACTATGCGCGTCTCGCTGCGGACATGCTGCAGCTTGAGGAGGTCACCGACAGTATCCGTGCCGCAGGAGCGCATGTCGTCACGATGACGGGCGTTGAAGCGGCAGGGCGTTTTATCAACTACCAGGAGCGAATGAGTAACCATCAAACAAGCGACCGAGAGGGCATCAATCATGACTGAAAATGAAACGATCCACGAACGCAACAAGAAGCGATTAGCGCTCGATGCTATCCTCGGTCTTCCCGACAGCGCACGGAACAAGAAAGTCTCGTTACAGAGCCGGTCTGGCGAGGTCGCCTTTATATACCTACGCGTCAGTACCAGGGAGCAAGCCCGTAGCGGTGGTGGCGTTGAGGGCTACTCCATCCCCGCCCAGCGTGAAGCCTGTTCTGCGCGAGCCGCCCAGATGGGCATCGCCATTCAGGGAGAATACGTAGACGCCGGGGAATCGGCCCGCTCGGCTGAGCGTGACGACCTCCAGCGCATGTTACGCGACATCAAGGAAATTCGACCGGACTATGTCTTGGTGCACAAGATCGACCGGCTGGCCCGCAACCGGGAAGATGATATCGCCATCAACCTGTTGTTGCGCAAACACGGAGTCAAGCTGATCTCGTGCACTGAGAACGTCGATGAAACACCGAGCGGCAAGCTTCTTTACGGCCTCATGGCCGAGATTGCTCAGTTCTACTCGGCCAACTTGGCCGAAGAAGTGATGAAGGGCTTACTGCGCAAGGCCAAAGAGGGTGGTACCCCGTTTCGCGCGCCCTTGGGCTACCTCAACCGTCGTGAGACAAGGGACGGCATCGAGCGCTCTTGGGTTGAACTCGACTCAGAACGTGCCGACATCATCCGATGGTGCTTCGAGCAGTACGCCACAGGTGAGTGGAGCGCTATTGATCTCACCCTTGCCGCCCGAGCCAAGGGACTTACCAGTCGCCCCAACCGCAACCGTCCGGCCATGCCCCTTGGACTCACCGGAATGTATCACGTTCTCCAAAATCCCTACTATATGGGCATAGTCAACTATCGAGGAATTCATTATGAGGGCAAGCACGCAACTTTGGTCGAACCGGACGTCTGGCTTACCGTGCAGCACATCTTGGCTGCTCACAACCACACCGGCGAGAAGGATCGCACTCACAATCATTATCTCCGCTCCACCATCTACTGCTCGGCCTGCGGTGGGCGAAAAGTGTACTCAGAAAATAAAGGCAACGGCGGTACCTACAACTACTTCTTCTGCGTCAAGCGCAAGACCAAAACCAACAACTGCCAGCGCTCAGCCATCCGAGTAGAACGGATCGAGGAAGGCATCGCGAACTTCTACCGCACCTTCCGCGTTCGCCCTGAGCACGCGGTGCAGATCCAAACCGCCGTACGGCAGGAGCTGGCCGGTCAGCAAGCCGAAGCAAGCCGTGGGCTAGAACGTGCTCGCCGAGTCAAGCAGCGAGTCGAGGGCGAGCGCCAGAAGCTCCTCCAAGCTCACTACGCCGGTGCTGTCCCTCAAGACTTGCTTGCCTCCGAGATGAAGCGACTTACCCATGACCTGGCTGCAGCCGACAGTGAGATCAAGGTCGCCCAAGCCACCACCACCGATGTCGAAGCCACCCTCGACGGAGCCCTCAGAGCAGCCGAACGCTGTGAGATGGCTTACATCACGGCCCCGAACGCCATCCGCAGGCAGATCAACCAGGGTTTCTTCAAGAAGCTCTACATCGCCGAAGACGGCACCATCGAGCGAGTCGAGCTCCAAGAGCCGTTCGCGACACTGCTAGACGTCGAACCCGCTCTCCACCGCGTCGCGCCCACCGAGACCACCAGTCCGGTGTCCCAGATCGTCCCTGGTGTGACCAGCGCGATCGACGCCACCGACACCCCAGCCATCCGTATGTGCACGTCAGACGCCGTTCTAGCGACCTTCGGCGAACAGATCATCATCACGGAACGTACGCACACAAACACGTCCGGTGAGAGAGCTTCTCTCACCGGACGTGGTGTGAAACAGACATATCTGGTCGGGCTGACAGGATTTGAACCTGCGACCCTCCGCTCCCAAAGCGGATGCGCTACCAAGCTGCGCTACAGCCCGGAGGTGGTGCGCGACCAGACTATCGCGACGCGCTAGGCTTTTCGGCGCGTGCCCGTCCAAGCGGGTCGCAAGCGGGTGTAGCTCAATGGTAGAGCCCTAGTCTTCCAAACTAGCTACGCGGGTTCGATTCCCGTCACCCGCTCTCAGCTCGTCTCCGCACGCCAGGACGGGTGCCGGACGTCGGCAGGCACCCGTTTCGGCGTCAAGCCGCAGGCGTGGCACGCACCACACCGATCGCTCGCCTGGCCGGCGCTAAGTTGGTCTTGTGACTGCGCGACCGGCCAACGTGATCGGGTCCATGCTGGTCAGCTCCCGCTCCCTCGGTGAGTACCGGCGGATGTTCGGGCTCACCGACGCGGATCTCAGTGGCACGATCCTCGACTGCCCGGGCGGGTGCGCCGGCTTCGCGGCCGAGGCGACCGAGTTCGGTGCCCGGGTCGTCGCCGTCGACCCGGAGTACGCGACCGACACGGCCACCATGCGCGAGCAGGGCCTCCGCACGCTGCAGCGCGGCATGGCCTACCACCTCGAGCACCCCGACGAGTACGTCTGGACCTACTTCACCGACGTCGAGCAGTACCAGGCCGAGCGCACCCAGGCGCTGGAGCGGTTCGCCGCCGACCGGGCCGCGCACCCGGAGCGCTACGTCACGGCCCTGCTGCCGGACCTCCCGTTCCAGGACCGCGAATTCGACCTCGCGCTCACCTCCCACCTGCTCTTCAGCTACCTCGACCGGCTCGACGAGGACTTCCACCTCGCGGCCATCGTGGAGCTGACCCGCGTCGCGCGGCAGGCGCGGATCTTCCCGCTCGCCCCGATGGGCAGCCAGAGCTACGACGGCCTGCCGAAGTTCCTCGAGCGGCTGGCCGCGGCGGGGATCGACGCCGAGGTGAAAGCGGTGGACTACGAGTTCCAGCGCGGCTGCAACGAGATGCTCGTCGTCAGCCAGGGGTGAAATCCGGCCCACGGCCGCCGAATGCGGGCCAGGCTCGACGGCATGAGCTTCGCCGGCACCACCGCCGACCACTACGCCCGCTACCGCCGCGGCTACCCGCCGCCGGTCCTCGACCGGCTGGTCGATGATCTCCGGATCGGTCCGGACGCCACCGTGCTCGACCTCGGCTGCGGCACCGGCCTGCTGACCGTCCCGCTCGGCGACCGGGTCCGGCTCGCCGTCGGCGCCGACCCGGAGCCCGACATGCTCCGCCACGCCCCGCGCACACCGAACACCGCGTGGCTGGTGGCCGACGACCAGGACCTGCCGAAGCTCGCCAAGCTCTTCCGGCCCGACGCCGTCACGATCGCCCAGGCTCTGCACCTGATGGACGTCGATGCCGTGCTCACCGGCGCCGCCGAGCTCCTCCAGCGGGGGCGGCTCGCGATCATCGCCAACGGGATTCCCTTGTGGCAGCAGGACACCGAGTGGTCACGAGTCCTGTTGCGCCACGTCCGGGCCCAGCTCGGACCAACCGCGGGCGGCGGCGGTTGCGGTACCTCCGAAGCGGACCGCGCCGCCTATCAGCGAAAACTCGCCGAGCACGGCTACACCGACATCACGACGAGCGCGGTCAGCCGCGAGCACCCGATCACCACGGACGAGATCGTCGGCGGGCTCTACTCCGCGCTCGACCCGGAACTGGTCAACCACAACGGGTTCGAGCAAGCGCTGCGGTCCGAACTGGACGCCCTCGGCCCGAAGACCGAACAGGTAACCGTGCACATCCTGGCCGCGACCGCACCTCAGGGCGCCGAACGGGCGTACTCCAGTTCGAGCACCGGGCGCCCGTCGCCGTAGTCGATCTCGCGGGTCCTTCCGGTCTCGGCGAAGCCGCAGCGCAGGTAGAACCGGCGAGCCCGGTTGAAGCCCGACAACGTCCAGAACGACGCGCGATCGGCGATCCCGTTCAACGCGTCCCAGACGCCGTCGATCAACGCGTTCGCGACCCCGCTGCCCCACGCCGACGGGTGCGCGTAGAACGCGCTGATCTCCCGCTCGCGATCCGAAGCGGTCGGCACCAGGTGCGCGAACGCCGCGATCCGCGTCCCGCGCTCGGCGACCAGCAGACTCTGCTCGGCGAACGCGGGATCCGCGAAGACGCGGGTCCACTTGCCGCGGGTGCGGCTGAGCAGGCCGGCCAGGAAATCCGGTTCGAACAGATCCCGGTACGCGACCTGCCAAGCCGCTGCGTGGACGTCCGCGATCGCGGCGAGGTCGTCGACCGTCGCGTCGCGCACCAGCACCAGCGAATCGACCCGCATGAACGCCCCAGCTTCCTCGGTGGGGACCACTTGGCAGCGCGCACACCATACGACGTGGGAACACCGGAATCCACACATGCACGAAAAGCCATGTGGGAATCGGCTGGCGGCGCGCCGGGGCGAGGCGGTATCACCAGTGGGTGACAGACCTCCGCCTGCGGGTGCTGCGTGGCTCGGACCTGCCCGGCGCCGCCGAACTGGCGGCCACCGCCTTCCTCACCGACGACGTCGGCATGCTCGCCGAGCGCCGGTCGTACGTGCTCGAGGAAGGGCGCGGGCTCGGCGTCTTCGACGGCGAGCGCCTGGTCGGGGTCGCCGACGCCCTCAGCCGCCGGGTGACCCTGCCGGGCACCGGGCCGACGCCGTTCGCGGCCGTCACGTGGGTGGCCGTCGCGCCGGACCACCGGCGCCGTGGCGTGCTCACGACGCTGATGCGCGCCCAGCTCGACGCTCTGCACCGGAGCGGCGGCGAGCCCATCGCCGCGTTGTGGGCGACCGAAGCGACGATCTACGGCCGCTTCGGCTACGGCATCGCCACCGAGAACTGCGCCCTGGAACTGCCCGCCCGCACCCCCTTCCGCCCGGGCGTCGACCTCGGCCCCGACCGGGTGGTCGAGCAGCCGCGGGAGACCGCGCTTCCCTTGGTGCGCAAGCTCTACGACCGGATCGTCCTCGACCGGGTCGGCGCGCTGAGCCGCTCCGACGGGCAGTGGAACTACTTCCTCTACGACGCCCCGGGGGCACGCCGCGGCGCCACCGCGTACCGGTTCGCGCTGCACCCGGACGGCTACGCGATCTTCCGCACCAGCACCGACTGGACCCCGGACGGGCCGAAGAGCCGGCTGCGCGTGGCGGAGCTCATGGCCGCCACCCCGGCCGCCTACGCCGCGCTGCACCGCCATGTGCTGGACATGGATCTCGTCGCGACCGTCCAGCTGCGGTCCGCGACGCAGGAACCGTTGCTGCACATGGTGCGCGACCCGCGCGTCGTGCGCCGGACCGTGACCGACAGCCTGTGGGTGCGGGTGGTGGACCTCGACCGGGGCCTGCGGGCCCGCCGGTACAGCGCGCCGGCCGACCTGGTGCTCGACGTCACGGATCCGTTCTGCCCGTGGAACGAGGGCCGCTGGCGGTTCCACGTCGACGACGCCGGCGTGGCCGAGGTGTCCACAACGGACAGTGCGGCCGACCTCGCCCTGACCGCCGAGGAGCTGGGCGCGATCCTGCTCGGCGGCACGCTGCCCAGCACGCTCGCCGCGGCGGGCCGGGTCCGCGAGCACACGCCCGGGGCGGTCCACACGCTCACCCGCGCCTTCCAGACCGGCACCGTGCCGGTCTGCCTCGAGGTGTTCTGACCGCGCGCTGGTTCGGCCCGCGGGGAACTACCGCACTACTGTCTGACGTTGACCTGACCAAAGCGGACGACGCGGTAGGAGGCGGTCATGGGCACGGCCGTGTTGTGGATCGTGCTGCTGGCCCTCGTGGTCGGCGGCGGGCTCTGGTACGCGAGCACGCGGGCCACGGCGCGCCGCAACGAGCTCGAGAACGCGAAGGCCGACGCGCGCCGCTGGGTCGAGCGCCTCGGCGGCCAGGTCATCCACCTGACCGGCACCGACCAGGCTTCCAAGCAGGCCATGGCCGACGCGTCCGAGCGCTACACCGCCGCGGGTTCGCAGATGGAGCAGGCCACCACGGTCGAGCAGTGCCGGCTGGTCACCAAGACCGCCATGGAGGGCCTCTACTACGTGCGGGCGGCCCGGCTGGCCATGGGGCTCGACCCCGGCCCGGACCTGCCCGAGGACGAGGAGCAGCGCGCCGCGGGCAAGGTCACCGAGGACCGCAGGGTGAGCGTGGAGGGCCGCGACTACGAGGCCTCCGCCGACCCCGGCGCGAACACGCCGTACTACTACCCCGGCGGTCGCGTCGCGGGCCGGCCGGTGCCGCAGGGCTGGTACAGCGAACCGTGGTGGAAGCCCGCGTTGATCGGCGGCGCCTGGGGCATCGGCTCGTTCTTGCTGTTCGACGCGATGTTCTCCGGCATGTACGGCATCCCCGACGCGCAGGCGTGGGAGTCCGGCTACGACCAGGGCCAGCTCGACGCCATGCAGGACGGCGACCCGGGCGGCGATGGTGGTGATGGCGGCGACGCCCAGGACGCGGGCGACTTCGGTGGTGACGGCGGCGATGCCGGTGGCGACTGGGGCGGCGGCGACTGGGGTGGCGACGGCGGCGACTTCGGCGGCGACATGGGCGGGTTCGACTTCTAGGCGCGGCTGGAGATCAGCAACTCCACGCCGTCGAGGATGCGGGCCAGGCCGAACTCCATCGGCCGGTTGCGGCTGGTGGGCATCCGGGTCGCCGACCCGAATGCCTTGAGCAGGGCCGGAAAGCGGTCGGGCTGATCGGCCAGGAAGCCGACCATGGCCCGGCCCAGGTCGGCCTCGGACCGGTCGCCCATGGCCGACCACTGCTCGGCGATCGCCCGCACGTGGCCGATCACGGCCACCACGATGTCGACCTTGTCCTCGCCGGACAGGCCGGTCTCGTCCAGCGCGGCGACGGCGACCTCCAGCCAGCTCAGCTCGTTGGGCCCCAGCACGCGGGCGCCGACCGTGGTCTGCAGCACCCACGGGTGCATCAGGAACTGCTCGTAGGTCAGCCGGCCCCACTCGTCGAGGCGTTCCCGCCAGCCGTGCCCGGTCAGCGGCGGCGGGTCGCCGAGCGCCGCGTCGGTCATCAACGCGACGAGTTCGTCCTTGCCCGGCACGTACCGGTACAGCGCCATCTTGGTGAAGCCGAGTTCGTCGGCCACCCGCTGCATGGTGAGCGCCGCGATCCCGTCCGCGTCGGCGATCTCGATGCCCGTGCGGGTGATCTGCTCGAGGGTGAAGGCCGGTTTCGGCCCGCGGCGAGGACCGTCGTCCGGTTGCTTGCCCCAGAGGAGACGCATGGCGTGCGACTGGTCGTCGAATCCGTCCACCGTATCGGTGGGCGTCGCCATGAATACCTCCTTGATCGGCTGGACTAACTGCGTCTAGGGTATACTGTATCTGACGGAAACAGTAATGCCGGGCAGCAGTTCCAGGGGGGCGCCATGGCGGATCGTCCGCTCGATGGCCTTCGCGTTCTGATCAGCGGCGCCGGGATCGCCGGTCCCGCGACCGCTTGGTGGCTGGCGCACCACGGTGCCGCCGTCACCGTCGTCGAAGTCGCGCCTGCCTTGCGCACCACGGGTTTCGCGGTCGACTTCCGCGGCGAGACACACTTCGGCGTGCTCGAGAAGATGGGCGTGCTCGACGACCTCAGGGCCGTGCAGACCGGGGCCGGCGCGATGCTGTTCGTCGACGAGCAGGACAAGGAGATCTTCCTGCTGCCGCCCGAGTTCGCCGGCGGCGAGCTCGAAGTGATGCGCCGCGACCTTTCCCGCGTCTTCTACGAGCACACGCGCGATGCGGTCGAGTACGTCTTCGGCGACACGATCAGCGAGCTGACCGAGACCCCCGACGCCGTGCTCGTCGACTTCGCCCTCAACGGCAGCCGCGAGTTCGACCTCGTGGTCGGCGCGGACGGCCTGCATTCGGTGGTGCGCAGGCTCGCCATGGGCGACGAGGCCCAGTTCGTCAAGCACCTCAACTACTACATCGCCGGCTGGGACATGCCCAACGAGCCCGGGCTCGGCGTGGACAAGACCCAGGTGATCTACAACGAGCCGGGCCGGATGACCAACGTCATGGCCGACCAGCGCCGGCCGGACCGGCGGATCGCCCTGGTCATCTTCGCCTCACCACGCCTGGAGTACGACTGGCACGACGTCGACGAGCACAAGAAGCTCGTCACCGAGGGCATGTCGGGGGCCGGCTGGCACACCGACAAGCTGCTGGGTGCCCTGGCCGACGCCGACGAGCTCTACTTCGACTCGATCAGCCGGGTCTACCTGCCGCACTGGTCGAAGGGGCGGGTCGTGCTGATCGGCGACGCGGCCTACGGCGTGACGCTGGGCGGCATGGGCGTCGGCACGAGCGTCGTCGGCGCACACATCCTCGCGGGCGAACTGGTGCTCTCCGGCGGCGACCACAAGGTCGCGTTCGCCGCGTACGAGAAGTTGCTGCGCGGCTACACCGACAAGTGGCAGCGCGGCAGCAACCCGGGCGAGTTCATGGCGCCCTCGACCAACTTCCGGCTGAACGCGCGCAACTGGACGATGCGCCGCAAGATCATGCGCACCCTGATGATCAAGGCGAGCAACGCCCTGGCCACCAACGTGAAGCTGCCCGACTACCCCGCCTGATCGGCCCCGCCGTGAATGTCCCATTGAAGACACTGCAGGCCCTGAATGGGCCATTCAGGGCGTAACCACGAGCCCTATCCCGCTTGATCGACCGGGCACCAGTAGAGGTTGCGCCCGGCCAGGTCGGCCATCGCAACCGGTGTGCCGCAAAGGAAACACGGCATCCCGGCGCGCCGGTAGACGTACACCTCGCCACCATGCCGGTCGACCCGCGGCGCACGGCCCATGGCCTTCGGCGTGTGCTCGGGCGCGACGGTGTCGATGCGGCCCTTGCGCACGCCGTCGCGCATCAACGCCACCAGGTCGGTCCACATGTCCGTCCACACGGCACGGTCGAGCTGGTTGCCCGGCAACATCGGCGGGATCCGGTGGCGGAACAACAGTTCCGCCCGGTAGACGTTGCCGACGCCGGCGATCACGTCCTGTTCCATCAGCAGCCGCGCGATCGGCAGCTTCGACTTGTGGATCCGCGCCCACGCCCGCTCGGGCTTGGCGTCGCGGCGCAACGGGTCGGGGCCCAGGCGCGCGCGGATGGCGTCCATCCGGTCCTCGGTGATCAGCTCGCAGATGTTCGGCCCGCGCAGGTCGGTGACGTGCGTCGCGCCGATCATGCGCATTCGCACCTGACCGACCGGCACCGACTCGGGCAGCAACTGCTCGGTGAACGTGCCGATCAGGCCGAGGTGCACGTGCACGATCGCGTCCGGCGCGTAGACGTGGAACAGGTGCTTGCCGTGCGCGTGCGCCTTCACCAGCACCCGGCCGTCCACTGCGGACGCTTCGGCGGCGAACCGGCCCTGCGGGCTCGACACCGTGACCGGGTGCCCGGCGAACTTGCGCTGGTGCGAGCGCGCGAGCCGGTGCAGCGTGTGGCCCTCAGGCATGCGGGCGAGTCTGCCAGCCGGTCGCCGTGGCAAGGTGGGGCGGGTGGTCGACGCCGTGTTTCAGCAGGATGGGTTCGACGTCCGGTTGGACTGGGGTGAGCACGGGGTCACGGCGCTGGCCCCGGCGTGCGCCGTGCTGGTGATCGTGGACGTGCTGTCGTTCAGCACCGCCACCACGATCGCGGTCGGCAACGGCGCCCGGGTGCTGCCACTGCGCTGGCGTGACGAGCGCGCCGCCCAGCAGGCCGACGCGGCGGGCGCGGTGCTCGCGGGCACCAACGGCTGGACGCTGCGTCCGGCGTCGCTGGTCGAGCTGCCCGCCGGGACGTTGCTCGGCCTGCCCTCCCCCAACGGCGCGACGCTCTGCGCGCACGCGTCGACCTTCCCGGACACGACGGTGTTGGTGGGCTGTCTGCGCAACGCGTCCGCGGTGGCCGCGCTGGCGGTGGCCCTGGCCGGGTCACGACCGGTCGGCGTGATCGCGGCCGGCGAGCGCTGGGGCATCGACATCCGCCACGAACACGGCGACGGAACCGCCCTGCGGCCGTGCGTGGAGGACATGCTCGGCGCGGGCGCGATCGTCGAGGCGCTGCCCGGTTCGCGATCACCGGAGGCCGAACTCGCGGCGGCGGCGTTCGCGGCCTCGCGCGGTCGGCTCGCCGGGTTGTTGCACGGCTGCGCCTCCGGCCAGGAGCTGAGGGCGTCGGGTCACCGCGCCGACGTGGACCTCGCCGCCATGCACGACGTGAGCGCGGCGACGCCCAAACTGACCGACGGCGTCCTCGGGTGATCGCCGGCGTCGACGGGATGCCGGGCGGCTGGCTGGTGGCGCTGGTCTCCGGCACCGACGTCCGGTGGGCGTTCGCGGCATCCGCGGCGGAGGTCGTTTCCCTGACGGCCGACTGCGACGCGGTCGCCGTGGACATCCCGATGGGCTTGCCGGAGACCGGTTGGCGGGCGTGCGAGCTGGCTGCGCGGGAGTTCCTCGGGCCCGCGCGGTCGTCGGTGTTCCTCGCTCCCCCGCGCCCGGTGCTGGTCGCCCGGACGTATCCCGAGGCGTGCGAGCTCGCGCGGCGCACGCACGGCAAGGCGGTGAGCAAGCAGCTCTGGCACATCCTCGACCGGATCCGCGACTGGGACGGCGTGCTGTCCCCGCGGTTGCAGGAGCGGGTCGTCGAGGCGCACCCGGAGTGCTCGTTCCGCACGATCGGCGCCGTGGACTCGACCAAGAAGACCGGCCGCGGGATCGGGCAGCGGCTGGCGTTGCTCGACACGTGGCTGGACGCGGGCGCGGCCTTCGCCGACCTGCCCGCCGCGGCCCGGTTCGACGACGCGCTCGACGCGCTCGCGGTCGCCTGGACCGCACGGCGCTGGGCGGCGCGGGCGGCGTTGGTGTTCGGTGGCGAACAGGATGCCCGTGGCCTGGCGATGAGGATCGTGCGATGACGTGGATCGAGTTGGCCGAGGGTGTCCTCGCCCGCCGGTACGCCGAGCTGGACCAGACGCTGGGCATCGTCATCGGGTCGCGGCGGTGCCTGGTGATCGATACCGGGACCGACGAGGTGCACGGCGCGGAGCACGCGGCCGCCATCCGCGAGCTGACACCACTGCCGTGGACGGTCGTGATCACGCACGGGCACTGGGACCACCACTACGGCACAAGGGCATTCATGGCCTTCCAGCCCTGCCCGGTGCTCGCGCACCCGTTGTGCGCCAAGGCGATGGCCTCGACCGCCGAGCGCGACGAGTGGGCCGCCCGTTATCGCGCGGAGGGCAGGACGGCGCTGGCCGACCGGATCGCCGCGGTGCGGATCGTGGCGCCGACCGAGGTGCTGCCGGATCGGGTGGAGCTGGAGCTCGGCGACCGCACGGTCGAGCTGCTGCACCCCGGTCGCGGGCACACCGACCACGACGTCGTCGTGCACGTCCCGGACGCCGGCGTGGTGTTCACCGGCGACCTGGTCGAGCAGGGCGCGCCGCCCTCGGTCGGCCCGGACGCCCACCTCGGCGAGTGGCCGTCCACATTGGACGCTGTACTGGCCACCGGCGCGCAGGTTTTCGTGCCGGGGCACGGAAACCCTGTGGACGCCGACTTCGTCCGGGCCCAGCGCGACGAGCTCAGTGCACGTGCACGCTCAAGTGGAAGATGATCACATCGTCCACCACGTGCACGCCGTGCGCTCCGTCGACCACGTCCAGCGCCGCACGGATCGCCCTGATGTCGTCGACCGCCATCTGCAGCGGTCGTTCGTCCGGCTGGTAGGCCGAGCCGATCGGGTACATGTCGCCGCGTTCGCGGCTCATCTCGACGTGGCACCCCAGCACGTGGCTGACCGGGTGCGTCTCGCAGAACGCCAGCACCCGGTCGATCGTCGCCACGTAGTCGTCCCAGACGTCGATGATCAGGCGTCCGGGCAGGATCGTGTCGCCGGTGAACAGCAACTCGGTGCGCCGGTCGTAGAACACGACGGCCGCCTCGTGGTGCCCGGGACCCGGGATCAGGTCCAGCACCCGGTCACCGAGGTCGAAGATTCCCGAAGCCGGCCAGTCAAGTCCGAAGAACGACGCCACCTCGTCCCGGCCACGGCCCACCACGACGGTGTCCGGACGGTCGGCGAACTGCGCGTCGGCGGCCACGTGGTCGCCGTGCCCGTGGGTGTGGGCGACGACCAGTGGGCGATCGCCGATCAGCGAATCCACCGTGGCACGCAAGGGAAAGTACTCAGCTGACGCGGTGGCGCCGGTGTCCAGCAACAGGCACCGCGATTCCCCGGCCAGCAGGAACATGAACGGCGCCTCGTAGTGGATCGCCTTGTTCTGCCGCAGGATCCACGTGTCATCGGCGTAGGCGTGCACCTGGATCGGCGGCGCCGTGTCGGCACGCGGGGACGGGCTGCCCGCGTGCCACTTCACGTCGAGGTTCATCGCTGGATCGACTTGGTCTCGGTGAACTCCTCGAGACCGTAGCGGCCGAGCTCGCGCCCGTTGCCCGACTGCCGGTACCCGCCGAAGGGCGCGACCGGGTTGAACGCACCACCGTTGACGTCGACCTGGCCGGTGCGCAAACGCTTGGCGACCGCGAGCGCCCGGTCCTGGTCGCCCGAGAACACCGCACCGGCGAGGCCGTAGATGGTCGAGTTGGCGATCGCCACCGCCTCGTCCTCGTCGCGGTACGGGAGGATCGAGAGCACCGGGCCGAAGATCTCCTCCTGCGCGATGGTCATCTCCGGGGTCACGTCGGCGAACACCGTGGGCGGCACGTAGGCACCCACGTCCGGCAGTCCGCTCGGGTCGCCGCCGAACACCGCGCGGGCGCCCTCACGCAGCCCCGTCGCGATGTAGCCGAGCACGCGTTCCCGTTGCGCCGCCGACGACATCGGGCCGATCCGGGTGGTCTCGGCGGTCGGGTCGCCGACGGTGTACTTGGTGGCCGCCGCGGCGGCCAGCTCGGCCGCTTCGTCGTGGCGGGACGCGGGCACCAGCATCCGAGTCCACGCCGTGCAGGTCTGGCCGCCGTTGATGAACGCGTTGGCCAGGCCGATCTTCACCGCCTTGCCGAGGTCGGCGTCCTCGAGGATCACGTTGGCGGACTTGCCGCCCAGCTCGAGCGCCACCTTCTTCACCGTCGCCGCCGCGGCGACGCTGACCTTCTTGCCCGCGGCGGTCGACCCGGTGAACGACACCATGTCGATGCCGGGGTGCGCGGCGATCGCCTCGCCCACGACGGGACCGGTGCCGTGCACCAGGTTCACCACGCCGTTCGGCACGCCGGCCTCGGCGAGGATGCGCAGGAACAGGTTCGCGTTCAGCGGCGCGACCTCGCTCGGCTTGAGCACCACGGTGTTGCCCGCCGCGATGGCCGGGGCGATCTTGGCCACGATCTGGTGCAGCGGGTAGTTCCACGGCGTGATCGCACCGACCACGCCCACCGGCTCGCGCAGCACCAGCGAGTTGCCGATCTCCTCGCTGAACGAGTAGCCGCCCGCGAGCAGGTCGGCGATGCCCTTGCTGGTCGCGGCGGGCAGGCTCGCCTGGACCTTGGTCGCGAAGGAGAGCGGCGAGCCCATCTCCGCGGTGATGGTCGCGGCCAGCTCGTCGCGGTGTGCGACGAGCCCGGCCGCGATCCGGCCCACGATCTCCGCGCGCAGTTCCACGCTGGTGGTCGACCAGCTGCCGAACGCCCGCGTGGCCGCACCCACGGCGGCGTCCACGTCGGCGGGACTGCCCGCCGGCACCGACCCGATCACCTCGTCGGTCGCCGGGTTGACCACGTCGATCCGGTCGCCTTCGCCGGTGATGAGGTCACCGTCGATGACGTGCCCGGTCTCGGTCAGCGCAGGTGCCGCCATGGAACCCTCCAGCTCGCGTGAATGCTTTCGGGCTCTAGCTTCTCACTCGAAGTTGAGCTCGCCAGTCCTTGTGCGCTTGATCTCGAAGAAGTTCGGGAAGCTGGCGACCGCGACCGTGCCGTCGAACAGCTTCAGCGCATCCTCGCCCCGCGGGATGCTGGTGAGCACCGGACCGAAGAACGCGACGCCGTTGACGTGGATTGTGGGCGTGCCCACGTCCATGCCGACCGGGTCCATGCCCTCGTGGTGGCTCTTGCGCAGCGCCTCGTCGTACTCGGTGCTGTGCGCGGCCTCGGCCAGCTCGGCGGGCAGGCCGACCTCGGCCAGCGCCTCCTTGATGACGACGTCGTAGTCCTTGTTGTCCTGGTTGTGGATCCGGGTGCCCATCGCGGTGTAGAGGTCGCGCAGGACCTCCTCACCGTGCTTCTGCGCCGCGGCGATCGCGACCCGCACCGGGCCCCAGCCGCGGTCGAGCATCTCCCGGTACTGCTCGGGCAGCTCGTCACGGCCCTCGTTGAGCACCGACAGGCTCATCACCCGGAACCGCAGGTCGATGTCGCGTTGCCGCTCGACCTCGAGGATCCACCGCGAGGTGATCCAGGCGAACGGGCACATCGGGTCGAAGTAGAAGTCGACCTTGGTGGGCTCGGCGACAGCGGTCATTGCGCGCACTCTTTCCTGCTCTTGGCCAGCTTTGGGCGGTTTCGGGCACGGCGACGGTGCCCCTTGATCGCTGCAACACCCACTCGCGCACCGTTCTTCCCACGTACGGAGGCGCACACGCGGCGCTCCCCGTGATTGGATGCGGTGGACAGTCCGCTCCGTCCCGTCCGAGGTGATCCGTGGCCCCGCCCAACCTGACCCGTGACGACGCGCAAGCGCGCGCCGCACTGCTCGAGGTCGACTCCTACACCGTGGAGCTCGACCTCACCGACGGCATCGGCCAGCCGGGGTCGGACACCTTCGCCTCGACGAGCACCGTGAAGTTCTCGTCGCGCACGCCGGGTGCCGCCAGCTGGCTCGACATCGTCGCCGACTCGGTGACCTCGGCCACCCTCAACGGCACCGAGCTCGACGTGTCGGCCTACCGCGAGGAAGACGGCATCGCCCTGCCCGCGCTCGCCGAGGCCAACGAGGTCACGGTCAGCGCCAAGTGCCGGTACATGAACACCGGCGAGGGCCTGCACCGCTTCGTCGACCCGGTGGACAAGAGCGTCTACCTCTACAGCCAGTTCGAGACGGCCGACGCCAAGCGCATGTTCGCCTGCTTCGACCAGCCCGACCTCAAGGCCGTGTTCCGGATCGCGGTGACCGCGCCCGCGGACTGGAAGGTCATCTCCAACGCCGTCATCGAGTCCAGCGAGACCGTCGAGCACGGCGCTGTGCGGCACGTCTTCGCGGTCAGCGAGCGGATGTCGACCTACCTGGTCGCGCTGGTCGCCGGCCCCTACGCGGAGTGGCGCGACGAGTACGCCGACGAGCACACGAGCATCCCGCTCGGCATCTACTGCCGCGCGTCGCTGGCCGAGCACATGGACGCCGAGCGCCTGTTCACCGAGACCAAGCAGGGTTTCGGCTTCTACCACGACAACTTCGGCGTGCCGTACCCGTTCGGCAAGTACGACCAGTGCTTCGTGCCCGAGTTCAACGCGGGTGCCATGGAGAACGCGGGCTGCGTGACGTTCCTGGAGGACTACGTCTTCCGCAGCCGGGTCACCCGCTACGCCTACGAGCGGCGCTGCGAGACCGTGCTGCACGAGATGGCGCACATGTGGTTCGGCGACCTGGTCACCATGCGCTGGTGGGACGACCTGTGGCTCAACGAGTCGTTCGCCACCTTCGCGAGCGTGCTCTGCCAGGCGACCGCCACCGAGTACGACTCGGCGTGGACTTCGTTCGCGAACGTGGAGAAGTCCTGGGCCTACCGGCAGGACCAGCTCCCCTCGACGCACCCGATCGCGGCCGACATCGCCGACCTGCAGGCGGTCGAGGTCAACTTCGACGGCATCACCTACGCCAAGGGCGCGAGCGTCCTCAAGCAACTGGTGGCCTACGTCGGCCAGGCCAACTTCATGTCCGGCCTGCGGGTCTACTTCGCCAAGCACGCGTGGGGCAACGCCACCCTCGCCGACCTGCTCTCCGCGCTGGAGGAGGCGTCCGGCCGCGACCTGTCGTGGTGGAGCGCGCAGTGGCTGGAGACCACGGGGCTCAACACCTTGCGCCCGCGCTTCGAGGTCGACGCCGACGGCAAGTTCTCGTCGTTCACCATCCTGCAGACCGGCGCCCGCCCGGGCGCGGGCGAACTGCGCACCCACCGCGTCGCCGTCGGCGTCTACGACGACGACCCGGCGACCGGCAAGCTCGTGCGCAAGCACCGCGTCGAGCTGGACGTGTCCGGCGAGCAGACCGCGGTCAGCGACCTGATCGGCGTGCCGGCCGGGAAGCTCGTGCTGGTCAACGAGGACGACCTCACCTACTGCGCGCTGCGCCTGGACGTGGGTTCACTGACCACGTTGATGGACCGCATCGGCGACATCAGCGAGTCGCTGCCCCGCACGCTGTGCTGGTCGGCCGCGTGGGAGATGACCCGCGAGGCCGAGCTCAAGGCACGCGACTTCGTGACCCTGGTGTGCAGCGGCATCGGCGCGGAAACCGAGATCGGCGTCGTGCAGCGGGTGCTGCTGCAGGCGCAGACGGCCATCTCGTCGTACGCGGACCCGTCGTGGACCGAGCGCGGGTGGCGGTTGTTCACCACCACCATGACCGACCTGGCCACGCAGGCCGAACCCGGCTCGGACCACCAGCTGGCCTACGTGAACGCGCTGGCGGGCTCGTCGCTGAGCGCGGAGCAGGTGGACACCATCCGCGGCTGGTTCGACGGCTCGAAGCCGCTGGAGGGGCTCGTGGTCGACACCGACCTGCGGTGGCGGCTGCTCATGGCGCTGGTCGCCCACGGCGCGGCAGGCGAGGACGAGATCGAGGCCGAGCGCCGGCGCGACCACACCGCCGCCGGGCACCGGCAGGCCGAGCACGCGATGGCGTTGCGGCCGACCGCCGAGGCCAAAGCTGAGGCGTGGCGGCGGGCAGTGCACGACGACGAGCTGCCCAACGCCGTCAACGAGGCGATCATCGGCGGGTTCTCGCACCCGAGCCAGAAGGAGCTGATCCGCGGGTACGTGGCGAACTACTTCGCCGACGTGGCCGGGGTCTGGCAGCGGCGCTCCAGCGAGCGGGCCCAGCCGGTCGTGCAGTACCTGTTCCCGTCCTGGGCGATCGAGCCCGAGACCGTGGCCGCGGCGGACGCGTGGCTGGCCGAGGAGCGCCCGCCCGCGTTGCTGCGGCTGGTGTCCGAAGGCCGGGCCGGGATCGTCCGCGCCCTGGCCGCCCGCGAATTCGACGGCTCCTGACCAACGGGCGTGTCCCACACTCACGCCGGGTGTGTCCCCCGCTCCGGCAGGGTGTGTCCCACACTCGCGTGGGGTGTGTTCCACACCCGCGTCGGGTGTGTCCCCCACTCGGGCAGGGCGTGTCCCCCGCTCCGGCAGGCGTGTCCCCACTCGAGTGTGGGACACGCCTGCCCTGAACGTGGGACACACCCCGCGCCAACGTGGGACACACCCGCTGGAACAACCAACCCCGAGGCCAGGCCGCAGCCATGCGGCTGTGGGTTCGGTTTTACACGGGGCACGACGGCCCTAAACTCGCGCGGTGCGGGCGCCTCACCCTCTGCCCGTTTCAGCGCCCGCGAGGGCCGTCGTGGGGGTCCCCGTGTCAAACCGAACCCACCCCGCAGACGAGCCCACCCCAAGCAACCCCAGCGTGGAACGCTCCCCGTGTCAAACCGAACCCACCCCGCAGACGAGCCCACCCACAAGCAACCCCAACGTGGGACACACCCCGCGCCAACGTGGGACACACCCGGTCGGAACGGGGGACACACCCGCGCTGAGTGTGGGACACGCCCGTTCCCAACGTGGGACACGCTACGAACGAGGAAGCCGCCCGGAGCTTGGCTCCGGGCGGCTTCTCGTGTCTTAGAGGGTGATCAGTGGCGCTCGGCAGGTCCTGCCTGGTCGCACAGGATGCGCACACCGTTGACCAGGCCACCGATGAGGTCGCCCTCCTGGAAGGACGAGCGCATGGTGTTGATCGACAGGTTGCAGATGCGCGCGGAGATCCGGCGCGCGGCCTGGGCCCCGGTCACGATCTCGATCTTGCGCTGGCCCGGCGACACGGCGATGAGCACGGCCTGCGGCGCGGTCTCGTCGTCGAGGCCGTCGTGCAGCGCCTCGGCCTGGGCGCGGGTGTCGGCGCCGAGGTCACCGAGGTAGACGCTGAACCCGAGGCCGGTGAACCGGGAGGCCAGGGTCAGCGCCTCGTCGAGGCGGGTCAGCTGGACCGTGGTGAACGGCAGCTTGGGCGTGACGACCTTCTTCTCCACGGCCACGGACAGGCGGTCGTGCACCGCCACCGTGCCGCGCGGCAGGTCGCCCTCCGGGTCTACGCGAACCAGCTCACCAGCTCCCACTGGCACCTCCCTTGCCACCCCGCGCCGCGGGTTCCGACTGCGTGTGCCTGCGGGCGTGCCCGGCACCGACGCCGGCCGGGTTGGCGGTCCACCACACCGGCTCGTAGTCCCATTCCTGACCGGGGCGGTAGCGCGCCGGCTTGCCTGCCTTGCCGCGCAACGTGAGCAGCGCCACGAAGGCGTAGATCCCCAGCGGGATCACCGCGAGCACCAGGATGGTCTGCAACAGGTTCACGGCTCAGTACGGTATCCGATCGCCCACCGGCGCGAACGTCGAGTCCACCTCGGGTGGTTGGCACCACGTGTGGCCCGCGTGCCTGCGATCGGTGTAGGCCGAAAGGCCCATCGGCTTGTCGTGAACGGCGTCAATGTCACGAACAAGGGGGTTCGTGACCACTCAGCGTCTTGTCCACGGCCTGGGTTGCTTCTACGTTCACCTGTACGGACCTTGCGGAGTCTGGTTCGTCCCGCCTAGCCGCCCCCCCCGGACCCTGGGAGACCACGTTATGTACACGAACGGTTCCACGTCCCAGCCGAGGCCCATCACCCGATCGGGCGAGAGTGTGCGACCGACCAACCGCGGGACCCGCGTGACACGCGGCACCCGCGTCACGCGTGGAACCAGGGTCACCGCGGGCACCAGGGTGACCCGCGGCACCCGAGTGACGATGGGCACGCGGGTGACGCGCGGCACCAGGGTGACGATGGGCACCCGCGTCACGAGCTGATCCCCGAGAACTGCCGAACGGCGGCGCCTGCCCGGCGCCGCCGTTTCGCGTGTTCGATGGACCTAAGCAGCCTCGCCCAGGTAGGGCAGCCACAGCGGGTCGGCGTCGTTGACGCCGGCGAGCAGCCGCCAGTGCGGGCCGCGCGGCGCGGTCGGCACCACGTGCAGGCGCCAGCCGAGCTCCGAGAGCAGCCGGTCGGCCTTGCGGTGGTTGCACTTCGCGCAGCACGCGACGCAGTTGGTCCACGTGTGCGGGCCGCCGCGGCTGCGCGGCACCACGTGGTCGATCGTCTCGGCCCGGCCCCCGCAGTACGCGCACCGGTAGCGGTCGCGGTGCATCAACCCGGCCCTGGTCAGCGGCACCCGGCCGCGGTAGGGCACCCGCACGTAGTTGCTGAGCCTGATCACCGACGGGGCGAGCACGCTGGACGTCGCCGAGTGCACGACCATCCCGCTCGCGTCGCCGTGCACGACCACGGCCTTGCCGCACACCACGAGCACGACGGCGCGGCGCAACGGCAACGCGGTCAGCGGTTCGAAGGTGGCGTTGAGCAGCAGGACCCGGCGCTTTCCCCAGGTCGTCGGCCGGGTTTCGGCGGAGCCGATCGTGGTAGCCACGAGCACCGGTGGGTCCGGGTCCGGGCACAGGGTCGCCGGTTCCGGGCACAGCGTCGCCCGTGGCGCAAGCCCAGTCGGGGCGCCGTTCGGATCAGGTTGTCGGTCGGGCACTCGACCACCTCCACCGGTGCAGGCATAGTCGACCACAGATCACACCCGGAGCGCACGCATGTTCTCCAGGTGTCACGCGTCACACGGGAGAACACCCGGTGAAGGCTGCGCGATCGAGGCGGCTGGCACGATGACGCGAGCGAACCCCGAGCACCGAACCGGAAGGAGTTGTGCGGTCCGTTGTCCGAAGCGCTGGATTTGATCTTCCGCGATCCGCCTGAGTGCGTGAAGGAGACCGGCACCTGGTGCAGCCAGGTGTACAAGGTCACCCACAACGAATGGCTGGCCGGCTCCGCCGACTGGCTGGTGGCGAAACCGCTGAAGATCATCCTGATCCTGCTGGTCGCGTTCGTCGTGCGAGCGCTGGGCCGGCGGGTGATCGACAAGCTGACCAACGGTCAGACCCCGCGATTCCTGCGACCGCTGAAGTCCCGGGCGCCGAAGGTGGTCGCCCCGCTGCTGCCGGAACGGCGGGCCCAACGCGCCCGCACGGTCGGCTCGGTGCTGAAGTCGATCCTGTCGTTCCTGGTGTTCGGGCTCGCGTTCCTCTACATCCTGGCCGAGCTGGGCATCAACCTCGGGCCGATCCTCGCGTCGGCCGGCGTGGTCGGCGTCGCGCTGGCGTTCGGCGCGCAGAACCTGGTCAAGGACTTCCTGTCCGGCGTCTTCATGATGCTGGAGGACCAGTACGGCGTCGGTGACGTCGTCGACGTCGGGGAGGCCAGCGGCACGATCGAGGCGGTCGGGCTGCGCGTGACCACGTTGCGCGACCTGAACGGGACCGTCTGGTACGTGCGCAACGGCGAGATCCTGCGGGTCGGCAACTCCACCCAGGGTTACGCGGTCGCGGTGATCGACCTGCCGATCGGCTACGGCGCCGACGTGGAGAAGGCCACCGACGTGCTGCGCACGACGGCCACGGACGCCACCAGCAAGGAACCGCTGTCCGAGGACGTCCTCGCCGATCCCGAGGTGCTCGGGGTCGAGAAGGTCACCCCGGACAGCATCACGCTGCGGATGACCGTGAAGGTGCGTCCAGGCAGGCAGTACGCGGTGCAGCGCGCGCTGCGGGCGCGGCTGATGACGGCCATGGAACAGGCCGGGGTGCAGCCGCCGCTCAGCGCGCTGTACCGGCAGACCGACTCCACCGGAAGGCCGGGCTGAGCCATGGGTGAGGATGGACCGGTGGGCACACCGGAGACGTTCTACGACGCGGTCGGCGGCGAGGAGACCTTCCGCCGGATCGTCGGGCGGTTCTACGAAGAGGTCGCGAAGGACGAGATGCTGCGGGCGCTGTACCCGGAGGAGGACCTCGGTCCCGCCGAGGACCGCCTGCGGCTGTTCCTGATGCAGTACTGGGGCGGTCCGCACACCTACTCCGAACAGCGCGGCCACCCGCGGCTGCGGATGCGGCACGCGCCCTTCGTGATCGGCCCGCTGCAACGCGACGCGTGGCTGCGGTGCATGCGGATCGCCGTGGACGAGGCCGGCATCGCCGAGCCGTACCGAACGCAGCTCTGGGAGTACCTGGAGATGGCGGCTAACAGCATGCTCAACAGCTTCGTGTGACCATTTCGACCTGACCGGCCGACCACGAATGGCAGGATGATCGATCGTGCACAGTTCCGGCGAGGAGCAGGACGCCGACACGCCGTGGTGGCACGACGCGGTCTTCTACCAGGTCTACGTGCGCTCGTTCGCCGATTCCAACGGTGACGGCGTCGGTGACCTCGAGGGCATCCGGTCGCGGCTGGGCTACCTGGAACTGCTCGGGGTCGACGCCATCTGGCTGACCCCGTTCTACCGCTCCCCCATGGCCGACCACGGCTACGACGTGGCCGACCCGCGGGACGTGGACCCGCTCTTCGGCGACCTCGACGCGTTCGACGCGCTGGTCGCCGAGGTGCACGACCACGGCATGAAGATCACCGTGGACCTGGTGCCGAACCACACGAGCGACCAGCACCTGTGGTTCCAGGAGGCGTTGGCCGCCCCGCCGGGCAGCGTCGAGCGCGACCGGTACGTCTTCCGCGACGGCCGGGGCGTGCACGGCGAGCTGCCGCCGAACAACTGGACGAGCGTCTTCGGCGGGCCCGCGTGGCAACAAGTGCCGGACGGCCAGTGGTACCTGCACATCTTCGCGCCGGAGCAGCCGGACCTGAACTGGCGCAACCCGCAGGTGCAGGCCGACCTGGAGCACACGCTGCGGTTCTGGCTGGAGCGCGGGGTGGACGGGTTCCGCATCGACGTGGCCCACGGCATGGCCAAGCCCGAGGACCTGCCGGACATGGACCCGCGCCTGCTCAACGTGGACGGTCTGACCGCGTTCGCGATGGACATCCACGACCCGCGGTTCGACGACGACGGCGTGCACGAGGTCCACCGCCTGATCCGCGGGGTGCTCGACCAGTACCCCGGAACCATGGCCATCGGCGAGATCTGGGTCGGCGACGACGACCGCTTCGCCGACTACCTCCGGTCGGACGAGCTGCACCTGGGCTTCAACTTCCGCCTGGTCGACGCCCGCTTCGACGCCGATTCCGTGCGCGGCGCCATCGAGCACTCGCTGGGTGCGGTGGCCAAGGTCGGCGCCCAGCCGACGTGGACGTTGTCGAATCACGACGTGATGCGCCACCCCACCCGCTACGGCGGCGGGCCGCTCGGCACGGTGCGGGCCCGGGCCATGGCCTTGGTCGAGCTGGCGCTGCCCGGCGTCGTCTACCTCTACAACGGCGAAGAGCTCGGGCTGCCCAACCTGGAGCTGCCGGACTGGGCCCTGCAGGACCCGATCTGGGAGCGTTCGGGCCATGCCGAGCGCGGTCGCGACGGCGCGCGCGTGCCGATGCCGTGGGAGGGCAACCAGCCCCCGTTCGGCTTCTCGGAGAACGGCGCCCAGCCGTGGCTGCCCATGCCTGACGACTGGGAGTCGCTGACCGTCGAGGCGCAGCTCGAGGACGAGGGCTCGATGCTCTCGCTGTACCGGCAGGCGCTGGAGGTGCGCCGCACCAGCGGGGCGTTCGCCGGTGACGAGCTGGAGTGGTACGGCGCCCCGCCGGGGTGTTTCGCCTTCCGGCGCAAGGGTGGCGGTCTCATCTGCGCGCTGAACACCTCGGCCGCCGCGGTGCCGTTGCCGCCCGGGGACGTGCTGATCGCCAGTGGGCCGCTGGACGGGACGAAGCTGCCCCCGGACACGAGCGTCTGGCTGGTCTGAAGCAGGTCCGCTTCAGCGCTGGCCGTCGGTCATCTGGTCGTTGCGCCAGTCGGCGCGTGCGGCGCCCGGGCGCGCACGCATCGCCTGGATGCGCTGTTTCCAGCTCTGGCTCAGCCGCCCGGTCGACTCGTCAGCGGCGCGGGTCGCCTCCGCACAGCGTTGCTTGGCCCGCGTGACGTCGGCGCGGGCCTGGGTGGCCAGCTCCGCCAGCTCGGCCCGGACACGCCCGGCTCGGTCTTCCGCCATCACCACTCCTAACCCAAGGCCGAGCTGATGCCGCCCGGCTGGTCGGCGCGTGTCTGCGGCACCGGCCGGTCGTCGGCGATCACGATCTCCGGCTCCTCGGCCGGCTCCTCGGTCGGCTGCTGCACAGCCAGCTGCTGCACGGGGAACCGGTCGGTCGGCGGCTCGGAAACCGGTGCCACGACCGGGATCGGCGCCGTGACCGGTACTGTGCTCGGCGCCGCTGGTTCCTCGGTGAACAGGCCGTGGAAGGGAGCGCCGTCGACCTCGGCGAGCATCGCGGTCAGCGCCTGCCAGGCCCCGCCGATCACGGTGTCGGTGGCCGCACACACGGCCGTCACCGCGTCGGCACGCGCCCGGTAGAACGGCACGAACACCGTCTCCAGCCAGCTCCACACGTCCTCGCCGAGGACGCGGAACGTCTGCTGGTTCAACCGGCAGAGGATCGGGTTGACCTCGATGCCGCAGAAGCCGGCCACCCGGCGGATCTCGTCGTCGAGGATGAGCGGGCCCGGTTCCGGTGCGGCGCAACGGCGGGCGAAGTCGATCGCGAACTCCACGTCGGCCGCGGTCAGGGTGCCGACGCGGTCGGTCCACAGGTCGGCGACGCCGACGGCCTGCTCGTAGACCGCGCGGTCCGCGGTGTCGACGGCCACCGCCAGCACGCCCGCCAGGTCGGCGAACTGGTCGCGGACCCCCTCCGACCGGGTCAGGAACGCGTCGAACCGGCTCTTCGCCTGCTCGGCCGCGCCGCCCTGCCACGCCTCGAAGACCGGGCTGGCGCCGTTGCGGAAGTCGAGGATCCGCTCGTCGAGCGTCGTCGCGACCTGGCGGTGGCGCTCGACGTCCTGGCGCAGCCGGGCGTAGTTAAGCTCGCGGTGCGCGTCGTAGCGGCGGGCCAACGCGGTCACGTCGGCGCGGGTGCCGGTGACCTCGGCGTAGGCGCGCCCGAACCGGTGGAAGAACTCGAGGCCGAACCGGCCCGCGTCCAGCACCGGCTTGGACGTCGGTTCGCCGGTGCTGCCTTCGAGCTCCAGCCGCTCGCCCACGTCCCGCAGGTAGTCCACATCGGACTGGTAGGGATGTCGTTCGCCCAGTGCCGCCCGCCTTCGCGGTGCGGGCCGCTCACCGGGATCGGTTCCGTCGAGCAGGCCGTCCGGTACGCCACCGGGCACGTCCCACGCATCCATGTCGCGCCCCCTCAGAACCCGCGGCGAGCTTCCTCGTCGGCCTGCGCATAGCCCTCGAACGTCGCGAGCAGCGTCTCGGCCAGCCGTGAGCTGACGTCGCCGAAGCCGCGCAACGAGTCGGCCAGCGCGCCGTGCGTGACGGCCAGGTACCGCGCGCCGACGCCGTTCGCGCTCGCCGCACCGAAGTCGTCCTTGACCACCTGGCTCGCCAGGACCGCGTCCACCTGACCGGTCACGGCCGCCGTGTCGGCGACGAGCCGCTGACCCGTGGCCCGCACCTCTTCGACGGAGATCGAGTAGCCACCCATGCATCCACCCCCTGCTCGTGTCGCCATTCAACACGGGCGGGCACGCGCGCGCAGCGAATCAACCGAGGTCGGTGAACGCCTCCACGGTCCACGCCGCGAACAGCAGGCCGGACACCACCGGCATGGCCTTGCGCCAGGTGCCGGGCTCGGTCACGGGCGCCTGCTCGACGCGGCGCGGCCGGCTGGGGTCGATCCAGCTCTCGGCGGGCGGCAGCGTCTCGTCGAGGAAGCTGCGGGCCGGGTCGTCGTGGTCGCTCATGCCAGTTGAGACGCCGCGATGACCGTCAGTGCTCCCGGCTTGGCGGGCCGGTAAGAACTTCGTAATCAGACCAGCAGCGGCAGCAACGCGTGCCTGCGGCGCACCACGGCGCCGTACCGGGCGTCGATGCGCAGCCACGCGTCGGTCGCGGTGACCTTGACCTGCTCGTCGGCGTCGACGTCCTCCGACGGGCTCAGGAAACCCATGCCGGACAAGGCGAACAGGCAGCGCAGGGGGATCTTCACGTCCAGCCCGTCGCCGCTGACGGTCAGCACGGTCTGGTCCAGCAGCGACGCGGGCGGCGTGCCCTGCGGGCCGGCGTTCTCCTTGGCCACGGCGATCCCGCGGTCGGCGACCTCGGCGACCACGCTGGCGGGCAGCTTGTCGACGGCCTGCCAGTGCTGCGTCGGCGGCAGCGCGGAGCGCCACTGCATGTCGAGCACCGTGCCGGGGTCGATCACCTCGCCGCGCGCGACGGCGAGCCCGGCCAGCAGCTGGTTGCCCGAGACCGTCACGTCGGACGGCGTGACCGTGCCACGGACCGTGCGGGTGGCCAGCACGTCGAACGGGGTGCTCACCCACGCGTCGATCAGGCCCTCGTCGCGTCGGCGCAGCCGTACGACGCACTGGCCGTCCAGGCGCACCGCGCGGGCGACGAACGCGCCGAGGTCGTCGCGTTCGACCTTGTCCACCAGGGTCAGTTCCGGCATGTCACACGCTCTCCGCCCGCCACGCGGCCAAGAAGTCCCGCTCCGCCTCGGAAAGCCGCCTCGGCCGCGTGGCCGTGGTGTCGTAGGTGACCAGCATCGTCTCCGCGGTGGCGGCCAGGCTGTCCGATTCCGACGGTCCACAGTGGACGTTGTAGTCCAGCACGAACGACGCCGCGCGCATCTCCCGCACGGCCATCTCGACGCGGATCTCCCGGCCGTCGGCGAGCAGCGGCGCGTGGTAGTCCACGACCAGCCGCGCCACGACCAGGCCCCGCGCCATGTCCTCGGCGCCGTGCCGGGCGGCTTCGGCGAAGAGCAGCTGGATGCGGGCTTCCTCCAGCAACGTCACCGTACGCGCGTGGTTGACGTGCCCGTACAAGTCCATGTCCGACCACCGCGGCCGCACCTGCGCCACAAACACGCCCAATGGTTGGCCCTCCTGAACACGCACTTGCCGAAGAACCGACCTTATCTGGTGGGGTCAGGCCCGAACTCGGCGCAAGGCGTTCAGGGGATCGCTCAGCAACGCCGTGGCCAGCGACCGCACCGCACCGCGCTCGGGCTGCACCGCCTTGCCCGCGCCGATGCGGTGGATCTGCTGGGTGTGCCACTGGATCTCCAGCCAGCTGTCGGCCAGCTTGACCCCGGTCTTCGGGCACAGCCGCCGGGCCGGGACGTCCGTGCCGGCCAGCAGCTGGTTGCTCAGGTCCGGGTCGACGACCAGCGGCCGGCCCAGCCCGACCACGTCCAGGGCGCCGTCGCGCACGGCCTCGGCCATCGCCCCGGCCGTCCGGAACCCGCCGGTGACCATCAGCGGGACATCGCTCACTTGCCGCGCTTTGGCCGCGTAGTCCAGGAAGTACGCCTCGCGCTCGACCGTCGAGCGCCGCGTCGCGCCCATCATCGCGGCGCGCTCGTAGGTGCCGCCGGAGACCTCCAGCAGGTCGACGCCGGCTTCGCCGAGCGCGCGCACGACGGCCAGCGACTCGTCCTCCTCGAAGCCGCCACGCTGGAAGTCCGCGCTGTTCAGCTTGACCGACAACGGCACCCGGTCGCCGATGCGCAGCCGGGTGGAGTCGACGACGTCGAGCAGGAACCGGCGGCGGCGCACCGCGTCGCCGCCCCAGTCGTCCGTGCGCTGGTTGGTCAGCGGCGAGAGGAACTGCGAGACCAGGTAGCCGTGCGCGCCGTGGATCTGCACGCCGTGACAACCCGCTTCGACCGCGGTCGCCGCGGTCTCGGCGAACTTGTCGACGACCGCTTCGATCTCCGCGCCGGTCAAGGCCCGCGGCGGGGCGAAGACCGACCGCAGCCGCCGGTCGGCGAAGGGCACCGCGGACGGCGCGACCGGACGGCGGGACAGGAACCGCGGGCTCTGCCGGCCCGGGTGGTTGAGCTGGACCCAGAGCTGCACCCCGGTCCCCCGCACGGAACCAGCGAGACGCCGGAAGCCCTCGGGGTCCGCGCCGGCGACGTTGCGCGGCTCGCCCAGCGCGGTCGGGTCGACCATCACGTTGCCGGTGACCAGCAGCCCGCTACCACCCTGGGCCCACGTCTCGTAGAGCCGGACGAGGTCGCCGCTGACCCGGTTGCGCCGGTCGCCGAGCTGCTCGCTCATCGCCGCCTTGGCCAGCCGGTTGGGCAACACGGCCCCGCACGGCAGGGTCACCGGCTCGGCGAGCGTCGCGACGACATCGGTGGACAGCTGGCTGGTCATGGCGCTCCAGACGTGCGGCGAACCTACCGCCAGGTAGCCTACCGAAAGTAGGTTACCGGCGGTAGATCGCGGCGAACGACATGCCCTCCGTGCCGGCCTCGACAAAGCAAGGGGGCCGCACCAGGTGGTGCGACCCCATTGCCCGAAACCCCGGTTCGCTCGAACTACCGGACCATGCTCCTGATCTGCCTTGCGGCCACCGAGAGCGTGGCCAGGTCGAGGCGACCGGACGAACGGAGCTCGTCCAGGGCGACCCGGGCCCGGCTCAGCCGGAACTCGTTGGCCTTCTCCCAGATGGTGATCTTGTCCTCGGCGCTCTCGTCGGGATCGGTCTGGCGCAACACGTCCAGCGTGATCGCCCGCAACGACGAGTACAGGTCGTCGCGCAGGGCCAGCCGGGCCAGGGCGTGCCAGCGGTTCCCACGCTCCAGCGCGCTGACCGAGGTGAGCATCTGGTCGACGTTCAGGTGGTCGGACAGCGCGTAGTACAGCTCCGCGGTCTCCCGCGCGCTGCGCTCCACCGCGTACCCGCCCGCCTGCTGCTCGGCGAGCTCGGCCACCTCGATGACGTCGAGCAGGCCGTAGGCGTCGAGCAGCGTGGCCACCCGCGCCGCCAGCGCGGCGGGCACCCCCGCCGAGACGTAGCGCTCGGTGTCCTCCGCGGCCTCGTCGCGGCCCTGTCCGCGCAGCATCGACGGCACGTCCGGCGCGAGCTCCCGGACCACCTTGGAGAACCGGTTGATGTCCGCGCCCACGGCCAGCGGCTGGGGGCGGTTGGACAGCAGCCAGCGGGCGGCCCGGTCGAGCAACCGCCGCGTCTCCAGCACCATCGCGTCGCTGACCTCGGTGGGCACCACGTTGTCCAGCGCGCGGATCTCCTGCCAGAGCGCGGTCAGGTCGAACACCCTGGTGGCCACCATGTACGCGCGCACCGCGTCGGTCGCGGTCGCGTTCATCTCCTCGGCGAGGCGGAACGCGTACGAGATGCCCGCGCCGTCGACGACCTCGTTGACCAGCAGCGTGGCGATGATCTGCCGGTTGAGCGGGTGCGCCGGGATGGCGTCGGCGAAACGCTCACGCAGCTGCGTCGGGAAGTACTCCGGCAGCCTGCGGGCGAAGACGTCCGCCTCGGGCAGCTCGCTGGCCAGGACCTCTTCCTTGAGCGAGAGCTTGACGTGTGCGAGCAACGTGCACAGCTCCGGTGAGGTCAGGCCGTCGCCCGCCTTGTCCATGTCGCGGAACGCCTTGCGCGACGGCAAGCCCTCCAGCTTGCGGTCGAGCTTCGCGTTCTTCTCCAGCCAGTCCACCAGGCGGGCGTGCACCGAGAGCATGGGCCCCGCGTGCGCCCGGCTGACGCCGAGCACGGCGTTCTGGTCGTAGTTGTCCGCGAGCACCAGGTCGGCGACCTCGTCGGTCATCTCCACCAGCAGCTCGTTGCGCTGCTCCTCGGCCAGCTGCCCCTCCACGACCAGGTGGTCGAGCAGGATCTTGATGTTGACCTCGTGGTCGGAGCAGTCCACCCCGGCCGAGTTGTCCAGCGCGTCGGTGTTGACCTTGCCGCCGATGCGCGCGAACTCGATGCGGCCGAGCTGGGTCAGGCCCAGGTTGCCGCCCTCGCCGACGACCTTCACCCGCAACGCGTTGCCGTCGACCCGCAGCGCGTCGTTGGCCTTGTCGCCGACCTCCGCGTGCGTCTCGGTGGAGGCCTTGACGTAGGTGCCGATGCCGCCGTTCCACAGCAGGTCGACCGGTGCCAGCAGGATCGCCTTCATCAGGTCGGCGGGTGCCAGCTTGCAGGCGCCACCCTCGATGCCCAGCGCGCGCGCCGCCTGCTCGCTGACCGGGATGGACTTCGCGGCACGCGACCACACCCCGCCGCCCTCGCTGATCAGCGACCGGTCGTAGTCGTCCCACGAGGAGCGCGGCAGCTCGAAGAGCCTGCGCCGCTCGGCGAACGACGGCGCCGCCACCGGATCCGGGTCGATGAACACGTGCCGGTGGTCGAACGCGGCGACCAGCCGGATGTGTTCCGACAGCAGCATCCCGTTGCCGAACACGTCACCGCTCATGTCGCCGACCCCGACGACGGTGAACTCCTGCGCCTGGGTGTCCACGCCGAGCTCGCGGAAGTGGCGCTTCACGCTCTCCCACGCACCGCGCGCGGTGATGCCCATGGCCTTGTGGTCGTAGCCCACCGAACCACCGGAGGCGAACGCGTCGCCGAGCCAGAAGCCGTAGCTCTTGGCCACGTCGTTGGCGATGTCGGAGAACGTCGCCGTGCCCTTGTCGGCGGCGACCACCAGGTAGGTGTCGTCCTCGTCGTAGCGGACCACACCCGGCGCCGGGACCACGGTGCCGGCCGACAGGTTGTCGGTGAGGTCCAGCAGGCCGGAGATGAACATCCGGTAGCAGGCGATGCCCTCCGACAGCTGCGCCTCGCGGTCCAGGCTCGGGTCGCCGGTGGGCACCGGCGGGCGCTTCACGACGAACCCGCCCTTCGCGCCGACCGGCACGATCACCGCGTTCTTCACCGCCTGCGCCTTGACCAGACCCAGGATCTCGGTGCGGAAGTCCTCGCGGCGGTCGGACCAGCGCAACCCACCGCGCGCGACCGGGCCGAACCGCAGGTGCACGCCCTCGACCCGCGGCGAGTACACGAAGATCTCGAACCGCGGCCGCGGCTCGGGCAGGTCCGGGATCTCCCGCGGCTCCAGCTTGACCGCCAGGTAGCTGCGGCCGGTGCCGTCCTCGTCGCGCACGTAGTAGTTGGTGCGCAAGGTCGCCCGGATGACCGTGAGCAGGCTGCGCAGGATCCGGTCGGCGTCGAGGCTGGTGACCTCGTCGATCATGTCCGTGATGTCCTGGATCAGCGACCGGGTCTGGGTCAGCCGGCTCGACTCGGGCACGCTCGGGTCGAAGCCGACCTCGAACAGGTGCACCAGCGCGGCCGCGACCTTGGTGTGGCCGAGCACCGCGTCCTCGATGTAGTCCTGGCTGTAGGGCGTGCCGGCCTGGCGCAGGTAACGCGCGTACGCCCGCAGCACCATCGCCTGCCGCCAGCTCAGCCCGGCCCGCGCGACGAGCGCGTTGAACCGGTCGGACTCGGCCTCACCCCGCCAGGTGGCGGCGAACGCCTCCTGGAACCGGATGCGCAGGGTGTCGATCTCCTCGGCCGTGCGGCCCTCGAAGATGCCCGGGTCCAGGCGCAGGCCGAAGTCGTAGACCCACCAGCGCGACTCGCCCTCGTGGCGCAGCTCGTAGGGCCGCTCGTCGACCACCTCGACGCCCATGTGCTGCAGGACGGGCAGCACGTGCGAGAGCGAGACGCCCTCACCGGCGAGGTAGATCTTGAACCGCCGCTCCCCCGCCGCCGCGTTCCGCGGCACGTAGAAGCTCATGTCGATGTCGCCGGCCGCGCGCAGGTCCTGCATGCGGCGCAGGTCCTGCAGCGCGTCGGCCGCCGTGAAGTCCTCCTTGTAGGACTCCGGGAACACCGCGGCGAAGAGCTGGCCCAGCTCGACCGCCGACTCGCTGCCCGTCGCCGCGATCGCGGTGCCCGGGTCGCTGCGCTCGGCGAGCACGGCCTCGACCATGCGGTCGTCCCAGCCACGCACGGCCTCGGTGAGCCGCTCCTGGATGCGCGGCACATCCGGCTCGACCCGGCGGCTCGGGTCGGTGTGGACGGTGAAGTGGATCTGGGCGAGCGCCGTCTCACCGACCCGCGTCGAGTACTCGAGGCTGGTGCCGCCGAGCTCGTCGAGCAGCACCTCCTGCATCGCCAGACGGGTCGTCGTGGTGTAGCGGTCGCGCGGCAGGAACACCAGGCACGAGAAGAACCGGCCGTAGGCGTCGGTGCGCAGGAACAGGCGCAGCCGGCGCCGGTCGGCCAGCGCGAGCACGCCGGTGACCGTGGCGTAGAGGGTTTCGGTGTCGGTGGAGAAGAGCTCCGTGCGCGGCCAGTTCTGGATCACCTCGAGCATCCGCTGCCCGGAGTAGGACTGCAGCGGGAAGCCGGCGCGGTGGATGACCTCGCGGACCCGGCGCTCGACGACCGGGATGTCCAGCACGTCCTCGTGCAGGCCGTTGGTGGTGAAGACGCCGAGGAAGCGGTGCTCACCGGTGACGTTGCCGTCGTTGTCGAAGGTCTTGATGCCGACGTAGTAGGGGTAGATCGAGCGGTACACCGTGGACGGCGCGCTCGCCTCGGTCAGCACCAGCAGGTTCTTCGACAGCGCCCTGCTCGTGGCATCGGGGCCCGCGGTCAGGCTGCGTGCGGCGAGGCTGTCCTGGCGCAGCACGCCGAGACCGCTGGCCAGCGCGGCGCGCAGGGCGTGGTCGGCCTCCACCTCGTCGCCGGGCGTGGCCACGAGTTCGTAGTACCGGTAGCCCAGGAACGTGAAGTGGTTCTTGGCCAGCCAGCGCAGCAGCGCGATGCCGTCCTGGATCTGGTCCTCGGGCAGCGGCGGCGGGTCGGACTCCAGCGAGTCGGCCAGGCCCAGCGCCTGGGTCGCCATCTTGTCGGTGTCCTCGACGACCTCGCGGACGTCGGTGAGCACGGAGTGCAGGCCGGTCTCGATGTCGCGGCCGCGGTCCGGGTCGGTGACCAGGTCGACCTCGATGGACATCCAGCTCTCCGCGATGGCGTCCGCGGGCGGGTCGGCCGGGTCCTCACCGGGCAGCACGTCGCGCAGCCCGCCGGTGACGTCCCGGCGCACCACGACGATGGGGTGCACGACGCGCTGGACCTGGACGCCGCTGCGCACCAGTTCCGCCGAGACGCTCTCGACCAGGTAGGGCATGTCGTCGGTGACGATCTGGACGACTGTCCCTTGTGTACTCCAGCCGTCGGCGGCCGCGGTCGGGTTGAGCACCCGCACGGCCGGGCGGCCGGGGACGCGGCGCTCGGCGAGCGCGCGGTGCGAGCGCACGGCGCCGACGAGGTCGACCGGTTGCTCGCCGATGACCTCCTCCGGCGGGATGTACCGGTAGTAGAGGTGGATCAGGTCGGCAAGATCGGGCGCGTTCCGCGCGGCGCGGTCGACGAGGTCATCTCGGATCTGTTCGGGGCTGACCGGCCGACCGTTCGGACCATCGCCTTGGTCGGCGCGGTCGGTGCGGGACGGGACTCCAGTCGAGGTCATGTCAGGCGGCTCCACGCTAGGCGCTTTGTGGG
Organism: Labedaea rhizosphaerae; assembly: GCF_004362825.1. Taxonomy (GTDB): domain Bacteria; phylum Actinomycetota; class Actinomycetes; order Mycobacteriales; family Pseudonocardiaceae; genus Labedaea; species Labedaea rhizosphaerae. Next base: position 385,759 of record NZ_SNXZ01000004.1, read on the forward strand.
ACTCGACTCTGAGCTCCCACAAGCGCCTAGGGTTTCACACATCGCGTCGGCCGCCGCGCCCGGTTGGCCACAGATCGACCCCTGAATCCGCCCTGGATGCGCCCTGCTTGGGCCCTGAATCAGCTCTGAATCGAGGTCTGAATCGAGTCGGTTGAGGGGCGGTCCAGTGATCGTTCCGGGGCTGGGTTCACCCGTGTGTGCCGTCGGCGGTCCACCGGCCCAGTGGCTCGTCCGGTGACTCGTCCACGGGGTCGCCCGAGTGACGGTGGCGGCCGCTGGCGGGCTCCTCGGCCTCCTGGCCGGATTGGTAGGCGACCATCGCCTCGGCGAGCAGTTCGGCCAGCCCCGCGTCCGACCGCGGTTCCCGCCGCTCGTAGGACGGCGCTGGTTCCGCTCGGTCGAAGGAAGCCGACGGCTCCCGCCGTTCAGCGGAGGCCGACTCCCGCTGTTCGAAGGTAGCTGACGGCTCCCGACGGTCGAAAGAGGCCGATGGCTCCCGCTCGAAGGAGGGCAGCGGATCCCGGCGCTCGAAAGAAGCGGACGATTCCCGCTCGAACGAGGGCAACGGCTCCCGGGGCTCCAGGGAGGGTGGCGGTTCCGGCGGCTCAGGCAAGGCCAGCGACGGGGGCGCGATCGGCTCGCTGCGTAGTTGCGGCCCGTACACCGCGCTGCCGCTGCTGCCGAGGGTGCCCATGTCGAGGTTGCCCGGGCCGGCGAGCTCGTCGGGTTCGGGCTTGCGCCGGCGTCCGCCCCGTGGGGGCGCGGTGTCGGGCTCCGCTCGGTGCCGACGACCCTCGGGTACGGGCGGAACATCCGGGTTGTCCGGCTTCCGCCGTTTGCCGGTGCGTTCCGGCTCCTTGGGCTCGGGCGGCGTCGGGTAGTCGTCGGGCTCGGGTGCGGTCGGGTAGTCGTCCGGTTCCGGCGGCACGGGGATCGTGGCCTCCGGGCCGCTGCCCTGCTCCGCGAACGGCCGCCGCGGCGACTCGGAGGTCAAGGCCCGCAAGAGATCCATGGCCGATTTGCGCAGATCCGCGTAGGAGGTCTTCGCTTCCGGCGAAGACCGGTCCGGCTGCTCCTCGGACGGCTGGGTGGGCGACGGCGCAGCTTGCGCACCGGACAACGACTCGGACCGACCTGCGGACCACTGGTCGAACTGCGCCTCTGCCGTGGAGCGGCCGGACGGCCGCTGCTCCCCCGGCACCGACTCGGCCGATCGACCGTGCTGCGACTCCAACGACTGGGTGGACAACGGCTCAACTTGCGCACCGGACAACAACTCGGACCGCGCTCCGAGCCACTGGTCGAGCTGCGCCTCCGCCACCGGCCGGCCGGACGCCTGCTGCTCCCCAGGCAGCGACTCCGCCGATCGACCGTACTGCGACTCCGACGGCGGGGCGGGCAACGGCTCAGCTTGTGCACCGGACAACAACTCAGACCGCCCCCCGAGCCACCGGTCGAACTGCGCCTCCGCCGTGGAGTGGCCGGACGGTCGCTGCTCCCCCGGCTGGGTGGACAACGGCCCAGTTTGGGCACCGGACAACGACTCCGACCGGCCTTCTGGCCGCTGGTCGAACTGTGGCTCCGCCGTGGAGTGGCCGGACGGCCGCTGCTCCCCCGACACCGGCTCGGCCGATCGACCGTGCTCCGACTCCGACAGCTGGGTCGACAACGGCTCGGCTTGCGCACCGGACAACGACTCCGACCGGCCTCCTGGCCACCGGTCGAACTGTGCCTCTGCCGGGGAGTGGCCTGGCGGTCGCTGCTCCCCCGACACCGGCTCTGCCGATCGACCGTGCTGCGGCTGCGACGACGGCTGCGACGAGCCGCCGTGCCGCGACGGCGCTCCTGACGACCGGTCGGCGTCCACTTCGAACCTCGAGCCGGGCAACGGGTCGGACGGTGGTGCCGGCTGGGCGACGGAGTGGGGATCGGGCTTCGGTTCGGGCGCGCGGGCTGGTTGTGGATCGAGATGGGAGTCGCGCCAGCCGAAGGGGGCGGTGCCGGAGGTGGGGTGCTGCTGTTCGTCCTCGGCCGCTCGCGGGGCGGGTAGGGCGGTGGCGCGTGACGGTGCGCGTTGTGGCGTTGGCGGGTTCGGCGCCGCCGGGGCCGGGCTGGGTTGGTGCGGGCTGGGTTGGTGTGAGCTGGGCTTGGTGGCCTTCTGGTTCGGGGTGAGAGGTTCGGTGGGCAGGGTTTCGCCGGTGCCGAAGGTGTCGGCGAGCAGGGTGCGTGCCTGCTCGATCGCCTGGCGGTGAGTGGTTTCGGCGGCGCGGGCGGCGCGTAGGCACTCCAGGGCCACGTCGAGTTTGCCTTGCTGCTCCTCGACTTCGGCGAGGGTGGTCAGGGCCTCGGCGAGCAGCGAGTGCACCTCGTGGCGACGGCCCAGCCGCACGGCCTCGGTGAGCAGGGCGTGGCCTTCGGCGGTGCGCCCGGCGGGCAGGTGCACGCGGGTCGCGATGGCGAGCATGACCATGCCGACGGCCATCGCCGAGGTGGCGCGGACCGGGGCCGCGGTCAGCGCGGTCGCAAGATCGGTGGCGGCCTTGCGGTCGCCGGTGTCGAGCAGGGCGAAGATCATCTCGCCGAACAGGCGCGGCCGGGCCAGACCGCCGTCGACGTTGGGGTCGCTGAGGCGGTCGAGCAGGGCCAGCCCCTCGCGGGCAGCGGCCAGGGCCGATCGGGTGTCGCCGTAGTAGCGCTGGTGCGCGGCCGTCCGGACGCAGACGAGAGCGCGCCGCACGCGCCGGACATCGGCGTCCAGGCGTTGGTCGGCCGCCAGCAGCCGGTCGGCCTCGGCCAGCATGCCTTCCACGCCGCGGCGCCGGTTGAGGCTGGCCAGGCAGCCCGCGTACTGGACGAGCGCGTCGGCACGCACGCTCGGCGCCTGCTCGGAATCCAGCACCGGTCGCAGGATCGCCAACGCGACCCGTGGCGCGGCGCTTCGCCGCGCGCACGCGGCCAGTTCGGTGCGCACGCGGACCGCGGCGCCCGCGGTGAGCGCGCCGCCGGTCAACGCGCTGATCGCCGGTGCCACCGCCTCGGCGTGGCGGCCGAGTTTGATCAGAGCGGAGACCTCCACCGCCCGGGCGGCCGCCAGCAACGGATCGTGGACGGGCTGGAGCCCGCCCGGCTCGCCGCCCGACTCAGGAGCACGACGACGACCACCGGACCCGGCCGCACCCGCGGACTCAGCGACGCCGAAGTCCGGCTCCGCCGCCCGACGACGACCACCCGACCCGGCCACACCCGATCCGCCATACGGCGAGTCGGCCGCGCCACTCGATCCAGCAACGCCATAACCCGGCTCGCCACCGACACGGCTCCGGTCATCCCCGCCAGCAACGCCGAAGTCGGGTTCCGGCGCCCGACGACGACCACCGGACCCGGCCACGCCGCGCCCCGAGTCACTTGTCCCGACCGAGCCGTAACCCGAGTCGGCGCCGGCGAAGTCGCGCTCCGGCGAGTCGGCCGCGCCACTCGATCCAGCAATGCCATAACCCGGCTCGCCACCGACATGGCTCCGGTCATCCCCACCGGCAACGCCGAAGTCTGGCTCCGGCGCCCGACGACGACCACCAGACCCGGCCACGCCGGGCCCCGAGTCACTTACCCCGACCGAGCCGTAAACCGAGTCGGGTTCCGGCGCGCGGCGACGACCGCCCGAGCCGGCGACCCGCGACTCGCCGTACGGCGAGTCCGCCGCACCATGCTCCGAACCACGCTCCGAACCACGCAGCCCGGCAACGCCATAGCTCTGCTCGACGCCGACCGGTGGCTCGGGCGCCCGGCGACGGCCACCCGACCCGGCCGCGTACGCATCGGTGCCACCCGGCCGTGCCGCACTGGCATGGTCGGGAGCGTGCCGACGGCCCGAGGCGGTTGCGTCGGCCGAGCTGTGGGCCGCGTCGCCGTGGGGCGGCGGTGCGTCGCCGATGGCGAGGGCTCGCCGGGCGAAGACCAAGGCCAGTTCCGGTGCCTTGGTGAGCATCGCCTCGGCCGCGGCGACCAGCGGACGCTGGTCGCCGGGTCCGGGGTGGGCTCCGCTCACCGGCACCGGTGTGCCGCCTAGCCTCGAGTCAGCTTGCGATAGGTGACGCGGTGCGGCCGCGCGGCCTCGTCGCCGAGGCGCTCGACCTTGTTCTTCTCGTAGCCCTCGAAGTTGCCCTCGAACCAGAACCACGCGGCCGGGTTCTCCTCGGTGCCTTCCCACGCCAGGATGTGCGTCGCCACCCGGTCGAGGAACCAGCGGTCGTGGGAGATCACGACGGCACAGCCGGGGAACTGCTCGAGCGCGTTCTCCAGCGAACCGAGGGTCTCGACGTCCAGGTCGTTGGTCGGCTCGTCCAGCAGGATCAGGTTGCCACCGATCTTGAGGGTGAGCGCCAGGTTCAGCCGGTTGCGCTCACCACCGGAGAGCACGCCCGCCGGCTTCTGCTGGTCGGCGCCCTTGAACCCGAACGAGCTCACGTACGCGCGGGACGGCATCTCGACCTGACCGACGTGGATGTAGTCCAGGCCTTCCGACACCACCTCCCACACGTTCTTGCTCGGGTCGATCCCGGACCGGTTCTGGTCCACATAGGACAACTTGACGGTTTCGCCGATCCTGACCTCGCCCGCGTCCGGCTTCTCGAGCCCGACGATGGTCTTGAACAGCGTCGTCTTGCCGACGCCGTTCGGTCCGATCACGCCGACGATGCCGTTGCGCGGCAACGTGAACGACAGACCGTCGATCAGCACGCGGTCGTCGAAGCCCTTACGCAGGTTCGAGACGTCGACCACGATGTTGCCCAGGCGCGGGCCCGGCGGGATCTGGATCTCCTCGAAGTCGAGCTTCCTGGTCTTCTCCGCCTCGGCGGCCATCTCCTCGTAGCGGGCCAGACGCGCCTTGCCCTTGGCCTGACGGGCCTTGGCGCCGGACCGGACCCACTCGAGCTCGTCCTTGAGCCGCTTCTGCAGCTTCTGGTCCTTCTTGCCCTGGACCGCGAGCCGCTCGGCCTTCTTCTCCAGGTAGGTGGAGTAGTTGCCCTCGTACGGGATCGCGCGGCCGCGGTCGAGCTCGAGGATCCAGTCGGCCAGGTTGTCCAGGAAGTACCGGTCGTGGGTGACGGCGAGGACGGCGCCCTGGTACTTGGCCAGGTGCTGCTCGAGCCAGAGCACGCTCTCCGCGTCCAGGTGGTTGGTGGGCTCGTCGAGCAGCAGCAGGTCGGGCTTGGACAGCAGCAGCTTGCACAGGGCCACGCGGCGACGCTCACCACCGGAGAGCAGCTTCACGTCGGCGTCCGGCGGCGGGCAGCGCAGCGCGTCCATGGCCAGCTCGAGCTGGGCGTCGAGGTCCCAGGCGTCGGCGTGGTCCAGGTCCTCCTGCAGCCGGCCCATCTCCTCCATGAGTTCGTCGGAGTAGTCGGTGGCCAGCTGCTCGGCGATCTCGTTGAACCGGTCGAGCTTCTCCTTGATCTCGCCCAGACCTTCCTGGACGTTGCCCAGGACGGTCTTCTCCTCGTTCAGCGGCGGCTCCTGCTGCAGGATGCCCACCGTGTAGCCGGGCGAGAGGAACGCCTCACCGTTGCTCGGCTGGTCGAGGCCCGCCATGATCTTGAGCACGCTCGACTTGCCAGCGCCGTTGGGGCCGACCACACCGATCTTCGCGCCCGGCAGGAAGTTGAGGTAGACGTCATCAAGGATGACCTTGTCCCCGTGCGCCTTGCGCACCTTCTTCATGGTGTAGATGAACTCGGCCATGCTGCGATCGTAGAGAAGCCGACCAGACGCACTGAGCGCGGAGGTACCGAACGCGGCCGACAGCCACCGGCCGGCTACTCGCCCGCCGGTGCTGTGACGGTCCGCTGCCTGCACGGTACCGCCGAACGAGCGACCATCGAACGATCATGGGCGCGCGGCGCGCCACCCTTCGGGCTCACCCGTGCGGGTGTCACCTCCCCTCGGTTGTCAATGTTGTCGCTGTTCGGGCCGCTGCCGGCCGTCGGCGGACGTGTGCTGCCGCCAGGGCGGTCACGCCGCCGCAGGAGCGGGCAGCGGAAGCGGCTGCTCCGTCGCAGGAGTGGACAGCGGAAGCGGTTGCTCCGCCACTGGATCCCGGCTCGGGCGGGTGACGACGGCCCAACAGCCCGACAGGTCGGGACCCACCGCGCGGGCGGCCAGGTCCAGCGAGACCCGTTTCTCCCCGCTCGCCGACTCGTACTCGTGGGTGCCGATCCGGCCCATCACCATCACCGGATCGCCCTTGCTCAGGGAGCGCTGGGCGTTGACCGCGGTCCAGCCCCAGCAACTGACCGAGACGAAGAGGCGATCGCCGTCGACCCAGACGTTGTTCTCGCTGTCGAAGCGGCGTTCCTGGCTGATGACGCTGAACCTCGCCCAGTTCTTGCCCTGCGGGCTCGTGCGCACGGTGATGTCGCTCGCGACCCGGCCGACGATCGTCGTGGTGACCTCGTTGACAGCCATCTTTCCCATCCCCCTTGGACTGGCGGCCCGGAATGGGCCGGCTCTGCTTCGAGTTTGCCGGGGATTCGGGGCTGGGGAAGGGGCGAACGCCGATCTGTGGATAACCGGGTGCCTGTGGAAAACTCAGGTGTCGCGGCCCGCGAGTTTGCGCAGCATGGCGTTGTACGCCTCGAGTTCGGCATCGCCGTCGGAGTCGGCCTTGCGGTCGCTGCGGCGGGCCTCACGCTCGTCGGCGCGTGCCCACTGGCTCAGCAACGCGATGATCACCACGATCAGCGGCAGCTCCCCCGATGCCCACGCGATGCCGCCGCCAAGTCGTTGGTCGGCAAGGAGATCGTGCACCCACGGCAGCCCGAGGCCCCGGTAGAACTGCAGGCCGATCACCGACTGCATGCTCATCAGGATCACGCCGAAGAACGCGTGGAACGGCAGCGACGCGAACACCAGCGCGAGCCTGCCGATGTAGGGCAGCCGCCGCGGCGACGGGTCGACACCGATCACCGGCCAATAGAACACATAGCCGGACAGCAGGAAATGCAGGTACATGAGCAGGTGCGCCCAATGCTGGTCCAGCGACTCGTCGAAAAGGCCGGACATGTACAAGCCGTAGAACGACCCCACGAACAACGCAAGTGCCACCACCGGATGGGTAAGCGCGCGCGCTAGTGGCGAGTGCACGGCCGCGACCAACCACTCCCGCGGTCCGGGCGCGCCGCGGCCGGCCGTCGGCAACGCACGCAACGCCAGCGTCACGGGTCCACCGAGCACCAGCAGCACCGGCGCGAGCATCGACAGCAGCATGTGCGACGACATGTGCATGCTGAACATCGCCGGGGAGTACCGGCCGATGCCCGAGGACGTGGCGACGAGGATCGTCAGGCAGCCGCAGACCCAGGCGATCGTCCGCCCGACCGGCCAGCTGTCGCCACGCTTGCGCAGCCGCCGCACGCCGAGCAGGTAGCACACCGCGAGCAGGATCGCGGCGGTGCCGAAGATCAGGTCGAAGCGCCAGTCGAACAGGATCCGGCCGACGGTCGGCGGGCCGTCGAGGGGGTACCCGAGCTCGAGTTCCACGCTGTTCGGGTTCAGCACCGCCTGCGGGGGCGGGGGCGTGCGAGCGAGCGCCGACGCGATCGCCAGCGTGACGAACATCAGCAGCATCTCGACCGCGGCCAGCCGCACGAGCGGGCCCGAACCCGTGCCCAGCTTGGGGATCGTGCGTTCGCGGTGCAGGTAGCCGATGGCGCCGAGCACCACGAGCGCGACGACCTTGGCCACGATCAGCAGGCCGTAGGACGTGGTGAACAACGCCGCTGCGGGCACCCGGACGGCCGCGTTCACGACGCCGGACACCGCCATCACGATCCAGCAGACCAGCGCCACCTTGGAGAACCGCCGCGCGGCGAGGCCGAGGTGGGCGCCGCGGCGACGGCCGTGCGCGAGCAACGCGACGAGCCCGCCGACCCACAACGCCGCACCGACGAGGTGCAACAGCAGGCTGTCGGTGGCGAGGTCGTGCGCGCCGCCCGCGGACGAGTGCCCGGTCACCGCGATCGGCACCACGCCGAAGACCGCGACGAAGAACAGGGTGGCCGTCCAGCCCCACGACAGCGCGAACCGCGTGCCCACCAACACGATCAGCACGACGATCGCGGTGATGAACCACGCCTTGGCAAGCGGCAGCGCGTCCATCAGGTCGGACAGTTCGGAGAGGTGGAAGACGCTGGTCACCGGTTCGCCGATGGAATCGGCGATGGTGAACGGAACCATCAGAAGCGAGCCGACGAACCACACGACGGCGGAGATGCCGGCCGTGCGCATGGCGGCATAACCGTCGACGTCGAGCGTGCCCGATCGCTGTGGTGGCACGAGGAACGCGGCGAAGAGCAGCGAGCCGACGCACAGAACGCAGGCCACCTCGGTCAGCACGCGGACTACGATCAAACCGTGTTCGGTGAGCAGGCCGGGGTCGCTCAGCCCCTGCAGCACGTAGCGGTTGCCGCCGGTCAGCGCGAGCAGACCGGCCGCGAGCACCGCCGCGAGCAGGCCACCGACGAGGAGCATCGGCGCCATGCCGGCCCGGACGCGAGGCTCCGGATCGGGGGCGGCCGTGCTGGAATCGCGCTCGGAAACGTCGGAGGACACCCTTCGAGGGTAGGCGCCCCGCAACGACCCGAGCGCGGCCGGTCGGCCACCGCCAGACGCCGGACACACAGCGTCGCGAGACCGTCACACCACTCCGCGTGCACCCCTGCTGAACAGGCCAAACGGTAACGACGTAGAGTTACTGCACCGTTCTGGTCACTCAACTGGCGCGATTCGGAAACGTGCGCGCCGTCAGGAACGATCAGACGACCGGGGACAGCTACCCTCTCGCAGCGGTGGCGGTCGCCATCAAGCCCTCGTAGCTCAGCGGATAGAGCAGGAGCCTTCTAAGCTCTTGGCCGCAGGTTCGAGTCCTGCCGAGGGCGCCGGTCTGACCAGGAGAAACATGGTTCGACGAAGGCCGTAGCAAGCCTTCGTGGTGCGAGTTGTGGTGCGAAATTGCGCTACTCTCTGTACACGGGGAGACAGCGGGGGACGATTCAGCCGCTACGTAGCGGCTCGGTGCGGGTCCGGGTCTACGTCGGCAAGGACCCAGTCAGTGGCAAGCGCTCTACTTGGACGAAGTCATACCAGCCGGTACGCCGCGGCAGCAGAAGGCTGCCGAACAGGCGCTGACCCGGCTCCTCAACAAAGTTGATGAACAGCGTGCTCCGCGGACGCACGCCACGATCGCCAGGATGCTCGACGACTTCATGGAAGTGGCAGATCTTGCACCGGGCACCCGGCGGGGCTGGAACAACAAGATCCGGAAACACATCGAACCGCTGGTTGGTGCTGTCACCGTTGATCATCGAGAGCTGGCATCCAAGCTCGACGGGCTGTTCGCCACGCTCCGGCGCTGTCGCGAGCACTGCAAGGGCGACGGGTTCATCGAGCACCGCACACAGCAAGACCACCAGTGCGACGGCCGGTGCCGGATCCACGTGTCACGCCGCTGGGCGGCTCTATGCAGCAAGAGATCCACACGATCCTCAACCAGGCGTTCGAGCGAGCCGTCACGGTATGGGGATGGCTCCCGCTCAACCCGATGAAGAAGATCCGCCGACCGAGCGCACCTCCCCCCGAGCCCAAGCCGCCGACGGCGCCGCAAGCGGCGCGCATAGTGATGGAGGCGTTCCGAATCCTCCGCTGGGGCGTCCTGGTCTGGCTCGCCATGACCTCAGGCGCCCGGCGCGGCGAGCTGTGCGCCTTGCGCCGGGGTGACCTCAGCGAGGACGGAACACTCAAGATCAACAAAGCGGTCAAGCAGGACGGCTCGGAGATCAGCGAAGGGCCGACCAAGACTCACCAACACCGACGAGTGGTGCTGGACTCCGAAACCATCGGGCTCCTTCGAGCTCTGATGGCGTGGGCCGACCAAGAAGCCGCGGCCGTCGGGCTGACGCTCGATGATGACTGCTACCTGTTCTCGCCGACCGTGGACGGCCGCGAATCGCTGCGCCCGGACACGGTCACCAGCCATTTCAGCGCGCTGGCCCAGCGCCTGGGGATCGCTTGCACGTTCCACAAGCTGCGGCATTACACGGCGACGGAGTTGATCCTCGCCGGAGTTGACATCCGAACCGTGGCGGGACGCCTCGGCCACAGCGGTGGCGGTGCCACGACTCTGAGGGTCTACACGGCGTGGGTCAGCGAGGCCGATCAACGAGCAGCCGTGCTCACCCCGGCGGTCACCATGACCAAGACCGCGGACCTGCCCAACGCGACGCTCGGCACCACCGTGACCTACACGGTCAAGATCACCGACACCGGCCAGACGTCGTACCCGTCGCTCGGCTTCACCGACTCGCTGGCCGGTGTGCTCGACGACGCCACCTACAACAACAACGCCGTCGCGTCGGCCGGCTCGGTGTCCTATGTGGACGGCACGCTCGGCTGGACCGGGTCCCTGGTACCCGGCGCATCGGTGACGGTCACCTACTCGGTGACCATCCGGAAGCCCGCCACCGGAGACCGGTCGATGGCGAACAGCGTGGTGTCCTCCGCCGCCGGCGGCAACTGCGCGGCGGGCAGCACGGACAACCGGTGCACGGCCGCGGTCGCGGTCACCAACGCGACCAGCCTCACCATCACCAAGACGGCCGACGTCGCCGTGACCGCGGCCGGCAAGACGGTGACCTACACGGTGACGATCACGAACTCGAGCATCCTGTCGATCTTGGGGGCCCACCTCAGCGACCCGCTGGCCGGGATCCTCGACGACGCCGACTACAACGGCAACGCCACCGCAAACCACGGAACCGTCGGCTACGCGGGCACGACGCTCTCCTGGACCGGCACGCTGGACGCCGGGGCCACCGCAACGATCACGTACTCGGTGACCGTGCACGCCCCTGCGACCGGCGACCGGGTGCTGACCGGCACCGTCAGCTCGACCACGCTGCTGACCAGCAACAACTGCCCGGCGAACGGCACCGACCCGCGGTGCACGAGCACCGTGCCGGTGGCCGCGCTGGTCATCGAGCAGCACTACGTGGGGCCCTACGGCACGCCGGGTGCCCAGGTGCACCTGTCGGCGACCTTCACCAACACCGGCCAGTACGACTACCGCGGCATCACGATCAGCAGCCCGACCGACGAGGTGCTCGACGAGGCGATCCCGGTGGAGCAGTCGGCCACCTCGGGCACGCTGGTGCTGAGCAGCAGCGCGGTGGTCTGGACCGGCGACATCCCGATCGGCGCCACGGTCACGCTGAGCGGCACGCTGCGGATCAAGGACCCGGCCGAGGGCGACCGCGCCCTCGAGGGCACGATCAGCACCACCGCACTGGGCAGCAACTGCCCGGTGGACAGCACCGACGAACGCTGCACCGCGACCCTGCAGGTGCTGCTGCCGGGTCTCACGATCACCAAGACCGCGAACGCGCCCTACATGGTGCCCGGCGGCACGGTCGGCTACACGATCACCATCCGCGACTCCGGCCAGACGCCCTACACCGGCGCCACCGTCACCGACAGCCTCGCGGGGCTGCTCGACGACGCCGACTACAACGGCGACGCCACCGTCAGCACCGGTGTGGTCCGGCAAGTCGGCCAGGACCTCGAGTGGACCGGTGACCTCGCGGTCGGGCAGACCGCGACGATCGGCTACACGGTCACCACGCACCGGCCGGCCGCCGGCGACAAGGTCATGATCAACCGGGTCTGGTCGACCGAGGCGGGCAGCAGTTGCCTTCCCGCCTCCGGTGACCCGCACTGCGACATCACCGTCGTCGTGCTCACCCCGGCCTTGCGGATCACCGTCTCGGCGAACCAGACGACCGCCGTGCCCGGCCAGGCCGTCACGTTCACCGTGACCGCCACCAACACCGGCCAGACGCCGTACTCGACCGCGACCGTCCGGGTGCCGCTCGCCGACGTGCTCGACGACGCCGGCTACGCCGGCGGCGCGACCGCCACCTCGGGCTCGGTCACGGTCACCGCGGACGCACTGACCTGGACCGGCGCCCTCGGCACCGCGACGGCCGTCACCGTCACCTACTCGGTGACCGTGAACCGGCCGGCCGCCGGCAACCACCTGCTCAGCCAGACCGCCGTGTCCGACAGCGCGGGCAGCACGTGCCCGACGGGCGGCAGCGACACCCGCTGCACCAGCTCCGTCCCCATCGCCGAGCTCGTGATCACCAACGCCGCCGACGTCGCGACCGCGGCGCCGAGGACCGCGGTGCGGCACACCGTCACGATGGTGAACACCGGACAGGTGCCCTACGTCGGGATCACCGTGGCCGACTCGCTCGCAGGCGCGCTGGACGACGCCGAGTACAACGGCAACGCGACCGCGACGACAGGCAGCCTGACCATCGACACCGCCACGGAGACGATCAGCTGGACCGGCGACATCCCGGTCGGCGGCGCGGTGACCGTCACCGTCACCGTCACCGTGCGCTACCCCACCCCGGGCGACAAGCTGATCACCACCGCCGTGTCGAGCGCCGCACCGGGCAACACCTGCCCGGCCGGCGGCACGGACCCGGGCTGCGGGACGAGCGTGCGGGTGCTCACCCCCGCACTGACGATCACCAAGACGGCCGATCGCACCACGGCCACGCCGGGCGACACGGTCGGCTACACCGTGGTCGTCACCAACACCGGCGAGACCGACTACCGGTCCGCCGTGGTGACCGACCCGCTGGCGGCAGCCCTCGGCGACAGCACCTACCTCGGTGACGCCACCGCCACCGCCGGCACGGTCGGCTACGCCGCGCCCACCCTCACGTGGACCGGTGACCTCGCGCCGTCCGCGCAGGTGGTGCTGAGCTACCACCTGCGGGTCAACGACCCGGATCCCGGCCCCAAGCAGATGATCAACGTCGTCACGTCCGAAGAGCCCGGCAGCCCCTGCCCGGCCGCGGCTCCGTCGGCGAGCTGCCGGGTCGTCGTCACCGTGCTGGTGCCGCGGCTCGAGGCGACCATCACCGCCGACCGCGACACCACCGTGCCCGGCGCGACCGTCGGCTACACCGTGACCGTCGCGAACACCGGTCAGACGCCGTACACCGCCGCGGGCGTGCGGCTGCAGCTCGGTGGCGTCCTCGACGACGCCGCATATGACGGCAACGCGACGGCGACCGGCGGCACGGTGGCCACGTCACCGGAAGGCCTGCTGTGGACCGGCGATCTCGCGATCGGTGCCACCGCGACGATCACGTACACGGTCACCGTCGCCGACCCCGACACCGGTGACCTGCGGCTGGTCACCCGCGTGGTGTCCAACGACCCCGGCAGCAGCTGCAGCGCCGCCGGGTGCGTGCACACGGTGACGGTGCTGATCCCGGGCCTGTCCGTGACCACGGCCGTCGACCGCGCCACGGCCACCCCTGGGGACCGCGTCGTCTACACCATCACGGTCACCAACACCGGCCAGACGCCCCAGTCCGACCTCACGGTCACGGCGTCGTTGTCCGACGTGCTGGACGACGCGACGTTCGACGGCGCCGTCACCGCCACCTCGGGCGCCGCGAGCTACACCGCGCCGACGGTGACGTGGACCGGGACGCTCGCGGTGGGCACGACCGCCACCATCAGCTACGCGGTGGTCGTGCGCGCGCCGGACCCCGGCGACCAGCGGCTGGCCGTGACCGCGGTGGCGCCCGCGGCGGGCAGCAGTTGCCCGGCAACGAATCCCGCGCCCTCCTGCACCGCCACCACGGTGGTGTTCGTGCCGAGGTTGTCGATCACCAAGTCGGCGGAGAACCCGACGACGACCCCGGGTTCGGTCGTGCTCTACCGGATCGTCGTCGACAACACCGGCGAGACCGCGTACGACGCGGCGACCCTGCGCGACCCGCTGGAGGACGTGTTGTTCGGCGCCGACTACAACAACGACGCCACCGTCGTCGGCGGCGGGGTGCTCACCTACACCGGTGGCACGCTGACCTGGCGTGGGGCGCTGCCCGTCGGGGCGTCCGCGGAGATCACGTACTCGGTCACCGTGCACGACCCGGCGACCGGGGACCGCACCATGGTCAACACGGTGTCCTCGACCGACCCCGGCAGCACCTGCCCGGCGGACTCCCCGGCCGACGAGTGCCGGGCCACCGTGCTCGTGCTCCAGCCCGCGCTCACCATCACCAAGACCGCCGACACCACGACGACCACCGCGGGTGGCACCGTGCACTACCAGGTGACGGTGGCCAACACCGGCCAGACGCCGTACCTGCCCGCCACGATCACCGACTCGCTGGCCGGGGTGCTCGACGACGCCGACTACGCGGGCGACGCGAGCGCGACGACCGGCGCCGTCGGCTACGACGCGGACATGCTCACCTGGACCGGCGGACTCGACCTCGGCGCGTCCGCGGTCATCACCTACTCCGTGGTGACCCGGTATCCGGCGAACGGCGACCACACCGTGGTCAACGCGGTGACGTCGTCCTCGCCCGGCGCGACCTGCCCGACGGGCACCGAGACCGGCTGCTACACGTCGATCCGGCTGCTGGTGCCGCACCTGGACTTCGCCCTGTCGGCCGACCGCGGCACCGTCGTGGCCGGCGGACCGGTCCGGTACACCATCACCGCCACCAACACCGGTCAGGCCGACTACCCGGCCGCGACGATCGACGACCAGTTGGCCGGCGTGCTGGACGACGCCCAGTACGCGGGCGGCGCGACGGCGAGCTCCGGGACCGTGAGCTACGCGACCGGCACGCTGACGTGGACCGGCGCCGTGGCCAAGGGCGCCACGGTGACGATCGGCTTCTCGGTGACGACCGACGTGAACCCGGCAGGCGACCTGGTGCTGACCAACACGGTGTCGTCCTCGGCAACGGGCGCCACATGTGCCGCGAACTGCACCACGTCGACGCAGGTGATCGCCAGGTTCATCACCCTGACCGACCTCACGCCGTCGTTCGCCCTGCGCGGCCTGCCCGGCGCGACCGTCGAGCTGCCGGGCGCGGTCACGATGACCGTGACGACCAACAGCACCACCGGTTACTCGGTGCAGGTGCGCGCCGCCGGTCCCACGTTGACCGGACCCGGCGGGAGCTTCCCGGTCGGCCTGCTGCAGGTGCGCGAGACCGGCGACGGGGCCTACCAGCCACTGTCCCCGGACGCCACCGTGACGGTCCACAGCCAGCCGATGCCGTCCTCGCCCGGCGGGGACGCGGTCAGCAACGACTACCAGGTGCAGGTCCCGGACGTCCCGTCGGGCACCTACACCACGACCCTCGAATACATCGCAGGAACCCTGTAAGGAGAAGACCTTGTTGACCGCAGTCCCGGCCGCAGCATTGATCCTCGCACTAGCCGGTGCCCCAGCGGCGGAGCCGGCGCCGCAACTGAGCATCGCCGTGGACAGCCCGCAGGGGTCGGCCGCGCAAGGCGAACGGCTCACGTTCACCGTGACGGTCCGCAACCTCGGCTCGGCAGGCGTGCGTGGCCTGCGGGTGTCGCAGAGCGTCCCCGCGGGCACGCACCTGGAATCGGCCGAACCGGCCGGGACCACCCAGGACGCGTCGGTGGACTGGACGGTGACGCTGAAACCGGCCGCGCAGGCGGTGTTCCACACGTCGATGTCGGTGGTGCGGGTGCCCGGTGACCAGCAGCGCCTCGCGACGGTGGTGTGTGCCCGGACGACTCCGGCCGGGGCGCCGCTGGTCTGTGCGTCGCACTCGGCCCAGCTGCCCAGTGCCGCCGCGGTGGCCGCACAGGACGACTCGTGGTTCGCCACCAACCGGTGGTGGCTGCTGGGTGCTCTGGTGGTGTTCGCCGCGCTCGCCGCGGTCGCTTGGCTGACGGTGCGCCGCAAGCGCGGCACGGCGGTGTAGCACAACGAAAGCGGGACGGCCCGGCATCGAGCTGCCCAGCGGCGAGGCGCGGTCGGTGGGCGCGCAAGAACACTCCGGCGAGAACGTCGGCACCACCGACACCCACGCCATCTTCGTGGAACTCAAGGAAGACGGTCCGTCCACAACGGACAGCCCGCTGGGCCCAAGCCCACGTTAGCCGGAAGCTCCGCGAGACCTGGGGCCCCGAAGCGTCGACGTATGGGTACCGGTGCAACGAAGTGCGCTGGAGTACTAGGAGATCTTGCGGCGGTAGGTGAGCGTCGCGAAGAAGTAGGCCACGACGAGGATGCCGGCGCACCAGGCCAGGGCGATCCAGATGTCGGAGCCGACCGGCTGCTCGGTGAGCAGTCCGCGGATCGCGTTGACGATCGAGGTCACCGGCTGGTTCTCGGCGAACCAGCGCACCGGGCCGGGCATGGTGCCGGTGGGCACGAACGCGGAGCTGAGGAACGGCAGGAACACCAACGGGTAGGAGAAGGCGCTCGCGCCGTCCGCCGACTTCGCGGTAAGGCCCGGGATGACGGCGATCCACGTCAACGCCAGGGTGAACAGCACCAGGATCCCGAGCACCGCGAGCCACCCGAGCACGCTCGCCCCGGAGCGGAACCCCATGAGCAGCGCGACGAGCACGACAACCACCAGCGAGATCAGGTTCGCCACCAGCGAGGTCAGCACGTGCGCCCACAGCACCGCGGACCGGGCGATCGGCATGGACTGGAACCGTTCGAAGATGCCGTTCTTCATGTCCAGGAAGAGCCGGAACGCGGTGTAGGAGATGCCGGTGGCGACCGTGATCAGCAGGATGCCGGGCAGCAGGTACTGCACGTACGACGAGCTCGACCCGGTCTTGATCGCGCCGCCGAAGACGTAGACGAACAACAGCAGGAACGCGATCGGCATGATCGTTGTCGTGATGATCGTGTCCAGGCTGCGCGTGATGTGCCGCAGGGACCGTCCCAACAGGACAGTGGTGTCCCCGAAGAAGTGTTTGGTCATGCCTGGTCCTCACGATCCTTGCCGCCGACGATGGCGAAGAAGACGTCCTCGAGCCTCGGCTGCTTCTCGACGTACTCGACCTTGGCGGGCGGGAGCAGCTTCTTGAGTTCGGCCAGCGTGCCGTTCACGATGATCCGGCCCTCGTGCAGGATCGCGATCCGGTCAGCGAGCTGCTCGGCCTCGTCCAGGTACTGGGTCGTCAGCAGCACGGTCGTACCCTGACCTGCGAGCTCCTTGACCGCGTCCCACACCTCGATGCGCGCCTGCGGGTCGAGCCCGGTCGTGGGCTCGTCGAGGAAGACCACCGGCGGGTTCCCGATCAGGCTCATCGCGATGTCCAGGCGACGGCGCATGCCACCGGAGTACGTCGACACCCGCCGCGCGCCCGCATCGGTCAGCGAGAACCGCGCCAGCAGGCCATCGGCGATGGCACCCGGATTCCTCAGGTGCCGCAGTTTGGCGATCAGGACGAGGTTCTCCCGTCCACTGAGGATCTCGTCGACGGCGGCGAACTGGCCGGTGAGACTGATCGACTCCCGCACGTCCGCACCTCGCGTCGCGACGTCGAAACCGTGCACGGTGGCCGTGCCGGCGTCGGCTTTGAGCAAGGTGGACAGGATGCGGATGACCGTCGTCTTGCCCGCCCCGTTGGAACCGAGCAGCGCGAAGATGCTGCCCCGCACCACCTCGAAGTCCACCCCCCGCAACACATTCACGTCGCCATACGACTTCTCGAGGCCCTGCACGTGGATCGCGTTCGGCGTCGTCATCGGTCCTCCCCCTCGACGGTCTCTCCGGCAGCGCGCTGGATGCCGCGGACCAACCGCGTCCGTTCCCGGACCCGCCACTGCCCGATCGGGTAGTTCCGCACGAACGTGTCCACGAATTCCACCGGGTCCTCCCCCACGATGTCCCGGATCGGCGTCCCGGCCGCCGCGCTCTGCTCGAACAGGTCGATCAGGTCCTCGAACATCGGGATGATGCCCTTGCCGTCCGCCCCACCCTCGTACATCAGATACCGCTCGACCGCCTCGATCGCGATGCGGTAGTTCTCGGGAAGCCGTTTGCAGCGCGCCTTGTACTGCCGCCACTGCTTCTTGGGACCGATCACGGTTTCGACGATCTTCGAGAACGCCATCGTCATCCCCCTCCTTCGCGTAGCTTGTCCAGGCGATCCGCGAGGAAGCCCCACGTCCGCCAGAAGTCGTCGAGGTACTCCCGCCCCTGACCATTGAGCGAATACACCTTGCGCGGCGGCCCCTTCTCCGACGGGACCTTCTCCACGTCGACCAGACCGCGCCGCTCGAACCGGACGAGCACGGCGTAGACGGTGCCCTCGGCGATGTCGGCGAAGCCCTGATCACGCAGCCACGCCGTGATCTCGTAGCCGTACGCGGACCGGCCGGACAGGACCGCGAGGACGATGCCCTCGAGGATCCCCTTGAGCATCTCGGTCAACTGCTTGCCCACCCGGCACCTCTCCACTACCTAGCGGTGTTGAGTACCGGTAGATAGTAACACTGACTAGCGACTCCTCCGCAAGCCGGAACCCTCCCCGACCTCCAGGCGTAGTGGGGATCCAGTCCGGCGGGAACGAACTCAGGCCGACGTGGCCGCCTCCAGGCGGGCTTGGGCCGTGACGACGTCGGGCGCGAGCGAGGTGGCGAGCGTTCCGCCGGCGGCGAGGGCGGTGCGCGACCACCACCGGCCACTGGCCGGCGCTCGGCTGGCTTCGCCGATCATCAGTGCGGTCGCCATGACTCGGTGACCAGCCAGGTGCGCGATGCTCGCGTCCAGTTCGGGATCGCCGACGGTGAGGGTTTGCCGCAGCAGGGGCACGGGGCCGCGGGTCAGGTGCTGCGTGGTGGTGAGGCGGCCCGGTCGTTCGCCGTCGCGGCCGAGCACCAGCGTTTCGCGGGCGTGCAGGTGTCCGGCGATGTCACCGCGCAGTTCAGCGGTGTGGTTCGCCCCCGCTGTCACGATCACCGGCCCGGGCAGGTATTCCAGCGATCCGCCGTCCGCCACGTCCAGCTCCACCAGGGACGTCGAAGGTGTCCCGTGCGGACCGGGCAGGACGAGGGTGGCCGCGACCGCGACCACGTGGAGCACGGCGCCTGCGCCGACCTGGATGGTCAGCCGCAGGTTGTCGCCGCCCAGCGGTGCGGTCGCCGAGTTGACCAGGTGCACGACGGCTTCCGGCCCCGTATCCCGCCGCGGGACCAGGCTCAGCGGCGCCATCGACCGCAGCTCACGCAGCACCGTGCGCGAGCCGTCGAAGCACGCCGTCAGCCGCGCGTGCGCCTTCATCGGGTCCGGGTCGGCAGCAGCGAGCGCACCCAGGCGGCGACCGCGGGTGCGTCCGGAGTGTCCACAAGGGACTGCGCGATGACCGGGAGGTCGCCGCGCATCCGGTGCGC
Source organism: Labedaea rhizosphaerae (assembly GCF_004362825.1). Taxonomy (GTDB): domain Bacteria; phylum Actinomycetota; class Actinomycetes; order Mycobacteriales; family Pseudonocardiaceae; genus Labedaea; species Labedaea rhizosphaerae. The sequence continues at coordinate 405,029 of NZ_SNXZ01000004.1, forward strand.
GTCGGAGGTCATCACGGTCATGTCCGCGCCGACGAGGTGCGCGATGTCGGTCTTGTTGATCACGAGCAGATCGGCGGTCGTGACCCCGGGACCACCCTTGCGGGGCACCTTGTCCCCACCCGCCACGTCGACGACGAAGATCTGGCTGTCGGCGAGCCCGCGGCTGAACACGGCGGTCAGGTTGTCGCCGCCGCTTTCGATGATCACCAGGTCGAGGCCGGGGAACTTCTCCTCGAGCCGTTCCACCGCGTCCAGGTTGGCGGTGATGTCGTCACGGATCGCGGTGTGCGGGCACGCACCGGTCTGCACCGCCTCGATCCGCTCCGGCGCGAGCACGCCTGCCTTGCGCAGGAAGTCCGCGTCCTCGGTGGTGTAGATGTCGTTGGTCACCACGGCGAGTTCCAGCTCGTCGCCGAGCGCGCGGCAGAGTGCGGCGGTCAGCGCGGTCTTGCCGCTGCCGACCGGTCCGCCGATGCCGATCCGGTACGCCCGTCCAGCGTGCGGTGTGGCGTCGTGGTGATCCGGTGCGGTCGCCGTCGGGTCGAAGTCGACCTGGTGGTGGTGGCCGTGCCCGTGTCCATGCTCAACTCGCAAACAGACGCACCTCTTCCTCGTGCTGGGCGGCGTGCGCCTCGGCGAACAGGTCGAGTCCCGGCGACGACGGCGCGGGGAGCGTGGCGGGGTCGTGGCCGGCCACGTCGGCGGCGTGGGCGCAGACCTCCCGCATCGGCTCGGCCAAGCGGGCGACGACGGCGTTGACCTGGAACGGATCCAGCCCGAGCAGCCGCACAGCGGCACTGGCCGGGCCGCTCACCGCCAGGTAAGCGGCGGCCATGGCGGCATCGTGCGGCACGCCCACGAGCACGCCGAGAACAATCGGGTGGTGCGGTCGCGGACACTCCCCCAGCAGGTCCGACAAGGCGGGCGAGGGCCACGCGACGCGTCCGGCCCGTGCGGTCCCGCGCCCTTGTGCGCGCGAAGCCGCGCGTTGGGCTTGCGACGGGGTCCTCGCGTCGAACTCGGCGTCCAGCCGCCGCCAATGTCCACTTCGGACTTCGCGGGTGGTGGCGTGGGCCGCGGCCGCCGCGAAGGTCGCGGCCAGCGCGCCCGCGGTGCGCAGCCGGCTGAGCAGGAAGGCCGGGAGGTCGCGTTCGGACACCACGAGCTTGCGGACCACGGCCTCCTCGATCCCGCCCGAGTGCACGTGCCCGCCCCCGGGGAACCGGGAGTCCGCGATGATCAGCGCAGCGAGGTCCATCAGAACAGGAAGTACCGCTGGGACATGGGCAGTTCGCTCACCGGCCGCGGTTCGACCAGCTCCCCGTCGACGTGCACGGCGAAGCTGTCCGGCTCGACGCGGACGTCGGGGGTCGCGTCGTTGAGCACCATGTCCGCCTTGGTCACCGAACGGGTGTCGGCGACCGGCACGAGCCGCCGTGAGATGCCGAAGCGGTCGGCGAGGGCGGGATCCGCTTCGGGCGCGACGAAGTGGACACCGAGCGCGGCCCCGATCGACGCGCCGAACATCGGCCGGCCGTAGACCGGTTGCGGGGTCGGGATGGACGCGTTCGCATCGCCCATCGCCGCCCACGCCGCGAACCCGCCCTTCAGCACCACGTGCGGGCGGACGCCGAAGAACCTCGGATCCCACAGCACGAGGTCGGCGAGCTTGCCGACCTCGACCGAGCCGATCTCCTCGGCCATGCCGTGCGCGATGGCCGGGTTGATCGTGTACTTGGCGACGTAGCGGCGGGCCCGCAGGTTGTCGGCCGCCCCGTCACCGGGCAGGGCGCCGCGGCGGTTCTTCATCACGTGCGCGGTCTGCCACGTGCGGATGACCACCTCACCGATCCGGCCCATGGCCTGGGAGTCCGAGCTCATCATCGAGATCGCCCCGAGGTCGTGCAGCACGTCCTCGGCGGCGATCGTCGTCGGCCGGATCCGGCTCTCGGCGAAGGCGAGGTCCTCTGGCACCGACGGGTTGAGGTGGTGGCAGACCACCAGCATGTCCAGGTGCTCGTCGAGGGTGTTGACGGTGTGCGGCCGGGTCGGGTTGGTCGAGGACGGCAGCACGTTCGGCAGCGACACGACGCGGATGATGTCCGGCGCGTGCCCGCCGCCCGCGCCCTCGGTGTGGTAGGCGTTGATCGACCGGCCACCGATCGCCTCCATTGTGGACTCCAGGAAACCGGCTTCGTTCAACGTGTCCGTGTGGATGGCGACCTGCACGCCGGACTCGTCGGCCACGGTCAGGCAAGCATCGATCGCCGCCGGTGTGCTGCCCCAGTCCTCGTGCAGCTTGAACCCACCGGCACCACCCACGAGCTGCTCACGCAACGCCTCGCGGCGGACCGTGTTCCCCTTGCCCAGCAACAGGACGTTCACCGGCTGACCGTCCATGGCGGACAGCATCCGGCCCAGGTGCCACGACCCGGGCGTGACGGTGGTGGCCTTGGTGCCCTCGTTCGGGCCCGTGCCACCACCGACCAGGGTGGTCAGACCGGCCGCGAGCGCGGTCTCGACCAGTTGCGGGCACACGAAGTGCACGTGACAGTCGATGCCACCGGCGGTGAGGATCTTCCCGTTGCCCGCCAACACCTCCGTCGACGGTCCGATCACCAGGGCCGGATCGACGCCGTCCATGGTGTCGGGGTTACCCGCCTTGCCGATGCCGACGATCCGGCCGTCGCGCACGCCCACGTCGGCCTTGACCACACCCCAGTGGTCGAGGATCACCGCGCCGGTGATCACCAGATCCGGCGCGCCCTCGGCCCGGGTCGCCGTGCCCTGGCCCATGGACTCGCGGATCACCTTGCCGCCACCGAAGAGCACCTCGTCGCCGCTGCCCGCCGGGCCCATCGAGCGGTCCTCGGTGACCTCGATCAACAGGTCCGTGTCGGCGAGCCGGATCCGGTCGCCGGTCGTCGGCCCGAACAGTTCGGCATACCGGACGCGGTCGACGGCAGGCATCAGAACTCCCCGGCGTACTCGGACCGCAGGCCCGGCACCCGCCGCGCCCCGGCCAACGGCACCAGGTCGACCTCACGCTCGACCCCCGGTTCGAACCGCACGGACGTGCCCGCGGGCACGTCGAGCCGGTGCCCGCGCGCGGCGTCGCGATCGAACTCCAGCCCGGGATTGACCGCGGCGAAGTGGTAGTGGCTGCCCACCTGCACCGGCCGGTCGCCGACGTTGCGCACCAGCAGCCGCACCCGCGGCCGCCCTGGGTTCAGCTCGACCGGACCGTCGCCCGGGATGATCTCGCCTGGACGCATCCGACCCTCCTAGACGATCGGCTCGTGCACGGTGACGAGCTTCGTTCCGTCCGGGAAGGTCGCCTCGACCTGCACGGAGTCCACCAGGTCCGGCACGCCGTCGAGGACCTGGTCGCGCCTGAGCACCGACCGCCCGCTCGCGGCCAAATCGCTGACGGTGCGTCCGTCGCGGGCACCTTCGAGCACGTGCTCGGTGATCAACGCGACGGCCTCCGGGTGGTTCAGCCGGACCCCACGCTCAAGCCGCCGCCGCGCGACGTCCGCCGCCACGTGGACCAGCAACTTGTCCCGCTCCTGCGGACTGAGGTGCATGTGCCAGGTCTACCACCGCCCCGGCGAGCCCACCGGGTTCGGAAACACAGCGTTAACCTGCGCTCGCGCGAACGGTCCGCTCGAGGGTGGCTTCGTCGAGGAAGCTCCGCAACGCTTCCCTGCTCGTGGTCAGGCAGGAGATCTTGCTGTCCAGTTCGGCGATCTGGCAGCGGACCATGTCGGCCAGGATCGCGTCGCACTTGCTGGTCCACGCGCCGGCATCGGCCTGGCGGTCGAGGACGATCTTGATGAACCGGGTCGGCACCCCCGAGGCGCTCAGGTCGCGGATCGTCTCGACCCGGCGCACATCGCTCTCGGTGTAGTCGCGGTAGCCGTTGCGGTGCCGCCCCGGGGTGAGCAGTTCCTGCTCCTCGTAGTAACGCAGCATCCGGTTCGCGACGCCGGTGCGGTCCGCCACCTCGCCGATGCGCATCCGCCCCTCCCGAGGCTTGACCTTCACATCAATGTCAAGGTTTAGCTTACTCCGGTGATCGAAGCGCAACCCCTTCCAGTCCCCGCTCCCCAAGCCAATCGCACGGTGTGGCCCGTGCTCGCGGTGCTCTTCGCCGCGACCTTCGTGACCGTCACCGCGGAGATGCTGCCCTCCGGTCTGCTGCCGGTGCTCAGCCGCGACCTGGCGGTGTCCAGCGGCGCGGTGGGCGCGCTCGTGAGCGGGTGGGCGATCACGGTCGCCGTCGTCGGGATCCCGCTCGTGCGCATGACCATGAAGATCCCCGCCACGGTGCTGTTGGCCGCGACCCTCGCCGTGCTGGCGGTGGCCAACCTGGTGACCGCGTTCGCGCCGGACTTCGCCGTGGCCCTGGCCGGACGCGTCCTCGCCGCCGCGGCCCACGGTCTGTTCTGGGCGCGCGTCGTCGCGTACGTGGCCGCGGCGGTCGAGCCCGCCAAGCTCGGCCGCGCGTTGGCGATCGTGTTGTCCGGACCGACCGTCGCGGGCCTCGCCGGCCTGCCCGCCGCCACGTTCGTCGCCGGGCACACCGGCTGGCGCGCGGTCTTCGCGGGGCTCTCGGTGCTCTTCCTGCTGACCGGGCTCGTGCTGTGGCTGGTCCTGGCCCGCCGTCCCGCACCGCAAGCAGCCCCGCAACCGGCCGGGACACGGGACCACAGCGCACGCCGCGTGCTGCGGGTGGCGATCGCCGGAAGCCTGGTCCTGGTCGGGCACTTCGCAGTGTTCACCTACGTCGCCGCGCTCGTCACCGGCCTCGGTGGCTTCACGACCGCCGACGTGCCCGTGCTGCTGCTGGTCTTCGGCGTCGCGGGCGGGCTCGGCACCCTCGTCTCCGGCACCGCCACCGACCGGTTCCCCACCGCCGCGGTCGCCGCCGCCGCGGCACTGGTGGTGTTCGGCCTCGCGCTGCTGGCGCTGGGCGGCGACCGGCCGGTGCTGTTCACGGCCGGGGTCGCGGTGTGGGGCTTGGCGATCGGCGCCTTCCCGCCGATCTTGCAGGCCCGCGTGTTGCGGGTGTCGACCCCCGCGTTCCGCCCCCTCGCCGGCGGCATCGTGATCACCGTGCTCAACCTCGGGATCGCGGCTGGAGCAGCGGTCGGCGGGATCATCCTGAGCCACGGCCAAACCACGCTCACCGTGGTCGCGATGGCGGCCGCCGCCGCGGGGACGCTCGCCCTCGCCGTCCACGGCCGCCGCGCCGAGTAGCCGGCCGCGGTCGTGTGTGGGGATCAGCGCGCGGCCGGCGCCGCGGCGGTGCGCAGTTCCCGGATCAGTTCGCGGACCGCGGCGGATCGGCGGCTGCCCGCCGTGGTGACGTGCACGAGGCGGCGGGTCGGTGGCTGGTCGTCCACCGGGGTCACGGTGACGCGTGCGGGCTGCGTCGTGAGGGTGAGCCGCGGCAGGATGGCCATGCCGATGCCTTGCGCCACCATGGAAAGCGCGACGCCGTCGTCGGCCACGGTGACGGTCGCGGCCGGCAGCCAGTCCTGCCGCGCCCACCACGCGCGGGCGTAGGACGAGCAGTTCTCGGCCCAGTCGATCAACGGCAGTTGCCGCGGCGAGCGGTGCCCGGCGGGACTCACGAACAGGTACGGCTCGACCATGAGCTCGTCCGCGAGCAGACCCGCAGGTGCGGTCGCGTCTTCGGCGAGGGTCGCGATGGCCAGGTCGGCGTGGCCGTCGGCGACCTCGCCCGCTGTGCCCCGGCCCAGTTCCGGGACGATCTGCACCTGCGGGCTCAACCCGGGGTAGCGCTTGGTGAGCCGCTCGAGCGCGGGCGGCAGCAAGTGCGCGGCGGCGCTGCGGAACGCGGCGATGCGCAGCGGCCCGGTCACGGTGCCCGCCGCCGCGTCTCTCGCCTCGCGGCGCAACAGGTCGAGCTGGCGCAGGATCTGGCGCGCGTGCACCAGTACCCGCACACCGGCCGGGGTCGCCCGCGCGCCGGTGCGGCCGCGCTCGAACAGCACCGTGCCGACCTTGGTTTCACAGGTCCGCACGGCGTGCGACACCGCGGACTGGGACAGGCCGACCGCGGCACCGGCGGCGGTGAAGCTGCCCATGCGGTCGATGGCCACCAGCAGGCGGAGTTCCTGCGGCGTGAGGTCGCTGTCCACGGCGTCACGGTAGAGCTGGTCCACCCGATCCATGAGCGGGTCTCATGGATCGGGATGATCGATCGACACCACGCTCTGCCCGGCGCCGCTCCTGGCGACCTACCGTGCGGCGACATCCAGCCGAGGAGAAGCCGTGGCCAGCACGTACACCGCCGTCCGCCAGGTCCGCCGCCCGCACCGCGCACCGAGTCCCGACGACTTCACCTTCGTCACCGGGCCCGTGCCCGACCCGGCCGACGGTCAGGTTGTCGTGCGCAATCTGTATCTCTCCGTCGACCCCTACATGCGTGAACTGATGGACGAGGGCGGCTGGGAGCGGGGTTTCGGGCTGGAGGGCCGCGCCCTCGGCCGGGTGATCGCCTCGGCCGCGCCCGCATTGCCGGTGGGCGCCACGGTCTTCCACCGCGACGGCTGGAGCACGCACGCGGTGCTCGACGCGGCCGACGCGCGACCGGTCGACCCGCCGGACGGGATCGGCCTCAGCGCCTACCTCGGTCTGCTCGGCGGCACCGGCCTCACCGCGTACGTCGGGCTGACCAAGATCGCGCAACTGCGGCCGGGCGAGGACCTGTTCATCTCCTCGGCCGCGGGCGGGGTGGGCAGCGCGGCCGGTCAACTCGCCCGGCTGCTCGGCGCCGGCCGGGTCGTCGGCAGCGCCGGGTCGCCTGGGAAGGTCGAGCACCTCACCGGCCGGCTCGGCTTCGACGCGGCTTTCGACCACCACGCGGGGCCGATCGCCGAGCAGCTGAAAGCCGTTGCGCCGCAAGGCATCGACGTGTACTTCGACAACGTCGGCGGCGACCACCTGGCGGCCGCGATCGGCGCGCTGCGCAAGCACGGCCGGGTCGCGTGGTGCGGTGCGATCGCCCAGTACAACAACCCGGACGACCCGCCGGCCGCGCCCGCGAACCTCTACGACGTGGTCCACAAGGCGTTGCGGATCGAGGGATTCCTGGTGCGCGACCACCTGGAAGTGCGACCGGAATTCGAGCAGTTCGTCATCCCGCACCTGCTCGCCGGCCGGGTCTTCTCCGACGAGACCGTGGTGGACGGGTTCGAGCGGATCGTCGAGGCATTCCTCGGCATGCTGCGCGGCAGCAACACCGGCAAGACGCTGGTGCGCCTCGACTGACGGACGACGTGGGGCTCGTGTGTCGGTGCGACAGAGCGCGTGACCGAATCGTCGGTTGATACGGTGCCGGGCGTGGGCCTGCACAATTCGGCAAACGCCGAGTCGGCGCCGGCCAGCACCTGACGCTGATTGGTGAAATGGGGAGTTGCCCTGGGCACCTGATCCGGCGGGGGCATCGACTTCGCGTAGAAATGCACGCCACCGTGAATGACGCCGGCCTGCACAAGTTGCCGCTGTTGTCCCCGGCCTTGTTGGTCACGTCCTTGCTACGGTCATCGAAGACGAGTCGACCTGGGAGGCCCTCAAATGCCCGAGCCCGTGCTGGTGTCCATTGCCGCAGCATTGGCGACCAAAGCTGTCTCGTCGCTCTACGACATGGTCAAGAAGCGGTTCGAACAGCGCGCCGAGGCACGCGCGGCGCTCGAGGCCGCAACGGCGGCACCCCAGGACGAGCAGGCCGTGCATGCCCTCGCCGAGCGATTGGCCGTGGAGGAAACCGCGGACCCGGAGTTCAGCAGGGCGCTGCGTGCGGAATGGGCCAAGGTCAGCGTCGAACAGCGCGCCGACCGCGGTGGTGTCACCAACCAGGTAACCGGTGAGGTGTCAGGCAAGGTCGTGCAGGCCCGTGACATCCACGGCGACGTCAGCTTCTAGCGCTCCACCCCTCCGCTGTTTGGCCGCAGGTTCGGCCGACCAGCGGAATATCAGTCACCGGAGGCCGGGTCCCTGAGGATGCCGTCGAGCAGGTTGCGCACCGCGGCCCGTACTTCGATCCGTGCGGCTGAAGGATCTTCGGCAACGGCAACCACCATGGCGGCTTCGTCGATCGCGGCGAGCAACAGCGCCGCGAGTGGCCGCACCGGTTGCGGCGTCAACTGACCGGCGTCGATCGCGCCGGCCAAGAGCTGTTCCGTAATACCCAGGCCGTAGCGCTGGTTGAGTTCGCGGAACCCGGCCGGGCCAAGCACGACCGGAGCGTCGAGCAGCACGATCTGACGGACCTCCGGCTCGGCCGCGATCTCCAGCCAAGCATTCGCGGCGGCGTGCATCGCCTCGGCCGGCGAGGCCGGACGGGCGGCGGCCACCGCGGTCGACAGCCGCCGCATCGCGTCCGCCTCCACCGCTTCGATCACGGCCGCGAACAAGGCTGCCTTGTCGGCGTACTGGTGATACATCGCGCCACGCGTCACGCCCGCCGCCGTGGCAATCTCCGGCGTGCCGACCGCCGCGTAGCCGCGCTCAGCCCAGAGCTTGCGCGCAGCCGCGACCAGCGCGGCCTGGGTTGCAGCCGAGCGTTCGGGTTGGGTTCTGGACATTTACATGCAGCCTGTTGGTAAGGTTGCGGACAGGCTGTACGTAACTTCGATCGGAGAAGGCTCCATGTCAACCATCATGCTGGATTCCGGGACGCTCCATTATGAAGAGACGGGACCCGCCGACGGCCGGCCGGTGGTGTTCGTCCACGGCTACGCCATGGGCGGCTCGCTGTGGCGGCCGTTGGCTCAGCGGTTGGCCGATCGAGGGATGCGGTGCATCGTGCCGACCTGGCCGCTCGGGGCGCACCCCGAAGCGATGCGCCCCGGCGCCGATCTGACCATGAGCGGCGTCGCCGGCATGATCACCCCACTGCTCGACGCCCTCGACCTCGACGACGTCGTGCTCACCGGCAGCGACACCGGCGGCGCACTCGTCCAGATCGTCGCCGGTACCCAGCCGGACCGCGTCGGGGCACTCGTGCTGGCCAGTTGCGACGCATTCGAGCACTTCCCGCCACCGATCCTGAGGCCCCTGATCGCGGCTGCGCGGTCCTCGCGACTGTTTCGGATGGCGCTGCTTCCGATGCGCACCCGCACCGCGCGCCGCCGCGCCTTCGGCGACTTGGCGCACGCGGACCTCGAGGACCTCACCCGAGAATGGGTGCAGCCGGCCCTCTCCGACAGCGCCATTGCCGACGACCTGCGACGCTTCACCGCCTCGATGACGCAATCCGTGACGCTGAATGCGGCGGCACGCCTGCCTTCGTTCACCAAGCCCGCGCTCGTCGCCTGGTCCGCCGACGATGCCTTCTTCCCGGTGGAGGACGGCCACCGGCTGGCCAAGACGCTGCCGCACGCACGCTTCGAACTGATCAAGAACGCACGAACCTTCTCGATGATCGACCAACCCGACGTGCTCGCCGATCTGATCAGCGACTTCGTGCGGACCGGCAGCTGAAGGCATTGCCCCTGCGTTCGCAGGCTCCGGCTGGCCGTCAGGTGCGGTCGTGCTTGCCCAGTGCGGCGTCGAGAAGGGCTTGCGCGGTGCGGCGCACCGTTTCGGCGGCTTGGTCGCGGGTCTGGCCGGCGACGTCGCGCAGCCAGATCAAGGCTTCGATACCGGTGGCGGACCGGATGGCCACCGCCAACTGGTGCACGTCGACCCGCGGGTGGCTGAGTTTCACCGGTGCCAGGGCGTCCTCGATCCAGCCGATGGCCCGTCCCCGCCGAAGCACCGGCGGGGTGGCTCCCGGTTCCAGGGACACGTGCAACGCCGTACGCAGCTGCGGTTCCCAGTCGAAGTTGTACCGGGTGAACGCGGCCATGAAGGCGTCCAACCGCTGCTTGATGTCCTCGGGTGCGTCGTCGTCGAGCAGCGTCGCCGGCTGGATCTGCGGTTGCGCCGCCAGGAGCAGGGACCGCTGGTTGGGGAAGTAGCGGTAGGCGGTGGTGCGGGAGATGCCGGCTTGCTGGGCGGCGTCTTCGACCTTCGGCGTCAGGCCCTGCGAGAGCAGTTCGCGGGTGGCCTCGACCAGTGCCTGCCGGGTGCGCGACTTCTGCTCGGTACGGCCGGTTTCTTCATAGCCCATTGCCTTCATGGTACCGTAGTCCCATGGGATTGTAGTCCCATGAACCTTGTCCATCGAAGCGAACCGGGTGAGCAGCATGAGCGTCCAGGACCCCACCGCGACCGACCCGGAGCTCTACAAGGTGATCTTCGAGAACGAGCGGGTCCGGGTCCTGGAGTATCACGACAAGCCAGGCGACAGCACGCATCCGCACCGCCACCCCGACAGCGTCATGGTCACGCTCAGCTCCTTCAGCAGGCGCGTCTCGGCCGACGGCCGGCACGTCGATGTCGAGCTGCCCAGCGGTGAGGCGCGGTGGCTGGGCGCACAAGAACACTCCGGCGAGAACGTCGGCACCACCGACACCCACGCCATCTTCGTGGAACTCAAGGGGGACAGTCCGTCCACAACGGACAGCCTGCTGGGCCCAAGCCCACGTTAGCCAGAAGCTCCGCGCGACCTGGGACCCCGAAGCATCGACGTATCGGTACCGGTGCAGGTCGTGGTGCGGCGGCGCCCGACCACAATGGAGTGTCTAGTGTGTGATGGGTGACGACATCGAGTCCGGCGGCTGTCAGCGGCAGCGGCGCCAAGGTGTTGCCCGTCGACCAATATGTGGCTGCACTGCCCCGCAAACGCATGGCCGCAGGCGTGCTGTTCTGGTGCGGCACGAACCGGGTCCTGCTCGTTGAACCGTCGTACAAGCCGAACTGGGAGATCCCGGGCGGAGCAGTCGAGCCGGACGAGTCGCCTTGGACGACGGCTGCCCGCGAGGTCGCCGAGGAACTGGGATGGGACCGTCCACTGGGACGGCTGCTCGTGGTGGACTACGTACGCCCCCAAGACTCACGCCCGGAGGGCGTCGTCTTCGTCTTCGATGGTGGCCCGCTGACCGACCAGGACGTGGGCGGACTCGACTTCGCCGACGGCGAGATCGTGTCGGCAAGCCTCCGCACGATCGAAGAGGCCAGGACCAAGGTCAAACCTCTACTGGCCGATCGGCTCGAGGCCGCCCTCGCCGCCCTCGCCGAGGGCGTGACCGTCTTGTGCGAGCAAGGCAGGCGTATCAGCTGATCCGGACACGCCGCGAGGTGTTGGGACGGCAGCAGCCGGTGCCGTGTGCTGCTTGCCTGCTGCGCGGTACAGGCTGTCATGGATGCCGTCGGCGTACAGCAGCCCGTTGAGGTCACGTCGGATCTTCGCGACCTGGCAGTCTGCACGGAATCCGGCCGCTCCGAGCAAGAGCACCAGCTCAGCGGCGACCTGATTGGCCACGTCGATGCCGTGCGCCTTCATCGCGGCACCCCACCGCTCCGCGTCGATCTGGCCTGACTCGGCTAGCTGAGCAGCCAGGATCGTGCCGAGCAGCGCGGTGACAACCTGGATATGAGCGCGCCCAACGGTCACCAGAGCGGAATCCCTAAGTCGTGGAACACCACCTGCTGTGCGCCGCTCGACCAGAGCGTCGGTGACCGTGTCGAACACCGCAGCCGCGCCGCCCAAAGCCGTAGCCGTGACCAGGGGCCGGTAGGCAGCGAAGTGCTGCCTCAGCAGTGCCATTCCGTCACCGTTCAGAACGTCTTCGGGGTGCACTTGGACGCAGTCGAGTTCGAGGACTCCCCAGCTCCACCCGGCAAGGCCGGCCGGCGCAACGGGATAGCGACGCAAACCGGGATCCGCAGCGTCCACTGTGGCCGCTGCCAGGCGTCCATCGGGAGCACGGAAGAAGACGACGAAGACGGCCGCTTCGGTCAACCGGCTTATCCAGGTCTTGCGACCTGAAACCAGCCAAGTTCCGTCGCAGGCAACCTGCGCTTGAGCGCGTATGGCAGCTGGTCGTGAGCCGCCATGCTGTTCCGTCATCGCGATTCCAGCGAGTTCTCCGGCAGCGAGCCGGGGTAGCCATCGCGCGCAAGTGGAGGCGCTGCCGTGGCGCGCGATGAGCGCGCCATGACCCATACCTATGGCGTCACGCAGGTCGATATCGCGGTAACCACAGGCGAATTGCGTCAGCACCTGGACAGGAGATGGGGCATCGACAAGGTCGTAATGCACCAGACCTGAACGGATTTTCCGGAGTCTGCGGCTTCGTTCTGGGCCGGGCACGAGGTCCGGATCGACCGGATGTTCGGCGAGCAGGACATCCAAGGACGAAGTCAACATCCTCAGTTGTTTCCAGCCGACAGCCACCATGGGTTCCAGAGGTTCGAGCCAAGGTTTCAGGACGTCGACCAATCTGGAACGCATCGTCATGCCCGCCCCTGCACTCGTGCGGGGTGCCCATAGGCCAACGCTCCGGCGGGGATGTCGCGGGTGACGAGGGAACCCGCGCCGACCAGGGCGTGCGCACCGATTGTCACCGACGCCAGCACGACCGAACCGCTGCCGACCTTCGCACCGAAGTCGAACCGAGGCGCGGCCAAGACCGATCGGCGGCTCGGATCCCGCCACGTCAACGTCTTGTCGTTGATCGTGCGCACCCCGGCGCCGAGGAAGACCCGGTCCGCCAAGAGGGTGTCGCTGGTGATGTGCGAACCCGGTGAACACCTGACATCCCGTCCGATGCGCGCGGCCCGCTCGATCGTCAGGTGGTGCCCGAGCTGGGTGTCCGCACCAACCCGCACGGCGGTGCGGAGCAAGCAATGATGTCCGACCACGGTGTTGACACCCACTTGGACGTCGGCGTAGATCACCGCACCCGCACGAACCACGGCGCCCGCAGCAACATGAACGCCACCACCGACACCCGGGTGGATCCGCCCGACGGCATAACCGAGCTCGGGCTGGCCGACGACGGTGTGGTCCTCGACGACAGCTTGCACGCCGATCGTCGTTCCGCCGTGCACGACCGCGAACCGGCCGATCACCGCGCCGGCGTGAATCGTGATCGGGCGTGATTCCCCCAGTTCATCGACTGGAACGAACACCGCGTACCGGCTGATCGCGACGTTCTCGTCAGCACGCAGAAGACCGGCATCGTCCAGCTCAGCGGCAGTCATTTCCCGAGCCACGATCTTTCCTCGCGGCGACGAAATAGCGGAACTGGTCACGGTGTCCTCCTGGGGAGCGGACGTGGACGGTGGTCGTTGCCGTAGCGCTTCCAAGGACACGATGAGCAGCGTCAATTGACCAGTGGGTTTGCGAGGTACGACATCAGATTTGCACGCTATGCAAGAGCGATGGCACTCACAGTGATTGCCGGTTATGCTGACAGGCCTGGCCCGAACAAGGAGCGCGGGATGCGGCCGAACCCTGCGATCTGGCACAGCGACGCGGTTCTCGCCGCCGTGAACTCAGGCGACGCTGGGGCGATAATTCGGGCCGTTCGCCTCGCCAAGCATCAGACGCTTGCGGACTTGGCCGCGCTTTGCGGTTACTCGGTATCGACGTTGTCCCGGCTCGAGCGGGGCAAGCAACCGTTGCGTGATGTGGCGGTGCTGCGCAGTCTCGTCGATGCGCTTGACATTCCTCCGTCGCTGCTCGGTTTGGCCGACACTCCACCACGATCCGTGCACAGCAGCCGACCCGCCGCTATGGTCACCGTCATCCTGCCGCGGGATGAGGAGATCGATCCGATGCGTCGTCGTACGTTGCTGGCTGGATTGACCGGACTGGCCGGCTCGGCGGTATGCGGCATCCGGCCAGCATCGGCATCACCGATCACCGATCCGATTCGCGCGCTGGAACATGCTCTTCTCACGCCGCCGGCCAGCGGAATCCCTACGGGACTGGCACAGCTTCACGAGCAGTTGGCTGCGACACGCGAGGTCTTCCAACAAGGCCGCTACACCGACGTCGCAACGAGCCTCCTCCGGCTGCTGCCCACCGCGCATGCCACCCGGCACGAAGTCAGCGGCGACGAGGCCATCGTCGCGGCCGACAGGCATCTGTCCGACTTGTACACCCTAACCGCCGAACTGATGGTCAAGATCGGCAACGACCCACTCGCGTGGACCACGGCCGATCGAGCAATGCAAGCCGCTCACGCCACCGACGACATCCTGACGCACGCCAGTGCTAGCCGGACTTGGGCAATCGTGCTTCGCCGCGCGGGCCGCGCCGACACCGCTCAAAATCTCGTCGTCGACACCGCGGCGATGCTCCAGCCACACCTGCACCGCGGACCCGAGCACCTGTCCGTGTACGGGTCGTTGTTGTCAACCGCCGCCTACACCGCTGCGGTCGACGGGCACCGCGAAGATGCCCACACCTTGATAGGTGAAGCAGTCCAGGCGGCCAACCGGCTGGGCGTCGACGCCAACCACAGGTTCACCGCCTTCGGTCCCACCGGCGTGGACCTCTACCGGATCAGCATCGCCCGTGTCCTCGGCGACTCCGGCACGGCGGTAGAAACAGCCCGCGGTATCGACCCGCGTGCAATCCACCAAGTCGAACGTCTGGCCCGCTATTGGTCCGATGTTGCTCGTTCGTTCTACCAATGGGACAAGCCGGAACAGTGCTACCGAGCTCTGCTCCGCGCCGAACACGCATCCCCCGACGAAGTTCGCTACCGCAAGCCCATCCAGCACATCACGATGAGCCTCTTGCGCCAGCCCACAGCCAAGTCGATGCCCGGCATCCAAGCATTTGCACGACGCAACGGCGTACCCGTCGCATAGCGGCCAGCGCCTGCTTGCTGGGCGGAAGTGCATGCGTGATCGGTCCATTGTTCGTACACGCCGTGTACCGAGTGCCTTTTGACTACACGAACGCCTCGGAGATCCATCGCCCTCGCGTCGTCCGAAGACTTTGACGGCCGGCCTGGTCGCGTGCTCACCGTGCTTGGCATCGGCTTGCACGCCACCGGGCCGGCCGCCTTCCGTCGCCACGAGTTCGTGGCTCGCCAGAGCGGGCGTCTCGGGTCAGTGAATTTGGACGTTGCCGCCGTCGAGGGTTTCAGCGAATCCGGCCGTGTAACCGTTGGCGAGGATCAACTCGAAGCGGTCGGCGCTGCCTGGTTCGCCTGCGTCGACCAGGTGCAGACGGAACGAATACACCGCATCGCCGACCGTGGCGTGACCGAAGATGTAGGCATCGGTCCCGGACACCGAAATGCCCGTGATGTCGGAGGTATGAAGACGTATGCCGCTCGCGTGGTCGTTGAACTCCAGCGTGCCCCTGGGGCCGTCGGTGCGCTGCATGAACTCGAAGCCCGCGGTGGCGAACCCGCCGGGCACCAGGATGCGCACCCCACCGGTGATCTTGCCGGGCTGGGACGTGACGAACACCGGCGTGATCGTGGCCGCTCCGCATTCGGGCACGGTCACCGTTTTGACGATGGCAAAGCTGCCGTTGATCGACGTGAGGTCCGGATCCGTGGTGAACACCCCGTCCGGCAACGTCAACGTCACCCGATAGGTGCCCGGCAGCAGGTTCGCGATGGTCGCGGTGCCGGATGCGGTGCGGGGCACCGGCGGGTCGTTGGTGAGGATGCCGGGCACGGTCACCTCGTCGACGCGAGTGGCAACTCCGTCCGGCGCGGTCACGCTGATCACGCCGAGGCACACGTTGCCGAAGTCGGCCCCGTCGACCACCTGGCCGCTGGTGACAGTCACCGTGCGAGTGCCAGTACCTGGCGCGGTCTGCCGCCAACCGTCGCGCGCCTGCTCCTGCACGGTGTACGTGCCCGGGCGCAACCCGCCGAAGCCGTAGTTGCCGTCGGTCCGAGTGGTCGCGCTGGCCCCGTTGCTCAAGGTGATTGTCCAATCGGCGATCCCGGGATCTCCGGTACCGGAGCCATCGGCACCGTGGTCGTCGAACTTGCGCCCCTCGACGGTCGCCGGCCGGTAGTTCCCGAAGTCGCGCCCGGCGAAGTTCTTGTCGGCGACGCCGTACCCGATCGGGACCGCGTCCGGGGCGTGTGACTGAACCCAGCCCGGCTGGCTGTGTTCGGCGACCGCGTATGTGCCGGCCCTGATGGGGAGGCGGTCGGCGTCGAGCGCGAAGCGGTAGCCACCGTCGGTGCCGGTGGTGGTCGTGGCTACCACGGTGCCGTCGTAAACGAGGTCGATTTGCCAGCCGGCGAGCCCCGGTTCGCCCGCCTCGCGTGCACCGTCGCCGTTGAGGTCCTCGTACTTGGTACCGCTGATCGTCGGAACCGGCCCGGCGCCACTGTGGTTCCAGTTGCCGCAGGCGTCACCGATGAACGCACCGTTCCACAACTTGACGTGGACCTGACCGGAGGCGACCTCAGCGGCCACCGTCTGGACTCCCGAGTGAATGTTGGCCTCGGGGCACAGGCCGCCGCCGTTGTCGTCGCACCCGTTCCAGATTTCGTTCGGTGGGTCGATCGCCACGATCGGAGCCCAGTACATGAAGTTCTTGTCGAACCCGTGCCCCGTGTAGAAGTCGGTCAGTTGCGGCGAAGCGAATTGTTCTTGGGTGATCGCACCCGATCCGGGGTCGAAAATGTAGGAGTACCGGTAGGGGTTCGCCCCCAGCATGTTGTCCTCGTTGGGCCACAACACCGTCGCTGAAGCCGGGGTGGTGAACCCGACCACGGCGAGCACGACTCCGGCGAAAATTACCAACGGGCCACGAAGCTTGGTCATTGTTCCTTGCGACATGCCGCGCCCTTCTGAGTCAGATCAGACTTTCTTCAGATCGTCGATGTTATTGAGGCCGCGGTTACCGGCACGGCGATGAATGACCGCTAATTGTCCAGGACATCTCGTCGGCGGTCGTCTCCACCTCTGGCTGACGGAGTCGCCCTTCGAGGAACCTCTTACCGCGCCACCGGTTCGGCTACTGCCGGCTTGATGGCTTCTTCGGCGAACTCGCGGAACGTGGTGGGCGTGGTGTTCCCGGTGGTGCGTGGCACGGTGTTGTTGATGCCGCGTTCGGCGGCGAGGTCCATGTCCAGCACCGATTGCGCCATCGCCGCGGAGAAGCCGCGGCTGACGAGGAACTGTTCCACGGCAACGCGATCGCCCATCTCGAACGACCTGATCGGGCTCGTCATCCACCCCACGCTGCCACGCCTGTTGTTCGGTATCGACCCGTCTACGGACGAGCTGCCGGAGGAGACCCACCTCGCGGCGGACATCGACCTCGACCGGATCCGGCGTCTCGTCAGCACTGTGATTCCTTGAACCCCGGCTTCGAGCGCCTACTGCGGTCGAGCCAGGATGTCGCGGGCGGAGCGGGGTTCGCGGCCGAGCAGGGTGGTCAGCAACGGGTCGGTGCCGGCGAAGAAGCCCTTTTCGGCCGCCTGGTACATGCCGAGGGTGAAGCGTGCCATCTGCTCCGGTTGGCCGGTGGCGACCTGGGCGGCGACCCATTCGTCGGGGTCGACGACAGCGATGCGGATGTCGCGGCCGGTGAGGTCCGAGGCGGTCTCGGCGAGGTCGGCGAAGGTGGGGGCCGCATTGGCGGTGATCGTGGTCGGGCCCTCGTAAGCGTGGTTCGAGGTCAGGATGATCGCCGCGGCTTCGGCGGCGTCCTCGCGCGCGGTCCACGACACCGGGCCATCGGCGGGAACGGTCACGACGCCGGTTTCCCGCCACGGGCCGGCGAGCCAGGCGAGGCTGTGCGCGTAGAAGCCGTTGCGCAGCGACGTCCAGGGCACCCCTGAATCGGCGAGTAGCCGCTCCGTCGCGGCGTGGACCACCGCCGGCCGGAACGGGGAATCGGCCGCGGCGCCTTGGTGGCTGGTGTACAGGATGCGCCCGACGCCCGCTGCCGAGGCGGCCGAGATCGCCGCGCGGTGCAGGCTCACCGCGTCGGCGCCGGGGTCGTTCGACGAAACCAGCAGCACTTGGTCGGCGCCCGCCAAAGCGGCAGGCAGCGACGCGGGGTCGGCGTAGTCGCCGTGGCGCACCTCGACGCCACGCTCGGCGAACCGCACGGCCTTCGCGGCATCGCGGACGGCGACGCCGAGCTCGCCGGCCGGGACCCGGTCGAGGAGGTGCTCGACGGTCGCGCCGTTCAGTGCGCCGGTCGCACCGGTGACGATGATCAACGTGGTCACCCTTCGTTGCTATCAGTGGAATCGGATTGACGGTAACACCGATACAACGGGGATAACAAGCTGGCGCTATCATCGGTAACATGGTGGAGGCGAGCAGCGAGACCAGGACCGACGCACGGGCACGAATCGTGGAGGTGGCGGCACGGCTGCTGCGCGAGCAGGGCCCGGCGGCCGTCACCACCCGTGGCGTCGCCGAGGCCGCCGGGATGCAGGCCCCCGCCATCTACCGCCTCTTCGGGGACAAGGACGGCCTGCTCGAAGCCGTGGCCGAACACGTCATGGCCGCGTACGTCGCCACCAAGGCCGCCACCGTCGAGGCCGCTGCGGCCGAGGACGTCGATCCGCTGGCCGACCTGCGCGCGGGCTGGCGCACCCAGATCGACTTCGGACTGGCCAACCCGGCGGTCTTCCGCCTGCTCAGCGATCCCGACCGGGTGCGGCACTCCCCCGCGGCGCAGTCCGGCCGACGGGTCCTCGAGTCACGCGTCCGCCGCGTCGCGGCCACCGGACGGCTGCGGGTCAGCGAACGGCGAGCCGTCGAGCTCATCCACGCGGCGGGCGTCGGGGCGATCCAGACCCTGCTCGCCACCCCGCCGCAGCACCGCGACCCCGAACTCGCCGACGCCCTCTACGACGCCGTGTTGCGCCACATCCTCACCGACGCCGCCCCACGCCGGCAGGACGACCGAGCCGCCGCGACGATCGCCTTCCGGGCGGTCGCCGCCGAGCTGAAAACCCTTACCGACGCGGAAAGGCGACTCCTCACCGAATGGCTGGACCGCGTCATCGAGGCCTTCTGACGGTGAGAGTGCATCTATCGGGCAGCTGACTGGAACACGTCGTAGGTCCGCTGATCGAACAACACCATGCGCACGACGACGATCCCTGGCATTTCCTTTGTCGTCTGAGTGATCGCGGTCAAGGCGATCTCCGCGGCGGACTCGACCGGCCAGCGGTAGACCCCGGTGGAGATGGCGGGGAAGGCGATGCTGCGCGCTTCGAGGCCGGCGGCGACGTGCATCGAGTTGCGGTAGCAGTCGGCCAGCAGGTGGGAACGGTCCTCGGTCGACGGCCAGACAGGTCCGACCGTGTGCACGACCCAGCGAGCACGCAGCCGTCCGGCGGTCGTGGCCACGGCCTGCCCCGTCTTGAGCCCGCCGCCGTAGTGCCCGGCCCGCAGCTTTCGGCACTCCGCCAGGATCTCCGGGCCGCCCTTGCGGTGGATGGCGCCATCCACGCCGCCGCCACCGAGCAGGGAAGAGTTCGCCGCGTTCACGATGACGTCGACATCCTGCTCGGTGATGTCGCCCAGGACGAGTTCGATGAGGTCCACGTTCGGCATTGTCCGGTCCGGGCGACTTGAAGGTCGATCGAAATCTCGGGCGCCGAGCACGACCGGGATCAAGTGGATCTCCAGTTCGTCGAGCAGCCCCGCGCGAAACAGCGACTGCGCGAGGGTGGCGCCGTGCACCAGCACGTTCCGGTCTCCGGCGCGGCGGGCGGCGGCTGTTCGGCGCGGACCACGTCGAGCTGGAGCTGACCCGCGTGCTCAACGCACCCGACGTCACGCACATGCGATATCGCGTGGCGGCATGAATGGCGCGCTCGCCGAAGTCCATGGCGGCGGTAACGATGGTCATGAATGCCTCGATGACCGGTTGACACATCTTTGCCATTGGCTTGGGGGGAATCGCAGTGTTGCGACGTATCGGTGCCGGTTTGCTCGTGCTGGTGGCCGCCGGCTCGATGACCGCGTGCGGCAAGAGCGCCAACGGCGGGTCGGCCGGTGGTGACCGGCTCGCGGTGCAGCACGTCACGTTCGGTCAGTTGATCCAGGCGATGGCGGGCAAGACGAAGGCCGACTGGAGCGCGCACACCGCGGGCACGATCACCGTCGACGGCGCGGGGCAGAACGTGGCCATCAAGTTCACGGGCGACTCCAAGAAAACCGCCGGCAGCCTGCAGATGCAGGCCGAGTACGCCATCGACTCGGGGACCGAGCAGCTGACCATGTCGATGGTGATCGACGGCCACGTGGCGTACCTGAAGCTGCCGGCGAACGCGGGCGTGCCCGCGAACAAGCCGTGGGTCAAGATCAGTCCGGACGGGACGGACCAGCTGTCGAAGCAGCTCGGACCGCAGCTCGAGCAGATCGAGCGGTCCGCGGATCCCCGGCAGGCCGTGAGCTACCTGCAGGACAACGACGCTGTGACGATCAAGGGCGTGCGGCCGGACCAGGTCGGCGGAACCGCGGCCGACCGCTACGACGTGGCCATCGACGTGACGAAGTTGCTCGCCAGCAACCACGTCACGCTGACCGACCAGCAGCGCCAAGCCGTCACCGCGGCAGGCATCAAGAGCCTTGACGAGTCGGTCTGGATCAGCAGGGACAGCCTCCCGCTGCGCGTGACGATGGATCAGCCGGTCGGCGCCAAGGCCTTCGTGAAGATGAACATGGAGTTCACCGACTGGGGCAAGAAGGTCACCATCTCGGCCCCGTCGTCCGACGAGATCACGGCCCTGCCCGGCGGCTGAGCAAGGCGACCATCTCGTCGTTTCCGTGGTACCGGGCGGCGCCGAGTGCCGTGGCGTGGAAGCACGGCTCGGTGACGCGGAGGTCCGGGTCCTTGGTGAGCAGGAACTCGACCACGTCGCGGCGGGCGTGGGCGGCGGCCCAGATCAGCGCGTACTCGACGACCAGGGCCGGCACCAGCTCCGGACCGTGGGCACCGATCCGTTGCAGCGGCGCGACAGTTGTGCGCAGGCCACCGTCCGCGCCGAAGTACCGCCGGACCTCGTCGAGGTCGCCGAGGGCCGCCGCGAAGCAGAGGTTGTCCACGCGGGCACCACATCCGGCGAGCGCCTCCGCGGCTTTGGTGTGCCCGGACAAGATCGCGGTCCACAGTGGAAGGCCGTCGTCGTCGATCCCGTCCACTCGGGCACCGGCGTCGCACAGCGCCTCGACGAGGGCGGCCTGCACGCCGGCGACCGCCGGGTGGACCGACGACACGAGCAGGCACAACGCCGTCGTGCCACTCCCTGCGCCGTAGCTCTCACAGGTGGCGTCCGAGTCGGCGCCCCGCTCGAGCAACAACCGCAGGACGTCGACCGCGTTCGTCGGCGACCGGAGCTGGCGTTCGCGTTCGATCCCGTTCGCCGCCACGTGGTGCACCAACGTCTGCCGGTGCGGGAAGGGCGAACGCATCGTTGCCAGTGCGGGCTGCGCGTCCAGCAGCCGGCGCAGCGTGTCGAGGTCGCCCGCGTGGACGGCGTCCGCGGCGGCCTCGAACCGGGTGTCCACGATGTCGTGCCCGTGGGCGAGCGCGTCCGTCCAGTCCGCGTACCAGTGATCCTTGGCGATGGCCAACCGCGCCGGCTCGACGCCGAGCCGATCGCCTTGGGCGGGCGGCGGCACGTCGGCGAAGCGGAGCACCTCGATCGCCACCTCGTCGCCGCGAACAACGGCGCCACGCAACAACTCGACCTGCAGCGCCAACCACCGTCCGAGCTCCACCCTTGGAGCCGGGAAGCTCGGAGTCAGGACACCCGGCGTCGGCATCGCCCCGGTCATGACCCGAACTTCGTCCATTCTCCTTCGGAGATCACCTCGACGGCGCCGTCGACGACCTTGATGGCCGTCTGTTCGTCGATGGCGTAGGCGGGACCCTCGATGTCGGCCGCCCACCGCTGCGCATCGGCCGGGGAATTGGTCGGAAAAGCGTTGAGGTGCGGGAAGATCGAGAAGTCGACGACGCCCAGCGTGCGGTCGTCCGGCGCGTCCGCCCACTCGACGAAGTACGCGCCGATCCGCGGCGTCATCACCATGCTCCCGGCGCTCACCCCGACCCAGACCAAGTCGGGCAGCGACGGCAGCAGCTCGGCCAGCCCGGACTCCCGCATCCAGTGGCACAGGTAGGTCGCGTCGCCGCCGTCGACGAGGAGCACGTCAGCCTCCCGGAGCCAGGGCACCCAACGCTGCGCGCCGATGGTGGGCAGCGCGGTGAGTTCGAGAACGCCGAGCGACGCCCAGCCCAGGCCGGAGAAATGCCGCCACGTGGGCTCGGCGGCCACGAAGCCGCGCACCGAGGCCGGGCCGCACATCGGGTGACCCCACTGCGCGGTCGGCACGCACAGGGCGCGGCACTCGGCGATCGGCTTGCCTAGCAGCTGCACGAGCGCCGAGTGGATGCTCGGGTTCGTGACGCCGCCCGAGGTGAGCAGCAGCTTCACCGGTTCCTCCGGGTTGACGCGCGGTCTGAAGATCAGGGTCGAGCCGGCTCAGCGTAGTTCGCGCACCCGTTTGGAGTTCTTCAGATCGCCGACGCGATGGCGCGACGCCCGCCCTTCGGCATGGGCGGGCGTCGCGAGATCGCCGGGGTCAGCTGGTGAGCTGGACCAGGGCCAGTTCTCCGGTGCCGCCGCTGGTCGCGGTGCCCAGGGTCACGTAGAACGAACTCGGACCGGCGACCGCCACGCCGCCCGGGTTGCGCAGTCCGGCGCTCGCCAGCGTGGTGTGGGACCCGTCGCGCTCGACTCGGACCAGGGCGCCGTCGCGGGTCACGTCGAAGGGGTTGTTGGTGCTCGTCTGCAGCACCACCAGCCGGCCCTGCGGGTCGAAGGTCAAGTCGATGATGTTGGTGAATCCCTGCGCGTAGAT
Organism: Labedaea rhizosphaerae; assembly: GCF_004362825.1. GTDB lineage: Bacteria > Actinomycetota > Actinomycetes > Mycobacteriales > Pseudonocardiaceae > Labedaea > Labedaea rhizosphaerae. Next base: position 427,781 of record NZ_SNXZ01000004.1, read on the forward strand.
CGTCGCGGGCTGGCCGGGCACGACGCGGTAGACCCGGGCTTCGCCCGTGTACCACGGCGCTCCGGTGAGTTCACCGACGTAGAACGCGCCATCGGGCCCCTGCATCACCGTGGTGGGCACCGATTCGATCGTGTCGGTCGGGTCCGCCGCCGGCTGGCGGGCCGGGAACTGCGCCAGTTCGCTGATCGCTCCGTTCGGGCGCACCAGCAGGAGGTCGTTGCCCCGCGAATCCGGTCCGCCCGCGTTGGCGACCACCGTCCCGTACGGGCCGGTCTGGATGCCGTAGGGATCGGACTCGATGTGCCCCGGGAAGTACTGGTCCTCGAAGGCGGTCACGTCACCGCGCGGGACGACTTTGCCCGCGTGGTTGATCGTCACGACCTGTCCCATTGTCGCGGCATCCGGACCAAGTGAATCGCGATACGCCTTGGTGCCCAGCAACCCGAACACCGCGGTCAATTTGTCACCGGTGATCGCCAAATCGTGCAAACCAATGACCACGGACAGCCCGTTCTGGATTCCGGCCGAGGGCAGTCCCGTGACGATCCTGCGCCCTTGGGCACTCCGTTCGGAGTATTCGAAGACCGAACCCGTCAGGCCCAAGCAGAACGGCAGGCCGCGCTCGGCGAAACCACACGGACCGGTGTCCCCTGCGAGCACCCCTGCCTCGGCGACCAGCACCCGGTTGCGCCGCTGGTCGTACACCACGCCGCGAGGAGCGTTCAAACCCGTTGCCACCACACGGATGGTGCTGGCGTTCGTTTGTTCTCCCTGGGCGTTCGCCGTGGCCGGCAGCCCGATCGCGAAAACCAGCACGGCGATCAGCAACACTCTCATCGATCTTCGCAACGTGGTCATGTATTCGCCTCACGATTCCGGTCCACACCAACCAAACAGGCGATGCACCGTATCGCCGTTTCCCGGCAACCCGCACCACCGAATGGCGCCACTTCACCGCGCATTCAGCCGTTCGGCCAAGCAAAACAGTGACAAACGCACAGAAATGGATCCGTCGAAGAATCGAGCGGCGGGTCACGCACCCGGGTCGAGCCGGATGTCCTCCCACGCAACCTCGTGGGTTCCGCGGTTCAGCAGCTCGACGATGCGCTGGATCAGCCACGGGCCGTCGAAGCCGGGTCGTGAATAGCCCATCAGCCTGCCCTCGTGCCCCGGCGTGACGAGGGCAGCGCGCACGACGTAGCACTCGTCGGTCGGTGTGGTGAGCAGCTCGGTGATCCGCCCGAGCGGGCGGCCGCCGCGGTCGTAGGCCTGACGGCCGATGAGGTCACTCGCTCGCATGGCCTGCTCCGGGGATCCGGCCGATCAGGTTGTCCCGCAACCACTTCTCCAGCGGGGGTGTCTCGAACAGCTCCTTGCGCAACCCGACGATCACCTCGCTGTCGACCTTGGTGACGTGTTCGAACGGGATGCGCAGCGGCTGCGGGCGGCCTTCGGGGTGCAGCCGGGTGGCGACCGCGGCCAGCCAGCGGCCGACCGCGCCCTTGAGGCGTTCACCGAGCACGTGCTGGCCGACCAGCAGCGCGGCGATGCGGAGCTCGCCCTGGTCGCCGACCTCGAGTTCGACGTCGTCGACCTTGCCGATCTTGGCGCCGGCCGGGTCGACGATCTGCCGGTCGAGCAGATGGAAGTCGATGCGCAGGGGGTCCGGTCCGTCCGGTGTCGTGGTCATTTGCCCGCTCCGGTGATGATGAGCAGCGGGATCGCCGCGATCGCCGCGATGAGGATGATGATCAGGAACAGCACGCCGAGCGCGTTGCGGATCTTGCCGTTGACCTGGTCACCGAGGTACTCGCGGTCGTTGGCGACCAGGAGGATCGGCAGGTAGGTCAGAGGCAGCACGACCGCCGAGAAGATCAGGGAGTACTCGGTGATCTGCACCGGGTCCAGCGTGGTCAGGAGCATGACGGCGCCGATGACGATGCTGACGAGGATGACCGTGTGGAAGCGGGCGTCCCGCTTGGGCGCCACCGACTTGCCCCACTGCCAGCCGAAGTACTGCGCCACCGTGTACCCGGCCGAGAGCCCGGTTTCCATGGCGGCGCCGAAGGTGACCGCGAAGACGCCGAGGATGACCACGGCAAGGCCGATCTTGCCCAACCCGATCGCCACCGGCAGCACCGCCTGGCTCACGTTGCTGACGTTCACCATCGCGGGTTCGAACACCACCGACGAGCAGACCATGATCGCGATGGCGAGCAGCCCGCCGAGGGGGAAGCCGACGAAGACGTTTACCCGCGAGGTCACGAGGTCGGAGCGGTTCCAGCGCTCCTCGACGCCGCCGGAGGAGAAGAAGAACACCTCGTACGGCGTCAGCGCCGAGGCGAACAGCGCCACCGCGAAGTACCCGTAGGTCATCCAGTTCTCGGTGTCCGGTGGCGCGGCGGTCAGCTCACCGCCCACCTTCGACCAGTCGGTGTTGAGCGCGAAGGCCGCGACCACGAACACGATGAGCGCCAGGCCCATCAGGCCGAAGACCTGCTCGAGGGTGTCGAACTTGACCCGCCACAGCACCACCCACAACACGAACGCCACGACCGGCACCCACAGCAGGTAGTTCACGCTCGTGGCCAGGTGCAGTGCGATCGCGACACCGCCGAGCTCCGCGCCCAGGGTCAGCAGGGTGACCAGGTACGAGCCGACGAGCGTGACCATCGCCATCCGCGCGCCGAGCCGTTCGCGGATCAGGTCGAACACCGGCCGGTGGCTGACCGCCACCACCCGCCCGGCCATCTCGGCGAACACGCAGATGCCGATCACGCCGAGCACGACCACCCACAGCAGGCGGGTCCCGAACCGTGCGCCTGCCTGCGAATTCGCGACGAGGTCACCGATGTCGACGAACCCGCCGATCGCGGTGAGGACGCCGAGGGTGACACCCAGGACCTTCTTCCCCGCCCCGCCGCTCATGAATTGAGCTCCGCCCGCGTGGCCTCGGTGAACTTCTGCAGCCGGCTGCCGACCTCGTCGAGGCGGTGCACTACGCCCTCGATCGCCTGGTGCCGCGCGTTGTCATCCTCGATGCCGGTGGCGGCGTCCGCGGCGCCGATCGAGGTGATCGCCTCGTCGAGCAGGCCCGAGAGGCGCTTCTGCACCGCGGCCGCGGTCGGATCCGGCACTTCCTCACCGGCGAGGTCGCTCGCCGACGTCGACACGTTGTACCGCGCCTGCCAGAGCACTGTGGACAGATAGGGGTCGTACGTCTTGCCCGCGAGATCCGCCTGCAGCGCGAGGCTGACCGTGCGGACCTCGCTTTGCGTGTCCTGGGCCGTTTTCACCGCCGTGTTGCGGTAGTCGTCCGTGTCGGAAGGCATCAGCGCGAACACCGCCACGACCGCGAGCACGACGATGGCGACCGCGGCCGTGATCGTCGCACCCTTGTGCGCACGCCACCACGTCATGACGGTGATCTACCCGTTTCCACCGGGAAATACACCGCCGGACGGCAACGATTCACGTAGTGGCGCCGCCATTGCGGTGGCCTTTGCCGTTTGTGTCCGAATGTGGCCGCCGGTCCTGTGTAGACCGAACGTTGCGACGGCTCAGGCGGTACTCCCGTCCCGGATCCGGTCGATCACCGCCGATGTCGAGTGGTCCTCGACGTAGTCGACGATCCGGACGACGCCGCCGTAGTCGCGCACGACCCGCGTCTCGGCCAGCATCTCGGGCGTGTAGTCGCCGCCCTTGGCGTAGATGTCGGGCCGCAGCCGCGACAGCAGACCCGTTGCCGTGTCGTCGTCGAAGACGGTCACGTGGTCGACGCAGCTCAGCGCGGCGATCACGGCGACCCGGTCGTCGATCGGGTTGACCGGGCGCCCGGGGCCCTTGAGCCGGGCCACGCCCGCGTCGGAGTTCACCGCGACCACCAGCACGTCGCCCAGTTGCTTGGCCTGGTTGAGGTAGGCGACGTGGCCGCTGTGCAGCACGTCGAAGCAGCCGTTGGTGAACACCACCCGCCGGCCGCGCTCGCGGTGCTCGGCGACGACCTCGGCCAGCCGGTCGTGGCTGAGCACGGCACCGTGGAAACTGCTCAGCCGCTCCGCCAGCCCGACCGTGCCGCACACCGCGGTACCCGGCCGGTGCACGACGACGTCCGCGGCGGCCTGGGCGAATTCGACGCTCACCGCGTCCGGAAGCCCGGCCGCCAGCGCCGAGGTCAGCGCCGCGCAGAACGTGTCGCCCGCGCCCGCCGTGTGGGTGTCCGGCACCGGGCGCGCCCACGTGCGGTGCACGGAACCGTCCTCGCGCACCAGGACGGCGCCGTCGCGGTCCAGGGTGACCACCACGGTGGTCGCGCCCGTCGCCTCGTGCAGCGCGTCACGGCGGTTCGCCAGGTCCCGTTCGGGTGCGGTTCGCGAGACCGGCGCGCCGAGCAGTGCTTCGAGCTCGGCCGCGTTGGGCGTGACCAGATCTGGCCGCAGGTCCCGCCACCGCCCCGGGTGGTGCGCGTCGACCACCAGCAGGCCGATCCCGGGTCTGGCCGCGCGAACCGCGTCGTGCAGCGAGTCGAGCACGCCGAGGCCGTAATCGCACAGGACCACGGCGTCGGCTTCGGACAGGTCCACGTCGACGGCGAGGGGTGCGGGCGCGTCCGCGCGCCTGCCGACCCCGTCGTCGTAGCGGAGCAGCACCTGATCGCCGGCGACGATCCGGCGTTTGGCGACGGTCCGCCGCCGCGGCGAGGCCGCCACCAGCTCGGTGTCCACGCCGGCCGTCGCCAGCGCCGAGCGCAGCTCCCTGCCGGGCTCGTCGTCGCCGACGGCGGAGACCAGGCGCACGCGGGCGCCCAGCGCGGCCAGGTTGACCGCCGTGTTGGCGGCGCCGCCGGGCGCGACCATCCGATGCTCGATCTCCACCACCGGAGCGGGCGCCTCTCGGCACAACCGGGATGCGGTGCCGGACAACCACTCGTCGAGGATCACGTCGCCGAGCACGTAGACCGTCGGTGCCCGCCCGGCCACCAGCCCGGGCAGTTCGGCGGAGAGCTCGTAGTGGTTCACGCCGTTCGCGCGGCTCATGGCCAGGACGGTTCTTCCTCGTGGCACATCACCAGTTCGCGGATCTCGGCGCCACGCGGGCGGGTCAGCACGTGCATGATGTTCTCCGCCACGTGCTCCGGCCGGTTCAGCTTGGTGACGTCCGGCGGTTTGTACTGCTCCTCACGACCGTCGAAGAACCCGGTGCGCATGCCACCGGGGATCGCCAGGGTCACCCCGACCTGGCCGGCGAGTTCCATGGCCATCGCCCTGGTGAAGCCGACGACGCCGAACTTCGAAGCGCAGTAGGCGGACGCGTCCCCCGCGACCCGCAAGCCGAGCGTCGAGGCCACGGTCACGATGCGACCGTGCGAGCGCTGCAGCGCAGGCAATGCCGCGCGCACTACGGCGGCCGTGCCGAGCAGGTTGACCCGGATGACCCGCTCCCAGTCCGCCGCGGACACCGACGTCAGCGGGCCGCAACTGTCCACACCGGCCGCGGTGACCACCGCGTCGAGACCGCCGTGCTCGCGCACGAGTTGCTGCACCGCGTCCTCGGTTTCGGCGCTGTCGCCGACGTCCACGGCACGGAAATCGGCGACCGGGCCGCTGGGCGCCTGCTTGTCCAGCACCAGCGGCCGCCAGCCCCGCTCGGCCGCCGCGGCAACGACCGCCGCGCCGAGTCCGGCGGCTCCGCCGGACACCAGCAAAGTCCTACCGTCCTGTTGGGACACAGTCGCCCTCCTCCACGATCGACGTCAACGTTTCCGCGATCCTCGTGCTGGAGCGGCCTTCCAGGTACGGCGTCACCACCACCGTGCCGCCCCAGCTGCGCACCAACGGGGTCTCCGGCAACCGGTCCGGCGTGTAGTCCCCGCCCTTGACCCAGATGTCCGGACGCAGCTGCGACAACACCTGTTGCGGGCCGTCCTCGTCGAACACCACCACCGCGTCGACGCAGTCCAGCGCGGCCAGCAGTTCGGCTCGTTCGCGCTGACCGGTGATCGGCCGGCCGGCGCCTTTCAGACGGCGCACCGACTCGTCGGAGTTCAGGCACACCACCAGGCAGTCACCCAGGGCCCGCGCTGCCCGCAACGTCCTGGCGTGCCCGGCGTGCAGGAGGTCGAAGCAGCCGCCGGTGGCGACGACCGTGCCGCCCCGCTCCCGCACCGCCGCCACGAGTTCCTGCGCCGTCGCCTTCTCGTCCACTATGGACTGTCGGGACATCTCTTCGGCAATGTCCGCCGCGACGAAGGCCGCGGACTTACGCACCGCGTCGGCCACCGCATGCGGCAAACCCTTACCACGCATCAACTCCGTCGCCACGACGGAGGCGAACCGGTCCCCGGCACCGCACACGTCGACGGCCCGCACCTCGGGAGCCGGCACGAGCTGCTCCCCGCTCGAGGTCACCAGCAACGCGCCCCGCGCACCCATCGTGACGACGACGGCGTCGACCTGCCACGCCTCGCGCAACCACGCCGCCGACCGGGACGCCCCCGCCAGGCCTGTCTCATCGACACCGGCGAATCCCTTGGCCTCAGCCAAGTTTGGCACCACCGCCGCGACACCGGGAACCGGCTCAGCACCTCGCGGGTGCGGGTCCCACACGACCGGCACCCGCGCGGCCCGCTCGGTGAGCACCGCACGCAACCGGGGGTCGGCGCTCAGCCCGCAGCCGTAGTCGGACACCAGGATCGCATCGGCCTCGTGCAGCGCGGCCAGCATCCGGTCGTCCGCGAGCGGTGCCGGTCCGTCGCCGCCGCGGTCCACTCGCGCGATCGGCCGTCCGTCGGCGATCAGCCGTGTCTTGACCGAGGTGGACCGCTCGGCCCGGCCCGCCACGGTCCGCAGCCCGTCCAGGCACTCGCGCAGGACGGCGCCATCCGCATCGGGTGCGATCACGGTGACGAGGGTGACGTCCACGCCGTCGGTTGCGGCCAGGCGCGCCGCGAGCCCGGCCCCGCCGGCCCGGCTGCGCTGCGACCGCTGGGCCAGCACCGGTGCGGGCGCGTCGGGGCACAACCGGGTGACGGTGCCGATCAGGTCCACGTCCAGCAGGCAGTCCCCCACCACGACCAGGTTCACGACGCCCACCGGCCTTCCCGCCGTCGGCGCAGCGCGTTCTCGAAGGCGGCGCAGACCAGGTGCACGGCGATCAGGTGGGCCTCCTGCACCACGGCGGTCGGGCCCGGTACGCAAACGACGTCGTCGGCGGCCTCGGCGAGCGGATTCGGCCCCGGACCGGTCAGCGCCCACACGCTCGCCCCGGCCGCACGGCCCGCGTGCGCCGCGCGAACGACGTTCTCACTGCGCCCACTGGTCGACAGCAGCACCAGCACGTCACGCTCACGCGCGTGCGCGGTCACCTGCCGGGCGAACACCTCGGCGTAGCCGTAGTCGTTGCCGATGGCGGTCATGCTGGAGGTGTCGGCGTGCAGGGCGATCGCGGAGAACGGCGGCCGGTCACCGTCGAACCGGCCGACCAGCTCGGCGGTCAGGTGCTGCGCCTCGGCGGCCGAGCCGCCGTTGCCCGCGGCGAGCAGGCGCCCGCCCGTCGACAGCCGGTGGGCCAGGTCGTTGCCCCAGCACGCGAGGCGCGGGGTCATGGCGCGCAACGCGGTCAGCGCGACCTGCAGGTCGTCGAGGTGGGCGGTGGTCACCGGATCGGGTAGCTGGACCGTCATCAGCTCTCCCCCATAAGGTAATCGGCGGGAGCGCTCGCCACGGGGCACACCTTCTGGTACGCCCGGACCGTGTCGACCGCCACGCGCGACCAGGTGTAACGCGAGCAGACCCGGTCGCGTCCCGCCGCGCCGAACTCGGCGCGACGGGAGGCGTCGGCGAGCAGTCCACGCAGCGCGGCGACGAGTGCGGACCGGTCGCGAGCGGGCACGTGCACACCGGTGACGCCATCGACCACCGTGTCGGTCAGCCCACCCACCGCGGCCGCGACCACCGGCGCACCGCACGCCATCGCCTCGAGCGGCACGATGCCGAACGGCTCGTACCACGGCACGCACGCCACGACGTCCGCCGAGCGCAGCAACGCGGGCATGTCGTCGCGGGAAACCTGCCCCAGCAAGGACAACCGGTCGGCGACCCCCAACTCCGCGGCCAGCGCACGCAACCGGGCGGCCTCGGGGTCGTCGCTGAGCTGACCCTGCGCGGGCCCGCCCGCGATCACCAGTTCGGTGCCGGACAGGGCGGGCAAGGCCGCGACCAAGTCGGCAAAACCCTTGCGTGGCACCAAACGGCCGACGCTGACGATGCGTCGTGGCAGCTTCTTCGCGGGCACCGGACCGTCCACTGAGAACTGATCGGTGTCCACCCCGCACGGCACCACCGAGATCTTCTCGCGGGGCACGTCCATCCGGGCGAGCTCGAATACCTCGTCACTGCACGTCGCGATGACCCGGGCCGCGGCCTGGCCGATGGCCGACTCCACCGCCACCCGCTCCGCCGGGCTCGTGTCGGCGTCGCACTGGTGGCGACGCTTCACCGTCCCCAGCGCGTGGTAGGTGTGCGCGACCGGGACGTCCAGTTCGCGGCCGACGCGACACCCGACGAGACCCGACATCCAGAAGTGGGTGTGCAGCACGTCGGGGCGGTCGTCGCGCAAGCGCTCGCGCAGGTACCGGGCGAACGCGTCCATGTGCGGGAGAAGGTCGTCCTTGGGGATGTGCTCGGCCGGGCCGGCCGGCACGTGCACCACCCGGTAGCCGTTCGGCGCGACCACGCATTCCGGTAGGTCACGGTGATCCCGCCGGGTGTAGACGGTGACCTCGTGGCCGAGCCGCACCAGCGCCGCCGACAACTCGGCCACGTGCAGGTTCTGCCCACCCGCGTCGACCGCGCCGAGCACGGCGAGGGGGTTGGCGTGTTCGGACACCATCGCCAGTTTCAAGGGTCGCGTGCCCGGGAGCGAAGGCCGGGATCTGCCGCCTCCGCCGTGTTCTCGGGGCAGTGCCGCCGCATACCCCGATGCGCGTTCTGTCGTCATGGGCGTTCGTATTGCCGTGCTTCTCCCCCACAAACACAGGATCACGAACTACTACTCCATGTGACCACTACGCTGAGTAGCGTTACTTCACATGGTTGTGGTGCGCCCCGCACCGCGAACTCATCGGTATGCGGCTCGTGCCAAAGGGCGCCGCCGACGTGAACCGGTACTAGCGTTGGCGACAGCATCGTCGGGACACCCGGGCGGCACCGCGCCAGTGGTGAAGACAGGAGGACCAGCCGGATGGCTGCCACCGAGCAGGACTGGCATCGGGACAAGGTCGCCTTCGTCGCCGGCAGCCATGATCCCTCCTCACAGGACATCGGCCCGCTGGCTCGCGAGTTCGCCCTGTTGACCCAGACCCTGCTGCACGCCGACACCGTCGCCGGCGCGCTCCAAGAGGTCGTGGTGGTCGCGCTGGAGGTCGTGCCCGGTGCCGACGTGGTCAGCGTGACGTTGTGCGCGCCGGACGGGACCTACCACACCCCGGTCGAGACCGACCCGGTCGCCGTCGAACTGGACCAACTTCAATACGACAACCAAGAGGGCCCGTGCGTCGAAGCGAGCAAGACGCCGGGGCCGGCCTACTTCTCCAGCCCCGACCTGGCCACCGAGCCGGCGTGGCCGAGCTTCGGGCCCGCGGCGGCCAAGCACGGGTTCCGCTCGGTGCTGTCCACGGCCCTGCTGTACGACGCCCACCAGCCGCGACCGTGCGCCGCCCTGAACTGCTATTCCCGTGAGGCCAACGCTTTCGACGCCCACGACCGCGACATCGCGCTGCTGCTGGCCACCCACGCCTCGCTGGCCCTGGCCAACACGCAAGCACTCACCCGAGCCGACTTGCAGGAACAGCACCTGCGCAAGGCGCTCGACTCCCGGGACACGATCGGCATGGCCAAGGGCATCCTCATGCAGCGACGGGGCATCAGCGCCGAGGACGCGTTCGACCTGTTGCGCCGCACGTCGCAGGACCTGAACATCAGGCTGACGAAGATCGCCGAGACCATCGTGGCGCGACGAGCCGAACTCGACGACCGCGCCGCGACCGAGTGACCGAGCCGGGACACCTGAGCGAACGGGGAACACACCCGGTCGGAACGGGGGACACACCCGGTCCGGAGGTGGGACACACCCGGTCGGAAGAGGGGACACGCCCGGCTCGAACGTGGGACACGCCCGGTCGGAACGTGGGACACACCTGGCCTGAAGGTGGGACACGCCTGGGGAAGCGTCCGGGTGTGGGGTCAGCGGTCCGGGTTGTGGCGGGCGAGTTGGGCGCGCAGTTCGTTGATCTGGTTGTGGGCGTCGGCGAGCTGGTCCTGCAGGCCGGTGATCCGCGCGGCGGCGGCGAGCGTGTGCCCTTCGTCGAGTTGTTCGCGTACCCGCGCCACGAGCGTGAGCTGGCGGCGTGAATAGCGGCGGTGCCCGCCCTCCGACCGTTCGGGGCGCACGAGGTCGTGGGTTTCCAGGCTGCGCAGGAACGCTTCCTGCACTCCCAGCATCTTCGCGGCCTGACCGGTGGTGAAGGCCGGGTAGTCCTGGTCGTCCAGGTGGCTCAGGTCAGTCACGCACTTGAGCTTATCTGCGGTAGATGCTTGAAACAACCTGCAGTGCGTGCTATAGAAATGAGTGAGCAATGCATGACCTGGTGGCAATCACGACACGCGCCGGGGAGTGAGCGACGATGCCGGACATCACCCGTGATCGGGACATGACCAGCGGGTTCGCCGAGCTGGTCTGCGCGGACCCCGCGTTGTTGGACGCGGAGTTCAGCGCGATCGTGGCCGCCAACTTCGACCGTCGCGTGCCACCGCGGCCGACGCCCCGAGGGCGTCCCGAGCGCGGACGTCCCCGACACCTACCTGTGCTCGCACCGGGATCCCACCGGTGGCCGTCGGTGCCGATCCCACCGCAAGAACCACCACGTCGGGAGCGCGGCCCTCCGCCACAGCCGGCCCTTGCCGAACTCCCGACGAGGAAGGTGGGTGGTCACTCGATTCCCACGAACCCCGGTCCGGCGAGGTACCTGCTCCAGATGACGGCCGGCGAGACCTTGCGCGTCCCGGCCCCGCGCCCGTAGGCGCAGCCCCGCGGCACCTCGCCTCGACCAGGCAACACGATCACGTTCCCCCATCCGGCCCCACCGTCCGGAGATAGGGCGGTGGGGCCGCGACCCACGACTTTCGAGCCGAATTCAGGAAGGAGACAAGGAGGGCACACGATGTTGATGCGAACCGATCCGTTCCGGGAACTCGACCGGCTGGCCCAGCAGGTCTTCGGCGCGAACGGCACGACCGCGCGACCGGCGACCATGCCGATGGACGCCTACCGGATCGGCAACGAGTACGTGGTGCAGTTCGACCTGCCCGGCGTCGCACCTGACTCGATCGACCTCGACGTCGAACGCAATGTGCTCACCGTGCGGGCCGAACGCGACCCGGACTACGGCGACGGCGCCGAGGTCCAGGTGGCCGAGCGGCCGCGTGGCGTGTTCTCCCGGCAGCTGTTCCTGGGCGACACGCTGGAAGCCGACAACGTCGACGCCCACTACGACGCCGGTGTTCTCACGCTGCGCATCCCGCTGGCCGAGCGGGCCAAGCCGCGCAAGATCACCGTCAACGCCGGCAGCGAGGCCAAGCAGATCAACGCCTGAGCCATCGATCCGCTCGTCGATCGCCCGCCCGCCAAGGCCGTCCGCGAGCCGGGGCGGGCGATCCGCGACGAGCAAGGAGTTCGCCATGACTGACGATGCCGTCCCCATCGCCGACTTCGTCGACCAGCAGCGCCCAGCCGAAACCACTACCGACGACAGCGCAAACGACACCGAGGACATCGACCCGGACGCCGTCACCGAGGCCGATCCCGCCGACTTCGCCGACCAGCAGCGCGAAGTACCGGTGCCCGACGACGAACCCTGGCACTGAACCACGAAGAGCGGGTAAGACGATGAGCACCACCCGACGCCGAACACCGGCAACGATCACCAGCACCCTCGCCACCGCGACGCGCACCATCGACGCCGCCATCCTCGCCGCGGAACTGGACGATCGACCGAGCGTGGCGGAACTGCGGGCCACCGGCTGGGAACTCGCCCGGCTGACCGGCGAACTGAACGGGCTGGCCACCCTGCTCGCCCAGGACATCGCCCAGCACACCGACCACCTCGACGGCGGCCCGGCGGGTCCGCCCCTGGCCCGCGCCGGTCGCGAGTTGGCGGCGCTGCGCCGCGCCCTGCACGACGCCCACACCGCGGCGCGCGGCTTCTACGCCGAGACGAGCCGGCTCATGCCCACTACGACATGACCACCGACGAGCCCGTCCCCGACCCGTACACGGTGCTGGGCGTCGATCCCGCGGCCGGTCCCGAGCACATCGCGGCCGCCTACCGCCGCGCGCTTCGCGACTGCCACCCCGACCGGTACTCCGGGACAGCCCACCCGGACCGCGACCGGCTCGCCCGGGTGATCGCGGCCTACCGCCAGCTCCGCGAACGCACCGCCCACACGGGCGACGACGAGCCCGCCCGCCAAGGGCACCGCATCCCGGTCCGCATCCACACCGCCGACACCGCCCACAACAACGCGTCCCCGCACCTGCGGGCCGGCCCGGTCCGGCGCCATCCCTGAGCCAGTCCCCAGCACCTCGAGGCCGCCTACCGCCGCGCGCTTCGCGACTGCCACCCCGACCGGTACTCCGGGACAGCCCACCCGGACCGCGACCGGCTCGCCAGGTGATCGCCGCGTACCGACAACAACTCCGCGAACGCGCCGCCCCCACGGGCGACGACGAGCCCGCCCGCCAAGGGCGCCGCATCCCGATCCGCGTCCACCCTGACGGCGCCATGTCCCCGCACCTGCGGGCCGGCCCGGTTCGGCGCCACCTCTGAGCCAGACGGGTCAGTCCTGCTCGGCGTCGGTGGCGAACGCCGGTGGTGCCTGGAAGTCGGTGGCGCGGAACAGGACCGCGTGTTCGACGCCCATGGCCTTGCCGCCCATCGCGGCGACCATGGGGATGAAATCCGCCGGCGCCGGGTGGTCCGGCAGCGCGGCAAGGTAGGCCGCGTGCGCCTCGAGCGAGGCCACGCCACGGCGCAGTGGCTCACCGGTGACGTCGACGCCGTGGGTGGCGGAGTCGCCGGCCCCGGGGACGAGGTACCAGCGCACCGAATGCGGTTCGAGGTGCTCGTCCTCGATCTGCTCCGGGAAGACCCAGCGGTTGCCCGCGTCGCGCAAGGCGTCGAGCGTCGCGAGCCCGGCCGCCCGGTGGTCGGCCTGGTCGAAGCCCCAGGGTGCCTCGATCGCGAACCCGGTGCCGAGCACGACGTCGGGCTTGAACCGGCGGATCTCCCGGCAGATGTCCCGGCGCAGGTCCAGTCCGTAGACGAGCACACCGTCGGGGTGTTCGAGGATGGTCAGGTGCTCGACGCCGACCTGCGCGCAGGCCGCCCGCTGCTCGGCCGCCCGCAGCCGTGCGGTCTCCTCGGGGTGGTTCGGCATGCCCGCCTCGCCGCGGGTGAGCAGGAGGTAACCGACCTCGATGCCGCGCGCGGTCCAGCGCGCGACGGCAGCGGACGAGCCGTACTCCATGTCGTCCGGGTGCGCGACGACGCAGAGCACGCGCTGGAACGATTCCTCGGGAAGGGCAGGCAATGTCATGCCGGTCATCCTGCCGTGTTTCGGCCCGCCGGGTACCGCGGGCGTCAGCCGAATCCGGGCACGACCTTGGCGACGAGGTTGCGGGCGGCGATGCCGAACCTCGTCTTGGGCACCAGCACCGCGGCCGAGAGGTGGACGCCGCGTTGTTTCGGTTTGACGCGGGCCCGGTGCACGGATTCGTAGTGGCGCAACGCTTCGGCGTGGTCGGCAGGCTGTTCGGCGAGCGATGCGGCCAGGGTGTGCGCGCCGGCGATGGCCAGGCTCGAGCCCTCGCCGAGCAGGGACACGCAGGACGCGGCGTCCCCCACCAGCGCGATCCGGCCGTGCGACCAGCGCGGCAGGTCGACGAGGCTGACCGCGTCGAAGAACAGGTCGTCGGTGTCGGCGAGCCGGGCGAGCAGCTCGGGCACCCGCCAGCGGGCGCCGGCGTAGACGTCGGTGACGAACCGCTTCTGCCGCTCGGTGTCGCGCGCCTCGACGCCTCGCGTGGCCGACCGGAAGATGAACGCCGCGCCCGCCTGGCCGCTGCCGGGGTGGATCGCGACCATCCGGTCGGGGGTGTTGTGGACGAGGACGTCTTCGGGGTACTCGGCCGGTTCGTGGAACGGCACGGTGGCGACGTACATGCCCAGGGGCCGCGCGAAGTCGGGTTCGGGCCCGAAAGCCAGCCGGCGCACCGCGGAGTGCAGCCCGTCGGCGCCGATCACCAGGTCGAAGCGGCGCGGCGGCGCCCGGTCGAACGTGACGTCGACACCGCGCTCGTCCTGCTGCAGGGCGGTGATCGTCTCGTCGAACAAGAACTCGGCATCGTCGCGCGCCGCCTGGTACAGCACGGTGGCGAGGTCGGCGCGCGGCACCTCCACCTCGTCGCCCTTGGCCGCGGGCATGGCGACGGTGGCGACCTGGCGCCCGGCCGCGTCGAACACACGCAGCCTGATCACCCGGGTCGCCACCTCGCGCAGCCGGGGCATGACGTCCATGGCCGCGACCACCGGCAGCGCCGGTCCACGCACGTCGACCGGGTTCCCGCTGGAGCGCAGCCCCGGCGACCGCTCGACCACAGTGGGCTCGAACCCGTGGCGCGCCAGCCAATACGCCAGCGTCGAACCGGCGATGCCCGCTCCGCAGATCAGCACGGTCCGCATCCGCCCACTGTACTGGAAGTCACTGCCAGGATGCGATGATTGTCAATCAGCAATAAGTGCGGTTCTGCGCTGAGTGCCACCCGCTCACGACGCCCGCTTGGCCCGCAGTTCCGCGCGCAGCAGGGCGAGCGCCGGGAACAGGGTGAGCGCCGAGGTTGCCAGCAGCACACCGAACGAGTCGGCGAACGCCGGCGCGGACAGTCCCTTGTGGACAGTTGCCTGGTAGCCGAGCACCACCATCATCACCGCGGCCGCGAACGTGCCGCCGATCCGCTGCACCAGGTTCAGCTGCGCGGCGGCATCGGGGATCTGGGCCGCCTTGATCGACATGAACGCGGCCGTCATCGCGGGCACGATGGTCAGCCCGGTACCGATCCCACGCACCACCAGCGCCGCGCAGACCAGGTAGTAGGACGTGCTCGCGGTGAGCATGAGCATCGGGACGGTGGCCGCGATGGTCAGCCCGATGCCGATCAGCATCGTCCGCGCACACAGGATCTTCGGCATCAGCCAGCGGCAGACCCGGCCGGCCACGACGACCCCGACCCCGCCGACCGACACCAGCAGCCCGGTCAGCACCGCGCTCTCCCCGCGCGCCGCCTCGAAGTACAGCGGGATCAGCACCATCGGGGCGTAGAGCAGGAACCCGAGGAAGGCGATGTTCAGCGCGGCCATCCGGTACACGCCGATGCCGAACAACCTCAGGTCGAGCAGCGGGTGCTCCGCACGCAACTCGCGGATGACGAACCCGACCACCCCACCGACACCGACGCCGAGCGGGACGAGGAATTCCTTGGACGTCAACGAAACCCCGTGCGAGAACGAACCGATCGCCATCACCAGGCCGGTGGTGCCGAGCACGATGGCGAGCAGGCCACGCACGTCGAGCGGGGTCGTCTGCCCACCGCGGTCGCGGGCCACCTTGACCGCCGCAACGATCAGGATCACCAGGCACAGGGGCACGTTGATGGCGTAGACCCCAGGCCAGCCCCAGCCGGCGACCAGCAGCCCGCCCGCCGCCGGGCCGAGCAACGGGGCCAGCATCATGACGCTGCCGTTGAGCGCCTGCACCTTGCCGAGTTGTTCCAGTGGCTGGCCGTAGGTGAGCAGCACGGTCGCGGCGGGCAGCAGCACGCCGGCCGCGCCACCCGCCACGGCCCGCCCGGCCACGAGGCTGGCCAACGTCGGGCTCAGCGCGCAGGCGGCCGAGCCCAGCATGAAGATCGTCAACGCCGTGACGAACACCCGCTTCGGACCGAACCGGCTGGTCAGCCACGCCGTCGCCGGCATGGTGGCCACGAGCGCGAGCAGGTAGCTGGTCAGCACCCACTGCACGGAGCCGATGTCGCCGAACCGAGCGGACGTGGCGTGCAGCGAGACGTTGACGATGGTGGTGTCCAGCATCGCGAGGAAGGAGCCGGACACCGCGACCGCGACGGTCAACGGACCCGGTGGCGGCGGGGTCTGCGGCGGTGCTTCGGCCGGATCCGCGACGGATTCCGGCGGGCTGGGGGCGAGAGTCATCGGAGTGTCCTTTGTGGAGTCAATCGCTGAGCAGGAGGGCGGCGGTGTCGTCGAGCAGGGCACGGGCCGCCTCGACCGCACCGGGACGCTCGCGTGCGCCGACGGTCAGCTCGGTGCGGTCGTCGAGCTGGAACGCGCTGACGAACATCTCGACGTACGGGACGAGCATGGGCAGCGTGTAGATGGTGTCCGGCGCGAACGTCGGCGCCGCGTAACGCGTGAGGTCGAACGGGCCGTGGTCGGAGATGATCGCGGCGGCCGGGAAGGCGTCCCCGGTGTACTGCGCGGCCTCGGTGAGCGAGTTGACGAACGGGTTGGTGTTGCGGAAGTCCCGGCCGAGTTGCTGCGCCACCTCGTGCTTGCGCAGCAGACCGGTGAGCAACCGGCTGTGGATCCGCCGCCAGTCACCGCCGCGCTCGACCGGCACCAGCAACTGGGCGGTCAGGTTGGCGGTCGAGTCGATGCTCCGGTCGTGCCTGCGCAGGTCGACCGGCACCAGCACGTGCCCACACTCGGCAGGCAGCCGCCCCGACACGGCGGCGGCAATCCGCGCGGTGACTCCCTTGGGCGCGGCGGGCACCGTCCGGCGCACCCACAACGGGCGTCCGCTCGCCGGCCCGGAGCCGAGCATCGTCGGCTGGGTGGGGATCTTGCCGGTCCCGGCCACCGGGGCGACTTTCCCCGCGGCGGCAAGGAAATGCGTGTCGTTCACGGTGGCCGGTGAGCCGACCGGGTCGGTGCCGCGCAGGACCCGGAACACGTCAGCGAGCCAGTGCTGCAGGCCGCGGCCGTCGGTGACGATGTGGCTGGCCCGCACGACGAGCCTGGTCCGCGGCCCCGGTTGCAGCAGGATCTCCGCGACCGGGCCCCGCACCACGTCGATGTCCTCGTACAGCGGCGCCGCACCCACGATGTCACCCCGGTCGCTGTGCACCAGCTCAGTCGAATCCGGCAGCACGGTCACCGGTGGGCGCGGACCGCCACCCCGCCAGTTCGAGTTCTTCCTGGTCACCGCCATGCCGGGGTTGGCGTCGGTGGCCACCTCGACGGCGTGGGCGAGCTCGGCCGGGTCAAGCCGCCCGTCCCCCTCGATGACCGTCTGGATGAGCTGCGGCGTGCCGCCCGCGGTGCTCGCGAACAGGTAGCCGCGCTCGATCGCCGACATCCGCCGGACGTAGCGCGTAGGTGTGCTGAGTGCCGAGCTCATGGGGGACACCGCCCTCCAATGCCGTGAGGTTGATTTCGGTTGGCCGGCCGCCGCCCACCCGGTACCAGCACCGCAGTTCGACCGGCGCGGCGGCGACGAGCGCCAGGTGGAGATCGCCCGGCAGCACGTGCCCGCTCACGTGGTAGCCGTAGCCGTCGATCTCCCGCCAGCCGGGTTCACGCGCGGGCAGCCGGACCCCGGCGAAGGTCTGCTTGGTCAGGTGCGAGGCCTTGATCAGGGCTTCGCACTCGGCGAAGTCGGCGATGGTGGCCGGTTCGTCGCGGCCCAGCAGCTCGCCGAGCCAGGCCAGCGCGCCGGGCCGCGGCCGGACGTCCTGCACGTCGACACCGACCTTGGTGCCCGCGGACACGGCGACCACGGACAACGCGTCGACATGGCTCACCGAGATGTCCAGGCTGATGTTCAGCCCGTGCGCGGGCAGCGACCAGCGGCGGTGCTCGTCGGTGGTCAGCCGGGCCGGGCCGTCGGTGTCGACGTGCATGCCGTACAGCGCGCCGAGGGTGTTGCGGATCAGCCAGCGCCCGGGCTTGGACAGCCGGTTGCCCATGCAGTCCCGCGGCAGCCCGGTGTGCTGGGTGATCACGCAGTCGATGCCTCCGTTGGCCAATGGCGCCGCCACGGGCCTGCGGGCGGTCACGACTCCTCCCCCGCGGACGGGATGTCCAGCACGGCGGCGGCGTAGCTGCCGCCGTAGGCGAAGCTGGACAACAGGACCCGGCCGTGGACGCCACCGGTCAGCGCGGCGACCAGACCGAGACCGGCCGCGCTGCCGAAGGTCTCGCCGAACACCGCCTTCGGCGTCACCACGGGGGTTTCCGCCAGGCCGGCGGCGGCGAGCGCGCGCTTCTCGGCGAGGTCGACGAGCCTGCGCCCGGACGCCGCCGACACGACGGCATCGACCGGGCGGTCGCCGGCATCGCCCATCGCCAGCCGCAGCGAGCGCGCCCAGGCCGAGCCGTCCGGACCGAGGCCGCCGATGCCGACCGACTCGCCGGACAGGCCGAACCCCGCCACGCTGGCCAGCGCGGTCGCACCGCGGGATGAGGC
This sequence comes from Labedaea rhizosphaerae, assembly GCF_004362825.1. Classification (GTDB taxonomy): domain Bacteria; phylum Actinomycetota; class Actinomycetes; order Mycobacteriales; family Pseudonocardiaceae; genus Labedaea; species Labedaea rhizosphaerae. The sequence continues at coordinate 446,377 of NZ_SNXZ01000004.1, forward strand.
GGCCTCCGGGCTCTCCAGCAGGATGGCCACGGCGCCCTCGGACAGCACCGCGCCGGTGCGCCCGTGCGGGACGACCGCGCCGTCGCGGCTGTAGCCGGGCAGCGACGCCACGGTGCGCACCGCGGGCTGCGGGTACTCGTCGGCGACGACCACCATGATCCGTTCCGCGCCGCCGCGGGCGATCACCCGGCTGGCCAGCTGCAACGCCAGCACCGAAGAGGTGCCGCCGTTGACGATGGTCGCGGTGTAGCCGCGGTAGCGGTACTGCATGGCCACGTGCCCGGCCGCCGCGTTGACCACCGTGTTCGGGAAGATCAACGGGTTGGCCGCCGCCATGCCGCCGGTGATCACCGGCTCGTGGAAGCCGACAACCGAGGAGCACGGCCCGATGCCGGTGGCGAAGACGATCCCCGTCTCCTCCTGCTCGGCGCGGGATTGCTTGCCGTGCCGGGCATACACGTCGCGCACCACCGAGGAGGCCAAGATGGACAGTGGGTCCATCCGCCGGGCCTTGCCCGGGTTCAGCTTGCCGGCCAGCACGCTCGTGTCCACCCGGCCGAAGGGCACGTTCCCGAGCCCGTCGATGTCCACCTGCTGGGCGAAGCAGCTCTCGTTGTCCACGAAGGACTTCGTGAGCGCCTCGGTGTCCGTCGCCGACCCGGCCAGCCCGGCCACGCCGGTGATCAGGACGTCGCGGACGGCCTCCGTGGGCTTGGCCCCGGTCGGCTGGCCCGGCTTGGTGTAGACCACGGTGGCGTTGTTGCCGCCGAAGGCGAACGAGTTCGACAGGACGACCGCGGGGCTGCCGGGCCGCCCGGTGTCCGGGATGATGTCCAGCTTCGACGGGGGCTCGATGCCGCGGGTGTTGATGGTCGGTGGCAGCGCGCCCCTGCTGATGGCCAGGGTGGACACCACGCCCTCCACGGCCCCCGCCGCGCCGAGCGTGTGGCCGACCATCGACTTGGTCGAGCTCACCGGCGGCGTGGCACCGCCCTGGTAGAGCAGCTTGATCGCCTTCGGCTCCGAGACGTCGTTGGCCGGCGTCCCGGTGCCGTGCAGGTTGATGTAGTCCACATCGGACGGAGTGAGCCCGGCGGTGTGCAACGCCTGCTTCATCGAGGCGAACGCACCCTTCCCGCCCGGGTCCGGTGCCGTCTGGTGGTAGCCGTCGCACGTCAGGCCGTACCCACCGACCTCGGCGAGCACGTCGGCGCCGCGCTCGGCCGCGGTGTGCGGCGCCTCGAGGATCATGAAGCCGGCTCCCTCGCCGAGGGTCAGCCCGGTGGACGCGGCCATCGGCGAGCACGGTTCGGGGTCCAGCGCGCCGAGCGAGGTGAACCCGGACGCGGACAGGAAGGCGATCGGGTCGACCCCGCCGCACACCACGTAGTCGACGTCGCCGCGCCACAGCAGTTCGGCCGCGTAGCCGACCGCCACCGCACTGGCCGCGCACGCGTTGGACAGCACGATCCGCGGTCCGCGCAGGTCGAACTCGGCGGCGATGAAGTCACCCACGCAGTACACCTGAGAGCCTGCGGCCTTCACCGCGTCCAGCTCGCCGGTCGCCACCAGCTTGCGGTGCACGTCCTCCAAAGTGGACATCGCACCGAGGCTGGAGCCGACCACGACGGCCACTCGATCACGGTCCACAGTGGACAAGTCGAGCCCGGAGCCGGCCAGCGCCTCGGACACCGCCGTGGCGGCCAGGCTGTAGCAGCGGTCGATGTCCGCGCGCTGTTCCGCGGTCACCAGGCCCACCCAGCTCGACAACAGCTCGCTGGTGTCGAACAGGGTGTTCTGCCTGATGCCGGTGGTGCCCTCGACCAGCGACGCCCAGCACTTCTCGACGTCGTCGCCGGCCCCGGTGATCAGCCCGACGCCGGTGATGGCAATGGTTGGGTTGCTCATCTCGATCAGCCGCTCAGTCGATCTTGACGTGCAGCGACTTGGCGATGACCCGCGGCATGGTGACCGAGGTGAACGCCTGACCGTCGGGGCCGGTCAGCGGCACGCCCGGCACCCAGAACGGGTTCTGCACCAAGGCGATCACCAGCTCTTCGGCCGGGTTGGCCGACGGGGTCTGCTTGGCCACGTCGCCGACCTCGACGCCACCGGCGCACAGCGTGTCGCCGGGTTCGACGGTGGTCCCGGCGGGCGCGACCAGCGCGACGAGCCGGGCCGACTCGACCGTCGGCGGCTCGAGCTGCGCCGAGCCGTGGAACTCACCCACCCGGTTCCAGTCGATCATCCACGCGAGGTCGGCGTCGTTGACGCTCAAGGTGGACAGGTCGAGCTGGTAGACCGCCTGGCCGGCCTCGGCCTGCACCCGGGCCAGCCCGTCGGGGCCGATGGCCGAACCACCCACGCTGGAGGCCGCCGACAGCGCGGCGTCGTACGCGGCGCCCGGAGCGTCGGAGACCAGCACGTAGCCGTACTCGCCGGTGGTGCCGACGCGGGCGATGAACGCGGTCCCGGCGTCCTCGACGCTCGCCTCGGTGACACCGTGCAGCACCAGGCCGGAGACGTCGAAGTCGATGAACTTCGCGGCGACCTGCCAGGCCTGCGGGCCCTCGAACGCGGTGGCCGCGAAGCCCTCCGGCGCGACCTCGACGGTGACGTCGTCCGCGTCGAACTGGCCCAGGTAACCGGCCAGCTGCTCGGCGGTGACCTCGGTGCGGGGCAGCAACCAGGTCACGTCGTCGATCTCGATGTGCAGCAGCATGGCGAACGGGGTGCCGTCGTCGTTCAGCGCGACGAACTCGCGGACGGTCTCCGGGTCGACGTACTCGCTGGAGCGCGACGCGAACCGGTCGATGAACTCGTAGCGGTCGTCGCCGGTGAGCCGCACGAGCGGCCGGCCGATCTGGTAGACGCCGACGGTGGAACGGATGGTGGCGTAGTCGTCGGCCGCGGTCCGGCCGGGCTTGATCTCGGTGCTGGTCATCTGAGGTGTCTCCTTACCGAAGTCCAGAGTGGATGGTGAAGTGCCAGGCGGCCGGGTTGCCGTCGGCGGCGCTGACGCAGCCGACGAGCACCCCCGCCGCGGTGGCGCGAACGACGATCTCCTGGTCCGCTCCCCCGGCCGGGCCGATCGCCAGCCAGCGGCCGTCGGTGAGCTGGACGTCCACTGTGGACGCCCAGACCTGGCGGAAGTCGTCGGTGGACAAGGTCGTCCGGGTGCCGTGCTGGTCGACCAGCACGGTCGTGGTGGCCGGGGTGTGCGGGGTGAGCCAGCAGACGACCTCGCCGTCGCCCGCCGGTGCCGCCACCTCGACCACGGGAAGGTCGAGGGTCATGACGAGTTGCTGATCGGGGTGGACGAGGCAGCGCGGGTTCTTCTCCTCCCAGCCGGGGCGGCCCGCGCCCCAGCCGAGACCGGACTCCCGGTCGTGCCTGGCGCGCTCGGTGGTCACCCACAGCCCGGCCCGCCAGCGCGGGTTGCTGGCGAACGCGGCGGTCCTCGGGTGGGGGCTGCGCAGCACCTTGTGCCCACCGTCCACCCAGGACGTCACGCCGCCCGCCTTCGCGCTGACCTTCACCCTGCTGCCCCGGTCGGGCACGGCGAAGGTCGTGCGGAGGACTGGATCCGGGCGGCGGGCCAGGAGGGTGGAGTGGACCAGCGTGGTGGGTTCGGCGACCTGGACGCGCACCTCGGCCGAGCCACCCAGCCAAGCCAGCTCGGTGCCGGCCGGGAGCGCCCGCGCGGCGGACACGATCTCGGTCGAGTCGCGCACCCCCAGGCCGAGGCCGATCGGGTGCGACTCCGCGGCCTTGCCCGGCTCGGTCACGGCGAACCGGCCTTGGCGGAGCCCGACCGTGCCGAACACCCGCCGCACCGGCACCGTGGATTCGAATCGCTGGGTCAGCACGCCGTCGACCAGCGTCACGGTGCCGGTGAGCGAGTCGTCCCCGGCCCGCTCGACCATCCGGACGCCGCCGTCGACCTCGGTGACGGCCAGTTCGACCGGCTGCGCCTCACGCCAGCCGGCCACCCGGTCGGCGTGGATCGACGGCCACGTCGAGGTGTAGAGCGGGCCCGAGTGGGCACCTGAGCGCACCCGCACGGTCCCGTCCCGCCCGTCGACCTCGCAGCGCAGCGCGTCGTCGCCGAACGCGTAGACCTGACTGTCCACATCGGACGCACCGCCGGGCGGCGGCAGCTGGTGGCGCAGCGGGGTGACCGCCCCGTCCGGGGTGATCAACTCGACCCGGTGCACCCGGCCCGCGTCGACGTCGACCACAGCGGTGATCCGGTGCTCGCCGAGCAGCAGGTCGTAGCGGACCGCCTTGAGACCGTCCACTTCGATCAGGTCCGAACGCAGGTCGTCGTCGCGTCCTCGGGTCACGCCGCCGAAGCTGGCCAGCGACCCGAGGGCGGCGAGCGCGGCCTGCGGCAGGTCGGCGATCACCCCACGCAGGATCAGCGGGATGTAGTTGTACAGCTCGACGTTGCCGTCCTCGCCGGCGATCGGCACGCCGATCGCGACGCAACCGACCCGCCGGTACAGGCGGAATGCCGGGGTGTTCGCCGGGTTCACGGTCAGCCGCAGCACCAGGCAGTTGGTGCTGAACATGAACTCCACGGCCTCGGTGAACAGCCGGCCGGTGAGCACGCCGTTGCGGTACGCGGGCGCCACGAAGAACATGTCGGCGATCAGTTCACCGGCTCGTGCGCTGCGCCGCCCGGTGTTGCGGAACAAGCCGAACGTGCCGACGATCTCTTCGCCGTCGGTCGCCACCAGGAACGCCGCGGTCTCCCGGTCGGCCAGTTCCCGCTCGATCTCCGCCGCGGTCACCCCGCCGGCCAGCGGGTTCGGGTTGTCGTCGAACCTGTTGTACAGCGCGGCGACCGCCGCGAGGTCCTCGTTGCGGTGCTGCCGGATGACAATCGCCACCACCAACACCTCCTTTCCAGAACTCCAGAACTCGCTTCCGGCGTGGCTCAGCCGGCCCGGCCAGTTGTGACGATGAGGCTGCCCGAGGCGGCGGTCTGGCCGTCCACGGTGGCTTTGACCGTGACCGACCGCAGGCCGCCGAGCCGCGGACCCAGCTGCGCCGAGAGCACCAACTGGTCGCCCGGCACCACCAGCTTGTTGAACTTGACGGACTTGATCGCGCCGAGGTATCCGACCTGCTCGGAAACGTCACCCGCGGGCTGCTCGACCGGGCTTTCCAGCATTTCCGCGACGTAGATGACCGCGACCAGCTGGGCCATCGACTCGACGATCATCACGCCGGGCATGATCGAGTGGTCCGGGTAGTGGCCGGCGAAGAACGGCTCGTTCACGCTGACGCTCTTCACGCCTTTCCCGGACTCGCCGGGGATGACGTCGTACGCCCGGTCGATCATCAGCATCGGCCACCGGTGCGGCAGCATCTTCTTGATGTCGTCCGACGAGTAGCTGAACGTCGCCGGTCCGGTCTTCGTGTCCGGCTTCGACAACATCGCGGTCATGGTGATCAGTCCTCGTGCGCTTCGACGAAGTCGACGAGGGCGTTGATGGAACCGAACGCCTCGATGTCGTCGTCGTTGACCGAGACGCCGAACTCGTTGTTGACCATGACCACGATCTCCAGCGAGTCCAGCGAGTCCATCTCCAGACCCCGGCCGAACAGCGGCTGGTTGTCCGAGACGACCTCGGGCGAGACCTCGAGACCGAGCCGGTCGATGATCAGCGTCTTGATCTTCATGTTCTTGTCGAGCCGCGCCTGCGCGGCTTCCCTGATCTCGTCATAGGTGGCGGTCGTAGACATAGCTGTCCTCTTCCATGAATAGCTTCGGGTTTAACCGGTGATCATTCCGCCGTCGACGGTGAGCACCTTTCCGGTGATGTACGAGGCCGCCGGGGAGGCGAGGAAAGTCACCGCGTTCGCCACCTCGACCGCGTTTCCGATGCGCCCGAGGGGAATGGCTTTCGTCGCCATCTCCAGCTCTTTGCGCTGGACCTTCTTGACCATGTCGGTCTCGATGAAGCCCGGCGCCACCACATTGACCCGGATGCCACGCGGCGCGACCTCGTAGGCCAGCGAGCGAGCCATGGCGATGACGCCGCCTTTGCTCGCCGCGTAATTCCCTTGGCCGGGTCGGCCGGCAACTCCGCTCGTCGACGAGATTACCACGATGGATCCGCCCGTCGAGAACATTTGCTTAACTGCCTCCCGGGTGGTGTAGAAAGTGCCGTTCAGGTTCGTCGAGATGACGTCCTGCCACTTCCGGGTGGAAAGCGCCGCGAAATGCCCGTCCGCGGTGATGCCGGAATTGAGCACGGCCACGCCCACCGAGCCGAGCTCCGCCCGGATCGTCTTGAACATGGCCAGCACGCTCGCCTCGTCGGCGATGTCGGCCTGCACGGTGATGGCTCGCCGGCCCAGGCCGCGGATCTGCTCGGCGAGCTCGTCCGCCTTCTCCGCGTTGCGGTTGTAGTTCAGCACCACATCGCAACCCTGCTCGGCCAGCCGCAACGCGATGGCCGCACCGATGCCGCGGGAGGCGCCGGTGACCAGCGCAACGGTGCCTGGTTCGAAGTCCAGGAAGGACGGGGTGGGCGCGACTTCGGTCGTGGTCATGCCGCACCGCCCAACGTGCTGGTGACGAGGTGGCTGCCCGGGTCGAAGCCGGACACCTCGGTGCCCAGGCCGTCGCGCTCGGCGATGCGCACCAGCGCCTGGGACACCGCGAGGTCGAGCACGCCGAGCCCGAACGGGGAGAAGATCGTCGTGGCGTTCGGGTTGCGCTCCAGGGTGGCGCCGCCGAGCAGGTCGCCCACGGTGCCTGCGATGAACGCACGGTGCCCGACCTGCTGTTCGGTGAGGTGCAACGAGGTCCGCTCACGCAGCACGTGGTCGACGTCGTCCACCACGTTCACGCCGTCGAGGATCGACTCGATGGACAGGTCGCGCAGGGACAGGTGCAGCACGACCTGCCCGGCCGGCCGGCTGGCGTGGGCGCCGAGGTCGAGCCAGTAGGTGGAGTCGGTGGTCGCGATGCTGACCACCTCGGCGGACAGCACGCCGGCCAGGTCGGCGGTGGTGAACCGCACGTCCGGGTACCGCTGCGCCAGTTGGGCCGCCGATGCTTTGGCGTGCTCGGGGAACACGTCGTAGAGCAGCACCGTGCGCACCGTCGGGTGGACGAGGGTCAGGTAGCTGATCGTGCGGTGGTTGATGGTGCCGGTGCCGATCAGCCCGATGGTCTCCACCGGCTCGCGGGCCAGCACCGACGACGCCAGCGCCGCCGAGGCCGCGGTCCGCGCGGCGGAGATCTGGCTGGATTCCAATGCTGCCATCGGGTACCCGGTTTCCAGGCTGTTCAGCACGGAGATCGAGGAGGCCCGCTGGTAGCCGTGCCGCACGTTCTCCGGGAACGAGGAAATCCACTTCACCCCGATCGCCGGGTCGTCGCCGCCGAGGTAGGCGGGCAGCACGATGATCCGGCTGCCCTCCTTCTCGACCGGCCGAAGGAAGCTGGAGAACGGGACCTGCGTCTGCCCGGCGGCGTGCAGCAGGTATGCCCGCCGCACGGCAGCGAGTACTTCACCTTCCGCCCCGTTCAGCGCGATGGCCACTTCTCCGGAATTGAGTAGTCGCATGACGTTTCCCCTAAGCCGCGACCGTGTCCGGCTTGTCGGTTTCGGATATTTCTTCGATGTCGTCGAGGTCGTCCAGGTTGACGAAGTCCTCGATGTTCTCCGCGACCCACGCGTCGGAGTAGATGGTGTCGAGGTACCGGTCGCCGCCGTCCGGGAGCAACGCGACGCAGGTGGACCCTGGCTCGATCCAGGACGCCGAGCGGCGCAGCGCGGAGATGACCGCACCGGACGAGCCGCCCGCCAGGATCGACTCCGTCGCCAGCAGCGCGCGGCAGCCGGCCACGCACTCGGCGTCGGTCACCTTGATCACCCGGTCGGCCAGCCCGTCGCGCAGCAGCGCCGGGGCGACCGCCGCGCCGTGCCCGGGGATGCGCCGGGTGTGCCCGTGTTCCCAGGCGGCCGGCTCGCCGAAGATCGCGCTGTTGACCGAGTCGACGGCGACCACGGTGATCGGCAAACCGTTGCCCTGGATGTATTCCGCGCAGCCGCGCAGCGTGCCGCAGGTGCCGGCGGCCAGGAACAGGTAGTCGATCTCCCCGGCGAGCGAGGCGACGATCTCGCCCATGGTCGCGTGGTGCGCGGCCGGGTTGCCCAGGTTGCCGTACTGGTCCGGCCACCACGCGTGGGGCGTGGTGCCCAGCAACTCCCGGACCCGGCGCAGCCGCATCGGCAGGTACTCGCCGGTCTCCGGGTCACGCTGGTCGATCAGCTCGACCCGCGCGCCGTAGGCCCGCATGAGCGCCGCGTTCTGCGCGGTCACCTTCGGGTCGGTGACCAGGATCAGGTCCAGGCCGTAGAAGTTGCAGATCTGGGCCAGCGCGATCCCGAGGTTCCCCGACGTCGACTCGACGACGGTGGACACCCCCGGGATGAGGTCGCCGTCGTCCAGCGCCCGGGTGATCATGGACAACGCCGCCCGGTCCTTGATGCTGCCGGCCGGGTTGAACCGCTCGCACTTGCCGAACACCCGGAACTTGCGCGGGTCGAACAGCCGGTCCAGCGCGATCAGCGGCGTGTCGCCGATGGCGGAAACGATGTCGGGGTGGAATTTCCTCGGCCGAGAGATCTCGTACGAGGACGATAAAGGTGGTGCTGTGCTCGTCACGACGCCTCCTTTCGACACAACTGAAGCCGCAACTCGCTGACATAGCGGTCGCCGTTGACATCGGACAGCCACGATTCGCGCGGGTCGGGCAACGGCTCGGAGAGCCCGAGGACCGTGTTCGCGTCGACGCGCAGCGCGGCCCGCGCCAGGTTGACGAAACACCGCACCATCGTGGGGCTGGTGAGATCGAAGAACGCCGGCTTGTCCTCGCCCGCGAACTTCACGAACACCCGGGCCGGCACCCCGGCCGTGTCGAGCCAGCGCTGGACGCACTGGTAGTCGCGGTGCCGGTCCGGCTTCTCCGGCAACTCGAGTTCCGCGGCCGGGATCCGCCAGCTCTCGCGGAACACGACAAGGTCGTCGATGGCCAGCCGGGGCGTGTGCCGGCCGGGCAGGCCGATCTTGAACGCGTCGGCGGCGACCATGGACAGCAGCACGGCCAGCAGTTCGGGCAGCCGCCGGGTCACACCGTCCGGTGTGGTCGCCAGCACCTGGCCGTCGTCGGCGGTCAGGGCGATGCCGACTGCCGGGTCCACCCGCCCGCGGTCGACGACCGGGGCGCGGGTGAAGCCGAGTGAGCGCTCCGCCGAGCCGAGCGAGGTCGGCACGAACCGGCCGGAGTTACGCCGCCAGCCCACCGGGAACAGCGGCACGTGCCTGCTGCCGGGGATGCCGGCGTTGACCAGGTCCCGCAGCGAACCGTGGCCGCTCGGCACCGTCCAGTCGAGGAACTGCAAGTCCAGTGTGGACAGACAGGCGTGCAGTTCACCCAGCACCACCGTGTAGTCGCCCGCGTTGACCGCGTCCGTGGACGCGGCGACGAGTTGCAGGTCGGGGCTGTGCACGGCGAGGTGCGGCCAGCGTCCGGGCCGGTCGCCGAACTCGGCGCGGGCCCGCTCGGCCACCTCGGTGGCGTCCAGGGTGATCCGAGTGGTGTCGACCGGGAGATCGGCCGCGCCGATGGTCCTCGCCCACTTCGCGGACAACTCGGCGATCGCCGTCGTCACCGGGCGCGGGTCGTCGCCCCAGAACAGGGCGAGAACTCCCGTCCAGATGTCAGCCAGCGTGACCTGACCCTTGGTCCGGGCCGCGGCGGCGCGGACGAGTTCGGCGGTGGCCTGCTCGACGAGGTCGGCGAGCCGGTTGCCGAACCAGTCGGCGGCCGCGGCGACGACGGCCAGGGGCTGGGCGAACCGGTCGAAGAACGCCGAACCGAGGTCGATCCGGACGTCGCGGGTGGCGTCGAAGTAGGCCAGGGTGCGTCCGGCGTAGGACTTCCCGCCGGAGTGCGTGGCCTGCGTGCCGGTGGTGGCGCTGAACCAGTCGTCCAGTTCGGCCAGCGCGGCCACCAGCTTGTCCGAAGTGGACGCTTCGGCGATGCGGGCCTTGTGCGCGTCCAACTCGACGAGGATGGCGTCGAAGCGGAAGAACAGATCGGGGTCACCGATGGCGTCGACCCGGCGGCGCAGGACCTCCGCCGCGCGGTCGTTGACGGGGATGTTCGCATCCCAGGTGACCAGACGCTGGCGGGTCAGCTTGGTCAGGACCTTGCGCACCACGGCGGCGGCATCCGGTTCGGCGATGTGGTCAGCGATGGCGGCGGCGATGTCGTCGGCGTGCCGGTTCCCGTCCGCTAGCGCCAGCACCCGCGCCTCGACCGGGGTGAGCCGGACCGGACCGCGTCCGGGCACGAGCAGCCGCTCGCCGTCCAGGTGCACGTCCGGGCGGAGCACCGGCGGGAACCACCAGCGCGCCCCGTCCTGCACGGCCATCCAGTTGCCGAGCTCGGCGATGGCCCACCGCTCGAAGTAGATCTTCCTGGCCTCGACCAGGGCCGGCCCGTAGTCGATCGTCATGGGTGCATCGCCGGTGCCGATGGAGAACCAGGCCGCCGGGCCGAACGACCCGATCGTCTCCGCCTTGGAGCAGTACCGCTGCAGGTACATGGCGAGCGCCTTCTCCCGGTCGCGGCGCTTCTGCGGCTTGCTCCGGTAACCGGGGTCGAGCTTGTCCAGCACGTCGAACACGGTCCGGTTCTGCCAGGCGATGGCGGTGCGGACCTGCTCGTCGCCGGCCAGCTCCGCGAGCAGCCGGGACTCACGCGCCTCCGCGGCGTCGTATGCCGCGGTGAACACCTGCGTGCCCACGGCCGCGGCCAACTCTTGCGCGCTGAAGCGGTCCAGGATCGAGGCGCTGAACCCGGCACTGCGCAGCAGGCCGATGCTGAAGAGCCGGTAGTCGGTGTCCCCGAGCGGTTGATCGGGCCCGAACGCACTCCAGTCGACCTCGGGCCGGGCTTCCACGGTGGTCATGCCGCCACCTCCACCGGGGACAAGGCCTTGCCCAGGCGCCGGATGCCTTCGGCGATGCGGTCGGCCGGGGTGTAGGAGAAGGCGAGGCGCAGGCCGTCGGCGTGCTCACCGGCCACGCTGAAGTGCCGGCCGGCCACGAAGGACACCCCGGCCGCGGCGGCGGCGCCCTCGAACGACGCCGTATCGGTGCCGTCGCGGTGGCGCAGCCAGACGTAGAACCCGCCGGCCGGTTGCCGCCAGTCCCACTCCGGGCCGAGCACGTCGGCCAGCGCGGACGTCATCAACGCGGCCCGCCGCGCGTACCCGGCGCGGAAGTCCGCGATCAGGCCGTCCCAGCCGTGCTTCCCGTGGTAGGCGGCCAGGATCGCCTGCGCGAACGCCGACGGCGACAGCGTCATGATCTCGCCGACCGAGCGCAGGGTGGCGGTCAGCGCGGGTGGCGTGGCCAGCCAGCCGCAGCGCAGGCCGGGCGCGAAGATCTTGGAGAACGTGCCGAGGTACACCACGTTGTCCGGGTCGATCGAGGCCAGCGCGGGCGTCGTCGTGCCGTCGAAGCCGAGCAGCCCGTACGGGTTGTCCTCGACGACGAGCAGGTCGAGTTCGCGGCACGCCTCGAGCAGCGCCGTCCGGCGCGGCACCGGCATGGTGGCCCCGGTCGGGTTGTGGAACGTCGGGTTCACGTAGAGCAGCCGGACCGTCCGGCCGTCGGCACGCAGCCGCGACACCTCTTCCCGCAGGGCGTCCGGATCCACGCCGTCCACATCGGACGGTGCGGACACCGGGACCAGACCGGCCGTGCGGAACGCCGTGGTGGCGCCCGGGTAGCTCGGCGTCTGGCACAGGATCGCCTCGCCCGGGTTCCCCAGGCCCAGCGCGACGGCCAGCAGACCCTGCTGCGATCCCGCCGTGGGCACCAGGTGCTCCGGCCGCGCCGTGACGTCCTCCATGGCCATCAGCTCGGCGACGGCCGGCACGAGGCTGGACGCGAGGTGCGGGGTGGTGTACTGCAACGTGGTCCGGCCGCCGAGGCGCAGCTGCCGGGAAACCTGCGCGGCGAGCTCGGTCAGGGGCAGCCCGGACAGGTCGGGTAATCCGCCGGCGAAGGAGATCGTGTCCGCGCCGCGCTCGAACAACGCGGGCATCTCGATCGCGGGGTTGCTGGTTGTCCACATGGCGACCGCGTCCCTACTCCGTGGACCGCGATGCCGCGTAGGCACGCAGCCCCGCCGGTGTGGCGAGTTCCGGATTGGCCAGGTCGTCCGGGTCGAGTTCGATGCCGAACTGCTCCTCGACCGCCATCACCAGGTTGAGGAAGCCGAGGGAGTCGAGCCCGAGATCGACGAAGGGCTTCTGCGGATCCGTCACCACGATCTTGGTGCGCTCGGTGACGAACTGGTCGAACTGTGCCTGCTGCATTTCTTTCGTCCTCCTCAAGCGGCGGCCGAACCCGGCCGGTCGGTGGTTTCGTCCAGCAGCGCGGCGATCGCCTTGGCGTCCGGTTTTCCGTTGCGGGTCAACGGGACGCTGTCGATCCGGAACACCCGGTCCGGCAGCCGGGCCGCGTCGAGCCGCACGGCGAGCGCGTCGCGCACCTCGGTCTCGGTCAGCGCGCCGTCCAGTTGCACGGCGAGGCGGAACTGCCCGTCCTCGGTGTCCGGCTTCAACGCGACCGCGGCCGCGACCCCGTCCAGTTGCTCGGCCGCGTTCTCCACCTCGACCAGGCTGATCCGGATGCCACGCCGTTTGATGATCGCGTCGTCGCGGCCGACGAAGTAGAGCCGGCCGGCGTCGTCCAGGTACCCCTGGTCGCCGGTGTGCAGCTCGAGCGAGCCGTCCGCGCGCCGGACGTACGCGCGTTGTTCGGACAGCGGCACGCCCCAGTAGCCGGCCATCACCGTCGCCCCGCTGACCACGATCTCGCCGATGTCGCCCGCGGGCAGGTCTTCCCCGTCCGGCCCGACGATCCGCACGGTGGCGCCGGGGATCGGCAGGCCCACGGAGTCCGGGTGCCGCTCGTAGTCCTCGGGGTCCAAAATGGACACCCGTTTGCATTCGGTGATGCCGTACATGGAGGCGTAGCGCGCGCCCGGGAAGAGCTCCAGCAGCGCCGAGCCGATGTCGCGGCCCAGCCGCGCCCCGGTGTTGGTGAACAACCGCAGTTTCGTGGTCTCGCGGTAGCGGCGCTGAAGGGTGAGCAGCATGCGGGCCAGCGACGGCACCACCGGCAGCACGGTGACCCCGTGCTTGACCACGGTGCGCAGCAGCAGGCCGTCCGCGGCCCGGCCCTCGGTCAGCACCAGCGTACCGCCGGCGAGCACGGTGAGCAGCACCTGGTAGAGGCCGTAGTCGAAGGACAGCGGCAGCCGGCAGAGCACCACGTCGTCGGCCCGGTATCCGAGTCGCGCGTTGATCGCCCGCGCCGCGGCGACCACCTGCCGGTGCGGGCAGACGACGCCCTTCGGCGTGCCGGTGGTGCCCGAGGTGTAGATCAGCAGCGCGACGGCGTCGGGGTCCGGCGAGACGTGCGGCACCGGGCTCGATGGCGTGGCAAGCACTTCGGCCCACGCACCGTCCACCTCGGACTGCGCCAGCACCAGCTTGGCCGCGCAGTCGCCGGCGATGTAGTCGATCTGCGATGGGGTGAGGCCGGGGTGCACCGGGACGAACACCGCGCCGAGGCGCAGCGCCGCGAAGAACAACGCGACGAACCGGTGATCACCTTCGCCGGCATACACGATCCGCTCGCCGTCGCCGACTCCCTTGGCGTGCAACCACGACGTCGCGCGGTCCACGACGGCGCCCAACTCCGCGTAGTTGAACGAGCCGGTCGGATCGATCAGCGCGGTGTGGTCGGCCCGCGTCGTGCGTGCGGCGGCGAGCAGGTCGTAGACGGTCTCAGACATGGGCCAACGTCCCCTCGAACCGCGTGACGTCCTTCGGGTTCGCGATCGGCACCACCCGGACGCCGGGCACCTGCCGCTTGAGGATCGAGGCCTGCGTCCGGGCCGGCGGCAACGCCACCGCGACCGAGGGCGCCAGTTCGGCCAGCGTCGCCAGGCAGCGGTCCCAGCGCACCGGCGCGACCACCTGGGCGACCAGGCGGCGCCGCACCTCGGCGGCCGACGTGACCACGGCACCGTCCAAGTTGGACACGAGCCGGCCGGTCGGCTCGGCGAAGCGGACCTTTTCCACCGCGGCGGCGAACTCGTCGAGTGCGGGCGCCATGTAGTCGGTGTGGAACGCCCCGGCCACGGCGAGCGGCTTCACCACGGCACCGGCCGGCGGGGTGGCCACCAGGTCGGCGAGCGCGTCGCGCGCTCCGGCGGCCACGATCTGGCCGCTGCCGTTGAAGTTCGCCGCGGCCAGCCCCAGCTCCTCGATCCGGTGCAGCACAGCGGCCTCCTCGCCACCGACGACGGCGGCCATGGACGTCGGGGCGGCGGCGCAGGCCGCGGCCATGGCCCGGCCACGGACGCCGGCCAGCGCCACCGCGTCCTGCGGGGCCAGCACGCCGGCGAACACGGCGGCGGCCAGCTCGCCCACCGAGTGGCCCAGGGCGACCACGTCGGGGTGTGGCGTCGCGTCCGGCAGGACGCCCAGCGCCAGCAGCGCCTGCGCCACCAGCAACGGCTGGGTGTGCTCGGTGCGCGCGATCAGCTCGGCGCCCCCGCTGGTGCCGAGGTGGACCAGGTCGCAGTCAGCGGCGACCGACCACTCGGCGACCAGCGCGGCAGCCGCCGGATTGCGCAGCCACGGCGTCAGCATCCCCGGTGTCTGAGCGCCCTGCCCGGGCGCGACGACGGCAAACACGGTCTCTCCCTTCTGCATTTGGTGAATTCCGCATTCCTGCGCTGACGGAACAAACGGTAAATCCGAACCAGGCCACCGAGCGGCACTCGACGGCGGCATTTCCCGGCGCCAACTACCCCCGGTACTACCGCGTGGAAAACGGCGACGCCCCCGCCGGAAATGCCGGCGGGGGCGTCGCTGTGGGGGGTGGGATCACATGCGGTTGGTCGACTTCGCAAGGCGGCGCGAAGCGGCGAAGGAGAACGCGAACAGCCAGGCCACCAGGTTCAGCACGGCACCCCACAGCGAGTTGTGGTCGCCGTTGAACGTGTAGCCGTCGGTCAGCGCATACCGGGCCAGCGTTCCGACGCCGTACATGGGCGTGTAGCGGGAGATCTCCAGCATGGTGCCGGACAACGGGATGAACAGGTCGCCGAGGAACGCGAGCGCGGTCATCGTCAGACCGGGCATGTGCATGACGATTTCCGGCTTCATGGCCAGGCCGAGCGTGATACCCAGCGCGGCGAACACCGCCGAGCCCAGCCACGCCACCACCAGGCCCGCGACCCACACCGCGGGGTCGGCGGCGGCGCCGGTGAGCGCGCCGAGCACGCCGACGACGGCCACCGGCAGCGCCGCGACCAGCACACTGCAGAGGATCTTGACCACGATGTACGCGCTGGGCGACAACGGGGACAGCTTGATCATCCGCAGCCAGCCGACGGTCTTCTCGATGGAGATCGTCGCGGCGGTCGACGTCGCGGCCATCGCGCCGCCGTAGACGGCGATGCCCAGCATCATCCACGCGGCGAAGTTGCCGTGCGGCAGCCGCGCGTTCTGCGGGCCGGTGTTGAACAACGCGAGGTAGAGCACGGCGGGCAGCAGCAGCATGAAGATCAGCGTCTGCCGGTTGAACCTGCGCGAGAGCTCGTAGCGGACGAAGGTCGGGTTGATCCCGCCCAACCGCGCCGAGCGGCGGCCTGGAGCGAGCGCGGTGGTCATCGGATGCCCTCCTTGGCATGCTGGGTGATGGCGACGAACGCGTCCTCGAGGCTGCGGGGTGCCGCCTCGACGTCCGTCGCATCCGTCGAGTTGAGCAGGGCGCGCAGCAGCGCGTCGGAGTCGTCGGCGGCGAAGTAGACGCGCTCGCCCCTGGTCTCCAGGACCCGCGCGCCGGGCACCGCCGCGACCGCGTCCGCCGCCCGCTCGGCCGAGACGACCGCCGAGACCGTCCGGCCGGCGACCGCCGCTCGGATGTCCGAAGTGGACCCGTCGGCCAGGATCCGGCCGTGGTCCAGCATGATCACCCGGTCGGCGAAGCGGTCGGCCTCCTCGAGGTAGTGGGTGGCGAACATGACCGTCATGCCGCGCTGCGCGTCGGCCCGGACCGCGGCCCAGAACTCCTGGCGGGCGGTGACGTCCATGCCGGCCGTCGGCTCGTCGAGGACCATGAAGTCGGGGTTCGGCAGCAGCGCGAGCGCGAACCGCAGCCGCTGCTTCTCCCCGCCGGAGCAGGCGCCGACCTTGCGGTTGCGCAGCTCGGTGAGCCCCGCGCGGGCGATGGCCCGCTCGACGTCCGCGTTCGGGTGTAGCGAGCCGACCATCCGCACGGTGGCCTCGACGGTCAGTTCCGGCAGCAGCCCGTCGGTCTGCAGCACCACCGACACCTTGCCGGTCCGCGCCGCCGCGAGGGGCTCGACGCCGAACACGGTGATCTTGCCCGCGTCCGGCTTGGTCAACCCGAGGAGCATGTCGATCGTCGTCGTCTTGCCGGCCCCGTTGGGACCGAGGAAGGCAACCACCTCGCCGGGTTGGATCCGGAAGCTGACGTCGTCGACCGCGGGGAACTTGTTGCCCCGCGCATCGGTGAACCTCTTGGTAACTCCCACCAAATCAGCCGCGGGGGGCTGGGCTCCAGGCATAGAAGCATTCCTCGAAACAGACGGAACGGAGTCTCGAACGGCGATCTCTGTCATTTCGGTTGACCTGCGTTTCTCGATAGCGGTGAATGGTACGGACACAGCACAGCGGGATGAGGAACCTTCCTGCGGTAGTTACGCGGCACTAGTTCGTGGAACTGCCGGTCGTCGCCGTTCGCGGGAACGAGCGGAGGAACCGGAGCGTGCGGAACAGCGACCGACCCGGTCCGCCGGCGGTCCCGACCACGCGCACCAGACCGAGCAGCAACAACTTGCGCATCACCCGGATGGCCGTGAGCGAGGCGGACCCGGTGAGCCCGACCACCTCCGACATCGACCACGGCCGGTCGAGCGCGGCCAGCGCGGCCAGCACCGCCGCCTCCCGCTCGTCCAAATGGGACAGCAGATCCGGCAAGGAGACCCCGTGCCCGGCCAGTTCCGCGGCGACGAAGCCGTAGGGGTCGGCGCGGACCTGGTCGAGCAACGTGGGCAGATCACCGATGACCAGCCATGACGACGCCCCCGCGAGCACCGCGGGAACGCCGTCGAATAATCGGCAGAGCTCGGCGATGTCGTCCGCGTTCGCGCTGGTCAGCGCGAAGCGCGGCGACACGGCCCGGACCAGCTCGACCAGTAGCCGCACCGAGGCCACCTCGGCGATCGACGCGACGTCGTGCGCACCGTCGGCCGGAACGGCCAGCGGCGGCAGCGGGAAGATCCGTTCGTTGCGGTGCTCGTACGGGCGGGTCGAGGTGATCAGCACGCGCAGCGAACGGCACTGGGCCAGCAGGGCCAGCACGTCGTCGATCCGGGTGTGGTCCGGCTCGTACCCGTCGAGCACGAGCAGCGTCGGCCGGTCGGCCAGCAGCACCGGGAGCGCGCCGACGCCCCGGCCGGCGAACAGCTCGTCGAGCCCGGTGTTGATCAGCGTGCTCAGCCGGTCGGTGCCGCCGGGGCGGTGCCACCGCTCGTCCGCCGAGCGCCACAACACGGGCAGCCTGCTCGCGTGCAGGGCGTCGGCGACGGCCAGCGCGACGCGGGTCTTGCCGACCCCGCCGATCCCGCTGATCGTGACCAGGCGTTGCGAGCCGGCGGACAACAGTTCGCACAGCGCCGCACGCTCGGCGTCGCGACCGATCAGGCTGGACACCGCGGCGGGCGGCCGGGTCGCCGCGTCACCGTAGACCAGCTTGACGTCGGTGCCTGCTCGCCCACCGGCGGCCTCCAACGCCGCGCGCTCACCGGCCGACAGGCCCAGCCCGTCGGCGATCAGCCGCACCGTGTCCTTGCGGGGCCTGCTCGCCGTTCCGTTCTCCAGGTTCCGGATCGCCCGCACGCTCAGCGTCGACAGGTCGGCGAGCTGGCGCTGGGTGGCGCCGCACCGCCTGCGATAGGTGCGCAGCAGCTCGGCGAAGCTGGTCTGCGTGTGGGTCCCGTTGTCCATGGCGCCAATAGTGGGTCGCCGCCACCGTCACCCACATGCGTGCTCACCACCCACTTAGTCAGTACCGCCTCCCCGGATTTTTATCCGCCGGTCGCCCTGGGAAGGAAGCGTTCTAGTTGGTCCCGTGGTCGTGGCTGGGTTGCGTCACGTTCCCCTTAGGTGCGGTTGACGGCCCCTCGGCCTGCGCTACGCACGGGCTGCGGGGTCGCAACCCCTAAGTGGGTGGTGAGCACGCATGTGCGTGGGGGATGTGGGTGGGAGTGTTCTCGGCATGACACCGCAGCGGCACTCACCACAGGAGTCGGGCCGGCTGGCCGCCGACTGGTGGTTGCCCGCGCTCGCCCGCCACGAACGGCCCTCGATCGGGCGACCGGCGTGGGTGGACGTGGTCGAGCAGGCTGTGGCCAACGCGAACCGGACCGCCGACCTGCTCCCCGAACCGCCCGCCGACCCGGCGGACTGGCGCGCGGCACTGACCGTGCCGCTTCGCCCGTTCGTCGCCGGCACGGTCGACCGGATCATCGGCAGCGGGCACGACGCGGACGTCGACCTCGCCTCGGTCGCGGCAGCGGTGGCCGACCGGCTCACCGGCAAGCTGACCCGGATCGCCCGCCGCACCCTGGTGCACGAGGCGAACGCGAGCGGCTCGCCGTTGCCCGAGTTCGTCGCGGCGCTGGCCAGCCCGGACGGGCTGGCCGACCTCGTCGGCCGGTACCCGGTGCTCGGCCGGCTGCTCGGCCAGGCCGCCATGTTCGCCTCGGACGCCGTGGTGGAACTGCTCGACCGGCTCGCCGCCGACCGGACCGCCATCGCCGACGAGCTGCTCAGTACCGACCCCGGCCGGTGCGTCGCGGTGGACACCGGTCTGGCCGACAGCCACGACCACGGCCGCAGCGTCGCCGTGCTCACCTTCGCCGACGGCGCCCGGGTGGTCTACAAGCCGCGGGACGTCGCCGCGCACGTCCGGTTCACCGAGCTGGTCGACTGGCTCAACGAACGCCTCCCCCTGCTGCCCATCCGGACGGCGAAGGCGCTGCCCCGCAACGGTTACGGCTGGGTGGAGTTCGTCGAGTCGGCACCGACCACGGTCGAGGGCGTGGCCCGCTTCCACCGCCGGGCGGGCGCGCTGCTCGCGCTGCTGCACGCGGTGCGAGCCACCGACGTGCACTTCGAGAACCTCATCGCGGCCGGTGACCAGCCGGTGCTCATCGACACCGAGACGCTCTTCCAGCCGGCCCGGACCGGCACCGACCTGGACCCGGCCGCCGCCGGTCTCGCGAAGTCGGTGTACAGCACCGGGATGCTGCCCATGCTCGCCGTCGGCGACCTCGGCGCGGCCGACATCTCCGGGCTCGGCGCGGCCCCCGACACCCCGGCGCAGCGCACCGTCGTCGACTGGACCATGGCCGACAGCGGCGAGTTGGCGATCACCCGGCGTCCGGGCAAGTTCGCCGTCGCCGCGAACCGGCCCCACGTCGACGGCACGCCCGCCGAGCCGGCCGAGCACGCCGCCGAACTGCTGGCGGGGTTCCACGAGGCCTACGACACAATCCTGGCCGACCGCGACGACTTCGCCGCCTTGCTGTCCACTTGCGACGACGTCGAGGTGCGCGTGGTGCTGCGGCCGACCCAGGGTTACGTGACCCTGCTCGACGAATCGACCCACCCGACCCTGCTGGCCGACGCACTCGACCGCGACCAGGCCCTCGAGGTGCTCTGGCGGCGCGACACCGGCAACGGCGTCGCCGAGGCCGAGCTCACCGCGTTGTGGGCCGGTGACGTGCCGGTGTTCCACACCCGCCCCGGCGCAACGGACCTGTGGTCGGCGGGGCGCCGCCTGCCCGATCAGCTGATCGAGCCGGGCCTGACCAGCACGCGCACCGCCCTCGCCGAGTTCTCCGACGCCGACCGCCGGGCCCAGGAGTGGATCACTGCCGCGGCGCTGGCCACCCGCGCCGTGCCGGACCACACGGACCGCACCACCCGCCCGGGCGACCTCGCGGGGATCGCGGCGACCACCGACCGGCTGCTCGCCACCGCGTCGGCCATCGCCGACCAGCTTCTCGCCCGCAGCTTCACCAACGGGGAACGGGTGAACTGGCTCGGCATCGAAGCGCTGGAGGACGCGCACTTCGCGTTGCTGCCGATGGGCGCGGGCCTCGCCGAGGGGTACCCGGGGGTCGCGCTGTTCCTCGCCGAGCTGCACGCGGTGTCCGGCGTGGCCCGCTACGCCGAGGTGGCCCGTCGCGCGGTCGTCGCCGTGCCCGACCTGTTGGCCGGGTTGGAGAAGCGACCGGATCTGGTCGCCGCCGTGGGCTGTGGCGGGCTGGCCGGTCTGGCCGGGACGGCCTACGCCCTGGCCCGGCTGGCCACTCTGCTGTCCGATGTGGACATCGCCGAGCAGGCCCGCCGGTGCGCGGCCTTGGCCGGGATCGCCGCCAACGCGACCACCGCGCCGGACCTGGCGACCGGGCACGCCGGCTACGTCGCGGCCATCAGCGCGGTGGCCACCGAACTGGGCGCGCCGGAACTGCTCGACCAGGTCGGCGCCGTGGCCGACCAGCTGGCCGAACTGGTGATCAGCACCGACGGCGACGGCAGCGGCACGGACCTGCCGCCCGGGTTCGCCAACGGGCTCGCGGGACTGGCCTGGACGCTGGCCACGTACGCGCAGCGGGCGGGGACTCGCCAGCACGCGGCTGCCGCCCGGCTCGCGATGCACACCGTGCTCAACGCCCGCCGGGAGACGAGCGCCGACCGCGGCTGGTGTGCGGGCACCGCCGGCCAGGTCATCGCCATGACGGCCGCCTTGCCGTCCACAGTGGACATCGAGGCTGCCGTGCAGGGGCTGACCGACGGACCGTTGTTGCGCAACCTCGGCCTGTGCCACGGCGAACTCGGCGTCGTCGAGGCCCTGACCGCCCTCGGCGACCACCCGGTGGCGGTCGCCGCCCGCCGCACCCGCGCCGGTCAGATCCTCGACGCCATCACCAGCTACGGCGAGCCGTACGGCCAGTTCACCACCGTCGCCACCCCGAGCCTGTGCACCGGCAGCGCGGGCGTCGGGCACGGCCTGCTCCGGCTCGCCTTCCCCGACCGTGTCCCCACGCCGCTGCTGTGGCAGCCGACCAACGACCACTGATCTCCACGAGAATCTCCACCAGGAAGAGGGAGCGTCATGAACATCATCGCTGAGTTAGCACACTGCGAGGACGTCAAGGCGAACGCCATCACCCGCCTGATGCCGACGGTCACGTTCGGGCTGCGGGTGACCGCCCTCGCCGGCGTGGCCTTCGCCGTGGGCGACCTGGCCACCGGTCTCGGTGTTCTCGGTGGCGGCCTCGGGGGCGGCGGGCTCGGCAGTGGCGGCGGCCTCGGTCAGCCCGACGGTCCGACCTGCTGCCTCGTCCAGCTGTCGTCCTGAAGCACGCACTCCTCGACCCTGCGGGGCGTCCGCGCGCAGCACCGCGTGGGCGCCCCTCAGCGCGTCACTCTTGGTTGGCGGCGTACTCGGAGAGCGCGATCCGGTTCGGCCGGCCCGTCTTGGTGATCAGATTCGACACGTGCCGCTCGACCGTGCGCGGCGAGAGGTGCAGCCGGGCCGCGATCTCCCGGTTGGCCAACCGGGCGGCGAGCAGTTGCAGCACCTCGTATTCCCTTCCGGTCACCCCAATCTGCCTCAAATGCTCTGGCACCTCGTCCGCACCGGCGCTGCGCCGGGACACCTTGACCCCGGACTGGCGCAGCAACGCCCGGCACGCGCTGGCCACCGGGACGACGTCGAGCTCGTGGAAGTAGGTCTCGGCCGACCGCAGCCACTCCACCGGCTCACCCCAGCCGTCGGCCAGCGCCGCCTCACCGATCAGCCGCAGGCTCAGGTGGCGCGCCATGACGTACGGTTCGCCGAGCCGCAACGCCTCCTCGACGGCGGCCTTCGCCTCGTCGACCGAGCCGGCCCGACCGAGCAGCACGGCGTGCCCGAACTCGGCGAACATCCGGTCCCAGCGCATCTGCCCCGCCGGGTCGTCGCGCTGCGCGCGGTAGCAGGCGAGGTCGAGCTTCCCGGCCAAGGCTTCCAACAGGATCCGCAGCCCGTACCGGCCGGTGAGCAACAGCACCGTCGGGTTCTCCGCCTCGGCGGCGAGCGCCTTGCCGAGGTCGGTGACCGCGCGCTCCCGGTCCTCCTCGAGCAGCGCGCAGAACGCCCGCCCGAGGCCGTAGATCCGCGGCCTGTTCTGCGGTTGCCCCGTGGTGGTGGCCCGTTCCAACTCCCGGTACGCGGTGAGCGCCGCGTTCATCTCGCCGCGACGGCCCCGGTGCGCGGCCAGCACCGCCCGCGCCAGCAACACGTACTGCGCGGTGTCGTGCAGACCCAACCTGGTCACGGCCGCGTACACCTGGTCCAGCAGTTCGCCTGCCGCTTCGAAGTCGGCCATCAGCACCTGACAGAAGGCGATGCTGCCCTCCGCTTGGTAGCGCGCGGTGACCGCGCCCGCCGACGTCGCGAGCTGCCGGGCCTGCATCAGCCGGGTCAGCGAGCCGTCGGTGAACGCCTCCTCGTTGCCCATCCGCACCAGCGCGTGGATCTCCCACACCGGCAGGCCGTGCGCCTCGGCTATCGCCCGGGATCGTTCGAGACAGGCGGTGGCCTCGTCGGGATCGCGCGAGCGGACCAACGCGGCGAGCAGTTGCAACGCCTGGCACGCGACCTCCGGCAGCGGCTCGGCCTCGGCGACGGCCGCCGCCCGCCGAGCCAGCTCCTCGGCGCGGCGCAACTTGTCGGGACCCGGCTCGTCGATGATCTGGTGCGCTGCCACCACGTCGACCGACGCGACGTCGGCGGGCGCGGCGTCCGGGCCGAGCAGCGACCGGGCCGCGGCCACCTGCTGCGCGGCGTTCGCCGGCCGCCCCGCGATGATCGCCGCCCAGGCCAGCCTGGTGTGCAACCGCGCCCGGCGCGGGCGGTCGACCTGCACGCTCAGGTGGTCGAACAGCTCGACCGAGGCGAGCGCACGCTCGACGAGCCCAGCCTCGGTGAGCGCGTTGATCAGGTCCTCGAGCACGCCGGCCCGCTCGGCCACCGTGCCGCCGGCCAACAGCTCCAACGCGCGGTCGAGCAACGACACCGAGGAACTCGCCGCGCCCGAGGCCAGGGCGCGCCGGCCCGCCTCGGCGAACAACAAGCCGGCCCGCACCCGCTCGCCGGCGGCCAGCCGCAGCCCGGCCACGGCCGGGCACCACTCACCGGGCAAGCCGGGGTACACCTGCTCGACGGCGTCCGCGGCCCGGGCGGCGAGCGCGGCTCGCTCGGTCGGGGGCAGCTGCGTCAGCAACGCCTCCCGGATGAGCCGGTGCTGGAAGGCGTACCAGTCCGGCGTTTCCTCGTCCGGCTCGATGAGGTGGTCGGCCAGTTCACCGTGCAGCAAGCCGAGCAGCTCCCGCTCCCCCTGCCCGGACATCGCGGGCAGGACGGCGAACGGAAAGCGTTGCCCGAGCACGGCGGCGGCGACCAGCACGTCGCGCGCGGGCTCGGTCAGCAGCTCGACCCGGTTGATCACGCTGCGCGCCAACGTCGCCGGGATCGCCGTCCGGCCGCTGGACTCGACCACCCACCGGCCCTCGCGCTGCTGGAGCAGGCCGTCGCTGCGCATGCCACCCAGCAGTTCCTCGGCCAGGAAAGGGTTTCCCGCGGAACCGGCCCACACGAGGTCGAGCGCCGCTTCCGGCACGGCGTCCGGCGTGGTGTCCAACGCGGAGGCGACCAGCGCGCCGAGTTGGTCGCGGCTCAACCGCTCGAGTTCGACCAGCACGCCGGACCCGCGCCGGGCCGCGGCGCGCGCCAACTCCAAGGCGGGGCAAGGTTCGTTGCGCACCGTGCCGATCAGCACGGTCGGCTGCATGCGCAGGTTGTCCACGACGTACTCGATGACCGCGAGGGTTTCCGGGTCCGCGTCCTGCAGGTCGTCGAGCACCATGACGCAGCCACGTCCGGCGCCGGCCAGCGCGGTCAACCTGAGCACCGCCTCGGCGAGGATCACCAGCGAGTCGTCCGGCGCTTCGGCGACGGGTCCGAGGTCGGGCACCAGCTTCGCCAGGACGGGCCGGTACGGCCCGAGCACCGACAGGTCGAGCGGGCTTGCCCCGCGCAGCAACGAAAGCAGCGCCTCGGTGAGTGAACGGAACGGCACCAGTTGGCCTAACGCGCTGCCCCGTCCGCGCATCAACGCGATGTTCGCGCCGAACGCCCGATCGGCGGCGGTGTCGGCCAACCGCGACTTGCCGATCCCGCTCTCCCCGACGAAGAACACGGCGGTGCCCTGCCCGGCGCGCACACCGGCCAGTACCTCGTCGATCAGCGCCAACTCGCGGTCACGTGCGGCAATGCTGCTCCGATGGCGCCCCCAGCCGCCGAACGCAGTCACAACGCTCCGTGACAGCGAGTACTGACGCAGTCCCCGTCCGACACAGGGGAAACCCTACAGTCCGCGCCCAGATCTTGTCCTCGGGATGGCGCTCGCATTCGGCCGATCCATAGTGGATCCGGTTGCCCGATCCCGCCGCCACTCGACGGCCCAGCCAAAACGAGCGAACGCTCACCCAGCCGAAGACCGAGGCGGGACGAAGCCGGGTGCGACGGCAACCAACGCTTCCACAAAGGACACAAGTGGGTGCTAGGCGGACAGGTGGACCGCGAACGCGGCCGCGGCGCGCGGGCCGCCGGGCCGGCGGATGACGCCGAGCGGCGGGTGGGCCGGGCTGGGATCCAGGACCGTGATCCGCACCGGCGGTCCCTCGGCTCGCGCCACGGACGCGGCCAGCAAGGCGACGCCGAGCCCGGCCGAGACGTATTCCCTGATCTGCCAAGGCGTTGCCGCCTCGACGGCGACGTTCGGGACGAAACCGTGCGCGGCGGCCGCCTTGTCCAGGATGGCCCGCAAGCCGCTCTCGGCGTGCAGGCACACGAACGCCTGATCCGCCACGTCGGCGAGCGCGCGCGGGACCGCGGCGGCGGGCGCGGAGATCAACACCACGGTCTCGGTGGCGAGCACCGTCACCTCGAAGCGGCGCTCGGTCCGCTCGTCGATGGGCCCGACCACCGCGTCCAGCTCGCCCGCCGCCAGCTCGGCCAGCAGCGCGTCGATCAGGCCCGACCGGATCCGCAGCGCCACGCCGGGGTGCTCGCGGTGGAAGGCGGCCACCGCGGCCGGCACGTCGAGACCGCCGACCAGCGGGGTGATGCCCACCCGCAGCCGCCCGGCCAGCAGACCACGCAGCTCGTCCACGTCCGCGCGCAGCTGCTCCGCCTGGTCGAGCATGCGGCGGGCGTGCTCGACGACCCGGGCGCCGGCGTCCGTCGGCGTCACGCCCCGGCGGGTCCGGACGAACAACTGGACGCCGAGTTCGCGCTCGAGCGTCGCGATCTGCGCCGACACCGCGGGCTGGGCGACGTGCAGTTCCTGCGCGGCCCGGGTGAACGTGCCCAGCCGCGCCACGGCCTCGGCGTACGCCAGCGTCCTGAGCTCCATGCCATAAGCCTGCCTTATGTTCAACAGAAGAACCATGTCTTGGACAGATGGCTGACCGGCGCCGACGATGGCGCCATGACACAACGGAAGCTGGGGGCGTTGGCCACACCGGCCATCGGACTGGGGTGCATGGGCCTGTCCCAGGGCTACGGTCCGGCCCAGGAGTCGGTGGCCGAGGCGGTGCACGCGGCCCTGGACGCGGGCATCGTCCTGTTCGACACCGCGATGAGCTACGGCATGGGCCACAACGAAAGCGTGCTCGGCGCCGCGCTGTCCGATGTGGACAGCGAAGTCCAGGTGGCGACGAAGGTCGGCATCGTCCGCGACGACGCCGGGGTGCGGCTCGACGCGGCACCGGAGCGCATCCGCGGCTACTGCGAGGCCTCCCTGCGCCGGCTCGGGCGCGAGCACCTCGATCTCTACTACCTGCACCGGGTCGATCCGGCGTACCCGATCGAGGAGCAGATCGGTGCCCTGGCCGACCTGGTGGCCGCCGGGCTGGTGCGGCACCTCGGCGTCAGCGAGGTCAGCGCGGACCAACTGCGCCGGGCGTGCGCCACCGCACCGATCGCGGCCGTGCAACTGGAGTGGTCGCTGGCCTGGCGCGCGCCCGAGGACGACATCGTGCCGGCCGCCCGCGAACTGGGGGTCGGCCTGGTCGCCTACAGCCCGCTCGGGCGTGGGCTGCTCACCGGTGCGGCCGAGTCACGCGACCCCGCCACGAGTGCCTTCCGCCGCACCGATCCCCGCTTCAGCGCCGACGCGCTTTCCCGCAACGCCAAGCAAACCGAGACCATCGCGGCGATCGCCGACCGCCTCGGCGCCACGCCCGGACAGGTCGCGCTGGCCTGGCTGCTGGCCCAGGGGGACGACGTGGTCGCCATCCCGGGATCCCGGCGGCCCCAACGGATCCGGGAGAACGCGGGCGCGGCCGAGCTCACCCTCGACGACCAGACCATGGCCGAGCTGACCGCCGTCGCCGCGGGTTTCGTCGGCGACCGGACCTCGTTCGCCGTCGACCGCACGCGGCGGGCCGGTGCGTGAGCGCGTGCCCGGCCACGTCCTGCGGCCGGCGACAACGAAGGGTCCGCCGGTCGTGGTGCTGGCGGAACTCTTCGGCATCACGGCGCATGTGCTGGCCGTGTGCGAACGCCTGGCCGCCGAAGGGTTTCCCGTGGTCTGCCCGGACCTCTACCACCGCACACCCGGGGCCTCGGTCTTCCCGGAGAACGACGCGGGCCGAGCCGCGGCCTTCGCCGCCCTCGGCTCGGCGACCCAGGACGAGTTCGTCGACGACATCGCGTCCGCCGCGGACCTCGCCACCGGCGGTCACCCGGAGCGCTGTGCCCTGCTGGGCCTGAGTGCCGGCGGCTACCTCGGGTTCGTCGCCGCCACCCGGCTGCCCTTGGCGCGGGTCGCGCTGGTCTACCCCGGCTGGCTCACGTCACCGAGCCCACCGGTCGCCCGGCCGGCGCCCGCCATCGACGACCTCGACCGGATCACCGGCTCCGTCCTGCTGGTCGTCGGTGAGGACGACTTCCTCGTCACCGACGCCGAACGGACGGTGCTCCGCGAGCGGCTCACCGCCCGCGGTCATCGCCTCGTCAGCCACCCCGGCGTGGGCCACGGCTACCTCGCCCCCAGCCGGCCCACCCATGACGAGCGGGCCGCCGAGGACACCTGGCGGCTGGTCCTCGACCACCTCAGGGCCGATCAGGCTCCGTAGGCCCGCAGGAACACCTTGACGCCGGCCCGCACGACGGCCTCGCGGTCCGCGTCGGGCACGGCCGCGACGCTGGTCGCCGTGAGGTGCACGAGGTGCACCGCGGCCAGCAACGGGTCCTCGATGGCCAGCAGCCCGGCGTCGCTCAGCCGGCCGAGGTGGGCGGCCAGGGCGTGGCGGACGCGCAGCGGGCCGCGCTCGTGCCAGGCCGCGACCGTCGCGGGGTCGATGTTGTCGAGGTCGGCCTCGATGTGGCGGACCAGGCGGAAGTGCGGCGCGAAGTCGGGCTCGGGGGTCGCCCACCGCACGCCGAACTCGACCAGGTCCGCCTCCAGGTCGACGACCCGGCCGAGCAGGGCGTCCGCCAAGGCGATCTGGCGTTCGGCGACGTGGTCGGAACTGTCGAGGATGACGGCGCGGAAGAGACCCGCCTTGTCGCCGTAGTGGTTGTAGATCGTGCGCGAGGACACCCCCGCCTCGGCGGCGAGCGCGTCGATGCTCGCGCGGGCGTACCCGTCGCGCGCGAACAGCCGCAAGGCACCGTCGAGCAGGGTTCGCTGCTTGTCCGTTGGCACCTGGCCAGTATGACCAAGTACAACGATCGTTGCAATCACTACAACGATCGTTGTACGTTCGGGGCATGGAACCTCTGCTTCGACTCGCCGTCATCACCGGGAGCACCCGGCCGGGCCGTCGGGCCACGCAGGTGGCCGAGTGGGTCCGCGAGCGCGCCGCCGCACACCTGCGGGAGCGCGCCGAGGTCGTGGTGCTCGATCTGGCCGACCTGGACCTGCCGCTCCTGGACGAGCCGCTGCCCGCCGCGATCGGCGACTACCGCAACCCGCACACGAAGAACTGGGCCCGCCTGGTCGGCTCCTGCGACGGCTTCGTGTTCGTGACCCCGGAGTACAACCACTCGATGCCCGCGGCCCTGAAGAACGCCATCGACTTCCTCTTCGCCGAGTGGAACGACAAGGCCGCCGGTTTCGTCAGTTACGGCCTCAACGGCGGCACCCGGGCGGTCGAGCACCTGCGCCTGACCCTCGCCGAGGTGAAGGTCGCGTGCGTGCGCAGCCAGGTCAGCCTGGGGCTCTTCACCGACTTCGACCTCTCGGACATGGCCGAGCCCGGCACGCTGACCCCGGCCGCGCACCACGACGACATCCTCAGGCGCATGCTCGACGAACTCGTCGACTGGTCCACGGCGCTGCGGCCGCTGCGGTCATGACCACGACGACCATCGGCTGGCCCACGTGGCGCATCTGCTGGGTCATCGTGTTCGGCGCGTTCGCCAGCGGCCTCGACGCCTCCGTGGTCAACATCGGCCTCGAATCGATCAGCCGGGACCTGGGGGCCGACCTCGCGGTCACGCAGTGGGTCGCGAGCGGGTACCTGCTCGCGCTCGCGTTGTCGTTGCCGGTGACCGGGTGGCTGGGCCGCCGGTTCGGGGTCGGCCGCGTCTGGCTCGCTTCACTGGCCGGGTTCACCGTCGCCTCGGGGCTCTGCGCGCTCGCGCCGGACGTGCGCCTGCTGATCGTTTCCCGCCTGCTGCAAGGACTCGCGGGCGGTCTGCTCATCCCGGCCGGTCAGACCGTGCTCGGCCGGCAGGTGGGTGCGGCCCGGCTCGGCCGGGTGATGGCGACGCTCGGCATCGCGGTCAGCGTCGCGCCCGCCCTCGGCCCGCTGGTGGGCGGGCTGATCCTGCACGCGTTGCCGTGGCCGTGGCTCTTCGCCGTGAACCTGCCGATCGGGGTGGCCGGGCTGCTCCTCGGGCTGCGGTACGTGCCGCGCGGCGAGCGAGGAACCGCCCAGCGCCTCGACCCGGGCGGGCTCGCGCTCGTCACCACCGGCCTGCCGCTGGTCGTGCTCGCGGTGACGCGGTGGGGCGAGACCGGGCGCGTCGACAGCATCGCGCTCGTCGCGGCCGCGACCGGGATCGCCGCGCTCGCGTGGTTCGTCCGGCGGACGCGAGCGCATCCCCACCCGCTGCTCGACCTGTCGCTCTACCGCGACCCGCGCTACCGCGCCGCCAGTCTGGCCGCCGCGTGCACCGGCGCGTTGATCTTCGGCAGCGGCATCGTCGTCACGCTGTACTTCCAGCTGGGACGGCACCTGGACGTGGTGCAGACCGGCCTTGGCATGCTCGGGTTCGCGGGCGCCACGGCGGCGGTCGCGCCGTTCACCGGGCGAGCGGTCGACCGCCACGGGGCGGCGCCGGTCTCGCTCGTCGGCGCGACGCTCGCGGTGCTCACCGCCGCGCCGTTCGCCTGGCTGCCGGTCGACGCCCCGATCATCGTCGTCGAACTCCTGCTGGCCGGCTTCGGCGGCGCCGTCGCATTGGCGGCCATGCCGACCGGGATCGCCGCGTACAAAGCGGTGCGACCCGATCAGCTCGCCGACGCGACCACGCAGGTCAACATCCTGCAGCGGGTCGGCGGCTCATTGGGTGGAGCGGTTTTCGCCGTGCTCATCGCGGCACGCCTGCCCGACGCGAACGCCGCCTTCCACACCGGGTTCCTCGCCCTGGGTGTGGGCGCACTGGGCGCCCTCGGCGGCGCGTTGCTCATCCACCGCGCGTCCTGAGCGGGCGCCGGTCCCGGCCGGCGCCCGTCAGCGACGGATCACTGCGCGCGCAACGGGGCCAGCGCATCGCTCACCCGGCGGAGCTCGTCGAACATGCCCTTGGCCGCGGACCGCATGACGTCGTTGGGCTCCAGCTCGTCGTCCTCGTTGATCATGCTGTGCACGAACGGGATCGACACCGCTTCGGGCACGGGCACCATCTTCAGGGTCGTGACGACTTGCTTGATCATCTGCGCGGCGCGGGTGCCCGCCGAGACACCGCCGTAGGTGACCAGGCCGACCGGCTTGTACGCCCACTCGACGTGCAGGTAGTCGATCGCGTTCTTCAGCGGCGCGGTGAAGCCGTAGTTGTACTCCGGCATAACGAAGACGTACGCGTCGGCCGAGGCGACCTTCGCGCTCCAGTCCTTCGTGTGCTGGTTCTGGTACTGGCGCAGCCGCGGGTGGTGCGGCTCGTCCATCATCGGGAGGTTCTCCGCGGCGAGGTCGACGAGCTCGACCTCGTCGAAACCGGCGTGCTCCTTGGCCGACTGCTCGATCCACGCGGCGACCTTCGGGCCGATCCGGCCGGGACGGGTGCTGGCGATGATGATCTGTAGTTTGCTCACGCCCGGCTCAACAGGACTTAGCCGCTAAGTATTCCTTAGCGGCTTCGGAACACGGTCGGCCCAACCGGCGTTGTCAGTGGCATGAGTGACATTCATCCGGTTTGCGTCCGGTTCCACACGGCGATCGAGCTGCTCGGCGCCCGCTGGACGGGTGCGGTCCTGCGGGTGATGTTCACCGGATCACGCCGCTACGCCGACATCCGGGCGTCGGTGCCGGGGATCAGCGACGTCATGCTGACCCGGCGCCTGCGCGAGCTGGAGGAAGCAGGCCTGCTGCGCCGCGAGGTCCTGCCGACCTCGCCGGTCCAGGTGGAGTACCACCTCACGCCGATGGGCGAGGAGACCAAGCCGGTGCTCGACTCGGTCATCAGCTGGTCGCACCGCTGGATCCCGCTGCCACCCGACGCGTCGGACCAGGCGAGCCACCCCCGCGCGAAGGCGAAGGCCTGACTATCGAGCCCAGTACCGCCGTCTTGCCCATCACCTCGGCGAACTCGGCCGCCGGATCGGATCCCCACGTGATGCCCGCACCCGTGCCGTACTCCGCGTGCCCGGTTTCGGTGTCGACGACCGCGGTGCGGATCGCGACGCTGAACCGCGCCCGCACCGGCGCCGTCGGCGGGGCCACGTAACCGATCGCGCCGCAGTAGACGCCCCGCGGCCACGGTTCCAGCTCCCGGATCAACCGCATCGCCGAGATCTTCGGCGCGCCCGTGATCGAGCCGCAGGGGAACACCGCTCGGAACAGGTCGGTCAACGACGTGTGCGGCACCAGCCGGGCCGTCACGTCGGACGTCAGCTGCAGCACCGTCGGGTACCGCTCGACCCGCAGCAACGACGGCACCCGCACGCTGCCCGAAGCGGCGACGCGGGCGATGTCGTTGCGCACCAGGTCGACGATCATCACGTTCTCGGCCCGTTCCTTCGGGCTGGCCACCAACGCCGCGGCGAGCGCCTGGTCCTCGGCCGGGGTGCGACCGCGCGGCGCCGTGCCCTTCATCGGCCGCAGCAGCACCTCGTCACCACGCAACTCGAAGAACAGCTCCGGGCTGGCGCTGGCGACGGAGAACCGCCCGGCGTCGAGGAAAGCGTTGTACGCGCCGCGTTGGGCCAGCGCGAGGTCGCGGTAGAACCCGGTCACCGGCCCGTCGAAGCGCGCGGTCATCCGCGTGGTCAGGTTGACCTGGTAGACCTCCCCCGCCGCGATGCGCGAGCGGACGGCCTCGACCTCGGCCTCGAACCGCGGCGCGCTCCACGCGGGCACCCAGTCGAGCGCCCGGCCGTCGCCGCCGGGTCGCAACGCGGGCAACTCGACCGGCCCGTCGTGCAGGCTGAACCACGCCAGTGGCAGACCGGGCACGCCCGGGTGCACCGCGAACGCCGGGTCGAGGCCGGCCGCGGCCTCGTACGCCAGGAAGCCGGCGGCCCACTTCCCGGACCGCGTGGCCCGGTCCACGGCGTCGAGCACCAACGGCACCTCGTCGGGCCGGTGGGCCTCGAGCAGCGAACGGGCGCCCGCGAAACCCAGCACCGTGCCGGTCTGGAGGTCGTCGAACCGGGCGTGCAGCGATGTCACACGCCGGACCCTACGTCGAGCGCCACCAGTCGTTGAGCTTCGCGGCGTTGCCGTCGGCCTTGTGCGCGATGAACAGGGTGTTCAGCTTGAGGTCGGTCCACACGACGTGCGCGCCGTGGCCGTCGCGGTAGCAGAGCATCTGCCCGCCGACCTTGCCGTCGGAGGTCCAGTTGGAGCGCCCGGTCACGCCCTTGTCGCAGTCGTCGATGGTCGCGGGCAGGATGCGGTGGCGCTGCCCGTAGGCCTCGAACGCGGCGGTCAGGTCGACGCCGTCGCGGTAGGACGCGAACGTCGCCGTCTCCGGGCCGCCGGCCGGGCCGTTGGTGCACACCAGGACCGCGAGCGCGCCGGGCGCCTCGGGGTCGGCGCCGGGATGGCAGTTGGTCGACGCGAAGCCGGTCGGCAGGCGGCTGATCAACTGCTGGACGTCGTCCGGGCGGTTGGCGACCAGCGGCGTGGTGCTGGCACCAGGCGTCGTCGGTCCCGCCTGCGCGGTGCCGGAGAGCTTGTCCTTCGGCCACCACAGCAGCAGCCCGGCCACCACCGCGGCCACCAGCACGACGGCCACGGCCGCACCCAGCAGCCACTGCCGCTTGGACACCGGAGCGGGCCGCTTCTCTTCGGCGGCAGGCGGGGTGGTCTGGACGGCCGGAGCGGACTGGATGACCGGGGCCGTCGGAGCCGTCGGGGTGGTGATCGTGGCCAGCGCCTGGCGGGCCGCCCACGCGAGGTCGCCTGCGGAGGTGAACCGGTTGGCCGGGTCCTTGGCCATGCCGCGGGCGATCACCGCGTCGAACGCCGAGCCCACGCTCGGGACCTGGTCGTGCAGTTGCGCGTAGATCACCGACGGCGCGTCGTCGCGGTCGAAGGGCCGCTTGCCGGTGAGGCACTCGAACAGGACACAGGCCAGCGAGTAGATGTCGACCGACTTGCCGACGTTGCCCGAGCCGTCGAAGCGTTCCGGCGCCATGTAGGCGTACGTGCCCGGGTTGTCGCCCGCCTGGGTCAGGGTGGGGTCGCTGCCCCGGATCACCGGGCGGGCGATGCCGAAGTCGATCAGGTAGACGAAGACCCCGGCGCTGTCGTCCTCCTGACCGGTGAGCAACACGTTGGTCGGCTTGACGTCGCGGTGGATCAGGCCGTCGGCGTGCGCGGCGTCGAGCGCCTGGGCCAGCTGGGAGATGATCGTGACGGCGAGCGCGGGCGAGAGCCGCTGCCTGCGGTCCAGCAGCCGGCGCAGGCTCTCGCCCTCGACCAGGCGCATGTCCAGGTAGAGCCGGCCGTCGATCTCGCCGAAGCGGTGGATCGGGATGACGTGGGGTTCCCGCAGGCGCGCGGTCAGCCGCGCCTCGCGGCGGAACCGCTCGCGGAACTCCTCGTTGGCGGCGAGGTCGGTGGCGAGCAACTTGAGCGCGACGACCCGGTCCTGGCTGGTGTCGTGGGCGCGGTAGACCTCGCCCATGCCGCCGGTGCCGATCACGCCGTCCAGGCGGTACCAGCCGATCGTGTCCTTCTCCATGCCGCCGCCACTCCCCCTTCTCCCCCGGCCCTCCCGGTGAGGATACGACGCGCGTGCACCAGGCCCGGCGCGCCTCCCGTCTATCCTTTTAGGACGAACGCCCGCCGAATTGCCAGTTGTGCACCTCGATCGCGGCATACCGGTCGGCCGTGAGCACGGCCCGGGCGGCGTCCTTGTCCGGGGCACGCAGCAATACCGCCGTGCCGAGCCAAGCGGTGCCGTCGTCCGAGGTCAGCGGCCCGTACGCGATCAGTTCGGAGTCGTCTCGTGGCAGGTTCCGGTCAGCGGGTTCGCCGGCGCCGAGCCCGAGCACGAGGTAGCGGTTGCCGCCCTCGCGACCGCCGGGGAACTCCCACATCGTGCGGCCCAAGAGGTTGTGCCAGCGGCGGATCAGCACGTCCCGGTACACGCCCGCCTGGTAGGTGGGCTCGTCGAAGGCGAACGCACGGGCCGCCGCCGCGTCCGGCACGTCGACGATGTGCACGCTGCCGGTGGGGGTGTCGAGGTCGTCGAGCAGGGTCGGGCCGCGCGCGATCAACTCGTCGGCGAAGCCGTCCATGTAGGACCAGTGCGCCTCCACCATCGCGTCACGCAGGTCCACCGATCGGGGCCGGTCGCGGTGGTAGCAGAAGAACTCCATGCGCAGAGTCTCTAGGATCGCCGGGTGACCGATCTGTTCGACCACCTCGACGCCGCCGCCCTGCCCGAGCGACAGCAACGCATCTTGCTGGAGATCCGGGATTGGGTGGTGCGGCACGGGTACTCGCCGAGCACCCGCCAGCTCGCCGACGCCGTGGGGCTCAAGTCGACGTCCACGGTGTCCAAGCACCTGGCGAGCCTCGAGGACAAGGGCTTCCTGCGGCGAAGCGACAGCGTGTCGCGGCCCATCGACGTGCGCGCGTTCCTGGGCAGCGAGACCACGCAGGCCGACAACGGCGACTCGGTGACCGTGCCGGTGGTCGGCGACATCGCCGCCGGTGTGCCGATCGCGGCCGAGGAGCACCTCGACGACCTGCTGACCCTGCCCCGCGACCTGACCGGGCGCGGCACCGTGTTCGGGCTGCGCGTGCGCGGTGATTCGATGATCGACGCCGCGATCTGCGACGGCGACCTCGTCGTGGTGCGCCAGCAGCAGGAGGCGCACTCGGGGCAGATCGTCGCGGCGATGCTGGACGACGAGGCCACGGTCAAAGTCTACCGGCGGCGCAACGGCCACGTTTACCTCGAGCCCCGCAACCCCAACTACGACGTGATCGACGGCGACAAGGCGGTCGTGCTCGGCGTCGTGGTGTCGGTGCTGCGCAGCGTCTGATGTCGCGTTCGATCCCGGTCGTCGTCCTCGCGGGTTACCTCGGAGCGGGCAAGACGACGCTGCTCAACCACCTGCTGCGCGCGGCCGACGGCATCCGGATCGGCGCCGTGGTCAACGACTTCGGCAGCGTGAACGTCGACGCGATGCTGGTCGCCGGTCAAGTCGACGCGACGATCGGGTTCGGCAACGGCTGCCTGTGCTGCGCGGTCGACGAGGGCGAGCTGGACGCGTTGCTGGACAAGCTCGTCCACCCCGACGGCCCGGTGGACGCCGTCGTGATCGAGGCCAGCGGCCTGGCCGAACCCGCGGACCTCGTGCGCCGGTTGCTCTCCAGCGCCAACCCGCACATCGAGTACGGCGGCCTGGTCGAGGTGGTCGACGCCGTCGAGTTCCACGACACCCGGGCCAAGCACATCGACCTCGACCGGCACCTACGGCTGGCGGACCTGGTCGTGGTCAACAAGACCGACCGCCAATCGGACGCCGCGGCCGTCCTGGAAACCGTTCGGGGCATCGCCGAGAACGCCACCGTGGTGGCCACCAGCCACGGCCAGATCGCCCCCGGCCTGTTGTTCGACCGGCCTGCGCCCGACGTGGGCGCACGCCAGCTCTCCTTCGCCGACCTGCTAGACCACCACGAGCACCTGCACGACAGTTATCGCAGCGCCACGTTCGTCGCCAACGAGCCGGTGAACCCGCGGCTGCTGGTGGAATTCCTGCGCAAACGGCCGACCGGGCTCTACCGCGTGAAGGGCCCGGTGGACTTCGGTGCGGCCGGCTTCGGCGACCGGTTCCTGCTGAACTGCGTCGGCGGCTACCTCCGGTTCCGCCGCACCCCATGGCCGGTGGGCGAACCGAGGCGGACCCAGATCGTCCTCATTGGACATGATGCTGATCCGGAGGCTGCGATCGAAGAGTTGGTCGCGTGCGTGGAACCGGCTGAGGAGAACGACATCTTCACGGCGTTGCGTCATACCGATCACGACTGAGCTTCCGTTTGTTTGGATGGTCCCGATGGTGGCCCGCTATTAGGAGCGGCTGCCGCGGGTGTTCGCCGCCGGACGGTTGGTTTGGTCGCGGGGTTGGGGCGGCGAACACCCTTGCCAACGGTGCCGGCGGTTTGCGCTGCGTAGATGGCGGGGTTGAATGGTTGCGTTGCGCGGTTGCCTGCCGTTTGTTGGGTGGTTCCGGTGGTGGCTGGGTTGCGTGAAGGACTGGAATATTCCACCATTCCCGGTTAGGCCGTTTGGTCGATTGTTGTGGTATGATCGGGGTATGGAGCTGGGGGAGCTTAACTCGACTGTCGCGCAGTTGCGGCGTCTGGAGTTGAAGCTGCTCGACGACATTTCCCAGATCGAGTGGAAAGAGTCGGGGTACCCGCAGTTGTGGCGGTTTTTGCAGGATGTCCTGCATGTGACCGCCCAGGAGGCGAAACGCCTCGAACACCACGTCGAGTTGTTGTGTCCGAAGGTCGGGATCACCGGTCAGTCGATCCCGCCGCGGCTGCCTGCCGCGCGGGCGGCGATGGCGGCTGGGGAGATCTCCGGTGCGCATGTGGACAAGATCGCCACCACGGTGGAGAGCGTGCCGGTCGAGCACGTCGAGCAGGTCGAGGCGGACATGACGGGGTTGGCGCGGAAGTTCAACCCGACCCAGCTCATCCGCCTGGGCGAGCGCATCGTCGCCGCCCTGAACCCCGACGGTCGCAAACCCATCGAACGAACGGTGGTGGATGCGCAGAACACGCTGGACCTGTACGAACACCGCGACGGGTCGCTGTCAGGCCAGTTCCGGCTCGGTGGGGAGGACGCGAGCGTGCTGCGCGCGCTGCTCTCCCCGCTGGCCAAGCCCCAGACTGGCGATGACCGGATCCTGAGCGAGCGGCAGGGTGACGCGCTAGCGGAGATCATCGGGTTCGCCGCCGACTCCGGCCACGCTCCGGCCGAGGGCGGCGAACGCCCCCACATCGCGGTCACGGTCTCCCTGGAGACCCTGCAAACCCGCATCGGCCAGGCCACCCTCGACGACGCCCGCACCCTGACCCCGGAGCAGGCCCGCCGCGTGGCGTGCGAGGCGAAACTCATCCCCATCGTGCTGAACAGCAAATCGCAGCCGTTGGATATCGGGGAAACCCGACGGTTGGCCGATAAACGATTGCGCAGAGCCCTCGCCATCCGAGACCAAGGCTGCGCCGCCCCGGGTTGTGCGCGAACACCACACCAATGTCACGCCCACCACATCAAACATTGGGCAGACGGCGGCTCAACCACATTGGATAACCTGGTATTGGTGTGCCCGTATCACCATCGGCTGATCCATCACACCGAATGGACGGTGCACATGGATAACGGGCTGCCGGTATTCACCCCACCACCCTGGCTACAACGCGCCGGCTAAAAGACGCAGCGTAAATTCCTGTAACTCAGCCACCGCCGGGACCACCCGGCAACGCCAGGCTGCCCTCGCAACGCAACCCCCTCAACCGGGCCACCCCCGCCACGCAACCACCGCCACCGATGGCAAGGGTGTTCGCCGCCACCAACCCCGAGACCAACCCAACCACCGGCGGCGAACACCCGCGGCAGCAACACCCACACGAGAGCAACCGCTCCAGAACACCCGGCCTTCCTCAGTCACCCACTCCCAGCCGCCAACGACGGCAAGCAACCCTCACCCTGAGAGCAACCACCTACAAAGACCCAGCCACCGCCGGGACCACCCGGCAACCGCCGGCTGCCCTCGCAACGCAACCCCTCAACCCGGCCACCCACGCCACGCAACCACCGCCACCGATGGCAAGGGTGTTCGCCGCCACCAACCCCGAGACCAACCCAACCACCGGCGGCGAACACCCGCGGCAGCCCCACCCACACGAGAGCAACCGGGAACGACCACTCAACCAATGTCAGTCACCCGGTCCTCGCCGCCACCCCCGGCAAGCACCTCCCGCCGCGAGAGCCCCCACCTCGCCCGCTCACCCCGCGCCAACCCAGCCCGCCCCCGCAGCCCGCCCACCCCCGCGTCATCCGCAACCCGCCACCTGCGTCAAGAGCCCCCAGCCCCAGCCAAGGCACCCAGCAGCAACTCAGCCAGACCAGGTGTAGCCTTACAACCATCTTGGGCACTCGCCCAAGGCGAGCGACCAAGGTGAACGACCAAGGTGAGGCACATGTCGCCAACAGCGGCCGAACGCGGCCGGGAGGTCCGGCGCAAACTCCTCGACGCCGCCGTCGAGTTGATCGTCGAGCGCGGCTGGGCCGCGGTCAGCACCCGCGTGCTCGCCGAGCGGGCGGGGGTCGCGCCGGGGCTCGTGCACTACCACTTCGATTCCGTGCAGGCCCTGCTTACCGAGGCCGCGACCGGCCAGATGCGTGAAGCAGCCGCCCTGATCGGTCCCGCCCTCGCCGCCGCGCGCACCCCCGCGGAAGCGCTCGGGCTGTTGATGGCGTCGCTCGACTCGTATACCGGCACCGACCCGATGTCGTTGCTGTTCGTCGAGACCTATCTCGCGGCGGCACGGGACCCCCAACTGCGTCAGGTGGTGGCCGGGCTGCTGCTGGAGTTCCGAGCGCAGCTCGCTGCGTGGCTGGCCGAGCACGACGTGCCCGATCCCGACACCACCGCGACCGTGCTCGGCGCGGCCATCGACGGGCTGGTCATGCACCGGGCGATGGATCCCACCGTGACCGGCGACGTCATCACCCCGGTGCTCGCCCGGGTGTTCCGAGACGCGACATGAAGCCCGAGTACCGGAGACCCAGAAGGAAGCCCGGCTGTCCGAGGCCCGACATGAAAGCCCGGCTGTCCGAGGCCCGAATGTCGACGGCCAGAAAGTGAAGCTCACCCGAGGAGGCCTGACATGAAGGCAATCATCTGCGGCGCCGGCATCGCCGGGCTCGCGCTCGCCCGCGCTCTGGCCGACCGCGGCTGGGAGGTCGTGGTGCTCGAGCAGGCCCGCGGCCCGCGCACCCAGGGTTACATGATCGACTTCTTCGGCCTCGGCTACGACGCCGCCGAGGTGCTCGGCGTGCTGCCCCGGCTCCAAGAGCTGGGTTATGACGTCGAGGCTGCGGTGTTCGTCGACGCCAACGGCAGAAGCAAGGGCGAGATCACGTACGAGGACTTCGTCCGGGGCGCGGGCGGGCGGCTGCTCAGCATCACACGCCCGGACCTCGAACTGGCCCTGCGGGAAAGCTTGCCGGAGGCGGTGGACCTGCGGTTCGGCATCGCGCCGGTCGCGATCGACAACCACCCGGACGGGGTGCGGGTCACCCTCGCCGACGGCACCGAGCTGGCGGCGGATCTGCTCGTGGGCGCCGACGGCATCCACTCGTGGGTGCGCGCGCAGGTCTTCGCACCGGAGCAGGAGTGCTTGCGCTACCTGGGTTTCCACACCGCGGCCTACACCTTCCGGGACCCGGCGGTGCACGCCCGGGTCCAGGGCAAGTTCTGGCTCACGCACTCGGTGGACCGACAGATGGGCCTGTACGCGTTGCGTGACGGCCAAGTCGCCACCTTCGCGGTGCGGTGCAGTGCCGATCCGGCGCTCCCGGACGACCCGGCCGCCGTGCTGCGCGCGGAGTACGAGTCGCTCGGCTGGCTGGTGCCCGCGGCCGTCGCGCAGTGCCCACCCGCCGGCGAGCTCTACTACGACCAGGTGGCCCAGATCGTGCTGCCGCGCTGGCACGAGCGGCGGGTTGTGCTGCTCGGCGACGCCTGCTACGCGGTGTCCTTGCTGGCCGGTCAGGGCGCCTCGCTCGCGGTGGCCGGTGCCTTCGTGCTCGCGGAGCAGCTGCACCAGGCCGAGTCGGTCGACGAAGGACTCGACGGGTATGAACGGCTGTGGCGGCCGATCGCCGAGGAGAAGCAGCGGACCGCACGCAAGTCCGTGCGCTGGTTCCTCCCCCAGTCGCGGGCCGGGCTGGCGGCGCGCCGGGCGATGCTCGCGCTGATCCGGTTGCCCGGCATGAACAAGCTGATCGCGAAGTCGCTGGCGGGCAAACCGAGCGCGCTCGTCACCGAACTGCACACCGTCGGGAGAGGACAGAGCTGATGCCGGTCACCGATCGCAAACCCCGTGGCCTGCTGCGGTTGTTGCTGCGCACCCCGATCTGGCTCTACCGCGCCAGGTTGGGCTGGCTGACCGGCAACCGACTGCTGTACCTGGCGCACCGCGGGCGCAAGAGCGGTGCCCGGCGCGAGGTGGTCGTCGAGACCGTGCGCAACGACCCGACCGTGCCCGAGGTCGTGGTGATCGCTGCGTGGGGCAAGAACCCCGACTGGTACCGGAACCTGCTTGCCGCACCGGCGATCGAGGTGCGGCTGGGCACCCACCGCTGGCTCGCGCCCCGGCACCGGTTCCTCGACGCCGACGAGACGCAGGCGACCCTGCTCGCCTACCAGCGCGCGCACCCGCACGCATGGAAACGGCTGGCCCCGCTGCTGGGCTTCCCGGCCGACCCGCACGACCCGGCCTGGCCCGAGGTGGCGGCCGCCGTGCACGCGATCGCTTTCAGCCCGCGCACCCCCTGACTTGGTGCCAAACTCGATCTGATCACCGTCGAGGGGAGCCGGTCATGTCAAGGCTCATGGCGTTCGCCCAGCAGCCGCCGCCCGATACCGCGTGGACCGGGCACGACACCAGACTGATCATCGTCGCCGTGATCGGCATCGGGCTGATCGTGACGCTGATCGCCGTCGCGCGGATGCACCCGTTCCTCGCGCTGGTGATCGGCTCGATCGTGGTCGGGCTGGCCGCGGGCGTCGGGTCCGGCGACGTGATCACCAACTTCGAGAAGGGCGTCGGCGACACCCTCAAGGAAGTCGGCCTGCTGATCGCGCTGGGCGCCATGCTGGGCAAGCTGCTGGCCGACTCCGGCGGCGCCGACCAGGTGATCGACAAGCTGCTGGCCCGGGCGCACGGCGCGATGGTGCCGTGGGCGATGACCCTGGTCGCGGTGATCATCGGGTTGCCGATGTTCTTCGAGATCGGCCTCGTCCTGCTGCTCCCCGTGATCGTGCTGGTGACCCAGCGCTCCGGGCACCGGTTGATGCGCATCGCGATCCCCGCCCTGGCCGGGCTTTCCGTGCTGCACGGCCTAGTCCCGCCGCACCCCGGCCCGCTGATCGCGATCGCCGCCGTGCACGCCCAACTCGGCACGACGCTCGCGCTCGGGCTTCTGGTCGCGATCCCGACCGTGATCATCTGCGGGCCGCTGCTGTCCTACCTGCTCGCCCGCTGGGTCCCGGTCGGCGCGCCCGCGCAGGCCGGTGGTGTCGAGGCCGAACGCCAGGGCCACGACCCCGAGTACGCCCGGCGCAAGCCGACGTTCGCGCTCACGGTGCTGACCATCGTCAGCCCGGTGGTGCTGATGCTGGCCCGGGCGCTGGCCGACATCATCTGGCCGGACCCGAAGACCGCGCCCGGTGTGCGGTCGTTCCTCGACTTCATCGGCGAGCCGCTGATCGCCATGACCATCGCCGTGCTCATCGCCATGGTGGTGTTCGGCTACTCGGTCGGCGCCAGGAGTTCGAGCATCGCGAACCGGATCGGCCAGAGCGTGGGCCCGATCGCCGCGGTCATCCTGATCGTCGGCGCCGGAGGCGGGTTCAAACAGACGCTGATCGGCGCCGGCGTCGGTGACTCGGTGGCGAAGTTCGCCAACCACGTCAACATCTCCGTGTTGCTGCTCGGCTGGCTGATCGCGGTGGCGCTGCGCCTGGCGACCGGGTCGGCGACGGTCGCGACGGTCACCGCGGCGGGCATCGTGGCCCCGTTGGCGGGCGGGCTCACCCCCACGCACGCCGCGCTCCTGGCATTGGCGATCGGGGCGGGTTCGCTCTTCCTGTCCCACGTCAACGACGCCGGGTTCTGGCTGGTGAAGGAGCTCTTCGGGCTGCGGGTCGGCCAGACGTTCATGACCTGGTCGGTGATGGAGACCGCGATCTCCGTGGTGGGCTTCGCGTTCGTGCTGCTGCTGTCGGCGTTCACCTGACAGCAGCAGCACGAAGACCCCTTACGCGGTGCGGCTGGTCCGCGCCGCGCGGATGGCCAGCGTCGCGACGACGACCATGATCGCGACCGCGGCCAGGCAGGCCGTGTGGAAGCCCGTCACGAACGACTCCCGCACGTGGCTCAGCAACAGGGAGTCACCCGTGTCGTGCGCCTGGCGCAGACCGTCCACCCAGGACCCGTCCGACGTGCCCATCGACGCGCGGTAGACCACCGTGCCGACGGAGCCGAGCACGACCAGCCCGATCGCGATGCCCAGTTCGTTGGCGGTCTGGGCCAGCGAGGCGGCCGAGCCCGCGCGGTCCTCCGGCGCGTGCGAGATCACGTCGTTCATCAGGAACGGGAACGCGGCGCCGATGCCGCCGGTGGTCACGATCGTGCCCGCGATCATCACCAGGAGCCCGGTGGTGTTGGCCGGAGCCACGGCGAACATGGTGAACCCGGCCAGCATCAGCACCGTGCAGACGCCGACGATCTTGGCGGGCGCGAACTTGTGGGCCAGGCGCGGGCCCAGGTTGCCGGCGATCATCATCGAGACCATCTGCGGCACCAGCACCAGCGCCGACTGCAGCGGGCTCAGCCCCAGCACCGACTGCAGGTAGAACGAGACGAACAGCGATGTCCCGCCCATCACCAGCGCCGTGAGCAGCAGCACGACCATGGTCCGGCCGACGCCGGGACGGCGCAGCAGGCCCAGGTCCACCAGCGGGTGCTCGAGCTTGCCCTGGCGGTGGACGAACACCACGCCCAGCGCGATGCCCACGACCGCGAACCCGGTCGCCGTCGCCGTGAAACCGTTGTTGGCGAACGACTTGAGCGCGTAGACGACCAGCAGGATGGACGCCAGGCAGAGCGCGGCACTGCGCAGGTCCAGCTTGCCCGGCTCGTCGGCGCGCGACTCCGGCAGGAACTTCGGCGCGGCGATCACGGCCACCACCATCACCGGCACGCCCAGCAGGAACACCGAGCCCCACCACCAGTGCTCGACCAGCAGGCCACCGATCAGCGGAGCGATCGCCATGCCGGTCAGGAAGCACGTCATGTAGGCGCCCATCGCGGCGACGCGGGCCTTCGGGTCCGGGTAGATGCTGCCGATCAACGCCATCGAGGCCGGCATGATCGCGGCACCGGCGATGCCCATCACCGCGCGGGTCACGATGATCATCCACGGCTCGCTGGAGAACGCGGCGACCGCGGAGGCCAGCGCGAAGATCGTGGCGCAGATGATGATCAGCTTCCGGCGGCCGATCCGGTCGCCGATGGTGCCCATCGTGACCATGGTGCCGCCGACCATGAAGCCGTAGATGTCGTTCATCCACAGCAGCTCGACCGGCGAGGGCCGCAGGTCGGCGGACATCGCGGGCAGCGCGACGTTGAGCACGCTGATGTCGATCGCGATCAGCAGGGACGGCAGCGCCAGCAGCGCGAGCGCGAGCTTCGGGTGTCGCGTCACGACCGCGGCGGCCGTCTCGGTCAATGTGGTCATGATGCCCTCCTGGTTGGCCTGTCATGAGTGCGTCGGAGGGAGCGCGGCGATTTCGACATCGCCCCCGAAAAAATCTTCATGAGGCCTTCTTCGTGAACGTGACGTGCTGGACGCCCGAGGGCGAGGCGACGGTTTCGATGTCGAAGCGCTGGTCGAGCCCCTCCAGCCCGTCCCAGAGGCGCACGCCCCGGCCGAGCAGGATCGGCACGACGACGACGTGCATGTGGTCCACGAGGTCGGCGACGAGGAAGTCGCGGACCACGCTCGGACCACCGCCGAGGCGCACGTCGCGCCCGCCGGCCGCCTTCTTCGCCTCTTCGACCACGTCGGCGGGCGCGGCGTCGCGGAAGTGGAAGGTGGTGCCGCCGTCCATCTCCAGCGACGGCCGCAGGTGGTGGGTGAGCACGAAGACGGGCGTGTGGAACGGCGGGGTCTCGCCCCACCAGCCCCGCCACGACTCGTCGGCCCACGGTCCGGTCTGCCACCCGAACTTGCCGCGACCCATGATCTCGGCGCCGATGTCGTGGTCGTGCATCTCGGCGATCGCGTTGTCGAGGCCCGTGGTGCCCCCGGGCTCCCCGAACTGCGCGCGGCCCATGGCCGTGTCGAAGAACCACTGGTGCAAGCGCAGGCTCGCGTGCCCGAAGGGCTCGTCGGCCGTCCGGCCGTCGCCGGTGGCGAAGCCGTCGAGCGAGACCGACAGGTTGTGCACCCGGACGAGCTGGGTGTTGGTCATGGTCGTGTGTCCTCCCAGTTGTGACTGCTCGCCAAGGGTCGGAGACGACCGGCCTGCTTCGACATTGCGAGCCGAACGAGTTCGGCGTGCGTTGCGAACACCGAAGACGTGCAATCCGCACTAGCGCGACCGGGTGGGCGGGCACCTAGAGTCACGACCTGTGGCGGTCCCGG
Organism: Labedaea rhizosphaerae; assembly: GCF_004362825.1. Lineage (GTDB taxonomy): Bacteria > Actinomycetota > Actinomycetes > Mycobacteriales > Pseudonocardiaceae > Labedaea > Labedaea rhizosphaerae. The sequence goes on from NZ_SNXZ01000004.1 coordinate 490,789, forward strand.
AAGCACCGAGGTCGGCGCGCGTGTTGCCGGTGGCGTTCCTCGTCGCGTTGCTCGTGGCGCGCGGCGCCGACACGACCGCGCACAAGACCGCCTGGTACCTGCCGTTCCTGCTCGCCGTGTTCGTGCTGCCGCTCTGGTACGCGGGCGGGTGGGCGCGCGGTCCGTGGCGGCGGGTGCCGCTGGCCCTGCTCGCCGCGCAGGCCGTCGTCACCTACGTGCCGTTCGCCGTGTTCGGCAACCAGTGGGTCGGCGGCGCGTCCGGCCTGCTGATGGGCATGGTGCTGCTGGTGCTGCCGTCGCCGGGGTCGTGGGTGGTGGCCGCGTCTCTGCTGGGGGTGGAGGCGCTGCTGTGGAACGGCGTCGTCGGCGTTCCATACCTACCCGCGATTTCCGGCGGCCTGTGGGCGGTGGATGCGGCGGTGAACAACGCACTCGGGTTGTTCGGACTGGTCCGGCTGTCCCGGGTGGTCGGCGAACTGGCGCGGACGCAGGACGAACTGGCCGACGCGGCCGTCCTGCGCGAGCGCCGCCGCACGAGCGAGCAACTCGCGACCGCCATCGAGGGCCGGATCCAGGAGGTGGCGAAGCACGCGCGGGCAGCGCTGCGCTGGCTCTCCACGACCGAGGAGGACGCGCGCGGCGAGGTCACGGCCGCGGGCCGGATCGCCCGTGCCGCCCTGGCCGAGGGACGGCAGCTGCGTGCCCACGACCCCGTCGAACCGCTGCGGCGCAGCGAACCCGGCGGGGTGCCTGGGCCACTGCTCACCAAGGGCGTCCTCGCGACCGTGCTGGCCATGTTCGTGCTGGTGAACATGCTGAATGTGTTCGCACCGACAGACGCCCCGGGGTCGGGCCACCAGGTTTCTGCTCCGGTGGTCGTGCTGGCGATCGTGGTGTCGGTGGGCATCCCGCTGTTGCAGTGGCGGCACTCGGGCGCCCAGCACGGCGGCGAGCGGCCGCGCCACTGGCCGCTGACCCTGGCCCTGCTCGCCGTGCTGACCTACGCCCAGTTCCCGGCCATGGAGGCCGCCGGGCTGATCTTCCTGGCGTGGCTCGCCGGTTCGGTCCTGCTGCTGGTCCGCGGACCGTGGCGGTGGTTCTGGTTCGTCCTGGTGGCGACAAGCCTGCCGGTGCTGACCTGGCTGAGGTGGCCGGCGGTCATCCGCGACTCCATCACCACGACCTGGTTGCTCTACGCGACGTCGATCGGCATCGCCTTCGGCCTGATGACCTACGGGTTGTCGCTGCTGGCCGGGCTCGCGGACCGGCTGGACGAGCGCCGCGAGCAACTGGCGGCGCTGGCGACCGTGCGCGAACGGCTGCGCCTGGCCCAGGACACCCACGACCTGCTCGGCCTCGGCATGTCCACCCTGGCGCTGAAGACCGACCTGGTCGGCGAGCTGATCGGCCGGGACAACCAGCTCGCGGCCCGTGAACTGTCCGAAGTGGTCCGGCTGTGCTCGGCCGTGCAGGACGACGCGAGCCGGATCGCCGCCGAACGGCCCGAGTTGTCGCTTGCCGCCGAGTTCACTGCGGCGGAGGAAGTGCTTGCGGCGTCAGGCATCGACGTGTTCACGGAGCGCGCGCCCGTGCCCCTGGCCGCCGACGCGGACGCGGCCCTCGCCATCGTGCTGCGCGAGGCCGTCACCAACATCCTGCGGCACAGCGCCGCCCAGCGGTGCGCGATCACCCTGGCCGGCGCCGACGGCTTCGTCCGCCTGCGGGTCAGCAACGACGGCGCCACGCCCGCGCACGACCGGCGCGGCCGCGGCCTGGCCAACATGCGCGACCGCGTGGCCGCGCTGGGTGGCGAACTGGCCACGAAGGCCGGTGGCGGCACCTTCGTCGTGGTCGCTGAGCTGCCAGGTTAGTGTGCGTCGTGGTGCGCGTGCTGCTGGCTGAGGACACCGGAATCCTGCGGGAGACGTTGTCCGCGCTGCTGTCGCTGCAGGACGACCTCGAGGTGGTCGCCGAGGTGGGCACCGGCGACGCCATCGTGCCCGCGGCCCAGCGCCACCACCCGGACGTCGCCATCGTCGACGTCGACCTGCCCGGGCTCGACGGCATCACCGCGACCGGCCAGCTGCGCGCGGCCGTGCCGCGGTGCCGGGTGCTGATCCTGACCGGGCTCGCCCGCCCGGCCAACCTGCGTGCGGCGTTGGCGGCCGGTGCCTCGGGCTTCCTGCTCAAGGACACCAAGGCGGCCGACCTCGTCGCGGCCGTGCGGCGGGTGGCGGCGGGCGAGCAGGTGCTCGACACGAACATGGCGATCAGCGCGTTGCGGGCGCGGGAGTCACCGCTGTCGCCACGGGAGACCGATGTGTTGCGGCACTATGCGTCGGGCACGGACCCGCGCGACATCGCGTCCCAGTTGTTCCTGTCCTACGGCACGGTCCGCAACTACCTGGCCTCGGCGATGGCCAAGCTGGACGCGCGCAACCGCGTGGACGCCATCCGGATCGCTACCGAGGCCGGCTGGCTCTAGCCCAATCACCCGATCGTGTACGAACATACGTTCGAATCTGTGGCAGACTGAACGGCAGCCGGTCACGGTTCGCACATTGACAACTACAGAATGACACTACCTCAAGAGGTCCCCGATCGCCGCGATGCCGGCGGCGATGGCCTGCCGAGGCGTGTCCCCGAAGCCGAGCACCAGCTGCGGGTCGGTCGGTGTCACGCGCCGCATGCGGGCCATGCCGTGCAAGCCCACGCCTCTCGACAACGCTTGGGCCACAACGGAATCCTCGTCCGCACCCGGCGGCAGGTGCAGCACGGCGTGGAAGCCCGCGGCCAGGCCGGTGACCCGCAGCCCCGGCGCGTGCTCCGCCAAGGCGGTCAGCAGGATTTCCCGGCGTGCGGCGTATTCGGCGCGGGCGCGGCGCAGGTGCCGGTCGTAGCGCCCGGACTCCATCAAGGTCGCCAGGGCCAGTTGGTCGAGGGCCGCGGTGCCGCGGTCGGCGATGCGCTTGGCGTCGGCGAGGGCGGGGTGCAGCCGGTCCGGGGTGACCAGCCAGCCCAGGCGCAGGGCCGGGGCGAGCGACTTGCTCACGGTGCCGAGCGAGACCACCCGGTCCGGGTCGAGGCCCTGCACGGAGCCGACCGGGTCGCGGTCGTAGCGGAACTCGGCGTCGTAGTCGTCCTCGATGATCACGGCGTCGCGCTCGCGCGCCCACGCGATCAGTTCCTGCCTGCGGTGCCCGGCCAGCACCACGCCGGTCGGCCACTGATGGGCGGGCGTGACCAGCACGGCGCGGGCGTCGGTGCGGGCCAGGGCGGCCACGTCGAGGCCGTCCTCGTCGACCGGGACCGGGACGGTCGCGAGCCCGGCCGCGGTGGCCTGTTCGGTGGTCGAGTTGATCGCGCCGGGATCCTCCACGGCAAGGGTGCGCACGCCGTTCGCGGCGAGCACGCGCAGCAGCAAGCCCAGCGCCTGCGCCATTCCGGAGGTGATGATCAGCCGGTCGGCGTGGACCTCCGCGGCCCGCACCCGGCCCAGGTAGGCGGCCAGCACCTTGCGCAGCCGGAGCTCGCCGCACGGGTCGCCGTAGTCGAAGGCGGAGTTGGGCTCGGTGCGGCAGACCTCGCGGACCGCCCACGCCCAGTCCTCGCGCGGGGCGAGTCGCAGGTCGGGGACGCCGTGCCGGAAGTCCGCTATCCGCGGTCGCTCGGGTTCGCGGCGGCCGACCGGCGGCGGCGGATCGACGACCGCGCACGGCGCCACCCGCGTCGGCGCGCCGGGCCGGCTGGTCAGGTAGCCCTCCGCCTGCAGCTGCGCGTAGCCGTCCTGGACCAGACCGCGCGAGAGGCCGAGCGCGCGGGCCAGCTCACGCGAGGACGGCAGCTTCTCCCCCTCGGCCAGCCGCCCGGTCCGGATCGCCGCCCTGAGCTGGTCTTCCAGTTGCGCGCGCAGCCCGGTGCCGCTGTCCCGGTCGATCGTGATCAACAGCTCCGGACCCAAACCGGCCCACTCCACAGCCATGGAACTGGACCTTACCGGTGGTCCGGTTGCGTCATAGCGTTTCTCCTATGACAAGCGCCGTGCTCACCCAGTCCCCCGCCACCGCCCGCCCGCGGCTCGTGTCCCGCGCGCTGCTGCTGCGGTTCGTCTCGATCGTCGGCTCGTCGATCGGGTTCTTCCTGCCGCTGTCGGTGGTGCCGATCTTCGCCAAGCAGGCGGGCTCGGACAGCGGGGCCGGCTTCGCGACCGTCGCGTTGCTGCTGGCCACCGTGGCCGCCGAACTGGTGACCCCGCGGCTGATCGCGCGGATCGGCTACCGGTGGGCGCTGACCGTCGGCCTGTTCCTGCTGGGCGCGCCGATACTGGTGCTGACGGCCACCAACAGCATGACCGCGATCGTGGTGGTCAACATCGTGCGGGGCACCGGGTTCGCCATCGTGGCCGTGGCGGGTGGCGCGGTGACGGCCACGTTGATCCCGGCCGAGCGGCGTGGCGAGGGCCTGGCCATCGTCGGCCTGGTCAGCGGCGTCCCGAGCCTGCTGGCCCTGCCCGCCGGCGTGTGGGCGGCACAGCGCTGGGGCTGCGAGCCGGTGTTCGTGGTGACCGCGGCCGCTACGCTGCTCGCCCTGCTGTCGGTGCCCGGCCTGCCGCGGCGCGACCGCACGCGCACCGAGTCCCAGCACGGCGTGCTCGCCGGCCTGCGCAACTCCGCCCTGACCCGCCCGGCGCTGATCTTCACCGCCGCCACGGCCGCGGCCGGCGTCGTCGTCACGTTCCTGCCGCTGGCCATGCTGAACGGCCCGGCGTGGGTGGCCACGACCGCCTTGCTGGTCCAGTCCACGGCCGCCACCGCGGTCCGCTGGTTCGCCGGCAAGCTGGGCGACCGCCACGGCGCCCTGCGGCTGCTGGCCCCCGGTCTCCTGCTGACCGCGCTGGGTATGGCGAGCATGGCCGCCCTCGACAGCCCGGCCGCGGTCATCGGCGGTGCGGCCCTGTTCGGCGCCGGGTTCGGCGTGCTGCAGAACGCGACGCTCTGCCTGATGTACGCCCGCGTGCCGGCCGGCGGCGAAGGCACGGTCAGCGCGATCTGGAACGCGGCCTACGACCTCGGCATGGCCGCCGGAGCCCTGGGGGCGGGCCTGGCCGTGGGGGCCATCGGCTACCCGGCGACGTTCCTGCTCACGGCCGCCCTCGCCGTCCCGGCCTTCGCGGTCCTGCGCCGCGAGCGCAACCCCCGCTGATCGGGTCGGTTATCCTGGCCGGGCGCGGCGGTGGGGCTCGCCGCTCCGGAAGGGTCTTCCGGAACAACCGCGACCGACACGGCGCCAACGGTCCCTCCCGAGCAGAGTCGACGACGCATGGGAGGCGTGGGTGAGCGGCGACGCCGAACTGACCGAACCCATCGATCCGGACGTGGACCTCCACGTCCTGGCCCACCAAAGCGAACTGGCCCGGTCGCACGGCGCGATCCTGTTGGTCATCGCCCTCGGTGGCGGGCTCGGCGCCCTCGCCCGGTTCGGGATGGGCAAGTGGCTGCCCAGCGAACCCGGCCGGTTCCCGTGGGGCACCTTCCTCACCAACGTCGTCGGGTGCCTGCTGATCGGCGTGCTGATGGTGCTGGTCACCGAGGTCCTGCAGGCCCACCCACTGGTGCGGCCGTTCTTCGGCGTGGGCGTGCTCGGCGGGTTCACCACGTTCTCCACCTACGCCGTGGAGACGCAGGGGTTGCTGGAGCCGGGAACCGTGGTGCTGGCGTTCGGCTACCTGGCGGGCACGTTGGTCGCAGCCTTGCTGGCCGTGCTCGCCGGGGTGTGGCTGACCAGGTCGTTCACCAAGGCGCCGGTCGAGGTCACCGCATGACGGCCGTCCTGGTGTTCCTGGGCGCGGCGGTCGGCGCGCCGCTGCGTTACCTGACCGACCGGACCGTGCAGGCCCGTCACGACAGCATGTTCCCGTGGGGCACGCTGACCGTGAACGCGGTCGGTTGCCTGATCCTGGGCGGGCTCACCGGCTCCGGCCTCGGCGGGTCCGCGCTTGCCTTGCTGGGTACGGGTTTCTGCGGCGCACTGACCACGTACAGCACGTTCAGCTACGAGACGCTGCGCCTGGTCGAGCGCCGCAGCTACTTCTACGCCGCGGCCAACGTCGTGGTGAGCGTGCTCACGGGGCTCGGCGCCGCGCTGATCGGTTACACGACCGTGCACGCGGTGCTCGGCTGATCAGGCCGAGCCGAGCAGCCGTTGCATCAGGTCGACCAGCTGCGGCGTGAACGACCGCAGGCGTTCGGGCTCCCCTGCGATCAGACAGGCGGACACGATCGAGCTGATGCCACCCACGAGGACCCGGCACGCGAACTGCGGGTCCGGCAGCGTCGCCCACTCCGGCGACCGCTCGAACGTCGCCGTCATCAGGTCGACGAAGCGCTCCTGCACCTCGACGCGCTTGCGTTGCGCGGGCACGCCCGCGGCGTAGGACTCGACGAAGAACACCCGCGCGAACGGCGCCTGGTCCGCGAGCGCGCCGAAGTACGTGGTGAGGAGCCGCTCGAAGCGGTCGAGCATCGGCTCGGTCGGCTCGCCCTCGGTGATCGGGAGCATGTGCGCGAGCAGCCGCGCGGACTCGTCGAGCACCGCCAGGAAGCACTGCTCCTTGTCGGAGAAGTGCTGGTAGAAGGTCTCGCGGGAGACCGAGGCGCGCCTGAGCACGTCGGCCACCGTCGCCTTGATGTAGCCGTGTTCGGCTACCGACTCGGCCATGCCCAGCAGCAAGCGCGCGCGCTGCGAGGTGCGGACCTGCTCCCGCGTCAGGCCGTGCCGGCCTCGGGGAAGCGTCGGAAAGCTCGCCACCCGGCCAGATTAGTCGCGCGCTGGGCGCTCCGGCTGCTCCGGCTGCTCAGTGGTGAACGGAACCTCCTCGGTGCGCGCGATCTTCAACATCTCGTGCAGCTTGCGTCCCCGCGAGCGCAGGCCGATCGCGAACTGCGCCGGGATGCGGGCCCACAGCACGGGCCGGACCCATCGGGGCACGCAGATCCGCGTGGCCCGGCGGGCGATGCCGCTCTCCACCTTGTCGATCGCCACCGACAGCGGGGTCACGCCACCGCGGACCCCGCTCGGCCCGAAGAACGCCCGCGACGCGTCGGTGTCGAACCCGCGCGCGGTCATGTCGGTGTCCAGTTCGGCGAAGTAGGCCACGCCGACCCGTGCGCCGGAGGGCCGCAACTCGATCCGCGCGGTGTCGCCGAGCGCTTCGGCGGCCGCCTTCGACGCGCTGTAGGCACCGAGCAGGGGCAGGTGCACGGCCGCGGCCAGCGACGAGACCACCAGCAGGTAGCCGCCGGGGTGGTTCACGTGCCGCGTGGCGGCCTGGATGGTGTGGCAGACGCCCATCGTGTTGACGCGCAACGTGGTGGCCAGGATCGCCGGGTCGCCGTGCAGCAGCGACCACTGCCGCGCGATGCCGGCGTTGGCCACGACGACGTCGAGCCCGCCGAGCTGTTGAGCCAGTTCGTCGACGGCCGCGGACAGGGCGGCGGCGTCGGAGACGTCGCACTCCCGCCAGGGCGCGTCTCCGCAGTCGATGGCGACCTTCGCCAGTTCGTCCGGCTCGAGCCCGACGAGGGCGAGGCGGGCGCCCCGCTCGTGCAACCGCCGGGCGAGCGCCGCGCCGATGCCCCGCGCGGCCCCCGTGATGAGCACCCGCCGGCCTGCCATGTCAGTGCGCATGATCCCCAGCCTAGCCGCCTGCGAACACCGGTGTTCGCAAATGCCACCAATTTATGTACAACTGTGTTCGTGAACATTACCGTCAGGTCCTGACCAGGATCGGCGGCACTCGGTAAACGATTGCCGATGGAGCTTTGGGAGGAGCTACATGGTCTCGACAGGGATCAGGCGCACACTGGCAGCGGCCGCGGTGACGGCGGCCGCCGTCTCGGTGGTGGGCGTCGGCGCACAGGCACAGGCGGCCCCGCTGGCCTGCGCGGGCACGGCGGTCTTCGAGACCGACGGCTACGGCAGCGGCCAGACGCTGGCCAACTGGAACAACTCGGGCTTCAACCACGCCCCGCCCGCCGGGTGGGAGATCGTGCAGGTGCAGTACTACGCGGGCGTCTTCCCGGTCGTCGACCAGAAGGCCCTGGACGCGTCCGTGGCCGAGGGCACCGCGAACCTGACCCGCGCGGTCACCGACTACCACGCGGCGTGCCCCGGCGCGCGGCTCGTGCTGACCGGTTACTCCGAGGGCGCGGTCGTCGCGGGTGACGTGCTGGAGCAGTTCTCGCAGAGCGACGCCATCCCGCACGGGCAGCTCAACGGTGTGCTCTACGGCAACCCCCGCCGCGACTTCGGCGACGGCGGCATCGGGGGCGTCGCGGGCGGCATCGAGACCAACGTGCCGACGATCCTGCCCGGCGTCACGATGAAGGGCGGCCAGCACTACGGCGACCTCGCGGTGCGCAACGTCTGCAACGAGAACGACGGCATCTGCAACTCCGCCAACATGATCACCAACCTGCTGGCGTTCGCCAACGGCCTCGTGGGCTACGCGCAGGGCGATCACGGCTACGACCTGAACCCCGCGCGGGACCTCGGGTCCGGGCTGATCTTCATCCACCAGCCCCAGCGCATCGGCTTCGGCGCACCCCTGCCCCTGCCGATCGGCACGCCGTGGCAGCTGCAGCAGCAGTTCGGCGGCAACGCCGGACGCAACGAGCTGATCGCGGCGCGCAACAGCCTGGCCGCCATCGTCGGCCAGCCGATGATCGACCAGCTGACGGCGACCTCGCCGTGGTTCAAGATGATCGCTTCCGCCTGACCGCAGAAGAGAACGCGGGCGACCCACGCGCCGGGTCGCCCGCGTTTTGCGTGGCGGCAGGCACGGGTACACCCGGCGCATGGAATCCGAACAGCAGGAACACCTCGAGCTCGCCGACGACCCCGCCGCCGACAACCCGCCCAGCTGGCAGATCGACGCGACCCACGGACGGGAACGGACCGAGCCCGGCCGGCAGGTCACGACCCCGGACGAGGACGTCGTCGACACCGAGCCGGACGCGGTCGCCGAGGACGCGGGGCCCGCGGCGGACGTGGGCCCCGAAGAGCAGGCTCTGCGCGTCGAGCCGGGCGAGCGCTAGGCCAGTGCGGCCCGCAGCCGCGACAGCGTCCGCTCGCGGCCGAGCAGTTCGATCGACTCGTACAGCGGCGGCGACACCGTCCGGCCGCTGATGGCGACGCGGACCGGCGCGTAAGCCTTGCGCGGCTTGAGTTCCATGCCGTCGATCAGCGCCGTCTTGAGCGCCTGCTCGATCTCGGCCGCCGACCACTCGGTCACGCCCTCGATCGCCGCGATGCTGGCCTCCAGCACCGAGTTGGCTGCCTCGCCCAAGTTCTTGGCCGCGGCGTCGGGCTCGACCGTGAAGTCCTCTTCGGACACGAACACGAACCGCATCATCGGCGCCGCGTCGGACAGGACGCCGATGCGTTCCTGCACCAGCGGGGTCATGGCGCGCACCAACTCGACCTGCTCCGGCGACGGCGACGCGGGCAGGACGCCGGCGTCGCTCAGGTACGGCAGCACCCGCTGGGCGAAGTCGTCCGGGTCCAGCGCACGCATGTGGTCGCCGTTGATGGCCTCGGCCTTCTTCAGGTCGAAGCGCGCCGGGTTCGAGCTGACCTTGCCGATGTCGAACGCCGCGATCATCTCGTCCATCGTGAACACGTCGCGGTCCTCGGCGATGGACCAGCCGAGCAGGGCGAGGTAGTTCAGCAAACCCTCGGGCAGGAAACCCTTGTCCCGGTAGAAGAACAGGTTCGACTCGGGGTCGCGTTTGGACAGCTTCTTGTTGCCCTCGCCGCGCACCAGCGGCATGTGCGCGTACGTCGGGGTGAACTCGGCGACGCCGATGCGTTGCAGCGCCTGGTAGAGCGCGATCTGGCGGGGCGTGGACGGCAGCAGGTCCTCGCCACGCAGCACGTGCGTGATGCGCATGAGCGCGTCGTCGACCGGGTTGGTCAGCGTGTAGAGCGGGGCGCCGTTGGCCCGCACCAGCACCGGGTCGGGCACCGAGCCGACCTTGAACGTGATCTCACCGCGGATGAGGTCGGTGAAGGTGATGTCCTCGTCCGGCATCCGCAGGCGCAGCACCGGTTCGCGGCCGTCGGCCCGGAAGGCGGCCTTCTGCTCGTCGGTGAGCTCGCGGTCGGCGTTGTCGTAGCCGAGCTTCGGGTCCTGACCCGCGGCCTTGCGGCGCGCCTCGACCTCCTCCGGTGAGGAGAACGACTCGTAGAGCTCCCCCGCGTCGAGCAGGCGCTTGGCGACGTCGGTGTAGATCTCGCCGCGCTGGCTTTGCCGGTACGGCCCGTCCGGCCCGCCGACCTCGGGACCCTCGTCCCAATCGATGCGCAGCCAGCGCAACGCGTCGAGCAGGGCGTTGTAGCTCTCCTCGGAGTCGCGCGCGGCGTCGGTGTCCTCGATGCGGAACACCAGCTTCCCGCCGTTGTGGCGGGCGAAGGCCCAGTTGTAGAGGACGGTGCGGATGAGTCCCACGTGCGGGGTGCCCGTCGGCGACGGGCAGAACCGGGCGCGGACCTGCTCAGGTGCGGTGCTCATGACCCGATCAGCGTAACCAGTGGCGTTCGCCTTGACGTCGCCGGTCTCCAGCGGGATGCTTTATTCATCAGACGTTGAAAAGAGGAGGACCCCATGACCACCGACGTCCAGAAGACGACCTGCGTGGTGGTCGGCGGCGGCCCCGCGGGCATGGTGCTGGGGCTGCTGCTGGCCAGGGCGGGGGTCGAGGTGACCGTGCTGGAGAAGCACGCCGACTTCCTGCGCGACTTCCGCGGCGACACCGTGCACGCCACCACCATCCGGCTGATGGACGAACTCGGCCTCGGCGCCCGGTTCCGGGCGTTGCCGCAGAGCAAGCTCGACCGGATCTCGTTCCCCACGCCCGACGGCGGCACGCTGGCGATCGGCGACGTGAGCAAGCTGCGCGCGCCGTACAACTACATCGCGATGGTGCCGCAGTGGGACCTGCTCGACCTGCTGGCCGACGCCGGGCGCGCGGAGCCGACGTTCACGCTGCGGATGAACACGCAGGTCACCGAGGCCATCCAGGAGGGCGGCAAGGTCGTCGGGGTCCGCTACCGCACCGCCGACGGCGCGACCGGCGAGTTGCGCGCCGACCTCACCATCGGCTGCGACGGCAGGCATTCGGTGCTGCGCGAGCCGCTCGGCATGACGCCCCACGAGTACCCGGTGCCGTTCGACACGTGGTGGTTCCGGCTGCCGCGCCACGACGAGCCCGGCGAGATCAGCAACCTGAGCGCCCGCATCCGGATGGGCGAGTTCATGATCGTGATCAACCGCGACGACTACTACCAGCTCGCGTACTTCACCAAGAAGGGCTCAGACGCGGCGTTGCGGGCCGAGGGCCTGGACCGCTTCCGGCAGCGGATCGCCGAACTGGAGCCGAAGTTCGCCGACCGGGTGGCCGCCATCACCGACTTCGACCAGGTGAAGCTGCTGGACGTCAAGCTGAACCGGCTGCACCGCTGGCACACCGACGGCCTGCTGCTCATCGGCGACGCCGCGCACGCGATGTCCCCCATCGGCGGTGTCGGCATCAATCTCGCGGTGCAGGACGCCGTCGCCGCCGCCACGATCCTCGCCGAGCCGCTGCGCACCGGAACCGTCACCGAGGCCGACCTGGCCAAGGTGCAGCGACGCCGGTGGCTGCCGATGGCCCTGATCCAGGGCCTGCAGCGGATCCTGCACACGAAGGTGGTCGGCCCGACGTTGTCGGGCAAGCGCAACGGCATGCCGTCCGGGGTGCTGTGGCTCAGCAAGACGTTCCCGTTCCTGCGCCGCATCCCGGCCTACATGATCGCGCGAGGGCCGCGCCCGGAGCACGCCCCGGACTTCGCCCGCCGCGACACGGAGAAGGTGCCGGCCTAGAGCCGCTGCAGGTGCGGCACCAGCTGGCGCAACGCCCGGCCGCGGTGGGACTCGGCGTCCTTCTCCTCGGCCGACATCTCGGCCGAGGTGATCGCCGAGCCCGCGGGCACGAAGATCGGGTCGTAGCCGAAACCGCCTGTGCCGCGGCGTTCGCGGATCAGGGTGCCGCGCCACTCACCGCGCACGACGATCTCGTCGACGCCGGGGATCACCAGGGCCGCCGCGCAGACGAACGCCGCTCCCCGGCGCTCGTCGGGCACGTCGCCGAGCTGGCCCAGCAGCAAGTCCAGGTTCGCGTCGTCGTCGCCGTGCTTGCCGGACCAGCGCGCCGAGAGCACGCCGGGCATGCCGTTCAACGCGTCCACGGCGATGCCGGAGTCGTCGGCGATGGCGGGCATGCCGGTCTCGCGAGCGGCGTCGCGGGCCTTGGCCAGCGCGTTCTCCTCGAACGTCGCGCCGGTCTCGGGGGCCTCGGGGAACGCGGGCACCTCGTCCAGGCCGACGATCTCGAGCCGGGCGATGCCCTCGGCGGCCACGATCCGGCGCAGCTCCCGCAGCTTCTTGGCGTTGCGGGACGCCAGCAAGGCGCGGGTCACTTCTTGCCCTTGGGCGAGGGCGTCGGCAGCTCGTACGGGTACGGCTGGGCCAGCGCGGCGGTCTGCAGCTCGTTGATCTTGGCGCAGCCGGCCAGCGCCACGTCCAGCATCTTGTCCAATGTGGACCGAGCGAAGGTGGCGCCCTCGCCGGTGCCCTGCACCTCGATCAGCGTGCCGGTGTCGGTGGCCACCACGTTCATGTCCACCTCGGCCCGCGAGTCCTCCTCGTACGGCAGGTCCAGCCGGACCCGGCCGTCGACCACACCGACGCTGACCGCCGACACCGAGCACGAGAGCGGCTGCGGGTCGGCCAGCAGCCCGGCGGCGCCGAGCCACGTGACCGCGTCGGCCAGCGCGACGTACCCGCCGGTGATGGCCGCCGTGCGGGTGCCGCCGTCGGCCTGCAGGACGTCGCAGTCGAGCTGGATGGTGTTCTCCCCCAGCGCGGCGAGGTCGATGCACGCGCGCAGCGAGCGGCCGATCAGCCGGCTGATCTCGTGCGTACGCCCGCCGACCCGGCCCTTGACCGACTCGCGGTCGCTGCGGGTGTTCGTGGCCGAGGGCAGCATCGCGTACTCGGCGGTGACCCAGCCGAGCCCGGAACCGGTGCGCCAGCGCGGTACGCCGTCGGTGACGCTCGCCGCGCACAACACCTTGGTCTTGCCGAACTCGACGAGCACCGAGCCCGCCGGCCACTCCTGGAAGCCGCGGGTGATCCGGATCTCGCGCAGCTCGTCGTCTTGCCTGCCATCGCTTCGTGCCACGCCGCCACCCTATGACCCGGCGTGTCCCCTCCTCCCACCCGGTGTGTCCCCCGTTCCGACCCAGCGTGTCCCCTCTTCCCGCAGGGCGTGTCCTCTCTTCGCGCCTCCGGTTCCCGCACGGAGCTGGGGACACACCACGCCGGAATGCCGAGTCGCGTTTGCTTGCCCGGAAAAGCTCCGCCGGCCGCCCCGAGACCAAGCCGCAGCCAGCCGCGGCTCGTGGGTTCGGTTTTACACGGGGCACGACGGCCTAAACTCGCGCGCTGCGGGCGCCTCACCCCCTGCCCGTTTTCAGCGCCCGCAAGGGCCGTCGTGGGGGTCCCCGTGTCAAACCGAACCCACCCCACAAGACCCGAACACAACGCGGGACTCACCCCACGCGAACGGGGGACACACCCGGGCGCAACGGGGGACACACCGGGTCGGAAGGGCCTACACGCGCGTGTCGGGGCGGACCGCGGGTCAAGGACCCAGTGACCTCGGCGACAGTGAGGCGACGCCACGCGCGAACGAGCGCATGATTTCACTGAGCAGTGAAAAGAGCCGCAGATGATCGCTTGGCGTTCGGTAGCGCGATGGAGCGCACTCCCCGCGGTGGGGATCGCCGCGATCTTCACCGTGTCCGGGAAGCTGCCCTCGATGGACGCGGTCGTCGCCGCCTTGCACGACGCCGACACCGACTGGCTGGTCGTCGCCGCGGCCGCCGAGCTGTTCTCCATGGCGATGTTCGCCCGCCAGCAACGGCGTCTGCTGCTCGCCTTCGACGTGAAGATGCCCCGGCACCGCGCGATCGCGCTGGCCTACAGCCGTTCCGCGCTCGCGATCTCCATGCCGGCGGGCAGCGCCGTGTCCGCGGCTTACGCGTTCCGCTGGTTCCGGGCGGACGGCGCGAGCCGCTCGATCGCGGCCACCGTGATGGTGTTGTCCGGGCTGATCTCGTTCGTGGCGCTCGGGCTGTTGTCCCTGACCGGCGGCGCGGCGGCGGTCGCGATGCGGGTCGCGGAAGTCTGGCGGACCCACCAACTGACCGTGCAACTCTCCGTGGCCGCCGCGCTGGTGCTGATCCCGTTGATCGTCCACCTGGCCCGGCACAGCTCCACCAAGATGCGGGTGCGGCTGCCCGAGGTGCTGCGCACCGCCATCACCGATGCCCGCGAGGTCGCGCCGCGGCACTGGGCCCTCGCCCTCGGCGCCGCCGGCGCCAACTGGCTGACCGACCTGCTGTGCCTGGCCGCCGCGGCCGCCGCCTTCCACCTGCCGGTCACGCTGTGGCAGCTGGGCGCGGTGTACCTGGCCGTGCAACTCGTGCGCCAGATTCCCCTTACGCCCGGCGGGATCGGCGTGATCGAGGCGAGCCTGCTGGCCGGGCTGGTCGCGGCGGGCGCGGCCGCCGGACCCGCGGCCGCCGTCGTCCTGGTCTACCGGGTGCTCTCGTGCTGGCTCGTGCTGCCCGCGGGCGTGATCGGCTGGCTCGTGTTGCGCACCGGCCACCCGGTCACAGCCGATACGCCTCGCGTGGGCGTACCCGTGTGATCTCCCCGGCGAACTCGGCCTTCGCCTCGGTCAGCACGTCGTCGACCGGCGTCCACGGCGTTACGTGGGTGATCAGCAACCGCCCCACTCCAGCCACGCTCGCGAGCCGGCCCGCTTCCGTGCCGGACAGGTGCAGGTCCGGTGGCCGGTCGTCGGCGTGCGTCCAGGACGCCTCGGACAGCAGCACGTCGGCGTCGCGGGCGAGTGCCGTCACGGCGTCGGACCAGCCCGTGTCGCCGGTGTAGGTCAGGGTCGTGCCGTCGTGCGTGATGCGAAACGCGAACGCCTCGCACGGGTGCGCGGCCCGGTCCGCGGTCACCGCAAAGGGTCCGATGTGGACAGTCCGGGGGCCGAGCGCGGTGAAGGCGTAGGCGTCGGAAAGGTCGGTGACGGCACGGTCCTGCGCGTCCGGGCTGTACGCGGCGACGAACCGGCTCGGCGCTTCGGCCGGCGCGTACACGGGCAGCCGGCCCGCCGGCCGTTCCGGGTGGTAGCGGCGCAGCACGGTGAGCGGGCTGAAGTCGGCGCAGTGGTCGGGGTGCAGGTGCGAGAACAGCAACGCGTCGAAGGCGAACGGGTCGCGGTCGAGTTGCAACTGCGCGAGCGTGCCGGTGCCGAGCTCGATGCCGAGGGTGAAGCCCTCGGCCTCCAGCAGGTAACCGGACGCGGCCGTGCCGGGCCCGGGCACGCTGCCGGAGCAACCGAGGACTGTCAGGAGCACACGGGACACCACAACACGATCAGCGGGCGCTGGCAAGGCTCGCGACGCGGCCGACGTCCGGGCCGACGAACCGCCGCGCGAGCTTGACGAACGGCTCGACCGGCCCGGTCGCCAGGAATTCGTGGTTCGGCGGTGCCTCACCCGGCTCGGCGAGCAGGTCTTGCTGCGACAGGACCCGCACGACGTCCTTCGCGGTTTCCTCCGCGCTGGACACCAGCGTCACGCCGTCGCCCATGACCAACTGCAGCACGCCGGTGAGCATCGGGTAGTGCGTGCAGCCGAGGATGAGCGTGTCGACATCGGCCTGCTGCAACGGTTCCAGGTAGGACTGGGCCAGGCCGAGCACCTGGCGCCCGGACGTGATGCCGCGCTCGACGAACTCGGCGAACTTCGGGCAGGGCGCGCTGGTCAGCGTCACGCCGTTGGCCGCGGCGAACGCGTCGTCGTAGGCGCGCGAGCGGATCGTGCCGATGGTCCCGATCACCCCGACCCGGCCGGACCGGGTCGTCGCGACGGCCCGCCGCGCGGCCGGGAGCACGACCTCGACGACCGGGATCGGGTAGCGCTCGCGGGCGTCACGCAGGCACGCGGCCGAGGCCGTGTTGCACGCGATGACCAGCATCTTCACGCCTTCGTCGACCAGCCGGTCGGCGACGGCGAGCGCGTGCGCGCGGACGTCGGCGATCGGCAACGGGCCGTACGGGCCGTTGGCCGTGTCGCCGACGTAGCGCAAGCGTTCGGCGGGCAGCTGGTCGATGATCGCGCGGGCCACGGTCAGCCCGCCGACGCCGGAGTCGAAGACCCCGATGGGTGCCTGCCGTGTCGGTGCTTGTGGTGTCACAGCCCCAGCGTGCCGGGCAGTTCGGGCTTGGGTTCGGCCGCGGGCTTGGTCTTGCGGTTGGCGACGCTGACCAGCCAGGCGCAGAACACGCCGGCCAGCGCGCCGAACAGGTGACCCTGCCAGCTCACACCGGGGTTGCCGGGCAGGATGCCGAGCAGCGTGCTGCCCCAGTAGAACAGCAGGACGAGCCCGATCGCGATCTGCAGGAAACTGCGGGCGAAGAAGCCGCGGACCAGCAGGAACGCCAGCCATCCGAACGCGATCCCGGACGCGCCGATGGTCAGCGAACCGGTCGGCGCGGTCAGCCAGACGCCGAGCCCGCTGATGACCCAGATCGTGGCCGTGACGACGATCCACTGCCCCAGGCCGCCGGCCATGGCGAGGAACCCGAAGAGCAGCACCGGCAACGTGTTGCCGAGCAGGTGACCCCAGCCGTCGTGCAGGAAGGGCGCGAACAGGATGCCGTCGAGCCCGGACACCTGGCGCGGGATGATGCCGCCGTGGTCGAGCTTGCCGCTCATGATCCGGTCGAGGAGTTCCACCAGGTAGAGCAGGACGGTGAACCCGCCGACGACGATGGCGGCCTGCGCTGGATTGGGCGGGAGGACCCGCGCGACACCGCGCTTGGCGGCCGGCGCGGTCGGTAGCGTGCTCACGGGTTCAGGCTACGGGGATCGTGTAACGGACGGATCGGGTGAAATCCCTGATGTCGTCCCCGACATGAGGGCCCTCGTCCGCGCTCCTCGGTGTCTTGGACAATGCAGTGGTGTGGTCCGCGTCCTTCGCTGCTCGCCTGGCCGCCCTCGACGCCGCGGAACTGACCGACTTGCTTGCGGCTCGGCCCGACGTGCGCGTCGAACCCGTACCGCGGAGCTTCGAACAACTTGCCCAGCGGCTCGGCGGTCCCGGCTCGATCGTCGAGGCACTGCGCCTGCTCAACCACGACACGCACCTCGTCGGTGAGGCGATCGCGGTACTCGGTGACGGGGCCACCGTGCCAGCCATCGCCCGGCTCCTCGACACTTCGGAGCCCGCCGTGCACGCGGAACTGGCAATGCTGCGCGGCATCGGGCTGGCGTGGTCGGACGGGCAGGTGCTGCGGCTGCCCGAGCGACTGCAGGAACACTGGCGAGCCGAACTCGGCGACGCGAAGCCGCTGGCGCAGATCGCCAAACCGGCCTATGCCGACGACCTGCGGGTCACCGCGTCGGCCTGGGACATCCCGGTTGCCGGGGCGCGCAAGCCGGAGTTGATCGATGCACTCACCGAGATGTTGGCGGACCCCAAGCGGGTGGCCGCCCGGATCGCCGAACTGCCGAATCCGGCCAGGGATCTACTGGACGAGCTCCGGTCGGGCTTGTTGGGCGTCATGTTCGGCTATGTGGATCCGCGGCGGTCGCCGGTCGACGTCCTAGTGCGTGCCGGGCTGGTGCTGCTGGTCAACCGGCGACCGGAGGTCCCTCGCGAGGTCGCGGTGGGAGCGTGGCTGGCCGGACTGGCGGCTGGACTGACCGGACGCCCCGAGGTCGCCAAGGCCGAGGCGACCGCGACCGCAGCCGACACGATCGCCCAGGGGGCGGCGCGAGAAGCCGTGCATATCCTGGCCACCTTGCTGGACGAGGCCGGCCGCAAACCCGTCGCCATGTTGAAGAAGGGCGGGGTCGGCGCGCGTGAGCAGGGCAACCTCGCCAAACGCCTGTCGATCCCAGTGCAGACGATGCCGCTGTGGATCGACATCGCGTATGCCGCCGAACTGCTTGGCGAGACCGACGGCGGCTACGCGCCGACCGCCGCCCACTCGCGGTGGCGCGCCGCGACGCCGAGCGAACAATGGGCGGCGGCGGCCACAGCCTGGTATGCGATCGAACACGCTCCCCTGCTCCGGGAGGTCAATGACGACAAGGTGCAGCCGCCACCGCTGCCGTTGGTGTCCGAGGCCGGCGCCATGCGCCGCGCATTGGTGCGGACCGCGGCCGCGGACGGGCTGTCGGTCCGCGGCGTCGGCGGCGAGATCGACTGGTTCTACCCCATGCACGGTTACGACGCCGCCGCGCGCGACGCGAAGATCGCCGCGGTGATCCAGGAAGCGGAACTGCTGGGCGTCGTCGCCCAGGACCGGGTCTCCGAACTCGGGGCGACGATCGTCGACGCCAACCCCGACAGTGTCGCCGACCGCTGCGCGGCACTGCTACCGGCGACCGAGTGCCGGGTGATCCTGCAGTCGGACCTCACCGCCGTGGTGTCCGGTCAGCCGAGTGCGGCCGTGGCGAACCTGCTCGCCGCCGCCGCGGTGAACGAGACCCGCGGCGCGGGCGCGGTCTGGCGGTTCAGCGCGAACAGCGTCCGAGGCGCGCTCGACGCGGGCTGGACGGCGCCGGAACTGCTCGCCGAGCTGGCCGCGATCGCCCACCAGCCGCTGCCGCAACCACTGGAGTACCTGGTCAACGACACCGCCCGGCGCCACGGTCGAGTGCGGGTGCGAGCGACACGATCGTGCCTGGTGGCCGACGAGGCGATGGTCGCCGAGATCGCCGGCACCCGGTCGCTGGCCAAGCTCAAGCTGGTCCGGGCCGCGCCGACCGTGCTGACGAGTCCGCTGGAACCGGACCGGGTGCTCGATTCGTTGCGCGCGGCGGGCTTCTTCCCGGTCGTCGAGGACGCGACCGGCGCCGTCGTGGTCGAGCGGGTCACCGGGCACCTCAGCGACACCGACCCGATCGACCCACCCCGACCGACCCTCGACGCGTCCGAGCTGGCCCGTCGCCTCGTCGCGGACCCGAACGGTGACCACGCCAAGGTGAGCCGCGCCGAGCGGACCCTGGCCGGACTCAACCCCCGCCTGGACGACGCCGAACTGGCGTTGCTCGCCCATGCCATCGAACACCGCGACGACGTGGTGATCTCCTACCGGAACAAGGAAGGCAACCGTACGATTCGCCGGATCCGCCCCATCCGGCTCTGGGACCGATGGATGGAGTCCTACTGCCACCTGCGTGGCGCGGATCGCGAATTCACCGTCGCCAACATCGAAGCCGTGTCCCCGGCCCGCTGACCCGCGCAGCGTGCGTCCGCAGGCAGCTTGTCCGGAGCTGGTCGACCGGGTGATGCGGCCCTCAAGCCCAGAGGTGGCCTTCGAGGCGGGCGGCGGCTTCGTCGAGGGTGCCGCTGTAGGCACCCGTGGACAGGTACTTCCACCCGCCGTCGGCCACGACGAAGACCACGTCGGCCTTCTCCCCCGCCCGCTCGGCCTTCTCCGCCACGGCCAGCGCGGCGTGCAGGATCGCGCCCGTCGAGATGCCGGCGAAGATGCCCTCGCTCTCCAGCAACTGCCGCGTGCGGCGCAGGGCGTCGTACGAGCCCACCGAGTACCGGCCGGTCAGCACGTCCGGGTCGTACAGCTCCGGGACGAAGCCCTCGTCGAGGTTGCGCAGGCCGTAGACCAGTTCCCCGTACCGCGGCTCCGCGGCGATGATCTGGATCTCCGGCTTGTGCTCGCGCAGGTACCGCCCCGCGCCGACCAAGGTGCCCGTCGTGCCCAGACCGGCCACGAAGTGGGTGATGGACGGCAGGTCGCGCAGGATCTCCGGCGCGGTCCCGCGGTAGTGCGCGCCCGCGTTCTCCGGGTTGCCGTACTGGTACAGCATCACCCAGTCGGGGTTGCTCTTCGCCAGCTCCTTGGCCATCGCCACGGCCTGGTTCGAGCCGCCCGCCGCGGGCGAGTGCACGATCCGGGCGCCGTAGGCCGCGAGCAGCTGCTTGCGTTCCTCCGACGTGTTCTCCGGCATCACGCACACGAGCCCGTAACCCTTGAGCTTGGCCGCCATGGCCAGCGCGATGCCGGTGTTGCCCGACGTCGGCTCCAGGATCGTCGCGCCGGGGCGCAACAAGCCGTCGCGCTCGGCGGCCTCGATCATCGCCAGGGCAGGGCGGTCCTTGATCGAGCCCGTCGGGTTGCGGTCCTCCAGCTTCGCCCAGAGGCGCACGTCCGCGGACGGCGAGAGCCGGGGCAACCCGACCAGCGGCGTGTCGCCGAGGGCGTCCAGGAGCGAGTCGTAGCGGGCCACGATCAGCCGCCGGCCACCGCGGGCAGGATCGTCACGTTGTCGCCGTCGGCGACCTTCGCGTCGAGGCCGCCGGCGAAGCGCACGTCCTCGTCGTTGACGTAGACGTTGACGAACCGGTGCAGCGAGCCCTCCTTGACCAGGCGCGACTTGAGCCCGCCGTGGTTGGCCTCGAGGTTGTCGATCACCTCGGCGAGGGTGGCGCCGTCCGCGGAGACGGTCTTCTCGCCGCCGGTGTGGGTCCGCAGGATGGTCGGGATGGAGACCGTGACGGCCATGGTGGGCATACCTCCGTGATTACGTGCTTGTCGAAGACGCTTGCGAGTGCCGGTCTCAGCGATCGGGACGGTCGTCCGGGCCGGTGCCCGCGAACCGGTAGGACTCGACGACGTCGACCCGCTCCTCGGTGACCGCGCCGTCGGCGATCCGGTACGAGCGCAGTTCGTGGGTGTCGGGCTCGCGCGTGGAGACCAGCACGTAGTGCGGGCTCGGCAGGAACATCGCGTAGTTGTCGGCGATCCCGACATCGGTGCGCGACGGGTAGGCCTCGGTCGCCGTGTGGGAGTGGAACACCGCGACGATCTCCTCGTCGGCGGCGTCGGTCTCCTGGTACACGCGCAGCCACTCGCCCTCGTCGAACTGGTAGAACGTCGGCGACCGGGCCGCGTTCAGCATCGGGATGAACCGCTCGGGGCGATCCGCGCCGGCCGGACCGACGAGCAGCCCGCACGCCTCGTCCGGGTGGTCCCGGCGGGCGTGGGCGACCATCTGGTCGACGAGGTCCTGGCGCAGCTGCAGCACGAGATCCATCTTACGTCGAGGTCGGAGCTTTCCCGCTTGGTGAGACGCGGCCCTTGCGGGCGGTCCGACCTGCGTAGCAGGCCAATCCGAAGATCATCAAGAGGTCGATGAGCCCGACCACGAGGCCGACGGTGAAGTCGACCTCGTCCGGCCGGTGCAGGTCCACGGCCGCCTGCGGGTCCTCGACCACCTCGACCGACGCGCCCGGCCGGTCGCCGTCGACGGCCACGATGCCGTGCTGGCCGTCCGGCGTGACCACGACCAGCGCGTTCTTCGTGTACTTCGACGGCGGCGTGAACTGCGCGGCCGTCCAGTGATCGGTGTAGCCGGTGACCGCGGCCTGCACGTGCACGCCCCGCGTCTGCAGCACGAGGCCGTCGACCACGGTGAGCCCGGCCCCGAAGATCATGACCAGGTGGATGCCTGCGGCGAACACGCCCAGCACGGCCACGCCCGCGCTGCGGGCCACGATCGGCGGGAGGACCAGGACCAGCAGGGCGCTCAGCCAGATCAGCAGGGTGCCCCCGCCGACGTGGAAGACGTTCAGCGCGACCCCGAGCCACGTCACCGCTGCCAGCACGAGCGTGGTCAGCGCGATCCGGAGCCACATCATGGGGCGACCCTACGATGGCCCACCGCCCAGGCGGGCGGTGGGCCGATCAAGAGGTCACTGGCAGCAGATGTTGTACCCGTGGTTCATCCAGAACGTCGTCGGGATCGGGTTGTCCAGCACGGGGTCGTCGACGCTCTTCGCCGCGAGTTCGTGCCGGCCCGGCCGCATCTCGACGTGCGTGTGCGACGCGCTGGCGCCGCGTGAGGCCTCGTCGGCGATGTGCTGGCCGCGGTCGACGTGCTGACCGACGGCGAGCCCGTCGAGCGGGTTGGAGTGCAGGTAGATGATGCTGCGGTCGAGGCTCGCGTTGTAGATCGAGATGGTGGACAGCCCACCGCCGCCCTCGTTCTTGTAGATCACCGTTCCGTCGAGCAGGGCGTACACGTTGGCGCCGGGGCTCAGGGCGATGTCGATCCCCTCGTGCCGGCCCGAGGTGGACAGGTAGCCGTCGAAGTAGGCGGTGATCCGGGCGTCGTTGGTGTGGTAGACCCCGTACTCGATGCGGTCGTTGCCCGGCTTGCCGACGACGTGACCGGCGTTCTCGTTCTTCAGCGACGAGCTCAGGTTGCCCTTCGCGCCGGCGATGAACGAGTCGATCGCGCCGGACCAGTCGCTCTTGTAGAAGACCGTGACCGGGACGGACGTGCGGTTCCACGCCGAGGCCGCGTTGTTCTTCACGCACTGGCCGCGGCCGTTGCCGGAGCTGATGAACTTGATGCAGTCCGTGCCGGTGCCGTAGGTCGCGACCGAGCCGGTGAAGTCGACAAGCGACCCCTGGTTGTCGCTGTTGTAGTAGAGGCAGAACTCGCCCGATTCGCAGACGCCGTTGCGGGCGGCGGCCTGGGCCGCCGGGGCCGCGGCGACGGCCAGGACCGCCGAGGCGGTCAGCAACAGCGCGCCGATGGCCGCCGACAAGAGCCTTCTCTTCACGGTGAAACGCCCTCTCGTTACGTCAGATGCACACGACGGGACGATCCGGCACGGAAGATACCGGCAAAGCGGGCTTTCTGGTCAGGTTCTTGCGGGTGAACGCCGGGAGCCGCTTACGCGCGCAGCGCGCCGGGCCAGACGTCGCGGTAGCCGGGCAGCCCGGCGAGCGAGGTCGCGGCGAGCACGCCGTTGCCCATCGCGGTGGCGAACACCTCGGCGGCCGCGGCGCACAGGCTGTCCAGCGCCACCGCCCGCATCGGGCCGTCGGGCAGCGGCATTTCGCCGGTGGCGAGCGCGAAGACGGTGTCACCGTCGAACATGGAGTGGGCGGGGCGCACCGCCCGGGCAAGGCCGTCGTGGGCGGCCATCGCGAGCCGGCCGGCCTCCGCTTTGGACAGTGCCGCGTTCACCGCCACCACGCCGATGGTGGTGTTCAGGCCGGTCTGCTCGACGGTGGGCAGGTCGCCCGGGCGGTCGGGCCAGTCCACATCGAACTGGTCGCCGGCCCAGAGCCGCCCGGTGGCCAGGTCCGCCGCCTCGCCCTTGGCGTTGACGGCGGCGAGTGCGCCGACGGTCCACGCCTCGGCGACCGTGCTCGCGGTGCCGATGCCGCCCTTGAGCGAGCCGACCTTGGCCCCCGTGCCGGCCCCGACGCAGCCCTGCTCCACCGGTCCGCCCGCGGCCGCTTCGCATGCGGCATAACCGAAGGAGGCGTCCGGCCGGTTGCCCCACGCGCTGCGCGGCAGGTCGAACAGCACGGCGCCGGGCACGATCGGGACGACCTCGTGCGGCTGCATGCCGACCGGGAAGCCGGTGTTGCGTTCGCTGAGCCAGCGCATCACGCCGGTGGCCGCGTCGAGCCCGTAGGCGCTCCCGCCGGTGAGCACGACCGCGTTCACGTGCTGCACCAGGTTTTCCGGGCGCAACAGGTCGGTTTCCCTGGTACCGGGCGCGCCGCCGCGCCCGTCCACCGCGCCGACCGTGCCGGGCGGGGCGAGCACGACGGTGGTGCCGGTGGCCCAGCCATCCTCGATGCGCTGGTGGTGACCGACCTCGATGCCGGCCACGTCGGTGATCACCTAGTCACCCGCGAGCGCGTCGACCAGGGTGTCCTGCACCCAGGTCAGCCAGTGGTACACACCGAGGTGCGGGCTGCGCGGGTCGTCCTCGGGCAGCTCGTCGGGCATCTCCTCGGTGACGTCGAGCGCGGTGCCCAGCGCCAGCCGCACGTCGTTGAGCGCGGAAAGCCACGCGTCGGCCTGCTCGAAGGTCAGCGACACCCGGCCGCCGCCAGGCGGGCAGGTCTCCAGCACGACCTCGGCGACGCCGGTCTTCTGCTCGAGCAACTCCGGCTCGTGCAGCGAGCGCAGCGCGGCCGCGGAGTCCTGCTCGGTCTTGTCGGGCTTGTCCGGGTCGAGCCGGTGGAAGTCGGGCAGCAGCCGGGACAGGATCGGGTCGTCCGGCGAGGTGGTCGGCCCGGTGCGGATGCCGGTCAGCTCGGCCAGCTCGTCCTGCGGCGCCTCTTCGGCGCGGGCCATCAGCATGTCGTTGATCTGCGACACCAGGCCGCGCAGCACGGCGGCCTCCTGCCGGTCCATGGTGGCCACGACGGTCGCGCCCTTGCGCTTCCAGACGTTCACGAGGTGTGTTCCATCGTGGCCCACAAGCCCGCGGCGTGCAGCTTCGCCACGTCACCCTCGACCTTCTCCTTGGACCCCGACGACACGATCGCCTTGCCCTTGTGGTGGACGTCGAGCATCAGCTTCGTCGCCTTCTCCCGGCTGTAGCCGAAGAGCTTCTGGAACACGTAGGTCACGTACGACATGAGGTTGACCGGGTCGTTCCAGACCACCGTCTGCCACGGCTGGTCCTCGGCGGCCACCTCGGCGCCCGCAGGCTCGGCCTGCGTCTGCTCGGTAGCGGCTGGCGTGGTCATACCCCCAATGGTGGCATGTCCGATTCGGGGGCGTTCGCCAGATCACCTTTCCGGGCCCGCGGGCGTGTCGGCTACCCCTGCCAGGGCGGTAGCGCCCAGTTCCAGTGCGGCATCGGTTCGTCGGGGTTCGCCTCCGCGCCCGGAGCGGAGAAGATCACCGCCATCCGGGTCCCCCATTCGAGGTAACCGACAAAGGAGGCACGAAACTCTGGGTCGTTCGGCAGGCCCACTTCGTCGGCGGTGTCGAGCAGCAGCTGGATCCAGCGTCGCCGCTGCTGCTCGGTGATGCCCCGCCCGGCGTGCATGGCGATCATGTGCGGGTGCCCGCCGTACTCGGCGGAGTAGGCCGGCGGCCCGCCGAACACCTCGCCCAGCCACAACGCCACGTGCTCGGCGTGGTGCGGGCCCATGTGGGCGAACACCGGCGCGAGCAGGTCGTCGTTCGGGACCTTCTCCGCGTAGAAGGTGGTCATCAACTTCGTGAACGCCTCGGCGCCACCGGCCCACTCGTACAACGTGGGGACATCACTGGTCACGGCCGCACGCAACCACGTTGGCCAGGCCTGATCAAGTACGTACCGTGGAGTGCGTGCCCGAGTACCAGCCCGAATATCACTGCCCGGTGGAGCTGGCGGTCGACCTGGTGGGCGGCCGCTGGACACCGGTCATCCTGGCCCACCTGAAGCAGGGCGAGCTGCGCTACGGCCAGCTGCGCCGGCTGCTGCCCGGCATCAGCGAGAAGATGCTCACCCAGCGGCTGCGCGAACTGGAGCGCGCCCGGCTGGTCGAGCGCACCGTGCACGACGAGGACGCCGTGGTGACGGTGTCGTACCGGCTCTCCGCCGAGGGGCGCGAACTCGGGCCCATGCTGCAGGCGATGTACGACTGGGGTGAGCGGCGGGCCGAGCGCGACGGCGTGGTGATCTCGCCGCTGCCCCGATGAGGATCACCTTTGCGGGGCGCCGGATCGCTATACGCTCGCCCCTATGACTGAGCTGGGTCGCAGCACGGCGTTGCTCACCGACCACTACGAGCTGACCATGCTGGCCGCGGCGCTGGCCGACGGGACCGGCGACCGGCCGTGCGTCTTCGAGACGTTCGCCCGGCGGCTGCCCAACGGGCGGCGCTACGGCGTCGTCGGCGGGACCGCGCGGGTGCTCGACGCGATCGCCGCGTTCCGCTTCGGCGACGACGAGTTGCGCGAGCTCGCTGATCGCAAAGTGGTCGACAAGGACACGCTGGACTGGCTGGCCGGCTACCGCTTCACCGGCGACGTCGACGGCTACCCCGAGGGCGAGTTGTACTTCCCCGGGTCGCCGGTCCTGACCGTGCGCGGCACGTTCGCCGAGGCCGTGGTGCTGGAGACGCTGGTGCTGTCGATCCTCAACCACGACAGCGCGATCGTCTCGGCGGCCGCGCGGATGGTGAGCGCCGCGAACAGCCGGCCGATCATCGAGATGGGGTCGCGGCGCACGCACGAGGAGGCGGCCGTGGCGTCCGCCCGGGCCGCCTACCTGGGCGGGTTCGCCACCTCGTCGAACCTCGAGGCCGCGCGGCGCCACGGCATCCCGACGACCGGGACCAGCGCGCACGCCTTCACGTTGCTGCACGACAGCGAGCGGGACGCCTTCGCCGCGCAGGTCGCCGCCCAGGGGCGTGACACGACGCTGCTCGTGGACACCTACGACATCACCAAGGGCATCGACACAGCCATCGAGGTGGCCGGGCCCGAGCTCGGCGCGATCCGGATCGACTCCGGCGACGTCGGTGTGCTGGCCCGCCAGGCGCGCGAGCAGCTGGACAAGCTCGGCGCGAACCACACGCGGATCGTGGTGTCCGGGGACCTCGACGAGTACGCGATCGCGGCGCTGCGCGCCGAGCCGGTGGATGCCTACGGGGTCGGGACCTCGTTGGTGACCGGGTCGGGCGCGCCCACCGCCGGGATGGTCTACAAGCTGGTCGAGGTGGCGGGGCGGCCGGTGGCGAAACGGTCGTCGCACAAGGAGTCCAAGGGCGGGCGCAAGCTGGCGATCCGCAGGCACAAGCCGACCGGAACCGCGTTGGAGGAAGTGATCTACCCGGCGGCCGGGCCCGAGCCGGAGGCGGCCGAGCACGACCGGCAGTTGGCGATGCCGTTGATGCGCGGGGGTTCCGTGGTCGAGGGGCTGCCGTCGCTGGAGCAGGCGCGCAAGCGGGTCCGGGGTGGACTTGTGTCGCTGCCTTGGGAAGGGTTGAAGTTGTCCGCCGGGGAACCGGCCATCACTACCGTGCACGTGGGGTGACCGCCGTGGCCAACGCGTTGATCGTCGTCGATGTGCAGAACGACTTCTGCGAGGGCGGGTCGCTGGCCGTGGCCGGCGGCGCCGCGGTGGCCGCCGAGATCACGGCCCGCCTGGGCCGGGGCGGCTACGACCGGGTCATCGCCACCCGGGACTACCACGTCGATCCCGGTGACCACTTCAGCGCTTCGCCGGACTTCGTGGCCAGCTGGCCGGTGCACTGCGTGGCCGGGACGCCCGGGTCGTCGTTCCACCCCGAGCTGGACGTCGCGCCGATCGAGGCCGTGTTCTCCAAGGGGGCATACGAAGCGGCGTATTCGGGGTTCCAGGGAGCCTCGCACGGGACCGCGCTGACCCGGTGGTTGCGGGATCAGGGCGTGGACACCGTCGACGTCGTCGGGATCGCCACCGACCACTGCGTGCGGGCGACGGCGCTCGATGCCGCCAAGGCCGGGTTCGCCACCACGGTGCGCCTCGACCTGACCGCAGGCGTCGCCAAGACCACTGTGGACAGTGCACTGGTCGAACTGCGCGGGGCTGGGGTGTCCCTGATCGGCGAACCCAGACTGGGCGGGTGACCGGTGCCGAGGCAACCACGGCCAACCTGGACGTTCAGCTTGCCTCACAGACCATGGCGGCGGTGAGGCCCAGCAGTTCCTCCAAGGCTGCCACGACCCGCAGCGCCGCGCGACCGTCGCCGAATGGGTTGCGGTCCAGCGGGACGCGCAACCGTTGGCACAGCACGCGGTCGGCCTCCGTGCGGATTCGGGCCGGATCGGTGCCGACCAGCCACGCGCAGCCGGCGACCACGGCCTCCATGCGTTCGGTCACCTCGCGCAGGACCAGCACCGGCACGCCGAAGCTGGGCGCCTCCTCCTGGATGCCGCCGGAATCGGTGAGCACCAGGGAGGCGCCGCGCAGGGCGCGGACCAGGTCCGGGTAGTCCAGCGGCTCGGTGACCACGACCCGGGGGTGGCTCGGTGTCGCCGCTATCTGCCTGCGTACCAACGGATTCGGGTGCGCGGGCAACAGCACGTGGATGTCCGGGTGGGCGTCGGCCAGGTCGTGCACCGCGGCCAGCACCCGGTCCAGGGGCGCACCCCACGACTCGCGGCGGTGGACCGTCACCAGGACCAGGCGGCCGCCGGTGGTGGCCACCCGGTGCTCCAGCGCCGAGAGCTTCGGGTCGCGCGCCGGCGGCGCCGCGGATGCTATGTGGCGCACGGCATCCACGACCGTGTTGCCGGTGACGACGATGTGCTCGCTGGGCACCGACTCGGCGCGCAGGGCCTGCGCGGCCTGCTCCGTCGGCGGCAGGTGCAACGCCGCGATGCGGGCCACCAGCTGGCGGTTGGCCTCCTCCGGGAACGGCGAGGCCAGGTCGCCGGTGCGCAGCCCCGCTTCCAGGT
This sequence comes from Labedaea rhizosphaerae, assembly GCF_004362825.1. Classification (GTDB taxonomy): domain Bacteria; phylum Actinomycetota; class Actinomycetes; order Mycobacteriales; family Pseudonocardiaceae; genus Labedaea; species Labedaea rhizosphaerae. The sequence goes on from NZ_SNXZ01000004.1 coordinate 519,193, forward strand.
GCACCACCGGAACCCGGCGCCAGAACGCGGCGAGCGCCCCCGCCAGCGTCGTGGTGGTGTCGCCTTGGACGATCACCGCGGCCGGGTCGTGGGTCGCCAGGACGTCGTCCAGCGCGGGCAGCAGCTGCGCCACGAGTTCGGGCTGACCTCCGGTGTCCCGCTGAACGGGCAGGCGGTCGTCGACCCTCAGCCCGAACGGGGCCAGGGCCTGTTCGACCATGCCGGCGTGCTGTCCACTGTGGACGATCCGAGGGCGGAGCACGGGGTGACCGGCCAGCGCCAACGCCACCGGGGCGGCCTTCACCGCTTCCGGGCGGGTACCGGCAAGCAGCACGACGTCCTTGCTCATGTTCCTCCTTTCACCCGATGAGCGCCGCCGGTGCCTGATCCTCGGAAGAACCGGGCACCGGCGGCGGTCTCATCGGGCGGTCACCGACCGGGTCCGGTTGCGGTCGGGATCCGGTGGCGCCTGCGGCTCGCGTGCAGCAACAGCACGCCGGCGATCAGCAGGGCGAAGCCCAGCACGATCCACCACACCACGGGAGCACCCGTCATCGCCAGTGCTCCTGCCCCACCGCTCGCGGCACCGCCCATGGCGCCACCGCCACCGCCTCCGTACATGCGCGACTCCTCCCGTCAGGCCTGCGCCGCGGCACGCCGCTTGCGCAAGACCACCGTGCCGGCCGGAACCGCGACCAGGCCGAGCAGACCGAGGCCGACCCAGAGACCGGCACCGGACGCCATCGGCATCGGCGGGGCCGCGGGCCCGCAGGTGGACGACGCCAGGATCACGTCGCCCGAGCCGACGAGCGCGTTCAGCTTGATGTGCACGGCGTTGATCGTCTTGCTGCCGTCCGCGTTGTCGATCTGCTCGTTGAAGGTGATCACCAGCAGGCCGAGCACGTTCACCTTGGTGTTCGGTGCCGGGTTCACCGGGACCTGCGCGCCGGGGATCTGCACGTTCACCAGCGTCGAGCCGCCGGTGACGCCGGACTGCGTGGCGTCGCAGTGCGATCCGATCACGTCGGCGGTCAGCTTGGCCGTGCCGAGGGTCACCTTCGCGTTCGCGATGCTGGCCTCGGTGTGCACCACGCCGGTGTTCTCGTCGAGCACCGACTTGCTGCTGACGATGCCGGTGCTGAGGATGCCTGGCACCGAGATGCTGGCCAGCGTGGCGCTCGTCGGCCCGTTGGTGTTCGAAGGGGACAGTGGGCCGACGGTCACCGCGGACGCCCCGAGCAGCGTCACGTCCACTTTGGCCGCATACGCCGATCCGTCGCCAGGCGCGGCCGACGCGGGCATGGCGGCGGCCAGCAACGCGACGGCCGCGGCGACGCCGGTGAGCGCGGTCAGACCGGCTCGGCGCGCCAATCGTCTTGGCATCAATTTCCTCCGTCATCTGGATTGCGCACTGGTGTGCGCCGGTGGATATCGCGCAACAGAGCCAATTGGTAAGCAGATCCGGCCACATAGGACCTGAACGTGTGACACGTCGCCCGATCAAGTGGCCAGGCTCCGAACGTTCCGCAGTTTTGACCCACGAACGGGACCTTCACGTCACCCGATCCAGCGATACGCCACCGCGCCGTTCTGACCGATGATCGACCGGACCCCTTGCCCAGGGAAGGACTCCCGTGACCGAACCCCCCGCGCCCAGACGCGTTCCGCCCGCCACCAAGGCGCTCGTGGCGGGCCTCATCGCGCTCGCCGCCGCCCTGGTCTTCTGGCAGCGCCTCTACCGCACCGCCGAGGTGGTGCTCGCCGGCGGCGTGCTGCGGTTGACCACCGGGCACGGCGTGTACGTCGCGGACACGCGCCAGACCGTCTACTTCGGACTCGGCGGCGACCACCCGTTCGGGCTGAAGATGACCCCCGAGTGCACGTCGGCGTTCCTTGTCCTCCCGTTGCTCGTGGTCGGCGCGATCATGATCGCGCTGCGGCCGCGGATCACCCGCCAGGTGCTGATCGCGCTCGGCGTCGCCGCGCTGGCGGTGATCGTGGTCAACCAGCTGCGCGTGCTGACCATCGTCGGCCTGGTCAACTGGCTCGGCACCGACCTCGGCTACTACTGGGGCCACACCATGCTCGGCTCGATGGTGAGCGTGTTCGGCGGCGCGGTCGCGCTGGTGCTGTTCGTGTGGCTCGCCACGCGGAACCGGGATGACCGGACGAGGGAGCGCACGGCGTGAGCTCGCAGCTGGTTCTCGGCTTCACGCAAGCGATCGCGCTCACCATGAGCGTCGCGTTCATCACCTACGTCTGCCTGATCGTGGTGCCCTACCTGCGCCACCGCAGGCTGCCCTCGGGTGACCCGGACGCGTTCGCGTGGCACTTCTTCGTGCCGTGCCGCGACGAGGAGGCCGTCGTCGGCGACACCGTCCGCTACCTGCGGGAGACCTTCCCCGGCGGGCACGTGTGGGTCATCGACGACGACTCCGACGACGCGACCGCCGCCGTGGTGACGGCCCTGGGCAAGGACGACCGCCACCTGCACCTGGTCAGCAGGCGCCGCCCGCACGCGCGCACCGGCAAGGGCGACGCGCTCAACGCGGCGTACCGCGCGCTCAAGGTGTGGGTCGGCGCGGGCGCCGACACCGCCAGGACGGTCGTCGTCGTGGTCGACGCCGACGGCAGGCCCGCCCCCGACAGCCTCGCCGTGTGCGCGGCCGGCCACCTCTTCGGCGACCCCGCGATCGGCGCGGTCCAGGTCGACGTGCGGATGAGCAACGTCGGCGTGCGGGAACAGCAGGGCGGGCGCCTGCGCCGGCTCTTCGGCGCGGCCATGGTCCGCATGCAGGACCTGGAGTTCCGCACCGCGATCGCGGCGATCCAGATGTCCCGCGCCCACACGGGCACGATCTCCATGGGCGGCAACGGCCAGTTCACCCGGCTGGCCGCGCTGGACAGCATCGCGGGCGCGGCGGGCACCCCGTGGCGCGGTTCGCTGCTGGAGGACTTCGAGCTGGGTGTGCACCTGCTGACCGCGGGCTGGCGGACCGGGTTCACCGTGGACACGCACGTGGCGCAGGAAGGCCTGTACCGGCTGCGGCCGTTCCTGGCCCAACGCACGCGGTGGGGCCAGGGCACCATGCAGTGCGCGCGCTATGTGCGCCAGATCTGGGATTCGCCGCACCTGTCGACCCTCGGTGCCGCGGAGATGCTCTACTACCTGGCCCAGCCGTGGATGCAGCTGATCGGCACGATCGTCTACCCGATCCCGTTCGTGCTGCTGGGGGTTCGCGCCGCGAGCGACCCGGCCGAGGTGTGGACGTGGTTCACCGGCGGGGCCTGGCTGTTGTTCGTGGGCTACGGCCTGTTCGGCCTCTTGCCGTTCCTGGTGTGGGGCCCGATCTACCGCGCGCGGTGCGATAGGTCGGTGGGCCGGATCCGCGCGCTGGGCTACGGCTTCGCGTACGCGGTGTACATCTACACGTTCTACCTGACGTCGTGGCGGGCCGCGGCCCGGCTTGTCCGCAAGCGCAACGGGTGGACCAAGACCCGCCGCAACGCGGAAACACCCGGCGTGGTCGCCCTGGACCACTGAGTTCGAAAGGGTCGGTGGGGCCGGGCGGTACTCCCGGCCCCACCAGGCTCACTTGTTCGGATCGCAGTCGACCGTGCCCAGCACGATGTCACCGCGGTCGGGGCTGTTCGGCGTGTTCGGGAACAGCTTGATGTGCATCAGGTTCATGACCATGCTGCCGTCCGGCGGGCTCGGGACGACCAGCTCGTTGAACACGACCTTGGCCAGCACGGGATCGCTCGGCTTGTGCCCGGGCACCGTCACCGTGTAGTTCACGGGGATGTTCGACGGCACCGTCACGCCGGTCAGGCCGCTGAGCGTCATGCTCGCGGTGCTGCCGGTCTTCTTGGTGCTGCACTGCACCGACCAGCTGGTCAGGGCGATCACCGGCCCCCGGTGGCGGCGCAGCACGGTCACCTTGAACCGCTTGCCACTCGCCACCGCGGTGGCCTCCCCCTTGTCCCGGGTGCAGCTCGTTTCCGCCTTCCCGTAGACCACGCCCGCCACCGGGGTCGTCCCGGGCGTGGAGTTGGCGCCCAGCGTGGTGCACGGCGCGATCGAGGCCTGGTTCGTGGCGACCCCGTCCAGGGTCACGGACACGGCCCCGACCGACGCGGCGCCCTTCTTCGGCGCGGTGGGCGCGGCACTCGCCGGCCCACCCAGCATGGTCAGGGATGTCGCAGTCGCGACGATCAGAAGCGCCACGGCCGGCGCACGCATCTTCATGCTGCCGATGGTCGGCGCATAGCACAGCGTCAACAAGACATGACGCGCCCGATCCACCCGGACGTGTCACAGGACTGACGGTCCCCCCGAGTACGGTCTCGTCTGTGTCCCCGTCCCCCGCCACCCTCCCTTCCGTTCGCGATCTGCTCGCCACCGCCGTCGCCGCGGTCGGCGGAACCGAGCGTGAGGGCCAGGTCGCGATGGTGGAGGCGGTCGACCGGGCCATCCGCACCGGCGACCACCTCGCCGTGCAGGCGGGCACCGGCACCGGCAAGTCGCTGGCCTACCTCGTGCCGGCCCTGCGGCACGCCGTCGAGACCGGCCGCACGGTGGTCGTCTCCACGGCGACGATCGCCTTGCAGCGCCAGCTGGTCGACCGCGACCTCCCGCGCCTGGCCGACGCGCTGAAGAAGGAGCTCGGCCGCCGCCCCACCTTCGCCATCCTCAAGGGCCGGCGCAACTACCTCTGCCTGCACAAACTCGACGGCGGCGTGCCCGACGAGCCCGAGGACAACGCGCTGTTCGACCCGTTCGCGGTCTCCGCGATGGGCCGCGCGGTGACCCGGCTGCGCGAGTGGGCCAGCGACACCGAGACCGGCGACCGCGACGAGCTGGTCCCCGGCGTGAACGAGCAGGCGTGGCGGCAGGTGTCGGTGTCGGCGCGCGAGTGCCTGGGCGTCACCCGCTGCCCGGTCGGCGAGGACTGCTTCGCCGAGAAGGCCAAGGCCGAGGCGGGCAAGGCCGACCTGGTGGTGACCAACCACGCGCTGCTCGCCATCAACGCGCTGCAGGGCATCCAGGTGCTGCCCGAGCACGACGTGGTGGTCATCGACGAGGCGCACGACCTGGTCGACCGGGTCACCTCGGCCGCCACCGCCGAGCTCACCAGCTCGGCCATCGCCGCGGCCGCCCGGCGCAGCGGCCGGCTGATCGACCAGGACATCGCCGACCGGCTGGCCGAGGCCGCCGACGGCTTCGCGATCATGCTCGACGACCTGGCCGTGGGCCGGCTCGACGCCATGCCGACGCCGATGCAGGGCGCGCTGGCCGCGGTCCGCGACTGCGCGCACAACTGCATCACCGCGATCGGCTCGGAGCGCAAGGGCGAGAAGAACGACCTCGAGGGCAGCACGGCCCGCAAGCTCGCGCTGGCCCTGCTCGACGAGGTGCACGACACGGCGGTCCGGCTGCTGAGTGCGTTCGACGCCGAGGTCGGCAAGCGCCACGACGTGGTGTGGGTGACCGGCGACGAGGGTTCGATGAACCCGCGCCCGCCGTCGATGAAGGTGGCGCCGTTGTCGGTGTCCGGCCTGCTGCGCGAGCGCCTCTTCGAGCAGAACACCACGATCCTGACGTCCGCGACGCTGACCCTCGGCGGCAGCTTCGACGCGTTGGCAAGGCAATGGGGCCTGCCGGCCAAGCAGAGCGAGTCGGCCCGCCCAGAGGGCGCCGCGACGGAGAAGGCCGTGCCGTCGGACGACTCCGGTCCGGTGTGGACCGGCGTGGACGTCGGGTCGCCCTTCGACCACCCGCGCAGCGGAATCCTCTACGTGGCCAAGCACTTGCCGCCGCCCGGGCGGGACGGGCTGACGCCGGTCTTCCTCGAGGAGCTGCGCGAGCTGGTCGAGGCGGCGGGCGGACGCACCCTGGGCCTGTTCTCCTCGATGCGGGCGGCGAAGCAGGCCACCAGCGAGCTGCGCGACAAGCTGTCGGTCCCGGTGCTCTGCCAGGGCGAGGACGCCACCGGCCTGCTGGTGCGCAAGTTCGCCGAGGACGAGGCGACGTGCCTGTTCGGCACGTTGTCGCTGTGGCAGGGCGTGGACGTGCCGGGGCCGTCGTTGTCGCTGGTCGTGGTCGACCGGATCCCGTTCCCGCGCCCCGACGACCCGCTCGCGTCCGCGCGTCAGCGGGCGGTGGAAGCCTATGGCGGCAACGGTTTCCTGACCGTGGCGGCCACGCACGCCGCATTGCTGCTCGCCCAGGGCACAGGCCGGCTGCTGCGGTCCACACAGGACCGCGGCGTGGTGGCCATTTTGGACTCCAGGCTGGCCACCGCGCGCTACGGCGGGTTCCTGCGCGCGTCGCTGCCGCCGTTCTGGACCACCTATGACACTGAAGTCGCGCGTGGCGCCTTGCGTAGACTGGCTTCCCCAGCGGAGAAGAAACCATCGGAGGTCGAGTGACCGAGCACGCCACCGTCGTCGTGGACGACGAGGGGGTTCGCAGGCACCTGGCGGACGGCACTGAGGAGTCCGTCGGCTGGTCCGAGCTCGCCGAGGTGGCGATCCGGACGATCCCCGAAGGGCCGTGGAAGGAAGACGTGTTCTTCCTGCTGGTCCGCGACGGGGGCGGCGGGTGCGCGGTGCCGGCCGGTGACCCGGCGGCCGACGACCTCATGGCGCGGCTGCAGTCGTTGCCGGAGTTCGACAACGACCGGTTCGTGGAGGCCATGACCACGCTGGAGGACTCGATCTTCGTGGTGTGGCGACGCCCGGGCGAGTGACGTGAGCACGCCGACCATCCGGCTGCGCCCGGTGACCAGCGACGACCTGGACCTGTGTGCCCGCTTCGCCGTCGAGCCGGGGCTGATCGGGCTGGACTGGGGCGGGTTCCGCGACGCCCAGCAGCCGGCCCGCCGCTTGGCCGAGGACGGCTACCTCGGCACCGACGACGGCCGGCTGATGGTGCACGTCGAGTCCGGCGACCCCGCCGGCGTGGCCGGGATGGTGATCTACCGGGCCAACCAGTACGGCGGCCAGGCCCGGTGCTGGGAGATCGGCATCGTCCTGCTGCCGGAGTTCCGCGGCCGCGGGCTGGGCTGGCGCGCGCAGGCGATGCTGTGCGACTACCTGTTCCGCCACACGCCGGTGCACCGCATCGAGGCGGGAACGCACCCGGAGAACATCGCCGAGCAGAAGTCGTTGACCAAGGCCGGTTTCCAGCTCGAAGGCGTCCTGCGCGGCTGCGAGTTCCGCAACGGCGAATGGCGCGACGGCTACCTGTACAGCCGGCTGCGCACCGATCCGGCGCCGCCCGTCGACTGGACCCTGGACCAAAGCGGCTGACTGCTCGCTCTGCCATTGAACACTCGTGCCCGAGGTTGGGGCTGGGGGCCTCAGCTAGGCCACTGGGTGAGCACGGTGACCGTGCCCGGGTCGACCTCGGTGAACCCGGCATCGCGCACCGCGACCACGCGACGCCGTCGCCACGCGCCCACCGGGTCATCGCCCGGGTGCAGGTCGCGCCACTGATCCCGGCTCGGCGTGCGGACCGCGCAGCGGAAACCGTTCTCCGCCCAGGCTTTCAGGTCGGTGTCGCGGCCGTCGGCGTGCAGCAGCGCGGCCACCAGCATGGTGGCGTGCCCGACCTGCGCGGCCGCCTTGCCGGTGGTCATGGCGACGACCGGGTTCAGGTACAGCACCGGCACACCGTCCTCGACCGGACTCGGCTCGTCCGCGGGCAGGTCGCTGCCGGAGATCTGCAGGCGGGACACCACGTGCGGCGTCTCGGCCACCAATGCAGGCACCAGAGCCCGAACAGAAGCGCCGGCGACGTCGACCGTCACGCCCGGGAGTTCTTGCACCGCGGCCCAATGCGCGCCACGCGCGCGGCGGGACACCTTGCGGATCCGCCCGCTCACCCACGCGAGCACGTCTTCGTGCCACGGACCGTCCACTTCGGACGCAGGATCGAGGCACACGGCGATGGCCGCGGCGGCCGCGGCTTCGAGCAGCGGCGTGCGGGCCGGGGGTTCCGCGCGTTCGATGCGCAGGATCACCGGCATCGCGCGCACCGCGAGCGGATCCTCGTCCTCGACGTCGTTGGTCGCGGCGGCGGGCAGCCCCAGCCAGGACGCGTACCGCGCGGCGAGCGGGTCGAGAACGCTCACGGCCGGTCGAGCTCGATGCCGTCGGCGGCGTCGGCCGCCTCGACCTCGGCCCTGGTGACGCCGAGGATGAACAGAACCACATCGAGGTAGGGGTGCGACAACGCGGTGTCGGCCACCTCGCGCAGCGCGGGCTTGGCGTTGAACGCGACGCCCAGCCCGGCCGCACCAAGCATGTCGATGTCGTTGGCCCCGTCGCCCACGGCCACGCACTGGGCCAGCGGCACGTGGAACCGGTCGGCGAATTCGCGCAGCGCCGCGGCTTTGCCCGGCCGGTCGATGACCTTGCCGAGCACGCGACCGGTCAGCTTGCCGTCCACGACCTCGAGCTCGTTGGCCGCGACGTAATCCAGGTCGAGGTCGTCGGCGAGCGGCTTGATCACGCGCGTGAAGCCGCCCGAGACCACGCCGCACCGGAAGCCGAGCCGCTTGAGGGTGCGGATCGTGGTGCGCGCACCCGGCGTGAGCAGCAGGTCGGCGGCCACCTCGTCGAGCACCGACTCGGAGAGCCCCGCCAGCGCCGCCACCCGCTGGGTCAGCGACTGGGTGAAGTCCAGTTCGCCGCGCATGGCGGCCTCGGTGATCTCCCGGACGCGCTCGCCGCAGCCGGCGCGCTCCGCGAGCATCTCGATTACCTCGCCCTGCACGAGCGTGGAGTCCACATCGAACACGACGAGCCGCTTCGCCCGCCGGGTGAGACCTTCCCGCTCGACGGCGACGTCCAGGCCGACCCGCATCGCCACGTCGGCGACCGCGGACCGCAGCTCCACATCGGACTCCGGGGTGTCCCCCGCAACCGACACCCGCAGTTCGAGCCCGGTGACCGGGTAGTCGGCGACCCGGCGGATGGCGTCGATGTTGACGTTCAACGCCGCCAGCCTGCGCGCGAACTCGGTGAACCCGCGTGCGGTCACCGGCCGGCCGAGCACCACGATCACGTGGCTGGAGCCCAGCCGCGCGGGCGTGCCGACGTCGGCGCTCTGCTGGACGTCGACCTGCATGGCCACGGTCGCCATGGCCTGCTCGACCGACTCCTGCAGCCCCTCCGGGTCCTCGACGTTGCCGACCTGCACACCGAGCACGAGCTGGCCGCGGATCACCACCTGCTCGACGTCGACGATGTCCACGCCGTGCCGGGTGAGCACGGCGAAGAGCACCGACGACACACCGGGCTTGTCCGGGCCGGTGACGGTGATCAACACCGTGGGGCCCGCCGTGGCCGGGGTGGTCACGAGGTCAGTTCGGCTTCTTGGGGTTGTCCTCGGAGATCTCCGGCGGGTTCATCTTCTCGGCCAGCATCTCCGAGGGCGCCGGCTTCACCGCGGTCGCGGACCGGTGCCCGAAGCCCGTGTACTTCACGTCGTCGCGGTGCGCGATCGCCGCTTCCTCCGGGTAGTGCAGGTCGAATGCGGGGCGCTCGGACCGGATGCGCGGCAGCTCCAGGAAGTTGTGCCGCGGCGGCGGGGTCGTGGTGGCCCACTCGAGCGAGTTGCCGTAGCCCCAGGGGTCGTCCGCGGTGGTGATCTCGCCGTAGCGGTAGCTGCGGAAGACGTTCCAGATGAACGGCAGCGTGGACGCACCGAGGATGTACGCGCCGATCGTCGAGATCGTGTTCAGCGTGGTGAAGCCGTCGCTGGCCAGGTAGTCGGCGTAGCGGCGCGGCATGCCCTCGTTGCCCAGCCAGTGCTGGATGAGGAACGTGCCGTGGAAGCCGATGAACGTGGTCCAGAAGTGCAGCTTGCCCAGCTTCTCGTCCAGGTAGCGGCCGGTGAACTTCGGGAACCAGAAGTAGATGCCGGCGAACGTGGCGAACACGATCGTGCCGTAGAGCACGTAGTGGAAGTGCGCGACCACGAAGTAGGTGTCCGACACGTGGAAGTCGATGGCCGGGGCGGCCAGCAGGATGCCGGTCAGACCACCGAAGAGGAACGTGACCAGGAAGCCGACGCTGAACAGCATCGGCGACTCGAAGGTCAGCTGCCCCTTCCACATCGTGCCGATCCAGTTGAAGAACTTCACGCCGGTCGGCACCGCGATCAGGAAGGTCATGAACGAGAAGAACGGCAGCAGCACGGCGCCGGTCGCGTACATGTGGTGCGCCCACACGGCGACGGACAGGGCCGCGATGGCCAGGGTCGCGTAGACCAGACCGCGGTAGCCGAACAGCGGTTTTCGGCTGAAGACGGGGAAGATCTCGGACACGATGCCGAAGAACGGCAAGGCGACGATGTAGACCTCTGGGTGGCCGAAGAACCAGAACAGGTGCTGCCAGAGGATCACGCCACCGTTGGCCGGGTCGAACACGTGCGCGCCGAGGTGGCGGTCGGCGGCGAGGCCGAGCAGGGCGGCGGTCAGGATCGGGAACGCCAGCAGCACCAGGATCGACGTGATGAAGATGTTCCAGGTGAAGATCGGCATCCGGAACATGGTCATGCCGGGGGCGCGCAGGCAGACCACCGTGGTGATCATGTTCACGCCACCGAGGATGGTGCCGAGACCGGCGACCACGAGGCCCATGATCCAGAGGTCGGCGCCGACGCCCGGCGAGTGGATCTTGTCCGACAGCGGGGTGTAGGCGAACCAGCCGAAGTCGGCGGCGCCACCCGGGGTCAGGAAGCCGGAGATGACGATGATGCCGCCGAACAGGAACAGCCAGTAGGAGAAGGCGTTCAACCGCGGGAAGGCCACGTCCGGCGCGCCGATCTGGATCGGCAGCACCAGGTTGGCGAACCCGAACACGATCGGCGTCGCGTAGAGCAGCAGCATGATCGTGCCGTGCATGGTGAACAGCTGGTTGTACTGCTCCTGCGACAGGAACTGCTGGCCGGGCACCGCGAGCTCGCTGCGGATCAGCATGGCCATCGCGCCGCCGACCATGAAGAACGCGAACGACGTGACGACGTACATCACGCCCAGCTGCTTCGGGTCGGTGGTGCGGAACATGCCGAGCAGGTAGGAACCCTTGCGCGCCGTCCGGGCCGGGTACGGCCTGGTCGCGATCGGCTGCGGGGCTACGGCCGTCACTACTGCCTCCTGCTGTGTTCGTCGGTCACGGCACGCGAACGTGCCGCGAGTCGCGCAACGGATCGTATCCCGCTTGCCCGGGGGTAGCGCGCTTGGGCTGCGGGGTTACGCGGGTCACACCCCGCAATGGGCATGCGGCACGAACCGCCCTGGTGAGAGCATGCGCCGGTGATCGACGAAGCGGTGGGGGCCGCGGTGGCCGTGGCGTCCTCGTACGGCCTGCGTGCCGACCCCGAGGTGCTCAAGGACGGCGCCAACACGCTGGTCCGGCTCGGTCCGGTGGTGGCCCGGGTGGCGACGGAGACGGCACGGGCGCGGGCCGGGGTGCGGGCGTGGATCGAGCGGGACATCCGCGTCGCGCGTCACGTGGCTTCGCGCGGGGTTCGTGCCACCCGGCCCGCTGTCGATCCACCGGCCGGACCGCACTTCCATGCCGGTTTCACCCTGGCGTTCTGGGATTTCGAGCCGCATTCGCCGGACGCGCCGGTCGATCCAGTCGACTTCGCCGTGGAGTTGGCGGCCCTGCACGACGCCATGACCGGCCTCGACCTGTCGGACTGCCGCGGCCCGGCGGGCGACCTCGTGGCGATCCTGCCGGGTCTCGACCTGCCCGACCGGCTCCGCGCGGAGGCTTCGGCGCTGGCGTCGGCGGTGGCGCAGTTCCCGGCTCGGCCCCTGCACGGCGACGCGCACCCGGGGAACGTCCTGGTCACCGGCGCGGGCCTGGTGTGGAACGACTTCGAGGACGCGTGGCAGGGACCGCTGGGCTGGGACCTGGCGTGCCTTCGCCTGACCGGCCGCCTCGACGGCGAGGCGGCCGTACGGGCCTACCCGGGTGCGGTGGACGCGGAGGAACTGGAGGTGTGCACGCGCTTCCGTGAGCTGTACGCGGCGGTGTGGGTGGCGTTCCGCGCCCAGAAGTCGCCGGAGTGGCAACCGGAAGCAACCCGCCGCCTGGCCCGCTGGCTGGATTAACCGGGGACCACGGCGTACTGGCGTAGGACCAGGTCCGTGTAGGTGACCGGGCCGCGTGGGCCGGGGACCCGGTCGATGTTGATGCCGGTCTCGGGCACGCCGAGCAGCTTGAAGCCGTCGAGCAGCCGGGTCGGCGCGTTCCAGAAGACGCCGGTGCCCTCGTAGGCGGCCATGAACTCGTCGGCGGCGGCCTTGTCGTCGGTCACGATGGCCGCGGCCAGACCTGAGGTCTCCTCGTTGGCGAGGCGGGCGGCGTCGGTCGCCCCGAAGGCGGGCGCCACCGTCACCGTGGCCTCGTGGGCGGAGTCCAGCGCCCACTCGTAGCCCAGCGCGTGCGGGTGCGGGGGCAGCGACGCCTCAACCCCGGCCTTCGACAACGCCGCCCGGACGTCGGGCAGCAAGTCGTCGTAGAGCGAGGCGTCCAGCAGCAGCAGGTTGAGACGGTTGCACACGCCCAGGCGGTCGAGGCTCCGGGTGATCAGGTCCAACGCCATCGACCGGTCGGCCGCCGGGTGGACGTACAGCACTCCGCCGCCGTCGGCGTGGGCCAGCGTGCGCACGCCGTGGCGGGCGGCCAGTTCGCCCAGCTCACGGGTGCTGTCCCCGCTGCCTCGCAGGATCACCAACGGCACCAGCCCCGCCTGCTGCACCAACGCCGAGGCCGCCGACCGGTCCGGGGTCGGCACCAGCTGGATCGCCGCCGGGTCGAGATCGGCGCCCGACAGCGCCGGTGCGACCACCGACGTGATCAGCGAGGTCGCCGACCGGAGCGCGGCGCCGCCCGTGCGCAGCACACCCGCGTTGCGCGACTTCACCAGCTGCGAGGCGACGTCCACCGTCACGTTCGGCCGCGCCTCGTAGTTCGCCCCGATCACGCCGACGGGCCGCGAGCGGCGCACGAGGCGCAGGCCACCGTCCAGCGCGCCGACCTCTTCCTCGCGCGACGCGTGCGGGGCCGACGCCAGCAGCCGCAGCTGCTCGGCCATCGCGGTCAGGCGCTCGTCGGTGATCCGCAGCCGGTCGAGCAAGCCGGCGCTCATGCCGGATTCGGTGGCCGCGCGCACGTCTTCGGCGTTGGCCTCGAGCACCTCGGCCCGCGACGAGGTCAGCCGGTCGGCCATCGCGGCGAGCGCCGCGTCGATCGCGGCGGCCGGCGCGTCCGCGAGCGACGGCGCCGCCTGCTTGGCCGCGACGGCGCAGCGGTTCACCAGCTCGGCAACGGAGACCTGCACGGCACGCACCTCTTCGGATCGTCCTGCGAGGTCAGCAAGTTTACGGTGGCCACTGTGACGCCCACGGAACGCCTCAGCGCACTGCTCGCCGACCCACCCGCCGACCCAGGTGGCGAGCGGGGTTACGTCAACCTCCTCGGCGACGCCGTGCAGGCCGGACCGCCCACCGGCGTCACCCAGCGCCTGATGCGCACCACGCTGCTGCCGACGGTCTACGAACGCTATTGGCGCCCCGCGCTGGGCCGGATCGCCAAAGGCCCGTTCGGTCCGTCGATGGCCGGCGAGCACCGGCTGGCGAAGCAGCTGCTGGACCTCGGACCCGGCGACGTCGTGCTCGACGTCGCGTGCGGCACCGGCGGGTTCACCCGGTACTTCGGCGGGGTCGTCGGCGCCGGCGGGCTCAGCATCGGACTGGACGCGTCGACCACGATGCTGGACAAAGCCGTCGCCGCGACCGGAAGAGAGGAACCGGTCGCCTACTTGCGCGCGGACGCGGTGCACCCGCCGCTGCGGGACGGATGCGTCGACGCCGTGTGCTGCTTCGCCGCGCTGCACATGTTCGCCGAGCCCGAGGTGGCGCTCGAGGAGTTCGGGCGCGTGCTCAAATCGGGCGGCCGGATCGCGTTGCTCACCAGCGGCAGGCACGCGTGGCAACCCGCGCGGCTGGTCGACACCGTGCTCGGCGCGGCCAGCGGGCAGCACATGTTCGACCGCGGCGAGGTCGGCGACCTGTTGCGGGGCAAGGGTTTCACCGCCGTCGAGGAACGCTTCGACGGCGTCGTCCAGTTCGTCGGTGCCAGTCGGTGAGTCGGCGCTACCCGGTGAGGCTGTTCAGGCAGCGCTCGGCGAGGGTCAGCCGCACCTGTTCACGTGGCCCGTCCTCGGCGACGGGGCGCACCAGCGACTCGCCGTCGAAGAGGTAGAGCACGCTGAACAGCAGCACTTCGCGGATCTCCTCGTCGAACGCGGCGATGCCGGGCACCAGCATCGCGGCCGCGTAGACGTCGTCGCGGTAGTTCTCGACGATGGGGCGCAGCCGATCACGCAGGCGCTGGTCGGTGCGGGCGGCGACGAGCAATTCCCGCCACACCGCGTTGACCGGGTCGCGGGAGAGGTCGCGAAGCTGGCGCAGCAGGTCGGCCAACGACGTCTGCGCCGGGCTCAGCCCGGCGAACCGGTCGGCGAAGCCGCGGGTCTGCCGGGCCGCGACCTCCGCGGCCGCGGCGACCACGAGGTCGAGCCGCGTGTCGAAGTGCCGGAACATGCCGCCGTGCGAAAGCCCGGCCCGGCCACAGATTTCTTGCACCGACGTGCGGGCGTACCCGACGTCCGCGACCGCTTCGATGGTCGCGTCGACCAATTTCCCGACTGTCGTCTCGCGACGCTCGCGTTGGGTCCGTCTGCCGCTCCGTGGCCGTGGGGTCACTGGACTCCTTCCGATGTGTCCCCTCTACCCCGGTTTCTCGCGCGGCGGTCCCCATGTGTCACGGGTCAAACGAGCAACCAAACTGCTGATACCCCCAAGCAGCCCAAACCAATCAAGCCACACACGAATATCCAAAACAATGCCGGCGCACCGGTGAGCCGGGCCAGCTGGTCGGCGTCGGAATCGCGGGCCCGGCCACGGCGGCGTTTGCGTTGCAGCTCGCCGAGCGGGCGCAGGCCGCCGAGCAACAGCAGCCACGTGATCAGGTAGCCGAAGCCCGCCTGCACCTGGTCGGAGGCGAACCACGAGATGCCGAACAGCACCGCGCCGGCCACGACGAGCAGGAGGATCCCGTAGCCGTTGCGGATCATCACCAGGCTGCCGAGCACGAGCAGCGCGCACACGGTCAGCAGCACCGCGAGCTTGTCGGCGGCCAGCAGCCCGGCGAACAGCAGACCGAGCACCGACGGCGCCGGGTACCCGGCGAACGCCGTCATCACCATGCCCGGCCCGGACGGCTTGCCCCGCGAGAGCGTCAGCCCCGACGTGTCCGAGTGCAGCCGGATGCCCGAGAGGCGTCTCCCGGCCAGCACGGCGGTCAGCGCGTGCCCGGCCTCGTGGACGATCGTGATCACGTTGCGGGCCGGGCGCCACAAGCCGTCGACGAAGACGATGAAGAGCGCGGCCGCGGCCGTGACCAGCACGATCGCCGCGGGCGGCTCGGCCTGGTCGCCGAAGAGCTGGTGCCACAGGTCGGTGTTGGTCGCCGCGAGATGCACCGCGCCATCCTGTCAGCGCGCCCGCAGGCGCAGCGCCAGGCGGGGGCAGAACTTGGTCGCGGTGACCGCGTCGGCGTGCAGTTCGGCGGGAACGTCGACGTCGCCGCCGGTGCGGGCGATCGGGTAGCCCCACGGGTCGGTGGCCAGCAGTTCGGGCAGCAGCTCGGCACACAGGCCGCGGCCGTGGCACGCCGTCCAGTCGATGTGCAGCGTGGTCACCGGGAACACCTCCCGGCCAGGTGGAGCCGCACCTCGTCGCCGAAGACCGTGAGCGTGCTGCGGATCAGCCGCGCCGTGCCGTCCGGGTGGCGGCAGGCGCCGCGCCCGACGACCAGGCCGGTCAGGTGGTCGAGGCGGTGCACGGCGTCCGGCGGGGCCGTCCGGTCGGCCAGGGCGCTGAGCAGGGCGGCGGTGGCCGGGAGCCCGTTGCGGCACGGCCCGCACTGGCCCGCGCTCTCGCCGGCCAGGTAACGCGTGATGGCGGCGGTCTCCACCAGCCCGCACCGCCCTGGGGCCAACGGGTGCAGCACGCCCGCGCCCGGTGCGGCGCCGAACGGCGCCAAAGCGGCCCGGCTCAGGTGCGGGGCCGGGCTGCTGAGCCACGCCCCGTGGTAGCCGCCGACCAGCACCGGGCCGGTCACCAGCTCCGACAACGCGATGCCGATCGGCACCTCGCGCACGGCGCCATGAACAGTCACCAGCATCGTGCCGGGCTCGTCGCGGGTGCCGAGCCCGCGGAACCAGCGGGCGCCGTTGCGGGCGATCTGCGCGACGTGCGCGCACGTCTCGACGTTCTGCACGAGCGTCGCCCGCCCACGCAACCCCGAGTGGACCACCGGCAGCCACTTGTCGGCGGGCCGGGCGGGACGACCGGCGATGGCCGCGAGCACCGCGCTCTCCTCGCCCGCGACGAACCGGTTCGGCGCGGCGACGACCCGCACGGCGACGCGATCCCAGCCGTGGCGCTCGGTCAGCGCGTGCCGCACGGAGGCCATGGCATCCCCCGGCTTGACGTACAGGTAGGCCTCGTCCGCGCCGGTGGCCTCGACCAGCAGCTGCACCCCGTCGAGGACGAGGTGCGGGCAGCGGCGCAGGAGCGTGTCGTCCTTGCGGGAGCCCGGTTCGGTCTCGGCGCCGTTGGCGACGACCACCGCCCGCGCGGCCGTGGCCACCTCGGCCACCTTGCGCCAGGTCGGGAAGCCCGCTCCGCCGCGACCGGTGAGCCCGGCCGACTGCAGCTCGCCGATCATCCGCCCGACCCCGCCTTGCCACGGGATCGGCCCGTGACCGCGGTGGTGCTCGCCGAGGTCCGCCGCCGCGGCGTCGAGCAGCCGGGGCTGGACCCGTGTGTCCATTGTGGTCATCGGGACACCTCCGCGCGCAAGGTCAACCGGTACACCGCCGCGGCCGCGACGGCGACGAAGCACAGCACCGACAACGCCAGCAGCCACGGTGTCGCGGCATCGGTGCCCATGCCCAGGGTGTGCAGCAAGGAGACCGGCCAGGCCGCGTAGCTCACCCAGTGCACGGCCCGCCAGCCACGCACGCCGACGCGCATCCGCAGCAGGCTGGTGACCACGACGGCGAGCAGCAGGTCGAGGCCGAGCGTGCCCAGCCCGAGCCAGAACGGCTCGGCCGTGCCGAGGAACGGCACCAGCACATCGATCAGCTTGAGCTGCGCGTACGGGTCGAGGAGCAGCGTCACCACGTGCCCCACGAGCAGGACCGACGCGATGAGCCCCGAGTTGCGGTGCACGGCCGTGACGGCGAAGCGCGGCAGGGGGCCCAGCGGCTCACCGGAGCGGGCCGCGACACCCAGCGCGACGCTGATCGTCAGCAGCACCAACGCCATCACGCCGGTACCGCGGCCGAGGTACCACAGGGCATCGGTCATCGCGGCCACCCCGCTACGGTGACGACCGTCTTGTCGAGCGCGACGAACCGGGCCGCAAGCCTCATCCGGCGTGGCCCGTCGACGCCGTGGACGAGGGCGGCCGTGGTCGCCGTGTTGGCGTCCACACAGGACTCGGCGACGGCGGAGACGCTGCGCCACACCGGTTTTGCGGGCAGACACGTGCGCGGGTCGAGGATGTGGTGCAGCTGGGCCCGGCCGCGGCGCCACCCGCGGCTGCGGGTGCTCGACGTCGCGATCGCGCGGCCGGCGGGCATGGTGAGCACGCACGACGGGTCGTCGGGCTGATCGCGGACCAGGACCCGCCAGCCGCCTTCCGGCGCGGGACCCGCGGTGGCGATGTCGCCGCCGAGGCTCACCAGGACGCCGGTGTCCAGCACCGCGGCGACGAGCTGGGCCGCGACGTCGGCGGCGTGCGCCTTCGCGGTGGCTCCGAGGTCGAGTTCGACGCCTTCGGGCACGGTCAGCCGGCGACCGGTCAGCCGGACCGACCGCCAACCCGGCGCTTGCCTTACCACCAAAGGGATCGCGAGCCCGTCAACGTCCACAAGCGACAGATCGCGGTCATAGCCGAGGTCACCCAGCGCCCGGCCCATGGTCGGGTCGACGGCGCCGCCCGTGCGCTCCGCGGCGATGAGCGCCACCCGGACCAGTTGCGCGCACACCGGGCTGACCGTGGTCGGCACGCCCGGCACAAGCCGCCGCAACTCGGAGTCCGCCCGGAACCGGCTGGCCGCGCGGTCGACGGCATCGAGGACGTCGCGCACGATCCCGGTCGCGCGTGCCAGCGCCGCGGGTTCGGTCACGACGACCCGCGCCGTCGTGCTCCACACGGGCCACTGGGTGGTGGTAGGGCCGGCGGTGAGAACGACAGCCATCACGAGCCGCCGCTCTGGCCGTGGGCCGGGCCGTTGCCGCCCTCGTCGACCGACAGGCCACCGCCGTTGTCCGATGTGGACGAACTACCGGAGTCGTCAGTCGAACTGGTCGTGGTCGACGTGTCCCCGGCCGTCGCCGCGGCGGGCTGGACCGCGAGCACCACGGCCGTCGTCCCGCCCAGCGCGGCGGCGACCAGGGCACCGGTCACGATGGCCGCGTTGCGTTTTCCGACTTGTCGTGCGTTCATGATCCGTCCTATGTGGTCGGCGGGGCACCGTTGCCGGGGCCACCGTTGAAGCCGCCGCCGTTGCCGCCCGCGCCGTTGCGGCGGGGGAAGGCCCCCGGCTGCTGACCGCCTTCGATCAACGTCGTGGCGGTGGCGGCGTCGCCGTTCTTCTTGGCCACGATGGACACCGTGTCGCCCTTCTCGATGTCGCTGAGCTGGGCGCTCTGCGGTCCGTTGCGCACCACGGTCGACGCGTCGAGCGTGTACGTCTTCGTGTAGCCGTCCTCGCTGGCCGCCGTGAGCGACGTGCTGGTGATGGCGGTGACCTTGCCGGTCTGGGTGAGTTCGGTCAGGTACCCGCCGTTGCCGTCGGACACGACGAACTCGCCGTGCAGCGACTCCTCCATCCCGCGGCCGAAGCCCATGCCGGGTCCGCGTCCCCCGGGACCACCCATGCCGCCCGGTCCCCCGCCCTGCCCGGAGTCGTTGTTGGTGGCCGCGTAGATGGCCGCGCCACCCGCGCCCGCGATGCCGACGGCGATGGCCACCGCGGCGATCGTCTTGCGCCCGGACCAGCGGGCCTTGGCCGCAGGGGGCGGGGCCGCGCCCCAGACCTGGTCCTGCGGCTGCCCGGATCCTTGTCCTTCGGGCGCTGGGGGCTCCGGCGCCGGGCTCCGGTCCTGCTGCTCGGTGGTCATGCGCTCCTCCTGCTGGTGCTTCGGCTGTCGATGACCACGCTCGCCGCGGACCCTGTGTGCCACCTGTGTCCCGGGTTCGGGCTTACTGTGGACGGGCGTTCGCCCTGCTCAGCGCGCTGAAGCGACCCACAGCTGATACACAGGGAACGCAAAGCTTCGCCTTACGCGAGCAGGCGAGCATGGGAGGCATGAGCGCGGTGAGCACACCTTCCAAGTCGGACCTGCGACGACCGAACGGCACCCCGGTGCGGGTCCTGGTGGTCGACGACGAGTCGACGCTGGCCGAGCTCGTGTCGATGGCCCTGCGCTACGAGGGCTGGGAGGTGCGCAGCGCCGGCGACGGGCTGGGCGCGGTGACGGCGGCCCGCGAGTTCCGCCCCGACGCCGTCGTACTGGACGTCGGGCTGCCCGACATCGACGGCCTCGAGGTGCTGCGCCGGATGCGTGCGGAGGCCGCCGAGCTGCCCGTGCTGTTCCTGACCGCGCGCGACGCCGTCGAGGACCGCATCGCCGGGCTCACCGCCGGTGGCGACGACTACGTGACCAAGCCGTTCAGCCTCGAGGAGGTCGTGCTGCGGTTGCGCGGGCTGATGCGGCGCACCGGCGTGACCACGGCGGACGCGGGCAACGAGCTGGTCGTCGGCGACCTCGTGCTCGACGAGGACAGCCACGAGGTGCGCCGCGGGGGCGAGCAGGTGGCGCTGACCGCGACCGAGTTCGAGCTGCTGCGGTTCATGATGCGCAACCCCAAGCGCGTGCTGTCCAAGGCGCAGATCCTCGACCGGGTGTGGAGCTACGACTTCGGCGGCCAGGCCAACATCGTCGAGCTCTACATCTCGTACCTGCGCAAGAAGATCGACGCCGGCCGGGCGCCGATGATCCACACGATGCGAGGCGCCGGGTATGTCCTCAAGCCGGCGGCGTAGGCCCTGGACGCTGCGGACCAAGCTGATCGCCCAGCTGGTGGTCGTGGTCGCCGGCGTCTGCCTGGTGATCGGCGTGGTCACCGTGTTGTCGTTGCGCAGCTTCGTGTTGCAGCAGTTGGACACCCAGCTCGTCGACGCGAGCCACCGTGCGCAGGCGTACGTCGAGGGTGGGGGCTCCGGTGAGCGCGGTCCCCATCCCGGTCCCGATCACCGCCCGCCCCCGGTCGGCGCGCCGGGCACCGGTCCGGGCACGGTCACCGCCCGCATCGTGGACGACGTCGTCTACGACGCGAAGCAGCTGACGCTGCAAGCGGCCGAGCAGCAGGACCTGACGCCTGAGGCCACCGCCGTCCTGACCACGGTCCCGGTCGATGGCCAAGGTCACTCCAAGGACCTGCCGGGGCTCGGGGAGTACCGGCTGATGGCCGTGCCGACCAGGCTCGGCGTGGTGGTCACCGGGTTGCCGATGGTGCTCGCGGAGTCGTTGCAGACCAACCTGTCCTGGGTGCTTTCCGCGGTTGCGTTGACGGGGCTGGTGGCGGCCGCCGGGACCGGGATCCTGATCGTGCGCCGGACGTTGCGCCCGCTCAACCGCGTGGCCGCCACGGCCAGCCGGGTCGCCGAGCTGCCGCTGGACCGTGGTGAGGTGGCGTTGTCCGTGCGCGTGCCGGAGTCCGACACGGACCCGCGCACCGAGGTCGGCCGCGTCGGGGCGGCCCTGAACCGCATGCTCGGCCACATCGGCAATGCCCTGCGTGCCCGCCACGACAGCGAAACGCGGGTGCGCCAGTTCGTCGCCGATGCCAGCCACGAGCTGCGCACCCCGCTGGCGGCGATCCGCGGGTACGCGGAACTGGCCAAGCGCAGCCCCGAGCCGGTGCCGCCCGATGTAGCGCACGCGATCGGCCGCGTGGAATCGGAATCCGCCCGGATGACGACCCTGGTAGATGACCTGCTCCTGTTGGCCCGCCTGGATTCCGGCCGTCCCCTGGAACGACGCGAGGTAGACCTGTCGCGACTGGTCACCGACGTGGTCGGCGACGCGCGAATCGCCGGTCCCGCTCACCACTGGCAGCTGGACTTGCCACCAGACCCGGTAACCGTGGCAGGCGATGACCAGCGTCTCCACCAGGTGCTGGCCAACCTGCTGACCAACGCCCGAACCCACACGCCCGCCGGGACAACCGTGACCACCGCGTTGCGGGTGGACGGTGAAGACGCGGTGCTGTCGGTGGTCGACGACGGCCCAGGCATTCCACCGGAGTTGCAACCGTCGGTGTTCGAACGGTTCGCCCGGGGCGACAGCTCCCGCTCCCGAGCGGCGGGCAGCACCGGCTTGGGCCTAGCCATCGTGGCGGCGGTCGTGGCCGCCCATGACGGGGTGGTGAGCGTGTCCAGCGAGCCCGGACACACTTCCTTCGAGGTCCGGTTGCGCCGGTTCGGTGCGCTGTCCTAGCGCGCGCTTCTCTTGTGGCCCATCAGGGGAGTTTTTGCCGTGCTACCAACGCTTTCAGCTACCTGCGGCCTCTGTGGTCGAGTATGCACGCCCCCACCCAACCCGGGGGGCCGCCCCGGTGCCAGTCTATTGAATTTCAAGCCCCGCAACGGGAAAGAGCCCGATCTGTGGATAGCTGGACGGGTGTGGACAACTCCAGGGGCGGGAGGATTACCGGACGATGCGCGATGGGCTTCCGACCGCGGACTGAGACGACGACGGGGCAGTCGAGGATGCGGCAGTCGAGGCTGGTCGCAGCGGAGCATCGCGACAGATTGCCGGGCCGCGGCCTGCCGTGAGGCGGCAGCCGAGTGCGGCGAAGGCAACGAGGAGACGGTGGCCGCTGCGCACCGCAGCAGCAATCAAGTATCGCGGCAGCAACCAGCGGCGGCACGTCGCGGCGCCGAACTCGGCGTGCCCGACCGCGACACGGCGAAGGCCTTCTACGGCGCCCGAGAGCACCTGAGCGTGCCGGCAACATCGGGTAGCGGTGGCCGTTGAGCATCGCCGCCGCCGCGTATGGCGAGAGCAGCCGAGCATGGCGGCAACCTCGGGTGGCGATGGCCGCCTGGCGTTGTGGCGACAACCGAGCATCTCGGCCGCAGCCGAGCACTACGGCGGCACCGGGTGGCAGCCGAGCGTCGCGACAGGAGCCGAGTAGCGGTGGCGCCGAGCATGGCAGCAACAGCATCAAGGACGGATGCCGAGCGCGGTGGTAGCGGTGCCCGAGGTTAGGCGGCGGCTTGTGCCCACGGTGGTTTGGTGAAGATGGGCAGGCCGCTGTCCATGTGGACTTTCCAACCGGCATGGTGGATCAGGCGATGGTGGAACTGGCACACCAACACCATGTTGTCCAACCTCGTAGGACCGCCATCCGCCCAATGTTGTACGTGGTGGGCGTGACATTGGTTCGGTGTTCGTTCGCATCCCGGGACGGCGCAACCTTTGTCCCGGATGGCCAGGGCTCGGCGCAATCGTTTGTCGGCCAGGCGTTTCGATTCGCCGATATCGATCGGCTGCGAGTTCGTGCCGAGCACGACCGGGATGATCTCGGCGTCGCAAGCGAAACGGCGGGCCTGCTCCGGAGTCATCCACCGGGCGTCGTCGAGAGTCGCCTTGCCGATCGCCGTCTGCAAGGTCTCCAGAGAGACCGTGACCGCGATGTGGGGGCGCTCGCCACCCTCCACCGGAGCCTTACCGGAGTCGGCGGCGAAGCGGATCACCTCCGCCAGCGCATCACCCTGACGCTCAACCAAGGTGCGGTCGTCGCCCGGCTGCGGCGCGGTCAACGAGGACAACAAAGGGCGCAGAACAGCAGCTGTCTCCGCGCCCAACTTGAACCGGCCCTCCAGCGAGCCATCCTCGCGCTCCTGCAAATCCAGGATGTTCTGCGCTTCCACCACGGTGGGATCGTCCGGTTCGTCACCATCCGGGTTCAGAACATCGACCATCCGCTTACCCAGCCGGGCAAGCTGAGCCGGGTTGAACTCCCGGGCCAGCTCGGCCAAGTCAGCTTCGACCTGGTCGGCGTGCTCATCGGGCACCGCCGCGACCGTCTTCGCGATGCGGGTGACGTGCTCGGTAGAGATCACACCCTCGGCCATCGCCGCCCGCGCAGCAGGCAGCTTCGCCGGGATCACCTGCCCGGTGATGCCCACCTTCGGACACAACAGCGAAACCTGAGTCTCCAACTGCTTCGCTTCGCGTCGACCCACGCGTAGCGCGTCCATCAGGAACTGCCACAAATGCAGATACCCGGACTCACGCCAATCAACCCGAGAAATCGAATCCAGGATCGCCAAATCAAGCCGCCGACGTTCGGCGACAAGCGACTGAAGCTCCCCCAGGTCCATAGCCCAATGATACCACAACATACGACCAAACGGCCTAACAGCAAACGGGCTCAACCCGACAAACCAACGCAACCGCAGCTCGGCAACGCAAACCACGAAAGAGCGAACACCAGACCGCCCCCTCAACCTCGTCCGGGCGCCCTTTAGCACGCTGCGGTCAGGGTCAAGGGTCGGCGAAGCCGATCGCGAAGCGACGCCGCAGGCGCCCTTGATGCTGACCGCAGCGTGTTAAACAATTCGACCCGAGGTTGAGAACCCACTAAAACCCGGTTGAGAACCCACACAAGACCTCACAGCTTCTGGTACATGATGTGCAGCCCCACATAACCGTGCACCGGGTGGCGGAAACCCTCGGGCACCGTGGCCAGCACGTCGAAACCCAGTGACTTCCACAACTCGACGGCCCGGGTGTTGGTCGACACCACGGCGTTGAACTGCACCGCGCGGAAGCCTTGCGCGCGCGCCCAGGCCAGCATGTCCGTGCCGAGGGCCCGTCCCACGCCACGCCCGGACGCCGACGGGCTCACCATGAAGCTCGCGCTCGCCACGTGCGCGCCGCCGCCGCCCTTGTTGGGATACATGGACGCGGAGCCGACGACGGCACCGTCCACAACGGCCACCGAGGTGCGCTTCGGCGGCGCGACCATCCACAGTTCCCGGGCCTGCTCCGAAGTCATGTCCCGGTCGTACGAATAGGTTTCACCGGCGGCGACGATCTCGTGGAAGAACGGCCAGATGGCGGCCCAGTCGTCGGCGGTGGCGTCACGGATTTCCACGAGCCGCAGCATGCCACCACACCTCACAGCAGGGACACAGGTTTAGCACACGGCCCACCCAGCGCCCGCCGAGATCGTCGGGACCATGACAGCGATCCAAGCCGGCGCCTCGATCCGCCCGGTCGACACCAGCGCCACCACGCCGGTGCTGGACGTGGTGGTTCCGGTGCACAACGAGGAGGACGACCTCGAGGCCTGCGTCCGGCGCCTGCACCGACACCTGACCGACCAGTTCCCTTACCGGTTCCGGATCACGGTCGCCGACAACGCGAGCACCGACGCCACGATGGCGATCGCGACGGCGCTGGCGGCCGAGCTGCCCGAGGTCGACGCCGTGCACCTGAGCGAGAAGGGCCGCGGCCGGGCGCTTCGCCACGCGTGGTCGGACTCCGACGCCGCGGTGCTGGCCTATATGGACGTGGACCTCTCCACCGACCTGTCCGCGCTCGGCCCGCTGATCGCGCCGCTGCTCTCCGGGCACTCGGACGTCGCGATCGGCAGCCGGCTGGCCCGTGGCGCGCGGGTGGTGCGCGGCGCCAAGCGCGAGTTCCTCTCCCGCGGCTACAACCTGCTGCTGCGCGGCGCTCTCGCGGTCCGGTTCTCCGATGCCCAGTGCGGCTTCAAGGCGATCCGCGCCGACGTGGCCCGCGAACTGCTGCCGCACGTGGCCGACACCGGCTGGTTCTTCGACACCGAACTGCTCGTCATCGCCCAGCGCGCGGGGCTGCGCATCCACGAAGTCCCGGTCGACTGGGTGGACGACCCGGACAGCCGGGTCGACCTGGTCGCGACGACCGTCGCCGACCTCAAGGGCATCGTGCGGCTCGGGCGCGGCCTGGCCACCGGCGCGGTGCCGGTGCGGTCGCTGCGGGCCCAGCTCGGTCGCGCGCCGGTCGGGGTGGACGCCCCGGGTGTGCCCGCCGGGCTGCCCAAGCAGCTGGTGCGGTTCGCCGCCATCGGCGTGGCCAGCACCATCGCCTACCTGGTCCTGTACGCCTTGCTGCGCACGGGCATGGGGGCGCAGGCCGCCAACGTGCTGGCGCTCGCCACGACGGCCGTGGCCAACACCGCCGCCAACCGCAGGCTGACTTTCGGCGTGCGCGGGCGCGCGGGGGCCGGGCGCCACCAGCTCGAAGGCATGGTCGTGTTCCTCCTCGGCCTGGCGCTGACCAGCGGCGCGCTTGCGTTGCTCAACCACCTGACCACTCCCGGCCGATGGCTCGAACTCGGCACGCTGGTGCTCGCGAACCTGGCCGCCACCGTCCTTCGCTTCGTCCTGTTCCGCGGCTGGGTCTTCCGCCAGTCCCGCCAGACCAGCCAGACCCGAGAGGCCCAGTCATGACCGCCGCAACGCTCGACCGCACCGACCAGACCGCTCCGGCGGCCACGCCACCGGAACGCGGGCAACCGCGCTGGGTCCGGCCGTCCGTGTTCGCGCTGCTGCTCGGCGCCGCCGTGCTCTACCTGTGGGACCTCAGCGCCAGCGGCTACGGCAACGAGTTCTACGCCGCCGCAACGCAAGCGGGGTCGCAGAACTGGACGGCGTGGTTGTTCGGTGCGCTCGACTCCGGTTCCGGTGGCGCGATCACCGTGGACAAGCCGCCCGCGTTCCTGTGGGTGAGCGGGCTCGCCGCGCGCATCTTCGGTTTCTCCAGCTGGACAGTGCTTGCGCCGCAAGCCATCGAGGGCGTCGCCGCGGTCGGGATGCTGTACCTGACCGTGCGCCGCACGTCCGGCTACGCCGCCGGGCTGCTCTCGGCGACGGCGCTGGCGCTCACGCCGGTCGCAGTGCTGATGTTCCGGTTCAACCTGCCCGATCCGCTGCTGGTGCTGCTGATGATCTGCGGCGCCTACGCCGTGGTCCGCGCCACGGAGAAGGCGAGCGCGCGCTGGCTGGTGCTCGCCGGGGTGTTCCTCGGGTTCGCGTTCCTGACCAAGATGCTGCAGGGCTTCCTCGTGCTGCCTGCGTTCGTGCTGGTGTACCTGCTGGCCGCGCCGACGACGATCGGCAGGCGGCTCGCCCACGTCGGCGCGGCGGCGCTCGCACTGGTCGTGTCGGCCGGCTGGTTCGTCGCCCTGGTCGAGCTGTGGCCGGCGGCGTCACGGCCGTACATCGGCGGCTCGACGGACAACAGCCTGCTCGAACTCGCCTTGGGCTACAACGGTTTCGGCCGCCTGTCAGGTGGCGACGGCAATCCCGGTGGCGGCGGCAACGCGGGTTTCGGCGGCAGCTCCGGTCTGACGCGCCTGTTCGGCGCGAGCTTCGGCACGGAGATCTCGTGGCTGTTGCCCGCGGCGCTGATCGCGCTCGTGGCCGGGCTGTGGTTCACCCGGACGGCACCCCGCACCGACAAGACCCGGGCCGCGCTGCTGCTCTGGGGCGGCTGGCTGTTCGTCACCGGCCTGGTGTTCAGCCTGATGAACGGCATCACGCACCCGTACTACTCGGTGGCGCTGGCGCCCGCGATCGCCGCGCTGGTCGGCATCGGCGGCCGCGAACTCTGGCGCGGCCGTGACCACACCCCGGCGCGGGCCGCGCTGGCCGCCATGGTCACGGTGACCGGCGTCTGGGGCTTCGTGCTGCTGCACCGGACGGCGGACTGGCTGCCGGCCCTGCGCTGGGTGGTCCTGGTCGCCGCGATCCTGGTGGCCACGGCGATCGCGGTCGGCGTGCACCAGTTCCGGCGAGCCGCGACCGTGCTGGCGGCGGCCGCGATCCTCGTCACCGGGCTGGGCGCGGGCGCGTACGGCGTGGCGACGGCGGCCGTGGCGCACCAGGGCTCCATCCCGACGTCCGGGCCGGTGACGAACGACTTCGGCCGCGGACCGGGCGGAGGCGGGCCGGGCGACAGGACAGGCGACTCGGCGCTGACCTCGTTGCTCGCGAACACCACCACGACGTGGGCGGCGGCCACCGAAGGCGCGCAGCAAGCGGCGAGCCTGGAGCTGGCGAGCGGGAAGGCCGTGATCGGCATCGGCGGGTTCGGCGGCAGCGACCCGGCCCCGACGCTGGCGCAGTTCCAGCAGTGGGTGCACGAGGGCAAGGTGCGCTACTACGTGACCGGCGGGATGGGCGGTATGGGCGGGCGTGGCTCGGGCGGGGGAATCGCCGAATGGGTGGCGGCGAACTACCAGGCCACCACGGTCGGCGGCGCCACGGTCTACGACTTGACGAGCTGAACGACTAGCTGGAGACCTGGAACCGGGCCCAGACGCTCTTGCCGTCCTCGCCGGGGCTCCAGCCCCACTCGGCGCTGAGCGCCTGCACGATCGCCAGGCCACGGCTGCGCACCGAGCGCGGGCCGAACGGGTGGGCCTCGGGGGTGCCGCCACCCTCGTCGCCCACCCGCAGCTCGACTAAGGGCCCGTCGTGGCGCAGCACCAAGGTGACCATGCCGGCGCCGTGCTCGACGGCGTTGGTGACCAGCTCGGAGCACGCCAGCAGGATGTCGTCGGTGACCTCGTCGGCCATCCCCCACGCGGCGAGCGTCTTGGCGGTGAAGGCACGAGCCAGCCCGGCCGCTTCCGCTGCCCTCGGCAGGGAGGTCGCCACCTCGAATGCACGCATCCCGCTCATCACATCAGCCCCGACGTCCGGAATCCGGACGTCGGGGCTGGGTGGTGGGGCCCCGGTGCTCACGGCCCTTTCATACCCCTTGCCGACAGCCTTGAATCATCTTTTCCGCCAACCCGCCGCTCAACCGACGTCCAGGCCGAGGGTGGCGGTGAGCCCGGTGATCGCGATGACCTTGCGGACGCGCGGTTGCGCGCCGGTCACCCGGAAGCCGAGCGCACGCTCCTCGGCCGTGCGTTGCCCGGACACGAGCACACGTAGTCCGGCGGAGTCGAGGAATCCGACCTCCGACAGATCTACGACCACCTCGGTGGTGTCCTTCGCGGCGAGTGCCGCGTCGAGCGCGTTCTGCAGCTCGTCGGCGGTGCTGAGGTCGATCTCTCCGGTCACGGAGAGCACGACCGAGCCCTCACCTGCACTCGTGATCTGCAAGTCAGACCTCCCGGTCACCGTGTCGTGTGCACAGTACGCGGCTGCTGCACGTACGAGCCCATCCAACCTTGCTGTTTCACCCGTCGTACCCCCGGGTACCTCAGTCCACGTGCGGAGCGGGCCGCACCCGGACGGGAGGGAAGATCATGGCAGAGCTGACACGCCTACCAACCCCGGTTGCCGACGAGTGGGACTGGCAGTTGCACGGCTCGTGCCGTGGCGTCGACAGCACCTTCTTCTTCCACCCGGACGCCGAACGCGGACCGGCCCGCCGGGCCCGCGAGGAGCGCGCCAAGGCGATCTGCCGTGCCTGCCCCGTGCTCGAGCAGTGCCGTGAGCACGCGCTCGCCGTGCAGGAGCCCTACGGCATCTGGGGCGCCATGGGGGAAGGCGAGCGCCGAGACGTGATCAGCAAGCGCCGCCGCGCCGCCCGCATCGCCGCACACGCGTGACCCGCGACCAAGAGGCTTCTCCGTGACTCGAGTGGCAGTCATCCGCACCTAAGGGGAACGAGACGCAGCTCAGCCACGGAAACCCATGGAGCCGCCGGCCATCGACGCAGCGCAACCATTTTCGGAAACGCCGGGGAGGCGGCTACTGTTTGTCCAGCTGGGTCCGTAAGCGGCGCAGTGTCCGCGCGAGCACGCGTGAGACCTGCATCTGCGACACCCCGACCCGTTCGCCGATGGCCGCCTGGCTCATCGACCGGAAGAACCTGAGCACCACGATCGTGCGTTCCAGTTCGGGCAGCGCCGCCAGCATCGGCCCGAGGGCCTCGCGGTTGTCGACCTCGTCGAGATCCGGGTCCTCGGCGCCGAACTGGGTGCCGGGCGACTCCTCGAGCAACCGGTCCAGCGACGCGCCCGTCTGACCGCTGCCGGCCACCAGGACCTCGCGCACGTCTTCGAGGCTGATCCCGAGGTGGTCGGCGAGTTCGCTGGGCCGCGGCGCGCGCCCGAGCTGCTGGCTCAGTTCCGAGCGGGCGTTGGCCACCGTGCCGGTCAGCTCCTTGAGCCTGCGCGGCACCCGCACCGCCCACGCGGTGTCGCGGAAGTGCCTGCGCAGCTCGCCCATGATGGTCGGCACGGCGAAGGCCAGGAAGCCGCTGCCGTGCTCCGGGTCGAACCGGTCGACCGACTTGATCAGCCCGACGGTGGCGACCTGCACCAGGTCGTCCAGCGGCTCACCGCGGTGGTCGAACTTGCGCGCCAGGTTGCGCGCCACGTCCAGGTGTCCCCGGACCAGCTCGTCGCGCAGCTCGCGACGCGCGGGGTCGTTCTCGGCCAGGGCGGCCAGCCGGCGGAACGGCGCCAGCTCGTCCTCGGCCGGCGTGGGCGCTGCGTCGGTCACGCCGTGATCTTCTCGCTGCGCGCACGGGCGAGCGTGATGGTGATCCGCCCCTCCGCGGCCTCCGCGTTGGCCTCGGTGGCCAGCGCCGTCAGGATCTGCCAGCCCATCGAGCTGTGCTCGACCTGGGCGTCGGGCTTGGCGTCGACGACGAGCCGGACCCGCACCTGCTGGCGTTCCGGGCGCAGTTCGCAGTGCAGACGGGCACCGGGTGCCGCGCAGCCGACCAGCAGGGCCGCTGCCTCGTCCACGGCCATCCGCAGGTCCTCGATGGCATCGAGGTCGAAGTCGCCGCGAATGGCCACGTCCGCCGCGACCGAACGCAGCAATGCGACCTGATCCGCGACGGCGTCCACGACGACCTCGACCAACCGGACCGGCTCCGCGTCCGTCATCAGGCTCTCCTCGCTCTGGCGCGCCCGTCCGGTGCGCCACGATCGGAGAAACTACCTCGGATTGGCCGAGTGGCCGCACGGGTACGTAGAGTTGGGCCCTCGGAGGCAGTCGTGTTGACCACCACCTGGATCGTCGGAGGAATCACCGTCGCCTGTCTTGTCGCCGTGGCCGTGTGGCGGTTGCGCAAGGCAAGCGGGACGGTGCGGCGCATCCTCGACGAGGAGCGGGCGGCCACCGAGGCCGGGCAGACCGATCCCGCCGACGCCGACGCCCCGGCCCACCGGGCCGGGGAGGTCGACGGTTAGACGATCCGGTGGCCGTCGAAAATGCCCAGCTCCTCGTTGTAGAGCTCGACGTTCACGCCATTCGGGTCGCGCAGGTACAAACTGTCCTCGATGCCGCGGTCCGGGCCCAGGTAGTCCACTCCGGCCTCGTCCAGCTTCGCCTTGGCGGCCGCGAACTGCTCGTCCGACACCGAGATTGCGAGGTGTTGCAATCCACCTATGGTCTCGGCGAACTCCGGGTGGTCGTGGCCGGGGAAGTCGAAGAAGCCGAGCAGGTTGCCGTTGCCGATGTCGAAGAAGAAGTGGCTCGATCCGTTGTAGTCGCGGTTCTCGACCAGTTCGACCAACGGGAAACCGAGGAATTCCTGGTAATACCGGATGGTTTCCTCGACGTCCCGGCAGATGAACGCGACGTGGTGCACGCCGCGCGCGGTCGTCGGCGGCCGGTCGCCGAGCTCACGCAGGTACTTGGTGCGCAGTTCCGCACGGCGGGCGCGGATCGCTTCCAGCGCCTGGCCTTCTGGTTGCGGCATCGCGGATCTCCTTGTCTCAGCCGGTGATCGGGTCGGTGGGTGCGCCGTGCACCGCGGGGATCGAGCCGAGCTTGCCCTTCTGGAAGTCCTCGAACGCCTGGTAGACCTCCTCGCGGGTGTTCATCACGAACGGCCCGCCCCACGCGATCGGCTCCTGGATCGGCAGTCCGCCCAGCACCAGCAGGTCCACCTCGGGCGAGCGGGACTCCTGTTCCTGCTGCGCCGCAACGACAACCGAGTCGCCGGGGCCGAACACCGTGAGCTGGCCGGTCCGAACCGGACGGGCTTGCTTGCCGACCGTGGCGTTGCCCGCCAGCACGTAGACCAGGGCGTTGAAGTCGTTGCGCCACGGCAGTTCCAGGCGCGCGCCGGGCGCGAGCGTGGTGTGCAGCATGGTCATCGGCGTGTACGTCGAGCCGGGACCCTTGTGTCCGGCGAGGTCACCGGCGATCAACCGGACCAGGGCACCGCCGTCGTCGCTGGCCAGCAGCGCCACGCTGTTGCCACGCAGGTCCTGGTAGCGCGGGTCGACCCACTTCTGCGCCCGCGGCAGGTTCACCCAGAGCTGGACGCCGTGGAAGAGGCCACCGCTTTGCACGAGCGACTCCGGCGGCTTCTCGATGTGCAGCACGCCGCCGCCCGCGGTCATCCACTGCGTGTCGCCGTTGGTGATCGTGCCGCCGCCACCGTTGGAGTCCTGGTGCTCGAAGACGCCGTCGAGCAGGTAGGTGACGGTCTCGAAGCCGCGGTGCGGGTGCCACGGCGTGCCCTTGGGCTCACCGGGGGCGTACTCGACCTCGCCCATCTGGTCCATGTGCACGAACGGGTCGAGCCGGGCGAGGTCCACGCCGGCGAACGCGCGGCGCACGGGGAACCCCTCCCCCTCGTAGCCCGACGGCGCGGTGGTCACGGTCAGGACCGGGCGCGGCAGCGCACCCTCGTCCGGCACCGGGATGCGCGGCAACGCGGTGATGTCCTCGACGGTCACGGCAGGCATTTCGTGCCCCTTCCTCGGGTTCGTGCCCACGCCAACCTAGTTGCACGCTCAATTATTCCGGTTGTACCGCCTCCCCGGAGTTACTGTCCCGCCTCCCCGGATTTTCCGAGTATGGGCGCGTTGAGCTGGTCAGTGGTGGTTTCGTGGGGTTCCGTGGCTGGGTTGCGTCTCGTTCCCCTTGGGCGCCGGCGGGCAGCCACGGGGGCCGCCGCTCAGGGCCGTGCGCCCCCAGCCCAGGTCGGTCAGCCCAGGTCGGTCAGCTCAGGTCGGTCTGGCTGGTTCGGTCAGGTCAAGGTTGGTCAGGCGCACCTGGTCGCGGACGTCGGCTAGCACGGTCTGGTCGACCGACCCGGCGACCGGCGCGGCCACGGCCGCCGACGACCACGCCACGGCCGCGCGCAACCGCTGCGGCCACGGCTGCGCCTCGGCCAGCCCCGTGGCCAGCGCGGCGACGGCCGCATCCCCCGCCCCAGTCGGGTTGCCTGCGACGGCATACGGCGGCTCGGCACGCCACCGGCCGTCCCCGGTCACCGCGATCATGCCGTCCACGCCGAGGGACACCACGACGGCGCCCGCACCCTCGGCCCGCAGCAGTTCGGCGCCGGCGACCGGGTCGTCCCCGCCGACCGCCTCGGCCAGTTCGGCAGCGTTGGGCTTGACCACGTCGGCGCCCGCCGCGCACGCCTGGCGCAGGGCCGGGCCACCCGCGTCGACCAGCACGGGGATGGCGTGGGCGTGCCCGAGCCGGACGAGGTCGGCGTAGCAGTCCACCGGGGCTCCGGGCGGCAGGCTGCCCGAGCACACCAGCACCTTCGCCGTCTCGAGGTGGGACTGCACCAGGTCGTGCAGCCGGCGCCAGTCGTCGTCGGCGACCGGGCCGCCGGGCTCGGTGAAGAGCGTCGCCTCCTCGCCCTCCGGCGCGGACGTCGCGACGACGGTGATGGTCATCCGGGTCGGCGCGCTGACCGGCAGCAGCGCGTGGCGGATGCCCGCGTCGTCGAGGTCGGCGCGCACGGAGTCGCCGAGCACCCCGCCGACCGGCCCGATCGCGATCGTGTCGCGGCCGAGGTCGGTCAGCACCCGGCTGACGTTGAAGCCCTTGCCGCCCGCGCGCTCGTGCACGGTGCCGATCCGGTGCGTGTGCCCGGGGCGTAAGCGGTCGACCTGGTAACTGACGTCGAGCGCCGGGTTGGGCGTCACCGTCACGATCACGCGAGCACTCCGATCAGCCTGGCGACCTCGGCCGCCACCGCGTCCCGAGCCGGCCCGAGGTAGCGCCGGGTGTCCACCAGGTTCGGCTGCGCGGCAAGGGTTTCCCGCACCGAGTCGGTGAACGTGTGGTTCAGGTGGGTGGCGATGTTGATCTTCTTCATCCCCGATCGTACGGCCTTGGCCAGATCGGCGTCGGGAACCCCGGATGAACCGTGCAAGACCAGTGGGACCGCCACCGCGGCGGCCAGCGCCTCGATCAGCTCGAAGTCCAGCGCGGCGTCGCGGGTCAGCATGGCGTGCGAGCTGCCGACCGCGACCGCGAGCGCGTCCACCCCCGTTGCCCGCACGTATTCGGCCGCCTCCGCGGGATCGGTGCGTGCGCCCGGGGCGTGCACGCCGTCCTTGCCGCCGACCTCGCCCAGCTCGGCCTCCACCCAGACGTCGCGCTGGTGGCACCACGCCGCGACGTCGCGGGTCTGGGTGACGTTGTCCGCGTAGTCCAGCTTGGACGCGTCGAACATGACCGAGCCGACGCCGAGTTCGACCGCCTCCTGGACCAGGTCGACCGACTCGACGTGGTCGAGGTGCACGCTCACCGGCACGGTGGCGGCCTTCGCGACGGCCAGCGTGGCCAGCGCGATCGGGGCGAGCGCGCGGTGGTAGCGCACGCAGTTCTCGCTGATCTGCAGGATGACCGGCGCACTGGCCCGCTCGGCCCCCGCCACCAGGGCTTCGGCGTGTTCGAGCTGGATGACGTTGAACGCCCCCGTCCCGCCCGCCGACGCGGCGAGCACGGCGGAGGTGGACGCGAGCGGCATCAGGACTCCTCGGGTGCGGCGGGCAGGTCGAGGGCGAGCAAACCGGCGCCGAGGCAGCCGGCCTGGTCGCCGAGCTTGGCCGTCACGAGCCTGGGCGCCCGCTGGAAGCTGAGCATCCCGGCCAGCTCCTCGGCCACCGGGTCGAGCAGCCCGGCGCCGGCCAGGGAGAGCCCGCCGCCGATCACGACGACCTCGGGCGCGAACATGCTCGCGGTCCAGGCCAGCGCGAACGCGATGCCGTGCACGGCGTCGGCCCACACGG
This sequence comes from Labedaea rhizosphaerae, assembly GCF_004362825.1. Classification (GTDB taxonomy): domain Bacteria; phylum Actinomycetota; class Actinomycetes; order Mycobacteriales; family Pseudonocardiaceae; genus Labedaea; species Labedaea rhizosphaerae. The sequence continues at coordinate 553,384 of NZ_SNXZ01000004.1, forward strand.
CCCGCGCGTCGGGGTCGTCGGGCAACAGGGCGGCGACCTCGGCGGCGCCGCGCACCGGGCGGCCGGTGCGCTTGGCGTAGCGGCGGGCCACCGCGGCCGCAGAGCTGATCGCCTCGAAGCAGCCGACGAGCCCGCAGCTGCACGGCTCGTCGTGGCCGACGTTGGCGTGGCCGATCTCCCCCGCGTAGCCGTCGGCCGCGTGCACCCGGCCGGCCAGCACGAACGCGGCGGCGATGCCGGTGCCCAGCGGCAGGAACATGGAGTTGGTCGTGCCTCGCGCGGCGCCGAGCCGGGCCTCCGCGAGCCCGCCCGCGCGCACGTCGTGGTCGAACGCGACGGTCAGCCCGGTCCGCTCGGCGACGAGGTCGCGCAGCGGGGCGTCGCGCCAGCCCAGGTTGGCCGAGTAGACGGCCATGCCGCGCGCGGGGTCGACGATGCCGGGCACCACCAGCCCGAGCGCGTCCGGCCTCGTCCCGGCCTGCCTGGCCAGGGCGTCGGCCAGCTCGGCGACCACCTCGACGATCTCGGCGACGCGGTCCGGTCCGGGCGGCGGGGTGGCCAGCCTGCGCTCGGCGCGCACCGTCCCCTCGGCGTCGACCAGGGCGGCCTTGGTGTCGGTGCCGCCGACGTCGACGGCGACCACAAGGCGCTCAGGCATGACCGAGGACGACGGACCGGGTCAGGTTGCGTGGCCGGTCGGGGTCCAGGCCCTGGCGCTTGGCCGCGGCCACCGCGACCCGCTGCGCGAGCACGAGGTGCGCCATCGGGTCGAGGCCACCGCCGGTCACGAACCGGGCGCCGGTCTCGGCCACCTCGTCGGCGAGTCCTTCCGGTGCCTCGCCGAACATCCACGTGACCCGGCCCGGCTGCGCGATGCTGATCGGGCCGTGCCGGTAGTCCATGGCGGGGTAGGCCTCGGTCCAGGCGCCCGCGGCCTCGCGGAACTTCAGCGCGGCCTCCTGCGCGAGGCCCACGGTCCAGCCGCGGCCGAGGAAGGTGAACTGCTCGGCGTCCGGCAGGACCCCTAGATCGGCGGTGAGGGCTTGTCCGGCGTCATCGACGGCCTTGGTCAGGTCCTCGCCGGTGCTCGCGCGCAACAAGCTGAGCGCGGACGTGGCGAATCTGGTCTGGACCACTGAGCGTTCGTCGGCGAAATCGAGCACGATCGAGCGGTCGGCGAGCTCGGTCACCGGGCTGCCCTCGACGCCGGTGATGACCAGCGTCGGCACCCGGCCCGCGAGCGTGCGCAGCAGGTCGACGACCTCGGTCGTGGTGCCGGAGCGGCTGATCGCGACCACGAGGTCGTAGTCGCGGCCGACCGGGAACTCGGAGCTGGCGAACGCGTCACCGACGCCTTGACCTGCGGATTCCCGGAAGGCCGCGTAGGCCATGGCCATGAACCACGAGGTGCCGCAGCCGGTCACGGCGATGCGTGCGCCCGGCTGCGGGAGGTCGGCGGAGCGGGACTCGGCGACCTGCGCCGCCCGCCGCCAGCACTCCGGTTGGCTGGCGATCTCCCCGTCCACGAATGACTCGGCCACGATGGCGTCTCCTGCTCATAAATGCGCGAAATACGGCTCAATCATGCAGGTAAGTGCAGCCCAGGGCAAGGTGATACGCAAGACGGGCAGCGCAAGGCGGTCGCAACGGTGAAACCACTGGGACGATCATCGCACCCTGCGCTGTCCGAGTGAGCGTCACACGGTCGAGTGGAACACCCCTGGATACGGGTTCACCTGCGGTGGTCCTTGTGCCACTCTCAGAACATGACCTGCTACCGAACGCTACCAATCGAGCCGGCGTGCTGTCGGCGGTACCGGATCCGCGCGTTATTACCCAGGTCCTGGTTATGACCCGCCCTGGTTCCCACCGATTGACCATCTGTGCACCGCCGAGGCCATCCCGTGCAGTGGGTGTGGGCACGCGCGAACCGCGACCGCACCCTTGTGCACATGAGCCACTTGAGCGCGGAGCAGATCGCGAACTACGCCTACCGGGCCGGCTTCCGTGGCACGGGTCTGTCCACCGCGGTGGCCGTGGCCCTCGCCGAGTCCGGGGGCGATCCCAAGGCGCACAACGGCGTGCCGCCGGACAACTCCTACGGGTTGTGGCAGATCAACATGATCGGCGCCCTCGGTCCCGACCGGCGCCACCAGTACCACCTGAAGTCCAACGACGAGCTGTTCGACCCGGCCACCAACGCCCGGGTCGCCAACTCGATCAGCAGCGACGGCCACGACTTCGGCCCGTGGTCGACCTACACCAACGGCGCGTACAAGAAGTACCTGCACAAGGCGCGCGTCGCGGCCCACCACGCGACCAAGACGCACGGCGGCAAGAAGCCGCACGACCGGCTCACCACCGGCGGCAAGCAGCCCGATGGCCACAGCGGTGGCAAAGGCGACTACTCGGTCGACACGTCGATGCTCGGCAGCTACGCGGGCGGAAGCAAGCAGATCGCCGAGTCCCTGGTGTCCACCGACGGCAAGCAGCTGGCGTCCATCCACGGCATCGCCGAGCACAGCTTCGGCAGGATCGGCAAGGAGTCGGGGTTCGCGGACGCCCTGCAGAGCTTCGGCACGTCGATGCACCACCAGGTCGACGGCATCAGCAAGAACGTGACGAACCTGGCCCACTCGGTCACCAAGATCAGCAAGTCCTACGACGACGATGACCAGCAGTTGGCCCAGCAACTGCTGCACATGATCGAGTGAGCCAACCGCAACACCCCCAGGCGCACGAGCCCGGCACCGCCAGTGCCGGGCTCGTGTGTCGTTCGAGGCATGATGACCAGGTGATTCCAGGGCTGCGCTTGCCGTCGCCGGTGGTCGAACTGGAGGCCTTCCGGGCGGCCGGTGTCCGCCTGTGGGTGAAGCGCGACGACCTCATGCACCCGGAGGTGCCTGGCAACAAGTGGCGCAAGCTCAAGTACAACCTGGCGGCCGCCCGCGAGCAGGGCGTCAAGCAACTCCTCACCTTCGGCGGCGCGTACTCCAACCATCTACGGGCAGTCGCCGCGGCCGGTCACCTCTGCGGCTTCGAGACGATCGGCGTGGTTCGAGGCGATGAACACCTGCCGCTCAACGACTCGTTGGCGTTCGCAGTGGAACGAGGGATGCGGCTGACCTACCTGGACCGCACGACCTACCGCCGCAAGACCGGGTTGCGGCCGGGGCAGCAAGCGGTCGGGTTCTCCGCCCTGAAGGGCGGCAGCTTCCTCGCTGAAGATGTCGCCCGTCTGCAACGCGCAACCGGAGAGCCGACCGGAAACTGGCGCATTGAAACGGAATTCCACTTCGGCGGCTTCGCCAAGCGCATCGCAGCGCCATGGACTTCGGTCGGCTACGCCTTGCCGTGATAACCACGGATCGTGTTCATCGAGTTTGCCTTCTCGACCCAGCGCAACTCCCATACATCGCTGTTGACGTTGAACTGGCGGTCGAAGCCGATCCACTTGCCAGACATGGCTTTGCCCATCGGATCGATGACGAGCTGTATCGCCCCGTGGTAGACCGCGCCGCGATAGTAGCCGTCCGTGGCAGTGCGTTCTGACCATGTGCCGGTGGCAACCGTGCCGTTGACGGTGAGGTCGAGCGCGAGCACCGAGCCGTTGTCCGCCGGAACGCTCTCGGCCAGCAATCGGCTGCCGCTTTGCCGCATGACCACATAAGTGTTCGCCCGTGAACTCGGAATCGCGACCAGTGCTGGTGTACCGGTAGCGGCTGTGCCAGATGCCGGCGAAGTCACCGTCCACCGAACTCGGCGGCGGAAGCGAGTCACCACCTTCGGCAAAGACCGGAGAAGCGGCCGCCAAGGACAGACCCGCGCTGATCTTCAAAAGTAGTGATCGACGGTTCAGCGCCGAGCCGACCGCCTGCGACCACCTCGCCGCGAGCCGTGCCACCTCGTGCACGTCTGCGGTTTCCAACCGCTCGACCAACTCTTGAACACTCACACCGTCTTGGGCTGTAGTCATGCTCACCAGTGTCGCCGTATCGCGGTATTGCGCATCCCTCTTGCGGTGATCTCCGCAGTCGCCGACCAAGTCGGCGAGGCTGCACTCATACAGCTCGGCGAGCTTGCTCAACACCTCCAGCGAAGGCGCGTGGCCGGTCGCCGCAGGCCATTGCTCCCAGTAGGAGAAGTTCTTGAAGGTCTTGGGAGCGGCCGGCCACCGCGCATTCCACCGGTCCGCCGCCTCCCGTTGACTCCACCCCCGGACCAACCGCAGCGCTGCTCGGGCATTGACGTGGTACTCGCGCTGGAACACCTCGGCGATCTGGACCCAACTCCGGTGCTGGGCCCGCAACCGCTCGGCCAATGCCCGCTGTTCCTGCCGGGTGCTCCGAGCCGTCGTCATGTTCCCTCCCTGTTGAACAGGGACACATCGTCACACAAGATCACGGTTACGCGGGGTGTCCCCTGACTCTGACCTGCGGTTTTCTTGGCAGGAATCACCAATTCAGGGCAACGAGGAACTCATGACCATTCGAGGGCTCACGCATCCCTACGCAGGCGCCACAGCCTGCTCACGGATGTTCGTCAACGGATTCACCTTCCGCTGGGTCAAGGGCGACCGCTACGTGGCGGTCATGCGCGGTACCTGCGTCGATCAGCGCCGTGTGTACATCTTCAGCGACCACTTCAACGACGGGCCGGTGTTCGAAACGCCGCAACCCCTCATCGATGCCATTCCCGCGCCACACACGGAATGGGCGGACGACTCGACCCTGAGGCAGCTCATCCAGCAGTGGCTGGCGAAACGATGACGGAACACCCGATCTTGTTGCTGCGCCTCAAACGCGGCGTCGTCGGCGAGAGCCAACGCACCCTGCACGTCGTTCCCGTGCCCGAGACCAGCGGCTTGCGCGCCTACTGCGGGCTGGTCATCGACCCGGCGGCGGCGGACGCCTTTCCGGAGCCGGAAGGGCAACCATGCTTCGAATGCCTCATGTACGCGCCGGTGCCGGGACTGCGGGCATGACCTGCCGGCACGCCTGCAGCCGAGAGAGCATCCAGGGTGCAAACCTCTAGAACGGCCAGAAGTTGCGGATGGCGACGTTGATCGCGTAGAGGATGCTGAAGAACGTCGACAAGCCCTTGTGCCCGCTGCCGGCCAGCGCGGCGGCGGCCCCGCCGAAGTACGCCCCTTCCAGTACGGCTCGGTAGAACCCGTGTGCCTCGTACGGCGACCAGGACTCACCGAACAGCAACCACATCGCCGCCCACACGACGATGCCGCTGAACCCGGCGAGGACGTTGAGCCCGCTCTTCAACGCGAACCCGCCCCAGCCGACGCACAGCGGCGCGGCCACGATCAGCACGACCGTCAGCACGTTGTTGGCCGTGATCACCATGCGAGTACCCCCGAATCAGACAAGAGCGCCACGTCCGCAGCGGTCCACGAGCTCCAGCAGCATCCGCGGCGTCTCGGCCAGGTCGAGGACCTCCTCGGGCACGTCGACGCCGTGGCGTTGCAACACCAACTCCGCTGCCTGCAACAACAGCAGCGAGTCGTAGCCGAGGTCGTAGAACGGCTCGTCGAGCACGTCGTCGGTGAGCGGGACCGCCGCGTCGGCGGACCCGCATTCGGCGAGGATCGACACCAGGTCGGACAGGCTGACGGGCGACATGACGACAAGGCTCCGCCGCCGACCTCGAACCGGGCTCAAGCCAGGCGGTGCACCTGCTCGAGGTCCACCGGATAGCCCGACGCCCACAACCGCGCGGCTTCGGCCAGCACGGTGCGGCGGTCGTCGTCGGCGTTGCGGGGGCGCGCGCACAGCAGCGACGAGACGCTGCTCGCACCGGTCGCCACCGCGACGTGTCTGCGCACCAGCGAGGCTAGCCCCTGCCCGGGCCCGGCCGTGATGCACCGGTAGCCGCCACCGGCGAAGAGCAGGTTCAACGTCTCCCGCAACCGCACCGGCCGCGACGCCTGGTAGGCCCAGAACGCCGGGTCGGTCGCCTCCTCGGCGCTCACCGGGGCGGCGGTCGTCGTCGACAGCAACGGCCAGGTCGGGGGCCGCAAGAGCTTGCCACGCAACGCGTCCATGCCCGCGTCGCAGGCCGGGACCGCGACGTTGCTGCGGTACGCGGCCTCGGCACGCACGCGCATGCACGAGATCCCCACCGCCCGCAGGCTCTGCTCGGTCCGCCGCAGCGCACCGTCCACACCGGACACGATGATCTGCCCGGGCCCGTTGTCCGCGGCCAGCGACACCTCGCGGTCGAGGTGCGGCGCCGCCTCCGCCGCCCCGGCCGCGACGGCGAGTGCGCCACCGGCGGGCGCGGCGAGCAGTTCGAACGCGACCGCGACCAGCATGTCCACGGCGTCCGGCAAGGACACCACGCCGGCGAGCACGGCCGCGGCCAGCTCCCCCACGCCCTGTCCAACCAGAACACCCGGGCGGATCCCCCACGCCAGCAACACCTTCGCGAGCGCGTAGTCCACAGCGAACACCATGGGCAACGCCCGCATCGGGTGGTGCGGCGAGAGCAGCGGCGCCTCGGCGAGCCAGTCGGCCCGCACGCGGTCCCCCTCGGCCCCCATCAGGTCGAGCACCTCGTCGATCGCCTCGGTGGCCACCGGGTCGTGCCGGTAGATGCCGACCGCCATCCGGTGGTGCTGCGCACCCTCGCCGGGCAACAGCAACGCCACCGGCGCCAGTTCCGGGGCCGGCCTGCCCAGCACGACACCGGGCCGCTCGAGATCCAGGGCCTGCACGGCCTCCGGTCCCGAGGACGCGACCACGGCACCGCGCACGGCACCCTGCACCGGCTGCGACCAGGTGTCGGCCACCCGGTCGAACCCGTCGCCGCAGCGGCTCATCCACCGCCGCAACGAAAGGCGCACCGACCGTTCGCTCACCTCGTCGGGTGCGGCCCAGACCAGCAGCCGCGACATCGAGCCCCGCTCCGCGGAGACGGTTCCGCCCACCTGCCCATGTGAGGTCATGGCGTGGTTCGCCTTCCGAGTCAGCCGATCTGCTGCTGTGCCAAGGCTTCGCGGTGCGCGGGCTGGTCGAGCAGGGCGTCGGAGTTCAGGATCGCGCCCTGCAGGTGCTTCAGCCGCGCCGAGGGCTCGACGCCCAGTTCGGAGACGAGCGTGTCGCGCAGCCGCTGGTACATGTCCAGCGCACGCCACTGCCGGCCCGACCGGTACAACGCGATCATGAACTGCGCGCACAGGCTCTCGTGCATGGGGTGCCGCGCGGTCAGCACGGCCAGCTCGGAGAGCAGCATGTGGTGCCGGCCAAGGCGCAGGTCCGCGTCGATGCGCGATTCCAGCACGCCCAGCCGCGACTCCTCGAGGCGGATGACGTCGATCTCGAGCCGGCTGCCCACCTGCACGTCGACCAGCGCCTGACCACGCCACAGGTCCAGCGACGAGCCGAGCAGGCGCGACGCCGACTCGTAGTCACCGGCCTCCAGCGCCCGACGGCCCGCGATGCTGAGCCGGTCGTAGACGTGGACGTCCACTTCGTCTTCCGACACGTCGAGCATGTACCCGCCGTGCCGGGTGACCAGCACATCCTTGGCCTTGCGGGTCATGGCGGCCGCGAGTCCCGCGGTCATCAGCCTGCGCAGCTGCAGGATGTAGGTCTGCAACGTCGTCGACGCGCTGCGCGGCAGGTCGGGACCCCACAGCTCCTCCATGAGCGTCGGCACCGTGACGACCTGACTGGCCTGCAAAGCCAGCACAGCCAGGATCTGCCTCGGCTTCGCGGCGCTCGGCACGATCGATTTCCCACCCTCGTGGGCTTCGAGCGGCCCCAGGACCTTGATATCCATGAGCCCAACCTCCTTCGCCGGCTTGTAGTTCCAGCGCACTGCTGAGCTTCACAGACCGGGCCGGTCACGGGCAGTGCCTGAGGCACGAATGACCAGTGAAAACACCCCGGGCGCAGGCATGAAAAACACACATCGCGCCGATGAGCGAGGCACTGGCGGACGTGATCCCTACCACAACAGAATCGGAACCGCAGATCGGACCACCACCCGGTCGGCACACACACCACACACACACAACCCGTGAGCACAGGGAGAGTCTGATGTCGCAGCCAGCAGACCTGAAGTTATTCACCGGCCTCGAGGCCTTCGCCGCCACGAGCGCCCCCTCCGAGATCGACCTCGTCATCGACGAGCTCGACCGCTGGTCCACCAGCGACATGGCCGCCGCGAGCGCGGCCAAGGTCTGCTGGACGCCGCTGCCCGTCACCGTCGGCGAACTGCCGCGTCTGGCGCGGGTGGCGTAATGCACACCCCGGGGTCACCGGCCGCGGGACTGGTCGGCTTCAAGCGAAACCTGCGGGCTGAGGTCGTGGCTGGGGAGGCCACGTACCTGTTCTCCGAGCGCGGCGTGACAGCCCTGCGCAGTGCGGAGCTGGAGGCGCTGACCCCCCTGCTGGATGGCACCCGGGATCTACCGACGTTGCTGGACGAGGCCCCCGACAGCCTCGCGCCGGAACGCATCGGCTCACTCATGCAGCACCTGGCCAAGGCTGGCCTGGTCACCGTGCGGCCACCGACCGCACCGGGCACCGACCAAGCCGACGAGAAGGTGCTGACCTATTGGGAAAGCGCCGGGCTCGACCCGCAGGAAGCGGCAGCGCGAACCGCTTCCGGCGAGGTCGCACTGATCACCCTCGGCGGCATCGACGGCGCACAGGCGCTGACGACGCTGCGCGCGGGAGGGTTGACGGTCGCGAACAAGGGACCCGACGACGGCACAGCGCTCACCGTGGTGCTTTGCCCCGATTACCTGTCCCCCCGCCTCGGGGAGATCGACAGCGTGCACCGGGCGGCCGGGCGGCCGTGGCTGCTTGCCCGGCCGTCCGGGACCCAACTCTGGATCGGCCCGGTGTTCACCCCGGACGGCGCGTGCTGGCACTGCCTCGCACACCGGCTCTGGAGCCACCGGCAGGCGGAGGCGCACGTGCAGGCCACGCTCGGTCGCACCGGTCCCGCCGAACGGACGATGGCCGAACTCCCGGCCAGCACGACGATGGCCCTGGGCCTGGTCGCGCTGGAGGCGAGCAAGTGGCTCGCCGGTTACCGCTACCCGGGCCAGAGTTGCGTGTGGACACTGGACGGCTTCGACCTGACCGGCACCCGGCACGAGCTTCGCCGCCGCCCGCAGTGTTCGGCGTGCGGTGACCCGGGTCTGGTCGCGGCGGCGGTGCGCAGGCCGGTGCGGCTGGGTTCGCGGCAGAAGGCCTGCTACTCCGGTGGTGGGCACCGCGCGGCGGCACCGGACAAGACCATGGCCGCCTACCAGCACCTGATCAGCCCGATCACCGGCGTGGTGACCGGGATCCACCGGGACACAAGGGGTCCGGCGTTCTTCAACTCGTTCCTGGCCGGCAGCAACCCGAGCACCGGCGGCGGTCTCGATGGCCTCCGTGCCGCGTTGCGCGCGTGCAACGGCGGCAAGGGTGTCACCGCGGAACACGCCGAGGTGAGCGCCTTGTGCGAGGCGCTGGAACGGCACTCGGGCACGTGGCACGGCGACGAGTACCAGGTGCGCGGCAGCTACGCCTCGCTCGGCGACGCCGCCCTGCACCCGGGTGCCTGCCTGCTCTACGACGACCGGCAGTACGCCGACCGGGTGCGGTGGAACGCGTCGCACTCGGCCTTGCAGTACGTGTGCGACCCGTTCGACGAGCAGGTCGAGATGGGCTGGACGCCGATCTGGTCGCTGACCGAGGGACGCCAGCGATTGCTGCCCACGGCGATGCTCTACTTCGGTGCCCCCGGGATCGGCGTGCGTGCCGACTCCAACGGCAACGCGGCCGGCAGCAGCCTGGAAGACGCCGTGCTGCAAGGGGTGCTGGAGCTCATCGAACGCGACGCCGTCGCGCTGTGGTGGTACAACCGCACACCGCAGCCGGGCATCGACCTCGACGCGTTCGCCGACCCGTGGATCGAGGAACTGCGTGAGGTGCACGCGGGCCTCGGCCGTGCGGTGTGGGCCATCGACCTGACCGCCGACCTCGGCGTGCCGGTGATCGCCGCCCTGTCGCGGCGGGTGGACGCCGGGACCGACACGCAGGAGATCATGCTCGGGTTCGGGGCCCACCTGGATCCGAAGGTCGCCTTGCGCCGGGCGCTGACCGAGCTGAACCAGATGATGCCCTCCGTGCTCGCCGAGAACCGCTACGGCTGCGGCGACGGGGAGATCATCGACTGGTGGCGCGGTGCCACGACCGAGAACCAGCCGTACCTGATGCCCGCGGTCGACGTGCCCGCCAAGGGTCCCGCCGACTTCGAGTACCAGCCACGCACGGACCTGCGTGAGGACATCGAGTTCCTGCACAACCGGTTGCGCGCCGACGGCATGCAACTGCTGGTGCTGGACCAGACCAGGCCGGACATCGGCCTGCCGGTGGTCAAGGTCGTCGTACCGGGACTGCGCGGGTTCTGGGCGCGGTACGCGCCCGGCCGGCTCTTCGACGTCCCGGTGCGGCTGGGCCGGCTCGTCGAGCCGACGCCGTACGAGGAGCTCAACCCAATACCAATGTTCCTGTAGTCGGGGCTAGGAGCAGCTGTGAATGTTGATGCCGCGCAACGGTTGCCGAGTGATCGGCAACTACTGTCGCTGCGCGAGGACGTGCTCATCGAGTCCGACGGGGACCTCGAAGGGCCGGTCGTCGTGCTCACCCCGTGGGGTGAAGTGGCGCTGGACGAACCCGGGCCGATGGTGCGGGAGTCCTTGCGCCGCATGACCTTGGGTCCGGTTTCCCTGCGCAACGTGCTGGCCGATGACCGGGTGCCCGTCCGCGGTGGCGAGCCCCAGCTCGACGCCGAGTGCGGCCGGCTCGAGGAGGCGATGGACCTGTTGCAAGCCTCGGTTGTGTACTCGCTCGGCGTGCAGGAGAACGGTGGACTGCTGCTCTCGGCGATCCCCGTGGCCCGCCAGGCCCGGTTCACCCGGCCGCAGGTCGGGGTGGACCAGCCGATCCGGCTCTCCCGGTTCGCCTCGTTGCGCGGCGGGCCGGACGGCGGGCTGCAGCTGGAGTCGCCGCTGTCGCTCTACCGCGTGATGCTGCACCGGGCGCCGGCCACGTTGCTGGCCGCGTCGCTGGGCACCACCACCACGATCGCCGGTGTCGCCACCGGGCTCGGCATCGACCCGGGCCTCGCGATGGACCTCGTCGAGCACCTGGTCGCCACCGCGATGGTGGTCACCGGCACCTGGGCCGGCTCCGGCCGGGTGGCCCGCTACGCCGAGGACGAGGACCCGGGGCTGATCCCGTGGTCGCACCACGACCTGCAGTTCCACGCCCGCACGCGGGTCGGCCGCCAGGAGGGTCCGCTCGGGCCCGTGTTCCCCTACGCCGACCGGCTCGCTCCGGCGCCGGTGCTCCGGCCCGCGCCGATGGGCCCGCGCTACCCGCTGCACCGGCCGAACCTCGAGACGCTCGCGATGAACGACCCGACGCTGACCGAGGTGGTCGAGGGACGGCGGTCCTTCCACCGCTTCGCTGAGCGGCCGGTGACCGCGAGCCAGCTCGGTGAGCTGCTCTACCGGGCCGCGCGGGTCCGCGAGTTCCGCCCCGGGCCGGGCGAGCCGGTGCCGGGCAACCTGTCCTCGGACCGGCCGTACCCGAGCGCGTTCGGGCTGCACGAGCTGGAGATCTACCTGACGGTGGACCGCTGCATCGGGTTGCCGTGCGGGATCTACCACTACGACCCGCACGCCCACGTGCTCACGCTGATCAACGCGGTCGAGCAGGACCGGGCCGAGCTGCTGGACAGCGCGATGGTCACCGCGGGCATGACGCGGCGGCCGCCGGTGCTGCTGAGCATGACCGCGCGGATCGCGCGCCTGGCGTGGGTCTACGGCGGGCTCGCCTACGCCACCACGCTCAAGCACGTCGGCGTGTTGCAGCAAACCCTGTACCTGGCGGCGACCGCCATGGGCCTGGCGCCGTGCGCGCTCGCCGTCGGCGACGGCGAGCTGGCCAGCCGCGCCTTCGGCCTGGACTGGCCCGCGGAATGCAGCGTGGGTGAGTTCCTGATCGGCCTTCCGGCCCAACGCTCGGATAACGGATCGGAAACACAGGATTCCGGGACTTGACAATGAAACCTAATAAGACGGCACTATCTGTCGCCAAGTGGTCACGAATTGCCTTCCCGGTGCGTCCATACGGCGCAAAGAGTCTCCCGGTGGGAGGGGCTTCCCCTTATGCTTGCACCATTCAGTGAAGACGTCACGGGGGACACCCGCATGACAGCGCGCGCGATGGAGGCCGGGGAGACCGGCGACGGCCGCCCACGGCAGCCTCGCAAGAGGTCGTGGCCCCGGCGCGATCCCGCGGTGGAAGCGCAGGGCGACTACGGAACCCTCGCCCCCCGGCTGAGCCGCGGCGTGCTCATCGGGGTCTTCGCGGGCTTCTGCGCCGTGACGCTCACCAACATCTCGACGCTGCCCGACCTCGGGGTGCTGCCGAAGGTGTTCGCGGTGCTCGACACCCTCGCCCTGCTCGCGTTGCAGCTGCTGTACTTCAGCCGCGACCCGATCAAGGTGCGTACCCACACCGGCATCGCGATGAACGTGCTGCAGGCGGCCCTGGCGTACCTGCCGCTGCTGGTGTTCCACCACGCGTGGACCGGCATGCCCGGCTTCGTCGCGGGCACAGCCCTGCTCGTGCTGCCCGCGATCGCGGCCTGGTCGGCGTTCGGCCTGGTCGTGCTGAGCATGACCCTCTACCAGGCCAGCGCGGGCTTCGAGGTCACCGACACCGTCTACATCTTCGTGTCCACGAGCATCACCGGCCTGGTCGTCTACGGGCTGACCCGGTTGTCCACCCTGGTCAAGGAGGTCAACGCGGCCCGCTCGGAACTCGCCGAGATGGCCGTGGCCCGGGAACGGCTGCGCTTCGCCCGCGACCTGCACGACCTGCTCGGCTACAGCCTCTCGGCGATCACGCTGAAGAGCGAGCTGACCCACCGGCTGGTGGCCAAGGACCCGGAACGCGCCCGCGAGGAGCTCTCCGAGGTGCTCGCCATCTCCCGCCAGGCCCTGGCCGACGTGCGTTCGGTGGCCAGCGGCTACCGCGAGCTTTCGCTGGAGGACGAGTCCCGCTCGGCCCGCTCGGTGCTGGCCGCGGCCGACGTCGACGTCCAGATGCACATGAACTACGACGACCTGCCGGCCCGGGTCACCACGGTGCTCGCGACCGTGTTGCGCGAGGGCGTGACGAACGTGTTGCGGCACAGCAAGGCCGAGCAAGTGAAGATCTGCGTGCGGCAGAACGACGACCAGGTGGCCATCCTGGTGGTCAACGACGGCGTGCCGGACGAGCCGATGGAGCAGGTCGCGCGCAGCGACAACAGCGGCAGCGGCATCCACAACCTGTCCGACCGGGTGACCGCGCTGGGCGGCCTGCTGAGCGCGGGCGTCGGCACGGACGGCCGGTTCCGGCTGACGGCGGCGGTTCCGCTGCGGCCGGGTGTGAAGCCGGACCTGGTGACCGAGGCGGCTTAGCGCCGGTGCTCGTCGCGTGGCCGGCCGCTGGAGCCGGCCCGCAAGTACTACAGCCAGCCGGCGTCCCGGGCGATGCGGATCGCGTCCACCCGGTTGCGTGCGTTGAGCTTGGTGGCGATGGCCGTGAGGTAGTTGCGCACGGTGCCTGCGGACAGGAAGAGCCGGGCGGCGATCTCGACGGCTTCGGAGCCGTCGGCGGCCAGGCGCAGCACCTCGAGTTCACGGGCGGTGAGCGGGCACTCGGCCGTGTCCCACGCGGCGAGCGCGAGGTTCGAGTCGATCACCCGGCGCCCGGCGTGCACGCCGCGGATGGCCTCGGCGAGCTCACTCGACGGTGCGTCCTTGAGGATGAACCCGCCGACCCGGGCGGAGAGCGCCTTGCGCAGGGTGCCCGGGCGGCCGAGGCTGGTGAGGATGAGCGTGCGGCAGTTCGGCAGCTCGCGCTGCAGTTCGGCGGCCGCGGTGAGGCCGTCCATGCCGGGCAGGTCGATGTCGATGACGGCCACGTCCGGCTGGTGCTTGACCGCGGTCGGGACGATCACGTCGCCCCGCGCGACCTCGGCGACGACCTCGAAATCCTCTTCGAGGGCGAGCAAGGCGACCAGCGCACCTCGGACCATGTTCATGTCCTCGGCGAGCATGATCTTGATCATCCGGCGCCTCTCCGGCCATCACGGGTGCGAGAGCCATGATCGTAGACCCGCACCGAGGTTCCCGAGGTATTACGCCAAAACTAGCGGAAATGGGGCAGCGAAAATTCACCCAGCCAGCCCATTGATGCCCCGTCCGGCGCTACCCGTCCGGGCACTTTTGACGATCCGAACTTGTCAAATCACCGACCGTTGTGCAAGCTGTCGTGATCGTTCCGAGCCGTACCGGCCGGTCGGTTTGATGCTTTCGATACCGTGGACACACGTCGGCGCCGGGCCGGTTTCCCGGTCCGGCGCCACGAACCGAATTCAGTTCGGCGATGCGGCCACCCAGCGGAAAACCGCTCGCAAGGTGCCCGCCACCGGCATCGTCGCCAGCCGCTCGTAGTACTCGTAGCCGCCCCGGAACGGCACCTTCAGCCGGTCCTGGTCGGCGAGCGAACGCCCACCGAGCACGCCGGCAGGCGAGATGCCCACCGGGCCCCCTTCGAGCACGATCTCGACCGCACCGGGGTGCGATGTCAGGTCAGGCATCGGTCCACCTCCTAGTCACACCTGTGGTCCCCGCCACACAGAGTGCCCGGCGTGGCCCCCTGATGTCTGCCAAACGGGTGAAAAGTTGCCCGTTCGACCCCTATTCGGCGACTTTGGTGCGGGCGACCCAGCGGTAGACGGCCGTGTCGGCCGCCTCGCCCTGCTGGCGCTCGAAGTGCTCGTAGCCGCCCTGGTGCGGGATCTTCAGCCGGTCCCGGTCGTCGAGCCGGTGCCCGTCCGGCACGGCACCCGGCGTGATCCCCGCCGGGCCACCTTCCAGCACGACGTGCCGCGGTCCGGGGATCTTCGGTGTCTGGTCCACGGTCCTACCTCCTTGTTGCTCCTGACGATTCGGCCTTGATCGCTTCGGTGAGGCGCCACAGCACCTGCCAGCTCGCTTGGTTGGCCGTGTCCGGATGCGCGTCGAAGAACCGCAACAGGTCCAGCGGCACGAACCCGACCACCCGCTCGGCCGCGGCGAGGAACCCGGTGAGCGCGCGCCACGCCTGCTCCGGCACGAGGTCGCCGTCGGCCGTGCTGTCCGAGATCGGGCCCCACTGCACGGACAGGCCGGCCCGCCCGCACGTCCGGCGCGCGGCTATCAGCGCGTCGAGGAACGCGTCGGCCGCCGCGGTCGCCGCCTGCCCGGGCTCGCCGAGCAGCCCGTCCGCCGAGGAGAACGCGACGAACAGGTCCAGCGGGTCGTCGGCGGTGACGGCGTGCAGGTTGGCCGCGCCGTCTACCTTCGGCGCGAGCACCGCGGCCAGCGCCTGGTCGGTCAGCTCGTCGATGGGCGCACCGTCGTCGATCCCGGCCGCGTGCACGACCCCGCGCAGCGGCGGCAACTCGGCACGCAGCACCCCGAACGCGGCGTCGAGCGCGTCCCGGTCGGTCACGTCGACGGTCACCAGGTGCGTCGCGATCCCGGCCGCACGCAGCTTGTCCACGGTGGCGACGGCCCGCTCCCCCGGCGCCACGCGGTCGACCAACGCGATCGCACCCGCGCCGTGGGCGGCCAGGTACTCGGCCAGCGAGCAACCGAGCGCGCCGAACCCGCCGGTGATCACGTACGTGCCGTCGCCGCGCAACCGCCCGTCCCGCAGCGGTTCCGGCGCGACCGAGCGCACCGAGGCCGGGTCCACGAGCACGATCCGGCCGATGTGCCGGCTGTCGGCCAGGTACCGCAGGGCTTCGGACGCCTCGTCGAAGGTGAACCGGGTCAACGGCGGCGGGGCGAACTCCCCGGCGGCGACCCTGGTCCAGACCTCGTCGAGCAGCCGGGCGAAGCGGGCCGGACGGCGGTCCATCATCCCGATCACGTCGGCGGCCGCCACGCTGATGCCCTTGGCGAACGGCGCGAGCCCGATCGAGTGGCCGCGGCCGATGTCGTGGCGGCCCAGCTCGACGAACCGTCCGTCGTCGGCGAGCACATCCAGTCCCAGCCGGATGGCCGCGCCGGGCAACGTGTTCAGCACGACGTCGACCCGGCCACGCACCTGGTCGGCCCAGGCCAGCGTCCGGGAGTCGAAGACGTCCGCCACGCCCAGCGCCCGCAGGTGCGCGCGCTTCTCCTCGGTGCCGGCGGTGGCCAGCACCGTCGCCCCCGCGGCCCGGGCCACGGCGATCGCGGCCAGGCCGACCCCGCCGGCCGCGCCGTGGATCAGCACGGTGTCGTCCGCGTCGAGGCGGGCCAGGTCGTGCAGGCAGTGCCAGGCGGTGACCAACGCGAGCGGCACGGCGGCCGCGTCGGCGTCGTCCATGCTCTCGGGGACGGGCTTGGCGTGCTCGGCGCGCACCGTCACGTGCGAGGCCAGCGCCCCTGGCACGCAAGCGATCACGCGGTCGCCGGGCTCGAACTCCGTCACGCCGGGCCCGAGTTCGGTCACCACGCCGGCGCAGTCGGCCCCGAACGGCGCGGTGAACCGGGTGTCGCGGCGGGAGAGGGCGGTCGCGGTCACCGCGACCTCGATCTCCCCGGGGCCGGGCATCCGCCGCGCCAACGGCTTGTGCACCAAGCCGGCCCAGTCCGGGCTGTCCACGCCCAGGCGGTAGGGCTGTGCGGGTCCACGCCAGGCCGGGATCGGCGGCTCGTCGGCGTTGCCCCTGGTCAGCCTGCCCACGTAGCGGCGCCCGCCCCGCAGTGCGGCCTGGTCCTCGCCCTCGTCGGCGACGATCTCCTCGGCGGCCACGGCGTCGGAAACCGTGCCGTCGACGTCGAGCACCAGCGAGCGCAGCTCGGGGTGTTCGCGACGCAACACCCGGCTGTAGCCCCAGAACAACGCGGCACCCGGGTCCGGCAGGTCGCCGTCGGACACGGGCTGCGCGCCGGTGGTCAGCACCACGACGCGCGGCGGGATGGGCAGCGTCGACGCCGCGCGGACGGTCAGGCTCAGCTCGTGCAGCGCCGCGCGTTGCCGGTCGAGCCCGTCGGCCGCCTTCGGGGCCAGGAAGAGCAGCCCGGTCGGCACGACCTCGCGCAGCAGTTCCTCGGTCACCACGGTCGCGGACTGGGTCACCTTGACCCCGGCGGCGACCAGTTCGGCGGCGATGCCCGTGGTGTCGTCCCCCGCAACCAGCCACACGCCCAGCGGCTGGGTCCCGGCGAGCAGCCGCTCCTCGCACGACTGCTCGACGAACACCAGGCGGTGCACGCGCTCGTCCGGACCGGCGGCCTCGGGCGGGAGCACCCGCACGGCCAGGCCGAGCACGCTGAGCAGCGGCTGGCGGTGGATGTCGTAGAGGTGCACGTCGAAGAGCCCGCTGCCCTGGCGGATCACGTAGGAGTAGCCCGAGGTCACCGGCTCGGCGAGGTCACCGAAGTCCCGGTGCCGGTGCACGGCGGTCGCGGACACCGGCACCACGGCGTCGTCGCCGTCCAGCAACGCTTGCGACACCTGCAAAGCCGCGTCCCACAGCACCGGGTGCAGTTGGTGGGGCCGCTGCCCGGCCGCGCACCGCTCGGGCAGCAGCAACTCGCCGAGGGCGTGGTCGCCGTTGGTGTGCAAGGCCTGCACGCCCTGCAAGGCCGGGCCGTAGTCGGTGCCGCCGTCGCGGCAGCACGCGTAGAAGGCCGCCGCGGTGACCGGCTCGATGTCGGTGAGGTGGCGTGGGAAGTCCGGCGGCGCAACGATCTCACCGGCCGTCACCCGCGCGCTGGCGTGCTCGGTCCACGCGGATCGACCGCTCGGCAACGACTTCAGCACGACGCTGCCGCCGTCGGCCACGTCGTCGCGCCACACCAGGGCGAGCCGCACGGGCTCGCCGGACGGCAGCGGTTCGGTGAACCGGATGGCGTCGAGCCGGACCGGCAGGGCGCCGGTGCGGGACCGGGCCGCGCCCAGGACGAAGGTCAGCATCGCCGCGGCGGGCAGCACGGCGGTCCCGTGCACCAGGTGGTCGGCGAGCCACGGGTGGTCGCGCTGGTCGAGGTCGAGGACGGCCTGCCACGTGTCGTGTTCGCCGGGCGCGGGGGCGAGCACGAGGTCCGTGCTGTCGCCGCCGCTGCCGTCGGCGACCCAGTGCGTGTCGCGTTGCCACGGGTAGGTGGGCACCGCGACCGGCGGGCCGGGCGGTACCGACCCGACGGGTTCGAGCCCGCTGACGTACGCGCGGGCGAAGGCGGCCAGCACATCGCGTGGGCCCGCGTGACCCTCGTGCAGGCTGGTCAGCACGACCGGCGGTTCGGCCCGCCGCGCGGCCAACCGGCCCATCGCGTCGGTGAGCGCGGGGCGGCCGCTGATCTCGATCACGTGCGTGACGCCGCGGTCGAACACCGCGTCCACGGCGTCGGCGAAGAGCACGGGCTGGCGCAGGTTCTCCGTCCAGTACCGCGCGGTCAGCTCGTCCCCGGCCACCGGCCGCACCTGCACCGGCGACATGAGCTCGGTGTCGGCGGCCCGCGGGTGGACGGGGTCGAACGCGAGCAGCAGGTCCTCGGTGAGCACGTCGACGTGCTTGCTGTGCGCGGCAACGGGTTCACCCACGAGGCGGCAGTCGGTGCCCACGGCGTCGAAGCGCTGCTTGAGCGCGAGCACGGCATCGGTGTCCCCGGCCAGCACGCAGCCCGCCGGCCCGTTGTCGGCGGCCAGCGCCAGCGCGCCGTCGAACGGCTCGGCGGCGAGCATCGCCTTGCGGGCGTCCAGCCCGACCGCGAGCATCCGGCCCGCTCCGGCGTACCGGCCGGCCACCGCGACCCGGCGGGTCACGACCAGTGCGGCGTCCTCATAGGACAACATGCCGGCGACCGTGGCCGCGGCGATCTCGCCGGCACCGTGGCCGAGCACGACGTCCGGCGAGACACCCGCGGCACGCCAGAGTTCGGCGATGGCGACCGCGAGCGCCCACTGCACCGGCGCCGCGACGTCGGGCTCGGCGGTCCAGTCGTCGCGGCCGGTCACCACGCGTGGCAGGTCCCAGTCGACGTGCGGCGCAAGCGCTTGCCCGCACCGTCGCAGGACGGTCGCGAACACCGGGTCGGCGGCGTAGAGCTCCCGCCCCATCCCGGCCCACTGCGCGCCGTGACCGGGGAACACGAACGCGACGCGGGCACCGGCTTCGTCGAGCCGGCGGGCGCGTCCGGTGACGACACCGGGGATGGGAGCCTCCTCGTACTCCGCGGCGAACTCGGTCAGCAGACCGGTGAGCTCCTCCGCGTCTTCGGCGATGAACCCGGCGCGCACGGGGAAGTGGTCGCGGCGCCGGCCGAGGGTGCCCGCCAGCACGGCGGGCGCCATGTCGACGGTGGAGATGTCGGCCGCCCGCTGGCGCAACGCGTCCTCGGAGTGCGCGGACAGCGGCACGAACGCGGGCCCGCTCGCCAGGGACGGCAGCGAGACCGGCGGCGCGGCGGCGAGCACCGCGTGCGCCCCCTCGGTGGCGACGCCGACGCGTGCGCCGGGACCGAGCTGCACCCGCTGCTCCCCCGGCACCAGGTGGTTTTCCAGGGCCAGCACGGCTTTCGCCAGCCCGGCGAGCCCCGAAGCGGCTTCCAGGTCACCGATCTTGGCGACGAGCGCGTCCGGCCGCTCGACATGCGCGAGGTTCGGCGGCGGCTGCGCGGGCCCGGCCGAGGTGGTGGTGATCAGCGCCCGGATCCGGTCGCCGTCGGCCTGTGCCTTGGCCAAGGTCTTGACGCAGCAGGCGACAACGCCTTCGCCACGCACGCACCCCGGCTGCACCCGGTTGCGGCCCACGGTGGCGTCCGGCGTGATGATCAGGTTGACCGCGCCGACCAGCGCGGCGTCGATCTCCCCGGCGCGCAACGCGGTGGCGGCGACGTGCAACGCGACCAGCGCGGACGACCCGCCGCTCTGCACGACCATGCTCGGGCCGGTGATGCCCAGGAACCCGGCCACCCGCCCGGCGATCATGTCCGGCGCGGTGCCCGCGAAGCTGTGCGCGCTGGGCCGGGCGCCGCGTTGCTTGCGCAGCAACGCGTAGTCGCCCGCGCCCGCACCCACGTAGACGCCGGTCCGCGCGCCCGCGACGCTCGCCGCGGGCACCCCCGAATCCTCCAGCGCCTGCCACGCGACCTCGAGCATCAGCCGTTGCCGGGGGTCCAGGTCGGCGGCCGCCTCCGCCGGGATCCCGAAGAACGCGGGGTCGAACTGGTCTATCCACGCGAGGAACCCGGCCTTGACGGGCACCGGGAGCTCGGGGTCGAGCGGCGCGGCGGGATCCCACCGGGTCGGCGGCACGGACGCCACGGTGGTGACGGCGGTGCCGCGACCGGTCAGCAGCGTCCAGAACGCGTCGAGGTCGGGGCTGCCGGGCAGACGCCCGGCCATCCCGACCACGGCGAGCACCGGGGCCGACTGGTCAGGTTGATCGCGTTGATCGTCCTGATCACTGCGGAACTGGTCCATGGCGGCTGCCTTCTCTCGGCCTCTTCTCCATGGTCCGACCGCTTCCTCGCACTCAACTGGAGTTCGACAGGACCACCGGAACCGAGTCCGCGAGCCGGGCGCGCACCGCGTCCTTGTCGACCTTTCCGTTGGCCAGGCGGGGAATCGCGGGTGCGGTGACGGCCCGGCGCACGGCCTCGGCGTGCGACGCGCCTGCGTTGAGGGCACCGAGCAGCGCGTCGGCGTCCACCGGCCCACGCGGCACCACGAGCGCGGCGGCGCCGAGGCCGGAAAGCCCGACCACCGCGCACTCCCGCACGTCCGGGTGGGCGTGCAGGCGCCGCTCGATCGACGCGGGCGAGACGAGCGTCGCGCCGACCCGGAAGAGGTCGCGCACGCGGTCGATCACGGTCAGGTAGCCGTCCTCGTCGACGAAACCGGCGTCGCCGGTGGCGAACCAGCCCTCGGCGTCGAGCGGGGCCGGGGCGTCGAGGTAGCCCACGAAGACCTGCGGTCCGCGCACCTGCACCTCGCCGATCGCGCCGGGCGCGAGCACGGCGCCGGTCTCCAGGCCGACGACCCTGGTCTGCGCGGCGGCCAGCGCCGGGCCGACCGTGCCCTGCTTGGGCGCGCCGACGAGGTCGGAGTGCGCGAGCCCGGCCGTCTCGGTCAACCCGTAGCCCTGCAACAGCCGGAAGCCGAAGTGACAAGTCAATTTGTCTACAATGGAGGATGGCAGGGGCAGCCCACCGCACGCGGCGATGCGCACGGTCGGGGCGGCCAGCCGGCCGAAGTCAGTGTGCCCGGCGAGCCGGGTGAGCTGGAACGGCAACGCGTAGAAGTGGGTGGCGCCGACGTTGGCGGCGGTGCGCACGGCGGCGACCGGCTCCGGTCCGGCGAGCACCTGGGTCACGCCCGCGAGCACGCCCGCGTTGAGGTGCATGGGGTGGTAGATCGGCAAGGCGTTGACCACGACCGTGCCTTCGGTCAGGTCGTGCGCCGCACCGAGTTGGGCGGCCCCCGCCTTGAGGTTGCGGTGCGACAGGCGCACGCCCTTGGCGGGCCCGGTGCTCCCGCTGGTGAACATGATCGCGGCGGTGGCCTCGTCCGGCGCGCGACCCGACGTCACGCTGCCCATGGCGATCGGCTCGTCGGCACCGAGCACCATGACGTGGCGCAGCTTCGGCGCCCGGTGCAGCAGCGGCGCCACCGCTTCGTACACGTGCGGCGCCAGCAGCGCGGCGACCGCGCCACTGGTGGCGAGCAGCCGGACGACGACGTCGGCGGGCAGCACCGGGTTGACCGGCGCGACCACGTTGCCGCTGCGCATCACGGCGTAGTAGGCGACCGGGAAGTCCATCCCGGCCACCGACGACACCGCGACCACGGCGTCGTCAGCGCCGAGCAACGCACGCAACCCGCCCGCCAGGCGGGACACGCGCTTCTCCAGCTGCGCGTAGGTGACCTTGTCGCCGTTGGCCACCGACACCGCCACCCGGTCGGGCCAGCGCTGGGCGGCCAAGCGGGGCAACGCATCCACCGGTCCGAGCGGCACGCTCACAGCCACCCTCATGCCACACGCTCCACCGGACGGCGGGCTTCCGCGAACTCCTTGGCCCGGCGCAAGGTCGCCAGGCTGTTGCCGCCCAGCGCCGCCCGCACCTTGGTCCGCACGTCGTCCACCGTGTCCAGTGCCTCGGGCTTGAGCACCACGGTGTGGTGCGCGGTCGCGACGACCGCGGCGTCTCGTCGTTCGATGGTCCAGCGACCGGTGTGCGCGGTGAGCACCTCGGGCATCCGGGTCTGCTTGTAGACGATGTGCGAGCTCGGGAAGCACACCCGCACCGAGCTCGTGGTGTGCACCGAACCGTCCGGGGCCACGGTGTCCATCGTGATGTGCTGGACGTCGGGCACTTCCTCATCGAGGTCCAGCCGGGCCACGTGGGCGAGCCGGTGCGGCCAGTCCTGGGCCCGGGCGAGGAACTGGTACACGTCCTCGGGGTCGCCGTCGACCTCGACCGAGTCCGAAAAGGACAGCCACAGCTCGTCCAGCTCGCCGGGCGCCTGCGCCATCTCCCGCAACGCGCCGAGCTCGGCGCTGCTGTTGCGGTCGACCGCGCGGGCCACCCACGCGGCGTCCTGCTCGTTGTCGTCGACGATCCGGTAGTCGTGCAGCAGCTCGACGCGCGCGCCGGCCCGGTCCGGGTAGACCTGCCACACCCCGCCCATGCCGAGCACCGGGTGGCTGGACACCTGCTGGCGGAACGCGACCGTCATGCCGGCCGGGTCCAGCTCCCGCCGGGTGGTCCAGTCCCGCACCTCGCCGTTGGCCAGCGCCCAGATGCGCACCGACTCCTCGGTTTCCGTGCGCCCGATGTGTTCGGTGTGGATGGTCGGGCTGAAGAGCTGGGGCCAGCGCCGCACGTCGGCGATCAGCCGGTAGACCCGCTCGGGCGCGGCCGCGACCGTGATGGCGTGCCGCGCGGTGCGTAACTTCGGGGTTGGCACGGTGGTACTCCTTTGCTCCCGGCGCGGGGCGGGTGTCAGTAACTCCCCAGGCCCCCGCACACGTTCAAAGCCTGCGCGGTGATGGCCGCGGCGGCGTCGGTGGTGAGGTAGCCGACCAGGCCCGCGACCTCGTCGGCCGCGACGTAGCGCCCGAGCGGGATCTTCGCCTCGAACTTGGTCTGGACGTCCTGTTCGGACACACCCCAGTGCGCGGCGTAGCCCTGGCGCACCCGTTGCGCCATCGGGGTTTCGACGTAGCCGGGGCAGACGGCGTTGACGGTGATGCCGGTCTTCGCCAGTTCCAGCGCGACCGCCTTGGTGAACCCGATGACCCCGCTCTTGGCGGCCGAGTAGGGCGCGGCCAGCGCGACGCCGTTCTTGCCGCCGGTGGAAGAGATGGTGATGATCCGGCCGCGGCCCGCCGCACGCATCCCGCCGGTCGACAGGGCGGCGCGGGTGACCAGGAAGACGCTGTTGAGGTTGGTGTCGATGACGTCGTACCAGAGGTCGTCGGCGAGTTCGGCCGTGACGCCACCGCCGTTGCGCCCGGCGTTGTTGACCAGCACCTCGACCGGCCCGCGGGCCGCGGCGGCCGCGGCGATGAACTCCTCGACGTCGGCCTTGCGCCGCACGTCGCAGGCGCGGCCGTCGGCGTCGATGCCCTCGGCCCGCAGTTGTTTGACGGTGCTGACCACGTCTTCCGCCGTGCGTGCGCAGAGGTGGACGGCGTAGCCCCGCGAACCGAGCAGCCGCGCCACGGCCAGCCCGATCCCGCTGGTCCCTCCGGTCACCACCGCGAGTCTGTCCTGCATGGCCACACCGTGATCCCCTGTGCTCAAGCCACTCTGGACAACATCTCGAACGGCTCCCCCACGACGGGATTCAGCGGGCTAATTCCCGTCGGGGCGAGCAGGGGTCTGGGGGCTGACCTGCGGGTTTGATTCGGGCGTCCACGTATTCATGCGGAATGAATGATGGTGGGCGTCAGGCCGCTTGGGCGAGGCAGTCGTTGACCAGGGCCAGCAGGGCCCGCGGGGTCTCGGCCTCGGTGATGCCGTCCTCGTCGAGGACGATGTCGAACTCCTGCTCGATGCGACCCGTGGTCTGCAGCAGGGCGAGCGAGTCGTAGCCGAGGTCGTAGAAGAGGGTGTCGAGGATGTCGCCGTCGAGGTTCACGTGCTCGTCCTCGCCCGCGCAGTCCCGCATGATCGCGACCAGGTCCTCGAGGTTCAGCTGCGCCATGGGTGTGCTCCTTTTCCGTGATGTGCCCGCACGACGACGGCCGCGTTGAAGCCGCCGTGCCCGCGGGCCAGTACCAGGACGGTGCGCAGCGGCAACTCGCGCGCCGCGCCGGTGACCAGGTCGATCGGGTGGTCGGGGCGCTCGACGCCGGGGGTCGGCGGCAGCACGCCGTCGCGCAGCGACAGCAGGGCCGCGGCCAGGTCCAGCGCCGCACCACCGCCGAAGAGCCGCCCCGTCGCGCTCTTCGGCGCGGTCACCGGCACGCCGTGCGGTCCGAACAGACCACAGAGGACTTGAGCCTCGATCCGGTCCAGCTCGGGCACCCCGGCGGCGTCGGCGAACACCGCGTCCACTTCGGACGGCGTGACCCGCGCGTCGGCGAGCGCCAGCTCGGCTGCCCTTCTGAGGCCCGGCGGCGCGTCGAGTCCCGGTCGCGGGTCCAGGGTGGCGGCGTACCCGGCGATCTCGCCGTAGGCGGGAATCCCGCGCGCGGCGGCGGACTCCGCGTCCTCCAGCACGAGGATCGCGCCGCCCTCACCCGGGAGGTAGCCGTCGGCTTCCGCGCCGAAGGGCCGGTACCCCGTACCGCTGACCAGACCGGTCGACAACTGCGCGACCCAGCCCCACGGCGACAACGCGCCGTCGACCCCACCGGTGACCACCAGCGGGGTCCCGCGCCGGACGTGCCGGCGGGCCTGCCCGACCGCGTCGAGCCCGCCCGCCTGCTCGGTCACCAGCGTGCCGCACGGCCCGCGCCCACCGTGGCGGATGGACAGCTGCCCGGTGTTCACCGCGTAGAACCAGGCGAACGACTGGTAGGCGCTGACGAACTTCTTCCCCTTGCGCCACAGGTTTTCCAGCTCCCGGTGCCCGAACTCGACCCCGCCGCCGGACGCGGCCGTGACCACCGAGACGCCGTACTCGCCGAAGGCGTCCGGCTCGTAGGCGGCGTCCTCCAGCGCCCACGCGCCCGCGGTCAGCGCGAGCTGGGTCATCCGGTCGGTCTGCGGGACCAGCCGCGAGGGCAGGTGCTCGGCCGCGGTGAACCCGGGGACCTGGCCGGCCAGCTGGGCCGGGTAGCCGCTCGCGTCGAACCGGTCGATCGGCGTGATGCCCGACCGGCCCGCTTTCGTTGCCTCCCAATAGGAGTCGGTGCCCAGTCCGGTCGGCGCGGTGACGCCAATCCCGGTGATCACGGCCGTCATGACGCGCACTCCTTCGACCGGGTGTGTCCCACACTCCCGCGGGGTGTGTCCCACACTCGGACCTGCCGTGTCCCACAGTCGGGCCGCCGTCGAGTGCCGCGCCCGCGCTCTGGATGTGGGACACACCCGGTCTGAACGTGGGACACACCCGACCCGGGTGTGGGACACACCCCGCTTGGATGTGGGACACGCCCGGCGGTCATGACGGGCACCGCTTCAACACCATCGCGCTCTGGAACCCGCCGAACCCGCTGCCGATGGTCAAGGCGACGTCGGTGCGGTGCTCGCGGGCGGTGACCGGTACGTAGTCCAGGTCGCATTCCGGGTCCGGCTCGCGCAGGTTCGCCGTCGGCGGGACGACGCCGTGCTCGATGGCCATGGCGCACGCAGCGATCTCCAACGAGCCGATCGCGCCGAGCGAGTGGCCGATCATCGACTTGATCGAGCTGACCGGCGTCGCGCGGGCGTGCTCGAGGCCGAGCGCCTGCTTGATGGCGTCGGTCTCATGTCGGTCGTTCTGCTTGGTGCTCGACCCGTGCGCGTTCACGTAGTCCACATCGGACGGATCGGTGCGCGCCTCGGCCAGGGCCACGGTGATGGCCTCGGCCATCTCGTGCCCGTCCATCCGCAGGCCCGTCATGTGGTAGGCGTTGCAACGGGTCGCGTACCCGGCGACCTCGGCGTAGACGTGCGCGCCGCGCGCCAGCGCCGCGTCGATGTCCTCCAGCACGAAGAACGCCGCGCCCTCGCCGAGCACGAGCCCGTTGCGGGTCCGGTCGAACGGCCGCGAGGCCGTCGCCGGGTCGTCGTTGCGGGGCGTCGTCGCCTTGATCGCGTCGAAGCAGGCCGACGTGATCGGCGAGATCGGCGCCTCGGTCGACCCGGCGATCATCGCGCTGGCGCTGCCTTCGCGGATCAGCTCGGCCGCGTAGCCGATGGTGTCGAGGCCGGACGTGCAGCCGGTGGACACGACGGCGGCCGGACCGCGGGCGTCGACCGCCCAGCCGACCTCGGCGGCCATCGAACTGGGCACGAAGTGCCCGTAGAGCTGGGCGATGGCGTAGCGGTGGTCGACCTCCCACAGCCGCCCGCCGTCGGAGACGACGACGTACTCCTCTTCGAGGCTGCGTGTGCACCCGACCGCGCTGCCCAGGGCCACCCCGGTCCGGTCCGGATCGAGTTCGCCCGGTGTCAGCCCGGCACTGGCGAGCGCTTCCCGGGCGCTGACCAGCGCGAACTGCGCGGCCCGGTCCAGGCGCCGGATCTCCTGCGGGCCGAGCCCGGCGGCCCGCGCGTCGAAGTCGACCTCGGCGGCCACCCGCGACCGGAACGGCGACGGGTCGTACGCGGTGATCGTCCGGGTCGCGCTGCGTCCTTGCGTCAGCAGTTCCCAGTACGCCTTGACCCCGACGCCGCCGGGAGCGACCGCGCCGATGCCCGTGATGCCGACCCGTGTCACCGGGTCACCTCCTCGAATCGCAGCACGGCCGCCGTCCAGCTGAACCCGCCGCCCGAACCGATGACCAGCACCGCTTGCCCGGGTTCCCCCGCCGTGTCCGCCAAGTGCCCGATGCCCGCGAACTGGTCGCCCGCGCCCAGGTGCCCGATTCGGCGGCCGAACCGCGCGGTCGTGCGGCGGGGCTCGGCCCGCAGCGGGCGCAGGTAGCCCGCTTCCAGCCGCCGCTGCCCCAGGTGCGGCAGCACGAACCAGTCCACTTCGGACAGTTCGAGGTCGGCGTCGGCCAGCGCGTGCTTCACCGCCGTACCGAGGCCCGCCTTGACCCGGGCGATCCCGGCGGCCAGCCCGAACTTGGGTACGAACGCGTTCTTCAACGCTTCGAGGTCCACGGTGTCGCGCACCGCGAACGGTTTGAGGCCGAACGGGTCGTCGCCGCGGTGCATCCGCTCGAGGTCCGCGTCCGCGCAGGTCGCGATCGAGAGCAGGCGGGCGAAGCCACGCCGGGTGGACAGCACGAGCGCGGTGCCGCCGTCGGCGTAGAACGTGCCCGGGTCGCTCCGCCACCGGTCGAAACCGGGCTTGGCGAACCGGTCGGCCGCGGTCAGCAGCGCCGCGACCCGCGCGGGCCCGGCGCTGAGGTAGCCGGCGGCCAGCTCCAGCGCGGCCATGCCACCGTTGGACATCTGCTTGACCTCGATGGCCGGGCACGTGTTGCCCAGCACCTCGCGCTGGACGAACGACGCGGGCGCCCAGAGGTCGTGGCCCTGGTGGTAGACGGTCGCGTGCAGCAGCAAGTCGATCTCGGCCAGGGTGTGCCCGGACCGCGCCATCGCCGCTTTCGCCGCGCGCGCGGCCATCCGCGGCGGGGCGTCCTCGTCGTCACGACCGGCAACGCACACCGACTCGATCCCGGCGCGATCGGCATCGCGTGCACTGACCTCGCCCGCGGCGAGCGCGTCGGCGACGGGCACCGCGGGCGGCAGCCACGCGCCGTGCCCAGCTAGGAAGAGACCGTCGTAACGCACACGCCCCACTGTCCGGCGCCCGACTAGACGGCCAGTAGACGCAGCCCGCCAACCCCACTAGAAGCCCCACGCCACCCACCCACCGCGCGTGTCCCTCCTTCCGACCGGGTGTGTCCCACAGTCGGGTCGGGTGTGTCCCCCGTTCCGACCCGGCGTGTCCCCCGTTCCGGCCGGGTGTGTCCCCTCTTCCGGCAGGGCGTGTCCCACGTTCACGCCGGGTGTCTTCCGCACTACGTTCGGTCGACCGGGGGTCTAGGCCGGCCGGTCACAGTGGCGGGATGGACCCCCGGCCCGTCGTCTTGATGTTCCCCGGCCAGGGCGCGCAGCACGCGCGGATGGCCGCCGGCCTCTACGGCCACGACCCCGCCTTCACCGCCACCATGGACCGGGTCCTCCCGCTCTTCGACGACGACCTGCGCAGCGCCTGGCTGGACGGCGACCCGGTCGACGACGCCGAACGCGCGCAACCGCTGCTCTTCGCCGTGGACTACGCGCTGGGCGCGATGGTGCTCGGTTGGGGCGTGCGGCCGTGGGCGCTGGTCGGGCACAGCATCGGTGAGCTGGCGGCGGCCACCCTGGCCGGGATCTTCGAGGTCGAGGACGTGGCGGCGCTGCTCCTGGAACGGGCCCGGCTGCTGGCCGAAGCGCCGCCCGGCGGCATGCTCGCGGTTGCCGCGTCGGCCGCGGAGGTCCTGCCCTACCTGCGTGAGGACGTGGTGGTCGGCGCCGAGAACGCGCCCAACCAGGTTCTTCTCGCCGGCTCGGCGGCGCCGCTCGCGGCGGTGCAGCGGGCGCTCAAGGCGGACGGTTTCGTCTGCCTGCGCGCCAAGTCGGACCGCCCGTTCCACAGCCCGGCGATCGGCACGGTCTGCCAGCGCGCACTGCCCGCGTTCCGCTCGGTGCCGCTGAAGCAGCCGCGGCTGCGGCTCTGGTCGGCCTACACGACCGAGCCGCTGACCGAGCCGGGCACGCCGGAATTCTGGTGCATGCAACCGGCTTCGGTGGTTCGCTTCTGGCCGACGCTGGACAACATCCTGTCCACTCAGGACGTTCACCTGGTGGAAGCCGGTCCTGGGCAAGGGTTGTCCGCGATCGCCCGCCGCCACCCGCGTGGCGTGGTCACCCCGTTGCTTCCGGACCGCTTCCGCGGCCCGGAAGCCGACCGGGCCGCGGTGCAGGCGGCCCGGTCGCGCCTGGTCTGAAAGCGATCAGCGGAACTCGTGCACGACCTCGATCGACCCGACGATGTGCGCGTTGAACTCGTCCAATTCTTCGGCGGGCACCCACAACTCCAGGATCGTCCGGCCGCCCGCCTGGCGAACCGGGTAGCGGTCAAGGAACTCCGACTCAACGCGGAACCGGGTCACGTAGCCTACGCCGGAATTGGGCACGTTCCAGTCCTGGGCGATCTTGATCGCGTAGTCCTCGTCGAGCACCGGGTAGAAGATCGGCTGCTCCGGCAACCGCGGCGGCCACGCCCGCCAGCCCGACTCCCGCACGAGCGCCAGCTCCTCCGGTCCCGTCGGCCGCCACAGCACCGTCGTGGGCACACCCTCGACGAGCACCACGCACCTCCTCGGACCGACCGGACACGCTGCCGATCGCGCACCCTACTGACCGCGGCGCCGTTGCTTCCACAGGATTCCGCGGCCGGCAAGTGAGGTCAGCCGAGCAGCAGCCGGGGGCGCCGCCCCGGGCGGGCATCCAGCGCGGGGTCGGAGTTCAGCACGGCCATCTGCAGGCGACGCAACCGCTTGCCCGGCTCGCATCCGAGGTCGGTGGCCAGGTCCTTGCGCAGCTTGTTGTACGCCAGCAACGCATCGCAGCGCCGCCCGGACCGGCACAGCGCGATCATCCGCTGCTCGCACAGCCGCTCGTTCATCCGGTGCTCCGAGGTCAGCGCGGCCAGCTCCCCCAGCACCTCCGCGTGCCGGCCCAGCTGCAGGTCCGCGTCCAGGCGCTGCTCCAGCATCGTCAGCCGCTGCTCGGCGAGGAACTGCAGGTCGGCGCCGATGCGGGGGCCGACCTCCACGTCGACCAGGGCCGCACCACGCCACATCTTCAAGGCGTCACGTAACAAGCGGCTCGCGGTGTCCGGGTCGCCCAGGGCGAGGGCGTGCTCGCCCATCGCACCGAGGTGGGTGAACTCGGCGACGTCGGACGCGCCGGTGCCGAGGTTCAGCAGGTACCCGCCGAACCGCGTGCACAGCACGTCCTTCGCCGCCGCCACCGGCTGGTCGGGCATGGCCGCGGAGATCATCCGGCGCAGCTGCAGGACGTACGTCTGCAACGTCGTCATGGCGCTCGCCGGCGGGCTCTCCTCCCACAGTTCCTCCAGCAGCACGGGCACCGGGACGACCTGGGCCGCGCGCAACGCCAGCAACGCCAGCACTTTGCGCGGCTTGGCCGCCTCCGGGACCACCGACCTGCCGTGGAGCCGCGCTGCGAGCGGCCCGAGCAACTGCACGTCCATCTGCCGACCTCTTTCCGGTGCTACCCCGCCCGCGCGCGGAGTGAGTCTTGAATGCTGTTGACGAGCCTTTGGGGCAACGCCGTCCCGACCCGGGTGTCCCGGCGCTCGGAGCGGCGGTTGTTCTGCACGGCGATCGCGCCGAG
This sequence comes from Labedaea rhizosphaerae, assembly GCF_004362825.1. Taxonomy (GTDB): domain Bacteria; phylum Actinomycetota; class Actinomycetes; order Mycobacteriales; family Pseudonocardiaceae; genus Labedaea; species Labedaea rhizosphaerae. The sequence goes on from NZ_SNXZ01000004.1 coordinate 583,958, forward strand.
GAACTTCCCGGCCACCGGCACCGTCCAGTAGCGCCACTGCGCGTCGCCCACCGGCGTGCCGTCGGCGCGGGCCAGCTGCGCCGACCAGCCCTGCGGCACGAAGCCGAACTCGGTGAAGGGGAACAGCAAGCCTTGCCCGAGCGCCTTGCTGTACGCCTCCTTCAACGTCCACAGGCGCAACAGCCGGTCGTTGCGGTCGGTCAGTTCCAACGCGTCCAATTCGGACCGTTCGTGCGGTGTGCACATCAGCCGTTCGACGTCGCGGCCGTAGAGCTTGCGGTCGGCCGGTTCGGTGTCCACGCCGATCAGGCCGACCGAGCTGATCCCGACCAGCAGCACGTCGCGCGTGTGGCTCAGGCTGATCTCCACCTGCTCGCAGCCGCGCAGGTACATGCGGCCGTGCATGCCGTACCCCAGCTCGAGGTCCTCGGGCCGGACCTGCAGCGGCCCGGCCGCGAGGTGTTTCACCAGCATCCGGCTGGCCACGAACCGCGCCCGCAGCTCGTCCGAGGCGAGCGCGCGGAACCGGCGGAAATCCCGGCCCAGCAACCGTTTCAGGTTCGAGCCGGTGGGCAGGTGCGGACGCCAGTCCGCCTGCGTGGCGCACACCACCGCGACGCCCGTTCGCTCGAACGCCGCGAGCGCCCCGGTCCACGGCCCGTCCGGGCCGCGAACCTGGAGCACCGGCGGTGGTGCGGCCGTGAGGGTCATCCCGAGAGCTCCACGCCGAACAGGTCGTAGCTGCGTGCCTCGGCCGCGCGCCGCAGGCTCTCCTCGCACACCCGCTGCTCCACCTCGGCGGGCAGTTGCGGGCCGGGCAAGCCGAGCCGGCGCAGCAGCCGGTGCAGGGCGAGCACCAGCCAGCACGGGTCGTTGAGGAACTCGTCCGGACCGGCGCCCGCGTTCAGCCAGACGCCCAGGCACGTGGCCGCGGCCAGCACGAGCGCGTAGCGGTCGGTCAGCGGGAACGCCTTCGGGTCGGCGGCGTAGCCGGAACCGTCGAGCGTCGCGCAGGCCTGCTGCAGTTCGTCCAGCTCGGTGCGCAGCAGTTCCAGCTGGCGCAAGAGGGTTTGGCCGACGGCGCCGCCGACCACCGCCACGGGCAGCTCGGCGGCCGCGGTCGCCAGGTGCGCGCCGAGGCCGTCGGAGCCGCCGAAGACCGCGAGCTTCGCCGGGTCGAGGGCGGGCAGCGGGCGCTCCATCCGGAAGAGGTCCGCGGGTGCGGCGTGCGCCAGGTCCAGCTTCTCGGTGGCGAGCACCGGCAGGTACGGCGCGATGGTGGCCTGGCAGACGGCGCTGCTCACGTGGCCGAAGGTCACCGTGGCCAGGTCGCGCACGTGCTTGCGGAAGATCGCGTTGTGGCCGCTGCGGGCGTGGAAGGCGTCGCCCATGACCACGGACAGGTGGTACATGGTCTCGCTGACCAGCTTCGGCACCACGTACTTGACGACCGCGCCCAGCACGTCGCACTGGTCGGGCATCAACTGCACCGCACGCGTGGCGACCAGCGAGAGGCAGTCGCCGATCAGCAGGTCGGCGAAGGTCCCGGCCAGCGCCGCCCGGGCCCGCGGCACCTCGAGCACGCCGCGGGTGTAGGCGCCCTTCTCCTGGCCGAACCGGGCCGCGGTGCGCAGCGCCGTGTCGCCGATGCCGACCACCATGGACGGCACGGAGGAGTGGATCAGGGGGAACGTGCGCAGGCCGACGGCCGTGCCGTCACCCCAGCCGCCGACCAGGGTGTCCATGGGCAGCCGGGCGTCGGCGAACTCCAGGCCCGAGATCTTCAGGCCGCGGGCGCCGTTGGTGGTGTGCCGCGGCAGCCTGCGGAGCTTGTCGCCCGCCTCGTCGGGGTCGAACTGGAAGACCGAGTAGGCGTTGTCGCCGACGGCCGCGAAGGTGATCAGCAGGTCGGCGTCGGCGGCGTTGTTGATCGCGAGCTTGCGCCCGGAGAAGACGATGCCCTCGCTGTCACGCCGCGCGCGGAACTCGTCGCTGACGAACTCGTTGTCGTGGTCGAAGCGCTGGAAGGCGATCGTGGCCGTGCCGTTGCGCAGCAGCACGTCGGCCAGGCGCTTGCGCTGGCTTTCGGTGCCGTTGAGCCAGACCACGGTCGCGGCCATGTAGGCGGTGAGCGCGCAGCCGGTGGCCAGCGCGGCGTCGCGGCGGAAGATGGGCCGCAGCGTCGGGCCGAGCAGGTCCAGACCATCGAGCCGGCCGCCGAGTTCCGCGGGCACGAACTCCTTGTTCAGGCCCAGTTCGTGGTAGCGCCGCACGCCTTCGGCGGGCAGCTCGCCCGCCTCGTCGGCCGCACCGATCGCGGTGAACCCGATCGGGTTGTCGCGGTGCCACGGGTCGCCGAACGCGGCGTCCACTTCGGCCACCCGTGCCTTGGCCGCGGCCAGCCGATCGGTGCCCGCGAGGGCCGCCGCCCCGGCGGGGTGGAGAGTTTCATTGGGTTCCACGCCGATCCCCGATCGTTCACGAGGGACACGGGCCCGGTCGCCCGTGTGGGTTACACATCCCGAGGTTGACCACGCTGCGTCGAGCCGGACTCGACAAGAACTCGGATCAACCCCCCTCAAGGACCAGCCCCCACCCCTACCGGCGGCACGCCCCTGGATCCATGACGGACGGTCACGCCGAGGTCGCCCCCGCCCGTTGGCATGCGCGGCCGAGACTTTGCGTTGCACAGGCTGATGCTTCATGCTTGCAGAAAGTTGCAGCCTCATGGTCGACTTTGGGGGAGCCCTGTTCGGGATCAGGCGTCACCGATCCGCCGTTGAAGACGTCGTCGGACACGCGCTGAAGCGGATCTCAGAGGCAGCCGACCACTGCCGAGGCGGGATGACCCAGCGGGCCACGGACAAAGCAGCACCGCTACTGCGCGAAGTAGCGAAGTGCCTCGCGCTTGGCCTCGTGGACGCCAACGGCGAACTGCTGTCATGGGATGGTTCAGCCAACGAGCACTACGACGACATCTGCCACCTCGCGGTGGGGGTCGTCACGTCGGGTTATGTCACCCATGCCACCCACGACCACCTGCCGTGTCAGACCCGCGGCCGGTGCGCGGTGCGCTCGGTGGTCATCGTGCCGCTGACCGTCGAGGGGCAAGTCGAAGGCGCGCTGATCATGTTGGGCCGAGCCGACCTCGTACGGCTGCGGTCGACAGCCGACGCCATCGCCCAATTCTTGTGCGATCGCATGACATTCCGTCAACTCGATGCGGTTCGCATGCGGTTGGCCACAGCTGAAGCAAAGGCGCTACTCGCGCAGATCTCGCCGCATTTCCTCTACAACGCGTTGAACACCATCCTCGGTCTGATTGCTACCAATCCCGAGCGAGCTCGGGAGCTGTTGCTCGACCTCGCCGAGTTCACCCGCGAAACCTTTCGCTCGTCTGGAATGTTCACGACCTTGGCAGAAGAGGTCATCAATGTGTGTCGCTACCTGGCTCTGGAGGTCGCTCGTTACGGCCACGACAGGCTGAAGGTACACGTGAACGTCGCTCCGGAGGTCCTGCAGACCCGGGTGCCGTTCCTGTCGTTACAGCCCTTGGTCGAGAACGCGGTGCGCCATGGCATCGCGAAGAAGGTCGGCGGCGGTACGTTGACCTTGCTGGCGCAGGATCGGGGAAGCGAGGTACTGGTCAGCATCGAGGACGACGGCGTGGGGATGGACGCCGGTCGCCTGCTCGAGGGTATTGCCAAAGGCGGCAGCATCCCCGGGGCACACGTCGGGATCGCGAATATCAACAACAGGATCTGCATGCTTTACGGGAACCAGTACGCACTCATCTTCGACACAGCTCCCGGGGCGGGTACCAAGGTGACCGCGCGGTTCCCGAAGTTCGCGCGAGCAGCACACGGTGGAGTGATCGTCTCGTGACCGCCGATCGAAAGCCGGCGGACGACAATTCGATCCCGTGGCTGCGTCGTACCGGCGAGCTGCCCAACATCGAGGATCACCCTGGTTCGGTCGTCCGCGAGTATCGCCTCGCCAGCGGCCGCAGCCAGGGCGCTGTCGCGAGCGCGGTGGGAATCACGCAGCAGTTCTTGAGCCAGCTGGAGACCGGCACACGCCAGCTGACGATCGAACTGCGCCGCGCCTTCGCACGGACTTTGGGGATCCCTCCCGAGCGGCTCGGCTTGGCCGGGTCGTTCAACCAGTCGGCAACTCCGCACGCGATGGCACCGGATGTGGCCAGGAGCCAAGGCACTTGGCGTGCGCAGCGCGACTGGCTCAACCGACACCGTTTCGAGCTCGGCCTGCTTGCCGTGCGGTACTACCCCGCCAGATATCGGCTCCCGCGGACCTCGCTGATCGCCGCTCCAGGCTGGGTGGCCGATCAGCCGGTGGAGCTGGACGAAGTGAGGCTGAGCCTGTGCGAGCAACGCCAACACTTCGACATCACCGGCATGGAACCGGAGACGTCGGCCGTCCGTCCGCTACACCACCAGGGAACGTCGTTCGCCTCCTACACCTCCGCCGTCAAACACCTCGACCGGCCGCGGCTGTTCGAATCACGACCGAGCTACCGCTACCTCGGCGGATCCATCACGTCAGGTCAACTGGAGTTCGGGCTGGCCGCCTACTTCGACAAACTGGATGTGTCGGAGGCACTCGCCCACGAAATGTCGATCGCATGCATGGACGGCCTTCCTGATGACGCAGACGGACTGGGCGGTCAACTACCGTTCCGGGACCTCATCGGCGACCCGTTCGCCCCGGGCCGGCGGGCGATCATCCCCGCGATCACCACCTTGACCCTTCGTCTGCGACGATTTCCATCTCCGCCCTCCTTCTTGTTGCATTGGCGAGACCCATCGCGGGTCGCAACCGCCGCCGGGGTGTACGACGTGATTCCGGCCGGGGAGTTCCAACCATCGAGCGTGGCGCTGTGGGACCGCGCAAACGACTTCTCCCTCTGGCGCAACATGGTCCGCGAGTACTCCGAGGAACTACTGGGTCAGCCCGAGCACGACGGGACCAGGACCCAACCCGTCGACTACGACCGCTGGCCGCTGTACCAAGCTCTCAGCACGGCTCGTCACGACGGCCGGTTGTCGGCTTTCGTGCTCGGTATGGGCATGGACGCCCTGACCCTCGCGGCCACGATCTTGACCGTCGTGGTGATCGATGATGACGTGTTCGAGAAGAACTTCGCCGCCACGGTGCGATTCAACGACGAAGGCGAAGTGGTGGCAATCGGCGACGGCCGCGCGGCTGATGGTGTGCCGTTCACCGCGGATGCGGTCGACCGCATCCTGTCGAGCGAGCCGATCGCCGCACCTGGAGCCGCCTGCTTGGCCCTTGCCTGGCAGCATCGCGATGTCCTGATCCCGTGACCAGCCTGGGAGCGGCATGAACACGAGCACGGCCAAGCTGACGCCGAGCGAACAACAGTGGCTCGACGTCCGGACCTACCTGCGCAACAACCGCGGCAGTCTCGACCGCGCCGCCGCCGACTCGTACTCCACAGCGGAGACTGTTCACGACACGCCGCTGCTCACCCGACCGCACTGGATCCCGTCCCAGCCGCTGCCGCTCGATGAGATCGTGCTGAGTCTCGACACCGCCGCCGCACCGTCGGACACCGTCCGCCTGGACTGGCTGCCGACCCGCGCTGATGGCCACCAGTACACCCGTTACGCCGAGGTCATGGCGCAGGTCGCGGCTCCGGCAGTGTTCGAGAACCGGCCGACCTACCGGCTGCTCGACGCGAACCTCACGCCAGGGCACGCCGTGCTCGAGTTCGGTCTCGGTTCCTACTTCGACAGCATCAACACCGGGGAGGCTGCGGCGCACGAGTTCGCCCTGGCACACCTCGGCCACCGTGCTCCACACGGCATTCGCGAACAGGTCACCGATCCCTGCGACCCGGCCCAACGACCGGTGAACCTCGCGATCAGCACGCTCACCATTCGCAACGAACCGGACACCGGCGACAAGACCTTCCTGCTCCACTGGCGTGATCCCCGCAAGGTCGGCCACGCCGGCGGCATGTACCAAGCCATTCCGGTCGGAATCTTCCAGCAGTCCGGTCGACCCCAGTGGAACATCGACAACGACTTCTCCCTCTGGCGCAACATGGTCCGCGAGTTCGCCGAGGAGCTGCACGGCGACGATGAAGACCACGGCAGCGAACAAGCGCCCATCGACTACGGCTCTTGGCCGTTCGCCGCCCGTCTCGACCAAGCCCGCGACGACGCCCAGCTACGGGTCTACTGCCTGGGACTCGGTGTCGACCCGCTGACGTTCGCAACCGACCTGCTCACCGTCGCGATCATCGACGCACCTGTGTTCGATGAACTGTTCGGCAGTGCCGGGGCCACCAACGCCGAGGGACGGGTTCTCCAACGACGGCCCTTCACCACCGCGTCCGTCGCCGACACGCTCCGCACCGATCCGCTGCAGGCCGCGGGCGCCGCGCTCCTGCGCCTTGCGATTGACGCGCGCCTGCACTGATCCCGGTACAGCTCCGTGTTGTACAACTCTGAGCTGTTGGCCTTGAACCGCTCATTCCCGCGATAGTCGATCGTGATCACACCAGCGAATCGAAGGAGATCACGATGCAGCAAATCGTGCCGTTCATGGCCGCCCTGGCGATTCCGGCAGACGCAGTTGTCGCGGAGATCGCCTCATGCCCGGCAGCAGCGGCTTTCAGCCGTACGACCATCGATGTCAAGACAACCGACAACGAAGGCTCCGACGACTAGCCATGCGGATCGTCGTTGTCACGGCCACCGGTGACGTTTCCGTGCCGCCGGTGGCCCAACACTTCACGTCGGACACCGAACTGGTCGTTGTGGACCCAGCTCGGACCTTCGACGGTCAGTCGCTGAGTTTTCGGCTCACCGAGACCGGACCGGCAGTGGTGTCACATTGTGGCACTGAACTGGCTGACGTCCACGGCGTCTGGTACCGGAAACCACTGGTACTGCGGGCGCCGAGCCTGCCAGTGCCCGCCGACTACCAAGAATACGCCTTGAATGGCTGGGAGGCGCTGACCAGATGCCTCATGTCGCAGTTCCCCGACGCGGTGTGGGTGTCCGACTACTTCGCCATCCAGCGAAGCCAGTGCAAGGCAAGGCAGTTGGCGTTGGCCAAATCGATCGGGTTCAGCGTCCCGGACACGCTGATGACATCAGATCCACGGCAGGCCCGCGAGTTCGTCCAGAGACTCGGCACCTGCGTCGTCAAACCGCTCGCGGCACGATCGCCCAAAGGCAGTGTTCTGTACACCACCCGCATCACTGCAGGCCGGCCCCTCAACTTCGACGGGCTCATCGCCGACCCGGTGATCTTCCAGGCTTGCCTCGAACCAGCCCGCGAACTCCGAGTCACAGTGGTCGGTGACGAAGTGTTCGCGGCAGAGGTCGGCGGGGGCGAAGAAGCATTTCCCGGCGTGGACGTACGCGACTGGCGCGCCAACGCCGGGCAGGGAACGTTCTGGGCCCGGGAAACCTCGATGCCCGACCAACTGCAGGCCCACTGCGTCAAATTCCTCCAGGCATCCGGCTTGAACTTCGGAGCCTTCGATTTCATCGAAGATCACAATGGAAAATATTGGTTCCTCGAATGCAACCCGAACGGTCAGTGGCTGTTCATCGAGGACACGACCGGAATGCCAATCAGCGCCGCAATAGCAGGAATGCTGACGCGAAGAACCCTCGCGAATCACACGACTTCGGAGCAGCCATGACCGAGAAAGCACCCAAGCCATTGCCTGACCTGGCCCGCATCCTGTGGGCCGCTCGCATCGATGCCTGCGCCAACAGGTGGCACCTGAACAACCGGACCATTCCAGACCTGAAGACCCTCGCCGCGACGTCGAAGGACCGCCGCCTGCATGAAGCCGTCAAGCACGTCGAGGCCGCCATCGGACTCACCGATGCCCTGCTGGACGAACTCCGCACGGCCCTCGACTACATGCAGACGCAGCCTGTCGAGGCGCCCCAGGACCAACAACGCGAGACCGCTTGAGCGTTCCCTGCAGCCACACATCATCGCGCCACGCCCGGAACCTCTCGAACTCTCAGGGACCTCTCAGCGAGACGGCGAGCGGTCCGCCGTTCGTGGCAGTCTTGGGCATGAGCAGATTGCGGAAGGTCGCCGAGTCGGTGCGCGCGTTGCGGGACATCCCGGCGGCCATCGGCGGCAAGGCGACCGGAGCGCGGGCCGAGCGGGTGCGTGGCTCGCGGCAGTTCGCCGACGGCCGGTTCCACAACCGCGCGCACACCTCGACGATGGCCGGCGACCTGCGTGGCGTCCTGCGCGACTACCTGTTCGGCAAGCAGGTCCGCAAGCCAGTGGGCGCAGTGCCGCTGGTGGGACCAGCCGAGATCACCGACACCGGGTTGCACGTCACCTGGTACGGCCACGCCTCCACGCTGGTCGAACTCGGCGGGGCGCGGGTGCTCTTCGACCCCGTGTGGAGCGACCGGGTCTCACCCGCGCAGTTTGCCGGCCCGAAGCGGCTGCACCAGCCGCCGCACCGGATCGAAGACCTGCCGCGGGTCGACGCCGTCGTGATCTCCCACGACCACTACGACCACCTCGACATGGCCACCATCCGCGACCTCGTGCGCACGCAGGACGCGCCGTTCCTGGTGCCGCTCGGCGTCGGCGCGCACCTCGACCGCTGGCGGGTGCCCGCGGACCGGATCATCGAGCTGGACTGGGACGAGCAGGTCGAGCTCGGCGAGCTGACCATCACCGCCACCCCGGCGCAGCACTTCTCCGGCCGCCTCTTCGCCCGCGACCGCACGCTCTGGACGTCCTGGCTGGCCAAGGCGGGCGGCCGGTCCGTGATCTACACCGGCGACTCCGGCTACTTCGACGGCTACCAGGCGATCGGCGAGCGGCATGGACCCGTCGACGTCACGCTCGTGCAGGTCGGCGCCTACGGCGAGGGCTGGCCGGACATCCACATGACCCCCGAGCAGGGCGTCGCCACCCACGTGGACGTGCGCGGCGGGCTGATGATCCCGGTGCACTGGGCGACGTTCGTGCTCTCGACGCACGCGTGGGCCGAGCCGGCCGACCGGGTCTGGCGGGAGGCGAAAGCCCGGGACGTGGCGATCGCGATCCCTCGACCGGGTGAACGCGTGGACGTCGACGCCCCCGGATCCATCGACCCTTGGTGGCAAACGCTCGGCCAGGCGTGACGTTCGGGTGACTGCCATTTTCCGCAGGACCGCGCGCCGCTAGCGTGATCTTCTGGCCGGGCTGCCCACAACCGTTGCGGGACAACGCATCCGGCCGCCTGGGAGGTTCACGTGATCCGACGGGTGGGGGCGATCCTCGGCGCGGTGCTGGTCAGCGTCGCGCTGGTCGCGGCTCCGGCGGAGGCCGCGCCGCGATCGCTCACCGAGTGCTCGGCGTCGTTCTACCACGGCGATTCGCGACTGGGTCCGGAGCAACTGCCGGTGGCGGGGGACGTCGGTCTGCAGCTGATCGGCTACCACCGCACCGGGTACCTCCCGGAGCGGCAGTTCCTGGACATGTTCTACGACTCGGGCACCGGTTCGTGGCGCTACCCGCCGTTGAACGGTTACGTCATCGGCGTCGACGGCCACCCGATCGAGTTCCAGCTCACCTTGTCCCCCGGCCAGCGCATCGACCGCTACGGCAGCGAGTACGGCGGCTTCCTCGCCCCGCTCGGCCTGCCATACGCCATGCGCTCGATCCCGCCGTCCAGTTTGGACAGCGTGCCGGCGGGACCGTGCAACTACCACGTCTACCTGGTCACGAAGCCGTTCGCGGTGGACGCGGGGCCCATCGCGGCGTGGTTCGCGCAGCCGGGCGGCGGCCTGCAGTACCAGCTCGACGGGAGCCTCGTGCCGGGCTCGCCCACGCAGCTCAACGTGATGTGGCTGGTCGACAACGGTTACCTGACCCGGGTCAGGTAACCGCGCGGTAGGCGTTCACGGTCATCGTTCGACGCGGACGATGACCGTGAACGGACCGACGTCACGGCTCGCGAAGTCCGCGGAGCGGAAGACCTCGGACCGGAACGTCACCCCCCACGACCGGTTCTCCTTCGGGAAGTCCGTGGCGGCAAGGTGGAATGGGTAGTTCCCCGCCTTGTTGCGAAAGAACACGAACACGTTCGGCGGCTCGAACTCGCTGACCGCCAGTTTCGCCAGCAACTCCGTCGGCGTCGTCGATTGCGACCAGCTCACCAGCTCCTGGTTCCGTTCCGGGTAGCGCGCAAGCGGGTTCGCGTACTGCTCCTTGCTGGTCTGAAAGCAGTAGTAGGGCTGGAAATCCAACAGCTGGTAGTGGTTTGTGAGCAGTACGTTGTCCTGCGGCGGCTTCCCGGACAAGGTCGCGATGGTCGCAATCAGTTGCTCGTTGTAGCGTCCCGCCGACTTCGCCTTCGGGTTCGCGGCGTGGCCGTCCGGGCCGTACGAGTTGAACGCGCTGGGGAGCAGGTCGCTGCGCGGAGCCGCCTGCGTCAGCCCGATCGCGACCGGCACGGCGAGCACCGACGCCAGCAGTCGCATGCTCCACGGGTTGCTGATCTTGACCCGGCGGGGGATGAACCCGATGAGGTCGATCACCCCGAACCCACAAGCGCACCACAAGACGACCTCGCCCACCGCGGCGATGTACGACGGCAGCAACGTGGTGCCGAAGACCAGCACCAGCGTCGACAGCACCTGCCAGAGCACGCAAGCCACCAGGATGACGCTGAACGCCTGTGCGACGGTGCTCCGCCGCCAGGAAATGACGATCCACACCAGACCGAGCAGGCAGACGGCACCGGCAACAGTCGGGTTCAACACCGGCGTCCCGAATTTCGCCAGGCCGATCGGGAAGACCTGGGCCGCCGCGTTCGCGGCCGTGGGCCGGCTCAGCATGGCGTACAGGTACGGGACCCACACCAGCAATGTGAGCGGCAACGCCACGAGACCGAGCAGGACCAATCTGAGCGTCAGGTCCTTGGCGAGGGTGGCCGTGGAGCGCCAGTCCCGGGGCCTGCTCCCCTCGAACCGGGCCACCAGAGCGGCCATGAGGGCGAGGAGCACGAGGAGTAGCACGCCGAAGAGGAACACCAGCGTATAAGTCGCGGCTGTGACGCTGAGTCCTATCCCGACCAGGAGGGTCGCCGGACCGCGTCTCGTCGAGTCGTTCGGATCCGTGACGGAGCGGAAGAGCCACCACGCCAGCACCGCGCTCAGGATGATGGTGACCATCGCGAGCCAGCGGTATGGCTCGTACGCCCCGTAGGTCAGACTCGCGAGCGCGAGCACGGCGGTGATGCCGAGTGCTTTGCGCCGCGAGGTGACCAGGCTCCACAAGACGAACAACAGCGACGACACCGCCGCGATCGACATGATCGCGAACGGCTTGTAAGCGGCCCAGGCCGGATGACCAACGAGATTGGCGAACCGGCCACCCAGCCAGAACCAGCCGGCCGGGTAGAACGGTGGCAAACCGGGGTAGTTGTCGTCGGCCAGCCCGGCGGAGACCGTGAGCCGCTGGAGGTACTGGAGGCGGAAGAACTGGTCGCCGCTCGTACCGTTGAGGTAGAACGGCGTTCCGAACAATTCCAGCGCCTGCACCACCGACGTCAGGGCGGCGGGCAGAATCCATGCGCCGAGCGTGGCGGACCACGACCATTGCCGCCACATCAGGATCAGCATCGCGCAGCTCAGAATGAGGACAGCGGTCCACGTGAGCGTGATCGGCACATTGGTCTCGTGCTCGATCGGCAACCGATTGACGACCCATTGGACGAGAAAGCTCACCACCGACGCCGTGATGACCGCGGCCACCGCTTCGGCGCCGAACAAAAGGACTCTGCGGCGGTCTGGGAGTGCATGTTTAGCCGCCTGCGCCGGACGGGCAGTTGGCAAGACCATGCATGGATATTCCGACCGGGCTATGCCCGGTGTTACCGGTTCCTAGGCCCGTGCGAATTATGGGCACTATTTGTCCAGGAATTGCCCTATGGCCGGGTCGTACACCCCTGGACAAAACTGTGGCCCTCGACCTCGGGTGAGGTCGAGGGCCACAGCGTCGAAACCGCGCTTACTGGGTCAGCGCCGCGTCCAGCTCGGCGACCAGCTTGCCCTTGGGCCGCGCGCCCACGAACGACTGGATCGGCGCGCCGTCCTTGAACAGCAGCAAGGTGGGCAGCCCCATCACGCCGTAGTCGCGGCCGACCGCCGGGTTCTCGTCGGCGTTGATCTTGACGAACGTGACGTCGTCGCGCTCCTTGGCCAGCTCCTCGATGATCGGGGAGATCATCCGGCACGGACCGCACCACGTCGCCCAGAAGTCGACAAGCACCGGCTTGTCGTGCTTGAGGACCTCGTCGGCAAAGGTCGCCTCGGTGACCGCGTTGACGGTGCCTGCCATGTCTTCTCCTCAGTACCTGATGCGGGCCGTATGTACAGGTCAACGTCACGACCCCGCTCGCATTCCCGATCGTAGCCAGCATCACGGGCGCGGGCCGGGCGATCCGTGGTTACTATCCAGTAGCCACCCGAGCCAACGGAGGATCCATGCGCATCGGCATGCCGCTCGCCTACTCGGGCGGGTTCATGGAGACGGTCGCCGAGCTGGGCGAGTTCGAACGCGCGGGCCTGGACATGGTCACCGTGCCCGAGGTCTACACGTTCGACGCGGTCAGCCAGCTCGGCTACATCGCGGCACGCACCGAACGGCTCACCATCGCCTCCGGGATCCTCCAGCTCTACAGCCGCACGCCCACGCTCACCGCCATGACCGCGGCCGGGCTGGACTACGTGTCGAACGGCCGGTTCATGCTGGGCATCGGCGCGTCCGGCCCGCAGGTCATCGAAGGTTTCCACGGCGTGCCCTACGACGCGCCGCTGGGCCGCACCCGCGAAATCGTCGAGATCTGCCGGATGGTGTGGCGCCGCGAACGGGTCAACTACCAGGGCAAGCACTACCAAATTCCTCTTCCCGCCGACAAGGGCACGGGCCTGGGCAAGCCGCTCAAGCTCATCACCACGCCGGTGCGGGAGCGGGTGCCGATCTCGATCGCCGCGATCGGCCCGAAGAACGTGGCCCTGACCGCGGAGATCGCCGAGGGCTGGCAGCCGATCTTCTTCCACCCCGAGCGGGCGTCGCAGGTGTGGGGCGACGCGCTGGCCGAGGGCAAGGCCAAGCGCGACCCGAGCCTGGGCGAGCTGGAGATCATCATCCCCACCGCGGTGGCCATCACCGAGGACGTCGGCACCTACGTCGACATGATCCGCCCGCAGCTCGCGCTCTACATCGGCGGCATGGGCGCGCGGGGCAAGAACTTCTACAACGACCTGGCGTGCCGCTACGGCTACGAGGCCGAGGCCAAGCAGATCCAGGACCTCTACCTCGACGGCAAGAAGCAGGAAGCCACCGCGCTGGTACCCGAGGAACTCGTCCGCGCCACCAACCTCATCGGACCGGAAAGCGTTGTGGCCGAACGACTCGCGGCGCTCAAGGAAGCCGGGGTGACCACGGTGAACGTCACCCCGCTGGCCCCGACGCACCCCGAGCGACTCGCCCTCATGACCAAGCTGCGCGAACTGGCCGGATAACCCCGACCCGGGCGTGTCCCCCACTCACGCCGGGTGTGTCCCCCTCTCAAGCAGGGTGTGTCCCCCTCTCAAGCAGGGTGTGTCCCCCACTCCCGCAGGGTGTGTCCCCCACTCCCGCAGGGTGTGTCCCCCACTCCCGCAGGGTGTGTCCCCCGCTCCGGCCCGGTGTGTCCCCCGTTCCGACCGGGTGTCCCCCACTCGCGCGGGATGTGTCCCGCGTTGTGTTCAGGGGCTTTTGGGGTGGGTTCGGTTTGACACGGGGACCCCCACGACGGCCCTCGCGGGCGCTAAAACGGGCAGGAGGTGAGGCGCCCGCACCGCGCGAGTTTAGGGCCGTCGTGCCCCGTGTAAAACCGAACCCACGAGCCGCGGTCGGCTGCGGCCTGGCCTCGGGTTGGTTCGCGCTGGGTGTCGGACACGGGGGCGCGAATGTGGGACGCACCCAGCCGGAGTGGGGGACACGCCCTGCTGGAACAGGGGACACACCGGGTCGGAAGAGGGGACACACCCGGCGCGAATGTGGGACACGCCCGGGTGAGCGGGAGGGACGTCGTCGCCTGCGATACTGGGTTCTTCACCCCCTTCGCAGGCAGGAGTCGTCGTGAGCACGCACGCAGATCTCGGGATGGAACTCGGCGCCCGCGTGGCCGCCGCGTTGCGAACCGGGCTCGACGTGCGCGTCGACCCGGTCGACACGCTCATCCGTCCGTCCACACGCGACGGAGTGGACTACCAGTGCAACATCGCGATGAGCCTGGCCAAGAAGCTCGGCCGGCCGCCGCGCGAGGTGGCCACCGCCCTGGTCGAGGCCCTCGACGCGGCCGACATGGTGGCCGAGACCGAGATCGCCGGGCCGGGGTTCGTCAACTTCGTGCTGCGTGACGACTGGCTCGCCGAGCGGGTGGCTGAGCTGCTCGGCGACCCGCGGGCGGGCGTGCCGGTCACCGACGCGCCGCGCCGGTTCGCGCTGGACTACTCGAGCCCGAACGTGGCCAAGACCATGCACGTGGGCAACATGCGCAGCACCGTGATCGGCGACGCGCTGCACCGGCTGCTGGCCTTCGCCGGGCACGAGGTGCTCCCGCACAACCACCTGGGCGACTGGGGCACACCCTTCGGCATGCTCATCGAGCACATGCTCGACAGCGGCCTGGACGGCTCGATCACCGACCTGAACGCCTTCTACCAGCAGGCCCGCGCCAAGTTCGACGCCGACGAGGCGTTCGCCACCCGCTCGCGTGACCGCGTGGTCAAGCTGCAGGCGGGCGACGAGCAGACCCGGCAGCTGTGGCAGCGGCTGGTCGATGAGTCCGCGCGCCACTTCCAGGCGGTGTACGACCTGCTGGGCATCCGGCTGACCCAGGCCAACATCTACGGCGAGAGCTTCTACAACCCCTACCTCGGCGAGGTCGTGGACGAGCTCACCGAACTGGGCCTCACGGAGGTCAGCGACGGCGCCGTCTGCGTGTTCCCGCCCGGGTTCACCGGCCGCGAGGGCCAGCGGCTGCCGCTGATCGTGCGCAAGAGCGACGGCGGCTACGGCTACGCCGCCACCGATCTCGCCACGGCCCGGTACTGGACCCGCGAGCGCGACGTCACCGACCTGCTCTACGTGGTCGGCAGCCCCCAGGCCCAGCACTTCCAGATGGTCTTCGCGGTCTGCACGCAGGCCGGCTACCTCACTGACAAGCACCGCGCCGAGCACATCGCGTTCGGCAGCGTGCTCGGCGCCGACGGCAAGATGATGCGGACCAGGGCCGGGGAGTCGGTGGCGCTGATCGGCCTGCTCGAAGAGGCGGTCGCGCGCGCGGCGAAGGTCATCGAGGAGCGCTCGGAGCTGGCCGAGGCCGACCGGGCGGCCGTCGCCCGGGCGGTGGGCATCGGCGCGGTGAAGTACGCCGACCTCGCCGGCGACCGGCTCAAGGACTACGTGTTCACGTGGGAGAAAATGCTGGCCAAGGACGGCAACACGTCCGTCTACCTGCAATACGCGATCGCACGAATCCGGTCGGTACTGCGCAAGGCCGGCGAGACCGTCCAGCCGGGCACCGCGGTCCGCCTCGGCGAACCAGCCGAACGGGCACTCGCGGTCAAATTGCTACAGCTTCCCGCAGCAATCGACGCGGCCGTCGCCGAATACGCACCGCACAAACTCTGCGGTTACCTGTTCGAGACGGCGTCGGCGTTCACCGGGTTCTACGAGAACTGCCCGATCCTGGCGTCGAGCACCCCCGATGACGTGCGCGGTTCCCGGCTGGCCCTCGCGGCGCTGACCGCCGACGTGCTCGTGCTCGGCTTGTCCCTGCTGGGAATCGACGCGCCGGAACGTTTGTAAAGAGCTGCCATAAGACCTCATCCCATGGTGTGACCCGGTTGGGCCAACCGTGGTGGTGACCACGCGCCGTCAATCGCAGGAACCGGCCGTCCGGTGTGACCGTCCCACCGGACGGGGTATCCCTTCGCGGGCACCTTGACGGCCGACAATCGCCACCAATAGCGTGGTGCTTGCTCGGCGATCGGCGTTCGAACGACAAAATACACAGATCGCCAATCCGATATCCGCCGCCGCCAAAAATATTCCGGCGGCGGACAAGCACGCCCTTTTTCCGGTCTGTCAGATACGAGGTGTGGATTGTGACCGATCTACTGTCCCCCGGTGCGCAGGCGGACGAGGCTGGAGCGCAGCAGCAGAGCCTCGCCACCACGGCGGCCCGCACGTTGGCGACGACCACCAAGACCGTCCCGCAGATGCAGGGCATCACCAGCCGGTGGCTGCTCAGAATGCTGCCGTGGGTGGAGGTATCGGGTGGCGCCTACCGGGTGAACCGGCGGCTCAACTACACCATCGGGGACGGCCGGCTGACCTTCGTCAACGACGGCGCCCAGGTCCGCGTGATCTCCCAGGAACTGCGTGAGCTCCCGCTGCTGCGCGACTTCGAGGAACCGGAGGCCCTCGACGCGCTGGCCGGCCGGTTCGACCAGCGCGAGTACGAGCCCGGCGACGTGATCGTGGAGTTCGGCCACGAGACCGACCAGCTGGTGCTGATCGCGCACGGCAAGGTGAACAAGATCGGCACCGGCGAGTACGGCGACCAGGTCTCGCTGGGCGTGCTCGCCGACGGCGACTACTTCGGCGAGCAGGTGCTCACCGACGAGCAGGTGATCAGCGAGTTCACCGCGAAGGCGGTCACCGCATGCACCGTGCTCACGTTGTCCCGCCAGCGTTTCCGCGACCTGCTGGAGCAGGCCGACGCCCTGCGCGCCCACGTGGAGCAGGCCACGATCGCCGAGGAACGCAAGCAGAACCCGCACGGTGAGGCCGCGATCGACGTGGCGTCCGGTCACGAGGGCGAGGTCGACCTGCCCGGCACGTTCGTCGACTACGACACCGCGCCGCGCGAGTACGAACTCTCGGTGGCGCAGACCGTCTTGCGGGTCCACACCCGCGTCGCCGACCTCTACAACCAGCCCATGGACCAGGTCGAACAGCAGTTGCGGCTGACCATCGAGGCCCTGCGCGAACGCCAGGAGCACGAGATGATCAACAACAAGTCCTTCGGCCTGCTGCACAACGCCGACCTCAAGCAGCGCATCCACACCCGCACCGGCCCGCCGACCCCGGACGACTTCGACGAGTTGCTGGCCGCGGTGTGGAAGGATCCCGGCTTCTTCCTGGCCCACCCCAAGACGATCGCCGCGTTCGGGCGTGAGTGCAGCAAGCGCGGGATCTACCCGAACAGCATCGACCTCGGCGGGCACCAGGTGCCGTCGTGGCGCGGCGTGCCGATCCTGCCGTGCGGCAAGATCCCGGTGACCGACACCGCGACCAGCTCCGTGCTGCTGATGCGCACCGGCGAGCAGGCCCAAGGCGTCGTCGGCCTGCACCAGACCGGCCTCCCGGACGAGTACCAGCCCGGGCTCTCGGTGCGGTTCATGAACGTCAGCGAGAAGGCGATCATCTCCTACCTGGTCAGCGCCTACTACTCGTGCGCCGTCCTGGTGCCGGATGCGTTGGCAGTGCTGGAAAACGCCGAACTCGGCCGCGACTGACCACATCGGAGAAGACACTGTGACCGAGGTTCTCGAACAGCGGCTGAGCCTGAGCGTCACCGCCGCACGCACGATCACCACGACGACCAAGACCGTCCCGCAGATGCAGGGCATCTCGTCGCGGTGGTTGCTGCGGATGCTGCCGTGGGAAGAGGTGGCCGGCGGTGCGTACCGGGTCAACCGGCGGCTCAACTACACCGTCGGCGACGGCCGGATCACGTTCGTCAACGAAGGCGCGCAGATCCGGGTGATCCCGCAAGAACTGCGGGAGATCTCGTTGCTGCGCGACTTCGAGGACGACGAGGCGCTCACCGCGCTCGCCGGCCGGTTCAGCCAGCAGGAGTTCCAGCCGGGCGACGTGCTCGTCACCGAGGGCGCGCCCGCCGACCAGTTGTTCCTGATCGCGCACGGCAAAGTCGACAAGATCGGCACCGGTGAGTACGGCGACCCGGTGTCGCTGGGCGGCATGGCCGACGGCGACCACTTCGGCCAGCAGGCCCTGACCGGGCACGCGGAGTTGTGGCCGTTCACCGTGCGGGCGACGACGCCGTGCACGGTGCTCGTGCTGCGTGGCCGGCAGTTGCAGGAGCTGAACGGGCAGGGCGACCCGCTGCGCGCGCACATCGCGGCGGCGCTCGCCCGGCCGTCGAAGCCGTCGAACAAGCACGGCGAGGCGGCGATCGAACTCGCGGCCGGGCACGAGGGCGAGGTCGACCTGCCTGGCACGTTCGTCGACTACGACACCGCGCCCCGCGAGTACGAGTTGTCCGTGGCGCAAACCGTGTTGCGCGTCCACACCCGCGTCGCCGACCTCTACAACCACCCGATGAACCAGGTCGACCAGCAGTTGCGGCTGACCATCGAGGCCCTGCGCGAGCGGCAGGAGCACGAACTGGTCAACAACGCCGACTTCGGGTTGCTGCACAACGCCGACCTCAAGCACCGCATCCAGTCCCGCGGCGGCCCGCCGACCCCGGCGGACCTGGACGACCTGCTGGCCCGGCGGCGCAAGACGAAGTTCTTCCTGGCCCACCCCAGGACCATCGCGGCGATCGGCCGCGAGTGCACCGCGCGCGGTGTGTACCCCGAGCCCGTCGTGGTGCAGGGCAAGCGCGTGCAGGCGTGGCGCGGCGTGCCGATCCTGCCCTGCGACAAGATCCCGATCAGCGACCGGGGCACCAGTTCGATCATCGCCATGCGCACCGGCGCGAAGGACGCGGGCGTGATCGGCCTGCACAAGACGGGGATCCCCGACGAGTACCAGCCCGGGCTCTCGGTGCGGTTCATGGGCATCGACGAGAAGGCGATCATGTCCTATTTGGTCAGTGCCTACTACTCGGCCGCCGTGCTGGTGCCGGATGCGCTGGGTGTGCTGGAGAACGTGGAGATCCACCGGTGACGGCCGACATGACCACCGACATGATCGCCGACCCGTCCGGCACCCGGTCCCCCGGCGAAGTCCTGTCGTGGAGCCGGGCGACGCTGGAACCCGCGCTGCGCGGCGCCGTCGACACGCTGCCCGGCTCGCTGCGGCACCTGGTCGGCTACCACTTCGGCTGGTGGGACGAGCGCGGCGGGCCGACCGGGTCCGCCGCCGGCAGCGGCAAGGCGATCCGCCCGGCGTTGGTGTTCCTGGCCTCGCGGGCCGTGGGCGGCGACCCGCTGGCCGCCATGCCGGCCGCGGTCGCGGTGGAGTTGGTGCACAACTTCTCGTTGGTGCACGACGACGTGATGGACGGCGACCACACCCGGCGCCACCGGCGCACGGTGTGGAGCGTGTTCGGCGTCGGGCCTGCGATCCTCGCGGGCGACGCGCTGGTCACGCTGGCGATGGACGTCCTGGACGGGCACCCGGCGACCAGCGTGCTGGCGGCGGCCGTGCAGGACCTGCTGTCCGGGCAGAGCGCGGACCTGGAGTTCGAGGACCGCAACGACGTGGTGCTGCCCGAGTGCGTGCGGATGGCGCAGCAGAAGACCGGCGCGCTGCTGGGGTGTTCGTGCGCGATCGGCGCGTCGTTCGCCGGGGCCGAGCCCGTGCGGGTGGAGCACCTGCGGGGCTTCGGCGAACAGCTCGGCCTGGCTTTCCAGGTGGTCGACGACCTGCTGGGCATCTGGGGCGATCCGGCCGTGACCGGCAAGCCGGTGTTCTCGGACCTGGAGAACCGCAAGAAGTCGCTGCCGGTGGTGGCCGCCCTCACCTCCGGCACGCCCGCGGGCGAACTCCTGGCCGAGCGGTACGCGACGGCGGACGAGGACCTGCCCGGCCTGGCCGCGTTGATCGACGAGGCGGGCGGGCGGGCCTGGGCCCACCAGCAGGCGGACGCGCTGGTCGAGGCCGCGCTGTGCGACCTGCGCCTGGCCGACCCGGCGCCCGGCCCGGCGGCGGAGCTGACCGGCATCGCCGACCTCGTCACCCACCGCGATAGCTAGGAGCGTCGATGATCAATACATCGGACCCGGCCTGGCGGGCGGTGTCGGGCCGGGCCCGCACGGTGTTGCTGGCCGCGCCGCGGTCGTTCTGCGCGGGGGTGGAACGCGCCATCGAGATCGTCGAGCGGCTGCTGGAAGAGCACGGCGGGCCGATCTACGTGCGCAAGCAGATCGTGCACAACCGCCACGTGGTCGAGGACCTCGAGACCCGCGGCGCGGTGTTCGTGGAGGAGCTGACCGAGGTGCCACCCGGTGCCACGGTCGTGTTCTCGGCGCACGGCGTCTCCCCCGCCGTGCGCGCCGAGGCCACGGCCCGCTCACTGGACACAGTGGACGCGACATGCCCGCTGGTCACCAAGGTCCATGCGGAGGCCCGCCGGTTCGCACGGCGCGGTGACACCGTGGTGCTGATCGGGCACGCCGGTCACGAGGAGGTCGACGGCACCCTCGGCGAGGCGCCCGACCGCACCGTCCTGGTGGAAACCCCGGCGGACGTGGCCGCGCTGCCCGACCTGGCGCAGGTGTCGTACCTGACCCAGACCACGCTGGCCGTCGACGAGACGGCGGAGGTGGTGGCCGCGCTGCTGCGCCGCTTCCCGCACGCGCGCGGCCCCGGGTCCGATGACATCTGTTATGCCACAACCAATCGCCAGCGCGCGTTGAGCGCGATCGCCGCCGACGCCGACCTCGTCCTGGTGGTCGGCTCGACGAACTCGTCCAACTCGAAGCGGCTCGTCGAGCTCGCGTCCCGGACGGGCGTACCCGCGTACTTGATCGACGACGCGGCCGACCTGCGGCCGTCCTGGCTGTCCGATGTGGACACGGTGGCGCTCACCGCGGGCGCCTCAGCCCCGCCTCCGCTGGTGGACGAAGTGGTGGAGGTCCTGCGGGCCCTCGGCCCGGTATCGGTCCAGGAACGCGAACTGGCCCGCGAGACGATCCGGTTCACCTTGCCGGGACGCGTGCGCTGAAGGCTCACTTGGGTCGCGTGGGCGCGGACGCGGCCAGGAACTGGTCGACGAGCGCGGCCATCCGCTGGCGGTGGGTGTGCTCCGGCAACCGCCCGGAGCGCTCCAGCGAGACCAGGCCGTGCAGCGACGCCCAGCAGATCTCGGCGTAGACGTCCGGGTCGCCTTCGCCGTTCTGCGGCATGACGGCCTCACGCAGGACGGCGAACGCCGTGCGCATCGGCTTCGGCGTCTCGTCCTGCGCGAACGGGAGCCCGGTGGACAGGGCGAACATCGCGTCGTAGACGGCCGGGTTGGCCTCGGCGTACTCGACGTAGGTGGCGACCAGGGCGGCCAGTGACTTGCGGGTCGCGCCCTTCGGCGTGATGGTCGCCTTCATCCGGTCGACCAGCTCACCGAAGCCGACCAGGGCGACCGCGGCCACGATCTCGTCCTTGCCGCGGAAGTGGGTGTAGAGCACCGGCTGGCTGTACTCGATCCGCTGGGACAACCGGCGCGTGGTCACCGCGTCCCAGCCTTCGGCCTCGGCCAGTTCGCGGGCCGACTGGATGATCAGTGCGTGGCGCTCGTCGCGCTCCCGGCCCTTGCGGACGTGCTTGGTCATGCCCCAAACCTAGCACCGCTAGAAAACCTAGCGCTGCTAGTGCTAGCGTTGCTAGAAAATCTAGCAGTGCTAGGAATTGGAGCAGAGATGACGTGGGAGAAGCGGACCGGGCTGGTGCTGGCCGTGCTGGGCAGCCTGTTCATCGGCTACATCGGGGTGCGGTACCTGGCCGGACCAGCGGCGATGGCCCCGAGTTTCGTCGGCGCCGACCAGCCGCGGCCCGACGCCGCGGCCTACCTGGGCAACGCCAAGGGCGTGCGCGACCTGTTCTCCGGCGTCGTCCTGCTGGTCCTGCTCGCGACCGGGCAGTTCCGCGCGCTGGGCTGGGTCCTGCTGACCGTCGCGATAGTCCCGATCGGCGACATGATCATCGTCCTGGCCCACCACGGCGCCCCCGCCACGGCCTTCGGCGTGCACGGCGTGACCGCGGCGCTGGTCCTGATCGGCGCAGCCCTGATCCTGCGCGGCACCCGGGAGCGCTAGATCACCGCGGCGAGCCGGGTGCCCTGGTCGATCGCGCGTTTGGCGTCCAGTTCGGCCGCCACGTCCGCGCCCCCGATCACGTGCGCGCCCGGCAGCTCCTCGGCCAGCGACCGCACGGACTCCTGCCCGGCGCACACCACGACCGTGTCCACCGACAGCAACCGTGGCCGCCTGTCGACGGTGATGTGCAGGCCGTCGTCGTCGATCCGGTCGTAGGTGACCCCCGAGAGCTGGTGCACCTGCTTGGCCTTGAGCGCGGCCCGGTGCACCCACCCGGTGGTCTTGCCCAGGCCAGCGCCGATCCGGCTTTCCTTGCGCTGCAACAAGTACACCGTGCGCGGGGACGGCGCGGGCGACGGCGTGGTCAACCCGCCGCCTTCGGTGACGCCCCACTCGGCCCGCCAGCCCGCCAGGTCGAGCGGCGTCTGGGTGAGGAACTCGCTGACGTCCACGCCGATCCCGCCGGCCCCGATGACCGCGACCCGCTCCCCCACGGGCTTCCCGTGCCGCACCACGTCCACATAGGACAGCACGCTGGGGTGGTCGATCCCCGGGATGTCCGGCACCCGCGGCACGACCCCCGTGGCCACCACGATCTCGTCGAACCCGCCCAGCGCGCCTGCCGTGGCCCGCACGCCCAGGTGGAGTTTGACCCCGGTGAGCTCAAGCTGGCGGCGGTAGTACCGGATCGTCTCGGCGAACTCTTCTTTTCCGGGAATCCGCAAAGCGATCCCGAACTGGCCACCGATGTCGTCGAGCGCCTCGAACAGCTCGACCCGGTGCCCGCGCGCGGCGAGCGTTGTCGCCGCCGACAACCCGGCCGGTCCGGCGCCGACGACGGCGACCCGCTTCACGTGCCGGGCCGGCGACAGCACCAGTTCGGTCTCGCGGGCCGCGCGCGGGTTGACCATGCACGAGGCTTTGCGGTGCTGGAAGACGTGGTCGAGGCAGGCCTGGTTGCAGGCGATGCACGTGTTGATCTCGTCGGCCCGGTCGTCCTCGGCCTTGCGGACCCACGCCGGATCCGCGAGCAACGGCCGCGCCATGGACACGAGGTCGGCGTCACCGCGGGCCAGCACGCGCTCGGCGACGTCGGGCATGTTGATCCGGTTCGAGGTGACGACGGGGATGCCGACGTGCTCGCGGAACCGCGCGGTCACCGACGTGAAGGCCGCGCGCGGCACGGACGTGACGATCGTCGGCACCCGGGCCTCGTGCCAGCCGATGCCTGTGTTGATAATCGTCGCCCCGGCTGCCTCGATTTCCTTGCCCAGTGCGACGATTTCATCCCAGGACTGTCCTTCTTGGACAAACTCGGCCATGGAGAGCCGGTACACCACAATGAAGTCCGGTCCGGTCGCCGCCCGCACGCGCCGGACCACCTCGACCGCGAGCCGTCGGCGGTTCGCCGCGCTGCCGCCCCAGGCGTCAGTGCGCTTGTTGGTGCGTGGCGCGAGGAACTGGTTGATGAAGTAGCCCTCGGACCCCATGATCTCGACGCCGTCGTACCCGGCGGCGCGGGCCAGCGCGGCACAGCGGGCGAACGCGTCGATCTGCGCGCGCACGCCCCGGTCGCTGAGCGCCCGCGGCCGGAACGGCGTGATCGGCGACTTGATCGCCGACGCCGACACCGACAACGGGTGGTAGGAGTAGCGCCCGGCGTGCAGGATCTGCAAGGCGATCTTGCCGCCCGCCTCGTGCACGGCGTCGGTGATGGTCCGGTGGTGGCGTGCCTCGGCGCGCGTGGACAGCTTGCCCGCGAAGGGAAGCAGCCACCCCGTCCGGTTCGGCGCGTATCCCCCGGTGACGATGAGCCCGACGCCACCCCGCGCCCGCTCGGCGACGTAGGCGGCCAGCTTCGGCGCGTCCTTGGCCCGGTCCTCGAGCCCGGTGTGCATCGATCCCATGATCACGCGGTTGGGCAGCGTGGTGAAGCCGAGGTCGAGCGGGGCGAGCAGGTGCGGGTAGCTGGTCGTGCCGGTCATCGGTCGGCCTCCAGGGCGCGCAGGATCTCCTCGTACCAGTCAACGAGCCCTTGCTCGACCCGGATGCCGCCGCGCAGCACGAGGTAGTGGTGCAGATTGCGCCCGGTGAGCCGGGCCGGGTCGGGGAAGTCGCGCTTCTCGATCACGCGGTAGCCGTCGAGCCGGGTCGCGGCCAGGTCGCGGTGCCGGGCGACCTCGTCGTACAGCGCCTGGACGTCGCCCAGGCTCGCGCCACGCAGCTTGACCGCGAGTTCGTCACGCATCGGGGCCGGTTCGGTCGGTTCGGCCAGCCAGCGCCGCAACTCGTCGTGGCCGAGCGCGCTGACGGTGTAGACCTTCTTGTCCGGCCGCCCGTCCTGCGCGACCGTCTCGGCCTGCACCCACCCGGCGTCGTCCATCCGCTTGAGCACGCGGTAGATCTGCTGGTGGGTGGCGGCCCAGAAGAACCCGATCGACCGCTCGAACCGCCGGGCCAGCTCGTAGCCCGACCCGGCCCGTTCGGCGAGCGACACCATGATCGCGTGCTCCAGCGCCATGGACCGACGGTACCTATGCACCCAGATGCAATGCAACCCGTTGCATATCAATCGGCCTATTGACGCCGGTCACAGCGCGGCGCACAGTTCTCTGGTGGTCGATGACCGGACCCCTGGCAACTCGATGCCGCCCCAACGGCTCTACGAGTGCTCGGTGTGCCACAAGCAGAAGCGGCAGGCCACGCCGCCCCGGTGTCACGGCATGCCGATGAAGCGCAAAGGCTAATCGGGCTCGGCGAAGATCGCCCGCAATGTGGCGCAGTAGCCGCGCGCGCTGGCGATGGCGGCTGAGTAACTGGCGATCGCAAAGATCAGGAACACGACCGCGACCAGCACGGCACCGACGAACATGCCGGTCCTTGTGCCGAGCACGACGAGTGCGAGCGCGGCCAGAATCACGTGGATGAACACGAGCGTGCAGTACATATCCAGCCGTGTTCGGAACTGGTCGTGGTGCTGCCGGAGCCGGGGCGGGATCGTCTCGCCCCTGCGCAGCACGATGCCCTCGGTCTCCTCGCCTTCGGGGGTGACGACATCCTCGGTGGCCCGCAGGACGTTGCCCAGTTTGGTCGGCATCATCCGGTGGATCCGCGGGTACTCGTCGAGAGCCTTGATCAGCTGCAAGGACCGACCGAGCCGATCCGGGCGTGCGAAGTGCCGCAAAGTCAAATCGTCGGCCGTCTTGCGGTGCTCTTCGGTCCATGGACCAACGCCGAGCCCTTCCGGCGAGTTCTCCGCCTCCATGATCCAGATGACCTCGCGCGGGATCCCGTGCCCCCGCATCGACTGCAGAGCTTCCTCGTCGATCAGCTTCTCGAGGTCCTCGGACCGCTTCTCGAGCTTGAGGCATTGCCTTGCCTTGTGGCGCACCAACAGGCGATAGATGCCGATCTTCACCAGCGGCCCACGCCAGTAGCCCTCCAGCCACCGGATCGCGGTGAAGGCGAACGCCTGGCTGACCATCGTCGCGAGCACTAACGCGAAGAAGAGAACGACCAAGATGCCGAGTGGCTTCGCGGTGAGCGCCACCACCGCGTGGCCGAAGTCGAAATTGCCCTGCGTGCGCAGTTGGGTCAGCACTGCCAAGCAGCCCACCAGCATCATCGCGGGTAGCCACGCGCTCAGGCTGAGCTGGTCCAGCACCTTCCCGAGGAACTGTGACAAGCCTTCGGGCGGCTTCGGCTCCTCTTTGGGCGGCGACTGCTCAGGCACCGTGGACCGGCACGTGGGCACCGTTCATCGCGCTCGAGGCGTCGTCGCAGAGGAAGGCGATGACGTCGGCGATGCGTTGCGGCGTGACCCACCTGCTGCGGTCGGCGTTCGGCTGCGACGCGCGGTTGGCCGGCGTGTCGATCACGCCCGGCAGGATCGCGTTGGTCCGCACCCCTTGCGACCCGTACTCGGCCGCCAGGGCACCGACCAACCCGAGCACCGCCGACTTCGCGGTCAGGTATCCCGACGCCCCCGGGAACGGGTGCAAGGCCGCCCGCGCCGACACGCAGACGATCGAGCCGCCGCCGGCCGCGAGCAGGTAGGGCAACGCGGCCTGGCAGACGAGGTAGGTCGGCCGCAGGTTCAGCCGCAGCAACCGGTCGAACTCGTCGACCGGGGTCTCGTGCAGCGGACCGCCCATGGCGAAGCCGCCGACCAGGTTGACCACCGCGCGCAGCGGTGCGTCGGGGGACGATGCGGCGAGGTCGGCGCACTGGGTCACCGACGCCTCGTCGAACAGGTCGGCCTGCACCAGCTCCAGGCGCTCGTGCGCGCCGACGCGGGTCAGCTCCTGCTCGGCGACCCACGGCACGACCACCCGCCAGCCGCGGTCGAGCAACGCCGCGGTCACCGCCGAGCCGAGCCCGCCGGTGCCGCCTGTGACCAACGCCGTCCTCGCCATGGGGGCGAACGCTACTAGGTTGGGGCCGGTGACCGACTTCGACGTGATTGTCGCTGGCGGCGGCTCGGCCGGGGTGGCGGCCGCGGTCGGCGCGAGCCAGGCCGGGGCCCGGACGCTGCTGGTGGAGCGCGGCCCGTGCCTCGGCGGCGCCGCGACCCTGCGCAACGTGACGACCTACTGCGGCCTCTACACCCGCGAGGACAGCACGCAGGTGGTGTTCGGCGTCGCCGAGCAGGTACTTACCGGGCTTCGGCAGGCGGGCGCTGTCGCCGACCCGCAAAAGCTCACGTCGGTGTTCGTGGCGTTCGACCCGGAGCAGCTCAAGGTCGTGCTCGACGACGTGTGCATGCAGGCCGGTGTGGAACTGTTGCTGCACAGCCAGGTCGTCGGCGCGGAGCGCGACGGCGACCGGATCACCGCGGTCCGCCTGCTCGACCACAGCGGCGTCCGGACGGTCACCGCCGGGTCCTTTGTGGACGCCAGTGGCGAGGCCGACCTCGCCGCGCACGGCGGCGCCGAGGTGCGCTACGGCAACGACGGCTGGGTGCAGAACGGCAGCCTCGGCGTCCGGTTCGGCGGCATCCCGGCCACCGCCGAGGTCACCAGGGAGGTCGTGACCACGGCGATCCGCGCGGCCCGCGCTACCGGTCGGACGCTGCTCTCCGAGCGCAGCGCCATCACCCGGCTGCCGATCTCGGGCGACCTCATCACGTTCCTGGTCGACGAGGCCTATGACGCCCGCGATGCCCGTGACGTCACCCGCGCCGAGGTCAGCGCGCGCAAGCAGGCCCAGGAATACCTGCAGGTCATCCGCTCGTTGCCGGGTTGCGCGGGCGCCTACATCGCGAGCACCGGCCCGGAGCTGGGCACCCGCGAGTCCCGCCACGTGGTCGCTCGGACCAAGCTCGACTTCGACCACGTCAAGAGCGCGCGGCTCGGCCCGCACCCGGTCGCGCTCGGCGCGTGGCCCGTGGAGTTCCACCTCGGCCCGGGCAAGGGCTCGAAGTGGGAGTTCCTCGACGCGCCCGGTTACTTCGGCATCCCGCTGGATGCCTTGCGCAGCAACAACACCGCCAACTTGTTCGCGGCCGGCCGGGTCATGGACGGGGACCGGCTCGCGGGTGGCTCGCTGCGCGTGATGGGCACGGCGTTCGCCACCGGGCACGCGGCCGGGGTGGCGGCGGCACAGGCCGCGGACGGGGACCTCGACCCCGAGAGCGTGCGCAAGGAACTCAACCGCCAAGACGCACGGTTGCCCGAAGGGAACTGACTCAGAGCTGGCCGGTCAGCGCCTGCAGACCGAGGCTCGACGCCGCCACCGCCACCCACAGCAAACCACCCAGCAGCAGCGGTCGTGGCCCGGCGGCCCGCAGGTCGTCCGGACGCATGCCCAGGCCGATCCCGGCCAGCGCCATCGTGATCAGGAACGTGCCGAACACGCCGATCGGCCCGTGCCAGGAAGCAGGCACCAGACCGATGGTGTTGAGCAGCGAAGCGACCAGGAAGCCGACCAGGAACACCGGCACGACCTTGTGCGGCGCCACGCGCCTGCCCGATCGCCGCCACGCCAGCACCAGCACGATCGGCACCAGCATCAACGCCCGGGTCAGCTTGACCACGATGCCGTACCCGCCGGCCTCGGGCCCGTAGCCGAAGGCGGCGGCCACCACCGACGACGTGTCGTTGATCGCCGTGCCCGCCCACAGCCCGAACGCGTGCTGGCTCAACCCGAGCAGGTGCCCGATGGGCCCGAACAGCAAGACGGCCGCGATGTTGAACGTGAAGATGGTGCCGATCGCATAGGCCACTTTGGACTTCTCGGCGCCGATCACCGCCGTGGTGGCGGCGATGGCCGATGCGCCACAGATGCCCGTGCCCACGCCGATCAGCAGCTGCGTGTCACCGCGCACGCCGAGCAGCCGGCCGAGCACGTACGCGCCGCCGAGCGCGATCGCGAGCGTGCCGAGCATGACCGGCAGCGACGAGCCGCCGACGTCGACGACGGTGCCCAGCGACAACCCGAGGCCGAGCACGACGATCGAGAGCTGCAGGACCTTCTTCGACGCGAGCGTGTAGCCGACGGCCAGCCGCGCGGAGCGCAGGCCGGGCACGAACGTCCCGCACACGATGCCGAGCAGGATCCCGAAGACCGGCCCGCCGACGACGGGGACCAGCAGGCCGAGGCCAGTGGCCGCAGCCGCGAGCACGAGGGCGACCACCAGTCCGGGCAACGGCGACGGCGGCTGAACCTGCTGGTCCGGTGCTACCCGGTCGACCAGCGCCATCCGCCACCTCCAAATGTCCGGACATTTAAGTTACCGGGTGACCGGACATTTGTCCATCAGTACCGTGACGGCCATGACCAGCCGTCCCCTCGACCGCGACGCTGACCTGCCGCTGTGGCAGCAGCTGCAGCGCGACCTGGTGACGCGGCTGGAGGCGGGCGAGTTCGCCGACAAGTTCCCCGGCGAGCTGGCGCTGGTGCACGACTACGGGGTCAGCAGGCACACGGTCCGCCAGGCCCTGGCGCGGTTGCGGGCCGACGGCCTGATCGTGGCCGGGCGGGGCCGGCAGCCGAAAGTGGCGACCGCGCCGGAGATCCACCAGCCGCTCGGCGCGCTCTACAGCATGTTCGCCTCCGTCGAGGCGGCCGGGCTCGACCAGCACAGCACCGTGCGCACTCTCGACATCCGGGCCGACGCCCTGATCGCCGAACGCCTCGGGCTCGAAGGCTCGACGCCCATGGTGTTCCTCGAACGCGTGCGGCACGCGGGCGACGAGCCGCTCGCCGTCGACCGGGTGTGGCTGCCCGCCGCGCTGGCCCGGCCGGTGCTGGACGCCGACTTCCGCCACACCGCGCTCTACCGGGAGCTCGAGGACCGCACCGGGATCGTGGTCAGCCGCGGCCGCGAGGAGATCCGCGCGGTAGTGCCGACCGCCGGGGAGCGGCGGCTGCTGGGCTGCGGCCGGGACGCCGCGGCACTGTCGATCACGCGCCTGGGCTACACCACCGACGGCCCGGTGGAGTGGCGGCACACGATCGTGCGCGGCGACCGCTTCGCCCTCACCGCCGAATACTCGGCCGGCGCCTACCGGCTCACGAGCTGACCAGCGCCGGCGTGACCCGGTGATCGTGACGCACCGCTCGGGCGCACCTTCCTCTTCCTGCGAACGTGCGCAGCCCCGCAGTCGTTCCTGCGGTGCACCGCAAGGTTGCCCTCCCGGGACTGGCATCGGCAGGAATCGACTGGTGGGACCACAGATGCCGCGGCTGGAGGCGGCGAGCTCGGGCCGGCGCAAGCCTTCGCGCTGCTGCGCAGCTCGGCCGGCAGCCATCCGTCACGAGCTGAGTTCCTCGGTCGCGTCGAACTCGTCGTGGTCGGAGAACACGAACACCCGCACCGCGTTGCCGGTGCCCGGGTGCACCTGCGCGAGGTAGGCCGACACCGGCTCCCCCACGATCGCCTCGATGGCGGACAGGAAGTCCTCGCGGGTCGCCTCGTGCAGGGCCTCGTGGTGCTCGATCACCGCGGCCCGGTAGCCGCGCTCGGTCAGCACCGCGTCGGCCACGGTCAGGCTGTCCACCGACAGCACGACCAGGCTGACCGGGTCGTCCTCGCTCACCGAGACCTTGACGTTGCGCGGCCCCCGCCCGTAGAACGTGCGCTCCAGGCTGGTGATCTTCTCGGCGACGGCGTTGCGTTGCGCCTTCGTTATCCGCACGCTTGGAGTTTAGGCGTGACCACCCGCTCTGTGCTCGCTCCAGGTCTTGGGGTTACCCTGCGGACAAGGCGCCCGATCGGGTGCCCCACGAAACCTGACAAAAGCATAGTGAATTCGGGCTGCCGTGCAGCGATCGTGCGGTAGGGCGGCTCGAGCGAGATACATCCCGCGATGGCCGGGTGCGACGACTCCCACGAATCCGGGGGTCGGCGGATGCGGACATCACGGGTGTGGCAGCAGAAAGGCTTATCTCGTGGACACACGCCACCGCGGGCTGCAGACGCCCGCCCAGTTGCGCTCCCTGGTCGCCGACATCGCCGCGACGCCCGAACTCTGGGCGGACGAGGTCCGGTTCGACCTGACGGAACGCTATTTCTCCCGGCTGCGGCTGACCGACGACTACGAGGTCTGGCTGATCTGCTGGGACATCGGTCAGGACACCCTCTTGCACGACCACGGCGGCAGCGTCGGCGCGTTCGCGGTGGCCAGGGGCAGTCTCGTCGAGGACCACGGCAGCCTGACCACGCCGGGTCTGCGCACCAGGAGGCACACCGCGGGCGACGCGGTGGCGTTCGGGCCGGACTACGTGCACAACCTGGTCAACGTCAGCATGACGCCGACGGTCAGCATCCACGCCTACGCACCGGCGTTGACGTCGATGAACTTCTACTGCTGGTTGCCGACCGGGCTGCACCACCTGCGTGAGATCGCCTGCGACACACCCGAACCCGACACCACCGCGCTCGAAGCCGAGGCCGCGGAGCTGCGTGTGGCGGTGGCGCCGTGACAGCCACCATCGAGCGGTTACTGGACAACGCACGCGCCCACATCACCCGCTACACCCCGCAAGAGGCGGCCGACGCCATGCGGCGCGGCGCCGTCCTGGTGGATCTGCGGCCGACCGAGTTCCGGTGGCGCAACGGCGAAATCCCCGGTGCGGTCGCGGTTTCGCGGCACGTGCTGGAGTGGCGCCTGGACGTCACCGGCCCGTGGCGGCTGAAGGAACTGCGCCCGGACGACCTCGACCAGGAGATCATCCTGATCTGTAACGAGGGTTACACGTCCAGCCTCGCCGCCCACCAGGTCACCGAGGAACTCGGCCTGACCAGGGTGCGCGACGTGGTCGGCGGCTTCGCCGGCTGGCGGTCCGCCGGGTTCCCCTCCGTGACCCGGTTGACCGGCGACTGAGCAGGCGATTCGGGCGTACTGTCGGTCTTGTCGCCAGCCAGACGGGAGTACGCGGATGACCTCTGAGCCACTGCAGGTGGAGCAGCCGGTGGACAGCACGGCCCCCACCCTCGTCACCGAACGGCTGCAGCTGCGGGCGTGGTCGCTGGACGACGCGCCCGCCGCGCTGCCCGTGTACGGCGACGCGAACGTGGCCCGATGGTTGTCCCCCGCCATGGACCAGGTGCCCGACGTCGCCGCGATGCGCCTGCTCATCCAGATGTGGACCGCCGAAGACGCCCGGCTGGCCCCGCCCGCCGGGCGTTGGACGGTCGCCCTGCGCGAGACCGGCGAGGTGATCGGCGGCGCCGTGCTGCTGCCGTTGCCGCCCGGCAACGAGGATCTGGAGATCGGCTGGCAACTGCACCCCGCGCAGTGGGGCAAGGGCTACGCCACCGAGATCACCCACGCCCTCGCGAAGTGGGCGTTCAGCCAGGACATCGACGAGGTGTTCGCGGTGGTGCGCCCGCGCAACGAGCGGGCCGCCGCCGTGGCCCACAAGACCGGGATGCAGTGGGTCGGCGAGACCGAGAAGTACTACGGGCTCACGTTGCAGGTGTTCCGGCTGCGCAAGGCGGACCTGACGTAGTTCGCCGGGTGTGGCTCGGCACGGGATCCGTACCGAACCACACCCGCTCATTCGGTCAGGGCTTTAGTCCCACCAGTCGAAGTAGTAGCCGTTGCACTGACTACCCGGCAGGCACGTGTTGTCGGTGCCGGCCCAGTACAGCGGGCTCGTC
Organism: Labedaea rhizosphaerae; assembly: GCF_004362825.1. GTDB lineage: Bacteria > Actinomycetota > Actinomycetes > Mycobacteriales > Pseudonocardiaceae > Labedaea > Labedaea rhizosphaerae. The sequence goes on from NZ_SNXZ01000004.1 coordinate 616,154, forward strand.
TGGTAGCCGTAGTGGACGAACTCGAGCCGCGACGCCTCGCAGGTGTCGTAGTTGAACCCGCACCACTTCCGGCCCGATGCCGTTGCCGTTGCCGGCGTTGCCGAATCCACGGCCACGACCGCCTTGTCGGCGCTCTGCGCCGGCGCGGCCGCGGCCGTGCCGGTCCACGTCGCGCCCAGCACCACGCCGGCCGCGATCGTGAGGCCGACACGGCGCACCAAAGTGGACATCATCAATGTTCCCCCAGGTTGTTGACCTTGAACAGATGAACGCCTGGCAGCGTATCCCTTACCGTGTTGGCTTTTGGTCAGAACTTGACAAAAGCGGTTGCCGTTGCCGCTACGATGGAGTGATGAGCAGTCGGCGATTTCTCCGCCCCCGGCCGGGTTTCGGCCGCGGGGTGCGACGCCTGACGTCCTGAGTCCCGCGTGTCGTCGCGGCCGGGGGTGAATCCCCAAGCCGCTACGACCTTCCGAGGACTCACCATGAACACCCTTCTTTCCCCGGCTGAACTCTCCGCTGCGCTGTCGTTGCGCGACCTCACCGATCCCGCGTCCGGGCCGCACGCCATGCAGTTGCTGCTGTCCGCGGCCGTCGCCGCCTTGGCCGATTCCTGGCCGTCCCGGGTGTCCTGGCACCGCGACCGGCCTCTCGTGTCCACTGAGGACAACTACGACCGCCTGGGTTATGGTTCGGCCGCGATCACGCGGGACGGCCGGTATTCCCGGTATGCCAGCGAAACCGTGATGTTGCGCAGCCACACGTCGGCCGGGATCCCGCCCGCGTTGCGGGCGCTGGAAGCGCCGGACGACGTGTTGCTGGTGCTGCCTGGCGTGGTGTATCGCCGGGACGTGATCGATCGCCTGCACGTGGGAACGCCGCACCAGGTCGACCTGTGGCGCATCGCCACCCGCCCGCTCGGTGAGGACGACTTACTGTCCATGGTGGACACCCTGGTGCGGGCGGTGCTGCCCGGGGCGCGGTGGCGTGCCGAGCCCGCGACGCACCCGTACACGACGAGCGGGCGCCAGATCGACGTCGAGACACCGGACGGCTGGGTCGAGCTGGCCGAATGCGGTCTGGCCGCCCCGCACGTGTTGCGGTCGGCGGGGTTGGCCGGTTCCTGGCACGGCCTGGCCCTGGGCATGGGCCTGGACCGGGCGTTGATGCTGCGCAAGGGCGTGCCGGACATCCGCCTGCTGCGGTCGTCCGATCCGCGGATCGCGTCGCAGATGCAGGATCTGGCGCCGTGGCGGCCGGTCTCGATGATGCCGCCGGTGCGCCGCGACCTGTCCCTGGTGGTGTCGGTCGCGGACGAAGAACTGTTGGGCGACAAGGCAAGGGCGGCTGTCGATGGCGACCTCGTGGAGTCGCTCACCGTGCAGGCGGTGACCCCGCACGAGGACCTGCCGACCGCCGTCCAAGCGCGGCTGGGCACGAAGCCAGGGCAGCTGAACGCGTTGGTGCGCCTGGTCTTGCGTCCGGTCGACCGCACCTTGACCGACGCCGAGGCCAACCGGCTCCGCGACCAGGTATACGCGGCCCTGCACGAGGGCCCGCACCCCGAATGGACCACCCACTGACCCGCGTGTCCCCTCGTCCCACCCCGCGTGTCCCCTCGTCCCGCACGGCGTGTCCCCCGTTCGAGCGGATCGGAAGAGGGGACACACCCGGCCGGAAGAGGGGACACGCGTGGGGGTCAGGCGCCGGTGAGGCCGCGGCGTTGGAGCAGGGGGCCGATCTCCGGGTCGCGCCCGACGACGTCGCGGAACGCGTCCATGGCGGGCACGCTGCCGCCCCGGCTCAACAGCCCGCGCCGGAACGCGTCGCCGTTCTCCCGGCGCAGCCCGCCGTTGGCGCGGAACCACTCCACGGTGTCCGCGTCCAGCACCTCGCTCCAGATGTAGGAGTAGTAGCCGGCCGCGTACCCGCCGCTGAAGATGTGCGCGAAGTACGTGCTGCGGTACCGCGGCGGGATGGCCGCCACGGCGACCCCGGCCTTCTCCAGCGCCGCGGCCTCGAACTGCGCCACGTCCTCGACCACGTCCTCGGTCCCCAGCCGGTGCCACGCCTGGTCCAGCAGCGCGGCCGCCAGGTACTCCGTCGTCGCGAAGCCCTCGCCGTACTGCGTGGACGCCTGCAGCTTCTCGACCAGTTCGGCCGGCAGCGGCTCACCGGTCTTGTAGTGCCGCGCGTAGTTGGCCAGCACCTCCGGCCACAGCATCCACATCTCGTTGACCTGCGACGGGAACTCGACGAAGTCCCGCGGCACCGAGGTGCCGGTGAACTTGGGGTACTTCACGTCCGAGAGCAACCCGTGCAGCGCGTGCCCGAACTCGTGGAACGCCGTGGTGACCTCGTCGAAGGTCATCAGTGTCGGCTCACCGGCCGGCGGCTTGGGGATGTTGAGGTTGTTCACCACGACCGGCAGCGTGCCGAGCAACGACGACTGGTCGCTGTAGCTGTTCATCCACGCGCCACCGCGCTTGGCGTCCCGCGTGTGGTAGTCGCCGAGGAACAGCCCGATCGGGCTGCCGTCCTCGTCGGACACCTCGAAGACCCGCACCCCCTCGTGGTAGACGGGCAGGTCGGTGCGTTCGGTGAAGGTCAAGCCGTAGAGCTTGGTGGCGGCGAAGAAGACACCGTCGTGCAGCACCCGGTCCAGCTCGAAGTACTCCCGCAGCTGCGCGCTGTCCACGGCGAACCGCTCGCGGCGCACCCGCTCGGCGTAGAACGCCCAGTCCCACGCCTCGAGCGTCGCGCCGGGCACGTCTTGTTCCAGCAGCCGCTGCAGTTCCTCGGCCTCGACGCGCGCGTTGGCCACGGCCACCGGCGCGAGCCGTTCGAGCAGGGCCAGCGCGGCTTCGGCGCTTCCGGCGGTCTCGTCGGCGATCACGTAGGACGCGTGGTGCGGGTGGCCGAGCACGGCGGCCTTCCGCGCGCGCAACGCCGCGATCCTGATCAAGGTCGACGACGTGTCGTTCTCGTTGCCCCGTGCGCCGCGGGCGACCGAGGCCTTGTACACCCGCTCCCGCACGGAGCGGTTGGTCAGCGACGCCAGCGCGGGCTGGCTGCTCGGCAGGATCAGGGTCAGCAGGTACTTCCCGGACAACCCGCGCGCGGTCGCCGCCTCGGCGGCCGACGCGATCGCGTCCGGCGACAAACCATCCAGTTCGGACTCGTCGTCGACCACGACAGCGAGGTCGTTGGACTCGGCGAGCAACTTCTCCTGGAAGGCGGTCGACAGCGACGACAGCTCCTGGTTCAGCTCCCGCAAGCGGTCCCGGGCCGCTTCGTCGAGCGCGGCGCCGGAACGCAGGAAATCCGTGTGGTAGCGCTCGAGCAGGTAGCCCGACTCGGCGTCGAGGCCGAGGTCGTCCCGCCGCTCGAAGAGGTCCTTGATCCGCCCGAACAGCGCCTGGTCCAACAGGATCGCGTCGCGGTGCGCCGCGATCTTCGGCGCGATCTCGGCCTGGATGCGTTGCAGCTGCGGGGTCGTGTCCGAGGACGCGAGGTTGTAGAGCACGAACAGCACGCGGTCGAGCAGCCGGCCCGAGCGTTCGAGCGCGACGATCGTGTTGTCGAAGGTGGCCGGCGCGGGATCGTCCGCGATGGTGCGCACCTCGGCGGCCTGTTCGGCCAGCCCGGCCTCGACGGCCGGCAGGTAGTGCTCGACCTGGATGCGGTCGAAGGGCGGGAGCCCGAAGGGCAACTCACTGGGTGCGGCGAACGGGTTGTCGCCGGGCAGGGTCGGCAGCATGCCCACTACATTAGCCTTGCGAACGATCCCGCAAAGCCTCCACGTTTTGCCAGGTGATCGCTACTCTGCGTTGGTGCGGTCACTGGGGAGCGACTTCGGCCGGCTCTGGGCCGCATACGCCGTCAGCTCGGCGGGTAGCACCCTCGGCGCGGGCGCGCTCGGCCTGGTCGCGGTGCTCGCACTGGACGCACCCGCCTGGCAGGTGTCGTCGCTCACGGCGGTCGGCGCCGCGGTGAGCGCGGTGGTGGCGCTGCCGTTCGGGTCGTGGATCGAGTTCGGTCGCAAGCGGCCCGCGATGATCGCCGCCGACCTCGTGCGGTTCGTCACGTTGGCCAGCGTGCCCGCCGCGGCCGCGTTGCACCTGCTCACCTTGACCCAGCTGTACGTGGTCAGCGTGGTCCAGTCCACGGCGTTCGTGGCGTTCACGGCGGCCAGTGGCGCGCACCTCAAGGCGTTGGTCGCGCCGGCCGACCGGGTCGTGGCGACCAGCAGGCTGGAGAGCACCGACTGGATCTGCTGGAGCACCTGCCCGCCCCTGGGCGGCGCGCTGGTCGGCGCGTTCGGCGCGACCACGACGATGCTGGTGGACGCGGTGTCGTTCCTGGGTTCGGCGCTCGGCGTGCGGCGCATCCGCCGCCCCGAACCGCCGCCACCGGTGCCCGAGACGCCACGCGGACGCGACCTCGGCGCGGGCTGGCGCTACCTGTTGACCCATCCGACCCTGCGACCCCTGTTCCTCAACGCGGTGCTCTACGGCGGTGGCGTGCTGCTGGTCTCGCCGCTGGAAGCCGTGCTGATGCTGCGCGACCTCGGCTTCGCGCCCTGGTCGTACGGCCTCGTGCTGGGCTTGCCGTGCCTGGGCGGCGTGCTCGGCGCCCGGCTCGCGCCCCGGCTGCAGGCGCGGTTCGGCGTGCACCGGGTGCTGCGCTACGGCGGGATCGCGCGCACGCCGTGGCTGCTCGCGATCCCGTTCGCCGGACCCGGTCCGGCGGGGGTGGCGCTGCTACTGGTCACGAATTTCGGCCTGCTGCTCGCCGCCGGGGTGTTCAACCCGGCGTTCGCCGCATACCGGCTCGACGTGACCCCGGACCGCGTGCTCGCCCGGGTGCTCACCGCGTGGTCGATCGGCTCGCGTGCGGTCAAGCCGCTGTTCATCGCGGCGGGCGGCGCGCTGGCGGCGGTCACCGATGTGCGGACCGCGATCGGGGTCGGCGGGGTGGTGTGCCTGCTCAGCGTTCTGTTGCTACCGCGGGGAAAACGTGAATCCGGCGATCACCCGGACGAGGTACCGGCACCTCACCTGCGGCAATCGTCGAATACGACGGTTCCACTCACACGAGCGAGTGAAAATTCCGACGCCGCTGGTTGACCGAGCGTTTCCGGTCTTGGGCTTCCCTGCCACGGAAGTGGAGCCTTGCCGCCCTCTTGGCGGATTGGCCCGCGCCGATCACCGTGGCGGAATGGTCACGTGGATCTCAGATATGAGGCGTTCTGCCTCGCCGATCCGCTGTTCTTCGACGAACAGCGGGCCAACGGCAGCCCGGCGGACGCCTTCACCGCACAGGCGCCGGCACCGCAGGGCTGGGTGGCGGCCGAACGCGGGATCTGGCGTTCGCTGCACCCGGAAGGACACGTCCTTCCCTTGCAAGGCTGGAAAATCCACGTGTCGGCCACACTGTCCAACGCGGACCGCGTGCTGGCCACCACGGCGGCGTACTGCGCGGCCAACCGCCTCGCGTTCAAGCACCTGCGCGGCCGCACCACCCTGCTCGCCCGCAACGCCAAGTACGCGCCACGGGAAGGCAGCGGAAAACTCGTCACCATTTACCCGGTGGACGAGGACCAATTCGCCACCACCCTGGCGAAATTGTCCGCACTGCTCGACGGTGAGCCCGGCCCCTACATTCTGAGCGACCTGCGTTACGGCGACGGTCCACTTTATGTGCGCTACGGCGGTTTCGCGCCACGGTGGACCGAGGTCGACGGTACCCGCGTGCCGGCCGTGCTGCGCCCCGACGGTCAACTGGTTCCCGACGAGCGCAAGCCGACCTTCGTGCTGCCCGACTGGGTCAGCCTGCCGAGCTGCCTCGCCGCCCACCTGGCCGCACGCCGGTCGGGCGACCCGACGGTGTTCCCGTACAAGGTCAGCAGCCCGCTGCACTTCTCCAACGGCGGCGGCGTCTACCGCGCCACCCGCACCAGCGACGGCGTCGAGGTCATCCTCAAGGAGGCCCGTCCGCACGCCGGGCTCGACCGCGACGGCCGCGACGCCGTCGCCCGGCTGCACGACGAGCACGCCGCCCTCGACCGGCTGCTGGGCATCCCCGGCATCCCGCGGGTTTACCGGCGGCTCACCGTGTGGGAGCACCAGTTCCTGGAGATGGAGCCGATGCCGGGCATCCCGCTCGGCTCGTGGGTCGCCCGCCACTACCCGCTGACCCGGCGTGAGGCGACCTCGCAAGCGCTTGCCGACTACACGCAACGCGCGCTCGCGGTGCTCGACGCCGTGACCGCGACGCTCGCCGAGGTGCACCGGCGCGGCGTGGTGTTCGGTGACCTGCACCCGCAGAACATCCTGGTCGAGGAGACCGACGACGGCGATCGCGTGTCGCTGGTCGACTTCGAGATGGCCACCCACGCCGCCGATCCGAGGCCGCCCGGCCTTGGGGCTCCGGGCTTCCGCAGTACCGACGGCACGGCCGGGATCGCGCTCGACGAGCACGCGCTCGCCGTGCTGCGGCTCTGGCTCTTCCTGCCCGTGGCGCCCTTGCTCGAGCTCGCGCCCGGCAAGCTGCAGTCCCTTGTGGACCACACGCGGTGCCGTTTCTCGTTGCCGGCCAACCACTACGCCGGGCTCCGGACCCGGGCCGAGCACCTTCCCACCGAACTGGACCGGACCGACCCCGACTGGCCGCTGGTGCGCAAGTCGATCGCGCAGGCCATCCTCGCCAGCGCGACCCTGCAGCGCGCCGACCGGCTCTTCCCCGGCGACATCGAGACCTTCCGGCTGGGCGGCGCGTGCTTCGGCTACGGCGCGGCCGGGATCTTGTACGCGCTGCACGTCGCCGGCGAAGGCCGCTACCCGGAACACGAACGCTGGCTGCTGAACGCGATCCGCACCCGGCCCAGCCGGCCCGGCTTCCTCGACGGCGCGCACGGCATCGCGTTCGTGCTCGACGCGTTCGGCCACGAGGAGCAGGCCGACGACCTGCTCGCGGCGGCGGCCACCATGACCGCGCAGACCTCCGCGCACGGCCTGGCGAGCGGGCTGGCCGGCATCGGGCTGACCCGGCTGTACCTGGGCCTGCGGCGCCGCGACCGGGACCTCGTCGCCGATGCCGTGACCATCGGCGAGCGGCTGCTGCTCGACCTGGAGCACGCCGAGGCCCCAGGTCCCGTCGGCCGGGCGGGGCTGCACGACGGCTGGTCGGGGCCCGCGTTGTTGTTCATCCGGCTGCACCAGGTGACCGGTGACGTGGCGTGGCTCAACCACGCCGACCGCGCGCTGGCCCGCGATATCGAGGAGTGCGTGCGCACTGACGACGGCTCGCTGCAGGTCCGCGACGGCACCCGCACGCTGCCGTACGCGGGCGTGGGCAGCGCCGGGATCGCGCTGGTCGCGGCGCAGCTGGTCCGGGCGGGCGGCTTCCCGACGGCCGAGCAGGTACCGGCCCTGCTGGATTCGTGCCGTGCCGAATTCTGTGTCCAACCCGGACTGTTCTACGGCCGGGCCGGGCTGATGAGCGCGCTCGCCGCACACGGGCAGCGCGACGCCGTGGCCATGCACCTGTCCCGCTTCGCCTGGACGGCCGTGCCCTACGCGGGCGGCATCGCCTTCCCCGGCAACCAGTTGCTGCGGCTGTCGATGGACGTCGTGACCGGGGGTGCGGGCGTGCTGCTCGCGCTTGCCGGGGTGCTCGACGGCCACGGGGCCGTGTTGCCGTTCCTCGGTGAGGGAGGGCCCAGTGACCTCCGGCCGCCGGCCGGTGGGTGAGGGATCGAGAAAGGAAGACCGATGGACGTTGTCCTCGACCTGCAGGCCATGGAAGGCCCGGAACTCATGGACGGGCACGGTGATGGCGATGGCTGCGGCGGCCACGGTCACGGAGGGCACAGCCACCTGAGCCTGCTGGCGGCCTGTGCGCACAGCACGATCAGCCTGCTCGGCTGCTGGTAGGCACGGTGAGGCGGGAGCGGCGGGAGGATCGGGCGGCCGCTCCCGCTCACCATCACGGACGAAACGGGGTCGGTGGATGGCGAGTCGGGCCGGCGACACGCTGCTGATCGAGGTGGCACGCCGGCGTCCAGGCACCCTGGCGGCGGTCGTCGCGGCATCGTTGGTCGCCTTGGTGGCGGGCCTGTTGTTGCCGAACGCTCTGGCCGGTGCCGTGGACGCCGCCATCTCCGGTCGGGTATCGGTCGTGTTCCTGGCCGTGGTCGGCGGGTTGGAGGTGGCCGGCGCGACCGTCGGCGGGCTCCTGGCGTCGACGCTCACCGCGCAGACAACCGCCGTGTTGCGCCGATTCCTGGTGCGCGCCCGCATCGGTGCCGGGGTCCGGTCGCCCTTCGCGCCGGGCGATGCCGTGAGCCGCTTGGCCGGCGACTGCACGAACGCGGGCGCCATCGCGTCGATCTTCGTGCAGTTGGCGACGTCCTTGGTGATGTCGTTGGGCGCGATCGTGCTGCTGGCGTTGCTGGACTGGCGCCTCGCGCTCGTGTTCGTGTTCGGTGTGCCGCCGGCGTTGGTGCTGGCCCGTGGCCACGTCCGGCTCACCGCCGACGACGTACTGACCTACCAGCGGGTGTCCGGCGAGATCAGCGCCCGGTTGCTGGATGCGGTGCGCGGCCTGCGCACGATCGCCGCGTCCGGGACCGCGGCTCAGGAAACTTCCCGTGTCCTCCGCCCGCTGCCTGAGCTCGCGGCGGCGGGCAGCGGCATGTGGCGTGCGCAGGCGTCGATGGTCTGGCGGGCCGCGTTGTTGTACCCGGCGGTGGAATTGGCGGTGCTGGCCGCGGCCGGGTTCGGCGTCCTGCAAGGGAGGTTGTCGTTCGGTGACGTGCTGGCCGCCCTCGGCTACGTCGGGCTGGGCATGGGCCTGGTCGGCCAGATCCCCGTGCTGACCACCCTGGCCCGGGCCCGTTCGTCGGCCGAGCGCATCGCCGAGGTGCTGGACGCACCGCGCGCCCCGCACGGCACCCACCTGGCCCTGCCCGGCCCCGGTGCCATCACCTTCGACCACGTCGGCGTGGCCGGCATCCTGTCCGATGTGGAATTCACGGTGCCGGGTGGCGCAGTGGTGGCGGTGGTCGGCCGTTCGGGTTCCGGCAAGTCCACAGTGGTCGGTCTGATCGGCGGCTTGGCCGAGCCCGACCGCGGCCGCGTCCTCCTGGATGGAGTCCCGGTGACGGACCTGCGCCCCGAAGCGTTGCGCCACTTGGTGGCCTACGCTTTCGAACGCCCCGCGCTGCTGGGCGGTTCGGTGGCCGACACCGTCGCCTACGGCACCCGCGCGAGCCACGACGCGATCGAATCGGCGTGCCGTGCCGCCCAAGTACACGACCTCATCGTGCGCCTGCCCCTGGGCTACGCCACGCCGCTGGCTGAAACCCCGCTCTCGGGCGGCGAAGCCCAGCGCCTGGGCCTGGCCAGGGCGGTGGTCCGCTCCCCCAACGTCCTCGTCCTCGACGACGCCACCGCCAGCCTGGACACGGTGACCGAGGCGCGCGTGACCGACGCGCTCCGGTATGCGCTGCCCGGCCGCACCCGCATCGTGGTGACCCACCGCGCGGCAACCGCGGCCCGCGCCGATCACGTGGTCTGGCTGGACAACGGCAAACTCCGCGGCTTCGCCGCCCACCAGGACCTGTGGGCAGACCCCGACTACCGCGCTCTGTTCACCGGGGACGACTCATGACAACCCTCCCGTCACTGAGGTTTTCCACAGGCACCCGGTTGTCCACAGATCCCGCCAAACCCCGTTCCCGCCCCCGCCAACCGATAGACTGGACCTCGGGGAGCCCCCAAGGGCAGGGTGGGGCTTGTCACGCGCGCGCGAGAGCGAAAACGTTTGCGGGCAAGGCGATTCACTGGTGCTTGGCCCCCGCCCACCCGGTCGGTAACGGCGTCAGAGGTTTCGCGCGGCCCACAACCGGTTGCGGGCCCGCGCCCGCCGAGCAATGGCGCGCGGCCGACGAAACTCCGCCTACCCCACGAGCGCAGCCCTCCACCCGCCGCGCCGATCCACCATTCGCGCGCCAAGGCGGTGACGGCCGGTGATCGGGGTCAGGCGCCTCTACTGGACCGCGCTGGCCGGGCGGTGGCGGGCGGTCCTCGTCCTGGCCGCCTGTTCGTTGCTCGAAGGCGTTCCCGCTTTCCTCTCCGGCCGCCTCGTCCAGCTCGCGGTCGACGAGGGATTCGCGGCCGGGGCGCCGGGCGTGGGCCTGACCTGGCTGGGCGTGTTCGCGGCGGTCGCGGTGGCGGGGGCGATGGGGTCGCGGTTGGTGTGGCGTCACGTCGGCGCGTTGGTCGAGCCGATGCGCGACGCCTTGGTCGCGCGGGTGGTGCGCGGGATCCTCGAAGCGCCGACCCCGCCGCGCAACCAGCCCGACGCGAGTGGCGTCGCCCGCCTCACCCAGCACGTCGAGGTGGTGCGTGACGCGACGGCCGGGCTCCTCGTGCAGACGCGCGGGTTGCTGGTCACCACGGCGGGCGCACTCCTCGGCGTCGTCACCATCGCGGGCCCGCTCGGGTGGCTGGTGACCCTGCCAGTCGTTGTCACGATTGGCTTGTTCGCCTGCCTGCTGCCCAGCATCGCCGCCCGGCAGCGGGCTGTCGCGCTCGCGGACGAGGGCACGGCCGAGCGCGCGGGCACGATCTTCGACGGGATGCGGGACGTGGTCGCCTGCGGCGGCGAGCAAGCGGCGGCCGCGAGCGTGTCGGGAGCGATCGAGGCGCAAGCGCGGGCCGCGGTGGCGATGGCGCGGGCGTCGGCGTTGCGGTCGTTGGTGATCGCCATCGGCGGGTTCGTGCCGTTGGTGCTCGTGTTGGCAGCAGCCCCGGGGATGGTGGCGGCCGGCGAGCTGAGCGCGGGCGCGGCGCTCGGCTCGCTGGTCTACCTCACCGCGACGCTGCAGCCCGCGTTGCAGGGTCTCGCTTCCGCGGCCACCACGGTGATCCTGCGGTTGCTGGTCGCGTTGCGGCGCCTGGCCGAGGTCGCGGACCTGCCACCGCGGCGGCCAGGGCACGCGGTGCCGGTCGGCGACCAGGTCGTCGCGCGGGGCGTGACGTTCCGCTGGGGCGCGGGCGCCGAACCCATCGTGCACGACCTCGACCTGACCCTCGCGCCCGGCGAACACCTGGCCGTCGTCGGGCCGAGTGGCATCGGGAAGTCCACAGTGGCCGGTCTGCTGACCGGCATGCTCGCCCCGGACGGCGGCGTGGTCATCCTCGGCGGCATGCCCGTGCGCGAGGTCAACGCCGAGCGGCGCCACCGGATGATGGCGCTGGTGCCGCAGGAGGCGTACTTGTTCACCGGCACCGTGCGGGAGAACCTGGCCCTGTTCGCCCCCGACGCCGACGACGCCCGCCTGTGGACCGCCGTCGAAGCCGTGGGTGCGGCCGACCTGATCGCCCGCCTGGGCGGCCTCGACGCTGAGCTGGGCCACGGCGCGACGGAGCTGTCCGCCGGCGAGCGCCAACTCCTTGCCCTGGCCCGGATCTACGCGCACCCGGCACCGATCGTCATCCTGGACGAGGCGACGTCCCATCTAGACCCGGCGACCGAACTCCGCGCCGAACGCGCCTTCGCCGCCCGCAGCGGCACCTTGGTCGTGATCGCGCACCGGCCCGCGTCGGCCTTGCGGGCCCACCGAATCCTCGTCATGGACGGCGCCGACACCACCGTCGGCACCCACGACGAGCTCCTGACCCGGTCCCCGCGCTACGCGGAGCTCTTCGCCGCCTGACCATCCACTTATCCACAGCCGACCAGTTATCCACAGATCCGGTCGTGACCCCCCGCTCCCTGCCCATGCTCGATAGACTGGACTAGGGCTGCCCCCCGGGAGGGCGGGGGTCTGCTTTTGTTCAGGGGCAAAGGAAACAGCGCTCGAGTGTGGATCACGGATCCAGCAGGACCCCGGGGTTCAAGATGCCCGTCGGATCCAGCGCCGACTTCGCGCCACGCAACGCCGCGGCGAACACGTCCGGTCGCTGCCGGTCGTACCAAGGACGGTGATCCCGGCCCACCGCGTGGTGGTGGGTGATCGTCCCGCCCGCCGCCACGATCGCTTCGGAGACCGCCGCCTTGATCTCGTCCCACTGCGCCACCGTGCTCCCCCAGCGCCCGGCCGCGTAGACGCCGAAGTAGGGCGCCGGACCGTCCGGGTAGACGTGGGTGAACCGGCACGTCACGACCCCGGCGCCGGCCACTTCCTTGATCGCCGCCGTCGCCGCCGCCACGACGCCCGAGTGCAGGGACGCGAACCGGTCCCAGGTGCACGCGGTCTCGAACGTCTCGACGATCATCGACTGCTGCGCCAGCGCATCCCGCTGATAAGGCATCCGCAAGAACGACGACCGCCACGCCGAACTCGCCTCGTCCGAGGACTGCACGACCCCACCGTGATCACGGCACAGTTCCAGCGCGCGATCCATGGTGGACGCAACGGGGTGGTCGGCCGACTCGAATCCCAGCACCAGCACGCTGGCCGAAGCGCCGGCGTTGATGAAGGCCTCCGCCGGGTCCAGCAACCGGCAGTTCGCCGGGTACAACCCCGCCTGCGCGATAACCCGAGCCGCGGTCACACCGTCCGCATAGGACGCGAACTCCACCGAAGCCCGCGCACGCCACCGCGGTCGCTCCTGCACCCGCAGCCACGCCTCGGTGATGATCCCCAGCGTCCCCTCCGAGCCGAGGAACAACCGGTCGGGCGACGGTCCGGCTCCCGAGCCCGGCAGCCGGCGCGACTCGGCCACCCCCGACGGCGTCACCACCCGCAAGGACTCGACCAAGTCGTCGATGTGCGTGTACAGCGTCGCGTAGTGCCCGCCAGCGCGCGTGGCCAGCCAGCCACCGAGCGAGGAGAACTCGAAGGACTGCGGGAAGTGCCGCAACGTCAATCCGTGCGGTCGCAGCTGATCTTCCAGCGCCGGACCGAGAACTCCCGCCTGAATGCGGGCCGCCCGGCTCACTGAATCCACTTCGGACACCGCGGCCAAGTGTCCCAGGTCGACGGTGACGGCCGGGCCGTCGAAGCGCGGCTCGATCCCGCCGACCACCGAACTGCCGCCACCGTAGGGAATCACCGCGATGTCCGACGAGCACCAGTCCAGCAGGTCGATCACGTCCTGCTCGGTGCGCGGCCGCGCGATCACGTCCGGCACCGACGCCAGCGAGCCGTGCAGGTTCCGCACCACGTCACGGAAAGCCTTGCCGTGGCCGTGCGCGGCCCGGTCCTCGACCGAGGACGAGCACAGGCGCGCCAGTGAAGGGGGCGGCGCCACAACCGGAGCAGGCAGATCGAGCGAGGGCAGCGCGGGCGGCTCGTGCACGGTCAGATCGGCGCCGGGCAGCAGCGCGGCCACCCGTGCGGTCAGCCGGTCACGCTCGTCCCCGCGCACCGCGTTCTCGACGGTCCCCCAACCCCACCAAGAGCGCGTCGCCATGCGCGCACGCTACCGGCCGGGTGGCGCCGACCACCACACCGTCCGCCCGCACGAGCCACGCCCCGCACACGCAGCGGTGGTAGGTGACGGAGCCGTGCGGACGGCCGTGCTGTGGGAGTTCGGCGACCGGGCATCCACATCTTGGGCACATACCGGCCACTGTGCTGTAATGGTTCAGTGCATTTCAACCCTTACGGTGGGCCGGCCGCCCAGGTGGCCGTCGACCTGGCCAACCTGGACGAGCAGACCGCCGAGCGGCAGTTCGCCACGGTGCGCGCGCACGGGATGTCCGTGACGGAACCGACGCCGCGGCAAGCACGCGCGCTGGCGAAGTGGTCGGCACGGCTGCACGCCGTGTTCGCCGAGCCGGACAACGACGTGCGGGTCGACATGGTCAACGCGTTGCTCGCCGAGTCGGCGTGCCGCCCGTACATCACGCGCCACGACGGCAAGCCCGCGCACATCCACTACTCCGGTGCGCACGACGACACCTTGCGCCGGATCTGCGCCTACACCGCGGGCGGCCTCGCGCACCTGCTCTGCGAGGACGGCGACCGGATGGGCGTGTGTGCGAGCGACGGCTGCACGACCGCCTTCGTCGACACCTCCCGCAACGGGCGGCGCCGGTACTGCTCCACCCGCTGCGCCACGCGCGTCCACGTGGCCCACCACCGCGAACGTGTCGGTGCTCAACCGTAGGATCCGACCATGGCAAATCGGTCTTATTTGTACAGCTTGAGCAACCGCCCCACCGCCTACGACGACCGCCCCGACACGATCAGCGGCCTGTCCGAGTGGCCCTACGCGGTGCCGTTCTCCTTCCGCGTCCTGCTGTCCGGCGACCCGCAACTGTGCCCGTCGCTCATCTCGGACGGCTTCGACGACGACCCGCCGGAGGCGAAGACCGCGCTGTACGCGATCAGCGGCGACTTCGACGCCGGGTTCGCGCGCCTGCGCAGGTTCGCGGCGGCCGCCCGCACCCTCGGCACCACCGAGCTGAACACGACGCTCGACGAGACCGAAGCTTCCTCGACCAGCACCGGGACAAGTTCCTGCTGCTCGAGACGGTCGAGCTTGACTGCATGACCGAGGACTTCGCCGACGGGATGCGCGCGTGCGTCGAGCGCGAGCTCGAGGAGTGCAAGCGGGTCGGTGCCGCCATCGACGCCCTGCCCGACGACCCGGCTGCGGCGGGCGCGATCCTGGCGAAGGCGACCGGCGCCTTCGAGGGTCTGGTGTTCGACGACGGTTTCGACAACACCCGCGACGACCGCACGGAGTACCCGCTCGGCCTGAGCTACTGGACCGACGTGCTCTACTTCGCGCTCTGGGACAAGGCCACCTTCGCGGCCAACGAGGCTTAGAGAGCTACGGCAGCGGTCGGCAACGGGCGTGGCGACAACGGCTCGCCCGGTTCGGCGAGTTCGCACAACAAGTGCTGCAAGTGGATCAACGGCAGGCGCACCGGGTCACTGGCCAGGTCTTCGGGCGTGCACCCACCGTCGAACAAGGCGGCATCGGCGTCGGCCAGCGGTCGTTCGGCCGCCGGTTCGCGCCGGCCGGGCGTGGCGGCGGTCAGTTCCGTTGCGGCAGCGGCAAGGGAGCGGCTCGCCTGCGCCGCGCGCTCGGCGTCCTGGCGCGGGCCGGGACGACGCAACGCCACGGTGAGCGCCCGCGCGTGACCGGCCAGCGCCGCGTACAGGGTCAGACGGTGCCGGGTGCGCGACGGGCTGTTGCGCCACACCAGCGGCCGGGTCAGCGGCTTCGCCACCAGCGCGAGGCCGCGGACCCGGTCGTCCAGGCCGCGGGAGCGGGCATCCAGGCCGGCCGGCGAGCACTCGCCCGCCAGGCACTGGCTTGCCGCGTCGAGCAATTCGGCCAACGCGGTCAGCACGCCGTCGCGGGCGGTGCGCACGGTGTCGCGGGTGCTGAGCGGCAGCACCACGAGGGCCACGACGAAGCCCGCGAGCGCGCCGACCGCGGTCTCCTCCAGCCGCAGCACCAGCAGGCCGTCGCTGAACTGGTGCAGCACGGTGTAGAGCTGCCCGACCATGATCGTGACGAAGAAGATCATGTACACATAGGACACCTGGAGCAGGTAGAACCCGAAGAACATGCTGGCCACGATGGTGATCAGGACCAGCGCCGTGCTGCCGGAGGTCAGGTCCGCCAACCAGATCGACGCGAACAGCCCGACCAGCGTGCCGACGACCCGGTTCACGCCCTTGATGAAGGATTCCGAACGGGTGGCCGTGCCCGCGAACATGACGAACGCGGCGATCACCGCCCAGTAGTACCTGGTCGTGTCCAGCTCGCGGCCGAGCACGATGGCGAGCGCGCCCGCGACCGCGACCTGCACGGCTTGCCGCGTGGTCAGGTCGACGCGGGCCAGCGGGTTCCAGCGGCCGCCGCGGGCCGGGACGTCCGCGGCCACCGACGCCGAGCCGGGCAGGTTGCCCATGGCCAGGCTGACCGCGGGTTCGAACTCGTCGACCTCGGCCGCCGCGGGCGGCGGCACCGAGCGGCTCGCGGCGAGCTCGACGAACTCCAGCGTGGCCACGGCCAGGTGCCGGGCGGGCCAGTGCTCGGGTGCACTGGTCAGGTTGCGGGCCAGGCGTGCGGCGGCCGCGTCGTCGTGGCGGGCCAGGCGGTCGAGCAGCCGCAGGGCTTCGCGCGCGGTGCCGCGGTCGCCGTCGGCCAGGGCGAGCGCCGCGGCCGCGATGGTGTCCACGCCCTGGTGCGCGTCGATCAGCCGGCGCCGCAACGCGGGTCCCGACCAGCCCTCGGGCAGCGCACCGGGCTCGCCGGACCAGCCCTCGACCAGCAACGCGACGTCGGCGAGCCGGTCCTGCTGGCGGCGCAACGCGCGCCGGGCGCGCTCCGTTCGGCGGCCTTCGACCACGTCTTCGAGCAGGTCGGCCCCAGCGCGGGCGACCGCGCGGGCACGGGCGTCGAAGGCGCGGACGACGTGGCCAAGGGTGCGCAACGGGTTCGTGCGCATGAACGTCAGCGACAGGAGCAGCACCCACGCGGTGCCGATGCCGACGGCGATCAGCAGGGTCGGCACCGTGGCCATGGTCGCCTTCAGGAAGGCGGCGAAGAAGTAGCCCATCCACGTCATGAAGCCGTAGAAGAAGAACGCGACACCGAAGCGCCGGACGAACACGGCGACGAACATGACCGCGACGAACACCGCGAGCATCAGATCGGTGTGCCCGCCGACCGCGACCCCGGCGAGGATGCCGACGCCGATGGCGACCGGGAAGAAGGCCGCGGTGAGGATCTTGGTGCCCGCACCCTGCTCGTTGAGCAGGGCCATCGAGCCCATCATCGCGACGACCGAGCCGAGCAGCGTGGCGACGAGCGTCGTCTGCGCGGCGGCGCCGGCGACGCTGAAGATCGCGAACTCGACGCCCAGCGCGCTGGCCATGCTGAGCGCGCCCGCGACGGCCAACCGAAGCCGGCCCAGGCCCGGGTCCCAGGCGACGAACCGGTCCCACAACTCTCCGACCCAGCTCGTGGTCCTCATGTCGTCACCCATATACCGGTATCGTACCGGTAAACACAGGTATGACCCCGATATCCAGGGCGGGAGTGACGGTGGACACGGACGACACGCTCGGCGTGATCGAGGTGGCGGCCGCCGTCCTCGTACGCAACTTCGAGCTGCTGCGACGGCGCACGCCCGCACCCGTGCTGGACCGGTCGGAGTACTTGTTGCTACGCACGTTGGACGCGACCGGCCCCGCGGACATCTGCGGCCTGGCTGCCGCCCTCGGCCTGGACCCGTCAACCGTCGGCCGGCAAGTGGCGGCAATGGCGGGGAAGTCGTTGGTGGCGCGCCGCCCGTCGGACACCGACCGGCGGCGCAGCATCGTGTCCCCGACGCAGGCGGGCTTGACCGCGATGGAGACGGTGCGCGCGGAGCGCCGCGCGGGCACGGCGGAGCTGCTGGCCGGTTGGAGCGATGCGGACCTGCGCACCCTCGCGGAGATGTTCACGAGGTACAACCGTGCGGTCGCCGAGCACCACTTGATCGAACCGGCGACCACTCCCAAGCCGGCTGTCGACGCCTTGCTTCCGGCTATGTAGTGGGGGCTGCCGCGGGTGGTCCATTGGTGGTCTGGCCGCTAGCCGAGGGCTTGGCTGGGTCGGTTGGGCTCGCTGTCTTAGCGGGTTTCCCTTGTTGCCCTTCAACCTCGGGCTCAAGTGTTTAACACGCTGAGGTCAGCCTCAAGGGCGCCTGCGGCGTCGCTCCGCGATTGCTCCGCAACCCTTGACCCTGACCGCAGCGCGCTAAAGGACGCCCGGACGAGGTTGAGGGGCAGACTGCTCGGCCAACCTCGGCCGTCGGGGTAGCGACAGCGGCCGAGCGTGGCGAGCAGCGCCGCAGATAGCGCCCGCAGCGCGGGCCGGCAGCCGCCGTGGCGTCAGGCGGTGCGCGCCCACGGTGGTTTGGTGAACACCGGCAGGCCGCTGTCCATGTGGACTTGCCAACCGGCATGATGGATCAGGCGATGATGGAATTGGCACACCAGCACCATGTTGTCCAGCCTCGTAGGACCGCCGTCAGCCCAATGTTGTACGTGGTGGGCGTGACATTGGTTGGGTGTTCGTTCGCATCCGGGGACTGCGCATCCCTTGTCTCGGATGGCGAGGGCTCTGCGCAATCGCTTGTCGGCCAGGCGTTTCGATTCGCCGATGTCAATTGGCTGGGACTTGCTACCCAGCACGACCGGGATGATTTCCGCATCGCAAGCGAACCGGCGGGCCTGCTCGGGAGTCATCCACCGGGCGTCGTCGAGAGTGGCCTTGCCGATCACGGTCTGCAGAGTCTCCAGGGAGACCGTGACCGCAATGTGCGGGCGCTCGCCACCCTCCACCGGAGCCTGCCCGGAGTCGGCGGCGAAGCGGATCACCTCCGCCAGCGCATCACCCTGACGCTCGATCAAGATGCGGTCATCGCCCGGCTGCGGCGCAGTCAGCGACGACAACAAAGGGCGCAGAACCGCAGCCGTCTCCGCGCCCAACTTGAACCGGCCCTCCAGCGAGCCATCCTCGCGCTCCTGCAAATCCAGGATGTTCTGCGCTTCCATCACGGTGGGATCGTCCAGTTCGTCACCATCCGGGTTCAGAACATCGACCATCCGCTTGCCCAGGCGGGCGAGCTGAACGGGGTTGAACTCCCGCGCCAGCTCGGCCAGATCCGCTTCGACCTGGTCGGCGTGCTCAGCGGGCACCGCCGCGACCGTCTTCGCGATCCGAGTCACGTGCTCAGTGGAGATCGCACCCTCGGCCATCGCCGCCCGGGCGGAGGGAAGCTTCGCTGGGATCACCTGACCAGTGATCCCAACCTTCGGGCACAACAGCGAAACCTGCGTCTCCAACAGCTTGGCTTCGCGTCGACCCACGCGTAGCGCGTCCATCAGGAACTGCCACAAATGCAGATACCCGGACTCACGCCAATCCACCCGAGAAATCGAATCCAGGATCGCCAGATCAAGCCGCCGACGTTCGGCGACAAGCGACTGAAGATCCCCCAGGTCCATAACCCCATCATACCACAACATACGACCAAATGGCGCAACACCAACCGGGCTCAATCCGACAAATCAACGACACAAACAACGCAACCGCAGCCCGGCAACGCAACCCAACAAAAGAGCGAACACCAGACCGCCCCTCAACCTCGTCCGGGCGCCCTTTAGCACGCTGCGGTCAGGGTCAAGGGTTGCGAAGCAATCGGCGAAGCCGACGCCGCAGGCGCCCTTGACGCTGACCGCAGCGTGCTAAACAATTGAGCCCGAGGTTGAGATCCCGAAAGCCAACTAGAAACTCTCAACCGCAGCAGCAAGCAACTCAAGAGAAACAGCCAGCTGAGCCTCAGAAACCAAAGGCACCCCAAACCGCCGCATAACCCGCTCCGGCGTCCCCGACCAATCATTGGTCAACGTCACAAGCGTCAACGACGGCCCCAAGGGTTCGAGTTCGTACCGCCAAGTCCACCCCAGCAACTCCTTGCCGGCCGGCGCAACCGCCCACTCGACGCACCGCGGCGCATCCAGCACAGTCACGTGGTTGTCGGTGCGGTACCGGTCGGTCACCTCCGGGCTCACGTAGAGCATTTCCATGGTGAACACGTCGCCGACGCGGGTGAGTTTCCCGGGCGTCAGCGATTCGCCGACCATGTCCGAGCCGTCGAAGCGGTGGTGCTCGTCCGGGGTGGCGAGCAGATCCCAGACCCGTTCGGCGGGTGCTTTGATCTCCCGCTGCGCAGAGCGAGACGTCTCCGGCGTTGTCACGTCGGCGACAGTACTGGCTCATTCGACGATGAGGACATCCAATGTTCGTGGCCCGTGCACGCCTTCGACGCGGTTCAGTTCGATGTCGCTCGTGGCCGACGGGCCGCTGATCCATGTCAACGGGCGCTTCGGATCGAGCAGTTCCGCCGCCTCCGGCACTGTCCCGACGATGCGATCCGCGGCCACGACGCACAGGTGGTAGTCCGGGATCAACGTCAATGCCCGCCGTCCTTGTCCCGGCCCGGCGTCGAGCACGATGGTGCCGGTCTCGGCGATGGCGAGGGCACTGGCGGTCAGCACTCCGTCGCACCCATCCAGCTCGGCGTTGCTCAACCCGTTGTCCTGCACCAATTCGCCGTCGAAGTCCGAGACCCACGACGACGGCAGGTCGGCGGGCACGGCCAGACGACGGACGCCGTTGGCCACCAGCCGCGCGGCGATCGCGTTGGGCAAGGCCGTCGCGGTCGTCAAGGTAACGGTGGCCCGGTAGTCGGCGATCCGCTCCGCGGCCAGGCGCACGACGTCGCCGGCGACCGTGCGGGCGTAGTCCCGGCTGACCTCCGGGGCCGGTTCGGCGCCCTCGAGTGCCGACCGGATCCGCGCCAGGATCTCGTCGCGCGCGCTCACCGGTCTGCCCACCAGTCCCGGAAACTCTGCCCTGGCACCGGCAGGTCCCGGGTGTCGGTCCACGCCGCTCCCGGGCCGGGCAGCCGCCCGATCCGGCCCCGGCGACCGAGCACCCGGCCACCGAGAGCGGCCAGTTTCTGCGCCCACCGCAACCGCCGCGGCGATCCGAACACCCAGCCCATGCCGACCATCGCCAGCCGCTCCGCCGACGGCTTGCCGCGCTTCGCGTCCACCACCTGGCCACGCAGGTGCACCAGGGCTTGCGGGATGTTGATCCGCACCGGGCACACCTCGTAGCACGCTCCGCACAGCGAGGACGCGAACGGCAGCGAAGCCGACACCGCGTCGGCGGCCACCCCACGCAACTGCGGGGTGAGGATCGCGCCGATCGGCCCCGGGTACACCGACCCGTACGCGTGACCGCCAGTGCGCTCGTAGACCGGGCACACGTTCAGGCAGGCCGAACAGCGGATGCACCGCAACGCCTGCCGGCCGATCTCATCGGCCAGCGCATCGGTGCGGCCGTTGTCCAGCAACACGATGTGCACGTCCTGCGGCCCGTCACCGGGAGCCACACCGGTCCACATCGACGTGTACGGGTTCATCCGCTCCCCGGTCGAGGACCGGGGCAGCAACTGCATCATCACCTCGAGGTCGGCGAAGGTCGGCACCACCTTCTCGATCCCCACCACGCTGATCAACGTCTCCGGCAGCGTCAGGCACATCCGCCCGTTGCCCTCGGATTCCAGCACCACCAACGTGCCGGTCTCGGCGACCGCGAAGTTCGCCCCCGAAATCCCGACCCGGGCGGACAGGAACTTGCGGCGCAGATGTGCCCGCGCCGCTCCCGCCAGTTCGATCGGCGCATCGGTCAGGCCGGCCGGGACATCGGGCATCTCCCGGGTGAAGATCTCCCGGATCTCCGCGCGGTTGCGGTGGATCGCCGGCACCAGGATGTGCGACGGCTTGTCGTGTCCCAGTTGGACGATCAGCTCGGCCAGATCCGTTTCCACCGCGGTGATCCCGTGCTCGGCCAGCGACTCGTTGAGCTCGATTTCCTGGGTGGCCATGGATTTCACCTTGACGACCTCGCTCGATCCGGTGGCCCGCACCAGCTCCAGCACGATCTTGTTGGCCTCGGCCGCGTCGCGGGCCCAGTGGACGTGCGCACCGGCGGCGGTGGCGTTGCGCTCGAACTCCACCAGGTGGTCGGCGAGGTTGCGCAGGGCTTGGTCCTTGATCCGCTCCCCCGCCACCCGCAACTGCTCCCAGTCGGGGCGCTCGGCCACCACCCGCGCACGCTTGGCGCGGATGGTGCCGGTCGCGTTGCGCAGGTTCGCCCGCAACTGGCTGTCCCGCACCGCTTCGCGGGCAGCATCGGGGAACGCGGGCATCCCCATCCACGCGCCGGTCACGCGGGCACCTCCTCGTGGGCGAGGATCTCGGCCAAGTGCATCACGCGGACGCCCGAGCGGCCACGGGAGAGCAGGCCGCCCAGGTGCATCAGGCACGAGTTGTCCGCGGCGGCGAGCACCTCGGCCCCGGTGCCGAGCACGTGCGCGATCTTGTCCTGACCCATCGCGACGGACACGTCCGCGTTCTTCACCGCGAACGTGCCACCGAACCCGCAGCACTCGGTGCTGTGCGGGAGATCGATCAGCTCCAGGCCACGCACCGCGGAAAGCAGCCGGACCGGCCGGTCGCCGAGCCCGAGCATGCGCAAGCCGTGACACGTCGGGTGGTAGGTGACCTTGTGCGGGAAGTAGGCACCCACGTCGGTCACCCCAGCCACGTCGACCAGGAACTCGGTGAACTCGTGCACCTTCGGCTGGACTTCGGTGACCGCCCGGGCGAGCTTCCGGTCGCCCGCCACCTCGGCGACGCGGCCGTAGAACTCGCGGACCATCGCCACGCACGACGCCGACGGCGCCACCACCGCCTCCGCGTCGGCGAACACCTCGACGAACCGCCGCACCAACGGCACGGCCTCCCGCTGGTACCCGGTGTTGAAGTGCATCTGCCCGCAACACGTCTGCGCCGCGGGGAACACCACCGAATGGCCGAGGCGCTCCAGCACCCGGACCACGGCCTTGCCCGTCTCCGGGAACACCGTGTCGTTGAAACACGTGATGAACAGGGCGACCTTCACGCGGGCACCTCCCATCGGCCGCTATCCTGCCAAACATCGGATGTCCAGTGGGAAGGGCGCGCGGTGCCGGTCACGGACGAGGCCATCGAGAAGATCAAGGCCATGATCGTCAGCGGGGAGCTGACGCCCGGGGCACGCCTGCCCAAGGAGGCGGACCTCGCCGAGCGGCTGGGCCTGTCCCGCAGCTCGCTGCGCGAGGCGGTCAAGGCGTTGTCGCTGATCCGCGTGCTGGACGTGCGCCAGGGCGACGGCACGTACGTCACCAGCCTCGAGCCAAACCTGCTGATGGATGCCATGGGCTTCGTCGTGGACTTCCACCAGGACGACACCGTGCTGGAATTCCTCGAGGTCCGGCGGATCCTGGAGCCGGCGGCGACGGCGATGGCCGCGGCGCAGATGCCCGAGGACGACATCGCGAAGCTGCGCGATGTGCTGTCCGAACTGGACGACGAGCCGACCGTCGAGGACCTGGTGGCCAACGACCTGGAGTTCCACCGCCGGATCGCGGCCGGCTCGGGCAACACGGTGCTGTGCTCGCTGATCGACGGGCTTTCCGGGCCGACGGCGCGGGCGCGCATCTGGCGCGGCCTCACCCAGGAGGGCGCGGTCGCGCGGACCCGGGAGCAGCACCAGCTGATCTTCGAGGCCATCGAGTCGCGGCAGCCCGAGGTGGCGCGGGCCTGGGCGACGGTGCACGTCGCCGGGGTCGAGCAGTGGCTACGCAACATGCTTGCCTCCCCGGATTCGGCGCTACCGCCCACGTGAAGCCCTGAATGTCGCATTCGGGGCGTCCAGCGTCTCGAATGCGACATTCAGGGCAGTGCAGCCCAGAGGTCCTCCGGCACCGGTTTCGCGGCCAGGGCCACGTTGGCCGCGACTTCTTCGGGTGAAGCCATGCCCAGCACCACCGAGTCCACGGCCTGGTGCCGGGCCGGGAACGCGATGGCGGCCTGCGGCAGGCTCACCCCGAACTCGTGGCACACCTCGGCGATCCGCTTCGCCTGCGCCACGCGCTCGGCCGAAGCGGGCTGGTAGTCGAACAGCTCCCCGGGCGTGTCCGTGGCGAGCATGCCGCCGTTGAACACCCCGGCAGCCAGCACCTTCACGCCACGCTCGACGCACGCGGGCAGCAGCCGGGCCTCGGCGCTGCGGTCGAGCAGCGTGTAGCGACCGGCGAGCATGACGGCGTCCACGTCGGTCTCGGTGACGAACCGGTGCAGCATCTGCCACTGGTTCATCCCCGCGCCGATCGCGCCCACCACGCCCTGGGCACGCCATTCGTGCAGCACCGGGTACGCCTCGTCCACCGCCTGCTGCCAGTGGTCGTCCGGGTCGTGCAGCAGCACGACGTCCACCCGGTCGAGCCCCAGCCGGTCCAAACTGGACTCCAGCGACCGCTTGACGCCGTCGGCGCTGAAGTCCCAGCGGCGCACGGCCGTCGCGGGCACGTCGAACCCGGCGTCCAGGTCCTGACCGGACGGCGTCACCGGTTCCAGCAGCCGGCCGACCTTGGTGGACACCTGGAACGAATCCCTTGGCAGCCCGGCAAGTCCGCGACCCAGCCGGATCTCCGCCAGACCGAGCCCGTAGTGCGGCGCCGTGTCGAAGTAGCGGATGCCCGACGCGTAGGCCGCCTCGACCGTCCGCTGGGCCACGTCGTCGGGCACCGCGTGGTACAGGTTGCCGATCGGCGCGGAGCCGAACCCGAGCTTCACGGCAGTTCCCACACCTGGTGCAGGCCCATGTCGTCGCCCGAGTAGTCGTCTTCCACGGCCAGCAGTTCGGCCATCCGCGCCTGCCACGGCACGTTCGCCGGGTGGTCGGCGAGCGCGTGCCGCATGGCCTGGTAGTCGTCCACTTCGACGACGTGGAAGAGGTCGAGCCCGTCGCGCCAGATCCGCCACGACCGCACGCCGGCCGCCCGCAACGCCTCGTCCAGCTCGGCCGGGATGACGGCGTGCACCCGCTCGTACTCGGCCTCCTTGCCCGGCTTGAGCTTGGTGTGCAGCGCGATGCGGTCCATCTAGTCTTGCGCCTTTCCGCTGGTGAGGCGGGCGAGGACCAAAGCGACGAGGATGACAAGGCCGTTGACCGCCTGGATCTGGTCGGCCTTGACCTGCGCGAGGGTCAGCACGTTCTGGATCAGGCCGAGCAGCAGCACGCCGGTCAGGGCGCCGAAGAGCGAGCCCTTGCCGCCGTCGAGGCTGATGCCGCCGATCACCGCGGCCGCGAACACCGTGAAGATCATGCCGTTGCCCTGGTTGGCCGCGACGGAGCCGAGCCGCGCGGAGAGCATCAGCCCGGCGAACGACGCGAGCACACCCGCGACGATCAGGGTGATCCAGACGACCCGCTCCACCCGGATGCCTGCGGCGCGCGCGGCCGCCGGGTTGCCGCCCACGGCGTAGAGCGAGCGGCCGACGCGGGTGTAGCCGAGCACGACGATGCCCACGGCGAAGCAGATGATCACGATCCAGATCGACAGCGGCAGCGTCAGGAACCGCAGGCTGCCCAGGTAGTCGATGGTCGGCAACCGGTTGGCCAGGTTGGAGATCGTCGCCCCACCGACGATCGCGAGTTGCAGACCACGCAACGCGATCAGCATCGCCAGCGTCACGATGAACGCCGAGAGCCGGAACTTCACGATCAGCAACCCGTTGAACGCGCCGATCAACGCGCCGAAGACCAGGCAGACCGGCAGCACCGTCCACGGCGGCCACGGCGCGCCGAACGCGGTCGTGTTGCCGACGGTCATGAAGATCGCGACGGCGGGCGCGATGCCCACCACCGACTCCAGCGACAGGTCGAACTTGCCGACGATCAGCACCAGCGCCTCGGCGAGCACGACGAGGGCGAGCTCGGTCTGGTACTTCAGCACCGTGTCGACCAGGTAGGTCTTGGTGAGGAACAGGTCCGGCTTGAGCGTGTAGCCGTAGATCAGCAGCGCGATGATCGGCGGGATCAGCGCGAGGTCACGCAGCTTGGCCAGCTTCAGCCGGGTCGACGGCCTGCGCACGTCGGGCGCCTGCACGGCCGCCTCGGTCTCCGTCGTGTCGGACACGCTCACCTCAGTCCCCGATTCCTTCTATTTGCGCCACCAGCTCGGCTTCGTCCCAGCCGCGTGGGTGTTCGGCGGTGATGCGCCCCGCGGCCATCACCACGACCCGGTCGCACATCCGCAGGTCGTCCAGTTCATCGGAGACCAGGAGCGCGCCCCGCTTCTCCCTGGTCTGCTCGTCGACCACGCCGAGCAGCGTCTCCTTGGACCGGACGTCCACGCCCGCGGTCGGCTGGACCAGGACGAGCACCTCCGGGTCGCTGGCCAACGCCCGCGCCATGACGACCTTCTGCGCGTTGCCGCCGGAGAGCTCGGCGACCGGCTGGTCGGGTCCGGCGGTGTGCACGTCCAGCTCGTCGATCATCGTGCGGGCGGCCCGGTTGCGGTTGCCCGGCAGCACGAGCCCGCCCGGCCCGAGCTTGCCCGCGATGGTCATGGTCGCGTTCTCGGCCACCGAGAGCCCGGCGACGAACCCGTCGACGTGCCGATCGCCTGGCAGGTAACCGATGCCGCCCTTGAGCGCGTCCGGCACGCTGCCCGGCCGCACCGGCCTGCCGCCCACCTCGACGAGCCCGGTTCGCTTGCGCAGCCCCGTGATCGCCTCGGCGAGCTGGCGCTTGCCGCTGGTCGCCGAGCCCGCGACGCCGACGATCTCGCCACGCCGCACGGTCAGGTCGACGCCGTGCACGAACCCGGGCACGGCGACGTCGTGCAGGCCCAGCACGGTGTCCGCGTCGTCGGGCACCGCGGACCGGTCGGCGCCGGCCTCGACCAGGCCGCGGGCCTCGCCGATCATGGCGGCCACCAGCCGGTCGTGGTCCATGTTCTCGACGGTGTCGGTGACGATGTGCCGTGCGTCGCGGAAGACCGTGACCCGCTGGCAGATCTCGTAGACCTCGGGCAGGTGGTGGGAGATGAACAAGAACGTCACGCCCTGCTCACCCAGCGCCCGCAGGCGGTCGAACAGCCGGCTGATCGCGCGGGGTTCGAGCTGCGCGGTCGGCTCGTCGAGGATCACGAACCGCGCGCCCAGCGAGAGCGCGCCCGCGATCTCCACGAGCTGGCGCTGCTCGACGGTCAGCTCGCCGCCGGGCAGGTCCGGTGCCACCGGAACCGACCACGACTCCAGCAGTTCGCTCGCCTGCCTGCGCAGCTTCGACGGGGAGAGCAACCCGAAGCGGCCGCGGGGTTGCCGGTGCAGGAACAGGTTCTCCGCCACCGACAGGTGCGGGACGATCGACGGGTGCTGGTACACGCACGCGACCCGCTCCCGCCAGGCCGTCCGGTCGGTGACCGGCGGCGCGGGCTCGCCGTTGAACAGCACGTGACCGGCGTCGGGCTTGAGCAGGCCGGTGAGCACGCCGACCATGGTCGACTTGCCTGCCCCGTTGCGACCGACGAGCGCGTGCGTCTCGCCGGCCGCGACGGTCAGCTCGCCGTCGGCCAGGGCAACAGTCGGCCCGAACCGCTTGGCGATCCCGATGGCCTCGACGACCGGGGCGCTGGGCTCAAGCTCCGGCATTGCCCCACAACGCCTTGTCGTCGACGTTGTCCTTGGTCACCAGGGGCGCGGGCAGCTGGTCCTCGAAACCGTTGGGCAGCTGGATGATCTTGCTGCCGTGGTCGGACGGGCCGGCCTTGGGCGTCACCCCGGCCATGGCCTGCTTGCACCAGTAGAGGCCGTACTGGGCGTAGGCGTCGGCCGGCTGCGAGACGGTCGCGTCGATCTCGCCCTTGCGGATCGCGTCGAACTCCTGCGGGATGCCGTCGTTGGAGACGATCACGATGTGCTTGGGGTCGTTCGGCGGGACCAGGCGACCGCGTTGCTTGAGCAGCTGCAGGGTCGGGTCGAGGAAGACGCCACCGGCCTGCATGTAGATGCCCTTGATGTCGGGGTCGGTCGACAGCCGCGTCTCCAGCGCGGCCTGCGCCTTGCCACCGTCCCACTCGGTCGGCTCCTCGAACACCTTGATGCCCGGGAACTTCTGCGTCATGCACTCCTTGAACGCCTCGGACCGGTCGCGGCCGTTGATCGAGGACAGCGCGCCTTGGAACTCCACGACCTTGCCCTTGCCGCCGAGCTGCTGGCCGAGGAACTCGCACGCCTTCTGCCCGTACGCGCGGTTGTCGGCACGCACGACCATGTAGACCTTGCCGGTGTCGGGGCGGGTGTCGACGCTGACCACCGGGATGCCCTTGCTCGCCATCTCGTCCAGCTTGGGGCCGATGGCGCCGGTGTCCTGCGGCGCGATCAGCAGCGACTTGGCGCCCTGGGTGACCAGGCTGTCCATGTTGGAGATGACGTTCTGGATCTCGTTCTGCGAGTTGGTCGTGCCGGCCAGGTTGACGCCCAGTTCCTTGGCCTTGGCCGGGATGTAGCGCGCGTAGGCGTTCCAGAAGTCGGAGTCGGCGCGCGGCAGGTCGACCCCGATCGCGCCGTTGGCGTTGCCGCCCGACGCGGGGGCCGCACCGCCGCCACCGGTGGAATCCTTGCTGCAGGCGGTGAGGGCGAGCGCGAGCGCGACGGTGACCGCCGCCGCGCCGCGAACCGATGAGGTGATCTTCATTGATGTGCCTCGATTCTGGGTTAGCTGCGGGGGCGCAGTCGGAGTCCTTGCATGCCGCCGTCGACGGCGAGCACGGTGCCGGTGGTGCTGGCGGCCCGCGGGCTCGCCAGGTAAGCGATGGCCTCGGCCACCTCGCCGGCGGAGACGAGCCGGCCCATGGGCTGGCGTGCGTTGAGCGCGGCCAGTTCGGCGTCCGGGTCGTCGGCGGCGTCGAGCAGCCTGCGCACCCACGGCGTGTCCGCCGTGCCGGGGTTGACGCAGTTGACCCGGATGCCCTCACCGACGTGGTCGGCCGCCATGGCCAGGGTCAGCGACAGCACGGCCCCCTTCGTGGCGCTGTAGAGCGCGCGCTGCGGAAGGCCGGCGGTGGCGGCGATGGAGCAGGTGTTGACGATCGCCGCGTGCGTGGAGCCGCGCAGGTGCGGCAGGGCGGCCCTGGTCACCCGCGCGATGCCGACGACGTTGACGTCGAGCACCCGGTGCCACTCGTCGAACGGGTTCGCCTCGACCGTGCCCTGCGCGCCGATGCCCGCGTTGTTGACCAGCACGTCCAGCCCGCCGAGGCGCTCGGCCGCGCTGTCCACAGCGGACTGGACGGAGTCCGCGTCGGTGACGTCGGCGGTCAGCTTGACCGCGTCGTCGGGTGCGCCGGACGGGTCGAGGTCGAGGCAGGCGACCGCCGCGCCCCGCTCGGCGAACAGCCGCGCCACCGCCGCGCCGATGCCGGACCCGCCGCCGGTGACCAGGGCACGCAAACCCGCGAAGTCGTTCACACGGCTCTCCTCAGCTCTGTCCACACCGGACCATCGGGATAGGCGTACCGGCTCAGGCTGCCAGGTTTCATCGTCGCGCTGAACCCCGGCGAGCTCGGCGCCAGGTAACGGCCGCGTTCCACCCGCACCGGGTCGACGAAGTGCTCGTGCAGGTGGTCGACGTATTCGATGACCCGGTCGGTCATCGAACCGGACACCGCGACGAAATCGAACATCGACAGGTGCTGCACCAGCTCGCACAGCCCGACTCCACCCGCGTGCGGGCAGACCGGCACGCCGAACTTGGCCGCCAGCAACAGGATCGCGACGTTCTCGTTGACCCCCGCGACCCGCGCGGCGTCCAGCTGCAGGTAGGACAAGGCGCCCGACTGCAGGAGCTGCTTGAACACCACGCGGTTCTGCACGTGCTCGCCGGTGGCCACCCGCACCGGCGCGATGGCCCGCGCGATCGTCGCGTGGCCCAGCACGTCGTCGGGGCTGGTCGGCTCCTCGACCCACCACGGGTCGAACACGGCGAGCGCGCGCACCCAGTCGATGGCCGGGCCGACGTCCCAGCGCTGGTTGGCGTCGATGGCGATCCGGATGTCCGCGCCGACGACCTCGCGGGCGATGCGCATGCGGCGCAGGTCGTCGTCGAGGTCGGCGCCGACCTTCAGCTTGATCTGCGTGAACCCGGCCTCGACGGCTTCGCGGCAGAGCTTGCGCAGCTTGGCGTCGTCGTAGCCGAGCCAGCCGGGGGTCGTGGTGTAGCCCGGGTAGCCGGCGGCTTGCAGTTCCTTCTTGCGGGCCGCGCGGCCAGGCTCGGCCTTGCGCAGGATGTCGAGCGCCTCGTCGGGGGTGAGCGCGTCGGTGAGGTAGCGGAAGTCGACGAGGTCGACCAGTTCCTCCGGGGTCAGGTCGGCGAGCAGCTCCCACACGGGCTTGCCTGCGCGCTTGGCCTTGAGGTCCCACAAGGCGTTGACCACGGCGGAGACCGCCATGTGCATGACGCCCTTCTCCGGGCCGAGCCAGCGCAGCTGGGAGTCGTGCACCATCAGCTTCCAGATGCCGCCGAGATCATCCAGAGTGGCCTCGAGGTCGCGGCCGACGAGGTAGGGCTCGAGCGTCCTGATGGCCGCGGTCTGCACGTCGTTGCCGCGCCCGATGGTGAAGGCGAACCCGTGCCCCTCGAGGCCGTCCGGCGCGTCGGTGCGCACCACCACGTAGGCGGCCGAGTAGTCCGGGTCGGGGTTCATCGCGTCGGAACCGTCCAGCTCCAACGACGTGGGGAACCGGATGTCGTGGGTCACGAGCCCGGTAATGCGCACTCAACACCGCCAAACATCAGATGTATTGGGACGGTTATAGCGCAGCCTGCGGCCTGACTCAAGAGTTAGCCCGGTAGAGATCCGACGAAACACCTCCCTCCGGGCGTGTCCCCTCTTCCGACCGGGTGTGTCCCCCGTTCCGGCGTCCACGGTTTGGCGGGACGGCGGCGGTAGGGTGCCCGGCGTGGCGGACGAGGTCGAGATCTACACCGATGGCGCGTGCGTGCCCAACCCCGGACCCGGCGGCTGGGGCGCGGTCCTGCGCTACGGCGCGCACGAGAAGGAGCTCTACGGCAGCGAGCCGGCGAAGACGACCAACAACCGGATGGAGCTGATGGCGACCATCCGCGCCCTGGAGTCGCTGACCCGCCCGACGACGGTCGCGCTCTACACCGACAGCACCTACGTGCGCAGCGGCATCACCAGCTGGATGGCCAACTGGAAGCGCAACGGCTGGATGACCAGCGCCAAGACCCCGGTCAAGAACGCCGACCTCTGGCAGCGGCTCGAAGAGGCGATCGCGCCGCACGAGGTGGCATGGCACTGGGTCAAGGGGCACAACGGGCACCCGGAGAACGAGCGGGCCGACCGGCTCGCAGCCCGTGGCGCGCAAGAAGCGGTCATGGCGCGTCGCTGAGCACCCCGGACCGCCGCGCCCGCAGCACCAGGACCTCGCGCTGCACCACGAGCACGACGCCGAAGTAGAGCAGGATCGTCGCCGACCCCGCGCCGGCGAGCACCACCTTGTCCACGGCGAGGTGCTGCCCGAGGCTCACCACCCACAACAGCGCGGTCAGCGCGTTGCCCTGCCGCATCGTGCGACCGTCCTGCACCCAGAGGCGGATGGTCCAGAGCGCCCGCACCACGGCCAGCGCACACCCGATGGCGAGGCTCAGCACCAGCAACGCGAGGTCCCCGGCGTCCAGGGAGTGCGCGCTGACGAACTGCCCGGCCTCCACCAGGCCGACCACCAACAGGACCAGGCCGATCATCGAGCGTTCGCGCAGCGGGCGCACGGCCAACTGACGGCTGAGCAGGAACGCCAGGACGAGCACGGTGACGGCGATGTTGATCAGGGCTTGGTCTTTCACACCATCCACCCTGAACGCCCGGGCGCACCGGCGGATCAGCCCGGCGGGTGGAGATTCGGGTGGAGGCGCGGGCGGCCATGATGGGAGGCGTGGGACTGCTGGCCGCGCGACCGTCCGCGAGCACCGAACGCGTGCTGCGGGTGTGCCTGCACGTCATCGGGATCGCGATGGTCGTGGCGTTCGAACTGGTGCCCGTGCGCCGGCACGGGCCGGTGGCGACCACCCTGGTCCTGGCCGCGGTGGTCGTCTGGGTGGTGGCCGCGATCCTCGGCCCGCGCATCGAGCAGCCCTGGCGGACGCTGCCGTGGACCGTCGTGCTGGTGCTCGGCGCGATCGCGGTGAGCGCGCGGGCACCGTCGGCGTCGATCCTCGTCGCCGCGGCGGTCCTCGCCGTCGTGTCCGCTGTGGACGTTCCGCCGGCGTGGCTCGCGGCCGAGTTCGGGGCCGGCGCCATCGGCTACGTCGTGGGGGCTGTCCTGCCCGGCTTTCCCGGCACCGCCGACCCGTTCGCCGTGCTCTTCACGGTGCTGGTGGCCGCCGTCGTCGGGTCGATCGGCCGGAACGCGGCGCTGCGCCAACGCGGTGAGCGGGCACTGCTGCGACGCCGGGCCGAGACCGCGGTGCTGGCCGAACGCGCCCGCATCGCCCGCGACCTGCACGACGTCCTCGCCCACACCCTGGGCGGCCTCGTCCTGCAACTCGACGCCCTGGACGCCGTCGTGTCCGAAAAGGACGATCCCGAGGTGACCACCCGCGTCCGCGGCGCCCGCGCCATGGCCGCCGACGGCCTGGACGAGGCGAAACGCGCCGTGGACGCCCTGCGCACCTTCGACGGCCCGCTGGAGACGACCCTCGCCTCGCTCGCGGCCCAGGCACCGTCGGCCGAACTGACCGTCCGCGGTCCGGTCGACGTCCCCGCCGAGGTGGCCGACGTGCTGGCGTCGATCGCCGTCGAGGCCTTGACCAACGCGGCCAAACACGCGCCGGGTCAACGGATCCAGGTCGAGCTGACCGGGACACCAGCCAAGGTGGTGCTGCGGGTGGCGAATCCGCATTCCGGTGCCAGGCAAGGGGAAGGACACGGTGTGCGCGGGATGCGTGAGCGGGCCGCGCTCCTGGGCAGCACCCTCACCGCCGGACCGGACGGCTCGAACTGGGTCGTCCGCTGCGAGGTGCCCCGTGGCTGACATCACCGTCGTCGTGGCCGACGACCAGGCCGCGGTGCGCGACGGGCTCGTCACGATCCTCGAGCACGCACCGGGCATCCGGGTCGTGGGCGTCGCGGCCGACGGCGAGCAGGCGGTGCGGCTCGCCGTCGAGCTCGCGCCGGACGTCGTGTTGATGGACTTGCGGATGCCCGGCCTGGACGGCGTCGCAGCCACCGCGCGCATCGCCGAGAGCAACGGGTCCAAGGTGCTCGTGCTGACGACCTATTCCGACGACAAGTCGATCGTCGAGGCGTTGCAGGCCGGCGCCGCCGGCTACCTCACCAAGAGCGCGGGCCGCGAGCAGATCGTCTCCGCGATCACCGCGACCGCCGACGGGCACAGCACGTTCGCGCCCGAGGTGACCCGCACGGTCGTGCGCGGGCTCGCCGCCCGCACGCGGCTGGAAGAGGTTGCGCGCCAACACCGCCTGACCGAACAGGAGGCCCGGGTCCTCGCGCTCATGGCGCGTGGCAAGAGCAACCGGGCCATCGCGGAGAGCCTCGGCATCGGCCTCTCGACGGTCAAGACGCACACGAACAACCTGTTCGCCAAGCTGCACGTCGCCAATCGGGCGGAGGCGGCCGCGCTGCTGTCCTAGGGCAGGATCTGGACCTCGTCGCCGGGCTTCAGGGACGAGAAGAACCGCTTGGCCGCGGTCTTGGTCAGGTGGACGCAGCCGTGCGAGCTGGTGTCGAGGCTGCCCTGGTGGAACGCGATGCCGCCGGCGGCGAAGAACACCGAATAGGGCATCGGGTCGCCGTACTCGTGGCTGTGCCAGTGCTCGGCCTTCCACACCACGTGGAAGGTGCCGGTCGGCGTCGCGTGCTTGCCGACGCCGTAGCCGATGGGCACCGGGCCGTAGGAGTGGCCGTGCCCGGGTAACCACGCCTCGTGCGTGGACAACCGCACGCACGCCACGGCGCGCTTGCGGCACGGTGGCGGCGACGGAGGTGGCGTCGTAGTGGTGGTCGTCGGCGTGGTCGCCGTCGTGGTGACCGGCACCGGCTCGGCGACCGGGGCCGGACCCGCGCCGAGCCCTTGCTCGGTGGCACAGCCACCCAGCAGCAGCCCGATCGCCAGCCCGCCAACCCACCACTTGCGCAACCCGCCACCACCTTGCTCGGGGAACCTCGTCGCCTTACCTCACGACGCGGCGGGTGGCGGGGTTGCGTAGCTCAGCTCTTGATTTCCGGTCGGTCGATCACCCGCAGCCAGCTGCCGTCGGATTGCCGGCGCACGATCTGGGTCCGGCCACCAGTGTTGTCCGACGGCTTCGTCGAGGTCAACGCCAGCTCGCCGTGGTGGATCGTCGGGTAGGACTCCTCCTGCTCGAAGTGCGGGACGTTGGCGACGAGCTGCTCGAACACCTTCTGGATGGCGTCGCGGCCGACGGTCTGCGCGCCCGGCGGGTAGGCCATCACGGCGTCTTCTTCGTACAGCTCGGCCATCCCGCGTGCGTCGCCCTCGTTGGCGAGCTCGACGAACAGCCTGGTCAGGTCTTCTGGTTCACGTGCCTTGCTCATAACTCCACCGTGCGCTTCGGCGTACTAGAAGTCCAACATCTGGTTGTTCTCGAAGCTAGACTCAGCGCTTATGGAGTTGCGGCAGCTGGAGTACTTCGTCGCGGTCGTCGAGGAGGCGAACTTCACCAGGGCGGCGGCCCGGGTGCACGTCGCGCAGCCGGGGGTGAGTGCGCAGATCAGGCGGCTGGAACGGGAGCTCGGGCACGAGTTGCTGGACCGCTCGGGCCGCGGCGTGCGACCGACCGAGGTGGGCGCGGCCGTCCTGCCCTATGCGCGTGCCGCATTGGCGGCGGTGGAGTCCGCTCGCCTCGCCGCCGACGAGATGGGCGGACTGGTCCGCGGGCACCTTGCGGTCGGCATGATCACCTCGCACACCGTCGACCTGCCGAGCCTGCTCGCCGACTTCCACGAGCGGTACCCGGCCGTGGAGATCACCCTGACCGAGGGCGAGTCCGCGCACCTGCTCGACGACATCCGCACCGGCGCCCTCGACGCGGCGATCGTCGCCGTCGGCGCCCAAGACCCCGACGGGGTGGCCCTGCGCACGATCACCGACGAGGCCATCGACGCCGCCGTCGCCCTCGACCACCCCTTGGCCGGGGCGAAGTCCATTCCGCTGCTGGACCTGCGCGACCACCCGTTGATCACCATGCGCCCCGGCACCGGCATCCGCTCCCACCTCGAATCCGCTTGTGCCGCAACGGGATTCACCCCGCATGTGGCCTTCGAGGCGGGCACCCCGCAACTGCTGGCCCAACTGGCTGTGCGCGGCTTGGGCGTGGCCGTCCTACCCACGTCGATCGCCCACAACCACCCCGGCCTGCACCCGCTCGTCATCACCGACCCATCCCTGCGCGGCCGCGTCGCCCTGGCCTGGCGCTCCCCCGGCCCCCTCAACCCCGCCGCCCGCGCCTTCCTCCCCCTCTTCGACCGGAATTAGCGGGCTAATTCCCGGCGGGCGCAAGCGGGACATGGGCGCTGACCTGCGGATCTGCGAGAAGTACCGAGTCATGCATGAGGAATGAATGGATGAGGTGTAGGGCTGGGTGGGGCGTGGTATGCATGAGGAATGAATGATGGGGTGCGGTTGGCGAATCTGCTCGGGGCGGCCGGATTGGGGGTGGCCGCGGTCGTAGCCGACGGGACGGCCGAGTTCGCCGGGTTGAGTGCCAGCGCGGCGGCGGCCCTGGTGTTGTTGCGTGAAGGTGACGGGCTCACCGGCACCGAGCTGGGACGGCGGATCGGGATCACGCAGTCGGCGGCGGCGCGGGTCGTGGCCGCGCTGGAGCGCGACGGGTACGTGACGCGGGGCGCCTGGGTCGGCCGCGAGGTGGGGGTTCAGCTCACCGACGCCGGCCGGC
Organism: Labedaea rhizosphaerae; assembly: GCF_004362825.1. GTDB lineage: Bacteria > Actinomycetota > Actinomycetes > Mycobacteriales > Pseudonocardiaceae > Labedaea > Labedaea rhizosphaerae. The sequence goes on from NZ_SNXZ01000004.1 coordinate 651,547, forward strand.
GGGTCGGGCAGGTGATGCTGGAAGAACGGCAGAAGCACCTGCAGGGCCTGCTCGACGGCTTCGACGAGCACGAGCAGGCCGCGCTGGCGCCGCTGCTGGAGAAGTTGCTCGTCAAAATATACGAATACGAACAAAACAGCGGCCGCGTGTGCCGGTTGTGCGACCGCGACGCATGCACCAACAACGCCGTGTGCCCGGTCGGCCAGGCCGAACGGGACAGTGCCTGACCCGTGCTCTTCGCACTTGGTTCCGCGCTCTGCTACGGCATCTCCGACGTTGCGGGCGGCCTGCTGTCGCGCCGGGTCCACTTCGGACTGGTCGCCGTGCTCGGTCAGCTCGGTGGCCTGCTCGTCACGCTGGTCGCCGCGCCGCTCGTGGACTCCGACCCCACGATCGCGGACTTCGCGTGGGGTGCGTTGTCCGGGCTGGGCACAGGAATCGGCATGCTGTTCCTGTTCCGCGGGATCAGCGCCGGCGCGCTGAGCGTGGTCGTGCCGGTGGTGGCGGTCGGCGGGCTCGCGTTGCCGGTGCTGGTCGGGGTCGTGGTGCTCGGCGAACGCCCCTCCCTCTTGGCGTGGCTGGGAATCGTCGTCGCCGTCCCGGCGCTCTGGTTCGTCTCCCTGGGCGACGACGAAGGCACGGCCGCGGGCGTCGTCAGCGCGTTGATCTCCAGCGTCGGCATCGCCGTGCAGTACCTGGCGCTCGCCCAGGCCGGCCCGGACGCGGGCGTGTGGCCGGTGCTGGCCGGCCGGGTGACCGCGGTCCTCGCCATCCTGCCCGCCGTGCGCTGGCGCAAGATCGAAGCAAAAGACGCCCTGGGCGCGGGAGCGGTCGGCGCGCTCGCGGCGATCGCGCTGGTGCTCTACCTGCTGGCCACCCGCCAGCAACTGGTGGTGATCGCGGTCGTGCTTTCCTCGCTCTACCCGGTGATCCCGGTCCTGGTCGGCATCACCGCGCTGCGCGAGCGACTGACGCGGCGGCAGTCAGTGGGGCTACTGGCCGCCGCCGCGTCGGTCGTCTTTCTCGGGATCGCCTGACGGTGTTCAGGCGGGCAACGGGGTGCCCGGCGCCTTGCCGAGCCGCGCACGGGCGTCCTCGATGTCCATGCCGTGCAGGCGGAGCATGTTCTCGCCCAGGATCTTGCGTTTGGCCTGTTTGGTCAGCTGCGGGTAGCCGTACCCCTCGCACAGGTCCTGCGGGATCTCGAAGTTCCAGAAGGCCTCGAGCGCCCACTGCGGCTGCCAGATCGGCGCCTCACTGCCGTAGATGATCTTGTCTTCGCCGCACCAGAACAGCAGCTTGCCCAGCACCTCGGCGAACTGCCGCGGTGCGCGCACGACGAAGTTGATCGACGCGGCGAGCGAGGCGTACAGGTTCGGGTACCGGATCAGCTGCCAGCAGGTCTCGTCGATGAACGGCAGGCCCACGTGGAAGATCACGAAATTGAGGTCCGGGAAGTTCGCCGCGGCGCCGTCCATGTCCCACGTCTGCGTGTACTCGACCGGCTGCGGGCCGAGCGGCACTCCCTTGTGGACACCGATGATCTTGACGCCGAGTTCCTGGATCCGCTCGAACACCGGGAACGCGACCTTCGGGTCGTCCATCCGCCACGGCACGGGCTTCGCGTCCTCGTAGCGCACGTTGTAGAACTTGAACGCCTTCGCGCCGAACTCCTCGACCTGGCGGGTCACGTCGTCGAGCGCCTTCTTGCCCTCCAACGGGTTCACCGTGCCCCAGAACACCGTGCGGTCCGGGTCGCGGCGGGCCATTTCCGCGCAGTCACGCCACGGCGAGAGGCCGTCGCGGAACAGGTCGGTCAGCGGCAGCGGCATCGCGACCAGCATGTCCGTGTCGGAATTGTCGTAGACCATCTCGCGGATCTCGTCGATGGACCACCGGTGCAGGAACTCCTCCGCCGACATCTTCGGCTGGTCCTCCGGCGTCAGCACCGTGTGGAACGCGTAGAGGTGGTTGGCGAACATCGTCCCGGCCGGACCGTAGGCGTTGTCCGACTCGAAGTTGAACGGGTGCGCAACGCAGTCGAACACGAACGCGTCGCCGATCATCGAGCACCTCCAGAACTCTCGGCAGGACGTTCGGCGGTCTTCAAAGCCACGAACGCGTCGCGGTCACCGACCGCCTTGGGCGACGGCAGGAAACGCAACTTCGCGCGGGCGTCGTCGGAGAGCCGGCCGGGCGACCAGGCCTCGTCCCACACCACCCGCACCCGCGCGCTGGCCACGCCGGGCAGCGCGCGCACCGCGTGCTCCACCTCGGTGAGCACGTTCGATGCGAACGGGCACCAGCCGGAGGTGAGCACCAGGTCCACCTCGGCGTGCCCGTCGGCGATCTCGGCCCGCTGGAGCAGGCCCATGTCGGCCACCGAGATCCCCTTCTCGCGGCAGCACGGGTCGTACACCCCACGCAGTGCCTCGTGCACCCCAGGATCGATCGCGGTCATGCGATCAGTTCTGCCACGGCCCCGGGGCCACCCGGTAGAGCGCAGATTTCTGATGGTGAAACGCCTACGATGAACGGCGTCCCGCCACGAGGAGTTCGCGATGGTGCGAGTCGACGACGAGGGTCCACCAGAGGGTCCACCAGAGGATTTCGTGCAGAGCGTGGGGCGGGCTCTGCGGGTGCTCGAGGTGGTCGGTGCGGAGCCCGGTCTGCCGGTCAAGGCGATCGCCCGCCGCTGCGAGCTGAACATCTCCACGACCTACCACCTGGTGCGCACGATGGCGTACGAGGGCTACCTGCGCCGGCTGTCGTCGGGCACGTACGTGATCGGCGACCAGGTGGCGCGGCGCTTCCACGACCTGATCGGTGCGTTCGGCCGGCCACCGGACGCCGTCGCGGTGCTGCGGTCGCTGACCGAGAGAACAGGGCTTTCGGCCTACCTCGGCTGCCTCAACGCGTCGCGGGTGACGGTCGTGTCCGTCGTCGAGGGTCCCGGTTCGCCGTACCTGGAGGACTTCGAGGCGGGGCTGGACGTCTCGCCGCACGCGACCGCGCTCGGCAAGGTGTTGCTGGCCGCGCTGCCGAGCCGGGAGCGGCGCGCTTACCTGCGGGAGAACGGGCTGCGGCCGTACACGGCGAACACGTGCACCGACCTGGGCGACCTGGAGGCGGCGCTGGCGGCGTTCGGGCCCGGCGACGTGCTGGTGGAGCACGGTGAGTTCCGCGACGACGTGGCGTGCGCGGGCACGCTGGTGCCCCGCACCGACGACACCGGCCCGGCGTGGGCCGTGGTGGTGTCGGCGCGGGGCGAGGACCTGCCGGTACACGCCCGCCAGGCCCTGCTCACCGCAGCGGGCGACCTGGCCGGCGTGCGCTAGGTCAGCTGCCGGCGATGTTGACCAGCCAGCTGATGCCGAACTTGTCCACGCACATGCCGAACTCGTCGCCCCACATCTGCTTCTCCAGCGGCACGGCGACCTGGCCGCCGTCGGCGAGCTTGTCCCAGTAGCCCTTGAGCTCGGCGCGGTCGTCGCCGCTCAGGCTGACCGAGATGTTGTTGCCGGCCTGGATGGGCATGCCGGGCGGGGTGTCGGCCGCCATCAGCGTGAAGCCGCTCGTGGTGGTCAGCTGACCGTGCATGATCTTGTTGGCGTCGACCTTGTGTTCGGGGTCGCCGGCCTGGTCGGCGCCGAAGTCGCCGAAGGTGTTCAGATTCAGCTCGCCCCCGAACACCTCCTTGTAGAACTCCAGCGCTTCGCGGGCGGTGCCGTCGAAGTTGATGTAGGGGTTGAGCACCGAAGCCATCGCATCCTCCAAGACGTAATGTGGTTGTCATGCGGACCCGACCGACGCTCGGCTGGCGGCCGACCGGAGTGGTCGCCCCGACCGCGACAAGCATGGCGGAGGTCGCCGACATTGTCGCGGCGGGACGCGTGTTGGTCTTGAGCGGCGCTGGAATCTCCACCGAGTCCGGCATACCCGATTACCGCGGCGAGACGGGCACGCTGCGCAGGCACACCCCGATGACCTACGACGAGTTCGTCGGCGCCCCGGACGGCAGGCGCCGCTACTGGGCCCGCAGCCACCTCGGCTGGCGCACGATCAGCGCCGCGCAACCGAACGCGGGCCACCGCGCGGTCGCCGTGCTGGCCGCGCGCGGCTACCTGACCGGCGTGATCACCCAGAACGTCGACGGCCTGCACCAGGCGGCCGGCACCGCGGACGTGGTCGACCTGCACGGCCGGCTCGACCGGGTGATCTGCTTGTCCTGCAAGGAAACGAGCTCCCGGGTCGAGCTGGACGACCGGTTGCGCGCGGCCAACCCCGGCTTCGACCCGGCCACCACCAGGATCAACCCGGACGGCGACGTCGACCTGCCCGAGGCGACGGTGCGCGGGTTCCAGGTCGTCGACTGCGCGGGGTGCGGCGGCGTGCTCAAGCCCGACGTCGTGTTCTTCGGCGAGAACGTGCCGCCGCCGCGGGTGCGCCGGTGCGCGGAGCTGGTCGACGCCGCCGAGGCCGTGCTGGTGCTCGGCTCGTCGCTCGCGGTGATGTCCGGGCTGCGGTTCGTGCGCCGCGCGGCGACCGACGGCAAGCCGGTGCTGATCGTCAACCGCGGCGAGACCCGTGGTGACCCGTACGCGCGGCTGCGGGTGGACCTGCCGCTCGGCGCTGCGCTCACGGAGCTGGTTCGACTCGTCGCGTAGCGTCTACTGTGGACACTCCGTCGGTCCGCGCCTACGCTCGGTGGCATGGGCGGCTGGTGGGCGGATGGTGCGGCTTACGAACGGTACGTCGGCCGGTGGAGCCGGCCCGTGGCCACGGCGTTCGTCCGGTGGCTGGACGTTCCCGCGGGCAGGCGCTGGCTGGACATCGGCTGCGGCACCGGCGCGCTGACCCAGACCCTGCTGGACGAGGTGGACCCGGCCGCGGTGCTCGGCGTCGACCCGTCCGAGGGCTTCCTGGAGCAGGCCCGGGCGCAGGTGACCGACCCGCGCGCGGAGTTCCGCACCGGGGACGCCCGCGCCCTGCCCGACGGCCCCTTCGACGCGGCGGTCAGCGGGCTCTCGCTCAACTTCGTGCCCTCGGCGCAGGAGGCCGTCGCCGAGCTGCACCGGGTGGTCACGCCCGGCGGCGTGGCCGCGGCATACGTCTGGGACTACCCGCACGGCTTGGAGCTGGTGCGCTACTTCTGGGACGTGGCGAAGTCCGTGGACCCGGCCGCCGCCGAGCTCGACGAAGGCACCCGGTTCCCCATCTGCGACCCCGAGGCGCTCACCGAGCTGTGGTCCGGCTTCGACGACGTCGAGGTGCGCCCGATCGAGGTGCCGACCGTCTTCGCCGACTTCGACGACTACTGGACGCCGTTCCTCGGCGGGCAGGGCCCGGCGCCGAGCTACCTGGCCACGCTGTCCGCCGCCGACCAGGACGCCATCCGCGACCTGCTGCGCTTCCGGTTGCCGTCCGGACCGGACGGGCAGATCGTGCTCAGTGCCACAGCGTTGGCCGTGCGTGGCCGGGCTAAGGTCTGACCACGTGGAGTACATGAAGCTCGGCGCCACCGGTCTCGAAGTCTCGCGGATCTGCCTCGGCTGCATGAGCTACGGCGATCCCAAGCGCGGCAACCACGAGTGGTCGCTGGACGAAGATGCGAGCCGCCCGTACTTCCGGCGGGCCATCGAGGCCGGCATCAACTTCTTCGACACGGCCAACGTCTACTCCAACGGCAGCAGCGAGGAGATCACCGGCCGCGCCCTCAAGGAGTTCGCCGACCGCGATTCGGTGGTGCTCGCGACCAAGCTGAACGGCCGGATGCGCCCGGGGCCCAACGGCGCGGGCCTGTCCCGCAAGGCGATCATGTCGGAGCTCGACAACAGCCTGCGCCGCCTCGGCACCGACTACGTGGATCTCTACCAGATCCACCGCTGGGACCCGACGACGCCGATCGAGGAAACCGTCGAGGCGCTGCACGACGTCGTGAAGGCGGGCAAGGTCCGCTACGTCGGCGCTTCCTCCATGTACGCCTGGCAGTTCGCCAAGGCCCTGCGCGTGGCCGACCTCGGCGGCTGGACCCGGTTCGCGACCATGCAGAACCACTACAACCTGCTCTACCGCGAGGAAGAGCGCGAGATGCTGCCGCTGTGCGCGGACGAGGGCATCGGCGTGATCCCGTGGAGCCCGCTGGCCCGCGGCCGCCTGACCCGCGAGTGGGGCACGTCGACCGAACGGTCCGAGAACGACAACTTCGGCCGGACGCTGTACCAGGAGTCGGACGAGCAGATCGTCGGGCGGGTCGGCGAGATCGCGTCCGAGCGCGGTGTCAGCCGGGCGCAGGTCGCGTTGGCCTGGGTGCTGCGCAACCCGGCCGTGACCGCGCCGATCATCGGCGCCACCAAGCCCCACCACCTCGACGACGCGATCGCCGCGGTGGAGCTGGAGCTGTCGGACGACGAGGTGGCGCGACTGGAGGAGCCGTACACCCCGCGCGAGGTCCGCGGCCACAGCTGAGGCTCGGCACGACCCGCGTGTTGCTCGCCAGCTACGCGCCGGCCAGCGCCGCCTGACCGGCACGCACCCGGAACGGCTCGAGCTCGTCGCGTTGCTGCTGGGCGCGGGCGATCAGGTGGTCGAAGTCCACGTCGGGCAGGCGTTCGGCGAGGCCCGCGAGGTCGCGCAGCGTGCCCCAGAGCTGCTTCTTGCCGTCGATGCCCATGGTGAGGAACTCGAGCTCCTCGAACCGGCTCAGCATCGAGTAGCTGCGCAGCTTGCCGTTCAGCTTGAGCCGGCCCAGCCGCTCGCCGAGCACCGCGGCGCCCGACTTCACCGGGTTCTCCGGCACGCCGAGGCTGCGCATGATCGCGCGGAACGTCGCGACGTCCTCGGCGATGGCGGTGGCCACCTTGCCGAGCGCAGTACCGACGTCGCTGCCCTGGTTGGCCTTCGTCGACCGGCGGGCCAGCTCGCGCCAGGCTGTGCCGAGGGCGAGTTGGTCGTTGAGGTAGATGCGCAGGTAGTCGTTCATCTTGTGCGGTTACCCGCGCACCGAGGTGTGAATCCGCCGCGAGTGGGAAAACGGGGATGCATGACCAACGAAGAAGAGGACGTCGTGGACTTCCTGCGACGCCAGCACGAGGAGATCCGCCAGCTGTTCACCCGCATGGAGACCGCGCGCGGCGACGATCGGACCACGACCTTCCGCGAACTCGTGCGGCTGCTGGCCGTGCACGAGACCGCGGAGGAGGAGATCGTGCACCCGGAGGTGCGGGACCTCTCCGGTGGCGCGGCGGTCGTCGACGCCCGCATCGGCGAGGAGCACCGGGCGAAGGAGCTGCTGAGCACGCTGGATTCCATCGGCCCGGACGCCGACGGCTTCGACACGCTGCTGCTGCAACTGCGCGACGACGTGCTGGCCCACGCCGAGCACGAGGAGCGCGAGGAGTTTCCGCTGCTGCGGCAGAACCACGACGCGAAGCGCTTGCGGGCCATGGCCACGACGGCGCGGCTCGCGGCGGCGACCGCACCGACCCGGCCGCACCCGGGCGTGGAGAGCGCGAAGGCCAACCTCCTGCTGGGCCCGCCGATGGCGATCATGGACCGGGCCCGCGACGCGATCCGCTCGGCCCTCGGCCGCTGACCCGGCGGCTTCAGGGGCGCGGCGCCCAGAGCTTGTCCGCGTCGCCGGCTTCGAGCCGCCCCCGGTACACGTCGATCTTGTGGTCGATCGTCGCCAGGCTCTGCTGGATCTCCTCGAGCTTGGCCAGGACGTCGAGGCGGTGCGATTCCAGCAGCTCGAGCCGTTCCTTCTCGTTGCCCGGACCCGCGGCCACCAGCTCGGCGTACCGCTTGATGCTGCGGATCGGCATGCCCGTGGCGCGCAGCTTGGTGCACACCTTGATCCACTGCAGGTCGATGTGGCGGTACCGCCGCCGCCCGCCGCTGGTGCGGTCGACCGGGCTCACCACCAGGCCCGCGCGTTCGTAGTAGCGCAGCGTGTGCGCGCTGACGCCGGTCCGCCGGGCGGCTTCGGCGATGCTCACCCCGGACTCCGGCACAGGTTCCTTGACTTCGAGCACACTCTAAATCCTACCGTCGGAATCATGATTGTTTCGAACGACCGGCGCCGGTGGCTCGTGCTCGCCATCTGCTGCACCAGCATCTTCCTCGTCGTGCTGGACATCTCGGTGGTGAGCGTCGCCCTGCCCTCGATCGCCCGCGACCTGCACGCCACCATGTCCGGTCTGCAGTGGACGATCGATGCCTACACGGTGGTGCTCGCCGGTTTCCTGGTGCTCGCCGGGTCGGTCGCCGACCGCTACGGCAGGCGCCGCACCTTCCAGACCGGGCTCGCCGTGTTCGCGCTCGGCTCGCTGCTCTGCGGCCTCGCGCCGGGCACCGGCTGGCTGATCGCGGCCCGCACCGTGCAGGCCGTCGGCGGCACGATGCTGAACCCGGTCGCGCTCGCCATCGTCGTCACCACGTTCCCCGCGCCGGCCGAACGCGCCCGCGCGATCGGCGTGTTCGGCTCGATCAGCGGCCTGTCGCTGGCCCTCGGGCCGATCATCGGCGGCACGCTCGTCGACACCTTCGGCTGGTCGTCGGTGTTCCTGGTGAACGTGCCGATCGCGCTGGCCGCCATCGTGTGCACGGCGCTGTTCGTGCCCGAGTCGCGGGCCGCGCGACCACGCCGGTTCGACCCCGTCGGCCAGGTCCTGGTCGCGGTGTTCATGGGCTGCCTCGTGTACGCGATCACCGAGTCGCGGGTGCTCGGCTGGACCTCGCCGGTGATCGTCGGCCTGCTGGTGCTCGCGGCGCTCGGCGTCGCCGGGCTCGTCGCCTACGAGCCCCGCCGCACGGATCCGTTGCTGGAACTGCGTTTGTTCCGCAGCGTCCCGTTCAGCGCGGCGATCGTCACCGCGATGTGCGGGCTATGCGGGTTCGGCGCGTTCCTGTTCCTGACAACGCAGTACCTGCAGGAGGTGCGTGGGATGTCCGCCGCCGCGGCCGGGCTGACCCTGTTGCCGGTTGGCGCGTTGATCGCGGTGCTGTCGCCGGTGACCGGGCGGGTCGTCGGCAGCCACGGGCCGCGGCGGCCGCTGGTGGTCAGCGGGGCTGCGCTCGCGGCGGGCGCGGCGGCCTCGCTGACGCTGACGCCGAGCACGCCTTTGCTTGCGGTGGTTGGGATCTACCTGCTGTTCGGCCTGGCCCTCGCCACGCTCAACCCGCCGGTCACCAATACCGCGGTCACCGGGATGCCCCGCTCCATGGCCGGGGTCGCCGGGTCGCTGGTCTCCAGCGGCAGGCAGACCGGCACGACGCTCGGCGTCGCCATCTCCGGCACCGTCGTCGGGTCGATGACCGACACCTCGTTCACCGAAGCCGAACACGGCGTGTGGTGGCTGTTGCTCGTCCTGGGCGTGTGCATCGTGCTGCTGGCGCTGCTCAGCACCGGGCGCCGGGCCGCCGCGACCGCCGACCGGGCGGCCGAACTGCTCCAGCAACTCGACGTGCCGCCGGTGAGTGCGACGGGAGCCGTCCCGTTGACGCAGCAGCCCGGCCGATGACCGGAAGTGCTGTCACGTCTGCGCCAACTGGAAATGCCAGACGACCAGCGCCGGAACACCAGCACTGGCGGCCCGTGCCGCTTCGGGCACCATGTCGGCCAGACACCACGGCCACAGCTCCCACGGTCCCGGCGCCCCGAACGCGCCCGTCCGATCCGCGGGCTCCGGCCGGTCGCTGGCCGGCACGCCAGGTTCCTCGCAGCGACGCACCTGCAGCCCCACGGGGAGCGCGGCACGCAGGTAGTCCCCGATCAGGTGGCGGTGGGCGCTCAGCCGCCCGGGCCGGCCGTCGGCACCGCGGACGGCGGGAATCGAGCCCAGCCCCACTCGCTCCGGGTGCATGTCGGCGATCACCAGGTGCCCGCCTGGACGCAGGACCCGGGCGAACTCCGCCATCACCGGCGCGAGCGCCGGAACGTGGGTCAGCGCCAGTGCGCACACGACCAGATCGACCTCGGCGTCGGCCACCGGGAGCCGGTGCAGATCACCGAGCAGGAACTCGCCCTGCGGCACGCGAGTCCGAGCCCGCGCGAGCATGTCGGGCGAGCCGTCCACACCGATGACCCGATGGCCACGCCCGGCCAGGAACTCGGCGTAGCGACCAGTCCCGCACGCGGCATCCAGCGCGACGCCCACAGGCAGCGAGTCCACGATCTCCTTGACCACGGGTTCGTCGATGTCGAACGCCGAATTGGGCTGGTCGTAGGTCGCCGACCACAGTCGATAGCCGGTCACCGTGTCGACCCGGTCGACTTCCACGGCGGCGTTCGCCATCGCGTCGTCCGCGAGTACTCGGCGGATCTCCGCGATCCGGGCCTCCACGAAATCGCGGCCGAACTCGCCGGTGAACGCACGCAACAAAGCGATGCCTTCGAGCCCGAGCAGGTACGCCCGCGGGTCCTCGTAGCTCACCCGACGGACGCTAACGACGCGCCTTCGGGTGAGCCACCGAATTGTCGGGCCGGGGTTAGGCCGCCAGGACGAAGAACAGGAAGCTCGGCGCGGTCGCCAGCAGGTGGTAGGCGTCCGGGAACAGCTCGCGGGCTTCCGGCGCGGGCTGCGGTTCGCTGATCACCGAGATCCGGAAACCGGCCGCGGTGAACGCGTCGGTCATGGCGTGCAGTGGGCGGTTCCAGTTCGTCAACACGATGGTCTGACCGGTCGCGGTCGTCCATTCGCCGGTGTTCTCGTACGTCGCGAAGTAGTCGGGGCGTTGCCCGTTCATCCGCGCGATGCAGTACTCGGCCGTCGGGTGGTTGGTCGACATGAGGAACCGGCCGCCGGGCTTGAGGACCCGGCGGATCTCCGCGAGCGTCGGGCCCCAGTCCCGCAGGTAGTGCATCGACAGGGAGGCGACGACGTCGTCGAACGAATCGTCTTCGTAGGGCAGCGGATCCGCGAGGTCGGCGACGCGCAGGTCCGCGTCGTCGCCCAGGCGCCGCCGGGCCAGTTCCAGCATTCCGGCGCTCTTGTCGAAGCCGCTCACCGTGGCGCCGCGCTCCCGCAGGGCCGCGAACAACGGGCCCGCACCGCAGCCGGCGTCGAGGATCCGCCGGCCGGCCACGTCCCCGGCGAGCGCCAGCATCGCGGGCCGCTCGTAGTAGGCGTTGTTCACACCGGTCTCGTTGTCGTCGGCGTACGCCTTGGCGAAGCTGTCGTAGTCGTTGGCCAGGGTCACGTGGTCTCCTCGCAGTGGGCTCTGTTCGAAGAGACGCCCGGAACCGCATCACGTTGCCGCGACGAGCCGCCACAGGGACGTCACCTCGTTGCCGCGGGCCTCGTGCAGGGGGTCGTCCGCGTCCGTGACCCGCGGGTGCCGCGGCGACGTGTCGTACCGGTCGACCACGCGCAGGCCGGCGGCCGTCATGCGGGTGAGCAACTCGTCCCGGGTCCGCAGGCCGAGCCGCTCAGCCAGGTCGGACAACACCAGCCACGCCTCACCGGCGGGCGTGAGGTGCGCGGTCACGCCGTCGAGGAAACGGTGCAGCACAGCGGAATCCGGGTCGTAGATGCCCAGCTCCAACGCCGACGTCGGGCGCGCGGGCAGCCACGGCGGGTTGCACACGATCAGATCCGCGCGTCCGCCGGGCCACAGGTCGGCCTCGACGACCCGCACCCGGTCGGCAAGTCCGAGCTGGTCCACGGTGGACCGCGCACACGCCACCGCGCGCGGGTTGATGTCGGTGGCCACCACCCGCGCCCCGCGCCGGGCGAGGACCGCGGCGAGCACACCGGTGCCCGTGCCGATGTCGAACGCGAGTGCGCCCGGGGCGAGCGGCGCTTGCGCGACCAGGTCGACGTATTCGGCCCGCACCGGCGCGAAGACGCCGTAATCCGGGTGGATGCGGGCGTCCAGCGCCGGCACCTCGACCCCGTTGAGGTGCCATTGGTAGGCGCCGAGCACCCCGAGCAGTTCCGGCAACGACACGCACACCCGCGCACCGGGCGCCCGGCCGTAGGCGTGGTCGCACGCTCGCCGCACGTCCGGCGCGCGACGCAACCGCAACGCGTGGTCGGCCTCGAGCACGACCAGCAGCCGGCCCAGCAACTCGGCTCGCTCGGCCCGCGCGGCACGCATGGCGTGGAAGTCAGCGGGGTGCTCGCGCCGGATGCGGCGGCCCAGGGCTTGCATGAGTTGCCGGGCGTTGTGGAAATCGCCGCGCCACAACAAAGCCGTGCCCGCACGGATGAGCCGGAGCGCGGCGTTCGCGGTGATGCGGTCGTCGACGACGAGCACCCGGGCGGGTGCGGGCGTGGCGTTCTCGGAGTGCCAGCGGGCGGTGCGGGGTGAGCCGTTCTCGGTCCAGTCGATGGTGGTCATCAGAGTGCTCCAGCGAGACGAAGGTGCCTTGGGTCGGCAGCGCTTCGCGCAAGGAGCTACCCGCTGATCAGCCGGATCCCTCCCGCGTCGAAGCGCGGGAGCGGCGATCGCCCAACACCATTCCCATGACCATTGTTGTTCCCTCCGTCGTGCCCACCCAGTGTCACACAGGCTTGCGCGGATGAGGACCTACGGCAGCAGGACGTTGCGCTTGCCGTCCCTGTGTTCGGGCTCACCGGAGCAATCCAGGAAATGCCGTCCTAGCAGGTGATCGGGCCGTTCGCGATCGGCTCCGGGATGTTGGGCGGAGCCGCCCTGCACGGCATCCGGAGCAACCGCACCCCGCCGGTGGACCCGCACCGGTTCACCCTGCCACCCTTCGGGGTTGCGGCGCCGGCTTGGCCGGCGTTGGGTGCACCGGTGCCGCTCGGCCGGTTGCCCCGCTCGATCCACCACCACGAGAAGGACCCAGCGGATGCTTGACCAGGACCTGTTACCCACGCCCGCCGAGGTCGACGCGCAGGCGCCGCTGTCGCCCCCGCTGCGGGCGGCGATCGCCGCGCACCGCGAGACCATCGCCGCGGTGCTCGACCGGCGCGATCCCCGGCTGCTGGTGATCGTCGGGCCATGCTCGGTGCACGACCCGGCCGCCACGCTGGACTACGCGCACCTGGTGGCGGGTGCGGCGGCTCGGTTCGCCGACGACCTCGTGGTGGTGTTGCGGGCGTACCTGGAGAAGCCGCGCACGGTCGCAGGCTGGCCGGGTTTGGTGCGTGATCCCACACTGGACGGCAAGGGCGACCTGGCCGCCGGGCTCCGGACCGGCCGGGCGTTCCTGGTGGAGGCCGCCGCGACCGGGTTGCCGCTGGCCTACGAGTTCGTCGACCCGGTGCTCGCCTCGCACGTCGCGGACGCGATCAGCTGGGCTGCGATCGGCGCGCGCACCGTGACCAGCCCGCCGCACCGGCAGCTCGCGTCGTGGCTGCCCATGCCGGTCGGGATGAAGAACACGGTGGGCGGCCGGGTCGACCTCGCGATCGACGCACTGCGCGCGGCCGGGCTCCCGCACGTGTTCCCCGGCATCGGGCGGGACGGCCGCGTGGCGGCGTTGCGCAGCAGCGGCAACCCGTCGGCGCACCTGGTGTTGCGGGGCGGGCCGGTGCCAAACTACGACGCCGCCTCGGTGGCGGCGGCGGCCAACGCGCTGACCGAGGCGGGGCTGCCCAGCCGGGTCGTCGTGGACTGTTCGCACGGCAACAGCGGCAAGGACCACAACCGCCAGCCGCTGGTGCTCGCCGACCTGGCCGACCGCATAGCCGGCGGTGACCGGGTCCTGGCCGGCCTGATGCTCGAGTCATACCTCAGCGACGGCAAGCAATACCCCGACGCGCACCCCCTGCGCCCCGACCTCAGCATCACCGACGCCTGCCTCGGCTGGTCCCGCACCGTGCCACTGCTGGAACAACTCGCCTTGGCCGCCAAGAGGAGAACCGCCCGGTGAGCGCTGGACTGATTCCCTTGTGCCTACAGGCTTTTCGCACTGTTGGGGCCTCTGTGGTTGAGTAGGCGTGCCCCCCACCCAACCCGGGGGGCTGCCCCGGTCCCAGTCTATCGACTTTCAAGCCCCGCAACGGGAAACTGCCCGATCTGTGGATAACTGGTCGGATGTGGACAACTGCGGTTGCGGGATGCTTGGCAGAGGTACCGCGATGAGCTGGCGAACCGTGGGCTGAAGCAAGGCGACGGATGACAGCCGAGGGTGGAAAGTCGTGGGTGGGCAACCGGTGGCCGCCCAACGGGACGGCGGCCGGTGGCGGCCCAACGGGACGGCGACAGCCGAGTTCTTGGCTGCCGTGTGGGGTGGGTCCGGTTTGACACGGGGACCCCCACGGCGGCCAGCAAGCGCGAAACAAGGGGCAGGCAGGCCTGCCCTTGCTTGCCGGACAGCGTACGGCCGCCGTGCCCCGTGTAAAACCGAACCCAGCAACGCCACGTTTGCTTGGTCTCGCTGGCGGCCAGCCCACCGTGGCGGCCGCCACCCTAGGATCAGGCGGCGGGTTGCGCCCACGGTGGTTTGGTGAAGATGGGCAGGCCGTTGTCCATGTGGACTTGCCAACCGGCATGGTGGATTAGGCGGTGGTGGAATTGGCACACCAACACCATGTTGTCCAGCCTGGTCAACCCTCCGTCGGCCCAATGTTGTACGTGGTGGGCCTGACATTGGTTCGGTGTTCGCTCACACCCTGGAACGGCGCAGCCTTGGTCTCGGATGGCGAGGGCTCTGCGCAATCGTTTGTCGGCTAGGCGCTTCGATTCACCGATATCGATCGGCTGCGAGTTCGTGCCGAGCACGACCGGGATGATTTCGGCGTCGCAAGCGAAACGGCGGGCCTGCTCGGGAGTCATCCACCGGGCGTCGTCGAGAGTGGCCTTGCCGATCGCGGTCTGCAGGGTCTCCAGAGAGACCGTGACCGCGATGTGCGGGCGCTCGCCACCCTCGATCGGGGCCTGCCCGGAGTCGGCGGCGAAGCGGATCACCTCCGCCAGCGCGTCACCCTGACGCTCGATCAGGGTGCGGTCGTCACCCGGCTGGGGCGCAGTCAGTGAGGACAGCAACGGCCGCAGGACAGCGGCGGTTTCGGCGCCGAGTTCGAACCGGCCCGAGACCGAGCCGTCCTCGTTTTCCTGCAAGTTCAGGATATTCTGGGCTTCCACCACGGTGGGGTCGGCAGGTTTGGCGCCATCCGGGTCGAGGGCGTCGACCATGCGCTTACCCAGCCGCGCAAGCTGAGCCGGGTTGAACTCCCGCGCCAACTCAGCCAAGTCAGCCTCGACCTGGTCGGCGTGCTCGCCGGGCACCGAAGCCACCGTCTTCGCGATCCGAGTGACGTGCTCGGTAGAGATCGCACCCTCGGCCATCGCCGCACGGGCGGCGGGAAGCTTCGCTGGGATCACCTGACCGGTGATCCCTATCTTCGGGCACAGCAGCGAAACCTGCGTCTCCAACTGCTTCGCTTCGCGTCGACCCACCCGCAACGCGTCCATCAGAAACTGCCACAAATGCAGATACCCGGACTCACGCCAATCCACCCGAGAAATCGAATCTAGGATCGCCAAATCAAGCCGCCGCCGTTCGGCGACAAGCGACTGAAGCTCCCCCAGATCCATAGCCCAATCATACCACAACATACGACCAAACGGACCAACGCAAACAACCCTGACGCGACAAACAACGCAACCGCCACCCGGCAACGCAAACCCACGAAAGGCGAACACCAGACCGCCCCCTCAACCTCGTCCGGGCGCCTTTTAGCACGAGGAGGCCAGGGTCAAGGGTGGCGAAGCCATCGGCGAAGCCGACGCCGAAGGCGCCCTTGACGCTGGAATCCTCGTGTTAAACAATTGAGCCCGAGGTTGAGAACGCGACCTCAACCCACAGCCGAAACCACCAATTCACGCAGTGGTTCGGCAAGACGAAGAGCCAGTTCAGGCTCATGCCGGCCGGCTTCATCGCCGAACGCCGCAGTAACAGCGGCAAACGCACGAACCAACTCCCCGCGATCGAGCGAACGCACCAACCCCGCCGCCACGGGCCCGGTCACGTCGACCGGCAATTGATCAATCCCCCGCCCCTGCACCGCAGCCACGCCATACCGCAGGCAAGCCAACGCCAGCACCTGATCCCGCATCCCACTGATCATGTACTCGGCCTGCCACCCCCGCCCCCGCGCAATACTCGACCGGGCGTGCAACGCATACAGCCACCCCATCCCGATCAACGACGTCGCGCTGGGTGGCGGGATGTGCTCCTGAGGCGCAGCGACACCGAACAGGAGCTTGAAATGCGGGCCGGTCGCGCCGAACTCCGCCGACGACCAGAACGCCACGTCCAGTTGCAGGGTGCCGGGCAGCAGGAACACCCGGAACAACGTGCCGCCCGCCCACATGTCCAGGTGGGTGATCGCGGCGTGCTCACGATAGATGCGGGACGTCCAGTCGTCGATCACCGCGTCCCGGTCGGCGGCCACGCTCAACGCCAAGTCCACATCGGACCATTCGTCGGTGAAGCCGCGAGCGCTGGACCCGGCGAGGGCCGCGCCGGCGATGCGGGGATCGGCGTGCGCGGCCGCTACCAGGGCGTCCAGCAGGGTCGCTCGCTCGCGCGGGGTGAACATCCCGTCATTTGACCACGCGGTAGCGGAGGTGATCGACGGCCGGGGAGCTCGGGGTCTCGATGCGTTCCAGCTCGATCGCCGAGTCGAGCGCGGCGAAGAGCGGCGTGCCACCGCCGAGGAGCAGCGGCACCACGTGCACGTAGATCTCGTCGACCAGGCCCAGCGGCAGGCCCTGCTGCATGACGGTGGCCCCGTGCAGACCGACCCACTTGTCCCCCGCGGCGGCCTTGGCCTGCTCGATCGCGCTCGCCACGCCGTCGGTGACGAACGTGTAGCCGGGGTAGTTCCCCGTCGGCGCCTCGTGGGTGACGACGAAGCTGCGGATGCCCTCCAGCGGCCCATCCGGCCCCCAGGCATCGACCGTCTTGTCGAACGACGTGCGGCCCATGACCACGGCGCCGCAGTGCGCGATCGCGTCCTCGAGGTACTGGCGGTCGGAGTCGATGGGGTTCTTGAACATCCAGTCGTGCAGGCTGCCGGCGCCGTCGCCGAACGGGTTGTCCTTGCTCGCGTTCGGCCCGGTGACGTACCCGTCGAGCGAGATCGACATGTCGCAGATGACCAGTCCCATGGTGCTGCCCCTTCCAAGGTTCTTCCTGCTCTCACCGACGCGTCGAACGACCTCGGCCCGTTTCGACAGCTTCGTCCGGGAAAATCCCGGACGCCCGAGACCTTGCCAACAGCCCGCCACTGGCCCCACACTTCCCGTGACATATCCACGACATATGTCACCAGATGGTGAGGAGTTCGCATGCGGCTTCGTCTGGCGGGACTGGCGCTGGTGGCCGTGGCGGCGGCAGCGATCCCGGTGATCCCGGTGCCCGCGGCGGCGGCCGGGACCGTGAACATGGAAGCCGTGGTGCTCGCCGCGCAGCTCGACCCACGCAAGCCGAACGAGGACCCGACCCAGGGTGCGCAGGCCAGCGTGCTGCTCGTCGAGCAGGCGCTGCAGGCGAAATCGCTGCTCGAAGCGTCCTATGTGGACGGTCACTTCGGCACGAAGACCGTCGACGCCTACGCGGCGTGGCAACGCTCGCTCGGCTACTCCGGCCTGGACGCGTCCGGGCTGCCCGGCCGCTCGTCGCTGCTGGCCCTGGGCCAGGGCCGCTTCACCGTCGTCAACCCGCTCACACCCGGCGCCCGCGTGACCTTCCGCGGCGTGACCGTCAACGAACGCACCAGGGCGATGCTCACGACCGCCGAAACCCAGCTGGGCAGGCAGTTCGTGCTCGAGCAGGGCTCGTACAACCCCGGCGGCGACCCGACTTCCGCGGGCACGCACGACGGCGGTGGCGTGGTCGACATCTCGGTGTCGGGCATGTCGGTGACGACGCAGACCGCCGTGGTGCGCAAGCTGCGCCAGGTCGGTTTCGCCGCGTGGCGGCGCACCCCGTCCCAGGGCGACTGGGGCTACCACATTCACGCGGTGGCGGTGTCCGACACGGACATGTCGCCGCAGGCTCAGCACCAGGTCGGCGACTACTACCTCGGCTTGAACGGGCTCGCCAACCGCGGCCCCGACGACGGCCCCCAGGTCACCAAGGTGACGTGGGAGGACTACCAGAGAACGCACTGACGAACGCGGAGGTCACATGCGGATCAGCAGGATTCGGGCGTTGGTCTTGGCGGTGGCCGGGACACTGGGCGCCCTCGGCATCACCGTGGCCGCGAGCCCACCGGCCATGGCCGCACCGAACTTCCAGGTGCCGTTCAAATGCGGCACGACCGTCACGGCGGCCACGTTCAGCACGCACAGCCCGCAGCTCGCCGTGGACTTCCAGAAGTCCGGCATCACGGGCATGCCGGTGCTGGCCTCGGCGTCGGGAACCATCTCGCGGGTGGAGAACGAGGGCGACGTCAGCTACGGCCGGTGGATCGAGATCAACCACGGCAGCGGCTACACCACCCGCTACGCCCACCTGTCGGCGCAGGAGGTGTCGGTCGGCCAAAGCGTGAAGCTGGGCCAGGAGATCGGCAAGGCCGGCGCAACCGGCGGCGTCACCGGTCCGCACCTGCACTACGAGCAGCGGCTCAACGGCACCGTGCTCCACGCGGTCCTCAACGGTGTTGCCGTTCCTTACTACGCGCACACCACGTTCACCAGCAAGAACTCCTGCGGCGGCAACCCCTACACGCCCAACGAGGTGTGCGGGTCGGGCTACTCGGTGATCGACTCGCAGGGCGTGACCGGCGGCACGGTGTACCTGCTTTACAACTCCGCCAACGGGTACAACTGCGTCACCACCCTCAAGTCGGTCTCGCTGGGCACCGCCTCGCCGGTGTCGGCACACCTGCAGGTGCAGGGCGGCACGCTGGCGACCGACTCGGGCAACTTCGCCTACTACGCCGGTCCGGTGTCCCGGTCGGCCGGCGCGAAGTGCGTGCAGTGGGGCGGCTCGGTCGGCTCGTCCAGCTACACCAGTCCATACGAGCACTGCTCCTGACCACACAGCTGTAGTTTCGCCGGCCCCGGTCCACGCGGACCGGGGCCGGTCCTGTGCGCGGAGCAGTATGTTGACTGGCGGGAGGGCGCATGGACGGCGAGTGGGTGCGCGGGCAGTGGGACAAGTACGCCTCGCGGTACGACCGGGCGATGCGACCGGTCGAGCGCCTGCAGTTCGGCGGCGGCCGCGAGTGGGTGTGCACGCAGGCGACCGGCGACGTGCTGGAGGTCGCCGTCGGGACCGGGCTGAACCTGCCGCACTACCCCGCCGACGTGACGCTGACCGGCGTCGACCTCAGCCCGAGGATGCTGGAGCTGGCACGCAAACGCGCCGCCGAGCTCCAGCGGGAGATCACGCTGGTCGAAGGCGACGCCCAGGCCTTGCCCTTCCCGGACGCGAGCTTCGACACCGTCGTCTGCACGCTCGGGCTGTGCGGCTTCCCCGACGACCGCGCGGCGATCGCCGAGATGCACCGGATGCTGCGCCCGGGCGGGAAGTTGTTGCTGCTGGACCACATCGGCAGCCACCACCGGCTGATCCTGCTGGGCCAGCGGCTGTTGGAGAAGCTGTCGCTGCGGCAGCTGGGCGACTACCAGACCCGCCGGCCGCTGCCGCTGGTGCAGGCGGCGGGCTTCGTCGTGGAACGCACCGAACGGCTCAAGGCCGGCACGGTCGAACGCGTGGCCGCCCGCAAACCAGCCTGAGCCCCCTTATTGTGCTTGCCTCGTCGGCAATCGCAGCTCTTCCACGGCGTCGTCCGCGAGGATCTCGTCGACCGCGATGCCCAGTTCGCGGGCGATCCGGTACAGCTTGATCATCGAGGTCGGATCACTGCGGGCCTCGATGTTGCGCATCGACGCCTCATTGGTGAAGCCGACCCGGGCGGCGAGCTCGGCGGTGGTGAGGCCGCGCTCGTGACGCCGCCGGCGGATCCGTGCTCCGTTCGGTTTTGGCATCGTCGGCTCAGGCCGTCTTGTGGTTCTGCGGCTCCGCGGGCGGCTGTGGTTGCACGAAATCGATGGCCGCGCGGAGTTCTTCCAGCATCGTTTCGGTGAGAGCGGAAGCGGCCTCGGCGTGTTTGACGGCTTCCCGCAGGCGGGGGTCGTCACTGGCGGCCGCGATGGTCTTGAGCCCCGGGATGGCTCGCCGGCTGACGTGCCATTGGTTGGCGAAGGCGTCGATGCGAGCGGCCCACAGGATGCGGGACAACTCCGGCAACGGCGACAGTGCGTGTTCGGTCATGGGTCCTCCTGACGTCGGCGGTGGCTTCACGTTGTGGTACGACTTGTGCGCTCACCGTGACATTCCGTTGCCGCCAGATTAGGCTTTTGCCAGCAATCCCGCTTCGACTTGCCACCCATGAAAGGCGGAACATGCGGAGGGACCAACCCAGGGACCGGGAGCTGGGCGCGCGACTGAGAGCTGTTCGGGTCGAGCAGGCCAAGCTGTCGCTCGAAGCTGCGGCCAAGCTCATCGGCTGGTCCGCGGCCAAGTTGAGCCGCACCGAGAACGGCCGCCGGATGGTGACTACCGAAGACGTGGCCGTGGTCCTGACGACCTACAAAGTCCCTGCGGCACAACGAGAGCAGATGATCAGCGATGCGCAGATCGGCCAGCAGGACGGCTGGTGGTCTCGCACCATTCCGGGCATCTCGCCGGATCTGGGCACGCTCGCAGGTTATGAGCAGCAAGCCAAGGCGCTCACGGACTGCTCGCTGCTGGTCGTCCCCGGCTTGCTGCATACCTACGCCTACGCCATCGGGATGCTGCGCGCCGGTGGGCTGTCGGACACCGACGCTGAACTGAGGTGGATGGCGCGTCTCCGTAGGCAACAAGTCCTACCCGGTGTGGAGTACCGGGCGTTCATCGGAGAAGCCGCGCTGCACACACCGTTCGGTGGCGCCGAGGCGCTTGCGGAGCAGTTGAGAGCTCTGGTGTCTGGCTACGACCGAGGCCTGTCCATTCGCCTCATTCCCGAGCACATACCCATGCATGGCTTGCTGCACTCGTGGCTGCTGATCGAGTCACCGATCTCGGCGCCCGTGCTCAACGTCGAGCTCATCGGCTCCGCGGTGTTCGTGTTCGATGTTGAGCCGTACCTGCAACTTCTGGATATGGTTGACGACTGTGCTCTTTCCACCTCTGCAAGCCGCGATAAGATCGTGGCGACCATGCAAGGGAGTTGATCATGGAGTGGCGCAAGTCCAGTTTCACTGGTAACACGGGCAACTGTGTCGAAGTGCGGCAGGATCACAAGAGCGTTCGAGACAGCAAGAACCCGACGGTAGAGCTGCCGATCGGCCGCACCGCATGGCAGGCGTTCGTACGAACCGCCGCACGCTGACAGCGGAGCACAGAAGGGGCCGTAGCCGGATCTGGCTGCGGCCCCTCTGCATGCCCAGACCGGCGTTCAGTCGCCGCATCTTGCCGGACGCTTGGTTCCTGGCGACACTGAACAACTGGGCACCCAACCGTAGGAGTCGATATGGAGTGGCGTAAGTCCAGTTTCACGGGCAACGCGGGCAACTGCGTCGAAGTGCGGCAGGACCACAACAGCGTTCGGGACAGCAAGAACCCCACGGTAGAGCTGCCAGTCGGCCGCACCGCATGGCAAGCGTTCGTGCGAACCGCCGCCCGCTGACCGCGAAGAGCAGAAGGGCCACAGCTGATGATGGCTGCGCCCCTCGTACGTCTCGCAAGGGAGTCGATCATGGAGTGGCGCAAGTCCAGCTTCACTGAAACGGGCAACTGTGTCGAGGTGCGGCAGGATCACCAGAGCGTCCGGGACAGCAAGAACCCCACGGTGGAGCTGCCGATCGGCCGCACCGCATGGCAAGCGTTCGTGCGGACCACCGCACGCTGACAGCGAAGAGTCGCGGGGCCGTAGCCGAGCTGGCTACGGCCCCTCTGCATGCTCAGAGCGTAGAAGGGGTTGGTCTTCTCCCAAGTTGGGGCGGAACCCGCCACTGTTCGGGTGACTAACGGTGAACAGGCTTGCGTCAGCCGGTGACGGCTCAGCACGCTGAGACTGGTGCGTTGCGCTGGGCATCGCGTTCGTGTCAGGGGAGTCCGCGATGGCGCTGAGACCGGCCAGCAAGACGGTGTCGTCGTTGACCGGTGTCCTGGTTCTCGCAGCCGTGCTGTGGTTGTTGCTGAACTTTGTGTACGCGCCGAGTTGCGGTCGCTTCTCTTGCAGCTACGAACCAGCGTGGATCCCGATAGCCCATGCGGATTCGGGCGGCTGCCCGGATGCGCTCTCGGAGGCGATGGTCGACGCGTCCTGGGCGGCTGATCGTCTGGACGGCATCGCCAAGAAGAAGGTGACGGCCGGGCTGTTCTACGACCCCGACGGCATGCTGCACGAGTTCGACAGTTCGCAGAACGAGGACTCACGGCGAGCGTGGGAGGTGGGCCGAGACGCTGGCGTGTTCGATCCTCGGGGTCCGTCCTTCTTGGTTGATCACGTAGAGGTGAAGGTCGCCGCAGCCATGCGGGACAGTGGCACCATGACAGGAGTATTGGTGATCAACAAAACCGACGGTCCGTGTGGACGCAACCGCGATGGGACGATCGACCAAGGCTCTTGCCTGTCCGTGGTGCCTCAACTGCTTCCCGTGGGTGCCAAACTTGTGGTGTGGTGGCCTGGCAAGGATGGGTCGCCGGTCAGTACGACATTCGTTGGAGGGCAGTCGTGACCGCGGGAACGGACGACCAGGTGCGCCGATCAGACCTGGTGCACTCGGCCGACTACCCCATGGTGGTAACGGGAAAGTATGCCGTTGGCGATTCCGCGTTCACCGCGCACATCGCAGACGAGGATGGTCTCGCGGCTTTCCTGACTGGCATCACGCGTTCACCCGTAGCGACCTCCGCGGTGCGCATGTTCCTTACGCCGCAGGGCTACCGTCCAGTGAAACCGCTGCCGATCGAGCTGCCACCGTCCGCGCTGTACTTCGACGTCGACCAAGGACACCAGGTCGCGGCTGCCGGATTGCTCGTGGCTACTGTGGACGGTAAGAGCCGTCAGTGGCGCACTTCGGGCGATGCGTGGATCGACGGAGTCGCACTGGCCCAGGACCCGCACAACCCGGACTTCACCTCGTTCCCTCCGGAATCGTTCATCACGGTCGACCAGTTGCGGGACGCGGTGTTCGCGTGGGCGTTCGGTGACGTCATGCCGGCTCCGGCCGCGATCTGGCGGCCGGCGTCAGCATGGGACGTGCGGTGGCCGGTGGGGTCCGGCCTCTGACACGGCTCGGGTGCATTCGACCTACCGCTCCGCGCAACAAGACCGCTTGGACTCCGCCAGGTAGTGCGGATCGTGCCACCAGAACCCAGCATTCGCCGGATGCACCGGGGCGGGGGCGACCTCGTTCGGCGCCACCATTGGCTTGGCCGCGGCGAACGGCGCCACCAGATCGTCCACTGTGTACGCCAGGCCGTTCACGAGCACCGAGCGCACGTTGGCCGCCTCGCGGATGTCGTCGAGCGGGTTGCCGCCGAGCACGGTGAGGTCGGCGTAGTGACCGGGCGCGATCCGGCCCAGCGGCTCGCCCAGGAACTCACCGGACGTGCTGGTCGCCGTGCGGAGCGCCTCCACCGGAGTGAATCCGTAGGTGACCATCGCCCGCAGGTTCATGTGGGTGCTCACGGCCGTGTGGTCGATCGGCGAGTCGGTGCCGGTCACCACCGTCCCACCACCACGCACGATCGCCAGGGCTTGCTCGACCTGGCGGCGCAGGTTGGCGAGGTTGACCGTCTGGTCGGTGGTCTGCGCGGTGGTGGCCGCGGTCTGCAGGCTCGTGTACTCCCACGACGGGTAGAGGGTGCGGACCCGCGGGTCGGTCACCAGGCTCTGGTCGTCGCGGAACAACGCCGCCGAGCCGAAGAACGTCGGTGTGCGGGATGCATTGGCGGCGTTGAAGATGTCGATCACGTCGGCGTAGCCGGTGCCGAGCGTCGTGACCGTGCGGGAGAAGCCGAAGCGGTTGGTCGCGCCGATGTGCTCCATGCCGTCGCCGCCGAACGCGAACGCCGGGTAGTGGTAGTGCGACGTCGCCGGGATGCCGTGCCGGTGCGCCCACTCGATCACCTCCTGCTGGCGCTCGGTGGACAGCCGCACGTAGCACTTCATCAGGTCGTAGTCGAGCGCGGCGGCCCGCTCGAGTTCCAGCCGGACCTGGCTCTCGTCGAACGTCGGACGCATGAAGTTGTAGAAGATCCGCCCGCCGTCCACGGCCTCGCCGGTCGCGAAGTACCGCGGCGCGATCCGCGCGCCGGACTGGACCGACTCGCGGTCCTCGACCATGTGGTACGCCGGGCTGCCCGGTGAGCGCGTGGTCGTGATGCCCAGCGCGAGCCACAGCCGGCCTTGCCGGTCGCCGTAGCCGTAACCCTGCATCTCCCGGTGGTTGTGCATGTCGATCAGGCCGGGGATGACCACGCCGTCGTGCGCGTCCACGTGCCGCGCGCTGGTGTCGGCTTCACGGTGCGCCCGCACCGCGGTGATCCGGTGACCCTCGACCACGATGTCCACATTGGACCGAAGGGTGTCGCTGACGCCGTCCCACATCCGCCCGGCGTGCACGACGACCCGCTCGGGTCCGCGCACGTTGGCCCAGCGCAGCCCGACCGGCACCGTGCGCGGGTGACCGCCACCGGCGCTGACGAGGCGCAACCGGCCGTTGTTCAAGTACAGCAACGACTTCGAGTCGCCGCTCCAGCTCGGCGCGTCGGTCACCTCGTCGGTGATCTTGCGCGGTTCCCCGGCGAACGTGCCGTCCGGGTGCACGTCGGCGACCCACAGCACGCTGGCCACCACGAACGCCATCTTCGTGCCGTCCGGCGACCACACCGGCCCGTCGTCACCGCGGGTCTGCAGCGAGCGGTGCGGCATCGGGTCGACGTAGCGACCCGCGCCGGAGGCCACGTCCACCAGCAGGATCTTGCTCAGGCCCTCGCGGTAGCGCGCCGAGTACGGCTTGATGGCGGCGAGCGCGACCGTGCGGCCGTCGGCCGACCACGTCGGGCGGCCGGGCTCGAACGTGGCCCCATAGATCTGCTTCACCGTGCCGTCGGCGACGCTCACCGTGTGCAGCGCGCCGGTCTGGTCGAGGAACGCGATCGTGCTGCCGTCGCGCGACCAGGAGCCGGACACCGCCGCGGCGTTCGGCAGATTGGTGAGCTGGCGGTCTTCGCCGGTGCGCAGGTCGCGGAGCCAGATGTCCAGCTTGCCGCCGCGATCGGTGGAGTAGGACAGGGAGTTCCCGTCCGGCGACCAGGCCGGATCGGACTTCCACCAGTGGTCGCGGGTCAGCGGGCGCGGCGGCTCGCCGACGCGCATCGTGTAGATGTCGTTGAGCGCACGGAACGCCACCGACCGGCCGTCCGGGGAGAGCACGGGGCTCGCAATCCCGACCACCGGTTGTGGCTTGAGCGAGTCGAAGTCGCGGCGGCGCTTGCGGTAGTCGGGGCGCTGCACGGTGATCTCGGCCTCGAACGGGATGTTCGTGGCCGCGCCGCCGTTCAGGGCACGCCGGCGGATCGCGCCGTCTGCGGTGTAGACGTAGTCACCGCCGTGGAACGAGGCCCGGAACGGGAAGACCTCCTCGCCGGCGACGAGCGCCGTGGTGCCGCGCATCAGCTGGGCTTTGCCGTTGGCGATCAGGCAGTACAGCAGGTCGGCGCCGTCCGGGGTCCACTCCGGGTTGTGGATGACCTGGCCGGCCGGGACGGTGACCGCGGTGGTGCGGGCGCCGTCCGCGAGGGTGACGACGTCGATCTTGGTGTTGTCGACGACGAACGCGAGCTTGCGGCCGTCCGGTGACCACGCGGGCTCGTACTCCTCGGCGGTCGTGTCGGCGACGGTGGTGATCTTGCCGGTGGCGAGGTCGAGGGTGTGGATGCCGTAGCTGCCGCCGAGGTCGGAGGAGAAGGCGAGCTTCGTGCCGTCCGGCGAGTAGCGCGGCTCGCGGTGGTCGAACGGGCCTTCGGTCAACTGGTGCAGCCCGGAGCCGTCGGGGCGGATCGTCCAGAGGTTGAACGCGCCGTCGCGGTAGGACTGGAAGACCAGCGCCGAGCCGTCCGGCGCCCAGTCGGGCTGCGTGAGGTCGAACAGGTCGCTGGTCAGCCGCTTGGCCTTGCCGCCGGTCGCGGGCATGACCCACAGCACGCCGACCAGGTCGAACGCGATGTGCTTGCCGTCCGGCGAGATCCGCGCGGCGATGTCGGTGCCCTGGCGCAGACGCACCCGCCGCCCCGGCTTCCGCTCCTCGGCGGTCGCCGCCTCGGCGACGCCGGGCAGGGCCTGGCTGAGCGCGGCGGCCCCGGCCACCCCGGTGAGGAATCCACGTCGGTTCAGCTTCACGGCCCACGCCCCCATTGCGTCGACGATTCACCCGATAGTGGCGACCCTAGCCCCGTTCGGCCGTGTTGGCGCCAGTCGAATTCGTTGTCGATCTACGCAGGAGCCGAGCGCGCGTCTTCCCGACTGTCCACTATGGACTTTTCCAGGTCAGCGCGCCGCCTCGGTACCCTCGTCCGACCGAACGGACGTGGGAAGGGGCCCGATGGAGCCGCTGCGCGAGCGTGATCCGCGCCAAGTGGGGACCTACCGGCTCGAGGGGCGCCTGGGTGGCGGCGGGATGGGCACCGTCTTCCACGGCCGGTCCCGCAGCGGGCGCCCGGTCGCGGTCAAGCTCCTGCACGCCGAGCTCGCCGACGACCCGGGGTTCCGGCGCCGGTTCGCCACCGAGGTCGAGGCCGCGCGCCGGGTCGGTGGGTTCTACACCGCGCAGGTGGTGGATGCCGACCCCGCGGCCGACCCGCCGTGGCTGGTGACGGCTTTCGTGCCCGGTCCGTCGCTGCAGCTGGCCGTCGAGGCACGGGGGCCGTTGCCGCCCGAGTCGATCGCCGGGTTCGGGGCGGGGCTGGCCGAAGGGCTGGCCGCGATCCACGCCAGCGGTCTAGTGCACCGCGATCTCAAGCCCTCCAACGTGATCCTCGCCGACGACGGTCCCCGTGTGATCGACTTCGGTATCGCCCGTGCGCTGGACGCGACCTCGCAGACGCTGTCGCAGGTCGTGATCGGCACACCGTCGTACATGTCGCCCGAGCAGGCGCGTGGCGACGACATCGGCCCGGCGAGCGACGTGTTCTCCCTCGGGCTCCTGCTGGTGTTCGCCGCGACCGGGCGCAACCCGTTCGGCCGCGGCGTCGGCCACGCGATGGTCTACCGGATCGTCCACGACGAACCCGACCTGACCGGCGTGCCCGCCCACCTCATGGACCTCGTCAAGCGTTGCCTGGCCAAGGATCCGGCCCAGCGCCCGACCGTGGCCGACCTCCTCGACGAGCTCACCAGCGCGCGGCCGGTCATCCCCTCGCCACCGGTCAAGACGACGGTCGACGACCCGGTCACCCGCCCGCTGCAGGCGCCGCCCCCGCACGGCACGGCCATCGCCGCGATCGCGTTCGCGCTGCTGTGCGTGCCGGGCCTGGTGGCGCTCGTCGTGCAGGCCTCCGGCGTGGTCCACGAGCGCGGCGCGCCGACGGCAGTGCTGTGGACCAACGTGCTTCTGGCCGTGGTCGAGGCCGTCCTGCTCGCGATCGGCGCGGTGCTGCTCTTCCAGCGGAAGAAGGCAGGCCGGCGGCTGATCGTCGGGACCGCGATCGTCGTCGGGCTGCAGTGCCTGAGCGTGAGTCTGCAAGCGGCGCTGACCGGAGCACACATCACGACGGCGAGCCCGTTCTGGGCCTTCGTGTACGTCTTCGCCCCGCTCACGGCCGCCGCGGCGGGCATGGCGGTGATCCTGGCGCTGCACCCGGCGACGAACCGGCTAGTGCGCTGAGTCCTTCTTCAGCTTGCGCCACCCGCCCGCGCGGTTGTTGGCGATGATCTGGCGCAGCATCGCGACCAGCGCCGGCCCGTTGATCTGCTCGTCCGGGCGGTAGGCGACGGTCCGCGCGGTCTTGTTGTCGTGGCCCGCGGTGATGAGGCCGTCGGGGTCCGGCACGATCGCGCCGTCGTAGAGGAAGACGTTCACGTGGTCCTTGGCCGCCAGCAGCGCGCACACGTTGCCCTGCAGGACGAAGTACGGGCGGTTGGTGCGCTTGATCGTCTCCTCGATCTCCGGGTCGGCCTCGTGGACGAGGTCGCGCACCTCGCGGCAGATCCGCTGCTGCCAGTCGGTGAGCCCGTCGATGTAGTCGTCGACGCGCGGGTCGGTCCGGTAGTTCATCCTGTCCTCCACGTCCAGCGGGTTCGGTCCGGACGTCGAGGCCGCCCGTCGGGTTTCGACACGTCCGAGAAGAAAGTTTTCAGGTGCCGAGGGCGCGGGCCAGCAGCGCTCGGCGGGTGCGCACCGACGTCTTCGCGAAGACCGACTTCAGGTGGTCCTGCACGGTGTGTTCGGACAGGTGCATGGTCCGGGCCAGCTCCCGGGTGTCCGCCCCCACGGCCAGCCGTTCGAGCAAATCGGTCTCGCGGGCGGTGAAGCCGAAGGCGCGGGCGAAGATCCCGACCCGTTCGCCCGGCGACGCCTGCTCGATGGACACCGCGATGGTGTCCTGGTCGATCCGCCCGGCCCGCACGGCCAGCCACACCCCGTCGGCCAGGTGCACCCGGCCCATCGGCGGGTGCCGGTCGACACCGGCCTCGTTGGCGAGCAGTTGAGCAGCCACGTTGTAGGCACTGGCCGGGATCGGCGCGGCCCCTTCCGGTGGCGGCACGAGCGTGCGCAGGTACGCCGCCGTGGCCGCGGTCTGCCCGACCACGTGGAGTTCGGCGTTCAGCAGGAGCACCACAGGATCGACGCGCCGGGCCGGCGCGGCCGAGCCGAAGGTGGCGGCCTGGCACCGGCGCAACGCTCGGGTGACCGGTGCCGAAATCGACGCCACCGACTCGACGTCGGCAGCCGCGAACGTCCCACCACGACGCCAGAGGTCGAGGAAGGCCCAGCAGCCGAACTGGTCGCGGAAGCACGCCGACAACACGTCGCTCACCCCGTACCTGGACAGCAGGTCGCGCCACGGCGATGGGCCGGTCAAGGTGGCGGGCGGGCCCAACCCGGTCCACCGGTTGACCGTGCTCTGGTACTTGGCCCGGATCACCTTCGGGATGTCCGAGGGCACCGGGAGCTCGGCCAAGGGCTGCACGCCGACCTCGGTCTCCGGATCGGTCAGCACGAAGGCGTAGGCGTCGAAGCCGACCACACGGCGCAGCGCGTCGAGTACGTCGCGGCGCAGCGCCGTGGCCTCGGTCGCCGCCGCGCAGAGGCGCTCGACGCGATCCCGCACGCGCAGCAGCATAAGCCGGAAAACCCCAGGTATCTGGGATGGAGCCGGGCCCGGCCGGTCCTTAGCGTGGTCCTCATGGCGACCTTGCACATCGAGCACCCGATCACCGACTACCCCACCTGGCGCGCAGCCTTCGACGGCTTCGCCGAGGCCCGCCGCGGCGCCGGGGTCCGAGCCGACCGCGTGCAGCACCCGGTCGAGGACCCGAACTACATCGTCGTGGACCTCGACTTCGACACCGCCGAGCAGGCCACGGCCTTCCTGCGGTTCCTGACGGCCAAGGTCTGGTCGACGCCGGGCAACTCCCCCGCGCTGGCCGGCGCCCCGCAGACCAGGATCCTCATCCCAGCAACCGGCCGATGACGGCGACCCCCGCGCTGATCGTGTCCGGGCTCGCGGTCGCGTAGCCGAGCACGAGCCCGGGCGGCCCGGGGCGCTGGCGGTGCCAGGACAGCGGGTGGACCTTGACGCCCGCGTCGAGGCAGCGCCGCGCGAGGTCGGTGTCCGCGAACTCCCGGTCGAACGTGATCGTGAGGTGCAAACCCGCTGCGGCGCCGTGGATCCGGGCCGACGGCAGGTGCTCACGGACCGCCGCGATCATGCGGTCGCGGCGGGTCCGATGGCGGGCGCGGGTCAGCCGCAGGTGCCGCTCGAGGTCGCCGTTGTCGATCAACTGGGCGAGCACGAGCTGCGGCAGGGTAGCGTTGCCGAGATCGGTGTCCCGCTTCACGGCGACCAGCCGCGCACGCAGCCGCGGCGGCGCGACCACCCAGCCGATGCGCAACGCGGGCGCGAGCAGTTTCGAGACGCTTCCCGTGTAGCACACCAGATCCGGCGCGGTGGCGGCCAGCGCCGCGGTGGGGTGGCGGTCGTAGCGGTGCTCCGCGTCGTAGTCGTCCTCGACGATCAGGCCGCCGCGTTCGGCCCACGCGACGAGCGCGGCACGACGGGCTCCGGCGAGCACGACGCCGGTCGGGAACTGGTGGGCCGGGGTCACCAAAACCGTTGGGGCACCGGAGTTCTCCAGCTCGTCCACACGCAGGCCGTCCTCGTCGACGCCGATGGGCACGGTGTGCATCCCCCACGACTGCAACTGGTTTCGTGCGCCGAACGAGCCGGGGTCCTCGGTGCCGATCACGTCCTGGCCGTCGGCGCGGAGCAACACCGTCAGCAGGCTGAACGCCTGGGCCACCCCGGCGACCACCACGATGTCGTCCGGCGCGGCCCGCACTCCCCTGGTCCGGGCGATCCACCGGCTGATCGACGCCCGCAGCTCCGGCGTGCCGCGCGGGTCCGCGTAACCCAGCGACGCCGACGGGGTGTCGGCGAGGACCGAGCGCTCGGCCCGCAGCCAGGCCGCCCGCGGGAACGCGCTCAGGTCGGGCAGGCCGGGGGCGAGGTCGGCGTTCGCGGGCGCGGCGCGCAGGGCGTCGAACAGCGCCGTCGAGCGCGGCTCCAGGTTGACCGGCGCCGGTTTGCCGACGGGCACCGGGGTGGGGACCACTCCCGCGACGACCGTGCCGTTGCGGCCGTGACCGGCCAGCAGGCCCTCCTCGGTGAGCCGCTGGTAGGCCTCGACGACCACGCCACGGGACACGCCGAGTTCGTCGGCCAGCACGCGGCTGGCCGGCAGGCGTTCGCCGGTGGCCACCGCGTTCCTGGCGATCGCGTCGCGCAGGACGCGGGTCAGCCAGTCCGTGCGTCCCGCTGCCGGTGGTCGGTCGAGCGGCAGGAACTCCGACGTTTTGGTCCTAGCTGATGGCCCTTCTTTGGTCCTGTCCACGAGACCATTGTGGCGCGACAGTGGAGCCATGAGCATCGAGTTCTGGCTGACCGCGTTGATCGTGTCCATCACGCCGGGGACCGGGGTCGTGCTGACCGTGGCCGCCGGGCTCACCCACGGCTCGCGGGCCGGGGTGATCACGGCCGTGGGCTGCACGCTCGGCGTCGTGCCGCACATGCTGGCCGCGGTGACGGGCATCGCGTTGTTGCTGAGCGCGAGCCCGGTCGCGTTCGCGGCGTTGAAGTGGGCGGGCGTCGGCTACCTGCTGTACATGGCGATCTCGATGCTGCGTGCCGGGCGCGTGAGCATCGACGAGTCGGCGGCGCCCTCGGCGCGCCGCGCGATCGTCAAGGCGGTGCTCGCCAACCTGCTCAACCCGAAGCTGACGATCTTCTTCTTCGCGTTCCTGCCGCAGTTCGTGAACGCGCACGACCCCGGGGCGGGCCGGGCGATGCTGGTGCTGGGCCTGCTGTTCATGGTCGTGACGTTCGTGGTGTTCGCGGGGTATGCCGTGGCCGCGGCCGCCGTGCGCGACAAGGTGATCTCCCGGCCGCGGGTCCTGACGGCGCTGCAGCGGGTGTTCGCGGTGTCGTTCGTGGCGCTGGGGGCGCGGCTCGCGCTGGCCTAGCGCGCCACCTGGACCAGCACCGCGCCGGCCAGCAGGGTCGCCGCCCCGGCGAGCTGGACCGGGCCGAGCGACTGGCCGAGCAGCAGCCACGCCAGCCCGGCGGCGACCAGCGGTTCGACCAGCGCCAGCACGCTGGCCCGGGTCGACGTCAGCGCACGCAAAGCGTGCAGCCCCACCAGGTACGGCACGGCGGTGCCGAACACGGCGAGGACCAGGACCGCCAGCCACGCCGGGAACTGGAGCCCGCCGAGCACCGCCGGCGGGCCCTGGAGTGTCCACACCGGACTGACGGCGAAGACCACGACCGCGCCGATCGCGAGACCGGCGGCGGTCACGCCGAACGAGTCGTGCCTGCCCGCGCTGTGCTCACCGAGCAGGAAGTACCCGGCCGAGCAGACCGCCGAGGCCAGCCCCGCGGCGACGCCGAGCAGGTCCAGCCGGTCGACGTGCCAGAGCTCGGCGACCAGCGCGAGCCCGGCGAGGGCCAGCCCGATGCCGACCCACACCAGCCCCGGCAGCCGCGTACGCCGCACCACCCGCACCCAGAGGGCCACGAGCACCGGCGCGGCGTTGACCAACACCATCGCGACACCGACCGGAACCCGGGACACCGCAACGAAGAAGAGCAGTTGCACGCCCGCGACACCGAGCACGCCGTAGCCGAGCAGCAGCCACAGGTCGCCACGCCCGAACACCAGGGCCCGCGGCCGCAGCACCGCGATCACCTCCCCCGCATCGCGACCGTCGACCTGGACCTCGGATCACCGGTGCGCCCGCCGACAGCCCCGCGAGCGCCTTGGTGGCGAACGCGAAGTCGGCACCAGCACCAGCGCCGCGATCGCGATCCGCGCCGACGTGACCGCCCCGGGCGACCACCCCGCCGTCATCACCGCCTTGGCCACCGGCCCGGACCCAGCGAACAGCACCCACGACATCAGGCTGAGCCCCGTCGCGGTCCCTTTCGTGGTCCGGGCTTCCACCACCCCCATGCGGGCAGTGTGCCTACGCCCGCACGGGGTCCGACAACTGGTTTTGCCTCCTCAGGACCGGAAAGCGGCGTCGTAGGCGGCCAGGATCTCGGCCGGTTCACTCCGGGTGGCGTAGTCGGGGTGGACGTCGATCCAGCGGATCGTGCCCGCGCCGTCGACGATCACCGTGGTGGGCATGGGGATCACGGTGGTGCCGTCGGCGTTGGTGGCGGCCACGTCCAGACCCAGGACGGCCTGGGCCGCTTTGGCGTCCGAGGTGGGCTCGGTCAGCACGCCCAGCTTGCCGGCGACCGCGTTGCCCGGGTCGGACAGCACGGTGAACGTCAGGTCGTTGGTCTCCCGCATGCTCAGCGAGCCGTCCGGTTTCTGCGGGCTGATCGCGACCAGCACGCCACCACGCGCGGTCAGCGGCTCGACCAGTTCGGTCTGGTAGGTCCGCAGGGCCAGGTTGCAGTACGGGCACCAGGAGCCGCGGTAGAACACCACGACGGCCGGACGGCCCGCGAGGGCGGCACGCAAGGTGGTCGGGTTGCCGTGGACGTCCAGCACGTCGGCGTCCGGCAGGTCCGTGCCCGGCGTGGCCACCCCGGACGGGATGCCCGCGGCGGCGAACTCGGCGCGTTCCGCGCCGAAGGCGGCGAGAACCTCGGCCGGGAGCTGCCCGGCCATGGTCTCCTGGAGGACGGTGGACTGGTCGGCGATCGGGGTTTCGGTCATGACGCCCACAGTTGCCCTTGAGAAATGGCATCGCAATGCCAGTTCTCAGCTGACCGTGTGCAGCTCCACGAACGCGAGCGCCGAATCGAGCGCCACCTCCAGCGGCTTGGCCTCGCGGTTGAGCTGGGCCAGCAGCAACCCGCCCTGCAACGAGGCGAGCAACGTCACCGCCAACGCCTCCGGGTCGGCGTCGGGCCGCAGGGTTCCGTTGGCGTGCATGGCCACCAGCCCCGAACGCAGCCCCGCCGACCAGCGCGCGAAGCTGTGGGCGAGCTGCAGCCGCGCGGCCTCGTCGTGCTCGGCGAGCTGGTGGGTCAGCGCGGCGATCGGGCAGCCGCCGCGGTAGTCCAGCTCGCGCACCCGCCCGACCACGAAATCACGCCACTCGCGCAGGCCGGCCATGGTATCGAGGCGGATGAAGAGCTGTTCCTGCGGCTCGATGACGGCGTTGGTCTGGTACTCGATCACCGCGCGCACCAGCGCGGTCTTGTCCGCGAAGTAGTGGTAGATCTGAGAATTGCTCACCCCGGCCCGCAGCCGCACGTCCTCGACGGTGGTGGCCGCCACCCCGCTGTCGAACATCAGCTGCGCGGCCGCCGCGACGATGCGCCGCCTGGTCTCCTGGCCCTTGGCCGTGAGCGTGCCCGGTTTGATTGGCATGCCACCCACTGTACGAGCTCTGGCATGGACGGTTCAGAGCTCGTACCGCCTCTGTCATCCGATCGACTGGCACCGGCCCGCGCTGGGTTTGGCCGGGTGGCCCCCGGGCTACTACTCCGCCATGGCGGTGCGAGCGATCCTGTTCGACCGGGACGGCACGCTGGTCCACGACGTCCCGTACAACGGTGACCCGGCGGCGGTGCGACCCGTGCACGCGGCCGCCCGAGCGCTGGCCCTCGCACGGATGCACGGGCTGCGCACCGGCGTGGTGACCAACCAGTCGGGGATCGGCCGAGGACTGCTGACCACGGCCCAGGTCGACGCGGTGCACCAGCGCGTCGACGAACTGCTCGGCCGCTTCGACACCTGGCAGGTGTGCCCCCACCACCCGCACGACGGGTGCCGGTGCCGCAAACCCGCCCCGGGCCTGGTGCTCGACGCGTGTGCCGCCCTCGGCGTGCCCCCGGCCGCCACGGTGGTGATCGGCGACATCGGCGCGGACGTGCGGGCGGCCCTGGCCGCGGGCGCCCGGCCCATCCTGGTGCCGACCCCCGTGACCAGGGCCGACGAGGTCGAAGCGGCGCCGGAGGTCGCGCCGGACCTGCTCGAGGCGGTCCGGCTCGCGTTGGCGCCCGCGGGAGTGCCCACGTGAGGGCGGCGCGGCTGCTCGTGGTGCGGCTCGACAGCGACGGCGACGTGCTGCTCGCCGGTCCGGCCGTGCGCGCCGCGGCCGCCGGGTGGCGCGGCCGCCTGACCGAGGTGACGGTGCTGTGCGGCCCGGCCGGGCAGCAGGCCGCACGGCTGCTGCCCGGCGTGCGTCAAGTGCTCGTCTGGCGCTGCCCGTGGATCGAGGCCCAGCCGCCGGCGGTCGACCCCACGGACCTCGACGCGCTGATTTCGTTGCTGCGCGGACAAAGCTTCGACGCGGCGATCGTGCTGACCTCGTTCCACCAGAGCAGCCTGCCCACCGCGCTGGTGCTGCGCATGGCCGAAATCCCGGACATCACCGCCATCTCCGAGGACTACCCGGGGTCCCTTGTGGACACCCGGGTACGGCCGCCCGGTGACATCCCGGAAGCCGAGCGGGCGCTCGCGGTGGCCGAGGCGGCGGGATGCGCGTTGCCGCCGGGCGACGACGGCCGGTTGCGGGTGCACGGCGTGCGGCCACCGGACTCGACGGGCTACGTGGTCGTGCACCCCGGAGCCACCGTCGGCGCCCGCCGCTGGCCGGCCGAGCGGTGCGCCGCGACCGTCGAACTGCTGAGCGCGCGCGGCCATCGCGTGGTGGTCACCGGCACCGCCGCCGAACGCGACCTGACCGCGGCCGTCGCCGGGCGGCACGGGACCGACCTCGGTGGCCGCACCCCGTACCCGGAGCTGGCCGGGGTGCTCGCCGGGGCGGACGCCGTGGTCGTGGGCAACACCGGGCCCGCGCACCTGGCCGCGGCGGTCGGCACGCCGGTCGTGTCGCTCTTCTCCCCCGTCGTCCCGGCCGCGCGCTGGGCGCCCTACCGGGTGCCGTGCGTGCTCCTCGGCGACCAGAGCGCCCCCTGCCGGGACACCCGGGCGCGTGACTGCCCGGTGCCCGGCCACCCCTGCCTGAGCTCGGTGACGCCCGACGACGTGGCCGATGCCGTGCGAACCCTGATTGGAGGTGGCCGATGAGCCGCCGGTTGCGGATCCTGCTGTGGCACGTGCACGGGTCGTGGACCACGTCGTTCGTGCAGGGCCGGCACGACTACCTGCTCCCGACGCTGCCCGAGGGCGGGCCGTGGGGTGGCGGGCGGTGCGGGCGCCCCTGGACCCACGCCGAGGAGGTCCCGGTGCCGGACCTGGCGAGCACCGACGTCGACGTCGTCGTGCTGCAACGCCCGGAGGAGTACGAACTGGCGACCGACTGGCTCGGCCGCCGGCCCGGCCGGGACGTGCCCGCGGTGTACGTCGAGCACAACACCCCGCGCGCGGGGATCCCGGACACCCGGCACCCGCTGGCCGACCTGGACGACACCGGCTCGATCACGATCGCGCACGTCACCCACTTCAACGACCTCATGTGGGACAACGCCGGGCAGCCGACCACGGTGATCGAGCACGGCGTCGTCGACCCGGGCCACCGCTACACGGGCGATCTGGCCCGGGCCGCGGTCGTGGTGAACGAGCCCGTGCGCCGCGGGCGGGTCACCGGCACCGATCTGTTGCCGCGGCTGGCCGAGGTGGCGCCGCTCGACGTCTACGGCATGGGCCTGGACGGCATCGAGGCGGCCACCGGGCTCGGGCCCAACCGGCTGACCCCGCGCGGTGCCCTCGACCTGGACGAACTGCACGCCTCGATGGCTCGACGCCGCGCGTACGTGCACCCGGTGCGGTGGACGTCGCTTGGCCTGTCGTTGATCGAGGCCATGCACCTCGGGATGCCCGTGGTGGTCCTCGCGAGCACGGAGGCGGCGCGGGCGATCCCGCCAGGCGCGGGGGTGCTCGCGACCAGCGTGGCCGACCTGGTCGGCGGGCTCCGGCTGGTGATGAACGACCGCGGGTACGCCGACGCCATCGGCCGGCAAGCCCGGGAAGTCGCGCTGGAGCGCTACGGTTTGGGCCGGTTCCTCGACGACTGGGATGAGTTGCTGTTCGCCACCGCGCGGGCCTCAGCGGGCATGACGACAGGGGTGTCGCGATGAGCGCGGGACTCGTTCGCCCGAACCACCACCCCGCCGCCGACACTGGCGCACCGATCACATGGTCCCGGCTGCGACGAATCCTGGCCGTACGCACCGACAACCTCGGCGACCTGGTCATGCTCACCCCCGCACTACGCGCGCTGCGGGCCGCCGCACCCCAAGCCCGGCTCGACCTGCTTGCGTCGTGCGGCGCGGCCGCGGCGGCGTCCATGCTGCCCGCGGTCGACACAGTGCTGGGCGCCCGCATCCCGTGGCAGCAGGTCGGCGGCGTGGCGGTGCCGGAGCTCGCGAACGCGCAGCGCCACTTGCTCGGCGTGCTGGCCACCGGCTGCTACGACGCGATGGTGGTGTTCACCTCGCCCACGCAGTCGCCGTGGCCGGCCGCGCAACTCGGCGCATTGGCCGGGATTCCGTTGCGCGCCTTGCATTCCAGCGAGTTCGGCGGTGCGCTGGCCAGCCACTGGGTCACCCCGCCGCCCGAACCGGTGCACCAGGTCGACCGCAGCCTGCACCTGCTCGCGGCGCTGGGCGTGCCCGATGCCGGGCGGCACCTCGAACTGGTGGTGCCGCCCGTGCCGCTGCCCCGTGCCCGCAGGCCGGTCGCACTGCTGGTGCCCGGTGGTTCGGCGCCGGCCAAGCGGTATCCGGCCGAGCGGTTCGCCGCCGTCGCGGCCTCGATCGCGTCGGCGGGGGTCGAGGTGCAGGTCAGCGGCACCGCGGCCGAGCACGACCTGACTCGGTCCATTGTGGACAGCGTGGGCCGAGTCTCGGTCCACGCGCTCGAGCCGGTGCCGTTCCCCGCGTTCGTGGCGCAGGTCGCGGCCGCGGACGTGGTGCTGTGCAACAACTCCGCGGCCATGCACGTGGCCGACGCGGTCGGCACGCCGGTCGTGGTCACCTACGCGGGCACGGAGCGGTTGAGCGACATGCCGCCGCGCTCGGTGCCCTCGCGGTTGTTGCAGCAGGCCGTGCCGTGTTCGCCGTGCCGCCAGTTCCAGTGCCCGTACGAGCACCAGTGCCTGGACATCGACCCCGAGGACGTGGCCTCGGCCGCGCTCGGCCTGCTGCGAACCCGGGTCGGCACACCGGCTGCCGTGTCCTGACCGGTCACCGCTGCGGTGCCACCAACTCGTCGACGGCGGCGAGCACGTCGGCCACGCCGACGCCGAGCAACGCGGGATCCGGTTCGTCGCTGAACGGATCGCCGCGCGGGGCCGTGGCATCGGTCAACGCCACGTGCGGGCCGCCGGCCGGTGGTCCCCACTGCTGCGGGGTGGAGGGTCCGAACAACACGACCGACGGCGTGCCGAACGCATACGACAGGTGCGCGACACCGGTGTCGGCCGATACCAGCAGCGAAGCGTCGGCGATCAGGGCGGCCAGCGCGTCGAGCCCGAGGTGCCCGGCAAGCACCCGGTCCGGCGCCAGCCCGGCGCGGTCGGCGATGGCCTGGCAGCGGTCGCGCTCGTGGACCGTCCCGGTGAGCACCACATCCGCACCTCGCGCAGCCAGTTCCCGTGCCACCTCGGCGAACCGGTCGACCGGCCACCGCCTGCTGCCGAACTTCGCGCCGGCGTGCAGCACGGTCGCCTTCGGCGCCGGACTGGCGATCGCCGGCCGCGCCAGGGCGAAGTCCGCGGGATCGGCCGGGATTCCGTACCAGCGCAGCAATGCACACCAACGTTCCCGTTCCGGGAACCCGTCACTCCACTGTGGACCATGAGGAACGTTGTACGCGAGCAGCCGACGCGGGCGCAGCGCACGCAGGGCGGCCGTGCTCTGCGGCCCCTTGCCGTGCAGGTTCACCGCGACCCGCGGCCGCGGCAACGGTCGCGACCTGGCCGCGGCCAGGTCGGCCAGCGGCCACAGCCGGTCGATGCCCCCGATCAGGTCGGCCACGGGCGCCAGCCAGTCCGGCGTGCCCAGCACCAGCCGGTCGTCCGGCCACGCCGCGCGGATCGCGCGCAGCGCCGGGACGGCCGTGAGCAGGTCACCGAGCCCCAGCGCGCGCAGCACGAAAACGATCCCACCGGTCATACGGCGCGTGTTCCCGCGATCGACCCAGGGCAAACCGGATCGTCGTGCCGACGGTCTCAGCTGGCCAGCACCTGCGGCGACAGGATCTTCAGCATCGAGTTGGACCACTTCATCTGGCGCAGGGTCTGCGGGTGGCACTGCTGGGCCAGCGCCAGCAGGTCGGCGTCCTTGACCGCCTGCGCACCCTGGGCGAGCAACTCCCAGTCCAGCGAGACCCCGGCCGCGCTCCGGTGCAGCCGGCGCAGGTCGGCCAGGAGCAGCAGCCCTGGCTGGGCCAGACCACGGGTCAGCTCGCTGGCCTTCTCCCGGATCGTCCCGAGTGGACCGGAGGTGGGCACGGACGTCCCGAGGTCCAGGTCGTAGCGGCGGCCGGCCTCGGCCAGGTCACGCACGTGCCGCTCCGACCAGCCGGCCAGGTCGCGGGCCACGTGGTGGATCTCGTGCTCGGCCTTGTGCCGGTCGGAGACCTTCAACAGGTCGCGCACGAGGTTCTTCTCCGCGCGGTGCAGCTCACGCAGTGCCAGTCCGATCTTCATCGCGACGCTCCCCGCGGCTCGAGGTCTTCCAGCACTTCGGTGTCCGACCCGACCGGCCGGTGCACGGGCGGCTCGACGTCCGCCGCCGCGATCGACGCGGCGGCGGTCTTGAACAGCGGCTGCTTCGACACCGGGTCCCAGTCGGTCGGCGTGAGCTCGTTGGCGGCGCGGCCGCCGTCGCGGCCGGCCGGGTCCGCGGTGTCCCAGTAGCCGTAGTGGAACGGCAGGAACAGCACGCCCTCGCGGATGGCGGTTACGCGGGCACGCGCGTGGATCGTGCCGCGCGGCGTGGTGATCGCGGTCACGGCACCGTCCTCGATGCCGCCGCGCTTGGCGTCCTCGGCGGCGATCTCCACCCAGACCTCGGGTTCGGCGTCGTTGAGCTGGGGCACCCGGCCGGTCTTCGTGCGGGTGTGGAAGTGGTAGATCGTGCGGCCGGTGATCAGGCTGAACGGGAACCGCTCATCGGGGCACTCGTGCGGCGGCAGGTACTCGGCCGCCTTGATCATCGCCTTGCCGTCGGGGTTCATCGCCTTGTACTCGACCGGTTCCATCGTCGCGCCGGTGACCAGGTCGCGCCCGTAGCTCTCGCAGTAGTCCGGGTCGGCGAAGAACTTGCCGTCGGCGTAGAGGCGCTCGGTCCCGTCCGGGTGCTCCTCGTTGCACGGCCACTGGATGCCGCCGGACGTGCGCAGCTTGGCGTAGCTGAGTCCGGTGTAGTCGCACGGCCGGCCGGCCGAGGCCTGTTGCCACGCCTGGAACGCCGACTCCGCATCGTGCCACTGCGGGAAGGGGTTGCCGTCCTTGTCGCGGAAGTCCATCCGGCGGGCGTAGTCGAGGAAGATGTCCAAATCGGACCGTGCCGCGCCCGGCGGGTCGACGGCCTTGCCGGAGAAGTGCACCGTGCGGTCGGCGTTGGTGAAGGTGCCGGTCTTCTCACCCCACAGCGCAGCGGGCAGCACCACGTCGGCGAGCGCTGCGGTCTCGGTCAGGAAGGCGTCCTGCACGACCAGGAACAGCCGTTCCTGGCTGAGGATCGAGCGGATGCGGGGCAGGTCGGGCAGCGAGACCGCGGGGTTGGTGGCCGACACCCACAGCAGGCGCAGCGTGCCGTTCTCGGCGTAGCGCAGCATCTGCATCAGGTGCGTCGGCGGGCCGTAGTGCGGGATCTGGGTCGGCTCGACGTTCCACACCTCGGCCAGCTCGGCGACGTGGCTGTCGTTGGCCCAGTTGCGGAACCCGGTCAGGTCGCCGTCCGCGCCGCACTCGCGGGTGTTCTCCGCGGTGGGCTGGCCGTTCATCTGCAGCACGCCGCACCCCGGCTTGCCGAGCATGCCCCGCACGAGGTGCAGGTTGTTGACCTGCACGGCGGCGGCGGTGGCCTGGTGGGACTGGTAGAAGCCTTGCAGCACGGTGGAGGTCAGCCGCTCGGCGGTGCCGAGCAGGCGGGCCGCTTCGCGGAG
The DNA here is from genome assembly GCF_004362825.1 of Labedaea rhizosphaerae. GTDB lineage: Bacteria > Actinomycetota > Actinomycetes > Mycobacteriales > Pseudonocardiaceae > Labedaea > Labedaea rhizosphaerae. The sequence continues at coordinate 692,292 of NZ_SNXZ01000004.1, forward strand.
CTGGTCTTCCGGCACGCCGCAGATCTCGGCCACGCGGTCCGGCGGGTAATCGGCGACCATCTCCTTCAGTTCATCGAAGCCCACCGTGGACTGTCCGATGTAGTCCTCGTCGATCCAGCCGTTGGCGATGACCTCGTGCAGCAACCCGTTCATCAGCGCGAGGTTGGTGCCGGGGATCGGGGCGAGGTGCAGGGTCGCGGCCTCGGCCACCGGGGTCGTGCGTGGATCGACGCACAGCAGCTTGGGCGGTCGCGGCCCGGCCAGCCGGTCGAGTACGCGGGTCCACAACACCGCCTGCGTCTCCGCGACGTTGTGCCCGAACAGGGCGATGACGTCGGCGTGGTCCACGTCGGTGTAGGAGCCCGGCTGGCCGTCGCAGCCGAAGGACTCCTTCAGCGCGGCGGCGGCGGTCGCCGTGCACAGCCGGGTGTTGCCGTCGAGGTGGTTGGTGCCCAGGCCGCCACGGGCGATGGCGGCGAGCGTGTAGTACTCCTCGGCGAACAACTGACCGCTGGTGCAGAACCCGATCGCGCTCGGGCCCTGGTCGTCGAGCAGGCGCTTGCTGTGCGCGACGACGCGGTCCATCGCCTCCTCCCAGCTCGCCTCGACGAGCTCGCCGTCCACCCGGACCAGCGGCGTGGTGAGCCGGTCGGGTGCGGAGTTGGCCTGCCAGCCGAAGAGGTCCTTGGGGTCGAGGCGGCCGCGGTTGACCCGGTCGTCGCCGCGGCCGCGCACGCCGACGACCCGGCCGCCGCGCACGGCGATGTCCAGCCCGTCGCCGTTGGAGTGCAACACGGCCGCGCTGGGCACCCACTCGTCGACGTCGGCCTCCGTCAGCCCGTCGGCCAGGCGCATGTCCACGCGGACCGGCCACGGGTCGCCGGGACCGTACGGAGTCCTTGTCCCCCACCGGTCGCGCACCCCATCGCGGTGGCCCACCCCGACCTCCTCGCTCGGCTGTCTCTGGGGTCCCGGCTACCCCGTTCGGCGCATCGGCAATCGCCGGGGTGCGCTCAGTGTTTGCGTCCGGTCAGGGCATCGCGGATCTTGTCGATGAGGCCGACGCCGGGCCCGAGGATCTTGTTGGCCGGTGGCTTGTCCGGCCCCGCGGGGTGCGGTCGGGTCGGCGCCATCTTCTTGGCCTGCACCACCTTCGCGCCGAGGTCGTCGAGTTGCTCGGGCGTGCACGCCGTGCGGAGCATGGGCAGCAGGTGCTGCTCCTCCTCCTCGATGTGGTGGCGGACGTCGGCCATCAGCTCGCGCAGCTTCATGTCGAACTGGGGGTCCGTGGGTTCGAGGCCCTCGACGTCCTTCATCAGCCGCTCGGCCGCGGCGTGCTCCTCGAGTTCGTGGTCGGCGATCTGGTCGCCGTCGGGCAGCGCCTCGCGCGCGGCCGGGTACATGTACTGCTCCTCGGCCACGGAGTGCCGGACCAGCTCGGCGATCACGTGGTCGGCGAGGTCGCGGCGGTGCTCGGGCGTGCCCGCCCCGGACTCCAGTTCGGTGAACACCTGCTCGACGGCGCGGTGGTCGGCGATGATGACGTCGATGAGGTTGTGGTTGTCGCCTTGAGTCGTCATGCCCCCGCGACTACCCACCTGAGGCCGGTCCACACGCCGGCCCTGGCATCACGATTGGTGCAGGTCGGCGTGGCAGTCGGCGATCGTGCGGGCCAGGTCGACCAGCTTCACGTTGAGTTCCTGCGAGGTCTCGCGGAGCAACGTGAACGCCTGCTCGGCGTCGATGCCCTGCCGGTTCATCAGGATGCCCTTGGCCTGCCCGATGACGTCACGGGTGTCGATGGCGCGCAGCAGCTGGGTCTGGTGCGCGTCGGCGGTTTCGGCGGCGTGGGCGTGGGCCAGGGCGAGCGAGGCATGGGTGGCCAGCAGCAACGCCGCGTTGTGGTCGACCGCGGTGAAACCGTCCGGCTGCCGCGAGTACATGGTCAGCGCGCCCGAGAGCCGGTCACGGCCGCTCGGTCTCGACCGGAGTGGACAACTCGCCGCCCGGCGCACGCAACGTCACGCTGACGAGGTCCGCGCCGTGCACCGCGAGGGTGGCCGCGTCGATCACCTGCCGCAGCGCCGCGCTCAGGCACGTCGTGTCGAGCAGGGTCCGGGCCAGCTTGTCGAACTGCTCGACCAGGACGCCGAGGTCCTCGCGGTCCTGGCGGCGCCCCAGCTCACCGACCGTGCGCATGGTGGTGAGCGAGGCCAGCGCTTCGCCGAACACCGCGAAGCGCGGCATGGTTCTTCGTGGGTCGGCGACGTCCATCACCTGGGCCACAACGCTTCCGGGCTCGACCACGAGGTGGACCGGCACGTCACGGGCCGCGGCCGCCCGGCCGAAGTCGAGCAACACCCCCGCGCCGACGCTGGTCAGCGCGACCACCTCACGCAGGTCGACCACGAGCAGACCCGGCGCCGGGCGCGCGGCCGGCGAGCCTTGCAACGACTCGGCCGCGGCGGTCGCGGTCTGTTCGGTCAACTCGCCGTTGAGGTGCACCACCACTGCTTCGCGCAGCACCAGGTGTTCGGCCGCCGGCCGGCCCGCCATCCCCGCCTCCCACGTCCGCCCCTGAAACGCGCACGGTCACGTCTCCCGCTGCTGAGATACCGCAGCCGGCACACCATGTCCAGCGCTGGGAATCACGCGATCGAGGGGATTTGCTGGGTCGCGCAATGGATGTTGCCGCCGCCGAGGAGCAGTTCGCGGGTGTCGAGCGGGACGACGGTGCGGTCGGGGAAGAGGCGGCCCAGGATCGCGGCGGCCTCGGCGTCGGTTTCCGGGTCGAGCAACGGCATGAGGACGTGCCCGTTGGCCAGGTAGTAGTTGCAGTAGGACGCGGGGATGCGGGTGGGCGGCAGCTGACCGGCCGGGGTGCGATCGAGGCCGTCCAGTTCCTCGTCGCTGGGGTGGCGCGGGCGCGGGAGCGGCAGCTTCTCGACCCGGAGCCGACGCCCACACGCGTCGGTCGCGCCGGTGAGGGCCTCGAAGGCCTGGGCGCAGCGGGCGTGCTGCGGGTCGGCGGGATCGTCGGTCCAGGCCAGGACGAGCACGCCCGGCTCGACGAACGCGGCCACGTTGTCGATGTGCGCGGTCGGGTCGTCGACGAGGCCGTGCTCGAGCCAGAGCACCGTGCGCACGCCGAGGTATTCGCCGAGCGCGGCGTCGATTTCCGCGCGGGACAGCCGCGGGTTGCGGTCGATCATCGCCTCGGCGGTGACCAGGCCGGTGCCGTCGCCGTCCACGTGGAACGCGCCGCCTTCGGTGATCAGCGGGACGCGGTAGCGGTCGGTGCGGGTGAGGTCGAGGACCTTGCCGGCGTAGCGGTCGTCGACCTGCCAGTACGGGTAGCGGCGCCGGTAGCCGTCGAAGCCGAAGTCGACGCCGCGCCTGCGGCCGTGGGCGTCCAGCACGAAGGTGGGCGCGACATCGCGGGCCCAGGCAAGCCAACTGGCCGTCTCGACGACCCGGAGCCGTCCGTCCAAAGTGGAGCGCGCGTTGGCGTACTGGGCATCGCTGACCGTCACGGTGACCGCTTCGCCGGTGTCGGCGATCGCGTTGGCCAGGGTGGCCACGGCGCGTTGCGCGGGACGGGCGCCGAGGCGCCAGGCGTAACCGTTCTCCGGCCAGGCGAGCCAGCATCCGTCGTGCCGGTCGCGCTCGGCGGGCATCGCGAAGCCGTCGGCCGCCGGCGTGCCGGGCAGCGTGTTCACCAGGCCGCCACAGCGTGCGGGGCCCCGAGCCGGGTGCCGCGGCGGCGGTACCAGACCATCCACCCGACGACCAGCGGCAGCACCACGAACTCGACCGCGGGCGACAGCCCGGCGGTGACGTCGAGGGGCAGCACCGCCACCATCACCAGCCGGAGCGCCGCCTCGGCGACCAGCGCGAGGCCGAGCACGACGGTCTGGACGCGGTGCTTGCGCAGGGCCGGGCCGTCGATGCGCGTGCCGTGCAGGCGGCGGGCCAGGTAGGCCGTCGCCGGGAGCGCGGTGAGCAGGCTGGCGAGGAACACCAGCCCGGCCAGGCCGCTGGTGAGCGGGTCGCGGGCCAGCAGCACGCGGGGGTTGGCGGTGCACGCGGCGACCCCCAGCATCACCGCGTACATGCCGACCATGAATGCGGCCAGCCCGTCGACCCGCCGGTCGAGGGCGATCGTGACGAGCAGCCACAACCCGGCCACCACGGTCGCCCCGATCAGCGCGGGCACGGTGGGCACGCCGGACAGCAGCAGGCCGTAGTACGCGAGCGGGGACACGCCCAGGTCCAGGCCCAGCCGCAGGACTCGCTTCATCGTCGATCCCTTCGTATCACGGGTGTGATAAATCCGAATGTATCACAGCTGTGATAGAACGGGCTCGTGCCCAAGAAGGTGGATGCCGAAGCCCGTCGGCGCGAAGTCGTCGAGGCCCTGTTCCGGGTGGCCGTGCGCGAGGGGCTGGCCCGCGCGTCCCTGCGCACGGTGGCCGACGAGGCGCAGCTCAACATCGGCTCGCTGCGGCACTACTTCGACAGCCAGCTGGAACTGATGCGTTTCGCGATGCGGGCGATGCTCGACCGGGTCGCCGCGCGGGTCCAGGCCCGCCTGGACCGGCTCGACCCCGCCGAACAGCGCGACGAACGCGTCCGCGACGCCGTCGCCCTGCTCGCCGAACTGCTGCCCCTGGACGAGACCAGGCGCGACGAGGTCACGGTCTTCGTCGACTTCGCCGCCCTGTCCCGGACCAACCCCGACCTGCGCGACCTGGCCGCCGAGGCCGCCGCGGGCACCCGGGGTGCCGCGCGTGCGGTGCTCGCCCACGTCACCGGGACGGCACCGTCCACAACGGAGGTCGAGCGGCTGACGTCCTTGGTGGACGGTCTCGGCCTCAACGCCGTGCTGCACCCCGACCTGGTCAGCTCCGCCGATGCCGAACGCGTCCTGACCGCCCACCTGACCAGCCGCTAGTCCCCCGGGCGTGTCCCACATTCAGCGCAGGCGTGTCCCACACTCAGCGCGGGCGTGTCCCCCACTCCGCGCGGGTGTGTCCCACACTCGGCGCTGCCGTCACCCGCCTGAATTTGGGACACACCCCGCGCGAATGTGGGACACACCCAGCCGGAACGGGGGACACGCCCAGCGCGAGTGTGGGACACGCCCGGGGCGGGGCGGGTGGGCGGGGCGTTAGGGGTGTCAGGCGACGCGTTTGGCGCCGACGAAGTCGGAGCGCTCGAAGACGGCGATCTTGACCGGCACGCCGGTGGTCGAGGCGTGCACCATCTTGCCGTCGCCGATGTACATGGCGACGTGGTGGATGGTGGCCGGGCTGCTGCCGAAGAAGAGCAGGTCGCCGGGCTGCAACTGGTCCCGGCTGACCGGGGTGCCGACGGAGTACTGCGAACGGCTGGTGCGCGGCAGCGTGATGCCCGCCTTGCCGTAGGAGTACAGCATCAGCCCCGAGCAGTCGAAGCTGTCCGGGCCGGTGGCGCCCCACACGTACGGGTCGCCGATCTGGGCGAGGGCGGTCTGCATGGCCACACCGGCGGCGCCCGGCGGCGGGATGAAGTACGACGGGTCGAAGTTCCCGCCGTTGAGGGTGTCGCGGTCGGTGCCGGACAGGCGGCTGTAGGCGTCCCGGATCTTGTTGACCTGGGTGATCAGCGCCTTCTTCTTCTGCGTGATCTGGTTGACCAGGTTCTGCGCCGTGGTCTTGGCCGTCGCGGCGCGGCGCTGCGCGTCCGCGGTCAGGTTGCGGCCCTGTTCGGCCTCGTTCACCGCGCCCTGCAGGCCTTCCAGCACCTTGGCGTTGCCGCTGGCCAGCACGTTCAACGCCGACGCGCGGTCGAGGAAGTCCTGCGCGTTGGTCCCGGTGAACAACGCCGAGAGCTGGTTGAACCGGGCACCTTCGAACGAGGCACCGGCGAGCTGGTCGACCTGACCGCGGAACTCGTTCTCGCGCCGGCCCGCGTCCTGGAGCATGGTCTTGGCTTTGGCGAGGTCGCCGTTGGCCTTGGTCAGGTCGGTCTGGCGCTGCTTGAGGTCTTCCTTGGCCTGCTGGAGGTCCTCGTTGACGATCTCCGTCTGCTTCGTCAGCTCCTGGTACTGCTTCAACGCCTCCGACGCGGTCTTCGGCGGCGGCGGGCTGGTCGTCGGGTCCGCCAGCGCGGGCATCGGGGAAAGGCTGACGACCGCGGTCACGGCACCGGCCGTGAGCACGCGCCGGATGGAACGCTTGAGTCGTTGGGACGCCACGTGGCGCGGGTCTCCTTCGTCCGTCGACCGCCGCGGCCACGTTCGCGCATGCGGGCAGCCAGGAACCCAACTGGCCACCGTCGCGAAAGGCTCCGGTTCGGTCCCCCGACAGGACCGGTCCGGCGGCGACCTCGCGTAGTCACCCTCCGTGTGAGCGACTGCGTGCCGCAAGGTCTCGGACAGGTTACGAAAGGAAGGTCCCAGCGTCTACCGCCTGGCGGAAGAATGTCACGAACCGGTCGCCGGCGGTCCGATTCCCTGCGCTCACCGGTGTCGACGGCCCGGCACGTGATCGACCACACAAACGGTCAGCCGTCAGCGGCGGGTTCCTGCGGGGCTATCTCGTGACCGGTCCGGCCGGGCGAGCGGCGTTGCCGCTTCAGGTCTGCCTCGTGGACGTGGGCCAGGCCGCCGGTCAGCTTGCGGACTTCCTTCTCGCACTCGCGGAACGGCCGGTAATAGGTGTCCTCGTAGCCCTCGATGACCTGGAACGTCCAGTAGCCGGGCAACACGTTGCGGCCGAGGAGATCGCGGCGCAGGCCCTCGGCCAGCTCGTCGTGCCCGGCCTCCTCGAGCAGCTCGATGGCCTTCTCCAGCTTGAAGTCGGCCACGCCGGTCAGCTGGTGGAACGAGTACAGGTGGCCGCGGGCGATCTCCGTGGTCTCGAGCGCTTCGGTCATCGCCCCGACGGCCTCGACGGTCTTGTCGTCGAGGCCGTCGCGCCACGGGCCGTCTTCGAGCCGCGGGTCATCGTTTGCCGGACTGTCGGTCATGGACGGACGGGTACCCCGTCGCGCCGGAACGACCCACAACGACGCATCACGTCCAGGTGACCGGCAGCTCGTGCACGCCGTAGATGGTCATGTCCGTGCGCAGCCGCACCTGCTCGGCCGGCACGGCGAGCGCCAGCGTCGGGAACCGGCGCAGCAAGCCTTCGAACCCGGCACGCATCTCGATGCGGGCCAGTTGCTGGCCCAGGCACTGGTGCACGCCGTGGCCGAAGGACAGCAGGCCGCGGGCGTTGCGGCGCAGGTCGAGCTCGTCAGGGTGCTCGAAGCGGGCGGGGTCGCGGTTGGCAGCCAGCAACGAGACGACGACGGTCGAGCCCCGCGGGATGGTCTCGCCGCCGAGTTCGAGGTCCTCGGTGGCGTAGCGGAAGAAGATGTCGGCGACCGACAGGTAGCGCAGCAGCTCCTCGACCGCACCGGGCAGCAGCTCCGGGTCGGCCCGCAGCTCGGCCAGCTGCTCGGGGTGTTCCAGCAGTGCGAACGTGCCGAGCCCCAGCATGTTGGCCGTGGTCTCGTGCCCGGCGAGCAGCAGCAGGAACGCCGCCCCGGTCAGCTCCTCGGTGGACAAGTCGTCGTGGCGGGCCAGGTCGGAGAGGATGTCCTCGCCGGGTTCGGCGCGCTTGCGGGTGACCAGCTCGCCCAGGTACGTGGTCAACGCCATGTACGCGCCGATCTTTTCCTCGAGCGTCTGGTCCTTGACCATGAACTGGGCGGAGTTGGCCTGGAAGCTGTCCCGGTCCGCGTAGGGCACGCCGAGCAGCTCGCAGATCACCAGCGACGGCACCGGCAACGCGAACTCCTTCACCAGGTCCACCGGTGGGGTCAGGCTCGCCATGTGGTCCAGCTGCTGCTCCACGACCTCGGCGATGCGCTCTTCGAGCTCCCGCATCCGCTTGACGGTGAACGCGCCGGTCAGCTTGCGCCGCATCCGGGTGTGATCGGGCGGGTCCATGCTGATGAACAGCCCCGGCGCCTGCGGTGACGGTTCGGTGGCCGCGGGCATGCCGGGCGTCTCGTACGGCACGTGGACGACGTCGAGGTCCAGCCGCGAGCTGAACCGGGTGTCGGCCATCATCGTGCGGGCCGCGTCGTACCCGGTGACGACCCAGCCCTCGTGGCCGTCGGGGAAGACCATGGGGCTGACCGGCCGGGTCGCACGCATCCGCGTGATCGCGCTGGGCGGGTCGAACGGGCCCGCGTCGCGCTCCATGGGCAGGCCCTGGGGAATCGTGTTCGTCATGCGACCACGATCACCGGACCGGCTGACACGCCCCTGACACGGATCTGTCAGCCAATGGCAAACTCGGCCCATGGACATCGGCCCGCTGCGGATCGGCGTGCTCGGGCCGTTCGAGGTGCGCACCGGCGACGGCGCCTTCGCCGAGGTGCCGGGCGCCCGGCTGCGCGGGTTGCTGGTCGCGCTCGCCCTGGAACCGGGACGGGTGGTCGGCAAGTCGTCGCTGGTGGACTGGATCTGGGGCGAGCAACCACCCGCCGATGCGACGAATGCCTTGCAGCGCTTGGTTTCCCGGCTGCGCAAGGTGCTCCCGGACGGGGCGGTCGAAGGCCAGCCGGAGGGCTACCGGCTGAAGGTGGCGCCCGACGACGTGGACGCCGTGCGGTTCGAGCGGCTGGTCGCCCGGGCCCGCACCGAGGAGAACCCGCAACTGCTGCGGGAGGCCCTCGGGTTGTGGCGCGGCGCGGCCATGCAGGACGTCGGGTTGCTGGACAGCGGGGCCTTCGACGCGGCGGTCACCCGGCTCGACGGGCTGCGCCTGACGGCCATGGAAGACCGCTACGACGCGGAGATCGACCTCGGCCACGGCGCGGAACTGGTGACCGAGCTGACCGACCTGGTCGCCGCGCACCCCATGCGCGAACGCCCTGTCGCGGCGTTGATGCGTGCGCTCGTCGCGTCCGGTCGCGACACCGAGGCCCTGCTGGTCTACGAGCGCATGCGCGAGACCCTGGCCGACACGCTGGGCGTCGACCCTTCCCCCGAGCTGTCCGCGTTGCACGTCGCGTTGCTGCGGGGCGAGGTGGGTGGCCGGGCCGAGAGCCGCAGGACCAACCTGCGTGCCGAGCTGACCACGTACGTGGGCAAGGACACCGACATCGCCGCGGTCCGCGACCTCGTCGCCGAACACCGGCTCGTCACCCTGATCGGGCCCGGCGGTTCGGGAAAGACAAGGCTGGCAACGGAAACCGCGCGCACGGTGCTCGGCGGTCAGCCGGACGGGGTGTGGCTGGTGGAGTTGGCGAGCATCAGCGCGGAGGGAGACATCGCGCAGGCAACCCTTGCCGCACTGAAACTGCGGGATGCGTTGCTCGGTGAGGCGCCGGACGCGGAGCCGATCGACCGCGTCGTCGCCGCGCTGCGCGAGCGCGCCATGGTCCTGGTGCTGGACAACTGCGAGCACGTGATCGAGTCGGCGGCGGCCTTCGCCCACCGCGTGCTCGGTGAGTGCCGCCGGCTGCGGATCCTCGCCACCAGCAGGGAACCGCTCGGCATCACCGGCGAGGCGCTGTGGCCGGTCGCGCCGCTGGCCCTGCCCGCCGAGAACGCCGACGCCGACGAGATCGAGGCCGCGCCGGCCATCCGGCTGCTGCTCGACCGCGCGGCCGCGGTGCGCACCGACCTCGCCACCGAGGCGCGCACGCCGGCCACACTGTCCACTCTGGCCCGGGTGTGCCGGGCCCTGGACGGCATGCCGCTGGCGATCGAGCTGGCCGCGGCCCGGCTGCGCACGATGTCGCTGGACCAGCTGGCCAACCGGCTCGACGACCGGTTCCGCCTGCTGACCGGCGGCAGCCGCACGGCGTTGCCCCGGCACCGCACGCTGCGCGCGGTGGTCGACTGGAGCTGGGAGCTGCTCACCGACGCCGAACGCACCGTGTTGCGCAGGCTCTCGGTGTTCGCCGGGGGCGCGAGCCTGGAGGCGGCCGAACGCGTCTGCGCCGGCGACGACGTCCACCCGGGTGACGTGCTGGAGTTGCTGACCGCGCTGACCGAGAAGTCCCTCGTGGTCGGCAAGGACGAGCGCTACCGGCTGCTCGGCACCATCAAGGAATACGCCGAGCAGCGGCTGGCCGAGGCCGGGGAGGCCGACCTGGCGCGCCAAGCGCACCTCGCCTACTTCACCGAGCTCGCCGAGACCGCGGACCCGCACCTGCGCCGGGCCGAGCAGTTGGCCTGGCTCGCCACGCTCGAGGCCGAGCACGACAACCTCAGCGCCGCCCTGCGGGGCGCGCTCGCGGCCGGCGAGGCGAACGCGGCGATGCGCCTGGCCGGGGCCGCGGCCTGGTACTGGTGGCTCGGCGGGCACAAGACCGAGGGTAACGAGTTCCTCGTCGCGGCGACCGCCACGCCGGGCGAGGTGTCCGACGAGGTCGGCGCGAAGGCGTACCAGTTCCTCGCGGTGTTCATGACTTCCGGGCGCACCGACCCGGAGCTGGCCCAGGAGTGGATCACCAAGGCCTATGAGCTGAGCCTGCGCGTCGAGCGCCGCGACCCGCTGCTCGGGTTCGCCCTCGCGCTGGAACGGTTGCTGCACGGGCCGGACGCGTTCGTGTCCGCGTTCGAACCGCTGCTCACCGAGGACGACCCGTGGGTGCGCGCCATCGCCCGGCTGCAACTGGGCAAGCAGCGGATCATGGTCGGACAGGACCCGGACGCCGCGGACGCCTACCTGGCGGCCGCGCTCGCGGAGTTCCGCGCGACCGGCGAGCGGTGGGGGATCTCCTTCGCCCTGACCGAACTGGCCAACCGGATGGCCACCCGCGGCGACTTCGCCGGGGCGTGCGAGCTCTACGAGCAGGCGATCGCGGTGGTCACCGAGGTCGGCGCCCTCGAGGATGTCGTGTCGATGCGGTCGCGGCAGGCGCAGTTGTACTGGCTGCTGGGCGATGCCGAGGCCAGCGCCGCCGCGATGGCCGAAGCCCAGCGCGCCGCCGAACGCGTCGCGTGGCCGAACGCGCTGGCCGAACTCGCCTTGGCGAAGGCGGAACTCGCGCGCTGGACCGGCGACACCGACCAAGCGCACCGGCAACTCAAGCTCGCGACGACCATGCTGGGCGAGTACGCCGAGCAGGAGGGCGTCCGCGCGATGACCGAAGACCTGCTCGGTTACCTGGCCGCCGACCTCGACGAGGCCCGGGCGCACCGCGTCGCCGCGTTCCGGGCGAGCGCCGAGGCGGGCAACGCGCAGCAGGTCGCCGGCGTGCTCGTCGGGCTCGCGGACCTGGCGCTGCGGTGCGAGCAGTACGAGCAGGCCGCCCGGTTGCTCGCGGCCAGTGCCGCGGTGCGCGGCGTGCGCGACCACGCCCAGCCCGACGTCGGCCGGATCGAGCAGGCCGCGCGGGCCCACCTCGGTGACACGAGGTTCGCCGAGGTCACCGAAGAAGGCGCGCGAGCGGACTGGCGCGAGCTGGCCAAAGCGGTTCTGACCAGGTAAAACACCGTGTCAGGGCCCGTGTCAGCTCGGGGTCAGGGCGGTGTCAGCGCGGCCGAGCAAAGTCGCTGCCATGACCAGTTCAGTGATCACGGCTTCGGGGCTCAAGAAGTCCTACAAGGACAAGGTCGTGCTCGACGGCATCGACTTGGATGTCCAGGCGGGTTCGATCTTCTCGCTGCTCGGCCCGAACGGGGCGGGCAAGACCACCACCGTCAACCTGCTGACCACGCTGCTCGCCATGGACGGCGGCACCGCGCGGGTCGCCGGGTACGACGTCGCGACCGAGACCAAAGGGGTCCGCTCGGCCATCGGCGTCACCGGCCAGTTCGCCTCCGTGGACGAACTGCTGACCGGCCGCGAGAACCTGCAGTTGATGGCCGACCTGCACCACCTCAAGGGCGATGAGGGCCGCGCGGTCGTCGACCGGCTGCTCAAGCGCTTCGAGCTGGTCGAGTCGGCCGACAAGGCGTCGTCGACCTACTCCGGGGGCATGCGGCGCAAGCTCGACCTGGCGATGACCCTGGTCGGCCGCCCGCAGATCATCTTCCTCGACGAGCCCACCACCGGCCTCGACCCGCGCAGCCGCCGCACGATGTGGACCATCGTCCGCGAGCTGGTGGCCGACGGCATGACCATCTTCCTGACCACGCAGTACCTCGACGAGGCCGACCAGCTGGCCGACCGGATCGCCGTGCTCGACCAGGGCCGGATCGTCGCCGAGGGCACACCCGAACAGCTCAAGCGCCAGATCCCCGGCGGGCACGTGCGGTTGCGCTTCGCCGACGCCACCCAGCTGGCCGCCGCGCTCCGCGTGCTGCCCGAGTCCACTTCGGACGAGGAGCGGCTGGTCCTGCGGGTGCCCAGCGACGGCGGCACCAAGTCGTTGCGGGCCTTGCTGGACCGCCTCGACGAGTACGTCGTCGACGTCGAGGAGTTCACCGTGCACATGCCCGACCTCGACGACGTGTTCCTCGCCCTCACCGGCCACTCCAGCGACTCCACCAACTCGATTGACTCCCAGACGGAGGTCACCACCAAATGAGCACCGACGCCGCGGTCATGCTTCGCCGCAACTTCAAGCACACCCTGCGCAACCCGATCACCGTGTTCAACGCGATCTTCATGCCGATCATCATGATGGTGATGTTCGTCTACGTCTTCGGCGACGCGTTCAACGTCGGTGGCGGCGACTACATCGACTACGCCACGCCCGGCATGATCATGCTGGCCATCTCGTACGGGCTCAGCGCCACCGCCGTCTCGGTCAGCTCCGACATGACCAAGGGCATCATCAACCGCTTCAAGGTCATGGACGTCTCCCGCGGCGCCGTGCTGACCGGGCACGTAGTGTCCACAATGGTCCGTGTCACCGTCGCGGTGGCCGCGGTCATCGGGGTGGCGTTCCTCTTCGGGTTCAGCCCGGAGGCGTCGTTCACGCAGTGGCTCGCCGCCGCGGGCGTGCTGCTGCTGGTGATCTTCGCGGTCAGCTGGCTCACCGTCGCATTGGGCCTTGCGGCCAAGACCGTGGAGTCCGCGGGGATGGCCACCGTGCCGCTGATCATGTTGCCGTTCTTCAGCAGCGCGATCGTGCCCGCCGACAAGATGGGCCCTGGCATCCGGGAGTTCGCCCACTACCAGCCCTTCACGTCGATCATCGAGTCGGTTCGCGGTTTTCTGCTCGGCGCGCCGAACACCGGCCAGACCCTGGCCGCGATCGCCTGGTCGCTCGCCATCGCGGTCCTCGGCTACGCCTGGGCCCGCGCCAAGTTCGGCAAGCGCGCCTGAAACCCCATAGACATCAAGGAGAAAACCCGTCATGTCCACGTTCCTCACTCCCGAGCCAATCATCGCCAAACTGACCACCGGAGGCGCCCGTGTCCGGATCACCGCGAGCGAGCGCCAGGACACCGAGGTGCGGGTCGAACCGGTCGACAGCACCAACGCCACCGACGTGAAGGTCGCGGCGAAGACCAAGGTCGAGTTCGCCGCGGGCGAGCTGACGATCGAGACGGTCAAGGCGGGGGCCAAGGACGGCTCCGTCGCCATCACCGTCGAGCTTCCGGTCGGATCCCAGCTGGTGCTGAACACCGCGTGGTCCCAGGTGCACGCCGCCGGCCGGCTCGGTGACTGCACGCTGGCGGTGGCGTCGGGCCGCGTCGAGCTCGGCCACATCGGCGCCCTGCGCGGCGACCTGGCCGACGGCGAGCTGGCGGTCGAGCACATCGCCGGGACCGTCGACCTGCAGGGCGGCACCGCCGCGTTGCGGATCGACGAGGTCGAAGGCCCGGTCCGGTACGAGGGCTCGACCGGGACGGTGTCGATCGGTCACGCACTGTCCGATGTGGAGCTCAGCGGGTCGAGCGGCAGCTTCGACCTCGACCAGGCCGACGGCAACGTCACCGCGACCGCGGCCCACTGTCCTATTCGGATCGGCCGGTTGACCTGCGGTCAGGCGGACCTGACCAACGCCGCCGGCGGCATCGAGGTCGGCATCCCCGCTGGCATCCACGCCGAGGTGGACGCCGAGAGCACGAAGGGAACCGTGCGCAACTCCCTGACCGCGCAGGACAACCCGGCCGCGGCCACCGTCAAGATCCGCGCCCGTACCCGGCGCGACGACATCGTCATCCACCAGGCCTGAGTTGAGACCGAACGCGGTGGCGCCCACCCGGGCGCCACCGCTATTTCAGTTTGACCCAGAGCTTCCCGGCCAGCGCCGTGGCGTCGGCGCACAGCGACGACGAGGAGTGGCGCCGGATGATGGACACCGCCACGCCTTCGACGTTCTGGGAGCTGTACTGGCTCGCCGGAGCCTTCGTGTAGGTGGTGACCAACCGGCAACTCGTCGAGCCGTCACCGTAGGTTTCGGTCACGCGGGCGGTGACGCGGCCACCCACCTTGACGATCTTGGCGTCGGTGAACACGCTCAGGTCTGCGCTCGTGTCGATGAACTCCAGCACGATCGATTGGGCGTTGTTGTTGGTGTACTGGCAACTGTGGTGCGTGGGATTGACCTCAAGGGCGATCATCGGAGAGCCGGCGGGCACCGAGTTCGCCAGCTTGGCCGGCAACAGCGAGCACGCGTCCTTGTGCCGCAACGAGGTCTGCTGAACGATCGCGTGCCCGGCCGTCCCGCCGCCACGCAGGAACTTGCCGATCACGACGGCGACGTCGCGGGTGTAGCCGCACAACTCCCCCGACTTGGTCTCGGCATCGGCCTCGATCGACATGGCCAGACCGTCGGCGAACCTGAGGTCCTGCACGCAGAAGGTGGCCGCACTCTGGTCAGCCACCAGCCGCATCCCGCCACCCAGATCGGCGCCCTTGGTGGCCTCCGGGCCCGGCATCGACCGCAACTTGCCCCAGTCGAGGTCGATCGTGTGGTCGCCGGCCAGCGGTACGATCACTCTGCATTGGTCGATGCTGTAGGGGGAGGCTGCGTACGGCGTGCCGTACCTGCTGAATTTCGCGGGCATGGCGGCCATCGGAGCCACCGTGCACGCGTCGTAGGTGGTCAGGTCGCCCAGGGCGTCCTTGGCCCTCACGTAGGCCGGATCGACCTTTCGTGTCGTCGTGGAGGTCGGCGAAGAGGCTGACACCGACGACGGAGCACGGTGTCGCACCGGCTGCGCCGTCCCCGCGATTTCGGTCGTGCACGCGCTCAAGGCCAGGAGCAGGGCCAGCGCGCTCCAAAGCTTCCTCTTCATGTGTCGCCCCAACGAGAAGTCGCCCTCACCAGCCGGTCGCTTCGGCTTTGAGCTGCTCGGCCACCCGCTTGAGCCGCGGGGCCAGCTCCGCGTCGATCGCCTTGTGGTCGAACGAAGGCGGCAGGCCCGGCGGGTAGCGGCGCGCCTGCAGGGCGGCGATTCGCAGGCGGGTCGGCGGGTGGCTGTCGTCCACGCGGTGGTCCTCGGCGTCGGTGAGCTGCTTGCGTTCCGGGCTCAGCTCGGCGAACCAGGTGCGCCCGGCCAGCCACAGGTCGTCGTCCTTGCGGATCACCGCCGAGTGCAGGGCCCGCACCGCCGCCGGGCCCAGCGCCACGGTGCGCAACGCCGACGCCATCGCGGCCGGGCCGGTCGCCGTCGCCGAGAGGTGGTCGGCCAGGTATTCCGCGCGCTGGCCCGACCGCGCCAGCAACGTGTTCTGCGCCAGCAGCACCCAGTAGACCGGCCACGACAACAGCCACATCGCCCCCTCGGACGCCCAGGTCACGATCGGGAACGAGGTCGTCCTCGAGCGGGTCCGCAACGCGCGCACGAGCTCGGCCAGCGTCCGCAACGATGACCCGACCAGCAGGCCGCGCCGCAGGTCGCCGTTGACCTGGTGGGCCAGCTCGTGCCCGAGCACCGCCGCGCGCTCCGGCCCGGTCAGCAGGTTCCACAGCGGGTAGCCGAGCACCAGCACCAGCCGCCTGCGCAGGCCGACCTGGGTGATCGAGGCGTTGTGCTCGGCGCTCAGCACGACCTGCGCGACCTTGCGCGTGCCGAGCCGGTCGACCAGCTCGTCGAGCGCCGCGTACAGGTGCGGCGACTGCTCGCGCGACACGAGCACGGCATCGGCCGGGAGGCGACCGAACCGGGGCCGCAACATGGCGGCGAAGCCGAGCATCACCACGCCCAACGGGATCGTGATCAGGTTGGGCATGGCCACCATGATCCACACGCCGAAGACGGCCAGCGCCACCACGAAAAGGTGCACCAGGGCCGCGATGACGCAGGCCGCCCACAACGCCGCACCCCGGCGGCGCACGGTGAACGGCTCGACGGTCACGGTGCGGAACAACGACTCGGCCAGACGCCTGCCCACCTGCTCGGCCCGCGTTCCCCGACGATCCTCAACGGTCACGAACCCGGATATCGCACTGCCCGATCCAAATGTTGCAGGCGTCGCGGGTACGGAAAAGCGGGGCGCGAGCCGACTGGCTCGCGCCCCGCTTCCTGCCTGGGTCAGGACGTCGGCGACAGCACCGAGTCGATCAGGTAGACCGTGGCGTTGGCGGTGTGCACGCCACCGCAGATGACCTTGGCGTCGTTGACCTTCAGGTCGTTGCCCGAGCCGGTCACCTTGACCATGCCGCCCTCGACGGTCTTCTGGTCGCCGACCACCGCGTCGGGCGCGAGCTGACCGGGCACCACGTGGTAGGTGAGGATCTTGGTCAGCAGGCCGGAGTCGGTCTTGAGCTTGTTCAGCGTCGCCGAGTCGACCTTCTTGAACGCGTCGTCGACCGGCGCGAACACGGTGAACTCGCTGCCGTTGAGCGTGTCGACCAGGTTCACCTTCGGGTTCAGCTTCCCGGACACCGCCTGCACCAGGGTCTTGAGCAGCGGGTTGTTGCTCGCCGCGACCGCGACCGGGTCGGCGGCCATGCCGGAGACCGAACCGGCACCATTGGGCACCGCTTTGGCGTAGTCGCCGCAGCCCGGACCGACGAGGTCGGCGGCGGGGTCGGCGGTGGCCGACGGCGAACTGGCCATCGGCTGGCTGGCCGCCGGTGGGGCCGCGGTCGTGGTCGTGTTCTGCGACGCCCCCTGGTCGGAGCTGCTGCACGCGGCTCCGAGGAGCGCGATGGACGCGATACCGATGGCGACCGTGCCACGACGAATGGTGCGCTTCATTTCCGAAAATCTCCTGTTCTCCGCTGGCGAATCGCATTTGAAGGCATGCGCATTCCCTGGCCCGTCGAATCGAGCCGCGATCACAGGTCCTTCGACAGGGGCGCGGAGCCGGATGGGGCCCGACGGCCATCGTTATCCGCCCGTTACCAAACGTTCCGATCCGACGACTCCTGTTTGTCTGATCAA
Source organism: Labedaea rhizosphaerae (assembly GCF_004362825.1). Classification (GTDB taxonomy): domain Bacteria; phylum Actinomycetota; class Actinomycetes; order Mycobacteriales; family Pseudonocardiaceae; genus Labedaea; species Labedaea rhizosphaerae. The sequence goes on from NZ_SNXZ01000004.1 coordinate 709,573, forward strand.
CACCTGTTCATGGCCGGGTGTGCAGTTCGACGGTTTCGAATGGCGGCGCACTACCTACACATGCACAGGAGCTGATGAAATGCGGAAACGGCTGAGCGGGCCGATCGTCGTCTCGGTGGCGGCCACGACCCTGGCCCTGACCGCCGGGCTGGCGTTCTCCGACAGCGGCGCGGGCACGGCCGGCCTCGGCCGGCACGGCGCGGCCACCCGGCTGGACGGCGACCAGACCGCCGAAGTGCGCGGTGAGATCCGGGGCGGCCCCGCGCGCAACGTGATCCTGCTGATCGGCGACGGCATGGGCGACTCCGAGATCACCGCGGCACGCAACTACGCCCGTGGCGCGGCCGGCCGCTTCCCGGCATCGACGCCCTGCCGCTGACCGGCCAGTACACGACCTACTCGCTGGACAAGGCCGACGGCAAGCCGGACTACGTGACCGACTCGGCCGCCTCCGGTTCGGGCTGGTCGACCGGCACCAAGACCTACAACGGCGCCATCTCGGTGGACATCAAGGGCAGGCCGCAGCGCACGCTGCTGGAACTGGCCAAGGCGAACGGCCTGCGCACCGGCGACGTGAGCACGGCGGAGCTGCAGGACGCCACCCCGGCCGTCCAGGTCGCGCACGTGACCGACCGCGGCTGCTACGCGCCGTCGTCGACCACCGCGAAGTGCCCGAGCAACGCGCTGGAGAACGGCGGCGCCGGCTCGATCACCGAGCAGCTGATCACCACCCGCCCGGACGTCACCCTCGGCGGCGGCGCGGCGTCGTTCGCCGAGAAGGCCACCGCCGGGCGCTGGCAGGGCAGGACCCTGCTGGACCAGACCAAGGCGCGTGGCTACCAGGTGGTCACCGACGCGGCCGGGCTGGACCAGGTCCGCCACGCCGACCAGAACTCGCCGGTGCTCGGCCTGTTCGCCGCGGGCAACCTGCCCGTCAACTGGACCGGGCCGCTGGCCACGCACACCGGTGGCGCCGAGCCCGCGGTGCGCTGCACACCGAACCCGGCGCGCACGGCCGGTCTGCCCAGCCTGGCGACCATGACGAGCAAGGCGATCTCACTGCTCGACCAGCGCGGCCGCAACGGCTTCTTCCTGCAGGTCGAGGGCGCGAGCATCGACAAGCAGGACCACGCCGCCGACCCGTGCGGTCAGATCGGCGAGACCGTCGACTTCGACCAGGCGGTCAAGGCCGCGCTGGACTTCGCCCGCCACGACGGCAACACCCTGGTGGTCGTCACCGCCGACCACGGGCACTCCAGCCAGATCGTCTACCCGGGCAGCACGACGCCGGGGCTGACCCGGACGTTGCTCACCGCCGACGGCAAGCCGATGACCATGGCCTACGGCACCGCTGAGACCGGCGGCTCGCAGGCGCACACCGGCACCCAGGTGCGCATCGCGGCGTACGGGCCGCGGGCAGCCAACGTGGTCGGCCTGACCGATCAGACCGACCTCTTCTTCACCGTGCGGGACGCGCTGCGCCTGCGCTGACCAGGGCGACTCGATGGGGTGGGGCCGGCTGGTGAGCCATTCACACCCCATCGAGGCGTCCCGCCACCTGCGAACTAGGCTGCGGCCCCGGAGATCGAACGCAGTCGGGGCGGCTGCTCGAGCCGAGGGAGCACCGGTCGATGCAGTGGCAGCTCGCGTTCACGAAGCTGCTCGACCGCTGGTTCTGGTTGGTCGCCGTGGCCATCGGCGCCATCGTGGTGCTGGTGTACACAGTGGACGCCCTGCGCTACGCCAACGGGGTCGACCTGCAGGTGTACCGGGCCGGCGGCGTGGCGATGCGGCACGGGATCCCGCTCTACGCCGACGGTTTCAGCCAACGGCTCGGCACACCCACCGGCTTGTTGTTCACCTACCCGCCGTCGGCGGCGTTGTTCTTCGTGCCGATGAGCCTGCTGCCCTTCGGTGCCGCGCTCGTGGTGCACGAACTGGTCAACATCGCGGCCATCGGCGCGGTCACCGTGCTGGTGTGCCGCCACCACGGCTGGGCCTGGCGGCCGACGGCGCTCGCCGCCCTCGCGCTCACCGCCGCCGGGCCCGCGCTCGAGCCCGTCCGCGAGACGCTGCACTTCGGTCAGATCAACCTCGTGCTGCTGCTCATGGTCTGCGCCGACTGCCTGCTCCCCCGCCTGGGACCGCTGCCGCGCGGGCTGCTCACCGGCGTCGCCGCCGCGGTCAAGCTGACCCCGGCCGTGCTCATCCTCTTCTTCCTGGCCCGCCGCGACTGGCGCGCCGCCGCGACGATGGCCGCCACATCGGCCGCGATCACACTGGTGGCGCTCGTCGTCGCCCCGCACGACAGCCTGCAGTTCTGGACCAACACGCTGTTCCACAGCGACCGGATCGGCGACGTCTTCTACTCCTACAACCAATCCCTGTCCGGTGAGCTGGCCCGGCTCGGCCTGAGCGGCGGCCTGCGGCAGGCGGTGTGGGCGCTCGGCGTGCTGGTCGTGGTGCCCGCCGGCTTCCTCGCCGCCCGCCGCGCGGTGCGCGCGGGCGACGAACTGGGCGCGCTGCTGGTCGTCGCGGCCGTTGGTCTGATCGCGTCGCCCATCTCGTGGGACCACCACTTCGTCTGGGTGCTGCTCGCCGTGCCCACGCTGGCCCTCGTCCCGCGTGGCCGCCGGTGGCTCGCGGTCCTGGCGATCGCGATCTTCACGGCGCCCCTGCACATCATCTGGCCCAACACCCGCGAGGTGCACTGGACGTCGTGGTGGCAGCACCTGACCGGCAACCTCTACCTCGTGGCCGCGATCGGCGTCGTGATCGCGGTCGGCCTGCGCCGCACCGCCGTGGCCGAGCCCGAGGTCGAGAACGCGCCGGTGATGGCCTGGTCGCGCGCTTGACCTTGACACCGTGACAAGGTTTTCACTGTGTGCATGACGCACAGGAACCTGCTCCGCGCACTGAGCGCCGAGGACGCATCGACGCGCCTTCAGGCCGCGCTCGCGGCCGGCACGCGGGCCGACCCCGATCTGGCCGACCCGCTCGTGGCCCGGTGCGCGGTCGAGCCGGAGTTCTTCGTGCGCGACATGCTGACCTGGGCGCTGACCCGGCTCCCGGTGGACGTCACCGTGCCGAAGCTGCTCGCGCAGCTGCGTTCCGGGCACGCCCAGGCCCGCGCTCAGGCGTTGCACACGCTGTCCAAGCTCGGCGAGCCGAGCACGTGGCCAGCGATCTCCCGGGCGTTGCTGCGCGACGGCGACGACGAGGTGGCGCGCAGCGCGTGGCGTGCCGCCGTCGTCCTCGTGCCGCCGGCGGCGAAGAAGGAGCTGGCGACGGAACTGGCCACGCAGCTGGGCCGCGGCGACCGCAAGGTGCAGCTCAGCCTGAGCCAGGCCCTCGTCGCGCTCGGCGACGTGATCGAACCCGTCCTGCGGGTGGCGCTGACCAGTGCCGACCCGGCGGTGCGAGCCCACGCGCGCGCCACCGAGCGGCTGCTGCACGACCCCGACGCCGGGTTCGAGCTCGCGCTGGACGAGGCGAGCCGGATCGTCACCCTGGGCCCGGACCGGGCGTAGGACGGTGACCATGGCGCTCTCTTCGTTCGCGCGGGTCCAGGGCGGGCCAGCACCGTGTTGATCGGTGAGGTGGCGCGGCGCTGCGGCGTGAGCACCCGGATGCTCCGGCACTACGACGCCCTCGGGCTGGTGCGGCCGACCGGGCGCACCGTGGGCGGCTACCGCGAGTACTCCGAGGCGGACCTCCGGCGGATCTTCCACGTGGAGGGCCTGCGCACGCTGGGCTTGTCGCTGCGCCAGATCGCCCGCGCGCTGGCCGACCCGGGCTTCGCACCGTCCACATTGGTCGCCGAGTTGATCCGCCGGACCGAGGACCGGCTGCGCCACGAGCAGGAACTGCTCGACCGCCTGCGCGCGGTCGAGCCCTCGGCACCGTCGGGCTGGCAGGGCGTCCTGCGCATCGTCGAGCTGTTGCACGGGCTGAACTCGCCCAGCGCGGCACGCCGTCAGCAGGCCGCCCTGGCCCCGGCCGAGGACGGGCCGGTGCCCACCGAGGCACTGGCCCGCGCGGTGCTCGCCGAGGCCGACCCGAACGTCGCGGGCGCCCTGCGCTGGGCGCTCGCGCGGGCCGGCGACGAGGGCGTCGCGAGCGTCGCCGAGGGGTTGCGGTCCGCCGACGTCGACGTCCGGCGGCGCGCGATCCTGGCGATCGCCGAACTGCCCGGCGACCAGGCGAGCGCCCTGCTCGCGAGCGCCCTTGACGACCCGGATCCGGCCGTGCGCGGGCCGGCCGCACTGGCCGCGGGCCGTCGTGGTGTGCACGAAGCCGTGCCGATCCTCGTCGACATGATCGTCGAGGGCACCAACGACGTCGAGGCCTCCGAAGTGCTGGGGGCGCTGGGTACGGACGCGATCCTCGGCTCGATCCTCACCGCGCTGACCGACGCGCTCGCGGCCCGCCACGCGGATCAGGCGGTGCGGATCCGTCTGGTCCAGGCCCTGGCCGAGCTGCCGCCGTCCCTCGCGCGGGACGCCCTGCGCGAGCTGACCCATGACGCCGACCGGACCGTCGCCGCCATCGCCGCGGCCCTGGCCGAGCGCGCGTAACGCGGCCGGCAACGCCACCGCCGTCCAATTCCGTCCAATTCCGTGCAACACGGAGCGTTCGCTCCCACCCGATCGTCTTGAAGCACAAGGACGTAGGGAAGAGGGACCCATGACCGACATGTCGGAAAGCCTCCAGACGGAGGAGGAACTACGACTCGAGGACCGCGCCGCGCAGCAACGCATCGAGCGCTTCGCCGCGGCGGCGGACAAGATCGACAACACCGAGGTCACCGAGTCGTCCCCGCGTGGGGAGGTGCGCGTCACCGTGCGCACCTCGGGCGCGGTGCGCGCAATCGAACTCGGGCCGAGCGGCGTCCGGCTCTCCGCCACCGAGATCGTCTCGCTCGTGCTGGGCTGCGTGCAACGCGCCCAGACGCGCATCGCCGAGGTGGCACAACGGATCCTGGCCGCCGAGGTCGGCGACGACCCGGCTGCCGACCTCGTGCTCAGCGACTACCGCAACCGCTTCCCGGCGGTCGCCGAACCATCGGCACCGCGTGCGAAGCCGGCCGGCGCCGGAGACGACTGGGCCGAGCGGCCGGTGCTGCGGACGACGTCGTGGGCGGCGGACGGGAGCGGGGCATGAGCAGCCTGGACACCGACCTCACCGTGCTGGTCCAAGCGGCGGCGGCCCTCGACCAGTCCTCGCGCGACCTCGACGCGATCGCGCACAACCTCGTCGGCGGCGCCTTCGACATCGTGCCCGACTCGTTCACCAAGTGGGACCCGGGCGCGATGGCCGAGTACGCCAAGGCACGCCAGCAGGTCATCGACTTCGCCGCCGAGATGCGCAACCACTTCCACACCCTGGCCATGGACCTCGCCACGGTCGCGCAGACCTACGGCGACACCGAGACCGGCAACACCGACCGCATCAAGGACTCGGGCGACGGCCTGGACAACACCAGCGGAATCTCACGGCGCCTGAACGCCTGAAGGGAGCACGAACCATGGCCACGCCGGTGGCGCCCGCCAAGCTGACCGACCTGAAGAACGCCTCGGAAGACCTGATGTCGTTGCTCAACGGCTTCAAGATGGGCCTCATCATGAAGGTCGCCCGCGACTCGAGCCCGAAGCCCCGCACGCAGCAGGTCATCACCCAGGTGCAGACCTACATCGAGAACTGGCTGCTCGGCCCGGAGAACGTCAGCAACGTCGGCAGGCAGTGGGCGAGCCAGATCACCACCGCCTTCCGCACCGCCTACGACGACTGCCAGACCGAGGTGGACCGGGTCAACAACAACTGGTCCGGTCAGGCCGCCGACAGCTTCTCCGAGCACGCCGACTCGCTGCTCGCCCGGCTCAAGGACGCCCAGCCCGCCGTCAGCGGGGTCGCCACCAACCTGGCCGACCTCGGCGCGAACCTCGGCACGCTGCGCGGGACCGTGATCACCCACGGCGCCGATGCCGCCGCCTCGATGGTCAACGCGGCCATCCAGATCGGGAACACCGGCATCCAGGGCATCAGCCCCAAGATGCTGGCCGAGGCAGCGACCGGGATCGGGGTGCCGTTCGCGGTCGTCCAGTACTGCATGAGCGTCGTCGCGCAGATCTCCCAGCAGTTGACCAACGTGATCGGCAAGCTCGGCACGCTGTTCAACGACGTCAACGGCAGCCTGCAGAACATGAAGTCGTCGGCGACCAAGATGGCCACCGCCGTGAACACGAGCCTGAGCACGCACCTGCCCAGCGAGCCGCCGGGCCTGACCGACAAGGGTGGGTGGAAACCCAAGTAGGGCAACAGCGATAGGTTGGTGCCGCGCCCGGAGGGGAGTCGCGGCACATGAGTTCCACCCAGCCACCTGATCCGGCCACGGCCGCCGACGCGGGCGAGTTCGTCGAGCGGATGCGTGCGCTGCGGTTGTGGGCCGGTCAGCCTTCGCTGCGCCGCCTCGAGCGCCTGGGCGGGGACGTGCCCTCGACCACCGGCGCCCGGGTCAAAGCGCTGCCGGTCAGCACGATTTCCCATGTGCTGAGCGGGAAGTCGGGCGACCGGCTGCCGCGGATGCGGTTCGTCGAGCGCTACGTGGCGGCCTGCCTGTCCGCGTGCGGGCTGCCGGTCGAGCGGGGTGGGGAGTACCTGCGGCGCTGGCTGGACGCGTGGCGCGCGCTGGCCGGTCCCGCACCCGCAGGCCCGCCTGAGTCCGAAGTGGACGAAGCGCGGCGCCAGCTGCCGATGGACATCGCCGAGTTCACCGGCCGCGAGGTCGAACTGGACCGCCTGCTCGCCTTGGCCGAGGCGGGCGACGCGCACGCGCCGGCGGTCGTCGCGATCGAGGGCATGGCGGGCGTCGGCAAGACCCGCTTGGCCGTGCACGCCGCGCACCGGCTGGTCAACCGCGGCCGGTTCGGCGACGTCCAGTTGTGGGCGGACCTGCGTGGCTTCGACCCGGCCGGGCCGGCGGCCGATCCGGCGGCGGTGCTCGACCGGTTCCTGCGCCTGCTCGGCGTGCCCGCGCCGCGCATCCCGGCCGACGTCGAGGGCCGGTCCGCGCTCTACCGCGACCGGTTGGCCGGCCGTGAAGCATTGGTACTGCTGGACAACGTGGCCGGCGCGGACCAGCTGCGCCCGCTGCTGCCCGCGTCGACCACGTGCCTGGTCATCGTCACCAGCAGGCGCGGGCTGGGCGCGGTCGACGGCGTCGAGCCGCTGCCGCTGGACGTGCTCGCGCCGGCCGAGGCGACCGCGCTCGTCACCCGCCTCGCCGGGGCCGAGCGGTTCGACGACGACCCCGGTGCGGCGGCGCGGCTGGCCGAGCTGTGCGGGCGATTGCCGATCGCGATCAGCGTCGCCGCGCGGCGCCTGCGCGCCCGCACGGCGTGGACCCCGGCGCACCTGCTGGCCAAGCTGGACCGGCTGCCGCGCGTGCACGCGAGCTTCGCCTTGTCGTACCAGGAACTCCCCGACGGCCCGCGCCGCCTCTTCCGGCTGCTCGGCCTGCACCCCGGCCCGGACGTGTCGGCGCCGTCGGCCGCGGCGCTGGCGGGGGTCTCGGTCGCCGAAGCCGAGGCCCAGCTGGAAACCCTGCTCGACGAGCACCTCGTCCAGGAGGGCACGCCGGATCGCTACCACCTGCACGACCTGTTGCGCGACTACGCGATCGCCATGGTGCAGCGGGACGAGCAGGCGGCGGAGCAGCGCCAGGCCCGGCACCGGCTGCTGAGCTGGTACCTGCACACCGCCGACGCGGCCGCCCAGCGCCTCGCCCCGCACCGCAGGCGCGGCTTCCCGCTCGAACCGTGTTCCCATCCCGCACAGCGGTTCGACAGCCACGCCGAGGCGCTCGGGTGGTGCGAGGCCGAGCACGCCAACCTCGTCGCCGCCGTCCCGGTCGCCGCCACGCACGGCGAACACGCCATCGCATGGCAGCTGCCCGTGGTCCTGCTGAACTACCTCTACCTACGCAGCCACTGGGACGACTGGATCGCCACCCACACCACCGGGCTGGCCTCGGCGCAGGCCCTGGGCGACGCGGGTGGGCAGGCCCGGATCAGCAACGGGCTCGGCGTCGCGCACAGCGACCGCCGCGAACTCGACGCCGCCGTCGCGCACTACCGGCGGGCGTTGGAGCTGTTCACCGACCCCGGTGGGCGGGCGTGGACGACGAACAACCTCGGCGTGGCCATGGTGGACCTCGGCCGGCACGCGGCGGCGGTCGCCGAGTTCGACCGCGCGCTGGTGTTGTTCCGCGAGATCGGCGACCGCACGGGCGAGGCCATCTGCCGCAACAACCTCGGCGACGCCCACCGCAGGCTCGGCGAGCCCGAGCGGGCGGCCGCGCACCTGCGTGACGCCCTGGCCATCCAGGAGGAGCTGGGCGACCGGTCGGGCCAGCGGTTCACCCAGCACACGCTGGCCGACCTGTGCCGCGACCGCGGCCTGCTCGAACCGGCCGTGGCGCACTACCGGCGGGCGCAGGCGTTGAGCGAGGAACTCGGCGACCAGTGGGGCACCGCCCGCGTCCTGGACCACCTGGGCTCCACATTGGACACTCTCGGCGAGGCCGAGCAGGCCAAGGATTGCTGGCGGCGCGCGGCGGACCTGCTGACCGCGCTGGGCCGTCCGGAAGCCGACGACCTGCTGGCCCGGCTCAAGCCCTGACCGGGCGCCCGCCGGCTCGGCCGGACCCACCAGGGTCCGGCCGAGCCCGCTGACCTGTCAGTGCAGCGCGATGGCCTGGGTGACGACGTCCTGGTTGGGCAACGTGGTGCCGGGGTTGCCGCGGAAGTCGGTCCAGCAGGGGTGGATCCGCAGGTCGGTGCCGATCGCGACGGCGGTGTAGTCGCCGATGAACACGCCCTGCAGCACCTCGCCGGATTCCAGGCCGGTGCTGACGAACTGCACCTGCGGGTTCGCCGTCTGCGTGGTGATGCGTTGCAGCGCACCCCGGGCGATGTTCGACCCGCGGCCGGCCGTGTACGCGTAGTCCAGGCCGATGCCGTGGCGGTCGTATGCGCGGGTGTAGTAGGTGACCGCGACCCGGTCGTTCTGGGCGGCCACGGCGGGGAACACCTCGTCGGCCGACGAGCCGATCGTCGCCGGGCGCGACCAGCCGTGCCGGCCGTCGGACCCGCTGAGCAGGACGTCTCCGTTGGTGCGCACCGATTCCCCGTCCCGGTAGCGGCCGTTGCGGTCGTCGGCCCAGGTGACCCACAGGTGGTCGGTGGCGCGGTCGTACGCCAGCTGCGGGAAGCTGTTGATCCGGAAGTTCTCCCCGGTCAGCCCCTCGGAGCCGGTGTCTTCGTCGACCGGGAAGTCGTAGTCGGTGGCCACCTCGACGTTGCGGAAGGTGCGCCCGCCGTCGCGGGACGTGGCGACGACGACCGCGTCGTGGTCGGCCGGCTGGTCACAGGCGATGCTCGCGCACACCGACGTCTCGTAGGCGACGTGCAGCGTGCCGTCGCGGGTGACCTGCGGGTTGGACCCGCTGCCGAACGATGTGATGCCGCTGGTCGAACTGGTCGTCGGGGGCGACACCTGGTTCGGGCCGGTCCAGGTGCGGCCGAAGTCCGTGGACGCCGACGCGACGATCGGCGACTCCAGGTAGTTGCCCTCCTGGTCGTAGGTGAACACCGTCCAGGTCACGTAGACCTTGCCGGACTTGGGATCGGCGGCGATCCACTCCTTGTCGTTGAAGACGTAGGTGGGCGTCGGCGTGCCCGCCGCGGTCACCCCGTCCAGTTCGAGGATCGCGGGCGCGTCCCAGCTCAGGCCGCCGTCGTGGGACACCGACACCGCGATGCCGCTGGCCTGCTGCGATCCGTCGGCCGGCACCGTCCGGCTGAACACCAGGGTCGCGTAGTAGACCGTGTTGCCCGGCCCGAACGCGATCGCCGGGTCACCGGCGGAGTCCATGTAGGACAGTGGGGCGGCGGCGCCGGTCTGGAAGTTCAGCTGCGGCAGCACGACGTTGCGCCAGGTGCGGCCGCCGTCGAAGGAGGTGTACGCCCAGCCGGAGGCGTCGTTGCGCGCCTCACGGGTGTTGAAGATCCGGTAGTCGTTCGACCCGGCGACGATGTTGCGCGGGTTGGCCGGGTTCACCGCGATGGTGGTCTCGTTCTGCGCGGTGCTGCACCCTTCCTGGCTGCCCGTCGGCACCGTCGCGTCGCCGACGATGGCGTCGACGTTGGGCGCGAGCCGGTGGTACGGGCTGGGCTTGCCCAGGAAGCTCTGGCACAGCGCGGACAAGGCCGGGTTGTCGCCGTCGTCCTCTTCCTCGCCTTCGGCGAAGACCTCCTTCAACAGGGGGTTCGGCACCGCGTGGGCCGATTCCGACGACTCGCTCAGCTTGTGGTGTCCGGACGCGGGCGGCGCCAACGGCGCACCGGAGGGGGCGGCATCCGCCGGCACAGCAGCGACCGCACCTCCCAGGACCATCGCGACCGCCACAGCCAAAACCCGGGCACCCAACCGACGCACGACCATGCTCCACCGCCGATGCACGACAACGTCCCCGACGCCACGCACAGCCTTGCAGCATCGCCACCGCAGTCAAGGGACCCAACGGCCCAACTCGCAACGGCTTTGCTCGCGTTGGTATTCGTCCTCGGCCCCTCACCACTGCCGCCCTTTAAGGCGTGTCCCACGTTCGGACCGGGCGTGTCCCCCGTTCCCGCCGGGCGTGTCCCACACTCAGACCGGGCGTGTCCCCCGTTCCCGCCGGGCGTGTCCCACACTCAGACCGGGCGTGTCCCCCGTTCCCGCCGGGCGTGTCCCACACTCAGACCGGGCGTGTCCCCCGTTCCCGCCGGGCGTGTCCCACACTCAGACCGGGTGTGTCCCCCGTTCCGGCAGGGTGTGTTCCACGTTCGGAGCGGGTGTGTTCCACGTTCAGAGCCGGCTCGGCGGTGCCCGCACTTCAGGACCGGCGGCGCGGCTTCGCCCGTTTCGGGCCCGCCTTCTGCTGCTTGCGGCCACCCGCCGACTTCGCTGCCTTCGCTGCCTTCGCCGTCTTTGCTGCCTTTGGCGCCGGCTTGGCCGGTGCCGGTGTGGCGGGGCGCCCGCGGGTGCTGTTCACGGTCCGCCCGCGCACGATCCCGATGAACTGCTCCACCAGGTCGGAGGTGTCGTCCTCGAGCCAGCACAACGCGACGCGCGACTCCGGCGGCCCGGACACCGGGCGGTAGGTCAGGTCCTTGCGGTGGTGCAGGCGGGCGAGCGACTGCGGGACCACCAGCAGGCCGACCCCGGCCGCGACCAGTTCGACGGCGGCCGCGGTGGTGGCCGGCCGGTGGACCGCCGGTCGTCCCGGCGGCTCGGCCCAGTCCAGGGTGTCGTCGACCGGGTGCAGCACGACCTCGTCGGCGAGGTCCGCTGTGGACACTTCGTCCGCGGCGGCGAACAGGTGGTCCTTGGGCACCACGACGACCGTCGTCTCGGTGTAGAGCGGGATCGCGTGCAGGCCCGTCCGGTCCACCGGCAACCGCAGCAACGCCACGTCGGCGGCGCCGTCGCGCACCAGACCCGCCGCGTCGGCGGCGGCCACCGGGATGAGATCGAGCTCGACCTGCGGCAGCCGCTCCCGCCAGATCCGCGTCCACTTGCCCAGCGTCACCCCGGGCACGTACGCGATGCGGAACGACGGTGCTGCGTCCGGGCCGGTCACCGGGCCAGGCTACCGGGGTGCCGGACGCCGCCGGATACCGTGGACACCATGACGTCGCACAAGACCCCGCAGACCATGAAGCCCGCGACCGCGGCCAAGAAGCTCGGGGTGTACCTCGAGGCCACGCCCGCGGAGTTCCGCGACGGCGTCGTCTCGCGCGACGAGCTGAACGCGCTGCAGGCCGATCCGCCGGCCTGGCTGCGCGACCTGCGCCGCAACGGCCCGCACCCGCGACCGGTGATCGCGGCGAAGCTGGGCATCTCCATCGGCGGTCTCGCCCGCGGCGGCATCACCGAAGCCCTCACCACCGAGCAGATCGACGAGCTGAAGGCCGCCGCCCCCGACTGGCTGGAGCGCGAACGCGCCATCCAGGCCGAGGTGCGCAAGGAAGCCGCGCGGCTCAAGGAGAAGAACGCCCAGCAAGCCCCCTGACCCGCGGCCGGTTCGATCTTCCCGGGTCACGATCCGAGGAACCGCAGAGCTTCGTCGACGAACTCCGCGTGGTACTGGAAGATGCCGCCGTGCCCGGCATCGGGGTAGAGCGTGAGCTGGGCGTTGGGCAGGCGCCGGGCCAGATCGGTGGAGTTGCGGCTGGGCACCATCCGGTCGTGGTCGCCGTTCGCGACGAGGACCGGCTGGCGCACGACGGCCAGGTCGGCGGGCTGCTGACGCCTCCAGGTGTGGATCGCCTTGAGCTGGTTGCGGAACGCCGTGACGGAGATCGACTTGTCGCGGGCCTCGGTGCGTTCCTTGAGCCGGTTCACGAACCGGCGGGCCGATGCCTTCCCGTTGGCCGTGCGGGTGAAGAACAGGTACTCCTTCGGGTCCTTGAAGGTCAGCGTGGCCCGCACGATGTCGATGACGGTGATCCCGGTGACCTTGTCGATGCCCTCGCCGCCGGCCGGGCCGGTGCCGGCGAGGATCAGCTTGCGCACCAACCGGGGTTCCTGCTCGGCGATCACCTGGGCGACGAAGCCGCCCAGCGAGAAGCCAAGCAGGTCGACCTGGTCGTGGCCCAAGGCCCGGATGAACGCGATCGCGTCGCGGGCCATCGCGGCCACCGAGCGCGGTGTCCGGCCCTGTGAGGCTCCGATGCCCCGGTTGTCGAAGGTGATCACCTGGTGCTTGGCCGCGATGCCGTCGACCACCCGGGGATCCCAGTTGTCGAGCACCGCGCCCAGGTGGTTGAGGAAGACGACCGGCGTGCCGCCGTCCGGGCCGAGCGTGCGGTACGCGAAGGTGGCGCCGCCGATGTCGATGGTCTTGGTCGGTGCGTGCTGGTAGGTGGTGCGCACAGTCATCACGTCTTCTCGGGGTTTTCTCGGACGGTGACGACGACCTTGCCCTTCGCACGTCCTTTTTCGACGTACGCCAGGGCCTCTTTGGTCGCCTCGAAAGGGAACACGCGGTCGACGACCGGGTTGATGATCGCCGCATCGACGAGGGCGGTGATCTCGCCGAGCTGGGCGCCGTTGGCTCGCATGAAGAGGAACGAATAGCCGATCCGACGACGTCTGGCGGCTTTCCTGATCCGGTGGCTGAGCCCCCACATGACCGGCCCCAGGGTCCACGGCTTGCCGAGTTCGCGCGCGAACGCGGGATCGGGTGGGCCGGAGATCGAGATGAGCCGGCCGCCGGGCTTCAGCACCGTCAGCGACTTCCTGAGGGTGGCGTTGTCGAGGCTGTTCAGCACCACGTCGTAGTCCCGCAGGACGCCCTCGAAGTCGTCTTTGCGGTAGTCGACCACCACGTCGGCGCCGAGGCGTTCGACCAGTTCGACGTTGGCCGCGCTGGTCGTCGTGGCCACGGTGGCGCCGAGGTGTTTGGCGAGCTGGATCGCGAACGTGCCCACGCCACCGGAACCGGCGTGGATGAGGACCTTCTGCCCCGGCCGCACGTCGGCGAGCTCGACCAGCGCCTGCCAGGCCGTCAAGCCGACCAGGGGGATCGACGCCGCTTCGGCCATCGTCAGCCGCTTCGGTTTCGGCGCCAGGTCGTTCTCGTCGACGGCGATGAACTCCGCGAACGTACCGATCCGGTCCTTGGCCGGTCGCGCGTAGACCTCGTCGCCGACCTCGACCTTCCGCACCTCGGCGCCGACTCGGACCACCACACCGGCGACGTCGTTGCCCAGGACGAAGGGCGGGCGGTAGGGCAGGATCAGCTTGAACTCGCCGTCCCTGATCTTGGTGTCGAGGGCGTTGACACCCGCCGCGTGAACCTGGACCAGCGCGTCGTGCGGACCCACCTCGGGTTCCGGCACCTCGCCGGCCCGGACGTTGCCGGCGCTGCTTCCGTAGCGGTCGACGATGAATGCTTTCATGACTCGCCTTCCCTTCTACGACAACGGAAACGTCAGCCGGTCATCCGGTTGAGCCTGCGGACGCCCTTGTCGAAGGTCCGAGCGGGCGCGATGCGGCGGAGCACGGCGACGCGCCCGGCGGTCGAGCCGGCCAGGTAGCGCGGCTTCGGCTTCGCGTCGGTGGCCGCGGCGGCGATCACCTTGGCGACGGCGGCGGGGTCTTCCCCGCCGCGCATCGACTCCCGCATCACGTCCTCGAAGACGCGCCGCCGGTGCGCGTAGATCGCCAGCGGGGCGTCGGCCTGCACCTGGTTCGCGTCGAACGGCGTGTTGACGGGGCCGGGCTGCACGCGCAGCACCCGCACGCCGTGTTCGCGGACTTCGTGGTCGAGCGACTCGGAGTAGCCCTCGACCGCGTGCTTGGTCGAGACGTACACGGCCATGAACGGGTTGGGCACGAATCCCCCGACGGACGAGACGTTGACGATGCGGCCGCTGTGCTGGGCACGCATGTGCGGCAGAACGGCCCTCGTCATGCGCATGAGCCCGAAGACGTTCACGTCGAAGACCGCCTGCGCCCGGCCGGCCGAGAACTCCTCGGCGGCACCGTTCGCGCCGACGCCGGCGTTGTTGACCAGGACGTCGATGCGGCCGTACTGGGCGATCACCTGCCTGACCACGGCGTCGACCGACTCGTCGCTGGTCACGTCCAGGTCGACGAAGGTCACGCCCGCCACGGGGGCGATCCGCGCAGCGTCGCGGCTGGTCCCGATCACCTGGAACCCCGCACCGACGAGGGCGAGCGCGGCCGCCTTGCCGATGCCGGACGATGCGCCGGTCACCACCGCTACCGGTCGAGACCTTGCCATGACGACTCCCAACATTTGGAATTACGATCGTACTACGATAGGCACGGCCGGAGTCGGGAAGCAAGGGTTCGGCGCAGATTTGTATTATGACCGTACTAACATGGGTGGCGAGCCCGGCGAGCGGAGGAACGCGTGGCGCGGTACGGGAAAGAGCACAAGCTGGAGACGCGCCGCCGGATCGTCGAGACGGCGGGCCGCCGGTTCAAGCGCGATGGCATCGACGGCTCCGGGGTCGCCACGCTGATGAAGGACGCCGGGCTGACCAACGGCGCCTTCTACGCCCACTTCGAATCCAAGGAGGACCTGGTCGCCGCCGCGGTCTCGGCGCAGCTGCGCGATCAACGCGCCTGGCTCGACGCGGTCGCGCCCGGCCGGGCCGGGGTCGAGCAGATGGTGCGCGAGTACCTCTCACCCGAGCACCGCGACAACCCCGAGCAGGGCTGCCCGTCCGCCGCCCTGCTCGACGAGCTCGCCCGGTGCGCCGATCCGACCAAACAGGCCTACACCGAGAGCGTGCTCGCGTTCATCGACGACATCGCCGCCCGGCTCGCGCCCGACGACCCACGGTCAGCACGCGTGGCGGTCCTGTCCATCTACGCCTCGATGGTCGGGACGCTGCAGCTCTCCCGCGCCCTGGCCGACCGGCGGCTCGCCGACGACATCCTGGACCAGGGCGTCCGCAACGCCCTGGCCGCCCTGGACGCCGTACCGGAACACTGAGCCGCCCGATCACCCGTGCCGGGTGGGCCGGTAGGTCAGCACCTGGGTGTGCTCGTCGAAGGTGTGGGCCTCGACCAGTTCGAGGTCGAAGTCCTCGATGCCGTCGAAGACCCGGTCGACGCCGGTCTTGCCGGACAGCACGGGGAACACCGTGAGTTCGATGGTGTCGACCAGGCCGGCGTCGAGCAGGGTGCGGTTGAGCGTCAGGCTTCCGTGCGAGCGCAACGGCACGTCGGATTCGGCCTTGAGCCGCCTGACCACGTCGACCGGGTCGCCGGCCTCGATGGTGGTGCCGGGCCAGTCGAGTGGTTCGGTGAGCCGGCTGGAGAGCACGGTGACCGGGGAGTCGAACATGCGGGTGATCCACGTGTCGAACAGGGTGCGGTCGAAGCCGGGGCTGAGGAACGGCGCGTTCGAGGAGTAGGTCTTGGCACCCAGCACCATGCGCAGCGGGTCGCGGTAGGCCGCGGCGCGGTGGGCGAGGAACTCGGGGCCCTGCTTGCCCCAGTAGCCGCCCCAGTCGCCGCTGTGGTTGGCGAAGCCGTCGAGGGTGGCGAAGATGTCGAAGGTGTAGGTGGCGCTCACGGGTGTCTCCTTGCGGGAAGCGGGTCGCCCTTGGTGGCGGCCTCACCCCTGCTACGAACACCCCCGCGCCGATCCGACACACCCCGCGGACTTTCTTCAAAAACTTTCCCGACTCAGCACCTGGCGGTCGAGGCTGGTCTGTTGGGATGAAGGTCGCCCGGCCGGGTAACGGCGGCGGGTGGGGCCAGGATGCCCACCGTGTTCCCCGCTCGCCGACTCGGATGAGGTCGAAGCATGAGCACTCCCTTGCACCCCGTCAGCGGTGGTGTGAAGCGCCCGCTGGATGCCGGCGCGGCACCCGCCGAGGGTGAACCACCGCCCAAGCGCCGCAAGCTCGCCGTTGCCGAGCCGTTCGCCGGCGTGGTGCCGGACGGCATGATCGACGACGTCGACCGGTTCGCCGCCGACATCCTCCAGCAGGTCGAAGCGGCCAAGGACGCGGACTCCGACAGCGAGGACCCGCGCCAGGCCTACCAGCGGGCCGAGGGTCCGTCAGGTCCGCGCGCCGGTGCCGCGCCCGCCCCGACCGGCGTGACGGCCAAGACGGGGAAGGTCAAGGGCGTCAGCCGGGCGGCGGTCATGCGGATCGTGGAGGAACACCTCGAGGTCGAGGGCACCGGCTGGCAGTCCAAGGGCAAGTGGACCGAGACCGGGATCGCGTCCGGCCCGGCGCCCAAGAGCGCCGTTCGCGACCTCCAGTTGGCCACGCAGCTCGCCCAGACCCTGATCTCCGCGCTGGAACTCGACGGGGTCGACACGCAGGAGATCGAGGTGATGTTCGTCAACGACCGGATGTTCGTGAGCGCCAACGAGGACGCGGTCGTCGGCACGCTGGCCGGAACCACCCTGCAGTCCTGGTTCTTCAAGGTGGAACAGCACCTCCAGGACAACGGGATCAACGCGAACTTCGAGCGCAAGATCGCCAAGGCCATGCAGGTCTGCCTGGCCGTGAACAACCGCGACGACGACGAGGAGAACGGCAAGCTCCGGCTCGCCGAGATCGCCGCCTGCTGCACCCTCTGGCCCGGGCAACGCGACACGGTGCTCGCCGCACTGCACGCGCTGACCAACGCCGGACTAGCCATTGTGGACGGTGGCAGGCCGCCGCGGGCCGCGGGCCTGCTGACCGATCCCCGCTACGCCGGCCGGATCATCGCCGTCCGGCCGAACGCGACCACCGTGAACCCGAAGTCCCACGCCGAGCAGAACCTCGCCCTGACCCTCGCGCTCTCCCGGTACGCCGGGACGGCCGCGATCGCCGGCGGGAAACGGCCTTGCACCGTCTGCTTCCTGTCGTTGTGCGTGACCCGCAGCCACGCCCAGGTGGCCCACCTGCGGTTCAACGAACACGCGGGCGGCTACTGGGACGGCTCGACCGAAACCGGCCTGTACGACATCGTGGCCGCGCTGAAGCTGAGCCTCGACGACGTCCGGGCCGTCATGGCCGACAACGAGGTGACCGAGCAGTACGTCACCAACCTCAACCTCGGCGCACCACCGCGCGAGGCACTCGACGACCTCGTCGACGTCGTGCGCCACAAGGAGATGGCCACCGACACCGCCACGCAATCACAAAGCCCAGAACACCAGTGGTATGAGCCGGACGAGCCCGTCGACAGCGGCAGCCAGAACACCGACCCGCCGTGACGACCGGCCCTGCTCGCCCACGCGCGTCGGTGCTTCGCGGACTCGGCTCATCCCGCCGCGGAGGTGGCCGATTCGGCGCCGTGGGCGAGCAGGCCGGTCCGGATCGCGGTCATCAGGGCCTGCGAGCGGTTGGACACGTGGAGCTTCTCGTACAACCGTGAGACATAGGTCTTGGCGGTCGACATGCTCACGTACAGGGTCGCGGCGATCGCCGGGATCGACAGCCCGTCGCCCAGCAGGACCAGGACCTCGTGTTCGCGGGGGCTCAACGCGAAGGCGCGTTCGGTTCGCCTGCGCTTGGCCAAGGCGTCGGGCAGGCCCGCCGCGATGAACGACGCCGGGGCCACCGCGGCGTAGCGGATCGCGCCCAGCAGGTCGGCCACCGGCGCGGTCTTGGGCACGAAGGCCGAGACGCCCGCCTCGATGGCGCGGAACAGCAGGCCGTCCTCCTCGTGCGAGGCGAGCAGGACGATGCCCAGTCCGGGATACGCGCCGCGCAGGGCGGCGGCCACGGCCAGGCCGTCGCCGTCGGCCAGCAGGACGTCCACCAGCACGACCGTCGGCTGCGCGGCGGCCACCACCGTGTCCACGTCCTGGGCCAGGCGGCACTCGCCCACCAGCTCCAGGTCCGGTTGCCCGGCGACGACGACGGCCAGGCCGGCGAGCGTCAGCGTGTGACCGTCGATCGCGACGATGCGTGTGGGCATGGCCGTGGCCCCCCTCCGGTGCTTGAGTAGCGATCATTCACCCTGCAACTTGGTTACTCCGTGCATTCATCGTGCGTTGAGCGCTCGCGCTACACCTGATCGGATTCCGGTGACTTTGGTCCTCCTCCACCCGGGACCAAGGCGACCCTCAGAGCGCGACCTGGGGTTTCTCTGTCTGCAAGGTGCAAGCGTATTCGGCCGAACGGACCTTTTGTCGGCCGATCGGCGGACAGGTGTCCGCCGACCAACGCCGCTTGTCAGCCGTTCACCCGCTGTAATCACCAGCGTCTTCCACCGCACTCTTGGCGTCGTCGAGCCAGTCGGGCGAACCGAGAAGGGGGCCGAAGATGACGGTGCTTTGCGAACCGGACGCCGCGACCGCGGCAGCTCTCGGCGCCCGCATCGGCGGCGGCGTCACCATCACGCACACCGTGGTCGGGGCCGCATCCGTGCTGATCGAGGCCGACCGGCCGGGCACCCGGCACGGCTCGCTGCTGATCGGCCCCGGCATCGCCGTCGGCCCCGCGCTCGCCCTGACCGCCGCGATCCGGCACGCCCGCCCCTCGGTCGCCGTCGTGCTGCTGCGCGACGGCTGGCACCGGGAAGGGGCGGCGCGCGCCATGGCGGCGGGGGTCCGCGAGGTCGTCGACGCCGGCGACGCCGCCGCCGTCCACAACGCGTGGCGCCGGGTCGAACAGCCCCGCCAGGGCGCGGTTGTCGCCGTGCTCGCGGCGAAGCCCGGTTGCGGCGCCACCACGGTGGCCGCGAACCTCGGCGCCGCGCTCACCGCCGAGGGCAGGCGGGTGTGCGTCGTGGACCTCGACTTGCGCGGCGGGGACCTCGCCACGGTGCTCGCCGTGCCCCGCATCCAGGCGGCGGACGACGACGGCACCGCGCCCGCCGAACCCAGCCTGCCCGGTCTGGACTGCCTCGCGGCGCCCGGCGCGCCCGGGCACCGCGTGTCCGCCGAGCACACCGCCGACCTGCTCGGCGCCCTTTCCATGCGCTACGACGTCGTGGTCGTCGACCTGCCGGGCACCTACGGCCCGCACGCGCTGACCGCGCTCGACGCGGCCGATCACCGCGTGGTGCTGACCACGCCGGAACGACCGGCGCTGCAGGCACTCGCCCCGCTGCTGGAGGTCCTCGACCAACTCGGCTACCCGCCGGCCGCCCGGTCGGTGGTGGTCAACCGCGCCGACCACCGCGCGGGGTTCGCGAGCGAGGAGCTCGAGCGCGCGGTCCAACACCCGATCGCGGCCCAGTTCCCGGCGACGCCGGACATCCCGGCCTCCATCAACCGCGGCCGGCCGCTCACGGCAGACCGGCCCGGCCACCCCTTCAGCCGCAACGTACGCCGGTTCGCCGCGCACGTGCTGGCCGCCGTCGAGGACCGCGCGGCCAGTTCCCAGCGGCGCAGGGCGCCGCCGTGATCCCTCCTGAATCCCAGCGCAGCAACCCGAACCCGATCTCCGCAGTCCACAACAGACAAGGAAGAACTCCCATGATCGAGAGACTCCGCGAGGCCCGGCGCACCGAGTCCGGCTTCACCCTGATCGAGCTCCTGATGGTCATCGTCATCCTCGGCGTGCTCGCCGGGATCGTCGTGTTCGCCGTCAGCGGCATCCAGGACCGCGGCGAGAAGGCCGCGTGCAAGTCCGACGTGAAGAGCGTCGAGGTCGCCGTCGAGGCGTACTACGCCGCCCAGCCCGGCACCCCGACCTACCCGGCCGATGAGGCCGCGGCGATCGCCAACACCGTGCCGAAGTTCCTGCACAGCTGGCCGGCCGAGGTCAACTACGCCAAGACCGCCGACAGCTTCACCGTCACCGGCGCTGGCTGCTGACCGACCCCGCTGGGAGGGCCGTGCGGGGGCGGCCCTCCCCTTCCCTTGTCTTCCAGACATTCCACCGGAGGTACGTCATGCACGGGTGCGCGCACGGAAGCCGCCTCGACACGCTCCTCGGTGCCCTGTGGCAGGCGGGCGGCACCGACCTGTTGCTCACCGCCGGCCTGCCCGCGCAGGTGCGGGTGCACGGCGAACTGCACGCGGTGACCGGCGAGCCGGCCCTCGACAGCGACGCCGTGGCCGCCATGGTCACCGAGCTGATGTCCGGTGACGAGAGCTGGCAGTCGGGGCACGAATACGACTTCTCCTTCTCCTGGCGCGACCAGGCCCGCGTCCGCGGCAACGCGTTCGTGCAACGCGGCGACACCGCCGTGGCGCTGCGGATGATCCCGGCCGCCATCCCGACCATGGAGCAACTCGGCCTGCCCGCCGTGCTGGCCGGCTTCGCCCGACGGCACCAGGGTCTGGTCCTGGTCACCGGCCCGACCGGGTCCGGCAAGTCGACCACCCTGGCGTCCATTGTGGACCGCATCAACACCGAGCGCTCCTGCCACATCATCACCATCGAGGACCCGATCGAGTACGTGCACACGCACAAGCGCGCGGTGATCAGCCAGCGCGAGGTCGGCACGGACACGGCGTCCTTCCCCTCGGCCCTTCGCTCGGCGTTGCGCGAGGACCCGGACGTGCTGCTGGTCGGCGAGATGCGCGACCTGGAGTCGATCCGGTTCGCGCTGACCATCGCCGAGACCGGCCACCTCGTCTTCGCGACCCTGCACACCAACGACACCGCGCAGGCGCTCACCCGCATCGTCGACGTGTTCCCCGGCGACCAGCAGGCGCAGATCCGCACCCAGCTCGCGGCCGCGCTCACCGGGATCGTCTACCAGCGGCTGCTGCCGCGCGCCGGCACCGGGCTGGTCGCCGCGTACGAGGTGCTCGTGGCCACCACGGCCGTGCGCAACCTCATCAAGGAAGGCAAGACCCACCAGCTGCGCAACAACCTCGTGACCGGCCACCGCGACGGCATGGTGACCCTGGAGCAGTCGCTCTCGGCGCTGGTGCAGTCCGGCCAGGTGTCCTATGAGGACGCCGCGGCACGCAGCCTCTACCCGCAGGACGTCGTGCGTCCCCGGCCCATGAGCGTGACGGCATGATCCTGCGCAACCGCAAGCACAGCGACGAACCACAAGCCCCTCAGCCCCAGGCACAACCGGCCGTACTGCGGCAGGACTCGCCCGTGGACTCGGCGACCGCGCACCGTGACGCCGTGGACCTGGCCAAGCGCACCGGGCTCGCCACGGTCGACCTCGCGTCCGTCACCCCCGACCCGGCGGCCACCGCCCGGCTCGACGAGGCCACGGCCCGGGCCCTGGTCGCGATCCCGGTCGCGCTGGACGGCGACCGGATCGTCGTGGCGGTCGCCGATCCGACGACCGAGACGCTCTCGGCACTGCGTGCGGCGACCGGCGCCGCCGTGGTGCCGCGGGTGGCCACCCGCGGCGACATCCTGCGCGCGATCGGCGCGTCCTACCGCGCGCTGTCCGATGTGGACTCCCGGGTGCGGGTGTTCGAGGCCCGCGACTCGGTGCGCAGGCAGGCGGCCAAGGCCGACGCCGTCACCGCGAGCGACGACGCACCCGTCGTCCAGGTGGTTCAGATGATCATCACGCAGGCGCTGCGCGACCGCGCCTCCGACGTGCACATCGAGCCGCACGCCGAAGGCGAACGCGAGCGGCTGCGGGTCCGCTACCGCATCGACGGCGCCCTGCACGACGTGCTGGACCTGCCCGGTTCGATGGGGTCGGCGGTGGTCAGTCGATTGAAGATCCTCGGTGGGATGAACATCGTCGAGCGGCGGCGCCCGCAGGACGGCCAGATCAGCATGGACGTGGAGGGCCACTCGGTCGACATCCGGGTGTCCACCACCGCCGTCATCGGCGGCGAGAAGGTGGTGCTCCGGCTGCTCGACCGCAGCCGCCCGCTCTACCGGCTCGGGCAGCTCGGCATGGCGCCGGACATGACCGCCCGCTACACGAGCCTGCTGCGCGCGCCGTACGGGATGGTCATCTGCGCCGGCCCCACCGGCAGCGGCAAGACCACCACGCTCTACGGCTCGCTCGGCGAGATCAACACGCCCGAACGCAACATCATGACCATCGAGGACCCCGTCGAATACACCTTCCCGTCGATCAACCAGATCCAGATCAACGAGCAGGCCGGCATCACCTTCGCGGGCGGGCTGCGCTCGATCCTGCGACAGGACCCGGACGTGATCCTCGTCGGCGAGGTGCGCGACGTGGAGACCGCGCGGATCGCCGTGCAGTCCGCGCTCACCGGCCACTTCGTGCTGTCGTCGTTGCACGCGACGGACGCGGCCTCGGCGCTGCACCGGTTGCTGGACATGGGCATCGAGAACTTCCTGATCGCCTCCTCGGTCACCGCGGTCGTGTCGCAACGCCTCGTGCGCAAGGTGTGCGAGAGCTGCCGCGAGTACTACCGGCCCACCGCCGAGGAGCTCGCGTTCCTGGCGGCGGTCGGCGGGGCCGAGCCCGACGGCGGCTACGTGCGTGGCGCGGGCTGCAACTTCTGCGCGCAGACCGGGTTCCTCGACCGCATCGGGGTGTACGAGCTGATGCCGGTGACGTCGGCGATCCGCGAGCTGGTCATCGAGCGCGCCTCGCACGAGGAACTGCGCAAGGCCGCCCGCTACGAGGGCATGCGCACCCTGCAGGAGGAAGCCGTGCGGCTGGTGCACGCCGGCGTCACCACGCTCGCCGAAGTCGTCCGTTCGATCTACCTGGTCGGGAGCTGACCATGGCCAAGTTCGCCTACACCGCGGTCGCGCCGGACGGCACCGCCGCCAAGGGCACGCACCGCGCGCCCAGCGTCGAGGACGCCGAGCTCGCCCTCTACGAGCAGCAGTTCAGCGACATCCGGGTCAGCGAGCACCGCGGCGTGCTGCGCACGGAGCTGACCGCGCCGCGGGTCAAGCGGCACGAGGTCATGCACCTGACCCGCCAGCTCGGCGCGTTCATCCGGGCCGGGGTGCCGTTGCTGGAGGCCGTGCACACGCTCGGCTCCGAGGCGGGCAACTCGTCGGTGCGCAAGATGATGCGGGACGTCGAGGACGGCCTGCGGGCGGGCGAACGGCTCTCGGAGTGCCTCGACCGGCACCCGAAGATCTTCCCGGAGTTCTACCGCGGCATCCTGCGTTCCGCCGAGCTGAGCGGTCGGCTGGACACCGTGCTGGACGAGCTCGCGAGCTACCTCGAACGCGACATCGAGGCCCGTCGCAAGATCAAGTCAGCGCTGATCTACCCGTCGATGATCGCCGCCATGGCCCTGGTGACGGTCGTGGTGCTCTCGGCTTTCGTGCTGCCGCGCTTCAAGGACTTCTTCGCGAGCCTGCACGCCGAGCTCCCGCTGCCGACCCGGATCCTGCTGGCCATCACGCACTTCCTCAGCGACTGGTGGGTCGTGCTGGTCGGCGGGTCCGCCGGGCTCGCGCTGCTCGTCTTCGTGCTCGTGCGCACCCCGGCGGGCCGGTTCGCCAAGGACAAGCTGTTGCTGCGCATGCCGGTGCTGGGCAGCACCATCCAGTTCGCCCTCGTCGAGCGGTTCAGCCGGATCCTGTCGTCGATGGTGAGCGCGGGCGTCGCGCTGCCCGAGGCCATGCGGGTGGCCACGAACTCCTTGCGCAACAAGGTGTTCCTGCGTGAGCTGGGCCATGTCCGGGAGGCCATGCTGGAGGGCGAGGGCCTGGCCAAGCCGCTCGCGGCCACCGGGCTCTTCCCGGTCACCGCGGCCCAGATGATCCGCGTCGGCGAGGAGACCGGCACGCTCGACGACCAGCTCGTCGTCACCGCGAAGTACTACGAGGGCGAGCTGGACTACAAGCTCACCAAGCTGATCGGGCTGCTCGAGCCCGCGGTGATCGTGGTGATGGGGCTGATCGTCGGGTTCGTCGCGATCGCGCTGGTGTCGGCGATGTACGGCATCTTCAGCCAGGTGCAGACATGACTCCCGCGCCGGACCGGTCCGAGGCCGGCGAGACGCTGCTGGAGCTGCTGATCGCGGTCACGATCATGGGGATCGCGCTCGTCGCGATCGTCGGCGGTCTCGTCACGACCATCCTCATCTCGGACGTGCACCGCAAGCAGGCGGTGGCGGGCGCGTTCGCGCGCGACTACGGCGCCGCCATCCAGAACGTCGTCGCCGCCGGCGGGTACCAGCCCTGCAACGCCCCCACCTACGCCGGCGCCGTCCTCGGCACCCCCGGCTACACCAAGTCGATCACCGGCAGCTGGTACTGGAACGGCTCGTCGTGGCAGGCGACGTGTGGCACGGACACCGGGTTGCAGAAGGTCCGCGTGCAGGTGCGCAGCACCGACGGACGGGCCGTGGAGTCGGTGGACGTGGTGCTGCGCAAGCCGTGCCGGATCTCGGACCCGTCATGTTGACCGCGGCACGCAAGGACGCGGGCTTCACGCTGGTGGAACTGCTCATCGTCATCGCCATCCTCGGGGTGATCTCGCTGCCGCTCGCGGGCGTGGTCGTCGGCGCCTTGCACAACACCCAGGCAACGCAGCAGCGGATGGCGCTCGCGCACGACTCCCAGATCAGCGCGGCCTACTTCGCCCAGGACGTGTCGGGGGTCGGGGTCCACGACTACGACACGGCCAACTACCCCACCAAGGCGTCGGTGCAGTTGAACGCCGCGTACAACCAGGGCGGCTACGTGTGCGGGACCGCCGGGGTGACGTCCCTGGTCCGGCTGCTCGGTGACGCGTGGGACTACGCGGGCGGCACGCCGTCGAGTTCGATCACCGTCACCGCCTACTACCTCGCGAGCGGCACGACCGAGCTGCACCGGATGAAGTGCGTGGGTGGCAACGCCACGCCCGTCAGCGACGTCGTGCTGGCCCACAACGTCAGCGGCACCCCGGCCGTGACCTGCTCCACCTCGTGCGAGGCGGCGTCGGTGCCGCAGAAGATCACGCTGGCCATGACGGTCGCCTTGCCGGCCACCGCAGCCCAGGACATCGTCCTCATCGGACAACGGAGGCAGTCATGAAGCGCCTGCTCGCACGGTGGCATCAGTGCCGGGTAGGTGGCGACGACCGCGGCGCCACGCTCGTGCTCGTGCTGGTGCTCGTCACGGTGATGGCCGTGGGTCTCGCCGCGTTGCTCACCATGGCCGACACCAGCGTCCGCGCCACCATCGGGCTGCGCGACCAGTCCGGGTCCGCGGCGGACGCCGACGGCGCCACCGAGGCGGCCGTGAACACCATCCGCAACAGCTCGTTCGCCGGCGACGGTCCGTGCTTCGGCGCGTCGTCCAGGTTGCAGCTGCACGACTTCGGCGGCACCGGCCGGTCGGCGACCGTGACGTGCTCGGCCGACCCGTCGCGGGTGCTCATCCAGTGCCCGTCGCTCAGCAACTGCAACCGCCCCGGCAGCGCCATCCTCACCCTCGGTTCGGTGCCCGGTGAGGACGGCCTGAACGTCAAGGACCTCACCGGCTCCGGGCTGAAGGTGCACGGCACGGTGTTCTCCAACTCCGGCATCGATGTGGAGAACGGCAAGCTCATCAGCAACAACAAGGTCTACGCGCGCGGCGCGTGCAGCGGGTCGATCACCAGCGTCCCGGCGCCCGCCACCTGCAACTACGGTGCCACCCCCAACGCACTCGGCAACGACCCGAACTACGCCCCGGACCTCGCTACCGCACCTGCGTACCGGCCGATGTCCGGCGCCGGATCGCCGGGCGCGCAGTGCACGGCCAAGGGCCCGAACTCGGTGATCAGCTTCGACCCCGGCTACTACGACGACGCGGCCGCGCTCTCGGCCATGATGGCCGGGAACAGCGCCTGCAAGCACAGCACGTGGTGGTTCAAGCCGGGCGCCTACTACTTCGATTTCCACAACGCCGACGCCAACGCCAACCCGTTGCTCGGTTCGGGGCCGAACCTGTGGACCATCGACGACGGCTACCTGGTGGCGGGCACGCCGGTCAACGCGGCGGGCGCGACGATCGCGTCGCCGCCGGTGCCCGCCGCGATCCCCGGCTCCTGCGCCAACCCGATCCTCTCGGCGTCCGCGGTCGGCGTGCAGTTCGTGTTCGGCGGGTCGAGCCAGTTCGCGGTCAAGGCCGGGCAGGCGGAGATCTGCGGCAGCTACCACGTCAACCGGCCGCCGGTCGCGGTGTACGGGCTGAAATCCGGCGCCGAGACCACGACACCGGTGTCCTTGACACCGGCCGCCGTCCCCAACGCCGGTGGCTACACCTCCGCGACCTCTGCCGCTCTGTCCACTGCGGACGGTACGGCGGCAACCTGGAAGTCCGCCAAGACCAACGACAGCACGACGCTGACGATGACCGGGTTCGCGCCCGCCACCGCGATTCCCGCGGGATCGGTCCTGCAGTCGGCGAAGCTGAAACTGACCCACCGGCACGCGAGCACGTCGAGCAGCGACAACCTGACCGCCGTGGTCACGCCCAGCGGGGGCACCGCCGTCACCGGCGCGGCCGCCGTCAGCCTCACCGGCGGCACCACGTTCCAGGCGCAGACCATCGACCTGGACCTGGCGCGGACGGACGCCATCGCGAAGGCCGTCCACGACGGCACGTTCACCGGCGCGACCGTCGCGTTGACCACGAAACTGCCCGCCAACAAGGACACCGAGGACCTCGACGCGGTGTCGCTCGAGCTGACCTACACCGCGCCCGCGCTGCGGGCGGGTAGCGGCTGCGTGACCGGAACCCCCTACCTGGGCGGTGGTTCGTCGTCGTGCGCGCTGATCAGCACGATCAACAACAGCGGCAACCAGTTCTACGTGCAGGGCACGACGTACGCGCCGAAGGCGGCGATCGACCTCACGTTGAACAACGCGGCCGAGCAGGTGTTCCGGTTCGGCGTCGTCTCCCGGGTGTTGTGGCTCAAGCTCACCGGCAGCTTCACCTACTCGGGTCCGGTGATCGAGGTGCCGGACGACTCGCCGGGCTTCGCGGTCAGCGTCTACCTGTCCACCTTCGTGTGCTCCGGCAGCGGCGACTGCCCGACCACCGGCGAACCCGCGATCCGGTCGCGGGTGGCCTATGTGGACGCCGACCCGGGTGCGCCGGCTCCGGGGCACCGGCAAGTGGTGGTGCTGAGCTGGTCGAGCCGCCGGTGAATCAGGCGAGCCCGGTCAGGCGCAGGTAGGCGTCGGCGATCGGGTCGGCGACGAACCAGGCGAGCACGGCCGCGATGACCATGAACGGGCCGAACGGCAGCGCCGTCTTGCGGTCGCCCTTGCGCAACGCGATGACCACGACCCCGGCAACCGCACCGAGCAGGAACCCGCCGAACGCGCCGATCGCGAACGCCGCCCACGACAAGAAGCCGAGCACCCCGCCCACGAGACCGGCGAGCTTGACATCGCCCCAGCCCATGCCCGCCGGGTAGACCAGCACCAGCAGCAGGTAGAACGCGAACAGGGCGGCCCCGGCGATCCCCGCGCGGAGCAGCGCCGCCCAGTCGTGCCGGGCGGCGGCCGACGCGGTCAGGAGCACGACCAGCACCGGGTAGGACGGCAGCACGATTGCGTTCGGGAGCCGTTTCAGATCGAAGTCGATCATCGTGAGCGCGATGCCGACGGCCGCGAAGTACAAGTACGCGGGCAGGGACGCGAGCTGATCGGGATCGCCGAACCGCAGGGCCACCGCCCCGAACAGCAAGCCGGTGCCCAGTTCGACCAGCGGGTAGCGCGCGCTGATCGGCTTCCCGCAGTCGGCGCACCGGCCCCGCAGCACGAGCCACCCGAGCACCGGCACGTTGTGCCGGGCGCGCACGGGGTTGCCGCAGTCCGGGCAGCGCGATGCCGGGCGCACCACCGACTCCCCGCGCGGGACCCGGTGGATCACGACGTTGAGGAAGGAGCCGACCGCCAAGCCGAGCACCACGCTGACGACCACCAAGCCCAGGGTCACGGGCGTCACCTTAGGTCAGGACCACCCGCCCGGCCGGTCGTCCACGTCGTGGCTCTTGGCGTCAGCCCTTCACGGCACCGGTCAGCCCGCCGATGATCTGGCGTTCGGCCACCGCGAAGAACCCGAGGGCGGGCACCATCGACAGCGCGGTGAACGCCAGCACCCGGGCCGTGTCCTGGGAGTACTGCGACTGGAACGTCGCCACGCCCAGCGGCAGGGTGAAGTTGGCGCTCTCGTTGAACACCAGCAGCGGCAACAGGTAGGCGTTCCAGCTGACCACGAACGCCAGGATCGCCACGGTGGCGAGCGCGGGTTTGCACAGCGGCAGCAGCACCCGCCAGAAGAAGCCCAGCCGGCCGGTGCCGTCGAGCAGGGCGGCGTCCTCGATCTCGGTGGGGATCGCGCGCATGAACGGGCGCAGGACCACGACGGTCACCGGGAGCGAGAACGCCGCTTCCGGGATCGCCACGCCCAGCGGGTTCTCCAGCATGTGTAGTTGCCGCAGCCAGAGGTAGAGCGGCAGCGACGCCACCCCGAGCGGGAACAACAGACCGAGCGTGAACAAGGTGTAGAACGCCTCGCGACCGCGGAAGGTGTAGCGCGCCAACGCGAACGCCACCATCGAGCCCAGCCCGACGGCGAGCACCGTCGCGATCACCGCGATCAGCGCGCTGTTGCCGAGGAATCCCCAGAACGACGGCGAGGACAGGATCGCCGCGTAGTTCTGCCACACCCACGGGTGCGGCAGGCCCGTCGGGTCGGTGTTGAGCTGGCCGGTGGTCCGGAACCCGCCGATGATCACGTACAACAGCGGGGCCACGGTCACCGCCACCACGAGCCCCGCCGCGAAGTAGGCCACGAGGACGCCGGTGCGCCGCGTCATCAGCTCACCGCCCCGGTGAGCGCGCCCTCGGTGTCGCGGCGCAGCGCGAACCGCTGGTACAGCAGGGCGAACGCGAAGCAGACCACGAACAGGACGACCGCGACCGCGCTGCCGTAACCGAACTCGTAGCGCTTGAACCCGTGGTCCACCAGGTAGGTCGCCATCGTGGTCGAGGCGTTGGCCGGACCGCCCGCCGTCATGATCCACACCACGTCGAACAGCTGCAGCGACCCGATGACCGACAGGAACACCCAGATCCGGATGGTCGGGCCGAGCAGCGGCAGCACGACGTGGCGGGTGGTCTGCCACGGCGAGCACCCGTCGATCGCCGCGGCTTCGCGCAGCTCCGAGGGAATGGCCTGCAGCCCGGCCAGCAGCAGGATGATGCCGAACCCGATGTACTTCCACGTGATCACGACGAAGAGCGTGTAGAGCACGATGCTCGGATCGGCCAGCCACTGCCGGACGAGACCACCGAGGCCGAGCCCGGCGAGCACACCGTCGACCGCACCGCCCGGTTGCAGGATCAGCAACCACGCCACCGCGGTCACCGCCTCGGACAGCACGTACGGCGCGAACACCACCGCCCGCAGCACGGACTGCCCACGCAGCTTGCGGTTGAGCAGCAAGGCCAGCCCCACGCTGATGGGCAGCTGGACCACGACGGACAGCACCGCGATCAGCACGTTGTGCCCGATCGCGGCGCGGAAGACTGGCCCGGTCAAGGCGTCGGTGTAGTTGTGCAGGCCGATGAACGAGAGCGGTCCGAACCCGTTCCACTGGTACAGGCTGTAGTACCCGGCGATGCCGATCGGCACCAGCACGAACCCGACGAACAGCACCAGAGCCGGTCCGAGCAGCAGCACCAGTTCGAGCCGGGTGCGCCACCCGGTCCGCCGCGGACGGCGGCGGACCAGGGCGCTGGCAGCCGACGCGGGTGCCCGGGCGCCGGTGTCGGGCACGGCCGCGGCGGCCGTCTGGGTGCTCATCGCCCGCCCGTGCCTGCCTCGTTCACCGCCTGCACGATGGTCTCCGGACTGCCCTTGCCCGCGAAGAGGTTGGCGATGGCCTCGTTGAGCGCGGACCCGACGTTGGTCGGGAACGCCCGGTCGAAGTACATCTGCAGGTAGGGCGCCTTGCTGGTGTACTCGAGGGCGGACTTGAGCGAGGGGTCGGTCAGCGCCGACGCCGCGGTGGGGTTCACCGGCAGGCCGGCGCCGGAGGAAGCGATCTGCCGCTGCACGGGTTCGCTGGTGAGGTACTGCAGGAACCCGGCGCACGCGGTCGCGGCCTTGGTGGTGCAGGAGAAACCGTCACCGCCACCGAGCACCGCCGCCGGGTCACCCGCGCCCCCCGCGACGGCCGGGAACGGGAACCAGCCGAGCTTGTCGTTGAGCTTCTTGTCCTCGGTCAGCGCCGACATGGTGCCCGGGTTCCAGTCGCCCTGCAGTTCCATCGCGGCTTTGCCGTTGGCGACCAGACCGGCCGAGCTGCCGGCGCCCTGTTGCGCCGGGGTGCCGTTGAAGCCGGCCTGGAACGGTTTCGTGGCAAGGAAAGCCTGCAGGTTGCGCCCGGCGGTCACCCAGCACGGGTCCTCGAGCTTCAGGGTCTGCACGGCGGTCTGCAGGGCCTGCGGCGAGCACGCGCGAATCGCGAAGTACGCCCAGTAGAAGGCGTCCGGCCAGCGGTCCTTGCCGCCCACGGCGATCGGTGCCACGCCGTGCGCGCGCAGCTTGCCGACGTCGGTGTTCAGTTCCTCCATTGTGGACGGTGGAGTGGTGATCCCGGCGGCGGTGAAGAGGTCCTTGCGGTACCAGAACCCGACGACGTGCTTCTCGTACGGCACGCCGTACTGCTTGCCGCCGACCTGCCAGTTCTTCGCGAACTCGCCCAGCGGGCCGACCCAGGGCGAAGTCTGCGCGGTGATGTCGGCGACCTTCCCCGACTGGATCTGGGACCCCTCGTCGCCACCACCCCACTGCTGGTAGATGTCGGGTGGTGAGTCCGACTGCAGGGCGAGCGGCACCTTCGTGGTGAAGTCCTCGTTCTGGATCGGCTGCACCTTGATCGTCACGTCCGGGTGCGCGCGGTGGTAGTCCGCGGCGGCCTTGTCCCACACCGACTTCAGCGGATCGGTCGTGCCGTTGTGCCACCAGACCAAGGTCACGGGACCACCGCCCGCGGACGCGTCGGTCGGGGTGTCGGTGCCGCACGCGGCGGTCACCAGCGCGGCGGTCGCGAGCACGGCGGCGAGGGATCTGCGGGACGAGCGCATTGGGTCCACTCCTGACGACGATGGCCGAGCCGGACGGGATTGGGCACCGAGTTTGCGCGTGCCGCTCCAGGCTTGTCAATCGTTGTCGATAACGTTTTCGAAGGTTAGGCTGATTGTCGTGCCCCCTGCTTCCCGTGTGACCATTCGCGACGTCGCCGAGCACGCCGGCGTGTCGGTCGCGACCGTGTCCAAGGTGCTCAACGAGCGCTACGGCGTCGCCGCGGCGACGTACGCGCGGGTGCGAGCGGTGATCGAAGAACTCGGTTACGAGGCCAGCCTCGTCGCGCAGAGCCTGCGCAACCACCGCACCAACGTGATCGGGGTGCTGGTGGCCGATCTGGAGCCGTTCAGCACCGAACTGCTCAAGGGCGCGGCGGACGCGATCCGGGGCAGCGGGTTCGAGCTGGTGGTCTACTCGGCGGGCGGGCGCACCGGCGACCGAGAGGGCTGGGAGCGGCGGTACCTGTCGCGGCTCTCGGGCACGCTCGTGGACGGCGCGATCCTGGTGACGCCCGCCGTGGCGCACGCCGGGCTGACCGGCACGCCCGTGGTGGCGGTCGACCCGCACACCGGGCCCACCGAGGTGCCGACCATCGACTCGGACAGCCTGCGCGGCGGGCAGCTCGCCACCGAGCACCTGCTTTCCTTGGGGCACAAGCAGATCGCGATGCTCACCGGCCGCGCGGACCTGCGGTCGGCGCAACTGCGCGAGACCGGGTTCCGGCGCGCGCTCGGTGCCGCGGGCCTGGCCGTGCGCGAGGAGTTCGTGGTGCCGGGCGGGTACGACGCGGTGGTGTCGGCGCGGTCCGCGCGCGAACTGCTGAGCCGGCCCGACCGGCCGACCGCGGTGTTCGCGGCCAACGACCTCTCGGCGATCGCCACCGTGGCGGTGGCCCGCGAACTGGGCCTGCGCGTCCCGGAGGACCTCTCGGTGGTCGGGTTCGACAACCTGCCTGAATCGGCGCTGTGCACGCCTCCGCTGACCACTGTGGACCAGCCGATCCGCCAGATGGGCTACCGCGCGATCGTCATGCTCATCGGCCTGATCGGCGACCCGGAACCGCACGACCGGCGCGGGCGACCGGCACCGGTCGTCCAGGGCCAGCCGACCCACCAGACGCTGGACACCAAGCTCGTGGTCCGTGCGTCGACGGCCGCGGTGCCGACCACGCTGCCGAGCGCGTCGTGAGCACCGAGACCGAGCCGCCCGGCGAGCGGTGGCGCGACACCACCGCGACGATCGACGAGCGCGTGCGGGACCTGCTCGGCCGGATGTCCTTGCGCGAGAAGGTGGCCCAGCTCTACGGCGTCTGGGTCGGGGTCGACGAGGCCGGCACCGTGGCGCCGAACCAGCACGACTTCACCGGCTCGCCGCCGGACTTCGACGAGCTCGTCCGCCACGGCCTCGGCCAGCTGACCCGGCCCTTCGGCACCCGGCCGGTGGACCCCGCCGTCGGCGCCCGCGGCCTGGCCCGAAGCCAGCGCCAGATCGTCGCCGCCGGCCGGTTCGGCATCCCGGCCCTGGTGCACGACGAGTGCCTGACCGGCCTGGCCGCCTGGCAGGCGACGGTCTACCCGGCACCGCTCTGCTGGGGCGCGAGCTTCGACCCGGAGTTGGTGCGCGCCATGGGAGCTCGGATCGGCCGGACCATGCGCCGCCTCGGCGTGCACCAGGGGCTCGCGCCCGTGCTGGACGTCGTGCGCGACCCGCGCTGGGGCCGCACCGAGGAGTCCATCGGCGAGGACCCGTACCTGGTCGGCATGATCGGCAGCGCCTACGTCGAAGGCCTGGAGGGTGCCGGGATCGTGGCCACCCTCAAGCACTTCGTGGGGTACTCGGCGTCGAAGGCGGGCCGCAACCTGGCGCCGGTGTCCGCCGGCCCGCGGGAGGTCGCCGACGTCCTGCTGCCGCCGTTCGAGATGGCCCTGCGCGCCGGCGCGCGCTCGGTGATGAACGCGTACACGGCGCTGGACGGCGTGCCCACGGCGGCGGACCGGAGCTTGCTGACCGACCTGCTGCGCGACCGGTACGGCTTCACCGGGACCGTTGTCTCCGACTACTTCGCGGTGGCGTTCCTGCGCTCACTGCACAACGTCGCCGCCGACGGCGGGGACGCGGCGGCGGTGGCGTTGCGGGCCGGCGTGGACGTCGAACTGCCCACAGTGGACTGCTACGGCGAGCCGCTGCTGGCCGCGCTCGCCTCGGGCCGGGTGGCCGAGGACGTCGTCGACCGTGCGGCGGCCAGGGTGCTGGCGCAGAAGTGCGAACTGGGTCTGCTCGACCCGGACTGGCGCCCGGACGTGGACGGCGAGGTCGAACTCGACGATCCCGAGAGTCGCGCCCTGGCCCGCGAACTGGCCGAGCGGTCGCTGGTCCTGCTGCACAACGACGGCACACTTCCGTTGCGGGGCAAGCACAAGCTCGCCGTGATCGGCCCGCGCGCGGACGAACCCGGCGCCATGCTGGGCTGCTACTCGTTCCCGCAGCACGTCGGCGTGCACCACCCGGGGACGCCGCTGGGCATCGACCTGCCGACCGTGCTGGACGCGTTGCGCGCCGAACACGACGTCACCCACGCCCGTGGCTGCGCGGTCGGCGTGCCCGGCACCGACCCGGGCACGGACGCCGAACTGGCGACCGCGGTCGCGCTGGCCGCCGAGGCCGAGCTGTGCGTGCTGGTGCTCGGCGATCAAGCCGGCCTCTTCGGCAACGGCACGTCCGGTGAGGGTTGCGACGCCGCGGACCTGCGGCTGCCCGGGCGCCAGGAGGAGCTGCTGGATGCGGTGCTGGCCACCGGGACGCCAGTGGTGCTCGTGCTGCTCAGCGGCCGGCCCTACGACCTGTCCCGGCACGTCGACCGGCTCGCCGCGACGGTCTGCGGGTTCTTCCCGGGCGAGGAGGGCGCGGCGGCGATCGCGGCCGTGCTCGCCGGGCGCGTCGACCCGTCGGGGCGGCTGCCGGTCTCGTTCCCGCGGGGCACGGCCGCGCAACCGGCGGGGTACCTGGGTGCGCCGCTGGCGCGGGGCGGCGAGGCCAGCAGCATCGACCCCACTCCCCTGTTCCCCTTCGGCCACGGGCTGTCCTACGCCGCACCGGAATGGGTGGCGGTCGGACCCGACGCGACGCAGGCCTGGCCGACCGATGGCCCCACCCGGTTCCGGATCACCTTGCGCAACAAGGGGAACACGCCCGCCACCGAGGTCGTCCAGGTTTACCTGCACGACCCGGTGGCCGAGGTGTCGCGTCCCGTGCGGTCGTTGATCGCGGCGAAGCGGGTACGGGTCGAGCCGGGCAGCACGCGGGTCCTCGATGTGGACCTGCACGCGGACCTGTGTTCCTACACCGGCATCGACGGCGATCGGATCGTCGAGGAGGGTGCGGTCGAACTGCACGTCGGCGTGTCCAGTGAGGACATCCGCGCCGTCGTGCACCGCATCCTCACCGGACCGCGCCGGGTCGTGGGCCCCGACCGGGTCCTGCACCCACGATTCGACGGCTGACCGGGTCTGCCGGCCGGCGGTGCTCCGCCGGCCATGCGGCGAGGAGGCCGCGGGCGAGCAGGACGTGGCCGATCATGATCGGGTAGATCACGGCGCGTTCGAACATGCCGATGTTCCACGCCCAACCGGTGAACACGTCGGCCATGAAGACCGCGAACGCGACCAGGCCGACGGTGCCCAGCACGATGCTCGCGACGCGGCGGCCACGGCTCAACCCGATCCGGGCGCCGTTGACGCCGACGACGATCGCCATGGTGTTCCCGGCGAGCATCACGCCCTGCGCGCCGGAGGTGTGGAACGCGATCAGCCCGTTCGCGACGTCCGCGTTGGATCCCTGGAAGATCCCCACGAGGGCCACGCCGACCCCGGACAGGATCGCCAGCACGACGATCGCGATCGGCAGTGCGCCCTGGCGCAGGTCGAAGACCAGCAGCGCGCCGACGATCAGCAGGACGCCGTAGAGCACCCAGTCGATGTCCATGACCGCGCCGAGCGGGGAGTTCCCGACCTGACCGAACGCGACCTGACTCGGGCCGGTCAGACCGAGGTGGCTGACCCAGTTGTGGAACGGCGAGTAGTGCGGGTGCTGCCAGGCCGCCGCCGTGACGAACTCGGCCACCCACGACACCAGCGGGCCGGCGAACAACAGAACCGCGCCGAGCCGGGCGCCCGCGCCGGAGCGGACGATCGGCCTCACTTCAGCGCCATTCCCGGCACACGGGCGCGGATCGCGTCCATGGTCGCCTCGTCGGAGACACCCTGCCAGTCGTACCGCGGCGTGTAGGGCGCGGTGAGGGCGCGGACGTCCTCGTCGGTGAGCTCGACGTCCAGCGACGCGATCGCCTCGTCGAGCTGCTTGGTCGAACCGGCGCCGACCAGCGGGGCGGTGACGACCGGCTGACGGTGCAGCCAGGCCAGGGCGATCGACGCGCGGCTGACGCCGTGCTCGGCCGCGACCTTCCCGACCGCGTCGACGATGGCGTGGTTCGACGCCTCTTCCGCGGGCGAGTAGAGCAGGTCGGCGTAGCCGCCGTCCGTCGCCGACCGGGCGGTGGCCTTGGCGTCATCCCAGGCGCGGGCCAGCCGGCCGCGGGCCAAGGGGCTCCAGACGATCGTGCCGACGCCCTCGTCGAGGCAAAGCGGGATCATCTCGCGTTCTTCCTCGCGGGCGAGCAGGTTGTAGTGGTCCTGCATGGACACGAACCGCGCCCAGCCGTGCTGCTTCTGCAGGTGCAGCGCCTTGGCGAACTCCCAGGCGAACATCGACGACGCGCCCAGGTAGCGCACCTTGCCCACCTTTACCAGGTCGCTGAGCGCTTCGAGGGTCTCCGCCAGCGGCGTCGCGTGGTCGTTGCGGTGCACCTGGTAGAGATCGATGTAGTCGGTGCCCAGCCGGCGCAGCGAGTGGTCGACCTCGGTCATGATCGCCTTGCGGGACAAGCCTTTGCCGTTGGGGCCGGGGCGCATCGGGTGGCGCAGCTTGGTGGCGATCACCACGTCGTCGCGGTCCGCGAAGTCCTTCAGCGCGCGGCCGAGGATCTCCTCGCTGGACCCGTTGGAGTACATGTTCGCGGTGTCGAAGAAGTTGATGCCCGCTTCGAGGGCGTGCTTGATCAGCGGGCGGGCATCCGGCTCGCCGAGCGACCAGACGGGGTGGCCGCGATCCGGCTCGCCGTAGGTCATCGCGCCGATCGCGATGGGCGAGACGTCCAGACCGGTGGCACCGAGCTTCACATAACGCATGGGGAGGTCTCCTGACGGAGGAGACTCGCGGAGGATTCTCCGCAAGTACCGCTCAAACTAGCGGAGGATTGTCCGCATGTCAAAGGTGCGGCATCATCGAGGGATGACCGACGGGACGCCGAGCACCTACGGCACGCAGCGCAAGGCCGCCGCGCGCAACCGGGTCGCGATCATCGAGGCCGCCCACGAGCTGTTCGCCGACAACCCGCTCGTGCCACTGAGCGAGGTCGCCAAACGCGCGGGCGTCGGCGCCGGGACGCTCTACCGGCACTTCCCCACCCGCGAGGACCTGATCCTGGCGGCCTACCAGCACGACATCGAACGCCTGACCACCACCGCCGACGAGGTGCTGGCACGCCATGCGTCGGCCAGGGCCGCGTTCGTCGAGTGGTTCGAGACCCTGTCGGCCTACATCCGCATCAAGCACGGCCTCGGCGACGCCTTGCACAGCGCCGCGGCCCAGGACGTGATCGACGCATCCTGGGCGCCGACCACCGCGGCGGTGGCCAAGCTGGTCGACGCCTGCGTGGCCGAGGGCACCATCGCGCCGGGGCACGACCCGGCCGACATCATCATGCTGATGAGCTTCCTGTGGCGGGTCCCGAACAACGACGACGGCGTGGCCCAAGGCCGGCGACTGATCGCCGCCGTGTTCTCGGGCCTGAAGCAAGCACCCCAGCCGAGCTGACCGGCTGGACGCCTTTAGGTTGGTGCATGGAGATTCCAGGACTCGGCCCGGTGGTCGACGACGGCGCGGGCTGGTACCGCAGCGCGCCGCTACCGGTGCCGATGCTCGGCGGCGCACCGTGCGAGATCATCGTCGAGGGCTACGACGAGGACCAGCGCAAGGACGACTTCCACGAGGCGATCCGCACGTTCCTCGCGCTCGACCCGTCGGTGCTCACCGCAGCCGCGCCGTCGATCTTCGCCTACTACCGCGACTTCATGAGCGCGGTGGCCGGCGACGACGACACGGCCTGGGACGTCAAGATCGACGGGCCCGGCAGCGTGCTCGACCACGTCCAGCTCGGCCGCGAGCCGATCGTCACGCGCGACCAGCACGTCTACGTGTCACTGGAGTGCGAGTGCGACTGGGAACCCGAGCACGGCCTGCAGCTCGTCTTCCGGGACGGCCGCACGGTGACCAAGGTCGGACCGTACGACGGCCACCTGACCTAGCCGATCACAGGATCCGTCGAATGGTGGTGACCGGGCCGATCGCGTCGATCGGGGAAAGCTGGACGGTTTCACCGAAAGACGGTGCGTGCACGGCGAACGACCCGTCCACGGCGATGGCGACGTGGTGGATCGGGTTGTAGTAGAAGACCAGGTCACCGGCGCGAACCTGGTTCCGGGGCACCTCGACGCCGATCGTCGCTTGTTGGCGGGACACGCGTGGCAACCCGATCCCGGCGGCCCGGTACGAGGTCTGCACGAGCCCGGAGCAGTCGTAGGCCTTCGGGCCGATTGCGCCCCACAGGTACGGCCGGCCGAGTTGGGCCAGGGCGAACGCCAGCGCCGCACCCGTCGCGCCGTGCGGGAGGAGCACGTCTTCGGTCCGCACGACGCCGCCAGGCGCCTCGCTGGCCGCCAGCAGCGCGCGATCGTCGGGCGACAGGTGGTCCAGCGCGGTGCGCACCTCGGTGATCTGCCGGTTGAGATCGGCCTTGCGCCGCTGGACCTCGGCCGCCTCCGTGGCCACCGCGGTCTCCGCGGCGCTGGCTTGCTGCTGCGCCCGGGTGGCCCGCGCCTCCGCTTGCTGCGCCTGCCGCAGCGCGGCGTCGGCCTGCCCGGCGTAGTGCTCGCCGCGTTCGTCGGTCATGGCCTCGACCAGGCTCGCCCCCGCCAGCCGATCGAACAGCTCGTCCACGCCGACGCCGGAGACCAGGACGGTCATCGGGTCCTGCTGTCCGGCGCCACCGGCCGTGGCCAGCATCCGGTCCACCTCCTGCGCGGTCTCGGCGTGCACCCGCGCCCGGTCGGCCGCCGCCCGCGCCGTGACCTGCTGCGCCCTTGCCGTCGCCGATTGCCGGCGCAGGGGCGCCAGTCGCTGCTGAACCTCCAGCAACTGCTCGTTGACCAACTCGGCCGCACGACTCAGGTCGTGGTAGTGCGCCAGCAGTCCGGCCGCGGTCGTCGGCGGCTGGGCCTGCGCCTGGGCGGGCGCCAGCAGGTCAGCGGCCAGGATCGCGATCCCGACCACCGCGGCCGACAAGCTACGCACCATCGTCTTCCCTCGTCATGGGCTTGATCCCCGACTACCAGACCGAGTATCCAGCAGCGAGGACACGGATTCGCCGCCTCGCGGGGATGGGCCCGAAGGTCTGCACCAAGGGGAGGCCGCCGGGGCAGCAAGCGCCCCACCATCCGCAACTTACCGTTGTGTAGTCACTTACCATTCCTTAGTATGAGCGCGTGGACCCCACCGACACCGCGTTCTGCCCGCGTTACCACCGCGCCGTCGAGGTCATCGGGAGACGGTGGACCGGCGCGATCCTGCGGGCGATGCTCCTCGACGTCACCCGGTTCGCCGACCTGCGCGCGGTCGTTCCCGGGCTGAGCGACCGCATGCTGACCGAGCGCCTGAAAGAGCTCCAGGACGAGGGCATCGTCGAGCGGATCGTCCATGCCGAGACCCCCGTGCGGATCGAGTACCGGCTCACCGAGAAGGGGCGCGAGCTGCACGACGCGGTCTACGCGTTGAGCCGCTGGGCCGATCGCTGGATCCCGCTCGAAGCAACCACATGACCTGACTGACACCTGCCGCGTGACAACCGCATAACCACGTCCTCCGACGGGCCGACGGCCCGCCGCGGGATACGCCTTTCCCTTTTGTTCGCCGGGCACGCCGCCCGATCGCGACGCGATCAGTGCTGCCCGGACTCGCCCAACACCCCTCATCGGAAGACGGAGGTCCATCGTGTCCCTGCCCGACGCACAACCCCGGGAAGCGCAGCGGACGACGCCGCGCATGTGGTTCAGCGTGCTCACCGTCTCGGTGGGCATCTTCTCGATGATCACCGCGGAACAGCTGCCCGTCGGGCTGATCCCGGCCATCGCCGACCAGCTCGGGGTCTCGGTCGGAACGGCCGGCCTGACCGTGACGGTGCCCGGTGTCATCGCGGCGTTCGCCTCGGTCGGCTTGCCGCTGGCGGTCGGCCGGCTCGACCGGCGGGTGTTGCTGGCCGCGTTGCTGGTGGTCATGGCCGTGGCGAGCACGATCTCGGCGCTCGCCCCGAGTTTCGCCGTGCAGCTCGTGTCGCGGCTGCTCGTCGGCATCACCATCGGCGGCTTCTGGGCCATCGCGGGCAGCCTGGCGGTGCGGCTGGTGCCGGG
The DNA here is from genome assembly GCF_004362825.1 of Labedaea rhizosphaerae. Classification (GTDB taxonomy): domain Bacteria; phylum Actinomycetota; class Actinomycetes; order Mycobacteriales; family Pseudonocardiaceae; genus Labedaea; species Labedaea rhizosphaerae. The sequence goes on from NZ_SNXZ01000004.1 coordinate 749,648, forward strand.
ACCGGCCGTGCCGCGGGCCCTGGTCCTGATCTTCGGTGGCGTCGGTGCCGCTGCCGTACTCGGCGTGCCGATCGGCACGATGATCGGTGCGGCGGTCGGCTGGCGCGGCGCGTTCTGGTCCCTGGCCGGGCTGAGCGTGGCGGTGCTGATCGCGGCGCTCGCGCTCCTCCCACCACTGCCGGCGACCGAGCCCGTGCACCTGGCGGCTCTGCGCGCACAACTGCGCAACCCGGTCCTCGTCGCGGGCATCGCCGCCACGGCGCTGCTGGTCGCCGGGCACTACGGCGCCTACACGTTCGTGAGTCCGGCGCTGCAAGACATCTCCGGAGTCCGCAGCACGATCATCGGTCCGCTGCTGCTGGGCTACGGCGTCCTGGGCATGGTCGGCAACGCCGTCGCCGGTTCCTGGGCGGCCCGAGGCGCCGGCCGCACGATGGCGGCCATCGTGCTCGTGCTCGGTGCGGCGCTGGCCTTGTTCCCACTGCTCGGGGCGTCGCCGTGGACGGGCGCCGCGCTGTTGCTCGTGTGGGGCCTCGCGTACGGCGCGGCGCCGGTGACCCTGCAGACCTGGGTGCTGGGCGCGGCGCCCCAGAGCGCCGAGGCGGCGACGGCGATCTACTGCTTCGTGTTCAACCTGGCCATCGCACTGGGGGCGCTGGCGAGCAGCGTGGTGGTCGACGACATGGGCGTGAATACCGTCCTCTGGGCCGCCGCGGTCCTCGTGTTGCTGGTCCTGCTCACCGTGCGCCGGGCGCCGGCGGCCACCCAGTCCCAATAGGACGGACAGGGATCCCGGGAGTCACAAACCGCCGGGCTGTCCGGTCTTAGCGGGTGCACCAACGTCATCGAGAAAGGATGGTCGAGGAAATGAAGATCGCCGTCATCGGCGGGACCGGGCTCATCGGCTCCCGAGTGGTCACGATCTTGACCAAGGACGGGCACGAAGCGGTCCCGCACTCGCCGTCCACCGGGCTGGACCTGCTCAGCGGGCAGGGCTTGGCCGAGGCGCTGACCGGCGCCGAGGTCGTGGTCAACCTGACGAACTCGCCGACGTTCGACGAGGCCTCGCCCGCGTTCTTCCGCAAGACCATGGACAACCTGCTGTCGGCCGCCGACGCGGCCGGCGTCGGCCACGCGGTCATCCTGTCGATCGTGGGCGCCGACCTGGTACCGGACTTGGTCTACTACCGGGCCAAGGTGCTGCAGGAGGACATCCTCAAGGCCGGGCCCGTGCCGTACTCGATCGTCCGCGCGACGCAGTTCTTCGAGTTCATGGCCCCGACGATGTCGTGGACCGCCGACGAGAGCGGCGTTCGCCTGCCCGCGACGCGCATCCAGCCGATCGCGGCGGACGACGTGGCCCAGGCGGTGGCCGAGGTCAGCACCGGCGCCCCGCTGCGGGGCACCCGGAACATCGCCGGACCGGAGGTGTTCACGCTCGACGAGCTGGGCCGGATCACCCTCGCCGCCCAGGGTGACCAGCGCCCCGTCGTCACCGACAACGGTGCCGGCCTGTTCGCCGCGGTTTCCGGCGATGCCCTCATCGCCGGGGACGGGGCCGTGATCGCGAAGACCACCTACCGGGAGTGGCTGGCGGGTTGAGGAGACCGGGCCCGCACGGCCGACGCCGTGCGGGCCTGGTCACCTGCGGTGCCAGCCGCCCAGCTTGGCCGGGTTGAGCACGATCCAGAGCGCGGTGACCTTGGACCCGGCCGTCTCGGCACCGACGACCGCGACGGCGCGGGAGGCGCGGTGCAGGGCCAGCCCGGCGCGGCCGTTGACGGACTCGACGGTCAGCTCGACACCCGCTCGCCCGGCCGGCAACGCCATGACCAGCCGGACGACCTCATTCGCCCCGCGCACCGTCCCGTTCGGACCGGGCACCATGCCGCCGCCATCACACGTGGCGACGGCGTCGACGTCCAGGACGGCGGTGAGCGCGGTGACGTCTCTGCGCCGGCAAGCTTCCGCGAACCGGCGAACGACCTGCTCATGCCGATTCGCGCGCACGGTGCCCCCCGTTCTCTCGCGGTCCGTGACGCGGCGGCCGGCTCAGCCCGCGACGGACACCGCCTTGTTCTTGTCGGGGTTGACCAGCCACAGCACCTGGTCGATGCCTTCGGTGGTGGCGCTGACGGTGAGCAGGCCGTACACGGCGCCGTTCTGGCTCAGCACGGCCGAAGTCCGGCCGTTGGTGCTGGTCCACCGCACCTCGATGTCGTCCCAGAACCAGGTGGCGATCGCCTGCAGGAACTTCACCACCCGCGCCACGCCCACGACCGGCGTGCGGGCGACGCGCGCCCGGCCATTGCCGTCGGACACGCTGGTCACGTCCGGCGTGAAGAGCCGCTCCAGTGCGGTCAGGTCGCCGGACCGGGCGGCGGCGATGAACGTGGTCAGCAGCTCCCGCTGCTCGGCCGCGGTCACCGGCGTGCGCCGCTCGCTCGCGATGTGCTTGCGGGCCCGGCTGACCATTTGGCGGACCGCGGGTTCGGTCGACGACAGGATGTCGGCGATCTGGGCGTAGCTGTAGTCGAAGGCCTCCCGCAGCACGTAGGCCGCGCGTTCGTTGGGGTTGAGCTTCTCCATCAGCACCAGGGCCGCGAACTCCAGAGCCTCGCCGCGCTCGGCTCCCAGGTACGGGTCCGCGCTGGTGTCGACAGGTTCGGGCAGCCACGGCCCGATGTAGGTCTCGCGCCGGTTGCGCGCCGACTGCAGGACGTTGATGGCCAGCCTGGTGATGGTGGTCGCCAGGAACGCCTCCGGGTTGGCCACGGTGGCACGGTCATAGGTCTGCCATCGCAGCCAGACCTCCTGCACCAGGTCCTCGGCCTCGGTGGCGCTGCTGAGCATGCGGTAGGCGATCCCGAACAGCCGCAGCCGCAGCTGCGTGAAGACAGCCGTGGCCGCCGTGAGATCACCCGCGCTGCCGAGTTCGGCGCTCACCCCGGAATCCGCCACCGCACGCCCCATCGTCGTCTCGCGAGTGCCGCCCGACCCCCGCCACTCTACGAGGCCGGGCTCCGCCGCGGCGCATTCGACGAGCTCGCCGACAGTGGACACCTGGCGCGCCCCCGCCGGTCCCGACGATCCGGTGTCGTGGTCACCGCGCCGGCGGCGGGTTCAGCGGGAGCCAGTCGGCGAACCGGGTGGCGGACAGTTGCGCGTCCGGTCCGGGCAGGAGCATGTCCTTGTCCAGCAGGGCACCGAAGTAGCGCGCTTCCGAGTCGGTGACGACCTCGCGGGGGTCGGCGCGGAAGGCCAGCCCGGTGCGGATCAGCTCGTCGAGACCGAACTGCTCGGGACCGGCCACCTCGACGGTGCCGTTCAGCGGTGCGCCGACGGCGACCCTGCCTACCGCGGCGGCCACGTCCTCGGCCGCCATCGGCTGGATGCGGGCGTCGGACAGGCGCACGGTGTTCCCTTCGGTCGCTTCCTGGGCGATGCTGCCCACGAACTCGAAGAACTGCGTGGCGTGCACGATCGAGTACGGCTGTCCGGAATCCTTGATGAGCTTCTCCTGCGCGATCTTCGCGCGGAAGTAGCCGCTTTCGGCGAGCCGTTCGGTGCCGACGACCGACAACGCCACGTGGTGTCCCACCCCGGTCTCCGCCTCCGCGGCGAGCAGGTTCCCGGTGGAGGTGCGGAAGAAGTCCAGGACGGCATCGTCGGCGAACGAGGGCGAGTTCGAGACGTCGACGACGACCTGGGCGCCGTCCAGCACCTCGGCCAGCCCTTCGCCGGTGAGCGTGTTCACGCCCGAGTCGGGTGACGCGGGAACCGCGTCGTGGCCGTGCGCGGCCAGTTTCCGGACGAGCTTGGAGCCGATCAGTCCGCTGCCGCCGATGACGACGATCTTCATGAGGTTGCCTTCCGTCCCGCGTCCCGGTCGCTCCGGGAACGTCGCTCGTCAGCCAGGACCGGACAGCCCCGCCGTTTGTGACAGGAAGTCCGGCGGTCCTTCTGTCACAAGCCGGGGTGGCGTCCTGTCCTGGCTGGTGACACCGATCCGACGAACCGAGGTACGAATGGACACCAGTGGCGTTCACGCCATCGACACGATCGACGACCTCCGTCGCCACCTGCAGTGGGCCATCGAGCTCGAGCACGCGACGATTCCGCCTTACCTGTGCGCGCTGTACTCGTTGGACGCGGAACGCAATCCCGAGGCCGCCCACGTCGTGGGTACGGTCCTCGCCGAGGAGATGATCCACCTGGCGCTGGCCGCGAACCTGCTCAACGCCGTCGGCGGCGCACCCAAGCTCGACACGCCGGAGCTGCTGCCGCCGTACCCGCACCCGCTGCCGCACGGCGACCGGTCCGTGCACGTCCACCTGGCCCCGTTCGGTCCCGAAGCGCTCGAGCTGTTCCTGCGCATCGAGCAGCCCGCGTCAGCGGACGACCCGCCGCAAGCCGAGGAATACCGGACGATCGGGCAGTTCTACGCCGCCATTGAAGCCGGCTTGCAGACCCTGTGCGACAAGCTGGGCGAGGAGCAGGTGTTCAGCGGTGATCCGGCCCGGCAGATCGGCGAGTTCCACCTCCGGAGCGGGGGTGGCGAGGTGCTGCCGGTCCACGACCTGAAGTCCGCGTTCGCAGCGCTGGCGGAAATCGTCGAACAGGGCGAAGGGGCCGCACGCACCGCCGTCTGGGACGGCGACCGCGACGTCTTCCACCCCGAACGCGAAGAGGTGGCGCACTACTACCGCTTCCAGGAGCTCCAGCTCGGCCGCCGCTACCGAACCGGCGACACGCCACAGTCCGGCCCGACCGGCGAGGAGATCACCGTCGACCTCGACGGCGTGCTGCCGATGCGGCCCAACCCGCGGACCGCCGACCACCCGGAAGGCAGCCCGATCCGGGTCGCTCAGGAGGAGTTCAACCAGACCTACTGCCTGCTGCTCTACCAGCTGGAACAAGCCTTCAACGGCGGCCCGGGCCAGATGAAGGACGCTGTCGGCACGATGTTCGGGCTGCGCAAGCAGGCGCTGGCCCTGATGCAGATGCCCACCGGCGACGGGACGACGACCGCGGGCCCGACCTTCGAGTACGTGCCGCCCGAGCGGCGGAACTGAACACGGACGCCGTGCTCGCCGACACTCCCGGTCGGCGAGCGCGGCGCCGTGCGTCAGTCAGGCGTCGCCGGGTCGGTCGTGAGCAGGGCGTGGGCGAGCGAGTCGACGACGAACCGCTCCCAGCGCTGCGGGCTCCAGCCACGACTTCTCAGCAACAGGTACATGTCCAACCCCGACAACGCACACAGGATGTCCACGGCCTCATCGACCGGCACGCGCAACGCGGACATCGCGTCCAACTGCGTGGCGAGAACGCGGAAGGCCGACGCGTTCTGCGCGTTGTTCTCGGCCCACTGCGCGGCCATGTCCGGGTCCACGGCCGCGGCGTCCCGCACGACGTTCATGATCGGGCCGACCCGGGTCAGGATTTCGCGACCGAACTCCGTCCACAGCTCGATCGCGCGCCGGGGGTCCTGCTCGGCACGGGCCCGCTCGGCGTCGGGACGGGCGAGCACGGGAACCGGCTCGTCGTCGCCGACCGCGGCTACGTCCACCGCCTCTTTGAGCACGGTCCGCTTGTTGCCGAAGTGGAAGTACACGGTCTGCACCGCCACCTCGGCGCGGCGTGCGATCTCCTCGAGGGTCGTGGCCGCGTAGCCGTTGGCCACGAACAACTCCGTCGCGGCGCGCACGATGCGCAGGCGGGTCGCCCGCGTACGGGCAGCTCTGGGCTTGACGTTCTCGGTCATCGGTTGCATTCTAACTCTAGAGTTCAACTACAACGAAATGAGGGCCGATGGAGATCGGCGGCATCCACCACGCGAAGCTGCCCGTGAGCGATGTCGCGCGCAGCCGGGCCTGGTACCAGCGCGTGCTCGGCTTCGAGGTGGTGATCGAGTTCGTCGAGGAGGGCGAGGTCCGCGGCGTTGCCCTGCGCCACGCGGGCTGCGCTCCCCAGCTCGCGTTGCGCCACGACCCCGCTCGCGCCGAGGCGATGTCCGGTTTCGACGCCCTGGCTCTGCTGGTCCCGACCCGCGAGGGCGTCCAGGCATGGAAGACGGCCCTGGATGAGCTGGGCGAGCCGCACGGCGGCGTCGTGACCGGCCACAACGGCGGCTCCGTCCTGGTCGGTCTGCACGACCCCGACGGCATCGAGATCAGGCTCTACTCCGAGTGAAGGAAGCCCCATGAACACCACGATGATCAATGGCGCCACCATCGGCTGGACGGACACCGGGGACGGCGACGTCACCCTGCTCCTGCACGCCGGTGTCTTCGAAGCCTGGTTCAAGCCGTTGGCGGACCGCCTCGACGGCCGGGTGATCCGGATGGCGCGCGCCGGCTACGCCGGTGGCGTCGTGCCGTCCGGCATCGTCGACATGGCCGGGCACGCGGCGCATGCCGCCGCCCTGCTCGAGCTGCTGGGGGCCGGCCCCGCCACCGTCGTCGGTCACTCGTCCAGCTCGGCGATCGCGCTGCAGCTCGCGCAGGACAGACCGGAGCTCGTGTCCCGGCTCGTGCTCTGCGAACCGCCGCTGATCGACGCGCTGGTCGATCCGGCCGACCTCGCCGAGGTGCGGGCCGCGATCGGGCCCGCGATCGGCAAAGCCATGCACGCCATGGGAAGCGGCGACCTCCCCGCCGCGTTCGACGCCTTCATGTCCGCCGTCTGCGGCCCCGGCTACCGCGCGGTGCTCATCGACGCACTCGGCCCGGACGGGCTCGCCCAAGCCGAGCGCGATGCCGGCTTCTTCTTCACCAACGAGATGCCGGCCGTCAACGGCTGGACGCCCGTCGACCTGGCGTCGATCACCGCACCGACCCTCTTCGTCCAAGGCGGCGCAAGTCCACAGGCGACCCACCGGATGATCGCGCGCCTCGCCGCCACCAGACCCGACGCCCACGTCGCAACCCTCGACGGCGCCAACCACCTGCTCCCGCTCACCCACGCCGCCGAGCTGAAAACCCTTCTCGGCTCGTGGGAAACCACCGCAGCACCAGATCGATCTTTGGCGAAGTCTTAGCAGTTGCCGGAGAACCTGAGCATCAACCGCCACTCCGTGCGAGAGCACGGGCTCGCTGACAGCGCCGAGCAGTAACTCATCGTCCGTTCTTGGGTGCGATGAACCACTCCGCGGCACGCCTGGCGAGATCCTCGACGGGCGAATCGATCGTCTGGCGGACGAGGCCATCGGGTCCCGATACATCGATCCCGGCCGCCTCCGCCCGCATCTCACTGTCCCAGTTGAGGCAGGCCGGGCTCCACCCACCGCGAATGCCACGCTCATCAAAGTCCAAGCGCAGGGTGTCGAGCACGGCGTTGTCGTCGATGATGTCCAAGGAGACAAGAAGCCACGGAGTGCCATCGTCATCTGCGTACAGCCAGTAATCCAAACCAGGAAGCAGCTCATTCAGCGTCGTCGCGAAGGCGAGTTCAGCATCGGTCGCACCCTCGCGCTGTCCACCCCACTCGATCTCTTCCGCAGCCACGTCTCGGAGCCTCCTCTCGAAAATTCCTTCGGACCGGCCCGCAATCGCTGCCATGAGGCCCTTCACGGCCCGGGTCGTCCGTTCGGGTGCGGCCTGACCGGCGGATGTTCAGCGGGAGCCGATTCCGGGAAGATCCTGGTACGCCGATCGAAGGAGGCGCGATGCGCCGCGTTGTCGTTGTGCTGGCCGCCAGTGTTCTGTCGTTGGCCGGTGGGCTACCTGCCGCGTCGGCCACTACCAACGACGGGCGGATGAACCACGAGTTCGTCACGCTCTACTACACCAATTCATCGCACACCGGCAGCCCGGTCGGGCGCTACTACTACGGCTGGTGCCCAGACTTCTTCACCTCCCGGACCGGCACAACCACCCAGTACTCGGTGACCACGAGCTACGAGTGCTGAATGCTCGCCATGCCCTGATCAACCGGGTGCGACCCCCGACGACGGTCCAGCCCAACCAGCGTCGCCGGCACCAGTAGGACTCCGACGGCGACCCGGTCGGTAGCCCTCTGCGGTTTGACGGCGTCAGTCATCACCTTCATCCGGATCGCGCCGATGAGCCCGCCGACTACCCGCAGTACACCGACCGCGGGTCGTGCCCTTGATCGCGACTACCACGTCTGGTGGAGCCATCGCGCGAATGCCGGACGGCACAGCCCTGCCAACACGAAACCTGAAAGTCACGGCGTCCGCTAACCGTGTGCGAGAAATCGACGGTTGACTTATTCACGGCCCTCGAACTTGAATATCTGCCGACGATTGTAGTCGAGCATGGACAGGTAGAACTCATTGAAGCTGTCGAATCGGTCGATTGTATATCCGGCAAACCAAATGACGACACCCCGTTCCTGCGATTCCTGCGTACTCATCAAAAAGATGTCCGTCTGCTTGTCGCTGGCGGCGACGGGCAGGATGTCATCAATCGCCAAGCCGACATCCTCGAAGAACAATTCCGGGTCGACCGCAGCAAGCATCTCCCTGACGCTGCCCATCGCGCCCTCGCCCAGCAAGGCCCTTGTCCCGAAGATGTCGACATCCTGATAAAAGGAACGCCAACCGTTGGCGTACCGCAGAAACTCACGAAACTGCGGGTCCAACCGGTGGCCAAGAGCGCTCTCCGTTGCCTCGATCTCGTCCTCGCTCGCGGCAAGTTCGGGAAGGTGGTAGCTCCACAAGCCGGCAGTGTCCAGTTCGGCGAGTCGCTGATGCACGATGACGCCTTTGACGATCTCGGCTCGCCAGTCGAACAGGCTCATGGTTCCTTCCGAAGCGCTTGATGTAGTCGTCGATGTACCAGAAACCCCGTCGGCCGATAACCGGTCGCGTAACGCCGCGCTTGCGAACCGCGGCTCTCGCGAGCATGCCCGACTGAATCGCCGTGGAGCACACCGTGCTAACCCGAATCTACCGGGAAAGCTGCGTTGGACCGGCGTGGCACGAAAGCGCCGATCGACTTGTCGCGTTCCGACATCGCCTGATCACGCACCTCAGCGAACCCGGCATTCTCTCGGTCCACGACAGGGCCGCCCCGCCAGCGGCACGAGAAGGCAGGCCGGCGCGGACTGAAAACAGTGAAGGTCACCGCGAAACCGCTGGTCTGCTACGGCTTGGACTGCGCTGCTTGACGACGGCGGTGCGCCGCGACGTTGACGCGGGTGGCGCACCGGGTGCCACAGTAGCGGCGGGACCGGTTGGACGACGTGTCGAGGTAGGCGCGGTCGCAGCCGGGTGCCTCGCACCGGCCGAGCCGGTCGGCGCCCAGTTCGGTGATCAGGAACGCCAGCCCGAAGATCGCCTCGCCGATGAGGGTTTCCGCCACCGTGCCGCCGTCGTGCACGTGCAGGTGCCAGTTCCGGGCGTCATGCCCGGCGACTTGGGGGCGGATCGGGTGTGCGAGGAGCAGTGCGTTGACCTCTCGGACCACGGCGGCCGCGTCGCCCGCGGCCGAGCGGTCCACGACCACCGCGAGCCGGTCCTGGGCCTTCCGCAGCTCCGCCAGGTCACGGGGGCGCGCCTGCAGCCGCTCCCAGCCGCGCCGCCGCACCAGCGCCTGGACGGTGGCAACCGAGTCCAGGTCCAGGTTGACCAGCTCGACCGCACCCTCGGCGTAAGCCTCGTAGTCCACTTGTGCAGCTTACCGGCCAGTCGTTAGCGTAATAGTCAGAGCTCATCACTGACTATTACGGGGGTCGGCTTGTCACGAGCACTTCGCCTGTTACTCGTGGCCATGGGCATCAGCGCGGTCGGCAACGGGCTCTGGCTCGCCGCCGGCGTGCTGTTCCTCAACCGGTCCGCGGGCCTGCCCGCCGTGCAGGTCGGTCTCGGCTTGACCTTGGCGGGCTTGGCCGGCGTCTTCGCGGGCATCCCGCTCGGTGTGTGGGCCGACGCCATCGGGCCGCGCCGCGTCGCGATCACCATGCTGCTGCTGGAAGGCGCGGCCACGGCCGCCTACGCGCTGGTGCATTCCTTCGCGCTGTTCCTCGTGGTCGCGATGGCTGCCGCGATCGGGCTGGCCGGCGGCAACGCCGCCCGCGGCGCCCTGCTCGCCGGCCTGTTCGACACCGCAGGCGCGACCAAGGCTCGAGCCACGATGCGATCGGTCACCAACCTGGGCATCTCGCTGGGCACGCTGGCCGCCGGAGTCGTGCTCGGCATCGACTCCCGCGCCGGTTACCTCGTCATGCTCGCCGCCGACGCCCTCAGCTTCGTCGTCGCCGCGGCCCTGTGCGCCCTGCTCCCCGAGACCGAACCGCACCCCACGCACGCGCGCGGACCGCGCTGGCGCGCCGCGCGTGACGCCCGGTACATCGTTCTCGCCGCCCTCAACGGCGTGATGACCATCAACTACGCGGTGCTCACCGTCGCGCTGCCGCTGTGGGTCGTCACCGCCACCAACGCACCGCCGTGGGTCGTCGCTCCCCTCTTCGCGATCAACACCGTCCTTTGTGTTCTGTTGCAGATGCGGGTCAGCAGCGGACTGGACGAGCCTGGCAAAGCAGCCACGGCGATGCGGTGGGCGGGCGTGTGGTTCGCCTGCGCCACAATACTTTTCGCACTCGCGGCGTACCGCGGCCCGATCACGGCGGCCATCCTGCTCGCCGCCGCCGTGGTGATCCACACCTTCGGCGAACTGCTGCAGGCCGGCAGTTCGTTCGGCCTGAGCTTCGCCCTCGCCGCACCGCACGCCCACGGCGAGTACCAGGGCGTGTGGCACGTCGGCGTCGGTCTCGGCGAGAGCATCGCCCCGCTCCTGCTGACGACCACGGTCATCGGCGGCGGCCTGCTCGGCTGGCTCGGCCTCGGTCTGCTCTTCGCCCTCACCGGCCTCGCCACCCCACGCCTGACGGCCTGGGCCCTAGCTGACCGGGGCGCGAGCCCAAGGCCTGGTCAAGGCTTCGCAGCGCGCGAGTGACGTTGCGAACGCCGATCCGACTTGTGGACCTGACAGGCCCTATCGCAAACCCGACCTCGCCAACCGCCGTCAGCTCACCAGTGCCGGTTCTCCGGGATCGCCAGGGCCAGATACTTGTCGTCCTCGGTGAGCATCATGCCGTTGGCGCAGCAGTCGTCCAGGAATGCCGTTACGTCGTCGAGGGTGAGGTTGTGGCCTTGGTCGAGGATGTCCTGGTGGAGGCGTTTGGCGGCGCGGGCGGTGTCGCCGCAGGCTTCGTAGACGTCGGCTTGCCATCCCGTGTAAGTGGTTGTGCTTTCCGTGTCGAGGCGGCGGTCGGTGATCGTGAGACTGGTGGGCAGGCGGCGGTAGGTGAGGCTGGGCGGCACTTCCTCACGCCATTTGCGGCGCCATTCGCCCACGGCGGCGTAGAGGCTCTTGCGGGCCGGTTGGGAAGCGATTCCTGGTGCCTCGTAGTCGAAGTAGTAGGCGATCTTGCTGTGGTCGAGGGTTTCGGGGTAGACGAATCGGTAGCACGCGCGGGGCCGGACGTTGGTGATGCCGAACGTCTCGTCGGTGAAGTAGGGGCTGAACCGCTCGAGCCAGAGGATGCCGCCGCAGTCCGGGGGACGCAGGTGGTACAGCAGCGGTACGAGCGCGGCCTGCTCGGCGTAGTCGGCGTCGGTCTCGCCGGGGAAACCGCTGAGGATGTTCCACTCCGGCTTGATGTCGTGGTAGCGGGCCCATTTGAGCAGCCGGACGTTGATCAGTTTCGTGGAGCCCTTGCGCATCAGGTTGAGCACGTGGGTGCTCAGGCTCTCGATGCCGGGCTGGATGCGGTTGATGCCTGCGGCGGCGAGCACGGCCAGCTGCTCACGGGTGAGGTTGGCCTTGACCTCGTAGAATGTGCTGACGTCCCAATGCTTTTCCGCGAGCGAAGCGCACAATGTGGACAGGTGCTTCATGTCGAGGATGTTGTCCACGGCCTCGACGTGGGTGACGGGGTGCGCGCGCAGCATCTGCTCCAGCTCGTGCATGGCGCGTTCGCCGGTCTTGGGCCGGAAACCCATGCCGAGGGCGTTGAGGCCGCAGAAGGTGCAGTGGTGCTTCTGACCCCACCAGCAGCCGCGGGCGAACTCGACCAGCAGTTTGACCGGTTCGTCGCCGACGACGGCTTGCGCGCCATGGCGTTCGATGGCCGCGAAGTACTCGGTGTAGTCGGGCACGGGCAGGGTGTCGAGGTCCTGGGTGCGGGTGGACTCGGTGGCCGGTCCGGTCGCGCCGCGGGTCCAGACGCCGGGGACGCCGGTCAGCGGTTCACCCGCGGCGAGGCGGTGCAGCAGCGCGGGCAACGCGTGGTCGCCTTCGCCGGTCACGACGTGGTCGATCCACGGCAGCTTGCGCAGGTACTCGGCGCCCATCTCGCCGTCGAAGTTCGCGCCGCCGTAGAGCAGGGCGACTTCCGGGAACTTGTCCTTGAGGATGCGGCCGAGCGCCAGGGAGGCGGTGTTCTGCAGGAACGTGGACGAGAACCCGATGATGTCGTAGCCCGACCAGTCGACCGCGTCGGCCCATTCGGCCAGCCAGCGTGGCAGGGTTTCCCGGCGCAGGGTGCTGATGGTGTCGATGCCCTCGCCGGTGACGTCGCGCCAGATCTCTTCCACGTCGGGGAACTCGGCGTGGTACTCGCTGTCGGGGCGCAGTTCGCCGAACGCCGCGTAGGAGAACAGCCATTCGCCGAACTGGTGCAGCCGCTCCCCGCCCGCGTCGGCGATGCCGTTGTAGGTCTTGGGTCCCACCACCGCGGCGAGTTCGACGTTGAGGTAGTGCACGGTGCAGTGGTGCCCGGCGTTGCGCACGATGGACGCGAGCAGTCCACATTGGATGGATGGGGCGTCCACCCGGGCCCAGGGCATGTTCACCAGGGCCACCCGCAACGAACGCGCCGGCGGGCCCAGCGGCTCCGGCGCCTTCGGCGACACCTGGAGGAGGGGAAGGGTTTTCTCGGTCATGCCGGTCCTCCTAGGAGCGATTGGGGCTTGGCTTTCGTTGCGGGACAAGGCGATACTGGCGGCGATGAACGCCACCGAGGACTTCACGCGCCGCTGCGCCGCGGGTGACACGGAGTTGCTGCACGCCATGGCCACGGCGGCCGGGTACTTGCCGCCGGTCTTCCGGGAGTTCCGGGAAGAGGGCTTGCTCCCCCGGCCGCTGTTCGTGCCGCGGGCCGCGGTCACGGACTTCGCCGACGGGTTGCGCGCCTTGTTCGACTTGCTGGTCGAGTTGCCGCGCCGGGTGTTCGACGGCGACCTCGAGCGCTACTGCAAGGCCGCGGGCATGGACGCGGACCGGGCCCGGCAGGTGCACCGGTTCGCCGACCGGGCGCCGACGTTGTTCGGTCGCGCGGATGCCTACCGGGTGGGCGGCCGGTTCCGGTTGCTGGAGTTGAACGTGTGCAGCGCGGTCGGCGGCATCGACTCGGCGCACATCCCGCCGGCGTTGCTGCGGGTCCCGGCGTTCCGGGCGTTCGCCGAAGCGCACGGGCTGGGCTTCACCGACAGCGGGCGCATGCTGGCCGACGCCCTGCGGGCCGCGGCCGCGGCGGGCGACCCGACCGTCGCTTTCGTGTGCCCGGACGGCGAATGGCCCGGCCACCAAGGACACCTGGAGTCCTATGCGGAGGTGCTGGCCGGGTTCGGGTTGCGCGCGGTGACCGGCGAGATCTCGGCCGTGCGGGACCGCGGTGGCCGGCTGGAACTCGGCGGCGAGCGCGTCGACGTGATCGTGCGGTTCCTCAGCGACGCCGAGCTGATCGCGGCGTCGGGGCCGGGCAGCGCGGGCGAAACCATCCTGCGGGCCCATGAAGAGGGTCGTGTCGTGTTGTGGACCGGGCTGGAGAACCAGCGGGTCAACAACAAGGGCGCCCTTGCCCTGCTGGCCGACGACGCGGTCCGCGAAGCGCTGACCGGCGCCGAGGCCCGGCTGGTCGACGACGTGCTGCCCTGGACAAGGCGGCTCGCCGACACCGAGACGACGGTCGGGGGTGAGCCGGTCGGGCTGCTGGAGCACTGCCGTGCGGAGCGGGAGTCGTTGCTGCTCAAGCCATCCTTCGGGCACGGCGGCCGCGGCCTGGTGATCGGCTGGCAGACCGACGACGCCACCTGGGCGCGGTGCCTGGCCGACGGCGTGCGTGACGCGTGGATCGTGCAGGAACGCGTGCTCCCCGATCCCGAACCCGTGGTCGACCCGGCCACCGGTGTCGTGGTCCCGTGGTCGCCGGTCTGGGGCGTGTTCCTGACCCCGGCCGGGTACGCCGGGCTGCACGTGCGTGCCGTACCCGCCGACTCGCCGGACCCGGTGATCCGCCGGATGGCCGCGGGCGCCCGCACCACCAGCGCGTTCCACTACCCGGCCCGGCACGACGAGCTCGCTTCCTGAGGCAGGTGGTGCAGCACGGGCGCGTGCGCGAGGCCGGCCGTGTAGTGGCGGAGGTCGAGGTCCGGGTCGTGGCTGAAGACGTGCAGCACCAAGCCGTCGCCGGACTCGGCGTAGCCGACGATCAGGGCCGGGTCGCTGAGCTGGTCCAGCCGCAGCACGAGGTCGGCTTCGTGTTCGGCCTCGTCGGGCAGGAGCTCTTCGGGCGCGGTGGGCCGGAACCCGAGGCGGGACTTGAAGCTGTAGAGCCCCGGCTCGGCGATCAGCCCGAAGACGTTGGGATCGGTGCCGGCGGACACGCGCGGCAACCCGTGCTCACGCGCGAGCTCGGCGGCGCGGGCGTAGAGCGTCCGGGTGAGACTGGCCTTGCGCCAGTGCGGGGTGACCGCGGAGACGTTGACCCGGAACGCACCATCGCCTGCGAAGGGGCGCCCGATCACCGCGCCCGCGAGGCTGCCGTCCGGGTGGCGGGCGACGACGGCGCGGTAGCTGTCGTCGGCGATCACGGAGTCGCGGATGCCGCCGGCGACGTCGAGGCCGCGGCGCATCTCGGCGATGCGTTCCTTGTACAGCTCGAGGAACTCGTCCATGAACGCGGCGTCGATCGGGGACACGACCTCGCCGCGCAGACCGGCTTGCTCGGCCAGGCGTTCGGCGTTGCGCAGGTTCCACCGGTCCTTGCGCGACAACCGCTCACGGTAGCCGTCGACCTCCGCGTACCAGCGGATCAACTTGGGTTTGCACACGAACCCGGCTCGCCGAAGCCGCGGCCACGCCGTGACCGGCGGCGCCGACACGCGCACGATGTCGATCTCGCCGGCCCGGTCGCGCCAAGCGCCGGTCAGCGCCTCGTCGACGTCACACTTGGCGACCCGGAAACCCAGGTACTCCTTGATCTTCATGCGGGCTCTTCGGCGATGGTCGCCTCGGCCGGCGCCTTGGCGTCCGGACGAGCCTCGGGTTCCGGCGTCGCCGTCGCGGTGGGCCGGGTTCGTTCGGCCCAGCGCGCGGCCGGTCCCATCGCCAGGCCGGCGAGGATGAACACGGCGGCCAGGACGCCCCAGCCGATCACGCCTCCGTTGATCAGCAGCAACGTCAGCAGCGCGGGACCGATGATCTGGATCATCGACAGGCCGGTGCTGAACAGGCCCTGGTACTGGCCCTGCCGCTCGGCGGGCGCGAGCTCGAACGCGACGACCCACGAACCCGCGGAGTGGATCATCTCGCCGTACACGTGCAGCAGGGTGGCCACCACCAGCAGCAGGATCGCGACCAGGACGCCGTTGGCCGACGACGCGGCGTAGGCGATGCAGGCGGCGCCGAGGATCAGCCCGGAGATCCGGAACGCGCGCACCGCGCGGGCCAGCGTGTCGACGCCCTTGGTCACCCGGACCTGCATCAGCACGACGGCGACGGTGTTGACCACGACGAGGATCGCGACGAGACCGCGGGGCGCGTCGGTGTGCAGGACCACCCACAGCGGGAGGATGACCTCCAGCAACGGCGAGTGCGCCAGCATGATCGCGTTGATGAACGCGACCGTCGCGTACGGGTAGTCACGCAGCACGCGCAGCCTCGGCTCCCCCGCCGCGCGCGGGGTCGTGCGCGGCACGGCGGGCAGCCGGGTCATCATCAGCCCGCACCCGATGAAGCTGGCGGCGTTGAAGATCATCCCGCTGATGAAGGCGGTCGGCGTGTTCAGCGTCAACACGACGGCGCCGATCGCGGCACCGACGGACAGGCCGAAGTTGTTCACCGCCTGGATGCGAGCGCGCGCGACGACGAGCACGTCGCCCTTGAGGACGGTGACCGTCAGCCCGGCCTTGGCCGCGTTGCTGCCGCGGTAGATGACCATGTAGACGCACACCGCGACCAGGAAGAGCCAGAACGAGCGCGGCAGCAGCACCACCAGCGTCAGCAGCCCGGCCAGCACGTGCAGACCGGCGGTGACGCCGCGGGCGCCGTACTGGTCGGCGAGGTGCCCGAACGGCACGCCGGCGAACAGCGCCGCGACCGCGGCCACGCTGAGCACGAGGCCCAGTTGCGCCGGGGACAACCCCACGACCCGGATGGTGTAGAGCGCGAACGAACTGAGGAACAACCCGTTGCCCAGCGCGGTGATCAGCTGGGCTTGGACCAGCGTCCGGGCCGGCCCGGCGGGGCCGAGGGCGCGGGTCGCGAGGGATGTCGGCACGCAGAGCCTCCAGGGGTTCTCAGACCGGGGTCGCGGTCAGTTCGTCGACGAGCGCGCGCACGCGCCGTTCGATCTCGTCACGGATCGGCCGGATCTCGTCCGGGCCCTTGCCCGCGGGGTCATCGAGCTTCCAGTCGATGTAGCGGGTCTCCGGAAACACCGGGCATGCGTCGCCGCACCCCATCGTGATCACCACATCGGCCTCGCGCACCGCGTCCTCGGTGAGCTTCTTGGGTACTTCACCGGTCAAGTCGAGGCCGCGCTCGCGCATCACCTCGACCACCGCCGGGTTCACGACGTCGGCGGGCGCCGAACCCGCGGAGCGCACCACCACGCGGTCACCGCCGTGCGCGCGCAGGAACGCCGCCGCCATCTGGGAGCGGCCCGCGTTGTGCACGCAGACGAACAGCACACCGGGCGCCGAGGCCATGGCTCTCCTTCCCCAGTGACGGCTCCATCGATGCTAGTCGATGAGCGCCTTCTATCGAAGTCAACCGATACAGAGGAATCAATCCGACCACGGACGCAGGCGCTATCGGCCGTTCGGGTGAACTGCGGGTGGACCGGGAAACCGTTGACCACCAGCGTTTATCGGTCCATTGACATGTATCGCTGAAGCGTGTCAGGGTGACCGCTGCGCGGTCCAGTCCAATTCAACTTGGGGGACGCAATGTCCGATGCCCGTGCGCTCGTCGTCTCGGCTTTCGAGGCGGAACTCCAACCGTTGACGTGTGCGTGCGCGGCCGCCGCGCTGCGCGATCAGGGTGCCGACGTGACCGGTTGGGACGCTCACGCGTTCCCCGACGCGATGCCGGACGGACCGTTCGACCTCGTGCTGTTGTCGGTGCAGCAGTTCGAAGGCGTCGAGCGCGGACTCGCCCTCGCCGAACGGCTTTCGGCCGCCTACGGCACGACGCTGGTGGCGTTCGGTCAGTACGCGCAGATGAACCACCGCCGGTTCCTGGAGACCGTCGACGCGGTGCTGATGGAGGAACCGGAGCTCGTCGCCGCCGAACTGGCCGACGTGGCACGCAGGACCCGCGCCGCATCCGAGGTGCCGGCCGCCATCACCCGGCACGGCATGCGACCGAGACCGCCCCACCGGCGGATCAAAGTCCCTGTGCCCGCAAGGGAATTGTTCCCCTCGATGGTGCACTACCCGGCGCACCACACCCCGTACGGCCTGATGGGCAACGTGGAGGCGACCCGCGGCTGCCACCACAAGTGCACCTACTGCTCGGTGTACGGCGCCTACGACGGCGGGGTCGCGGCCTACGACGCGGACACCGTGCTGGCCGACTGCCTGCAACTGGCCGACGAAGGCGTGCGGCACTTCTGCTTCATCGACGCGGAGTTCTTCAACTCCCGCACCATCGGCGCGAAGGTCGTGCGCCGGCTGGTCGACGAGGTCGGCCCGATCACCTTCGAGTTCACCACCCGGGTGGACCACGTCCTGAGCTACGGCAAGGAGTTGACCGAACTGGTCGAGCTGGGACTGACCAAGGTCACCTCCGCCTTGGAGTTCCCGTCGAACCGGATCCTGCGCATCTTCGACAAGCACATCACCGTCGACGACATGCGCGCCGCGGTCGCCGAGGCCGAGCGGATCGGGTTCGTGCTGTACCCGACGTTCATCCCGTTCACCCCGTGGATCGAGTACGACGAACTGCTGACCTTCGAGGACTTCCTGATCGAGACCGGTCTCGCGCGGGTCACCGATCCGACCGCGTTGCAGACGAGGTTGCTGCTGTTCAAGGGATCGCCGCTGCTGGCATCGCCGTGGATGGAGGACGTCGCCACGAAGGACCGCGGGTTGTGGGTGGAGTGGACCCACCCCGACCCGCGGGTGGAGGAGCTGTGGGTGCAACGCCGGGCCGACGCCGAGGACGTCGGCAAGGTCCGCTGCTGCGTGAAGTGCTGAAGGGACAGGCGAAATGGGTGGAGCACCCCGGGTCGTGGTCGCCACCGGCCAGGAGCTGCCGGGCATGGACTGGGCCGGCGAGCTGGCCGACCTGACCGACGCGTGGCCCTACCTCGGGCCGACGTGGCTCGCGGCGAGCGAGAAGGCGCTGACCGACCTGCAGCCCTGGCACACGGTCGCGACGCGTGCCCGCGACGAACTGGCGCTGCTGCCCGGCTACGTCATCGGCAGCCCGCCCGTGGTCGACCACGAACCCCGCACCTACCTGGGCTGGCAGGCCCCGTCGGGCGAGGAGGTGTGTTGCGGCGCGCAGACCGACAGCTGCGTCAGCGACGAGATCGACGCGCTGGGCACCGAGCCGTTCTTCCCCGCGCTGCTGCTGGGTTCCCCGCTCGGGTACCGCACCGAGGTCGCCTACAACTTCTGGACGCCGACGCTGCTGGGGCAGATGGTGTCCGCGCTGGTGCCGGCCGCGTTCGAGGCGGGCATCAAGTGCGTTGTGGCGCCGTGGATCTCCGGGCGCAGCGGCAACGAAGCCCTGCCCCAGGCCCTGGATGCGGCCGGCGGGCACAGCACCTTCTGGGGTTATGAGGACTTCCTGCGCCTGGACGCCGATTCGTGGGACGGGCACCTGGCCGCGTTGCCGTTGAAGAAGCGCCAGCGGATCAAGAGCGACGTGCGCCGCGCCGAGGCGGCCGGGGTCGTCATCTCCCGTGTGGACGGTGGCGCGATCCGCCCGTACGTCACGCGGATCGCCGAGCTGACGTGCCTGAACCGGGAGAAGAACGGTGCCGGTGAGGAACCCGGGCACATCGCGACCGTGCTCTCGGCGCTGCTCGACGCGGGCGCCGACGTCCGCGCCTACCTCGGCACCAAGGACGGCGAGCTGGTCGCCACGTGCGTGGCGATCCGCAAGCACTACCGGCTGTTCCCGAAGTGGGCCGGTTTCGACTACGCCGCGATCGGCGAGCGCAGCGGCATCTACTTCGCGCTCGTGCTCGACGCCCCGGTCCGCGACGCCTACGCCGAAGGCCTGCGCACCGTCGAGTTCGGGGCGGGCGCGCACCAGGCGAAGGTGTTGCGCGGCTGCACCCCGCGCCCGGTCACCACGTCCATGGTGCTCGCCGACCAGGACCTGCGGCCTCGAGCTGCCGCCTGGCTCGACGCGTTCGGCGCGAGCCGCCACGTCGCGTTCGGCGACGCACCCGCACCCGCCCGCACCCAGCTGCCGGTGATCCCGGCGTCGGGGGCCTGTTGTTCCCAGGGCTGATCGACACAGGGCTGAACCGCAACCCACTGGAGGAGCTCGTGATCACTTTCGTGCCGCTGACCGGTTTCCTCGGTGCGGGCAAGACCACCACGATGATCGCCGCCGCACAAGCTTTGCAGGCGCAGGGGAAACGCGTCGCCGTGATCACCAACGACCAGGGCACCGAGCTCGTCGACACCGCCATGGTGCGCAGCGCCCTGGACAGCGTCGCGGAGGTGACCGGCGGCTGCTTCTGCTGCAAGTTCGAGGACCTCGTCACCACCATCAAGGCCTTGGTGGACTCATCGGAGTCCGGCATCGACACCGTGCTTGCCGAAGCCGTCGGCAGCTGCACCGACCTGCAGGCCACGGTCGTGCGTCCACTGCGGACCTACTACGGCGACGAGGTCGTCGTCAGTCCACTCACGACGGTCATCGACCCGTTGCGGTACCGGGCATTCGACCGCGCGTTGCGGCGCGGCGAGCCCGAGTCGGACCTGTCCTACCTCTACCGCCAGCAGCTGATCGAAGCCGACGTGATCGCGGTGAACAAGCTCGACACCATCAAGGCCGACCTCGCCGACGAGGTGATGACCCAGCTGCGCGCGGACTACCCGAACGCGCTCGTCGTCGGCTACAGCGCGAAGGCCGGCGACCAGGTCGACGCGCTGCTGGACGCCTGGGCCGGCCCGTCGGGCAACAGCGGCGTCGACCTGCAGGTGGACTACGACCGCTACGCCAACGCCGAGGCGCAGCTGGCGTGGATGAACCAGGACCTGGAGATCACGGCCGACAAGCCGATCGACCTCACGGCGTGGGGCAGCGCCTTGCTGACCGCGCTGTCGCGGTGGACCGCCGAGCACGACGCCGTGGTCGGCCACGCCAAGGTCACCATCGAGCACGGCGACGAGTTCGCCAAGCTCAGCCTGGTCAGCGCCGGCGACGAGCCCACGGTCGACCGGACCGCGGCACCGGCGGCCACCGCCCGTGCCGTGGTCAACGCCCGCGTCGCGTGCGAACCGGCGGAGCTGGACGCCGCCGTGACCGACGCCGTCGCCGCCGCGGACGCCGCGACCGGCGCGCACAGCTCGCCGACCGCGCCGGTGTCGTTCAAGCCCGGCTACCCACGTCCCATCCACCGCCTGGCCGCGACCGGCGCCTGAGAGACATCCCAGGAGCTGAAATGTCAAGCCGCAACGTTCTCGGCGTGATGCGACCAGGCGGTCGCCTCGTCGTAGAGGGTGCCGGTTGTGA
>NZ_SNXZ01000005.1 GCF_004362825.1 Labedaea rhizosphaerae
AGCAGGACTCAACGTCCAGGAACGATCAGTGCTCACCTGCCGGCCGGCTACCACCAGGAGTGTGCCGGATGACTCACTCCCAGAACTGATTAGGATCGACACCGTGGCAACCGACGACCTGATGGCCCGGGCCCTGGCCGCTCTGCCCGAAGTGGACGGACCGCTGTCGGTGGAGGTGATCCACCGGCTCGCCGACACAAGCGACCTGGCCACCCCGATGACCATCGCCGAGGTCGCCGACGCGCTGGACCTCTCGCCGCACACCCTGCGCTACTACGAGCGGGTGGGCCTGGTCACCGTCGACCGGGACGCCAACGGCCACCGCAGCTACGACGCGGAAGCCGTGCGCCGCTTGGTGTTCCTGACCCGCATGCGCCTGTCCGGCATGCCCATGCGCGACCTGCAGCACTACGTCGAGCTGGTCGACAAGGGCGAGCAAACGGTGCCCGAACGGCTCGACATGCTCCTGGAACACCGCGACACCATCCGGCGGCAACTGCGGGAGCTGACGTTGTCGCTGGCCGCCACCGAGTACAAGATCGCTACTTACGGCGGCAACACCGGCGTGTGAGGTTCCGCGCTGTCACCGGGGTTCTCGGCCGCTTCGGGCAAGCCGGGCACGAGGTCGTCGAAGTAGGCATAGACGTCCGGGACGGCGCCAGACCCCTTGTCGTACAACGCGATGGCCGCCTCGATGATCCGCTGGGTGGTCTCGTCCACCTGGTCCATGGCGTGTCCAAACTGGGGGTGCCTCCGTGCCATGACGGGGATTTCATGGCACGGAGGCGGGTGGACCACCAGCTAGGCACTGTCCTGCGGATCCGTGGTCGCGGTCTTCGCGCCGAGATCCACAGGACAGCGCCTAGGACGCCTCGATCGTGGGGCTTTCGATGTCCGGCGTCTGCGGCTCGAAGAGTTTCGGATCGTCGAGACCGTACTTGCGCTGGTGCTCCTTGTCTTGGTCGCCACCCGCACGGGCGCCGCCCATGGCACCCATCGGCATGCCGCCCGCCGTGGTGCCGGAGCTCTTCGCCGCGGGGCGGGACTCCTGCTGCTGCCTGCGTTCCTCGCGCGCGCCGCCGATCCCGGCGCCGGTGCGCGAACCCGGGGCCGCGCCGGTGCGCGAACCGCCCGAGCCGGAGCGGGAGACGCCCTCGGCCGAGCCCATGCCGAGGCTGTTGGTGAGCCCGCTGCCGTGGTAGGTCGTCCCGGTGCCGCCGGTGGAGTGGTACGGGGTCGTGGTCGGTGACGTGGCCGGGATCGACGAGATCGGCGACGGGGTCACGCTCGACGCATGCGTGCCGGGCGTCACCGAGGTGTCCTGGCTCGCCGACGGCGTCGGGGACACGTCGCCCAGCGACGAGCCACCGCCCGAGCCACCGCCCGAGCCCGAGGACAGGGCCGGCTGGTCCTTGCTGCCCCAGTCGGCCAGGTCCTGGGCCTGCTGCGGGGTGTCCGAACCCGCCGCCGCGCCGCCTTGTGGCTGCTCGGCACCGGCGCTCAGCGTCTGCCCCTGCGCCTCGGGCTGGACGCTCTGGCTGCTGATGCTGGTCATCGCCGTCCGGATCAGGTTGACGATGGCCATGCCGCCCTGCACGAGCTTCATCAGGTTGTCGCCACTGGCCATGAGCGCGGCGAGCTTCGCGGCGATCCGCAGCGCATACTCCACCGCGATCGCGATGCACGGCGGGATGGCCTCGGCGATGCTCTCGCCGTTGGTCTCCCCCGCCCGAGCGACGGCCTGCGTCATGATCGGGACGATCTGCGAGACCGCCTCGGCGATCAGCTCGGTGACCTCCGCGATGCACTGCGCCACGACCTGACCGGCACCGACGATCGCGCTGGCGGTCGAGTTGCTGGCCCCGCCGAGGCCCGCGACGCCGTCGGCGTGCTGCGCGGCGGCGTTGCGGTACTCGTCCGCGGCCTCCCCGGTCCAGCCGGAGGTCTGCGCGGTGGTCGACGCCCGGTAGTCGCCGGCCAGGTTGCCGAGGTCCGAACCCGCGGAGCTGAAGTCCTGCGACCCGGACGACACCGAACCCGAGTCGCCGCCCTGCAGCTGCGTGAGCCCCTCACCGAGGAACGACACGAGCGGCGTGAACCACGCGAGTCCCGCGGCCGCCAGCCCGGACAACGGGTTGAGGCCCGAGTTGAGGAAGCCGAGCGCGGAGTTCGGCCGGCCGAGCCCCGGTGCGATCCACCCCTGCGCCTGGATGGCTTGGTCGTTCGCCTGCAGGTCGGCGACCATCTGAGCGGTGTTGGTGTTGGTCATCGGGGGTACTCCTCGGTCAACTTGGTGGAGTTGCCGCCGTCGGTGTTCTGGTAGCTGGTGGCCGTGTGGCTGATGCCGGTGGAGAGCTCGGCGACCGAGGACGACGCGGCGGTGATCGTGTTCGCCACCTGCGTCATCGCGCCGCCGAGCCCGGTGGCGAGGAACTGGGCGAAGACACCGAGCGCGAGGTCGGACAGGCCGCTGGGCAGTTTGCCGCCGATGGCGGACAGTTGCTCGGCGACGTCGCTGACGCTGGCCGCGTGGCCGTGGAGCTGCTGGGTGTCGACGTCGAATTGGGGACTCATTGGGTGATCTCCGGAGGGTTGGCGAAGTAGTCGTCGTCGTCTCGGTCCTTGATCACCGGCACGCCGGCCGGCAGGTGCTGTTTGATCACCTCCAGCGCGGGCCCCTCGCCGAAGTACTTGCTCGAGATGCCGGCGATCTGGGTGCTGACCTCGTGCCGCGCCCTGCGCGTGGTGTCCAGGATGAGCCGTGCGAGTTCATGGGATTCCAGCGTTCGAGCTTCGGGGGTGAGGGTGAGGTCCTCGAGCACGCCGCCCGCGTTGACCTTCACCTCGACCTCGCCACGCGGCGAGCTGACCGTCACCCCGACCTTGCGGAGGCGGGAGCTGGCGTCCTTGGCCCGCGCCGAGACCTCGCTGATCCGCTTCTCATACTGCGCCAGCCACTCTTGTGGATCCATCGTCTTCCCTCCTGGCGCTCATGGCCAACTCGTCGATCGCGTGGCGTATTTCGTCCTGGCGCAAGGCGTTGACGCTGATCCACCCGTCCGCGCCGCGGTTGACCCGGACCCGGCCGCGTGGACCGTCCACCCAGGACAGATCGGTGCCGATCCGGCCCGCGCCGCGCCGGCTCGCGCCCAGCTGCCCGGTGCCGTTCAGCTCCGGGATGATCCGGCCGAGGTCCTCGATGACCGCGGAATCGGCGTCCTGCGGGGAGAGCGTGATCGGCATGGCGATGGCCGACTCGATGTCGGGCACCATCTCGAACAGCTCGTCGGTGAGCGCGCTCTGCGCCACCCGCTGGATCCGCACGCCGTTGGTCGCCGGGTTCGTCGACAGGTCACCGGTCAGCGGCTGGCGGCACAGCAGCGTCCACGACCGGTAGATCATGGCGACGACGCCGACGGTGAGGCCCGGGTCGACCAGCACGAGGTCGACCGAGCCGCGGTACTCCCGCAACGCCGTGACCACCTCGGCGGCCAGGCCCAGCGGCCCGCGTTCGCCGGCCAGCCCCCTGGCTCGCAAGGTCACCCCGGCCGCGGCCAGCAGGATCTGGCGCTCCCCCTCGATCCGGCCGAACTCGGGCACCCGCAACGGGAACGGGAACCGCGTGCCCGCGTGGGTGGCCAGCAGGTCGAGTTCGACGAGTCCGAAGTGGACACCTTGGTCGGCGGGCGGCTCTGGGGTGGCCGCTTCCTCGGTCATGTCGCCGTTGGCCCGTCGCTGAGCTGCCAGGCGACCTCGCTGTCGCCCTCCTGGTACCGGTGCACCGTGGCCTGCAGCGCGCGGTGGTAGCTCGCCAGTTCGGTGTCGGCCGCGCTGACCTCGCCGGTCAGCCCGCTCGGACCGGCCGCGTCACGCAACCGCAGCGCAAGGTGCAGCGCGGGTGGCGCCGAGCCGAGCAACGGGTTGTGCTCGCCGAGCCGCTGCGCGGAGGACACCAGCCCGTTGGTCTGGTCGGCGATGTCGACCAGCGCGCGGACCTGGTCGACCAGCTCCTCGGGCAGGAGTTCGTAGCCCTGCTTCTTAGAGGCCAATGTTGCGCTCCCTGTCCGTCAGCTCCCCGATCACCGAGGAACTGGTCCGCTCATCCAGCGAGAAGAGCCCGTTCTCCACGTTCGGCAGGCGGTTGGTGCGCCGCTTGTCGTCGTCACCGCCCATGCCCCGGCCCATCGGCGGGTACATGCCCATCGGGCCGCCGGCCCCGCGCTTGGCGGCCGCGTTGCTCAGCGCGGCGTTCTCGGCGGCCAGCACGCTCTGCACGCCACCGGGACCGGCGCCGGTCAGGGCACCGGGACTCGGCGCGTTGCCGGTGCCGCCCGCGCCGCCGCCGGTGAGCCGCGACCACGGCACCCCACCGCCGGTGCCGCCACCGGTCAGCCCGCCACCGCCGGCCGAGGCTGGGCTCGTGTACCCGGGATCGTCGACGCCGTAGGAGCGGGCGTCGGTGTCGCCGGGCTGCGGCGGCACTACCTGGTGGCTGCTGGCCCGCAGGCTTTCCTCGTAGGTCTGCATGACCCGCACGGCTTCGGCCTTCTGCGCCCCCGCCACCGCGTCACCGGTGAAGATCCGCGCGCCACCGATGATCACCGCGTTGAGCGGTGGCATCGGACCGGCACCCACGGCGCTCGACATCAGCGTCACCGGGTCCGGCGGCGGTGGCGGCATGTTGGTGCGCGCGACCGCGAGCGCGTCACCGGCGTCGCTCGCCGCCTTCTGCACCGTGCCGGCCCGGGCGCCGACGTTCCAGACGCGGTCGCTCAGCTCCGCGAGCCGGTCAGCGGCGACCTCGGCCGCGCGGCCCTGCCAGTTCGAACGCAACGCGTCGCCCTGGCTGCGCAGCGCGTCAGCCGACGCGGTGAGGGCCTCGCTGTGCCGGCCCCACTCGTCGGCGACGCCGGCGACGTCGCCCACGTCCGCGTCCTCACCCCACAGCATCTGGTAGAGCTGCTCGTGGGTGTACGCGTTCCAGTGCGTGTCGCCCGGCGGCGTGGGGGACGAGAAGAACTCCGCCCACACGCTGTCGAGCGCGTTGGTCAGGGTCGACGTGAGCGACCCCAACGGCCCGTCCGGACTCAGGACCCCGGTGACCGTGCTCGCCAGCTCTTCGACAGTTTCGAACACAGCGCAGAGAGTGACATGTGAAGATCCCGCAGGGCGAGAGCTGGGCGGCGGACATCTATGTCCCCTGAGGAAAACCGCAGGTCAGGCCGCGTCGATCAGGTGAGCTTGCAGCCGCGCGTGCCGGAACTGGTAGACCGCCCCGACCTGGCGCAGCACCCCCCGCCGGCACGCGTCGTCGAGGAAGGCGGCCACCGACCACGGCAGCCGGCCGGTCAGCGGCAGCCAGACCCGCGCGAACACCAGCCACTGGCCCCACGCGCTCAGGCAGGTCCCGATCGCGAGCCCGACCACCGCGCCGATCGCGAGGTCGCGCGGGATCGCGGCCGGGTCCAGGTGGCCGAGCGCGACCGCGCTCATCACCAGGTGGGCGAGGCCGAGCACCAACCCCAGGCCGAGGAACTCGACAACGACTATCGCCCGGTTGGTGCGCAGCAGGCCGCTGGGGCCGACGACCGATCTGATGTCGACCGGGGCTTCGAACCCGGCCATCAGCCCCCACCAGAGCCCGGTGAGCGTCCCCATCACGGCCCCGGTCACGAGACCGCCGAGGAACCCGAACCCGACCAGGCCCATGGGGTTGTGCCCGGCGGCGTTCCCGAGACCCAGGATCAGGCCGACGCAGATCCCGCCGGCCACGCCGATCAGGAATCTGGGCCCCAGCCTGCTCCGCAGCTGCCGCGACCCGCCCCGGGCACGCAGCCGGACCCGCGCCGGCTCCAGGGCTCCACCCGCGCGCGCGATCACCACGGCGTGCCCGACCCCGAAGGCCAGCCCGAACCCGAGCACGTTCTCCACCGCGATCACGAACGCGTTGGCCTCGGTGGGAACCGGCGGGCCGGCCAGCCAGATCAGCAGGCCCGTGAGCAGCCCGACGGCGAGCCCGCCCACCAGCCCGACGACCAGCGCGCGGGCACCGCGGCGCATCGCGGTGCCCAGCTGCCACCAGGCCAGGTCGGCGCTGCCGATCTGCTCGAGGTGCCGGGCGAGGTAGCCGAGCCAGCCGCGCGCGCGTTCGGTGTCCCAGCGCGCGTCCTGGTGCTGGTAGACGGTCGGGATGAAGCTGCCGAGCAGGTGGTCCTCGAGCTCGTACTGGCTGCCGAACCGCGCGGTGTCCAGCAGCACGGCGGGATCGGGGCCGTCGGCGTCGCTGTAGATGGCGCGGGCGAGCCCGACCATCAGCGGAGTGGTCAGCACCGCGCGCAGGTTGACGCACTCCGGGCGCTCCGGGTGCTCCTTCAGCTCGGTGAGCACGGGATCCCACAGGGTCGCGCCCGCGTCCTTGCGCGTGGTCCGGGGCAGGTAGTCGAACAGGTCGGTGACGGTGAGGTCGGTCAGCCGGACGGCCGCGGCGGCGGTCAGGGCGGCCGAGCGGGCGGCGGTCAGGAATTCGCCGGGGCGGCTGGTGACCAGCAGCGGCAGGGTCGTGGCGTTGAGCTTGCGCAGGGCGTCGCGGTGCAGGCCGGCGGCGAGCTCGTCGAAGCCGTCCAGCACGGGCAGGATGCGACCGGCGTCGACCAGGACGGTCGCGAGGTCCGGACCGTCGTGGCCGGTGGTCGCCAGCGACGGGAAGTCGCGTGTGAGCCGGTCGGCCAGCCAGTCCCGGAACGCGGTGGTGGTCGGGTCCCAGGACCCGGGGTTGACGATGACCGGCACCGGGTCGCTTCGATCGCGGATGCGCAGCAGCTCCAGGGCGAACCGCGCGGCGAGCACGGACTTGCCCGACCCCGCGCGCCCGAGCACGACCAGCCGCCCGGACGGGATCCGCCGGTAGACGGTGGCGATGTCGTGCAGCCGGCCGGCCAGGTCCAGCGGTTTGGCCCGCTCCCCGGGCAGCACCCGGCAGATGTTCTCCCAGTGGTCCATGACCGTGCTGGGGGCCAGCTCCCAGCGGACCGGCAGCGGGAACGGATCCTGGATCCCGCGCAGCTCCTCCTCGCGCTTGAGGCGTCCTTCGACCACCAGCGCGAGCTCGCCGGCGGCCTCCGCCAACCGCCGCTCCGACGCCGACTCGACCCGGTTGCCGTTGCCGGGCGGCGCTTCCGGCAAGTCCTGCCCACCCACCGCGGCCAGCATCTGGGCCCGCTCGTCGGAGCCGAGCTCGAGCGCGTCGGCGAGCAGCCGCACGGTCTCGATCTGAGGGTTGGCGCTCTCGCCGTTCTCGAACCGGCGGATGGTCCGCGCGGAGACACCCGACGAGGTCCCGAGTTCCTGTTGCGTCAGCCCCTTCTGCAGCCGGAACTGCCGGAGCAACACACTGAACTGGCTCGTCACACAGCGCACCCTATCCAACGCGGCCCGCCACAAGCGGCGGGTCCGAGGTTGTCAACGCCGCGGCAGCGGCCGACGATAACCACCTGAGACGGCACGACGGAGGCAGCATGACGGGCGGCTATTCCATACCGCCAGGACGCTCGCATGGCCGCGAGTTGTACCTGCGCTGCCGTGCCTGCGCCGAGGAGATCGGGCCCGTGTTCCGGGTGCCGGCCAAGTGCCCGAAATGCCAGGCGCCGAAGAGCGAGCTGGCCAAGGTCGAGCGCCGGTGACGCATGCCGGGTGACTCCTTGAAGGACCTGACCGAGGTCTTCACCCGGCGGTTCCTGCTCAACGCCTTGCTGCCGACCTTCGTGTTCGCCGCCGCGACGGCCACCTTGATCGTCCACAGCACCGCCGGTCTCCCAGCTGCCGCCGCCTGGTGGGGCCGGCTCGATGCGCTCACCAAGATCGCGATGGCCCTGCTCGTCGCCGTGTGCACGTTCTTCCTGTCCTCGGCCGTGGCGAGCCAGTGGCGCGGGTTGATCCGCCTATACGAGGGCTACCCGTTGGTCGGCCTGCTGGGACGGTTTCAGCGGTCCGCGCCGGGGATCTCTGCCCACGAAGCGCGGCGAGCCCGGCTCGCGGACACCAGCCGCGCCGAGGTGACCGACCAGTACTACAGGTACCCACCAGAGGACACCGACGAGGGGCCGATCCCGGTGTTGCCTACCCGCCTCGGGAACATCCTGCTCGCCGGTGAGTACTACTCGACCGACCACTACAAGATCGACTGTGTTGTCTTCTGGCCCCGGCTGTTCCCGCTGCTACCACCCGCGTTCCGGACCAACTACCAAGCGGCGCAGGCCAATGCCGAATTCCCGTTGGTGGTGTCGTTCGAAGCCGCGGTGGCCACGGTGATCGGAGCAACGGCAGTGCTGCTCGGGCACGGCGCGCCGCTGTTGTTCGCCGGTGTCGTGCTCGTTGGCGCCGCGCTGTCCTACGGCGCGTACGTCACCGCCTTGACTGGAGCGACCGAGTTGGCCGAGCAGCAGCGCACCGCGTGGGACCTCTACCGCGACCGGCTGCTGCGGCAGTGGCCGTCGGTCCTGGACGTTCGGGACGAAGAAGAGGCATTCGAGCACATCTACGGATTCGTGGTGCAGGGCTTCCGACCGCAATGGGATCGTCCGCACCGCCGATACCTGCGCCGCCACCCCGCCCCGCCGGATCAAGGCGACTGATAGGGCTCGGTTCGTACCACGACCGGCGCGGTTGCACGCAGTCCCGCAACTATCGGCACCTGTGCGGCCGACACTTGGAGCACGACGGCGGCACGTGGTCCGGACACGAGGTCGAGCACCAGCGCTCCGCTGACCCGTTGCGCCCTGGCGCCGGAAGAAAGCAGGACATCAACCAGGTCGCCGCGCTGCAGCCGGTCGCCGAGGGTGGTCTCGGGTGCCGCGGCCAGAGCGACCACCGGGCCACCCAGGGAGCCCGGTGGCAACACCGGGCCCATGGCGCTCGGGACCAGCGGACGCCCCGCCGGCTGTGCTTGCACCGTGTACCGCCCGATCAACGACTCAGGCGAGCCGGTCGCACCGTCCGGCGCTGAGCCGTGCGGCACCGCGACGACGCGCACGTCGGACTTCGCCACCTGGTGGTACGGCGGCAGGTCGCGTACCGGCTCGCACACGTAATCGGAACCACTCGTGACCGACAGGTAGATCACGCCCGCACCGCCGAAGAGCAGGACGGCCAGCCACGCGATCAGCGACAGCCGCACGGGACGGATCCGCATCCCCTGAACCTAGCCAGCCACGCCCGCGCGTTGGCCTCGACACGCTTCAGAGGTCGAGACCGGCGAAGAACGCTGCTGCCGCGGGGCTCAGGGGCCGGTGTGCGGCGTGCACCAGCACCAGCTCGCGGTCGATGCGGGGTTTGGTGGTCAGGGCCCGCACCCTCGGGTGGCGATCGAGGGTCTCCGGCGGGACGAGGGCGATGCCCATGCCGTGCTCGATGGCGCCGAGGAGATCAGGGATGGTGTCG
The DNA here is from genome assembly GCF_004362825.1 of Labedaea rhizosphaerae. Taxonomy (GTDB): domain Bacteria; phylum Actinomycetota; class Actinomycetes; order Mycobacteriales; family Pseudonocardiaceae; genus Labedaea; species Labedaea rhizosphaerae. The sequence goes on from NZ_SNXZ01000005.1 coordinate 9,436, forward strand.
ACCTCGCAGATGCTGTTGCGCCGCAAGCCGATTCGCTCGTAGGCGGCATCGATGCGGGCGCGCAGGGCCGAGTCCACCCGGTACTCCACGAAGTCGCGATCGGACAGCTCGCGCAGCGCGATGTGGTCGCGCTCGGCCAGCGGGTCGGCGTCGTGCACGGCGAGCACCAGGGATTGCACGGCCAGCGGGCGGGTGCTGAGGCGGCGGTCATCGAAGGGGCGGTCCACGAACGCCGCGTCGAGTTCGCCGTCGACGACGTCGCTCACCAGGGCGGGCACCGAGCCGTGGCGCAGCTGCAGGTAGACGCCGGGGTGGCGGATGTGGAACTCGGCCAGCAGCCGGGGCATCGAGATCTCGCCCAGCGTCTGGATCGCGCCGAGGCGCAGCCGGCCCCGCAGCAGCCCGCGCACGGCGGCCACCGCGTCACGGCCTTCCTCAGCGGCCTCGACCGATCGGCGGGCCGCGGGCACCAGCGCTCGCCCGGCCTCGGTCAGCTCCACCCCGCGCCGCGACCGGACCAGCAACTCCGTGCCCAGTTCCCGCTCCAGCGCGGCGATCGAGCTGGACAGGCTCGACTGCACGAGGTGCACCCGGGCCGCCGCGCGGGTGAAGTGCAACTCCTCGGCGAGCACCAGGAAGTGCTCCAGCTGCCGCAACTCCATCCATCGATCATATCGATCGTGCGGATGGAGTGAATCTGTTGGACTGATGCTGACTTGCCGGTCAAGGTGGAAACCATGAGGCGAGGCTTCTGGGGTGTCGCGTTCGCGTTCGGCGCGACCATGCTCGGCACGACGTTGCCGACGCCGCTGTATCCGTTGCTGCAACACGAATACGGCTTCGGCGAACTGGTCAGCACGGTCCTGTACGCGGTCTACGCACTGGGGGTGATCGCGGCTCTGCTGCTGTTCGGCCACGCGTCGGACGTGATCGGCCGGCGGCGGGTGCTGCTCGCCGCGCTCGCCTGCGCCGCGTTGTCGGCCGTCGCGTTCCTCAGCGGCGCCGGGTTGGCGGCACTGCTCATCGGCCGGGTGCTCTCCGGGCTCTCGGCCGGACTGGTCACCGGCACGGCCACCGCGGCGCTGGGCGATCTAGGCCGCGATCGGCACCACGCCGGGCTGGTGGCGACCGTGGCCAACATGTTCGGCCTGGGCTGCGGTCCCCTGCTCAGCGGCGTGCTCGCCACCACCGCCCCGGATCCATTGCACCTGCCCTTCCTGGCCCACCTGGCTTTGCTGGTGCCCGCGGCCGTGGCCGTGTGGCGCGCGCCCGAACCGGTGCCGGCCCGGCCGGGCGCCCGGCTGCGCATCGACCGGCCCACCGTGCCCGCCGAGGTGCGGCCGGTGTTCCTGCCCGCTGCCACCGCCATGTTCGCGATCTTCGCCGTGTTCGGGCTGGCGGCCGCCGTGGAACCGTCGCTGCTGGTGCGGTTGCTCGACGTGCGCAGCCCGGTGGTGCCCGGCGCGGTCGTGTTCGCGATGTTCGCGGCCTCTGCCGCCGGGCAGGTCGCTTCGCGCCGGTTGCGCACAAGTCGTGCGCTGTCCCTCGGCTGCGCGATCGTGCTCGTGGGCATCATCGGGTTCGCCACGGCACTGGCGACCGAGTCCGCGGCCGTGCTGGCCGCCGCCACGGTCGTCATCGGCGCGGGTCAGGGCGTGGCGTTCCGCGCCGCGATCGCCGCGATCGGCGACCGCGCACCGGCCGACCGGCGGGCCGGGACCATGTCCGGCTTCTTCGTCGTGGTCTACGCCGGCATCTCGCTTCCCGTGGTGCTGGCCGGTGCCGCGTCCGTCCACTGGGGACTGCGCGCGTCCGGGCTCGGCTTCGCCGCGGCGGTCGCCGTGCTCATCGTCGTCGCCCTGACCGCCAACTCTCCACAAAGGACAACTCGATGAGCTTCCAGACCGGTGTGCGTTCGCGGCCGGACCTCGTGGTCGAGGCGGCCGACGTCACCGACGTCCAGCGCGCGATCACCCAGGGCCTGCCTGTCTCAGCACAGGCGACCGGGCACGGCGCGATGTCGTCGGACGGCGGGGTGCTGATCAACACCGCCCGGCTCGACCACGTGCACATCGATCCGCAGGCGCGCACCGCGGAAGTCGGCGCCGGCGTCACGTGGGACGGGGTCGTCCGCGAAGCCGCGCGCCATGGACTCGCACCACTCAGCGGTACCTCGCCGACGGTCGGCGTCGCCGGGTACACCCTCGGCGGCGGCTTGAGCCCGTTGTCGCGCAGGTACGGCTACGCGGCCGATCACGTGCTCAGCGTCGACATCGTGCTGCCCAGCGGGGAACACCGCCGGGTCAGCGCCGACGACGAGGACCTCTTCTGGGCCCTGCGGGGTGCGGGCCGCAGCTTCGGCGTCGTGACTTCGTTGCGGTTCAAGCTCTTCCCGGTCGACCGGATCCTCGGCGGCAGCCTCACCTTCGACCCGGCCCGGTTCCCCGAGGTGCTCCAGCACTATCGCAAGTGGACAGACGAGGTTCCCGACGACCTGACCTCGGCGCTCGCCTTGACCAACTTCCCCGACTCCCCTGGCATGCCGCCGCCGTTGCGCGGCCGCAAGGTGCTGCGGGTGGTCGTCGTCGGCGGGGAAGAGCCGGCGCTCGAGCCGTTGCGCCGGATCGGTGTCCTCGAGGACACCGTCCGAGCCATGCGTTACGCCGACATCGCCGCGGTGTTCGCCGAACCGACCACGCCACACGGCTTCCAAGGCGATGCCGTCGTCGCCACCGACCTCGATCCAGCGGCCGCGGCCGACTTCGCCGACCTGTTCGATCCCGGTGCCGAGCACGCCATGTTCCTCGTCGTGCACCACCTCGGCGGCGCCATGGCCACCCCGCCGACGCCCGCGAACGCCGTCGGCCATCGCGACGCCCGGTTCCTGGTCCGCGCCACCACGCCGGTCGTGTACCCCGCCGCGGCGGGGCTCGGTGCCCTGCACAGCACGATGATCGAGAAGCTCGGCCGCGGGTCGAAGCGCCGGATGCTCAACTTCCTGTTCGGCGACGCCCCGCAGCAGGCGGCGACCTGCTACGACCCCGCAGACCACCGCCGCCTCACCGAACTCAAGCGCCGGATTGACCCCACGAACCTCATCCGGCCCGCGCGCGGGATCTAGCGGGCCACCTCGATGCCGACCTGCCAGTTCTTGCGCAAGATCATGGTGTGCGTGGGTTCCGTGGTGAACCCGGCCGCTTCGAGGCGCTGGGCGATCGCGTCGCCGACGTTGTCGTGCAGGTGCTCGCTCATCGGGCGGCTGCCGTGCCCGTGGCTGTGCTGGTCGACCTTGATATCGGCGAGCACGAACACGCCACCCGGGCGCAGCACCCGGCGCACTTCGGCCAGCATCTCGTCCTTCGACTTGGTGTCGAGGTGGTGCAGCATCAGGCTGGAGAACACGCGGTCGAACGAGTCGTCCGGGTAGGGCAGTTCCTGCGCGAAGCCGCGCTCCAGCCGGGCCTTCTTCACCTTGCGGCGGGCGCGGGCCAGCGCCTTCGGGTCGGGGTCGAGGCCGCTGAGCTCGACGTCGGGGCGCCGGGTGGCGGTGGCGCGCAACAGGTTCCCCGTGCCGCAGCCGATGTCCAGCACGCGCTGACCGGCCGTCAGCCCCGCGCGTTCGATCATTTCCTCGTGCACCCGGCCGACCCGGAACAGGCGGTGCACGACGTCGTAGAGGGGCAGCAGGAAGTGCTTGCCCATGCCCGGCAGGTAGTCACGTTCGGACGTTGTTTCGGTCATGATGCGATTGTGACTGCCTTTGGACCTGCGGATCTGTACGGATCCGTGGTTTGAGTGGGACGATTCGACGATGCGGACGGTACGGCGCGCGCCGAGCAAGGACCTGCCTGCCACCTACTCGATGGTGCTGGCTCCGGGCGAGCTGCCGGTGACGACCTGGCGGATGGACCACGGCTGGCGGAGCGGCGGCACCGGCACGTTCGAGGAGCACGCACACGACTTCCCCGGTATCGCGTACTTCGAGACCTCGGGCGGCACCCTGCGCACCGGCCGCCGCAGCTGGCCGATCGAAGCGGGCGATCTCTACGTGGTCGGGCCCGGCGACCTGATGGGCCACGTCGACGCGGCCGAGCTGGCCGGCTGCCACGGCTGGGGTGTGTTCTTCACCGCCGACGCCCTCGGCCCGGACGTCCCCGGCGCGCACATGGCCTGGCGTACGCACCCGTTGCTGTTCCCCTTCGTCCGCGGCGGCGCCATCGGCGCGTTGCGGCTGCGCGTGCCGGCCGCGGAACGTCCTGAGTGGATCGCCCGCATCAAGGCCATGCACACGGAGCTGACCGAGCGTCGTGACGGCTACCGGGAGGCCGTGCTCGCGCACCTGGTGTTGTTGCTGGTGGGCGTCTCGCGGCTCGCGGCCGATGTGGTCGGCGATCTGCGGGAGAACCGGGAACCGTTGCTGGCGGCCGTGTTCGAGGTGATCGAGCGGCGCTACCCGCAGCCGCTGTCGCTGCGTGACGTGGCCGCCGCCGTCAACGTCTCCCCCGGCCACCTGACCTCGACCGTCCGCAGGCGGACCGGGCGCACCGTGCAGGAGTGGATCACCGAGCGCCGCATGGTCCAGGCCCGCCGCCTCCTGGCCGCGACGGAGTTGCCGGTCGGTGACGTGGGCAGTCAAGTCGGCTTCCGCGATGCGGGGTACTTCGCCCGCACGTTCCGGAAGGTGCACGGCATCAGCCCGGTGCAATGGCGCCGCGCCGGAACCGACACGCAGGGCTGAGGCGCCATCATGGGCGGGTGGCGAACCGGCTGATCCTGGTCAACGGCCTGCCTGGTGCCGGCAAGTCGACCCTCGCGGCCCGGCTGGCCCGGGAACTCGGCTGCCCGTGGCTGTCGAAGGATCGGATCAAGGAAGCCCTTGCCGACGTGGTGGCCTGGCCTGGGCTCGAGCCGAGCCTCGGCGCCGTGGCCACGGAGGCGTTGTGGGCCTTGGCCGCACGCGTGCCCGGGCTCGTCGTCGCCGAGTCCTGGTGGTTCGCCCCGCGCGATCGCGACTTCCTGGCGCGGGGCCTCGCCACCGCCGGTGCGCGCTCGTCGGTCGAGGTGTGGTGCGACGTCTCCGCGCGGATCGCTCGCGGCCGCTACGAGCAACGGCGGCGACACCCCGTGCACCGGGACGATCGGGACATGACCGCGGAATGGCGGCGGTGGGCCGAGGACGGCGAGCCGGTCGCCCTCGGCCCGGTCGTGCGGGTCGACACCAGCGGCCCGGTGGACACCGCGCGGCTGGCCGAGCAGCTCAGGGCGATGCTCGTTTGACTCTGGGTCGCCGGAGAGTTAGGAAGTGCGCATGGCCGACATCGACGAGGGCGACGACGACGTCTTCGAGCAGCTCGACGCCAGTGACACGCTCGAGTACGGGCGGCCGGCGGACCCACTCGACGAGGGCTACACGGCCGCCGAGAAGCCCTGGGCTTCCAACGACTGGGGCACCACCGCCGCGGAGCTGCGCCAGGGCGAAGGGCTCGACGGGCGGCTGGCCCGCGAGCTGCCTGACCTCGGCTACGAGGAAGACGACGATGGCCTGGGCGATGCCGAGGACACCGACGGCGAACTGCTCGACGACGAGGTCGGCGATCTGCGGGCCGGGCGGCTGCTCGGCGTGGACGGCGACGACGAGCTGGTGGCGACCGACGTCGGCATCGACGGCGCGGGTGCCTCCGCGGAAGAGGCCGCCGTCAACGTGGTGCGTGAGGACAACCGCGGCTAGACGAGCTCGCGCAGCCGCCAGAGGTACCGGCACGCGAGTGTCCGGTGTGGACGCCACGGCTGCCCGATCCGCTCGAACTCGGCCGGGGTCGGTGGTTTCGCCAGCTTGTAGCGGCGTTCGACCACCTTGCGCAGCTCGAGGTCACCGACCGGCAGCACGTCCGGGCGGTGCAGGTGGAAGATCAGGAACAGGTCGGCGGTCCACCCGCCGATGCCCTTCACCGCGGTCAGCTGGGTGATCACGGCCGCGTCCGGCAGCTCGTGCAGGCGGTCGAGGTCGACCGCGCCGGAGCGGATGTGCTCGGCGAGCGAGCGCAACGACGCGGTCTTCGCATGCGAGAGGCCCGCCGCCGTCCGCAGTTCGTCCGGATTCTCGGCAAGGACTTCCTCAGGCGTCGGCAGCCGTCCGTCGTACCGCTCGGTCAGCTTGCGGTAGATGGCGCGTGCGGCGATGTTCGAGATGTTCTGACCGGCGATCGCCCGCACCAGCACCCCGTAGTGGTCCAGTGGCATCTCCGGGTGACCGGCCGCCAAGGTCGGCGCCTCGCCCCCGGCGACCACCTCGTCCATGATCGCGGCCAGGACGGGATCCGCTCGACGCAGGTGCTCTTCGGCCGTGGTCATGGGCACAGGGTATGGCGTCACCGCTCTGCCCGAATGGACTAGACCATTGGAGGGACGCGCTTGCCCGCGCGTTGACCGCGCAGCTCAGTTTCCCCTTTCCTCAAGACGCGAAGAAAGTTCACGTCGTCGGGGAAAGGGTTCGACATGCGCAGAGCACTGGTCGCGATCGCGGCCGCGCTGCTGGCGGTCGCCGGGTTGTCCGGGACCGCCACCGCCACGGCACCACAGTTCTCGGTTCTCGCCTTCTACAACGGAACCTACGACGCCGCGCACATCGACTACGTGCACGAGGCCAACCGCACGTTCCCGCAACTGGCCGCGAAATACGGCTTCAGCTACGAGGCGACCAACGACTGGGACCGGCTCGACTCGATCTCCGCCGACCAGTACCAGGTCGTGATGTTCCTCGACGACCTGCCGCAGAGCGCCGCCCAGCGCACCGGGTTCCAGCACTACATGGCCAACGGCGGCGCGTGGTTCGGCTTCCACGTCGCGGCGTTCACCACCGATCCGGGCGGCTGGAGCTGGTACCACGACACGTTCCTCGGCAGCGGGTCGTTCCAGACCAACACGTGGGGCCCGACGACCGCCGTGCTGAAGGTCGAAGACGCCACCCACCCGGCCACCCGGCGGCTGCCCGCGACGTTCACCAGCGGGGTCAGCGAGTGGTACAGCTGGTCCCACGACCTGCGGCAGAACCCGGACATCGACGTCCTCGCCTCGGTCGACCCGTCGAGCTTCCCGCTCGGCACCGACCCGAACCAGTCCTGGTACGACGGCTACTACCCGATCCTGTGGACGAACAAGAACTTCAAGATGCTTTACGCGAACTTCGGTCACAACGCGATGAACTACGACACCGGCACCGGGTTGTCGTCGACCTTCGCCGATCCGGCGCAGGACGCGTTCCTGATCGACGGGTTGTTGTGGCTCGGCGGCGCGGCGCCCAGTGACGCACCGACGGCGCCGATCGACCCGGCCGCGTGGTTCACGGTCACCGGCGCGGACGGTGCGTGCGTCACGGCTTCCGGTACGGCCAACGGTTCCGCGGTGCGGACCGGCGCGTGCGACGGCGGCGACAGCCAGCGGTTCCGGTTCGCGAGCACCGACGGGCCGTGGCTGCGGGTGGACAGCAAGCCCAACCCGGCAGCGGTCCTCGACGTCACCGATCGGTCCACTTCGGACAACGCGCCGATCCAGTTGTGGACCTACGGCAACGGCGCCAACCAGCAGTGGCAAGCCGTCGACGACGAGGGCGGCGCGTACCACCTGGTCAACAAGCTCAGCTCGAAGTGCCTGACCGAGACCGGCGGTCAGCTGACCCAGGTCACGTGCACCGGCGCGGGCAACCAGGAGTTCCGGCTGACGGCGGCGTGAGGCAAAACAAAAGGGCTCCTGGCAACCGGCCAGGAGCCCTTTTGCGTCGTCGTCGGCAATCCTACGGGGTGCCCAGCGCCACGGCCGGGAGCGCGCCCAGATCGCTCAATTTCTGCAAGCCCGCGATGACGCTCGTCAAATGCGCGCGCATCTGGGATTCCGCCTCGGCCTCGTCGCCGGAAATGACCGAGTCGATCACATCGAGGTGCTCGACCAGTCCTTGTTCGACCCGGCCGGGCAGCAACGCCACCTGGAACTGGTAGCGGACGCTCGAGTAGCGCAGCCGCTCCAGCACGCTGTTCGCCGTGCCCTGGCCGCCGAGCTCGCGGATCACCATGTGCGATTCCTGGCTGACGTCGTTGTACGCCACCACGTCGCCCGCCTTGACCGCCGAGCGCATCGCGTCGCCGAGCTTGCGCAGCCGGCGCTTGCCGTCGGCGCCGATCGACGCCGCCGCCTTGCGCGCGCACAGCCCCTCGACGACCGCGCGCACCTCGGTGATCTCGACGGCCTCCTGCAGCGAGATGGGGCGCACCCAGGCACCGCGGTTGCGCTCGCGTGCGACGAGCCCTTCGTTCTCCAGCAACACAAGCGCTTCGCGCACGCTCCCCCGCGACGAACCGAACAGGCTCGCGAGATCGAGTTCTACAAGTCGCTGTCCCGGAAACAACTGACCGTGGATGATTGCGGTTCGCAACCGTTCGACGAGTGGTTCAGGCTGCTTCATACCCGGCTACCCCCTCCTTTCTTGAGAACACTGCCACGAGACTGGTGCCGGTCATCGTACCGCTCGCGTTCATTCGTCCTGCGCATCAACAACCGACAACGAACGACCGGGCACGGAAACGACCACCTCGTCGCCGGGGCGCACGTCGCAGTGCCGGCCCGAGCGGCACTCCAGTCGCTGATCGCCGATCGCCACGATGTGGCGGATGCACTCCCCCTCGAAGGATTGGGTGACCACGGTTCCCGTCAGCTCGTTGGTGCCCGGCGAGCCGGCGGCCCCGGTGGCGAGGCGTGGCTCGAGGTCTTCCGGCCGCAGCACCACCGCGACCTCCTCCAGCCCGGCGGGCACCGCCTCGCCGAGCACCAGCGGGCCCACGCTCGTGAGCACCGTGCGCCGCCCGGAGCCGCTGTCCACCTTGGCGGGCAACAGGTTCGGTGATCCGACGAATCGGGCGACGAACAGGTTGGCCGGGCGGTCGTAGACCTCGCGCGGCGTGCCCTGCTGCATCACCCGGCCGCCGTTCATCACCGTGATCACGTCGGACATGGCCAGCGCCTCGGCCTGGTCGTGGGTGACGTACAACGTCGTGAGCCCGAGTTCGCGTTGCAGCCGCTTGAGTTCCAGCCGCATGGACGCACGCAGCTGGGCGTCGAGGTTGGAGAGCGGCTCGTCCAGCAGGAGCAGCCGCGGCCGGCCGACCATGGCCCGCGCGAACGCCAGCCGCTGCTGTTGCCCACCGGAGAGCTTGGTCGCCGGCCGGTCGACGTAGTCGGCGAGCCCGACCGACTCCAGCGCTTCCAGCACCAGCTTGTCGACCTCGGCCTTGGGGCGCTTGGCCCGGCCGGCCCGCATCGGGAACGCGACGTTCTGCTTGACCGACATGTGCGGCCAGATGGCGTAGGACTGGAAGACCATGCCGAGCCCGCGCCGGTCCGGCGAGAGGTCGACCGAGCGCGCGGCGGAGAACAGCGTGTCGCCGCCCAGCTCGATCTCGCCGGCGTCCGGGTGCTCCAGGCCGGCCACCGACCGCAACAGGGTCGTCTTGCCGCACCCCGACGGGCCGAGCAGCGTGTGGAACTGCCCGTCCTCGACCCGCAGGCTCACCCCGCCCAGCGCGGGACGCGTGGTGTCGACGTCCACCCCGCGCTTGCGCAGTCGCCGGACGGACTGGGGGTCGTAGTTCTTGACCACTTCGGTCACGGTGAGCATGGTTCGACCACCTTGCAGTCGGGGCTATTCGGCGCGGACACCGCGGCGGGCCGCGATGGTCTGCGAGACGACGACGAGGACCGTCAGCAGCAGGACGAGCACGACGCCGATCGCGGACACGAGCGTGGCGTTGCCGTCCTGGTACTGCTGGAAGATCGTCACCGAGACGACCTCCTTGCCCGGGGTGTACAGCAGGATGCTGCTCTGCAGCTCCCGGAAGCTCACGATGAGGATGTAGACCCACCCGCCGATCACGCCCGGGGCGGCCAGCGGGAGCAGCACCCGGCGCATCGTTGTGAACCACCGCGCGCCCGCGACCTGGGCGGACTCCTCGAGCTCACGCGACACCGTGGACAACGCGGCGCTCGCATACCGCATCCCATAAGGCAGGAAACGGGTCGTGTACGCGATGAACAGGATCACGAGCGTGCCGTAGATCGGCAGCGACACCCGCAGGTACACCACCGCGAGCGCGACACCGAAGACCAGACCCGGGATCACCAGCGGCGAGAACGTCAGCGCGTCCAGGAACCGGCGGCCCGCGCCGCCGGTGCGGACCACGATCCACGAGGCCACCGTGGCGAGCACCATCGCCGCGGTCGCCGCGCACACGGCGACGATCATCGTGTTCTCGAACGAGCCGACGATCCCGGGGTCGCTGAACAGCGTGCGGTAGTTGTTCAGCGACAGGTCGCCGAGCGCGTGGATGCCGGGTTGTTCGTACGTCTTGAGCAACGACGAGTACAGCAGGATCAGCAACGGCAGCGCGACGGCCAGGACGAAGTAGCCCAATACCAGCAACCCGGCCCACGGGCGGGCCCGGCCCAGCTTCTTGCGGCGCGGCCGGAACGCCTTGCCGCTGATCGTCCCCGATTCGCGCAGCGAGCCGCCGACCCGCCCGGCCAGCCACACGCCGAGGCAGGCGATCACCAGCAGGCCCACGCCGATCGCACCGACGGCCTGGTAGTCGGTCGGGTATTGCTGGTACAGGTAGTAGAGCCGGCTCGTCAGCACGTAGTGGCCGGCCGGGAGCCCGAGGAACGTGGGGATCTCGAAGACTTCCAGCGACTGGATGAACACGATCAACGCCGCACCCGCGAGCGCGGGCTTCACCATCGGCAGCGTGATCCGGGTCAGCACCCGCCAGCCACCGAGACCCGCGACGCGCCCGGCTTCCTCCATCGACGGATCGGAGGCGCGGAAAGCCGCTGACAGCAACAGGAACACGATCGGCGCGGAGTGCAGGCTCTGCACCCAGATCATGCCCCACACCGAGTAGACGTCGAACGGCCTGATGCCGAAGAGGAACCCGGTGACGTTGTTCATCAGCCCGATGTTGGCGCTGCCCAGGAAGATCCATGCCGGTGCGTACAGGATCGCCGGGATGATCAGCGGCACCAGCGCGGCCAGGCTGAGCAGCCGGCGGAACGGCACGTCGGTGCGCTCGGCGAGGTAGGCGAACCCGCCACCGATGACCATGGACACGACCATCGAGCCGAAGGCGAAGGCAAGCGTGTTCCCGACCATCGCCCACGTGTCGGCGTTGTCGGGGAACGCGTGCGCGAAGCCCGACAGGCCCGCGGTGCCGTCGTCGGCGACGAACGTCTTCCACAGCAGGAAGATCAGCGGCACCAGCACGAGGTAGGCCAGCAGCAGCACGACCACCGCGATCACGATGTGCTTGGCCTCGAAGCGCCCGGCGCGGCGGCGAGTCACCCGCTGAGACCGGACCGGACCGGTCTCAGCGGGGCGTTCGGGGCGGTCCGCGAGCGTGGTGCTCATTGCGGCAGCACCGGGTCCTGGCCCTTGAGCAGGTTGCTCCACGCCTGCTGCCACGCGTTGCCCTTGTCCGAGGCAAGGGTCTTCCAGTCGTCGTAGACGAACGTGGTGCCCTCAGGCAGCCGCGGCGTGTAACCCGGGATGGCCGACGGGTTGGTCGGGATGTAACCCGCGTCGTTGAGGTACTTCTGCGCCTCGGTCAGGTAGAAGTCGCAGAAGAGCAGGGCCGCGGCCGGGTGGGCGGCGCCCTTCATCGGGTTGGCGCCGAGGATCTGCAGCGTCACCGGCGTCATCGGCTGCTCGAAGGACAGCGTGGTGTTGCCGTTCGCGGGCACGTAGTGCAGGAAGTCGGACAGGAAGACCGGGAAGTCGCCTGCCTGCAACAGTTGCGTGTTGGCGACGTGGCCGTCGACGACCCGGAAGTTGGCCGCGACGCTCTTCATCATCTTGACGAAGTCCGCGTCGGACATGCCCTTCTGCTTCGTGTAGTAGTTGTAGAGGTCCTCGTACCAGTTGAAGTCACCCTGGTCGACGGCGATCTTGCCCTTCCACTTCGGGTCGGCGTAGCCCGCGATGTCCTTGGGCAGCTCGCCCGGCTGGACCTGCTTGGTGTTGTGGATGGGCAGGGTGGCGATGTAGTAGGCGCCGACCAGGTCGTCGGTCTTGGCCTCGTCCGGGACCTGCGCGGTGATGTCGCTCTGGTAGGGCGCGATCAGGCCCTTCTGGTCCAGGATCGCCATCTCCGAATCCTTGGTCTCGACGACGTCGTTCTGGATCCGGTGGGCGCCGGCCTCCTGCAGGATGCGCGTGCGCAGCTGTTCGGTGGTCGCCCGATAGATGGTGACCTTGATGCCGTACTTCTTCTCGAAGGCGGGGACGATCTCCGGCTTGATCGCCGAGTTCGTGATGTAGAGGCTGACCGAGCCCTCGGACTTGGCCGCGGCGACAAGTGCGTCCTCGCGGGTCTTCCCCTTCATCGACGCGTACTTCGCGTACGCGTCCTGGGCCGCTTGGGTGTTGGCCGTGGCGGGCGACCCGCATGCCGACAGCAGTGCGCCGATGCCGACCGCGGCGACGAGGCCGGCCAGTCCCCCCATGGGCTTCTTGAGCATCTTTGCTCCTCTTTCCGGTACCAGCCGCTTTTCGTTGACCGGACCCTACGTTATGTCTGACACGATTGCTAGCGTTTCAGTTGACTAAATTGTCCTACAATCATAGATCCACGACGAGCTGGTCCGTGGTGGATCGGCTGCAGCACAAGGTGATCAGCCCACCGGCCCGTTCGCTCGCGGTAAGCACGACGTCGCGGTGGTCGGCGGTCCCGGCGAGGACCTGGACCTTGCACGTGCCGCAGACGCCTTGCTCGCAGGCCGTCGGGACGAACACGCCCGCACGGTCGAGGGCCTGCGCGGGGGTGTCGGTCGGACCGACCTGCACCGTCACCTCGCTGCGGGCGGCGGTGAGCGTGAACGGCCGCCCTTCCGTGTCCGCGTCGTGCTTGAAGTGCTCGACCCGGACCGCGTCCGCGCCGAGTCCGGCGGCGGTGGCGCCCTTGCGCACGAACTCCATGAACGGCTCGGGCCCACAGACGTAGACCGTCGCGTTCGGACCGGCCGCCCGCAGCACGGACTCGGGCGCGAAGATGCCGCCGTCGGAGTCGGCACCGATGTGCAACGCTCCGTTCGGGACCAGTTCCGCCAGCTCGTCGGCGAAGGCCACCCGGTCCGGGGTGCGCACGCGGTAGTGGAACTCGAAGCTGCTGCCGCGCGCGGCCAGTTCGCGGGCCATCGCCAGCAACGGCGTCACGCCGATGCCGCCGGCGACCAGCACCGCGTGCTCGTCGTCCGCGCCGAGCTCGAAGGTGTTCTTCGGCTCGCTGACCAGGATCCGGTGGCCCGGCCGCAGGCGTTCGTGCACCAGCTGCGACCCACCACGCGAGTCCACGGTCTTGAGCACCGCGATCTTCGCCGTCGGCGCGGCCTTCGCCGCCGCCAGCAGGGAGTACTGCCGGATCAGGCCGTTGGGCAGGTAGACATCGACGTGCGCGCCGGGTCCGTGGTCGGGCCACGGGCGGCCGTCGACCGGGCGCAGCTCGACCTCCAGGACGCCCTGCGCGACGACCCGGCGCTCGACGACCTCGACCTCGACCACCCCGGCGTCCGTCTCGGCAGCCACCCCGGCGTCCGCCCCGTCGACTACCCCGTCGATCGCCGTCACGAGGCCGCCTCGGCCAGCCGATCGGCGGCGAGCCGGACGACCTGACGCGACGACAACGCGAGCAGCGGGTGGGCGCCCGCCTCGACCAGCGCGTCGAAACCGGGCTGGCGCAACGCGTTCTGGAAGTGCTCGGCCAGGCCGCTGCCCGCGATGACCTTCTCGGCGTCGCGCGCGTAGTCGTTGCGCAGGTCCTCCTCGACGATCAGCCGGTGCAGGAACTTGTTGAGCGGCAACGTCTCCGGCTCGGGGAACTTGTAGTAGACGTAGTCGTTGCTGGTGAACTCGTACCCGCCGTGGCGCGGCAGCGAGGTCTCCTTGCTGGCCTCGTGCACGTTGTCGCCGCCGACCTGCGGCAGGAACTGGATGACGCCCTGACCGTGGTGCGCCATCTCCTGGTACGACAGCAGGTGACCGGGAACCTGGCCGATGATGCCGAGCAGGACGCACCACGTGAGCAGCTCGCTCTCGCCGACCTCGTCGAGGTTGACCGGGGTGAGGTCGAGCAGGTCCTCGTAGCGGCCGGCCGCGGCTTCCTGGATGATCCAGCGGTCGAACTCGTAGTTCGGGGCCATGTACCGGGACGTGCCCGGGAAGTGCGACATGCCACCGCTGGCGATGACCGCGATCCGCTCGTCGCGGGTCTGCAGCGCGCGCCCGATGGCCTTGCCCAGCTCGTAGCAGCGGCGTGGACTGGGGATCGGCGGCAGGTAGGTGTTGACCAGCAACGGGATCACCGGCGCGTCGGTCTTGCCGAGGATGTACTTGAACGGCGTCAGGAAGGCGTGCCCGAGCACGGCCTCCTGCGAGTAGGTGATGTCAAAGCCGTCGGCGATGACCTTCTTGAGCAGGTCGATGGCGACCTCGGTGTGCACCTGCTTGCGCATCTGCTGTTCCATGTAGTGCGCCTCGCACTCCTGCGAGACCACCAGCGTGAAGGTGGGAACCGCCTCCAGCCAGAACGTCTCCAGGTGGTCCAGGCCGATGACGAGCACGGCGTCCGGCCGCGCCTTCTCCAGCTCGGCGCCGAACGCCACGAGCGCGTCGGTGCTGCGGTCGAGCTTGTCGAGTTCCTCGTGCTTGGGCCGGCTCAGCAGCTGCGGGGCGTGCACGGCGGCCGCCGCGGCGACGATCTCAGCCATGGTTTCCTCCAGTCGGGAAGTCTGCTGCGGTGATTTCGCCGGCGTCCACATAGGTCACGCCCAGGTCGGCCAGCTGGTCGCGCAGGGAGTAGAGGTCGAGCCCGAGGACGCCGGACGCGAGGCTGGCCCGCTTCTCGGTCTCGCGCTCCAGGCGGTGCTGGGCGGCGGCGAGCACGTCCTCGACCTGGTCCAGCGGAACGACCACGACGCCGTCGTCATCGGCCACGACGAGATCGCCCGGGTTGACCAGCGCCCCCGCGGCGACCACGGGGACGTTCACCGAACCCGGGGTGGCCTTCACCGTGCCCTGCGCCGACACGGCCTTGGACCACACCGGGAAGCGCAGCTCGGTCAGCTCCGCGACGTCCCGCACCCCGGCGTCGATGACCAGGCCGACCACTCCCCTGGCCCGCAACGACGTCGCGAGCAGCTCACCGAACATGCCGTCGGTCGATTCGGACACCGTGGTCACCACCAGCAGGTCGCCGGGGCGGCACTGCTCGACGGCGGCGTGGATCATCAGGTTGTCGCCGGGGTGGCAGAGCACCGTGACGGCCCGCCCGGCCACGGCGGGACCGTGGTAGATCGGCCGCAGGTACGGCTTCGTCAGCCCACGACGACCTTGCGCCTCGTGGACGGTCGCGACGCCGCAGCGCGCCGCCTTCTCGAGCTGTTCCGGGGTGGGCCCGCGATCGGAGCGGACGACGACATGATTCATGTGGGTCATACGATCGCCGTCGCCACGGTCGGGAAGATCGACTCGTAGGCCTCCGCGTGCTCGGCGCCCACGCCGCCGTTGCGCCTGTACTGCACGCCGCGCCGGGTGCCGAGATCGGTGTAGTAGTCGACGAGGTGGCCCTGCGCGCCACCCATCGCCGCCATCGCCGCGCGCTTGAGGTCGAACACCTCGGTGATGTCGAGCAGCAGGTCGGGCTTGAAGTGGCACTGCTCGGGCTGGTGCGGCTCGAAGCAGAGCACCTGCGGCGCGCCAATCGGCGGGTGCGCGGACGGGTGGCCCGCGGCCTGCGCCACCATCCGGCAGCGCAACGCCAGCTCGTGGGCGAAGCAGTGGTCCAGGTTGTACGGGTCGCGTTCGACGTGGGTGAGGATCACGCCCGGCTGGACGCGGCGCATGTCCTCGACCAGCCGGTCGGCCGCCGCGCGGTCGGGCGTCAGCGGGTAGTCGCCCATGTCGTAGAAGGTGATCTCGGCGCCCAGGATGTCGGCGGCCTGGCGGGCCTCGTCCTCGCGGGCCTGCTTGACCTTCTCGATGGTCATGCCTTCCTTGCGCCACAGCCCCTGCGACTCGCCGCGCTCGCCGTAGCTCAGGCAGACGACGTGCACCGGGTGCCCGGCCTTGGCGCTCAACGCGATCGCGCCGCCCGCACGCCACACGAAGTCCGCCGAATGGGCGCTCACCACGAGAACGCTCTTGCTTGCTTCCACAGTGGATATCCGTTCGGTTGCTCTACAGGTCAAGGGTTTGCGGGGCGAACACGTCGGCGAGGGCCACCTCGCGCACGGCGATGCCCTGCTCCACGACGTACTGGAAGAGCCGATCGAGCATCGGCCGGTTGGCGGCGACGCCGTAGGGCACCGGGTCGGCCGCGGCGAGCCCGCTCGCGGCCGCGACGGTGTCCGGCGCCAGGAGCCGCCAGGGTTCGAAGGCGGCGGCAGCATCGGCCAGGACGGCGGTCTTGGCCTCGGTGAACGCGCTGAAGACGTTGAGCGCCAGCCAAGGCAGCTCCTCGGCGAGTTCGCGGCGGATCGCCACGCAGTGCGTCGCGTGCAGGCCGGTCCCGCTCGCGAGGTACCGCGCTCGCTCGGTCTCGGCGTCGAAGAGCCGGTGCACCCGCAGTTCGGCCTCGCTGCGCTCGGGCGAGCGGTCGACGAGGTTCTTCTCCGACAAGTACAGCAGCGACCCGGAGAGGCGGCCCTCGGCGAGCATCGAGCCGATGCTGTCCTCAGGGGACATGACGTCGACCCGAACGCCTTGTGGTGGCTGGAAGTCCGTGGCCGCACCGTGGCTCTGCGCGGTACCGCGTTCCATCACCCAGTGGACGTCCGACGGCGCGACGCCGAAGTCGTGCTGCAGCACGCCGCGGCTCCACACCGCGGAGGTCTGCTGGTACTCCGGGACGCCGATCTTCTGCCCGCGCAGGTCTTCCGGGGACTTGATGCCGTGGCCGACCACGATGCCGAGGTGGCACAGCGTGCGGGTGGTGAAGATCGGCAGCGCGACGAACCGCTTGTCCCCCAGGGAGGCCAACCGCAAGCACGTCGACATCGAGGCCTCGAAGACGTCGAACTCGGCGAAGTGCAACTGCCGCCAGAAGAGCTCGGACGGGTGCAACGCCAAGGCCGTCGTCTCGACCCCCGCGATCCGCACACGCCCGTCGAGCACGGGCCGGGTGAAGGCGTTGGGCGTGAGGCCGATGGCGATCCGGTGGGTCATGCCGCGTCCTTGCGCAGGATCAGCAGCAAGTAGCCGGTCGTGGAGGAGTTGTAGATGATCGGCTGGATCCGGTCGAGGTCCCAGCCGTCCGCGACGGCGGTGTTGAGCTCGCGCTCCAGCTCCTCGGACACGGCCTCGGGGGTGAGCCCGGTGGCCCGGACGGTCACGATCTTGTAGGTCATCGTCGGCTCCCAAACCTGGATCAGGCGCTGCTCAGTACCAAGCGGACTGGAGGTCCTTGGACACCTCGCGCCACGCGTCGCCCTCGGCGATGAGCAGGTCGGCGGCGCGGGTGTTGCGGTGGTCCTCGGGCGCGGCGCCGAGCATCGGCTCGCCGCGCTCGGCCCGGTCGGTCGCCTCCAGCAGCAGCTTGCGGGCCGTGGAGATGGCGAGATCCGTGCTGCCCAGCGCTTCCTTGCTGCGGTCGACGATCGCGCCCATCCCGGTCTGGATCGCGAAGTCCTGGGTGTTCACGCCCTCGATGCCGGTGAACGTCCTGGTCCGCTGGACTTCCCGGTCGATCATGAAGTCGTTGGCCGGCTCGCGGACCAGCCAGTAGGTGCCGGGCTTGAAGTCCTGGGGGCCGCGGCCCATCTCGACCTCGTGCTCGGCGAACCAGTTGGGCGGCATCGGCTGCTCGGGCCGCGCGGAGTAGGCGAAGTTGTAGATCGCGGTGGTGACGTCGTCGATCGGCACCCAGATGTGGCCGTGCAGCGCGGGGTACTCGGCGTCCTCGCCCTGCCCGTGCCAGCTCAGCAGCACGCTGCGGATCTGCATGAACGGCATGGCGAACTGGTAGACGCGCAGGTACTTGCGCCCGCCGCCGATGCGCCGCAGGCTCGCGTAGGTGAAGCCGTGCGGCTGCAGTTCCACCTCGAGCTTCGGGTGCCGGTCGAGCGCACGCAGCGACTTGGTGTTGGACAGGTCGTTGTTGTGCGCGAACGACGAGTGCGCCGTGTCGATGCCCCCCTCGATGGCCTGCAGGAAGTTGCACGCCTCGTTGGTCTTCGACACACCGCGGTGGGTCGCGGGCGCACGCAACCACTCGTAGTCCGGCGGCTCGGGCATGGTGTCGACCGGGCCCATGTAGGTCCAGATGATCCCGCCGGCCTCGAACACCGGGTAGGCCTTGATGCCCGCGCGGAACCGCAGCCGCGTGCCGGGCTCCTCCGACGGCGTGTCCAGGCAGTTGCCGTTCACGTCGAACTTCCACCCGTGGTAGACGCACCGCAGGCCGCATTCCTCGTTGCGCCCGAAGAACAGCGGCGCGCGCCGGTGCGAGCAGTAGGCGTCGAGCAGGCCCACCTCGCCGTTGGAGTCGCGGAACGCCACCAGGTCCTCGCCGAGCAGCCGCACCCGCACCGGTGGGCAGTCCGGCTCGGGAACCTCCTCGGCGAGCAGCGCCGGGATCCAGTACCGGCGGAAGACCTGACCCATCGGGGCGTCCCCCTCGACCCGGGTGAGCCGTTCGTTCTGTTCCTTCGTGATGCGCATTCGCTCATGCCTCCGAAGTGGACTGGTCGGCCGGCGCGACGGCGACGGTCGCGTGGATGACATCGGGTATCGGCCCGGTACCGCCGGTGGACAGGATCGCGTCGGCCACCCGCTCGAGCGGGACGGTCATCGTCGCGAGTGGACGGACGAGCTCCAGGTTGTCCTGCAGGATGGCGATCGCGGACTCGACGGCGGCGAAGCTGTGGCCGCGCATGCCGATCACGATCAGGCACTTGCGCCCCACGGCGCCGAGGTCGACGCCGTCCTGCCGGAGCTTCTCGCGCACCGGCAGCACGAGGCGGCCGGACTTGCGGAGCATGGCGACCGCGTCGTTGAAGACGGCGCTCTTGCCCGACGCGGTGTTGACCACGACGTCCGCACCCTCACCGCCGGTCGCGGCCAGCACCTGCTCGACGAGGTCCGGCCCACTGACGATCGTGTGCGTGGCCCCCAGCGACTTGGCGGCCGCCAGCCGGGCGCCGTCGCGTTCGAGTCCGACCGCGACGATCACCGACGCGCCCGCGATCCGCGCGGCCAGCACGCAGCCGAGGCCCTGCTGGCCCGGGCCGATGACCACGACTGCCGACCCAGGCCCCACACCCCCGCTGCGGTAGGCCCACTCGTAGCCATTGGCCACCGGCAAGGCCATGGTCGCCACGTCTGCCGGCAGCGACTCGGGGACGTGGTGCAGGACCGTGCGCGGGTGCAGGTACTGCAGTTCGCTGAACCCGCCCCACAGGCCGGGCGCGACGGCCAGACCCGTTGTGCCATAACGCAACGCGCCCGGGGTGGCGGCCGGATCGGACTCCAGGCAGAACCGGAACTCCGCCGAGCGGCAGAACCGGCAGTGCCCACACGGCAGGTACTCCTCCAGCAGCACGCGGTCACCGGGTCGCGCGCCCCAGCGGGACATCGCCGACGGCGTGGCCTCCGCGATCCGGCCGACGGTCTCGTGGCCCATGACGCGCACCGGCTCGTCGGCGCGGTCGAAGGACACGACGTCCGACCCGCAGATCCCGACGGCCTCGACGGCGAGCAGTCCGTCGCCCTCCCCCAGGTCGGGCACCGGCAGCTCGCAGAACTCGACGGTGCGACGCCCGGTGGTCACCGCGGCCCGGGTCAGGCGCTCGTTCGGCACTGGTTGTCCTTCCCCTCCAGCTGAGATGGCTGTACCTTATTGTTAACAATCCTGTAGCGCAATGCATGATGTGGGACGTATCTCAGAAGGGGCCGGATGAGTACCTACGTACTGGTTCACGGGGCTTGGCACGGGGGTTGGTGCTGGCAGCGGGTGGTTTCGGGGCTGCAACGCCACGGGCACCGCGTCTTCGCGCCCACCCTCAGCGGCGTCAGCGACCGCCGCCACCTGCTCTCCCCCGACGTCGGCCTCGACACCCACGCGCAAGACGTCCGCGGCCTGATCGAGGCGTGGGACCTCACCGACGTCGTGCTGGTCGGGCACAGCTACGGCGGGCAGGTCGTCACCGAGGTGGCGGCGCGCAGCCGCTCGCGCATCGGCCGGGCGGTCTACCTCGACGCGTTCGTGGCCGACACCGGTGAGCGCGCGATCGACCTGCTCCCCGACGAGGTCGCCGCGCACTACCGCGAGTCGGTGGCCGGCCCCGGCTTCGGCTGGCTCATCCCGCCGCGGTCCCTGCAGGTGCTCGGCGTGACCGAGCAGTCCGACCTGGACTGGCTGACCCCGCGGCTGTCCCCGCACCCGTGGAAGACCTATGTGGACCCGGTGAGCGCCGCGCTACCCGGTGACCTGCCAGCGTCCTATGTGGACTGCACCGACTGGATGGCCGTCTTCGCCCCGTACGCCCAGCGCGCCAAGGAGCGTGGCTACGACGTCCACGAACTGCTCACCGGGCACGAGGCCATGGTCACCGCGCCGGCCGAGCTCGCGGACGTGCTGCACGGCCTCGCCGCCTGACAACGGAAGAGAGATCACTTTCATGGAGTTCCTGGTCCGCTCGACCACCAGCTTCCCGCCGGGCCTCTCGGCGCAGGACATCCTCGACCTGCGTGGGCAGGAACGGACGCTGGCGATGGCGTTGCGCGCCGACGGCATCCTCAAGCGGTTGTGGCGCCTGCCCGGAAAGCAGGGGACGCTCGGCCTCTACGAGACCAAGGACGCGACGCACCTGCACGACGTGCTCACGTCGCTGCCGCTCTTCCCTTACCTCACCGTGGAAGTCGAGGCGCTGGCCACCCACCCGCAGGAGATGACCACCGACGTGGCAGCGGCGGTGCCCGCTAGCGGGAACGGGAGCCGAGGAAGTAGGTGACCGCGGCCGCGAACTCGGGGCTCGTCATCGCGGTGAAGTGGTTGCCCGGCACGCGGACGAACTCCCCGTTGGGCAACGCTTCGGCCAGCTCCGACGCCGAAGCATGGCCTTGGTCCTGGTCGCCGACCGCGACCAGGACCGGGGTCGTGATCCGGGGCAGCTCGGCCGCGGGCGTCGGTACTTGCGCGTCCAGGACGTGCAGCAGCGCCTGCGGGTCGACGGTGCCCTGACCGAACCAGAAGGCCTGCTCCGCCTCCGGTGTGCCGCGGTCGAACGTCTCGCCGTTGAGCATCCCCATTAGCACCCGGCGGTACAGGTTGTTCGGGCTGAGCGGGCGGGTGATCGCGGAAAACCCTTGAGCGGCAACGATCGCGCGGATCGGACGGGCACCGCGGGCCAGCATGCGCAGCGCGATCCGGCCGCCCAGCGAGTAGCCGCCGAGGTCGTAGTCGTCCAGGCCGAGCCAGTCGACGAGGGCAAGCCCGTCGTCGGCGAGGACGTCGGGCGGGTAGGACGCGGCGTCCCGGGGGTGCGCGCTGTCCCCGTGTCCGCGCAGGTCCGGGAGGATGAGCCGGTAGCCGAGGGCCGCGATGGTGGCCGCGGGGCCGGGGTTGAGCCAGAGCGACCCGCTCGTCGCGAAGCCGTGCAGCAGCACGATGGGCCGGCCGTGCCCGACTTCGCGGTAGGCGAGCTCGACGCCGTCGCGGCCGGGGAATCGGTGCACCGGCAGCTCGGACATGGTTCCCGAGGATACCGGCTCCGGGTCAGCCGAGCCCGTCGATCCACTGCTCGGCGGTCACCACCCGCGCCCCGCGACCCGGGAAGATCCGGTCCAGCAGGAACTCGTGGACGTCGGTCTCGGCGTCGACGCAACCGTCGCGCAGGACCGTGATCGCGTAGTCGCGCTCGACGGCGTCGATCACCGTCGCGAGTACGACGCCGCTGGTGGCGATGCCCGCGAGGGTCACGCCGGTGATCCCGCGGGCGCGCAGGATGCCGTCGAGGTCGGTGCCGTGGAACGCGCTGCCGCGCCGTTTGGTCAGCACCGGCTCGCCGGGCTGCGGCGCGATGGCGGGGTGGACGGCCGTCTGGGGCGAGGACTCCTGGAGCAGGTCGCCCTGCTCGAACATCCAGGTGGCGACCGGGTTGCGCGCGGGCACCTCGGCCCGGTCCGCCCGCAACGCGACCCGCACGTAGATCACGGGCACGCCCTTGGCCCGCGCGGCCGCCACCGCCGCGGCCAAGGGCGGCAACACACCTTCAGCAGCTGGGATGAACCCGACGATCCCGACCTGCACGTCCCCGATGATCAAGGCCTCCATGGCGCCAACGTAGCGCCGTCAGGCCTCCCAGACGAGCTTGCCTGTGCCGCACCCGATGTCGAGGACCTAGCGTGCGCCGGCCATGTGGTCGAAGGCGTTGAGACGAACCAGCACCCTCATCCAACGGCCCGCCTTCGCGTCGCGGCGATCAGGGTCGCCGTCACGCGGGTGAGGGCCATCGCGTCGGCGGGGTCGTCGGCGTACCAGAGCGGGCGGCGGACCGGGCCGACCGCGTCGACCGCGATCCCCGCGGCGGCCAGCACGAACACCCACGCCAGGAACGCCGAGCGGGCGTTGCCGTCGGCGAACGGGTGGAAGAAGCACACGTCCAGGTAGACCCGCGCCGCCCTGGCGGCGACGGCCACGCCCGGCTCGGCGCTTTCGGCCAGGCACGCCCGGAACCGGTCGGGCGCCTCGGGTCCACCGTCGTAGCGCTCGGCGCCGGATTTGGCGTAGGCCGGACCACCCCGGAACGGCGCCCGGCTCGAGCCGAGCACCAGGCTCTGCCACGCGCTCAGCCGCTCGACGGTCAGCGGCCCGCGAGTCGCACGAACCAGCGCGAGGGCGGTCAGCAGCCGATCGGCGCGTGCCGGGTCGCGCGGGCGGTCGAAGGTCTCGATGTCGTGCGCGGCGCCGTCGCGTCGTGGCTCGACCGGAGCGTCGTCGGCCGGGAAGTCCTGCCACGCAACGGAGTCCCGCACCGCCAGCCAGGCGGAGAGGTGGTCGGTCACGCCAATCGCAGCCGCTCGACGACCTCGGTCACCACGTCCTCCGGCGGTCCCACCCAGCTCTCGAACCGGCCGCCGATCGCCTTGCCCACCGCCTTGCGCGCGGTCTTGTCCGGCACGTCCCACCGCGCGAGGTACCAGCTCAGCACCTGCTGGCAGTGCGCATACCAGGCATCCCCCGCGCCCGTCTGGTCGACGACCATCGCGATCAGCTCGATCGCCGCCCGTCGCCAGACCCGGTGCCGCGCAACGGGATCGGTCGCCGGGAGCGGGTGCTCGTCGAACCGGGCGGCCAGGCGCTCCAGCCAGGCCCGCCACTCGCACAACGCCGACGCAGCCGACCGCAGCGCCTGGTCGGGCGACTTCATCGAGTCCCGAGGGCAACACCACGCCGAGACCGGGCCGCCGCCGAGGTCGCCCTCGTCGCGCGCCCACCGCCAGCCCGAGGCCCACGGCCCGTAGCGGGTGGCCAGGGCTTCGGTCAGCTCATCGCACCAGGCGACCTTGTCCTCGAAGCGGTCCTTGGGCATGGCGCTGTGGAACGCACGCACCACGCCTTCCACACCGGCCGCGTCGAAGGGGTGCGTGGCCGGATCGGCCTC
Source organism: Labedaea rhizosphaerae (assembly GCF_004362825.1). GTDB lineage: Bacteria > Actinomycetota > Actinomycetes > Mycobacteriales > Pseudonocardiaceae > Labedaea > Labedaea rhizosphaerae. Next base: position 33,127 of record NZ_SNXZ01000005.1, read on the forward strand.
GGCCCACGTCAAGTTGTACGGATAAAGCACCCGCGCAGTCTTCCACCCGGCTACGCGGTGGTGATGCGGAAGACCGGGAAGCCGGGGGCGATCTCCAGCAGCTTCTCGTCGGGGACCTTGGCGTTGATGCCCGGGCCGAAGAAGGCGCCGACCTCGAACCACCAGCGGCGCAGGTACGCGCGCAGGATCTCCGGCTTGTCGGCATCGGCGAGTTCGGTCGGGCGGAAGGTCTCGGTCCGGCGGCCCACGCGCAGCGTGCCCTCCCCCGCGGCCCGCAGGTTGCGCACCCACTGCGTGTGCCCGCGCGGCGCGACCAGGTAGCGCTCGCCGTCGACGGTCAGGAGGTTCACCGGGGTGGTGCGCAGCTCGCCGGACTTGCGGCCGCGCACGCCGAGGATCCGGCTGCCCAGCACGCTGATGCCCCGGCGGGTCAGCGCCGCGACGATGGTGTTGAAGGTGTTGGTCGGCTTGGCGGGCTTCAGGTAACGGTCGGTCATCGGATCCTCCGGGTGCAAAGTGTGAGCACTGCTCTCGTTGTGGACCAGTGAACACCATGATCGAGCACAACGCAAGAGCGGTGCTCTCTAATTTGTGCACCGATCCCGAAGATGTGCGACACTTGCGCCATGCCGCCCAGCCGCAGCCTGACCGCCCGTGAACGCGCCCGCGCCGAGCTGACCAGCGAAATCAAGGCCCAGGCCCGCATCCAACTCGCCGAGCACGGCGCCGGCGGCCTCTCGCTGCGCGCGATCGCCCGCGAGCTGGGCATGGTCTCCTCGGCCATCTACCGCTACTTCCCCAGCCGCGACGACCTGCTGACCGCGCTCATCATCGACGCCTGCACCGACCTCGGCGACGCCGTCGAACAAGCAGGCAAGGCCCACCGCAAGCCGCGGCTGCGCTGGCGCGCCTGCTGCACGGCGGCCCGCGAGTGGGCGCTGGAGCACCGCCAGGAGTACGCGTTGATCTACGGGTCACCGGTGCCCGGCTACGCCGCCCCCCAGGACACCGTCGCACCGGCCGCGCGGGTGCCGCTCGTGCTCCTCGACGCGCTGCGCGGCGCCCACCACGACGGTCAGCTCACGCCCGCGTTCGCCGGTCCGGCCTTGAGCCTGACGCTGAAAGCCCAGGTCGAGGCCGTGGCCGAGGCGACCGGGACGGACCTGCCCGCCGATGCCGTCACGCGCGCGATCCTGGCCTGGACGCAGCTGTTCGGGATGATCAGCTTCGAGCTGTTCGGCCAGCTCGTCGGCAGCGTGGACCCCAGCAAGCCGTTCTTCGACCACTGCGTGGAGTCGATGGCCGACTTCGTCGGGTTGCCGGCCTGACGCCGTTACCGCATCGCCCCCAGCGCCGCGTAGTCGTGGCCGGGGAAGATCGTGCGCAGGCCGTCCGCGCCAAGCCCGAGGCGCTTGGTCACCAGCTCGCCCAGCAGGTCTCGGTAGTCGTTGCTGCCCGGCACGTCGCCGTTGTCGAGCACGTCGGGCGCGAGCCCGGCCCAGTCACCGGCGATGTTCTGTGCCTTGAGGCCGCCACCCAGCAGCAGGGCGACCGCGCCGTGCCCGTGGTCGAGGCCGGTGTTGCCGTTCTCCTCGACGCGCCGGCCGAACTCGGTCATCGTGACCAGCGTCGTGTCGTTCAGGGCGGGACCGAGGTCCGTGGCGAAGGCGTCCAACGCCTTGCCGAGCCGGGTGAGCATGCTGGTCATGTCGCCCGCGTCGACCTTGCCGAGGTTGGTGTGCATGTCCCAGCCGCCGAGGTCGACGCAGGCCACCCGCAGGCCGACCTTGCTCTTGATCAGGCGGGCGACGTCGGCCAGCGACTTGGCGAAGTCGTCGTCCGGGTACGGCACCGACGCCTGGTACTGGGCGTGCGACAGCTTCTCCGCGGTGGCGAGCGCCTGCAGGGTGTTCTTCGCCTGCCCGGCAAGGGGGTGGTCGAACCCGGTGTACAAGGTGGACAGTGCTTGCACGGTCCGGTCGTGCACGCCGTCCCAGCCGGCCAGCTTGAACGTGTCGATGCCACGCAGGGCCAGCTCTCCCCCGGTCCCGACCAGCGCGCGCGGCAAGGTGCTGGCCTCGCCCACGGCCCGGAACGTGGTGCCGGGGCCCAGCTGGGCCAGCACGCGGTCCAGCCACCCGGTCGCCGCCGCCGACGTGGACGCGCCCCCGCGTTCGAGGCAGTCCTGCGCCTGGAAGTGGCTGCGCGACAGGTCCGGTGTGGACAGTGCGGGCACGGCGCTGAACGTGCCGTTCTTCCAGTGCTTGCGCATCGGTTCGAGGGCCGGGTGCAAGCCGAATCCGCGGGTGAGCGGGATCAGCGCACCACCGGGCACGGCGATGTTCGGCCGCGCCTGCTTCAGGTGCGGGTCGTCGGCGGGCACGAGCACCGAGAGCCCGTCCATCCCACCACGCAGGAACACCACGACCAGCGTGCCGCCGGTGGACGCCGGGTCGCCGAACGACACCCGCGTGGTGACCAGTTGCGCGCCGAACGCGGCCACGCCGACCATGCCGGCCCCGGCCAGCGCCCGGCGGCGGGTGAAGCCGCGGCTCCACAGTTCCGATCGGCGCTCCTCGTCGTGGCGCATGCGTGCGGCGGTCGCACGCAGGGTGGCCTCCGCGCGGTTCGGGCCGAGGCGCCGCAAGTCCGGGCAGTCCGGGTGCAGGCCTTGCGGGGTGTCAGGCATCGGGCAACCTCTGGGTCAGCGGAGCGCGAAGTACGGGGAGTCGAGCAGCAGCGGCGCGAGGTGCGGCGCGTAGTCCGCGGGCCGATTGGTGCCGAGGAACTCGATCAGCGCCGTGCGGTGCGCCGCGCCGAGCCGTTGGAACACGAGGCGTTGCGCCAGCTTGTCCACATAGGACGGCGCCGGGGAGCTCGGCACGAGCTTGTCAGGTTTGACGAACTCGAGGCCCTGCCACCAGCCCTGCACGAGCCCGCGATGGCCGTTCCACAGCTGCAGCATGGCGCCCGACGACGCCCACGCGGGGGCCACGTCTGGGTACCCGTTGGGCGGCGCCCACCCGAGCGGCCGGTGACCGGCCTGGTCGAGGTTCCAGTACAGGCCGCTGACGCCCTTCGGGACGTCCGAGCCGGGCCGCACGCCGAGCACCCGCACGCCGGCGACCAGGTTCTCCAGCGGCCGGCGCACCTTCTGCCCCACCGCGGCCCAGAACTCGTGGCTGGACAACAACGTGTGCAGCACCGGCACGATCCTGGTGCCCGAGTCGAGGTAGGCCTTGGCCACCCGCTCGACGAGCACCTTGGGCGGCGTGTCGGCCACGAACCGCACGCAGAGCTTGCGCGCGATCATCGTCGCGGTCGACGGGTGGTGGGCCAGGTAGCGCAGGTACCGGTCGCCGACCGCGAGCCCGCCCGACGGCGAGGCGTTGCTGTCGGTGAACCCGAGCACCTTCACCTTGCCGGTCCAGTGCCGGTCGGCGTCGTAGCGGAACGAGCCGTCGTCGGCGACCGTGCGGCCGGTGAGGATGTAGGCGCTGTTGCGCACGTCGGTCTCGGAGTACCCCGCGTCGATGCCGACCGTGTGCAGCTCGATCAGCTCGCGGCCGAGGTTCTCGTTGACCGACTCCTTGCGGGACTGGTCGTTGGACAGGAACCGCAGCATCGCCGGGTGGCGGATGGCGGCCTTCAGCATCGTCTCGAAGCTGCCCAGCGCGTTCTTGCGGATCACGTCGTTGTGGTAGGACACGCCCACGTCCCACGCGCCGTCGCTGGGCATCGGCACGTTGAGGTGGTTGGCCCAGAAGTCGACCATCACCTCTTGGACCTGCCTGCTGGACCAGATCTGCCGGGCCAGGGTCGCCTGCGCGTAGCCGAACATGGCGTCCCAGCTGTACCGCTTGATCGACCCGCGGACCTGCGACGTGGTCATGCTCGCGTGGGGGAACGCCCGCCACACCCGATCGCCGACCGGGTCCGGCACCGACGCCGGGTTCAGCTGCTCGCCGAGCCACGCGTCGATGCCCTTGGCGCGGACGTCGGCGACCAGGTCCGGCGTCGGGCCGAAGGTGACCCGGCGCAGCAGGTGCAGCTCCGGGTGCGTGGTGTCGAGGATGGTCGCCACCGTGACCTTGGTGTTCGCGGCGGCCTCGGCGGGACCGTCGAACTGGACGCGCTCGGTGTTCTGGGTCGCGCGCTCGGGCAATTGCGGCCGGGCACCGCTTGCCTGCGAGTAGCTCTCGTCGCGGTCGGCGTACGTGCCGCCGTCGCGCGGGATGGCTCCGGCCGGGCGGTGCAGGTTGGTCCTGGGGTGCCGGGGACGCGCCGCCTCGGCGACCACGCCCTCGTCGACGCTCAGGACGGTCCCGATCGTGGCGGCCCCAAGGCCGCCACCGACGAGCGCGGCGACCAGGCCGCGGCGGCCGATGAGCCGCCGGCGTCGTGCCTGCCCGTCGGGTTCGTCGGACTCGCCGGGTGCACCGCCGAACTCGTCCACCACCGGCCATGGCCGCGGCGACGAGGCGTAGTCCCACTCCCGTGCCTGGCCGCCTGCCTTGCGCCAGGCCAGGGCCGCGTCGTCGGAGGTGACCCGCCGCGGGCCGTCCGCCCCTTCGCCCGAATTCCGGGGTTGCCGCTCCATTCACATCCCGCCTTCACGCGTTCGCAGGCCAAAATGACCAAGAATGCGTCGAAACGGCCCGGGGCACCGGGGGCTCCGAGTCGAGGCGAACCATATTGGCGGCGTTCTTCCTGCTACACCCCCGAATGGACCAATGCCGGTGCACCCACCGTGATTCACCGGTTATTGTCCTGTGATCGGCGTAGGCAGATCGGCGGAAGACCCACACCGAATGGCCCAGCATGCCCGCACCCGGAACAACCACCTGGTGGGTGCGGCCAAGCGGACGCCAAGTTCAGGGCAAGAACGGTGAACCGGCGGTCGCGGACGTCGAGGCGCCGAGCCAGTCGCGGTTGGCGCTCATTGCTTTGTGTCGCAAGCTATGCACCGGTGCCCGCTCGCCACGGTGGCGATGATGCCCGCGACGAGGATCCCGCCGATCGCCCACGCGCCGGCCAGGACGAGTTGCGACTGGTCGGGGATGTGGGCGTTCGACGCGGTCAGCACGCCGCTGCTCACGACGGCCTTGGCGATCCCGCCCAGGGCCACCGCGGTCGCGATCAACGCGGCGACGACGGAGATCGTGCGGACGAAGTAGCGGCCGCCGCAGGTGGTGCACGGGCGACGCCGCGAGACGGTTGTTTGTGCCATACCGGAGCGCTCCTCCTGGAGTACCGACCAACGCTCTCCAGATGCGCGGCCACGCCCGGTGATACGGCTAATCCAGCACGAGCCCGACGACACCACCGGCCAGCAGGCACGCGCTGGCCGCGAGCAGCGCCGGGTGATGGCGATCCCACCACCGCACCCGGGCCGCCAGGGCGACCGGCAGGTGGTCGAAGTTCTCCGCGTCGCAGACCTTGAGGGCCACGCGCAGCACCAGCATCGACAGCAGGCCGATGACGCCCAGCGCCGAGGTCGTGGCGCTGACTTCGAAGGCGGTCGCGGCGATCGTCATCAGCCCACCGTTTCCACGATCAGGAAGATGTTCAGGCCGATGATCAGCGCCGCGCAGGCCGACGCGGCCAGCGTCGTGACGGGCCGGTTCACGAACACCCCCATCAGCTCCTTCTTGCGGGTGAGCCACAGCAAGGGCACCAAGGCGAACGGGATGCCGAACGACAGGGTCACCTGCGAGATCACCAGGACCTGGGTCGCGGGCAGACCCATGGTGAGCACGACGAGGGCCGGCAGCATCGTCACGCCGCGGCGCACCACCAGCGGCACGCGCCTGCGGATGAAGCCCTGCATGACGACCTGGCCGGCGTAGGTGCCGACGCTCGACGAGGACAGCCCGGACGCGAGCAGGGCCGCGGCGAAGATCAACGCGGCGCTGCCGCCGACCACCTCGCCGAGCCGGCTGTGGGCGAACTCGATGGGGTCGGCGTCGCCGAGGCCCGCGCCGTGCAGCAGGGACGCGGCGAGGATCAGGATGAGCAGGTTGGTCACCCCGGCGAAGCCGAGCGCGACCGCCACGTCCACGCGCTGCGAGCGCAGGAGCTTGCGCCGGGACTGCTCGTCGGTCCAGCGGCCGCGGTTCTTGGTCAGCGCCGAGTGCAGGTAGATCACGTGCGGCATGACGGTCGCGCCGATGATGCCGACCGCGAGCAGCACGCTGTCGGCGCCGGTGAAGCCCGGGGCGAGGCCGCGCACGACGGTCGCGCCGCTGAAGCCGACCCGGGTGACCTCCCAGGCGAACCCCAGCAGCACGACGCCGAACAGCCCGGCGATCGCGATCTCGAAGCGGCGGTACCCGCGTTGCTCCAACGCGAGCAGCGCGAACGACACGACACCGGTGATGAGCCCCGAGATCGCGGGAGGCACGCCGAAGAGCAGGTTCAGGCCGATGGCCGCGCCGACGAACTCGGCGAGGTCGGTCGCCATGGCGACCAGCTCGGCCTGGACCCAGAGGCCCCACGACACCGGCTTGGGCAGGTGGGACCGGCACAGCTCGGGCAGGCTCCGGCGGGTGGCGATGCCGAGCTTGGCCGAGAGGTACTGCACCAGCACCGCCATGGCGTTGGCCACGACGACCACCCACACCAGCGTGAAGCCGAACCGCGCGCCCGCGGTGATGTTCGTGGCGAAGTTGCCGGGGTCGATGTAGGCGACGCTCGCCACCACCGCGGGCCCGTAGACCGCGACCCGCGACGGTATGCGCGCGGTCGGCAGGAAGGAGGTCGCGTCGTCGATCGGATTCCGTTCGAACACCGCCGCGATCTCCTCTCCTGCTTCCAACGAACAGTTGTCGGATCAGGCGACGGACGGCCCCAGTCCCAGCGACTGCGGGGTGCTCGCGTCCGGCGAGGGTTGGTGCAGACCCTCGTCGAGCGGACCGAACTCCGTCATCAGGGCGGCGCTGCCGCCCCACGGCGTCTGCTCCTCGGCGATCAGCGAGTTCGTCGTGAGCAGCAGGCCGGCCACCGACGCGCCGTTCTGCAACGCCGAACGGCACACGCGCAGCGGGTCGATGACGCCCATCTCGACGAGGTTGCCGAAGCGCCCGTGCAGCGCGTCGAAGCCCTCGTCGGGACCGAGTTCGCGGCACTTGGCCAGCACCTCGGCGGCCGGGTAGCCGGCGTTGCTCGAGATCAGCCAGGCCGGTTCGGACAGCGCCGCGCGCACGATCGCCGCGCCGGTCTCGTCGTCGCCTTCCAGGTCGAGCCCGCTCAGCACGTGCTCGGCGTGCAGCAACGCCGCGCCACCGCCGGCCACGATGCCCTCGGCGATCGCCGCACGGGTGGCGGACAACGCGTCCTCGACCCGGTGCTGCAACTCCTTGAGCTCCGCGGGTGTCGCCGCGCCGACGTGGATCACCGCGACCTTGCCGGTCAGCGCGCCGATCCGCTCGGTCAGCACGTCCTCGTCCACGCCGAACTGGGCGCGGTCGCGTTCGGCCCGCAGCTGCCCGACGCGGAACGCCACGTCCTGCGCCGAGCCCGCGCCGCCCACGATCGTCGTCGCGTGCTCGGTGACCCGGACCTGCTTGGCCCGGCCGAGGTGCTCGATGCCCATGGACTCCAACGAGAACGATGCCGTCTTGGACAGCACGGCCCCGCCGACGACCGCGGCCAGGTCCTCCAGCTTGTGGATGCGGCGGTCACCGAACCCGGGCGCCCGCACGGCCACCGACTGGAACTGACCGTTGACGTGGTTGTGCACGAGCATCGACAGCGCCGTGCCCTCCACGTCCTCGGCGATCAGCACGAGCGGGCGCGGGTCGCGCATGATCTTGTCCAGGATCGGCATGAGCTCCTGGACCTTCGTGATCTTCCCGCTGCACATCAGGATGTACGGGTCGTCGAGCACGGCCTCGAGCCGGCCCGGGTCGGTGACCAGGTACGGCGTGATGTAGCCGTTGTCGAGCTCGAAGCCCTCGACGAAGTCGACGGACATCCCGATCCACGACGACTCCTCGACGGTGACCACGCCACCCTCGCCGACCACGTGCAGGGCCCGGCCGATCACGGCGCCGACCTCGTCGTCGTCGTTGGCCGAGATCGCCGCCACCCGCGAGTAGTCCTCTTCGGACTCCACTGGGTGGGCCACCCGCTCGAGGTGGTTGACCAGCAGCGCCACCGCCTTGTCGACGCCGCGCTTGATCAGCACGGGGTTGCCACCGCTCGAGATGGCCTTCATGCCCTCCCGGATGATCGCCTGCGCGATCACGGTGGCGGTCGTGGTGCCGTCGCCGACCACGTCGTTGGTCTTGATCGCCGCTTCCTTGACCAGCTGGGCACCCATGTTCTCGAACTGGTTCTTCAGGTGGATCTCGCGCGCGATCGTCACGCCATCGTTGGTGATCACCGGCGAACCGGTGATCTTCTCGATGATCACGTTGCGGCCCTTGGGTCCCAGCGTGGTCTTGACCGCGTCCGCGAGCTTGTCCACGCCTGCCAGGAGCAGGTCGCGGGCTTCCGCACCGAAGCGGAGTTCCTTCGCCATCGTGTGCTCCCGTTCTCGTCAGGGGGTGAGAATCGCCCGGCCGCGGACCTGGCCCGCGTCCAGGTCGGCGAGCGCGTCGAGCGCCGCGTCGAGCGGGTACTTCTTGGTGTGCAAGGTGACCTGACCGGACTGGGCGAGGACCATCAGCTCGACGAGGTCGTTGTAGGTGCCGACCAGGTTGCCGATGACGTTGCGTTCGGTCGAGATGATGTCGATGGTCGGGATGTCGATGTTGCTGCCGTAGCCGATCACGAAGTGCGAGCCGCCCCGCCTGGTCATGGCGAACGCGTCCTGTTGCGCACCCTGCTCGGCGACGAAGTCGAGGACGACCTCGGCGCCGTTGCCGTTGGTCAGGTCGAGCACCGCGTCGACGTGCTTGCCGTCGGCCTGCACGGTTTCGTGCGCGCCCAACGTCTTCGCCAGCTCCAGCGCCGCCGCGTTGCGGTCCACGACGACGACCTTGCACGCCGTCAGCGCACGCAACGACTGGATGCCGATGTGGCCCAACCCGCCCGCGCCGTTCACGACGCACACGGTGCCGGGGTACAGCAGCGGGACGGCCTTGCGCACCGCGTGGTAGGCGGTGATCCCGGCGTCGGCCAGCGCGGCCACGTCGGAGGGCTGGGTGTCCGGGTCGAGCTTGATGCACGCACGCGCCGAGGTGAGCAGGTACTCGGCCATCCCGCCGTCGCTGTCGATGCCGGGGAAGGTCGAGTTCTCGCAGTGCATGTCGTTGCCCGCACGGCACGCGTGGCACAGGCCGCACGTGGGGGTCGGGTGCAGGATCACGGTGTCACCGACGGCCACGTTGGACACCGCCGAGCCGACCTCGTGCACCCAGCCCGCGTTCTCGTGCCCGATCGTGTAGGGCAGCGCGACGCCGGACTTCTCGGCCCACTGCTCCTCGATGATGTGCAGGTCGGTGCGGCAGACACCGGCGCCGCCGATCTTGACCACGACGTCGAACGGCCCGGTCGCCTCGGGTTCCGGGACCTCCTCGATCACCGGCTTCTCGTGGTACGCGTGCAGTCGGACTGCCTTCATGGCCGTTGCTCCTCTCCCGATTCGCCGGTGTGGCCAACCTGACCGATGGCCTGTGTGCCGGGGTAGCGGGCGAGCAACATGCCCCGGCACACGCCTGAGTTGGCTTCCTGGCTCACCCTGGTCAGGCGGGCGAGCCCCAAGTGGCGCCGAACGGCGGGGTCCTCGACCCCGTTGCCCGTGGCCGGGTCGAGGACCAGCGGGGCGTCGTCGGTGCTCGGCAGGCCGAGCTCGCGGCGGCGGTCGCGCAGCCGCTCGCGGTCGGCGCTCGCCGGTGCGTCTCCGAGGGTGAGCCGGCCCAGCGTCGCGGGGTCGGCCCCCGCGGCGAGCACGGCGCGGCACACCCGGTCGGTTCCGGCGAGCACGGCCTTGCGCAGGAAATCCGCGCGCAGGTCGTCCAGTTCGTCCGCTGCCTCGTCGCCGAACGTGCCGACGAACCCGGCGCGGGCCGCGACGCCCTGGTTGATCGAGTCCGCCGCGAAGTGGTCGATCAACTCGATCACCACGCGGCCGACACCGGGCACCGCGGACACGGCGTCGTGCGCGTCGGCGACCATGAGGAACGCGAAGTTCGGCGCGCAGAAGTACGTCGGCAGCCGCAGCTGCACCGCCACTTCGGCACCCGCGGCATCTGTGGCATCCGTGGCACCCGCGTCCCCGCCGGTCACCGCACACCGCGCGACGAAGCCGAGGTCGGTCAGCGGCTCGTCCAGCTCCGGGTCGCGCACCGTGCCCAAGGCGGCCCAAACCGCCTCGGACACGGTGCGTGCGGCGACGGTGGTCACGATCCCGCAACCCCGACCGGCGAGGTCTCCTCCGCCTTCTTCGGCGCCAGCTTCTCAGGCACCTCGATGTCGTAGAGCCGGGCCGCGTTCAGGCCGAGGATCTTCTGCTTGGCCGTCACGGTCAGCTTCGCGTAGTCGCCGAACTCCTCGTCGTCGGGCATCTGCCAGTCGACGAAGCCCTCGACCTGCCACTTCGGCTCCCAGATGGCGTAGTCCGCGCCGAAGATCAGCTTGTCCTCGCCGAGCCAGAAGAGCAGCTCACCCATGACCTTCGCGAAGAACCGGGGCCGGGCGTGCATCAGGCCGCCGACGACGACGGCGAGGCCGGCGTAGACGTTGGGCTCCTGCGTGGCCATGAAGCAGAAGTCCTCGATGCGGGGCAGGCCCACGTGCTCGACGATGAAGTTGAGCTCGGGGAAGTTGGTCGCCGCGTGGTCCACATCGGACACGTCGAAAGCGTCCTTGTCCAGCGGCCAGATGGTCGGTCCCTTGTGGACGTGGACGTTCTTGACCCCGAGTTCCTGGCACTTCTCCAGGTAGCGGGCGGACTCCGGGGACTTCAGGCTCCAGCCGCGGGAGTCACCCCGCCACTCGGCCGTGTAGAGCTTGACGCCCTTGCAGCCGAAGCGCTTGACGCGCTCCTCGAGCCCCTTGAGACCGTCGTCGCCCTCGCGTGGGTCCCACGTGGTGTTCACGATGAACTTGCCCGGGTGCCGCTCGGCCATCGCCGCGTCGGTCTCGGTGGTGTTGAAGCCCTCGGTGTACCACTGCCGCAGGTTGGTCGGCTGGAAGATCGCGATGTCGACGTGCCCGTCCTCGAACAGGTCGCGCATCATCGTCTCTTCCGAGTACTTCTGGAACTTCTCGATGGGCCAGTGGGTCTCGGCCGGCCCCAGGCCCTGGTAGGCGTGGAAGCACTCGATCCAGCCCTTGGCGTACTGCTCCTGGCCCGCCACCCAGTTCGCGGGGCTGGCGTCCCAGAAGTGCGTGTGCGCGTCGACTACGAAGTAGTCCTCGCCGTCCTTTGTGTACATCGTGGTACTCCCTGCGCGGTGTCGCGGCGACGTCCGCCCGGTGGCCCGGGCGGACGTCATCGGCCCGGTCGCGCACCGGGCCGTCCGCTACTTGATGGGCTTGAGGTCGAAGTCGATGTACTCGGCGGCGTCCTCGGGGTTGGCGAACATGATGGTCTTGTCGTCCATGTGCACCATGCGGCCGTAGTGGGTGGACATGCTCTCTTCGAACTCCGCCGCGCTGAACCAGCCTTCTTCCTCGCCGGCCGCCTCGTCCATCTCGCCGTAGTCGAGCACCATGGTGCCGACCGCGTCGACGCGGATCATCGAGGGCAACGGGGTGACGGTCACGTTCTCCTTGGGCGCCATCACCTGGGCGATGATCGCGCCGACCTGGTTGTTCATCAGGGTGAACCCGCACATGTTCGACGCGGTGTTGTCGGACTTGAACGGGCTTTCCGATGTCTTGTACGTGGTCACTGGCTCAGCTCCTTCGGCGCCTGCAGGCCGAGGTCGGACAGGATTCCGGCGAACCGGCTCTTGGCGCGGTCGAGACCGTCCTCGAAGCGCGGCGGGCGCGCGTCGGGCTGCGACCACAGCGGCTGCATCGCGCGGGCCGCGGCGATGCACTTGGGCACCCAGTCCGACAGCCACTGCTGCATGATCTTCTTGTTGTGGTCGGCGAACTCCTTGTCGTCGACCAGCAAGCGGAACATCGGCTTGGTGTAGCGCAGGTCGCGCTCGGCGTAGTCGTACTCGGCCGCGCCCACCAGCGTCGGTGTCACGAAGTCGCCGTTGGCGGGGGCGGCCTGCTGCACCAGGTTGCTGCGGAACAACTCGCCGACCAGCGGCTCGAAGACCACGTTGGCCGCGAAGATCGCCTCGCACCAGTCCCAGACACCGGTCAGCTGCTCGGCGGTCTCGTGCACGCCCGCCCACGCCGGGTCGTCGTTCCAGGTGGACAGGTGCGCAGTGCCGTCGAAGCCCTCGATCTCCTCGGTGAGGGTCAGGTTGTACAGCGCCAGGTCCTGGGCGGACCGGATGCGGTGCATGCTGTTCACCGAGATGGCGTTGTTGTGCATGTTCGTCGGTGCGCGCCGGTTGGCGTTGGCGAACAAGTACAAGCCGAGGCCGTGGTCGACGTGCATCCAAGCGCCGACGTGCCGGGCGACGAAGTCGACCCAGTTCTGGTTCCACTGCTCGAACGCCTTGGCCTGCCGCGCGGCCTCGACGTTCTGGTTGAGCTGGCGGACCACGTTCGCGTTGTACCGGTAGAGGGTGAGCTCCCACTCCTCGTTCGGGTCGCGGAACTCGTGCCAGCCGTGGGCGGGCCACTCGTAGCCCTGGCCGCCGGAGCCGGGACCACGTTCGGGGACCGGCCGGTCGCTGCCCCAGGCCTTGAGCACCGTCCACTCGAGCGGGTAACCGCCCTTGCCGTCGGCGAAGCCGTACAGCCAGCCCTGGCTCAGGTAGTGGCGCGGGTCGGGCTGGACCTCGACCGTCACGTCCTCGTAGTGGCTCTGCTTGCGCTTCTGCGCCTTGAAGTAGTTGTACTGGCGGGAGTTCGAGTCCGGGAACACCTTGGCGCCGGCCTCCGCGTCGGTGAACTCCGGCTTGGGAACGCTTCGTTCTGACGTCGCTGTCATCGGCGGATTCCTTCTCTCGGGCCTACTCGTCCGCGGGCTACGCCTGCGGGCCGCCGCCCTGTTCGCTGTCGCTGCTGGTGGTGAACTTGTCGTAGAAGACGCGCTTTTCGGCCACACCGAGCTGAGGCAGCAACGCGAGCGCGGCCTCGACCATCGGCGGCGGCCCGCACACGTACGCGTCCGCCCCCTTGAGGTCGCCCGTCAGCCTCTTCACCACGTCGGTGATGAGGCCGACCTCGCCGTCCCAGTCCTCGTCGTCCGGTTCGGACAGTGCGGGCACGAACGTGAAGTTCGGCAGCCGTTCGGCCAGGGCGGTGAGCTCTTCGGTGAAGCACAGGTCCTTGCGCCGGCGCGCGCCGTAGAAGTACGTCGCGGGACGATCGATGCCCCGCTCGGCCATCGCCCGCAGCAACGACAGGATGGGAGCCATCCCGGCGCCACCACCGACGAAGACCAGCGGCGCGTCCGGCGCGTCGCGCAAGGTGAAGACCCCGAACGGCCCGGTGATCTCGAGCTTGTCACCGACCTGGACCTTCGCGTCGAGAAAGTGGGAGAAGAGCCCATCGGGGTAGATCTTGATGACGAACTCGAGCTTCCCACCGTCCGAAGTGGAGATGTTGGCCATCGAGAACGACCGGGTGTGCTCCGTGCCGGGGACCGTGAAATCCACGTACTGGCCCGGGAAGAACCGCATCGACGTCGGCTCGATCAGCCGCACCACCAGGTGGCGCATGTCGTGCGTGACGCTCTCGTTGGACACCACTTCGACCGTCGAGTTCTGGATCGGCAGGCCGGAACGGATCATGTCCTCGTCGTAGTTGAGGAGTTCGATCGTGAGGTCCTCGTAGGCGTGCGCCCGGCACAGCAGCGTGTAGCCCTCCTCCTTCTCGAAATCCGGCAACGCGAACGTCGAATACCGGTCATGCTCGACATCGTCGCCCTCGAGCAGGAACGACTTGCACGCCGCGCACTGGCCTTCCTTGCACCCGTGCATCAACATGACGCCCTGCTCGGCGGCCGCGCGCAGGATCGTCTGCTCCTCCGCGACCTCGATCTCGATTCCGACCGGTTCGAACCGGACGACGTGCTTGTCCGCCACCGTTTCCTCGCTCCCAACTCGTCGGCCAACGCCTTGCGCACAGAAATCCGTGGGATCCGGGCGCCGCCGCCGAGGGCTCCGGTGACCAGCCGGAGCCCTCCGCGACGCGCCCCCATGGATCGCCCGTCAGGCGGTGGCCCTCGCCGGCCGGCCCGCGGGACCTTGGCGGTTGTAGTCCGCCACGAACGCCGCACGCTGCTCGTCGTTCATCTCGTTGAGCAGCACGTTCGGGCTCTGCAGCGGTGGGCAGCGCCGCAGGTGGTCCAGGGTCCACATCTTCTTGGGGTCGAGGTTCAGGTGCGGCTGGGCGACAAGGGTCTTGCCGTCGTCGCGCACGAAACCCATGTCCGACACCACATCGGCCCAGTTCCAGCCGTGGTAGAGCGTCTCCCACTCACGCGACCCGATGAGCTTGCCCATGTTCGGCGTGTTGCGGCCCATGTAGGTGGGCCGGAACGCCTCGGCGTCGGTCCACCGGCAGGCCTCGTGGCAGTACGTCCGCCACTGCCCGTCCACCTTGTCCATGACCATGTCCTCGCGGACCAGGCACGGCACCATGCACGTCCAGCAACGGTGCGGGTAGACGTAGTCGACGTCCTCGAGCGCGATCGGGTTGTGACCGTTCGGCGTGGCGAGGCGGTTGTAGTTCTCCCACCACTTGCCGTACTTGTCGTACCAGCCCGGGTACTTGTACTCGAACCACTCGAAGTCCTTGTCCGTCATCCCGTCGATCCGCCAGTAGTTGGCGAGCCAGCCGGTGGCGAAGAACTGGGCGACTTCGTGGACGTAGCCCTTGTTCCAGATCTGGTTCCACGCCTCTTCGATCAGGTCGTGGGGGATCACGAGGCCGTACTTCTCCAGCGGCACGAGGTAGCTGCGGTAGTAGTCGTCGTAGATCCACCGACGCCACATCTCCGCGTAGGACTCGCGATCCTTGCGGCGGTCCTTCGTGCCGTACTCGATGAAGGTGCCGATCGCCGCGTCGACCACGCGGTGGTTGTTCCACCACGCGTAGCGCAGGTCCCGCTCCAGCAGTTGGTGGTTGCTCTCGTCGGAGAGCGCCATCAACAGCGTGGCGTACCCGTTGCTGATGTGCCGGGACTCGTCGGACTGGACCGAGTGGAACACCGTCGGCAGCAGGTAGTCGCCGTTGGCGGCCGCTTCGGCCGGCATGGCGACGAACAGGGTGTTCGTGAACGCGGTCTCCGCGACGATCGTGAGGTAGATGCTCGCGGCGGTGATCGCGTCACCGGTGATGAAGCCCTCGGCGAACTGGCGGCCGATGGTGCCGCAGTAGTCGCTCTGGAAGTTGCGCAGGCTCGAGTTGAAGCCCGCGGGATCGATGTAGTTGTTCATGTACAGGCGCTTGAGGTTCTGCTGGATCGTCGAGTGCCGGACCTCGTCGATCATCTGGATCGCCTGGCCGTTGTGCAGCTCCGGGTTCGGAACCGTGCGGAACAGCAACGGCATCGCCCGCGCCGCGGAGATCTCCGGCAACGGAATGATGGAAAGGAAGAGCTTCTGCCATTCCAGCCAGCGCTCTTGCACCTGCCGGAACATGTTGCCGCGAATGGCGCCGTCTTCGGCGCCGTACACGCGGTGATCCTTTTCTTCCTGCATCGGGAAGTAAG
The DNA here is from genome assembly GCF_004362825.1 of Labedaea rhizosphaerae. Lineage (GTDB taxonomy): Bacteria > Actinomycetota > Actinomycetes > Mycobacteriales > Pseudonocardiaceae > Labedaea > Labedaea rhizosphaerae. The sequence goes on from NZ_SNXZ01000005.1 coordinate 48,866, forward strand.
ACCGCAAAACCTGCTTCAGCGGGTCTTTCTTCTGGGCCTTGTGGAAGGTGTAATCGGTGCCGTAGTGGGAAACCGGCTCATGGTAAGCGGGTTCCCACGACAGTTCTTGGATCTTCTGGTGGGCCTTTGCGACACTCTGACGGCTCATGTCTTCTCCTAACCGGACCACGCAGGCCGTGACTGATTCCCCCACGCCCGGCCGATCCCGTGGGTTCACTCGCGGTCCCGTCCGTCGATTACACCCAACCTCGAGCCGTCTGCGAGTCTCAATATGGAACAACCACTCACGGCTCAGCTCTCGGGCAACTGATGTGCTCTCATCTGGGCGAGCGTGTGCTGGATATCCAAAGACACGCGCGCGTCTCCTTGGTTGTCCGGAGTGATCCCCAAGGCCCGGAGAAGATCGGCGGCGGCCTCACCCGGATGGCCGCCGGCGCCGAACGTCGGGTGCAGCCCGACGTCGGCGAGGTGCTCGAAGACCACGTTCACCACGGTCCACGGGTTGTATGTTTCAAACGACTGCTGATCGTCCATCGTCCACCTCGATTTCCGACGATTTCCCTCCATTAGAGCCACCGCGCGTGACCGTGGGTGTCTCAACTTGAGACATCGGGTCGCGGCGCAACGGTTTAGTCTGAATGTCCCCGTGACCTCGACGAGGAGATCGCAGTGGATGACACAGCGTGGAAGGCCGGTCCGATGCTTCGGCGTCGTCTCGTTCCCGCTGACGACGACGACCTCGCCGACATCAGGGTCCAGTTCCTGTCCGCGGAGCGGTTCGACGACGACCGCGTCCGCGACCCGATCCTGGCGTCGTGGTGGCGCTCGCGTGAGCTCAAGGTGCCCGCCGACCGGATAGACCTGCCCTACATCGACTCCCGGGACTACGAAACGCCGCTCATCCGCAGCGCCAGGCCCGTTTTGCGCAGGCTCGGCGAGCAGCTCGACGGTCAGCCGATCAGCATCATCCTGACCGATCCGACCGGCGTGGTGCTGCTGCAGGACACCGGCGACACCGACCTGCACCGCAAGCTCGAGCGCGTCGACCTGGTGCCCGGTTTCAGCTACGGGGAGAAGTTCGTCGGCACGAACGGCATCGGCACCGCGCTCGCGGAGAACCAGCCCGTGCACGTCTTCGGGCACGAGCACTACGCGGAGAACCTCGAGAACCTGGCGTGCGCCGGGGTGCCCGTGAGACACCCTGTCTCAGGCAAGACGATCGGGGCCATCGACCTCACGTGCTGGCGCAAGGACGCCGGGCGGCTGCTCATGGCGCTGGCCCGCTCCACCGCCGACCAGATCCGCCAGGCGCTGCTCAACTACGGCGACGCGCGCGAGCTGGCCCTGTTCCGCGCCTACCTGGCGGCCTGCCGCCGGACGATGGGCATGGTCATGGCCTTCGACGAGGAGGCCGTGGTGGTCAACGACCGCGCGCGCCAGCTGCTCGACCCCGTCGACCAGTCCGCCATCATCGGTCAAGGTACAACGGCCCTGCGCGAAGGCCGGCGCGATACGACGGTCACGCTCGCGACCGGCACCAAGGTCGCCGTGCGGTGCCGTCCCATCGCCGGGCGCGACGCGCACGGGGTCACCGGCGGCGTGCTCATCGTCGACTTCCTCGACTCCGAGCAGGACGTGGCCGAGCTCGGCGGTCCGGTGCTGCCGATGTTCCTGCCGGGTACGGTCGGCTCGGCGTCGACGTGGCTGCGGTGCTGCCACCAGGTCGACACCGCGTACGGCCGCGGCGAGTGGTCGATCCTCGCCGGTGAGGCCGGCGTGGGCAAGCACGCCATCGCCCGGGGCGTGCACCAGCGCCGCAACCCGCTCGCGCGCATGCACGTGCTGGACATGGCCTCGATCCGCCCGGACCGGATGCGCGAGCACCTGCGCCACGAGCTGGTCGACGACCCGGTCGGCACCCTGGTGATCCGGCACGCGCACCGCCTGGGCGCCGACGCCATGACCGAGGTGGCCGACGAGCTGCGCAACGTCGTGGAGAACCGGACCGGCCGCCTGCCGTGGGTCGCCCTGACCGCGGAGGCGTCGGCGGAGCTGCCCGACGACCTGCGTGCCCTCTTCCCGCTGACCATCGAGGTGCCGCCGCTGCGCAGGCACATCGAGGACCTGCCGGAGATCGTGCCGCTGATGCTGAACCGGCTGTGCCCGGGTGCGCCGCTGACCTGCTCCCCCGCGGCGATGCACCTGCTGAGCCGGGCCTCGTGGCCCGGCAACGTGGCGCAGCTCTACCTGGTGCTCAAGCAGGTCACCCAGCACCGCCGGGCCGGCACGATCATGCCCGCTGACCTGCCCGCCGAGTTCCGCACGGCGCCGCGGCGCCCGTTGAACCGGATCGAGTCGGTGGAGCGCGACGCCATCGTGCGCGGTCTGGAAGACGCCGGCGGGAACAAGGTGCGGGCGGCGAAGCTGCTGGGCATGTCCCGCGCCACCATCTACCGCAAGATCCACAACTACGGCATCGTCGTCCCGGCGCGCTAGGGGCATGGATCGGGCCGCGGGGGCCGCCCGACGGCACCGATCAGGTTGCCACGGTGTGCAGAACCACCTCGCCGAGCCGGCCTCCGGACACGTCGACGGTCATGTACGTGTGGTGGGGCTGGCGCCGCCGGTCGGTCGGCGAGCCGGGGTTGAGCAGGCGCAGGCCGGTGTCCGCCGTGGTGTCCCACGGGATGTGGCTGTGGCCGAAGACCAGGACCTCCGCGTCCGGGTAAGCCGCCGCGCACCGGGCTTCCCGGCCCTTGGCCGGACCCGTCTCGTGCACCACGGCGAACCGGACGCCCTCGAGTTCGGCCGTGGCCACCTCCGGCAGCCGGGCCCGCAGCGACGGCCCGTCGTTGTTGCCGTACACGCCGATCACCCTGCGGCAGCGGCGTTCCAGCTCGTCGAGCAGGCGCACGTCGACCCAGTCACCCGCGTGGACCACGGCGTCCGCCGCCTCGGCCTGCGCCCACACCGGCGCGGGCATGTCCCTGGCCCGCTTGGGAACGTGCGTGTCGGCGATCAGCAGCAGTCGCATCAGCGGATCCACGCCGGCAACGGCTCCGTTGCCTCGAGCCACTTCGCGGGGATGTGGTGGTCTCCCGCCGCCAGCACGCCGGCAACGATGGCACCGACGGTGTCCACGTCCTCGGCTCGCTGCGCGACCGTCCACAGTGCTTCCTCGAAGCTGGTGTGGTGCCGGGCGGCGATCCACAACGCGAACGGCACCGTGTCGTGCGCGGCCATCTCGCGCCCGGTGCCCAGCCGCGCGGCCGCCACCCGCACCGGCGCGTTCAGCAGGGCCACGGCGGACTCCACCCCCGTGCGAACCTGGCCCGGCGGCACCAACGGGATCACACCCCGCAGCAGCGCCTCGCCGCCGAGGTTCGGCGTGACCGCGCGCAACGACGCGGCCACGGCGACCGCCACCGCGCCGGCGACCCCCTCGAAGTAGGCGTGCGTGACCTCGGCGGACTGTTCGGCCTCCCGCAGCACCCGAGGCAGGTCCGGGCCGTGGAACGCGCCGAGCGGGGCCACGCGCATCGCCGCGCCGTTGCCCCACGACCCGCCCTTGAACGCGTTGACGGCGAGCTCGCGCCACGACCCGCCGCCGCGGAACTGGTTCAGCAGGCGCTCGGTGCCGGAGCCGTAGCCGCGGTCGGCGTCGTAGTGCTCGACGAAGGACGCGGCGAGCGCGTCCTGGTCGATGCGCCCGTGGCGGCAGAGCACGGCGTAGATCGAGCAGGCCATCTCGGTGTCGTCGGTCCAACCCCACGGCGCGGGCGGCGGCTTGCGGGCCACGACGTCGGGGTGGTCGCCGGGCAGCCCGAACTGCGCCCCGAACGCGTCCCCGACGGCCAGGCCGCGAAGGCTGGCCAACGCTTGTTCCACAGTCACCGCGTGAGCCTACCAATTGCATTTCTGAATTCGATTGACGGCCACTGCCGTTGTCGGTCATGATGAATTCACACCAATGAGAGAGGCAGTGATGACGAGCACTCGCAAGCACGAGGCGTGGCGGCAGAACCCTGTCGCGGCGTTCGTCGTCGCGTGCTCGCCGACAAGCTGCCCCAGGCCCTTCACCATGCCGTTCACCAGCCACGAAACGAACACCTGCTCCCCACCATGACCTGACGGTCGTGATCACGGGAGCCGCCCATCGCCGAAAGCGATCCGGGCGGCTTCTTCTATTTCGTGCGCCCGAGAATTGCTCGTTGACAATTTCATGAAACAAGGCCGATGGGACTGCTGGCTAGGTCACCGCTCTTTCACAGCGGAGGACCGGGATCGATACCCGGGTCGGCTGCGTGTCACCGGCCGGGGCGTCGCAGGGGGCGGCCGGTGACCACCAACGGGTGCGAGGGAGACGGCAACCCATCCGCTTCGGGCGCGGAAGACACCACGTTCGACTCGTGGGCATCCGACGTTCATGGCTCTCCGGGTCGACGCGGCAGAGCACCGGGTCCTGGCCGGTGCCGGCACCCGGTGGCCGGTGACCTCAGAACGGGGGCGGCCCGAGGATCTCGATCGCGCCGGTCGCCACGGCCGCGGCGCGTACCCGGTCGAAGTCGACCGGGTACGGCTGGTCGCCGGGGCGAGCGGGTTCGCTTGCGTGCCGGTAGAAGGCGCCGCCACCACCGGGGGTCTGCAGGCACAGCATCCGCGCCGCGGCGGCGACCTTGAAGGCGTGCGGGAGGCCACGCGGCATGATCACGATGCCGCCGGCGCCGAGCGTGTGCTGCTCGCCGTCGACGTGCAGGAGGATCTCGCCTTCAAGCATGTAGAACGTCTCGTCCGCGTCGGGGTGCCGGTGCAGCGGCGTCACCTTCCCCACGTCGAGTCGGTCTTCGAACATCAGGAACGCGCCGCCGGTCTCCTGCTCGGTGGCCTTCAGCGTGTGCAATCCACCGCCGCAGAACCACCGTTGTTCGCCCTCGCCGCTCTGGCGCACCGTCGCAGTCAAGGTCTTCATGTCGGCTTCTCTCAGTTTCGTGGGACTCAAGTCCCATGATGAAACTACGGTACCGTGAGCAGCGTGTCAACGCAGTACGAGCAGACCGGACGAACACGGCAGAAGGCGCGCACCCGCGACGCCCTGGTCGCGGCCGCGCGTGAGCTGGTGACGCGCGGCGGGTCGCCCCCGACGGTCGAGGACGCGGCAGCGGCGGCACGCATCTCACGCACCACCGCCTACCGGTACTTCCCCAACCAGAAGGCACTCCTCGTCGCGGCCCACCCGGAGACCGAGACCAAGTCCCTCCTGCCGCCCGACGCCGGCGATGACCCCGAAGACCGGATCCTGTCCGCGGTCAAGGCGTTCATCCAGCTGGTGCTGGAAACCGAGCAGCAACAGCGCACGATGTTGCGGCTCTCCCTCGAACCGGACGCCGCCGCCCGCGAGCTGCCCCTGCGGCGAGGCCGGGCGATCGCCTGGTTCGAAGACGCGCTCGAACCACTTCGGCAGCAGCTGACCGACGCCGGCGTGCACCGTCTCGCCGTGGCCATCCGCAGCGCCGTCGGCATCGAGTCGCTGGTCTGGCTCACCGACGTCGCCGGCCTCGCCCGCGACGAAGCCGCCGAACTCATGCAATCGTCGGCGCTGGCCCTGCTCCGCCACAGCCGCCCCTGAGCTGCCACCACCGCGAACAGGTGGAGGTCGGTCAGACGGTCACCGCCTGCGCGCCACGCAAGGCCAGGTAGCCGTCCTCCAGTGTCGGGCCGAGCGGCTCCGCTTCCGGGGACGGCGGCGCGGGCGCGACCACCCGGTACCGCACGCCGTGCGCGTCGGGCAGCGCCGAGACGACCACCCCGCCCGCCGGTTCGGGCCCGGACATCAGCACCGACCACACGCGTCCCTCCGCGCGCGCGGTCAGCTCGGCGACCGTGCCGCGGAAGAGCGACTTCCCCTTGTCCAGCACGGCGAGCTCGCGGCACGTCTGCGCGATGTCCTCGACGATGTGCGTGGACAACAACACGGTCCGGTCCCCCGCCAGGCGCGCCAGCAGGGTGCGGAAGCGGATGCGTTCCTCCGGGTCGAGCCCGGCGGTCGGCTCGTCCACGATCAGCAGCCGCGGGTCGTTGAGCAACGCCTGCGCGATGCCGACGCGCCGCCGCATCCCGCCGGAGAAACCTTTGAGTTTGCGCTTCGCCGCGTCGGCCAGGGCCACGACCTCGAGCAGCTCGGCCACCCGGCGCCGGCGCGCGGCCCGGCTGTCGATGCCCTTGAGCAGGGCGATGTAGTCGAGGAACTCGGCGGCGGTCAGGTCGGGGTACACGCCGAGGTCCTGCGGCAGGTACCCGAGCAGGCGCTTGACCGCGGTGCGCCCGGCGGCGGTGCCCAGGTCGTAGTCGTCGACCAGCACCCGCCCCGCCGAGGGCCGCAGCAGCCCGGCGAGGATGCGCATCAGCGTCGTCTTGCCCGCGCCGTTCGCGCCGAGCAGGCCGAACATGCCGGTCGGCACGGTGAGGGTGAGGTCGTCGAGCGCGCGCGTGCCGCCCGGGTAGGTCTTGGTCAGGTCGGTGATCGTGATGTGCACGGTGTTCTCCCTATCGGGCGGTGCGGGCGAGCAGCGCGCGAGCGCCGCTGAGGGCCAGGGCGGTGGCGGCGGCCAGCACGCCGAGGGCGAGCCACGCGGTCACCGCGGACGGGTCAGGACGCAGGAAGTTCAGTGCGGCGCCGTCCACGCGGCCCGCGAGGTCGCCGTCCTCGGCGTGCAGGAGCGCGCGCATGAGGTAGCCGTTGACGGGCGTGAACAGCGTGCCGTTCAACGTGGGCAGCAGGCTCGGGTAGACCAGGGTGGACCAGAACCAGTAGCCGACGAACAGCACGCGGAACAGCGGTGTCGGCATCACCAGCGGGCAGAGCATCGCGAACGCGCCGACGAACAGCAACGCGGGCAGCATGACCGTGACGACCAGCAGGCCGGACGCCCCGAGCGCGGTCGCGTCGCCGTGCCGGATCGCGTAGGCGCCGACCAGCAGCAGGTAGCTGCCGACCACGGGGATCGCGGTGGCGGCGCACGAGCCGAGGAACTTGCCGACGAGCCGGACGCCGAGGCCACCGGGCGTGGCGTCGAGCAGGCTCCGCACGCCGAGGCGGTCGTCGCGGACCAGCCGGTCGGCGACCAGGCAGCCGAACCCGACCGGGAGCAGCGCCATCGTCAGGCGCGCCGCCCGCACGGCCGCCTCCTCGCCGTCGTCGATGGCGAGGACCAGGTGGATCACGTTGGTGGCGACGGCCGTGAGCAGGGCCAGCGCGCCGATGGTCACCCACACCGACACCTTGCGCAGCTGCATCCGCAGCTCGTAGCCGAACGCCGCGCGGAACGCGGTCATCCTTCCTCCCCCTTCAGCAGGTGTTCCGGGCGCGCGAGCACACCCCAGGCCGCGAGGAGCAGGGCGGCGCCGAGGGCGAGCAGCACGGCCCGGTTGGCCAGCCACGCGCCGGGATCGGCCGTGCGGCGGGCGAACAGGTTGAGCAGCTCGAGTGGGCTCGACCCACGCAGGGTGTCGCCGATCATCAGCTCGACGAGCCACACGCCGGACACGAGCCCGGCGGCCAGCGCCGCCGTGCGCGACAGCGCCGCGACCAGGAACCCGAGGCCGCCGAGCGCGAGCGACGGAGCCAGCCACGTGAGCTGGCCGGCCACCGGGTCCGGCGCCGACGGCAGCCGGTACCACCAGCCGGACGCGACCACGGCGACGGTAGCGACCACGGCCACCACGGCCGCCCACCCGGCGGCGAGGAGCAGCCGGCGCAGCAGCGTGGCCCGGTATTCGCGGACCACGCTGAGCTGCAGCTCGGCCACCGGGTCGCGGCCGATCAGCGACCCGGCGACGACGCCGACCGCGAGCGGGATGCCCATGGCCAGCACGTCGTGGAAGGTGCGTGCGGTCGAGGCGTCGTCCTGCGTGCCGAACGACTGCAGCACGGCGAGCAGTGCCACGAGCGCGGCCGCGGCGGGCGGCGTCACCAGCGCCGCCCAGCCGATGCGGCGCAGCTCGTGCCGCCACAGATCCAGTGGTGTCATGCCGGATTGGTAGCGGCGGGACGCGATCAGGTTCATTTCTCAGGCCGCCGACGGGTACCGGTAGGCGCGCCCGACCACCACGACGGTCGCGGCGAGCAGCGCGGCGGCGAGCACGCCGGACACGAAGTTGGTGGCCCACAACACCTTCACCGCGTTCGCCACGGGGACGAACCACCGGGTGTCGAGCGCGAGCGAGGGCACCAGCAGCCGGGCCAGCCACAGGGCCAGCCCGACGGTGAACGCCGCGGTGGTGCCCACGGCGACGGCCAGCAGCAGGCACAACGACGACAGCAGGGCCATCGGGCCGAGCCACGCACCGATCAACGCGGCCAGCCCGGACGTGTCCAGGCCCAGGGCGACCAACGCGAGCGACGCGCCGAGCGCGAGCACCAGGTCGTAGCCGAACACCAACGCCACGCGCGCCACGAGCACCGTGCGGGGCGAGGTCGCGGTGGCCGCCGTCAGCTCCAGCCCGGGATCGCGCTCCGGCCCGCAGACCCCGGCAATGCCGGCCGCGGCAACGAACGGCGCGATCATCGCCAGCACCGATTCGGACAGGCCGCCCTGGCGCAACGGGATCAACACCAGGACCCCGAACGCCATCACGAACGCGGACGCCAGCCACACGGACACCCGGATCAGGCGCATCTGCGCGGTCAGCAGCTGGGCGGCGAACCACAAGTGACCATGCCGGCGGCGGACGAGCTCCGGCTCGCCGGCCGCCCGGCGCAGCATCGCGGACACGGCATCGGCCGGCGGCGGGCCGGGCCGCAGTGCGTCCTGAATGGACTGCCAGAACTCGCTCATCGTTGCGTCCCCTCCAACTCGGCGAGGGCGTGCACCAGCGCCGCGCGGGCGTGGTGCAGGCGGCTCTTCACGGTGCCGACCGGCACCCCGACCACGTCGGCGATCTCGGCCTGGCTCAGCTCGGCGACGAACGCCAGCACCACCACCTCGCGGTGCCGCAGGCCCAACCGGGCGACGGCGGCCAGCACCTGGTCGCGGTCCAGGCGCACCAAGGCCAGCTCCTCCGGGCCCGCGGCCGGCTCGGCCACGTCCGGTACGTCGTCGAGCGCGGTCTCGGCCGGGCGCACCGACCGCAGCCGGTTGTGGGCCTGACGACGGGCGATGCCGTAGAGCCAGGTGCGCACCTGAGCGCGGCCCTCGAACCGCTCGGCGCCCCGCCACACCGCGAGCAAGGTGTCCTGCAGGATCTCCTCGGCGAGCATCCGATCACCGGCCAGGCGCTGCAGGAACCCGAACAAGCCCTCGGCGTGCCTGCGGTACAACGCCGTCAACGCGTCGGCCTCGCCCCGCGCGACCCGGCGCAGCAAGACCTCGTCCGTTCCACGCACCGGCCACCTCCCCTCGGTGGTGAGTAGCAGAGGACGGCGGGGAGGTTCACCGAACTCTCAGCGGCCTCTCAGCCGAACGCCCGGCGGTACTCGCGTGGTGTGAGGTGCCTGCTGCGGCGGAACCGCCGGTTGAAGTTGGCGAGGTTCGCGAACCCGCAGGCGTGGGCGATGTCGGCGATCGGGCGGTCGGTGCCGGTCAGCGCGCGGCTCGCGGCGCCGACCCGCACCTCGGTCAGGTACTCGGTCAGGGTCGTGCCCATCTGGCGGCGCATCAGCCTGCTGACCGACGACGGCGACATGCCGACAGCCGCGGCGATGTCGTTGCGGGACAAGGGTTCGGCGTAGTGGGTGTCGAGGTGGCCGATCACCGCGCTGAGCGCGTCGGCCGACGCCGTGGAGATCGACCGGGAGCTCGCCGTGCTCGCCAGCGGGGCGAGCGAGGGGTCTTCTGCCAACTCGGTGAGCAGGTCCAGCAGGGCGACGGTCTGCCGTGCGCCGTCCAGCTCCGCCAGGCGCCGCGCGGCCGCCAGTACGGGCGCGGTGCCGGTCACCCCGCGGGCCGACTGGGCGAGCATCGCCCGGACCGCACCGAACTCCGGCCCCTCGGTCAGCCGCTCGACCCAGGCGGCGGGGAACTGCGCGACGCAGGCCTCGTGCGGACCGTCGGCTGCCGTCGCCGCGTAGGTGTGCGGCAGCCGCGGCCCGAACAACGCGACGTCGCCGGGCTCGTAGGGCGCGACGTGGTCGCCGACGAACCGCCGGCCGCGACCCGCCGTGATCACGGTCAACTCGTAGTAGTCGTGCGCGTGCCAGGTGAACGGGAACTCCGGCGCCTCGCGGACGTGGAACGCCCAGGCGCGGCCCGCCTTCAGTGGGATGAACTCGACAGCAGCACGCACGGATCGACACGGTAGTCGGCAAATGGGGTCACACCAGTACCAGTTCGGGCGCCCCCGCGCACTAGCTCGCGGTGCCCGTGACGGCCAGCCTGGAGTTCCGACCGCCGAGCACCAGGGGGACCGATGACCAGCGCGACCGTCGACGTCGACTCCGCGTACCCGCTGACCAGCGCCCACGTCGAGGCGCTCGACCGACAGGGCTTCGTCCGCCTCTCGAACCTGCTCAGCCCGCCGACCGTCGCCCACTTCGAGCCGACGATCACCGAGCGGGTACTGGCGCTGAACGCCATGCACCTGCCGATGGACGAGCGGGACACCTACGACCGGGCGTTCCTGCAGGTGACCAACCTGTGGCAGCACGACGACCGGGTGCGGCGGCTGGTCTTCTCCCCCAGGCTCGCCCGCGCGGCCGCCGAACTGCTCGGCGTCGACGCCGTGCGGCTCTACCACGACCAGGCGCTGTACAAGGAGCCCGGCGGCGGGATCACGCCGTGGCACGCCGACCAGTACTACTGGCCGTTCGCCTCCGACCGGACGATCACCGTGTGGATCCCGTTGCAGGACACCCCACGCGAACTCGGTTCGCTGGAGTTCGCGCGCGGCAGCCACCACTTCTCCCACGGCCGCGACCTGCCGATCGGCGACGAGTCCGAGCAGGCGCTGCAGGAGGAGCTGGCCGCGCGTGGGTTCGAAGTGGACAGTGCGCCGTACGCGCTCGGCGACGCCAGCTTCCACCTCGGCTGGACCTTCCACCGGGCAGGCCCGAACCGCTCGACCACCCCGCGCCGCGTGATGACGATCATCTACGTGGACGCCGACGCCGTGGTGAGCGAACCGGTCAACGACTCGCAGCGCAACGACCTGACCACCTGGCTCGGCGGGACGGCCGTGGGCAGCGTGCCGGAGACCGAGCTGAACCCGGTTCTGTACCGCGCCTAGCCCTTCACCGCGCCCTTCGCGCCTTCGAGGATCTGGCGCTGCAGCAACAGGAAGAACACGACGATGGGCACCAGCGACAGCAGCGTGCCCGCGGACAGCGTGCGGGTGTCGGTGCCGGAGATGCCGGTCAGGTAGGCGATGCCGAGCGCGATCGGGTACTTGGTGTCATCGTTGAGCACGACCAGCGGCCACAGGAAGTCGTTCCAGATGAAGATGAACCCGAAGATCGCGGAGATCGCCAGCGTCGGGCGGACCACGGGGAGCATCACCGTCCAGAACACCCGCCACTCGCCGCAGCCGTCCAGCCGGGCCGCCTCGCCGAGTTCGGCCGGCACCGCCGCGAAAGCCTGGCGCAGCAGGAAAACCCCGAACGCGCTGAGCACGCCGGGCAGGATGACCCCGGCGTAGGTGTTGGTCAGCCCGAGCTGGTTCGCCACCAGGAACCGCGGGATCAGCATCAGCTCGGCGGGCACGAACATCGTCGACAGGATCGCGAAGAACATGACTTTGCTGCCGCGAAAGGACGCGGTGGCCAGCGGGTACGCGGTCATCGCGCTGATCAGGACGAACAGCGGCACTCCACCGAGCACGTAGAGCAGCGAGTTGAGCAGGTAGCGCGGGAACGGGATCTGCGTCCACGCGTTGTGCAGCCACGTCAGCACCGGCGGCCGCGGGATCAGGCTCGGCGGGAACGAGTACACGTCCTGGGTCGGCGCCTTGAAGGCGGTGGCGAGCAGGAACAGGAACGGCCACACGAAGACGACGGCGATGGCGGCCAGCAGCAGGTAGACGCCGATCCGCCGGACCGTCCACCGCGCGCCGCGCCGGCGGCGGAGCACCTGGCGCTCGCTCATGGCGTGTTCGCCTGCTTCCCGTTGGTGAGCCGGTGGTTCACCAGTGCGAGCGCGATCAGGATCGCCCACACGACGACCCCCGCGGCGCTGGCGTAGCCGAACCGGTAGTGCTGGAACGCCTGCGACCACACGAAATAACCGGCCGTCGTGGTGTGGTCGTTCGGGCCGCCCTGGGTGAGCACATAGACGGAGGTGAAGACCTGCAAGGCGTTGACCATCTCGATGGCGAGCGCCACGGCCATGAACGGGCGCATCAACGGCAGCGTCACCCGGGTGAACCGCTGCCACGCGCCCGCCCCGTCGATCTCCGCGGCCTCGTACAGGTCGCCCGGGATCGCCTGCAGACCCGCGAGGTAGATCATCATGTACGTGCCGATGCCCTTCCAGCCCTCGACCAGGATCACCGACGCCAGGGCCCAGTGCGGGTCGAGCAGGAAGTGGATCGGCGCGTCGGACAGGCCGAGGGTGGCGACGAGCCAGTTGAGCACGCCCTTGTCGGCGAACACGTAGTTCCAGGCCACCGCGACGGTGATCATCGACGTGATCACCGGCAGGAAGTAGACGGCCCGGAAGACCTGGATGCCGCGCAGCTTGCGGTTGACCAGGATGGCGAGCCAGAGCGGGATCGCCACCGAGAACGGCAGCAGCCCGACCATCACGATCAACGAGTGGCCGAGGGCAGCGAGGAACACCTCGTCGTGGAAGAGCTCCGTGTAGTTGGCGAACCCGACCACGTGCAACGGGTTGACGATGCTGTAGTCGGTGAACGACGCCTCGACGGCTTCGACGGCGGGCCAGGCGAAGAAGACCACGAACAACGCGAGACCCGGCAGCAGGAAGAGGTACGGCACGAAGGGGCTGCGCCCGACGACCTGGCCGAACGACACCGGCTTCGCGGCCGCGCGGCGCACCGCGACCGGGACCTCCGCCGGCGCCGCGGGCGTGGCAGCCACCTGCGTGCTGTCGCTCACCAGGGCTGCCTCCGGCGGTGGGATGGGTGCCGCGCGCGGCCGGGCGGTCGAGGAGAACCGGCTCTCCGGACCCGCCCATGATCTGCGTGGCTCGTGACGGCTGTCAAGGACACCGAGTCCAGATAGGACCCGATCCGAAGTGTGACGACGCGGGCACGATCAGCTCGGCACCCCTGCTCAACCGGCACGCCAAGAACTCCTTGACATCGCTGCGTTCTCCGCTAGCTTTGACCGAAACAGCCTTTTGTGCGGTGCCTAAATTTCGCTCCCTGGGCGAGAGAGGGAGGACCCCGTGCGGATCACCAGCCACCAGCGCCGAGGCCGCCGGTCGTTACTCGGGTTCGTCGCTCCCCTGGTCCTCGCCGCGGTCGCGGCACTGGCCACGAGCTGCGTCTCCGGCCCGAGCGACGCGGGCGGGTCCGGCGCCGGCGCCGCGGACGAAGGCGACATCACGTTCTGGACGATCAACCTGAAGAAGAACTTCGGCAGCTACATCACCGGGTTGATCGACAGCTACCAGAAGAGCCACCCGAAGGTGCACGTCACCTGGGTGGACGTGCCGGGCAAGGACATCGCCACCAAGTTCCTCTCGTCGGTGGCCAGCGGCGACGTGCCCGACGTGGTGAACATCGACTCGGCCAACCTCGGCCGGTTCGCCGACCAGATGGTCGACCTGGGCAAGTTCGTCCAGCCGAACGAGCTGGCCGACTACCAGCCCGGCTTGCTGAACTCGTTGCGCCCCAACGGATCGCTCATCGCCTTGCCTTGGTACAACGGCGGCGCCCCGGTCGGGGTCTACAACATGTCGATCATGTCGAAGGTCGGCTTCGACCCGGCGAACCCGCCGAAGAACTACGACGAGGTGCTGGCGCTCGGCCAGCAGGTGTACGACAAGACCAAGGTCTACGGCACCAACTCGATCCCCAGCTACGTCAACGGCGAGACCGCGGTGTTGAGCTACGAGGGCATCCCGATGCTGACGCCGGACAAGAAGAAGGCCGCGTTCGACACGCCAGCCGCGGTCGCCGTGCTGAACAAGTTCAAGAAGGCCTACGACAGCCACGCGATCGCCCCCGGCGCCATCTCCGCGGACACCCGCAACTTCCCGCAGAGCCTGGACAACCAGCAGATCGCGTTCGTGCCCGACGGCTACCCGTTCGTGCTCACGTCGCTGGAGAACAACTCGCCGACGGTCTACAAGAACCTCGCCATCACCAAGCCGCCGACGACCAAGGACGGCAAGTACCTGTTGCTCGGCCAGCAGACCCTCGCCGTGCCCGCCCGGTCCCAGCACCAGGCGGCGGCGGCCGCGTTCGCCAAGTTCGTCACCAACGGCGCGAACCAGCTCGCCTTCTGCAAGCTGGTGGCGATCTACCCGTCGACGGTGTCGACCACCAAGGACGCGTTCTTCACCGACAAGACCGACACCTCGCCGATCGGCAAGGCACGCCAGCTGATCGTGTCCGAGCTGCCCAACCTGGTCGACGGCCAGCTCGGCTCCGGCAAGGACGCCGAGCTCAGCGACGCGCTGAGCAAACAGGTCCGCGCGTTCATGCAGGGCTCGGTCAGCGCCGACCAGGCGCTCGCCACCGCCGCCGACGCCTGGAACAAGGCCCTGAGTGGTCAATGAACCCAGGGCGGTCAATGAACCCAGGGCAGTCAAGTGACCGAAGGCAGTCGATGACCCAGGAATCCTTCCGCGGCACCCGGCCGGCGCGCAGCGAGCTGCGCGTCGGCGTGGTCGGCACCGGCATCATGGGCAAGGCCAACGCCGCCACGATCGCCTCGCACCCCGCTGTGCGCGTCACGGCCCTCACCAACAGAACACAGTCCAGCGCGGAAGAACTCGCCGGCAAGCTGCACGCCGACGGGCACGACCGGCCGACCGTCTACTCCGGACTCGACGAGCTGCTCGCCGCCGGCGTGGTCGACGCGCTGGTGATCGCGACACCGGACCACCTGCACGCCGACGCCATGGTCGCCGGCGCCGCGGCGGGCGTGGACCTGTTGGTGGAGAAGCCGTTCACCACCGACGTCGACCAGGCCGACCGGGCCGTCGAGGCGATCCGGTCGGCGGGCGTGGTGGCGATGTGCTTGTTCAACCACCGCTGGGTGCCCGCCTACGCGCAGGCGTACGCGTTGAGCGCCGACCTCGGCGAGGCGGTGGTCGGCCACACCCGCAAGAACGACACGCTCTTCGTGCCCACCGAGATGATCAAGTGGGCGGCCGGCACCACGTGCGCGTGGTTCCTGTCCAGCCACGACATCGACCTGGTCAGCTGGCTCTACCGGGACACGGTGGTCGAGGTCTTCGCGTCCGCGCGCAGCGGTGTGCTGACCGCGATGGGCATCGACACCCCGGACGCCATGCAGATCCAGTGCCGCTACTCGCGTGGCGCCGTCGCGACCTTCGAGTCGTGCTGGATCTACCCGAACACCTTCCCGACGGTCACCGACAGCTTCGTCGAGGCGGTGTTCGAGAAGGGCGTCACGCAACTGGACCGGCAGGTGGAGAACATCACCATCGCCACCGAGTCCGCGTTCCAGTACCCGCGCAACGCCTTGCAGCGCAACCTGCACGGCCAGCCCTCCGGCGCCTACCGCGACGCGGTGTTCCACTTCGTCGACTGCGCGCTGACCGGCAGGCAGCCGTTGATCGACGTGGCCAGCTCCCGGCACGTCACCGCCGTGCTCGCCGCGGCCCACGAGTCCGCGAAGCGGGGCGTGCCGATCCCCGTGGCCCCGGCCCCATGAGCCCGCCGGCGCCGGTCGAGCGGCCACCGCACGTGCACCCGACGCGCATGCGGCACATCGCCGACGACGACCTCGCGGCCGGCGTCGGCCTGCCCGGCGCGAGCCCCGCCGCGGTGCGCGCGCACCTGGCGGCACGACCCGATCGCCATCCGACGCCGGACCACAGGCAGTGGGCCGAGCAGGCGCGCGGCACCGCCGCGGCGGACGAGATCCTCGAGACGGCGAAGGAACTTCTGACCCGGGAGGTCGACTTCGTCTCGCCCGCGGCGGGGCGTTCGGGCCTGTACGGGCTGCACTACCTGACGTGGATGACGCCGCTGGTGCAGGCCTACGAACTCAGCGGCGACGACGCCTACCCGGCGGCGTTCGGCCGGATCTTCCGGGCCTGGTACGCCAGCCGGGACGTCGTGGTCGGCGACTGGCCGGGGCTCGACGTCGTCTGGTACTCGCTCGGTGTGTGGGCGCGGGCCATGGTGCTGGTGCCCGCGATGACGACCTTCGCCGAGACGCCCGCGCTGGACGACGCGACGTTCGCCGACATGCTGCGCACCGTGCTCGGCGGCGCCCGCTGGGCCGCCGAGGAGCACGACGAGTTCCGGCACGGCAACTGGCAGCTGGTGTGCGCGGCCGAACTCCTGCACGTGGCGGCCTTCCTGCCCGACGCCGAGGAGGCGCCGCAGTGGGCGCGCGTCGGCCGCGAGCGCACCCTGGAACACCTGGACCGCGACTTCTACCCCGACGGCGGCCACCACGAACGGTCGCCCGGCTACCACGTGCTCTGCCTGCAGGCGTTGCGGCGCGCGGAAGAGGTCGCCGGTCGCCACCTCGGCTGGCGGCCGTCGGACCACCCGGCCTTCGGCGCCGCCCACGACTGGCTCGCCGCCATGCGCACCCCGGCCGGCTGGGTCCCGGCCTGGCAGGACAGCCCGGTCGTCTACCCGGACATCGAACTGCCTGAGCCGAAGCCGGGCTCGAAGTTGTTGCCCAGCAGCGGGTACGCGATCCTCGCCGGGCAACCACCCGCCAATCCCTTCATGATCGTCAACGTCGGCCCCTACGTCGAGCACGAGCTCGAGTCGCACAGCCACCTCGCCGTGACCGACTTCGTGCTCGTGGCCTTCGACGCGCCGCTGGCGATCGAAGCCGGTGGCCCACCGACCTACGACGACCCGCTCTACCAGAGCTGGTACCGCTCCCCGGCCGCGCACAACGTCGTGACGCTGCCGGACGAGCAGATGACCACCGATCGGCGTTGCGAGCTCGACGAGTTCACCGTCACCGAGCACGTGACCGTCCTTCGGGCCCACCACCACGGGTACTCGCGGCGCGTCGAGCGCCGGATCCTCTTCGTGGCAGGCGATCCGGCGTACTGGCTGATCAGCGACACCGTCGACGGCGGCGGCCCGGCCACCTGGTCGATCCACGGCCCCGCGCAGTGGCGCAGCGTGGACGGCGGCTTCGCGAGCACCGGCGGCCCGGCGCTGCACGTCGTGCCCGCGCACCGCGCGCTGCTCGCGGCCCGCACCGAGGTCGGCGTCGGGCAGCTGCCGCGAGGCAAGCCACGCGAGTTCGGTCCACTGCACGCCTTGCGGCTGGACTCCCCCGTCGGCCGGTTCGACGTGCTGCTGACCGCCACGTCGACGGAATCCGTTGCGCCACCCCGCCTTTCGTCGTGTGACGGTGGGTGGCGGATCACCTGCGGCAGCTTCATCGACTCCGTTGACAGGGGCCGGTGGGAACGACGGGGCGCCGATGGTCAGGTCGTGGCCACGGCGCGGTGGGAGCAGCGATGACGCGGCTCCATGACGCCAACTGCCGGCTCGGCGGCTACCCGTGGGGTGTGGTCGGCGGGTCGGCAGTTCCCGACCTCTTGTCCGCAATGGACAGACTGGGCATCGAGCGGGCGCTGGTCAGCCACACCATGGCGTGGCGGCACGACCCCGCGACCGGCAACCGCCGGGTGGTGGCGGAACTGCGTGGCCAGCAACGCCTGCGGCCCTGCTGGGTCGCGTTGCCGGAGTCCTGCGGCGAGCTGGACAAGCCAGACCGCTTCGTCGCGGCGGCACTGGCCGCCGGCGTCGGCGCCATGCGGGTGTACCCGAAGGACCACGGCTTCGACCTCGACGACCCCGACTTCGCCCACTACGCCGCGGCGTTCGCCGAGGCGGGCCTGCCGTTGCTGGTCGACCTCGCCGAGGCCGGCTGGCGACCGATCGAGGCGCTCGCCACGGCCCACCCGCGCCTGGCCGTGATCGTCTGCCAGACCGGGTACCGGGTGCTGCGCCAGGCGATGGCGGTGCTCGGCCGGACCGAGAACGTCCACCTGGACCTGTCCGACCTGTCCACGCACGAGGGCTTGGAGTGGCTCGCCGCGACGGTCGGGCCGCACCGGCTGGTGTTCGGCACCGGCGGCCCGTTGCGCGACCCGGCCGAGGCGGTCACGCGGTTGCTGTGGTCGGAGCTGTCCGACGACGACGCCGCGGCCGTCGGGCACGCCAACCTGGAGGCGATGCTGCCAGGACCGGGGGTGTTCGGGTGAAGGCGCTGATCGACGCCCTGCGCGAGCGGCGCCCGCAGCAGGCCATCGAGATCATCGACGCGCACGCCCACGTCGGTCCCTACTCGTTGTTCTTCATCCCCCGCAACGACAGCGACGGCCTGGTCCGGGCGATGGACCGGTGCGGCGTGCGGCGCACGATCCTCTCCAGCCACCTCGGCATCCAGCTCGACGCGCGTGCGGGCAACGAGGAGACCGCGCGTGCCGTCGACCGCCACCCCGGCCGCATCCAGGGCTACATCGTGGTCAACCCGTGGCAGGACCCCGAGGCCGAGATCGCCCGCTGGGCCGGCGATCCGCGCTTCGTCGGCATCAAGGTCCACCCGGACCTGCACCACTACGCCGTGACCGGCGACCGCTACGCCGCCGTGTGGGAGTTCGCCGAGCGCACCGGGCGCCCGGTGCTGACCCACAGCTGGCTCGGCTCGCCCTACGACGACCTGCGCCAGATCGGCCAGGTCGCCGAGCGGCACCCCGAGGCCAACATCCTGGTCGGCCACGCGGGCGTGCTGCGTGAGGGCATCGACGAGGCCATCGCCATCGCCAAGGCGCACCCGCACCTCTACCTGGAGCTCTGCGGGTCGCACGGGCACGGCGAGCTGATCGTGCGGATGGCGCGCGAGGTGGGCGCCGAGCGCCTGGTGTACGGCTCGGACTTCCCGTTCATCGACATGCGTTCCTCGTTGGGGCGCCTGGTGTTCGCGGCCCTGGACGACGACGAGAAGACGATGGTCCTCGGCGGCACCATCGCCGGGCTGCTCGCTCACGCGGGTGAGCGGTCCTGACCCCGGGACCCGTCGCGACGCAACCGGCTCGGCGCGTGGCCGGTCTCCCGCTGCATGGTCGCGCGGAACTGCCGTTGCGTGCGGAACCCGCAGCGGCGCCCGACCTCACCGACGCTCAGCTCGCCCTCGGCCAGCAACCGCAACGCCCGCCGCACCCGCAAGCCGGTCAGCTGGTTCTTGACCGTCGTGCCACGCTCGCGGCGGAAGACGTGGGCGAGGTGGAACGGGCTGACGGCCAGCGCCTGCGCCAGGACGCCGAGGCTCAGGTCCGGCTCGCCGCACCGCTCCCGCAGGAGCCGCTCGGCGCGCTCGACCAACGGCGAGGGCGCCGTCGTGGCCGCCACCGCGCTCAGCCGGGTCATGCAGTCCAGCAGCCAGCCGGCGAGGTGGCTGTGCTCGTGGATGCCCGCGATCCCCGCCAGCTCGGCGACCGGCGTGTGGGCGAGGGCGCCGCGCATGTCGGGCGAGCCGGTGAGCGCATGGGTGACCTCCAGAACCAAGGCAGGCAGCCAAATGTCGAACACCTCGGAGGGCGGCACCCCGCGCCGCAACGCCGTCGCGGCCCAGCGCTGCACCAGCCCGGCCGCCTCGGTCGCGGACCCGGACCGCAGCAAGGCCGCCACCGGGCGCCGGAGGTCCGGTGGTTCGAACGCGCTCGGCGGGCCGAGGCTGAGGATCCGGCCCGTTCCGCCGAGCGTCTTGTAGGCGAGCGTCTCCCGGGCCAGGCGCGCCGCCTCCGCGGGCGCGAACGTGCCGTGCACGACCTGGCTCAGGCCGACCGACGCGGTGGTCGACGTCCGCGCGGCCACAGCGTCACGCAACCGGTGGGCGAGCCCGGATCCCTGTGCGGCCAACGCATCGGCGACCGGGCGGCGGATGGTCACCAGCCACGAGTCCGGCGGCTCGGGGCGTATCTCGACCCCGTCGAGCCCGTCGCATTCGGTGCGGACCAGCTCGCCTACGGACGCCAGCGTGGTCCGCGCCCACCCGGGACCGCGGCGATCGGCGTCGAGCTGGAAGTCGTCGAGGTCGAGCACCAGGGCAAGGGCGACCGGAGCGCTCATGCGGTGAGTCTAGGTCGACTGCCACCGCACGGGGTTGGTCAGCGTGCCGACGCCGGCCACCGTCGCGTGCATGACGTCGCCGTCGGCCACGGGCGCGATGCCCGCCATGGTGCCGGTGGCGATGACGTCGCCGGGCAGCAGCGTCATCCCGTCGGAGAGGTCGGCGAGCAGCCGCGGGAGCGGGAAGACCATCTGCTTGGTGTTCGCCCGCTGGCGCACCTCGCCGCCGACGGTCAGCGTGAGCTCGAGGTTCTGCGGGTCGGGCACCTCGTCCCTGGTCACCAGGTAGGGGCCGAGCGGGGCGAAGGTGTCGAAGCCCTTGAACTGGTCCCACGGCTGGTTGCGGGCGATGTTGGCCAGCTGCAGGTCCCGCGCGGTCATGTCGTTGACCACCGTGTACCCGGCGACCGCGTCCTGCCAGTTCTCCTCGGTGAGACCGTGGGCCACGTGCCCGATCACCACGGCGAGTTCGACCTCGTGTTCGACGTGCCGGGTGCGCGCGGGCGGGCGCACCACCGCACCGTGCCCGATCAAGGCGGTGGTCGGCTTGAAGAACAACACCGGCTCCGGTGGTACCTCGAGCCCGCTCTCGGCCGCGTGGTCGGCGTAGTTCAGGGCCAGGCAACAGATCTTGGTGCACGTGGCGACCGGGGGCTCGAACACGAGCTCGGCCGCCGCGAGCCGCTCGCCACCGGCGAGCCGTGCGGTGTGCTCGGCGAGCCGCTCCACGCCCAGCTCGGCGAGCGCGGCCACCGGGTCGGCGTCGGCGCACCCGTCGACCGAGGCGAGCGACACCAGTTCCTCGCCTTCGACCAGCGCCGCGAGCTCGATCCGTTCGCCCGGGCCGCGCCGGATCCGTGCCAACCGCATGCCACTCGCCTTTCGCCGGGTACCGGACCAACGTCGCGCATCCGCCCGGTCCCGGCAAGGCCGCTGCGTTGCGGTGACGTACGCGTTCTTGCGCGATGTGCCGGCGAAGCGTCCGCAGTCCGATGTCACGGGAGGTCCAGCCGATGATCAGGAAGCTCGATCGGACCGGGGAGCTCGCGGCCCGCGCCCAGCGGGTGCTGGCCGGTGGCGTGTCGAGCGACGCGCGCCGGATGCCCGGGGTGCCGTTGTTCGTCGACCACGCGCAGGGCGCCCACCTCATCGACGTGGACGGCACGAGGTACGTCGACTACGTGCTCGGCCAAGGGCCGGCGATCCTGGGGCACAGCTCGCCGGTCGTCGCGGCGGCCGTCGCCGCACAGGCCCGGCGCGGTGTCGTCTACTCCGCCCAGCACGAGGCGGAGGTCGAGGTCGCCGAGGCCGTGTGCCGGCTGGTGCCGAGCGCCGAACGCGTGCGCTTCAACTCGGTGGGCTCGGAGGCCGTGCACGGTGCGCTGCGCCTGGCCCGCGGGCACACCGGCCGCGCCAAGGTCCTCAAGTTCGAGGGGCACTACCACGGCTGGTTCGACCCGGTGCTCTACAGCGTCCACCCGGACCTGTCGCGCGCGGGCGACCCGCATGCGCCCAGCGCCGTCGGGGGCACCGGCGGCCAGCAGCTCAGCTCGTCGGCCGATCTCGTGGTCGCGCCGTGGAACGACCTGGCCGCGCTGACCGCGATCGTGGACCGGGAGGGCACCGACCTCGCGGCGATCATCCTCGAACCGATCCTGTGCAACACGGGCGTGATCATGCCGAAGCCGGGGTTCCTCGAGGGCGTCCAGAAGTTGTGCGCCGACATCGGCGCCCTGCTCGTCTTCGACGAGATCATCACCGGGTTCCGGATGGCGCCCGGCGGCGCGCAGGAGTACCTGGGGATCACCCCCGACCTCGCCACGTTCGGCAAGGCCATGGCGGGTGGCATGCAGTTGTCCGCGTTGGTGGGCAAGGCCGAGGTGATGGACGACATCGCCACCGGCAAGGTGGCGCACGCGGGCACCTTCAACTCCCACCCGGTCGCCATCGCGGCCGCGAAGGCCACGCTGGCGGTGCTCGACGAGCAGCGCGATGTCGTCTACCCGACGTTGTTCGACCTCGGCAACCGGCTCGCCGAGGGCCTGCGTGCGGCGGCCGCCAGGACCGGTGTTCCGCTGCTGGTCACCGGGCCCGGCCCGGTCGTGCAGACCTACGTCACCGAGGCGACCGAGGTGTCGGACTACCGCGACTTCGCCGCGACCGACCGGGCCACGATGGCGCGGCTGCACCAGCTCCTGCTCGACCGGGGCGTCAACATCGTGCCGCGCGGCCTGTGGTTCCTGTCCACCGCGCACACCGCCGACGACGTCGACCAGACCGTCGCGGTCGCCGAGGAGGCCCTTGCCGCGCTCTGACCGGAACGGAAAACGGCGGCCACCCGGTGAGGAGCACTATTGTTCACCGCACCTTCGGAAAGGGAGCGAATCCGATGACTCTGCCCGACGCCACCGGCACCGTCCGCATCGGTGTGGTCGGTCCCAGGGACGTCGTGCACCGGATGGTCGACGTCGGGCACCGGCTCGTGATGACCGAGGCGACCACCATGAGCCTGACCAGCACGAGCTACCAGAACTACCGCCAGATCCCCGGTCGCGTGCGTGGCATCGCCGAGGACGTGGACGTGCTGCTGTTCGCCGGCCCGCTCCCCTACGACATGGCGAAGGACGCCGGGGTGTTGACCCGTCCGGCCACCTTCGTCGAGCTGTCCGGGTCCTCGCTCTACGGCGCGATGCTGCGGACCATCCAGCGCGGTGACGTCGACCTGCGCCGGGTCAGCATCGACTCGCTACACCGCGACGCGATCGCCGAAGCCTACGACGAGTGCGACATCAGCCACGCGGCGGTGCACGCGATGCCTTACGAGGGACCGGAATCGGCGCTGCAGTTCGCCCGGTTCCACCGGGAGCTGTTCGAGCAGGGGCGCACCGGCGGCGCACTGACCACAGTGGACGCCGTCGACCGGGAGCTGCGCCGGGCCAAGGTGCCGACCGTCCGCATCCGGGCCACCGGCTCGGCGCTGCGCGCGTCGTTGCGCACGGCCACGTTCCTCGGCGCCGGGAGCATGCTCGGTGAGGCGCAGGTCGTGGTCGGCGTCGTCGAGATCCCCGAGGTGCCGCGGCGGCCGGGCACCGACCCGCGCGGCGCGTGGGCGGCCACGGAGCTGCGCATGGAGGTGGTGCGCGCGCTGCGCCCCGAGGCCGACCGGCTGGCCATCAGCCTGATGCCGCGCACCGACACCAGTGTCGCGCTGGTGGCGACGCTCGGCTCGATCACCGAGGCCACGCAGGGCTTCACCCGCGCGCCGTTCGTCACGGTGGTGCGCCGGGCCACCGGCGTGACGCCCTACGTCGGGCTCGGCACCGGGGCGACGGCGGCGGCCGCCGAGACCAACGCCGAGCGGGCCCTCGTGGACGCGCGGGCCAGCGGCGCGGCGCGGGTCTACGTGCGCCTGCGCGACGGCTCGACCATGGCCATGAACCACGGAACCGAGTCCGCGCCGGCTGATGCACCCATGCCGGACCCGCGCCGTCGCGAGGCACTGGCGACCTTGCGTGCCGGGCTCGCCGACGAGGGCTCCGACGACGCCAAGGTGGTGGACGCCAAGCTGGCCGCCGAGTTGCTCGGCACCAGCCCGCGCACCGCCCGCCGCGTGCTGCAGGACCTCGCTCGCGACGGGCTCGCCTGGCCTGTCCCGCCGGCCGCGGCCCTGAGCCGGGGTCGGCCGCGGCAGACCTACCGGCTGGTCAACGGTCGCTGACGGGGCCGGCCAGGTCACCGGTTGGGCGCTGTCCTGTGGATCTCGGTCGATGGGCTTCGTGATCGAGGTGGTTCCTGGCAAGGCGGCGGGAAGCCCTCGTACCGGAGGTACTCGGGCTTTCCGCCAACGCCGCCAGGGGCCGCCTCGGCGCGAAGACCGCGACCACGGATCCGCAGGACAGTGCCTAACGCCCGGACCGGCACCCGGTCACCAGGTACAGCGTCGCGGCTCCTTGATGGTCCACCACGGTCAGACCGGAGTTGACCGCCGCCGTGTCGATGGCGCGGTAGTGCGCGTTCATGCCCAGGTACTGCGGTCCGCCGAAGTCGAGGACGAACCAGCTGCGCTGCGCCCGCACGGCCGCGCAGACGGCGGGGTCGGTGCGCAGCTCGGGCAGGTGGTCCAGGACAAACTGCGTCTTCGCGGGAACCTTGGTGCCGTACTGCAGGATCAGCGCGCGCCGATCGGCCAGGGCGTAGCTGAACGACGCCCCCGACCACGGGTTGCCGATGACCGTGTCACCGATGGGTACCGTGCGATCCAGGCGGGCCAGCAACGCGCGTTCGTCGGGCGAGAGCATGTCGCTGCGCTGGAACACGTTGCCGCCCGTGCCGATGGCCGAGTTGACCGAGCTGCGCTGCCCGGCCACGCCGATCCCGGCGGCGACGACGAACGCCAGCACGGCGACCAGCGGCGCCGAAAGCCTTGCCCGGTCGGGGAAACGCAGGGTCATCGCGGCGCGCAGGCGGGTGCAGCTCCACGCCGCCGCGATGGTGCAGAGCACCACGGCGAACACGGGTAGCTGCGCGGCCAGCCGGTGCGGGTCGTCGTACCAGATCCCGGCCAGGAAGCTGCGCACCCGCCCGGGTTTGCCGGCCGAGGTCGCCACGTACAGCGCGGCGGCGATCAGGTACCCGCCGAGCACCCACCAGCTGACCTGCCTGCGCAGCGCCAGCCCGGCCGCGACGACGGTCAACGCGAGCACGACCCACGTCGGCCCGAGCTTCATCGTGCCCACGGTCAGCACCTCGCCGATGGCTTGGGAAAGCGTCTGGACCGGTTGCCAGTGCGAGCCGTCCGCACTCGGGCGCACCTCGGCCCACACCACGGCGCCGGCCGCGAGGTAGCCGGCGAGCAGCGCCACCGGGATCCAGCGGCGGGCGCCGGTGGCGTGGCGCCGGTACCGGATGATCGCGACCACCAGCACCGGCACCGAGAACACGGCGAGCGCGAGGAATTCGCTCGGGTGCGCCAGCGCCAGACCGGCAGCGGCCGGCACGAGGGTCAGCACCAGCAGCCAGCGCGGGGTGCCGTGCCGCGCGCCGACCCCGGCCGCCATCGCCACGAGCGCGAGCACGGCCGGAAGCAGTGCCACCGCAAGGAAGAACGGGTACAACGGGCCGAAGTACAGGAGCTGGTAAGGGAAAGCGCCGAACACGGCGGCGAGGCCACCGGCCAGCAGTACCGGCACCGGCCGGGTCCCGGTGACCCTCGTGGTCAGGAAGATGCACGAGACGGGCCACACCAGCGCGGCCACCACGATCGTCACCGCGGTCACCGCCGCGGGGATGGACGTGCCGGTCACCTGCACGACGAGGCTCACCAGGTCGTGCCACGCCGCCGGGTAGGGGTGTACCCGGTCGCTCGCGCCGAGTTCCCCCAAGGTCAGCGACGACCCGGACCCGGTGTCCAGGACCGAGCGGATCGCGTTGAGGTGGAACAGGTTGTCCCACGCCTGCGAGATGTTGTCCGGCCCGCCGATCAGCCGCACCAGCCCGCGGGTCAGCAACACCGCCGGGATCAGCACCGCGCCCGCGTGCACCACCAGCGTCCACCGGGCCCGCAGCGGCGCGGCCGGTCGCGACCCGAACGCGGCGGGTGCGAACCGGCGCACGGCCAGGCCGCCGAGCGCGGCGAGCACCGACGCCGCCAGCACCGGCCACACCGACCAGCGCAGGCCGAGGACGGGGCAGAGCACCGCCATCCCAGCGGTGACACCGACCGACACCGGCGCGGCCGCCCCGGCCGCGACCAGCCCACGCAACCCCCAGCACCGGCCGAGCGCATACCCCGGCAGGAACACGATCACCGCCGCGCACAGCACGATCGGCGACAATTGCCACCACGTCATCAAGTCCCCCTTTTTGGCCACGCCGAAACAGCGGCGCCGGCGCCCGCCGGTGACCGCTCGAAGTCATTCCCCCGCAATTGCACTGAGGACGCTCTTCCTGACGGGTCGGTTGCCTCGAATTCCTTGGCAGCGCAAGTGATGCGTGGACGTAACACCAGGAACGCGAACAACGATGGAATTCGTTCGACGGCGACCCGGAGGCGGCAGAAGAAATGTCGAGGGGAACGGTTACGCCGTGAAGCCGAGCAGTCCGGGCGCGGGGTCGCAAGCCGCCGCAACTCGGCGGGCCGGGAGCGCGGCGATCCGGAACGCCCGAACCCGGGCTATTGACAGCACAGGGATCGTTGAGGATACAACTATCCAAGCCGACTGCCCTGAATGACCCACTCGGGACACTCAACGCCCCCAATGGGCCATTCAGGGCAGTCGCCGGCGGGAGGAGGGCGGGCCATGGTCACGATCCCGCGCGCGCGGGCCTTCGCGACCGCCGGCGTCGAGCCGTGGGAGCAGCACAACGCCGACTCGTTGATCGCCCTCGCGTGCCGTCCGCCGGCCGAGCGGCCGTTCGCCGCGACCGAGGTCAACCTGCAGCTCGAACGCACGCACCTGGCCCGCGTCCGGGGCACCCGGCACGTGGTCGAGCGCTCCGCGGCCACGATCGAACGCAGCCCGGCCGACGCGATCGCCGTCTACGTGACGGTCATGGGTGACGCCGTCTTCGAGCAGGACGGCCGGCGGCGGGTGCTGCGACCGGGTCAGCTCCTCGTCTGCGACGCCGACCGGCCCTTCCTGCGCGGGTTCGGCCACGGCCTCGACGAACTGGCCGTCAAGGTGCCGCGCACGGAGTTCGCCCAGCTCACCGGGCAGCACACGGTCGGCGACCCGGTCGTCGTCGAGACGAGCGAGAACCCGCACGGCCACGCGCTGGCCAGGCTCGTCGCCCGGGCCGTGCGCACCGACAACCCGGTGCCCGCGGACGACCAGGCGGTGCTGGAGCTCGTCGCGGTGCTCGCCGGCCACGCCGAGCTGCCGGTCGCCCACCGGGCCGCCGCGCGGGCGTTCATCGAGGAGCACCTCGCCGACCCCGCCCTGTCCGCGTGCGACATCGCGACCGCCACGGGCATCAGCGAGCGACACCTCTCGCGGCTCTTCGCGGCCGCGGACACGAGCGTGCCCAAGCACGTCCTGGCGCGCCGGCTCGACGCCGCCCACAGCGTGCTCACCACGGACAAGGACCTGCGAACCGCGGACGTGGCCGTGCGCTGCGGCTTCACCTCGGTCGCCTACTTCTCGCAGAGCTTCCGCAAGCGGTTCGGTGTCACCGCGGGCGAGGTCCGGCGCGGGTTCTCATTTCCGCCATCCCCGCCGGGATCGATGGCCTGACCTCGGCGCCGCCGCCGACACTCGCACGCATGACAGCCATGTGCGAGACCGACGTCCTCATCGTCGGTTCCGGCCCGGCCGGGGCGTCGGCGGCGTTGTTCCTCTCGACGCTCGGCGTCGACAACATCATGGTCACCAAGTACCGGTGGACCGCGAACACGCCCCGCGCGCACATCACCAACCAGCGGGCCATGGAAACGTTCCGGGACATGGGGATCGAGCAGCAGGTGCTGGCCGAGGCCACCCCGCACCACCTGGTCGGCGACACGGTGTTCTGCACGTCGATCGCCGGTGAGGAGATCGGCCGCATCCACACGTGGGGCACGCATCCCGCCCGTGAGGCCGACTACCAGCTGGCGTCGCCGTGCCTGGTGGTCGACATCCCGCAGACCTACCTCGAGCCGATCCTGGTCAAGAACGCCACCCAGCGCGGGACGCACACCCGCTTCGCCACCGAATACGTCTCCCACGAGCAGGACGACGACGGCGTCGACGTGCTCGTGCGCGACCGGCTGACCGGCACCGAGTACACGATCCGGGCCAAGTACCTGATCGGCGCGGACGGCGCGCGCTCCCAGGTCGCCGCCGACCTCGGCCTGCCCTTCGAGGGCGCGATGGACCTCGCGGGCTCGATGAACATCACCTTCAAGGCCGACATCGCCGCCTACGTGGGGCACCGGCCGTCGGTGCTGTACTGGGTCATCCAGCCGGGCGCGAACGTCGGCGGCATCGGCGCGGGCCTGGTGCGGATGGTGCGGCCGTGGAACGAGTGGCTGATCGTCTGGGGCTACGACATCAACGAACCGCCGCCGGTGGTCGACGACGCGGCCGCGACCCGGATCGTGCGCGATCTGCTCGGCATGCCGGACATCGACGTCGAGATCACCGGCACCAGCCTCTGGGGCAACAACGAGATGTACGCGACCCACCTGCGGAAGGGGCGCGTGTTCTGTGCCGGCGACGCCATCCACCGGCACCCACCGAGCAACGGCCTGGGCTCGAACACCTCCATCCAGGACTCCTACAACCTGGCGTGGAAGCTCGCGCTGGTCCTGCGCGGCCAGGCCGAGCCGAGCCTGCTCGACACGTACTCGACCGAGCGGGCGCCGGTGGCCGAGCGGATCGTCAAGCGGGCCAACCAGTCCAGCCGCGAGTTCGTGCGGTTCTTCGAGGTGCTCGGGCTGCTCGACGCCACCAGCGAGGAGGAGATGCGCGCCGCCATCGAGGAACGCAAGGCGAACACGCCCGCGGGCGCGGCGAAGCGGGCCGCGCTGATCGAGGCCATGGAGCTGAAGAACTACGAGTTCAACGCGCACGGCATGGATCTCGGGCAGTTCTACGAATCCGACGCCGTCGTCTCGGACGGCCCGTTGCCGGAGCCGGCCCGCGACGAGGTCTTGTACTACGAGATGTCGACCGTGCCCGGCTCGCACCTGCCGCACGCATGGGTCGGCGACACGATGTCGAAGCGGGCGATGATGGACCTCGTGCCGTACGACCGGTTCACGCTCATCACCGGCATCGCGGGCGAGGCGTGGACCGACGCGGCCGACAAGGTCGCCCACGACCTCGGCGTTCCCCTCGAGACGGTCGTCATCGGGCCGGGCCGCGCGGTGACCGACCTGTACTACGACTGGGCCAAGCTGCGCGCGGTCGAGGAAGACGGCGCCGTGCTGGTGCGACCGGACAAGCACATCGCGTGGCGGTCGATGACAATGCCGTCGGACCCCGCGGACGCGTTGCGCGGCGCGTTGAGCAGGGTCCTCGGGAGAGGGTGAGATGCGCTTCGACCACGACACCCTGGCGCAACGGGTCCGGTTCGGCTCCGGGCTGGCGGCGGCGAACCTCGCCGCCGAGGCCGAGGCGCTCGGGGCGGCACGGCTGATGGTGATCTCGTCGCCGTCGTCGCGGGCGGTGGCCACGCGCATCGCCGCCGACGTCCCGGTCGCCCACTGGCACGACGAGGTCGTCATGCACGTGCCGGTCGAGGTGGCTTCGCGGGCGCGCGCCGCGGCGGCCGCGCACGAGGTGGACGCCCTGGTCAGCGTTGGCGGCGGCTCGGCGACAGGGCTGGCCAAGGCCGTCGCGCTGACCACCGGACTGCCGATCGTCGCGGTGCCGACCACCTACGCGGGCTCGGAGGCGACCAGCGTCTGGGGCCTCACCGAGAACGCACGCAAGACGACCGGCACCGATCCCCGGGTGCTGCCCCGCACGATCGTGTACGACGCGGCGCTGACGGTCGGCCTGCCGGTGGAGCTGAGCGTGGCGTCCGGCCTGAACGCGCTGGCCCACTGCGTCGACACCATGTGGGCCCCTCGCACCGACCCGATCAACCAGGCCCTTGCCGCCGAGGGGATCCGTGCCCTCCACATCGGACTGCCCGCGGTGACGGCCGATCCGGCCGGGTTGGACGGACGGGAACACGCCCTCTACGGCGCCCACCTCGCCGCGGTGGCGTTCGCGTCGGCGGGCTCGGGCTTGCACCACAAGATCTGCCACGTGCTCGGCGGGATGTTCGACCTCCCGCACGCCCAGACCCATGCGGTGGTGCTCCCCCACGTGCTGGCGTTCAACGCACCGTCCGCCCCGTCGGCCGAGCGGCGCATCGCCGCCGCCTTCGACGCTCCGTCCGCGGTGGACGGACTGGCTCAGCTGCGGGCACAGCTCGACGCCCCGCGCGCATTGCGTGACTACGGCATGCCCGCCGCCGGCATCGACGCGGCCGCCGCGGCCGTGCTGGCGGCTGTTCCCGCCGGCAACCCCACCCCCGTGACTCTCGAGAACCTCACGACGCTGCTGCGCGCGGCCTGGGAAGGAACGCCATGACCTCCGCTGAACAGGACCGTCGCGAGGCCGAGCTCGTCGAGCGGGTCGAGCGTTCGTTCGACGGTTGCGCCGATCCGCGGCTGCGGGAGCTGATGACCGCGCTGGTGCGGCACCTGCACGGCTTCGTCCGCGAGGTCCGGCTGACCGAGGCCGAGTGGGCCGCGGCGATCGAGTTCCTCACCGCCGCCGGGCACATCACCGACGACAAGCGCCAGGAGTTCATCCTGCTCTCGGACGTGCTGGGCCTCTCGATGCAGACCATCGCGGTCAACAACGAGGCGTACGGGGACGCCACGGAGGCAACGGTCTTCGGGCCGTTCTTCGTGTCCGGCAGCCCGGCCATCCCGCTGGGTGGTGACATCTCCGGCGGTGCGCCCGGCGAGCCGTGCTGGGTCGAGGGCATGGTGACCGACAGCTCGGGCAAGCCGCTGGCGGGCGCTCGCATCGAGGTCTGGGAGGCCGACGAGGACGGCTTCTACGACGTGCAGTACACCGACGACCGCGTGGCCGGGCGGGCCCACCTGTTCACCGACGCCGAGGGCCGGTACGCGTTCTGGGGCACGACGCCCACGCCCTACCCCATCCCGCACGACGGCCCCGTTGGCGCGATGCTCGAGGCGGTCGGACGCTCGCCCATGCGGGCGGCGCACCTGCACTTCATGGTCAGCGCCGAGGGCCGGCGGACGCTGGTGACCCACATCTTCGTCCGCGGTGACGAGCAGCTGGACTCGGACACCGTGTTCGGCGTGAAGGACTCGCTGGTCCGCGACTTCGACCGCCAGGACGCCGGTACGCCGGCCCCGGACGGCCGCGTGATCGAAGGCACCTGGTCCCGCGTGCGGTTCGACATCGTCCTGGCCCCGGCCTCGGCGTGACCGTCCACTAGGGTCGGGGCATGTCGATAATTCCGGATACGTCCGGATTCCAGCGCGAAGACGACGACGTCTGGGTGGACCCGGCCACCGGGGACGTGATGTCGTCGCACTTCTTCGACCTGGTGCCGAACCTGCCCGCGGGCCTCGACGACCTGCCGCGACTGCGGCACGAACTGGCCGTGCAGACGGCGGCGGACGGCGGTCTGGTCGAGGCGTTCGTCGTCACGGTGGACGGGCAGCCCGCGCTCCTGCAGATCGTGAAGCTGCCGCTGCCCGACCGGCCCGGGCTCGGGTTCATCGCCTCGATCACGGTGCCGAAGGACACGTGCAGCGCCGTGCTGAAGCTGACCGCGGTGGAGGGACCGACGACCGGCATCCGCGAGTCGATGGTGCTCGCGGACACCATCAGCGAGACCGGGAGCCCCGACGCGTTCGCCAGCCCGCACCCGTACGCGCCCGAGACCAGCCCGAAGCTGCCCTGGAACCGCGCCGACGACCCGCGCTACGACGAACGCATCCCCGACCACCCGCTCAGCCGGTGCCGCCGGTGGTTGCGGCACGTGCTCGCCACCGCCCGCTTGGCGCCGGAGTTCGCCGCCAAACCCGCGTTCGGGTCGCCGGTGTCGGTGTCGATCGGCTTGCCGATCGGGCCGTTCCTGCCGTTGTGGGTGAACCAGGAGATGACCTTCTGGCAGATGCAGGACCCCGACGCCGTGCGTGCGCTGCTCGGCCGGAGCAAGACCGATCGGCGCCCGATCAGCGGGACCGACGAGGCGTGGGAAGCGGCGTGGCTGCACCCCGCGGCCGGCACGCTCGCCTTGGCGGGGAACCTGCCGCCGGTGCGGGTGGCGCCGGTGAGCGACGAGACGGCGTACACGAGCATCACCGCCGAGGACCTCACCGGGCTGTTCGACTGGATCGGTGAGGTGTCCGTCGCCGCGGGCGATCGGGACGAGATCCTGATCCTGACCCCGAAGGCCGAGGCCGACGGCCACAACTTCGTGCTGATGTGCCGGCTGCCTGCCGACGGCGACCGCGCGAAGCCCTACTG
Source organism: Labedaea rhizosphaerae (assembly GCF_004362825.1). GTDB lineage: Bacteria > Actinomycetota > Actinomycetes > Mycobacteriales > Pseudonocardiaceae > Labedaea > Labedaea rhizosphaerae. Next base: position 81,058 of record NZ_SNXZ01000005.1, read on the forward strand.
CGTCGTGGAAGCGTCCCCGGTGCCGGTGGGCGCGGAGTTCTGGGACACCTTGCCGCCCCCGTCGAACCCGAAGAAGGCCGGCTACGCCTACTTCGCCGACGACGCCCAGCACCAGGCCCGCACCGACGGCCGGATGACCTTGTGGGCCGTGGAAACCTGGGACGTGCACCCGTTCCGGCTCATCCTGGCGTACCGGCCGAACCAGGCCATGCGCGTCACCGCTGAGGCGTCGGCTCCGCTTCCGGCACCCTGAACGGCGTGGCCTGCCGTTGCCCCGCGCAACGGCAAGCCACTTGCCTTCAGAATCGCCGCTTGCCGTCAGGCCCGCGGGTCCGGTGACCGCACGAGGGCGATGGCGGCCACCGCGAAGCCGACCGCGTTCAGGCCCCATGCCGCGAAGTCGAGCGGGTGGCTGGCCAGGATGACCGCGGCGACGAAGTGCAGTGGCTGAGCGACGATCGTCGCCACGGCCGCCCACCGGGGAACGACGCGCGAGAGCCAGAGCGCGACGCCGAGCAGCACCGTCCCGGCCACGTGGCCCGCCACGAAGATCGCGTCCGCGATGACCGCGGTGGGGTGCGACCCGTCGAACTGGCGGGCGAGCACGGCGAAGTCCACGTGGTCGCGCACGCCGGACAGCAGTGCCGCGTCGGCCGCGACCAGCAGGCCGAGCGCGAGGTAGCCCGGCACCAGCAACACCAGTGCGGCGGTCGTCGTGCGCGGCGCCGCGGGACGGGTCAGCCGAGCGACCCACAGCACGGCGGGCACCAACGTCAGCAGCCCGGCGAACCCGAGCCAGACGATGAGCGACTGCGCCTGCTGGTGCGCGGCCACCTTCGCGACGATCGTGGCGCTGTCGTCCGTGGTGTTGTACGGCATGACGAGCCGGAGCACGGCGATCACGGCCGGGCCGATCGGCAGCAACGCGGCCATCAGCCACCGTGACATCCGGGACACCGGCGCGGGGCGCGGCGAGGACAGCACGGGCGCGGCGGTGGCGGTCATCGCAGCGCCCCGATCCGCGGAGCGAGCACGAGAGCCGCACCGGTCACCGTGATGGCGAGCCCGGCGGCGACGGCCGCTACGAGCATGCCCGGCGTCCCCGCCACGAACACCGCGGGCACCGCCGCGAGGGCGGACATGACGCGCCCCGCGACGAGCGGGACGATCGCGCGCTTCGCACCGCGCCACGCCGACACGACCAGGGCCAGGCTGACCAGCCCGAGCACGGCGGCGCCGAGCGCGATCGGCATCGGTGGGTGGTCGCCGTCGGTCACCAACGGCGTCAGCAGGTCGAGGACCGAGATCAGGCCGAGCAGGACCAGCCCGGCACGCAGGGAACGGGACACGAGAACCTCCAAAGTTCGACTGCGTCCACGGTGGACTCCCGGTCGTTCCCCGCACCCGAGCCCGCGTTCCGCGGTCACGGGGAAATCGCCCGGGACATTCGGGACCGCGTGCCCGGGACACCGGGAACGCGCGGGCGGACACTGAGCGCATGGCAGCCGGTCGCACCCTCGCGGCGGGCCTCGGCGCGCTCGCGATGGCCGAGGTCGGCGGCGCCGTCGTGGCCACGCTCGGCGTCGGCTGGTCGTGGCGGCAGGCGCTGGACGCCTTCGTGGTGACGAACTCGGTGATCGGCGCGGCCTTCGCCCTCTGCGGCGCGATCATCGCGTGGCACCGGCCCCGCAACCCGATCGGCTGGCTGTTGCTCGCCGACGGCCTCGGGCACGCGACCAGCGCGCTCAGCGGGCCCGTGGCGCAGGCCCTGCACGACGGCGGCGCGCCCGTGGCGCTGCAGCGGCTCGCGGCCACCGCGTTCGCGTACTCGTGGCCGTGGTCGATCGGCTTGTTCCTCCCGCTGGCGCTGGTGTTGTTCCCGGACGGCCGGCCACCCAGCAGGCGATGGCGGCCCGTGGTCGTCGCGTTGATCGTGACCGGGCCGCTGTTCGTCCTGGAGAGCGGCCTCGACCCGCAGCCACCGGCGCCCGGCCTGCCCGCCGGCTACCTGACCCTGTCCGCCTACGACCAGCTGAGTCCGTTGTGGACGGTTTCGGAGCTCCGCGTCCTGGCCGCGTTGCTCGTCGCGATCGCGGCCGTGGTCGTGCGCTACCGGCGCGGCGACGACGTGGTGCGCAGGCAGCTGTTGTGGTTGTTGCTCGCGACCGTCACCGCGGCCGGGTTCATCGTGCCGTGGTCGCTGGTCGCGGGCACACCGGTTGCCGTGTTGTTCGCCATCCCGCTGATCCCGGCCGCGGTGACCATCGCGATCGTGCGCCACGGGCTGCTCGACATCCGGCTCGTGGTGTCCCGGGTGATCGCGTGGGTGCTGCTGTCCGGGGCCGTGGTGGTGACCTACGGGATCCTCGTCGGGCTGGTGGCCGCGCAGCTGGGCCGCTCGGCGGTGGCGACGATCGTCGTGGCGTTGCTGATCGCGCCGGTGCTCCCGCGCCTGCAGCGACTGGTCGACCGCGCCCTCTACGGCGATCGAAGCGACCCGGCGCGGGTGGTGTCGCGGGTCGGCGAGCAGCTCGCCGGACCGGGCCTTTCCGGTGTCGTGTCGGCGATCCGGGCCGCGTTGCGGGTCCCTTACGCCGCGGTCGTCACGCCCGACGGGTTGCTGGCCGAGGCCGGCACGGCGTCCGGCGCGGTCGAGTCAGTGCCGCTGGAGTACGGCGGCGCGACCGTCGGCGAACTGCGTGTCGGCGCCCGGCCCGGCGAGGGCGGCCTCGGCACGGCCGACCGCACCGTGCTCGGGTTGATGGCGGCTCCGCTCGCGGTCGCCGTGCACGCCACGCAGCTCTCGGCCCAGCTGCAGAGCTCACGGGAACGCATCGTGACCGCGCAGGAGGAAGAACGCCGCCGGCTGCGGCGCGACCTGCACGACGGGCTCGGCCCGACGCTCACCGGCGTCGCGCTCACCGCGGACGCCGCCACCAACGTCCTGCGCACGGACCCCGACCGCGCCGGCGAACTGCTGACCGCGATCCGCACCGACGTCCGCACCGCGATCGCCGATGTGCGCCGGCTCGTCGAGGACCTGCGCCCGCCCGCCATCGACGAACTCGGCCTGCTCGGTGCGTTGCGGCAACGCGCCGAGCACCTGGCCTGGCGGGCGGACGGAGCGGCCCTGCGGATCCGCCTCGAGGTCCCCGAGCGGTTGCCCGCGCTGCCCGCGGCGGTGGAGGTGGCGGCCTACCGGATCGCCACCGAGGCGCTGACCAACGTGGTGCGCCACTCGGGAGCGTCCACTGTGGTCCTGAGACTGCACTGCGCCGACGACCTGCACGTCGAGGTGGTCGACGACGGGCCGCCGGACGGACCGTGGCGGCCGGGCGTCGGGCTGGTGGCGATGCGCGAGCGCGCCGCCGAACTCGGTGGCCGGCTGGACGCCGGGCCTTCGGCGACCGGCGGACGGGTGCACGTGCGGCTACCTTTGGCGGTGCCATGAACGACATCCGGGTCGTGATCGCCGACGACCACCCGATCGTCCGCGACGGCATGGCGGCGTTGCTGGCGTCCCTGCCGGGCTTCACCCTCGCGGGCGTCGCGGCGACGGGACGCGCGGCCGTGCGCGAGGTGGTCACGGCCAAGCCCGATGTCGCGGTGCTCGACCTGCAGATGCCCGATCTGGACGGCATCGCGGCCACCAAGGAGATCGTCCGGGCGGCACCGGGCGTCGCCGTCCTCGTGCTGACCATGTTCTTCGATGACGACTCGGTGTTCGCCGCCATGCGTGCGGGCGCTCGCGGCTACCTGGTGAAAGGTGCCGAGCAGGAGGAGATCGCCCGGGCCATCCGCGCCGTCGCGGCGGGCGAGGCGATTTTCGGACCCGCGGTGGCGCAACGGGTTCTGGGCTTCTTCGCGGCGCCGCCGGTCGCGGCCGCGCGGTTCCCCGAGCTGACCACCCGGGAGCACCAGGTGCTCGACCTGATCGCCGCGGGGCTGCCGAACGCCGCGATCGGCGAGCGCCTCGGCGTCGCCGCGAAGACGGTGGCGAACAACGTCTCCGCGATCTTCGCCAAGCTCCAGGTCGCCGACCGCGCCGCGGCCATCATCCGGGCCCGCGACGCCGGTCTCGGCCGCGGCTGAGCACTCCGGCCGCTCGTCAGGCCGCCTGCCCCAATGCGGCAAGGTCCTGAGAGCCAAGACCGAGTGCGGCGAGGCCGGTGTCGGTCAGCGACACGGCACCGGCCGCACCACCCTGGGCGCTTCTGATCAGCCCGGCCCGGGCGAGCCGCGCGCCGGCGAACTGGTCGCTGCAGCACAGCCCGTCGATGGTCAGTGCGGGGCACGCCCCGGCGGACATGGCGCAGCGTCCGGCGGCGACCGCGCGGAGCACGGATCGGTCCCGGTGGGTGAGGTCTGCGGTGGTGCTCATCGTGGTCTCCTTCCCTGGTCTGCTCCTTACACGTGCGACGAACGGGATCGGCTCGAATCGACACGACGATTCTTTTTGCTGAACCGAACAGCTCGGCCCGGACCGCGCGGGCAGATGGTTCAGCGGGTTTGGTGTTGCCTGGGCGGCGAGTCCTCCTGGGTGGCAGCCCAGGAGGCGAGCAGGCGCAGGGCTTCCTCCGACGCCGAGCCCGGCTCGGCGGTGTAGATGGTGAGGGTGAGCCCGGGCGCGGCGGCCATCTCCAGTCCTTCGTAGGCGAGCGTGAGGTCGCCGACGACGCAGTGGTGGAAGCGTTTGGTGCCGGTGCCGTGGTGGCGGACGTTGTGGGCGCCCCAGCGGGTGCGGAACTCGTCGCTGCGGGTGCACAGTTCGCCGACGAGGTCGTGCAGGTCCTTGTCGTGGGGGTTGCGGCCTGCCTCGGTGCGCAGGATGGCGACCACGATGTCGGCGGCGACGTCCCAGTCGGGGTAGAAGCGGCGGGAGGCCGGGTCGAGGAAGTTGAAGCGGGCGAGGTTGGCCTGGTTGTCGCGGCTGGCGTAGACCTCGCTGTAGAAGGCGCGGGCGAGTTGGTTGGCGGCCAAGAGGTCCATGCGGCCGTTGCGGACGAAGGCCGGGCCGGCCGTGATCGCGTCGAGGGTCCATTGCAGGCTGCGGTGCGGGGTCCACTGGCGGCTTGGGCGGCGGCGGGGCCGGGTCAGGACGTCGGAGCCGTCGGCGGCTTGGGCCAGGTTCATCAGGTGGGCGCGTTCGGCGTCGTCGAGCTGGAGCGCCCGGGCCACGGCTTCCAGGACGGCGGGCGAGACGCCGGCGAGGTTGCCGCGTTCGAGTTTGGCGTAGTACTCGACGCTCATGTCGGCGAGCGCGGCGACCTCGCTGCGGCGCAGACCAGGGACGCGCCGGCGGGCGCCCGCGGGAAACCCGGCCTGCTCCGGGGTGATCTTCGCGCGCCGCGAGCTGAGGAACTCGCGGACCTCGTCACGGTTGTCCACACCCCGACCGTACGTCCTGCGAGCAGCCGTAGGGGTGTACCGCCGGTACACCTTTCGATGGTGACTCGCTGCGCACCCGAGGCGCGCGTTGACTGGCTGACGTCGACCAACGACGACGCCGACGCACCACGGAAGGGAACCTTGTCATGCGCGGAGCTGTGATCCACGCCCCCGGCGATGTCCGGGTCGAGACGCTCGAGGACCCGAAGATCCGCCACTCGACCGACGCGATCATCCGCACCGCCCTCACCTGTGTGTGCGGCTCCGACCTGTGGCCCTACCGCGGGTTGGAGCCGGTCGGCGACCCGCACCCCATGGGCCACGAGTACATCGGCGTCGTGGAGGAGGTCGGCAGCGCGGTCACCGCGGTCACGCCGGGCCAGTTCGTCGTCGGCTCCTTCGCCACCTCGGACAACACGTGCGCGAACTGCCGCAACGGTTTTCCCTCCAACTGCCTGCACCGGGAGTTCATGAGCACGTGCCAGGCCGACCACGTCCGCATCCCCAACGCCCAGGGCACCCTGGTCGCCACCGACCACGTTCCCGGCGAGGAGTTCTGGCCGAGCCTGCTGGCCGTCTCGGACGTCATGGGCACCGGCTGGTGGGCCGCCGACGCCGCCGGGGTCCGGCCCGGGAGCACGGTCGTGGTGGTCGGTGACGGCGCGGTCGGCCTGTGCGGGATCATCGCCGCCCAGCAGCTGGGCGCCGAACGGATCATCGCGATGAGCCGCCACGGGTCCCGCCAGGAACTGGCTCGGGAGTTCGGCGCCACGGACATCGTCAGCGAGCGCGGCGACGACGGTGTCGCCAGGATCAAGGACCTCACCGGCGGTATCGGCGCCGACAGCGTGCTGGAGTGCGTCGGCACCGCCGAGGCCATGCGGCAGGCGCTGCGCTGCGCACGGCCCGGGGGCAACGTCGGTTTCGTCGGCGTGCCGCATGAGGTCGCTGTCGACGGGGAGGAACTGTTCTACTCCCACGTCGGCCTGCGGGGCGGGCCCGCCCCGGTGCGCCGCCACCTGCCCGACCTGATCGACCGCGTCCTGAGCGGCCGGATCGACCCGGGGAAGGTCTTCGACCTCACCCTCCCCCTGGATCAGGTCGCGGAGGGCTACCGGGCGATGGACGAGCGCCGCGCCATCAAGGCCCTCCTCACGCCCTGACCGGCTTTGGGCGCCACGCGCACCCGACCCACGGACCATGCCTTGCACAGCAAGCCGCGTCCTGCTCCGTGGCGCGGCAGCCACTCTGCTGCTCGCGGTCACCGCCTGCACCACCAACTCACCGGACACCGCCGCGCCCGCCGCCTCCGCCGCATCGACGGGCCGGCCGGAGCCACGGACGTCCACCACTTTGTCCGCCACCGACAGGAACACCGCGATGCACCTCCGCGTCACCCTCGACGGCCGGCCCGTCGACGCCACCCTGAACGACAGCGCCACCGCGGGCGATCTCGCCACCCTGCTGCCGCTCACCCTGGAACTGAAGGACTTCCACGGGACGGAACGGATCGGGTACCCGCCACGCAAGCTGACCACCGCCCCCGCTCCCACCCCGACCGCAGCCAAGGCGGGCGACCTCGCCTACTACGCGCCCTGGGGCAACCTCGCCCTGTTCCACCGCGACGGCCCCGCCGCGTCGCCCGACCTCCTCGTCCTCGGGCACCTCGACGCCGACGCCGACCAGCTCGCCCGGGCCGAACGCATCACCATCGAGGCCGCCGCGTGACCTCGCTTCCTGGCACGCAAAGAAGTCCTCGCATGCCTTGGCGATCCGGGTCCACCGGCGAGCGAGCCGGCCGAAGTACCGACACCCGCACCCAGCACGATTCGGAGCAGCGAGCATGAACCCGACCTACGACTTCAGCGGCCAGGTCGCCTTCGTCACCGGAGCGAGCTCCGGCATGGGCCTGGCCACCGCCCGCGCCTTCGCCGAATCAGGCGCCGCGGTCGCCTTGGCCGACATCAACGAAGGCAGCCTGAGCACGGCCGCGACCCAGCTCACCGACCAGGGCCACCGGGTGCTGGCGCTCGCCTGCAACGTCACCGACGAGGGCCAGGTGGCGGCCGCGGTCGACCGCACCGTGGCGACCTTCGGCCGCCTCGACATGGCCTACAACAACGCCGGCATCCAGATCCCGCCCGCCGACGCCGCCGAGGAGAGCGCCGAGCAGTTCGACCGGGTCAACGCCATCAACCTGCGGGGCGTCTGGGCCGGCATGAAACACGAACTGCGCCACATGCGTACCCAGGGCAGCGGCGCGATCGTCAACTGCTCCTCCCTCGGCGGCCTGGTCGGCATCCCCGGCCGCGCGTCCTACCACGCCACCAAACACGGCGTGATCGGCCTGACCGGCAGCGCCGCCCTCGAATACGCCCCGCGCGGTATCCGCATCAACGCCATCTGCCCCGGGACCATCGACACCCCGATGGTCAGCGACATGATCGCCAAAGGCGAACTCGACCGCGCCGAGGCCAAAGCAAGCCAGCCCATCAACCGCCTTGGCACCGCCGAGGAGATCGCCCAGGCCGTGTTGTGGCTGTGCAGTCCCGGAGCCAGCTTCGTCATCGGCGTGGCCCTGCCCGTCGACGGCGGGTACGTCGCCAGGTAGCCGGCCATCCCGGCCGGTGCCATCACACACATCAAGCAACCGGAAGGATTCTCGTGGAGTTCATCGCCAAGCAGCCCACCAGCAAGGCCCCGGACGAGTGGTTCACCGGCGACGTCTGGTGGGACGTCATCGTCGCCGGACACGAACCGTCCCGGATGCGGGTGAACCTGGTCCGCTTCTCCCCCGGCGCCCGCACCAACTGGCACTCCCATGCCGTCGGGCAGACCCTGCACGTGGTCTCCGGCGTCGCGCTGATCGGCACCCGCGACGGCACGATCTTCCAAGCCCACCCCGGCGAAACCATCAGCTGCCCGCCCGGCGAGGAGCACTGGCACGGCGCCACCCCCGACCGGTTCATGGAACACCTCGCCATGTGGGAAGGCACCGGTGACGAGACCCCGGAAACGACGTGGGCCGAGCCTGTCACCGACCAGCAGTACAACGGCCCCCGCACGCTCCACCCGTAGCGGCCCTGGCCCCGGTGTTGCGGGCTCGAATCGACACGACAATTCTTTTTGCTGAACCGTGCGCCGACGCGGGCCGTATGACCGTTGTGAGCGCCATTGCGTCGAGTAGCCTGCTCTGCGACCGACGCCCGGTCTCGAGCAAGCGGGACGGGGCACCCGAGCAGGCGGTGGCGATCGTGTCGATCGTGAGCAGGCGCTCCCACCGGGCGGGACGTGCGCCCGGGGAAGAGCAACTGCGTGCGCTCTACCAGGAGCACGGGCGCAGCCTGCTCGCGTACGCGATGCGGCTGACCGGCGACCGGGCCGCGGCCGAGGACGTCGTGCAGGAAACCCTGCTGCGGGCGTGGAAGCACCGCGACGAGCTGAGCAGCGGCAAGGGCTCGGTGCGCGGCTGGCTGCTCACCGTCACGCGCAACATCGTCACCGACCGCGCGCGGGCCCGAGCGGCTCGCCCGGCCGAGGTCGACCAGAAGATCGACGTGCCGTCCACGGACCTCGACCCAGCCGACAAGGTGGCCGACAGCATCACGGTGCTCGGCGCGCTGGAGCGGTTGTCGCCCGACCACCGGGCCGTGCTCGTCGAGCTCTACTACCGGGGTCACTCGGTGGCGGAGACCGCGGCGTTGCTGGGAATCGCGCCCGGTACCGTGAAATCGCGGGCTTACTACGCGGTGCGGGCCTTGCGGTCCGACCTGGTGCAGACCGAGGAGGTGCGGCGATGAGTACTTCCCCGAACGACCCGACCCAGCACGACCGCACCGTGCTCGGCGCGTACGCCCTGGGCGTGCTGGACCAGGCCGAGGCCCGTGAGGTCAGCGCGCACCTGTCCACGTGCGTGGACTGCCAGCGCGAGGTCAACGAGCTCGGCCAGGTCCGCCCGCTGCTGGACTCGGTGCCGCCGGAGGCCTTCCTCGACGGGCCGCCCGAGAACGACCTGGTGCTCCAGCGCGCCCTGCGCGAGGTCCGCCGCGAGGCACCGGCCCAGCGCAACTGGGGTCCGGTCGTGCTGGGCCTGGTCGCGGCCGTGGCGCTGGCGATCGCCGTGGGCGGCGGCATCCTGATCGGCCGCCAGACCGCGTCCACGACCGTCGCTGGTGCCCCAGCCACGACCATCCCCGCGAACGCCCGCGTTGCCACGGTCACCGACCCCACCACCGGCGCGACGATGAAGGTCACGCTGGTCCCGAAGGCCGGCTGGGTGACGGTGACCGCCAAGGTGTCCGGGGTCCCGGCGGGCACGAAGTGCCTGCTGCAGGTCGTGCCGCGCACCGGTGAAGCGCAACTGGCGGGCAGCTGGAAGGTCTCGCCCCAGGGTGCCCGGGAGGGCACGACCCTGCAGGGCTCGGCCCTGGTCGACCCGGCGGCCGTGCAGTCGGTCCGCGTGGTCACCACCGAGGGCCAGACCGTGGTGACCGTCCCGGTCTGAGATTCGCCGGCGCTGGGGTGTCGATTCCAGGGCACCCCGTTCGTGGGTAGGGCAAGAGGCAGTTTCGAGCCCGGCCCAGGAGCGCGACCATGACCAGCAACACCGTGACTGACACCGCGACCGACACCGTGACCGCCACCCTGACCTTCGCCGTCCCCGCCGCCACGGTGTTCGGGGTGCTGGCCGATCCGACGACGCACGCCGCCATCGACGGCACCGGCTGGGTGCAGGAGTCCGTCGACCGGGCGCCGCTGACCGCGGTGGGTCAGGTCTTCCGGATGGACATGCACCACGCCAAGCACCCGGACGGCGACTACCAGGTGGTCAACCAGGTCGTGGTGCTGGACGCGCCCCGCGCCATCGGCTGGAAGACCGGCACCGTGGCCGAGGACGGCGAGATGGTCTTCGGCGACTGGATCTGGCGCTACGACCTCGTGCCGCTCGGCCCGGCGACCGCCGAGGTCACCCTCAGCTACGACTGGTCGGCCGTGTCGGCGGCGCGCCGGGCGGTCATCCAGTTCCCGCCGTTCGGCCCCGACCACCTGATCAACTCGTTGCGCCACCTGGCCGAACTGGCGGAGCGGGCCGAACTGGCGGAGCCGGCGGCACTGGCGGAGCCGGCCTGACCGCCGAACCCGGTCACGCGAGGGTGATTTGGCCGTTCGCCACGCGAACCTCGCGCGCCGGCAACGGTTTGCTCGCCGGGCCCGCGGCCACCGAGCCGTCGGCGACCTTGAACTTGCTGCCGTGGCACGTGCAGTTGATGGTGCCGCCGCTGACGTTCGCGACCACGCAACCCTGGTGTGTGCACACCGCCGAGAAGGCCTTGAACTCACCCTTCTTCGGTTGCGTCACCACGATTTGCTGGTCCTTGAACACGGTGCCGCCGCCCACCGGCACGTCGGCGACCGCGCCCAGGGCCGCGCCGGATGGGGCCGCGGGCTCGGGTGCGCCGTACCGGGTGCACCCGGCCACGAGGGCGACCCCGCAGCCGGCGCCGCAGGCCAAGGCCGCGCGTCGTGAGATGGTCATCAGAACCGCACCCCGAACTCGGTGAAGAACCACAGCGACGACGTCAGCCACAGGCCGGTCAGCCCGGTGAACGCCAGGCCGCCCAGGACAGGCAGTGCCCAGCCCGGCTTGTCGTCGCGGGACAGGACGATCATCTTGGCGACGAAGATCCCGTAGAAGAAGCAGCCCAGCAGCGAGTGGATCAGCACCCGCGGGCTGGCGGTGTCGAAACCCAAGGCGTACAAGCAATGCGCGGCCACCGGCAGCGACACGACCACCGCGGCCCGCCCGCACCAGCGGTGCAGCGCGGCGACGACCTTGCCGTCACCGCGCACGCCGGGCAGCTTGCCCCACATCGCCAGCGCCGACAGCAGTTGCACCACCGTCAGCACAACGGCCAGCGTCGCCAGCCACGCCTTGGCGTGCAAGCCGTCGCTGAAGCCGGAGATGTTCAGCGCCTGCCCGGTCGGGTCGTGCAGGTTGGCGTAGACCCCCAGCGCCACCAGCACGAGCGAGCCCACGGCGAACGCGATCACCATCGTGCGCAAGCCTCCCCGCGACGGCGCGGCCGGCGGCGGGGGTGGCGCCAGAACCGCTTGCTGCGCGGGCCATTCCTGCGGGATCGGGCCGGTCGCGTCGTAGCCGCGGACCGGCTGGGTCACGTCCGCCGGCTGGTCGCCGGTCGGCCCGAAGCCCTGCGGGGGTCTGGTCGTCATGGCCGTCTCCTAGAACGTCTCGTCGCCGGTGACCGGGGCCGCGGTGAGGGCCTGACCGTCGACGGTCACGCCATCTCGTCCGGGATCGAGCACCGGCGCGGACTTGCTCGTGGTGCCAGTGGTCTCGATGCCGACCTGGCTGCCGTCGGGCAGCACGATCCAGCCGACCGTCGTCGAGCCGTTGCGCGCGCGGTACAGCCCGGCGGGCGGTGGCGCGACCGCGATGGTGAAGGCATAGTCCTTCGTGGACAAGGTGATGGTGCCGGTCAGCTTCTTGCCGTCGAGCCGGCCGACGAGCCGGCTCTTGCCGCTCTTGGACTTCAGCTCGACGCGGCCGTCCTTGGCGCTGCCACGCAACCACGCCTCGACGTCGCGGCCGTCGCACAGGTAAGCGGCCGACTGGTCGCCTTTGATGGCAACGGCAATCGCGATGTGGCTGTTCGTCGCCTTGCCCGCGAACACCACCTGCTTCGGGAACTGCGGCGGGGGCGGCGCGGGTTTCGTCGTGCCAGCCGCGGAGGTGGCCGAGGTGACCGGCGGCGCGGCTGTGGAGCTCTGCACCGCCACGCCTTGCGCCTTGCCCTTGGCGCCGGTCACCAGGCCACCGGCCGAGTTCGCGGTCATCAAGCCCAGCAAGCCGCCCAGCACGACGACGGTGGTGATCACCGGACCGCGATGCGCCATGACCTTCTCCTGTCCACTCGCGATGATGAGATGAGCCCGCGGCCCGCTCGGCAGATACACGGACACGGCAGCGGACCGGTTCAGTCAGGTTCCGGCGAGGATTCCCTCGCAGGTGCGCACGAGCACGCGGCACGCGTCCGCGGCCCGCCGGCCGAGCACCGGGTTCTCGGCGTTGCCCTGCCAGCGCCGCAAGGCGATCGACGCCGCCCGGCGCAGGTCGGCCCGGTCGGCGTGCGGCTCGAGACCCAGCCGGACCGCGGGGGCGCCACCCTCGTCGCCGAGCAGCCGCTGCGCGTCCACCGCCATGGGCTTGGGCAGCGTCACCGCGCCGGAGCGCAACGCGGCCAGCAGGCGCAGCTCCGCGAACTCGTGGGTCGCGGTCAGGATGCGTTCGAGCTCGGGCGCGAGCCGGTACGGGTCGCCGTCGGCCCGGACCATCCGGTCCAGCGCGAGCACCGCCGACCGGGCCTTGAGCAGGTCGCGCCGCTCGGCGAACTGCACGCGCAACACCCGCTGCAGCTCGTGCAGACCACTGCGGGCCACCAGTTCGCCGGCCAGCGCCGACGGGCTCGCCGCGCCTTGGCGGATCAACGAGGTGGCCAGCCGGATGCCGAAGAGCCCGAAGCGCCCGACCAGCGCGGGATCGCTCGTGCGTTGGAACCGGTCGGCCGACAGCAACGCGGCCTCGAGTTCCGGGCGGGGCAGTTCGGCCAGCGCCTTGACCGCGGCGAACTCGTCCTGGCGCAGTGTCCGCCCGGTGAACGCGAGCAGCCCGGCCACCGCGACGACGTTCTGGCACAACCCGCGCAGGGCGGGTTCCGACCGGTAGCGGGTCGCGATCGCGCGCGCGGAGAACATGGCGTCCACCCGGCCACCCGCGATCTCGTCGGCCCGGGAAATGGCGGCGACCGTGTTCACGGCCGTGGCCCGCGCGACGCCCTGGTCGCGGAAGGACTCGAGGAACTGCGCGTCGGCGACGTGCAGGTGGCGCATCAGGTAGACGACGGCGTCGGCCTCGGTCGGCGTCTCGTCGTCCGGTTCGAGGAACCGCGTGGTGCGCGCGGAGTTCGCCGCGTCGATCGACGCGACGCCGGGCGTGTCGATCAACGTCATCTCGCGCAGGCTCTGCGCGGGCCAGTCGACGACCAGCCGGTCGACCCGCTCAGCGGGCACCCCGCCCATGTCGATCTCGAGGACGCCGCCGGTGCGCACCACGGGCAGCGGCACCGGCGGGCCGTCCAGCGGTTGCAGGACGACCCGCGGGGTCGCGCCGGCCCGGTACCAGGTGACGACGCGGGTGCACTCCCCCGCGTCGGTCGCCGCGATGGCCTCGCCGACCAGCGCGTTCAGCAGGGTCGACTTGCCGGCCTTGACCTTGCCGGCGATCGCGACCCGCAGCGGCTCGTCGAGGCGGTGCAGCTGGTGGCCGAGCGCCGCCGTGGCCCGCGGGTTGGTGCGGTAGGCCGACAGCGCGTGGTGCAGTAGATGGCGCACCGAGGTGATCAGGTGCTGGGTCATGTCGCGGCCCCCGGCAGCAGTGCGGACGCGTGCTTGCGCACGGCTTCGAGCCGGTCCAGGGCGAGCTTGATCTCGGCGAGCCGGGCGTCGCGCTCGGCCTGCGTCGCCTTGACCGAGTTCTTGGCCGCCTGCAACGAATCCTGCAGCGACAGCTTCAGCTGGTCGGCCTGGGCGGTGAAGTGGTCGCGCAGCACGCGCTGCACCCCACGCAACATGTCGCGGGAGTCCTTGCCGACGTGGAAGGTCACGTCGTCGATGTAGCGGCGCAGCACCACCTTCGCGTCGGCCTGGCGCTTCTGCACGATGCGCCGCCGTTCGTCGCCGAGGGTCTTGCGGCCCATCAGCAGCCCGGCGCCGACCGTGATCGGGTTCAGCAACGAGAACCCGACCAGGGTGCCGAACATCCCGAACATCAACATGCCCATGTAGCCACCGCGCACGCCGGTCAGCAGTTGCCTGCCGAAGCCGAACGGCTCGCCGTCCTTGACGGTCATGGCCCGGATCGAGCCCAGCGCCTGCGACGGTCCGGGCCGCTCGATGCGCAAGGAGGGCAACAGGTGCGTGCCCTCGGCGTCGAAGTGCTCGGCCACGCGACCGGCCAGCCACCGGGCCCGCTGGGTGGCCCACACGAAGTTGGCCGACGCCGCCGCGGCGGTCGCCTGCTGCACCCACGTGGTGAACTGGTCCCACGTCTTGCTCGGGTCGCCGTTGTCCTGCAACGCCTGCTCGGCCTCGCGGGTGATCTCCCGCAGCCGGTCGCGCAGGTCGTAGTCGATGTCGGCGTTGAGGTCGGCCACGCCGTCGTTCAGCGTCTGCTGCCAGCGCGCCGACCGCTCCTTGAGCGCCGTCGCGCGCGCCTCGGCGGCGGTCAGCTCGCGGATGACCTCCTGCACGCGTTCGGGGTCGCGCTGCGCGACCGCCTCGGCGTCGAGGGTGGACACGACCTGCTCGAGCACGGCCAGCACGTCGTGCACGGTGGAGCGGCACGCGAGTTCCCCGGCCCGCGCGAGCACCTTCTCCCGCAGGTAACGCACCAGCTCCGGGAACCCGGACTCCGCCGAGAGTTCCGCGTCACCCGTGGTCAGCGCGTGCCAGCGCATGCTGGCCGACACAGGGAAGACGTCGGCTTCGATGCCGGCCCGCGCGAGGTGCCCGCGGTCGAGGTCGAGGATCTGCCGCCAGTGCGGGTACAGGTCGGCCTTGGTGAGCACGCACGCCACATTCGGGCAGGCCGCCATGGCCGTGCGCAGGAAGTCCAGTTCCGGCGCGGTGTACTCCTGCGAGGCGTCGGAGACCAGCAGCACGGCGTCGGCCGACGTCAGCGCCGCCATCGTCGCCGCGCCCTGCACGGAGCCGAGCCCGCCGACGCCGGGGGTGTCGACGAGGACCAGCCCGCCCTCGAGGATCGACCGCGGGATGTTCACCTCGACCCGGCTGATCCGCTGCCGGTGCTCGTCGCGGTTGGGCGACTCGCACGCGTAGCGGGCCAGCTGGTCGAGCGGGACGGGGATCCGCTCGGTCTCACGCACGATCGCCACCGACGGGGTGGCGGCGTGCGCGACGTGGGTGGGCACGGCGGTCGACAGGTCGTCGAGCACCGGGCACACCGGCGCCCCGACGAGCCCGTTGACCAGCATGCTCTTGCCCTGCTTGAACTCGCCGACCACGAGCACCCGCACCCGCTCGTCGGCGAGCCGGTCCCGGGTGCGCGCCAGGCGCGCATCCAGGTCCGGCCGGCTCAGTCCTTCGATGGCGGTGCGGGCCAGCTCCACGGCCCGCACCAACCGCTCGTTCGCGGCCACCGGGCTCACCCAGCCGCCGCGGGGTCGAAGGCCCCGTCGTCGGCGAAGTCGTCCGCGTGGTCGTCGATGCTCGCCGTGTGTTCGGCGGGCGGTTCCTCGACCGCCGCCTCCACGGGAGCGTCCACCGGGGTGTCGTCGAACGCCGGGTCGGGCGCCGGGTCCTCGATGTGATCGGTGGCGTCCGGTGCCGGGTCGGTGACGACCTCGTGGTCGGTGTGCACGTTGGTGGGACCGCCCTCGTTGAACGAGTCCTCGACGTTGGTCACGTCCACGTCGGTGTTCGTGCTGTGGTCGTCGACGTTGGTGGTCGTGTCGTTGTCCTGCACGGCGACGACGTTGGTGTCGTCGTCGGAGTTGAACGAGTCGATGACCGTGGTGTCCCGGTCGTCGATGTCGAGCACGTTGATCTCCCCGATCGACGTGTGCGAGCTCGCGTCGACCTCGGTGACCTCGTAGTTGTTGTAGATGTGCTGGACGGCGTGCACCGGGTCCTCGTGGTGCCCGCCCCCGCCCCCGCCGCCACCGCCGTGCCCCGGCTTCGCGTGCACCGAGCCGTCGTCGCACATCATCAGGTGCGCGTCACGCACGTCCTGCCCGGTGACCCCGTGCAACCCGTGCTTGGCGAACGCCCCCTCGGGGTCGCGGTTGAACTCCTCCCTGGCCTTGCCGTTGTGCATCAGGCTCAGCAGGAAGTTCGCGATCTCGGATAACGCCGTCATGTCGATCTCCTCCGTTTCCGGTGCGTGGGCGTGGCTCATGGCCGGGACGCGATCAGCGGCCCCGGCCACGGCCGGCCCCGGTCACACGTCGAAGTCCGCCATCGCGTCGTCGATGCGCTCGTCGACGTCCACGTCGAAGTGGTTGTCGGCGTGCTGGTCGCTGTCCGCGTCCTGCACGGTGGTCTGGTCGGAGTCCAGGTCGTTGTCCTGGTCCGAGTCCTGGCTCGAGTCCTGGTCGCTGCTCTGGTCGGCGTCGACGTCCACGTCGGAGTCGGCGTCGCCGCCGGCGCCACCGCTCGCGTCGGCGTTGCCACCGTTGCCCGCGATCCCGCCGTTGCCACCGAAGCCGGTGCCGTCGCCACCGGCGCTGTCGCCGAAGTTGACGTTCACCTGACCGCGCTGGTCGATGTCGCCGCCGTCGCCGCCCAGGCCCAGCCCGGAACCGCCGTCGGCGCTGCCGCCGTCGCCGCCCAGGGCGATGCCGCCGTTGCCACCGTGGCCACCGACCGTGGTGGTGTCGGTGTCGGTGTTCTGGTCCTGGTCGTTGTCGAGCACCGCGCCCTGGTCGGAGTCCTGCTCCGCGTTCTGCGGGTTGACGTTGGCCGACTCCTGCTCCTGGGCGGAGTCCTGGTCCAGCACGGACCGCAGGTCCACATCGGACACGTTGGCGAGGAACTGGCTCAAGTCGATCGGCACTGGGTTGGTCATCACGCACTCCTGATCAATCATGTTGGGGCGTAACGACTCCGCTCGGGGATCTCGTGACGCCGGCCGTCCGTTGTCGGTTCGGCTGACACCAAAGCTAGGCGGGTCAAGGCATCCCGCCATCGGGGTTGCCTCCGGTACCGCGGCGCGCGGCCCCCGGGGTGGGCACCGGCCGGACCCGGGCTTATAGGGGATTTCCCCGCAACCGTGCAATCCGGCTGAACCGCGACGATGAATTACTCGTCTAGGGGCAGTAGTAAGCCATGTCCCGAGGAGGAGAACGAGATGTCGCACCAGGTCAGCGTCGATCTCGGCGCCACCAGTACTGCCGCGGCGGTGTGCCGGGCGGGCCGGGCCGAGCTGATGCCGCTTGGCACGCGCTCAGCCTTCCTGCCTACGGTCGCGTTCGTCAACGCGGATCGCACGGTCGCTTTCGGACAGCAAGCACAGGCGTTGGCGCCGACCGACCCGGGCCGGGTCGCGCGGCAGTTCACCCGGCGCATCGGCGACCCGACGCCCTTGCGCCTCGGCGACGCCTCCATCCCCGCGGAAGTGCTCGCGGCCCGGTTCGTCGGGCACGTCCTCGCGCAGGTCGCGGCCAAGACGGGCGGCGCGCCCACGCAGGTCGCGCTCACCCACCCGGACGCCTGGGGCAAGCACCGGCTGACCTCGCTGCGCAACGCCCTTGTCGCCCAAGGACTCGGCGCGGTCGTGTTCTTGTCGGCCGCGCAGGCCGCCGCGGAGGCGCACGCGAGCAGGATGCGGGTGCCGGCCGGCCGGGTCGTCGCGGTCGCCGACCTCGGCGGGTCCGCGATGACGGCCACGCTGGTGCGGGCCACGCCCGACGGGCGCTTCGCGCAGGCGGGCGCACCCGAAGAGGTGGAGATCGGTGGGCTCGACCTCGACGAGGTCGTGTTCGAGCACGTGCGGGCCGCCGTCGGCCCCGCGTGGGACCAGCTCGACCCGGCCGATCCGGCGCTGGCCGCGGGCTTCGCCCGGCTACGCACCGAGTGCGAGCTGGCCAAGGAGGCGCTTTCGGCGAACACCGACGTGCAGATCCCCGTTGAGCTGCCGGGCATCGACACCTCCGTGCGGCTCACCCGCGCCGAGTTCGAGGAGCTGATCGCCCCGGCCGCCGCCGAGCTCGCCGCGGCGCTGGAACGGGTGATCGGGGACGCCGATCCCGTCGCGGTGCTGTTGGTCGGCGGCACGGCACGCATCCCCTTGCTGACCCAGGTGGTGTCGGCGCAGCTGAACCGGCCGGTCACGGTGGCCGCCGACCCGCAGGGCGAGGTCGCGCTCGGCGCGGCGCTGGCCGTGGGCCGGGTCCAGGCCCCACCCGAGGAACCGACCAAAGTGGAGGTTCGGCCGATGCCGGCCGATCCGGTGGCCCTGCCCGCGCCCGACCGGCCGCCGCTGCCCGTCGTCGTGTCGCCACCAGCGGACAAGCGAAGCGGGCGACTGTTCGGTCTCCCCCGCACCACGGTCGGCATCGCGGCCGCGGCCCTGGTCGCGACGCTGGCCGGCGGCACGATCGCGCTCGCGAGCTACTACCGCCCGTCGGGTGCGGGGGCGGACACCGGGACCAGTGTGACGTCCACAGTGGACACCACAACGCCCAGGACCACCACCAGCACGACGACGCCCGAGGAGCCGGTGACCACGACGCAGCGCCGCCGCACCACCCGGCAGGCGCCGCCCGACACCACCACGACGGACGAGACCACCACCACGACGACGGACACCACGACAACGACGACCGACGACACCACCACGACCGGCACGACGACGACCGAAGCCGCGGCACCGGAGGACCACGTCGCGCCGGTCACGGACACCGGCGGAACAACGGACGCACCATGACCGCCCAGGTTGCCCGCGACCGCGGAATTGCGCCGTCGCGGGTGACTTCCGTGCCACAGCGACGAAACCGGCAACCAACGACGCCCGAGCGCCATCGACCAGAGCAGCACACCATGACCGTCGCGTGGACCACCGCAAGGACCGGCATGGGAGCGCGACCCGACGACCAGCCAATCGCACCTCGAGAAGCGGGGTGCCCGAACATCGGAGAGGCCATGACCGCTGCGGGGACCGGCATGGATGCGCAGTGGGCCGATCGCGCGTGGCGCGCCGGCGACACCGCTGCCGCCATCGAGGTGGCCGACCACGTGCTCGCCACCGACACCGACCCGGACCACCTCGCCGCAGGCGTCGCCGCGGCCGCCGCGGCCGCCGACGGCGCGCTCGGCGAGTCCGCCGACCGCTGGCGCCACGTCACCGAGGCGCTGCCCGGCGTGCCCGGCGCCCTCGCCGGGGGCCGCGCGGCGCTGGCGGCCGCCCTGATCGGCGACGCCGCGGCCGCCGACGCCGACCTCGCCGCGGCCCGCGACCTCGTCCCGGGCGCGGCCCCACGCGGGCTGACCGTGTTGTTCGACGCGGTCGAGGCGACCACGGCGGCGATGCGAGGCGAGTTCACCACCGCCGCGCGAGCGCTCGCGGGGCTCGCCGTCGCCACCGTGGCCGCCGACCCGATGGCCGCCGAGCGCTGGGACGAACTCGCCGTGGCCGTCACGATCGCCGGGGGCGCCGACCGGACCGCGGCCGACATGCTCGCCGCCCACGGCGACCAGCCGACGACCACCCGGCGGCGGCTGCTCACCGCCTGGCTCGACCTGCGTGCCGGCCGGCTGGCCGATGCCCGGGCGGGGCTCGCCGCCGCCGGCGGGACGCCGACCATGCGCCGCGACGCCGTGCTGGCCGCCGCGATCACGGTCGGGCTGGCCCGCCGCGCGGGCGACGACGAAGCCTTGCGCGCCACCTGGTACCGCGTGGTGCCGGTGATCTCGGGGGCCGACGTGGAACCGCTGCTGCTCGACGCGTGGGGTGAGCTCTCGGTCGGCGCCGCGCTCGTCTCCCCCGCCGAGTGCGCCACGATCGTCGCGTCGATGGAGACGGCCATCGCCCGCGCGGGCCGCCCGGCCTGGGCCCTCGCGGTGCACACCTGGTGGGCCGTGCAGCGCGCCGCCGCCCTGGACGAGCCGGTCGACCTGGTCGCCGACGAGTTCGACGGCTGGTTCCCGGTCCGCGCGGCGGCCGCCCGGTGCTGGGCCGTCGTGCTGAGCGGCTCGTGCGACCCGATCGCGGTCCGTGCCGCCGCTCAGGCCCTCACCGAAACCGGGCAGCCGTGGGAAGGCGCGGCGTTGTGCGCGGCGGGCGCCCGTCGCCTCGACGCCCAGGCGGCACGGGAACTGCTCGCCGCCGGCCGCGCCATGCGGGCCACGATCGTGACGGCGCGGGCGTCGGCCGGCGGACTGTCCACACGCGAACGCTCGGTGGGCGAGCTGCTGCTGGACGGGTTGACCCACAAGGAGATCGGCGCGCGGCTCTACATCTCGCCGAAGACCGTCGAGCAGCACGTGGCCCGATTACGCCAGAAGCTGCTCGCCAGCAACCGTTCCGAGCTGGTGGCCGCGCTGCGGGTCAAGTTGAGCTGACGGCAAAGGCGCCGCGTGTCGTCCGCGGCGCCCTTGCCTCGACAACCCGAAGGCAACCCAGCGGGTCAAGCTCTTCTGTTTCGGCCCAATCGCAACCGCACCAGCACGATCAACCCCACGGCGGCCATCGTCGCCGCCAGGTACGGGAACACCGTCGACAGCTGCGCCACCGCACCGAGGAACGACTGCCCGAACAAGAGCGTCGCCACGGCGATCGCGGTCACGATCAACGGCGGCTGCGCCACGACCGTGAAGAACGCCGACCGGTTCGCCGCGATCGCGGCCAGCACGCAACCGGCCACCACCGCCGCGGGGAAGTATGGGCCACCGACCAGGCCACCGACGCCGGCGACCGCCGTCGCACCGGCGGCCACCGCCCACCACGGCAAGCCTTTAGTTGACACAGGGCACCTCACTGGCATCGATCGGGTGTTCGTCGGCGGTCTGGTTGATGCGCTGCACGACGACGGAGCTCTTGCCCTTCTTCGGTGGCTCCGGCTTCCCGGTCCGGCCCGAGCCGGTCGAGCTCTGGTGGTCCGCCAGCAGTTCCTGGACGAAGGAGCGCACCTGCGCCGGGTCGACCTCGACGGCGCTGCCGTCGTACGGCGTGGGCAGGTCGGGGCGGATCGTCGGGATGGTGAAGAAGCGGACCCGGTCACCGGTCAGGCTCTGCAGTTGCTGCGCGAACGAGACCAAGTCCCAGTTCTTGTCCAGCACCACGGCGTTGGTCAGCGAGTCGACGAGGCTGGTCACCTTGCCGGGGTCGGTGAGCGTGCCCGCGCTGAAGATCCGGTTGGCCAGCCCGGCCAGGAAGGCCTGCTGGCGGCGCACCCGGTCCAGGTCACCGCCCGGCAGGCCGTGCCGCTGCCGGACGAACTTCAACGCGTCCACGCCCTTCAGCGTCTGCTTGCCCGCCGGGAAGTACGCGCCGGAGTACTTGTCGTGCACGGACTCGTTCAGGCAGACCGGCACGCCGCCGACGGCCTTGGTGATCTCGCTGAACCCGTAGAGGTTGATCTCCGCGTAGTGGTCGACGCGCAGCCCGGTCAGCGCCGTCACGGTGGCGATCAGGTTGCGCCGCCCGGCCGTGGTGGCCTGCTTCTCGGCGTCGGCCTGGCCGACCCCGTTGTTCAGCAACTCGGTCAGCTTCGCGTTCTTCGCCCGCGCGTAGGCCGAGTTGAGCTTGTGCGTGCCGAAGCCGCCCGCGATGTCCACATAGGAATCCCGGGGCAGCGAGACAGCGAACGCGTGCTTGGTCGGGTCGGCCGGGATGTGCACGACCATCATCGTGTCGGTGTTCTGCTCGCCGTCGGCGTTGCCCGCGCGCAGTTCGTCCAGCACCTCGCGGGAGAGCGGGTGCCCGTGCGCGTCGGTCCGGCTGTCCACGCCGACCAGCAGGATGGTGGTGTCCTCGGCCGGGCGCGGCGCCAGCGTCGGCGACCCCGGCGGCATGGGCACCCCTTGGTCACCGGCCACGATCACGTCGTCGGTGACCAGGTTGTCCACGGCGCGGTGGTAGGTGTAGTAGCCGAACGCGATCGCGCCGAAGAGCGCCGCCGACATCGTGACGACGACCGTGCGAGCGGTCCAGCGCAAGGTCTTGTTCATCTGAGGTAGTCCGTCAGCAGGGCGGGCCGCAGGTGGTCGTGCCTGGCTTGGGCCAGGAACGCCGCGACGTCGCGGTGGAAGCTGTGCCGGAAGTGCATGAGCACGATCGAGCCGGGCCAGAAGTGGTGCGACCCGGCGTAGGCGATGTGCCCGTCGTTGATCTCGCAGTCCCAGTGCACGTCGTACTTCGCGCCCGCCGCGGCCGCCGCCGCCAGCGTGTTCTTGTCGACGTTGCCGTACGGTGCGCGGAACAACGTCGGGCGCTTGCCGAACTTCCTGGCGTAGAAGTCCGACACCGGGCCGATCTCCGCCCGCTGCGCGGCGAGCGGCATGCCCTTGAGGTTCGGGTGGGTGGCGGTGTGGTTCTCGATCGCGCCGCCGGTCTCGTCGCGCAGCCGGCCGAAGAACACGGCGTCCGCGTCGACGTACTGCTTGGTCAGGAACATCGTCGGCCTGATGTGCGCCTGCTTGAGCACGGTGATCATGGACGGGTCGCGCACGGCGCCGTCGTCGATGGTCAGGAACACCACCCGGTCCTTGGTCTCGACGTCGAAGACCGTCTTGGCCGGGACCACCTTCGGCTTGGGCCGGGCGGCCGGGCGCACCGTCGGCGCGGGCGGCAGTGGCACCCAGGCGGACCCGGCCGCGACTGGGGTGTTGCCGGGAACCACCTGCGGGACGACCAGTGCCGCGAGCGCCGCCACGAACGCGGCCGACGCGGCGAATCCCCGATAGCGGAACCGAGCCGAGCGGTGGATCATGTCTCCCCCAGACGATCGTGTCGAACCCCTCGTCTGCGACCGTATGGACGGATTCCGGCTGGCAGCCGTCGGTCACGTAACAGCCACCCCGCAGGTGTCCCGCGGCCGTGTAACAGCGGCGCGCTCGCGGGTGGCCGGACCAGGTCCGACGTGGTGTGCTGGGCCCCGGAGAGGAGTGGCGGATGGGTCGCGCGGCTGTGGGGGCGGGTTGCTGCGCGCTGCTCGTGCTACTCGTGCTGCTCGCCGGCTGCGCCACCACCGGCGGCGTCCAGCTGGCCGGGCCCGCCGCCCAGGTCAAACCGCCACCGACCTCGACGCCGCTGCCCAAGGGCACGCCGCCGTCGGAGGACGCGGTCGCCGTGCTGCGGGCCGACCCCAAGCTCAACGCCAAGATCAAGAGCACCCTGGTGCCCTGCGAGGACGGTCACTACCCGATCGACGACCGCTACAGCGACCTCACCGGCGACGGGGTGGCCGACCTGATCGTCACGCTCATCCCCTGCCTGGTGGTGGCCAAGCAGTCGGCCGCGGTGACCGCCCGGACGCTGCCCGGCTACGCCGCCTACATCTACAACATCAAGACCCACCCGGCGGTGCGGATCTTCACCTCCGAGGACGGCGGCGTGGAGGTCGTCCCCGAGTCCGACCGGATGTTCGCCGTGGTGCACAGCCGCTACCTCGTCAGCGACGACCCGTGCTGCCCCACCGACCAGTCGTTCCAGCTCTACCGGTGGAACGGCGCGAAGTTCGTCGAGACGAAGAAGTGAGCCCCATGCACGTGTTGCTCGTGGAAGACGACGACGTGATCCGCGAGGCGACCCAGCTCACGTTGGAGCGCAACGGTTTCACCGTGACCGCGGCGGCCGACGGGATCACGGGTCTCGCCCGCTACCGCGAGCAGCAGCCGGACGTGGCGTTGCTGGACATCATGCTGCCCGGCATGAACGGCGTCAGCCTGTGCCGCCAGATCCGTGAGGAGGGCCCGACCCCGGTGATCATGATGTCGGCACGGGTGGACCCGGTCGACGTCGTGCTGGGCCTGGAAGCCGGCGCGGACGACTACGTGACCAAACCGTTCGACGGCACCGTGCTCGTCGCGCGGATCCGGGCCGTGGTGCGCCG
Organism: Labedaea rhizosphaerae; assembly: GCF_004362825.1. Classification (GTDB taxonomy): domain Bacteria; phylum Actinomycetota; class Actinomycetes; order Mycobacteriales; family Pseudonocardiaceae; genus Labedaea; species Labedaea rhizosphaerae. Next base: position 105,093 of record NZ_SNXZ01000005.1, read on the forward strand.
GATGGTCCGCGCCGCCGAGCCGGCCGACGACCGGCCGGCCGAGAACGTGTCGCGCTTCGGTGAGCTGGAGGTCGACCGGGAAGGGCTCGAGGTGCGCCTTGCCGGCCGGCCGGTGGAGCTGACGCCGACCGAACTGCGCCTGCTGCTGCGGTTCGTGGACGCGCCGGGCACCGTGCTCACCCGTGAGCTGCTGCTGCAGCAGGTGTGGGACTACGCGTGGGGCGGCGATTCCCGGGTGGTCGACGTCCACGTGCAGCGGCTGCGCGCCAAGATCGGCCAGGACGCCATCGAGACCGTGCGCGGCTTCGGCTACAAGCTCAGGAATGGGCCGTGAGGCTGTTCCCGCAGAGCTTGCGCTGGCGGTTGAGCGCGGTCATCGCGGTGGTCAGCGTCCTGGTCGCGGTGGCGCTGAGCCTGTTGGTGCGCACGGAGTTCAGCCGGATGCAGCTGGCCGACGCGCGCCGCGTGCAGGACGAGCGCATCCAGCTGGTGGTGCGCGACTACGGCCTCTCCGGCGACGCCACCCTCGGCGCCGAACTGGACTCGACGTCGATCCCGGCCGAGCTCCGCGCCGCGGTCAAGGGCGGCAAGCGCGCCACCTACCTCGAACGCGACGCGACCGGTGCGTGGATCTGGGCGGCGGCCGAGACCAACGGCAAGGTGCTGTCGCTCAAGACGTCCTATGCCGACCGCGATCGCGCGCTCGACCGGCTGGACGAGGTGCTGACCATCGGCTCGGCCGGGGTGCTCGTGCTGGGCTCGCTGCTCGGCATCGTGCTGGGCAGCAGGCTCTCCCGGCGGCTGCGCAAGGCGGCGTCGGCCGCGCGCAAGGTGGCCGAAGGTGACCAGGAGACCCGGGTCGGCGCCACGATCGGCACCCGGCCCCGCGACGAGACGACCGAGCTGGCCCAGGCCGTCGACGCGATGGCGGCCGCGTTGCGCGCGCGGCTGATCGCCGAGCAACGGGTCACCGCGGACATCGCGCACGAGCTGCGCACGCCGGTGACCGGGCTGGTCACCGCGGCCGAGTTGCTGCCGCCGAGCCGCCCGGCCGAGCTGGTGCGCGACCGGGTGGGGGTGTTGCGCCGCCTGGTCGAGGACATCCTCGAGGTCGCCCGCCTCGACACCGCGGCCGAGCGGGCCGACCCGGTGGAGCTGGAGCTCGGCGAGTTCGTGCGGCGGGTGGCGTCGATGAACCCGGACGCCGAGGTGCGCGTCACCGGCGAGCAGCAGGCCCGCACCGATCCGCGCCGGCTCGAACGCGTGCTCACCAACCTGCTGATCAACGCCGAACGCCACGGTGCGCCGCCGGTGGAGGTCGAGGTGGACGGGCTGACCGTGCGCGTGCGCGATCACGGCCCCGGCTTCCCCGACGAACTGCTGCGCGAGGGGCCCAGCCGGTTCCGCACCGCGAGCAGCGATCGCGGCGGCGGGCACGGCCTGGGGCTCACGATCGCCTCCGCGCAGGCCCGCGTCCTCGACGCCGACCTGCGGCTGGCCAACGCCCCGGACGGCGGCGCGCTGGTCACCCTCGAGCTGCCGGACCGTCCATAACCGTCCAGCTTCGTCCAGATCGCGGCACCCAACGCCCTGAGCACTGCTTGTCTCTCCTGGTCCGAATCGCCGACAGGGAGGAAGCGCCATGGAGACGACCACCAAGATCAGCGTGAAGATCCGCAAGCTGGAGAAGCTCGAGACCACCGGCCAGCGGGCCAACGGCTGATCTCGTCCACCGGCCGGGCCGCCGCCCAGTGCCGGCGGCCCGGCCCCGCTTCCTGGAGGTCCTCCCGTGCTCCGGCCGCGCATCAAGAACGTGCACAGCCCCTTCGCCCTGCCTGACGGTCGCATCGTCATCGGGCTCATGCAGTACGGCGTCGCTTCGGAGATCGACGACGACGAGAACCACACCATCGAGCGGCTGCTGGGTCTGATGGACGGCACGCGCTGCTTCGAGGACATCTGCGCCGACCTCGCCCGCACCCACCCGGGCATCGACGCCAACAGCGTGCGCGACGTGATCGCCGACCTCACCGCGTCCGGCTTCGTCGAGGAGGGCGCACCCGGGTTGCCCGCCGGTCTCACCGAACGCGAAGCCGCGCGTTACGAGTCGCCGCGCCACTTCTACGCGTGGATCGACCCGACGCCGCGGTCGTCGCCGTACGAGGTCCAGGCCCGGCTGAAGGACTCCTCGGTGGTGGTCCTCGGCCTCGGCGGCACGGGCTCGGCGGTCGCGTCCGGACTCGTCGCGAGCGGCGTCGGCGCAGTGCACTGCGTCGACTTCGACAAGGTCGAGGAACCCAACCTGTCCCGCCAGCTGCTCTACAGCGAGGACGACCTCGGTCAGCCCAAGCTCGAAAGCGCGCTGAACCGGTTGGCCGCCATGAACTCCCTGGTCGACGTCACCGGCACCGAACTGCGGGTCGGCGGCGAGGACGACCTGGTCGAGCTGATGGCCGACCGCGACGCGCTCGTGCTGTGCGCCGACGAGCCCAACCCGGACATCATGCGGTGGACCAACGCCGCCGCCCTGCGCACCGGCACGCCGTGGTTCGTGTCCCTCTACACCGGACCGATGGCCGTCGTCGGCGCGTACCACCCGGGCGCCACCGGGTGCTGGGAGTGCCTGCAGCGCCAGGAGAACGCGCGGGAGTACTTCAGCAACAACCGCCCGCTGTTCCCCCACGGCCGGGAGAACGCCGTCGTCGCCGCGAGCGCGATGGTCAGCGGCCAGCTGTGCGCGCTCGAGGTCGTCTACTACCTCGGCGGCCTGCCCACCCAGGTCAGCGGGCGCGTGCTGCACTGGAACTTCGCCAACTGGGACCACCACTACTTCATCGACATCCCGCACGACGCCGACTGCCCGACGTGCGGTACGGCGACAGCAAGTACAGGGACGGGCGGTACCGCCACGTGACCGCGCCTGCCGCCATCGGCGCCGGCACGACGCTGGTGCTGCACCCGCTGGTGAACCGGCTCGATGACGACGACCCCGAGGTGTCGGTGGTCGGCCGGGCCGCGCTGGGTGAGTTCGTGGAGCTGCCGACCGTGGCCGCCGAGGCCATCGCGTTGCTCGCCGACGGCCACCCGATCGGCGCGGCGGAGGACGAGATCGAGCGCCGCCACGGTGCCCGGCTCGACTTGGCCGAGCTGGCCGAAGCGTTGGTGGAACTGGGTTTCGTCGCCTCGGTTGACGGCGAACCGGTGGCCGGGCCGACCGAGCCCGCCGAGCACCTGCCGTGGCTGACCCGCAAGCACGTGGCGTGGCTCTTCAGCAGGCCGATGGGCGTGCTGTGGTGGGCGCTCGTGCTCGCCGCCGTGATCACCTGGGTTCGTGACCCCGGCACCCTGCCCGCGGCGAGCGACTTCTACTGGTCGCCCTTCGTCGGGCTGGTGGTGCTGGTGAACACGGCGATCTTCTCGGTGCACCTCAGCCTGCACGAGCTGATGCACCTGGCCGCGGCGCGGTCGTACCAGGCACCCGCGCGGATCAGCTTCGCCACCCGGCTGCACCACCTCGTTGTGCAGACCGACGTCACCGCCGTCTGGGCGGTACCGCGGCGGCAGCGTTATCGGGTGTACCTGGCCGGCATGTACTGGGACCTCGCGGTGATCTGCGCGTGCACGGTGCTCGCGACCTACGCCGGGTTCACCCCCGGTGTCACGCACCTGCTGAACGCGGTCGCGCTGGTCGTGTCGTTCAGCCTGTTCATGCAGGCGCACGTCTACATGCGCACCGACCTCTACTACGTGTTGATGGAGCGGCTGCGCTGCCGGAACCTGTTCCAGGACAGCGTCGACTACGTGGCCCACCTCGGGCGCCGCCTGCGCGGCAAGGACAGCACGGACCCGACGACCGAACTCGCGGCGCGGGAACGGCGTGCGGTGCGGCTGTACGCGATCGCCATGGCCCTCGGCAGCGTGATCGCGGTCGGCGTGTTCGCCTGGTACGGACTGCCCATCCTGGTCAAGGGCATCACGCTGGCCATCTCCGGGCTGAGCCACGGTGTGGCGGGCGGCAGCATCGCCCACGCCATCGACAGCGCCCTGATCGTGCTCGTGGAGGGCACGTTGCAGGTGATCTTCATCGTCACGTTCGTGCGCCGCCACCCCCGGTTGTTCCGATTTTCCGCACAACTCACAGGAGGTAAGCAATGACCCAGTTGCTGGAGCTCGCGCCACGGACGGTGGACGAGACCATCGTCGAGTCCGATGTGGACTTCGTGCAGACGCTGGACGCGTCGGTCAACGACCGCGGCCGCTGCCTGATCACGCTGCCCAAGGTCACCTTCCCGGCCGACTGCTAGCCAGGCGGTCCACGCAGGACGGCCGAAGACCACGGAGATCGACGCTGCGGCCGATCTCCGTCACCGGCCGGGCCGCCTGTCCCCCAGTACGCGGCCCGGCCCCCTACTTGACGAACCGGAGTTGATCCCATGAACGATCTTCTGGAGCTCGCACCGCGACAGGTGGCAGACGCCCTGCCCGAGACCGAGGTGGACTTCGCCCAGACGCTGGATTCCACGGCGCAGGACCAGGGCCGGTGCCCGGTCACGATCCCCCGCATCACCTGGGGCGCCGGCTGCACCTGACCCGCCAGGGGCACGACGACTGGCGGCAACACCGATGAACGACCGGGGGCGGTTGCTGAACACACTGCCCGATTGTTGGCAAGGGGGTCAGGCATGCAAGCACGGGTGCGCGAGCTCGTCGACGGGCACGACTACGACCTGTGCGACGACCATGTCTGGCTGACGGTCACCCCGGCCGGGTTCGACTACCCCGAACACGGCTGGAAGTTGCACATCTCCACCAGGGCGGCGACCTTCGACGCCCTGGTGGAGAAACTGGTGCCCGCCCTGGTCGCCGAGCGGTGCGCGTTCAAGCTGGCCCGGTCGGTCGCCGTGCTGGAGGAGCTCAACGACGGGCACAGCCACCCGGCGAGCGTCGGCAAGGCGTTCACCGTCTACCCGCGGCCGTCGCAGGTGCGGGCGCTCGGGTTGTCGCTCGCGCAACTGTTGCGTGGCCACGAAGGTCCGCCGGTGGTCAGCGACCGCCGGGTCGACCCGGACGCACCCGTCTACTACCGGTACGGCCCGATGCGCGGCGGGCCGTTGTCGCTGGACGCGCACGGCCGCTTCGGGATGTGGGTGGCGGGACCGGACGGCGACCGGTTCGACGCGCTGGCCGGGTTGCGTTACCGCCGGCCTTCCTGGGCTCAGGACCCGTTCGCCGACGACACTCCGACCGGCCCGATGGTGCTGGGTCCAATGGTTCTGGCTGGACAGTACCGAGTGGACAGTGGCATCCGGGAGGCCGCGCCGGGCAACGTGTACCGCGCGACCGATCTCCGCGACGGCACCGCGGTCGTGGTCAAGCAGGCGCGGCCCTTCGTCGGCGAGCGGGTGCAGGCCCCGGGGCGCGACCGGCGGCTGCTGATGCGCAACGAGCGCCGGGTGTTGCGGGTGCTCGACGGGGTCGAGGGCGTGCCCCGGTTCGTCGACCACTTCGCCCAGGGCGGCGACGAGTTCCTGGCCACCGAGGATCGCGGCGGCCGGTCGCTCGACGAGGCCGTGCGTGCCGACGGACCGCTCGCCCTGCCGGAGGTGCTGGAGCTCGGGCACCGGCTGGCGACGGTCTTGCGCGCGGTGCACGACCGCGGTGTCGTCATGCGGGACCTCACACCCGCCAACGTCGTGCTCGACGGTATGGCGGTGTCCCTTGTGGACTTCGGGATCGCGGCGTACGACGGCTTCCACCTGGCCGGTCACACGCCCGGGTACGCCCCGGCCCGCCAGGTGCGCGACGAGCCACCCCGCGAGCTCGACGACCTGCATTCACTCGCCATGACGCTCGCGTTCGCCGCGACCGGCTACGACCCGGTCGACGACGCGGAGGTAGCCCGGGTCCGCGTGCTGCAGACCTTGCCGCGCCTCGGCGCGCCGGTCGAGTGGGGTGTGCTGGCCGACCTGCTCAGCGAGGACGAGGACTGCGTGCGGGCCGCGTTCGACCGGCTGGCCGACGGGGCGGTCCCGCGGCCGCCGTTGACCGCCATGCCCGCACCGCCGGACGTGACCCCGGACCGGTTGACCGAGATCATCGGCAATGTCCGCGCGGATCTGCTGTCCATGGTGGACGACGTGCTGCGGCCGGACTACCACGCGAGCAGCGAGCACGACCTCAACCTGCACGGCGGCGTGGCCGGGGTCGGCCTGGAATTGTTGCGGCACTTGGACATCGACGGCGTGCGCGAGCGGGTGACCGAACTGATCGGCTTCATCGACCGCGTGGCGCGGCGGATCCCGGTCTCCTCCGGCTTGTTCACCGGGCGCACCGGGATCGCGGTGTTCTTCGCCGAGGCGGCCGCCCAGGGCTTCGCGGTGCCCGCGTTCCGGGCGTTGACCGACGGGTGGCGCGAGCGCGGCCCCGACGTCACCGACGGCGTCGCCGGGATCGGGCTCGGGCACTTGCGGCTGCATCGCGTGACCGGCGATCCGGCGCACGCGGTCGTGGCCGCCGAGTGCGCGCGGCTGGTCGCGACGACCGCCGACCCGGAGTCGATGGTGCCGCCCGCGAAGCGCCTGCCCGGCGTCGACGGGTCGGCGGGCAGTGCGCACGGGCTCGCCGGGATGGTCGACCTCTTGCTGGCGCACGCCGACCACACCGGTGACGCGGCGGATCACGCGGTGGCCGCGTGCCGCACGCACGTGCTCGTCGCCCGGACCCGGTCGTTGATCAACGCCGCCCCGGCCGCCGACCCGCTGGCCGGCTCGTGGTGCCAGGGCCTCGCCGGGATCGCCCGCACGCTGTACCGCGCCGCCGACGTGCTGGGCGACGATTCCCTTGTCCCACCGGCCGTCGAGGCGCTGGAGGCGGCGGCGGAGCTGGCGCCACGGATGGCGACGCTCAGCCTCTGCTGCGGGGTCGCGGGCGTGGGCAACGCGCTGATCGGTGCCGGGCGCACCGAGGCCGCGCACGACCTGCTGACCACGATGGTGTTGCGCGGTGGCGGAACCGAGGCGCACCCGGTCTTCGTGGCGCCCTCGCCGAACACGCGATCGGTGTCGTGGGCGGGCGGGCTGGCCGGCATCCTCGGCTTCCTGCGCAGGCTCGCCGACGAGAAGAGCCCGGACCCGGTTCCTTAGACCTCAGAGCGCGACGTGCGCGTTGGCCAGCACCCGCGCCGCCGACGCGGCTTGCCTGCGTGCGTCGCGCGGGCCGTCCAGGACGCCTTCGAGCACGAACACCGCGTGCCCGTGCGCACAGGCCGCGACCGCCAGCACCAACCGGTGCGCCCGCTGGTCGTCGCCGCAGATGGCGTGGGCCGGTGCTTCGAGCAAGCCGAGCAGCGCCGCGCCGGCCTCGGCCAGTTCCGGGCGGGCGCGTTTGTCGAGCCCGGCAGCGAAGGTCAGCTCGAAGAGCGAGCGCTCGTCGACCGCGAACCGCACGTAGGCCGAGGCGAACGCCGCCAGTTTCTCGACCGGGTCCGCCACCCGCGCCATCGCGGCCCGGTAGCGTCTGCGCTGCTCCTCGTAGGAGCGCAGGACCAAGGTGGCCAGCAACGCCTCCCGGTCGGCGAAGTGCTTGTAGGGCGCGGCGACGCTCACGCCGGCGCGCCGGCTGACCTCGGCCAGCGTGAACCCGGCGAGCCCCTTCTCGGCCACCACGTCCATCGCGGCCGCTTCGAGTGCGCGGCGCAGGTCACCGTGGTGCCGGCCGCTGGGGCGTTTGACTTCGCTGTCCACCCGCGTAAGGTTAACAGCACTTACCAGGTTAGTGTCATTAACCACGGAGGTTGCCATGGCCGACTTCGGGCTCGCCGTCCACCACACCAGTCTGTCCGTCGCCGACCTCGACGCCCAGCAGGCGTGGTACCAGCGGGTGCTCGGCCTGACCACTGTGGTCGAGCGGTTCCAGCTCGACGAGCCCGCCGTGCGCACGGTGGTGCTGCGTTCGGGTTCGGGCGTGCGCCTGGAACTCATCGAACGGGCCGGCGCCGCGCGTGAACGCCCCTTCGCCGACCCGCTCGACGCCGCCGCGACCCTCGGCTTCGGCCACTGGGCGCTGTCGGTGCGCGACCTGGACGCGTCGTACGCCGCCATCACCGCCGCGGGCGCGGCGAGCGTGTGGCCGCCGGCGGACGCGGTCGAACCCGGCGCGCGGTTCGCCTACGTCAAGGACCCGGAAGGCAACCTGATCGAACTCATCCAACCGCCGGCCTGAGCGGGGTAGGTTGTCGTGGCCGCGCGCACGGAGGATGCCCATGAAGTTCGCTGTCCTGGGTCAGCTGCTGGTGTCCGGCCCGAGTGGCGAACCGGTGACCCTGCGTGGGCACAACCTTTCGACGCTGCTTGCCGTGCTGCTGTTCCACGCGGGCGAACCCGTGCCCGTCGACCGGCTCGTCGACGCGCTCTGGGACGGCTCGCCACCGTCGTCGTACCTGTCGAACCTGCACACCTATCTCGCCCGGCTGAAGAAACGCCTGCCGGACACGGAAATCGACACGATCGGCCGGTCCTACCGGTTGCACGCCGGGCCGGACGAACTCGATCTTCTGCGATTCCACGAGCACGCTTCGGCCGCGCGCAAGGCCATGCGGGGCGGGGACCCGGCGACCGCGGCGGCGTTGTTCCGCCAAGCACTCGCGTTGTGGCGTGGCCGCCCCCTGGCCGACCTGTCGGTGCTCAGCCTCGAACCGGTGATCGTCGAGCTGACCGAGAAGCGGATGACGCTGCTCGAAGACCTCATGGACTGCGAACTCGCCACCGGCAGGCACGACACGCTCGTCGCCGAGTTGCGTGGGCTGGTCTCCGAGCACCCGCTGCGCGAACGCCTGCGCATCCAGCTGATGACCGCCCTGCACCGCGCGGGGCGCGCCGCCGAGGCCCTCGACGTCTACCGCGACGCCCGCGCGGTCCTGGTCGACGAGCTCGGCATCGAGCCCGGCGCCGCGCTGCGCAAGGCACACACCAAGTTGCTGCGCGGGAGCGATCCGGGCGCAACCACGCCCGTCGAGTCGCCCACCACAGCGATCGTGCGGCCAGGTCAGCTGCCGCCGCGGGTCGCGGACTTCCACGGCCGGGCCGACGAACTGCGGGTCGTCGGCGAACTGGTCCGAACAGGACAGTCGACGGCGCCGGTCGTGGTGATCTCCGGCGAACCCGGCGTCGGCAAGAGCGCGCTCGCCGTGCTCGCCGCCCACACCGTGCGCGACGCGTTCCCCGACGGCCAGCTCTTCGCCCAGCTCGGCGGCGGCTCGGCGAGCCCACGCGATCCGGCCGACGTGCTGGGCGAGTTCCTGCGTGCCCTGGGCATGGCGTCCTCGGCCATCCCCGACCAGCTGGGCGACCGCGCGGCGGCGTTGCGGACCAGGCTGGCCGACCGGCGTGTGCTGGTGGTCCTCGACGACGCCGCCGAGCCCGAGCAGGTCCGCCCGTTGCTGCCGGGCACGGTCGGCTGCGCCACGCTGGTGACCAGCCGCAGCCGGCTCAGCGGCCTCGCGGGCGTGCACCCGCTCCCCCTCGCGCCGATGGACCAGCAGGACGCGGTCGGCTTGCTGGCGACCATGCTCGGCGCCGCGCGGGTCGCCGCCGAGCCCGCCGCGGCCACCCGCATCGTCGCCGCGTGCGGCGGTCTCCCGCTGGCCCTGCGCGTCGCGGGCACGCGCCTGGCGTTGCGGTCCGGTTCGCGGCTCGACGCGCTGGCCGAGCGCCTGGAGATCGAGCAGGAACGGCTCGACGAGCTCGCGGTCAGCGACCTGAACGTCCGCGCGAGCCTGGAGTCGAGCTACCACAGCCTCACCCCGCTCACGACCAACGCGTTCGGGTTGCTGGGCTTGCTGGGCGCGGTCGACGTCGCCGAGTGGGTCATCGGCGTGCTGGCCGGCACCGCCGACGCCGACAAGGTCGTCGAGGAGTTGCTGGAGGCGAGCCTGCTGCAGCAGGTCGGCACGGACGCGACCGGCGAGCCCCGCTACCGGCTGCACGACCTGTTGCGGGTCTACGCCCGCGAACGGATGGAAGCCGAGACCGAGGCCGACGACCTGGTCGCGGCGCGGGACCGGCTCTTCACCGCCTACCTCGGCATCGCCGATGCGGCCTCGGCCGGGCTCCAGCTGATGCTCGCGCACCCGCCGGCCGACCAGGCACCGGACCACGGCCTGCCGGATCGGGTCGTGCGGCGGCTGATCGCCGATCCGGTCGCGTGGTTCGACGCCGAACGCCTGAACCTGCTGGCCCTGGTACGGACCGCCCGGGCGGCACAACCACGCGACGCGGTGCGCCTGGGCCACCGGCTGGTGCAGTTCCTCTGGATGCGGGGCTACTGGAACGAGGTGCACGAGCTGCAGCAGGCCGCCCTCGACCACGCCCGCGCGACGGCGGATGAGCTGGCCGCGGCCAAGGCCGAATGCCTGCTGGCCACGCTGGAGTTCACCAAGGGCGAGCACGACGGCGTCGAGGACACCTATGTGCGCAACTGCACGGTCTTCGAGCGGTTCGGCGACTCGGTGAGCCTCGCGTACGCGCTCGGCGACTACGCCAATCTCCTTGCCACGACAGGAAGGCTCGAAGAGGCGCTGGCCTGCCTGCAGCGCGCGGAAGGCTTGGTCGGCGACACCATGGCGAAGACGACCTTGGCTTCGTACGTGGTCGTGGTGCTGACGTTGCTGGGCCGGTTCGAGCAGGCGGCGGCGGTCGGCGCCCGGACCCTCGAGCAGTCCCGCCGGTTCGGCGCACCGCGGCCGCTGGCGTTGCTGCAATTGTTCTTGGCGCGCCTGCACTTGGTGGGTGGCCGGCTGGCCGAGGCCCGGGCCGCCAGCGCCGAGGCGGAGCGCTTGCTCGACGACGTCGGCGATCAGGCCGAAGCGCGCTGCTCGGTGCTCCGGGTCCGCGCGCTCGCCGAGGCGGCCGTGGGCAACCGTGCCGTCGCCCGTGGCCTCTTCCAGCGGGGCCTGACCCTTGCCGAACGGCTCGGCATCCCGGCCCTGCAAGCCGTCGCGGCGCGTGACCTCGCCGCGTGCCGGCTGGGCGAGGGCGATCTCGACTGGGCCGTGCCCACGCTGCGGGCCACCGCGGCGACGTTCCGCGCCACGGGGGACGACGACCAGCTGGCGATCGCGTCGCGGTTGCTGGCCGTCGCCGGCGAAGACGAGGCAGGCCGCCTCGACCACGTGCCCGGTGACGTGGTCGAGGCGGCCGCGCTGCGGGTGCTGCTGGAGTTGGCGGCACCCGCGACCCCCGCTGGTGAAACGTCGAGATCAGGCGGCAAGGGCCTGCTGGTCTGAACGCTTGGCCGCCTTGCGGGCGCGGCTGACGGCGTTGCTGGGGCCTGCCCAGATCAGGACGAGGGCCACCAACGCGGCCAGGGCGTTGGCTGCGTCCATGAGCTTGAGCGCCGCGGGCACGCCTTCGTCCAGCAGCGTGTAGACCAGCAACGCGAGCGAGATCGGCGCGCAGATGCTGTACACGATGCGGGCCCACGTCATGCCGAGGCGAAGCGGCAGCAGCAGGGCCAGGAAGATCACGCCGAACACGGCGAAGAACACCGCTCGGCTCTGCAGGATGTCGAACGCGTCCTGCAGCGCGAACTGCACCGACTCGTCACCGGCGAGCTCGCTGCTGGGCACACCGGCGAGCTTCGCCGCCGCATCCAGCACCATGCTCTCGCCCGACGCGTTGGTGACGACGAGGGTGAGGATGCCGATGAGCCCGGCCAGCCCGGCGAACACCGCCGCGCCGGTGAGCGTGCCGGGGATCTTGGGTCTGGTCGTCGTCGGCAGTTCGGGCAGTCGCGCTGGACGCTGCGTCGGTCCCGGCGCATATGAATTCACGTGTGGTGCCTTTCCTGGATCTTCTGACATCCTTGGGCGACGGCCGTCGGTCGGACGACAAGCTCAGCGCGTGCACGACCGCTACGACCTCGCCGGACGATCGTGTCGAACGGCACCACACGGACCGCACACAGAACGGACACACCGTTTCGCCCAGCGATAAAGCGGCGGTGCGCGACCGGGGTGCGCGGCTAGCGTGACCGCATGGATCTCGCTTACGACGACGTCGGTTCCGGCCCGGTGGTGCTGCTCGTGCACGCGGGCATCGCCGATCGGCGGATGTGGCGGCACCAAGTCCCCGCGTTGTCCGAGCGTCACCGCGTGATCGCGGTGGACGAGCGGTGTCACGGCGACTCGCCGTGGGCGGCGGAGCGGACGCCGCACGCGGATCTGCTCGGGTTGATGGATCACCTGGGCATCGACCAGGCCGCGGCCGTCGGGTGTTCCAACGGTGGGCGGACCATCGTGGACGCCGCGCTCGCCGCGCCGTCGCGGTTCGACCGGCTCGCGCTGATCGCGGCCGGGCTCTCCGGGTTCGCGATGCGGCCGTCGTGGCTGGAACTGTGGCAGGACAGGGTTTACGGCTCGCTCGGTCCGGAACGGCTCGCCGCGTACCGGGGCGGCGCGGACCTGACCGACGCGGAGGCCGAGCGGATCGCCGTCCTGCAGACGCGGATGCTCGTCGCCGGTCCGGACCGGGACGAGACCGCGCTCGCCCCGGACGTGTGGGAGCTCGCGGTGGACATGGCGTTGCGGGAGATCCGCACGCCGGAGTCCGACGAGGTGCTGCTGGAGCCGCCCGCGGTCGGGCGGCTGCACGAGCTCACCATGCCCGTTCTGGTGCTCAGCGGCGACGCCGACGTGCCGGAGATTCTCGACATGTCGCGGGCCTACGCCACCGGAATCCCCGGCGCACGACATGTGCGCATCCCGGCGACGGGGCACCTGCCCCCGCTGGAGCGGCCGGACGAGGTGAACGCGGCGCTGCTGGCGTTCCTCGGCGACGCCGAATCCTGACCAACCCCTGTCCCATTTTTCCGTTAGCTAACCTTGCGCTAACCAATCGCGGCACGGCGCTGTAACCAGCGCATGACCGTGCGCGACAACGTGCGGAAACAGGGGTTGCGCCGACGCGGACAGGGGTGCCCCAAGGGGTGTGCGCGTATGACGATTACGGCACAGGATTCGGGCGCCAGAAATGGTACGCCCGGTTCCGCTTCGCCTCCCATGTCGCGTCGATTGGATGCGATCCCACCGAACGGTAGGGCCCACGATGACAATTCTGGACGACCCGGAGTTGATGTTCCCCCAGTTGCAGTTGGCCGGCGCAGGCTGGGACCAGCCCGCCCGGCATTCGTTCCGTGACCGGCTGGTGGCCGCCGCGCGCCAGGGCGTGACGTGCATCGGCCTGAACGTCGAGGAAGCCGACAAGCAGCTCGCGGGGCACTCCCCCGAGGGTCTGCGCAAGCTCCTCGCCGACCACGGCCTGCGGGTCGCCGAGCTCGAGGTGCTGTTCGGCTGGGACCACAGCGACGAGGCGACCGAACTCGAGACCCACATCTTCGACCTCGCCGTCGCCACGGGCGCGACCAAGGTCAAGGCGGCGGGCATCACGCCGCCCGGCCACGACCCGATCCCGACCGAGGTCCTCACCGAGCGGTTCGGCGCCATGTGCGACCGCGCCGCCCGGCACGGCCTGACCATCGCGCTGGAGACGATCGCGGCCTTCCCCGGTTTCGACCTCGCCGTCGCGGCCGACGTGCTGCTCGGCGCGGACCGTCCGAACGGGACGCTCCAGGTCGACACCTGGCACCTGTTCCGCGACCCGAGCGGGCGCGCGGCGCTGGACCGCCTGGAAGCACGGCACATCGGGGGGCTCGAGCTGGCCGACGGCCCCGCCGAAGCCCCCGACGACCTGATGACCGAGTGCGTCAGCGCGCGCCTGCTGCCCGGCGAGGGCGCGTTCCCGCTGGCCGAACTCCTGCGGGACCTGAACGAGCGCGGCGTCGACCTGCCCATCTCGGTGGAGGTGCTCTCCAGCCGGCTGCAGCCGCTCGACGTCGAGGACATCGCGGCCCGCACCGCGGTCGCCATGCAGAAGGTGATCGCCGCCGCCCGCGGCTGATCGCCCACCCAGCCGGTGTGGCTGCCGGTCCCCCGTCGGCAGCCACCCGGGTACCGGTCCCCGTCAGGGTCGAATTCCGGGACATACCGGATCACGGCAGGTGATCATGCCGACAGACTGATCCGCACAACGACGACCCAGACGGGGGAATCCATGCGGATCAAGTACAAACGCGCCTCAGCGGGGCTGGCCGCGGCGCTCACCGGCGCCGCGGTGGCCACTGTGGTGGCCACCAACGCCGGCGCCACGCCCGGCCCGACCGTCCACTTGGGCGCGGGCGAACACTATGCGGCGCAAGTGACCCGCACCGAGTACGGCATCCCGCACGTGCTCGCACCCACCCTCGGCAGCGCCGGTTACGGCTACGGGTACACGTTCACGCAGGACAACCTCTGCTCGCTCGCCGACGCGGTGCTGACCCTGCGCGGCGAACGGTCCAAGTTCCTGGGCCCGGACGGCACGGTGGACAACGGCGGCGGCCCGGCCACCAATGTGGACAGTGACACGTACTTCCGTTCGCTCAACGACGCGCACGTCGTCGAGCGGCTGCTGACCGGGCGCAACGCGCCGTCCAAGCAGGCACGCGAACTGGTCGCCGGCTACGCCGCCGGGGTCAACCGCTACCTGCGCGACACCGGCGCCGACCGGCTGCCCGACCCGACGTGCCGCGGCAAGGCGTGGGTCCGGCCGATCACCGAACTCGACGTCTGGCGCATGATGCACCACCTTAACCAGCTCGGTGGCCTGTCCGGCTTCACCACGTCCATCGCGACGGCGGCACCCGGCAAGCAGAACGGCACCGCGCCCGCCCCCGCCGTGCACAACGACATCGGCAGCAACGCCTGGGGTCTGGGCAGCGACGTCACCAAGGACCACAGCGGCATGGTGCTGGGCAACCCGCACTTCCCGTGGTCCGGGATGTTCCGCTTCTACCAGGTGCAGCTCACCGTGCCGGGCTTGCTGGACGTCGCGGGCGGCAGCGTGTTCGGCACTCCGACCGTGGAGGTCGGGCACAACCACGACCTGGCGTGGACGCACACCGTGTCCAGCGCGCAGCGGTTCACCTTGTTCCAGCTGAAGCTCCAGCCCGGTCACCCGACCACCTACCTGGTGGACGGCAAAGCGGAGCCCATGAAGCAGAAGGTCGTGCGGGTGCCGGTGCGCGGCAAGGACGGCACGGTGACCGAGGTCCGGCGGACGCTCTACGACTCGCGTTACGGCCCGGTGATCGCCGACAGCTGGGGTGCCGATAGCGCGTTCGCCGTCCGCGGTTCCAATGTGGACAACCTGCGCGACGTCGACGAGTGGCTGGGCCTCGGCCGGGCGCGCACGATCGGCGAGCTGAACGCGGTGCAGCGCAAGCACCAGTCGATGCCGTTCGTGGACACGATCGCGGCCGACAAGAGCGGCACCACCTACTACGGTGACGTCTCCGTCGTCCCGAACGTCACCGACGCGCAGGCCGCGCGGTGCGTGGACACGCCGGAAGGCCACGCCATGTACCCGCGCACCATCGTGCTCGACGGCGCGCACGGCAACTGCGCCTGGGGCACCGACAAGGACGCCGTGCAGCCGGGCACGTTCGGCCCGTCGACCGCGCCACAGCTGACCCGGCACGACTACGTGTCGAACTCCAACGAGTCGGCGTGGCTGACCAACGCGGACGCCCCGCTGACCGGCTTCCCCCGGATCTACGGCGACATCGCCGACACCCGCTCGCCCCGGGATCGCCTGTCGCACCAGATGATCGCCGACCGCCGCGCGGGCACCGACGGGCTCGGCGCACCCGGGTTCGACCTGCCGTCGTTGCAGGGCGCGATGCTCGGCGACCGGGAGCTGACGGCGGAGATGGCCAAGTCCGACGTGGTCGCGATGTGCCGTGCGAACCCGTCGCTGACCGCCACCGACGGGACCACTGTGGACGTCCGGCAAGCCTGCGACGTGCTCGCGAAGTGGGACGGCAAGGCCGACACGACCAGCCGTGGCACGGTGTTGTGGCGGGAATTCTGGTTGCGCGCCATCGCCACCAAGCCGGGCGTGCACTACCTGGTGCCGTTCGACCCGGAGCACCCGGTGACCACACCGAACAAGGTGGACACCAGCACGCCGGGCCTGCGCGCCTCGCTCGCCGACGCGGTGCAGGTGATCACGGCGCACGGTCTGGCGCTGGACGTCGCCTTCGGCGACACGCAGTTCACCGACGGCCGCATCCCGGTGGCAGGCTGCACCGGGGCCGAGGGCTGCTTCAACATCACCAACGCGGCCGACCGGACCCTGCGTGACGACGGCACCTACGGCCCGATCGAGTTCGGGTCGAGCTTCATCATGGCCGCACAGCTCACCCCGGACGGCCCGCGGGTCCGCACGATCCTGACGTACTCGCTCTCGGCCAACCCGGCCTCGCCGCACCACACCGACCAAACCGTGCTCTACCAGCACAAGCAGTGGGTGACCGAGCGGTTCACCCAGGACGAGATCGCGGCCGGCGGTTCCGCGAGCACCATTCGCGAATGATCCGCAGGCGGCGCCGGTCCCCCACGGACCGGCGCCGCTTCGGCGTGCCCGGGGTGGTGGATGCGGGTGGTGGATAGGGTGCGGCATGCACTCGCGGCTCCTGATCGTCTCCGCGGCCGTCCTCGTCGTGGCCGCGTGCTCGTCGGACGACCCGGCGATCTCCATGGACGGCGCTCGGAGCGCCACGCCGCCGAATGCGTCGACCTGTCCCCTGCACCTCGACCCACCCGCCGCGCTGAAGGCGGCCGGCGTCGGCACGGCCGTGACCCCCGATTCGATCAGCGTGCAGAAGTCGAAGACGGGCAAGCCCGCCGACGACCCGATCGCCGCGCAGCGGGGCGGGATGTCGGCCATCGACGCCATCGCGGGCGTGTACGTGGCCTGCGACTACAAGGCCGCTTCCGGCTCGTTCGACGTGACCGTGGTGATCACTCCGGTCAAGGGCGCGGCGAGCGTGCTCGGCCCGGTGCTGGTCCGCGACGCCGGCTTGTCGTTGACCGAGGCGCGGCCCTTGCTCGAGTCCCCGCCCGGCGCGGGCGAGGTGAGGATCGTCGGCGAGACGGTCGCGTTCGGCGGCATCGCGGTCGACGGTGGCGACGGGGCGATCCTCGTGCACTCCGAACTCCCCGACGTCCACGACGAAACTCTCGCGAACGTCACCAAGACCCTGACCGGCCAGCTGCGGAACTGACCGCTCAGGTGGCCCCGCCGCAGCTCGGGATGGCCAAAGCGGTGCCGCCCAAGGGTTTCCACGGCGTCCAGGTGCTGCTGCTCGGCGCGGACTGGGTTCGGCGTTGCAACGCGCCGTTCGGGGTCAACGCGAGCAGGACCAGCCGGCCGTCGGCTTCCGCCGTCACCGCCGGCGTGCACGCCACCTGGCCGGCCGGGAAGCCGTCGTCGATCCGTTGCTCGGGGCTCCACGTCCCGTTCGGACTGGCCTGCGCCTTGCGGGCCAGGTAATCGCCGCCCGGGGACAGGAAGAAGGTCTCGAGCCGCCCGTCGGTGTCGCGGCGCACCGCGGGGGACGCGTCCGGCCACGTTCCGCTGAGCTGGCGCCAGTCGAACCAGCCGCCGCTGGGGACGGCCTGCACCCGTTGCGCGGTGCCGGTGCCGACCGGGTGCGGGATGAACACCTCGAGCCGGCCGTCCGCGTCGTTGCCGACGCTGGGTGCGACGGCGGCCGCCGGACCGCCGAAGCCGCCGTCCCAGGCGCTCCAGTCGCCGCCGGGTGTGTTCTGCCAGCGGTGTGCCACGTAGGCGCCGCCGGGGCCGACGGCGAAGACCTCCAGGCGGCCGTCCGCGTTGGTGCCGACCACCGGCGGCGCACCCGCCGGGCCGCCGAACTGCTGCCAGTCCGACCACGTGTCCGTGCCGGTCTGGACCCGGACGTTGATCGCGTTGCCGCCGGGGCCGAGGGCGAAGACGGCGAGCCGGCCGTCGGGGTACTTGCCGGTCGCGGGCGGCGCACCGACCGCGGGGCCGAAGGTCGTCCACGCTCCCCATGCGTCGGTGGCCGGGTCGGTCTGGACCCGGCGCAGCAACGCGGTCCCGTCGGCGTTGGGCGCCAACACCTCCAGGCGACCGGCGCGGTCCGTGACGACCGACGGCACCGTGCCCGCCACACCGAACGGTTGCCAGGCACCGAAGTTACCGCTGTCGGGTGCGGTCTCGACCGCACGCAGCACCGTGTGGCCCGCGCCGAGTGCGAAGAGCTGCAACCGGTGCCGCGCGTCCACAGTGGACGACGGGTTGGCGGTGCTCGGCCACAGTGGTGGCGTCGCCTGCCAGCGCAGCTTCGCCAGGTAGAGCCCGTGCTCGAACGACCCGGCCCCGGTCGCCCACCACGTCCCGCCGTCCTCGACGACCTCGGCGGCGTGCACCGGCACGTGGCCCGCGTAGTCCGCGAGGTCGAAGTGCAGCGGATCGCTGCTGCGGAACACGTCGGTGCCCACGTAGCCACCGCGCGGACCGATGAACAGGTACCAGGACCCGTTGTGCCGCACCACGAACGGCGACTCGGTGTTGCTCGGGGCGTTGCTGTCCATGGACGGGTCGGTGAACGCGATCGACTGGCCGCTCCAGTGCACCAGGTCCGTGCTCGTCCGGTAGGCCACCACGTGGTGGTGATCGGCGCCGTTGATCTCGCAGTAATACATGACCCACTGGTCCCCGATGCGCACGACGTACGGGTCGCGCGCGGCGATCCCGCGGAACAGCGGGCCCGACGGGATGCGCGTCCAGTGGTTCAGATCCGTCGAGGTCGCCAGGTTCATCGCCGCGCCGTTGCCGCCCGCCGCGTAGAACATGTAGTACGTGCCGTTGTCGGCGATCACGTGTGGCGCCCAGAGGTGCGCCTCGCCGAAGTAGTCCGGGTCGACCGTGAGCGCGTAGGGCTGCGTGGTCCACGGCCCGGCCAGGGCGGGTGCGGTGGCGTGCGCGATGTTCACCTCGAGCCCGCCGTCGGGGAACTGCCCGTCCGGGGCCCGCTGCGCCGTGATGCCGAACAGGTGCCACGTGCCGTCCGGCGCCTTGATCACGGTGTGGTCGTTGAGGTAGCGGGTGCCCGGGTCGTACACCAGGTGCACCGGATCGGCGCCGACCCACTCGACCGCACTTGCCTGGGTGGCAGCGGCCTGGCCGGCCGCGGGCGCCGTCATCGCCCCCACCAGCGTGAGCGCGGCCAGGCCCGTCAGTACCCATCGTGGTCGCATGCGACCTCCCCGACAGTGATCGAGTAATCGATTACTCGACTCCTACCGGTGATGGAACCACACCGACCACCGCCGTGGCATCCGCCGAACGGTGCGGGGGCGCGGGGCGGCGACCGGCTGCGGCCCGAACGGCGGCTGCCACGGCGGTGCGCGCGAGCAACAATCCTGGAGCCACGAACCGAGGAGGTCCCCCGATGCCTTCCCTCTCCCCCGTCCTGCGCCGGGCCGCGGCCGTCGCCGCCGGGTGCGCCTTGGCCGTCACCATGACCGGCGGCCCCGCGTCGGCCACCGGCAAGCTCGGCCACATGTTCACCTACACCTACTACTCGTCGTCCGCACACACCGGCGAGCCCGTCGGCGGCTACGTGTACGGCTACTGCCCGAGCTACTTCAGCTCCACCTGGGGCGTCCGCACCGCTTACTTCACCTCGACCGTCGAGGAGTGCTGAGCCCGGGCCGACCAACATCATTGACACCACCGCGACGCGTCCATAGTTTGCGGGAGTCGATTAACGGCTGCCACGGAGGTGTCGCGTGCGGGTGGCGCTGGTCGGGATCACCGGTTTCGGCCGGACACACCTGACGACCATCCGCGGCCTCGAAGGCGCCGAACTCGTGGGCACCTGCGACCTGCGCCCACCACCGCCGGAGCTGGCCACCGAGCTCGCCGGCGTCCCGCACTTCGCCGAGTTCGACGCCCTGCTGCGGCAGGCGGCACCGGAGCTCACGGTGCTCGCCACGCCGCCGCAGACCCATGCGGAGCTCGCCGAGCTGGCGTTGACCGCGGGCAGCGACGTGCTGCTCGAAAAGCCGCCGGTCACCTCGATCGCCGACCTGGACCGGCTGCTCGCGGCCGAGCAGAACACGGGGCACCTGGTCGAAGTCGGCTTCCAGACCATGGGTTCGGCCGCGCTGGCCCAGTTGCGTGAGCTGGTCGAGACCGGCGAACTCGGGGCGATCGAGGGAATCGGCTCCTACGCGGCGTGGCAACGCGATTGCGCGTACTTCGGCCGCGCGGACTGGGCCGGTCGCCGCGTGCTCAACGGCGTCCAGGTCGTCGACGGTGTGCTCAGCAACCCGTTCGCGCACTCGATCATGAACGCCTGCGCCCTCGCGGGAACCGCCGCGACCGCTCGCGCGGCCGCGTCCGTCGAGCTCGAACTGTGGCGGGCCAACGACATCGAGAGCGACGACACCTCGTGCCTGCGTGCCCGCTTCGCCGGGGCGCCACCGATCGTCGTGTCCGGCACGCTGTGCGCGGACCGGATCCTCGACCCGGTCGTGCTCGTGCACGGCGAGCGGGCGACCGCGGAGCTGGCCTACCTCACCGACGAGCTGACGATCACCTACCGGGACGGCCGCCGGACCGAGGCCCGGTTCGGGCGCACCAGCCAGCTGGCGAACCTGGTCGCGGGTGGGCGGCCGCTGTGCCCGCTCGCCGACACCCGTGGTTTCACCAGCGTCCTCGAAGCCATCGCCAACGCCGCCGCACCGAACCCGATCCCGCAGCGGTTCTGGCGCCAGGACGGCGACGTGCGGATCGTCGACGGCGCGGCCGAGGCCGTCCGCCGGGCCGCGACCGAGCTGAGGCTCTTCACCGAGCTCGACGCGACGCCGTGGACGACGTCACCGCTGCCCGCGCGGTGAACGCGGTCACCGCGTGGCCGAGCTGCCCGTGGTCGCTCGCTGCGCGCTGATCCGTTCGAGCTCGGCCGGCGTGCCGGCCATGATCGTGCGGACGTGTTCGGTCACCAGCTCGACCGGCCAGTCCCACCACGCCGCGCGCAGCAACCGCTCGATGTCGTCGTCGGCGAACCGCTTGCGGATCACGGTGGCGGGGTTGCCACCCACGATCGCGTACGGCGGGACGTCGGCGGTGACGACCGAGCCCGCGGCGATGATCGCGCCGTCGCCGATGCGCACGCCGGGCATGACCAACGCGCCGTAGCCGAACCAGACGTCGTTGCCGATCACCGTGTCACCGCGGCTCGGCATGCCCGTGACGATGTCCAGGGTCCGGTCGGCCCAGGTCCCGCCGAAGATCGTGAACGGGAACGTGGAGCCGCCCATGGTCGGGTGCGCCGACGCGGCCATCATGAACTTGGTGCCGGACGCGATCGCGCAGTACTTGCCGATGATCAGCTTCTCCGGGCCGTAGGCGTAGAGGACGTTGCGCTCCTGGAACGCCGCCGCGTCCTGCTCGTCGTCGTAGTAGGTGTACTCGCCGACCTCGATGCGCGGGTCGGTGATCAGCGGCTTGAGGAACACCAGCCGATCGTGGCCTTGCAGCGGGTGCACGGTGGTGGGATCTGGAGTCAATCGAACCTCATCTCTATTGCGACTGGGATCGCGTTAAGCTGAGCATGGCAGGCTCGGAAGCCGAGCGCAAGCCTTAACGCGACTGGAGTCGACTTTGACCAGACCGGGAACCGTGCGCCCTGGTGGGCGAAGCGCGCGCGTGCGGGCGGCCGTGGTCGACGCGGTGCTGGCCGAGCTGTCCTCCGGCGGTTACGACGCCTTGACCGTCGAGCAGGTCGCCACCCGTTCCGGCGTGCACAAGGCCACGCTCTACCGGCGCTGGGGCGGCGTGGACGGCTTGGTCGCCGAAGCCCTGGCCCACTCGGCGGAAGCGGAGTGGGCGATCCCCGACACCGGCTCCCTCGCCGACGACCTGCGCGCGGTGACCCACGCGGTGCTGGTCGGCTTCACCGATCCGGCCTACGGCGGTGCGGCCACCGCGCTCATCAGTGCCGCTTTGCGCTCCACGCAAGGCGCGCAGGCGCTGGCGTCGTTCTTCGCCACGCGCCTGCACGATGCCGCCGCCGTCGTGACCCGGGCCGTCGAGCGGGGTGAGCTACCCGCGGGCGTGGACGCGGTCGAAGTGATCCGCACGGCCACGGCGCCCTTGTACTTCCGGCTCTTCATCACCGGCGAGCCGCTCGACAAAGCCATCGCCGACCGCGCCGCCGCGGCCGCGCTCGCCGCCACCGAAGCTGGGGTGTTCACCGCATGACGGCCGAAGAACTGCTCGACACGCTCCCGATCCGCGATGTCCGGGCCAAGGGCACGACCGCCCAGGTCGACTTCGCACGAGGCACCGCGGGCACAGTGGACGTCGTCGCCGGAGTCCCCGACCTCACCGACGACCGCCTCGCCGGTCTGGCGTCGAGCATCCGGTCCGCGCTGCACCACTACTTCTCCGTCGAGGACCGCGTCGAGGTGGTGGTGCGCCGGCTGGACGGCGACCAGACCGGCGCCGAAGAGGCCGGGCAGCAGGTCGTCGAGAACCTGCACCGTCTGACCACCGCCCTGCGGTACGTCCCGCCCGTACCCGCGGCGGCCGACCTCGTCGGCGCCCTACCCCTTCGGGGGATCAAGGTGCGCGCGGGGTCGGCCGGGAACTGCGCCGGCATCGTCGTCGCGCTCGTCGACCTCGAGCCGGACCCGAACGAGGGTTTCTCGCTGAGCCTCGACGAGGCGCAGCTCCCGCCGTCCGCCGAAGACTTCCGGGAGATCATCGAGGAGTGGGCCGAGGACTTCGCATCCGGCATCCGGGCGGCGATCGGCGCCGTGCACGACGAACCGCCGCCGATCCGGGTCGTGGTGCACAAGCTGGCCGGCAACTACGCCGACGCCAACCGCGCGCCGTGGCAGAAGGCGGGCCGGCTCGTCGTGGAGGAGGCGGTGCGGCGCGCGACCGGCTAGGGCAAGGGCGCGGCGAAGAGCCACGCGTCGAACAGCGGCGCGAGGTCCGTGTCGGTGTGGCGCTGCGCGAGCTTCTGCAAGTCCGCCGTGGTCGCGGTGGCGTGGCGGTAGGTGCCGGTCCACTCGCGCAGCATCGGGAAGAACGCGGCGTCGCCCATCGCGGTCCGCACGGTGTGCAGGGTCAGCGCGCCGCGCTTGTAGAGCCGGTCGTCGAACATGTCCTTGGCCGGCGGGTCACCGATCACCAGGTCCTGCGGCTCACCGGCCAGCCGCCGCCGTGCCTCGGCCGCCAGGGCCGACGCCCGCGGGCCGCCGGAACGCTCCGACCACAACCATTCCGCGTACGCGGCGAACCCCTCGTTCAGCCAGATGTCGCGCCAGGCCGCCAGCCCGACCGAGTTGCCGAACCACTGGTGCGCCAGCTCGTGCGCGACCAGCCGCTCGAACCCGCGCTTGCCGTCGACGTGGTTCGCGCCGAAGATCGAGATGCCCTGGGCCTCGACCGGCACCTCGAGCTCGTCCTCGGTCACGACGACGCCGTAGGACTCGAACGGGTACGGCCCGAACAGTTCCACGAACAAGGACATCATCTGCGGCTGGCGCGCGAAGTCGTGCCGGAACGCACGCAGCTTCGACCGGGTCACCGCGGCGTGCTGGCCGGGCGCGAGCGCGACGTCCGCGTACTGTCCGATTTGGACGGTGGCGAGGTAGGCCGACATCGGCGCGGGTTCGTCGAAGGTCCACGTCGTCTCCCGGCCGGAGCGGGCCTTCCCGGCACGCGATCCGTTGGCCAGCACCGTGTACCCGTCCGGCACGCTCACCGCGATCCGGTAGGTCGCCTTCTCCCCCACCGCGTCGTCGCACGGGAACCACGACGGCGCGCCGACCGGCTGGCTCGCCACGATCACGCCGTCGGTCAGCTCGTCCCAGCCGACCTCGCCCCAGTGGCGGGTGCGCACCGGCACCGGACGCCCGGCGTAGCGGACCTCGACCTCGATCGCCGACTCGGCCGCGAGCGTCCGCCCGACCCGGATGCGGAGCTTGCCGCCCCGATGGGTCCAGCGCGCCGGCTGCCCGCCCACCAACACCTTGCTGACGGTCAGCCCGCCCAAGTCCAGCACGACCGTCGACAAGGCGTCGACGGCCGTGACGACGAGGCGCGCGGTCGCGGTCAGCCGTCCGGTGGACGGTCGCCAAGCGAGCGCGAGGTCGTAGTGGGTGATGTGGTAGCCGGGGTTGCCGTGCCCCAGCAGATCGGCTTCCCGGAACACCACGCCTACGTTACCGCCAGGCGGTCACGGGGTTGCCGAGCCACCGGGTGCCTGCGGGCACGTGCTCACCCCGCATCACCAGCGACGCGGGCCCGACGCTCGCGTGCGCGCCGATCCTGGTGCCGGGCAACGTGATCGCGTGCGGGCCCAGCGACGCACCGGCCGCCAGCACCACCGCGTCCATCCGCAGGATCCGGTCGTGGAACAGGTGGGTCTGGACCACGCAGCCGCGGTTGACCGTGACGCCGTCCCCGAGGGTCACCAGGTCCGGTTCGGGCAGCCAGTAGGACTCGCACCAGACGCCGCGCCCGACCGTGGCCCCAGTGGCCCGCAACCAGCCCGACATCACCGGCGTGCCGGCGACGGAGCCGACCAGCCACGGCACGGCAAGCACCTCGACGAACGTGTCGGCCAGCTCGGCGAGCCACACGGCGGGGCTCCACAACGGGTGCTCACGGGTCTGGAACTGCCCGGAGAGCGCCCACTTGGCGGCCGCCGCGATGGCGCACGCGGCGATCCCGGCGTCGACCAGCAACACCCCGGCGAGCAGCAGACCGAGCCAGAAACCCATCTGCGCCAACGCATAACCGACCAGCACGGCCAGCGCCACCGAGCACATCACCGGCACCACCCGGCAGAGCTCGACCAGCGCGCGGGCCACGACGAGCCGGCGCGGCGGCGCGTAGGTGCGGCTCTGGTCACCACCCCGCGCCGTGCGGGGCAGGCGCATCGGTGGCATGCCCAGGTAGGAGCTGCCGGTCTTCGCCCGCTTCGGCGTCGCCGACAGCACGCCGACCAGGCCGCGCTTGGGCACCGAGCGACCGGCCGCGGTCATGCCCGAGTTGCCGAGGAACGCACGCTTGCCCACGCGTGCCTCGGCGATGTGCATCCAGCCACCGCCGAGCTCGTAGCCGGCGATCATGGTGTCGTCGGCGAGGAACGCGCCGTCGCCGATCGTGGTCATGGCGGGCAGCGCGACGACCGTGGACGCCTCGACGCCGCGACCGACCCGCATGCCCAGCGCCCGCAGCCACACCGGCGTGAGCAGGCTGGCGTAGAGCGGGAACAGCTGCCCGCGGGCGTTGTCCATCAGCCGTGCGGTCGCCCAGGCCTGCCAGGCGATCCGGCCGCGGATGGGGTGGTGGCCCGCGCGCAGGCCGATGCCGAGCAGCCGCACGGCGACCAGCGTCACCAGCGCCTGGGTGGCGAGCCACGCGACGGTCGCCGGTGGCACGGCGAGCAGCAGGGCGCCGAGCGTCGGCGCCGACCCGACGAGCACGAGGCCGAGCAGCAGCGCGGGCACCGCGCACAGGGCGGGCAGCAGGCCGAGCACGACGGAGCTCACGTCGTAGGCCAGCTTCCAGCGACGCAACCCGGCCGGGCGCTGGGCCGGCCAGCGCCGGTTCGCCTTGCCCTGCTTGGTCGCCGGGACGCCGGACCAGCGCTGCCCGGTCGGCACCGAACCGAGCACGCCCGAGCCGGGCGCGATCTCGGCCCGCTTGCCGATCCGGACGCCCGGGAAGAGCGTGGAGCGGGCGCCGACGGTCGCGCCCGCGCCGATCCGGATCTTGCCCAGGTGCAGGCGGTCGCCCTCGAGCCACCAGCCGGACAGGTCGACCTCGGGCTCGATGGCCGCACCCTTGCCGATCTTGAGCAGGCCGGTGACCGGTGGCAGCGAGTGCAGGTCGACGTCGGCGGCGATGCGGGCGCCGAGGGCGCGGGCGTAGTGGGTGAGCCAGGAACCGGCGAGTTCGGTCGCGCCCACCCGTTCGGAAAGCTGCTCGATGAACCACAGTCGCAAGTGGACGGAACCGCCCCGCGGGTAGGTGCCGGGCCGGACGCCACGCAACAGCAACCGCGCGCTCAGCGCGGTGATCGCGATCCGGCCGGGCGGGCTGAAGAGCAGCAGCCAGCCGGCGCCCAGTGCCCACCACGGGGCGCTCGGCAGCCACGCCACCGGGAGCACGGCACCGGCCGCGCCGATCACGATCGCCCAGCGCAGCCCGACCAGGCCGAAGAGCGGGAGCAACAGCAGGGTTTGCAGGACCTGCGTGCGCCGCGGGGTCGGCACGACCTCGTGGACCGGCCTGTTCGCATCGGCCAACGCATCGAGCCGCGCGGCGAGCGCGGCGAGCGTCGGGTGGTGGTAGACGTCGCTGACCGAGACCGTCGGGTGCTCGGCGCGGACCAGGGAGACCAGCCGGGCCGCGGCGAGGCTGCCACCGCCCGCGGCGAAGAAGTCGGTGCCGAGGCTGTCGGGTGCGGTGCCGAGGACCTCGGTCCACCGGTCGGCGAGCCACTTCTGGGTGCCGTGCAACCCGATCGAGTGGTCGTCGCCGCTGGTGTTGGGCAGCGGCCACGGCAGCGCGGCCCGGTCGACCTTCCCGGACGTGCGGGTCGGCAGCGTCTCGACCACGGCCAACCGCGGCACGAGGGCGGCGGGCAGCTCCTCGGCGAGCCGGGCACGGGCGGCGTCCAGGTCGAGGCCGTCACCGACCAGGTAACCGACGAGCAGCTGGGTGCCCGCGCCGGTCGTCTTGACCGCGGCGGCCGCCCCCGCGACACCGGGCAGCGCCTGCAACGCCGCGTCGACCTCGCCGAGCTCGATCCGCCGCCCGCCGAGCTTGACCTGCTCGTCGGCGCGGCCGAGGAACACCAGGCCCTCGGGCTCGGCGCGGACCAGGTCGCCGCTGCGGTAGGCACGCCGCCAGGCAAGCGCGGGTGCGTACTTCTCCGCGTCCTTGACCGGGTCGAGGTAGCGGGCCAGGCCCACGCCGCCGATGACCAGCTCGCCGGTCTCGCCCATCGCCACGACGGCGCCCTCGGCGTCGACCACGGCCAGCTCCCAGCCGTCCAGCGGCAGGCCGATGCGGATCGGGCCCTCGCCGGCCAGCTGCGCGGCGCAGGCCACGACGGTGGCCTCGGTGGGGCCGTAGGTGTTCCACACCTCGCGGCCCTCGACGGCCAGGCGCGCGGCCAGCTCCGGCGGGCAGGCCTCGCCGCCGAGGATGAGCAGGCGCACGTCGTCGAGCGCCTCGGCGGGCCAGAGCGCGGCGAGCGTCGGCACCGTGGAGACGATGGTGATCTCCTGCTCGACCAGCCACGGGCCGAGGTCCATGCCGCTGCGCACCAGGCTGCGCGGCGCGGGCACCAGGCAGGCGCCGTGGCGCCAGGCCAGCCACATCTCCTCGCAGGAGGCGTCGAACGCGACGGACAGCCCGGCCAGCACGCGGTCGTCCGGGCCGATCGGCTCGTCCCGCAGGAACAGGCGGGCCTCGGCGTCGACGAACGCGGCCGCCGAGCGGTGGGTGACCGCGACGCCCTTGGGCTTGCCGGTCGAACCGGAGGTGAAGATGATCCAGGCGTCGTCCGCGGGAGTCGGCTCGGCGACGCGACCGCCGGGCAGGCCGCGCACGACCAGGTCGGGCGTCAGCACCGCGCACACGCCGGCCTCGGTGAACACCAGGTCGGCGCGCTCTTCGGGGTCATCGGCGTCGACCGGCACGTAGGCGGCGCCGACCGCGAGCACGGCCAGGATCGAGATGTAGAGCTCAGCCGTGCCGGAGGCGATCCGGATGCCGACGCGGTCGCCCGCGCCGATGCCGTTGGCGGCAAGCTTGCCTGCCGCGTGCTCGACGGCCTCGGTCAGCGCCTGGTAGGTCAGGGTGCGGGTGCCGTCGTCGAGCGCGGGCGCGAGCGGGTATCGCCGCGCCGTCTCGGCGAACATGTCGGTCAGGGTGCGGGGCAGGGCCGCCGGACCAGCGATGAACGTGGCCGGATCGATGGCGCGGTCCAGAGTGGAATTAAGCGCGGCGGAATCGAGCGCGGCCTCGAGGGCCCGATCGTGAACAGCGGTCAAGAGCACTCACCGAACAGACGCAAAGGGTTCCTCCGTGGGCAACCGGTACTGCGCCGTGTCCAGTAACGGTTCGCAGCGGGACTGATCGTCCCCGCGGACCAGTCGACCTGCGAGTTTACCCCGCCGTGACCTCTGCATCGCGGTGGGCTCGCTCACCCTGCGTGTTAGTTCTTGTCCTGATCCGGCCCGGACGGGTGACCGCCGGGACGCCGGTCGTCCCCAGGGTGACCGGCGCCGCGCGGACCCCTCAGATGTCGCCCTACCGGCTCGGCGACCGCAGCCCACGTCGAGCGGTGGCGTCCCTGGCGTTCGCTCGCGGCCACGCACCTGCTGGCCCACGACGACCGGTTGCTCGCCCGGCGCGGCCCACGTCCGGCCGCGGGCTCGCCGTCCGTCCCCGCCGTCGCAACGCGTTGACGTCCTCGAGCGTCCTTCATTGCGAGACCCCCGCGCTGCCCCTCGTGGCATGCTGGGCGAGCGGGGGCAGGTCCGGACGGCGAATGGAGAAACGTGCAGGTGACGGGGCCCGACCCGGACGGTGTCGGCAGCCTGGACGATCTGGCCCGTGAGCTCGACCTGTTGCGCTGCCGCGCGGCCGTGGGCACGGCGAAACCGCGGGTGAGCCTGACCGATCTGGCGAGCCGGGTCGGCCTGCCGCGCTCGACCGTGCACACCTACGTCTCCGGCCGGACCCTGGCGCCCGCCGAGGTGCTCGACCGCATCGTCATCGCGTTGGGCGCGACGCCGCAGGAGCAGGCGCGCTGGGGTGAGGCCTGGTACCGCGTCGCCGTGCACGGGCGGCCCGCCGTCGAGCCGGCCGCCGTTCCCCGCCAGCTGCCGGTCGACATCGCCGCGTTCACCGGACGGGCCGACGACCTCGCGGCGCTGGACCGGCTCGCCGCGGCCGACGGGCCCGGCATCTGCGTCATCACCGGCACGGCCGGGGTCGGCAAGTCGGCACTGGCCGTGCACTGGGCGCACCGGGTCGCCGAGCGGTTCCCCGACGGGCAACTGCACGCGAACCTGCGCGGCTACGACCCGGAGCAGCCGGTGGCGCCGGGCCAGGTGCTCGGCTGGTTCCTCGGCGCGCTCGGCGTCAGCCCGGCCGACCAGCCGCGGGACCCGGCCGAGCGCGCCGCGCGCTACCGGACCGCGATGGCCGGGCGCCGGATGCTGGTGGTGCTGGACAACGCCCGCAGCGCCGAGCACGTCCGCGAACTGCTGCCCGGCGAGCCGAACTGCCTGGTGGTGATCACCAGCCGCGACGCGCTGACCGGGCTCGTCGCCCGCGAGGGCGCCCGCCGCCTGGACCTCGACCTGCTGCCCGAGGCCGACGCCATCGCGTTGCTCGCCACCCTGGTCCCCGACCGCGCCGAGGCTGAACCAGCGGCGGTCGCGGCGCTCGCCGACCAGTGCGCGCGGCTGCCGCTGGCGCTGCGGATCGCCGCCGAACACGCCCGCAACCACCCGGATCTCCCGCTCGGCACGCTGGTCCACGAGCTGCGCGACGAGCGGCACCGGCTGGACCTGCTCGACGCGGGCGGCGACGCCCGCACGGAGGTCCGCGCCGTGCTGTCCTGGTCGTACCGGCAGCTCAACCCGGCCGCCGCGCGGCTGTTCGAGCTGCTGGGTCCGCTGCCGGGCGCCGACTTCGACGCGTACGCCGCGGCGGCGCTGCTCGGCACCGACCTCGTGGACGCGCGCACGCAGCTCGACACCTTGCGCCAGGCCCACCTGCTGCAAACTCCCGAGCCCGGCCGGTTCGCGATGCACGACCTGCTGCGGGCCTACGCCATCGAACTGTGCGCGGGCCACGACGACGAGGTCCGGGCCGCCATCGGCCGGCTGCTCGACCACTACCAGCACGCGGCGACCCAGGCGACGGACCTGCTCTACCCGTCCGAGCGGGGCTCGCGCGCCGCCGAACCGGTGCCGCGGGGGCCGGGCCTGGCGACACCGGCCGACGCCCGCGCCTGGCTCGGCGCCGAGCGGGCCAACCTGCTCAACGCGATCGTGCACGCCGCCAAGTACGGCTGGCCGGCCAAGGCGGGTGAACTCGCGTCGACGCTGTGGCGCGACCTGGAGAGCCGGGGCCGCAACACCGATGCCGTCACCGCGCACGAGATGGCGCTGGAGGCGGCCCGGGCCGCGGGCGATCGGGAGGCCGAGGCCACCGCCCTGCGCAACCTCAGCACGGCCTACCGCAACATCGGCGACTACGACGCGTCGCTCGTGGCCTCTCGGCTCTGCCTGGACATCCGCCGGGTGCTCGGGGACGAGACCGGTGAGGCGGCGGCGTTGAACAGCATCGCCATCACCTACGGCGTGCTCTGCCGGTTCGACGAGGCGACCAAGCACTACGACGAGTCGCTGGCCATCCGGCGGGCGACCGGCAACCGGCGCGGCGAGGGCGCGGTGTTGCAGAACCTGGCCGTGATGGCCATGCGCACCGGCCAGCTCGCCGACGTGCCCGAGCGGCTCCACGCGGCCAACGCGTTGTTCCGCGAGGTCGGCGACAGGCTCGGCGAGGCACACAGCCTCAACAACCTCGGCGGCCTCCACCGCGTCGAGGGCCGCTACGCGGAGTCGTTGCGGCACCACCACGACGCGCTCGCGATCTACCGCGAGATCGACGCGAAGGACGGCGAGGCCGACGCCCTCAACGGCATCGCACTCGACCACGCGGCCCTCGGCGAACTCGACGACGCCGTCGGCTGGCACGAACAGGCCCTCGCGGTGGTGCGGGTGATCGGGCAGCGCACGATCGAGCTGGACATCCTCAACTCCTACGGGGAAACGCTGGCCAAGCTCGACCGCGTCGCCGACAGCCGTGCCAAACACGAGGTGGCGCGCGAACTGGCGGCGACCGCGGGCGACCGGTACGAACTGGCGCGGGCGTTGCGGGGCATCGGCCTGGCTTGCCGGGCGAGCGGCGACGAGGCCGGGGCGGTCGGCTACCTGACCGACGCCCTCGACCTGTTCACCGAGTTGGCCTTGCCGGACGCGGCCGAAGTCCGCGCCGATCTCGGCAAGTCGTTGCCGCTCAACGACATCCGGTGACCGAGCGGGGAACGGCCGCCTATGACGGCGTCGAGGGGTTGCCGCCGTTGGTGCGATCGGCTGTTGCATCGGCGCGGGCGGCGGGATTCGACTTCTGCTGCCTGCCCCAGCAGGGGATGCTGCTTCGGCTCCTGGCCGGCGGCGCCGGGGCGGGCGTGATCGGCGAGACCGGCACGGGCTTCGGCGCCGGGCTCGCGTGGCTGGCCGACGGTGCGCGGCCGGGCGCGCGGCTGATCAGCGTCGAACACGAGCCGGCCCGGGCCGCGGCGGCCGCCGCGATCTTCAGCGGAGCGCCGAACGTCGAGGTCCACGCGGGCGGGTGGCAGGCCCTGCACGCCTTCGGTCCCTTCGACTTGCTGGTGCTCGACGGTGGCGGCCAAGGCAAGGGCGACGAGCCGCCGCTCGACCCCGCGCGGTGGATGCGGCCGGGCGGGCTCATCGTCATCGACGACTTCACGCCGCTGACCGGGTGGCCACCGACCTTCGCGGGCAAGCCCGATCCGGCCCGCCGCTACTGGCTCGACCACCCGCGGCTGCGGGCCACGCAGGTCAACGTCACGCCGGACAGCGCCACGATCCTCGCGACCTACGTGGGCTGAGTCAGCGACGCCCGCGCAGCACGCAGCCGACGAACACCGCGGCGCTGGCCACCGTCGGGGCGATGCGCCAGAACCATTGCAGGGGCGTGAAATCCAGGTCCGGCGCGAGCACGATGCCGACCACCCCACCGGTCACCAGCACCATCGTGGCCAGCCCGGACAGCACGGTGAGGACCGCGAGCGACGGCGAGTCGGTGTCGCGGCTGAGATCGGTCGTGGACATCGGGCCATTCCCTGGTGGTCGGTGGCTGCTACCCGACCAGCATGTCCCCGTCGTGCCCCGCCGGGCATCGGGGAGAACCCGGAACCGTCCCCGATCCGGACGGCTCAAGGCAAGTGGGCGACGTCCGCCCGCAGCCGCTTGGTGTCGGCGCCGGGCGGGGCGCCGAACATGCGGCGGTACTCGCGGTTGAACTGCGTCGGGCTGTCGTAGCCGACCAGGTGCCCGACCCCCGCGACGTCGCCGGGGCGGGCCACCAGCAAAGCACGGGCTTCCTGCAACCGGATGCGCTTCTGGAACTGCAACGGGCTCAACGCCGTGACGGCGCGGAAGTGCCGGTGGAACGCCGACGTGCTCATCCCGGCCAGCCGGGCCAGGTCGGGGATCCGCAGAGGTTCGGCGTAGTTGTCGCGGATCCATTGGATGGCCCGGCCGACGTGCGCCAGTTCGCTGTCCGGCAGGCCGATCTGGCGCAGCACCGCGCCGTGCGGGCCGTTGAGCAAGCGCCACAGGATCTCCCGCTCGATCAGCGGGGCCAGCACGCGCGCGTCCGCGGGCGCGTCGAGCAGGCGGAGCAGACGCGCGACCGGATCGAGCAACTCCACACCGGCCGCGCCGGTGGCCAGGGCGGGCGCGCCGGTGGCCGGGCGCGCCCACCGAGCCGGCGGGACCTCCAGCAGCAACGGGGCGACCGCCGCCGGGCGCAACGCCAGGCCCAGGCCCAGCGCGGGCCTCGATGGGCCGACGTCGAGGAAATCGCCCGTGACCGGCAGGTTCGTCGTCACGATCAGGTAGTCCCCGGCCCGGTACTCGAAGACCTCGTCGCCGAGCAGGAGGCGCTTGGCGCCCTGCGCCATGACGACCAGCAGCGGCTCGGTGAGCGCGTGATCGCGTGGGGACACCTCCACCTTGGACAGCAACAACCCGTCGATCGAGGTGCTCATGTCCGGGCGGGCGTGCCGGGCGATGCCGCGGCGGATCTCCTCGAGCAGGTCGGTGTGCACAGCCCAATCAGACGCCGATGGAGAGGATCAGGCAAGAGCCGACGTCGATTGACCTACCAGCGGCGGCGACGAGGCGGTGCCATGGAACCACCGAAACAGGACACACGACAGGAGCACCGGACATGCCGCTCGACCACTACACCACCCTCGGCCGCTCGGGACTGCGGGTCAGCCCGTTCGCCCTCGGTGCGATGACCTTCGGGGAGGACCCCGGCGGCGCCGGGTGCAGCGTCGAGGAATCGGAGAAGATCCTCGATGCCTACCTCGACCTGGGCGGGAACTTCATCGACACCGCCAACTTCTACACCAACACCCACTCCGAGCGGATCCTCGGCGACTACTTCGCCGCGCGGCCCGGGCGACGGCAGCGCGTGGTGCTCGCGTCGAAGTTCTTCACCAACCTGTTCCCCGGCGACCCCAACGGCGGCGGGGCCGGGCGCGGGTCGATCACGGCACAACTGGACGAGACCTTGCGCCGCATGCGGACCGACTACCTCGACCTCTACTGGTTGCACAATTGGGATCGGAACACCCCGATCGAGGAGACGATGCGTGCCCTCGACGACCTCGTCCGGGCCGGCAAGATCCGCTACCTCGGCTTCTCCAACACGCCGGCGTGGCTCACCGCGCAGGCGCAGACGACGGCGCAACTGAAGGGCTGGACGCCGTTGATCGCCCTGCAGGTCGAGTACTCGCTGCTGGCCCGGACCGTGGAAGGCGAACTCGCGCCGCTCGCCCGTGACCAAGGCATGGCGCTGATGCCGTGGAGCCCGCTGAAGAACGGCTTCCTGTCCGGGAAGTACCGCCGCGGCAAGAAGATCGACGACTCGGTGCGCACGGCCTTCGTCGGCCACCCGACCGACGCGGACTACACGGTCATCGACGAGGCCAACGCCATCGCCGACGAACTGGGCACCACGGCGGCCGCCGTGTCGCTGGCCTGGCTGCGGACGCGCCCGGGCACGGTCGTCCCCATCGTCGGCGCCCGCCGCCTCGACCACCTGCACGGCAACCTCGCCGGACTCGAAGTCCAGCTCACCGACGAGCACCTGAAGCGCCTGGACGAGGTCTCAGCGCCGACGCTGGGTTACCCGGCGGCCCTGAACGGCGACATGCGCGCCATGCTGCAGTTCGCGGGCACCACCGTCGACGGCGAGGCGTCCACTGTGTACCCGCCGTTGCTGCAGAGCGACGTCCGCTATTGAGCCACGGCACCTCCGGCCGAGCCCGTGCCCGTGGCACGGGATCGCCACGCCTACGCGGAACCGGCCACCGCGACGGTGCCCGCTCGGGAGGCGTGCGCGTAGTGGCGCAAGATGATCAGCGCCCCGCGATGACGCTTGCCTAAGCTCATCTCCATGGGGGATGTGGCGGAACAACTCGCGCACGACGCCGTCGAATGGTTGCTGGCTCAGGCTCGGGAGGACGGGACCAGCCTGAGCTGGCGGCCCTGCGCTGACAAGGAAGTCGATCCGACGCTTTACAACGGGTGCGCCGGGATCGTGCTGGCGTTGATCGAGGCGCACCACCACTTCGGCGACGACCGCTACGGCGATGCCGCGCTGCGGGGCGCCCACGCGGTCGCGGCGGCCGTCGACGACGAAGACCTGTGGTCGTCGTTGTACCCGGGCCGCGCGGGCATGGCGGTCGCGTTGCACGCGGCCGGCACCCGGTTCGGCGACGAGACCTGTCTGCGTGCGGCGAGGCACGCGCTCGACCGGGTGCGCGCCGCCTTCGACGGCGAGCGCTGGAACGACTTCTTCGAACTGCTGGGCGGCAACGCCGGCATCGCCCTCGGTGCTCTGCTCGCCGGCGACCTCGACCTCGCCGAGCTGGCGGTCGAGCCGTACCTGCGCACGGCGGACGCCACGCCGGGCGGAGTCAACTGGGCGGTGCGGCCCAGCCCGCCACGCTCGCACCACATGGCGCACGGCACGCTTGGCATCGTCCTCGCACTGGCCACGGTCGCCCGGGCAACCGGCAGGCAGGACTTGCTCGACCTCGCCCTGGCCGGGGCCGCCGACGTGGTGGCGCGCAACGAGGAGGGGCCGGACGGATTCCTCGTCCCGCACTCGGATCCGCAACACCGCCCCGAACTGGTCGAGCGCTACAGCTACGGCTGGTGCAACGGTCCCGCCGGCGATACTCAGACCTTCCGGCTGCTGGCCGCCATCACCGGCGATGCCCAGTGGGACACGCTGATCGACCAGTGCTGGCACACCCTCACCCACAGCGGCCTGCCCGCGCGGTTGCGGCCTGGCTTCTGGGACAACAACGGCGTTTGCTGCGGCACGGCCGGCGTTCTCATGACCGCCTGCGACCGGTTCGTCGAGCACCCGACGGAGGGCCGAGCAGCGCACGACTTCGCGACCCTCCTCGTCGACGACCTTGCCGAGCGCGCAACGGTCGACGCCACCGGCGCCCGCTGGTCCAACCACGAGCACCGCAAGACACCGGGCGACCTCCCACCTCGGACCGGCTGGGCCATGGGCAACGCGGGCATCCTGCGGGAGCTGATCCGCTACACCCGCGTGACCCGCGGTCTGCCGGGCTACGCCGTGCAGTGGCCCGGGCACCCGGCGGTCAGGCGATCCGGTAGCCGATCCCTGGTTGCGTAGCGATCACCGGCGGGTCGCCGAGCTTGCGGCGCAGGCGGCCGACGGTCACGGTGACGGTGTTGGTGAACGGGTCCGCGTGCTCGTCCCAGACCTGTTCGAGCAGGGCTTCGGCGCTCAGGAAGCCAGGGCTGGCCCGCAGCAACGCCGCCAGCACTGCGAACTCCTTGACCGACAAGGAAAGCTGCCGCCCATCGCGCAGGACGGTGCGGCGGATCGGGTCCAGTTCGATGCCGGCGGCGTGCAGGGTTCGGGGCCGGGCGTCGGGTTTGCGGCGGGCCAGCGCGTGGATGCGCAGGACCAGTTCGGGGAAGTGGAACGGCTTGGCCAGGTAGTCGTCGGCGCCCAGGCTCAGGCCGCTGACCCGGTCGCCGGGAGCGCTCGCCGCGGTGAGCATCAGCACCATCGGCCGGTCGGCCCGTTCGGTGATCATCCGGCAGAGCGTGTCGCCGTGCACGCCGGGCAGGTCGCGGTCGAGCACGACGACGTCGTGCGCGGTCAGCTCCAGCTTCTCGGCCGCGGCCAGCCCGTCGTGGGCGAGGTCGACGGCCATGCCTTGATCACGCAGGCCTTCGGCGACGACCTCGGCCAGCGCGTGATCGTCTTCCACCACAAGGATTCTCATGCCAGCCTGACCGATACCGCCAGGCCACCCTGCGGGCGGGCGGTCAAGGACAACGAACCGCCGTGCGCGGCGGCAACGGCGGCCACAATGGACAGTCCGAGCCCGGACGAACCGGTCCGCTCGCCGCCGAGCCGTTCGAAGGGCTGCGCGAGCCGGTCGACGTCGCGCTGCGCCAGGACCGGGCCGCCGGTCTCGACGACCAGGTCGGTCGCGGACCCGGTGATCCGGATCCAGCCGCCGTCCTCGTTGTGGATCACGGCGTTGTCGACGACGTTGCCCACCAGCCGCGCCAGCAACGCTGGGCTGCCCTCGACCGTCGTGGCGGACGGGATGTCCACGGTGACGGTCAGCTCCTTGCGTGCGACGTCGGCCGAACGTTCACCCAGGGCCGTGTCGACCAGCTCGCCGAGGTCGACCGGTTCGGTGTCGGCCAGCGGCCCGTGCTGCGCCCGGGCCAGCACGAGGAACCCGTCGAGCAGGTGGTCGACCCGGTCCAGCTGCGGGCGCACCCGGTCGGCGAGGGCGACGGTCGCGGCCGGGACGTCGGGCTTGGCGGTCGAGACGTCCAGCGAGGCACGCATGGTCGCGAGCGGCGTGCGCAGCTCGTGCGAGGCGTTGGCGACGAACCGGCGTTGCGCGGTGAACGACGCCTCGAGCCGGGCCAGCAGCTCATCGATGGTGTCGGCGAGGTCCTTCACCTCGTCGACCGGGCCGCTGACGGCCAGGCGCTGGTCCAGGCTGTCCGCGGAAATGCGCCGGGTCGCGCCGGTGATCAGCCGCAGCGGTCGCAGGACCCGCTTGGCCAGCAGCCGGCCGAGGACCACCGACACGACCACCATCACGACCAGCGCCAGCAGCGAGCCGACCAGCAGCTGGCGGGACTGGTGCGCGTGGACGTCGGACAGCTGGTCCTGCAACGCCCGGACCTGCTCCTGCACGGCGCTGGGGCCTTGGTCACCGGCCGGTCCGGTGCTGCTGAGCTCCCCGTTGGACAGCAGGAAGGTCAGGAGCAGCAAGCCGGCACCCGAGAGCAGGAAGACCACGGCGTACAACACGGTGAACCGCGCCCGAACGGTCCCGCTGCGCATTCCGATCACGGGTCAAGGATGCCCCGGCGGACCTAACAACAGCGTGACAGCGCTGGTTCGGGCCGTGTTAGCGGCCGGTCCCTAGAACCGACGCCATGGACTTCCTCCGCCCGGCGCGCCTCGTCGCGCTCGCCGTCGCCGCCCTCTCGATCATCGGGCTCGGCCTGTTCTTCGCGAGCAACAACCACGCGTCGTGCGGCGGGCCGTGCCCGCCGGCGCCGACCGCGAGCGACGGCTCGCTGGTGGCCGACCGGTTCTGGTTCTACCACCGCGACCTCGGCCGCGAGGGCAGCATCACCGTGCGGCTGACCGCCATGACCGGCACGATCACCTATCCCCCGCCGAACCACGACAAGATCGTGCCTGGGCTCGTGCCGTGGGCGAAGACCGGGATCATCGTCAAGGACGGCCTGCGGCGGGGCTCGCGGTACGCGGCGCTCATGCTCACCGGCGGCCACGGCGTGCGGTTCCAGTCCGACTACACCAACGACGTCGCGGGCAGCGCGACCGGCGCGCCGCACTGGCTGCGCCTGACCCGGTCGGGCGCCATCATCACCGGCGCCGAATCGGCCGACGGCAAGCAGTGGCACACGGTCGGATCGGCGACGCTCGACGGGTTGCCCGCCACCGTGCAGGTCGGCCTCTTCGCGACCTCGCCCGGCGACCTGACCCTGCGCGAGGTCGGTCTGGGCGGCGCGATCGAGGAGGTCCGGTTCACCCAGGCCGTCGGCACCTTCGACCACGTCACGGTGGTGGGCGCCCGCGGCGCGTGGGCCAGCGAGTCGGTCGGCGAGATGAACCAGACGGACTGGGAGAAGCTCCACAACCCGTCCGGTGCCGTGGCCCGCGACGGCGTCGTCACGGTCAGCGGCACCGGCGACATCGGCCCCGTGGGCGAAGACGGCGCGTTCGGCGTCGACAAACTCCTGATGGGCTTCGTGCTCGCGCTGCTCGTCGTGGTCGTCCTCGCGGCACGCTACGGCGCCCGGACGCAGCCCTCGATCGGCCGGGCGGGCGTGGTGGGGGCGGCCACCTTCGGCACCGGCTTGCTCGGCATGGGCGTGGTCGTGCCGGTGGGCATGACGGTGCTGGCCGGCAACGGCGTGCTGACCCAGCCGCTGTCGTTCCTGACCGGCGCACGGGTGATCGTCGGCGTCGCGCTGGTGTTCGGGCTCTGCGCGGTGTTCGCCTACGGCCTCGGCGCCTGGCTGCACCGCGCCTGGGCGGCCGTCCTCTGTGGACTCACGCTGGTGGTCGTGCCGTACGCGCTCGCGACCATCCCACTGCTGCCCGACTCGCTCGACCGGTGGCTGCTGCGGCTCACCCCGGCGGCGGGCTTCGGGATCGGGCAGACGCAGACCGAGTACCCGCAGGTGACCGCCCACTTCGCGCCGTCCACCGGGTACTTCCCGCTCCCGTGGTGGGCGGGGCTGCTCGTGCTCTGCGCGTACACGGCTGCCGCCCTGTGGCTGTGCGGCCGGCGGTCCACGACACCGAACTGGCGGTGAACGGTGACCCACTCAACCGCCGGACCCAAGCCCAAGGCAACCGGGTTCGGGAATCCCGAGGAGGCGGGATTGCACTTCACTCCCGAAGAACACCCATCAGCCGTAGGGGTTGAACGGGATTCCGGCGGGCTTGGCCTTGGACAGCGCGTCACCGAAGCGGGCGTCGGTGATCTTCAGGGTGGCGTCGCCGAAGTCGGCCGCGGTGAGCTTGTCGCGGATGCCCGCCGGGTAGTTGTTCCAGCCGACCAGGCCCTTGATCTGCCAGGTGTGCTCGGCGTTCTCCGGCGGCTCGTCCCCGCCGTCGGCCTTGGGGAAGCGGAAGCAGTGCGTGCTGATGCCGTCCTTGTGGTAGACGGCCTTCGGGTGCGTGCCCGCGGCGAACTGGATGGTGGAGCCGGTCTGGTACCCGCCGTGCTGGGAAACCGACAGGTACCTCGCCTGGTCGTTCTGCACCCAGACGACGACGTCCTCCCAGTCGTGCTTGTGCCCGGCGGGGAACGGCCCGGGCAGCGCCTGGTCCTTCTCGAAGTAGTACGAGTACATGTAGGCGCACCAGCCGTTGTTGCACTTGGAGCGCGAGTACGTGTTGGTGTTGACCAGATCCGACGCGTCGTGGCAGTTGCCGTTGACCGCGCCGCCGAGGTTGAGGCCCGGGTTCAGCGTCCCGTCCGGGCCGATGGCAGGCGTGCTGTAGCAACCGTCGGTGTCGAAGTCCAGGGCCGGCTGCCACTTCGCGTCGTCGGCCGGCGCCGACGTCGGGAGTGCCCGCGGCGGGTCGGCCCACGCGACCCCGGGCCCGACCACCAGCCCCAGCACGGCGACGGCCGCCACCGGTACCGCCGTCCAGCCCAACGCCCGAAAACCCTTGCTGCCCATGGAGATCCTTTCCCTCAAGGATGCTCAATCCTGGCCGGTGGGATACCAGTCCCGTCAATCCGCCGATGGTTGGTCACGAGCAGCGACGGGGCTCAACCGTGCAACCGCTCCCGCAGGAACGCGGTGATCTCGGCGCGCGCGGCCTTCGCCTGCGGGACCAGGCTCGGCATGCTGAGGAAGGCGTGCGTCGCGCCTCGGAGTTCGGTGCGCCGCACGGGAGTTCCCGCCGCGTGCAGCAGTTCGGCGTAGGCGCGGCCGTGGTCGGCGACCGGGTCGAGGGTCGGCACCACGACGAGAGCCGGGGCCAGCCCGCTCAGGTCGTCGGCGTGCAGCGGCGACACTTCGCGGGCGTCGGCGCCGGCCGGAACGGCCAGGCGCGCGAACAACTCCATCTGGCCGACGGTCAGGGTCGGGCTGTTCGCGTACCGCGTCACCGACTCGTGGTCGAACATCTTGTCCGTCACGTCCACGGCCGGGTTGACCAGCACCTGCGCGCGCAACCGCAACCCCGCGGCCCGGGCCCGGAGGGCGGCGAGCGCGGACATCATCGCGCCCGCGCTCTCCCCGAAGACCGCGGCCCGCTCCGGGTCGACGCCCCAGTCCGCCGCGTGGCCCACGAGGTGGCGCAGCACTTCCCAGACGTCATCGGCCGCCGCGGCCAGCGACGTGCCCGGCGCGAGCAGGCGGTGCTCGACCGAGACGACGACCGCGGGCAGCCGCGCGGCCAGGTGGCTGTTCACCCAGTCGCTCTGCACCGCCGTGCCGACGAACGCGCCACCGTGCACGTGCACCACGAGCGGCAACTCGGCTTGGCGGCGCTTCGGCCGGTACTCGCGGACCCGGATCGTGCGGCCGGGCACGCCCACCTCACGCCACCGGATCGCGGCGCCCCGATCTCGTCGCCCGGTGATGACCCTGGCCACTGTGGACGCCCGCTTGCGGTTCTCGGCCGCGGCCAGGGCTTCGAGCCGCTCGGCCGTCATCGCCGACCAGTCCGGCTCCTTGCCCAGGGACCGCAACAACCGCACGCCCAGCGGTGGCCGGTCGACTTCGCTCATGAGCTCTCCTCAAGTTTCGCTACCGTTGGTATCGATACCGATGGTAGCGCAACTCGATAGAGTGGGGTGGTGACCAGTTCTCCCCGATCACCGGGCCGACCGCGCGCAGGCATCGACGACGAGGTCTTCGCGGCCGCGTTGCGGACCGTCGACGAACTGGGCTACCCGGGCGCGACCATGGACCGCATCGCCGCGGCCGCCGGTGTGGCCAAGACGACGCTCTACCGGCGGTGGCCGTCGAAGGGCGCGTTGATCACCGACTGCCTCATCCACACGTTCGGGCCGCTGCCGCCGGCGGACGACGCCCTGATCGAAACGGCCATCCGCTGGCTGGCCGGGAAGATCAGCGAACCCGGCGTCGGCGCGGCGTTCGCGGGCGTGTTCGTCGACGCGTACAGCGACCCGACCCTGCGCGAGCTACTGTCCACCCGCTTCCAGGCGCCCTATCTCGAGGCGCTCCAAGCGAAACTGGACCAGCCGGAAGCGGAGATCCTGCTGCTCATCGACGTCGTCGCAGGCACCATGCTGCACCGGATGGGCATCACCGGCTCACCGATGGCGAAGACCGACGTCACCGCGCTCACCGACATGGTGCTGGGCCACTTCACGGGCGGGCGGCGGTCGCGAACGCGGTGAGCTCGCGGTCGCGATCCGGCCCAGCGGGCACGTAGACGATCTCGGTGACGCCCGCGGCCGCGGCCTCGTCGATCCGCCGCCGGATCTCGGCCGCGTCGCCACTCCAGCCCGGCGCCAGCAGACCCGGCCCGGCCGCATCGACCAAAAGCCGGTCCCGCTCGGTCAACGACTGCAGGTGCCCTTGGTGCGCAACGAGGTGCCGCTCCCGAGCCGGTCGTTCCGCCTCGAGCGCCGTGCGCCAGCCGCGCCCGCCGGGGAGGGCGTCGACAGCCGTTTCCCGTTGCTGCCACATGAGGTGGGCGATGCTCACGTAGCCGGGCCCAGCCGCCGCCTGGACGCGCGGGCTCGTGTGGTCCTCCCCCACGTCGAGCACCGTGCCGAACCGCAGCAACGCCACGTCCGCCCACCCGTGCAGGCCACCGGGCGGCACGCCCGTCGCGATCACGCCGGGCGCCCCCGTCGCCAGCTCCAGCCCCTTGGGACCGGACACGGCGAGCCAGACCGGCACGTCCACCGGCGCGCCGAGGTGCCGCTGCACCGGCCGCCCGTCGATCTCGACGACCGCACCGGCCAGCAACGCTCGAACCTGCCGGACGTGGTCGGCCAACTCGGTGAGGCGCAACGGTTTCCTGCCCAGCGTCGAGCGGCCGGTGGCGCCCGTGCCGAACGCGAGGACCAACCGGCCCGGCGCGAGTTCCTCGACCGTCGCCGCGGCGGACGCGGTCACCACGGGGTGGCGCAGACCCGGGATGGAGACGCCGGTGGCGAGGCCGATCCGGTCGGTCGCCTCGGCCACCCGCGCGAGCGCGATCCAGGTGTCGCCGTACATGGCGGGCGACTCGAACACCCACACGCGGTGGTAGCCGAGCCGCTCGGCGAGGCGAGCCCGGTCGACGATGTCGTGGTTCGGCGCGAGCGCGCACGAGTACCTCACGAGTGCTTCGGCTCCCAGAGGGCGAGCGTCGCGCCGGTCGGGTCCTCGATCACGACGACCGAGCCCTGCGGCAGGTCGACCCGGGGACGCGTGGCCCTGGCCCCGAGGTCGATCGCCCGGGCCAAGGCCTCGTCCAGGTCGTCGACCGGCGCGTACGGCACCCACTGCGGCGACCGCTCGTCGTCCGGGGCGAGGTGGGTCAACCCGCCCCACGGGCCGTCGGCGGCGGTGAACAGCGGGCCGCTGGCCTGCCAGCCGAACAACTCGCCGTAGAAGGCACGCGAACGCGCGGGGTCGGGTGTGCGCAGGTCCATGAAGACGAACACGGTCGAGCTCCTCCGTTTGGTTGGGACATGTGTCCTGAGATTAGGACACGTGTCCCAACGAAGGCAAGCGGCGGGTTATGCTCACCTCGTGGTGAGCAACAACCAGCGCGTCAAGCGCGCGCAGATCATCGACGCCGCCAAGGAAGTGCTTGCCACGCAAGGACTTGCCGCGTGCACCGCCCGTGCGGTGGCCGACGCGAGCCCGCTGACCAAGAGCGCCATCCACTACTACTTCCGCGACATCGACGAGATCGTGGACGAGGCGATGGCGGGCCACGTCGACGCGATGCTCGCGAACCTGCGACACGTCGCCGACCAGGCCGAGCCGGACGAGCGCCTCTGGCGGGTGGTCGAGACCTACCTCGCGACGTTCGCCGAACAGCCGGACGCGGCGTTCCTGTGGTTCGAGTACTGGCTGGCCGCGAGCCGCCGCGCCGCGCTCGACCGCCCGGCCGCGATGCTGGAGAAGATGCTCGCACTGCTCGCCGAGGTGTCGTCCAGCGAGGAGATCGCGCACCAGGTCCTGTCGTGGCTGCTCGGCACGATCGTCCAGCAGCACGTCCGGCCGAGACCGATCGACGACCTACGCGACGAGCTCGCCCGGCTCACGTCCTAGTCGTACCAGGCACACAAGGCGTGCGCGCCGGGCGGCACCGGCACCGGCTCCACCGGTTCCTCGACGCCGATCGCGGCCCGTTCGTACCACTCGTCCGGCGCCAGGTGGTCGGGGAACCAGGTGCGCGCGGTCTCCAGCGACGCCGTCGTCACGATCCAGATCGAGTCGGTCGACGGCCAGCCGTCGGGGTCCTCGAGGTCCTTCACCTCGATCCGGACGTCGAGCACCGCCGGCTTGGCCGCGATGGCGGTGAGCAGCCGGTAGAACTCGGCGGGCTCGGGCTCGC
Organism: Labedaea rhizosphaerae; assembly: GCF_004362825.1. Taxonomy (GTDB): domain Bacteria; phylum Actinomycetota; class Actinomycetes; order Mycobacteriales; family Pseudonocardiaceae; genus Labedaea; species Labedaea rhizosphaerae. The sequence goes on from NZ_SNXZ01000005.1 coordinate 148,556, forward strand.
CGGGCAGGTTGTACCCGATCGACGCGGGATCGTCGTTGCCCTCGAAGAACTCGCGCAACGTCACCATGGGCCGCGGCCGGTCGAAGTCGTTGATGTCGCCGATCCGTGCCAGCAACCGTTCCCGTGGTGTCACGCGGCCATCATTGCGCATAGCGGCCACCGCCGGTCGCGGACCGGTCAGGAATGGAGAAACCATCGAGCAGGAATGGAGAAGCCCTGGGCGCACCGACGCTCCTAACGTCTTCGGTATGACAAACATCGCTTCGATCACCCTCGACGCCGACGACACCGCCGCCGCGAGCGCCTTCTACAAGGCAGCGTTCGGATTGGACAGCCAGGTGCGGGTCCAGGCCACCACCGCGCCGTCCACCGGGTTCCGCGCCTACACCCTTTCCCTCACCGTCGCCCAGCCCGCCACGGTCAAGAGCCTCTTCCAGTCCGCAGTGGACGCCGGCGCGACCGTGCTCAAGCCGGTCACCAAATCGCTGTGGGGCTACGGCGGTGTCGTGCAGGCACCGGACGGCGCGATCTGGAAGATGGCCACGTCGGCCAAGAAGGACACCGGCCCGGACACCGGTGAGATCGACAAGATCGTGCTGCTGCTGGGCTGCGCGGACGTGTCGGCCAGCAAGAAGTTCTACGTCGGGCACGGCCTGAAGGTCGGCAAGAGCTTCGGCAAGTACGTCGAGTTCGCCATGCCGGACAGCCCCGTCATGCTGGGCCTCTACGGCTACAAGGCGCTCGCCAAGGACGCCGGCGTCGCGCCCGAGGGCAGCGGCTCGCACCGCCTCACCATCAACGGCGACGCGGGCGCCTTCACCGATCCCGACGGATTCGCCTGGGCGTAACGAACCGGGCCGCACCCCGGATAGATCCGGCAAGGACCGATATCCAGGGGGACGGCCGTGCCGCGTCGGGGTGGACTCTTGCTGCTCGTAGCGGTCACGGCGCTGGCCGCGGCCTGCACGACGGACGTCGACGGCTCGCCGGTACCGACGGCGAGCCCAGCCCGGGCCAAGCGCATCCTGGACCCGGACCACGTCACGGCCAAGGACGCGCTCGGCGACTTCGCCACCGTCGATCCGTGCACCATGCTCTCGATCAGCGACCTGCCGTTGGAATACACCGCGCAGTTCGACGCACGGTTCGACGTCCCCTCGGCCGTCGACACGTGCTTGATCACGATGCGGCCCAAGGGCGCCGACTTCGTCGACGTCGAGTGGGGCCTTCTCCAGGACGCGGGCTCCATGACCAGGCAGCGTTCCTGGCAGCGGCAGAGCCTCGGCCACGGCCTGGGCTTGTGGACCGGGGATGCCCCAGGGCGTTGCGTGCAGGAGCTGGTGTTCGCCGACGACATCACCATGACCGTCGCGACGACGGCTTACGGCGGCAAGCCCGCCGGGTTGTGCACCATGGGCAAGACGGTGGTGGACCTCATCATGTAGTCCTTGCCTATCAAGCCACCTACCCAGCGCACGATGCCCGCGAACTCCCTGGCGCACCAGGACGCCTGCAAGCTGCTGCCCGAGAACCTGGCGCGCACGATGCCGGGCGGGAGCGGCGCCAGGACCGATCGCGTGTTCCCGACGGGCCACATCTGCCACTACAACAACGCGCACATGGACATGGAGCTGGCCTTCACCGTCGAGCCCGCCGACCAGCGACCGCTCGACGACGAGAAGCCGGTCACCATCGCGGGCAGGCAAAGCCTGCAGAGCCAGGACTACTCCGGCGAGACGAAGCAGTCGCTCTGCTTCCTGAGCACCAAGCACGTACCGATCACGTCGAAGTACTACAGCCAACCCGCGAACGAAGGCCTGCTGTTGATGGTGTGGGCGGACGGCAAGTCGTCGTCGATCTGCGCGGACGCCACCAAGATCGCCGAGCAGATCTGGCAAAAGCTGCCCGCCTGAGTTCACCGACCTGCCTGCCGACCGGCAGACCCTCTCAAAGTCGCCGGCAAGCCAACCTTCCAGCACGGGGATTCCGAGAACGCCAATTCCGGTTGCCAGCTCACAACCGAGAACACCGCGGGCGGGTCGACGGGCGCCTACGCCGAGACGCGGTCAGGGCGGCCGCGGGCGGTCAACAGGAACCCAGGCGACCACCAGTAGTCGGCCAGCCGGGTCAGCTCGATCTCGGTGAAACCGGCTCGTTCCACCTGCTCGGCCCAGCTCCGGGCCGGCTGTTCCCAGGTGGAACGGACGGCACCGGGTGCCAGCTGGCCGGTCAGCACGGGCATCAGGAAACCGGCGGCGACGAGGTCGCGATCCGCGTCGTACTCGGCAAGGCCGCGGGCGTAGGACTCGGCGAGGAAGCGCAGGTGCGCGTCGCTGCCGTGGTCGAACGCGGGCACGTCGAATTCGGCGATCGCCAGCACCCCGGCCCGGCGAGCCAAGGCGGCAAGCACGCCGTCGCGCTCGTCGGGCGGGATCGCGTGCAGGGCGAAGGTCGACTCGACGAGGTCGAACGTGGTCGTCGCGTCCAGACTGTCCAGATAGGACTGCGCCGAGGCGACGTGCACCGAAGCGTCGTTCGCCTTGCGACGCAACGTTGACGCCAACGCGGCGGAAGGCTCGACGAAGGCCAGGGCCGACGGCCGGTGGGAGCTCGCGTCCAGCGCGGGCAGCACCGCTCGGCCGTCGCCGGTGCCGACGTCCAGCAGCCGGTCCGGCCGAACGCGGTCGTAGAGCCCGGCCAGCACGGCACTGACGGCCCGGTAGAGCCGGACGTTGCCGCCGCCGCTGATGAACGCCTCGAAGGCGGCGGGATCGTCGTACACCGAGCCGTCGGCGGCCGCGGTCAGATGCGACGCCAGCGCCCGGGCCAGGTCGCCATCACCCGTCCTGGCCAAGGCGGCGGCCGCGCCGCGGTCTCCCCTGCCGACCGCGGCGAGCACCTCGGCGATGTCCAGTCGTGTCACCACCGCAGTGTCACGCCTTGTGGTGCACCTCCGCCAACCGGTAGACCGGCGTGTCGATGCCTTCGTAGCGGGCTTTGAGCTGCAGGCCCAGGTACAGCGAGTAGTGCCGCGACTGGTGCAGGTTGCCGCCGTGGAACCACAGCGCTTCCTGCTGGGTCGGCTTCCACATGTTGCGCTGCTCGCCTTCCCACGGACCCGGGTCCTTCGCGGTGTCCGAGCCCAGCCCCCACACCTTGCCGACCTTGTCGGCCACCTCCTGGCTGATCAGGTCCGCGGCCCAGCCGTTCATCGAGCCGTAGCCGGTGGCGAATACGACCACGTCGGCCGGCAGTGACGTGCCGTCGGCCAGCACGACGGCGTCCTCGGTGAGGTGATCGACCTGGCCGTGCACGAGCTTCACGTCGCCGTTGGCCACGAGGTCGGCCGCGCCGACGTCGATGTAGTAGCCGGAGCCGCGGCGCAGGTACTTCATGAACAGCCCCGAGCCGTCCTCGCCCCAGTCGTGCCAGAAGCCGGCCTTCTCCAGGCGGTCGTAGAAGTCCTTGTCGCGCTCGGCCATCTGCTCGTAGAGCGGCTTCTGCACCGTGTGCAGGATGCGGTACGGCAGCGACGCGAAGATCAGGTCGGCCTTCTCGGTGGTGACCCCGGCGGCCACTGCCTGCTCGGAGTACAGGGCACCCAGGCCGATGTCCATCAAGGTGTCGCTCTTGACGATGTGCGTCGACGACCGCTGCACCATCGTCACGTCGGCGTCGTTCTCCCACAACGCACCGCAGATGTCGAACGCGGAGTTGTTGCTGCCGATGACCACCGCACGCTTGCCCGCGTACGCGTCGGGTCCGGGGTGCGCCGACGAGTGGTGCAGGTCCCCGCGGAAGATGTCCGTGCCGGGGATCTCGGGCACGTTCGGCTTGCCGGACATGCCGGTCGCGAGCACGAGTTGCTTGGGGCGCAACGTCAGCGGCGTGCCCTCGCGCTCGACCTCGACCGTCCACTCCCCCGCCTCCGGCGAGTAGGTCGCCGACAGGGCCGTGGTCGACGACCAGTACGGCACCTCCATCGTCTTGACGTAGGCCTCGAGCCAGTCGCCGATCTTGTCCTTGGGCGAGAACACCGGCCAGTTGTCCGGGAACTTCAGGTACGGCAGGTGGTCGTACCAGACCGGGTCGTGCAGGCAGAGCGACTTGTACCGCTTGCGCCACTGGTCGCCCGGCCGGGCGTGCTTGTCGATCACCAACGCGGGCACGCCGAGCTGGCGCAGCCGGGCACCGAGCCCGATGCCGCCCTGCCCGCCGCCGATCACCAGCACGTACGGCTGCTCGGCGACGCCGAGGGTCTCGGCTTCCTCGGCGCGGCGCTCGGCCCACGTCTTGCGCCGCTTGTTCGCGCCGTGCTCGGCCCCCATCGGCCGGCGGACGCGCACAGGTTCCTCGTGGCCCTTGAGCTCGTACATCGTGGTCAGGAACGTCCAGGCGCGGTCGACGCCGTCCTCGGCGATCAGCCGCACCAGCCCGCGGCCGCGGCCCACGGCGGTCTCGAACCGGAACCACGCGGTGACAACGCCGTCGGCCGCCTCGGCCTCGTCCTCGCGTTCGAAGTCGTCGGGCGCGGTGCGGGCGAGCGTCGCGCCGAGCAGGTCGCGCACGCCGTCGGGGTGCTCGACCGTGGTGATGTTCCAGGAGAAGGCGATCAGGTCGCGCCAGTAGCTCTCAGCTGCGAACATGCCGGCCGCGCGGTCGACGTCGCCGGAGCGCAGCGCGTCGGCGAACGAGTTGAGCCAGTCGTCGGCGCGGGCCGATGCCGTGGCCTCGGCCGGACGGGGCAGGGTCTCGGTCATGGGTGTCCTCCCAGGCGGTCCGTCCAGCGAGTGAACCGCCGCGGCGAGCTCGCGCCAACCGTTGCACGATGTTGCTTGCGGCCTATGCTGGGCAAACGAGCCGGAAGCCGCCAAGCGGGAGGCAGCGTGACGCGCGCTGACGGCGCCGCGGCGGTGTTGCCCGGAACCGACCTGGTGCAGCACTCCCGCGCGCTGCACCGAGCACACGACGCGGTGATGAGCGGTGCGAGGCCGCCGACACCGCTGCGTGGCGTCGTGTCCAGGTCCTGGTCGCGCGTGCTCGGCTTCGGCCTCGACCCGTCCGGGCGCAACACCCGCACGCTCCTCGCCCCGGACGAGGTGGAACGCCGCCGGGACAGCTCACCGCTGCATCTAGTGGTGGACGAGCTGCGTGCCGTGCTCAGCAGCGTCGCCGATGCCTCGCACTTCATCAGCGTCGTCACCGACGCCGACGGCGTGATCCTCTGGCGCGAAGGCGCGCCCGGGGTGCTGCGGCGCGCGGACTCCCTCGGCTTCGGCCAAGGCGCGACGTGGACCGAGGACCACGTCGGCACCAACGCGATCGGCACGGCGCTCGCCGAGCACGCGCCGGTGCAGCTCTTCAGCGCCGAGCACTTCGAGCAGGGCCAGCACCCGTGGTACTGCACGGCCGCGCCGCTGCACGACCCGCGCACCGGCGACCTGCTCGGGGTGGTCGACGTCAGCGGGCCCGCGATGACGCTGCACCCGGCCATCGGCGCGTTGATCCACACCGCGACCAAGCTCGCGGAAGCCCGGTTGTGGCAGCACCACCGCGAGCAGCTGGACCGGCTGCGAGCCAGCGCGGCGCACCTTTCGGGCCCGTTCCTGGTGGTCGACGACGACGGCTGGGTAGCTCACCAGGCCGGTTTGCGCGTGCGCGATCGCGTTGCCGCCCCGGCCGAAGGGCGTCCGCTGACCGTGCCGGGGCTCGGGCTGTGCGTGCCGGAACGGCTGCCCGGCGGCTGGCTGGTGCGCCAGGCCGGCGCCCGGCAGACGGTCCACGCGCACCTGAGCACCGAACCCGACGGCGGTGCCGTGCTCGACGTGCAGTCCGACCAAGACGGCTGGCGCACCCGGCTGTCCCGCCGCCACGCCGAGGTCCTGCGTGCCCTGCACCAAACGGGGCCGGACGGCCTGACCGCCGCCGACCTCAGCCGCCACCTCTTCGGCGACGACGACCACCAGGTGACGGTGCGCGCGGAGATCAGCAGGCTGCGCCGCATCGTCGGCCCCCTCGTCACCGCGGCCCCCTACCGCCTCGACGGCGACGTCGAGCTGACGGTGGACGAGCAGGCTCAGGGCCAGAGCAGCTGACGGTGCCAGCCGCCGGTGGCGCGGGTGTACTGGAGCCGGACGTGGCGGCGGCGCTCATCGCCTTGCCAGAACTCGACTTCGTCGGCCACCACCCAGTAGACGGTCCAGTCCGCGGCGACGAGGTCCGGGTCGGCGCAAGCGCGGGCGCTGGCCTCGTCGAGCACCCGATCGCGTTCCGCCAGGGAAGCGAGGGGTTCGCTCTGGTTGCCGATCAGGCCGCCGCCGCGGGCGCCGGGTGAGCGGGCCAGGAAGTCGGCGGCGCTCTCGGCGGCGTCGGCGATCTCCACCGGGCCGCGGACGCGGACCTGCCGGCCGAGCGCGGACCAGTAGAACGTCAGCGCCGCCCACGGCGTGTTCGCCAGTTCCTTGCCCTTGCGGCTCGCCGACCCGGACGCGAAGGCCCAGTGACCGTCGCGCAGGTACTTCAGGATCAGCACGCGGGCCGAGGGCCGCCCGGCCGGGTCGACGGTCGAGAGCGTCATGGCGTGCGGCTCGACGACGCCGGCCGCGATGGCGTCGGCCAGCCACCGGTCGAACAACGCGTCCGGGTCCGGCGGCGCGCTGCCAGGGTCGAACGACGGCAACGGCCCGGCCAGGGACGGCAGCCGTCGCAACGACCAAGCCGACGTGATCTCCCCCATGAGCCCCATTCGACCACATAAAGTGGCCCCGTGATCGACGGGGCAATGGGCAGCGATGTCGGGGTCAAGTACGCGGCCAACTTCGATGTCGCCCATCTCGCAGAGCAGCCGCTGCTGGCGGTTGTCGCGGACGGCATGGGTGACAGCGAGGGCAGCGCGCTCGCCGGACGCACGGCGGTCGACACCTTCGTCGAGGAGGTGCACGGCAGCGTCGGGCCGGGGCAGCTGCGCGCGGCCGTGGCGCTGGCCCAGGACCGGGTGATCGACATCGGCCGCACCAGGGACGTCGGGCTCGCCGGGTGCACGCTCACCGCGCTGGCCGACGGCGGCGACAAGGGCTGGTGGATTACGCACATCGGCGACTCGCGTGCCTACCGGCTGCGCGGCGATCTGCTCGAATTGCTGACCAACGACCACACCAACGCGTGGACGGCCATCACGCACGGCATCTACGCGTTCGACTCGCCGCACGCCGAGCGCGGGCGCTACCAGCTCACCCGCTACGTCGGTCACCAGAAGCGCCCGGAACCCGATGTGCTCAACGTGAATCCCGCGCCCGGCGACGTGTTCCTGCTCTGCAGCGACGGCATCAGCGACCAGATCCCGTTCCTGACGCTGCGCGAGATCCTGTCGCTGGAAGCCGACGCGGAGACCAAGGTGCGCCGGTTGCTCGAAGCGGCCGACGACGCCGGCGGTGGCGACAACGCCACCGCCGCGGTCGTCGCCGTCCACTAAGGACGGTGAGCCCCGCTCGCACCTGGCGAGCGGGGCCGACCGCCCGGACTCAACCGACCGGTGTCCCGACCGTTGCCCGGGCATAGCCGATCGGTTGTGCGGTGAAGGACCCGTGGCCGTGGGTTCGGCTGCGCAAACTTCCGGCGTAGCCGAACAATTCCGCGAGCGGCACCCGCGCGGTGATCGTGACCGTGCCACCGCGCGTGGCCGAACCCGACACCTGGCCACGCCGCGCGGCCAGGTCACCGAACACGGCGCCCACGGACTCCTCGGGCACCGTGACCGCGACCTCGGACACCGGTTCCAGCAGGGCCATCCGGCAGGCGCGCAACGCCTCCCGCAGGCCGAGCTTGCCCGCGGTGCGGAACGCCAGTTCCGAGGAGTCCTTCACGTGGGTCGCCCCGTCGGTGAGGGTGACGAGCACCCCGGTGACCGGGTGACCGCCAAGCGGACCGTCGGCCGTGGCATCCCAGCACCCCAGGGCCACCGCCTTGACGTACTCGCGGGGCACCGCGCCACCGACGACGGCCGAGCGGAACTCGAACTCCCCCTCGGCCAACGGTTGCACGTCGAGGACCACCTGCGCGAACTGGCCGGCCCCGCCGTCCTGCTTGACGTGCCGGTAGCCGAACCCGGTCACGCCGGACACCACGGTCTCCCGGTACGCCACCCGGGGCCGGCCCACGCTGACGGCCAGCCCCCGGCTGCGCCGGACCTTCTCCACCGCGACCTCCAGGTGCAGTTCACCCATGCCGGACAACAACATCTGCCCGGTCTCGGGATCGGTTCCGACCACAAGGGACGGATCCTCCTCGACCAGCCGGTGCAAGGCCGTCGCCAGCTTGCTCGCGTCGGCGCTGCGACCGGCTTCGACCGCCACCGAGACCACCGGCTCGGCGGGCAACGGCGGTTCGAACCGCACCGGGGTGCCGGGCGCGCACAGGCTCGCCCCCACCTTGGTGGCCTTCGGGCCGACGACCGCGACGATGTCGCCGGCCACGGCCTGGTCCAGGTCCGTGTGCCGGTCGGCGTGCACCCGCAGGATGCGAGCCAGCCGGACCCGCCCGGCGTCCACGTCGAGCACTTCCGTTCCCTTCTCGACAGTTCCCGAGTACACGCGCAGGTAGGTCAGCCGCCCGTTGTCGGTGGCGACCACCTTGAACACCAGCGCGGCGAACGGCGCCGCCGGATCCGCGGGCACGCGTGCCCGCACCGGCGAGGGCAGGTAAGCCACGATCGCGTCCAGCAGCGGCTCGATGCCGAGGTTGCGATACGCCGAGCCGCACAACACCACCAGCCCGTCGCCATTCAGCGTCAGGTCCCGCAGTGCGGTGGCCAGCGTCTCGTCCGACACCGCGGTCCGCGTGCAGAACTCCGCCATCGCCTCCAGGTGCAGTTCGGCCGCCGCCTCCGCCAGCTGTCGCCGCCGTCGCTGCGCCTCTTCACGCAGCTCATCCGGGATCGGGCCCGCTTCGACGACGCCGTCGGGGAAGCGCAGGGCCCGCATCCGGACCAGGTCGACCACGCCCTCGAACCCGTGCTCCGAACCGATCGGCAGCTGCACCACCAGGGGCTCCGGGTGCAGGCGGCGCCGGATCGATGCCACCGCCAGGTCGAGGTCCGCGCCGACACGGTCCATCTTGTTGACGAACGCGATGCGTGGCACGCCGTGCGCGTCGGCCCGGCGCCACACCGACTCGCTCTGCGGCTCGACCCCGGCCACCGCGTCGAACACCGCGACGGCGCCGTCGAGCACCCGCAGCGACCGCTCGACCTCGTCGGCAAAGTCCACGTGCCCTGGCGTGTCGATCAGGTTGATCCGGTGGTCGCGCCAGGCGCAGCTCACCGCCGCGGCGAAGATCGTGATGCCGCGGTCGCGTTCCTGCTGGTCGAAGTCGGTGACCGTGGTGCCGTCGTGCACCTCGCCCCGTTTGTGGGTGGCTCCGGTCGCGTAGAGGATCCGTTCGGTGACGGTGGTCTTGCCCGCGTCCACATGGGCGAGGATGCCCACATTGCGAATGCTGGTGATGGGTTGGTGCGATTTCTTGCGCACGACAAATGCGCCCTTTCCAGGGTGATCCGAGAACCAGGACGGCGCGATTGACCAGGCGGACATTCACCGCCGGAGGGTGTTCGTCGCCTGTCTCAGTACCAGCCGCGCAGCCGGTACCGCGGGGCCGAAGACACCAGGATCACCTCGTACCGCGAACGGGAAGGGCCGACCAGCGTTCGCATGGCCAGACCTCCCTCACTCGAGTTCGCGGGCGCGCACAACCAGTGGCGCGGGTTCCGACGCAATTTAACGAAACCCACGCCACCGGTCAATCAGAAAAACTAGAGGAACCAGCCGAGCTTGGTCACGGCGCCGGACTTCGGGTCCAGGATCACCTTCGGTGAAGTCGGGAACCAGAAGGAGAACATGGAGGTGATGCTGTTCGCCTGCGCGTCGTAGGAACCACCGCCGAGGCGGCCGGTGCCCCAGTTGTCCTCGATGAACCGCAGCACCGAGGTCTGGTCGGTCAGCGTGTGGTCCACGTGGGCGAACTTCGCCCACGGCGAGATCACCAGCAACGGCGTGCGCGGGCCGTACCCGCACCGGTCGTCGAACCCGTTGGTGGCCGGCTTGGCCGTGCACATCGCCGTGTCCTGGGACGCGTCGTGCGAGCCGTTCACGATCGGCGCCATGACGTGGTCGTACCAGCCGTCGGAGTCGTCGTAGGCCACGACGACCGCGGTGGAGTACCAGTCCTTCGACTGCTGGATCTTGTTGATCTCACCGGCGAGGAACTGCTGCTCGTCCAGCGGGTCGGAGTAGCCGGCGTGTCCGTCCTGGTAGGACGGTGCCTTGAGGAAGCTCACCGCGGGCAGGTTGCCGGAGCCGAGCGCGGCGTCGAAGTCGGTCAGGTCGTACTGGTGGTTGGCCTGGTCGGTGTGCCCGATCGCGGCCACCGAGGACGGCGGCAGGTGCTTCGGGTTCGCCGTCGACTTGTAGTACTGGAAGGGTTCGTGGTGGGGGCTGTAGTCGACCACCGAGTTGCCGCCGACGTTGTTGTGCGTGGTGCCGCAGACCGCGTACCCGTTGGCCGTGCCGGTCGGCTTGAACCCGCCCTGGAACCAGCCCCAGGTCACGTTCTTGGCGTTGAGCAGGTCACCGATGTTCGGGCCCTCCATGACCCCCAGGTTGTTGGCGCTGGTGTGGTTGGCATCCGAGCAGTCGTCGAACGCCGGATCCGGGTCGTTGATCATCGTGCCGACCCCGGTGGCGTCCGGGGACTGCACGACGTAGGCGTCGCTCACCGGCGCGCCCGTGACCGGGTCCACCGCGTGGATGCCGTGGGTGTTGCCCGAGATCAGGTTGACCGCACCCGGCGAGGACGGGCCGAAGTTGGTGTTGAAGGAGTTGTCGTTCAGCGTGTAGTTCTGCGCGTAGTTCCACAGGCCGGTGACGGTGTTGCCGTCGTAGTAGTCCATCACCAGGCCCGGCTCACCGAAGATCACCGGCATGCCCGTGCACGTGTCGTGGCCGGTGTACTCGACGAACTTGTCCATCTTGCCGCCGTCGTACGCCTTCTGCTCCGCGCCGTAGCCGTGTCCCTGGTCGCAGGTCAGCCCCTGCTCGTGGGTGAGCCGGTTCGGGTTGTAGGCGTTGGGGTTGTCGGTCAGCAGCTTCTTGTCCAACCCGCGAACCTTGGGCGTGAATGGGTAGGCCTTGAACGGGGTGCCGTCGGTGTTCGCCGCCTTCGGGTAGGTGCCGAAGTAGTGGTCGAACGAGATGTTCTCGTCGAAGATGACCACGACGTGCTTGATCGGCGTCGCCGGGTGCCCGAGGCCGCCGGGCGCCGCCTGCGGTAACGGCTGGGCGTCGGCGGTGGCCAGCACCGCCGTCCCGGTCAGGGCGACGAGCGCCGCGGCCACGCCGAAGGCGATCGTCCCGCGCGATCGGCGCCTTGTTCGAGCTGTGCTCACGCTGCTCTCCTGTCGGTGTGGTGGGGTGACGACCGGACTAGCCGACCAATGGCTGTCCGAAGTAGACGTCCGCGCCCGGAACCCCGGGCAGCACGAAGAAGTAGCCGCCCCCGAACGGGGCGATGTAGTCGGTCAACGGCTCATCGGCCAAACGCTCCTGCGTGGCCTCGAACTGCCGGCCGATGTCCTGCTGGAAACACGTGAACACCAGCCCCATGTCCAGGTTCCCCGCGCCATCGACACCGCGGTCGTAGTTGTAGCCACGCCGCAGGATCCGGCTGGCGTCGGTTTCCGCGGTACGCGGGTTCGCCCGGCGGATGTGACTGGTCAACGGGATCACCGAGCCGACCGGATCGGCGTGGTAGTCGGGCAGGTCCGACTCGACCGAACCCGACAACGGCGCACCGGTGTCCTTGCGCCGCCCGAACATGTTCTCCTGCTCGCTGAGGGAGACCCGGTCCCAGAACTCCACCAGCATCCGGATCAACCGCACCACAAGGTATGTGCCATCGGCCGCCCACCCGGGCTCCCCCGCGCCCGCCCACACCAGACGGTCCATTTCGGACCCATTGGTGACATCGGGGTTCGCCGTGCCGTCCTTGAAGCCCATCAGGTTGCGTGGCGTGCCCGACGGCCGGGGCGGGCTGATGAACCCGTCGATGCGCCACCGCACCTGCATCCCGCCGCGTGTGGCACGCATGATGTCCCGCAGGGCGTGCAGCACGCTGTCGTTGTCCACCGCGCTGATCTGCAGCAGCAGATCCCCGTGGCACCACGCGGGATCCAGGGAGTCGTTCGCGAACACGCGCATCGGCTTCAGGTGCGCCGGCTTGCGGTCGGCGAGGCCGTAGCGGTGGTCGAACAGCGACGCGCCGACCGCCACCGTCACCGTTGCGCCGCCCGGGATCCGAGGGCCGAGCACGCCGGAATCCGCGGGTGGGCCCGCGATGCCCTCCGGCGCCGGTGATCCGCCCGCGCTGAGGAACCGGGCACGATCGGTGATCGTGCGCAGCAGCGCGACGAGCCCGGCCCGGTCCGGGGCGATCACGTCGAAGGAGACGAACGCGACCTGCCGGGCGGGTGGGGCGAGCACGCCGGCCTGGTGCGTGCCGTGGAAGGCGAGGGAGGCGGGGCGGGCAGGCTCGGCCCCGGCCGAGCCGGTGAGCAGCCCGGCGCCGGCCCCGGCCAGGCCGCCGAGCAGGAACGTCCGCCGCGAGTGGCTCACGAGGTCCTCCTCGGTGCGCAGATCACGGCGATCGGCGCGAGCTTCTCGACGAGGTCGCCGACGCTGCCGTTGAGCCGGGCGCGATCGGCGCGGGGCAACGATCCCAGCGGCCGGTACGGCCGCAGCCCGGCCAGCAGCGAAGCCAGCCGGGCCATCCCGGAGTCCACTTCGGACAGCCGCGGGTACCGCGTGGTGAGCACCAGCCGCAGCACGCCGACCAGTTCCTTGGTGGCGTCCAGCGACGCTGCCACCTCGGCGAGTTCGCTGTGGCTGCCCTGGTCGGCGCCGCCGGTCAAGGTCTCCCGATCGACGTCCTCGAAGATCTCGTGAGCCCGCAGGCCGAGGTCGCGCGGGTCGATCTGGCTGCGCGGGAAGGACTTGCGCAGCGCTGCGACGTCCGCCGCGAGCTTGTCGGCGACCGGCGTGAGCTGCTTGGCCGACTGGCCGTGCCACAGGCCGTGTTCCAGCCGGCGGAAGCCGGTGAAGCCGGGATCGGCGACACCGCGCGGCAACCCGCCGGGATCACCGTCGATGGCGCCGTCGGCGTCGCCGAACGCGCCGTAGGCCGCGCCGAGGCGCACGTAGGCGAGGTGCGCGGGCAGCCAGGCCGACCGCGCCTTGCCCAGGTCACCGGCCCGCACGGCGTCGCGCAGCTCTGTCGTGCGGCGCACCAGGGTGGTCAGGCCGGTCGTGACGTAGCCGGTGTACTGCTCGAGCGGGCCGGCCAGGTCGTTCGCGGTGACCGGCACGACGCCCGCCGGACCGGGCGGCCCGGCGACGTGCACGACCGGGCCGGTGATCGGGCTGACGTCCTCCACACCGCAGCGGATCGCGTAGTCCCCGCCGCCGAGCACCACCCGAAGCGGCCTGGTCAGACCCGCGCCGAGCCCCTCGAGTTCGCCGTGGACGGCGCCGGACGGGATCGCGACCACCTCGACGTCGGTCGCGGCGGTGCCGCGGTTGACCACCTGCACGGTCTGGTCCCCCGCGTGTGGTGCCCAGCCCTTGCCGCAGTTGCTCGTGCCCGCGACGACCGGCTCGGCGGCGGGCGCAGCGGCGGGCGCAGCGGCGGGCGCGGGCGGCGCACCACCGTCGCGTGCGAAGACCAGCACGCCGGCCACGACGGCGGCCGCCACCGCCACCACGCCACCGGCCAGCAGGCGGCGCCGGGTCGGGTGCGTGCTGGACAAGTGGGAGCCTCCCGTCGCTCGGCCGCCGAACCTACGGCACAACTCACCACCTGAAAAGAGCCGACGGCGGGTCAGACCGGACAGTGGGTGCATCCCGTGGTTCGGAAGTCAACATACGGACGGCGGGAGCGTCCACAAAGACTCGTTCACAGCTCGCCCGCAGACGTTCACCCGCCGGTCATGTGATGCCCTGAACTGGGAACTAGTGCGCCAGAAGTCCGATTTCGCGGGCCCGGCTCACCGCCTCGGTGCGGTTGGCGGCGTCGAGCTTGCCGAGGATCCGGGCGACGTGCGTGGCGACCGTGTTGGTGCTGATGAACAGTTCCTCGGCGATCTCCGGATTCGACCGGCCCAGCGCCAGCACCCGCAACACCTCCAGCTCCCGGCTGGTGAGCCCAGAGTCGTTGCGGGCCTTGGGTTCGAGGTCGTCCAGCCGGGCGCGGACGACCAGTTCGTCGACGCGGGCGAGCAGCGGCGCGGCCCGCAGCGAAGCCGCGAGCGCGCGCGCCTCGTGCAGCCGGGACCGGGCCCCGGGCCGGTTGTTGGACGCGATCGCCACGGTCGCGCCTTCGGTCAACGCGAGCGCTGTCTGGTACGGGACGGGGAGCTCCCGCCAGGCGGCCGCGGCCCGGTCCCAGGCGGACAACGACGAGTGCTCGGCGACGGCCGCCAAGGTGCGAAGGGTCGCGGTGCGTTCGGCGACGGAGGGTGGCACCGACTCGGCCAGGCCGGTCAGCGCGCCAAGCCGCTCGGCGACCGCCTGCCGCTGGCGGGGCGCCGCGACGCGCCGGGCTCGCTGCACCCAGCCGCCCGCCACGGCGAACCGCAGCCGCTCCTCGGTCGGCCAGTCGGCGGCCCCCTCCAAGTGCCGGCCGACGAGCCGGTCGGCCAGCACCAGGTCTCCCTGGTCCACCGCCGACGCAATCTGGAGGATCAGGGATCCCACGAACGCCTCGACCGCGCGGACGCGCCGGCCGAACTCGCCAAGCGGCCGCATCAGCTCCTCGAACCGCTCGGTCTCACCGCGGCACTGCGCGATCTCCGCCGCGCACAGGCGCAGGAACGCCGCGTACAGCGGCGGCGGCTGCTCGGCGAGGGCGTCCTCCGTGAGGGCAACGGCCTCGTCCCAGCGGCCGAGCGCGGTCAATATGTACGCCTCGGCCGCGGTCAGCATGCTGCCGCGCGATCGCGTCATGCCCATGCGTTCCGCGGCGCGCCGCCCGGTCCGGCTGAGCTCGAGCGCTCGGTCGGTCCGCCCGGCCGCGTTCTGCACCGACGACTCCCACTGGTACGAGGTGAGGTAGGTCGCCTCGTCACCCACGGCGGCGGCGAAGGCCCGCGCTCGCGTGTAGAGCCGTGCGGATTCGTCCGGGTCCCCGCGCTCGCCCTCCACCAGGGCGAGCACGAGCAATGCGTTGGCACGCAGCCCGTCGTCATCGAGCCGGTCGGCGATGGCCAGGGCCGCGTCCCCGTACCGCTTGCTCTCGGCCAGCCGGTAGTCCACGGCCCACAGACCACCGAGAAGCGCCAGCAGCCAACCGCGCAGGGGGTCCGCCGAGCCCTCGGGAACGAGGGCGAGGGCGCGTTCCAGCTCCGGCTGCCCGCGTCCGTCGACGCGGTTGCGGGACTGACCCACGTACCCCAGCACCAACGCGATCCGCTCCGGGTCCACGGCGGGATCGAGCTCGGTGAGCGCCGCCTGGCCGTGCTCGATGCCGGTGGCCGGCTTGCCCGCGGCCACCGCGACCCCGGCGGCGGCGATGAGCACGTCGGCGTGCGCGACGCCGAGGACCGCGGTTGCACCGTCCACTTCGGACCAGCGGGCCAGCACCAGCTCCAGCAGGTAGAGCTGTTCGTCGTAGGCCTTCTGCCGGCCCGCGAGCGCGGCGGCGTGCCACGCCGCGGGCAGCGCCTTGGCCCACTCACCGGCGGCCGCCCAGTGCTGGGCGCAGGCCACGCCGGCGGTCACGTCGGTGTCGTAGCGGCCGAGGACGGTGGCGTACTGGGCGTGCACGTGACGGCGCACCGACGGGAGCGCGGCGTCGTAGACCGCTTCACGGATCAGGTCGTGCCGGATGCGGTAGCCGGTCACGTCGGCGACCACCAGCTCCCGCTCGACCAGCTCGGTGATCACCGGGTGCCAGTCGGCCCCGGGCACCGCCGTCAGCTCGCCCAGCAGCTCGTCCGGCACGGTCGCGCCCGCGACCGCCAGCGCGGTCAGGCCCTGGCGGGCGGGCGGTGAGAGGTCCGCGACCCGGTCGAGCAGCAACGCGCGCAGATCGCCGGCCGGCTCCTCATCCGTGTTGGCCAGCGCCTCGACGAACAGCGGGTTGCCGCCGCTGCGCCGGTGGACGCGGTCGTCGCGGCCGGGCTCCGGCGGGCGACCGAGCGCCGCGAGCAGCAGCGCCACCTGCGCGCGGGCCAGCGGCCCGAGGTCGATGCGGGTCACCTCGGCGCGCCGGCCGAGCTCGGTGAGCAGCTGCCGGTTCGGGTGGGTGCGAGCCAGATCGGTGCGCACGGTCCCGATGAGCAGGACCGCGCCCGCGAGGTTGCGGGCGAGGTAGGCGAAGAGTTCGCGGCTGGACGCGTCGGCCCACTGCAGGTCCTCGACGACGAGCACCACCGGTCGCGTGCGGGCCACCTCGGCCACCAGGTTCAGCAGCTCTTCGAGCACCCGGGTCCGGCCGTAGCGCTCGGGTGCGGGCCCGAGGCCGGGCAGCCAGTCGGCGAGCGCGGTGCCGTCGGCGGGCAGCAACGCGACGACCTGATCGCGCCCGAGCCGGCGCACCAGCTCACGCACGACCGCGACGAACGGCACGTACGGCGCACCGTCCGCGCCGAACTCCAGGCAGCCACCGGACAGCACGAGCGGCTCCCCCGCCAGCTCGGCCACCACTGTGGACACCAGGCGTGACTTGCCGATGCCCGCCTCGCCGCGGACCAGGACCGTGCCCGCGCGGCCCGCGCGCGCCCGGTCGAAGGCAGCCGTGATCGCCGCTCTTTCGGCCTCGCGGCCGACGAACAGCGGGCTCACCACCGACGTCTGCATCCTCCGTAGCCCCCATAACCCGGATCGGATGTCACCAACTTTGACGACGACAGCCTCCCACGCCGTTGACAGGCTGAGCTGGTCGATTACCGAGGCAGTCGGAAGGACTCCCCACGATGAGCACCAAGCGCAAGGTCGTCGCGAACATCAGCCTCTCGCTCGACGGCCGCATCGCCGGCCCCGGCGGCGAGTACGACATGGGCTGGATCGTCCCCCACGCCATCACCGACGGCTCCCGCGCGCACATGGTCGAGGTCACCAGCCCGGCGACCACGGCGTTGCTCGGCCGCAAGAACTACCAGGGCTTCGGTGGCTTCTGGCCCGCGGTGGCCGACGACGAGAACGCCGATCCCAAGGACCGCGCGTTCTCCCGCTGGCTCAACGAAGTCGAGAAGGTCGTCTTCTCCACCACGTTGACCACAGTGGACTGGGAGAATGCCCGCCTGGCCACCGAGGACCCGGCGGCGACGGTCAAGCAGCTGCGTGAGCAGGACGGCGGCGACATCGTCGTGCTGGCGAGCACCAGCGTCATCACCCAGCTCCTGGACGCCGGCGAGGTGGACCGGCTCAGCGTGACGCTCTGTCCCGAGCTGGTCGGCGGCGGTTCACGGCTGTTCACCGACGGCCAGGCGGCGTCGTGGACGCTGACCTCGTCCACCGCCACCGAGAGCGGCGCGCTCTGCCTGGTCTACGACCGAGTGGAGAAGTAGCCCGATGGCCACCCTGATCGTCTGCAACATCATGTCCCTGGACGGCTACTACGCCGACGCCACGGGCAACCCGCTGGTGCTGCCGATGGACGGCGCGTTCGACCGGCACAACCTGGCGGTGCTCAGCGGCGCCGACCGGATCCTGCTGGGGGCGAACTCGTACCGGATGTTCATGGGCTTCTGGCCGGCCCAGGCCACCAACCCGGAGGCGGGCGAGACGCACCGGGCGTTCGGCGAACTGTACGGGCGGCTGCCCGTGTCCGTGATCTCGGACTCCCTCACCGACGAGGACGTCGCGCCGTGGCGGGAGCAGACGACCGTGGTGCCACGGGACGAGGCGCAGTCGCACGTGAAGGGCCTGTCCGGCACGGTCGCGGTGTTCGGCAGCCGGGTCACGTGGACGTCGCTGCTGGCGGCCGGCCTGGTCGACGAGGTGCACTTGGTCGTGGGCGCCACCGTGCTGGGCGGCGGGACGCCGCTGTTCACCGAACCGGTCACCGGTCTCACGACCGCGGGCGTCGAGCGGCTCGACGGTTCGGACAACGTGTTGTTGCGCTACCGCGCAACCTGACCACTGGGGGTTCGGATCGCGCCGCCTATCCCCCCAGGCGGCGCGGTCCGGCGTCACGATCGATCGAGGAGGACTTGTGGGAACTGTGATCATGCACCACGTGGTGTCGGTGGACGGCTTCATCGCCGACGAGCACGACAACGTCGGACCACTGTTCGACTGGTACACCAGCGGGGACACGCCGGTGACCGAAACCGACGAGTCCAGAGCCGGGAACGACACCCGGGTCTCCGCCGCCTCGGCGCCCTACGTCCGGTCGATGTGGGCGGGGATCGGCGCGATCGTGATGGGCCGCAACCTGTTCGACCTGACCAACGGCTGGGAGGGCCGCCCGCCCGCGGGCGACCACGTGGTCGTGGTGTCCCACCGGCCCAAACCCGAGGGCTGGCACCCCGAGGCGTCCTACCACTTCGTCGACAACGTGAAGGACGCCATCGCCAAGGCGCAGGAACTCGCCGGCGACCGGATCATCGCGGTCAACGGCGGCGAGGTGGGCGGTCAGATCCTGGCCGCGGGCCTCGTGGACGAGGTGGCGATGGACGTGGTGCCGGTGGTGTTCGGATCGGGCAAGCGCTACTTCGGCGGCATCGACACCCAGCACCTGCTGGAGGACCCGCACGTGGTCATCCAAGGCGACCGCGTGCTGCACCTGAAGTTCAAGGTGCGCCGGTAGTTCGGCGGCGCGACAGCCCGCCGACCAGCAACTCGAGGCCCAGCGCCAGCCGGCGCCGCATGCCGTCGGCGTCGGCGAGGTCCAGTTCGAGGCCGTGGGTGAGCGCCATGATGATCTCGGCGACCTCGGTGGGCTTCGCGTCCGCCAGGGTGATCTCACCCCGGTCGGCCGCGCTGGTGATGGTGTCCGCCAGCAGCTCGCGGACCTGGCCGGTGAACTCCTCGACCGCGCCACCGGACAACCGCGCGCTCTCGTCCAGCAGCTCGGCCGCGTGCGGGCTCTCGCGCACCAGCCGCAGCGTCAGCTCCAGCTTCGCGCCCAGCACCTGCTGCAGCCGCGTGGCCAGCGGTCCCTCCGACATCGCCGCCGCGGTGGCCTGGACCAGCGCGGCGCCGAAGAGGCGGTTGGCCAGCCGCAGGAACACGTCGTCCTTGTTCTTCACGTACTGGTACACGGCCGGGCGCGACATCCCGGCCGCGGCGGCGATGTCGTCCATCGTGGTCCGCCGGATGCCGTGCCGGGTGAAGCTCGCGTAGGCCGCGTCCAGGATCCGGTCAATCGGCTCGTCGGGCATGGTCACGAATATCGCATGGCACGCCCGAGGCCCGCGCCAGCACCTCCAGCACGGTGTCCACGAGCAGGGTGACCTTGTACTTCGTGCCCGGCAGCGGGGTGCACCGCTGCTCGGCCAGCCGCGCCGCCGCGACCAGGGTGTCCTCGTCGGCGTGCGCACCGACCAGGGCGGCTTCGACCTCCGGCAACCGCAACGGCGTGCGCGCGACGCCACCCACGGCGACCCCGGCCGCGGTGATGACGCCGTCCTGGTCGAGCTCGAGTCGCGCCACCGCCTCCACCAGCGGCCACTCGGCGTGGGCCCGGGCAATAGCTCGGTGGTACGAGCCGTGCTCGGTCGCGAACGGCGGCGGGAGCACCACCGCCAGCAGCACCTCACCCGCCGCCAGCTGGTGATCATGGCTGGGGTCGTCGCTGTAAAGCTCGGCGACCGGCACCGCGTCCCGTCCATGAACCTCGACCTTCGCGTCGCACGCCAGCAAGGCCACCGCCATCGACGACGGATGCGGTGCCACGCAAGGGCTTTCGTCGATCACGACCGAGTACAGGTGATCGCCTTCGCGGGCCGGGCACCCGTCGCCCCCGCTCTGGAAGCAGCTGAACGCCGGGTTGCGGTAGTACCAGCACCGGTTGCGCTGCAACAGGTTCCCGCCGATCGTGGCCACCGCGCGGATCTGCGGCGTGGCCAGGGCGCCAGCCGTCGCGGCCAGCGCCGGGTACGCGTCGCGAAGCTCGACCGCCACCTCCGCGACCGTGGTCATCGCGGCAATGCGCACGGACCCGTCCGGGCGCCATTCGATCCCCCGCATTCCCGGCACCACGCCGAGGTCGACGAACGGCCCGGTCGCGCGGCCGACGCCGCGCCGTGCCATCACGTCGGTCCCGCCCGCGCGCGGCTCGCCGCCGTGGGCCAGCGCGGTCGTCAGTGCTGTCGTCACTGCCTCGATGCTCATGCGTGGATCCCTTCGAGCAGGCGGTCGGGGCGGATGGGCAGGTCGAGCGGGCTCCACCCGGTGGCGTTGCGCACGGCGTTGCCGATCGACGCGGCCACGCCGAGGGTCGCCAGCTCGCCGAGGCCGATGCCGCCGCCGGTCACGTGGTCCCAGCCGTCCTGGTGGAAGTGGACCTCGATCTCCGGCGTGTCCCCGATGCCGGGGATGCGGTAGTCCTCGAGGTTGTCGGTGAGCACGACGCCGGTGGCCGGGTCGAGGTGGCGCTGCTCGTGCAACGCGAAGCCGACGCCCTGGATGATCGACCCCGCGCACTGGCTGTAGGCCAGCCGCTCGTTGTAGACGCGCCCGGCGGCGATGCCCGCCCAGACCCGCGTCACCCGGGTCTTGCCGAGCCGGGTGTCCACCTCGACCTCGGTCACGTGCACCGCGCCGCTCATCCCCCGGCCCACGGCGACGCCGTTCATCGCGAACGGCGTGAGGTAGCCGCGACGGTCCCGGTGGCGTTTGCCCCGCACCCGGAGCCCGTTCGCTTGGTCCAGCCTGTCCACAATGGATCCACGCTCGACGCCGAGTTCCTTGCGCAGCAACCGGGCCGCGTCGTGCACCGCGGGCGCCACGGACGTGGTGGTGCGGCTGCCACCGGAGGTCGGCCCGTGCGCCGCGGTCGTCCGGCCGATCTCGACGCGAACGCGGTCGGCGGGCAGGCCGAGCTCGTCGCGCAGCACGCCGGTGATCACCGAGCGGATGCCGGTCCCGATGTCCTGCACCGTGTTCCGGGCGACGACGACCCCGTCGACCACCTCGAGCTCCACGGTGGTGCCCGGGTCGAGGAAGTACATCCAGTTCCCGGCGGCGACACCGACACCGCGCCGGAACCGGCCCGTCTGGGCGCCCGGCGCGGGCCGGTCCGCCCACACGGGAAGACCCGATGCCCAGTCGTACAAGGCGTGCCGCTTCTTGTTGCCGTCCCAGCGCCTGCGCAGCGCGATCGGGTCCTCGCCCAGGCGCACCGCCATCTCGTCGACCGAACGCTCGACCGCCCACGCCATCGGCGGCCCGCCGGGACCGCGGAACGGCGAGCCCGGCGACTGGTTGGTGATCACGTCGAAGTCCCGCAGCCGGCGCGGCGCGGTGCCGTACACCAGCCGGCCGAGCGCCGCGACCCCCGACCCGATCGCGACCCCGCCGTCGCCGTGGGTGTCCATGGTCAACGCCGCGAGCTCGCCCTCGTCGTCGGCCAGCAGCTGGACTTCGGTGTGGGTGCCGGGCCGGTAGCCGGTGGTCGTCAGCTCCTCGGACCGGTCGAACACCACCCGCACGGGCACGCCGTGCGCCTTGGCCAGTTCCACCGCCGCGATCGCCTCGACCGTCAGGCCCGTCTTGGCGCCGAAGCCACCGCCGACGTGCTCGGCCACGACCCGGACCTGGCCCTCCCCCAGCTGCCAGCGCTTCGCCGCCCGCTCCGCGACCTCACCCACGGCCTGAGTCGACATGTGCAGGACCAGGCTGCCGTCGGGTTGCCAGGCGGCGACGCAGCCGTGCGGCTCGAGGCAAGTGTGCACCTGGACCGGCGTCGTGAAGGTGGCCGAGAAGAGCTTGGAATCATTGCGGCCCTTGGCTTCCTCGATCCGCTTGACCGCCGTGCGACTGCGCCAGCTCATCGAGGACGGGCCACGGACGTTGCCGCGCCAGGAGGTGGGCAACACGGGCACGCCCTCGCCCGAGTTCGGCGCCGCCTTGCGTTCGGGCTTCGTCGGATAGATCACCGGCGCGCCCGGCGCTTGGGCGTGCTCGACGTCGACCGCGGCCGGTCGCCGCTCGTACTCGACGACCACCTGCTGGGCCAGCTCCGCGGCTTGCGCCCGGGTCGCGGCCGCGACCGCGGCGATCGGCTGGCCGAGGTAGCGGACCACGCGGTCGGCGCCGAGCAGGTCCACGAGCACGGTGTCGGCGGGCGCCTTCACGGACCGGACCAGCGCGTGCGCGCTCGCCGAGCGGACGATCGCCCCGTCGAGCTGGTCGGGCAGTTGGACGTCGGTGGTGTAGCGGGCCCGGCCGGTCACCTTCTCCATGGCCTCCACCCGGGGTGGCCGCGAGTCGTCGGCCTCGACGGTGTCGTGCGCGCCGGTGCAAGCCGCGGCGATGGCGTCGTAGATCCCGTCGTAGGCGCCGCACCGGCACAGGTGCCCGGCGAGCGCCGCCGCGATCTCCTCACGCGACGGCGCGACATCGCCGTGCTCGGCCCGCCACGTGTCCACGAACGCGGCGCCCTCCACCACGAAGCCCGGGGTGCAGTAGCCGCACTGCAATCCGTCGTGCGCGGCGATCGCGCGCTGCACGGGGTGCGCCAGCCCTTCGACGGTGGTCACCGACTTGCCCGCCAGCGCCGCCGCCGGCAGCAGGCAACTCGCGACGGGTGTCCCGTCGAGCTGCAGGGTGCACGCGCCGCAGACACCCGCCCCGCACACGAGCTTCGTCCCGGTGAGGCCCAGCTCGTCGCGGATCACGTCGACCGCGGGCCGGTCGGGATCCGTGCTCACCTGGTGCTCGGTGCCGTTGACGGTGATGCCGATGCTCGGTTCTGACATGCTGACATAGTTAACCTATTTTGTCAGGACGTCAATCGACACCTGAGAAGAAGATCAGGGTCGACTCAGGGACTGGCCCGATGCCCTGGAACACCGCCGGCCAATACCGTCGGCGCGTGCCACTCATCGAGACCCGAGCGCTGCAGAAGCGCTACGACAACGCGGTGACCGCCCTCGCGGACCTCACCGTGACGATCGAACCCGGGGTGGTCGGACTGGTCGGGGTCAACGGCGCGGGCAAGAGCACGCTCATCAAGCTCGCGCTCGGCCTGCTCGAACCCACCGGCGGCAGCATCCGCGTCCTGGACCTGGACCCGGTGCGCGACGCCGAGAAGGTGCGGGCGCGCGTCGGCTACATGCCCGAGCACGACTGCCTGCCACCCGACATGATCGCCGCGGAGTTCGTCACCCACATGGCCCGCATCAGCGGGCTGCCCGCCGCCATGGCTCGCGATCGAGCCTCCGAGACCCTGCGCCACGTCGGCCTCTACGAGGAGCGCTACCGGCGCATCGGCGGCTACTCCACCGGCATGAAGCAGCGCGTCAAGCTCGCACAGGCGCTCGTGCACGACCCGGAGTTGCTGCTGCTCGACGAGCCGACCAACGGCCTCGACCCGGCCGGGCGGCGCGCGATGCTCGACCTCGTGCACCGCATCGGCACGGAGTTCGGCATCTCCGTGGTCGTCTGCTCGCACCTGCTCGGCGAGATCGAGCGGATCTGCACCTCGCTCGTCGCGATCGACGCCGGCCGGCTGCTCCGATCGGCCACTTTGGACTCGATGACCCAGGTCCGGGACCTGGTCGTCGTCGAGGTGGACGAGGACGTCAACAAGCTCGCCGCCGCGCTCACCGCCACCGGGCTGGACGTGCGCCGCCACGAGGATCGCGCCCTGCTGGTCCAGGCGGACAGCGACGCCGTCTACGACACGATCCGCGACACCGTCGCCGATCTCGACCTGGCGCTGCACCGCGTCGAGCGCCAGCGCCACCAGGTGGCCGACCTCTTCCGCGACCTGCCGAGGACAGAGGAGGAAACCCGTGTCGTCAATGCCACAGCCTAGAACCGGTGTCATCCACGACATCGGCTACCAGCGTTACGAGGGGCCACGCCTGGGCCGGGGGTACGCGGCCCGGTCGCTGTACGTCCACAGTGTCCGGTCGAGCTTCGGGCTCGGCCGCAGCGCGTGGGCCAAGGTGCTGCCCATCGGCCTGCTCGGCATGGCCAGCATCGCCTCGCTGATCCTCGTGGTGATCAACACCCAGCTGCCCGAACCGGTGCTGGACTACGCGGGCATCGCGTCCACGTTCACTTACGCGGCCACGGTTTTCGTCGCGATCGTCGCGCCGGAACTGGTGTCGGTGGACCTGCGCACCAACCTGTTGCAGCTCTACCTGTCCCGGCCGATCCGCCGCTCGGACTACGCCCTGGCGAAGCTGGCGGCTCTCGCGACAGCGACGTTCGTGCTATTCGCCGTGCCGATGCTCATCATGTTCGCCGGCATGGCGTTCAGCACCGACGACGGCATCGCCGGCGTCTTCGACGAGTTGGGTGGTCTCTGCGTCGGCCTGCTCGCCGCCGTCGTCCACGCGGCCCTGCTCGCCGCGATCGCCCTGCCCCTGGCGTCGCTGTCGGGCCGGCGGGTGTTCGCGTCCGGGATCATCATCGCGGTGTTCCTGCTGACCGCGCCGGTGTCCGCCGCGCTGGAGGCGTTCAGCTACGACAGCGCCGCCGGCCACCTCGCCGGTCTCATCGACCCGTCCCGGCTGCTCGCGGGCGTGGACCAGTGGCTGTTCGGCGTGGACCTCAGACTGGTGAACGTCGGCGGGTTCGGCGCGGTGTACGGGCTTTTGACCGTCGTGCTGATCGTGGCCGGCACCGCTTGCGCACTGTGGCGCTACCGGAAGGTGAAGTCGTGAGCACCGTGGAACTGACCGCCGTGTCCCGCTGGTACGGCAACGTGGTGGCGGTCAACGACGTCACCCTGACCATCAGCCCCGGCGTGACGGGTCTGCTCGGCCCGAAC
The DNA here is from genome assembly GCF_004362825.1 of Labedaea rhizosphaerae. GTDB lineage: Bacteria > Actinomycetota > Actinomycetes > Mycobacteriales > Pseudonocardiaceae > Labedaea > Labedaea rhizosphaerae. Next base: position 173,549 of record NZ_SNXZ01000005.1, read on the forward strand.
GGCGCCGGGAAGACCACCGTGCTGCACCTCATGGCCGGGTTGCTCGCGCCGTCGCAGGGCACGGTCACGATCGACGGCAAGCCCGCGTGGCGCAACCCTGAGATGTACCGGGACCTGGGGCTGGTCACCGAGCGGGAGAGCGTGCCGGGCTTCCTGACCGCGTGGGAGTTCGTGCTGGCCAGCGCCAAGCTGCACAAGCTGCCCAATCCGGAAGAGGCCGCCCGTCGCGCGCTCGCGATCGTGGAGTTGCACGACGCGCAGGACCGGCGCATCTCCACGTACTCCAAGGGGATGCGCCAGCGCACCCGCGTGGCCGCCGCCCTCGTGCACGACCCGACCGTGCTGCTGCTCGACGAGCCGTTCAACGGGATGGACCCTCGGCAACGCATGCACTTGATGCAGCTGCTCCACAAGATGGCCGACGAGGGCCGGACGATCCTGTTCAGCTCGCACATCCTCGAAGAGGTCGAGCAGCTGTCCGGGACCGTGCAGGTGATCGTGGCCGGCCGCCTCGCCGCGTCCGGCGACTACCGCCACATCCGGCGCCTCATGACCACCCGGCCACACCAGTTCAGCATCACGTCCTCGAACGACCGGCTGCTGGCGACCGTCCTCATCGGACAGCCGTCGGTGTCGGGGGTGAGCCTCGAACGCGACGCCGTGCAGGTCCAGGCCAGCGACTACGGCACGTTCACCCGAGCCCTGGCGAAACTGGCGCGCGAACAGGACATCCGGCTGACGTCCGTCCTGCCGTCCGACGAATCCCTCGAGATGGTCTTCTCCTACTTGGTGGCGACATGAACCCGACAATCATGCGGCTGACCGCGCGGGCCCTGCTCGGGCGCCGGCGGGTGCTGCTCCTGCTCCCCATGCCCCTCTTGCTGATCGGCATGACGGTCATCGGCGTCACGTCCGGAGCCTCGGACGACGAGTGGGGTCCGCCCGTGCTCGGGAACCTCGGGCTCAGCGTCATCCTGCCGTTGACGGCGTTGGTCGTGGCCAGCAGCGTGCTCGGGCTGGAGATCGACGACGGGACCATCACGCATCTGCTGACCAAACCGTTGCCCCGTCGAGAGATCATCCTCTCGAAGCTGGCCGTCGCCTGGGCGGTCACCTCTGCGGCTACCGCGGTGCCGTTGGCTCTTGCGGCGTTGATCGCCGGGTCTGGGGCGCTGGCTGTCGGGATGGTGGTGGGGGCTACCTTTGCCAGCCTTGCTTATTGTTCGTTGTTCTTGGCTTTGTCGTTGTTGACCAAGCGGCCTGTTGCTGTGGGGCTCGTTTACATCATGTTGTGGGAGAATCTGCTGGTTGGGTTTGTTGCCGGGGCGCGGGTGTTCAGTGTTCGTCAGCATGCCACGGCTATTGCTGATGGTATTGGGGGTACTCCTTTGCTCAGCGCTTCTGTGTCTGTGGCTACTGCTTTGATTGTGTCTGCCGTGTTTGTTGTGGTGGGGGTTGTGGGGGCTACTCGGCGGCTTGGTTCTTTTGCTTTGACTGGGGAGGCTTCGTAATCGGGTTCTCAACCTCGGGCTTGAGTGTTTAACACGAGGATTCCAGCGTCAAGGGCGCCTGCGGCGTCGCTTCGCGATCGGCTTCGCCGACCCTTGACCCTGGCCTCCTCGTGTTAAAGGGCGCCCGGACGAGGTTGAGGGGGCGGTGTGGTGTTCGCTCTTTCGTGGGTTTGCGTTGCCGGGCTGCGGTGGCGTTGTTGGGCTTTTTCGTTGCGCCATTTGGTCGCATGTTGTGGTATGATTGGGTTATGGATCTGGGGGAGCTTCAGTCGCTTGTCGCCGAACGGCGGCGGCTTGACTTGGCGATCCTGGATGCCATTTCCGTAGTGGACTGGCGTGAGTCCGGGTATCTGCATTTGTGGCAGTTTCTGATGGACGCGCTGCGGGCGACTCGACGCGAAGCCAAGCAGTTGGAGACCCAGGTTTCGCTGCTGTGCCCGAAGGTGGGGATCACGGGTCAGGTGATCCCGGCGCAGCTTCCTGTCGCCCGTGCGGTGATGGCTGAGGGCGCGATCGCTACTGAGCACGTCACCCGGATCGCGAAGACGGTCGCCGCGGTGCCCGCCGAGCACGCCGACCAGGTCGAGGCGGATCTGGCCGAGTTGGCGCGGGAGTTCAACCCCGCTCAGCTCGCCCGCCTGGGCAAGCGCATGGTCGACGCCCTCGACCCGGATGGCGCCAAACCTGCCGACCCCACCGTGGTCGAAGCCCAGAACATCCTGGACTTGCAGGAGTGTGAGGACGGCTCGCTGGAGGGCCGGTTCACGTTGGGCGCGGAGACGGCTGCGGTTCTGCGGCCTCTGCTGTCGTCGTTGACTGCGCCGCAGCCCGGTGATGACCGCACGCTGGTCGAGCGTCAGGGTGATGCGTTGGCCGAGGTGATCCGCTTCGCCGCCGACTCCGGTCAGGCCCCGATGGAGGGTGGCGAACGCCCGCACATCGCGGTCACGGTCTCCCTGGAGACCTTGCAGACCGCGATCGGCAAGGCCACCCTCGACGACGCCCGGTGGATGACTCCGGAGCAGGCCCGCCGCTTTGCTTGCGACGCCGAAATCATCCCGGTCGTGCTCGGCACGAACTCGCAGCCGATCGACATCGGCGAATCCAAACGCCTAGCCGACAAACGATTGCGTAGAGCCCTGGCCATCAGAGACAAGGGATGCGCCGTCCCCGGGTGTGAGCGAACACCGAACCAATGTCAGGCTCATCACGTACAACATTGGGCTGACGGCGGTCCTACGAGACTGGACAACATGGTGTTGGTGTGCCAGTTCCACCATCGCCTGATCCACCATGCCGGGTGGCAAGTCCACATGGATAACGGCCAGCCCGTCTTCACCAAACCACCCTGGGCACAAACCGCCGCTTGACCCTCGGGCGGCGGCTGGACGCTGCCCGAGGCTGCCACCAGCGAGACCAAGCAAACGTGGCGTGCTGGGTTCGGTTTTACACGGGGCACGGCGGCCATACGCTGTCCGGCAAGCAAGGGCAGCACCGCCTGCCCCTTGTTTCGCGCTTGCTGGCCGCCGTGGGGGTCCCCGTGTCAAACCGAACCCACCCCACAGGGCCACCACCGGTTACCGGTTGCTGCTATCGGCTGCCGGCCCCGCGCTCGGCTGCGCGCCCCGATGCTGACCGCACGCTCCACTGCTGTCCCCGCGCGGCCGCGCAGGGTCAGGGTTGCCAAGCAATTGCTGGAGGCGCGCACTTGAGGCTGGACAACTCGAGCCCGAGGTCGAAGGCCACCAGGCCGCTAGGAACCCACAGGTCGATAGCCGGAACACAGCACCCGAAGCCAGTCGATCACCCCGCCCCGAGTCGTGTAAAACGCTTGCTGTTCAACAAGATGGTCCAAGCCGTCGCGCTGCACCAGCAACCGGTACCCCACCCGGCGGCAGTCGGCTACCGCATCGGAACTCACCGAGCAGAGCGACACGATCCGCCGTCCGGGGCCGAACCACCGGCCGAGGATGATCTCGTCGACCTCCGTCGGCGAGGTTCCGGTCCAGTGGCGGCCGGGGGTGAGCGCAGCGAAGTCGATCGACGGGGCCAAGGTGGCTTGCAGCGCCGCGGAGTCCTGCGCTGCCAACGCTCGGGCGAACAGCTCGCCCTCAGTAGCTGAACGTAGTAACTGGCTCATCACCGATCCATTCCCACAGTGGCACGGTCCCGCCCAGCGACGCGTTGGCCACCACGTTCTCCGCCGACAGGTGCCGTGCGTTGAAGCAGATGGGGCACACCAGGTACCTGCCACCCGCGGCCTCGTACCGCTTCACCAGGTCGGCCAGCGGCGGGCAGCCCTCGCATGCCGTCGCCTGGGCGAAACCGTCCAGGGCCAACCGGACCGCTTCCTTGGTCAGGAACATCATCGTCGGGCGCTGGTCTTCCGCGGCGCCCACCGCGACGAGGAAGGCCACCGTGACCTTCTCCGGGTCCTCGAGACCGGTGGTGAGGCTGATCGCTGCACGGGTCCGCATGCCAACTCCTGTCCGCGTTCGGGTACCCGGACAGCGTCAGGCAACGACCACCACCGAAGCATGGGGCGCCTGCCTCATCTTTCCGGCGGGAACGCCCCGGTCAGGCCGTTCGACAAGGCGAAGAGGCCGGCGCCGGTCCGGTTGGTCACCCCGGCCTTGGTGTAGATGTGCTCCACGTGGTTGCGCACGGTCTTCTCGCTGATCGACAGCAACCGTGCGATCTCCCGGTTCGCCCGGCCACCGGCGACCAACCGCAGCACCTCGACCTCCCGCGCGGTCAACCCGGCGGGATACGGCGCGCGGCGGCGGACCTGGTGCCCGGCGGCGCGCAACACGGCCTCCACGGCCTCGGCGTCGAGCACCGCGTCGCGGGCCTGGGATCGCACCACCTCCGCCGCCCGGGCAGCGTCATAGGCGGGTCGGTGCGGACGGTCTTCCCCCAGCGCGTGGTACGTGTCCGCGGCGGCCAGCAGGCGGGCCAGCGGTTCCAGCGACGCACCCGCGGCGCCGAGCGGGTAGCCCGAACCGTCCAACCGCTCGTGGTGCGCCGCCGCGATCGCGGCCACCTGGCCGAGCCCTGGCACCCGGCGCAGGATCCGCCCGGTCAGGTACGGGTGCAGCCGCACCCGCTCCCACTCGGCGGCCGAGCGGGCCCGGCTTCTCCCACAACGTGTTGGGCACACCCATCCGGCCGAGGTCGTGCACGAGTGCCGCCCGCCGGACCAGGCGCACGTCCGAATCGGACAGTCCGCGGCCGTGCGCGGCGGCGGCCGCGAGGGCGGCGACACCACGGGAATGGCCGATGGTGAAGGGGCACTTGAGGTCGACGAAATCGCCGATCGCGGCCAGCAGCTCGTCCAGTTCGTCCTCGCCGAGCACCTGGTCGTTGTCCGGGGCCTGCCGCAACGCCGTGGTCCACACGTCGTCTTCGAAGTCGACGAGCGTGCCCGAGAACGCGGCGACCACCTGCGGATCGAACTGGGTCGCACTGCGTTCCTTGGCCATGGCCATCGCCGCCTCGACCCCACCGTGGCGCCAGTGCACCTCGGCGACTTCGGCCAGGTGCACCACGCGCATCTCGATCGGGATCTGTTCGCCGTGCAGCCCGGCGGGCAGCCCACTGCCGTCCCAGCGCTCGAAGGCGGCGACCAGCGCGGCGCGCACCGGCTCCCCCAGCCCGAGCCGGTCAGACAGGCAGGCCGCCGACGTGCAGTGGGAGTGGATCAGCTCGGCCAGCCGTCCGCGGGCGTTGACGAAGAACGCGGCCGCCGCCCTGCCCCGGTCCACCGGCCCGCGGCCCTGGCCGACGTGGCTGGCGAGCATCCGCAGGAACGGCAGACCACGCCAGTCCACCTCGTAGGTGTCCGCCCGGAATGCGATGTCGTCGCCGAACCAGCGGGCCAGCTCGTGGGAGTCGGCGTGGCAGCCGATCCAGGCGACGAGGTTGGCGTAGAAGACCGTGCCGCGCTGCTGCTCGTCCAGACCGAGCCGCTCGGCCAGCCGCGCCGCGATGATGCCGGAGCGCAGCATGTGCTCCATCGGCTGCCCGAGCCCGAGGTCGATCGCGAGCGACAGCGCGGCGAGCACCTCGGCGCGACGGGGTGCGCGCTGGTCCATCGGCTCAGGCTGCCAGCCAGGACGGCCGGTGAGCAGGGTCTTGCGTCTCTTGTCGACCCCATGCAAACGCGCGCTAGCCGAGGGTGCCGACCTTCTGCAGGTAACAAGTGCCGCACATGGACTCGTAGCCGACCTCGCCGTCGATGGCGACCTGGCTGCCCGCCTGCGTGAACTCACCGTTGACCGTGCGGGCGTTCAGCGTCGCCTTGCGGCCGCAGCGGCAGATGGTCTTGAGCTCCTCGATGGAGTGCGCGAGTTCCATCAACCGCAGGCTGCCGGGGAAACCCCGGGTGCGGAAGTCGCTGCGCAGGCCGTAGGCGATCACGGGGATGCCGTCGAGGACCGCCAGCCGGAACAGATCTTCGACCTGGGTGCCGGTGAGGAACTGGGCCTCGTCGACCAGGATGCAGTCGGGGGCGCCCGCGCCGAGCACGGCGTCGCGCAGGACGGTGTCCGGCTCGACCACCAGGTCCACCTCGCGCGCCACGCTGATCCGCGACAGCACCGCGGGGCTCTTGGTGTCGATCGCGGGCTTCACCACGAGCACGCGCTGCCCGCGCTCCTCGTAGTTGTGCGCCACCTGGATCAACGCCGTCGACTTGCCGGAGTTCATCGCCCCGTACCGGAAGTACAGCTTCGCCACGGCGACACACAGTAGCGCCTGGCCACACCGGCCCGTGGGCGTCCCGCCACCGCCACCGGGGCGCCGGTAGGGTCCTGCCGAACGCGCCGACCGGTGAGGAGGACTCGTGGCTGACGAGCCCGCGGTGACCACCACCACGGACATGAATCCGAAGGAAGGCAACCGCAAGGCCCACGACGTCGTGCGCCTTGCCATGGTCATCGCCGCCCTCGGTGTGGTGTTCGGCGACATCGGCACGAGCCCGATCTACACGCTGCAGACCGTGTTCAGTCCTGACGACCCGCACCCGGTCCCGGTCAGCACGGACAACGTGTTCGGCGTCGTCTCGCTGATCTTCTGGTCCGTGATGATCATCGTCACGGTGAGCTACGTGTTGCTCGCCACGCGCGCCGACAACGACGGCGAGGGCGGCATCATGGCGCTGATCACCTTGCTGCGCCGGCTGGGCGGCAACCGAGGCCGGCGCGGCGCGCTGATCCTCGCGGGCCTGGGCATCTTCGGCGCGTCGCTGTTCTTCGGCGACAGCATGATCACCCCGGCGATCTCGGTGCTGTCCGCCGTCGAGGGCATCGAGGTGGTCCAGCCCTCGATGGCCACGTTGGTCGTGCCGATCACGGTGGTGATCATCGTGGTGCTGTTCCTCTTGCAACGCAAGGGAAGCGGCGCGGTCGGCCGGGTGTTCGGGCCGATCATGGTGGTGTGGTTCGCCACCCTCGCGGTGTGCGGGATCGGCGGCATCGTGCGCCACCCCGGCATCCTCGCGGCGCTCTCGCCCACGTACGCGGTGTCCTTCGTGGCCGGTCACTTCGGCATCGGGTTCTTCGCGCTCGCCGCGATCGTCCTCGCGGTGACCGGCGCCGAGGCGCTCTACGCCGACATGGGCCACTTCGGCCGTCCGTCGATCGTGCGCGCGTGGCTGTTCGTCGTGCTGCCCGCGTGCATGCTGAACTACTTCGGCCAGGCCGCGCTGATCATCGCCAACCCGAAGAACGCCGACAGCCCGTTCTTCCTGCTGGCTCCGAGCTGGGCGCGGCTGCCGTTGGTGCTGGTGGCCACCGCGGCCACCGTGATCGCCTCGCAGGCGGTCATCACCGGCGCGTACTCGGTGACCTCGCAGGCCGCGCAGCTGGGCTACCTGCCCCGGCTGCGGATCGCGCACACGTCGGAGTCGCAGATCGGGCAGATCTACGTGCCGTTCGTGAACTGGCTGCTGCTGGCGACGGTGCTGACGCTGGTCTTCGCGTTCCGGACCTCGGCCGCGCTCGCCGCGGCGTACGGCATGGCCGCGACGGGCACCATCACCATGACCACGCTGCTGTTCTTCTACGTGGCGCGGGTGAAGTGGGGCACGCCACGCTGGATCCTCGTCGTGGGTGGCGGGCTGTTGCTCGCCGTGGACCTGCTGTTCGTCTCCGCGAACCTGACCAAGCTGGCGCACGGCGCGTGGCTGCCGCTGCTGATCGGCCTGACCATGTTCACGGTGATGACGACGTGGCAGCGCGGGCGCGAGATCGTCACGGCCAAGCGCGAGCAGGAAGAGGGCGCGCTGCGGGAGTTCGTGCGGGAACTGCACGACTCCGAGGACATCCAGACCGTGCCCGGGACGGCCGTGTTCCTCAACCGCGGCAAGGTGACCACGCCGCTGGCCCTGCGCGCGAACGCCGAGCACAACCACGTCCGCCACCAGCACCTGCTGATCGTCTCGTTGGAGACCGAGCCGGTGCCGAGGGTCGCCGACGCCGACCGCACCACCATCGACGACCTCGGTTACGCCCACGACGGGATCACGCACGTGACCGCGAAGTTCGGCTACATGGAGACGCCGAACGTGCCGGACGCGCTCGCCGGCCTGAACGCGTCGGACACCGAGGGCAAGCTCGACCTGGCCGAGGCGTCGTACTTCCTGTCGAAGATCGAACTGCGCCGCGGCGACCAGCCCTCGATGGCCGGGTGGCGCAAACGCCTCTTCATCGCCACCTCCTACATCACCGCCGACGCGGCCGAGTACTTCAGCCTGCCCCGCAGCCAGACGGTCATCATGGGCTCCCACATCGACGTGTGAGCCGGCGAGTCAATGCTGCTGGTGCTCGATGCGGCGGGTGTTGGCCACCAGGACCTCGGTCGTGCGGTGGACCCAGTCGAGGATCACCCGGGTCTCGGCCTCGGTGTAGTTGGCCATCACTTTGGCGAGGTCCTCGCCGAACGGGATGAAGGCTGACGCCATCAGCGCGTCCATGCGTTCGTTGGGCAGCAGCCGCACGACGACCTTGCGGCGGTCGTCGGGGTCGGGCACGCGCTCGACGTAGCCCGCCTTGCCGAGGCGGTCGATGAGGCGGGTGACCGCGCCCGTGGTCAGGCCGGTGCGCTCGCCGATCGCCCCCGCGGTCACCGGGCCCAGCTGCTTCAGCAGATCGATGCACTTGCGCTCGACCGCGCTCAGGCCCAGCAACCGGCCCACCGCCTCGTGGAACACGACGAGGGCCGTCGCGAACTCGCGGCCCAGGCCCACCGCGGCCGCGGGGTCGATCGGCTCGGGTTGCGTCATGGCCACAGCTTACCTTACTGTTGCATCATCTTAGTAGGCGTAAGAATGCGCTGTGCAGAGAAATGGGTGTGATCGTTGTGCGCAAGGCGGCCCAACTGCTGCTGATGATCGCCAACCTGGCGGTCGACCTGCTGTTGCCGACCGTGGTGCTGGTCGCGCTCGCGCCGACCCACCTGCCGACGCCACTGCTGCTCTCCATCGGCGGCATGCTGCTGGCGGCCAAGGCGATCGGCGGCCCCGTCCACTCCCCCGGGTTCCGCTGGCGGCTCGCGCTCGTCGTCGCCGTCGTGCCCATGGCGGGCATGCTCGGCGGCTACGCGGCGGGCGTCGACGTCCGGCTCAGCATGGTCGTCGGCGCGGTCCTCTCCGGCGGCATCGTTGTGGGTGACCTGCTGCGCAAGGGAAAACGCAAGCTGGACACGTTCGCGTTCGTCGTGCTGGCCGAGGTGGTCGCCGGCATCGTGCTGACGTCGATCAGCGGCGACGCGCGGTTCGTGCTCGCCCGCATGTCGATCTACCTGGCGATCGGGGGCGTCATCGTGCTGGCGACCACGTGGACCGAGCAGCCGTTCATGCGCACCACGCTGAAACCCGTTGCCGCACATGGCGATCCGGAACGCGCCGAGGCGTTCGACCGGTGCTGGGACCGCTCACCGCAGTTCCGGCTGCTGTACCGGTTGATGACCGCGGGGCTCGGCCTGGTGTTCCTCGTGGACGCGGTGCTGCGCATCGTGATCATCTACAGCCGGCCCGCGGATGCCGTGGTGGAGTCGTCGCTCACGTCGCAGATGCCGCTGATCGTCCTGCTCGTCGTCTGGTTCGCCGCCGGGCGCGGGCTGGCCGTGCCCCGCGCTCAGCGCATACTCGACGCGGAATGCGCTCAGAAGCCCAAAGCCTCGGCGTTGCGGTAGCTCACGGCCGCGTGCTCGGCGGGGCTCAACCGCGCCGCGGCCAGTTTCATCCGGGCCGCGGCCGGGGTGAGGAACGGCGCGTGCGTGCCCATCAGCAACCGGTGCGCCCCATGGGTTCGCACCGCGCGGCGCACGACGTCCGGCTGCTCGGCCAGAGACAGTTCGGCGAACACGGAGGACGGCGCGGCGGCGAGGATCGCGTCGAGCTCCGGTACGCGGGCACCGGCCACGATCATCGGCACCCCCGGCTCCGCGCGGGCCAAGGCCAGCGCGTCGGGCAAGGTCACGTCGGCAAGGCCGAGTTCGGCCGGGACGTTGCGCGGGTCGGCCACCCGCAGCTGCAGGATGAACACCAGGCCGGCCGCCCCACAGGCGCGTTTCACCGCCTCGGCACCACGCGCCGTGCGGACCCGCACCGCCGGACCGTCGGCCGAGAACTCCGCACCCGGCTCCACAATGGGCACCGGGGTGAAGAAGTCGCTGCTGGGCAAAGGAAACTCTGGACCACCGAACAGTGCCGGCATCGGGGACACCGCCGCTCGCACCACACCTTCGGCCCGCAGCAGCGCCTCCAACGAGTCCGGTGTGGACACCGAGGTCAATGGACCCGGGCCTACGAAGCAGCTGACGTCGATCACGACAGCCGACGGTACATCCGCAACGCATTCCCCTGCAGCACAAGGGCGCGTTGCTCGTCGGTGAGTTCCGCACCGAGCACTTTGGCCAAGGCGGTGGCCGGATCGCGGATCGGCACGTCCGAGCCGAACACCACCCGCTCGGCGCCCAGCGTGGCAACCGCGTGCGTGACCTCGCCGAGCACGGGGTCGCCGCCGCTGGTGTCCACCACGATGTTCGGGTACGGCGCGATGTCCGCCACGCCACGCCGGCCCGCCCCGCCCAGGTGCGCCATCTGGATGGTCAGGCCGGGGTGCCTGCGCGCCAGCTCGGTGACGTCGGCGGGCGTCGACTCGTCGGGCATGCGGTCGACGACCTTGTACCAAGCGTGCTGCAGCAACGGAACATCCAGTTCCTCCAGCCGCTCGGCGAGCACGTCCATCCGACGGTCCCCCGCGCGCACGGCGATCCACAGCTTCGCGCCGACGAACGGCCCGTCCACCACGTGCCGGGCCAGCTCGTCGAGCGAGGCCCGCGGGTGCTCGGGCGAGAGGTAGACCAACCCGGCCAGGGCCTCGGGATACCGCTCGACCGCGGCCGCCGTGATGGCGTTGGCGGCCCGCAGCTCGTCCGGGCCGGGGTGTTCCAGCAGGCTCGTGGTGCCCAAAGTGGACACCAGGGTCCGCTCGATGCCCAGCTCGGCGGCGGTTGCCACCAGGTCGTCGGCCAGGTCGGCCGAACGCCAGGGGAGCAAACCGCCGCCGAGGTGCCCGTGTGCGTCGATCACGGAACCCATTCTGGGACTAGTACCACTTCACCTCGAGCAGCACCCCGTTCTGCACGTAGAACTTGCTCGCGCCCGGCGACACGGCGGCGAACCCGGCCTTGTAGTTCGGGCCTTGGTCGACCAGCGTGCCGGGGTCGATCTTGCGGGTGTTGCCGTTGCTGGCGTAGATGTAGCCGTCGCCCGGGTCGAACTCCATGTTCACCGCCCGGGGCTGGAAGCTCGCCACCACCGACCAGTTGTAGTCGAACTCCTTGACCGAGCGGAGCAACGCGCCGTTCGTGGGATCCATTTCGAACACCGTGCCGTACGTCATCCCGAACAGACGGCCCTGTCCGTCGAACGTCAGACCACCGACGCCCTGCTCGCCGGGCAGCGGCGTGGACCGCCACTTGATCGCGCCGGTCGCGGCGTCCATGGCGAACACCTGGCCCGGGTACTTCGAGGCGTCGAAGTTGCAGCAGCCCAGCGAGCCGCCGTAGAGGGTGCCGTCGCGGTAGGCCAGCGACGCGATCTGGTTCGCACCGTCGACCAGCCCGGAGTTCCACGTCCGGTGCTCGCCGGTCGCCGTGTCCAGCAGCGTGACCGCGCCGTTGAGCTGGCTGTTCTTGGGCGTCGTGCCGATCGCCAGGTACGGCCCGGCGTCGATCAGCGTCCACGGCCGCTCCTGGCCGTAGGACTTGAGTTCGAACAACTCCTTGGGGTTGTTGTCGCCGAAGGGCTGAGCCGGGTCGAACTCCCAGATCTGCGCGTTGGGGTAGACGCCGAAGTACATCTTGCCGTTGTGCGCGACCATGCCCTCGATCTGGTGGTGGAACGGATAGCTCGTCCACTGTGTCGTCGCGGGGTCGTAGATGGCGAGCCCGCCTTGGAAGTAGCCGCCCGCGTAGATCCGGCCGTCCGGGCCCCTGCCCAGCGAACGCGGTGCGGTCGGAGTACCGACCAGCTCATCCAGGTGCGCGAACGTCCCCTGCTTGGTGACGGTGTCGTAGCGCCAGAGCTCGCCGCCGGAGGTGGCACCGACGATGTTCTCGTGCCCGGTGCGCGGGTCGACGAACCGGCCGACGCCCTTGCCCGCGCCGAGACCGCCCTTGTCCGCCTGCTCGGCGCCGCCCATGAACCCGGTGCCGGTCATCGTGCCGTGCTTCGGGTCGTACTGCTTCAGCTCGCCCGAGTCGACGAGGTAGACCCGCTTGAACTGGTCGGCCGAGGAGATCGTCTGGCCGCCGTAGCCGGGGATGTGGCGCACCCACTTCTGGGTGGCGAGGTCGAGCACCCAGCTGTCGTTGCCGGTCGTGCCGCCGGCGAACAACACGTAGAGGTAGCCGCCCTCGTCTTCCATCTGGTAGCCGTACTTGTCGATCGGCATCCCGGCGGGAAGCGGGATCTCCTTGCGCGCACCGGTGATCGGGTCGACCTGCCACAGGCCCGCGGTCTGGCCGAGGCCGACGTAGAGCTTGCCGCGGGCGTACTCGACCGACCGCACGTAGCCGTACTTCGCGCCCCAGTCGCCGTAGTCGCGGTACTTGCGGGTGACCGGGTTCCACGAGAAGAGCTTGCCGCCGGGCAGCGGCGCCTGGCCGAAGTACTCGCTGGTGCCGAAGTAGAAGTTGCCTGCGTTGTCCGTGTCGCCTTCCCACGTGAAGCTGGTCCGCGCGTCGGGCCGGCCGAGGTCTTCGAGCTTGCCTTGCCACGGCAACCGGTACACGTGCCCGAAGCCGTAGGAGCTGACGAACACGGTGCCGAACTTGTCGACCGAGACACCCCACGCGCCCTGCGCGCCGGTGTCCGCCGGGACCTCGGTCGAGGCGGGATTCGGTACGTACAACGGGATCTGCCGCAGCACGTGTCCCGAGAACGTGTCGACCTCAGCCAAGTAGGCCGGTTTGCCGCTCACCGCCAGGTAGGTGCGCACGGAGCCGTCGGGCATCCGTGCGGTCTCGCCACCGGCCGCGGTGGTCGAGTACAGCGGGATGGTGCCGCGGTTCCACCACTGCGGGGCCGCTGCCGTTGTTCCGGCGGCGCCCGCCGGAATCGAGGTCGTGGCCAGGGCGGCCGCCGCGGCCACCAGCCCGATGATCAACCGACGTCCGAGTCTCCAGCCCATGCGACGCTCCACTCGACCAACTACGAGGTTTCGACCAATTACGGTCACGTCCGTAATTGGTCGAACCATAGGACTGCGGTGAAGCGCGCGTCAAGGCCGCCAGGGCCGAAAACCCGGCGGCACGTCGTCGAGCCGGACCGGCGCTCCCCCGGTCGCCGCCGACCACGCCATGGCCAGCAGCGCCAGTTCGCACTCGACGAGCGAGCGGCCGGGCCGGGCCGGGGCCGCCGAGGTCAGGCGTGGCAGCGCGTCGCCGAGCAGCGCCGCGTAGAACAGGTCCGCCGACGGCTCGATCACGCCGTCCGGGCCGACCGCCCGGAAGCCACCGGCGGGCTGGGTTTCGGTCACGGACACGGAAATTTTCGCGCCGGAGGCATGCTCGATCACGCCGCGGATCGCGTGCGCGGTGTCCCCTGGCGTCCCGGCCGACGCGACCAGACCCGGCCCGAGCACGGCCGTGGCCAGCGCCACGGCGTGCACGCCGTAGTACAGCGGGTGGCCGTCGCAGGTCACCTCGAGCCGAGCGCACGGCGGCACCGCAACCGCCTCGGGCGCGACCCGCAACGCCGAGCCGCCGTCGATGCGGGCACCGGCGTCGGCCAGGTCCGCGATGCGGCGCAGTTCCGCCGCGGTGCCCGCCATCGGCTTGTCCACGAACACCGGAACCCCAAGCGCCACAAGCTCTTCGACCTGGGTGAGCCGCTGGTCCCAGTCGCGGCCGAGCAGCATGACCACGTCGGTGACCGCCGCCAGCTCGGCCAGGCTCGCGGTCGCCACGACCCCCGGGTGCGCCCGCAGGAAACCGTCCACACGCGCCGCGACGGGGTCGTGCACGGCGGTCACCGGCATGCCCAGCCCGGCCAGCAACGGCGCGAAGATGCCCGGGTGCGACGTCGCGAGGTCGTGGAGGCCGACCCTGGTCATGGGGCCGCGGTGACGGGCAGGAGCCGGGCGATCCGCGTCAGGAACGCGTCCTTTTCGGGCAGCATCGCGGGGTCCGCGATCGGGTCGTGGCACAGGTCCGCGGGCAGCCGGCCCTCCCACTCGGCGAGCCAGGCCATGCGCTGGACGTACCGGTCGACCGGCGCCCGGAAAGCCTCCGCGGCCACCGCGTCCACGACGGCCGAGGCCCGCACGAAGTCGGCGTAGCGGTGCTCGATCCAGGCCGCCAGCGTCGCCACGGTCGGGCCGGGCACGGCAGCCGCGAGCCCGACGAGCGCCGCGTCCGCGCCCCACAGCAGCGACGGCCCGAACATGCGGTCCTCGCCGGTGAACAGGATGGTCTCCGGCCGCTCGGCGCGGCACGTGGTGAGCACGTCCTGGCAGGCCACGGCGTCGTCCAGGACGGCGACCTTGACGCCGAGCACACCCTCGGTGGCGACCAGCCGGCGCGTCAGGTCGGCCGGGTACTGCGCACCGCTCGCGGCCTCGTACAGCACGAACGCGATCACCGGCAGCCCCGAGGCCCTGGCCACGCGGGCGTGCAGCCCGACCACGTCCGGATCCGCGGACGGGTAGAGCAGCAGCGCATCCGCGCCGCTCTCGGCCATCTGCTCGGCCATCCGCTCCGTGTTCGCCGGGCCGACCCCCGCCACGAGCGGCGCGTCCACGGCATCGCGCACCGAGCGCACGACGGCCATGCGGGCCGCGTCGGTCAGCAACGCGCCACGCCCGGTGTGCGCGCCGACCGCCAGCGCGCCGACGCCGTCACGTACCAAGGACGCCGCATACGGGCCGACTGCCTCGGGGTTCGGCGTGCCGTCGGCGTCGAACGGCGTCAGCACCGCCGCGGTCACCTTGTGCCGCAGGGCCGACCCGAGGGTCTCGTCGCTGAACCGGGACACGCTGCTCATCGTAGAGTCCACCGTAGAATCGTGACCTCCGTCGCTGACCGAACAACTGGAGAAACCGCATGATCACCATTGGCGTCGTGGGGCCACAGGACCTCGTGGCCGCGACCCGCGAGGTCGCCGACGCCATGCCCGGCGTGAAGACGCACCCGCTCCCGTACGAGACGGAGACCGACGCCGCGCAGGTGGTCCGCGACTCCCCCGCCGACATCGACGTCTTCCTGTTCACCGGCATCGTGCCCTACGAGCTCGCGGTCGCGGCGGGCGCGCTCGACCGGCCGGCCAGCTTCGTGACCTACACCGGGGCACCGCTGCTCAACGCCATGCTCCGGTTGCTGCGCGACGGGCACGACCCGTCGTCGTTCAGCATCGACATCCTCGACGTCGGCCAGGTCGAGGAGACGTTGCGCGAGGCGGGCATCGCCACCTCCGGCGCGCACGTGCTGCCGTATCGCCGCGGGCTGACCGCGTCGGACATCGTGGAGTTCCACCGCGAGCGGGCCGCGGAGGGCGTCAACATCGCGATCACGTGCCTGCGCTCGGCCTACGACGTGCTCGAGGGCGACATCACGGTCGTCCGGCTGGCGCCGTCGATCCACTCGATCCGCTACGCCACCCAGCAGTTGCTCGCCGCCGTCGGCCAGGCGCGCTCGGACGACGCGCAGGTCGTGGTCGGGCTCTGCGACCTGCCCGCGGCCGCGGAAGCGGACCTGCGCCGGGAGACCAGCGGACTGGGCAGCGCGGTGGTGGCGTCCAGCGGCGGGCCGTTCGTGCTGTTCACCACGCGCGGTCCGCTCGACGCCGCGACTTCGGGGTTCACCGAGCTGCCGCTGGTGGCGAAGCTCGGCGCCGTGCACGGGACCGTGCGGATCGGTTTCGGCGTCGGCGGGTCGGCGGCGGAGGCCGAGGCGCTGGCCAAGCGGGCGCTGGGCCGGGCCGGCAAGCTGGGTAAGCAGGCGGCGGTCGTGTCGATGCGCAACGACATCGACCTGACGTTGTCGGGCACGGCGACCAAACCCGTGCGGCGCCCGTCGTTGTCGCTGCTCAGCCAGCGGGCCGGGCTCTCGACCGCGACCCTGATGCGGTTGCGGGACATGCTGGCCGAGCAGGACGAGCCGACCGTCACCACGCGTTCGGTCGCGGCCGCGCTGAGCGTGCAGCAGCGCACCGCGCGGCGGCTGCTGAACCGGCTCGAGCGCGCGGGGGCCGCGCAGTCGACCGGGCGCCAGGGCCTGGAGGGCAGCGGCCGGCCGTTGGTGACCTACGAGCTGTACCTCTGAGCTTGACAGGGGCCCTTCGGCGCGATTACGGTCCCGACCGTAATTGGAGGTGGTTCGGTGGTGCTCGGCCCGCTCTCGCCCCGGCAGCCGTTTTCCGATGAGGCCGTGAAACTCGCGACCGAAGCGATCCGCTCGGGGACCCTCTTCGGCGTCGGCGGCCCGCTCATCACCCGGTTCGAGGCCGAGTTCGCCGCCTACTACGGCGCCAAGCACGCGGTCACCGTCTCCTCGGGCACGGCCGCGATCCACACCGCGCTCGCCGCGCTCGACCCGGCGCCCGGTCGCGAGGTGATCACCGCGCCGATCACCGACGCGGGCAGCGTGCTCCCGATCCTCTACCAGGGTTGCGTTCCCGTGTTCGCGGACGTGGACGAGCACCTCGGCATGTCCCCGGCCGCCGTCGAGGCCTGCGTGAGCGACCGGACCGCGGCGATCATCGCCGTGCACCCGTTCGGCGGGGCCGCCGACGCGCGGGCGTTGCGCGACATCGCCGACCGCCACGGCATCGCGTTGATCGAGGACTGCAGCCAGGCGCACGCCACCCGCTTCGACGGGCGGTTCCTCGGCCGGTACGGGCGCATCGGCGTCTACTCGCTCCAGCAGTCGAAGCACATGACCGCGGGCGAAGGCGGCGTCTGCACCACCGACGACGACCGGCTCGCCGACGAGATGCGGCTGTTCCGTGACAAGGGCTGGGACCGGGTCAGCGCCGGGGCCCGCGGCTACCCGCGCCTCGGCCTGAACTACCGCGCGACGGAACTCGTTGCGGCCGTTGCGCTTCCGCAACTCGGCACGCTCGACGACGTGATCGCCCGGCGTCGCCGGCTCGCCGAGGTGCTGGACGCGGCCGTGGACCGGGCGCCCGACGCCACCCGGTGGACGGCACCGTCCGAATGCGACACCTCCTACTGGTGCTACCCGTTCTTCGTTCCGGCCGGGCAGACCGCCGCCTGGGGCGAAGCCCTTGCCGCGCAAGGCGTCCCGACCTCGCCGGGCTACATCGGCGACCCGATCTACACGTGTCTGACGGCGTTGCGGCCCGGTCAGGCCTTCGGCGGCAGTGGGTATCCGCTGACGCTGGCGCAGGAAGGTCGCGGGGTCTACCCGCCGGGCCTGTGCCCGAACGCCGAGGAGGCGCTGAGCCGGCTGATGGTGTTCTGGTTGCACGAAGATCACACCGACGAGGAGATCGCGGCGGTGGGCGAGGCGATCGTCAGCGCCGGGCGGGCACTGGCCGGCTGACCCGCACGACCCTCACTACCCCTACCACAGGGTGCATCGAGGCCGCGCGCCACACGGCGACGGGCAGGCCGAGCACGACCGGTAGCCACAGCAACGCGTAGACCCGATCGCCCGCGTTGACGTCCGGGTGCGCGGCCGCCAGGATCGCGCCCACCAACCCGACGGCCAGCACCACGTACGCGGCGGTGCGGAACCAGCACCACAGCGCCCAGCCGCCGGCGAGGAAACCGGCCACCAGCAACGGGTTCGACCAGACCAGGCGTGGCCAGTGCGACCAGTACCGCACGTTCGCGCCGGCCAGGGTCGACCAGACGTCGGGCACATCGGGCCGGGTGAAGTGACCGGTGAGCACCTCCTGTGCCGAGTCGGCGCCGCTGGGCAGGCCCAGCCGCTACGACAACAGCAGCACCGCGACCACGGACGCCATGGAGAGCCCGCACAGCACCAGCAGCCCACAGAACACCGGGACGACCCACAGCCCGGAGCGCACCCCGATGACCGGCGCCACCGCCGCCACGGCCGGCGGGTAGCCCGGCCGGCTGTCGAAGATCGCCTGGTACCGCACCTGCGCGGTCGGCGTGAAGTGATCGGCGTTCTGCGCCACGCACTGCGCGTAGCCGTCCTTGGCCGCCTGCGCTGCCGTGACCTGATCGGTGCACCACAACCGCACCGCCAGCAGGTGGGCGTCGTGCGGATCGTTGCCCAGGACGCGATAGGCGCCTTCGGCGTAGCGTGCGGAGTCCGGCCACAGCCGCTCCGACGGCGCCAGGAACAACTGCAACACGACGAAGCCGAGCGCGGCCACGGCCGCCCACACCCAACCGGCCCGGCTCTCCCGCAGATCTGCGATCACACACGGCTTGTGTCCGCATCACCGCGACCTGTTGCGAGTCCGTGCGCTAGAACTTGCCGTCGCGGACCTGGAACTTGGTCGGCTTGTCCCACAGCACTCCCCCGGCCTTGATCCAGTCGAGCTGCCACGCGAGCAACTGCGCGGCCGACCGGGTGGGCGCGCCGAACAGTTCGTGGCAGCGTGAGGCGTCGTTGAGCAGGGCCACTTCGGACTCCGTCCCGGTGAACACCGGGGCCACGCCCAGCGCTTCCCCGGCCGTCTCGGCGAGTTCGCGCACCGACAGCGTTTCCGGGCCGGTCAGGTTCAGCACGGTGACCTCCGGCGAGGCGATGGTCAACGCACGCAAGGCGACCTCGTTGGCGTAGCCCTGCCAGACCACGTTCACGTGGCCGTTCTCCAGCGAGATCGGCCGCCCGTCGCGCACCGCGGTCGCGATGTCGGCGAGCACGCCGTAGCGCGGCTCGACGGCGTAGTTGAGGCGGATCACCGTGACCGGCGTGCCGTAACGCCCGGCCGCGTAGGCCATCACCCGCTCGCGGCCCAGCGTGGACATCGCGTACTCGCCGACCGGCCCCACCGGGTCGCTCTCCCGCGCGCCGCCACCAGCCACCGGCACGAGCGGGTACACGTTGCCGGTGGAGAAGCACGCGATCCGTGCCTTGCGGTAGCGCCGCACGGCCAGGCCGGCGACCACGGCGTTGGTCTGCCACGCCGGCGCCGGATCGCCCGCGCTGCCGAACTTCGCGCCCACCATGAACACCACGTCCGAGGCGTCCGGCAGCTCGTCGTAGGGCTCGTCGCCCAGCAGGTCGAACGCGACCGTGCGCACGCCCGCACCGTCCAAACGCGACCGCACGGCCGCGTCGCTCCAGCGGGACACGGCGATCACGGACCGGTCCGAACGCCCCGCCTCACGCAGCGCACGGGCGGCCAGCATGCACAGCGTCGGCCCCATCTTGCCGCCCGCGCCGAGCACGACGAGATCACCGCTGCCCTTGGCCAGGTCGGCGACGAGCTCCGGTGACGGTGTGGCCAGCAGCTGCTCGAGCTCGTCCTCGGTGTGGATGTCCATTCAGCCCTTCACTCCCGTCATGGCGACACCTTCGGTGAAGTGCCGCTGGGCCAGGATGTACGCCAGGAAGATCGGCACCAGCGCCACCACCGACCCGGCCAAGGTCACGTTCAGCGGGGTCGACTCGCGCATCAGCCCGGCGATGCCGGTGGTCAGCGTGCGCATCTCCGGCTCCTGTCCGATGACCAGCGGCCACAGGAAGTCGTTCCAGTGCCACAGGAACACGAACAACCCGAGGGTGGCGAGGATCGGGCGGCACAGCGGCAGGATCAACTGGAAGAAGATCCGGAGGTCGGACGCACCGTCCATCCTGGCCGCTTCCAGGAGGGAGTCGGGGATGCCGTAGATGAACTGGCGCATCAGGAAAGTGGCCTGCGCGTTGGCCAGCGTCGGCACGATGAGACCCCAGTAGGTGCTGACACCGTCCATGTGGGACAGGATGACGAACGTCGGGATCAGCGTGATGTGGTAGGGCACCATCAGCATGGCCAGGAACGACCAGAACATGGCGTTGCGGCCCGGGAAGCGCTTCTTGGCGAAGGCGTACCCGGCCATCGAGGCGAGCAGCAGCACCAGCACCACGCTCACCAGCGAGTAGATGAGCGTGTTGGTGATCCAGCGGATCATGTCGTTGCCGCCGAGCACCGTGCGGTAGGCCTCAGTGGTGAGCCCGGTCGGGATCAACGCGTTCGGGAACGACAGGTCCGTCACGGGTTTGAACGACATGATCAGCATGGTGTAGAAGGGGAACAGCGTGATCAGCGCCGCGATGGCGAGCACGACCGGGATGAGGATCCGCCCCGGACCACTGCGCCTGGCCAGAGCCGGCGAGATGTCGCTAGCCATTGTCGTCCCTCCCGAAGGCGAACCGCTGGATCAGCGTGAACGCCAGCACGATCACGAACAGGACGATCGAGACCGCCGAGCTGTAGCCGAAGTTGAAGAACTTGAACGCCTGGTCGTAGAGCATGAAACCCAGCGTGTAGGTCGAGTTGACCGGTCCGCCGGAGGTCATGATGTAGATCGCGTCGAACACCTGGAACGACGTGATGGTCTCGATCACGGCGAGGAAGAACACGACCGAGCGCAACTGCGGCAGGGTCAGGTGGCGGAACCGCTGCCACGCGCTCGCACCGTCCACGAGGGCCGCTTCCTCGAGTTCGCGCGGGATCTCGTTGAGCCGGGCCAGGACCACGAGCATGTCGAAGCCGAACCGGCTCCAGGCCGCGACGATCGCGACCGCGGGCAGCGCCAGCGCCGAGTTCGTCAGCCAGGACCCGGTGTCCAGGCCGAACACCGACATCAGCGAGGGCACCGGCCCCCCGTCACCGAAGATCCAGATGAACACCACGCCGGCGAGCACGAGCGACGTGATCACCGGAAGGAAGAACACCGACCGGAAGATCCGCATCGACCGGGTCCCCCGGCGCACCAGCAACGCGAGCCCGATCGACACGACGATCACCAGCGGCACGACGATGACGCTGTAGAGCAGCGTGACCGTCAGGGCCTTCCAGAACAGCTGATCGTGGATCATGTACTGGAAGTTCGCCATGCCGGCGAAGGTGATCTCGCCGCCCAGGTCCACGTTGGCGAACGCGAGCCCGAACCCGCCGAGGAACGGCAGGAACCGGAACAGGACGAAGAGCGCGAACATCGGCAGGACGAACGCGATGCCGGCGAGCGCGCCGTGCTGCTGCCACCACCCCCGAGGAGCCCGCGCGGGCGCGGGCGCGGGCTCCTCTTCGGTGGGCGGCGGTCCCACGTGTACCTGGGTCGGCAAGGAGGTCACCTGGACAGGATCTGCTGCGCGTTCTTCGACGCATCCTGCAACGCCTGCTCCGGGGTCTTCTGACCGAGCACCGCGGCCTGGACCTCGGGGGCGATCACGGCCTGGACCTCACGGCCCTTGGCCACGGCCGGT
Organism: Labedaea rhizosphaerae; assembly: GCF_004362825.1. Lineage (GTDB taxonomy): Bacteria > Actinomycetota > Actinomycetes > Mycobacteriales > Pseudonocardiaceae > Labedaea > Labedaea rhizosphaerae. Next base: position 194,980 of record NZ_SNXZ01000005.1, read on the forward strand.
CCGGTGTAGCCCATGTCGAGGTACTTCTCGGTCTCGGCGGCGGGCGTGCCCGGCGCGTAGCCGAGGTTCGCGGTGGTCTTCGGCGCGAAGTAGCCGCCGAACTTGTCGACCGCGGCCATCACCTGGGGCTGCGTGACGAACGAGATCCACTTGGCGGCCGCGGCCTTGTTCTTGGAGCCCTTGAGGATCGTGTAGGCGCCGACGGTGCCGTAGGTGCGCTGCACGGTGTCCTTCAGCGGCGGGATCACGACCCGGTCGTCACCCCACTGCTTCTCCAGCAGGTTCGGTTCGATGTTGAACTCGCACGCCACCTTGCGCTTGGCCATGGCCGACTGGTCCAGCGGCACGGCGGTGGTCGCCTCGGCCTTGGGCGCGTAGCCCTGCTTCACCAGGTTCGTCCAGTAGGTCAGCGCCTTCACCGCCTGCGGGCTGTTGACCGTGAGGTTGCCGCCCTGGTCGAAGATGTCGCCACCGGCCTGCCAGACCCACGGGTAGAAGGTCGTGTTGATCGCCGCGGCCTGCGTCGCGTCGAGCTGGGTGGCGTAGAAGCCCTTCTCCTTCAGCTTGGGCGCGATGGCCATCAGGTCGTCCCACGTGGCCGGTGGGGTGGTGATGCCGGCCGCGGTGAGCACCTTCTTGTCGCAGGTGCCCGGGATGACGCTCATCAGGATCGGCGCGCCGTAGACCTTCGAGTCCACTGTGGTCGCGTTCAGCGCGGCCGGGCGGTAGCCGTCCTTGGGCACCGAGTCCGGGATCGGCTCGAGCGCGCCCTTCGCCTGGAACGCACGCAGTTCGTCGGGCACCATGTAGGCGACGTCGGGGGCCTTGTTGCCGGTGATCTGCGTGACCAGGATGGTCTCGCGGTCCTTCCACGGCTGGACGTCGACGGTGACCTTGATGCCGGGGTTGGCCTTCTCGAAGGCGGCGACCTGGGTCGCCCAGAACGCCTTGTCGTCGGCCTCGGACTTCAGCGGATACACGCGCACCGTGATGGACCCACCACCGCCGCCGGCGTCGTCGCTGGAACTGCACGCCGCGATCGGGGCGCTGACCAGCAGACACGCGGCGAGCGGGGCGATGAACCTACGCATCGACATGGCGACAACCCCTAACTCATTGGATTTCAGCCAGGACCGTAATCTGCGCAACAGTCACCGTCAAGACTGTTCGTAGTCGGGCCCGGCGCGTTGACATCGCTCTTTCCGCACAGTTACGGTCAGGACCGATATTGGGGTTGAACGAGGGGACCGCGGGGATGACCATGACGGACGCCGGGGCCGAGGTGAGCTCCGCCGCGGACGGTGCCGACGCCGCCTTGGGAATCCTGCGGCAGGGCTGCGCCATTCCCGCGCACCCGCTCGCCCTGGACGGTACGGGCGCGTTCGACCCACGCCACCAGCGCGCGCTGACCAGGTACTACCTCGACGCGGGGGCGCGCGGGCTCGCGGTCGGCGTGCACTCGACGGAGTTCGCCATCCGCGAGGCGGGCCTCTTCGGCCCGGTGCTGGAGCTCGCGGCGGAGACCGTCGCCGACTGGGCACGGGACACGACGGTGCTGATCGCCGGCGCGTGCGGGCCCACCGCGCAGGCCGTCGCCGAGGCCGAACGCGCCGCCGAACTGGGCTACCACGCAGTCCTGCTCAACCCGGGCGGCCTCGACGGCGCCGACGAGGACGCGATCCTCGACCGCACCCGCGCGGTCGCCGAAGTCCTCCCGGTGATGGGCTTCTACCTGCAGCAGTCGGTCGGCGGGCGCTACCTCTCCCCCGAGTTCTGGACCAAGATGGCGCTCATCCCCGAGGTGGTCGCGATCAAGGTCGCGCCGTTCGACCGGTACCAGACCCTGGACGTGGCGCGTGGCGTCTACCAGGCCGGGCGCGCCGAGGACCTCGCGCTGTACACCGGGAACGACGACAACATCGTCGTGGACCTGTTGACGTCGTTCGACTTCGGCCACGACGAGGACCGGGTGCGCATCGACGTCCGCGGCGGCCTTCTCGGCCAGTGGGGTGTGTGGGCCACCGAAGCGGTGCGCATGGTGGAGCTCGCCCGCCAGGCCCGCGCCGGTGACCTGGCCCTCTACCCGGAACTGCTGGCGCTGTCCGGGCGGATGACCGACGCGAACAGCGCGATCTTCGACGCCCGCAACTCCTTCCGCGGCTGCATCGCCGGGATCAAGCAGGTGCTGCTGGAGCAGGGCCTGCTGACCAGCGCCCGCTGCCTCGACCCGGCCGAGGTGTTATCCGCTGGCCAGCTCGCGGAGATACACCGGGTACGCGAGGACCACCCCCAGCTCGCCGACGACGAGTTCGTCCGCGCGCACCTCGACCGCTGGCTCGCCTGAGGAGGACGTGACTTGCCCCCGACCACGTACGCCGCGGCCTTCGCCGGCACCGCGCTCGACCAGCTCGAGCGGGTCGCCGAGGACCAGCGCGACGCCCTGGCGAACGGCGGAAGACTGATTGCCGACGCGCTGGCCGGCGGCGGGATCCTGCACGCGTACGGCACCGGGCACTCCCGCAGTGTCGCGCTGGAACTGGTAGCGCGGGCGGGCGGGTTCATCCCGACGAACCTGCTGGCGATCAAGGACCTCGTGATGTGGGGCGGGCGGTCGCCGGAGTCGATCCGCGACCCGAAGCTCGAGCGGGAACCCGGTGTGGCCGCCGAAGTCCTGGCCCTGCACGATGTGCGGCCGGGCGACGTCATGGTGATCGCGTCCAACTCGGGCACCAATCCGGCGGTGGTGGACATGGCACGGCTCGTGCGGGACCGGTCGGTGCCGGTGATCGCCATCGGGTCGATGGCGCACGCGGCCGCGGCGCCACGCCGGGACGCCGACGGGCAGGTCTTGTTCGACGTCGCCGATGTCGTGGTCGACACGCTCACCCCGGTGGGCGATGCCGTGGTGGCGCTGGCGGATGGCACGCGTGCGTGCGGCACCTCGACGTTGAGCGCCGTGTTCATCGCGCAGTTGCTGGTGGCGAACGCCTTGTCCGTGCTGGCCGAGCGCGGTGTCCCGGTGCCGGTCTACCGGTCGATGAACACCGCGGGCGCCGACGAACCCAACGCCGAGGCCGAGCGGGCGTGGGCCGCCCGGCTGCGTCCGATCGAGTCGTGACATGGCCGAACCAACGGTGGTCGCGGTCGACCAGGGCAAGTCCGGGACGCGGGCCGAGGCGCGGGTCGGCAGCGGCGCGCGGGTGCATTCGGCCGGGCCGGGTCTGTCGCTGACCCGCGGCACGCCGCCCGGGTCGAGTGGCGTGGACGCGGTGGTCGACGCCGTGCGCAACCTCCGGCTGCCCCAGCCGCCCGACCTCGTGTCGGTCGGCACCACGGCCGCGCCCGGCACCCAGGACGAACGCCACGAGCTGGCCGAAGAGCTGCGTGCCCGGCTCGGCGCGGGACGGGTACTGGTGACCGAGGACGCGGTGACCGCGCACCTCGGCGCGTTCCGCGGTGCGGCCGGCGTGGTGGTGTCGGCCGGAACCGGTGCGATCGCGTTGTGGTCCGACGGCGAGACGTGCGCCCGGGTCGACGGCTGGGGCCCGATCCTCGGCGACCACGGCAGCGGGTCGGCGATGGGCGTGGCCGGGCTGCGCGCGGCTTTCGCGGCGGTCGACGGGCGTGGGCCCGCGACGACGTTGACCGAGCAGGCCCGGGCCCACCTCGGCGGCCTGGATCTGAACGCCGCGCGCCGGTTGCACGGCGCGGCGAACCCGACCGAGATCGTCGCCGAGTTCGCCGTGGCGGTGTTGCACGCCGCCGAGCGCGGCGACGTGGTCGCGGGTGGGATCGTCGCGCGAGCGGCGGCCGACCTGGCCAAGAGCGCGGCCCTTGCGGCGGCCGACGCGCTGGGCGCCGGTGAGCACCCCCGGTGCTGCGCGGTCGGCCAGATCATGACCAACGACTTGCTGCGCAAGGCCTTCACCGCCGCGGCGACCCGGCACGGGCTGGTCGTGGCCGAGGCCCGCGGCGGCTGCCTCGACGGGGCGAAGCTGTTGGCCGCGGGCGAGTACGGCCGCGCCTTCGACGCGCTGATCGGGGTGGCGGAGTACGCCGAGGTGGCGATCGCCGAGTGAAGGCGGGGCACGGCACCGCGACCATCCCGGTGCCTGACGGGTCGCCGATGGGTGGCTACGTCGACCGGCCCTCGGCCAGCACCGGGGTCGCGGACCCGCTGGAAGCCCACGTCGTGACCGTGTCCGACGGCGCGCGGCGGATGGCGTTCGTCGTGCTCGATGTGGTGTGCGTGAACGTCGATCTTGCCGACGCGGTCGAGCGGGAGCTCATCGAACTCGGCATCGACGACGTGTGGGTGTGTGCGACCCACACGCATTCCGGACCCGAGACCGGCTGCGTGCCGGGTGGCGCGGCCACTCCCCCGCCGTGGACCGAGGTCGTCACCGCGGCCGCGCGACGCGCCGGCGCTGACGCGGTGGCCGGCGAGGTCACTTCCACGATCGGCGCCTCGCTGGTGTCGGTGACCGACGTGGGCTCCGTGCGCAGCAAGCCGGGCGCGACCCGGCCGGTACCCGTGGACGTCATCGCCTTCCGCGGTCCGCGCGACGAGCTGACCGGGCTTTTCGCCGTGCTGCCAGTGCATCCGACGGTTCTCCCGGCGAGCAGCACGGTCGTCAGCGCCGACCTCACCGGGGCCGTGCGGCGCGCGTTGACCGACCGGCTCGGCGTGTGGACCGTGGTCGCGACGGGTGCGGCCGGGGACATCAGCACGCGTGGCGTCCGCCAGGCGGCCGACCTCGGGGAGTGCGCGCGGCTCGGTGCGGTGGTCGCCGACCAGGTGGTGCGGGCGCTGCCCGTCGACTGCACGTCCGGCCCGGTGCGCACGGCCCGAGCCGACACGGTCGTCCTTCCCACCGAACGTGGTTCGGCGATCTCGGCCGGCGGTTCGACCCGGCAAGCGGAAACCCTGCGCCAGGCCGTCCGGCTGCGCGACCACCTGCCATGGCCGGATCGCCCGCTCGAGGCCACCGTGCGGGCGGCGCGGCTCGGCCCCGTGGGGCTGGTCGGCCTTCCCGGCGAGCCCTTCCTGGACCTGCGCTCCCGGGTGAACGGGATCCTGATCGGCTATGTCGGCGGTTACCTCGGTTATCTGCCCACGAGGGCTGCCTTCGCCGGCGAGCCCACCTACGAGACCGTCATCAGTCCCATCGTCGCGGGCGCGGCCGAGTCCCTTGTGGACGTCGCGGCCGAGACCCTCAGGCGCCTGCGCTGACCTGCTGCACCGTGCCCGTCACCCGGGCCCGCTCGGCGGCGAACACCGCCAGGTGGGTCTCCAGCGACTCGTCCGGGCCGGACAGGATCGTGCTCGGGTCGCCGGTGGCGACGGCCGTGGTGAACGCGTCCATCAGGCCCGCGTCACCACCGCCGTGGCCGGTGTCCGTGTCGATGCCGCGGGATTCGTCGATGTCCTCGAAGTCCTCGAAGTCGCTCACCGTCTTCACCGTGGTGGCGGTGTCCGACACGAAGTCGTGCACGAGCACGCGCGAACCCGTGCCGTCCAGGAAACCGCGCGTGCCGAGCATCTGGGTCCGGCGGTCGGCGTGCGGGGTGAACGCGGCCATGGTGAAGGTCGCGGTGGCCCCGCCCTCGAAGTCCATGGCCACCACCTGGTGGTCGACCACGTCGTTGTCCATTGTGTACACGCACCGGCCGTATGGACCGTCCCGCAACGCTTCGGTGACCCCAGCCTCGGTCACGTCGTCGGTCAGCACGTCCACCGGCCAGCCCGTGCGCCCGGACCGCAGCATCCCCAGGTAGATCCGCTTGGCCGAGTACGGGCACGTCTGCTCGACCGCGCACGACAGGCACCGCTCCCCCGCACCCGCCGGCTGCTCGGAGCGACGGAAGTGCCGCAGCGACCCGAAGCTGGCCACCGACCGGATCGGCTTGCCGACCACGTGCCGCAACCAGTCGATGTCGTGGCAGGACTTGCTCATCAGCGAGAAGGTCGACGTGTCGGTGCGTCGCCAGTTGCCGCGCACGTACGAGTGCGCGAAGTGCCAGAACCCCACGGGTTCCAGGTGTTGCACGCTGACGATCTCGCCGATCCGGCCCGCGTCGAGGATCTCCTTGACCACCCGGTTGTACGGCCGGTACCGCAGCACGTGGCACACCGCGAACAGCACGCCGGCCTCGCGCACGGCCGCCACGATGCGGGCGCAGTCCCGCTCGTTCGGCGCCATCGGCTTCTCCACCATCAGGTGGTAACCCTTGCGCGCCAACGCGACCGCCGGCTCCACGTGGTCGGCGTCCTGCGTGCAGACGATCGCCACGTCGGCCAGCCGCGGTTGCGCGGCCAGCTCCTGCCAGGATGCGAACTCGCGGGCCGCACCTCGGGCGACACGCGCACGAGCGGCCGGTCGCGGCTCGGCCACCGCCACCACCCGGGCGCGCTCGGGATTGGCCGCGATCCAGTCCGCGTAGCTCGTCCCCCGCTGCCCGGCGCCGACGATCGCGTACGTGACCGCCATCAGAACTCCGCCAGCTTGCGCAGGAACTCCAGCCGCTGCATGGCGTGCAACGATCCCCCACCTTCGTGTTCGTTGAACGGGTACACCCGGATGTCCTTCGGCCCCGCGTAGTGGTTGTAGGCCGCGAACACCGTCGACGGCGGCACGATCGGATCCATCAACGCCACCGAGAACAGCGACGGCGCCGTGGCACGGGACGCGAAGTTCATCCCGTCGAAGTAGCTCAGCGTCCGGAACGTGTCGTCCACCAGCTCGGGCCGCTTGCGCAGGAACTGCGCGATCTCGAGGTACGGCACGCGATCGGAGACGTCGGCACCCCGCCGGTAGTCGCACAGGAACGGCACGTCCGGCAGCACGGCGGCCACGCCATCGCCCAGGGCCGCCACGGCGAGCGCCTGCCCACCGCCCTGGCTCGGCCCCGCGACGGCGAAGCGCGAAGCCGAGACCAGCGAGCGCGCCGCGTCGAGGCCACGCACCGCATCGGTGATCAGGCGGCGCATGTAGTGCGCACGCGGGTCGTGCGCGCCCTGGGTCATGAACCCGGGCTCGTGCGGTCCCGAGGACTCGGCCGACCGGTCGCCGGTGTCGCCCCGCGAGTGCCCGCGCGCGTCCACCACGAACTGCGCGACCCCGCACGCGGCGTACAACAGGTGGTCGTGCACCCGGCCCCGGCCGACGCCATAACCCTGGTACTCCACCACGCACCAGCGGGCGGATCCGCCGGATGGCAGCACGAGCCAGCCCTTCACCGGCTCGCCCGCCCAGCCGGGGAAGGTCACGTCATAGGTGGCGAAGGCACGCACGCCGGCGTCGATGGGCGTGGCCGACGGAGCGTCGGTGCACTCCCGTGCGGCCGCGAGCGTGTCCTGCCAGAACAGGTCGAAGTCGGGCTCATGGGTGAGCTCCGGCTGGTAGCGCCGGAGCTCACCCAGGGGCCAGTCGAACGTGGGCACTACCGCACACGCCGGACGATCAGCTCGGCGCCGTTGGCGAACACCAGGTCGCCGTCGTTGTAGACCATGCGCAGCGCCTGCTGGTCGAACAGCGGCTTCCACTTGCCGTTGGCCGTGTTCACCTGGACGACGTGCTGCCCGCCGACGAGCGCGTAGAGCGTGTGCCCGTCCACGGCCAGCTGCGCCGCCGCGGTCGCCGTCGTGCTGGTGTCGAGCACCTTCAGCGTCCGGCCGGTGCGCGGGTCGAGCCGGTACACGTCGCCATCCACCACGGTCCAGAGCCTACCCAGGCCGTCGACCTTGACGGCCGTGATCGACTTCGCGGTGGCCGACGGGTGCGCCTCCCACAGCTTCTTGTCGTGCGCCACGTCGTAGGCGAAGACCGTCGCCTGCGACTGGGTCGGCGGCGTGGTCGACAGTCCACCCGCGACGGTCGTGGTGCCGTAGACGATGCCGTTCTCGTCCGAGGTCAGCGCCATGATGCCTTCGTCGGCGACGAACTGGTCGTGGATCGCCACGGTCGCACCGGTGGCCGAGTCGAGCACGGCCAGCGTGCCACCCAGCGTGTTGCCCGAGGGGATCGACCCCGTGACCAGCTTGCCGCCGACCTCCGCCATCGCGTCCAGGCGGGCCTGGACGTGCTCGTGGAGGTTGAGCAGCTGCACCGGGTTCGCCGTGCCGGAGGGTGCCTCGTCGGAGTACTCCGGGCTGTACCACGGCTGAGCCGGGTCGTAGCGGTACACGCGGGCGTCCGGGTACGCGCCGATCACGATGCCCTGCTCGGTCGGCAGGATCGACTCGATCTGGCTGAACCGCTGGTAGGTCGCCTTGCCGTCCTTTGTGGACACCGTGGCGAACCCGCCCTGCAGGAAGCCGCCCGCGTAGACCGTGCCGGGCGCGCCGGACGCCAGCGCCAGCACTTCGGTCGGCTGACCGGGGATGGTGGTGCGGATCGACTCGGACTTGCCGGTCTCGGGGTTGTAGCGGAACTCCAGCCCGCGCCAGAACAACCCGACGATGCTCTGGCCCGGGTAGCCGTCGGCGTTCACCGGCGCCCAGCCGATGCCGCGGGTGTTCACGATCCTCCCGTACGCCAGCAGCCCGGTGCGCTGCTCGGCGTGCGTCACGGGGTCGTAGCCGATCAGCTCGGACGTGCCCGGTTCGAACTGCTTGAAGAACCAGACCCGGCCGTCCGGTCCCGGCGGTGTCACGTCGAGACCGGCCGCGTTCTGCACCGTGTTGGTCCACTGGCCGGTCTTCAGGTCGTAGACCCGCAGCGGCCCGGGCGGCGTGCCCTCACGCGCGTAGAGGTAGTCGCCGTAGGCCCGCAGGTCGTTGACCACCTTGCCCGTGGGGTTGGTGACATCGGCCGGCATCGGCAGCGACCGCTTGGCTCCGGTGGCCGGGTCCAGTTCGGTGATCTTCCACGACGCGTACGCGCCCGCGTAGATCTTGCCGTTGGCGTAGGCGATGCTCTTGACGTACGTCTCGCCGGGTGCCATGACGCCGAAGTCGTGGAACGCCTTGGTCTGCGGGTTCCAGCTGAACACCTTGCCGCCCGGCGACGTCCCGCCGTAGACCGTGCCGTCCGGCGCCACCACGATCGCCCAGACGTACGCCTCCCCGGCGATCGGGACGCCGAGGTCCTCGGCCTGCGTGGCCCCGGGCGGCAACCGGAAGAGCTTGCCGTCGCTGTAGGTGCCGACGTAGACCGAGCCGTCCGGCGCCTGCTCGACGCCGTACGCACCGCTCGAACCGGGCAGCGGCACGCTCAGCACCGGCGCCCCGGTGGTCGGGTCGACGGCGTTGAGGATCGCGGGCGTGCCCGACGACGCCGACCAGATCACCCGGCGCCCGTCGGACATCGTGCCAACCGTGCCGCCGATGAGCAGCACGTCGGTCAGCGGCACCCCCAGCGACCGCGGGGCACCGGGGTCGCTGGTGGGTACCGGCTGGGCCGTGGCCGGCACCGTCGCCGACGCGAGCAGGAACAGCAGGGCGCAGACGACGGCGCCGATTCGTTTCACAGCTTGGTCCACTTTCACTTCGTTGACAGCCTCGTTGGATCAGCCCGTGCGCGGCAGCGCGAACATGTGGGTCATCGCGGACGTGTGGTTGGGCAGGTCGCCGCTGTGCCCCGTGGTGTCGGTCAGGCCGGCGGCCGCCCCGCCGACCAGCCCGACGTTGCCGGACAGGTAGGTGCTGGTCACCTGGGCGTGCAGGTGGGTGCAGCCGGGTTGGACGGCCACGGTGGTGTAGAGCGGGATCGCCGCGTGGTTGACGCCCCGCGCCACGTACTCGTCGGTTTGCGCGACGGGCGCGCTGGAACAGTTCGTGCCGCCGGAGGTGGTGACGGTGAGGGCGAACCGGGCCTTCGCGAACTGCTGGGTGCAGTTCGTCGAGCACCAGTGGAATTCCATGTCGGCCACCACGTCGACCTTCGTGTACCCGGCGGGGATCACCCGGTCGAGCACCGGCGCGACGACGGTGGAACTGAGCACGGTGTTGCCCGCGGGCAACGACTTCTGGATGGCCACGCCGTCCACGTCGCCCGGGATGGAGTAGGACGCGAACCGCACGTTGCCCTGCACGGTTTCCTTCGCGACGTGCGCCGAGGTCGACGACGTGCGCAGGTAGAGCGTGCAGGAGATGACCCCCGCGCTGGTCGCGGTGACCAGGAAACGGGTGATCAGCTTGATGTTCTGGTGCGCGGGGTCACCGGTGGCCGGGAGGATGTTCTCCCCCATGACCACATTGGACGCTCCGGCCCCGGTGCACCGGATCTCGTTGTCCACCAGGTTCACCTGGTCGGCCGCCGACGCGTTCAGTTCGGAGTAGACATAGGCGTTCGAGCCCGCGGCCAGTTGCGGCGAGTCGATGGTCGCCAGCGGGACGACCAGTTGCAGCGCGGGCGACTGGCTCACGGGGATGCCGGTGATGACCACCGGGCCGAAGTCCTTCGAGGTCACCGCTTGCGCCGGTGCCGTCGAACCCACGAACACGGCGGCGAGCACCATGGCGGTGGTGGCCAACGAACTCACAAGACGTTTCCGCATGACTCCTCCTCCGCTCGATCAGGCGACGAACGCCGCGCCGACGCTCTGGTTGTTGGCCTCGATCAGGAACGAGTTGTAGCCCGAGTTGGCGGTCACCCTGGTGTAGACGGTGAAGTTGCGCGAGGAGCAGGTCGAGTCCACCGGCACGCTCGTCATCCAGGTGTTGATCTTGTAGTGGTGGATGGTGGTCGTGACGTACACGCCGGCGAGCGCGCCGTTGGTCGTGGTGTGGCAGACCGATCCGTCGGCGTTCAGCTGGTTGGCCACGAGCTGGGTGCCCACCAAGGACCGGGTGCCGTCCATCCGTGCGCCCGACGAGCGCTGGCAGAGGTTGTTGTCCGTGCCGTAGCACACCGTCACGTTGAGATCGCCGATCGCCTGGATGGCCGTGACGCCGGCGGGTGCGGTGTAGTTCACGATGTTCGCGCTGTAGGAGGAGTTCACCAGCACCTTGCCGTTGAACGTCTGCTTGACCGAGGCGATGGCGCCGTAGACGTCCTGCAGGTAGGACGAGGACAACACGGTGATGTGGCCCGCCACGTCGGCGTGGTGGTTGACGAACTGGGCGTAGACCGCGCAGCTGAGCGCGCTGTCGGCCGGCGCGGTGACGAAACCGCGGGTGAGCAGCGTGACCGAGGCGCCGGTCAGGACGTTCTGGCCGGTCACCAACTGGGCGGCGTTGGTCGTCTGCCCCGGCCGCCGGCAGTAGACCATGTGGGAGACCTCGGTGACCTCACCCGAGCCGGTCACGTTGAGCTTGCTGCTGAGGTAGTCCGTCTGGCCGGCGGGAATGGTGATCGTGCCGCCGAGCGCGCGGGTGTGCTTCGAACCGGACGGGGTGCTCGACGGATCGCTCGCATACGTGCCGGGCGCGGAGATGTAAGCCGTCGTCGCCGCGTCCGCTGTCCCGGCGGTGATCACGACCGGGAGCACCAACGCGGCCAATCCCGCCACGGCGAGCTTGAGCAGAGTTCTGGGTGAACCGGTGCCACGCATCCGTACCACGACCTTCCCATGGGTCTGCGGTTTATTACGGGCCCGACCGTAATTACCAAGACACGTTAGAGCGGTCGCGGTGTGACGTCAAGGACATCAACCCGCGACCGTTCCGACGGAGAGGTCATCTGAACGTGCGGTGCGCCCATTGCGGGCGATTACGGTCATGCCCGGAACATCGGCCAGACCGGCGGGCGGTGATCAGGCCGGCGGGAACTGCAGCAGGCCCAGCTGACGCAACTGCGCGGCGAAATCCACCACGCCCCACGTCTGCGCGATCCGTTCGTCGACGAGCCGGAAGATGAAGATCTCGTTGTAGGTGATGGTCTTCCCGGTCGGCGCCACCCCCAGGTACTCGCCGAGGTGGGTCCCGGTGACCTTGGTGCGGCAGGCCACCTTGTCGCCCTCGCGGATCTCGTCCTCCACGGCGATGTGCAGGTCCGGGAAGGCCTTGCCCAGTACGGTGAACACCTCCTTGAACGCGTCCACGCCGGTGGCCTTGATCGGCAGCGGCGTGCTGATCACCACGTCGGGCCGCATGACCTCCTCGATCGTCTTCATGATCAGGTCGTGGTCGTTGGTGTTGATGGCGTCGTGCAGGCGCTTGTACATGGTTCGTCCTTCAGTTCTCGCGGACGGCGGGGATCTCGAGCTCGATCGACACCGCGTCGGCGACGATGCCGGCGAGCGACGGCCCCGCGCCGAACTCGCGCCGGCTGATCCGCGCGGTCGCGGTGAACCGGGCCCGGCGACCGTCGAATTCGGTCAGGGTCAAGGAAAGCGGGACTCGCGCGGTGACACCGCGCAGCGTCAGGGTGCCGTCGACCACCCAGCCGTGCTCCGTCGGCCAGAGCCGGGTCGACCGGTAGGTCATGTCCGGGAACCGCTCGGCGTCGAGGTAGGCCGCCGAGCGCAGGTGCTTGTCCCGGCGCGGGTTCCCGGTGTCGAGCGAGCCGGTGCCGATGGTCGCGGTGACCGACGAGTGCTGCGGGTTGTCGCCCGTGACGATGGTGACGTCGCCTGCGGCGAACCGGCCGCGTACCTTGCTGATCGCCAGCTGGCGCACGGCGAAGGCGATCGTGCAGTTCGCGGGGTCGGCCCGCCACGTTCCGGCCACGTACCCCGGGATCGCGGTGGAGACGGTCATGGTTCCCTCCAGTGGTCTCGCTTGTCGTGAAGGCGACGAGCGGGCACGTGCCGAAGGGACAGCCGATTCAGAATTCGTCGAGGCGCCTGGTCAGGAACCGCCGTTCGGGCGTGGACGTGGCCAGGTCGAGCGCCTTGCGATAAGCCGCTTTGGCCTCCTCGGCGCGGCCGAGGCGCCGGAGCAGTTCACCCCGTGTCGAGTGGAAGTAGCGGTAGCCGTCCAGGTCGAGCCGGTCGATCGCGCGCAAGGCTTGCGCCGGATCACCGGCTTGTGCGACGGCGACCGCCCGGTTGAGCTCGACCACCGGCGACCCGGTCAGTGCCGCGAGGTGCCCGTAGAGCTGGGCGATGCGTGCCCAGTCGATCGGCTCGCGCGTCTGCATGGACGCGATCAAGGCCTGCACGGCATAGGCACCACGCCCGCCGAGCGCGTACGCGCGGCCCAGGACCGTGCGCCCCTCCGCGAGCTGGTCGAGATCCCAGAGTGACCGATCCTGCTCGTCGAGCAGGACGAGGTCGTCGCCGGCGAAGCGGGCATCGCGGCGGGCGTGGTGGATCAGCATCAACGCCAGCAGGCCGTGGACCTCGGGCTCCTCCGGCATGAGCGTGGCCAGCACGCGCCCGAGCCGGATTGCTTCGGCGCCGAGGTCGACGCGGCCGCGGTAACCCTCGTTGTAGATGAGGTAGAGCACGGCGAGCACAGCGTCGAGCCGCTCGGGCAGCAGGCGCGCGCCGGGCACGGCGAACGGGATCCCGGTCGCCTTGATCTTCGCCTTGGCGCGGGTCAGGCGCCGCTTCATGGTCTCCTCGGACACCAGGAACGCCGCGGCGATCTCCGCGGTGGCGAGGCCGCCGAGTGCGCGCAGGGTGAGCGCGACCTGCCCGTCCAGCGGCAGCGCCGGGTGGCAGCACGTGAAGATCAGCTCGAGCCGTTCGTCCTTGATCACGGTGTCGGTGACCTCGTCGGCCACGGCCTCCGGTGCACCGAGCAAGTGGAGCTTCGCGGCGAGGGTGCGTTCGCGGCGGATGCGGTCGATCGCCTTGTTACGGGCCGTGGTGACCAGCCAGGCGCCCGGGTTGTCGGGCACGCCGGTGTCCGGCCAGCGCTGCGCCGCGATCGCGAACGCCTCCTGCGCGGCGTCCTCGGCCTTGTCGAAGTCGCCCAGGTACCCCACGAGCGAAGCCAGCACGCGGCCCCACTCGTCGCGGAAGATCTTGCCGAGCACGGTCAGGACTGCGCCACGGGCCGGACCTCGATGGTGCCGCCGACCCAGCGCACCGCCGGGCTGCGCGCGGCCATCTCCAGCACCTCGTCCAGGTCGGCCGCCTCGATCAGGCAGAAGCCGCCGAGCACCTCCTTGGTGTCGGCGAACGGGCCGTCGGTGATCAGCGTCCGGTCGCCGTCCCCTTTGACGCAGGTCGCGGTGTCGGCCGGCTGCAGCTGCGCGAACGAGACGCAGCGCGGGTCGTGCGCCAGCTCCAGGTATTCGGCGTACGCCGTCTCGAGGTCCGCCGCCGAGAGCGCCTGGATGCGGCTCGGGTCGGTGTGGATCATCATGGCGTACAACATCGCTACCTCCGTGAACAGTGTGCTCTCACCCAGAAGACGAACGCGCGACGACGTTCGGGACAACTTCGTCGAGGGCGGCGACGAAGGCCGCCGTGGCGGGCGGGTCGGGCGGGTCGCCGAAGGTGGCGAGCAGGATCCGGCGGCGGAACCCGGGGATCTCGGTGGCCTCGATGCCCGCGGCGCGGTGCGACCGCAGCGACAGACCGGGAATGGTCGTCACGCCGAGCCCGGCCGCGACGAGCGACTGCTCCACGATCACGTCGTCGCTGGTGTAGGCGATGCGCGGGGTGAACCCGGCGGCCGCGCACGCGTCGACGAACTCGGCGCGGCAGTTCTCGCACCCGGCGATCCACGGCGAGTCGACGTGGTCGGTCAGGGTCTCGCCCGGGGTTCGGCTGAGCAGGTACATCGGGTCGTCGAGCAGGTAGCGGGTGCGGACGCCCTCGGGCACCTCGTCGTCGTAGCGGAAGATCAGCGCGCAGTCGACGTCGCCCTTGCGCAGCAGGCCGAGCGCGACCTTCGGGTGCGCGTCGACCAACTGCAGCTCCAGGTTCGGGTGCTTGGCCGTCATCGCGGTGGCGGTGGCGGGCACCAGTTCGCTGAGCGCCGACTGGAACCCGGCGACCCGCACCCGGCCACGGCGCAGCCCGGCGAACGCCGAGAGCTCGTCGTGCGCGGCGTCCAGCCGCCCGACGATCTCGGTGGCACGCCGGGCAAGCAGCTCCCCTTCCTCGGTGAGCCGGATGCCGCGGCCGACCTTGCGCAGCAGCCGCACGCCGGTCTCGGCCTCCAGCCGGGCGAGGTGGTGGCTGACCGCCGGCTGCGAGTAGTGCAACGCCTCGGCGGCCTTCGTCACCGATCCGTGCGCCGCCACCGCGGCGAGAACGCGTAACCGCATGGTGTCGAGCATTCATCAACCTTATCGATGGAATGCTCAGAAGTCGGCATTGGACCTATGAATCCGCGGCTGTCATGGTCAATGGCATGAACAGCCAAGACATCGCAGACCTGCTCCGGCCCACCGTCCAAGCCGGCCGGGACGCGGCCGCGACCGCCGCCCGCATCGGCGCTTTGCTCGGTGCGCACCGGCCGACCTCGGCCTTGCTGACGCCCGAGCAGCGACTCGGCGGTCCGGACCGGGCGGCCGGTCACCTCCTGCACGCCGAGGACGATTTCTCGTTGCTGGCCATCGTGTGGCGGCCGGGCCAGCTGACCCGCATCCACGACCACCTGTGCTGGTGCGTGGTCTGCGTGCTCGAAGGCAGTGAGCAGGAAACGCAGTACGAGGACCACGGCGACTTCCTGGTCGAAACCGCCACCACACGCAACGTCGAGGGCTCGATCAGCGCGCTCGCGCCACCCGGCGACATCCACCGCATCCACAACGACACCGACCGGGTGACGATCTCGCTGCACGTCTACGGCGTCGACCTGCGCGTGGCCGGCTCCAGCGCCCGGCGCACCTACGACGCCCCCGTTCGCGCACTCGCCCACCGCTGAACGAGCACCACCACTGAACGGGGACCACCATGGGAAAGCTGATCTACTCGATGATCCAGTCGCTCGACGGCTACACCAAGGCCGCCGACGGCACGCACGGCTGGGGTGCGCCCGAAGACGAGGAGCTGCACGGCTACATCAACGAGCTCTCCGCCTCGGTCGGCACCTTCCTCTACGGGCGGCGGATGTACGAGACGATGGCCTACTGGGAGACCGCGCACCTGCACCCCGGCCAGCCACCGGTGGTCCTCGAGTGGGCCCGCCTCTGGCAGGCCACGGAGAAGGTCGTCTACTCGCGGACGCTGGCCGAGCCGTCCAGCGCGCGCACCCGGATCGAGCGGGAGTTCGACCCGGCGGCGGTGCGGCGGCTCAAGGATTCATCCGAGCAGGACCTCACCATCGACGGGCCCGAACTGGCCGGGCAGGCCGTCAAGGCCGGGCTCGTCGACGAATACCACCTGATCATCGCGCCGGTGCTCGTCGGCGGCGGTACCCGGTTCTTCCCCGACGGCGCCCACGCGGACCTCGACCTGGTCGAGGAGCGCGGGTTCGCCAACGGCGTGGTCGTGCTGCGTTATTCGGCCAGGCGCTGACGGAAGCGGGTGTCGTCCTCCCAGCGCGCGCCGAAGGCCAGGCCCGGCGCGAGCTGGTGGAAGCGCAGGTGGATCTCCCCCGCGTCGTCGACCTCGTGGCGCGGGCACGAGTGCACCGGGTCGGCGACGTCGCGCTGGAAAGCCCCGTCCAGCAACCACACCCTGGACGGCACCCGGTCGCGGCCGAACCGGACACGCAGGTCGAACAGCTCACACGGGCGGCGCGGCACGCAGACGAAGTAGGGCCGCATCGCCTCGGCGTCCGGCAGCCGGAACCGCATCGCGAACTCGTGCGACTCACCGCGCGCCAACGGCTTCGGCAACCCGAGGGTGAACCCGAACCGGTCGGTCGCCTCCCGGCCGCGATCACGCAACGAGCCGCCGTAGAACAAGTCGACGTCGAGCTCCCGCCGCGCCACCGGCAGCGAGATCGCGAGTTCCAGTTCGCGCACATCGTCCTGGTCGGCGACCACCACACGTTGTTCGAGCACCTCGGGCTGGGGCTGGTCCAGCGCCACCGACACACGCAACTCCGTGGTGTGCCAGCTCGTGACGGCACTCGGCGCCGTCGAATGCGTCAGGCCGCCCGCCAGGTCGGCGAGGAGGTTGATCGCCTCGTCGACCCGGCGCCGCACCGTCCGCGCGTCCCGCTCGACCCGGGCCGCGGCCCACCGCACCCGGTCCTGGTAGAGCGGCAGGCGTGCCTCCGCCGTGACCGCGAATGCCGCCAGCGCGGCCAGACGCAGGTCCTCGGGTAGTTGTTCGGCGAGCTCGGCAAGCCGGGCCGCCACCTTCCGCCGGGTGACCGTCGCGCCGTCGCCGTCCGCGACATCGCACATCGCACGCAACGCCGGCCCGATCCGTTGCTCGATGTGCACCGCGAGCACGCCACGCCCTTTGCGCAGCGATTTCAGCTCCCGGACCAGCTCGGCGTTCCCAGTCATCGGCCCCTCCTAGTGGATTTCCATGGTTCGGCTCCTTTCGTTGAACAGGGTTCAGTGGGACGGTGGACGAGAAGTGGACAGAACGTGCATGCCCACTTTTCGATACTCCTGCGGCGGTTCGAGCGATGGGAATTGCAGACAGCAACGTGACATAGGGGAGGCGCCGGCGTGGAATTTCGGATGTTGGGCCCGCTCGAAGCGTGGCACGACGGCGCGCCGGTTCCGTTGGGTGATCAACAACAACGGTTCATCCTGGTAGTGCTGCTGCTGCACGCGAACCGGCCCGTGTCCACCGCGCGGCTCACCGAGATCGTCTGGGGCGACAACCCGGCCCGCAGCACGCTCGTGCGCAGTTACATCAAGCGCCTGCGTGACGCCTTCCAGCACACCGAGGACGTCCAGATCGAGACCACGCCGACCGGCTACCTGCTGCGCGTCGACGAGGAGCGCCTGGACACCGTTCGATTCGACCGGCTGCGCACCGAAGCGGCCTCGGCCGCCGAGCCCGCCCAGGCGATCGAATTGCTCCGGGCCGCCGTGTCGTTGTGGCGCGGGCGGTTCCTCGAGGACATCGACATCGACCGGGTCGGCGGTGCGGAGGTCATCTCCCCTGACGAGGCCTATCCCGACGCCGTCGGTGACCTGGCCGAACTGGAACTGGACGCCGGTCACCACCGTCCGGCGCGCGACCGGCTGCGGCCCGTCGTGGCGGCCGATCCGGCGAGCACCCGGCACGCCGAACTGCTCATCCGCGCGCTGCTCGCCGGCGGCGACCGGGTGGGCGCGGTCCGCGTCTTCAACACCACCCGCGACGCGCTCGCCGCGTTCGGCATGGAACCGGGACCGGTGTTGCGCAACCTCGTCGCGCGGGCCGAGCACGGTGAGCCGCCCAGCTCGCTCGGTTCCCGGCCGGGCGGGTTCACCGGCCGCGAGGACGAACTGGCCACGATCGAGGACGCCGCACTGACCGGGCTGCACGCGGTGTGGGTGAGCGGTCCGCCCGGGATCGGCAAGACCGGGCTCGCCATCGAAGCCGCTTACCGGTTGCGTGAACGGTTCCTCGATGGCCAGATCCTGGTGCGGCTCAACGGGTTCACGCCGCAAGTGCAGGCGTTGACCGCCGGCGAGGCGCTCGCCGAGCTGCTGCGCGAGCTGGGCGTGCCGGCCGAGCAGATCCCGCCGACGGTGGGCCGCAAGGTCACGCTGCTGCGCACGACGCTGAGCGGCACCCGGACGCTGATCGTGCTGGACAACGCCTCCGGCCCCGACCAGATCCGCCAGCTGCTGCCGGACGCGCCGGGCTGCATGGCCATCGTGACCAGCAGGCGGGCCGGTGGCCCCGACACCGGTCCACCC
The DNA here is from genome assembly GCF_004362825.1 of Labedaea rhizosphaerae. GTDB lineage: Bacteria > Actinomycetota > Actinomycetes > Mycobacteriales > Pseudonocardiaceae > Labedaea > Labedaea rhizosphaerae. The sequence continues at coordinate 213,585 of NZ_SNXZ01000005.1, forward strand.
ATTCGCTTGGCGCCCTTGCCGCCGGAGGAAGCCGCCGACCTCTTCGGCACCCTGGCCGGTCCGCACCGCGTGCGTGGCAAGAACGCCGACGTCGCCGCGATCGTGAAGCGGTGCGGCTTCCTGCCGATGCCGATCCGGGTGGCGGCGACGCTCCTGCGCCGCCACGACCGCTGGCCGCTGGAACACTTGGTCAAACTGCTCGACGAGAGCGGCCCGTGGGACGACGAGGGCGCGGCCGCGGTCCGGGTGTCCTACCAGCAACTCGGGGAGCAGCAACAAACGTTGTTCCGGTTTCTCGGCGGCCTGCCCGGACCGGACATCCACGTGGCGGGCGCGGCCGCGTTGAGCGACAGCACCGTGCCCTCGGCGCGCCTGCTGCTGGACGAGCTGCACGAGGTCAGCCTGGTCGAGGAGACGGTCGCGGACCGGTACCGGATGCTGGACCCGCTCAAGGCGTTCGCCGCCGCCGAGCCGCGCGCCGGCTACGCCGACGCCATGCTCCGCCTCCTCGACCACACACTGGTGACCCTCGCCGCGGCCTTCGACATCGCCTTCCCGTTCGATCGCGCACAACGGCCTGCGGTGCACCGGACGTCCCCGGTGATCGTCCGGTTCACCAGCGCCAAAGAGGGCATGCGCTGGCTCGACGCCGAACGGGACAACCTCGTCGCCGCCGTCCGCTACGCCGCGACGCACGACCTGCCCGAACACACCTGGCAGCTCGCCGTGCTGTTGTGGCGGTACTTCAACACGCACAACCAGCTCGACGACTGGGTCGGCACGCTCAACCTGGCGTGGCGGACCGTGCCGGCTGACGACGAACTCGGCCAGGCGCATGTGTTGCTGCGCCTGGCCACCGCGCACGACCGGCGCGGTCAGCTCGCCGAAGCGCTGGACCACGCGAGCCGGGCCGTGCCGTTGTGGCAGCGGCTCGCCAACCCCGACTGCGAGGCCGCGGCGTTGTGCGCCATGGCCATGCCCCTGATGGAACTCGGCCGGCTCGACGAGTCGATCGAGCACTTCACCGCGGCGCTGGCGTCGTACGAGCAGACCGGTGACCGCCGCGGGCACGGGCACGCGTTGAGCATGCTCGGGTACCTCAACGAACAGCGCGGCAACTACCGCGCGGCCCTGGAGCAGCACGCGTCGGCGGCGCGCATGCTGCGCTCGGTCGGGCACACGCACGGCCTGGCCCACACCTTGGACAACCTCGGCTCGGTGCAGCAGCGGTTGGGCCTGTTCAAGGAGGCGTTGGCGAGCCACCTGGAGTCCCACGCGCTGGCCGTCGAACTGGGCGACCAGTGCGGCGCTGCCTACGCGTTGAACAGCATCGGTGCCGTGCACCGCCTGCAAGGCAAACTCGCCGAAGCCGTGCGCTACCAGGCCGAGGCAGCTCGGGTCGCCGCATCCGTCCCCGACGACACCGACCTGCACACCCAACTGGCCCTCGACCAGGCCGCCACCGCGCGAGCCCAGGGGAATTTCGCCGGGGCCCTGCGGTGTGGGAAGCAGGCGCTGGAGTTGGCCGGCGGGTCGGGAAACCTGGCGCACCAGGCGCTTGCCCATCGGGACCTGGCGGAGTCGTTGCACGCCAAGGGATCTCATGGTGATGCAGTTGCGCATTGGGTGGCGGCCGAGACCGGGTTCGCTTCGCTCGAACTGCCGCAGGCGGAAGAGGTTCGCACGCAACGGTCGGGTTTGACGTGTGCGTGCGGGGTTTGAGGTTCTCGTTCAATTGACTCACCGGGACTGACTCAGCCTGCGAAACAAAACGCGACAGTTCCTGAGCCTGCACCCGGCGAGTCAACCGTTGTTCAGCCGTGCCAGGGGTGGCCGTCGGTGGTCGCGGGGGCCGTGGTCTCGGGCGGCGTATCGCCGTCCGCGCTGGTCACCGAGCCTGCGACGCCGACACCGGCCAGCACCGCAGCGGCGCACAGGGCGCCCATGGCCAGACCGATTTTCACCGCGATTTTGGACAAAGACATGACGAATCCTCCTTGCAATTGATTTGCTTGCGAGCAATTTCCTGCTCGCTTCCGAGGATTCGTCACGGCCAGAGCATGAACAAGGAGTTGCCCGTTTCCTGGAAAAGGAGGCAACGGTCAACACCCGATATCCACGCCTCATCCACGTCCGGTACACACCGGCCGCAGATGCTGCGCCGGTACCCGGACTTCAACGAGAGGGATGACCGTGAACGAAGTGGCCAGCTACGACATCGCGGTGTCGTTCGACGAAGCGCAGCGCGGCGCGGTCGACGGCGTGGTGGAGGCCTGCCGGCAACGCGGCCTGACCGTCCTGCACGGCCACGAGCACACGCACGACTGGTGGGCAGGCAAGAGCGACGGCGACCTGCCGGACGCGCGGATCCGGCTCTTCGTGCCGCTCGTGGCCACCATCGACGACTTCACCGCGGCCGTGCTGCGTGCGGTCAAGGCGGGTGACTGGCACGTGCTGCCGGTGCTCGTCGACGACGTGGCCGTGCCCGCCGACCTGCTGCACCCGCACGTGACGTACGTGCGGGGCAAGACCGGCGAGCCGGACCAGCTCGCCGACGCGCTCGCCACCCGGATCGAACGGGCCGAGTCCGCCGGCTGGCACCGCGGCCGGCTGAGCACGGTGGTCGTCCGCGCGCGGGAGACCACCTCGCCCACCACCGTGCCCGCGACGTTCAGCCGCTACGCCGAGCAGGCCGCGGCCCTGCGTTACCTCGGCGAGCAGTTCACCGCCGCGATGCCGGGCCTGGGCGGGCGCGGCTTCGTCGGCACCGCCCACCTCGGCGACTCCCGGATCGCGCTGCGCATCGAGCGCGCGGGCGACACCGTCTACGCGCTGGACATCCAGCGCGGCGGCATCGGCGGCGACGAGACGGTCAACTTCGTGGTCGGCCGGCACGACGGCGACATCCACGGCAGCGCCTGCACCAACGGCTGGGCTCGCCCGGTCTACGACACGGAGGCGGGCGGCCCGCGCCTGGAACTCCACGGTGTCCCCGGCTCTGGGCGCTCGGTCCTCGAGCACGGCAACGACCCGCGTGCCTACACCAAGGAGGAGTTGTTCACCGCGCTCTGGCAGCGCATCGACACCGTCCTCACCGCGACGGCCGGCTGACGCCGGCAACGGAAAGGGCGCGTTCTCGCTGGGGTGGCGAGAACGCGCCCTTTCGTTGCGAGACGGGCTCGACCGCCGACGAGCCCGCCCGCGCGGTCGGCCGTGGGGTCCCACCCCACCACGGCCGTGGCGCTGACGATCACTGGCCGTTGCGGGCCCGGTCCAGCACCTCCTCCAACCGCAACGGCGCCGGCGGGTGGTGGCTCAGGCACAGCGGCGCCCGCATCTGCCGGAACCCGAACGCCTCCCCCGTCACGTAGAACTGGCCGCGCTCCAACCGGGAGATGTCCGGGATGGAGCTCGCCTTCGCCCGTGCCATGTCGTTGGCCGCGGCGATCTGGGCCGGGCTGTTCAACCGGCCGAAGAACTGCGTGGTCGCGTTGCCGATGACCTGGTTGTGCAGTCCCTTCGGCGCCTGCGTGGCCAGCAGCAGCGCAAGGCCGTACTTGCGGGCCTGCGATGCGAGCAGGATCGTGCTCTGGGTGCTGGCCGTCCGGGTGCCGGACGGGGCGATCGTCTGCGCCTCGTCCATCACCAGCAGCCCGGACAGCGGCCGGTCCACCGCGGGGTTGCGCTTGATCCAGGCGAACACCTCCAGCTGCAACTGGCTGATGAAGCCCTGCCGCTGCTCCTCCCCCGGCAGCCCGACGAAGCTGATCACCGAGACCCGTGCCCGCTTGCCCGGCGACGGCGTCAGCAGCAACCCGGGGTCGATGGGCTCGCCCGAGCCGCCGAGCAGCGGGTCGTTGACCATCGCGGCGCGCAGCGTCTCGGCCATGTCCGCTGCCGTCTTGGTGGCGGTGGTCAGCTTGCTCACGCCGTCGGGCAGCTCCGTGAGCACGTCGACGAACCCGGACAGGCTGCGCCCGCCCCACCGCGCGTAGTGCGTCAGCGCCTCGCGCAACACCGCCTGCCCGCGCACGGCGGCCTTCGCGCCGCCGGTGACCCGGGCGTGGGGCGTGAGCGCGGCCACCGACGCGTCGACCGCGGCGGTGAACTCGTCCTCGTCGTCGAGCACGCTTTCGAAGTCCGGCAATGGGTGGAAACTCAGCGGCCGCCCACCCGCACGTCCCGGCGTCCAGACCACGACCTCGGTGTTCGCGATGTACTCGGCCGCGCTGGCCGCGTCACCGGGACGCCAGCCCTCGGGCGGTGATGGCCACGCATCGCCGAGGCGAGCGAGGTCGTTGTTCGGGTCGAGCACGATGGCCGACACGCCCCGCAGCGCGCATTCCTCGATGATCCGGCGCAACAGCACGGTCTTGCCCGCCCCCGACCCGGCGAACACCACGGCGTGCTTGCGCAGCGACTCCAGGCTCAGCCGGATCTCCCCGTTCAGGCCGAGCGCGATCTCACCCTCGGCCACGGGCTCCGGCGGCGGACGCGACTCCTGCCGGCCCGTCTGAGCTGCTTGGCCCACTGGACCAGCCGTGCCCACGGTCGACAGGATCTCGCGCAGGAACGCGGACTTGCTCGCTGGTTTGCGCGAGACGAGCCAGTTCAACAGCTCGTAGGTCTGGTTGCCGAGCAGCTCGCGCAGCGCGAAGAACGTCCTGATGTCGGTCTCGGTGATCTCGAAGCGCGGGCTGCCCGCCCTGGCCAGATCGTCCACAACGGACACCGTCTTCTGGCCACCCCAGCCCTGCTCGCCGCGGTGCAGCAACACGAGGTGCCGGTTGCGCACGCCTTCGCGGATGCCCGCCGCGGCGCGCGCTTCGCGGATCTTGCGCAGCACACCGTTGCCGTGCTGCGGCGCGATCGCGCGGAACACCCAGCGCTGCACCACATCCCGTTCCTCGTCGAGCAACCGGCGAAGCGACGCGTGGATCTGCTTGTCGCCCTCGGGTGGCGGCTCGGTCTCCCAGGAACGGTCGTCGTTGCCGACCTCGGTGATCCACGACTTCAGCGCGGCCTGCAACAGGTCCGGCATCACGGCGTCCACGGTCTCCTTGCGCAGTGCGGAGTCCACGTCGGCGTTCGCGCACAGCTCGTCGAAGCGGCGGTCGAAGTCGGCGAGGTAGGGTGCCGCCGGTCCTTCCGGCAGCGCCGGCACAGGCGGTGCGGCCTCGGGCGTCGAAGGCACGTCGAAGGAGGTCAGCTCGCTGAACTCGCCGTACAGGCACGTCTCCGCGTGTTCCTCGATGCGCCGCAGCAGCTGGCGCGGGGTGTAGGAGAAGCTCGCCTCGCCGAATGCGCTCGGCGCGACCGGCCAGGTGGGGTGCGGCGGGGTGAACGCGAGCGAGTCGTACACCGGGGCGAGCCACTTGACCACCAGCTCGCGGGCGACCTCCGGGTCCACGATGGACGCGAGGATCGGCGCCTCGACGAACCGGTCCGTGACCGTGGCGGCGGCCACCGAGTTGAGCAGCTGCCACGTGTCGGGCAGGCAGGCCACGATGGACAAGGTGCGCCGCGTCGTCTCCCGCAGTTGCATCAGCCCGCTGGCGATCAACGCCAGGCTGTCGTTGACGTCGGCGGCCTGTTCGTCGATCGCGTTGGTCCGCAGGTCCATCAACGAGTCGAGCTGGTCGAACGCCACCACGCTCGGGCCGGTCATCGCGAGCACCCGCGAGAAGTCCGACACGGTGTCCTGCGGCTGCTTGGTCTTGCCCAAACCCCACTCGGCCGAGCTCTTCCACCCGGCCAGGTAGTCCTTGCCGAGGTCGGACTGCTCGCCGTCGGAGGTGGCGCACAGCACCAGTGCGCGGATGGTGTCGTCGCACTCCATCGCGACGCGGGCGTCGACCCGGCGCACCGCGACGATGAACCTGTTCAGGCTGTCGGTGGTGAGCGGTGCCGCGCCGACGATCGCCTTCCGCAGCTCCCCGGACACGGCGGCCTTGTCGCACAGCCGGTTCAACAGGTGTTCGAGCTGCAGGACCCCGTTGTCGTTGGTGCGCAACAGCTCACTGCGCATGGCGGTGGCCACGTCCTCCCAGAACGCGGCGCCGGTGGTGAGCTGGATGAGGAAGAAGTAACCGTCCTCGTCCTGCACCATCCGCCGGACCGAGCCGAGCATGTGGGTCTTGCCGACGCCCTTGCGGCCCTGCAGGACGATGCCGATCGGGCTCGGCCCGTGGCTGTTCTTCGCGTCGGTGATGCCGGCCCGGATGCGGTGCTGGACCCGGTCGTGCAACCGGTCCACGTGCGACGCCGAGGTGTGCCAGACGTCGTCCGGGGTTTCGGCGAAGTTGAAGCGCAGCCGGGCCAGCGCCTGTTGTCGTGGGGGCGTCATGATTCCTCGATCGCCAGGAGGTGGTTCTCTTCGCCGTTGATCCGGATGGCCGCCTTGTGGTCGTCGTCGGTGAGCGCCCGCCGGTTGGCCGACGGCGCGAGGTGCACCAGGCCGGTCTTGGTCATGGAGAACAGCGTGTCGTCCACTTCGGACCGCTCGGCACCGTCGAGCTTCGGCCGCAGCTTGGCCAGGCGGACCCAGTCCTGCGGCCGGGTGGCCAGCTCGCGGTAGGCACCGCGGATCATCGATTCCAGGCCGGCCGGCGCTGCCTGATCGGCAGGAGCCGCTTCGTCGGCCGGACGCAGGATGTCGATCAGCTCGATGTCGAGGCTGCGCAGGTGCGCGACCACCTTGCGCAGGATGCCGAACATGACCCGGGCCAGCGGACCCGACCGCGGCGGCGTCTCGACCTCGGCCAGTTCATCTTGAACCCAGACAATGCCCTTGTCGGTGATCTGGTGGACGAAGCGCCGACCGTCCTTCGTCGTGTCCAGCAGACTCGCCTCGTTGAGGCGGTCCCGCAGCGGCGGACGCAAGTCGATCCCGTAGTCGTGCACCAGTTCCGGGTTGGGGATCGCCCGGTTCTCCAGTGCCAGCACGAACAACGCCGCTCGTTCGTGGCTTCCGTACTCCGGCATGTGCGCTCTCCTCATTTGTCGTCGGCACCGACTCGTCGGTCGATCCGCTTGCCCAGCGCGGTGATCCGTTTGCGTAGCCCGGCGGGCTCGGGGAACGTGGACCCGTTGGCGCGCACCTCGTTCAGCACTTCGAGGTCGACGGTCAGGTCCTTGAGCAACGCCAGGTCCCCGCTGCTCAGCGCCGTGTCCATCTCCTGCACGGTCTGCTCGACCAGTGCCCACCGGGCGGCCCGCGGCAACTCGCGTGGCACCGCACGCAGAGCGGCGGCGGCGTTGCGCAGCGCGTTGCGGTCGGAGTCGGTGTGGCGGGCGACGCCGGTGATCAGGTCGTGCAGCCGCCGCGCCATGTCGCGTGGGCGCATCCCGGTGTCGAACTCCAGGTGCCGCAGGTTGCGCAGGAACGCGGGCAGGCCCGCGGGTTCGGTGTCGCGGGTGAGCACGCAGAACAGTTGCCGGTCATCGGAATCCAGGGCGTGACGCAGGAACCGCTCGGCCTCCATCAGCTGCCAGCGGCTGACCTTGCCGTCGACGATGAGGCACAGGTGCCGGGCGGGCAGCTTGCTCTGGTCGAGGAACTCGACGTCACCGGACAAGGACCGGTCCACCCGCAGACCGAGGTCGCGGAGTTCACCGATGAGGCCGTTGGCGATGTCCATGGCCGAGCGCGGGCTGGAGACCATCAAATCCAGGTCGTAGCTGCGCAGGCCGCGGGTGCGCGCGGCGGCGACGTAGGCGTCCCGGTTGTCGGCCAGCAGGTCGGTGCGGTCGAACTGCTGCGCGAGGACCGCCGCCACCGTTTCCAGCGCGAACGAGATCTGGCCCGCCGACGGCGTGGTCTCCTCCAGCACCGACAGCTTTTCGCCGAAGCTCCAGTACGAGACGTAGGGCACCGTGAGGTGCTGGAGCATCAGCTCCTCGGACACCGACTTGGTGAGCCAGTTGCGGAACAACGGGGCGGCGACGATGGCACAGCGCTTCTGCCAGTGCTCGGCCCGCTCGTACTCGACGTTCTTGTCCAGGCGGGACAGGATCGGCAGCACCAGGTGGGGCTGGCGGTCGTAGGGCATCCGGTCCCGGGCGGCATCGGCGCGGCGGGCGAGGTCGACCGCGCCGTCGACGCTCTGGTCGTTGGCGGTGAACAGCACCACGAGCCGGTCGGGCAGGTGCGCGGTGCAGATGCCGCCGATGTCGGAGATCCCGGTGCGGCTGTCGATCAGCACGAAGTCGTAGCGCTCGGTCCAGAGCTCGCGGCACCGTTCGAGGAACTCGGCGAAGCCCTGGTCGTAGAGGCGCGCCCAGTCGATGCGCTGGACCCGGCTCGTGTACTCCTCGTCCTGGCGGCCCGCCGCGAGCAGGTCGACCACCCCGTCGTCGAGCGTGAGCCGGACGGCGTGGTCGCGTGGCTCGGTCATGTTGGCGAGGAACTCGTCCGCGAGGTCGACGACGCCGCCCTTGGGCGCCTCGGGCAACAGCGGCGCGAAGTAGTGGTGCAGGCCGGGCGCTTCGAGGTCCCAGTCGATGGCGAGGACCCGGTAGCCCCACCGGGCCAGCAGCACGGCGACGTTGGCCAGGGTGAAGCTCCGCCCCACGCCACCCTTGTAGGAGTAGAACGTGATGATCGTGCCGGTCATCAGAACCTCGGCAGCTTCGGCGGCGGCTGGAGCAGGGGGTCGGGTGGATCGATCAGCGGGTAGTCGGCGCGCCAAGGCGGTACCTCGTTCAGCAGGTCCACGACATCCTCGGCGAATTTCGAGACGAGCAGATGGAAGGAATGCCAGTCCCGGCTCTCCTGGAAGACCGGTTCCGGCGTGGCGAGTGCTTTAAAGTCCCACCACGCACGATGCAGGCTTTCCTCAGCCGGAAAGTTCTGCGAATCGGAATAGAGAATGGGATAAATCAGGCCTTGCGGGCGCGCGGTGTCGGCGAGACCGAGCAACTGCTCGCGGGCGTACATGCTGCGCAGCTCGGCCATGCACCACGGCGACGTGAAGTACAAGGGCGTGAGCACCGCGATCATGATCTTGCTGCGGTGCAACGCTTTCTGCAGTTGCGACGGCCAGTGCACGCCCTTGTGCATGGTCCGGTCCCAGAACACCCGCGGCGATTGCGCGCCCTGATCGGCCAGGCAATCCTCGAGCTTGGCCAGGAAATGGTTCTTCAGCCATTTCTGCGCACTGCCGCGCTGGCTGTAACTGATGAACACATCGAACTCGTACCCGGGCACGCGGCAGATCATAAGCAGCGCGCCGACAACGACAACAGACTAAAAACAGGCCATTAACTGCCTAATGGACAAGAAGTGGACTGATACTGGTCACGTCATCCAGCGCGCAAGGTCAGGAGGCTGATCTCGCTGCGGGCGAAGACCCGGAACGGCGGGCCCCAGAACCCGGCCCCGCCACTGGTGTAGAGCTGGGTCGAGCCGAGGGAATGCAAGCCGCGCACGAACTTCTGGTCCAGGCGCACCAGGTAGTGGAACGGCCAGATCTGGCCGCCGTGCGTGTGCCCGGACAACTGCAGCGCGACGCCCGCCTCCGCCGCGAACCTGACCTGCTTCGGTTGGTGGGCAAGCAGGATCACCGGCGCCGACGGCGCCGCGGCCAGCGCCGCGGCCAGGTCGGGGCCGTGGCCGGGCAGGCCGGAGCCCAGGCCCGTGGGATCGTCGATCCCGGCCATGACCAGCGTGGCGCCGTCGCGGGTCAGCACGACGTGGCGGTTGTGCATGGGCTCCCAGCCCAGCGTCGCCATGTGGTCCAGCCATTGCTGGCCGTCGCTGAAGTATTCGTGGTTGCCGGTGATGTAGTAGCGCCCGAGCGGCGCGTCGACCTTGCCCAACGCGGCGACCTGGTCGCGGCGGCGCTCGACCGTGCCGTCCGCGAGGTCGCCCGCATGGCAGACGATGTCCGGCTGGAGCTCGTTGACCCGGTCGACCAGCGCCTTGCCCCAGGCCGTGCGGTTGATGGGGCCGAAGTGCGTGTCGGCGATGACGGCGACCTTCACCCCGTCGAACCCCGCGCCGAGGCCGGGCAGGACCACGTCGGTGGCGCGGACCGCGGGTACGCGCATGGCCTCGTAGTTGCCGAGGGCGAGGAGCGCGACGACCACCACGAGCACGCCGCCGGCGCTCCAGCGCCCGGCGTGCGGCACCCCGGCCAAGCCGAGCACACCCATCACGACGGCACCGAGCACCGACCACGTGAACAGCACCCAGACCGAGCCCAGCGTGGTGTCCCCGACGCGTGCCGCGAAGTCGTTGGCGGGCTTGCCGTGGCCGAAGCGCATCCCGGTCAGCAGCGTGCCGAGCAGGACCACCACGACCACGCTGCCGGCGATGGTCACGGCGGCCGGCCAGTCCGGGGCCATGACCAGCACCAACCACGGCACGCCGAACAGCAGCAGCGCGACGACCGTCACCACCGCGGCGAACACACCGGCACGTCTCATGATCGCCAGTATGCGACCGCGCGGCTGAGAACCCACGCCAGGGGACGTGGCCGGCCGAATAGTTATCGGGTGCAGGTGAATCTACTCAAGCCGACGGACCGGGACTCTGCGAAGGTTCGTCGCGTGTCCGAGAAGCAGTTGCTGGTCTTGCGTTCCGCGTTGCAGGTCGTGGCGGCGGGCGCCATCGGCGCGCTGGTGTTCGGCATCGGCATCGCGTGGATCGTCGGGGCGTCGTTCGCCGGTGGTAGCGCCGGTTTCGTCGCCGTGCTGGTCATGGTGACGGTGCTGACCGGTGCGTTGCGCGGGCTGGCCTGGGCGCTACCCGACGCGTCGAACCTCACCGCAACGCCGTCCGGTCGGACCGGCTGGGCGTTGACCGTCGCCGTGGCCGGGACCCTGGCCTGGTACCTCGCGACCGTCGTGTACGCCCAGGTGCAACCCGAAGTGATGCGCAACCCGATGTTCGCCCTGCCGCGCAGCGCGATCCCGACCGCGCTGGTGGCGGCCCTGCTGCTGCGCCGGTGGTACGTCAAGCCGGCGCCGCGGTGCTCACGCTGGCCGCGGCCTACGGGTTGCTGACCGTCCTGGCCGCGACGACGCCGGATGAGGTCGAGAGCCGGCTCGCCGCGGTGCACGCGACCCGGAACCAGTACTTCGTCACCCAGGTCGACGGCCTGCACCCGGCCCCCGGCCTGAACCTCTGGTACCTCGAACCCGACGACCCGGCGGCGCCGCCGAGCCCACGTGCGGTCTCCGTGTACGCCTACGTGGACGTGCCGGCCGGCGACGACTGCGCTCGCGCGACGGGCGACACGGACCTCCGGGACGCGCCGTGCACCGTCGAGCGGCCCGGACTGGCCTACGTCGCGGGACAGGACTGGCACGAGTACTACTACCGCCGGGGTCCGGTCCTCGTGCGCGTCCTCGGCACGCGCGCGGTGGACCGCGGCATCCTGCGCGCGGCGACCCTGTCCGCCCGCCCGGCGACCGACGACGAACTGCTCACCATGCTGCCGCCCGAGCCGCGGCACCACCGGTCGTTCATGGCGCTGCTCAAGGGTTTCGCCCGGAGCGTCGTGGGCTGAGGATCAGCCGCAGGGCACCTGCGAGGTCGACACGTAGTGCGTCACGGTGCCCCAGGAGTCGGTGGTGCCGTCGCAGAACTTGACCCAGCCGCCGACGACCTGGCTGTTGGTGCTGTCGGCGTAGAAGGTGCGCGAGCACTGGTATCCCGCCAGGCAGATCGGGTACGCGTCCGCCTGCGCGACGGTGAACAGCGGGGCGATCGCCACCGCGGACACGAGCAACGCCAGCCGCCGGATCATGAGCAACCTCCGCACCCCAGGAACATGACGTGTTCTCACGTTAGCGACCGGGGCCGAGCACGCAATCGGCCATTTGGCGAAGTTGAAACTTCACATTGACAGGACGTCCACGGGTGCAATGGTGAGCACCATGCAGGGTGCGAGCAGTTCCTCGCCAACGGGTCACCGGGTGTTGCTGGTGGAGGACGACAGCGAGCTCGTCGAAAGCCTGTCCCTGGCGCTGCGGGACGAGGGCTACGCCGTGGACGTCGCGCTGGACGGGCAACGCGGCCTCCACCTCGGGCTCACCCGGCCCTACGACGTGCTGGTGATCGACCGTCGGCTGCCCACCCTCGACGGCCTCGACCTGCTGAAACGGTTGCGCTCCAAGGCAGTGCGCACGCGTGCGCTGTTCCTCACCGCGCTCGGCACCGTGCACGACAAGATCGACGGGCTGGACGCGGGCGCGGACGACTACCTGGTCAAGCCGTTCGACCTCGACGAGCTCAGCGCCCGGTTGCGGGCGCTGTGCCGTCGCGCCCAGGAGGCGAGCGAGCTGCTGCGGATCGGCGACGGTCACCTCGACCTGGCCCGGCGCGAGGCGGTGCTCGCCGACGGGACCCGGGTGCCGTTGTCCACCCGCGAGTTCGAGCTGCTGCGCGAACTCGCGGCCCGCCCGACGGTGGTGCACACACGGTCGACCCTGCGCCGGTCGGTGTTCGGCGAGGCGTCCGCTCCATCCATTGTGGACACCTATGTGTACTACCTGCGGGCCAAGGTCGGCCGCTCGGCCGTGCGCACGGTGCGCGGGCTCGGCTACCGGCTGGGCACGCTGTGACCTGCTCCGCGGCGGACATCGAGCGGGCGTTGATCCGGCGGACCCGGCTGCGGGTCAGCGCGCTGGTGGCGGTGGTGATCACCGTGCTGGTGCTGGCCGTGGGTGCCGTCGGCTACCAGGTGATGGTGCACACGCAGGACAACCAGATCGCGTCGGAACTGCGCAGCAGTGCGGAGAACGGAGCTCCGGCGACGCCGCCGGGCTGCACGTGGCTCGTCGCGCTGGACGACGGCGTCGTGCACCCCGGGATCGTGCCCGCGCCGCGCGGGTTCCCGCTGCGGGCGGACCTGGACGCGGTGCAGGCGACCGGTGTCGCGGTCGATCGCACCGTCGCGGCCAACGGCACCGAGTACCGCGTGCGCACCCAGCCCGGCGCGGGCGGGCGCACCGTGCAGGCCATCTTCGACGCCCGCTACCAGCTCGCCGACCGGCACCACCTGTTGCTGGCCGTGCTGATCGCGGAGCTCGGCGGTCTGCTGGCCGCGGCGCTGACCGGGTTGCTGGTCGGCAGGCACGCGGTGGCGCCGCTGGCCGAGGCGCTGGACAAGCAGCGCCGGTTCGTCACCGACGCGAGCCACGAGCTGCGCACGCCGATCACCCAGGCCTACACCCGCCTGCAACTGCTGGTGCGCCGGGCCGCCGCGGCCGACCTCCCGGCCGAGCACCGCGACGGGCTGGACCGGCTGGCCACGTCGATCCGCGGCCTCGGCGAGGTGGTCGAGGACCTGCTGCTGTCCGCGCGCCTGGCCGCCGATCCGACGCCGCGGCGGGACATGCTGGTGGACCTGGCGGAGCTGGCGAGCGCCGCCGTGGCGCGCGAATGCGACCGCGCCGACGAGAAGCGGATCACGCTGTCCCTGGAAAGGCCGCCCGGCCCGCTGACGGTGCTGGGCGTGGAAACCGCGCTGCGGCGGGCGGTCGGCGAGTTGCTGGCCAACGCGGTGCGGCACACCCCGGAGGGCGGGCGGATCGAGCTGCGCCTGGCCCGGTCGGTGCCGCCGGGCGAGATCGAGCTGACCGTCGCCGACACCGGGGACGGCTTCGATCCGGTGGAGGCCGATCGGTTGTTCGAGCGGTTCCACCGAGGGCCGTCGGCCAGCGAGCGCCGGTTCGGGTTGGGGCTGGCGCTGCTGCGCGAGGTAGTGACGAGCCACAACGGCACGATCGAGGCCGTGGGTCACCCGGGCCGGGGTGCCAGCTTCACCCTGCGGCTGCCGGAAGTGGCGTCGGTGGCGCACGGACGGTAGGTGCCTGATCTCAGAGAGTTCTGAGATCGCGTGAGTAGCTTCCGGCGCATGGGCCACGACAACCCCGAGCCGTTCCCCTCGTCAGCGCTCGACGCGCTCGCCGAGGCCGGGCACCGGACGGTGTTCGAGCACGGCGATCGTACGGTCACCGGCACCGAGATGCTGGACCTGACCGCCCGGATCGCGAATGGGCTGCGTGGCATGACCATCGGGCCCGGCGTCGGGATCGCGCTCATGCTCGGGGTCAATGCCGAGGCGCTGGCCACGATCCTCGCCGCGCACGTGGTCGGGGCGCGGGTGCTGGGGATCCGGCCGGGGTTGCCGGACGACCAGGTCCAGCACCTGCTGAGCCTCGACAACGCGGCCGTGATCACCGACGCGCAGGTCGAAGGGCTGACGACGAACCCCGCTGGATCGCTGCGCCCGCAAGGCAAACCCGACGACGTCGCCCGCCTGATCCACACCAGCGGCAGCACCGGAATGCCGAAGGCGGTCGCCCAGACCTACGCCGCGATGACCGCCGAATGGGCCGCGGATCCCGCGCGGTGGCCGGCGGTGATCCGGGAGCTCGCGCCACGGCTGGGACGCCACCTCGTCTTCGGCACGCTCGCCAGCCAGGTCATGTTCCAGTACGCGCTGCTCGCGATCGGTGCGGGCGGGACGGTCGTCGTCGCGGACCCGCCGACGATGCCCGAGGCGATCACCCGGCTGCGTGCCACCTCGCTCGTGTCCACCGTGCCGCGGCTGGCCGCCCTGGTGGCCGCGAAGCGCGCGGGCGCTGATCTCTCGACGCTGCAAGGGATCGTCGTGGCCGGCTCACCGCTGTCCGAGGCGCGGCACCGGGAAGCGCTCGACGTGCTCGGCCCCATCGTCTTCCACGGCTACGGCCAGACCGAGGCCGGGCTGATCGCCATGACCTTCCCGACCGACCCGCCCGGCGACGTCGGCCGCGCGCCCGACGACGTGACCGTCGAGATCCGCGACCCGGACGGCGCTGCGGTGCCCGACGGGACCGAAGGCGAGCTCTTCGTCCGCACGCCGGGCCAGTCTCGGGAGTACTGGGGCGATCCGGTGCGCTCCGCCGAGGTCTTCACCGGCGGCTGGGTGCGCACCCGCGACCTCGGCCACCGCGACGCCGAGGGCCGCTTGCACCTCACCGGCCGCGCCCGCGACGTGGTGATCGTCAACGCCGTCGTGCACTACGCCGGGCCGATCGAGCGGGCCATCACCGGGCACCCGGACGTCGCCGAGGCCTACGTCGTCGGGGTGCCGGACGACGAGACCGGCGAGGCCGTGCACGCCTTCATCGTGCCCCTCGGCGACGCCGTCCCGGACCTGGCCGAGGTCCGGGCCCTGGTGATCGACCAGCTCGGCGCGGGGTGTGCGCCGAAGCGGATGACCGTGATCGACAAACCGCCCATCGCCCCGAGCGGCAAGCCCGACAAGCGCCTGCTGTCCAGCGACAACTGACCGAGAGTTGAGGAGAAACACCGTGCCCAGCGACGTTTCCACGCAGTGCCTGGTACTCGGCGCAGGCCCCGCCGGCCTGCAGGCGTCGTACCTGCTCGCCCGCGACGGGCGGGATCACCTGGTGCTCGAGGCGGGCGAGCGGCCGGGCGCGTTCTTCACCCGCTTTCCCCGCCACCGCACCATGATCTCCAACAACAAGGTCGTCACCGGGTACACCGATCCCGAGCTGAACCTGCGGATGGACTGGAACTCGCTGCTCAACGACGACCCCGAGCTGCTCTTCACCCGCTACACGCCGAAGTACTTCCCGCCCGCCGACGAGTTCGTCCGCTACCTCGGCGACTTCGCCACCAAGCACGACCTACCGGTCCGCCTCGGCACCCGCGTCGCGGAGATCACGCGACCGGACGACTTCGTTGTGCGCGACCAGGACGGCAACACCTACCGGGCGCCACGCATGATCGTCGCGACGGGGGTGTCGAAGCCTTACGTGCCGCCGATCGAGGGCATCGAGCTCGCCGAGCCCTATGTGGACATGCCGGTGGACCCCGCCGGCTTCCACGGGCAGCGCGTGCTGGTCATCGGCCGCGGCAACTCCGCGTTCGAGACGGCGGACAACCTGATCGAGACCGCCGCGGTCATCCACGTGGTCGGTCCCGGCTCGCTGAAGCTGGCCTGGCGCACGCACTTCGTCGGCCACCTGCGTGCGGTGAACAACAACTTCCTCGACACGTACCAGCTCAAGTCGCAGAACGCGTTGCTCGACGGCACCGTGCAAAGCATCCGCCGCGAAGGTGAGCAGTTGCTGGTGAAGGTCGCGTTCGCCCGCGTGGCCGAGCGGGTGAAGGAGATCCGCTACGACCGGGTGCTGCTGGCCGCAGGGTTCCGGTTCGACGCGTCGATCTTCGCATCGGAGTGCCGGCCGAACCTGACCATCAAGGACCGGTTCCCCGAGCAGACGTCGTCGTGGGAGTCGACCAACGTGCCCGACCTGTTCTTCGCGGGGACGATCACGCAGGCCCGTGACTTCAAGAAGTCCACGAGCGGGTTCATCCACGGCTTCCGCTACTCCGTGCGCGCCTTGCACCGGGTCATGGAGCACCGCTACCACGCGGTCGCGTGGCCGCGGCAGAACCTGGCCGCGAGCCCGGCGGCCATCGCCGACGCCGTGATCGCCCGGGTCAACCGCACTTCGGCGCTGTGGCAGCAGTTCGGCTTCCTGTGCGACGCCGTGCTCGTGGGCCGCGACTCGTCGGTGCACTACCTCGAGGAGGTGCCGGTCGCGTACCTGCACGAGGCGGTCGCGCGCGGCGAGTTCGGCGACGTCGACAGCTATTTCGCGGTCACGCTGGAGTACGGCGCGGACCACGACACCGTCGATCCCTTCGACATCACCGCGGGCCGGGTGTCCCAGGAGAGCACCAGCGGGCTCGATGGGCGCTACCTGCACCCGGCCGTGCGCCGGTTCCGCGCCGGCGAGCTGATCGGCGAGCACCACATCACCGAGAACCTCGAGAACGAGTGGGACAGCGAGGAAGTGCACCGCGCACCGCTGGTCAGGTTCCTGGGCGCTCAGCTCGATCCGGTACCGGCGTGACCGAGTCGCTCAGCACCGTACTCACCGACCTGCACGCCAAGGCGCGCGCCGCGCTCGACCCGGTGCACTACGACTACTTCGCGGGCGGCGCCGGCGACGAGGCGGTGCTCGCGGCCAACGAGGCGGCCTTCCGGCGGCTCGCCTTGCGGCCCAGGGTGTTGCGGGGCAACGACGATCGCGAGCTCGGCGTCGAGCTGCCCGGCGGGCGGGCGAGCATGCCGGTGCTCATCGCGCCGACCGCCTTCCACAAGCTCGCCCACCCGGACGGCGAGCTGGCCACGGCACGGGCCGCCGCGGCGGCGGGCACGATCCTGGTGTCCGGGGTCGCCTCCACCACGGCGATCGCGCGGGTCACGGCCGTCGATCCGGACGCGGCGGTGTGGTTCCAGCTCTACCCGCTGGCCGACGAGGACGTGACGGCGGGCTTGGTGCGGCAGGCCGAGGACGCGGGCTGCGCGGCGTTGGTGGTGACGGCCGACTCGCCGGTGTTCGGCCGGCACCGCCGCGACCGCGCGCACGGCTTCCACGACCTGCCGCCGGGGCTCGCAGCCGAGAACATGCGCGGCCGGGACATCGCCATGGCGCCGCTGTCGTGGTCGCACGTGGACCGGCTGCGCGAGTCGACCACGCTTCCGGTGTGGCTGAAGGGAATCCTGCACCCGGCCGATGCCGAGCTGGCGGTCGAGCACGGCATGGCGGGCGTCATCGTGTCCAACCACGGCGGCCGCCAGCTCGACCTGGTGCCCGCGTCGATCGACGCCCTGCCCGCCATCGTGTCCGCTGTGGACGGACGGGTGCCGGTGCTGCTGGACGGCGGTGTGCGCAGTGGCGGCGACGTGGCGAAGGCGATTGCCCTGGGCGCGACCGCGGTCGGGATCGGCCGGCCGGTGCTGTGGGGGCTCGCCGCCGACGGCGCGGCCGGCGTCACCGCCGTCCTCGAGGCGCTGCGGGACGAGTTCGACCACGTGCTCACGTTGTGCGGTGGGCGAAGTCCGGCCGACCTGACCCCGGACATGGTGGTACGGACATGCGGATGACTTGGCTGGCACTGGCGGCCGCGGGCGTGCTCACGGCGCCGCGCTGGCTGCCCGAGCAGGTGGTCGCGTTGCGGGTCAAGGTGTTCGAGAAGGTCAACGGGGACAACGCGATCACGTTCCCCAACGCCACGGTCGGTCCCGACCGGTTCCGCGAGGTCTACGGGCACCCGTCGGCGAACGGGCGCAGCAAGGGCGCCGGGCTCTCCGACCTGTTCTGGTACTGGCTCTCCCCCGGCCCCGAGGTGCACCAGGAACACCTGGAGGCCGGGCCGCGCTACGACGACGTCGCCCGCACGACGCTCGCCTTGCTGGCCGGGCCGAGCGAATCCTTCGCGACCGCGGCGAGCCGGTGCGCGCGGCGGGTGCTCGACGAACTCGTGCCCGGGCGGGTCACCCTGGTGCGGCTGCGCGATCTCGCCATGCCCCTGTGGGCCGAGTACTTCTACGAGCTGGTGTTCGGCGAGCCGTGCCCCCGCGCGGGCCGGGAGTTGATCGTCGCGCACGCGAACGACGTGGTGACCTCGTTGAAGTGCACCGGCCTGCGCCACCCGCGGCGGCGGGCCGCGCTGACCCGCTACCTCGCGACCCGGGTCACCGAGGTGCGGGTTGCGTTGCCCGCAAGCCTTTCCGCGCAGGAGCAGGTGCACTACCTGCAGGGCACGTTCTTCAACACGGCCGTCGTCCAGATGTCCGAGGCGTTCGCGCACCTCGTGCTGGCGCTGGCCCAGCACCCGGAGGTGGCCGAGCGCGCCGGGCACGACGACCGCTACTTCGCCCATGTGCTCGACGAGACCTTCCGCCGCTACCCGCTCTTCGGCATCGCGCACAGGATCACCACCGGCGAGATCGAGCTCGACGAGAACACCACCCTGCCCACCGGGTCCGTGCTCTGCTTCAGCTATCCCGACTACCACGCCAGCGGCTACGCCGAGCCGGAGAAGTTCGACCCGGACCGCTGGGCGCACCTGTCGGCGAAGACCGCGCACCACATCCCGTTCGGCATCGCCGCCAACCGGCCGTGCCCGGCGTGGCGGATCTCCCCCATCGCGTTGCGCGCGGCGACGCGGGAAGTGTTGCGGCGCTTCACGTTGCACTCCACCGTCGCGCACACCCGGTCGCTGCCCCACCGGGGACCCTGCCTATTGGTCCGAAAAGGACAGTCGCTGCCCGTGACCACGCTCGCCCTGATCGGCGCCGGGTTGCGGCTGCGGGACCGGTGGGAGGACGTCTGGCGCAGCGTCGTGCAGCTGGTGCTCGGCACCGCCATGGTGCTCGACGCGCGCCGGCTGCGCCTGGCCGAGCGGTACTTCGCCACCCACGACACCCACGGCTGCCCCGTACCCCACCGCTCGGAGGTCACCCGGTGAACCAGGTCGAATTCTCGGCGAAGGTGTTCCTCGCCTTGGTGGCCGTGCTGGCCGCGACCACGCTGTGCGGACGGCTGGCCATGCTCGTGCGGCAGCCGAGGGTCGTGGGCGAGATGGTGGCCGGGGTGCTGCTCGGACCCGCGCTGTTCGGGGCGGTCGCCTCGGGCGCGCAGAGCTGGCTCTTCGCGCCGGAGATCAAGAACGTCCTGTACGTGCTGAGCACGATCGGGTTGACGTTCTACATGTTCCTGGTCGGCGCCGGGCTCGACCACGGCCGCACCGGCGGGCGGACCGTGCGGCAGGCCGCGGTGCTCGCGGTGTCCGGGATCATCCCCGCGTTCGTGCTCGGCGCCGGTGCCGCGGTGCCGTTCTTCCACTCGCTGAGCCCGCGGGGCGCGAGCCTCGGCGAGTACCTGCTCTTCGTCGGCGGCGCGTTGTCGATCACCGCCTTCCCGATGCTCGCCCGGATCCTGCAGGAGCGCGGCATCACCAACACCCCGATCGGTGGCCTCACCATGGTCGCCGCCGCGATCGACGACGCGGTGGCGTGGATCCTGCTCGCCCTGATCATCGCGGTCGGCACGGCGGGCACGCCGCTGGGCGCGCTGACCACGATCATCGGTGCGGCGGTGTTCGCCGCGGTGATGCTCACGGCCGGGCGGGCGCTGCTGGCCAAGCTCGGCCGCCGCGTGGAGCGCGCGGGCGGGCTGAGCCGCGACACCGTGGCCCTGGTGCTGCTGCTGGTCATCGCGGCCGGCTGGTTCACCGACCACATCGGGATCTTCTCGGTGTTCGGCGGCTTCGTCACGGGCCTGGCCATGCCGAAGTCCCCGGTCATGCGCCGGGAGCTGGAGAGCAAGTTCAGCGACTTCAACTCGATCCTGCTGCTGCCGGTGTTCTTCGCCTTCAGCGGGCTGAACACCCAGGTGTCCGGGTTCGGCGAGGGCCTGGGGCTCTGGATTCCGCTGTTCGTGATCATGGTGGCGGCGTTCGCGGGCAAGTACCTCGGCTGCGCGGTCGTCGTGCGGGTCCAGGGCTTCTCGTGGCGGCACGCCTCGGCCGTCGGCGGCCTGATGAACGCCCGCGGCCTGATGATCCTGGTGTTCATCAACATCGGGCTCGCCCACGGGATCGTCACCCCGAAGCTCTTCGCGATCCTCGTCGCGGTCGCGATCCTGACGACCGCCGCGGCGATGCCGATCTACCGCGCGTCGCTGCCCGGCGGCATGGACCAGTTCGTGCCCGAGCGCCCGAAGGAGTCGAGCATGGCGGCCAGCTGATGCGCCTCGGTCGCCGAGCGGCGACCGTCCACGATGAACGGGGTGCCGAACCGGCGGCGCAGCGACCGCACCCGCCAGTGCGCCCGGCGCGCGAACAACGCGTCACCTTGCCTGCTCATGATCCGCAGGGCCGGACCGCGCGCGACGTCGATCGCGTCGATGGCCGGCCACGGCAGGTGGACGACCTCCGGCTTGCGGCCCAGGCCCGTGCGCACCCACACACCGGACGCGTTCGCCGCGAGCTGCGGGCCGAGCAGGCCCTGGTACTCGCGCAGCACCACGACCATCAGGCCGAGCTGGAGCAGGAGCAGCGGCAGGACCGCCAGGAACATCGGGAACCCGGACAGGTAGACCAGCAAGCCCACCGCGGCCAGCAACACGACCTCCAGGACGACCGCGACCAGCATGACCACGGCAAGCACCCGCGTGCTGCCCTTGGAGCGGGCCACGAGCGGTGCGTCCGGTGGTACCGCGGGCGCGAACGTCGGTTCCACCACCGCCACGACTGCCACCGCCTCCCCTTCGCCTTCCGTTCCGGGTGCGACGGACGCGAGGTCCGGTACGTTCCGGAGTCGACGCATCCAATCCGTGGGCCGCCGTGCGCCGAAGAACCCGCAAAAGGTACCTGCGTGGAGGAGCCTGCTCATGGCGGAACGACGGTGGCGACCCCGGGCGGTGCCCGATCAACCCGATCGGGCGACCGATCCGGTGAGTGAGATGTTGCTGCGGGTCGCCCGCGGCGACGACGGCGCGTTCGAACCGCTCTACGACGCGATCGCGCCGACCGTGTGGGGCCTCGTGCGCAGCGTGGTCCGCGACCACGCCCAGTCCGAAGAGGTCACCCAGGAGGTCCTCGTCGAGGTGTGGCGCGTCGCGGCCCGGTTCGACCCGGCCAAGGGAAGCGCGATGGCGTGGGTGTCCACGCTCGCGCACCGGCGCGCGGTGGACCGGGTTCGCTCGGCCGTCGCGTCCGCGCGCCGGGAGCAGACGGCGACCGACCGGTCGGTGCCACGCCCCTACGACGACGTCGCCGAGCAGGCGGGATCGCGGCTCGAGGCGCAGCGGCTGCGCCGGTGCGTCGGGAACCTGACGCAGTTGCAGCGCGAGTCGGTGCTGCTCGCCTTCTACCGCGGCTACACCTACCCCGAGGTGGCGACCCTGCTCGAGACGCCGCTCGGCACCGTGAAGACCAGGATCCGAGATGCCATGATCCGGCTGCGTGACTGTCTGGGGGCAAGCTGATGACGCCGAACCCGGAAGTGCACACCCTCGCCGGGGCCTACGTGGTCAACGCGTTGTCCGAGGTCGAGCGGCGCCAGTTCGAGCGGCACCTCGCCGACTGCGCCGACTGCACCGAGGAGGTCGCGAGCCTGCGCGAGGTGGTCGCGGTGTTCGCCGGCACGGTGGCCGAGCCGCCACCCGAGCACCTGCGCGCGCAGGTGCTGGCCAAGACCGCCGTCACCCGCAGGCTGCCGCCGGTGGTGGCGGGCCGCGACCAGCCGCGCAAGCCGCTCAGCCGCTGGCTCATGCCCGTGGCCGCTGCCCTGCTGGTCGCGGCGACGGTGGCGGGCGTGCTGTTCGGCTACCGCGCGACCTCGACCAGCGCCGACCTCAACCGGCAGGTCGAGGTGCTCAAGCAGACGCAGGACAACTACGCCGCGCTGACCGACCTGCTGGCCCAGCCGGACGCGAAGCTGCTGCGCAAGCCGATTCCCGGTGGGGTGGCGACCGTCGTGTACTCCCCCGGCACGCACACGGCGGCGATGCTGGGCGCCGAGATGCCCCTCGCCCCGCACCAGCACGCGTACCAGGGCTGGGTGGTGCGCGGTGATCGGATGCAGTCGGTCGGCCTGAGCAAGGGCGGCAAGGACGGCGGGGCGATGCTCGCCCGCGACGTGCTGACCGGCGACCAGATCGCCGTGACGGTCGAGCCGGAGAACGGCTCGGAGCAGCCGACCACACCGCCGGTCGTCACGGTCACCCTCGCCTGATCGGAAAAGCCGGGGACCGCCCGCGTGGGCGGCCCCCGGCTTCTCAGGCCGGGCTGGTCACCAGGATCTGGTCCACGCCCATCCGGTTGTCGGCGAAGGCGAGCGCCGCACCGGCCAGGTACAACCGCCAGACCCGCGCCCAGCCGACTCCGACGGTGGCGACGACCTCGTCCCAGTTGCGTTCCAGCTCCGCCGCCCACGCGTCGATCGTGCGGGCGTAGTGCGTCCGCATCGCCCGCACCCGCTGGATCTCGAACCCGGCGTTCTCCAGGTGAGTCAGGGTCTTGGGCAGCGGGCGCATGGTCATGTCCGGCGCGATGTAGCGCTCGATGAACGCGCCGCCGCCCGGCGCGCCACCGCGGGACATCTGCTGCAGCACCACCGGTCCGCCCGGCTTGACGGCCCGACGCAGCACGGCGAGGTACTCGGCGTAGTTGCCCTCGCCGACGTGCTCCCCCATCTCGATCGAGGCGACCGCGTCGAACGGCTCCGCGCGGACGTCGCGGTAGTCCCGCAGTTCGACGGTCACCCGGTCGGCCACCCCGAGTTCGGCGGCGCGGGCCGTCACGAACGCGTGTTGCTGCTTCGAGAGCGTCACCCCGGTGGCCCGCACGCCGTACTCGCGGGCCGCGTGCAGCACGAGCGCACCCCACCCGCACCCGACGTCGAGCAGGCGCATGCCCGCGCGCAGCCCGAGGCCCCGGCACACCAGGTCGAGCTTGGCGCGCTGGGCGTCGAGCAGGGTGTCCGAATCGGTCCGGTACCAGCCGCACGAGTACGACATGGTCTCGTCGAGGACCAGCCGGTAGAAGTCGTTGCCCAGGTCGTAGTGGTGGGCGATCGCGTCCTTGTCCCGGCGCTGGGTGTGCAGCCGTCCGCGCAGCCGCGCCTCCTGCGCCGGCACCTTCGGCCGCGGCCCGGCCAGGCCGAGCCGCAGGCCCGCGGCGGCCGCCCGCAGAACGGCGGGCAAGGTCAGCGACCGGTGCGGGGCCGACCACGCACGCCGCAGGCCCTCTTGCAGGTCGCCCTCGACGTCGAGGTCACCCGACACGTAGGCCCGCGCCAGGCCGAGCTCACCCGGGCGCCACAGCACGTGCCGCACGGCCCGCCGCGAGCGGAGCACCAGCTCAGGACCGTCCTCGGGACCGGCGACGCTGCCGTCCCAGGCGCGCACCCGTACCGGCGGCGGGGCGCCCAGCACCTCCGTGACCGCGTTCGCGATCCGCTGCGCCGCGCCGGGTGCCCGGTCGTGCGTGCTCACCATGGCGCACTCCTCTCCATTCGCTGGTCCTGCGTCGTCATTCGGAGCCCGCGCGTGAACGGCTTGGCGACATAAGTCCAATCCGGTGGGCCGCCCGCGCCGAATGCTCCACAACGAGGCGAGGAGGAGCAGCAAGCATGGAGCGTGAACGGATCGCCGTCATCGGCGCCGGGGTGTCCGGCCTGACGGCCGCCTACCTGCTGCAACGGCGCTATGACGTGCTCTTGTTCGAGGCGCAGGGCCGGCTCGGCGGGCACGCCCACACCCACGTCCTGCCGGCCGCGGCCGGGGGCACGGTCGCGGTGGACAGCGGCTTCATCGTGCACAACGAACGGACCTATCCGAACCTGCTGCGCCTTTTCGGCGACCTCGGCGTGACCACGCAGGCCACCGAGATGTCCATGAGCGTGCGCTGCCTGGGCTGCGGCTTGGAGTACGCCGGCGGCAAGGGCCTGCCGGGCCTCGCGCCGTCGTGGGACGCCGTGCGGCGCGGCCGCTACCTGGTCATGCTGGCGCAGGTGAAGCGGTTCTACCGCAACGCCAAGGCGCTGCTCGCCGACGACTCGGGCCACGACCCGACGCTCGGCGAGTTCCTGCGCGCCGGGCGGTACCCGCGTTATTTCGTCGACCACCTGGTGCTGCCGCTGGTGTCGGCGGTGTGGTCGGCCGGGGAACGGATCAGCACCCGTTACCCGGCGCGCTACCTGTTCGAGTTCCTCAGCCACCACGGGATGCTCGCGGTCACCGGTTCGCCGCCGTGGCGCACCGTGGTCGGCGGATCCCGCGTGTACGTCGAGCGTGCGGTGAAGCAGTTGACCGCGGTGCACGTGGGCACACCGGTGCGCGCCATCACCCGGACCGCGCGAGGGGTGCAGGTCCGGGACGAGGCGGACACCCCGCACGCGGTGGCCAAGGTCGTGATCGCCACCCACGCCGACGAGGCGCTGGCGTTGCTGGGCGACCCGACCGAGCGGGAACGCGCCACGCTCGGCGCGTTCCCCTACTCGCAGAACGAGACCTGGCTGCACCAGGACACCGCCATCCTCCCCCGCGTCGAGCGGGCGCGGGCGTCGTGGAACTACCTCAAGACGCAGTGCCACGGCGAGTCCGACCAGGTGGCGGTCAGCTACGACATGAACCGCCTCCAGCGCCTGCAGGACCCGCAGCCGTTCGTGGTCACGCTCAACGCCACCGACCGGGTCGACCCGGCGCGGGTGGTGGCCAAGATGAACTACTCGCACCCGGTCTACACGCCGGAATCGCTTGCCGCGCAACGCGGTCTGCCCGGGTTGAACACCTCACACACGGCGTTCGCCGGGGCGTACCACGGCTGGGGCTTCCACGAGGACGGGTGTGCGTCCGGTGTGCGGGCGGCCGAGCACTTCGGGGCCGGCTGGTGACCGCGCTCTACGACGCGGTCCTGACCCACGACCGGCGCGAACGGTTGCGCCGCCGGTTCAGCTACCGCACGCACCTGTGGCTGGTCGACCTCGACGACCCGCCGGCGCTGCCGCGCTGGGCTCGTCCGCTGGCCCGGTTCGAGGCCCGCGACCACCTGGGCGACCCGCGACTGTCCATCAAGGACAACGTGACGGCGTGGCTGGCCGAGCGGGGCGTCGACCTCGACGGCGGGCGGGTCCTGATGCTGAGCAACGCCCGCGTGCTCGGCCACACGTTCAACCCGCTCACCGTGTTCTGGTGCCACCACCGCGACGGTCGCCTCGCCTGCGTGATCGCCGAGGTGCACAACACCTACGGCGGACGGCACCCCTACCTGTTGCGTGCCGGCGACATCGACGAGCGTGGCGTGGTGGACACCGACAAGGCGTTCCACGTCTCGCCGTTCCTCGCCGACCACGGCCGCTACCGGATGGTCGTGCCCGAGCCGGACGAGCGGTTGCGGGTCGTGGTCACCCTGCACCAGGGCGGCAGGCCGGTCTTCGCCGCGACGCTGTCCGGCCGCAGACGCCCGGCCACGCTCGGCCAGGTGCTGCGCACGTCCGTGCGCCAACCCCTGATGCCGCAACGCATTTCGGCCGCCATCCGCAAGCACGGGATCTACCTGTGGCTGCGCAGGCAATCCGTTCCCGCCACCGCACCCCTGGACGCCTGATGCGCCTTGCTTCGACCCTGGACACGCTCGCCGATCGCAGCGTGGTGATCGGCTACAGCAAGCTCGGCTACCTGTTGCGGCGCCGGTGGTTCCGCCAAGGCGACCCCGCGCCGGACGCGCTGGCGGGCAAGGTGGTGCTGGTGACCGGCGCGAGCTCCGGCCTGGGCACGGCGACGGCCGCCGGTGTCGCCGCCCTCGGCGCCACGACCGTGCTGGTGGTGCGCAGCGTCGAGCGCGGTGAGCGAACCCGCGCCGAACTCGCGCAGCGGTTGCCCGAAGCCGATTTCGCCGTGGCGCGCTGCGACCTCGACGACCTCGACGACGTGCGCCGCTTCGCCGCCGACGCCCTCGACCGGTGGCCGACCGTCGACGTGGTGGTGCACAACGCCGGGACCATGCCACCCGAGCGAACCGCGTCGCCGCAGGGGCATGAGCTGGCCCTGGCCACCCACGTGCTCGGCCCGCTGCTGCTCACCGAGCAGCTCCGCCCGGCCCTCGCCCGCGCCACCGACCCGCGGGTGATCCTCATGTCCTCGGGCGGCATGTACGCCCAGCCCGTGCCCGGCGACGTGGAATACCGAACCGGCCGCTACAAGGGCGCGGTGGCGTACGCCCGGACCAAACGGCTGCAGGTGGCGTTCACGCCCCTGCTCGCCGAGCGCTACGCAAGCGACGGGATCGCCGTGCACGCCCTGCACCCCGGCTGGGCGGACACACCGGGCGTGGCCGGGTCGCTGCCCGGCTTCCACCGGATCACCGGGCCGCTGCTGCGCACCGCGGCCGAGGGCGCCGACACGGCGATCTGGCTCGCCGCGACCACACCACCGCCGCCGACGGGCCGGTTCTGGCACGACCGCAGGCAACGCCCGACGCACTACCTCCCCTGGGGCGGGGACGACCCGCAGGCCGTGCGCCGCGGCTGGGCCGCGTGCTGGACCGCGGTCGGTCGGCCGGTGTAGACCGCGTCGCTGCCGTAGAGCTCCCGGGTGAACGACGAGACGTAGTCGTGCTGGTCGCCGCCGCCCAGGTTGTAGGTCAGGAACACGCCGTACCCCTCGGCCACGGTCTGGTGGGCGAGGCCTTGCGCGGTGCCCGGCGGCGTGCCGTTGATCTCCACGGCCGCGGGCGAGAGGCGTTCCTTGGGCAACGACACGTTCGGCACGCTCCAGGTGCCGTAGTAGGCGTTCCACGAGTAGTCGAACTTCGCGCCGGCGTCCACGCCGTTGTAGCTCAGCCGCGACGCCGACGGGCCGATGAAGTAGAACGTCAACAGCTTGTCCGGCAGGTCGTCGCGCAGCGCCGACACCAGGTGGACGAACGAGCTGTCGTTGGGCTGACCCGTGCCGTTGTTGCCGTAGTCGGCGTACTCGTCGTCCAGGTCGATGCCGTCCAGGCCGTAGCGGGCCACAGCGTCAGCGAGCTGCCCGGCGAACGCCGAAGCGGCCTGCTGGGACGGGAAGTTCGCGAACCCGGCGCCCTGGTGGTTGCCCAGGATGGACAGCACGACCTTGATGCCCTTCTGCTGCAACGGCCGGATGGTGGTCTCGGCGTTGTCGAGCACGGACTGGACCTGCGGGTTGAAGTAGAGGTAGGCGTTCGCGCCGTCGTAGTTGATGTTGGCCGCGAAGATCACCGCCACGTCGAACACGGGCGAGCCGTCGCTGAGCGTGTACTTGCCGACGTTCTCCATGCCGTTGTTGTTGACCTCGACGTAGGCGACCGACACCGGGCCGCTCTTGGTCACCCGGGGGTGGTGACCGCTCGACGCCGCCGCCGCGAACGGCGTGGTGGCCACGGCGACTGCCGTGGCCACCACTGCCGAGCTGAGCAAGCGCCTGGTTCCCCGACCGAATGTGCGCATGATTCGACTACAACGAGGATCGCCGCGCGGATCAAGGCACGTCCGGGCAGGCTTTGTTCACAAACGGCAGTAGGTGTCCACGGCCGCCGCACCCACGTCCTGCTGGCCCCTGGTGCCGGAGAGCATGTGGTACTCGTTGGCCGCCACGACCACCTGCTTGCTGCCGTCGTCGCTGGTCAGCCAGAGCGTGAGGAAGCCGAGCACGGCACCCGAGTGCTCCCACACCTGACCGCACGGCGTCTGCGCGGAGACGACGCCGAGGCCGTAGCGCCCGGTTCCGGTGTCGTCGATCGGCACCGTGGTCTTCAGCTGGGCCAGCTGCGCGGGCGCCAGCAACCGGCCGCTGAACAACGCCCGCTCGAACGCCGCCAGGTCGTCCAGTGTGGACACCATGGCCCCGGCCGCGCCGAAGGTCTGCACGTTGGACACCGTGACGTCGCGGATCGCCAGGCTGGTCGCCCAGAAGTAGCCGTGCAGCGCCGTGGCGGGCAGCCGCGGGTCGGCGGTCGGGAACGTCGTGTGGGTCAACCCGAGCGGCTCGATGATCCGGTGCTGGATCTCCGCGGCCGGTTCGTTCCCGGTGACCGCCTTGATCACCATCCCGGCCAGCACGTAGTTCGTGTTGGCATAAGCCCACTTCTGGCCCGGATCACCCGTCTTCTGGTGGGTGAGCGCGATGTTCACCAGCGTCTGCGGTGCCCAACGCTGGTTCGGGTCGAGGTTGGCCACGTACGGCCAGTTGACCTGCGGGTCGCCGGCGTAGTCCGGCAGCCCCGAGGTGTGGTTCAGCAGCTGCCGGATGGTGATCTTCGTGCCGTCGAACCCGTTGACGTTCACGGCATTGGGC
Source organism: Labedaea rhizosphaerae (assembly GCF_004362825.1). Taxonomy (GTDB): domain Bacteria; phylum Actinomycetota; class Actinomycetes; order Mycobacteriales; family Pseudonocardiaceae; genus Labedaea; species Labedaea rhizosphaerae. Next base: position 242,226 of record NZ_SNXZ01000005.1, read on the forward strand.
AGCCACGTCGCCACCGTGTCGTCGAGCGACAGCTTGCCCTCGCCCTGCAGCTGCAGCAGGACCGTGGCGACGAATGCCTTGGTGTTGCTGCCGATCCGGAACTCCTGAGCCGGATCCGCCGGCACGGCGGCGAACTTGTCGCCGTACCCGGCGTGGACGCGGTGCACGTCCTCGCCGTTGCGAACCAGCCCGATCACGCCCGGGTAACCGTCGCGCACGCCGAGGTCGGCCCCGGCCTGCAGGAGCTGCTCAGGGCTCGGCTCGGGGGCTTGCTCGGCCGCGGCCGCCGGGCCGGCGGTGGCGACCACCAGCACCACCACCGCGGCGGACACCGTGGCACGCAAGGGCTTCACGACTGCACCTCGCCGATCACCGAAGGCGCGATCACGTCGTCGCTCTTCGCGCCGAAGACGTCCTCGTACTCGACGAGTTCGATGCGTGAGCGGTGTTCCTTGTCCTCCTCGCGCTGCGCGCCGCGCGCACCGCCCATGCCGACGCCGCCCATCCCGCCACCGCGTTGCGCGCTCTTCGCGGGCGTGGCGGCGCGACCAGCCGTCAGCTCCTTCTCGTCGTTGTCGAACGCGCCGGTCAGCGGGCCCTGGGCGCGCCGGCTCGCGGCCGCCTCGGTGTCGCGGGAGCTGCCCGTGCCCGCGCCCATGGGTGCCATGCCGTAGCCGCCAGGCGCGAAGCCGGACGCGGTCGTGGTCTGGCGTGGCGTGTACGTGCCGGCCGCGGTCCCGTTGTTGTAGCCCGCACCGGAGAGCGGGCCCGAGCCCAGGCTGCCGTCGGCCAGTGACTGGGACGTCACCGGCGCCTGGCTCACGTCGCCGCCGGAGCTCAGCCCGGACGTGGCGCCGTCGGTGGCGGCGCCGCTTTCCGTTGCCGCGTTACCGTTCGCGGTCGGCGCGTCCACCTGCTTCTGCTGCGCGCCGCCCTGCTGGGTGGCGCCACCGGTCTGGCTCGAGCCGCCGCCGCTGGTGCTCTGCTGGCCGAGCTGCTTGAGCGCCTTGGTCACCAACTGCACGACCGCGAGCGCACCCTTGACGAGTTTGAGCAGGTTCTGCCCGCTGGCCAGCAGGGCGGCCAGCTTGGCGAGCATCTGCTGGCCGTAGTTCGTGGCGATCGCGACGCACTGGGGGATCGCGGCGGCGATGCTCTGGCCGCCGGTGAGCGGGGCCGCGGCCACCGCCTGGCTCATGATCGGCACGATCTGCCCGATCGCCTCGCCGCCGAGCTGGGTGATGATGTCGACGGCCTGGCCGACCACCTCGCCCGCACCGGCGATGGCATCGGACATCGAGTAGGCCGCCTCGGCCAGCGACGAGATCGAGTCGAGGATCTGCGTGCTGGCGCCCTGGTAGGCCGACGAGGCGTCGCCGGACCAGCCCTTGGTCTCGGTGCTCGCCGCCTGCTGGTACTGGCTCGCCAGCCCGGAGACGGCCTGCCCGCCCTGGGCGAACCCGCTCGCGCCGGTCGAGACCGGACCCGGGTTTCCTTGCAGCACCGAGGAAGGCTGGCTGAGGAAGGACACGAACGGCGCGAACCAGCCGAGGCCGGCCGAACTCAGCCCGGCCACCGGGTCGGTGCCGCCGGCCAGGTTGCCCAGGCCGCCCATGCCGCCGCTGAGCTCGGGGGACGCCCAGCTCCGGCCACGCACGGCCGCGGCGGTCTCGTTGATCCGCGCGAGCAGGTCGGCGGTGCTTGTCGGGGTCATCAGGCGTACTCCTGCTCGAGGCTGGTGCTGCTGGCGTCGTCGATGCGCTGGTAGGCCTCCGCGGTCTGGCGCAACCCGGTGCTGATCTGGTCGACCGACGCCGACGCGCTGGTGGTCGCCTCGGCGACGCCACCCATCCCGGCCTGCAGGCCGCCGGCCAGGAACTCGCAGAACGAGCCGAGCGCACCCCCGCCGAGGTCGCCGGGCAGGCTCCCGGCGGCGGTGGCGAGCTGGTCGGCCAGACCGCTCACCGTGGTGGCGTGCCTGCGCAGGTCGTCCGGGTCGATGCCGAACTGGTCGTAGGCGGTCATGCGCGCACCTCCGGCGCGGCGAAGTACTCGTCATCGGTGGGGTTCCGGTGCTCCACCGGCGCCTCGGGAACCGCGTTGGTGAGCGCCTCGAGCGCCGGGACGTCGCCGTAGACCTCGGCCACCACGTCGGCGACCTGCGCCTTCGCGTCGGCCTGCGCACGCAGCGCGGTCGCCATGATCAGCTGCGCCAGCTCGTCCACCTCGAGGGCACGCGCGGCCGGGCTGAGCGTCAGCTGCTGCAACGCGCCACCCGCGCCGACGGTCACCTCCGCCTCACCGCGCGGCGACACCGCGTGCCCGCTGACCTCGGCCAGCCGGGCCGAGGCCTGCGCAGTCGTCCGTTCTGTCTCGGACAGCTTCTGGTCGTAGTCGGCAAGCCATTGTGCCGGGTCCATCTGGATCTCCCCTTCGTCGTCTAGCGTGAACTGCGTGCGGTCATGGCGAACCGGTCGAGCGCGAACCGCAGATCGGCCGGGCGCAACGGGTTCACGCTCACCCACCCGTCGTCGGTCCGGGACACCGTGACCCTCCCCTGTGGACCGTCCAACCAGGACAGCTCGGTCCCCGCCCTGGTCACCTCGTTCTCCTCGCGGCGCGTGGCGCCGAGCTGGCCGCGCCCGCTCAGCGTCGGCAGCAGCTTGGCCAGCTGGTCGAGCACCGAGGGATCGCCGCCGCGGTCGCGCACCATGACCCGCAGGTGCTGCTCGACCACGCCGTCGTCCTGGCTCGGTGGCCGGCGATCGGCCGGCGCCAGCACGCCGGGCGGCAACGTGATCGGCATCGACACCGCGGCCGCGACCTCGGGCACCACCGCGACCAGCTCGTCGGCCAGCGCCGTGTGCGCGACCTTGCGGACCTCGACGGTGCCCGGCTGCTCGGCGTCGACCGCGGTCGTCTGCACGCACAGCACCGCGGTCGAGCCGTGGACCAGGGCGACCGCGCCGATCACCGAGTCCCGGCCGACGAGCACGAGGTCGACCGCGCCCCGGTAGTCGCGCAGGGCGGTCACCAGGTCGGCGGCGACGCCGAGCGGTCCGTCCTCGTCGGCGAGACCGCGGGCGCGCAGCGTCTCCCCCGCGGCGGCCAGCAGCACCGCGCGCTCGCCCTCGATCCGGCCGAACGACGGCACCTGCAAGGGGAACGGCGCGGCCACGCCCGCGTGCGTGCACAGCAGGTCCAGCTCGACCAGTCCCAGCCCGATCAACCTAGGTGCCGTGTCGGTCATGACTCGTGCTTCTGGTCGGCCTTGGTGAACCGCCACGCGATGGCGCGATCGCCTTCCTCGTACTCGACGACCGTGTCGTGCAACGCCCCGTGGAAGCTCGCCAGCTCGGTCTCGGCCGCGTCGATCTCGGCGGTCAGCATCGCGCCACCGGCACGCAGCAGCTTGCCGATGTTCACCGCGGGCGGCGCGGTGCCCAGCTTCGGGTTGCGTTCGGCGAGTTCCCGCGCGGAGCCGACCAGCTCACTGGTCTTGTCGGCGATCTCGGTCAGCGCGGCGACCTGGCCACGCAGCTCGTCCGGCGCGACCTCGACACGCTTGCCGCCCTGGTGGTCATCGGTGTTGTCGTGCATGGGAATCCCCTCCTAGAGCCCGATGACCGGCAGGCTCGGCTGTTCGTCGCTGGCGAAGAGCTGGTTGTCCACGGTCGGCAGCTTGACGCTCGTGCGGTCCTTGTCGCCGCCGCCGCTGGGCCGGGTGCCCGCGGCCGGGGCGAAGCCGCCGATCCCGCCGCGCTGGGCCGCCGCCGACTCGGCGAGCGCACCTTCGCCGACCGCGATCTGGTTGGCGACGCCCGCACCGAACCCCGTCGTGCCGCGTGCGCCGAGGCGGTCGCGGCCGGTGAGGTCGTGCCACGCGACGCCACCGGACCCCGAACCGGCGCCCGGCGAAGGGCTGCCCCCGCCGGCGAAGCTCGCCGCGCTCGTCGACGCGGTGTGCACGGCGTCGACCCGGTAGGACGCGGCGTCGGTGTTGCCCTGGCGGTTCGGGATCAGGCTGCCGCTGCCGAGCAGGCCGGTCTCGTAGTTCTGCATGACCTGCACGGCCTGCGCCTTGCCACCCATCGTGGTGTTCGTCCCGAAGTAGAAGCTGGCCCCGCCGGAGGCGACGTTGTCGAACGCGGATGCCATGGCCGCCCCCGGTGGCGGCGGTGTGGCCGGCGCCGGGGGCAGCGGCGCGAATCCCATGAAGTTCGCGTTCGTCGAGTCGTCCGGTGGTGGCGGCATCGTGCGCCGGGCGAGCGCCAGCGCGTCCGCGGCGCCTTGCGCGGCCTTCTGGATCTCCCCGGCGTGGCTCGCGATGCTCGACACCCGGTCGTGCAGCGAGCCCAGCCGGTCGGCGGCGAGGTCCGCGGCCTGGCCGTGCCAGTTGGCCCGCAGGTCGTTCTGCTGACCACGCAGCGCCTCGGCGTGGCCGGCCAGCTCGGTGCGGTGGCGCCCCCACGCGTCGGCGATGGTGCTGACGTCACCGACGTCGGCGTCGTCGAACAGCATCTCGTGCAGTTGCTTGTGGGTGTAGGCCGACCAGTTGGTGCGCCCCTCGGGCACCAACACGGACGTCGCCTGCTCCCACACGTTGTTCAAGGCGTCGAGCACCGTGCCGGTGAGCTCGCCCGCCTGACCGAGGATGGACGTGACCGTGTCCGCCAGCCCCTGCAGCCCGTCAACCATGGGGCCGAGCTTGGGTCGCACGGACCGGAAAGAACCAGGTCACCGACCGGTCATCGGTGACCGGTCACGCATCAGCGCAGGTCAGTGCCGGTCAGCAGCCAGCAAGTGGTCCTGCAGCCGGGCATGGCGGAACTGGTGGACCGCGCCGGACCGGCGCAGCAGACCGCGGCGGCAGGCGTCGTCGAGGAACGAGTTCAGTGCCCACGGCAGGCGTCCGGTCAGCGGCAGCCACAGCCGCGCGAAGACCGCCCACTGCCCCCACGCGGTCAGGCTGACGACATAGCCCAGGGCACCGCCGACCCCGCCGATCAAGCCGATGAAGATCCCGTCCCGGGTGTCCCATACGAACGTGACACCCGCGAGTTCGTCGAGCCGCACGAGGTGCAGCAGCCGGGTCAGCAGGCTCGTGCCGAAGGCGATGATCACGGCGAAGACCGAGCCGAACACCGCCATCTGGCCCGCGATCGTGGTGCGGTTGGTCCGCAGCAGGTCCTCCGGGCTGACCACGGACCGGACGTCGAGCGGCGACTCGAGCACCGCGACCATCCCCGCGCCCAGCGCGATGCCGACCCCGAACACGGTGCCGAACAACAGCATGTCGAACAGCGTGACGACGACGCCACCCGGCGCCCAGGTCGCGCCGGACAGAAGGACGTCGCGCAGGGCGGCGAACCCCACCCCCAGGATCATCCCGGCGGTGAAGCCGTAGCGCAGGCGGGTGCCGAGCCGGCGCACCGGGCCACGCCCGGCCCACCAGCCCATCCGGAACTTGGCCGGTTGCAGCACGAACCCGGCGGAGCGGGCCACGATCCAGTGCATCGGGCCAAGGGTCAGCGCCGTGGTCAACGCGACCAGGATGGCGCTGACCCCGCCCCGCGCGATGCCGAACTTGGGCGCCTCCACCAGGAGATCGACGAAACCCACCACGAAGCCCGCGACCAGCCCGATCACCAGCATCCGTTGCCGGGGGCGCAGGGAGGTGCCCAGTTCCCACCACGCGAGGTCGCGGCTGCCGAGCCGGTCGAGGTGGCGCGCGAGGTGCCGCAGCCACCGGTGGGCGCGGTCGGCACCCCACCGCTGCTGCGGGACCCCGCGGTAGGCGGTGGCTATGAAGCTGCTGAGCAGGTGGTCCTCCACCGCCTCCGGCGTGGCGAACCGCTCGGTGTCCAGCAGCTCCGCGGGGTCGCGGTCCGGGGTGTCGCTGTAGGTCGCCCGGGCCAGCCCCACCATCAACGGCGTCGTCAGCACCGCATGCAGGTTCTCGCTGGCCGCGCCGTGCGGGTGCGCACGCAACTCGTCGAGCACGACGTCCCACCCACCGCCACGGGTCGTGCGGGGCAGGTAGTCGGCCAGGTCGGCCACGGTGAGGTCGGTGACCTCGACCCCGGCGGCCGCGGTCAGCACGTCGGTGCGGGCCACCGCCATGGCGTAGTCGTGCGGGCGGCTGGTGAGCAGCAACGGCAGCGTGGTGCGGTTCAGCTCCTCGAGCGCGTCGCGGTGCAGGCCCTCGGCGAGCTCGTCGAACCCGTCGAGCACGGGCAGCACGCGGTCGCGCGCCACCAGCGCGGCGGCCAGCGTCGCGCCGTCGTCGCCGGTCGCGGCGAGCCCCGGGTAGTCGCGTTCGAGCCGCGTGGTCAGCCAGTCGCGCAGGCTCGCCTTCGTCGGATCCCACGAACCGAGGCTGACCAGGACCGGCACCACATCGCCCGGCGTGCGTGTGGCCAGCACGTCCAGCACGAACCGGACCGCAAGCATGGTCTTGCCCGACCCGGCCTTGCCCAGCACGACGAGCCGCCCGGACGGGATGCGGCGGTAGACGTCGACGATCTCGTCCAGGCGACCCGCGAGCGGCAGCGGCTCGGCGCCGGCCCCCGGCTTCGCGCGGCGGATGTTCGTCCAGTGGTCGATCAGCTCGTCGGGGGCGGCTCGCCACCGCACGGGCAGCGGCAACGGGTCCTGGATGCGGTGCAGTTCCTCTTCCCGCTTGCAGCGGGCCGCGACCGCACCCGCCAGGTCGTCGCCCGCCGCGGCGAGCGCGCGGTCCACTGGCGGGCTCGGCGGCTTGTCCTGTGTCTTGTCCTGTGTCTTGTCCTGTGTCTTGTCCTGGGCGCTGCCTTGGGCGTTGTCCTGGGCGGCAACGGGTGTGCCGCCCGCGGCGGCCAGCAGCTGGGTGTGCTCGTCCGGGCCGAGGCCGAGCGCGTCGGCCAGCAACCGCACGGTTTCCAGCTGCGGGTTGGCGTCCTTGTGGGTCTCCAGCCTGCGGATGGTGCGCTCGGATACCCCCGAACGGCGGCACAGCTCGTCCTGGGTCAACCCGGCGTTCTTGCGCAGGCGTCGCAGCAGCTCGCCGAACTCGCTGATCACGCCGGTTGTCCCCCATCCCGCGGCTGGGGGACAACTCTAGCGGGATCAGTCGAGCAGGTCCTCGATGCGGATCGGGATGTGACGCACCCGGATGCCGGTGGCGTCGTACACGGCGTTGGCGATCGCCGCCGCCATGCCGACCACGCCGATCTCACCGACGCCCCGGGCGCCGACCGCGTTGTGCAACGTGTCCGGGTACTGCACGAACTCGACATCGACTTCGGGGATGTCGGCGTTGACCGGGATCAGGTAGCCGGCGAAGTCGCCGTTGGCCAGCCGGCCGTCCGCCTCGAACTCCATCGCCTCGTGCAACGCGGCGGAGACACCCCAGATCATCCCGCCCATGAGCTGGCTGCGGGCGGTCTGCTCGTTGATGATCCGGCCCGCGTCGAACACGCCGAGCATCCGGGACACACGGACCTCGCGGGTGAGCCGGTGCACCCGGACCTCGCAGAACTGCGCGCCGAACGAGCTGAAGGAGTGCTTGGTCATCTCCTCGCCGGGCGCCGAGGAGCCGGACACCACCAACGATTCGCGGCCCAATTCCCGCAACAACGCCCCGAAGGTCAACTCCTGGCCGTCGGCGAACACCTTGCCGTCGGCGTAGGTGACCTCCTTGCCCGCGAACGGCGCGCCCGGCTCGGACGCCAAGGCCACCAGCTCGTCGATCAGCTGGGTCGCGGCGATCATGATGGCCGTGCCGGTGCTTGCCGTGGCAGTCGAACCGCCGGACAACCCGCCGGGCGGCAGGTTCGAGTCGCCGAGCTTGGCGGTGACGCGCTCGGGGGCGAGGTCCAGCGACTCCGCGGCGATCTGGTTGAGCACGGTGAGCAGCCCGGTGCCCGGGTCGGCGCCGCTGGTGGCGACCTCGGCGGTCTCGTCGGCGTGCAGCGTGACGCGAACCGTTGCGGGGAACCGGATAGCGGGGAACATGGCGGTCGCGGTGCCCATCCCGACCACCCAGTCGCCCTCGACGCGCTCGCCCGGCCTGCGACGGTTCCAGCCGAAGCGGCGAGCGCCGATTTCGAAGCACTCGTCGAGGTGCTTGCTCGACCACTGCAGGTCCACACCGGGCGGCGCCACCGAGCTGTTGCGCCGGCGCAGCTCGATCGGGTCCATGTCCAGTGCCACCGCGAGTTCGTCCATGGCGCTCTCGAGCGCGAACGACCCCGGCGCCTCACCCGGCGCGCGCATGAATGTGGTGCGCGGCAGGTTCAGCGGCACGATCTTCTGGCTGATCGACAGGTTCTCGGTGGCGTACCACTCCCGTGACGTGCCGTGCGAGGTCGGCTCGACGAACGAGCGGTCCACGTCCGTCGCGCACCACGAGTCGTGGCGCAACGCGACCAGCATGCCGTTGCGGTGCGCGCCAAGGGAAACCCGCTGCACGGTGGCCGCGCGGCCCGCGGTCGCGGTGAAGACCTGCTCCCTGGTCAGCGACGCCTTCACCGGGCGTTCGAGCACCATCGCCGCCGCCGCGGCGAGGAAGGCGGGCGCCGAGGTGCGGCCCTTGCCGCCGAACGCACCGCCGACGAACGGGTTGACCGAGTGCACGGCCGACCGGTCCAGCCGCAGCGCGTCGGCGAGCTCGGCCACCTGCAGGTGGCTGCCCTGGCTTCCACTGTAGACGGTCAGCTCACCCGACTCCCACACCGCGACGGCCGAGTGCGGCTCCATCGGGGCGTGGTGCTGCCCCGCGGTGCTGTAGGTGTTGTCGACGACCACCGGGCTGGCCGCGAACGCGTCCTCGATGGACGCCACGCCGTCGGCGAGCACGTCGAGCGATGTCGGGCCGCCACCCCGCACCGCGGGCGGGTCTTCGGCGGTGGCAAGACCTTCCTGCAGCGAGGTCACCGCCGGGCGTTCCCGATAGGTCACATCGATGAGCGCCGCGGCGTCGCGCGCCTGCTCGAAGGTCTCCGCGACGACGAAGGCGATCGGCTGCCCGTGGTAGTCGACCTCCTTGTTCTGCAAGGGAACCCAGGTCTCGCCGAACGCGGCCAGGGTCGGCGCGGTGAGCACGAGCGGGTCGAACGGCGAATACACGCCGAGCACGCCCGGCGCCGCCTTGGCCGCCTCGACGTCCATGCCTTCGATCTCGCCGTTGGCGACGGTGCTCACCACGACGTAGCCGTAGGCCATGCCCGGGAAGTTGTGGTCGACGCCGTACTTGGCGGCGCCGGTGACCTTCAGCGGCGCGTCCAGCCGGGGCATCAGCGGTTCTCCTCGGTGAGTTCGTGCAGCGCGCGGACCAGCGTCCGGGGCAGCAACTTCGTCTTGAAACCGTTCTCCGGCAACGGTCGCGCGCCTTCGGTGGCCAGTGCCGCCGCCTGCTGGAAGGCGTCCTCGGTCAGCGGCGCGCCACGCAGGGCCGCCTCGACGCCGGGCAGCCGCCACGGCACGGTGGCCACGCCACCCACCGCGACCCGCGCGTCGCGGATCACGCCGTCGTGCACGTCCAGGGCCACCGCGGCCGAGCACAGCGCGAACTCGTAGGACTCGCGGTCGCGCACCTTCACGTAGGTGGAGTTGGCCGCCCAGTCCAGGCGCGGCACGACGACCTCGGTGATCAGCTCACCCTCGCGCAGGTCGTGTTCGAGCTCGGGGGTGTCGCCGGGCAGGCGGTAGAACTCGGCGAGCGCGACCGTGCGTATACCGTCCGGGCCGGCCAGCCGGATCTGCGCGTCCAGCGCGACCAGGGCGACGGCGAGGTCGCTCGGGTGGGTCGCCACGCAGTGGTCGCTGCCGCCGAAGATCGCGTGCATCCGGTTCGCGCCGGTGATCGCGGGACAACCGCTGCCGGGCTCACGCCGGTTGCACGGCGTGCTGACATCGCGGAAGTAGGTGCACCGGGTGCGCTGCACCAGGTTGCCACCGATGCTCGCCATGTTGCGCAGCTGCTGGGAAGCACTGCGCAGCAGGGCACGCGAGATCACCGGGTAGACGCCGGGGTGGGCCGCGACGTCGGCCATCCGCGCCAGCGCGCCGATCCGCAGGCCGTCGCTGCTGTCGATGCCGCGCAGCGGGAGGCCGTTGATGTCGGCGACGTGGCGCGGGGTCAGGACGTCGAGCTTCATGAGGTCGACGAGGGTGGTGCCGCCGGCGAGGAAGGTCGCGCGGCTCTGGATGGCGTCGTCGACGGTGGTGGGGGCGGTCAGCTCAAACGGTCGCATCGGTGCTCCTGGCCTGCTCGATCGCGGCGACGATGTTGGGGTAGGCCGAGCAGCGGCACAGGTTGCCGGACATGAACTCGCGCACGTCCTCGGGGTTGTCGATGCCCTGCTCGACCGCCGCGACGGCCGACATGATCTGACCGGACGTGCAGAACCCGCACTGCATGGCGTCCTGGTCGACGAACGCGCGCTGCACCGGGTGCAGTTCGTCGCCGTCGCGCAGGCCCTCGACCGTGGTGACCGGTTCGCGCACCGTCGCGGCCAGGGTCAGGCAGGACAGCACCGGCCGGCCGCCGACGTGGACGGTGCACGCACCGCACTGGCCGCGATCGCAGCCCTTCTTGGTACCGGTGTGGTCGAGTCGTTCACGCAACGCGTCGAGCAACGTCACGCCGGGCTCGATGTCGAGTTCTTCGGTCTTGCCATCGACTTCGAGAGAGATGTTCACTGGTCCACACTCCCCAACCGGATAATCATCCGCTTCACTGTCCGCGACGCTAGCGGATGACAATCCGCTTCGCAAACGAGTGTCCTATGCTGGAGCTGCTCCAGGTCAAGCGCCAATCCGTGGGAGGTTCGCCGATGAGCACCGGATCCGTCAGCTCCCGCAGGGCGGACACCCGGCGCAACCACGAGCGCATCGTGGCGGTGGCGGCCAAAGCCCTCACCTCGTCGGGTGAGGTCTCGTTCAACGCCATCGCCAAGCAGGCGGAGGTCGGGGTCGGCACGGTGTACCGGCACTTCCCCACCCAGGAGGCGTTGATCCTCGCGGTCTACGAGCGTGAGGTGCGGCAACTGGTCGAGGTGGTGCCCAAACTGCTCGCCGACCACGGACCCGAAGAAGCGTTCCGGGCCTGGATCGTCGACCACCTGGCCCGCTACATGATGACCAAGCGCGGACTGGTCGATGCCCTGAGCGCGGCCACCGCGTCCCGCGGGCGGTTGCCGGCGAGCGCGTTCCAGTCCATTGTGGATGCGCTGGGTGTGTTGCTGGCGGCCAACATCGAGGCCGGCCACGTGCGCCCCGAACTGGACGCGACGATCGTCATGCGTGGCCTGGCCGGACTGCTGCACCTCGACCCGGACGGCGACTGGAAGGACCAGACCGAGCGCCTGCTCGACCTCATCTGGCGCGGCATGCGCCCCTGACCCTCACGGGTGTGTCCCCCGCTCCGACCCGGCGTGTCCCCCGCTCCGAGCGGGTGTGTCCCCCGTTCCAGCTGGGTGTGTCCCCTGTTCCGGCCGGGCGTGTCCCCTGTTCCGGCGGGGCGTGTCCCCTGTTCCGACAGGGCGTGTCCCCCGTTCCGATAGCCCGTGTTCCACACCGCTGCCACCCTCACGCGGGCCACGGCCCTCCCGAGTGTGGGACACACCCGGCGCGAACGTGGGACACGCCTGGGTGAAGGAGTGGGTGGGGGTCAGGCGATGGCGGTTTGCAGGGCGCGGCGGGTCAGGACTTGGGCGAGGTGGCGGCGGTACTCCGGGGTGCCGTGCGTGTCCGCGGGCGGGTTGGTGCCCTCGGCGGCCAGGGCGGCGGCGTCCACTATGGACTTGCCTTCGGCCAGCGCGGCTTCCGTTGCGGTGGCGCGGATCGGTGTGCCGGCCATATTCACCATGGCGACGTTGACCGCGCCCGATGGCATCGTGGCCACGGCCACCGCGACGATGGCCCAGTCGTTGCTGCGGCGGGTGAACTTCTCGTACGCCCAGCCGGTGGCGCCGGTGCGGGGCACGCGGATCTCGACGACCAGCTCGTCCGGCTCGCGGACCGTCGAGAACAGGCCGGTGTAGAACTCGGCCACGGGGACCGACCGGCGGCCGTTCGGGCCTTGCAGGACAACGGTTCCGTCCAGGGCGAGGATCGCGGCGGGCATGTCGCCGGCCGGGTCGCCGTGGGCGATCGCCCCACCCAGGGTGCCGCGGTGGCGGACCTGCGGGTCGCCGACGGTCGCCGCGACGGCGGGCAGCAGCGCGCACTCGGCAGCCAGCACCGTTGACGTCACCAGGTCGCGGTAGCGGGTCGCGGCGCCGATGGCGATCTCGTCACCCTCGACACGGAGGTGCCGCAGTTCCGCCAGGCGGCCGATGTCGATCACCAGCTCGGGCGCGGCCATGCGCAGCTTCATCACCGGCAGCAGCGAGTGGCCACCGGCGAGCACGGTCGCGTCCTCGCCGCGGGTGGCGAGCAGCGCGACCGCCTCGTCGAGGGTCTGCGGGCGCTGGTAGTCGAAGGCGACCGGGATCATGCGTCGGGGTCCTTCCCCGCGGCCACGAGCACGGCGCGAACGATGTTGTGGTAACCCGTGCAGCGGCACAGGTTGCCTTCCAGTCCACTTCGGACGTCCGCTTCGGTCAGATCGGGGTTCTCCTCGATCAGGCTGACCGCGGCCATCACCATGCCCGGCGTGCAGAACCCGCACTGCAGGCCGTGTTCCTGCCGGAACGCCGCGGTGACCGGGTGGGACAGCGTGCCGTCGTCGGACAGGCCCTCCATGGTGGTCACCGAAAGCCCGTCGGCCTGCGCGGCCAGCACGGTGCACGACTTGACCGACTCGCCGTCCAGCAGGACCGTGCACGCGCCGCAGGAGGTGGTGTCGCACCCGATGTTGGTGGCCTTGAGCCCCAGGTTGTCGCGCAGGTAGTGCACGAGCAGGGTGCGCGGCTCGACGTCGGCGGTCGTGGCCGTGCCGTTGACGTTGATCTCGACCTTCACTTGGCTCCTCCGGCCGCCTGCTGGATGGCCGTCCACACCCGCACCGGGGTGAGCGGCATGTCGATGTGGTCCACGCCGAGGTGCGCGACCGCGTCGATCACGGCGTTCTGCACCGCGGGGCACGACCCGATCGTGCCGGCTTCGCCGATCCCCTTGTACCCCAAGGGGTTCGCGTCGGTCGGGGTTTCCATGCCGACCAGGTCGAAGCTGGGCAGCTCGGCGGCGGACGGGATGCCGTAGTCGGCGAAGCTCGCCGCGAGCGGCTGGCCGTCCTCGTCGTAGGTGACCTCTTCCAGCATGGCCTGCGCGATGCCCTGGGCGATCCCGCCGTGGCGCTGCCCGTCGAACAGCAACGGGTTCAGCACCGGACCGGCGTCGTCCACCGCCCAGATCCGTTGCACGGCGGCCTTTCCCGTCTCCGCGTCGACCTCGACGACGGCGACGTGCGCGCCGAACGGGAACGTCGCCTTCCCGGCATCCCACTCGGTGTGCACGCGAAGCTGCTCCTGGGCGGCCAGCTCGGCGAACGTGATCTTCCGCGCGCTGGGCACCCCGGCCACGGTGATCGCGGCGACGTCCTTGTCCACCACCAGGTCGGCGACGTCGGCCTCCAGCAGGTCGGCGGCCCGCTGCTTGGCCAGTTCCACCAGTTCGCCCGCCGCCTTGTGCACGGCGATGCCGCCGGTCTGCAGGCTGCGTGACCCCATGGTCCCGGCGCCCTCCGGGATCTGGTCGGTGTCCCCGTGCCGGACGGTGATCTTCTCCATCGGGATGCCCAGTTGCTCGTGCGCGAGCATCGCCCACGCGGTCGCGTGGCCCTGCCCGTGCGGTGAGCTGCCGGTGAGCACCGTGACCGTGCCGTCCGGGTGGACCTCGACCGAGCCGTTCTCCGACGCGCCACCCCCGGCCGTGATCTCCACATAGGACGAGAGGCCGATGCCGAGCAGCTTCGTGTCCCCGCGTTCGCGGCGGCGCGCCTGCTCGGCACGCAACTGCTCGTACCCGGCCGACCGCAGCGCCAGGTCGAGGGCCTTGGCGTACTCGCCGGTGTCGTAGGAGATCTCGTCGGTGATCTCGTACGGGAACTGCTCCGGCGCGATGAAATTCTTGCGGCGCACGTCGGCCGGATCCATCCCGATCGCCCGGGCGAACAGATCCATGGCCCGCTCGATGGCCTGGGTCGCCTCGGGCCGGCCCGCACCGCGGTACGCGCCGGTCGGCGTGGTGTTGGTGACCACCGAGACGTACGAGGAGTGCTTGCGCGCGATGTCGTAGGTGCCGCGGGCCATCATGCCGGTGAGGTTGGGCAAGGCGGCACCAAAGGCCGGGTAGGCGCCGGCTTCGCCGACGATCTTCAACTGGTAGGCCTTGACCGTGCCGTCGCGGTCGCCGCCGATCGTGATCGTCTGGTGCTGCGCGCGACCGTGCACCAACCCGGTCATGTTCTCCGAGCGGCTCTCGCTCCAGCGCACCGGACGACCGAGGCGCCGGGCGAGCCACGCGACCAGCACGTACTCCGGGTCGGCGCCGATCTTCGCGCCGAACCCGCCGCCGACGTCCGGGAGGATCACGTGCACGTCGGCCACGTCGACGCCGAGCCGCTCGGCCAGGTCGTCGCGGGTGCCCTGGGCGTTCTGGTTGGAGCAGAACACCGTGTAGCGGCCGTCGTCCCATGCGGCCGCGGCGGCTCGGGTCTCCAACGGCGCGGGCGCGACCCGCTGGTTCAGGATCTGCTTGGTGACCACGACCTCGCAGTCGGCGAAGAAGCCGGCACCGGGGTCGGCCGAACCCTTGGCGGTGGCCACGTTGGTGCCCGCCTCGGGGAACAACAACACCTCGCCGTTCAGCGCCGCCTCGACGTCGACCACGGCGGGCAGCGGGTCGTAGTCGACGTCGACGAGTTCGGCGGCGTCCTCGCCCTGGTACGGGTGCTCGGTGAGCACGGCGGCCACCGGCTCCCCCACGAACCGGACCCGGTCGGTGGCCAGGTACGGCCGCACCATTTTCTTGTTGGCACGATCGAACACCAGCACCGGCTCGAGATCGCAGTCGGCGGCGGTGAGCACGGCAACCACGCCCGGCGCTTGCTTGGCCGCCGACGTGTCGATCGACGTGATCGTGGCGTGCGCGATCGGCGAGCGGACCAACGTCAGGTGCAGTGCGCCGGCCAGGCGCTCATCGGTCAGGTCGTCGGTGTAGGTCCCACCCTTGGTCAGGAACGCCGGGTCCTCGACGCGGTGCACGCGGGTACCCAGGATGCTCATGCACGGACCTTCCGACGGCGGTGGATCGTCCACCGGCGAACTTACCTCCCCGCCGGGCAGGTCCGCTGACCCAGCGTGTGCGAACCACCGTGCAGGTTCGCCCGCTCGGCACGGGGGTACTGCAAGAGCAAAGTGCAGACGATCTGGTCCACGGCGATCTTGCTCAACCCGGCGACATCGGTGTGCAGCCACACCTCGAGCGTCGTGCCGTTCTGCGTGACGATCGCGGGCGCCGCCCGCCGCGGCACCTGCGTGCTCAGGCCCTTGCCACGCCCGTCCTCGTCGGGACCGGCGGCGAGCATGCTGAGCACGTCGGCGCCCGGCAGGGCCGGGGCGATCCGGTCCACCGGCACTACTTCCTTCTTGTCGGGCGACACGAAGTACAGGGTCGGCATGGTGTCCTTGCGTGGCCCCGCCGGTGCCTCCAGACCGGGGATCACCCCGCTGGGCCGCACCCCGCACCCGGCGACGGCCAGTACCACCAGCAAGGTCGCGAGCAGCCGGGTCATCGCGGCACCCCCACGACCTGACCCGGCTGGTGCCGCGGCATGCGCAAGGTGAACACGGCCCCGCCTCCGGCGCCGTTGCCCGCGATCAGGGCCCCGCCGTGCAGCCGGGCGTTCTCCCACGCGATGGCCAGGCCGAGGCCGCTGCCCTCGGACCGGCTGCGGGCGGTGTCGGCCTTGTAGAACCGGTCGAACACGTGCGGGAGCACCTCCGGGTCGAGCCCGGGACCCGCGTCGGTGACGGTGAGCACGAGGTCATCACCTTCGGTGCGCAGCGTGACGGTGACCGGTGGGGCGCCGTGGCGCAAGGCGTTGCCGACCAGGTTCGCGACGATCACGTCCAGGCGGCGCGGGTCGACGACCGCGCGGATCCCGTCCGGCAGGTCGGTCTCGACCCGGTCGCCGAACCCGCGCACGCGCAACGTCACGCGGATCGCGTCGGCCACGTCGATCTCGTCGAGGGCGAGCGCCGCCGTGCCCGAGTCGAACCGGGTCACCTCGATCAGGTCGTTCACCAGCCGGGTCAGGTTGTGGGTCTCCCGGCTCACCAGCCGCACCGCCTCGCCCGCGACCGGCGGCAGCTCCGCGGCCTCGGCGTCGAGCATGTCGGTGACCGCGCTCATCGCGGCGAGCGGCGTGCGCAGTTCGTGCGACACGTCGGCGACGAAGCGGCGCGCGTCGGATTCCATCCGGCGCAGCTCACCCACGTGGTGCTGCAACGACTCCGCGGTCTGGTTGAACGTGTGGGCCACGGCGGCCAGTTCGTCCCGGCCGCGCACGACGTGCAGGCGGGCGTTGAGGTCGCCGGAGCCGAGGCGCTGCGCGGTGCGTTGCAGTTCCCGGACCGGGCGCAACACGCTGCGCGCGGCCAGCAGCGCGAGCACCATCGTCATCACCACGCCCGCGCCACCGATCAACCAGGCATCCCGGGCCAGCCCGTGGACCACCTCTTCCTCCGGCAACAGGCCACGCACCACGTACACCGTGATGCCCGACGGCTCGGTCACGCCGCTGTCGTCGGTGATCCGCAACTGGCTGCCGATGACCAGCATCGTGTGGTTGCCCGCGGCCACGCGCTGCCAGGCGATCCGCCCGGAGTCGACCTCCTCCCGCAGCGCGGCGGTCACGATGGACGGGTCGAGGCCGCCCGCACGCAGGCCGTTCGCCTCGACCAGCGCGTTGCCCTCCCGCCCGGACACCCCACCCGCGATCTTCTCCAGGGCGTCCTGGTCCGGGTCGGCGGGCAACGGGTAGAGCTGCTCGATCCGGTTGGTCGTCTCGATCACCGCGTTGTCCTGGGTCCGCTGCACGATGGCGTCGCGCGAGCGGGCGTAGCCGACTCCGGCGACCGCGGCCGCGGTGACGGCGCTGAGCAACGCGAACGCCAGCAGCAGGCGGGTGCGCAGTCCGATCACAGCGGTCCGATCACAAGCGGGCCAATCACAGCGGGCCGATCACAGCGGGCCGAAGCGGTAACCGAAGCCACGCAACGTCTGCACGTACACCGGCGCCGCGGGGTCGTCCTCGATCTTCGCGCGCAGCCGCTGGACGCACGCGTCGACCAGCCGCGAGTCGCCGAGGTAACCCTGGTCCCACACCGATTCCAGCAGGTGCTGGCGGCTCTGCACGCGGCCCGGCGACGCCGAGAGCTCCAGCAGCAGCCGCAGTTCCGTCGGCGCGAGCGCGACGGGCACGCCGTCCTTGGTGACGACCAGGCCCTCGCGGTCGATGGTGAGCTTGCCGTGCCGTTCGAGCGCCGGCTTCGGCGTGCCCGCCGGGCGTTGCCCGCCGGTGCGCCGCAGCACCGCCTTGATCCGGGCCTCGAGCACGCGGGCCTGCGCGGGCTTGGCGACGTAGTCGTCGGCGCCCGCCTCCAGTCCGGCGACCACGTCGATGTCGTCGTTGCGGGCGGTCAGCATGATGATCGGCAGGTCGCCGGACGCGCGGATGCGCCGGCACACCTCGAAGCCGTCCATGCCGGGCAGCATCAGGTCGAGCACCACGACGTCGACGTCCCCGCCGCTGATCCGGGCCAGGCCGTCCTCGCCGGAGCCGACCGCGTCCACGGTGTGCCCTTGGTAGGTCAGGGCGATGCGCAGGCCGTCGCGTACGGCCTGGTCGTCCTCGATCAACAACACCTTGGGCATGGCACTCACTATCGCAGGATCCTCGCCGCACCTCATGGCGACGTGCGCGCCGTGTCATGGCTCGGTAACAGCCGATTCCGTGCGGAACTGTTGCAGAACGGTGTGGTTCCCCGCACGGGATGCGCACGTGAGCGGCCGAACGTGGGTGTCATGAATCCTCGCGTGCTTGCCGCCGTGACCCGCGTCCTCGCCGTCGCCCTGCTGCCGGCGGCGTTCTTACGGTCGCCCAGGCGGGCCCGCTACTTCGCGTGCCAGTGGGCGCTCGGGCTGCGCTTCCCCGCCGAGGACCTGCGTGGGCTCACGGCCGCCACCGCCCGGGCCTTCACCGAGGCCCGCACCCTGGCGTTCTGGCGTGATCACCAGCTGATCGGGTTGACCTGCGGGCACCGGGACGCGGCCCTGCAGCACCGGATGTTCATGGAAGAGGTGCGGCGCACGGGCTCGGTCGCCGCCGCGCGCTGCCGGGTGCTGCCGCCGGACGAGTCGTCCCACGTCAGCGGGATCGCCCTGGACGTGCGGCCGACCGAGGGCGCGCGGTGGCTGGAGGAACACGGTGCCGCGTTCGGTCTCTACCGCCGCTACGACAACGAGTGGTGGCACTTCGAACACCACTGGACCCCGCCGCCCCGGCTGCCCTACCCCGGCGTCGCCGCCGAGGCCGCGACCGTGGTCATGTCCGTCCCGGACCCGCGTTCGGGCAGGTCGCAGAGCTTTCGGCAGGCCGGCGGTCGCGGGTCGCTGCAGCGCTGATCGCGCGGGCGCGGAGCGCGCCTGGAGTTCACGCCAGGGGGCTTTCCAACCGCAGTACCCTCACACGCGTGTTCAGCCGCATCGTCATAGTCAACCGTGGTGAGGCCGCGATGCGGCTCATCCACGCCGCTCGTGACCTGGCCGCGGAAACCGGCAGGCCGATCGAGACCGTCGCCTTGTACACCGACGTCGACAAGAACTCGACGTTCGTGCGCGAGGCCGACATCGCCTACGACCTCGGTCCGGCTTCCGCGCGCCCGTACCTTGACCTCAAGGTGCTGGAACAGGCCCTCGTCGAGACCGGCGCCGATGCGGCGTGGGTCGGCTGGGGCTTCGTCGCCGAGGATCCCGCGTTCGCCGAGCTCTGTGAGCGGGTAGGCGTGACGTTCGTCGGCCCGAACGCCGACGCCATGCGTCAGCTGGGCGACAAGATCGGCGCCAAGCTGATCGCCGAAGAGGTCGGCGTGCCCGTCGCGCCGTGGAGCCGGGGCGCGGTCGAGACCCTCGAGGACGCGATCGCCGCCGCCGACAAGATCGGCTACCCGCTGATGCTGAAGGCGACCGCCGGTGGCGGTGGCCGCGGCATCCGCATGGTCGCCAGCGCCGACGAACTGACCGACGCCTACGAGCGCACCAGCCAGGAGGCGGCCCGCGCGTTCGGCAGCGGCATCGTCTTCCTCGAGCGGCTGGTCACCGGGGCGCGCCACGTCGAGGTCCAGGTGATCGCCGACGGCCAGGGCACCGCGTGGGCGCTGGGCGTGCGCGACTGCTCGGTGCAGCGGCGCAACCAGAAGGTCATCGAGGAGTCCGCGTCGCCGCTGCTCTCGCCGGAGCAGGCCGCCGAGCTCAAGTCCTCCGCCGAGCGCCTCGCCGTGCGCGTGGGTTACCGCGGCGCCGCGACGGTGGAGTTCCTGTACCACCCGGGCGACAAGCTCTTCGCGTTCCTCGAGGTCAACACCCGGCTGCAGGTCGAGCACCCGATCACGGAGTCGACCACCGGCTTCGACCTGGTCAAGGCGCAGTTGTACGTGGCGGGTGGCGGCAAGCTCGAAGGCACGCCGCCGGCCGAGCGCGGGCACGCCATCGAGGCCCGGCTCAACGCCGAGGACCCCGACCGCGACTTCGCGCCCTCCCCCGGGCGCATCGCCCGCCTCGACCTGCCGGCCGGGCCGGGCATCCGCGTGGACACCGGGGTCAGCGAGGGCGACACGATCCCCGCCGACTTCGACTCGATGATCGCCAAGATCATCGCCTACGGCGCCGACCGCGACGAGGCGCTGGGCCGCCTGCGCCGCGCGATGGCCGAGACGACCGTGATCATCGAGGGCGGCGCCACCAACAAGAGCTTCGTGCTCGACCTGCTCGACCAGCCCGAGGTGATCGACGCCAGCGCCGACACCGGCTGGATCGACCGCGTCCGCGGCGAGGGCAGGCTCGTCTCGCACCGCCACTCCGCGGTCGCGCTCGCCGCGGCCGCCATCGAGGCCTACGAGGAAGAGGAGCGCGCCGAGCGCCAGCGGCTGCTCTCCACCGCGTTCGGTGGGCGCCCGCAGGTGCAGCACCGCAGCGGCCGCCCGCTCGACCTGAAGCTGCGTGGCATCGGCTACCGCGTGCGGGTCGCGCGGGTCGGCGCGACCCGGTTCCGGGTCGGCATCGAGGCAGGCGACGAGGTCCGCACCGCCGACGTCGAGCTCGACCGGTTCGACCAGGACACCGGGCAGATCGTCGTCAACGGCGCCCGCTACCGGCTGCTCACCGCCACCCACGGCCCCGTGCACCTGGTCGAGGTCGACGGCGTGACCCACCGGGTCAGCCGCGACGAGGGCGGCGTGGTCCGCTCCCCCGCGCCCGCCCTCGTGGTCGCGACCCCGCTCGCGATCGGCGACGAGGTCGAGGCCGGCGCGCCGGTCCTGGTGCTGGAGAGCATGAAGATGGAGACGGTGCTGCGTGCGCCGTTCAAGGCCCGGCTGAAGGAACTGCCGGTCTCCGTCGGCAGCCAGGTCGAGACCGGGGCCCCGCTGCTGCGCCTGGAGCCGATCGCCGACGACGACGAGGAAGCCGCCGACGACCCGGCTGGCGAGGCCGTCGAGCTGGACCTGCCGGCCGAACCCGCCGACGTGCCCGCGGCCGATCGCGCCCGCCGCGGTCTGGAAGGCCTGAGTGGTCTGCTGCTCGGCTACGACGTCGACCCGCACGACGAGGGCCGCGTGCTCGCGGACTACCTCGCCGCGCGCAAGGCCGTCAACGCCAGTGGTGGCCGCACGATCGCCGAGGAGCTGGAGCTGATCGGCGTGTTCGCCGATCTGGCCGAGCTCAGCCGCAACCGGCCGGCCGGCGAGCCGGAGACCGGTGGCAACAACCACGTGCACAGTGCCCGCGAGTACTTCCACACGTACCTGCAGAGCCTCGACGTGGAGCGAGCCGGGCTGCCGGAGTCGTTCCAGGCCAAGCTGCGCACGGCGCTCGCGCACTACGGCGTCGCCGACCTCGAGCGCACGCCGGAGCTGGAAGCCGCGGTCTTCCGGATTTTCCTTGCCCAGCAACGTGCCTCGGCCGACGCGGCCGTGGTCACCACGCTGCTGCGCTCGTGGCTGCGCGAGCCCCCGCCGGGCGAGTCGCTGCGCGAGCCGGTGGGTCTCGCCCTGGAGCGGCTGGTCGCGGCCACCCAGGTCCGCTTCCCGGCGGTGTCCGACCTCGCGCGTGGCGTGGTGTTCACCTGGCTCGGCCAGCCACTGCTGCGCCGCAACCGGGCCCGCGTCTACGCCGACGTCCGCAAGCACCTGCGCCACCTCGACGAGCATCCGGACGCGGCCGACCGCGCCGAGCGCATCGCCGAGATGGTGCGCAGCACCGAGCCGCTGGTGCGGCTGCTGGGCCAGCGCCTGGCCCGCGGCGTCGCCGACAACTCGGTGATGCTGGAGGTGCTGACCCGCCGCTACTACGGCAACAAGGGCCTGACCGGGGTGCACGCCGAGGAGCGTTCCGGCTGCCGGTTCGTCGTCGCGGAGCGGGCCGACGCCCGCCTGGCGAGCGCCGCCGTGCGGTTCGAGGCGCTGGGCGACGCACTGCAGGGGCTCGCCGAGCTCGTCACCGGCGAGCACGCCTACGACGCGGACATCTACCTGTCGTGGGAGAACCAGCCCGACGACTTCGATTCGGCCGCCGCGGCACTGCACGAAGTGGTCGCCACCCACTCGCTGCCGAACCTGGTCCGCAGGCTGACCCTGACGGTCGCGGGCAGCGGCAACGCCGTGATGCACCACCACTTCACGTTCCGCCCGACCACCACCGGCATGGCCGAGGAGCGGCTGATCCGCGGCCTGCACCCGTACATCGCGCAGCGGATGCAGCTCGAGCGGTTGCGCAAGTTCGACCTGACGCGCCTGCCGTCCTCCGACGAGGAGGTCTACCTCTTCCAGTGCGTCGCACGGGAAAACCCGTCCGACGACCGGCTGGTGGCCTTCGCGCAGGTGCGTGACCTGACCGAGCTGCGTGAGCACGACGGGCGCCTGGTCTCGCTGCCCACGGCGGAGGACACCATCGCCGCGTGCCTCGACTCGATCCGCCGCGCGCAGTCGCGCCGGCCGTCGCGGACTCGCTTCAACACCAACAGGATCGTCGTCTACGTGTGGCCGCCGAGCGACCTCACCCGCGCCGAGCTGGAGATGATCGCCGACCGCGTGCTGCCCACCACGGCGGGCGCGGGCCTCGAGGAGATCCTGTTCATCGCGCGCCAGCGGCACCCGCAGACGGGTCAGCTGGAGAAGACGACCGTGCGGATCTCCTTCGATGCGGCCGGGGGCAGCCACCTCACCTTCGGCGACCCGGCGGACGCGCCGGTCGAGCCGCTGGACGACTACCGGCAGAAGGTGCTGCGCGCGGCCAGCCGCAACACCGTCTACCCGTACGAGCTCACGTCGATGCTCGGCGAGTTCGTCGAGCACGACCTCGACGAGAACAATGCCTTGGTCCCGGTCGACCGGCCCAAGGGCCAGAACAAGGCCGCGATGGTCGCCGGTGTGGTCACCACCCGCACCGAGCGCTACCCCGAAGGCGTCACCCGGGTCGTGCTCCTCGGCGACCCGACCAAGTCGCTCGGTGCGTTGTCGGAGCCGGAGTGCCGCCGCGTGATCGCCGCGCTCGACCTCGCCGAGTCCATGCGGGTACCGCTGGAGTGGTACTCGCTGTCGTCGGGGGCCCGGGTCTCCATGACCTCCGGCACCGAGAACATGGACTGGGTGGCGGCCGCGCTCAAGCGGATCGTCGAGTTCACCCAGGACGGCGGCGAGATCAACATCGTGGTCGCGGGGATCAACGTCGGCGCCCAGCCGTACTGGAACGCCGAGGCCACGATGCTCATGCACACCAAGGGCATCCTGGTGATGACGCCGGACTCGGCGATGGTGCTGACCGGCAAGCAGGCGCTGGACTTCTCCGGTGGCGTGTCGGCCGAGGACAACTTCGGCATCGGCGGCTACGACCGCGTCATGGGCCCGAACGGCCAGGCGCAGTACTGGGCACCGAACCTGGCCGCGGCCCGCGACGTGCTGATGTCGCACTACGACCACGCCTATGTGGCGCCGGGCGAGGACGCGCCGCGGCGCGCGGTCACCACCGACCCGGTGGACCGCGACATCTCGGACTTCCCGCACGCGGTGGTCGACAGCGACTTCAAGACCGTGGGCGAGATCTTCTCGGTGCAGTCCAACCCGGACCGCAAGAAGCCCTTCGACATCCGGACCGTCATGCGGGCCGTGTCCGACCAGGACCACCCGGTGCTGGAGCGCTGGGCGGGCATGGCCGACGCGGACACCGCGGCTGTGCAGGACGTGCACATGGGCGG
The DNA here is from genome assembly GCF_004362825.1 of Labedaea rhizosphaerae. Lineage (GTDB taxonomy): Bacteria > Actinomycetota > Actinomycetes > Mycobacteriales > Pseudonocardiaceae > Labedaea > Labedaea rhizosphaerae. The sequence goes on from NZ_SNXZ01000005.1 coordinate 265,684, forward strand.
CATCCCGGTGTGCCTGCTGGGCATCGAGTCCCGCTCGGTGCCCCGTCGCGGGTTCCCGCCCACCGACGGCCCGGACACCTACACCGCGGGCACGCTGTTCCCGCGGTCGTCGAAGAAGGCGGCCCGCGCGATCAATGCCGCCAGCGGCAACCGGCCGCTGGTGGTGCTGGCGAACCTGTCCGGCTTCGACGGGTCGCCCGAGTCGATGCGCAAGCTCCAGCTGGAGTACGGCGCGGAGATCGGCCGCGCGATCGTGAACTTCCGCGGGCCCATCGTGTTCGTGGTGATCTCGCGGTACCACGGTGGCGCGTTCGTGGTGTTCTCGAAGGCGTTGAACCCGAACATGACCGTGCTGGCCATCGAGGGCTCGTTCGCCTCGGTGCTCGGCGGCGCCCCGGCCGCGGCCGCGGTGTTCGCCGGCGACGTCAACTCCCGCACCGCCGCCGACCCGCGGGTGCGCGAGCTGGAGGCCCGCCTGCAGGCGGCCACCGGCGCCGACCGCGCGACGCTGAGCGCGGAGCTGGACGACCTGCGCACGTCGGTCCGCACCGAGAAGCTGAACGAGGTCGCCGCCGAGTTCGACAAGGTGCACAACATCCAGCGCGCCGTCGAGGTCGGCTCGGTCGACGCGGTGATCCGCGCCGCCGAGCTGCGCCCGCGCATCATCGAGGCCATCACGTCCGGCCTTCGCTAGTCCGACCAAGTCCGCCGCCGGCTCCCGGGTCTCCCCGGGGGCCGGCGGCGTTCTTGTGTCCGAGGCGTTCTTGTGTTCGATGCGTGACCAAACAGTACGACCGACCGGTTTCTCAATGATTCGATCTTCCAATTTGGACCATTCTCGGCAACGTTTCCCATGTCGAGAGCAAAATGTGTGGCCACTCCGGAGAATCGCCGTGCCCCGAATCGCGTGGGGTTGCGCAGCCTGTCAGAATGGGCCACCTGCTGGTCGGGGGACAAGGGGGCCAGATGTCAGAGCAGTCGAACGAGCCCAGGCAATCAAACGATTCGACGACCATCGCGCCGGTGCGGATGACGAGGCCGTTCGTGCGCGCGGCTTCGGCTTACGCGCACCGCGCCATGGTTCCCGGAATCGAGTTGGTGATCGAATCGGCAACTGGGAACGACACCATTCCCGACGGTGTTCGCCGGTTGTGCGCGGCGCTGGACATCGCCGCGTGGTCGAGCCGGACGAAAGGCGGCGCACGCGCGGAGACGGCGTCGGTCGTGCATGAGGCACTGCGGTTGGCGGGTGAATCCATCGCGGTGCCCATCGAACGGTGGACGATGCACGCGGCCGGGGACGGCGCGCTGATCGTGTTCCCGGGGGACATCGACGAGTCGGCGATGATCGCCGCGCTCACCCGCAGCCTCGCCGCGGAACTGGGCCGGTACAACAAGGTCCAGCCGGCGGGCGAACGGTTGCGGGTCCGGCTGAGCATCGCCCAGGGCACGCTGCACACGACGCCGTTCGGCTTCTCCGACGACGTGACCATCGGGGTCGCGCGGCTGGTCAACTGCTCGGTGCTGCGAGCGGCCCTGGTCGGCTACCCGGCCTCGGACGTCGCGTTGATCGTGTCCGAGGATGTGTTCCACGACGTGATCGTCCACGAGCGCCACGGCCTGGCGGCCCGATCGTTCTGGCCGGTCGTCGCGGCCGACAAGGAGTTCCAGGCACCGGCGTGGATCCACGTGCCCGACCGCACCGGCGGCCCGCGCCGCCCACCAGGAACGGACCTGGCTCGCCAGGAGCCGACGACGCCGCGGGGGTCGGGCCCGCTGCGCATCGTCCGGTTGATGCCGCGGCTGTTCCCGGGGTGGACCGCGACCCCGGCCACCGCCGCGCCCGGCGAGCGGATCGAGCCGGGCCGGGTCGCCGTCGTGTTGGACTCGTGGCGCCAGGAACGGCCGGAACCCGATGCGGCCCAACCGGTTCCGCCGGTCACCGCCGAGGAGCGCGAGGTCCTGAAGGCGGCCCGGGCCCTGGTGGTGTGTGGGCGCTTCCGGTCCGCGTTCGACCACGTCGCCAGCCGGTTGTCGAGCTCCACGGGCACGAGGGCGCTGCCCTGCGGGCTGGCGCGGGTGCTCGTGCACGCCGAGCCCCGCCACCACGCCGACGCGGTGCGGGAACTGCTCGACTGGGTGCTGGTGCACCACGTCGAGAGCGTCGCCGACACGCTGGAACCGTTGCTGCTGCGGGCGGAGAACTCGTACGCCATCGGTCACCTGCAAAGCGCCGTCACCGACCTGCGCCAGCTGCTGCAGGTGCTGCCGACCCCCGACTGCGAGCCGGGCCCGGCCGCGTTGCTGCGCCTGGGCGACTGCCTCGACCAGGCCGGTGACACGACCGGGGCCGCCGTCGTGTGGGAGCAGCTGCTCGCCGTGCGCCCGGTGCACCCGCAGGCGTCGTTGCGCCTGGCCTACCGTGCGCTGGCCGAGGACCGGCCGGCCGCCGCCGAACGCCACTTGCAGCGCGCGGAAGGGTTCCTGCGCTCCTGCCAGGGAGACCTGCGGCCGATGCGGCACGCGATCGCGCTCGGCCAGTACGCCGTGCACCGGGCCAGGGGCGAGGACGCCCGGGCCGAGCAGTACCTCGCGGTCGCGGCGAGCCACGTGCCGGACGACCCCGTGACCGCGGCGGAGCAGGCGATCGTGGCCGCGGGCAAGGGCGACAGCCGTGGCCGGCAGCGGTACACGCAGCTCGCCACGACCCGGGCCATCCGCGCCAGCAACGGGCTACCGGTGCTGGACCTGTTGCACAACCTGGGTTTGCTCGACGACGAGCAGCACCGGCAAGCCTGCGCCGCCCACCGCGAGCTCCACTGACTTCGGCCGATCGTCGGTCGGAGCTCAGCCCGCGCACTCCTGCGCGTCCGGGATCCCGTTGTGGTTCAGGTCCTGGTTCTGGTTGCCGCCCAACAGGCCACCCAGCAGGCCACCGACCCCGGACACCGTGCAGGTGAGCAGCCCGGTCACCGGGTCGAGCACGGGCGCGAGCGGGCCGGACGACCCGGATGAACCCGACGAGCCCGACGACGGCGGCGAAGCCGGCGGGTTGGTGGGCGAGGTCGGGGAACTCGGCGAGGTGGGGGAACCCGGCGAGCCCGGCGCGGTCGGGGGAACCGTGGTCGACGGCGGCACTGTCGTCGACGACGTGGGCGGGGTCGTGGTCGTCGAACTGCCGCCGTGGGCACTGCCCGCCTGGACGTCGCCCGGGCCACCGGCACCGTCGGCCGGCGGGAGCGGCGACGGGTCGAGGGGCGTGGTGCCCGCGACCGTCTGGATGTCCGGCAGCCCGATGGTGTCCGCGCCGACGCCCGAGTAGGCGGCGAGCCACGCCCGCACCAACGACAGGTAGGCATCGGAGTGGTTGTAGCTGAGGATGGCCGAGTCGATGCCGCCCGGTGTCGTCAGGTCGCGACCGCCCGCGCACAGGTAGGACGCGGCCGCGCCCGACGCGTCGAAGACGTTCTCCGGGTCGGCCACGCCGTCGGCGTTGCCGTCGACGGCCCAGTGCCGCCACGTCGAGGGGATGAACTGCATCGGGCCGACGGCGCGGTCCCAGGTGGCGCTGCCGTCCAGCGCACCGCCGTCGGTGTCGGCGATGGCGGCGAACCCGGCGCCGTCGAGCATCGGGCCGAGGATCGGGCGCAGGGCGGTGCCGCGCGCGTCGACCTGGCCGCCGCGGGCGTGCCCGGACTCGACCTTGCCGATGGCCGCGAGCAGCGCCACCGGGATCCCGCAGCCGGGGGCGCGCAGGTCCATGGCCTTCGCGGCGCGTTGGTAGGCGATCAGCACCATGCCGGGGATGCCGGCGCTGCCCGGAAGCGACACCACGTCTGGCGCGTCGTGCACGGGCTGCACCGGGGGCGCCACCACCGGTGGCGCGGGCACGGCGGGCGGCAGCAGCGGCTCGGTGCGCTGGGTGTCCTGCGGCACGGTGCCGCCGTCGACACCGTACGGGTCGACCGGCGGTGTCGCGGTCAGCGCCTGGGGGACCTCACGCGGCCCTCCGTTGCTCGCGGCGCTCACCCCCGCGGCGACGAGCATCAGCGCTGCGGCCAGGTGCGTGCTGGCCGGCTTCCTGCGACCACGCCTGCGGTGCGACGAATGCGACATGCGTTCGAGTACAACAGCGGGCCCCGGCGGTCTTAACCTGCTCGCGGGCACCCTTGGACGCAACCAGAACTGCCCGTCCGGGCAGGTGCCGCGTCACCGCAGCCAGCGGTCGAACCACGCCCTGGTGCGGTGCAGCACGTCGAGCTGGTTCGCCCGCTTGCGCAGCGAATGACCTTCGCCCGGGTACACCAGGAACTCGTGCTCGACGCCGTGGTGCCGCAATGCCCGGCGCAGGAATTCCGCTTGGGACAGCGGGACATTGGTGTCGTCGGCGCCGTGCACGATGAGCACCGGCGTGTGGATCGACGACGCGTAGGAGATCGGGCTCGCCCGGTCGTGCGGGTGCGGGCCCGGACCTTCCCAGCCGAAGCTGCCGGAGAGCGCCGCCTCGAACGCGCCCCACTCCCCCGTGACCGCCTGCATGCCCCAGTCGGTGATACCCGCACCGACCAGGGCCGCGGCGAACCGGTCGGTCTGCCCGACGGCCCACGCGGCCGTGAACCCGCCCTGGCTCCAGCCCGCGATGCCGAGCCGGTCCGGGTCGGCGACGCCTTCGTCGACGAGCAGGTCGATCCCGGTCAGGATGTCGGTCCACTCGGCTTGGCCGAGCGCGCCGACGATGCTGGCGGCGAAGGCGTGCCCGTGTCCTTGGCCGCCACGGGCATTGGGCAGGAAGACGGCGTAGCCCGCGTGCGCCAGCCACTGCCCGGACGGGGCCCAGTGCAGGGTGATCTCGTCGGCGTAGCGGTCGTAGGGACCGCCGTGCACGATGGTGATCAACGGGAACGGCCCGTCGTCCTCGGTTTTGCCCGGTGGCAGGACCAGCAGCCCGTCGAGGTCGAGACCGTCCTCGGCCCGGTAGGCCAGCCGTCGCTGCTTGCCCCAGGTCACGTCCCGCAGTTCCGGGCGCAGGTCGGCGCACGGGGTGAGCGGCTCGCCGATCCGGCCCGTGCACACGGTTTTCGGCCAGGTGGGGTCGCCCACCACCGCCGCGATCACCTGGCCGTCGCGGCTCACGCTCAGCTGCTCGACCCGGCCGGTGAACCGGGCGCGCTCGCCGTCCAGGTCGCGCAGGGTGGTGTCGAGGCCGTCGGCGACGAGCACCAGCGGCCGCCCGTCGGTCTGGACGAGTTCGATCGGGCACGCGGGCATGCCCTCGGTCAGGTTGCGGTGCTCGCCGTCCGGACCGATGTCGAACACGGCGGTGCCTGCGTGCAGTTCGGGCGGCGTCAACGCCAGGTAGGCCACGTGCCAGCCGTCGTCGGCCCGCCACCACACCGGCGACTCGGCAGCCGCCGGGGTGGTGCCCAGGTCGCGCACCGTTCCGGTCGCGAGGTCGACGACGTGCAGCGCGGGCGTCAGCAGGCCCGGGTCGATCTCCGGCGACGCCCAGGTGAGCACGGCCAGCGCCGCGCCGTCGGGCCGCAATGCCGCCTCGGCGACGTGGCGGCCGGCGAACCCGTCGACCGCGCGCACGTCGCCGTGGAGCAGCAGCCACAGCCCGGACTCGGCGATGATCGCGAACGAGTCCGCATCGGACAGTGGCACGAATCCGTCCACGCCGCCGGGCCAGGCCGTGACCGCTTCGCCGCCGCGGTGGACTTGCCGATTGACCAGGTACAGCAACGACTCCGAGTCCTGTGTCCACTTTGGGCCATTCAGGTCGCCGGTGGCCACGCACCGTGGCTCCGTCGTGCCGTCCACGACCCACAGCTCCCGCTCCGGGACGTCGCCCGTCCGGCCGAAAGGAGCCGCGACGTAAGCGACCCGCCGGCCGTCCGGCGACACCGCCGGCGCCGAGGGAATCCGGCCATCCACCACCATCTCCGCGGTCAGCATGGGACCCAGGATGCCGGACGCGGCAGGTAGCGGTCACCAACGGTCGCGGCCGGGCGGGCGCTGCCACGATCGGCCCATGACCCCGCGGACCTACCGGACCCCCTGGCAGATCGTGCCGGTCCTGCTCGGCGTCATCGCCCTCGGCGTGGCGCGGCTGCTGTTCAAGGCGCACAACGAGGACGTCGGCGGCACCGGTGAGCTGATCATCATCGGGTGCGCCGTGCTGTTCGCCGGGCTGCTGATCGCCGCCGTCCTCCGTGCGCGTACCACGGTGGACCAGGACGGCATCGTGGTGCACTCGCTGGTGCGCGCGAAGCGGTACCGCTGGCCGGACATCGCCGAACTGCGGATCGAACGGGCCGACCGGACTACCATGTCGCGTGCGACGTTCCCCAACGTGATCCTCTACGACCGCGACCTCAAGCGAGTGGTCCTGTCGAACATCAGCGACAAGCGGCTCGGCGGCGCCGACGCGCTCGCGCGGGAACTGACCGAGCTGCGGCAGGCGTGGCAGGCCGGCCGCGGCCCGGACTGGCGACCGCGCCACGAAGAACTCGCGCAGCTGGACCGGCGCGCGGCCCGGACCATCCCGGTGATCGCGATCTACCTGGCGGCGTTGGGCATCGGCATGGTGTCGATGGTGCTGACGCTGATCATCTCGCTGGCGATCCTCGAAGCGCCGCAAAACGGGAACACCGCGTTCGGGGAGCCGTTCATCTTCGGCGTGCCCGCGGTGCTCGCCGTGCTCACGTTCGCGTTCGGGCTGGTCTGGCGGCACCGGCGGCGGCAGGCCTAGTAACGTCGCTGGTCGTGATCTTGCACATCGTGCCGAGGGGTGAATACCGGCCCGGTCAGGACATCCGGCCGGTGCCACCAACGGCGTTCGTGCACTGCTCGGACTACGGGACCGTCCACCTGCCCGCCGGGCGGCTGTTCGCCGGGCGCACGGACCTGCTGCTCCTGCAGGTCGACCCGGCCGCGCTGGACGTGCCGTTGCGCTGGGAGCCAGGCGATCCACCGTCACCCGACGGCGTCTGGTTCCCGCACGTCTACGGGCCCATCCCGGCGGCGGCGGTGGTCGCGGTGCACGAGTTCCCACCGGCACCCGACGGCACGTTCCGGTTGCCGCCCGCTCTGGCCACCCACGATCGGGGACAGCCCGCCAGCCAATCTTGATTCGTTCCAGTTTATCCGGCAGACTTCCCGGCGTGCCAACGACGATGGACTTCGAGCGGATGCTGCGCCGCGCGTCCCTGCGGGTGACCCGGCCGCGCATGGCCGTGCTGTCCGCGGTGCACCAGCACCCCCACGCCGACACGGAGTCGATCATCGGCCAGGTGCGCGCGGATCTGGGTGGCGTCTCCCAGCAGGCGGTCTACGACGTGCTGCGGGCGCTCACCACGGCGGGCCTGCTGCGCCGCATCGAACCCACGGGCCCGGTCGCGCGCTACGAGGCCCGCATCGCCGACAACCACCACCACATCGTGTGCCGCTCGTGCGGCGCGGTCGAGGACATCGACTGCGCGGTCGACACCATGCCCTGCCTGACCCCGTCGAACGCGGCGGGCTTCACCATCGACGAGGCCGAAGTCGTCTACCGCGGCGTGTGCCCCAGCTGCGCGGCCGCCAACTAGCGGTTCACGGGATCGGGCGCGTGGCGTACTGGACCAGGGTGTTGTCGCGGCGCATGGGAACGATGCGCACGTTCAGCCCCGACTGCGGGGCCTCGATCATCTGCCCGTTGCCGATGTACATCGCGACGTGGTGGATGTGGCCTTTCCCGCCCGCGCCGGCGTAGAAGACCATGTCGCCCGGCTGGATCTGGTCGAGCGGCACGTGCGGACCCTGTCCCGCCTCGGCCGCCGCCGGCCGGTGCACGTTCGCGCCCGAGCCCGCGAAGGCGTACTCCATCAGCCCCGAGCAGTCGAACCCGATCTTCTTGAAGTCCCCGTGCGCGTCCGCGGGGCCGCCGTGGTCGGTGATGCCCCGCGTGGGCCCGTTGGCGTTGCCGCCACCCCATGCATAAGGCACACCCAGTTGCGACTTCGCCCGGTCGATGGCCGCCTGCACCCGCGCGTTGCGGTCGCCTGGCGGCGCCGCGGCCGCGAAGGCCTCGACCTGCCGCTGGTAAATGCCGTCAACGGAGTTCTTCCACCCGGTCACCGCGTCCACCGCCGCCTGGGTCACCGGCGCCACCACCTTTCCGCCACTCACGGGCAAGTTGTGGCAGACGACGCGGCTCAGCACAACGCGGATGCCCTACCCCGGCCAGCGCCGTTGCCGGTTCCGGACACCGGGCATGTGGGCATGTGGGCATGTGGGCAAAACTGCCGTTGGGACGGCCGGGCACCGGATCTACCGTTCGCCGCATGGTGAACGCGCAGCAGGGTTTCCGCGTCGAACACGAGGCGCTGCAACTGGCCGCGAACCGGCTGCCGCAGCAGTCCTCGGCGCTGACCAAGATCCGCGGCGCGGTGACCGCGCACCAGGTCGCGGGGACCTCGTTCGGCAAGGTGTCCGGCTCGCCCTCGGCCGCCTCGGCGCACGACACCACCATCCGGCAGCTCGCCCAGAACCTGGACCGGCACGCCAAGCGGATCGACGAGCTCACCCGGGGCGTGAGCTCCAGCGACGCCGACGTGAAGTCCTTCGACGAGCAGAAGGCGGACCAGCAGAAGGTCCAGGGCGCGGCGATCCCGGGCGCGGAGATCATCCACAACACCGACGGCCACGACAGCTTCCTGATCACGCCGACCAACAAGAACTGGTCGCCGTTCACCCTGCCCAACACCGCGGGCAACCACCAGGGCTTCAACGTCGACACCCCGCCCGGCTTCTTCGACGCGAGCCACACCTACAGCGTCGACACGCCGACGAAGATCCCGTGGGACACCGGGCGCGACGCGGTCCAGCAGGCGCTGATCGAGAACCCGGTGCCGAACTCCGACCACCACGCGGCCACCCCGGACGGCGCCACCAACGACGCCCTCGGCTGGGCCCCGAGCAAGGTCAGCTCGTACGTGGTGCCCTCGCAGGACCCGGGCAAGTACACCGACATGGTCGTCAACTACACGCAGCCCGACCACACCCTGTCCCCCGGGTTCGTGCTGCGCCGCGGCGCGCTCGCCCCCGACGGCACCATCACCATCGAGAGCTGGGGCGAAGGCCGCGCGTGGCAGCAGAGCTGGCCGATCGAGTGGATGACCGGGGCGCTCAGCAACTCCGTGTGGGACGCCAACCAGCGCGACATCGCGAACATCGCGATGCAACGGCTGGGTATGCCGCATTAGGCGGTTCGGCCTACTCGTCTTGCTCCGGCCGAAGCCGATCAACCGTCAGTCGTAGTGCACGGCGTAAGGTCACCCGCCTCGGTGATACCGCCGGGCCGCGACACCTGGCTCTTAGTCACGCAAAGCCTCGATTCCGATGCCGCCCGTGACATATTCTGAGCCAGGTGCGCGCTGCTCGTGCGCATGCGACGGTCACGGGGGACCAGCGGCGGTGTCGGTCGCGGCCAGTGCGCCGACGCCGCGGACAGCTGCGGGGACGAGGGGGAGTTGGTGGCGCGAGCCGCGAGCGGGGTGACGTTTCTCGGCGTGCTCAAGGTGCGGGAGTTCCGCGCCCTGTGGACCGCAGAAGTCCTGTCGGTGCTCGGCGACCAGCTCGCGCGGGTGGCGCTGGCCATCCTGGTGTTCGACCGCACCGAATCGGCGGCGCTGACCGGCCTGACCTATGCGCTGACCTTTGTGCCCACGCTGCTCGGCGGGATCCTGCTCGGCGGCTGGGGTGACCGGTACCCGCGCCGCGACGTCATGGTGATCGCCGACGTGATCCGCGCGGTGCTCGTCGGGCTGATGATCGTGCCGGGCATGCCGCTGTGGGTCCTGTGCGTGCTGGTCGCGGTCATGACCTTGTTCTTCGGGCCGTTCAAGGCCGCCCAGCAAGCGCTGCTGCCCGACGTGCTCGAGGGCGAGGCGTACCTGACCGGGATGGCGCTGCGCAACCTCACGAGCCAATCGGCGCAGCTGGTGGCCTTCGCCGGCGGTGGCCTCCTGGTCGCCGCGGTGAGCCCGACGGCGGGGCTCGCGCTGGACGCGGCCACGTTCGTGGTGTCGGCGTTGTTGATCCGCTTCGGGGTCCGGGAGCGGCCGGCGGCCGTGACGGAAGCGGAGGAGGACCGGGCCACGGGGGTGCGCGCGTTCCTGTACCGAACCGGCGCCGGAGCGCGCCTCGTGTGGCGGGATCCGGCGCTGCGCGCGCTCGTGGCGCTGAACTGGCTTGCCGGGTTCTACGTCGTGCCGGAGGCGCTCGCGGCGCCGTACGCGAACGCGATCGGCGCGGGCACCGGCGCCGCGGTCGGCTGGCTCATGGCCGCCGACCCGATCGGCAGCGTGATCGGGGCCTGGATCTTCGGTCGCCGGTGGATCCCCGAGCCGGTCCAGGTCCGCGGCCTGGGCGTGCTCGGGATCCTGGCCGGTATCCCCCTGATCCTGTGTCTACTGTGGCCTGGACTCGTCACGGGAATGCTCTTCTTCGCCCTGTCGGGCCTGCTGGCGACGGGGTACAACATCCAGGGCACCGTCAACTTCGTCCGGCGGCTGCCGAACAACCAGCGTGCGCAAGGCTCGGGACTGAACTCCGCGGGCCTGATCACCGTCCAGGGCCTCGGCGCGCTCGTGGCGGGGTTGCTCGCGGACGCGATCGGCCCGGCCCATGCCATCGCCGCGGCCGGTGCGGCGGGTGCACTCGTCGCTGTTCCCATCGCCGTGGCGTGGAACCGGGCGCGCGGCTCATCCGCCGACACATCGGAGGCCTAGGTGGACGTCAGTTGTCGCGGTTGCGCACAGCGGGCCTCCCATCGCGGCTATGGCGGGTCTGATTGGATGGTGAGCATACTGTCATTGACCATGACGGCAATGGCGGTATCAGTTGTCACGGTTGCTCATGGCGGACCTCCCTGGCGCTGGCACCCACCGCCTGCGCAGCCGTAGTGGGCACACCGAAGAGTATGGGCGCAGAACATCAATCTAGGGCAACGACTGTGGCATTTCTTGGGGCGGTACGACACCCCGCGGACTGGGCGCTTTGGCGCCAGCGGCCCCGGGTAATCGCGTATTGCCTGGTCACCGAGTTGGTGGCGATCTTCACCACAGTTGCCTGGTGGAAGGCCGATACTCCGACCGCGCACGACTTGGGCATGTTGGGTGCACTGGCCGGACTCGGTTTGCTGCAAGCGGAACTGAGCCGTCAGGTGGAACGCGTTCGTCGGCGCGTTTCCGGTAGCGCACATATCAACATGACGTCCGTTTGGACGCTGGCCGGCGTGCTATTGCTACCGCCCGCATTCGCCGCGGCACTCACCGCGATACTTTACGCACACCTGGCCATTCGAAGCTGGTATCGGTTGCAGCGCGTGCCCGCTTTCCGCACGGTGAGCAACGCCTGCATCATCATGCTGTGCTGCTACACGGCGGCACTGGTCATGTGCGTGGGCGGCGCGCCCGATCTCGTGACGGCGATCGACCGCGGTTGGACCGGCACCGCGACGGTCGTGCTGGCCCTGGTCGTCTACTTCGTCGTCAACGCCTTGCTGGTGCTCCCGGCCCGTGACCGCATCGGCCGCACCCTGGTCGACCTCTTCGGCGGCTGGGCCGACAACGCCCTCGAGTTCGCGACCCTCTGCCTGGGCACGCTGAACGCCCTGGCCCTGGCGAGCCAGCCCGGCCTGGCGCTGCTGGTGATCCCGCCGCTGCTGATCCTGCACCGCGCCGTCCTGGTCCGGCAGCTGGAGGCCGCGGCCAAGCGCGACGCCAAGACCGGCGCCTTCAACCTGGTCGGCTGGCACAGCCTGGCCGAGCGGGTGCTGGCCCGCGCCGAACGCGAGAGCACGTCGTTCGGGGTGCTGATGGTCGACCTCGACCACTTCAAGTCGATCAACGACACCTTCGGCCACCTCAACGGCGACCTGGTGCTCAAGGCGGTCGCGAGCACGATCCAAGCCACGGTTCGCGACCACAACGACGCGGTCGGCCGCTTCGGTGGCGAGGAGTTCGTCGTGCTGCTGCCCGACATCTCCCACGCCGACATCCACGTGGTGGCCGAACGCATCCGCAAGGCCGTGGACGACATCGAACTCGAGCTCGACTCGAACACGGTGCTGAACAGCCTCTCGGTCTCGATCGGGACGGCCATGTACCCGACCGCGGGCACGGCCCTGCAGCGCCTGCTCGACGCGGCGGATGCCGCGCTGTACCGGGCCAAGGCCGCGGGCCGCAACCGCGTCGTGCACACGCCCACGTCGCAGGCGTCCTAGCGACGAGCAGCCGCATCCAGGACGCCCGACGCCCTGGATGCGACCGCCATCAGCCGAGCCGGCTCACCAGCCGACGGCCACCTCGAGCCACTGCGGATCGCCGTGGGACACGAAGGAAGACTGCCCGGCGACATCGTCGTACGGGAAGCCGTAGGCCTTGTCGCCGATCCCGTGGTCGTGCCAGAACTTGGCGTAGTAGTTCGCCGGCGCGTCCTGGTAGAAGTTGGCCGGGTCCTGCTGCTGGTCCTGCGGCAACTGCGCGGTGTGGCGGTTCAACGCCGCGCACAGGTTGGCGTTCTGCGCCAACGATCCCGCACACCCGGTGATGTTGGCCGTCGACTCGGTCACCCCCACCGATTGCGCGTACGCGGTGAAGTAGCCGGCGTACTGCCCACCGTCGCGGAAGTCCGGTGAGTTGCCCGGCGACGGGATCCGGACCGGATCCGCGGCGAGCCCCTGGAACTCGGCCGGCACCTCGTTGCGGAAGCGGGCGAAGGTGGCCTCCCGGTTCTCCTGGAACAACTCGTAACCGTCGCCGACCTGCACGTCGTACCCGTCGTGGGCGTGCAGCCGCATGGCCAGCTTCAACCCGAACCCGTCCACCCGGGTCTGGTTGCCGTTGAACACGTCGTCGCCCACGGTGAACTCGATGAAGTCCTGGTACTGGCTGTCCGGCGAGCCCAGGTGGAAGTACATGCGCCCGGCCGAGTTCGCGCCCATGTCCACAGTGGGCTGTTCGGCGATGGAATGGGTCTGGCCGCCGAAGCTCCAGTACACCTGGTCGTCCGGGTACTGACCGTTGGTGCGGTTCAGGACCTTGACGGTCAGGACGTTCTGGGCCGGCGGGATGGATCCGGTGTCACCCCAAAAGTCCTCCGGTGGCGTGGTGCCCCGGGCCGACGCCTGGGCCGGCCCGGAAACCCCGGCCAGCACGACACCCACCGCGGCCACGACGACCGCGAAACGTTTGACGGACATGCTCTCTCCCCGACGAGACGGCAAATTCCCTTGCCCAGCCAAGGTTTCGCACCGCCGTCACGACGCGTCAAGGCCTGCCGCGGCTACTTTCCCGGACGGGCAACGTGATCGCCCGGATATCCGGCGAGTCCGCGTTCCAGCAACTCGAGGGCCTGCTCCCCCACCGCCAGCGTGTCGGCCCCCACCTGCGGGCCGGTGCGCCCGGCCGTGGCCTGCCGCTGCACGAACTCCTTCATGGCCCGGTTGACCCCCATCATCGCGTTGGCCACCACGAACGGCCGCAGATCCTCTTGCCCCGCACCGGTTTCCTCGGTCAGCAACGCGGCCAGCGCCGCGGTGTACCGCTCGAACGTCTGCCGCTCACGGGCCTGCAGGCTCGCGCTCTCCGCGGTGATCCGGGCGACCGTGGCGATGCCCGCCATCGCCTCCGGGTCCCCCGTGGCGATGGCACCCCGGGGCTGCAGCACGAACTCGCGGAACGCCGCGAGCACCGGGGTCCCGGCCGGTCGTGAACGCAACGCGTCGAGCAGCGAGCGCTCGAACTCCTCCATGCCGTCGTAGACGAGGTCTTCCTTGGTGGCGAAGTAGTTGAACACCGTCGCCTCGGAGACCTCGGCGTGCCGGGCCACCTCGGCCACCGGCACCCGGTCGAAGCCGCGGTCGGCGAACAGCTCGATGGCCGCCGCGACGATCCGCCGGCGCGTCTGCTGCTTCTTGCGTGCGCGCAGCCCCAGCTCCGTTGCCATGTTCTTAGAGTAACACTTGACTTAGCGCTGCACCAAACTTATGGTGGCTCTAAATTTAGTGAGACACCAGCCTGGGAGGCGTTCGCGATGACCACCGAGAACTTCAACCGCCACTTCACCGGCCCGGTGCACCGCCCCGGCGAGCCCGCGTACGACGAGCAGCGCGCCGCCTTCAGCCCGGCGGTGGACGCCAAGCCCGCCTACGTCGTGGAAGCCGCCAACGCTGAGGACGTGCGCCGCGCCGTCCTCGCCGCACGCGAGCACGACCTGCGCTTCGCCGTGCAGGGCACCGGGCACGGCACCCTGACCGCGGCCGACGACGCCGTGCTGGTCAAGACCGGCCGGCTGACCTCGGTGCTCGTCGACCCGGACCGCCGGGTGGCCCGGGTCGGTGCCGGTACCCGGTGGAGTGACGTGATCGCCGCGGCCACGCCGTTCGGGCTGGCGCCGCTCTCGGGCACGTCCCCGTCGGTCGGCGTGGCCGGGTACACCTTCGGCGGCGGGATGAGCTGGCTTTCCCGGCGCCACGGCTACGCGGCGGACAGCCTGCTGCGCGTCGAGGGTGTCGACGCCGACGGCGAGCGCATCGTGGTCACCGCCGACCGTGACCCGGAGCTGTTCTGGGCCATCCGCGGCGGCAGCGGCAACTTCATGGTCGCGACGTCGCTGGAGTTCCGGCTGCACCCGGTGCCGCGGATCTACGGTGGCACCGCGCACTTCCCGCGCGAGCGTGCGGCCGAGGTGCTCGCGTTCTACCGCGACTGGGCGCCGGCCCAGCCCGACGAGCTGACCACCGCCATCGTCGTCTCGGCGGACAGCGTGGCCGTGCGGGTCTGCTACGCGGGCGACGCCGAAGCCGCGGAGCGCGCGCTGCGACCGTTGTCACGGGTGACCGGTGAGCAGGTCAGCGGCGGCTACGAGTCGATGACCTACGCCGACTCCGGCACCCTCGGTGGCACGGCGCCGCTCGGGTTCGAACTGCTGGACACGGTGCCCGACGACGCGATCGCGGAGATCCTGCGCTCCCCCGCCGTCGGGATCGAGCTGCGCTACTGGGGTGGCGCGATGGGCCGCCCGGCCGCGGACGCCGGACCGGTCGGCCACCGGGACACACCGTTCTCGTTGACGATCCACGGTTCGCCGGACGTCGTGGCACGGTTGCGCCGGCACGCCACGGGCAAGTCGTTCCTGAACTTCTTGCACGACACCAGCAAGACGGCGTCGGCGTACACAGTGGATGACTTCGCCCGGCTGCGCGCGGCGAAGCGGCGCTACGACCCCGACCTGGTCTTCACGCCGCACCACACCATCGAGCCCGCGCCGGCGAGCTCAGCTCACCGCGTCGCGCACTCCGTTGTATAGCCCCAGGACGGCGCCGCCGACCGGGACGAACGCGATCAGCACGAGGTATTCCAACCAGTCGAGCCAGCGAGCGCGGAACGGCGAGTGCACGTTGCGCACCACACGGCTCGCGTAGAACAGGCAGAGCGCGGCGGCGAGCACAAGCAGCGCCGCTCCGACGATCAGCCAGTCGGTGTCCAGGGTGATGGCCATCCGGGTGCCGAGGCCGGTCAGGATCACCAGGCCGACCACGACCGGGGCGACGCGCTGGGCGGCACCGGCGTAGGACCGCGACCGCAGGATCCACGCCAGGCCGACGAGTCCGATGAGGACGTACAGCCAGAACCACCCCGGCTGGGCCAGCAGCACGGCGCAGCAGCCGATGGCGATCGAGCCCAGCGCGGTCACCAGGCCGGTCAGGATCTGGGCGGCCATCGAGGTGACCCCGAGCACCTCGGACCCGAGCGCGGGCTGCTCGTCCTCGCGGAACGATTCCATGTCCGCGGGCACGTGCGGCAGCGGAATCCTGGCCAGCCGCAAGGAAATCATCGGTGCCATCGCGGTCAGCGCCGTCACCACGACCGTCGCGATGGTCACCGCGTGCGCCAGTTCGGCGTCGAACAACAACACCGACGAGGTGATCAACGCACCGCCGGCGGCCGCGGCGGCAGCCGCGGCGAACCACGCCAGCCGGTGCACCACCACCATGGCCGCGACCGCGCCGTAGACCGTCACCACACCGAACCCGACGGCGAGGGAGTCCACTTCGAGCGGCCACACGGTGTGCGGGGGCAAAGCGCTCGTCCCGGCCAGGAACGCGACGAAGAGCCCGCCGCCACAACACGCGCTCGCGGCGCCCGGATCGCCCAGCGCGCGTTCCAGCGCCCCGCCCACGACCAGCAGGCAGATCGCCAGCACCCCCGCGCCGATGGCCAGACGCGACGTGCCTTCCCATGCGGCGACGAGGAACAACGCGGCCCCGATGACCAGAGCCACCGCGGCGCCGACGCCGAGCCGCCGGCCCACCCGCGGCCGCCACGCGCCCCGGCGGGACTGCGCGGCGCTGGCGATCGCGTCCACGACGTCGTCGAACAGCAGCGGCGCCTCGTACTTCGGGCGCGGCCGCAGGTTGAGGACCTCGCCGTCGCGCAACGACGCCGCGGACACCGTCAACCCGGGCGAGAGCGGCTGCTCACCGACCCTGGACAGCACCCACCCAGAACTGTCCGCGGTCGGGTGCGCGGGCGCGCCCGCCATCCGCACCAGCTGTGGCACCAGTTCGGCGACGGTGCACTCCAGCGGGAGCCCCACATCCATCCGGGCGCGTGGGGCCACCACCGTGACCCTGCGTGGTGTCGACATAGGACCGTCGTCAGGCCGTCATCTTCGGCACGCCTTCGAGCAGCGGCGCGAACCGCGCGCTCGTCGCGGCCGCGAGCTTCGCCAGCGCGTCGTTGACCGCCTCGGTGATGATGCCGCCGAGGTCGTGCGCGTCGTAGCGCCGCGGCAGCGCGGGGTCGATCGAGATCTCGGCGACCTTGCCGGTGCCGCGCACGGTCACCGTGACCTCGTTCGCCCGTGAGAAACCCTTCACCACGAGCGCGTCGATGCTGGCGCGCAACTGCGCGACCGCCTCCTGCTGCTGGCGCAACTCCGCCATCAGCGTCTGCGAGTCGGGAACCTCGATGTCTGTCATGTGGGGTGCCTGTCTCCCGTGCCGCTGCCGATCTTGGTGGGTCAGTGAGCGTTCGCCTGACTGTAGAGGGAAGTCAAGGTGTTGCTCAGGTTGTTCTGGATCTGGTTGGCGGAGTTCTGCTTCTGCGACTTCAACTGCATCGCCTTCATGACCGCCTGCATGATGGCCATGGCGATCAGCATCGCCGCGTTCGGGCTGCCCTGCGCCGCCTGGATCATGGCCTGCATGATCTGCATGATCTGCTGGGCCATCTGCTGGAAGTCGTTCTGTTCCTGGTTGACGTTCTGCTGGGCCTGGGTCAGGGCGTCGGCGGAGGAGTTCAGCCGCTGCGCCTCCTGCTGCAGGTTCTGCTTGAGAACGTTGATCAGCTCCTGCACGAGCTGGTCGGTGGACTGCTTGGCCGCGTCGTAGGCCGCGCCGTTCCAGCCCTGACCGAGGTTGATCACGATCTGCTTGGTGTCGTTGGCCGCGCTGTCCACGTCGTTGGCGCACTGCTGGCACTCCTGTGCCTTGCTGCGCAGCTCCGACGGGCTGCCGGTGACGTTCTCGAGCGCCGTCGCCAGCAACTGCGCCGTGGCTTGGAAGATCGGTCCCGGGCCACTCATCGTCAAACCTCCGTCATCACATAGATGGGTACGAGTATCCGAACGACTGAGCGGCCACCTGGTCCGCGTCGTTCCACAGCGGCGTCAGTTGGTTGGCGCCCAACGCCGAGAGCGCCTGCTCGAAGCGGTTCATCATCCGGGCCAGCTGCATGCCCATCGCGACGGCCATCATCTGGGCCAGCGGCCGGGAGAACGGGCTCTGCAGCAGCGAGCTGACGATCTTCTCGGCGAGCGTCGCCTGCTTGGTGTAGTAGTCCTGCGCGGTCTTGAGCAGCTTGGCGATCGCCCGCAGCGTCTGGGCTTCTTCCTCGGCCTTGTCCGCGCGCTGCGAGAGCTGCTGCAGCAGCGCGGTGATCAGCCCGCGGCTGGAGTCGGCGGCCGAGCCGCTCCACGCGTCCGAGCCGTAGGCCGCGCCGAGCGCCTGCTGGCACTCCTGCACCAGCGCGCGCAGGTCGTTGCCCTTCTGCGACAGCTGATCGGCGCGATGGCTGATGTCGTCGGGGTCGCTCTCGGCGATCGCGCCGAGCTGGTTCGCGACGAACTGCGCGAGGCCGATGTAGAGCGGCGTGTACGGCACCGGCATCGTCATGGCAGGGGTGCTCATGGCTGGCCCGCCTCCCCGAGTTTCTCTCCGCCGGTAGCGTTGAGCGCGGACAGTTCCGGTTGGTCCCGTGGTCGTGGCTGAGCTGCGTCACGTTCCCCTGAGGTGCGGCTGACAGCCCCGCAGTCTGAGCTCGATTCTGAGGTTGGCACAGGGGATGTCATGCCAGCTCCTGCCCGAATCTCGCGAGCGCGTCCGCGGTGGCGTTGTCCCGCACCTGGTACATGTCGGCCACCGCCGAGGTCATCCAGCCGGCGTCCCGCAGCCGGGCGATGATCGACTCGAGCGCGGCGACCTTGCGCTGGTGCAGACCCGAATAGGTCGAGGCCACCGACTGGCCGATGCCACCGAACGACCGCGTCGGCACGCCGAGCGAATCGATCTCGCGCACCAGGTCACCCACCCGGCCCAGCCGCTCGTCGAGGTCGGCGGAGGCCGCGCGCAACAGGTCGATGTCGACCGAGTACCCGGACATCTCACTCCCTTCCGCCGGCGTCGAAGCCCAGATTAGGGAGGCGCACCTCGGTCGGCGGACGGCAAAAGTACCCACCTGACGCGCCGCCCCGACCACGGCGACGACCGCCTTGACCTGTGAGACAGCGAAGGGACGATCGGACGACGGCAAAAGTGCCCACGTGCGGCACGGCAGTACTGCCCAGAATGGGCCGATGACCGCCTCCGTCCGCCAACGCAGGGTGCCCGGCCCCGAGATGCCCTCCGGCGAGCTGATGCTGGAGTCCCCGCCGGTCACGGCCAAGGGCAGCGGCGGCATGCAGTCGATGATGCCGATGCTGTTCATGATCCCGATGATGCTCGGCATGGGCGGCATGTCGTTCGTCTACATCGGACGCTCCGGCGGCGTCATGACCTACCTGTTCGGCGGGCTGTTCCTGGTCGTCATGGTCGGCATGGTGCTGATGATGCTGGTCGGCGGCCGGCACGCGTCCAAGGCGAAGATCAACGAGGAGCGCCGCGACTACCAGCGCTACCTGGCGGGGCTGCGCAAGCAGGTGCACGACACCGCGACCCAGCAGCGCAGCGCCCTCGTCTTCGACCAGCCTGAGCCGCACGACCTCTGGACCTACGTGCACACCGGGCGGCTGTTCGAGCGGCGCCGCTCCGACCAGGACTTCGGCCAGCTGCGCGTCGGCGTCGGGCCGCAGCGGCTCGCGACGCCGTTGCGGATGCCGCAGACCGCCCCGCTGGAAGACCTCGACCCGGTGTCCTCGACCGCCCTGCGCCACTTCATCCGCGCGTACTCCACGGTGCCCGACCTGCCGGTGGCGATCTCGCTGCGTGCGTTCGCGTTCATCGACGTCAGCGGGCCGCGACCGCAGGCGCTCGCCCTGGTGCGCGCGTTGATCGGGCAGGCCGCGGTCTTCCACGCCCCCGGCGACCTGTTGCTCGGGCTCTGCGTCGCCGCCGACCGCCGCGACGACTGGGAGTGGACGAAGTGGCTGCCGCACGCGGCATCGGCCACCGAGGCCGACGCCGTCGGCCCGGTCCGGCACCTGTCCGGCGACCTCGACGAGTTGGCCGAGATGTTCGGCGGCGACCTCGGCGACCGGCCCGCGTTCACCCGCCGCGGCGGCATGGGCTTCGACCAGCCGCAGCTGCTGATCATCGTGGACGGCGGGCGCACCAACGGGTCCAGCCGGATCCCGCGCGACACGGGCCTGCACGGCGTGACCGTGCTGGAGATGACCGACGCGCCGCCCCCGACGGTCAAGCCGGGCGAACTGGCCCTGCACCTGTCCGACGGGCGCCTCGGCATGCTGGTGGAGAACGGCGAGTCGGCCGGCTTCGCCTACCTCGGCGTACCCGACCAGCTCGACCCGCTGCCCGCGGTCGCCCTCGCCCGCGAACTGGCGCCGTATCACCGTGACGGCGTGATCGTCCGGGAGAACCCGCTGGCCAACACCTTCGGCCTCGCGCTGTTGCTCGGGCTCGGCGACCCCCGCGACACCGACCCGGCCGTGACGTGGCGGCCCCGCACCCCGCGCGAACGCCTGCGCACCCCGCTCGGCCTCGACCCGCAGGGCCAGCCGGTGGAGCTGGACCTCAAGGAGTCCGCCGAAGGCGGCATGGGCCCCCACGGCCTGGCCATCGGCGCGACCGGTTCCGGCAAGAGCGAGCTGCTGCGCACGCTCGTGTGCGGCCTCGTGGTCACCCACTCCTCGGAGTCGATCAACCTCGCGCTCATCGACTTCAAGGGTGGCGCGACGTTCGCGGGCATGACCGACCTGCCGCACACCTGCGCGGTGATCACGAACCTGTCCGAGGACCTCGCGCTCGTCGACCGCATGGCCGACGCCATCAACGGCGAACTGGTGCGCCGCCAGGAACTCCTGCGCGCGGCCGGGAACTTCGCCTCCGTGCGCGACTACGAACGCGCCCGCGAGACCGGCGCGGACCTGCAGCCGCTGCCGTCGCTGCTGGTGATCATCGACGAGTTCAGCGAGCTGCTCACCGCACGCCCGGAGTTCATCGACCTGTTCGTGCAGATCGGCCGCCTGGGCCGGTCGCTGGCCGTCCACCTCCTGCTTGCCTCGCAACGGTTGGAGGAAGGCCGGTTGCGTGGTCTCGAGGCGCACCTGTCCTACCGGATCGGCCTGCGCACCTTCTCCGCGTCGGAGAGCCGCGCCGTGCTCGGCGTGCCCGACGCCTACCACCTGCCCGCCGTGCCCGGCTCGGCCTACCTGAAGACCGACACGGACACGTTGCGGCGCTTGAAGACCGCGTACGTCTCCGGTGAGCTCCCGCCGCGCACAAACGGTCCCGGCCCGCAGGCGGCGCCCGGCCGCCAGGTGCTGCCGTTCACGCTGGTCAAGGTCGACGACCCGAACCCGCCGCCGGAGCTCCCGCCCGAGCACAAGTGGGGCGACGTGACCGGCACCGGCGAGACGATCATGAGCGCGATGCTCGACCGCCTGATCGGCAAGGGCCCGCCGGCGCACCAGATCTGGTTGCCGCCGCTGAAGGAGCCGCCGACGCTGGACCAGTTGCTGCCGAAGCTGCACGTGCACCCCGAGCGTGGGCTGTGCCCGAAGGACTGGCAGGGCAACGGGAAGCTCGTCGTGCCGGTCGCGATCGTGGACAAGCCGTTCGAGCAGAAGCGTGACCAGCTCTGGTTCGACCTGACCGGCGCGGGTGGGCACGTCATGCTGATCGGTGCGCCACAGAGCGGCAAGAGCACGTTCCTGCGCGGCATGGTGGCCTCGCTCGCGCTGACGCACACGCCGCAGGAAGTCCAGTTCTTCCTGCTGGACATGGGTGGTGGCGCCTTGGGTGGCGTCGCCCCGCTCCCCCACGTCAGCGGCTACGCGGTGCGCCGCGACGCCGAGCGCTGCCGCCGCGTGGTGGCCGAGGTGGCCACGCTGCTCAACCAGCGTGAGGAACTCTTCGCCGCGCACGGCATCGACTCGATCACCACGTTCCGCCAGCAGCGGGCCAAGTTCGCCGCGATGGACCCGGAGGGCCGCGAGTTCGGCGACGTGTTCCTGGTGATCGACGACTGGGCGACGGTGCGCCAGCAGTACGAGTTCCTCGAGGCGAGCATCACCAACATCGCCACACGCGGCCTCGGCTTCGGCATCCACGTGATCATCTCGACCACGTGGTGGCTGAACACGCCGACGCCGTTGCGCGACGCCATGGGCACGAAGATCGAGCTGCGCCTCGGTGACCCGAGCGACTCGATGATCGACCGGCGGGTCGCGATGAACGTGCCGAAGGACCGGCCGGGCCGCGGCATCACGGTCAGCAAGCTGCACATGCTCGGTGTGCTGTCCCGCATCGACGGCGACCAGGACGTCGAGACGCTCAACGCGGGCACGCAGGACCTGGTCCGCAGGGTGACCGAGGCGTGGAAGGGCAAGCCGGCCCCGCCGATGCGCCTGCTGCCGCGCGAGCTGCCCGTCGAGTCGCTCAACGGCGCGTGGGAGCGGCCGGGCAAGCTGATCCCGCTGGGCATCGCCGAATCGGATCTGAAGCCGGTGTACCTCGACTTCACCACCGATCCGCACTTCCTCGCCTTCGCCGACGTGGAATCCGGGAAGACCGCGCTGCTGCGGGCGATCGCGCAAGGCATCACGCGCAAGTACACCCCGGCCGAGGCGCGGATCATCCTCGTCGACTACCGGCGCGGGCTGCTCGGCGCGGTGGAGGGCGAGCACCTGCTCGGCTACGCGGGTTCCGAGCCGGTGCTCGAGGACTTCGTGATGCAGGTGGCCACGGCGATGCGCGACCGGCTGCCCGGACCGGACGTGACGCCCGAACAACTGCGCAGGCGCGACTGGTGGACCGGGCGCGAGCTCTTCCTGATCGTCGACGACTACGAACTCGTGGCGTCGCCGGGCAAGATGGTGCACCCGCTCGCACCGTTGCTGGACTACCTGCCGCACGCCCGCGACATCGGCCTGCACCTGGTCATCAGCCGGGGCAGCGGCGGCGCGTCACGGGCGATGTTCGACCCGGTCATCCAACGCATCCGCGAACTCGGCTCGCCGGGCATCGTGATGTCCGGTGACCGCGACGAAGGCGCGTTGCTCGGCGACGTGCGACCCAGCGCCCAGCCACCCGGCCGCGGCACGCTCGTCCGCCGTCGCACCGGTCCCCAACTGGTCCAGGTCACCTGGTCGCCACCGGCGGAATAGGAGCGCGTGTGGGTAAAAACGCCGACGTCAGGTTGGGCAGTTGTGCCGTTTGGCGGGACCACCCCGCCCCATAACGTTGGTCGCGGAAGGAGGGCAAAACACAATGGCACCTCAGGGATTCCTTGTTGATCAGGGCGTCATGTCGAAGGCCGCGAAGGACTTCGACGAGACGTCCACCCGCATCCAGGACATGATGGCCAAGCTGAACGCCGAGGTGGACGGCTTGGTCGGCGCGACCCAGAACTTCAACGGCGCGGCCCGCCTCTCGTTCGACCAGAACAAGATGCTGCTCAACGACCGCATCCAGAAGGCGCGCATCGAGCTCACCGTGATCGCGCAGAAGTTCAACGAGGTCATGACGCAGCACGCCGAGTTCTCCCGTCAGCAGGGCGTGCGGTTCACCAACACCACGCAGGCCGTCAGCGGTGGCGGCGGCGTCGTCGCCGGCCTGAACGGCTGACGCCCACTCACCAAGAAGGGAGAGAACCGAAATGTTCGCACAAGGCGCGGCCAGTTCCGGCACCGTTGCGATGAACTACGGCGCGGTGGACAACGCCGGTGGCACCCTCGTGAAGTACTCCGGGGCCATCAACGTCGCGATGTCCGATCTCAACACCGCGCTCGGCCCGGTCCGGGAGAGCTGGTACGCCTCGGGTTCGCAGTCCGGTATGGACGCCCAGCAGGCGGAGACCAAGCTCCGCCAGCTGCTCAACGAGATGAACCAGATCATCCACAACCTCGGTGGTCTGCTCAGCCAGTCCGCCCAGGACGGCGCTGCCCTGGACTCCCACCTCGCGGGCAAGTTCCAGCAGCACGGTGCGACCCCGGCCAGCTCGGGTCTGTACTGAGATCACAACGCTCAAGTAGGTCAGCACAAGGGTGAGGTGGGCGCCGGACCCACCTCACCCGGACGCGCCGGAAAGGGTGGTCATGTCAGCCCATGAGGGATTCCACGTCGACCTCGAGTCGCTGACAGCCTTCTCGGAGGAACTGAAAACGCAGTTGAGCGGGATGACCAAACCGCTGAGCCACCTCACCTCGCTGACCGGGGAGGTCATCGAGTTCGGCGCCTTCTCCGAGGCGAAGCTGTTGTGGCACAACCACGACACCGCCGCGGAGAAGATGACCACGCTCGTCGGGCAGGCCCGCGACGCGATCGACTTCGCCGAAGAGATCACGAAGTCGGTGCACCACTCGTACGACCACTTCGACGACGAGTACAACCAGAAGATCAACGCGGCCGGCGGGATCGGTGGCGTGGTCGACTCGGTGACCGGCGGGCTGGTCGACGGCGTGACCGGCACCGTCGACGGGATCACCGACGGGATCACCCACAGCGTCAACGGACTCGTCCACGGCCTCACCGGCACCGTGGACGGACTGGCCGACGGGATCACCGGCACCGTCGACGGGCTGACCCACGGGATCACCGGCACGGTCGAGGGCCTCACGCACGGGCTCGGCGACGTCCTGGGCGGGACCGGGGACATCCTGCCGCTCTCCGGTGGCGACCAGCTGACCGGCGGTGGTGGCGTCGACATCCTCGGCGGGCTCACGGGACCGGACAAGCTGACCGGCGGAACGGGGGCCTGAAGCGATGTTCGTCGACAACACGGCCAAGACGCCGTTCGCGCAGTACACCCACCAGCAGCTGTGGGACATGCTGCACGCGGGCGTGGAGAGCACCGCGCGCGACGCGGCGAACAACTGGGACTCCGTCGGCGCCCGGCTGCACGAGCAGGCGTCGAACCTCGACGCGAAGCTCGGTGCCTTCAAGCACCACTGGAAGGGCGGCGCCGCCGACCAGTACCAGACAATGGTCAGCGACCTGTCCGGTGGCTTGCGCGAGATCGGCGACGTGGCGTTCCGGATGCGCGACCTCACCAACGACGCGGGTGACGCGCTGGTGAAAGCGAAGGCGGAGATGCCGCCACCGGTGTCGGTGCCGGACCTGCCCGCGGCCACGGTGCAGCTGGCGACGACGCCGATGCAGGTGAGCCCGTTCATGGCGCCGAACCAGGTGATCACCATGCAGCAGCAACAACAGGACGCGGTGCAGGCCCTGCAGCAGCACCAGCAGGCCGTGGCCCAAGCCGACGCCGCGCACGCCAAGGCGGTCCAGGTGATGACCGAGCTCGCCGGGCACTACCAGGCAGCCGACGCGGAGATCCCCCGCCCGGCGACCGGCGGCACCGCCCCGGACGTGCCGCAGAACGGCACCGGTACTGGGCAACAACTTCCGAGCACCTTGGCCCCGGGCGAGCCCAACCCGACCACGGGTCAGCCGACCGGGAAACCGGTGTTCGGCAACATGTTCACGGCAGGCCTGGCCGCGGTGACCGCGGCCGGCGCAGGACGGCTGGGTATCCCGATCCTGCCGAAGGTGCCGCCGTGGGCGCAGAAGACCAAGGAGAAGAAGGACAAAGCCGCCGACGACAAGGCCAAGGCCGGCCTTAGCGGTCTCGGTGGCGGCAAGGGCATCGGTGGTGGCGGGACGATCGGTGGCGGCTCGCCACCACCGACTCCACGGGCGGGGCTCACCGGCGCCGCGGTGCCCGCGGCGGGAGCCGCGGCCGCACTGCGTGCCCTCGGGAGCGCCGCGGGCGCGGGAGCGGGCGGCACCGGCATGCCCATGATGCCGATGATGCCGTACGCGCCCGGCGGCCACGACATGGCGGGCGCGCGGCGCATCCCGCCGTGGTTGATGGAGACCGAAGAGGTCTGGGGCCAGTCGTCGACGATCACGCCGCCCGTGGTCGGCGAGGACCCGCCCGCCCCGGCGCCGGACGACTACCGATTCTGACGTTTCGAAGGGACGCACCATGGCTCAGCTGACCGACCAGCAGATCGCCCAGTTTGCGGCTGGCGCCGGGTTCACCGGTCCCGACCTGGACACGGCCATCGCGGTCGCGCTCGCCGAGTCGGGCGGCAACTCCAGCAACATCGGCGACGTGAACCTGCAGAACGCGACGTTCGGCCCCTCGGTCGGGTTGTGGCAGATCCGGTCGGTGAACCCGGGCTACGGCAACGCTTTCGACCAGGCGCACCGCAACCAGCAGGCCAACATGGACCCGGCGACCAACGCCGCCAACGCCTACGCGATCCAGCAGCACTACGGCTGGAACCAGTGGTCGACCTACACCGGCGGGCAGTACCGCCAGTACCTCGACCGGGCCCGGGCCGCGCACTCGGGCGACCAGACGACCACGCCCACCGACCAGCTGCAGCAGACCCCGGCCCAGCAGCAGACGCCGCAGCAGAACGGCCAGGGCAGCAGCAACTCCCAGGGCTTCCTCGGCGAGCTCGAGAAGCTGATGGAGTCGGTCGGCAAGCTGATGAACCCGGCGGACAAGCTGTCGAAGGCCTCGCAGCAGGCACAGCGCGCCGCGGCCAGCGGTCAGGCGTTCGGCAAGGTGCAGGGCTCGAGCCAGGCCCACCAGGCGCACGTGAGCAACACCCAGAAGTACGGCCAGCACGCCAGCAAGGGCAGCGAGCGCGTCCGGACCCACAGCGACGACATCAAGTGCACCGCGACCGACTACCAGAACTTCAGCAACCAGGGCGCGCAGAGCATCGACCAGACCACCGCGCCGGTGCGCGAGGACATGATCAACCCGCCGATCCCGTCCAACCTCGCCTGACCGGCTGACCCCCGACCCCGCCAGCACGAAGGAGCCCGGCCATGACCTACACGCCCGCTGGACAGGGCTTCCTCGCCGAGAGCGAGGCCTTGCAGACCGCGGCCAACAGCCACATGCCCAAGCAGGTGTCCGCTTTGGACAGCATCAAGTCGTTGCTGACCGGCCGCCAGGTGCCCGGCGAGGGCTTCGGCAAGGTGTCGGGCTCTCAGACGGCGTCCAGCGGGCACCAGACCAACGTGCAGGACGGCGCCCAGCGGCTGCGCGACGCCATGAAGCGCCTGAGCGACTGGATCGGTGGCGTCAACGACTCCGACGACGCCTACCGCCAGAACGACCAGCAGCGGGCGCAGCAGACCGACGACATCGCGCAACCCGTGCGCGTCGCCCAGAACGCCGGCCCGACCTCGCAGAACGGCTACCCGGTGGACCCGCCGCGCAGCTCGCGCACCGTGCCGGGCACCGGCGTGCGGCTGAACGTGGCCAACGGCGACGCCGGCGACGTGCTGGTCCACGTGGCCGACGAGTTCAACCGGCGCGTGGAGAACATCGACCAGAACGCCCCGACCGGCGAAGCGGACGACTGGGGTTACGCGCACCGCAACGTCCGCGGCAGCAGCACCACCATCTCCAACCACGCGAGCGGCACGGCGATCGACCTCAACGCCGGCAGCCACCCGCGCGGGGTCCCCGTGGCGAACACCTTCACCCCCGCCCAGATCGACGAGATCCACAACATCGTCAACGAGACCGGCGGCGTCGTTCGCTGGGGCGGTGACTACCAGCACGCCCCGGTCGACGGCATGCACTTCGAGATCGTCGGCACGCCCGACCAGGTCGCCGCGTACGCCCAGCAGCTGCGCAACGCCCAGCAGCACCAGCAGCCGGCCCAGTAGCCGGCATGGAGCCCACCCCTGGTCGCGGTTACGAGGTCACGCCCGACCTCGTGATGGCGGCCGCGACCAGGGACCTGCCGGCCCAGGTGGCGGCGTTCGCCGAAGTAGCCAAAAAGGTCGACGCCCACCGCCTGCCGGCGGGAGCGTTCGGCAACGTAGAAGCCTCCGCCACCGCGGCGAACGCCCACGTGGATTTCCTGGAGAGCAGCCGAACCCGCTTCGCGCTGACCGACGAGCACCTGAACACCATGATCGCCGGGATGAAGCTGGCCGCCGCGGCGATCCAGCGCTTCGACGCGAACAACGCGGCCCGGATGAACGCAAAGCCCTGAATGTCCCACTCGGGACGCTGAGCGCCTCGAATGGGTCATTCATGGCAGTCGCTTCAGGGCCGCCAGCCGCGGGCCTGTCCACGCCGATAAACCCGCACGGCGACAACCGCCAAAACCCCCAGCACCACACCGCCGACAGCGAGCCAGCCCGGCGCCCGGTCGTGCGGTGCGGGCTCGACCGCCGCCGCCGCGGGCACGATGAACTCCGGCCGGCTGTCGCCCTCCCGCTCCCCCGGTAGCTCCGCCGTGACCGCGGCGGTCACGTCCAGCATCCCCCAGCCCAGCTTGGGATCCCGCCCACCGCTCGGCGGCCGGTTCGCCGTGGCGATCAGCCGGTTGGCCACCTGCTCGGGGTTCAGCCCCGGCCGGTAGGACCGCACCAACGCCACTGCCCCGGCCACATAAGCGGCTCCCGAATAGATCGGCGGGTGATCACCGAGCCCCCAGATCTGCCCCACCCCAGCGGTTTTCGCCGACGTGCTCACCACATCCGCGCCCGGCGCGACCATGGTGATGTAGTCCCCGGACTCGGTCTGCAACGGCGCGCCCTTGTCGTCGACGGCGCCCACCCCGATCACCCCGGGCAAGGCCGTCGGGTACGTCTTCACGCCCTGCTGGGTCCCCATGGCCGGCGACACGACGACGACCCCGGCGTTGATCGCGTTGCGCACCGCGGTAGTCAGCGCCGGAGTGGTCCGATACGCCGGCAACACGACCAGGATCACGGTGGCCCCAGAGGAAACCGAGTTGGTGATCGCCGAGGCCAAGGCATTCGGATCCGGTTCAGCGTCGTTGCCGTTGGTCATCGCCTGGGTGTACTTCACGCCCAGCAACCGCGCGCCAGGCGCCATGCCGACGAACGTCGTGGCCGGATTCGGCTGTGCCGCAACGATTCCGGCGGCGAACGTGCCGCGACCGTCGCAGTCGTCGCCGCCCCCGCCGAGCACGGTGACCCGGCTGCCGAACTGCGGGTTGTGCGGGTCGACGCCGGTGCCGATCACCGCGACCGTCTGTCCCGCGCCGGTGGCGAGCGGCAGCACGTCCTTGGTTTCGGTGACCTTCTGCGACCACTTCGGCGGGTCCTTGTAGACCCCGGTCGGCGTCACGCACGGCGGCGCGGCCACGGCCACGGACGAGGCCGGCGCGACCAGCAGCCCCAGCACCACGCATACCAAACCCAAGGGCGCCAGGCGCTTCACCGCGGCACCCACAAGGTCACCCGGGTGCCGACGCCCGGTTCGGACACCACCGCACCCGTGCCGCCGACCTCCCGCATCCGCGCGACGATCGACTCGCGGATGCCGAAGCCCGGCGGCCGGTCGCGGGCGTCGAAGCCACTGCCCTCGTCCCACGCCTCCACCGCGATCCCACCGTCCCGTTCGGACACCCGCACCCGCGTGCGGTCCACCCCGGCGTGCTTGACCGTGTTGCGCAACGCTTCCCGCAACGCCTCGCGCACCGCCGCCTGCCTCGGCTCCGGCAGCACGCCGTCGACCTGGGCGGTCAGCTCGACCCGCAGGCCCTCACCCGCGAAGTCGGCCAGCACCCGGTCGATGTCGTGGCCGAGGCCGATGACCTGGTCGGTGCGCTGCGTGCTCGCGAGTCCCCGGCGCAACACGGTGGCCTGCGCACGGGCCACACGGCGCAGTTCGGCGAGCTTCGTGGCCGCACGCGATTCGTCCGAGGCCGTGGCCAGGCCGAACGCCTCGAACGTCGGCAGCACCGAATCGTGCAGGAACCGGTTCGTCGCGACCCGTTCGCGGGCCCGCCCGGCACGCAGCCCCGCGCCGTACGCCGTCCAGCCCGCCACCGCGGCCCCGAGCAACGCACCGCAGGCGAGCGCGAAGAGCTCCATGGGCGCTCAGGCGGGCAACAAAGAGTCGTTCGAGCTTCCGTGGTCCACGTATCCCCGGCCGATCGCGTAGCGGGTCAGCTCGGACCGGCGCCGCAGCCCGGTCTTGTCCCTGATCCTGTCCAAATAGGAGCGGACGGTCCGCACGCTGATGTGCAGCGCGTCGGCGATGTCCTGGTCCCGCTCCCCCGCCGCCACCTTCGCCAGCACCTCGATCTCGCGCACGGAGAGTTCCGGGTACTTCGCGCGCGAGGCCGAGGTGTCCAGCACGAACGACGCCACCGTGGGTGAGATGTAGCGCCGTCCGGCGGCGATCTCCCTGATCGCCCGCAGGATCTCCGTGGCGTCGGCGTCCTTGCAGAGGTAGCCGCGGGCGCCCGCGTCCATCGCGCCCAAGACCTGCGTCCGGCCCGCTTGTGCCGAGATGACCAGCACCTTGTGCCCCAACCGGACGACCTCCATCACCGCTGCCGCGTCCTGCACCCCCGGCAGATTCAGGTCGAGCAGCACCACACTGCCCTGCCGTTGTCGGCGCGCCGCGAACTGCGTGACCGACTCCGCGACGGCGTCCAGCTCGATGTCGGGCTCCTCCTGGAGCAGCCCGGCCAGCGCCGTGCGGTAGAGCGGGTGGTCCTCGACGACCCCGACCGGAATACCCGCGGTTGCCATCGCTCCTCCCCGAAGGTGCGGCGTCAGTGCGTAGTGGTGCTGCACCAGAATGTAGCCAGGGTCACCCCGAGATGATGGTGGTTGTTTGTCCCCGAATCGTGGAAACAGGTGGTCGACAAGTCACCGACAAGCGGTCACCAAGAGGTGTCACAACTCGTCGACGTCGACGTGGCCGTCTTGGATCAGGCGCGCGACAAGCGCGGCCTTGGTCGGGGCCTCCCGGCCGACCTTGGCGTACTTGAGCCGCACCCGCTCCAGGCAGTGGTTGACCCGCGAGGCCGTGATGCCCAGCCGCTTGGCCACCATCTCCTTGGACTCGCAGTGGAACCACTCCAGGAGCACTTCCTTCTCCCGGGGCGCGAGCGTCGGCCGGTTTGGACGGTCGTCGGTGCCGAAGGCGCCGGAGAGCATCGGCGGCGTGTAGGTGCCGTGCGTGGCGGCCGCCTGGATGGCCGCGACGAGGTGCTCCTCGCCCTCGGCCTTCGTGAGGTAGGTGAACGCCCCGATGTCCATGCAGGTCAGCATCGTCTCGCGGTCGGTGCGTCCGCTGTAGACGACGACCTGGCGGCCGGCGTCGACCAGCCGCTTGAGGTCGGCGTAGGCGGGGCCGGTGCGGTCGAGCTGCATGTCGAACACGACGACGTCGGCCGAGCCACCCGGGTCCAGCCACGCCACCGCGACCGACGGCCCGGCGTCGACGACCTTGATCGGCGGGTCCGCCAGCGCGCACCACGCGCGGATCCCCGCGATCACCACGGAGTGGTCGTCCACCACGACAACGGAGATCATGTCCCGCCTCGCCAGGTCGTCTGGATCCACAGCCGGTCGCCTTCCTCAACGACCGCGGTGCGGACGCCGTCACGGTCGGGGGCCGGAACGGCGTAGGGCGTGCGAGCCGCGACCACGCTGACCGTCACCGACTCCTGGGCGCCGTCCGTGCCGTCTCCACCGTCGGTGCCGACCGTACCGACCATGGTCAGCCGCACCTTGCCCCGCGCGGTCGCGAGCACCGCGACGGCGGGCTCGGTCAGCATCCGGCGGGCCTGGATCGGCACCTTCGGCCGGTTGCCGTACTCGGCGAAGGACACGGAGACGCCGTTGCGTTCGGCGAGCTCGATGCACGCCCGCAGCTCGTGCAGCAGCGGGTCGGCCTCACCGGCCGCCTCCACGAAGAGCCTGCGCATCCGCGTCGCCTCCACCGCACACGCCCGGCGCACCGCGTCGTCGGCCGGGTCGAGCCTGCCGGAGGCGAGCCCGTCCAGCAACGGCACGGTCGTGTCGGCCAGTGCCGCCCAGCGCTCCTTGCGGTCCTCGTGCAGTGCCCGCTCGACCGCCTCGGCCGTGCGCAGTTGTTCGGCCTCGCGGGCCGCCCGCGCGGCGGGCGCGGCGATCGACCGCAGGACCGCGGCGATCATACCGACGGCGAACTGGAACGAGAGGACCAGCAGCACGGCGTTCACGGTGCCGGCCACGGTGACCGCGGCGTGCCCGAAGATCAGCGAGTCCGCGTACGTGAGCACGTACTGCGCGACCACCGCGCTGACGAACACGGCGACCGGGGAATCCAGCAGCAGCAACGCGACCCACCACGCGGCGTCGCCCTCGGCCCAGTGCGCCACGCCGAGCCGGTGTTCGGCGGACACGGCCTGGGTGGCGAGCACGGACAGGCCCAGGGCCAGCGCCAGCAACGGCCAGCGCCACCCGCCGAGCGGGCGGTCGCGCTGGGTCGAGATCCCGGCGACCACGGTGATCCCGAGGAACCCCGCGAGGGCGACGACCTGGGCGACGACGGAGTCGTAGGCGTCGAGGTTGGCCAGCAGCTTCGGCACGTCCAGCAGCAGCAGGATGATCGCGCTCATCCCGACCACCGACCAGCGCAGACCCTTGCCGTAGTTGGCGGCGATGATCTCGGTGTCGATCGGGTCGGTCAGCCTGATCGGCCCGCTGCTGTGGGAACTCTGGCCGTGGGTCCCGTGGCTCAGCGGCCAGGTCATCCGCACGGTCGTGCCGACGCCGGGCTTGCTGGTCACCGTCGCGTTGCCGCCGATGCGGGCCATCCGCGCCACCAGCGAGCGCGTCACGCCGTGGTGGTGCCCGGAGATCGACGCCGGGTCGAAGCCGCGGCCGTGGTCGGTCACCTCGATGACCACGTCGCCGCCCTCGACCGCGACGGTCGTGGTCGCCTCGTCGGTGCCCGCGTGGCGCAACACGTTGGTGAGGGCTTCGCGGGTGCCGTGGCAGAGCATCACCGCGTCCAAAGCGGGCACCCGCAACGACTCGACGCCGTGCCAGCGCACCCGCAGCGGGCTCTGCCGGACGACCTCGCGCAGCATCGGGACCAGGTCGACCTCGCTGCCGGGCACGGCGGCCGGCCCCCGGATCGCCTCCAGGTCGCGGGCGGCCTGCTCGGCCAGCCACTCCTGGCGCCCCGCGACGACGCCGGCGCCGACCATGAGCAGCGTCGCCGACGCGGTGTCGTGCAGCGTCGCGAGGTATTCGTTCTCGTCGACGCGCCGGGCGTTGGCCAGCGCCGTCCGCGTGCGCAGCCGTTCCTCGCGGGCGACCTGTTCGTCGGCGGTCCGCGCGCGTCCGCGCACCAGGCGGTAGATGCCCCACGACAGCGCGGCCTCGACGATCAGCCAGAGGTGCAGGGCCGCGCCGCCGAGGAACAGTTCGGGCTGCGCCATCGTCTGGCCGGCGATGTAGGCGGCGGTGACCGCGGCGGTCAGCAGCGCCAGGCCGAGCGGGCCGGTCACCCACGGGTAGGCGACAACGGCGATCTCCGCGGCCACCTGCACCCAGTTGAGCAGGGCGCCGTCTTCGCTGGTGTGCGGGAGCACCGTGGTCCACGTCTGGGACAGGCAGATCGCGCAGATGACCGCGACGTCGAGCGGCACCAGCCAACGCCGCGACGTGCCGCCGTCCTCGGTGCAGGTGCGCAGGCGTTCGCGGGCGAACCAGAGCTGCCACGCGTTCAGGCCGAGCACGACCGCCGCCGTGCGCCACCACACCGGCCCCGGCTCGAGCACGAGCGAGACCA
Organism: Labedaea rhizosphaerae; assembly: GCF_004362825.1. Lineage (GTDB taxonomy): Bacteria > Actinomycetota > Actinomycetes > Mycobacteriales > Pseudonocardiaceae > Labedaea > Labedaea rhizosphaerae. The sequence continues at coordinate 299,001 of NZ_SNXZ01000005.1, forward strand.
GGCTGGCCACACCGGACACGATCAGCCGCAGGATCAGGGCGTACTTGAGGCCCTGACGCAGCAGCAACCGCTCGGCGGGTCCCATCAGGTCGGCACCGTCCGCGCGGCCGCGTTCGGGTCGAGCGTGACGCCGGTGGGGAACAACGCCAGGACGTCGGGCGAGACGCCGACCTTGGGCGCGCCGCCGTAGCCGAGGGCGGCGAGCGCCTTCTCGTCGACCACTGGGTACTTCTTGCCGGTGTCGGTGATGACGTACACCGTGCCACTCGCCGCGCCGGGCGTCGGCTGCGACTCCACCACCGCGCCCATGCCGCCGGGCACCGAGACCTCGGTGGCCGCCTTGGCCTTCGGGTCGGTGAGGATCGGCGGGCTGGCCAGCGCCAGGGTGCCGTGCCCGACGGTCACCTCGGTCCCGGTCGTGCAGACGACCGACGACTGGTCGACGGTCACGGTCACCGGGTGGAAGCGGGGGTAGCCGGTGGACTTCGCCGCCGAGCGGGGCGCGGCGGCGACGTCGGCGGCCGCGACCGGCAGCGGTTCGGGCACCCGGCCCGGGTAGGCCGCGCCCGCGTGCGCGGCGCCCAGCGCGAGCCGCGCCTCGGTCTCGGTGACCACCGCGAGGCCGTCGGGGCGCACCAGGTAGTAGCCGCCGCCGGTGGTGAGCACCTGGCCGATCCGGGTCGCCTGCCCGCCGACCGCCGGGCCCTGCGCGCCGGCCTGCGGCACGTCGATCGTGCCCAGGTCGCGGCCCGCGGGAACCGTGTTGAGCCACTCCGGCGAGACGGTGAGCACGTCGGCGGAGTCGTAGCCGAGCGCGGTCACCGTGGCCTTGTCGGCCAGCTTGTAGCGGTGCCCGCCGGTGATGAGGTACTGGCGGTCGCCGTCCAGCCGGGCCAGCAGGCCCTGCCCGTCGCGCAGCACCGAACCGGCCGGGTCCTGTCCTAACAGGACGGTCGAGATCGGCGGGGCGCCGGCCGGGCGGTCCGGTGACGTGCGGCTGCACCGGGTCCACGGGCCGGACACCAGGCGGTCCGGCTGCGGCAACGACGCCGGCGCACCGGCCAGGCCCACGCCTTCGCCGCGCGGCACGTCCCGCAGCGACTTGGCCGGGACCACCACGGTCTTGGTGCCGTCACCGCCCGCGAGCAGCCGCGCCGAGGCGTAGTTGAGGACCGGGTGCAGGGCGTCGTCCGCGCCGAGGATGAACAAGGCGCCGGTCTCCTGCTCGACGATCACCTGGCCGCCCTGGCGCCACTCCTGCGCGCGGCTCGGGGTGAGCAGACCGATCACGCCGAAGACGGCGGCGGCGAGCAGGGTGCCGGCCAGGCCGAGGACCACGCCGAGCACCAGCCGCTTGGAGGGCGACGTGGGGTGGTTGGCGTCGGCCGCGACGAGTGCGGAGACCAGACGCCTGCGCAGGAACTGGTATGCCTGAATCTGATCCCGCTGAGTCCACACCCGGCACTGCTCCTCTTTGCGAGCTTGATGGCACGCTCGGTACGCGACATAATACCGAGAAGCATTATTGCGTTGGCAATATCTCACCAGGGATTGGCGAACGGTGCGTATCTGATGGTGATGACGGCAAGTCCGCGCGTCCCGGCCCGGCCTCACGGCGCCGGTCGGCGGCTACCCTGGATCCTGCCGGTTTCCGCAGGTCAGATCGCCGTTTGGCAACTGGCCGTGACCGCCGTTCTGGCAACACTCTTTCCCGACGGCGAGCTCACCGTGCTCACCGTCGTGGTCATCGTCGCCGCCCTCGTCGCGATCGCGGCCAGCTCGGTGCGGATAGGCGGCCAATGCGGTGCGCAATGGCTCGCCATTTACCTCAAATACCTGGCACGCCGCAAGGGTAAAAATGCCGACACGGCCACCCCGGTCCGCGCACTCGAACCGGACCTGACCATTCACACCCACGTCGACCGGGCCGGTAACCGCGTCGGCGTGGCCACGATCGGCGAGGAAGAGGGCTACAGCGTCACGATCCGGCTGGCGCCGACCGTCCACCCGGACCCGGACCGGCTGCTCCTGGTGCTGCACAAGGCATTCGAGCGCACCGACATCCCGTTGGCGGCGGCGCAGCTGGTGGTGTGGTCGGTGCCCGCGGCCTCGGTGAGCCCGAACCCGATCAGCGTCTACTGGCTCGCCGTGCGCTACCAGCGCGAGGACGCGCCGTGGGCCGCGCTGGCCCGCGGCGACGGCCGCGACGGCGCGTTCAAGGCGGCGTCGAGCGCGGCGCTGCGGTTGGTCAGCGACCTCGCCGAGCTCGGGTACGACGCGTCCGTGCTGGACACCTTGGACCTGCACAATGAGCTGGTGGTCTCGGTCGGCGCCGGCCAGGACTCCCTGTTCGCCAAGACGGTCGGCTACGAAGCCGCCGAGACGTGGCGGTACTGGCGCATCGGCGACCAGCGCCAGGCGTGCCTGCTGACCCGCTCCCCCGGCGACGTCGCCGCGGTGATCGGCCGGTGCGCGCCCCGCAGCATGTTCACCTGCGTCGCGTACACGTTGCGGCGCAACGCGCAGGGCGAGCCGAAACCGGCCGCGACGGTCCGCATCGGACTGCACCGCGGCCGGTCCGGTGTGGACGCCGAACAACTCGCCGCGCTCGGCGTACCCCTGGTGCCCGCCAACGGCAGGCACGCCGAGCACGTCCGCGCCACCCTGCCCGTGGCGATCAGCTGACCTGCTCCTGCGCGTTCACCGGACTCGAACCCCAGCCGGGCATAGCCGAGACCGAGGTCAAGCTGCGCGAACGGCCGCCGTGGCGATCCTCACCGGCCACCTGAACCGCGCTTTCCCAGCGCGCTGGCAACCACCCATGTCATGATGCCGAACGCACGCACCCGCGTGCACACAGAGCATCCACTGGGGGATATCTGTCATGGGCGACCCGTCCAACGAATACGCGATCGATGCGGACGCCTTCCGGCGTGCCATCGACCTCTGGCTCACACCGGTGATCGACCGGCTGAAGCAGAACAACGACTCGTACACCAACGCGTACAACACCATGAACTCCGCCGGGTCGACGCCCGGCTGGGTCAGCGGGTACGGGCACGGTGACGTGCTCAGCGCGAGCCAGTCGTTCCTCAACCAGGTCGGCGCGGCGATCGAGTTCCTGCGCATCGACCAGGGTCAGGTCATCGACTCGCTGAGCACCTACCGGGACATGGCGCTCAAGCACATCGCATGGGCCGAGCGGACCGACGCCGAGCACGCGCAGAACTTCACCAACATCGCCAACAACCTGGGACAGGGGAACTGACATGACCCTGCCTCCCGGCCGCGGGCCGATCCCGGTCCCGGGCATCAACGCCGACACCGACCCCGAGCTGGCGAAAGCCGCCGGCGAGCTGAACGCCTGGGTCGACTACCTGTCCAACCCGCAGACCAACAACGGTCCGCGCATCTACCGGCCCACCGTCGAGAAGAACATCAGCGGACAGACGCTGATCGACGTACCGGTCTTCTCCCCGGACAACCGGGAGGGCGACCCGGACTACCGGGCGGTGTCCGCGCTCGACGGCTTCGCCACCATGCCGGACCAGTTCTTCATCTTCGCCAAGGCGATCGCGGGCATCAACGAGGCCACGATCAGCCAGGGCTACGACATGCTGACCAAGGGCTGCTTCACCTTCCCGCCGCCCGCCGACCACGTCGACACCCAGCCACCGCCGAACGCGACGGCCGAGAAGCCCGTCCGGGACGGCGACCTGTACGACGAGCTCGGGCAGATCCGCATCGACTGGTTGTCGATGCGCTACGGCTGGACGGCCACCGAGCACCTGGACGCGCAGCTCTTCGAGGACGACCTGATCCGGTTCCAGGTTTACGTCGAGAACGGCTTCCTGCGCATCGCCGAGACGCTCGTGAAGTACCGGATGATCTACAAGAAGGCCAGCGAGGCCATGGCCAAGCAGATGGACGGGCTCACCAAGCGGTTCGCCGACTACGGGAAGGACGACGGCGCGCCCATCAACTGGACGTCGATCATCATCACCGGCATCGTCGAGCTGGTGTGCGCGGTCCTCACCGACGGCGTGTCCGCGGTGGTCCAGGCCTCGACCCTCGCCGCGGCCGGCGCGCAGATGGTCGGCGAGGGCGCGAAGGGCGCCACCTCGGCGGAAAAGCCCAAGGAAGAAGAAAACCCGATCGGCAAGCACGCGTTCCTCAAGGACACCGTGATCGATTACATGAAGAACATGACGAAGCTCGAGCAGGACACGGCGAAGGCGATCAACGATCTGGGGATGAATCTCCACACCCGCGTCAGCCAACTCGAGCAGGCGCGCCGGTACACCAACAAGAGCACCAACGCCTCGTCGGACATGGCGCCCCAGTTCATGGACTACGCCAAGAACTGGCGGGTGTGACGCTCCGCATCGCGGCCGTCGGCGCAGCCGCGGCGCTCGTGGGTGTCCTTCTCGCCGGCTGCGGCGAGAAGGACAGCCCGCCGCCCGGGCCGACGACGCGCACGGTCGCCACCACGTCGGCGTCGGCCGCGCCGGCGGAACTCGCGTCGTTCGTGGCGAGTCCCTGCTCAGTGCTCACCGACGCGCAACGCACGGCCCTGGACAAGAACGGTTTCACCGTCCGGGCCGGCACGGTCAAGGCGCACGCGCAGTCCCCGACGTGCCAGTACGGCGACCTGCAGCACCGGGAGACCGGCACCTTGTGGGTCACCGCCTTCGTGGTGACCGACGCCGGGCTGGCGGAGTTGACCGCGGACCACGCCAAGGGGCTCTCCCCCGAGTACTGGAAGCAGGGCACCTTGGCGAGCCACCCGGTGCTCTACTACACCGGACAGGGTTCCCCGGAGTTCTGCAGCGTCGCGATCGGTTTCACCGACCGGAGCTACGTCGGCGTCGAAGTGACGAAGTTCAACACCGACAAGCCGCGGGAAGACACCTGCAAGTCGACGACGGCGGTCGCGGAGCAGGTGCTGGCGACGATCACCGGCAGCGAGTAGGCGTCGCGCGGTTACAGTGGCCGCGTGGACGGGAGCAACGCGCCGAACCTGCTCGCCGTGTTGCGTGACGAGGGGCCGATGTCCCGGGTCGCGCTCGGTGAGCGGTTGGAGCTGCCGCGGGCGAAGCTGAGCGGCGAGCTCGGCCGGCTCGTCGAGGCCGGGCTAGTCGCGATCGGCGGCCCGGCGGCGAGCCGGGGCGGGCGGCGGTCCACGCTGGTGCACCTCGCGGACGACCTGCGATTCCTCGGCGTGGACGTCGGCGCGACCTCGGTGACCGTCGCCGTGACCGACGGGCGGTGCGAGGTGCTGGCCAGCGAAAGCCAGGATTGCCTTGTGCGCCAAGGGCCTGGGCCGGTGCTCGGGACCGTGCGCACGCTCGCCGACCAGGTGCTCGGCAAGGCACCCGGCCGGTTGCTCGGCGCCGGCATCGGGCTGCCCGGCCCGGTGAGCTTCCGAGAGGGCATGCCGGTCGCCCCGCCGATCATGCCCGGCTGGGACCGCTACCCGGTGCGTGACGAGCTGTCCGGGGCGTGGGGTTGTCCGGTCACAGTGGACAACGACGTGAACGTGATGGCCCTGGGCGAACGGCATGCTGGGGTCGCGCGGTCCCTGGACGACCTGATCTTCGTCAAGATCGGCACCGGCATCGGCTGCGGCATCGTGCTCGGCGGCCGGGTCTACCGCGGCGTTGCGGGTACGGCCGGCGACATCGGGCACATCCGCCTCGACGACTACGGCCCGGCGTGCGCGTGCGGCGAGGTCGGGTGCCTGGAGGCCTACTTCGGCGGCGCCGCGCTCGCCCGCGACGCGCTGACCCTCGCCCGCAGCGGTCGCTCCCCCGCGCTGGCCGAACAGCTCGAGCACGGCGGCACGCTGACCGCCAAGAACGTCGGCGAAGCGGCCGCCGCTGGTGACTTCGCCGCCGCGAACCTCGTGCGCGAGGGCGGGCGGCGGCTCGGGCACGTGGTCGCGTCGCTGGTCAGCTTCCTCAACCCGGGCATGGTCGTGATCGGCGGCGGGGTCTCGCAACTCGGCCACCCGCTGCTTGCCGAGGTGCGCAGCTCGGTCTACCGCCGGTCGCTGCCGCTCGCCACCGGCAACCTGCCGATCGTGCTGTCCGAACTCGGCACTCTGGCCGGCGTCACCGGCGCCGCCTGGTCAGCCACCGACCGCGCCTTCACCTGACCCGCACACCCCTCCGCGCGTGTCCCCCCTTCCGACCGCGCGTGTCCCCTCGTCCAGCCGGGTGTGTCCGCTTGTCCGGCTCGGTGTGCGCGCTGGTCCGGTTGGTTTCGGGGTGCGGGTCGAGTTGGGTGGGTTCGGTTTGACACGGGGACCCCCACGACGGCCCTTGCGGGCGCCAAAACGGGCAGGAAGGTGAGGCGCCCGCACCGCGCGAGTTTAGGGCCGTCGTGCCCCGTGTAAAACCGAACCCACGAGCGGCGGTTGGCGGCGGTTTGGCCTCGGGGCGGCCAAACGCGACTCCGCGTGGGACACGCCCGGCGGGAGCAGGGGACACGCTCTGCGGGAACGGGGGGACACGCCCGGCTGGACGAGGGGACACACCGGGTCGGAAGAGGGGACACACCCCGCCTGACTGTGGGACACGCCCGTTGTGCCGCGAAGGTGAGCGGAGAGAGTTTGGGACTGGTTCGGCAGACTTTTGTCGATTCTGATCGAAAGACCGTCGGAAGGATGCGGCCAAACGGCCTATTGCCGTCACGGGGGAGGCTCCCGCAAGCTCTCCTGTGATCGGACCCACCCACTTCGACCATCTCCCGAACGAAACGGATGTCGTGACCGAGCACCAGCCAGCGAGCCAGAACGGCCTGCGCCGCGGCAACCTCGCGCTCGTGCTGCGCGCGCTGCGCGCCCACGGGCCGCTCTCCCGCGCACAGCTCGCGGCCCGCTGCGGCCTGGCCAAGGCGACCGTCTCCAGCCTGGTCACCGACCTCGGCCTGCGCGGTCTCGTGCACGAGACCGGCGCGGCCGTCCCCGGTCAGGGCCGGCCCGGCCAACAGGTCGCGCTGCGGCCCGACGGCGCCCACGGCCTCGGCCTCGACGTGCACGCCGACCACGTGGGCGTCGCCGTCATCGACCTCACCGGCGCCGTCGTGCACCAGGCGCGCGTCGCCCTCGACGTGCCGGCCGCCGGACCGGCCCGCGCCATGGACGCGCTCGCCGAGCTGGCCCGGCAGGTCGGCCAGGAACCGGTCGGCGTCACCGTCTCCGTGCCCGGTCTGGTCGACACCGACGCGGGCGCCGTCACGATCGCGCCCCGGCTGCGCTGGCAGGGCGTCGCGGTCGCCGACGAACTGGCCGCGCGCACCGGGTTCGCCCTGGACCTGATCGCGGTCGGCAACGACGCGAACCTCGGTGCCCAAGCCGAGTCCGAGGCGATGCCGAACGTGCACGACCTCGCCTACGTCAACGGCGACTTCGGCGTGGGCGGCGCGTTGGTCGCCGACGGCCGCCTGATCCGCGGCAGCCTGGGTTACGCCGGCGAGATCGGGCACATGCCCATGGACCCGTTCGGCGCGACCTGCTCGTGTGGACGGCGCGGCTGCTGGGAGTCCCAGGTCGGGCTCGCCGCGCTGCTGCACGCCTGCGCCGATCCCACCGACCCCGTGCACGACCCGTCCCTGGACCTCGCCAGCCGGATGCGGCTGATCCGCGAGCGCGCCGAGCAGGGTGACCGGCGCACGCTGGATGCCTTGCACGCCACCGGGTCCTCGCTGGCCATCGGTGTGTCCATTGTGGTCAACCTGGTGAACCCGGCGGTCGTGGTGCTGGGGGGCTACTTCGCGGCGCTGCCCGAGTGGCTGATCGAGCCGGTCCGCGACCAGGTGGTGGCCACGACCCTGGCCCCCGGCGGCGGTGGCGTGCGCATCGTGGGCTCACGGCTCGACTTCGCCGAGGCAGCCGCCCTCGCCGGATTGCGCCGGGTGTTCGCGGACCCGGCGATCGTGCCGATGCGCGAGGAGGCGCCAGCATGAGCGAGTCACCGAACCCCGAATCGCTGCTCACCATGACCGGCATCGTCAAGGCGTTTCCCGGCGTGCGGGCGCTCGACGGCGTCGACCTCGACGTGCTGCCCGGCGAGGTGCACTGCCTGCTCGGCCAGAACGGGGCGGGCAAGTCCACGCTGATCAAGGTGCTGTCGGGTGCCCACCAGCCGGACGACGGCGTGATCACCTGGCGCGGCGAGCCGGCGACGCTGGGCTCGCCGGTCGCGGCGCTGCGCCTCGGCATCGCCACGATGTACCAGGAGCTCGACCTGGTCCCCGGGTTGTCGGTCGCGGAGAACATCTTCCTGGGCAACGAACCCGCCAGTTTCGGCTTCACCAAGCGGCTTGCCATGCGGGGCGCCGCCCGCGACCTGCTGCGCCGCCTCGGCCACCCGGAGATCCCGCCCGGACGCGAGGTCGGGTTGCTGTCCTCGGCCGGCCAGCAACTGGTGTCGATGGCCCGCGCGCTCGCCCACGACGCCCGCCTGATCGTGATGGACGAGCCGACCGCCGCGCTCGCCGCCGACGAGGTGGACAACCTCTTCCGGATCGTCGCCGAGCTGACCGCCGAGGGCGTCGCGGTCGTCTACATCTCCCACCGCCTCGACGAGATCCGCCGCATCGGGCACCGGGTCACCGTCCTCAAGGACGGCCGCACGGTCGCCGCCGGCCTGCCCGCGAACACGCCGACCAGCGAACTGGTGAACCTCATGTCCGGGCGGATGGTGGAGACCGTCTTCCCGCGCCGTGATGTGTCCACAGTGGACGAGTCGCGCGAGGTGCTGCGGGTCGAGGGGCTGACCCGCGAAGGCGAGTTCGCCGACATCGGCTTCACCCTGCACGCCGGGGAGATCGTCGGGATCGCCGGGCTGGTCGGCGCCGGGCGCAGCGAGTTGCTGGAGACGGTGTTCGGCGCGCGCAAGGCCGACGCGGGCACCGTGATGGTGAACGGCAAACCCTTGCGGCCGGGCAGCGTGCCCGCCGCGGTCGCCGCCGGGATCGGGCTCGCGCCGGAGGAGCGCAAGAGCCAGGGCCTGCTGCTCGACCAGTCCGTGGCCGACAACGTGACGCTCGCGAGCCTGCCCGCGTTCAGCCGCGCCGGGTTCACCGAGCGCGGCAAGGAACTGCGCACGGCCCGCGCCACGCTCGAACGCCTCGACCTGCGTCCCGCGGACCCGCGGCGGATCGCCCGCACGCTGTCGGGCGGCAACCAGCAGAAGGCCGTGGTCGCGCGGTGGCTGGTGCGCGACTGCTCGGTGCTGCTGCTCGACGAGCCGACCCGCGGCGTGGACGTCGGCGCCCGCGCCGAGCTCTACCGGCTGATCCACCAGCTGGCCGCGGCCGGAGTCGCGGTGCTGCTGGTCTCCAGCGAGGTGCCCGAGGTGCTCGGGCTCGCCGATCGCGTGCTCGTGATGCGTGAGGGCCGGTTGCTCACCGAGGCACCCGCCGCGGAGCTGACCGAGGCGGCCGTGCTCGACCTGGTGATGGAAGGCAGCGAGGTGATGACGTGACAGCGTCCAGTCCGGGCACGGCCGAGACGGTGGACCAACCGGTGCAACCGCCGCCCGCCAACGTGCCCAAGGTGCGCGGGTTCCGGCCCGACCTGCGGCTCTCGATCCTCTTCGGCGTGCTCGTGGTGTTGTGCGTCATCGGGTACGTCACCGGGCCCGACACGTTCCTGTCCGAGAGCAACATCTCCACGATGCTTCGCCTCGCGGCGGCGATCGGCGTGGTCAGCGTCGGGATGACGTTCGTGATCATCTCCGGCGGCATCGACCTTTCGGTCGGCTCGATGGTGGCGCTGGCGTCGGTGTGGATGACGACGCTCGCCACGCAGTCCTACGGCCCGTTCGTCATGGTGGTCTGCGCGCTCGCCGTCGGGCTGGGCGCCGGGTTGATCAACGGCCTGCTGATCGCGTACGGCAAGCTCGTGCCGTTCATCGCGACGCTCGCGATGTACGCCTCGGCCCGCGGTCTGGCCGAACGCCTCTCCGGCCGGCGCACCCAGGTGGTCAACCAGCAGGGCTACCTGGACTTCTTCCGCGGTGCCTTCCTGGGCATCCCGGTGCTGATCTGGATGCTCGCGGTGGTCTACGTGGTCGGCTGGGTGGTGCTCAACCGCACCACGTTCGGCCGGCGCACGTTCGCGGTCGGCGGCAACGCCGAGGCCGCTCGCCTCGCGGGCATCAACGTCAAGCGGCACACCGCGATGGTCTATGCGGTGGCCGGATTGTGTTGCGGCATCGCGGCTTTGATGGTCGTCGCCCGCACCACGTCGGGAGCCTCCACCAACGGCCTCTACTACGAACTCGACGCCATCGCCGCAGTCGTCATCGGCGGCACGCTGCTCACCGGCGGGCGCGGCACGCTCATCGGCACCCTGATCGGCGTGCTGATCTTCACCGTGGTGAACAGCATCTTCACCCAGAACAACCTCGAGACCGACGTCCAGAACATCGCCAAGGGCGTGATCATCGTCGCCGCCGTGCTGCTGCAGTACGGCACCAATCGAACTCGGAAAACCTAGGCCCCGACACCTACACCGGAGTAGCCATGTCGATCGATCCCTCCCGTCGCAAGTTCCTGCTCGGTGCCTCCGCCCTCGGTATGTCACTGGGTGCGGGTGCGCTGGTGGCCGGCTGCACGTCCAACACCCCGGCCGCGGCCGGGCCGCAGCAGGTCGCGGGTGGTTCGGGCGCCAACGCCCAGCCCGGCAAACCCGTCACCATCGGCTTCTCGGCGCCCGCCGCCGACCACGGCTGGATGGCGGCCATGACCAAGAACGCCAAGGCGCAGGCCGCGGCGTTCAAGGAGGTGACCCTGGACGCCACCGAGGGCACCAACGACGTCAACCAGCAGATCGCCCAGGTCGAGACGCTGATCAACAAGAAGGTCGGCGTGCTGGTCATCCTGCCCTTCGACGGCAAGGCACTCACCGCCGCCGGCCAGCAGGCCATGGACGCGGGCATCCCGGTGATCAACCTGGACCGCGTGTTCGACACCCCGCTCGCCTACCGCACGTGGATCGGCGGCGACAACTACCGGATGGGCGTCAACGCCGGTGACTACATCGCCAAGCAGATGAAGGCGAAGAACGTCAGCAACCCGATCATCGGCGAGGTGGCGGGCATCGACTCCCTGCCGTTGACCCAGGAACGCAGCAAGGGCTTCAAGGATGCCTTGGCCCGCAACGGGTTCAAGGTCGGCCCGCGGGTGTCGGCCGAGTTCACTGCCGAGTCCGGCGAGCGGCAGACGGCGAACCTGCTGCAGGGTGCGTCCAAACTGGACGCCTTGTGGAACCACGACGACGACCAAGGAATCGGCGTCATGGCCGCGATCGATTCGGCCAGCCGCAAGGAATTCGTGATGGTCGGCGGCGCCGGCTCGCGGGACATGATGAACCGCATCAAGGCCGACAACACGGTGATCAAGGCGACCGTGCTCTACAGCCCGTCGATGGCGTCCACCGCGATCGCCGTGGCCCGCCTGCTGGGCCAGGGCAAGGGCGTCGGCGACTTCGCCGAGCACGAGGTGCCTGCGTCGATCACCACCTACTCGGCCGTGGTGACCAAGGACAACGTCGACTCCTACCTCGACGTCGGCTTCGACTCCTGACCCCTTTCGGCTGATCGACTGGAGACACTTATGACCGAGGGTTCCATCGGGGTCGGGATGATCGGCCACGCGTTCATGGGTGCGGTGCACTCGCACGCGTGGCGGACCGCGCACCGGTTCTTCGACCTGCCGCTGGTCCCCCAGCTCGCCGTGCTCGGTGGCCGCGACCCGGAGCGGACGTCGGCGGCAGCGGACAAGTACGGCTTCGCCGCGTCCAGCACCGACTGGCGGGCGGTCGTCGAGTCGGATGACGTGCAACTGGTGGACGTGTGCACGCCCGGCGACACGCACGCCGAGATCGCGTTGGCCGCCCTGGCTGCCGGCAAGCACGTGTTGTGCGAGAAACCACTGGCCAACACGGTCGCCGAGGCGGAGGCGATGGCGGCCGCGGCCACCGAGGCCGCGGCGCGCGGGGTGCGGTCGATGGTGGCGTTCAACTACCGCCGGGTGCCCGCGCTCGCCTACGCCCGCAAGCTCATCGCCGAGGGGCGCCTCGGCGAGATCCGGCACGTCCGGGCGGTCTACCTGCAGGACTGGCTCTCCGACGCCGAAGCGCCGATGGCGTGGCGGTTGCGCAAGGAGCAGGCCGGGTCGGGTGCGCTGGGTGATCTCGGGGCGCACATCGTGGACGCCACCCAGTTCCTGACCGGGGATCTGCTCACCGGGGTCTGCGCGACCACGACCACGTTCGTGCCGCAGCGGCCGTCGGGGTCGGGCATGGAGGACGTGACGGTCGACGACGCGGCGCTGTTCCTCGGCCGGTTCGCCTCCGGCGCGGTGGCCAGCTACGAGGCGACGCGGTATGCGCTGGGCCGCAAGAACGCCATGCGGGTCGAGGTGAACGGGTCGAAGGGCAGCCTGGCGTTCGACTTCGAATCGATGAACGAACTGTCGTTCTACGACGGTTCCGACGGGGATTCCGCGGGCTTCCGGCGGATCCTGGTGACCGAGCCTTCGCACCCGTACGTGGGGGCCTGGTGGCCGCCGGGGCACCTGCTCGGCTACGAGCACACGTTCACCCACGAGGTGGTCGACTTCGTGCGTGCGGTGGCTTCGGGGGTGGACCCGGCACCGTCCTTCGTGGACGGGTTGCAGGTGCAGCGGGTGCTGGACGCGGTGCAACGCAGTGCCGCGAAGGGTTCGGTGTGGACGGAGATCCCGATCGAGGAAGGGGCAGGCCGATGAGCAGGCCGGTCACGTTGTTCACCGGGCAGTGGGCGGACATGCCGTTCGAAGAGGTGTGCAAGCTCGCTGCGCAATGGGGCTACGACGGGTTGGAGGTCGCCTGCTCCGGTGACCACTTCGACGTCCACCGCGCGGTGACCGAGTCCGACTACGTGCCGGACAAGCTCGCGCAGCTGGAGCGGCACGGGCTGAGGGTGTGGACGATCTCGAACCACCTGGTCGGCCAGGCCGTCTGCGACGACCCGATCGACGAGCGGCACCGCAACATCGTGCCCGCGCGCATCTGGGGTGACGGCTCGCCGGAGGGGGTTCGTCAGCGGGCGGCGGCGGAGATGGCCGACACCGCGCGGGCCGCGGCGCTGCTCGGGGTGTCCACTGTGGTCGGGTTCACCGGGTCGAAGATCTGGAAGTACGTGGCGATGTTCCCGCCGGTGTCCCAGGAGGTCATCGACGACGGGTACGCCGATTTCGCCGAGCGGTGGAACCCGATCCTCGATGTGTTCGACGCCGAGGGGGTGCGGTTCGCCCACGAGGTGCACCCGTCCGAGATCGCGTACGACTACTGGACGACGCGTCGTGCGCTGGACGCCGTGGGCAACCGCCCGGCGTTCGGCCTGAACTGGGATCCGTCGCACTTCATCTGGCAGGACCTGGATCCGGTCGGGTTCATCCTGGACTTCGCCGACCGGATCTACCACGTGGACTGCAAGGACACACGCAAGCGGTTCGACGGGCGCAACGGGCGCCTCGGCTCGCACCTGGCGTGGTCGGATCCCCGGCGTGGCTGGGACTTCGTGTCCACCGGGCACGGCGACGTGCCGTGGGAGGACTGCTTCCGGGCCTTGAACTCCATCGGCTACGACGGACCGATCTCAGTGGAGTGGGAGGACGCCGGGATGGACCGGCTGCGTGGCGCCGAGGAGGCGGTGGGCGTGATCCGCCGAATGCTGTTCGACAAGCCCGCGGCCGCCTTCGACGCGGCGTTCTCGACCAAGGACTGACTTGGGGGTGGGTTCGGTTCGGCACGAGCGACCGCCGACCTCTCGTGCCGGACCGAGCTCCTACCAAGCCTCCGGGGTGTCCCTCGTTCGGCCCAAGCAGGATCTACTGTGGGAGGTTCCTGATCGGGTCTTCTGTGGCTCCGACTGACTGATACCGCTGCTCCATCGGAGCGGTGTGCAGTCGTATTCGAACTGCCTCTTGGCCATTGCTGGCACAGTCGATCCCCGCAAGGGGGGATGGACGATGTCATGGCGAAGCCAGCCTCGGGACAAGAACGGGCGGTGGACCAAAGGGCTGTCGGCGGGTGCGCTCGCCCTGGTGGTGGGCGGCGGCGCCATCGCCGCCGAGGGCGGTCTCGGTGCAACGGTCTCCGGAGGAGGCGTGCCGAAGAGCGTGGTCGACCGAGCGGCAAAGGGCAAGGAGCCGGCGCGGAAAGGCAACCGTGACCTCACCTGGCGCCGGATGAACCTGAAGCGGCTCAAGCAGATCGTGAAGCATGGGTTGCCGTGCGCGGCCAATTCCTATGGAGAGGTGCACAAGTTCTTCCTGCGCACGCCTTGCCGGTCCCTCGACCGCTTCCTGGTCCGGCTGGACGATGGCAACGGCGGCGAAATGATCGTGTCGGTTTCGTGGGTACGCATGAGGTCCAGTCGCTCGGCCACCAAACTTCGTTCGCTCGCGGACACCTACGGCACGGGTAACGTGTCGCCGCTGCCCGGTGCGCTCGTCGGAGCCGGGCGCGTCAAGTGGACCGGTCGCTACTACCACTCCCGGCCATCGGGGTCGATGGTCGTGATCGCGGAGGTGGAGCCGGTGCACGGGGTTCCCGACCCCGACTTCATGAAGGAGGTCGCGGCGGTCGCCGCGGAGTTCCCTCGGCCGTGACCGCGGCTGCCGAGGCGCCGCCGTCGTGCGCGCTCCCGGCCGCTGGTGAACAGCACGGGTAACGCCTGTCAAAAACCGTCGACTCTTCCGAATGGACGCGATTCCCCTTGACCAGGGAAATTGTTGAAGAATTGAGCACCGGCCATTAGCGCCAGGCCCAGAGAAACCAGAGGGGCGGCCGGGTGGCCGCCCCTCTGCAGGTCCCAGGTCAGGCTCTGGTCAGCGGCCCTGCTCCTGGTCGCCGCCCTGGTTGCTCGCGAAGTCGCGAGCCTTGTCCGCCGCCTGGTCGATCTGCTCGTCGTGGCCGCCGAAGCGGTCCTTGGCGGCCTCGGACGCCTTGTCGATGCCTTCACCGACCTTGTCCGAGTGGTTGCCCATGGCTTCCTTGGCCTTGTCGAACATGCTCATTGGGAAATCCCTTTCACATTCGGTTCCGCATCGGACGAGGCTCACGCAAGCACCGGTCGCGGACCCCCGCAACCTCGACCGACGGTGAGGTAACCCCATTGAGCGATATTCGGCGCCGATTGTGCCGGAACGGCTGACGCGTGTTTGCGGCCCAGCGACGCGGGGTACCGCTCCGCGCCGCGGGATACTGGTCAGCGCTTCGGTTCGAACAACTCCACCGGGTTGCCCGACGGGTCGTCGAGCAGGATCTGCCGGCCCGCGACCCCGTCGACGATGTCGCCGCGGAAGGTCAGCCCGGCCTCACGCAGCTGCGTCACCGTCGTCTCGAGATCGGTCACGAGCAAGGAGAACCGGTTCCACCCGCCCGGCTCCGGCGTGCGCCCGTCGGACAGCGTCTGCCCGCCGCCGCCTTGGCTGCTGGGCTGGGACAACGCCAGCCGCAGCGGACCGCGGGCGAGGATCGCGAACGTGGGCGCTGGGTGCATCAGCACGCGGAAGCCCAGGTGAGCGATGTAGAACGCCAGGGCGGTATCGACGTCGTGCACGATGTAGCGCACGAGGACCGTGTCCACCGGTTCACCGACCATGGCGACACAGTAACCCCGTACGCGGCCGCTCAAACCTCTGCCGCGGTGTCCTCCATCGTGAGCAGCGCGCCGTGGCTCGTGCCGTCGGGGCCGCGCAACGCCGCGCACCGCAACCGGATGACCGCGTCGCGGCCGCGCCGGTTCACGGCGTTGATCATCACGGTGTTCTCGTAGGCGACGTCGGTGACCGCGGTGCGGATCATCGGCCGCAGGTCGGTGACCGGCAGCCCGATGTCGAGGTTGAACAGGTGGGTGCCCTCGGCTTCGTCCCGGCGCACGCCCCACAGGTCCTCGGCGCCGCGGTTCCACGTCTTGATCAGCAGGTCGCTGTCGACCACGATGATGCCCGCCCGGATCGAGAGCATGATCGACTCGAGGAACTCGTTGACCTCGTCCAGGTCGAGGCTGCGGTCGCGTAGGGTGTCGTTGATCGTCTGCAGCTCGTCGTTGGTGGACTGGAGTTCCTCGTTCATCGTCTCCAGTTCCTCGTTGGTGGACTGGAGCTCCTCGTTGGTGGTCTCCAGTTCCTCGACAGTGGACTGCAGCTCCTCGTTGGTGGTCTCCAGCTCCTCGTTGGTCGACTGCAACTCGTCGTACGCGGATTCCAGCTGGCGGTTGGTGCGCTCCAGTTCGGCGAGCAACTGGCGTGCGCCGCTGACGTCGTGGAACACCACCGAAACGCCCATCAGCGTGTCATCCTTGGCGATCAACGGGTTGACGTGCACCTCGTACCAGACGATCTCGCCGGCTCGCCGCCACTCCACGTCCTTGATCCGCAGCGACCGGCGCTCCAGCCGGGCCTGCTCCACCAGACCGCGCAGGGCCAGCGGCCGGTAGGACAGGTCCAGGTCGCGCAACGGCTTGCCGATGTCGCGCTCGGACAACCCGAAGGCCAGCTCGGCCTGGTCGTTGACGACGGCCAGCAGCTCGTCCTCGGTGACCACCAGCTGCGCCACCGGCCCGGCGGCGAAGGCGAGCTCCCGCAGCCTTTCGGTGATCGGGACCTCGAGACCGCGGTGCTGGCCCATGCCGTGGGTGAACGAGCTGTTGTAGCTCGCCCGCCCGTTGGACGCCTTGCGAAACACACGCCGCTTGAGGTCGATGGGCTCGAAGATGCGGTTCTGGCTCAACAACATCTCCGCCTTGCCGAGGAACAGCGTGCCCCGTGGCGCGAGCGCGAAGTGGAACCGCTCCAGGATCTTCGTCTGCGTCTCGGCGTTGAAGTACATCAGCGTGTTGCGGCACACGAGCAGGTCGATCCGGGAGATCGGTGCGTCCTGCACCAGGTCGTTGCGACCGAAGATCACCGAACGGCGCAGGTCCTTGCGGAAGCCGTACCGCCCGTTCTGCGCCTCGAAGTAGTACTCGAGCTTCTGCTCGTCGAGGCCCTCGAGCTCCGCGCTGGAGTAGGTCGCGTGCCGGGCCTGGCGCAGCGCGTCCTCGTCGACGTCCGTGGCGTAGATCTTGACCCGCTGGCGGTAGGTCTCCACGCCGAGCGCGTCGGCGAAGAGCATCGCCAGGCTGTAGGCCTCCTGCCCGGACGCGCAGCCCGCGCTCCAGATCCGCAGCGACTCGTCCGGCGACCGCTCCGCCAGCAACCGCGGCACCACTTCCGCACGCAGGTACTCCCAGGCCTCGGGGTCGCGGAAGAAGCCGGTGACGTTGATCAGGATCGTGTTGAACAAGGCGACGAACTCGTCGGGGTTCACCTGGAGCTGGTCGAGGTACTCCGCGTAGGCCTCGGTGCCCACCTGCGCCATGCGCCTGCGCACCCGGCGCATCAGGCTGCTGCGTTTGTACCCGGTGAAGTCGAAACCGCGTGCCTCCTTGAGGTACGCGAGCACCGACTCGAACTCACCATTGCCCTCGGCGACCTGCTCACTCACCGTGCAGACGCTACCCCGGCGGTTGCTTGCGCGGTCCCAGGCTCGACTCGGTGAGCACGGCCCACACGACCTTCCCGCCCGCCGGCGTCGGGGTGGACCCCCAGGTGGTGGCCAGCTCCGCGACGATGTGCAGACCAAGGCCGAGAGTGCGGGGTGCCTCGCGCAGGACCGGCGGCACCGGGCTGTCGTCGGTCACCGCGACGGTGAACATGCCGTGGCGGAACTCCAGGCGCAGGCGCGGGCCGGATGTGGTGTGCACCAACGCGTTCTCGACCAGCTCGCTCACGATCGCGGTGGCGACGTCCGTGAACGCCGGCAGGTTCCACTGCGCGCAGGTCTCGCCGACGAACTCACGGGCGTAGCGAGGGGCTTGCTTGGCCCACGGCAACCGGAGCCAAGCCCGCCGGCGCTGCGGCGTGCCGACCTCGGTGTCGAGCGCCGCCCGGTCGCCCACGACCCGGACGAACCGGTTGATCGCGATGCGGCCCAGCGTGTCGCGCAGGTCGGGCGCGGCGCAGACCAGCACGAGCGCGGTTCCCGGCCACTCCTCCAGGCGCCGTGCGACGACGCTGAACACGCTGAGCAGGTGCCGGCTCTCGACCCGCAGCGAGCTGATGTCGACGGCGAGCACATCCGGACCGTCGGTGCTGCACTTGAGCAGATCGTCGCGCAGCCGCCCGGCGGTGGCGTCGGACAACACCCCGTCGACGGTGACGTCCGTGCGCCGGCCGTGCGCTGACACCTCGATCTTCAGCACAACCTCGCCTTCGTCAGCTCGCGGATTCGGTGGTGTCCTCGATCGAGAGCAGGAACTGCCGGAGCACCTCGGCCGCCGACTCGCTCTCCCGCCGGATCTCCCCGAACCGTTCGCGCAACGCGTCCTGGCCCCGATCGAGCGCCTGGCTGACCATCTTGCGAGCCAGGGCTCCCTTCTCGTCGAGGGAGCGCAACGCGATCCACAACGCGCGCCGCAACTCGTCGTCCTGGGCGGTGAGCAGCGCATCCTGCGACCAAGCATGGCCGACGCGGCAACGATACGCCCCGCTGTCGGGCTCGACCTCGGCCAATGTTCCGTTGCAGTCCGGGCAGGAGAACTCCAGCGCGACGTCGTGGTTGCCCGTTCGGCGTCGCACGGGCCGCATCCCGTCCCGCGCGATCTTGTCCTCCAGGACCATCGACGGGCTGGGCTCGGCGGCGTCCTGGAGCTCGACCACCTGGCCCACCACCTTGACCAGGACGTCGGCGATCGCCGCGGCCGGGACCACGTGGTCCGCGGTCACCAGGCGCAACGCGCTCGCCGGCATCCCCGAGTACAGCGCGTCGTGCGGGTCCTGGACCACGGTGGTGCCCCCGCGGTCGGCGATGTCGCGCAGGCCGAGCGCGCCGTCGTCCAGTGCCCCGGAGAGCACGACGCCGACCGTCCTCGGACCGGCCGAGACCGCGGCGGAGCGGAACAGCGCGTTGACGGCGGGACGGTGCCCGTTCTCCGTCGGGCCCTTGCTCAGCACGAGCCGGTCGGGGTCGGCCAGCAGGTGGTGGTCCGGGCGGCCGACGTAGATCCGGCCCGGTTCCAGCGGCATGCCGTCACTGGCTGACACGGCGGGCAAGCGGCCGGCGCGGTCCAGGATCATCGACAGCGCCGACGTCCCACCGGCCCGCATGTGCATGACCACCAGCACGGCGGCGGGGAAGTCGGCGGGCAGCCCGGCCACCAGGGTGCGCAGTGGCTCGATCCCGCCCGCCGACGCGCCGATCACGACGAGGTCGCGTTGTGGTTCGCCGTTTCCCTTTGGATCGTGTCCTTGTGCCACCCGTCGCCACCTCCTGGCCGTCTGATCCATGGCTACCGCCCCGGGCGGCATTCCATGCATCACGCACCATCGTCCTCCCGCCGGGTCGGCGGCGGAACAGGCCGGTCAGCCGACTGGCAACGGACACGCTGAGCGGTAAAGTTGACAGGTGGTGGCAACTCCCCGGTTGCTCGTACCCGTGGGGGGAGGTCCGTGACGATGTCCGATGTCGACATCACCGCCGTGCCCACCAGGGACGCGCTGGTCCTGCGGCTGACCGGTGAGCTGGACGCGGTGACGAGCCCGTCCTGCCGTACAAGCTTGTCCGCGGTGGTGGCCGAGCTGCCGCCACCGTCACTGGTCGTGCTCGACCTGCGCGACGTCCCCTTCTGCGGTGCGGCCGGTGCTCGCGCGCTGGCCGAGTTCTCCGCCGACTGCTATGGCCGCGCGGTACGCGTCTGCCTGGTAGCGCAGCCGGACAGCGCGGTGGCCCGGATCATCGACCTCGTCGGCCTGCGTGACCGGGTGCCCGTGGTCGGCGACCCCGAACTCGCGACCAGGCGCTACGCCTGAGGGGCCACCGGCTCGATGTTGAGCACGCCCGACTGGAACGAGCGCACCTCGGCGAACGACTCGAACCCAGCGGCCAGCACGGCCTCGGCCAGACCGGGCACCGCGCGCACGGCGTCGACCCGCTCGGCGTCCACGTCGACCCGGGCGACGTCGCCGAGGTCGCGCACCCGCAGATCGACGGCGTCCACACCGGCGACCGCGAGCAGCCCGCGCACGGCGGCCTCGGCCCGGTCCACCCGCGCCAGCCGGTCCGCGCTGACCTCGACGCCGTAGCGGATCCGGCTGGCCAGGCACGGCATCGCCGGCTTGTCCCAAGTGGACAGTCCCCACCGGCGGCTCACGGCACGCACGTCGGCCTTGGTCATGCCGGTGTCCCGCAACGGCGCGTGCACCCCGCGCTCGTCGGCCGCGCGGATGCCGGGCCGGAACCGGGACGCGGCGTCATCGGCGTTGGTGCCGGTGGCGACCACTTGGAAGCCGCGCTCTCGCGCGAGGTCACCGATGACGTCCAGGACTTCGGACTTGCAGAAGTAGCAACGGTTTCGGCTGTTGGCGCGGTACCCCGGACGGTCGAGTTCGGCGGTGCGGGGCGTCTCGTGGCGCACGCCGAACTCGCGGGCGAACGCCGCCGCCCGCTCCAGTTCGGTGCTCGCCAGGCTCTCCGACACCGCGGTCACGGCGAGCACCTGGTCCGGGCCGAGCGCACGGGCCGCGGCGGCGAGCACCAACGCCGAGTCGACCCCGCCGGAGTACGCGACGGCCAGCGGACCGAGCTCGCGCAAGCGGTCGAGGAGGGGACGTTCGTCGACGGTCATTGGTCGCCTCCCAGCACGGCCCGGCGGGCGACCTCCCGCAACGGGAGCCCGAGGGTCCGGGCGGCCGCGGCCACGTCGTCGAACTCCGGTTTCGACCCGTGCGGTCCGCTCTTGAGCCGCACCTCGCACCCACCCACCAGCACGGACGACGTCCAGCGGGGCAACGCCGTGCGCGCCACCGGGTACGAGCGGATGCCCAGCGACCCGGTCTCGGCCAGCAGCAGTTCGCTCAGGGCCGCCGCGGTCTGCGGCGAGGCCAGCACCTGCACGACGTGTCCCGGGCGGCTCTTCTTCATCGTCACCGGCACCGCCCACGCATCGTGCGCGCCTTCCTCGAGCGCGCGGTCGAGCACGTGCCCGAGCGTCTCACCGGTCACGTCGTCCACTGTGGTCTCGAGCATCACCAGCGAACGGGTCTCCACCGTCGAGGAGCCGAGGCTGACGGCGACCACGTTCGGCCGGTCGGCCAGCGTGCGGGTGCCCGCACCGTACCCGGTGGTGCCGAGGTGCAGCAGGGGAACCGGGTCGTAGGAGGCGCCGATCGCCCGCAGCAACGCGGCCGCGGTCGGCGTGACGGTCTCACCGGTGAGCGTGGTGCCGGTGACCGCCGCGCCGTCGAGCAACGCGACCGTCGCCGGTGCCGGGCACGGGAGCACACCGTGACGGGTGGACACCGTGCCGGCGCCCAGCGGCAACGGCGCGCAGTACACCGAGGTCACGTCGAGGGCGTGCAAGGCGGCCGCCACCCCGACGATGTCGACGAGCGTGTCGTGCCCACCGAGCTCGTGCAGGTGCACCGAGTCCGGGTCGGTGCCGTGCAACCGCGCCTCGGTCTGCGCGATGGCGCGCAGCGCGGCCACGGCGAGGTCGGCCACCGGAGCCGGTTTCGCTTGTCCGGCAAGGGAAATCAGCTCGGCGGCGGACCGGCTCGTGGCCGTGTCCTCGACGGAGACGTGCACGCGTGTGGCCGTCAGCCCGTGGTCGACGACCCGGGTGGCCGTGAGGTCCCAGCCGGTCAGCCCGGTGGACGCGATCGCGCCCCAGACGACGGTCAGGGGCGCGCCCGCGTCGAGCAGCGCGGCCAGGAACATGTCACCGGCCAGGCCCGTCGCCGGGTTGAGCCAAGCGATCACGGCTTCCTCGCCGGCTCGATCTTCATCGCGAGGCGGTGCGCGGCCATCGCGGCCGCGAAGCCGGAGTCGATGTTGACCACGGTCAGGCCTGCGGCGCACGAGCTGAGCATCGCCAGCAAGGCGGTCACGCCCTCGAGCGCGGCGCCGTACCCGGTCGACGTGGGCACGGCGATCACGGGCGCGGCGACCAGGCCGCCGACCGCGCTGGCCAGCGCGCCTTCCATGCCGGCCACCACGATCACGCAGTCCGCGTCGGCGAGCACCGGCCGGACCCGCAGCAGGCGGTGCAGCCCGGCCACGCCGACGTCCTCGACCTTCGTCACGTCGAGCCCGATCGCCGTGGCGACGGCTGCCGCCTCGGCGGCGACCGGGCCGTCCGAGGTCCCCGCGGTCACCACGACCAGCCGCACCGCCCGCACGGGCGCGGGCCGCCAGCACAGCAGCCGGGCACGTTCGTCGTAGGTCCCGTCGGGCACGGCGTCGAGCACCGTGGCGGCGGTCGCCGGCTCGATGCGGGTGGCCAGCACGGGCCCGGTGTTCGCCGCGAGCAGGCCACGCACGATCCCGACGACCTGCTCAGCGGTCTTACCCGGCCCGTAGACCACCTCGGGCAGACCCTGACGGCGTTCGCGGGCCAGGTCGACGGTGGCGTAGCCGAGGTCGAGGGCGTCAGCCATGGGTCAGGTACGGGATGGTCTGCGGACCTTCGGGCAGCACGCAGATCGTGGCGTCCGGTCCGGCGGCGGCGATCGTGGCGGCGATGTCGTCGGTGTGGCCGAGGTGCGCGCTCGCCAGGTCGGCCGCCGACAGGTGGCCCGTGTGGACCACGACGTCGCACGCGGACTGGATCTTGGCCTGGATCTGCACCTGCCACTGGTCGGGAATCGTCTCCGGCCGCGCCTCGATCTCGGCCAGCAGCGCCTGCGGCGACGCGGCCGACGCCAGCACATCGCGGTAGGAGCCGTGGTCGGGGAACCCGTCGCGGCACTCGGCGACGCAGATGATCGTGCCGCCGGGTTTGACCACCTGGAAGGCCGCGGACATGCCCTTCACCGACTGGTAGAGGTTCTGGTCCAGCGGGAAGCCGGAGTTCGTGGTCACGACGATGTCGAACGGCGCGGGCACGGCGCGCATCGCGATGGTGCGGGCCCGGTCGGTCGCCAGCTTGTGCATGGCGGCGAGGTCGCCGCCGAACGCCTCGACGATGTCCTTGTCCCGGTTGAGGATCACGTCGAAGGCGAACGTCACGCCGGTGGCCTCGGCGATGGCGCGCACGTCGTCGTGCACGGGGTTGCCCTCGATCACGCCCCAGGTGGCGTTGGCGTGGCCGATGCGCTTGGCGTCGTGCAACACCAGCACGGTCTCCAGCGCGGCGAGCCCCGGGGCGACGAGCTTCGGACCGCCGGAGAACCCGGCGAAGAAGTGCGGCTCGACGAAGCCGGTGGTGATCCGGACGTCGGCGTCGGTCCACGCGCGGTTGAGCCAGACCGGCACGCCCCGGCCGTACTCCCCCAGCCACCGCAACGATTCCCGGTCGCGGGCGTCGTGGTTGACGATGCGCACCGAGTCGACCACCTCGTCGCCGAACATCGCGCGCAGCTCGGCGTCGGTGTTGCCGCGGTGGGTTCCGGTGGCGACCAGGATGGTCACGTCGTCGAGGTCGACCACACCGTCCAATTCGGACAGGATGGCGGGGATCATCAGGTGGCGTGGCTGCGGCCGGGTGCCATCGCACGCCGAGATGGCCACGGTTTGCCCGGGCCGCACACGATCGCGCAGCGGCGGGCCGGCCACCGGGTCGCGCAGCGCGGCGGTGAGCACCGCGGCCTGGTCCGCGGCCGCCGCGTTGTACGTGGGCTCGATCACCGTGGTGCGCCGGTCGTCGAAGTCGACCTCGAGGCCTGTTTCGCCGTAGGCGAGCCGAACGCGCATCACCACTCCAACCCGTAGACACGCTGTGCGGTACCGCCGCGCACCTGGTCGCGCTCGGCGGGGCTCAGGTCCGCGATCACCACGTCGGCCGCGGCGAGCACGTCGGCGTACGGCGCGGCGAGCAGGCACACCGGCCAGTCCGAGCCGGTCATCAGCCGGTCCGGCCCGAACGCCTCGATCGCCACCTCGACGTAGGGGCGCAGGTCCTCGACGGTCCAGTCCGGCGTGGCCTCGGTGACCAGCCCCGACAGTTTCGCGGAAACGTTGGGCAGCGCGGCGAGTGCACGCAGGTCGCTCGCCCACGGTCCCCGCGGACCGGACGCGATCGGTGGCTTCGACAGGTGGTCCAAGACGAAGGTCAACTGCGGGAGCGCCCGCACCACCTCGATCGCCGCCGGCAGTTGTGGCGGCAGCGTGAGCAGGTCGTAGACGAGCCCGGCGTCGGCGACCGCGGCCAGCCCGCGACGTACGTCGGGGCGGTCCAGCCAGCCGTCGGCCTCGCCCTGCACCAGGTGGCGGATGCCGACCAGGGCGTCGCCGCCGGGACCGGATCGCAGCTGCGCCAACACATCCGCGACGCCCGGGTCGGTCAGGTCGACCCAGCCGACCACCCCGGCCACCAACGGGCTCGACCCGGCCAGCGCCAGGAACTCCCTGGTCTCCCCGACCTCCGGCAGCACCTGCACCAGGACCGTGGCCTCGATGCCCGCCGCCGCGGCCAGCGGGGCGAGGTCGTCGAGGGAGAAGCTGCGGCGGATCGGCGCCATCTCCTGGCCGTCCAGCCAGGTGTGCGGCCTGCGCCCGAGATCCCAGACGTGGTGGTGCGCGTCGACCCGGCTCACAGCCGAACTCTAACCCTTTTTCGCGGCGCTCATGCCTGCCCGATGACGTGCCGTTGACGGCCCAGTTTGTCGATCTCGGCCACGACGACGTCGCCCGGGCGCAGGTAACCGAAGCGGCCGCCGAGCGCCACCCCGGCCGGCGTACCGGTGTTGATCACGTCGCCGGGTTCGAGCACCATGAACTGGCTGAGGTACCAGACCACGTGCCGCACGCCGAAGATCATGTCCTTGGTGGTGCCGTTCTGGCGTTCCTCGCCGTTCACGCTCAGCCGCACGCCCAGGGCCTGCGGGTCGCCCACCTCGTCGGCGGTGACCAGCCACGGCCCGAGCGGGTTGAACGTCTCGCACGACTTGCCCTTGTCCCACTGGCCGCCGCGTTCGAGCTGGAACTCGCGCTCGGACACGTCGTCGGCGATCGCGTACCCGGCGATCACCTCGTCGGACTGCTCCGGGGAATCCAGGTAGCGGGCGGTCTTGCCGATGACCACCGCGAGCTCGGCCTCGTAGTCGGTTTTGCTGCTGCCGCGAGGAATCAGCACCTCGTCGTCCGGCCCGACCACCGTATTGCTGGCCTTCATGAAGATCACCGGTTCGGCCGGCGGCTCGGCGCCGGTCTCGGCGGCGTGGTCGCGGTAGTTCAGCCCGATGCAGACCACCTTGCCGGGCCGGGCGATCGGCGCGGCGACCCGCAGGCCGGACGCGTCCAGCTCGGGCAGCGTGCTCAGTGCGTCGCGCGCTCGCGCGAGGCCGTCGCCCGCGAGGAACGCGCCGTCGATGTCGGCCGTGATGGCCGAGAGGTCGCGATAACCTCCGGCGTCGTCGAGGACGGCCGGACGGAGGGATCCTTCGACACCCAGGCGCAGCAGTCGCATGCAGCACAGCGTGCCAGACATCTGACCTTTAAGAAAGACACCAGGGGGTGACCTCGCACTCGTGCGCGGTGAGGGGTCAGTCGTATGAGGTCTGCGTCGTGGTGGAGCCTCGCGCCGTTCGTGGTCGGGGCGTTCGCGATGGCCGCCGAGAGCTCGGTGCTGACCGGTGTGCTGCCCCTGCTGGCCGCCGACCTGCACGCCGATCCGAGCCACGTCGGGCAGGCGCTCGCGATCTACCCGCTCACCTACGTCTTCGGCGCGCCGCTGCTGGCCACGCTCGCGGGCGGGCACTCGCAGCGTGCCGCCTGCACGGCCGGCCTCGCCGTCTTCGCTGCGGGCAACCTCATCTCCGCGTCGGCCGGGTCGATCGCGGTGCTCGTCGTCGGGCGGCTGGTGGCCTCGCTCGGTGCCTGCCTGTACTCGCCCAACGCGGGCGCCCGCGCCACCACGCTTGGTCCGCGCCGGCGCGGGCGCGCGTTGTCGATCATCGCGTCCGGTTCGACCGCCGCCGCGCTGGTCGGCGGCCCGGCCGGCGTCGCCCTGGCCGGGCTGGCCGGCTGGCGGATGATCCTGGTGTTCATCGCGGGCAGCGCGGTCGTGATCGCGGTGGCTCACCAGTTCAGCCGGCTCACCGACGCCCCGGTCATCGGCCTCGGCTTCCGGGCCCGGGTGCGATTACTGGGTGACCGGCGCCTGCTCGCGATCCTCGCGCTCACCGTCGCGGTGGTCACCGCCGAGTTCGTCGTCTACACCTACATCTCGGTGATCGTCGGCGACGACCCCCGGGCGGTCGCCCTCGCCTTGGCTGTGTTCGGCATCGGCACGACGGCGGGCACGCTGCTGGGCGGTTTCCTCGTCGACCGGTTCGGCTGGCGGCGGATGCTCGTGACCAGCATGGCCGTGGTGGCAACGGCGTTGCTGTGCCTGGCTTTCGCGCACACGGAGGTCCTGGTCTGCGCGTGCCTGCTCGTCTGGGGCGTGTTCGGCTGGACGTTCACCCCCGCCCAGGTGAACCGCCTCTTCGCGACGTTCGAGGACACCGGCGCCCTGCTGATCACCCTCAACGGGTCGGCGGTCAACCTCGCCATCGCGACCGGCGGCCTGCTCGGCGGCGCGGTGCTCGACGCAGCGGGCACCAGCGCGCTCCCGGTCGTGGGCGCCGCGTTGGCGGCGGGTGCGCTGTTCATGTTTGCCGCGCGCCGGCCCGGGTAATTGCGCGCGCATCACCGAAACCTCCCGCACAACCCGTACGCCCGTCCAGTTCGTCGCCGCGGCGGTCGGGGCCGTCTTCCTGCTCGTCGGCATCGCCGGGTTCATCCCCGGCGTCACCACCCACTACGACGAGATGTCCTTCGCCGGCCACGACTCGATGGCCAAGCTGCTCGGGCTGTTCATGGTGTCGGTGCTGCACAACATCGTGCACCTGCTCTTCGGCGTCGCCGGTCTGGCGCTCGCCCGCACGAACGGCGGCGCCCGCGGCTTCCTGATCTGGGGCGGGGTGGTCTACCTCGCGCTCTGGCTCTACGGCGCGATCGTCCCGCAGGACAGCGCCGCCAACTTCGTGCCGGTCAACGGCGCGGACAACTGGCTGCACCTCGGGCTCGCGCTCGGCATGGTCGCGCTCGGGATCTTCGCGCCGTCCACCGAGCGCGGCGGTGCGACCGCCCGGATGTGAAGCGCTACAGGACCTTCCGGAAGACGACGCTCTGCCGTCGCATCCCCATGGTCTTCTCGTAGAACGCCATCGACGACGGGTTGTCGAGTTCGGTTTCCAGCGAGACGGCGACCGCGCCGTTGGCCCGCGCCCAGCCCATCGCCCGGTCCATCAGCGCCCGGCCGACGCCGTTGCGGCGCCACCGCTCGGCGACGGCCAGCACGTCCACGTGCATGGTGTGCCGGCCAAGATCGGCCAGCAGTTGGCGACCGGCATGGGGCACGGGCGGGTGCAACGTCGCCGCGAGGTGGCCCGCGACCTCGCCGCTCAAATCCGCGACCAGCAGCAGCTTCCCCTCACGCGGGCGGGCGATGAGCTGCTCGAACCACTCCTCGAGGCCGTCGCGGTCGGGCACGCGGAAGAACGCCCGGTCGATCTCGGTGAACAACCGCGCGGCGTCCAGCCACACCTGGGCCAGACCCGGACCGTCACCCGGCGCGGCGTCGCGAAGGATCACTGAGGCAGCCATGGATCACGAAGCTACGCCAGCGCCTGACCTAGCGTGTCCCACACTCGAGCAGGGTGTGTCCCACACTCACGTCGGGCGTGTCCCACACTCACGCACGATCGATGTGGAACACACCGTGCGTGGATGTGGGACACACCGGGTCGGAACGGGGGACACACCCGCGCTGAACGTGGGACACGCCCTACGCCCGGGCGTCAGCCGCCGAACGCGGCCAACCCGGCGGGCGTGCCCATGCCGGTCGGGCCGTCGTAGCCGGGACCGCTCGTGCACTGGTAGTCCCCGCCGCAGTCGGTGTAGCGCGCGTTGCTGCCCGCGGTCACGTCGTTCAGCCCGCTCACAGCCGTGTAGAGGCTCGACGCGTCGCCGAACCGCTCGGCGTGACCGGCCAGCGCGATCACGCCCGACAGGTACGGCGCCGACGCGCTGGTGCCGCCGATGACCGTCCAGCCGTAGCCGTCGTAGGAGTCGTAGACCGCGGGCCCGGTGTTCGGGTCGGCGACGGCGGCCACGTCCGCCACCATGCGGCCCGGGCAGTTCTCGTCGTGCTGCCAAGCCGGCTTGGCGAACCAGGCCGAGCAGCCGCTCGACGCGCGGTTCCACGCCGACTCCGTCCAGCCGCGGGCGTTGTCCGCCTTGGTCAGGCTGGTGCCGCCGACCCCGACCACGGAGTCGAGCACGGCCGGGAACGACGGGATGCCGTAGCCGGAGTCCCCCGACGACGCGACGATCGCGACCCCCGGGTGCTTGTAGGCGGCGGCGAACTTGTCGAGACCGTTGCTTTCGTCGATGCCGTAGCTGTTGGACACCACGTCCGCGCCCAGCGCGACGGCCGTGTTCTCCGCCTCGGCCGCGTTGGCCAGCCCCGGGTCGTCGGCCTCGACCAGCAGGATCGAGCACGACGGGCAGGCCGCGGAGGCCATGTCCAGGTCGAGCGAGATCTCCGGCCCCCAACCCCAGTCCTGCGGCAACGGGCTCGCGTCACCGCGTTGGTTGACCTTCTTGAAGCAGCCGTTCTCGGTGGTGCACGGCGGTAATCCGTAGGTCTGGCGGTACACGGCGAGGTCGGCTTCGGCGCTCGGGTCGTCGCCCATGTCGACGATCGCGATGGTCTGGTGCGCCGCGCCGGTCTCCGGCAGGTCGTACGCGTCGCGCAGGTCCGCCGGGCCATAGCCCTGGGGCGGCGCGGCCAGCGGGCGCACGCCGTGCGTGCCGTGCACGTCGCCGCGCACCTGCGCGTAGCACCGGACGTGGCCGGGCTGTGCGGCCCCGCAGACGGCGTGTGCGGTGCTCGGCTCGGGTGTGGCGGCCGCGGGCACGGCCATGGTTGCAAGGGTGACGAGGGCCGGGATGGCCGCGATCAGCCGGTTCATGAGCGGGCCCCGATCTGGTAGGCGTTGGCGATGGTCTGGGTGATGGCGCCACCGTCGGCGTCGGTCGCCGTCACCTGGAGCGCCGGCTTGGTGCCTGCCGGGGCGTTGTTCGGCCAGGTCGCGACGTAGTGCCCGGCCGCGCCGGCCACCGGGGCGGCCCGCCAGGTCTTGCCGCCGTCGAAGGAGACCGACACCTTGACCGAGGTGAACCGGGCCGTCGAGCCCGCGCCGTCGTAGCTCAGGTGTCCTGCCTCCAGGTGGAGCACCTGGACCGGCGAGGTGGTGGTGTTGTGCAGGTCCGTGCCGGGCAGGTCGTAGCGCAGCGTGGGCAGCGGCAGGATCCGGCAGGGCGTGCCGGCCGACTCGCCCTCGCAGCCGTCGTTGTCCGGCAGGGTCGCCGCCTTGGCGGGGTCGAACGGCACGGTCAGCTCGGTGTGCGTGGCCGTCGAGAGGGTGACACCGTCCACTCCGGACAGGTCGACGTCGAACGTCGAGTGGTAGACCGCGGGACCTTCGGGCACCGACGGGAGCACGACGCCGCTGATCCCGGTCTCGTCGGCGAGCGTGGTTCCGTTGCGCGACAACGTGAAGTGCGCGTTGTCGAGGCTCACCCACACGTCCCCGGAGTGCTGGCTGTCGCCGGTGCTGTGCAGGCCAAAGGTGAGCGTTCCGCCTGCGGCACAGGCGATGCAGGGCTGCGTGCCGGTGTGCGTGCCGGCACTCGGTGCGAGCGCGCCGTGGCCGTAGTCGACGGTGTACTCGCGGCCGCCGCGGAACGTGCTCAGCTCGCCGTCGTACCCCGCGACACCCGCGTAACCGGTGAGGATCCACCGGCCGCCGTGCGCGGTGCCGAGGTACTCGGTGGCCACCCCGGCGGGCGGGACCGGCCAGCCCAGCGCGTCGTGCCCGGCGTCGGCGACGTTGGAGTCGTCGATGACCGAGAGCTGCAGCATGTCCTGGTCGGTGTAGGCCGGGTCGGCGGCGAACCGGGCGTGCACGGTCGCGAGCTCCTCGGGCCGCACGACGAGGTGCTGGTCGGCGGCGATCCCGTTGTCGGAGTTGAACGCGACGTCGTAGCGGTAGGCCGGGTCGGAGGCGTTCGGGTCGGTGCCGGCGAAGCCGTGCCAGTCGGTCAACGTGTGCAGCGTGCCGACGGCGGGCTTGGCGCGGGGGGCGAGGTACATCGGCAGGCTGTCGTCGCCGATCACCCCGAACCCGAACGTCTCGGCCTTGCCCCGCGCGTCGCCGACGTGCATGTACACGTCGACCATGGCCTGGGTGGCAGGCTTCGGGGTGCTCACCGAGAGCTTCGCGGTGGCCGTGCGTGCGTCGACGGTGAGCTTCGAGAGCGGGGCGTCGGTGACCGTGGTGTCCACGGACATGATGTGCATGGCCAGCGGGCGGCCGTCGGCGGCGAGGTCGTCGATGTCACCGAGCGCCATGTAGTGACCCGCCGGGACCGCGACCTTGCCGATGCCGTCGACGACCGGCACGAAGGTCATGTCCTGCTTGGCGAGGTCGTCGGTGTTGAACAGGACCACCAGCGCGGAGGCGGGCGCGCCGGTCTTGTCGATCGCGTCGATCTCCAAGGTGTGCAAGGGATAACGCGGCTGCACGACCGGCGCCCGCACCACTCCGGTCAGGCCGACCGAACGCAGCCCGGCCGCGGCGTGGTCCGGTCCACCGCGGCGCAGCGCGTCGGTGAACGCGGCACCGGAGGTCAGGAACCCGGTCGCCGTGCTGCCGGTGACCGAGGTGACCGTGACGCCCGCGGGCGCGGTGGGCTGGGTGCCCGGCGCGAAGGTCAGCGAGACCGGCAGCTTCCCGTCGGTCTCGGCCGCGGCCAGCGCGTCGAGGTCGAACAGGGCCGGGTCGAGGCCGGCGCCGAGGTAGCGGGACAGCCCGCCCGGCACGACGTGGCGGTGCCCGTCGGGCGAGGTGAACCGGGCCATGGGTCCACCCGGCCCGCTGCCGGGTGTGGGGTAGTAGCTGTCCGGGGTGACCGTGAACCGGTCGCCGGTCGGCAGCGTGACCGTGTGCGCCGTGCTCGGCGCTTTCCGGGCCGGCGCGGCGCCCGCGGGACCGCTGAGGGCCACCACCACGCCTGTTGCCAGTGCCCCCGCCGTCAGCAGTGCGGCCGTCAGCGGTAGATGTCGTGTCACCGGAGCGTCTCCCTACACGAAGCAGTGCCGGCGCCTCCTCCTCGGCGCCGATCACCTACTCAATGCAGTTGCCGCTCCACCGGCTGCACGCGCGTGACGACGGTCACATCCGCGCGGCCGGGGTGACTTCCTGGAGAGTGCTCGCCTCCGGCAGGTGCTGCTTCGCCGCGTAGTGCGACGTGGTGACCGACCCGATCACGGCGCAGCAGAAGCCGATCACCGCGATCACCGCGAACCCGGACCGCACCCGGTCGTCGAGGTAGGCGACGCCGATCAACGACGACAGCGCGGTGCTGGTGGTGAACATGATGGCCGTGACCGCCGTGGCCCCGGACCGCTGCAACGACATCGCGAAGAGGACCGCGGCGGCGGCGCCATTGGTCGCGAGCGCCCACACGGCCGGGTCGAACGCGATCTTCCAGAACGGATCGGGCACCACCAGCGTGCGCGCGGCGACGCCGACGACGCAGAACCCGAGCCCCGCGCCGAACGCGAGCAGCTGGGCGGTCCACCGCCCGCCCTTGCGCCGGGCGAAGTACGCGATCCCGGCGATCGGGATCGGCATCAGCAACAGCAGGAACCGCCACCCGACCGGCAATGCCTTGCCCGGGCCGATGTCCGCGGAGACCCCGAGCATGGCGAGCCCGACCGCGCCGAGCACCAGGGCGCTCCAGCCCCGCCCGGCCAGGCGAGCGCCGAGGATCGCCGAGAGGATGGCGGTGATCCCGACGGAGAACGCGAGCAACGCCTGCACCAGGAACAACGGCAGCCGCTGCAACGCGACCGCCGCCAGCCCGAAGCCGACCAGGTCGATGCCGAGGCCGAGGAAGTAGAGCGGCTGGCGAAACACCCGGGTGAGGTCCGCCGACCTGCCACCGTAGGCACCCGCCCGGCGCACCCCGAGCGACTCGAGCAC
The DNA here is from genome assembly GCF_004362825.1 of Labedaea rhizosphaerae. GTDB lineage: Bacteria > Actinomycetota > Actinomycetes > Mycobacteriales > Pseudonocardiaceae > Labedaea > Labedaea rhizosphaerae. The sequence continues at coordinate 331,137 of NZ_SNXZ01000005.1, forward strand.
CGAGCCGCTGCCGGAGCACACCGTGGCCACGACGGCCAGCAGAAGTCCCAGGATCACTTATCGAGTATGTCAACCGCTGATCGCGTGGTGTCGCGGTATCCACTTTTCCACCATCTGACCTGATTTTGTCCGCAATCGCGGTCCTTGGTGATGTTCGATGTGAGGGGAGGCGGACCATGGCCGAAACCTTCGGGGCGCGACTGCGAGCGAGCCGGATCGCGGCGGGGGTCTCACTCGGTGAGCTCGCCAAGCGGATCACGTACAGCAAGAGCTACCTCAGCAAGATCGAGAACAACCTGAAGCCGCCCACCCACGACGTGGCCAGGCGCTGCGACGCCGAATTGGGCACCGGCGGGGCGCTGGTCGCGCTGGTGCCGGCCGCGTCCGCCCCGGCCGAGGCGGCGGGCGGGGACGACGGTGAGGTGTGGCTGCTCGCCCTCGACGACGGCGAGCTGCGGTTCCAGCCCCTGAGCCGGCGCCAGGTGCTGGCCGGCGCGGGCGGCGTGCTCGGCTTCGCGATCACCCGCGGCGTGCTCGTTGAACCGGACGACCCCACGGTCACCACCCTGCGGACGTTGTTCGACCAGCACCGCAACCTCGGCGCCCTGTCCAGTCCGGCCGTGGTGCTGGGACCGCTGGTCGCGCAGATCAACACCATCCGGACCCTGGCGGTCGACTGCCCCGGGCCAGGCCGGTCGCGGTTGCTGCGGCTGGCCTCGCGGGCGATGGAGTACGCGGGCTGGATGCACCAGGAGGCGGGCGACGAGAAGGGGGCCCGCTGGTGGACCGACCGCGCCGTCGAGCACGCGGAGCTGGGCGGGGATCCCTACCTGGCCAGCTACGCGAACCTGCGGCGGGCCGAGCTGGCGCTGTACCGCGGGGACGGCCTGGGCACGGTGGCGCTGGCGATGCAGGCCCAGGCCGACCCACGAGCCGGCGCGCGCATCCTCGGGATCGCCGCGCGGGGCGAGGCGCAGGGGCACGCGCTGGCCGGAGACGAGGCGGCGCACCGGCGCGCCTTGGACCGGGCAACGGAGCTGCTGGCCCGGCACGAGGCCGCCGAGGGTCCGTTGCTCGGCTCGACGACCGTCACCGACCAGATCGCGCTGGCCCGCGGCTGGTCGCTGTTCGACCTGGGGCGGCCGGGCGAGGCGGCGGCTCTGTTGGACGAGTCGGTGCCCACGATCGCGCCGCGGGCCCGCCGGGCCCGAGCCCGCTTCGGTGCGCGACGGGTGCTGGCGCACGCGGCGAACGGGGAGGTCGAGCACGCCTGTGTCCTGGCCCGCGACGTGCTCGCCGATGCCGCGCACGTGGACTCGGCCACCGTGCGGGCCGACCTGCAGCACCTGGCTCGGGAACTGGCCCGCTGGCGCAGCCACGGCGCGGTGCGGGAGCTGGAGCCCGACCTGCGTGCGGCCCTGCACGTGCGCCAACCCCGATGAACTGCACCTGCGGAGCGACAAAACCGGGGCTGACCTGCGGATCCGTGAACTCGGTCCGCAACATCCCGGTCGCCTCTTGAGCTGAGACCCGCCCCCACCTATCCCGGGAGGCGCGCCGAGGCCAGTCTCTCGGTGGGGCGGGGTCGAGGACCGGCGTCGAGCGGATCTGTGGACAACCCGCGGTCTGTGGAAAACCTCGTCGCGTCGAGATGGCGGTGGGGTCGGTAAGAATGGGCCGGTGCACATCGCGGCTGAGGTTGTGGCGCTGGTCGTCATCGTCCTTGTGGTCAGTTGGCTGTCGCAGCGACTGGACTGGAGCGCGCCCCTCTGCCTGATCGTGGTCGGGGTCGGGGCGTCCTACGTGCCGGGCTTCCCCGAGTACCGCCTCTCCCCCGAGCTGGTGCTGGTCGGGCTGCTGCCACCGCTGCTCTACGGCGCGGCGATCCAGACGTCGCTGCTGGACTTCCGCAAGATGCGCGGGCCGATCGCCACATTGTCCGTCGGGCTGGTCGTGTTCACGGCGTTCGCGGTCGGGCTGGTCGCGTGGGCCGTGGTGCCAGGGCTGCCGCTGGCCGCCGGCATCGCCCTCGGCGCGGTGGTCGCGCCCCCGGACGCGGTCGCGGCCAGCGCCGTTGCCCACCGCGTGGGGATGCCGCGCAAGCTGATCCGCCTCCTCGAAGGGGAAAGCCTGTTCAACGACGCGGCCGCCCTGGTCGCGTTGCGCACGGCCGTTGCCGCCATCGCCGGCTCCGTCACGTTCGTGCAGGTCAGCGCGGACTTCGCGGTGGCGCTGCTGGGCGGTGCGGCGGTCGGCGCGGTGATCGGGTTCGCCGTCTCCTGGGTGCGGGCGAAGCTGACCGATCCGCTGATCGACACCGCCATCTCGTTCGTGGTGCCGTTCGTGGCCTACCTGCTCGCCGAGGAGCTGCACGGCTCCGGCGTGCTCGCGGTGGTCGCCGCGGGCATCATCATCGGGCACAAGTCGCCGAGCATCCTGTCCGGTTCGGCGCGCCTGTCCAGCAGGCACAACTGGCAGACCATCCAGTTCCTGCTGGAGAACATGGTCTTCCTGCTGATCGGCCTGCAGCTGCGGCAGATCATCCTCGAAGCGGGCCGCGACGGGTTGTCGCTGTGGCAGCTCATCGGCATCTGCGTGGCCGTGCTCGCCGCGACGATCTTCAGCCGGGTCGTGTGGATGGTGGGCATCGGCCTGTTCAAGCGGGCCACCAAGGGGCTCACCAAACGCAAGCACGTCTGGCCGTGGCGCTACTCGGCCGTGATCGCGTGGGCCGGGATGCGTGGCGTGGTCACGCTGGCCGCGGCGTTCGTGCTGCCGGCGGACACGCCGCGGCGCGCGGTGCTGGTGCTCTGCGCGTTCGTCGTGGTGGCGGGCACGCTGGCCGTGCAGGGCATGACGTTGCCCGGCCTGATCCGCAAGCTGCGGCTGCCCGCGCCCGACCCGGCCGTCGACGCCCTGCAGGAGGCGGCGGTGCTCAACGACATGAGCCACGTCGCGTTGAAGAAGCTCGAGGAGCTGCGCACGCCCGCCGACCCGCCGGAGGTGATCGAGCGGCTGCGTGACCGGCTGCGTGACCGGACCGACTCCGCCTGGGAGCAGCTCGGCCGCCAGAGCACGCTCGCCGAGACCCCGAGCGACGCGTACCGGCGCCTGCGCCTGGAGTTGCTCCACGCCGAGCGCGCGGAATGCCTCAAGGCCCGCGACAACGGCACCGCCGACGACGTCGTGCTGCGCCGGGTGCTGGAGCGGCTGGACATCGAGGAGTCGATGCTCGACCGCGAGGACGAGACCCCGGTCGAGTCCGACCGCGAGCTGCGCACGCCGGTGACGACGGCCGGGTCGTGCAAGCACCTCGACAAGCAGTGGCCCGAGATCCAGCCGAGCGCACAGGACGTCTGCCAGGCGTGCCTCGACGAGGGCACGACGTGGGTGCACCTGCGGATGTGTCTGAAATGCGGCCAGGTGGCGTGTTGCGATTCATCGCCGCGCAAGCACTCCACGCAGCACTTCCACGACACCCGGCACCCGGTCATGCGCAGTTTCGAGCCCGGCGAGACGTGGCGCTGGTGCTACGTCGACCGGCAGCTGGGTTGACGGCTCGGCACGACGAGCACGGGACCCGCTCGCCGTCGGTCGCTCGATGCCCGGTCCCGCTTGGGAAGCACGGTGATCACCAGATTCTCGACCGTCCACAATGTACTGAAGACCACCGGGGGTCGCCGTCGCCGCCGTGAGGCGGCAAACCCGGCGGGTACGAGCCGCGCTGTCCTGAATGGCGCCGCATCGGCCTGGACCAGGTAAGGTTTAGCCAACATCAGATGCCGGACGAGTTGAGCAGACAGCTGGTCACGGTCGCGGTGCCCCGTGGGCATGGGCGCAGACGCGTGAGTGAACAGGTGATCGATTTGTCGGAGACATTGCTGACCGTGCAGCGCGAGTCACGTGACGACGCGCTGGTGCTGCGTTTCGAGGGCCAGGTCGACATCCTCAGCGCGCCCAAGATGCGCACCGAGCTCGATGCCGCCATCACCGAGGCGGACGAGACGCTGGTCGCCGACCTGACCGGACTGACCTTCCTCGGCAGCGTCGGCATCGCCGAGTTGATGCGCGTGCAACAGCAATCGGATGCGGGCAACATCCACTTCGTCGTGGTCGCACCCCAGTTCATCCGGCGCTTGCTGGACCTCACCGGCGTGTCCAGCACCCTGGACGTCCGCGCCACCGAGGGCGACGTGCGCGCCTGACCACGCGGGCTCAGGCGCCCGGCGGCAGCACCAGAACCGTGTCGCCGACGGGGCGCTCGCCCGTCGCGTCCGATGGGGACGTGACCAGTTTTCCGTCCACGGCCATGGCCGTCGAGCCGCCGCCGTCGAGGTTCATGGCGTCGACCGCGCCCAGCGAGCGCATGAACGCCGCGGCCTCGGTGATCGAGAAGCCTTCGCTGAACCCGGCCTGCCGCCCGTCGACCGTCACCAGGAGCAACCGGCCGTACGCGTCGATGCCGGCCATCGTGCGCGGGTTGCGCTTGACCGCCCACCCGTAGATCCACGCCGGGTCGTCCGGGTGGACCAGACCATCGGCCGCGGCGTTGATCCACACGCGGCCGTCGCGGACCAGCCACGGGCCCCCGCCGACCACCGAGTCGGAGCGGTCGAAGTGCACCGGGCGGGCCCGGTCGTCGGTGACCCGCTCGGCCACCGCCAGGCGGGTGCCGGGCCGCGCGTGGGCGTTGAGCCAGGCCGCGCCATCGCCGATGCCTTGCAGGACCGAACCACCGGCAGGCACCGCACCGCCGCGCGGCCGCACCGCGGTCACCCGGTCGTGGCCGTCGAGCACCGCCTCCACGCCAGGACCATCCGGTGCGGGGCCACCCAGCGCGGGCGTGATCAGGACCAGCTCGTTCGGGTTGGTGCACGTCGTGTCGTGGCGGGGCTTGTCGGTGGGCTGGTCGCCGGGCTCGCCGCAGTCGCGGATCAGGCCGGGCTTGCGGTTGATGCCGTTGACCACGCGCTTGGCCGCGCCCGCGCGCACGGTGACCTGCGTGGTCAGCCCTTCGATCGCCGGGTGCTCGCCCAGCACCAGGTCGACCCGCCCGTTCGTCGCCTCGCGGTCCAGTTCGCCCTGGTAGACCCCGATGCCCGCGGGCGTGCCCGGGATGCCGTCGGCCGGGGAGATCACGAAGAACCCGCCGTTCACGCCAACCAGCGCGCCCGCCGCGGCCGACTGCGCCGACGTCGTGCGCCGGCCGGACACCGTGTCGCCGTGTGAAGCCACGACACCGCCCCGATAGCCGGGATCCACGACCGCGACGCGAATCCGCCACGGGCCGGGGATCGCGGTCCCGTCGAAGCCGGTCCAATCCGCGTGGGCCTTCAACCCCACGGCCACCAAAGCGTCCACAGTGGACTGAGCCGCGGCCTGTTCCGGGTAGCTGCCGACCCGCACCCGCCAGCCGAGCGTGCCGTGCGGGGTGTCGGCGTAGTCCGGCCACGGCACCGACTCGACCTGCGGGTCGAACCCGGCCGCACGCACCCGCTCGGCCAGCGCCGTGGCGCCGTCGGCCGAACCGAGGTCGGCCACGGGCGCGTCCGGATCGGGGTTCGGTCCCGTGTCGTGCGGCACCTGCACGGTGACCGTCCAGTGCTGCGCGGGCGAGGTCGTGCCGACCACGCCGGAGTAGAGCCGCAGGCCAGGCGCCAGTTCCTGGACGTCCCACCCGGCCAGCGCCGCGGGTGTGCCCGAGGCCGGCGCCGCCGGAGCGACCGCCGTCGAACCCACCAGCAACGTACCGGCCAGCACGGCCGAGCCCAGCAAACCGCCCACTCGCGTGCGCATCGCACCTCCACGGTTTCACGGAACGCGCGCCGATTATGTGGGAACTTCACGACCGAGGGAAGACCGGGCCGCGATCCTGCACGCTCGCGCAGACCCGTCGGCACCCGGTTCCGCCCCGCCGAAACCACCCGCACAGTGCAACAAGTCCGTTTCACGACAAGGAGATGCACGCATGCGTTCCGCGGGGAGAACATCAGGCATCCTGGCCGTGCTGGCGCTGGCGGCGTCCGCGCTGAGCCTCACACCGGCCGTGGCCACCGCCGACGACGGCTGGACCACCGTCTTCGAGGACACCTTCGACGGCCCGGCCGGCACCGGTCTGGACCAGGCGAACTGGCTCTACGACACCGGAACCGGCTACCCGGGCGGCGCCGGAAACTGGGGCACCGGCGAGATCGAGTCGGCGACCACCTCGACCGAGAACGTCTACCACGACGGCGCCGGTCACCTGGTGATCAAGCCGTTGCGCGACGCGGGCGGCCAATGGACCTCCGGCCGGATCGAGACCCAGCGCACGGACTTCGGCGCGCCCGCGGGCGGGCAGATGGAGATGAGCGCGACGCTCATGCAGCCCAACCCGGATCACGGCCTGGGCTACTGGCCGGCGTTCTGGGCCATGGGCGCGGACGCCCGGCCGGTCGGCGCGACCAACTGGCCGAGCATCGGTGAGCTCGACATCATGGAGGACGTCAACGCGCTGAGCCAGCATTCCACCACGTTCCACTGTGGACAGTGGGCGGGCGAGTGCCACGACCCGGACGGGATTTCCAGCGGTCTGCAGGGCTGCGGCGGCTGCCAGACCGGCTACCACACGTATTCGGTGGTCGTGGACCGGCGCACCGCCGGTGCCGAGGAGTTGCGCTTCTACCTCGACGGCACGCAGACGTACTCGGTGCCGCAGAACGCCGTGTCCGCGGGCACCTGGGCCGCCGCGGTCGACCACGGCTTCTTCGCCATCTTCGACGTGGCGATCGGCGGTTCCTACCCGAACAAGGTGTGCGGCTGCACGTCACCGTCGGCCGACATCACGCCGGGCTTCGGCATGAGCATCGACACCTTCACGGTGCGGGTCAGCCCATGACCCCGTGCGGGGGCGGAGTGCTCTCCGCCCCCGCACGCAGCCGGGCGTGCTTGGCCAGCACCCGCTGCGAACGGAACATCCGGAATGCCGCGTTGCCCAGGCTCAACCCCGCCATCACGACGACCAACATCCAGAACACCCAGTGGTGCCACTCCTCGTGCTCGGCGAGCTCCCAGGTCTCCTTCACCGCGATCAGCGACGCGCCGGCCGCCACGTACAACCAGCCGGTGGCCTTGTTGACGAAGGAGATGAACTGCTCCACCACCTCCGGCCCGAGCTGCGCCATGACGGCCCGGCGGAACTGGCTCGATCGCTTGCGGCGCAGGTAATAGGCCACCGGCGGCAGCAGCCACCACCACGGCGAGACCGGCGGGTACCGCGGCACGACGGCCTTGCTCGCCGCCTCGAACTCGTCGCGGGCGACGTCCTCGTCGTGCAGTTCGACCACGGCCTGGAACATCGGGCCGGCCACCAGCAGCCACGCCCCGAAGAAGCCGCACCACGCGATCAACGCCGTCATGCGCGGGGACGCTACCAGCGCTTTCAGCCCGGAATCGGGATCAACCGGTAGCCCGCCGCCGAGGTGTTCGGCACGTCGGAGTTGACGTTCCCCAGCAGCGTCCTGCACGAGCTGTCGGCGTAGAGCTGCAACGCGTACGAGTCGCCGAAGCCGCGGGCCGCCGAGTGGGCGACCGGGAACCCGAGCGACGACACCGCGTGGCAGCCGAGCCCGGAGGCCACCACCGCGCTGGTGCCGGTGTAGTTGGTGCCCGAGAACAGGCAGTAGGCGCCGCTCTGGCAGTGCTCGCCCGCCGCGCCGGCCGGCATCGCCGACGCCAGCCCGGCGCCCAGCACCACGGCCGCCAGCGTGACCACGTGTCGGATCATCACCACTCCCCCATCGTTGTCGGTCGCCTTCACCCAACACCCGCGGGGCGAGCGGCTACAGGTCCATCCGGGGCCTACAAGATCGCCCGAACGGAGCCCACCGGTTCACCGTGGCCGAGCACCGCCACCTCGGCCAGGTCGGCGACCCCGGACACGTCCACGCCGAGTTCGCGCAGCACGGCGACCATCACCACCGGGCGAGCGCGGGCCGCACCGTCGGCGATCTTGAGGGCGACCGCGCGGCCGTCGGGCAAGGCGAGGCCGTACACGCCTTCGGCACCGTCCTTGGCCACCGCGCCCGGCAGCGCCGACATCAGCGCCGTGACGTCCCGCCCGGTGCCGCCGACGAACCGCGGGTGCGTGGTCATCGCCGTCACCACGCGGTGTTCCAGCGTGCCGGGTCCGGCCAGCGCGAGGTGCCGGAACGCCCGGGCCAGCCCGGTCAGGGTCAGCGCGAACAGCGGTGCGCCGCAGCCGTCGACCGCGACCCCGCCGACCGGCTCCCCCGCGCACTCGGCGAGCGTGTCGGCGATCAGCCGCTGCAACGGGTGCTCCGGTGACCGGTAGGTCTCTAGCGGCCAGCCGTTGACCACGCAGGTCGCGAGCATGGCGGCGTGCTTGCCGGAGCAGTTCATCGCCAGCGGCACCGGCACACCGCCCGCCGCCAGGTAGGCCTGCTGGGCCTCGAGGTCGAGCGGCAGACCGGCCGTGTTCTGCAGGTCGTGCTCGGTGAGCCCGGCCGCGGCCAGGATCCGGCGGACGCCGTCGAGGTGGAACGGCTCGCCCGAGTGGCTCGCACAGGCCAGGGCCAGCAGCTCGCCGTCCAGGTCGAGCCCGGCACGCAGCATCGCGAGGGCCTGCATGGGCTTGTTGGACGAGCGCGGGTACATGACCCGGTCCGGTTCGCCGACGGTCAGCGCGACCGCGCCGTCGGCATCGAGGGCGACCACGGACCCGTGGTGCACCGATTCGACCAGGTCCCCGCGCCACACCTCAGCGACGATGTCTGAGCGTTCGTGTTGTGGCATCGTGCCGATTGTGACCGACGCGCAGCGCCCGAAACCGTGGGAGTGGCCAGAATCAACCTGGCGGGAGCACGTGGACCTCGTCCGCGCCGGCCGCCCGCTCGTGCCGTCGTCCTGGCCGGGCGGGGCCCGGTGCGCGGTGGCGCTGTCGTTCGACTCCGACCACGAGACGATCTCGCTGCGCGACTGCGAGACCAGCCCCGGGGCGTTGTCGCGGGGCGAGTTCGGCGCGCGCACCGGCGTGCCGCGCATCCTGAGGCTGCTGGCCCGACACCGGATCCCGGCGACGTTCTTCGTGCCCGCGGTGAGCGCGCTGCTGCGCCCGGACGAGATCGCGTCCTATGTGGGCGATGGGCACGAGGTCGCCATGCACGGCTGGATCCACGAACGCAACGCGCTGCTCGACGCCGGCACCGAGCGGGACCTGGCGTTGCGGGCGGCCGACGCGCTGGAACGCACCAGCGGCCACCGCCCGGTGGGCATCCGCACGCCGTCGTGGGACTTCAGCGCGCACACCCTGGACATCACCCGCGAGCTGGGCCTGGCCTACGACTCGTCGCTGATGGCCGACGACGACTGCTACGAGATCGTCGCGCGCGGCGAGCCGACCGGGATCGTCGAGATCCCCGTCGAGTGGATCCGCGACGACGCGCCCTACTTCACGATGGACCGCTTCAGCCAGTCGCGGCCCTACACCGCACCACGCGACGTGCTGACGATCTGGCGCGACGAGTTCGACGCCGCCTACGCCGACGGCGGGCTCCTCCAGCTGACCATGCACCCGCACGTGATCGGCCACCGCTCGCGCATGGCGATCCTGACCGAACTCGTCGAGTACATCGCCACCCACCCGGGCATCTGGTTCGCCACCCACGCCGACGTGGCCGCCCACGTGCGCGGTTAAGCTCGAACAACCATGACGCTCACCGATCAGCTCCCGGCCACCAACGATCCCGACGCCCTCTTCGACGCCTTCACCGAGTGGGTGACCGGCACGGGCATCGAGCTCTACCCGGCGCAGCAGGAGGCGCTGATCGAGCTGGTCTCGGGCAACAACGTCATCCTCGCCACGCCGACCGGCTCCGGGAAGAGCCTGGTGGCCACCGGCGCACACTTCGTCGCGCTCGCCGCCGGGGTGCGAACGTTCTACACGGCGCCGATCAAGGCCCTGGTGTCGGAGAAGTTCTTCGCGTTGTGCGACGTCTTCGGCCCCGACAAGGTCGGCATGATGACCGGCGACTCGAGCGTCAACCCGGGCGCGCCGATCATCTGCTGCACCGCGGAGATCCTCGCGAACATCGCGCTGCGCGACGGCAAGGACGCCGACGTCGGCCAGGTCGTGATGGACGAGTTCCACTTCTACGCCGAGCCCGAGCGCGGCTGGGCGTGGCAGGTGCCGCTGCTGGAACTGCCGAATGCCCAGTTCCTGCTGATGTCGGCCACGCTCGGCGACGTCACCCGGTTCGTCGACGACCTGAGCCGGCGCACGGGCCGCACCACCGCCGTCGTCGCGTCGGCCGAGCGCCCGGTGCCGCTGTACCACTCCTACGTGGTCACGCCGCTGCACGAGACGATCTCCGAGCTGCTCGACACCAACCAGGCGCCGATCTACGTCGTGTTCTTCACCCAGGCCTCGGCCCTGGAACAGGCGCAGGCGTTGATGAGCATCAACGTGTGCACGCGCGAGGAGAAGGACAAGATCGCCGAGCTGATCGGCGACTTCCGGTTCACGGCCGGGTTCGGCAAGACCCTTTCGCGGCTCGTGCGCTCCGGCATCGGCGTGCACCACGCCGGCATGCTGCCCAAGTACCGGCGGCTGGTCGAGCGGCTCGCGCAGGCCGGGCTGCTCAAGGTCATCTGCGGCACGGACACCCTCGGCGTGGGCATCAACGTGCCCATCCGCACGGTCGTCTTCACCGCACTGTCCAAATACGACGGTGTGCGGACCCGCCACCTCAACGCGCGTGAGTTCCACCAGATCGCCGGGCGGGCCGGGCGGGCCGGCTTCGACACCGTCGGCAACGTGGTCGTGCAGGCACCCGAGCACGTGGTGGAGACGGAGAAGGCGCTCGCCAAGGCCGGTGACGACCCGAAGAAGCGGCGCAAGGTCGTGCGCAAGCAGGCGCCCGAGGGTTTCGTGTCGTGGACGGACAAGACCTTCGACCGGCTGGTGGCGGCCGCGCCGGAGCCACTGGTGTCGCGGTTCGGGGTGAGCCACGGGATGGTGCTCGGCGTCATCGGCCGCCCGGGCGACGCGTTCGCCGCGATGCGGAAGTTGTTGGAGGACAACCACGAGGACCGGCCCGCGCAGCGCAAGCACATCCTGCGCGCGATCGCGATCTTCCGTGCGCTGCTGGCCGCGGGCGTGGTCATCCGGTTGGACGAGCCGGACGAGCAGGGCCGTCGCTGGCGCCTGACCGACGAGCTGCAGCTGGACTTCGCGCTGAACCAGGCGTTGTCGCCGTTCGCGCTGGGGGCCATCGAGCTGCTGGACCGCGAGTCGCCGGAGTACGCCCTCGACGTGGTCAGCATCATCGAGTCCACATTGGACGACCCGCGCCAGGTCCTGTCCGCACAGCAGCACAAGGCGCGCGGCGAGGCTGTGCAGGCCATGAAGGCCGAAGGCATCGAGTACGAGGAACGGATGACGTTGCTGGAGGACGTCACTCACCCCAAGCCGCTGGCGGAGTTGCTGGAGGCGGCCTACAACACCTACCGCGCCGGGCATCCGTGGGTGGCCGACCACCCGCTCTCGCCGAAGTCCGTGGTGCGCGACCTGTACGAGCGCGCGATGACGTTCACCGAGTACGTCGGCTACTACCAGCTCGCCCGTTCCGAAGGCCTCGTGCTGCGGTACCTGGCCGACGCGTACCGGGCGCTGCGCCAGACCGTGCCGGACGAGGCGAAGACCGACGAGCTGGCCGACCTGATCGAGTGGCTGGGCGAGCTGGTCCGCCAGGTCGACTCCAGCCTGATCGACGAGTGGGAGAAGCTGCAGCACCCGGGCGACGAGCAGGGCGGCGAGTACGTCCCGCCGGCGGTGACCCGCAACGACCGCGCCTTCACGGTGCTGGTGCGCAACGCGATGTTCCAGCGGGTGAAGCTGGCCGCCGTCGAGGACTACTTCGCCCTCGGCGAGCTGGACCGCGCGTCCGGCTGGGACGCGGCGGCGTGGCAGGAGGCCCTGGCGGGCTACTTCGCCGAACACGACGAGATCGGGACCGGACCGGACGCACGCGGGCCGCAACTGCTGATCATCGACAAGGAGCCGGAACGCTGGCTGGTCCGCCAGATCCTCGACGACCCCGCGGGCGATCACGACTGGAGCATCACGGCCGAGGTCGACCTGGCGGCGTCGGACGAGGCGGGCTCGGCGGTCGTGCACCTGTCCGGCGTCGGCCCGACCTGACCGCCGCAGGAGTCACTTCCACCGGAAGTGCACGAAGACCCGGCCGAAGTTGTCGGAGTCCTTCTCGACCCGGTGGTAGAGCGCCTTGATGTCCTTGCGGTCCAGGAACCGCAGGACGTGCTTCTTCAACGCGCCCGATCCCTTGCCCGGGATGATCTCGACCAGCTTGGCCTTCTTGGCAACGGCTTCGTCGATGACGCCGCGCAGGGCGCGGTCGATCTCACCGCCCTTGTTGTAGATGTCGTGCAGGTCGAGTTTGAGCTTCACGGTGGCCAGCCTCCCCCGGCCGGCCACGCGGCGCAATCGCCTCCCTTCCTGGCCTGACGTGCCCCAAGGCGCGGAACCGGTCACCGCCGAGGTCGAGCCGGCGGCCTCGGACGAGGCGGGACCGGCGGTCGTCCACCTGTCCGGCGTCGGCCCGACCTGACGGCTCAGATCCGGAACCGTCGCACGAACTCCATGATCCGGCGCGCGCTGCGAGCCAGGCCGAGGGCGCCGAGGGCCACCGAGAGGTACACCAGTCGCGCGCTCTCCGTCCCATGCGACGCGATGGCGAGGACGATGACGATGAGCAAAACGACACCGACCAGCGAATAGCCCAGCAGCCCGAGGTAGTCCCGTCCCCGCCGGCGCGCGCGCAGGTACATGAGGAACCGCGCCCACTCGATTGCCGCGGTGATCGCGAACACCACGGCGTAGAGCGCTACGAGAGCCCGGCCGAGCCGCGAACCCCCCACTGTGCCCAGCATGAACGTGTCGGCGCCGCCGAACCAGATCGTGGTCGCCGTCCACCCGAGGGCGAGCGCCGCGATCGGCATGGCAACGACCCACACCACGCCGCCGAGCGGGTGCTCCCACACCAGCGCGGTGAACGCGCTGGCGCTCCAGCCGATCAGCCCGAGCATCAGCACGTCGACCGCCAACGGCTCCCGCATGCCGCCGCGCACGGTAGTCACGAGTTGGCCGACCACTGCCACGAAGGTGAACCCGAGGAGGGCCCCGTGCACCAAGCGGCCGTTCTTGTCGGCGCTCCCGCCGAGCCACACGGACACCCAGTGACCGAAGCACCTGGACTCGCCACGGTGGCGGCTGGTGGCCGGCCGACCGCAGGGCGAATCGCCCGCCGCATCCTCGCGTTTGGTGTATCCGCAACGGAAAGCGAGCATGGTCATGAGGCCGCCTCCGTGATCCGACCGGACGGCAGTTGCCGGCTCCGCTCGTCCTTCACCTCCTCGTGCAGCCATTCGATGGCCACCCGCCTGCTCGATCGCCACACCTGCCACCAAGACCCGTCCTGGCGTGGCGCGGAGAACCAGTCCTTCAACGAGTCCACCGATGTGCTGTGGGCCAGCAGGTCGGTGAGCACCTTGCGACGTCTGTTGAGCAGGTGCCGCCCGATCACGTTGCCCAGCAACGCCACCGCCGACAACGTCAGCAGGGTGATCGCGAGCCACTGCGGCAGGAACGACGCGTCATCGGTGTCGTCCTCAGCGAACACGTGCAGCAGCAAGCTGACCAGCGCGGTCGCCGCGATTGCGAACAAACAGACCCCGGCGACGTACGACCGCCGCACCAGCCGGCTCAGCGTCGCCCGCTTCGTTTCCATCCACTGCCGGTTCTCGGTGAGCCACAGCGACCACTTGCTGAACCGGTCCCATTCGCTCGGCAGGAAGTCCTGGTGCCTGCCGTGGCACCCACTCGTGTCGGACGCGACGAGGATCTCGTGCCACGCATGGGTCAGCTCGTCGTAGCCGAGCTCGAAGTTCGGCCGGCCCTCCTCCCAGTCCTGGAAGAGGTTCCGGTCGAACGGCAGCCAGTGGAAACTCATGCCGGGGTTGCTGTAGCCGGGCTGACCCCAGTGCTGGACGAGCGCCTCCTCACTGGGCACGCGGTTGACGACGGTGGCCACCCGCAGGCGGCTGAACCCGTCGACGGTCTGTTCGCAGTTGCGCAGGATGGTCTCGCGCTGTTCCTTCGCACCCGCCCGGGCCGCCGCAACGATCATGGGGTGGTGGGCCGCCGCGATGGCGTTGACCGCGAGCGGGTCGAACTGGGCGCCGCAGTCGATGACGACACAGGTCGCGCCCTGCTGGATGCCCCGGTCGAACGCCTCGTCGAGGATCTGCTGGCACACGCCGTTCGAACGGCGGTCCTTGATCTCGGCCACCAGGTCGAACACGAACAACCGATCGCTCACCCGCGCCGCGGGCAGCAACAGGATTCGCCCGCAGTCGTGCCTGCGCAGGTAGGCGGGAGTGACGTCCACCAACCGATCGCTGAGCTGCGCGGCCGGCGTGCCGGTCTTCGCGCGGGAGAACGCCGCCACGTGGTCGGCAAAAGTCCTGGCGTGCCCGATGTCCACCCGAGTGCGCTGGCACCATTCGCTCGTACCGCCATGCTGGGCGATGTCGGCATCCAGGTACAGCACGGTGTTGCCGGACTCGGCGAGCAACTCCGCGGTCATCATCGCCAGGGTGGTCTTCCCGACGCCACCGGAGGTGCCGACGAAGGCCCAACTCGGCAGCGGCGCCTCGTACGGGGCAGGCGGCGGCAGCGGAATGCGCCAGTCGGCACCCTGGGACGACACGTGCATGGACGGGGTCTGCGCACCCCTTGTCTGTCGCCGAACCTCAGCACGGATGTCGGACACCAGGCCGGTGACGTTGACCCGCCGATCACCGGCACCACGATCCAGCACGGTCAGCACGGCCCTGGTGAAGTGGCCGTGGCCGTGCGTCTCGTCCTCGCGAGCGACCTCGTCGGGACCGCATGCGGACACGACGATGCGGCCGTGGCCATCCATGCGCAGGAACTCGTCGGTGGGGTTCACCGCGCCGCCGCGGGCACCGTCGATCGCGAACCCGCGACGACCGTCCCCGGCGAAGGCGCCGCTGAAGCAGGTGTCGAGCATGACGAGCAGCCGTCGGGTCTTCAGCCGGTCAAGCAGCGCCCACACGTGCTGGACCGGGAAGGACGTGCCCAGTGGCTGATCGATGTCCGCGTCCTGGGGGAGCAGGAATGTCGACGACCAGTCGTCTCCCGTGCCCCTGCGCAGATCGGACATGCCATGACCCGACCAATAGATCACAACCGGGTCGTCCTCGTCGACGACCCGCTGGTTCAGCCCCACTTCCAGTTCGCGGTGGATCTTCTTGTGGGTCGCCGCTTGATCGGTCAGCGTCACGACCTCGAAACCGGCATTGCGAAGCCGCTCCGACACTTCCAACGCGTCGTTGGCCGCGAACTTGAGCTCGGGCACTCCTTTCAACGAATACTTGTCGATGCCGACAACGAGAGCCTGTGGCACTTGAATCCCCCCTACGTCCGATTCAGTTGAGGTCGGCCCGGGCACCGATCACCGGGCCACTTGTCCCGTCCCCCACCTGGCGTCTGCGACTCGAGGCAAGGAACTGCGCGGCCAATGCTTCGGCTTCGTCGGCCGAATAGCCCTCGATCGAGACCGACTTCCCTTCGACCTCCATCCGGTGCACCTTGCCGCGGTGTCTGCGCAGGAACGCCACGACCACACCGCCGACCGCGGTCCACGCGGCAGGATTTCCGGCGGTGGCGGTGATGATCTCGGACACCACCGATCGGGCGTCCCCGTCGGGCAGGCGAAAGCCCTGGCTCGTGAGGTGCTCGCGAAAGGCATCGGCGAAAGCGACATCCGTCCGGACCAGGAGCTCATGCTTGCGGTCCGCCGACGCGAGCACAAATGAAACGGCCCTTTCGTCGCGGCCGTCACCGTCGATGATCAACTTGCCCTCCGATGAAGCCCACAGTGCGCCGACGTCGAAATGTTTACCGGCCGTTTCCGGGACCCCTCCCGAAACGGCAATCGCCCTGGGTCGTGGCCGAAGGTGACCACATGCGAACCGTAGCGATCTGGTGTCCATCGCAGATATATCGGACATCTATATAGTTACTAATGGATAGCAGGGGGATGCCCACGCAAAGATGATCAACAATCAGCCGCGGTGATCGACGACGACGGCGCTCGGGTGGACGGTCTGCAGCCGGGCGCGGAGCTGATCGACGTCAAGATCGGCCAAGGCCGGCGGCAACGCGTACGCCAGCAGCACCCGCGCATCCTCTTGCAGCACCGGCGCCAGCGGCGTGAACTCGGTGATCTGCGTGGACGCCAGCACCACGAACACCGAGGACTCGGTTCCGGTGGGCCGCAACACTTCCCGGCGGGTCAGGACCACGGACTTCACCGCCGGCCACGGTGCCGCCTCGTGCGGGCCGACCGCGATGCCGGCGGGGCTCGCCCGCACCAGGACGACCGGCGGCGCAACCTGGATGCCCGCCGCCGCGAACCAGAAGAGGAAGCCCACCAGGGTCAGCAGGGACAGGCTCTGCCAGACGGCCAGGTCGACGAGCACGCACACGACACCGGCACCCACCAGTGACAGCGCGACCGTCCGCAGCTCCGGGCGCCGCGCCGTGAGGATCGTGCGCTCCCCCGTCTCGGTCACCTCGCCCACCGGAAAATCGTCCCACGCTCACGACGCGAACGGCCGGACGGGGCGCGGCTCGTCGAGCTCAGGCGGTAGCGGCTTCCTGCGCCTCCAGCAGTTCCTCGCCGTGCTCGGTGATCCACGCACCCAACGCCGCAAGCGGTCCTTCGACCAGGCTCAGGCCAAGCGCGGTCAACGCGTAGTCGGCGCGGTTGTGGCTCCCGCTGCGTTCGACGAGCCCGTTGGCCAGCACGCGCCGCAGGGTCTCGGTGAGCACCTTGTCGCTGATCGGGCCGATCGACGCACGCAGGTCGCCGCGGCGGCGCGGGCCGGACCGAAGCGCGGCCAGGACCAGCGGATCCCACTGGTGGGCCAGCAACTCCGTCGCCGCCCGCAACCGGCAGTCCACCACCAGGTCCGCACACGTCATGGCGCCATGATGCCCGAGCCGCTGCGCACCGATCGGTGCGCAGCCGATCCCTAGCGTCGGCCCCATGCGAATCGGAATCCTCGGAACGGGAACCCTGGCCCGCGGCCTCGCGCGGGCGTGGGCCGGGCACGACGTGGTGATCGGCGGCCGGTCGGCCGCGAAAGCGGAAGCCCTCGCGGCGGAAGTCGGTGCCCGGGCCGCCGCTCCCGCCGACGCGGCCCGCGAGGCGGACGCGGTGCTGCTGGCCGTGGCGTGGGAAGGCGTCGACGACATGCTCGGCTTGGCCGCGCCGCCGCCCGGCACGGTCCTGATCGACCCGGTCAACGCCGTCGAGCACGGCGTGGGCGTCCTGCTTCCACCCACGTCGGCCGCCGAACACATCGCCGCGACAGCGCCGGGAACCCATGTGGTGAAGGCATTCCACCTCTTCCCCGCCGCGCAGTGGACGTCCGGCACGGCGGTGACCGTCCCGATCTGCGGCGACGACGAGCGCGCCCTGGCCACGGTCAGCGCGCTGGTGACGGACACCGGCAGCCAGGCCACGGTCGTCGGCGGGCTGAGCAGCGCACGCCAGTTGGAGGAGGTGGCCGGGTTCGTGATCAACCTGGCCTTCCGCGGCGTCGACCCGCAGTCGGCGGTTCCCCGAGTGGCATGACAGCAGCGGGGCGCGCACCGAACCCGGTCCGCGCCCCGCCCGAGAAACAACTCAGGTGATCGCCGTGGCGAACACGTGGATGGTGGACTGCGCCGGGAATGTCACCGCCACCACCGGTTTGGTCGCGTCCAACGGGACCCGGTTGGTGAAGATGCGGTACTCCGTCGTCGCGTTGGCCGGGCCCTTGGGGGTGTTGCGGCCCAACATCTTCACGGCGATCTTCGACCCGTAGGCGGTCGGGTCCAGGCAGCACCAGTTGGCGAAGCCGAGCGGCTGGGTGGTCTTCGTGCCGTCCGCGTAGTGGATAGTCACCGTGCCCGTCGCCGAGCCGCTGGTGCCGGTGCCGAGCACGGCGAGCGAGCCACCCTGCCCGGAGATCGCTACCGTCTCACCGCTCGCGGCAAGGTTGTTCGCTTGCCCCGGCTGGACGTCCGGCCAGGTGAAGGTCACACCGTCCGCGGACACCGTGCCGCCCGGCGTGACACCGGCGGCCGCCAGCTTCTCCGCGACGAAGCTGTCCCCGCCGCCGTCGAGGTTGCCCGGCGCCGGGTTGGCCGCCGTGGTCACGCCGACGTTGTTGAACGTCGCCGCGAGCGAGCCGTACGGCACCTGGGTTTGCGCCGCGCCCGACACCTCCTGCTTCGCGCCGTGTGCCGTGTAGGTGGCCTTGGGCTGGAGCAGGTAGGTGTCCGGCTTCGCGTCGGCGGCCGGGGTGACGGTGAAGGTGGCCGTCTGCTTCTCGTCCGGGCCGAGCGTCGCCGCCGTGGTCGACTCGCCGGTCACCGTCCAGCCCGCCGGGACCGGGAGCGCGAGCTCGACGTCCTTGAGCTGGGCACCGGTCTTGTTGGTGACGCTCGCCGTCACCGTGCTCGCCTTGCCCGGCGCCATGATGCCGGGCGCGGTCGCGCTGACCGGCGCGTTGCCGTCGTACGGGTGGGCGCCGCCGACCGCGGTGGTGCCGGGCAGCGTGACGTCCAGCGTGCCGTTGGCGGACACGACGGGCGTCTTCACCGAGATCACGCCGCCGCGGTCGGCCGGGTCGTAGAACCAGCCGGTGGCGGCCTTGTCGAACGCGTCCTTGGTGGTCAGGTGGGCCAGGGTCACGTTGCCCGCCTTGACCGCGCCCGGCGCCGTGCCGGTGTGCACCGACAGCTGGTAGGAGCGCGCCGGCGCCTTGCCGTCGTAGGACCCGCGGCTGGCGCCGATGTGCACGCTCACCTTGCCGTGCCCCGACTTCGGCGCGTCCACGGTGAACTGCTGGGTCGCACTCCGACCGTTCGCGTACTGCCGGGTCACGCCGTCGTCCTCGTAGAGCGAGTAGGACGAGTGGCCCTGCGGGTAGATGTCCAGGTTCAGCTTGCCCTTGTCCCTGGTCTGCCACGAGGTCGTGCCCTGCGGCCACATCGGCACGATGGCGCCGCCCTTGACGAACATCGGCAGCGTGTCCAGCGGGGCCGCGTAGCCGTCCAGAGTGGACTGTCCCGGGTGGACCTGGCCGGACCAGTAGTCCACCCAGTCGCCCTTGGGCAGGTAGATGCCGTCGCGCACCGACGTGTCCTGGTAGACCGGCGCGACGAGGAAGTCGCTGCCCGCCATGAACTCGTACTTCGTGTTGTCGCCCCAGGTGTTGGGGTCGTCCGGGTACTCGAGCACCAGCGGCCGGGTCGGGCCGACGCCGGTGTCGCGGGCCTGCGCGGCCAGCGTGTACATGTAGGGGATCAGCTGCTCCTTGAGCAGCAGGTACTTGCGGTTGATCGCGGTGTAGGGCTCGCCGTAGCGCCACGGCTGCTTGTCCGAGGGCGCCCAGCCGTCCATGGTCATGACCACCGGCAACATCGACTTGAACTGCAGGTCACGCACGTAGGTCTTCGCGCTGCCGCCGAAGATGCCGTCCACGTCGCCGGTGTTGTAGGCGATGCCGGACATCGTGGCGCCCGCGTAGGTCGGGATCTGCCAGCGCGTGTAGTCGTAGCTGCCCGACTGGTCGCCCGACCACAGCACGGCGCAGCGCTGCGCGCCGGCCCAGCTGTTGGGCTGCCACACGAAGCCGCGCGCGGCGGTGTAGTCCTCGATGGTGCCCTTGGCCTGCATGCAGCCGTCGAGGGCGAACTTGTAGCCGGGGCCGACCCACGCGACGTCCAGCTTGCGCACGGTCACCCCCGCCTTGGCCTCTTCCTCGGCGTTGGCCAGGCCGTTCTCGGTCCACAGGCCCATCTGCATGTTGTCGGCGTGCAGGCCCGCGCCGACCTGCGGCAGGTTCTCGTAACCGCAGCCGTAGCCGTCGTTGACCAGCATCCAGCCGTTGGGCATGCCGTTGGCCTTGTAGCCGTCGGCGACGTCGACCGCGTCCATCGTGTGCCGCTCGCCGCGGTTGGCGTTGTGCAGGTAGCAGTCGGAGTCGCCGAGCTCCAAGCCGTAGACCGGCGGCATGAACGGGCGGCCGACGAGCTGGGTGTACTGGCCGATGACGTCCTTCATGGACGGGCCTGCGAAGTAGAACGCGTCGAAGCGCTGCTCGTTCTCGGTGGTCGCCACCGGGTCGGTGAACGAGTACGCGCCCGGCGCAAAGGTGTTGCGGAAGACCCCGTAGCCGGCGCTGGAGACGTAGAAGGGCTGCGAGTTGTTGTAGCCGCCCTCGTTCCAGTTGAAGCTGTTGGCGACCTGGACGGTCTTGTCGCGGAAGGAGAAGCTGCCGTTCTGCTCACCGGCGCCGAAGAACTGTTCCTGCGCGCCGCGGGTCAGTGACTGCGTGGTGGCCTTGTCGGTCCAGGCCAGCGGCTTGGTCTCGCTGAACAGCTTGGTGCCGTCGGTGCGGTAGAGCGCGAGCGTCAAAGGGTGCTTGGCGACGTGCAGCACGACGTCGGCCGTGCGGATCTCGTAGTGGTCGCCCTTGTCGGCGACCGCCGGCTTCGCGCCCTTGAAGGCGCCCTCGCCAACGGTGATGGCGCCGTTCGCCGGGTCGGTGAAGGTGCCGTCGGGCGCGAGCCAGGCCCGCAAGACCTGGTCGTCGTAGAACTTCAGGCGCAGCTTCGCGGCACCCGCGTCGACGGTGTAGTCGCCGTCCGTGCCGGTGAAGGCGGTGACGTCGCCGAGCTGGCCCGCGGCAATGGCGGCGGTTGCCGGGACGCTCAGGACGGTCAGGCCGCCCACCGCGAGCGCGGCGGCGATGAGGAGGGTTCGAAAGCGTCGTCTTGCCATGACGGTCCTTTCCGACGGCAGGGGGACGCATGTGCAGCCTTGTGATCTCCGCTGCACGATGATGCTTGTTTTCTAGCAAGTTTGAGCATCACTGCGCAAGAGCTGCATCGTAAGGACCCGATCGGCCGGCTCAGCCGGGGAGGTGCATCCGCGCCGCCAGCCACGGCAGCGCCTGTTCGAGCGCGGGCCGGAAGGTGACCCAGCCGTGCTTGCCGGGCAGGGTGTGGAACTGGACCGGCACGCCGTCCGCGGCCAGCGCTTGGGCCACCCGGTGCTGTTGCGGGCCGTACACGGTGTCCTCGGTGCTGACCGTCAGCACCGCGGCCAGGTGCGGGTAGCGGCGCGCGGCCAGTTCCTCCAGCGGGTTGACCGCGTGGAAGGCCGCGGCGTCGCCGCCGAACACCTCGTCGATGGTGTAGGACTCACTGCCGACCAACGGTTCCTGCGAGCCGGCGATGTCGAGCAACGTCGGGAACCGGCCGGGATCGCGCAGTGCGGTCTGCAGGGAGCAGGTGCCGCCGTCCGACGCGCCGCCGATGGCCCAGTGCGCCGGGTCGGTGTCGACGTGCAGGTGGGCCTGGATCCACTGCACGACGTCGACGTCGAGGTAGGTCGCGACGTGCCCGCGGGTGCCGTCCACGCAGAGCGGGTTCGACCGGCCGTAGCCGAGGTCGTCCGGCACCACGACGACCGGGGCGACCCCGTGGTGGTGGGCTGCGTAGTCGTCCATGACCGTGGCGAGCGCGCCGCCGTCGAACCAGTCCGACGGGCTGCCCGGCCGACCCGCCAGCAGCACCAGCACCGGCGGCCGGGCGTGCGCGTTCGTCCGGTAGTAGGGCGGCAGGTAGATCATGGCGGGCCGCGCCCGGAACCCGGAGACCGCGCCGGGGATCGACACGGTCAGCACGCGGTCGTGCGGCCTCGTCGCGTCCGGCGCGTGCTCGGCGGACCTCGTGGTGGTCGCTGTCGTGTTGGTCGAGGTCGTCGTGGGTGCGTGCGTGCCCGCCGCGTGCGGCGCCTTCGCCTCGTGAACCTGGATGGCGAAGGCGACGACCAGTGCCGCGACGAAGCCGATCCCGAGGCCGGCCGCCCCGGCACGCAACGACCGTGGAATCAGGCGCGGGCCGCGTTGCTGCTTGGTCACCCGGGCACTGTGCTTGGCGGTCGCTGTGGGCACGCTGAGAGGCCCCTGTTGGCTAACGGGCGCCGTACGCGGCCAGGAACACCCTCGTGCCCCCGTCGGCGTGGTGATCGCGGCCATCCGGTCCTGGCCAGCGAGGGCAGCGATCACCGGCTGCGGACGTGGGCCCGCGACACCGCCGCCGCGCTGCCGAACGGCACGCACCGAAGCCTGCCCGGCGAGTGGCACGGCGTCGCCCCCGCCGACCTGGCCGCGGCCATCAGCGCCTTCTGCCTCGACGCCTGACCCGCCACGACGCTTGACCTACAACGCGAAGCGGCCCGGCGGCAGTGCCACCGGGCCGCTTTCGACCGTGAGACCTCAGTCGGGCAGACGCTCACCCGAGGCCGCGTCGAACAGGTGCACCGAACCCGGCTTCGGGATCAGGCCCAGCTTCTCGCCGCGCTGCCAGGGCGCCATGCCCGGCGTGCGCACGGTGATCGTGTGCGGGGCCTCGCGCTCCTCGGCGGACTCCTCGACGTGCGCGACCTGCTCCACCGACTCGTCCTGCGCGGTGCAGTACAGGTACTGGTCGCTGCCCAGCTCCTCCACGACCTCGACCATCACCGGGATGCCGTTCTCCGGCGACGTCGTCTCCCAGCCCTCGGGCCGCACGCCGATGACCACGTCCGAACCGGTCAGCGCCTCGCGCTGGGCCGGGGTCAGCCCGATGGTCCGTCCGCCGAGCGATACGCCCTCGGCGGTCACGGCGGACGGGATCAGGTTCATGGCCGGCGAGCCGATGAACCCGGCCACGAAGAGGTTGGCCGGCTTGCCGAACAGGCCGACCGGGGTGTCGCACTGCTGCAGGATGCCGTCCTTGAGCACCGCCACGCGGTCGCCCATGGTCATGGCCTCGGTCTGGTCGTGCGTCACGTAGATCGTCGTGATGCCCAGGCGGCGCTGCAGCGACGCGATCTGGGTGCGGGTCTGCACGCGCAGCTTCGCGTCCAGGTTGGACAGCGGCTCGTCCATCAGGAACACCTGCGGCTGGCGCACGATCGCGCGGCCCATGGCCACGCGCTGGCGCTGGCCACCGGACAGCTTGGCCGGCTTGCGGTCCAGGTACTCGGTCAGGTCGAGCAGCTCCGCCGCCTCCTGGATCCGCTTGGCCCGCTCGGCCTTCGGCACCTTGGAGATCTTGAGGTGGAAGCCGATGTTGTCGGCCACGGTCATGTGCGGGTAGAGGGCGTAGTTCTGGAACACCATCGCGATGTCCCGGTTCTTGGGCGGGAGGTTGGTGACGTCGCGGTCACCGATCCACACCGCGCCCTCGTCCACGCCTTCCAGGCCCGCGAGCATCCGCAGGGTGGTGGACTTGCCGCAACCCGATGGTCCGACGAGGACGAGGAACTCGCCGTCCTCGACCTCGAGATCGAGTCCGTCGACGGCCGGGCGGTCGACACCCGCGTAAAACCGCGTGGTGCCCTTGAACGACACGCTTGCCATGCTCTGTTGATCCTTCCTGGCCTATTTTCCGGCGCCGAGCGTGAGACCCGTGATGATGCGTCGGGCCAGTACTAGGTACAGCACGAGCATTGGCAACACAATGATGGCAACGCCCGCGATGAGTCCACCGTACTGCGACTGGTATACCGCAGCGTTGTAGAAGCTGAACAGTGCCCTGGCCAGCGTGAAGTGCGCGTTGGTCTGCAGGAACACCAGCGCGAGCAGGGTCTCGTTCCACAGCCCGATGGCGTTGATGATCATCGCCGTGATCAGGCCGCCTCGGGCGAGCGGCAGCATGACCGAACGGAACGTGCGCACGGGTGACGCTCCGTCGATCGCGGCGGCTTCCTCCAGCTCATCGGGCAGCGACCGGAAGAACCCGGTCAGCAGGAACACCGTGAACGGCAGGGACAGCGCCACGTACACCAGGTACAGACCGAACAGGTTGTCGGTCAGGTGGATCTTCGCCATGCTCACGAACAGCGGGATGATCACCGTCTGGAACGGCACGCCCATGCCGATGGCGACGAAGTTCGTCATCGCCCCGGAGCCCCGCACGCCCAGGCGCGACAACGCGTAGGCGGCGGGCGCGGACACGGCCACGATCGTCACCGTCGCGGCCGCCACCAGCAGCACCGTCACCAGGAACGCGTCGCCGAACCCGGCGTTGTTCCACGCGTAGATGTAGTTGGCGAACGGCGTGCCGCGCTGGAACAGGATCACCGGCAGCTGGAACGGCTCGCGGAAGATCTCGGCCGGCACCTTGAACGACCCGGCGATCAACCAGTAGAGCAGCAGGATGTTGAACGCCGTGAACAGCCAGACGACGATCAACCCGAGCAGGCGCAGCGGGCTGAGCTTGCGCGAGCCGGGCGCCGCCTTCGGCTTGCGCGGCGCCTTGCGGACCGGCACCGCCGCGGCGGCGGTGGCTTGCGTCTCGACAACGGTCATGGGTTCGGACCCCTAGAACTGGATGGCGTCGCGGCGCATCAGACGGCGCAGCAAGACCACGAGCACGGACACCAGCAAGATCATCATGACCGCGCACGCACAGGCGGCGCCGAAGTTCGGCGTGCCGTTGGCGCCCACCGACCGGTCGAACACGTAGATGCCGAGGGTCCACGAGAACGGCGGCGGCGCGTAGCCACCGGACCCGGCGAGCACGAAGACCAGCTCGAAGATCTTGATCGCGTTGATGGTCCAGAGCACGCCCGCGATGCCCACGACGTCCCACGTCATCGGCAGCGTGACGTTCCAGAACTTCTGCCACGGCGAGGCACCCGCCATGTCGGAGTCCTCGTAGAGGTAGGGCGGGATCCGGTCGACCGCGGCCATCAGGATGGTGATGTAGAAACCCGCGCTCGCCCACATGATCGCGCCCATGACGACCCAGACGATGCTGCCCTGCGCCAGGAACGGCACCGCCTCGACGCCGAACTTGTCCAGCACGAAGTTGGCGAGGCCGCGCTTGTCCGGCATGAACATCAGGCCGAAGAACATGCCGATGGCCACCGGCGCCACGATGTTCGGGAAGAACAGGATCGCGCGGACCAACCGCCCGCCCCGCATGTCCCGCAGCACCATGGTGAACAGGAACGCGAGCAGGAACGTGCCGATCCCGCCGACGAAGAGCAGCAGCAGGGTGTTCTGGAAGGCGGACTGGAAGTTGTCGCTCGCCCACATCTGCGAGTACTGGGTGAACCCGTTGAACGCCGGGGTGTCCCCCGCCCCGGCCCACTTGGTGAACGACAGGACCACCGTGGCCACCGTCGGCAGCACCAAGAAGATCACGTAGAGGGCCAACGCGGGCAAGACGAACGGCCAGAAGAGCCGCTTCTTGCGCATCAGGTGCCCACCGGACGCGCCGGTGACGCGGGGGGTGGTCCCCCGCGTCACCGGCGGTGCGAGCGTTGCCATCAGTGGTTGGACTTCCAGAAGGCCGCTTGCTTGCTCACCAGCCCGTCGATGAACTGCTGCGGCGTGATCTTGCCGTTGAGCAGGTCGAAGTCGAGCTGGTCGAAGACCTCGGACTCCCAGTTGCCGCCGGCCAGCGAGTCGAGGCCGTCGTACTGGAGCACGTGCTCCTTCTTGGTGTCGTCCACGGCCGCCTTGGCGTCCTTCAGGTCGTCGGGCACCGGGACGTCGGCGCGCGGCGCCAGGTTGTCGGTGACCGCCGGGATGCCGCTCAGCAGCGTCTTGTTCAGGAAGTAGGCGGTGAACGCCTTCGCCGCGTCGGCGTGCTTGGCCTTCTTGGTCACCGCGAAGCCGATCGGGATCTGCTCGACGGTGTCGTGCGTGGCGTCGGCCGGCTTCGGGATCTGGAACGAGCCGTAGTTGATCTTGGTACCGCCGCCCTCCTTGGCCAGGTACTCCCGGGTCTCACTGGGCGCCCAGGTACCGACGTAGAGGTAGCTCGACTCGCCGTCGGCCCAGCGCTGCTGCACCTGCGGGAACTTCGAGGCGTTCCAGCCCTTGATGAAGTAGGGGTTCAGGCGCGCGGTCAGCTGCGCCGCCTTGAGGAAGCCGGGATCGGTCTTCCACGCCTGGCCGGACTTGTCCGACGCCGCCTTGCTCAGCCCACCCGCGCCGACGTAACGCTCGGCGAACTGGGTGAAGAAGTACATGTTGTAGAACGGGATGTCGCCGTCCTGGCTGATCGCGTTCGGCTTGGCCTTGTCGAACAGCGCGAACATCTCATCGGTGTTCGTCGGCGCCTTGAAGTCCTTGATCTTGTCCTTGTTGTACCAGAAGGCGCTGCTCTGCAGGATGTACGGGACGAGGAACTTGTGGCCTTCCTTGTCCTTGTTCTCCGCGAAGTCGAACGAGCTCGGGTTCAGCACGTCCTTGACGGTCTTGTCGCCTTCGCCGACCTTCATGTCGTAGACGTCGTCGACGCTCTGCGTGCCGCCCGGCTGCATGATCGCGGCACTGACCTTGCTGACGTCCTGGTCGAACAGGTCCGGGACGTTGTCGGTGTTCAGCGCGGGCGCCAGGGTCTGCGTGTACCCCTTGCGACCCTGCCACTGCACGTTGACCGTCACGCCCGCGGTCTTCTTGAAGCAGTCGAACGCCTTCTGCAGCAACTTGCCCTGCGGCTCGTCGGCGGTCCACATCGACCAGTAGGTGAACGTCTTGTCGGTGGGGATCACCCCCGGCGTCGGGCACGCCGCATCGAGGCTCTGGCTCGCACTTGGCAGTGCGTTGCCTCCGCCTGCGTCCTCACCGCTGCCGCACGCGGCGAGCGTCAGTGTCGACGCCACGCCCAGTGCGAGCACCGCCAGCCCCTTGGGCCTGCCGGGAGTCCTTCGCATGGTCACCACCTGATCGGGATGAGTTGTGTGGGTGGCTGTGGCCGCCGCCACAGCGCTGCACATTTGTGCGCAGTTTTGTTCAGTTTCACGCAGTTGTCAACAGTCAAACCGGCATTCGCAACAGTGGTCTAGTCCTTAGCGGCATCAGACTAGCCGGACGGACAACCCCTCGGCCCGCAGGGAGTTGACGACCGGCTCAGATGCACCCCGATCCGTTATCAGGCAGTCGAGATCGGCGAGCGCGCAGATCTTGGCGAAAGCGTGCCGGTCGAGCTTCGAGCTGTCCACGATCGCCACCTTCTCGTGCGCGCGATCGGTCATGATCCGGTTGATGCTGGCCTCGCCCTCGTGGTGGGCGTAGACGCCGTACCGGTCGACCGCGTTCGCGCCGAGGAACACCAGGTCGAGGGTGATCTCCTCGAGGATGCGCCCGGCCAGCGGCCCGGTCAGCTCGAAGGACTGCGGCCGCGCCACGCCCCCGGTGACCACGATCTTGATCTGCGGGCGAACCGCCAGCTCACTGGCGATGTTCAGGGCATTCGTGACCACCGTCAGGCCGGGATCACCCCCAGCCATGTCCTCGCCGTTGAGGTCGGGCCGGGTGGCCAGGAACCGCGCCACCGCGGTCGCGGTCGTCCCGCCGGTCAGCCCGACGACGCTCCCCCTGCGCACCAGCTGGGCCGCGGCCTTGGCGATGCGGTCCTTCTCGGCGGCCTTGCGGGCCTCCTTGTAGCGCAACGGGAGGTCGTAGCTGACGTTGTTGGTCGCGGCGCCGCCCCGGGTCCTGGTCAGCAGCTGCTGCTCGGCGAGGTGGTCGAAGTCGCGGCGCACGGTCGCCTGGGACACGTCGAACTCGGCCGCGAGCTCCTCCACGTCGAGCCGGCCGCGTTGGGCGAGCAGCTCGAGCACGGAGCTGAGCCGTTCGTGACGCTTCATGGACACTCCCCGATTGACAGGCTCCGTGCGGCCCGCTGCGAGATTGTGAATGATTCTGCGACTAAACAAGCATATTTCGCCAGTCTTGAACAGAGTGTTGCAGCAGCCCTGCGGCCCGAGTAGCTTGCTAAGCGCTTGCTTAGCTTCGGACCCCGTTCTCGACACCGCGCCGGAGGATCTCCGTGACCGACACGCCCGCCCGTACCGCCAGTCGAACCGCGATCGTCACCGGCGCCGCCCGCGGCATCGGCGCGGCCGTGGCCAAGCGCCTCGCCGCGGACGGGTTCGCCGTCGCCGTGGTCGACCTCGACGCCGAGAACTGCGGCGACACCGTCACCGCGATCACCGAGGCGGGCGGCACCGCGGCCGCCTTCGGCGCGGACGTCAGCGATGCCGACCAGGTGACGGCAGCCGTCGAGGCGATCGTCGAGCGGCTCGGCCCGCCGACCGTGCTGATCAACAACGCCGGCATCACCCGGGACAACCTGCTGTTCAAGATGACCGAGCAGGACTGGGACATGGTGCTCGGCGTGCACCTGCGCGGCTCCTTCCTGATGACGCGCGCGGTGCAGAAGTACATGGTGGACGCCAAGTGGGGCCGCATCGTGAACCTGTCGAGCACGTCCGCGCTCGGCAACCGGGGCCAGGCCAACTACTCCGCCGCCAAGGCCGGCATGCAGGGCTTCACCAAGACTCTGGCGATCGAGCTGGGCAAGTTCGGCGTCACGGCCAACGCCATCGCCCCGGGCTTCATCGAGACCGAGATGACCGCGCAGACCGCCGAGCGCATGGGCGTCTCGTTCGAGGACTTCAAGAAGGGCGCGGCGGCGATGACCCCGGTCAACCGGGTCGGGCAGCCCGAGGACATCGCGGCCACCGCGTCGTTCTTCGTGCGCGAGGAGGCCGGTTTCGTGTCCGGCCAGGTGATCTACGTGGCCGGCGGACCCCGAGACTGATCGGACGGGATTAGGCATGCGCGTCTTCGAGAGCATCGACGAACTGGTCGCGGCCAAGGGCGAGCAGCTCGGCCCCACCGACTGGTTCGAGATCACCCAGGAGCGGGTCGACACCTTCGCCGACGCCACCGACGACCACCAGTGGATCCACATCGACAAGGAGCGCGCGGAAGCGGGCCCGTTCGGCACCACCATCGCCCACGGTTACCTGACGCTGTCGTTGATCGCGCACTTCGGCAAAGCGCTCTACCGGATCAAGAACCTGACCATGGGGATCAACTACGGCCTGAACAAGGTGCGGTTCCCCGCCGTGGTGCCGGTCGGTTCGCGGTTGCGCGCGAGCGGCGAGGTGCTCGACGTCAAGCCGGCCGCGCAAGGGGTGCAGTTGTTCTCCCGGATCACCATCGAGATCGACGGCGGCGACAAACCCGCGTGCGTCGCGGAGACCGTGTCCCTGCTCGTTCCCTGAAGGGAGTCCTTCGTGGACGCCGATGCCTTGCGGGCGAAAGCCCGGGAGTTCGTGGCGAACCAGCCGACCACCGATCGCCTGGAGTTCCTGCGGGCCCGGTTCGACGCGGGTCTGGCCTGGGTGCACTTCCCGGAGGGCCTTGGCGGGCTCGGCGCACCGCGGGCGTTGCAGTCCGTTGTGGACACCGAGCTGGCCGGGACGCCGGACAACGACCCGCGCCGGATCGGCATCGGGCTGGGCATGGCCGCGCCGACCATCCTCAGGTTCGGCTCCGACGAGGTGAAGAAACGCTTCCTGCGTCCACTGTGGACTGGGGAGGAGATCTGGTGCCAGCTCTTCAGCGAGCCGGGCGCCGGCTCCGACCTCGCGGCCGTGGGCACGCGGGCGCGACGGGAAAACGGGCGCGACGGTGACGACTGGCTGCTGACCGGGCAGAAGGTGTGGACCTCCAGCGCGCACACCGCGCGGTTCGCCATCCTGCTCGCCCGCACCGACCCGGATCTGCCCAAGCACCAAGGGCTTTCGTACTTCATCCTCGACATGGACCAGCCCGGCGTCGAGGTGCGCCCGCTGCGCCAGATCACCGGTGAGGCCGAGTTCAACGAGGTCTTCCTGACCGACGCGCGCATCCCCGACGCGCACCGGCTCGGCGCGGTCGGCGAGGGCTGGAAGGTCGCGCAGACCACGCTGATGAACGAACGCGTCGCGATCGGCGGCAACGCCGCGCCCCGCGAGTCGGGCATGCTGGGCGCGGTCGCGAAGACGTGGCGGGAGAACCCCGACCGGCACACCAGCGCGTTGCACGACCGTCTGCTGCGGCACTGGGTGGACGCCGAGGCCATGCGCCTTGCCGGGCAACGGCTTCGCCAGCAGCTCGCGGCGGGCGCGCCCGGCCCCGAGGGGTCGGCGATGAAGCTGGGGTTCGCCAAGCTGTCGCAGGCGTTGTCCGGGCTCGAGGTCGAGCTGATGGCCGAAGACGGCCTGCGCTACGACGACTGGACGCTGCGCCGGCCGGATCTGGTCGACTTCACCGGCCGCGGGCCCGGGTACCGCTACCTGCGGGCGAAGGGCAACTCGATCGAGGGCGGGACGTCGGAGATCCTGCGCAACATCATCGCCGAGCGGGTGCTCGGGCTGCCGTCGGAACCGAGGGTGGACAAGGACGTCGCGTGGAAGGACCTGCCGAAATGAGCGCCACGCTGATCTACAGCGAGGTCGAGGAGGACCTGCGTGCTTCGGTGCGCGACCTGCTGGCCGACCACGCGTCGCCGGCCGCCGTGCTCGCGCGGTGCGAGAGCGACCAGCCCTACGACCTGGAATTGTGGCGCCTGCTCGGTGAGATGGGCGCGACGACGTTGCACGTGCCCGAGGAGCTGGGCGGTCAGGGCGCGAGCATGCGGGAAACCGCTGTGGTGCTGGAGGAACTGGGCCGCTCGGTGGCGCCGGTGCCGTTCCTAGGCAGCGCGGTGCTGGCTTCCGCGGTGTTCACCGTCCTCGGCGAGCCCGTGCCTTCCGAGACGGCGACCTTGGTCGTGCCGTTCTCCTCGTGGCAGCCCGTGTTCTCGTCGGGGCCGGTGCGGTCGGTCGCCGATGCCACGGTGGCTTCGTTGTTCATCGTTCCGGTGTCCACACCGGACGGTCCGGAGCTGCACCTGGCGTCGTCCGCCACGGTGACCCCGGTGACGTCGCTGGACCTGACCCGCCCGGTCGCCGACGTGACCGTGTCCGAGTCGACCGTGCTCGCCCGTGGTGCGGATGCCTCGAACGCCCTGCGCGTCGCTTTGCTGACGGGGGCCGGGTTGCTGGCCAGCGAGCAGGTCGGGATCGCCGAGCGGTGCTTGTTCGACACGGTGGCGTACTTGCGCGAACGGCACCAGTTCGGCCGCGCGGTCGGCTCGTTCCAGGCGTTGAAGCACCGGCTGGCCGACCTCTACCAGGAGCTGGTGACGGCTCGGGCGGCGGCGCGCTATGCGGCGGACGCGCTGGCCACCGGCGAGGACGTCGAGATCGCGGTGGCCGTGGCGGCGGCGCACTGCAGCGACGTCGCCGTCCACGCGGCCGAGGAGGCGGTGCAGCTGCACGGCGGGATCGGCATGACGTGGGAGCACCCGGCGCACCTGTTCCTCAAGCGCGCCAAGGCGGACCAGCTGGCGCTCGGCACGCCCGACCGGCACCGCGCGGCCCTGGCCGAACTGGTCGACCTGCGCCTGTGAATACCGACATCGGCACCGAGCTCTGGCCCGACGTCACCCCCGACGCCGCGCGACGGCTGATGCTCGCGGCCGTGGACGCCTTCGCCACGCGGGGTTTCCACGGCACCACCACCCGCGACATCGCCACCGCGGCCGGCATGAGCCCGGCGGCGCTGTACGTGCACTTCCCGTCGAAGGCGGCGGTGCTGTTCGCGATCAGCCGCAGCGGCCACAGCCAGGCCCTGCGCATGATCCGCTCGGCGGCCGAAGCCGAGCCGGACCCGGTCCGCTGCGTGGTGCGCATGACGACGGAGTTCGTGGCCTGGCACGCGCGCAGGCACAAAGTGGCCAGGATCGTGCAGTACGAGCTGCACGCGTTGCCACCGCAGGACTTCGAGGTGGTGGCCGAGCTGCGCCGGGCCACCGAGCACACCGTCCGCGACGTGATCTCGGCCGGGGTCGACGCGGGCGCGTTCACAGTGCCGGACGTGCGGACGGCGGCGCGGGCGGTGTTGTCGCTGGGCGTGGACGTGGCCCGCTGGTACACCGACACGAGCAAACCGGATCCGGAGGAACTGGGCCGCCAGTACGCCGAACTGGTGCTCGGCATGCTCGGCGTCCGGTGACGTCGGACCACGACTCGGCGACCACGGTTGCGGTGCGGCGCGTACTCGCCCCGGCGGGCGGCTCGACCGGCTGAACGGCAACCGTGGCTGGCGTACCGTGAGGGCATGGCGTCGTTCGGTGAGTTGTTTCCCGGGGTGAAGAAGCTGCGCAAGGAGTCCGAGGAAGACGCAGGCGGCGAGCTCTTCGAGGCCGGCCCGCTCGACCTCGATGCGGGCGTCGTGAAGTTCGCCCCGCGCAAGGAAGACCCGCGCAAGCAAGAAGCGAAGAAGGACGAAGAGAGCGACTGAGTGTTCGACGGCTTCACGCTCAGCCGGGTGACCGGCGCCGACGGTGTCACCCTGCGCGTCCGGCACGGCGGCGACGGCCCGCCCCTGCTCCTGCTGCACGGCCACCCGCGCACCCACACCACCTGGCACCTCGTCGCGGAGCGGCTCAAGGACACCTTCACCGTCGTGTGCGCGGATCTGCGCGGATACGGCGAGTCCGACAAGCCGCCGACCACGCCCGACCACGCGCCCTACTCGAAACGCGCCATGGCCGCCGACTGCGTCGCGTTCATGCGCGAGCTGGGGCACGAGCGGTTCGCCGTGGCCGGCCACGACCGCGGCAGTTACGTCGCCCTTCGGACCGCCCTCGACCACCCCGCCAACGTGACGAAACTCGTCGTGATGGACAGCGTGCCGATCGGTGAGGCGCTCGCCCGCTGCGACGCGAAGTTCGCGCAGGAGTGGGCGCACTGGTTCTTCTTCGGGCTGCCGGACAAGCCCGAGCGGGCCATCAATGCCGACCCCGACGCCTGGTACAACGTCGGCACCCGCAACACGCCGCAACGGCTGGGCGCGGAGAACTTCGAGGACTTCCACCGCGCCATCCACGACCCGGCCACCGTCAAGGCCATGATCGAGGACTACCGCGCGGGTCTGGGCATCGACCGCGCGCACGACGAGGCCGACATGAAGGCCGGCACCAGGATCGCCTGCCCGACCTTGCTGCTGTGGTCGACCGAGGACGACCTGGAGGACCTCTACGGCGACCCGGCCGAGGTGTGGCGGCCGTGGACCACGGAACTGCTGGCCCAGCCCATCGAGTCCGGGCACCACATGGCCGAGGAGAACCCCGACGCCGTCGCCGCGGCCCTCAAGGGTTTCCTCGCCTAGACGACCTGGACCTCGATCCCCTCGGCCTCGAAAGCGGCCACCGTGGCGGGGTCGGCCTCGGCGTCGGTGATCAACAGGTGCAGGTCGGTCACCGGGCAGATCTGGGCGAACGCGTGCTGGTTCAGCTTCGAGCTGTCCGCCACCACCACGACCTTGCGCGCGCTCTGCGCCATCATCCGGTTGATGCTCGCCTCGCCTTCGTGGTGCGCGAACGCCCCGCGCGCGGGGTCGACCGCGTCCACGCCGATGAACACGACGTCCAGCGTGATCTCCGCCAGGATCTTGGTCGCCAGCGGCCCGATCAGCTCGAAGGACTGCTGGCGGGCCACGCCGCCGGTCACCACGATCTTCACGTGCGGGCGCACAGCGAGCTCGTTGGCGATGTTCAGCGCGTTCGTCACCACGGTCATCGACGGGCCGTCCGCGCGGGTGCTCAGGTCCGACCGGGTCGCCAGCGCACGGGCGATCTCCGTGGTCGTGGTGCCGCCGTTCAACCCCACGACGCTGCCAACGTCCACCAAGGACGCCGCGGCCCGGCCGATCCGCTCCTTCTGCGACGCGTGCCGCGCCGTCTTGTAGCGCAGGGGCAGGTCGTAGGCGACGTTGTTGGCCACCGCGCCGCCGCGCGTCCTGGTCAGCAGTTGCTGCTCGGCGAGGTGGTCGAGGTCGCGGCGCACGGTCGCGGCCGACACGTCCAGCTCCGCGGCGAGGTCGTCCACATCGACCTTGCCGCGCTTGCCGAGGATCTCCAGCAACGCGCTGAGCCGCTCATACCGGTCCACAACCACAGAGCGTAGCCCCCGCGGCCGCCGTCAGGACTTGGGCACGGCCACGTACTTGATCTCGAGGAACTCCTCGATCCCGACGCGGCCGCCTTCGCGACCCAGCCCGGACTGCTTGATCCCGCCGAACGGCGCCGCCGGGTTGGACACCAGGCCGGTGTTCAGCCCGACCATGCCGACCTCGAGCTTGTCGCTCACCCGCAGTGCCCGGTCGAGGTCGCGCGTGAACACGTACCCGACCAGACCCCACGGCGTGTCGTTGGCCATGGCGAGCACCTGGTCCTCGTCGTCGAACGGGAAGATCGCCGCCACGGGGCCGAAGATCTCGGTGCCGGTCAGCTCGCTGGCCGGGTCCACATCGGACAGCACGGTCGGCGGGTAGAAGAAGCCGGGCCCTTCCGGCGCGGCACCGCCGGTGAGCACCTTGGCGCCCTTGCCGACCGCGTCGGCGACCAGCCGCTCCACCTTGGCCAGGCCGTCGGCGTCGATCAGCGGGCCGACGTCCACACCGGACTCGGTGCCCGGGCCGACGGTGAGCGCCGACATCTTCTCGGCGAGCCTGGTCCCGAACTCGG
The DNA here is from genome assembly GCF_004362825.1 of Labedaea rhizosphaerae. GTDB lineage: Bacteria > Actinomycetota > Actinomycetes > Mycobacteriales > Pseudonocardiaceae > Labedaea > Labedaea rhizosphaerae. The sequence goes on from NZ_SNXZ01000005.1 coordinate 365,713, forward strand.
ACGCGATGGAGCGGTGCACGTAGACGCGGTTGGCCGCCGTGCAGGCCTCCCCCATGTTGCGCATCTTGGCCACCATCAGCCCGGCGACGGCGGCGTCGAGGTCGGCGTCCTCGAACACAAGGAAGGGGGCGTTGCCACCCAGTTCCATCGACGTGCGGACCACGTTGTCGGCGGCCTGCGCGAGCAGGATGCGCCCGACCTCCGTGGACCCGGTGAACGACAGCTTGCGGATGCGACCGCTGCGCAGCACCGGCTCGACCACCCCGGCCGCGTCCGAGGTGACCACCAGGTTCAGCACGCCGTCGGGCAGTCCGGCCTCCTGCAGGATCCCGGCCAGCGCGAGGCTGGTCAGCGGGGTCTGCTCGGCCGGCTTGAACACCATGGTGCAGCCGGCCGCGATGGCCGGGCCGATCTTGCGCGTGCCCATGGCCAGCGGGAAGTTCCACGGCGTGATCAGCAGCGACGGGCCGACCGGCTGGCGCGAGACGAGCACGCGGTTGCGGCCATCGGGCGTGGTGGACAGGCCACCCTCGATCCGCACGGCCTCCTCGGAGAACCACCGGAAGAACTCGGCGCCGTAAGCCACCTCGCCGCGCGCCTCGGCCAGCGGCTTGCCCATCTCGGCGGTCATCAACGCGGCCAGGTCGTCGGCGCGCGCGGTGATCAGCTCGTACGCGGTGCGCAGGATCTCGCTGCGGGCGCGGGGCGCCGTGGCGGCCCAGTCGGCCTGCGCGGCAACGGCGGCGTCCAGCGCGGCGGCGCCGTCGGCGGGGGTGGCGTCGGCGACCTCGCACAGCACCTCGCCGGTGGCCGGGTCGTGCACCGGCATCGTCGCCCCGCCGGACGCGTCCACCCACTTGCCCGCGATGAACAGTTGCTTGGGCACGGTTTCGATGATGGTCATGACCGTTCCTCCTGCTGGGCACGGATCGAATTGTCGATCAGCTCTGCGATGTGCACGGCGGCGTTGTGCGGCGCCAGCTGCCCGGCCTGCAGCCGGCAGCTGAACCCGTCGGCGAGCACCGGCGCCCCGTCCGCCGAAGCCAGCCTCGGCGCCAGTTCCAATGCCGCCACCTTCATCGACACGTCGTAGTGCTCGGCCTCGAAGCCGAAGTTACCCGCGAGACCGCAGCACCCGGGCGCCTCGTCCACGGTCCGGACACCGAGGCCGCGAAGGAGTTGCGCTTGCCGCACACCGGGGAACGTCGCGTACTCGTGGCAGTGCGTCTGCAGCACGACCCGCTCCGGCATCGGCGGTGGTGTCCAGTCCGGTGCGGCCAGCTCGGCCAGCGCCACGGGCACGGTCGTGACGCGTGCGGCCACCCGGCGGGCCGCGTCGGTGCCGAGCAACTCGGGTGCGTCGGTGCGCAACGCCGACGCGCAACTCGGCTCCGGCACGATGATCGGCAGGTCCGAGCCGTCCAGCGCCCGCACCGTCCGGGCCATGACCCGGCGGGCCACGCCGAGCTGCCCGGTGCTCACCCAGGTCAGCCCGCAGCACAGGCCAGCGCGCGGCTGGGCCGGCACGCCGGCCGAGGCCAGCACCCGCGCCGTCGCACCCGCGAGGCCCGGCCGGAACGCACGGGTGAACGTGTCCAGGAACAGGACCGCCTTGTCCCCGGTCGGCGCCGCGCGCAGGACTTTGCGCAGCTCCCGGCGCCCGGCGAACCGCGGCAACGACCGTTCCCGCGCGACCCCGGCGGCCCGTTTGACCAAGGCACGCTTGATGACCGCGTTGACCGGGCGGGCCGCCCGGGTGGCGAGCGCGGCGGCCAGCGGCAGCCAGCCCAGCGAGTAGTGCGAGCGTGGACGGATCCGGTTCTTGTAGTGCTGGTGCAGGAATTCGGCCTTGTAGGTGGCCATGTCCACGCCGACCGGGCAGTCCGCGGAACACGCCTTGCACGACAGGCACAGGTCCAGCGCCTCGAGCGGCTCCTTCGACCGCCAGCCCTGGGACACCACGGGGCCACCACGCAGCATCTCCTGCAGCACCCGGGCCCGCCCGCGGGTGGAGTCCTTCTCGTCGTGCGTGGCCCGGTAGCTCGGGCACATCACGCCGCCGCTGTCGGCGCGGCACTTGCCGACGCCGACGCACCGGCTCGGCGCGCTCGCGAACCCGCGTTCGTCGTGCGGGAACCCGAACGCGGTCCGCACCGGCGCGGGTGGGTCGAGCAGCGCCAGGTGGCGATCGATCGGCGACGGCGCGACGATCACGCCCGGGTTGAACAGGTTCGACGGGTCGAAAGCCTTCTTCATCGCGGCGAAGGCCGCCAGGATGCGCTCGCTGTACATGGTGGACAGCAACTCGCCTCTGGCCCGGCCATCGCCGTGCTCGCCGGAGTTCGTGCCACCGTGGCGGACGACCAACCGGGACGCGTCGAGCAAGAAGCGACGCATGGCCGCGACGCCCTCGGCCGTGGACGGGTCGAAATCGATCCGCACGTGGATGCAGCCGGCACCGAAATGCCCGTACAGCACACCGAAATAGCCGTGCTCGGTCAGCAACTTCTGGAACTCGCGCAAGTAGGCGGCCAGGTTCTCGGGCGCGACCGCCGCGTCCTCCCACCCCGGCCACGACGCCTTGCCGCCGACGAGCCGCGAGGCGAGCCCGGCGCCTTCCTCGCGCACCCGCCAGAGCGACCGGCGCGCGGCCGGGTCATCGACGATCTGGCCGGCGACCAGCCGTCCGCCGGCCCGCAACCGCTCCAGCAACCGGGCGGACCGTTCGGCGACCTCGGCGGCGTCGTCCCCGTCGAGTTCGACGTACAGCCACGCCTGGCCGTCCGGGAGCCCGACCACGGACTCGGCCCCACGCCGGTACCGCATGGTGTCGACGATGGCCGCATCGATGCCCTCCACCGACGCGGGCGCGAACTCGAGGATGGTCATGACGTCCTCGGCGGCCTCGGCGACGTCGCGGTAGCCCAACGCGATCAGGTTCGCCGCGGGCGCGATCGGGACCAGCCGGACGGTCGCCTCGGTCACCACGACGCAGGTGCCCTCGGTGCCCACGAGCGCGCGGGCGACGTCGAAGCCGTTCTCCGGCAACAGGTGCTGGAGCTGGTACCCCGAGACCTGGCGCGGGATCCGGCCGAGTTCGGTGCGGATCTCGCCCAGGTGCTCGATCACCAGCTCGCGCAGGGCGTCGGCTACGTCGTCCGCGCCGTGCAGACCACGGTGGTCGGCCTCGGCCGTGCGGCCGTCGGGAAGAACCACGCGCAGCGACTCGACGTGCTCGCTCGTCCGTCCATAGCGGACGGAGTGGTTGCCGCAGGCGTCGTTGCCGATCATCCCGCCGAGCGTGCACCGGCTGTGCGACGACGGGTCCGGGCCGAACGTCAGCCCGTGCTCGGCCGCCGCCCGGCGCAGGTCGTCGAGGACCACACCGGGCTGCACGACCGCGGTCCGCGCCTGCGGGTCGATGCGGACGATCTTGTTGAAATACCGCGAGCAGTCCAGCACGACGCCGGAGCCGACGGTGTTGCCCGCCATCCCGGTCCCACCACCGCGGCTGGTGACCGGTACCCCGTTTTCGGCGCACACCCGCACCACGGCGGCGATTTCCTCGGCGCTGCGCGGGAAAACGACGGCCGCTGGCGGGATCCGGTAATTGGACGCGTCGTAGGCGTACTGGGCGCGGCGGCCGGCGTCGGTGCTGACCTCCAGCCCGGGCGCCGCGACCCGCAACGCCGACAGAAGCTCGGTCATGCCTCGCTGGTGCCCGCTTCGACTGCCGCGCGCCACGCGCGCAGACCCTCGTCGATGACGTTCTCGTCCACGACCAGCGCGGGGATCATCCGGACCACGTTGTTGGCCGCGCCGCAGAGCAGGAGCAGCAGCCCCTCGCCCACAGCGGCCTGCTGCACGCGCAGGGCGGTCTTGCCGTCCGGCTCGCCGTCGGCGTCGACGAACTCCGAGCCCAGCATCAGGCCGAGCCCGCGCACGTCGCCGATGGTCGGGTGGTCGGCCGCGACGGACTCCAGGCCGGCCCGCAGCCGCTGGCCCATCTGCTCGGCGTTGTGCACGAGCTTCTCCTCGCGCACCACCTCGAGCGTGGCGACCGCGGCCGCGCAGGCCACGGCGTTGGCGCCGTAGGTGCCACCCTGCGAACCCGGCCACGCCTTGCGCATCAGCGCTTCGGACGCGGCGATGCCGGAGATCGGGAAGCCGCTCGCGATCCCCTTGGCGGTGATCAGGATGTCGGGCTCGACGCCGAAGTGGTCGTGCCCCCAGAACCTGCCGGTGCGCCCGACGCCGGTCTGCACCTCGTCGAGCACGAGCAGGAAGCCGTGCCGGTCGGCCCGTTCCCGCAGGCCCTGCATGAACGCCGTGTTCGCCGGGATGTAGCCGCCCTCGCCGAGCACCGGCTCGACGATCACCGCCGCGGTGTCGTTCGGCGCGGTCTGGGTTTGCAGCAGGTAGTCGAACTCCTTGAGCGCGAACCGGGTCGCGGTCTCCTCGTCCCAGCCGTAGCGGAACGCGGTCGGGAACGGCGTCACGTGCACGCCGGCCATCAGCGGCGCGAACCCGGCGCGGAACCGGGTGCCCGATGTCGTCATCGACGCGGCCGCGACCGTGCGGCCGTGGAAGCCGCCCTGGCAGACGATCACGTTGGGCCGCCCGGTGCCCATGCGGGCCAGGCGCAGCGCCGCCTCGACGGCCTCGCTGCCGGAGTTCATGAAGAAGAGGCTGTCCAGCTTCGGCGGCAGGACCTCGCCGAGCGCGGCGACCAGCTGCCGCAACGGCTCGTGCATCACCGTCGTGTACTGGCCGTGGATCAGCTTGCCGACCTGTTCCTGCGCGGCCGCGACCACCTTCGGGTGGCAGTGACCGGTGCTCGTCACGCCGATGCCCGCGGTGAAGTCGAGGTAGCGACGGCCGTCGGCGCCGAAGAGGTAGGGGCCTTCGCCCCGCTCGGCGACGACCGGCGTCGCCTGGCGCAGCAACGGGCTCAGCGCGGTCATGGGCGACCACCCTTCAAGTCGGCTTGGGATCCCTGAGCATCTTGCGGCCGAGCCCGGAAGATTGTCAACAATCCTACGAGAACCTCACGGCGTCATCCCCAGGGCAGCTTGTTCTGCACCGTGTTCGCCGTGTCCGACACCGACTCCGCCGCGTGCTTGGCCGCCTTCTTGGTCCGGTAGGCCACCGACGGCTTGCCGTGCGTGTCCGCCGACGCCAGCATCAGCCCGCCGAGCAGGCCGAGGTTCTTGAAGAAGTGGATCTGCTGGGCCGCGCGCTCCTTCGGGTCCTCGTACTCCCAGAACCGGTGCCCGGCCGCGGTGGTCGGGATGATGCTGCCCGCGAGCAGCAACGCCGAGAGCCGGGGGAACTTGCCGAGCGCCAGCATGAGCCCGGCGCCGACCTTCACCGCGCCGTCGATCTTGACCAGCGACACCGTGTCGGTGGGCACCTGGTCCGGCAGCTTGTCCTGGACCTGGCCGACGGTCGCGTCCAGCACGGGTGCGGCCGCCTCGGCCCGGGGCTCGGGGTTGCGCAGCTGATCGATGCCACCGCTGATGAAGATGGACGCGAGCAGCGGGCGGGCCACCCTGCGAAGGATCATCGTCTGTTCGACCTCCTGGTGTCGTATCGGGTCCGCGCCAACCGTGGCCGCGTGCCCGGCCTTCTGCAACCTGACTTACCCCGGTTTCGGGATCGGTTAACGCGAGGTTGCACTATGACCCCAACTAGGGTTATAAATGGGGTCATGCCAAAGATCAATGTGTACCTGCCCGAGGAGCTGGCCGAAGCCGTGAAGGCCGCCGAGCTGCCGGTGTCGGCGATCTGCCAGCGCGCGCTGGAACAGTCGGTCAAACGGGCCACCGCGATCCGCGCGACCGTGCTCGGCGATCTGGACACCGACGACCCCACGGCGGGGTTGACGCACTTCACCGAACGCGCCCGCACCGCGCTGAAACTCGCCATCACCGCGGCTCGCGGCGCCGGCGCGACCACGGTCGGCACCGAGCACCTGCTGCACGGGCTGATCAGCGAGGGCTCGAACCTGGCGTTGCGGATCCTGCGCACGGAGGAACTCGACCCGGCCCTGGTGCAGCGCACGCTCGACCTGCCGGAACCCGGCGCGCACGACGGGCCGCAGGCGTCCCGGTTCGGCGCCGACGCGGCCAACGCGCTCGAACTGACCGCGGTCGAGGCAATGGCGCTTGGCCACAACTACGTGGGCTGCGAGCACCTCCTGCTCGGCATCGTCGCCGAACCCGACGGCGCGGGCGGCCGGGTGCTGCGTGAGCTGGGTCTGGACGCCCGGTCGGCACGCAAGGCGGTGGCCGCGGCGCTCAGCGGTTACGCACACCTGCGCGCGCAGGCGCCCGACCCCACGGCGGCAGTGTCGGCGGCGCTCACCGCGGCGCTGGCACCGGTCGTGGCACGGATCGAGCGGCTCGAACAGCGGCTGGGCTGAGTCGTGGCCCTGGTGGTCGTCGTGGTCGCCGTGTTGTTGCTGATCGCGATGGGAGTGCTCTGATGGGGTTGTTGTTGATCGCGACCGGGGACACCCTCGCGCACCTCGACGGCGCGGTGGCCACCGGCGCCGACCTGCTCGCCGGGCTCAGCGTGCCGGCTGATGATGTCGTGGCCGAGGACGTGCTCGCCGAGCCGAGCTGGGACACCTCACCAGGGACCATGCTCGGGATCGCGCGCCGGGTGGCGGGCGCGCACGCCGACGGGGTCGTCGTCACGCACGGGCTGGACACGCTCGAGCAGACCGCGTTGCTCACCGAGCTGATCGCGCGGCCGCGGTGCCCGGTGGTGTTCACCGGCGCTCGGCTGGGCTTCGACGTGCCCGGCAGCGACGGTCCGCCGAACCTGACGGCCGCGCTCGCCGCCGCGCGATCGGCTCGGGCCGGGGTGTTCGTGTGCCGGGACGGCGTGGTGACACGGCCGTGGTCCGCCTCCTTCCCGGTGGTCGCGGGCGACCCCGAGTCCGATGTCGCGCTGATCAAGGTCTACCCGGGGATCCCGCCGTCCTTGCTGCACACCGTGGTCGACGCGGGGGCGCGTGGGGTGGTGATCGAGGCGACCGGTGCGGGGAACGTGCCCGTGGGGTTGTTCACCGCCATCAACGAGCTCACCGGGTGGGGCATCCCGGTCGTGGTGGCGTCGCGTGACGAGGTCCCGCGGGAGACGCGTGGGGCGACGGCGCTGGTCCTGTCGGTGGGGGCGATCAGCGGACGGATGCTTTCCCCGGAACTGGCGCGAGTTGCTTTGATGTACGCACTCGGCGGCGGCGGGGTCGACGCGGTGCGCAAGTGGTTCGCGCACCTGTGATGTCCTCGGATGTCGAGAACGCCGTGACGGCTCCGACCACCTGGCATGGACAACATCGAAGTAGTCGAAGCCGTGTTCGAAGCGTTCCGCAGCGATGACCCGGGACGGGTGGAAGGGCTGCTCGCCGACGAGTTCGTGTTCACCAGTCCGCAGGACGACCACATCGACAAGGCCACGTTCGTGCGCAAGTGCCTCCCCGCCGCCGGGCAGATCACGAACCAGCGGACGGTGCACTTGGTCGAGGCGGCGGGCGGGAACGTGTTCATCATGTACGAGTACACGGCGACCACCGGCGAAACCCATCGGAACACCGAATGCCTGACCGTGCGGGACGGCCGGATCGTCGAGACCCAGGTGTTCTTCGGTGGCCGCTACTGACACGCCATGAATGTCGCATTCGAGGCGTTGAGCGTCTCGGATGCGACATTCAGGGCTAGAGGCGGCAGGAGCGGATGTCCGAAGCCAGGATCGCCTTGGCGCCCAACGCCGACAGCCGGTCCATCACCAGGTTGGCGTCGATGCGGGACACCATGGCGCGGATCGCCACCCATTCCGGGTCGGCCAACGGGGCCACCGTGGGCGACTCCAGGCCGGGGGTCACGGTGAGCGCGTCGTCCAGCAGCGACTTGGGGCAGTCGTAGTCCAGCATCAGGTACTGCTGGGCGAACACCACGCCCTGCAGACGCGCCACCAACTGGTCCTTCGCCTGCGACGCGGGCGAGCCGGCGCGTTCCACCAGCACCGCATCCGAGCGGCAGATCGGTTCGCCGAAGGCCACCAGGTTGTGCTGGCGCAGGGTGCGGCCCGAGCCCACCACGTCGGCGATCGCGTCGGCCACGCCCAGTTGGATGGAGATCTCCACCGCGCCGTCCAGGCGGATCACTTCCGCCTGCACGTCGTAGTTGGCCAGGTTGTCGGTGACCAGGCGGGGGTAGGACGTCGCCAGGCGCTTGCCCTGGAGGTCGGCCACCGTCCACTCGCGACCGGCGGGGGCGGCGTAGCGGAACGTGGAACCACCGAAGCCCAGGGCCAGGCGCTCACTGATGGGCGCGCCGGAATCCAGGGCCAGGTCCCGGCCGGTGATGCCGAGGTCCAGCTCGCCGGAGCCCACGTAGATCGCGATGTCCTTGGGGCGCAAGAAGAAGAACTCGACCTCGTTGACCGAGTCGATCACGGTCAGGTCCCGCTGCTCGTGGCGCTGGCGGTAACCGGCCTCGGCGAGCATCTCCGAGGCGGGCCCGGACAGCGTCCCCTTGTTCGGTACGGCGACCCGCAGCATGGTTCTCCTCTACAGGTGGCGGTACACGTCGTCGAGGGTGATGCCCCGGCCCAGCATGAGGACCTGGATCCGGTACAGCAGCTGGGAAACCTCTTCGGCCAGCCGCTCGTCGGACTCGTGTTCGGCGGCGATCCACACCTCGCCGGCCTCTTCGAGCACCTTCTTGCCTTGCGCGTGCACCCCGTCGTCCAGGGCCACGACCGTTCCCGACCCCTCAGGCCGGGTCCGTGCCCGCTCGCTGAGTTCGGCGAACAGCTCGTCGAACGTCTTCACGGGGGCTGATCCTCCCATCCCGTACCGCCGTTCAGCCAATCGGGATGAGCTATCCCACAGGCTGGCGGGCGGCGGCGAGCACGTCGGCGAGCACGGTCAGGTCGACACCGACCAGCGAGTCACGCACCACCCGACCCTGGGCGGGCTCGATCGGCACCTCACAAGGGATCGCGAGCACGGCGCAGCCCGCCCCGGTGGCGGCGGCGATCCCCGTCGGGGAGTCCTCGACCGCCACGCACGCGGCCGGGTCGACGTCCAGCATGCGAGACGCACGCAGGTACGGCTCGGGTTGGGGCTTGTGGCGCCCGTCCACTTCGTCACCGCACACAGTCACGTCGAACAGGTCGCGGCCGATGGTCGCCAGCGCGACGTCGGTCAGCGCGCGCTCGGTCGACGTCACCAGGGCCATGGGCACGCCGGTCGCCCGGACGGCCTTCAACGCCTCCTGCGCGCCGGGCCGCCACTCCAGGCCGTCGACGAAGAGCTCCAGCATCCGCCGGTCGATCCGCTCCGTGATCTCACGTCGTTGCGAAGGCGTGGGCGTGACGCCGACTTCGGCGAAGATCAGGTCCAATGTGGTCGGGATGTTCGACCCGACCATCGCGGCGCGCGTCTCGGCGGACAGTTCGCCGCCCAGCTCGCGGGTGATCTCGAAGAGCGGGATGTCCCAGAGCTTCTCCGAATCCACCAGGGTGCCGTCCATGTCCCACAAAACGGCATCCGGCACGGTATTGCCCCTCACGTGTTGAAGTATTTGGCCTGCGGATGGTGCAAGACGATGGCGTCGGTCGATTGTTCTGGGTGCAGTTGGTGCTCTTCCGAGAGTTTCACGCCGATGCGCTCTGGCTCGAGCAGGTCGGTGATCTTGGTGCGGTCCTCGAGGTTGGGGCACGCGCCGTAGCCCAGCGAGAAGCGAGCACCGCGGTAGCCGAGGCTGAAGTAGTCCTCGATGTTCTCGGGGTCCTCGTCGGACACGGGCTTGCCGGTCGGCATGACGAGCTCCTGCCGGACCCGGCGGTGCCAGTACTCGGCGAGCGCCTCGGTCAGTTGCACACCGAGACCGTGTACCTCGAGGTAGTCGCGGTAGGCGTCGGCGGCGAAGAGCTCGGCGGCGAAGTCGGCGATGGGCTGGCCCATGGTGACCAACGTGAACGCGACGACGTCGACCTCGCCGGTTTCCTTGGGGCGGAAGAAGTCCGCGAGGCAGAGCCGCCGGTCACGGGCCTGGCGCGGGAAGGTGAACCGGGTGCGTTCCGGCGCGTTCACGTCGGGCTCGGACAGCACGATCAGGTCGTCGCCCTCGGCCACGCACGGGAAGTAGCCGTAGACCACCGCGGCGTGCGCGAGCACGCCTTGGGTGGTCAGGCGGTCCAGCCACGCCCGCAGCCGCGGCCGCCCCTCGGTCTCCACCAATTCCTCATAGGACGGTCCGGCACCACCGCGCGCGCCACGCAACCCCCACTGCCCGAGAAAGGTGGCCCGCTCGTCGAGCAGGGCGGCGTAGTCGGCCAGCGGGATGCCCTTGGCGACCTGGCTGCCCCAGAACGGCGGCGTCGGGATCGGCACGTCGGTCGCCACATCCGAGCGCGCGGGCAACGGGGTTTCCGGCTCGGTCGTGGAATGCTTCGCCTTGCGGGCCTCGGCGATGCGCAGCGACCGCTCGCGCCGGGCCCGGCGCTCGGCCTGCTTGGCCCGCAGGTCCTCGTCCACGGCGACGGCCTCGCCGCGCTTGGCCGCCATGATCGCGTCCATCAGCCGCAGGCCCTCGAACGCGTCGCGCGCGTAGCGGACGTCGCCCGCGTAGAGGTCGGCGAGGTCGTTCTCCACGTAGGAGCGGGTCAGCGCGGCGCCGCCCAGCAGCACCGGCCAGGAGTCGGCGACCCCGCGGGAGTTCATCTCCTCGAGGTTCTCCTTCATGATCACCGTCGACTTGACCAGCAGTCCGGACATGCCGATGACGTCGGCCTTGTGCTCGGAGGCGGCGTCGAGGATGGTCGTGATCGGCTGCTTGATGCCGAGGTTCACCACGTCGTAGCCGTTGTTGGACAGGATGATGTCCACGAGGTTCTTGCCGATGTCGTGCACGTCGCCCTTCACGGTGGCCAGCACGATGCGGCCCTTGCCGTCGGCGTCGCTCTTCTCCATGTGCGGCTCGAGGTAGGCCACGGCGGTCTTCATCACCTCGGCCGACTGGAGCACGAACGGCAGCTGCATCTGCCCGGACCCGAACAGCTCCCCCACCGTCTTCATGCCCGACAGCAGGGTGTCGTTGATGATCTGCAGGGCGGGCCGCTCCTGCAGCGCGGCGTCCAGGTCGTTCTCCAGGCCGGTCTTCTCGCCGTCGACGATGCGCCGCTCCAGCCGCTCGAACAACGGCAACGCGGCGAGTTCCTCGGCGCGCGAGGCCTTGGTCGAGGACACGGTCGCGCCCTCGAACAGGCTCATCAGCTTCTGCAGCGGGTCGTAGCCCTCGCGACGCCGGTCGTGCACCAGGTCCAGGGCGACGGCGCGTTGTTCGTCGTCGATGCGGGCCATCGGCAGGATCTTCGACGCGTGCACGATCGCGGTGTCGAGCCCGGCCTGCACGGCCTCGTGCAGGAACACCGAGTTCAGCACCTGGCGCGCCGCCGGGTTCAGCCCGAACGACACGTTCGACACGCCGAGCGTGGTCCGCACGTCCGGGTAGCGGCGCTTGAGCTCGCTGATCGCGGCGATCGTCTCGATCGCGTCGCGGCGGACCTCCTCCTGACCGGTGGTGATCGGGAAGGTCAGGCAGTCGACGATGATGTCCTCGACCCGCATGCCCCAGTCGGACTTCAGGTCCTCGATGATCCGGCTGGCGATCCGGACCTTGTGCTCGGCCGTGCGGGCCTGGCCCTCCTCGTCGATGCACATGACGACGACCGCGGCGCCGTGCTCGCGCACCAGCCGCATGGTCCGCTGGAACCGCGAGTCCGGGCCGGTGCCGTCCTCGTAGTTCACGGAGTTGACCGCGCAGCGACCGCCGAGGCGCTCCAGCCCGGCCTGCAGCACCTGCGGTTCGGTGGAGTCGAGCATGATCGGCAGGGTCGACGCGGTGGCCAGCCGCGCGGCGAGTTCGGCCATGTCCTGCGCGCCGTCGCGCCCCACGTAGTCGACGCAGAGGTCGAGCATGTGGGCACCGTCGCGGGTCTGGGCGCGGGCGATCTCGACGCAGTCGTCGTAGCGCCCGGCGAGCATGGCCTCGCGGAAAGCCTTGGAGCCGTTGGCGTTCGTGCGTTCGCCGATCACCAGCACGGACGCGTCCTGCTGGAACGGCACCGCCTGGTAGAGCGACGAGACCCCCGGTTCCGGTCGCACGCGCCTGCGGGTCGGCTCGAGCGTGCGGACCGCGTCGGCGACCTGGCGGATGTGCTCGGCCGTGGTGCCGCAGCAGCCGCCGACCAGCCGCACGCCGAACTCCGTGACGAAGGTGGAGAGCGCCTTGGCCAGCTGTTCGGGGGTCAGCTTGTACTCGGCGCCGTTGGGACCCAGCTCCGGCAGGCCCGCGTTGGGCATGACCGACAGCGGGATGCGGGAGTGCTTGGCGAGCGTGCGCAGGTGCTCGCTCATCTCGGCGGGTCCGGTCGAGCAGTTCAGGCCGATCAGGTCGATGCCGAGCGGCTCGAGCGCCGTCAGTGCGGCCCCGATCTCCGTGCCCAGCAGCATCGTGCCGGTGGTCTCCACGGCGACCTGCGCGATGATCGGCACGACCAGCCCGGCCTCGGCCATCGCGCGGTGCGCGGCGATCACCGCGGCCTTGACCTGCAGGATGTCCTGCGAGGTCTCGACGATCACCGCGTCGATGCCGCCGGCCAGCATCCCGGCGACCTGCTTCTGGTAGGCCGCGCGCAAGGTCTCGTACGGCAGGTGCCCGAGCGTCGGCAGCTTGGTGCCGGGCCCGACCGCGCCGAGCACGAACCGCTGCCGGTCGGGCTCGCTGAACTCGTCGGCGGCCTGGCGGGCCAGCGCGGCCCCGGCCTGCGCGAGCTCGAAGATCCGGTCGGCGATGTCGTAGTCGCCGAGGTTGGTCAGGTTCGCACCGAACGTGTTGGTCTCGACGGCGTCCGCGCCGGCCGCCAGGTAGCCCCGGTGGACGTCGAGGACCACGTCGGGACGGGTGACGTTGAGGATCTCGTTGCAGCCCTCGAGCCCGTCGAAGTCGTCGATGGTCAACGACACCGACTGCAACATCGTCCCCATCGCGCCATCGGCCACCAGAACACGCTCGTCGAGGGCGGTGAGCAGGGGGGAATCGACCCGTCGTGGCATGGCACCAGACTACGGTCTCGCGCCACCCGGGCAGGGCCGTAGGCTGGGCCGGTGACCGATCCTGACCAGCGCGTGCCCGACCCCGCAGACGAGGCCGACCCAGGTGCGAACCTGGTCGACCCGGTGCTGGTCGCGGCCTTCGAAGGCTGGAACGACGCAGGTGACGCGGCAAGCACGGCGATCGAGCACCTGCAGCTCACCTGGGACGCCACGCCGCTCGCCGAGATCGACCCGGACGACTACTACGACTTCCAGGTGACCCGGCCCACAGTCCGCATGGTGGACGGCATCACCCGAAGGGTTGAATGGCCGACCACCCGGCTCTCGGTGTGCCGGCCGCCCGGGTCCAACCGCGACGTCGTTCTCGTGCACGGCATCGAGCCCAACATGCACTGGCGCCGGTTCTGCGGCGAGCTCATCGAGCACGTGAACCAGCTCGGCGTCACGACCGTGGTCACGCTCGGCGCCTTGCTGGCCGACACCCCGCACACCCGGCCCGTCCCGGTCACCGGGACCGCCTACGACGCCGCCTCCGCCGCGCAGTTCGGCCTCGAACGCTCGCGTTACGAGGGGCCAACCGGGATCGTCGGCGTGCTGCAGGACGCGTGCGTGCAGGCCGGCGTCCCGGCCATCTCGATCTGGGCCGCGGTGCCGCACTACGTGTCGCAACCGCCGTCGCCCAAGGCCACGCTCGCATTGCTGCACCGCGTGGAGGAGGTGCTCGACGTCGAGGTGCCGCTCGGCGGGCTGCCCGAGCAGGCCGAGGAGTGGCAGCGCACGGTCAGCGAGATGGCCGAGGAGGACGAGGACGTCCGCAACTACGTGCGTGCGCTGGAAGAGCGTGGCGACGCGGACATGGAGTTGAACGAGGCCAGCGGCGACGCGATCGCCGCGGAGTTCGAGAAGTACCTGCGTCGGCGGCGGCCCGGTGGACCTGGGCGCAGCGGCCCCGGTCCGACGGGCGTATGAACACGCCGCCGACCGGTACGACGACAACGACGTCCGCGATCAGGCGCAAGCTGGCGGTCGCCTGCCTCTACGCGGGTGGGTTCCTCGGCCCGTTCGGCGGTGGCATCACCACGTCGATGCTGCCCGAACTCGGTGGCACCTACGGCATCGGCGCGGGCACGGCGACCTCGTCGCTGACCGCATACCTGGTGCCGTTCGCGGTGCTGATGCTCGTCTCCGGCACGCTCGGCGCGCGCTGGGGTGCCCGGCGCAGCATCCGCACGGCGTACCTCGTGTACATCGTGTCGTCGCTGTTCTGCGCGATCGCCGGGACGTACGTGCTGTTCCTGGGCGGCCGCGTGATCCAGGGCGCGGCGAATGCGTTCACCACGCCGCTGCTACTCACCGCCGTCGCCGCGATCACCCCGCGCGAACGCCTCGGCCGCACGCTCGGCCTGTTCGGTTCGCTGCAGGCCGCCGGGCAGACCAGCGCGCCGTTGCTCGGCGGGCTGGCGGCCGAGGCGCACTGGCAGTGGGCGTTCGTCGGTGTCGCCGTGGTGGCGGGGTTCCTCGCCGTGGTCGGGTTGCCGGCCGACATGGCGCAGTCGCAGACCGAGGAGCGGCCCCGGCTGCGCACGGCGTGGCGCGGGGACGTGTTGCGTGCGGGCATCGCCGCCTTGGTGGGCTGGGCCTGTCTGGGCGGGCTCTCGTTCATGGTCGCGTTGCGGGCGCAGGACCGGTTCGGGCTCGGTGCGGCCGAGCGAGGCCTGGCGCTGACGGCGTTCGGCGTGCTCGGGTTGTTGTCGGCGCGGCTGGTCGGCCGGGTGATCGACCGGATCGGCGGGAAGACCGCGGTGGTGATCGGCTCGGTGGCCGGGGCCGTGCCGTTGGTGGTGGCCGGGCTGGTGCCGTCGGTGGCGGCGTTGATCGTGGCGTGGGCGTTGTGCGGGATCGCCGCGCAGTTCGTGCTGGTCGGCGTGAACACGGTGATCCTGTCGGGTACCGGGCCCAACAAGTCGGGTGCGGTGTCGGTCGTGCAGGCGTTCCGGTTCACCGGCGCGGCCGGTTCGCCGGTGGCGTTCACGCCGGTGTACCACCTGAGCCCGGTCGCGGGATTCCTTGTGCCCGCGGCATTGTTGGCGGTCACGGCGCCGCTCGTGCTCGGTCGTGCACGCGCACCGGAATAGCGCTACGTTCGGTGACATGAAGCTCACGGCTCTCGCGGTACTGCTGCTCGCCCTGGCGGCCTGCAACCCAGGCGAGGACCTGCCGGGCCCGTCGTCCGGCGCGAAGCACTCGGCCACGATGCCGAACCTGGTCGGGTCGAACCTGCAGAAGGCGCAGGACAAGATCCAAGATCTGCTCAACGACCCGATGTACCTGACTACCTCGCATGATGCGACGGGCCAGAAGCGTCAGCAGATCGACGACTCGAACTGGAAGGTGTGCACCCAGAACGTGCCCGCCGGCCAGCAGATCGGCATGAAGTCGACCATTGACTTCGGCGCCGTCAAGAACAACGAGTCCTGCCCGTAACGCGAACAGGGGTATCTCCGACGTTTCGTGGCGTGACTCCGAAAATCGGCAAACTCGCAATCTGCGCCGCAGCCCTGGCATTGTTGGCGGCTTGTGGACAAAAACCGGACGATGGCGGCCCCACTTCGCCTGGTGACGCAATTACCACGACCGAGTCGAGCACCGCCACCGACGACACCTCCGAGAGCGCGGAGGAGACTACATCGGCGCCGGTCGCAGCGGCTCCATCGCACTGGAAGATGCCCAACCTGGTCGGCAAGAACCTCCAAGCGGCTCAGGACGAAATGCAGTCCGTCACCGGGAATCCGGTTTTCATCACCACTTCCCACGACGCCACTGGCGCGGGTCGGCACCAAGTGCTCGATCGGAACTGGAAGGTGTGCTCGCAAAACGTCGCGCCGGGCAAGACTTTCAGCGAGGAGACGAAAATCGACTTCGGCGCCGTGAAGAACGACGAGTCCTGCCCGTAACGCGCATTCTGCGCGTGTCCCCTCTTCCGCCACCGCGTGTCCCCGCCTCCGATACGCGCACCCCTCATCAACGCGGGACTCGCCCAGCCGGAACGGGGGACACACCCGGCCGGAACGGGGACACACCCAGCCGGAACAGGGGACACACCCGGTCGGAACGGGGGACACGCCCGGAGGGTCAGGCGGGCACGGGCGTGGGATGGCGCATGGAAGTGCCTGCCAGCAGTAGGAAGCCGGCCAGGGCGTAGAGGCTGATCTGCGCGTTCAGCAGCACCGATATCGGTAGCACGCCGACCAAAGCACCCGAAGCCAGCATCCCGATCCCCTGTGCCCCATCGCTGATCGCCTGGAACCCGCCCATGGCCTTGCCCAGCTGCCGCGGGTCGGCCGAGCGTTGCAGCAGGGCCAGCAACGCCGAGATCCCGGTCACCGCGGGCGCACCGATGGCCGCGAACAGTCCGATGTAGACCCACAACGCGGTCGTCAGGTACGGCCCGTTCCAGCCGAGCACGCCGATCAACGCGAAGACCAGCAGGCTCCCACCCGCCAGCACCTTGTCGCCCATCCGGCGCGCCAGCCACCCGGCGATCAACCCGCCGGCCAGCCCGCCGATCGCCTGAACCCCGCGCAGCAGCCCGGTTTCCGCCTCTCCCGCACCGAGCACGTCGGTCACGTAGAAGACGAACAACGCCACGAACATGCCTTGCGCCAGACCGAGAAGCCCGGCGATGATGGCCACCGGCCGCAACGGCCCGGGCGCCAGCACCACCCGCAAACCGTCAGTCCACTGTCGCCACCACTTGCCGAACGGCGGGCGCTCCCCCGCGCCGGACACCGGCATCCCCCGCCGCGGCGCCATCAACGCGGCCACCACGAGGAACGACAACGCATCCGCGAGCACGACCCCGTGGATCCCCCACACCTGGAGCACCACGCCACCGAGCGGCCCACCGAGCAGGCGCCCCATGCTGCTCGCGAACCCGATCAGCCCGTTCGCGCCCGCCAGCTGGTCCGGCTCGACCAGCACCGGCACCAAGGCGTTCTTCGCCGGTTCGAACACCGCCGCCAGCGCTGCCTGCGCACCGGTCACGACGAGCACCAGCCACAGCCGGTCCGGCCCGTCGACCGCGAGCAGGGGCAGCAGCAACGCCGCCTGCGCGACGCTGACCCACACGATCATGCGACGCCGGTCCCACCGGTCGGCGAGCACGCCGCCGATCGGGGCGCACACAACGCTCGGCAGCAGGCCGAGCATGAACGTGACCGCGGTGATCAACGGCGAGCCGGTCAGGCCCAGCACGAACAGCGGCAAACTGATGTGCAGCAACCAATCGCCGGTCTCCGACAGCATGCCGCCCAACCAAAGCCGGGCGAACGCCGGTCTGCGCAACGGGCCGCTCATGCGATCGTCCCGCCGTCCACGTCCATGCGCGGGAGCGCCTGCAGCCCGACGTCCACCACCGCCGCGCCGGCCGGGGCGTCCGAGCGGATCACGGCGACGTACGGGCGCAGCATCCGGTCGATGGCCTCGACCAGCTCGGTCAGCTCCTCGGGCGTGACGCGCAGGCCGTACCGGTTGAGGCCGACCGCGTTCTGCCACGTCGCCGGCAGCGACGCCCGGTGGTCGAGGTAGCGCTGGGCAAGGCGTTGCTGGTCGGCGAGCTGCGCGGCGGCCACCGCCGACTGCGCCGAGAACGTCGCCGAGTCGGTGGGCGAGCCGTATTCGATGCCGACCTCGGTGGCCCGCCACGGCCGCTCACGCCCGTCCGCGCCCTCGACCCGCTCGACGAAGCCAAGCCCGGCCAGGTGCCGCAGGTGCCAGCTGCAGTTCGACGGGCTGGACCCGACCTCGGCGGCGCACTCGCTGGCGGTGCGCGGACCGACGGACATCAAGTACGACAGCAGCGACGTGCGCAGCGGGTGCGCCATCGCCCGCATGACTTCGACGTCCCGAACCCGACGCCGCTGAGGCAGCTCCGCCATCTGAAAGCATCCTTTCGAAAGTTCTCTTTCAGATTGCGCGTCCGTCGACTCGTTGTCAAGACGGCAGAACCGCAGCGACGAGGACCCGCTGGCCGCCGGCGGTCTATAACAAGATCACCCGGTCGACCAGGAGGCAGAGTTCGGCCTGGCCGGTGACCCGCGTGGCAAGCTCGCCTCCTTGGGTCTCGGCCAGGCCAGGATCTCCGCCTTGTTGAGCCGTCAGGCCTGCCTGCCGAGGGTTTCCTCGGGACCCGCACCGGGGCGGGTCCACTGCGGCACCGGGCGGCTGGTCGGGCCCCAGCCGGGATTCCCGTCCGCGTCCGAGCGCCAGTACCAGCAGGCGGCGTTGCCCTCGGGCCAGCCGTCGGGGTTGTCCTGCCACGCCTCGCGACGGCCGTAGGGCGTCATGTCGAGCAAGGCGAACGAGGCGTTGGCTGCCTCGACGCCCCGCCCGGTCGTCGAGTAGGTGAGGAACACGCGGTCGCCGTCGCGCAGGAAGAACGCGAACTCGCCCATGTCGCCGCCGACCGGCGCGGCCACGTCACGCACCGAGTACCAGGGCTGGGTGTAGCCCATGAACTCGACGAACGCGGCCACCTCGGCCCACCGGCCCGTGGTCACGACGGCGAACGAGACCCCGCGGGCGTTGAGGTAGACGGCGTCCTTCAAGTTCCAGATCACGTCGGTGCAGCCCTCGCACTGCCCCTGGTGCGGCGCGCCGTCGTACCACATGTGCTTGTAGAGCACGAGCTCGTCGCGGCCCTGGAACAGGTCCAGGAACGGGACCGCGCCGTCCGGTCCGACGACCTCGACCGTCGCGTCGAACTCGACCATCGGCAGCCGCCTGCGGGCCGCGGCGATGGCGTCGCCCGCACGGGTGTGGGCCTTCTCGCGGACCAGGAGCTCGTCGCGGGCGGCCTGCCAGGTGGCCAGGTCGGTCACGGGCGGCTGAGCGGTGCTCGTCATGGTGTCCTCCGGGTTCGTCGTCCCTGCACGACCTATGACGAACCCGGAGACGTCATTTCGACATCGCGCCCGAACTTTGTCAGAGGTCGATGCCCAGGAGCGCGTCCACGGCGACCCGGATCTGACCTGGCGCCTGCTCGTCGTCCCCGCGCTGCGCCGCCCACGCGTCCAGCGCCGCCAGCGCGCCGACGGTGTCGAGGTCGTCGGAGAGGTGATCACGCACCCGCGCGATCACGTCGTCCGCGGGGGCCCCGGACGAAGCGGTGACCGCGTCGCGCCACCGAGCCAGGCGGGCCTCGGCCGAAGCCAGCACGTCGGCGGTCCACGCCCGGTCGGAGCGGTAGTGCCCCGACAGCAGCGCCAACCGGATCGCCGCCGGGTCCACGCCGTCGGCACGCAGCCGTGACACGAAGACCAGGTTCCCGCGCGACTTGGACATCTTCTCGCCGTCCAGGCCGATCATGCCCGCGTGCACGTAGTGCCGGGCGAAGGGGAACTCCCCGGTCAACGCCTCGGCGTGCGCCGCGCTGTACTCGTGGTGCGGGAACGCCAGGTCCGAGCCGCCGCCCTGCAGGTCGATGCCCATGCCCAGGCGGTTGCGCGCGATGACGCTGCACTCGACGTGCCAGCCCGGCCGGCCGGGACCGAGGTCGCTCGGCCACGACGGTTCGCCCTCGCGTGCCGTGCGCCAGAGCAGCGCGTCCAGCGGGTGGCGCTTGCCGGGACGATCGGGGTCTCCCCCACGCTCGCCGAACAGCTCCAGCATGGTCGGCTCGTCGTAGTTCGACTCGTAGCCGAACCGGCCGCTGGCGTTGTGGTCGTAGTACACGTCCGGGTGCTCGTCGTCGTCGACGCGGTACGCGGCACCGGACGCGATCAGCTTGCCGACCGCCTCCACGATCTCCGGGATGGCCTCGACCGCGCCGATGTAGTCCTGGGGCGGCAGCACGCGCAGCGCGGTCATGTCCTCGCGGAACAGGGCGGTCTCCCGCATGGCCAGCACCCGCCAGTCGCCGTGGTCGCGCTCGGCCCGCTCGAGCAGCGGGTCGTCGACGTCGGTGACGTTCTGCACGTAGTGCACGGCGTGGCCGTTGTCCCGCCAGATCCGGTGGACCAGGTCGAAGGCGAGGTACGTGGCGGCGTGCCCGAGGTGCGTGGCGTCGTACGGCGTGATGCCGCAGACGTACATCGACGCGGTCTCGCCGGGCGCGGTGGGCCGGATCTGCTGGGACGCGGTGTCGTAGAGCCGCAGCGGGCGGGGTGTGCCCGGGACGCGCGGGACCGGAGGAGAAGGCCAGGACTGCATGACTGCGACCCTAAACGTCCGATGAGCCGGGCGTCGCGCAGCAGCCGTGAACTCGATCTCAGCGAGCGGCCAAGAGTGGGGTAAGGGCAGCGCCGACGAGGGGTATCGATGACGGACAGCACCGAAGAGGACGACGCCGCGGTGATCAACCGGTCGCGCGCGGCACCGGAGGCGTTCGCGGCGATCTTCGACCGGCATGCCGCCGACGTGCACCACTACCTCGCACGCCGCACCGGCGCCGAGCGCGCGGACGACCTCGTCGCGGAGACGTTCGTGATCGCGTTCCGCCGCCGCGCGGACTTCGACACGACGCACCGCAGCGCGCGGCCGTGGCTCTACGGCATCGCGACCCGGCTGCTGAGCCAGCACTGGCGTGACACCGAGCGGCGCGACCGGCTGCACGCGCGAAGCCTGCCGGAGCTGCCCGCAGAGAGCCCGGACGAACGAGCTGTCAACGCCGCGGCCGCCGCTTACCTGCGTGGGCCGGTCGGCCGGGCGTTGCGCGGGCTCTGCGCCGGTGACCTCGACGTGCTGCTGCTCGTGGCGTGGGAGCAGCTGACCTACGACGAGGTCGCGGCCGCGCTCGACCTGCCGGTCGGCACCGTCCGGTCCCGGCTGCACCGCGCCCGCAAGCAGGTCCGCGACGCCCTCGCCGCGGCCGACATGGAGGAGATCCGATGAACGAACTGGACATGATCGGCGAGGTCAACGCGGACGAACCGCGCGCGGGCACGCCGCGGCTCGCCACCGCACGCGAGCGCCTGATGGCCACGATCGCGCACGAGCCGCCCGCCCTCGAGCACAAGCGCAAGCACCGCAAGGTGCGCGTGGCCAGCTGGACGACGGTCGGCGTCGCCGCCGCGGCGGCTGCCGTGGTCGCGCTCGTCGGCGCGCCCACGCCCAGCGGACCCACGCCCAGCGGACCCACGCCCAGCGGACCCACGCCCAGCGGCCCGGCACCGGTGAACGCGGCCTTCGTGCTCAACCAGGCCGCCGACCAAGCGATCCACCAGAAGGACGAGCCGATTCACCCGGGCCAATACCGCTACGTGTCGGAGCACATCTCGGCGGTCGGCATGGGCTTGAACGGGCCGAAGACCGTCTTCGCGTGGCGCGAGCACGACGTGGAGACCACGTGGGTGCCCTACGACCAGTCCGGCACCTGGACCAAGGACATGCGCCAGGTCGGTCCGTTCGAGGTGCTCGTGGACGATGGCGCGACCCCCCAGGACAAGGCGGCGATGACGTCGCACTACCCGCACGGCAGGCTGATCGGGCGCTGCGGCGACTTCTTCAGCCCCGACAAGGACTCGAACCCGTGCGGTCGCCCGTTCGACGACAAGCAGCTCACCTCGGCGATGATCGCCACGATTCCGCGTGACCCGCACAAGCTGCTCACGGACAAGTACCTCGGCACCAACGCTGGACCAGCGCTGTCGCGCACCATCACGTGGCTGCGCAGCGGGCTGGTGCCCGGTGATCTCCGTGCCGCCATCTACCGGGCGCTGGCGATGGTGCCGGGCATCGAGATCACCGACAACGTCGCCAACCTGGACGGGCATCGCGGTGTCGCGTTCGGCGCGGACACCGCGGGCTACCGCACCGACATCGTGATCGACCCGGCCACCGGCCAGTACATCGGCTTCCGCGAGGTGGACGACGGCACGCTGGGCATGCCGAAGGGCACGGTGCACGATTCCAGCTCGATGGTGACCGGTGTGGTCGACAAGGTCGGCCAGGTGCCCGGGCACTGAACCGCCGCAGTGGGCCACCGCAAGCCCTGGTGCCCGGCTCGCTAAGAGCCGGGCACCAGGGCGTCGGTGTCACGGCAGCGGGATGCGCACCACCTGCGGTTCGTGATCACTCGCCTGCGTGGCGAACTCGCTGTTGACGTGCACCACGTCGTAGGCGTACGCCTTCGCCGCGAGCGCGGGCGACAGCAGGATGTGGTCGAGCACCTGCGAGTTGCCCTCGTAGACGTAGGTGTACCGCTCCGCGATCGGCAACGTGGCCGGCAGGTCGGTCAACGCACCACCCGAGGTGAGGATGGACGCCGTCTGCGAGAAGTCGTAGTCGTTGAGGTCACCGAGCACGACCACGGCGGCGTTCGGGTCGACCGCCCGGATGCCGTCGACGAACCCGCGCACGAGCGTCGCCTGGCTGTGCCGTTGGGTCTCCGAGGACGCCACCGGCGGCTGGTCCACGCCGAACACCGGGTCGTCGCCGCCCTTGGAGTTGAAGTGGTTGGCGATGACGAAGACCTTCTTGCCCTGCCAGGTGAACTCGCCGGCCAGCGGCTTGCGGCTGGCGTTCCACGCCGAGTTCGCCGGGTCGATCCGGCCCGGTGAGTACTTCAGCGACGGCACGCCGCCCGTGTTGACCACCGAGTCGGCCGTCGTGGACGTGCCGCCCGGACGGTCGACGAAGGCCAGCCCGCGGTCGGTGCGGAAGAGCAGCACCGAGCGGATATTGCCGCCCGGCTGGCCGCCGTCGGCGTCGTTGACCGGGTCGATCTCGCGCCAGGTGTAGGCCGGTCCGCCCGCCGCGCTGATCGCCGACACCAGCTTGGTCAGCGTCTGGTCGGCGGCGACCACCCCGTTGTCGGTCGCGCCGCTGTTGTCCTGGATCTCTTCCAGGGCAACAAGATCCGGCGACTTCAGGTTGCCCACGAGGATGCTCGCCAGCTTGTCGAACTTGGCCTGTGCGTCGGTCGGCGCCAGGTTCTCCACGTTGAACGTCGCCACGGCCAACTGGCCCGCGGTGGGCGTCGCGGTGCTCTCCGGCTGCAGGTTGCCCGCGGTCTTCGACGGCGACGCGGTGGCCTTCAGCTCGAAGTTGCCGAAGCTGTAGTCGAGCACGCCGAGGACCTTGGTGTAGCTGTCGCCGACGTTCGCGCTCGGCACGGTGGTCAGGTCGTCGGTGACGATCACCCGCTCCGGGTTGAAGTCGTTTGCCTGCGTGACGATTCCGCCCCGGTTGGTGCGCACGCCACTGCCCGGCGGCACGACCGCCGTCTCGCCGTAGGAGTTGGTCGGGCCGACCACGGCGGCGTTGTCGATCTCCAGCCGCATGCCCTCCATCGACTCCCAGAAGTCGATGCCGTCGGTGGCCGGGTCGAACGTGCCGCTGGTCTCGACGTTGCCGGTGGCGTCGTTCTCGATCACCGAGGCGGGCGGCACGCGGCCGCCGGAGCCGACCATCGTCGCCGCGGGCAGCGCCGCGTTGTGAGCGGTCACGGTGACCGTCGGGCCGGTCAGCTCGGTGGTGGTCAGGTTGGTGGCCGTACTCGCCGGGCGGTACTCGCTGACGGTGGCGGAGACGGTGACCGAGTCCGCGACGGCGACGCTCGGCGCCGAGGACGTGAACACGTAGACGGCCTCACTGGTGGCCGGGTCCGCATCCGGGGCCGGGTCCTGCATCCAGAACCCGGTCGTGGTCTTCGCGGTCACCACACCAGGCACGTTCGTGACCGCCTGGCCCGAGAACGGGGAGAGGTGGCTGCGGCCCTGGATGTCGTGGATGCGGGTGCCGCCGGTGCCGGTGCTGGAGTTGCGCGGGGTCGGCGCTGCCACGGCGAAGTCACCGGCATTGTTGTCGGTGTCGGTGGCGCCACCGTTCTTGCGTTGCGCGGCGGTGGTGTTCGACAGGTTCGGCGTCGGGCTGCCCTCGTACGAGCTGGCCGTGCTGCCGTAGCCGACGAAGTCGCGCACGCCCGAGGCGGTCGCGCAGCCGGTGCTGCAGGTCAGCGCCGTGCCGCCTGCGACAAGGGCGACCTTGCCCGCGGTGGCGCTCATGGCGATGGTGCCGGACACGTCCGGCGTGGGTAAGGCGGCCCCGCTGGTGCCGCCGCTCGCCTCCGCCACCAGGTAGTAGTGCCCCGGCGCGATCGTGCCGGAGAGCGTCGTGCGCGACCAGCTCGATCCGCTCGCCGAGGCGTACTGCACGGTCCATCCGGTCACGGTGACGGTGGACGTACCTTTGTTGAACAATTCGACATAATCGCGTGAATAGGGTGAACCGGCATTTCCGCCACCGCCGTACACGCCGCTGACCACGATGGTGGTGGAGGCCGCGTCGGCCTCCTGGGTCACCACGACGAGGCCGCCGACCAGGGCGGCAGCGCCGAGGGACGCGAGCACCAGCCCGCGTCGTGGACGCCATCCGAGCCGTCGCATGGGTGTTCTCCCGACTTTTGTGGGTGCTGGAAACGAAGGCGTTGGGGGTTCGCCGATCGTCCAGAAGACGGGACAACAATTTTCCGTCGCGCACCAGCGACCGAATGGAGCATTCACAGTCGGGCTGTGGCGGGCATCACATCGAACCCGGACAACGGGCTCAGGTCAACCAAAGCGTGGGAAAGAACACGTCCGGCTGACGATGTTGCGCGGCAACGCCTGGTTCACACTACTGTCACAAGACACCCGGCGAACCCGGGGTGAACCGACGCGAGGCGACCGCAGGGGCCACCACACCCTGGGCGACGGCCTCGCCGGCCACACGACGAGGTGTTCGGCCACCCGCACGATGACGTGCGTTCAGTGAGGACTGTTCAAAGCTCGCCCCTGGCGCCGAAAAGCCACGGTGTACCGATGTGGTCAGGCAAGGCGCCGGGCTCCTTCGAACAGCCCTCATTCCTAGCGCGGCGTTCGACGCAGCCGGTGGATGGTGCCCACCTCCCATTCGGTGTCGCTGCTGCGCGCGAACAGAAATGGGAGGGCCGCCGGCTGTGACCGCTCACGACCCCCGCATTGGTGGTCTCTACGACCCCGCCTACGAACACGACGCCTGTGGTGTCGCGTTCGTCGCCGACCTCGCGGGACGCCGCGACCACGGCATCGTCCGCAAGGCCCTGACCGCGCTGGCCAACCTGGAACACCGCGGGGCCCGCGGCGCCGAGCCGGAAACCGGTGACGGCGCCGGGCTGCTCATCCAGGTCCCCGACGACTTCTTCCGCGCGGTCGTCCCGTTCGACCTGCCCGCCACCGGCGGGTACGCGGTCGGCACGGCCTTCCTGCCCACCGACGAGGACCAGCGCGCCGCGGCGGTCGCCGCCGTCGAGCGCATCGCCGCCGAGGAGCACGCGGTCGTGCTCGGCTGGCGCGACGTCCCGGTGGACACCAGGCACGTCGGCCGGATCGCCGCGTCCACGATGCCGCACTTCGCCCAGGTGTTCATCGCACCCCCAAAAGAACCAACACAGTCGCCTGTGGACGATCCGCTCGCCCTGGAGCGCCTGGCTTTCTGCGTGCGCAAGCGCGCGGAGCACGCCGCTGACGTCTACTTCCCGAGCCTGTCGGCCCGCACGATCGTCTACAAGGGGATGCTGACCGAGCCGCAGCTGAGCAAGTTCTTCCCCGACCTCGCCGACGAGCGGGTCACCAGCTCGATCGGCCTCGTGCACTCGCGGTTCTCCACCAACACGTTCCCGTCGTGGCCACTGGCCCACCCGTACCGCTTCATCGCCCACAACGGCGAGATCAACACCTTACGCGGCAACAGGAACTGGATGGACGCCCGCGAGTCCATGATGGACAGCGAGCTGATCCCCGGTGACCTCGAGCGGCTCTTCCCGATCATCACCCGCGATGCCAGCGACTCGGCGTCCTTCGACGAGGTGCTCGAGCTGCTGCACCTGGCCGGGCGGTCGCTGCCGCACGCCGTGCTGATGATGATCCCGGAGGCGTGGGAGAACCACGACGAGATGGACCCGGCCCGCCGGGCGTTCTACGAGTTCCACTCCACGCAGATGGAGCCGTGGGACGGCCCCGCGCTGGTCGCGTTCACCGACGGCACCCAGATCGGCGCCGTGCTCGACCGCAACGGCCTGCGCCCCGCGCGGTACTGGGTCACCGAGGACGGCCTGGTCGTGCTCGCCTCCGAGGTGGGCGTGCTCGACCTCGACCCGGCGTCGATCGTGCGCAAGGGCCGGCTGGAGCCGGGCCGGATGTTCCTGGTGGACACCGCGGCCGGGCGGATCGTCGACGACGACGAGATCAAGGGCGAGCTCGCCGCCGCGCACCCGTACGACGAATGGGTCCGCAAGGGACTGTTGCGGTTGGACGAGCTGCCGGTGCGCGAGCGGGAGATCTTCTCGTCGGCGTCGCTGGTGCGCAGGCAGCAGGCCTTCGGCTACACCGAGGAGGAGCTGAGCCTGCTGCTCGAGCCCATGGCCCGCACGGGCGCGGAGCCGATCGGCTCGATGGGCAACGACGCGCCACTGGCCCCGCTGTCGGCCAACCAGCGCGGCCTCTTCGACTACTTCAGCCAGCTCTTCGCCCAGGTCACCAACCCGCCGCTGGACGCGATCCGCGAGGAACTGGTCACCTCGCTCGAAGCGCAACTGGGCGCCGAGCCGAACCTGCTGACCGACGCCGCGAGCTCGTGCCGGCGGATCGTGCTGCCGTTCCCGGTGCTGGACAACGACCAGCTCGCCAAACTGGTGCACATCAACGACGACGGGCAGTACCCGGAGTTCGCGTCGGTGACCGTGCACGGCGTCTACGACGTGCGGGGTGGCGGCGACGCGCTGCGCAGGCGGCTGGCCGAGATCCGGCGCGAGGTGTCGGCCGCGATCGTCGGCGGCGCCAGGCTGATCATCCTGTCCGACCGCGGCGTCGACCAGAACCTGGCGCCGATCCCCTCGCTGCTGCTCACCGGCGCGGTGCACCACCACCTCGTGCGGGAGAAGACCCGCACGCAGGCCGGTCTCATCGTCGAGTCCGGCGACGCCCGCGAGGTGCATCACATCGCGTTGCTCATCGGGTACGGCGCGGCCGCGGTGAACCCGTACCTGGCGATGGCGACGGTCGAGGAGCTGGCGCTGACCGGGAAGCTCGCCACCGACGCGGCTTCGGCCACCAAGAACCTGATCAAGGCGCTGGGCAAGGGCGTGCGCAAGACCATGTCCAAGATGGGCGTCTCGACGGTGGCGTCCTACACCGGTGCGCAGATCTTCGAGGCGATCGGGCTGGGCCGCGAGGTCGTCGACAGCTGCTTCACCGGCACGACTTCCAAGCTCGGCGGCGTCGGCTTCGATGTGCTGGCCCAGGAAGTGGCGCAGCGGCACCGGCGGGCGTTCCCGGTCGACGGTGTGCGCGCGACGCACCGCGAGCTCGCCACGGGCGGGGACTACCAGTGGCGGCGCGAGGGCGAGCCGCACCTGTTCAACCCGACCACGGTGTTCAAGCTGCAGCACTCGACCCGGTCGGGCCGCTACGAGGTCTTCAAGGAGTACACGAAGGCCGTCGACGACCAGTCCGCGAAGCTGATGACGCTGCGCGGGCTCTTCGAGTTCAAGCGGGGTGTGCGGGCGCCGGTGCCGATCGAGGAGGTCGAACCGGTCTCGGAAATCGTCAAGCGGTTCGGCACCGGGGCGATCTCCTACGGCTCGATCTCCCAGGAGATGCACGAAACCCTTGCCATCGCGATGAACCGGCTGGGCGGCAAGTCCAACACCGGGGAGGGCGGCGAGGACCCGGACCGGCTCTACGACCCGGAACGCCGCTCGGCCATCAAGCAGGTCGCGAGTGGCCGGTTCGGCGTCACCAGCGAGTACCTGGTCAACGCCGACGACCTGCAGATCAAGATGGCGCAGGGCGCGAAGCCCGGCGAGGGCGGGCAGCTGCCCGGGCCGAAGGTGTACCCGTGGATCGCGAAGACGCGGCACTCCACGCCGGGTGTCGGCCTGATCTCGCCGCCACCGCACCACGACATCTACTCGATCGAGGACCTGGCGCAGCTGATCCACGACCTGAAGAACGCCAACCCGCGGGCACGCGTGCACGTGAAGTTGGTCAGCGAGGTCGGCGTCGGCACGGTCGCGGCCGGGGTGTCCAAGGCGCACGCCGACGTCGTGCTGATCTCCGGGCACGACGGGGGCACCGGCGCGTCGCCGCTGTCGTCGATCAAGCACGCGGGCGGGCCGTGGGAGCTCGGGCTCGCCGAGACGCAGCAGACGTTGCTGCGCAACAAGTTGCGTGACCGGATCGTCGTGCAGACCGATGGACAGCTCAAGACCGGGCGCGACGTGATGGTCGCGATGCTCCTCGGCGCCGAGGAGTTCGGCTTCGCCACCGCGCCGCTCGTGGTGTCGGGGTGCGTGATGATGCGTGTCTGCCACCTCGACACGTGCCCGGTCGGCGTGGCGACGCAGAACCCCGAGCTGCGCGCGAAGTTCAGCGGCAAGGCCGACTACGTGGTGAACTTCTTCGAGTTCATCGCCCAGGAAGTGCGCGAGAACCTCGCGGCGCTCGGCTTCCGATCGGTCGAGGAGGCCATCGGGCACGCCGAACTGCTGGACACGCGCAAGGCCGTCGACCACTGGAAGGCGTCCGGGTTGAACCTGGAGCCGATCTTCCACGTGCCGCCGCTGGAGCCCCGCGCCGCGCGACACCAGACCGTCAAGCAGGACCACGGGCTGGAGAAGGCGCTGGACAACACGCTGATCCAGCTGGCCGAGGGCGCACTGTCCACAGGCGACAAGGTGCGGCTGGAACTGCCGGTGCGCAACGTGAACCGGACCGTCGGCACCATGCTCGGGTCGGAGCTGACCCGGCGCTGGGGTGGCGAGGGCCTGCCCGACGACACCATCGACGTGACGTTCACCGGCACCGCGGGTCAGTCCTTCGGCGCGTTCCTGCCGCGCGGGATCACCCTGCGGCTGATCGGCGACGCCAACGACTACGTCGCGAAGGGGCTGTCCGGCGGGCGGATCACCGTGCGCCCGCACGAGGGTGTGCAGTTCGCCGCCGAAGACCACATCATCGCGGGCAACGTGATCGGGTACGGCGCCACGAGCGGCGAGATCTTCCTGCGCGGCCGCGTGGGTGAGCGGTTCTGCGTGCGGAACTCGGGTGCGCTCGCCGTCGTCGAGGGCGTCGGCGACCACGGCTGCGAATACATGACCGGCGGTCGCGTGGTCGTGCTCGGTTCGATCGGCCGCAACTTCGCGGCGGGCATGTCGGGTGGCATCGCCTACGTGCTCGACCTGCCGGGCCACCGGGTCAACCCGGAGATGGTGGACCTCGACCCGCTCGACGACGACGACCGGGCCTTCCTCGAAGAAGTGGTCGCCCGGCACGCGGCCGAGACCGACTCGGCGGTGGCGCACGCGCTGCTCGCCGACTGGGACCTCGCCGTCGAGCGGTTCGGCAAGGTCATGCCCAAGGACTACAAGCGTGTCCTGGCCGCGCAGGCCGCCGCCGAGCGCGACGGCCGGGACGTGGCGCAGGCGATCATGGAGGCCGCTCATGGCTGACCCCAAGGGTTTCCTTAGCACGACCCGAGAAGTCCCCCGGACTCGTCCGGTGTTCCTGCGGATCAAGGACTGGCGCGAGATCTACGAGGAGTTCGAGGCCGGCAAGATCGAGAAGCAGGCCGGGCGCTGCATGGACTGCGGGATCCCGTTCTGCCACCAGGGTTGCCCGCTCGGCAACCTCATCCCCGAGTGGAACACGCTGGCCTGGCGTGACGACTGGCAAGCGGCGGCCGAGCGCCTGCACGCGACGAACAACTTCCCGGAGTTCACGGGGACGTTGTGCCCGGCCCCGTGCGAGTCGGCGTGCGTCCTGGGCATCAACAACGACCCGGTGACCATCAAGCGCGTCGAGATCTCGATCATCGACCGCGCCTTCGCCGAAGGCTGGGTGACCCCGCGCCCGCCGGAGACCCGCACGGGTCACAAGGTCGCGGTGGTCGGCTCCGGCCCGACGGGGCTGGCGGCGGCCCAGCAGCTGACCCGCGCCGGGCACGACGTCGTGGTCTTCGAGCGTGCCGACAAGCCGGGTGGGCTGCTGCGCTACGGCATCCCCGAGTTCAAGATGGAGAAGCACCGGCTCGACCGGCGCATCGACCAGATGGTCGCGGAAGGCACCGAGTTCCGCACGGGCGTCGTCGTCGGCGAGGACGTGACGGCGGCCCAGCTCCGCAGCGAGTTCGACGCGGTGGTGCTGGCCGGCGGCGCGACCGCGTGGCGCGACCTCCCCATCCCCGGCCGCGAGCTCGACGGCGTGCACCAGGCGATGGAGTACCTGCCGCACGCCAACCGCGTGGCCGCCGGCACGCTGGAGCGCTCCCCCATCGACGCCGCGGGCAAGCACGTGGTCGTCATCGGCGGTGGGGACACCGGAGCGGACTGCGTCGGCACCGCGCACCGCCAGGGCGCGGCGTCGGTGACCCAGCTCGAGATCATGCCCCGCCCGCCCGAGGCCCGTTCGGACGCCCACCCGTGGCCGACCCACCCGATGATCTACCGGGTGTCGTCGGCCCACGAGGAGGGCGGTGAGCGCGTCTACTCGGTGTCGACGACGGAGTTCGTCGACGACGGCACCGGCCGCGTGAAGTCGTTGCGGGTGGCCGAAGTCCGCAACGAAGGCGGCCGCTTCGTGCCGGTGCCCGGTTCGGAGCGGGACCTGCCCGCGGACCTGGTCACCCTGGCCATGGGCTTCGTCGGGCCGGAGAAGGGTCGCCTGCTGACCGAGCTGGGCGTGACCTTCGACCCACGCGGCAACGTGGCCCGCGACGACTCGTTCGCCACGAACGTGGAGGGCGTGTTCTCCGCGGGCGACATGGGCCGGGGCCAGTCGTTGATCGTGTGGGCCATCGCCGAGGGCCGCTCCGCCGCCGCCGCGGTCGACCAGTACCTCACCGGCCGCACCGTGCTGCCGTCCCCGATCGCGCCGACCGACCGGCCGATCGCCTAGAGGACCGGGTCCGGGGGCGAGCGGCAACGGCGCCGCTCACCTCCGGGCCTTCCCCTCTTCCTGCTTCGAGAGAAGTGCTCGGGTTACGTCTTCCCGCGTCGCCGGGTGCCCTTCTGAGGTCCGCTGGTTGCCTTGCGGGGCAACGCTGAGGGGCAACACCCGGTGTCCGCGTAGCTGCACCTCGTCGGCGTTTTGATCACCGCGTCCGACCGTAGCCTACGGACGTGCCGTCCGGATTCGGTGCGGTGCGTGCCACGGCCTCGCAGCAGAGGGGACTTGTCGGATGTTGGACGATTACGCACGCCAAGCGCTCATCGCGGTCCCGCCGGATGTCCTGGGCAGTGACGTCGAGGCGTGGTTCCAGTTCGTTGCGGAGAACGTCGCCGACGAGAGCGGGAGTTCGCGCACCTGGGACGACTTCGCCGAGGCGCTGAAGAACTCGCCGGAGGCCGGGTCGTTCAGTCAGGCCGTGGACGTGTTCACCGAAGAAATGGCGCAATACAGCTCCGAGTGGCCCGGGATCGCCGATCAACTGGCTCAGGAGAGCACAGCGGAACTGGCGGCAGCCTACGCCGAAGCGCTGGCGGAGCCGGCCGCAGCTGAGCAGCAGAGCCCGGGTGAGTTGTGGGCCCAGCTCGTGGCCGACGGCGGCGACTGGTCGGCCTGGGATGGCAGCGAAGCAGGCTGGGCGCAGTGGCGCGACTGGTTCTACAACGTCGCCGCGACCCGCGCCGGTGCGGAGGGCGAAGCGTTGGCCCGCCAGCAGATCGGCCCGATGGATGCCTTCCCGTTGCCCCAGCGGATCGCCGGCCTGGAACAGCAGGGCTTCACGGTCGGCCCGGCCGCGCGCGCCGCGGCGCAGGCGCCGGTCAAGCGTGACCCCGGCGAAGTGTGGGCCGAACTGGTGGCCGAGGGCGGCGACTGGTCCGCCTGGGACGGCAGCGAAGCAGGCTGGGCGCAGTGGCGCGACTGGTTCTACAACGTCGCCGCCACCCGGGCCGGTGCGGACGGCGAAGCGTTGGCCCGTCAGCAGATCGGCGGCCTGGAGGGTTCGCCGCTGGCCGAGCGGGTGATCGGCTTGCAGCAGCAAGGCTTCACGGTCACCGGCGCCGCGGCCGCGCTGGAGGCAACGCAGCAGCAGGCCCTCGCGACGGTCGACGGGCTGGTGACGGAGGACATCGACGGGATCATCGACGGCGCCCTGGCCGCGGTGAACATCGATTCGGCGCTCGCCGAAGGGATCAAGCCGTTGGTGCGGGAGCGGCTCGAGGCAACAGCGGCGGCTCAGCCCGAACTCTTCGCCGGACTCGGGGCGGAGGAGCTGGACAACCTGCGCAACCAGCTGCAGCAGGAACTCGTGGACGAGCTCCAAAGCGTCGTCACGCCCGCCGCCTGAACCCAGGCGAAACAACCCCAAGCCAGCGCCAGGGAGCGTGTCACAGTCATGAAAAAAATATTGGAAGGCCTCCTCGAAACGCCGGCCGCGAAAGAGGTCGTGAGCACCTTGGTGACCGCGGCAACTGCGACGCGCGAGGCCGCGGTGACAGTCGTCGCCACCGCGCAGGGCGCGGCCACGGCCGCTGGGGAGCAGGTGATGTACGCGGCCAGTACAGGGCATTCGGTCTACCGAGAAGTCACGAAACAGACCGGTGACCCGCACGCCCCGAGAGCACACCAGGTGGTCACGGCCCGGAAGCTGCGCAAGGAAGGGAAGACCGACCTTCCGGAGTACACGGACCTACCTGAGGATGTCCGCGTGCAAGTGGAGGCCGAGCCCGTCGCCACGGGACGCCGGAAAACCCTCCAGCAGGAATGGGAAACGGCTCAGGCCGACGGCGACGGCAACGCACCGAAGCAGCCGCTGATCGTCAAGCTTTCGATCGGCGGATCGGGTGACGCCTCGTGGCGGACACATTGTGACATCAACGGCGTAATGACGGACAAGGACTTGCAGGCGACCAAGAAGGAAGCGGGCAAGGCGAAAACGGTCTACTACACCGGACACCGGGAGCACGACTGGAACTTCGCCGGTCCCGGCGGCCCCGGCGCCAACAACTTCATCCCCGGCGGCATGTCCGACACCGGGTCGAACAGCATCGCGAACCTGGTGGAGAACGCTTCCACGGTGGTGGCGAACGCGATCCTCGATGCCCTGCAGAACGAAGAGCGGCCCATGACGATCCTCATCAAGGGCCACAGCCGGGGCGCCGTGGCGGCGGGCCGGATCGCCAACGCCCTCAAGGAAACCTTCCCCGCGGCGAAGGTCGAAGTGGCCCAGATCGATCCGGTTCCGGGACCGGGCCAGCCCGAACCGAACCAGACGATCGACGTCGGCACGATCGACGAGTCCACGGTCGTGTACGGCGTCTACTCCGGACACGGGGTCTCGTTCACCCCCCAGCAGGTGTTCAGCGCCAAGCGAATCATCATCTCGCAGCAAGCGCACGGCGTTGCCGTGCAAAGCGGGTTCACCTTCGGAGGGCGGATGTACAAAGGCAGCAGCCTCAACAGCCTTCCACCCGGGGTATACCGCGATCAGAACGACGACATCTCGGTAGCGGGCGAACTGGAAGCAGTCGGCTCGCCGCAAGATGTTCGTGAGACCTTCATGAAGGTCTACATGGCGAAGTTCCCGGCCGGGCCGAAGGACGACCCGGGCCAGGTCGGCCAGAACTGGGATGCGGAACGGCGGGACCGCATCGAGGCGTCCTTGGAGAAGTACGCTTCCGAGCTCGACCAGAAGGCTTGGGCTGGTGCGGTGGAACAGACCATGGTGAGCCTCTACCAAGGCAGCGACCCCAACGAAGTCGACTAGCGGCACCCGGGGCTTGGGTGTTCGGGGCCTGGGTGTTCGGGCAGGGTTGTGGGCTGGACCTTGACAGGCATCCGATTGGTCCAGTCCACTTGGCCGAGGAGCACGGCGTCCTCGGGAGGCGACCATGGCACCCACCCTCGTTCTGCGCGCGCTGGCGGCGGCCCTGGCCGGGGCGGTGATCACACCGGCAGTGATGGCACCGGCGGCCGCGGCTCAGCCGGCCATCCAGGCCGGCCACCAGCTCGTCGGCTACCTGCACGCCAGCTTCGGCAACGGCGCCGGGTACGTGCCCATCGCCGACGTGCCGCAGGCCTGGACGGTCATCGACCTCGCCTTCGCCGACTCCACCGGCGACGGCACCGTGGTCTTCACCCGGTGCCAGCCGGCCGAATGCGCGGGCGTCGAGTCCGATGCGGACTTCCAGGCCGGCATCCGGGCCCAGCAGGCCAAGGGCAAGAAGGTCGTCATCTCCATCGGCGGCGCGAACGGTGAGGTGCAGCTCACCAACGCCGCGCAGGCGACCAACTTCGTCACCAGCGTCAGCGCCATCATCGACCGCTGGGGCCTCGACGGCGTCGACATCGACTTCGAGAACCAGTCGCTCAAGCTCGACGCGGGCGACAGCGACTTCGCCCACCCCACGACGCCGGTCGTGGTCAACCTGATCTCCGCGCTACAGCAGCTGAAAGACCGCTACGGCGCCGGTTTCATGCTCACCATGGCCCCGGAGACGTTCTTCGTCCAGCTCGGCTACCAGTTCTACGGGCCAGGTCCGCAGGGTGCGCAAGACCCGCGCGCAGGCGCCTACCTCCCCGTCATCTATGCGATGCGCGACTCCCTCACGTTGCTGACCGTCCAGAACTACAACTCCGGGCCGATCATGGGGCTGGACAACCAGTACCACCAGATGGGCACCGCCGAGTTCCCCATCGCGATGACCGACATGCTGCTCGCCGGTTTCCCGGTCGCGGGCAACACAGCGCACGTGTTCCCGGCGCTGCGCCCGGACCAGGTGGCGATCGGCCTGCCCGCCGGCCAGAACGCCGGCAACGGCTGGCTCGGGCCCGATCGGGTCACCCAAGCCCTCGACTGCCTGACGAAGGGCGCGAACTGCGGCAGCTACGCGACCCACGGCACGCACGCGGACCTGGCCGGGCTGATGACCTGGTCGGTCAACTGGGACCGCTTCGGCAGCTGGCAGTTCCAGAATACGTTCACCGGCTACTTCGGACAGTGAACAGATTGCTCCGTTCGGCGTAATCGGATGGGCCATCGGTCGCTTTCAATGAATCTCGCTCGCTTTTCCCTGCACGCGAGAGAGGCCGATGCCAGATGAAGCTTCCGAGACTTGCCGCCGTGGTGGCGCTCGCCACCGGGCTGGCCGTGGTGGTGCCCGCCGTCAATCCGGCGGGCGCCGCACCGCTGGACAAGGTCCGGCACGCGCTGGACCTCGTCCGCGCCGGTTACGGCAGCGACCAGGCGTTGTCGGTGAAGGACGTCGTCACCGACGCCGACGGCACGACGCACGTCCGGGTCACCCGAACCTACAAGGGCCTGCCGGTGCTCGGCGGCGACTTCGTGGTCCACGAATCCGGCGCGGGCGCGCTGAAGAGCGTCAGCGCGACCGCCGCCAGGACCCTCACTTTGGACACCAGGGCAGCGGTGTCCAGCACGAGGGCCGAGTCCGCTGTGCGCGGCAAGCTCGCCGGCCCGGCCGCCCTCCTGGTCG
Organism: Labedaea rhizosphaerae; assembly: GCF_004362825.1. GTDB lineage: Bacteria > Actinomycetota > Actinomycetes > Mycobacteriales > Pseudonocardiaceae > Labedaea > Labedaea rhizosphaerae. The sequence continues at coordinate 401,298 of NZ_SNXZ01000005.1, forward strand.
ACGCCACCTCCGGCACGCCGCGGCTGGTCTACGACGTGACCACCGGCGGCTACCAGGCCGACGGCACGCCGAGCGAGCTGCACACGTACGTGGACGCCACCAGCGGCAAGGTGCTCCGCACCGAGCAGCGCATCGAGACCGCCGACGGCGACGGCCAGTCGCTGTACTCGGGCACGGTCGCCTTGCGCACCACGGCATCCGGCGGCAGCTACCAGCTCAAGGACCCGACCCGCGGCAACACCTACACCGGCGACGCGCAGAACAAGACCGACGTCTGCATCCTGATCATCTGCATCGTCCGGGCGCCGGCGACCCTGTTCACCGACGCCGACAACCACTGGGGCAACGGCACCACCACCGACCGCGCCACGGCGGCCGTCGACGCGCAGTACGGCACCGACACGACGTGGGACTTCTACCTGAACACGTTCGGCCGTCAGGGAATCGGCGCCGATGGCAAGGGCTCGTACAACCGCGTGCACTACGGCTCGAACTACGTGAACGCGTTCTGGGACGACAACTGCTTCTGCATGACCTACGGCGACGGCGACGGCGTGCAGGCCGGCCCGCTGACGTCGCTGGACGTCACCGGCCACGAGATGTCGCACGGTGTCACCTCGCGGACGGCCGGCCTGACCTACTCCGGTGAGTCCGGCGGCCTGAACGAGGCGACGAGCGACATCATGGGCACGATGGTCGAGTTCTCCGCGGCCAACGCCAACGACCCGGGCGACTACCTGATCGGTGAGAAGGCGTTCAAGGACCGGCCCGCGTTGCGGTACATGGACAAGCCGTCCAAGGACGGGGCGTCGGCGGACTGCTGGTCTTCGTCGGTGAAGAACCTGGACGTGCACTACTCGTCCGGCGTGGCGAACCACTTCTTCTACCTGGCAAGCGAAGGCAGTGGCGCGAAGACGATCAACGGCGTGGCCTACGACAGCCCGGCGTGCGACGGCTCGACGGTCACCGGCATCGGCCGCGACAAGGCGGCGAAGATCTGGTACCGCGCGCTGACGGTCTACATGACGTCGTCGACGAACTACGCCGGCGCCCGCACGGCGACCTTGTCGGCGGCCACCGATCTGTACGGCGCCGCCAGCCCCGAGTACGCATCGGTCGCGGCGGCGTGGTCGGCGGTGAACGTGCACTGACGAGCGGTCCGGTGGCGGTTCCACCAACGAACCGCCACCGGCCTGGTTCCCTTGCACGCCAACAACTCTGTTCATTTCCCTGCTCCCCCGGTTCGACTTCCCTCCTGCGGCAAGCCTATGCGGGAAACCAGGGGACACGATGGCGCCGACCCGATCTGTGGACAACCGCTCGCCTGTGGACAACTCGCCCGCCGAGCAGGCTAGCGGCGAGTCGTCACCAGGCCGCTTTCGTACGCGGCGATCACCAGCTGGGCGCGGTCCCGCGCCGCGAGTTTCATCAGCAACCGCCCGATGTGGGTCTTCACCGTCGGCAGGCTGACGGTCAGGTGGGCGGCGATCTCCGTGTTGGACAGGCCACGGGCGATCAGGGTCAGCACTTCACGTTCCCGTTCGGTCACCCCGGACAGGTCCACCGAGCGCGCCGACGGCTCGGGTCCGCGGGCGAACTCGGCGATCAGCTTGCGGGTCACCGACGGCGACAGCAACGCCTCCCCCGCCGCCACCAACTCGATGGCGGACAACAACTGCGCGGGCGGCGTGTCCTTCAGCAGGAACCCGCTCGCGCCGGCCCGCAGCGCGCCGTACACGTAGGCGTCCAGGTCGAACGTGGTCAGGATCAACACCTTCGTCGACGCGGTGCGCGGGTCGGCGACGATCCGCCGGGTCGCCTCGATGCCGTCCACGCCGGGCATGCGGATGTCCATCAGGACCACGTCCGGGCGGTGCGCCTGGACCGCCGACACCGCCTGCGCGCCGTCAGCCGCCTCGCCGACCACCACCAGGCCGGGAGCCGACTCGATCAGCACGCGGAAGCTCCCGCGCAGCAACGCCTGGTCGTCGGCGACCAGCACGGAGATCGTCACGCGTCCTCCCGGTACGGCAACGCGGCGCGCACGGCGAAGCCACCGCCGGGCCGGGGGCCGGCTTCGAAGGTGCCGTCGTACAGCGCGACCCGTTCCCGCATGCCGATCAGGCCGTGACCGGTGCCCGGGCCCGGCCGCGGCAGGGTCCGGGTGCCGGGTCCGTCGTCGAGGACCTCGACGAGGACGTGCTTGGCATCCGCGTCGACCCGCACGGTGCAGTGCGCGGGGGCCGCGTGGCGGACCACGTTGGTCAGCGATTCCTGCACGATCCGGTGCACGGCGAGCATGATGCCCTCCGGCAACGCTTGCGTGCCGGACTCGGTCAGGTCCACCCGCACCCCGGCCAGCCGCGCCTGTTCGGCCAGCGCGGCGAGACCACCGACCGATGGCGCCAGCGACGCATCATCCACAGAGGACCGCAGGACGCCGAGCATCGTGCGCAGTTCGGTCAGCGCCTGCCTGCTCGTCTGCTCGATCACGGCGAGCGCCGCACGTGCTTCGTCCGGGTGGGTCTCGGCGACGTGGTTGGCCACGGCCGCCTTCACCGAGATGACGCTCATGCTGTGCGCCACGATGTCGTGCAGCTCGCGGGCGATGCGCAGCCGTTCGTCGGCCAGGGCCTGCTGTGCCTGGCGGTCGCGTTCGCGGGCGAGCCCGGCGCGCTGCTTGCGCAACGCCACCCCGGCCGTCCACACCGCACCCTGCACCAGCCACACCACGACCACCAGCCCGATGGCGTCGGTGAGGGACGACTCGACCAGCGGCAAGGTCACCAGCGGCACCGCGAGGCTCAGGGCCAGCGCCGGTACCGCCCGGTTGGCCGGCGTGGCCAGCGCGACCAGGTACAACGCGAACGCCAAGGCGCTGTAGGGCTCCAGCATCAGGTGGACCGCGGTGGCGACCGCGGAGGCGACCAGGACCACCGTCCACACCGGCAGCGGCCACCGCCTGCGCACCGCGATCGGCGGCCCGATGGCCAGGGCCAGCAGGACGCCGAACCACTTCGGGCCGCCGTAGTCGTGGTCGAACACCATGATCGTGTGCATCACCGTGATCACGCCGGCGGCGGCCGCGTCGACCAGCCACAGGTGCACCGTGCCACGTTCCGCCACGTCGACGACGGTAGCCGGTCACGGCGGCGACCGCGTCCGACCGGCGACGTCATACCGGGGTCTGACGCGGCGGGCTCAGGGTCCGGACCGTGCTCCGATGTTCCGGCGGCCCTGGAGCGGGACCGTATCCGGCATGATCGAAGTACAGGAACTGACCAAGCGGTACGGCGACAAGCTCGCCGTCGACGGGTTGTCGTTCACCGTGACCCCGGGGCACGTCACCGGGTTCCTCGGCGCGAACGGATCGGGCAAGTCGACCACGATGCGTGTGGTCCTGGGCCTGGACGCTCCCACCGCGGGCGGCGCGCTCGTGAACGGCCGCCGGTACGCGCGTTCGCCGCAGCCCATGCACGAGGTCGGCGCGCTGCTCGACGCCAACGCCGTGCACGGCGGGCGCACCGCGTGGCACCACCTGCGCTGCCTGGCCCTGAGCAACGGCATCGGCAAGGCGCGGGTGACCGAGGTGCTGGAGCAGGTCGGGCTGGCCGGGGTGGCGGGCAAGCGGGTCAAGGGGTTCTCGCTGGGCATGAAGCAGCGGCTGGGCATCGCGGCGGCACTGCTCGGCGATCCCGGCGTGCTGCTGTTCGACGAGCCGGTCAACGGGCTCGACACCGAGGGCATCCGGTGGATCCGCGGGCTGATGCGCTCGCTGGCCGCGCAGGGCCGGACGGTGCTGGTGTCCAGCCACCTGATGAGCGAGATGGCGCTGACCGCCGACCGGGTCGTGGTGATCGGTCGCGGCCGGTTGATCGTCGAGACGCCGATGACCGACCTGATGGCGCGCTTCCGGCGCGACGTCGTGGTGCGCAGCGCCGACGACGTGCGGCTGGCGGCGGCCCTGCGGGCCGATGGCGCCCGGGTCGCGGTCGAGGACGGCGGCCTGGCGGTCGGCGACATGGCGGCCGTGGCGATCGGTGAACTGGCGCTGCGCCAAGGGATCGCGGTGCACGAGCTGACCCCGCGCACGGCGTCGCTCGAGGACGCCTACCTGGAACTGACCGAGGACAGCGTGGAGTACCGGGCGGTGGCGTCGTGAAGGTGATCGCATCGGAGTTGGCGAAGCTGCGGACGGTCCGGTCGAGCTGGGCGGTGCTGGGTGCGATCGCCGCGGCGATCGCACTCGGTACGGTGATCATCGTCGCCATGACCGCCGACTACGACAGCTCGCCGGCGGTCGAGCAGGCGAGGTTCGGCAACGCGGACATGGCCCAGGTGATGCTGCCGGTGATCCAGCTCGCCGTGGCGGCGCTCGCGGTGCTGGCGGTGACCACCGAGTACGGCACCGGGGTGATCCGGACGACCCTGGTCAGCGTGCCGCGCCGCGGTGTGCTCTTCGGCGCGAAGCTGGCCGTGGTCGGGACGACCACCCTGGTGCTGGGCGAACTGGCGGCCGCGTTGATGTACGTCTGCAGCTGGCTCCCCGCGCACGGGCGGGCGGCGAACTTCGCGCCGTGGGCGTCGTTCGCCGACGGCATCCCGGAGGTGCTGGCCAACGGGCTCTCGATCGGCGTGGTCGGCGTGCTGGCGCTCGGGATCGGCACGGCCGTCCGGTCGACCGCCGGTGCGCTGGTGACCATGACGATGCTGCTGTTCGTGCTGCCGATCGTGGCGTTGCTGCTGCCGGGGGCGATCGGGCCGTGGCTCTTCGCGGTGGCGCCGATGAACCTGGGCCCGGAACTGGCCGGGATCGTCGGTGATGGCAGCAGCGCGATGTCGCCGGGGCTCGCGGCGGCAGCGATGGCGTTCTACGTGGTGGCGTCGATCGCCGCGGGGTGGGTCGTGCTGTCCAAACGGGACGCGTGAGCCCGGCGCTCAGGCCCGGACGCGGTCGAGGATCTCGGGGAGTTCCACGAACCCCGCCGCCTTGTAGGTGGCCACGGCGGCGGCGTTGGACCGCGGGGTGCAGACGATCGCGGTGGCTGCGCCCAGGTCGCGCAAGGCGGCGGCCGCGGCGACGCTGATCGCGGTGCCGTATCCGTGACCGCGGTGGTCCTGGTGCACGCCCATGGGTTCGAGCAGGCCCGGCTTGTCCGGACCGGCCGACCACACGGTCACCGTCGCGACCGCGTTGCCCTGCTCGTCGTAGGCCACGAGGCATCGGGCGTCGGCGTAGGCGACGCCCGATGCCATCGCGTGCCACGCCTCTTCGGTGAAGGTCGAGCCGGAGAACGACGCGCGCTGCACGGCGACCCGGTCGGGCACCTGGGCGGGACCGACCACCTCGACGCGGATGCCCGGATCCTTCACCGGTTCAGTCAGCTCGCGGCGCAGGGGGACCCACGGCTCGTCGACCTTCCAGCCCGCCGCGGCCAGCACGTCCTGGAGCACGGCCTCTTCCGGTGCGCTGACGGCGACCTTGGCCCCGACCAGCACGTCGGCCGCGCCGTCGGCCACTTCGCGGGCCAGGTCCTCGTCGCCCAAGGCGTCGGGGGCGATGGTCAGGCGCAGCAGGTCAGGTTCGTCCAGCAGGCCGACGGCCAGAATGCGGCCGGCACGGCGCCAGACCCGCAAAGCCGCGGCCGCCGCTGGCACTCCGAACCGGCAGAACCAGCCCACGTCGCCGGGATGCAGTTGCGCCGGTGCCCCGTCGTGCTGCCACTCACGCATCACGTGCACGACTTCGCTGAGCTGGTCGACCCCGGGCGTCTCGATCACACCGGTCATCACACACCAAGCACCGGGCCGCGGCACGCGGTTTTCTAGAGGGGACGGCGCCAGACCTGTTCGACCAGGTCCTTGCCGAAGCTGTGGTGCGGTGCCTCGTGTTCGAGCTCGAACCCGGCACGCTGGTAGATCCGCCGGGCGTCGGCGAGGACGTCGTTGGTCCACAACATGATCTCGCGGTAGCCGGCGTCCTTGGCGAAGCGCAGGCACTGCTCGACGAGCCGGCCGCCGATGCCCATGCCGCGTGCGGCCGGTTCGACCAGCAGCAGGCGCAGCTGCGCGGTGTGTTCGTCCTTGCGGGTGCAGAAGACGCAGCCGACCGGCTCGCCGTCGACCTCGGCGATCCAGCCCGCTTGGTGCGCCGGGTCCGGCTCGGCGGCGTAGTCGGCGAGGATGCGCGCCACCAGCGCCTCGAACGTCTGGTCCCAGCCGTATTCCTGGGCGTAGCGGGCGCCGTGCCGGGCGATCACCCAGCCCAGGTCCCCGGCCACGAGCGGGCGCAGCACGTAGGACTCGGGCCGGGGCGTGCGCTCCAGGACCTGGCGGATGGTGGTCATCGCGCCGGTCAGCCTGCGGACCTCCGCCTCCGGCAGGTCGGCGAGCAGGCCGGCGATCTGGTCGACCGTGTTGTCGTCGAGCTGCGCGAACGCCTTGCGACCACGGGTGGTCAACGCGATCACGCGTTTGCGCGCGTCCGTTGTGGACGGTTGCTTGTGGACGAGACCGGACTCCTCGAACCGGGCCAGGATGCGGCTGAGGTAACCCGAGTCGACCTCGAGCAGGCGGCGCAGTTCGGCCACTTCCGTGGGCTCACCGTGCGCGAGTTCGTAGAGAACCCGTGCTTCGGTCACCGAGAACGGCGAGTCCACGAGTCCTTCGTCCAGCACGCCGATCAGGTTGGTGTAGAAGCGGTTGAACGCCCGCACGTCAGCGATGGCTTGGTCGGTCACTGACTCAGGCTAGCAATTCGCTGACTCAGTCAGCAAGTATTCAGCGCGGCGCGAGCCGGGGCGGGAACCCGCCGGTGGCGACCGGGCCCCAGCGCTCGATCGTGATCCGGATCAGCGACTTGTCCTGTTTGCGCATGGCCGCGCGGTACTCGTCCCAGTCGGGGTGCTCGCCGGAGATGCAGCGGAAGTACTCGACGAGCGGTTCCAGCGCGTCGGGCATGTCGAGCACCTCGGCGGTCCCGTCGACCTGGACGTACGGGCCGTTCCACTCGTCGGAGAGCACGCACGCCGACACCCGCGGGTTGCGGCGGGCGTTGTTCGCCTTGGCCCGGTCCGGGTAGGTCGCTACGACCAGCCGGCCCTCGGCGTCGAGGCCACAGGTCACCGGGGACATCTGCGGGGTGCCGTCCGCTCTGGTGGTCACGAGGACCAGCCGGTGGCGTGGGCGCAGGAACTCCTCCAGCCGGTCCCGGTCGACCCGGTCGGCTGTCGCGATCGAAGGTGCCATGGCGCCAACCCTAGGCGCAGAATGGGGCCCCGGCAGCCGACAGCGAGGTGGATGATGATCAACCCACGTTCGAGCACAGTGGACGACGTGGTGCGCCGCAGCGCCCTGCGCACGCCCGACCGCACGGCGTTGATCTTCGGTGACCGGTCGTGGACCTACCGCGAGCTGGACGACGCCGTGACCCGCACCGCCGCCCTGCTGCTCGACCTCGGCCATGGCAAGGGCGCGCGGATCGCCGCCTACGGGCGCAACTCCGACGCCTACGTGCTGGGCTTCCTCGGCTGCGCGCGGGCCGGGCTGGTGCACGTGCCGATCAACTACAACCTGACCGGCGAGGAGCTGGACTACCTGGTCGAGCAGTCCGGCAGCTCCGCGATCCTCGCCGACGAGGGGCTCACCGACCGGCTCGCGCACCGCGACGAGCCGGTGATCACCCTCGAATCGCTCGTCGCGTCGGTGAGCTCCGGTCCGGTGCCGGAGCTGGGAGTGTCCGTTGTGGACACCGACCTGGTCCAGCTGCTGTACACCTCGGGGACCACCTCACGGCCGAAGGGCGCGATGATGTCGCACCGCGCCTTCGTCCACGAGTACGTGTCGTGCGTGGTGGCCATGGACCTGCGCGAGGACGACGACCCCCTGCACGTGATGCCGCTCTACCACTCGGCGGGCATGCACGTCTTCATGCTGCCGTACCTGATGGTGAGCGCGACCGGGCGGATCATGGTGGCGCCGGAGGTGCCCGAGATCCTGCGCCGGATCGAGGCGGACAAGATCGGCTCGATGTTCCTGGCGCCGACGGTGTGGGTACCGTTGTCGAACCACCCGGACTTCGCCACGCGCGACCTGTCGTCGTTGCGCAAGGCGTATTACGGGGCGTCGATCATGCCGGGCCCGGTGCTGGGGCGGCTGCGGGAAGCGTTGCCGGAGCTGGGTTTCTACAACCTATTCGGGCAGTCCGAGATCGGCCCGCTGGCCACCGCGCTCGGTCCCGACGAGCATGCCGACCGGCCGGATTCGTGCGGGCGCGCGGTGTTGTTCGTGGAGCTGCGCGTGGTGGACTCGGCGGGCAACGACGTGCCGCCGGGTGAGCTCGGCGAGGTGGTCTACCGGTCGCCCCAGCTGTGCGACGGGTACTGGGACAAGCCCGAGGAGACCGAGGAAGCCTTCCGCGACGGGTGGTTCCACTCCGGCGACCTGGTGAAGGTCGACGAGCAGGGCTACCTGACCGTCGTGGACCGGATCAAGGACGTGATCAACACCGGCGGCGTGCTGGTGGCCTCGCGCGAGGTCGAGGACGCCCTCTACACGCACCCGGCGGTGGCGGAGGCGGCGGTGATCGGGCTGCCGGACGACCGCTGGATCGAGGCGGTCACCGCGGTCGTGGTGGCCAAGTCCGAGGTGACGCCGCAGGAGCTGATCGCGCACGTGAAGGGCAAGCTGGCCGGGTTCAAGGTGCCCAAGGGCGTGCACCTGGTGGACGAGCTGCCGCGCAACGCCTCGGGGAAACTGCTCAAGCGGGTGCTGCGCGACGAGCTCAGCCCGTGAGCTGATCAGTCCAGGTGGGCCGTGTCGTTGAAGCGGCGCAGGACCCAGCCCCACGGCGCGTTCACCAGTTCCGACACCGAGCCGTTGTCCACCACGGAGAACGCGAACGGACGCGAACCCGTCGTCCACGCCAGGGCCGCGCCGATCACGCCGCCGTGGGAGAACACGGCCACGCGTTCACCGGCGTGCCGGTCGGCGATGCGCGACACCACGCCCTGGACCCGCGCCGCGAACCGCTCCCCCGGCTCGGCGCCGGGAATGACGTCCCAGCGCTGTTCGGCATACATCTTGATGGCGATCGGGTGCCGTTCGCTTACGTGCCGGCGAAATCCCCCGCCCTCCCACTCGCCGAGGAACACCTCGCGCAAATCGGGTTCCACGATGGGCGTGAGGCCACAGGCTTTCGCCAGCGGCGCCGCGGTCTGCGCGGTGCGCCGCAGCGTGCTGACGTAGATCGCGTCGAAATGCTCCCCGCCGAATCGCGCGGCGAGTTGCTCGGCCTGCTCCTCGCCCTCGGGGGCGAGGTTCGGGTCGTCCTGGCCGTCGACGTCCGGGATCGGCACGCCCGGGCGCACCGGAGCCGACGCGCCGTGGCGGAACAGCAACAAGGTCGCCGACCCGGGCGGAGCCTGGAACCGGACCTGCGGGTACTCCTCGACCTCGGCGCTCACTTGGCCTTCCCCGCCGCGAAGAGGCCGTCGGGGAACGCCCCGGCGGCGGTGATCTGCCTGCTGAACGCCCGGCCGAGCTCGTACAGGCGGGCCGCGGACTCGGCGCCGAGCGCGAGCCATGGTCCGGTCGCGGCGGCGTTGGTGGCGTCCTCCACCCGGGCCCGCAGCGCCTCGCCGCGCTCGGTCAGCTCGTTGTCCTCGGTCAGGATCTCCTGCTCACGCAGCCGGTCCAGCGCCGCGTTCCACTCCTCGTCGCTCCAGCCACGCAGCTTCTGCGCCGCCTCGGGCAGGAAGCCGCGGCCGGTCGCGGTGTGGGTGAGCAGCGCGTCCAGCCCGTTCAGGCCGGCCCCGACCAGGGCCGCGATGTGCCCGTCGCCGCGGTGCTCACGCAGCAGCGTGATCGCGTGCCACAGCACGAGGTGCGGCTCGTCCGGCCACGGCAGTTCGGCGTGCCCCGCGTAGAGCGGGCGGCCTTCGGGCGTGCACGCCTCGCTGGCCGTGCGGGCCAGCGTCGCCGCCTCCTTCATCTCGGGTGAGTCGACCGCCTCGCTCAGGAGCCTGCGGGTCGCGGCGTCCGCGGCGGCGAGCCGGGCCGCCAGGATGTCCTCGATGGACGCCAGCGTCCACGCCCGCGGGATGTGCCGGGCGACCAGCGCCGGGCTGAAGTTGTAGAAGGTCGCGGTGACCACGTTCGGCCCGACCCGGCCCATCGGCGCCGACCGGCTCGCGAAGTACCCCATGCGGCCGGGGCGCAGCCCGGCCTCGGTGAGCGCCTGCTCGGTCTCCGGTGCGAAGTACGTCAGCGAGTGCAGTGGGTCGAGCACCCGGTGGCAGCGCCGGGCGACATCGCGGATCTCGGCCTCGTCCATGCCGGAACCATACCCACGCCGCCCGTCAGCTCAGCTCCAGCAACCGCTTGGCCAACGGCTCCAGCAACCGCGCGCGATGGCCCTCGCGCAGGAAGAAGTGACCGCCCGGCACCTCGTGCAGGGTGAACCCCGCGCTGGTGTGCCGCTCCCACGCGACGACGTCCTCGATCTCGACCAGGTCGTCGCTGGTGCCGTGGAACGCGATGATCGGTACCGGCAGCGGCGGCTCGTCGGTGAACACGTACTCGTCCAGCCTGCGGAAATCCGCGCGGATCATCGGCGCGAACAAGGTCATCAGCTCGCGGTGCTCGAGCAGTTCGGCCGGCGTGCCGCCCGCCTCGGTCAGCGCGGTGAACATCTCGTCGTCCGGCAAGGCCGACACCCCGGACAGCGCGCCGGTCAGCGGGAGGTGCGGCGCCCGCGAGCCGCCGACGGCCAGCAGCACCGGCAGCGGCGCGCCGGTGCGACGAAGCTCACGCACCACCTCGAACGCGACCCGCCCGCCCATGGAGTGGCCGTAGATCCCGAAGGGACGATCCGCGCGGCGGACGATCGCCTCGGCGAGGTCGGCGATGGCGAAGTCGGGGTCCTCGGCCAGGCGGCGTTCGCGGCCGGGCAACTGCACCGGCAGGAGCTCGATCGAGGCGGGCAGCTCCGGCGACCACTGGCGGAACGCCGCGGCCGCACCGCCGGCGAAGGGAAGGCAGAACAGCTGCGCGACGGCGGTCTCCGCAGCGGCACCACGGGTGGCGAACCAAGTCACGGCGCCACCCTACTTATCCACCGATTAGGGGCGCGCCGCGGCCCATTTGCGGGCCACCGGGATCGGCGTCCGGCCGCGACGCGCCCGGGAAATGAAGGACATTTCCCGCCGAAATGCGGTGGATGCGGTTTCCGCGTCGGCAATTCCAGGGTCGGTCGGCAACCAAGGTCCTTCAATACTCCGATCGGCTGATTCGCGGGCTTGGGACGGGCGTGCCAAGCGCTACTCGCGGGTTTGTCATGCGCGTGACAAACCTGTCCGCGCGGTTCAGCCGTTCGGCGCATTTTTCCGCCGTACCCTGGGCAGATCCAGCAGCCGTCACTAACGTACTCGCCAGTAGCTCCCCGCTGGGGACTACCAGGTGGATGCGGATCGCCAGCCATGGCGATGAATACGGAAACAGGCGTGGTTCACTCCTGCGCTCGTGTCGGAAGAATATGAAGAACGTAATTAGTGTGATCACCACACCGAGGCAGTTTGGAGATTCCGCATGAAGCGACGTATGTCGTCGTCAACCCTCGCGCGCATCGCCGGGGTCGGTATCGCCGGGGCCGTGGCCGCCGCGACCGCCTTGCTGGGCGCGGGGGTCGCGAGCGCGACAGCGATCGACAAGACCATCGCCTACGACTGCGACATCCCGATCTTCGGCACGAAGACGCTGAACATCGAGGTCCAGGTGGACATCCCGGACGCCGGCACGGTGAACTCGCCGATCCAGGCCTCCGACTTCACCGCCATCACGCCGATCCCGAGCGACGTCTACGACGTGTTCACGCCGTTCGGCGCCACGCAGGCCGACGGCACCGCGGAAACCGCCGCGGACGTGCACCTGACCGGCAACAACCCGCCGGACCAGAGCCTGCCGATCAACGCGACCATCCCGTTGACGCCGGTCCCGAACCCGTCGGGCCCGGACATGCTGTTGCCGGCCAGTGGTTCCGTGCCGGCGGTCACGCCGAACGCCACCGGCACCGCGACGGTGTCGCTGAGCTCGACCATCACCGCCCACGTGACGCCGCGTGACTCGGCGGGCAACCCGACCATCCTCGGCACTTTGGACGTGCCGTGCACCGCCGTGTCGGGCGCCGACCGGACCCTGCACAACGTGACCATCACCTGATTTCCCGATCCCCCGGCCGGGGTGCGGCGCACCCCGCACCCCGGCCGGACCCTTTCGACGGCCCCCAAATCGACGGGCCTGAATCGACGGCCCCGAATCGATGGCTAGGAGCACACGCGATGCGCGGATCGAGGACCGGCGGGCGCTCGGGCGGCGCGGCCGTGCTCGTCGCCGTCACCGGCTCGACCACGACCTTGGCTGTGCTCGATGTCGGCTAGCTCAGTGCGGGCCACGCGCGTCGCGGCCGCGGGGGTGGTGGCGCTCGGGTTGTGCGCCACCACGTTGAGCGCGACACCGGCCGCCGCCACGGCGCGGACGGTCAGCCTCACCGCGTCCTGCGCGTTCCCGTCGATGGACCCGGTGGTGGTCACCACCACGATCAGCACCGAGTTGCCCGACACCGCGACCACGACCGAACCCGTTGCCTTGCAGGGGTTCTCCGTCAGCGTGACGGTGCCGGAGGCCACAGTGGCGGCGCTGCGCACCGGCGGCACGACCGCGATCGGCGCCGGGTTCACGGTGGCGCTCAGCGGGACCTGGCAGCAGCAGCCGCACGACATCGCGGTGCCCGCCATGACCTCGCCCGACAACCCGCTGCCCGAGTCCGGCGACCTGCCCATCACCGCCACCGCCGACGTCCCGGCGGTGCCCGTCGACGGACCCGGCGACGCCACCTTCGCGGTGCCGCAGGTGGTCAGCACGCTGACCCTCCACAACGGAGAGACCACGACGGACGTGCCGTGCACCGAGGATCCCGGCCAGGACGGCACCCTCGGCACGGTCACGATTACTGGCGCGCCGGGCGACACCACCACGCCACCCACGACCAGCGGCAGCCCGACCACCACCACTGGCGCCCCGAGCACCTCGTCGGGCGCCCCGGGGTCCTCGGCACCGTCCGCTTCGCACGACCCGGCCGCGGCGGCCCCGACGACCCCCAACCCGCCGCCGGACCAGGTCGGCGGCTTCGACGACATCTGCGATATCAAGGATCCGGTGCTGCGGCCGGCGGGCAAGGCCTGGTACAAGATCGACGGCGCCATCACGGTGCTGAAGCTGAAGTCGAACCTGCCCGTCCCGAAGGGCGACCTGATCGGCGATGCCTTCCTGCACCTGACCGGTCCGGGTGGCTACTTCGCCTGTGTCGACGGGGCCGCGACGATGCCGCCGGCGCCGGGCTACTTCCTGATGTTCAACTTCGCCCCCGTCACCGCCGTCGCGCACGTCATGCCCGGCGGGCACAGCCGCACGAAGATCAGCAACGGCTACCTGATCTCGCGCACCGAAGCGGTGATCACGCTGACCGACGTCACCGTGAACGGCGTGCCGCTGGACGTCGGCCCGAACTGCCACACCACGGAGAACGCGGTGATCCGCCTGGCCGGGAAGTACCAGGCCCCGGTCAGCAGCGGCACGGTGCCGGGCATCGTCGACCTGCCGCCGTTCACCGGGTGCGCCCACGGCTCCGACGTGGTGGACCCGATCTTCAACGGTCTCGTGGCGGGCGACGGCAACCCGATGATCGCCAACATCACCTACGTCTGCCTTTACCTGACGTGCCAAGGAAAGCTCTGAGGAGGGTCGATGGGCGCCGAGGTGGTCGTCGAAGGACTGACCAAGTCCTTCGGGAAGCAGACGATCTGGCGGGACGTCACGATGACGTTGCCCGCGGGTGAGGTGTCGGCGTTGCTCGGTCCGTCGGGCACGGGCAAGTCCGTCTTCCTCAAGTCGATGATCGGATTGCTCAAGCCCGAGCGCGGCCGTTGCCTGATCAACGGCGTCGACATCGTGACCTGTTCGGAGCGCCAGCTCTACGAAACGCGCAAGCTGTTCGGGGTGCTGTTCCAGGACGGCGCGTTGTTCGGCTCCATGAACCTGTTCGACAACGTGGCCTTCCCGCTGCGCGAGCACACCCGCAAGTCCGAGTCCGAGATCAAGCGGATCGTGCTGGAGAAGCTCGACATCACCGGGCTCGCGGGGGCCGAGAAGAAGCTGCCGGGCGAGATTTCCGGCGGTATGCGCAAGCGTGCCGGGCTGGCCCGCGCGCTGGTGCTGGACCCGGAGATCATCCTGGTCGACGAGCCCGACTCGGGCCTGGACCCGGTGCGCACCACCTACATCTCGCAGGTCTTCCTCGACGTCAACGCCCAGATCGACGCGACGTTCCTGATCGTCACGCACAACATCAACCTCGCCCGGACCGTGCCGGACAACATCGGCATGTTGTACCGCAAGGAACTGGTGATGTTCGGCCCACGCGAAGTCCTGCTCACCAGCGAGGAGCCGGCCGTCAAGCAGTTCCTGCGCGGCAGCATGGACGGCCCGATCGGGATGAGCGAGGAGAAGGACTCCGCGACCGCCGCCGCCGAGCAGGCGCTGTTCGAGGCGGGTCACCACGCCGGCGGCGTCGAGGACATCAGCGGGGTGCCCGAGCAGATGCAGGCGACCCCGGGAATGCCGGAGCGCCAAGGGGTCCGCCGCCGCAAGGACCGGGTGATGAGCATCCTGCACACGCTGCCGCCCGCCGCGCAGCGGCACATCATCGACTCGCTCTCCCCAGCCGAGCAGCACCACTACAACGTGCGCCAGGTGTGGCGATGACCGCCCAGCAACAGCGTGAGCACTACCGCAAGCCGTCGCCCCCGGTGGCGGCGCTGAGCCAGGCGGGCCGGCTGTTCAGCCTCGCCTGGGAGGTGCTGCGGACGCTGGTCACCCGGCGGCTGCAGTTCCGCGAGTTCGTCGAACAGTTCTGGTTCATCGCAAGCGTTTCCATCCTGCCCAGCGCCCTGGTCGCGATCCCGTTCGGCGCGGTGATCGCGTTGCAGCTCGGCTCGCTCACCGTGCAGATCGGCGCGCAGTCGTTCACCGGCGCGGCCAGCGTGCTCGCCTTGATCCAGCAGGCCAGCCCGATCGTGACCGCGCTGGTGATCGCGGGCGCGGGTGGCTCGGCGATCTGCGCGGATCTGGGCGCACGCACCATCCGCGAGGAGATCGACGCGATGGAGGTGCTCGGCGTCTCGCCGGTGCACCGCCTGGTCGCGCCGCGGGTGCTGGCCGCGATGCTCGTGGCGATCCTGCTCAACGGCGTGGTCAGCGTCGTCGGCGTGATGGGCGGCTACTTCTTCAACGTCGTCATGCAGGGCGGCACCCCGGGTGCGTACCTGGCCAGCTTCTCCGCTCTCGCGCAGCTGCCCGACCTGTGGATCAGCGAGATCAAGGCGCTGATCTTCGGCTTCATCGCCGGCGTGGTCGCCGCGTACCGGGGTCTGAACCCCGGCAAGGGCCCGAAGGGCGTCGGCGACGCGGTCAACCAGTCCGTGGTGATCACGTTCCTGCTGCTGTTCTTCGTGAACTTCCTGCTCACCGCGCTGTACCTGCAGCTCGTCCCCGCGAAAGGAACGTGAGCCGTGGCGGACATCAAGGAGCGCACGAAAAGCGTGGTGGCGAGACCGTTCGACGCCCTCGAACGACTCGGCGACCAGCTCTGGTTCTACGTGCGGGCGCTGGCGTGGGCACCACGCACGCTGCGCCGCTACCTGGGCGAGGTGACCCGGCTGCTGGCCGAGGTGAGCTTCGGCAGCGGCGCGCTCGCGGTGATCGGCGGGACCATCGGCGTGATGGTCGGCATGTGCCTGTTCACCGGCACCGTCGTCGGCATGCAAGGGTTCTCGGCGCTGAACCAGATCGGCACGTCGGCGTTCGCCGGGTTCCTCTCGGCGTACTTCAACACCCGCGAGATCGCACCCCTGGTCGCGGGCCTGGCCCTGTCCGCCGTGGTGGGTTCCGGGTTCACCGCGCAATTGGGCGCCATGCGCATCGCCGAGGAGATCGACGCGCTCGAGGTCATGGCCGTGCCCAGCGTGCCGTTCCTGGTGACCACGCGGATCATCGCCGGGTTCATCGCGATCATCCCGCTGTACGTGATCGGCCTGCTCACCAGCTACCTGGCCGCGCGCACCGTCACCGTCTACGGCTTCGGGCAGTCGGCGGGCACCTACGACCACTACTTCGCGCTCTTCCTACCGCCCGAAGACGTCGTGTATTCGTTCGTCAAGGTGTTGATCTTCAGCGTCGCGGTGATCCTGACCCACTGCTACTTCGGGTACCGGGCCAGCGGTGGGCCCGCGGGCGTCGGCAACGCCGTCGGCCGCTCGGTGCGCACCGCGATCGTGACGATCTCCGTGCTCGACTTCTTCCTCAGCCTCGCCATCTGGGGCTCGACGACGACCGTGCGGGTGGCGGGATGAAGCTGTCGCCCCGGGGTGTTCGCCGGGCCAAGCAACTGGGGGGCTTGGCGTTCCTCGTCGTCATCGCGATGCTGGGGGCGCTCGCGGTGGCCATCTACGACAAGGCGTTCACCGACGTCGTCAAGGTCACCCTGCGCACCGACCACGTCGGCAACCAGCTGCGGGTCGGCTCGGACGTGAAGGTGCGCGGCCTGCTCGTCGGCGAGGTGCGGGCCATCCACGCCAACGGGCGCGCCAGCGGTGGTCTCGGCGGTGACGAGGCCGAGATCGAGCTCGCCCTGCAGCCGGACAAGGTCGACCTGTTGCCCGCCAACGTGTCCGCGCGGCTGCTGCCCAAGACCCTGTTCGGCGAGCGCTACGTCGACCTGCACCTGCCGGCCACCCCCGACGCGCACCACCTGGGCGAGAACTCGGTCATCCAGCAGGACCGCTCGACGAGCGCGATCGAGCTGGAGCAGGTGCTCAACAACCTGATGCCGGTGTTGCAGGCGGTGCGGCCGGAGAAGCTCGCGACCACCCTCACCGCGCTCTCGCAGGCCCTGGACGGGCGCGGCCAGAAGCTCGGCAAGACGCTGGTGTCGCTGAACTCCTACCTCGACCGGTTCAACCCGAAGCTGCCCGAGGTCACCGAGGACCTCGACCGGCTCGCCGACTTCGCCGACACCTACGCGACCGCGGCCCCCGACCTGGTGCAGGCGCTCTCGGACCTGACGGTGACCAGCCGGACGTTCGCCGACCAGCGCCAGCAGCTCGCCGCGTTGTTCACCGGCCTCACCACGGCCAGCGACGACCTGACCACGTTCCTCGCGGCGAGCGGGCCGAACCTGATCCTGCTGGCCGGCAACTCACGCAAGACCCTCGAGTTGCTGGCCGAGTACTCGGGCACCTTCCCGTGCCTGTTCGACCAGCTGAACCGGCTGCGCCCCCTGGTGGACAAGGCGTTCGGCGCCGGCACCAAGCAGCCCGGCGCGCACGTGCAGGTCACCGTGGTGCCCGGCCGTGGCAAGTACGTGCCCGGCCGCGACGACCCGTCCTACACGAAACACGGCGCACCCGAGTGTTACCTGGCCGGCGGGGTTTCCGCTCCGGTCAACCCGACCCCGGCCGCGACGACCGCCCCGGCGAAGGAGCCGGTGCCCACCGGTGACCTCGGCGTGCCCAACTCACCGCAGGAGCAGGAACTGGTGTCCGAACTGATCGCACCGTCGCTGGGTGTGGCGCCCGCGCAGGTGCCGGGCTGGAGCAGCGTGCTCGTCGGCCCGCTCTACCGGGGTGCGGAGGTGACGCTGAAGTGAAGAGCCTCGCTCCCCCGCTGATCAAGGGCCTGATCTTCACGGTCGTCACGGTCCTCGCCACCACGGTGCTGGCCATCACCATCGCCAACAGCTCGGTCGGCGACACGGTGACCTACTCGGCCGTGTTCGACGACGTGACCTCCCTCAACGACGGCGACGACGTGCGCATGTCCGGCGTGCGGGTCGGCCAGGTCGAGGACATGCAGCTGCAGGACCGCCGCCTGGCCAAGGTGACGTTCTCGGTGCAGGCCAAGCGGAAGCTGCCCGCCAGCGTGCACGCGGTGATCAAGTACCGGAACCTGGTCGGCCAGCGCTACATCGCGCTGGAGCAGGGCACCGGCGAGGTCAACGGCGTGTTGGCGCCGGGGGCGACCATTCCGCGGGAACGCACCCAGTCCGCTTTGGACCTGACGGCCTTGTTCAACGGGTTCAAGCCGCTGTTCCAGGCGTTGTCGCCCCAGGACGTGAACGCGCTCTCCGGCGAGATCGTGCAGGTCCTGCAGGGCGAGGGCGGCACCATCGACAGCCTGCTCGCGCACACCGCGTCGCTGACCAACACCCTGGCGGGCAAGGACAAGGTGATCGGCGAGGTGGTCGACAACCTCAACGCCGTGCTGGACACCGTGAACGCCCGCGGCGACCAGCTCTCCTCGCTGGTCACCACCACGCAGCAACTGGTGAGCGGCCTGGCCAAGGACTCCGTGCCGATCGGCAACGCCATCGACGCGATGGCCACGCTCACCACCACGACCGCCGGGCTGCTGGGCGAGGACCGGGCGCCGCTCAAGCAGAGCATCAGCGCGCTGAACACGCTGGCGGGCACCCTGGACGAGAACTCGCCGCTGGTGGACAGCTTCCTCGAGACGCTGCCCGGCAAGCTGGACGCCATCGGCCGCACCGCGTCCTACGGCTCGTGGTTCAACTTCTTCCTGTGCTCGGCCACCACCGACGCGCAGCCCGCGCCCGGCGGCTCGTTGCCCGGCATCCCGATCACCCAGTCGAGGTGCGTGGCATGACCAAGCCGCTCAAGGAACGCAATCCCGCGCTGGTCGGGCTGATCGGGTTCGTCCTGCTCGCGGTGCTCGGCCTCGGTGTCTACTTCGGACCCGACGTACCGCTGTTCAGCGGCACGTCGTACACCGCGCAGTTCTCCGAGGCGGCCGGGCTCAAGGTCGACGACGAGGTGCGGATCGCGGGCATCAAGGTCGGCAAGGTCACCGACGTGGACCTCGAAGGCGACCACGTGCGGGTGACGTTCCGCGTGCGGGACGCGTGGATCGGCGACCGGACCACCGCGGCCATCAAGATCAAGACGTTGCTGGGCCAGAAGTACCTGGTGCTCGACCCGCTCGGCACGCACGAGCAGGACCCGGACACACCCATCGGCCGGGACCGCACGATCGCACCCTACGACGTGACACAGGCGTTCCAGGGGCTCGCGAGCACGGTCGGCCAGATCGACACCGGTCAGCTCGCGGAGAGCTTCCGGGTCCTCTCCGACACGTTCAAGGACTCCCCCACCTCGGTGCACACGGCGCTGACCGGGCTGTCCGCGTTGTCCAAGACGATCTCCTCGCGCGACGAACAGCTGGCCAAGCTGCTGGCCAACACCCGCGCGGTCAGCACCACCCTCGCCGATCACAACGCCCAGTTCGCAGCGTTGATCACCGACGGGAACACGTTGCTGGCCGAGGTGGACAAGCGGCGCACGGCCATCGGCCAGCTGCTGCAGGGCACCAAAGCGCTGGCGCAACAGCTGACCGGGCTCGTGGCCGACAACCAGGCGCAGTTGCGGCCCGCCCTGGAACACCTCGACCACGTGACCACCGTGCTGCAGAAGAACCAGGACAACCTCAGCCGCGCCCTGGCCCTCGCCGGGTCGTACTACCGGCTGCTGGGCAACGCCACCGGCAACGGCCACTGGGTGGACGGCTACCTGTGCGGGCTGCTGCCGGTCGGCGCGAACACCAAGGACTGCAAGCCGCCGGCGAAGGTCGAGGCGCCGCTGGCAGGAGGTGGCCGGTGATCAGGTCGAGACGAACCTTGCTGCTGGTCAGGTTGCTCGCCGCTGTCGCGGTCGTCGCGGTGGCGGTGACCGGGGTGTTCGCGTGGATCTCCCACGGCACCAAGGGAACGCACGTCACCGCGTTCTTCACCTCGACCGTCGGCATCTACCCCGGCACGGACGTGCGGGTGCTCGGCGTGCAGGTCGGCACCGTGGAAACCGTTGAACCGCAAGGACGTCAGGTCAAGGTCACGCTGCTGGTGGACGACGACGTGGCGATCCCGGCCGGCGCCGGCGCGGTGCTGGTGGCCCCGGCTGTGGTCAGCGACCGCTACGTGCAGCTCACCCCCGTCTACACCGGTGGCCCGCGGCTGGCGGACAACGCGACGATCCCCGCCTCCCAGACCGGCACGCCGGTCGAGATCGACGAGCTGACCGACAACCTCAACCAGCTGGCCGCGGCGCTCGGCCCGCAGGGCGCCAACAAGGACGGCGCCCTGTCGGACGTGCTGCACACCGGCGCGGCGAACCTCGGCGGCAACGGCGCGGCCCTGCGCGACACGATCAACCAGCTCGGCCAGGCCACCCGGACGCTGTCGGGTTCGCAGGACGACCTCTTCGGCACCGTGGACGCCCTGCAGCGCTTCACGACGATGCTCGCGAGCAACGACGGCCAGGTGCAGCAGGTCAACACGCAGCTCGCCAGCGTGTCGCAGTACCTGGCCGGCGAGCGCGAGGACCTCGGCGCCGCCATGCAGGAACTGGCCATCGCGCTGGGCACCGTGCGCGACTTCATCGCCGAGAACCGCGGCCTCATCCAGGCCAACGTCACCAAGCTGGCCGGGATCACCCAGGTGCTCGTCGAGCAACGCGACTCGCTGGCCGAGACGCTGGACACGGCCCCGCTGGCCCTGGACAACGTGCTGAACGCCTACAACCCGGCCACGCACACCATCGACGCCCGCGGCAACCTGCTCGAGCTGATCGAGCCGGGCGTGCTGCTCAGCTGCTCGTCGAACGGGCTGACCGCGGCCGTGAACGTCCCTTGTGGACACAGCAGCCTGCCGCCGGCCACCGACACGCAGGCGTTGCCCGGTCTGCCGTTGCCCGCGGCCGGCGACCTCCACGGCGGGAAGGCGGGCAACAAATGACGTGTCAATGGCGCTCTCTTCGTTCGCGCGTGCCTCGGCCCCTTCATGGCCTGCCTCGCTCCGGTCGCGGGCGACCTCCACGAGACAGGCCGGGCCGACGCAGTCTGCGTTTCCTTGCCACGACGACAGCCTGTGCCACCCTGCTCGCCGGGTGCGGGTTCGGCGGCGCGTACGACCTGCCGCTGCCCGGCGGCGCCGACCTCGGCGATCACCCCTACCGGGTCACCGTGCAGTTCGCCGACGTGCTCGACCTCGTGCCGCAGGCGGCGGTGAAGGTCAACGACGTGCCGGTCGGGCGGGTCGAGGCCATCGACCTCTCCGACGACGGGTTCACCGCGCTGGTCACGGTCGCGGTCAACGGCGACGTCCACCTGCCCGCCGACGCGAGCGCCGAGCTGCGCCAGTCCAGCCTGCTCGGCGAGAAGTACGTCGAGTTGTCCGCGCCGGCCCAAGGCGGCCAAGGGGTCTTGGCCGATCACGCGACGATCCCGGTGGCCCGCACCAACCGCAACACCGAGGTCGAAGAGGTGTTCGGCGCGTTGTCGTTGCTGCTCAACGGCGGCGGCATCGGGCAGATCCAGAACATCTCCCGGGAACTCGACGGCGCGCTCTCGGGCAACGAGCCGCAGATCCGCTCGCTGCTGGCGAACCTGAATGCGTTGACCACCAACCTGGACGCCCACAAGGTCGAGATCACCCACGCGCTCGACGGGCTGAACAAGCTCGCGGGCAACCTGAGCGGCAAGAAGGACCAGGTCGCGGGCGTGCTCGACCACCTGAGCCCGGGTCTGCAGGTGCTGAACCAGCAACGCGGGCAACTGGTCACCATGCTGCAGTCGCTGCAGAAGCTCTCGACCGTGGCCGTGGACACCATGAACCGCAGCCGCGAGGACCTCCTCGCCGACCTGCAGGCGCTCGCGCCGACCCTGCAGAAGCTCGCCGAGGCCGGCGAGGACCTGCCGCAGTCGCTGCAGATCCTGCTCACCTTCCCGTTCAGCGACGCGGCGATGCCCGCCATCAAGGGCGACTACGTCAACGCGTTCCTGAACCTCGACGCGAAGATCACGCCGCCGGCCGTGGCCGATCCGAAGGCGCCGAAACTGCCCCTGCCCGCCGCGGACACAGGAGGCGGTCGCTGATGCTCACGGCAAAAGTGCGCGTGCAGGTGATCCTCTTCGTGGTGATCGCCCTCGCCGGGATCACCTACGTCGGCTGGAGCTACGTCGGTCTCGGCCGGCTCTTCGGCGGCTCCGGCTACCGGGTGACCGTGTCGCTGGCCGACTCCGGCGGCATCTTCACCAACGCCGAGGTCACCTACCGGGGCGTGCCGGTCGGCCGGGTCGGCGACATGCGCCTGAGCCCGACCGGCATCGACGTCGACCTGCAACTGGACTCCGGCACCGACATCCCCGACGACGTGGACGCGGTGATCGCCGACCGGTCCGCGGTCGGCGAGCAGTACGTGGACCTGCGCCCGCGCCGCGACGGCGGGCCGTTCCTGCGTGACGGGTCGGCGATTCCCGTGGACCACACGCAGACCCCGCTGCCGGTGACCACCCTGCTGACCACTGTGGACGGTCTGGCCTCGTCCGTGCCGACCCAGGACCTCAACACCGTGGTGACCGAACTGGACACCGCGTTGCAGGGCGCGGGACCGGACCTGCAGGTGTTGCTGGACACCTCCAGCAGCCTGACCACCAAGGCCACCCAGCACCTGCCGCAGACCACGGCGCTGATCACCGACGGCAAGACCGTGCTGCGCACGCAGAACGAGCAGTCCGCGGCGATCACGTCGTTCGGCGAGAGCCTCGTGTTGTTGTCCGCGCAGCTCAAGGACTCCGACGCGGACCTGCGCAAGATCCTGACCCAGGCCCCGCAGCTGTCCTCCCAGCTCTCCCAGCTGATCGAGGGCAGCCAGCCCGAGCTCGGCGTGCTGGTGGCGAACCTGCTGACCACCGCCGACCTCACGTTGCAGCGCGCGCCCGGCCTGGAGGAGCTGCTGGTCTCCTTCCCCCAGGCCGTTTCCGCGGCGTCCGACGTGATCCGCCCCGACGGCATCCACCTGGGTCTCGCGCTGGAGTTCTACGACCCGGTGCCCTGCGTGGCCGGTTACCAGGGCACACCGCGGCGCACCGGCGGCGACACGGGCAAGGGCAAGCCGTTGAACACCGACGCGCGCTGCACGCTGCCGCCGGGCAACGCGACCGGCGTGCGCGGCTCGCAGAACGCGCCGACGGGCCCGCGGCCGGTCGTGACCCGGCCGGATGCGGGCGGCTCGACGACCTTCGTGCCCAACCCGGCCGACACCCCGGACCTGCCCATGACGACATCGCTGGCCGGGCTGCTCGGCCTGCCCGGCTGAGGAGTGGCAATGGAAGAGGAGAAGAAGCCCCGGCCCCGCTCGGCTTCGATCGGCGGAGCGCGCGCCATCAGCACCGTGTTGCTCGTGGTGGCGGTGGCTTTCGCGGGCTGGACCGGGTTCCTGTGGCTGCGCGCGTCGAGCGACGACAGCCGCGCGTACGTGGCCGACCGGGATGCCGTGCTGCAGACCGGTTATCGCGACATCGCCACGTTGACCTCGCTCGACTACCGCCAGCCCGACGCGGGGCTCAAGCGGTGGGCGGACGTGTCGGCCGGGCCGTTGCACGAGCAGCTGGCGCAGACCAGCCAGCCGACCAAGCAGCAGCTGGCCGCGGCGAAGACCGTCACGACGGGCACGGTCGTGGACGCGTCGGTGACCGAGCTGGACGCGCGCGCGGGCACCGCCACGGTGATCGCGTCGGTGCGGGTGGTGGTGACGCCGGTCAGCGGGAAGCCCGTGACCAAGCGCAACCGGTTGCGGGCCGAGCTGATGCGGACCGCGGACGGCTGGAAGCTGAGCTCGCTCGGCCAGGTCCCGATGGGTGGTGTGTGAGCCGTGTCCGACTTGCTGGAACTCGACGACGTCGAGTCCACTGTGGAGCCGACGCCGGCCGGGCCGGGCCGTCTGCGTGCGTTGCTCGGCCAGGTCCGCCGCCTCCCGGTGGTACTGACCGCGCTCGCCGTGCTGTTCGCCGCGGCAGGCGGGTTCTTCCTCGTGCGCTACGAGCAGCTCGCGAAGGTGGACAACGTCGCGTTGCTGGACACCGCGACCACCGCGTCGGTCAGCGGCCAGGTCAGCCAGGCCCTGACGGCCGTGCTGTCCTACCGGTTCGACGACACCGCTGCCACCGAGCGGGCCGCGGCGCAGGACCTCACCGGCCGCGCCCGCCAGCAGTACGACCAGCTGTTCGCGCAGGTGCGTGCGCAGGCGCCGGCGCAGAAGCTGGTGCTCACCACCCGCGTCGTGTCGATCGGCGTCACCAGCATCACCGGCGACACCGCGCGGCTGCTCGTGTTCGTCGACCAGTCGGCCACCCGCGGCGACAACCACGCCGCGAGCGCGTCGGCCGCGCAATTGAGCGTCACCGCCACGAAGGTCGACGGCCGCTGGCTGGTCAGCGACCTGCAACCCCGTTGAGAAATCCCCTATTGGAGGTTCCATGCCCCGCAGATCCCGCCTGCGCAAGCTGGCGACGGTCGCCGTCGGTCTCGCCGTCGGCGCGGCCGCTGCCCTCGTCGGCACCGGCACCGCGTCGGCCGCGCCGATCACCCTCACCTACGACGTGACCGGCGTGACCCACATCAAGAAGACCGACTCGGACATCACGCTCGGCCCCGGCGCGCTGAAGTCCACTTTGAACGCTCCCGACCCCACGCTCACCTCGGAGCTGACGCTGCCGACGGCCCACTCGAAGTTCAACGCGCTGGGCTTCCTGCCCACGTCCGCCGACATCGACTTCCTGCCCGACGGCCCGGCCATCGGCACGGTCAGCGCGACCCAGGTCACCGCGACCGCGCAGGTGACCATCCGGGTGCACAACGTCTGGTCCGGCGGCCTCCCGGTGATCGTCGGCAGCAACTGCAAGACCGAGGTGCCCGCGACGATCTCGCTGGTCAGCCAGCCCGGCTTCAACGTGCTCATCGGTGGCGACCTCACCGGCACCTACACGATGCCGGAGCTGGACAACTGCCTGCTGGTGACGGGGCTGCTCAACGCCCTGATCGCCGGGCCGGACAACACCATCAACCTGCATCTGGCAATCCACAAGTAGCTCGACCGCGTGGCGGTGGCGGTGCGGCCACCGCCGTTCACGGCAAGTGCGGCAGCAGCTTGTCCAGCGTGATCGGCAGGTCGCGGACGCGGACGCCGGTCGCGTGGTGCACGGCGTTGGCGACCGCCGCCGCGGTGCCGACGATGCCGATCTCGCCGATCCCCTTGACGCCCATCGGGTTCACCTTGTCGTCGTGCTCGTCCAGCCAGTGCGCCTGCAGGTCGGCGACATCGGCGTTGGTGGCGACGTGGTACTCGGCGAGGTCGTGGTTGACCACGTGCCCGAACCTCGGGTCCATGACGCTGGTCTCGTGCAGCGCCATCGACAGGCCCATCGTCATGCCGCCCTGGAACTGCGAGCGCGCGGTCCGCGGGTTCACGATCCGGCCCGCCGCGAACACACCCAGCAGCCGCGGCACGCGGATCTCCCCGGTGTCGGCGTTGACGTGGGCCTCGGCGAACTGCGCCCCGAACGCGTACATGGCGTAGCGCTCGGCCATCGGGTTCTCCGACACCGAGCCCTCGGCCTCGTCACCGTCGGCCGGGTCGTCGCCGAACTTCTCCCGGAATGCGTGCGCCGCCTCGACCACGGCCGAACCCCACGTGATCATGCCCGACGACCCGCCCGCCACCGATGCCATCGGGTACGCGGTGTCTCCGATGCACACCTGCACGTCGGCCACCGGCACGGCCAGGGCGTCCGCCGCGATCTGCGCCAGCGTGGTCCACGTCCCGGTGCCCAGGTCCGCGGCGCCGATCTCCACGACGTAGCGCCCGTCCTCGCACCGGATCGTCGCCGTCGACTGCGGCATCTGGTGCACCGGGTACACCGAGGACGCCACCCCGGTGCCGATCAGCCAGCCGTCCCGCAACCGCACACCCGGTCGCGGATCCCTTTCGTCCCAACCGAAGCGGGCCGCACCCTCGCGCAGGCACGCCACGAGGTTGCGGCTGGAGAACGGGTGGCCGGTGTCCGGGTCGACCTCCGGCTCGTTGCGGATGCGCAGTTCGACCGGGTCGATGCCCAGGGCCTCGGCCAGCTCGTCCATCGCGACCTCCGGACCGAACATGCCGGGGCACTCCCCCGGCGCCCGCATCCACGAGGGCACCGGCACGTCGAGCGCGGCCAGCCGGTGGGTGGTGCGCCGGTTCGGGGCGCGGTACATCGTCCGGGTCGGCACGCCGGTCTGCTCGGCGAACTCCTTGATGCGCGAGGTCTGCTCGACCACGTCGATCGCGATCGCCGACAGGACACCGTCGCGGTTCGCGGCCAACTGCATCCGCTGGATCGTCGGCGTCCGGTACCCGGCGAGCGCGAACATCTGCGGACGCGTCAGCGCGAGCTTCACCGGCCGCCCCGGCACCGCACGCGCGGCCGCCGCCGCCAGGATGACGTGGGCGTGCGGGGTGCCCTTGGAGCCGAACCCGCCACCCACGTACGGGCACACCACGCGCACCTGGTCCTCGGCCAGGCCGAAGACCTCGGCCACCGTCGACCGCGCCGGGTGCACGCCTTGGGTGGAGTCCCACAGCGTCAGGTCGCCGCCGTCACCCGCGGGCTGCCACAACGCCGTCGTGGCGTGCGGTTCGAGCGGGTTGTTGTGGTACATCGCGGTCGTGTAGGTCTGCTCGACGGTCACGTCGGCCGACGCCATCGCCCCCGCCACGTCGCCGACCGCGGTGTCGGTCTCGAAGGCCGGGTTCACCTTGTCCGGCTTGTACAGCTCGCCGTCCGGGTCGAGGACGCAGTCGTGCTCTTGCTCGTCGTAGTGGACGGTCACGAGGTCGGCCGCATGCCGGGCGGTCTCCGAGGTCTCGGCGACCACCAGGGCGATGACCTGGCCGCGGAAGGCCACGTCGCCGCTCTGCAGCACGGCCAGTTCGGCGTCCTCTGTGGACGCCAGCCGTTCGGCGTTCTCGTGGGTCAGCACCGCGATCACGCCGTCCAGTGCCTCGGCCGCCGCGGTGTCCACCGACGTGACGCGACCACGGCCGATCGTCGCCTGCACGGGGTGGGCGTACGCGGCGTTGTCGACCGGCGCTTCGTAGGCGTAGCGCGCGGCTCCGGTGACCTTGAGCGCACCGTCGCGCCGGCGCAGGTCGGTGCCGATCGCCTTGGGTTCCAGCAGGCCGGTCATCGGTTCACCCCCGTCAGCTCCCGCAGCACCGCGACGAGCGTCCTGGTGAGCAGCGGGATCTTGAAGGCGTTGCCGCCGTCGATGCCCTCGAGCGGTGCCGCGTCGGCGAGTTCCGCCTCGGCGGCGGCTCGGAAGGCGTCCACACCGGCGGTCTGGCCACGCAGCGCGTCCTCGGCCCGCGTGGCGCACCACGGCTTGTGCGCGACCCCGCCGAACGCGATCCGGGTGTCGCGGATCGCGTCGCCGTCGAGGTCCACCGCCGCCGCGACCGACACCAGGGCGAAGGCGTACGACGCCCGGTCGCGGACCTTCCGGTAGGTCGAGCGCCGGGCCATCGGCAGGTCCGGCAACCCGATCGCGGTGATCAGGTCACCGTGGTCGAGCACCGTGTCCTTGTCCGGCCGGTCGCCGGGCAACCGGTGCAACTGTCCGAACGCGACGGTGCGCTCGCCGTCCGGGCCGAGCAGGTGCACGGTCGCGTCGAGGGCGGTGAGCGCGACCGCCAGGTCCGACGGGTGGGTCGCGACGCAGTGCTCGGAAGCGCCGAGGATCGCGTGGTAGCGCGTGTAGCCGCCGATCGCCGAGCAGCCCGACCCGGGTTCACGCTTGTTGCACGGCGTGGTCACATCCTGGAAGTACACGCACCTGGTGCGCTGCAAAGGATTCCCGCCCGTCGTGGCCATGTTCCGCAGCTGCCCCGACGCGCCGGACAGCAACGCCTGAGCCACCAGCGGATACCGTTCGCGCACCCGCGGGTCGGCGGCGAGGTCGCTGTTGCGCACCCCCGCGCCGATCAGCAGGCCGCCGTCCCGCTCGGTGATCTCCGCCGAGGTCAGCGACGTGACGTCGACCAACGCGCCCGGGCGGGCAACCCCGAGCTTGAGGTGGTCGACGAGGTTGGTGCCACCGCCCAGGAACACCGCGTCAGGGTCGTCCGCCACCTGCCGGACGGCGTCGCTCGCGGTGGTGGGCGCCTGGTAGGCGAACGGCTTCATCGCTGCTCACCTGCCGCCTGCTCGACGGCGGCCACGATGCCCGGGTAGGCGCCGCAGCGGCACAGGTTGCCGCTCATGCGTTCGGCCACCTCGGCGCGGCTCAGCTCGCCGTCACTCTCCTCGAGGACGCCGACCGCCGAGCAGATCTGGCCGGGGGTGCAGTAGCCGCACTGGAAGCCGTCGTGGTCGATGAACGCGCGCTGCACGGGGTGCAGGTCGCCGTTCGCGAGGCCCGCCGCGGTGGTGACTTCGGCGCCGTCGGCGGCGACGGCCAGCATCAGGCAGGACAGCACCCGCCTGCCGTCGACCAGCACCGTGCAGGCGCCGCACTGACCGTGATCGCACCCCTTCTTCGGGCTGGTGTTGCCCAGCCGTTCGCGCAGGGCGTCCAGGACCGTGGTGCGGGTGTCGACCGTGACCGGCTGGTCCGCCCCGTCGACACGCAGCGTGATCTCGGCATCCATGCCGGACTGGCTACCCACGCCGCGCCCGCGATAATCCGGTTGGCCGCGGTCGCCGCCGCTGCCTACCCTCGCGCGGTGGATCTTCCCCGCCAGTTCACCATCCGCGAGAGCAGCCACCGGGTGCGCAACCCGATCGACGAGGCGAAGCTCGCCACCTTCGGCGCCGCCCTGCGGTTGCCGCCCGGCAGCAGCGTGCTCGATCTCGCCTGCGGCTCGGGCGAGTTGCTGTGCACGTGGGCGCGCGATCACGGCTGCACCGGCCTCGGCGTCGACATCAGCACGGTGTTCTTGGCCTCGGCTCGTGCCCGTGCCGAGGAGCTGGGCGTTGCGTCGCAGGTGTCGTTCGTGCACGCAGATGCCCGCGGCTACGTGGCTTCCGCTCCGGTCGACGTGGCCGCGTGCGTCGGCGCCACCTGGATCGGCGATGGTGTCGAAGGCACGGTTTCGTTGCTGCGCCAGAGTTTGCGCCCTGGCGGGGTGATGGTCGTAGGCGAGCCCTACTGGCGGCTGCCGCCACCCGACCAGGCGACGATCGAAGGCTGCGACGCCCTGCACAGCGAGACCTTCACCTCGTTGCCGGAGTTGGTCGAACGGTTCGGCGCGTTGGGCTGCGATGTGGTGGAGATGGTGCTCGCCGACCAGGACAGCTGGGACCGGTTCGAGGGGCCGAAGTGGCTGAACCTGCGTCGCTTCCTCGACGCCAATCCGGACGACGACCTGGCCGACGAGTTCCGGGCCGAACTGCGGACAGCCGCGCTGAACCACGTCCGCTACCGCCGCGAATACCTCGGCTGGGGCGTCTTCGCCCTCATGGATCGCTGACTGCGTTCAGTAGTGACACCAGTACCATCTGCGCCGTGACCGAGGTGAGCTCGCAACGGATCGTCATCAACCTCGCCGGTCAGCTCCGGCGCGTGCTGAACTCCAGCTCGATCATCATCGGGATATTTGGGCTTCTCGGCGTTTACGGCGCCGTGTACACCACGATCTTCAGCGATGGCATCAACGTGGTTCTGGCGATCTTGTTCATGGGGCTGCCCGGCCTGCTGTTCGTGTCGATGTGCGTGATCGGCCTGACCAAGCCGATCAACGGTCGCACGTTGACCATCGACGCCGTAGGCTTTCACCACTGGCAAAAAGGCACCATCCCGTTCACGGTGCGCTGGTCGGAGCTGGCTGGCATCACCGTGGTGATGGCATACCGGCGGATGCCGGGCACCTCGAACACCCTGTCGAACACCACCATCGCTCCCGTGATCGCCTGGCTCGACTGGTACCCGGCCGAAGGCGAGCCCCGGCCCCGCAGCAAGGAAATAGCTGGATTCTGGGAACGGGCCGGCGCCGAGGGCCACTACCGCATGGACCTGCCGGCCCGCCGCACCTTGGCCCGGTGGATCAGCGAAGCCGTCGCCACGTACCACCCGGAGCTGTGGCTCGACGGCACCGACTGACACGCCGGGATCAGCCGGTTCCGACTCGCCGGCCCGCCGCATCGGCCGCCGAACGAGCCGACCTCGCGGGCTTGCGTCACGAGGATCGATATCGGCAGCTGCTGATGGGCGGTCAGAAGGCGCTTGGCGTCGATCGAGCAGTGGCGACGTTCCGGCCCGAACTGTGGCGCAACGACGTGCCCGATGGTGGTCCCAACTCCTGAACGGACTGGCGGTGATCGCGCACAAGCGCTGGGATGACCTGATGGTCGAGCAACAGGTTGTCGTCCAGGAACGCAGGTTGCGGCGGGATCTCGGGGTCCTCGGGCTCACGTCGATCGGCTTCTCCAACATCGTCGGCTCCGGCTGGCTTTTCGCGGCGATGTACGCCGCGCAGATCGCCGGGCCCGCCTCGCTCCTGTCCTGGGTGGGGGCCGGGTTGCTCTGCGCGCTGGTCGCGCTGGTGATGGTGGAGCTCGGCGCGTCCCGCCCGGAGGGTGGCGGCACCGTGCGCTGGCCGCTCTACGCCAGCGGCCGGCTCGTCGGGTCGGTCATCGGGTGGTCGACGCTGCTCTCGGTGGGCGGCACCGCCGCGGAGATCACCGCGATCATGCAGTACGCCGGGCACTATCTGCCGTGGCTCTACGCGGACGACGAATTGACCGTCGGCGGCGTGTTCGTGGCGGTCGCGTTCAGCGTGGTGCTCACCGCGATCAACTGGTACACCGTCAAGGCGTTCGCGCGGTTCAACAACTTGGTGACGGTGATCAAGCTGGTCATCCCGGTGCTCACCATCGTCGCGCTGCTCGCCTCCGGTTTCCACCCCGGCCGGCTCACCGACCACGGCGGCTTCGCCCCGTACGGCTACGGTGCCTGCCTGAGCGCGCTGGCCGCGGGCGGCATCGTCTACTCCGTCAACGGGTTCCAGGCCCCCGTCGACTTCTCCGGCGAGGCCCGCAACCCCCGGCGCACCGTCCCGGTCTCGGTGCTCGCCGGCATCGGGCTGGCGGTGCTGGTCTACATCGGACTGCAGCTGGCCTTCCTGTTCGCCGTCCCGGACAACCTGCTCGGCAACGGCTGGCACGGCGTGGACTTCGACTCACCGTTCGGCCAGCTCGCGCTGCTGCTCAACCTGCACTGGCTGGCCAACCTGCTCTACGCCGACGCGGTCCTCTCCCCCGGCGGCTCGGCCAATGTCGGCGTCGCCATCGACGCCCGGCACACGTACGCGCTGGCCAAGAACGGCCTGATCCCGCGGTGGTTCATGGCCGTGCACGAGCGCTCCGGCATCCCGCGCCGCGCGCTCGCGCTGAACCTCGCCGTGATCGTCGTGTTCCTGCTGCCCTTCGGCGGCTGGCAGGACATCGTCAGCGTGATGGGCGACATGTACCTGTTGATCTACACCGCATCCGCCGTCGCGGCGGCGGTGCTGCGCGGGCAGGACGCGGACCGGCTGGCCGGCTGGGTGCCGGGCCTGAGCTGGATCGCGCCGGTGAGCTTCGTCGTGGCCGCTGAGTTCGTGTACTGGTCGGGCTGGGACGACCTGAAGATCGCGCTACCGCTCGTGCTGATCGCCGTGCCGCTCTTCCTGGTGCAGCAGTGGCGCCGTGGCAAGCCGATCGGGATCGAACTGCGGATCGGCGCCTGGGTGGTCGTGCACCTGCTGGTGATCCTCGCCGTGTCGTGGCTCGGCACGTTCGACGGCAACGGCCGGATCGGCGCGCCCTGGGACTCGATCCTGATCGCCGTGGCGTCGCTGGCGGTCTACGGGTGGGCGGTCGCCTCCGGACGCGCCCACCTCCGCTCGGGTCTCGGTGAGGTCGACCCCATCACTGTCGACCCGATCACGGTCGACTGATTCACGCGGTCACGTCGCGCCGACGCCAGCCGGCCAGTCCGCCGGCGGCCAGCACGGCGGCGATCACCACCAGAACCACCACCGGCAACGCGTTGGCCGCGCCGCCGGGCAGGTGCGGCACGTGGGTGAACGGCGAGAGGTCCAGCAGCCACTGGTCCAGCCGCACCGCGGGCCCGACCAGGCTCAGCACCATGCAGAGCACCAACGCCACCCACGCCGCCATCGAAGCCCTTGGCAGCACACCGAAGAACAGCACGGCGATGCTCGCCAGCACCCACACCGCCGGCAACTGCACCACCGCCCCGGCGAGCACGCCCGGCAGCTGACCGCCGACGTCGTGCACGTTGAGGCCGTGCGCGAGGCCCATGGTCAGGCCCGACGCGAGCAGCACCACGGCCGGGCCGAGCAACGCGAACACCAGGTGCGAAGCCGCCCACCGGGTCCGGCCCGCCGCCGTGGCCAGCACCGGCTCCAGGCGACCGCCGGCCTCCTCGCCGCGCATCCGCAACGCGGCCTGGATCCCGTACGCGCTGGCCACCAGGCCGAACAGGCTCGTCACCGACGCCAGGTAGTTGTCGATCAACCCCTGCGCGCCGCCGAGCCGGGCGAAGACCTGGGCCATCTCCTTGCTGTCGTTGACCAGGTCGCCCACGCTCGACGCCAGGTAACCCATCACGATGCCCAGCACGGCGAAGCCGATCGTCCACCCGGCCAGCAATCCCCGGTGCAACCGCCAGGCCAGCCCGAACGGCGAGCGCAACGCCGGGCCGGCCGAAGCGGGTCCGAGCCGGGCCGGCAGCAAGCCGGAGCCGACGTCGCGGCGCGCGGACAAAGCGGCGGCCAGCGCGGTCAGTAGCACTGTGAGACCGACGAGGACCAGCACCGGCCACCACTGGTTCGCACCGAACGGCCGGATCGCCTCCAGCCAGCCCAGCGGCGACACCCACGTCAGCCAGCTCAGGCCGTTCGAACCCAGGCTCGCGATGTCACCGACCATCCGCACGACGAAGGCCGCGGCGATCACGCCCATGGCGATACCCCTCGCACCGCCCGCGCCCGTGGTCAACTGCGCCGCCACCGCCGCGATGCCGACGCCGATCCAGCCGGCCATGGCCATCGACATGCCCAACGCCCATGCCCCCGACGCGGGCAGGTCCTGGCCGGTGAGGCCAACGGCGAGCACGACACCGAGCAGCAGGCACGCCACGGCCGTGGTGAGCACGGCGGCCGCGAGCCCGGCGTGCCGGCCGACCACGGTCGAGCCGAGCAGCTCCCGGCGACCGGCTTCCTCCTCGGTGCGGGTGTGCCGGATGACCGTCAGCACCGCCACGATCGCGATCACGATGGGGATGAACCCGCCACGCCAGGCGACGAGTTCGCCGAGACTCGATCCGTGCAGCCGGCCGTACAGGGCGACGAAACCGGCGTTGTGCGCGCTCAAGTCCGCGTAGCTCTGGCGTTGCGGTGCCGTGGGGAACAGGCCGTTGATCGCGCTGACGTAGCTCAGCGGCACCAGGCCGATGAACAGCACCCAGATCGGCATGAGCACGCGGTCGCGGCGCAGGATCAGCCGGACCATCTTCATGGTGCCGGTCACGGGGCGACCACCGCGGGAACGCGCACCTCGTCGCCGTAGTGGCGCAGGAAGAGCTCCTCGAGTGTCGGTGGCTGGCTGACCAGGCTGGTCAGGCCCGCCGCGGTGAGCGCGCGCATCGCTGGGTCCAGCGACGCGGTGTCCACGTCGAAGCGGATCGAGCGGCCGTCGGTGACCAGGTCGTGCACGCCGGGCAGCTCGGCCAGACCGTTCACGTCGCCGCTCACCTCGGCCTTGATCGTGGTGCGGGTCAGGTGCCGCAGCTCCGCGAGCGTGCCCGACTCGACGGTCCGGCCTTCGCGGATGATCGTCACGCGGTCGCACAGCGCCTCGACCTCGGACAGGATGTGGCTGGACAGCAGCACCGTCCGGTCACCGCGCCGCTTCTCCTCGGCGATCGCCTCCCGGAAGACCTCTTCCATCAAGGGGTCCAGGCCCGAGGTCGGCTCGTCGAGCAGCAGCAGCGGCACGTCCGAGGCGAGCGCGGCGACCAGCGCGACCTTCTGCCGGTTGCCCTTGGAGTAGCTGCGGCCCTTCTTGCGCGGGTCGAGGTCGAAGCGCTCGAGCCACGCGTCGCGCCGCCGCTTGTCCAGCCCACCGCGCATCCGGCCGAGCAGGTCGATCACCTCGCCACCGCTGAGGTTCGGCCACAGCGTCACGTCGCCGGGCACGTAGGCGAGCTTGCGGTGCAACTCGGTGGCCTGGCCCCACGGGTCGCCGTCGAGCACGCGCACCGTGCCGCCGTCGGCCCGCAGC
This sequence comes from Labedaea rhizosphaerae, assembly GCF_004362825.1. Taxonomy (GTDB): domain Bacteria; phylum Actinomycetota; class Actinomycetes; order Mycobacteriales; family Pseudonocardiaceae; genus Labedaea; species Labedaea rhizosphaerae. The sequence continues at coordinate 435,579 of NZ_SNXZ01000005.1, forward strand.
AGGCCAAGCAGGATCCGGATCGTGGTGCTCTTGCCCGCCCCGTTCGGCCCCAGGAACCCGTGCACCTCCCCGGTGCGCACGCTCAGCTCCAAGCCGTCGAGCGCCTTGGTAGCGCCGAAGCTCTTGACCAGCCCCGCCGCGACGATCGCGTCACCGCTCATCGTGTGTCCCCGTCTCCCTTTCTCGTTTGCCGGCGCGGAATTCATCGAGACGGGCCTGCGCCGCGGCGGCGTCCTCGAGGCTGAGCAATGGATGCGAGTAGAGGTCGACCAACGTCTTGGCCAGCAGCAGGTCGCCGTCCTCGCTGAAGACCGGCACGCCCAGACCACGCGAAACGTGGTGGTGCAGCACGGAAATCGACAAGGACATGGCGGTCAGCACGGTGGCGCGGGCACGCCGGTCGACCGGGACCGGATCGGACCGCTCCTGGTCGAGGAGCACGAGCCACTGCTCGGTCAGCTTCACGATCTCGTCGAAGACGAGCCCGGCGGAGCCGTCGGCCAGCGAGCGGGCCAGGTACGCCTGGTAGGGCCCGATGACCGACCGGATCGTGCCGATGTAGTTGACCTTGCCCGGCGTGGAGTCGGCCAGCACGTCGGCGTTGAGCTTGCGGATCGTCTGCAGGATGAACTCGTCGCACGCGTCGCGCAGGTCCTGCTTGCTGCCGAAGTGGTGGCGCAGCAAGCCGGACGACACCCCGGCCCGGTCGGCGATGCCGCGGATCGTGGCCCGCTCGTAGCCGTGTTCGCCGAACTCCAGCACGGCGGCCTCACGGATGCGCGCTCGCGCCGTGAGGTCGGCCTGGTCGGTCACTGGACAGTCCCTACACGCACGTGTAGGAAGCTACACGCGTGTGTAGGCCGCTGTCCAGCGGGTCAGAACCAGCCCATGTTCATGGCCGGGCGGACCAGCCGGTTGTGCCCTTCGGGCAGCTGCTCGACCCGCGCCGCGTACCACTGCTCCTGGCAGGTCACGTCGCAGAAATCGAGGCTGCCGCCGCGCTCGCTGAGCCGCCTTCCGCAGTACCCGCACCGCAGCGCGGTGGGTTCGGCAGGGAATTCCGTCGACCAACTCACCGAGTGCATGACATTGCCCTCCCGTCCGCACGCGGCGACCGGTACGGACCGCGTCCCCGACGCCGCTGCCTGGGAAGTACCCCCTGCGGGCTTGATCCACGCCCGTTTCACGATTCGGGCCGTGGGGAAAACTCTGCAATGCGGCTGCGGATCAAACCACGGACCCCGGTGTTCTTCGAACTGTTCACCGCGGCGGGGGAGAACACCGTCGTGGCGGCGGAGCTCGCGCGGCAGGCGGTGGACGCCCCGCCGGACCAGCGCAAGGAACTGGCCGCCCGGATGCGGGCGGCCGAGCACGCGGGTGACGAGGTCACCCACTCGATCATGGAGCAGCTCAACCGCTCGTTCGTCACGCCGTTCGACCGCGACGACATGTACCGGCTGGCCAGCCGCATCGACGACGTCGTGGACTACCTCGACGAGGCGGTCGACCTGATCGTCTGCTACCAGGTCGGCACGCTGCCCGAGGGCGCCCGGGCGCAGACCGAGTTGCTCGTCCAGGCCGCGCGCCTGACCGCGGACGCGATGCCGCGGCTGGTCAAGCCGCAAGGGCTCACCGAGTACTGGGTGGAGATCAACCGACTGGAGAACGAAGCCGACTACGTCCGCAGGCAATTGCTCTCCGAACTGTTCAGCAACGGCACCGACCCGATCCGGCTGCTCAAGGTGAAGGAGATCGTGGAGCAGTTCGAAGAGGCGGCCGACGCGTTCGAGCACCTCGCCGACGTGGTGCACACGATCGCGGTCAAGGATTCCTGACCGTTGACTTCCGTCGTCCTGGTCGCGGTGATCGTGCTGGTCGTCGCGCTCGACTTCACCAACGGTTTCCACGACGCGGCCAACGCCGTCGCGACCGCGGTGTCCACCAAGGCCCTGCCGATGCGCCCGGCCTTGGCCCTGGCCGCGGTGATGAACCTGCTGGGCGCGCTGGCCGGCACGGGCGTCGCGGTGACCGTGGCCAGCGGCGTGATCGCGAACCCCGGGGAGCACGGCGTGGCCGGCGGGCTGCGGGTGGTGGCCGCCGCGGTCGCCGGCGCGATCGTGTGGAACCTCGTCACCTGGTACTTCGGGCTGCCCTCCTCGACTTCGCACGCATTGATCGGCGGGCTCGTCGGAGCGGCGCTGGTCTCCGCGACATCGGTGCACTGGGCCGGTGTGCTGGACAAGGTCGTGATCCCGATGGTGGTCTCCCCCGCCGTCGGCCTCGTGCTCGGCTTCCTGGTCATGACCGCGATCCTGTGGTTGCTGCGCAAGGCCGACGCGCACAAGGCCGGGCGGGCGCTGCGCCGGGCCCAGATCGCCTCAGTGGCCGCCTTGGCCCTCGGCCACGGCCTGCAGGACGCCCAGAAGAGCATGGGCATGATCGTGCTGGCCCTGGTCGTGACCGGGCACCAGATCGGCTACGGCGTGCCGCTGTGGGTGGTGCTCACGTGCGCGGCGGCCATGGCGGCGGGCACGTACACCGGCGGCAAGCGGATCATGCGCACGCTGGGCCGGCGGATCTTCCAGCTGACCCCGCCCTACGGGTTCGCGGCCGAACTGTCCGCGTCGGCGGTGCTCTACACGACGGCGTTCGTGTTCGCCGCCCCGATCTCGACCACCCACGTCATCACGTCGGCGGTCATGGGCGCCGGGGCGACCCGGCGCCGCTCGGCCGTGCGGTGGGGCGTCGCGGGCGACATCGCGACCGGTTGGGTGCTCACCCTCCCCGCCGCCGCGCTCACGGCCGCGGCGGCGTACTTCGTGTTCGGAATCGGCTGAGCTACGCCCGGTAGGTGCGCTCGGCGATGGTCTGCCCGGAGAGCGGCGAGTACTGCGGGAAGCTCACCCCGGGCCCGAGGTACGGGGCGTCCGCGTCCTCGGGCAAACCTCGGTAAACCGCGGTCACGTTCGTCGTCAGCGGCCCGCCCCTCGACACCAGCGTCACCGTGACGCCCTCGGGCGGCGGCCCGGTGAAGATCATCCCCCACCGGCCGCCGTAACGGCCGTTCGTGGCCAGCGGGGCGCCGTTCACCGTGGCGGACACCAGCTCGCCGCTCATCACGTAGAGGTGGAGCTCCGTCGCCGCCGGGCCGGCATGCAGCTCGAGCACCGCGGTGTGCGTGCCGTCCGGGTTGTCCTTGGCGCTGAGGACCTCCGCGGACGGGACCACGACCTGCTTGCTCAGCGGAGCCAGCGCGCCGACGGTGTGCCGCTTGCCGGCCACCGAGGGGAACGGCGGCAGCGGCACCAGACGGCGCAAGGCTTTGTTGGTCTCCCGGTCCGCGGGGTCGCCCGCGCTGATCCAGTAGGCCTTCCCGGTGTCGCCGTCGAGGCCGTAACCGAGGCTCACCGGCTTCGGGTACTGCTCGTCGTAGCTGTCCACGGCCAGGCCGGTGCCCAGCGCCACCACGGCCCCGAGCCCGGCCACGACCAGCGCGACGGTCAGCACGCGCTGCGGCACCGAGGCGGCGAACAAGCCGAGCACGGTGGCGCCGAACAACACGACCAGCACCAGCGGCGCGACGGCGACCGAGATCCCGACCAGCGGGAAGAGCAGCAGGATCATCGGCAACCCGAGCAGCACCGCGGGCACCGCGGCGGCGGACGCGGCGATCATCGCCCACGACGAGTCCTCGTACGCCCACCGCCGGGCGGCGAGCAGCGCGGCCGAGCCGATCAGCACCGGCCACGTGAACACGTAGGAGCCGCCGGGCACCAGGAACGCGGTCACCAGGGCGAGGAAGGTGAGCCAGCCGAGCACGACGAACGTCAGCTCGATCATCGAGAGCCGCTTGCGCTGCCACCGGCACCAGAGCACCAGCAGGACCAACGTCAGCAAGACCATGCCGAGCGCGTAGAAGAACGGCCGGTTGGTGTCGCCCGCGACGAAGAGCGCGTATTCGGGACGCAGCAAGCGAAGCAGGAACCACACCCCGGCGCCGACGACCACCGCGCCGAGGATCGGCAGCACGAAGGTCAGCGCGGAGCGGGCGATCCGGCCGGGCCGCAACCCGTGGTACCACAACGCGAGTCCGAAAAGGACGAAAGCCAGCACCGCGAGCGGGATCACCAGCCAGGCCGGGTAGTGCAGGAAAAGCCCCAGCACGGTGAAGTAGCTGTCGTTGCGGTCCGGCATGGCCGCGAGGTCCGCGCCGCCGAGGCTGCGCACCGCAGCCAGGGCCGAGGCACCCATGTCCTGCACGGTCGCGTGGCTCAGGTGGGCGAGGTCGTCGTGCGGGGTGTGGTAGTTCACCGAGTCGCCGACGAAGGCGTAGTTGATCCCACGCAGGCCCGCGTTGTCGAACACCGTGAGGTCGGTGTCGTTGGGCAGCATCTTGTACACGTCGTCGGACACCGAGGTGGCCACGGCATCGCCGGCACCGACCGCCGACATCACGCCGGAGTTGCCCCCGACGGTCTGGAATATGATGGCCGGGCCGGAGGTGCCGCGCGCCTCCATGTTGACCACCACGGTGTTCTTGTCGCGCGCACCGCCTGCGTCCACGAAGGCCTGAGCGCCGAGCAGGTCGGCCTCTTCGCCGTCGGTGAGCAGGACCTCGACGTCGTTGCGCAGCGGCGCCGAGGCCTTGAGCGCGCGGACGATCTCCAGGATCGACACGACGTTCGCGCCGTCGTCGGCCGCGCCGGGCCCGCCGGGCACCGAGTCGTAGTGCGCGACCAGCAGCACCCGCCCGGTCGGCGCGGTGCCCTTGATGGTGGCGTGCAGGTCGGTGACGTTGGCCGCGACAACCGGCCAGTCGTCCTCGGCGCGCACGGCCAGCCGCGTGTCGGTGGTCGGTGCCAAGCCCAGGTCACGCAGCTGGCCGAGCAGGTAGTCGCGGACCTTGGCGTTCTCCGCCGAGCCCTGCGGGTGCGAAACGGCCGCCACCGGCCCGAGCCGCGCGATGGCGCGTTCGGCCGAGAACTCCCCCGGCGGGGCCGATCGATCACGCGGGCTGGACGGTTGCAGGCTGAGCGCGGTCAGGACGCCCAACGCCGCGAGCACGACGAAGACGACCCAGGCCACCAGACGGTTCGACACCGCGGCATCGTTCTATGCGGGGGCGATGATCGGCAAGCGATCACGTTTGCCAGCGCGCCCGGCCGGGTAGGACGCCCCTATGACGGAGCTGCCGGAACTGAGCGACGAGGAACTGTGGGACGAGTTCCACCGCGTGGTGAACATGACGTCGCGGGAACTCTCCGACTGGCTGCGCACCCGTGACGCCGGCGAGCGCACCGAGGCGCTGCCCGACCAGTCCGGACCGCCCACCGGCCAGCACGTGCTGCACGTGCTGGGCAAGCGCAAGGCGGATCTCACCGAGGACGACCGCCGGGTGATGCAGAAGGTGGTGCGCCGCGTGCACGAGCAGCGGCGCGACGACCTTGAGCCGACCGCGGGCGACGAAGGCTGGCGCCACCGGCTCATGTCCATCGGCCACGACCCGCTCAAACCCGCCTGACCCTGGTCCTTGCTGCATGGGGTGGCTTCAGGTGCAGCTGGGCTCGCTGCGCTCGGGCCACTGCCCTGAATGTCCCATCCGAGGCGTTCAGTGCCTCGAATGGGACATTCGTGGCGTGGGTCAGGCGGTGCGGCGCGGGAGCTTCCAGTTCGGCCGCGGGAAGTGGCACGTGTAGCCGTTCGGGTAGTTCACAAGGTAGTCCTGGTGCTCCGGCTCGGCCTCCCAGAAGGGGCCCGCCGCGCTCACCTCGGTCACCACCTTGCCCGGCCACAGGCCCGACGCGTCCACGTCGGCGATGGTGTCCTCGGCGACCTGCTTCTGCTCCTCGTCGAGGTAGAAGATCGCCGAGCGGTAGCTCATGCCGATGTCGTTGCCCTGGCGGTTCTTGGTCGTCGGGTCGTGGATCTGGAAGAAGAACTCGAGCAGGTCGCGGTAGCTGGTCTGCGCCGGGTCGTAGACGATCTCGATCGCCTCGGCGTGCGTGCCGTGATTGCGGTAGGTGGCGTTCGGGACGTCGCCGCCCGTGTAGCCGACCCGGGTCGACACCACGCCGGACTGCTTGCGGATCAGGTCCTGCATGCCCCAGAAGCAGCCGCCCGCGAGGATCGCCTTGGCGTGCGTTGCGGTGTCGTGAGTGGTCACCCGATGTCCTTTCGTCTGGTCCCCACACCATTGAACGCGCACGCACCCCTGGCTCTTCCGCGCGGGCGGCTTACCGACTGCTTACGTCAGCGCAGCTTGATCCGCTGCCCCACCACCAGGTAGTTCGGATCGGGGACATAGGCCTTGTTGCGCTGCCACAGGGCCCGCCAGCCACCCGTGATCCGGTGCTTGGCCGCGATGCCCGACAGTGTGTCACCCTTCGCGATCACGTAGTCACCGTCGGGGTTGGAGCGCGACGGACGGTTGTTGTGGTGACTCTGGGGCGCCGGGCTCTGGTGGTGCGTGACCGGCGCGCTATCGCCACCGCCTCCCCCGCCGCGCCTGCCGCAGACCGGCCACGCGCCGATCCCCTGGCCGGCCAGCACGTTGCGGGCCACCCGGATCTGCTCCTCCCTGCTGGCATTCGCCGGGCTGCCCTGGCCGCCGTTGGCCCGCCACGTACCCGGGCTGAACTGCAGCCCGCCGTAGTAGCCGTTGCCGGTGTTGGCGTGCCAGTTCCCACCGCTTTCACAGGCGGCAATCGCGTCCCAGTCCGGCTCCGCCTCGGCTACCCCACCGAGGCCGATCAGGGGCACGCCCAGGGCAAACCCGCAGGCCAGCACCTTGGCAACAACGCGACTTGTGTTCGATCGGGGCTTATCTGGTTGGGCGGAAGTCAAACCAACATCCCTTTCACGTCCGTGGCCGAATTCAATTCGGCGACGCATTTGTCGAACGGATCGGGACGCTATCCAGCGGTGAGAATTGCCGCCAATCAAGGACCGTTTCCCACCCGGTCGAGTGATCTTTGGTTTCAACCGGCCACGACCGGTGCTCGCGGACCCCGTTCGAACCGACCTGGGGGAACGCACGTAATGCTCCACGAGACCCCGAGGAGGACCCGTGACCCAGCTCCGGAAGACGATCATGGCGGTGCCGGCCGCGCAGCTGCTGCTGCTCGCGCTGCTGACCGTGCTCGGCGCCGGCGCGGGCCTGGGCATGACCGGCTGGCTCGCCGGTATCGGGTTCGGCCTGGTCGGGGGCGCCGTGCTGGCGAGCACGGCCTACCGCTTCAGCCCGGCCGACCTGGTGACGCTGACCAGGTCCGTGCTGGTCGGGTGCGTGACCGCGTTGGCCGCCGACCACAGGACTGCGCTCATCGATGACCACAGGAGTGGGCTGGTCCTGGCCACCTTCGCGGCGGTCGCGCTGGTGCTGGATGGGGTGGACGGCAAGGTCGCGCGGCGCACCGGCACCGTGACGGTGTTCGGCGCGCGGTTCGACATGGAGGTCGACGCGTTCCTCATCCTGGTGCTGAGCGCGGTCGTGGCGAGCACCCACGGCTGGTGGGTGCTGCTGATCGGCGCCGCTCGCTACCTCTACGTGGCCGCCGGGTTCCTGTTCCCGTGGCTGCGCGGGGAGATCCCGCCGAGCATGGCGCGCAAGACCGTGGCCGCGATCCAGGGCGTCGTGCTCGCGGTCGCGGCCTCAGGTGTGCTGCCCCTGGTGGTGAGCACGGTGGTGACGGCGGCGGCGCTGGCCGCGTTGGGCTGGTCGTTCGGCCACGACGTCCGCTGGCTGTTCGTCCGCCGTTCCACGCACGCGGGGTTCGCCGTTGCCCGGCCGCGCCGGGTGCCGGCGTTGCTCTGGTCGACCGCCGCCGTGGTGCTGCTGGCCGCGGCGATGCTGGCCCCGCAGCGGCTCAGCGTGCTCAGTGGGTGGACCGCGCTGCGGGTACCGGTCGAGGGCGTCCTCGCGCTCGCCGTGCTGCTGGTCCTGCGTGGCCGGGCGCGCCGGGTGACCGCGGGCGCGTTCGGTGCGTTGCTCGGGCTCGTGCTGCTGGTCAAGGGCTTCGACATGGGCTTCGGCGCGGAGCTGGACCGCCCGTTCGACCCCGTCTTCGACTGGGTGCTGCTGCGCCCGGCGGTGGAGTTCCTGGCGGCGTCGGCGGGCAAGCCGGTCGCGATCGCCGCCGTGGTGGGGGCGATCCTGGCGACGCTCGCGCTCGTCGTGCTCATGGTCGCCGCGGCCCTGCGGGTGAGCCGGGTCGCCGGTGAGCACCGGACCGCGACCGTCCGCGTCCTGGTCGTGCTGAGCGTCATCTGGACCGCCGGCGCGGCGACCGGCGTGCAGGTCGGCAGCCAGCCGGTCGCGGCCAGCGACGCGGCCGCCGAGGTGCACGACAAGGTGGCGGCGGTGGTCGCCGACGTGCGCGACCTCGGCCCGTTCCGCGACTCGGTCGGCGTGGACGCATTTCGCGGCGTGCCGGCCAACCAGTTGCTGACCGGCTTGCGGGGCAAGGACGTCCTGCTCACGTTCGTGGAGAGCTACGGCAAGGTCGCGCTTTCCGACCCGGACGTGGACAAGGTGCTCGCCGACGGCACGAAACGCCTGCAGGCCAAGGGTTTTCAAGCACGCACCGGCATGCTGACCTCCGCCACCTTCGGCGGCACCAGCTGGCTCGCCCATTCGACGTTGCAGTCCGGTCTGTGGGTGAACAACCCCCAGCGCTACGCGACGCTGCTCACCACGGACCGGCTGACGCTGGCGAGCGCGTTCCGCGCGGGCGGCTGGCGCACGGTGTCCGACATCCCCGCCAACACCCGCGACTGGTCGGACGGCAAGTTCTACGGCTACGAGCAGACCTACGACAGCCGCAATGTCGGCTACCACGGCCCGTCTTTCTCCTACGCCACCATGCCCGACCAGTTCACGATGGAAGCGTTGCAGCGCAACGAACTCGCCCGCACGCAGCGGCCGCCCGTGATGGCCGAGATCGACCTGGTGACCAGCCACAACCCGTGGACCCCGCTGCCGCGCATGGTCGACTGGAGCGCCGTCGGCGACGGCTCGGTCTACGACCCGATGCCCGCTCAAGGGCCGTCGAAGGACGAGGTCTGGTCGGCTCCCAGCCGGGTCAAAGCCGCGTACGCGCAGTCGATCCGGTACTCGCTCTCGACGTTGGTGTCCTATGTGGAGACTTACGGTACGGCCGACACCGTGCTGGTGTTCCTGGGCGACCACCAGCCCGGGCCGGTGGTCAGCGGCGAGGGTGCGAGCCGCGACGTCCCGGTGACCATCGTGGCCAAGGACCCGGCCGTGCTCGACCGGATCGCGAGCTGGCACTGGGCGCCCGGCCTCCGCCCGGCCCCGGACGGTCCCGTGTGGCGGATGGATGCCTTCCGCGACGCGTTCTTCACCGCCTTCGGGTCCGGTGACCGGCCGACGCCCATGGCCGCCCGGGATCCCGGTCACCCCGTCGCGGTGAACCAGCGGCCCGGGTCGTAGCGGTCGAGCACCCGCAGCAGCCGATCCCGGTTCGCGCCGTGGTAGCGCGGATCCAGCGGATCGGTGCCCGGAACCGGGAAGTTCGCGTACACACCGCTGGTGCCGTGGGGATGCAGCGTCCGCGCGGACGTCTCGGCCCACCGCGTCGCGGCGGGCAACTCCGCCGGCGGCGCCTCGGTGGTGTGCTCCACCACGAAGGCCGCTGCCCGGTGCGCGAAGGCGGTCGCATCCCCCGGCACGCGGGCGTATTCGCCGCCCAGTGGGGTGAAGCTGAGCTCGGCGCCGTCGGGGAGCGCCTCGATCACCTCGGCCAAGGCGGCGCGAGGGATCGGACCGGCGAAGAACTCCGAGCGGCCGACGAAGTGGCCCTGGGCTTCGGCGGGCGGTCCGGCCAAGTGCTGCTTGGCTTCCTTGTAGGGCAACACGATCCGCTCGTCGGTGCTCGGCGCGCCGACCAGCCGGACGAACTCGCCGATCGACGGCTCCGGGTCGGCGCCCGCGGCGGTCGCGTCCAGCAGGGCGCCCGTGGTGGTCAGCCGCAGGGTCGCGGCGATCGGGTCCGGCGCGGCCGGTGCCCAGGACTGCCACGCCTCGGCGAGGTCGAGCGCACGCCGGGCGGGCCAGGCCAGGCGCACGCACGCCGTCTGCGGTGCGGGCACGGTCTCGAACACGAAGGACGTCACCACGCCGACGAGCCCGCCACCCGCGCCACGCAACGCCCAGAACAGCTCCGGTTCGTGCTCGGTGTCGCACACCGTCGTCGTGCCGTCGGCGAGCACGACTTCGGCGCGGCGCAAGCGATCGCACGTCAGCCCGTACCGGCGGCCGAGCACGCCGATGCCGCCGCCGAGGGTCAGCCCGGCGACGCCCACCGTCGGCCCGCAGCCGCCGGGCACCGTGACCCCGTGGGCGGCAAGCGACTCGTAGAGCGCGGGCAGTCGCACCCCGGCGCCGACCTCGGCGAGGCCGTCGGACCAGGTGACGTCGCGCAGGCCGGACAGGTCGAGCACGATGTCACCCGCCGACGAGCGCCCCGCGAAGCAGTGCCCGCCGCTGCGGGCGGTCAACCGCAGGTCCTGGCCGCGGGCGAAGCGGATGGCCGCGACCACGTCCGCCTGCGTCGCCGCCCGGACGACCACGGCCGGGCGGGCGTCCGCGTAGTTGGCCATCGCGGGCACCCGCACCGCGTCGTAGTCCGGATTGTCGGACGTCACCACCGCGCCGGTGACAGCCCGGCGTAACTCACCCCAGTTCGTCATGCCGGGAACCTTGGCACAACAACCCTCAGCCGAGAACCTCCGCGATGAGCGTGGCGAGCAGGTCGGCGTAGCGGCCGTCCGGGTCCAGATCGGGGTCGAACACGGTGAACTGGATCCCGACCGCGCCGGGCCGCAGCGATCGCAGCAGGCCGGTCAGCTCGGCCGCGGTGAGCCCGCCGGGGTCGGGGCTGTCGACGGCGGGCAGGACGGACGGGTCGAGCACGTCCACGTCGACGTGCAACCAGTAGCCGCCGATGTCGGGGATCGCGACCGCGTGCTGCTTGGCCGGGATGACGGCGCGCAGGACCGCGCTGGCCTCCGCCAGGCCCTCGTCGTCGTCGCGGCAGCCGATGTGGACGGTCCGCGCGGGATCGAAGTAGGGGCGCAGGCCGTCGAGGTCGGCGATCGCGTCCCAGTGCCGCCCGACCGCCGCGGCGAGGTCCTCACCCGCGAGCGAGGCGCACTGCGCGGAGTTGGTGGGGTTGCGGAAGTCGGTGTGCCCGTCGACGTGCACCAGCCCGTACCGCCCGCGCAAGGCGAGACCGGCGCCGACGAGGATGCCGCAGTCGCCGCCGAGCACCAGCGGGAAGTTGCCGTCGTCGAGCACCCGCGTGATGCGAGCGGCGAGCCGCCGCGAGTGGTCGATGATCGCGTCCTGGTTGCGCAGCCGGTCTGCGCCGGGCACCCAGTCGTCGCGGTAGCGGCCGGGCAGGACGACGCCGTAGTCGCGGGCGTCCTTCAGGTTGGCGTACAGGCCTGCTTCCCGCAGCGCCTCGGGCGCCTTGGCGCAGCCGGGTACCGCGCCGGGCTCGGGTGGGCGCAGGCCGAGGTTGGACGGAGCCGCGATGATGCCGATCACCGGACCATCATGACCGTCGCCGCCGATCGCGGGCGGCGCGGGCGCGTCGGCGGATATGGTCGGGTGATGAGCGAGACCGACAAGCCGGCCGGCGATCCCGACACCGACACCGACACCGATGACAACATCGTGGACGCGGAGATCGTCGAGGAGAGCACCGAGTTGGGACCGGTGAGCCCCGGCGTGCCGACGACCAGCCTGGAGCCCGACTACACCGAGGGCGGCGTGCCCACCTTCGACTACGTGCGCGACAAGATCGAGGGCCGGTCCACCACGGCGGCGGGCGCCACCGAGCTGGCCGGGCTCGGCACGGACAACACCGTGGCGGACTGGGACAAGAAGCTCGAGGAGCGCAACAAGGCCGGCGCGGACAAGCTCGAGGAGATCCGCCGCCAGATGCGCGGCGAGTGACGCCTCAGCGCACCGCCTTCACGTAGCGGTGGGCCGGGACCACGATGTCGCCGGGCGCCAGGTGGTCGAAGGGGCCGTGGTCGGCCCAGCCGTGGCGTTCGTAGTAGCGCCGGGCCCGGGTGTTGCCCGCGACCACGGCCAGCCAGGCGGTGTCGTGGCCGCCCGCCGCCACCAGGCGTTCGGCTTCGGCCAGCAACGCCGGGGCCACCGCGCCGCCGCGGAAGCTCGCGTCCACGTAGACCTGCTCCACCTCGTCGTCCAGGACCATGATGAAACCGGCGACCGCGCCGTCGACGTCGGCCACGACGGTCTTGGCTTCGGCGTCGGCGTTGGCGGCCCGGTCGACGGCCCGCTCGACGAAGGAGTCCGGGGTGCGGGCGGTGATCAGCTCATCGGGCACGTTGCCCAGGTGGGCGTCCTGCCAACCGGCGTGCCAGATGCGGGCGATGGCCTCCGCGTCGGCGGGGGTCGCGAAGCGCAGGGTGGGCGTCATTTGGTGGCCGCCGTTCCGAGGGTCTTCAGCAGAGTGCCGGCGACCTCGGTGACGTGCTGGGCCACGTCCGGGTAGGAGTAGCCGTTGTTCTGCTGGGTGAGCACCACCGCGATGAACTGGTGCCGCGAGCCGAGCAGCGCGCTCGAGTGCAGCAGGCGATACGGGCGGTAACCGATCCAGCCCTGTTTCGCGGCGACGTTCTTGGGCCGCACCCCAGGGCCGAGGAAACCGAAGTACTGGTCGAAGTCGTCGGCGAGGCCGTAGTGGGTGGGCTCGGCCAGCGCGTCGAGGACCAGGTCGCGGTCGTCCGGGGCGAGCTTGGTGAGCAGGTACCGGTAGACCGCGACGGTGTCGGCCGCGGAGATCGTCGCCTCGCCCCACTGGGCCGGGTCCTGCGGCGGTTCGGTCTGGTGCAGACCGGCGAGGTCCTTGATGGCGACCAGGGCCCGCATGCCGTTGTACTTGCCCCACAAGGCGTTCATGGCGCTGTCGTCGCTGCCGGACAGCGCGCGCCGGATCCACGCGCGGTCCTGGTCGGTGAGTTCGATGTCGCCGTTTTCCTGTTCGTGCAACAACTCCACGATCACGAACAGCTTGATCACCGATGCCGACATGATCGGCTTGGTGGCGTACTGGCCGGAGGAAAGCTTGTTGTTGGCGCGGTCGTAGACGGCGACGGCGTAGAGCCGGCCCGGGGTGTTCAGCGAGTCGGCCCTGGCCACCGCGGTCCGGGCCAGCTTCGCGCTGACCGGGAACGGGGCGGCCGTGGTGGGGGTGGCCTGCCTGGTCGGCGAGCCCTTGGCCTCGGGTGACGCGGAAGTGGTGGTGGTGATCGGCGTCGTGGTGGTTGTCGAGGTCGTGGCGGTCGTGCTGCCGGTCGGCACACCGGACGCCGCCACTTCATTGGCGGGGCCGGCACATCCGGCGACGAAGACCGCGGCGGCGCAGGCCGCCACGAAACGCAGCCCAATGGTGGCGCTCCGCATGCACTCCCCGTTTCGCCGACTCACCCGATCGGGCGACCTTATGCGCAGCGATAGTCACACAAGGCCACAGTGACCAATTCGTTAGCTGCTGCGGGATTGGTTGATCCGCAGCAGATTGCCGGGCAGGTCACGCGTTGTGGGACGTCGCCGACTCGGCCGACTTGGCTTCGCCATTCCTGATCGGTCGCGTGTGGATCTTCGCGATGCACGGCGGGATGGCCGCGCCCTCTTCGTGATTGCGAGCCCGGTAAGAACTGGGGCTCTCGCCCACCAATTCGGTGAACCGCGTGCTGAACGAACCGAGCGACGTACAGCCGACTTCGAAGCAGACCTCGGTGACGGAAAGGTCGCCGCGCCGCAACAGCGCCTTGGCCCGCTCGATGCGCCGGGTCATCAGGTAGCTGTACGGGCTCTCGCCGAACGCCGCGCGGAAACTACGGGAGAAATGCCCGGGCGACATGAGCGCGACCTGCGCCAACGCCGTCACGTCGAGCGGCTTGGCGTAGTCGCGGTCCATCGTGTCGCGCGCGCGGCGCAGCCGGACGAGATCCTCCAGGTTCACGCTCCCACCATCCCACAGCCGCGCCGGTCGGTGCTCCTGCCCAACGGACCGGGTGACCGCGTGCACTGTCGGTGAACATGCGCGACGCGACGGCCGTCGCCGCAGCGCCAGGCGCCGAGCTAGTGCGGCTTGCGTGCCGGGTCTTCGTCGGGAGTGGACAGTTGGTCGGCGACGTGGTCGCGGAGCCGGTCCAGGATCGCCAGCAGGGTGATCCGCTGCGCCTCGCTCAGCACGGCGAAGGTGCGATCGGCGTGGGCGTCGTGCAGTGCCTTGATCTCGCTGAGGTGTTCGTGACCCTTGCCGGTGATCTCGAGGCGGATGGACCGGCGGTCGTCCGGGTCGGCGCGCCGGCGCAGCAGGCCTTCGTCCTCCAGGCCGTCGACCAGTGACGTGATCGACCGCCCGGTGACGCCGAGCCGGTCCTTGAGGTCGCCCATCCGCGGTGAACCGGCCTCGTCGACGGCCAGCATCAGCAGCACGCGGGAGGTCGACCAGCCGCGCTGGACGTAGGGCTGGCCCGCGTAACGCCGCAGCGCGTGGGTCGTGCGCATCAGCGCCTCGGCCAGGTCCGCGCCCGAGGGCGTTTTCTCGCTTGACACCACCCGAGGATACAGTCAAACCTGATAGAGGTAATTGACACTATCCGGGATGTAACAGATTTGGGAGACGGATGCGACCGCCTTCAACGCAGGCAGCAGCGGTGCGTACGGGAACAGGGCAGCCGGTGGGCTTGCGGCAGAACCGCAACTTCTGGTTGCAGGTGGCCGGCGCGGTCATCTCGGCGTTGGGCACGGCCGCCGCCCCCGTCGCGACGGCCTTCGCGATCCTCTACGCGGGCGGCTCCGGCACGGCGATCGGCCTGGTGTCGGCTTCGGGCACCCTGCCGGCCTTGCTGTTCTTCGTCATCGGCGGGGTCGTGGCCGATCGGCTGCCGCGCCACCACGTGATCGTGGCGGCGAACCTCGTCAGCGCGGTGGCGCAGGCGGTGTTCGCGGTGGTGGTGTTCACGCACTCGGTCCGGTTGTGGGAGCTGGTGCTCATCTCGGCGGCGAATGGCCTCGCCATCGCGTTCCGCATGCCGGCCACCGAGGGCCTCATCATGCGCAGCGTCGACCGGGCGCACGCGAGCAAGGCGTTCGCCATCTTCCGGACCGCGCTCAACGGCGCGCAGGTCGCCGGTGCCGCGCTCGGCGGCGTGGTGGTGTCGAGTTTCGGTCCGGGCTGGGTCCTCGCGCTCGACGCGACGACGTTCGTGATCGCCTGCGGGTTGAGCGTGTTGATGAAGGCCGAAGGGCGGCTGCGCCGGCGGGCCGGCATGGTCACCGAGCTGAAGGAAGGCTGGGGCGAGTTCGCCGGGCGGCGGTGGTTGTGGAGCGTGGTGGTGCAGTCGGCGGTGGTCAACGCCGTGGGCGTCGGTGCGTTCATGGTCCTCGGCGCGCTGGCCGCCGACCGCAGGCTCGGCGGCGCCCGCGACTGGGGCCTCATCCTCTCCTGCGACGCGATCGGCATGATCATCGGCGGCTTGCTGATGGTGCGGCTGCGGCCGCGGCGGCTCCTGGTCTCCGGGGTCTGTGCGTTGGTCCCGCTTGCCTTGCCACCGGCCGCGTTCGCGCTCGGGTCCTCGCTGGTGGTGATCTGCGTGGCGTCCCTGCTCGCAGGGGTCGGCGTGGAGGTCTTCGGCGTCAACTGGATGACCACGCTCAGGCAGGAAGTACCGCACGAGAAGTTCTCCCGGGTCGCCGCCTACGAGGCCCTCGGTTCGTTCGGGCTCACGCCGTTGGGCGCGGCCGTCGCCGGACCCGCCGCGGACCGCTTCGGCCTCGCGGGCACCCTGTGGTGCGCGGCGGGCGCGATCGTGGCCGCCACCGCGCTGGTGCTGACGGTTCCGGACGTGCGGAAGATGGAACGCGAGCGCGGATGACCCACGAACCCGGGCCGCTGGCAGGATCACGGCATGGAACGCGTGCTCGGGATCGGTGGCTACTTCATCCGCGCGTCGGATCCGGCGGCCTTGGGCGCCTGGTACCGGGACTGCCTCGGGTTGGATGCCGGCGAGCACGGCGTGTGGCACCAGGAGCCCGGCCCGACGGTCTTCGCGCAGTTCGAGGCCGAGACCGACTACTTCGGTGCCCGATCGCAGCAGACCATGCTCAACTTCCGCGTCCGCGACCTGGACGCCATGCTCGCGCAGCTGCGGGCCAAGGGCGCCGACGTGGTCGATGACATCCAGGACATGGACGGCGTCGGCCGGTTCGGCTGGGTGACCGATCCCGAGGGCAACCGGATCGAGCTCTGGCAGCCCGCCTGACGCGGGTGCGCGGACGCGTGCGCCATGCCGAGACCGGCCGGAAGGCCTGAGGCCGCGCACGACCGCGCCCACCGGCCAGGATGCCGTCGCCGCAAGCCGGGGCATCACGGATCGGGAGTGCGCGAAGCACCGGTCGAACGGCGCCGACGGCACCAACCTCGCCGCCAGTGCCACCGCCCGGTCCCACCCGGGATCGGACACGTAGCGCTGGTGCGTCTGCGGCCCCGCGACCCCCGCACGCAGCCGCGGGGACCGGCAGCCAGTGGCGGCGACCAGCCCCGCCGGGCTCGGCGAGAACGACCCGTCAGGCTCGTCAGGGCTCGTCAGTCCCCGTCAACCCCGCCACGGCCGAACACGCCGTCGGCCACCGGGCAGAACTCACCGTCGCGGCCATCGTCCTCGGCTGCGGTGGATCACCGGATGTCCATCCCCGGGTTCGGGCCGGCTCAGGCGTCCACGAATACCGGCGTCGCCGACACCTCCACCTTCACCGGACCGGGCAGCTCGACGGTGACCGGCGGCTCGTCCTCCCCGTCGAACGGATCGCCGCTCACCCACGCGATGAACACCGGTCCCCGGCCCTCCCGCGTCACCTCGTAAGCCTCCACCGTCGGATGCCCCGCCAGCGGAACCTTGGTCACCGCAACGGCATCGGACAACTGCGCCGTCATCGCAGCGAAGGCGTCGGCGGCGGGGTGCCGGACCGTCAAGGCGCCGGACTCGTCGTAGTCCAGTAACGGCAGCTTGCCGAACATCAGGTACATCATCTGGTGCGGATCGACCGGCCCGGGCACCTCCGGCGCCAGGTTCCAATACGCGGTGACCCGCACGCCCGACGCCAGCGCCAGGACATTCCGGATCACCACCTGCCGGGCGTTGATCCGATCCCGCTTGGCCGCCAGCTCCGGCGGGCAGCCGGGCAGGAACATCTGCAGCCGTGGGGGCAGCTGCGCCATCCGCGCGCTCAAGGACACCATCGCCCGGCGTTCCGGCGTGTCCTGCCCCGCCAGCGCGGCCAGCTCCTCGGTGCTCTGGGTCGCGGCCTCCTGGCCGGCGAACGCAGCCGCGAACGCCTCCTGCACCACCGGGTCCAGCTCCGGGAACTCGAACAGCACCGGCCCCGCGTACTCCCCCGCCACCACCGGCTTCTCGTACCCGTGCGCCCGCATCATCGACCGGACATCATCCACAATGGACGGTATGGCCTCCGGCCGTCCGTAGAGGTGCACGCTGAACGCGTCGAAGTGGTCCCGCCCGGCCGACACCAGGTGGTCGAAGAACTGCCGCGGCGGACTGCCCGCGGGCGAACTGTGCACGTCGTACCCGCACCCGCCGAGCACCACGGTCGCCTCGGGGTCGACCGACTTCACGGCGGCGAAGAACTCACGCAACTGCGCCACGTACTCGGGCGCGGATCCGGCCCACAACAACGGCCCGTTGCTCGGCTCGTTGTCGCACTGCCAGTACTTCACCCGCCCACCGCACCGCGCCACCAAGGCGCGGACGAACGAACCGTATTGCGATAGGTCGTGCGGAGGTGAGGGCGGCAGGAAGTCGGTCGCCTCGCGTGTCCCCCACGGCGAGGACGAGCACACCGTGAGCCACACCTCGTCATCGCCGTCCACCTGGGACAGCAGCGCGTCCACCGCGTCCCACGTGTACTGCCCGGGCGCGGGCTCCACCCCTCCCCAGAACACATAGGACCGCACCAGCGACGCCCCCAGCGCCCTGGCCTGCGGCACGAACTCGCCGGGCGGGCCGAAGAGCCCGTAGCCGATCCCCCGCACCACGCCGAACCGTACGTCGGTCATGCCATCTCCCCCAGAGATCAAAATTTACGTGCTAAACGAGACTTTAGCACATAAACTAGCGGCGTGATGAAGCCGCCGATCTGGACCCAACCGCCGCCACCCCCACGCCAGCGCGCCCTGGGCCGGGAGGAGATCGTCGCCGCCGGGATCCTGGTCGCCGACGAGGGCGGCCCGGACTCGATCACCATGAAGAACGTCGCCGAGCAGCTCGGGCCCTACTCGCCGATGGCCCTCTACCGCTACGTACACAGCAAGGAGGGCCTGATCGACCTCATGCTCGACGCGGCCGCCGGCGAGGTCCCGGTACCGGAGGCGCCCAGCGGGAACTGGCGCGAGGACCTGCACACGCTGGCCGCCGACACGCGCGAGATGGTCCTGACCCACCCCTGGTACGCCGAGCTCACCCACACCCGCGCGCCCGTCGGCCCCAACACGATGCGGCGGCTCGAGTTCATGCTCACCGTCCTCACCGAACAGGGCGCCGCGCTCGGCGACGCGATGAGCTACGCCGCGCTCATCGACCGGCACATCATCGGCAGCGGGCTGCAGGAGGCCGAGGAGAGCCGGACGCACCTCGCGCTGGGCCTGCACGACGGGCACGCCCTGGTCGCCGCGCTCGCCCCGATCCGCGAGCTGGCCGAGGCCGGGGGCCACCGGCTGCTGACCCGGTGGCTGAGCGAACCGATCACCTCGCCCGAGGACCAGTTCGAGCTGGGCCTGGGGTTCCTGCTCGACGGCATCGCCGCACGGCTGCGGGGGTGAGCGGCGCGTAAGCTGTGGCACCGTGTCGATCACCGCGGTGGGTCTCGTCGTGCACACCGGCAAGGACCGCGCGGTTGCGGCCGCCGCGCAGGTGCGGCGGTGGGCCGCGGCGCACGACATCCCCTGCACGGACATCGACGTCTGGTCCGCCGAGCCCCACGAAACCCGGCTGAGCGCGGTCGACGAGGCCAAGAAGGCGGGTCACCCCGGGCTGATCGTGACCGTCGGCGGGGACGGCACGTTCCTGCGTGGCGCGCGGGTGGCCGCGCGGGCGGGCGCGGCCATCCTCGGCGTGGACGTGGGCCGGGTCGGGTTCCTCACCGAGGCCGCCGTCGACGGGCTCATCGACGCCCTCGACGCCGTGCTCGCCGGGAAGTTCACCCTCGACGAGCGGCTGATGCTCACCATGTGCGCGTCCCGCAAGCTCGAGATCCCGACCAGCATCGACGCGCTGATCCGCTACGGCCGCGGCCCGACGCTGCCCTCCCCGCCCGTCCGCGAACGGGTCAGCGAGGATCCCGCCGACGGCGTGCCACTGGACATCCTCGCGCTCAACGACGTCGTCTTCGAGAAGCTCGCCCGCGACCGGCAGGCCAGCGTCGCGGTCTTCGTCAACGGCAGGCACTTCGCCTCGTATTCGGCCGACGCGGTGATCGTGTCCACGCCGACCGGCTCGACCGCCTACAGCTTCGCCGCGGGCGGCCCGATCCTCTCGCCGAAGATGGAAGGCCTGGTGTTCACGCCGGTCGCGCCGCACATGAGCTTCAACCGCAGCCTCGTGCTCGGGCCGACCGAGCGGGTGGCCGTGCAGGTGCTGGAGCGCTCCGGGCAGGTGGCCGTCAGCGTGGACGGCGCGCTGCGGGGCGTGCTCGAGCCGGGCGACTGGATCTCGGTGTACGCGGGCGCGCCGAAGACCCGGTTGATCCGCCTGGCCGACATCGACTTCCTCGACCGCATGCGCACCCGGCTCGGCCTGGCCGACGCCATGGCCGCGGTCGCCGACGGCACGGCCCCCGACAGGATCTGAGGAACGCATGCCCGAGCCGCAGCCGGTGTTCAAGCCGCTCACCCGGTCCGCGATCTTCCTCGTGGTCACCGTGCACGAGGGCGGCGAGCAGACCGTGCGCGACCTGCTCTCCGACGTACCCGGCATCACGCGGTCGGTCGGCTTCCGCGTGCCCGAAGGCGAATTGTCCTGCGTGGTCGGGATCGGCTCGGACTGCTGGGATCGTCTCTTCACCGGACCGCGTCCGGCCGAGCTGCACCCCTTGCCCGAGCTCGCCGGGCCGGTGCACACGGCGGTGAGCACGCCCGGCGACCTGCTGTTCCACATCAGGTCGCGGCAGATGGACCTGTGCTTCGAGCTGGCGAGCCAGCTGATGAACCGGCTGCGTGGGGTCGCGTCGGTGGTCGACGAGACGCACGGTTTCAAGTACTTCGAAGAGCGCGACCTCATGGGTTTCGTCGACGGGACCGAGAACCCGGTGGGCCCGTCGGCGGAGCGGGTCGCGGTGATCACCGACCAGGACCCCGGCTTCGCGGGCGGCAGCTACGTGATCGTGCAGAAGTACCTGCACGACCTGGTGGCGTGGAACGAGCTGCCCACCGAGGAGCAGGAACGGATCATCGGGCGCACCAAGCCGACGAACATGGAACTGCCCGACGACGTGAAACCCGCGAATTCCCACGTGGCGCTCACCAGCATCGAGGAGCCCGACGGCACCGAGTTGCAGATCGTCCGGGACAACATGCCCTTCGGCAAGGTCGGCACCGAGGAGTTCGGCACCTACTTCATCGGTTACAGCGCGACACCGGCGATCACCGAACGCATGCTGCGCAACATGTTCCTGGGTGATCCACCCGGCAACACCGACCGCATCCTCGAGTTCTCCACCGCCGTCACCGGCACCTTGTTCTTCGTGCCCAGCTTCGACTTCCTGGAAGATCCACCGGACATGCCAGTTGTGGCCACTGGCAAAAGGGAATCATCACTCGGCATCGGCGGCATGAAAGACGCGTGAAACCGGAACGCTTCCCCTAGCGTCGGAGATGAACACAGCAGGAGCAAAGGGATCGCCAGGGGAAAGAAGATCGTCATGAACGCCACCGTGATCAGCTACCGGGATCGGGCGGTGCTGCGTGCCGTCGCCGCCGGCCGCTGCGCAGTGTCGCCGACCTCCACGACCGCGTGCCTGTGCCTGACCGTCGACGGCGTCGGCTGTTGCGACCAGTTCACCGGTCTCCGGCTGGTCGCGGCGGGGCTGATCGCGTGCGCGCCCGGTTCGGTGACGCTCACCGAGACCGGACGCGCACTGCTCGCAGCCTAGTTACGGCAGTTCGCGAAGCCCACCCCTCGCTGGCGCTCGGCGTGCGCTCCGCGCACGCGCTGTGTCTATTGTTCGCTCGCAAGCTCGCGGTGGGCGCGGTCGCACACCGCGAGCGCGCAGTCGAGCCGGCGCATGATGCCGATGCCGACCTCCAGCAGCATGTCCGGCCGCTCCTCGGCCAGCGGCGCGATCACGTGGTTGAGCCAGCCCTCCGCGTGCTCCACGTCCACCACGACGTGTTCCAGCAGGTAGACCATGTCCTTGTCGGTGAGCCCGACCCGGCGCCAGCCCTCGATCTGGCGGTCGAGGCGACCGGGGACGACCAGCTCGGTGGCCTGCAGCATCCCGACCGACTGCGGCGCCAGGCTGCGCAGCGACGAAGTCTGGAAGTACATGTTGGCCATGCGGAGCTCTTCGACCCAGTACGAGTCCACATCGGTCAGGTAGGCCTCACCTGGGATGCCGACCCTGGTCATCATGTCCAGCCGCAACTGCCGGTGCGTGCGCTCCAGCGTGCCGTTGCCCATCTCGTCCCAGAAGTTGTGGGACAGCTCGATCTTCCGGCCGCCGTGGATGCCGGGCAGCAGCAACGCCACCAGGTCGCCGAAGTGGATGTCGAACGGCGTCTCCTGGGCCTGGAAGGTCACCAGCTGGTCGTAGGTGGCCTTCTCGGCGAGGAAGTCGAACAGCGGGTGGGTCACCCCCGACGCGTGGTTCTCGCACACCTCGACCGCCCACTCGCCGAAACCCTTGGGCGAGGTCGGCACCTCGAGCCCGGCGCCGTAGGTGGCCCGGTCCTTGGCCAGCCACGCGTCGCCGACCTTGCGGTGGGCCTCGACGATCGTCGGGTGTTCGTAGTCGCGCCAGTGCGGCGACCACGGCGGCAGGATGCGGTGGGCGAACACCTCGTAGAGGAATCGCTGCGCCTCCAGTTCGGCCGCTTCGTCACCCTGCTCGAAGGCCAGGGGGATGAGCTCGTCGGCGCGGGCGGCGAGCGCATCGAGCAACTCGAGGCTCTCGGCCGACGAGCCGGTGCCCCACGCCCGGGCGAGCCCGGCCATGTCGAGCGCTGTGGTGGGGTCAACTTCCATCTGGGTCATCGTCGGCTCCTTCACGAATCGACCATTCCGACGTTCTGCCGCGGCGGGGTCGCCGCCGCGATGGCGCGCAGGTCGCGCACCGGGGTTTCCGGGTTCTGGGCCGCACGCGCGAGCACCGCGAGGAACCCGGAACTCCAGCGCCGCGCGGTGTCCTCGTCGAACAGCGCGGCGTCGTACTCCCAGCCGCCCGCAACCGCCCCGTCTTCACGGGGCCGCAGGACGACCGAGCTCTCGTAGCGCAGCCGCAGCGGCGCGTACACCTCCCCGATCGGGGTGAAGTCCAGGCCGCTGTCGTCGCCGACCACGTCCATGTCGAACGCGTCGGAGCGGAACGCCCGCCCGGCCATTGGGGCGTTCTGCACCGAGAAGCACGCCGCGAGCACGTCGTCGGGCAGCGCGAGCTCCTCGCGCAGCGACTCGAACGGCACGGCCTGGTGGGCGAAGGCGGCGGTGCTGGCCTTGCGGGTGGCTCGCAGGAGGTCGGCGAACGTGGCGTCGTCGTCGACCTTCAGCCGCACGACGACCCGGTTGACGAACCAGCCGACGAGCCGCTCCCACGCCGACCGCACGCGCAAGGCGTTCGGCGTGACCACGGCGATGTCGTCGCGGCCGGAGAACGCCGAGAGCACTGTGGCGTAGGCGGCGAACGTGGTCATGTAGAGCGAGGTGCCGACCTGCTTGCCCAGCGCGTTGAGGCCGGCCGCGAGCTCCGGTTCGATCCGCAGGTTCAGGTAGCCCGGGCGGAACGTGTGCCCGGCGCGGTCGGTCTTGGCCGGCAGCCCGATGCCCGGGACACCACGCAACTCCTCGCGCCACCACGCGACGTCCTTCGGGTACTGCGAGTTCGCCACGTACTCGCGGTGCCAGGCCACGAATTCGGCGTAGTTGCCCTCCAGCGGCGCGAGTTCGGGCTCCTTGCCCTCGACGAAGCCGTGGTACGCGGTGCCGATCTCGTGCAGCTGGATGCCCACCGACCACCCGTCGGTGGCCAGGTGGTGCACCGTCCACTGGACCACGTGGTCGTCCTCGGCCAGGCGGTGCACGCGCACCCGGATCAGCGGCCCGTTGACCAGGTCGAACCCGCCCGCACCCTCCTCGCGGATCAACCGGCGGACGGTGGCCAGCTTGGCTTCCGGTGATTCACCGTCCACATCGGACACCGTGAAGGGGACGTCGCAGTCCGCGCGCACCTGCTGGATGTACTCGTCGCCGTCGCGGCGCAACGAGACCCGCAGGGTGGGGTGGCGGCGGACCATGGACGCGAACGCCTTGCGCAGGGCGTCGAAGTCGAGCGGACCTCGCATGCGCAACGCGAACGGCGCGTTGTAGCGGGCGTTGGCGCCGCCCGCCTGCTCGGCTTGGTACAGCGCCATCTGCGGATACGACTGCGGCAGGATGGTGCCCGACTCCATGCTTGGGCCGTCCCCGTAGACCTCACGCTCGCGATCGGCCGCGCGGCCCTGTTCCTGCTCGACGAGCGCGGCGAGGCGCACGACCGTGGGCTCGGCGAAGAAGTCGGCGAGGCCGATCTCGACGCCGAACCGGTCCCGCACCCGGGAGGTGACCTGGGTGGCCTGCAGCGAGTTGCCGCCCAGCTCGAAGAAGTCCTGTTCGCGGTCCACATCGGACAGCCGGAGCAGCGGGCCGATCACCTCGGCGGCAATGGTGCGTTGCAGTGGTGTCCAGGCGGCACGATCGCTGTCATCGACGGCGTTGCCGCCAGGCTCGGCCGGCGCGGGCAGGGCACGGCGGTCGACCTTGCCGCTCGGCGTGCGCGGCAAGGCGTCGAGCACGGCCATGCGGGTCGGAGTCATGTAGTCGGGCAGCTTGGCCGCGGCGATGGCGCGGACGTCCGAGAGCGCCGACGGGTCGCCGGCCGGCACCACATATGCGGTCAGGTGCCGCGTTTCGCCGTCGTCCCAGACCTCGACGACGACCTGGCGGATCGACGGGTCGGCGGCGAGCACCGTTTCGACCTCGCCCAGTTCCACCCGGAAGCCGCGGATCTTGACCTGCCGGTCCACCCGGCCGAGGAACTCCAGCACGCCGTCGGGCGCCCAGCGGACCAGGTCACCGGTCCGGTAGAGCCGCTGCCCCGGCGTCGGCGAGAACGGGTCGGGCACGAACCGGCCGGCGGTCTGGCCGGGCTTGCCGAGGTAGCCGCGGGCCAGTCCGGCACCGGCGATGCACAGCTCGCCGGGCACCCCCATCGGCACTTGGCGCAGCGCCTCGTCCAGCACGTACGCGCGGTGGTTCGGCATGGGCCTGCCGATCGGCGGCACGCGACCGCCGGACGGTGGCGTGCAGCGCATGAGCGTGACGGCGACCGTCGTTTCGGCTGGGCCGTAACCGTTCCAGAACTCGCGGTCCGGGGTGGCCCAGTCGTCGACCAGGCGGCCCGCGGGTGCTTCGCCGCCGACCGAGACCAGGCGCAGGTCGGGCAGCGTCGCCGGGTCGAGCAACGGCATCAGGCTCGGGGGCAGCTCGGCCGCGGTGACCCGCTTGTCCCGCAACAACTTCTGCAGCTTGTCGACCGAGAGGCGTTCCTCCTCGCCGGCCAGCACCAGCGTCGCGCCCGCGCACAACGCCGCCCACAGGTCGAACACCGAGACGTCGAAGGTGATGGCGGCGAAGCCGAGCAGGCGGGTGTCGCGGTCGATGCCGTACGCGGTGGCAATGTGCCGCGCGAAGTCCACGACGGACCGGTGTTCGACCACGACGCCCTTGGGCTTGCCGGTGCTGCCCGAGGTGAAGATGACGTAGGCGGCGGTGTCCGGCCGGACCTGCGGCAACGGGTGGTCGGCCGCGGCGTCCGGCGCGACTTTCGTCAGTCCCTCGGGGAACTTGGCGGCCAGCTCCGTCGTGGTGATCACCGCGCGGACGCCTTCGCACAGCACGGCGATGCGGGCCTCGGGGTACTGCGGGTCGACCGGCACGTAGGCGGCGCCGGCCAGCATGACCGCGAGCGGCGCCCAGACCAGCGCGGTGGTGCGGGGCAGGCCAATCGCCACCCGGTCCTCCGGGCGCACGCCCAGTTCGACCAGGTGTCCCGCAAGTGCGGTGGCCTTCTCGAGCAACTGGCCGTAGGTCAGGTCGCCGTCGACCGCCGTCACCGCGAGGGCACCGGGGGCCTGCCGGGCGATCAGCGCGTGCACGGTGGACGGTTCGTCCGTGGTGGTGCCGCCGTCGCCGAGGGCCAGCAGTTCGGCGCGCTCGGCGTCGGTCACCAGGTCGACGTCCGGACCGCCGGCGAGGACCACGGCGGCGCGGGTCAGCAGATCGGCGACCGTGCGCTCGGCGACCCGGGTGCCGTCGTACACCGCGGTGAGCTCGGTACCCGTGATGTCGATGCCGATCGTGGTGGCGGCGTGCGGGGCGAGGGCGCCCGGGGTTTCGTGCACGGCGACGCTGACCAGCGGGTCCTCGGCGAGCAGCGACCGCAGGACCGACCAGGGAACGTCGGCGTTGTGGCGGGCCTCGTCCAGGGCCTGCTCGACCACCTCGGGCGTGGCACCGGCCGCGATCCGCAGCGGGAGCATGCGAGCGAAGGGCCCACAGACTCCGGAGAGCTCGTCCGGCAGGTGCGGCTCGGCCACGACGCCGAGCACCACCTCGTCGTCGCGGCCCCAGCGGGCCAGCGTGGTGGCGATGGCGGCGAGCCATTCCGCGCGAGACCCTTGCACGGCAACGGAAAGTGTCAGTTCGCCGCGTTCCGGGGCGTCGGGTGGAACGCGGTCGGACGGGATGCCGGAGGCGGGGGCACCGGTGAGCACCGTGCGCCAGTACCCGGCCTGCCGGTCGCGGTCGGCGGCCCGGCGGACGTCCTGCTGCCAGGCCGCGTAGTCCGCATAGGACAGTTCCGTGCTGCTCCCGACGGCCGGTGGTGGCCGCAACGGGGTGTGCTCGTCGTAGAACTCCTGCTGGACCGAGCGCGGCGGCGGCCCGGTGAACCGGCCGGGGCGGATCGGCGGGACCGCGGTCTGCGCGGTGCGCAAGCCGCTGAGGAACGCGGCGCGCCGCTCGGCCGGCAGCGCGGCGAGGCGGTCCGCGAGCGGTCGCGGCTGCGGGTGGCGGACGACCGTGCCGCCCCGCAGCGCCGTCAGGTCGTGGGGCAGGCGGAGCACCTGGTGGAACCGGGTGGGCAGCAACGCGGCGGGCACCACCTTGCGCAGCCTGGTGACCAGGGCGTCGAAGTCGAGGTCCCGGCCGTCGGCGGAGACCACCCAGGCGTGCACCTCGTCCGGCTCGCCGTCGCTGTCCACCACGGCGGCCGCGACGGCGGGGTCGGCGGCGAGGGCGCGGGCGACCCACCAGTCGTGGCTGCCGGGCCGGGGGCCGAGGTATTCGAGGCGGCCGTCGACCTGCTCGCGGGCCCAGAGTCCGGTGTGGACGATCTCGCCCGGCACCGGTCCGGGCACGGGACGGCCGCGGCGATCCACCCGGTTTCTGTTCGGCAGCAACGGAATCGCGTCGGGCACGGTCTGGGCACCGACCACCACAGCCGTCTGGTCGCCCGTGCGCATGGCGACGACCGCCGCGGCCGAGCCGACGATGGTGTCGGCCGTGGTGGTGCCGGGGCGCAGTGGATCGCGGAACTCGACCTCGGCGCCCGCGGCGGTGGCCGCGTGGACGAGCCGCTCCCGCGCGGGGTCGTCCTCGGCCAGCGCGATGGCCACCCGCTTGCCGAAGTCGATCTCGAGCGACCGGTCCTCGTCGGTGGCGGCGGCTTCGCCCAGGCCCAACTGCGCCAACGGGGTTTCCTCAGCTGCCGCGGCGATCTCGCTCATCAGCGCCGGGTAGCACTCGGCGATCCACTCGGCCACCGCGTCGTCCACTCTGGACCGGTCGTACTCCACGCGGATCCACACGGCGTCCGGTGGGAAGGCCACCGACACGACCAGCGGCAGGCCGGTCTGCTCCTGTTGTTCCACCGCGCGCACCGTCACGGCGCCCGGGTCCTCGGCCGGTTCGTCGCGGAAGTAGTTCTGGAAGCCGAGCACGGTCTCGTACAGCGGTTCGCCCATGGGCACGCCACTGCAGCGCTGCGCCGCCGACACGGGCGTCGGCTCGAACTCACGTCCGGCGATCAACTGCTCCTGCACGCCAACCAGCCAAGGGCCGACTGTCGTGTCACCGTCCGCCGAGATCCGCACCGGCACCGTGTTCACGAACATGCCGACCCGCTCGGCGACCCCGGGCAGCTCGGCGGGCCGGCCGGACACCGTGGTGCCGAACACCGCGTCCGGCCGGTCCGCGCACGTGGCGAGGAAGAATCCCCACGCCGCGTGCACGATCGTGCTCGGCAGCAGGCCGCGCTTGCGGGCCAACGGTTCCGGGTGCCGGTCGGCGGGAACCTCCCGGAACCGCACGATGCGCCCGGCCGGGCCGGCGTCCGTGCTGACCCGGCTCACCCGGTCGATCCCGAGTGGCGTCGGGTGGCGCAGGTCGCCGAGCACCTGCTTGAAGTGGGCTTGCGCGGCACCGGCGTCGTGGTTGTCGCGCAACCAGGTCACGAACTCGCGGAACGGCGCGGCGGGCTTGAGGTTCGGCGCGCGGTGCTCGACCCGGGCGGTCAGCAGTTCGGTGAGGTCGGCCTGGATCGTCGGCATGCTCCAGCCATCGAGGACCAGGTGGTGCGCGGTGGTGACCAGGCGCCACTCCTGCGGGCCGACCCGGATCGCGTGCGCGCGCAGCAAAGGCGGCTTGCGCAGGTCGAGCTCGGCGCGGCGGTGCTCGGCCAGCGCCTCGGCCACGTCCGCATCCGTGCCGCTGTCCACAATGGTCAGTGGGACGGCGGCGTCGGCGAACACGATCTGCACCGGGGTGTCGACGCCTTCCCAGGCGAAGCCGGTGCGCAGCACCGTGTGCCGGGCCACGAGGTCGTCGAGGGCGCCGCGCAGGGTGTCGGCGTCGGGGACCCCGGTGATCGCGAGGACGTACTGCTGGCGGTAGACCGGCTGGTCCGGCGTGCGCAGGGCTTGTACGAGCATGCCCTGCTGCATCGCGGTCAGCGGGTAGATGTCCTTGATCCGGCGTTTGGCCATCAGGCTGCTCCTTCCGGATCGGCTTCGGGCAGGGTGCGCATCCGGCGCGCGGCCGAGCACTGCACCGCGATGGGGCCGAGCGCCATCGCGGCGACGGCGAGGTAGAGCGCCGCCCGGGTGCCCAGCCACGACCCGAGCAGGCCCCCGGCGAGCGCACCGAGCGGGGCGAGACCGAGCGAGAGGAACCGGAACGAGCCGTTCACCCGGCCGTGCAGGTGATCGGGCGTGACGCCCTGGCGCAGGCTGAGCACGTTGATCGCGCAGACCTGGCCGCCGACGGACATCAGGAACCCGGCGGCGATCAGCATCGGCAGCGCGGCGTCGAGCGCCGGCGGGGCCAGCGGGATCAGCAGCGTGGCCAGGAAGAAGAGGGTGAGCCCGCCGGTGATCGCCCCGGCCAGCCCCAGGCGCCGCGCGGTGGCCGCGGCCAGCAGCGATCCGACCAGGGCGCCCGGGCCGCTGCCGATCAGGGTCAGACCCACCAGGGATGCGGGCAGGTGCAACGTGTCGACCAGGTAGATCACGTAGAGGGTGAGCTCGGCGGCCCAGGCGAAGTTGTTGATCGCGATGGCGGCGGCGAGCGGGCGCAGCACCGGGTGGCGGGCGAGGAACCGCAGGCCCTCGGCGAGGTCGTCGCGGATGGCACGCACGCCACGCGGGCGTGGGGTCGGCTTGGCTTCCTCGTGCTTGATCCGGCTGAGGGTGGCGGCCGAGCCGAGCAGCGCGAGCCCGTCGAGCAGCACGGCGACCGGCGCCGTGACCGCCTGGACCAGCAGCCCGCCGATGCTCGGCCCGGTGACCTGCGCGGTGGCGCGTGCGGACTCCATCCGGCTGTTGCCCTCGACGAGGTGCTCGCGACCGACCAGTGCCGGAAGGTAGCTCATGTACGCGGTGTCGAACCAGACGGTGAGCACGGCGGAGACGAACAGGGTGGCGCTCAGCAGCCCGACGGTGAGCACGCCGAAGAGGACTTCGAGCGGGATCAGCAGGAGCAGGACGGCGCGCACCGCGGTGGCGCCGACCAGCAGCGGGCGCTTGCGCACGCGGTCGACCCACACCCCCGCGACGATGTAGAGCAGCGCGGGCAGCTTGCTCATGAGCCCGATGACGCCGAGGTCGGTCGCGCCCGCGTGCAGGGTTTGGATGGCCAGCAGGGGGATGACGACGGTGCTGACGTAGGCGCCGAACTGCGAGAACGTCTGGCCGGTCCACAGCAGGACGAAGTTGCGGTTGCGCCAGACGCCCGCGCTGAACGGGCGGCGCCTCGTGGTCTGCGTGGTCATGTCGTGACCGCCTCCGTGCCCACGACCGACGCGGGTGCGGCAAACGGCAGCACCCGCCGTGGATCCACCGTCAGCCCACAACGGCAGCCCGCCACCTCGGGCACGCCAGAGCGGCGGCCGGCGCCCACCCACGAAGACTTGGCGGTCATCGCCCAGCCCCGCGCTGCGTAGAGCCCGGCAGGCACATCGGCGGCGACCGCGACCGGAGCCGTCAGGCAGTGGCGGCGCACGGCGCCCACCGACGAGGACTTGGTGGTCATGGTCCGGCCGCCGCTGCGTAGAGCTCGGCGATGGGAGCGTCGGCGGCGACCGCGACCGGAGCGGTCAGGTAGTGGCGGCGCACGGGGGACGCGGCCGTCATGCCGAAGGCGCCGTGCAGCTGCACGGCTTCGCGGGTGGTGGCGAGGGCGAGCGTGCCCGCTTCGGCCAGCGCACCGGCGGCGAGGGCTGGGTCGGGCGCGCCGTCGTCGTGGCGGCCTGCCAGGTCGGTGACGAGGGCCCACACAGCGTCGTGGTGGATCTTGAGGCGGGCCAGGCGGAAGGCCACGTCCTGGTTGGTGATCAGCGGGCGGCCGAACTGTTCGCGGGTCCGCGCCCGGTGGACGGTTCGGGCCAGGCAGCTCGCGGCCAGGCCGGTGAGCCACGCCGCACGCCGGATTCGCTGCACCGCTTGGGAATCGTCACCGCCCAGGTGGTCCAGGACGCCGTCGTCGTGGAGTTCGCGGCCCAGTTCGGCGCAGGCGATCACCTGGGCGCGCAGGCCCAGGCCGAGGGAACCGGCCAGGTCGAACACGCCGAGCCGCTCCAGGTCGGGCCAGCAGGCCCGCGCCGGGTCGCGTTCGTCGTAGGCGGTGGCGATCGCGCGGACGGCCTTGCGCAGCTCGCCGGCCAGCGCCTCCTCCCCCGCCGGGAAGTCGGCTTCGGGGCTCGGCAGCCCGGAGTTCGCGACCAGCTCCAGCATCATCTCCGAGGTGCCCGCGGAGATCGTCAACCCGGGCGCCTCCCGGTAGGCCGACTCGAGCCGCCCCGGTTCGCGCGCGGCGCCGATGTCGGTGCACCACCAGGCCACGGCGCGGGCGGTCTCGCTGGTCCAGTGCTTCGTGGCGGCCGCGCCGACCGGATCGACCCGGCCCGCGTCGATCGAGTCGACGCACCGCATCGACAGGGCTCGCGCCGCGGCGACGCGGGTGCGCAGGCGGCCATTGGATTCCGGTGCCGTGCGCAGCCACAGGTCGGCCTTCGCCACGTAGTCGACGCCGGTGCGTTCCAGCGCGAGCGCCTCGGTGATCAACGGCCACGCGCCACCGACCGGGCCGACCACCGCGGCGGCGGGCACGTGCACCTCGTCAAGCCGCACGTCCGCGAAATCCTCGTCGGCCAGGGAGTCCAGCGCCTCGACCGTGACGCCTGGTGCGTCCAGCGGCACCAGGAACAGCGAGATCCCTTGGTACTGCGTCACTTCGGCGCTGGTGCGCGCGGCGACCAGGCCGTAGTCGGCCATGCTCGTCTTGACGCTGTAGACCTTGCGGCCGCGGATGCGCCAGCCGGTGCCGTCCGGTTCGGCCGTGGTGCCCAGCGCGGACAGGTCGGACCCGACGTCGGGCTCGGAGTACAGCACGGTCATGGTGATCGCGCCCGACGCGAGCCCGGGCAACAACGCCGCCCGCTGCTCGGCGCTGCCCGCGGCCAGCAGGAAGTTCCCGCAGATCTGCACCGACAACGTGTGCAGCACCTCGGGCACGCCGCCCGCGATCAGCGCACCGACCACGGCGGCGGCACAGCGACCGGACAGGTCGCGTCCGCCGTAGGCCGTGGGCCAGTTCACCGCGAGCAGGCGCTGGTCGCCGAGCAGCCGGTAGAGCGGGCGCGGGTCGGGTTCCCGCTCGGCGGCCATGGCCGCGAACGCCGCCCGCGCCCGCGGACTGGCCAGCACCGCCTCGACCTCCTTGACGACCACGTCCTCGGTCACGGCGCCACCTCCGAGTCCGCGTCCAAACCGGACAGCAGCCGGGCCATCGCGGCGTCGTCGAGGCCGGAGTCGGGGAAGTCGGTGACGTGGTAGGTGGTGTCGGCGCTCAGGCAGTGGTCGACCAACTCGACCAGGTGGTCACGCACGCGTGCCGCCACGTCATCCGGGCCGAGGACCCGGGCGCCGGCCACCATGACGATCAGCCGATCCGAGACTCCGGGATCGGTCACGGCCACCGACGGCGGCACGGCGAGGAAACGCACGGCAGGCAGGGTGGGGTCGTCCTCGGCGGGCGCGCGCAACGCGGTCTTGACCGACCTGATCAGATCCTCGTCGTCGCAACCGGAAGCCACCCGGACGACGCCGCCGGGCACCGCCACCGGTCCCAGGGCTCGCACGGCCGCGGCGACCACCAGGTCGTGCGTGGTGGTCGCGTAGGCCTCATGGGCGCCGGCAACCAGGGCGTCCACAGTGGACGGCGGGATCAAGACCCCGGGAGCATCCGCCACAGCGCCGTCTGCCGAGATCAGGTCGCCGACCGCATCGTCGGGTACCAGGGCCGGGTCCAGGGTTACCGTTGAGCCGGCGACCGTCACGCCAGGACGGGTGGTCACCGACGCGTCGGGCGGCACGCGCAGCGCAGTCGGGCCGGTGAGTCCCAGGGGCGCGGTGCCCGGTTGCTCGACGGACACCACGCCCGCCAGGGCCCGGATGGTGCGCAACGCGAACAGCTGGCGCAGGGTGAGCGACAGGTTGCGGCGCTGTGCCTCGGCGACGACGTGGATCGCCCGGATCGAGTCGCCACCGACGTCGAAGAACGCGTCCGTCACGCCGAAGTCGCGGCCCGGCATGGCCGCCTGCCAGCACGCCAGCAACTCCGCCTCCACCGGCGTCGCGGGTTGCTCGTCGCTCACGGACGCCGAGGGCGAAGGCAATGCCGCCAGGTCGAGTTTGCCGTGGCGGGTCATGGGCAGCTCGGCCAGCGCGACGATCTCGGCCGGTACGGCATGGGCGGGCAACAGCGTCGCGGCGAACTCGGCCAACGCCGAGGGCGACACGTCGGCCGGCGTCACGTAGGCCACGAGACGCGAATCGCGCAGCACCACGGCACTGGCGCGCACCGACGGGTGCGATTCGAGCGCGGCCTCGACCGAACCCGGCTCCACCCGGAACCCGCGCACCTTCACCTGCCGGTCGGCCCGGCCGCAGAACACCAGCGTGCCGTCCGGCAACCGCCGGGCCAGGTCGCCGGTGCGATACATCCGCCCACTGTGGAAGGTGTGGAAGGGATCCGGCAGGTAGCGCACGTCGGCGCCACCGAGGTAGCCGCGGGTGACCTGCGGTCCGCCGACGTACACCTCGCCGCGGCAGCCGGGCGGCACCGGCCGGCCCCAGCGGTCCAGCAGGTACACCGCCGCACCGGGCAACGGGCGGCCCAGCGCCGCTCCGGTGGCACCGTCGAGTTTCGCGGCGCACACGCCGATCGTCGTCTCGGTCGGTCCGTAGTGGACGATCACGCCCCACCCGGCGTCCAGCAAGCGGCCGGTCAAGGCCTCGCCCGCCGCCTCGCCACCCAGGATGACCGCCTTGCGTGGCCGCAGCCCGTCATCCGCGCCCAGCGCGGACAGGTGTGACGGGGTGATCTTGTAGTAGTCGACCGGGTGCGTGGCGAGGAAAGCGGCCAGCGCCACGGGATCGCGGGCTGTGTCGTCGTCCACGATGTGCAGGGCGCCACCACCGGCCAGGGCGCCGAGCGACGAGGTCATCGACGAGTCGAATGTCGCCGGCTGCAGCGTCAGGTGGCTGGCGGGCCCGGGCACGAGGGTGTGCAGGCTGCGCAGGTACGCGACGACGTTGCGGTGCTCGACGACGACACCCTTCGGCACGCCGGTCGAGCCTGAGGTGAACAAGATGTAGGCGGCGTTCGCCGGCCGCACCACGACGTCCGGCGGGCCGGGGTCGGCACCGGTGTCGAGGGACAACGGCAGCGTCGTGATCGAGCCCGGCACCGGGCCGAGGGCGAGGGTCGCGCCGGTCTGCGCGACCACCGTCGCCAGGTGCGCGGCGGGCGCCGCGGGGTCCACCGGCACGTACGTGCCGCCCGCGGTGAGGACGGCGAACATGCCGACGAACAACTCGGGCGATCGGTCGGCGGCGACCAGCACCGGCACCTCCGGCTCGACGCCGTGCGCGCGCAACTCGTGGGCGAGGCGGTTGGCGGCGGCGACGTACTCGGCGAAGGACAGGCTGCCGCCCGCCCAGACCAGGGCGGGCGCGTCCGGGGAGCGCTCGGCCCACTGCGCGATCATCGAGTGCAGCAGCTCGGGGCCGCCGGTCGGGGCCGGCTCGACGGCCGGCACGTCCTCGGTGCCGATGGTCCACAGTGGCCGGTCGGGGTCGGCGAGACCATCGCGCACGAACCGCGTGAAGAGCGTCGCGACCCGCTGGGCGGCGTCGTCGCTGACGATGTCCGACCGGTACCGGACCGTGCCCGTGTACCCGCCGTCGGACACCAGGTCGATGGACAGGTCGTGGCCCACGACGCCGGTGTCGATCAGCGACCCCGTCGTCATCCGCGGCATGCGACCGGCGCGCCCCTCACGCCCAGCCGCCGGTGGCTGCAGGTTGATCGCGGCCTGCGCCAACGGCGTCACGCCCATTTCCCGCTCGGGGGCGACCGCCTCCACGACCTGGTCGAAGGTGATCGAGCTGTGGTCGTGCGCCTGGGCGACCACGCGACGCGCGGTGCGGACCAGGTCGCGGAACGTCGGGCCCGACGAGAGGTCGAGCCGCAGCACCACCCGGTCGACGAACATGCCGACGACCTGCTGAACCTCGGGCAACGGACGACCGGCCACGGTGCTGCTGACCGCCACGTCGTCGGCACCGAACACCCGGCCCAGCGCCGCCACATAGGCGGCGAGCACCCCCATGAACGCGGTGGCGTGCTCACCGCGCACGAAGGCGTCGAGCGCCGCACCGGTCTCCGGGTCGAGCGCGACCTCGATCCGCTTGCCGCGCTGGCTCAACCGCGCGGGTCGCGGCCGACCGTGCGTCAAGTCCAAGGTGGACACATCGGCCAGCTGCTCGCGCCAGTAGGCCAGGTCCTGCTGGGCCGCCGGCCCTGACGCCTGGTCTTCCTGCCACGCGGTGAAGTCCGCGTACTGCACCGGGAGTTCCGGCCAGTCCGGGGGATTCCCGTCGAGCCGGGCGTTGTACGCGACGATCAGGTCACCGACCAGGATGTCGGCCGACACGGCGTCGGCCACGGCGTGGTGCACCACGATCACGAGCGCGTCGACCTCGGCCAGCCGGACGTGCGCCATCCGCAGCAGTGGCGCCGTGCCGAGGTCGAACACCTCCTTGCCGAGCCGGTCGCACAGCTCCTGGTATGCCTCCGCAGGGGCGTCGGCGAGGTCCACGAAGGTCAGCGGCGGCTCGTCCGGCGGCGCGAGGACCACCTGCCAGAGCTCGTTCTCCCGCGATTCCAGTTTGGTGCGCAACGACTCGTGCCGAGCCACGGCGTCCGCCACCGCGGTACGCAGCACCGCCTCGTCGAGCCGGCCGTCGAACCGGCCTTCGAAGCTGATGTTGTGCACCGGCTCGCCGGGCACCAGCTGTTCGACGAACCACAGCCGCTGCTGGGCCCGGGACGCCGGATGGCTGAGAACCTCGTCCATCACTCGCCCATCGCTTCACGCAGCGAGCGTGGCCGCATGTCCGTCCACACCGTGTCGATGTGCGCGAGGCAGTCGTCCTTGGCGCCGGTGAACCCGGTGCGCCGCCAGCCGGCGGGCGGCTCCTGGTCCGACGCCCAGATCGAGTACTGCTCCTCGTCGTTCACCACGACCGCGAACTGATCTGCCATGCCGTCCCCCTACTGCTTGCGTGCCAGGCGCTTGATGGTCTGGGCGGGGGCGGGGGTGGCCTCCTGCGTGGCTCGCAGTTGTTCCACCCGCGCCGCCATCCGGGCCACCGTGGCGCCCTCGAACAAGGTCTGCATCGGCAGCTTGACGCCCAGGACGCTGCGCACCTGCGCGATCAGCTGCACCGCGACCAGCGAGTTGCCGCCCAGTTCGAAGAAGTCGTCGTCCGCGCCGACCTGGCCGGCGCCGAGCACCTCCTGCCACAGCGCGGCGAGCTTGGTCTCCAGCTCGCCCGACGGCGGCACGTAGTCGCTGCCCGCGATCCGTTGCGGCCGCTCGGCAACGTCGTCCTCAGTGGACTCGAGTGACTCCGTTGTCAGGTTCTCGGTGCGGGCGAACACCTCCGCCAGCGGCCGGACGGACACCACCACCTGCGGTCCGGCGTCGCTGCCGAGAATGCGCCGCAGCGCCTCGACGCCGTCGGCCGGCCGGATGCCGACCTCGTCGATCTTGCCGGTCTTGGGGTCGGCCGGTGCGTCGTGCACGGTCGTGCTCATGGCACCGATGTCGACCCGTCGCAACACGAAGTCGGTGACCGACAACACCTTCCGACCCTCGTCGTCCACAACGGACAGGTCGGCGGTGACGATTTCCGCGCCGGGCTGACGATCCCGGTACCGCAGGTGGCTCCACGCGGTCGCCGGGATCGGCCCGCGCACGGTGACCTTGCCGTAGGCCAGTGGCAGGAAGGCGCCCTCCCCCGGCGTGCCGAACGACGTCGCCATGTCCAGCAACGCCGGGTGCAGGACCCACTCGGTCAGCTCGGCGGCGACCTGCTCGGGCGCCGCCAGTCCAGCCAGCTCCTCGGTGGCGCCGACGTACAGCTCGCCGAGGCTGCGCCACCGGTCGCCGAAGCCGAGCAGGGCGGGGCCCTGGGCACCCGGGGTGATGGCGCTGTCCATCATGCTGCCCCGCACGTCCCGGCGCTCGCAGCGCGCGCGGATCGCCTCGATGTCCACTGTGGACTCGGTGACGGTCACCCGCGACGCGGTACCGCGCACGTGCGTGCGCACCGGTCCGCCCGCGGTGCTGGTGATGGTGAACTCCTCACCCGCGAGGTCCACCCGCAGCCTGGCCGTGGTGCCCTCGGGCACGGCGAGCGGCTCGACGAACGCCACATCGCGCAGTTCGACCGCCCCGGAGCCGGGCATCAGCTGTTCGGCCGCGGCCCGCGCCAGGTCCAGGTAGGCGGCGCCGGGCAGGACCGGCACCCCGGAGATCCGGTGCTCGGCGAGCACCCAGTGCGTCTCGGGGGCGAGGACGCCCTCGCACCAGGTCTCGTGGGCCGTCTTCAGCACGGGGTGGGTCATCGGCACCCCGCCGTGGCCGCCGAGGATGGCGGGCGCGCTCGACTCCGCGGCCATGCCGACCTCGAGCCAGCCGCCCCAGTTGACCGACACGACGCGACCCCAGGTGTCCGCCGCACGCGCGGTGGCGTCGAGGAACGCGTTGGCCGCGCAGTAATCCACCTGGCCGAAGCCGCCCGACAGCGCGGTGACCGACGAGCACAGCACCACGAAGTCCAGGTCGATATCGCCGAACGCCGCGCGCAGCGCGACGGTCCCGGCGAGTTTCGGCGCGAGCACCCGCAGCGCCGCGTCCTTGTCCTTGACCTCGGCCATGCCGCCGCCGGGCAGCCCGGCCGCGTGCACGATCCCGTCGACGCGACCGAACCGCGCCAAGGCTTGGTCCCGCACCGAACGCATGGCGTCCGCATCGGTCACATCCGCGGCGACGACCAGCACCTCGGCACCGGCCTGCTCGGCGCGGCGGATGGCGGCGATCGCCCGGCCGGCACGATCCGGGCCGACCTGCACGTCCCACTCCTCGCGCGGCGGGAGTCCCGAACGGGACACCAGAACCAGCTTGGCGCGGTGCTGGGCGCCCAGGTGCTCGGCGAGGGTGATCCCGATGCCGCCGAGACCGCCGGTGATCACGTAGACGCCCTCGTCGCGGAAGGCACGAATGGTGTCGGCAGGTGGCAGCGAGACGGATTCGGTGTCCGGCACCCAGCGACGACCGCCGCGCAACGCGACCACCAGTTCGTCCGGGTCACGCCGGACCTCGGCGGCCACCCCGCGGGCGCCGGCCGGGTCGACGTCGATGTGCCGCACCGACAACGCCGGGACCTCCAGCGGCACCACCTTGACGATGCCGGCCACGGTCGCGTGCTCGGGGTACACCAGGTCGTGCCCGGTGACGTCCTGCGCGCCGCAGGTCAGCACGTCCAGGTGCACCGGGTCCTCGACCCCGGTCGCGGCCAGCGCCTTGACCAGCTCGAGCAGGTCGAAGAAGCCGTTGTCCTGCGCCGCAAGCACATCGCCGTCACCAGTGAGCGCCCGAGCGTGCACGATGCGGCTCGGCCGGTCGGCCAGCAGCGCCGGGTAGTCACGCCGGTCGCCGGCCTCGACCACCTCGGCACCGGCGTCGCGCAACGCGGCGACGAGGTCAGGTGCCTCGCCCAGCACCAGGAACCGCTCAGGCGTCGAGGCCGGGGCGGACGCCACCGACTGGCGCCAGGTCGGCACCGAGAACCACTCGTCCAGCGGCAACGCGCCGGTCCGGACCGGCGCCGCGACCGCAGCGGCGGCCGCGTCGACCGGTGCCGGGTCGATCCAGTAGTACTTGCGCTCGTAGGGGTACGTCGGCAGCGAGACCCGGCGGCCCGACGCACCACACGAGTCGTCGGACAGGTCGACGCCGACCGTCCACAAGCGACCAGCCGCGCCGTAGAGCAGGTCCAGCGGACGGGCCTTCTCCCCCGGCGGGGGCAGGCTCGGCAGCGGCGGGAGCGCGTCCTTGTCGCCCTTCGGCAACTGCATCCGGACCAGCCCGGCCAGCTGCTTGCCCGGTCCGCACTCCACGAACGCCCAGGAACCCTTGGCGAGCACCGTCGCGACGCACTGTCCGAATCGGACCGTCTCACGCACCTGGCGGGCCCAGTACCGCGGGTCGGTGGCCTGCTCGCCGGTGATCCACGTGCCGGTCACGTTGGACAGGAACGGCATCGAGGGCGCCCGCAACGGCACAGCGGCCACGGCGGCGGCGAACTCGTCGAGCACCGGGTCCATGGTCGGCGAGTGGAACGCGTGCGAGGTCTTGAGCCGCTTGGAGCTCGTGCCGTTATCCGACAACGCTTGCGCGAACGCGTCCACCAGCTCGGTGGCCCCGGCGACCACGCACGTGCCGGGACCGTTGACCGTGGCGATGGACAAGCCCTCGGGCAGCAGCGCGGCGATCTCCGACTCGTCCGCGCGCACGGCCAGCATGGCGCCCGCCGGCATGGCCTGCATGAGCCTGCCCCTGGTCACCACCAGCCGGGCCGCGTCGGCGAGGGTGAACACGCCGGCCAGCGTCGCCGCGACCAGCTCGCCGATCGAGTGGCCGATCATCGCGCCGGGCCGCACGCCCCACGACAGCCACAGCTGGGCCAGCCCGTACTCGATGGCGAACAACGCAGGCTGCGTGATGTCCGTGCCCCGCAACGGTTCCTCGGCGCTCGCGTCCAGCAGGGCCGACCGCACGGTCGCTCCCGTCTCGCCGAAGGCGTCAACGCACTCGTCGACGGCGGTCCGGAACACCGGCTCGTGCTCGTACAACTCGGCGGCCATGCCCGGGTACTGCGAACCCTGGCCGGAGAACAGGAACGCGACGCTCGGCGGCTGCGCACCAGCGATCCCGGCCTGGCGGCGCTTGCGGTCGCGCAAGGCCAGCACCGCGTCGGCCGGGTCGCCCGCCACCACCACCGCGCGGTGTGGGTGCTTGGCGCGACCGACCCGCAACGTGTGCGCCACGTCGGCGAGGTCGAGTTCCGGGTGCTCACCGAGGTGGGTGGCGAGCTGGTCGAGCATCGCGCTCAGCGCGGCCTGGCTGCGCGCGGACAACCGCAGCAGGGCGGCCGGGCGCCGATCGGTGCGCCGTAGGTCGAGGGCCGGTGCTTCCTCCAGCAGGATGTGCGCGTTGGTCCCGCCCATGCCGAACGAGCTCACGCCCGCCCGCCGCGGCGTGCCGTTCGCGTCCCATTTGGACAGCGTCGCGTTGACGTAGAACGGCGTGCTGGGCAGGTCGAGCTGCGGGTTGGGCTTCTCGAAGTGCAGGGTCGGCGGGATCAGGCCGTGCCGCATGGCCAGCACCGTCTTGATCACGCCCGCCACCCCGGCGCCTTGGGAGAGGTGCCCGATGTTGGACTTCACCGAACCCAGGGCGCACCAACCGGTTTCGTCGGTGCCGGAGTGGAACGCGTTGGTCAGCGCGGCCACCTCGATCGGGTCGCCGAGCGCGGTCGCGGTGCCGTGCGCCTCGACGTAGGAGATCGTGCGCGGGTCGATGTCGGCCATGCCCAGGGCCTGCGCGATCACCTCGGCCTGGCCGTCGACGCTCGGCGCGGTGAATCCGACCTTGGTGGACCCGTCGTTGTTGATGGCGTCACCGAGGATGACCGCGCGGATGTCGTCGCCGTCCTCGATCGCCTCGGACAGGCGCTTGACCAGCAGCACACCGCCGCCGCTGCCCCACAGCGTGCCGGTGGCGTCGGCGTCGAAGGGGCGGCAGTGCCCGTCGGCGGCGAGCACGCCGCCCTCGGCGGGCAGGTACCCGGCACCCAGCGGCAGCTCGATGCACACGCCGCCGGCCAAAGCCATGTCGCACTCGCCGTTGCGCAGTGACTCGCACGCCAGGTGCAACGCCACCAACGACGTCGAGCACGCGGTCAGCACGGTGAAGCTCGGGCCACGCAGGTTCAGCTTGTAGGAGGTGAACGTGGCGAGGAAGTCGGAACTGCTGCCCAGTGACACCGAGAGCGCACCCGAGGACGCCATGATCTTCGGGTTGTTGCGCAAGTGGCGCCAGCGGTAGTCCTCGTTGCCCATGCCGCCGTAGACGCCGATCTGGCCGTCGTAGCGGGCGGGGTCGTAGCCGCCGTCCTCCAGCGCGGTGTGCGCGAGTTCGAGGAAGAGCCGCTGCTGCGGGTCGGAGAGCTGCGCCTCGCGCGAGGTCATGCCGAAGAACGCGGCGTCGAAGTACTCCACGTCGTCCAGCACGGGCGCGGCAGGCACGAAGTTCTCGTCGTCCACCAGGTGTTCGGGCACGCCCGCGGCGAGTTGTTCCTCGCGGCTGAACCGGCGCACCGACTCCACGCCGTCGGCCAGGTTGCGCCAGAACTGCCGCACGTCGCGGGCACCGGGCACCCGCGCCGCCATGCCGATGATCGCGATGGGCTCGACGGGGTCCAGATCCGGAGTGGTTTCCGTGCTGGTCATGATCGACCCTCCTGCCGCCGGGGCTGTCGGGCGGTGCGGCGTTGTGCGCGTTCCCGCCGGGCGGCGCCGCGTTGCGCCGCCTTGGTCAAAGCCGAGCTCGTGCCGTCACGACCGTCGAGGAACTCGGCGAGCGCGCGGACGGTCGGGAAGCGGAACAGGTCCACCACCCGGGGTTTGCCGGGCAGCTGCTCGGCGACGGACACCAGGTCCATCGACGTGCCGCCCATGTCGAAGAAGTTCTGCGTGACGCCGACCGAGGGCTTGCCCAGCACGCCCGCCCACGCCGCGGCGACCGTGCGTTCGGTGTCGGTGGCCGGTGGGACGACGTGGACCGGCAGTTCGGACAGCGGCACGGGTTGCGCCTCGACCAGGCCGTCGCGCAGCAGGTCCAGGTTCGGCGGTGTGAAGGTGCCCAGCGCGGCGCCCGGCCGGGCGACCGCCTCGTCGAGCAGGTGGACCAAGGCTTCGAGCAACGCTTCCACCCGCGACGCCGTGTAGAGATCCGGGTTGTAGACGAGCTCGAAGCGCATCCGGCCGTCACGCTCGACCAGGTACGTGGTCAGGTCGAACGGCGATCCGGGCAGCCCGGCCGGCACCATCTCCGCTTCGATGCCCGGAAGTTCCACAGTGGACTGGGCGAAGTTGAACACGTTGAACAGCACCTGGACCAGGGCGCCACGCGACGGGTCGCGCGGCAGCGACAAGGCGTCGACCACGCGCTCGAGCGGGGCGTCCGGGTGGGCCAGGGCGTCGAACAGCTCGTCGCGGCACGCGGCCACCTGCTCGGCGAACGTGCGCGGGTCGGCGCTGACCAGCCGCAACGGCACGATGTCAACAAAGAAGCCGATCAGGTCGGCGAACGCCGCGTGCCTGCGGTCGGCCACGGGTGCGCCGATCACCACCTCGTCGCGCCCGGCCACCCGGCGCAACAGGTCGCCGAACGCGGCGAGCACCACAGTGGACGGTGTGGCGCCGAGTTCGGCGGCCAGCGACCGGATGCCGGCATCGGTCGCGGCGCTGAGTTCGGTGCCGGCGAACGCGCCGGCGTAGCTCTGCTCGGCCGGGCGCGGGTGGTCGCGCGGCAGGTCCAGCACCGTCGGCGCGCCGTCGAGGTGGGTGGTCCACCAGGACAGGTCGTCCTTGCCGCGCCGGGATTCCCGTTCGTCGCGCCAGGCCACGTAGTCGGCGAACGCGGCGGGCAACGGTCCGAGGGTGTCGCCGGCGTAGGCGGCGGCGAGGTCCTGGTAGAGGATCCGCTCGGACCAGCCGTCGAACACCGCGTGGTGCGCGGTCAGCGCGAGCACGTGGTCGTCCTCGGCCAGGCGCAGCAGGCGCGCCCGCAACAAGTTGCCGGTGGCGAGGTCGAAGCGGCCGATCGCCTCGGTGTGCAACCGGTCCGCCAACGCTCCGGGCTCGATGTCCTCGACCGGCAGCGGCAGGTCCGCGGGCGGGTCGACCACGGCGTAGGGGCGGCCACCGTCGTGCGGGACCCGCCAGCGCAGGACGTCGTGGCGGGCCACCACCTGCGTGAGCGCACGCGACAACGCCCCGACGTCGAGCGGGCCACGCAACCGCTGGGCCAGCGCGATGTTGTAGGCGGCGGCATCCGGCGCGAGCTGGTCGAGGAACCAGAGCCGGCGCTGCGCGGCGGACAACGCGGGCGGGTGGCCGGTCTCGATGTCGGCGCCGGTCACCTCGTCGGCCATGGCCACCCGCTCGGCGAAGGCGCCGAGCGTGCGGGCGGCGAACACGTCCTCGACCGCGATGTCACGGCGCAGCCGGAATCGGACGGCGGCAACCAGCCGCATGGCGGCCAGCGAGTGTCCACCGTGGACGAAGAAGTCGTCTTCGGCCGACCGCGCAGGCACCCCGAGCACCTCCGACCACAGCGCCGCGAGGTCGCCGGGCACGCCTTCGAGGTCGACGACTCCGTCGTCCTGGGCCAGGCCGGCCACCAGCGCGGCGACGTCCACCTTGTCGGAGCTGTTGAGCGGCAACGCGTCCAGCCGCTCGATGCGCGACGGCACCATCACCGCCGGCAGCCGCTCGCCCAGGTAGTCGCGGAGGTCGTCCGGCGCGGTCGCGGGGGTGACGAACGCGGCGAGGCTCACCTCGTCGCGCACGGGGACGGCGGCGACCACCGCGTGCGTCACGCCGGGGTGGCCACGCAGGACGGACTCGATCTCGCCGAGCTCGACCCGCTGGCCACGCACCTTGACCTGCCGGTCCACCCGGCCGTGGAAGCGCAGCTGCCCGTCCTCGCCCCAGCTGACCAGGTCGCCGGAGCGGTAGAGACGCGCCCCCGGCTCGTCGCCGAACGGGTCAGGCACGAACACCCCGGCGGTCAGACCGGGTGCGCCGAGGTAGCCGCGGGTCACGCCGGGACCACCGATCAGCAGCTCGCCGGGCACACCTCGCGGTACCAGGGCGAAGTTCTCGTCCACCACGTACACGCGGTGGTTCAGCATCGGCTGCCCGATGGGGATCGGGGTCGACCACTGCCCCGTCGCGGGGAACCCGGTCACCGCGACGGTGGTCTCGGTGGGGCCGTAGCCGTTCATCAACCTGCGGCCGTCGGCGGTCCAGCGGCCCACCTGCTCCGGGCCGGGGGCCTCAGCGCCGGTGACGATCTTGCGGACCAGCGGGAGGTCGTCGGGCGAGAGCAACGGCAGCAGCGCGGG
Source organism: Labedaea rhizosphaerae (assembly GCF_004362825.1). Classification (GTDB taxonomy): domain Bacteria; phylum Actinomycetota; class Actinomycetes; order Mycobacteriales; family Pseudonocardiaceae; genus Labedaea; species Labedaea rhizosphaerae. Next base: position 479,069 of record NZ_SNXZ01000005.1, read on the forward strand.
CGGAACCTCGGCCCACGTCACCTCGTGCTCGACCATGAAGCGGCGAAGGCGTTCCGGGTCGGCGCGGTCGGACTCGGCGGCCAGCTGGATCGACGCGCCGACCATCAGGCCGACAAGTAGTTCCAACACCGATACATCGAACGCGATCGAGGTGATGGCCAGGGCGTTGTCCCCGCGCTCGATGCGACCGCGCTCGTGGATGCTGGTCATGAACGCCGCGACGTTCGCGTGCGAGACGACCACGCCCTTGGGCCTGCCGGTCGAGCCCGAGGTGTAGATGACGTAGGCGGCGTTGCCCGGCAGCGCGGGGCACGGGCGGACTTCGGCCACCTCGTCGGGCACCGGTATGCCGTCCGCGAAGACAGCGTTGCCGACCACGCACTTCACACCCGCGTCGGCGGCGGTGTCGATCAGGCGTTGCTCGGGCAGGTCCGGGTCGAGCGGCACGTAGGCGGCGCCCGAGAGCAACGTGCCGAGCAGGGCCACGAGCAGCCCGGGGTGCCGGCCCACGCACACCCCGACCCGGTCCTCCGGCTCGATCCCTTGCTCGCGCAACGTCAAGGCGAGCCGCGCGGCCCTGCCGAGCAGTTCCCGGTAGGTGAGCGTGGTGTCCCACTGCCGCACCGCGACGACGTCGGGGTGCTCGGCGGCGTTGCGGGCGATCAGGTCCGCCACGGTGGTGACCGGGACTCCCGGCCGGTCGGCGACCATCCACGCCGAGGGCACGGCCTCGGGCATCGGCTCCCCCTTCATGACGCCGGCTCCGGATCGCGGACCTGCAGGCGCAGTTCCGAGAAGTACTTGCGGCCCTCGGCGTCGGGCACCCACGCCTGGTCCGGCGTCGGCAGCATCTCGGTGACGGTCAGCAGCACGTCCGGGCCGGCAGCGCGGACCATGGCGCAGAACGACGACACGTAGCGCGGGGCGGTGAAGTCGACGTAGACCGGCTTGGTCTCGGTGGCGATCTTGACGAACACCCGCTCCGGCAGGCCGAGCCGGGCCCGCCAGCGCCGCGCCGCCAGGAACCGGTCGGCGTACTCGCGCGCCTCGGCAAGACCGCTCTCGGCCACCGTGCACCGCCAGGTCTCCCGCGAGACCACCAGGCGGTCGATGGTGATGCGGGGTGTGTGCGGGGCGGCGGCCACCAGCTTGAACGCGTCGACAGCGTGCATGGCCACCAGTTCGCCGAACAGCTCGATCAGCGGCCACGTCCGCCCGTCCGGCGCCGCCGCGACGAGCTCTCCGTCCACATCGGACACCGTTAGAGCGGTCACGGGCATCAGCCGGGACGCCACCGCACCGGGCGCGTCGGTGAAGACCAGTTGGATATCGCTGTCGTCGTCCAGGTAGCGGGCGAGCCGGCCGGTCAGACGCGGGAAGTCCGGCGGGTACAACAGCAGCGAGCGGTCCGGGCCGAGGTCTTCCCGCGAAGCTTTGCGCAACCGCGCCGGGTCCTCGTGCGCCAGCACGAAGAACGCGCAGTTGAACGTCGACCACGCCGCGTGCAGCTCGCCCAGCACCACGGAGAACTCGCCGCGGTTGAGCGCGTCCACGCTCGGCGCGCACAGGGTCAGGTCGGGGCTGTGCAGCCGGGCGCCGGACCAGCCCGGGCGCGCGGCCGGGAACTGCTCGGCGACCGCATCGGCCAGCGCGGCGCTGGTGAACGAGACCGCCGCGGCCGACGGGTCGGCGTCGAACACCGCGGCCCAGCGGCGGACGAACTCGGCGGTCACCGCGTCGGCGGGCCGCTCGACGCTGCCGAAGAGCGGGCCCTGCGCCAGGTACCACAGTGGACCGGCCGGGATCGTGGCCGTGCCCAGCTCGGCGGCCAGGTCGTCGTAGAGCTCGCGCAACGCGGCGGTGTAGGCGTCGGCGATGGCGGCGGAGAGCCAGCGCACCGAGCGCAGCAGCAGTTCCATCGGCGCGGCAAGGGCTTCGAGCACCGGAGCGCCGAGCACGACGTCGAGGTCGCGCACGGTGTCCTCGTAGCAGAGCGACCGGCCCGCGTACATCTCCCCGTCGCGATGGCGGGCAGGCACCGACGCGGCTTCGACGAATGTGGAGTCCAAAGTGGACAAGGCGGCGGCGAGCCGGTCCGGGTCGCCCGCGGCGGCGGCCACCGCGTCGCGCGCGGCCCGCAGCGGCTCGAACTCCCCCTCGGCTCCGATCTCGCGGAGCACGCCGACCAGCACGTCCTCAGCGTCCGGGCTGAGCGGCAGGTCGATGCCCCAGGTGATCAGCTCGCGCTCGGCCAGCTGGCCGAGCAACACGAACGCGTCGGCCGCCTTGTGCAGGCCGAGTTCGGCGGCCACGGCGGCGGCGGACCGCCCGTCGCACAAGGCGAGCGCGGCGGCCTCCGTCGCCGTGACGGTCAGCGGCGGCTGCGCCGGGCGCAGGACCTGGTGGCCGTCCAGAAGCAGTGGCGCCTTCAGCCGCACTGGGAGTTTCGGCTTCAGCGAAGGGTTCTCGCCGAGCCGGGTCGCGAAGGCCGCCAGCGCCCACCGCTCGAACCAGACCCGGCGGTCGCGCACCAGCCCGGCCCCCGGCTTCACCTGCGCGGCCGGTCCGTCCGGGTCGAGCGCGACCCAGGCGACCGGGCCGAAGAAGCCGACGCTCTCGTTCTTGGCGCAGTACCGCTGCCAGTACCGCGCGACCAGCTCCTCGCGGATGCGTTGGCGGTAGCGCGACTTCTTGTTCTGCCGCGCGGCATCCGGGGCGGGACCGGCCTTGCGCAGACCGTCCAATGCGGTCAGCGCCGCCGGGTTCTGCCAGGTGACGGCCTCGCGGAAGAGCGGGTCACCGGCCAGGTCGTGGGCGGTGCGGGTGGCCGAGGCAGCCGCCTCGGCGAACGCGGCGTCGAAGTCGTCGCGGCCCGAACGCCCGTCGAGGAACGCGTCGGCCGCCCGCGCCGCCGACGGCGCCGCGAACCGGTCCAGCCCGTCGACGGGGAACCCGGTGGTGCGCAGGAGCGCGTCCCGCCACGCGTGCCAGGACGTGCCCGGCAGCGCCACGAGGTGATCGGGCACCGTCATCGGCCAGGCCCCACCGAGTCGACGGCATCGACAGCATCGACGATGTGCAGGCGCAGCTCGGAAGTGTGCCGCTTGCCGTCGTGCCCGGTGAGCCACGCCTGGTCGGGCGTCGGCAGCATCTCGCTGATCGTCACGCCCGCGTCGGGACCGGCCGAACGCAGCATGTTGCACAGCACGCGGGCGTAGACGGGGCTGGTGAAGTCGATGTAGCACGGCTTGATCTCCGTGCTCACCCGGATGAACACGCGCTCGGGCAGCCCGAGCCGGTGCGCCCACGCGCGGGCGGCCAGGTAGCGCTCGCGCTCGCCGGTGACCGCGGCGAGGCCGGTCTCGGCCACCGTGCACCGCCACGACCGGCGCAGCAGCACGAGGTCGTCGACCATCACCCGCGGCGTGTGGCCGTGGGTGCCGGTGAGCTTCCACGTGTCGAACGCGTGGATGCCGAGGAAGTCCGAGACGAGGTCGAGCAGCGGCCGGTCGCGGTGCCCGGGCACCCGCACGACCAGCTCTCCGTCCACTTTGGACACCGTGATGGCGGTGACCGGGACCAGGCGGTCGGGGTCGGCGCCGGGCGCGGCGGTGAAGCCGAGGTCGATGTCGTCCTCGCCGTACATCCAGTCCGCGTTGCGCGCGCACTGCCGCGGCCACTCCTCGGGCACCAGCGGGTGCACGCGGCCCTCGGGCACGTCCGCGCGCATCGCGGCGGCCAGCGCGGCCTCGTCCTCGACGCCCACCCGGAAGAAGTCGGTGTCCAGCGCGGGCATGCCGATGTGCAGTTCGCCGAGCACCACGGAGAACTCGCCGCGGGCCAGCGCTTCCTCGCTGGGCGCGCACAGGTGCACGTCCGGCGAGTGCAGCCGGGCCATCGGCCAGCCGGGGCGCGGCGCCGGGAACTCCTTGTCCACCAACGCGTTCAGCTCGGCGGTGGTGATCCGCAGGCACTCGGTGCCGTCGGGCAGGTCGTTGACGCCGAGCAGCCGCGTCCAGCGCAGGCCGAACTCCTTGACCACTTCGTTGGCCGGCAGGTCCTCGCCGAACAGCGAGGTCTGGGCCACGAACAGCAACTGGTCGAACGGCACGTCGTTCGAGCCGAGCTCGGCGGCCAGGTCCTGGTGCAGCCGTTCGAGCGTGGCGCGGTAGACGGCGGCCAGCTCGCTGGTCAGCCAGCGCGTCGAGCGCAGCAGCGGCTCCAGCGGGGCGAGCGCGGCGAGCACCGGCCCGCCGAAGGTGTAGGTGGCGTCGCGCGCGGTGTCGAGGTGGACCACGGTGCGCCCGGCGTAGGTCTGGCCGTCGCGGTGGTGCGCGGCGCGGCCGGTGACGTCGACGAACTCGGCGTTGAGCTGCTCCATGGCTTTCGCGACCGCCTCGGGCCCGTCGGCGGCGGCCAGCGCGTCGCGCGCGCCCACCACCCGGTCGACCGCGGCCCGCGCCCGCTCCCCTGCCGCGCCTTCGATCCGCCGCACCTGCGTGCGCAGCGCGTCCTCGGCCGAGAGGTTCATCGGCAGCACGAACTCCCAGCGCAGCACGCCCTGCTCGACGAACCGGTCGAGCATCGGGTACACGTCGTCGGCTTTGCGGAACCCCGAATCCGGCTGGGCCGCGAGTTCGGCGGCGAGCTCGGCCGCCACCCGGCGACCGTCGCAGCGACCGAGCACGGCGGCCTCGGCGCCGGACAGCTCGCGGGGCGGGCGGCCCGGCGCGAGCAGGGTGCGGCCGCGCACGGTGAGATGGGGTTGCAACGTGACCGGCAGCCACGGCTTGACTTCACCATCCGTACCGTCCGCCGCGATGGCGGCGGCGAGCGCGACCAGCGCCCACCACTCGAAGAAGACCTTGCGCTTGCGGGTCAGCGACGGTCCGTGCCCGCCGGTCATGGCCGGTGCGTCGGCGTCGACGCTCACCCAGCACATCGGGCCGAAGAAGCCGATGCTGTCGTTCTTGGCCGCGTAGCGCTGCGCGTACTTGGCGACGAGCTCCTCGCGTCGGCGCCGGTTGGCGTTGCGCGGTGCGTCCGGCCCGTCGCGCAGGATGGCCAGCGGCGCGCTCAGCGCGCCCAGGTTCTGCCACGCCATGGCTTCGCGGAAGCGGGGGTCGGCGACGACGTCGTAAACGGCGCGCCCGAGGTCGGCGGCCGCGGCGTCGAAGGCCGCGTCGAAACCCGCCCGGTCGCTCGCGCCGTCGAGATGGGCGTCGGCGGCCGCGGCCAGGTCCGGCGCGGCGAACCGCTCGACCACGTCGGCCCCGAAGCCTGCCGAGCGCAGCAACGCGGCCCGCCAGACCAGCCACGGGGTCCCCGGAATCGGCGTCGCGTGACCGCGTCCAGTCGTCGACAAATGTCTCAACCCCCGTATTGCTCCAGCGTCGGCACTGTTTTTGGGCAGGCGTCAGCGCAAATGCGCCCGATATGGCTGCGCATCTCGGACAACATCATCCAGTTATCGCTGGTTAATTACCGTCGACCCGCCGACTCTATCCGTTTGTCAGGCACGAATACAAGACAGACGTCGAATTGCGAACGGACTATTCATTTCGGCCATTCGGCCTATCCGCCCCTCCTTCCCGCGGCGGCTCGACCCAGTGGCGTTCGCCCGCGAACGGATAGCCGGGCAGCGGCACCCGCCGCCCCGCCCCCGGTACGAGTTCCGGCTCCGCTCGCTCGATCGCCAGCTCACCGTCAAGCGCCGAACAGGCTTCGGAAAGCGTTGCGGCATCGACGATTGCGTGATAGCCGAACGCCCGCCGGCCCACGCCCAACGTGTACGCCACATCGGCCAGCGCGAGGTCCGGGTGCGCACGCAAGTGGTCCGCGAGCCGTCGCGCGGCCACCGTCACCAGCTCCGGGGTCCGGGCGCTGACGACCAGTTCGCACCGCGTACCGTCGGATTCGACTATAGGTCGTGGCGGCGGTTCTTCCACGACCACGTGTGCATTCGTCCCGTTCATGCTGATGGCCGTGACCCCGGCCCGCCGAATCGCGTGCACCTCCGGCCACGGAGCGGTCTTCTCGGCCACCGAAAAGCCACCCTGCGTGAAATCGATCTCCGGATTCCGCACAGCGAAATTCGGGTTCGCCGGAATCGTTCCGGTATGCACGGCCAGCACCGCCTTGATCAGCCCGGCGATGCCCGAGGCCGCGTCGAGGTTGCCGACGTTGGCCTTCACGCAGCCCAGCACGCAGTGCGTCGGCTCGCCGCCCGCTGCGGCGAACGCCCGGTGCAGCCCGGCCACCTCCATGGCGTCGCCGACCGCGGTCCCACCGCCGCTGATCTCCAGGAACCCCAGCGTTTCCGGCGCGAGTTCGGCCGCGGCCAGCGCCTCGGTGACGGCGGCGGCCTGGCCGTCGACGCCCGGCGTGAGGAACCCGGCGCGCCCGGCGCCCTCGTTGGTGACCGCCCAGCCACGCAGCACCGCGTAGACGTGGTCACCGTCTTCTTGCGCGTCGGCAAGGCGTTTGAGCAGCACCGCGCCGGCCCCGCCGGCCGGGGCGGAGCCGGACGCGTCGGCGTCGAAGCTGCGGCACCGGCCGTCACGCGAGAGCACCCCGGCCTCGGTGGCCAGGTAACCCGACGGCGTGGTCGCGGTGACCGCCACCCCACCGGCGATCGCCAGGTCGCACCGGAAGTCCTGCAATGCTTGGGCGGCAAGGGCAACGGCGACCAGGGAGCTGGAACACGCCGTCTGCACCGCGACGCTCGGCCCGGTGAGCCCCAGCTTGTACGACACCCGAGCAGGCAGGTAGTCCGGCGTGTGCCCCGGGGCCAGCCGGCCGTCCGGTCCGAGCGGTGAATGCCTGCCCGGCAGCAGATGGCGCAGCAAGTACTGGTTGGCCGCGGCCCCGGCGAACACACCGACGGACCCGTCGCACCGGGTGACGTCGTAGCCGCCGTCCTCGAGCACCGTCCACGCGGTCTGCAGGAACAGCCGGTGCTGCGGGTCGATCAGCGCGGCTTCCTCGGGCGGGTAGCCGAAGAACTCGGCGTCGAACCGGTCGAGGTCGTCGAGGTGACCCGCGGATCGCACGTAGTCGGGGTGGCTCAGCAGGCTCTCCGGCACCCCCGCGGCCCGGAGTTCGTCGGCGGTGTAGTCGCGGATCGAGTCCACGCCGTCGAGCAGGTTGCGCCAGAACGCCGCCGCGTCCGGGGCGCCCGGCACCCGCGCGGCGATCCCGATGACGGCGATCTCGTCGCCTTCGTAATCGTCCACGCTCATCGCCGCCTTGCCTTGCGCCGCCGCGCCATCCGGTCGGCCACCGCGTTGAGGCCACCACCGTCGGCCGGTCGCCGGTCGAGGTGGGCGGCCAGCGCGGCGACCGTCGGGTACTGGAACATCTGGTGCAGCGGGATGCTCGCGCCGGTCTTCTCCTCGATCCGCTGCGCCACGGTCGCCATCAGCAACGAGTGACCACCCGCGTCGAAGAAGTTCTCCGCCAGGCCGACGGACTCGACGCCGAGCACCGCGCACCAGATGTCCGCGACGAGCTTTTCCGTGTCGTTGCGCGGGTCCTCCGTGGTGACGGCCCTGGTCGGTGCCGGCAACGCCCGCACGTCGACCTTGCCGGTCGGCGTCAACGGCAACGCGTCCAGCACCACGACCGCGGCCGGGACCATGAAGTGCGGCAACACCTCGCCCGCCCGCTTGCGCACCAACGCGCCGTCGAGGCTCGCGGGGGTGACGTACGCGATCAGCTCGCTCGTGCCGTCGTCCTTCGGCCGCGCGACCGCCGCCACCTGACCGACACCCTGCTGGTCGGCCAGCGCCGCCTCGACCTCGCCCAGCTCCACCCGGTAGCCGCGGATCTTGACCTGCCGGTCGGTGCGCCCGGCGAACACGATCCGCCCGTCCGGCAACCGCTTGCCCACGTCACCGGTGCGGTAGGCGCGCACGCCGTCGATGGTCAGGAACTTCGCGGCGTTCGCCTCGTCGTTGTCCCAGTAGCCGATCGAGACGTGCTCGCTGCGCACGACGATTTCACCAGGGTTGTCCGCCAGGACGATCTCGATGCCGTCGAGCGGGAACCCGATGGGCAGCACCGAGTCCGGCACCTCGTCGGTCATCGTCACGTGGTTCTGGCAGGCGAAGCTCACCTCGGTGGCGCCGTAACCGTTGACGAACACGCAGTCCGGCCCGGCGTGGGCCTGGAAGAGCCGCACGTCGCGGGCGGTCAGCTCCTCACCGCCGAGCAGGATCACCCGCAGGCTGGTCAGCCGCTCCCCCGTGCCGAGCGACGCCATCAGGTAGCGGTAGACGGTGGGCGTGGAGTGGTAGACCGACACGCCGGTCTCGGCGATGCGGCGGGACAGGTGCGCGAGGCCGTGGGTACGGATGTCCACCAGCACGGCGGTCGCTCCGGTCAGCAGCGCGCTGAACAGGTCGGTGACCGCCATGTCGAAGCTGAACGACGACAGCACGCTCACCTTGTCCGCGCACGTGATGGCGTGCTCGGTGACGTGGTGGCGGACCTGGAACTGGACGTTGCGGTGGTTCTGCAGCACGCCCTTGGGCCGCCCGGTGGAACCGGAGGTGTAGAGCACGTACGCGAGGCTGTCCGCAGTGGACGGTCCCGGATCGTCGCTGTCGCGTGGCGCCACCCTGGTCACGTCGAGCGCGGGCACCCCGGTGAGCTCGGTGGCCAGCGCCGCCGTGTCCGGCTCGACCAAGACGCTGGTCAGCTGGGCGTGCGAAGCCATGTACCGCAGGCGATCCGGCGGGTAGCCCGGGTCGAGCGGCACGTAGGCGTTGCCCGACAACAGCACGCCCATGATCGCGGCGGGGATGCGCACGCCGTGGCCCAGCATCACCCCGACGTGCCCGCCGGTGCCCTCGATCGCGCTCGCGATCCCGGCGGCGAGCCGCCGCAGTTCCCGGTAGGTCAGCTCGCCGTCGTCGGCCACCACCGCGCGCCGGTCCGGATCGGCCCGCGCCGCCGCGAGGAACCGGGCCGGGATGGACTGGTCGAGACCCGGTCTCACGTCAGCGCCGCCACGATGTCGTCGACCGTGCGCACGGTGGTCATCGCCGCGCGCTCGAGCGGCTGGTAGTCGGCCGTGGTGTAGCTGCCGGAGCCGTGCACGACCACCTCGCCGCCACCGGGGATCAGGCCGCGGTCCAGGGCGTTGAGCACCCCGGTGGTGGCCATGACCAGCGACCACTCCCGCATCGTGCGGAAGTCGCTGGGCAGCGGCCTGCTCGTGTTCTCGTACCAGGGGCGCAGCAACGGGTAGCGCTGCAGGCACTCGGCGAGCGAGACCACGACTCCGGCCCCACCGAACCGCTCGATCAGCGGGTTCATCTCCGCCGAGGTGACCGGCGCGCGGGTGTAGAAGGTCGGGTCGAGCACCTCGCCCGGGTCGAACGTGACCGCCGGGAAGTGCGGGGATTGCTGCTGCGTGTAGAGCCCGGTCGTGTCGTCGCGGGCGTACGCGGGCAGGGTCGAGCGGTCGTGGCTGCCGTGGTGCAGGCTGAGCACCATGTCGGGGGTGCCGAGGTGTTGCACGAGCAGGTAGCCGGCGCGGTCATCGACCTTCGCGAGCTTCTGCTCCTCCAGCACCTCGCGGCCCAGCGAGTAGCCGAGCAGGCCGAACGCGCTGGACACGGCGTGGGCCTGCACGCGGGCCGGGTGCGCGGGTGAGACATCCTGCTCCAGGAAGGCGCGCGTGGCGTCGGCGATCACGTAGTTGCGCAGTTCCAAGGAGAACCACATGCGACTGCCGTGCCGGCCGGCGAACCAGGCGGCGTGCTCCTGCGCGAACTGCTTGCCGAGCACCTTGACGTCCTCGGGTTGCGGGCCGTCGTAGACCAGCACGGGGTTGAGCGCGCGCAACTCCTCGTCGGCCGACAGCGGGCCGGACCGCAGTTTGTCCACACAGGACTTGGGGGCGAGGGTGACGATGCGCAGCTGCTCGCGGGTGACCAGGCCGGCGTCGAGGGCGCGCCAGACGGCGTCGCGCAGCGCCGTGCCCTTGTTCGCCGACGTGGGCGAGAAGATCAGGACGGGGTGACCGGTGCGCCGGATGTACTCCACGGCGCGGGCCACGATCAGCAGCGAGGGCAGGGTCTTGGTGGTGTTGGTGCCGGGGTTGCGCATCAGGTCGAGCAGCATGAGCTTGGTGTCGCCGTACTCGCCGAGCTCGTGCAGGTCGGCCCCGGCGACGTCGAAGTAGTCGCGCACGCCGTCGTCGAGTTCGGGCAACGCGAAGCCGGGGTTGAACGCCTCCACCCGTTCGTCCGGGGCCACGTCCGGGACGTAGCGGTCGATCACCGCGGGCAGCCGGTCGTAGTAGTCCAGGATCAGGTTGCGTGTGGCGGTGCTGATCGGGCTGCTGATCGCGGTGCTGATCGTGGCGGTGGCGTTCGGCATCGGTGGTGCCTCCACGTGGTCGGGCGCTGGGTTGAGGGGTGCGGACCGCCCCGGGTCACGGTGGCGGGCCGGCGCGCAGTGCTTCTCGTACGTCGAGCAGGCGCGCGCAGGCTTGCCGCAGCGCCGCGGCCGGGAACCCTTCGGCCAGCTCAGGGGCGTGTTCCTTGATGGCGGCGGGCAGGCGGATCCGGTCGCCGTCGAGCTCGACGCCGTCCAGCACGCTCATCCGCTGGTTCCACGCCACGGCGGTCATCGCGTCGAGCCCGTCGGGCAGGCGGAGCTCGATGCGCCGGTCCCGCACCCGCACCGGGTAACCGCCGGGCAGGCCGAGCGGGCCGGGCACGTGGGTGTCTAGGGTCGCGCCTGTGACCAAGGCGTCGAGCAGCCCGGCGGCGGCGTGCCCGCCGATCCCGTTCAGTTCGGCGCGGTCGATGGCCCGCATCCCGGCGAGCAGGGTGGCGACCTGATCCTGTTCGGTGCCGTCGAGCCAGATACGCGCTTCGTTGGCGGCATCTTCGGGTGCGTGCAGGTGAAGGTGATGGGCCAAAAGGTGTAACCGCTTTTGGTGCGACTGGCCCAATATCGCGGCCGATATGGTGGAGATGTTGCCAATGCCGCACAGGATGGGATAACCGGCCGCGGCAAGCACGGGATTGACCGCATCGGGAAAGCACCCATTGACGACAAGGCAATCCGGTGCCACTTTGCGTATTGTTTCGACCACATCGAGCAACGGCACCGCCTGCAGCGGCAGGGCAATGCCGAAACCGGCGGTCCGCAGCAATTCCGTCCAGGCTGACGGCGCGCCGATCCGCTCCCAGGGCGACTGGTACGACGCGCACTGGACGAGCACGTCCGGCGCCGATTCCTCAAGCGCAGCAGTCATTGCCGCCCCGTCGGCGAGGTCGACCACCCGGTGGTCGAACTCGACCGGGCATGCGCTGACCGCCGCTCGCGCGGCAGCCACATAAGCCACCTCGGCGGCTTTGTCCGCGTTCCTGGCAAGAATGATCACTCGTGCCGGGACCGTGAATTCGGTGGCGATCGAATAAAGCACCGATCGCGCGAAGGCGCCGCTGCCGACAACGACCACACGAGGAATGGTGGTGCTGTTCACCATTCGGACAGGTCGCCATCATGCGCGGTTCCCACGAGGCGACCCTAGCTCTCGAAGGCCCCAATGGGAAGGCGTATTTGGTTGGAAGGTAACCGACGTCCGATTAGCCCGAATGGTGAGGTACTCACCGAACCTCATCCAGTGGTCGTCACGACGTGAAGACGGCGGCCACGAAGCGTGCGACGACGTCGGCGGCCTCGGCCGGACGCGTGTCGCCCCGCGCGAGCTGGAGCAGCAGGCCCTCGACGAGGGCGAGCAACGCGCGCGCGTCGCGGCGCGCACCCGCGGTGGCACGACGAGGTGCGTGCAGCCGGATGGCCGCGGCGATCGCCTGGGCGAGCCGGTCGGAGCCGGCGGACAGGCGCGCGGACATCGCCGGGTGCTGCGCGGCCTTGCCGACCACGGCCAGCCAGGCCATCACCTGCACCTGCCACACCGACGTCGCGGCACCGTCCGTGGCCCCGGGGATCATGCTCTGCAGGACCCGGCGCACGGTCGACTGGGCGTGGCGCGGGTCGGCGAGCGCGGTCAGCTGCCCGACGAGCCGGTCGTCGAGGGCGTCGAGCACCCCGGCGACGGCGTGGTCGAGGACGTCGTCCATCCCGTCGAAGTAGTGCTGGACGGAACCGAGCGACAGCCCCGCCTCCGCGGCGACCCGGCGCAGGCTCACCGCGGCCCAGCCGTCCTTGTACGCCACGCGCCACAGCGCCGCCGCCACCTCGTCGCGTCGCTGCCCGGGATCGACGATCTTCGGCATCGGCCCTCCCGCTTTTTGGTACAGTGACTTATATCAGAGATTTGGGGGTCACGATGGATGTGGTTGTCCGTACAGAAGGCGGAGCAGTGCGTGGCGAGGCGCGCGCGGGGTGCTCGACCTTCTTCGCCATCCCTTATGCCGCACCGCTGACGGGCGTCCGCCGGTTCCAGGCGCCGGTCCCGGCGTCCCGCTGGGACGGGGCACGCGACGCACGGGTGTTCGGTTCCTCGGTGCCGCAACCGTTCCTCTGGCACCCCGGCGACGACCCCGAGTGCCTCACGGTCAACGTGTGGACCCCCGACGTCACGCGCTCCGGGCTGCCGGTGCTGGTGTGGATCCACGGCGGCGCGTGCCTGGGCGGCACCGCCGCCACCAACGACTTCGACGGCACGGCCTACGCCGCCGCGGGCATCGTCCTGGTGACGGTGAACTACCGGGTGGGCTACGAGGGTTTCGGCTGGGTCGAGGACGCGCCGGGCAACCGCGGCGTGCTCGACCAGCTCGCCGCCCTGCGCTGGGTGCACGACAACATCGCCGCCTTCGGCGGGGACCCGGACGCGGTGACCTTGATCGGGCAGTCCGCGGGCGCGTCGTCGATCGTGGGACTGCTCGCAAGCGGTGGCGGGCAAGGGCTTTTCCGGCGGGGCATCGCACAGAGCCCGGGCAAGATCTTCGTCCCGGCCGACGAGGCCCGCGCCGTGTCGGCGATGATCACCTCACGGCTCGGTGTCCGCCCGAGCGCCGAGGCCCTGGCCGCGGTGCCGCCCGAGCAGATCCACGCGGTCCAGATGGCGCCGGTGGCGGTCATGGCGGCCGAACCGGACCGGTGGACGCACCCGAACGCGCCGTACTCGCTGGTCATCGACGACGACTTGTTCGACGCCCCACCGTGGAGCCGCACGCACCAGCGGGCCACCGACCGGGAACTCATCTGCGGGTTCACCACCGACGAAGCGCGGATGTTCACCGTGGACGCGGACTTCTCGACCGCCGATCCCACCGACACCGCACGCGGCTGCGGCCTGGCTCCGAGCGCGGTCCGGGACTACCGGGCCGCGAACCCCGGCATCACCGACGAGGACCTGCACGCGCTCATCCTGTCGGATGCCCTGTTCCGCATCCCCGCCTTGTGGTGCGCCGAGGCCGGCGCCGACGCGGGACGCGACACCTACCTCTACGAGTTCGCGTGGCGCAGCCCGGCCCGCGGCGGTGCGCTGCGGGCCTGCCACGGCCTCGACGTGCCCTTCACCTTCGACACCCCGCACAGCCCGCTGGCCGCGGGCCTGATCGGCCCGCAGGTCCCGCCGGAGTTCGCCGCACTCTCTACCGCCCTGCGCGATGCCTTCGCCGCGTTCGCCGCGACCGGCGATCCCGGCTGGCCACGGTTCGACAGCACCGAGCGGATCCAGCGCACCTGGGCCACCCCACCCGCGCTGGACAAGGACTCGCTGTCGGCGTCGCGGCGGATCTGGTCGCGTTAAGCGGTCACCTCGTGCGTGGCCACGGTCCACGCGCGCGCCTGGTCGCTGACCGTCACGCCCAGCCCGGGCCGCGCCGACAGGTGCATCCGGCCGTCGGCGATCTCGAGGTGCTCGTTGAACAGCGGGTCGAACCACTCGAAGTGCTCGACCCACGGCTCCAAGGGGTAGGCCGCCGCCAGGTGCACGTGGATCTCCCGCGCGAAGTGCGGCGCCAGCTGCAGGTGCGCTCGCTCGGCCGCCGCCATCACCTTCAGGAACTGGGTGATGCCACCGACCCGGGGCGCGTCGGGCTGCACGATGTCGACCCCGGCGTCGATCAAGGCCATGTGCTCCGCCGCGCTGGCCAGCATCTCGCCGGTCGCGATCGGGGTGTCGAAGGCCCGCGACAACGCGGCGTGGCCGTCGAAGTCGTAGGCGTCGAGCGGTTCCTCGATCCACACCAGGTTCATCGGCTCGAACGCGCGGCACATCCGGCGCGCGGTCGGCCGGTCCCACTGCTGGTTGGCGTCGACCATCAGGGGCACGTCGTCGCCGAGCTTCTCCCGGACCGCCGTCACCCGGGTGAGGTCGACCGACGTCGAAGGCTGGCCGACCTTGAGCTTGATCCCGCCGATCCCGGCGGCCAGCGACTCCGCCGCCCGCTCCAGGATCGACGACACCGGCGCGTGCAGGAAACCGCCGGAGGTGTTGTAGCAGCGCACCGAATCCCGGTGCGCGCCGAGCAACTTGGCCAGCGGCAGCCCGGCCCGCTTGGCCTTCATGTCCCACAAGGCGATGTCGAACGCCGCGATCGCTTGCACCGCAAGGCCGGAGCGACCGACCGAGGCACCGGCCCATGCGAGCTTGTCCCACAACCGCCCGATGTCGCTGGGATCCTCGCCGAGCAGGGCGGGCGCGATCTCGCACGCGTGCGCGTACTGACCGGGCCCGCCCGCCCGCTTCGAATAGCTGAACCCGAAGCCGCTCGCGCCGCCCGCGTCGGTGACCTCCGCGAACAGCACGGCGACCTCGGTCATCGGCCGCTGCCGGCCGGTCAGCACCTTGGCGTCGCTGACCGGCACGGACAACGGGAGGGTGACCGACGAGATCGTCACCCGCTCGATTCGATCCATCAGACTTCGGCCTTCGCCCCGATGCCTTTGGACCCGACACCCGTGCGGTTGCGCAGGTCCAGCTCGATCTGCTCGAGGCTGCGGCCCTTGGTCTCCGGCACCAGCCACTTGGTCAGGCCGAACAGCACCACGTTGACCCCGGCGAAGACGAGCATCGAGCCGCCGAGGCCGAGCGCGTTCTTGTCCGACATGAGCGGGAAGATCGCGGTGATGAGACCGGTGGACGCCCAGAGCACGACGCTCGCGACGCCCATGCCCGCGGCGCGCTCCCGCAGCGGGAACACCTCGGCCATCATGACCCACACGACCGCGCCCCAGCCCAGCTCGTAGCCGACCAGGTAGAGGATCATCATGACGAGCATCAGCACGCCCTTGGTGGTGGTGTCGTCCACGTTGAGCACCACGAGCGCGGCACCGACCAGCGTGACCACCATGATCGCGTTGCCGATCAGCAGCAGCGGCTTGCGGCCCCACCGGTCCACCACGAAGACCACCCACGCGGTGAACAGGAACTTCGTCACGCCCAGCAGCACACCGGACAGCAGCGCCGCCTGGGTGGCGAAGCCGAGGCCGATCAGCATGGTCGGGAAGTACGCGTTGACCGCGTTGACGCCGCTGAACTGCTGACCGACGGCCAGCAGGATAGCCACGATCAGCATCGGGCGCACCCACGGCGCCCACAGGTCGCGCACGCGGCCCTTCTGCTCGGTGTCGAGGCGGATGACCTCGCGGATCTGGGTGATCTCGCCCTCGACGTCGCCCGCGCGGTGGGTGCTCTGCAGCACCGCGCGTGCTTCCTCCTCGCGGCCGTTCTTCAGCAGCCACCGCGGCGTCTCGGGCAGCAGCATCAGGCCGAAGAAGAGGACCACCGCGGGCACGATCGCGCCGGCGAACATCAGCCGCCAGTTCGACGACGAGCCCAGGCCGTAGCTGACCAGGAACGCGATCAGGATGCCCAGCACGATGAAGATCTGGTTCAGCGCACCCATCGCGCCGCGCCACTTCGCCGGCGCCAGCTCGGCCATGTACGTCGGCACGGTGGACGACGAGAAGCCGATGCCGATGCCGATGACCAGCCGGAAGATCACCAGCATGGTGAACGACTGGGCCGCCACGGCGCCGATCGTGCCGATCACGACGACCACCGAGGCCACCATGATCGTGCTGCGCCGGCCGAGCCATTCATTGACCCGCGGGGAGAAGATCGCGCCGAGCACCGCGCCGACCGAGATGCTCGCGGTGATGACCCCCTTGTCCCAGCTGGTGAGCGTCCACAGCTTGGTGATGAACGGCAGGACCCCGGAGATGACCCCGAGGTCGTAGCCGAACAGGATGCCGCCTAGGGCACCGAAGAAGTACAGCGTTGTTCTGTTGATGCTCCGCTTGGGCGGCGCCGCCTGCGTCATTGCCGTGTCGCCTCTTCCTGGGACTCGTTGGGATGGGTGGGGGTCACCGGCCGAGCAAAACCGTCTGGGTGGCACCGCAGGTGCCGGCCAGCGGGACGGACACGGTGTGCCCGCGCACGCTCACCCGGACGGAGTCCTGGAGCTGGGTGGGATCGGCGATGTCGAGCCGTCTTCCGCCGTGCTCGTACGACAGGGCGATCGACGCCGGCCCGGACACCGAGACGCCGTCGACGGAGCCCGCCGCGAAGAAGTTGGCGAGCAGCGTGCCGTCCGGCAGCCGGAACGCTTGCACCGCCGGGGTGTTGGCCCGGATCAGGCCTAATTGGACTATTGCCGTGTCCACAACAGACGCTGCCGGGAGCACGGCGTAGGCGTAGCTCTCGTTCGTCGGCCGCACGCCGTGGTCGATGAGCAGCTTCTGGTAACGGCGCGTGTAGGGCACGGTGGTGCCCTTGGTGTTCGCGCCGGTGTCGACGTCGCGCCACGCACCCGTGCGGTCCTCGCGGACGGCCACGACGTCGGCGTGGTCGAGCACGCGGTAGCCGCCGACCCCGTCGAGGTGCAGCCATCGCTTGCGCCGCAACGTACCCGTGGCCGCGACCGGGAAGCCGTCGGCCCGCAGGGTCGGGTTGCCGTCCTCGCCGAGGTTGCGGTTCTCGATGGTCGTGCGCACGCGTTCGCCGGACGCGTCGGTGATCCCGGCGCCCAGGCAGACGATGCCGTGCGGGGTGAAGAACCACGACTTCTTGGCCGACAGCGTGCCGTCCGCCGACACGAAGTCCAGGGCGTACGCGCCGTGCCGGTCGTCGTGGCGGACGCCGCCGCTGTGCGGGGTCGCGCCCATCGGCGTGGCCGCGAGCGGACCCGGGTCACCGGTCTTCGTCGTGGTTCCCGGCAACAGCAACGGATCCACGGTCGGCCAGTACGCGTTGGAGTAGTGCCCGCGTGCGTTGGCGAGGAAGGTGTAGAGCACGCCGTCGCCGGTGTACCAGCCGTGCAGGTTCATCCCGTTGATCGACTCGTAGCGGGAGATCCTGGTCGAGCCCAGCCCCAGCGAGCTCGACCAGTCCTGCGTCGTGTGCACCATCCGGTCCTGCTGGCCGAACACCCGGTGCGTGGCCACGGTCGGCGTGCGCCGCGGCTTGGCGGCCAGGAGTTCTTGTGCCAACTCGATTCCGGGCGTGGCGACGAGATCCGGGCCGGGCGCGAACCGCTCCGGGTCGGGGATCTCGAAGTAGGACGCGTAGGTGCCTTCGCCGATCCACTTGGCCACCAGGCCGCTCAACTCGGCCTTGCGGTCGCCGGTCGCGGTGCGGGCCAGCACGGTGGTGGCGACGGTGAGCTGGTGCCCGATGTCGTGCCCGGTTTCGCCTTGGCGCGACAGCATGCGACCGCGCACCGGTTCCATGAGCGCGCCGCCGACGACGAACGGGGCGAACGTGTCCGGCACCAGCGCGTGGACCTGGTCCTTGCGCTCGGCCGGGAACGCGAAGCTGGTGCCCTCGGTAACGTGGATGGCGCCGGCCAGCGCGGTGAGCAGGACAATTCCGTAGTGGCCGGGGTACGGGATGGTGCCGTGCTGGAGGAACGAGCCGTCGGTGTGGAACCCGTCGCCCGCGGCCTTGTCGAGCTTGGCCAGGACGCTGTCCTTGCCGCCGCCCTCGACGTCGGTGATCGCGTCGATGCCCTTCTGGATCCACGCCGCGTCACCGGTGAGCGCGCCGGCCACGATGGAGATCAGCGCCTTGTCGGCCCGGTTCGCGCCGGTCTCGACGGTGCCCGGGTTGTTGGCCCGGCGGTTCGGGTCGCCGACGAACCGCTTGATGGGGCGTACGAAGCGCTGCAGGTCGGCGGGATCGAGCTGGTCGGCGACGGTGACGAGCGTGTGCAGCAGGTAGTACGGGATGCCGATCTCATAGGTGTACCAATTGCCGAGCTCGGCGGTGTTCTCGTTGTACTGGTTGGCGTACAACAGTTCCAGGGCTTGCTTGACCCTTTGCAGGACGGCTGGGTCGCCGCCGAGCTGCGCACCAGTCGTGCCCCAGTCGACCGCGATCGCCCGCAGCCGCCCGTACATCGAGGTGGTGTAGTCGCTGCCCGGGCCGAACGGCAGGTCCGTCCACAGTGGCCCATCGAGGGACATGGTGTCGTTGTAGGACTTGGCGACCCGGCCGAGGTTGCGCAACGCCGCGGTCCGCTCGGGCGACGGCCGGTCGATGCCGACCTGCAGCTGCCGGTAGCCGGCGACGATCTTGGCGAAGTCGTCGGGTCCGGGTGCCGCCGCGGCCGCCACTGCTGCTGTCTGCACCGAGATCCCGGTCAGCACCGCGGCCGCGGCACCGCCACGTAACACCGTCCTGCGGTTGATCATGACGGTAGATCCTCCAATGCGGCGTGGCCGTCGTCGACGATGCGGGCGAGCCGGTCGAGCTGGTCCGGGGTCGGCTCGGCCAGCGGTGGCCGGACCGGGCCGACCTTGTCGCCACGCAGCCGCGCGGCCGCCTTGACCAGCGAGACGGCGAACCCCGGCGACTCATCGCGCAGGGCGACCAGCGGCAGGTAGAACCCGGACAGCAGGGCCTGCGCCGTGTCGTGGTCGTTTTCGGTGATGGCACGGTGGAACCGGTGCGCGATGGCCGGGGCGAAGCAGTGCACGGCCGAGGAGTACCGGCGCACGCCGATCGCCGCGTACGCCTGCGCGGACACCTCGGCGGTCGGCAACCCGTTGAAGAACAGGAAGTCCGGGTTCTCGGCCCGGATCGTGGTGACGATGCGGGTCATCAGGTCGACGTCGCCGAACCCGTCCTTGAGCCCGACGACGTTCGGGATGCCGACCAGCCCTTTGGCCGCGTTCGCCGTGAACACCCCTGGCGCCCGGTGGTAGACGATCACCGGGATGCCGCTGTCGCCGACGGCGTAGCGAACGTGCTCGACCAGACCGGCCGGCGGGCCCGTGACCAGGTAGGGCGGCATGAGCAGGACGCCGTCGGCGCCGCCTTGCTCGGCTGCCTTCACCCCTGCTTGTGCTTGAGCGGCACCGCCACCGGCGCCCACCCAGATCGGCACCCTTTGGTTGGCCACGTCGCGCGCGGTCTTCAGCACGTCGGCCAGCTCGTCGGGGCTCAAGGAACTGAACTCGCCGGTCCCGCAGGCCACGAACAACGCGCCCGCACCGGCCGCGATGTGCACTTCGACGTGCTTGGCGAAGGCGTCGAGGTCGAGCGTGAGGTCGTCGGCGAAGGCTGTCAGCGGAAACGCCAGGAGACCGTCGAGCTCGATCCGCGCCATGGGAGTGTTCCGCCCTCTCGTCCCATTTCGTTCACATACATGAACACATCCTCAATGTTCGGATCGGTTCATGTACGGGAAGGTTGTTCGGAGACGCTAATGCGGGCTGGGTCACAAGTCAACGGTTGGTCTGGACCGCCCCTTCCCGCGCGTGTCCCCTCCTCCCACCCGGTGTGTCCCCTCCTCCCGCACGGTGTGTCCCCTCCTCCGGCACGACCGGAACGGAGGACACACCCGTCCGGACAAGGGGACGCGCGGGGTCAGAAGAGACATCCCATGCGCTGTGAAGTCAAGCGGCGGCGGAGTCGGTGTGGTGTGACCATGCGGTTGTTTCGTTGTAGTGGGTGCGGGTTTTGAG
>NZ_SNXZ01000006.1 GCF_004362825.1 Labedaea rhizosphaerae
TCTACGCCATGCTCCGCAACGGCACCCACTACCGCCACCCCGAACCCGTCTCCACCCCCGCCGCGGCTTGACAACCACATAGGGACACCCTTCCGGCACCCCGTGTCCCACACTCGCGCGTGGGACACGGGGTGCCCGGGTGTGGGACACATCTGACGCGAAGGTGGGACACGCCCCGCGCGAACGTGGGACACACCCAACGCGAACGTGGGACACACCCGTCGCGAACGTGGGACACACCTGGCGTGGATGTGGGACACGCCCGGAGTGGCGTGCCCAGAAGTCCGGCGGCACAAGGGGAATTCGGGCGGTAGCTACTTCCGTAGGGTTGTACCCGATCTTGTGACCTGCCTAGCATGGACGCAGCAAACTATTAGGAAACTTTCCTAATGAATAGCCAGCAGTCACTACGAAGTTCGGGGAGTGATCATGCGGCGAACTGCCTCCGCCGTCCTCAGCGCACTGGCCGGGCTCAGCCTGGCGGTGCTCGCCGTCCAGTCCGCCTCCGCTTCGCCTGCCCTGCAAGCGAAGTTGCCCGGCGCGCCCTACCTCTACGAGGGCTGGGGCAACCCGCCGAGCGCGACCGACGTCATGAACCAGACCGGCATCAAGTCGTTCACCATGGCGTTCATGCTTTCCGGCGGCGGCTGCACGCCGTCGTGGGACAGCCAGCGCCCGCTGACCGGCGGCGTGGACGAGCAGACCATCAACTCGATCAAGGGAGCGGGCGGCAGCGTCGAGATCTCCTTCGGCGGCTGGTCCGGTAACAAACTCGGCCCCAACTGCTCGGACTCGAATGCCTACGCGGGAGCCGTGCAGCAGGTGATCGACGCCTACCACCCGATCGCGGTCGACTTCGACATCGAGAACTCCGACGAGTTCGAGAACGAGGCTGTGCAGGACCGGATCCTCGGCGGCCTGAAGATCATCAAGCAGAACAACCCGGACACGGCCGTGGTGGTCACGTTCGGCACCGGCACCACCGGCCCGACCTACTACGGCACCCGCTTGATCAACCAGGCGGCGTCCATGGGCGTGGGCATCGACGCGTACACGATCATGCCGTTCGACTTCGGTGGCGGCGCGGACATGTACGCCAGCACGGTCAGCGCGGCCGAGGGCCTGAAGGACGCGCTGAAGTCGGCCAACGGCTGGGACGACGCGACCGCGTACGCGCACATGGGCATCTCGGGAATGAACGGCATGTCCGACCAGTCCGAGGTCACCACGCCGCAGATCTGGCAGCAGGTCACCGACTACGCCAACCAGAACGGCCTGGCACGCCTTGCCTTCTGGTCGGTCAACCGCGACCACGGCTGCGCCACCGCGAGCGAGAGCTGCAGCGGCATCGACCAGGGCGACTTCGAGTTCACGCAGATCACGGCAGGGTTCTGATGCGCCGCCGGCTGTTGGCTGCCGTGCTGGCGGCCGGGGCGGCCGTGCTCGGGTGGTCCGCGCCCGCTTCGGCGGCCGCGGGCGACCCGATCCACGCCGCGCCCTATGTGGACATGGGTTCGTGGCCGACGCCGTCGTTGACCGACATGGCGTCGGCGTCCGGGGTCAAGAGCTACACGCTGGCGTTCATCACCGCGTCGGGCTGCAAAGCCATGTGGTTCAACGCCTACGACCCGCGTGACGCCTGGGGCAAGGACCAGGTCGACGCCATCCGCGCGGGCGGCGGCGACGTGAAGATCTCCTTCGGCGGCGCGTCCGGCATCGAGCTGGCGCAGGCGTGCAGTGATGTCGGCGCGTTGACGGCGGAGTACAAGGCGGTCGTGGACGCCTACGGCCTGCGCTACCTCGACGTCGACATCGAGGGCTCGGCGGTGGCCGAGCCGGCGTCGATCGCACGGCGTTCGCAGGCGTTGGCGCAGTTGCAGCAGCAGGAGCCAGGGCTGAAGATCTCGCTCACGCTGCCGGTGCTGCCCATGGGCCTGACCGCCGACGGGCTGAACGTGGTCCAGTCCGCGGTCTCCGCGGGGGTCGACCTGGACATGGTCAACATCATGGCGATGGACTACTACCAGGACGTCGACTACGGCGACGCCGCCGTGCAGGCCGCGACCAGCACGGAGGGCCAGCTGCGGTCGATCCTCGGGGTCTCCGACGCCTGGTCGCGCCTCGGCGTCACCCCGATGCTCGGCCAGAACGACGACCACCACGTCTTCGACCAGTCGGACCTGTCGCAGCTGGTGTCGTTCGCGCGGGGCAAGCACCTCGGGATGTTGTCCTTCTGGGAGATGACCCGGGACCGCAACGCGTGCACCGGTGCGACATACCAGTGCACCAACGTGCCGCAGGCCCCGTACGACTTCTCCAAGATCCTGGCCGGCTACTCCGGCTGACCGGTCCGTGGGTGGCGGCGCCGACGCCTCGGGCGCCGCCACCCACGGCGTGCGCTCACATCCAGTTGTCCACCTGGACGCTGATCCGGTCGTGCACGGGGATGTGATCGGTCGAGGTCAAGGTGAAGGTCTTCCGCTGGTGAGCTCCTAGCCTTCCCACCGTTCCCGAAGCGACTCCGATGTTGGCGCCGTCCTTGTAGAAGGTCGCGCTGAGGATGACGACCGACCGCGAGGAGTCGGTCGTGTTCTCCAGTTCACCACGCACCTCTGTGCCGAACGAGCCCTCCGCGACCACGTAGTTCGAGGACACCAGACCATCGCCGTGGTCGGTGGCTTCGTCCCGCCGCGCGTCCGGGTCGTCATCGGTGCTGCGCGCCGCGAGAGCGGACGGCAGGCGGTCGAGGAAGCTGTCGACAGCTTCTCCCCAGCCGGTGGCGCCGATGCGCAAGCCGGTAGCCTGCTCCGCGCGGTCATGCAGTTCGTCGAACAACTGCCGCACCGCCGCCTCCTCGGAGAGCTTGTGCGTGTGGAAGTTGCCGATCCGGCTCGCGATGTCCATGGGCTTCAACGGCGGCACGGCTATCGGGAAGGTCGGCACACCGAGCGCCCACGCGCCACCCAGTTCCATGAGGCACATCGGCCTGGTGAGGAACGTTTCGGAGATCAACTCAAGCATCAGCTTGGCCGATCGGACGCGCTCGCGCAGGTGCGTTTCGGCCTGCTCGCCTGCCGGGATGCCGGTGGAGCGCTGCGCCGAGTAGAAGATGTGCTCGACCGGAACACCACCGAGGCGCAACGTCTCGCTGAAGAGCGTGGCCAAAGGCTTGTCCGCGGTGGTGTGGCTGATGAAGATCGACCTCACGGCGAGTCACCTTTCGTCAGGACATCACCGTAGCCGCGACCACCCCGCCGAGTTCCTTGCATGCGGCCAGATCCGGCTTGCCCATCGCGACCACGGGCGCGGCGACCTGCTCCCAGCCGAGTGCCTTGGCAATGGACGCAATGGCCCGTTCCGCACCTTCCGTGCCCTCGTTGCCGTGCACGTAGAAGCCGAACGGTCGGTCGCGGGTGGAGTCCAGGCACGGGTAGTAGATCGTGTCGAAGAAGTGTTTCAGCGCGCCGGACATGTAGCCGATGTTGGCGGGCGTGCCCAGCAGGTACCCGTCCGCCTCCAGCACGTCGGACGCGGTCGCCGCCAAGGCCGCACGCCGGACCAGGGTGACGCCTTCGAGCTCCGGGTCCGTGGCGCCCTCGACGACCGCGGTGAACATCGCGTGCAGGGCGGGCGAGGGCGTGTGGTGTACCAACAGCAGCCGGCGCATGCCCCGGACGCTACCTGCCAGCGAAAGCTCCGGCCGCTCCTCCTGGTTCGCCACCACGCCCGCCACTTTGCTTGGCGGAGGAACTTCCCTGCTGCGAAAGGTTCCCCCGAATGAAAGCCAAGCTGATCAGCGTGGTCGCCGCGGCGGTCCTCGCGTTCGCGGGTGCGGTCGCGGCCGCCGGGCCCGCGAACGCCGCGCCGCAACGCGAACAACTCGTCGGTCAAGGCGTCGACTCGTGCGCCGCGCCGTCGCTGAGCCAGATGAGCGCCTTCTGGAACAACACCCCGTACTCCGCGTGGGGCGTCTACATCGGCGGCATCGACCGCGGGTGCAGCCAGCCCAACCTGACCAAGGCCTGGGTCGCCTCGGTGACCAACCAGGGCTGGCACCTGATGCCGCTCTGGGTCGGCCCGCAGAACCCGTGCGCGAGCGGCTTCGACCACTTCAGCACCAACACGACCACCGCGTACAGCCAGGGCAAGGCCGAGGCAGTCAAGGCGTGGAACGCGATGAGCGCGCTGGGCATGGCCACCAACTCGCCGGTGACCTACGACCTCGAGGCGCCCGGCTCGTCCACGACGACGTGCATCAACGCCACCAAGGCGTTCGTGCGCGGGTGGGTCGCCCAGTTGCACGTGGCGCCGGCGCAGACCGCGGGCGTCTACACCTCGACGTGCTCGGGCTTCATCGACCAGTTCACCACCAGCCCGGCGCCGGACTTCATCACCGGCGCCGACTGGGACGGCGTGCTGTCGACGTCGTCGATGTCGTGCGTGAGCACGAGCCACTGGACCCAGCACCAGCGGCACAAGCAGTACCGCGGCGGCCACAACGAGACCTGGAACGGCGTCACGATCAATGTGGACAGTGACTGCTCCAACGGCCCCACGCTGGCACTGGCCCCGTTCAGCGGCAACTCGGCGTGCTTGTGAGGAGGCGGACGATGAAGAAGATCCTTGTGGTGGCGGCAGGTCTGGTCCTCGCGGCCTGCGGCACCGCCCAGCAAACGCTGCCGGTGGCCAACGAAGGCGTTGCCCACCAAGGCAACCAGCTCGCGAAGGTGACGCCGGACGCGTCCGGTCTCGTCTACGAGCACTCGACCGACGGCGGCCGCACCTGGCAGCGCAGCACCCTGCACCTGGACCTCCCGACCAGGCAGGCAGTGGTCGCCCTGTCCCCGGACGGTGCGCGGGCCGGCGTGATGGCGACGCTCCCGGGCAGCGCCAGCACGGGTGGCCTGCCCGCGTTGTTCACCGGTCCGGCGGCCGGGCCGCTCGCCGCGCGCCAGGCCCCGGTGGCCGGTGACGTCGCGTGGGTCGGGTCGCGGCTGGTGCTGGTCGGCGGCCCGCAGCGGTCGCTGGTCTACTCCAGCCCGGACGGCGGCGTGACCTGGCAGAAGCTCGACGGCGGCGGCCGGTTCAACGTGCCCGCGACCGCGCCGAGCCACGGCGCGCCGCTGACCACGGCCGACGGCGTGACCGTGCCGGTGACCGCGCACGGCCGTCCCTCGACGGTCCGCCTGGACACCAGCAAGGACGGCGTCACGTTCACCAAGGGCGTCGTGGTCACGTTGTCCGGGGACGCGGCGCCCGGCGTCGCGGTGCCGGTCGCGGTGACCGGGCCGGACGCATACGTCGTCGTGGACCCGTCCGGCGTGCTGCACGTCGTGCACGCGACGACGCAGGAGACGATCACGCCGTCGGGCCTGCCCGGCCCGATCGAGTCGCTGACGTTCACCGACGCCCAGCACGGCACGGCGCAGGTCGCCCACGCGTGCACGTCGAAGGACGGCTGCGACCACACGGTGACGCCGATGGTCACCGACGACGGCGGCCACACCTGGCGCTGAGCGCGACGGCGCTGCTGGCCCCTGGCGAGCAGCGCCGTCATCGCCGGTCTTGGGTGAACCACGCGGTGAACTCGTGGTTCATCAAGTACACCAACGCCAGCACGGGCAGGCCGAGGCCCGTGAAGAACTGCGGCGACGCGCCGTTGTTGACCAGGGCGATGATCCCGGAGCCGATGGTGACCACCTCGACCCCGATGGCCAGCGGGCGTGACCACGGGATCCGCCGCAGGATCAGGATCGCGCAGATCAGCTGCGCGCCGGTGGTGACGAGCGACAGGCCGACCCCGAAGCGCACGAACCCCGCGTTCAGCACGGTCTGCCCGTGCTCGGCCGCGTTGTTGAGCTCGGCCAGCAGCAGCCCGGCGAACAACGCGTTGAACAGGGCCTGGACGAACAACAGCACCACGACGAACGTGAATCCGCGTGGTTTGGTCGGACGAGACGAAAGTGCTTGACCTCGCAGCATGGATCCAGTGCACCGCAACGTGCGCGACCGAAGCGGGCGACGGCATCAACCGGCCAGCAGGGCCGCCACCTCGTCGCGCACCGAAGCGAGCTTTTCCGTTGCGGCAGAACGAACGTCGGCGAGCGCCGATGCATCCGCGACCGGGGCCTTGACCTGAAGGTAGGCCTTGACCTTCGGCTCGGTGCCCGACGGGCGCACCACGACGCGCACGCCCTCGCCCGACCAACGCAGTCCGTCCGTGCGCGGCAACAGGTCCTCGGCGGTCACCGCAACCCCGGCGATCGACGACGGCGGCGCGGACCGCAGCCGTGCCATCAGCTGGCCGATCCGCGCCAGGTCGGTCACCCGCACCGACACCTGGTCGGTCACGTGCACGCCGTGCGCCACCGCCAGGTCGTCGAGCGCATCCAGCACCGTGCGCCCGGCGGCCTTCAGCGAAGCCGCCAGCGAGCACGCCAGTACGGCGGCGGAGATGCCGTCCTTGTCCCGCACCGAATCGGGGTCGACGCAGTGCCCGAGCGCTTCCTCGTAGGCGTAGACCAAGCCGGTCCCGTGCCCGTCGCCGGCCCGCACCAGCCACTTGAAGCCGGTGAGCGTCTCGTCGTAGCGGGCTCCGTGCGCGGCGGCCACCGAACCCAGCATGGACGACGACACGATCGTCGTGGCCACCAAGGGATCCGGGTGCGTCATACGGTCCAAAGTGGACAGGATGTAGTCGCCGAGCAGCACGCCGGTCTCGTCGCCGCGCAGCATGCGCCAGCCACCGTCGGGGGAGCGCACGCCGAGCGCGCAGCGGTCCGCGTCCGGGTCCAGGGCGATCGCGAGGTCGGCGTCCACATCGGACGCCGTGGCCAGCAGCAGGTCGGTCGCGCCGGGTTCCTCCGGGTTGGGGAACGACACGGTCGGGAACGCCGGGTCCGGTTCCGCCTGCGGCGCGACCAGGTGCACGTCGGTGAACCCGGCACGGGCCAGCACGTCCACGGCGGTCGCGCCGCCGACGCCGTGCATCGGGGTCAGCGCGACCGTGAGGTCCCGGGAGTCACCGCGGGCCAGTGCGGCCACATGGGTCGCGTAAGTGTCCACTTCGGACGACGAAACGGTCGTGTAGGTGTCGGATCGGGGCACGGACACCGCCGCCGCGCCGCCCCGGATGGCCGCCTCGATCACGTTCGCCTCGGCCGGCGAGATCTGCGCGCCGTCGGACAGGTAGACCTTGTAACCGTTGTCGGCCGGCGGGTTGTGCGACGCGGTGATCTGGATGCCCGCCACCGCGGCCGTGCCGCGGGTCAGGAACGACAGGATCGGCGTGGGCAGCGGACCCGGCAGCACGCGGGCGTCGAACCCGGCCCCCGCCAGCACGCTCGCCACCGCCTCGGCGAACTTCGCCGAGCCGTGCCGGGCGTCGCGCCCGACCATGACCACCCCGCCCGCATGTCCCTGCGCCCGCAGCCACGCCGCGATCCCGGCGGTGGCCCGCACGACCACGGCGGTGTTCATGCCGTTGGGCCCCGCGCGTTCCGGCCCGCGCAGGCCCGCGGTGCCGAACGTGAGCTCCCCCGACATCCGGTCCTCGAGCTCGGCGACCGCCGTCTCGTCGCCGCCCATGGCGCGGGCCAGCACCTGCTGCAACTCGGCCTTGTCGCCCGCGTCCGGGTCGTCGGCGAGCCAGCGGAACGCCTTGTCGCGCAACTCAGTCACGAGCTTCACGCCCGCGCCGCCAGTTCCTTGAGCAGCTTGCCCATCCGGCTCGCCGCGATCCGACCGGCCTCGAGCACCTCGAGGTGGTCCAGCGGCGCGCCGGTCATCCCGGCCGCGAGGTTGGTGACGAGCGAAAGCCCGAACACCTCCATCTCGGCCGCACGCGCGGCGATGGCCTCGAGCACGGTGGACATGCCCACCAGGTCGGCGCCGAGCGTGCGCAGCATGCGGATCTCGGCCGGGGTCTCGAAGTGCGGGCCGGGCAACCCGGCGTAGACGCCCTCGGTGAGGGCCGGCTCGATGGCGCGGGCGATGCCACGCAGCCGCGTCGAGTAGAGATCGGTCAGGTCGGTGAACTGGGCGCCGACCAGCGGGGACTTGGCGGTCAGGTTCAGGTGGTCGCTGATCATCACCGGCTGGCCGACGGTGTAGTCCTCGCGCAGGCCGCCGGCGGCGTTGGTCAGCACGAGGGCGCGGCACCCGGCCGCGGCCACCGAGCGCACGCCGTGCACGACCTGGGCGATGCCCTTGCCCTCGTAGAAGTGGGTGCGACCGAGCAGCACGAGCACGCGCTTGCCGCCGGTGCTCACCGAGCGGATGGTGCCGCCCTGCCCGGGCACGGTCGGTGCCGCGAAGCCGGGCAGCTGCTCGAGCGGCAGCTCCACGTCGGGCTCGCCCAGCTCGTCGGCGGCGGGGCGCCAGCCGGAGCCGAGGATCATGGCGAGGTCGTGGGTGGCCGCGCCGGTGTGTTCGGCGATGGCGGCCGCTGCCGCGCCGGCCGCCGCGCTGGCGTCGGCCGTCGGGTCTGCGAGGTCATAGCTGCGGGTCACCCGCCGGAGCTTACGAGACGCCGCGCCCGGCCTCACGCCTTGCGGCACACCGGGCCGTCGGCCACCCCCAGCAGACCGACGACCCGGTGCGCCGACCCCTCCCTTTTCCAAACGCGCGGGAGGAGCGTTTTGTTGAGCCGGCTGCCAGATTGATCACTTCGGCCGGTACGCCGCCCGCGCTGCGGCAGACTCGCGGCGTGAGCTCGAGCTGGCACCGGTTGCAGGCGGTGACCGTCGGCGGCTCGGTGGGCGAGGGCCTGCTGCTCGCCGCGCTGCCGCTGCTGGCGGTGTCGATCACCACCGATCCCCGCGAAGTTTCGCTGGTCAACGTGGTCGGCCAGGCCCCGTGGCTGCTGTTCTCGCTCTTCGCCGGCGTCCTGATCGACCGGGTGCGCCGCACCACCGTGCTCGCCGCCGCCTACGCGGCGCTCGCGGTGGCCGCGCTGACCCTCGCCCTCGCCGGGTCCACGCACCTGCTCGGCCTCGGACTGCTGGTGGGCGTGGCGTTCGTGGTGACCTCCGCGCAGGTCCTCGGCGACGGCGCGAGCGGCGCGCTCGTGCCCGAACTGGTCGGGCCGGACGCGCTCGCCGCCGCCAACACGCGGTTGCAGGTGATCAACCGCGGCGTCGTGCAGTTCGTCGTGCCGCCGCTGACCGGCGTGCTGCTCGCGCTCGGCGCGGGCTGGCCGGCGTGGCTGGCGTTCCTCGCCGCCGTCACCGCGTTGCTGCTCGCCCGCACCATCCCGTCCGCGGCGGTGACGGTGACCCGGCGGCACCCGATGCGCGACATCCACGAAGGCCTCCGTTACCTGGTGCGGACCCGGCTGCTGCGCGCGATCACCACGGCGGTGGCGTTCGGCTCGTTCGCCGCGAGCGCGGGCAACGCGATGCTCGTCCTCTACGCCACGCAGGTGTTGCACGTGGACGGCATCGGGTACGGCGTCCTGCTGGCTTGCATGGCGCTCGGCTGGATCGGCTGTTCGTTCGTGGTCGGCCGGGTGGTGGACCGGCTCGGCTACGCGTGGTCGATGCGCCTGGCCCAGCTCGCCACCGTGCCCGCTCAGGTGTTGATCGCGGTGGCGCCGCCGTCGCTGGTGTTCGTCGGTGTGGTGGTCGTCCTCATGACCGCCACGACGCTGGTCTGGAACGTCTGCTCGCAGTCGAGCCGGCAGCGGTTCACGCCCACGGCGCTGCTCGGCCGCGTGCTGACCAGCCACCGCGCGCTGGCGTGGGGCCTGACCCCGCTCGGCGCGCTGGCCGGTGGCCTGGTCGCCGCCCACTTCGG
Source organism: Labedaea rhizosphaerae (assembly GCF_004362825.1). GTDB lineage: Bacteria > Actinomycetota > Actinomycetes > Mycobacteriales > Pseudonocardiaceae > Labedaea > Labedaea rhizosphaerae. Next base: position 9,796 of record NZ_SNXZ01000006.1, read on the forward strand.
CCTGCGGGCCGTCTGGGTGATGGGTGCGGTGATCCAGGCCGCCGCGCTAGCGCTGGTGTGGCGCGCGCTATCCCCCGACGCGTTCGTCCACGCGGCCCGCGACCTGGCGGACGGCGACCTCACGAACCACGAGGAAGACCAGCAAGCCGATCGGTGACAGCAGGATGGTCAGCACCAGGATCGGCGCCATGACCAGCGGGTGGATGCCCAGTTTCCTCGCCTCCCAGTACATCCACCGGCCGATGAACAGGTCGAACGCGATCAGGTGGGCCCAGATCGCCGCCGCGCCGATGCCGCTGCCCAGGAACGCCTGCAGCACACCGAGATCCGGCCGGGACACGGCCGCCCACAGCCGGTCGAAATGGGGGAGCACGATGATCAGGTACACGACCAGCGGCGGCGTGGCGATCCACGGCGACGCCACGATCCGCTCGGTCACCGGCCAGCGCGGCGCGACGATCATCAGCAGCCAGAACGGCACGGCCAGGTAGAACGTCAGGTTGAACAACACGGTGGTCATGCCGCCACCAGCTCGCGCTCGTCGGCCTCGACCGGGGCCGGCGTCCGCAACGCCCAGACGCCACCGGCCACGACGGCGACGACGATCACGCCCAGCGTCGCGAGGGTCAGTCCGTCCGGGTGGACCATCGGCTGGCCACGCAGCGCCTGCCACGTCAGCAGCCCCAGCACCGCGGTGTAGCCGCCGCCGGCGACCATGAGCAGCCGCGCCCGGACGCGGTCGGGCCGCAGGGCCGGGATCCGGGTGGCCAGGGCCAGCAAGGCGATCGCGAGCAGCGGGAAGAACTGCAGGGCGTGCATGCCGACGAAGTGGGGGATGCGCAGGTCGCCGCCGGTGGTGCTCCAGTCGGTGACGGGCAGACCGGGCCCGCCGTCGGGGACGCCGACGCTGTGCGCGCCGACGAAGCCCTGGAAGGTGTCGTTCTTCATCGACGCCAGCTGGTCGCTGGTCGGGCCGAGCATCAGGAACCCGGCCGAGATGCCGAGCATCGCCACGACCACGCCGACCCGGACGGCGATGGTGTCGGCGTAGCTGCCGAACTTGTGCCGCACGGCGACGATCGACAGCAGCAGCGTCGCGACCCACAGCACGCCGATCGAGACGCCCATGATCGAGAACATCGCCGAGTCGAACGGCGTCTGCACGTTGAAGTGGCTGCGCTTGCCCCGCACCACCTGCACCACGATGATCACGTACTCGACCGCGAGCACCGCGGTGATGGTCGCCGCGCTCGCCGTGACGAGCCGCGACTTCCTGGGCAGCAGCGAGATCATCCACGCCCACGCGATCGAGTACAGCGCGATCGACACGGCGAACTTGAACGGCTTGAGCCAGATCGGCGCGCCGGTCAGGACCCGGTCGTCCACAACGAGCCCGAGCGCGCTGCCCAGCGCGGCCACCAGCATGACGCCGGTCAGCACCATCAGCGGCCGGTTCCAGCTCGCTGCCCCTCTCAACGTCTTGGCCAGCGGTTCCGTGTTCATCGCCCCTCCAGTGGATAGTGATGCTATCTGCTATCGATAGTTACACTATCTGCTGTGCTTGGCAAGGGGGTTTGGTAAGGAGAAGGAGTGCGAGTCGCGGAACTGAGCACGGCGACCGGGGTCACCGTGCCGACGATCAAGTACTACCTGCGTGAGGGGCTGCTCCCGCAGGGCGAGCTGACCAGCCCGAACCAGGCCCGCTACGGCGAGCAGCACGTGCGCAGGCTGCGGCTGATCCGGGCGCTGATCGAGGTCGGCGGCCTGTCCGTGGCCCGCCTGCGCGAGGTGCTCGCGACGCTCGACGACCACGACGGCGAGATCAACAACCTGCTCGGCACCGTGCAGTTCAACATCCTGCCGCCGGGTGACGACCAGGCCGACGCGGCGGGGATCGCCGAGGTCGACCGGCTGCTCGAGCGCCACGGCTGGCACGTCAGCGAGAAGCACCCGGCCCGCCAGGTGCTCGCCGGCGTGATCACCCGGGCCCGCCAGCTCGGCATGGGCTGGCTGCTCGAGGTGCTCGATCCCTACGCGGTGGCGGCCGAACAGGTCGCGAAGGTGGACATCGACCTGACCGCACGCCAAGGCGACCGGGAGGCCATGTCCGAGGTCGTCGTGGTCGGCACGATCCTCGGCGACGCGATGCTCACGGCCCTGCGCCACATGGCGCACGAGTTCACCTCGGCGCGCCGCTTCGGTGCGGAATCCTTCACGGATCGATCTTGAACGTCGGCACGATCTTCGGGAAAAGGTCGGTGCGCCCGTTGTCCTCCTGCTGGATCGGCACGGTCAGGCTGACCACCCACAGGTCGTCGCCGTGCGCGATCAGCCGTGACGTGGTCGACCGGTTCGCGCCGTCGGTGCCGGGACCGATCCGGTCGACGGTGCGGTAGCGCAACTCCTTGGTCGGCTCGCGGCCGCCCGACGCGCCCCGCACCGCGATCTCAAGGACCTGGTCGACCTCGGTGGCGGGCAGCACCGAACGCTCCGATCCCAGCAGCGAGACGTAGGTGTCCATCGACGCCGACGGGTAGAACCCGACGAACCGCTCGACGGTCGCCTCCTGCGTGCCGTCCGGGGACAGGAAGTGCACGCGCGTGCTGGCCGGCAGCTTCCCCGCGCCGCGCTGCTCGACGAACTTGACCCAGTCCTCGGGCACCGAGATGGAGAACGCGCCACCGTTCATCCCCTTGATCGTCGCCGCGTCCGCGCGCTGCTGGGCGAATTCCCGTGGCGCCGGCGCGACCGTGCTGGTCGGCTGCGTGCTCGACGAGGTGGGCGGCGGGGTGAGCGGGCGCTGCGCGACCGCGCGGGTCAGCGCGAAGCCGCCGAGGGCGCCACCGACGAACAACGCGAGCGCCACCACCGCGACCACCAGCGCGAGCAGCACCGAAGGCGCGGCCGAACGGCGTTTGCGTGCCGGCGGCGCGACGAAGGGCAGCGGACCCGGGTCGTCCGCCAGCTGGGACGCGGATTCCGCGGCGGCCGGCTTGACCGCCGGCGTCACGGTGGTGGGGGCCTCGGCGCCGTCCGGGGCCTTCTCCACCAGCTCGAACAGGCTCGCGTCGAAGACCTGGTCGCCGGGCTCGGGCAGCAGCGGCCGCAGCTGCCTGCGCACCTGGGCCAGGGAGAGCCGCTGGGTCGGGTCCTTGACCATCAGGCCGGTGATCACGTCGGCGAGCGGGCCCGCCGACGCCGGTTTGGGCACCTCGCCGTGGACGACGGTGGAAACCGTCTCCAGAACCGGTCCGTTCGGGTCGTACGGCGCTCGACCCTCGGTCGACGCGAACAAGGTCGCGCCGAGGCCCCAGAGGTCCGCGGCGGGCGTCACTTCGCCCCCGGAAGCCACTTCCGGCGAGATGTAGGCCGGCGATCCGAGCATGATCCCGGTGCGGGTCATCGTCCGTTCGCTCACGTTGCGTGCGATGCCGAAGTCGGTGAGCTTGACCCGGCCGTCCTCCGCGACGAGCACGTTCCCGGGCTTCACATCACGGTGGGTGATGCCCGCCTTGTGGGCCGCTTCCAGCCCGGCGGCCACCGCGTCGCCGACCAGCGCGCTCTGCGTGGTGGTCAGCGCGCCGCCCGCACGCAGCAGTTCGGCGAGGCTGCGCGCGGCCATGTACTCCATGACGACGAACGGTTCGCCCTGCTCACGGGCGACGTCGTGCAGGGTGATCACGTTGGGGTGGGACAGCACCGCGATGGCCCGCGCCTCGCGCAGTGTGCGCTCGCGCAGCTCGTCCGCCTCGTGCGCCGGCATGCCCTCGGGCAGCCGGACCTCCTTCACCGCCACGAGCCGGTGCAAGTACTCATCGTAAGCTTCCCAGACGGTACCCATCGAGCCCTGACCGACTACCCGGCGTAGCCGGTAGCGCCCGGCGATGAGCCGGTTGGGCTTGGCGGGCGGTGTATCCGTCACGATCACATTGTGCATACGCCCGACCCCCGCGCGGGGCGTCTCGGCGATTCGGCTCACATGGCTTTCCTTGGCCAGATCCGTAGCATTGCGGGGCATGACCACCCCGTCGGCACCCTCCTCGGCAGCGGCTCCGCCCGAGACCCCGCCGGAGCCCGAACGTCTCGTCCTGGCCGGCGAATTCGCCGCACCGGACCGTGATCAGTGGCGCGCGCTGGTCGCGGGCGTGCTGCGCAAGTCCGGTGTGCTCGGTGAAGACGAGCCGGACGTGCCGGTGGAGGACCTGCTGGTCACCACGACCTATGACGGCATCGGGGTCCAGCCGCTCTACGTGGCCGACGACCAGGCACCCGACCCGGGCCTGCCGGGCCTCCCGCCGTTCGTGCGCGGTGGCACCCCCGACGGCGCGGTGGCGGCGGGCTGGGACGTGCGGCAACGCCACGCCCACCCCGACCCCGAGGTGACCAAGGCCGCGATCCTCACCGACCTGGAGTGCGGCGTGCGCTCGCTCTGGCTCGTCGTCGGCGACGGCGCGATCCCGGTCGAGCACCTGCCCACCGTGCTGCACGAGGTCTACCTCGACCTCGCGCCGGTCGCGCTGGACGCGGGCGCCGGGTTCGCCGCGGCCGCCGAGGCGCTGCTCGGGGTCTACCAGGACAAGCAGATCCCGGCGAGTGAGGTGCGTGGCAGCCTCGGCGCCGACCCGATCGGCCTGCTCGCGGCGACCGGCGCCGAGCCCGATCTGGAAGGTGCCGCGAAGCTGGCCGCCCGGGTGGCCGCCGACCACCCGAACCTGCGCACGATCACCGTCGACGCGCTGCCGTTCCACGACGCGGGCGGCTCGGACGCCCAGGAGCTCGGCTTCTCCCTCGCCGCCGCCGTCGCCTACCTGCGTGCGCTCACCGGCGCGGGCCTCGACGTCGACGCGGCGGCCCGGCAGCTGGAGTTCCGCTACGCGGCCACGGCCGACCAGTTCCTGACCATCGCCAAGTTCCGTGCGGCACGGCGGTTGTGGGCCCGTGTGTGCGAGGTTTCCGGTGCCGCACAAGCACCACAGGCCCAGCACGCGGTCACGTCGTCGGCCATGATGACCCGCCGCGACCCGTGGGTGAACATGTTGCGCACCACGCTCGCCTGCTTCGGCGCGGGCGTCGCCGGCGCGGACGCCATCACCGTGCAACCCTTCGACGCCGCGATCGGGCTGCCCGACGCATTCGCCGCGCGCATCGCCCGCAACACCCACGCCGTGCTGCTCGACGAGTCGTCGGTGGCCGGCGTCATCGACCCGGCCGGCGGCTCCTGGTACGTGGAGCGGCTCACCGACCAGCTCGCGCACGCGGCCTGGGCGCAGTTCACCGCGATCGAGGCCCACGGCGGCATCGTGAAAGCGTTGCAGGACGGGGAGATCGAGCGCCGGCTGGCCGAGACGTGGCAGGTGCGCTGTGTCAATGTGGCCACCCGCGCCGACCCGATCACCGGCGTGAGCGAGTTCCCCGACGTCAACGAGAAGCCTGTGGTGCGCGACCCCGACCCTGGTCGCCGCAGCGGCGGCCTGCCGAAGCTCCGCTACGCGCAGGCGTACGAGCAACTGCGCGACACCGCAGACAGCAGGTTCGCCGAGACCGGCGAGCGCCCGTCGGTGTTCCTGGCGACCATCGGCCCGCTCGCGCACCACACCGCGCGGGCCACGTTCGCGGCCAACCTGTTCCAGGCGGGCGGGTTCGCCACCCCGACCGCCGGGGCCACGAACGGCGTCGACGACCTGGTCAAGGTCTACCGCGACCAGCCGTCGCCGGTGGTGTGCCTCTGCGGCACCGACAAGGCATACCCCGACATCGTCGGGCCCGCGGCCGCGGCGCTCAGGGAAGCGGGAGCCAAGAAGGTCTACCTGGCCGGCAAACCACGCCCCGAATACTCCGGAGTGGACGGATACGTCCACATGGGATGCGACGCGCTCGCCGTGCTCGCCGACGTGACGGGAGTGAGCGCATGAGCATCCCTGACTTCACCGGAATCGATCTGGGTGAGCCGGCCCGGGCCGAGAAGGACGCCTGGCAGGCGGCCGTGCACGCGGCCACCGGCAAGGGCGCGGACGCGCTGGAGTGGGAGACCCCGGAAGGCATCGGGATCAAGCCGCTCTACACCGCCGACGACCTCGGCGACCTGGACTTCCTGCACACCTACCCGGGCGTCGCGCCCTTCCTGCGCGGCCCGTACCCGACCATGTACCGCACCCAGCCGTGGACCATCCGCCAGTACGCGGGGTTCTCCACGGCCGAGGAGTCCAACGCCTTCTACCGGCGCAACCTCGCCGCTGGGCAGAAGGGCCTCTCGGTGGCGTTCGACCTGGCCACCCACCGCGGCTACGACTCCGACCACCCGCGCGTGGCCGGCGACGTCGGCATGGCGGGCGTCGCCATCGACTCGATCTACGACATGCGCCAGCTCTTCGACGGCATCCCGCTGGACAAGATGTCGGTGTCGATGACCATGAACGGCGCGGTGCTGCCGGTCATGGCGCTCTACGTGGTGGCGGCCGAGGAGCAAGGCGTCGCACCGGAACAACTCGCCGGGACCATCCAGAACGACATCCTCAAGGAGTTCATGGTCCGCAACACCTACATCTACCCGCCGCAGCCGTCCATGCGGATCATCTCCGACATCTTCGCGTACACGTCGGAGCACATGCCGAAGTTCAACTCCATCTCGATCTCCGGCTACCACATGCAGGAGGCCGGGGCGACCGCCGACCTGGAGCTGGCGTACACGCTGGCCGACGGCGTGGAGTACCTGCGCGCCGGGGTCGACACCGGCCTGGACGTGGACCGGTTCGCGCCGCGGCTGTCGTTCTTCTGGGCCATCGGCATGAACTTCTTCATGGAGGTCGCGAAGCTGCGGGCGGCGCGGCTGCTGTGGGCCAAGCTGGTGAAGGGTTTCGACCCGAAGAACCCGAAGTCGCTCTCACTGCGCACGCACTGCCAGACGTCGGGCTGGTCGCTGACCGCGCAGGACGTCTACAACAACGTGATCCGCACCTGCGTCGAGGCCATGGCCGCGACCCAGGGGCACACGCAGTCGTTGCACACCAACGCTTTGGACGAGGCGCTCGCGCTGCCCACGGACTTCTCCGCACGCATCGCCCGCAACACCCAGCTCGTCCTGCAACAGGAATCGGGCACCACGCGGGTGATCGACCCGTGGGGTGGCAGCGCGTTCGTGGAGAAGCTGACCTACGAACTGGCCCGCAAGGCGTGGGCGCATATCCGCGAAGTCGAGGACGCGGGCGGCATGGCCAAGGCCATCGACGCGGGCATCCCGAAGCTGCGCATCGAGGAAGCGGCCGCCCGCACGCAGGCCCGCATCGACTCCGGGCGCCAGCCGGTCATCGGCGTGAACAAGTACCGCCTGGCCGTCGAGGAGGACATCGACGTGCTCAAGGTCGACAACGCGGGCGTGCGTGCTTCACAGCTGGAGAAGCTGCGGCGGTTGCGCGAGGAGCGTGACTCCGCGGCGGTCGAATCGGCGCTGGACGCGCTCACCAAGGCCGCCGAAGGGGGGCGGGCCCGAAGGGCAGGGGGGCGGGAACAGCACGGTGGCGGGAATCTGCTGGCGCTGGCCATCGACGCGGCCCGCGCGAAGGCCACCGTGGGCGAGATCTCCGAGGCGCTCGGCAAGGTCTGGGGCCGCCACGCCGCGCAGATCCGTACCATTTCCGGTGTGTACCGCGACGAGGTCGGCGAATCGTCCAGTGTGGACGAAGCGCGTGCCGTCGTCGACGCGTTCGCCGAGGAAGAGGGCCGCAGGCCGCGCATCCTGGTGGCGAAGATGGGCCAGGACGGCCACGACCGCGGCCAGAAGGTGATCGCCACCGCGTTCGCCGACCTCGGCTTCGACGTGGACGTGGGCCCGCTGTTCCAGACGCCCGGTGAGGTCGCGCGCCAGGCCGTCGAGGCCGACGTGCACATTATCGGCGTGAACTCGCTGGCCGCCGGGCACCTCACGCTGGTGCCCGCGCTGCGCAAGGAACTGGCCGAACTCGGCCGCGACGACATCATGATCGTGGTGGGCGGCGTGATCCCACCGCAGGACTTCGACGCGTTGCGGGAAGCCGGCGCCGCGGCGATCTTCCCGCCCGGCACGGTGATCGCCGACGCCGCCGTCGACCTGCTGCGCAAGCTGACCGAGAGCGAGTAATGCCAAGGGAGATCGACGTCGCCGCGTACGCCAAGGGCGTCGTCGAAGGGGACCGGGGCGTGCTGTCCAAGGCCATCACCCTGGTCGAGTCGACCCGTGCCGATCACCGGGAGAAGGCCCAAGAGCTGCTCGTCGAGCTGCTGCCGCGCTCCGGCGGCGCCTTCCGCGTCGGCATCACCGGCGTGCCCGGCGTCGGCAAGTCCACCTTCATCGACGCGCTCGGCACGATGCTGACTGCGGCCGGGCACCGGGTCGCGGTGCTCGCCGTCGACCCGTCGTCGACCCGCACCCGTGGCAGCATCCTCGGCGACAAGACCCGCATGGCCCGGCTCGCGGTGGACCACAACGCCTTCATCCGGCCGTCGCCGACCTCCGGCACCCTCGGCGGAGTCGCCCGCGCCACAAGGGAAACGATGGTGCTGATGGAGGCCGCCGGGTACGACACGGTGCTGGTCGAGACCGTGGGCGTCGGCCAGTCGGAGACCGCCGTGGCGAACATGGTCGACTGCTTCCTGTTCCTGACCTTGGCGCGCACCGGCGATCAGTTGCAGGGCATCAAGAAGGGCGTGCTCGAACTGGCCGACGTCATCGCGGTCAACAAAGCCGACGGCGAGCACGAAAGCGAGGCGAAGAAGGCCGCGCGCGAGCTCGCCGGGGCGCTGCGGCTGTTGCGTGGCAAGCAAACGACGTGGAACCCACCGGTCCTGACCTGCAGCGGCTTGACCGGCGCGGGACTGGAGAAGCTGTGGGACACCGTCGGCGAGCACCACAAGGCGCTGGCCGACAGCGGCGAGCTGGCCGAGAAGCGCAGGCGCCAGCAGGTGGACTGGACCTGGACGATGGTCCGCGACACCCTGCTGCACCGGCTGGAGACCAACGCGAAGGTGCGCGCGATCGTTCCTGGCCTGGAACAACAGGTCCGCGACGGCGAACTGACCGCCACACTGGCGGCACAACGCATCCTCGAGGCCTTCAGCGAGTAATGTTGTCGGTCGGTTCGGTTCCAGGCGCTAGTTTGGTTCCAGGGATCGCCTAGCGGCGCCGTGTTGGCTCGGCGGATGGGAGGGACTCGTGCGCAGTGCGGCCAGGCTCACGTCGGCCTGCGTGCTCGGCTGCCTCGTGTTCCTCGCGTTGCCGGCGCCGGGTGCGCTCGCCGCGGCGCGGCCCGCGGTGGTCCGGCTCGTCGCGACCGACGCGGTGGCGAACGACGCGCCCGCGACGACGACCACGAAGGCGCCCGATGCGCCGACCGGCCCGGACCTCGACCAGGACCAGGCCGACGCCGATGCGCGCCTTGCCAAACGCAAGCTGGTCATCGGTGTGGTCGCCGCGGTTTTGTTGTTCATCGTCGTGTGGGGCCACCGCCTGCGCCGGAAGCGTCGCAAGAAGGCCGACGAGAACACCGGTTGATCTCGGCGGCGAGTGGCCGATCCGTACCAGAGCGTGATCGGCTAGGCCGATCGAACGCCACCGCTTGCCGCAAGTTGCGGACCGGCCGTCAGGATGAACCTCTGGTCGTGACAGTAACGCGCGGTGAATGGTGCAGGATTGCTCCAAGTGAGTGATCGCGAGGACGTGATGGTGAGTTCGTGGCGGAGGTTGACCGCAGCAGCGCGAGGAGGACGTCAATGACCGTCCTCGACTCGCGCCCGGAAACGCCCAACGAGTCGGACGGCAGCTCCGAGGTGCTGTTGACCGACAGTGGCGTCAGGATGCCCACTGTGCCCGACCTCGGTGCCGGTCGCGGGCCGGCCTGGCTCGACGAGTGGCTTGCCGCCAACGCCGCCGACGTACTCGCCTGGTTCCGGCACCTGCACGCCCACCCCGAGCTCTCCCGCCGCGAGTTCGCCACCACCGAGCTGGTGGCCGGCTTGCTCAGTGGCGCCGGCCTCAAGCCGTCGATCATGGCCGACGGCACGGGCCTGATCTGCGAAATCGGCTCCGGTGAGCGTTGTGTGGCGCTGCGCGCGGACATGGACGCGCTGCCGCTGACCGAGGCCACGGGCCTGCCCTACTCGTCCACCGTCGACGGCGCTTCCCACGCGTGCGGGCACGACGCGCACACCACGATCTTGCTGGCCACCGCGCTCGCGCTGGCTTCGGCGCCCGAGCTGCCGGGCCGCGTCCGCTTGATCTTCCAGCCGGCCGAGGAGGTCATGCCGGGCGGCGCGCTCGACGTGATCGCGTCCGGCGGGCTCGACGACGGCGTGGAGCGGATCTTCGGCCTGCACTGCGACCCGCGCCTGCCGGTCGGCATGGTCGGTACCCGCGTCGGCGCCATCACCTCGGCGACCGACCTGCTCGAACTGCGGCTGACCTCGCCCGGCGGGCACACCTCGCGACCGCACTTGACCGCCGACCTGGTGCACGCGCTGGGCACGGTCATCACCGGGCTGCCCGCGTTGCTGTCGCGCCGCATCGACCCCCGGTCCGGCACCGTGCTGGTCTGGGGGGCCGTGCACGCCGGTGAGGCGCCCAACGCGGTGCCGCAGGACGGCGTCCTGCGTGGGACCCTGCGCACCGGTGACCACGAGGTGTGGGCCGATCTGGAGCCGTTGGTGGCCGGGCTGGTCCAGTCACTGCTGGCGCCCACCGGGGTCGGCTTCGACCTGCAGCACCGCCGCGGCGTGCCGCCCGTCGTGAACGACGACGAGTGCACCCAGGTCATGCGGGCCGGGATCGAGGCCGCGCTCGGCGAGTCCGCCGTGGCCGGGACCAAGCAGTCCTCCGGCGGCGAGGACTTCGGGTGGTACCTGGAGCACGTGCCCGGGTCGTTCGCGCGGCTCGGTGTGTGGCCGGGCGAAGGCGCGCAGCGTGACCTGCACCAGCCGACCTTCCAGCTGGACGAGCGCGCTCTCCTGGTGGGCACCCGGGTGATGGTGCACACCGCGCTGGCCGCCCTGGCCTGAGGTCAGCGGGTCGCACCGAGGTGCGGCCCGCCGCGTCAGCTCACCACTGGTGAGCTACGTCGATCACCAGTCGCGACGTGTTCCCCGGTCCCTGCAGCATGAACGCGTGGAACGGCAACCGAGCTCGGACACCGAGCCCAAGGGTGGTCTGCCCTTCGAAGTAGCCCGCCCACGCGGCCTGGCGGAAGGTCCGGTAGCCGGCGAGGTTCGCCAGTTCGGTCTGGTTCTTGGGCGTGAAGCCGACCGAGAACGCCAGGATCTCCAGCTTCGCCCCGCCACGCAACGGCACGACGTGCCCGCTCCCGTCGTGGTACACGTTGGTCACGTACCGGACCCGGAAGCCCGTGTTGTGACCGGTGAAGTCGAGCACGAGCCGGTCGTAGCAGGTGTGCTTGCCCGCGCGGACGCCCTTCATCTCGCTGTTCGTGGTGGTGGACGCGGCGGCCTTGTTCAGCGACCCCCACGTGATCCCGCAGTAGGGCGCCGCGGACGCGGTGGTGGTCAGAACGACCGGGGCGGCCAGCCCCAGGACGACGGCGGCGGCGACGGCGACACGCCGCATGGATCTTCGGAAGTTCATCTCGCACTCCTAGTGGAGAACCGGCCGCATCTTGCGGCCATACGAGAGAGGACGTCCAGCCCCGGACCCCGTTGCCGGATATGTCTTTTCCGAGGTCTTAAGTCCCGATCAGCGACCCACTCGGCCTGCCTGCTCGGGAGAACTGGCCTGTCCCGGAGAAGGTGTCACCAGGTGATCAGGGACCTATGCCCGTGCACGGGCGGATGCGCAGATCGGCCACGTAGTCGGCCGGCGCTCCGGCCGCCTCGGCGGCATCGGCCATCACGCCCAGGTACCGGGCCGACGGCAGGCCGCCCTCGTAGGCGTCCAGCACGTACAACCACGCGAGGACCGAGCCCTCCAGCGTCTGCACGCGCAGCCGGATCTTCCGGTACAACCCGAGCGCGCCCTCCCAGCGGTCCAGCCTGGACTCGTCGCGCGGGGGGACGTCGTACAACACCACGAAGACCTGGGACTCGGGGTCCTCGACGATCGTGGCGAGGGCACCTTCCCAGCTGAGGTCCTCACCGCCGAACGTCAGGCGCCAGCCGGGGAGCCACCCGGTACCGGCCATCGGCGAGTACGGGGCTCGCTCCATCATTTGGCCTGGATCCATGTTCGACCCGTAGGTGGCGTAGAGCGGCACGACGCACAGCGTAGCGACACGAGTCGTCACACGGTGCAGTGACGAGCCCACATCACCGAATCGCGGCCACCCGGACTGTCCAGTGAGCGGCCCGCGTACGGTGACTATCGGCAACTGTCGGCCGTGACGTGCGGCAACCGGGGAGGCATGCGGGTGACCAGGATCGTGATCATGGGCGGCGGCCCGGCCGGCTACGAGGCCGCGCTCGTGGCCGCGCAGCACGGTGCGGACGTCACGCTCGTCGAGCGCGACGGTCTCGGTGGCGCGTGCGTGCTGTACGACTGCGTGCCCTCGAAGACGTTCATCGCCTCCGCTGGGGCCCGGTCCACCATCCGCGGCGCCAGCGAACTGGGCATCCGGGCCGACCCCGACGAGGCGGTCGTCGAGACGCCGGTCGTACACGGCCGGGTGAAGGGGCTTGCGCTCGCGCAGTCCGCCGACATCCGGGCCCGCATGCAGCGCGAGGGCATCCGGCTGATCACCGGCACCGCCCGGTTCTGCGACGACACGCCGGGCCTCGCGGCGCACCGCGTCGTGGTGGCGGGCGGCGACGGCGAGCACCTGGAGACCCTCGACGCCGAGGTCGTGCTGATCGCCACCGGCGCAACGCCACGCGTGCTGCCCGGCGCGGTGCCCGACGGCGAGCGGATCCTGGACTGGCGCCAGCTCTACGACCTGCCCGAGCTGCCGGAACACCTCGTGGTGGTGGGCTCGGGCGTCACCGGCGCCGAGTTCGCGTCGGCGTACACCGAGATGGGCGTCAAGGTCACGCTGATCTCCAGCCGCGACCGCGTGCTCCCGCACGAGGACGCCGACGCGGCCGCGGTGCTCGAGGAGGTCTTCGCCGAGCGCGGCACGACGGTGATCAAGCACGCGCGGGCCGAGGCCGTGGAGCGCACCGAGAGGGGCGTGAAGGTCCGGTTGCAGGGCGGCCAGACGCTCGACGCGAGCCACGCCCTGATGACCGTCGGTTCGGTGCCGAACACCGGGGACCTCGGCCTGGACAAGATCGGCATCGAGACCGGTCCGGGCGGCTTCGTGTCCGTCGACCGCGTGTCCCGCACCGGGGTGCCGGGCGTCTACGCGGCCGGGGACTGCACGGGCGTGCTGATGCTGGCTTCCGTGGCCGGTATGCAGGGCCGCATCGCGATGTGGCACGCCCTGGGCGAGGGCGTGGCCCCGATCCGGCTGAAGACGGTGGCGGCCAACGTGTTCACCCACCCCGAGATCGCGACGGTGGGCATCAGCCAGGCCGCCATCGACTCGGGTGAGGTGCCCGCGCGCACGATCATGCTGCCCCTGGCGACGAACGCGCGCGCGAAGATGGAAGGCCTGCGCCGCGGCTTCGTGAAGTTGTTCTGCCGCCCCGCGACCGGCGTGGTGATCGGCGGCGTGGTCGTCGCGCCGACCGCCAGCGAGCTGATCCTGCCGATCGCCCTGGCCGTGCAGAACCAGCTCACCGTCGAGCACCTGGCGCTGACCTTTTCGGTCTACCCCTCGCTGTCCGGCTCGATCACCGAAGCCGGCCGCCAGCTGATGCGCCACGACGACCTGGACTAGCGGTGGGGCTGGTTCCGCGCACGCGGAACCAGCCCCACCGGTCTGCTCAGCAGGAGATGGCGTGCCCCGGGTCGAGGGCGTGCATCGCGATGTTCCACGTCGCCTTGTCGTAGGACATGCCGGCGTGGTCGGTCAGTGAGAACGGGCACTTGTTCTGGACCCACACGTTGGTCACGCCCGGCTCATTGATGAACGCCGACCCCGCCGGTGTCACCACGAACTCGTACCGCGTCTCGATGATCGTGTACTTCACGCCGGCCACCGCCACGGCGCCGTTGTTGAGGTCGTGGATCACGCTGGAGCCCGGCGTCTGGTCGTAGCAGGCCGCGCAGAGCGTGTTGACGAGGTCGAGCGCGCCCGGGAAGAACTGCGCCAGGTTCACGAAACCGTCCAGCGAGGTGCCGTGCGTGGTCGGCGAGAGCCCGACCAGGTTGGCGACTTTGTTGTAGCCGTAGAACTTCGTGTAGAACTCGGCGATCAGGCCGCCCTGCGAGTGGCCGACCAGGTCCACCTTGGCGGCCCCGGTCGCCGCGAGCACCTCGTTCACGCGGCTGTTGAGCGCGCTGACCGCGTCGCGCACCGGGCCGATCGACTGGATGAGGTCGTGCGAGCCGCCGCCGAAGTTGAAGCCGTAGACGCAGTAGCCCGCGTTGGCGAGCGTCGGGCCCATGCCGGCCCAGTCGTCCATCATGTTGCTGAAGGTGCCGTTCACCAACACGATCGGCCGCGGGTGGGCCGCGCTCGGGTGGCAGTCGACGTTCACGCCGGGCGGTGCCTTCGACGGGTCGGGCAGCATCGCGGCGATGCCCTCGGCCAGGTTGTGCCGCACCGTGTACGTCGCCGCTTGCGCGGACGGCGCGGCCACCGCAAGCGTGGTCACTGCCACCGCTGTCGCGGTCGCCGCCTTGAGCCACCGTCGTACCCGCATCCCGACCTCCTCCGTGATGTCGGCTACCGATCGGTAACCCGCCTCACATCATGTGGTCGAGAGCACACCGAACGCGATGGGATCTGGTTCAAACTTTTCGGGCTCGGATTGTGTTCGGTCACACACGCCCAGTGGCCCGCGGCTGAAACGAGTGACGCTCTGTAGCGATAGTCCCTGCGGTGCCAACTGGCACCGATCACTGGGGTGAGAAGGAAATTACATGAGGGTTACGCGAATTGTTGCGGCCGTCGCGGCCGGATTCGCAGTGCTGACCACCGCCGGCTGCCTGGACGACGCGGGCAAGGGGACGGTCAGCGATGGCTCCGGCACGAACGCCGCGGCCACGAAGAACGGCGGTTCCGGGCAGGACGGAACGGCGACCTGGGGTAAGCGCTACACGTGGCCGGACGGTCTGGCGGTCGAGGTGGCCAAGCCGGTGACGTGCAAGCCCAGCGAGTACTCCTCGCCGCAACACCCACCGCGCGCGGTCCTGATCACGATCCTCGTGGTCAACGGGACCAAGGAGAACTTCGACCCGGGGGTGCTGTCGGTGGGCGGCGACGCCCAGTTCAACGGCGAGAAGGCCGAGCCGCTCTTCGACTCCGACGGCGGTTGCGACGACACGACCTCGACGTCGGCGACCGTGCTGCCCGGCAAGACCTACAAGGTGAAGCTGGCCTTCGTGGTCGGCAAGGGCACGGGTGATTTCCAGTTGGCGCTGCAGCCGAACATCACCGCGGCGAAGGCGGTCTTCGTTGGCAAGGCCTGACCACTCCTCGACGAACGCCATGCCCGAGCCCGGTGACCGGGTCGAGCCGGCCGGTGCGCTGTGCGAGAAGTGGTACAGCTACCTCGGGCTGCGCCTGCGGCTGCAGCACGGTGAGCTGCCGGACGCTCGTGCGACAGCTCTGTTCCCCGGCAAGGTGTGAGTCAGGAGCCGTGCTCATGGGTGGCCGCACGGCCACCCATGAGCACGCGCCAAGCGATCAGTCGTCGGCCTCCACCCAGTCGAACGTCCGGGTGACCGCCTTCTTCCACTGCGCGAAGGTCTTGTCGCGGGCCGCCTCGTCCATGTTCGGCGTCCACTCCTTGTCCTTGGCCCAGTTGTTGCGGATGTCGTCCTCGCCTTCCCAGTAGCCGACCGCGAGACCCGCCGCGTAGGCCGCGCCGAGCGCCGTGGTCTCCGCGACCACCGGCCGGATCACCGGGACGCCGAGGATGTCGGCCTGGAACTGCATCAGCAACTCGTTGACCACCATGCCGCCGTCGACCTTCAACGCGGTCAGCGGAACGCCCGAGTCGGCGTTCATGGCGTCGATGACCTCGCGGCTCTGGAACGCGGTGGCCTCGAGCACCGCCCGCGCCAGGTGGCCCTTGTTCACGAACCGGGTCAGCCCGACGATCGCGCCGCGGGCGTCGGAACGCCAGTACGGCGCGAACAAGCCGGAGAACGCGGGCACGAAGTAGCAGCCGCCGTTGTCCTCGACGGTGCGCGCGTGCTCCTCGATCTCCGGCGCGGCCGTGATCATGCCCAGGTTGTCCCTGATCCACTGGACCAGCGACCCGGTGACCGCGATCGAGCCTTCCAGCGCGTACACCGGCGCGTTGTCGCCGATCTTGTAGCAGACCGTGGTCAGCAGGCCGTTCTCGCTCATCACCTTCTCGGTGCCGGTGTTGAGCAGCACGAAGTTGCCGGTGCCGTAGGTGTTCTTGGCCTCGCCGGGGGACAGGCACGCCTGCCCGAACGTCGCGGCCTGCTGGTCACCGAGGATGCCGGCGATCGGCACCCCGGCCAGCGAGCCCTTCTCGCGGACCTTGCCGTACTCCTCCGACGACGACCGGATCTCCGGCAGCATGGACATGGGGATGCCCATCTCGCCGGCGATCTCCTCGTCCCACTGGAGCGTGTCGAGGTCCATCAGCATCGTCCGGGACGCGTTGGTCGGGTCGGTGATGTGGATGCCGCCGTCGACCCCGCCGGTCATGTTCCAGATCAGCCAGGTGTCCATGTTGCCGAAGAGCAGGTCCCCGGCCTCGGCCTTCTGCCGGGCACCGTCCACATTGTCCAGGATCCAGCGGACCTTCGGCCCGGAGAAGTACGTGGCCAGCGGCAGCCCCGTCTTCGACCGGTACCGCTCCTGGCCGCCGCCGAGGTCACCTAGCTGGGTGACGATCCGGTCGGTGCGGGTGTCCTGCCAGACGATCGCGTTGTAGACGGGCTTGCCGGTCGTCTTGTCCCACACCACCGCGGTCTCGCGCTGGTTGGTGATGCCCACGGCCGCGATGTCGGAGGCGTTGACGTCGGCCTTGGCCAGGGCGCCGGCCGTGACCTCCCTGGTGTTGCGCCACACCTCTTCCGGATCGTGCTCGACCCAGCCCGCCCTCGGGAAGATCTGCTCGTGCTCCTTCTGATCGACCGCTACGACCTCGCCCGCGTGACTGAAGATCATGCACCGGGTGGACGTCGTGCCCTGGTCGATCGCGGCGACGTACTTGGTCATCAGGTCTTGTGCCTTTCGATCAGGTGGGCAGGATCTGGAAAATCAGGCCGGCCAGGATGCCGCCGACGAGCGGGCCGGCGACCGGCACCCAGGAGTAGTCCCACTCGGGGCTGCCCTTGCCGCGGATGGGCAGCACGGCGTAGGCGATGCGCGGGCCCAGGTCACGGGCCGGGTTGATCGCGTAACCGGTCGGGCCACCCAGCGAGGTACCGACGACCAACACGACGAACGCCACGCCCGCGTAGCCGAGCGCGCCGTTGCCGAAGGACGGGATGCCGTCCGAGCCGACCTTCACGCCGGGGCTCAGCAGGATCCAGAACACCAGCACGAAGGTGCCGATGACCTCGGTGACGAAGTTCCACGGCAGGTTGCGCACGGTCGGGCCGGTGCAGAAGATGCCGCGGGTGTTCGCGGGCTCGTCGTGGGTGTCGAACTGCAGCTTGTACGCGAGCCAGCACAACGTGGCGCCGAGGAACGCCCCCAGGAATTCACCTATCAGGTATGCCGGGACGTAGGCCCAGCCGAAGTTGGAGTGCCCGGTCGAGATCAAGCCGATGGTCACGGCCGGGTTCAGGTGCGCCCCGGTGGGGTTGGCGATGCTCGCGCCCACGAACACCGCGAACGCCCAACCCACCGTGATCAGCAGCCATCCGCCGTTGTTGCCAAGGGTGTTCTTGAGCACCACGTTGGCCACGACACCGCAACCCAGCAGGATCAAAGCCGCGGTGCCCAGGGTCTCCCAAACGATGATTTCGCCGAAGTTCATGTCCGTCCTCTCCCGCCACAAGGCGATATAAGGCACGGGACGGCCACCGCTTCGGCCTGACGGGGCTGGCGGCGGTGCCTACCCTGAGTCAGCCGGACGGTACCCAGATTCTTGGTTAACTGTCCACGGCTGGAAGTCCCGGATGATCGTTGCGACCGCGCCCACCACCCGAAACGGGCGCACTCCGGGTAGCGTTGTCGGTGTCCGGTTCCGTGAGGTCGAGGAGGCGATCGTGCCACCGCGCAAGCCGAATGGGGGCCGGTCCGACGGTTCCACTGTGGACGCGACGGCCGACTACGGCCGTGCGGGCAAGCTCGGCGAGGCCGAACGGGCGACCGCCTGGCAGCGTCTGGCGTCGGAAACCTTCGACGTGGTGGTCATCGGCGGTGGCGTCGTCGGGTGCGGTGCGGCCCTGGACGCCGCCACGAGGGGCCTGCGGGTCGCCCTGGTGGAGGCGCGCGACCTGGCGTCGGGCACGTCGAGCCGGTCCAGCAAGCTCTTCCACGGCGGGCTGCGCTACCTCGAACAGCTGGAGTTCGGCCTGGTCCGCGAGGCCCTGCACGAGCGTGAGCTGATGCTCACGCGCATCGCCCCGCACCTGGTCAAGCCGGTCAGCTTCCTGTACCCGCTGACCCACCGCGTGTGGGAGCGCCCGTACACCGCGGCCGGTCTGTTCCTCTACGACACGATGGGCGGCGCCCGCTCGGTGCCCGGCCAGAAACACCTGACCAGGGCCGGCGCGATGCGCATGGTGCCCGCCCTCAAGCGCGGCGCGCTGATCGGCGGCATCCGCTACTACGACGCCCAGGCCGACGACGCCCGCCACACCATGAACGTCGCCCGCACGGCCGCCCACTACGGCGCCGTGGTCCGCACGTCCACTCAGGTGGTCCGCTTCATCCGCGAGGCCGACCGCGTGTCGGGTGTGCGCGTGCGCGACGTCGAGACCGGCGACGAGGTCGACGTGCAGGCGGGCGTGGTCATCAACGCCACCGGCGTCTGGACCGACGAGTTGCAGCGGCTCTCGGGCTCGCGTGGCCGGTTCCGGGTGCGGGCGAGCAAGGGCGTGCACATCGTGGTGCCGCGCGACCGGATCGTGGCCGAGTCCGGGCTGATCCTGCGCACCGAGAAGTCGGTGCTGTTCGTCATCCCGTGGCGCAACCACTGGATCGTGGGCACCACCGACACGGACTGGAACCTGGATCTGGCGCACCCGGCCGCCACCAAGGGCGACATCGACTACATCCTCGACCACGTCAATTCCGTGCTCGCGACGCCGTTGACCCATGACGACATCGAGGGCGTCTACGCGGGCCTGCGTCCCTTGCTGGCCGGGGAAAGCGAATCCTCGTCGAAGCTTTCCCGCGAACACGCGGTCGCACGGGTCGCGCCCGGCCTGGTCGCGATCGCGGGCGGCAAGTACACGACGTACCGAGTGATGGCCGCCGACGCGGTCGACGTTGCGGCACAAGACCTTCCGGGCCGGCTGCAATCGTCCATCACGGACAAGGTGCCGCTGCTCGGCGCCGACGGGTACCACGCCCTGGTGAACCAGGTCGATCAATTGGGGGCGCGGCACGGCCTGCACCCGTACCGCGTGCGGCACTTGCTGGACCGTTATGGCGCTTTGGTGCACGAAGTGCTCGCGACGGCCGCGGACCGGCCGGAATTGCTGAAGCCGTTGACCGCCGCACCGGATTACCTGCAGGTCGAAGTCGTTTATGCGGCGAGCCACGAAGGTGCTTTGCACCTGGAGGACGTGCTCGCCCGGCGGACCCGGATCTCCATCGAATACCCGCACCGCGGGGTGGACTGCGCCGAGCAGGTCGCCGAGCTGGCCGGGGCGGTGCTGGGCTGGGACCAGGAGACCCGGACCCGGGAAGTGGAGATCTACCTGGCCCGGGTGCAGGCTGAGCGTGACTCGCAGGTCGAGCCCAACGACCAGGCGGCGGATCAGGCGCGGACCGCGGCTCCGGAGCCGCGGCCGTTGCTGCTGGACCCCGTCAGCTGATTCGGCCGTTGCTGCTGGACCCGTCAGCTGGGGCTTGGCCTTCGGTCCGGGGGATATCCGTCGTTGGTCCCGGAGTTATCGGTCGTTCTTGCCGCTCAATGCAGGGTGGGGCGCTGCACCGGAGGTGGCTTCGGTTGTGGGTTCAGTGAAGCCTCGTGCAATTCCACCAAATGCTGCCGCAAGCGCCGGTGGTCGACCGGGGAAATGGTGATCCACGGGTCTTCATCCTCGCTGCGGAGCTGGAGGTATCGCCCGTCCTTCGTGTCGAAGAAGCTCAGCACCCGGCCGAACCGGACGCGTTTTCCCCATTTGTCGCGGGCCGCGGCGCCGAATTGGCCCTGGCGCTGGACCGGTCCGATCATCTCGCCGAGGACGTCGGCGTCGGTCTTGCGCAGGCCCACCTTCTGCAGCTCGTCCGCCAGGTCCTCGTGCTTCACCGCCGCTTTGGCCGCGGCCTCGAAGTCCACGCTCCGCATCGTCACCGAGTGCCCGGGTCCGGCGGCCGCCTCGGGCAGCACGGACATCGCGTAGCGGGCCAGGCCGGTGGCATCGGCGCTGCTCAACGTCAGCTCGTCGCCGCTGAGCACGGCCAGCACGGCGTGCTCCTCGCGCGACGCGGCCAGCACGCGCACCCGCTTGTCCAGCCACAACCGGCCGTCGACCTCGCGCTCGGGGCGCGACAACAGGCGCAACATGGCGACGAGCTCGTCGTCGAGGTCGACCTGCCGGCCGAGGCCCTTCTTGCCGAGGGAGTCCCAGGCCTGGCGCACCAGCCGGGCCCGCTCGAGCTCCGTCTTCCCGGGGGACGGGACCTTGAGCACGAGCGGCATCGGGCCGAGGTCGAGGTGCTGCCAGAGCACGTCGAACTCGAGCGCGGTCAGGGTGACCGGGTCAGCCGGGTCCTGGTCAGTGTCGATGGCGAAGACCGAACGCATGCGGGCCGATCATCTCCCAGCCGTCACCGTTCCTCGTCCTCGCCACGGCGGCCGCCGATGACGCGCTCGGGGAGCTGCACGTCCTTGCCGTCCACCGTGACCTTCTCGGTGAGCCGGACCTGCGCCTTGAAGTCCCGCCTGCGTGGCGTGCTGCCACTGCTCACCGACGACGGCGCGGCCGGCTCGGGCTCGGCGAGCCACGAACCGTTGCCGGTGCCGATGCTGCTTTCGAAGCCGCGGCGGCCGAGCAGCCGGTCGGCGCCACCGTGCCCGGCGGACGCTCCGGTGACACCGCCGCCACCGGTGGTGCCCGAGGTCATGGTGTTGGCCGAACCCGCGGCCGCCGCCGGCGGCGGCATCTCGTTCGGGTTGAGCGCGGCCGCGGCGGGGTTGGCACTGGTGAGCCCGTGCGCGCCGGGTGCCGCGCCGTTCGGCAGGGCGCTGTTCGGGCCGCCGAGCACGCCGTTGAAGCTGCCGGCGCCATTGAGACCGCCGCCTGGACCGCCGCCGGGACCGCTGGTGAACTCGATCCCGCTGACCGGGCCGCTGGTGCCCGGCATGGAGGTGCGGCCGGGGATGTTGTTGGCCCGCCTGCTCTCCTCGCGGTCGTAGCCGAGGCCGGGCAGCAGCGGGCTGCTGTAGCCGCCGGTCGGGCGGCCGCCGCTGCTGGGCTCCGGGACCGTGGTGGAGCGGCCGGGGCCGCTGTCGCCGCCCCAGCCGGCGCCGGAGGACGACGTGCCGCCGCCACCACCGAAGCCGCCGTGGTTCCCGTTGTTCCCGTGGGGGTTGGGATTGCCGTTGCCGTTGCCGTTGCCGCCGATGATCCCGCCGAGCAGGCCGTCGATCAGACCGGACGGCGTGGTGAGGCCGATGCCGTGCCCATGGCCGTGTCCGTGCGCGTCGACCCGCGGTGTCGCGACCCGCTCGGGTGCGACGAACGTGCCCAGCGACTCCACGGTGGACTCGGTGTTGAGCTGGTAGGTGGTCATCACGTCGTGCGCGCTCTGCTCGCCCGCCGAGGCGGCCGCGTCCGGCGTCTCCTGATCACCCTGCAAGGCCAGCACCTGCATGGCCGGCGCCGCGGTCGGGTCGGGGCTCGCCGTCGGCACCTTGGTCGGTGCGGGCATGTCGGCGCGCGCCCTGGCGATGTTCTCGGCCTGGCGCTGCGTCGCGTCGCGCATCGCGCCCGCGCTCTGGCCCGCCGAGTCGGCCCAGGTGGCCAGGGTGCCCAGCCGCTCGTAGGCCACGCTCGCCGCGCCACCGCGCCAGCCGTCGGCCGAGCGGTTCAGCGCGCCACGCAGATCGGCGTCCACGTCCGCGAGCGTGAGCGCGATCTCGCTCCACCGCTGCGTAGGTAACGCCGACGCGGTGGCGCCGGGGCCGTCGTGCAGCAGCTTGTAGAGCTCGTCGTGCGAGTAGCCCTGCCAGCGCGCGGGGTCGAGCTTGCTCACAGTCTTGTCTGCGCCCTTGGCCGCACCGCCGGTCAGTGCGTTCACCGTGCCACCGACCGTGCTGGTCACGGTGTTGACCACGGTGTTCACCACCGTGCCGACGAGGTTCTCGCCGCTCACGCTTCACCTCCCGGCTGCTGGCCGACGGTCACGCTGTTGTCCTGCTCCATCGCCTCGTACTGGTTGCTGATCGCGTCCAGCGCGGACACGGCGGCCTCCAGCTCGCTGCGGTAGGCGCGCAGCATGTCCAGCGCCGAGCCGTCCGGGTTCACCGAGTGGTTGTTGAAGATCTCGGCGGCGTCCTGGCTGATCGGGTCCTGCGCCCACGACGACTGCCGCAGGTCGCCACCCGCCAGTTCGATCTGCCGGTCGATCTTCGTCATCGCGTCGAAGAACGACGAGCGCAGTGCGGGCACCACATCGGGGGAGACGTCCAGCCCGCTGCCGCCACCGTGCACGTTGCCGCGATCGTCATGGCTGTCGGCCTGGCCGTGCTTGCCCGCCTGATCGTGGTGCTGACCGTGGCCGGACGAGCTGCTGCCAGCGTGCCCATGAGTGCCTGGTGCCACGCCGTCCTCCCTGCGGAAATCCTGTGGTGAGCCAACTTTAGCGGTTGCACATGCTCGGATTCGACGATTGGGTCGACATTTCCCCCACGTGCATCCGATCGGCCCACCTCACTTGTCGTGTAATTACCGCTGCGTTCAGTTCACGGTGACGTGCCATTGCGTGAACTCGACGTCACCAATGGTCACCAAGGCCTGGTCGTCCCGGACAAGACCACACGACTTGGCGACATGACTGGCCGCTTGTTCACCAACCGGGTGCCGAAACCGAATCGTGACCAGATCAAGCGCGCCACGACCGAACCGAAGCACGGCACCGAGCGCCGTGGACGCGACGCCCTTGCCCCGCTCGCCGGGCAGCGTCCAGCAGTACGCCCGGGCGCCCTCGGCCTCGATCACCAGCCCGGCCTCTCCGAGCAAGCGGCCGGTGGTCGGCTCGGCCACCGCCCACGAGCACCCGCTCTCGTCGGCCCACTGCTGCGCGCGCATGCCTATGTAGACGTCGGGATCGGCCGCCTGGACCACCTGCCGAATCGATTCATCGGCGAACGCCTCGGCCAGCGCCGGACGGTCGTCGATCAGCTCGTCGGCACGCAGCCCACGCAGGTAGAACAGCCCCGCGTTGATCTCGATCGGCTCCACAGTTGCACCGTAGCCGCGACCACCGACAGCTTTGGAACGATCACTCGTCGAGGTCGCGCCGGCTGCCGTGGCGGTACTGGTGGCGCATGTGCCGCATCTGGTGGCGGGTGTGGCGCTGGGCGTCGCGGATGTGCTCACGCGTCTGCCGTTGCGACTCGCGGATGGCGGAGCGGCGCCGGCGCTGCTGCTCCTGGATGGCGTGGCGCTGATCGCCCAGGATCGCCCCGGAGATCACGGCGGCGGCCGGGATCAGCATGAAGACCCACCACACGTGGAACACCGCGAAGAACAACACAAGCGAAATGACGACCGCCAGCGGCACCATGCCCGCGGCCACCCGCTGCCCGACCGGCCGGTTGTCCCACTGCTGGGCCACCTCGGTCGTCCAGCCCCACGGCTCGCCCGGCTTCGGGTGGTCGGGGTTGAGCGGCGGCGTGGGCTGGCCGAACTGCGGAGCCTGGCGCACCGGCTGCGCGGGGCCGAAGACCGGCCGCGGATCGGGCAGGTCGGCGAAGACCTCGAGCAGCTCGCCGCGCGTCTTGGCGGCCACGACCCGCGCCGACCGCTCGCCGTATTCGTCTATGTCGAGGCGGCCCGCGCTCATGTGCTCGCCGAGCGCGGTCATCGCAGCCTCGCGCTCGGTGTCCCCCACGCGGATTTCCGCAGACTCGCTCACGGCATCGATCCTACTGGTCAGAACCGACTTCCGGACCTCAGTCCTTGAGCTCGCCCAGTCCTAGTCCTTCAGCTCGCACAGGACCGTGCCCTGGGTGACCGTTTCGCCCGACCCGACGGACAGACCCGTGACCGTCCCCGCCTTGTGCGCGGTGACCGGGTTCTCCATCTTCATGGCCTCGAGCACGACGATCAGCTCGCCGGCCTGGACGGTCTGGCCGTCCTCCACCGCGATCTTGACGATCGTGCCCTGCATGGGCGCGGTGACCGCGTCCCCGGACGCCGCCGCGGCACCCTTGCCGCCCGCACGCTTGCGCGGCTTGGCCTTGGCGCCCCCGGCCGCGGGCCCGGCGCCGACCGCACCGACGGCCAGGTTGCCCGGCAGCGACACCTCCAGGCGCCGACCGCCGACCTCGACGACCACGTTCTGCCGCGGCTCTTCCTCGTCGCCCTCGGCGGGCACGGCGGTGAACGGCTCGATCCGGTTGTCGAACTCGGTCTCGATCCAGCGCGTGTGCACCGAGAACGTCTCGCCGTCACCGACGAACGCGGGGTCGCGGACCACCACGCGGTGGAACGGCAGCACGGTCGCCATGCCCTCGACGACCATCTCGTCGAGCGCGCGCCGGGACCGGGCCAGGGCCTCCTCGCGGCTCTCGCCGCTGACGATCACCTTGGCCAGCAACGAGTCGAACTGCCCGCCGATGACGCTGCCGGACTCGACGCCCGCGTCCACCCGGACGCCGGGGCCGTCGGGCACCACGAACCTGGTGACCGTGCCGGGCGCGGGCAGGAAGCCCCGGCCCGCGTCCTCGCCGTTGATCCGGAACTCGATGGAGTGCCCGCGCGGCGTGGGGTCCTCCTTGATCCGCAGTTCCTCGCCCGCCGCGATCCGGAACTGCTCACGCACCAGGTCCATGCCCGCGGTCTCCTCCGAGACCGGGTGCTCGACCTGCAGGCGGGTGTTGACCTCGAGGAAGGAGATCGTGCCGTCCTGGCCGACCAGGTACTCGACGGTGCCCGCGCCGGAGTAGCCGGCCTCCTTGCAGATGGCCTTGGCGGAGCTGTGGATGGTGGCGCGCTGCTCGTCGGACAGGAACGGCGCGGGCGCCTCCTCCACCAGCTTCTGGTGGCGGCGCTGCAACGAACAGTCCCGCGTGCCGACGACGATCACGTTGCCGTGCTTGTCGGCGAGCACCTGGGCCTCGACGTGGCGCGGCTTGTCCAGGTAGCGCTCGACGAAGCACTCGCCACGGCCGAACGCGGTGACCGCCTCGCGCACCGCCGAATCGAACAGTTCCGGGATCTCCTCGATGGTGCGGGCCACCTTCAGGCCGCGGCCGCCACCGCCGAACGCCGCCTTGATCGCGACCGGCAGGCCGTGTTCCTTGGCGAACTCGACGACCTCGTCCGGCCCGTTCACCGGGTCCTTGGTGCCGGGTACCAGCGGGGCGCCCGCACGCGTGGCGATGTGCCGGGCGGTGACCTTGTCGCCGAGGTCGCGGATGGCCTGCGGACTCGGGCCGATCCAGATCAGGTCGGCGTCGAGCACGGCCTGCGCGAAGTCGGAGTTCTCCGACAGGAAGCCGTAGCCCGGATGCACGGCGTCGGCGCCGGAGCGCTTGGCCACGTCGATCAGCTTGTCGATGGAGAGGTAGCTCTCGCCGGGGGTGTTGCCGCCCAGCGCGAAGGCGTCGTCGGCCATCCGCACGTGCGGCGCGTCCCGGTCGGGATCGGCGTAGACGGCGACGCTGGGCAGACCGGCGTCGCGACACGCCCGGATGACCCGGACCGCGATCTCACCGCGGTTGGCAACAAGAACCTTGTGCAGCGGGGTGAGGTCCGGCACCTATGCCTCCTCGTCGACGGCGCCCGGTAGCCGACCCGGGGCACTCTGGTGAACTAAACAAGGGGTGAACTGGTCCCGGAGTTTACGGATTGGCGAGCCATCCGGAACCGAGAGCATGCTCACGCACGAGTGGTAGTCGAGGGGAGGACACCGTGGCGGGCAGGCGAACGCCGACCTCGGTGATCGTCACGATCGTGCTGGCCCTGCTGGTCGCGGCGGGGTCGGTGACCGCGGCGGCGCTGATGCGGCCGTCGGGCCGGTCGGGCGCGCAGCCGTCCCGCTCCAGCACGCCTGCACCGGCACCCGACCAGGGGATCGACCCGTCGGCGTGCAAGCGCGGACCGTGCAAGGTGCTCGGCACGGTGATGGTCGCCGGGACGGCGGTCGACCTGGTCGCCGACCGCGACGGCACGTCGGGCTGGTTGCGGATCGGCGGCGGCGGCACGGGCTCCGGGCGGGTGATCGAGACGAAGATCACCAAGCTCGGGGTGAAGCTCACCCACAGCTCGTTGCAGTGCCAGGCCGGCACGATCTCCGCGTGCCTGATCCGCGGGTCCTACGACGGCGGGGTGGCCGGCGAGGTCATCGTCGGCCGATCGGATTCGTGGAGCCCGCTGGAGACCCAGTTCCAGTCCAGCGCGGGCTACCTCGCGTTGTCGAACGTCTCCGGGGACGCCGCGCCCGAGATCGTCGCCATCCAGTACGACTGCCAGGGCGCGGACGCCTGCTCCGACGGCCTCGTGTTCGGCCAGGTCTTCCAGGCCAACGGGACCGAACTCGGCTGCACCAGGCACCACTACGCGAAGCTGGAGAACATGCCCGGTTACCCGAACATCCAGCTTCGCGGAGTGGCCATGGTGAACTGCTAGCTAAACGGTGCCGGTTGGCGCTCTCTTCGTTCGCGCGGGTCTCGGCCCTTTCATGGCCTGCCTCGCTCCGGTCGCGAGCGACCTCCACGAGACAGGCCGGGCCGAAACCGCGGCACTAGACAGACGCTGTTTCCCTGACTTCCCGCTCCTCGACCCTGGGCTTCGGCTCGACCTGCTCGCCGCCCAGCAGCGGCGGCGGGGTCGGGGTGTTGAGCACCTCGTCGTCGAGCAGGCCCTCGCTGCGGGCGACCAGCACCGGGACGGTGATCTGGCCGGCCACGTTGGTGGCGGTGCGCATCATGTCCAGGATCGGGTCGATGCCGTAGACGATGGCAACGCCGGTGGCGATCACCTCGGGCGGCAGGCCGATCGTGGACAGGGTCAGCGTCAGCATGGTGAACCAGCCCGTGGTGCCCGCGGTGGCCAGCGCGCCGAACACGGCGACCAGCACGATGCCCACGTACTGCCAGAACGACAGGTGGATGCCGAAGAGGTTGGCGATGAAGATCGTCGCCACCGCCGGGTAGACCGCGGCGCAACCGTCCATCTTGGTCGTGGTGCCCAGCGGCACGGCGAAGCCCGCGTACCCGGGTTCGACGCCGAGGTTCACCGCGGTCTGGCGCGAGAGCGGCAGCGTCGCGCCGGAGGACCGGGACACGAACGCGAACTCCAGCGCCGTCCACGCCTTGCGGAAGAACATCAGCGGGCTCACGTGCCCGACGAAGCGCAGCAGGATCGGGTAGACCACGAACAGCACGATCAACGTTCCGATGTAGACGGACGCGATCAACGAGAACAACGGCTTGACGAACTCGTTGCCGTAGGTGGCGAACGCGGTGCCGATCAGGCCGAGCACGCCGATCGGGGCGAGCCGGATGATCCAGCCGAGGATCTTCTGGATGACGTCGAAGACCGCGCGGTTGACCGTGACGAACGGCGCCGCCTTCTCCCCGAGCGCGAAGGTCGCGACGCCGACGATCAGCGCCAGGAACACGACCTGCAGTACTTCACCTTCGGCGAAGGGGCTGAAGAAGTTGTCCGGGACGATGTTGGTCAGGACCTGCCACCAGTCGCCCTGGCTGCGGTCGGCCAGCTTGTCCAGGGTGGCCTGTGAGGGCTTCAGCGGGGCCATGCCGCTGCCGGGGCTGCCGATCACGCCGATCGCGATGCCGATCAGCACGGCGATCAGCGACGTGGTCGCGAACCAGGCCACGGTCTTGCCGCCGAGCCGGGCCGCAGTCCGGGTGCCGCCGAACTGCCGCAGGCTGTTGATGCCGACGACGATCGCCGTGAACACCAGCGGGACCACGGTGAACTGCAGCAGGTTGGTGAAGATCGTGCCGATCCGGTCCAGCGTCGTGACCAGCCAGGACGCGTCGGTGGTCTTCGCGATCCACCCCAGCAACGCGCCGAGGACCAGCGCCACGAGGGTGGCGATACCGAAGATCAGGTTGAGCCGGGAGCCGCGACGCTGGGTGACTGGGGCCTCGGTCGCGGTGGGGGGTGGCGTGTCCGACATGCATGCCTCCGCAGAAAGGACTGAACTGGTCCAGTCCAACGGGTCAATGCGTCGGAATCTTCCACCAAACGAGGGACAGTGGTGACTGTCTCACGTAGTGGACCAGAGTTGGTCCACCGTGACCCCCACCTCGGCGAGCAGGCGGCGGGTGAGCGGCAGGCTGATGCCGATGACGCTGGACGGGTCGCCGTCGATGCCCTCGACGAACCAGCCGCCGAGCCCGTCGAGGGTGAACGCGCCCGCGACCTTCAACGGCTCCTTCGTGGCGATGTAGGCGTCGAGTTCGGCGTCGGTCGGGGTGCCGAAGCGGACCGTGGTGGACTGGGTGCCGGTGGCGCTCGCCGTGCGCCGGCCCTGCTCGACGCGCAGGACCGCGTGGCCGGTGAGCAGGTCGCCGGTGGTGCCGGCCATGGCCGCCCAGCGCTTGCGGGCGACCTCGGGCGTGTGCGGCTTGCCGAGCAGTTCGCCGTTGTGGTGCAGCATCGAGTCGCAGCCGATGACCACGCAGTCGGGGTGTGACTTGGTGACCTCGGCGAGCACGGCGGCCGCCTTGGCCTCGGCCAGCGCGACGACGACGTGTTCGGGTTCCGGCGCGGGAAGCGCCGCCGCGATGGCGTCCTCGTCCACACCGGACACGACGACGTGCGGGGTGATCCCCGCGGCCTCGAGCACGGAAAGCCTTGCGGGGGAAGCGGAGGCGAGCACGACCTGCATGCCGCCAGCCTAGCCAGCGAGGATTTCGTCGACATAGGTGCAGCCCACCAGTTCGCGCACGAGCTGGTCGGCTTGCGTCCAGCGGAGGCGGGGGTCGCCGAACTGGAGGGTGCGGGCGTCGGCAAGGACGGGACGCGGCCGCGGCCAGCCGGTGCGGAACAGCCCACCCGACGCGCCGCTGACGAAGGACCGCGCCCGCACGGCGACGTAGCCCCGTTTCAGCCACGGGCAGGCTTTCACGGCGATGCGGGCGCAACGCAGGCAGAGCGGCGGGTGGGTGTTCTGGGCGCGTTCGGGCCACCCGGGCCACTCGTGGCGTTGGTCCTGGATGAGCCAGAGCGTGCCGTGTTCGTTGCGGTCGGCGGGTCCGGCGCAGATCTGGCACAGCAACCGGCGCATGGCCCGGCGTTGGCGCAACGGGTGCATCTGGCGGTAGAGCGGTTCCCCGACTCCCGGCCGCGACGAGACACGCGACCACAGCAACCCGTTCTCGTCGCGATCGACCGAGGACTCGTCGGCGTAGGCGATGCCCTGCCGCGTCTCGACAACGGGCGCGTCCTGTACCTCTTCGGCACTCCACCGCGCGACGTACGGCACCGGACCGTGCGGCCCGCGGAACACCGGCTTGCCGGCCCGCGGCAACTCGAGTCGGATGCCCGCAGCGGCCGGGTTGCCGTGCAGCAGCTTGCTGGCCATTCGTCGACACCTCGTCTTGTTGCCGTTCCGTGCTTCGCTTTTCGCGGAGCGGCAACCGACGCTAGGGACAGCGGAGCGTCACACGTTGTACAAAATGTGTGACTTTGCGCGGTCTAAGCTGGCGGTCATGGCCGAAGCAACGCCGCACGTCGGTAGTCGTGTGCGCTATTGGCGGCTGCGCCGCAACCTCGGCCGCAAGCAGTTCGCGGACATGGTCGGCCGTTCCACGTCCTGGCTGGACAAGGTGGAGAAGGGCGAGCGCGAGCTGACCCGGTTGCCGTTGCTGGAGCGGGTCGCCGACGCCTTGGGCGTCGATCCGGCCGCACTGACCGATTCCATCCAGGCTGCTCGCACCGCGCAGTGCGTCGACGCGGCCGAAGTGCAGGCCATTCGTTCGGCCCTGGGGCGCTATCCGGGCTTGTCGGCTCGTGACAGCGGGCGTGTCGGTGTCGTCGGCATTCAGCGGCAGGCCGCATACCTTGATCAAGCATGGCTGTCGTCCCATTTCGCGGTGGTGGCGCGGCACCTGCCGCAACTCATGGACGACGCCCAGCGCGCCGTCCTGGTCACGACAGCCGCCGAACAGGTGGCGGCGTACCGCGTGCTGGTGACGACCTACCGGTTGGCGTCGTCCATGTTGCTGAAGTTCGAGGCGAACGACGTGGCTTGGCTGGCGGCCGATCGGGCCATGCACACCGCCCTGCGGATCGACGACACCTGGAGCCTGGCGCGGGCAACGCGCAGCGTGGCTCGCGCGATGACGAGCACCGGCCAGCGCGACGAGGCGATCGCGACGTCGCTGGACATGGCGGACCGGATGCACGACGAGACCAATCGAAACGAACAGGAACTGTTGTCGCTCTACGGAATGCTGTACCTCAGCGCCTCGATCACCGCCGCCGGCCAGGACGACGCGCGCCTCGCCCGTGACATGCACGACGAAGCCATGGCCGCGGCGCTGCGCTTGCAGCCGCACCACCGGACGCACCAGACGTTCTTCGGCCTGACCAACGTGCTCATCCACCGCGTATCGGCACTGGTGCGCCTGCACGAGGCCGGGCGGGCGCTGGAGTTCGCGGCCACGATCGACCCGGCGACGGTCGCGGCGCTGTCCGCGGAGCGCCAGGCCAATTACCTGCTCGACTTGACCGAAGCCAACACGCAGGCGGGCCGCTACCGGGAGGCCGTTCGGCTGCTGGGCCGCGCCGAACTCGTTGCACCCGAAGAGGTTCGCTGTCGTCCGCTGGCCCACGGGTTGTTGCGCTCGTTGCTGCACAACACCACCGGGGAGCCCGCGCGGATGGTGAAGCGGATGGCCGACCGGGCAGGAGTCACCGCGTGAGCGAACGCGTCCTCTACCTGATGATCTGCGGAGCCGGACCGGCCGACCAGATCGACCGCATGGTCAAGCTGGCACAGGCCGATGGCTGGGACGTCTGGTGCGTGGCGACGCCGAGTGCGATCGAGCACTTCCTCGACCTCGACGCGCTGGCCAACCTGTGCGGGCACCCGGTCCGCACCGGCCACCAGCGCACGGGACAACCGGCGCTGCCCAAGGCCGATGCCGTGGTCGTGGCCCCGGCGACCTACAACACGATCAACAAGTGGGCCGCGGGCATCGCCGACACCTACGTGCTGACCCAGCTCGCCGAGCTCACCGGGCTCGGCGTGCCGATCGTGGTGCTGCCGTTCGTCAACACGGCGCTGGCCGCCAACCGGGTGTTCCTGCGCAGTGTGGACGAACTGCGCGCGTCCGGGGTCACGGTGTTGTTCGGGGACGGTGGTTTCGTGCCGCATCCACCGCGGACGGGCGGCCAAGCGATGGAGCGGTATCCGTGGCGCGCGGCCCTCGACGCAGTGTGGACGAGGTCCCAACGCTGAGGGCCGTTTCACCCGTTGTCCGGAGCATATTGCGCCTTGGGCAAGGCGTGCACCTTCCGGGTGTAAACCCTTGTATTGACGATGCATGCGCCAGTACCCACGACTTGTGCGCAAGTTCCTCCTCCTCCTCGTCGTCGTGGTTGGTGTCCTGGCATGGATCTTCAGCACGGCGAGCCGGTGGCGTCGGGTGCAAGGTCGGTCTCAGTTGGCCACCCGACGCCAGCAGGGTGGGGCTCAGCCAAGAAGCGCTGGCAGAACAACTCTCGGTCGAGCGCTCCACGATCCAGCGCTGGGAGCCGGCGCCCGTCGGATGATCAGCGAACTGCTGGCCCGCGAGCGCCGCAACACCACGCCAGGGCTGAGATCCCTGGCGCACCGTGCTGGAGTGGCGGATGCCTGACCGCGTGCTGTACCTGATCGGCTGCGCAGCACCTCCGGTTCAGGACTTGGGTGCTTTGGTCGACCTCCTGCGGCCGCACGGCTGGCGTACCTGCGTGATTCCGACGCCCGCGGCCGCGGACTGGTTCGACACGGACGCCATGGCGAGGATGGCAAGGCACACCGGCTTTCCGGTACGCAGTACCAGCCGTCGTCCGGACGACCCGACCAGCCTGCCGCCGGCCGATGCCGCACTCGTGGCCCCGGCGACGTTCAACACGATCAACAAGCTGGCCGGGGGTGTCGCGGACAACTTCGCGCTCGGGCTATTGCACGAAGGCATTGGACGAAGGATGCCCACAGTGGTCATGCCCTACGCGAAGCCGGCTCTCGCTGCACATCCCCTTTTCGCCGAGAGCTTGTCGACACTGGCGAGCTGGGGCGTCAAGGTGCTGGAAAACGAGCTCGTCCGACCGCCGACCAAGAGCCAGCCGTTCCGCTGGCAGCGCCTCGAAGCAGCGCTATTGGAGCATTTGAGGTAACGAACCGCCTGGCTCCCCCGGGGCCAGTAGTTCGAGGGAAGGCGTGATGAGAGCGGTGCTACGGATCAGAGGCGATGTGGTCGACGGGGAGAGATCGACGGCCACAGCCGATGACAGCCGGATCGCGTTGGTCGACCACTACCTCGGCGAGCTGTCGGCGCGCCCGCGCGGTGGTGTCGTCTTCCTGGAGCTTGACCGTGCTGGCGACGGCTTCGTCGGTCTTGACCGCTACCGCCACGTCGTGGACGGGGCTCCGACGGAAACACCCGAGGTGATCGAGTACGTGCGGGTGGGTGTCCTGGGGACCCTCGGCGCCGCGGAGTGGGTGAGGCTCCGGGTCGGCTCCGACGAGCTGACCGTGTGTGCCACGGACCGCGCCGACTCAGTGGATGATCAACCCCGCGTGCTGTACGACGGCGGAGTCCCGTACTACTTCCCCCCGACGACGGTCGTCCCGTTGGCGCAAGTACGCCGGCTCATGGTCGATTTCGCCACGACAGGTCAATGGTCTGACGCTGTGCCCTGGAAGCCGCACGATCAGATGCTCGTGTGACCCGGCGTGCGGCGCTGGACGCCGAGCTGTTCCACGCGGTCCGAGGGAGCGCGTGATGATCGGGACGCTGCGCATCGGTGGCGATGATGTCGGCTCCGAGCGAGGTCTCACCGCGACCACGGCGGACGAGCGGATCGCGCTGGTCGATCGGCTGCTCAGGAGGGCGTCGGTTGATCCGATCGGTGACGTCATCCACCTCGAAATAGACCGCACGGGCGACGGTTTCGCCGCGCTGGACCGGTACCGCGAGGTCGTGGACGGCAGTCCGGTCGAGGCGCCGGAGTTGATCGAATTCATGCGCGTGGGCGTCGCCGGGCAGTTCGGCGCGGCCGAGCACGTCGTGAACCGCCTTGGCTCGGGACAGCGGGCAGTTCGTACCACCTACAACGCCAGCCCCGTTCAGCGGCAAGTGTTGTACGACACCCACGTGCCGACCTACTTCCGGTCAGAGGCAGTGCTGCCGCTGGACGCGATCCGCGCGCTGATGATCGATTTCGCGACGACCGGCGAGTGGTCCGATTCCGCTTCTTGGCGGGTCACCACTACCTGATCAGCCCGTTTCGCCGTCGATCTGCTCGCGGAGGATGTCGAGGTGGCCGGCGTGCCGGGCGGTCTCCTCGATCATGTGCACGTAGATCCACCGCAGCGACACCCGGCCGAGGCGGTGGTGCGGCACGTTGTCGTCCAGCTCGTGCGCCGACGCCACTTCGCGGGAGAGCGCGCACTGCTTCTCGTAGGCCGCGATCAGGGACTCCACGGTGTCGTCGTCGGACAACGTGAACTCCTGCTCGGTCGGCATCCGTGGCGGGAGGTCGTCGCGGGCGCCCATGCGGCGCAGGAACCAGCTCTCCTCCACCACCGTCAGGTGCTTGACCAGCCCGCCGATCGTGGTCAGCGACGGCACCAGCCTGCGGCGCGCATCCTGCTCGGACACGCCACGCGCCTTGCGCACGACTTCGGTGCGGTAGTAGTCCAGGAACGTCGCCAGGACCGAACGCTCGTCGGCGGTGGCGACCTGCTCGTCGGGGAACAGCGGGGGTTCGGTCATGCGCTCGAACCTAGCCAGCCGACGAGCCGGTCGCCGCCGAATTACGCAGGTGTCGGTGCCGTTTCCGGCTTCGGCGCGGCCGGCGTCGCCTTCTGCTTGCCCATGCCCGCCGCGAACACCGCGCCGATCACGAGGGTCACGATCGGCAGGACCAAGGTGGCCTTCGCCGCGCTGGTGAAGCCGTCGTGGAACGTGTCGAGGGCGGCCTTGGCGAGCTCCGGCGCCATCCCACCCTTCGGCGCCGACGAGCCGAATTCCGTTGCGTGGCCTGCACTTTCGGTCATCTGCTCGACGAAGCCCGCTCGCTCGTTCGCGGGCAACGCCGACGCGTGCAGCTGCGCCGCGTTGTGCAGTTCGACCGCCAGGCGGGCCTGCAGCAGCACGCCGATCGACGCGCTGCCCAGCACACCGCCGACCTGCCGTGAGGTGTTGAAGATGCCGGAACCCGCGCCGATGAACCGCGGCTCGAGCGCGCTGGTCGCCGCGTTCGACAACGGCGAGAACACACAGCCGATGCCGAAGCCGCACACC
The DNA here is from genome assembly GCF_004362825.1 of Labedaea rhizosphaerae. Classification (GTDB taxonomy): domain Bacteria; phylum Actinomycetota; class Actinomycetes; order Mycobacteriales; family Pseudonocardiaceae; genus Labedaea; species Labedaea rhizosphaerae. The sequence continues at coordinate 44,638 of NZ_SNXZ01000006.1, forward strand.
AGGAACGCGGGGATCAACGCCCACGGCGCGGTGTCCGGCTGCGTCTGGATCGCGATGATCGCGAGGCCGACGGCGAGCGCGCCGAGGCCGACGACCACCACGTGCTTGGGGTTGATCCGGTCGGACAACCGCCCGGCGAACGGCGCGACGAACCCGGACAGCAACGACATCGGCGCCGTCAGCAGCCCCGACTCGATCGGCGAGTACCCGCGCACCGCCTGGATCCAGATCACCAGTGGCAGGAACATACCCGTGATCGTGAAGCCCAGCATCAGGTTGGCCAGGTTGGCGAAGGAGAACGTGCGGCTGCGGAACAACGTCAGCGGCAGCAACGGCTCGTTCCGGTTGCGCGCCTGCCACCACACGAACGCCACCAGCAGCAGGACGCCGATCGCGATCATGACCGGGATGGACAACGGCCCGGCGATCGTGCCCCAGTCGTACTGCTGGCCGTTCTGGATGCCGAAGACCAGCGCGAACAAACCCAAGCAGCACAACAGGATTCCCGGCACGTCGAACCGGTGGCTGTTCTTCGGCTGCCAGTCGGGCACCAGCCACACCGTGAGGATGATCGCGACCACGCCGATCGGCACGTTCACGATGAAGATCCACTCCCAGCCCACGCCCTGCACCAGCACGCCACCCAGCAGCGGGCCGAGCAGCGTCGCCACCCCGGCGACCGCGCCCCACATGCCCATCGGCGCGCCCCGCTCGGACGGCTTGAACAGGTTGGTGATGAACGCCATCGTCTGCGGGGTCATCATCGCCGCGCCGAGGCCCTGCACGGCACGCGCGGTGATCAGCATCTCCGGGCTGCCGGACAGCCCGCACCACAGCGACGCGAGCGTGAACACGACGAGCCCGGCCAGGAACACCCGCTTCGGGCCGAACCGGTCGCCCAGCCGGCCGGTGAGCAACAACGGCACCGCGTAGGTCAGCAGGTAGACGCTGTTGACCCACACCACCTCGTTGATGCTCGCCGGGAGGTCGGTGAGCAGCCGCGGGATGGCCACGCTGACGATCGTGGTGTCCAGCATGATCATGAAGAACCCGATGCACAGTGCGCTGAGCGCGGCCCAGGGTCTCGTCGTCATGAGTTTTCCTTGTCGTTGTCGGGCCACGGCACGTGCCCGGCCTTCAATTGCTCGAGGAAGCCTTCGGTCCAGGTGAGCTCGGCTTCGGCGACCGCCTGCGTGTAGCGGACGTCGATCCAGTACATCGGCGGCAGTTCGCGTGCGGCGAGCCCGTCGGCGATCGCCCGCAGGCTCGCCACCTTGGCCTGCTGCTGGATGATCCGCCGGCCCAGCAGTTCGATCGCGTCGCCGCGGGTCAGGTTGTGCACCATGGAGAGCGCGATCGGGAACTCGGGGTACTCCGTCGGAACCCGGGTGACCAGTTCCTTGAGCCGCGCGGTGAAGGCCGCGGCACCGGATTCGGTGAGCCCGTAGACGGTGCGTTCCGGGCGCCGGCCTTCCCGGGTGGTCTCGCGTGCGTCGATCAGTCCGTGCTCCAGCAGGCGGTCCACCGTGTGGTAGAGCGAGCCCGCCTTGATCTTCATCCGCTGGTCGGTCTGCCTGGTCAGCATCGTCTGATGCATCTCGTAGGGGTGCATGTCCCGCTCGTGGAGCAGGTCGAGCACCGCAAGGGCCAGCGGCGTGAGCTTCTGGTCACGCACTGATACTCCAAGCCGAATGTCTCGGATCAAATATTCCACGTGGAATATACGGGAGGGAGGACGGTGCTTGTCAATGAGGTCTTCCGGCCCGTCAGGCCCCGATGCGGATGTGGCGCAGGCCGACCACCGCGCGCCGCAGCCGGGCCTGGACGCGGCTGGGGTCCGCCGGGGTCAACGCCAAGCCGCACGCGGCGGCGATGTGGTCGGCCACGGCCTCGATCGGCGTCGTGTCGGTGTGCAGGTGCTCCGCGAACTGCGGTGCGGCCAACCGTTCGAGGCACTCGTCGAGCATCCGCACGGCGAACGTCTCGTGCTTGAGCGTCGCCCCGGCGCCGGCCACGAACTGCACCAGGCGCCCCAGACCGCGCTCACTCAGCCGCCGCAACACCGTCTCCCGTGAGGCGAGCAACGTGAAGTGGCGCACGTCGTGCCCGGACGCGCGCAGCACGCCGATGATCTCGGCGAAGTAGTCCTCGCGGATCAACGTCATCGGGGCCAGTACCGGCCCGTTGTGCTTGCGCAGCACCAAGTCCAACACCTCGACGACCCCGGCGCGCCACGACCGCAGGTGCTGGAAGTCCTCGCGCAGCGCCTTCGGCATCATCCGGTGCAGGCCGAACCCCACGGACTCCGGGTCGCAGAGCACGCTGCCCGGCAGCCGCCGGTTCAACTCGTGCGCGGTCTGCGTCTTGCCGCCGCCGAACGGGCCGTTGATCCAGATCAGCACGGCGCCCAGTTCACCATGGGCCCAGTTCATCACAAGCTCAGCGTGGCAGCGCCGATGCCCGCCATGCGCCGGGGCCCTTGGGCAGGGGGTGCCGCATCAACGATGCCTTGTCCGCCCAGCGCGAAGGTGGTGCCTGCTCGGTCTCGGGCTCGGGTGTGCGCAGGCTCGCGACGACCGCGGTCAGCGCGGCCAGTTCCAGGTCGTCCGGCGTGCCGCGGACCACGCGCAGCACGGGCTTTTCCCCGCTCACAGCGGGATGTTCCCGTGCTTCTTGGGCGGCAGGGTCTCGCGCTTCTCGCGCAGCATCGACAGCGCTCGCGCGACGTAGCCGCGGGTGTACGAGGGCGGGATGACCGAGTCCACATACCCGCGCTCGGCGGCCAGGTACGGGTTGAGCAGCGTGTCCTCGTACTCGGCGTCCAGCTCGGCGCGCAACGCGTCCACGTCCTCGCCCTTGTCCAGTGCCTCCTGCAACCTCCGGCGGTGCAGGATGTTCGCCGCGCCGGACGCGCCCATCACGGCGATCTGCGCGGTCGGCCACGCCAGGTTCACGTCGGCGCCGAGGTGCTTGGACCCCATCACGTCGTACGCGCCGCCGTATGCCTTGCGCGTGATCACCGTGACCAGCGGGACCGTCGCCTCGGCGTAGGCGTAGATCAGCTTGGCGCCGCGGCGGATGATGCCGTTCCACTCCTGGTCGGTGCCCGGCAGGAAGCCCGGCACGTCGACGAAGGTCAGCACCGGCACGTTGAACGCGTCGCAGGTGCGCACGAACCGCGCCGCCTTCTCCGAGGCGTCGATGTCGAGGCACCCGGCGAACTGGGTCGGCTGGTTGGCGACGATGCCCACCGCGTGCCCGTCGACGCGGCCGTAGCCGACCACGATGTTGGGCGCGAACAACTCGTGGACCTCGAGGAACTCGCCGTCGTCCAGCACGCGGGTGATGACCTCGTGCATGTCGTAGGGCTGGTTGGCCGAGTCCGGGATCAACGTGTCGAGCTCGCGGTCCTCGTCGGTGATCTCGTCGGCGACAGAGCTGCCCTCGGGCACCGTGCCGGGGAAGACCGGCGGGTCGGCCAGGTTGTTCGACGGCAGGAACGACAGCAGCTCCTTGACGTAGGAGATCGCGTCCTCCTCGTCGGAGCCCATGTAGTGCGCGACGCCGGACTTCGTGTTGTGCGCCCGCGCGCCGCCGAGGTCCTCGAGCGTGACCTCCTCGCCGGTCACCGTCTTCACCACGTCCGGACCGGTGATGAACATCTGCGAGGTCTGGTCGACCATCACGACGAAGTCGGTCAGGGCCGGGGAGTAGACGTGCCCGCCCGCGTTCGCGCCCATGATCAGCGAGATCTGCGGGACGACGCCGGACGCCATGGTGTTGCGCCGGAAGATCTCGCCGTAGAGGCCGAGCGAGACGACACCCTCCTGGATGCGCGCGCCGCCGCCCTCGTTGATGCCGATGATCGGCCGGCCGGTCTTGAGCGCGAGGTCCATGACCTTCACGATCTTCTCGCCGTAGACCTGGCCCAGCGAGCCGCCGAAGACCGTCACGTCCTGGCTGAACACGCACACCGGGCGGCCGTCGACGGTGCCGTAGCCGGTGACGACGCCGTCGCCGTACGGGCGGTTGCGCTCAAGCCCGAAGTTCGTCGACCGGTGCCGGGCCAGCTCGTCGAGCTCGACGAACGAGCCGGGGTCGAGCAGCATGTCGATGCGCTCGCGTGCGGTCTGCTTGCCGCGTGCGTGCTGCTTCTCCACCGCCCGCGCGGAACCCGCGTGCACGGCCTCGTCGTTGCGCCGGTACAGGTCCGCGAGCTTGCCCGCGGTGGTGTGCAGGTCCGGCTCACCCTCGGGGATGCTGCCCATCGGCTGGGTCGCGCTGCTCATGGAGGGGCAGCCTAATCAGCATCGGCGCGCGCGCCAGACGGCCGTTGTCAATGTCACGAGCCCGGGTGTGGGCCGCCGCCGGTCGGAGCGGGAACGGCGGCGGCCGACGAAGAAAGCATGCGACCTCCAGCGCACTGGAGGTCAACCGGCGGAGATCCCTGTTTCGAGCTCCGCTGTGGCTGCGGGCTGTGGCTGCGGGCGACCCCGCCGACGGCGGTCCGCGAAGAAAAGCTTGCGATCTCCGGCGCGGTCGAGGTCGAGAGGTTCTAGCGTGTGTTCATGTCATCGCCATTGGACGCGGCCGCGCTGGGTGCCGCGCTCGCCGGGTACTACCCGCAGCTGGACGTCACCGACAGCACCGGCTCCACCAATGCCGATCTGCTCGCCGCGGCCGGCCTGGGTGCGCCCGACCGGACGGTGCTGATCGCCGAGGCCCAGACCGACGGCCGGGGCCGTCGGGCCCGTCGCTGGGTGTCGCCGCCGGGCACCGGGCTCTACCTGAGCGTCCTGTTGCGACCGTCGCAAGTGGCGGCGCCGGCGCTCGGCACCCTGTCCATGGTCGCCGGGCTCGCGCTCGCCGAGGCCGTTCGGGAGACCGCCGGCGTGACCGCGGACCTCAAGTGGCCCAACGACTTGCTCATCGACGGGGCCAAGTGCGCCGGCATCCTGTGCGAGGTCGGCGGCGGCACGCCACCGGCCGTCGTGGTCGGCATCGGGCTCAACACCGGGCCGCTGGGCGAGGAGGTCCCGGCGGGCGCCGGGGGGCTGCCCGCGACCTCGCTGGCCGACGCCGGGGCGACCGAGACCGACCGGTCCGCGATCTTGGTCGCGCTGCTCGTCGAGTTCGCCGAACTGGAGGCGCGGTGGCGCTCGGCGGGCGGCAGCCTGGCCGCGTCCGGGCTGCTGCGGTCCTACCGGGAGCTGTGCTCGACGCTGGGCGCCGACGTGCGGGTCGAACTGCCCGACGGCAGCACCCGCACCGGCGTCGGCCGCGACATCGACGCCGACGGCAGGCTCCTGGTGACCGGCGACGACGGGGTGTCCTTCGCCGTGTCGGCCGGCGACGTGGTCCACGTGCGGCACTGATTGTTGGAGCGCGGCCATCGGACCCCTGATCGCCGCTGGATCGACCGCGCTCGCCCCGGCCACCACGGCGACGGACTGCGTGGCGTGCGTGGTCGGGCCGGCTTGAAGGGCGATCAGCTGGAGCGCGGAGCGCGACCATGGACACTGAATGGCTGGTATCCGGTCCGATCGGGGCGTGCCGCCGGTACGGTGAGGCCGTCTACTCACGAGCCGCGTTCCACCCGGGAGGAACACCGTGGCATATCCAGACGACCTGCTGAGCGAAGGCGAGCGGGTTGTGATCCACCGGCACCCGCACTGGAAGATGCTGCTGCTGCCCTACATCGTCCTGATCGTGACGATCGGCCTCGGCATCTGGCTCGCCCTGCTGGCCAAGGACGCTTCCTCGCCGTGGAACAACGTCGGCCTGATCGCCATCGGCGTCGTCGGGCTGGTGTTGATCGTGTGGCTGTTCATCATCCCGTTCGTGCGGTGGCGCACCACGCACTTCATCGTCACCACCGACCGGGTCATGGCCCGTGAGGGCGTGATCAACCGGACCGGCATCGACATCCCGCTGTCCCGGATCTCGAGCGTGCGCTTCGAGCACGGGCTGATCGACCGGATCGTGGGCTGCGGCACGCTGATCATCGAGTCGTCCTCGCAGGAACCGCTCGAGTTCGACGACATCCCGGCCGTGGAGAAGGTGCACTCGCTGCTCTACCGCGAGATCAACGACAACCCGTACGACGACTACAACGCCGCCCAGCAACCGCCGCAGCAGACCACGCCGTACCCGCCGCAGCACGGCGACCCGCGCGGCCGGGGGCGCTGAGCGGTGCCCGGCGCGCTCGACCTCGGCCTGCCCGCGCGGGTGCCCGCACCGGTTCCCGGTGACCTGCCGTCGCGGATCACCATCTGGGAGGTCGGCGCGCGCGACGGGCTGCAGAACGAGTCGGCCGTGGTGCCGGTCGAGGTGAAGCTCGAGTTCCTCGACCGGCTCGCCGACGCGGGCTTGACCACGCTCGAGGCGACCAGCTTCGTGCACCCGAAGTGGGTGCCGCAGCTGGCCGACGCGGCGGAACTGCTGGCCGGGCTCAAGAAACGCGAGGGTGTCCGGTACCCGGTGCTGGTGCCCAACGAGCGCGGGCTCGACCGTGCGCTCGCGGCCGGCGTCGAGCACATCGCGATCTTCGGGTCGGCCACGGAGACGTTCGCCGGCAAGAACTTGAACCGCACGCTCGACGAGCAGTTCGCGATGTTCGAGCCGGTCGTCACCCGGGCGCGGGCCGAGGGCCTGGACGTGCGCGGCTACGTGTCGATGTGCTTCGGCGACCCGTGGGAGGGTCCGGTCGCCGCCGACCAGGTGGTGTCGGTCGGCAAGCGGCTGCTGGACATGGGGTGCTCGCAGCTCTCCCTCGGCGACACGATCGGCGTGGCCACGACCGGTCAGGTCGATGCGCTGCTCGACGGCTTCATCGCGGCGGGCACGTCGTTGGACGCGCTCGCCGTGCACTTCCACGACACCTACGGCCAGGCACTGGCCAACACCGTCGCGGCCCTGCGCCGCGGTGTGTCCACAGTGGACTCCTCGGCCGGTGGGCTCGGCGGGTGCCCGTACGCGGAGTCGGCCACCGGCAACCTCGCGACCGAGGACCTCGTGTGGGCGCTCAACGGGCTCGGCATCGAGACCGGTGCCGACCTGGGCAAGCTCGCCGACACGAGCGCGTGGATGGCGCAGCGGCTGGGCCGGCCGAGCCCGTCCCGCGTGGTGCAGGCCCTGCGGGGCTGACGTGGTCGAGTTCGTCGACGCATCGCCCGTGCTGGTGTGGCGGTTCGCCGCGCCGATGCTGGTCGTGTCGTCGGGTCCGTTCGGCGGTGGCCTCGGATCGCGCGACTGGGTGCTGAACGCGACGGTGCCGCTGGACTACGACCGCGACGATCCGGACGTGCACGTGCGCGAACTGGCGTCCTCGTTGGGGTTGACCGGTTCCGGGACCGGGCTGCTGACGGCGGTGGACGTCCGCGAAGTGGTCACCCGGACCGACGAAGACGTGACCGTGCACGCGACGACCGGCCTCGGCGGGATGCCGATCTGGGCGGCGGCCCCGTCGTCGGTCGTCGAGCCGCCGCGGGTGGGAACGATCAACGTGGTGGCATTCCTGCCGGTCCGCCTGTCCGACGCGGCCATGGTCAACGCGGTCGCGACCGTGGCCGAGGCGAAGGCCCAGGCCCTGGTCGAGGCCGGGGTGTCGGGGACCGGCACGTGCACGGACGCGGTGGTGCTCGCGTGCCCCGCGACCGGCGCCGCCGAGGCCTACGGCGGTCCGCGGTCGGTGGTGGGTTCGGCGTTGGCCCGGGCGACCCACGCCGCCATCAGCTCCGCTCTCTGACGGCTTCGGCCCTTCGCTCACGGATCCGCCGAGCCCCCGGTCGGACGGTCCACCCGCCCCACTGTCGGATCGTCCTCCGATCCACTTCCGTTCGTTCGCGGATCCGCCGGACCTCCGGTTGGACGGTCCACCGGGCCCACCGTCGGATCGTCCCCCGATCCACTTCCGTTCGCGATCGGAGTTGTCCACAGATTCGGCATGAACCCGTTTTCCCAGCTCAGACCCGATAGACTGGTCAGCGGGGGTCCCCCCGGGAAGGGTGGGCCCTGCTCGGGTCGCGTTTCGATCGAGGGTCACCCAAATGTCACTCGATTGGGGGGAACCGGCGCTCGCACACCCGCGTCCAAGGCTGGACCTAGGACCATGCCGGGTATCGCGGAGGTGGCCGTGGCGACCGACCATCGGGCAGGTGTCGACGGCCTGCTCGCCGAATACCGCCGCAGTCGGGAACAGCTCGCCGCCGTGCACCGCGAGCTGGCCACCATCGCCGAGTCGGCGACCGATGCCGACGGGTTGATCACGGTCACGGTTTCCGCGCGTGGCAGCATCATCGGGCTCCAGCTCGCCGAGGCCGCCTACCGCGTCTACCGTCCCGACCAGCTGGCCAGGCAGATCGTGCTCGTCGCGGGCATGGCGACGACCAAAGCGGTCCGGGCGGCAGGGCGTGCGCTCGAACCGGTGCTGCCCGCCGACAGCGACCCCGACGCGTTGCTGCGTGGCACCGCCGACCTGCGCCCCGACGAGTACAAGCCGCCGCCTGAAGAAGAAGAAAGCATGGAAGAGCGGTCATGGCTGCAGACCGAGCGGAGGCCGTGATGAACGACAGCTTCCACGCCGATCCCGAGCAGCTGGCCAGCGACGCCAGCGAGTTCCACGGCCTCGCGGAGCGCGCCGGACGCATCCACGCCGACCTGCGCACCACCCTCGACTCACTCGGCCACCCGTGGGGTGACGACGACGCCGGGCGCAGCTTCGCCGAGGTGTACGCCGCTCCCGCGGACGAGACCCTGGGCCGGCTGGCGGCGTTGCCGAGCCAGCTCGGCGACGTCGGGGGCCGGTTCGTCGCCGCCGCCAAGACCTACGAAAACGCCGACGCCACGGGCGTGACCGAGCTGACCGCCACGGAGCAGGACCGCTAGGGGATCGCCATGGGTATCGAGCTGCCCCAGGAACTGGTGGGGGTCGCGCAGGCCGCGGGCGTGCACTGGCCGCAGGCCGACGAGGACAAGATGCGCGACGCCGCCCAGGCCTGGCGTGACGCGGGCGCGAAGCTCGACACCTTGGTCACCGATTCGGACAAGACGGCCAGAACCACCCTCACTCACATGCACGGCGAGGCCGGTACCGCGGCCACCCGGCACTGGTCGACGTTCGTGGCTCCCGACACCGGCCACCTGACCGCGACGGCCAAGGGCTGCACCGCGGCCGCCGACCGGCTCGAGCACGCGGCCGACCAGGTGGGCATCGCGAAGACGGAGATCGTCCGGCAGTTGGTGGCCCTGGCCAGCAACACGGACGCGGCCCACACGGCGGCCGCGTCCGGGCACCCGACGGCGCTGGCTGGGCTGGACACCTTCGTCAAGGGCACGGCCGCCAACGTCGCGACGATCAACCACTCCCTCGTCGACGCCGTGCGGCCGGGAAGTGGCGTCGATGTGGGAGCGACCCACCTGCCCACCCACGCGGGCCCGGGCGAGCACGGCGTCGTGGACAACCTGCTGACCAACACCACCAACGTCGTTGCGCCGACCCACGGCCACGGCATGGTCAGCGACACGGTGCAAGGCGCGACGAACCTGGTCGGCGACACGACCCACGGCGCCACCACTCTCGTCGACCACACGACGCAGGGCGCCACGAACCTCGTGGACGGCACGGTGCACGGTGCGACGGGCCAGGGTGCGACGGGCCAGGGGCACGGTCCGGTCGGTGATCTGGCGCAGGGCGCCACGAACCTCGTCGATGGCACGGTCCAAGGTGTGACCGGCCATGGTCATGGCGGGGTGGCCGAGGTGAGCCAAGGTGCGACGAACCTCGTCGACGGCACCGTGCACGACGTGACCGGTCACGGTCCGGTCGGTGACCTCGGGCCGGGCGCGACCAACCTCGTCGACAACACCGCCCAGGGTGCGACGAACCTCGTCGACCCGGGCCACGGGCACGTCCCGTACGCCACCGCCGGCGACATCACCGCAGGCGACACCGGTCCCATTCCCGCCCAGCCCGATGCCCCGACCCCGCACACCGGCCTCCCGCACCCGGTCAACCAGGTGGTCGCCGCGGCGGGCCTGGCCGACGCACCGCCGGTCGCCAACCTCCCCGGCAACGCCGCGCCTGGCGGGACTCCGTTCCCGGGGGCGGCTCAGGGCGGCTTGCCACAGCCCGGAGCGCAGCCCGGCGGCGGCTACTTCGGTGGCGGACCTGGCGGTGGCCCGATCGCGGGCGGCGGCTTCGGTGGCGCGCCGGTCGGCGGCGCCGTTCCCGGTGGCGGCACGGTCGGTGGTCCAGTCGGTGGTCCGGGCGGCAGTCCGGTCGGCGGTGCGCAACCGGCCGCGCCCCTGAACCGCGGCCCCGGGGGCAGCTCAACCGGCGGCCCGGGTGTCCCGCCGGTTCGCGAGCCCCTCGCCGGAACACCAGGAACACCGGGAACGCCAGGCGCCCCCGGCCGGCCAGGCACGCCGAGCGGCCCCGGCGCACCCGGCGGCCAGGTCGGGGCTGGGCTCGGTCAGGCCCGCGGCGCGGGCCCGCTCGTCGGCGCGCAGCAGCCCGGCACGCAACTGCCGGGGGCGGACCGCCTCCCACCCGCTCCCGCATTGCCGCCCGGCCACAAGACCGAGCGCGAACAACTGGTGGCCGTCCTGCTGGTCCACATGTTCCCGTTCGGCCACATGCCGGTCGCCGCAACGGAACCGGCGCGCCAGCTGCCCACCCCGCCGCCCGAGCTCGACTACGCGCCGGGTCTGCGGTTCGCGCCGGACGACCACCCGCAATCGCACCTCGTCGGCGCCGCGGTCCCGCCGGAGCAGGTCCCGGTGGTCGAGCCGCTGACGTCCGAATCCGCCGTCGTCCAAGACTTGCTCACCGGTCACGACAGCCTTGGTGAGCTGCACGAACGCGACTGGGACCGCAAGTTCCTCGTCCGTCCGGCCGGTCCGGAGGGCGACGCCGAGTACGCGTGGCCGCCCGGCGAGCTCTACCCCGAGGGCGGCACCGCGCCCGGCGAGCCCGAGGTGCTCGACGCCGGCACGGTGCTCGACCGGTTCGGCCGCGAGGACGGCCGGGTGTTCGCCGCGGCCGGGACGCCGTTCGCGCAGCGGGCCCTGCCACCGTCCCATGTGGACCTAGAATACCGCCGATACCGTGTGGTTGAGCCAATCCCGGTGTGGCGATCGGTGTCCGCGGCGTGGTTCGCCCAGCCCGGCGGCGGGGTCCGCTACCGCAGCACGCGGTCCGCGGCCGAGCTGGTCGCGCTGGGCCACCTCGAAGACGTCACCCGAGCCGAAGAAGGAACGCCATGAACAGCGACTCGATCATCGGCTGGCTCGAGGCGGTCGGCGTTCCCGCCGACGTGGTGGCCATCGGCGCCGAACGCGACCACGCCTGGTGCCTCCTGCGCGACGAGCACCCCGACGCGGACGGCGTCATCGGCTGGGAGGTCTTCTGGCGCGAGCAGGGGAACCGCTACGACTGGGCGCGCTTCACCAGCGAAATGGTCGCGTGCCAGTACCTCTTCGGCCGGCTCACGTGGACCCAGGTCGTGCGCGGCGCGGTCGGCGTGCTGCCCACTGACCAGCCCAGCGGTCAGGTGCCGAGCCAGTGACGCGGTAGTCGGCCTCTTCGGCCACACCGACACACGGAACTCGTTCTTTACGCGCCGATACACTACGATTTCAAATACTATGATTTCGTAATATCGCAACTCGAACCGTATTGAGTCCGGTGGCCCGCTGGTCGGCTTTCGGCGTGCTGCCCAGCGATCAGGTGTCGAGCCAGTAGCGGCGCACGTGCTCGGCCCGCTCGAGCACGCCACCGGCCTTCTCGATCGTCTTGGCGGAGGCGACGTTGCCGGCCTCGCACACGAGCAGAACCCGGTGCAGGCCAAGGGTTCGAGCCTCGTCGAGCATGCACCGCACCGCCCACGTCGCCACCCCGCGTCCCCGTGCGGATGGGCGGATGCCGAAACCGATGTGTCCGGCCCACTCGGCGTGCTCGTGGCCCGCGTGCCGCAGCGCGATCCCGCCGAGCACCTGCTCACCCTCGACGATCGACCGGTAGCTGACCAGCTCTTCGCCGGTCAGCCGCGCGATCCAGGCCGCGAAGCCGGGGTCAGTCTCGACGTCGTCCGACGGCAGCAACCCGAACCCGTCCTCGTGCAGTCCGGGTCCCCACTCGGCGTGCGCCTGCCGCCAAGCCTGGCGCAGCCGCGTCGTCGGTTCGACCAAGGACAGCGTGCTCACGGCGTCAGCAGCCGCAACGCATCGTCGTGCAGCAGGCCGTTGGTGGACAGGGCCGAGCCGCCGTCGAACCGGGCCTGACCGCCGAGGTCGGAGAAGCGGCCACCTGCCTCCTCCACCAGGACCTGCAACGCCGCCACGTCCCACGGGTTGACGATCGCCTCCGCGGCCACGTCGATCACACCCTCGGCCACCAGGCAGTGCTGCCAGAAGTCGCCGAACGCGCGGTTCTCCCAGCACGCGTCGACCAGCCGCAGGTACGCCTCGCGCGAGTGGTGCTCCACCCACGAACCCAGGTGCGTGGTCGAGAGGTATGCATCGCCGATCGACGCCACCCGCGACACGGCGAGCCGGGTCGGCGCCGACCCGGGCACGCCGGCCCAGGCGCCTTCGCCGGCCGACGCCCACCACCGCCGGCCAAGGGCGGGCGCGCTCGCCACCCCGACGACCGGCACGCCGTCGACCACGAGCGCGATCAACGTCGCCCACGCGGGCACGCCACGCAGGAAGTTCTTCGTGCCGTCGATCGGGTCGAGCACCCACGTCCGCCCGGCGCCGATCTCGCCGCCACGCTCTTCCCCGGCCACCGCGTCGTCCGGGCACTGGGTGGCCAGCCGCGCGCGGACCATGTCCTCGACCGCGGTGTCGGCGTCGGTGACCGGGGTGCGGTCCGGTTTGCTGCTCACCACGAGGTCCGACGACCGGAACCGGGCCGACGTGATCGCGTCCGCCGCGCCGGCCAATTCCAGCGCGATAGCGAGATCGCGTCCTTGAGTTGACACGGGTTCGATGCTGTCACGCCTACTGTGGGCACCGTGAGCAAGGTCCTGCTGGCCGAGGACGACTCGGCCATCGCCGATCCGCTCTCGCGGGCGTTGAACCGCGAGGGCTACGAGGTGCACGTGGTCGCCGACGGGCCCAGCGCCCTGGAGGCCGCCACCGGGGGCGGCGCCGACCTGTTGGTCCTCGACCTCGGCCTGCCCGGCATGGACGGCCTGGACGTGTGCCGCAGGCTGCGTGCGTCCGGCCGGGGCATCCCGGTGCTGATGCTGACCGCCCGCGCCGACGAGGTCGACTTCGTCGTCGGCCTCGACGCCGGCGCGGACGACTACGTGGCCAAGCCGTTCCGGCTGGCCGAGCTGCTGGCCCGCATCCGGGCGCTGCTGCGCAGGCAGTCGCCCGGCTCCATCGACGTCGGCGGCGTGAAGATGGACCTCGCCGCCCGCATGGTCACCGTGGACGGCGAAGAGGTCACGCTGGCCAACAAGGAGTTCGAGCTGCTGCGCGTGCTGATCCAGCGCGCGGGCCAGGTCGTCACCCGCGAGGAGATCCTCACCGAGGTGTGGCACGGCCCCGAGCTGAAGACCAGCAAGACCCTGGACATGCACATGTCGTGGCTGCGCCGCAAGCTCGGCGACGGCGGCCCGCGCGGTGCCGAACGGCGGATCGCGACCGTGCGCGGGGTCGGCTTCCGGTTCAACGCGGACTAGTGCGCGCACGGATCCTGCGGGCGATCCTGATCGCCGTCGCGGTCACCGCGGTGGTGCTCGGCGTGCCGCTGGGCATCGCGTCGCTGCGGCTGGTGGAGAGCCTCAACCGCGAGGCGCTGGCCGCGCGGGCGCAGCAGATCGCGACCACGCTGGACGACGAGCTGGTCAACGGCGAGTCGCTCAACCTGGACCAAGTGCGGCTGCTGGTGCCGCCCAACGGCCGGCTCACGGTGTCGGTGCCGGGCCAGCCGACCCGCTCGCTGGGCGGCCCGCTCGGGTCGGACCAGATCGTGGAGGGCGCGCCGCTGATCCAGCAGGGCCGGGTGACCCTGGCCGAGGACGCGGGCCCGACCCGGACGAGGCAGACGCAGGTCGCCGTGCTGGTCATCCTGGTGATCCTGCTGACGGTCGCCGTGGGGGCGGCAGTCGCCGTGATCACCGCGCGGCGGCTGGCCAACCCGTTGCGGCACGTCGCCGAGCGCGCGAGCCGGCTCGGCGCCGGTGACTTCCGGTTGGATGCCCGGCGCTACCAGCTGATGGAGCTGGACATGGTGGCCGAGGCGCTGGACACGTCGGCGACCGCCCTCGCGCAGCTCGTGCAGCGCGAACGCGAGCTGGTCGGGGACGTGTCGCACCAGCTGCGCAGCCGGCTGACGGCGTTGCAGTTGCGCCTGGAAACCATGACCGCGGTGGACGACGAGGAGGTCGCCCAGGACGCGCAGGCCGCGCTCGAGCAGGCTGAACGCCTCGCCGCCACGCTGGACGAACTGCTGGCCGCGGCCCGCGAGGCTCGCGCCGTGGGCGCCGAACCGGTCGACCTGGCGAGCACGTTGCCGTCCATGGTGGACGAATGGCGGTCGCTGCTGCGGGCCAAGGGCCGGTCGCTGCGCCTGCGGGTGCCCGAGGGCCTGATCGCCCGGGCGACACCCGCGAAGCTGCGCGAGGCCGTCGGGGTATTGCTGGACAACGCCGTTATGCACGGCGCCGGCCCGGTGACGATCTCCGCCCGCCGCGGCGACGGGACGGTCGTGGTCGACGTGTCGGACGGCGGCGTCGGGGTGCCCGACGAGCTGGCCGCGCACGTGTTCGAGCGCGGGGTGTCCGGCGGCGGGTCCACGGGGTTCGGGCTGGCCTTGGCCCGCGCGCTGGTCGAGTCCGACGGCGGCCGGCTGGAGCTGTCGACCCGGCAACCGGCGACGTTCACGCTGTTCTTGTCGGTGCCGCGGGCCGGGGACGTGCGCGGCGTGAAGTGGCCGGCGGAGCGGGGACCGCGATGAGCACCTTGTTGACCGGCGCGCTGGTGTTCGACCCCGACAGCGGCGAGACCACACGCGCTGACGTGCTGATGGCCGGGGACCGCATCGAGGCCGTGGGCTCGGATCTGTCCGGCGACGAGCGGGTCGACTGCTCCGGTGGTGTGCTCATCCCGGGCTTGATCGACTGCCACGTCCACGTCGCTTTCCCGCGCCCGGATCCGTTGCCGCGCAGCGCTCGCGTCCTCGAAGCCGTGCCGGTGTTGCGGCGCCTGCTCGAGCGCGGCATCACCACGGTGCGCGACGCCTGGGGTGCGGACGCCGGGTTCCAGCACGCCTTGCGCGAAGGGTGGATCACCGGCCCCGACCTGCTGGTCAGCCTGCGCCAGCTCGGCCCCAGCGGCGGGCTCGGCGACTGGTGGCAGCCCGACCTCGGCCGCGTCGACCGGATCGACGACCCGTCGCTGCCCGACGCGGTGTTCGACGGGCCCGCGCAGGCACGCGCGGCCGTGCGCCGGATGGTGCGGGCCGGGGCGGACTGGATCAAGCTCGGCGCCAGCGGTGCGTTCCGGCAGGTGGGTGAGAACCGCAGCGTGGCCCCGACCGACGAGGAGCTGCACGCCGTCGTCGACGAGGCCCGGCGGTGCGGCCGGGACGTGATGGCACACGCGCACACGGCGTCGACGGCGTCGGCCGCGGCGCGGGCGGGGGTGCGCAGCATCGAGCACGGCGTGTTCCTCGACGAGGTGTCGATCGCGGACATGCGCGCGCGGGAGTGCTGGTACGTGCCGACCCTGGCCGCGCTGGACGGTGTGGCGGAGGCGTTCGCGGCCCACCGGAAGTCGCTGGCCATGGCCCTGGCGGCCGGCGTGCCGATCGCCGCGGGCTCGGACCTGGCGCCCCGCCCGCACGTCGACCTGCGGACCGAACTGCGGTTGCTGGCCGAGGCGGGGCTGGGCGACGTCGGTGCGCTGCGGGCGGCGACCAGCGAGGCGGCCCGGCTGCTGCGGCTGGACCGGGGCCGCATCGCGCCGGGGTTGCGGGCCGACATCGTGCTGGTCGACCGGTTGGACGTGGCCGACCTCGGCGTGCGGGCGGTGTGGCAGGCCGGATCAGCTGTGGCCTAGGTCCTCTTCGCCGTCGGCGCCGTCGGCCACGACGGTGAGCTCGCGCCTGCGGTGGCCCAGCTCGTCGGGGAACACCCAGCGCTTGAACCCCCAGAACCGGAAGAACATCGCGAGCAGCATGCCGATGATCGACCCGCTCAGGAAGTCCGCGGTCTCCTGCACCAGCCGCGTGACGTGCGGGGTCTCCAGGTCGAGCACGTAGCGCGAAACCCACGGCGGGATCAGGTTGATCACCACGGCGACCCCGCTGATCAGGAAGAACAGTGCCGCCTCGTGGTGGGTCTCGCGCCCGCCGCGGGTGCGGAAGGACCACTCCCGGTTCAGCACGTAGGACACGATGGTCGCCACGATGATCGAGATCGCCTTCGCCGTGATCGGCTTGTCCTCGAGGACCGTGAACTTGAGCAGGAACCAGATCCCGTTGTCGATGACGAACGTCGTGCCGCCGACGATGGCGAACTTCAGCAGCTCGCGGTGCTTGATCAGGACCCGTCGCAGGGGCTCGGGCACGTGCCGGAGCACGCTCTGGACGACGGTCACGAGCGCAGTCTACGAGGGGCTACGCGGCGCGCTTGCCGGTGCCGGGGTCGGCGGTCACCGAACGCAACCGCCGCTCGCGCCGCGTCACCCGTACGCGGGCTCCGGCCTGGGGGAACACCCACTTCTTGAACGCCCACCACCGGAACACCATCGCGATCAGCGTGCCGATGATCATGCCGCTGAAGAAGTCGGCGGTCTCCTGGACGAGCAGGCTCACGTGCGGGACCTGCAGGTCGAACCAGTAGCGGGAGATGGCCAGCGGCACCGAGTTGAGCGCCGTGCTGATGCCGCTGATCAGGAAGAACAGGGCGGCCTCATGGTGGCGCTCGCGCCCGCCCCGGGTCCGGAACGACCACTCGCGCGAGAGCACGTAGGACACGATCGTGGCGATGACGACGGCGAAGGTCTGCGCGGAGACGGGCTTGGAGTTGAGGATCGTGAGCTTCAGCCCGTAGTTCACCGCCATGGTGATCAGGAAGCACACGCCGCCGACAATGGCGAACTTGAGCATCTCGCGGTGCTTGACGAGCACGGAGCGCAGTTTCTGCGGCAACCGCGAGAGCACACCTTCGACAACGGCCATGGCGGCGGAGTCTAGCGAGCATTGTTTATCGGTGACGTGAGAACGGGTGTTACAGGTGTCGTGCGTCTCGATCGATCAACATCGGCGCTGGTCGAACGTCTCCGCAGGTGGTTCCAGTGCGCCCTCAACCTCGGGCTGATGTGTTCAACGCGCTCGGGCACGATCCGGGTCCGGACGCGTCCTCAACCTCGGGCGCTTGTGGTTTGCGGTGGCGGGCGGCGGTTTCGTTGTGGAGTGCGTTGTCGCGGCGGACTTGTTGCCGGCAGGGGTCTCGCTACTGCTTGCACTGGCCCGTCAGTAGTTCCAATAAGAACCGCGCGCTGGGCAACGTGGGCGAGGTGCACGTCGAGCCCGAGTTCGGTGGCCCCGGCACCACGGTCGCGGAGCCGTTCCCGCCACCGGTGGTCGGCTTGGTGGCCGGTGGCTTCTTGGTCGTCGTCGTGGTGGTGGGCGCAGTGGTCGTGGTCCTGGATGGCGACGACGGCGACTGCGAGGTCGTCGGCGACGGCGTGGTTGTCGTGGTGGGGCTGTAGTTGTGGCCCGGCTCCGGCTGTGGCGTCGGCTTGGGGTGCGGGTCCGGCGGCGGCACCGGCCACGGCCACCAGTGCAGGGGGACCTCGGCGGTGTCGGACGCGGCGCCAAGAGTGGCCATCACCGCCACCACACGGTGGTGCGGTGCCGGGTTCGGGATCGTGCCGACGGTCGGCCAGTGCACCTGGAAGCGCAGGAAGATCGCGTGGTGCGGGGCGATCGGGTCCGACGTGCAGGTCATGCCGCCGCCATCCCGGGTGCAGGCGAGGGTCACCGCACCCTGGGGCAGGGGCACCGCGTCCGGGTCCGAGACGTGGATGGTGATCGGTTTGGTGCTGGTGCCGGTGTTCAGGGCCGTGACGTCCACGGTCGGGTTCCAGCGCAGCCCCGGCAGCAGCAGGTCGAGCCACTCCGCGGACGCCTGGATCAGCACGTCGTCCTTGCTCGGCGGTGGCGTCACCTTCACGTCGACGGTGATCTTGACCGTGATGCCTGCGCCGGCCATCACCGAGCCGGTGACCACGCCGCCCTTGCTGGACGCGTCGGCGGCGAGGCGGAACTTGAGCACGGCCGTGCCGCCTGGGGCCAGCTCTTGCGTGGCGTGGCACGTGACCGTGCCGCGGCCGCCGGGGCAGTTGGTGGTGACGGTGACCGCGCGGGCACCGGCCAGGTCGAGCATCGGCCGGGCCGCGAAGTTCGCGGTCGGCGGCATCGCGCGCACGCCGTCCGGCAGGTTCAAGGTTGCGCTTGGGGCCGGGGCCGCGGTGCCGCCGGTGTTGCGGATGGTGATCGGGACGTCGACCGGTGAGCCCGGCGTCAGCGTGATCGTCTGGCTCGGGCCCTGCGCGGTCACCTTCGGCGGACCGGGCGTGGGGCTCGGCGGCGGCGGTGGCGGTGGAGGCGGCGTCGTCGACGACGGGGACTGCTGCTGCGGCGGAGGCGGTGGCGGCGCCGGCACGGGCTTGGCCGGCACCGGCTTCGCCGGCGGCGCGGGCGCGGGCGTGGGGGTCTGGACCACGGGCTGGGGCTGGGCGGCCGGGACCTCCTGGGTCCCGCCGCCCGCCGTCAGGCCGAGGGCGACCGCCGCGACCAGCACGGTCGCGGACGCGGCGACCCCGACGAACTGCCGCGGCCCGGAGGTCAAGGCGCCGGCCGCGCCGCTCGCGCCACCCGCGGTCGTCCCGGCCGCGACCAGGGTCGCGGCCTTCGCCGTGGTGCCCGACGCGGCCAGGTAGCCGGTGGCGCCGATGCCCAGCACCAGCGGCGCGACGAAGCCCCGCAGCGCGCCGTTGACGTCGGCGAGTTCGGCGGCCAGCGCGCGGCAGCGGTCGCAGTCGTCCAGGTGGGTCTCGACCTGGGCCTTCTCCCGCTTCGAGAGGCCGCCGCGGGTCCACGCGCCGAGCCGGTCGGCGCAGATGCGGCAGCGTTCCTCGCTGGTCTCGGCGAGGTGCACCTGCAGGTACGCCTGGCGCAGGCCTTCACGCGCCCGATAAGCAAGTGCAGAAACCCCGTTGGGGGTTAGCCCGAGTATGGGTGCGACGTCGGCGGGGGACTGGCCTTCGATCTCGGTGTGCCACAGCACGGCCTGCCAGCGCTCGGGCAACTGCTCGAACGCCCGCGCGGCCAGCGACCGCTCCAGCCCGGCCACCGCGGTGTCGGAGAACGGCACGCTCACCGCGGCCTGGCTGACCCCCGACACCGTGGACACGTCGTCGGACAGCTCGACCTTGCGGTCGCGGCGGGTCTTGTCGTACGCGGTGTGCCGCAGGGCCGTGAGCAGATACGCGCGGAACGCCGAGTCCGGGCCGCGACCGGCCCGCAAGGTGTCGAGCACCTTGGCGAATGCCTCGCTGACCAGGTCGTCGGCCTCGGCGGCGGACCGGGTGAGCTGGCGCGCGAGGTTGTACGCGGCGCCCACGTGCCGCTCGTAGAGCGATCCGTAGGCGTCCACGGAGCCATCGCGCACCGACTGGATCAGCTCGGCATCGCTCGGCCCCTGCACGTCAGCAGGAACGGTGGCCACGTCACTCCTCTACTCCTCGACCAGCACGCGGCCCGCGTCTCCCCTGCTCACCACGCCCGGTCTTCCCACGGCGTCGCCCAGTGTGACGGATGGCGACGCGGTCGTCACGTCCGATGCCGAACCTGTGGACAACTCGAGACCGCGAACGGAAACAATGGCCGGTTTCGCGTCACGACGGGGGGTTATGTGCGTTCCAGATCCGACAACGGTTCGAGGGAAAGGGCTGTGGGTGGCGGTACGGGAAGCGGGGCATCTGTCGCCACCCGGCGACGCGGACGGCTCCGACGGTGACTCGCGGGTGCTGCGCGCCCGATGGCGCACGGTGAGCTTCGCGACCGGCTGGCGATTCCCGAGCGACTGGGGGCTGCCCGAGGTCGACACGGTGTGTTCGTCGATCTTGCGGCGGGACAAGAACCTCACTGACGCCCTGCTCGGGCTGGGCAAGGCGCGTGCCGAGTCCGGTGCCGGGCTGGACGAGACGATCAAGGACCTGGCCGCCTTGCACGCGGTCATGAACGGCCCGCCGGACGGGTTGTTGATCGCCGACCCGGACGAGTTGCCGACCAGGTTCCTGCGCACGGTCGCGCTCGGCTGGGCCGAGGTGACGGCGGGGGACAACGCCCGCCGGGAGTCGACCGAGCCACTCACGGGGCTGGCCACGGCCGAATATTTGCGTACCCGTTTGGGTGAGGTCTATCGGCGGGGCCGGCGCACCGGGCGCTGTCCGTCCGACGACCACGTGCTGCTCGCCGTGGTCCTGGACCTGAGTTCGGTGAACGGCTTCACCCGCCTCATGGCGATGGTCGTGATCGCCGACGCCCTGCGGACCGTGTTCGACGGCGGTGAGAGCGTCGCGCTGCTCGGGCAGTCGGTGGCGGCGGTGCTGGCCGAGCGCGACGACGGGCTCGCCGACCGGGCGACCCGGGCGCGGTTCCTGCTCGCGGAGCGGCTCGGCATGGACGCGGACCTGACCCGGATGACCCGGCCGCGGGTGCGGACCTACCGGCTCCCGCCGACCCATTCGTCGGCCGTCGACCTGGTGAACCAGCTGGCCAAGGCATAATTGGCGGGTTGTTGGGTCGCAGGCGACCGTGTCGTGGTTTCCTGGTTGCCGTGACCGACCGCCACGCGACGCCGTCCTGGTTGCGGGTCGCGGCACGGCGCGCGACCGGCCGCCCCCAGCAGCTGATCCTGCTGTTCGCGGTGCCGGCGTTGCTGGTGGGCTACGGCATCGTCGCCGCGGTGCTCAACCTGCAGCTCGGTGTGGACAGCACCGTGTACCGGTCGGGTGCGCTCACCCTGCTGCACGGCGAGTCGCTCTACGACCTGACGACCCTGCACTACGAGCCGTACTGGGCGTTGCTGCCGTTCACCTACCCGCCGACCGCGGCGCTGCTGTTCGTGCCGCTCGCGCTGGTGCCCAACCAGGTCGCGTGGGGCATCCTCGGCGGCGTCTCGGTGCTGGCCATGACGCTGGTGATCCGGGTGAGCGTCGCGCAGGTCAAGCGGATGCCCACCTGGATGAGCCCGGCGCGGATCACGCTGATCCTGGCCGTGTTGCTGCTCGCGCTCGAACCCGTGTGGCGCACGGTCAGCCTCGGCCAGATCAACCTCATCCTGATGGCGATGGTCGTGCTCGACGTGCTCGTCGTGTGCACCGAGTCGGGCGGGCGCTGGCGCAAGTTCGGTGGCGTGCTCACCGGCGTCGCGGCGGCGGTCAAGCTGACGCCGTTGATCTTCGTGCCGCACCTGTTCATCACCGGCAAGAAGGCCGACGGCTTCCGCGCGTTGGGCACGTTCGTCGTCCTGCAGCTGCTGATGTTCGCGGCCGCGCCGCACGACGCACTCCTGTTCTGGGGCAAGGCGGTCAGCGATCCCGGCCGCACCGGCCCGGTCTACATCGCGGGCAACCAGTCGTTGAACGGCCTGATCGCGCGGTTGAGCTCGCTCGCGCCGTGGACGTTGCAGGCGGCGATCGCGATCGGGTTGTTGCTGGCCATCCCCGCGTTCGTGCTGGTCCGGCGTTTCCACCGCCAGCACCGGCCGTTGCCCGCGCTGCTGGTCACGGCGTTCTACGGGCTGCTGGTCAGCCCGGTTTCCTGGTCGCACCACTGGGTCTGGGTGGTGCCGCTGGTGGTGTTCCTGCTCTCGCGCCTGCCCGACCACCTCCCGGCCGGGACCGGACGGATCATGCGGCTGGCCGGGCTGATCAGCGTGGCCGCGGTGTTCGGCAGCTGTGTGCTGATCCTGATCGTGCCGACCGGCGCGGGCATCGAGATGTACTGGGACGGCTGGGACTTCGTGCTCGGCAGCGCGTACTTGCTGGTCCCCGTGGTCGCGGGGCTGGTGTTCGCCATCCGGTGGCTGCGCAGGCGGATGGCGCGGCGGCGCACGGAAGAATCGACCGCGTGACGGTTGCGCGCTGGGCGCCGCCGGCCGTCGTGCTGGTGCTCGCCCCGTTCGTGTTCCTGGCGGTCGTCGGCGCGTTGCCGGGAGACCAGGGTTTCGTCGATCTGAACGTGTACCGCGCGGGCGGGCTGTTGTGGCGCACCGGGCAGCCGCTCTACGACGGGCAGTTCCCGCGCATCCTGGTCGACCAGACGCTGGTCTTCACCTACCCGCCGTTGTCGGCGATGTTGTTCGCGCCGGTGTCGTTGCTGACCATGACCGCGGCGAAGGTGCTGGTCACGGTGCTGAGCATCGCCGCGATCGCCGTGACGGTGCTGGTCGTCGGCCGAGAGCGCGGGTTGAGCGTCACCGCGATGCTCGCGCTCGGCGCGGTGGTCGTCGTGTTCGAGCCGTTCCGGCAGAACTTCGTGTTCGGCCAGGTCAACACGGTCCTGATGGCGCTGGTGGTGGCCGATTGCCTGCTGCCCAGAACGTGGTGGCCACGCGGGTTGCTGGTCGGGCTCGCGGCGGCGATCAAGCTGACGCCCGCGGTGTTCGTCCTGTACTTCGTCGCCCGGCGGCAGTGGCGCGACGCCGCGGTCTCGGTCGTGTCGGGGCTCGGATTCGCCGGACTGGTTGCGTTGCTCGACCCGCACGACTCGGCGCGCTACTGGACGCACACGTTGTGGGACTCCGGGCGGATCGGCGAGCTCCCCTACGCCTACAACCAGTCGATGAACGCCGTGTTGTACCGGCTCGGGCTGGCCGACGGGCCGCGCACCGTCCTATGGGGACTGTTGTGCGTGGTGGTCGTCGGGCTCGGCTACCTGGCCGCGCGCCGCGCCGAGGACAAGCTGACGGCGTTGCTCGTGGTCGCGGTGGTCGGGCTCCTCTGTTCGCCGGTGTCGTGGTCGCACCACTGGGTGTGGATCATCGCGGCCGTGCCGCTGCTGCTGGCGTGGCACCGCGGGTGGGGCGTGGTCGTGCTCCTGGTGTTCGTCGTCGGGCCGCACGGCCTGATGCCGAACCTGCACTACGCCGAGCTGAACTGGTCGTGGTGGCAACACCTCACCGGCGACGCCTACGTCTGGATCGGACTGGCATTCCTCCTGGTGACGGGCCTGCGCAAGCCCTCAACTAAGCTCTGACCCTCGTGGACCCCCGAACCGGCTTTCCCGTCGTTGGCATGGTGGGTGCGGGCCAGCTGGCCCGGATGACGCACCAGGCCGCGGTCGCGCTCGGCCAGTCGCTGCACGTGCTGGCGAACTCGCTGGACGAACCCGCCGCCCTGGTCAGCCCGAACACCAGCCTCGGCAGCCACACCGACCTGGAGGCGTTGCGCGCGTTCGGCAAGAGCGTGGACGTGCTCACGTTCGACCACGAACACGTGCCGGGGGAGCACCTGCGCACGCTGGTCGCCGAGGGGATCCGCGTGCACCCGGCGCCGGAGGCGCTGGTCCACGCCCAGAACAAGCTGCTGATGCGTGAACGCCTCGCCGACCTCGGCGTGCCGCCGTTCACCGAGGTCCTGTCGGTCGACGACGCGGTGAAGTTCGGCAACGAGCACGGCTGGCCGTGCGTGCTGAAGTCGATCAGCGGCGGGTACGACGGCCGCGGCGTGTGGATGCTGGACGACCCGGCCGCCGCCGAGACCACCGTCGCCGAACTGCTCGAGGCCGGCACGCCGCTGATGGTCGAGCAGAAGGTGTCGATGCGCCGTGAGCTCGCCGTGATGGTCGCGCGCTCGCCGTTCGGCCAGGGCGGCACGTGGCCGGTGGTGGAAACCGTGCAGGTCAACGGGATCTGCGTCGAGGTGCTGGCGCCCGCGCCCGGCCTCGACCCGGACCGGGCCGACGCCATCCAGGACCTGGCGTTGCGCATCGCCGACCGGATCGGGCTGACCGGCGTGATGGCCGTGGAGCTCTTCGACACCGACGACGGCGTCGTGATCAACGAGCTCGCGACCCGCCCGCACAACTCGGGGCACTGGACGATCGAGGGCGCGCGGACCTCGCAGTTCGAGCAGCACCTGCGCGCGGTGCTCGACTACCCGCTCGGCGCGACCGACCAGCTGGCGCCGGTGGTCGTCATGGCCAACGTGCTCGGCGCACCCGCGTCGCCCGCGATGGGTCCGGACGAGCGGTTGCACCACCTGTTCGCGCGCTTCCGCGACGCGCACGTGCACAACTACGGCAAGCAGGAGCGCCCGGGCCGCAAGATCGGTCACGTGACCATGCTCGGGACCGACCTCGACGACGTGCGCAGGCGTGCTTCCCTTGCGGCGCACTGGCTTTCCCGCGGCGAGTGGGCCGACGGGTATGACATCCATGGAGGTTGAGTGACCGCGCAGGTTGGCGTCATCATGGGCAGCGACTCGGACTGGCCGGTGATGGGCGCCGCGGTCGAGGCGCTGACCGAGTTCGGCGTCTCGTACGAGGTCAGCGTGGTCTCGGCGCACCGGACGCCGCAACGCATGCTCGACTACGCGAGCACGGCGGCGTCGCGTGGCCTGTCGGTGATCATCGCCGGGGCCGGTGGCGCGGCGCACCTGCCGGGGATGGTCGCGTCGGCGACGGTGTTGCCGGTGATCGGCGTGCCCGTGCCGCTGAAGTACCTCGACGGCATGGATTCGCTGCTGTCGATCGTGCAGATGCCGGCCGGGGTCCCGGTGGCGACGGTTTCCGTTGGCGGGGCACGCAATGCCGGGTTGCTGGCCGTGCGAATCCTCGCGGCTTCGGATGAGGGGTTGCGGGCGCGGATGGCCACGTTCCAGGCCGAGCTCGAACAGTTGGTGCTGGCCAAGGACGCCGCCCTGCGTGCGTCTCTCGAATCTCCTTCGGACTAGCCAGGCAACCGGTTTCGCTGCGCCGGGCTGAGCCGGTCCGGCCGCGCCGCGACGGTGAAGGTCTCGGGCCAGATGCGCTCGACGGTCAGCGGATCCGCGACGGCGGGCCGGCGGTCGATGACCGCCAACGCCGCGGCCACCCGCTCCCGGGGCCAGCCGAGCGCGGAAGCCATGGCGCTCAAGGCAAGCGGCCGGCCCGCGTGCACCAAGGCGGCGAGCACGGTCAGCGCGTCGTCCGCGGCCGGCTCGGCGATGACGCTCCCGCCCATGTGCTCGCTGAGCCGCCCGAAGAACTGGGCCATCGCGGCGAGTCGCCGGCCGGCGACCGTGCAGGCACCGAAGAGGTCGACGCCATCGCGTGCCGTCGTCGCGATCTTGCCGTGCGCGCCGGTGTCGGTCTGCCATGCCCGCAGCCACACGTCGTCGGCCACGGTGTAGTGCTCGCGGCGCCTGCCGGGTTCCACCTGGCGCGCCACCAGCGACATGCCTTCCAGGTACGCGATGGACTTGGACACCGACGCGGGGCTGACCCGCAACCGGCGCACGAGGTCGGCCGCCGTCAGGCTGCCCTCGGCGGTGAGCAGGCACGTGAACACCCGCGCCGTCATCCGGGGCATGCCCGTGGCGGCGAGCAGACCGGCGAACTCGTCGACGAAGTCGTGTTCCGCGCCGGTCCTGCCGTCGGGCTCGCTCGCGGGGGACGGCTTGCGCCTGCGGGCGCGCCGGCCCGCAGCTTGCTGCGCGTACTCGGCCCGGTAGTCGCCGGACGTGCCGTTGCGGGCGACCTCGCGGCTGATCGTCGATGTCGGCCGGCCGAGCCGCCGGGCGATCTCGGCGTACCCGAGACCCTCGGCAAGCCACCCCGCGATCTGCTGCCGCTCCTCGTGGGTCAGCCGAGTCTTTGCGTTCACCCTCAGTACAGTGCAACGCGTTGCATTTCAGCGCAAGTTGGTTGCAACGATTGCAGGCCCGACGTTGATAGATCGAGAAATGCAACGTAGCTTTCGGTCATTCGAAAGGGAGGGCGAATGACTGTCGATGTGTCGAAGCTGCGAGTCCGGGTCAGTGAGCTGCTGGCTGAGTACGGCATCCCGAGCGCCGCGATCGGCGTGCTGCGCGACGGGGAGATCACCGAGTTCGCGGTGGGCGTCAAGGACGTGACGACCGGGGAGCCGGCCACGACCGGCACCGTCTACCAGCTCGGGTCCATGACCAAGACCTGGACGGCGCTCGCCGTCATGCAGCTCGTCGACGAGGGCGCGCTCGACCTGGACGCCCCGGTGGCGACCTACCTGCCGGGCTTCGCCGTCGCGGATCCGGAGGTGAGCGCCAAGGTCACCCCGCGCCACCTGCTCAACCACACCAACGGCATCGAGGAGGCCTACGGCGACGTCGGTGAAGACGACGACGTCTACGAACGCATGGTCGCGAACATCGCCGACGCACCCCAGGTCTTCCCGCTTGGCCACACCCACGGCTACAGCGCGGCCCTCGGTTACGCGATCCTCGCCCGCATCCTCGAGGTGCACGACGGCCAGCGCTGGGACGACCTCATGCGTGACCGCCTCTTCGACCCGATGGGCCTCACCAGCACGAACACCCGCCAGGACCAGGTGGATGCGGACCGCGCCGCCACCGGGCACCTGCTCCGCTCGCTCGACGAGGGCCCCATCGTCTCCCCGATCCCCTACCTGCCAAGGGAGTTCGGTCCCGGCGGGAACATCACCGCCACGGTTCGCGAGGTCCTTGCGCTCGCCCACGTCTTCCTCCACGACGGCGTGGCGCCCAACGGAAAGCGCGTCGTTTCGGTCGAGGGCGTGCAGGAGATGCTGCATTCCCGTGTGCCGCTGCCGGATCCCTACATGTTCGGGCCGGCATGGGCCCTGGGCCTCATCGTCTGCGACTGGCATGGCGAGACCGTCTACGCGAGCGACGGCAGCACCGTCGGCCAGAACGCGCGGCTGCGGATCCTGCCCGACTCGAAGACGGCCGTCGCGATGCTGACCAACGGTAGTCCCAGGGAAAGCTTGTACCGCAAGGTGTTCAGCGAGATCCTGGGGCTGGGCGCCGCCCCGGACCTGCCGGCCGCGAACCCGTCGGCGGAGCTCGACCCGTCACGGTACGTCGGGGTCTACGAACGCCCGGGCACGCACTACGAGGTGATCGCCCATGACGGAAAGCTCCGCCTCGTCCACCACCTCGACCCGATGCACGCGCAGTTCCTCGGAAAACCGGAACGCCTCACCTACGAGCTGGTCCCGGTGAGCGAGACGCACTTCCTGGTGACCTCGACCGATCCGTTGGAGGACACGCAAACGGCGGCGATCTACGACTTCGTCGACGGCAAGGCCCGGTACCTGCACATCAACTGCCGGGTGCTCCCGGCTAGGTGAGCGTGGCCCGCAGCTCGCGCTTGAGGACCTTGCCCGCCGCCGACACGGGGATGGTGTCCACGACGCGGAGGTCACGCAACCGCTTGTAGTGCACGACTTGCTCGTTGATGGTCGCCAGCACGGTGTCGCGGTCGAAGTCGCCATCGGGCACGACGAACGCCACCGGCAGTTCGCCCGCCAGTTCGTCCGGCTTGCCCACCACGGCGGCCGCGCGCACCGACGGCAACGCGAGCAGCAGCTCCTCCAGCTCCCGCGGGTACACGTTGTACCCCTTGTACAGCACCAGGTCCTTCTTGCGATCCACAATGGACAGATAACCGTCCTCGTCCAGGACCCCGATGTCGCCGGTGTGCAGCCAGCCGTCCACCAGCACTTCGGCCGTCGCCTCGGGACGGTTGTGGTAGCCGGTCATCACCTGCGGCCCGCGGATGCACACCTCCCCGCGTTCCCCCGCGGGCAGCGGCTCCTCGCTGTCCTCGGCCACGACCTTGAGCTCGGTGTCGAACGTCGGCAGCCCGACCGTCCCCGGCTTGCGCACGCCCGAGGTGAACGCCGGGTTCAGCGTCGCGCCCATCGTCACCTCGGTCAGGCCGTAGCCCTCGATCACCTTGGCGTCAGGCAGGATCCGGTGCAGCCGCTCGATCGTGTCCAGGCTGAGCGGCGCCGCGCCCGTGCTGACGCTGCGCACCGACGACAGGTCGAACTTGCCCATCCGCCCGGTCGCCAGCAGCGCCGCGACCAGCGCCGGGGCGCCGCCGATGGTGGTGATCCGCAGCCGTTCGGCCTCCCGCAGGTAGTGCAGCGGGTCGAGGCGGGCGTGCAGGTGCAGCGTCGCGCCCGCCATGATCGGGCCGTTCAGGCCGCCGATCGTGCCCATGGCGTGGAACCACGGCGTGAGGTTGATCGCCACGTCGCTGCCGAGCCGGGCCGGCCATTCCTCTTCCGAGCCGACCTGCTCGACGGTCACGTCGCCGTGGTCGTCGAGCACCGGCAGGGCGCCCATCCGCCAGCACGTGTTCTGCAGGGTGTTGACGACGACGTTGCGGATCGGCAGCCGCACGCCCTTGGACACGCCGGTCGTGCCGCCGGTGTAGGCGAGGTGTGCGAGGTCGTTCTCGAGGTCGACCGGCACCTGGTCGACCGGCACCTGGTCGAGCCCGGTGCTCTCGGCCTCGACCATCGTGTCGGTCATGGCCGCCGTGACGGTCAGCGCCACCTCCGCGTCACGCAGCTGCGCGTTGCGTGCGGCGTCCGGGAGCAGGGGGTTGACCGGCACGAACGTGGCCCCGGCGAACTGGATGCCGTAGTACGCGACCGGGTAGGCCAGGCAGTTCGGCATCACCAGCGCGACCCGGTCGCCGCGGCCGATCCCGCGCCCGGCGAGAGCCGCCGCGAACCGGTGCGCCCGATCGGCCAAGTCGTTGTAGGACAACGACTCCGCGTCCTGCTGGAAGACGGTGCGGGGGCCGTACCGGCGGGCGGCGGCGTCCAGGATGGAGCCGACGGCGACCGCGGGGTAGGTGAGCGACCTGGGTAGTTCCGGGGGCCACGTCATAGGTTCCGAAGATACCTACCAACCGGCCGGTATGTCGCCGGTTACCGGTCGGTAAGTTCTCCGTCTACCATGGGTGGGCGACCCCGTGGCGAGGGAGGAATCGGCGTGAACAGCGGTTATGAGCTCTACCGGCTCGGTGAGGAACACGAGGCGGTGCGCGAGGCCGTTCGCGCGCTGGCGGAGAAGGAGATCGCGCCGTTCGCGGCGGAGGTCGACGAGCACGAGCGCTACCCCGACGAGGCCCTGGCCGCGCTGAACAAGGCCGGTTTCAACGCCCCGCACATCCCCGACGCCTACGACGGCCAAGGCGCGGACTCGGTCGCCGCCAACATCGTGATCGAGGAGGTCGCCCGGGTCTGCGCGGCGTCGTCGCTGATCCCCGCGGTCAACAAGCTCGGCACGATGAACCTGATCCTCGGCGGCTCCGAAGAGCTGAAGAAGCAGGTGCTGCCGTCGATCGCCGCCGGTGAGATGGCGTCGTACGCGCTCTCGGAGCGCGAGGCCGGCTCGGACACCGCGTCCATGCGCACGCGGGCGCGCCTGGACGGTGACCACTGGGTGCTCAACGGCACCAAGTGCTGGATCACCAACGCCGGGATCTCCACCTGGTACACCGTGATGGCCGTGTCCGACCCGGACGCGGACAAGCCGGCCAACGGCATCTCCGCGTTCATGGTCCACAAGGACGACCCCGGCTTCTCGATCGGGCCGAAGGAGCGCAAGCTCGGCATCAAGGGCTCGCCGACCCGCGAGATCTACTTCGAGGACTGCACCATCCCGGCCGACCGGATCATCGGCGAGCCGGGCCAGGGGCTGAAGCTGGCGTTCCGCACCCTCGACCACACGCGGCACTCGATCGGCGCGCAAGCGCTCGGCATCGCGCAGGGTGCGCTGGAGGCCACGATCGCGTATGTCAAGGAGCGCAAGCAGTTCCGCAAGGCCATCGCCGACTTCCAGGGCGTGCAGTTCATGCTCGCGGACATGGGCATGAAGATCGAAGCGGCCCGCCACCTGGTCTACGCGGCGGCGGCGAAGGTCGAACGCGGCGACTCGGACGCGTCGTTCGCCTCGAGCGCGGCGAAGACGTTCGCGTCGGACACCGCCATGCAGGTCACCACCGATGCGGTGCAGTTGTTCGGCGGAGCCGGCTACACGCGTGACTTCCCGGTCGAACGCATGATGCGCGACGCCAAGATCACCCAGATCTACGAAGGCACGAACCAGATCCAGCGCATGGTCATGGCCCGCCAACTGTTGCGCTGACCGGGCGTGTCCCACACCCAGGTCAGGTGTGTCCCCCGTTCCGGCCCGGTGTGTCCTTCACACGAGTGTGAGACACGGCCTACGTGAGTGTGGGACTCGCCCGACGCGAACGTGGGACACACCCCGCGTGAGCGTGGGACACGCCCCCGCGCGGGTGTGGATGGTCCGGGTGACCGAGCGCCCACAGCCCGTCAACTGACCCTGCCAAGGGTTCCCGAGCCCGCGGGGCATCACTAGGGTGGCTCAGTCCTGATCTTGCCAGCCCTTGGGAGCGGTCTCATGTCCGAGCGAGTCGGTCGGCGTCGGTTCCTCGCCGGTACCGCGGTCGCCGCAACCGTTGTCGCCTTCGACCCGGTGTTCGGCTGGGTCGCGGAGGCCGACCCGCGCACCGACGGCGCGATCGCGGTGCCGGGCCTCGACGGTGAGCTGGTCACCGATCCCGCGTCGCTCGCCGAGGCCGCCGACGACTACGGCCACATCGTGCACCGCACACCGATCGCCGTGCTGCGACCCGCGTCCGTGCACGACGTGCAGGTGATGGTCCGCTACGCCGACCGCCACGGGCTCAAGGTCGCCATGCGCGGGCAGGGCCACTCGACGTTCGGCCAGGCGCAGGTCAAGGGCGGTGTCGTCATCGACTCGCGCACGCTCGCCACCATCCACGACATCTCCCCGCGGGGCGCCGTCGTCGACGCCGGCGTGCAGTGGCTCGACCTCGCGCGGGCGGCCACCGCCAAGGGCCTCACGCCGCCGGTGTTCACCGACTACCTCGGCCTCTCGGTCGGCGGCACGCTGTCCGTCGGCGGGGTCGGCGGCGCGACCTCGCACCACGGTTTACAGGTGGACAACGCGCTCGAGTTACAGGTCGTGACCGGCCAGGGGGACCTGGTCACGTGTTCGGCCAGTTGCAACGCGGAACTGTTCCGCGCGGTGCTCGGCGGCCTCGGCCAGTTCGGCATCATCGTGCGGGCCACCGTGAAGGTGATCCCCGCCAAGACGACCGCGCGGGTGTACCACCTCAACTACGCCGACGTCGCCAAGCTGACCGCCGCGCAGCGGATCGCCTTGGCCGACGGGCGTTTCGACTACCTCGAGGGCAGCGTCAACGCGGTCGAGGGCGGCGGCTGGAGCTACCAGCTCGAAGGCCTCGTCTACTACACCGCCCCGGACGCGCCCGATGACGCCGCGAAGGTCGCCGGGCTGCCCGCGCCGACCTCCAGCGACATCTCCGAGGTCACGTACTTCGACTGGCTCAACCGCATCTACGCGCTGGTCGAGCAGCTCAAGCAGTTCGGCTTCCCGAGCCCGTGGCTCAACCTCTACCTACCCGGCGACGCGACCGACAGGTACGTCGCCGACACGATGGCGAGCCTCACCACCGCGGACACCGGCGGCGGCCCGATCCTGTTGTACCCGATCAAGACGAACCTCTTGACCAGGCCAAACGTCGAGGTGCCGGACACCCCGATCGCGTTCCTCTTCGCCATCCTGCGCCTGGCCGCCGACCCGGCGCTCGTCGATCCGATGGTCAAGAGCAACCGCGCCCTGTACGAGAAGGCGCGGGCCTGCGGCGGGAAGCTGTACCCCGTCAGCGCGGTGCCGATGTCCCCTGTGGACTGGGTCCAGCACTACGGCGGCGACTACCCGCGGTTCGCCGCGGACAAGGCGTTGTTCGACCCGCGGCACACGCTCACGCCCGGCCAGGGGATCTTCGGGGCATGAGCCCCGCGCTGCTCGGTGAGGTGACGTGCCCGTCCGGGCTGCTCGTCGTGGTCGACGGCGGCTACCTGCGCCTGTGGTCGGGAACCGGGTCGCCGGCCGAGGTGGACCCGGAGCTGCTCGGCGTCAGCGACCCCGAGGACGTGCGCGGCGCGGGGGACTTCGAGATCGTCGGTCCGGACGCCGAGGCCGCGGCCCGTTCGTTCGACCGGCAGGAAGGCGTGTGGCTCTACGACATCCCGGCGTCCGGGATCCCGAAGGTGACCGCCTCCTTCGCCGAGCACTGCCGCGAACACGGCTTCACCGCGCGGATGCAGCGCACCGAGCGCGTGCCGCACCGCACGCGGGTGCAGCGTTGCGCGCCGGGCAGCTTCATCATGTTCGGTGTTCCGGTGGTAGCGATCGCCGGTGTGCCAACGGATCGCGCGTTGCCGGTCTACTCCGTGCAGGAAGGTGAGCAGGCGCAGGCCGTGATCCACGTGGCCGATGCCGAGGTGGTGTCGCGGCAGCGGATCGGCGAGATCTTCGTCGACTGGGCCCGTTATGCCATCGCTGATGCGGACGCGTTGACCGAGTGGCGCCACGACGAACCCATCGACGGGCGTGCGGACGTGGCGTTCTGGGGCCGCGACCAGGAACGGGCCGCGGCGGCGACCGGCGCGTTCCGGGTGGACAACGGCTACGGCTGGTCCGATGTGGACGTTGCCGACGCGATGGAACGCCTGCGCCAGTTGGATTCGTGGCAGCAGGCGCACCCGGACCAGAAGATCGCCGTGGACTACCGGCCGCACTCGCACCACTGGCGCGTGATGCGCGAGGTGCGCGCGTCGGCCACCGTCTCCGGCACCACGGAGGTCGGCGGCGCGCAGCTCCTGTTCGCCATGACACCGCACGGCGACGGCTGGTACCCGGTCTACGCGGAGTACGGCCGCGCGGGCGAGCTGGTCAAGATCAAGCTGATCCTCGGCTGACGCCTACTTCAGCAGGCTGCGGCCGCCGCGCTTGACGACCTCCTGGTAGTACGAGCCCAGCAGGCGGGGGAGCGCGTCGATCGCGTACGCATCCGGGCCGACCAGGATCCGCGCTCGGTTGCGGCGCACCCCGGCCAGGATCGTCCGGGCGGCCGACTCGGGCGTGGTGCGGGCGACCTGCTCGAACTTGCGGCCCATCTCCTCGGGTTTGTCGGCGGCGTCGGTGCTGCGGGCGTTGCGGGCGATGTTGGTCTTGATGCCGCCGGGGTGCACGCACGAGACCCCGACCGGCAGCTTCTCCAGCTCCATCTCCTGGCGCAGGGCCTCGGTGAAGCCGCGCACCGCGAACTTCGCCGCGTTGTAGGCCGCCTGGGTCGGGACCGCGATCAGGCCGAAGACGCTGGACAGGTTCACCACGTGCCCGTCGCCGGACTCGATCAGGTGCGGCAGGAACGCGCGTGTGCCGTGCACGACACCCCAGAAGTCGATGTCCATGACCCAGTTCAGGTCCTCGTCGGACATCTCGCGGATGGTGCCCTTCATGGCCACCCCGGCGTTGTTGATCACCAGGTTGACCGCGCCGAAGTCGGCGGCGACCTGCGAAGCGTGCGCGTAGACCGCATCCCGGTCGGCGACGTCGAGGGCGTAGCCGCGGGCCTCGGCCCCGGCCAGTCGCAGGGTTTCGGCGAGCCCTTCGGCGTCGATGTCCGATGCGGCGACGCGTGCGCCCTCGGCGACCAGCCGGACGGTCAGGGCCCGGCCGATGCCCGAGCCCGCACCGGTGACCACGGCGACCTTGTTCTTGAACGACCTCATGTTGGCCTCCCTACCGAGGGTAAGTTACTACGAGAGGTCGTGGTTCGTCCGCTCGGCCGCGCGGTGCGCGTCGAGGCGGGCCGGGTTCGACACCTGCACCAGCGACCCGCCCGCGGCCAGCACGGCGAGGAAACCGCGGATGACCCCGTCCGGCACCGTCCAGTCCAGTGTGGACATGACGCGCGCCTCGGCCGGGATGCCTGCCGCGCGCGCCGCGGCCACCGTCTCGGCCACCGTGGCGCCCGCCAGGGCCGGGGTGTCGTCCGGAACGTCTTGCAGGGCAAGGAACTGGTCGCCGTGCAGGCGGGCCTCGCCGATGTAGTCGACGCCGTCGGCCACGTCACCGAGCTCGAGTCCCATGGGGTGCAAGGAAACCCGCGCGAGGACGCCGCTGGTCGTGATCGGGGTGGCCGGCCCGGCGAGGGTGACCCGTGCGCCGGCCGGGTCGGCGATCACGTGGGCGCCGCACCACCACGCGCCGAGCAGCACGCCCGCGGTCTGCCAATGCGCGGGCAGCACAACGGAAACCGGATCGCCCGGCTCGACGTCGTACTCCTCGGTCAGCCAGTTCGCGGTCTTCGCGGCCCAGTTCGCGAGCGTCGCCCCCGACAGCTCGACGCGGCTGCCGGTGGCGTCGTCGTAGTGGGTGATCACCGGGCGGGCCGGGTTCGTCAGCAGGGGCAGGAACAGGCGCTCGGTAACGGTCACTGTTTAATCGTACAAATCCACAGGGGTCAGGGAGGGCTCATGCGATCTTCGATGGCGGTGGCCGGGTCGGCGGCCGTGCTGTTGGCGCTGCTGGTGAGCGGGTGCGGCAGCGACACGACCGGGTCGGCGCACCCGCAGACGACCACGACGGCGACCACGACCGGCTCGAGCGTTCCGGGTGTTCCGGGTGTGGGTGGCGGCGAGACCAGCCTGCCCGCCATCGACACCAAGACCCTGGAGCAACCCGACCCGCTCGAGTCGCTGGCCGGTGACTGGCGCCAGGACACCACGAGCAAGCCGATCATGGCCCACGTGGCGAAGGACGGCGGCATCACGCTCGCCCAGGACGGCCGGACGGCCAAGGGGCAGTTCGTCTGGCTCGGCGACAAGCACTTCCGCATCCTGCTCATCTCCACCCAGGGCACCGCCCCGGCCCACATCACGGCCGACCTCAGCGCCGACGGCAACACGATGACCGTGCACAGCTCCGCGGAACCGGGCCCGATCGTCTACAAGCGCGTCGGCTAGTCCACGCAGCGCGGCGCGGCGGCATTGAGGGCGGCGTCGAGGGCGAGCAAATGCCCGCCCGCCAACCCGTTCCCGGTCGTCGTGGTGGTCGGCTTCGGGGGCGGCGGCCCGTCGCTGACGTCCGTCGGCGTCGTCATCGGCGCCGACGGCGACGCCTTCTGCCCGACCAGACCGGCCACGTACGCGCGCACCGCGGGCACGGACACGCTCACGATGCTCTGCCCGCGGCTGTTGTGCGCGTTGCCCGACGTCACCGGGATCGTCACGAACCCGACGTTGCCCGACGCCAGGGACTGCGCCTGCTCCACGAGATCGATCAGCTTGAGCCCGCCGTCGGTGACCACGGATTTGTTCACCGCCTCCGCCAACGCGTTCAGCTTGCTCGAGCTCGTCAAAGTCCCCGCCGACAACATCTTCCGCATCGCCGAGGCCAGGAACGTCTGCTGCCGCACGATCCGGTCGAGGTCGCCGCGGGGCAGGTTCTTGCGCTGCCGCACGAACGCGACCGCGTCGCTGCCGCTCACGGTCTGCACGCCGCCGGCGAAGTTCGCACCGGAGTCCGGGTCGACGGTCGCGTGGTTCAGGCACACCTCGACGCCGCCGACCGCCTCGGTGAGCAGGTAGAACCCGTACAGGCTGATCTCCGCGTAGTGGTCCACGTGCACGCCGGTCAGGTTTTGCACGGTCTCGACCAGCGCCGCCTGGCCCGCCTGCGCGGACTTCTTCTCGATCACCGCGCGGTCGGTCGCGCCGGAGCGGCGCAACTCCTGCTCGGCGGCGTACTTCCGCACGCCGTACACCGAGTTGATCTTGTCGGGGGCGCGGCCCGGGATGCTCACGTAGGTGTCGCGCGGGATGGAGATCGCGTAGCTCTTGCCGCCGCCGTGCGGGATGCGGATCAGGATGATCGTGTCGGTGTTCAGCCCGGCCGACGCCTCGGTCCGCAGTTCACGCAGCTGTTGCGCCGACAGCGGGCGGCCCTGCATGTCGGTGCGGGTGTCGCTGCCCACCAGCAGCAGGTCCTCGGCGCCGTCGTCCTTCTTCGGCTGCGCGCCCACCGGCGACTGGTGTTCCACCTCGGCCAGCGCGTCGGTGGTGTTCACGCTGTCGGACAGCTGGCTCAGCCGCGTCCACGCCACGCCCGCCGCGACCAGCGCGGCCGCCGACACCAGGGCCACCAGCACCCGGCCGCCCACCATCGCGGCCCGCGCGGCTCTCCGGTCCGGTTGCTCCACGAGATTCCCCCTGTCGTGACTCCCGGGACAAGGCTAACCGCCGGTACTGACAGCCCGTTCAGTTCACGCAGGTGAGTGCGCCGGCCTGGATCGAGTCCGTCGGCGCGTTCGTGCTGGTCGTGGTGGTGTCACCGGGGGTGGGGGCCTTGCGCAGGTTGACCGGGCCGGTCAGACCGCTGCGCCCGTCCTCGTGATCCTTGCCGAGGATCACCCGAACGTGTCCGGAGATCAGGCTGCTGTTCACCTTCAACGACGCGGTCCCGCCGAGCTCGGTGACCACCTGGCGGCCGGCCTGCTCGTCGCCGGGCGCGTACTCCACGACCGTCTTGGGCTGGACGGGCGCGTCGCCGATCAGGCCCTGCTGGAAGCCGAGCGTGGTCAGCTCGCCGCTGATCTTGGCGGCCAGCCCGTGCTGGTCGGAGCCGTTGCGCACGTCCACGGTGATCTGACCGACCGCGACCGTGGCCTGGTCCTGCCCGGCGGGCTCGACCGGCGCGGTCGTGTTCGTCTTCGACGTCGGTGAGCCGGTCGTGGTGACCGACGAGCTACCGGACGTCGTGGTGTGCGGCTGACCCCGTTCGTCGGCGGTGATCGAGCCGACGAACGCCTTGACCGCGTCCGGGTCGACCCTGATCACGTCCGCGCCGCCGATCACGGCGTTGCCCAGCGTGGGGATCGTGGTGAATCTGATGTTCCCGCTGCTCAGGCCCTGCATCTGCTGGGCGAACGTGAGCAGGTCCCAGTTGCTGGAGAGCACGACCGAGCGCTTCACGGCCTCGAGCAGCTCGTGCAGCTTGCCCGCATCGGTGAGCATGGAGGCCGACAGCACCTTGTTGGCCAGCGCGCCGAGGAACACCTGCTGGCGCACGATCCGGTCGAGGTCGCCGTTGGGCAGCCCGTAGCGCTGGCGCACGAACGACAACGCCGACGCCCCGGACACCGTCTGCACACCGGCCTTGAAGTGCGCGCCGGACTTGACGTCGTTGACGGGCTTCTTCAGGCACACCTGCACGCCGCCGATGGCCTTGGTGATCTCGTAGAAGCTGGCCAGGTTGACCTCGGCGTACTTGTCGATCGACACCGTGCCGCCGGTCAGCTTCTCGATGGTCTTGATCAGGTTCTTGCGCCCGGCGATCGTGGCCTTCTTGTCGACGTCCTTCTCGTCCGTGTCGCCCTTGTTGATCAGGGTCTTGCGGGTGTCGTTGTAGGCGTAGACGAACGCCGAGTTGAGCTTGTGCTTGCCGTAGGGGCCGGCCTGCTCGACCCAGGAGTCGCGCGGGAACGAGATCGCCGTGGCGCGGGTCCCGTCGATCGGGATGTGCACAAGGATCATCGTGTCCGTGTTGCGCTCGCCGTCGGAGATGCCCGCGTGCAGGTAGGCCATCTCGTCGTCGGGCAGCGGGTTGCCGTAGGCGTCGGTGCGGCTGTCCATGCCGACCAGCAGCATGTCGACGGCGCCGTCGAGGGGCTTGCCCTGCGGCGTGTCGATCCCCTGCTGGTCGATGACGTCGGTGGTCACCACGTTGTCGTTCGGGTTGCCGACGTTCCACCAGTAGTACCCGGTCGTGGCCAGCACGGCCGCCGAGACGAGCGCGAAGAGTGACCGGCTGGAGTTGAGGCCGACCCGCACCACCGGCGAGCGGCGACGCGGGACCGGCACGGACGCTGGTGTCAGCGCTGGCTCCGTGGTGGCCCCGACCTCATCCGGTGAACGCTCGTCCTCCGGCGCACGTTCCGACACGTACGCTCCTCCCTGCCCCAGAGTCCACATTACTGAGATTTCCGGGTGCTGTGCCGGTAACAACGCACAAGAACGTCACGAGGTTGTCTCGTGACAGACTCATGCCACCGGGATTGAGACGGATGGAGTAACGGGATGCGGGTTCTGGTCACCGGAGGGGCGGGTTTCATCGGCTCGCACTACGTGCGGCAGGTGTTGTCCGGCGCCTACCCGACGCTCGCCGACGCCGACGTCGTGGTGCTCGACGCCCTGACCTACGCGGGCAACGAGGAGAACCTGGCGCCGGTCGCCGACAACCCGCGGTACTCGTTCGTCAAGGGTGACATCCGCGATCCCGGCACGGTGCTGAGCGTGATGTCCGGGATCGACGTGGTCGTGCACTTCGCGGCCGAGACCCATGTGGACCGGTCCATCACGGGCGCCGCCTCGTTCGTGATGACGAACGTCCTTGGCACGCAGGTGTTGTTGCAGGCGGCGCTCGACGCGGGGGTCGGGCGGTTCGTGCACGTGTCCACCGACGAGGTGTACGGCTCGATCGAGACCGGCTCGTGGACCGAAGACCACGTGCTG
Source organism: Labedaea rhizosphaerae (assembly GCF_004362825.1). GTDB lineage: Bacteria > Actinomycetota > Actinomycetes > Mycobacteriales > Pseudonocardiaceae > Labedaea > Labedaea rhizosphaerae. Next base: position 83,118 of record NZ_SNXZ01000006.1, read on the forward strand.
GAGCCCAATTCGCCCTATTCGGCGGCGAAAGCGTCCGCGGACCTGATGGCCCGGTCGTACTTCCGGACCTACGGGCTGCCGGTTGTCATCACGCGGTGCTCGAACAACTACGGGCCGTACCAGTTCCCGGAGAAGGTCATCCCGCTCTTCGTGACCAACCTGTTGGACGGCAAGCAGGTTCCGCTCTACGGCGACGGGCTGAACGTGCGTGACTGGTTGCATGTGGACGACCACTGCCGCGGCATCCAGCTGGTCGCCGACGGCGGAACCCCGGGCGAGATCTACAACATCGGCGGCGGCACGGAGTTGACCAACCGCGAGCTGACCACGTTGCTGCTGGAGGCCGTGGGGGTGGGCGAGGAGATGGTCCGCAAGGTCGCCGACCGCAAGGGTCACGACCGGCGGTACTCGGTGGACATCAGCAAGATCAGCGACGAGCTGGGCTACACACCCCAGGTGTCGTTTGTGGACGGACTGGCCCGGACCGTCCAGTGGTACAAGGACAACCGGGCGTGGTGGGAGCCGTTGAAGGAGCGGGCGGAGTTGGTCAAGGCATGAGCTTCGGTTTGGCGTTGCTGGTTCCGGGGGGACACGGTCAGCTCGGTCGTGACCTCGTCTTGCACGCCCCCTCGGATGCGTACGTCTCGGCGCCCGGCTCGGCCGATCTGGATGTCCGCCAAGCCGGGGCGGTGATCGAAGCCGTGTCGGAGCTGGCCACCCGCGCGCGCGACGAGGGCCGCAAGCCGGTGGTGATCAACGCGGCCGCGTACACCGCCGTGGACATGGCCGAGAAGGACCAGGACGCGGCCTTCGCCGTGAACGCCGACGCGCCAAGGGTTCTCGCCGCGGTCTGCTCCTCGCGGGGCGTGCCGCTGGTGCACGTGTCGACCGACTACGTCTTCCCGGGCGACGCGTCCAAGCCCTACGCCGCCGACGATGCCGTTGGGCCGCAGTCGATCTACGGCGTGACGAAGCTGGCCGGGGAGCGGGCCGTGCTCGGCTCGGGCGCGCGGGCGTGGGTCGTGCGCACGGCCTGGATGTACGGCGCGCACGGCAACAACTTCGTGAAAACCATTGCCCGCCTTGCTGCCGAGCGTGACGAACTGACCGTTGTGGACGATCAGCGCGGATCGCCGACGTGGTCCGGCGACCTGGCCCGTGGGCTGGTCGCGTTGGCGGAGCGGATCGCCACCGGGCACGCGCCGACGCGGCACATCCTGCACGCCACCGGCGGCGGCGAAACGACGTGGTTCGGCTTCGCCCGCGCGATCTTCGAGGAGCTGGACCTCGATCCCGAGCGGGTGAAACCGTGTGGCACCAAGGACTTCCCGCGCCTCGCGCCGCGTCCGGCCTACAGCGTGTTGTCCGACGCGGAGTGGCGGTCGGCGGGGTTGCCGCCCCTGGCGCCGTGGCGCGAGGCGTTGACCAAGGCGGACGTGCCTAGCTGGGCGCGCTGAGCAACCGAGCCCGCAGGGCGTCGAGCTCGGTGTCGAGAAGGCCGTTCGCCAGCAGGAAATCCGGCGCCGACAACGAGGAAATGGTCGCGGTCAGCGACGCCTCGATGGTCGTGCCGTGCTTGGCGAGCAATTCGGTCACGGCGGTGAGCTGGTCGCGGGCGCCGCTTTCCGCGTAGCGGGCCTTCATCCGTTCGTAGCTCAGCAGGTAGTCGGCGATGATGTCGTCCGGTGCCGCCTCGGCCAGGGCGAGCAGCACCACCGTCAGCAGGCCGGTCCGGTCCTTGCCGCCGGCGCAGTGGAAGGCGACGCATCCCGGTGCGGCGTTGGCGATGGCCCGCGCGGCGGCGACGACCGGCCGCGGGTGTTCGGCCAGCATCGCCGGGTAGTACAGCGGCGACGCGAGGTTGTCGATCTTCTGCCAGTGCTCGTAGAACGGCGTGCCGACCGGGTCTTGCGGCACCTGCACGGTGGTGATCCCCGCGGGCCGCGCCGCCTGGTCGGGATCGCCTTCGCCCTCGTCGCGCAGGTCGAGGACGGTCCGGACGCCGTACGCCCAGGCCGCCGCCCACCCGTCCGTGCTCAGCCGTGCCGGTTGTTCCATCCGCACCACCGCGCCCGGCCTGAGCCGGCCGAGGCCACCCAGGTCGCGGGCGTTGACGCTCCCGTCCCACGCAAGATCCCTCATGGTCGCAAAGACGCATGAACGACGGTCAGGTTGACGGAGTGAGTACTCACTCCGTACGGTGGAGCGCATGACGAGCCAAGAACCACCGCGTCGGCGCGCCCCGGCCATGAGCCCGGAACAGCGCCGCGAAATGATCGTCCAGGCGGCGATTCCGCTGGTCAGCGAGTTCGGCGCGGCCGTGACCACCGCACAGGTGGCGAAGGCGGCGGGCATCGGCGAGGCGACGATCTTCCGCGCCTTCGCCGACAAGGAAGAACTGCTGCGGGCGTGCGTCGCGCAGGCCGTGCGGATCGACCGCGCGGTCGACGAGATCGCCGCGATCCCCCTCGACCAGCCCCTCGCCGACCGCCTCGTCGAGGCGGCCGACGCCCTGCAGGCTCACCTGGAGCGCATGGGCCGGGTGGTCGGGGCGATGCTCGCGTCCGGTCACGGGGAGCCCTCGCGGGGCCGGCCGGAGCCGGGTGCGCGCGAGCGGTCGATGGACGCCATCCGCGAGGCGATGGCGGGCCTGTTCGAGCCGGACGCCGCGAGCCTGCGCCTGCCGCCGGACCAGGCGGCGGCGATCTTCATGGGTTTCCTGTTCGCCCGTGCCCGCCAGGACGGCGACGAGCTGGCCAAGGAGTCCATTGTGGACGTCTTTCTGCACGGGGCGGTGAAGCAGTGATGCGCGAGGAACTGGCCCAAGAGGCGGCCGCCATCCGCGACGGCGCGGAGCGGGACCGGGAAGTGGCGATCCTGCTCGCCGCCGCGACGACGAACTTCCCGCCCGACCAGCTCGCCGCGTTGTTCAGCGCCGCGGCTCGGCGCACGACGGACCCGATGATCCCCGGCTGCGCCCTCGCCGAGACGTTCCTCCATGGAGCTATGGCATGACGATCACCTTGAACCACACGATCGTCCCGGCCGTCGACAACGAGACCGAGGCGCGATTCCTGGCAGCGGTGCTCGGCCTGTCCTACGACGGGCCCAACCGCCACTTCGCGCCGGTGCGCATCAACGAGCAGCTGACGCTCGACTTCATGACAGTCGACGAGCCGCAGCCGATGCACCTGGCCTTCGACGTCGACCCGGCCACGTTCGACGCCGCAGTGGATCACCTGCGCGCCAACAAGATCCCGTTCGGCAACCGCCCGCACGACTGGACCAACGGGTTGACCGATCACCCGTTTGCCGCGCGTGGCGTCTTTTTCCGTGATGCGGCCCAAAACCTGTACGAGCTGATGTCGCCGGAGTGACACTGGGGGTGTGCGCAGGTTGGCGGCCGTGACAGCGATGCTGTTCCTGGCCGCCGCCTGCGCGCAGCCGGTCAGCGCGCCGGGACCCGCCGGGCCGGTCGAGCCGTACGTCACGTCGGCGGACCTCTGCGCGAAGCTGCCGCCCGAGGTGCCCGAGCTGCCGGCCGAGCAGTCCGCGGTCCCGGCGGACGTCACCGTGTCGTGGGTCCTGGAGTGCGTCATGGGACCACCGGCCCAATCCGGCGCGACGCACGTCCGGGTCGAGCGGGCCGACGGCCCGCCGGCCGAGTTGCTCGCGGCCCTGCGCCTGCCCTCGGCGACCGAGCAGACCGGCCCGTGCACCACGGAGTACCTGCTGCCGTTCTACCTGGCGTTGGTCACCGCCGACCGGCAGGCGATCGCCCCGTTCATCCCGGTCGACGGGTGTGCCAAGCCACGGCGCGAGGTGCTGGCCGCGCTGGGCAACCTGCCGTTCCGGCCCATCAAGTAGCGCACAGGCTTCGCACCTCCGGCACTCAGGTCCGCTGGTGAGCTCCGGTCAGCATCGCAACCGGCGGGGCGCCCCGACGGGAAGCGGTCAGGGCGGTCCGTCACTGTCACGCCAGCCGCTCGCGACGAGCTCGACCTCGAAGCCGTCTTCGTTCTCCAGGTAGGCGGCGTAGTGCTGCTCGCCACCGGCGTGCGGGTGCCGCTCGGGGAACATCGAGCGCCAGCCGTGCTGCGCGGCGCCTGCGGTCAGCTCCTCCACCGCCGCGGTGGTCGAGACGTGGAAGGCCAGGTGGTTCAGCCCCGGCCGGCAGCGGTCGTGCTGGTCGGCCGTGAGCGCCGGGGACTGCTCGATGACCACGTATGTCGGCCCGAGCCGCCAACTGCGGCCGCCGTCCCAGCTCTGGAACGCGCTGTACCCCAACGCTTCCAGCAGCCAGCCCCACGAGTCGATCGCTCGCTGCAGGTTGGGCACCCACAGCTCGACGTGGTGCACCGTGCCGTGTGCCGACTCGCTCACGCGACCACCTCCACCTCGTGGGACACGCCAAGCCCGACTGTGGGACACGCCCGGCCGGAACGGGGGACTCGCCGGGCGCGAGTGTGGGACACGCCCGGCCGGAACGGGGGACACACCCGGCCGGAAGGTGGGACACACCCAGCCGGAACGGGGGACTCGCCGGGCGCGAGTGTGGGACACGCCCGGTCGGAACGGGGGATACACCCAGCCGGAACGGGGGACACACCCAGCCGGAACGGGGGACACACCCAGCCGGAACGGGGGACACACCTAGCCGGAGCAGGGGACACGCCCGGTCGGAACCGGGGACACGCTCAGCCGGAACGCGGAGTCACGTTTGGCCGCTCCGAAAGGCTCCGCCGCCCACCCCGAGGCTAAGTCGCAGCCAACCCACCCCACACGAACCCAACGTGGAACACCCCCCAACAGGGGCCTCGCCCAGCCGGAGCGGAGGACTCGCCCGGCCGGAACAGGGGACACGCCTGGCTGGAGCGGGGGACACACTCAGTCGGGGCGGGGGACACGCCCAGCGGGAGCGGGGGACACGCCGAGGCGGAGGGGTGGGCTACCAGCGGCCGGGCGGGGGACCGTAGCCCGGAGGCGGCGGACCATAACCGGGCGGCGGCGGGCCGTAGCCCTGCGGCGGCCCGTACCCCGGCGCAGGTGCGTACCCGGGCGGTGGCGCATAGCCCGGAGGCGGCGGGCCGTACCCAGGAGGCGGCGGCCCGTAGCCGGGACCGGGCGGCGGGTAAGCGGCCGCGGGCACCGGCATCGGCGGCCCTGGCATCGGGGGCTGCGGCAGCTGCGGCAGCTGCGGCGGCTGCTGCACTGGCGTCGGCGCGCTGACCGGCGGCGGGCCGGCCTGCACGCCCTGCATCACCTCGTGCGGGATCGTGTGCACGAGCGCCGCCAGCTGCTGCACCCGCGCGACGATGTCCTCCGCGGTCGTGCGCGTGAGGTTGCGGATGGAGAACACCAGCTCGTCGCGGTGGATGGTGATGTTGGTGAAGCCGCAGTCGCGCATGATCGCCATGAACTGCGGCGTCAGCACCATGTTCGCCGCGGCCGGGTCGGTGTCGTCGAGCAGGTAGCGCTTGTTGAACTCGTAGTCCGGCGTCTGCGGCTCGACCGAGCGCCCGATCGCCATGCGCCAGCCCCTGGTGGCTACGCGCAGCGCCGGCGGCGTGCCCGGCAGGCGCATCGCGAAGATCGTGTTGACCTCGTTGTCCTCGCGCCGCACGATCAGGTTGTAGGTGGTGACCTTGCGCCGCACCTGGAAGTCGAACACCACGAACGGCACGTTCTCGACCACGCCGGAGAGCACGCCGAACGCCACCCGCCGGTCGCCGCGCTCGGTGAACGGCGGGAACGGGTAACGGTTCAGCAGATCCGGCCCGTACGGGCGGAACTGCCAGCCCATGCGCATGGCGAGCTGACCGCGTTCGTTGTTCTTGAAGTCCTGCCGCTTCTTCAGGTACATCCTCGGGATCCCGAGGGAGAACAGGTTCAGCAAAGCGAGCATGGCGATCAAGCCGACTATGCCCAGTGCGGCAATCATGACGAACCTGCCTTTTGAGTCAAAACCCCAGCCCCAGAAACTCCCGGCTACGGTAGCTCAGGCCACCGACAGCCTTCGATAGGCCTGCACGGTCAGCTCCGCGCACCGCCGCCACGTGAAGCCCGCGGCGTGTGCGCGCCGGGCCGTCGTCTCGGCCAAGGTCGGCGGGGCCGCCAGCACTTCGCGCAACGCGGCGGTCATCGCGTCGACGTCGCCGAACGGGACGGTCGCGGCGTGCCCGCCGGACACCTCGCGCAGCACCGGCAGGTCACTGCACACCACAGGCACGTCGCACGCCATCGCTTCCAGCACCGGCAGGCCGAAGCCCTCGTCACGCGAGGGCAGCACCAGCGCGCCCGCCCCCGCGACCACGCTGCGGAGGTCCACATCGGACAGATAGCCGAGCGGCAGCACCCGGTCGGTGATGCGGGTGTGCCCCGGTCCGGCCAGCACGAGCGGCGGCAGGTCCGCGGCCGCCTCGTGGGCCTTGAGCAGCCAGTCCAGCGACTTGCGCGGACCCGCGGCCCCGACGAACAAGACGTACTCGGACGGCAGGCCGAGCCGCGTGCGCAGGGTGTCGGTCGGCGGGCGCGCGGTGAACCACGCCGGGTCCACGCCGAGCGGGGTGACCGCGATGCGGTCCTCGCCGACGCCCAGCCGCTCCATCACCGTCTGCGCGACCGCCTCGGTCGGCGTGCACACCACCGATGCCCGCGCGGCCGACTTGGCCACGAGCGCGGGCAGGTTGCGATCACCGGGCGGCAGGTCCTCGGGCGAGGCGAGGAACGCGAGGTCGTGGATGGTCAGCACGCCCCGCGCGCGCATCGCCACCGGCAGCACGAAGTTCGTGCCGTGCACCACGTCGGTGAACCCGGCGAACAGCTCGATCGGCGGGAAGTTGGTGTGCAGCCAGGATTGGCGCAGCAGCCGCGCCGACACCGGCATGCCGCGGGCCTGCGAACCGTGCGGCAACACGGTCCGCAGCTTGCGCCAGCCGCGCAGGGTGAACGCCACCACGCGGAGGTCGACGTCGTTGCGCGAAGCCAGTTCTTCGACCAGGGACGCGGTGTAGCGGCCGATCCCGGTCCGGTCGCCGAGCAGGGGTGTGCCGTCCAGCAGGACCCGCAGGTGCCTAGCCATCCGTGCCCCGCGCGAGCTTGCGCACCCGCCCGGTCACCCGCTTCGCCAGCTCCTTCGGCCCGCCCGCGTCCAGGTATTCGCGCACCAGTGCGGCGTCGCGGCGCAAGGCCGCCAACCGGCCGAGAGGAGCGTTGCGCACCAGCGGTTTCGCGCCGGGCAACCGGTCGGCGGCCGGTCGCGGGTCGCGGCAGAACTCCACGAGCGGCGCGAGCGTGGTCTCCCACGTGAACCGCTCCCGGACGACGGCGATCCGTTCCCGGCAGGCCTGCGCGAACTCCGGGTTGTAGAGGACCTTCACCAGGGCGTTGGCCAGCGCGGCGGGGTCCTCGGCCGGCACCACGACGCCGAGCCCTTCGGCCCGGACCAGGTCGGCGAAGGCGTCGCCGTCGGTGGTCACGATCGGCAGCGACGACCACAGGTAGTCCAGCACGCGGGTGCGGAACGCGAACGTGGTCTCGACGTGCTCGAAGTGCGTGGTGACACCGCAATCGGCGTCCAGCAACCAGTTCTGGCGCTCGTTGTAGGGCACCCAGTTCTCGTTGAAGAACACGTGGCGTCCGGTCAGTTCGAGCTGCTCGGCCAGCGCCCTGGTGCGCGCGCCGATGTCCATCTCGGGCACGTCCGGGTTCGGGTGCTTCATGCCGAGGAACACCAGCCGCGCGTCGGCGTGCTCGATGCTGATCAGGTCCATCGCGCGCACCAGCGTCAGCGGGTCGAACCAGCTGTAGACCCCGCCGGCCCAGAGCACGACCTTGTCCTCGGCGCCGATGCCGGGCAGGCGGTCCTTGATCGCGGGTCCGGTGCGTTGCGGCGGCTTGCCGTCCAGGCCGAACGGCGCGACCGCGAGCAGCGAGCGAACGGTCGGGTCCGTGTCGTAGATGGCCGGTCGCAGCCGCCCGATGGCGGCGAGGTGGCCGAGCCAGAGGTGGCGCTGGCGTTCGGACGCGCAGAGGAAGAAGTCGCCGCGTTCGAGCTGGTTGTTGACCACGTCGGTGACACCGTCGAGGTCCAGCTCGCGCTGCTCGTCGGTGTCGTCCTTGCCCTGCTCCAGCAGTTCCAGGTGCATCGGGTCGTACATGTCGCAGACCACGATCTTCGGCGACTTCTTCAGGCTCTGCGCCATTTCCAGCGCGTGGCCCTGCAGGACGACCAGGTCGGCCCAGTCCACATGGGACGGCAGCTCGCGGACCTTCGCGACCATGACGGGGAAGCGGGCTTCGGGCGGCGCGGAGCCCGCGTTGGTGGTGACCAGGCGGACGTCGTGTTCCTGCGCGAGCACGTCGGCGATGTGCCACGCGCGGATCGCCGGACCCGCCATCCGCTCGGCGATCGCGTCACCGGTGATCACCAGGACCTTGCGCGGCCTGCCGAACACCTCGTCCAGCCCGAGCGCCTCGACGAGGATGTCGTGCGCGGCCAGGTAGCGGGGCAGCGGGTAGGCGGGCTCCATGGCCTTGCGCATCAGGCCGAGCAGGTCGGCGTCGGTGCGGGTGCGGGTGGCCTGGATCTGCTTGCGCTTGGCCGCGAGCTTCGGCATCAGCTCGACGAACTGGTCGATGGCCAGGAAACCGGCCAGCGCGGGCGCGGGCACCGTCGTGTCCGGCGTCGCCTGGCGGTTGATCTCGAGCTGGGTCGGATCGAGTTCGCCGCGGGCGGTGGCGCGGCGCACGGCGAGCGCGAGAGCGCCGGGCAGGGCCTTGGCGAGCGTCTCGTCGGAGTAGTTCTTGTAGAGCGTGGCCAGGGCGTTGCGTTCGAGCAGGTAGAGCTCGCGGGCCCCGTCGCCGGTGTCGGCCTTGGCCATCGACGCGTGGTGGCGGTGGAAGGTCAGCGAAGCCGGCTCGTAGCGCACGCGCCAGCCACGCAGGTTCATCCGCCAGCCGAGGTCGACGTCCTCATAGAACATGAAGAAGTCGTCGTCGAAGCCGTCGAGCTCGGCGAAGACGCTCCGGCGCACGACCATGGCCGAGCCGGTGGCGAACAGGACGTCGCGCGGGTCGTCGTGCGCGCCGTCGTCCGGCTCTCCCGCGAAGCGCTTGTAGCCCATGCCGAACCAGGTCAGGCCGCCGTCGACGAAGTCGATGGTGGTGCCATCCCAGTTCAGGACCTTCGAGGCGACGGCGCCGACGCCGGGTTCCCTTCGGAACACCTCGACGGCGGCCTTGAGCCACTGCGGGTGCGGCCGGGCGTCGTTGTTGAGGAAGGCGAGGACGTCGCCGGTGGCCTGCTCGGCGCCGAGGTTGCAGCCGCCCGCGAAGCCCAGGTTCTCGGCCGACCGGATCAGCCGGACGTCGGCCAGCCCCGCGATCCGCTCGGCGCCGCCGTCCCCGGAGGCGTTGTCCACGCAGACCAGTTCGAGCCGGTCGGCGGGGTAGTCGAGGTCTTCACGCAGGGCGCGCAGGCACGCCAGGGTGTCGTCGGCGCCCCGATAGTTGACCACGACGACGGACACCTTGGGCAGGGCCACCGCACCCCTCCTTCGAAGCTCGCGCGTGCGGTACAGCCTGCCCGATGGCACGCCAACCGTCAGCTTGGGGGCGCTCGCCACCATTCACCCGATCGTGTCATCGAACAGGGGTTCGAGGCTGTGGCAAACTGGACGGAGCCGGTGACGGTGTGCACCTTGTCAACTACAGAGTGGAATTGCTGGAATTGCGGTCCGTGCCGGCCCAATGGCGCCAGACCGCTCCGCGCGGGCCCGGCTGGGGCCGTCGGAAGAGGTAGGGCAGCGCCCCCGCCAGCGCCTGCAGCCGGAGCGCGACCCGGTAGTTGGGCGGCTGGTCGCCGGGGCGGAACGGCAACAGCGCGGTGATCACCGCGAATCGGGCCAGCTCGCGCAGGGCGATGAGCCGGGGTGCGCAGCGCAGAAGCATGCGCAAGCGATTGCGCTCGTTCCACAGGTGGAACTGGCGGGACCCTGGCCGGGTGGTCGCGCCGTGCTTGTGGCGGACGACGGCCTCCGGGACGGCCAGGACGTCCCACGCGGCCAGGCGCAGACGCCACGACGTGTCGGTGTCCTCGTAGTAGCAGAAGAACTCGGCCGGCACCCCGCCCACCTGGGTCAGCGCGTCCACCCGCAGCAGGGCCGCGCCGCCGCAGAAACCGAAGACGGTGCCGTCGGCGAGGCCGTCCACGAGGTCAGCGCCGTAGCCGAGGCGGGTCAGGCCGACGCCGACCGACTGGACGGTGCCGTCCGCGTGCTCCAGGCGCGCGCTCGCGGCGGCGGCGCGCGGGTGGTTGTCGAGCGCGTCCTCCAGCGCGGCCAGCCAGCCGGGCGCGGGTTCGGCGTCGTCGTTGAGCCAGGCGACGTAGGGGGTGTCCACCATGGACATCGCGCGGGCCAGACCGCCGGCGTAACCCGCGTTGCGGTGCAGGCGAAGGACCGTGCGGCCCTCGATCAACGCGGCGGTGCCGTCGTCGGAAGCGTTGTCCACCACCAGGAGCGTGTGCTCGCGGGTCTGCGCGTCCAGTGCCGCCAGGCATTGGCCGACGTGCTCGGCGCCCCGCCAGGTCACCACGACCACCGTGGTCCGTACTGCCACGGGGTCACGGTACGGCAGCACCGCACTGGTGAACTGGTCCATTCCGAGCTGCCGGCCCGTTCTGACAGGCTGATCCCGTCTGACAGGCTGATCCTGTGCCTGCCCTGGTCGTGCTCACCGAGCAGCTGTTCGCGCCCGTGCCCGGTGGCACGGGCCGGTACACGGCGGAGTTGATGGCCGCGCTGCGTCGGTCGCTGCCCGCCGACTGGTCGCTGTCGGGCGTCTCCGCCTACCACCGGGGCACACCAGGCCGCGTGCTTCCGTTGCCGCGCAAGGCTTTGACCTTAGCCTGGGAACGTGGCCTGCCGCTGTGGCCGGGTGGCGACATCGTGCACGCGCCGACCCCGTTCGCGCCGCCGCGCCCGCGCCGGGGCCGGGCGCTGGTGGTGACCATCCACGACACGGTCCCGTTCACGCATCCCGAAACGCTGACCCCACGCGGCGCGCAGTGGCACCGGGCGATGATCAAGCGCTACACGACGACGGCGTCCGCGGTCGTGGTGCCGACCAAGGCCGTCGCCGCCGAGTTGGCGCAGTACGCGCCGGGGCCGGCGCCCGTCCACGTCATCGGGCACGGGGTGTCGTCGGCGCTGCAGGACGCAGGCGAAAGCTCGTTGGCGCTGCCCGACAAGTACGTGCTGGCCGTGGGCACACGCGAACCCCGCAAGGGCCTCGACGTGCTGGTCGAGGCGATGTCGAAGGTGCCCGAACTGCGGTTGGTGATCGCCGGGCCGGCGGGCTGGGGCGCCGTCGAACTGGGCGACCGGGCGATCGTCCTGGGCCGGCTCAGCGACCGTGAGCTCGCGGTCGTGCTGCGCCGGGCGGCCGTGCTCGCCGTGCCCAGCCTCGCCGAGGGTTTCGGCCTGCCCCTGCTGGAGGCGATGGCGCTCGGCGTTCCCGTGGTCCACTCGGACGCGCCGGCGTTGGTCGAGGTCGCGGGCGGCACCGGCCTGACCGCGCGGCGCGGCGACCCGGAGGCGCTGGCCGCGGCCCTGCGCCGGGTGCTCGACGAACCCGCCGAGACCGCCGAACGGGTGCAGCGGGCACGGCAGCGGGCCCAGACCTACAGCTGGGATGCGGCCGCGGCGGCGCTGTGGTCGCTTTACCGGTCGCTCTACCGCAGCCCAACCCGGTGAGCATTTCCCCCGTTGCCGCTCGATCGGGGGACACCGCGTCGTAGTCTTCAGGGCGTGCCGACGGTGGAACCCAGCGTGCTCATCGACGCGACCGCGGTGCCTGCCGACCGCGGCGGCGTCGGGCGCTACGTCGACTCGCTGGTGGCCGCCCTCGACCGGGCGGGCGCGCCGCTGAGCGTGGTGTGCCAGCCGCGTGACCAGGCGCTCTACCAGACGATCGCGCCCCACTCACGCGTGCTGGCCACAGCCGAATCGGTCGCCACCCGCACCGCGCGGCTGACCTGGGAGCAGACCACGCTGCCGCGGCTGGTGCGCCGGCTCGGCGTGCAGGTCGTGCACTCCCCGCACTACACGATGCCGCTGGCCAACCCGGTCGCGTCCGTCGTGACCTTGCACGACGCGACGTTCTTCACCGATGCCGTGCTGCACTCGTCGGTCAAGGCCCGCTTCTTCCGCGGCTGGACCCGCACGTCGCTGGCGCGTGCCGAGCTCTGCGTCGTGCCGAGCACCGCCACCGCGGCCGAGCTGGCCAGGGTCGCCCGAGCGCGGCTGCGGATGCTGCAGGTGGTGCCGCACGGTGTCGACGACGAGCGCTTCCACCCGCCGTCGCCGGAGGAGGTGCACGAGGCGCGTTCGCTGGTCGGCCTGGACGACTCGACGCCGTACGTCGCGTTCCTGGGCGCCTTGGAGCCGCGCAAGAACGTCCCGTCGCTGATCCGCGGCTTCGTCACGGCCTGCCGTGGTCGCGCGAACCCGCCCGCGTTGGTGCTGGCCGGGCAGCCGGGCTGGGACTCGCAGATCGAGCGCGCCCTGGATGCGGCGCCGCACCGGCTGCGGGTGATCCGGGCCGGGTACCTGCCGTTCGAGCGGCTCGCCGGGTTCCTCGGCGGCGCCGAAGTGGTCGCCTACCCCAGCCTCGGCGAGGGCTTCGGCCTGCCGGTGCTCGAGGCGATGGCGTGCGGCGCGTGCGTGCTGACCACGCGGCGGCTGTCGTTGCCCGAAGTCGGTGGCGAGGCGGTGGCGTACTGCGGGGTCGGCGCGGGCGACATCGCCGTCGGGCTCGGTGACCTGCTCGACGACGATGGCCGGCGCGCGACGCTGGCCGAGGCGGCGCAGCTGCGGGCCAAGGACTTCTCGTGGGATGCGTCGGCTGAGCAGCACCGGGAGGCCTACGGGCGGGCGTGGCTGGTGCGCCGCAGGGGTCGCTGACCTCCTCGGGCACAATGGCGGATCGTGACCGAGGCGGAGCGATACGGCGACGGGGTGGCGGTGGTGGCCGTCACCTATTCACCCGGCGAAACCCTTGACCGGTTCCTGGACACGCTGGCCAAAGCCACTTCGCGGCCGGTCACCGTCGTCCTGGCCGACAACGGTTCCACCGACGGCGAGCCCGAGCGGGCCGCGGCCGAGCGCGACAACGTGCGGTTCCTGGCGACCGGCGAGAATCTCGGCTACGGCGGCGCGGCCAACCGCGGCGTCGCGGAGCTCGGCAACGACGTCGGCTGGGTCGTCGTCGCCAACCCCGACATCGAATGGCTGCCGGACTCGCTCGACGAGCTGCTGGAGGCCGCCTCGCGCTGGCCGCGCGGCGGCGCGTTCGGTCCGTTGATCAAGGAGCCGGACGGGCGCACCTACCCGTCCGCGCGGCTGCTTCCCTCGCTGGGCAAGGGAATCGGGCACGGCGCGCTCGGCAAGCTGTGGCCCGGCAACCCGTGGTCGGTGGCGTACAAGCAGTCCGACACGGACGTGCGGGAGCGCGCGGCCGGCTGGCTGTCGGGCTCGTGCCTGTTGTTGCGGCGTACCGCGTTCGACTCGGTGGACGGCTTCGACCCGCGGTACTTCATGTACTTCGAGGACGTCGACCTCGGTGACCGCCTCGGCAAGGCCGGCTGGCAGAACGTGTATGTGCCGTCGTCGCAGGTCGTCCACCTGGGCGGGCATGCCACCCAACGCGCGTCGGCCAAGATGCTGGCGGCCCACCACGCGAGCGCCTACCAGTACCTGGCCGACCGCCACCGCGGCCCGCAGTGGGCCCCGGTCCTGGCCGCCATCAAGGCCGGCCTGGCCCTGCGCCTGAAACTGGAAACCCGCGGCGACCGCTGACCACCCGCTCCGTACCTCCTCGTACGTGACCGCTCCGCCAAGCCGCCCCACGGCCACAGACCCGCGGCGCAGCCTGGCGCGACGCGCTGACCGAGATCGGCGCTCAGGCCCGGTTCACCCGCCGCTACTGGCCACGAACCAACGGCAAAGCCCAACGGCAAAGCCGAGCGGTTCAACCGACCACGTGCTGGCCGAAGCCGCGCCAATGGGTTCCGCCATGCACAACGACTCATCCGGCTGCTGGTCCAAACCACCGACGAGGCCTGAAGGTCCCTGCCCGCCACCGAACAAACCGGGCAGGGGTTACTCGCCGTTGAGGCGTTGGGCCAGGGTGCGGCGGGTGACCGTGGTGGTCGTGGGGATGATGCCGTCCTGCTCCTCGTGCACGGTCTCCGGCTCCCGGCGCGGCGGCTGCTGCAGGTACAGCGGCTGCGTGCGGGGCGAGTGCGTGAGCGGGTTGTCGTCCGCGTAGTCCGGGTAGGACTCGTATGCGTCGGTGTCCTGCCCGTAGTTCTGCGGCGCCGCCGGCGACGGCATCGACGTGGTTCGGTCGTCGCCCAGCGCTCCGGCCAGCGGAGCGGGCACCACCATGGTCGCCTCGGGGTCGTCGTCCATCCGGGCGGCGGCCAAGATCACCGAGCGTGGGATCTGCAGGGTGCTCTTCGCGTCCATCGGTGAGACGGCGTCATCCGGGGTGACCACATAGGAGCCACGGGCGCGGGCCCTGGCCAACGCGGCCTCGGCTCGCTCGCGAGGGTCCATCCCCGGCCTCCCCATGTCCCGTGTCCCGCTCGGTACGGCAAGAGTAGGCCCATCGGCCTACCGCCGTCAGTCCGCGACACAACCAGGTCGCTAATGCAAAACAGTGAGACATATTCCCACATCGCCCCGCGGCCCCAGGATCTCCGCGGATCGCTCGGGTCGACCACGCCGGACCGGCCCGAATGTGTCTCGTCACAGGAAACCAGTCAGGCCCCGCTCTTTCAGGAGTTCGGTCACCTTCTTGACGTCCTGGGTGCGGTCGCGCCGCGCGACCAGCAGCGCGTCGGGCGTGTCCACCACGATCAGGTCCCGCACGCCGAGCAGCGCGACCAGCCGGCCGCCATGCGGCACGACGACGCTGTCCTCGGTGTCCAGGCAGATGACCTCGCCCTCGCCGACCACCGCGGCCCCGTCGCACGTCTTGGCCAGCAGCTCACCAAGCGTGTCGAAATCGCCGATGTCACTCCAGCCGAAATCACCCGGAACGGTGGCGACCCGGCCCTGCGCGGCGGCCGGTTCCATCACGGCGTAGTCGACGGCGACCTTCGGGATGGTCGGCCACACCTCGGCGAGCACCTGCTCCTCGGCCGCGGTGTCCCGCGCGGCGACGATCCGCCGTACCGGTTCCAGCACGTCAGGCCGGTGTTCGGCGAGTGCTTCGAGGAACGCCGACACCCGCCACACGAACATGCTGGCGTTCCACAGGTACTCACCCGAGGCGACGTACTCGGCGGCGACCTCGGCCGACGGCTTCTCCCGGAACTCCAGGATTGGCTGCGCGGTCCCCGGGACCGGCACGGAGCTGCACCGCAGGTAGCCGAACCCGGTTTCCGGACCGGTCGGGGTGATGCCGATGGTCATCAGGCGCCCGGCCTTCGCGCCCTCGACCGCGGCCCGCACGGTGTCGACGAACGCGCCCGGGTCGGCGATCAGGTGGTCGGCGGCGAACGACGCCATGATCGCGTCGGGGTTCTCCTTGGCGATCACCGCCGCGGCCAGGGCGATCGCCGCGCACGAGTCGCGTGGCATCGGCTCGACGAGGATGTTGCGCTCGGGCACCTCCGGCAGCTGCCGCGCCACCGCCGTGGCGTGCGAGGTGCCGGTCACCACGTGGATGAACTCCGGTGTGACCAGCGGGGTCAGCCGGTCGTACGTGGCTTGCAGCAGCGATCGCTCGGTACCGGTGAGCGGGTGCAGGAACTTGGGGCTCGCCGCCCGGGAGAGCGGCCAGAGCCGGGTGCCGCTGCCGCCGGCGGGCACGACGATGTGCAGGTCGGTCGACACCTCGACACTGTAGCGGCCCGAGGTAGCGTGGCTACCGTGACCGCCACCCGCCGGTGGGTGCCGCCCTACGTGCCCGACGTCGGCCGCGTGCTCGGCCCGCTGCGCCGGGGCGCGGGCGATCCGGCGTTCCGCGCCGAGCCGGGCGAGTGGTGGCTGACCGGGAACACACCGGCCGGTGTCGGCACCCTGCACCTGCGTGGCCACGGCGGCGCGATCGAGGCGTCGGCCTGGGGTGATGGCGCCGACTGGCTGCTCGACGGCGTGCCCGCCTTGCTCGGCGCGGACGACGACGACACGGGCTTCGAGCCGCACCACGACCTGATCGCGGAGATCCGGCGCCGGATGCCGAAGCTGCGGCTCGGCTCCACCGGGCGGGTGTGGGACGTCCTGGTCGCGGCCATCCTCGAGCAGAAGGTGACCGGCCACGAGGCCCGCCGCTCGTGGCGTGAGCTGGCCCGCCGCTTCGGGACCCCGGCGCCCGGCCCGGCACCACACGGCATGTACGCGCCGCCGACGCCGCGTGCCCTGCTCGCGATCGCCGACTGGGAGTGGCACAAAGCCGGCGTGGACGGCGCACGCCGGCGCACGCTGCTGCGTGCGGCCGGGTCGGCCCGCTCTCTGGAGCGCGCGGTGGAGCTGCGTGGTGAGAAGGGCCGGGAGCTGCTGCAGGTGCTGCCCGGCATCGGGGTCTGGACCGCGGCCGAGGTGGCCCAGCGCGCCTGGGGCGACCCGGACGCGGTGAGCATCGGCGACTTCCACATCCCGAGCGTGGTCGGCCACGCGCTGCTGGGCCGTCCGCTGGACGACGACGGGATGATGGCCGAGCTGGCGCCCTACACGCCGCAGCGCCACCGCGCGGTCCGCTACATCGAGGCGGCGGGCATCCGGCGTCCGCGCTTCGGCCCCCGCTTCTCGCCGCGGGACTACCGCACCCTCTGACCGGCGAGATCGTCCGAGCTCAGGCGGCCAGAGCGGCCGACACGAGCGGCGCCAGGTCCGCCGACCCGTCCGGCAGCGCGTCCACCGGCCACCAACGCAGGTCCAGCGACTCGTCGCTGCGCACCGGCGACGCGCCCGGCGGCGCCGTCACCAGGAACCGCACGTCCAGGTGCCGGGTCGGTTTGCCGAGCGAGCACGTGATCGGGTGCACGGCCAGGTGCACCGGCGACGGATCGATCGACAGCCCGTCGAGCCCCGACTCCTCCATCGCCTCGCGCAGCGCCGCGTCGACCAGCGTCGCGTCCGAGGGCTCGCAGTGCCCGCCGAGCTGCAGCCACTTGCCCACCCGCGGGTGCAACGTCAGCAGCACGTGCGCCCGGGATGCGTCCAGCACCACCGCCGAGGCCGTGATGTGCCCCGGCTCGCACGAGCGCAGGCAGCCATCCGGCCGCGCGGCCAGGAACGACATCAGCGCGTGGCGCACCGAATCCTGGTCCGTGGTCGGCGGTTCCCACGCTTCGAGCACCGACACAGCCGAGGCGTGCAACGTCACCGGCGCACCCACCGGTCGCCGGGGTCGGCGGGTGGGCGGGCCACCGGCGCACCGTCCGCGGCGTGGCCGACGGCGACCGCACCCAGCGGCTCCCACGACGCGGGCAGGTCCAGCACCGAACGGACCACGTCGGCGCAGAAGATCGTCGAGGACACCCAGCACGACCCGATGCCCTCGGCCGCGAGCGCCACCAGGAGGCCCTGCACGGCCGCCCCGCCGGCGATCTCGAACATCGTCTTCTCGGCGGCCGCACGTCGCTCGTCCGGATAACCGTGCGCACCTTCGCGCACCAGGAACGGCAGCACGATCTCCGTTGCCCCGTAAAGCAAATCGCCGCGCTTGACCCGGCGTTCGATCCGCTCCGGCGTCCAGCCGTCGGCGGTCAGGTCCGCGATCCACTGCTCGCGCATGGCCGCCAGCAAGGCATCCCGGCGCGCACGCACGTGCACGAACCGGACCGGGCGCGTGTGGTGCGGCGCGGGCGCGGTCAGCGCGACGCCGATCGCCCGCTCCAGCGCCTCCTGGTCGACCGGCTCGTCGGTGAACGTCCGCACGGAGCGGCGCAGCAGCACCGCTTCCCGGCGCCCGGCGGCGATCGCCTCGGCGGTGCCCAGCCGGAACAGGTCTTCCTCGACCGGGCGCACGAGGGTCCGAGCCGTGGAGCCGTCGTCCTCGATCCGCATGCCGCGCACCACGACGACAGGCACGCCGCCGAGCTTGCCCTTCACCAGGTCGGCGGCGCTCGCCACTTCGTCGGCCACGGCGACCTCGGTGACCACCAGCTCGTTGCCCTGGCCGTCGACCTGGCCCTCGTAGGAGTGCAGCACCCGCAGCCCGGACGCGCCGATCGCCGCGTCGGTCTGGCCCATGCGCCACGTGCGGCCCATGGTGTCGGTGATGACGACGGCGACCTCGACGCCGAGCCGCTCCCGCAACCCGTTGCGCAGCGCCAGCGCTGAGGCGTCCGGGTCGGTGGGCAGCAGGGCGAGCTCTCCCTTGTCCACATTGGACGCGTCCACGCCGGACGCGGCTTGCACGATGCCGAGCTTGTTCTCGGTGATCAGCGTGCGGTTCTTGGCCGCGATCACGCTGACCGACTCCTCGAGCACCAGCCGGCGCCGGGCGGCGTCACGCTCCTCCGGGTCGTCCGGCACCCGGATCAGCATGCCTTCGATCTTGGACACGACCTTGCTCGTGACCACCACGACGTCGCCTGACCGCAGCCACGGCGCCGCCGCGGCGATCGCGCCCGTCAGGTCGTCGCCCGGCCGGAACTCCGGCAGCTCGTGAACCGGCAGGATCTCGAGCTTCTCCGAGGCGTGGTCGCCGATCACGCGGCACCCGCCAGTTCCAGCGCGGCCTGTGCCATGGCCGCCGTGGCGTCCACATCGGACATCAACAGGGGGATGGCCCGCACGGCGACGTCCGGCACGTCCGCCTGCTCACCCGCGGCGACCAGCCAGCCGTCGAGCACGCCGGTGTCCGAACAGCGGCGCGAGCCGTAGTGCCGGCCCACCGCCTCGGCCGAGGTCTCGACGCCGATCGCGCTCAGGCAGGCGTCGGCCATGCCCCGCACCGGCTTGCCACCGATGATCGGGGACACGCCGACGACCCCGCCCTCGGTTTTGCGCAGGGCGTCCCGCACGCCGGGCACCGCGAGCACCGTGCCTACGCTGACCACCGGGTTCGACGGCGCGAGCAGCACCGCGTCCGCTTCGGCGATCGCGTCGAGCACACCGGGCGCGGGGGCGGCCTCGTCGCCGCCGACCGGCACGATCGAGTGGGCGGGCAGCGCCGCCTTGTAGCGGACCCACCACTCCTGGAAGTGGATCGCCTGCCGCTCGCCGCTCGGCAGGTCGACGACCACGTGCGTCTCGACCCGGTCGTCGGTCATCGGCAGCAGCCGCACGCCCGGCTGCCACCGGTCGCACAGCGCCTCGGTGACCGCCGAGAGGGGGTAGCCGGCCCGCAGCATCCGGGAGCGGACGAGGTGCGTCGCGATGTCCTTGTCGCCGAGGCCGAACCAGTCCGGGTCGGCGCCGTAGGCGGCGAGTTCGTCCTTGACCACCCAGGTCTCGCCGGTGCGTCCCCACCCGCGTTCGGTGTCGATGCCACCGCCGAGGGTGTACATGCACGTGTCGAGGTCGGGGCAGATGCGCAAGCCGTGCAGCCACACATCGTCGCCGGTGTTCACGATCGCGGTCACCTGATGAGGTGACGCGCCATCCGGCGCGCCAACGGCGGGCAGACCGAGCGCCGCCTTCACCCCGAGCAGGAACCGCGCCCCGCCGACCCCGCCAACGACTACGACAACCTTCACGCGGCGATCCTAGAAGTTCCAGAATTTGAAGGCGTCGTAACCCACGACGGCGAGCGGGCTGCCACCCAGGGTGGTGTACAAGTCGTCGGCCCAGCCGAAGATCGTGTTGCCGACCTGTGGCACGCCGATGATCAACGCGAAGAGCACCAACGGCGCCCACGGCCGCACCTTCGCGCCGAACCGCTGGGCCTCATAGGACAGCCACGGCTCGATCGCGCCCCACCCGTCGAGACCGGGGATCGGCAGGATGTTCAGCACGAACGCGAGCACCTGGAACAAGGCCAGAACCGACAGGCCCGCGGCCAGGCCGACGGGCATCGGCACCGCGCTCACCACGACGGCGATCAGCACGCCGAGGACCAGGTTGGACAGCGGACCGGCAAGGGAGACAACGCTTTGCGTTGCGCGCGAACGCAATGCGTGGTGGTTGATCCACACCGCACCGCCAGGCAACGGGATCGCTCCGATCAACAAGAACAGCAGCGGCAGCACGATCGACAGCACCGGATCGGTGTAGCGGCGCGGGTCCAGGGTCAGATAACCCTTGAAGTAGACCTGTTTGTCGCCGCCGCGGTAGGCGAACCACGCGTGACCGAACTCATGCAGGCACAGTGACACCGCCCACCCGCCGAGCACGAGGAGCACCGTGCCGGTGATCGCGAGGGCACCCGGACCGTCGAAGGTGTAGTAGTCGTCTTGGTTGGCCAGCGCGGTGAGCACCCCGCCAAGGACGGCTACGCCGACGATGCCGAGGAATACCGGGCTCGGCCGGATCACTGATCGCTGCACACCTCCAGTCTGTCAGGCCGCTTGACGCGTGGGTTGTTCACCGCTTGTACCCACTTTGGGATGCCTTCACCCAGGCGTGCAGTTTCGCTTGACCGGCAGCGATGACACGGGTGTAATCACATTGATGTCATTCGCCGATGAGTGCTTGGGAGGCACGGAGCGGCGGATGGTGTCCGCCAACCGGGGAGCGTATTGAGGAGGCGGACGGCGATGCAGGGATTCGACAGCGGCGTCCTGGCGTGGGGCGAGCACGAGGAACTCGGCGTGCTCGCGGAGTTGTTCGACCAGCCGGAAGAACAGGAGTGGCAGGAGCGGGCACTGTGTGCGCAGACCGATCCTGAGGCGTTCTTCCCGGAGAAGGGCGGCTCCACGCGCGAGGCCAAGCGGATTTGCCAGGGGTGCGAGGTGCGCGCCGAGTGCCTCGAGTACGCCCTCGGGCACGACGAACGGTTCGGCATCTGGGGCGGGCTCTCCGAGCGCGAGCGGCGAAAGCTCAAGAAGCGCGCGGTATGACCTGGTAGATGGACGGGTGGGGCACACGACGTACGGTGTGTGCCTCATCTCGTGATCGTCTACAGGATTGCCGCCGGTGACCCGTCCTGCCTCGCGCGTCGCACCACCAACGGTGCGGACCGCGCCCGCGCTCGCGGTCGTGGTGTGCCACGACGGTGACGAGTGGCTCGGCAAGACCCTCGCCGCGTTGCGTGCGCAGACGTTGTTGCCGCGGCACGTCCTCGCGGTCGACACCGGTTCGCGCGACGACACGCGCGCGTTGCTGGACGCGGCGGCCGACGGACCGGACAAGTTGCTCGACGGCGTGCTGACCCTGGGCCGCAAGGCTGGGTTCGGCGAAGCCGTCGCGACCGCGGTCGACCACGCGGTGCGCCGCTGGGGCGATCCCGGCGGCTGGGTGTGGCTGCTGCACGACGACAGCGCGCCCGAGCCCGACTGCCTGGCCACGCTGCTCACCGCGGCTGATGTGGCGCCCAGGGTCGGCGTGCTCGGCCCACTCGCCCTCGACTGGACCGACCCGCGCCTGGTGGTCGAGGCGGGGCTGTCCACCGACGCGTCCGGGCACCGGCAGACCGGCATCCGCCAAGGCGAGCTCGACTGGTCCCGGCTCTCGGGTGCCGACGGGTCCGAGCCCGCCGACCGGTTCGAGCAGTCGACCGAGGTCCTCGCCGTGTCCAGCGCCGGCATGCTGGTGCGCCGCGAGCTGTGGCACCAGCTGGACGGGTTCGACCCGGCGCTGCCGCTGTTGCGCGACGACATCGACTTCGGCTGGCGGGCCAACCGGGCGGGCAAGGTCGTGCTGTGCGTGCCGTCCGCCCGGATCCGGCACGTACGTGCGGCGAGCCGCGAGTTCCGCGGTGTGGACGCGGGCCAGCACCCGCGCATCACCGTGTCCGCACCCGCGATGGACCGGGCCGCGGGGCTGCGCACATTCCTGGTCAACTGCTCGGCGCTGTCGTTCGTGCTCGGCCTGCCGCGCCTGACCGTGCTGTGCCTGTTGCGTGCGGTCGGGTTCGCGATGCAACGCCGGATGCCCAACGCGGGCGCCGAACTCGCCGCGTTGCGCTACCTGCTCAGCGGCAAGGCGCGGCTGCGTGAGGCGCGCCGCCGCCGGTCCGGTCGTGGCTCCGTCCGCGGCCTTTTCACCTCGCGGCTCGCCCGGCTGCGCGGCGCCGTGCGGCGGGCCGGTGCGACGATCGTGCGGCGGCGGATCGAAGCCGACGCCGCGCTCGGCCGGCTGCCCACGGTCGAGACCCGGCCCCGCCCGGTCACCGAGGACGGCCGGCGACCGGTCGGCCCGGACGCGTTGCCCGCCGGTGCGCTGCCTGGTCGTGGCGGCGTGCGGCGGGCGTCGGGCTTGCGCAGGCCGGCGGAGCGGATCGGCGTCGTCGTGCCGGTCGAGGCGCAGCTGGAGCCGGGGCTGCGGCCGTCACCGCGCCCGCGCCCGTCCCCGACCAGGCGCGACGGCGAGGTCAAACCGGCGCCGGATCTGGTGTTCGTCGACGTCAGCCGTCGCACGGTCCTGCGCCAGATCCTGCTGGCCCCGCCGCTGTTGCTGTTCGTCGGGCTGGTGCTGCTCGCACTGGCCGCGCACGTCGGCCGGTTCGGCGGGCTCGAAGGCGGCCGGCTGCTGCCGGTCGGCGACCTCGGCCGGATCTGGTCGGAGTACCTGGCGACCTGGCACCCGGTGGCGGGCGGGACGGCGGCGCCCGCACCCGCCGCGCTCGCGGTGCTCGGCAGCCTCGGTGCGCTGCTGTGGCCGTTCGGCGGGCCGCACGCCGCCGTCGGCTTGCTGGTCTACGGCGACCTGCCCTTGGCCGGGTTGCTCGCCTACGCGGCAACGCGGTCGATGCCGGTGCGCCGCTGGGTGCGTGCGCTGGTCGCCGTCGCGTACGCCGCGATGCCCGCCGCCACCGCGGCGGTGGCGCAGTCGCGGCTGGACGCGATCGTCGTGCACATCCTGTTGCCGCCGGTGCTGGCCGGGATCGCCGCCCTGCTGGTGCGCGGGCGCCAGGAACGCGGCTCGACGGCGTGGCTCTCGACGGCGGCCGGGTCGGCGTTCGGGCTCGCGGTGATCGGGGCGTTCGCGCCGCTGGTGCACTTGCTGCTCGTGGTGACCGCGCTCGCCGGATTCGTCCTGGTGCCCGGGCACCGCGGCGACGGCAAGCGGCGGGTGGCCGCGTTGTTCGCGATCGTGTTGATGCCGTTGGCTTTGCTGCTGCCGTGGCCTGCCGTCGTGATCCAGCACCCCGGTGTCGTGCTGCAGGGCGTCGGGGCGACCGTGCCGGAGGAACCGGTCTCGATCACGCGGTTGATCGGGCTTGCGCCGGGCGGGCCGGGGGCGTGGCCGATCCTGGGCGCGGTCGTGGTGCTCGCCGTGCTCGCGGGGCTGGTGCTGCGCCCGGCGCGGGCGGCGTTGCCGGGTCTCGGCGTGGTCGTGCTCGGCGTCGGCGCGCTGGTGCTGGTGCGGTCGGTGCCCGCGATCCCGTTGACCGGCGGACCGGCGCTGCACGGGTGGTCGGGGCCGGCCTTGCTGGTGATCGGGTGGGGGCTGCTGTGGGCGTTGCTCGGTATGTGCCGCCCCAATGCCCAAGGCTTGGTGCCGGTGTTGAAGCCGTCGGCGCGGACGGTGGCGCGGGTGGCGGCCGTGGCCGGTGCCGCGGCGGTGCTCGCGTTGTGCGTGGGCGCGGTCGTGCCGGGGCGAGCCACACCGCCGCGTGATCGCCTCGTGCTCGCCTCGACGTTGACCCACGAACTCTCGTTGACGCAGCGTTCGGTGTTGGTGCTGCCTTACGACGGCAGCCCGGCGCGCCAGTCCGCCGGCCGCGCCCCCGAGTTCGGCGACGACGACTTCGCACCCACGCCGACCACACCCGGCCGGTTCGCGCGCCTGGCCGGCCAGCTCATGACCGGCGACAAGCAGGGCGTGCGCGACGCGTTGGCGGAGGCGACCGCAGCGGGCGTGCTGTTCGTCGTGCTGCCCGACCGCGCGACCGCGGATCGCTTGCACGCCATGGCAAACGACCTGATCGCTGACGCTCCCGCGACCTCCGACGGCCGGCCGGTCGTGCGCATGGAGCTCAACGGCGGCGATGCCGTGTTGCTGTCCCCGGAGCTGGCGAAGCGGGCCGTGTCGGGCCTGTCGCCGCCGTCGGCTCTGGGCACCGGCGGGATCGTGCCGGTCGCCGCGTCGCCGCCGGACCTGGCGGTGCGGGTGTCGGACGGACCGTCCGGGCGGTTGCTGGTGGTGGCCGCGGAGGAGGAACCGGGCTGGGTGGCGACCGTCGGCGGGCGTCAGGTGCCGGTGGTGCGGGCGTGGGGTCACCTGGTCGCGGTCGCGGTACCGACTCGGGCGGCGGATGTCCGGATCGAGCAGCCGACGGCGCTGCGCAGCGTGTTGCTGCTGGTCCAGGGCGCGATGGTGCTGTTCACCCTGCTGACCGCGATCCCGGGCCGCAAGGGCCGCTGAGTGCAGCAACCCGCACTATAGTGCGGATACCAGTCTTATAGTTGGTCCACTAGTCGACTTGAATCGACCACTGCTGACGGTCACTCCTACGCTCGCCGGTGATGTGCTCGCAGTTTTCGCCAGCGAGGGCGTCGTGTTGGCGGATCGAGTCGGTCAGGCGTTCGCGTACCAGTTCAACCGTGATCACCTCGCCGCGGATCACATCGTGGGGCTGCTGTGGCGCGGTGGGCCGGCAACGACACGCGGCCGCTGGTGTTCACCGCGGCGGAGGTTGCCAATCGCGGAGGCGACGAGCCCGTGCTCGCCGATGTGCTGCGGGAGGGTCTGACCGTTGCGGGCACCCACGCGCCGCGGACACTATTCGCGATCTGGCCGACGAAGACGTGTCGATATAGCGGGTCAGGTGTCGCGGCCGTTGAATGCGTCGGCGACTTTGCGTTGCAGTTTCCGCAACAACCGGATCGTTTCCTCGTCGGAGAACCCGGTCGTGGCCGACCAGTCCTTGCCCGACCCGAACTCGTCGCTCACGAACACGATTTCCGTCGCCCGCAACGCTTTGCGCCAATCCGCACCCGGCAACGGATCCCCGCTGATCAACGCCGAGTGCAACCGCTCGCACTGGTCGAGGAGATCGGCCTTGTCCCGGAATCCCATCACCGACGCCAAGGCGTCGCTGCAGCCGGCCGGACCGCCCCACTCGGCAAGACCCCGTTGCAGGACCTCCCGCTCGTCGTCGGTGAGGTCGATCGCGACCGGGTCAGTTGCCATCGATGACGTCCGGGTCCAGCCCGAGGTAGGCGGCGATCTGCTCCACCAGGACGTCGTGGACGAGGTCGGCGAGGTCCATGCTGTCCTTGGCCCGCGCCTCCAGCGGCCGCCGGTAGAGCACGATCCGCGCGCTCGTCGGCTGCCCGCGGCGGTCGACACCGGCCGGCACCAGCCGCGCCAGCGGCACGCCACCATCGGCGAGCACGCCGTCCGGGGTCGGCGCGCCGGACGAGCCTACGTCGGGCACGTCGTCGACGGCCACGTCCAGCGCCGTCAGCTCGGTGCGCCAGCGTGCCTCGATCGGCTCCAGCGCCTCGAGGACCAGCTGGTCGAACTTCTGCGACCGGGTGCTCGCGGCGGGCAACGACGCCGGATACAGCGGCCCCCGCATGCCACGGCCGTGCCGGTCCCGCGCCTTGCCGGGCCGTCGCCGTCCCCGTTCGTGCCGAACCCCGCGGACCATACCCACGGTCTGCAGCCTACGCGGGGCGTGTCGCGATACCGAGCGGCCGGGACGCGCTATCGTCAGCGACCGTGCGAAGTGTCAGACGGTGTTCGCGGACCGGGTGCGTCAACGCAGCCGTCGCCACGCTGACCTACGCGTACGCGGACTCCACCGCGGTCGTCGGCCCGCTGGCCACCTACTCCGAGCCCCACTCGTACGACCTGTGCGAGGAGCACGCGCTGCGCCTGACCGTGCCGCGCGGCTGGGAAGTCGTCCGGCACGACGGCGAGTTCGCCGAGCCGGAGCCGTCGGTGGACGACCTGACCGCGCTCGCCGAGGCCGTGCGCGAGGCCGGTCGGCCGGATGCCCCGGTCGCGCCGCCGGAGCCGGATCCCACCACCGGTCGCCGCGGCCACCTGCGCGTGCTCCCCAATCCAGTGGACGACTGAACGGTAGGCTCCCGGGACAGGCGTCTCCAGCGCCATGATCACCTACTTCGGGAGAGCGCGTGCGTGACTTGTCCGGGGTCTTCAAGGCCTACGACATCCGCGGCATCGTCGGCGAGCAGCTCGACGCCGAGCTCGTGCGTGACGTGGGCGCCGCCTTCGCCCGCCTCGTCGGTGGTCCGGCCGTGGTGATCGGCCACGACATGCGTGACTCGTCGCCGGGGCTCGCGCAGGCGTTCGCCGAGGGCGTGACCAGCGAAGGCGTGAGCGTGGTCAGCATCGGCCTGGCCAGCACCGACATGCTCTACTACGCGTCGGGCAGCCTGAACCTGCCCGGCGCCATGTTCACCGCGAGCCACAACCCCGCCAAGTACAACGGCATCAAGCTGTGCCGCGCGGGTGCCGCCCCGGTCGGCGAGGACACCGGGCTCGCCGATATCCGCGCCGACGTCGAGGCCCAGCGCCCGGCCACCGAAGGTGTCACGCCCGGCACCGTCGAGGAGCGCGACCTGCTCAGCGCCTACGCCGAGCACCTGCGCACGCTGGTCGACCTGTCCGGGATCCGGCCGCTCAAGGTCGTGGTGGACGCGGGCAACGGCATGGGCGGGCACACCGTCCCGTCCGTGCTCGGCGGGCTGCCGCTCGACATCGTTCCCATGTACTTCGAGCTGGACGGCAACTTCCCCAACCACGAGGCCAACCCGCTCGACCCGAAGAACATCGTCGACCTGCAGGCCAAGGTGCGTGAAGTCGGCGCCGACATCGGCCTGGCCTTCGACGGCGACGCCGACCGCTGTTTCGTGGTCGACGAGAACGGCGACCCGGTGCCGCCGAGCGCGGTCACCGCGCTGGTCGCGGTCCGCGAGCTGGCCAAGGAGCCGGGCGGCACGGTGATCCACAACCTGATCACGTCGCACTCCGTCCCCGAGATCGTCGCCGAGCACGGCGGCAAGCCGCTGCGCACCCGCGTCGGCCACTCGTTCATCAAGGCCGAGATGGCCAAGACCGGCGCGATCTTCGGCGGCGAGCACTCCGCGCACTACTACTTCCGCGACTTCTGGCGCGCCGACACCGGCATGCTCGCCGCGATGCACGTGCTCGCCGCCCTCGGCGGGCAGGACGAGCCGCTCTCGGAGCTGACGGCGGAGTTCACCCGCTACGCCGCTTCCGGCGAGATCAACTCGACGGTCGACGACCAGCAGGCCCGGATGGCGGCGGTGAAGAGCGCGTTCGAGAGGGAGGACGGCGCCGTCATCGACGAGCTGGACGGGCTGACCGTGCAGCTGCGGGACAAGTCCTGGTTCAACCTGCGCCCGTCCAACACCGAGCCGCTGCTCCGGCTGAACATCGAGGCGCCGGACGAGACGATGGTCGCCGACCTGCGTGACCGGGTACTCGGCATCGTGCGCGGCTGAGAACTTTTGCCCCCTGACAGACGTTAATCCCCATTGAGTCCCCACGACCGGGAGGTCACCGTGGCCGTCAACCTGGACCCGCAGCTGCTGGAGATCCTCGCCTGCCCGTCCGACGATCACGCCCCGTTGACCACCGGTACCCCCGACGACCCGGATGCGGACATGCTGACCTGCACATCCTGCGGGCGCCGCTACCCGGTGACCGACGGCATCCCGGTGCTGCTGCTCGACGAGGCCGTCACCGTCGGCGCCGATGGGGTGGAATCGGCCCGAGAACGGTGATCCGCGTGCTGGACGACACGCTGCTCGACGACCCCGGCAGGCTGGCCGAGGTCGACGCCGAAGGCTTGCTCCGCGCGGCCGCGATGGCCGGTGCGCAGGTGCGCGCGACCGCGGAAGCGGCCGGCGAATTCGGCCTCGACCGGCTGCGCGGCACCCGGCCCCGCGCGGTCCTGCTGCTCACCCGGCCCGGGGTCAGCCAGAGCGCGGTGCGCGTGCTGCTGGCGATCCTGCAGCCGGTCTGCCCGGCGCCGGTGGTCGTCACCGACATCGTGCCGAGCTGGATCGGGCCGCTCGACGTCGTGATCGCCCACACCGACGACCCGGGCGACCACGTGCTGGCCGAGTCGATCGACCGCGCCGTGCGCTACGGCGCCACCGTCATGCTCACCGCGCCGTCCGAAGGACCGGTCGCCGCCGCCGGCGGCGGGCGGGCGATCCTGCTGCCGCCGCGACTGCCGGTGCCGCCGGGCTTCCGGTTCCCCCGCGCGTTCACCGCGGGCCTGATCGTGGCCAACGCCGCCGGGCTGCTCTCGGTCGACCTGAACAACCTCGCCGACGAGCTGGACCGCGAAGCCGAGAAGGACCACCTGCAGCACGAGTCGTTCGTCAACCCGGCCAAGGCGCTCGCGCTGCGGCTGGCCGAGCACACGCCGTTGCTCTGGGGCCTGGACGACGTGGCCACCGCCGTCACCCGGCACGCCGCGTCCGTGCTCGCCTCGCAGGCCGCGGTGGTCGCCGACGCGTCGGGCTACCAGCAGGCGACCACCAAGATCGCGTTGCACCGGGCCGCCGTGCAGTCGACCACCTCGGGTGAGGACATCTTCGCCGACCCGGACCTGGACGGCCCGCAAGGCGGCGGGCTGCGCGTCGTGCTGGTCGAGGTCCGCTCCGACGAGCGGTCGCTGGCCGCGCGCCGGGCCGCGACCGAGGCGCTGCCCGGCACCGAGGTGCTGAGCGTGGCCGAGGAGGTCACCGGGGACGACGCGACCCGCGCGGCCGTGATCGCGCTGCGGTTCGAGCTGGCCGCCCTGTACCTGGGGCTGGCGGCCGGCACCATCGGGGACAGGGCCGCCGCGCACAACTGAGCGCGGGGGTCCGGGGTAGGGAGAACGAGACGTGGAGTTGCTGCTGGGCGCGGTTCGGCCCTATGCGTGGGGATCGCGCACCACGATCGCGGAATTGCTCGGCAACCCGGTGCCCGCACCGCACCCGGAGGCCGAGCTCTGGCTGGGGGCGCACCCCGGCGACCCGTCGAGGATCGTCGGCGCCGACGGCGCGGAGCGGTCACTGCTGGACGTCGTCACCGAGGACCCGTCGGGACAGCTCGGCGAGCAGTGCGCGGGCCGCTGGGACAACCGCCTGCCGTTCCTGTTGAAGATCCTCGCCGCGGAAGAGCCGTTGAGCCTGCAGGCGCACCCGTCGGCCGAGCAGGCCAAGGCCGGGTACGCCGCCGAGGAGGCCGCGGGCGTCGCGCGGGACGCGCCGAACCGCAACTACCCGGACCCGACGGCCAAGCCGGAACTGGTGTGCGCGCTGACCGAGTTCCACGCGCTGGCCGGCTTCCGCGACCCGCACCGCACGGTGCAGTTGCTGCGGGCCGTGCAGACGCCGCAGATCGAGCCGTACGTCAACCTCCTTGCCGCGCAACCGGATTCGGACGGGTTGCGGGCGTTGTTCACGACGTGGATCACGCTGCCGCAGCAGGCTCTGGACGAGCTGCTGCCGACGTTGCTGGACGCGTGCGTGGAACACGTGAAGGCCCACGGCGAGTTCGACCTGGAGTGCCGCACCATCCTCGACCTCGGCGAGACGCACCCGGGCGACGCGGGCGTGCTGGCCGCGATGTTGTTGAACCGCCTGGTCCTCGGGCCCGGCGAGGCCATCTACCTGCCTGCGGGCAACCTGCACGCGTACTTGCATGGCACGGCCGTGGAGATCCTCGCCAACTCCGACAACATCCTGCGCGGCGGCCTCACCCCGAAGCACGTCGATGTGCCGGAACTGTTGCGGGTACTGGATTTCCGCTGCGGTGACATGCCGGTGCAGCGCGGCGCGGGCGACCGCGTCGCGGTGTACCCGACGCAGGCACCCGAGTTCGAGCTCTCCCGCATCGAGTGGGCCGAGGGCGACCGCGCGGCCCAGCCGCTCGCGCCGTCGGGCCCGCAGATCATGATCTGCACGAAGGGCTCGGTCCGGCTCGAGGCCGACGGCAGGTCGCTCGACCTGGCCCGCGGCCAGTCGGCGTGGCTCGCCGCACACGATCCGGCCGTGACGCTGCACCCGCTCGGCGACGGCCCGGTCCAGGTCTTTCGGGCCACGGCCGGTAGGTAAGCTCCTTCCGACATTTCAGACACCGGATCCGAGGAGCAGCAAAGTGTCCGCTGGCGGCGGTACGAAGGCGATCCTGGCCGCGCTCGGCGCCAACGCGGGCATCGCGGTGGCGAAGTTCGCGGGCTTCCTGGTGACCGGGTCGTCGTCGATGCTCGCGGAGTCGGTGCACTCCCTGGCGGACACGTCCAACCAGGGCCTGCTGCTGCTCGGCCGGCGGACGTCGCAGCGCGAGGAGACCTCGCGCCACCAGTTCGGCTTCGGCCGGGACCGGTACTTCTACGCGTTCATCGTGGCGTTGCTGCTGTTCACGCTCGGTTCGGTGTTCGCCATCTACGAGGGCGTGCACAAGGTCGAGCACCCCGAACCGCTCTCCACCCCGATCGTCGCGATCATCATCCTGGTCGTGGCGATCGGCCTGGAGGGCTACAGCTTCCTGACCGCGATCCGCGAGTCCCGCAAGGTCAAGGGCAAGGCGACGTGGTGGCGCTTCATCCGCTCGGCGAAGGACCCGGACCTGCCGGTCGTGCTGCTCGAAGACAGCGCGGCGCTGATCGGTCTGGTCTTCGCACTGCTCGGCGTCGGGCTGTCCCTGATCACCGACGACCCGGTCTGGGACGGCATCGGAACGCTCGCGATCGGCGCGCTGCTGGCGGCGGTGGCGATCACCCTGATCGTCGAGACGAAGAGCCTGCTCATCGGCGAGAGCGCCACGCCCGCCATGCAGCGGCAGATCCTCACGGAGCTGGAAGCCGGGCGCGTGGAACGGGTGATCCACCTGCGCACCCAGCACCTGGGCCCGGAGGAGTTGCTGGTGGCGGCCAAGATCGCCCTGACGCCGGGCCTGCCGCTGGAGGAAGTGGCACAGGCCATCGACGACGCCGAACTCCGGGTCCGCTCCGCGGTGCCGTGGGCGAAGCGCATCTACCTGGAACCGGACCTGGACCGCGCCCACCTCCGCACCCCCAACTAACCCCGCCCCACCCTCGCGCGTCCCCTCCACCCGGGCGTGTCCCACCTTCGGTCCGGGTGTGTCCCTCGTTCCGGCGGGGTGTGTCCCCCGTTGGGACCGGGTGTGTCCCTCGTTCCGGCGGGGCGTGTTCCACGCTCCGATCCGGCGTGTCCCACCCCCAGGCTGGGTGTGTTCCTCGCTCGCAACACGTCCGCCACCGCGGTTTTCCACAGGCTACTGGTTGTCCACAGATTGCCCATGCGCCCGTTTTCCCTGCTCAGAACCGATAGACTGGTCAAGGGGGAGCCCCCGGGATGGGCGGGCCCCTGCCCGACGCGAAGACTTGTCGATCAAGGAAGTCGCGAGTTCGGGCCGGATCAAAGCGAGTTGCGGGCTGCCGATCGGTAGTGGGCTCCGGGTGTCCTGACCTTCGAGCCACGGTCGAGAGTGGTCTGAACCCCAGTTCGCACGCTGCGTTCGTTTGGCCGTGCCGAGCGTGATCACGGGCATTAGCCTCGACGGGCAAACTCCCTTCTTCTCCAGGGCGAGGAGGCCGCGAATGCCCGGCAATGGTTTGTGGCGCACCAAGTCCGTCGAACAGTCGATCAAGGACACGGACGAACCCGGCAGCAAGTTGCGCCGAAGCCTGTCAACCTGGGACCTGACCGTCTTCGGCGTGGCTGTCGTGATCGGGGCGGGCATCTTCACGCTCACCGCCCGCACGGCCGGCGACTACACCGGGCCCTCGGTCGCGGTGTCGTTCATCATCGCCGCGATCGCGTGCGCGCTGGCCGCCATGTGCTACGCCGAGTTCGCCTCGACCGTGCCGGTCGCGGGCAGCGCGTACACGTTCTCCTACGCCACCTTCGGCGAGTTCGTCGCGTGGATCATCGGCTGGGACCTGATCCTCGAGCTCGCGGTCGGCGCGGCCGCGGTCGCCAGGAACTGGTCCATCTACCTCAACACGGTGCTCGCCTACCTCTTCGACTTCGACGAAGGCGCGAAGACCGTCACCGCGTTCAAGATCGGCGCCATCACCATCGACTGGGGCGCGCTCGTCGTCATCGGTGGGCTGACCACCCTGCTCGTGCTGGGCACCAAGCTCTCCTCCCGGGTGAGCATGGTGATCACGATCATCAAGGTCGCGATCGTGCTGTTCGTGATCTTCGCCGGCCTCTTCTTCGTCAAGGCCGCCAACTACTCGCCGTTCATCCCGCCGTCGAAGGCGCCCGCGGGCGGCGATGCCGGCGTGAACCAGTCGCTGTTCGCCGCGATCGCGGGTTCCGAGGGCAGCAACTTCGGCATCTTCGGGCTGCTCGCCGGGGCGTCGCTGGTGTTCTTCGCGTTCATCGGCTTCGACATCGTGGCGACGACCGCCGAGGAGACGAAGAACCCACAACGGTCGGTCCCGCGCGGCATCCTGTTCTCCCTCGGCATCGTCACCGTGCTCTACGTCTCCGTTTCCCTCGTCGTGGTCGGCATGGTCAAGTACGGCGACCTCGCGACCACCACCAAGCCCGACGGATCGCAGGACAAGAAGACGCTCGCGACCGCCTTCGCCGCCAACGGCGCGCAATGGGGCGAGCAGATCGTCTCGATCGGCGCGCTGATCGGTCTGACCACGGTGGTCATGGTGCTCATGCTCGGCCAGATCCGGGTGATCTTCGCGATGGGCCGCGACGGTCTGTTCCCGCGCTGGCTGTCCAAGAGCAGTGACCGCGGCACGCCGGCCCGCGCCACCTGGGTGGTCGGCGGCCTGATCGCGATCGCGGCGACGTTCTTCCCGGCGGACAAGCTGGAGGAGATGACCAACGTCGGCACGCTGTTCGCGTTCGTGCTCGTGTCGGCCGGCGTGATCGTCCTGCGCAAGACGCGCCCCGACCTCACCCGCAGCTTCAAGGCGCCAGGCGTCCCGTGGCTGCCGATCCTCGCGATCATCGCGTGCGCCTGGCTGATGCTGAACCTGGAGGTCCTGACCTGGATCCGGTTCGTCATCTGGCTCGCGGTCGGCGTGGTGATCTACTTCGGTTACAGCCGCAGGAATTCGCGCCTCGGGCAGCGGATGGCCGACGGCGGCGAGGTGCCCACGAAGGTCTAGAGCGTCACCCGGGCGATCGCGCCGTGCTCGAGCGCCACCCACAACGCGTCGTCCGGGCCCGTCGTGATGCCGTGCGGCTCGGAACCCGCAGTGGGCAGCGGGAACGTCTCGATGTCGCCACCGGTGGCGATGCGGCCGATCCGGTTCGCGCCCCACTCGGTGAACCAGCACGCACCGTCGGGGCCGGTGGTGATCGCGTGCGGGCGGGCTTCGCGGTTCGGCAGCGGGTACTCGGTGATCTTGCCGTCCGTGCCGATGCGGCCGACCTGACCCGCACCGATCTCCACGAACCAGAGCGCGTCGTCGGGACCGGCGCACATGCCGACCGGCGCCGCGCTCTCGGTGGGCAACGGGAAGCTCTCGATCCGGCCGTCGGCGTCGACGCGACCGATGGCGTTGGCCTGGTTCAAGGTGAACCACATGGCGCCGTCCGGGCCCGGCGTGATGAACGACGGGAAACCGCCGTCCATGGGCAGCGGGAACTCCTGGGCCTTGCCCGTCTCGATGCGGCCGATCGCGTTGGTGGTCATGGCGGTGTACCAGAGCGCGCCGTCCGGACCAGCGGCGATGCCGTACGGACCGGAGCCCGGCGTCGCCACGGAGTCCAGCTCACCCGCCGGGGTGATGCTGCTGACCAGGTTCGCCCTGGTTTCGGTGAACCACAGCGTGCCGTCCGGCGCCGTCGTGATCACGGACGGCTGACCGTCGGTCGACGCCAGGTCATGCAGCGTGTGCGCACCGGCGACCGTGATCCGCCCGATCTTTCCCTCGTGGACCCCGGTGAACCACACGGCACCGTCCTGACCTGCGGCAATGCCGTATGGTGACACCCCGGTGACGGGGAATTCGATCATGTCCACCATGCCCGGACCTTACCGGCAAGCGCGGGTAGCGTGCCGTACATGTCCCTGCTGTGCCTTGATATCGGGTCCACTTGGACCAAAGGTGCGCTCGTTTCGGCCGAAGGCGAGCTGCTTGCCACGGCGCAGCACCAGACCACGCCACCTGAGGTCATGCACGGCATCGACGCGGTGACCGCCGCGGTCGATGGCTGTGACGCCGCGGTTCTGGCCTGCTCGTCGGCCGGCGGCGGCTTGCGGCTGGCGGTCGTCGGGCACGAGCGGTTGATCAGCGCCGAGGCCGGGCACCGGGTCGCCTTGTCCGCCGGTGCCAAGGTCGTCCACGTGTCCGCCGGTTGCCTCGACGGTGCGGGCGTGCGCGCGCTGCGGGCCGCGGCGCCGGACGTGGTGCTCCTGGTTGGCGGTACCGACGGCGGCGACGAGCGGGTCCTGCTCCACAACGCGTCGCGGCTCGGCAAGGCCCGCGTGCGGCCGCCGATCGTCCTGGCCGGGAACGTGGCAGCCCGGG
Organism: Labedaea rhizosphaerae; assembly: GCF_004362825.1. Classification (GTDB taxonomy): domain Bacteria; phylum Actinomycetota; class Actinomycetes; order Mycobacteriales; family Pseudonocardiaceae; genus Labedaea; species Labedaea rhizosphaerae. The sequence goes on from NZ_SNXZ01000006.1 coordinate 117,708, forward strand.
AAGCCGCGTTGACCGCGTTGTCGGGCCGGACCGTCGTCGCGACGGACAACGTGCTGCCGGACGTGGGGGAGCTGGCGCCCGGACCAGCGCGCGCGGCCATCCGCCAGGTGTTCCTCCGGCACGTGATCGGCGGCAAGGGTCTGTCGCGCGGGCCGCGGTTCCGGCAGTTGGTGCGCACGGTGACCCCGGATGCCGTGTTGTCCGGCGTGGCCCGTCTCGCCGGGGTGCTCGCCGACGACGAGCCGGGAGCGGTGCTGGTGGTGGATGTCGGTGGTGCGACCACGGATGTCTACTCGGCTGTGTCCACTGTGGCCTCCGTGGAGGAGAAGCAGACGCGCACGGTGGCGTTGCCCGCGGACCGCCGGACGGTGGAGGGCGACATCGGGATGCGGTGGTCGGCGCAGGGGGTGGTCGCGGAGGCGGCGGTCGAGCGGCTGATCTCCGCGGAGGAGGCGGAGGCCTTGGCGCCGTTGGCGGCCGCGCGTTCCCGTTCCGTCGACTGGATCCCCGATTCGGCCGAAGAGTCGCGTGTGGACCTTCGCTTGGCCGCCTTGGCGGCGATTTTGGCGGTGCGGCGGCATTTGCGCATGGTCGACGGCCGGCTTGGTCCGCGTGGCGCCGGTCTGCTTGTCTTGTCGGGTGGGGTGTTCCGTCATGCTCCGGACGTGTCCGCGGTCGAGGAGGCTCTGCGTGCGGATCCGGTGCTACGGCCGGTCCTGCGGACGGCATCGGTGGTCGTCGACCGCGACTACGTGCTGGCCCCTGCCGGATTGATGTCCGATGCCGGGCATGGCGATGCGGCTGATTCCCTGCTCCGCAGCCGCTTGGCCCAGCCCGCGGCCTCCCGCGGATGACGTTTTCCACAGGGTTTCCGGAAGTTGTCCACAGATTGCGAGCTGCCCTTTTCTAGTCGCTCCCGACCGGTAAAATGCCTGGTAGACGCGGTTCCCTCGGTCGGATGCCCGAGCTGATCCATGTCACCCAAAGCGGTGAATGGGCCCGGATCATGCCCGGATTTGGGTGTTTCCCGCGTCTGCTGTAAAGACGCAGTGCCGCAGCCAGCACCGGCACCGCCGACAAAGCGCACGCTCCCGCCGACACGACCCGCCACCAGGAGGCGAATGAACGAACCAACCGCCAGTCCCGCTCGACGCGAGTCGCCCGGGGAACTACAGCAGACCCACCGTGCGAACGCCCCCGACCCCCGCTCCCGCTCGCGGGTAGTGGCCTCACCTGGTCCTCCCCGGCGCGGGCCGCTGGCATGGTCCGCGGCGGCAGGGATGAGTTTCTTCGTGGTGCTGGGCGTCGTGACGTTCGCGTCGAACGCCGGCCGACATCGCATGCAGCGCTAGCTCAAGCCCGCCACCCGAATGGCGCTGACGGCAGCAACCCCGCAGCCAGTGCCACCGCCCGGTCCCACTCGGGATCGGTCACGTAGTGCTGGTGCGTTTGCGGCCCCGCGACCCACCGCAGTCCGCGCGTCGGTCGCAGCCGGGGGTCCGGTAGCCAGTGGTCGCTGCCCAAGACCAGCGCCCCCGACTCCGTACGCGCGGCAGGCGCGAGCGGTCCTGGTGGCAGCCCCGGGCGCAATCCGACTCCGAGCAACTGGCCATCCGCCACCTGCCGGCGCCACGTGGTCACCGCGCATCCCAATGGATCCGTGCCCCGGCACAGCGATCGCCACCGGCCGCCGAGGGCGTCGTGCAGGCGGACCAGCGACGCCGCGGGGACCACCACGGGAAAGGCTCGTGGGTAGGCCCACTGCAACGGCGCCCCCGCCGTCACGAGGCCGACCCGCTCGAACTCCTCCGGCGGCAGGCAGTGGGACAGGCGTGCCGCCGCAACGGCGACCAGCAGGGCACCCTGGCTGTGTCCAGTTAGGACTACCCGGGTGCCTGGCGTCTGCAGGTGTTCGAGCGTACGCGCCACCAGTTCGGGCACGACTTTCAGCGCATAGCAAGGCGGCACCGTCGGGTGCGCCTCGCGCGGCCAAAAGCACGCGATGTCCGCCAGGACCCCGAGATGTCGCGCGGTTTCGGGTTTGCGGGCCGCGGTGTAGACCGCGCGCAGCAGCGAAGCCGCGAGCAAACCCAGGGCCAGCACGCCGATCGCCGACAGGGGGCTGGTCCACGCGGGCGGTGCCACGCCGCGCAATCGCATCACCAGCGCGACGACCGCACCCGCGCACAGCACGGCCGCGAGCCCGAGCAAAGCCCGGTGCACCGCGAACTGCTGCCAGTTCGCCCGCCGCCACAGGCGGGTCGCGACGGGGATGTCCGACGGCTTGTCCTTGTGCAGCAACGCAACCACGGGTGCCTCGTCCGGCCCGCCGCGCCACCCGCGGGCCAACCCGACCGCCGCGTAGGGCACCCCGATCACCAGCGCCAGCACCGCTCCGCAACCCCACAGCAACGTGATCGACTGGTACCCGAGCGGCAACGCGCCGCCGCCGAGGAGTTTCCGCACGGTGATCCCGAAACCCGCGCCGAACCCGCCACCCAGCAACCCGGCGGTCGCCAGCACGGGCGCCGCCATCCAGCCGCCGGCCCACGGTCGCAACTCCGGCGGCTCGTTGCGCCAAGTCGGGCGGGCCAGCAACGCTGCCGGGATCAGCAACACCCCGAACACCACGACCACGGCGAACAACACCAGCGCGATGCCCTCGACCCACCCGTCGGTCCCTGGCAGCGCGGTCGGCAACTGCCCGCGCGTGAACCCCGCGACCAGCACCAGCCCCGCCGCCGACCACACCAGCGCCCAGCGTGGCCGGTGGCCGAACAGCCGCCGCAACCGCGTTCCCGAGCCGACGGCCGGGTCGTCCAGCGCCACCACCCCGGCCACCGCGACCACCAGCAGCACGACCGCGAGCAACCACACCGCCAGCGGCCATCCGCGCGGCGGGTCGAGCGGCCCGCCCAACGGCATCAACGCCACCGTCGCCAGCGCGGCCACCAGGTGCAGCGCGCGCAACGCGGGCGTGTCCGGGTCGGCCACGAGGTTGCTGCCCGGCAGCGGCGCATCCACGTTCGGCGGTGTCGGGTCGTGTTCGGGCGCCTGGCCGACCTCCCACTTCACCTTCGACACCCGGTGCAACACCGCGCACACCAGCAGCACGGGCACCAGCCCGATCACCGGCCGCACGCCGTAGGCCGACCGAAGCCACGAAGGCACCGGGGAAAGGCACTGCGTGCCCGGCGCAAGGCATTGCGCCGCAAGCAAATCCAGCGTCACGACCGCGACCTGCGCGACCAGGAGCATGGTCAGCAACACCGATGCCAACCGCAGCAGCGCGCGGCACAACCGGCCCAGCACCGCGCCCGCGCGATCCCGCACCGGCGGCAGCATCCAGTGCGCCACGTTCGCCATGGAGAAGGGGAACAGCACCGCCCACATCGCCTTGGCGAAGCCGCCGGACGTCATGCCGCCCCACACGTATCCCTCGACCGTCCGCGGCAGCGGCCTGCCCTCCGCTTCGAGCACGGGGCCCGGCGCGGGACGGCGAAGTCGATCAGCGGGCCGGACGATGCGCCCGATCCCGTCCCCGGCGACGTCCACGGCGGCGACGGCGTTGACCAACGACTCGGGCCGCGTGCCGAGCATGCCGTGCACGCGCAGTTCGACCACGCGGGTGTCCGGTCCGGGCAGCAGCAAGACATCGACCTCCGAGAACTGGCACGACCAACGGTAGTGTTCGTTGACCACGGAGTTTGGAGGAAACGCACGATGACCGCTGAAGACACGCGCGTCGAGCCCGGTGCCCGGTACGCGAAGACGATCGGCGACCTCGAGTTCGCCGTGGCGGATCTGTCGCTGGCCGAGTTCGGCCGCAAGGAGATCCGGCTGGCAGAACACGAGATGCCCGGTCTGATGGCATTGCGCCGGGAGTACGACGGGGTGCGGCCGCTGGCCGGAGCGCGGATCTCCGGGTCGCTGCACATGACCGTGCAGACCGCGGTGCTGATCGAGACGCTGGTGTCGCTGGGCGCGGAGGTCCGTTGGTGCTCGTGCAACATCTTCTCCACCCAGGACCACGCCGCGGCCGCGGTCGTGGTTGGGCCATATGGCACGGAAGAAGAGCCCAAGGGCGTGCCGGTGTTCGCCTGGAAGGGTGAAACCCTGCCGGAGTACTGGTGGGCCACCGAGAAGATGCTCACCTGGCCCGGCGAGGGCCCGAACATGATCCTCGACGACGGCGGCGACGCCACGCTGCTGGTGCACAAGGGCCGCGAGTACGAGGAAGCCGGCGTCGTGCCGTCCGCGGAGGACGACGACCCGGAGGAGTGGCAGGTCATCCTCGACGTGCTGCGCCGTTCGCTGGCCGCCGACGGCAAGAAGTGGACCAACGTGGCGTCGGGCATCCGCGGGGTCACCGAGGAGACCACGACCGGCGTGCTGCGGCTCTACCAGCTCGCGGCGCAGGGCAAGCTGCTGTTCCCGGCGATCAACGTCAACGACTCGGTGACGAAGTCGAAGTTCGACAACCGCTACGGCATCCGGCACTCGCTGGTCGACGGCATCAACCGCGGTACCGACGTGCTGATCGGCGGCAAGGTCGCGGTCATCTGCGGCTATGGCGACGTCGGCAAGGGTGCGGCGGAGTCGCTGCGCGGCCAGGGCGCGCGGATCATCGTCACCGAGATCGACCCGATCTGTGCCCTGCAGGCCGTGATGGACGGCTTCGACGTGCAGACCCTCGACGACGTCGTGGGCAAGGCCGACATCGTGATCACCACGACCGGCAACAAGGACGTGGTGACCGTCGAGCACATGGCCCGGATGAAGCACCAGGCGATCCTGGGCAACATCGGCCACTTCGACAACGAGCTCGACATGGCCGGTCTGGCCCGCTACCCGGGCGTTCGGAAGATCAACATCAAGCCGCAGGTCGACGAGTGGGTGTTCCCCGACGGGCACTCGATCATCGTGTTGTCCGAGGGCCGTCTGCTGAACCTGGGCAACGCCACCGGGCACCCGTCGTTCGTGATGTCGAACAGCTTCTCCAACCAGGTGATCGCGCAGGTGGAGCTGTACACGAAGCACGAGGAGTACGACAACGAGGTGTACCGGCTGCCCAAGAAGCTGGACGAGAAGGTGGCGCGCATCCACCTGCAGGCCCTCGGCGGCAAGCTCACCAAGCTGACCAAGGAGCAGGCCGAGTACATCGACGTCGACGTCGAAGGCCCGTTCAAGTCCGACCACTACCGCTACTGAGTCCGACCACGGAAAGCCCCCGCCGGCCCTCGCTCGGCGGGGGCTTTCCGCTATGTCACACGGGCAGCGACCAGGTCTGGTTGACCTGGAACGACCCGCACGGCCACACCACGAGCTTCGTCAGGTCGGCTGATGAGCCGCCGTACGCGTCGAGGCAGGTGCCGGACGCGCCGTTAACCAGCGCGCCGGATTGCTGGTAGGTCCACTTTTGCGCGGTGGACCCGGTGCACGTCGACAGCACGGCCGCGCTGCCGTCCGCGGTGCCCGACGCGGTGAGGCACTTGCCGAGCGTGCGCAGCGTGGCGTCGGTGCCGACCGCCCACCGCTGGTTCGCGTTGCCGGTGCAGCCGTACAACACGATCGCGGTGCCGTCCGCTGTGCCGCTGTTGGTGTCGTCGACGCACTTGCCGCCGATTCCTTCGATCTGGCCGGTCGGTGTGACGCCGCAGCCGGCGCCCTTCGTCACCCGGAAGACCGCGGTGCCGTGCGCGGGCACCGCGGCCGACAACGCGCCGGTCGTGGTCGACGTCGCACCGGTCCACAGGTTCTTCACCGACGACGTGCAGGTGCCGGTGATCCCGATCGCGGTGGTCGACGTGGTGAGCGTGGCCGTCGCGGCACCGCGGTTGAGCAGGGCCACCGCGCGGTCACCGTTGGCCAGCGGCTTGACGAGGACTTCGGCGGTGCCGGACGTCGACACCCGTGCCGCCTGCTTGCCGAGCGGGTCCTTGTCGAGCGCGATCAAGTCGCGATTTCCGGCCGTGGCAAGGGAAGTGGCGTCCATCGCGGGCACGTCGACGGACAGGATCAGCGGCGCGGACATCATCGCCCACAACGCCATCTGGCTGCGTGACTCGTCGGCGGTGAGGGCGTCGCCGGTGATCAGGAAGTCGGGGTCGTTCCAGTGGTTCGGGCCCGCGTAGCGCTGCAACGGGACGTTGTAGGAGTAGTTCGTCATGACGCTGCCCCACCGGTTGGTGCTGCCGTGCACGGCGATGTCCCAGCCTTCGCGCCAGAGCTGGCCGTACTGCGGCAGCCACGACAGCGTGCGGTACCAATCCGGGTTCTGGCAGCAGAAGTAGGCGGGTGCCGACTCGGAGAACGCGATCCGCCGGCCCGACGCGGCCAGCGCCGCGCTCTGCTGGGCGTAGAGGTCGCGGTAGGTCTGTTCCTTGGTCTTGCCCTGCGCGGTCGGGACGTTGCAACCGTCGAGTTTCAGGTAGTCCACGCCCCACGCGGCGAAGAGGTTGGCGTCCTGGGTGAAGTGGCCCATGCTGCCGGGGTAGCCGCCGCACGTGCTGGTGCCCGCGTCCTCGTAGATGCCGAACTTCAGGCCCTCGGCGTGCAGGTGATCGCCCAGCCACTTCATGCCGTGCGGGAACTTGACGGTGTCGGCGACGAGGTTGCCCGCGGCGTCCCGGCTGTGGGTCATCCAGCAGTCGTCGACGGTCACGGTGTCGTAGCCCTTGGCGGCGAGGCCGCTGCTGACCAGCGCGTCCGCGTTGGGGACCATGACGTCTTCGGAGACGCCGCATTCGTAGCGGGCCCAGTTGTTGAAGCCCATGGGCGGGGTCGGGGCCAGGTTGTCGCCGTTGTCCGCGCTCGGTGTCGCGGCCACGGCTTCGGGTGTCACCAGCAACGCCGGGAGCAGCAGCAGCCCGGCCAGGATCGGGAGCACACGCATTCGATCACCACCACGGTGTGGGAGCAGGGACCTCGACGGTAGCTGCTCGAAGATGATCGAAAAACCTCCATTCGAATCATCTTCAATCAGGTGGCTCAGCGTGGGACAGTGAGGTGGAAAGCTTGGCTGAACGAACCTCACGGCCCGGTGGGTAGTCCGGGCGGTCGTGTCACGCGGCTCGTTGTCCCGCCCCGGCGGGAAACCAGGGCAGCCAGGGTGATGCCCCATGCCCTGGAGTACCGATGTCCGCGACCTTTTCCGTGTTCCACGACGGCCAGTTCTGGGTCGGCGTCCTCGAACTGCACGACGAAGACGGCGTGCGCGCCGCCCGGCACGTGTTCGGACCCGAACCCGGCAACGCCGAACTTCTGGAGTTCTGCACAGGCTCGGGTTTCCTGGACCTGTCCAGGCAGGCGCACGCCGCGCCGTTGGTGCCCGAGGACCAGCGCCCCGTCCGCAAGCTCAACCCGAAACGCCTGGCCCGCGCCGCCCGCAAGGCCCTGGAAGATCAGCCGGTCGGCACGGCGGCCCAGCGCGCGCTCAAGGAGTCATTCGTCGAGCACGCAGCCGGCGCGAAAGCCCAACGCAAACAGCGCCGCGAAGCCGCCAAGGAACGCCGTCGCGACATGGCCAGGGCGAAGGCCAAAGCCAAGCACCGCGGCCACTGACCGAACTTTCCCGCGCGCGTAGACCAGACCCCTGCCCTCCCGGGGGCACCCCTTGAGACCCATTCTATCGGGGGTTGACCTGCGATAACGGGCAAAGGTGAAATCTGTGGACAACCACCCGCCTGTGGAGAACCGCACCCGCGAGCGGCGAACAGCGGGCGGCTAGGGTCTGGCGCGTGGGGCGACTGATCGTCATCGAGGGCCTGGACGGCGCCGGCAAGCGCACGCTCGCCAACGGCCTGACCGCCGCGCTCACCGCCGAGGGCGCGACGGTGACCGCGCGTGCCTTCCCGCGCTACGGCGTCGACGTGCACGCGGACCTGGTCCACGACGGCCTGCACGGCCGGCTCGGCGGCCTCGGCGACGAGGTCTACGGCATGGCCGTGCTCTACGCCCTCGACCGCCACGGCGCCGCCGACGAGATCCGCAAGGCCCTGGGCCAGCACGACGTCGTCCTGCTCGACCGTTACGTCGCGTCCAACGCCGCTTACGGCGCCGCGCGGTTGCACCAGGACGCGCACGGTGAGTTCGTCGACTGGGTGCGGGCCATCGAGATCGAGCGGTTCGGCTGCCCCGTGCCCGACCTGCAGCTGCTCCTGCGCGTGTCCGCCGAGGTCGCCGCCGAGCGCGCGGCCGGGCGGGAGCGCACGGAGCGTGCCCGCGACACCTGGGAGACCGACAACGACCTGCAGGCGCGGTGCGCGGCGGTCTACGACGGGCTGGCCGAGCGGCGGTGGCTCTCGCCGTGGGAGGTCGTCACCGACCCCGATTACGCCGCGTTGGCGGCCCGGGTTGTCACCTGACCGGCCCAAGATCGCCGGGTGCCGACCGATGTGTCGGTACGAAGTGTCACTATGTGCGGTATGAAGGCACGTGTCCTGGTAGTGGACGACGACCCAGCACTCGCCGAGATGCTCACCATCGTGTTGCGTGGCGAGGGCTTCGACACGGCCGTGGTTGCCGACGGTTCCCGGGCCCTGCCCGCCCTGCGTGAGCTGAAACCCGACCTCGTGCTGCTCGACCTCATGCTGCCCGGCATGAACGGCATCGACGTGTGCAAGGCCATCCGCTCGGAGTCGGGCGTGCCGATCGTCATGCTGACCGCGAAGAGCGACACCGTCGACATCGTGCTGGGCCTGGAGTCCGGCGCCGACGACTACGTGGTCAAGCCGTTCAAGCCCAAGGAGCTCGTCGCCCGGGTGCGCGCGCGGTTGCGCCGCACCGACACCGAGCCCACCGAGACCCTCGCCATCGGCGACCTCACCATCGACGTCCCCGGCCACGAGGTCACCCGCGACGGCAAGGCCATCCAGCTGACCCCGCTGGAGTTCGACCTGCTGGTGGCCCTGGCCCGCAAGCCGCGCCAGGTGTTCACCCGCGAGGTGCTGCTCGAGCAGGTCTGGGGCTACCGGCACCAGGCCGACACGCGCCTGGTCAACGTGCACGTGCAGCGCCTGCGCTCCAAGGTCGAGCGCGACCCCGAGCACCCCGAGGTCGTGCTGACCGTGCGCGGTGTCGGTTACAAGGCAGGCCCTCCGTGAGCAGGACCGGCTGCGCGTGAGTAATCCGCTCACCCGCGCCGGACGTGCCGTGGTCAGGCTCGTCGCCCACGGCGCTGTGCTGACCAAGCAGTACACCGTGCGGTTCAGCGAGCTGTGGCGCCGCTCGCTGCAGCTGCGGGTGGTGGTCAGCACGCTGGCGCTGTCCTCGGCCGTGGTGTTCGTGCTGGGCATGGTGCTGCAGAACCAGATCACCGAACGGTTGCTGGACACCAAGAAGCAGGCCGCGCTCTCGGAGCTGCGGGTGGCGACCAACATCGCCGAACGCGAGCTCGCCGGCATCAACCCGATCACCGACCTGGTGCGCCAGCGCCTCGCCAGCGCGCGCAACGGCATCACGTCGTCCTCGCCGTCGGTGTCCGCGGCCGACCAGGAGACGACCAGCGCCGCGTTCGACTCGGCGGCGGGCGCGTTCGAGCCGGTGCTCGTGCAGGACAGCCCGGACATCACCGCCGAGAAGCGGGCGTCCGCCGGTCCCTACGCCGACGTGCCGATGTCGCTGCGGCACTTCATCTGGAACGGCCAGACCGCGAGCCAGATCTACACCGTCGACCGGGACAACGGCCGAACGACGTTCCTCATGGTCGGCGCGCCGCTGAACGTGGCCCAGCCGATGCAGATCTACCTGCTGTTCCCGTTGACCGCCGAGCAGCGCACGATCAGCGTCGTGCAGAGCACGCTCATCGCGGGCGGGCTCGTCCTGCTGTTGTTGCTGGCGGGCATCACGAACCTGGTCACCAGACAGGTCGTGCGCCCGGTGCGCAGGGCGGCGCAGGCCGCGGAACGCTTCGCCCAGGGCGAGCTCGACGAGCGGATGGTGGTCGCCGGCGAGGACGACGTCGCGCGGCTCGCCCAGTCCTACAACCAGATGGCCGAGTCGATCGAGCAGCAGATCCGCCAGCTCGAGGAGTTCGGCCAGCTGCAGCGCCGGTTCACCTCCGACGTGTCGCACGAGCTGCGCACCCCGCTCACCACCGTGCGGATGGCCGCGGACGTGCTGCACGCGTCGCGGGCGCAGTTCCCCGCGGGGCTCGCCCGCTCGACCGAGCTGCTGGTCGACGAGCTCGACCGGTTCGAGTCGCTGCTCGGCGACCTGCTGGAGATCAGCAGGCTGGACGCGGGCGTGGAGGAGCTGCTGGCCGACCTGACCGACGTCGGCGCGATCGCGTTGCGGGCCGCGCAGTCGGTGCGGGTGATCGCGGGCAACGCGGGCTCGCCGATCGTGCTCGAACTGCCACCCGGCGAGACCACGGCCGAGGTCGACGCACGCCGGGTCGAACGCATCCTGCGCAACCTGCTGGCCAACGCGATCGACCACGGCGAGGGCCGCCCGGTGCGCCTGCGCATGGCCCGTGACGACGACACCCTGGCCGTCACCGTGCGCGATGAGGGTGTCGGCCTGCGCGTCGGCGAGGCCGACCTGGTGTTCAACCGGTTCTGGCGCGCCGACCCGTCGCGCAACCGGCACACCGGCGGCACCGGCCTGGGGCTCGCGATCAGCCTGGAGGACGCGCGCCTGCACGGCGGCACCCTGGAGGCGTGGGGCGAGCCGGGCACGGGCGCGTGCTTCCGGCTGACGTTGCCCCGCAGGCAAGGCACCCCGCTCGGACCGAGCCCGCTGCCGTTGCCGCCGCAGGACGACGCCGGCGATCGGGTGACGGACTTCGAACTGGTGACGGTCGAGGGCACCAGCGAGGCCGCCGACTTACCCGAGCACGAGGAGGTTGGATGAGCAGGCTGCGCGCGATCCTCACCGTCCTGCTCCTGCTCGCCGTGGCGGCGGGCTGCGCGAACATCCCGGAGCAGTCCAACCCGCAGGTCGCGGGCACCCAGGACACCAGCGAGCCGGAGAACACGGTCGTGCCCATCGACCGCGACGCCGACCCGCTGACCATCGCCCGTGACTTCGTCGCGCACGCCACCAACGTCGACGTCGCCAAGCAGTACCTCACCCCGGAAGCCCAGAAGACGTGGGAGCCCGAAGCGCAGCCCACGATCATGGAGAACACGTACAACACGATCCCGCCGCCGGTGCAGGAACCGAACAACAAGGGCAACGAGCAGACCGTGCTGATCCACGGCACGAAGGTGGGACGGCTCGGCCCCGACAACTCCTTCATCCCGGCGCCCGGCGCCTACGAGGACAAGGTCACCGTCCAGCGCCAGGCCGACGGCCAGTGGCGGGTCAGCAAGCCCCCGGCGACCACCGCGATCACCCTCGACGAGTTCCGGTCGGCCTACCGGCAGGTGCCGCTGTACTTCTTCGACTCCGAGCTGAACATCCTGGTGCCGGACCTGCGTTACGTCGCGCAGCGACCGAGCCAGGGCCTGCCGTCGCGGGTGCTGCAGGAACTGCTCGCCGGCCCGTCGGACATGCTGGCCGGCCCGCTGCGCAGCCTGCTCGGCGACGCGGCCAACCCCAGCGCCAGCGGCGTCGCGGGCGAGGACGGCGACCTCGTGGTCAGCCTGACCGGCCTCGGCAACGCGAACCTCGACACCCGCAACAAGATCGCCGCGCAGATCGTCCTGTCGCTGCAGGGGGTGGCCACCGGCGGTGTGATCAAGCTGCTCGCCGACAACACCCCGCTGGTGCCGGGCAAGCCCAAGTGGCGGGCCTCCGACGTCCCCTCCTACACGGCGCCCACCACGCCCAGCCCCGACCTGCCGGGCATGTTCGTCTCGAACGGGCGGGTGCGTTCGCTCAAGGACGGCAACCCGATCCCCGGCCCGGCGGGCGCGGGCCAGTACAACGTGCAGAGCGCCGCGCAGTCGATCAACGGTGCCCAGCTGGCCGTCGTGGAGAAGTACGGCAACAAGATGCGGCTGCGCGTGGGCAAGGTCGACGGACCGCTCTCGATCGTGCCGCTCACCGCGAACACGATGACCCGGCCGACCTGGCGCCCGGGCGCCAACGAGCTCTGGACGGTGATCAACGGGACGACCGTGGTGCGGCTGGTGCGCACCAAGGACGGCACGTGGGCGCCGGGGTCGATGAACTCGTCCACGCTCGCCTCGTTCGGCCCCATCACCACGATGCGGCTCTCGCGGGACGGCACGAGGCTCGCGATGGTGGCGGGCGGGCGGCTCGCCGTGGCCGGGGTCGACCGCAACGGGGACACGGTGAGCGTGCGGCTGCCCCGCCGGTTGATGGAGGACCAGCTGCAGGACGTGGTCGACGTCGACTGGATGGGGCCGTTCACCCTGGCGGTGGCCGCCGATGAGGGCCGCGACTCGGTGCTCAGCGTCCCGTTCGACGGGTCGCAGGAGGTGCCGTACGACATCTCGAACCTGACCCTGCCGGTCCGGTCGATCGCGGCGGCGCCCAACAGCCCGCTGACCGTCACCGACAAGGAGTCCCGCGTGTGGACCTCGTCGGTGCCCGGTGAGGCGTGGCGGTCGCAGGGTGTCTCCGGCTTCAGCGACCCGCTCCCGTTCTACCCGGGGTGACCGTTCGAAAACTGTCGGTGGTCGCTGGCATCCTGCCGCCATGACCAAGACCACCGTGTTCGACCTGCTGGTTCCCCTGCGTTGCGCGGGCTGCGACGGCGCGGGCGCCGCCTGGTGCGCGTCGTGCGCGCGCACGCTCGCCGACCCGTTCCCGGTGGGTGCCGGTCGCTACGCCCTGGCCCGCTATGCCGCCGAGCCGCGCCGGGCCGTGCTCGCGTTGAAGGAACGCGACCGCCGCGATCTGGTCGTGCCGCTGGGCCTCGCGCTGGCCGAGGCGTTGCCGCGCGTGCCCGAGGCCCGGGCCGCGCCGGACGGCCGGTGGTTGCTCGTGCCCGCGCCGTCGCGCCCGTCGGCGAACCGCCGCCGCTGGGGTGGTCACCTGCCGGCGGTGGCGAAGGCGTGCGCCCGGTCGTTGTGCCGAGCGGGCCAGCCCGCCGTGGTGGTGCCGGCGTTGCGCCTGGACCGCCGGGCCAAGGACTCGGTCGGCTTCGACGCGGCCGCGCGCCGGGCCAACCTGGCCGGCCGCGTCCACGTGGTGCGCAAGGCCTTGCCACCCCGCGGTTCCCCGGTGGTCCTGCTCGACGACGTGATCACCACCGGTGCCACGGCGGCGGCGTGCAAGGAGGCACTCCGGGGCGCCGGGGTGCGGGTGAGCGCGACGCTCGCGATCACCGCGGCCCTGCCGGCTCGCTGACCCGTGCTTGATCAAAAAAGTTCGGCTCGCGTGTTTTCCGCCGCCACCCGCCGGACACCCGCAGGGCCATGCGCCAGGCTCGACGCAGTACCGCCCCACCAGCGCGGTTCGTCGGGTCTCGAACCTCTGACCAGGCAAAAGATCCACTCGTTACCTCCGCATACCCCCGATCGGGTGATTTCGTTCCCCGGGAACCTCGGTCGTCCGCCGCCCGTTCACCAGACATGAGGCGGCACCGCGAGCACCCCCAGGATCGGGAGACGATCGCCCGGGGGCCGCGCGACCGCCGTGGTGGACCCCCGGACGAGTGCCGGTCGATGCGCCGGTGGGGTGAATCCGGGTCCGCTCATCTGGACGTGCGGGTCACGGTCGGGTATCGGCGCGACAACTGGCCCGTCACGCAGCACAAGATCGTCATCGGCGGTCCATCGCCCGTCAAGGGGACTGTTGCTCCTCGGCACACCGGGCTAACGTGCTGCGCTATCAGCGATTCCGGTTCACCGGGAGGAGGCGATCAGCCCATGTCCCTGGCGCCGGAGGTGCGTTGAGCGCGACGGCCCGTTCCGGGAGACGTCCCGCCACCGGCCCGCTCGCGACTTCAACCATCCGCTCGCCGTTCCGGCGCCGCAGTTCAGTGACCGAACGAGGTACTCGCAGCAAAGCGAGGGAGGTCGTGTATGGACATCGTCGTAAAGGGCCGTAACGTTGAGGTGCCCGATCACTATCGGGCCCACGTCGAGGAGAAGGTAAGCCGCCTCGAGCGTTACGACCGCAAGGTCATCCGTTTCGACGTCGAACTCTTCCACGAGCCCAACCGCCGGCAGGCCAAGAACTGCCAGCGAGTCGAGATCACCGTCAACCGCAGGGGAGCCGCGGTCCGCGCCGAAGCGTGTGCGGCCGACTTCTACGCCGCTCTCGACTGCGCGGTGACCAAACTGGAGAACCGACTCCGCCGCCTGCACGACCGCAGGCGGGTCCACTACGGACGACGAACGCCCGCGTCCGTCGCGGCCGCGACGAACGGCGAACCGGTCAACGGCGCGCAACTCGCGTCGACCGCCGTGCTCGACGCACCGGAACTCGAAGATGATGTGGCCGAACCCGGCATTCCACGCCAACGCTGGGACGACGGCGTCGCCGACCAGCAACCGGGCCGCATCGTGCGGGAGAAGGAGCACCCCTCCACCCCGATGCGCGTCGACCAGGCCCTCTACGAGATGGAACTGGTCGGACACGACTTCTACCTCTTCGTCGACGCCGAGACCGGCCGCCCGAGCGTCGTCTACCGACGCAAGGGCTTCGACTACGGCGTGCTGAGCCTGACCACCTGACCTCCATCCGTGTGATGACGGTGCCCCGGGACGGCTGTCCCGGGGCACCGTCATGCCGGTGACCTGCCGAAACCGCCCATGGAACTATGGTGCGACGTGTTCCGTTTCATCTAGAGGCAACCGTTGGCCACTGCCGTCGGTACCTGGTGCGCGACGCGTTGCCTACGATGACCACGAAGGCGCCCGCTCCAGGGCGCGCCGCCAATCTGTAGTGAGGTCGACCGGATGGTGCTGTCCCGAGTGCTCCGCGCGGGCGAGGGAAAGATTCTCAAGCACCTGCGCCGCATCGTCGCGCAGGTCAATTCGCTTGAGGACGACGTCGCCGACCTCTCCGACGAGGAATTGCGGGCGAAGACCGACGAGTTCCGCGAGCGCTACCAGGACGGCGAGTCGCTCGACGACCTGCTGCCCGAGGCGTTCGCCGCGGTCCGCGAGGCCGCTCGCCGGGTGCTGGGCCAGCGCCACTTCGACGTGCAGCTCATGGGTGGTGCCGCGCTGCACCTCGGTTACGTCGCCGAGATGAAGACCGGTGAGGGCAAGACGCTCACCTCGGTGCTCGCCGCCTACCTCAACGCGATCTCCGGCGACGGCGTGCACGTGGTCACCACCAACGACTACCTGGCCAAGCGCGACGCGGAGTGGATGGGCCGCGTCCACCGCTTCATGGGCCTCAAGGTCGGCGCGATCCTGTCGGAGATGAGCCCGGACCAGCGCCGCGAGTCCTACGCCGCCGACATCACCTACGGCACGAACAACGAGTTCGGCTTCGACTACCTGCGCGACAACATGGCGTGGAGCCTCGAGGACTGCGTCCAGCGCGGCCACAACTTCGCCATCGTCGACGAGGTCGACTCGATCCTCATCGACGAGGCTCGCACCCCGCTGATCATCTCCGGCCCCGCCGACGGTTCGTCGCGCTGGTACCAGGAGTTCGCGCGGCTCGTGCCGATGATGAAGAAGGACACCCACTACGAGGTCGACGAGCGCAAGCGCACCGTCGGCGTGACAGAGTCGGGCGTCGAGTTCATCGAGGACCAGCTGGGCATCGACAACCTCTACGAGGCCGCGAACACGCCGCTGGTCGGTTACCTGAACAACGCGATCAAGGCCAAGGAGCTCTACAAGAAGGACAAGGACTACATCGTCCGCCAGGGCGAGGTCCTGATCGTCGACGAGTTCACCGGCCGCATCCTGGCTGGCCGCCGCTACAACGAGGGCATGCACCAGGCGATCGAGGCCAAGGAAGGCGTCGAGATCAAGGCCGAGAACCAGACGCTGGCCACGATCACCCTGCAGAACTACTTCC
The DNA here is from genome assembly GCF_004362825.1 of Labedaea rhizosphaerae. Classification (GTDB taxonomy): domain Bacteria; phylum Actinomycetota; class Actinomycetes; order Mycobacteriales; family Pseudonocardiaceae; genus Labedaea; species Labedaea rhizosphaerae. Next base: position 133,608 of record NZ_SNXZ01000006.1, read on the forward strand.
GGCTCTACGACAAGCTCTCCGGCATGACCGGTACCGCCCAGACCGAGGCGGCCGAGCTGCACCAGATCTACAAGGTCGGCGTCGTCCCGATCCCGACCAACCGGCCGATGGTCCGCAAGGACCAGGCCGACCTGATCTACAAGACCGAGGAGGCGAAGTTCCAGGCGGTCGCCGAGGACATCGCCGAACGGCACGAAGAGGGCCAGCCCGTGCTGGTCGGCACGACCAGCGTGGAGCGCTCGGAGTACCTGTCGAAGCTGCTGTTGCGGATGGGCATCCCGCACGAGGTGCTCAACGCCAAGCACCACGACCGTGAGGCGCTGATCGTGGCGAGCGCCGGGCGCACCGGCGCGGTCACGGTCGCCACCAACATGGCCGGTCGCGGTACCGACATCGTGCTCGGCGGCAACGCCGACATCATCGCCGACCACGAGCTGCGCGATCAGGGCCTCGACCCGGTGGAGACGCCGGAGGAGTACCAGGCGGCCTGGGACGCGATGATCGAGGACCTCACCGAGGAGTGCCGCCAGGCCGGTGAGGGCGTGCGCGAGGTCGGCGGTCTCTACGTGCTGGGCACCGAGCGGCACGAGTCGCGCCGCATCGACAACCAGCTGCGTGGTCGTTCCGGCCGCCAGGGTGACCCGGGTGAGTCCCGGTTCTACCTGTCGCTGGAAGACGAGCTGATGCGCCGCTTCAACGCGGCGATGGTCGAGCGCGTGATGACCACGATGCGCCTGCCCGAGGACGTGCCGATCGAGGCCAAGCTGGTCACCCGCGCGATCCGCAGCGCGCAGACGCAGGTGGAGCAGCAGAACTTCGAGATCCGCAAGAACGTCCTCAAGTACGACGAGGTCATGAACGAGCAGCGCAAGGTGATCTACGCCGAGCGCAGGCGCGTGCTCGAGGGTGAGGACCTGTCCGAGCAGGTCGAGCACATGATCAACGACGTGGTGACCGCGTACGTCGAGGGCGAGACCGCCGACGGCTACGTCGAGGACTGGGACCACGAGAAGCTGTGGACGGCGCTGAAGACGCTGTTCCCGCTCTCGCTGAAGTGGGAGGACGTGGTCGACGAGCACGGCGACCTCGACTCGACCACGTTGACCGAGGTCATCGTCGCGGACGCGCACCGCGCCTACCGCGAGCGCGAGGCGGAGATCAACGCCCAGGTCGGCGAAGGCGCGATGCGCGAGCTGGAGCGGCGGGTCATGCTGTCGGTCCTGGACCGCAAGTGGCGCGAGCACCTCTACGAGATGGACTACCTCAAAGAGGGCATCGGCATGCGTGCCCTGGCCCAGCGCGACCCGGTGATCGAGTACCAGCGCGAGGGCTTCGAGATGTTCAACGCGATGCTCGACGCGTTGAAGGAGGAGACGGTCGGCTTCCTGTTCAACCTGCAGGTCGAGCAGCAGGAGCAGCCGCAGGTCCAGCTGAGCCCGTCCGCGTTGCCGGCCCAGGTGACGGCGGCGGGCCAGCAGGCCCAGCGCGTGCACGAGCAGCGCCGGGCCCAAGCCGCCCAGGCCGCCCGTGCCGCGCAGCTGGCCGAGCAGGAGCGGGCGCAGCGGCAGGTGCCCACCGCCCTGCGCGCCCGGGGCCTGGACCAGCCCGCGGCCGCGCAGCAGCGCCTGACCTACAGCGGCCCGGCCGAGGACGGCCAGGTCAAGTCCCGCGGCAACGGCAACCGCACCGGCGGGGCCGCTGGTGGCGGCGGCGAGGGCGGCACCCGCCGCGAGCGCCGGGAGGCGGCCCGCCAGCAGGCGAAGCAGGCCAAGAAGGGCGCCCGCCGCTAAGCACCGAAGCCGGAGCCGAATACCCGCCCACGCCGCGCGTGGGCGGGTATTCGCGTCTTGAAGTCCTTGTCAGGCAATGACTTCCAGTGTGGTGCAGACCCAGCCGTCGGTGCGGCGGTCGAGCCGTACGGCCACCGCTCTGTCCTTATCGGACACCCCGGTGGCGGCGATGGCGGTCAACTCGATCGCCCGTTCGGTGGGCCGGCAACTGTGCAGGCGCCGCAACCGGTACCGCACCCCGGAAGCCTCCTGCGCGCGAGCCGTCGCGGCCGCGCGCACGTCCTCGGTGATCAGCATCTTCAGCTGTGCCACCGGCCGGCTCCCGTCGAGGACCTCCAGCAACGTCGCCACCAGCCGGACGAGCCGGTGGTGCATCTCCGGTGGTTCACCCCAGGTGGGCCCCGGCGGGGTCGGCGGCAGGACCCGCAACGGCGGCGACGCGCGGCGGGCACGCCAGTCCCGCAAGGGCCGGCCACGCGGTGGTTCGTAGGCGGGCAGGGTGTGGATGGCGGCCAACGCCGTTCCCCCAGCAGTCAGTAGGTGCGGACGCCCAACAGAGGCGCCGGCCCCGCGTGCCAGGGCAGCAACCACCCCATCCGGTGAGTTACCGTGACGCGGTGTTGCGGGCCCTGATCGTCGACTACGCCGGTGTCCTGACCGATGTCGACGGCGACCCGCAGCGCGAACCGCCGATCCTCACCGCCGTCCGCGCGGCCCACGAGCGGGGCATCCGCACCGCGATGATCTCCAACGCCGAGGTCGGACCCGACTGGTTGCCCGACGTCTTCGACGCCGTCGTGCTCTCCGGCGAGGTCGGCCTGGCCAAGCCCGACGTCCGCATCTTCCGGCTCACCGCCGACAAGCTCGGCGTCGCGACGAGCCAGTGCGTGTTCGTCGACGACCTCATCGGCAACGTCCGGGGCGCGGTCGCCGCGGGCATGGTCGGCGTCCACCACCGCCGCGCCGAGGCCACCCTCGCCGAGCTGGCGGCCCTCCTACCCTGAGCGCCGCCGCAACAGCTCGAAGCACAACACGGCCGCCGCGCTCGCGACGTTGAGCGACTCCACGCCACCGCTCATCGGGATCGACACCCGGTCGGTCACCGCCTGCGCGACCTCCGGCGACACCCCGGCCGTCTCGCTGCCCAGCACGAACGCCGCCCGCGGCGGCAGTTCGGCCGTGAAGAGCGACTGCCGCGCGTCCGCGGCCAGCGCGAACAGCGGGTACCCGGACTCCCGCAGCAAGGCGGCCGCGTCCGCGGGGGTCGGGCACCGCAACACCGGCGCGTGGAAGGCCACCCCGGCCGACGCCTTCACCACCATCGGGTCCAGCCCGGCCACGCCGCGGCGGGGCACCACGATGCCGTCGATCCCGGCCGCGGTCGCCGTGCGCAGGATCATGCCGACGTTCGCGGGCGTGGTGATCCCGTCCAGCAGCAACACGCTGCGCGGGGGCCGGGGCTCGCGCAACGCCTGGCTCAGCAGGCGCATCCGGGGCGCGACCACGTCGGCGAGCACGCCCTGGTCCTGCTTGCCGTTGCCCGCGAGCACCTTCACCCGGTGCGCCGACGCCCGCTGCACCCGGACCCCGCGCGCCGCGGCCGCGTCGAGGATCTGGGCCGCCGCCTGGCCGCGGGCGGTGTCGGCGAGCACCACCTTGTCCACCGACAACGCCGGGTCGGCGAGGGCCTCGAGCACGGGCTTGCGCCCGTACACGGTGACGAACCTGTCCTTGGGCGACGTGCTGGTGTCCACGCCCGGCAGCATTCCACGTCACCTGCGCGGCCACGCGGTGTGTCAGGATCGGTTCATGCCGGACCGCCTGTCAGCGCTCGACGCGTCCTTCCTCTACCTGGAGGACGCGACGACCCCGATGCACGTGGGCAGCGTCGCGGTGTTCCGCAAACCCCGCTCCGGCTTCGACTACGAGCAGTTCGTCCGGTTGATGGAGCAGCGGCTGCCGATGGTGCCGCGCTACCGCCAGAAGGTCGTCCAGGTGCCCGGGCACCTGGCCCGGCCGGTCTGGATCGACGACACCGATTTCGACCTCACCTACCACGTGCGCCGCTCCGCGCTGCCCAAGCCGGGCAACAGCGAGCAGCTGCGCGAGCTCGTCGCCCGGCTGGTGTCGCGGCCGTTGGACAAGGACCGGCCGCTCTGGGAGGCCTACCTGGTCGAAGGCCTCGCCCGCGGGCACGTCGCGCTGATCACCAAGACCCACCAGGCGATGGTCGACGGGGTGCGCACGATCGACATCGCGCAGGTGATCCTCGACAACAGCCCGTACACCGACCACACCGCGGACTCCGGTGAGGAGAGGTGGCTGCCCCGGCACCCGCCGAGCCAGGCGAAGCTGGTGCTGGACGCGGTCGCGGAGACCGTGCAGAGCCCCAAGGCGGTCGTCGAGAACGCCCGCGCCGTCGCCGGTGACGTGCTCACCGGGGCGCGCCGGTTCGTCTCGTCCGTCGGCGGCGTCGTGACCGCGCGCCCGGCGGCGTCCGGCCCGCTCAACGTGCCGATCGGCAACCAGCGCCGGTTCGCGATGGCGCGGGTGCGCTTGGCGGACGTGCGCGCGGTCCGCGCGGCGCACGGCGGTACGGTCAACGACGTGGTGCTCGCGATGGTCGCCGGTGCGTTGCGCGGCTGGCTGTTGTCGCGTGGTCGGGAGGTGACCTCGTCGGCGCAGGTCCGGGCGCTGGTGCCGCTCGCGGTGCGCGACGAGGAGGTCGACGGCGCGGTGCCGGGTCTGCTCGGCAACCGGGTCACCCCGTACCTGGTCGACCTGCCGGTCGGCGAGCCGAGCGCGGTGGTGCGGCTGAACCACATCAGCCACGCGATGCTCAAGCACAACGACTCGGTGCGCTCGGTCGCGGCGAGCGCGCTGCTGCGGGTCACCGGGTTCGCGCCACCGACGTTGCACTCGCTGGGGGCGCGGGCCGCGAACTCGTTCTCGAACCGGATCTTCAACCTGGTCGTGACCAACGTCCCGGGGTCGCAACAGCCGTTGTATGCGGGCACCGCGCGGATGACCGAGATGTACCCGGTCATGCCGCTGGCCCGCAACCAGGCGCTCGCGATCGGCGTCACGTCCTACGACGGCGGTGTCTACTTCGGACTGACCGGCGACCGGGACGCGATGTCCGATGTGGACGTTCTGGCACGCATGCTGGAGGAGTCGTTGGAGGAGCTGTCCATGGTGGTACGCGCATGAGGGTCTACATCCCGGCGACGATCGCCATGTTGCGCAAGCTGAGCGAGTCCGGCGAGCTGACCGCGCTGGGCGGCACCGCGTTCGCGGTCACGCCCGCGTTCCGCGAGTCGTACGCGACCGGCGGCGACGAGGAGCTGGAGTACGCGGCCATGCTGGATGCCAGCCGGGCGTCGCTGCGGCTGCTGGCGGCGGAGCTGGCCGAGGACCCGAAGGCGATGCCGCGACGGGTGGTCGTGTCCGCGGACGTCGAGGACGTGCAGCTGCGCCCGGACCTGGACTTCGCCGTCGTGCGGCTGTCCGGGCCGGTGCCGATGCGCGAGGTCGCGGCCGTGCACGTGGACACCGAGGAGGCCGAGGACGCCGTCCGCGCGGCCAGCGAGGTGATCGACAAGGCCGACCTGGGCGACCCGGACGCGGAGTTCACCCTCGGCGACGCCGAGGACTTCGAGCTGGCCTGGTACGCGACCCAGGAACTGCCGTTCCTGCTGGACCTGATGTAGCGCGACACACACCGCGCACCCGCGGCACCTCTCGCGCCCCCTGTTTCCTCGCGCGCGCCCGCGTGACCCCAGCCCCCACCCGTCCCGGGGGCACCCCTGCAGCCAGTCTATCGAGGTCAAGGGGGTTGTGGGCCGCTGTGGGCGAATCTGTGGATAACCCGGGGTTGCGAAGGGCAGCCTGTGGACAGGTGGTTTGCCAACGCGGCCGAAGCAGGATGGAATGGCCTGGAACCCGGCGGGCCCGCACCACCCCCGTGGGCCCTACCCGAGCACAGATCAGACACAGATCAGACAGGAGGCGAGCCAGCCGATGGACGCCGTTTCGTCCGTGCCCGCACCGTCCAACGAACCGGTGCGCGGCTACGCGCCGGGGAGTCCGGAGCGGGAGTCCTTGCAGCGCCGCATCGCCGAACTCGAGGGCGACAAGCACGAATTCACCATGACCATCGGCGGCAAGCACCGGATGGCGGGCGGTGACGCCGTCGACGTCGTGCAGCCGCACGACCGCGCGCACGTGCTGGGCGTCGCCGCGCAGGCCACCCAGCAGGACGTGGCCGACGCGGTCGCCGCGGCCAAGCAGGCCGCGCCCGCGTGGCGTGCCCTGCCCTTCGACGAGCGCGCCGCCATCCTGTTGCGCGCCGCCGACCTGCTCGCCGGGCCCTGGCGTGACACTCTCAACGCCGCGACCATGCTCGGCCAGTCCAAGACGGTGCAGCAGGCCGAGATCGACAGCGCCTGCGAGCTGATCGACTTCTGGCGCTTCAACGTGCACTTCGCGCGCCGGGTGCTCGAAGAGCAGCCGATGTCCAGCCCCGGCATGTGGAACCGGTTCGACCACCGGCCGCTCGAGGGGTTCGTCACCGCGATCACCCCGTTCAACTTCACCGCGATCGCGGGCAACCTGCCCACCGCGCCCGCGCTGATGGGCAACACGGTCATCTGGAAGCCCTCGCCCACCCAGTCGCTCGCCGCGCACTACACGATGCGCCTGCTGCAGGCGGCCGGCCTGCCCGACGGCGTGATCAACCTGGTCACCGGCGACGGCGTCGCGGTCAGCGAGGTCGCCCTGGCCGACGAGGACTTCGCGGGCCTGCACTTCACCGGCTCCACCAAGACGTTCAAGTACCTGTGGCGCAAGATGGCCGACAACCTCGACCACTACCGCAGCTACCCGCGCATCGTCGGTGAGACCGGTGGCAAGGACTTCGTCGTCGCGCACCCGTCGGCCGACCCGGCCGGCCTGGCGACCGCGCTCGTGCGCGGTGCCTACGAGTACCAGGGCCAGAAGTGCTCGGCCGCCTCCCGTGCGTACATCCCGCGTTCGCTGTGGGAGGGCGGGGTCCGCGACCAGCTGGTCGACACCGCGAAGTCGCTGTCCTTCGGTGACGTGACCGACTTCAGCCACTTCGGCGGTGCGGTGATCGACGACCGGGCGTTCACCAAGCACAGCGAGCTGTTCGAGCAGGTGCGCAACGAGAACCTGGTCGAGATCCTCGCCGGTGGCGTGGCCGACGACCGGGTCGGCTACTTCGTGCAGCCGACGGTGCTCGTCGGCGACGACCCGCACCACGACGTGTTCACCACCGAGTTCTTCGGCCCGATCCTCGCCGTGTTCGTCTACCCGGACGAGGACTACTCGAAGATCCTCGACCTGGTCGACACGTCGACCCCGTACGCGTTGACCGGTGCGGTGTTCGCCACCGACCGCGCGGCCGTGGAGGAGGCCCACCAGGCGCTGCGATTCAGCGCGGGCAACTTCTACGTCAACGACAAGCCCACCGGGGCGGTCGTCGGCCAGCAGCCGTTCGGCGGTGCGCGCGCCTCGGGGACCAACGACAAGGCCGGGTCCATCTACAACCTGCAGCGGTGGGTGAGCCCGCGGGCGGTCAAGGAGACGTTCGTGCCGCCGACCGCCCACGGGTACCCGCACATGGGCTGACCGAGGGGGAACGGTCTGCTCCTGTTCGGTCAAGCAGGAGCATGACCTTCCGACCCACCGTGGGACTGGTGGCCGCCGCGATTGTGGCGACCACCACTCCCACGGTCTCCAGCACCGCCGCGCCATCCACCGCGAGCCCGGCGGGCCAGGTGCGGTTCACCCACCTCGACGGCCGCTTGACGTATTCGGTCAGCGGTCAGGACCGCAACAACTTCCGCGCGTTCAGCGGGCCGGACCGCCAAGTGCGTTGTCCAGCAGCAACTGCACGTTCGTGCCGACGCCGTCGTCGAGGTACCCGGAGGTGTCCAGCACCGGCACGACCACGATCACCGCGGACGAGCGAACCGCCACCTCGCTGGTGACCGTGGCCGCGCCGCGGCCCACGGTGACCGACCACAGTGGACGGATCGCGGTGCGCACCGACGCCACCGGCGCGAGCTGGACCATGAGCGCGTTCGTCCCCGGCTCCAATCGCATGGTGGTCAACGCCGCCCCGGCGCCGCTGGTCGGCATCCGTAGCACCATCCTGAAGTGGGCCGCCATCTCACCCGGCCGGGCCGGTGGCACCGGTCCCGACGACACCTACGACGCGGCGTTCCGCGACGACGGCGCCATCCCCGCGGACCAGCACTTCGTGGACCGCGACGGATCGCGCGGGCAACCGGATCACCCAGACCATCGCGGGCGCCCACACGATCAACGCACTCTGAGCACAAAACGAGGGCGTTCCCGGAACACCGGGAACGCCCTCGTTCGTCTTCGGACCGCCGCTGGCGGTAGTCGGATCAGGCGGCGGCGCGCGCCGCCCGGTCCGCGGCACGCAGCGGAGCACCCATCTCGTGCAGGTGCTCCAGCACCAGCCGGTAGGAGCGCGCCAGGCTGGTTTGCGTGTACGGGATGCCGTGCGCCACGCAGAACCGCTCCACGATCGGCTGCGCGTGCTTCAGGTGCGGGCGCGGCATGTTCGGGAACAGGTGGTGCTCCACCTGGTAGTTCAAGCCGCCCATCAGGAACTCGATGAACCAGCCGCCGCGGACGTTGCGGGACGTCAGGACCTGCTTGCGCAGGAAGTCCAGGGACTCGTTGGTCGTGGTCGGCATACCCTTGTGGCTGGGCGCGAACGAACAACCCATGTAGACGCCCCAAAGCGCCTGGTGCACCACGATGAACAGCACGGCGACCCCCGGCGACAGCACAAGGAACGCCGCCGTCAGGTACCCGACGATGTGCAGGGTCATCAGCGCGCCCTCGATCTTGCGCATCTTGGTGTCACCGCGGAAGATCGCGCGGACGCCGGCCAGGTGCAGGCTCAGGCCCTCGAGGGTGAGCAGCGGGAAGAACAGCACCGCCTGGTGCTTGGCCATCCAGCGCAGGAACCCCTGCTTCAGCTTCGCTTGCCGGCTCGTGAAGGCCAGCGCGGCGATGTCGATGTCAGGGTCCAGGTCCTCGTGGTTCGGGTTCGCGTGGTGGCGGTTGTGCCCGTGCATCCACCACTGGTAGCTCATCCCGACCAGACCACCGTGGACGGTCCCGATCACGTCGTTCGGTTTGCGGGTGCGGAAGATCTGCTTGTGCCCGGCGTCGTGGCCGATGAAGGCCAGCTGGGCGAAGATCACCGCGAGACCGATGGCGACCAGCAGCTGCCACCAGCTGTCGCCGATGAAGGCGAACGCGACCCAGGCGCCGGCCAGGGCCAGCAGGTTCACGGTGATCCGAACGGCGTAGTAGCCGTGCCGGCGGCGCAGCAGGCCGGCGTCCCGCACCTCGCGGGAGAGCGCCGCGTACTCGCTGCCGGTCGCGGCCAGCGACGTCATCGGCTAGAGCGCTTGTCGGTGTCTGACGAGAAGTGGGCGGCGCGGTCCGGGTGCTGCACCGCTTGCTGGTTCATCGGCTCGGTTTCGGCCGGGTGGCTGAACACCACGCGGGCCACCGGGTCCGGGCGCCGGGGTTGAATGTCGTTCTGCATAAGGGAAATCTCCTCAAGAAGTCGTGGGGGAGAGGGTGCCGGGCGCGCGTGGTTCGGGGTGAATCAATAGGAACCAGTACTGCCGATGTGGCCGTCGGGTCAGGGGCACTGCCTGCTCGGCAGTGTCGGACCGCTTCGGTGCTCCTCGCAACCGGTCTCGCGGCTCGGCGAATCAACTCTCCGTGGCCAACGCTACTCCACCGCCCTCGGACACGCCAGGAGGCGGGCCGTGGCGGTGTTGACGCTCCTTGACCCGTGTGCTGTACTGAACGAAAGTCGAATTATGTTTTCCGAATGCCATTCGCCCGCAATTCTGTGATTTCGGCTACGGATTTTCGGAATCTGCCAGGGCGGCCAGGAGAGACAAAAATCATGAGTTCGACGCGCCAGCAAACCGGCGAACACCCCATGTCCCAGTTCGCGCAGAGCAGGGTCCGGGCCGAGCGGGAGCGCAACGACCAACGCGACAAAGCGACCCGGACGGTGGCCCGGCACTGCCACAACCCGCAGGAGTACGCCGGCCTGCTGTCCATGCTCGGCCTGGACGAGGGCGAGGCCGTGGGCGGTCGCCTCGAACGGCCCTGAATGGCCGACGAGCCCGACGAAACCGACGAGCCCGACCAGACTGACCAGACCGAGGAACCCGACGAGGTCGGCGGGCCTGAGTTGCGGCCCACGCTCCGGGACTGGCTGCACGCGCGTGAGGACACCCAGCGCCACCTGACCACCGAGAACACCCAGGTCGACGCGGCCTGGGTGCAACGGCTCGCCGATCTGCTGGCGACCGAACGCTCCTGGCAGGACCAGTACACGGCGTTGATCGCCTTGGGTGCGAGCGACGGCCGTTTCCCGTCGTCGAACCGCTGACAAGACGAAGGCGGGCGCCCCACCGGGACGCCCGCCTCGATGACCCGTAGGTCAGCCGCCCATCTTGGGCATCTCGCCGACCTGGTCGGCCGGCGGTGCCTGCACGGTGACCGGCTTGCCCCAGTCGCTGAACCCGACCGTCACGGCCACCGGCTGGCCGGAGCCGACCGGCATCTGCGTGGTGAACTTGGCGGGCAGGCCGTCACCGCGGACCCACAGCTCGTACTTGAGGGTCTTGGTGCCCTGCTTCGCCAACGACTCCAACGCGGTCTTCGTCAGCTCGTCCTTCTGCAGCGCGGCGAGCTTCTGGACGTCCACGTCGATCCAGTAGTGCACCACCTGCTGGCCGTCGAGGTTCTCCTGCGCCGACTTGGTGATGGTGCCCGCGTCCTTGATCTGCTGGATCTGCTTGGTCACGTCGACGTTGTCGGACACCGTCGTGAGCATCGAGCCGAGCATCTTCGACATCGGGTCGTCGCCGTTGGCGGAGATCTTCACCCACGGCTTGTCACCCAGCTGACCGCGTGCCTGCTCGGGCAGCTGGATGTAGAGCACGTTGTCGACGAGGACCATGTGCATGGCACCCTCGGGGGTGTTCATGGTCATGTCCATCGCCACGCTGGGCTTGAGCCGGTAGGCGCCGGTGGCCTTGATGGCCTGGCCCTGCATGGTGGCGTCGAGGGTGATCTTGGCACTGTTGCTGGTGCTGGCGCCCTGGTCGACCTGGTGGGCCAAGTCGGCGACGTTCGCCATGATCGACAGGCCGCCGCCGTTGCCGTTGCCGCCCTGTGCCTGGCCGGTCGCGGTGCCGTCCTTGCCGCCGCAGGCCACCAGTGACAGTGCGAGCGCGGTGCCGACGGCCGCGAACGCGAACTTGCGCATGAGGGTCGTCCCCCTTGACCTTTGCTGTGCTCGCCCGGGATGTCCGGGCATTACCTGAGTTTAGACGCGCGCATCCCGCCTCGCGTTGCCAGCGATTCAGTGATCCGGCGCATCCGGGTCGTCGTGGCCGGCCCGCGAGGCCAGCAGCCTGCGCAGCGAGTCGAGCCGGCCCGGCGAGGCCGTGCCGTCGGCGACGACCTGGTCGAGCATGCAGTCCGGGTCCTCCGGCGCCCCCAGGTGACCGCAGCCGGGCGGGCACTCCTCGGCCGCCTCGACGAACTCCTCGAAGGCGCTCACGATGTCGTCCGGCTCGATGTGGGCCAGCCCGAAGGACCGCACGCCCGGCGTGTCCACCACCCAGCCGCCGCCTGGCAGCGCGAGCGCGACCGCCGCCACCGACGTGTGCCTGCCCTTGCCGACCGCGCTGACCACGCCGGTGCGCAGGTGCGCGTCCGGCACCAGCCGGTTGACCAGCGTCGACTTGCCGACCCCGGAGTGCCCGACCAGAGCCGACACGATGCCGGTGACCCGTTCGCGCACCTCGTCGGGCTCGCGGTCGCTGCGGGTCACCAGGACCGGCAGGTCGAGTTCGGCGTAGGCGGCGATCAGGTCTTCGGGGCCGGCCAGGTCGGACTTGGTCAGGCACAGCACCGGCTGCAACCCGCCCGCGTAGGCCGCGACCAGGCACCGGTCGATAAACCCGGTGCGGGGCGGCGGATCGGCGAGCGAGCACACGATCAGCAACTCGGCCGCGTTGGCCACCACGATGCGCTCATAGGGGTCGGTGTCGTCGGCGGTGCGGCGCAGCACGCTCAGCCGCTCGCCGACCCGCACGATGCGGGCCAGCGCGTCGACCTTGCCGGACACGTCGCCGACCAGGTCGACCTGGTCACCGACGACGATCGGGGTCCGGCCGAGCTCACGCGCCCGCATCGCCACCACGACCCGCGTGGGGTCGTCGTCCAGCGCGCACGTCCACCGGCCGCGGTCCACGCCGATCACCATCGCGGTGCTCGCGTCGGCGTGCTCGGGTCGGCGCTTGCTGCGTGGCCGGGTGCCCTTGCCCGGCCGGACCCGCACGTCGGATTCGTCCAGCTTGCTCCAGTCGCGTCGGCGTCCGGTCACCGGCGCGACCCCACCAGTTCCGCCCACAGGTCCACGAATCCGGGCATCGTCTTCGACGTGCAGCCGATGTCGTCGACCTCGACCCCCGCCACCACGAGGCCGACGAGCGCGCCCGCGGTGGCCATCCGGTGGTCGGCGTAGGCGTGCCAGAGGCCGCCGTGCAGGGGCGTGGGCCGGATGACCAGGCCGTCCTCGGTCTCCTCGGCGGAGCCGCCGAGCCCGTTGATCTCGGCGGCCAGTGCGGCCAGGCGATCCGTTTCGTGCCCGCGGATGTGGGCAACGCCACGCAATCGCGACGGTCCCGACGCCAGCGTCGCCAGCGCGGCGACGGTCGGCGTCAGCTCGCTGACGTCGTGCAGGTCCACGTCGATGCCGGACAGGCGATCCGGCCCGGTGACGATCAGGCCATCGGCGGAGAGTTCGACGGTACAGCCCATCTCGGCCAGGATCGCGCGGATGCCGTCACCCGCCTGTGTTGTCGAAGCGGGCCACCGGGGGACGGTGACCCGTCCGCCCGTGGCCGCGGCGGCGCCGAGGAAGACGGTGGCATTGGAGAGATCCGGCTCGACCGTCCACTCACGACTGTCCAACAGTGACGGTGCCACGCGCCAGGTGTTCGGCTCGCTGTCGTCCACCGCGGCGCCCGCGGCCCGCACCATGCCGACGGTCATCTCGATGTGCGGCATGGACGGCACGGGTTTGCCGTCGTGGTGCACGGTGACGCCCTGCTCGTAGCGGGCGCCCGAGAGCAGCAGCGCGGAGACGAACTGCGAGGACGCCGACGCGTCGATGGTGACCGCGCCGCCCCGCAGGCCGCCGTTGCCGTGCAGGGTGAAGGGCAGCCGGTCGCCGTCGACGGACGCGCCGAGCGTGCGCAACGCGTCCAGCACGGTGCCCATGGGCCGGGTGCGGGCGTGCGCGTCGCCGTCGAAGCGGACCTCACCCTTGGCCAGCGCGGCCATCGGCGGCACGAACCGCATGACCGTGCCCGCGAGCCCGCAGTCGATGTCCGCCGGCCCGGCGAATCCCGCGTGTGCGCCGACCACGACCGTCGTGTGGTCGACCTCGACGGGCACGCCGAGCGCGCGCAACGCCGCGACCATGAGGTCGGTGTCGCGGCTGCGCAGCGCGCCGGTGACCGTGCCGCCGCCGTCGGCGAGCGCGGCAAGCACCAGGGCCCGGTTGGTGATCGACTTCGAGCCGGGGACCGCGACCGTCCCGCGGACCGGGCCGGGGGCGGCGGGGGCATGCCATGTCATGCGCCAATGGTCCCGCATCCGCAGGTCATCCCGGGCGGCGGCTCGCATGTGTCGGTGGTGCGTGACACCATCGGCCTCATGTGCGGCAGGTATGCGAGCACCAAGGACCCGGCGACGCTGGCCGCCGAGTTCGACGCCGTCGACGGCACCGAGGGCGAGGCGCCGGGCGCGGACTACAACGTCGCGCCCACCGATCCGGTGCTGGCCGTGGTGCAGCGCCACCCGCGCGACGCCGACGGCACGCCCGACCCGAAGACCACCGTGCGCAGCATCCGCGTGATGCGCTGGGGCCTGGTGCCGGGCTGGTCCAAGGACCTCTCCGGCGGCGCGAAGATGATCAACGCGCGGTACGAGAGCGTGGCCACGAAGCCCGCGTTCAAGAAGTCGCTGGCCACCAAGCGCTGCCTGGTGCCGGCCGACGGCTGGTTCGAGTGGCTGCGCGAGGGCAAGGCCAAGCAGCCGTACTTCATGACCAGGCGCGACGGCCTGAGCATCGCGATGGCCGGGCTCTGGGCGGTCTGGCGTGCCTCGGACGGGCCGCCCGTGTTGAGCTGCACCGTGCTGACGACGGAGTCCGTGGGCCCGCTCGCGCACATCCACGACCGGATGCCGATGCTGGTGCCGCCGGATCACTGGGCGCGGTGGCTCGACCCGGACACCGCGGACGTCACCGACCTGCTGGTGCGCACGCCCGACCCGGTGCTGGACGCGCTGGAGGTGCGGCCGGTGTCGAGCAAGGTCAACAGCGTCAAGAACGACGGTCCCGAGCTGCTCGAAGAGGTCCAGCCCGGCGGCGACGAGGTGGCCCTGTTCGACCTCGACGAGGTACGGAACCCGGGATGACCACCACCCTGGTGCCCACCCCGCACGGCGACGCGCGGGCCGAGCTGCACTGCGCGCCGGAAGGTCGCGCGGCGCTGCTGCTCGGGCACGGCGCCGGTGGTGGCTTCGGCGCGCCGGACCTGATCGCGGCGGCGCGGGGCGCGCGGGCGGCGGGCGTGCACGTGGCGTTGATCGAGCAGCCGTACCGGGTGGCCGGTCGCCGGGCCCCGGCGCCCGCGGCGCAGCTGGACACGGCGTGGCTGTCGGTGGTGGATCAGCTCGCCCCGCAGTGGTTCGACGACCTGCCCCTGGTCTTCGGCGGGCGGTCCTCGGGCGCGCGGGTCGCCTGCCGGACGGCCGCGGAGGGGCAGGCGGTGGCCGTGGTGTGCCTGGCGTTCCCGGTGCACCCGCCGGGCAAGCCGGAGAAGTCGCGGCTGCCGGAACTGGAGTCGGTCGAGGAACCCACGCTGGTCATCCAGGGCGACAACGACCCGTTCGGCATGCCCCCGTCGGCCCACCACCGCGAGGTGGTCGTGCTGCCGGGCGACCACTCGTTGAAGCGGGAACCCAAGGTCATCGCCCAGACGGTGACCGAGTGGCTGAACCGCATCCTGCGCCCCCTCGACTGAGCGTTCCCAGTGCGTGAGTTTTCCACAGGCGGGCAGTTGTCCACAGATCGCCGACGCGCCCGTTTCCGCAGCTCAAACCCGATAGACTGGGTAAGGGGGAGCCCCCGGGAGGGTGGGCCTCCGCCCCGCGGCCAGTTGATCATGAACGGCTTGGGTGTGGCAGGGGTTGGCGGTGGTGTGGCGGTGATCTGGTGGGCGCGGGTGGTGGCGGTCAGCCCGCCGCGATCGGAGCCACCACGGCACCCGTGAGCGCGACCAGGTCCGCGGGCGCCAGTTCGATCTCCAGCCCGCGCCGCCCGCCCGAGCAGAACATCGTCTCGTGGTCGCCGGCCGAGACGTCCAGCACGGTGCGCAGCCGCTTCTTCTGCCCCAGCGGCGAGATCCCGCCGGCCACATATCCGGTGGCCCGCTCCGCGGCCGCCACGTCGGCCATCTTCGCCCGCTTGCCACCGACCGCGGCGGCCAGCGCCTTGAGGTCCAGTTGCCCGGTCACCGGCACGATCCCGACGGTCAGCGTGCCGTCCACTTCGGCCAGTAGTGTCTTGAACACCCGTTGTGGTGCAAGGCCGAGCGCGTCGGCGGCCTCGGTGCCGTAGGACTCCGCGCGTGGATCGTGTTCGTAGGAGTGCAGGGTGTGCGTGACGCCCTTCTTGGCGAGCAGCGCGGTCGCTGGCGTCCCCTTACCGGCCATGGCGAACAAGCTTACGGTCGGGAATGTCCACGCCGGCCACCGCGTTCTGACGACTGTGCTGACCGATACCGTGACCACCCGCAGGGGTCCCCGAGCCGACCGGGCGCCCGGCCGGCCCGGTACGCGCCGCGTAAACTCGACGCCGACTCATGCGAAGACCGCCATGGGATCGTCGCAGGCAGCCGGGAGGACGACGCCCCGGCTGGAAGGGAGCGCGGTGCCCGGCACCGAAACGCACGCCGTCGACAACCCGGAGACGGCGGAGGAGCGCGCGGCGCGGTTCGAACGCGACGCGATGCCGTTGCTCGACCAGCTCTACGCGGCCGCGTTGCGGATGACCCGCAACCCGGCCGACGCCGAGGACCTCGTCCAGGAAACGATGCTCAAGGCCTACGCGGCCTTCGCGTCGTTCCGGGCGGGCACGAACCTCAAGGCGTGGCTGTACCGGATCCTCACCAACACCTACATCAACGGCTACCGCAAGAAACAGCGTCAGCCCCAGCAGTCGCCCACGGACGAGATCACCGACTGGCAGCTCGCGCAGGCCGAGAGCCACACGTCGGTGGGGTTGCGCTCGGCCGAGGTCGAGGCGATGGACAACCTGCCCGACGACGACGTCAAGGAAGCGTTGCAGCGCCTGCCGGAGGAGTTCCGGATGGCGGTGTACTACGCCGACGTCGAGGGCTTCGCGTACAAGGAGATCGCCGAGATCATGGGCACCCCGATCGGTACCGTGATGTCCCGGCTGCACCGGGGCCGGCGCCAGCTGCGGGACATGCTGTCGGATGTTGCGCGCGAGCGCGGTTTCGTGCGCACCGCCAAGCAGGAGGTCGAGTCGTGAGCTGCGGCAAACCGCACGAGACGCCGTGCTCAGAGGTCCTCTCCGAGGTCTGGCTGTTCCTCGACCGCGAGTGCGACCCGAACCGGCGCCAGGCGCTCCAGCAGCACCTCGACGAGTGCAACCCGTGCCTCGAGGAGTACGGCATCGACGAGCACCTCAAGGTGTTGCTCGCCAGCAAGTGCGGTGGCGAGCAGGCCCCGGAGTCGCTCAAGCAGCGGCTGCGGGCCTCGATCCGGCAGACCGTCATCGACCACGACGGCGTCCGGACCACGACCACGACGGTCGAGCTCACCGAAGAACAAGACTGAGCGCAAACGAAGACCCCGCCAGGCGTGTGCTTGGCGGGGTCTTCGTCTGTTGTCAGCTGTTGGGGCGGTTGCCGTGGTTCGCGCCGCCCTTTTTGCGGTCGCGGCGCTTGCGAGCGCGCTTCGACATGGTTCCTCCTGGTGCCTTGGTGCGGTCCGTCAATTCTGACACGTCGTGATTTGATGGCGACGTGACCACCCTTGCCGACCTGGTCGCCGAGCACACCAGCCTGCCCGGCGCCGCGGTCGACCACCTGCAACGCGTGGTCGCCGAGTGGCAGCTGCTCTCCGACCTCTCCTTCGCCGACTTCCTGCTCTGGGTGCGGGTGTCCGAGCCCGACGAGGACGAAGGCAAGTACCTGTGCGTCGCGCAGGCCCGGCCCACCACGGCACCCACCGCGCACCCCGACGACGTCGTGGGCAGCCTCGTCCCCGTGGCCGAGCACCCGCAGCTGCGCCGTGCGGGCGCCGACCGGCGGATCTGCCGCGAGGAGGACCCGCAGTGGTACCGCGGCATCCCCGTGCGCCGCGAGACCATCCCCGTGGTGTTCGAGGACACCGTGGTGGGGATCCTGTCCCGGGAGACGAACCTGGCGGTGCCGCGGGTGCCGAGCCCGCTGGAGATCGCCTACCTGGGCAGCGCGGGCGACCTCTGCCAGATGATCGCCGACGGCAGCTTCCCCAGCCCCGAGCCGACCGCCGACGTCCACACGAGCCCGCGGGTGGGCGACGGGCTGGTCCGGCTCGACCCGTCCGGTGTCGTGGTGTTCGCCTCACCGAACGCGTTGTCCGCCTACCACCGGATGGGACACGCGGCCGACCTGGTCGGGACGAAGCTCGCGCCGCTGACCCGGTCGCTGATCGCCGACCCGTTCGACGCGACCGAGGTGGCGCAACGGATCGTGGCCGCGCTGGAGGGTCAGCCGAGCATGCGTGCCGAGGCCGAGTCGCGGCGCGGTGCGGCCGTGTTGTTCCGGGCACTTCCGTTGCGGCCCTTGGGAAAGCCTGCCGGCGCGCTGGTGTTGTGCCGGGACGTCACCGAAGTCCGGCGCCGCGACCGGGCGTTGCTGTCCAAGGACGCGACGATCCGCGAGATCCACCACCGGGTGAAGAACAACCTGCAGACCGTGGCCGCCTTGCTGCGCCTGCAATCCCGGCGCACGTCCAGCGACGAGGCGAAGCAGGCGCTGGCCGAGTCGGTGCGGCGGGTGTCGGCGATCGCGATGGTGCACGAGACGTTGTCGGTCTCGGTGGACGAGCGGGTCGACCTGGACGAGCTGATCGACAAGGTGATCCCGGTGGTGGGCGACGTCGCCGTCGCCGAGACGAAGGTCGTGGTGCGGCGCAAGGGAAGTTTCGGCGTGCTGGCCGCGGAGCTGGCCACCCCACTGGTGATGGTGCTGACCGAACTCGTGCAGAACGCGGTCGAACACGCTTACCCGGCAGGCAAAGGCGGGGAGGTCTCGGTCTCGGCCAGCCGGTCGGCGCGATGGCTCGAGGTGACCGTCGTGGACGACGGTGCCGGGTTGCCCGCGGGCTTTTCCCTGGAGCGCGCCGATGGGCTGGGCTTGCAGATCGTCAGGACGCTCGTGGAGTCGGAGTTGCGCGGGTCGCTGTCGATGACCAACCGCGACGAGGGCGGAACACGCGCGCTGCTGCGGATCCCCTTGTCCCACCGCCGATAACCCTTCAGGGCGTGTCCCACACTCGGCGCAGGTGTGTCCCTCGTTCGCGCCGGGTGTGTCCCCCATTCAACGCGGGTGTGTCCCACACTCGAGTGTGGGACACGGGGTGCCTGAGTGTGGGACACGCCCTGCTGGAAGGCGGGACACACCCGGCTGGAACGTGGGACACACCCGGTCGGAAGAGGGGACACACCCTGCTTGAGTGTGGGACACACCTGTAAAGACAACTAAGGCCCGGCACCATGGGACGTGGTGCCGGGCCTTGTCGCGCTTCGTGCGCGGTGCTCTCTCAGGCGTTGCTGCGGGCGCGGGTACGAGCGTTGCGGCGCTTGAGCGCGCGTCGCTCGTCCTCGCTCATGCCGCCCCACACGCCAGCGTCCTGGCCGCTGTCAAGGGCCCAGGTCAGGCAGGAGGAAGCGACGGGGCAGCGGTGGCACACGGCCTTCGCCTCGGAGATCTGCAGAAGCGCCGGACCGCTGTTCCCCACGGGGAAGAACAGCTCAGGGTCCTCGTCGCGGCAAGCCGCGTCATGGCGCCAATCCATGGTTCCAAGCTCCTCGTCAGGCGCGTTCAGACGCGCCAATCGTCGTCAGTCGGTCGTCGGGGTGCTTGTGAATGCTTTCACGAACACAGCGGATGTCAAGGGGTGTTTCTCGGCCGGTGAGTGAACTCACCCGAAAGATCGACGTCAGGGCAGGTTTACTCGCTCTGAGCGACGATCTTCTCGATCCTTGCCGAGTGGTCCTCCACTGTCAGACGACCACGTTCAGGGCATCTGGCACGGACGTGAACACCACTTCGGTCCGCTCGCCGATCAGGTCCCCATCGACCTGAAGGCGCGCTGGTTCTTCCGCACGTACCACCACCAACGGTACGTCTTCCAGTCCAACGAGTTTTCTTCCTTTTTGTTTCCCCGACGGGCTCAGGGCCTGTCGGAGGTGTCGCGCCACGGTGGGTAGCCCCAAGGTCCGCAACCCAAACAAGCCGAGTCCGCCTTCGAACGTCGTCCCTGGACTGAGGCGCACCGGCCGGTCGCCGAGGTAGGTCCACGGGTCGGTGTTCGACACGAACGCGAGCTTCAGCCCGCTGACCGGCTCGTGCCCGGGGACCAGCACTGTCAGATCCGGCCGCTCGTGCTTCGGGCGCAGGTATTCGGCGACGGCGACACGCAGGTAGAGCAGCTGGCTGGCGCGCTTGCCGCGCTTGCGGTCGACCCCGGCGACCACGTCGGCGTCCAGGCCGACGCCGGCGTTGAAGGTGAACCAGCGCGGTCCCGTCTCGACCGCCACGTTCGGCTCGACGCGGCCGAGCCCGACGCGGCGCGAACGGCGCTCGTCGATGGCGCGCAGGAGCTGGTGGGTGGCGTCGACCGGGTTGCGAGGCAGCCCTAAAGCGCGCGCGAAGACGTTCGCCGAGCCGCCGGGCACCACGCCGAGCATGGGCAGGTCAGGACGCAGGCCGTCGGCGAGCAGGCCGTTGACCACCTCGTTGACGGTGCCGTCGCCGCCGTGCGCGACCACCAGGTCGGCACCGTCGGCCGCGGCCGCGCGGGCGGCCAGCAACGCGTGCCCGCGGTAGTCGGTCTCCACGACCTCGAGCTTGACCTCGCTGGCCAGTGCGTGCGCGAGCACGTCCCGGCCGGCGGGCGTCGTGGCCGTCGCCCGCGGGTTCACCACCAGCACTGCGCGCATAACCGCAGCGTAAGGCAGCCCTGTCCCGTCTTCGGCTGGCGCTCCCTTCGTCCCTACCGCTCGGTGGTGCGGCGAGTGCACCCAGACGACCGTCTGCTCGCCGATCCCGAGGAGGCTTCGCATGGATCATCGCGCGCCCCACCGACAAAACGGAACGGCCGTACGGGTGGCCTACCATCCGTGACCGGCACTGTCGGTAGCAATCGCTGGAAGGGTCACGCGTGCGCATGGAATCCGCCGGAACCGGCGCCCCGTTGCCGGTGCGGGCCGCGGCTGTCGTCGTTTGCCTGCAAGGACTTGCCGTGCTGGGCGCGGCCGTGTGGCTCGTCGTGCTCGAACTCCGCGGCCAGGCGCGGCTGGGCAACGTCTACGCCGAGGCGGCGTTCTTCGCCCTGATGGCCGCCGCCGTGCTGGCCTGCGGGGTGGCGCTGCTGCTCGGCAAGCAGGGCGCGCGCACCCCCGCCGTGGTGATCCAGGTGCTGCTGCTCGGCGTCGCCTGGTACGCGATCGGCCCGTCCAGTCGGCCCGGGTACGGCATCCCGGTCGCGGTCGTCGCCGTGGTCACGCTGGTCCTGCTCCTGGGCGCACAGGCCCGGCAGTGGGCCAACGAGGAAGAGGACCACTCCGCCTGACGGGCCACGACGCCCTGGGTCTGGTCGAGGCTGCCGGTGTGGAACGAGATGGCCTGGCCGTCCGCGCCTGCGTGCAGTGCCGGGCGTTCGGTGGCCGGCGTCTGAGCACCACGTCTAGGAGGCGAACGTAGTGAGGGCGTCGCCGTCCAGCCGGAAGGTCATCCAGTCGTCCACATGGGTCGCGCCGAGCCGGCGGTAGAACTCGATCGTCGGCTCGTTCCAGTCCAGCACCGCCCATTCCAGCCGCTGGTAGCCCGCGCGCACGCACTCGCGGGCGAGGGCTACCAGCAACTGCTTGCCCAGCCCGGTGCCGCGGTGCTGCGGGCGCACGTACAGATCCTCCAGGTGGATCCCGTGCGTGCCCGTCCAGGTGGAGAAGGAGCGGAACCACACCGCGCACCCGGCCAGTCCACCGTCCACTTCGGCCACGTGGCAGAAGACCGACGGCGCCTCGCCGAACAACGCGGGTCGCAACTGCTCCGCGGTCATCTTGAAGTGCTCGGGCGCCTGTTCGTACTCGGCGAGCTCGCGGCAGAGCGCGACGATCTGGTCCACATCGGACTCACGGGCGCGGCGGATCACGCGGTCGCCCCGGCCGGCACGTTCAGGTGCTGGATCTGCGGCGCGCCACGTTCGTCGCCGAGCACGGACACCGCGGCCGCGTCCATGCCGAAGGACACGCCCTTCGTCGCGGGCAGCTCCAGCCACGCGGCCACCAGCACCCGGCTGAAGTGCCCGTGCCCGATCAGGACCACGTCGCCGTCGGCCAGCGCGGGCCGCACGCGGTCGAGCACCGCCCGCGCGCGGGCGCCGACCTGCTCGGCGGTCTCGCCGTTCGGGGTCGGGTGGGTCCACACCGTCCAGCCGGGCACCGACTCCCGGATCTGGGGCGTGGTCCGGCCCTCGTAGTCGCCGTAGTCCCACTCGGCCAGGTCCTCGGTCTGCTCGTCGACCGTGAGCCCGGCGAGTTCCGCGGTCCGCACCGCGCGTTGCCGCGGGCTGCTGAGCACCAGCGCGGGCGCCGCCCCACCGCGCAGCCCGGCCAGCGTGCGGCCCGCCGCGCGGGCCAGTTCCTCGCCCTCGGGAGTCAGCGGGATGTCGCTGCGCCCGGTGTGCCTGCCGTCCCGCGACCACTCGGTCTGCCCGTGTCGCAGCAGGTAGATGCCTGTTTTGCCCTCGCCCGCCATGGCTTGATCCTACGGGTCGGAAAAAATCTTGGAACTCGCTGTAACTCGGGCCGGGGTAGCGCCATCCATCCCTGTGAAGCCACCGAGCAGAGCAGACCAGGAGCACGAGATGAGCGACAGCAGCGCCCCCACCGCCGGCCAGGCCGCGGACCTGAACAACGACGGCGTCAACGAGAGCGAGTGGGTCGACGCCGACAACGACGGCGTGGTCGACGGCGTCGTCTCCGACACCGACGGTGACGGCCAGTTCGACACCGTCGCACTCGACACCAACGCCGACGGCCGCATCGACATGGTCGCCCAGGACACCGACGGCGACGGGCACGTGGACTACGGCGTGGCGGACACCGACTTCGACGGTGAGGCCGACACCCAGTTCGACGCCGACGGCAACGCCACCCCGTACAGCGAGGACGGCGCCACCAGCTCGTCCTCGTCGACCACCGCGTCCGACGCCAGCAGCTCCGACGAGGAGTACGGCAAGGACGAGGACACCACCAGCTCCAGCAGCACCACCGGCGGTTACTCGGAGTCCAGCGACGGGTCCAGCGACTCGGGTCAGCTGCCCGAGGGCGGCCAGGAAGTCGACATGGACGGCGACGGCCGGGTCGACGCGGTCGCGTACGACACCGACAACGACGGCCAGGTCGACACCGTGGCCATGGACACCAACGACGACGGTCGCATCGACCTGGTCGTGGCCGACACCGACGGTGACGGCGAGGCCGACTACGCGGTCGCCGACACCGACTACGACGGTCACGCCGACGCCGAGTACTCGATCGAGAACGGTCAGGTCACCGACGAGCACGACCTGAGCTGATGTGCGGATCGGCCGGAGTCCGGCGGCGCGACCACGGTCGCGGCGCCGGCTCCGGCGTCTCAGCCGGCCTGTTCGGCGAGGCGTTCGCGCAACGCGCCGCGGGCGCGGTGGATCCAGACGCGCACCGAGTTCGTCGGAGCTTCCATGAGCCCCGCGACTTGGTCGTACGACAGCCCGCCGACCCAGAGCAGCAGCGCCTCGCGGTGCTTCTCGGGCAGCGTGTCCAGTGCCTCGCGCACGGCGATCGATTCGACGACGGTGTCGGCGAATCCCGTGGGCCGCGGTCCGTCGTCCTCGGCGGTGTCGAGCTCCACCTCGGCGCGCTTGCCGCGGGCGCGGACCACGGCGAGCGCGGCGTTGCGGGCGATGGCGTACACCCAGGCACCGAACGGGCAGCGGGCCTGGAACCGGTGCAGGTTGCGCCAGGCGGCGAGCTGGGCGTCCTGCAGGGCGTCGGCGGCGTCGGCGTGGTTGCCGGTCAGCCGCACGCAGAGGGCGTACGCGGGGCGTTCGGCCTCGGTCCAGAGCGTGCGGAAGGCGTCCTGGTCACCGGAGGCGGCGGCGCGGACCAGCGCCTGCTCGGCGGTGAGGTCGACGCTCATGGAGTGCTCCTGGCCTGCGGGTCCGGCGGCTCGGTGATGGTTGCACAAGGAGGGCTGGCGTGATGGCCAGGGATCAGGACGACGGGTTCGACGCGATCGACGACGACGCGGACCGCGGTGAGCTGCGGGAGTTGCTCCTGGACAGCGTGCCGGGGCTCGACGACGCCCAGCGCGACGCGATGTTCGAGCACACCTTCGAGGCGCCGGTCGAGGACGACCACGCCGCCGACGACCTCATCCCGGTCGACGAGGTGTTCGGCGGCTCCGACGACGACTGGGACGCCTCCGACGTCGCCGACGGGTCGGACGTCGCAGCCGACGCGGTCGAGGACGTGACCGAACCCGAGCACGACTTCACCGACACCACCGACACCACCGACCACGCCGACAGCCTGCTCGACCCCCATGAAACCCACGAAACCCCCGACGACTTGTCCGACACGCACGAATTCGGCATGGACCATGGTGCCGGACACGATCAGCCGATCGTCGGCGACCTGCCGGACGGCGACGGGGATTGGGCCTGATCAGGGCAGGTCGCGGAAGAAGGCCCAGATGACGGCGGGCGCGTCGACGTCGTGGGTGGTGTGCCCCGAGATCAAGGGCGCCGTGTAGTGCGGGTTGGGCACCAGGTGCCCGCCGCCGAACACGGTGTAGAGCTCGACCGGCGCGTGGCCCGGGGTGCGGTGGCTGGTCCGGGCCACCCGCGTGTCGAGTTCGCCCCGGGGGTGGGGCAGGAACTCGGTGTGCGGTGACCCGGCGTGCCCGTTGAGCGCGGCGAAGTACGCGAACGTGTCGGTCGCCGAGCGGACGTCGCCCCGGCTGCCGAACCCGAACACGGTGACCTCGCCGCCGTCGAACGGGTTGATCGGATCGGCCGTGCTGGTCATCAACAGCACCGGGATGGGCAGGCCCCGCGGCACGCAGTCGAGGTTCTCCTCCGTCGGCAGGTTGGC
This sequence comes from Labedaea rhizosphaerae, assembly GCF_004362825.1. GTDB lineage: Bacteria > Actinomycetota > Actinomycetes > Mycobacteriales > Pseudonocardiaceae > Labedaea > Labedaea rhizosphaerae. The sequence goes on from NZ_SNXZ01000006.1 coordinate 158,010, forward strand.
GCTGATCGCCGCGATGCCCGCGAGCCGGTCCGGCATGGTCGCCGCGAGGCGCAACGCGAGTTGCCCGCCGTTGGAGAACCCGGCGACGAACACCCGGCCGCGGTCGATGCCGTAGCGGATGTGGAAGTGCTCGATCAACGCGTCGAGGAAGCCTTCGTCGTCGACGTTCTCGCGCCGCGCCGGGTAGTGCGCGGCCTTGCGCGCGTCGTTCCAGTTCCCCTTGTGTCCGTTCGGGTAGACGACGGCGAACTTCTCGTGCTCGGTCAGCCGGTCGAACCCGTAGCCGGTGATGGCCCGGAAGTGCGCGCCGTCCTGGCTGGCCCCGTGCAGCGCGATGACCAGCGGGGCGCCGGCCGGGAGTTGCGCGGGCACGACCGCGGTGAAAGTCCGGTGCCGGCCGCCGACCAGGAGCGTGCCGGTGATCTTCGGCGCGGAGAGGTCCGGCTCGGGCGCCTGCCGCGCGTACAAGAAGCGCCGGTAGACCTCACCGGCCGTGCCCACGGCGGCCGCCGCAGCGGTCCACCGCACCCAGCCACCACGCATGTCCGCCCCCGAGAGTTCGCCAGAGGTCCACCCCTGTTCTAGGGGCACGCCCTCGAACCCGGCTCGATCCGCCCTGATCCGCTCGGCGGCGGAAACGCGGAACGGCGCTGACCAGCGGTCGACGACCGCTGATCAGCGCCGTTCCACGACAGCTCGAAACTCAGCCGTTCTTCGTCTCCCAGAAGATCTTGTCGATCTGCCCCGAAGGTGGCTCTGACCAGGGATTTGCGCCAAACATGACCGGTCTGGGCCGCGGCCAGGCCGTGGTGATCGTTGGCGATCTCTGAGTCGCATGCCATCAGGAGTTGGCCGCGACTGATGGATGCCCGATTGCTGCTAGTAGCCGCTCGGCGATTGTTAGAGCTGTCTTGACGCTTGCTGGGTCAATGTCGATGTGATGCACGACGGAGCCCCGAACTCTACGAACGGTTTCGATCTCGTCTCGGAAGAGCGTTGCCCAGCGCTTCGCAATATCACGGGGGCTCTCGTCTTTTATTTGAGATTTCAGGTTTAGCAGCCACGCCGCTGGACCGTCCTCTGCTGGAGCGGGCGCTCCATTTGCGAAAGCTAGGACCTCGCCTATCTCGAAGTCGCGCTGTAGCAACAGAATCATATCCTCCCTGGGCACTTTAGGTCGACCCTCGCTGCGTGGGCCACTGCGCCGATTACTTGGAGGTGTTGACATCTGAGCCTCCGCGCTTGAATATCTCTGTCTTCTCTTGGAATGCTTGTTCGTCGTCCGTTACAGGAACGTCTGACGGCCAGAATTCCCCGGGGCGCGGGTAGTGATGGTGATGAGTTTCCGAGTGCATTGTGGCACTTAGCTTCGTCTGGACACCCAAGGTGAGTGTCCGAACTTCATCGGTCAATTCAGATACGGCGGCCTTCTGTTGATCAATTTTTCGCTCTACCTCGATGAGGCCGCCGACCTTTAGCTTTGTCAGGTCCGGAGCGAACAGGCCGATTGCAACTAGAGCAATCAGAATTACTGGAGCATCTGTGGCCTGCAAGGGCTTGCATACGGTCTGTGTCGTTGATTTTCCATCGGTCACGGTGACGGTCTGATCGCATGTGTGGAGTTTCTGCGATAGCGCCCCGTAAGTTGTGGCGACTGCGAGTCCGGCAAGGAGCGCTATCGCTATGGTCCGTCGAGTAATATCCAGCCGTGAGGCGACGTTGGGCGCCGAGCCGGTGGGCGGTGATCCTCCACTCGACTGCGTGGGTGGTATTGCTTTGCTCACGGCTGGGGGTACTCCGACCTTGACCTTTCGGACCTACTGTCCGTTGATGATATCCGGCGTTGATAGACGCCAGCGATCACGCTCTTCGTGCGGTCGGTGCTGCTGGGCATCAGGTGCGTGTAGATCCGCAGCATGAACGACGGGTCCGGGTGACCAAGCCAGTCGGCCACGGCCTTGATCGACTCGCCCTGGTCGCGCAGCACCGAGGCGAAGAAGTGCCGCAGCTCGTGCATGCCGTTCTCGTACCGCCCGAACGGCACCTCACACGCCTTGAGAGCCTTCTTCCAGTAGTTCCGGTTGAAGTTCGTTCGCGGCGACCTCCAGCCGACGCACAGACGTCACCAGCAGCTCAACCGTGCGCGGCTGACCGTCCGGCACGTCCCACGGCAACGTGATCGCCTTCGGCGGGAACCGGTGGATGTGCTCGGCGAGCGCCAACTTCACCGGCTCCGAGAGCGGCACGTCCCGCGTCTTGTCGTACTTCGGGAGCGCGAACACGTGCTTGTGCCGGACTGTCTTCACCTGACGCCGGACGTGCACCACGTTGTGCGGGAAGTCGACGTCCTCGACCGCCAACCCCAGGCATTCGCCCTGCCGTAGACCGAGGCCGGCCGCCAGGTCCACCAGCACCCGAAACCGCTCTGGTAGAGCCTTCTGAACAGCCCAGACCTGCTCTTCCGGCCACGGGACGATCCGCTTCTGCGCTGCCTTCGGAGCCTTCACCGACTTGCCATGACACGGGTGCTTGGCGATCAACGCGCGGCACCGCCACACGACTCAGCGTGCGCTGTTTGTCTAAATGGGACTGTCCTACTTGGTCAGGTCGGCGACCTCGATCAACGTGCAGTCGCCTAGTTCCCGAACCAGGTTGTGGGCGAGGGTCCATCGGATCCGGGAGTCGGTGAGCGCGATCAGCTCGTCGCCGATGACTTGCGGGATGCGGTCGGCGACGTAGAGGCCACCGCGGACAGCGACCACTGGATACCGGCCGGCCCGCACGGCCACGGCTCCCCGCCGCAGCGCAGGGCACATGCGCGACGCCACCCGCACGCAGGGCAGGCACACCGGCGGTTCGGTGGTGGCCATCCGGTCAGGCCAGCCCGGCCAGTCCTCTCGGTGATCCGGCAGGAGCCACAGCACTCCGTTCCCGGTCCGGTCGGCGGGACCGTTGCATACCTGGCAGTGCAGCCGTCGCATCACTTGCCGATGCCGGAGCGGGTGCACCTGACCGAGGACCGGTCGGCCCTGCCGTGGCGCCCAGGACATGCGCGCCCACAACACGCCGTGCTCGTCGCGGTCGGTGACCTGCTCGTCGATGTAGGCGATGCCCCGGCCGGGGACCTCCATGAACCAGCACGGCAGCAGCTCCTCGGCCGACCACGCCGAGATGTAGGGCGCGACGACACCACGGCCAACGGTCTCGGTGGTGGTGTCAATCGTCATCGGACTCGCTCTCCTCTCGCGAGATCAGCCGAGGAGGCTGGGGAGAGAGCTTGAGCTGCAGCTCGTCGGCCACGATCGTGGCGGCTTGGACCAGCTCATGGCAGAAGGCCATCAGCAGCCGATCACCGCGCGGGTCCGGTGTCGCCCTGATCACCAGCGTCATCGAGCCCAGGTACAACATCAGCGCCGACTGGTCGGCCTCAAGCTCCGTGTACTGCGCACCCGCACCCGGATCAAGCGCGTGCGTCACCTCGGTACTCACAGGCCCTCACCGTCCGCCAACCGGTGCCGAGGACCCGCTTGGGACGCCTCCAATGCATCCGCGAGCTTGGCCGCTTCCCGTGCCAGCTCCCGGCAGAACCGGACCAGCACCTGGTCCCCGCCGGGGAACGGCGGCAGCTGCACCGCCATGTTCACCGGGTCGGTGTAGATCACGAGCGCGGGAATCTCGGATGTGATCTGCATGTAGGCCGCCGAGGCGTTCTGTCCCGGCGTGCATGTCACGTTGAACATGATCAGTTGCCCTTGTCTGGTGGTTGGATGCGTGCGTGCTCGACGCGTGAGCGGCGGTCGAACTCTTCGGCCGCGATCGCGGCCGCGTGGCGAGCCCAGAGCGGGACTGCCAGCTCCCCGGCTAGGACTCGCCAGGCGGCAGCGACTTCGGCGTAAGCGAGAGCAAGACGGCTGATCGCCTTGTCGTCGACCTGTTGGGCACGAGATGCCGCGAACAAGGCCGCCGTCTGCTCGGCGTACGCCAGGTTCCAGCGGGCGACCGCTTCTCGAGACGCCCGCCCTGACATCACGCGGCCGTCTTCTGCTCGCTGGTCGCTGCCTTGCCCGAGCGACCCGAGCTAGGCGGCCGCATGCCCGAGGCGCGGAAGCTGTGCGCGATCCGGCCCTTGTTGTTGGCGTACGGGGTGATGGTCAGGTTCTCGAACTCGACAGCGGCATACGGGAAGCTGTTGGCCTTGGCCGGTGGCACCGGCTGGTGGTCGGCCGCGATCTTGACCTTGAATTCAGCGCCGAACCGCGCTGCCTCCTCGTTGGCGTCCAGCGCCCGGACCACCCACACGAGGCGGCCGGTTTCCTTGTCGCGTTCTCGCATCTTCGGTGCGCCGGGGTTGTCGGAGAACGCCATGGCGGGCTCCACGCCGAGCACGAACGCGCCCACCGGGAAGACCTCTCCGAAGTCGACGGCGAACCGTGTCGGGATGACAGGCATCAGGTGACCTCTCTTGTCTAACCGAGCTAGTCGGGTTGTACAAGTCACGAAGGATACGCAGCTTGGCTAGCCAAGTCAAGCTCGAGTTAGGGGAGCTAGCTCGCTAGGTGAGCTAGACAAGATGGATGTATGTGCACCACCATGGACGTGCGCGCACGTACATGGGCATGCGTGGATACACGAAACTGGGATTAGGAGAGAGGATCGATGCTTGATCCAGATGACCCGAGGCCGCCCTATGTGCAGGTAGCCAACGCCTTGCGCGCGGCAATCCTGACCAAGAAGTTCACGCCGGGTGACAAGCTTCCATCACGCAACGAGCTGGCCAAGACCTACAACGTCGCGCCGATGACCGTGCAGAACGCCCTCCGCGAGCTCCGCGAAGAAGGCCTGATCATCTCCCGCCAGGGGAGCGGCGTCTTCGTTCGCGACCGCACCGAGCGCCCCGTCGGACTCCGCCCACACATCGAACGCGCCTTCGAGGCCGAACACGTCACCATCGACTTCGCGGGCTTCTCCGGCGAGACCCTGCACGGCGCCATCCTCGAACCCCTCGACAAGATCCGCGCCGGCCGACTCCGCCCCGAGTCCGTGACCGTCCGCATCCTCATCCCCGACACCTCGGCCCCACTCGCCATCCCGTGCCGCGTCGACGACCTCGGCGACAGCCCCGAGTTCCGCGCCCGAGCAACCGCGATCATGCACCGCCACGTCGGCGCCATCACCGACACCGTGAACGAACTCGGCAGCCTCGGCCTGGTCAACAAGGCAGAGGCCATCGTCCGCGTCCACCACGCCGCGCCCCTGTTCAAGCTCTACGTCATCAACAACGAAGAAGCCTTCTTCGGCTTCTACCCCGTCCGCGAACACGTCCTGACCTTCGGCGAGCAACCCACCGCCATCTACGACCTCATGGGCAAAGACGCCATCCTCTTCCACCACTCAGCCACCGACGACGACACCTCCACCGGCAGTCAATACGTCGAGCAAGCCCGCACCTGGTTCGACAGCATGTGGAACACCGTCTCGACCGAACTCGTCCTGTGACCGCAGCCAAAGCACGAGCCCTGCTCGCCGAAGCCCGCGCGCTGCTCCTGGACTTTGATGGCCCCATCTGCAGCGTCTTTCAAGGATTCCCCGCACACCTCGTCGCCGACCAACTCCGCGACCTGCTGGCTCAAGGCGGCTACGGCGCGCTACCCGACGACGTACAGAATTCGTCGGACCCCTTCGACATCTTGACCTACGCGGCCAAACTCGGCCCCGACGAAGCAGACCACGTCGAGGTCGCCTTTCGCGCACACGAAGTCGAAGCGGTACAACTCGCCGAGCCAACGCCAGGCGCGCACGAGCTGATCCAAGCCTGGAGAGCAATAGACCGACCTCTTGCCATTGTAAGTAACAATAGCGCTGCGGCGGTCGAGGTCTATCTGAAAAAGTTTGATCTGGCGCACTTGGTTGATTGGGTCTCAGCTCGAAGTAGCTCGGACTCGACCTTGCTCAAACCGTCTCCGCATCTTCTTGACGTAGCCCTACGGCATCTGCGAATCCCTGCGACTGAAGCCATTTTGCTGGGCGATTCTGCAACGGATGTCGAAGCGGCGCAGGCTATTGGCGCTTGCTCGATCGGCTATGCTAACCGACCCGCGAAGCGGTCCATGTTCATCGCGATGCACGCCGACGCGATTGTCGAATCCATGATAGATATCGTGTAACTATAAAGTTGGTCAACTTTATCTATGTCCGCGAATCTATGCGTTGTCTTCGAGCAAGAATTCACTGTGATTGGTCACGAGCCACAGCCATGTTGACCCAAACTGCGATTGCTCTACGTAGCGGCAGGCAGTCTCATCAGTGAGCCCTGCTCTTGTCAAAAGGAATGAGAAGCCCAGGAGGAGCAGGGCGGCCCGTGCGACCTGAACGGGACGGAGTTCTTCGACTTTCCTTGCTTCAGATGAGTGGGCGAACGCATTTCGGAGCTTGGCAATAGCAGTCGCCAACGGCTTAACTCTACCTCTTGTCGCTCGGTCTAGCGGGTGTCCGCTGACTGCGTCGAGCTGAACAATTCGACCTTCGAGGCTGGGCTCATATCGGTACTTAAGGGCACTCTTTACCTTGTTTCGATCCTTGGAGGTAAAGCTCTCGCCCTGGAGCGCTGCGACAATCCTGTTAATAAATTCTTGATTTTTCTGTATATCGGCCTCAGGTGCTGGGTAGGACTTTCGGTGCAAGCCCTCTACCAGCTGGGCTGCGGTAATAAACTGAGACTCAAGCCACGCGTATTGCGGGTCAAGCAGTAAAGTCATCAGTTGTGCTTCAGCCGCCCCTGAGTTGAACCATGAGAACCACGCCGGGAGTGCGGAGTCCCAAACCAATTCTTCGAGCGGTACAAACGAGACCTTTCTCTTGTCTGGATTGTATGCCTTTGATGCGCCGACGCGCATCCTTACTGTAGTCCACATCTGCTGCGGCGGAATGTCGGCGTTGCTTGGGTTGTTTTCGTCTGGCCACAGGACGGTTGGTGACTTGAAATGAAACTTCATGATTCTGACCGGTCGTGCATCAATCAAGTTCAAGAAGAGGCATAGGGGTCTAATCCACTCGTTCGCAACGTCGAGCAATGAACGAGGTTCCGGGAGCGTCAGAGTAAACGCAAGTGCCTTCAGTATCGAGATAGCTTCACTACTTTTCGACATCTCCCTCACGCGCGCGAACTGATCTACGGTAACCGAGCCAATTTCGAGCTCGAAAGACTGTTCGGGCATGGTCGTAGTCGTGACAGTAACGGCGTGTCCAGCTTCGGAACTTCCGCCCCACGACCGGTCAACTTTTGACCACGCCATCGATGAGGCCATCCGCGGTTCGAACCGCGCTTGCATGCAAACTAGTTCGTCAATGCCAAGAAACTCGTACGCTTCCACGACTATAAGAGGACGCAATCGCTCTCGACGTACAGCGGCGCCTAGTTGCATAGTGGCGCTGGTTACGTCGATCCGGTATGCGGTCAGAGCCATGTGGCCAGCTTGCCCGTGAAGAATTTCGTACTCTTGAGGTCCTATTAGTGGAAACTCGAATTCTTCATCGCCATCTTGAGTCAGATGCGGTGCAGGAGGTTGAAGGTCCTCATTGAGCTCTATAGTGGCTGCGCCATCGTCTGCGACAATGTAGCGTCCCACTACAGAGTGATCCTCTCGTCCAGGGATCCACCACCTGGCTGGATGCTCGCCGGGCTCTATTTCCACGGTCCGACTCCACTCTCTCTGAGGAACCGGTTGTCAGATCGCAATCAACTGGTTGTTTGTTACCTACCAACGCTGGCGCTCTGTCCTCCGGGAATCGGTGAGTTGCCGGAGCTTGCCGAACTTGGCTCTAGGGGATCAAGGCGCGCCGCCGACGGCGGCGCGCTGGGTGCGGTTGCGTTCGGTCGGCCGCGCACAGCGCGGCACGGATCGGCCTACCGCTCCGCTCCCGGCCGCCCGGCCACGCGGCGCGCCGACCGAAGGCGTCAGCTGCGTTCGCGCCGCCGACGACAGCGCGCAGGAGCCCTGAGACTTATGAGGCAGGCAAGGCCGTGACGATCGCGCGGGCACTCAGCCGACCGAGCTGGGCGCGGCGATCGAACGCCCGACGACGCTTCGCGACGACGGCCCACGAGCCGCGGTGAGGACCACTCCGACGCCCGAGCATGACAACGGCCGGTGGTGCTGGGTCAAGGCTGGAAAGCGTGCCTTGACCCAGCACCGCCGGCCGCGTGATCGGCTTCGTATCGGGGTGATGGTGGAGGTGTGGACGGACCAAGATCAGGCCGTCTGCAGGCCGTCAGACATCACCCAACAACGAAAAACGACGCTGCCTAACGAGAGGTCTTCTCGCAGGTCAGCGCCGTTTCGGACGGCCTAGCCTCAGCCGTTCTTGGTCTCCCAGAAGATCTTGTCGATCTCCGCGATCAGGTCCAGCAGCTCCTGGCCCTTGGCCGGGTCCATCGAACCCTTGGTGCCGGACGCGCCCGCGGCCTTCGTGGCCTTGTTCACCAGCTCGTGCAGCTGCGGGTACTTCTCGAAGTGCGGCGGCTTGAAGTAGTCGGTCCACAGCACCCAGAGGTGGTGCTTCACCAGCTCACTGCGCTGCTCGGCGATCAGGATGGCCCGGGTGCGGAACTCCGGGTCGTCGTTGTCCTGGTACTTCTGCTGGATCGCCTTGACCGACTCGGCCTCGATGCGGGCCTGCGCCGGGTCGTAGACACCGCACGGGAGGTCGCAGTGCGCGGTTGCCTCCAGGCGCGGTCCGAGAATGCGCGACAAGAGTCGCATCGTTCCTCCATGACAGTGGATGCTCCGACGCTGGTGACCCTACTCCCGGCACACTGGTCCGGCAGGCGGAGGTGATCGTTTGAACAGTGGCCCGCTCGGCCGGTTCCCGGTGCGGCGCATCCGGGTACGCGGCCCGTCGATGGCGCCTGCCCTCAAGGACGCCGACGTCGTGCTCGTGCGGCGCGGCCGGATCCCGGCCGAAGGGGACATCGTGCTGGTGACGTGGGCTTCCCGCCCCGGTCAGCTCTCGGTCAAGCGGGTGGTGCGCCCGGCGGCCGGCGGCTGGTTTGTCACCGGTGACAACACGTTCGCCTCCACCGATTCACGAGAGCTGGGCCCGGCCGAGGTGCACGGTGTGGTGGTCGCGCGGCTGTGGCCCAGGCCTCAGCGCGCGCGCAACTTGTCGTAGTAGGCCAGGCAGGCGGCGTAGTCGGGCAGCAGGCCGGACTCCTGAGCCTGCGCGAGGGTCGGCGCGCCCGCGTCCTTGGGTGAGAGCACCGGCGTCAGCTCCGCCGGCCACGGCAGCGCCAAGGTCTCGTCGAGTGGGGTGATGCCGTGTTCGCGTTGCGGCGCATAGCTTTCCGAGCACAGGTAACTCAGCACCGTGTCGTCTTCCAACGCCATCATGGCGTGCCCGAGCCCTTCGGCGATGTACACCGCGTTGCAGGCGGCGGCCTCGAGCCGCACGGCCTCCCACTGGCCGAACGTCGGCGAGCCGACGCGCAGGTCCACGACCACGTCCAGCACGACACCGCGCGGGCAGTACACGTACTTGGCCTGGCTCGGCGGCACGTCGGCGAAGTGCACGCCGCGGATCACGCCCGCGCTCGACACGCTGTGGTTGGTCTGGGCCAGCCGCATCGGGTGCCCGACCGCCTCGACCAGCGCATCCTGTTGGAATGGCGCGACGAACATGCCCCGGGAATCGGGGAAGACCGCCGGCGTGAACTCGACGGCACCGTCGATCGCGAGCTTGCGCCACTTCATGGCGCGAAAGCATAGGGGGACCCCAGAGTTGTGATCCCTGCCGCAGACACCCCGGCGGCGGGGTGTCACACTATGAGACACGCCTTGCCGGCGGGGCAGCCGCATCCTGGGCAACCCGCACGGGCAGGCTCGATGTCCGGACCACCCCGGCGCCACCGCGCCGGGACCAGGGCATCGTGCTCCTTTTCCGCGGCTCCCGTTCCTCAGGAGGACGCCGTGACGATGACTGACGGCAGCAGCACCGACAGCACTGTCGAGCCATTCGATGCCGCCCCCAGCGCCTTGGACCACGATCAGACGATGAACCCCGCGAACCCCGCGAAACCCGTGAGCTCCCCGAACGGCAACGCGCCCGTGACCGACGACGAGATCTTCGCCGCGCACGAGGGCGGCAAGCTCGCGATCTCGGTGACCGCGCCCATCGCCGACCCCCGTTCGCTGGCGATCGCGTACACCCCCGGCGTGGCGAAGGTGTGCCGCGCGATCGCGCAGGACGCGAGCAAGGCGGCCCGCTACACCTGGGCGCACCGGGTCGTGGCGGTCGTCAGCGACGGCACCGCGGTACTCGGTCTCGGTGACATCGGCGCGAGCGCCTCGCTGCCGGTCATGGAGGGCAAGGCCGCGCTGTTCAAGACCTTCGGCGGCCTGGACTCGATCCCGCTGGTGCTCGACACCACCGACGTGGACGAGATCGTGGCGACGCTGGTGCGGTTGCGGCCCTCGTTCGGCGCGGTGAACCTCGAGGACGTCTCGGCCCCGCGCTGCTTCGAGCTGGAGAAGCGCCTGATCGAGGCGCTGGACTGCCCGGTCATGCACGACGACCAGCACGGCACCGCGATCGTGCTGCTCGCCGCGTTGCGCGGCGCGAACACCGTGCTCGGCAAGGACATCTCGAAGCAGCGGGTGGTCATCGCAGGCGCGGGCGCGGCGGGCATCGCCTGCGCCAAGATCCTGCTCGCCGCGGGCATCGGCGACGTCACGCTGCTGGACTCGCGCGGCATCATCCACGCCGGTCGCGACCACCTGAACCCGGTCAAGGCGGAGCTCGCGGGCCGGACCAACGTGGCCGGGCTGACCGGTGGGCTCGCCGAGGCGCTCGCGGGCGCCGACGTGTTCGTCGGGCTCTCGGCCTCGACCGTGGCGGAGGAGCTCGTCGCGACCATGGCGCCGGACTCGATCGTGTTCGCGCTGTCGAACCCGGACCCGGAGATCCACCCGGAAGCCGCGGCCAGGCACGCCGCGATCGTGGCCACCGGGCGCAGCGACTTCCCGAACCAGATCAACAACGTGCTGGCATTCCCAGGAATCTTCCGCGGCGCGTTGGACAGCGGGGCACGCCGGATCACCGAGTCGATGAAGCTCGCCGCGGCCGACGCCATCGCCGCGGTGGCCGCCGACGAGCTCGCCCCCGACCACATCGTGCCCAGCGCGATCGACCCCCGGGTCGGGCCCGCGGTGGCCGCCGCGGTCGCCGCCGCCGCGCGAGCCGATGGTGTGGCGTGACGGTGTCGTCTGAGCTGCACAGACGAACGGGGTCAGCGCACCGGGTGAAGCGATTGCTGCGTCCGGCGTAGCCGGAGCACATGCCGCTCGTTGTGCCCGGTGTCGTGATCCAACTGCCCGTGCTCGGACCGGGGTGGGCAGGCCTGGACGCGGTAGCCTGATGACCCTGCGACAACGCCGCCCCACCGGCGCCGGACACGTCGTAGGGAATTTGGCGGACGGCAGGGGACACCGAACCGCCTGATCTGGCGCCGGAAGGATGGCGGGCGTGGCCGAGCGGGTCGTGCGAGTGCGAGGCACGGTCGACACCGACCGGTCCGCTCGTATGCCCGCCGAGTCCCGCTTAGCCAGGCCGGAATCCGCAATGCCACTCGATGCCGAACGGATCGCCCAGCTGGGTAGCTGGCGCCTCGACCCGAGGACGGGTGACGCCTTCCTGTCCGGTGGGCTGCGCGAGCTCGCCGGGCTGGACGCCACCGCCGGCATGGACGACCTGCTCCGGCGCGTGCACCGCGACGACCGGTCGGCGCTGAAGGCGTTCAGCGCGAAGCTGCGGATGGCCACCGACGACGAGATCCTGGAAGTCGCCGTGCGCGACTGCAGCGGCACCCGCGCCTACCAGGTGCGCGGCCGCGCGACCGTCGACGACGAGGGCGTGCCGCGGCTGCTGCACGGCACCGTGCAGGACGTCACCGACCGCCACCTCATGGAACGCCAGTTCGACCAGGACCGGCGCCTGTTCTCCGACGCGCAGCGCGTCGCGCGGCTCGGCACCTGGGAATGGCACATCGACACCGGCGAGTGCATCTGGTCCACGACGCTCTACGACATCTTCGGTGTCGCGCCGGGCACGCCCGTGACCTACGAGTCGTACCTGCAGATGGTGCACCCCGACGACGTCGGCTGGGTGCAGGAGCGCTGGGACGAGGGCGGGCGCACCGGGCAGCGGGTCGAGTGCGAGAACCGGGTCATCCGCCCGGACGGCACCGTGCGGGTGTGCTTGTGCCGCGGCGAACCGCTCGCCGAGGGCGCGGGCATCGTCATCGGCACGGTCCAGGACGTCACCGAGCAACGTTCCATCCAGGACCGGATGCAGCGCTCCAGCCAGCGCTTCACCGACCTGCTGGCCGTCGCCCCGGTGGGCATCGGCCTCTTCGACGACGACAACCGGTTGGTCGACGCCAACGACGCGTTGTGCTCGCTGCTGGGCCGCCAGCTCGAAGCCGTGCGCGGCCTGCCGGCGGCCGAGCTGCTGCACGCCGAGGACCAGGCCGGCGAGGACGCCCCCGACCGGCACGGCCCGCTCGTCGCCGGTTTGCGGGTGCTGGCCTCCGCGTCGGGCAAGCCCGTCTACTGCGAACTGTCCTCGACCGAGTCGGTGGCCGACGACGGCCGCAAGTTCCGGCTCGTGGTGTTCTCCGACGTCACCGAGCGGCTCCGCGTCGCCCAGCAGCTGCGCTACCAGGCCACGCACGACGACCTGACCGGTCTGCCCGGGCGCACCGCGGTGAACGAGCTGCTGCGCGAGCTGCTCAGCGGCGAGCACGCCGAGCGGGTCGCGCTGCTGTTCTGCGACGTCGACAACTTCAAGCGGGTCAACGACTCCATGGGCCACGACGCCGGTGACGAGCTGATCGTCGCGCTGGCCCGGCGGCTCGAGCGCGGGCTGCCGGTGGGCTGCACCGTCGGGCGCATGTCGGGCGACGAGTACGTGGTGATCTGCGCCGACATCGACCGCGCGGGCGGTGTCGAGACCTTGACGCGGTCGGTGTCGTCGCTGCTCAAGGCGGCCGTGCCGGTGCGCGGGCAGCTGCTGCGGGTGTCGGCGTCGATCGGCGTCGCGGTGCCCGACGGCCCGGACACCACCGGCGCCGACCTGCTGCGCTTCGCCGACGCCGCCATGTTCGAGGCGAAGGCCAAGGGCGCGGGGCGGGTGGCGCTCGCCAACCCCAAGATGATCGCGTCGGCCAACAGCCAGATGTACCTGGAAGGCCAGCTGCGCGAGGCGATCGCCAACGACGGCCTCGTGCTGCACTACCAGCCGGTGGTCGGGCCGGACGGGCGCGTGCTCTCGGCCGAGGCGTTGGTCCGCTGGCCGCACCCGGAGCGCGGAATACTGCCGCCAGGGGAGTTCCTGCCGGTCGCGGAGCGCGGTGACCTGCTGCGTGAGCTGGACCGCTGGGTGCTGCGCACGGCGTTGCGCGAGGCGTCGACGTGGCCCGAGCACAGCGGGCACCCGGTGTGCGTCGCGGTGAACCTCTCCGGGCTGGTGCCCGGCGACGCGGATTTCGTCGACGTGATCGCGACTTCGGTGGTGGCGTCGGGCATCCCGTGGGACCGGGTGATCATCGAGCTCGTCGAGACCCTGCTGATCGACCTGCCCGAACGCAGCCGCACCGCGATGGACGAACTGGTCGAGCGTGGCGTGCGGTTCGCCGTCGACGACTTCGGCACCGGCTACTCGTCGCTGGCCCGGTTGAAGGAGTTGCCGGCGCAGATCATCAAGGTCGACCGCCGCTTCGTGTCGGGCGTGGCCACCGAGTCGGCCGATTTCGCGGTGGCCCGCGCCCTGGTCGACATGGGGCGCGCGATGGGGCGCAGCTGCGTGGCCGAGGGCGTGGAGACGGCGACGCAGTTCCACGTGCTGCGGGGGATCGGCGTGGAGGCGTTCCAGGGCTGGCTGATGTCCCGGCCGATCCCGCCCGGGCAGTTCCGGCAGCTGCTGCGCAAGGGCCCGGTGCACATCCCCGAGGGCAGCTGAGTCAGCAGCACCTGTCGCCACGCCAGGCATTGCGCCCTTCATTGACGGCGACGGCGGCGATGACCATGGCGACGATCGGGTCGGCGGAGGACCAGCCGAACAGTGAGTTCACGAGGAGCCCGGCGAGCAGCACACCGGACAGGTACGTGCACAGCAACGTCTGTTTCGAGTCGGCGACCGCGCTCGCGGACCCCAGTTCGCGTCCTGCCCGGCGTTGCGCGGCGGACAGCACCGGCATGATCAGCAACGACGACGCCGCGAGCACTATCCCCGTGGTCGAGTGGTCCGCGGCCCTGGTGTCGAGCAGGGACCGGATGGAGTCCACGGTGACGTAGGCGGCCAGTGCGAAGAACGACAGCGCGATGACCTTGAGCGCGACGCGTTCCCGCTCGCGCGCGTCGGCTCCGGCGAACTGCCAGGCGACGGCCGCGGCGGAGGCGACCTCGATGACCGAGTCCAGCCCGAACCCGATCAGTGCGGTGGACGACGCGACCGTCCCCGCGGCCAGCGCCACAACGGCTTCGACGACGTTGTAGGTGATGGTGCCCGCGACCAGCCACCGCACCCGGCGGCTCAGCACGGCTCGCCGGTGCGGGTCGGGCTGGGCACAGCAGGGGCTCGTGCAGTGCGGTCCGCACCCGTCGTCGCATTCCTGCGATCCCGCGACCGGGTCGCCGATCACGACGGGCCGCAGAGCTTGCCGCGCGCCGGCGCGAAGTTCGTCGCTCACGGCGTCACCACCCCGGCCGGGCTCGAGGCGATCGACTGCTGCTCGGCCACGCACGGCGCCGCCGTGTCCACGGCGAGCACCACGTCGGCCAGCTCGGCCAGAGCGCGCGCGAGGTGCGGATCGGCGAGCTCGTATCGAACCTGACGGCCTTCGTAGGACGCGGTCACCAGCCCGCAGCCGCGCAAACAGGCGAGGTGGTTCGACACGTTCGACCGGCTCAGCGCCAGCCGCTGGGCCAGCACGGCCGGGTAACGCTCGCCGTCGAGCAGGGCGACCAGGATCCGGCATCGCGTCGGGTCCGCCAGAGCTCGACCGATTCGGGCCAGCGCATCGCCCCGCGCCACACACTTCAGCACGCGGAAGATAGTACAGCCATAGCTGAACTGGTCAGCTGGAAGCGGAACCGGGACGCGATGCGCCGGGCGTCACCGCCGCGAGTGACGGGAATTGGGCCGTCGCCGCGCTGCTCGCAACGCGGAAGGGTCGCGATTGGGACATCACATTGTGAAACGTGGTGCCACTGTCGGTGGGGCGATATAGGGTCTGCTGACCACGCGGCGGCCGGCGAGTGGCCGTCACGACCGGAAGGATCTCGGGTGATCGAGTTCCGGGACGTGACCAAGCGGTATCCCGATGGGACGGTCGCGGTCGACGAGCTCTCCCTTTCCGTGGAAGCGGGCACCATCACGGTGTTCGTCGGCCCGTCGGGGTGCGGCAAGACCACGTCACTGCGCATGGTCAACCGCATGATCGAGGCCACCTCGGGTCAGGTGCTGGTCGACGGCCAGGACGTGGCGAAGCAGAAGCCCGCGCAACTGCGCCGCGGCATCGGTTACGTCATCCAGCAGGCAGGCCTCTTCCCGCACCGCACCGTGCTCGACAACGTGGCCACCGTGCCGCTGCTCTCGGGCTGGTCCAAGGCGAAGGCACGCACCCGCGCGAGCGAACTGCTCGAACTGGTCGGGCTGCCCGTCGAGTTCGGCAAGCGTTACCCCGCACAGCTTTCCGGTGGTCAGCAGCAGCGCGTCGGCGTGGCCCGCGCGCTGGCCGCCGATCCGCCGATCCTGCTCATGGACGAGCCGTTCTCCGCGGTCGATCCCGTTGTGCGCGAAGGCTTGCAGGACGAGTTGCTGCGGCTGCAGGCCGAATTGGACAAGACCATCGTCTTCGTCACCCACGACATCGACGAGGCGATCAAGCTCGGCGAGAAGGTCGCGGTGTTCCGCGTCGGCGGCAAGCTCGCCCAGTACGCCGAGCCGGCCGAGTTGCTGCGCGCGCCCGCCGACGAGTTCGTGTCGAGCTTCGTCGGCCGCGACCGCGGCTACCGCGGCCTGGGCTTCCTGTCCGCGGACGGGATCGCCGTGGAGCAACTGGAAACCGTGCCGGTCGGCGCCGCGGTGCCGACCACGAACGACTGGGTCCTGGTCGTCGACGGCGAGCGCAAGCCGGTCGGGTGGCTGCGCCCCGGCTCGTCGTCCACTGTGGACGGCACGGTGACCGCGGACGGCCTGGAGCCCGGCGGTTCGCTCTACGACGTCGAGGGCGGCAACGGCACCACGGGTTCCTTGCGCAGTGCCATGGACGCCGCCTTGTCCTCGCCCTCCGGGCACGGCGTGGCGGTCGACGGCAGCGGGGCCGTGGTCGGCCGGGTCAGCGCGGAATCCGTGCTGGCGGCGCTGTCCAAGGCCCGCGAACAGGCGGCCACCGCATGACCTGGGTCAGCGACCACTT
This sequence comes from Labedaea rhizosphaerae, assembly GCF_004362825.1. Lineage (GTDB taxonomy): Bacteria > Actinomycetota > Actinomycetes > Mycobacteriales > Pseudonocardiaceae > Labedaea > Labedaea rhizosphaerae. The sequence goes on from NZ_SNXZ01000006.1 coordinate 174,481, forward strand.
CGGACAGCTGCTGCAGGTCTCCGGGCAACACCTGGTGCTCGCGCTGCTCCCGGTGCTGATCGGGTTCGTCCTCTCGGTGCCGCTGGGCTGGGTCGCGCACCGCTGGCGGCTGGCCCGCACGATCCTGATCCCGCTTTCCGGGCTGCTGTACACGATCCCGTCGCTGGCGTTGTTCGTCGTGATGCCCGCGCTGATCGGCACCCGCATCCTCGACCCGCTGAACGTGCAGGTGGCGCTGACCATCTACACGATCGCGCTGCTGGTCCGCTCGGTCGCCGACGCGCTCGACGCCGTGCCGGGCCACGTGGTCGCCGCGGCCAACGCGATGGGCTTCGGGCAGCTGCGCCGGTTCTTCACCGTCGACCTGCCGCTGTCGGTGCCCGTGCTCACCGCGGGCGTGCGCGTGGCGGCGGTGACCAACATCAGCCTCGCCAGCATCGGCGCGATCATCGGCGTGGAGAGCCTCGGCTCGTTCCTGACCGAAGGCTTCAACCGCACCAACTACCCGGAGATCATCGCGGGCATCGTCGCGATCCTGGTGCTGGCCCTGGTCGTCGACGCCCTCCTGCTGCTGGTCGGCAAGCTGATCACGCCGTGGACCCGCGCCACGCGCGGCGCGAGCAAGGGGGCATCGGCGTGAACGCGATCTGGGCCTGGCTGACCGACCCGCTGAACTGGTCGGGCTACGCGGGCATCCCCGTGCGCATCGGCGAGCACCTGACCTACACCGCCATCGCGGTGCTGATCGCCGCGGTGATCGCCCTGCCGCTGGGGCTCTACGTCGGGCACACCGGGCGCGGCTCGTTCGTCGTGGTCGGCGTCGTGAACTCGTTCCGCGCACTGCCCGAACTGGGTCTGCTGATCCTGCTGGTGCTGGTCATGGGGGTCGCGCTCGCGCTGCAGGCGGTCACCATCGCCCTGGTCGCGCTGGCGATCCCGCCGCTGCTCGCGGGCACCTACTCCGGTGTGCGCAACGTCGACCCGGAGGTGGTGGACGCGGCCCGCGGCATGGGCATGTCCGAGCTGAAGATCGCGCTGACCGTGGAGCTGCCGATCGCGTTGCCGCTGATCATCGGCGGGTTGCGCGCGGCGACCCTGCAGGTCATCGCCACCGCGACGATCGCGGCCTACGTGACCCTGGGTGGTCTCGGCCGCTTCATCCTCGACGGTCTCGCCTTCCACGACTACGCCTCCATGGCGGGTGGTGCCGTGTTGATCGCGGCGCTGGCCATCGTGGTGGAGGCCATCCTGACCGTCGTCCAACGCCTCGCCGTGTCGCCTGGATTGCGCACGGCGCGGACCCGCCGGCGCGCGACGCGGGCCAGTTCCGAACCGGTCGCCGAGGCGGCCGGCGCACAAGCATGAGGAGTTCTCGATGAAACGCGTATTCGCCGGTGTCGTCGCCGTCACCGCGGCGCTCACCCTGTCCGCGTGCGGCGGGTCGTCCGACCCGCTCAGCAACACCCCGGCCGGTGGTCCCAGCAAGGCGCCGACCACGGCGGCCGCGGACCCGGCGTCGCTGACGGTCGGTTCCGCGAACTTCCCGGAGAGCCAGCTGCTCGCCGAGATCTACGCGGGCGCGCTGGAAGCCAAGGGCATCAAGGTCAGCAAGAAGCCCAACATCGGCAGCCGCGAGACCTACATCCCGGCGTTGCAGGACGGGTCGATCGACCTGATCCCGGAGTACTCCGGCACCTTGCTGCAGTACTTCGACAAGTCGGCGAAGGAGACCTCCGACGCGGATGTCTACACGGCGTTGCAGCAGAAGGTCCCCGCGCCGCTGATCGTGCTGGACAAGTCGGCGGCCGAGGACAAGGACGCCGTGGTGGTCACCAAGGAGACCGCCACCAAGTGGAACCTCAAGACCATCGCCGACCTGGCCCCGCACGGCGGTGAGGTGACCTTCGGTGGTCCGCCGGAGTTCCAGAAGCGCCCGGACGGCATCCCCGGCCTGCAGAAGAACTACGGCCTGCAGATCAAGGGCTACAAGTCGCTCGACGCGGGCGGCCCGCTGACGGTGAACGCGCTCAAGACCGGCGTGGTCCAGGCGGCCGACCTCTTCACCACCGACCCGTCGATCACGGCGAACAACTTCGTGGTGCTCGAGGACCCGAAGAGCAACTTCGCGGCGCAGAGCGTGCTGCCGCTGATCAACTCGTCGAAGGTGGGTCCGAAGGTCAAGGCGGCGTTGAACGCGGTGTCGGCCAAGCTGACCACGGACACGCTGATCGAGCTGAACGGCAAGCTCAACGCCCCGAGCAAGCCGGACCCGGCGGCCGTGGCCGCGGAATGGCTGAAGGCCCAGGGCCTGGACAAGGGCTGAGAATCGCAGGAACCAGCGCCCACGGCCACTCGTTGAGTGGCCGTGGGCGTTTTGCTGATGGAACTCCTGGGGCCGCTCAGCATCATCCTGTTGATGATCGTCGGTATTTACGAGTCCCGGGCGCGCAAGGCCGGTAAACGCGGGAACCACCGCACTTTGTCGGCCACCTATGCCGACGAGGTCACGGCCTTCTTCTACGGTTCCAAGCGCATGCAGCTCGAGCACCGCGACTCCATGTCGATGATGCGGGACGAGGAATCGCAGGGCGCGCCGCCGGAACACGGCGTGGACCTCGACCGCGGCACCTTCCGCGCCGACCGCCTCGGCAAGGCTCAGCCGACCGAGTGACCGCCGACCCGCGAGGTCAGCTCCGCGGCCACCGCCCGCACGTCCGCCGCGACGTCCGGCCAATCGGCGCCACAAGGCCCTGCGTCACAAGACTCTGGGCATTCGTGCCGGAACGTCGCCGACACCGCGGCGATCGCCCGTTCCCCGTGGTCGAAGACGCACGCGGCCACTGACGCCAGGCCGGCCGTCACGAACCCGTCCTCGACGGCCCACCCCCGTTGCCGCACCGCCGCCAGGTCCCGCCGCAACTCCGGCAACGACCGCGCACCGCGCCCGGTCCGCTCGACGAAACTGGCCCGGTCCGGGAACAACACCCGCACCTGCGCGGCCGGCAGGTAGGCCAGCATCGCCCGCCCCGACGCGGGCAGGTGCGCGGACAACCGCACCCCCACGTCGGTCACCGTCGTGTTCGGCCGGGCGGGCAGCTCCCGCAGCAGGTAGACGATCTCCCGCCCGTGCAGCACGCCGAGGTGCGCGGTGTGCCCGGTGCGGTCCACCAGCCGGCGCAGCAACGGCCGGGCCAGCCGCTCCAGCGGGTCGTGGCGCAGGTAGGCCGACCCCAGCTCGAACGCGGCCAGCCCGAGCCCGTACCGGTGCTCCTCCGGCAGGTGGGTGACGAAACCGGCCTCGGCCAGCTCGGTGAGCAGGTGATACGTGGTCGAGCGGGGCAGGGCGAGCTCCCGCGCCACCGCCGCCGCGGTGACCGGCCCCGCCTTCCCGGCCAGCAACCGCAGCACGGCCAGGCCGCGGCGCAGCGCGGGCACATCCGAACTGCTCGCCACGAATGTCACCCTACGGCTCAACATCTCGGGTGCCTGGCGACGTTCTAGTGGGGCGAACGAACGAAAGGGGGTGCCAGTGCAGAGCTTCGAGCAATTCGCGACCGAGCGGGCGGCCACGCTGCTGCGCTACGCCACCGCGTTGACGTGCGACCCGGATCTCGCTCAGGACGTCGTCCAGGACACCCTGCTGCGGGTGCAGCCGCGGTGGCCGCGGATCGGCGCGATGGACGCACCGCTGGCGTACGTCAAACGCATGGTCACCAACGAATACCTGTCGTGGCGCCGGCGCAAGGCGGTGCGCGAGATCTCGACCGGGCACGGCGGCGTCGAGGTGGCCCTCGCCGATCCGGCCACCGACTACGACGAACGCGACGCGATGCTCGCCCGGATCGCCGTGCTGCCACCGAAACAGCGGGCCACCGTGGTGCTCCGCTACTACGACAACCGCACCGACGCCGAGATCGCCGAGATCCTCGGCTGCCGGTCGGGCACGGTGCGCAGCCACCTGTCGCACGCCATGGCCGCGCTGCGCGCAAACGACGTCGTGACAACCGTGAAGGAGGGACGATGACCGACAAGACCGAGGTGTTGATCAAGGAAACGCTGCACCGGCAGGCCGATCGCGCACCGGACGCCGTGGCGCTGCTGATGCGGATCGAGGCGCGGCAGGCCCGCAGCCGGCCACGCCGGGCGGTGCTCGTGGGGGCCACTGCCGCCGTGGCGGCGCTGCTGGCCGTCGGGGCGGTGCTGGTCGCGGGACCGGGGGGTTCCAGCGGCCAGAACCAGTCCGCGGCCGCCCAGCACCACTCGGGGTTCGCGTTCCAACCGCACTGGCTGCCGGCCGGACTCGTGGAGAAGGCGCGGCAGAGCCGCGGTGCGGAGACTTCCCGGCTGTGGACCACCAGCGAGGGGGTCGTCACCGAAGGCGGCGAAGCCGACTGGCAGTTCGCGACCGGTCACACGATCCGGCTCTCGACCCAGCCGGGCTCCATGCCGACGGGCAACAACCACACCATCGACATCAACGGCCACCCCGGCAAGGTGACCAGCTTGGCGACGACCGTCTACGAGGTCACCTGGGAGCCGGAACCAGGAGTGATCCTGACGGTGCGGGGTGCCGATGGTCAGCCCAATTTCAGCTACACGCCCGAGCACACCCAGTCCCCTGCCGAGGGCGACAAGGTTCTCGCGGACGTGCTCCGGGTGGCGCGGTCGGTGCAGCCGGACGACCACGACGCGCGGATAGACCCGCAGATCACGTTCGGCAAGCTGCCGCAGGGCTGGACGCCGCTCGCGGTGGGCGTCAGCGGGGACAACCCCCGCAACAGCGACACCCAGTTGCAAGTGCGGGTGCGGACCGGGAGCTACGACTTCATCGCCTTCCTCGATTGGCAGCCCAGCACCTACCGGCCGAAGCCGGACGTGCACGCGAACGACAACATCGGGAAGCTGCCCGACGGGTCCTTCCTCTTGGTGGGGCTGCACGTCGACGCACCCGGTGAGCCCACACCACCGATGAAGACGATGGTGCAGATGGCGTCACAGGCCATCCAGGAGCACCCGCAGGCTGACGTGAGCTGGCTCGGTACCCCCTGAGCCGATCTCCCAGGAAACCCCGCGCCGCTCGGCGCGGGGTTTCTTTTCGCGTGCGCTCAGCAGATCCGTGAGCGCGTGCGTTCCAAGGGTGAGCAAACCATGCGACCGCCTCGACCCGGAGCGGCATGATGACCTACACCGAGGAGCTGATCGTGGCCGCACTGCGCACCCAGGCCGAGGGCACCCAGGCCGACCGTCGCCCCGATGCGATGGCGATCCGTGACGTCCTGACCAGACAAGGAAGGCGGATCCGCCGGAACGTGGTGATCGCGGTCGTGGCCGCTGCCGTGGCCGCGATCACCGTGCCCGTGGTCCTGCACCGTGCGCCCGGTGGCACGGCGGCGCCAGCCGCGCCAGCGGCGCAGGTGGTACCCGCCGCGCCGGCCGCGAAGCCCTCGGCACCGGTCACGGAGATGAACCTGGCGCCGCACTGGTTGCCCGCACACGTGGTCGAAGCGGAGCGGACGTCCACCAGCCAGTCGTTCACCCGCACGTGGCTCGACGGCGAGGTCGACGACGGCGGGACCCCGGTGGCCATCTCCGGGGTGTCGCTCGCGGTGGGGCCCGGCCACCTGCCCGCCAAGGGCAAGTCCTTGACCGTCAACGGCAAGCCGGCCAAGGAGCTGACCGGCGAGAACGACACCCGGGTGGTCTGGGAGCAGTCGCCGGGCCGGTTGGTGACCGTGTCCGCGTTGCTGGGACCGGACGAGGCGCAGGCGGGCATCGCCGAACGCGTCGCCAGGTCGGTGCGGCAGGGCGACACCGTGCGCTTCGCACCGCAACTGCGCTTCGACCACCTCCCCGCCGGGTGGACCGCCGCGGGCGCGAAGGTCTTCGGCTCCAGGCACGTCAACCCCCCGAAAACCCGCATCTCCGCGAAGACCACCTACCAGGGTCACGAGTTCGTGCTGACCTTCGGGCAGTTGCGCACGGGCAAGCCGGGCCTGGCCCAGGTCGAGCGGGACGGCTACGACGTCGCGGTCGCCGGGACCGAACAGACCGGGCACCTGCCGGGATGGCCCGACTTCACCGCACTGCTCGCCGCCGTCCAGGTCGACCAGCACGCCGACGTGAGCTGGATCGGCACCCGCTGAGGCGAAGGGGAGAGCTGTGCGAAGCAGTTTCGACGATTTCGTCGACGAGCGGTTGGACGGTCTGTTGCGCTACGCCAGCGTGCTCACGTGTGACGCCGAACTCGCCAAGGACGTCGTGCAGGAAGTGCTCCTGCGCGCCCAGCAGAAGTGGCGGCGGATCGGGCCGATGGCCGCGCCCACGGCGTACGTCAAGCGCATGATCCTCAACGAGTACCTGTCCCTGCGCCGCCGCCGGGCCGCGCACGAGGCCGCCGCGGTGGCCGTGGCCCGCGAGGAACTGGTCGACGACCCGTCCGGGTCGTACGACGAGCGCGAGGCGATGCTCGCGCGCATCGCGGCGCTGCCGCCGAAGCAACGGGCCGCGGTGGTGCTCCGCTACTACGAGGACCGCACCGACGGCGAGATCGCCGAACTGCTCGGCTGCGGGGCGAGCACGGTCCGCAGCCACCTCGCCCGCGCCATCGCCGCATTGCGCACCGACCACGTGACCACGTCGACCGGGGACGGATCATGACTGACACCGAAGAGCTGATCGTGACCGCCATGCACCTGCAGGCCGACCGTCGCCCGGACGGCGCCGCCGTGCGGGAAGCGCTGGCCCGGGCCGGCTCGCGCCGGCACGGTCCGCGCACGATCGGGATGGCGCTCGCGGCCGCCGCGGTGGTGGCGATCGCGATCACCGTGCCGTTCGTCCTGCGCCACGCGCGGAGCACGACGCCGGCGGCGGCTTCGCCGAACCAGCCGGTCCTGTGGCAGCGGGCCATGGCCTACGAGCCCGGCTGGCTGCCCGCCGACGTCGTGGAAGCGGAGCGGTCCGCCCAGGCGACGGCGGTCCTGCGGCAGTGGAGCATGCCGGTGGGCTCGCAGTGGCCGGGGCCGACCGTGACGATCACGGTCCAGCAGACCGACGAACCGCCGCGCCGCACCGACGACACCACGGTGGTCGACGTGAACGGCAAGCCGGCCTACGTCGACTCGACCGACACCCCGCCGGGGCACCGGACGGACGTGACGTGGCGGCCCGAGCCCCACCTGCAGGTGCGGATCACCGTCGACGGCGGGCAGGACCACCGTGCCATCGCGCTGCACGTCGCGCGCGCGCTGCGCACGGACGGCACCAAGCCCTTCCGCGCGGTGGTCGACCCGGGCTGGTGCCCGTACGCCAACCTCGGCGCGATCACAAGGGGGCCGTCCGTGGGCGGCCATGCCCCGGAAGGCATGGCGTCGTGCACCACTCGAGAGCAGGAGCCGCTCGCCGAAGTGGACATCTTCGTCGACCACGAGCCGGAGCTCACCAGCGGTGCGGCGGTGACCGCGCGCGGCAACCAGGGCCGGTATGCGAAGTCGGCGGACGGGGCCAGGCAGACCTTGTCCGTTCCGCTGGGCGACGGGCGGTACCTGAGCGTGGTGGCGTCGGGGGGCAACCACCCCGGCGTCCGGCCGCTGACCAGGGACGAGGTGATCAAGATCGCCGACACCGCGGTCGTGCACGACGCGGCCTACGTGAACTGGATCGGCACCCGCTAGAACCACTGTCTGGGATTCCAGACACATCCCACCCCGTCCCGGGTCGTGCGAACGCCCGGGGCGGGGTTTGCTGTGCGCATGCAGGAACGGGTACCGATCGGCGGCACGCCGCTGACTCCTCCCCAGGTGGTCGCCGTGGCGCGCGACGGTGCGCCGGTCGAGCCGACCGAGCAGGCGCTGGCCGCGGTCGCGAAGGCACGCGCCCACATCGACGAGCTGGCCAACGCGGCGGAGCCGACCTACGGCATCTCGACCGGGTTCGGTGCACTCGCCGTGAAGCACATCCCGCCGGACAAGCGCGCGCAGCTGCAGCGTTCGCTGATCCGTTCGCACGCGGCCGGCACCGGGGCCCCGGTCGAGCCGGAGGTGGTGCGGGCGCTGATGCTGCTGCGCCTGCAGACGTTGCTCACCGGGCACACCGGCGTTCGCCAGTCCACTGTGGAGGCGATGGTGGCCGTGCTGAACGCGGGCATCGTGCCGGTGGTGCACGAGTTCGGCTCGCTCGGCTGCTCCGGTGATCTCGCGCCGCTGTCCGCGTGCGCGCTCACGCTGATGGGCGAGGGCGAGGTCCTCGACCGCGACGGCACCTTGCGTCCGGCGGCCGATGCGTTGCGCGACAGCGGGATCACGCCCGTGCAGCTGGCCGAGAAGGAGGGCCTCGCGCTGATCAACGGCACCGACGGCATGCTCGGCATGCTGGTGCTCGCGATGCGCGACCTGCATGCGTTGCTCGACGTCGCCGACCTGACCGCGGCCATGAGCGTCGAGGCGCTGCTGGGCACCGACCGGGTGTTCATCCCCGAGCTGCACGCACTGCGCCCGCACCCCGGCCAGGCGCTCTCGGCGGCGCGGATGCTGCGCCTGCTCGAAGGTTCGCCGATCGTGGCGAGCCACAGCGGCCCCGAGGACACGCGCGTGCAGGACGCCTACTCGTTGCGCTGCGCCCCGCAGGTGCACGGCGCGGCCCGCGACACGCTCGCGCACGCCGAACTGGTCGCCGAGCGCGAGCTGGCCGCGGCCATCGACAACCCGGTGGTGCTCGACGACGGCCGGGTGGCGTCCAACGGCAACTTCCACGGCGCGCCGATCGCCTACGTGCTGGACTTCCTGGCCATCCCGGTCGCGGACGTGGCCAGCATGGCCGAGCGGCGCACCGACCGGATGCTCGACGTGGCCCGCTCGCACGGCCTGCCGCCGTTCCTGGCCGACGACCCCGGCGTGGACTCCGGTCACATGATCGCCCAGTACACCCAGGCCGCGATCGTCTCCGAGCTCAAGCGGCTCGCGGTGCCGGCGTCGGTCGACTCGATCCCGAGCTCGGCCATGCAGGAGGACCACGTCTCGATGGGCTGGTCGGCGGCGCGCAAGCTGCGCAAGGCCGTCGACGGCCTGACCTCCGTGCTGGCCATCGAACTGCTGACCGCGGCGCGCGCGCTCGACCTGCGTGCGCCCCTGACGCCGGGCAAGGCCACCGGCACGGCGCTCGCGTTGCTGCGTGAGCGGGTGCCGGGCGTCGGCCCCGACCGCCACCTCGCCCCCGAGATCGCCGCCGCCGAGGACCTCATCCGGTCCGGCGCGCTGGCCGCACTGTGAGGAGATCTTGATGACCACCCCCGGACCTCGTCCCGTCCGCGCCGCGCGCGGCACCAAGCTGACCGCGCGCAACTGGCAGACCGAGGGCGCGCTGCGGATGTTCCACAACAACCTCGACCCCGAGGTGGCCGAGCGCCCCGACGACCTGGTCGTCTACGGCGGCACCGGCAAGGCCGCGCGCAACTGGGCCAGCTTCGAGGCGATCACCCGCGAGCTGACCACCCTGCCCGAGGACGAGACGCTGCTCGTGCAGTCGGGCAAGCCGGTCGGCGTGCTGCGCACCCACGAGTGGGCGCCGCGGGTGCTGATCGCGAACTCGAACCTGGTCGGCGACTGGGCGACGTGGCCGGAGTTCCGGCGCCTGGAGCAGCTGGGCCTGACCATGTACGGGCAGATGACCGCGGGTTCGTGGATCTACATCGGCACGCAGGGCATCCTGCAGGGCACCTACGAGACGTTCGCGGCCGTGGCGAACAAGCGCTTCGGCGGCACGCTGCGCGGGACGCTGACCGTGACCGCCGGGCTCGGCGGCATGGGTGGTGCGCAACCGCTTGCGGTCACGATGAACGAGGGCGTCGTGCTGTGCATCGAGGTGGACCCGGCGCGTGCGCACCGGCGGGTGGAGACGCGGTACCTCGACGAGGTGGCCGACGACCTGGACGACGCGATCCGCCGGGTCGAGACCGCCAAGAAGGAGCGCCGTCCGCTGTCCGTGGCGGTGATCGGCAACGCCGCCGAGGTGCTGCCGGAGTTGTTGCGCCGCAACGTGGACATCGACATCGTCACCGACCAGACCTCGGCGCACGACCCGCTGATGTACCTGCCGCGCGGGGTCGAGCTGGACGACTGGCACGACTACGCGGCCAAGAAGCCCGACGAGTTCACCGACCGCTCCCGCGACTCGATGGCCGAGCACGTGGACGCGATGGTCGGCTTCATGGACCGCGGTGCCGAGGTGTTCGACTACGGCAACTCGATCCGCGGCGAGGCCAAGCTCGGCGGCAGCGAGCGCGCGTTCGACTTCCCCGGCTTCGTGCCCGCCTACATCCGGCCGCTGTTCTGCGAGGGCAAGGGCCCGTTCCGCTGGGCCGCGCTCTCCGGTGACCCGAAGGACATCGAGGCGACCGACCGGGCCATCCTGGAGTTGTTCCCGGAGAACGAATCCCTGGCCCGCTGGATCAAGATGGCGGGCGAACGCGTTGCGTTCCAAGGGCTTCCGGCGCGCATCTGCTGGCTGGGCTACGGCGAGCGGCACCTGGCCGGCGTGCGGTTCAACGAGATGGTCGCGTCGGGCGAGCTGTCGGCGCCGGTGGTGATCGGCCGCGACCACCTGGACTGCGGCTCGGTCGCGTCGCCGTACCGGGAGACGGAGTCGATGGCCGACGGTTCGGACGCGATCGCGGACTGGCCGCTGCTGAACGCGCTGGTCAACACCGCGTCGGGGGCGAGCTGGGTGTCCATCCACCACGGCGGTGGCGTCGGCATCGGGCGCTCGATCCACGCGGGTCAGGTCACGGTCGCGGACGGGACCGAGCTGGCGGGCCAGAAGATCGAACGCGTGCTGACCAACGACCCGGCCATGGGCGTGATCCGGCACGTGGACGCCGGCTACGAGCGGGCGGACGAGGTGGCCCGGGACCGCGCGGTCGCGATCCCCATGGAACGCGCGTGACTTCCCCTTGACACCAACGCATTCCGCTCCTATGGCAGCCCCCACCCTCCCGGGGGGCGCCCCTGTGTCCAGTCTATCGGGGTCAGCGGGGCTGTGGGGCGCTCGAAGCGGATCTGTGGACAACCGGGTGCCTGTGGACAACTGCTTGACAGGAGGGTGACGCGTGAGCGAGCCATCAAGCGCGGCGAGCCGGGGCCCCCGCGAGCTCGCGGCTGTGGGCTTCGCCAACAGCGGACTGGACGAGATCGCGGGCGTCGGCGCCGATCCCAAGCGCGGCGGCTATTCGCGGCACGGGTTCGACCGCGTCGAGCTGGAGCTGCGCGAGTGGTTCACCGAGCAGGCGCGCCGCCGCGGCCTCGACGTCCGCACCGACCGCAACGGCAACCTCTGGGCTTGGTGGGGCACCCCCGGCAAGGGCGCGATCGTCACCGGGAGCCACCTCGACTCGGTGCCCGGCGGCGGCGCGTTCGACGGGCCGCTCGGTGTGACCAGCGCGCTCGCCGCGGTCGACTTGTTGCGGGACAAGGGTTTCCAACCGGTCAAGCCGCTGGCCGTGCTGGTGTTCGCCGAGGAGGAAGGCGGCCGGTTCGGGGTGCCGTGCCTCGGGTCGCGGTTGCTGGCGGGCACCATCGAGGCCGACAAAGCGCGCGCGCTCACCGACCTTGACGGCACCACGCTCGGTGATGCCGTGCGGGCCGCCGGGCTCGACCCCGCACGGCTCGGTCGCGACGACGAAGCACTCGCCACCATCGGCACGTTCGTCGAACTGCACGTCGAGCAGGGCCGCGGGCTCATCGACCTCGGCGCGCCGGTCGCGGTGGCGGAGTCGATCCTCGCGCACGGCCGCTGGCGCCTGCGGTTCACCGGCGAGGGCAACCACGCCGGCGCCACGCTGATGGGCGACCGCCGCGACCCCATGCTGCCCGCCGCGCAGACCGTCGTCGCCGTGCGCCAGGCGGCGAAGGCCGTCCCCCAGGCCCGCGCGACGGTGGGCCGGGTGCTCCCGGTGCCCGGCGGCACCAACGTCATCGCGTCCACAGTGGACATGTGGTTGGACGCGCGCTCGCCCGACGACGCCGGAACACGCGCGGTGGTCGCCGAAATCGCTGCCGCCGCGCGCGAGGCAGCCGCCGCCGAGGGATGCGCGGTCGAGATCACCGAGGAGTCCTACGGCGACACCGTCGTGTTCGACACCGCGCTGCGCGACCGCCTCGCGGGCTGGCTCGGCGGCGTGCCCGCGCTGCCCACCGGCGCCGGGCACGACGCGGGCGTGCTCGCCGCCCGGGTGCCGACCGCGATGCTCTTCGTCCGCAACCCGACCGGGATCAGCCACGCCCCGGCCGAGCACGCCGAGCGCGACGACTGCGCGGCCGGGGCGGTCGCGCTGGCCGAGGTCCTGGAACGGCTGGCCGGATGACCGCCTACTGGTGCGAGAACATCTGGCTGCCCGACGGTGTGGCTCAGGGCGTCACCGTGCACGCCGAGGATGGCCTGATCACCAAGGTGTCCACTGAGGACGTCGGTGCGGAGCGCCTGTCCGGCATGGTGTTCCCCGGCTTCGCCAACGCGCACTCGCACGCCTTCCACCGCGCGTTGCGTGGTCGCACCCACGCCGACGGCGGCACCTTCTGGACGTGGCGCGACGCCATGTACGCCCTCGCCGCGACCCTCGACCCCGACAGTTACCTCACCCTGGCACGCGCGGTCTACGCCGAGATGGCGCTGGCCGGTATCACGTCGGTCGGCGAGTTCCACTACCTGCACCACGCGCCCGGCGGCCGTCCGTACGACGACCCCAACGCCATGGGGCACGCCCTGCACCAAGCCGCGGCCGACGCCGGCATCCGGATCACGTTGCTGGACACGCTCTACCTGACCGGCGGCCTCGACGGCGAGCCGCTGAACGAGACGCAGCAACGGTTCTCCGACGGCGACCTCGACCGCTGGTGGTCCCGTGCGGGCACCCTCGACGGCTGGGCCCTGCACTCGGTGCGTGCGGTGCCGGCCGAATACTTGCGTCCCTTCGCGGAGCTGACCCGGGGCGGCGTCGTGCACGTCCACCTGTCCGAGCAGCCCGCGGAAAACGAGGCTTGCCTGGCGCGTCACGGCTGCACGCCGACGGAGTTGCTCCACCGCCACGGCGTGCTGCGGGACAACCTGACCGCGGTGCACGCGACCCACCTGTCCACAGAGGACATCCATCTGCTGGGCGGCAACCAGGTCACCGCGTGCTTCTGCCCCACGACCGAAGGCGACCTGGCCGACGGCATCGGCCCGGCGCGCGAACTGGTCGACGCGGGCAGCACCCTCTGCCTGGGCTCCGACCAGCACGTCGTGATCGACATGTTCACCGAGGCCCGCGCCCTGGAACACGGCGAGCGCCTGCGCACTGGCCGGCGCGGCCGCTTCACCCCGGCCGAGCTGACCGCCGCGATGACCGGTCACGCCGCCCTCGGCCGGCCCGGCGGCGCGATCGCCCCCGGCTGGCCCGCGGATCTGGTCGCGGTGCGCATGGACACGCCCCGCACCGCGGGCAGCGCCCCCGGTCAGGTGATGCTGGCGGCGTCCGCGGCTGACATCCACACGGTCATCTCCGACGGCACGCCGATAGTCCGCGACGGCGTCCACAGCACCCTGGGCGACGTCGGCAGACTCCTGCACGACGCGATCACCGAAGTCTGGGAGGCGGCCCGATGAGCGTCCTGATCACCGGCATCGGCGAGTTGACCACCAACACCGGCGCTGCGCTCACCGATGCCGCCCTGGTCATCGACGGCGAGCGGATCGCGTGGGTCGGTTCGGCCGCCGGCGCCCCCGACGCCGACGAGCGGGTCGACGTCGAAGGCCGCGCCGTGCTGCCGGGCTGGGTCGACAGCCACACCCACCTGGTCTTCGCGGGCGATCGGACGGCCGAGTTCACCGCGCGGATGGCCGGGCAGGCATACTCGGCGGGTGGCATCGCGACCACGGTCGAGGCCACCCGCGCCGCGTCCGACGACGTGCTGGCCGCCGGGCTGCGCAAGCACGTCGACGAGGCGGTCGCGCAGGGCACCACCTGCATCGAGACCAAAACCGGCTACGGGTTGACCGTCGAGGACGAGCGCCGGTCGGCGATCGTCGCGGCTTCGCTGGCCGACGAGGTCACCTTCCTCGGCGCGCACCTGGTCCCACCGGGGTGGGATGCCGACGACTACGTGGCCTTGGTGTGCGGCGACATGCTCGACGCGCTCGCCCCGCACGTGCGCTGGGCGGACGTGTTCTGCGAGACCGGCGCGTTCGACGAGGGCCAGTCCCGTGCGGTGTTGACGGCGGCCGCTTCGCGTGGGCTCGGGTTGCGGGTGCACGGGAACCAGCTCGGCGAGGGGCCTGGCGTGCGCCTCGCCGTGGAACTGGGCGCGGCGAGCGTGGACCACTGCACCTACCTCAGCGAGTCCGATGTGGACGCGTTGGCGGGCTCCGGCACGGTGGCCACGTTGTTGCCCGCGACCGATCTCTCCACTCGGCAGGCCCTGCCCCCGGCCCGGCGGCTGCTGGACGCGGGCGCGACCGTGGCGCTGGCGTCGAACTGCAACCCCGGTTCGTCCTACACCTCGTCGATGGCGTTCTGCGTGGCCACGGCAGTGCTGCAGATGCGGATGAGCGTCGAGGAGGCGGTCGCCGCGGCCACCCTGGGCGGAGCGAAAGCGTTGCGCCGCGACGATGTCGGTGTCGTGCGCGAGGGTGCGCGCGCGGACCTCCACGTGCTGGACGCGCCGTCGGCAACGCACCTGGCCTACCGGCCGGGCGTCCCGCTGACCTGGGCCGTGTGGCGCCGCGGCACGCGCGTCACCCGAGCCTGAAGCCCGGGCGTGTCCCACAGTCGGGCGGGGTGTGTCCCACAGTCGAGCAGGGTGTGTCCCACAGTCGAGCAGGGTGTGTCCCACAGTCGGGCAAGGTGTGTCCCACACTCGGAACGTGGGACTCGCTGGGTCGGAGCGGGGGACACACCCGGATGGAACGGGGGACACACCCGGCTGGAGCGGGGGACACGCCGGGTCGGAAGGAGGGACACGCCGGGTCGGAACGGGGGACACACCCGGCGGAGCGGGCTCGGTTGCCGGTGACCGGAGTGCCATACCTGGAGTTACTCCGGGCGTAGGTTGGCGGGCATGGAGTACACGCACCTCGGCCGGTCCGGGCTCTCGGTGTCCCGGCTGGTCCTCGGCACCATGAACTTCGGGCCCGAGACGTCCGAAGAGGACAGTCACGCGATCATGGATCGCGCCCACGAGCACGGCATCAACTTCTTCGACACCGCCAACGTCTACGGTTGGGCGAAGGGCGAGGGGATCACCGAGCAGATCATCGGGCGGTGGTTCGCCAAGGGTGGCGGCCGGCGCGACAAGACCGTGCTGGCCACCAAGCTCTACGGCAGCATGAGTGACTGGCCCAACGACACCTTCCTGTCGGCGCTGAACATCCGGCGCGCCGCGGACGCCTCGCTCAAGCGCCTGCAGACCGACTACATCGACCTGTACCAAATGCACCACGTGGACCGGAACACGCCGTGGGACGAGATCTGGGAGGCGTTCTCGGTCCTGCGCCAGCAGGGCAAGGTCCTCTACTTCGGGTCCTCGAACTTCGCCGGCTGGCACCTCGCGCAGGCGCAGGAGGCCGCGCGCGACCGGCACTTCCTCGGCCTGGTCAGCGAGCAGTCGATCTACAACCTGCTGACCCGGTGGATCGAACTCGAGGTGCTGCCCGCCGCGCGGCACTACGGGCTCGGTGTGATCCCGTGGTCGCCGCTGCACGGTGGCCTGCTCGCGGGCGTGTTGCGCAAGCAGAAGGAGGGCGGCGCGTCGCGCGGGGCGAAGGGACGTTCGGCCGACGGTCTCGAGCAGCACCGCGAGACGATCGAGAAGTACGAGAAGTTCGCCGCCGAGCTCGGCCACGACCCCGCTGACCTGGGCATTGCCTGGCTGCTGCACCAGGAGGGCGTGACCGGCCCGATCATCGGCCCGCGCACCATCGCCCAACTCGACGGTTCGCTGCGCGCGCTGGACATCAAGCTGGACGCCGACGCATTGGCGAAGCTCGACGAGCTGTTCCCGGCCCCGGCCCCGAACGGTTCGAAGCCCGCTCCGGAGGCCTACGCCTGGTGACCCGGCTGGTCGGGGTTCGGCCGGCCCGAACCCCGGCCACGGCCGCAGTTGTCCACACCCGGCGAGTTGTCCACAGATCCGCTCAACGCACCCCACACCCCGCCTGACCTCGATAGACTGGCATCAGGGGTGCCCCCCGGGAAGGGTGGGGGCTGTCTTCGCGCGCGAGGCGGATTGCGCGCGGTGAGTGGATGATCAGGCGGCGTCGGGGCGCTTGTGGTAGCTGTCGACGTATTCCTGGCCGGACAGTTCCATGATCGCGTACATGATCTCGTCGGTCACCGCGCGGCGGATCGGCGGCGAGGCGCCCATGCCCTCGTAGCGGGAGAAGTCCAGCGGCTTGCCGAACCGCACGGTGAACCGGTGCACGCGCGGCAGCTTCTTGCCCTTCGGCTGCACCTTGTCCGTGCCCAGCAGCGCCACCGGCACCACCAGCGCGCCCGTGCTCAACGCCAGCTGCGCGACACCCGTGTGCCCGCGGTGCAGCTTGCCGTCCAGCGACCGGGTGCCCTCCGGGTAGATCCCGAACCCGCCGCCCTTGTTCAGCACCTCGATGCCCGCGTCCAGGGCCGCCACCGCCGCCCGGCCCTGGCCACGCCGCACCGGCACCGCGCCCATCGCGGAGAAGAACGCGCCCGCCATGCGCTGGCGCAGGTTGCCGCCCTCGAAGTACTCGGCCTTCGCCAGGAACGACACCGACCGCGGGGCGATCAGCGGGATGATGATGCTGTCGATGAACGACAGGTGGTTGCTCGCGAAGATCACCGGCCCCTCCGGAGGCACGTCCTCGATCCCCTCGACGTGCGGCCGGAACACGGCCTTGAGCAAGGGGGCGAGCACCCGTCGGACCACCTGATACAGCACTGCACCACTCTACGTACTGAAGCCCGCGTCCAGGCAGTGTCGCCCGTTACCTGTCCACCGTCCGGACCAATGGCACGATCGTGAAGTGGGAGAACTCAAGTTCGGCGCACGCGTGGTGCCGCAGGACCGTGCCCTGGTGATGGCCATCGTCAACCGGACGAAGGACTCGTTCTACGACCGCGGGGCCACGTTCGCCGACGAGGCGGCGCTGGCCGCGGTCGACCGCGCGGTGGCCGAAGGCGCCGACATCGTCGACATCGGCGGCGTGCGGGCCGGGTCGCACGGCGAGCACGTCGACGCGGCCGAGGAGGTCCGCCGGGTGGTGCCGATCGTCGAGGCCATCCGGGAGGCGCACCCGAACCTGGTGATCAGTGTCGACACCTGGCGCCACGAGGTCGCGGGCCCGGCGTGCGCGGCCGGCGCGGACTTGATCAACGACACGTGGGCGGGTGCCGATCCCAGGCTCGCTGAGGTCGCCGCCGAGCACGGCACCGGCATCGTCTGCTCCCACACCGGCGGGCTCCAGCCGCGCACCGACCCGCACCGGGTCCGCTACCGCGACGTGGTCGCGCAGGTGGCCGAGGAACTGGTCGAACGGGCCGAGGCCATGGTCGCGGCCGGGGTGCCGCGTGCGGGCGTGCTGATCGACCCCACCCACGACTTCGGCAAGAACACCTGGCACGGCCTGGCTTTGTTGCGCCGGCTTGACGAGTTGGTCAACACCGGGTGGCCGGTGCTCATGGCGCTGTCCAACAAGGACTTCATCGGCGAGACTCTGGACGCGGGCCTCGACGACCGGGTCGACGGCACGCTGGCCGCGACCGCGGTGGCGGCCTGGACCGGTGCCCGGGTGTTCCGGGCGCACCAGGTCCGCCGGACCCGCGGGGTGCTGGAGATGGTGGCGAGCATCGCGGGTACCCGGCCACCGGCCAGGGTCCTGCGGGCGCTGGCCTGATCGAGGAGGGTGCGTGCACTCCTGGTTCACCGAGAACACCTACCAGAGTCCTTCGTGGACAGAGGAGGAACTCCTACAGGCCAAGGGATCCCGCACGGTCAGCGTCGTGCTGCCCGCGCTGGACGAGGAACCGACGGTCGCGGGGGTGATCGAGTCCGTGCGGCCGCTGGTCGGCTCGCTGGTCGACGAGCTCGTCGTGGTGGACTCGGGTTCGACCGACCGGACCGCCGCGGTCGCATCGGCGGCGGGCGCGCGGGTGGTGCACCGCACCGACGTCCTTCCCGAGCTCGAGCCGTTGCCGGGCAAGGGTGAGGTGCTGTGGCGGTCGCTGGCCGCGACCAGCGGCGACTTGCTGGTGTTCCTGGATTCCGACCTGGTCTCGCCCGCTCCGTGGTTCGTGCCACGCCTGCTGGGCCCGTTGTTCTTCGACGACGACGTCCACCTGGTCAAGTCGTTCTACCGGCGCCCGCTCGGCGCCTCCGACGACGCCGGCGGCGGGCGGGTGACCGAGCTGGTGGCGCGGCCGTTGCTGGCGGCGCTGCGCCCGGAGTTGGCGATGGTGGTCCAGCCGTTGAGCGGGGAGTACGCGGCGCGCCGGTCGTTCCTGGAGTCGGTGCCGTTCGCGGCGGGGTACGGGGTCGAGATCGGGTTGCTGCTCGACGCGCACAGCCGGTACGGATTGGCGGGGTTGGCGCAGGTGAACCTGGGTGTGCGGCGGCACCGCAACCGGCCGCTGGCGCAGCTCGGCGTGATGGCGCGGCAGGTGCTCGGGACGGCGTTGGCCAGGGCCGGGGTGGCTGGGTCGGCAGCTGGGTTGACGCAGTTCGTCGAGGTGATGGGCGAGTGGTTGCCGGATCCGCAAGAGGTGCTGCTGGCCGACCGGCCGCCGATCAACGAGGTGGCCTGGCCGCCGGTGCGCTGATCTGGGCCGGTGGCTCAGGATCGGGTGACGGCTGGATCGGCGCTGAGAGTGGGCGGCGGCTTGATGGGGCCGCTTGATGGGGCGGTTGGATCGGGCGCTGAGCGTGGGCGGCGGCTTGATGGGGCGGCTTGATGGGGCGGTTGGAGCGGCCGCGGCTCGGTGGGATAGCGGCCCTGCGAGTTGGCTGCTCGTGGGATGGTGGCCGCCCGATCACGCGCATGATCTTGCTCAATGTTTCCCGCGCAGGGCCCACCCTCCCGGGGGCTCCCCCTTGTCCATTCTATCGGGTTTGAGCTGGGGAAACGGGAGCTGCGTCGATCTGTGGACAACTGGTCGCCTGGGGAAAAGTGGCGGCCTGTTCGATGAGGAGGGCGTCGCGGTAGGGGCCGGGGGTTATGGCCAGGTCGGTATGGGGGCCGCGCTGGACGATCTTGCCTTGGTCCAGGACCAGCACTTCGTCGACGGCGGCCAGGGCGGCCAACCGGTGGCTGACCAGCACGACCGCGCCCGTCGCATGCTCCAGCGCAGCGAGCAGCACCTCGTCCGCCGACGCCGGGTCGAGAGCGGCGACCGGTTCGTCCAGGACCAGGATCGGCGGGTCGGCCAGCAGGGCGCGGGCCAGCAGCAGCCGCTGGCGTTGCCCACCGGACAACGTCGTGGCGTCGGTGTCGAGGTCCACGTCGAGGCCGACGGTGGTGAGGGCGGCCAGGAGTTCGTCATCGCCGGCTCGCGGGTTCGCCAGGCGCAGGTTGGTGCGGATCGGCGCGGCGAAGACCCACGCGTCGTCGTGGTTGCCGCTCGCTCGGCCAGTGACCTGGCCGCTTTCCGGCGGGAGCAGGCCGGTCATCAGGTCGAGCAGGGTGCTCTTGCCCGCGCCGGTCGGGCCGACGACGGCGATGCGTTGTCCCTTGTGGACGGTGACGGTGAGCTCGCGCAAGGTGCGGGCCGAGACGCGGTCGAGGCGCAGTTCGTCGGTCAGCGGTGCCTGCGGCACGGGTTCGACGGCCGCGAGCGGCGGTGGCCGACGGAGGGGCTCCAGCAGCTGCAGGGTGACCTCGATGGCGCCCAACGCGGTCAACGCCAGCGCCGCCGCGGTCGGCCCGCCCGCCCCGCTCACCAGCAGGACGACGACGGCGGTGGCGGCCTGCACCAGGATCGCCGCGGCGGTGGTCGCCGACGCTCTGGTGGTCACGTGGCGTTGACGCGCGGCAGCCGCGCGCGAGACCGCGGCTGCCTCGGCTCGGTGGCGGTCGAACGCGCCGAGCACGACCAGGTCGTCGCGGCCACGGGTGAGGTCGAGCGCGTAGGCGGACAGCGCGGCGTGCGCCGAGGGCGGCACCGGCGGGACCAGCCGAGGCAGGACCAGTCCGGTGATGCCCAGTCCGGCGGCCAGCACGAGCCCGGCCACCGGCGAGACGACGGCGGTGACCGCGACGGTGAGCCCGCCGGTCACCGCGGCCGCAAGGCGGGGCAGCTGCCGGCGCAGCAAGAACTCCTGCGCGTCGTTGACATCGGTGACCACCGCGGCGAGCGCGGCGCCGCCGTGCCGGTGCGGTCGGGCGGCGAGGGTGCGGTAGCTGCGGGCGCGGGCCTCACCGGCCTTGCCGAGCACGGCGTCGTGGCCGACGAGCCGGTCCGCGTAACGAAGACCGCCACGCACCACCGCCAGCGTCCGCACGGCGACGATCGCCACCGACAACGCGGCCAACGGTGGGTGCCCGGCCGCCCGGACGATCATCCACGTCGCCGTGGCCGTGAGCCCGATGGCGGCGAGGTCCGCGGCGGCGGCGCACAGCACGGCGAGAGCGAGGCGTCGGTCGAAAGACATGGTCATCCTGGGGTGAGGGTCGGGTTGCAGCGGCGGCGGTGCCGGGCCTCGCGGCCGAGGTAGGTCTGGAGGACGCGGGTGAGCAGCCAGCTTGCCGCCGCCGACGTCAGTCGCCTGCAGTCGAGGTGGACCACCCGCGTCGCGGTGGCGGCGTACAGCACGGCGAGAGCGAGGCGTCGGTCGAAAGACATGGTCATCCTGGGGTGAGGGTCGGGTTGCAGCGGCGGCGGCGCCGGGCCTCGCGGCCGAGGCGGGTCCGCATCGCGCGGGTGAGCAGCCAGGTCGCGACCACGGCGACGGCCAGGCGTTTCATCCGACCGCCAAGGCCACTCGGCCGCGATCGAGGTGGATCGGGACGGGGTCGTGCAAGGCCTGGTGGATCAGCGGGCGGTGCGCCACGACGACCGCCGTTCGGTTGTGGAGCAAGGGAACCAGGGAGGACACCACTGCCTGTTCCGTGGTGCTGTCGAGCCGCTCGGTCGGCTCGTCCAGCAGGAGCAGCGGCGCCTGCGTCCGCAACAACGCGCGCGCCAAGGCGACCCGTTGGCGTTCACCGGTGGACAGGCGGGTCACGGGTGTGCTGGTCGCGACCGGCAAGTGGGCGGTCGAACAAGCGGCGGCGACCTCGGCCGGCGAGGCGTCCGGGCGGCCCAAGACGACGTTCGACGCGACCGTGCCCTCGGTCAGCCACGGGCGCTGGGGGATCCACGACAGCTGCGCGCACCACGCCGCGTGGTCGAACACCCGCAGGTCCACGCCGTCGACCAGGACCCGCCCCGACGTCGGCGGCAGCAAACCGAGCAGCACGGCGAGCAACGTGCTCTTGCCGGCGCCGTTCGGGCCGGTGATCGCGTAGTGGCGGCCGGGCGCGATGGTCAGCGACACCTCGTGCAGCGCGTCCACGTCACCACGCCGGACGGTCACCCGATCGAGCTCGATCGTGGCGTGGCGCAGGTCCGGCGGGCGGGTCACGGCGGTGACCGGTGGCGGAACCGGCGGCAGGGCTTCGAGGCCCTCGGCGCTGGCGTGGAAGGCCGCGCCCGCCGCGCGCAACGGCAAGTAGGCCTCCGGTGTCAGCAACAACACGAACACCGCCGTGTGCGCGGGGATCGAACCGTCCAGCAGCCGCAGCCCCACCGGCACGGCGACCATCGCCACGGACAGGGTGGCCACCAACTCCAGCACCAGCGCCGACAGGAACGCCACGCGCAAGGTCCGCATCGTCGCGTGGGCGTGCGCGGTGGCCAGCGCACGCACCGTCCGCTCCTGGCGCCGCGCCCGGCCGTAGACCGTCAGCGTGTCGAGGCCGCGGACCACGTCGGCGAAGTGGCCGCCCAGGCGGGTCGTCCCGGCCCACGCGTGCTTCGTCGATGCCTTGGTGTGCTTGCCGACCAGTACCGCGAACACCGGGATCAGCGGCAGCGTCACCCCGATCGTCAACGCCGACAACGGATCCGCGACGGCGACGGCGACCAGCACGGCGACCGGCACGACGGCGCAGGCGGCCAGCTGCGGCAGGTAGCCGGTCACGTACGGGACCACCGCGTCGACGCCGCGCGTCACGACCGTGGCCACCCGGCCGGGCGATTCCGCCGACGACAAGGCACGCATGCGCAACACGTGGGTGATGCGCGAAGTGGCATGCGCCGCCACCGAAGTGCGCACGAAATGCAGCCCGGCCCGAACGGCGATCACCACCAGCACCGGCAGGACCGCACCACCGAGCAGCGCGCCGGCCAGCGTCCACGCCTGCGTGATCACCACGGCCGCGCCGGCCACGCTCAACACCGCGAGCCAGAGCGGGTAGCGGCCCAGCGGCAGGTCTTTCACCAGAACACCCGGCCCGGCCGCGCCGTCCACCAGGTGATCGCCTGCAGCACGACCACGATCGGCACCACCGGCACGGCGAACCACGTCAGCACCGTCAGCGTCGGTGTGGCCGCGATGGCCGCGGTGACCGGGAGCCTGGCGGCGAACACCAACGCCCCGGCGCACACGAGGGTGGCCGCTGTGGCGCCGAAGGCCAGGCGGAACCGGTGCTGGGCAAGCAATGAACGCGCCGCCAGGGGTAAGACGACCAGCACGACAGCCAGTGCCAGGGCGAACGCCGGGTGAGCGACGCGCTGCCACGGCCACCCCGCGAACACCGCCAGCGCGACCAGGGCCGACGCGGCCGGCGCGACCACCCGGCCGACCCGGGCGGCGCGAGCCCGCACGGGACCACGCACGGCCAGGAACGCGCTGCCGTGCACCAGGACCAACGCGAGCAACGTCGTGCCGCAGACCAGCTGACCGACCGCCGATCCGCCGAGCGTGTGTGCGACGAACGCACCCCAGCCGGTCGAGATCGTCGCCGCGGACAGCAGGATCACCCCGTCCCACAAGCCTTTCCGGCCTTCCGGGCGCCTGCTGCGCAGCTGCACCGCGGCCGTGAAGGCGACGACCCCCAGCAACGTCGCCACCACCACCGGGTACGCGCCGGACAGCAGGTCGCCCTCCAGCCGGGGGAACGCCCCGAACAGGACGCCGGCCGCCGCGACCAGCCACACCTCGTTGCCGAGGAACACCGGCCCGGCCGCGCCGAGCACGCGGCGGGACTCGGTCGCGTCGGTGGCGAGCACCCGCATCAACAGTCCGGTGCCGTAGTCGACCCCGGCCAGCGCCAGGTATCCGCAGAACAGGAAACCCAGCAACGCCAACCACATCGTGGTCATCACACGCTCCCTAGAGGACGATCGCTGGTTCGCGGACCGGGGCCGGGGCCTGTTCGGGTTCCGGTCCTCGCCCGGCCAGGCGCGCGATCAGGATCCAGTCGGCCAGCGCCAGCAGCACGAACAACGCGGAGAACCCGATGAGCGAGGCGAGCACGGAACCCGCGCCGACCGGGGACATGCCGTCGGCGGTGCGCAGCACGCCGTTGATCAGCCACGGCTGCCTGCCTTCCTCACGCAGCAGCCACCCGCAGATCGCGGCGGCGAACGGGACCGGCACCACGACCAGCAGCACCACGAGCGGGAAACGCAGGCGCACCACCAGGTTCCCGATGGTCAGCAGCAAGGCGACCAGCGAGACCAGGGCCAGCGTGAACCCCATGTTGACCATCACGTCGCGGGGCACGTGGATCCAGCCGGGCGGCATGTTGTCCGCGCCGAGGCGGTCGGTCAGCGCGGGCAGATCATCCGGGTCGGCGACCTTGGCCGGCTGCACGTTCTTCAACACACCATATTGTTCGAAACCGTAGGATATTACTCCGTACATTCCGACAGTGGAAGCAATGAGACCGAGCCGTATCGTCCGCTTGAACAGGACGATGTCCTTGGTGCGGCGCAGGAAGTGCCACGCGCTGACCCCGGCGACGAAGAAGCCGCCGGTGGCCAGGGCCGCCGACGAGAGGTGCAGCACCGCGTCGGTCAGCGTCGGGTTCCGCAGCAGGGCGCCGAAGTCGGTCAGCCGCAGCACGCCGTCGCGCAGCTCGTAGCCGACCGGGTTCTGCAGGAACGCGTTGCTCACCATGATCCAGAACGCGGACGCGAACGCCGTCGCCGCGGTCAGCCAGATCAACGCCAGGTGCACCCATTTGTTGAGCCGATCCCAGCCGAAGATCCACAAGCCGAGGAACGTCGACTCGAGGAAGAACGCGACCAGCGTCTCGATCGCCAGTGGCGCACCGAAAACGTCACCGGCGTAGGTCGACAGGCCGCTCCACGTCAGCCCGAACTGGAACTCCATCACGATCCCGGTCGCGATGCCCAGCGCGTAGTTGACGACGTAGAGCTTGCCGAAGAAGCGGGTCGCCCGGCGGTGCTCGGACTTCCCGGTGATCGCGTAGCGGGTCTGCATGATCGCCACCAGCACCACGAGGCCCAAGGTGAGCAGGACAAACAAGAAGTGGAACGTCGTCGTCACCGCGAACTGGATCCGGGCGAGCGCAGGAGGATCGGCCATGTCTCCATATGTAGCCGAACTACATGTAGGTCCGCAACCCATTGAGGGGTAGACTGCCTACTCATGAAGCCCGACGCGTTGCGAGGTCACCTCGACGCGCTGCTGCTGGCCACGCTGGACGGCGCGGCGCTGCACGGCTACGCGATCATCGAGGCGTTGCAGCAGCGCAGCGGCGGCGCGCTCGACCTGCCCACCGGCACCGTCTACCCGGCGTTGCGCCGGCTCGAGCGCGGCGGCCTGGTGGCCAGCGAGTGGGCCACGGTCGGCGGCCGGCAACGCCGCACGTACCGGCTCACCTCCGCGGGCCGCAAGGCGCTGGCCGGGGAACGAACCGCGTGGCGCGAGTTCACGACGGCGATCGACGGAGTCCTGGGTGGTGGGCCGTGGCCGACACCGGCGTGATCGACAGCTACCTGGCCGACCTCGACGCCCGCCTGCGCGGCATGGCGTCGACCAAGGCGGAGCTGCTCGCGGAGGCGCGTGACGGCCTCGTCGACGCGGCCGAGGCGCACGAGGAGCGCGGGCTCACCCCGCTCGACGCGCAACGCGCGGCGATCGAGGAGTTCGGGCCGGTCGACGAGATCGGCCGCGAGTACCAGGCCGAACTCAGCGTCGCGCAAGGCGCGCGGTTGCTGCGCTCGATGCTGCTGGCCCTGCCGGCAGTGCACGCGTTGTGGGAGCTGACCGCGCTCTGGTCGATCGGCGCGTGGGACCAGCACTTCGGCACGAAGACGCCGCCCTGGTACCTGTCGTTCGCGTGGGCCAACGACCGGGTCGTCTGGCTGTCGTCGGCGATCGCGCTGGTCGCGTTGCTGGGCTGCCGGTGGGCCGCGCGCAACGGCGTCGACAGCAGGCGCATCGCGCGGATGCCGGCTGTGGCGGGGGCGGTCGCGCTCGGGGCGGTGCTGGTGGTGGAGCTGGCGTTGCTGGTGGCCACGGCCGTGTTCGACCCGCACCGGCTCAACGGGCCGCTGCCGACCGGGCTCGCCACCCTGGTGTCGCTGGTGGTCGCCGGGCGGTTGCTGGTGCTCACGGTGCGCTCGTTCGCCTACTCCGCTGGGTCGCGCGACGAGCGGCGTGCCACGATCTGAGGCGTGGACACCGCCCTGATCTACCTCATCGTCATGGTGCTCGTCGCCGCCGTGGTGTTCCTGCTCGCCTCCGTGGTGTTCGGCCGGGGCGAGGAGTTGCCGCCGCTGCCGCCGGGCGCCTCGCCGACCCGGCTGCCCGCGTCCGGCGTGACCGCGGACGACCTGAGCAACGTCCGGTTCCAGCTCGTGCTGCGTGGCTACAAGATGTCCGAGGTCGACTGGGTGCTGCAGCGCCTGGGCGCCGAGCTGGAGGACCTGCGCGGGCGGATCGCGGCGCTCGAGGAGGAGCTGGCGCTCGAGCGCGGCGGCACCGGTGTCACCGTTGCCGCCGAACCGGCCGACGCCGATGCCGACGCCGACCGTGGCTGAGCTGGTCGAACTGGTTCGGGTCGCCGCGCCCGCCGAGATGGTGTGGGCGGCGGTCACCGACTGGCCGCGCCAGGGCGAGTGGATGCTAGCCACCGCGGTGCGGGTGACCGGTGGAAGCGGGCGCGGAGCCGGGTCGACGCTCGCGGCACGCACGGGTGTCGGTCCCCTGGGGTTCACTGACCACATGGAGATCACGAGCTGGCAGCCGCCGGTGCGCTGCGAGGTGCGGCACACCGGCAAGGTGGTGTGCGGCACCGCGTCGTTCGAGGTGCGCCCGGTCGGCGCGAGCACGTCCGAACTGGTCTGGACCGAGCGGCTGGACCTGCCGCTCGGCGCGCTGGGCCGCGTGGGCTGGCCGCTCGTGCGGCCGGGGTTCCGGCTCGGCGTGCGGTATTCGTTGCGGCGCTTCGCCAAGTTCGCGGAGGCCTACCAATGAGCGAGCTTGCGAGCGAGTCATCCAACACTGCACCTCCGCGCATGCGGACTCCGAGCGTGCGAGGTGTCGGCATGAGTGAGCTTGCGAGCGAGTCATCCAACACTGCACCTCCGCGCATGCGGACTCCGAGCGTGCGAGGTGTCGCATGACCGGGTCGGTCGCGGGGGCGGACGGCAAGCTGCGCTGCCCCTGGGGTGTGTCGACGCCGGACTACGTGGACTACCACGACGAGGAATGGGGCCGGGTGCTGCACGGCGACGCCGCGCTGTACGAGCGGCTGTGCCTCGAGGCGTTCCAGTCGGGCCTGTCGTGGATCACCATCCTGCGCAAGCGCGAGTCGTTCCGGGCGGCGTTCAAGCGGTTCGACCCCGTGAAGGTCGCGGCGTTCGGCGAGAAGGACGTGGCGCGGCTGATGGCCGACGCGGGCATCGTGCGCAACCGGGCCAAGATCGACGCGGCGATCCGCAACGCCCGTCTCGTCGTCGAGCTCGACGGCGGGCTGGACGAGCTGTTGTGGTCGTTCGCGCCCGAACGCCGGCCGCGGCCGAAGGACACCAGCGAGGTGCCCGCCGTGACCGACGAGTCGAAGGCCATGGCCAAGGCGCTGAAGAAACGCGGGTTCGCGTTCCTGGGGCCGACGACGTGCTACGCGCTCATGCAAGCCACGGGCATGGTCGACGACCACCTCGCCGACTGCTGGGTCAGCGACCGCTGAACCGCGGCTTCTCCTTGGCGACGAACGCCTTGGTGGCCGCGCGGTGGTCTTCGGTGGCGCCGGCCTCGGCCTGCGTGCGTGCCTCGACCTCCAGCGCCTCGGTCAGCCCGGCCGTGGTGGACGCCAGCGCGGCCTCCTTGATCTTGGCGTAGGCGGTCGTGGGCCCAGCGGCCATGCGCCCGGCCAGCTCGGCCGCCGTGGTCGCCACCTGGTCGTCGGGCACCACCGTGGTGACCATGCCGATGCGCAACGCCTCGTCGGCCGCGACCGGCTTGCCGAGCAGCATCAGTTCCATGGCCCGCCCGTAGCCGATCAACCGGGGCAACGTCCAGGACGCACCCGTGTCCGCGCTCAACCCGACGCCCGCGAACGCCAGCAGGAACTTCGCCGACTCCGCCGCCACCCGTAGGTCGCACGCGAAGGCCAGCGAGGCACCGGCGCCGGCCGCCATCCCGTTGACCGCCGCGAGCACCGGCTTGGGCATCCGCATGATCGCCTCGACGATCGGGTTGTAGTGCTCGCGCACGGTGCTCATCGGCTCCGGCGCGTCGCTCTCGAGGCGCGCGACGTGTTCCTTGAGGTCCTGCCCCGCGCAGAACGCGCGGCCGGAACCGGTCAGCACCACGGCCCGCACACCCGCGTCCTCGGCGGCCTCGCGCAACGCAGCCAGCAGCTGGTCCTTCAGCTCGGTGGTCAGCGAGTTGAACGCCTCCGGCCGGTTGAGCGTCAGGGTGCGTGCGCCGTCGTTGTCGTCGATGAGCAGGGTGGACACGGTCGCTACCTCCAAGGCACGGGTACGGGAGATCGTGCCAGCTCGGGAGCCCTCCGGACCAGCCACGTCCGATGTGGACGCGCTGGCCGGGAACCCGTGGACTCGACATCGTGGCCGGTCACACGACACGCAAAGATCGGTTGGATTTCGTCGCGGTGACCCGATGGGGGAGAATGTGCGCGAACCCGGGCGGCTCATGATCGACTACTGCCCGTCCGGGGTCGGCAGGCTATGACGGAGGGAGCACGCTATGGCGGCCATGAAGCCCCGGACCGGAGACGGTCCCCTCGAGGTGACGAAGGAGGGTCGGGGCATCGTGATGCGCGTGCCGCTGGAGGGTGGTGGGCGCCTGGTCGTCGAGATGTCCGCTGAAGAAGCGAGCGCGCTCGGGGACGCCCTCAAGGACGTCGCGGGCTGACCCCGCCCCACGCAAGTCCGCCCCGGTCGCAGCACGCCGGGGCGGTTCTTTCGTCTACCTGTGAGGATTTGTCGTGCCGAGCCCGTTACCGACGTTGCCCACCGCGCTGCCTGGTCTCGAGGTCGCCAAGACCGTCCGGCGCGGGGTGCCGCTCGCCGTGGTCGCCATGCGCGACGACGAGGGTGAGCCGCTCGTCGGGCCGGGTGGCGAAGCGATCACCACGGACTGGGTGGCCGACGCCGGGCTGACCGCCGGCGCGGGCCAGGTCCTGTCCGGGCCGTCGGGCACGGACGTGCGCTGGGTCGTCGGCCTCGGCGACGGGGCCGTCAAGGCGTGGCGCACGGCGGGTGCCGCGCTGACCCGTGCGGTCAACACGGCCGCGGCGGCCGACGAGGAAGCCGGCCGCGCCGTGCAGCGCAACGTCCAGGTGGTGCTGCCGCCCGACGCGGGCGCCGAGCAGGTCGGGCAGTTCGCGCTCGGCGTCTTCCTCGGCGGCTACAAGTTCGTGGTGACCGAGCAGGAGGCGAAGCCGCGGCTGCGCACGCTGACGCTGATCACCGGCGGCGACTTCGCCGAGGTGGTGGCGCGGGCGCACGCACAGGCATCGGCGACCGCGCTCACCCGCGACCTGGCCAACTCCCCGTCCAACATCAAGGACCCGGCGTGGCTGGCCCGCACGGTGAGCCGGATCGCGGGCAAGGTCAACGGTCTGGCCGTGCAGGTGCGCGACGAGCAGTGGCTGGCGCGCAACGGTTTCGGTGGCGTGCTCGCGGTCGGCGGCGGCTCGGACCGCCCGCCCCGGCTGGTGGAGCTCTCGTGGGCGCCCCGGGGCGTCAAGGGGCCGCATCTGGTCTTCGTCGGCAAGGGCATCACGTTCGACACCGGCGGCATCTCGATCAAGCCGGCCGACGGCATGCACCTGATGCGCACCGACATGGCCGGCGGCGCGGCCGTGATGTCGGCGGTGCTTTCGGTGGCGCGGCTGGGGTTGCCGGTGCGGGTGACCGGTTTGGTGCCGTGCGCGGAGAACCACGTGTCGGGGTCGGCGTACCGGCCGGGCGACGTGGTGCGCCACTTCGGGGGCAAGACCACCGAGGTGACCAACACCGACGCCGAGGGCCGCATGGTGCTGGCCGACGGCCTCGCCTACGCGGTGGCCGAGCTCGGCGCGGACCTGCTGGTGGACGTGGCGACCCTGACCGGCGCGATGAAGGTCTCGCTCGGCACGCGGACGGCGGGGCTCTTCGCGACCGACGACGACTTGGCCGACCGCGTGCGTGCCGCCGGTGAGCGGGTCGGCGAGGCGTTCTGGCGCATGCCGCTGGGCGGGGACTGCGACACCGTGCGGGTGGAGATGGTCGAGAGCGTCCGCAGCGACCTGGCCGACGTGCGCCAGTGCCCGCCGGGCGCGGGTGCCATCACGGCGGCGCTGTTCCTGCACGAGTTCACCGGCGGGTTGCCGTGGGCGCACCTGGACATCGCCGGGCCCGCGCGGGCGGACAAGGTCTACGACGAGGTCGTGCCCGGCGCGTCCGGGTTCGCGGCCCGGACCCTGGTGGAGCTGGCCGCTTCGTACGCGTAGTGACACGGCGGGTGCGGTGACGACCTACGCGGATTTGCGCGTGCCGAACACGCGGTCGAGCACCCAGAACTTGAGCACGAACACCGGCGCCCCGCTGAGCAGGTAGGCCGCGTTCAGCCAGAGCGTGCGCTCGACGCGGTCGGGCATCCACAGGCTGACCAGCCACTCCGCGCCGCCGGTCATCAAGATCGACACGACGCCGCCGGCCGCGGTCACCAGCACGTAGGTGAGCAGCTGCGGGCGCAGCCGTTGCGGCCCCCGCACGCCCCACGCCCACCGCCGGGTCAACACGAAGTGCGGCACCGCCCCGGCCAGGAACGCCAGCGTGCTCGCCGCGAGCGCGCCCGTTCCGCCCGCGTAGAGCCACGCGAGGACCAGCTGGCTGAACGCCGTCGCGGCGAGCGAGGCGACGGCGAACTTGCCGAACACGCGGGCGAGTCGCGGCCTCGCGGCCGGCCTCGACGGCTCAGCGGCCGGCAACGTGTGCACGGCCCCAGCATTCCCCACGCGAGCTGAAAGTCCTCTGAGGGTGCGAGTGTGGCGTCCGTGCGGCACCCGGGTGAACAGGCGCGAGGTCGTGTGGCAGGAACCACCACCACGCAGCTAGGGTCACGATCGTGAAAGGCCAGCCGCGTGTGCTCGGGATCGTGCTGGCCGGTGGCGAGGGCAAGCGCCTCTGGCCGCTGACCGCCGACCGGGCGAAGCCGGCCGTGCCGTTCGGCGGCAACTACCGGCTGATCGACTTCGTGCTGTCCAACCTGCTCAACGGCGGACTGCACCAGCTGTGCGTGCTGACGCAGTACAAGTCGCACTCGCTGGACCGGCACATCTCCACCACGTGGCGGCTGTCCAGCGTGCTCGGCCAATACATCACCCCGGTGCCCGCGCAACAGCGCCTGGGCCCGCGCTGGTACACCGGCAGCGCCGACGCGATCTTCCAGTCGCTGAACCTCGTCTACGACGAGAACCCGGACCACATCGCGGTCTTCGGCGCCGACCACGTGTACCGGATGGACACGTCGCAGATGTTCGACCAGCACATCGAGAGCGGCGCCGGCGTGACCGTGGCCGGGATCCGGGTGCCGCGCACCGAGGCGAAGGCGTTCGGCTGCATCGACTCCGACGCGTCCGGCAAGATCACCCGGTTCCTGGAGAAGCCCGCCGATCCACCGCACGTGCCCGACGACCCGGACGTGACGTTCGCCTCCATGGGCAACTACGTCTTCCGCACCGAGGTGCTGCTCGAAGCCCTGCGCGCCGACGCCGCCGACCCCGAATCCATGCACGACATGGGCGGCGAC
Organism: Labedaea rhizosphaerae; assembly: GCF_004362825.1. Taxonomy (GTDB): domain Bacteria; phylum Actinomycetota; class Actinomycetes; order Mycobacteriales; family Pseudonocardiaceae; genus Labedaea; species Labedaea rhizosphaerae. Next base: position 205,755 of record NZ_SNXZ01000006.1, read on the forward strand.
ATCATCCCCATGCTGGTCGACCAGGGCCGCGCGCACGTCTACGACTTCGCCGACAACGACGTGCCCGGCGCCACCGAACGCGACCGCGGCTACTGGCGCGACGTCGGCACCCTGGACGCCTACTACGACGCGCACCTCGACCTCGTGTCCGTGCACCCCGTCTTCAACCTCTACAACCAGAAGTGGCCGATCCGGACCGCGACGCCGCCGCTGCCGCCCGCCAAGTTCGTCAACGGGGGCAGCGCGCAGGAGTCGATCGTCGGGCCGGGCTCGATCATCTCCGGCTCGTCGGTGACCGAGTCCGTGGTCAGCGCCGACGTGACCATCGAGGACGGCGCCGTCGTCGAGGGCGCGGTGCTGCTGCCCGGCGTGCGGATCGGCAAGGGCGCGGTCGTGCGCAAGGCGATCCTGGACAAGAACGTCGTGGTCGCCGACGGCGTGCAACTGGGCGTGGACCTCGCGGCGGACCGCGAGAACTACACCGTCAGCGCGGGCGGCGTGGTCATCCTCGGCAAGGGCGTGCGAGCGGACTAGCCATGAATGTCCCATTCAGGACGCTGGGTGCCACGAATGGGACATTCATGGCACGGTGCCGAGCGGACTAGAGCTTGGCGGCCACCAGCAGGCCGTCGCCTACGCCGAGCAGGGCGGGTACCAGTCGTTCATCGTCGCGCACCGCGCGGCTGACCTCGCGGATCGCCAGCGTCTCGGCGTCGCGGATGGCCGGGTTGATCACGCGGCCGTGCCAGAGCACGTTGTCGAACGCGATCACGCCGCCCGGGCGCAGCAGCCGCACACCGTGCTCGTGGTACTTCGGGTACTCGGCCTTCGCCGCGTCGACGAACACCAGGTCGTAGCCGCCGTCGGTCAGGCGCGGGAGCACGTCCAGGGCCCGCCCCATGATCAACCGCGTGCGGCCCGGCCCGAACCCGGCCTCGAGGAACGCCCGCTTGGCCGCGGCCTGGTTCTCCGGCTCGACGTCGATCGAGGTCAGCACGCCCTCCGGGGCCATGCCACGCAGCAGGTTCAACCCGCTCACCCCGGCCCCGGTGCCGATCTCCACCACCGACTTCGCGCGCACCGCGGTCGCCAGGAATCGCAAGGTCGCCCCGCCCGCGCTGCCGATGGGCACGCAGCCGAGCTGGTGGCCCCGCGCCCGCGCGGCCGCGAGCACGTCGTCATCGCTCTGGTAGCCCTCGATGTGGTCGCGCAGGCCCGCCAGGTCTTCCGGTTCCACTGATGGGGTGGTCACGACTGGCGAGATTACTGCCGAGACACCGCTGAACGGGCGAACCACTCAGCAAAACAGTTTCTCAGTTTTCTCTCAGTCGATTCTCACTACCGTCCCAGGACAAGGAGCGATAGTTGGTATCGGCGGGGACCAACCTCTGGGGGAGCGGGGAACACAGTGAGCAAGGTGGACGTTGGGGAGAGCAGTGGTACCAGCCACGGCCCGGAGGTGGACACCCGCACGATGACCGTGCAACTGGAGCAGCATGGCCCCGTCGACATCGACGGCGATGCCGCGTGGACCCCGCCCACCTGGGACGAGGTCGTCCGCGAGCACGCCGATCGGGTCTACCGCCTTGCCTACCGCCTGACCGGCAACGCGCACGACGCCGAGGACCTCACCCAGGAGACGTTCATCCGGGTGTTCCGCTCGCTCGCGTCCTACAAGCCCGGGACCTTCGAGGGCTGGCTGCACCGCATCACCACGAACTTGTTCCTCGACATGGCCCGCCGCCGCTCGCGGCTGCGCATGGAAGGCCTGCCCGACGACACCGACCGCATCGTGGGCGACGACCCGAGCCCCGAGCAGGTCTACACCGACACGCACCTGGACCCGGACCTGCAGGCCGCGCTCGACGAGCTGCCGCCGGAGTTCCGCGCCGCCGTCGTGCTGTGTGACGTGGAAGGCCTGTCGTACGAGGAGATCGGCGCCACCCTGGGGGTGAAGCTCGGTACTGTGCGGTCGAGGATTCACCGGGGCAGGGCGGCGCTTCGAGCCAGCCTGGAGCGGCGGCGGAAGGTTCAGGAGGGTTCGGCCTCATGACCGATCTTCGGGGTTGGGGCACGTCCGTACCGCACTTGTTGCCCGACGCTGTGGTCGCCTACGTCGACGGTGAGCTCTCGCCGAGCTCGCACGACCGCGCGTCCGCCCACGTGGCCGGGTGCGCGTTCTGCGCCGCCGAGGTGACCGCCCAGCGCCAGGCCCGCGCCGCCGTGCGCGCCGCCGACACGCCGTGCACGCCCGCCGGGCTGCTCGCCGCCTTGCGCGCCATTCCCCAGCACGTCGACCTGCCGAGCGCCCCGGACAACCTCGCGGTCTCCGACGACGGGCAGTTGGTCGTCGTGCAGCGACCGGATGCCGTCTCACCGCTCGGGTCCTCGGCCGCTCTGGGCTCTTCGGCGCCGCTCGGCCACGGATCGGCTGTGCTCGGCCAGCGGCCGAAGTCCGGTCGTGCGTTGCCCGGCCGGGCCGCGCAGGGCGCCGGCGTGGTCGTGTCCGGGTTGGTGCTCGGGGCGTTGGCCCTGGTGACGCCGGGATCCGGGACGCCGCAGGAATCGGTGCCCGGCCCTCAGGGCGAGGTCCGCCCCGCCGCGGTCTTCGGCGTGGCCCAACCGGCCACCCGCCCCCAGACCCGCGCCGCCGCCATGGCCGTCGCCCTCCGCGACGCCAAGGCCAGCTAACCCACCCCTCCCCTCCGCTTCTCCTTTCCCCCGACGGGCGTGTCCCACATTCGCGCGGGGTGTGTCCCACGTTCCCGTCGGGCGTGTCCCACGTTCGCGCGGGGTACGTCCCATGTTCGGAAGAGGGGACACACCCGGTCAGAAGAGGGGACACACCGGGTCGGAAGAGGGGACTCGCCATGGTTGGCGGGGTCGAAACCGTAACTTCACTGGGGACCAGGCAGTCTGATCAGCACAAGCCGAGCGGAGCCTGGTGACCGACGAGCGATGACTGAGCAGCACGACAACGACACCCAACCCGAGGCCGGGCGCATCCCCGCCGACCAGCGGGTCGGGCCGCGCCCGTTGGAGCGCCCACCGGTCGATCCGGGTGCGGCCGCCGTCTTCGCCCGCCCGAACGGCGTGCAGGGCGCCTTCGCGCCCACCAACGCCAACCACCTCGGCGGCATCCGCTCGGCGCCGCCGCCCCCGCAAGCCCTGGTCTCGGCCTTCAGCCGGCCGCCGACCACCAACGGCGAGACCCTGCAGCGCCCGCCGGGTGAGGTCGACGAGGGGCCGGACGCCGAAGACCCGATGTGGTCGGGTTCGTCACCGTGGCGCGATCCCGGTGCGGGCGCGGTCGTCGGGCCGCCGGCGCTGGACCCCAACGACGACGAACCCGCCACCAAGGCCAAGCCCAAGGGCCCGCTGCTGAGCCTGCCCGAGCTGTTGTTCGGCCGGCGGGTGAAGCCGGTCGCGTTGATCCTGCTCGCCGTCGTCGCGCTGCTGATCGGCACCGCGGGCGGCGCGCTCGGGTTCTTCCTGGGCAAGCAAGGCGACTCGCTCACCGACGACGGTGTCTCCCTGGCCACCGTCTCGCCGGCCAAGGAACGCCCGGCCGGGTCGGTCGCCGACATCGCGCACCGGGTCACCCCGGCGGTCGTGTCCATCGAGATCCGCGGGAACCAGGTCTCCGCGGTCGGTTCGGGCGTGGTGATCGACGGCAAGGGCTACGTGCTCACCAACTTCCACGTGGTCGACGCGGGCAGCCAGGACTCCAGCGCCAAGATCACCGCCGTCTTCACCAACGGCAAGCGGGTCCCGGCACAGGTCGTGGGCACCGACCCGAAGACCGACCTCGCGGTGATCAAGGTCGACTTGACCGACCTCACCGTGATCCAGTTCGGCAACTCCGACGACCTGCAGGTCGGCGACGAGGTCATCGCGATCGGCTCGCCGCTCGGCCTGGCCGACACGGTCACGTCCGGCATCGTGTCCGCGCTGCACCGCCCGGTCACCGCGGACGACGGCGCCGGCGGCGGCACCGTCACCTACGACGCGATCCAGACCGACGCGGCCATCAACCACGGCAACTCCGGCGGTGCGCTCGTGGACACCACCGGCGCGCTCGTCGGCATCAACTCGGCCATCCGCAGCGGTGGCGGCGAGGACTCGGGCAGCATCGGCCTCGGCTTCGCGATCCCGGTCAACGACGCCCGCAAGGTGGCCGAGTCGCTGATCAGGACCGGCAAGGTCGCGCACGCGGACCTCGGCGTGAACGTCCGCTCGGTGTCGGCGGAGACGGCGGAGGGCGCCCAGGTGGTCAACGTCGTCGACGGCGGCGCGGCCAAGCAGGCGGGCATCCGCGAGGGCGACGTGATCCGCAAGGTCGGCGACCGGCCGGTGCGCAACGCCCCCGAACTGACCGTCGCGGTGCGCGAGCACAACCCAGGCGACACCGTCCCGGTGGAACTGGCACGGCAAGGGCGAGATCTCACGGTTCAAGTGACGTTGCGCTCGGATTAGGCTGGTTCACGTGTTCGAGAACGTCGGGTGGCCCGAAATCCTGGTGCTGGTGCTCGCCGGGCTGTTCATCCTCGGCCCGGAACGCCTGCCGTCGGCGGCCGCGTGGCTGGGCCGCAACGTGCGCAAGGTGCGGGAGTACGCCTCGGGCGCGCGCGACCAGCTGAAGAACGAGCTGGGTCCCGAGTACGACGAGCTGCGCAAGCCGCTGGAGGACCTGCAGCGCCTGCGCGGCTTCAACCCCCGGGCCGCGATGACGAAGCACCTCTTCGACGACGTGGGCGACGACTCGTCGTACAAGCCGAACGGCCACCCGGGCCCGATCGGCAACAACGGCACCGACGCCACGAAGAGCGACAACCGCCCGCTCGAAGCCGGCGAGAAGCCCCCGGTGGACCCCGACCTCACCTGAGCCGGGTCCCACAAGCCGGGCGAGCAAGTGGCGGTCGAAGCGATGTTTCCAAATAACGAGCTGAAGTCGAGGTTCGGAATATTGCCTGGTCAGGTGCGGGGTGCGTACATGATCACGGCCATGCCGAGCAGGCAGATCACCGCGCCGGCGAGGTCGAACCGGTCGGGTCGGTAGCCGTCGGCGACCACGCCCCACGCGAGCGAGCCGGCCACGAAGATCCCGCCGTAGGCGGCCAGGATGCGGCCGAAGTTCGCGTCGGACTGGAACGTGGCGACCACGCCGTAGAGGCTGAGCGCGAGTGCGCCCGCGCCGATCCACGCCCAGCCGCGGTGCTCGCGGATGCCTTGCCACATCAGCCATGCGCCGCCGATCTCGAGGACCGCGGCGAGTACGAACAGCGCGACCGAGCGCAGGATCACTGGGTTGCTAGGCGTTCGCAGACCGCGCCGATCTCGTTCAGTTCGTCCTCGCCGAGCAGCGAGACGAAGTGCTCGACGACGCCGGCGAGGTGGGTGCGCGACGCCGTGCGCAACGTGTCCAGCCCGGCCTGTGTGAGCACCGCCACCACACCCCGCCCGTCGCTGTCGACGCGTTCGCGGCAGACCAGCCCGGCCACCTCGAGCCGGTCGACCAGGCGGGTCACGCCGGAGCGCGACAGCAGCACGGCGTCGGCGAGTTCGGCCATCCGCAGGCGGCGCTGCGGCGCCTCGGCGAGCTGGACCAGCACGTCGTAGCCGCCGAGGGACAGGTTGCGCTCCGCGACGAGCTCTGCCTCGAGGAGCCGGGTTATCCGGGCGTGGGCGCGCAGGAACGACCGCCACGCGCTCAGTTGTTCGCGGGTCGGGACGCGGGAAACGGCCTGATCGGGCACAGGCCGATGGTACGGAAGGCACGCCTGACCGCGAGGGCGCGGGTGGGCGGTCCGTAGCATGGAACCCGTGAGCAACGCGCAGACCATGCCCAATGTCGATGCGGTACGCAAGGCCTTGGCCACGGTGCAGGACCCGGAGATCAACAAGCCGATCACCGATCTCGGCATGGTCAAGGACGTGACCATCGGCGAGGACGGGGTCGTCGACGTCGCGGTCTACCTGACCGTGGCGGGCTGTCCGCTGCGCGACAAGATCACCAAGGACGTGACCGCGGCGGTGGCCGCGCTCGACGGCGTGCGCGACGTGCGCGTGACGCTGGACGTGATGAGCGACCAGCAGCGCACGGAGCTGCGCCGCTCGCTGCGCGGCGAGAGCGAGGACCCGGTCATCCCGTTCGCCCAGCCGGGCTCGCTGACGCGCGTGTACTGCGTCGCGTCCGGCAAGGGCGGCGTCGGCAAGTCCAGCGTGACGGTGAACCTCGCGGTGGCCATGGCCGAGCGCGGCCTGAAGGTCGGCATCGTGGACGCCGACATCTACGGCCACTCGATCCCGCGCATGGTCGGCACGACGGAGAAGCCGACCAAGGTCGAGAAGATGATCCTGCCGCCCCAGGCCAACGGCGTGAAGGTCATCTCGATCGGCATGTTCACGCCGGGCAACACCCCGGTGGTCTGGCGCGGGCCGATGCTGCACCGCGCGTTGCAGCAGTTCCTGGCCGACGTGTTCTGGGGCGACCTGGACGTGCTGCTGCTCGACCTGCCGCCTGGCACCGGCGACATCGCGATCTCGGTGGCCCAGTTGATCCCGAACGCGGAGATCCTGGTGGTCACCACCCCGCAGCAGGCCGCGGCCGAGGTGGCCGAGCGCGCCGGGGCGATCGCCCTGCAGACCCGTCAGCGGGTCGCCGGCGTGATCGAGAACATGTCGTGGCTGGAACTGCCCGACGGCGGGCGGATGGACGTCTTCGGTTCCGGTGGCGGGGCCTCGGTGGCTTCGTCGCTGTCCCAGGCCGTCGGGGCCGACGTGCCGTTGCTGGGTCAGGTGCCGCTGGACCCGCGGCTGCGCGAGGCCGGCGACGCGGGGACGCCGATCGTCAAGGCGGTGCCGGAGAGCGCGGCGGCGCAGGTGCTGACGGAGATCGCGAAGAAGCTGTCGGTCCGGGCGCGCGGGCTGGCCGGCCGGATGCTGTCGGTGAGCCCGGCGGGCCGCTAGTCAGCGACGATTTCGTCGACCGCGACGCCCAGTTCCCGGGCGATGCGGTGGAGCTTGATCATCGCGGTCGCGTCGTCGCGGTTCTCGATGTTGCGCAACGAGCCCGGATTGGTGAAGCCGACCCGGGCGGCGAGTTCGGCGGTGGTGAGGCCGCGTTCATGGCGTCGTCTGCGGATCTGCGCGCCATTCGGTCGAGGCATCCTCACGCGTCGAGGTCGACGTAGGTGCAGTCGGTGAGTTCGCGGGTGAGCTGGTCGGCCTGCAACCACTGGATGCGGGGATCGTCGAACTGCACCGTGTGGGCGCCGGTGAGGAGCGGGTGGCGGTTGGGCCAGCCGGTGGCGTAGAGCCCGCCCCAGGCGCCGCTGACGAACGAGTGGGCGCGGATGGCGAGGTGGTCCCGGTTGAACGAGGGGCAGGCTCGCACGGAGATGCGGGCGCAGCGCAGGCACAGCGGTGGCTGGGTCATCTGTGCCCGCCGGGGCCAGCCCGGCCAGCGGTGGGGCTGGTCGGAGATGAGCCACAGCGTGCCGTCTTCGTTGTGATCGGCGGGTCGCGCGCAGACCTGGCACAGCAGGCGCCGCATGGCGCGGCGTTGGCGCAGCGGGTGCATCTGCCGGTAGAGCGGCTCGCCGACTCCCGGGCAGGAGGAGACACGGGTCCACAGCAGGCGATGGCCGTCACGGTCCACTGAGGACTCATCGGCGTAGGCGATGCCCTGCCGCGTCTCGACAAGAGGCGCCGGGAGGACTTCCTCGGCACTCCATCGGGCGACATACGGCACCGGGCCGCGCGGACCACGGAATACTGGCTTGTCGGCTTTGACGACAGGACTGGCCATGGGGGTTGCTCTCGTTCCCGGTGCTAGGTTCGATTTGCGGACTTGCCAAGTCTCTGGTGAAGAGCTGACGCCGACAAAATGCCTTGCCTAGGCGCAACAGGTGAGGTTGGCCCGCGACCCGGTGACGCTATGCTGTTACCGGCCGACAACCCGGAGATCAAGGCTGTGGCTCGAACCCCGAAGGCCCGCGCGCTGGGCGCCGAACTCCGGCAGGCGCGCGAAGAAAAGGGCTTGCTCCTGCGCGAGGTGGCTGCTGCGATCAAGCGCGACATCGGTGTGCTGTCACGTTGGGAGACCGGCGACCGCACGCCGAAACCGGAGCAGGTGGCCCAAATCCTGACGCATCTCGGCGTGGGCGGTGATCGCTACGAAGAGATCATGACGCTGGCCTACGGCACCGGCGAGTCGCAATGGGTGGCAACTACGTTGCCCGAGCAGCGCCAGCAGATGGCAGCCTTTGTGCACTGGGAGCAGAACGCCACCCGGATCGTGGAAGTCGCCCCGCTGCTGGTGCCCGGCTTGCTGCAGACCAGCGAGTACACCAGAGCGATCATGACAGCGGCCGGGATCGAGACCGGCGAGATTGCGTCGCGCGTCGCCACGCGCATCGGCAGGCGCGAAATTGTCACGAGAAAGAAGAAGCCCGCTGAGTTGGTGGTGTTGCTGGGGGAGAGCGCCCTGCGGCAGGACATCGGAGGCACCGAAACCACGATCGGACAACTAGCGCATCTTCTGGAGATGGCGGCCCGGCCGAACATCGAGCTGCGCATCGTCCCCGATGGCAGTGACTGGCACCCCGGACTCGACGGCGCATTCGCAATCATCGAGTCGAGCGTGGCGACCCTGGTGCGGAAAGGTCGGGCGGCTGACTCCGACTCGATTGCCTTTGTCAGCTTGCTTCGATCGGTGCTGATGCTGCACGAGGACGAGGACGTCCACGCGTACAAGCGTGCCGTCGACCGCATCTACCCGGTGTCGCTCCCGCCGGAGGCCTCAGCCAGGTTCATCAAAGACTTGCTCAAACGAATGGAGAAGGACACGTGACCGACGACCTCCGCTGGCGCAAGTCCAGCCGTAGCGCGAACAACCCCAACTGCGTGGAGATGGCTCACCTCGGCCACCGCGTCGCCGTCCGCGACTCGAAGAACACCGACGGTCCCATCCTCGAATTCAGCACCGCCGGTCTCAAGGCCCTCCTCGACCACGTCGACGAGAAGTAGTCAGTACGACGTCTTCTTCTCGCGCGGGCGGGGCTTGGCGTCCAGGTCGGCGCGCAGGCGGTCCAGTTCACCGCGCAGGTAGTCCCGCGTCGCCACCTCACCGACGGCGATCCGCAGCGCGGCCAGCTCCCGGGCCAGGAACTCCGTGTCCGCCTTGGTCTGCGCGGCGCGGGCCCGGTCCTCTTCCAGCGAGACCCGGTCCCGGTCGTCCTGGCGGTTCTGGGCCAGCAGGATGAGTGGTGCGGCGTAGGCGGCCTGCGTGGAGAAGGCCAGGTTCAGCAGGATGAACGGGTACGGGTCCCAGCGCAGCGACACCGCGACCAGGTTCAGCGTGATCCACGTGATGACCAGAAGCGTCTGCCAGAACAGGAACTTGCCGGTGCCGAGGAAGCGGGCGAGGCCCTCGGAGAACCGGCCGAACGCCTCCGGGTCGACCCTCAGCGTGAGCCTGCGGGGCGCGCGTGGCTGGTCGAGGCGCCGCCGGGTGAACGGTTCAGGCATCGGCGGCCTCCGGGTGGCTTTCCTGCCAGGTGGTCTCCCGCCAGCCCTCGGGCAGCAGGTGGTCGAGCACGTCGTCCACGGTGACCGCGCCCAGCAGGTGGTCCTGGTCGTCCACGATCGGCGCGCACACCAGGTTGTACGCGGCGAAGTAGCGGGTCACGTCGCTGAGCAGGGCATCCGGGCGCAGGCTCGCCAGCTCCTTGTCCACCGCGCCCGCCACCAGGTCCGACGGCGGTTCGCGCAGCAGCCGCTGGATGTGGACGCAGCCCAGGTAGCGCCCGGTCGGCGTCTCCGACGGGGGCCGGCACACGAACACCATGCTGGCCAGTGCGGGGGTCAGGTCCGGGTTGCGCACCCGGGCCAGCGCCTCGGCGATCGTCGCGTCGGGCGTGAGCACGATCGGTTCCGGGGTCATCAGGCCGCCCGCGGTGTGCGAGGAGTACTCCAGCAGCCGTCGCACCGGCGCCGACTCCTCGGGCTCCATCAGCTCCAGCAGCCGGTCCTTCTCCAGCTCGTCCAGCTCGGCCAGCAGGTCGGCGGCGTCATCCGGGTCCATCGTCTCGAGGATGTCGGCGGCGCGTTCGTCGTCGAGGTGCCCGAGCAGGTCCTTCTGGTCCTCGTCGGGCAGCTCCTCGATCACGTCGGCGAGCCGCTCGTCGTCCAACGCGTCCGCCACCTCGTAACGACGCTTGGTCGGCAGGTCGTGCAGGTGCGCGGCCACGTCGGCGGCGCGCATGGTCTCGTACACGGCGAGCAGTTGGTGCGCGTCCTGCGGCTGGCCGGTCAGCTCCAGCACGCCCGGGCCGAGCACCTCTTCCCATCGCAGCACCTGGATCGGCCCGCGCCGGCTGAGCCGGCCCGTGCGTTCGCGCACGGCGACCCGGCCGAGCACCGAGTCCCGGGTGCGGATCTGCTCCATGCCCACATCGACGACGTTGGCCACGGCACCGCTGGCCTCGATGGTCACCTGGGCGTCGAGCAACTCGCCGAGCACCAGGACCTCGTTGGGCCGCTGGCTGAAGTGCCGCAGGTTGACCGAGCCGGTGGCGAGGGTCACCGCGCTCGCCTCGATCGAGGTGACCCGCAGCATCGGCACGAAGATCCGTCGCCTGGTGGCCAGTTCGACCACCAGGCCGAGCACCCGCGGGGGCTGCCGGTCCGCCCGCAGCCCCGCTACCAGGTCACGGATCTTGCCGATCGACTCGCCGTCGGGCCCGAACACCGGTAGCCCTGCGAGTTGAGCTGCGAAGACCCGGTTGGTGGCGGCCACGGGCACAGGCTATCCGGCCAGCGCCAGGCCCACCGCCCGGCACGCGGGCGTCAGCTCGGGATAGATCCAGTTGTCGACCGCGCGGGCCAGCGCCCAACCCCGCGCCCGCTCGGCGTCGAGGCCGGCCTCCCGCACGATCGTGGCGTAGCGGGCCATCACGTCGTCCTCGCCGAACCTGTTCCACAGCAACGGAAGCACGCCGAATTCCGGGTCACCGGCGATCGGCTTCGGGTCGATCATCACCCAGGTCCCGTCCCGGCCGAGCACGTTCTCGTAGTGCAGGTCCTCGTTGGTCAGCAGCGGTCGCGCGAGGGGCCCGAACCGTTCGCACGCCGCGACCGCCTCGGCGACGACGTGGTCCGGCACGATCCCCTTCGACTGCTCCGGCAACTCGGTGACCCAGCGCTTGGCCACCGCGGCCAGCGGGCGGATCTCGGCCGGTGCGGGGATCGCGAGTGTGCGCAGGAACTCGGCGCACACGTGCACGGCCTCGTCGAGCGGCGCGTCGTCCAGGACCCGGGTGTGGTCGAGGCGTTCGAGCAGCAGCACGAAGTTCGCGTCGTCGGCGTCCAGCACGCGCACCACGTTGCGGCCCTGCCACAGCCGCAGGGCGAGGCCTTCGTGCTCGGCCTCCACGTGGGGCCAGGTCACCTTGAGCACGGCCGCGTCGCCGCTCGCGGTGCGCACCGGCAGGACGAGCGCGCCCATCCCGTGCATCGGTGCGCCGTCGTCGAGGGTCAGCCGCCACCGCCGCAGGTAGCGCTCGGCGAGCGCGGGCAGCGCGTCCAGCCAGGGGCGTTGCGCCTCGCCCTCCGCCTCGACGAGGCCGGTCACGAACGTCGCGGGCACCGAGATCGACACCGGGAAAGCGTAAGCTGGTGGACACCGATTTCCATGCTCGCGCGGCTTGTCCGGATCAGGAGCGCGTCATGATCGTTCTCTACCTCCTCCTCACGGTGCTCGCGGTCGGCCTGGTCGCGTTCAGCAGCACCGCCCGGGTGATCAAGCAGTACGAACAGGGCCTGGTGTTCCGCTTCGGCAAGGTGCTCGACCAGCCGCGTGACCCGGGCCTGACCTGGCTGATGCCGATGGTCGACCGGCTGCAGAAGGTCAACATGCAGGTGGTGACGATGCCGGTGCCCGCGCAGGACGGCATCACCCGCGACAACGTGACCGTCCGGGTCGACGCGGTCGTGTACTTCCGGGTCATCGACCCGCGCCTGGCCGTGGTGAAGGTCGAGAACTACCGGCAGGCCATCGGGCAGGTCGCGCAGACGTCGTTGCGCTCGATCATCGGCAAGAGCGACCTCGACGACCTGCTCTCCAACCGGGAACGGCTCAACGAGGGCCTCGAGCTGATGATCGACAGCCCGGCCCTGGAGTGGGGCATCCAGATCGACCGCGTGGAGATCAAGGACGTCTCGCTGCCCGAGAGCATGAAGCGCTCGATGTCCCGGCAGGCCGAGGCCGAACGCGAGCGCCGGGCCCGGGTGATCGCGGCGGAGGGCGAGCTGCTGGCGTCGCACAAGCTCGCCGAGGCGGCCACCGCGATGGCCGACACCCCGGCCGCGCTGCAGTTGCGGCTGCTGGAGACCGTGGTCGAGGTGGCCGCGGAGAAGAACTCGACGCTGGTCCTGCCGTTCCCCGTGGAGCTGCTGCGCTTCCTCGACGCGCGCACCGAGCCGCGCAAAGGTGAGGTGACCCCGGCCGCGCAGGAGAGCCCGCCGACGGCGTGAGGCCGTAGGGTGTCTTCATGGGACTGTTCGGCAAGCGCCGCGACGGCAGAGGGGACCAAACCGACGAACGGGAGCCACGGGATCACGCGCTGCCCGTGCTCTCGGCCGCACAGGCTCAGCGATTGCGCAGCCTGAGCCGGCGAAGCATGGCCCAGGCGGGGCTCGAGGTCACGGTGTACGCCGACTACCTGGAGGACAGCTCCGGACGTGAGTTCGGCCTGGACGGGCTGTCCCGCGTGGTCGCCGGGCTGCCGGAGAAGCAGTGGCCGACCGCGGTCGAGGAGCACGTGAACCGGCTGCTGGCCGTGGTCGACGCACCCGACGAGTTCGACGTCCCCGTCGAGGACCTGCTCGCCCGCACCTACCTGCGCCTCTACCCCGCGAACACGCTGCCCGACGCCGACCGGTGGAGCTACGGCCGCGAGGTGCTGCCCGGCGTGCTCGAGCTGCTCGCCTTGGACCTGCCCGACGCGGTCGGCGTCTTCACCGACGACCGGGTCGCGCCGCACGGCCTCGAGGACCTGCGCCGGGCCGGGCTGGCCAACCTGCGGACGGTCCAGGCCGACGAGCGCAACGACATCCAGGGCGTGCAGGTGCTGCTCGGCGAGTCGGTCTACCTCGCGTCGACGTTGCTGATCCTGCCGGAGATGGTGCTGCGCACGACCGGCGAAGCGCTGCTCCCGAACGGGGTGCTGGCGGCGGCGCCGTCACGCAACGTGCTGATGTACCACGTGCCACGCGACGGTCAGGTGATCGGCGCGATCGAGGCGATGGCCAACATGGCCCGCCACGACCACGAGTCGAGCGTCGGTCCGGTGACCCCGCACGTGTACTGGTGGCGGGACGGTTCCTTCAGCCAGATCACCCACGACGCGGAGGACGGCGGCATCGCGGTGCACATCGAGGGCGACTTCGCCGAGGTGTTCACCAGGCTCACCGGGGAGTCGTGACTTGTTCACGGTGGGTGTAACTCTCGGGTAGGTTGCCGTGAGATAACGCACAGGTAACGGTCGGCAACTTGCCAGGACCCCACCCGTCCGGGTGAACCTAGGGGCATGGCGAAGCACCGAGTCTCCAAGGAGGGCCGAAGTCTGTTCGGCTCGCGCAAGCGTGACAGCCTCTTCGAGCGTTCGTTCACCCGCTGCCACGGCTGCGGCGACGACGTCTACGTCCTGGCGGAGGACTGCCGGGCTTGTGGCGCCGTGTTGAACGCCGCGACGTCGAACCCCGCGCCCGAGCCCGTCCGCCACGCCCAGCCGGTGCCGCAGGCCCACTACGCCCAGCTGGCACGCCAGGCCCAGCCGCTCGCCCAGCCCCGGCCCGTCCTGCAGGCCCGGCCGGTGCACTACGCCCAGCTGGCGAGCCAGGCCCGCCTCGCGGCCGTGGCCGGTGAGCCGAAGCTGCGCGCGAGCTAGCTCACGTCCGGGCGCGAACGAGCGTTAACCGATGGATACTGCTCGGTAACTTCTCGACGCGACCTCGATGGGAGCACCGATGGCCCGCCTCGCCCAGACCGCCGGCTTGACCGACGTCCAGGAAGAGATCATCTCGACCGTCCGCGACTTCGTGGACAAGGAGATCATCCCGCACGCGCAGGCGCTGGAGCACGCGGACGAGTACCCCACGGACATCGTCGAGGGCATGAAGGAGATGGGCCTGTTCGGGCTCACGATCCCCGAGGAGTTCGGCGGGCTCGGCGAGTCGCTGCTGACCTACGCGCTGGTGGTCGAGCAGATCGCCCGCGGCTGGATGAGCGTCTCCGGCGTGATCAACACGCACTTCATCGTTGCCCACATGATCAAGCAACACGGCACGCCCGAGCAGAAGCAGCACTACCTGCCCAAGATGGCGACCGGCGAGATCCGCGGCTCGTTCTCCATGTCCGAGCCCGACCTCGGCTCCGACGTCGCGGCGATCAAGACGCGCGCCAAGAAGGACGGCGACGACTACGTCATCGACGGCGCGAAGATGTGGCTCACCAACGGTGGCAGCTCCAACCTGATCGCCCTGCTGGTGAAGACCGACGAAGGCGCGGACAAGGCGCACAAGAACCTCACCACGTTCCTGATCGACAAGGAGCCCGGCTTCGGCGAGGTCGCGCCCGGCCTGACCATCCCCGGCAAGATCGACAAGATGGGCTACAAGGGCGTCGACACAACGGAAGCGGTGTTCGCCGACTACCGCGTCGGCGCCGACAAGATCCTCGGCGGTGCGTCCGGCAAGGGCTTCGCGCACATGATGGACGGCGTCGAGGTCGGCCGGGTCAACGTGGCCGCCCGCGCCTGCGGCATCGCGATCCGCGCGTTCGAGCTCGCGATCGAATACGCCCAGCAGCGCAAGACCTTCGGCAAGCAGATCGCCGACCACCAGGCCATCGCGTTCAAGCTCGCGGAGATGGCCACCAAGGTCGAGGCCGCGCACCTGATGATGGTCAACGCCGCGCGGCTCAAGGATTCCGGCGAGCGCAACGACGTCGAGGCCGGCATGGCCAAGTACCTCGCGTCGGAGTACTGCGCCGAGGTCACGCAGGAGTCCTTCCGCATCCACGGCGGCTACGGCTACTCCAAGGAGTACGAGATCGAGCGGCTCATGCGCGAGGCGCCGTTCCTGCTCATCGGCGAGGGGACCAGCGAGATCCAGAAGACGATCATCAGCCGCGGTCTGCTGCGCGAGTACAAGGCCCGCGGCTAGGCACGCGGGCGCTTCTCACAGACGTCCGCAGGTGGCAGGCCGGCCGAACCGCTGTCCATCACCTCGCACGGCACCGGCCCGAACACGCACCACGAGTCGTCCTCCATGCTCATCTGCAGCACGAGGTCGATGCCCGGCCGGTCGGCGGAGCGCAGTGTGGCGTTGGCGAAGCCGCTGCCGAGGTCCTCGACCGCGAGCACGCTCGCGTTGCCGTAGCTCTGGTAGAACGCCGTGATCTCGGGTGAGCGGGCCGCGTGCTCGCACAGCAGGGAGCTGACCCCGTCGAGGTCGTGTGCGGTGAGCGCGTCGGCGACGGCCTGCGCCGTCGTGTCCGCCTCGTCCTGCGGGTCCGGCAGGCTCACCAGCACGATCACCAGGACGGCGGCGGCTGCGACGGCCACGAACCCGGCCACGCCCCACCACACGGATGCCTTGCGCTTCTTGGGAACCGAGCGACCTGGGCGGGTCACCCGCACGTAACCGGCGGGGAGGTCGGGCAAGTCGTCCGGCTCGTCCTCGATCGGCTGCTGTGTCATTGCGCTCTCTTCGTTCGTGCGGATCGCGGCCTCTTGGCCGCCTGCCTCGCTCCGGTCGTGGCCGACCTCCACGAGACAGGCGCGGCCGCGATCGTGGTGGTCGGCTATCAAGCACTGACCGAGGCTTCCTCCTGCTGCTGAGTGGTCTCGGCTTCGGAGCTGGCCAGGACCGAGCGCACGAAGCCGCCGATGCCGCGCACCGCGGCCCGGCTTTCCGGCAGCAGCTGCGCGAGTACCGGGAACGCGTGCACCTGCCCCGGCCACACCTGCAGCTCGCACGGAACGCCGGCGTCGTCGAGGCGGGCGGCCATCAACTCCCCGTCGGCACGCAGGATCTCGCCTTCGGCCACGATGATCAAGGACGGCGGCAGCTCGCTCAGGTCGTGGTTGACGGGGGAGAGCATGCGGTCTATGGGCGTCACCCCGCCCGCGCACATCGCGGCGATGGCCTCGAGCCGGACCGACGGGATGTAGGCGTCCTTGCGCGCGTTCTCGTGGACGAGCTTGGCGCCGGCGTCGAAGTCGAGCCACGGCGAGATCGCCACGAGACCACCAGGGCCGGGCAGGCCGGTCGCCATGGCCCGCAACGCCGTCGCGAACGCGAGGTGCCCGCCGGCCGAGTCGCCCGCGAAGACGATCCGGTCCGGCGCGTAGCCGGCGTCGAGCAGCGAACGGTAGGCACCGAGGCAGTCCTCGATGGTGCCGAGCAGCGGCACGGCGGGCAGTTGCCGGTACGCCACCGACAGCACCGGCACCTTGGCCGTCGACGACAGCATCGCGGCGATCGCGCGGTGCGTGCCGAGCCCGCAGAACAGGAACGCCCCGCCGTGGAAGTACAGGACGGCGCCGTCGTCGCGGGCGTCCGCGGCCCGGGCCCACTCGCCGTGGTACCCGTCGAACCCCGCGCGCTCGAAGCGCACGCCGCGCGGCTTCGGCAGCAGCCGCATCGCGTGGTCGAACCACGTGATCGGTGCCATCGTGACCGGCGTCAGCGGCCACCAGCGCATGGCAGGACGCAGGAACGTCCTGGCCAGCCCATGGACGACATGCGCCCGCGCGCTCACCTTCGTTCGCGACACCATGTCCACCCTCCCCGATGAGCGGGACTCGGTTTCATGGTCAAGCATGCATCAACGTGAACCCTTTTCGGGGAAAGTTAGGGGTTTGTAATGGCCACTTCCGGCCAACCGGGGTCGAATTGGCAGGATGGACCCCGACTCGAGGTTTGGCGTGGAAGGGTGATCCGAAGGTGAGCGGTTCGTTCTCGGGCCAGAGCAGGCCCAGTCCTCGCGTGCCGCGGCTCCCGACGCCGCCGACGGGGTGGCCGATCGGCTCCTACGACACCTACGAAGAAGCGCACAAGGCCTTGGAATACCTGGCCGACAAGGACTTTCCGGTGCAGGACGTCACCGTCGTCGGGGTCGACCTGATGCTGGTCGAACGGGTCGTGGGCCGGTTGACCTGGTCGAAGGTCCTCGGCTCGGGTGCGGTCTCCGGCGCGTGGTTCGGCCTGTTCGTGGGCCTGCTGCTCGGGTTGTTCAGCACGCAGTCCGCGTCCCTGGTGCCGATCGTGGTCGGGCTGGTCACCGGCACCCTGTTCGGCCTGGTCTTCGCCGCGGTGGGCTACGCCAGCACGCGCGGCAACCGGCAGATCGCCTCGGCCAGCCAACTGGTCGCCGGGCGCTACGACGTGCTGTGCCAGCCCCGCAACGCCGAACAGGGCCGTGATCTGCTGGCCAAGCAGGCAATAGGTCCAGGTGGAGCAACGGCCTAGGCCGTTCGCCGTTACGCCTTTTTCTGAATCGTTGCGCGGAATGCTTGCGGACCGTGATCAACCGGCCTAGGTTCTGTGCACCGGTCGGACGCGTCAAGTCCCCGCGCGTCGCGGTCATGCACGTCGAGGTGCTGGGTTCAACAATTGTGTTTCCCCATGCGCAGCCTGGCTCCTCCCGTGCTTTCGTCGGGAAGGAGGCAGGGACGGATGAGCAGTGCCCAGCAACGCATCCGCGGGCGCTCAACGCGCAAACGCGTCGCTATTGGCGTCCTCGCCGCGGTCATAGGGTCGCCGGCGCTGGTCGCCTGCGGTTCGGACAGCGGCATCACCATCAACGTGTACTACGGCCCGGAAGAGAACTTCCAGTCCGTCGTCGACAACTGCAACACACAGGCCCACGGCGCCTACAAGATCGTCTACAACAAGCTGCCGCGTGACGCGGACGGCCAGCGCCAGCAGATGGTGCGCCGCCTCGCCGCCAGCGACGACGCCCTGGACATCCTGGGCCTCGACGTCACCTGGGTGCCGGAGTTCGCCAAGGCGGGCTGGCTCAAGCCGTGGACCGGCGCCAACGAGCAGGCGGCCAAGCAGGACGTGATCGAAGGCCCGCTGAAGACGGCGATGTACGACGGCAAGCTGTACGCGGCCACGAAGAACACCAACGTGCAGTTGCTCTGGTACGACGACCGGATCACGCCGACCCCGCCGGCCACCTTCGACGACATGATCAAGCAGGCCCAGGACCTGAAGGCCAAGGGCAGCAAGCGCTACCAGATCCTGTTCACCGGCGCGCAGTACGAGGGCCTCGTGGTCTTCTACAACACGCTGACGGCCTCCAGCAACGGCCACCTCCTGTCCGACGACGGCACCAAGGTCGTCATGGACCAGGGTGCGGTCTCCGCGCTCGCGCTGCTCAAGCGGATCTCGACGTCGGGGGTCACGTCGCCGGCGCTGACCAGCGCGCAGGAGCAGCAGGTGCAGCTGGGCTTCCAGAACGCCGATGGTGCGGGCGCCTTCGAGCTGAACTGGCCGTTCGTCTACGCCTCGATGCAGTCCGCGGCCAAGGACGACCCGGCCATGAAGGAATCGCTGCAGCACATGAAGTGGGCGCGCTACCCGAGCGCCGTGCCCGGGGTGCCGAGCAAGGTCACCATCGGTGGCTTCAACCTCGCGGTGAGCGCCTACTCCAAGCACCCGGAGGAGTCCTTCAAGGCCGCCTTGTGCTTGCGCAGCAAGGACAGCCAGAAGTTCTCGGCCATCAAGGACGGTGTCCCGCCGACCCTGCGGTCGCTCTACACCGACGACACCCCGCTCGACGCGTCGAAGCCGGCCAACGCCGACGACAACCCGAGCATGGCCACGGCATACCCGATGAAGGCGGACATCCTCTCGGCGGTCGAGCAGTCGGCGGTGCGCCCGCTGACCCCGATCTACCAGAACGCCTCGACGGTCACCTCCAAGCTGCTCTCGCCGCCGCAGGACATCGACCCGCAGGGAACGGCGAACGAACTGCGTGAGCAGCTGCAACTCGCCCTCGACTCGAAGGGGGTCCTGCCGTGAGTGAATCGACCCAGGTCACTGCGGCGACCACACCGGAGCCCGCACCGGCCAAGAAGGGCAAGGTCCCGCTCAGCGAAGGCAAACGGGCCGAGCGCCGGCTCGGTCTCTGGCTGATCGCGCCGGCCGCCATCGTGATGATCGCGGTCACCGGCTACCCGATCCTCTACTCGATCTGGTTGTCGCTCGAGCGCTACGACCTGCACTTCCCGGACCAGCAGAAGTTCATCGGGCTGGCCAACTACGGCGCCGTGCTCAGCAACGGCTACTGGTGGACGGCCTACGGCGTCACGATGTTCATCACGATCGTGTCGGTGATCATCGAACTCGTGCTCGGCATGGTGCTGGCGTTGATCATGCACCGGACGCTGGTCGGGCGTGGTCTGGTCCGCACGGTCACCCTGATCCCGTACGGCATCGTGACCGTGGTGGCGGCGTTCTCGTGGTACTTCGCGTGGAACACCGACAGCGGTTACCTCGTCGGCTCGGAGTCCGCGCCGCTGACCAGCACCTGGCCGTCGATCTTCATCATCATCCTCGCCGAGGTGTGGAAGACCACGCCGTTCATGGCGTTGCTGCTGATGGCCGGCCTCGCCCTGGTGCCCGAGGACCTGCTCAAGGCCGCGTCGATGGACGGCGCGAACGCCTGGCAGCGGTTCACCAAGGTCATGGTCCCGGTGATGAAGCCGGCCATCCTGGTGGCGTTGCTCTTCCGCACCCTGGACGCGTTCCGCATCTTCGACAACATCTACGTGTTGACGACCGGGCAGAACGACACGTCATCGGTGTCCATGCAGACCTACAACAACCTGTTGAAGGGCCTGAACCTGGGCATCGGCTCCACGATGGCGGTGCTGATCTTCATCTCGGTGGCGATCATCGCCTTCATCTTCATCAAGGTCTTCGGCACGAGTGCGCCGGGCTCGGACGACGGGGGTAAGCGCTGATGTCCGTCGACATTGACCAGGTCACCGACAACACGAAGCCGGCACCGCCGGCCCGCACGACCGGCCGCGTGCCGAGCGGGGCCGGCAAGAAGGTCAAGTGGGCGCTGATCGACATCCTGGTCGTCGCCTACGCGTTGATCCCGGTGTTGTGGATCCTGTCGTTGTCGTTCAAGACCGCCGACGGTCTGAACGACAAGAGCTTCTTCCCCAAGGAATGGACCTGGAAGAACTACCAGGACATCTTCAAGACCAACGAGTTCGTCAGCGCGCTGGTGAACTCGATCGGCATCGCGTTGATCTCGACGATCATCGCCGTGGTGCTGGGCACGATGGCCGCGTACGCGGTCGCGCGCCTGGACTTCCCCGGCAAGAAGGCCCTCGTCGGCGTCTCGCTGCTGATCGCGATGTTCCCGCAGGTGTCGCTGGTGTCGCCGCTGTTCAACATCGAGCGGAACATCGGCCTGTTCGACACGTGGCCGGGCCTGATCCTGCCGTACATCACCTTCGCGCTGCCGCTGGCGATCTACACGCTGTCGGCGTTCTTCCGCGAGATCCCCTGGGAGCTCGAGAAGGCCGCGAAGATGGACGGCGCGACCCCGGCGCAGGCGTTCCGCAAGGTGATCGCCCCCCTGGCGGCACCCGGTGTGTTCACCACGGCCATCCTGGTGTTCATCTTCTGCTGGAACGACTTCCTGTTCGCGATCTCGCTGACCTCGACCACGTCGTCGAGGACGGTGCCCGCGGCGCTGTCGTTCTTCACCGGTGCCTCGCAGTTCGAGGCACCCAACGGGACGATCTCCGCGGCGGCGGTGATCATCACGATCCCGATCATCCTGTTCGTGTTGTTCTTCCAGCGCCGCATCGTCGCGGGGCTGACGTCCGGCGCCGTGAAGGGCTGAGGTAGGACCAATGGCTGAAATCGTTCTTGACAAGATCACCAAGCGGTACCCGGACGGTGCCCTCGCGGTGTCCGAAGTGGACCTGCAGATCGCGGATGGCGAGTTCATCATCCTGGTCGGCCCGTCCGGTTGCGGGAAGTCCACGACGCTGAACATGATCGCGGGCCTGGAG
Organism: Labedaea rhizosphaerae; assembly: GCF_004362825.1. Lineage (GTDB taxonomy): Bacteria > Actinomycetota > Actinomycetes > Mycobacteriales > Pseudonocardiaceae > Labedaea > Labedaea rhizosphaerae. The sequence goes on from NZ_SNXZ01000006.1 coordinate 226,868, forward strand.
GACATCTCCGAAGGCGAGCTGCGCATCGACGGCCAGCGGGTGAACGAGAAGGCGCCCAAGGACCGGGACATCGCGATGGTGTTCCAGTCCTACGCGCTCTACCCGCACATGAGCGTGCGGGAGAACATGGCGTTCCCCCTGCGCCTGGCCAAGGTGGACGACGCGACCGTGCAGGCCAAGGTGAACGAGGCCGCGGAGATCCTCGACCTCGTCGCCCACCTCGACCGCAAGCCGGGCAACCTGTCCGGTGGCCAGCGCCAGCGGGTGGCCATGGGCCGCGCGATCGTGCGTTCGCCCAAGGCGTTCCTGATGGACGAGCCACTGTCCAACTTGGACGCCAAGCTGCGCGTGCAGATGCGCACGTCGGTCTCGAAGCTGCAGAAGCAGCTCGGCACCACCACCGTGTACGTCACGCACGACCAGACCGAGGCCATGACCCTGGGCGACCGGGTCGTGGTGCTGCGCGGTGGTCTGGTGCAGCAGGTGGGCTCGCCGCAGTTCCTCTACGAGCAGCCGGCGAACCTGTTCGTGGCCGGTTTCATCGGCTCCCCGGCGATGAACTTCCTGCCGGGCACGCTGGAGAACGGCGCGCTGAACACGCCGCTGGGCACGGTCACGCTGTCCGACCGGATCCGGCGGCTCGCCGAGGCGGCCAACGCCCCGCGCGAGCTGATCGCGGGCATCCGCCCGGAGCACTTCGAGGACGCGAAGCTGGTGGAGGGCAAGCCAGGCGGCTCCTTCACCGCGACCGTCGACGTGCTCGAGTCCATGGGCTCGGACAAGTACGCGTACTTCACCGTGGAGGGCGAGACGGCCACCACGGCGGAGCTCGACGAGCTGGCGGCCGACGCCGGCTCGACGGACGTGCCCGCCAGCGGTTCGTCGATCGTCACGCGGCTCGCGGCGTCGTCCGGCGCCGTGGCCGGCCAGCCGTTGGACCTCTGGTACGACTCGGACAAGATCCAGCTCTTCGACCCGGCGTCCGGGAAGAACCTGACCTACACCGAGTGATTCACCCGATCGTGTTGCCCTGATCGGCCCGGGAAGCCCCTCTGTTGTTGCATAACCACCCGCGACGACAGAGGGGCTTCTCTTATGCGTGCGTTCGTTGTTCTCGTGCTGGCCTGCCTGGGTTTCCTCGGCTCGACCGGGGCCGCGTCGGCCTGCCCCGACGTGCCCTGCGACCAGGGGGAGTTGTGCCTGTGGCAGTCACCGTCCTACGGAGACACCCAACAGCGCCTTGACTTGACGACGGTGAATCCGGGTTCCTGTGTGTCGGTGCCGGAGGCTCGGTCGTTCGTGAACCTGTCCACGCGGTTGGTGACCGTGTACCAGGGGGCGGACTGCTCGACCGAAGGCGAGTTCACGACGTACCCGGGCGGTGGGACCTACGTGCCCAACGCGCCGTTCGTCGTCCGGGGGATCGAGGTGTGGGACCACTGATGGTGGATAGGACGGAAGACAGGTGGCGTTCGAAGATGACATCCCTGCATGCTGTGGCTGTTCGTGTGACGGCACTGGAGGCGCGCATGTCGGAAATCGAGACCAGCTACGGGGAGTCGATCTACCGGCTCGAGCGCAGGACCACGCGGACCGACCTCAACGTGCTCAAGATGTTGAGGCACATGGGAATTCCCGAGACCACTGAGGCCGAGGTGGACGAGGTGCTGGATGGGCGGTAACCCTATGCGATGGGGCGACCTGGAACGCAAAGTCACCAAGGCCGACCTCCGATGGGTCAAGCTGTTCGAACACCTCGGGGTGCCTGACGTGACCGAGGACGAGGTGGACGAGGCACTGGACGCCAAGTAGCCGGGCTAACGCGGGCGCCGCTGGGCTTGCAGGGCTTCGATCACCTCGTCGTCCCAGCGGTGCTCGCGGATCAATCGGTAGCGCTCGCCCGTGACCCACAGGTACGCCTCGGCTTCGGTCTGGGTGTCGATCAGCCCGGCCTGGCGCAACATCTCGACCACGGGCCGGAACTCCTCGGCGTACCAGCGCGCGGCCACCGTGGGCCGGTCGAGGAAGGTGGCTTCCTGTTGCATCAGGCGGAATCCCCACGCCTCGACGGCCTCACCGAGCTCCGCGTACTCCCACGGGTCGGTCACCGAGATCCCGGCGCGCGCCTCGCCGGTCAGCGGCACGCGCTCGAGGAAGATCCGCCGGTAGTCCTTGATCAACAGGTCGCCACGGTCGTGGATGCCGGTCGGTGAGAGGCGGGTCCGGATCTCGGTGACGTAGGCGTCGATCGTGCGCAGGCCCAGGGCGTGCGCGACCGAGACGCGGTGGTGCCCGTCGATCACGAAGTGCAGCTCGCCGATGCGGTAAACGTCGATCGGCGGGATGGCCTCGCCCCGGCGCTGGGCCAGCGCCAGACGCTCCCAGCGCTCGCGCACGCGCCCGGACGTCGGCCGGAACAGGCGGTCGAAGTCGCGGGTCTTGTCGACGCTGCCGACGATCGAGTCGATGGGGATCACCTGCAGCCCGAGGCGTTTCTCGCCCAGCCGCCCGAGGGCGGCGACGACCTCGTCGAACGGGAGGATGATGTTCACGTCGTCGGGTTCGCGGCGCAGCCACCGGGAAAGGCGGGACAGCACCTGCCTGCGGCGCATGCGCAGGAAGTCGTTCTCGGCGTCCGCGTGGGGAAAACCCGTGTCACGAACCATGGCTCGCCTCCGTGCTCGGGATGTCCAGGATGCGGTACCCGACCGTGTTGATCAGCCGGGTAGACCCCGATGTTCGATCGGGCACACGCTCACCGTGGGGGTGGATGTGGCCGTGCACCAGGAAAGCCGGCCGCAGCCGCTCGATCGTGTCGTGCAGGCACTCGAAGCCCCGGTGCGGCGGGTCCTCGCGATCGCCGAGGTGGCGCGGCGGTGAGTGGGTCAGCAGCACGTCCACCCGCCGTCCGTCGCGCTTGGTCCGGCGTTGTGCCGTGCGCACCAGCTTGCGCGCCCGGCGGGTCTGCTCGCGCTCGGTCCACTGGTTGGGGCCCATGTTGTACCTGATGGAGCCGCCGAGCCCGGCGACGCGCAACCCGGCGACGTCGTGCACCTGGCCGTCGGCGTTCAACCCGCCCTGCGGGCCCGGCCACGCCGCGGGGAAGCCCGAGCGCAGCCACAGGCCGCGTTTGCGCTGGTAGCCGGTCAGGTCCTGGTCGTGGTTGCCGGGGACGAACACGCACGGCTTGTCCAACGCGCTGGCCAGGAACTCCAGGTAGTCGAACGGCAGGTCCCCGGCGCCGAGGATGAGCTCGACCTGGTGCTCGCGGACCTGGTCAGTCCACAGCGACTCCACGACTTCGTCGGAGACCGCCAGTACCCGGACCATGTCCGCTAGCTTAGGAGTGGCCGATTCGTTACCCGTTCCACGGCCGTCGGACGTCCTCGAAGCGGTGTTGGCCGTCGGTGCCATCCGCTAACGTGATCGTCGGAAACGATGGTCGAGGGGTGACGACCGTCCATGTGCGGCTCGGGCAGGGGCCGTGATCGGGAAGGGGCACAGGGCGTGGTCAGTCAACACGATGGGTTGGGGCAGTGGTTCGCGCAACTGCTGCACGTGGTGCACGAGTCCTCCCAGCGCCACCACTACCAGCAGATGACCGACAGCACCAGCGACCACTACGTGCCCGGCGGCACGAACTGGAACGGCTACAGCCTCGAGTCGCTGGTCGGCATGGTCGCCTCGAACGCGAGCCCGCCGCAGCTGGAAGGCCTGGCCAACCGCTGGCGCACCAACGGTTCGAACATCACGCAGACCTCTGAGGACCTGCAGTCCTCGCTCACCACGCTGATGCAGTACTGGAACGGCTCGGCCGCCGACCAGGCGAGCATCACCGTGGCCCGCAACGCCGACTGGCTCTCCAACCTCGGCGAGACCACCACGCAGATGGCCGAGCCCATCGAGGACTCCGCGGGCGCGCTGCGCTCGGCGCAGTCGACGATGCCGGGCGTCCCGCACAACAACTGGCTGGCCAGCGCCGGTGGTGGCGCGGCGGCCGGCTTCATGGTGGCCGGCCCGTTCGGCGCGGCCGCCGGTGCGGTGCTCGGTGGCATCGCCAGCGTCTTCGGCTTCGGCAACAAGAAGAAGGAGATGAAGAAGAAGGCCGTCCAGACCATGACCCGCTTCGAGCAGGCGGCCATGGGCATCGACGGCAGCACCCCGAAGTACAGCGGCCCGGCGGACGGGGTCACCCCCGGCGACGCGGGCACGTGGGGCCACGACCCGTCGATCCCGGGCAACGGTGGCACCCCGACCGCACCCGGTGGCGGCATGTCCGACGGCACGCAGCACAACGGCGGCACCCCCATCAGCCAGATCCCCGGTTACCCGGGCTACCCCGGTGACACGACCACGCCGTCGTTCGTCGACAGCCCGCCTGGTCGCTGGACCGGCATCACCGGCGGTCTCAACCCGGGTGGGCTCGGTCCCGGCGGTCTCGGCCCTGGCGGTCTTGGTCCCGGTGGACTCGGCCCGGGCGGCGTCGGTCCCGGCGGTCTCGGCCCTGGCGGCCTCGGTCCTGGTGGGCTCGGCCCCGGCGGCATGCCGATCGGCCCTGGTGGCCTCGGCCCGGGGCGCACCGGCGCCGGCAGCCGCGGGCCTGGCGGTCGCGGTGGCATGGGCGGCATGGGCCCCGGTGGCATGCGTGGCGGCGCGGGTGGCGACCTCGAGCGTTGGGGCAGCAAGTACGGCCGCGGCATGGGCCCGGGTGCGTTCCCCCGGGGCCTGGGCGGCACGTCCGACCAGGAGCGGCTGTCCCGGTACACCAACGGCCTCAGCGCCGCGGAGGAAGAGGAGCGCCTGGCCAAGTACCGCGCGAGCGGTGCGCTGGGCGCCGAGGAAGAGGGCCGCATGGGCCGCTACGGCAGCGGTGCCGGCAGCGCGCTCGGTGCGGCGGAGCGGGAACGGATGAACGGCCGGTTCGGTCGCGGCGCGGGCGGCATGCTCGGCGCCGAGGCGGAGGGCCGCGGTGGCATGGGTGGCGGTTACGGCGCCGGTGGCGCCGGCTCGCGCAAGGAAGAGGACGGCGAGCACCGTCGCAAGTTCCCGTACGAAGAGGACCCGTTCCTCGGCGACCTGAAGGCGGCCCCGCCCGTCATCGGCCTCTGACCGCCCGCGAACCCCAGGAGTTTCCCTCATGTACGTCGATGACACGGCTGAAACCGCCGACCCGACGGCCACTCCCGTGCCGACCGCCAGCACGCTGCCCGCACCGGCGCAGCCCGTGCCGACCAGCGGCGGGCAGTGGGCCGTGGAGCCCGAGCAGGTCAACGCGTTCGCCTCGGCGATCGTGCAGGTCCGGGCCCACCTGGACAAGGTGCGCGACCAGGTGGACGAGCTCTCCGGCCCGGACTACCAGCCGCGGCTGGGCACGAGCCCGACCGGCCAGCAGCTGGCCCGCAAGTTCAACGACCGGCTGACCAGCGACGCCGGTCTCGCGGGCCAGCTCCGGATCGCGCTGAAGAACCTCGAGGACTTCGTGTCCAGCGCCGAGAAGGCCGCGGCGACCTACGTGGAGTCGGACAACGCTTCAGCCGATACGCTGCGGCAGCAGGCTTAGTTGACCACGACCGAAGGTGCTCCGCTGGCCATGGAACCGTCTACCGCCCGTGGCGTGCGGCTGCACCCGATCGAGATCGACCTGCTGTGCACCTTCGCCGAGGTGGAGGCGCCCTTCCCGCTGGAGATCGAGTCCAGCGGGCAGACCTACACCGAGCAGCTGATGATCTACCGCGGCGCCCGCGAGGCCCTGACCGAACGGGGCCTCGCGGACGAGGGCGGCCCGCTCGGCGTCGCCGAGGACTTCGTCCACCTGATCCGCTTCGGCACCGGTGCGCTGGACCTGGTCCTGTTCGACGACCAGCCGCGGCTGCGGGCGGTGGTGCTGGCCGACCGCGGTGAGGCCCTGCTGGTCACCCAGGACCCGCGCGACGAGGTCGGTTACGTCTACCTCAAGCCGATCACCCTGGACGAGGCCGTCGAGGAGCTGATGGCCCTCGTGCCCCAGCACGACGCGCCGATGGCCTCGCCGTTCACCTTGCCCCGCCGGGCGATCGCGGCGGTCTTCTCGGCGTTGACCGAGCGCATGGGCGACCCGGAAAGCGGTGTGGCCCCGCAGGAGTTCACCGGCGACGAGGTCGACGAACTGATCCGTTCGCACGGCATCGACGAGCGCGCCGTGCGCAACATGGTCACGCACCTGCAGCCCGTGTTCGGCAACGGGCAGGCGGGTATCGCGCGCCGCACCGGCGCGGAAGGCGACGAGTGGCGCCGCGACGGTGACGAGCTGCGGTGGCTGGACACCAGCCGCGGGCGCTGGCGGTTCGCCGACGGTGACGAGACCGGGCTCGGTCGTTCCGCGGCCCGGACCATGCGGCGGTCGTCGGAGGAAGACGACGACGAGCTCGCCGGCAGCGAGTGGATCAGCGTGAACCCGTTCCCGATGGACGAGATGCGGTCCGCGCTGCGGAAGCTGGCCGCTCGCCTGCGCTGACGTATTTCCGAGCGTCAGCGAAAGCGAACGGCCGTACCGGTTTCCTTGCGGGTGTTCACTGGTGGGCGATTATCCACGTGATAGTCGCGACCCAGCTGATCGCGACGGTCATGAGCCAAAATCGGGGATTGCTCAGCAGCCTTGTCACGATAAGCCTCCCATCGGGGGTTGGAAGTGGGTCAAACAGGATTGGCTAGAGCCATTTGTTGCGGCGGAATATTCGGTAGAGCACCACGCACGCGACGAGGATCACCGCGATGATGAACGGGTAGCCGAATTTCCATTTCAGTTCCGGCATGTCTTCGAAGTTCATGCCGTAGATGCCCGCGATCATCGTCGGCACGGCCAGGATGGCCGCCCAGGCGGTGATCTTGCGCATGTCGGTGTTCTGCTGCAGCGTGATCTTCGCGAGCGTCGCGTCGACCAGGGTGGTCAACTGCTCGTCGTAGCCGACGACCCGTTCCGACACCGTGGTCAGGTGGTCGTCGACGTCGCGGAAATACGATCGAACCTGTTCGGGGACCAGCGGCGTGTACCCCTCGGCGAGGCGCCGCAGCGGATTGGCCAGCGGCATCACCGCGCGCCGCAGTTCGAGGATTTCCCGCTTCATCAGGTAGATCTGCTCGGCGCTGATCGAGGTGCGGGGCGCGAAGACCCGGCTCTCGATCACGTCGATGTCGTTCTCGATCCGGTCGGTGACTTCCAGGTACCGGTCGACGACGTGGTCGGCGATGCCGTGCAGCACGGCGGCGGGGCCGGCCCGCAGCCGATCCGGTGCGGCGTCCAGTTCCTTGCGCACGTGCGCGAGCCCGGAGTGGTTCCCGTGCCGGACCGTGACGATGAAGTCCCGGCCGATGAAGGCCATGATCTCGCCGGTCTCGACGATCTCGTTGGCCGTCGTGGGCGACTCGTGCGGCACGTACGTGACGGTCTTGAGCACCATGAAGAGCGTCTCGTCGTAGCGCTCGAGCTTCGGCCGCTGGTGGGCCTGCACCGCGTCCTCGACGGCGAGCTCGTGCAACCCGAACGCGTCCGCGACGCCCTGGATCTGCTGCTCGTCCGGCTCGTGCAGGCCGATCCAGACGAACCCGTCGTGGCGCTTGCGGACCTCTTCGACCGCCTGGGCGTGCGACCAGTGCCCGGGCAGTCGTTCGCCGTCGACGTAGACCGCGCAGTCCACGACGTACGCGGACAGCGGCACGGGGATGGGTGCGAGCGAGCCCGTCGGCCTGCGGTGGCCGCGGCCACGCAGCGATGGAATGGCAGGCATGTCCGTCCTCCAGCCTCACGGCGACGCGAAACGACGCGAACGACGCACCGGAGGGGGCGGAAAGCGCACACTCCGGCACCGGGGCGTCCCGGCCGGAGCTGCGAGGGGCCTTTACAGGCGAGGAACCCTTCCGGCGGGGACGCGGGTACTACTCGGGCAATTGCCACTCATCTGGGCGTCCTCACCTCCTCGGGCCGTGGGCGCACGGGCTCATACGACGGTCCGCGCTGCCGAGGTTCGAGCTTACTCCATGAGCCCCGGGCCGTGGTGACAGACGGTGTACGGCCCGGTTGACCTTGATCTGTCCCGTTCCCCGCGAAATTCGCGCCTTATACTCCCGTCGCCACGGAACGTGTCCGTTCGGCTACCGGAGTCGCGGGGAGCGGGTTTGTTCGGAATCGACAAGGCGCTGAGGAAGCTCAAGAAGGCCGTCGACCACTTGACCAAGCCGATCCCGCCGCTGCACGAGGCGGTGCAGGCCGCCGAGCACCTCGCCGGAGCGCTCGCCAAGCGCTACAACGACTACCTCAACGGTGAGCGCACCGGCATCAAGCCGCTGCGGGGCGGCACGAACTGGGACGCCTACCACCACTCGGAGCTCTACGCCTTCGTGCACGTCGACGCGAGCCCGCAGCAGGTGCTGGAGCAGGTCGAGGCCTGGTTCGCCCACGCGGACGGCCTGCGGTCCAAGGGCGACGCGGTCGGCAGGTAGTGGGAATCGGTGCGGGCGGCGTGGCGGGGCGCGGCCGCGCAGCTGGCCGGGACGCGGGCCCAGGACATCCGCGACCACTCGAACGCCGCGGCCGACTGGACGACCGGCGTGGCCCGGCAGCTCGGCCTGGTCGCCGACGCGCTCGGCACGGCGAAGTCCCGCATGCCGCCACCACCGGACCACCCGCTGGCGGCCGTGCTGGAGGGCTCGGCCGTGGCGAGCTTGAAAGCCGCGCCGGCCGGGCCGTGGGCCATGGGCGTCCAGTCGGTCACCGCCGCGGGGTTCGGCACGTTCGAGCAGCACCGGAAGAACCTCGAGGCGAAGAAGCGGGCCGTGCACGTGATGCAGGACTACGAAAAGGTCATCATCGGGCGCGAGTTCCGGCCCCCACCGTCCCGTGTGGACTACTCGGCGCCGGGTCCGGGCGACCAGCCAACCGGTGGATCGCCTGCGCCGCAACGGTTGTCAACCGCCGCCGCCGTACCCGCCGTGGCATCCACGACGCCGGCCGCTACCGCGGGCGGGTCCGGCGGCACGCCGGTGCCGGGCAACGCGGTCGCGCCGGGCACAGGTCAGGGGACCGCGCCGGCCACGGCGGTCGAGTCGTCGCGGACGGCACCGGGGGCCGCGTCGCCCATGCGGCGGCCGGGCTTCGAGCCGGGTTCCTGGCGGAGCTTCGCCAGCGGCGGGCGCACCGGCGGCTACCCCGGCGTGGGCCTGCCCGACCTGGCCTTCGGTGACGCGAATCCCCGTGCCGGACAAGGACTTGCGGGTGAGCCGACCGGACGGGCCGGGAGCGCGCGCAGCGGGCTCACCGGTGCCGGGGACCGGCACGGACCGCTCGGCCCGGCGGGGCGCGGGCGCAAGCGCGGTGACGACGACAAGGAACACGTCAACACGCTTCCCCAGGAGCACAACCTGTTCGACGTGGGGCTCGTGGTCGGGCCCGCGGTGATCGGAGGTGACGATGACCGGTGACCACCTCCAGGTGGACCCCGACGCGATCCGGCTGGCCGGCCGGTCGCTGCACGAGCTCGCCGACGACTCCGGGACCGGCGCGTCCGTCGCCGACCAGCTGAGCCAGGACAAGCCGATGCTCGGTGGCAGCCCACCCGCCGAGGCGATCGCCGCACGGTTCATGCGGCTCGCCGGCGCGGGTGGCCTGGGCGGCGTGCACCAGGAGCTCGCCGGGCGGCTCGGGCACCTCGGCGACGACCTGCACGCGAGCGTGCGGACCTACGAGGACCACGACGACTCGGCGAAGCGGCAGTTCGGCGACCTCGCGTGAGTTCGGTGGACTTCGGGCTGGTCGAGTTCGACCTGCTCACCACGTTCGCGGGCGTGGACGTGCCCTTCCCGCTGCGCGTCCCGTCGTTCGGCAGCTACGACGTCGAACGCGACACGCTGCTGGCGATGGCGTGCGAGACGCTGCGGCGGCGCGGGCTCGCCGACGAGGACCAGCCGCTGGGCATGGCCGAACGGCTCGTCGCGGCCCTCGCCGAGCACACGGCCGCGGTGCACATGAGCTCCGGTGACCGCGTCTGGTGCGCGCTGATCCGCCGCGGACGCGCCGTCGTCTGCACGCAGGCGGGTGCCGACGACATGGTGTCGACCCGGTCGGTGCCCACCGACCGGCTCGCCGACGAGCTGGCCGGTGAGCTCCCGGCGTTGCCCGCCCGGCGCGCCATGCCGTTGCGCCTGTCCGTGCCCGCCCTGGGGCGTGCGCTGGCGGCGAGCGACGAGCGCGGCGTGCGCGCGGCCGTCCGCGCCGACTGCCCGGACCGGGAGCAGGCCGCCGCGCTGGGCGAGGTGCTCGGCGAGGTCACCGGGCACGGCCGGCTCGGCGTGAGCAGCTGCGGCGAGCTGGTCGGACCGGAGCTGTCCTGGGTGGACACCGAGGCCGGCCGGTTGCGTGTGGTGGCGGACCGGGAGTGGGTCAGCCTCAACCCGCTCGGCGTCCGGGAACTGACCGCCGCGCTGCGCGAGCTGGTGGCCGCGGCGCGGCGCTGAGCGCGAGATTGCTCACCTCCGGTTGCCGCTGAGCACGACGATGCGGTCAGACTGAGTTCCCCCCGGCCACGGAACCGGGCGATCACCCTGGGAGGCGAGGCGTGCAGTTCGGTCGTAGTTATGAGGAGTTCGAGGTCGGCGCGACCTACAAGCACTGGCCCGGCAAGACGGTCACCGAGTACGACGACCACTTGTTCTGCCTGCTGACCATGAACCACCACCCGCTGCACCTCGACGCCAACTACGCGGGCGAGACCACGCAGTTCAAGCGCAACGTCGTGGTGGGCAACTACATCTACTCGCTGCTGCTCGGCATGTCCGTGCCGGACGTCTCCGGCAAGGCCATCGCCAACCTCGAGGTCGAGTCGCTCAAGCACGTCGCGCCGACCTTCCACGGCGACACGATCTACGGCGAGACGACCGTGCTGGACAAGTGGGAGTCCAAGTCCAAGGACGACCGCGGCGTCGTCCACGTGGAAACCAAGGGCTACAACCAGGACGGCACGCTCGTCTGCGTGTTCAAGCGCAAGGTCATGGTGCCCAAGCAGAACTACCTCGACGCGCGGGGCGGCGAGCAGCCCGGCCGGCCGACGCTGACCGAGTCATGACCGAGTCGTCGGCGGACCTCGAGCACCTGCGCGGGCGACTGCTGCGCTTCGCCGAGAAGGAAGCCGCCGGGATCTCGCCGCTCTACGAACACCTGGCCCGCCACGCGGCCGAGGACGACGACATCACGGGCCTGCTCGGCGCGGCGCAACCGGGCTTCGGCGCGCCCACGCTGCTCTTCGCGGCCGTGCACCGGGCGTTGCAGATGCGGCCGTTCCACGAGCTGGCCAACTACTACCCGTCGGTCGGCGGCAGCTACGGCGTGGACGAAGGCACCTGGCCCGCGTTCCGCTCGTTCGTCGCCGACAACGCCGAGCGCATCCGCGAACTGGTCGCGACCCGCACCACGCAGACCAACGAGGTGCGCCGGGCCGCCGTGCTGTACCCGGCGGTCGCGCTGGCCGCGAAGCAGGCGCGCGGGGCGATCGGGCTGCTCGAGGTCGGCACGAGCGCGGGTCTGCTGCTGGGCATCGACCGGTACTCCTACCGCTACCAGACCGAGCAGGCCGGTCAGCTGGCCGCAGGCCCGGCCAAGGCGCCGGTCGGCCTGCACTGCGCGCTGGAGCTGGGGCCGGGCGCGCAGCTGCCGGCGATCCCGAAGCGGCTGGCGGTTGGGGCGAGGATCGGCCTGGACCGCAACCCGGTCGACCTCGCCGACGAGGACGCCTACGCCTGGCTGGAGGCGTGCATCTGGGCCGACCAGCCCGAGCGCGCGCGCTTGTTCACCGTCGCGGCGGCCGCGCAACGCAAGGACCCGCCCGAGCTCGTCCGCGGCGACGCCGTCGACGACCTCGCGGCCGCGGCCAAGCGCATCCCGGAGTCGCTGCCCCTGGTGGTCATGACCAGCAGCGCGGTCGCCTACCTCGGCGAGCGCCGCCAGGCGTTCCTCGACGCGCTCGGCGAGCTGTCGCGCCGGCGGCCGGTGTGGTGGGTGAGCCAGGAGGGCTACCAGGTCGGCCTGGAGCTGCTGCTGCCCGGCCGCGAGGACCTCAAGCCGACCAACAGCTCGGCGTTCGGCGTGATCGGGCTGGTGCGGTGGCAGGACGGCAAGCCCGAAGCACGCGCGCTCGCCAAGGCTGGACTGCACGGTCAGCGCCTGGTCTGGCTGGGCTGACTGGACGCGCTCCGGCTGGTTCGCGCTAGCGGGGCAGGGCATCCCATTCGGTTAACGTCTGTTCCAACAGTTCAACCAGTGGGAGTGCGGCAAAGATCACACGATCGGTCCAACGCGCGTCCAGGGCGTCGTCGCCTGCTGCGAGGGCACCGCCGATGACCTCGCAGAAGTAGTCGTGGATCTCGAATACGCCGTGCGGCGCAGGCCGGGCGACCACACCGACCAGCCGGCCCGGCGTGACCACGAGACCGGTCTCCTCGCGGACCTCCCGCACGACGGCCTCGGCGTCCGTTTCGCCGGGTTCGACCTTGCCGCCGGGCAACGACCACCGGCCACGACCAGGATCGTTCGCTCTTTGCACGAGCAATAGCCGTCCCTGTGCGTCATACACGAGTGCGCCGACACACCTGATCTTCGGCTTATCCGGGTAGGTCATCGCCACCGACAGTAACGGGTTTTGGTGCGGTCGCCGTCCGCGTTGCCCCATGAGCGGTACTAGGCTCCCCTAAGTCCGCGGAGTGCGGTACAACGGTTTTCAGTAAAACCGCGCTCGGCACGGGTGCGGAAAAAACGAGCAAGGGGTCGACGTGAACGCGAAGAAGGCGCTCATCCTCGCCGGTGCTGCGCTGCTGGTGTTCTTCTTGGTCACTCAACCAGTCCAGTCGGCGGGGATCGTCACGCAGATCCTCAACACGCTGAAGGACGCCGCGGAAGCCCTGATCACGTTCGTACGCTCGGTGTTCCAAGGCTGAGCGGGTAACCTCGAGCCATGTTCGCGCCGAGGGATCCGGACGAATATCTACTCGACTCCGAACGCCGGGTGATCCGGGTCCGGCGGCACTGGGCTTCGCTCGCCTGGGACGTGTTCGAGGCCAGCGCCCTGTTCGCGATCGCGGTGATGGTCTCGTACCTGCTGCCGCCCGGCCTCGTGGTCGGTCAGAACGTGCTCTGGTACGCGGCCCTGCTCGTGCTGCTGCGGTTCATCTACATCGTGCTGCAGTGGTGGGTCGAGCGGATCGTCGTGACCGACAAGCGGTTCATGATGACCACCGGCGTCTTCACCACCAAGGTGCTGATGATGCCGATCAGCAAGGTCACCGACCTCACCTACCTGCGCACGGCCACGGGCCGGGTGTTCGGCTACGGCACGCTGGTCGTGGAGTCCGCCGGTCAGATCCAGGCGCTGAACAACATCACGTACCTGCCCAAGCCCGAGCAGGTCTACGACGCGATCTCCGAGCTGGTGTTCGGCGACAAGAAGGCGCAGGCCGAGCGCTTCTCGATGATCCGGGCGCAGCGCATGGCGCGGGGGAAGAAGCCCGTCGGCTGAGGTGGCGGTCACGCCCGACCGGAGGTCTGAGCGACCTTCGGTCACACTGGGCGCGTGGCACCCGAGCTGATTGACCTGCACACGCACTCGAACAGATCCGACGGCACCGACACGCCCGCCGAACTGGTGGCGGCGGCGGCCGCCGCCGGGCTCTCGACGGTGGCCATCACCGACCATGACACCACCGCCGGCTGGGACGAAGCGGCGGCCGCCTTGCCGCCGGGGATGCAGCTGGTGCGTGGCGCCGAGCTGTCGTGCGAGTCGCGGGACGGTCGAGGCGGCTGGTGCACCGTTCACCTCCTCGCGTACCTGTTCGACCCGTCCTCGCCGGTGATCATCGCCGAGCAGTCCAGGCTGCGCGTCGAACGCAGGCGCCGCCTTCGGCTCATGGCCGACAAGATGGCGGCCGCCGGCCTGCCCGTCGACGCCGACGAGATCTTCGCGGCCCTGCCGCCCGACGCGCCCGCCGGGCGCCCGCACCTGGCCGCCGCGTTGATCAAGGCGGGCGTGGTGGGGTCGGTGGACGAGGCGTTCGCGAGCTACCTGCGCACCGGCGGACCGTTCCACATCGGCCGCGCGGACACGCCCGTGCTCGACGCCATCCAGATGATCGCCGAGGCGGGCGGCGTGACCGTGCTCGCCCACGGCTTCGCTCGCCACCGCGGCCGCACGATCACCGCCGAGGTGGTCAAGGAGCTGGCCGGGGCCGGGCTCGGCGGGGTCGAGGTGTTCCACCCGGACCACACGCCGGAGAACCGCGCCGAGCTGCTCGAGCTCGCGGCCGACCTCGACCTGCTGGTGACCGGGTCGAGCGACTACCACGGCGGCCACAAGACGATCCGCCTCGGCCAGGAGACCACCGCCCCCGAGATGCTGGACGCCATCGTCTCGCGTGCGACCGGCGCTCCGCTGCTGACGGGGAGCTGACCCCGGGTGGCCGTCTTCGACGTCCCGCTCTTCGCCGAGGCGACGATCACGCTCGTGGTGATCATGGACCCGCCGGGCACCGTCCCGGTGTTCCTGAGCCTCGTCGGCCGCAAGACCCGCTCGACGCGCCTGGCCGCCGCGCGCCAGGCTGTGCTCGTGTCGCTCGGCGTGATCACGTTGTTCGCGGTCGGCGGCGAGGCGATCCTGTCCTACCTCGGGATCGGGATCCCGGCCCTGCAGGGCGCGGGCGGGTTGCTGCTGCTGTTGATCGCCTTGGACCTGCTGACCGGGCGTGGTGACGCCCAGCCGGAGGCGGTCGAGGACGTCAACGTGGCCTTGGTCCCGCTGGGCACGCCGTTGCTGGCCGGGCCGGGTGCCATCGCCGCGACGATCGTGTTCGTCCGGCAGGCCGACGGGCACTGGCCGTCGTACTTGGCGCTGGCGGCGGCGATCCTGATGGTGCACCTGGTGCTGTGGGCGTGCCTGCGGTTCTCCGGGCTCGTGATCAAGGTGATCAAGGAGAGCGGGATCGTGCTGCTGGCCAAGATCGCCGGTTTGCTCCTGGCGGCGATCGCGGTGCAGTTGGTGGCCGACGCCGTGCGCGGGTTCGTGAGTGGGGCCAGCTGAGCACTCGCGGCCGGCGGCGCGTGGCGGGCGGGCCTGCCGTTTGGTGGCGGGCGGGGTCTGCCGCTGTCGCGCGCGGTTGATCGAGGCCAGGCCGCCGGTCGGTGGGGTCGGGGTGGGTGAGGCCGGAGCGGCCGGCCGGTGCGGCTGAGGTTGGGCGAGGGCCAGGCGGTCGGGCTGGGGTGGGTGAGGGCCAGGCGGTCGGCCGGTGGGGCTGGCGTGGGTGAGGGCCGGAGCGGTCGGCCAGTCGGCGTGGCGTGAGTCCCTTCTTCACCTCCGAGGCGGGATCGAGTCGACCAGGGGCGGGTGCTTGTGAGCTGTGCTGGTGCTGGCTGCGGCACTGCGTCTTTACAGCAGACGCGCAGAACACCCAGATCCGGGCAGAATTCGGGGCCTTGTCGCTCGATCAGGTGAAACAGACCTGGTCAAGCGTGGCGACCTGCAACGCCTCTACCAGGCATTTTACCGAAGATCCAGCCGCGAACAGGGCAACTGCTGGCTTGTGGACAACTTCGGAAAACCCTGTGGAAAACCCGACCGGCAGTCAGCCGAGGATGTCGGACACCGCTTGCGGCGTGCGGGCCACCGACGCCCGGCCGTCGCCGGCGATCACGATGGGGCGCTGGATCAGCGACGGGTTGGCCACCAGCACGTCGATCCACTTCTGGCGGTCGTGCGGCAGGGCACCCAGGTCGAGTTCCTTGGCCAGGGGATCACCGGTGCGGGCGAGCTCCCACGGCTGCATGCCCAGCGTCTCGAGCACCTCGTCCAGCTCGGCCGCGGTGGGCGGCTGGTCCAGGTAGCGCCGTTCGACGTACGGGCGACCGCTGTCGTCCAAGGCCTGCTTCGCCGCACGCGACTTCGAGCAGCGGGGGTTGTGCCAGAGCTCCATCACGACCACCAGAAGAACCACAGGGTCGCCGCGGCGACCACGACCATCAGGACACCGGGGAGGATTGTCGCGCGGCCGGTCCGGCGGTCCAGCATGCGCTGGCACGCGAAGCACAGCGCGCCGGCGCCGAGGTGCCCGGCGACGGCGAAGACGCCAGGTCCCGGCGTGCCGCGGAACAAGGCGTAGAGCTGCGCGCCGAGCACGAGGACCGCGAGCAGCACCATTCCCGCCGCCAGCACCCCGCTCATCTCACGCGGGAACTTCAGCTTGCGCCCGCTCGGCGGCCGGGGCAGCCGTGCGGTGACAGCCTCTTGGTCGGTACTCACGGCACCAGCATCGCCCATGGCTCGTCCGCGGGCGCGGCCGCCTGGCCCTCGGGGCAGCTGCGCCGGAAATCGCACCAGCCGCACTGGCGGCCGGGCTGGCTCGGGAAGAGCACGTCCGGGTCGCCGCCCGCGGCGAGGGTGTCGGTGGCCAGCTGGAAGTCCTCGGCCGATTCCTGGGCACGCTTGTGGTGGCGCGCAAGGGATTCCTCGGTGTGCTCCCACGCGGCGACGGTGCCGCTGGGCAGGTGGTGCAACTCCACGCGGGTGCACGGCCTGCGCAACGTGCGGCGCGCGGCGATCACATACAGGGCAAGCGCTTGCGAACCGCGGGCGTCGTCGGTGGTGAGGGCGTGGCGGCCGGTCTTGTAGTCGACGATGACGAGTTCGCCATCGCGTTCGTCGATGCGGTCGACCCGGCCCTCGACGATGAGCTTGCCCGCGGGCGCCGACACCCAGCGCTCCAACCCGACGGGGTCGTCGGTGACGTCGACACCCGCGATGTAGTCGACGACCCAGCCGATCGCCCGGCTGCGGTACTCCGCGGCCTGCTTCGGGTGCTGGAAACCCTCGTCCTTCCAGTGCTGGCCCACCAGCGCGGCCGCCATCTCCGGCGTGCGGCGCCCGACCGGCAGGTCGTAGAAGGCACGCAACGCGTTGTGCACCACGGCACCCAACGTGTTGTGCGCGAACGCCCCACCACGCGGTGGCGTGGGCCGATCCACGTACGCCATCCGGTAGCGGCGCGGGCAATCCGCCCACGTCGCCAACTTCGATGGGGTGACCTTCACCAGCTTCGCCGGCATGGCGTCGAACCCGAGCTGCCCTTGCACGGCACCAACGTTACGCAGCCCCACCGACAGTGTTGATGGCACTCTCTTCGTTCGCGCGGGCCGCGGCCCCTTCATGGCCTGGCTCGCTCCGGTCGCGGAGCGACCTCCACGAACCAGGCCGGGCCGCAGCCGTGTGGGTTACAGCCAGCTGTGCCAGGTGGGGAGGAGGGTGGCCAGCAACGCCGTCGGGTTCTCCGTGTTGGGCGAGTGCAACGCATCCGGGATCACGGCGAAATCCGCGTCCAGCCGGTCCGCCATGTCGCGCTGCAACGGCACCGGCCACGCGTCGTCGTCCTGCCCGCACGCCACCAGGCACGGCGTGCCCTGGGTGCGCAACGCGTGCGCGAGCGCGCCGACCTGGTCCGGTTCCGAGCGCAGCCCGTGTGCCATGCCCAGCAACCCGGCCGGCTCGTTGCGCAGGAACCGCTCCTTGAGGAACGCCTTCAACTTGTCGGACTTCGACGCCCACGCCGGGGTCTGCGCCGACATCGCCTCCATGCCTTGGTACAGCGCCTCGATCCCGTACTGGCGCAACGCCGGCTCGGCCAGGTCCAGCAGTTGGCGGCGCGCGCCCGAAGGCAGCTCACCGGGACCGCTGTCCAGCAACGTCAAACCGGTGATCGAGGCCCCGGCCAGCACGGCAGCTCGTGAGACCAAGCCACCGTAGGAGTGCCCGAGCAGCAGGACGGGCCGGCCATCGGCGCCCAGCTTGCCGATCAGCTCCGCCAGGACCAGCCCCAGCGGTCCGGGCAGGTACTCCGACTCGGCCGCGGGCCCGACCGACTCGTTCTGGCCGGGCAGGTCGATGGCGACGACCTCGAAGCCGTCCGCGGCGACCGGGTCGAGCAGCGGAGCGAAGTCTTCCTTCGAGCCGGTGTAGCCCGGCACCAGCAACACGATGGGCGCGTCCGGACGGCGGATGCGCAGCGCCGCGATCGGACCCAGCCTGCCGTCCAACTCGACGCGGTCCGCGCCGTGGGCACTCACCTGCGAAGGAGTCTCGGTCACGCCTTCGATTTTGCCTCAGCAATCTCGAAAACGCCTTGCGTAACTACCTGAGGGCGACCAACGTCGCACCGCGCTGCTCGAAGACCATCGGGCCCTCGAAGTCCATCTCCACCGGGCCGGTGTAGCCGCCGCGGTCGACGGGGAAGGTGCCGATCTTCTTGCCGGTGACCGGGTCGAGGACGTCGATCCCGCCGGGCACGGGCACCAGCAGCTTGCCCGCGAACCGGGTGCCCGGGCCGAGCGCGCCGTCCACGGTCCACAGTGGAGTGAGCGCGCGCTGGTTCAGGGCGATGGTGCGCGAACCGGTGTACCAGTAGATCATCCCGGGGCCTTGGGCCGTGGACACGACAGGACCCTTGGCGCTGCCCCGCAGGTCGGCGTCCGGCAGGTGCAACGGGTACTCCGCGACCTGCTTGCCCTCGACCGTGTACACGACCAGCCGCTGCGGGTCGGGCAGCGCGACCGCGATGTGGTCGCCGCTGAACGCGACGATCTGCGCGTCGTGCCCGCCGACCACGACGCTGCCGGTGACCTCGGGGATGTCCCAGTCGTCCTTGCCGACCGCCTTGTAGACGCTCAACCGGTCGCTGCCGATGTCGTCGGAGCACCGCTCGATCACCGCGACGTAGCCACCGCCGGCCCCGACCGAGCCGTACTTGCACTCGTTCGGCCGGTCACCGGAGGTCTGCGTCTCGGGGTTGACGCGCTGCTTGCCCGCGTTGCGCAGGTCGGGCATCCGGCCGTACTCGACGGTCAGCACCAGGTCCGACCGCCAGGTGTCCAGCACGTCCGGGCCGGTCGCGGTGACGTAGTTGCCGTCGTAGACCAGGTGGGTGCCGAGCTGGGCGTCGTCGTTGCGGGCGGTGTCGCGCTCGCCGTCGTCGGAGTGCAGCGTCGTCACCTCGCTGCAGCCACCGCCGGACCGCGGGTCGCTCGACGGCAGCAGCCGGCCGTCGGTCTGGTAGACCGTGACGACCTTCGACCACGCCGTTGCGACCGTGCACAACGGCAGGTCACGCGCATAACGCCAGCGCACCTGGCCGGTCAGCGGGTCCCGGCCGAGCACCTCGCCACCAGCCGCGGTGACGATGGCCGTGCCGGTCACCACCGGCTGCGGGGTCGCCGGGCTGTCGGCCCGCCACGCCTCGGCCAGCGAAGGCGGGAACACCTCGGGGGCCGACGGCGGCTCGATCGGCACCGCCGCCGTCTGCGAGGTGGTCGCGTGCTCGTCGCTGTTCTGCCACAACACGAACCACGCGATGAGGGCGGCCACGACGATCAGCGCCACCGCGACCAGGTCACGCGGCCTGCGGAACCTGGTGCGGGGCATGCTCGGCTGGTCGGGGCCGTCCGGCTCGTCGAGCGCTGGTTCGGCGAGCACATCCTCCTCGCCGGCGGTCGTGGACTCCTGCACGGTGGGTCAGTCTGCCGAAGCCGATGTTTCCTCGGTGTTCGGGCTCACCTCGGCACCGGAACGGCGGCGACGCCTGCGCCGGGCCGGGCGGTCGCCGGTCGGCTCGCCGGCCTCTTCGGCCTTGGGTGCCTCGTCGCTCTCCTGCGGCTGGCCGGCCACGACCTCGCCGGCGCGCCTGCGGGTGCGGCGCCGGCGCGGGCGGCTCTCGCCGTCCTCTTCGCCGTCGGCGCCCTGCTGGGTGACCGGGGCCCGGCTGCCGGACTTGGTGACCTTGGTGCGCCCGCGTTTGCGGTTGTTGCGCCCGCGCTTGCCGTCGAGGTCCTCGAGCTTCTCGGCGTCCAGCCCGGCGCGGGTCCGCTTGGCCAGCGGCAGCCGTCCGGTGGAGTCGGCCGGGATGTGCAGGTCGGCGAACAGGTGCTCGGAGGTGGAGTAGGTCTCCACCGGCTCGGGCTTGCCGAGGTCGAGCGTGTCGCTGATCAGCTTCCAGCGCGGCTCGTCGTCCCAGTCGACCAGCGTGATCGCCACGCCCGCGCGCCCGGCCCGGCCGGTGCGGCCGATGCGGTGCACGTAGGTCTTCTCGTCCTCGGGGCACTGGTAGTTGATCACGTGGGTGACGCCGGTGACGTCGATGCCGCGGGCTGCGACGTCGGTGCACACCAGCACGTCGACCTTGCCGGAGCGGAACGCGCGCAGGGCCTGCTCGCGGGCGCCCTGGCCGAGGTCGCCGTGCACGGCACCGGCCGCGAAACCGCGTTCGGTCAGCTCGTCGGCGACCTTCTGGGCGGTCCGCTTGGTCTTGGTGAAGATCATCGCGAGGCCGCGGCCGTCGGCCTGCAGGGCCCGGGCGATGACCTCGATCTTGTCCATCGAGTGCGCCCGGTAGACGAACTGCTCGGTGCGCTCGTGGATGGCGCTCGCGTCGTTCTCCTCGGCCCGGATGTGCGTGGGCTGGGACAGGAACGTGCGGGCCAGCGTGATGATCGGGCCGGGCATGGTGGCCGAGAACAGCATGGTCTGGCGGCTGTCCGGGACCATCCGCAGGATCCGCTCGATGTCGGGCAGGAAGCCCAGGTCGAGCATCTCGTCGGCCTCGTCGAGCACCAGCGCGGCGACCTTGCCGAGCACCAGGTGCTTCTGCTCGGCGAGGTCGAGCAGCCGGCCCGGCGTGCCGACCACGATGTCGACGCCGCGGCGCAGCGCCTCGATCTGCGGCTCGTACGGGCGGCCGCCGTAGATCGACAGCGTGCGCACGCCCAGGTACTTGCCCGCGTCCGCGAGGTCCTTGGTGACCTGCACGCACAGCTCGCGGGTCGGCACGACGACCAGCACCTGCGGGGTGCCGTCGCCGGGGCCGCCGAGGCGGTGCAGCAGCGGGACGCCGAAGCCCAGCGTCTTGCCGGTGCCGGTGCGCGCCTGGCCGATGATGTCCTCGCCGGCCAGGCCCAGCGGCAGGGTCAGCTCCTGGATCGCGAACGTGTGCTCGATGCCCGCTTCGGTCAGCGCCCGGACGATGTCCGGGTGGACGTCGAACTCCGCGAAGGTCGGGGCCTCCGGGGTGACCGGGGCGCCCGCCTGCAGCGGGTGGGCCGTGACCTCCGCCACCCCGGTCTCGCTGTGCTCCAGCGCCACCGGGTCCGCGGTCGTGTTCTCTTCTGTGGTGTTGTCCTGAGTCAGGGTGATCGCCTCTCCTCGCCCGCGCGCACCCATCGGCGACCATCGCCGTTCAACCGCTCGACCGCGCACTCGCCTGCGGTTTCACAGGGCGCGCGGGAGAGGTCGCGCGGTGCGCATACCCTCCATGGGGCGGTCTTGGCCCGCCCTTGGTCTTGTCGATGCCTGCGCGCCACCGGGCGGGCACTCACACCGGCCGTTTACCGAGGCCGGCGGTGACCACGCGCCCTTGCGTGGGCAGGCGTCACTGCACATTCTACCTGGGAGGTACGGGCGGATACGCTCGGTACCGTGAGTGAGTCTCAGATTGGCGTCGTCGACCTGCTCGGAGTGCTGGCATACGGCGAGCTCTCGGCGTTCGACCGGCTGGCGGAGGACGCGCGCGCGGCACCCACCCTGGCGGGTCGCGCAGCGCTCGCCGAGATGGCCGGCCTGGAGATCGGCCACTACCGCCAGCTCGCCGACCGGCTCGGCGAACTCGGCGCCGACGTGCAGGAGGCCATGGCCCCGTTCATCTCGCACATCGACGCGTTCCAGGCGTCCACCACGCCCAACTCCTGGCTCGAGTCCCTGGTCAAGGCCTACGTCGTGGACGGCCTCGCCGCGGACCTCTACCGGGAGCTGGCGAGCTGGCTGGACGAGCCGACCCGCGAGCTCGTCCTGCACACCCTGGCCGACACCGGGCACGCGGCGTTCGCCGAGCGGGAGGTGCGCGCGGCGTGTGAGCGAGATCGCACCCAGCGGGACCGCCTGACCCTGTGGGGGCGGCGGCTGCTCGGCGAGGCGCTGACCCAGGCCCAGTACGTGGTGGCCGAGCGCGACGGGCTGGCCGAGCTGATCGTCAAGGGCTCGGGCGACCTCGCGGGGATCGCGGCGCTGTTCCGGCGGCTGCAACAGGGCCACGGGAAACGGATGACCGCGCTGGGGCTGGGCTGACGGACCGGTTCAGCGGGGAGCGAACGGCGCCGCCCTGACCGGATGCGCACCGCCGCGCTCGACTAGCCTGGCGGACAACCAACACGAAGGTTGTTGCGAATGCGGAGGTCAGCGTGGAGGTCAAGATCGGCATCGCCGACACCGCTCGGGAGCTGGTGCTGACGAGCACGTTGTCCCCGGACGAGGTGGAGGCCCTGGTGTCCGACGCCCTCGGGGCCAAGAGCACGGGCACCCTCACCCTGGTGGACGACAAGGGTCGCCGGTTCGTCGTGCCCGCCGCCCGGGTCGCGTACGTGGAGATCGGCGCGGCGGACGCCCGCCGGGTCGGGTTCGCCACCGCCTGAGAAACGCGAAGAAGGGCCGTACCCGCTTGTCGGGTACGGCCCTTCTGGCGTCTTCAGAGCGTTGTGGGTACCGCGAACGGTGGCGTGCTCGACCCGGTGATCCGGTAGCGGCCCCACGGGTCGGGGTCGGACAACTCGCCGTCGGCGCTGCCTTGCGGGGTGCGGATGGTGGCCTCGGTCTTGCGGCCGCCCGCGATCGCGGTCAGCTCGTCGTTGCCCGCGAGCCGCCCGTACCAGCGGTAGCGGCCGTCGATGGGCTGGAAGTGGCCGCGCAGGTCGACCTCGACGGTCAGTTCGCGCTCGCCGACCACGAGGGTCGCCGGTCCGGCGTAGCCGTCGTCGTCTTGGTTCTCATGCCCGGTCACGCTTGGCCTCCTCCAGTTTGACGACCTTGTTCAGCTCCAGCGGTTTCGTGCCGTCGACGCTCACGCCGTTCTGCCGCAGGATCCCGTCGATCGCGGCCCAGATGACCTGCGTGAGGTACTCGACGACGGCGTCGCGGGCCATGGTCTTGCGCTCCAGCCACCACTCGCCGACGTTCTGGACCATGCCGACGATCCCGTACGCCCACGGCTCGGCCGCGCCGGAGTCGAGCTGGAACGCGCGCATGTAGTCGCCCAGCAGGGTGGCCAGCGCCGCGGCGATGACCTCCTTGTCCTCGGCGACCACGTCCGAGCCGGTCGGTTCGGACAGGCTGCGGCGCACGAGCAGCCGGTAGAGGTTGGGGAACTCTTCTATGACCGAGAAGAAGGCGTCCAGGCTCTTGCGGATCCGCGGAATCGGCGCTTCCTCGATGTTCATGGCCGGGATCAGCCGCTCGAAGAGGATCTCCGTGCCGCGGTGCCCGAGGGCGACGATCAGGTCGGCCTTGTCGGTGAAATGCCTGTACAGCACGGGTTTGGTCACGCCGGCCTCGGCGGCGACGTGCTCCATGCCGAGGTCGGGACCGTGCGCGGCGAGCGCGCGCAGCGCCGCCTCGACGAACTCCTCGCGGCGTGCGGCGCGGTGCGAGCGCCAGCGGTCACGCCGGGCGTCGGCCGGAGCGGTTGCCTCATGCTTGTCGTCGCGCTTGACACCGTCTTGCATGTGTCGGATGCTACCAGAGGTAACAGTTACTTCGGGTAACAGCCTGGAACGAGCACCAACGGTATCGATCGGGGAGTGACATGAGCCGCGCAGTGCAGGTCGCCAAGGGCGCCGACCGGGAGAAGACCGCGCAACGGTTGCTGAACTCGTCCGCCGACAAGTTCTACGACCCCGAGGTCGACATCGACTGGGACGCGCCGGTCCCCGACGACAAGCTCTTCCACCCCGAGCGCCGGGTTTCCTTGTACGGCACCGAACTCTGGGATCGGTTGAGCCCTGAGCAGCGGCGGGAACTCGGCAAGCACGAGATCGCGAGCATCTGCGCGTCCGGCATCTTCTTCGAGGTGCTGTTGATGCAGTTGCTGCTCAAGCAGGTCTACCGGCTCGACCCCACGAGCGGCCACGTGCAGTACATGCTCACCGAGATCGCCGACGAGTGCCGCCACTCGACGATGTTCGGCAAGGCGATCAAGCGCTTCGACGCCACCGTCTACGGCCCGCGCCCGTGGGTGAAGGCGCTCGCGAAGCTGCTGCCCGCGATCGGTCGCGGCCCGTCGATCTACGCGGCGATCCTGGTGGCCGAAGAGGTCCTCGACCGCATGCAGCGCGAGAACATGGCCGACGAGGACCTGCAACCGTTGGTGCGCATGGTGAACCGCATCCACGTGCTGGAGGAGGCGCGGCACGTGACGTTCGCGCGCCAGGAAGTCGCGCGGGGCATGGGGAAGGCCGGGCCGTTCGCGCGCAGGCACCACGCGTTGCTGACCGCGGTCGTGTCGTACTTCGTGTCCCTGAGCCTGATCAACCCGAAGGTCTACGCGTCGGTCGGGCTCGACCCGAAGCAGGCGTGGAAGGCCGCCAAGGAGAACCCGCACTTCCAGGCGACGATGGCGCACTGGGGCGAGCGGATCATCGCGTTCCTGCGGGAGTCGGACCTGGTCGACGAGAAGGGGATCTCCGGGTGGTTGTGGCGCAAGTCCCTGCTGCTGTCCCGTTCCTGACCTCGGACGGGGTCCGGCTGGCGCTGCTGGACAGCGGACCCGCCGACGCGCCGGTGACCGTCGTGTTCGTGCACGGCTGGACGTCGGACTCGACAACGTGGGACGACGTGCTCCCGCTGCTGACCGCGCCGGTGCGGACCATCCGGTTCGACCTGCGCGGCCACGGCGGCTCGGACCCCGCGCCGCCCGGCACCGCGACCATCGAACGGCTCGGCGCGGATCTGGCCGAGCTGGTCGAGGAGCGCGTGCCGGACGGGAAACTGGTGCTGGTCGGGCATTCCATGGGCGCGATGGCGGTGATGGCGCTGGCCGAGCAACGCCCGGAGCTGGTCGAGAAGCGGGTCGCGGGCGTGCTGCTGTTCTCCGGCGCCGCCGCGGGCCTGGCCGACGCGACGTTCGGCCTGCCGCGCTGGGTGCTGGCCGGCGAGCAGAAGCTCACCGCGCGGCTGGCCCGGGTGAGCCGGCCGGTGATCGCCCGCCGGACCGCCGCGTTGCGCCCGGGCGTGCGGTGGCTGGCGTTCGGCCGCCGTCCCTCGCGCGCGCACGTGGCCAAGGCGGCGCGGCAGTTCGGTCGCGCGCACCCGGCGAGCATGGCGGGCTTTCGGGTGTCGTTGACCGAGCACGACCGGCTGGCCGCGTTGGCCGCACTGCGCTGCGTGCCGGTGGTCGTGCTGTCGGGATCGCGGGACCGGTTGTGCACGCCCGCACAGGCCCGGGCGATCGCGGCCGAGTTGCCGTCGGCGACCTTCGTGGCGTTTCCCGAGGCGGGACACATGCTGCCGTTCGAACGCCCCGCGGAACTGGCCCGCCACATCGACCGGCTGGCCGCGCCACACTAGGGTCGCGAACCTCCCTCAGCTGGGCGCCGGGCAGGGGTCGGCTTCGTCCAGGGCGGCGCGGTGGGTGTCGTCGAGCTCAAGGTCGGTGGCGTCCAGGAGCTCGTCGAGTTGGCCTGGGTCGCTGACGCCGACGATCGGGATGAGCTGGGGGTTGGTCAGCAACCAGGCGAGCACGACCTGGTTCGGGGTGGAGCCGAGTTCGGCGGCGACGTGACGCAGCACCGCCAGCCGCGCGGGTGTGCCGGGGTGGTCGTAGGCGGGCTGCAGCGGTTTGTCGGCGCGGACGTAGGCGCCCGCCAGCAACGTGTTGTAGGCCCACAACGTCAGGTCCGGGTGGCTGCGCACGTAGTCCAGCGACTCCTCGGTGACGTGCAGGTGCGACGGGTGGGGGAGCCGGGGACACACCCGCGGTGCCAGGTACGAGTAGCGCAGTTGCACGCACGAGTAGCCAGGGCGACCGGCCGCGCCGGCCATCGTTCGCGCGCGTTCCACTTGCCACGTCGCGTGGTTGCTCGCGCCGAGCAGGCGTGCCTTGCCGGACTCGACCACGTCCGCGAACGCACCCAAGGTCTCGTCCAGCGGCACCGAGCGGTCTTCGACGTGGGCCCAGTAGACGTCGACGTGGTCGGTACCGAGGCGGGCGAGGCTTCCGTCCACAGCGGACTGGATGGCTCGCGCCGACAAACCTTCGCGCACGCCCGGCGCGACCGGCTGCGCGCCGACCTTGGTGCTCAGCACGACGCGGTCACGAGCACCACGCGCGGCGAGCCAGCGGCCGAGGACGGTCTCGCTCTCGCCGCCCCGCGCGCCGTCGAGCCAGTACGCGTAGTTGTCGGCGGTGTCGATCAGGGTGCCCCCGCGTTCGGTGAACCGGTCGAGGATCGCGAACGACGTCGGCTCGTCGACGTGAGTGCCGAACCACATGGCGCCCAAGCACAACGCGCTGACTCGGGTGCCGTCGGCGAGGGTGCGCAGCGACACGGCCATGATTCGAACGTAACAGCGGTGCTCGCCTTCGGCAGCGGCATCAGGGGACCGGTCGCGGAGCAGGGAGCGTGTGCACGACGGTGGCCAGGTGGGCGGTGCGCTGGGTTTCGAGGTAGGCGCGGATCGTCAGGTCGTCGTGCTTGCGAACGGCGGCCGCGGCGTTGCGCAGCGCCCGGGGCCGGTAGCCGCAGCGGCGGGCGAGTTCCGCGGCGGCCAACGGATCCGCGGCCACCTGGGTGCCGATCACCTTGGCCAGCAACTCCACAGCTTCGGCCGGAGTCAGCGCGTCGAGCGGGAGCAGGTAGGCGCCGTTGCTGGCGGTCAGGTCGGCCAGCGAGTCGCGGCTGGTCAGCAGGACGACACACCCCGCGCCGCCGGGTAACAACGGCGGGATCTGGGGCGCGGCGGCGACGTTGTCGACCAGCAGCAGGATCTGCTTGCCCGCCAACAAAGACCGGAACATCCGGCCCGCGTCGTCGGCGTCGGTGGGGGTCTGGTCGTCCGGAACCCCCAAGGAACGCAGCAGTGCCGCGAGGGCTTTGGCCGGCGTCAGCGGGCTGCGACTGTTCCCGCGCAGGTCGAGGAACAGTTGCCCGTCGGGGAAGTGCGGTGCCGCCCGGTGCGCCCAGTGGATGGCGAGCGCGGTCTTGCCGAGCCCGGCGGGGCCGGTGATCGCGATGATCGGCACGGCCGTCGGGTGGGCGGCGACGTTGCCGGGCAACGCTTTGTCGAGCCTGCGCAGTTCGGTGTCACGCCCGGTGAAGTCGACGATGTCGGCGGGCAGCTGGGCGGGCTTCGGTGCGGGCACCGGCTCGGGCTGGGTGGTGGGCAGCGGCCGGGCGAACTCGGCGGCCAGCTGGTCGCGCAACACGGCCTCGTGCACGGCCTTCAGCTCGACGCCCGGGTCGACGCCGAGCTCGTCGCGCAACAGCCGCGCGGTCTCGCGGTACACGGTGAGCGCGTCCGCGCGTCGTCCCGCCCGGTACAGCGCCGACATCAGGTGCCGCACCAGCCGTTCGCGGAACGGGTGCTCGGCGGCCAGCGCGGCGATCTCGTCGAGGATCTGGGTGTGCCGGCCGAGTTCGAGCTCGCACTCGAAGCAGTCCTCCAGCACCGTCAACCTGCGGCTGTCCAAGCGTTCCGCGGCCGCACGCACCACTTCGCCGTCGAGGCCGCTCAACGACGGCCCACGCCACTGCGCGAGGCCTTGGCGCATGAGCCGTGCGGCGGTTGACAAATCCCCGGACCGCATGGCTTTGGCGCCCAGGTCGGCCGCCGCCTCGAAGCGCAGTGCGTCGAGTTCCTCGTCGGTGACCCGGATCCGGTAGCCGGTGTCCTCGGTGACGATGACTTCCCTGCTCTCCCCGGCCGATCGCCACGACCGCCGCAGGTGCGCTATGCGGTTGCGGACCTGGTTCCGGCTCGTGGCAGGGGGTTCGGCGTTCCACACCGCGTCGACGAGCTGGTCGATCGACACCACTGCGTTGGCGTTCACGAGCAGGACGGCCAGCATCTTCCGCTCGCGCGGCCCGCCGATGGGCAGCGGGCGGCCCCCGGCGAGGACCTTCATTTCGCCGAGGATGCTGAACTCCAACCCGGCTTCCCCCATGCCGCCATTTTCCCGCACCGCTCGCACCCCCGCCACACGCTTTCCGACGTGGAGCAACACCACTCGGTGGTGTTCGTCTGGTGCCGGGGTGGTGACGACCGCGCTTAACGTCCGGCATTCGTCACGGCGACAGAAAGGAGCTCGGGGTGAAAGTCCTCGTGACCGGAAGCGCAGGCATCTTCGGCACCCACCTGGTGCGCAGGCTCGCCCGTTCGGCGGGCGAGCCGTACGAGGTGATCGGGCTCGACATCCGGGACGCGGAGCCGATTCCCGGTGTGCGGCAAGTGATCGGCGACGTTCGCGACCCCGACATGGTCGGGCGGCTGACCGACGGCGCCGACGCCGTCGTGCACTGCGCGGCGGCCCTGCCGAGCCACGACGAGGCCGACGTGTGGTCGGTCGACGTCGACGGCACGAGCACCGTGCTGGCCGCGGCGCGTCGTTGCGGAGTTTCCCGTTTCGTCCACATTTCGTCCACCGCCGTGTATGGCGTGCCGGAAGTGCAACCCACCCCGGAAAATCACCCGTTCGTCGGTGTCGATCCGTACAACCGGGCGAAGATCGCCGCCGAGCGGTTGTGCGGGCAATACCGCGACGAAGGCATGTGCCTGCCGATTCTGCGGCCGAAGACATTTCTCGGTCCCGAGCGGCTGGGTTTGTTCGCGATGCTCTTCGAGTGGGCGAGCGAGGGCCGCGGGTTCCCGGTGCTCGCCGGCGGCCGCGTCCGCTGCCAGATGCTCGACGTGGCCGACCTGTGCGACGTGACCGTCGAGGCGCTGCACCGGCCGGCCGACGCCGTCAACGACGTGTTCAACGTCGCGGCAAGCGAGTTCGGGTTGCTGCGCGACGAGTTCCAGGCGGTGCTCGATGCCGCGGGCCACGGTCGCCGGGTGATCACCATCCCGGCACGGCCCGCGATCGGCGTGCTGCGGGCGTTGGAGAAACTTCACATCTCGCCGGTGTACAAGCGACTGGCCCGCAAGCTGCTGCACGACTCGTACGTCTCGATCGACAGGGCGCGCTCCCGGCTCGGGTTCGACCCGAAGTTCTCGAACACCGAGTCGCTGCTGCGCACCTACGACTGGTACCTCGAGCACGCGCGGGGCACGCAGCACACCGGCCGCAGCCACGGCGAACCCTGGCGCCAGGGTGCCCTCAAGCTGGTCAAAGCGGCGTTCTGAGCATGGTCGCCTACCTCAAGGGCATCGCCGACAGCAGCATCCTGCTGGTGCTCGCCCACGGCTACCTGTACTGGCGGCTGGTCCATTGCACCACCGCCGACCGCAGGCGGCGTCTGGTGCTGGGTGCCTGCCTGGGCGCCGCGGCCGCGCTCGCGGTGGCCACCAACGCGTTCAGCAGGCTGCTGCCTGTCTCGGTGGCGCAGTGGGCCGCCTGGCCGGGTTACCTCTGGTGGGCGCTCGCCTTCTACCTGACGATCGCGTTGGTGTTGCTGGAGATACCGCGCGCGGTGCTCCGGTTGCGCAGGCGCGCCAAGCAGAAGACCGGGCAGGAGACCAAGCAGAAGACCGCCGTGCTCGTGGCAGCGGGTGGCCCACCCGAGGAAACCGTTGCCGGCGAACCGAAACCGGAGCCCGAGGTCGGCCGGCGGCAGGTGCTGGCGCGCTCGTTCGCCCTGGCGGCCGGCGTGGTGTCGGCGAGCACGGTGGCCTACGGCGTGGAGTCGGCGCTCGGCCCACCACAGGTGACCCGCTACGACGTGCCCCTCGCGGGGCTTTCGCCGAGCCTGTCCGGGTTGCGGATCGCGACGGTGGCCGACATCCACGCCTGCGCGTTCCACCGGCGCCCGCACGTCGAGCGGATGGTCCGGATGATCAACGACACCCGGCCCGACGTGGTGGCCGTCGTCGGCGACCTCGCCGACGGCACCGTCGAGCAGCTCGGTGACGACGTGACCCCGTTGCGGGAGTTGCGGTCCACGTACGGCAGCTACTTCGTCACGGGCAACCACGAGTACTACGCACAGGTCGGCGACTGGCTGAAGTTGTTGCGGCGGCTGGACGTCCGGCCGTTGCTCAACGAACGCGTCGGCATCGGCGGCGCGGGCGGGTTCGACCTCGCCGGTGTCAACGACCTCAGCGCGACCGGCTCCGGTCAGCCGGGTCCGGACGTCGGACAGGCGCTCGCCGGCCGCGACCCCGCCCGCCCGGTCGTGCTGATGGCCCACCAGCCGGCCATGGTCGACGAGGCCGCCCGCCACCGGGTCGACCTGCTGCTCGCCGGGCACACCCACGGCGGCCAGATGCAGCCGCTGGGCCTGCTCAAGCGGCTGCAGGGCCCGTCGGTCTCCGGGTGGTCGACCGTCGAGGACACGCGGATGTACGTCACCCGGGGCGTCGGCACGTTCGGCCCGCCGGTCCGGGTCGGGGCCGCGCCGGAGCTCACCGTCATGGACCTGCGACCAGGAGGTGCCCGATGACCCCGGCCCGGCGCTCGAGCGCCTCGCGTGTGGTGTCGGTCGTGCTGACCCTGGGCGCCATCGCCGCCATCGGCTGGTGGATCGGGCAGCACCGCGACGCGGTGTGGCACGCCATCGACTCGATCTCGCCGCTGGTCATGCTGGGCGCGGCGGCGCTCGTCGTCGCGGGCAGCATGCTCACGATGCTGTCCTGGCGGGAGCTGACGGTGCCCCGCGACGGCGTGCTCGGCCTGCGTGCGGCGTCCGCGTTCTTCTTCTCCACCCAGCTGGGCAAGTACCTGCCCGGCGGTGGGGTGTGGCCGGTGGTGGCGCAGTCCTACCTGGCCGACACGCTCGGCCGGTCCCGGTCGCAGATGATCACCGCTGCGTCGGTGAACCTGGGCATCTCGATGCTGAGCCGGGTCGTGCTCGCCGCGGGAATCGTGCCGGTGGTCGTCCCCGGCCTGTGGTGGGTGCCGCTGGTCGGCGTGGCCGGGTTCCTGCTGCTGGTGTGCCTGCCGGGCCAGGTGATCGCCCTGGTGTCGCGGCTGCCGAAGCTGCGCACCGTCGACGCCTCGACCGCGAAGGCGCTCGGCGGGCAGATCCGGCGGTCCGCCTGCTGGTCGCTGGCCGGCTGGGCGGTGATCGGCCTGCACGTCTACGTCCTGATGGTGGCGGCCGGGGCCGATCCGCTGCGTGTGCTCTACCCGGCGGTCGCGGCGCAGGCCCTGGCCACGGTGCTCAGCAGCCTGGCCGTGTTCTTCCCCGCGGGGATCGGCGCCCGCGAACTGATCATGGTCGGGATGCTCAGCCAGCTGGTCGACCCGCCCAGTGCCCTGGCCGTCACGGTGGTCAGCCGGCTGGTGACCGCCGTCGTGGAGATCGGCCTGGCCGTGGGCTTGCGCCGGCCGCGCCCGCACGAAGTCCCGACGCACCAAGAGAAGGGAGTCGACAGTGTCCGAACGCCGGTATGACCTGGCCATCGCGCTGAACTACTACCACCCGTACCTCAGCGGTGTCGCCCGCACGGCGAAGGTGGTGGCGGAGGGCCTGACCCGCCGCGGCCACCGGGTCGCCGTGGTGACCACGCAGCACGACAACCGGTTGCCGCAACGGGAAGAGCTCAACGGCGTCGACGTCTACCGCGCGCCCATCGTGCGCAAGATCGGTCGCGGCTACTTCAGCCCCGCGATGACTCGGATCACCCGGGACGTGGCGCGCCGGTCGCGGCTGCTGCACGTGCACCTGCCCATGCTGGAGGCGGCGCTGCTGGTGCGCGGCATCGGCGACACCCCGGTGGTGACCCGCTACCACATCGACGTGTGGATGCCGCCGTCGTTGTTGCGGGCGCCGGTGACCCGCGCGGTCAACGCGTCGGTGTCGAGTGCCCTCAAGGCCTCCGCCGCGGTGACGATCAACAGCCACGACCAGATCGTGCGGTCGGTGCACCGCGCGACGCTCGCCGACGCGGACGTGCACGCGCTCCCGGCCCCCTGCACCGACCGGCGCGGCGGCACCGCGCGGTACCGCGAGACCGCCGGCCTGCACATCGGGTTCCTCGGCCGCGTGGTCGCGGACAAGGGCGTCGACCGGCTCGTGCGGGCGTTCCGCATGGTCGACGACCCGGACGCGCGGCTGCTGATCGCGGGCGACTTCGAAGACGTCGCCGGGGGCAGCACCATCGACGTGGTCCGCGCGGCGGCCGCCGGGGACGACCGGGTGCGCATCCTCGGCCCGCTCACCGGGTCGGCGCTCGACGACTTCTACGCGTCGATCGACGTGTTCGGGCTCCCGTCGGTGGTCGAGTCGTTCGGCCAGGCGCAGGCCGAGGCCATCATGTGCGGCGTCCCGTCGGTGACGGTGGACCTGCCCGGCGGGCGGCTCCCGGTCACCGAGACCGGGCTCGGCGTGCTCATCGAGCGCGGGGCGAGCGACGCCGAGTTGCACGAGGCCCTGCTCGCCGCGGCGGACATCCCGGCGCAGCGCAGGCAACAGGCGGCGGCCAAGGCGTTGCGCCTGTTCGGCACGGACCGCTTCCTGGACGCCTACGAGGAACTGCTCGACGAGCACGGCCTCGACGTGCCGGTGACCGGTCGCGAGGAGGAGGTCGCATGAGGATCGCCATGGTCTGCACCGGTGCGCCGCCCGACCCCTACGGCGGCCTCGGCACCTACATCGAGGGCCTGCTCGGCGGATTGGCCGCGCAGGACGCCGAGGTGCACCTCGTCGGGGCGAGCCGCTTCCCCGACCTGCCCAAGGTGTCGCGGTACCACCAGGCCACCGTCCGCCGGGTCCGGGTCGCCAAGCCGTGGACGCACGCCTCGCTGCTCGGCCTGCTGGGGATGGTCTGGGCGTTCGTCCGGTTGAACGTCGTCGGCACCTGGTACGTGTGGCGGTTGCACCGCAAGGCCAAGGTCGACCTCGTCGCCGTGCACGACTGGATGTGCGCACCGGCCGGCCTGGCCTGCGCGCGGCTGCTGAAGATCCCGGTCTGCTACCACATCCACTCGGCCGAGAGTTTCGTCGGCGCGAGCAGCAAGAGCCTGCGGGCCGCGGTCGGGCGGGTGCTCAACCGGGCACTGAGCAAGCGGGCCGACCTGATCGTCGTGCCCTCGGCCGCGACGGTGTCGGACATCCCGCACCTGGCCGGGCGCGCCGACGTCTTCCCGATCTCGCACGGTGCCGGGCGGGCGTGGCGGATGCCCTGCCCGGACGACGCCGAGCGCGCCGCGGTTCGCGACGAAGTCCGTTCGCGGTACGGGATCCCGGAGGGGCGGCGGCTGCTCGTGTACGCGGGCCGGTACGCGCCGCACAAGGGCGTGGTCCAGCTGGTCGAGTCGATCCGGCAGGCCGTGGACGGCGGCGCGGACGTCGCGCTGGTGATGGCCGGCACGGGGTGGCCGGACGTCGCCCACGACGACCGGCTGACCGAGCGGGTCGGCCGGCTCGAGCTCGGCGACCGGGTGCACCTGCTGCGCGAGTGGCTGGACACCGACGACCTGCGCGACCACATGGTGGCGGCCGACGCGTGCGTGTTCCCGTCGGCGTACGAACCGTTCGGCTTCGTGGCGCTGGAGGCGATGGCGTTGCGGGCGCGCACGGTCGTCGGTCCCGGGTTCGACGAGGACATCGTCGGCAGCGAACAGGACGCGTGCTTGCGCACGTCGACGGTCGAACCGGCCGAGCTGGTGCCTGCATTGGTCCGGGCCAGTGGTGACGAGGACCCCGAGCTGGGCGACCGGGCCCGCCGCTTCGTGCGGGACCACCACTCGTGGGAGGCCGCCGCGGGCCGGACGCTCGACGTCTATGCCCGCGCGGTCGAGAACTGAGAGAGGAGCTGGACGTGTTCGTTCGACGGATCGCCGTGATCGGCACCGGGTACGTGGGTCTCACCACCGGCGCGTGCCTGGCCTCGCTGGGGCACCGGGTGGTGTGCGCCGACGTGGACGCGGCCAAGTTGGAACGGCTCGACCGCGGCGAGGTCGACATCCTCGAACCGCGGCTGGCCGAGCTGGTCGCCGAAGGGCGGGCGGCAGGCCGGTTGAGCTTCGTGCGGGGTGCCGCGGCGGCCGTGCGTTCGCCGGAGTTCGCCGCCGAGGTGGTCTTCCTGTGCCTGCCGACGCCGATGGGCGTCGGCGGGGTGGCCGATCTGTCCATTGTGGAGCAGGTGTTGCGGGAGATCCGGCCGCTGCTGCAGCCGGACGCGGTCGTGGTCAACAAGTCCACCGTGCCGGTGGGGACCGCGGTGCGGACCGCGGAGCTGCTCGACCGCGACGACGTGACCGTGGTCTCCAACCCGGAGTTCCTGCGGGAGGGCAGTGCGGTGCAGGATTTCCTGGCGCCCGACCGGATCGTGGTCGGGTGCGATCAGCAGGACGCGGCCGAGCGTGTCGCCGCGCTGTACGCCCGTCTCGGCGCGCCGACGGTGTTGACCGACGCGGCGAGCGCGGAGCTGGTGAAGTATGCGGCGAACTGTTTCCTGGCGATGAAGCTGTCCTATGTCAACGCGATGGCCGAGTTGTGCGAGCGCCTGGGCGCCGACATCTCCGACGTCACCGAGGGCATGGGTTACGACCGGCGCATCGGGCAGTCGTTCCTGCAGCCCGGCCCCGGTTGGGGCGGGTCCTGCCTGCCGAAGGACACCCAGGCGATGCTGCAGGTGGCCGACGGCGCGGACTTCGAGTTCCGGTTGCTGCGCGCGACCATCGACACCAACACGCGGCAGCGCCAGCGCATCGTCGACAAGGTCCGCGTGGCGGTGACCGGCAAACGCGACGGTTCGCTGTCGCGCAGCCGGATCGGGGTCCTGGGCCTGACGTTCAAGTCCGGCACCAACGACCTGCGCGACTCGCCCGCGCTGGCGGTGGCCGCCCTGCTGCGCCAGGCCGGCGCCGAACTGATCGGCTACGACCCGGTCCTGTCGACCGACGGTGCCGACGGCGCTGATCTCGCCGGTGTCTCGATGGTCGACGACCCCTACCTGGCGGCCAAGGACACCGACGCGCTGGTGCTGCTCACCGAGTGGCCCGAGTTCCGGTCGCTGGATTGGGCCCGGCTCGCCGAGGCGGCCCGCGAGCCGGTCGTCGTCGACACCCGCAACCTCCTCGATGCCGAGGCGGCCCGCCGCGGCGGCTTCGAATGGATCGGCCTCGGCCGCCCGGTCGCGGCCTGACCCACCCGCCAGCTCGCCTGTGCAGTTCTACTCGGCTGTGCAGTTCTACTCGGCTGGGTAGTTCTCCACAGGCAGGCGGTTGTCCACAGATCCGCGCCGAAGCTCTCACACCCCCTTTGACCTCGATAGACTGGGTATCGGGGAGCCCCCAAGGGCAGGGCGGGGCTTGTCACGCGCGCGAGAAAAGATCGACTTCGGGGACGGGCGCGGAAGGGCGGTCCGGCGAGTTGGGTCGTCCTGTCGACGCGGTGGCTACTGGCCGGTAGGTTCAGGTTCGTGACAAGCCCCAACCAGGTGCAGACCGCTGACTACCTGATGACCTCCGACGGCGTGCGGCTCGCCGTGTGCGAGTCCGGGCCCCCCGACGCGCCGGTGACCGTCGTGCTGCTGCACGGCTGGGTCAACGACATGACCGTGTGGGATCCGGTGGTCGAGCGGCTCGGCGCGGACCTGCACGTGGTGCGCTACGACCACCGAGGTCACGGCAAGTCCGACCCCGCCCCGCACGGCACCGCGACCATCGAGCAGCTCGGCGACGACCTGGCCGAGGTCATCACGCAACGAGTGCCGCGCGGGAAGGTCGTGCTCGCCGGGCATTCCATGGGCGGGATGACCATGATGTCGCTCGCCCAGCGCCACCCGGACCTCGTCACCGAGCGGGTGGTGGCGGCCGTGTTCGCGGCGACGTCGTCGGGCAAACTCGGCGAGGTCACGTTCGGGCTGCCCCGGCCGGTTTTCAACGCCGTGAACAAGCTGGACCGCAGGCGCCGCAAGCCGAAGGTGCGTACGGCGGCCCCGCGCGCCGCCGTGCAGGCGGCCGCCAAAACCAACAAGACCGGCAAGACCAACAAGATCATCGCGAACGGCGTCGTGCGCTGGCTCGCGTTCGGCCCGCGCCCGGACCGGGCCGCCGTGCGCAAGACGTTGGCCCAGATGGAGAACACCGACCAGCGCAGTGCCGGCGGGTTCCGTCGCGCGTTCGGCACGCACGAACTCCGGGAGGCGCTCGCGCACTACGCGGGCGCGAAGACCGTCGTGCTCGCGGGCGAGTTGGACCGGCTCACCCCGCTCGACCACGCCCGCACCATCGCCGAGGCGACGCCGGGGGCCGAACTGGTGATCTACCCGAGAACCGGGCACATGCTGCCGTACGAGCGCACGGCCGAGCTGACCGCGTGGATCCGCCGCGCCGCGCGTTAAGCGCTCTTCGGGAAACCGCCGCCGATGCCGCGCCAGGCCAGCGTGGAGATCAGCCCGACGGCCTCGTCCTTGGGTAGCTGGCGACCCTCGGTCAGCCAGTCGCGCGCGGCGATCTGGCTCACGCCGACCAGGCCGACCGCGAGCAGCCGGGCCCGCTCGATGTCCAGGCCCGCGTCCGCGGTGATGGTCGTGGTGATCGACTCGACGCACGCGTCGGTGGCCCGGTCGATCGACTGCTGCACCATCGGCTCGCCACGCAGGTCGGACTCGAAGACCAGCCGGTAGGCCTGGCTCTCGCCGTCGACGAAGTCGAAGTAGGCGCCGACCGCGGCCCGGACCCGCTGCTTGTTGTCGGTGGTGGACTCCATCGCGTCGGCGACCCGGCGGATCAGCTCGTCGACGTGCGTGTCGAGCAACGCCATGTACAGCTCGAGCTTGCCGGGGAAGTGCTGGTAGAGCACGGGCTTGCTCACGCCCGCGCGCTCGGCGATCTCGTCCATCGCCGCGGCGTGGTAGCCGTTCGCCGCGAACACGTCCTGCGCGGCCGCCAGCAGCTGTGCTCGCCGCGCCGTGCGCGGCAGTCGTGCCCCTCGGCCTGCCGGCCCGGCCTGCTGCACAGTTTCCGACATCTCGCTTCCACCCCCGCTGATCCCGGGTTCGCCGGTGTTCGAACATGTCGAACTTACCTGTGAGTAAGCCTCAGAAGCGAACGCCATCGAGCCAGGCACTATGGAGGGATGACCGAACAGACCGCTACCAGGCACGATCGACGGTTGGCCCACGCGCCGCTCTCCGACGAGCCGCTGCCGGCATGGGACCCGGCCATCCCATCGTGGCCCGGCGGCGTGGAAACCTTCGGTGACCTGCGCCTGCACGTCCGGCGCACCCCCGGCCCCGACGACACCACGGCGGTGTTCGTCCACGGCCTGTCCGGCAGTTCGACGAACTGGACCGACCTGGCCGCCCTGCTCTCCGGGCACGCGAACGGCGTCGCGGTCGACCTGCCGGGTACCGGGGAGTCCGAGCCGCTGCCCGGCTACCGCTTCACCCTGGACGAGTTCGCGGACACGGTGGCGCGGGCGTTGCGCGCCACCGGCGAGGGCCCGGTCCACCTGTTCGGCAACTCCCTCGGCGGCGCGGTCAGCATGGTGCTCGCCGCCCGGCACCCGGACCTGGTCCGCACGCTCACCCTCATCTCGCCCGCGGTGCCCGACCGGCGCCCGCTGCCCGGCCGGATGTCCGACCCGCGGCTCGCGCTCGCACTGCTGCCGGTGATCGGCGCACCCGCCCGCGGCCGGCTCGCCGCGCTGAGCCCGCGCGCCCGCGTCGAGCAGGTGCAACGGCTCTGTTTCGCCGACCCGTCGACGGTCCCGGAGACCCGCATCGAGGAGGCCGCCCGCGAACTCGTCGCCCGCTCGCGCCACCCGTGGAACGGCCCGGCGCTCACGGGCAGCACGCTGGGCCTGCTGCGGGCGTGGTTCGCGCCGCGTTCGCGGTCGCTGTGGGCGGTCGCCGAGCGGATCAAAGCCCCGACGCTGGTCGTCTGGGGTACCGAGGATCGCCTGGTCACGGCGCGCAAGGCGCCCAAGGTTGCCCGTTTGATCCCGCGGGCGCGCCTGCTCGTGCTGCCGCGCACCGGGCACGTCGCGCAGATGGAGCGACCGGTCACCGTCGCCCGCGCGGTGCTCGCGATGTGGCGCCTGGCCGACGACGGCAAGTGGTGACAACCAGCGCGCACAGGTGGATGTGGCACCCTAGTGACCGTGAGCCGCTCGACGCGAAGGGACGCCGACGCGCTCCCCGAGCGGTCACGGTCCACAGCCAGTTCGGCTCGATCGCGCCCGGGGACGCCGCGCAGCGCCACCGAAGACCGCTATCGCCGGGGTGCCCGGCGGACCAAGGCGCAGCCGCTCGCCGCCTCGTGGGAGCCGGACGCGAGTGAGGCGTCGGCCGTGCGCCCGGCGCGGCCGAAGAAGCGCGGGATCGCGGGCATCGTGTCCACCTACGGCTGGCGCGTGTACGCGGTGCCGATCCTGGTCGCGTTGACCGTCCTGGTGCTGATCAAGGTGACCGGTCCAGGCCCGGACAACTCGCCTGACCAGACCGCCGCCGACGCGAGCACGGCCCAGGGCGGCACCCCCAGCACGCCGCAGGCCACCGAGGAACCGCCGACCCCGGTCAACGACGCGAAGGTGCCGACCGCGGAACTGCCCAAGGGCGGCCCGTACGCCCAGAGCGGCTCGGCGACGTGGCGCGTGCTGCCCGGCACCACGAAGCGCGTGGGCACCGGCGGGCGGCTCTACACGTACTCGGTCGAGGTGGAGAACGGCATCGACCCGGCCATGTACGGCGACGACAGCGACTTCAGCAAGCTCGTCGACCAGACCCTCGCCGACCCGCGCGGCTGGACCGGCACCGGCGACGTCTCCGTCCAGCGGGTCGACCCGAACGTGACCAGGCCGGACATCCGGATCAGCCTGTCCACCCCGAACACCGTGCACCGCGCCGACTACTGCGGCTACTCGATCCACTACGAGTCCTCGTGCTGGCGCAGCAGCAAGGGCCGCGTGATGATCAACCTGGCCCGCTGGGTGCGCGGCGCGATCGCCTTCAACGGCGACATGCTGACCTACCACCAGTACGCGCTCAACCACGAGATCGGCCACGCCTTCGGCAACCACCACGTGGGCTGCCAGAAGGACGGCGGGCTGGCGCCGGTGATGATGCAGCAGACCTTCGGCGTGGCCAACGACTACGTCGCCAAGCTGAACCAGGTCGACCCGACCAACCGCGACGCCGTGCCCAGCGACCACAAGGTCTGCAAGCCCAACGCCTGGCCGAAGCCACAGGTCAACTAGCCCGTTCCAGCATCCGGGAAGAAACCTCGGTCACCGCACAACGGAAGACAAGGCACGGCGCCAGCGTTGAGACTGGGTAAGCAACCAGTGTTGAACTGAGGAGCCTCACATGACCTTGCCGCCGCTCGTGGAGCCGGCAGCGGAGCTGACGAAGGACGAGGTCGCCCGCTACAGCAGGCACCTGATCATCCCGGATGTCGGGATGGACGGCCAGAAGCGGCTCAAGAACGCCAAGGTGCTGGTCGTCGGTGCGGGCGGTTTGGGTTCGCCCGCGTTGCTGTACCTGGCCGCGGCCGGCGTCGGCACCCTGGGCGTGATCGACTTCGACGTGGTCGACGAGTCCAACCTGCAGCGCCAGGTGATCCACGGCCAGTCCGACGTGGGCAAGCCGAAGGTCGTCTCGGCCGCCGAGTCCGTCGCCGAGATCAACCCGCTGATCACCCTGAACGTGCACCAGGAGCAGCTCAGCACCGAGAACGCGCGGGAGCTGTTCCGCGAGTACGACCTGATCCTGGACGGCACCGACAACTTCGCCACCCGCTACCTGGTCAACGACGCCGCCGTGCTGGAGGGCAAGCCCTACGTGTGGGGCTCGATCTTCCGGTTCGAGGGCCAGGTCAGCGTGTTCTGGGAGGAAGCGCCGAACGGGCAGGGCCTGAACTACCGCGACCTCTACCCCGAGCCGCCGCCGCCCGGCATGGTCCCGTCGTGCGCCGAGGGCGGCGTGCTGGGCGTGCTGTGCGCGTCCATCGGCTCGGTCATGGTGACCGAGGCGATCAAGCTGATCACCGGCATCGGTGAGCCGCTGCTCGGGCGGCTGATGGTGTACGACGCGCTGGAGATGTCGTACCGCACCGTCAAGATCCGCAAGGACCCGGAGACCAAGCCGATCACCGAGCTGATCGACTACGACGCGTTCTGCGGGGTCGTGTCCGACGCGGCCCAGGATGCGGCGGCCGGGCACACGATCACGCCGCGCGAGCTCAAGGAGAAGTTCGACCGGGGCGACGACTTCGCCCTGATCGACGTCCGCGAGCCGCACGAGTTCGAGATCGTCCGCATCCCGAACTCGGTGCTGATCCCCAAGGACCGGATCCTGTCGGGCGAGGCGCTGTCGGAACTGCCGCAGGACAAGCCGATCGTGCTGCACTGCAAGTCCGGTGGCCGGTCCGCGGAGGCGCTCGCCGCGCTGCACAAGGCGGGCTTCCGCGACGCCGTGCACGTCGGCGGTGGCGTGCTGGGCTGGGCTCGCGACGTGGATCCGTCCCTGCCCACGTACTGAGGCCCTGAATGGCCCATTCGCGGCGTTGAGCGCTGCGAATGGGCCATTCATGGCATGTCGTCGACCACCAGATGCGGCCGGGCGCGATACCGTGCCGGGTTGTGACTTCCGCTCGCGCGCCCGAACCGCCACCGCAACACGTTCGCGCCGCGTTCGGCGCGAAGGACGCCACCCCGGAGCTGATCGACGCCGGCCCCGTGTGGCGCTGCGACGACGTCGCGTTGCGCCCGGCCACCAACCCGGCCGAGGCCGCGTGGGTCGCGAAGACCCTGGGTGACCTGCACGTTCCCGACCTGCGCGTCGGCCGTCCGCTGCGCTCCAGCGACGGCCGGTGGGTGGTCGGCGGCTGGGCCGCGTGCCGCCACATCGAGGGCCGCGCCGAGCCGCGCTACGACGACATCGTGTCGCTGTCGATGCGCCTGCACCAGGCCACCGCGGACCTGCCGCGGCCGAAGTTCATCGAGAACCGCGCCGACGTGTTCGCCATGGCCGACCGGGCCGCGTGGGGCGAGCAGGACGCGCCGCTGGACGCCGCGCTCGGCGGCAAGCTCTTCGACTCGCTCGCCGAGGGCCGCAAGGACCTCGAGCTGCGCAGCCAGGTCGTGCATGGCGACCTGTTCGGCAACGTCCTGTTCGTCGGCGACGCGGCGCCCGGGCTGATCGACTTCACCGCGTTCTACCGCCCGCCGGAGTGGGCCGCGGCCGTCGTGGTCGTGGACGCGCTCGCGTGGGGTGGCGCGGACGAGGCCATCCTGCAGCGCTGGTCGCACCTGGCGGAGTGGCCGCAGGTGCTGCGCCACGCCACCCTGTTCCGGCTCGCGGTGCACGCCTTGCACCCGTTGTCCACCGAGCGTTCGCTGCGTGGCATCGAGCGGGTCGCGCGCCAGGTCGAGGCGCTCTAGAGCGGGACCGCGACCTCCTCGGTCAGCAGCAGCGCCAGATTTGCCGCGGCCAGCCGCACGAGGGGGAAGACACCGCCCACGAGCGCGGCACCCACGAGCACCAGCACCACCGCCGCGCCGAGGGCCGCGCCGGCCAGCCGAGGTGACCGGGCGAGCACCGCTGCCACCACCGCGAACGGCAGTCCACCACCGACGTACGCGAGGACGAGCAGCACGGCGGGCGCCCAGTTCAGGGCCAGCACCACGGTCGCCGCGCAGCCCCAGCCCGCGAGCCCGCCGACCAGCACCACCAGCGTCCACAGGGCCTGGCCGCGCGCGTGCCCGGTCAGCCACGAGTCCGCGTGCCGGGACAGCGCCGCGAGCGCCACGACGAGCACGGCGATCAGCAGGAGCACCAGGAACGCCGCCGCTCCGAGTTCCGTCACCGGCTGCAGGACCACGTCGCCGGTGCCGTTCAGCACGAAGACCAGAGCCACCGTGCCCAACGTCAGCGAACCGGCCGCCCACACGCCCAAGAGTCCCCGCATGGTCCGATTGTGCACAGCACTGGTCGGCGCCATTCCCGAATCGACGAGCAGCTCAGGTGGTCACCGGCTGCGGCTGGTCAGGCTGGACCATGATGTCCAGCGCGGTCACGGCCTCGGCCAGCAGGACGGGCAACTCGTCGTGGGTGTCCGCGCCGACCACGACCCAGCCGAGTTTGCGCCCGGCCTCGGTGAACGGCAGCACCCGGTCGCCGGGGTGGGCGAACAGGTCGACGGCGTGCACCTGCGGCAGAGCGCGCACCCGGTCCAGCCCTTCGGCGGCGACCAGTTCGCCCGGTTCGGACAGCGGTGAGATCAGCACGTGCAACTGGCCCGCGCGGTGCCACCGCGCGGTGAGGTCCACCGGCTGACCGGTCGCC
The DNA here is from genome assembly GCF_004362825.1 of Labedaea rhizosphaerae. Lineage (GTDB taxonomy): Bacteria > Actinomycetota > Actinomycetes > Mycobacteriales > Pseudonocardiaceae > Labedaea > Labedaea rhizosphaerae. The sequence continues at coordinate 269,131 of NZ_SNXZ01000006.1, forward strand.
AGGTCCAGCAGCGCGGCGACGACGTCCACACCGGACACGGCGTGCGCCAGTTGCGGGAAGCCGTTGCCCGACATCCGTGCGCCCACTTCGAGGAAGTAGCAGGTGCCGTCATCGGTGACGATCACGTCGAAGTTGGCGGGGCCGTCGGTCAGGTCGAAGGCGAGGCACAACCGGTGCGCGTCGGCGATCAGTGCCGCTGCCGTGGCGTCGGCCAGCCGGGCGGGAGCGATGTGCCCACCGATGAGGAAGCTGGGGCCCGGGATGACCTGCTTCTCGGTGATGATCGAGTGCGCGACCTGACCATCGATCATGAACACGTTGACCGTGTAGTCGGTCCCGATCACTTGTTCCTCGACGATCACCGCGCCGCGCACCGAACTCGCCATCGCCGACTCGAGCGCGGCGTCCAGCGCCGCGGGTACCGCGACGCCCTGCACGCCGCGCCCGCCCGAGGCGTCGGTCGGCTTCACCACGACCGGGAACCGGAACCCACTGACCACATCGGACAGCTCGATGAGATCCGCGGACTGCACCCACCGGTAGGTCGGGATACCCGCGGCGGTCGCGATCCGGTGGAACGCCGCCTTGTCCATGGACACCGTGACGGCCGCGTTCGGGAACTGCCACGGGGTGCCGAAGTGCCGGGAGAGCTCGCACCAGGACCGCAGGCAGGTGTCCGCCGCGGTGGACACCACCCCGGCGATCTCGCGACCGGCCAGTGCGTCGGCGATGGCCGCGTGGTCGGTGGTGGAGATGCGCAGGAACTCGTCGGCCAGCGCGACCGCCGGCCGGTCGGATCGCATGTCCACCGCGATGGTCCGCAGGCCCCGCTTGCGTGCCTCGCGGTACAGGGCGACCTGTTCCTCGCCGGCCCCGAGCACGAGCAGCGCCCCGCTCACGTCGTCACCTCCAGGTCCTGGGTCGCCGGCACCGACGAGGGCACGGCCAGCGACACGGGCGCCGGTCGCCGCGTGGGCACCGGGGCGCGCACGCCACGGTCGATGGTGTCCTCGGGCACGACGTCCACATTGGCCTCGCGGACGTAGTACCGCCGCCGGGTCGGGACGTCGAGCATCCGCCGGTGCAGGTACCGCCCGATCAACCCGACCGCCCCGGCGATGAGGGCGCCGGCGAGCAACCCGGCGGCGCCGAGCACACCGCCGCCGGCCACCCCGGTGGCGCCGAGCACCGCGAAGACCACGCCGAGCGTCGCCGCCAGGGCGCACAGGAGGTACGCCGCGTTCAACGGCCGCCAGGAGAAGCCGAACAGCAGCTCGAACGCGTCCCCGGCGAGCCGGCCGAACCGGAACTTGGACTGCCCTTGGTCGCGGGCGGCGTGCTGCACCGGCACGGTGGTGTACCGCGCGCCGATCTGCGGGCCCTTGGCCACGAAGTGCGAGTTGCCGGTCGGCAGGTTCACGATCGTGCGGCCGACCTCGGTGCGCACCACCCGGAACGAGGTCGCGCCCTGCGGCACCTCGATGTGCAGCAGCCGCCGCGCGATCTGGTGGGTACCCGCGGCCCCGATCCGCCGCAGCACCCCGTCCTTGCGTTCCCGGCGGATGCCGAACACCAGGTCGTAGCCCTGCGCCGCGGTTTCCAGGAGCAGCCAGATCTCGCTGGGCGGGAACTGCAGGTCCGCGTCGAGTTGCACGGCCCATGGTTTGCTCGCGTACCGGAACGCGGCGGTGACGGCGGCGGGGAGCCCGAAGTTGCGGGTGAACGACAGGTAGCGCACGCGCGGGTCGGACTCGGCGATGCGCTTGATGCGCGCCAGCGTGTCGTCGCCGCTGCCGTCGTCGACGAACAGGATCTCCAGGTTCGCCACCGCGGCCAGCGCGTCGCTCACCGCGCGGTAGGCGACGTCGACCTGGGCGCCCTCGTTGTAGCAGGGCACGATCGCGGTGAGGCCGGTTTCTTCCGGCAACAGGTCGTGGTCCATCACATCAACCGGTTGGTCCACGTACGCGGGGTCAGCTCGTTGACGATCTCGAGCTCGAGGTTGTAGTCGAACTCGCGCGGGCCGGCCGAGGCGATCCACTCCACCATCTCGGTCAGCCCCTCGCGCAGGCCGACCTGGGTGCGGTAGCCCAGCAGCCGGCGTGCCTTGTCCGAACTGCACGTGGCGTGGTGCACCTCGAGCGGGCGCGCCGGCATGAACACCGGGTCGCACTCGACGCCGACGATGTCGCAGATGGTCTGCGCCAGCTCCAGCACGCTGACCATGCCCTCGTCCGGGCCGACGTTGACGATCTCGCCCTGCACCTGCGGGTCGAGCGCGAGCTTGGTCAGGCAGGACACCACGTCGGAGACGAAGCTGAAGCACCGCAACTGGCTGCCGTCGCCGTAGACCACCGGCTGCTTGCCGCGCAGCACGCGGTTGATCATGATGGCGGCGACGTTGCGGTACGGGTCGTCGTAGCGCTGCCTGGTGCCGATGATGTTGTGCGGCACCGCGATGTTGTACTCCATCCCGTGCACCGCGGAGATCGCCCGGACCTGGAGGTCGGCGGCGTACTTGGCGATGCCGTACGGGGTGAGCGGCTCCGGCGTCATGTCCTCTGTGAACGGTGGGCGCAGCCGGCCGTAGCGGGACATGGACGAGCAGTGCACGAACCGGCCGACGCCGGCGCGCACCGAGGCGGAGAGCATGGCGACGGTCGCGGAAGTCGTGTGCTCGTGCACCAGGAACGGTGCGAACACCGAGAGCCCCTCGTACGGTGCCGCCGCGCAGTGGAAGACCACGTCGACGTCGCGCAGCATCGACTCGTACTGCCCGGCGTCGCGGCAGTCGGCCTCGGCGAACTCCACTGCGGACGGAACGTTCTCCTTGAACCCGTCCATCATGTTGTCGATGCCGCGGACCTCGTGCCCCAGCGCCAGCATGGTGTCCGCGACGTGGCTACCAAGGAATCCGGCAACCCCCGTCACCATGATGACCTTCGTCATCGGTGTGCCCCATTTCCCGTGCGCGCCCGGGCATCACGAGGCAGCCTTCGACGGCGTCCCACTCGGGCGGGGCGCTGCCGGAACAAGGCTGCCAGTGGCGCTCGAAGCACTGGCTGTGAAGAGATCGGCGGACTCTAACAAGCTGGACGACCGGCGTGGAAGGTTTCCTACCGGCCATTTCCGGCAACGGCCGAACATTGTGTAAAGGTTTACTCCATACAGTCGAGTGCCACGCCTTTGGTTATGACCGAATGCGGTCGGACGGTCGCGGAAATGTGATCACGCCGTTCGACGTCCGGACCGGGGTTAGGGTTCGATGGCGGTCGGCGACAGGGGAAAGGGGTTGCGCTGTGCGCACGGAAATGGTGGATCCGGTTACCGAACCGATTCCGTACGCCTGGGACGCTTTCGTGAAGGAGGAGTCGCTGCCGGTGCTCTGGCACGGTCGCACCCTGGCCACCGCGTCCTGGCTCGGGCAGACGCCGAGCGTGCTGTGCGCGGTCACCGACGGCCCCCGGACCGTCGCCCTGTTCTTCGGCCGGCTGCAGGGCCTGAGCGACCCCCGCCGCTACCACGCGCCCGCCGAGGCGGCGCCAGGCTTCTTCGAGTGCCGCCTCTACCCGGGGTCGCTGGCCGGGTACCGGTTCGACGAGCGGCTGGATGCCGCAGGTCAGGCGGCTGCCGTCGCGGCGTTCGAGTCCGCGTTGCGGGCCCGGTTCGGCAGGCGGGTGGCCGGTGTCGCCTACCGGCACGTCGCGCCGGAGCACGTGGCCGCGGTGCGTGGCCGCAACCGGCTGGTGCGTCCCGTGCAACCGGAGCCGGTGCTGTACAACCGCTGGTCGGACCCCGGCCAGTACCGGGCTGAGCTGCCCGGCAAGTGGCGTTCGCAGCTGCGCAAGGTGCAGGCCACGGTGGCCGCGGACCCCACGTTGTCGGTGCGCCTGTGCCCCGAGGTGCCCGAGCGGGAGGCGACCCGGCTCGTGCAGCAGATCGGCCGCAGGCACCGGCCGTGGTGGCTGATCCGCCCGCCGATCCCGGAGAGCTACTTCCGGGTGCTCAACGAGGACCCCGGTACCGAGTTCGTGTGCTACTTCTCCGGCGAGCGGTTGCTGGCGCTCTCCACCGTGCACGACACCGGCACGGAGCTGCAGATGAGCCACTGGGGGAGCCGGGACCGCACCGACGGCGGCAGGCAGAACATCTACTTCGACCAGTTCCTGCGGGTGGCCGACCTGATGATCGACCGCGGCCGGGCCCTGACCCGGTTCGGCAAGGGCATGACCGAGATCAAGGCGCGGTTCGCCACCACGCAGGAGTCCCGCTTCCTGGTGGCCGGCCGATGAGCAGCGAGTCGCCGATCAGCTCGGTTGCCGCGTCGTTGCGCACGGCGCGCAACTGGGTGGCCGAGCGGACGGGCCGCCCGGCCCGCCGGGCCGAGCTCGCCGCGGTGTGCGCCCAGTGCGGGCAGTCCGACCGCACGGTCGTGCACCGGCTGTGGCGCGGCCGTGCGCGCTACTGGTGTCGCCGGTGCGGTGCGGTGGTCGCGCTGGCGGACCCGAGCCTGCTGGTCGCGGCCCGGTGGCCCCAGCCCGGGGCGCAGGTCGATCCTGGGGCCCAGGTCGATTCCGGGGCGCGGGCCGCTCCCGGCGCGGTGGCCGAGGACCGGTCGCGGCTGGTGGCGCCGCCGGTGCTCGCCTGGTTGGCCACCACCGGCCGCGCGCTGCCCGCCACGCTGGACAAAGCCGCCTACTACCAACTGCACAAGCGGTTCGACGAGGCGGCGACCTCGGCGACCTCGGCGACCTCGGCGCTGCCGCCGGTGTCGCTGGTGGTGGGGCGGCTGCACGAGTTCGCGTACCACTCGGAGCCGGTGGTGGACTCGCTGGTCGATGACGGGTGGACCGAGCGCGCCGAGGTGGCCGAACGGGTCGTGCACGCCAGGAGGTGGCTCGCGCACGCCGCCCGGGACACGTGCTGGGTGATCGCGCGGTTCCAGCCCGACCTGCTGCCCGACCCGGACGAGGTGGCGCGGGCCGCCGAACGGCTCGGCGCGGTCGGCGCGATCGGCGCGGTCGACAGGGCTGACGCGACGTTGCTGCGTGCGGCGTTGTTCGGCGTCGACGGCGGGCCCGGTCTGCGGCTGCTGCTGCGGGCATTCACCACGGAAGCGGTCACCAAGGCGGTCGCGGCCTACCTGGCCGACCGCACCCGCCCCCTGCTCGCCGCTACCCGGGCCGCCCTGGACAGTGCCTAGCTCCTCGGCCTCACGGCTGCGTCACGGCTGCAGCACGGGGGTGCCGTGGGCCGGGCACCAGGTGACGGCGCGGAAACCGGGGTGCTCGGGGATGACCCGCACCAGGGTGGGACGAGTGCGGCGCAGCGCGGTGACCTGCAGCCCCTCGCGGCCCACGACGGCGTGGAACCGGCGCCACGAAAGGTGCCACCGAGCGCAGCCACCGAGCGCGGCGTAGTAGCCGAGGTGGCGGTCGAACACCACGGCAGCGCCGCCGCGCCAGTGCTGCGCCTGCTCGGCGCTGACCCGCGCGACGACCGGCCCCCGGTGCCCGATCCGCGTGCCGACCTCGGCTAGTTCCGTCGGGCCGGCGACCAGCACGGCACGTCCGTCCGCGGCCAGCAGCCGGGCCCGCTCGTCGAGGTCCGTGTGCGGGACGGCCCCGGTCAGCACGGCCGCGTAGGGCGCACCGGCGCGACCCAGGGTCTGCCAGTGCACCCAGGACCGGCGACCCTCGATCACCGGTGTCCGCCTGCTCGCCCCGATCGCGGTGCGCAGCGCGGCGCCGAGGTCGGCGGGCACGCCGGTCCACAGCGTCGGCTCCTCGGCCGGATCGAACGGCCGCGCGAACGGGGTGAGCAGGTGCAGCCGGCCGGCGAGCTCGGCCGACCGCACCGGGCCGGCGAGACCGCCCACCGGGCAGCGCTCGCGGTAGAACGGCACGGTGTCGCGGGCGCGCACCGCCACACGGGCCGCGGCTCGTTCCCACGCCGTGCGCCGAATCGCGCGAACCGGTAGTCGACTGGTCGCTCCCGGTGTTGTCACCAAATCAATTCACCGCCGTTTTTCGTGCGTGATCTTTGGGGGGTCGTGCGGCCGAACGGCGCAGCGTGGTGGCAATGCTGCAGAGGTTATCCCGACAGGGGTGGCGTGAGTTACTCGCACGCGTATTATCGCCGCGCGTGGGAACGCCCACCTGTTCGCCTTTCTTTGGGGAGTCCTTCATGACGCTTGTCCAACAGCGACGGCGCGGCCAGCTGAAGTTCATCGTGCTGCTGGTCGCCGCGTTAGCGGCCGCGGGCGGGGTGTGGTTCGGCATGCCGCACGAGAAGGCCATCCCCAACATCGGCATCCTGTTGGTCAAGCTGGTGCCCTTCGTGCTGGCCGTCGAGGCCATCGCGGCGATGAACCTGAGCGCGCGCGTGCGGCGTGGTATCGCGCTGGCGGCGCTGCCGGTCTGCTTCCTGGTCTACTTCGGATACTTCGTTCCGAAGATCTTCTTCTCGGCGAGCGGCGAAGGCACCGAGAGCCCGTACTACTACGTGCTCACGTTGACCCCGTTCCTGATCCTGGCGATGGTGCTGGCCTTCCGGCTCGGCGGCGGCAGCGGCGGCACCAGCCGCAGGCTCGGCTACGCGATGATCCTGTTGCAGCTCTCCGGCATCGAGGACCTGGCGTTCCTCACGATCAACAACCACACCGATCCGAAGTGGACGCCGATTCCCGAGGTCTGGGCCTGGGCCGACCACATGACGGTGTTCCTCGGCCACCCGCTGACCAAGTACCAGGCGTTCGCCTTCATCGCCATCCACGTCGTGCTCGCGCTGCTGATCCTGACCCTGCCCGCGTCGCTGTTCCGTCGGTTCACCCGCCGCAACGGGGCCGCCACCGCCGAGGACTCCGCGCCCGTCGAGGCCGCGCCCGAGGCCGCCGCGCCCGATGCCGTGGCGCCCGCGTCCGACCGCAACGACCACACCGGCCAGCCCGTGCCCAGCGGCCAAGGTCAGTAACGCCGCGGCGAACCGGCGGGAGCCACCATGACGGCCACCGCGACCGGCACGACGACCGCGGTCCGGGCGCTCACCCCCCGGCTGCGGGTCGCCGTGCGCATCATCGCCGGGCGGGGGCTCGCACGCGCTTGCATGCAGGTGTCGATGCTGGCGCTGCTGCCGGTGTGGGGAGCGGAGCAGTTCGGGCCGTACGTGGCCGCCACCGGGGCCTTCAACTGGCTGACCGCGCTGGTGCAGGGCACCGAGAAGGCCGCGCTGACCGGGTTGCCACGCGCCCCCGTGCTCGCCCACCAGCTGACCAGGATGCTCGTCGGCCGGGCCGCGGCGCCCGTCGCGGTCGCGGCGGTGCTCGCGGTGGCGCTGCTGCCGGTCGGTGGTGCATGGGCGCTGTACCCGGCGGCGGCGGTCTACGCGGGGTCCCAGGGCCTGATGTCGGTGCTCGCCAGCCTGCACCGCATCGACGGCCACGCGGGCCGGGAGACGACCGCCTACGTGGTGTTCGCGATGTGGGTGATCATCCTGGCGGGGTTCGCGTTCGCCGGCGCCCTGCACCCCTACCAGTACCTGCTCGGGCTGGTCACCGGGCAGTTGGTGGTGTGCGCCGTGCTTGCCCTCGCGGTGCCGCGACTGCGGTCGCGGCCGGCCCGGGTGCGCGCTGGGCGCGTGCTGCGCCGCCGGGTGGACCGCCGGGTGTTCCTGCTCGGCATCTCCGAGGTCGCCAGCACCGCCGGGGTGGCGGTGCTCTACGTGGTCATCGCGTCGACGGGCACCCCGGCCGACGCCGCGACCGTGTACGTGGTCATGGTGATCTCCAGCGTGTTCGGCTCGCTGTCGGTGCTCGTGCTGCGCCTGCTGCAGCCGGGCACGTCGATGCGGCTGCGGGGCACCGGCGGGCGGTCCGGGCGACAGCGCGCGGCGGCGATCAACGCGTGGGCGACCGCGCTCGCCGGGATCGCGCTCGCGGTGGGGCTCGCGGTGGTGGTGTTCGCGGCCGCGGTCGGCGGCGCGGGAGCGGTCGCCGCGATCGCGGCCAGCACCCTCGCGCTGGGCCTGGCGATCGCGGTCGAGATGGTGCTGTTCTGCGTGGTGCTCTACACGATCTTCCTGCTGGAGAACACGAACGGCGTCGCGCTGCGGTTGACCTCGACGGCGGCGTGGGTGGGCCTGGCGGCCACGACGGTCTCCGGGCTGGTGCTGGTGCCGGCCCTGCACGCGGTGGGCGCGGTGGTGGCCATGGTCGTCGGGCTGGTCGGCCGCTCGGTGCTGATCCGGCTGTGGCTTCGGCGCGAGGCCGGGGCAGCGGCCCCGCGGCCCTGAACGCACCTGATCACCGCACCGGCCTCACCGTACGACCAGGACCGCGCTCTGCTCGGTCGGCACCGCGCCGAGCGACTCCTTCACCTCCGATTTTCCCTTGCCCAGCAGCAAACCCTGTTTGCCGTTCCCGATCGCCCAGTCGACGAGGACGGTCAGGTGGTGGAAGTAGGCGTTGCGCACGCCGCCCCGCTCGACCGGCAGCATCGACCAGTACCGGGGCATCGGCCACCGCGGGTGGTCCAGCGTGACGCCGACGGCGAGCAACGCCGACGTGTCGCGATCGCGGTAGGTGACCGTGAGGACGTCGTCGCGGCGCATCAGCGCGCCGAGGTAACCGGCCGCCGTGGGCAGCGGCGAAAACCGCCCGTGGTACTTGTTCTCGTTGTGGCGCAACAGGTGCGCCACCTCCGCCGGGTCCGTTGTGGACGCGGTGGCGACGTCGACCACGATGCGCTGGTCGTCGTTGGTCTCCCGCCACGTCGCGCGCAGGTGCGCGCGACGCTTGCGGCGCAGGCCGCCGATCCACTCGGTCACGTCACCGACGTCGTGCACCGGCAGCGTCCACGTCGGTTCGGTCGGCCGGACCAACCGGGCACGCGCCGGGAGCACCGCGAGGTCCTCGGGGCCGACCTGGCGCAGCAGCACCCCGGCGCAGCCGCGGCCGATCGCCGGGCGGCAGCGCAGCACGTCCCGCACGGTCAGGCCGTCGTCGAGCCACCAACCGGGCAGCGCGCTGCTCGCGGGGGCCCGCACGTGCCAGACGCCCACGAGCGGGCCGCCGCGGACCGGCACGAATCGCTTGGGGTGGTAGGGAAGGCCGCTGTAGGTGCCGGTCGCGACGCCCACCGGCGCCCCGGCGCGGTGCAGCACGGCCACCAGCAAGGGCAGCCGGGCGAGCCACGCACTCGTGCCGAGCATGTCCCACGCCCAGTCCGCCCGTAGCCCGGCGCGGGCGCGCAGCGCGGCCCAGTAGGCGGGCTCGGGGTCGTGGCGCGGGTCGAGCACCTCCACGTCGAGGTCGGTGCTCATCGGCTTGGTGTTCATCGGCTTGGTGTTCATCGGCCTAGCACCGGTCTCGGGGCGAGCACCATGTGGCGCACGTGCAGGTCGAACCCCAGCGACTGCTTGACCGCTTCCAGCCCGGTGCCCGAGGACATCAGAGGTCGCCCCGCGCCGGTGAGGTAGCGCATGGCGCGCACGTAGGCGTCGAAGTAGAGGTGCCGGCGGCCGCCGTCGGCACGCGCGCGGGCCGCCCAGTGCTGCTTCACCGCGCACACCGGGTTGTCCAGCATGGTGTTCACCGCGAGCAGCCTGCCGTCCTCGTCGTGGTAGGTCAGCGTGTGCACGTCCGGGCGCCGCACGAGCCGGTCCAGGTAGGCCGCCGACACCGGGGTCCGGACCTCACGAGGCAACGGCCCGAGCCTTCGCCGGTGCGCCTCGACGAACGTGGCGAGCTCACTGGCGTCGAGGTCCGTGCGGGCCGGCCCGCCGCGCGTCACGACGCCGCGGTCCGCGGCCAGGTCCCGCTGCTGGCGCCGCAGGCTCTTGCGCCGCTCCCGCGACAGGGAGCCGAGCCAGTCGTCCACGCTGGTCCACTCGTTGCGCAGGACCGCCGCGGGCATGCAGCTCCGGATCGGGCGGCCACGGCCGGTGAAGATGTCGAGCTCGTCCGGGCGCACCGGGCGGTAGACGACCCCGAGCAGGCCCGGTCCGAGCCGCCGCACGAGCGCCCGCTCCACCGCGCGCCGCGCGGCCACCCGGGTGTCCACGTCGGAGCCGGCCGCGAACTCGATGCCCGGGAACCCCGACAGCCACGGCAGGTAGATGTCCGCCCACCCCGGCCGCACCAACGACCGCGAGCCGGGCCGGGCGAACCGGGCCGTCAACGGCAACCGGCAGACCAGCGCGGTCGCCACCGCCGTGATCGTCCCGCCATCGCGCACGACCGCCAGCAGGGCCGGGTTGCGCGCCAGCCAGGACTCGATGCGCAGCAGGTCGAACTCCCACACCGGGTGCAGCTGCCGGGCCGCGACGAATGCCGTCCAGCCCTCGGGTTCGGGGTCGGTCCGCGGATCGACCAGCTCGACGATCACCGCGCCAGCCCAGGAGTCAACACCGGGCCGCGGTGGCGGGGGCACGCGCTCAGCCGCACCCGCTCGTCACCCAGCAGCGTGTCGACCAGCCGGGGCGAGCGCTGCCGCAGCACCGTGCCGGCCAGGCCGGCGTCGGTCTCGCGCAGGTAGAGCGCCGTGCGGTCCACGTGCCAGCGCCCGCAGTCGGCCAGCCCGGCCAGCACCCCGAGGACCGGGTGCACGAGCAACCCGTGCGGGCCGCGATCGAGCTCGTCGAGCTCACGCAGCGGAACCCGGCGCAGGTGCGGCCGGTCGGGCAGGAGCTGCAGCTGCTTGTCGGGCCCCACCGCGACGACCGGGCCACGGGCCTGGGCCAGCACCGCGTCCACGTCGTCGTCCGGCCGCACCGCCCAGCCCCGCACGCCCCGCGGCAGGTCCACCGGCGCGCTGTCCGCGCCGAACACCGCGACCAAGGTGCCCGTCCGCAGCGGCTCGACCCGGCGCAGCACGGCGCCCAGACCGCGCAGCGGGTCCACCACGGCCTCGCCGCCGGCCAACGGCACGAGATCCGCGCGCCGGGCGAGCACCGTCGCCGCGTCCACCGCACCCCCGTGGCGTCCGGTGCGCCCCGGTACCAGCACCGGGTCGGTTCGACCGTCCAGCGCCCAGTGTTCCCGGTAGAACGGCACGGTCGCGAACGCCGAGCGCACCACCGCTCGATAGGTCAGCTGCCACAGCACGGTGCTGAGCGAAGTCCCCATGACGCGGGAGTCTGCCAGCTGCCCGACCGTCCGACGAGCACTTCGGCGACACCTGCTCGCCGCCCGAGCGCAGGTCAGGGCTTCCAGCGGTACTTGCGCAGGTTGATCCGCCCGTCGTCGGCGAGCACGCCTTCGGCGCGCAGCAGCTCCAGCTGCCGGTGCACGATGTGCTCCGCGGGCCGGCCGCTCGCCCGCAGGACCCGGTGCCACGGGAGGTCCAGACCATCCTCGGACAGCATCTTGCCGACCATGCGCGGCGACGGCGCCCCGGCCATCGCGGCCACGTCCCCGTACGTGGTCACCGAACCCGGCGGCACCGACGCGACGATCTCGCGCATCCGCTCGTGCAGTTCCTCGTCCATCACTCCGCCAGGAACGATCTGATCAGCTCGCCCGTCTCGTCGGGGCGCTCGAAGTACAGCATGTGGCCGCTGTCCAGCCCGGCGTGCCGGAACGACGACCCCAGCGCGAACCGGCAGGCCTTCACGAACTCCGGCGACACGTAGTCCTCGCGGCGCGCCTCGACGACCAAGGTGTGCAGCGAAGGACTCGGCAGCGGTGGCGTCCGGCACATCTCGCTGCACGCGGTCGCGATCGACGCCGGTTCGTACCGGTATGCCGTGCCGGACGTGTTCTCCGCCAGTTCCTCCGCGATCAAGGACTCGTCCGCGAACGGCCACGCGTCGCGTTGGTATGCCGCCAACTCCTCCCGCGAGGAGAAGTGCTGGTAGGCGCCCCGCGCGACGTCCAGCAGCCGCTCGGGCGGCATGCCGACGGCCGGGTCGAGCAGCACCAGCCGCCGCACGCGTTGCTGCGCGAGCTGCGCCAGCTGCAACGCCACCGGCCCGCCGAAGGAGTGCCCGACGACCGGCGCCGAGTCCACCTCGTGGGCGTCCAGCACGGCCAGCAGGTCCGCGGCGTGCTGCTCCAGCGTCCACGGCGGGGTCTTCGGGGAACGTCCGTGGCCACGCAGATCCGGCGCTATCACGCGGAACTCCGCCAGCTGCGTCTCGGCGAGGCGGCGGAACCGGGCACCGTGCCCCGTGATGCCGTGCAGCGCGAGCAGGGGCGGCGCGTCCACCGGACCGAACGTGTGCACGTGCAGCTGATCGGCCATGAGGACGGATCATAAGGCGCGCCGGTGCACTACCCCCGATGCCGTACGTGGTTCCATCTATCGGTGGTCTCCCCGCCACTGCTGGTCCGCCCGGCCACCGCGCACCGTCCCCGCGCGCGGTGGGATGACGCCGCACGCCGCGTGCTGGCCGGTCCGGACGGGTTCCTGCGGGTGCTCGGCGGGCCGGGCACCGGCAAGACGACGTTGCTGGTGGCAGCCGCCGCCGAGCGCATCGCCGCCGGCGCCGACCCGGAGAGCGTGCTCGTGCTCACCGGCACCCGCAGGGCCGCGGCTCACGTGCGGGCGGAGATCACCCGGCTGCTGACCGACAGCGAAGGCGACTCGGACGTGCCGCGCACGGTGCGCGAGCCGATGGTGCGCACCGTGCACTCCTACGCGTTCGGCGTGCTGCGGCTGCAGGCCAACGCGCACGGCGGGCCGCCGCCGCGGCTGCTCACCGCGGCCGACCGCGACGCGTGGATCCGCGACCTGCTCGCCGGGGACGTCGAGGACGGCTTCCGCAGCTGGCCGGAGCGGCTGCAGCCCGCGTTGCTGGTGCCCGGGTTCGCCGAGGAGCTGGGCGACCTCGTGCTGCGTGCGGCCGAGCGGGGCCTCGGGCCCGAGGACCTGATCCGGCTCGGCAAGGAGCACCATCGCGACGAATGGCTTGCCACGGGCCGGTTCTGGCAGCAGTACGAGCAGGTCAACCTGCTGCGTGGCGCCTCGGACGCGGCGACCATGCAGGCCGTCGCGCCGCCCCTGGACGCGGCCGAGCTGGTGGACAGCGCGCTGCTGGCCTTCGACAACGACCCGCCGCTGCTGCGCCACGAGCGCGGCCGCATCCGGCACCTGTTCGTCGACGACGCCCAGCACCTCGACCCGTTGCAGTACGCGTTGATCCGGTTGCTGGGCTCGGCCGCGGCCGAGTTCGTGCTGGCCGGCGACCCCGACCAGACCGTGTTCGCCTTCCGTGGCGCCGAATCCCGGTTGCTCGCCGACGCCGACCCCGGTGGTGCCCGCACGGTCGTGCTCACGGCGGGCCACCGCATGTTCCCCGCGATCGGCGACGCGGTGCGCAGGCTCACGTCGCGGCTGCCGGGCGCGGGGGTGCAGCGCCACCTCGACGACCCCGATCCGGTTCCGGACCGCGGCACCGTGCTGGTGCGGCTCTGGCCGACCCCGGCCGCCGAGGCCGCGTGGATCGCGGACCAGTTGCGGCGCGCGCACTTGATCGACGAGGTGCCGTGGTCGGAGATGGCCGTGCTGGTGCGCTCGCCGAACCGCGAGGTATCGGTGTTGCACCGGGCCCTTGCCGCGGCCGGGGTGCCGGTCGTGGTGACCGACGACGACCTGCCGCTGGCCGCCCAGACCGCCGTCCGCCCGTTCCTGACGTTGCTGCGCTGCGCCGACCGGCCGTCCACATTGGATGCAGAGCAGGCCGCGGTGCTGCTTGCGTCGCCGCTGGGTGGCGCGGATCCGTTGGCGCTGCGGCGGTTGCGCCGCGGCCTGCGCCGGCTGGAGCAGACCGCGGGGGGCGACCGGTCCAGCGACGAGCTGCTGTTGCACGTGCTCGAGGACGACGACCTGCTGACCGCGTTGGACGACGGTGAGGCGGCCCCGGTCCGGCGCATCGCGCACCTGCTTGCCGTGGCGCGCAAGGCAATCGAGGAAGACGCGAGCGTCGAGCAGGTGCTCTGGCAGGTGTGGCAGGAGAGCGGGCTCGAGGCGCGCTGGACGGCGCTGGCCGCGCGCGGCGGGCCGGTCGGTGCGCGAGCCGACCGCGACCTGGACAACATCGTCGCGTTGTTCCACGCCGCCGAGCACCACGCCGACCGCCAGCCCGCCGCCACCCCCGGCGCCTTCGCCGATTACCTTGCCGCGCAACGCATCGCGGCCGACAGCCTGGCCCCGTCGGCCCCGCTGGGCGATGCGGTGTCCATCCTGACCGCGCACGCGTCCGCCGGTCGCGAGTGGACGGTCGTGGCGATCGCCGGCGTGCAGGAGGGCGCGTGGCCGGACTTGCGGCTGCGGGGCTCGCTGCTCGGCGTCGAACGCATGGTGGACACGCTGTCCGGCATCCCGACCGACACGACTTCGCTAACCGCGCCGCTGTTGGCCGAGGAACGCCGGCTGCTCATGGTCGCGGTCAGCCGGGCCAAGCGGCGGCTGCTGGTGAGCGCGATCCAGGGCGACGACGAGCAGCCGTCCCGGTTCCTCGACGAGATCGACGACGACGATCGCGACGACGACCAGCCGCGCCCGGTGCAGCGCCCCGGCCGCGGTCTCACCCTGGCCGAGTTGGTCGGCGAGCTGCGCCGGGCGGTGTGCTCGCCGACCGCCGACGACGACACCAAGCAGCGGGCCGCCCACCAGCTGGCCCGGCTGGCGGCGGCGGGCGTGCCGGGCGCGCACCCGGCGTCCTGGTACGGCCTGCCCGAGGTGTCCAGCGACGATGCACTGTGGACAGACGACGACACCGTCACGGTCACGCCGTCCACCATCGAGAAGCTGCTCGCCTGCCCGTTGCGCTGGCTCGTGGAACGCAGTGGTGGCACCGATCCGGCCGAGTTGCCCGCGATCACCGGCAACCTCGTGCACGCTCTGGCCGAGGCGGTCGCCGCCGGTGCCGACGAGGAGGCATGGCGGGCGGCCCTGGACCGCGCCTGGTCCGAAGTGGACGCCGGCGCGCCGTGGTTCTCGCGGCGGGAACGCGCCCGGCTGGAGCGGATGATCGAACTGTTCCGGCAGTGGCTGGAGGCCAGCCGCGAGGAGCTGACCGAGCTGGCCGTCGAGTACGGCGTCAGCGTCAAGCCGCCGCGGCCGGAGGTCGGTGGCGGTCCGGAGGTCGTCGTGCGGGGCCGGGTCGACCGGGTGGAGGTCGACAAGGAAGGCCGCCCGGTGATCGTCGACATCAAGACCGGCAAGAACGCGGTGTCCAAGGAGACCGCGGCCGAGCACCCTCAGCTGGCCGTGTACCAGCTCGCGGCGGCGCTCGGCGCGTTCGCCGGTCTCGGCGCCCGCGACGAACCGGGTGGCGCGCACCTGCTCTACGTGGGCAAGGAGGCCTACGGCAAGGCCACCGCGCGCAGCCAGGAACCGCTGGACGCCGACGGCCTGCGCACCTGGCTCGGTGCCGTGCAGCAGGCCGCGCAGGCGTGCGCGGGCCCGGAGTACACCGCGCAGCAGAACCAGGACTGCAACCGCTGCCCCGTGCGCACCGCCTGCCCAGTCCATGAATCAGGCCGGCAGCTCTGATGGCGCTCTCTCCGTTCGCGCGGGCCGCGGCCCCTTCATGGCCTGCCTCGCTCCGGTCGTGGCCGACCGCCACGAGGCAGGCTGGGCCGCGGCCGTGGTGGCTGGGGGGCCGCGATGACCATTGAGGCTGAGCAGCGGATCGTCGGGCCACGGACGTTGGCGTTGGCGCTGGGGTTGCACCCGCCGACGGAGGAGCAGGAAGCGGTCATCGCCGCGCCGGTCGAGCCCGCGCTGGTGGTCGCGGGTGCGGGCGCGGGCAAGACCGAGACCATGGCCGCGCGCGTGGTGTGGTTGGTGGCCAACGGTTTGGTGCAACCCGACCAGGTCCTCGGCCTGACGTTCACCCGCAAGGCCGCCCGCCAGCTCGCCGAACGCATCCGGGCCCGGCTGCGCCGCCTCGGCGGCTCGCCGCTGCTCGACGAGCTCGACCCGTCCGGGCAGCGCCGGGTCGCCGTGCTCACCGGCGAACCGACCGTCCTGACCTACCACGCCTACGCCGGGCGGCTGGTCGGCGAGCACGGCCTGCGCTTGCCCGTGCAGCCCGGCGCGCGGCTGCTCACCGAGACCGCGTCCTGGCAGCTGGCCAACCAGGTCGTGACCACGTGGGCCGACGACCTGGACACCGACAAGGTCCCGGCCACGGTCACCGAGCACGTGCTGCGGCTCGCCGGTGAGCTGGCCGAGCACCTCGTCGACCCGGACGACATCCGCGCGGTCACCGAGCGGGTCACCCGGTGGATCATGGAGGCGCCGCCGCACAAGGGCCGCGCGGGCAAGCTGTCGGAGCTGAAGAAGATCGTTGCCGCGCAACAGTTCCGGGTCAGCCTGCTGCCGCTGGTGGAGGCCTACGAGGCGGCCAAGCGGCGCGAGGGCGCGCTCGACTTCGGCGACCAGATGGCGTTGGCCGCGCGCCTGGCCAGCGAGCACGACGAGGTCGTGGCCGCCGAGCGCGAGCGCTACGCGACCGTGCTGCTCGACGAGTACCAGGACACCGGGCACAGCCAGCGCGTGCTGCTGCGCTCGCTCTTCGGTGGCGGCGCGGGCGTCCCGGTCACCGCGGTCGGCGACCCGGCGCAGGCCATCTACGGCTGGCGCGGCGCGAGCGCGGCCAACCTGCCGCGGTTCACGACGGACTTCCCGATCCGCGTCGGCCGCGACCTGGTCCCGGCGCGGGAGTACGGCCTGCTCACCAGCTTCCGCAACCCGCCGGAGGTGCTGGCGCTGGCCAACGAGGTGGCCGAGCCGCTGCGTGCGTCCGGGCTGGCCGTGGACCGGTTGCGTCCCCGCGACGACGCGCCGGACGGCCACGTGCGGGTCGCGTTGCTGGAGGACATCCGCACCGAGCGCGACTGGGTCGCCGACCAGATCGCCGCGCGCTGGCGCGAGGGTGAGCTCTCCGGCGAGCTGCCGACGGCGGCGGTGCTGGTGCGCCGCCGCGCCGACATGCCGGAGATCGCCGCGGCCTTGCGCGCCCGCGGCTTGCCGGTCGAGGTGGTCGGTCTGGGCGGGTTGCTGGACGAGCCGGAGATCCGCGACCTGGTGAGTGCGCTGCGCGTGCTCGTCGACCCGTTGGCGGGCACGGCCGCCGCGCGGTTGCTGACCGGGTCGCGCTGGCGACTGGGTGCCGCCGACCTGGCTGCGGTGTGGCAGCGGGCCCGGGTGCTCGCCGGGGACGCGCCGACGACCTCGAGCGGGGACCCGCTGGCCAACGTGCTCGACGCCTTGCCCGGGGAGCACGCCGAGCAGGCCTGCCTGGTCGACGCGCTGGACGACCCGGGCGACCCCGCCGCGTACACCCAGCAGGGCTATGCGCGGCTGACCCGGCTCGGCGGCGAGCTGGCGGCCCTGCGCCGCCGGCTGGACCAGCCGCTGCCCGAGTTGGTCGCCGACGTGGAACGCACGCTGCTGCTGGACATCGAGACCTTGTCGCGGCCGGGTGCCGGACGAGCCAACCTGGACGCGTTCGCCGACGTGGTCGGGGACTACGCGGCCGCGACCCCGTCGGCGACGCTGACCGCGTTGCTGGGCTACCTGGCCGCCGCGGAGGTCGCCGAGGACGGTCTGGAGAAGGCGGAGGTCGTCGTCGCGCCCGACCGGGTGCAGGTGCTCACCGTGCACGCGGCGAAGGGCCTGGAGTGGCAGGTCGTCGCCGTGCCGCACCTGGTGAAGGACGTGTTCCCGAGCCGCAAGCGCGCGTCGTCGTGGCTGAAGAACGTGACCGAGCTGCCCGCGGCCCTGCGCGGCGACCGCGACGACCTGCCCCGGCTGGTGCTCGACGACGAGGCCGATCGCAAGGCCGTGACCGAGGCGCTGGAGGCGCACGAGCAGGAGTTCGACCACCGGCGGCTGATCGAGGAGCGGCGGCTGCTGTACGTCGCGCTGACGCGGGCCGAGCGGGTGCTGCTGATCAGCGGGCACTGGTGGAACGAGACCAGCTCGACCCCGCGCGAACCGTCGGACTTCCTCGTGCAGATCGGGGAAGCGTTGTCCGCCACGGATTCCTGGGCCGTGCGGCCGCCGGACGACCAGGCGAACCCGCTGACCGAGGTGGCGGTGACCGCGCAGTGGCCGGCCGATCCGTTGGGGGAGCGGCGCGGACCGGTCGCCGAAGGTGCCGCGTTGGTGCTGGCGGCGATGGATTCCCTGCCGGCGGAGGAAGGCGACTCGTCGGACCAGTTGTCGATGGACTTCGACGACCCGGAGGGCTGGGCGCGCGACGTCGACGTGCTGCTGGCCGAGCGGGCGGCGGCGCGGGCGCGGCGGGAACGCGTCGCGCTGCCTGATCACCTGTCGGTGAGCCAGCTCGTCGAGCTGGCGGCGGACCGGGATGCGCTGGCGCGGCGGTTGCGCCGGCCGCTGCCGTACCCGCCGAACCCGGTGGCGCGCCGGGGCACCGCGTTCCACGCGTGGCTGGAACGGCGGTTCGCCTCCAGCCGGTTGCTGGACCTGGACGACCTGCCCGGCGCGGCCGACGACACCGCGGTGACCGACGAGGACTTCGAGGCGCTGCGTGAGGCTTTCCTCGCCAGCGAGTGGGGTTCGCGGACGCCCGATGACGTGGAGGTGCCGTTCGCGACCGAGGTCGACGGGATCTCCGTGCGCGGGCGGATGGACGCCGTGTTCGCCGACGGGGACGGCGGGTGGACCGTGGTCGACTGGAAGACCGGGGCGGTTCCCTCAGCCGAGCGGATGCCTTCGCTGGCCGTGCAGTTGGGGGCTTACCGGTTGGCGTGGGCCTCGTTGTCCGGTGCGCCGCTGGCGAAGGTCAGGGCCGCGTTCCACTACGTGCGCCACGACCGGACCATCCGCCCGGCCGATCTCCTTGACCTGGAAGGACTTCGCGCCCTGCTGCGCTCGGTGCCTGCGTCCTGACCAGTCCTGAGTGGACAAACGGCCGCACCGGGAAGCGGTGCGGCCGTTGTCGTGCTTCAGGTCAGTCCTCGAAGTCGTCGTCGTCGCGGGCCAGGTAGGTGGCCAGGCGTTCGACGGCGTTCTCGAACTCGGGGTGCTGGTCGACGAACGCGCGCATCTTCTCGGCCAGCCAGGCCAGCGTGACCTCTTCCTCGCCACGCCGGTCGGCCAGCTCCTCCAAGCCTCGATCCGTGAAGTACACCGACCGAACCTCATTCCCACATCGCACCAGATCCGCACGGCCCGGCAGCCGGCGAACGGCGCCGGGCTCGTGCGAATGAGGTTCGCTACTCGAAAGCCTTCTCGATGATCGCGCGCTGCTCGAACTCGTGGACCTTGCTCGACCCCGCCGAGGGCGCCGACATCGGCCGGCGCGACACGCGCTGCATCCGGCCCAGGCGCTCCGGGAACTTGTCGCGCACGAACAGCCCGTAGAACGGCCACGCGCCCTGGTTCGCCGGCTCCTCCTGCACCCAGCGCACGTCGTCGGCGTTCGGGTAGCGGTCGAGGGCGGCGCCGAGCTTCTTCTCCGGCACCGGGTACAGCTGCTCGACCCGCACGATCGCCACGTCGTGGGCCTCGCGCTTGGCCTTCTCCGCGGCCAGCTCGTAGTAGAGCTTGCCGCTGACCAGCAGGATCCGGCGCACCGCCGCCGGGTCGGTCATCGACGGGTCGTCGATCACCGACATGAAGCGGCTGTCGTCGACGAAGTCCTCGACCGGGCTGGTCGCGGCCTTGTTGCGCAGCATGGACTTCGGCGTGAACACCACCATCGGCCGCTGCACGCCGTCGAGGGCGTGGCGGCGCAGCAGGTGGAAGTAGTTCGCGGGCGTGGACGGCATGGCCACCGTCATCGAGCCCTCGGCGCAGAGCTGCAGCCACCGCTCGATGCGGCCCGACGTGTGGTCCGGGCCCTGGCCCTCGTGGCCGTGCGGCAGCAGGATCGCCACGTCGGAACGCTGGCCCCACTTGGCTTCCGACGAGGAGATGTACTCGTCGATCACCGACTGGGCGCCGTTGACGAAGTCACCGAACTGGGCTTCCCACAACACCAGCGCGTCGGGGTTGGCCACCGAGTAGCCGTACTCGAAGCCCAGCGCCGCGTACTCCGACAGCGCCGAGTCGTAGACCAGGAACCGGCCCTGGTCCTCGGCCAGGTTCTGCAGCGGCGTGTACTCCTTGCCGGTCTTGCGGTCGATCACCACGGAGTGCCGCTGGGTGAACGTGCCGCGCCGGGAGTCCTGGCCCGCCAGGCGAACCATCTTGCCTTCCATGTTCAGCGACCCGAACGCCAGCAGCTCACCGAAGGCCCAGTCGATGCCGCCTTCACGGGCCATCTTGGCTCGCCGCTCCAGCACCGGCTTCACGCGCGGGTGCGGGGTGAAGCCCTCGGGCAGCTCCACGTGCGCGTCGGCGATGCGCTCGAGCGTCTGGCGGGAGATCGCGGTCGGCACCTTCTGCGGCACCTGCTGCTCGGACTCCACCGACGGGCTCGCCGTCACGGGGTGCTTCTCCAGCTCGCGCACCTCGTTGAAGACGTGCTCGAGCTGGCTGGAGAAGTCCTTCAGCGCCTTCTCGGCTTCGTCCACGGAGATGTCCCCGCGGCCGATCAGCGACTCGGTGTATCCCTTTCGGACACTGCGCTTGGTGTCGATGATGTCGTACATCGCCGGCTGCGTCATCGAAGGGTCGTCGCCCTCGTTGTGGCCGCGGCGACGGTAGCAGACCATGTCGATCACGACGTCCTTGTTGAACGCCTGCCGGTAGTCCATGGCCAGGCGCGCCACCCAGTAGCACGCCTCCGGGTCGTCGCCGTTCACGTGGAAGACCGGCGCCTGGATCATCTTCGCCACGTCGGTGGCGTACTGGCTCGAGCGCGACGCCTCGGGCGCGGTGGTGAAGCCGACCTGGTTGTTGATGATCACGTGCACGGTGCCGCCGGTGCGGTACCCGCGCAGCAGCGCCAGGTTCAGCGTCTCGGCGACCACGCCCTGCCCGGCGAACGCGGCGTCGCCGTGCAGCGCGACCGGCAGCACGGTGAAGCCACCGGTGGAGCTGTCGCCCTTGTCGAGCAGGTCCTGCTTGGCCCGGACGATGCCCTCGAGCACCGGGTCGACGGTCTCCAGGTGCGACGGGTTCGCGGTCAGCGACACCTTGGTCTCGCCGTCGCCGAACATCCGGAAGTACTTGCCCTCGGCGCCCAGGTGGTACTTCACGTCGCCGGAGCCGTGGGCCTGGCCCGGGTCGAGGTTGCCCTCGAACTCGCGGAAGATCTGCGAGATCGGCTTGCCGACGATGTTGGCGAGCACGTTGAGCCGGCCGCGGTGCGGCATGCCGATGACGACCTCGTCGAGCTCGTACTCGGCCGCCTTGTCCAGCACCGTGTCCAGCAGCGCGATGACCGACTCGCCGCCCTCGAGCGAGAACCGCTTCTGGCCGACGTACTTGGTCTGCAGGAACGTCTCGAACGCCTCGGCGGCGTTCAGCTTGGACAGGATGTACTTCTGCACGGCGGCCGGGGGCTTCTCGTGCGGCACCTCGACGCGCTGCTGGATCCAGCCGCGCTCGGCCGGGTCGAGGATGTAGGTGTACTCGACGCCGACGGTGCGGCAGTACGAGTCGCGCAGCACGCCGAGCACGTCGCGCAGCTTCATCCGGTCCTTGCCCGCGAACCCGCCGACCGGGAACTCGCGGTCGAGGTCCCAGAGGGTCAGGCCGTGGGACAGGATGTCGAGGTCGTCGTGGCGGCGCTGTCGGTAGTTCAGCGGGTCCGTGTCGGCCATCAGGTGACCGCGGGTGCGGTAGGCGTCGATCAGCTCGATCACCCGGGCGGTCTTGTCGATCTCGCCCTCGGGGATGTCGGCGACCCAGCGCACCGGCTCGTACGGGATGCGCAGCGCGGTGAAGATGTCGTCGTAGAAGCCCTCTTCACCCAGCAGCAACTTGTGGATCTTGCCGAGGAACTCGCCGGACTCGGCGCCCTGGATGATCCGGTGGTCGTACGTGGACGTCAGCGTGATGATCTTGCTGATGCCCATGTCGGTCAGCGCGCGGTCGCTCGCGCCCTGGAACGGCGCGGGGTACTCCATCGCGCCGACGCCGAGGATCGTGCCCTGGCCGACCTGCAGGCGCGGGACCGAGTGGACGGTGCCGATGCCGCCGGGGTTGGTCAGCGAGATCGTCGTGCCCGCGAAGTCGTCGGCGGTGAGGTTGCCACCGCGCGCCTTGCGGATGATGTCCTCGTAGGCCTGCCAGAACTGCAGGAAGTTCATGTTCTCGGTGTTCTTGATCGACGCGACGACCAAGGTGCGGGAACCGTCCTTGCCGTGCAGGTCGATGGCGAGACCGAGGTTGACGTGCTCGGGGGTGACCGCGACCGGCTTGCCGTTCTCCTCGGCGTAGTGCCGGTTCATGTTCGGGTACGCCGCGAGCGCGCGGATCATGGCGTAGCCGATGAGGTGGGTGAAGGAGACCTTCCCGCCCCGGGTCCGCTTGAGGTGGTTGTTGATCACGATGCGGTTGTCGGCCAGCAGCTTGGCAGGAACTGCGCGCACGCTGGTGGCCGTCGGCAACGTCAGCGAGGCGTTCATGTTCTTCGCGATGATCGCGGCCGGGCCGCGCAGCGGCTTGCTCTCGTCACCGTCGTGCTTGGCCGGCTGCGGCTTCGCCTGCTCCTTGGCCGGCTGCTGCTTCGGCTGCTGCGCCTGCGTCGACTGCGCGGACTTCTCAGCGGCCTTGGCGGGTGCCTTGCCGTTGCTCTCCGGCTTCGCGCCCTCGGACCGCTCGGGCCGCTCGGGCTCGGCCGGCGGCTTGGTCGCGGTGGCCGTCGACGTCGAAGTCGACTGGTTGGACTGGCTCGCGGCCTGCTCGCGTGCAGTGCCGGCGCGCTGTGTGGGCTTGTAGTCCGCGAAGAAGTCGTGCCATGCGGGATCCACCGATGAGGGGTCCGCGAGGAACTGCTCGTACATCTCCTCGACGAGCCATTCATTGGGGCCGAACTGCGACGCAGGACTGCTGCTGGACACGGCTGGGCTTCGCCTCTATCCATCTCGTTCTCTGGTGAAACACACTCTGACGCCAAGGCTAGTACGCGTAGCCGTACGCGTGTCACAGAACCGGACCGCCGTGGTCAAGCTCATGTGGTGCATTCGTCACTGTATCGATCAGTGGATCGGTTCCCGCACGCCCCGGCCCCGGTCGCGGCCGGGGCCGGGCTAGTGGGTGGCCACTTGTTCATCGTGGACCGTCGGCACCTCGGTGAGGTCCATCCGTCCGTAGCGCCACAGCCGCGCGTAGTGACCGTCCTGGGCTAACAACTCCTCATGGCGACCGGTTTCCACCACGCGACCCTCGTCCAGGACCACGATCCGGTCGGCGCGGGCCGCCGTGGCCAGGCGGTGGGCCACCACGAACGTGGTGCGGGTGCTGGCCAGGCGGTCGCTCGCCGCCAGGACCACGCCTTCCGTCGCCGGGTCCAGCGCGGCGGTGGCCTCGTCGAGCAGCAGGATGTTCGGCTCGACGAGCTGGGCCCGGGCCAGGGCGACCAGCTGGCGTTGTCCCGCGGACAAGCCCTGGCCGCGCTCGCCCACCTCGTGGTGGAAGCCGTCGGTCAGGCTCGCAACCATCGGCAGGGCGCCGACCTCGCGCACCGCTTGTTCGACCGCGGGCTTGTCGGCCTCCGGGCGGCCGTAGCGGACGTTGCTGGCCACGTCGCCGGTGAACAGGTGCGCTTCCTGTGGGACCACGCCGAGGCGCTGGTGGTAGCCGACGAGGTCGTAGTTGCGCACGTCGACGCCGTCGACCAGGACTTGGCCCTCGGACGGGTCGTAGAAGCGCGACACCAGCTTCACCACGGTGGACTTGCCCGCGCCGGTCGCGCCGACCAACGCCACCGTCTCACCGGGGGCGACACGCAGGGACACCCGGTCGAGCGCGGGGGTGTCGCTGCCCTGGTACCGGAACGTCACGTCGCGCAGCTCGACCTCGCCGCGCAGGGTCGCGGGCACCGGGACCGGGTCGGCGGGCGGCTCGACCGTGGTCGGGGTGCGCAGCAGCTCGCCGATGCGCTGCAGGCCGACGCGGGCCTGCTGGTAGCCGTCGAACACGCCGGACAGTTGCTGCACGGGGTTGAAGAACAAGCTCAGGTACAGCTGGAACGCCAGCAGCACGCCCGGGCTGATCGTGTGGTCGGCCACGCCGAACGCGCCGACCACCAGGACCGCCGCCTGCGACAGCCCCGACAGCAGCGCCACGAACGGGAAGTACGTGGCGATGTAGCGCTGAGCCCGCAGCCGCGAGCGGCGGTAGGCGTCGCTGCGCTCGGCGAACGCCTGCGCCGACGCGTCCTCGCGGGTGTAGGCCTGGGCGACCCGCAGGCCCGACACGTTCTCCTGCATGTCGGCGTTGACCACGCTGACCTTCTCGCGCGCCTCCGCGTACGCCCGCGACGACAGCCGCTGGAAGATCACCGTGGCCACGGCGAGGACCGGCACGACGGCCAGCGCCACCATCGCCAGCGAGAAGTCGGTCACCAGCAGCGCGACCGCGACGCCGACGATCGTCAGCACGCTCGCCACGGCCGTGGTCAGGCCGGTCTGCAGGAACGTGGACAGCGCGTCGACGTCCGTGGTCATCCGGGTCATGATCCGCCCGGCCAGCTCACGCTCGTAGAAGTCGAGGCCGAGCCGTTGCAGGTGCGCGTAACTGCGCACCCGCAGCACGTACAGCAGGCGTTCGCCGACCCGCGCGGTCAGCACGGTGTTGACCCGCGTGTCGAACCAGCCGAGCACCACCAGCACCGCGGCGAACGCGGTCGCGCCCCACAAGGCGCCGGTCGCGCCGGTCACCACGCCGTGGTCGACGCCGGAGCGGACCAACGTCGGCAACGCCATCGACACCAGCGTGTCGCCGATGACCAGCAGCAGCAGGATCCCCATGGTCCAGCGCACCGGGCGCAGCAGGCTGAGCAGCCGGAAGCGGGGATCGGGCGCGGTCGGGTCCTCGTCGTGGTTGAGCTTCGGGACCTCGGTGGCGGGTGGCAGCGCCTGCACGGCGGCGAGCAGTTCCGGGGTCGGCGGCATGTCCAGTTGGGCGGCCTGCATGGGACCACCCACGCGCGGTGCGCCGGTCCGGGCGTTGACGGGTACCGAGGAATCGGCCGGCTCGACGGGCTCCGGCCAGAGCGCCGGGGTCACGCCGTCCTCGCCGGGGACGAGGTCGTCGGTGGTGGTCGCCTCCTCGATGGCCTCGCCCGGGCCGGCCAGCAGCGCCCGGTAGAGCGGGCACCGCTCGGTCAGCTCCGCGTGCGTGCCGACGTCGACGACCTTGCCCTTGTCGAGCACGGCGATCCGGTCGGCCAGCGAGAGGGTTGACCGCCGGTGGGCGATCAGCAGCGTGGTGCGGTTCGCGGTGACCGAACGCAAGGTGTCGTGGATGGCGGACTCGGTGGCGTTGTCGACCGCCGAGGTCGCGTCGTCGAGCACCAGCACCCGCGGGTCGGAGAGCAGCGCGCGGGCCAGCGCGATGCGCTGGCGTTGTCCCCCGGACAAGGTGAGGCCCCGCTCGCCGACCGGCGTGTCGTAGCCGTCGGGCAGGGCCCGGACGAACTCGTCGGCCTGGGCCGCGACGGCGGCCGCGACCACGTCCTCGTCGGTGGCGTCCGGCCGGCCGTAGGCGATGTTGTTGCGCACGGAGTCGGAGAACAGGAACGCCTCTTCGAACACCACGCCCACGGTGCGGCGCAACGAGTGCAGCCGCAGTTGCCGCACGTCGACCCCGCCGACCCGGATCGCGCCCTCGTGCACGTCGTAGAACCGGGGCAACAGCAAGGAAACCGTGGACTTGCCCGAACCGGCCGTGCCCACCAGCGCCAGCGTTTCGCCCGGGTCCACCCGCAAGGACACGTCGTCGAGCACCGGCTCGCTGCGGGTGTACCCGAACGTGATGCCGTCCAGCTCCACTGGGACCGGGCCGGGCGGCACGTCCTGGGCGTCGGGCGCGTCCACGATGGCCGGCTGCGAGTCGATCAGCTCGTACACCCGCTCGACGCCTGCGCGGGCCAGTTGCGCGTTGACCAGCAGCCCGGACATCAACCGCGCGGGGCCGACGAGGTTGGCGACGTAGGTGGCGAACGCCAGGAACGTGCCCAGCGTGACCTGGCCGTGCATGGCCATGTAGCCGCCGAGCGCGAGCACCGCGACCTGACCGGCCGCCGGCATCGCGATCAACGTCGCGGCCGGCCGCGAGGTGAGCGCCGCCGCGCGCATGCGCTCGGCGAACAGCCGCCGCGCGGCCTTCTCCAGCCGGCTGATCTCCCGCGCCTCCTGGCCGAAACCCTTCACCACGCGGACGCCGGTGACCGTCTCCTCCACGTGCTGGGCCAGGTCGGCCGCCCGCTGCTGCGCCGACCACGTGGCCGGGAACAACGTGAGCCGGGTGCGTGCGGCCACGTAGGCGACCACGGGCGTGACGACCAGCGCGACCACGGTCAGCAGCGGCGACAGGCTCAGCATCGCGATCAACGCGGCGACCGCGAACACGACCGTGCCGACCGCGAGCGGCACCATCATCAACAGCCCGGCCACCAGCTGCAGGTCGGTGATCGACCGCGACACGACTTGTCCCGTGCGCAACGCGTCCTGGTTGCCGCCGTCGAGGCGCTGCACCGAACCGAACACGGCCCGGCGCAGGTCGTGTTGCACGTCAAGGGAAAGCCGGCCCCCGACGTACCGGCGCACGAACGCGCCGGCGAACGTCAGCAGCTCCAGGCCGATCAGCCCGGCCGCGAGCCACCCGATCCGGTGCGTGCTGCCCGCGACCGCGTCGTCGACGGCGACCTTGACCAGCAGCGGCCCGCCCGCCTGGAACCCGACGCCCACGGCCGAGGACAGGATCGAGAGCAGCACGAGGCGCGGGTGCGCCCAGCACGCCCCCGCGAGCCTGCGGATCCACCCTTGTTCGTTGTTCGACGCAGCTATCCCCACGCGGGCCACATTAGGCCCACCCCCCGACAGTGTGCTAAATCGCAGGTCAGAGGGCTAAAAGCCGATCAGGTGATGTCGCGGCGGCGGGCGACGAGCCAGCCGATGATGCCGAGCACCAGGGCCCAGACCGCGAAGATCACGCCGTTGGTCCACCAGTCCGGCACGTGGTTGAGCAGCAGGACCGTGCGGATGCCGCGCTCGACCTGCGGGGTGTCGCTGTCGCCGGCCAGGTCGCCGGGCAGGTTGCCGAACAGCAGCCGGACCGCCAGCTCCATGGTGGTGTTCGCGGCCGACTGGTACGGCAGGTAGGGCACGACGTTCTCCATGCCCTGGTTGTTCATCACCGGTGCGAGCACGCGCTCCACGACGAGCACGTAGACGATCAGGCTGACCACGGCCCCGACCTGGTTGCCGATCAGCGCGCCCACGCCGACGCCGAGCAGCACCCACATGATCATCACGAGGATCGACGCGAGCATCAGCTGCGTCCAGGCGCCGAAGGCGGGCACCTCGTCGCCGATGGCGCTGCCGATCGTGCCCGTGATGGCGCAGATGATGCCGTAGAGCGCGCCGATCGTGGTGTAGGTGAAGAGCTTCGCCGCGAGCACCGCGCCCCGGCTGCTGCCGGTCAGGTAGCTGGTGGTGATCGTCTTGTGCCGCAGCTCGCCGGTGAGCGAGGTGGCGCCGAAGATCAGCCCGAAGATGGTGGCGAAGTTGTAGCCGTAGGCGAAGGTGACGAACGCGAGCGGCAGGCTGCCGCCGAGCGTCTCCGCCTCGTCCTGCAGCGCGCCGAGGGCCGAGCCACCCCACGCGAACACCAGCGCGATGATGGCGGCTGGGATCAGCAGCGCCCACCAGAGCTTGGTGGTGAAGATCTTGCGGTACTCCGCGGCGATCAGGCGGCCCATCAGGCGTTACCTCCCCATCCACCCTGCTGCGGCCAGCCTTGCTGCGGTGGTTGTTGTTGTGGCGGCGGTGGTTGCTGGTAGCCCTGCTGCGGGAAACCACCTGAAGGCGTGCCTTGCTGGGGGAAACCACCTGAAGGCGTGCCCTGCTGGGGGAAGCCGCCCGACGGCGTGCCCTGCTGGTACTGCTGCGGTGGCATCTGCTGCGGCATCTGTTGCGGGGGCAGCTGCTGGGGCGGTTGCTGACCCGGCAGCGGCGCGCCGGAGTACTGACCGCTGGTGAGCCGGAAGAACATCTGCTCGAGGTCGGCGCGCTCCTCCTGCAGCCAGTAGATCGGCGTGCCCGCCTGGAACGCGAGGTCACCGATCTGCCGCGCGGTCGCCCCGGTCACCGCGAGCCGGTTGCCGTGCTGCGTGGGCGAGATGTTGGTCAGGCCGGCGCCGCGCAGCGCGTTGGTCAGCGCCTCGGGGTTCCCGGCCTCCACGAGGACCTGGCCCTGCTGCGTGCCACGCAGGTCGTCGAGCTTGCCGTAGAACATGGTCTGGCCGCGGCTGATGATCACGACCTGGTCGATGGTCTGCTCGATCTCGGCGAGCAGGTGGCTGGAGACCAGCACCGTGCGGCCGCTGCCCGCGAACGACCGCAGGAACCCGCGCAGCCAGGCGATGCCCTCGGGGTCCAGGCCGTTGGCCGGCTCGTCGAGCACCAGCACCTGCGGGTCGCCCAGCAGTGCGGTGGCCAGCGCCAGACGTTGTTTCATACCAAGGGAAAAGGCGCCGGCCGAGCGGTGCGAGGCCTCGCGCAGGCCGACCAGGTGCAACACCTCGTCGGCGCGCTGGTCGGGCAGCCCCATGGCCGCCGTGTAGACACGCAGGTGATCGCGGGCCGAGCGCTTGGGGTGGAAACCCTGCGCCTCCAGCACGGCACCGACGACGCGGCCGGGGTTGCCGAGGTGGTTGAACGGCTGGCCGTTGATCGTCGCGTGCCCGGCGGTCGGCGTCACCAGGCCGAGCAGCATGCGCAGCGTCGTCGTCTTGCCCGCGCCGTTCGGGCCGAGGAACCCGGTGACCGAGCCCGGCTCCACCTGGAAGCTGAGGTTCTGCACCGCGTTGACCCTGCCGAAGGTCTTCGACAGGTTGTTCACCACGATGCGACCACTGCCGTCCTGCACGGGCCCTCCCGTTGGTCGAGGCGTGTCGGTGGCGACATCCTGCCGTACGGGGTGGGGCGGCGTGCGTCAGATGGTCAAGCTCGTCCGTGTATCACTCGCAGCGGTGAACCGGTTGCGGACCGTCAGCAGCGATGATCGGCAGCTCCATGGTCAACTCGCCGGGCAGGTCCTGCGCCATGGTGCGGCGGAACCCGGGCCGGTGCCGTTCGCCGCGACGCTGGCCGTCGCCGATCAGGTGCCGGTGCGCGAGCCGCCAGACCTGGCACGGCCACCGCCTGCCCCGCAACCGGTGCGGGCACGCGACGCAGCGGCTGTTCTCGTCCGAGCGGTGCACTTGCAGGAGCAGCCGCCAGCCGTCGGTGAGCCGGGAGAGCTCGGCGCGCGCCTGCGTCGGCGAACTGGTGCCCGCGGCGACCGCGTCCAGCCGGTCGAGGCTGCGCAGGACCGCGGCGCGCAGGCTCACGCTCACCTGGGTCTGCTTGCGTGCCGCCATGGTCAGCCCGCCGCGGCGTCGAGCCCGGCCTGCTCCAGCGTCCGGCCGAGCTGGCGGGTCTGCGCGGGCGACAGCACCGCGGACGAGCCCGGCGGGGACACCAGGACCACCGCGCCGCGTTCGACGAGAACCGTCACCGCGCGATCGCGGCCGAACGGATCGTGACAACTGAGGTACCACCTGGGTTCGGTCACTGGGAGGACATCGGCCGTTGCGGCCCGCGGCAGAACCCCGGTTCACTCCATTGGCGCGGCATTCACTCGATCGTGCCTTTCGCGCTTGCAACTATCACGACATTTGGTCCCCCACTTGCACCACAACAACCGTTTCATGCCTAAGCTGTACCCGGCGGCCCGCTCCCAGTGACCCCCAGGCTGGTTGAGCGGGTCGCCGCTCGCTTTGTGAGACACGGTGGTTCGAGACCAGGCCCCGGCCGAATCTCGTTCGGTGGTCGTTTGTCCTCCCCAGACGCCTGACCAGGCACAAGAGTGGCAATCCGAGAATGCAAAACGCCCCGCTCGCGCGGAAAGCGCGGGCGGGGCGAAATGCGTCGGGGTCAGGCCAGGACGCTCTCCACGGGCACCGACTCGATGCCGTGGGCCGCGCCGACGGGGGCGTTGGTGAGCTTGCCGTCGTGCATGTTGAGGCCCAGCGACAGCGCCTTGTCCGCGCGCAACGCCGTGTGCCAGCCGTGCTCGGCCAGCTGGACCGCGTAGGGCAGGGTCACGTTGGTCAGCGCGAAGGTCGACGTGCGGGGGACCGCGCCCGGCATGTTCGCCACGCAGTAGAAGACCGAGTTGTGCACCGTGTAGGTCGGGTCCGCGTGCGTGGTCGCGTGCGAATCGGCGAAGCAGCCGCCCTGGTCGATCGCGATGTCCACGAGCACCGAGCCCGGCTGCATCTGGGCGACGAGTTCGTTGCTGACCAGCTTCGGC
Organism: Labedaea rhizosphaerae; assembly: GCF_004362825.1. Lineage (GTDB taxonomy): Bacteria > Actinomycetota > Actinomycetes > Mycobacteriales > Pseudonocardiaceae > Labedaea > Labedaea rhizosphaerae. The sequence continues at coordinate 299,523 of NZ_SNXZ01000006.1, forward strand.
GCCTTCGCACCCGGCACCAGCACCGCGCCGATCACCATGTCGGCGGCGCGCACCTCGTGCTCGACGGCCTGCTTGTTCGACGTCAGCGTGCTCAGCCGGGCGCCGAACTGGGCGTCGAGCTGGCGCAGCCGGTCGACGTTGGTGTCGAGCACGGTCACGTGCGCGCCCATGCCCAGCGCGATGGTCGCGGCGTTCATGCCCGCGACACCGCCGCCGATCACGACGACCTTCGCCGGCGGCACGCCCGGCACGCCACCGGGCAGCACGCCGCGCCCGCCGGAGGGCTTCATCAGCGAGTACGCGCCCACCTGCGGCGCGAGCCGGCCCGCGACCTCGGACATCGGCGCGAGCAGCGGCAGCGCGCCGTTGGCGGTCTGAACGGTCTCGTAGGCGATCGCGGTGGTGCCGGCGTCGAGCAACGCCCGGGTCAGCGGCTCGTCGGCGGCGAGGTGCAGGTAGGTGAACAGCACCTGGCCGGACCGCAGCCGCGGGTACTCGACCGCGATCGGCTCCTTGACCTTCAGCACCAGGTCGCCCTCGCCCCACACCTCTTCGGCGGTGGCGAGCACCTTGGCGCCCGCGGCCAGGTACTCCTCGTCGGTGAACGCCGAGCCGAGGCCCGCGCCCGCCTCGACGAACACGTCGTGGCCTCTGCTGGACAGCTCGTGGGCGCCCGCGGGGGTGAGCGCCACCCGGTATTCGTGGTTCTTGATCTCGCGGGGGACGGCGATGCGCACCGGAGGAGTCCTTTCGGGCCTGGGCCAAGTGGGTGTTGTACACCACGATGGAGCAGTCAAAACGCCTTGTCATCGTGCTGCTGGCACTACCAGTGTGCGCTTCTGTCGTGCCGTCGGCACAGTGACCGATCTCAGCACGGGGGACCGAATCTCAGCGCCAGAACTTCACGGCCAGCTGAGCCAGCAACGCGAGCCGGACATCCGGGTCGCTGAGCTCCACCGCCGCGAGCGTGGCGATCCGGTTCATCCGGTGCCGCAACGTGTTCGGGTGGATGCCCAGCACCCCGGCCGCCGCGCGCGGGTCGCCGGGGTGGCGCAGCCAGTGGTAGAGCGTGGCCACGTACTCGGTCCCGTTCGCCTCGTCGTGCCTGGTCAACAGGGGCAACGGGCCCACGTCCAGCACACCCGGGGCCGCCGAGGCCGCCACCCGGTGCAACGCCAGGACCGGCCAGGCCTCCTCGTGGCTCGCGACCGGCCCCGCGACCAGGCCGGTGCGCACCAGCCCGAGCGTCTCCTCGGCTTGGGCCCGCGACACCGCCAGTTCCCCGATCGCCATGGCCGAACCGGCCCCCACCAGCGGTTTCACCGGTCCGGCGCGCTCGGTCAGCGCCTTGCGCAGCGCCGGCCACCCGCTGTCGCAGTCGCGGTCGGGCACCACCGCGTAGAGCACGTCGTGCAAGTCGGCGACCGCGGGCCGCCGGCCGACGCCGGCGGTGATCCGTTCCCACAACGCCAGGCGCGCGCCCTCCGCGCCGAGCACGTCGTCGGTGTCCACGTCGATGGCGACCACGCGGTGCGGGCCGTCCTCGAGGTCCAGTTCGGCGATGGCGAGCCGCGGGCTGCCGACGCCGTCGAGCAGCGAGCGGACCAGTTCGGCCGAACGCCGGCGTTCGGCGTCGTCGCGGGCCCGGCGGCGCAGCAGGTGCAGCGCGACGACCGGTGCGGCGTCGGCGAACGCGGCCGCCCGCTCCTCGGGCACCGGCCCCGGCACGACCGCCCACATCGAGCCGAGCAGCTCGCCGCCCATCCGGATCGGCACGATCAACCGCGGTAACGTGCCGTCCTTCTGCTGCGGCACGAAGATCGTCGTCCGGCCGCGGGAGAGCTGGCGGAACACACCCCGTGAGCGGAACTTCGCGAGGACGTCGTCCGGCACCCGCCGGCCCATGATCGTCGAGACCCGGGCCGGATCGGTGCGGTCCTGGCGGGCCGAGTAGGCGATGACCCGGGAGTTCGCGTCCTCGATGGTCACCGGGGCGTCCACAACGGACGCGGCCGCGTCGGCCAGCCGGAAGAGGTCACCGAGCCCGCCTGCCGGCAACCGTCCGTCCGACTCGGACTCCTCGGCCGCGTCGATCACCGCGCGCAGCAACCAGACCAGCTGCGCCCACGCCGCGCCCGCGTGCACCTCCAGCACGGCCGTCCCGCCCGACCGGGCCGCGCCACGCACCGCCGTCCGCGCCGCGAGCGGCGGCTTCAGCAGGACCGCGGCGACCTTCTGCTCGGCGCAGTGCCGGACGAGGTCCACGGCCTGCTCGGTGGTGCTGACCGCGACGCCGAGCACCAGGTCCCCGGCGGCGAGGTGGGTGCGCCGGCCGAGCTCGGCGATGACGACGTCGGTCACGGCCACGTCGCCGGCGCCGGGCAGCACGGTGCGCAGCAACGTCGGCCCGACCCGGTCGACCACGCCACGCACGCTGATCATCGCGCTGTCACATCTCCGCAAGCTGTCCAGTCATGTGTGCAGAGTGCACCAGAGGAGGAAGCAATGCGCAGTGCTGTCCTGACCGTCGCGGCCGTGGCCGGGCTCGGTTACCTCGCGGGCGGGGTGTGGGCGATGGTGGCGCCGCAGTCGTTCTTCGACGTGATCGCCACCTACCCGCCCTACAACCGGCACCTGCTGCACGACATCGGCGCGTTCCTGATCGGCATCGGGATCGGGACGCTGGCCGGTGTGTGGTCGCGCAACGCCTTGATCACCGGGCTCGCCGGCGTCACCGCCGCGTCGGTCGCCCACGCCGTGTCCCACCTGGTCGACGAGCACCTCGGCGGGCACGACAGCGATCCGTGGCTGATGACCGCGCTGGCGATCGTGCTGCTGATCGCCACCGCGGCCGCCGTCAGGACTCAGGCCCGGACACGCCGTTGAGCAGGGCGCGCAACGCGTTCAGCTCCTTGGCCAGCGCGGCCGACCCGGCCTGGGTGCCGCCGCAACCGGATGTTTTCGTCAAGCCGTGGGCTGCGGGAACGGTGAAAATGGCTTGATGCTCAGAGGTGTAAGCCAAGTGGTGTTGTACGTGTCGGACCAGGCGGTGGCCAGGCGGTTCTGGACCGAGGTGATCGGGTGCACGGTCGCCACCGACGCCGAGTACGGGGACGAGCGGTGGCTCGAGGTGCTGACGCCCGACGGCCACACGCGGCTCGTGCTGACCAAGGCGCAGCCGGGGTTCGAGCGGCCCGCGGCGCGGGACGACCTACCGCACTCGAACGTCTTCTTCTACACCGACGACATCGAGGCCACCCACCGCGAGCTGACCGCGAAGGGCGTGGCTTTCCCGGCCCCACCGGTCAAGCAGTCGTGGGGCTGGTGGGCGATGTTCGAGGACCCCGAGGGCACCCGCTTCGCCCTGCGCCAGGACTAGAACGGGAAGAGCGTGCCCAGCAGGCTCAGCCCGGCGACCACGGCCATGCCGGTCGCGTTGGGGTGCATCGGTGCGGCCGGTGACTGCGGCACCAGGCCCTCCACCCACTTGCGGCCGGGCTCCTGGCAGGCGTCGTGCCCGTAGGACCACGTGTAGGTGTCGACGAACCGGTCGCCGGCCTTGCGTGCCTCGGTGGCGACCATCTTGTTGAGCTGGCGCTCCACCGAGTCGAAGTAGGGCCCGTCACCGGCCGCGAAGGGCACCGTCGGGAAGCAGCTGCCCTGGGCCGGCAGGATGCGCAGGTACCCGACGACCAGCACGCGGGCGTGCGGCGCGCGGGCCCGGATGCCGGCCAGCACGGCGTCGACCAGCGGCGCGGCCTTCTCGATCCGCTTGGCCAGCTCGTCGGTGCCCGACGCGCCGTAGTGCTGCTCGCACGGGTTGCCGGTGGGGTCCTGGCGGGCGAGCGCGCCGCAGGTGGCCAGGATCTCGCCGAACCCGGTGTCGTTGCCGCTGATGGTGACGCTCACCAGGTCGGTGTCCTTGGTCAGCGCGTCGAACTGCGGTGGTGCGACGCCGCCGGAGACCTGCTGCGGCTGCGTCATGTGCACGGTCGTCGCCCCGCTGCAGGTCGCGTCGGTGAACGTCCGCACGTGCAGCGCGGCGGCCAGCAGGGTCGAGTAGTTGTGGTCCGAGCGGGCGCAGCCGGCGGGCGTGCCGTGCTGGGTGGGGATGCCCGGACCCGCGGCGTAGGAGTCGCCGAGGGCCACGTAGTGCTTGACCGGCGCCGCCCACGACCGCGGCGCCGCAGTTGCCTGCGACGCCGCGCTGGTCATGATCAAAGCCAGCACCATCATCACGACCGCACCAGCGGCTCTGCCACGCATGGCGACAGCCTTGTCAGGTCGGCCTTCGGTGTCAACGATCGAGAATCGCGGCCACCGCGGCGGTGAGGGCGGCGGTCGGGTCCTCGGGCGCCTCGACGGCCCGCCAGGCGACCATCGCGTCGGGGCGGATCAGGCTCGCGCCGGTGGGGCCAAGGCCGTACTTGGCCGCCACGGCGTCCGGCAGTTCGGCGCCGTAGACCCGGATCGGCAGGCCGGTGGCCGCGGCCGCGGCGCGCCAGCGGGCGTCGTCCTTGCCGCACACGAGTGTCCACTCCGGACCGAACAGCTCCACTGTGGACGACTTGCCGTCGACGTCGACCGGGACGTGCGGCGCCGGGAAGCCGGGCCTACCCGTTGCCATGAACGGGTTTTCCGCCGGTGCCGGGTCGTCGTCGCCCTGGTCGGGGATGATCGCGGCGGACCGGTAGCGGAAGCCGCCCATCAGCCCGAGCATATCGGCGGGCGGTGGCGGCACGTCGGACAGGTCGAGGTCGGGGAAGAGGCGCTCCTTGGCGTTGTAGAGCGAGGTGGTGATCACCATCTCGGCGATGGGCCGGCGTTCGGCCTCGTAGCTGTCCAGCAGGCCCGGGCCCGCGTGCCCGTTCAGCACGGCGGCGAGCTTCCACGCGATGTCGTAGCCGTCCTGGACCGCGGTGTTGCCGCCCATGCCGCCGGTCGGCGGGGTCACCTTGGCGGCGTCGCCCGCGAGGAAGATCCGCCCGTCGCGGAAGCGATCGGCCAGCCAGGCGGCCATCTCCCACGCCTGCACGGTGATGATGTCCGGCTCCAGGTCCGGCTTGTCGAGGGCGATGCGCATCAGCTCGACGATCCGCTCGCGGGTGAAGTCGGCGGCCGACTCGCCGCGGTCGGGGTGGTAGTCGATGCCGAAGATGTAGGAGTCCGAATCGGTCGCGCCGCCGAAGACGCCGGTGAACGCCGGGTTCTGCAGGTAGTAGAGCAGCGACGTGTCGTGCTCGACGTGCCCGCCGAGGTCGGCCTTGAACAGCACGCCGACGACGCTGGAGAGCGAACCCTTGCCCTGGCGTCCGATGCCCAGCTTGGTGCGCGTGCCGCCGCGGTGCCCGTCGGCGGCGACGACGTAGTCGGCCCGCAACTCGGTGACGCGTTCGGTGTCGCGGTCCAGCAGGCGAGCGGTCACGCCCGTGTCGTCCTGGTCGAGCGAGACCACCTCGGTGCGGAACCGGACCTTTGCCTTGTACTGCTGGGCTTTGCCCAACAGGATCGGCTCGGCCTTGTCCTGCGTGGCCATGCCGAGCGGGAACGGCGTGATCGCCGAGAGGTCGAAGTCCTCGCCGCCCGCCATGATCGTGTTGAAGACCTTGCCGTGCACGCTTTCGGCGATCTTGATGGTCAGACCGCCCTGCATGCCGTGGCTCGCGGCCAGGATCTCGTCGGCCACGCCGCCGATGTGCATGAGCTGCATCGTCCGCGGGTACTGGCCCGCGGCTTTCGGGTGCAGCGAGGTGCCCGGGTGTTTCTCCACGAGCGTGACGTCGATGCCTTGCTGGGCAAGGAAAAGCGCTGCGCTGGAGCCGGCGAGCCCGGCGCCGATGACCAGTACCTGTGTGGTGTCCATGTCCCATCCCCTTCGTTCCAGAAGTATCTTAGCCAACAAAAGGTTCGACAAGCAAGATACTTCGCTTCGCGAAGGTACTGAGGCGTGTCCCACATTCGCGCGGGGCGTGTCCCCCGTTCCGACCGGGTGTGTCCCACGTTCGGAGCGGGCGTGTCCCCCGTTCCGGCTAGGTGTGTCCCCCGTTCGGGCTGGGTGTTCCACGTTTCGGCTCCGTTGGCGGCGGCCAGGTCATACGTCCAGGTCGGCGTAGGTGCAGCCGACCAGTTCGCGGACGAGCTGATCGGCTTGCAACCAGCGCAGGGCGAGGATCGCCAAGATCTGACCGCGTTCCGGGTCGCCCGGACGGGCGGATGGCATTGTGTTCACGGAGCGCACACGTAAGGCTACAAGCTGTGCGCAAGCTTCTCTTCATCGTCATTCTTGGCGTACTGGCATGGGTCTTCGTGGTGCCGAGCTGCTCGACGAAGTTCGGGTGCGAGTCGGCGCCCGCTGTTGCGAATGCAGACGACCGGGACTGCCCATCGGACATCGAGGATGCGGGGTCGGACGCCGAGTGGGCAGCGGCGCGCCTTGAAGAGATCAAGGGGCAGAAGCCGACCGTCGGCCTGGCCTATGACGATGAAGGCACAGAGCAGAGGTATGACAGTCGCAAGGATGCCACTGCTGCTCGGGTCAACGAGATTCTGCGTGAACTCGGCGTGCTGCCACCACGTGGATACGCAAGCACAGCGTCGGACGTGGAGATGAAGGTGGCGGCCGACATGCGAGACGGAGAGGTGGAAAGCGATGACCTCGACAACGTTCACAGGAGATGACCAATGACGGCGTCGTACGACGGGCCGCTGGCGAGGTCGGACCTCTACTACGCCGACAAGTACGAGCTGAGCCCGCATGGCGTGTTCCAGTTCGAGGACGCGACCTACGCGGTGACCTTTGCCTACGAAGACGGGGTCCTGCGCTGTCTGGACACGATGATGCGGTTCCCGGACAAGCCCGCCACACCTCGATTCGCCCTCCGGCCCGAGGGATATCGGGAGAAGCGCCCGGAGTGGCCGGTTTCCGCTCTTCGCTTCGACTACGACATCGAGCACCAGGTGGCGGCAGTGGTGCTGCTCGCCCTGGACAAGGACGCCAATACCCACGCGTGGATGAGCCGGGGCACAGCCGGCCGCGACGGCGTCGAGTTGACCCACTCGACTTGGAGCCCCGAGGCCAACCGGTTCCCGCCGGAGTCGTTCATCACCATCGCCGAGCTACGAGCCGTCGTGGTGCAGTGGGCGTTTGGTGACGTACTGCCGCCTTCGGCGATCACCTGGACCGCTGTCGCGCACGACCTTGTCGGCTGGTAGCGGGCCGAAGGTCAGTCCTCCAGGGCGGAGCTGATCCACTCGGGCACCGGCAGGTCGCGGCTCAGGCACTCGGCGGACAACTTGATCGTCCATCGCAGCGCCTGGACCAGGACGCTGATCATCTCGTCCGGCTCCGCGTTGGACAGGGCGATCTCGATCTGCTCGGCCGCCGCTTCGCTGTCGCCGTGGACCTCGGCCAGCAAGGTGCGCACCGCGGTCCGGACGGGTGGGTCGGCGTCGTCGATCGACACCTCGTGACCCTCGTCGTCGTAGACCTGCATCTTGACCGGGGCGGTGCCGCCCGAACCGAGTTCGGCCACCATGGCGCTGCATTCGTGGAACAGCAGCAGCATCAGGTCTTTCGCTTCACCTTCACCGTCGCGCAGCACGGCGGCGAGGCGGTCGAGCGAGCCCTCCTCGTCACCGTTCTGCATCGCCGCGAGTGCACGGCTCGCGGTCAGTCGGATCCGGTCCTGGCGATCACCGTCTGCGGGGTCCACGCCCTCATCTTGTACCAGGCGCGCCCGTCGGGGCGAGATCAACCGGCGTCGGAGAAGCGCGCCATCATGTCGTGCACGTCACCCGGGTCGCCGAAGACCAGGCCGGTCGCGGTGTGCACGCCGTGGTCCGACCACCACGCGGCCTCTTCCTCGTCGCGCACGCCGTCGACGCACACCTCCGCGCCGATCCGCGCCACGGCCCGCACCAGCTCCACCGTGCCCAGCACCAACGCCGAATCTGCGGACCGCTGCGGCGGGCGCACGTCGCCGAACACGTCGGTCAGGACCACCGATCGCGCCTCGCTGCCCGCCAGCAAGTCCAATTCGAGCGGTCCGCCGCGGAACGAGTGCAGCGCGACCCGGACTCCATTGGACGCCACGGTGAACAGGTTGTCCGGCGCGGTGCCCAGGCCCTCCGCCACGGCGCTCGTGTCGAACGCGATCTGCAGGAACTCCGGTCCGACGGCACTGCGCGCGACCGCTTCGTTCACCGCCGCGACCAGGTCGCCGTCGGCGGACTGCGCACGCGACAACCGCACGCGCAACACCGACTCCTTCGCGTTCGCGGTCGCCGCAAGCGCTTGCCAGATCGGCAGGTGTCCACACGCTTCACCGAGCAGCCACGGTCCGACTTGCACGGAGAGCCCGGTCAGCTCGGCCAGGCGCACGCAGTCGTCGTGCGCGATGACCTCGGCGTCGCGCGGTTGCCAGACCACGCCGGCCAGCACACCGACGCCCTTGCGGTCGCTCAGCCGGACCACCGGGCTGTAGTCGAGGGTGACCTCACCGGTCTCGAACGCACCGGCCAGCATGGCGGCCCGCTCGAAGTCGGCTTTCTCCGTGGCGTCCTCGGGCTTGTCGTAGTCCGACCACTGGCGCAGCCCGCTGCGCTTGGCCTTGCGCAACGCCGACTGGGCCGCGCCGAAGAACTCCACCGCGTCGGTGCTCCACAGCCGGCCGACCGCGCCGATGCTCGCGCCGACCGCGATGCCGTGCTCGCCGAGGTAGACCGGCTCGGCGAGTTCCGCGTGCACGGCCCGGATCATGTCCTCAGTGGACGGTGTGGTCGGACCGTTCTCCACGAGCACCGCGAACTCGTCGCCGTCGATGCGCCCGAACTCGGCCTTCTCGTCGGCGAACACGCGCTGCAGCTTGTCCGCGATGGACACCAGCAGCTCATCGCCCGCCTCGTAGCCGAAACCGTGGTTGACCACCGAGAAGTTGTCGATGTCGATGTGCAGCAACGTGATCGCGTGACCCGGCGCCGCGCGGCCGAGCACGGACTCCACGCGGGACTTGAAGAACTGCCGGTTGTGCATCCCGGTCAGCCCGTCCTTGCTGGTCAACGTCTCGATCTGGCGCTGGAGCAGCTCCAGTTCGCTGTTGTCCTGGACCATGGCGACCAGGTACGACGGCGCATCGTCGTCGTCGCGCAGCAGCGACAACGCGACGTTGGCCCACACCTCGTCGCCGTCGTCCTTGACCAGTTCGGCCTTGGTGATCATCCGGTCCGGCCCGTCCGCGCGGAACGCGTTCGCGACCTGCCCGCGGGTCGCGACGGAGAACAGGTCCGTGAGCACCCGCTGCTCGAAGTCGGCGGGCTTGCAGCCGATGATCTCCGCCAGCGCCGGGTTGGTCTGCAGGAACTTGCCCTCGAGGTCGGTGATCGCGATGCCGAGCGCGGAGGACGTGACGACCTCGCGGAACCGGTTCTCTGACTCCCGCAGCTCGGCCTCGCTGCGCCGGGTGGCGTCGAGCAGCGCGCGCTTGACCTCTTCCTGCTGGTCGAGGGTCCAGCCGCGGATCGCCTCGGCGTAGCCGGCGGCCAGCTCACCCATCATGGCGACGACCCGGTCCGCCGAGCCGCTCTCCGCCAGCAGGGCGTCGCTGAGCACGGCGATGGACTGCTGCAGGGTTTCGTGCCCGGTGAACTTGGCGCGCACGAGCCGGCGGCCGAGCTCGGCGGCGGGCGCCGCGGTGAACGGCTCGGCCGCCACGGTGTCGAACAGGGTGGTGATCAGGTCGAGCAGGTATTCGTGCAGCTCGACGGCCGACATCGGCACGTAGACCGTCGAGCCGATGGCACGGGCCCAGGTACGCGCGAGCGCCACGCGTTCGTCGCGTCCCTGGCTGGACATCACACCTCGAACGGGGGCCTGTAACGGGTAACGATCAGATTACTCAGTTGCCATGTCTATCGCGCATCCAGCGCAAGGGTTACTTCTTTCGGGCGACACCGGCGTACTGGCCGTCCCGGCTGGGATCGTCGCCCCCGTCCATCGTCGTCTCCGGCCGCCACAACGAAATCGGCACCAAACCGGGGTCCACGAGGTCGAAGCCGGCGAACAGCTGGGTGATCTCGTCCTTCGATCGGGGGAACACGTTGTTCTGCGTGGTCTTCATGGTGTCGACGAGGCCGTCGCCGGTCGAGTGCACCAGGTCGTCGGTGAAGTGCGAGACGGCCAGGTGGCTGCCGGGGGCGAGGGCGTCGCGGTAGGCCGCGATCACCTGGAACGGCTTGCGCTGCGGCGGGATGTAGTGGAAGAGCGTCAACGCCAGCAGGCCGATCGGCTGGTCGAAGTCCAGCAGGCCACGGATTTTCGGCGAGTCGAGCACCAGGTGGGGCTCGGTCACGTCCGCCATGAGGATGGCCGTGTTGTCCACCCCGGCCAGGATCATCTCGCTGTGCGCGACCGCGACCGCTTCGTAGTCGACGTAGGCGACCTTCGTGCTCGGGTCCACTTGGTGCGCGATCTCGTGGACGTTGCCGACCGTGGGGATGCCGGAGCCCAGATCGAGGAACTGGCGGATCCCTTGCGACATAAGGAAAAGCACCGCGCGACGGAGGAAGGCCCGGTTCAGCGTGGCGATCCGGCGCACGCCGGGGTCGACGGCGAGCAGGCGATCGGCGACCGCGCGGTCCGAGGCGAAGTTGTGCGCGCCGCCGAGCAGGTAGTCGTAGATGCGCGCCGCGCTGGGGAGCTCGGCGTCGACGCCGGGCGGCATCCAGTCGGGGGTGGTCATTTTGGCAAGGATAGCGGGCGCCCCCAGGCCCGTAACCGCCGGACGGGTGGCGTTGTTTCCGTTGACTGCCAAGCGTTTGCGGCTGTGTTGCGGCTGTGTTTGCGACTAATCGAGGGACAGCGCCGCGGACGTCGCGGACGCCGGCGTGGCCGCGCCACGCACCGCGGCCAGCGCCATCCCGGTCAGCAGCGCGGCCATCTGCTCGCGGTCGAGGTGCCTGCTGTGCGGGGTCGAGTTGATCAGGCCGAACACGGCGTGGGCGGCCGCGCGTGCGGCCGGTTCGTCCACGTCGGGCTGCGCGGCGCGGATCGCGTCCACCCAGATCTCCACGTAGCGCCGCTGCAACGCCCGCACGCGACGGCGGTCCGGATCGGTCAGGTTGCCGAGGTTGCGTTCCTGCACGGTGATCAACGCCGGGTTGTCCAGCGCGAAGTCCACTTGGAACCGGACGAGCTCGCCGAGCAGGGTGCGTGGCTCGGCGCCGGTGTCGGCCCGGGTCTGGCCGCCGTCGAGCAGGATCTCGCTGATCGACGTGAGCATCTCGCCGAGCATCGCGTCCTTGGAGCGGAAGTGCCGGTAGAGCGCGGGCCCGGACACGCCGACGGCCGAGCCGATGTCGTCGATGCCGACGCCGTGGAAGCCGTGCCGCGCGAAGAGCTCCGCGGCCGCGGCGAGGATCTGGTCGCGGCGACGCTGCTTGCCCGGGGGCTTGTCGGGCGCGTCCGGCGGCGGGGAGATCACCCCCGCGATGGTACTGGCCGGGAGTTAGCAAGCGCTAACACTTCTCGAAAATTGTCAACATGACGCTACCGGGATTGGAAATTCGCTGGTAATTATGCAAGGCGTGTCCACCGTCACATGGAGGGTCCCCATGCGTGTGCTCAGACTTGCCCTGCTCCCTGTCCTCGCGTTAACCGCCATGCTCGCGTTCACGCTCCCCGCGTCCGCGGCCGGCGACAACTACGTGGCACTCGGCGACTCCTACTCCTCCGGCGTCGGCGCCGGCTCGTACCTCAGCGACAGCGGCTCCTGCAAGCGCAGCCAGAACGCCTACGCCGAGCTCTGGGCCAGCTCCCACTCGGTCAACTCGCTGACGTTCGTGGCCTGCTCCGGCGCGGTCACCTCGGACGTCATCAACAGCCAGGTGAACTCGCTGTCGTCGTCCACGTCTCTCGTCACGATCACCATCGGCGGCAACGACGCCGGGTTCGCCGACGTCATGGAGACCTGCAACCTCGGCTCCGACCAGGACTGCGTCGACCGGGTGAACCAGGCGAAGGCCTTCGCGACGAGCGAGCTGCCCGGCCGGCTCGACAACACCTACAACGCCATCCGTCAGCACGCGCCGTACGCCCGGGTCATCGTGCTGGGTTACCCCCGCATGTACGCGGTGCCCGGTAGCTGCTGGGCGGGCCTCAGCGACACCAAGCGGTCGGCGATCAACAGCGGTGCGGACACCGTCGACCAGGTGACCGCCGGTCGCGCCTCGGCGCACGGCTTCACCTTCGGCGACGTCCGCGGCACCTTCGGCGGCCACGAGCTGTGCTCCGGCAGCCCGTGGCTGCACAGCTGGGCGTGGCCGGTGGACGAGTCCTACCACCCGACGGCCTCCGGTCAGAACGGCGGCTACTACGCCGAGCTCCGCTCGATCACGGGCTGAGTCGCGCGCGGTACAACGGCGGTCGTCCCTGCGGGGACGGCCGCCGTTGTTGTGGACGCAGACGTTAGTCAGCGCTAACATGAGGTCGTATGGTTAACGATGACTAACCTCGCACGGGAGTGAGATGGACGCGCCCGTCCTGCGCAGTGCCGCCGACCCGGCCGACCCCGCGTTCCAGCGTTACCGCAAGGAGCACGGAGAGCTCGCCGTCGAGCTGCGGGATCGCATCGCCAAGGCCAGCCTCGGCGGCCCCGAGCGCGCCCGCGCCCGCCATGTGGAGCGCGGCAAGCTGCTGCCCCGCGACCGGGTGGACTCGCTGGTCGACCCCGGTTCGCCGCTGCTGGAGCTCTCCCCGCTGGCCGCGAACGGCATGTACGACGACGAGGCGCCCGCCGCGGGCATCATCACCGCAGTCGGCCGGGTGTCCGGGCGCGAGTGCGTGATCGTCGCCAACGACGCCACCGTCAAGGGCGGCACCTACTACCCGATGACGGTCAAGAAGCACCTGCGCGCCCAGGAAGTCGCGCTGCACAACAACCTGCCGTGCGTCTACCTAGTGGACTCCGGCGGCGCGTTCCTGCCCCGCCAGGACGAGGTGTTCCCCGACCGCGAGCACTTCGGCCGGATCTTCTTCAACCAGGCCACCATGTCGGCCAAGGGCATCCCGCAGATCGCCGCCGTGCTCGGCTCGTGCACGGCAGGCGGCGCGTACGTCCCGGCCATGAGCGACGAAGCGGTCATCGTGCGCAACCAGGGCACGATCTTCCTCGGCGGCCCGCCGCTGGTGAAGGCCGCGACCGGCGAGGTCGTCACGGCCGAGGAGCTCGGCGGCGGCGACGTGCACTCGCGCGTCTCCGGGGTCACCGACCACCTGGCCGACGACGACGGCCACGCACTGCGCATCGTCCGCTCGATCATCTCCACCCTCGGCCCGCGTGCCGAGCGGCCGTGGGACGTCGTGGCGACCGAGGACCCGGTGGTCGACCCCGGCGAGCTCTACGGCGTCGTGCCGACCGACTCGCGCACGCCCTACGACGTGCGCGAGGTCATCGCCCGCGTGGTCGACGGCAGCCGCTTCCGCGAGTTCAAGAAGGAGTACGGCTCGACGCTGGTCACGGGGTTCGCCCGCATCCACGGCCACCCGGTCGGCATCGTGGCCAACAACGGCGTGCTGTTCGGCGAGTCCGCGGTCAAGGGCGCGCACTTCATCGAGCTGTGCGACAAGCGCTCGATCCCGCTGGTGTTCCTGCAGAACATCACCGGGTTCATGGTCGGCCGCGACTACGAGGCCGGCGGCATCGCCAAGCACGGCGCCAAGATGGTCACCGCCGTCGCGTGCGCGCGGGTGCCGAAGTTCACCGTGGTCATCGGCGGCTCCTTCGGCGCGGGCAACTACTCGATGTGCGGGCGGGCGTATTCGCCGCGGTTCCTGTGGATGTGGCCCAACGCGCGGATCTCGGTGATGGGCGGCGAGCAGGCCGCGTCCGTGCTCGCGACCGTGCGCCGCGACCAGCTCGAAGGTCGTGGGCAGGAGTGGAGCGCCGAGGACGAGGAGGCGTTCAAGGCCCCGATCCGCGAGCAGTACGAGGACCAGGGCAACCCGTACTACTCGACCGCCCGCCTGTGGGACGACGGCGTGATCGACCCCGCCGACACCCGCAAGGTGCTCGGGCTCGCCCTGTCCGCCGCCGCCAACGCCCCGCTGGAGCCGGTCGGCTACGGCGTCTTCCGGATGTGAGCGCAGTGTCAATGCTCGATTCTGCAAGCAAATCTTCGGTGTTCGACAGCATTCTCATCGCCAACCGCGGCGAGATCGCGGTCCGGGTCATCCGCACCGTGCGGGCCATGGGCCTGCGCTCCATCGCCGTCTACAGCGACGCCGACGCGGACGCCAAGCACGTGCGCGAGGCCGACGACGCCGTGCGCATCGGCCCGGCCGCCGCCCGGGAGAGCTACCTCTCGATCGAGCGGATCCTCGACGCCGCAAGGCAAACCGGCGCGCAGGCCATCCACCCCGGCTACGGCTTCCTCGCCGAGAACGCGGCGTTCGCGCGGGCCTGTGCGGACGCGGGCATCGTGTTCATCGGCCCGCCCGCGTCGGCGATCGAGGCCATGGGCGACAAGATCCGCGCCAAGCTGACCGTCTCGGCCGCAGGCGTGCCCGTGGTGCCGGGTCGCACCGAACCCGGCCTGTCCGACGCCGAGGTGCGCGCGGCCGCGATCGAGGTCGGCTTCCCGGTGCTGCTCAAGCCGTCGGCCGGTGGTGGCGGCAAGGGCATGCGGCTGGTGCACGAGGAGTCCGAACTGGACGGTGCCATCGAGTCGGCCCGGCGCGAGGCCCGCGGCTCCTTCGGCGACGACACGCTGCTGGTGGAGCGGTTCGTGCAGCGGCCGCGGCACATCGAGATCCAGGTGCTCGCCGACACGCACGGCAACGCGGTGCACCTGGGCGAACGCGAGTGCAGCCTGCAGCGACGGCACCAGAAGATCATCGAAGAGGCGCCGTCCCCGCTGCTGGACGCGGCGACCCGCGAACGGATGGGCGCGGCCGCGGTCAATGCGGCCAAGGCCGTCGACTACACCGGCGCCGGCACGGTCGAGTTCATCGTGTCGGCCGACCGGCCCGACGAGTTCTTCTTCATGGAGATGAACACGCGGCTGCAGGTCGAGCACCCGGTCACCGAGCTGGTCACCGGCATCGACCTGGTCGAGCAGCAGATCCTGGTCGCCGCGGGCGAGCCGCTGGGGTTCTCGTCGGTCACCTTGACCGGGCACGCCGTCGAGGCCCGCGTCTACGCCGAGGACCCGGCGCACGGCTTCCTGCCGACCGGCGGGACGGTGCTGGCGCTGCGCGAACCGTCCGAGGTCCGCGTGGACTCCGCGCTGGTCACCGGCGGCGTGGTCGGGTCGGACTACGACCCCATGCTGGCCAAGGTGATCGCCTGGGCGCCGTCGCGAACCGCCGCCCTGCGCAAGCTTTCCGGCGCGCTCGGCCGGACCGCCGTGCTGGGGCTCGGCACCAACGTGCCGTTCCTGCGTGCGCTGCTCGCCGATCCCGACGTGGTCGCGGGCACCTTGGACACCCAGCTGGTCGAGCGCAAGCTGGACTCGCTGGTGGCGCAGGAGGTCCCGGACGCCGTGTTCGTGGCGGCCGCGCTGGACCAGCTGCTCGCGGTGCGTCCGACCGGGGCCGTGGTCGATCCGTGGGACGTGCCGGACAACTGGCGCCTCGGCGGGCGCGGCGGCACGTCGTCCCGGCTGGCGTGCGCGGACCGGCAGGTCACCGTGCGGGTCACCGGCGGCGCTTCGGCGGCCTCGGTCGTCGTCGACGACGGGCCTGCGGTCGAGGCCTCCGCCGACTGGGACGGCGACGACCTGGTTGTGCGCATCGGCGCACGCGTGCACCGCTACCTGCGCCACGCCGACGGCGATGTGCTGTGGCTCGCCGCCGACGGGCAGGTCTGGCCGGTGGCCGAGCACTCGATCCTGGAGGGCGAGGCCGCGGCCGGTGCCCTCGGTGGCCCGCTGGTCAGCCCGATGCCCGGCACCGTGCTGCTGGTCAAGGCGCAGCAGGGCGAGCAGGTCAGCGCGGGCCAGCCGTTGCTGGTCATCGAAGCCATGAAGATGGAGCACACCATCGCCGCACCGGTCGACGGCGTGCTCACCGAGATGCGGGTGCAAGCCGGCCAACAGGTCGCGCTCAACCAGCCCGTCGCCCTCGTCACCCCCTCTGAGGAGCAGTCATGATCGACCTGAGCATCGGCGAGGAGTACGAGGCGCTCCGCAAGACCGTCGAGGAGTTCGCGCGCGAAGAGGTCGCGCCGGTGATCGGCGGGTTCTACGAGCGCGAGGAGTTCCCGTACGACCTGATCGCCAAGATGGGCCGGATGGGCCTGTTCGGCTTGCCGATCAGCGAGGAGTACGGCGGCATGGGCGGCGACTACTTCGCGCTCTGCCTCGCCCTGGAGGAGCTGGCGCGCGTCGACTCCTCGGTCGCGATCACCCTGGAAGCCGGGGTTTCCCTTGGGGCGATGCCGGTCTACCGCTTCGGGTCCGCATCGCAGAAGGAGACCTGGCTGCCGGCCCTGTGCCGTGGCGACCGGCTCGCCGCGTTCGGGTTGACCGAACCGGGCGGCGGCTCCGACGCGGGCGCGACGAAGACCACGGCACGCCTCGAAGGCGACGCGTGGGTGATCAACGGCAGCAAGAGCTTCATCACCAACTCGGGCACCGACATCACGTCGATGGTGACCGTGACCGCGGTGACCGGCCAGGCCGAGGGCGGGCGCAAGGAGATCAGCGCGATCATCGTGCCGTCCGGGACGCCTGGGTTCGGCGTGGAGAAGAAGTACTCCAAGGTCGGCTGGAACGCCTCCGACACGCACGGTCTGTCCTTCTCGGACTGTCGCGTGCCCGAAGGCAACCTGCTCGGCGAGCGGGGCCGGGGTTACGCCCAGTTCCTGTCCATTTTGGACGAAGGCCGGGTCGCGATCGCCGCGCTGTCGGTGGGTCTGGCGCAGGGGTGCGTCGACGAGTCGCTGCGCTACGCGCACGAGCGGGAGGCGTTCGGCCACAACATCGGCCACTACCAGGCGATCCAGTTCAAGATCGCCGAGATGGAGACCCGCACCCACACCGCGCGCCTGTCCTACTACGCCGCCGCGGCCAAGATGCTGCGCGGCGAGCCGTTCAAGAAGGAAGCCGCCATCGCCAAGCTGGTGTGCTCCGAGGCAGCCATGGACAACGCCCGCGACGCCACCCAGATCTTCGGCGGTTACGGGTTCATGAACGAATACCCCGTGGGCCGGTTCTACCGGGACGCCAAGATCCTCGAGATCGGTGAGGGGACGAGCGAGGTCCAGAAGATGCTCATCGCTCGCCACCTCGGCCTGTAGTCGAACCCGCCGGCTGGGTGGCGATCCCGCCCAGCCGGCGGGTTGTCCACAGGCTTGTGGTTGTCCCCAGATCCGCCCGTGCACGGTTCCCCTGCTTGAATCCCGGTAGACTGGCTCCGGGGTCGCCCCCCGGTGAGGGTGGGGGATCTCTCAACTCAAGAGGCGCCGGAGACTGTTGACGTGCAAGGGAAATCGTCGTCAGTGGTGTTCGCTCAGGGCCGCGGCGATGGTCCGCACCCGTGGATCGGCGAGGAATTCTTCCAAGGTCAACGGCAGGGGGATGCGCCAGTTCGGGTACTGGTCCACCGTCCCCGGCAGGTTCGGCTGGCGCACCTGGCCGACCACATCGGCCGGTGAGGTCAACACCAGCTGCGAGGCCGCCGTGCCCAGAAGCTTGTGCAGGGCCAGCACCATGTCGTCGGTCGGGATGCCTTCCGCGCGCAACAAGGCGGTCATCGCCGAGCGCTCGGCCGCGGCGCGCTCGTACTCCGCCGCATCGGAATCGGTCAGCAGCCCGAGCGCCGAGCGGATCCGCACGTGCTCGGCCTCCAGCCACCCGGTCACCGTCGGCAGGTCGTGGGTCGACACGCTCGCCATCGCCTGCTCGGTCCACTCCCGCGGCGGCACGAACGGCTGACCGGGCCGGACCCAGTTCCGCTGGAACCACAGGACCGCCGAGCTGAGCATCCCGCGTTCATGCAGCGTGGTCGTCACCGTGGGCTGCACGGTCCCGAGGTCCTCGCCGACCACCACGGCGCCCGCCCGGTGGGCCTCCAAAGCCGCGATCCCGATCATCGCCTCCGCGTCGTAGTGCACATAGGTGCCACGCGAAGCGGGCTCGCCCGGCGGGATCCACCACAGCCGCCAGAGCCCTGCCACGTGATCGATGCGCACGCCGTCGGCATGGGTGAGCACGCTGCGCAGCATGTCCCGCAGCGGCGCGTACCCCAAGCGCGCCAACCGATCCGGGCGCCACGGCGGCAGGTTCCAGTCCTGGCCCTGCTGGCTGAACGCGTCCGGCGGCGCACCCACGCGCACGTCCGCGGCGAACGCGTCGCGGGCCGCCCACGTGTCCGCGCCGCCGGGGTGCACGCCGACCGGCAGGTCGTGAATGACGCCGACGGCCATGCGCGAGCGGTCCTGCACGGCCGCCAGCTGCGCCAGGCACTCCTGCTGCAACCACACGTGGAAGGCGACCCGCTCCTCGGGCGCGCTCGCCGAGGCCGGGTCCTGTTCCGACGCCGGCCACGAGCGCCAGTCCGGCCCGTGCTGCTCGGCCAGCGCGCAGAACGTCGCGAAGTCACGCAGATCCGGCGCGGGATCGACCCGCTCGGCGAAGGGCCACAGCAGCTCCAACGCCGAACGCTTCGCCGCCCACACCGAGTCGTAGTCGATCAGTTCCGACGACGGGGGCCGCAACGCCACCACGGCCGCGCGCGTCGCCTCGTCGGCCCGGCCGAACGCCGCCGTGTCGGTGATGCGCAGGTACAGCGGGTTCAGGAACCGCCTGCTGGCGGGGGAGTACGGCGAGCGCTCCACCGGGTGCGTCGGGCTGACCGCCCGCACGGGGTTGACCAGGACGACGCCGGCCCCGCTGTGCTCGGCGATCGACGCCAGGTCGCCGAAGTCGCCCATGCCCCACGACTCGGCCGAGCGCATGGCGTACAGCTGCAGCATCCAGCCCCACGCCCGCGGCACCGCCGGAAGCCGTTGCGGCACAACGACAAGCGTCACCTCCTGGGTGTCGGTGCGCAGCCGGTGCCAGCCGAGCGGCAGGTCATCGGGGATGGCGGTGACCGCGCGGGTCGTGCCGTCCTCCAGGGTGATCTCGGCCGGCCCGTCCAGCGGGCGCGTCGCGCCTTCCCGCACGACCACCGTCGGGGGCAGCGCGTCGGGCGCGGACCGGAGCTCCGCTAGGGCCGCTCGCACCGCGGATGGGGTGCTTGCGTCCACATCGAGTTGGGCCAGGATGGCGATCACCACGTCTTCGTCGACGGTGACCTCGACCCGGTCTGCGTTCTCATAGCTGGTGGCCACCCCGTGGGCGGCGGCCAGCTCGGCGAGTTCGGCGTGCACGATCTCACTGTGTACAGGATTTGATGTGTCCCGCTCGAACCCGGAGGATGACAGCGTCGACGAGGGGAGCTCCGATGGCGTCCGCACCGCAATGGCTGGCCAGTGCCGCGTCCAATGTGGTCGCCAAGACGGTCAACGGCGGCCTCGCTGACCTGCGGCCGATGCCCCGCACGCTGATCGACCGCGGCCCCAACCGGTCGGTCTACCGGCTGGCGCCGCGCGGCAAGACCCTCGACGGCCCGCCGGTGCTGCTGGTGCCGCCGCTGGCCGCGCCCGCGTTGTGCTTCGACCTGCGCCGCGGCTGCAGCCTCGCCGAACACCTGGTCACCGGCGGCCGACGCACCTACCTGGTGGACTACGGCACGGTCGCGTTCTCCGACCGCGGCCTGGGCGTCGAGCACTGGGTGGACGAGGTGCTGCCACGCACCATCCGCGCGGTCAGCGAGGACGCGGGCGGGCAGCCGGTGCACATCGTCGCGTGGTGCCTGGGCGGGATCTTCTCGCTGCTCACGTCGGCCGCGCAGCCGACGCTGCCGGTGGCCTCGATCGTGTCGGTCGCCGCGCCGTTCGACATGACGGCCGTCCCGCTGTTCGCGCCGATCAAACCGCTGGCCAACGTGGCCGACGGCCTGCTCTTCACCGCCGCGTACCGCCTGCTCGGCGGCGCGCCGCGCCAGCTGGTGAAGCGGGTGTTCCAGCTCTCGGCCATCGACAAGGTCGTGACCAAGCCCTACGCGATCCTCACCCACCTCGACGACGCCGACTTCCTCGCCCAGCTCGAGGCCGTGGACCGGTTCACCGACAACATGATCGCCTACCCGGGGCGCACGTTCGGGCAGATGTACCACCACTTCTTCCGGGCCAACGACCTAGCCAACGGCGCCGTTGACCTGGGTGGACGCCGGATCGCGCTGTCCGAGGTGAAGCAGCCGGTCCTGGTGATCGCCGGGCGCGGCGACTCGATCGCGCCGCAACGGGCCGTGCACCGGCTGGTCGAGGTGCTGGAGAACGCCGAAGACATGCGGTTCGAGGTCTGCCCGGGCGGTCACCTCGGCGTGCTGACCGGCCGCGCCGCCCGCAATTCGACCTGGCGCCACATCGACGACTTCCTGGACGAGCGCACCGCCTGACTCGGCCTCGCGGCGACCACCAGCGCAGCATCCCTGGATGACTCGATCCGTAACCTCGACACCCGGTTTCTCCGAGTCGATACACTACGCATTCGAATATTATGTTTTCGTAGTAAATGGGTGCAGTGGTCGTCGCGGTAGAAGAGCTCGGGCCCGGGTCAGCCGGCGAGCAAGGCCAGCAACTCCGCGCGGTCCGGTCCCAGCTTGGGCGGCGGGGGAGCGTCGTCCAGGTCGGCGATGGCCTGCTTCACCTCGGGCCGGGCCAGCACCTCGGGCACGAACGCCATGCAGTTGATGATGTCGAGCATCCCGCGGAACGCGTCCGCCCGGTAGCTGGCCGCGATCTGCAGCCGATCCATGTCCGACATCATCCGGCGCACGCCCCGGCCGTCGCGGGCGGCGGCCATCTCGGTGACGCGGTCGCGGTCGGCGGCGGCCTGCGTGCGCACGAACGGCGTCACGTGCTGTTCGGTGTCCTCGTCCATGGCCAGCACCAGGGCAAGCGGGTCGTCGGCGTACTCGCGCACGACCCGGCGCAGCACCTGCGCGTGCACCAGGCCGGTGCTCAGCCCGCGACCGGCCGACGGGTTCGTGCACGCCCACGCGTCGCCGATGGCGACGAAGCCGGTGGCCACCGGCCGGCCGTCGACGACGAAGCGGCGGTAGCGGTCGAGGATCCCGGCCATCGCGATGACGTCGGAGACCGCGGTGCCGTCGAGCCAGTGTGCGTGCCGCGGGCACGCGCCGAGCACGCGGTCGAACGCGGCCGGGTCGCGCGCGGCTTTGAGTTCGGTGTCGTTGGACAGCCCGTAGAGGGTGATCGACCACGTGTCGTTGTCGCCGTCGAGCGTCAGGATCGAGAAGCTGCCGATCGCGGTCAGGCCCGCGGCCTTGCGCACCGGGCGCTGCGCGCCGGTGAAGTAGCGGGTGTAGTACACGAAGCCGCGATCGCCCGCCTCGACGACCGGCGGGGTCGCGTTGATGCCGGAGAGCCAGCGTTCGGCCGGCGAGCGGCGCCCGGAGGCGTCGACCACGAGCTCGGCCGGGATGCGTTCGCCGTCGTCGGTGCGCACGCCGGTCACGTGCGGCACCCCGGAGGCGATCGAGCGCCCGGTCACCAGCGAGTGGACCCGCACGCCGCGCCGCACGGTCACCCCGGGCTTCGCCTGGGCGTGCGCCGCGACCACGGCCTCCACCACCGGGCGGCGACCGGTGACGAAGCGCAGCACGTCGTCGCTGTCCCGCGGTTCGAAGTCGGTGATCGACGGCGGCCGCGCGGCGACCGGGTCGACCCACGCGCAGCCCGCGGCCGCGAGTTCGTCGGTCAGGCCCGGCAACTCCGCGTCGGCGACCCGGCGGAACCGCGCGAACAGGTTGTGCGGCTGGCGGAACTGCGCCACGCCGGGGCGGCGCCACGACGTCCACGCCTGTGCCGCGGCCCGCACTTCTCCGTCGGACTCGAGCACGGTGACCGTGTGCCCGTCGTCGGCCAGCATCGCGGCCGCCGACAGCCCGATCACGCCTGCGCCGCACACGACGATCGATGCCATGGCAGGACCCTTCCCTCGGTGTCCCCTTGGGAAGAGAAGTGCGCCGAACGGGTGGCTGGATACGCCCTTACCGGACGATCAGGAACTTGAACGCGAGTTGCACACCCGACTTGCTCGGTGTGATGTCCTGGTCACCGGGCGGTCCACCGGCGTAGCTCGTGTACGTGAACGACGCCGGGCACGACGAGCCGCTGATCTGGATCTTCGTGTCGGCCACGCGCTTGCCGGTGCGCAACGAGTACGCCTTGACCGGGATGGCGATCTTGTGGAATGCCACGCTGATCGTGCCGATGCCGCCGCTGTAGGTGTACGGGCAGGTGCGCACCACCGGGCCGGACTGGTGGTCGCCGAGGCACACCATGATCGACGCCTTGGTGAAGTCGCTGGTCTTCCAGGCCCCCGGCAGGTCGTCGACGTACTCGTCGGAGCCGAGGAAGAAGCCCCGGTTGGTGCCCTTCTTGTACGCGGGCGCCGCGCTGTACTTGGCGGGGGAGGAGCAGTAGGTGCCGTTGGTGACCAGCTCCTGGACGTGGTCGTGCTCGATGCCCAGCGCGGCCTTGGCGTCGCCGTCCTTCGCGTGCTGGGCGCCCGGGTCGTTCGGGTAGCGCTCCACCAGCTGCTGGTAGCGCGTGCGTGCGCTTTCCCAGCTCTCCCCGGCCATCATCTGATCGCCGCAGCCGAGCAGCGCGTTCGGTTCGACCTTCGGCAGCACCGCTTTGACGCGGTCGAGCCGGTCGCCCGCGGGGTGTGTCGCGCGCAGCCAGTCGGTGATCTGCGCGGTGCGGCACGCGTCGGGCGTCGGCAGGCCCTTGACGAAGCCGTCGAGCACCGTGTCGACCATGTGCTCGTGGCCGGGCAGGACGGCCAGCACCCCGCGCAGGGTGAGGAAACCCTTGTCGAAGTCGACCGATTCGCCGGTGGCCAGGCCGTGGTCGAGCTCCTGCTTCGCGGTGGTCAACCGGGTGCAGGCGTCGGCGGTCTGCGCGCTGCGCACGGTCATCGGGGCGTCGACGATGTGGTGGGCGAACCAGATGTCGTCGATGGCGCCCTGCGCCTTCGGGCAGTCGCCGGCGGCGCGCGCGTCGTCGAGGTCCGATTCGATGGAGACGGCGTTCCACCGCAGCAGGGCGACGACGAGGATCACCGGCACCGCGACCGCGACGGCCGTGAGCCGTTGGTTGCGGGACTTGACCTTGTGCGCGCCGCGGCCGGCGAGGAACCAGCCGTGCGCGATCAGCGCCACCCACCAGACCAGGAAGACGATCTCGAACCAGGTGGTGCGCCAGGTCGTGGCCAGCAGCACGAGCAGGACGGCGGTGAGGAAGATGCTGAGGATGGCGACGACACCGCGCCGCATGAGGAAGTAACCGACGCCCAGCAAGGAAGCGTTGCCGATGGCGGCGGCCAGCGGATCGTTGGACCGGATCCGCTTGAACGGCGCGGTGACCGGGTCGTTCCAGGTGGGGTTTTGGTACACGGTCTGCTGGGGCTGAGCCGGCCCAGGGATCTGCACCGGAATGCCTTGGGGCGGCGTGGAATCCGGGTCGACCGGCCCAGCGGGAACCGCAGGCGCGGGCGTGCCGGCAGCCGGTTCGGCGTGGGACACCACCGGAGCCGGCTGGCTCGAATCCGACGCCGATTCGGCGGCAACAGCGGCTTCGCCGGGCGCCGATTCCGGTGCACTCACCGAAGGCTCGGACGCCGGGGTCGCTTCGGCGGCGTCAGGTGATGCCGATTCGGCGGCGGAATCCGCCGCAGGCTCTGCGGCCGGTTCGCCGGCTGGGGAACCCGGGGCCTCGGCGCCTTGCGGGCTTTCCGTCGGCGCGGGGTTCTGGGCCGATTCGCGCTCAGCGTTGTCCGGCACCGGTTCGCCCTGCGGCGACGGGTTTTCCATTGGAGATTCCCTCGTGACGAAGCGGCGGCAGCGACCCGTCCAGTGTCACGGGACCCGGTGGGGAGCGGTCCCGGATGAGGCCGATCTGTCCGGTTGCTGCCAAGCTTGATCAGCTTAGCGCGGCCGCCCGTGCACTCAGGTACCGCCGCTCGGGGACACTCAGCGTCCGCTCCGCTGCCCGTGCGTAGTGCTCGCGGGCCGTGGCCCGGTCGCCGGCTCGTTCGAGCAGGTGCGCCCGCACGGCATCGACCCGGTAGTGACCGTCCAATTCGGACTCGACGTCGGTCAGCTCGGCCAGGGCGACCGCTGGGCCACGCACCATCCCGAGCGCGACGATCCGGTTCAACGTCACCATCGGACCCGGCGCCACGGTCGTCAGCACCTCGTACAACCCGAGGATCTGGTGCCAGTCGGTGTCTTCCGCCGTCGGTGCCTCGTCGTGCAGGGCGGCGATCGCGGCTTGCAGTTGGTAGGGCCCGATCGCCGCGGTGGCCAGGGTTCTGGTGATCAACGCGACGCCTTCGGCGATGGCGTCGGCGTTCCACCGCGAGCGGTCCTGCTCGGCGAGCGGCACCAGGGTCCCGTCGGCGTGCGTGCGCGCGGGCCGGCGCGCGTCGGTCAACAACATCAACGCCAGCAGCCCGGCGATCTCCCCGTCGGCGGGGACTTGCGCGTGCAGCTGCCGGGTCAGCCGGATCGCCTCGGCGGTCAGCTCGACCCGGTTCACCGCGTCGCCGGAGCTGGCCGTGTGGCCCTCGTTGAAGATCAGGTACAGCACGTGGCGCACCGCGGCGAGCCGCTCGTCGTCGGCCGGCATCCGGAAGTGCGCGCCCTCGGCCTTGATCCGCTGTTTCGCGCGGCTGATCCGCTGCCCGATCGTCGACTCGGGAACCAGGAACGCGCGGGCGATCTCGGCCGTGGTCAGGCCGCCGACCGCGCGCAACGTCAGCGCCACCTGCGACGGCGTGGTCAACGCGGGGTGGCAGCACAACACCAGCAGTTGGAGCGTGTCGTCCTCGGCGGGCGGCGGCTCCGGGTTCGCCGGCGGCGCGTACGCGACGACCGCCTCCTCGCGCCGGCGGCGAGCGGAATCGTTGCGCCACAACTCGATCCGCCGCCGGGAGGCCACGGTGATCAGCCAGCTCTTGGGGTTGTCCGGCAGACCGGCGGGCCACTGCAAGGCGGCGGTGAGCAACGCCTCCTGCACGGCGTCCTCGCACGTGTCGAAGTCGCCGTAGCGGTGCACGAGGGCCACGAGGACCTGCGGCGCGAGTTCGCGCAGCAGGTCCTCGATGCCGGTCACAGATCCCACGCGCTCATGTCCAGCACGGGCCGCACTTCCACCTCGTTGTACTGCGCGTCGGGCATCTTCGCCGCGTGGTCGACGGCGCGCTCGATCGACTCGCACTCGACCAGGTAGAACCCGGCGACGTACTCCTTGACCTCGGCGAACGGCCTGTCCGTGGCGATGGTCTGGCCGTCGCGCACCGTCACCCACTTGCTCGCCTCCGGGCCGGGCAGGCCCTCGGAGACCACGAGTTCGCCCGAGGCGGCGAGGTCCTCGGTGCACCGCATGTGCCCGCGCCCGAACTCCATGCGCTGCTCGTCGGTCATGGTCTCCCACACCGCGCGCGATTTCGGGTTGCTGTGGATCAGGATCAGGTACTTCACGGTGTCTCCTCCGGATTCGTGGAAATTCTTGCACCGGGGACGTCGAAGCCGCCGGTACCGCTTCGACGTCCGGGGTGTCACGAACCCATCGAGGGAAGGAACACCCCCCATGACCAGCACTGTCGTCACCGACGAGACCCAGGTCCGCGACGTCCTCGCCCGGCTGGTGACCGGGATGCGCGCGGGTGACGTCGACGGCCTGATCGCCCGCTTCACCCCGGACGTCGTGCAGTACTCCCTCGCCCCGCCGCTGCGCCAGCCCGAGGCCCGCGACGCCGACCGCCTGGCCGCCTGGTTCGGCACCTTCGCCGGCCCGGTCGACTACGACCTCACCGACCTCGAGGTCTTCGTCGGCGGTGACATCGCCTACGCGCACGGCATCGCCCGGCTGACCGCGACCCCGGCCGGCATGACGGAGCCGTTCACCTTGTGGTTCCGGCTGACCGTGGGCCTTCGGCGCGACGCCGAGGGCTGGAAGGTCGAGCACGAGCACCAGTCCGTGCCCTTCCACATGGACGGCTCGTTCCGGGCGGCGGTCGACCTCGAGCCCTGAGGCCTCCGGTTGACGCAACCGTGCGGTTGCAATAGGGTTGCAACCGCACGGTTGCTATCCAAGGAGGAACGATGACCGGAACGACCTTCACCGGGCGACAGCGGGTGGTCCTGCTGGTGCTGCTCGGCGCGGGCTTCATGCTGTCGGTGGATTTCTCGATCTTGAACGTGGCGTTGCCGCAGGCCGGGGCCGGTGTCGGCATGAGCGGGGACCAACTCGCGTGGATCGCCTCGGCCTACGCCCTGC
Source organism: Labedaea rhizosphaerae (assembly GCF_004362825.1). Lineage (GTDB taxonomy): Bacteria > Actinomycetota > Actinomycetes > Mycobacteriales > Pseudonocardiaceae > Labedaea > Labedaea rhizosphaerae. The sequence goes on from NZ_SNXZ01000006.1 coordinate 325,934, forward strand.
CCGCCGCCGGGTTCACGTTGTTGTGCGGCAGGCTCGCCGACCTGTGGGGCCGGCGCCGGATGCTGATGTCCGGCATGGTGCTGCTGGCGGGCGCATCGCTGCTCGGCGGCTTCGCCGGGGACCCGACGACCCTGTTGGTCGCGCGGGCTCTGCAGGGCTCGGCCACCGCGCTGACCCTGCCGGCCGCGATGTCGCTGCTGACCACGACGTTCACCGAAGGCGCGAAGCGCGAGCGCGCGCTGGGGCTCAACGGTGCGCTGCTCTCCGGTGGGTTCACCGTGGGCGCGCTGGTCGGTGGGACGCTGATCAGCGCCGCGGGCTGGCAGGCCGCGTTCTTCGTCAACGTGCCGGTCGCCATCGTGGTGCTGATCGTCGCGCCGCTCGTGCTGACCGAGAGCAAGGCGACCGAACGCGTCCGCCTCGACGTGCCGGGTGCGATCACCGTGACCGCCGGGCTGCTGTCCCTGATCTACGGCGTCGTCGAGCGCAGCGTGCTCGCGGCGGGCGTCGGCGTCGTGCTGCTGATCGCGTTCTGGGTGATCGAGAAGCGGGCGGCCGCGCCGCTCGCGCCACTGCACATCCTCGGCCGGCCGTCGGTGAAGTGGGGCAACTACGCGGGCTTCGTCATCTTCTGCGTCGAGCCGGCGATGATCTTCGTGATGACGTTGTACCTGCAGCAGGTGCTCGGCCTGTCGCCGCTGGCCACCGGGCTGGTGTTCGGCGTGCCGGGGCTCGCGTCGGTGGCCGCGGGGCTGCTGGCCGGGCGCATCATCGGCCGGTTCGGCACCCGCACGGTGCTGACCGTGAGCATGGCCGTGCAGGGGCTCGCGATCGTCCCGCTGGCGTTCCTGGGGGCCGACCGGGCGGCGCTGTTCGTGGTGGTGCCGGCGTTGTTCGTCGGGTTCTTCGGGCACGTGGCCGCGATCGTGGGCTACACGGTGACCGGCACGAGCGGCCTGCCCGACGCCGAGCAGGGCCTGGCCACCGGCCTGGCCACGATGACGCAGCAGGTGGCCATCACCGTCGGCATCCCGGTGCTGAGCGCGGTCGCCGCGACGCAGGCCGTGCAGTTGACCGGGATCCGGCTCGCGCTCGGGGTGGCGGCGGCCGCGGTGCTGGTGAGCGTCCCGTTGGTGCGGCGTGGGTTGCGTCTGCGCGTCGAGGCGCCGAGCACTACGGTCACGTCGGACTCGCTGCTCATCGGAGGCTGACATGGGATTCCCCGACCGCATCGAGCGAACCCTGGAGCTCGCGCACCCGCCCGCGAAGGTCTGGGCCGCGATCACCACGGCCGAGGGTCTGGGCACGTGGTTCGGCAACAAGGCCACGGTGGACCTGAGTCCCGGTGGCGCCGTCGAGATGTCGTGGAACGACGGGCCCACCAAGACGTTGCGGGTCGAGCGGGTGGAGGAGCCCGCGGTGTTCGGCTTCACCTGGCAACCCGACGGCGTGCTCGACGACGACCCGCGCCGCACCTACGTCGAGTTCACCCTGGAAGCCGTGGGCGCGGGAACCCGGCTGACCGTGGTCGAGACGGGGTTCGCGCAACTGGCCGACGAGGCGTACGCGATCGGCTTCCCCTCGCACACCGAGGGCTGGCCACGCGAACTGGCCGAGCTTGTCGAGTACCTCGATGCCGCCTGAAACCGACACCGAGGCGGTCGCCGAGCAGGTCTTCACCGCCCTGGCCGACCCCAGCCGCCGCGCCATCCTCGCGGCGCTGGCCGAAGTCGGCCCGGCCACGGCGACGGACCTGGCCGGGCGGCTGCCCATCACCCGCCAGGCCATCGCCAAGCACCTCGGGTTGCTGACCGAGGCGGGTTTGGTGAAGGCGGAACCGGGTGAGCGGCGGCGGGTGCGCTACCGCCTGCAGTCGGCACCGATGCGGGTGGCCCAACAGTTCCTGGCCGCCCTGGCCCGCGACTGGGACAGCCCACTGGCCGCCCTGAAACAACACCTGGACGGCTAGCTACTTGAGCTCGGCGCTTGTCTTCCCGGCAGGGATCGACATCCTGCTGACCCTCCTCACCGACCGGTGCTCCACCAGGGACCACGCCATCTCGCCTGCGGGCCAGCCCGCTCCACACGGGAATCAGCCGCTAGATCCCGCCAGGCGGGAGCAGGGGGATGGGTCCTGAGCTGGGGGTTCATGCGGTCACGACCACTCGGGTCGCACGATGCGTGCGGATGCCTCTCGGATTGGCTCGCTTGGGACGTTCACGACCGCGCCGTCAAGCTGATTCGGTGGCCAGGAGAGGACGAGCACGACGTTTCCTGACGGAGGCGGGCTGTCCACGTGGATCACGCCGTTGCACTCGTCTTCAGTGACGTGGCCGCCAATCATGACGTCTTGCGGTACGTCGTCATGCAAGATGTGAAGATCCAGCGCTTTCAAGCGCTCTTCGTCTCGGTGCGCCATGAGCCGAAGGTCAAGCAGCGGATAGCGATGGGAGGTCCGGGCTTCAAACTCAAGACAATATCGGTCACCCCAACTTCGGAATGCCGGGACCGTGAAGCTTAGGTCGGCCGATTGTATGCCCAGCGTTGGCGTGAAGAGGCCGTAGGCGGGAATGGGCTTCTGCGTGGACTGGCCCTGAATACTGCTGTCTTCGGGGCCGGGAGGTTCATAGGTCATCAGCGGGTCGCCCACTTATGTTGGTAGGTCCACGCATTATCCGCGACCTCGCAGTCTGACGATGGCCTGATCTTGAAACCGGGCGTTCAGGCTGCGTACGGCGACGGCCCCTCGGTCTTAGTTGGACGCGAGGGGCGTGGCCGATTCCCGTTGTAAAACAAGCTATTTCAGTTCGGCTGACGTCTTCCCGAGCAACCTGCGGGCCACGATCAGCTGCTGGATCTGTTGTGTCCCTTCGAAGATGTCAAGAATCTTCGAGTCGCGAGCCCACTTCTCCAGCAGGGAGTCCTCGCTGTAACCGGCGCCGGCGGCCAGCTCGACGCAGCTCAACGTGATGTCCGAGCCCGCCCGCCCCGCCTTGGCCTTCGCCATCGAGGCCTGCAGTGAGTTCGGTTTGCGGTTGTCGGCCATCCACGCGGCTTCCAGCGACAGCAGGTACGCCGCTTCCCAGTCGGCCTCCAGCTGCAGGAACCGTGCCGCGGCAGCGTGTTGGGTGTTCGCGGGCCGGTCGTAGTCGATCTCGATGCCGGCCTCGGCCAGCACCCGGCGGGTCTCCTCCAACGACGCGCGGGCCACGCCGACGGCCATCGCGGCGACCAGGGGGCGGGTGTTGTCGAAGGTCTGCATGACGCCCGCGAAACCCTTGCCGGTCTCGATTTCCGGGCTGCCCAACAGGTTCTCCACCGGCACGCGGACGTTGTCCAGCCGGAAGTGGGCGGTGTCCGACGCCCGGATGCCGAGCTTGTGCTCCAGGCGCACCAGTTCGAAGCCGGGCGTGTCCCGGTCCACCACGAACGACTTGATCGCGGCCTTGCCCTTCGACCGGTCCAAAGTGGCCCACACGACCACGCAGTCCGCCCGTTCGCCGGAGGTCACGAAGATCTTCTCGCCGTTGAGCACGTAGTGGTCGCCGTCCAGCACGGCCGTCGTCCGGATGGCGCCGGAGTCCGAACCCGTGTCGGGTTCGGTGATGGCCATGGCGGCCCACTTGCCTTCGTAGCGCTTGAGTTGCTCGTCGTTGGCGACCGAGGCGATCGCCGCGTTGCCCAAGCCTTGACGCGGCATGGTCAACAGCAACCCGACGTCACCCCAGCACATCTCCATCGTGCCGAGCAGCAGGCGCAGGTTGCCGCCGTTGACGTTGCCCTTCTCCGCGGCCGGAGAGCGCCGCACGCCACCGGCGCCCGCGCCACCGCCCGAGGCGGACAGCCCGTCCAGCGCGGCGGCCAGCATGTCCAGCTCTTTCGGGTACGTGTGCTCGTCGCGGTCGTACTTGCGCGAGTTCGGCCGGAAGAAGTGTTCCGCGGCCTGGTGCGCCTGGTCGACCAGCTGCTGGAACTTCTTGGGCACCTCGAGGTTGATCATGGAAGTCGCTCCGTTTCAGACGAGAAGGGTGCCCTCGGCGAGGCCGATCGCCCGCAGATCCCGGTACCAGCGCTCGACCGGGTGTTCCTTGACGAACCCGTGCCCGCCGAGCAGCTGCACGCCGTCCAGGCCGATCCGCATTCCCTTGTCCGCACACAACTTCCGGGCCAGCGCGGTCTCCCGGGCGAACGGCTTGCCCTGCTCCGCGCGCCCCGCGGCCCGGTAGGTCACCAGCCGCATGCCTTCGAGTTCGATGCCGATGTCGGCGACCATGAACGCCACGCCCTGCCGGTGCGACACCGGCTCGCCGAACGCCTCGCGCTCGTTGACGTAGGGGATCACGTAGTCGAGCACCGCCTGCGCCGTGCCCACGGCGAGCGCGCACCAGCCGAGCCGGCCGAGCCGCACGCAGTCGGCGTACACGGCCGGGTCGCCGCCGCCGAGCAGCGCCGACGCGGGCACCGCCACGTTGTCCAGGTGCAGCGTCCCGAGCCCGGCCGCACGCAGGCCCATCGACGGGTCGGCCTCGACGCTCAGCCCGGCGGACCCCGACTCGACGACGAACAACGCGGGGCCACGACCGTCGAGGTCGGCGGCCACGACGAACAGCTCGGCCTGCCCCACGCGCGGCACCATCGTCTTGACGCCGGTCAGCCGGAAGCCGTCCGCCGTGCGGTAGGCCTTGGTGCGCAAGGCGAAGGGGTCGAAGAGCGGTTGTCCTTCTTGGACGGTGAGGGCGGCGGCCGGGGCGTTCTCGCCGGTCAGGGCGGGCAAGTAGGTCGACTGCTGCTCGGCGTCGCCCCACTCGACGAGGGCGTTGGCGACGGCGGCGGGAGCCAGGCACGCCACCGCGATGCCCATGTCGCCGTGCGCCAGCGCCTCGGCGATCAGCACGGACGTGACCGCGGAGCGCTCCGCCCCGACGCCACCGAGTTCCTCCGGTACGCCCATCAACGTCACGCCGAGCTCGGCGGCCGCGCTGACCAGACCTTGGGGCGCCTCGCACTTCGCGTCGGCGTCGGGCGCGACCGGGCGCACCTGCTCGGCGGCGAACTCCCGCACCGTGTCGACGATCATCTTCTGCTCGTCGGTGGGGGTGATGTCGAAGAGGTCCTGCTCCGGGGCCTTGGGCAGCCGCGCGGGCTGGCCGAGCTTGCTCGCCGCGGTGAACGTGCGGCTCGTCGCCGCCGCCGTCCGGAACCCGGCGCGCGTGGCCTGGTAAAGCCCGCGCTCGACCGGTTTGCGCAGGCCAAGGCGGTCGAGCAGGCCGAGCCCGGCCACCCGGTTGAGCACCCCCAGTGCCGCGCCCATCGGGTCGCGCTTCTCCTTCGCCACGACGGCTCCCCGTTCTTACCCGTGAGTAGGAATCGGAACCTACTCTAGAGTAGTAAACGAGCCGTCGCCAATCAGGTTGCGAGCAGTGGGGGCTTCTTGTGCGTCCACGGCCGGGCTGTTTCGAAGGCGAGGCACGCGGTGAGCACGCGGGCGTCGGCGTGGCGGGGGCCGACCACCTGCATGCCGATCGGCAGCCCGGCCGCGGTGAACCCGCACGGCACCGAAGCCGCGGGCTGCTGGGTCATGTTGAACGGGTAGGTGAACGGCGTCCAGCTGGTCCAGCGGTTGCGGGACCACCCGGCGGGCACCTCGACGCCGGCTTCGAACGCGGGGATCGGCAGGGTCGGCGTGACCAGCAGGTCGTAGCGGCGGTGGAACTCGCCCATGATCCGGCCGAGTTCCATCCGGGTAGACGTGGCCGCGAGGTAGTCCAGGGCGCTGTAACCCCGGCCCTGCTCGACGATCTCCATCAGCCCGGGGTCCACATCGGACGTTGCCGGGAACGCGGCCACCGACGCGGCCGCACCGGAGAACCACAGCGTTTCGAAGGCGTCCACCGGGTCGGTGAACCCCGGGTCCACCTCGTCGACCTGCGCGCCGAGCTCGCGGAACACCCGCACCGCGGCGGCGACCGCGGCCGCCACCTCCGGGTTCACCCGCACGTAGCCCAGCGTCGGGCTGAACGCGATCCGCATCCCCGCGACCCCGTCGGCCAGCCGCTTGGCCACCGGCTCGGCCGGCGGGCCCGCCGACCAGTCGCGGGCATCGGCGCCGGACAGGACGTCCAGCATCAGCGCGCCATCGGTGACCGTGCGGGTGATCGGCCCGACGTGAGCGAGCGTGCCGAACGCGCTCGCCGGGAAGAGCGGGACCCGGCCGTAGGTCGGCTTGTGCGCGAACACGCCGGAGAACCCGGCGGGGATGCGCACCGAGCCACCACCGTCCGTGCCGACGGCGAGCGGGCCCATGCCCAGCGCCACCGCGGCCGCCGCGCCGCCGCTGGAGCCGCCGGCCGTCTTCGCCGGATCCCACGGATTGGTGGTGACGCCGCTGACCGGGCTGTCGGTCACGCCCTTCCAGCCCAGCTCGGGCGTGGTGGTCTTGCCGACGAGCACGGCGCCGTGCTCGCGCAGCCGGGCCACGGCGGGCGCGTCGACCTTCCACTCCTGGCCGGGATCGATCGTCTTGGAGCCGCGCAGGGTCGGCCAGCCGTCGGTGAGCAGGATGTCCTTGATGGACGTCGGCACGCCGTCGAGCAGCCCGCGCGGCTCGCCCTTGCGCCAGCGGGCCGCCGATTCGGCCGCCTGGGCAAGCGCGCGTTCGCCGTCCACCAGCAGGTACGCGTTCACCGCCGGGTTGAGCTGCTCGATGCGCGCCAGCGTGTCCTCGCAGGCTTGCACGGGGGACAACTCCCCGGACCGGTAGGCCGCGAGCAGTTCGGTCGCGGTCAGGTCAGCGGTCGACATGGGACTCCTCGGACTGCTTCGACGGCACGTACCCACGCCGCTTGTCCACGACGTTGCGCAGCGGGCGATCTTGGGTGAAGCGTGCCAGGTTGTCGGCGAAGAGCGCCACCAGCTCCTCGCGCCAGCCCAGCACGTCGCCGGACATGTGCGGCGACACGATGACGTTCGGCATTGTCCACAGTGGAGAGTCGGTGGGCAGCGGCTCGACGTCGAACACGTCGAGGGCCGCGCCCGCGAGTTCGCCCGCTGCCAGGGCGGCCACCAGCGCGTCGGCCACCACCAGCGGGCCGCGGGCGACGTTGACCAGGCGCGCGGTGTTCGGCAGCGCGGCCAGCGCCGTGGCGTCGACCATGCCCCGGGTCTGTTCGGTGAGCGGCGCGGCGAGCACGAGGAAATCGGTGTCCGGCAAGGCGTTCCGGTACTCCGACATGTCCAGCACGCGCCCGAAGTCCGGATCGCCGGCGCGAGCCGTGCGGCCGACCCCCGTCACCACCAGGCCCGCGGCGGTCAGCAGGCGCGCGGTGGCCCGCCCGATCGGCCCGGTGCCCACGACCAGGGCCCGCTTGCCGCCGATCCGCTCGGTCTCGCGGTGCACCCACCTGCGTTCGCCTTGCGCCCGCAAGGTCGTCGGCAAGTCCTTGGCCAGCGCGAGGATCGCGCCGAGCACGTACTCGGCCATCGGCTGGTCGAAGACACCGCGCGAGTTGGTCACCACGATCTCGCCCTCGAGCACGCCGGGGACCAGCACGTGGTCGACGCCGGCGCTCGCCGCGTGGACCCAGCGCAGGGCGCTCGCGCCGGCCCAGGCGTCGGCCAGCGCGCGCGAGCGGAAGTCCCAGACGAACAGGACCTCGGCGCCGGTCAGGGCGTCGGCGAGGCTCTCACCGGTGCAGTAGCGGACCGGGAAATCGCGCTCGATCCCTTGCATGGCAGGCGGTTTGTCCGCGTCGTGCAGGACCGTGACGGTCGGCGGCATGGAGGTCCGATCGAAGTCGAGGAAGTATTGACACGCTAGGAACGGCTCGTATGATTGTCAACAATCGGCGCGGACGGAGCAGCCCGCGAGAGGACGGCAGCGTGCTGCAAGACCGTCACGACGGATCCCAAGGCGCACTCCCAAAGCAAACAAACACTCGGGTGGGCTGCCTTCGCTCACCCCTGAGCTTGCGGGGTGAATATGTCTCGGCTCATGAAGATCTCCTTGGCGAAGCGTGGCGTGTCCTGTGTGGCGCGCCTGCTCGACAAGGACGCGCCACGGACCTGCGACGCCGTGTGGAATGCGCTGCCGCTCGGCGGCGACGCCTACCACGCGAAATACGCCCGCAACGAGGTCTACACGATGGTCGAGCGGTTCGCCGAGCCGGTCGGCCAGGAGAACCCGACGGTCACGCCCATCCCCGGTGACGTGGTCTTCTTCGACTTCAACGGCGGCATGCTCGACCGCGCGTTCAAGGAGGAGAAGGGGATCGACCAGCTGCCCGGCGTGATCGACCTGGCGATCTTCTACGGGCGAAACAACCTGCTGCTCAACGGCGATGTCGGCTGGGTGATCGGCAACGTGTACGGCACCATCGTCGAAGGCCTCGAGCAGATGGCCGAGGCCTGCAACGACGTCTGGCGGGCGGGCGCGATCGGCGAGCGGCTCGTGTACGAACGCCTCGACGGCTGAGCGCCGTCATGACGATCGACAACGTGGAGCTCATCGGCCCTGAGCTGGTGACCCAGCACGGGATCGGCGTCGTGGCGCCGTTCGACTTCGCGCTCGACCGCGAGCTCTGGCGCTGGACGCCGGACAACGTCTCCCTGTACATGACCAGGCTGCCGTTCGTGCCGGTCCCGGTGACGATCGAGATGGCATCCGAACTGTCCGATCCGGACCGGGTGAGCCGGGCGACCAAGGACGTCCTGGCCCCGGAACCGCTCGCGGTGGCCTACGCGTGCGCGTCCGGCAGCTTCGTGCACGGCATGCTCGGCGAGCGGCTGCTGGCCAAGAGCATGGTGGACGCGGGCGCGCCCGCCGCGACGACCACGTCCGGTGGGCTGGTCGAGGCGTTGGCGCTGCTCGGTCTGCGCCGGATCGCGGTGGTGACGCCGTACATCGACAGCGTGACCCAGCGGCTGCTGGCGTTCCTCGGCGAGCACGGGATCGAGTCGGTCGACAGCATCGGGCTCGGCCTGCTCAGCCACATCTGGAAGGTCGGGTACGCCGAGGTCGTGCAGGCCGTGCGCACGGTCGACCGGCCCGACGCCGAAGCGGTGTTCATCAGCTGCACCAATGTGCCGACCTACGACATCATCGCGCCACTCGAGCGGATGCTCGGCAAGCCGGTGCTCACCGCGAACCAGGTGACGATGTGGTCGGCGCTGCGGGCGGCCGGCTTCGGCGCGATCGCCGCGGAACAGCGCCTCGTCCAGGCCACGACCCCCACAGCCGCGTGATCGACGTAGCGAACCCCCACGGCTTCGGCCGAGGCCATATGATTGTCGACAATCTCAAGGGAGCGTCCCCGTGACAAACCACAACGGCCTCGGCCCGGCCTGTCTCGTGGAGGTCGGTCACGACCGGAGCGAGGCAGGCCATGAAGGGGCCGAGGCCCGCGCGAGCGGAGAGAGCGCAATCCCACACGGCGCCGAGGCCCGCCCGAACGGAGAGAGGGCCAACAACACGGCGCCCACCATTGGTTTCCTGTACCCCGGCTACAGCGCCGAGGACGACTACCCGGCCATCGAGGCGATGCTGGGCGACGTCCGGCTGCCGGTGGTGCACACCTTGATGCGCGAGGACGCGCACCGGGTGGACGCCCTGCTCGACATCGGCGGCAACGACGTGCTGAGCGTGGGCGCGGTGAAGCTGCGTCAGCTCGGCGTCGACGCGGCCATGTGGGCGTGCACGAGCGGCAGCTTCGTCTTCGGCTGGGACGGCGCGTCCGAGCAGGTCGACGGCGTGCGTGAGGCGGCGGGCGTGCCGGCGTCCAGCACGTCGTTCGCCTTCGTCCACGCGGCGCGGGCGCTCGGTGTGGGCAAGGTGGCGGTGGCGGCGACCTACCCGAAGGACGTGGCCGACCGATTCGTGGAATTCCTTGCGGGCGCGGGCATCGAGGTCGTCTCGCTGTCGTGCCGGGGGATCGTGACCGCGGCCGAGGTGGGCACGCTGGGGCGCGAGGACGTGCTCGCGTTCGTCACGGCCAACGACCACCCGGACGCCGAGGCGGTGCTGGTGCCGGACACGGCGCTGCACAGCGTGCGCTGGCTCGACGACCTCGAAGCGGCACTCGGCAAGCCGGTGCTGACCGCGAACCAGGTGACCGTGTGGGCCGGCCTGCGCCTGGCCGGTCACTTCGAGCCGAGAACCGGTCTCGGCTCGCTCTTCCGGGCCGGCGTGGCCCAGGTGAACTGAACAGAAGGATCGTGCGATGAGCGAACTCGGCGAGCTGGAACCGATCACCCGCAGGTCCACCGCCGCGATCATCGCCGACCAGCTCCGCTCGGCGATCATGTACGGCTCGCTGCCGCCGGGCTCCCAGCTGGGCGAGGCCGACCTCGCGGCCAAGCTTGGCGTGAGCCGCGGGCCGCTGCGCGAGGCCATGCAGCGGCTCGTCCAGGAAGGCCTGTTGCGCAGTGAGCGGCACCGGGGGCTGTTCGTGATCGACATGGACGCCGCCGACGTGCGGGACGTCTACCAGGCCCGGCTCGCGATCGAGCGCGCGGCGTGCCAGCTGGTCATGCAGGGCAACCGGGGCGAGGCGCTGGCGACGTTGTCGGCCGCGCTGGAGGGGATTCTTGAGGCCGCGGCCTCCCGTGACCGAATTGCAATGAGCGATGCGGACCAAGCCTTCCACCAAGCCCTGGTGGCGTGCTCGGGCAACTCGCGGTTGGTGCGGATGGCACAAACCCTGCTGGTAGAGACCCGGATGTGCCTCTCGGCGTTGCAGGCGCACTACCCCGAACCGGACGAACTCGTCGCCGAACACCGTGCGTTGGTCGACGCGATCGCAGATGGGGACGAAAGACTCTTGTTGGAGCTGATCGAGCGCCACATGCTCGATTCCATTGATCGACTCAACCCCTAGCCGGGTAACGGATTAATCGAGGTAGCGGCCCATTCGGGAGGTTTCTCACCGACAAGGTGCCGTCTCGGTCACTCCGAAACATGACACAAACGTCCGGCCAGGAGCATGTTGTGACCACTTTGCGTGATGGGTGGGCAGGGACGAAAGTCCCCCAGATGCAGCAAAAAGACCCCTAGTCGCGGATTGGTCCATGCTGTAGCGTCACGCAGCGTCAAGGAACACGGCACGAACGGCCCCGGCCGTACCGGCACACCCCCGTTGCCTTGATTTTATGCGCCGCCCCCGGGAACCATCCGGCGGTGCTCCCGGTTGGTGCGTGCGCAGGGAGAAACACGTGACATCTGGCCCGGTCGTTCAAAATTCAATCGCCCCTGACCTGAAGGGCCCCGACTTCCACAAAGTGGTCGTCGACGCACAGGCGGGCGACAGGGAGGCTATTGCGACGTTGTTCGTGCGGTTGCAGCCGGCAGTGCAGCGGTACTGCCGAGCCAGGATCGGCCGCTCGGGTTCGTCGTACTCCTCGGCGGACGACGTGACGCAAGAGATTTGCCTGGGTGTGCTTGGGGCGCTGAAGAAGTTCGCCGACGACCCGTCGTCGTTCTTGCCCTTCGTGTACGGCATCGCGTCGCACAAGGTCGCCGACCACTACCGCAAAGCAGGTCGTGACCGCACGGACCCGGTCGCCGACATGCCCGACCTCGTCGACCGCAACGTGGGTCCCGAGCAGTACGCGCTGCGCGGTGACCTGCGTGCCAAGTTGCTGCAACTCATGGACCGGCTCGCGCCGCGCCAGCAGGAAATCCTGCGGATGCGGTTGATCGTCGGTCTGTCGGCCCAGGAGACCGCGACGGCCATCGGCCTGACCGCGACCGCGGTGCGCGTCACCCAGCACCGCGCGTTGAACAAGCTCCGCGAACTGGCCGCGGGCCTGGACCTCCGCTAAACAGCGACACCTCAACAGACCGGCGCGTCGGCACCCCCGACGCGCCGGTTTTGTTTCGCCATCTTTCCCTCACCCCGCACCCCACCCATTCATTCCACATGAATACCTCCTTCCATCCCGCAAATTCCCAGCTCTCCCCACACCTCCCGCTCCGCCCTCACGGGAACTAGCCCGCTAAATCCCGCTAAAGGGACGGGGGTTGCGTTAGTGGCAAGAGTGCGTGGGCGAGGGTCGGACCTCTTCATTCATTCCGCATGCATGCGTGGGTGGTGGCGGGAAACTGCTGGTCAGCGGATCGGCGGGCTGGGAAGTGCGGGGGAATTAGCCTGCTGAACCCCTTGAAGCGTGAGGTGGGGGTTGTTACGAGGGGTGTGGGGAAGAGTTGGGGTCAGAGGGTGGCGAGGCGGCGGGTGAGGAAGTCGCGTTCGGCCGGGTTGGTGGTGAGGGCGAGGGCCTCGCGGTAGGCGGCGGCGGCTTCTTCGGGACGGCCCAGGCGGCGCAGGAGGTCGGCGCGGGTGGCGGGCAGGTAGTGGTAGTCGGCCAGGCGGGGATCGTCGGCCAGTTCGGTGAGCTCGGCCAGGGCGCGTTCGGGGCCTTGCGCCATGGACAACGCCGCGATGCGGTTCAAGGCGACCACCGGGGACTGCCAGACCGTGGCCAGCACGTCGTAGAGCCCGACCACTTGCTCCCAGTCGGTCTCCTCGTAGCTCGGCGCCTCCGCGTGCAGCGCCGCGATCGCCGCCTGCACGGCGAACCGGCCGGGACGCCCGCCGCGCAACGCGTCGAAGACCAGTTCGCGGCCCTCCTCGATGGCGACGCGGTCCCAGCTGGATCTGTCCTGTTCGGACAGCAGCAGCATCCGGCCGCCGGCGTCGGTGCGCGAACCGCGGCGGGCGTCGAGGAGGACCAACAGGGCGAGCAGGCCCGTCGCCTCGCGCTCGTCGGGCATCAGCGCGTGGACCAGGCGGGCGAGGTCGATCGCGAGCGCCGTCAGGTCGGCGCGGACCAATCCCTCGCCCCGCGGCGCCGTGTGCCCGGTGGTGTAGACCAGGTGGACCACGGTGAGCACGGCGTCGAGCCGGTCGGGCAGCTCCGCCGGGCCGGGTACCCGGAACGGGATGCCCGCGCCCGTGATCTTCTTCTTCGCCCGGGTCACGCGCGCGGCCATGGTCGGCTCGGACACCAGGAACGCGTCGGCGATCTCCCCGGTGGTCAGGCCGCACAACAACCGCAACGTCAACGCCACCTGTGCCTCACGCGCGAGCGCTGGGTGGCAACAGGTGAAGATCATCCGCAGCCGGTCGTCCGGCACGGCTTCGGGCCGGGGCGGCGGGTCGTCGGACGGCGGTTCGACCAGCAGCGGCAGCTTCGCGCGCAGGGTGCTCGACCGGCGCATCGCGTCCATCACGCGCCGGCGCGCCACGGTGGTCAGCCACGCGGCGGGGTTGCCCGGCACCCCTTGCCGGGTCCACACCTCGAGCGCAGCGACGTACGCGTCCTGCACGCACTCCTCCGCGAGGTCGAGGTCGCCGGCGACGCGCACCGTCGCGGCGAGCACGAAGGCCCACTCGCGCCGGTGCGCGTCCGCGACCGCGTCGGCCGGTTCGATCACTCGAAGACCATGACCGGCCGCACCTCCACGCCACCGAACTCCGCCGGGCACAGCTTGCCGACGGCGATGGCGGTGTCGAGGTCGGGCGCCTCGATCACGTAGTAGCCGCCGAGCGCCTCCTTGGTCTCCACGAACGGGCCGTCGGTGACGACGTCGCCGCGGATGGTGGTGGCCGTCGGGGTCGGCTGCAACGCCTCACCGCCCAGGAGCTTGGCGCCGTGCTCGGGCACCTGCTCGGTGAACCGGCTGTGCGCCTGCATGACCCGCTCGAACACCTCGGGCGTCGCGTTGGCGTACGACTCTTCGTTCTCGTAGATCAGGATCAGGTACTGGGCCATGTCGATCTCCTAGTTTTCGGAGGTCCATTCGAACACCCCTCCGTCGGATGGGGTCGGTGGGAATCGACAGCCTGTTCCAAGATTTTTTCAGCGAGTCCACTCTGGAGAGCGGCCGAGCAGTCCGATGAGGCGTTGGTGCGGGGAAGCGGTGTCCGCAACGTCCACTCGGTACGCGAACGCCGCGCCCGGCCCGCGCGACGGCGGTTCGTTCGGGATCCGCTCCGCGATCGCCATGCCCGCCTCGGTCAGCGCCGGGTCCGGTTCGCTGAGCCGATCCGGCCGGCCCAGCGCCCGCGCTACGTCCCAGCCGTGCGCCAGGTAGTCCACGAAGTGGAACCCGACCGCGATCTTGCCCGGGACCGCACGCCCGAACTCCGCGAGGTACACCTCGTCGTCGATGGACCGGAACGCTTCGGTCGCCTCGGCCGCCGATGCGACGAACGCCGCGTGCGGATCTTCCTCCAGCCGTCGCGGCTCCCAGTCCGATTTGTCCCGCGCACCACCGGAAGCGGCCGCCGCGAACCCCCTTGTTCTGCGCGACCAGGTGCTCGATCAACTCCATCAGGTTCCACGCACCGCACGGCGTCGGTGCGGACCAATCCGCGGGCCGCGCCTCGGCGATCAGCCCCGCGGTCCACGCCATGGCCAGCCGGTCCAACTCGACGATGTCGCTCACGATGTCAACCTAGCCGCGTGGTCGATCCCTTTTGGCTCAAGGCGACACGTTCGCACCGCGGCTAGTCTGGGGAGACTGCCCGCGACTGGTGAGGAGGATCCGCATGGCGATCATGCCGGTCACCGACTCGATGTTCCTGCTCGCGGAGTCCCGCGAGCACCCCATGCACGTGGGTGGCCTGCAACTGTGGAAACCGCCCGCCGACGCGGGTCCGGACTACCTCGCCGAGCTGCACCACCGGTTGCTGGCCACCGAGGTGCGCTCGCTGTTCCGGCGCCGGTTGCGCGGGCCGATCGGCCTCGGCCAGGCCTGGCGCATCGACGACGACATGGACCTCGAGTACCACATCCGGCTCTCCGCGTTGCCGCGTCCGGGCCGGGTGCGTGAGCTGCTCGAACTGGCCGGCCGGCTGCACGGTTCGCTGCTCGACCGGCACCGCCCGCTCTGGGAGTACCACCTCATCGAGGGCATGACCGACGGGCGGTTCGCCAGCTACACCAAGGTGCACCACTCGCTGCTCGACGGCGTCAGCGCGCTGCGGCTGCTGGCGAAGTCGCTGTCCACCGACCCGGACGCACGCGAGCTGCTGCCGCCGTGGGGCGAGCCGCCGGCCAGCGAGAAGAAGGGCCCGCGCGCTAACGGCGGTCCACTGGCCGGGATCCGCGGCGCGGCCAAGGCGGTCGGCGAGCTCGCCGGGCTCGCGCCCGCGTTGTGGCAGACGGCCAACGACCTGTTCCGCGAGCAGAGCGCCAGCACGCTCGCCTCGCCCGCGCCGCGTTCGATGCTGAACGTGCCGATCACCGGCGCCCGCCGGTTCGCCGCCGACCAGTGGGACATGGACCGGATCAGGAAGGTCAGCAAGGCCGCGGGGGCCACGCTCAACGACGTCATGCTGGCGATGTGCTCGGGGGCGCTGCGCCGCTACCTCTTGTCCTATGACGCGTTGCCCGAGCGGCCGCTGGTCGCCGGCGTTCCCGTGTCGCTGCGGGCCCGCAAGAAGGACAGCGGCGACAGCGGCAACGCGGTCGGCCTGATCCTGTGCAACCTCGCGACCGACCAGGCCGACCCGGCCACCCGCCTCGCCGAGATCCACGCGTCGATGACCAGGGGCAAGGAGTTCTACGCGGGGATGAGCCCGCTGCAGATCACCGCGTTGTCCGCGTTGCCGCTGATCCCGCTCGCGGTCGGCGTGCTGCCCGGCGGCACCAAGGTGATGAGCCCGCGGTTCAACGTCCTGATCTCCAACGTGCCCGGCCCGCCGCGGCGGCTCTACTGGAACGGCGCCGAGCTCGACGGGATCTACCCGGTGTCCATTCCGTACGAAGGCCAGGCGCTCAACATCACCGTTACCAGCTACGCGGGCCGGCTGGCCTTCGGGCTGACCGGCTGCCGTCGCACGGTGCCGCACCTGCAGCGGCTGCTCGGCTACCTGGAGGACTCGCTGACCGAGCTGGAGAAGGCCACGTCCGGCGTGTAGGGCGAGGGATCAGCCGCTCTTGCGGCGGAACTGGCGCTTGCCGCCGGCCCGGCCGTGGGAGTCGTGCACCTTGGACGAGGCGTCCGCGTGGGCGGCGCGCGCCGTGGTGGCGGCCTGCTTGCGCTCGAGGGCTTCGCGGAACTTGCGCTTCACGTCCTCGGTCTCGGGGGTGGCCTCGTCGTTCTCGTTGGCTTCCGGTGCGTCCGACATGGCCCCAACCTCCTGTGAACCGACGTGTGCGATGCGAGCGTGGCACGAAGATCGGTGCCGCGCGAACTCATTTCATCCTATGTTGGGCCCATGACCTACCTCGGTGACACCGGCGAGATCAGCGCCCTGTACCGGCCGGCGGCCGAGATCCAGTCCGTGGTACGCCCCTTGAGCACGTCGACGTTCGTCGCGCCCGGCTCGGTGACCAACGGGCAGTACGGCTTGTTCCGCTGGGACATGCGCCCGGAGTCCGGGGGCCCGGACGCGCACTTCCACAAGACCTTCTCCGAAGCCTTCTACGTCCTCGACGGCACCGTGGGCCTGTTCAACGGCGACAAGTGGGTGGACGCCAAGGCCGGTGACTACCTGTATGTCCCCGAGGGCGGCGTGCACGCGTTCCACAACAAGTCGGACGCGGCGGCGTCGATGCTGATCCTGTTCGCGCCGGGCGCGCCGCGGGAGAAGTACTTCATCGAGCTGGCGGAGATCGCGGAGAGCGGCCGCAAGCTGACCGACGAGGAGTGGCTCGAACTCTGGGCCCGCCACGACCAGTACCCGGCTTGACGCTGAAGGCTGTCGCCAGTCGGTTGCGGATATTGCGCTTATTGCGGATAATGCGTTTAGGCCCTCAATCGATCGCGAGGCTGTGGGAGACGCCATGACCAGGTTTGATGCTGCGGCGCTGACACCGGACCAGCGGGATGTTCGGACGGCACACGACGCGTTGCCGCACATCAAGGCGTACCTCGCCAGGCATCACGCGCGCGACGTCGTGCGGCTCGTCGCCGATGGCGGGGACGAGCCCCTCGAGGTTCCGCGAGCCGCGATCGAGTTGCTGGCTCGCATCC
Organism: Labedaea rhizosphaerae; assembly: GCF_004362825.1. Classification (GTDB taxonomy): domain Bacteria; phylum Actinomycetota; class Actinomycetes; order Mycobacteriales; family Pseudonocardiaceae; genus Labedaea; species Labedaea rhizosphaerae. The sequence continues at coordinate 342,909 of NZ_SNXZ01000006.1, forward strand.
TGACGCACATGGCGGCAGGCCAGGGCGTGTCCATCGTTCCGGCCAACGCCGAGCTGACGACCCAGCAGGCTGCGGCGATGCTGAACGTCTCACGTCCCTTCTTAATCAAGCTGCTGAACGATGGGAAGATCGAGTACCGCACGGTCGGGACGCATCGACGGGTGTTGGCGGAGTCGCTGCGTGACTACATGCGCGCGGAAGCTCAGCGCATGAGCGATGTCGCAAGCGAACTGACGGCTCTGAATCAGGAGATGGGGCTGACGTAGGCCGTGGCGTTCGTTGTTCTTTACGATGCCAACGTCCTGTATCCGTCAACACTGCGCGATGTGCTGATCCGCATTGCGCAGGGTGGATTGGTGCAAGCGAAATGGACAGACCGCATCCTCGATGAGACGTTCTCCAGCATCAAGCGGAATCATCCAGACATCGACATTGCCAAGCTGGATCGCACTCGTGTGTTGATGAACCAGGCGGTGCTCGACTGCCTGGTCACCGGTTACGAGCCGCTGGAGCATGCCTTCGAGCTGCCGGATCCCGACGACAGGCACGTGCTCGCGGCTGCCGTCAAGAGCCAAGCTCAAGTCATTGTCACGGAGAACATCCGTGACTTTCCAGACCACGTCCTGGAGCCGCTGGGAATCGAGACCAAGACCGCTGACGAATTCTTGGTGGATCAATACTGGCTCAACGAAGCTCGTGTTGTCAGTGCGATCCAGCAGGTGGCGGATTCCTGGAAGAAGCCCCCTGGCATCTACGAGGATGTTCTCGATCGGCTGGCGGCCTCTGGCTTGCTCGAAGTGACAGAGCTCCTGCGTGGACCGGGCGGTCGATTCACGTGACGGCGGGGTCCGGGGCCGGCGGTGACGGGCTGTCGGGGCCGGCTTGATCACTCCATGGTGTGCCCTGGCTTGACGGCGTTGCCGGAGAGCCAGTTAGGTAAGGCTCACCAATTTCGTTGGAGTGCCGGTGCCGCTGTACTTGACTGCGTTGAACCCGACCGACGCGGTGACGCACGGGTTCCTGCCTGCCGCGGCCCGGCGGGGGCTCGCGGTCGTGGTGCTCACCGACCAGCCGGACGCCCACCGCTACGACGGTGTCGAGGTGCGGCGCTGCCAGGTGCGGGACGCGGGCGCCATCGTGGCGGCCGTTGAGGGTGACGCCGACGGGTTGCTTAGCAACAGCGACCACCTCCAGGCCGCGACCGCGCAGGCCGCGGCGCTGCTGGGCTTGCCGGGCAAGGACTGGCGGGCGGCCATCACGTGCAAGAACAAGCTGCTGACCAGGCGCGCGCTGGCCCACCTCGACCCGGTCGCGGTCGCGCCGATCGGCGACGAGCCGAGCGCGCCGAAGTTCCCCGCCGTGGTCAAGCCGCGGGAAGGGGTGGCCAGCGAAGACGTCGTGCTGGTGAACAACCACGAGGAACTGGTCAAGCGGGTCGCGGAGATCCGGTCGCGCCGGGACGATCCGCTGATCGTCGAGGAGTACCTCGACGGGCCGCTGCGCACCTACGAAACCCTCGGCGGCCGCCACTTCGGCGGGTTCCGGACCAGCCTCGGACCGCCGCCGTTCTTCGCCGAGACGGCGCTGGACTGGGCGCCCGAGCTGCCCGAGCCCGTGCGGGCCCACCTGGAAGCGCAGCTGGACGCGCTGGGCGTCGGGTTCGGTGCCTGCCACACGGAATTCGTCCAGCAGGGCGATCGCGCACGCATCGTCGAGGTCAACTACCGGCTGATCGGCGACACCATGGACCTGCTCTGCACCGAGCTGCTCGGCGTCGACCTGTTCGACGCGGTGATCGGGTTGCACCTCGGCGAGCCGCTTCCCGATCTGCCGGATCCCGTTGACCTGCAACGGTTCGCACGCATCGAGTACGTCAGCGCCACGAGCGCGGGCACGCTGGTCGAAGCGCCGCAAGCTCAGACGATCACCGCGCCCGGCGTCACGCTCACCCACCGCCGCCTGCGCGAGCCCGGCGTCGCCGCGCCCCTGCACCACACCAACCGCGACTACCTCTCCGCCGTGCACGCCATCGGCGCCGACAAGCAAGCCGTGCACGCGGCCGTGCGCGAGTTCGTCGACAGCAACACCTGGCGGGTGACCGGGTGACGCTGATCGCGCGCGTGCTGACCACACTGCTGCGCGAGGACCACCTCGGCATGCACAGCGACGGCGAACCCGACGGCGACTGGTGGCGCTGGCGGCACCTGCGCCTGCCCGTCGAGCCGGACGGGTTCCTCGCCGATCACCGGGTGGCCAAGCCGTTCCTCGAAGTCCGCGGCCGTCGATTGTCCACACTGGACGCGGTGCTCGCGGCGCTCGCGCCGGTCGACGACCCGGAAGCCGAACGGGGCTGGGCCGCGTTCACCGAGGAGTGCCACGCCGCCGAGCGTGACACCCCGGACCTGCGCGACGAGCTCGCCCCGCTCGACCCCATGGGCTTCGCCGGGTTGCTGCACTACGAGGCGCTGGCCGCGACCCTGGAACACCCCGTCCACCCGGCCGGTCGCGCCCGGCTCGGCCTGACCGAGGCCGAACTGCGCGCCTACGCACCCGAGTACCGCCCACGCTTCCGGCTCCGCCAAGCGAATGGCCTCCCAGTGCACCCGCTGATCGTCGCGCGCGGCTTGGTCGAGGCGGACGAACTGGGTCCCGAGGTCATCCCGACCCTGTCCATGCGCACGGTCGCGCTGGCGGACGACCCCGGCGTGCACCTCAAGCTGCCGCTGCCCACGGCGACCCTCGGCGCCCGGAATACCCGCAGCATCAAGCAAGGCACGCTCGCTGACGGCGCCGAGATGCAACGCCTGCTGGCCAAGGTGCTGGCCGCCGAACCGGCCCTCGCCGACACCATCGTCCTGGCCGACGAGTCGGTCTGGGTGGACGACCCGGACGAATACCGCGCGGCGCTGACCCGGCGCTATCCGTCCGAACTGGACGGTGCGCACCTCGTCCCGCTGGCCGCGTTGGCCGCCCCCGATCCGTGGGGCACCGGCACGGTCCTCGACCGCGTCGCCGGCGGCGACCTCGACGCCTGGTTCGACCGCTACCTCCGGGTGCTGCTCGACTTCCACGTCGCCCTCTGGCTGCGCTACGGCATCGCCCTGGAATCGCACCAGCAGAACATCACGCTCGCGTTGGCCGGAGACCGCATTCGCCTGGTGTACAAGGACAACGACGGCGCCCGGGTGGACCCGACCCGGCAGCAGGCGGCCTTCGCCGACCGGCGCATGGCGGTGGCGGACCCGGCCGAGCTGGCCGACGTCTTCACCACCATCACCCTGCACCTGTGCGCGGCCGCGACCGTCCGCGCGGCCGGGCGTGACGACCTCTTCTCGCTGATCGGCCGGCGTCTCGCCGAGGCCGCCGACCGCTGGACCGATCCCACCGATCCGGCCTCGGTGCGGGCGGCCGAGCTGTTGCGCACCCGCGTGCTCGAAGCGGATCGCTTACCCGTCAAGGCAATGGTGACGGCCGGCACCCTGCTGCCCAAGCACCGCCTCGGCTGCACCGACATCAACAAGCACTACCTGCGCACCGGCCCCAACTACTTGCGCCACCGGAGTTCTTCGTGAGCATCACCCTGCCCGTACTCGCGCCGCCGCGGTCGGCCCCGCAGCGCCAGGCCGACCTCGCCTGTGCGCACACGCTGCTCGGCTGCGTCGTGCGTGAGCTGGCCGAGCCCGGCGGGCACGCCGTCGCCGACGGCCCGCACCTGGTCGTCACGCTGCCGCGGACCGGCGTCAGGCTGCGTGCGCGACTGGCGCGGACGTCCACAGTGGGCGGTCACCGGTTCACCGATCCGGTGCAGCACAAGGCGGACGAATGGGGCGACCTCGACGCCGCGACGCTGGCCGAGCTGGTCGCCGCCGAGCTGGCAGCGGTCAGCGGCCACGGCAACGACGAGTTCGTCGGCCAGGTGCTGGCCAGCCGCGACACGCTGGCCGACCTGCACGCCCGCCGGTCCACGAGCGCGCCGCGCCCGGTGGGCGAGCCGGCGTCGGGCTACCTGGACTCCGAGCAGTCGCTGCTCGCCGGGCACCCGCGCCACCCCGCGCCCAAGTGGCGCTCCGGGGACCGGGCGGCGTGGCGGCGCTACGCCCCCGAGTACCGGACCGCGTTCCCCTTGCACTGGCTCGCTGTGCGCGCGGAGGCCGTGCGCGATGTGGGGCACGGCTTCGACGCGCACGCCCGCACCGCATGGCTGGTCGGCGCCGCGTTCGCCGGGCACGCGCTGGTTCCCGTGCACCCGTGGCAGTTCCGGCTGCTCACTGACGATCCGGTCACCGGACTGCCGCTGGCCGAGGCGCTCGCCGACGGCACCATCCAGGACCTCGGCCCGGTCGGCGCCCCGCTGCACCCGACGGCCAGCGTGCGCACGCTGTACCAGCCCGAGGCCGACCTGTTCCTCAAGACCAGCCTGAACGTCCGGATCACCAACTGCGTCCGGCGCAACGCCGAGTACGAGCTGACCGGCGCGGTCGCGCTCACCGAGGCGTTGGCCGAGCCGGTGCGGCGCGTCGGGGGCCGGTGGCCGGGCTTCGCGGTGCTCGAGGAACCGGCGGCGCGCAGCGTCCTGCTGCCCGAGCGGTACGGCACGCAGGCCCAACGGTTCGCGTTGCTCGAAGGGCTCGGATGCATTGTGCGCGAAGGCATCGCCGCGCACCTGGAGCGCGGCGACCAGGTCCACCTGGCCGGTGCGCTGGCGGCCGCCGCACCCGACCCGGCCGGTACCCGGACCCGCATCGCCGACCTCGCCGACGGCGTCGCGGACGGCGTGACGTGGGCCCGCGAGTGGTGGCGGCGCTACCTGGACGTGCTGGTCGGGCCGGTGCTCGCGTTGTGGGCGCGGCATGGCGTCGTGCTGGAGCCGCACCTGCAGAACGTGCTGGTCGTGACCGGTCCGGACGGCATGCCGCGCCGCGTGCTCGCCCGCGACCTCGAAGGCACCAAGCTGGTGGCCGGCCGGCACCGCGCCACCCTCGCCGCGTTGCCGCCGAAGGTCGCGCAGGCTTGCGCGTACGACGAGGACCGGGCCTGGCAGCGGATCGCGTACTGCCTGTTCGTCAACCACCTGGCCGAGCTCGCGGGCGCGCTGGCCGACCTCGCCCAGCACAGCGCGCCGGGCATGTGCCGGTTCGAGGACGAGCTGTGGGACACCCTGGGCGACGTGCTCGGCCGGTTGTGCGTCGAGCTCGGCAACCCGCCGCGTTTGCTGGCCATGTTGCGCGGAGAACCGTTGCCCGCCAAGGCGAACCTGCTGGTTCGGTGGGCTCGGGACGCCGACCGGCTGGCCGGGTACGTGCCGCTGCGCAACCCGTTCGCCCGATGATCGCCGTTCCGGACGCGGTCGCCGAGGCGGCCCTCGGCGTCGACGGACCCACGTACCTCTACGACCTGCCCGGCCTCGACGACCACGTGCGCGCGATCCGGACCGCGCTCGGGCCGCACGTGGAATTCTTCCACGCCGTCAAGGCAAATCCGGATCTCGGTGTGCTGCGCACGATCGCGTCGCATGTGGACGGTCTGGAGGTAGCCAGCGCGGGCGAGCTGGCCCACGTCCGCAAGCTCGGCACTGACCTGCTGATCGCGTTCGGTGGCCCGGGCAAGACCGACGCCGAACTGAAGTCCACTGTGGACCTGTTTCACGTGGAGAGCCGCTACGAACTCGCGCGGCTGACCGGCGCGACCGCGTTGCTGCGGGTGAACCTGCCGGTACCCGAAGGCCCTGCGGTGCTGCGGATGGGCGGGCTGCCCAGCCCGTTCGGCATGGACCCCGAGGACGCACGGAAGGCGGCCGTCGAGGCGCCGCCGGGCGTGCGGGTGATCGGCGTGCACGCCCACCTGGTCAGCGGCGTGGACGCCGAGCAGGCGGCCGCCGTCGCCGGGGAAGTCGTGCGCTGGTCGGTGGATGCCGGGCTTCCGCGTGAGGTGGTGAACGTCGGCGGCGGCATGGCCGTGGACTACCTGCGCCCGGACGAACGGTTCGACTGGGCGCGGTACGGACGGTTGCTGCGCGGGCTTGCCCCGCCCGGCACGGTGCTGCGCATCGAACCGGGCCGCGCGGTGAGCGCCTACCACGGTTGGTACGCCACCCGCGTGCTCGACGTGAAACGCAGTGCGGGTTCGTGGTTCGCGATCTGCGCCGGTGGCACCCACCACCTGCGCACACCCGCCGCCAAGGGGCATTCCCAGCCGCTTGCCGTGCTGCCGCGGGGATCGAGCGGACCTTCGGTCGACGACGCACCGGTCACCTTCGTCGGTCAGCTCTGCACACCCAAGGACGTCCTGGCCAGGGACGTCGTCGTGCCGCGGGTGCGGGTGGGGGACGTCGTGGCGTTCGGGATGGCCGGCGCCTACGCGTACAACATCAGTCACACCGAGTTCTTGATGCACCCGAAACCGGCGGTCGTGCACCTTATCTGACGCCTAAATCTTCACTAGCTTTCGGTTTCGTGGCAACCGAATCCCCGGCTGCGTGGTCACACTCACAAGCTCCAGGGGAATGGAGGGGCCATGACCGATCTGTGGGGTATTCCGGGGCCACGCTTCATCGAGATCTACATGGGCTTGTTGGTCGCACCGGCGATCGGGGCCGTGCTCTGGCGGTGGTGGCAGGTCCGGCGGGTCAAGCCGGCCGGCCCGCAACGGTCCGGGATGACGGTGCACCACTTGGCCTACCTGGCCGGTGGACCGAAGCGGGCGGCGGAATCGGCGGTCGCGTCGCTGTTGGACGGCGAGCGGCTGCGGGTGGACAGCACGGGCGTGCTGCACAAGGTCGGCAAGGCGGAGCCGGCGGATCCGATCGAGCGTGCGGTGTTCCGCCGCGCCGAGGGCGCCAGGATCAGGAGCATGCCGGTCGTGGTCGCGGATGCGACGTACGAGCTGTCACACGACCTGGCGAAGCGGGGCCTCGCCGTGCCGGAGAAGTCCGTCGTCCTGGCCAAGCGTGTGGTGGCGGGGCTGTACGTGGCGATCGGCGTGCTGGGGTCGGTCCGGGCTTGGGCCGGCTCGGGGCTGGGCCACCCGGTCGGTCACCTGGTTTTGCTGCTGGTGGTGGACATCGCGGCGATCGCGGTGGCGCTCTGGTTCGCCGAGCGCGGCCCCGACCACCTGATCACGGCGGCGGGCCGGGCGATGGTGCGCGACGCGGGCCGCACGCGCAGGGCGGGTGCGGCCATGGTCGGGCCGGCGGGCCTGATCCTCGGCGGTGCGGCCGCCTGGGTCGCGTTGGACGGGTTGCAGGCCTACCCGGACGAGACGGTGGTCTCGGCGTTGGCCTACACACCGGCGGCCACAGGTGGTGGCTTCTGGGGCGGTGGCGGCAGCGGCTACTCGTGCAGCAGCGGTGCGGGCAGTTCGTGCGGCGGCGGCAGTTCGTGCGGCGGTGGGTCGTCGTGCGGTGGCGGCGGCGGATGCGGGGGATGAGCGATGAAAGACCGTCGTCTGGCTCTACGTGGCGGTCGGCGTGTTCGGCCTGGTCCGGCTGTTCGCGGGCCTGTCGGTGCACCACCCGGTCGGCTACCTGCTGTTGCTGCTCCTGGTCGACGTGGCGGCCATCGCGGTGTCGGCGGGGCTCGCCCGGCGCACGAAGACCGACCTGGCCACCGAGGCGGGGCGGGAGCTGGTGCGGGAGCAGCGGCGGAAGAAGGAACACCACGGAGCGGCTGCCGCGGTGTCGTTCAACGGGCTCCGGGCCTACCCGGACGGCGACCTCGCCAAGGCGCTCACCTACAGCCCGCCACCAACCAGGCGCCCCGTGCGTCGGACTAGCGTCCGATCCGGCGGCGTCAGCTACATGGCGGCCGGAACCTACGACACCGGTTCGTCCGGCAGTGCAAGCTCTTGCGGTAGCAGTTCCTGCGGCAGCGCGAGTTCCTGCGGTGGCGGGTCCTCGTGTGGCGGTGGCGGCGGCTGCGGCGGATGAGCAGAGGGAGGGGACATGGACACCTGGGGCATTCCCGGGCCGACGTTCCTCGCGATCTTCGGGGTGCTGATCGCGGTCGAGGTCGTGGCCGGGCTGGTGTGGAAGAGCGCGCAGGAGAACAGGTCGGCGACCGGGACCGCCCGGCGCCTCGGGGTCTACCACCTCGCGTACCTGGCCGGTGGGCGGCCGCGGGTCTGTGAGACGGCGGTGGCCTCACTGCTGGACGCCGGGTACCTGCGCACCAACAGCAAGGGACAGCTGAGCCAGTCGTCCCAGCAGGCGCCGCGCGAGCCGGTGGAGATGGCGGTCTTCGCGGGCGCCCACTCGCGGCGCGCGCGTGAGCTGGTGCCGGTGCTGGAGCGGCCGTGCGACGCGCTGGCCGACGACCTGGCAGCGGCCGGTTACCTGGTGCCGCGGGCCGCGACCAAGCAACGGCGGCAGGTCATCCTCACCGTCGCCGTGCTGGTCGCCGTGCTCGGCCTGGCCCGGCTGGTCTCGGGGATCGCGGCGGAGAAACCGATCGGGTACCTGATCCCGTTGTTCATCCTCGCGGACGCGGTCGCGATCTTCTGCTTCTCGTTCTCGCGTTCGGCGCGCGCCGACGTGACGACCAAGGCGGGCAAGGACCTGGTCAACCGGTCCCGCCGCGGCGACCGGTCGGTCCTGCCGCTCGCGGTGGGCAGCGGCGTGGCCGTCGCGGTCGCGGTGGCCGGGCTGAGCGCGTTCCCGGACGAGCAGATCGTGTCGGCGCTGGGCAGCGTGCCGCAGCAGACGGCGTTCAGCGGGTACAGCGGCGACGGCGGGTCGTCGTCGTCCTCGTGCGGTAGCAGCAGTTCCTGCAGCGGCAGCTCCTGCGGTGGGGGCAGCTCCTGTGGTGGCGGTGGCGGTTGCGGCGGCTGAGTTGAAGGGGAGGTAGCCATGCAGACGTGGGGCATTTCCGGGCCGGATTGGCTGAAGCTGTACGGGGTCCTGCTCGTGGCGCCGTTCGTGGTCGGGCTGCTCTGGCGGCTCGTCCAGGTCATGGGACTCGGGCGGCCCTCCGCCACGACGTCCACCAGCCTGACCGTGCACCACCTGGCGTACCTGGCCGGTGGCCGGCGCCGGATGGCGGAGAGCGCGGTCGCACGGCTGCTGGCCGCGCAGCGGGTCCGGGTCAGCAAGAAGGGCCTGATCAGCGTGATCCCGGGCCAGTCGCTCACGGACAAGGTCGAGCGCACGGTGCTCGGGCTGGCCAGCCGCAAGCGGCTGCCCCAGGTGGTCGGCAAGCTCGGCCCGCTGGCCACCAAGGTGAACGGCGAGCTGGCCGAGCAGGGTCTGGCCGTGCCGGAGAAGGCCGTTCAGCTGCGCCGCAAGGCCGTGGCCCTGCTGTCGCTCGCCTTCGTGCTCCTCGGCGTCGTCCGGATGGGGGCGGGGGTCGCGAACGACCGGCCGGTGGGCTGGCTGGTCCTCGAAGTGCTGGCCGGGGTCGCGCTGATGATCGTGGCCTTCCGGTTGCGACGGCGCGACACCACGCTGGCGACGATGTCGGGTCGGCGGTTGTTGCGCGAGGCCAAAGCCGCGCACCGCGGGCGGACCTCGACGGGCAGCGCGGGCCTGGTGCTGGCCGGAGCGGGCGCGGCCGGTGCGGTCGCCCTCGGCGGCATGGCGCTCTACCCGGACCCGGCCATCCAGACCGCGCTCGCCTACGTCCCGGCGTCGTTCTCCGGCGGTGGGGGCTCGGGTGGCGGAGGCTCCAACTGCAGCAGCGGCAGCAGCTGTGGTGGCGGTAGCAGTTGTGGTGGTGGCGGCGGCTGCGGTGGCGGAGGTGGTTGCGGTGGCTGACCTGGCTGACCTCGCGGACCTCGCGGACCTCGCGGACCTCGGGGTCGGCATCGGCTGGCGGCCCGAGATCGACCTGACCGTGGCGCGGTTGCCCGGCGTGGACTGGGTCGAGGTCGTCGCGGAGAACCTGCACGTCGAGCACCTGCCCGAGTCGCTGGTCGAGCTGCGCGCCAAGGGCCTGCCGGTGCTGCCGCACGCGGTCTCGCTCTCCCTCGGCGGTGCCGACCCGGTGGATCCGGCGAGGGTCGAGCACCTGGCGGCCGTGGCCGCGGCGCTGGACGCGCCGGTGGTCAGCGACCACGTCTGCTTCGTGCGGGCCGGCGGCCTCGACTCCGGGCACCTGATGCCGATCCCGCGCACCCGCGATGCACTGGACGTGCTGGTGGCCAACGTGACCACCGCCCAGTCCATCCTGGAAACCCCGCTCGCGCTGGAGAACATCGCCGCGCTGATCGAGTGGCCGGACGCGGAGCTGACCGAGGGCCAGTTCCTGGCCGAGCTCACCGAACGCACCGGCTGCGCGCTGATCGTCGACGTCGCCAACCTCTACGCGTGCGCCCGCAACATCGGTCTCGACATCGAGAGGTTCCTCGACGAGATCCCGTTGGAGCGCATCGCGTACGTGCACGTCGCGGGCGGCGTCGAACACGACGGCGCCTACCACGACACGCACGCGCACCCGGTCCTCCCGCAGGTCCTCGACGTGCTCGCGCGGCTGCGGGACCGCACCCAGCCGCCGGGCGTGCTGCTCGAACGCGACGACGACTACCCGTCCGACAGCGAACTGGCCGACGAGCTGGCCCGCATCCGCGCGGTGGTGGGCCGATGACCAGAGAAGAGCTGGCCGCTCGGCAGGCGCAGTTGCTATGGGCCTTGCTGGCCGACGGCGACCCGCCGCCGGGGTTCGCCGCCGAGGACCTCGAGCGCGAGGCGAAAGCCTTGTGGGCCAAGCGGCGGCGGGTCACCGCGATGCTGCGCCCGGACGTCGCCGAGGAGCTGGGCGAGCAGTACGTGGCGGCGTTCGACCGGTTCGCGCGCAGCCATCCGAAGAGCGTGACCACCCGGGCCCGCCAGGACGCCGACGACTTCGCGGCCTGGGCGATCGCCGAGGGCCTGCTCGCGTCGCCACCCCGGCGTCCTTGGTGGAAACTCAAGGACCGGTCCAGCGGGGGTCGGTAAGCTCGGTGCGGTGACCGACGCAAGCCTGCTCGCCGTGAGCGACCTGCATGTCTCGTATGCCGAGAACCGGGAGATCGTCACCGGCCTGTGGCCGGACCACGAGGGCGACTGGCTGCTGGTCGCCGGCGACATCGGTGAGAAGGTCGCCGACATCGAATGGACCCTCGGCACGCTCGCCGACCGGTTCGCCAAGGTGATCTGGTCGCCGGGCAACCACGAGCTGTGGTCGGGTGGGTCCGACCCCGTGCAGCTCAAGGGCGTCGCGCGCTACCAGCACCTGGTCGAGATGTGCCGCGGGCTCGGCGTGGTCACCCCCGAGGACCCGTACGAGGTCTGGACCGGCGCGGGCGGCCCGGTCACCATCGCGCCGCTGTTCACCCTCTACGACTACTCGTGGCGCCCGGCCGGAACCCGCACCAAGGCCGAAGGCCTGGCCGCGGCGCACGAGGCCGGCATCGTCTGCACCGACGAGTACTTCCTGGACCCGTCGCCCTACCCGACCAGGGACGACTGGTGCCGGGCGCGGGTGGCCGAGACCGAGCGCAGGCTGGCCGCCGTCGAAGGCCCGACCGTCCTGGTGAACCACTGGCCGTTGCGCCGCGAGCCGACGCTCGTGTTGCGGTACCCGGTCTTCGCGCAGTGGTGCGGCACCGACCTGACCGCCGACTGGCACACCCGGTTCAACGCCGCCGCGATGGTATACGGGCACCTGCACATCCCACGGTCCACTGTGTACGACGGGGTGCCGTTCGAGGAGGTCTCGGTCGGCTACCCGAGGGAGTGGCAGGCCCGACGGAAACGGGAGCGCTGGGTGCGCACGATCCTCCCGGCCGCACAACAGGTGGAGCGCGCATGATCGACCGGATCCTGCCGGCCAAGGCCGTCGCGGTCGAGGCGTTCGAAGACCCGCCGGAGGCCGTGCTGCTGCCGGTCGAGGCGGCCGCGGTGGCGAAGGCGGTGGCGAACCGCCGCCGCGAGTTCACCACGGTCCGCCACTGCGCCCGGCTGGCCATGGCCAAACTCGGAGTTCCCTACGTGCCACTGGTTCCGGGCGAACGCGGGGCGCCCAGCTGGCCGTCCACTGTGGTCGGCAGCATGACGCACTGCGCCGGGTACCGGGCCGCGGTGGTGGCGCACGCGACCGAGTTGCGCTCGGTCGGCGTGGACGCGGAGCCGCACGGCCCGCTGCCCGACGGTGTGCTGGACGCGGTGTCGCTGCCGGCCGAGCGGGATCACCTGGCCGGCCTGCCCAGCAGCGTGCACTGGGACCGCTTGTTGTTCAGCGCCAAGGAAAGCGTGTACAAGGCGTGGTTCCCGATCACCCAGCGTTGGCTGGGTTTCGAGGAAGCCTCGCTGGAATTCGCCACCGACGGGACGTTCTCCGCCCGCCTGCTGGTGCCCGGCCCGGTGCTCGACGGCGTCGAGCTGCGGGGCTTCGAGGGCCGCTGGCTGGTCGAGGACGGCTTCGTGCTGACGGCCATCGCCGTCCCCTTCGCCTGACGGGCGTGTCCCACACTCGCGCCGGGTGTGTCCCCCGTTCCCGCCGGGTGTGTCCCACACTCGCGCGGGGTGTGTCCCACACTCGAGTGTGGGACACGCTCGTCCTGAGTGTGGGACACACCTTGCCTGAGTGTGGGACACGCCCGGAGGCGGTCAGGCCAGAGCGGCTTCGCGGCGGTAGCTGAAGACGACCAGCGCGCTCAACGCCACCGTCCAGGCCCCCAGCACCAGCACCGCCAGCGCGGTGTTGTTGTTGCCCAGCAACGCGCCGTGCCCGATGTCGGCCAGCCAGTAGCTGGGAATCGCCTTCACCGCGGACGCGACCCAGCTCGGGAACCCGGTCAGCGGGATCAGCAGACCGCTCAGGAAACCGAAGCCCAGCTGGACCCCGGCCGTGTAGATCTGCACGGAGTCCGCCGAGGCGAGCAGGCCGAGCAGCACGCCGAGCACCGCGAACGGCAACGACGCGAGCCACGTGCCCAACGTCAGCTGCACCCACGCACCCGCGCTCAGGTGCACGTTCTCGATGAAGCCACCGGCCATGGCCACGATAATCGGCGCGGGCAGCGCCACGATCATGCTGACCACCACCTTCGACAGCAGGTACGCCTTCGGGCTCAACGGCGTGAGCCGCAGTTGCGCCTGCCAGCCACCCGAGCGCTCCGCCGCGATCCGGATGCCGGTCGACAGCGCCGACACGAACGCCCCGTACGCGGCGAGCCCGCACAACAGGTACGCCTTGTACTTCACGTCGGTGCCGGGCACCGACTCGTCCTTGTACAGCCCCGATTGCAACAGGTAGAGCAGGGTCGGCAACGCGATCGCGAACAGCACGAAGCGCGGGGTGCGCAACATGCGCTTGATCTCCAACGTCAGGTAGCCGGTCATCGGGACTCCTCGGTGCTGATGCTCGAACCCGCAAGCGGTTCTTCGGTGCTGATGCTCGAACCCGCAAGCGGTTCTTCGGTGCTGGTGAGCGACAGGAACGCCTCTTCGAGGCCCATCGCGGTGATCTGGAAGTGGTGGGCCAGCGGGTGCTCGACGAGCAGCGCGCGCAACGCGGTGTCGGAGTCGTCGCAGCTGAGCTCGGCGCGATCGCCACGCAACTCGCCACCGGTCACGCCGGGCAGGCGCAGCAGGTCGGCGAGCGTCGCGCCGGGCACGACCGCGCGCAGCACGCTGCCGGTGACGCTGCCACGCACCTCGGCGACCGTGCCGTCGGCGACCACCCGGCCGTCGCGCAGCAGCACGACCCGGTCGGCGAACTCCTCGGCCTCGTCGAGGTAGTGGGTCGCGAACAGCACGGTGCGGCCGGTGTCGGTGAACGAGCGCATGGCCTGCCAGAAGTCGCGGCGGCTGCCGACGTCCATGGCCGCGGTGGGCTCGTCGAGCACCAGCAGGCGCGGGTCGCCGACCAGGGCCATGGCGAACCGCACGCGCTGGCGCTGGCCGCCGGAGAGCTTGGTGCAGTAGCGGTCGGCGATGTCGGTGACCCCCGCCATCCGCATCGCCTGCTCGGCGGGCATCGGGTGCTTGTGGAGCCCGGCGATCATGCCGATCACCTCGGCGACCGTCACGTCCTCGAGCAGGTTGCCCTGCTGCAGCATCGCGCCGACGAGGCCCTCGGTGACCGCGTCGCGCGGCGTCTTGCCGAACACCTCGACGGTGCCCGCGCTCGGCTGGGTCAGCCCCAGGATGGTGGCCACGGTCGTCGACTTGCCGGCCCCGTTCGGCCCGAGCACGGCGACCACCTCGCCGGTGCCGATGGCCAGGTCGACGCCCCTGACCGCGGCGACCGTGCCGGTCTTCGTTTCGTAGTTCTTGCGCAGGTCGCGGATCGTCACGGCTTGCGTGGTCCGCGGTGGTGTGGTCTGGACTGGCATGGCTCGAAGTCTGTGTCCGCAAAGGACCACGACCCCGGTACGGCCGTCACGGGTTCGGGATGACAGATGTCATGGGCCGGGTCCGGCGGCGTCGCCTAGGGTCTTGTTGTGCAGGGTCAACTCTCCGAGGACGCCGAACGGGCCGCGCGGCTGCGGGCCTACGAGTTCACCGCGAACCAGTGGCCGGCTTGGGGGTTCGCCGGCCGTGATCGCGACCGCAAGCAGAACGCCGTGGTGCGCAACCTCTTCGCGCCGGTGGCGTTCATGTTCTTCATGTTCGCCGCGGTGCGCGACGACCTGGCCGGGCCGCACCCGATCGTCCAACGGGTGCTGCTCGCGATCGTGGCCACCGTTTACGCGTTGAGCTTCGTCGCGGTGCTGGTGGCCCGGATGCGGGTGCAGGCTTCGCACCGCACGCGGGCGCTGATCGTGGCGTGGATGCTGCTGCTCGGCGGGTTGCTGCCGGTGGTCTCCATGGACGCCAAGGACTTCCCGATGATCACCTACGCCATGGTGATCACGGTGCTCGTCGTGCCGCTGCGCTACAGCCGCCCCATCGGCGCGGTCGTGATCGGGCTGCAGATGCTGATCACCTGGCTCGCCGACGGTGCGGTCGACTGGAGCGGCACGTGGACGCTGGTGCTGGTCACCGTGTCGGTCACGTCGTTGCTGATCGTCGGCAACACCATCCAGAGCCTGCGCGACGCGAACAGCATGATCGCGGACCTCGCCGTCGCCGAGGAGCGCAGCCGCTTCGCCCGCGACCTGCACGACCTGCTCGGTCACAGCCTGACCACGATCACGGTGAAGTCGGGCCTGGCGCGGCGCGTGCTGGAGACCGGCGCGGCGACCGAGCGGGCGATCAGCGAGGTGCGGGACGTGGAGGAGTTGTCGCGCAAGGCGTTGGTCGAAGTGCGGGCCGCCGTGTCGGGGTACCACCAGATCTCGCTGGCCGCGGAGTTGGTGAACGCGAAGGCCGCGTTGCGTGCCGCGGGCATCGAGGCGGTGTTGCCGGGCGGGGTGGAGGAGTTGCGCTCGTCGCTGCGCGAGCAGTTCGCCTGGGTGGTGCGCGAGGGCGTGACGAATGTGGTCAAGCACAGCGGCGCGTCCCGCTGCGAGGTCCGGCTCGGCGAGTCGTGGCTCGAGGTGCGGGACAACGGCCGGGCCGGCTCGGGGAGCCCGTCGGCGGGCAACGGGTTGCGTGGCCTGCGCGACCGGCTCGCGGCGTCCGGCTCGTCCCTGACGTGGGAGCGGGTCGACGGCTGGTTCGTGCTGCGCGCGGCCGCTTAAGCGAGACTGTACCGTCTCGTATGATAAGGTCCGGTTCATGGCGACTTCGACCGAACCGGCCCGGCGCGGCCGTCCGCCGTCATCGCAGAAGCGGGCGGCCATCCTCGAAGCGGCGACGTCGGTCTTCCTGGACAACGGCTACGACCGCACCAACCTCGACGATGTAGCGGCGGTCGCGGGTGTGTCGAAGCAGACCGTGTACCGGCACTTCACGGACAAGAAGTCGCTGTTCATGGCCGTGGTCGAGGCCGCGCGGGAGCAGCAGCTGCGGCCCGCCGACGCGGTCGCCACCGTGCTGGACCCCGACGACCTGCTCGGCTCGCTGACCCGGTTCGGCGAGCGGATGCTGACGGTGGTGTTGAGCAAGCGGGTGGCGGCCCTGCGCCGGGTGATGATCGGCGAGCTGAGCCGGATTCCCGAACTGCGCGAGATGTGGGCGGCCGGGGCGCCGACGGCGATCGCGACCGTGCTGATCACCGAGCTCGTTGCGCTCACCGAACGCGGCGTGCTGGACGTGCCGGACCCGGTGGCCGCCGTGGAGAACTACTTCGGCCTGCTTTCCTTCCGCGGCATGAACAACACGGCTTACGGGGTGACCGAGCTGTCGGCCAAGGACCGCAAACGCATCGCCGAATCGGCCGCCGACCTCTTCGTTCGCGCCTACTCCCGCTGATCCTCTTGTTGCTGGGGTTTTCCACAGGCGGGTGTGGCTGTTGTGGGTGGTGGCTTGTGTTCTGGGGTGGTTGCTCTCGAGTGGGTGTTCGCCGCCCGGTGGTGGGGTTGGTCTCGGGGTGGGGCGGTGGGCCTCGATTAGGAGCGGCTGCCGCGGGTGTTCGCCGCTCGGTGGCTGGGTTGGTCTCGGGGTTGGTGGCGGCGAACACCCTTGCCACCGGTGCCGGTGATTGCGTGGCGGGGGTGGCCCGGTTGAGGGGTTACGTTGCGAGGGCAGCCGGCGGTTCCCCGGGTCGTCCCGGCGGTGGCTGAGTTACAGGAATTTACGCAGCGCCTTGTAGCCAGGGTGGTGGGGTGAATACTGGCAGCCCGTTATCCATGTGCACCGCCCATTCGGTGTGATGGATCAACCGATGATGATAAGGGCACACCAATACCAGATTATCGAGCGTTGTTGGTCCGCCGTCGGCCCAATGTTTGATGTGATGCGCGTGACATTGATGCGGTGTTCGCGCGCAGCCGGGTGCGGCGCAGCCTTGGTCGCGGATGGCGAGGGCTCTGCGCAATCGTTTATCGGCCAATCGGCGGGTTCCCCGATATCCAGTGGCTGGGATTTGCCGTCGAGGACGATGGGGATGAGTTTCGCCTCGCAGGCCACGCGGCGGGCCTGCTCCGGAGCCAGCGTGCGGCCATCATCGAGCATCGCGCGGCCGATCCGAGTCTGCAGAGTCTCCAGAGAGACCGTCACCGCGATGTGCGGACGCTCGCCACCCTCAGCCGGAGCCCGGCCGGAGTCGGCGGCGAAGCCGATGATCTCGGCCAGCGCGTCGCCCTGCCGCTCGCTCAGGATCCGGTCATCCTGAGGCTGGGGCTTGGCCAGTGGGGAGAGCAGCGCGCGCAGCACGCTCGCGTCCTCGGCGCCGAGCCGGAACTGGCCTGACAGCGACCCGTCGCGGTGTTCGTAGAGGTCCAGCGTGTTCTGCGCGTCCACCACAGTCGGCTCGACCGGCTTGCGACCGTCGGGGTTCAGCGCGTCGACGATGCGCTTACCGAGGTGGATGAGCTGGGTCGGGTTGAACTCCCGAGCCAGCTCGGTCATGTCTACGTCGACCTGTTCGGCGTGCTCGACCGGGACGAGTTCCACCGCGGTGGCGATCTTGTCGACGTGCGCGCCAGAGATCTCCCCGGCCGTCATCGCCGCCCGCGCGGCAGGCAGCCGCGGCGGGATCGACTGGCCGGTGATCCCGACCTTCGGGCACAACAACTCGACGTGATGTTCAAGACGCTTGGCTTCAGGAGCGGTCAGATGCAGGACATCCTGCAGAAACCGCCACAACTGGGGATACCCGGACTCTTTCCACTCCAGGTGGGAAATGTCGTCGAGCAGCTTCAACTCCAGACGCCGCAACTGCGCGACAGTCGAGTTAAGCTCCCCCAGCTCCATACCTCGATCATACCACAACAATCGACCAAACGGCCTAACCGGGAATGGTGGAATATTCCGATTCTTCACGCAGCCCGGCACCAACGGGACCATCCAATAAACCGCAGGGGGCGAACACCCTCGGCAGCCGCCCCTAATAGCTCCTAATAGAGGGCAACTAGCAAAGGCAAGCTCAGGCTTGAGCCAACCCATGCCGTAGCGCATACCGCACGGCGTCTGCTCGGTTCTTGGCGCCGATCTTGGCGAATGCGTTGTTGATGTGCGTCTTCACCGTCGTCTCGCTGATGAACAGCGACGCGGCGATCTCCGTGTTGCTCGAACCGCCACCGATCAGGCCGAGCACTTCCGCCTCCCGGGCGGTCAGGTGGTCCGGTGGCGGTTCCGGGCGCGTTCCGGTCAGTGCGCTGGCCAACCGGGCCGACACCACCGGGTCGAAAGTGGACTGTCCGACCGCGCAGGACCGCACTGCCGCGAGGATTTCCGCCCGGCCGGCATCCTTGGTGAGGTATCCGCGGGCGCCGGCACGCAAGGCGGAACCGATCGACTCGTCGTCGGCGTAGGTCGACAGGACCAGCACGCCGATGCTCGGGTGCCGCTTCACGATTTCCGCCGTGGCCGCCACGCCGTCCATGCGCGGCATGCGCAGGTCCATCAACACCACCTGCGGCACCGTCTCCGCCGCCAGCCGGACGGCCTCCGCGCCGTCGCCGGCGTGGCCGACCACGGTCACGCCGTCGAGCAGCCCGAGCAGCGCCACCAATCCTTCGCGGACCAGTTGCTGGTCGTCGACCACCAGCACCCGGATGTCGGTCACGTCTCCACCCCGATCTCCACCGCCGGGTGGTCCACCTCCACCCGCCCCCGCACCTAGCGTCGTCGCCATGGAAGCACATGACGTGATGACCTTGCTGCTCGTCCGCTTCGCGATCGTCGCGGGCGGGATCGCGTTGCTCGCGGTGGCGGCGTTCACCGTGCTGGTCGTGCTGAAGCGCAATGGCAAGCAGGTCGACGCCCGCCGCTACGTCGAGCCGGTGGTGCGCTCGTGGGCGCAGAGCCCGTCTCGGCGCCGGCGGCGGGGTGGCGCCGCCAAGTTTGCCACCCGCACGGTGCTCAACCACCTCGATCGCGAGGACCGCCGGTGATCGAGGAACTCATCACCGACTACCTGATCAAGGTGGGCATCGTGGTCGGCTTGGGCCTGCTCGCGCTGGTCGCGATGGTTATCATCTACCGCAAAGTCGGCAGCAAGTAGGGAACTTCGTGACCGACCACCTCATCGACCGCCTCGCGCCGGGCTGGCTGGTGGTGCAGCTGCTCGGCACCGCGATCCTGGTCACGGTGGTGATCACCGCCGCGCCTGCCAACGCTCTCTTGTGGACGGTCTACGGCATCGGCATCGGTTGCTGGCTCGCGTTCATCGGCCTCGACCAGGTGGGCTCGCGTTGGGCGGTGCCGGTGCTCGTGGTGAGCATCGTCGTGCCCGCGCTGGCGGTCGGGCCCGCGCCGGACGCCACCGCGCTGGTCATCTGCTGCGTGCTGCTCGGCCGCCTCGCTTCCCTGCCCGAGCCGAGCGGGCGGCTGATCCTGTGGCTCTTCGTCTACTGCGAGGCGTGCACGCTCATCGGCTGCCTGCTCTGGCGCCGGAGCACGCTGGAGGTCTTCGGGTCGGTGGGCATGGTGTTGCTGCTGACCGTGCTGGGGTTGAACCGGCGGCAGTACCAGTTGCGGGCCCGGCAGGCCGAGGAGTTGCTGGCCCAGACCCGGCTGGCGCAGCAGGAGCAGTCCCGGGCCGCGGCGCTGGACGAACGCGCCCGCATCGCCCGCGAGATGCACGACGTGCTCGCCCACTCACTGGGCGCCTTGACCGTGCAGCTGGACGTGGCGGAAGCGTTGCTGGACAAGGGAGACGCGGCGCAGGCGAGCGAGCGGGTGCGCCGCGCGAACCGGCTCGCGCGCGAGGGATTGACCGAGGCGCGCGATGCCGTTGCCGCACTGCGCCGGGACGGCGTGCCGTCGTTGTCCGAGGCGCTTGCGCAACTCGCCGAGGCGCACCGGCGTGATCACGGTCCGGTCGACTTCCACGTAGAAGGCGCACCGCGACAACTCCCGTCCGCGGCGGCGGTGTCGCTGGTCCGCGCCGCCCGCGAGGCGTTGACCAACGCTGCCCGGCACGCCCCCGGCGCCCCGGTCACCATGGCGTTGGCGTTCGACGCGGACCACGTGACGCTGACCGTGGCCAACGCCGTGCCCGAGGATGCTCCTGTGCTGGAGGGGCCACGCGGCTACGGACTGACCGGGATGCGAGAGCGGCTCGTGTTGGTCGGCGGAACACTCGACGCCGGCGGCGTGGACCGCTGGCTGGTGACCGCGACCGTACCGGCCTGACCTCGGACGACGTCACCCGGAGGCGTGATCATCGAGGCCTCGGCGGGTGATGTGGGCGCACAGGTCCCAAGATCGGCCTCGACACCCGACGGTCGGGGACAAAGGGGCGCGGTGGAGCCGGACAGGACGTACCCGAGGGGCAGTACGGTCACCTACACGACACGTGCGGGTGCCCGTCGCAGACATCCGCCGACCGCGCCGATCACCACCGCGGTCGTGGTGGGGCTGCCCCTGCGCGACGTCCACACCGGATCGGTCTGGGTCCCGGTCCGTCCGCCGACCGTGCCCGAGCACGCGCCGGCGGTGCTGGTGCGTGCCGCCGACATCATCGACATCAGCCGCGCCGATCAGTAGCCCGCCAGGCGGTGACCGTCCGGACCAGGTCGGCGGTCCACTGGCGCAGGATGCGTTCCCCGGTCTCGGCGCTGGCCTTCGTCGGGTCGCCGAGGACGCCGGACTTGCTCACGCCCGCGACACCGTCCTTGCGCAGGCGGTCCATCAACTCGGGCAAGGGCGTGGTCACCCCTGGCGCGGCCAGGTCCATCCGCACCGCGTCCGGCCGCAGGGCCAGCATCACCGACGTCTCCGTCCAGCCCGCGTGGCTGTCGTCGGCGGGCCCCGTCGGTGACCACACGCATACCCGCCTGCCTTCGCGCGCGGCGAGCGCACACGCGGCACGCACGGGTACCGCGTTGCCGCCGTGGCCGGAAACCAGCACCACACCGTCGAAAGCGTCGGCCGAGCGGATCAGCTCCACCAACACCACCCGGGTCGCCTCGACGCCGATGGACAACGTCCCGGGGAACCCGGCGTGCTCGCCGCTCGCCCCGTAGGCCACCGGCGGTGCGATGACCACATCGGACACTTCCGCCGCGAGCCGCTCGGCGAGGGCCGCCGCGATCGCGGTGTCCACAGTGAACGGGAGGTGCGGGCCGTGCTGCTCGGTCGAGCCCACCGGGACCACGAGCGTGCCGTGCACCGACGCCGTCGAGTCCAGCCTCACGGCCGCCACTCCGTGAAGTCCGGCAGCAGCGGCCGCACCGTGCGATCGCGCACCGCGCCCCACCACACCCCGGCGCCGTAGGCCAGGTCGTCGGCCGCGCGCAGCAGCACCCAGCGCGCCGGGTCGATGCCGCCCTGGCCGGGAAGGTGCCGGGCCAAGGCTGCTGCCAGCACCCACCGGCCACGCCGGAACCACGGCAACGCCAAGGAAATCGGCCACCACGAGCGCGTTGTGGCATCGGCGAGCAGGCGGCCGGCGTACCAGTGGCCCGTCACCGCGAGCCGGACCAGTTCGCCGCGGGGCAGCCCGGCCCGGCGCAGTTTGACCGGCAACAGCGCGGCTGTTGCCAACGCCAGCGCGATTCCCGTGCGTGGCCGTCCGGCAGCGACCGCCAGCCACGACAGCGCGCTCCACACCGACATTCGCACCGGCGCCACCGCTCGCCCGTGCCGCACGGCCAGCGGTGCTGCCGATGTCCCGTACTCGAACCGCTGCCGCACCCAGCCGGCCCAGCTGGCCCGCGGCGCGTGCTCCACAGTGGACGTGGGCTCGTAGCGCACCGACAACCCGGCATCGACCATGCGCCAGATCAGGTCGACGTCCTCGCCGAACCGCATCGACTCGTCGAAGCCGCCCAGCCGGTCCAGCACCGATCGCCGCACCACCAGGGTCGCCGACGGCACGTAGCTGACCACCCCACCGGGCCGCACCTGAGCCGGCTCACCGCCGAGGTCGAGGCTGGACGCGACCGCCTCGTACCGGGCGAGCAAGCCCGTGCCCGCGCGGCTGCGCACGCGCGGCGCCACGGCGGCGACGTCCGGATCGGCGAAGTGCGCCAGGATCGGGTCGAGCCAGCCGGGCGTGAGCCGCACATCGGCATCCACGAAGGCGACCAGCTCGGTGGTGGCGATCCGCCACCCGGCGTTGCGTGCCGCAGCCGGGCCGCGGGGTTGCGGGTGCCGGACGGCGGCACCGGACACCGGGATGATCGACCCGTCGTCCACGATCACCGCGCCGGGCACGCCCACCGGGTGGTCGCGCACCGGCACGACCACGGTGACGTCCGCGGTGCTCCACCCGGTGTCGCGATAGGACGGATGAGCGATCCCGGCCTGGACCAGCCGCCGGGCCAGCGCCCGGTGCGTGTCGTCGACCAGCACACCCGCGAACCACCGGCTCACCAGGTCGGCGCCCGTCTTGGACAGGCGGAGCATGCGCAGGGGAGCGCCACCGACGAGCACCCGGCCGCCGCGCAGCACCCGGGTGCCGCCGTCACGGGTCAACCGCAGCGTGGTCATGCCAGGAACCCGCCGTCGGCGTGCAGCACGCTGCCGGTGACCGCGCCGGACTCCGCGGAGCACAGCCAGCACACCGCGGCGGCCACTTCGTCGGGCGTCAGCAAGCGATCCACGAGCTGGTGCGTGGCGAACTCGCCCACATCGGACAGTCCATAGAGGTCGGCGGTCGCGGCCAGCATGGCGGTGTCGGTCGAACCCGGTGACACGGCGGTCGCGGTCACGCCGGTGCCCCGCAAGTCCGCGGCCAGGCCGCGGACCAGCCCGACCACGGCGTGCTTGGCCGCGTTGTAGCCGGCGAGGTGCCACAGGCCGGTGTGTGCGGCCGCCGACGCCAGGGCCACGAACCGCCCGGCCCGCGGCTCCGGGCGGCGCAACAAGGCGGGTACCGCGGCCCGTGCCAGGTTCAGCACGCCGTGGACCCCGGTGTCGAACAACGCGTCCCACTCGGCGTCGGTGGTCTCCCACAACGGGCGGCCACCGGCCATGACGGCAGCCGCCGCCACGGCCGCGTCCAGGCCGCCGAAGTCGCGTTCGGCCAAGGCCACGGCGTCGACCAAAGCGTGCGGGGAACGCACGTCGGCGACCACCGCGCGCACCGTCGACGGCCAGGGCGCGACCACGGCGTCCAGGTCCGCCCGGGTGCCGAGCGGGTAACCCACGCCGGGCAGATCGGCGCAGCGGTCGACGGCCACGACCCGCCACCCCGCACCGGCCAGGCGGGTGACCACGGCGGCGCCGATCCCCCGCGCCGCCCCGGTCACCACCGCGACCCGGCTCATGGCTCAAGGAAACCATGCTTGCGCAGGAAGTCGAGCAGTTCGTCGGCGGCTTCGGCAGCCGACGCCGGGCGCACGACGCGAGGTGGCGTCCGCTCGGTCAGCGCCCCGGTCAACGCGAGCACCCGGTGGTGGGCGTCGCCGGCCGGTGCGCCGAGGTGGGTCGGGCGGGGCCGGTAGGGCTTCTGCTCGCCTGCCTGGACCATTGACGGTCCACTGTCGACGGTCACAACGGGGATTGCCGCGGCCTGGGCGGCGAGCACCGCGGGCAGCGAGGCCCGCGGCGGCCGCAGCCCGGTCGGCTCCACCGAACACACCGCGGGCAGTGGGATGGCCAGCCGCTCGCGGCGCCCACCGTCGAGCCGGCGCAGGCCGGTGAGCTCGCCATCCATGGACAGTTCGACCAGCCCGAGGGCCTGAGCGGCACCGAAGGCGTGGGCGAGCAGGGCCGGCGTCGCGCCGGTGCCGTGGTCGAGCGAGTGGTCGCCGCAGACGATCACGTCCGGCGGGCCGAGCGTGCGGATGCCCGCGGTCAGCGCGACCGCCGTGTTGGCGCCGGCGTCGTCGATGCGCAGGGCGTCGGTGGCCCCGGCGGCGAGCGCGTCACGCAGCAGCCCTTCGGCCGCCGGCGGCCCGGCCGTGACGGCGACGCACCGGCCCGGCCCGGCAATGCGCAGGGCGTGGGCGAGCGCGCACTCGTCGGCCGCGCTCGGGCCGCTGGCCTTCGGGTCGGTGTGCACGGCGCCCGTCAGCGGGTCCACGCCCGGGCGCGGATCGACCCAGCGCAGGGCGGCGATCACCAGCACCGGCTCACCCCTTCCGGAACACGACGCCGTGGCCGCCGTCCGGGTAGGTCCAGGTGATCGCGCCCTCCTGGTTGCACACCTGGTAGCACGTGCCGCACTCGAAGCACTGCTCGTAGTTGAACAGGATGCCGCCCTCGGCCGTCGGCACGAAGAGGTTCGCCGGGCACGCGTGCACGCAGGCCTGCGTGGTGCACGAGCGGCACACGTCCTGGTCGACGGTGATGTGCGGCCGGTCGCCGACCCGGAACTCCACAGTGGACATACGGTCGTCGAAGTCGCGCTCCGGGTAGGTCATGACAGCGACCTCATCGCGGTGATCCCGTCCCTGAGCAGGTCGCGCACGCGCACGCCGTGGGTCCGCCGTGCCTCGCGCAGCAGCTTGCGCAGCCCGGGCTTCGGCTGCGCGTTGTCCACTTCGAACATCCCCTGCGCGAGGTCGCAGACCAGGCCGGGGTAGCGCCGTTGCACCCGTTCGGACAGCACGAGGCCGGGCATGTCGCGCAGCCTGCGGTGATCACCGAGGACGAAGGAATTCTCGAGCATGGTGCGGTAGGCGGCGAGTCCGGCCTTGGACGTGTCGCCCTTGGCGATCGCCGCCGCGGCGGCCCGGCCGGCGTACATGCCCGCGCCGAGGGCGAAGTTCACGCCCTCCAGCCAGATCCCCGCGGCGAGGCACATCGCGGCCGCATCCCCCGCGATGAGCATGCCGTCGGTCACCAACTCGGGCATCGTGCGGTAGCCGCCCTCGGGGATGAGGTGCGCCGAGTACTCGACCAGCTCGCCGCCGCGCACCAGCGGCGCGATGGCGGGGTGCGCCTTCAGCTCGGCGATCAGCTCCTCGGGACGCACCTTGGCGGCCGTGAGCCCGTCGAGTTCGAGCACGACGCCGATCCCGACGGATTCCTTGTTGGTGTACAGGAATCCGCCGCCGGGGATGTCGCCGGTGCAGCCGATGATCTCGAAGTCCGCGCCCTCGTCACCCGTCAACCCGAACCGCTCGTCGATCACGGCCCGCGGCAGCGCGAGCGTCTCCTTCACGCCGAGCGTGTTGTGCTCCCGAGCCTTGAAGAGCCCGGCTTCCTTGGCCAGGAAGGAATTCACCCCGTCGCAGGCGATCACGACCTTGGCCGCGATGTCGCCGTCCGGCCGGTCGGTCCGCACCCCGGTCGCCGACCGGCCGGTGACCACGGTGGACGTGATGAGCGTGGCGCCCGCGGCCACGGCCTGCTCGGCCAGCCAACTGTCCAGTTCGGACCGATGGGCGGTGGCGCCGTTGTAGGGGGCCTGGCCCCAGTCCTGTGCCCGCAGGTCGACGGTCAACGCCTGGGTCGGCGTCAGGACCATGGTGGAGCGGCGGGTGACCCAGCGTTGGACGGGCATCCGTTCCCACCAGCGGGGGATGAGTTCGTCGAGCACCCGGCCGTAGACGACCCCGCCGAAGACGTTCTTGGCCCCGGGGAACGGCCCACGCTCGACCAACGCCACCGAGAGCCCGGCCCGCGCCACCTCCAGCGCGGCCGCCGAGCCGGCCGGACCCGCGCCGACCACCACCACGTCGAACTCAGTCACGCTCGACCCCCAGCCGTTCGGCCAGCTCGTCGAGCAGCCCCGGCGCGTCGGTGACGATGCCGAGATCGGCCATGGCGGTCATGGGGCAGGACGGATCGGTGTTCACGCTGACCACGGCGCGGGGCGAGCCGAGCCCGCCGAGGTGCTGCGCCGCGCCGGACACCCCGAACGCCACGTAGAGCTCGGGATCGACCGCGACGCCGGTGGTGCCGATCTGCCGTTCGTAGGGCGCCCACCCGGCGTCGGTGACCACGCGCGTGGCCCCCAGCGACGCGCCGAGCGCGGCCGCGACCTTGCCCAGCAACGCGGTGTGGCCGCGGCTGCCGAGTCCGGCACCGGCCCCGAGGATGCGCGGCGCCTCGGCGAGATCGGCGGTGGCCGGATCGGCTTCGAGCGTCTCGAGTACCTCGACGTCGTCGCCCCGCTCGACCTTGATGTCCACATGTTCGACGGCCGGTGGTGCGCCGACCGGATCGCTCCCACGCACGCCGGGCACCAACGTGGCCACGAAGGGCCCGGCGGCGGTCAAGTCGACGGTGACCTGCCCGCCCCACCGCGTGACCTCGGCGCCGTGGTCGTGCACGCGCACCGCATTGGCCAGCAGGGGCCGTCCGAGCACGGCGGCCAGCCTCGGCGCCAGGTCGCGACCGTCGGGGGAGGCCGGCAGGATGATCGGCCCGCACGTCGTGAGCCTGCTCAACGCCGCGGCCAATGCCCCGGGCGCGAACGAGCCGGTCTCCGCGAGCCACAACCGGCGAGCCGAGACCAGCCCGGTGGCGCTCGGCCCGGACCCGACCACCAGCGCCGCGCCGGCGGCCTCGGCCACCGCCTCGTCCGCACCCAGCGGCGGCTCCCCGTCGCGAACGACGAGAAGGGCGAGTGGCCGGCCGGGGGCGCCGATCACAAGGCCAACGCCGCTCGGTGGCCTTCGACGACCGCGGCATGGGCGCGCCTCGGCGTCACGCAGTCGCCGACCCGGTGGACGGCGAACGGGGCATCACGCAGGGCGTGCCACAGTTCGTCCTCCGGCTCCTGGTGGGTCGCGCAGACCACCCAGTCCACCGGCAAGTCGAAGGTCTCGCTCGTCGTGTGCTTGAGCAACTGTACGGTCACACCCTCGGCCGGCACACCCTCGGCCACGCCGGTGATCACCTCGTCGGTGGTCAGCTCGATGCCCTTCGCGTGGGCGCGGACGCAGAACATCTCCATGTCCAGCGTGATCCCCAGGTCCTGGCCGACGACCATCCCGGACGTGCTGATCCGCACCGAGCAGCCACGGTCGGCCAGCAACTCCGCCACGCTGGTCGCCTGGTGGAAGCCCAGGTCGTCCACCACGAGCACGCGTCCGGACGGGGCGCAGCGCTGCTCGAGCACGTCCCGCACATCCACGACGCGCGCACTCGACCCGGCCCAGTACGGGCGCAGCGGGCGAGCGCCCGTCGCCAGCACGACGGCATCCGGGGACTCGGCCAGCAGCAGCGACGCCGTCGCCTCGGTGCCGGTCTTCACGTCCACGCCGTAGCGCTGGCATTCCGCGCGCAGATTCCGCACCACGTCGAGGAATTCGGCCCGGCCGGGGACGCGCGCGGCCACCGCGACCTGCCCGCCGACATCCTCGGCCCGTTCGAACAACGTCACGTGGTGCCCGCGTTGCGCGGCCGTCGACGCCGCCTGCAGGCCACCCGGACCACCGCCGACGACGAGCACCCGGAGATCTCGGCGCCGGGGCATCGGCAGGTCGATGGCCTCGCGCCCGGTGCGGGGGTTCTCGATGCAGCCGAGCCAGCGGTTCAGGCCCATCCGGCCGACGCATTCCTGGTTGCAGGACAAGCAAGTCCGGATCTCGGTGCCGTGCCCGGACCGCGCCTTGGCCGCGAAGTCCGCGTCCGCGATCTGCCCGCGCACGACCCCCACCAGGTCGCAGTGCCCGGCCGCGAGCGCGCGCTCGGCCTGCACGGGATCCTTGATCCGGCCGACGCCGACGACCGGCAGGCGCACGGCCTTGCGCATGGCGTTGGCGATGAACAAGGCATAGCCGGGCGGGACGGCCATGGACGCCTCGATCATGAACAGGCTCGCGGTAGCGACACCGATCGACGTGTTCAGGTAGTCGACCTGCCCGCTGGCCTCAACCATGCGCGCGACCTCGACGGCCTCGTCGATCGTCGTGCCACCCTCGATCAGTTCGTCACCGCAGATGCGCACGCCCAGAACGCGGTCCGGCCCAATCGCCGCGCGCACCGCGGCCACGATCTCCAGCAGGATGCGCGCCCGGTTGGCCAGCGGACCGCCGTAGCGGTCGGTGCGCACATTCGTTGTGGGAGAAAGGAAGCCACGCACGATCGACGAGTGCGAGCACTGCAGTTCCACGCCGTCGAAGCCGCCTTCGGCGCAATGCCCGGCGACCGTCGCGTAGCCGGCGACCACCTCGGCGATCTCGCGGGTGTCGATGGCCTTGGGCACCTCGCGGAACATCGGGTCCGGCACCGCGCTCGGCGCCCACACCGGCAACCGCGAGTACATCGACGAGGCCTGCCCGCCGTTGTGGTTGAGCTGGGCCAGGATCGGCGTGTCGTGCCGGTGTACCGCCTCGGTGATCCGCCGGTAACCGGGGACGACCTGCGGGTGGTGGCCGTGGATCAGCTTCTCGTACGGCCAGTCCGTCGGGTGGGTCGAGTGCTCCTCGGTGATGATCAACCCGGCGCCTCCGGCCGCGCGGGCCGCGTAGTAGGCCGCGTGCTGCTCGGACGGCAGGCCGTCGACCGCGTAGTTGGTCAGGTGCGCGGCGAACACGATCCGGTTGCGCAGCACCAGCGGGCCCACCCGCAACGGCGAGAACAGGTAACGCAAGCGGCTCACGGCAACGCACCGGCCCGCCTGCCTTCGAGGATCGCCTCGTAGACGGTCCTCGGCGCAACGCAGTCACCCGCGGTGACGCCGTCGGCGTCGGCGGGCAATCGATGTCCACAGTGGACCCCAACCTCGGCGGGCACGTTGCTCTGCTCGGCCGTGAACACGTCCTCCACCAGTACCGAACCAGGGCGCACGGCCCGGGGCTTGCTGCGCTTCACCAGGCGCACACCCGCGCGCTGCAGCCGCGCGTTCGCGTCGGCCAGATCACCGGTGAGCGCGAGCTGGGTGCCGATCACCTGGTCCTGGCTGACGATCGCGACCGAACGTCCAGCCCCCGCAAGGCGTTCGGCCACCGCCACGCCCACCGCGTCGCCGACCGGGTCGAGCACCGCGACCGCGCCCGGCGGCAACTCCGCACCGCTCAGCACGTCCACCGCTTCCACCACGACCGCGCCCTCGGCCACGTCGTAAGCCCGTGGGCCGGGCACCGACCCGACCGCTCGCACCACCAGCCGGTCGCCCGGGTCCGCGGTGGCGCCGGTCCGCACGGTGACGCCCAGCCGCCGGATCTCGGCCGCCAACCAGTCGGCGAGCGCGGCGAACCGGCCCGGCGCGTGCCGCAGCATCCCGCCGAGCACGTCCGAACGCTCGACCAGTTCCACCCGGTGCCCCCGCAACGCGAGCACCCGAGCCGCCTCCAGGCCGGCCGGTCCACCGCCCACCACCAGCACGTCTCGCGGGGCGGCGGCCGGCGTGATCGGCGGGTCCTCGGTCTCGTGGCCGCTCGCCGGTTCGCCGACGCAGCTGACGATCGGGTTGCGGTTGTCGCGCACCCGGCACCGCTGGTTGCACAGCACGCACGGCCGGATCCGCGCGCCGTGCCCGGCCCGCCACAACGCGACCAGGTCCGGCTCGGCGATCTGCGCCCGGGTCATCTCGACGAGCTCGGCCACCCCGTCGAGGGCTTCTTCGGCCATCGCGGGGTCGATCACGCTGCCCTGCAACACAACCGGGCACCGACCGGCCACCGCGGCCCGGACCTGGCGGCACAGTTCGATGTTGAACCCCGGCGGCGTGTGGAAGTCCGGGCGGGTCGCCGACGTGCCCATGGCCGAGCCACGAACGACGACCAAGTAATCGACGGCATCGGCCACGGAAGCCGCCAGCGAGGCGCCCTGGTCCGGCGTGATCCCGGCCCACGGTGCCAGCTCGTCGCACGAGAGCCGCAACCCCAGCACGCCGTCGCCTACCGACGCCCGCACCACGGCGATCACCTCGTGCAGCAGGGTGGATTTGTCGCCATATCGATCATCGCGCTGGTTGGTCAGCCCCGAACAGAACTGGCGCAGCAGGGAGAACTGGCCCGCTTCGAGCTCCACACCGTCCACACCGGACGCCATGGCCAGCTTGGTCGCCGCGCCGAACCCGGCGATCAACGCGTCGATTTCCGCCTGTTCCATGGCCATCGGCAGCTCACGGCTCGCCACGTCCGGCACCCGCGAGGGCGCCCACAACGCCTGCTGCCCGAACGCCGGCGAGCCTTGCGACCCGCTGTGCCCCAACGACGCCAGCACAAGCGAACCCTGGCAGGCCGAGGCGATGGCCGCCCAGCCCGGTCCGCACTCGGCGGCCAGCGGCGCCCGCTCGTACGGCCAGTCGGACGGGTGCACGCTTGCCGTCTCGGTCACGATCACCCCGGCACCACCGCGGGCGCGTCGCGCGTAGTAGGCGACATGCCGGTCGGAAAAGGCGCGGCCACGCCCGAGGTTCGTCTCATGTGGACCGAAGAGCACCCGGCTGGGGGCCTGCCGACCGGCCAGCGTCACCGGATCGGTGATCACCGCACCGCCAGCGGGCTGGGGTCGCACGGTTTCGCCGGCACGCTGGGCATCCCGAGCGCGACCCGCTTGCGGTGCGAGTGGTCCTTGCCCTGAGCCGGGATGGCGAGGCCGGTCGTCGGCGCGTTTCCCTTGACGCACTCGGGATCCGGCCCGGCGAGCGGCAACCCGGTGAAGAACTTCGCCGCCATGCACCCGCCCTGGCACGCGTCGTACTCCCCGCAGCTCGCGCACGCGCCGGCCGACTGCGGCTCGCGCAACTGCGCGAAGAGCGGCGATTCCCGCCACACGCGGCCGAAGCCGGCCTCACGCACGTTGCCCGCGAGGAACGCGTCGTGGATCGCGAACGGGCACGCGTACACGTCACCGACCGGGTCGATCAGGCACACGACCCGGCCCGCGCCGCACAAGTTCAAGCCTGGCAACGAAGTCGAACCCAGGGCGTTGAGGTGGAAGAACGAGTCGCCGGTGAGCACGTTGTCGCCGTGGCGGACCAGCCAGTCGTAGATCTGGCGCTGCTGGCCCTGTGTCGGGTGCAGGTCGTCCCACACGTCGGCGCCGCGCCCAGACGGCCGCAGCCGGGTGATGCGCAGCTGCGCGCCGTAGCGGTCGGCGATGGCCTTGAACTCGCCGAGCTGCGGCACGTTCTGCCTGGTCATCACCACGGAGACCTTGAAACCCGCGAACCCGGCGTCGGCGAGGTTCGCCATCGCGGCGATCGCCGTGTCGTAGGAGCCGGGCCCGCGCACGGCGTCGTTGACCTCGCGGGTCGCGCCGTCCAGGGAGATCTGCACGTCGACGTAGTCGGTCGCGACGAGCTGGCGCGCCCGCAGCGGCGTGATGCGCAGGCCGTTGGTGGAGAACTTCACGCCGACGTCGTGGGTGACGGCGTAGTGCATGAGTTCCCAGAAGTCCGGCCGCACGGTCGGCTCGCCGCCGCCGATGTTGACGTAGAAGACCTGCATCCGCTGCAGCTCGTCGATCACCGCCTTGATCTCGGCGGTGGTGAGCTCCTTGGGGTCACGCCGCCCGGACGACGACAGGCAGTGCGTGCACGAGAGGTTGCAGGCGTAGGTCCATTCCCAGGTCAGGCAGATCGGGGCGGACAAGCCCTTCTTGAATTGGTCGACCAGCTTCATCCGCGCGTCCCTTCGCAGGTCAGGCGGGAACGATCATGTCCGTCTCGGCGAGCGTCGCGAGGGCCCGCAGGTAGCGGTCCTTCTCGGGTGCGGCGAGGTGATCGACCGCGGCCAGCACCGTGGGATGCGCTTCGAGGTCGCGGACGAGCTCGACCAGCGCGGGAGCCTTGAGAAAGCTGAGCTTGCGCGTGCCGAAGTGGTAGGCGAGCGCGCCGAAGGGTTCCGGTCGCAGCGCCACCCTCGGGTTCAGCCGGTAGGGCGCCGCCGGGTCGAACCCCGGAGAGTCAGTAGACACCGCACATGCCGTCGATCGACACGTCCTCGACGAGGAGTTCCTCTTCGACCTCGACCGGTTCCTCGTCCATGGCATGCTCCTCAGCCAGTGATCGGCGACACACCGCTAGAGTAATGGCACTCGGTGCCGAATGGAAGGCTCGGTTGTACGGAAACGATTCCGCGACGCCCGCGCGCGGCGGCCGCAAACCGGTGACCAGCCGCGCCGAACTGGAGCACGTCGCGTTCGACCTGTTCGCCGCGCAGGGTTTCGAGGCGACCACGGTGGACGACATCGCGCGCGCGGCCGGCATCGGGCGGCGCACGTTCTTCCGGTACTTCCCGTCGAAGAACGACATCCCGTGGGGCGCCTTCGACGAGCAACTGGACCAACTGCGCACCGACTTGCGGGCCTACCCGGTGGACCAGCCGCTGATGGACGTGGTGCGGGCCGCGCTCGTCGACTTCAACCGTGTGCCCGCGGCCGAGGTGCCGTGGCACCGGCGGCGGATGGCGTTGATCCTGCAGGTGCCGGCGTTGCAGGCGCACTCGACGCTGCGGTACGCGAACTGGCGGCAGGTGGTCGCCGAGTTCGTGGCCGAACGGCTCGACCAGCCTGTGGACGCGCTCGGGCCGCAGACCATCGCGTACGCGACGCTCGGCGTGGCGCTCGCGTCGTACGAGCAGTGGCTGCGCGACGAGTCGCAGGACCTGGCGGCGCTGATGGCGGCGGCGATGACCGGGTTGGCGGAGAGCTTCACCGGCGTCCGCACCACCTGACCCCGGCCCGGGCGTGTCCCACGCTCAGGCCGGGTGTGTCCCACATTCGGGTCGGGTGTGTCCCACCTTCAACGTGGGACTCGGGGGACCGGAACGGGGGACACGCGGGGCCGGAACGGGGGACACGCCCCGGGGTGGTCAGTTGGTCAGGAACATCACGATGATGATCAGCAGGGCCGGGAGCAGGGCCCACCACGTCGTCGTCACGGCGGCGACCACCACGGCCGCGACGATCATGATCGCGCCGAGGGCGAGCACGATGGGGCGGCTCAGCCGGGCCGGGCTGTTGTCGATCAGCGGGGACTGCTCCGGCGCGGTGGCCGGTTCGAGCTCCTCGGGATCCCACTTCGGGTGCGGGACCGGCAGGTCGTCGAAAACCGCCAGCAGATCGGCGCGAGTGCGGGCGGCCGTCACCGCGGCGCAGCGTTGCTCGTACTCGGCCACGTCCAGCCGGTCCGCCGTGAGGTGCTCGGCCAGGGCATGCAATGCGCTTTCTCGCTCCGCGCTGCCGACCCGGATGTTGGCGCTGCCTGCCATGGTCACGATCCTACGGAATGCACTCGCGCCGTCACAGCCCGAACAACCTTCGCGCGTTGCCGCCGGCGATCTTGCGCCGGTCGCTCTCGCTGATCGGTGCGCGGTCGAGCCACGTGGTCGCGAGTTCCGTGTCGGCGTACGGGTAGTCGACGGAGAACAGGACCCGGTCGCCGCCGACGGTCAGCAGCGCGGTGATCAACGCCTGGTCGCTGAAGTTGCCGCTCGTGGTGACGTGGATGTTGTCGGCGAAGTACTCCGGCAGGGTTTTCTCGATGCGCTTGTCGAACGGGTTGAGGTCGTAGCAGTACTGCGTGCGCCAGAGCTGCGCCGGCAGGCCCTCGCCCAGGTGGCCGAGCACCAACTGCACGCCGGGGAACCGGTCGAACAGACCGCTGAAGATCAACCGCAGCGTGTGTGTGGCCGTCTCGACGCCGAAGCCCCAGGTCGCGCCGACCAGCTGCGGGTGGCCGGCGATCGCGTGCCGGTCGGTCGGCGGCGCCGGGCGCGGGTGCAGGTAGACCGGCACGCCCAGGTCGGCGACCGCCTCCCAGAAGCCGGTGAACCGCTCGTCGTCGAGGTAGGCGTCGCCGCCGTCACCGGTGGCCGTGTAGCCGTTGACCATGGCGCCGACGAACCCGAGTTCGCCCACGCAGCGGCGCAACTCCTCGGCGGCCGCGGCCGGGTCCTGCAACGCCACCGAGGCGAAGCCGCGGTAGCGGTCGGGGTGCTTGCGCACCTGCTCGGCGAGCAGGTCGTTGGCGTCGCGGGCCATCGCGATCGCGTCGGCCGTGCCCTCGACGAGCTGGATGCCGGGGGCGGTCAGCGACAGCACCGCGCACTCGATGCCGAACTTGTCCATTGTGGACAACCGCTGGTCGTCGAAGTCGCCGAGCAGGCCCAGGATCGGGCGGTAGTACTCGGGCATGACGCCGCCGCCGTCGGAGAGGCGCTGGAGCTTGTCGGGGTCGGCGAGGACGTCGGCGGCGGCCCGCGGATCGAGGAAGTGCTCCTCGAGCGCGATCTTGGTCAGCGGCATGCCACCAGTGAACCGCGTTACTCAGAACTCGTCGAACAGGTTCGGCTCCAGGGCGCCCTCGATCACCAGGATCCGGCGCTTGGTCTCGACGCCACCGGTCGCGGAGAACCCGCCCAGCTTGCCGCCCGCGGCCAGCACCCGGTGGCACGGCACGACCAGCGGGTACGGGTTGTTGCCCATCGCCTGACCGACCGCCCGCGCGGCCAGCGGATCACCGAGCTGCTTGGCGATCTCGCCGTAGGTGATCGTCTTGCCGGGCGGCACGGTGCGGGCGACCTCGTAGACGGAGCGGTCGAACTCGGTCACCTCGGACCAGTCGACCTCGACGTCGCTCAGGTCGCTCTTCTCTCCACCCAGCAGCGCCGCGATCCGCGTGATGGCGTCGGCCAGCGGCTGCGGCGGCTTGTCCCGGCGGACGTCGGGCCAGCGCCGACGCATGCGCACCTCGGCGCGCAGGTCGGTCGGCTCGGGCAGGCCGACCCCCACCACGCCGTTCGCACCCCAGGCGATGGAGCAGCGCCCGATCGGGGTGTCGAACAATGTGAAGCTGACCTCGGTCATGGTGAAGAGTGTGCACCGGGGCACCGACAGAACATGAGATGCCCGACAAGCGCTTGGTTTACCGATAGTAGGACGACAAACTATCCGCATTCGGTCGTCGTGGAGGGAACTGCACATGGGTGAGGTCAGCAGGGTCGGTGTTGTCGGCTCGGGCCTGATGGGATCGGGGATCGCCGAGGTCTGCGCGCGAGCCGGGCTCGACGTGCTGGTCAACGAGGTGAACCAGGACGCATCCGACGCGGGCCGGGCCCGCATCGAGAAGTCGCTGGCCCGCGGCGTGCGCAGCGGCAAACTGGCCGAGGACGACCGGGACGCCGCGCTGGCCCGCCTTTCGTTCACCACCGACCTCGGTGACTTCGCCGACCGCGACATCGTGATCGAGGCCGTCGCCGAGCACGAGGCCACGAAGGTCGACGTGTTCCGCACCCTGGACAAGGTGGTGCGCCGCGAGGACGCCTTGTTCGCGTCGAACACGTCGTCCATCCCGATCATGAAGCTGGGCATGGCCACGAGCCGGCCCGCGCAGGTCATCGGCGTGCACTTCTTCAACCCCGTGCCGGTGCTGCCCCTGGTGGAGCTGGTGCCGTCGCTGCTGACCAGCGACGAGACCCGCGCGGCCGCGGAGGAAT
Organism: Labedaea rhizosphaerae; assembly: GCF_004362825.1. GTDB lineage: Bacteria > Actinomycetota > Actinomycetes > Mycobacteriales > Pseudonocardiaceae > Labedaea > Labedaea rhizosphaerae. Next base: position 378,105 of record NZ_SNXZ01000006.1, read on the forward strand.
TCGTCACCGGGCCGCTGGGCAAGCAGGTCATCCAGTCCCAGGACCGGGCCGGCTTCGTGGTCAACGCGCTGCTCATCCCGTACCTGCTGTCGGCGATCCGGATGATGGAGTCGGGCTTCGCCTCGGCCGAGGACATCGACCAGGGCATCGTGCTGGGCCTGGCGCACCCGATGGGCCCGCTGCGCCTGACCGACCTGATCGGCCTCGACACGACCAAGGCGATCGCCGAGTCGATGTACGCGGAGTTCAAGGAGCCGCTGTACTCCCCGCCGCCGCTGCTGCTGCGCATGGTGGACGCGGGTCTGCTCGGCAAGAAGTCTGGCCGGGGGTTCTACGACTACGAGGTGGCGAAGTGACGGGTCTGTACCAGCTCGGCGAGGAGCACGAGGAGCTGCGCGCGGCCATCCGGGCGTTGGTGGACAAGGAGATCGCGCCGCACGCGGCCGCGGTCGACGAGGACGCCCGGTTCCCCGAGGAGGCGCGCAAGGCGCTGGTGGCCGCGGACATGCACGCGGTGCACATCCCGGAGTTCTACGGCGGCCAGGGTGCCGATGCCGTCGCCGCGTGCATCGTGATCGAGGAGGTCGCGCGGGCGTGCGCGTCCTCGTCGCTGATCCCCGCGGTGAACAAGCTGGGGACGGTGCCGTTGCTGCTGTCCGCGTCCGAGGAGCTGAAGTCCCAGGTGCTGCCGGGCATCGCGAAGGGCGAGATGGCCTCGTACGCGTTGTCCGAGCGCGAAGCCGGGTCGGACACGGCGTCGATGCGCACGCGGGCGCGTCTCGACGGCGACCACTGGGTCCTCAACGGCACGAAGGCGTGGATCACCAATGCCGGTGAATCCACGTGGTACACCGTGATGGCCGTGACGGACCCGAATGCCGCAAAACCGGCAAACGGGATTTCCGCTTTCGTCGTGCACAAGGACGACCCGGGTTTTTCCGTCGGACCGAAGGAACGCAAACTCGGCATCAAGGGCTCGCCGACCCGCGAGATCCATTTCGAGGACTGCACGATTCCCGCCGACCGCATCGTCGGCGAACCGGGCACCGGGCTGAAGACCGCGCTGGCGACGCTGGACCACACGCGTCCGACCATCGGCGCCCAGGCCGTGGGCATCGCGCAGGGTGCGCTCGAGGCGTCGATCGCGTACGTCAAGGAACGCAAGCAGTTCGGCAAGGCGATCGCCGAGTTCCAGGGCTTGCAGTTCATGCTCGCGGACATGGGGATGAAGGTCGAGGCGGCTCGCCACCTGGTCTACGCCGCGGCGGCCAAGGCGGAGCGTGGCGACCCGGGCGCCGGGTTCACGGCCAGCGCGGCGAAGACGTTCGCGTCGGACACCGCCATGCAGGTGACCACGGATGCCGTGCAGCTCTTCGGCGGTGCCGGATACACGCGTGACTTCCCGGTGGAACGCATGATGCGGGACGCGAAGATCACTCAAATCTACGAAGGCACGAACCAGATCCAGCGGGTAGTGATGGCGCGGCAGCTACTCAAAGGATGAGCGAAGCGATCGAATCGAAATACTTGATCGATACTGAACCCTGGTAACCGGGCACGACCCCGCTTACGTTTCCCTGCGAACGTCGGGGACCTTTTGGCTCGCGCATCGTGCGGAGGCAGGGAAATGGGTCAGTACAGAAAACGCTGGGTGGCGGGGGCGACGGCGACGTTGCTGGCCGCGATGACGGTCGTGCTCGGGCACGACGCCTCCGCGGCCCCGTCCGACCGGCGAGTGCTCGCGGGCAGCGTCCCGCCGTGGGCGGCGGCGGCCAACCGGGCGAGCAACGCGCCGGACACCGACAGCGTCGGCTTCCGGGTCTACCTGGGCTGGCAGAACCAGTCGGGCGCCGAGGCACTCGCCGCGCGGGTGTCGACGCCGGGCAGCGCGGACTACGGCAAGTTCGTCTCGCCCGCCCAGTTCCGGGCGCAGTTCGCGCCGTCGCCGTCGGACGCCAGCGCGGTGCAGCAGTGGCTGCGCAAGTCCGGCTTCGACATCAGCACCACGCCGGGCAACAACCGGTACGTGCAGGCCGAGGGCACCGTGGCCCAGGCGAAGGCGGCCTTCGGCGCCGGCTTCGGTGAGTACCGGGTGGCCGGCAAGACGCTGCGCGCGCCGGACGGTGCCCTGTCCGTGCCCGCCGACCTGCCCGCCTCGGTCACCTCGGTGGTCGGCCTCGACGAGTCGGCCGCGCTGACCGTGCCGAGCGCGCCGCCGTCGCCGGTGTTCGTCAACGCCGCACCCTGCTCGGCCTACTGGAACGAGAAGAACACGGCGACCACGCTCACCCCGAACGGCACCAAGGCACCCGACGCCTACGGCCACCCCAACCCGTGGGCTCCGTGCGGTTACACGCCCGCGCAACTGCGCAGCGCCTACGGCATGACCAGCTCGGCCGCCAACGGCAGCGGCCAGACCGTGGCCATCATCGACGCCTACGCCTCGCCGACCATCGTGCAGGACGTCAACACCTACTCGTCGCTGCACGGGCTGCCCGCGCTGAACGGCTCGAACTTCAGCCAGGTCACCCCGCCCGGCGTGTTCAAGCGCCCGCAGAACAGCCACCAGGACCCGCAGGGCTGGTACGGCGAGGAGACCCTCGACGTCGAGGCCGTGCACGGCATGGCGCCCGGCGCGAAGATCGTCTACGTCGGCTCGCCGAACAACTACCAGGACCTCGACGCGGCCATGAACCACGTCGTGGACCAGCACCTGGCGTCGATCGTGACCAACTCCTACGGCTTCTCCACCGAGCTCCTGCCGCGCGGCTACGTCAAGCCGCTCAACGACACGCTCATCGAGGCCGCGGCCACGGGTGTCGGCGTCTACTTCTCCTCGGGTGACAACGGCGACGAGACCGCGGGCGACCCGGCCAACGCCGCGTCGGCCACCCCGGACTGGCCGGCCGTCAGCCCGTGGGTCACCGCGGTCGGCGGCACCGCCATCGCCATCGGCGCCAGTGGCAACTACCTGTTCGAGGCCGGCTGGGAAACCGGCCGCTCGAACCTGGTGAACGGCGCCTGGTCGCCGACCCCGCCCGGCAACTACACCAGTGGTTCCGGCGGTGGCACGAGCCGCCTCTTCACCCAGCCCGCGTACCAGGCGGGTGTGGTGCCCAACGCGATCGCGACGGCGAACGGCGCCCGGCCGCAGCCGATGCGCGTCGTGCCGGACGTCGCCTCGATCGCCGACCCGAACACCGGGATGCTCGTCGGCCAGACGCAGACGTTCCCGGACGGGCACGCGGCGTACAGCGAGTACCGCATCGGTGGCACCAGCCTGGCCTCGCCGGTGTTCGCGGGCATGGTCGCGGTCGCGCAGCAGCAGGCGGGCCGCACGTTCGGCTTCGCCAACCCGCTGTTCTACCGCAACGCGGGCACGTCGGCGTTCCACGACATCGTGCCGCCGGCGGCACCGGTCGCCGTGGCGCGCAACGACTTCGCGAACACGGTCGACTCGTCCGAGGGCTACGTCGTCAGCCTGCGGACGCTCGACTTCGACGCGAACCTCACCATCCACACCCGGCCCGGGTACGACGACGTGACCGGGATCGGCTCGCCCAACGGAGCGGCCTGGCTGAGCGCCTTGGCGGCCGGCTGAGATACATCGGCACAACGGCACAACGGCACAACGGCAACGGCCCCACACGCCCGCCTGGCGTGTGGGGCCGTTGCCGTGACGGCTCGCTGACGTCTTGGGACTGGCTGAAGCTGGTCTTACCGGCCGCCGCCGACGCCGAACGGTGGGACTACCTCGTGAACTCCACGACCCGCCGCGAAGCGGAGCAGGCGCCTGCCTAGTCCCACCAGAGGTCGGGGTCGGCCGCCGCGTCATCCTCGTCCACGGACTCCGGGTGCGGCTTGTACAGGTGCTCGTGGCTGACCTCGTGCACGGCCACGGCGTCGAAGGCGGCCAGCATCTCCTCGGTGGGCAGGTCCTCGTGCACCGCCAGCTGCGTGGCCGCCTCCATCCGCAGCAGGTGCAGCGCGAGCGACTCGGCGATCGTGCCCGGCGGGATCCACGCCGGCTGGGTCAGGCGGTAGCCGACGATCACCATCGTGATCAGGAACTGGCGCGCGAAGTGGGCGGTGTACCGGTCGCGGTAGCGCTCGGGCAGCAGCGGGAGCACGGCCAGTTCCTCGTGCTCGTCGACGGTCGTGTCGCCGTCCTCGAGGGCCGCGATGTCGCCGAACAACTCGCCGACCAGGATCTCCGCCGACGTGATCAGCGCGCCCGCCAGCAGCTGCGCGTGCTCCTCGGCGAGGTCGTCGAACTCGAACGCACGCAGCGCGCCGCCCGCGTCGGCCAGCTGGTCGAGGTGTTCTTCGAGGTCGGCCTCGGTCAGCTCGTCCTCTTCCTCGTCCTGCGGCGGCTCGTCGGACATGGCCGCCTCCAGGGCGGCGTCGCTCGCGGTGACCTCGCAGCGCTGCACCTGCCAGCGGGCCAGCAGTTCGGTCTGCGCGAGCAGCTCGTCGAGCACGTGCTTCGCGCCTTCCTCGGCGAACGCGAGGGCGGGCGCCTCCACCAGCCACTCGATGTGGGCGCCGGTGGTGGTGACGTCGATGCGGTGGTCGAGGGGTTCGATCTCCACCCCGTCCGGGCCCTCGATGCCCGCGAGCATGTCGAGCTGCTCGTCGAGCAGGGCGGCGACGCCGTGGCGTTGCAACGGGTCGAGCTCCGCGGTGTCGGGCGGCGGAACGAGAAGGGCGGTCAGCTGGTACTCCACTCGCAGGAGTTTCGCATCGCCCGCTCGCGCGCCGGTCACCAGGGTGCGGGCTCGAAATCCTTCAGGAAGCAGCCGTACAGGTCCTCGCCCGCCTCGCCGCGCACGATCGGGTCGTACACCCGCGCGGCGCCGTCCACGAGGTCCAGCGGCGCGTGGAAACCCTCGTCGGCCAGCCGCATCTTCGTCGGGTGCGGCCGTTCGTCGGTGATCCAGCCGGTGTCCACGGCGGTCATCAGGATGCCGTCGTCGACCAGGTCGAACGCGCTCGTGCGGGTCAGCATGTTGAGCGCGGCCTTGGCCATGTTCGTGTGCGGGTGCCCGGCGCCCTTGTAAGCCCGGCTGAACTGGCCTTCCATGGCCGAGACGTTCACCACGTACTTGCGCCGCGCCGGGCTCGCCAGCATGGCCGCGCGCAGCCGCGAGACCAGGATGAACGGCGCGGTCTGGTTGCACAGCTGCACTTCCAGCAGTTCGGTCGGGTCGACCTCGTGCACCCGGTCCACCCAGCTGTTCGTCGCCGCGAGATCGGGCACGAGACCGCCCGCGTCGATGGCCGTGCCCGCGGCGACGCGGTCCGGCGACGCGGATTTGGCCACCAGAGCGAGTTCGGTGACGGGCACCGACGCCAACGCGATCGGGTGCTCCTCGGCGGTTCGGCCGAACGTGATCATCTCCGGCAGCTCACCCGCGGGCAATGGTCCGGACTCGGCGGCGATCAGCTCCGCGTAGGCGCCGGAGCTGCGCCGGACGGTCTGCGCGGCGTTGTTGATCAGGATGTCCAGTGGGCCCTGCTCGGCCACGGAGTCGGCGAGCGCGACGACCTGGGCGGGGTCGCGCAGGTCGATGCCGACCACGCGCAGCCGGTGCAGCCACTCGGCGCTGTCGTCCATCGCGCTGAAGCGGCGGATGGCGTCCTTGGGAAACCGGGTGGTGATCGTGGTGTGCGCGCCGTCGCGCAGCAGCCGCAACGCGATGTACATGCCGATCTTGGCGCGGCCGCCGGTGAGCAGCGCGCGCCGGCCCGTGAGGTCCACACGGGCGTCGCGGCGGTCGCGGTTGCGGGCGGCGCACGGCGGGCACAGCTGGTGGTAGAACGCGTCGACCTGGGTGTAGCGCTTCTTGCAGGTGTAGCAAGAGCGCGCGCGCTGGTACTCTCCCGCGCTCGCCCCAGGGACCGTGGACACCAGCGGGATGCCCTTGGTCTCGTCGTCGATCCGATCGGGTGAACCCGTTGCGGTGCGGGCAATCACCTCGCGGTCGGCTTCCGTGATGGCCGCGCGCTTGGCCGCCTTCTTGCGCTGGCGCGCGACCTTGTACATCCGCGAGGTGGCCCGGCGGACCACGACGGCGTCGGGGTGGTCCGTGGGCAGCAGCTCGACTTCGGCCAGCACCGCGAGGCACTCACGCAAGCGGTCGGGGTCGACACCGGTCATGAGTGCAGCCTATGAGGTCGCGTAGCCTGGTGGTCGTTGCGGTGAGTACACGTGGTTGGGCTGAGGTGATCCTGGTGGCGACCGGCAAGGTGCTGCGGTTCGACGACACGCGGGGGTACGGGTTCATCGCCCCGGACGACGGCGGCGATGACGTGTTCATGCACGCCAACGACCTGTTGGACGAGAAGTACCTGTTCCGCGCGGGTGTCCGGGTCGAGTTCGACATCTCCGACGGGGACCGCGGGCTGAAGGCGTCGGAGGTCCGGGTGGTCGACCGCGATACGGTGACCCGAGACGTCCGTGACGACACGCTGTGTGACGTCCTGTCCTCGTCCGGGTACCAGCGCGAGGTGACCGAGGCGTTGATCGAATCGGTGCCGACGGCGACCGCGGCGCAGATCCAGCAGATCCGCCAGAGCATGCTGCGGCTGGCCGCGAAGCACAACTGGATCGAAAGCTGAGCCCTGCCCGGCTAGCTTGTGCCGCATGGCACGTGGATGGTGGTCAGGCGGCGCGCAACGCGGCGACGCGGCGCGGTTGGAGGCGTTCAGCGATGGTGTGCTCGCCATCGCGATCACGCTGTTGATCCTCGAGGTCCGGGTCGAACCCGAAGAAGGCGAGAGCCTGGCGCACGCGCTCGGGCACGCGATGCCGCAGATCGTCGCGTACGCGGCCAGTTTCCTGCAGATCGGGATCATGTGGGCCAACCACCACGCGTTGTTCCGCACGGTGCGCCAGGTCGACCAGATCCTGTTGCTGGCCAACCTGCTGCTGCTCGGGTTCGTGTCGTTCCTGCCGCTGCCCACGCGACTGGTCGCCGAGCACACCGCCGGCGCGGACGGCCGCACGGCGATGCTGCTCTACGGCGGGACGCTGACCGCCTGCGCGGTCATGTTCAACGCGATCTGGTGGCGGTTGGAGCGGGCCGGGTTGCTCCTGGAGTCGATCGACGCGGCGTTCCGGCGCGATGTCGGGATCCGTTACGTGATCGGGGTCTTCGGCTATTTGGTGGCGACGCTGCTTTGTTTGATTGCGCCTTGGTTGACCCTGCTGGCAACGGCTTTGCTCGCGTTGGTGTTCGTCCTCGGCCCATCGCCCCGACCCGCCACCGCCGCCCTTTAGAGCGTGTCCCACGTTCCCGCCGGGCGTGTCCCACACTCAGGGCGGGTGTGTCCTCCGTTCCGGCAGGGTGTGTCCCACGTTCGGAGCGGGTGTGTTCCACGTTCCGGGAGGCGCGTCGGATCGGTGGCGGCAAAGCAGAACGGCCCGGCGATGCACTCGCCGGGCCGTTCTTCGTTGTCGTGAACGCCTACTTGATCGCGCTGCCCTGCTGCCACGCCGACCAGGACAGCTCCCAGTCGCCGTAGAGGTCCCACAGCGGCAGCTTGGGGCCGCCGGAGTTGGTCACCTCGACGACGTCGCCGATGCCGAGGTGCTGGTAGGCCCACTGCGCGTTCTCGCCGTTGAGGTTGATGCAACCGTGCGAGACGTTGGTGTTGCCCTGCGCGCTGACCGAGTTCGGGTTCTCGTGCACGAACTCGCCGTCGTTGGAGATGCGCTGGGACCACTTCTCGTGCGAGCGGTAGTAGTTCGGGTCGCCCTTGCAGACGCCGTACGTGCACGAGTCCATGACGTAGTCCTCGTGCTTGTCGGAGATCACGTGCGGACCGACGTGGGTGGGCGTGGAGCCCTTGCCCAGCGAGATGTCCATGGTCTTCACGAGGTCGCCGTTTTTGTAGATCTTCATCTTGTGCGTGTTGCCGTCGGCTTTCGCGACCCACGCGTCGTGGACCTTGTAGGTCTCCTCGCGGTCCTCGGAGCCGAACACGCCGTTGCCGAAGTCCACGCCGTAGACCTTCGCGGTGACCTTGATGGTCGTGTTGGCCTGCCAGTATTCCTTCGGCCGGTAGTGCACGTTCTTGTCGTCGATCCAGTACCAGCCGCCCTCCTGCTCGGGGCTGGACTCGACCTTGAGCTGCTTCTCGACCGCGGCCTTGTTCTGCACCGGGTAGCTGAACTGGAACACGATCGGCTGGCCGACGCCGATGCCGGTGGACTTCACCGACGAGGGCGCGGGGATCATGTTCGGGTTCGCCAGCTTGTCCGGCTGCAGCGTGGTGAGCTCGGCCGTCTTCTCGACCGCGTCACCACCGCCCATCGGCTGCGCGTGCGCGGTCACCGTGTAGGTGGCGCCGTAGCCGAGGGGTTCGCTGGAGGTCCAGCTGAGTCCGTCCGCCGCGGTTTCACCCTTGACGACGGTGCCCTTGACCTTGTTCTTGACGGTGACATCCACCAGCTTGCCGTTCGAGGCCTTGACCACGATCGGCGTCGCCGGGTTGACGTTCTTGCCACCTGCCGGGGCGATGGTCAGGTTGATCGGCTGCGCCGGAGCGCCGCCGTTGCCCTGTTGGTTGTTCTGGGCCGCACCCGGAATGCCCTGGGTGGGGCTCCCGCCGTCGTCGGACGAGCACGCGGAGAGCACCAGGGCGCCGGCGAGCAGTCCGGCAACCACCGCGGGAACGTGACGTAATGCCTTTTTGGGAAACATGTCATCCAGAGGAGATTGTCGGTTTGCCGGACGAGACGGTCCCAATCTACGCGACCGCCCCGGCACTCCGAGTGAGGGACCGGGCGAGGCTCCGACGGAGCCACCAGTAACGACGCTGAGGCGGGCGGAAAGGTTGCCCCGGGTTCCGTGCGGCTCGATGTGGTCACGAACGATACGGCACGGCCCGTCGCTGTCGGTGCTCGGTGGCATGCTCGCCGTCATGACGGAAGGGACCCGGCCCGAGCCGGCGATGGCCCAGCTCACGGCGGCTGTCGTCGCGGCGTTGCCGTCGTTGCGGGCCCGCGTCCCGGCGGCGCCCGCGGCCGAATTGGGACGCCTGGGTGTGACGCACGCCCACCCGCCTGACTCGGTTGCCGAGGCGGCGCGCGAGCTGGACCCGTTGCTGGTCGAGCGCCTGGTGGGGGCGTTGGAGCTCGCCGTCGGGGGGCTCGACCTGGTGGTGCCCGCGGAACTCGTGGCCGCCCCCGAGCCGCACACGGGGGCGGTGGCGATCGCCGCCATGCCCAGCTGGGGCGCGGTGGTCAACGGTGTGTCCATTGTGGATCGATTACGGCCCGGGCTGACGGCCGCGATCGTCGCGGTGACCGCGGCCCTGGCCGACCGGGCCGAGGTGGCGTCGTTGCTGGTGATCGACGCCGGTGACGAGCCGACCGTCGCGGCCCGGCACGGGGCCAGCCACCTCGCCCTGGCCGTGCTGGTGGCGGCCGGCGCGCTGCGGCCGGTGCGGTTGCCGATGATCGGGGTGCCCGAGGTCATCGGGGTCGGGGCCGGTGTCGCTGCCTTGCTGTTGCGGTCGCGGCCGATGCCCGCCGGGTACGCGGACGCCGTGCTCGAGCACCAACGATCCACCTATTTGTTGCCGTTCGGCGGACTGATGGACGCGGTCGTGCGCGAGCACCGGTTCGCGTTGACCGAGGGCGAGGTGGCGTCGCCGCCGGATTTCTCGGGAAACGGGCTGGTGGCGGTCGTCGGTGACGGGATCGTCGTGCGCACCGGCACCGCGGACGGGCACGTGCCGGTGGTGTTCTCGGTGGTGGAGCAGCCGCCCGCGCCGGACCCGCGGGCCGGGTGGGAGGAGGTCGTCGAGGTCAGCTGGGTGGCCCCGCGCGGTGGGGCGACGGTGCGGGCCGCGCGTGCGCGGTATGCGCGGCCGGTGCGGCTGACCGCGCCGCCGTGGCCGGGGGAGTATCGGGCGCGGGTCCACGCGCGTGGGCGCGACGGGGAGGACGACGAACGTTATGAGGTGATCGTCTGGCGCGCGCCGGCCGGACCGGAGGTCGTGCACTCGCGGCGGGACCGGCTGGGGCACCGCTTGCGTGGCGAGCCCGAGCCGTTGCGGGCGGTGCCGGCGCACGCGGTGTACCGGTGGTTCGAGCACCACTGGCTGGCGGAGGCGTCGACGATCACGGTGGTGCGCGGTGCGTCCGTCGCCGAAGTCTTGCGCGGGTTCGGCGCGGACCCGGACCAGCCCCGGTCGATGACGTCGTTGGGCGCGGACTTCGGGATCGACCCGTGGGTGGCGGTGCTCGACCTGGGGGAGGTCGTGCTCGCGGTGGAGCCCAACGGCTGGCAGGGCGCGCGGCGGCCGGTGCTGCGCGCGGTGTCCGCGACGGGGGTCACGGCGAGCATGTACCGCAACGTCAACGCGGTCAGCCGGTTGTCCTTCGCCCGCCGCGGTGACGTGCTGGCGTCGTTCGAGCCCGGCCTCGACGAGCCGGTCGGCGAGGTGGCGGAGGTGCTGGCGGGGCTCGACTTCGCCGACTACGAGCACCGGTGGGCCAAGGCGTTGACGGTGATCGAGCGGTTCACCGGGTACGGCCTCGACGACGCGGATCTCGCGCGCCTGCTGGACGCGGATGTCGGCTACCCGATCCTGCCGCTGTTGGCCGAGCTGCCCGCGGTGTCCCGGTCCGACCTGCGCGGCTGGCATTCGCTGGGCGACTTGGTCGACACCGTCGCAGCCCTGCCGGACGACCGGCTGCGCGCGTTGGCGTGGCGGGTGGCCCGGCGGGTGGTGCAGCGACTCGGGGTGGCCGAAGACCCGGACGTGGCAAGGGTTCTGACGTCGCGGCAGCTGGACGAGCCGGCGGCCCGGCGGGCGCGGAGTTCGGAGCTGGGCGGGAGTGCCGAGCCGCGCTGGATGTGGATGACCCTGCACGCCGCCACCAACCCGAACGAGCTGGGCGCGGCCCTCGGGGCGTTGCAGGCCGCCGGGTACGCGGTGCCCGGCTTCCTCGACGAGGTCCGGCGGGAGCTGCACGCCTGACCACGTCGGCGACCTTCCCGGCCCAGGTGATCGCCTACCCTGACCTGGACGTCGAGGCGCACGGACGGGCTTTGGCGGGGTTCTTCGAGCGTGCCACTGGGGGTACGGGATGACCGACAAGACTGATGTCTGGCAGGAGTGGCTCGCCAACCAGGACCGCTGGAACGGCGACTACTGGTACCGCGGGGTCTACGCCGCCTGGCACTGCACGGTGGACGCGACGCCGAACGGCCGGACCGGTGAGGCGCACCTGTGGGCGCGCGAGGGTGGCGGATTCTTCTTGTCCACCAACCCTCACCACGACGCCTTGGCGTTCGAGGACGCCGACGAGGTGCGTGCGTTCGCCGCGTGGCTGGAGCAGCGTTGCTGCCGGGACAAGTACCCGGACATGGAAGCGTGGGAGCGCCAGCAGCACGAGTGGTTCAAGGAGGACCTCGACAACTGGACGTCCGGGTGATGTGACCCAGCCACCTCTTTACCGTCCAACTTAAGTAAGGCTAACCTCACTCTAGTGAATCGAGTTGGGGGTGGGGCGATGACGGCCGAGGCACCGGTCGACGAGGAACTGACCAGGACCGAGGTCGCGCAGCGCGCGCCCGCGCGAGGCGGCCGGTTACGCCGCTGGTGGCGCCGCCGCCCGGTCCGCCGCGCCCTCGTGCTCACCCACCGCTGGACGTCGCTCGTGCTGGGGCTGTTCCTGGTCGTCGAGACCACGTCGGGCGCGGTGCTGCTGTACCACGCCGAGCTCTTCCGGATGACCAATCCGGGCTTCTACCAGCACACCGACAGCCCGAGCCCGGTCAGCCTGCAGCAGGCCCACGACATCGTCGCGGCCGCGCACCCCGAGTTCCCGGCCGCCTGGGTCAGCAACGACGGCGGCATCATCGCCGTCGGCGACCCGACCTACGCCACCGCGTACGCCGTGGATCCGGGCACCGGCCACATCAACGGCGTGACCGACCTCAACGGCGGTGTGCTGGGCTGGCTGGCCAACCTGCACGACTGCGCGTTCACCTGCAGCGGCTACGCGGGCTACGCCTCGTGGCTGGCCGCGACGCCACCCTCGCCCGGCTTCGACTGGCCCGAGGGCACGACGTGGGGCGCACTCGCCCTCGACGTGCTCGGCCTGCTCATGATCCTGCTGGTCGTCACCGGGATCATCACGTGGTGGCCGGGGCGCAAGAAGCTCGCGCACGGCTTCCGGGTTCGCACCGGCAAAGGCCGCTTCGCCCGCGACTACGACCTGCACAACATCATCGGCATCGTCTCGTTGCCGTTCATCCTGATGTGGGGCGTCACCGGCGCCGCGTTCTACCTGCCGCAGGTGGAAAAGGCGTGGCTCGCGATCACCGGCGGCAGCGCGCCCGACGAGGCCAAGTACTCCTTCGCGGCCGATCCGGCGCCGGCCGGCGCCCCGGTCCTGGGCATCGACCAGGCCGCCGCGGTCGCCGTGGCGCACGCGCCCGGGGAGATCCGCTACCTGACGACCCGGCAGGAGGGGGCGGACTACTACTCGTTCTCGATCGCCGGGACCGGCTACCAGCCTTACGGCGCAAGGGCTTTCTTCGGCGGCGACCAGTTCGTCTACGTCGACGGCCACGACCCGGACCACGTGTCCGTTGTGGACGCGAAGCCGCAGCCCGCCGCGAACACGTTCTACGAGAAGGTGTTCGAACCCGCGCACTTCGGCTGGCTGGTCAACGGCTGGTGGCGGATCATCTGGTTCGTGCTCGGCCTCGCGCCGCTGGCCCTGATGGTCACGGCGCTGTCCACCTGGCTCTTCCGGCTCGGCACCAAGCGCAGGCGCAGGAAGGCGAAGGCCGCGTGATCGAGGTGCTGGCGTTCGCGACCACGGTGGTGTGCGCGATCGGCGGGCTGGTCGTGCTCGGCGCCGGGATCCTGCGCCGCTACCGGTGGCGGGCGGTGCTGCCGCTGCTGGTGACGATCGAGATCGCCCTTGTGGCACAAGCGATCTTCGACGTCGTCGGTCAGGTCCGCGGGCACGAGCTCGCCGAGACCGCAACGCACGCCGCGTACCTGGGGGCCTCGCTGGTCGTGCTGCCCGCCGTGGGCACGCAGTCGGCCCGCGACGACGGGCGCTGGTCGGCCGTGCTGGTCGCGGTCGCGCTGGTGGCGCTCGCGGTGATCGTGGTGCGCATGCAGACCACGTGGCGGGTCACCGGTGGCTGATCGAGTCGCAAAAGGACAGGTGGGGCCGGGCAGGGTTCTCGTGGCCTGCTATGCCTTGTTCGTAGTGGCCGCCGGGGCTCGCAGCGCGGTGCAACTGAGCACACATGCGTCTCGTGCTCCAGTGGCCTACGGCCTTTCGGCGCTGGCCGCGGTGGTCTACGCCTGCGGTCTGGTGCTGCTCGTGCGGGCCGACCGGCATCCGGAGCACTCCCGCGGGCCGGCTCTGGTGTGCTGTGCGGTGGAACTGGTCGGAGTCATCGGGGTTGGACTGTCCACTGTGGTCACGACGTTCCCGGACGCCACGGTCTGGTCCGGCTTCGGCCGTGGCTACGGGTTCGTGCCGCTCGTCCTGCCGGTGCTCGCCGGGTGGTGGCTGCTGGCCGGGCGCCGGTCAGACGAGCCTGCGTAATCCCTTGTGGACCCGCGCCAGCAGGTCCATCGACGGCTGGCTGCCGGCCGTGTCCGCCGTCTCGTGCCGCACGCACATGCCCGCGTTGATCGCGTCGGAGACCAGGATCCGGGCCACGCCGAGCGCGATGGACAGGTGTGCGGAGATCTCCGCGATCGAGAGCGGTGCGCCCCGGCACAGCTCCCGGATCACCTCGAGGTCCGGGGTGCGGCGCGCGTTGGGGATCAGCGGTGCCTGTTCGGGCCACAGCCCGGACACCAGCGTCTCGAGCCGCAGGTCGTGGCTCGGCCGGGACCGCCCGCCGGTCCGCACGTACGGGCGGATCACCGCGCGATGGTCGCTCTGGAAGTCGTCGATCCAGAAGCGATCTTGGTCATCGGCGGGAATTCTGTCGTTGTCTGAGCTCATGCGGGCTCCGGCGGTCCGGCTTGACGGCCCTTCGTGACTGTACGACGGCACGCAAGGGGTACCCAGGAGCGACGCGGTTCACTGCCTTGCTTCACGTGGAACACGCCGCTCCCGGGTCCGTGCATTCAGCCCCTGGCTGTGTTAAGGGCCTTGAAGAACTGACGCAGGTCGGCCACCAGCAGTTCCGGCGCATCTTGGGTTGCCCAGTGGCCGCCCTTGTCGAACTCGTTCCAGGAGACGATGTTCGCGTGGTCGCGCTCGGCGAAGCGGCGCAGCGGGGTGAAGTCGTAGGCGAAGCTGGCCAGCCCGGTGGGCGTGGTCGTCGGCGTCGTCGGGTGCTCGACGTGGTTGTCCTCGTAGTAGAACCGGGCGGCCGACGCCGCGGTGTTGGTCAGCCAGTAGATGGTCGCGTTGGTCAGCAGGTGCTCCGCGGGCGTGCCCGCGAGCAGCTGGGCCGACCACGCGAGCTGGCCGGTGGGTGAGTCGGCGAGCGCGTGCGCCAGGTTCTGCGGCGCGGTTTCCTGGAGCTTGGCGTAGCCGGTCATGTTGTCGTTGAACGCCTGCAGGAACCGCAGGTACTCGAGCTCCTGCTCGGTCATGCCCGCGAACTCCGCCGGGTCGCCGGACGGGAACGAGAACAGCTGGGTCACGTGCACGCCGATCACGTGCTCGGGGTCGATCCGGCCGACCTCCGGGGAGACGAACGCGCCGGCGTCGTTGCCGTGGGCGCCGTAGCGCTCGTAGCCGAGCCTGCGCATCAGCTCGGCCCACGCGCGCGCCGTGCGGTGGCGGTTCCAGCCGCGCTCGTGGGTCGGGCCGGAGAAGCCGAAGCCCGGCAGCGACGGGATGACCAGGTGGAACGCGGGGTCGTCCGCACCCGGGTTGGTCAGGGGTTCGATCAGGTCCAGGTATTCGACGACGCTGTTCGGCCAGCCGTGGGTGAGGATCAGCGGCGTCGCGTCCGGCCGCGGCGAGCGCACGTGCAGGAAGTGGATGTTCTGCCCGTCGATCTCGGTGGTGAACTGCGGGTACGCGTTCAGCTTCGCCTCCCACGCGCGCCAGTCGTACTCGGTGCGCCACAGCTCGACGAGCCGCCGCACGAAGTCGACCGGCACGCCGTACTGCCAGCCCGGCTGGACCGGTCCCTCGGCCGGGAGCGCGGCCAGCTCCGAGGCGGGCAACTCGTCGGCCCAGCGGACCCGGGCCAGCCGGTCGGCCAGGTCGTCGAGGTCGGCCTGCGGGACGTCGATGCGGAAGGGATTGATCTCGGAGTTCGTCATGACCAGTACGTTAGGAACCAATTAGGCACGTTCGGTTCCTAATGCAAGCGCATACTTCGAGCCATGTTGGAAACCTCGGCGCGGCTGCTCCGCCTGCTCTCGCTGCTGCAGACCCCACGCGATTGGACCGGCACCGAACTGGCCGAGCGGCTCGGGGTCAGTGGCCGCACGGTGCGCAACGACATCGAGCGGCTGCGCGGCCTCGGCTACCCGGTGAACGCCACCCGCGGTTCCGTCGGCGGCTACCGGCTGGGCGCGGGCGCGTCGATGCCGCCGTTGTTGCTCGACGACGAGGAGGCCGTGGCCGTCGCGGTCGGCCTGCGCACCGCGGCGGGCGGCACCATCACCGGCGTCGAGGAGGCGTCCCTGCGCGCGCTCGCGAAACTCGAGCAGGTGCTGCCGTCCCGGCTGCGCCGACGCGTCAACACCATGCAGACCTACACGGTGCCGGTGCCCCGCGACGAGCCCGGCCCGCGGGTCGACGCGGGCGTGCTCACCACGATCGCTGCCGCCGCCCGCGACCACGAACGCCTGCGGTTCGCCTACCGCAACCACGACGGCACCGAGTCCCGCCGCGAGGTCGAGCCCTACCGGCTGGTGAACTGGGGCCGGCGCTGGTACCTCGTCGCGTTCGACCCGTCGCGCGCGGACTGGCGGACCTTCCGCGTCGACCGGATCGAGCCGAAGACCCCGAACGGCGCCAGGTTCACCCCACGCGAGCTGCCCGAGGACGTCACCGACCGCGTGCGCCGGGGCGTGTCGGCGGCCGCCTGGCGCTACCGAGCTGACGTCGTCGTGCACGCGCCCGCCTCGGAGGTCGCCGAACGGATCAACCCGGCGGTCGGCACGGTCGAGGCGCTCGACGCGACGACGTGCCTGCTGCACACCGGCGCGGACACCATCACCAGCCTGGCCGTCCACATCGGACTGCTCGACGCCGACGTCACCGTGACCGGGCCGCCGGAGCTCGTCGAGTGGATGCGCAAGCTGGGTGAGCGCTATCACAAGGCGGTGCAGTCACCTTTTTCGTAGCGCGCTCGTCATGGGTTCAACCGCGAAAAAGGAGGAGATTCCAGTGACCGCACGCATGAAGAACCCGCTGATGGTGCTGCCCGAGGCGATGAAGGCCACGATCGCACTGGCCATGACCGCCGAGAACGGCTCCGTTCCGAAGTCGACACTGAACCTGGTCGTGTTGCGCGCCAGCCAGATCAACGGCTGCGGTGTGTGCGTCGACATGCACGCCAAGGACATGCGCAAGGAAGGCGAGCCCGACGAGCGCATCTTCGGTGTCGCCGGCTGGCGCGACACCCCGTACTACAGCGACGCCGAGCGGGCCGCGCTCGAGCTGACCGAGTACGTCACCCGTATCGCCGACAAGTCCGACCCGGTGCCGGACGCGATCTGGGCCAAGGCGGAAGAACACTACGACGAGAAGGGGCTTTCGTCGTTGCTGGTGGCGATCGGCGCGATCAACGTCTTCAACCGCATCAACGCCACCACCCGCCAGCTGGCCGGGAAGTACTGAGGTTGCTCCACCGCCCGAAACCGTGAGCTGCCAACACGTCGCAACCACACCTGGAAAATTCGGGGAGGCGGCTCAGAGTTCGTAGTGCAGGGTCATGTTGTGGTCGGGGAGCAGGTCGGCGGTGCCGGTGATGCCTTCGAGCTCGTCGGTGCCGGTGCCCGGCAGGATCGTCAGCTCGGCGACCTGCTCGCCGGCGACGATCGTGGCCCGGTGGACGAGCACGAAGCTGCCCTTGGCGCCGGCCACCGTGCCCGCGAACCGCTCGATGCCGACGTAGGCCGCGGTGGAGCCGTCCGGTTTGCCGAACATGATCGCCTCGACCACGCTGGTGCCTTCCACCTCGCCGGTGAAGACCTTGGCGAGCCGGTTGCGCTGGATCGCGCCGCCTTCCCACTCCGGGTCGGACGTCTCGGTGGTCTCCACGGTGAATGAGCACGAAGCACGCATGGCGGCAGCGTACGGCCTGGTCAGCGCGCGCTCTTGAACAAACGCGTCGCCTACGATCGGGGCGTGGTCGAGCCGGTGGAGAAGGACACGCGCGGGATCGTGCGCCCGGCCGCCGGCCTGCGCAAGTTCCGCCTCGACCGGTTCGAGCCGTCGCCGGAGGTGGCGCGGTTCGTCGACCGGTACTGGCTCTCGAGCTGGCACCTGCCACCCGGCGAACGGCACGAGCAGCAGGTGCTGGTCCACCCCGTGATCAACGTCGTGTTCGACACCGACGCGCGGGAGGTGGTCGTCAGCGGTGTGCAGCGGCGGACGTACACGCGGGTCCTCGAAGGGCACGGCAGCGCGCTCGGCGTGATGTTCCGGCCCGGCGGGTTCCGGCCGTTCCTGGGCGAGCCGGTGTCCACGCTGACCGACAAGATGGTGCCGTTGCTGGACGTGCTGCCCGAGCTGGCCGAGGCCATGCCGGAGGGGGACGCCGACGAACGGACGGCCAAGCAGGTCGACGAACTGCTGCACGAACTCGTGCCCACCGAACCGCAGCCGTGCGAGACGACGACGGCGTGGGCCGAGCTGGCCATCACCGACCGGTCGTTGCACCGGGTGGATCAGCTGGCGGCGGCCGCGGGCGTGGGCGTGCGCGCGTTGCAGCGGGCGTTCCAGGACCACGTGGGCATCGGGCCGAAGTACGTGCTGCGCCGGTACCGGCTGTACGAGGCGGGTGAGCGCGCGGCACGCGACGAGGACGTCGACTGGGGCCGGCTCGCCGCCGACCTCGGGTACGCCGACCAGGCGCACCTGACACGCGAGTTCACCGCCGCGTTCGGCGTGCCGCCCGGCCGGTACCACCGGTTGAACTGACTGAAAGTCCTTGCAAGTGTTTGCGTATACTTGCGGCCATGGCACGACGAAGGCTGGCCGAAGTCGCGGAGAAGGTCGGTGTCAGCGAGGCGACCGTGAGCCGGGTGCTCAACGGCAAGGCCGGCGTCTCGGAGGACACGCGGCAGGCGGTGCTCACCGCGCTCGACGTGCTCGGCTACGAGCGGCCGACCCAGCTGCGCGGTGAGCGCAACCGGCTGGTCGGGCTGGTGCTGCCGGAGCTGCAGAATCCGATCTTCCCGGCGTTCGCCGACGTGGTCGGCAACGTGCTCGCGCAGCGCGGATTCACCCCGGTGCTCTGCACCAAGACCGCGGGCGGGGTCGCCGAGTCCGAGTATGTCGAACTACTGCTCGACCAGCACGTTTCCGGCGTCGTCTTCGCCGGTGGGTTGTACGCGCAGGCCGATGCGTCGCACGAGCACTACGAGCGGATGCGCCGGCGCAAGCTGCCCGCCGTGCTGGTGAACGCGGCCGTCGACGGGCTCGGGTTCCCCGGAGTCTCGTGCGATGACGCCGTGGCCGCCGAGCAGTGCTTCCGGCACCTGCACGCGCTGGGCCACCGGCGGATCGGGATGGTGCTGGGCACGTCGGACCACATGCCGTCGCGGCGCAAGCTCGCCGCGCTGCGGGCGGCCGCGGCGCAGGCCGGCGTTCCCGTGCCTGACCAGGCGATCGAGTACACGATGTTCACCGTCGAGGGTGGGCAGGCGGCCGCCGGGCGGTTGATCGAGCGCGGGTACACGGGCCTGGTCTGCGCGTCGGACCCGATCGCGATCGGGGCGATCCGCGCGGTCAAGCGCCGCGGGCTCTCGGTGCCCGGCGACGTGTCGATCATCGGGTTCGACGACTCGGCGTTCATGACCGCCATCGACCCGCCGCTGACCACGATCCGCCAGCCCATCGAGGCCATGGGCCGCGCGGCGGTGGAGATCCTCGCCGCGCAGATCGGCGGGGGAACGGTGCCGCTGGAAGAGCTGTTGTTCGAGCCCGAGCTGGTGGTCCGGGGTTCGACGGCGCCGCCGCCCGCGGCCTGAGGATCCGCTTCCGCAAGTCCTCGCAAGCACACCGCAAGCCCGGTCGGCAAGACGCCGACCGGGCTTCTTGTGTGCGTTGGTCCTTTCGTGCAGTCGAGCTGTCGAGTTCTTGCGAAGTTGAGTTCGGATATTGCAGTCTCATGTCCAACATCCCTATGGTGTCCGTCACAACGAAGCCCCTCCCCGACGCCGAAGAAGGACAGATGAACTCTTTTGCCCTGCGCAGGGGGCTCGGCCTGCTCGCCGCTGCCGGTTTAGGCCTCGGCGTGCTGGCCGGCTGCACCAGCGCCAACAGCGCCGGCGGCGGCACCGACGCCGCCACCGACGGACCCGTCACCATCTCGATCAACGGCCAGCCACCCAAGACCCAGCCGTTCGACCGCAAGATCTTCGACGAGGACGTCGCCGAGTTCCAGAAGACCCACCCGAACATCCACCTCGAGCCGCACGAGGGGTTCATGGACCCCAAGACGTTCTCGGCCAAGCTCGCCGGTGGTCAGCTCGAAGACGTCTTCTACGTCTACTTCACCGACCCGTCGACGCTGATCGCGCGCCACCAGGCCGCGGACATCACCGACTACGTCAAGGATGTCCCGCACTACAACGACATCCAGCAGCCGTTGCGGGATGTCTTCAGCGACGGCAAGGGCCACTACTACGGCCTGCCGACCGCGAACTACACGATGGGCCTGCTGTACAACCGCAAGCTTTTCACCCAGGCCGGGCTCGACCCCGACAAGCCGCCGACGACCTGGCCCGAGGTGCAGGCCGACGCCAAGAAGATCGCCGCACTGGGCAACGGCATCGTGGGCTACGCCGACTACAGCAAGAGCAACCAGGGCGGCTGGCACTTCACCGCCGAGATGTACTCGCAAGGCGGGCAGATCGCCACGAAGAACGGCGACAAGTGGGAGTCCGCGGTCAACACCCCGCAGGGGCGCGCGGTGCTGGACAACCTGCACCAGATGCGCTGGACCGACAACTCCATGGGTCAGAAGCAGTTGCTCGAACTCGCAGACGTGCAGCAGAAGATGGGTGCGGGCCAGCTCGGCATGTACCTCGCGGCGCCGGACAACGTGCCGACCGTGGTGAACCAGTTCCACGGCAGCTACGCCGACTACGGCCTGGCGCCGATGCCAGGCGGGCAGGGCACGCTGATCGGCGGCGAGGGCTACATGATCAACCCGAAGGCCTCGCCCGCGAAGATCAAGGCCGGTTTGCAGTGGCTGCAGTGGAAGTTCCTCAACCCGGACCGGTTCGAGACCAACCTGAAGCGCTACAAGGCGCAGGGCCAGCCGGTCGGCCTGCCGGTGCCGCCGGTCGCCGACATCTGGACCGGCGCGGTGCGGGACAAGGAAGAACAGCTCAAGCAGCAGTACGCGACCGTGCCGGTGAGCAACTACAAGTCCTACATGGACGGTGCGAGCAGGCTCAAGGGCAACATCGAACCACCGCAGGCGCAGGAGATCTACGCCGCGCTCGACAACGTCATGCAGGGCGTGCTGACCCGCCGGGACGCTGATCCCGGGGCGCTGCTGGCCGAGGCGGACAACAAGGTCAAGTCGATCCTCGCCCAGGTCAAATGACCGCCACGCTCATCGAGACCACGTCGCTGCGCAGGCCGGAAAAGCCTGCGCGGCGGCGGGGTCCCCGGTCGAGCGGGAGGCCGGGCCGGTTCGGCGACAACCTCACCGGCTACGGGTTCCTGTGCGCCGCGCTGATCTGCTTCGCCCTGTTCTCGTGGTACCCGATCATCCGCGGTGTCCTGCTGTCGTTTCAGCAGGTCGACTTCGTCAACCCGGCCACGTGGGTCGGGTGGGCCAACTTCCAGAAGCTCTTCGCCGACCCGCTGTTCGCCGTCGCGTGGCGCAACACGCTCTACTTCACCTTGCTGGCCTTGGTGTTCGGGTTCGCGATCCCGTTCGTCGTGGCCATGGTGATCAACGAGTTCCGCCACGCCAAGGGGTTCTTCCGGCTCGTCGTGTACTTGCCGGTGATGCTCCCTCCGGTGGTCACGGCGCTGCTGTGGAAGTGGTTCTACGACCCCGGTCCAGGGCTGTTCAACACGTTGCTGCACGCGGTCAACCTGCCGGGCCTGTCCTGGCTGGACTCGTCGAGCACCTCGATGCTGTCGCTGGTGCTGGTGTCCACGTGGGCCAACATGGGATCCGCGACTCTGATCTATCTGGCCGCTTTGGGTGGCATTCCCGGGGAACTGTACGAAGCATCCGAGCTGGACGGAGCCACTATTTGGCAGCGCGTGCGTTACATAACGATCCCGCATACGCGCTTCGTCTTGCTCGTCATGATGCTTTTGCAGATAGTCGCCACCATGCAGGTCTTCACCGAGCCGTACGTGATGACCGGGGGCGGACCGGAGGACTCGACGGTCACCGTGCTGCTCCTGCTGTACCGCTATGCCTTCGTCTACAACGACTTCGGCACCGCGAGCGCCATGAGCCTGCTGCTGTTCCTCGCGCTCGGCGCGTTCTCCGCGCTGTACCTGCGCCTGACCCGGACAAGGGGGTGATTCGGTGAACCGCACGTTGCTCTCCGACAACCAATTGCGCACCTTGCACGGCCGCCTCGGCTACTGGGTGGTGTTTTCCTGCGCGTTCATCGCGTTTGCCGTCGCGTTCGTGCTGCCGTTCGTGTGGATGCTGCTGGGCGCCATGAAGTCCGCGCCGGAGCTGGCGCACGTGCCGCCGACGATCCTGCCCGAGCAGTGGCACCCCGAGACCTATTCGGACGCGTGGTCGTTCATGGAGCTGGCCAAGTACTTCGGCAACACCGTGATGATCGCCGGCGGGGCGTGGCTGGTCCAGCTCGCGGTCGACGTGCCCGCCGCGTACGCGTTGTCGAAGCTGCGCCCGGTGCTGGGCAACTGGATCCTCGGGCTGATGCTGGCCACGTTGATGTTGCCGGCGTCGGCGTTGCTGGTCCCCACGTACCTGACGATCACCGACGTGCCGGTCGTGCACACCAACATGATCAACCAGCCGGGCGCGATCTGGCTGCCCGCGGCGGCGAACGCGTTCAACATCTACTTGCTCAAGCGGTTCTTCGACCAGGTGCCGGGGGAGCTGATCGAGGCGGCGACCATCGACGGCGCCGGGCGGATCACCACCATGGTGCGGGTCGTGCTGCCGCTCTCGCGGCCGATCCTCGCGGTCGTGTCGATCTTCGCGATCGTCGCCGCGTGGAAGGACTTCATCTGGCCGCTGCTCGTGCTGCCGGACCCAGGTGCGCAAACGCTTTCCGTGGCGCTGAACCGGTTCGCCCCGGACACCCCGATCAACCTGCTGCTCGCCGGGCTGGTGCTCGCCAGCATCCCGATGGTGGCGGTGTTCCTGGTGTTCCAGCGCCAGATCCTGGCCGGCCTGACCGCGGGCAGCCTCAAGGGATGACCAACACCGACAGGACCGAGAAGACCGAGGAGGGCCGGGTGGCCGACATGCAGGGCAGCGACTGGTGGCGCAGGGCGGACTGGTGGCGTGGTGCCGCGATCTATCAGGTCTACGTGCGCAGCTTCGCCGACGGCAACGGTGACGGCACCGGCGACCTCGCCGGGCTGCGTGCCCACCTGCGGCACATCGCCGACCTCGGCATGGACGCGATCTGGCTGAACCCGTGGTACCCGTCGCCGATGGCCGACTCCGGCTACGACGTGGCGGACTACCGCGACATCGAGCCCGCGTTCGGCACGCTCGGCGAGGCCGAGGAGTTCGTGCGGGAGGCGCACGAACTGGGCCTCAAGGTGATCATCGACATCGTGCCGAACCACGCGTCGGACCGGCACCCGTGGTTCGTGCAAGCGCTGGCCGACGGACCGGGATCGCCGGCTCGCGAACGGTTCTGGTTCCGGCCCGGCCGCGGCGAGCACGGCGAACTGCCGCCCAACGACTGGCAGTCCCGCTTCGGCGGTCCGGCCTGGACCCGCGTGCCCGACGGCGAGTGGTACCTGCACCTCTACGCGCCCGAGCAGCCGGACCTGAACTGGAGCAACCCCGACGTGCCGGCAGAGTTCGACGAGGTCCTGCGGTTCTGGTTCGACCGCGGCATCGACGGGTTCCGCATCGACGTCGCCGACGGGCTGGTGAAGGACCCGGACCTGCCCGACGTGCACGGCCGCGACACCATCCCGCTGCCGTACTCGGACATGGACGGCGTGCACGAGATCTACCGGCGCTGGCGCGCGATCGCCGACTCCTACCCGGAACCGAAGGTGTTCGTGGGCGAGATGTGGCTGCCGGACCCCGAGCGGTTCGCCCTCTACCTGCGGCCCGACGAGCTGCACTCGGCATTCAACTTCGACTTCCTGTCCTGCCCGTGGGACGCCGAGAAGCTGCGTGGCGTCATCGACGCGACGTTGTCGGCGCACGCGATCGTCGGCGCGCCCGCGACCTGGGTGCTGTCCAACCACGACGTCACGCGGCACGTCACGCGCTACGGCCGCGACGACACGTCCTTCGGCTTCGACGACCGCAAGCACGGCGTGCCAACGGATCCGGTGCTCGGCACCCGGCGGGCGCGGGCCGCCGCGTTGCTGTCGATGGCGTTGCCGGGCGGGGTCTACGTCTACCAGGGCGAGGAGCTCGGCCTGCCCGAGGTGGAGGACCTGCCCGACGCGGTGCGCCAGGACCCGGTGTTCGCGCGGACCGGCGGTGCGGACATCGGCCGTGACGGCTGCCGTGTGCCGATGCCGTGGTCCGGTGCGCAACCGCCGTTCGGGTTCAACGACACCGGTGCCGCGCCGTGGCTGCCGCAGCCGTCGCCGTGGGCCGGGTTGACCGTCGCCGCCCAATCCGGTGTGGACGGTTCGATGCTCGAGTTCTACCGGGCCGCCCTGCACCTGCGCCGGTCACTCGACGCGTTCGGCGACGGCCCGCTGACGTGGCTGGACGGGCTGCCCGAAGGGGTGCTCGGGTTTGCCCGGACGGACGGGATCGCTTGTGTGGTCAACCTGTCCGACGGCACCGTCGACCTGCCCGCGCACCAGGAGGTGTTGCTTGCCAGCCAAGAGCTCGAAGGAACCTTGTTGCCCGCCGATTCCGCCGCGTGGCTGCGGCTGACCTGACAGGAAGGGCGTCATGAGCAAACAACAGACAAGGCGGCGGCTGGCCTTGGGTGCCGCCGCCGCCGTGGCCGCCGGCACCGTGACGGTGTCGGTGCTGGGGATCGGCGCGGTGTCGGAGGCCGCGCCGGTCACCCCGGCGCCGACCGGCGCGGCCTCACCATTCGCGGTCGCTGGACGCGGCGCAACCGTCGACTTCACCGAATACGAAGCCGAATCCGCCGCGACCAACGGCGCGGTGCTGGCGATGGACCGCACGGAGGGCACCCTCGCCGGTGAGGCGTCCGGGCGCCGGGCGGTCCGGCTCGACGGCCAGGGCAAGTACGTCGAGTTCACCTTGACCGGCGCGGCCAACGCTATCGACGTGCGGGCGAGCCTGCCGGACAGCGGGGCCGGCACCGGGACCGACGGCACGCTGTCGGTGTACGTCGACGGCACCAAGGCGGCAACCCTCGCCCTGACGTCGCGCTACAGCTGGTACTACGGGTACTACCCGTTCACCAACAACCCCGGCGACGGTCACGCGCACCACTTCTACGACGAGACGCGGGCGTTGCTCGGGACGGCCGCCCACGCGGGCTCGAAGGTCCGCGTGCAGGTCGACGGCGGCGACACCACCTCGTCCACCGTGGACTTGGCGGACTTCTACAACCTGGGGGCGCCGGCGTCCCAGCCGGCCGGGTCGTTGTCGGTGACCGACTACGGCGCCACCGCGAACGACAGCACCGACGACGCGGCCGCGTTCGACGCAACCATCGCCGCGGCGAAGAGCCAAGGCAAGGAAGTCTGGGTCCCGCGCGGGCGGTTCGTGGTGAACCGGCACCTGACGGTCGACCGGGTCACCATCCGGGGCGCGGGGAACTGGTACTCGGAACTGCGCGGGACGCGGGTCGGCGTGTTCGGCCTCGGCGAGCCCAGCAGTTGCGGGCAGGGCGGCAACACCGGTGTGAGCAGCGCGGTGAAGCTCTACGACTTCGCGATCATCGGCGAGGTGCGGGAGCGGGTCGACTGCGACCAGGTCAACGGCATCGGCGGTGCGCTCGGCGGCGGCTCCGTGGTCTCCGGGTTGTGGATCCAGCACACCAAGGTCGGCCTGTGGCTCGACGGCCCGTTCGACGGCCTGACCGTCACGCACAACACGATCGTCGACCAGACCGCCGACGGGCTGAACCTGCACCAGGGCATCAGCCACGTCACGGTGGACGACAACTTCCTGCGCAACACCGGTGACGACGGCCTGGCCATGTGGTCGGAGCACCAGCCCGACCACGACAACACGTTCTCCAACAACACCGTGGTCGCGCCGATCCTGGCCAACAACATCGCGATCTACGGCGGACAGGACAACAGCGTCACCGGGAACGTCGTGTCCGAGACCCAGACCCAGGGCGGCGGCATCCACGTCGCCAACCGCTTCACCGCGACGCCCTTGGCCGGGACCACGACGGTGTCGGGCAACACCACGATCCGCGCGGGCGTGCTTGACCCGAACTGGCAGTTCGGCGTCGGCGCCCTCTGGTTCGACGCCCGCGACGGCACGATGACCGGCACCGTGAACGTGTCCGACATGGACCTGATCGACTCGAACTACGAGGCGATCCAGTTCATCGACTCGTCGGTGTCCAACATCCACTTCGACGGCGTGCGCATCCAGGGCGCGGGTACGTTCGCGCTGCAGTTGCAGGCCACGGGCGGTGCGACGTTCAAGAACGTGGTGGCGACCGGCATCGGCGTTGCCGGAACCTACAACTGCATGGGCGCAGGCGCCTTCGCCATCACCGACCAGGGCGGCAACTCCGGCTGGAGCAGCCAGTACTGCGGCCCGTGGCCGAACCCGGTCTACGGCGGGGACAACGGCGGCACCACGACCACGCCGCCACCCACCACCACGACCACCACCACGCCACCGGCCAACGGCAACCTTGCGTTGCACCGCCCGGCCACCGCGAGCGGGCAGGCCGACGTGTACGGGCCGGGCAACGCCGTCGACGGCAACGCCAATTCGTACTGGGAGAGCACGAACAACGCGTTCCCGCAGTGGCTCACGGTCGACCTCGGCGCGCCGGTCTCGGTGGGCAAGGTCGTGCTGAAGCTGCCGCCGTCGTCGGCGTGGGGTGCCCGCACGCAGACGTTGTCGGTGCTCGGCAGCACCGACGGCGGGTCGTTCGCGACGTTGTCCGGCTCGCACGGTTACACGTTCGACCCGGCCTCCGGCAACACGGCGACGGTGACGTTCGCCGCCGCGACCGTGCGGTACCTGCGGGTGCAGATCACCGCCAACACCGGCTGGCCCGCCGGCCAGCTGTCCGAACTCGAGGCGTACAGCTCGTAAGTTTCACCGAACACAGAAGGGTGGCCCTGCTCCGCCATGCCCGAAAACCGGCGAAATCCCAGGAAACGACCGCTCGCGGCGGCTGCTGCCGTCGCGCTCGCGGCCTCAGGTCTGACCGTGCTCACCGGCGCCCTCGGCGCCCCGGCCGCCTTGGCAGCAGGCGGTTCGGGCGCGACGGTGCCGTTCGTGGAGTACGAGGCCGAGAGCGCATCGACCAACGGGTCGACCATCGGCCCGAACTACACGCAGGCGTCGTTGCCGTCCGAGGCGTCCGGCCGCAAGGCCGTCACGCTGAACGGCGGGCAGTACGTCGAGTTCACGCTGTCCGCGGCGGCGAACTCGATCGACGTCCGGTACTCGGTCCAGGATGGGCGTTCCGGCAAGCTCGCCGTGTACGTCGGGTCGCAGAAGGTCGGCGACCTCAACATCACCTCCAAGTACTCCTATGTGGACACCGGGTGGATCCCGGGGGCCAAGACGCACAAGTTCTACGACGAGACGCGCATGCTGCTCGGCCAGAACGTGGCGGCCGGCGCCAAAGTCAAGGTGCAGGTCGACGACTCGTCGGCCGGGCCGGTGACCATCGACCTCGCCGACTTCGAACAGGTCGCGGGGGCCGACGCGCAGCCGGCCAACTCGGTGTCGGTGACGTCCACGGGCGCGACCCCGAACGACGGATCGGATGACGCGCAGGCGTTCCGGTCGGCGATCGACACGGCCAAGTCGCAGGGCAAGACCGTGTGGGTGCCGCAGGGCACCTTCGAGATCGGCTCGTCGTTGCAGGTCGACAACGTGACGATCCAGGGCGCCGGGCAGTGGTACACGGTGCTGCACAGCAACAACCCGTTCCAGAACGGTGGCGCGCAGGGCAACATCCACCTGAAGGACTTCGCGGTCTTCGGCGAGATCACCGAGCGCAACGATGGCAGCCCGGACAACGCGTTCCACGGCGTGCTCGGGGCGAACTCGTCGGTGACCGGGTTGTGGATCCAGCACATGAAGTGCGGGCTGTGGTTGATGAACGGCGCGTCCAGCCACCTGACCATCAGCGGCAACCGGATCCTCGACACCACCGCCGACGGCATCAACTTCGACGGCAACGTCACCGATTCGGTGATCAGCAACAACTTCCTGCGCAGCAACGGCGACGACGGCCTCGCCCTGTGGTCCAACGGCGCACCCGACGCCCGCGACACCATCAGCAACAACACGGTCGTGCAGCCGCAGCTGGCCAACGGCATCGCCATCTACGGCGGCACCGACCAGACCGTCACGGGCAACCTGGTGCGCGACACGAACGCCCTCGGCGGTGGCATCCTGGTCGCCAACCGCTTCAACGCGACCCCGCTGTCCGGCACGATCACGGTGTCGCACAACACGACCGTGCGCGCGGGCGCCCTCGACCCGAACTGGCAGTTCGGCGTCGGCGCCTTCTGGGTCGACGCGCGGGACAGCTCGCCGAACGCCGCCATCCGGGTGACCGACCTGCGTGCGGTGGCCTCGCCGTACGAGGCGATCCAGTTCATCGACGGCAACGGTGCGGGCAAGTCGATCAACAACGTGTCCGTCGACGGCGCTTCGGTCGAGGGCGTCGGCACCTTCGTGGTGCAGTCGCAGACCGGTGGCACGGTGTCGCTGTCCAACATCACGGCCTCGGGCGTCGGGGTGACCGGCACGTACAACTGCCCGTACCCGTCGTCGAACCAGCCGATGACGTTCACCGGCAGCGGCAACTCCGGCTGGAGCGGCACGTGGGCGGACTGCAGCACGTGGCCCGCGCCCGGCTCGGGTCCCGGCAACCCGCCCGCGAACGGCAACCTGGCCCTGCACCGGTCCACGACGGCCAGCGGCCAGGCCGACGTCTACGCGCCGGGCAACGCCGTGGACGGCAACGCGAACACGTACTGGGAGAGCACGAACAACGCCTTCCCGCAGTGGATCACCGTCGACCTCGGCTCGGCGCAGTCGGTGTCCAAACTGGTGCTGAAGCTCCCGCCGTCCTCGGCGTGGGGCGCCCGCACCCAGACGTTGTCGGTCCTGGGCTCGACGACCGGCGGCTCGTTCACCACCCTGTCGGCATCGCACGGCTACACGTTCGACCCGGCCTCGGGCAACACGGCAACAGTGACCTTCGCCGCGGCTTCGGTCCGGTACGTCCGGGTCCAGATCACCGCCAACACGGGCTGGCCGGCCGGTCAGCTGTCGGAACTGGAGGTCTACGGCTCCTGATCCAGGGCTGCGGCGCCCTGCTTGCGTCGGCGGGGCGCCGCAGCTTGCCGCAGCGGCAACGGCTCGATGGAGGTGAACTTGCCTCAAATACGCACTTGCCTCACCGGAGAAAGTTCCGGTTCGAGGCAAACTTGCCTCGAACGAGGCAAGTTAAAGCGGCTTTGGGTGACGTCCGAGCCGATGGCATGTCACCGGATCGGGTGACGTGAAGCGCTATCGGTAACGATGAGTGACCCTGCTTCGACTTCTCGCGGAACCCACCTGCGAGAGGAACATTCTGATGCGCAAAGGGCCCGCCGCGATCGTCGTGGCCGTCATGTCCGCCGTGCTGGGCTTTGCCGGAGCGACCACCGCGGATGCCGCCGGGGGCGTCGTCCTGTGGAACGCCCACTACGACTCGCCCGGGCCCGACTACGGCGGCAACGCCAGCCTGACCGCCGAGTACATCGCGCTGAAGAACACCTCCACCAGCACCAAGACCATCACCGGCTGGACCCTGCGCGACCGGCAGAACCACGTCTACAAGTTCCCCACCACCACGATCGGCGCGGGCAAGTACCTCTTCGTCCGCACCGGCAAGGGCACGAACAACGCGACCACCCGTTACTGGAACCAGACCTGGTACATCTGGAACAACTCCGGCGACACGGCCTACCTGCGGAACTCCGCGGGCAGCACCGTCGACACGTGCGGCTGGGGCTCGGGGCACACGTCCATCCAATGCTGATCGGTGAGGCCCGGCGCGCAGCCGGGCCTCAGCTCGGTCAGGAGCCGCTCCAGGCGGTGTGCTGCGGGGAAAGCGTTGCCACGCCGCCGTTCCAGAAGTTCCCGTCGACGTAAGCCCGGGTGTCGACGTTGATCGTGGCGGTGGGGGCCGAGTTGAAGCTCGTGCCGCTGTCGTGGGTCTTGGCGCCGTGCAGGACGCCGTCGCGGGTCTGGATCGCCACCCGCGTGCCGAAGGCGGAATTCCCGGCCGAGAAGCTCACGTGCGCCCAGTTGCGCAAATTGGAATCGCACCAGCCCCAGTACTGGACGAGCGTGCCGACCCGCCACGACGACGTGCCGACGCCGTACATGATGGCCGAACGGTTGACCTCGTGCGGCGTGCCGCACCCGGGCGGCGAGTCGTCGGCGGCGGCCTCAGGGGTGATCAGCAGGCCGGCCGCCAGGGCCACGCCGGCCGAAATGGACAGGATCTTCCGCAACCTTCGCATGGTGTCTCCACTCGCCACCGACGACGCCGTTGTCGCCGGGAGGTCACCGTAATCTTTTTGCGGCGCACACCAAACGCCCGTTCGGCTCAGTCGGCGCGCGAAGGATTACCGTGACCTCCGCCGATCATGTTGTGGAAACGCAAACGAAAGGGGCGGACCCGAAGGCCCGCCCCTTTCCCCGTCGAGAAGATCAGCCGGTGTACTGGGCGAAGGTCCGCGTGAAGTCCCACGCCTGCTGCGACACCCCGGAACACGTGTCGTCGCCCGGGCCGCCGCCGCTGCACGGGCGGTCGCGGTTGACCGACCAGAACGTCAGCCGGGCCAGGTGGTGCTGCTGGGCGTACGACAGGATCGTGCGGAAGTTGGCCACGGTCACCGTCTCGTTCATGTCGGTGATGCCGTTCATCGACGAGATGCCCGAGTGCCGGTACGCCTGGTCATCGGTGTAGCCGTAGGCGTTGCGCACCGTGTTCTTCAGGCCTTCGGCCGCCTGGATGGTCAGCGCACCCATGTCCTGACCGGCCGCGCCGAAGTCGAACGGCATGATCGTCCAGCCGTCCACGGTCAGTCCCGACGACGCCGCTCGGTTGATCATGCTCGAATCCGGTCCACCCTGGTCCGACGGGAACGTCACGTACACGGTGATGCCAGGGTTGTTGGCCTTCACGGTCTTCAGCGCGTCGATCGTGCGCTGCTGGATCGTGCCGTTGGAGTACGTGCCGCCTTCGATGTCGATGTCGATCGCCTTGAGGCCGTAGGCGTTGATGACCTGTTGGTACGCCCCGGCCAGGGCGCCGGCCGAAGTGCACGCCGTCTCGAGGTTGTAGCCGTTCGCACCACCGAACGACGGGATGATGTCGCCGCCGTTGGCACGCACGGTGTTCACCGTCTGCTGGTCGACACCGCCGGTCAGCGGCCGGCCCCCGTCCCACGCGGGCGCGCAGCCGCCGTTGGACAGGATGAACGCCATCGTGAACCACTTGACGCCGGTCGCCGACATCACGGTGGCCGGGTTCGGCGGGCTGCCCCAGCCGTTGTAGTAGTACGGCGCGACCTGCATGCCGGAGTTCCCGGGCGGTGGCGTGGTGCCGCCCATCGTCCACTTCTGGTTGCTGGCGCCGGTGCACGTCCACAACTGCAGGCGGGTTCCGTTGGCACTGTTGCGATCGGTGACGTCGACGCACTTGTTGGACGCCGAGTTGACGATGTCGTGCGCGGAATTCAGGGTGAATTGCTGGGCGCCGGTGCCGTTGCAGTCCCAGAGCTGCAGCTTCGTGCCGTCGGCGGTCCCGGCGCTGGTGGCATCGAGGCACTTGCCGAGGGCGCGCAAGGTGCCGTTCGTGGCGGTCCACTGCTGGGCGTTGGTGCCGTTGCAGTCGTACAACTGCACGGCGGTGCCGTTGGCGCTGCTCGCCGCGGCCACGTCCATGCACTTGCCGGCCAGGCCGGTGATCTGGCCGGTCGTCGCGGCCGACGCGGACGGCAGCGGCGCCAGCACCGCCAACGCGAGCGCGGCGATGAGCGACAAACCCGATCTGACTCGCGTCATTGGAAGCTCCACTTCTGGTTGGCGGCCCCCGTGCAGGTCCAGATCTGCAGCCGGGTCCCGTTGGCGCTGGTGTTGCCGGTGACGTCGACGCACTTGTTCGACGCGGCATTGACGATGTCGTGGGCGGAATTGAGGGTGAACTGCTGGTTGCCGCCGCCGGTGCAGTCCCAGAGCTGGAGCTTCGCACCGTCGGCGGTACTGCGGTCGGTCACGTCCAGGCACTTGCCGAGCGCCTGCAGCGTGCCGCCGGACGCGGTCCACGCTTGCGCCGCGGAACCGTTGCAGTCGTACAACTGCACGGCCGTGCCGTTGGCGCTGCTGCCCCCGGCGACGTCCATGCACTTGCCGCCGAGCCCGGTGATCGCCTTGCCGGTGGGGGTGCCGCCGCCGGTGGACTGGTCGCCGGACCAGGTGAACGTCGCCGAGGTGGCCGCGGGCAGCGTGTACGAGAACGACTCGCCACCCCAGTTCACCCGCACCTGCTGGCTGGACCCGGTGCCGTTGTAGGCGATCAACGCCTTCGAGCCGTCCGGGTTGCGCCACGCCACGTTGCGCACCGCCGTGTCGTTGGACGCGATGCGCACCGCGCCCGGCTTCACGAACTTGGTCAGGTGCCCCATGTCGTAGTACTCGACGGTGTAGTCGACCTGGTGCGTGCCGTCGTTGTGGACGGTGATCAGGCCGGTGCACGTGCCGCAGCCGCCGTTGTGCGGGCCCATGTGCTCGTCGACCGCGAGGCTCCACTTCACGACGCTCTGCGCCCAGTGCCGCGTGTAGTCGATGATGTTGCCCATGTCCTCGGCCTGCTGGTTGCCGATCCAGGTGCCGCCGGAGTGCTCGGTCTCGTAGGCGGGCATCGACGGGTACTGGTTGTGCACCGTGTCCTGCTCGTTGATGTCACCGCCGTAGCCGTGCCAGGCCACGCCGCCGAAGTTGGGGTCGTTGCGGATCGCGGAGTCGGTCACCGACGGCGCGCCGTAGGCGTCGTAGGTGTCCCAGTTCCAGTCGACCGCGAGGACCTTTGTGGACAGTCCGGCGGTGTGCAGCGCGGGCAGCAGGTTGGTCTTGGTGAAGTACGCCAGCCCGGAGCCGTTCCACTGCGTCGACGGGTAGCCGGGACAGCACGTCGGCTCGTTGTTCACCGACACGAAATTCACCGGAACACCTTGTGCCGCATAGGCTTGCAGGTACTTCACGAAGTACTGCGCGAGCGCCGGGTAGTACTGCGACTCGACCCAGCCCTGCGAGTACGAGTCGTTGTCCTTCATCCACGGCGGCACGCTCCACGGCGAGCCCATCACCGTGATCTGCGGGTTGAGCTGGCGCGCCTGCTTGGTGAGCGGGACGACGTCGGCCAGGTCGTGGCTGATGGAGAAGTTGGCCAGGCCCGGGTCGTTCTGCCCCGCGGGCATGTCGTCGTAGGTGTAGCTGTAGCGGGCCAGGTCGGACGCGCCCATCGGGTTGCGCAGGAAGCTCAGACCGATCCCGGTGTTCGGGTCGAAGAGCTTGCGCATCGTGTCGTCCCTTGTGGACTGCGACAGCGCGCCGCTGGAGTTCATCAGCCACGCCGCGGTGTCGGTGAACGACGCGCCGCCGCCGGTGAACTTCTGGTAGGTGGTGTGTTCGTCGACGGTGATCGTCTGCTGCCCGGTCCCGTTGCCCGCCGCGAACTGCACCGGCGTCTGCTGTTGCAGGCCCCGGGTGACGTTGCGCCCGCCGCTGTCGTTCGTGGTGGTCAGCCAGACGTTCACCGTCTCGCCGGCCGCCTCGGCGGGCACGGCGCTCAGCAACCCGGTGACGATCGCGGCCGCGCCGAAGGCCGCGAACACCCGTGCTCGTTTCATGACAGGGTCCACTTCTGGTTGGTGGCACCGGTGCACGTCCACAGCTGCAACGGCGTCGAGTTCGCGGTGGACTTGTTCGTGACGTCCACGCACTTGTTCGCGGCCGGGTTGACGATCGTGCCGCTGCCGCTGAGCGTGAACTGCTGGTTCGCTCCGCCCGTGCAGTCCCACAGCTGCAACTTCGCGCCGTTGGCCGTGCTGCGGTCGCGCACGTCGAGGCATTTGCCGAGCGCGCGCAGCGTGCCGTTCGTAGCGGTCCACGCTTGCGCGGCCGAGCCGTTGCAGTCGTAGAGCTGCACCGCGGTTCCGTTGGTGCTGTTGGCTCCCGCGACGTCCATGCACTTGCCGCCGAGGCCGACGATGGCGCCGGATCCCGCCGGTGGCGTGGTGGTGCCGACGAGCCGGTTCGCGGCGTCCTCGCCGACGGAGTTCGCCACGTCGTGGTTCTCGATCGGGTTGACCGAGGTGTGCGGGAACACGATGTAGGTCACCGGTCCCTCGGTGCCGCCGGTGCTCGGGTCGGGGTCGATGCCCAGCCCGGCCGCGGTGGCGTACGAGGCCTCGCCGATGATGCCGGTGGGGCCGGTGTCCCCGACCACGGCGTATTCCACCCGGCCCTGGTAGATCACCGCCACGACCGAGCCGCCGTCGATGCCGTAGTTGCGGTAGTCCCAATTGGACGTTGGCTGCGGCAGCACGATGTAGGGCAGCTGGGCCGCGTTCAACGGCTGGTCGGTGGAGGTGTGGAAGGCCGTGTCGGGGTAGAAGCAGCAGTCGGTGTTCTCGTTGCACTGCGTCGTGCGGACACCGTCGCAGTCGATGTCCATGTCGGCGCTGAAGAACACGACGCCGTTGTTCTGGCAGACCGGCACGGTCGCCGCACCGCCCTCGTCGTGGGCGTAGCGGCCCGACGAGATCTGCTGGCAGGTCGAGACCTTCGCCAGCAGCTGGTCGGCGGTCGGACCAGCCTGCAGGGTGTTGGCCTGCGGCGCGGGGCTCGCTTGCGGGGCGGCGTTCGCCACCGGGGCATGCGGGAGCAGCGCCAGCAGGAGGAACCCGGCCAGCGCGGCGAACACGCGCCTCATGACATGGTCCACTTCTGGTTCGCGCCGCCGGTGCACGTCCAGAGCTGCAACCGGGTGCCGTTCGCGGAGTTGTTGCCCGTCACGTCCACGCACTTGCCGGACGCCGAGTTGACGATGTCGTGCGCACTGTTCAGGGTGAACTTCTGCGCGCCGGTGCCGTTGCAGTCGTAGAGCTGCAACGGGGTGCCGTCCGCGGTACCCCCGCTGGTGGCGTCGAGGCACTTGCCCAGCGCCTGCAGGGTTCCGTTGGTGGCGGTCCACGCTTGCGCATTGGTGCCGTTGCAGTCATACAGCTGCACGGGGGTGCCGTTGGCCGGGTTGGCCGCGTAGACGTCCATGCACTTGCCGGCCAGGCCGACGATCTGGTGCCCGGTGGGCGGCGTCGTGGAGCCGGTGGTGACGTGCACGTAGTCGACGACCAGGCGCTGCGGGAAGCTCGTCGAGCCGTCGGGGTTGCCCGGCCAGTAGCCGCCGACCGCGAGGTTCATGATGATGTAGAAGGGGTGGTCGAACACCCAGCGGTTGCCGTTGAGATCGGCGGGAGTCCTTGTCTCGTAGGCGTTCCCGTCGACCGACCAGGTGATGGAGTTCGGCGCCCAGTCCACGGCGAAGGTGTGGAAGCCGTCGGCGAAGGCCTGGCCGCCGGGCAGCGTGTACCCGGCGCCGATGCCGCCCGCGCCGGAGTAGCCGGGGCCGTGGATGGTGCCGTGCACGGAGCCGGGCTCCTTGCCGATGTTCTCCATGATGTCGATCTCGCCGGAGTTGGGCCAGCCGACGGTGCCGATGTCGTTGCCCAGCATCCAGAACGCGGGCCACATGCCCTGGCCGCGCGGCAGTTGCATGCGTGCTTCGAAGTGCCCGTAGGCCTGGGAGAACGTCTGCGGGGTGGAGAACTTGGCCGAGGTGTACTGGCAGGTGCCGTTCCAGCAGTTGCCGTAGTTCTCGCGCTTGGCGGTGATGACCAGGTGGCCTTGCCCGTCGAGGGCGGCGTTGGCGGTGCCGTCGGTGTAGTACTCGAGTTCGTGGTTGCCCCAGCCGTCGGCGCCGTTGCCGATCTCGTGGTGCCACTTCGAGCCGTCGACGGCCGCGCCGGACGGGCCGTTGAAGTCATCGGTGAACGAGGCGGCCGCCAGGGCCGGACTGGTGGTGGCGGCGGTGGCGTGACCGGCGGAAATGGCCAGGGCGGCACCGAGGACGGCAGCGCCCAGGAGCGCGAGGCGGCGGGGTCTGCGGAGTGCGGACATCTGAACACGTCCCTTCTGCCCGTCGTTCACATATGTGTCAACGGGTGGCTACGTGGTGTGATGTCCGCCATGGTGGCAAGTAGTAAACAATATTTACAATAGCCGGGGGAATATCTGTCCGGCCGGGCATCCAGTGGGTGACACACGGGCAAGGGCCCCGCCGCGGGGTCGCGGCGAGGCCCGGCCGGTGCCGATCGGGTCAGCTGACGTGCACGTAGTCGATGACCAGCTGCTGCGGGAACTGGGTGGAGCCGTCCGGGTCGCCGGGCCAGTAGCCGCCGACCGCGAAGTTCATGATGAGGTAGAACGGGTGGTCGAACACCCACTGGTTGCCGTTCAGGTCGGCCGGGGTGCGGGTCTCGTAGGCGTTGCCGTCCACCGACCACACGATCTGGTTCGGCGACCAGTCGACGGCGAAGGTGTGGAAGTCGTCGGCGAAGGACGCGCCACCGGGCAGCGTGTAGCCCGCGCCGATGCCACCCGCGCCGGAGTAGCCGGGACCGTGGATGGTGCCGTGCACCGTGCCGGGCTCCTTGCCGACGTTCTCCATGATGTCGATCTCGCCGCAGTTGGGCCAGCCGGCCGAGCTGATGTTGTCGCCGAGCATCCAGAACGCCGGCCAGACGCCTTGCCCGCGCGGCAGCTTCATCCGCGCCTCGAAGTGGCCGTACGCCGCGGTGAAGGTGCCCGGCGTGGAGAACTTCGCCGAGCTGTACTGGCAGGGGCCGTTCCAGCAGTTGCCGACGCTTTCCTGCTTGGCGGTGATGACGAGGTGGCCCTGCCCGTCGAGGGCGGCATTGGCGGTGCCGTCGGTGTAGTACTCGAGCTCGTGGTTGCCCCAGCCGTCACCGCCGTTGCCGATCTCGTGCTGCCACTTGCCACCGTCGACGCCCGCGCCCGCCGGGCCGTCGAAGTCGTCGGCGAATGACGCTCTCGGCTGGGCTGCCGGTGCGGCGGAACTCGTTGTGGCCACGGCGATCTGACCGCCGACGCACAAAACTGCCGCCGCGGCGACCAGCAACAGACGTGATCCCCGTTTCACGCTGGACATGGATTTCGCCCCTCTCGGTTCGAGTACGGGTCCGGATTCCACTGTGGCAACTGGGCGACGATACGTACAGGAATCCGGTGAATCCTTGTCTGCAAGGGCAGGTCGGTCATGACACGCGTGCAAGCCGCGTCAACTGTCTACAGAGGAACTCCGCCGCCGGATGAGGTGGCCGGTGACCCGCGCGCTCACCACGAGGAGGAGCAGCCCGGGCAGGATGGCCACCAGCGACAACAGGAACGTGCCGAACTGCTGGCTGCCGGTGGATTCGGTGGACTCGCCACGGGCAACGCCGTTGATCACCGTGACGCACTGGCTCACCTCGGGATCGCACGGCGCGTTGTGGAGATTGACCATGATGCCGAACCAGATCAGGCCGGCCCCGGCCGCGGCGAGGATCAGCAGGCCGATGGCGGTCAAGGGGCCGGTGATCGCCCGGTGGCCGCGGATCACGGTGGCCACCAGGCTGATGGCGACCGTCAGGAGGATCACCCCGGGGAACGCGAGGATCCAGGCGTACCAAGGACCGAGCGCGAACGCGAGGCCGAGGATGATCGGTGCGGTCGGGAAGCAGACCACGAGGCCGGCCTGCAGGCTGTCCTTGAGCCGCCACGGTTTCGGTTCGCCGGTCATGCGCCGCCTTTCATGGTCTGGCAACCATTGATCATGTCGGACGACGCTTGGCAAAGGCTTGGCGCGCAACGGCCCCCGGCTCGCGAGGGAGCCGGGGGCCGTTGCTTCGATCGTGCTGCGTCAGCTCACGCCGACCGCGGCCCAGGTCGCGGCAACCGCCTGCGACTCCGGGGAACCCGCGCCGTACAGCTCGTCGGCCGCCGCGACGGTCTGCGTGGCAGCGTCGTGGTAGTCGGTCGTCGAGGTGAACTTGGTGGACAGGGCGTTGTACCAGATGGCCTCGGCCTTGTCCCGGCCGATGCCGGTCACGGTCGACCCGTCGCAGGTGGGGCTGTTGTAGTCCACGCCGTTGACGTTCTTCGCGCCGCTGCCCTCGGACAGCAGGTAGAAGAAGTGGTTCGCGATACCCGAGGAGTAGTGCACGTCGACGTTGCCGGCGTCCGAGCTCCAGCAGCCCAGCGACGCGCCGTCCTTGGTCGGGTCGTCCATGTAGCGCAACGGCGAACCGTCACCGTTGATGTCGATCTTCTCGCCGATCAGGTAGTCACCCGGGTCGGTGGCGTTGTTCACCGAGAATTCCACGGCGGTGCCGAAGATGTCCGAGGTCGCCTCGTTCAGGCCACCGGACTCACCGGAGTACACCAGGCCCGCGGTCGCGGAGGTGACACCGTGGGACATCTCGTGGCCGGCCACGTCGATCGCGGTCAGCGGGTGGTTGTCGCCGATGCCGTCGCCGTAGGTCATGCAGAAGCACGAGTCGTCCCAGAACGCGTTCACGTACGCGTCGCCGTAGTGCACGAAGCTCTCGGCGCCGACACCGTCGTCCTTGATGCCGTTGCGGTTGTGGACGTTCTTGTAGTAGTCCCAGGTCGAGGCCGCACCGTAGGCGGCGTCCACGGCGGCGGTCTGGTCGTCGTCGCCCTGGCCGTTGCCCCAGTCGTTGTCGGCGTCGGTGTAGAGCGTGCTGGTGTCCGAGTTGGACACCTGCTGGTTGCCCCGCGTGCTGTCGACCAGGTTGAAGCCGTCGCCGCCCTCGGTGGTCTCGAGCGCCACGTCACCGGAGTACTCGCTGTGGCCGGTGCCCGCGACCTGCTCGACGGCGTCGTAGCTGTAGAGCACCTTGCCGGAGCGGGCGTCGGTGAAGACGTGCAGCTTGCTCGGCGTCTGGTCGGCCTTCTTGCCGGTCAGCACGGTCTCGTAGGCCAGCGTCGGCGCGGTGCGCACCGCGTAGACCACCAGCGACGGGTCGCCCGCGGTGTACTTGACGCCCTTCTGCGACTTCAGGGCGGCCTTGGCGGCGGCCGGGGCGGCCATGCCGGGCTTGGTCGACAGCGTGAACCGGGCCTGCGTGGCCTTGGTCGTCGACACGATGTCGCCGCCCGCGTTCTCGGTGACGACCAGGTCGCCGCCGAGCACCTTCAGGCCCTGGTAGGTGCGGTCGTAGCGCAGGTGCCGCAGGCCGTCCTTGGTGACAACGGCGTCCTTGACGACGAGCTGCTCCTGCGCGCCGACGCCAGCGGCCTTGGCCAC
The DNA here is from genome assembly GCF_004362825.1 of Labedaea rhizosphaerae. GTDB lineage: Bacteria > Actinomycetota > Actinomycetes > Mycobacteriales > Pseudonocardiaceae > Labedaea > Labedaea rhizosphaerae. The sequence continues at coordinate 417,054 of NZ_SNXZ01000006.1, forward strand.
CTTCACGGAGTCGGTCTGCGCGAGCTGGCGGGCCGCGCTCTTGGTCAACGGCGTGTTCGTCGCTGTGGGGGCGGCGGTCGCGGCGATGGCGCCGCCGCCGATCACCGTGCCGACCGCGGCCGCGGCGACCCAGAACCGGGTCGAGCGTTTCATGTTTGTGCTCCTCGCTTTTGTCCGAAGCAGGGACTCGCCGGTCCTCGCGAACCCGGCGAACTCGGGCATTTCCGATCATGCACAGTCCGCAATGTGTTCGGAACCAACGATCTGCTGAAACGCTTCGTGGTCATCCGGCGATATTCCAAGCAGAAACACGAAAATGCGCCAGAATTGTCCGGAAACCTACTTTCGTAGGGAACTGAATGGCGCAATGGCTACCACCATCCGTCTTGCGACTTACCGACGGCCCATTCTGTTCAAATGTTAATAAGAGTCACGCGAGCGTGTTCGGCCGCTCACGCAACGCCATACGATCGGCCCTACCGCTTGCGCACCAACGTGTAGCGCGCGCGGTGGATGCCTCGCACGTGCACGCGCCACCAACCCGGCGGCACGTCTCAGCCCTGGTCATCTGTCCGGCCGGCCGAACCCGGCCCCGCACCCTCGGCCGCCAGGATCTCGTCCACCGACACCCCCAGCTCGCGTGCGATCCGGTGCAGCTTGATCTCCGACACCGCATCGCCCCGGCTCTCGATGTTGCGCAGCGAGCCCTCGTTGGCGAAGCCCACTCGGGCCGCGAGCTGTCCGGTGGTGAGACCGCGTTCGATTCGCCGTTTGCGAATCTGGGTTCCGTTGGGCTTGGGCATGGTCACGCGCCCCCTGTGCGATCGGTGGCCGGGTCATACGCCGGTTCCGTTCGGTTTCGAGCATGGCTGCCCTGTTCCGGCCGGCCTCGGCCCCTCAGTACGGTTCCGGCTTCCAAGAGCAGGGTGCGAACCGTGCCGAACGCGTAGCCGGAGCTTCGCGCCAGTTCCCGCACACTGGCCTCCTGTTCGTACTGCAGCCGAAGTGCTTGCCGCACCTGTGCACGCACTGTCGGGTCGGCGAGGACACGGCGAGAGGCAACCCGCTTGTCGGTCGAGTCACTCATGTGGCGTGCCCCGGCCTCTCAAGCTCGACAAACCTGCACCCCACCAACTCCCGCACCAGTTGGTCGGCTTGCAGCCAGCGCAGGCGCGGGTCGCCGATGTGCAGCGTGCGGGCCTGGGGCTTCGACAACCGGGGACGGAACCAGCTCTCGCGGTACAGCCCGCCCGAGGCGCCGCTGAGGAACGACTGTGCCCGCACGGCCACGAAGCCCTGTTTCAACCAGGGGCAGGACTTCGCCGAGATGCGCGCGCACCGCAGGCATAGCGGCGGATGGGTGTTCTGGGCTCCTTCCGGCCATCCGGGCCACAGCTCGTGCTGGTCCTGGAGGAGCCAGAGCGTGCCGTGGTCGTTGTGGTCGGCGGGTCCGGCGCACACCTGGCACAGCAGGCGGCGCATGGCCCGGCGCTGGCGGAGTGGGTGCATCTGCCGGTAGATGGGTTCACCGACGCCGGGACGCGATGCCACTCGTGACCACAGAAGACCGTTTCGGTCACGGTCCACTGAGGACTCGTCGGCGTAGGCGATGCCTCGCGGCGTCTCAACTATCGGCGCGGCAAGGACTTCTTCCGCGCTCCACCTGGCGACGTAGGGGACGGGGCCGTGCGGGCCGCGGAACACGGGTTTGGCGGCGTGCGGCAGGTCGAGCACGCTGCCGTCAGGCGACAGGTGTGCCACGTCAGCCCACTTCCACAGCCGAGTCGGCTCCGGCAGGCAAGGCCAGCACCCGGCACCCCGTCCGGTTGACCATGCGCACCAGCGCCCGCTCGACCAGTTCGAGTCCGGACAAGTGCTCTCGGCCCGGTACGAGCAGCGCGTAGCTCTCCGGCACCCGCAGAGCGTCCAGCGCTCCGGCGAACCCCACCCGCGCGATGGCGTCCTCGGCCACGCCCCGGTCGCAGAACACCCCACCGAGGTGGAAGCCGTGCCCGAGGCAGAAGCGCGCCAGCTCGTCCCGGAGCTTGGCAATCTCGATCTCGTCCGGCTCCTCCATGCGGATGTAGCCGAACACCAGGCGGGGTGTGACCGAGCCCGAGGGCGCCGGCTTGGGGCGCTGGATGCAGGCTTGGGCGCCGGACGGGATGGGCGTGCTCGCGATGTTCTTCACGCCGTTCTTCTCGGTGGTCATCTACACCACCGCCGCAGGAGCAGGCGTGCCGGCCGGCTCGCGGTAGAGGTCGGCAGGCACGTGGAGGGCCTGATGGATCACCGCAGCGAGCTTGGCCAGCGCCTCCGGCGTCAAGATGACCTCGAAACCCTCCCGCACGGAACCGAACAGGACCTCGATGTCTCCGTCAGCCCCGAAGCTGTACGAGATGTCGCAGCCGGCGGGGATCTTGACGTAGGCGTTGACGGTGGGCCTAGACATCTCAGACCGCCTCCGTCCGCGACGAGGACGAGAGCGTGCTTCTTGGCTGGGCTGGAGTCACCAAGCCGCTCTTGCCAGCCTGCACCAGGTCGAGGTGCTCCTGTTCGGTAACTGCGGCCAGCTCGAACAGACTCTTGCCCAGCATCCGGGCCTCGGTCGGGCTGAGTAGAGCGGCCTCAGCTGGAGGTGCGACAAGCACGAGTTGGCCGGTGGTCGGGGCGGTCCAGACGCCGACCGAGCGCTTGCGATGGAAGCCGTCGGTGCAGGGGATATGGGTTTTGTGGGCGTCGGTCATCACGGCCTCACCTCATGGCGATAGCGACTGATCGGATCAAGTCTTACCATCGTTCAACTTTCGCCAGATCGCAAGTTGAATCTCACGAAAGTTTCGTAGATAGTCCGATCGGCCTAGCGAAACCGACGTGCGGCCGTCCGTAAGCTTCGGGTGTCGGGGTGCGGTGATCAGGAGGTTGACGTGGCGGAGGTCTTCCGGGCGAGCATGCGGCTGCGGCGCATCGCTCGGCAGCTCAAGCGGTGGCGAACCGCCTCGGGGATGAAGGCCTCTGACGTCGCGGCACAACTCGGCTGGTCAGCCGCCAAGCTCAGCAAGTACGAGAACGCCGCCCAGCCGATCTTGCCGGTCGAGGTGCTGGCGCTCGGTCTGACGTACCACGTACCCGAGGACGAACGGAACCGCCTGTTCAACGCGACCGCCGCAGCCCAGGAGAAAGGCTGGTGGCAGGACTACACCGAAGCTGAGTTGGTGGAGTCGGCCCATGACTACCTGGAGCTGGAGACCGAGGCCGCGGTGGAGCGGACCTTCAAGATCGACCTCATTCCAGGGCTACTCCAGACCGAGGCGTACGCCGCCGCCCTCGCTCGGGCCGACGTCCCGGCCGTCGACGAGGAGACCATCCAGGGACGAGCCCAGATCCGGGTTGCGCGTCAGGCGCTGCTGAGCGGCGATGATTCGCTCCGCGTAGAGGCCATCATCAGCGAAGCTGCGATGCGCTGCGTGGTCGGCGGGGTGGAAACCCACCGGCAGCAGATCGAACGGCTACTGGAGTTCGCCGAGCAGGACAACATCACTATCCAGGTGGCATCGTTCGAGCAGGGTGCGCACAGCGTGATGGGCTCACCCTTCGACATCCTGTCGTTCAACGAGGACCACCTGGACGACGTTGTCTACATCGAGAACGTGCGCTTTGGCCGCCTGCTGGAGGACCCGGCCTCGGTGGAGACGTATAACATGAACTTTGCCGGTCTTCGGCAGTTCGCCCTCGATCCTGAGCAGTCAGTGGCGCTGATCCGCGGACTGATCGACGGCCGGTAGCCCCTAGCGAGTGGAGCTGATCAACATGTCCGCCGACTACCGCCGAGCCAACTGGCGCAAGAGCAGCTTCAGCAACGGCAACGGTGGCACGTGCGTCGAACTGGCCCATCTCGGCCGGCTCGCAGCGATACGGGACTCCAAGAACCCGGATGGCCCTGTGCTGCTGTTGGCACCGGATGCCCTTGCTGTGTTCGTCGCGCGTGCTGGCGATCGCGCGTCGTAGCGCGAGAGAAGAACAAACGGCAGCCCGTCCCAAGGCGAGAAGGGACGGGCTTTGCTTTTACACGAGTGCAAACTGTCCAGCTCAATGAATCGAAGACGACTACGGCGTCCATGCCTGGTCCACTCCGGCCAGCAATCGATCCGGTCCCGGCACCTGGCAAGTTGGCTGAGGACTCGTCAACCACTCTTGCTGGAAGGCGACGTCGCTGCGAACTTCGAGCGCGGCCAGGCAGCTCGCGTTCGGCTGCTCGATGTCGAGGGCTAGATCGGCAGCCCACGCGGGTTGGCGATCGCCCATGCCGCCCGGTTCGCCGACCGCGAACGGGTCGAAGTAGGCGGTGACGCCGCCCTGCTCGGCTTCGGTGATGCGGTAGGCGCCGGACATGCTCCAGTACGCAGCGACGTAGCGACCGTTCCTCGAGCCGCGCCGGGCGATCTCGGGTATGGAGCCAGTCCAACCGCCTGGCTCGATGGCTACAACAGCTGTGCCCAGCTCGATGAACTGCACGGTGAAGGTCTGCCCGCCGTCCGGTGTGGGCGCCGGCCAGGCCTCAGCGGACGGCTTGGATACGAGCTGTGCGGGGTCGCCGCCGTGGAGCTGCACGGCCTCGGCGATCGTGACACCGGGGATGACGGCTGCGGTCAGGACGAGGTCTGGGTCCTCGTCGGCCCACTGGTAGTGGTCTATCCGCATGACGACGTGTCCTCAGCAGTGTCCTGGCCGTTGGCGATCCGGTGAGAGTCAAGCGAGTGTGATCGGCCCTACCGCTTGCGCACGACGTACGTGGCCGAGCGCCAGTGGGTGCTCGGCACATCCTCGGCGCGGCTGTCGATGACCCTCCCGCCGTGCGCTTCGACCACCGCGCGGACGCGCGACGGGGACACCGCGGTCATGCGCATGGGCGCCGGGTAGCGCAGCACGACGCGTTGCAGCAGGCGGATCACCGGGAACGGCATGACCCGCCACACCAGCCCCTTGGCCGTGTTCAGCGGTCTGGTCGTGCACTGGAACACGGCGACGCCGCCGGGGCGCAGCACCCGCAGGAACTCCGCGAGGTAGCGCTCGATCAACGGCCTCGGCAGGTGTTGCAGGACCAGTTCGGTGTAGACGAGCTCGAAGGTGTCGTCGGCGAAGCGGCTGAGGTCCGGCCGCTCGTTGAGCACGGACGTGCAGCGCCCGCCGGTGCGGTCCAGCGCGCGGGCGGTGTCGAGCATCGCCGGGGCCACGTCGACGCCGGTCACCGCGTCGGCGTGGGCGGCGAGGGCCTGGGAGAGCCGGCCCGCGCCGCACCCGAAGTCCAGGACGCTCGCCCAGCGGGTGGGCAGGTCGAGGGAGTCGAGCCAGGCGAGCGCCTTGGCGACGTCCGCGCGGCCGAGTTCGAGGAAGGCTTCGACGTCCCAGTTGTTGTTGCGGGTGCCCGGAGCGACGTAGACCGCCCAGAGCGGGTCGCTGGCGCCGAGCCGCGCCCAGTCGCGCCGCGTCTGCTCGAAGCTCACCCGGCGACCATATCGAGACCCGCTACCGGAGGGTCACTTCGATGTCAGGTGCCGTGCGCAGGGTCTGGTACACCACGCAGTACCGCTCGGTCAGCCGTTGCAGCGTGGCCAGCTGCTCGGCGTCGGCGTCCGCGTCGACCGCGAAGGCCAGCCGGATCGCGGTGAACCCGACGGGCGCGTCCTTGGCCACGCCCAGGGTGCCCCGGAAGTCGAGCTCCCCTTCGGCGCGCACGGTCCCGCCGCGCACCTCGAGCCCGATGGCCGTCGCCACCGCGCGCAACGTGACCCCAGCGCAGGCCGCGAGCGCCTGCAGCAGCATGTCGCCCGAGCACAGCTGGGTGCCGTCGCCGCCGGTCGCCGGGTGCAGGCCGGCCTCGGCGAGCGCGCGGCCGGTGTCGATCCGGCAGGCGATGCCGGTGCCGTCGAGCTCGGCGCTCGCCCGCAACGTGACCACGGCGCTGGCCGGGTCGTCGCGGTACTTGTCCTTGAGCGGTGCTTGCAGCTCCCGCAGTTCTGCCGCGTCCATGCGGGCCAGTATGGGCGCCGTCGCCCGTTACCACAGTGAGGAAATGGGGCCACAGCAAGGAAATGGACCCGGTCCGTGCGGACCGGGCCCATTTCGTGATCTTCGTCAGCCGAGCTGTGCGCGCACCCGCTTGATGGCCGGGCCGAGCTTTTCCATCCACGGCCGCTGCACGTAGAACGACGTGAAACCGTACTCCTCGTGCGCCCGCACGACCTGGTCGGCGATTTCCTCTTCCGTGCCGAGCAACAGGAACGGACTGTCCAGTGCGCCTTCGACCGACAGCATCCCGCCTTGTTCGGCGGCGATCGCCTCGGCCGCCCCGCGGCGGTCGTCGGTGATGACCACGTCCTGGACGAACGCATTGAATTCCGGGGTCCGGGCCCCGGCGAATTCACGGAATTCGGCGGCCAGTTTCCGGGTCTCGTCGCCGGACAGCACGCGCAGCGCGCCCGGCGGCTGGCCGGGGATCTGGACGATGCCGGCGATGCTGACGATGTCGGCGTTCTCGGCCGCCAGCTTGACCGTGCGCGTGCTCGCCCCGCCCAGCATCAGCGGCGGCATGTCCACACCGGACTCGGCGGCGATCAGCTCGCGCACCTTGGCCACCGAGGATTCCAGCCACGCCAGGCGTTTGCGGTACGGCTGCCACGGGATGCCCGCCGCGTCGTACATCGCCTTGATGATGCCGGTGCCCATGCCCAGTTCGAACCGGCCGCCGGTCAGCCGCTGGATCGTGGCCACCTCACGGGCGAGCATGGTCGGGTTCCAGTAGCCCGAGTTCAGCACGAACGTGCCGACCCGCATCGTGTCACTGACCATCGCCGCCGCGAGCGCGCCCTGGAACGGCGACGTGCGCCCGGCGCCGAGGTGGTCGACTGTGACCGCGATGTCGTAGCCGTAGCCTTCGGCCGCCCGCACGGTGTCCACGAGGTCCTGTTTGGACCCAGGGGACGCCAGCGTGAAGCCGAACTTCAGTTCCTTGCTCATCGTAGGAGCCCCAGTCAGTTCGTTCTCGTCAAGTACATGTACCAGTTCGTTTCCCAGCTCTGCCCGCCGTCGTCGGAGAGCGCCTGCTCCCACTGCGCCGACGTCGGCGTGGTCTTCGACCAGATGTAGCGGATCTTGACCGTGCGTCCTTCGAACTCCTCCTCGCCGAAGAACGTGCCGACGCCGTCGGTGAACGACCCCGACAGCGGCGGCAGCATCGCGCCCTTGCCGCTGTCGCCCCAAGTCAGAAACCAGAGATCCGTCGTCGGCTCGTAGATGCGCACGGTGATGCCGTAGCTCTCCCCGTCGCCGAAGGAGAACTCGTCGACGTTCCCGGCGCCGCCGAAGATCGGCTTGCACCACGCCGACGAGTCGAACTCCGACCACGTCGTGCAGCCCGCGAGCCGCTTGTCCAGCCTGCGGTTGTGGATGTGCCAGGTGCCGTGCAGGAAGTCGAAGTCGGACGCGGGCATCAGCCGGCTTCCGTCGCCGCCGCGGGCGCCGCCGCCTCGGCCTTCTCGATGTCGGCGGGCTCGGCCGCCTGCTCGACCTCTTCGCTCTTGAGGTTCGACTTCTTGACCGCAGTGACACCGAGGATGCACGCGGCCGCGCCGAACAGACCCATCACCGGCCACACCGAGTGGCCCATGGCGATGAACAGCGCGCCACCGATCACCGGGCCGATCGCGGAGCCGAGCCCGAACATGAACTGGAACGCGCCGATGTAGCGGCCCTTCAGGTGCGCGGGTGCGGCCATGCCCGGGTAGGCGAAGACCACGGGGCCGCCCAGGATCTCGGCGACCGTCCAGATCAGGGTGCCGATGATGATCACGGCCGGGCCGAGCGGGAAGCCGTAGACCGCGACACCCAGGCCGACCAGGCCGAACGCCAGGCCCACCGCGACCTTGAACGGCCACTTCTGCGACACCTTGGTCACCAGCAGCTCGAACGCGATCACGATGAACCCGTTGAGCGCGACGGCGAAGGTGTACCAGAAGATCGGCGTCCCGGTCGCCTTCACGTCCAGCGGCAGCGTGGAGAGGTACTGCACGTACGCGATGCTGTTGAACAGCATGGCGAACAGGTACAACGTGAACCGCCGGTCCTTGAGCACGTCGAGGTAGCTGCCCTTGTCGGGCTCGGCCACGGCCTCGCCGTCGGCCCCCGTGCTCTGCGCCTTGCCCGGCAGCGCCACCAGCGCGATGACCGTGTAGACCAACGCGACCAGCGCCTCGCCGTAGAACAGCAGCGTGTACTGGTTGCCGCCGAGGAAGTAGAGGCCGTAACCGAGCAACGGCGCCGCCGTGGTGCCGAGGTTCAGCCCGAACCGGTACATCGCGAAGATCATGACCTGCCGGTCGTCGCTGATCAGCGTGGACAGCAGGGTCGCCGAAGCGGGCCGGTAGACCTGGCTGACCGCGCCGACCAGGGTCACCGCGACCAGCAGCAACGCGTAGTTCGGCAGGTAGAGGATCGACGCGATGAGCACGGCCGAGCCGGCCATGGACAGCGCCGTGGAGTTCCGCGCGCCGAGCCGGTCGGCCAGGGTGCCGCCCACCAGCACGCCGACCACCGCACCGGCCCCGTACATGCCGAGCGACACGGCGGCCTGGCCGTCGGTGTAGCTCTTCGACGTCATGAACAGCACGAGGAAGATGTTCAGGAAGCCGCCTAGCCGGTTGACGAACACGCCGCCGAGCACGGCTTTCACGGCCAGTGGGGATTCTGCGAAGGTGCGCCAGATACCGGCGCTCTGTTGCGGCTGGGTGTCAGCGGCCATCAGGTGGGCTCTTTCGGCTCAGGGGAATCGGCGGGCGCGGATCTCACGCCAGCCGGATCCGCAGTGCTGATTCGGCGGTGTCCAAGGTGCGGGCGCATTCCTCGCGCGAATCGCCCACCGCTGTCGCGAACGCGATGCGGCCCCAAACCGTACCTTTGGGCGGCGGGGAGACAACAGCACCCGGTTGGGCTACAGCCACCGCCTTGTCGACCGAGTCGGGCAGGGCCGTTTCGTCGAACGACAGCGACTGAATGGTGGAATCCTGTTCGGCCACGTAGAAGAACCGGATGGCGGCCACCCGCTTGTGGGTCGGGGTGAGGTCGGGCTTGATGCCGCACGCCGCGCTCGCCGCGACGATGCCCGGGTCGATCCCGCTGGTCAGCAGGCCCAGGTACGGGATCATGTCGCCGCCGAGGCGGCCGTTGACCTCGATCACCTTCGGGCCGTCGGCGGTGAGCATGAACTCCGAGTGGGTGATGCCGTCGGTGAACTTCAGCGCGGTGTGCGTGTCCTGCAGCGCCGCGCCGAGCACCGGGTCGGTGAGCAGCGGGTCGGCCGCGTCCACGAAGTGGCCGATCTCCTCGGCGTAGGGCGGGTAGCCGACGACCTTGCGGCCGATGTAGAGCGGGGTCACCACGCCGTTCTGGATGACCGAGTCGACGCTGATCTCCTCACCGGTGACCAGTTCCTCGACGAGGATCGGTTCGTCGGTGTCGAAGACGACCGGTTCGGGTCCTTCGGCACTTGCGGTGAACGCGAAGTTGTCGCGGATCTCCTGCTCGTTCTCCACCCGGATCACGCCGAGGCTCGCGCCGAGCCCACGCGGCTTGAGGATCGCGGGGTAACCCAGCCGTTCGGCCGCGGCGACCGCGTCGTCGACCGTCTTGACCGGGATCGACCTGGGCTGCGGCACGCCGGCCGCGTCCAGCATCCGCCGCGTCGTGCCCTTGTCGCGCAGCGACCAGATCACGTCCGGGTCGCCGTTGCGCAACCCGAGCGCCTGCGCGATGAACGTGGTCGCGTGGATGCGCACCTCGTCCCAGCACAGCACGCCCGCGATCGGCTCCTCGGCGTTGAGCTTCACCGCGGCCGCCGCCATCGCGGGGCCGTCGGTCGTGCTCTCCAGCACCGTCCAGCCGTGCAGGTACTCCTTCTCCCACTCGGGGGCGACGCCGTTGAACAGGTGCACCCGGAACTGCGTGCTGATCGAGCGCAGCAGGTACTCGCGGTAGGTCCGCATGCCGGTTCCGACCACCAGCAACAGGGGACGCTCGGACGTCTCAGTCATTTCTCGGTTCCTCCCACGGCGACCTTCCGGCCGCTCAGCAATTTCTCGCGTTCCTGTTCCTCGTCGGTCTCGGCGATGCGCCGCACGGTGGCGCGCAGCAACGGCGGGGCCATGACGGAGGTGACGACGGCGACGAGCACGACGATCGTGTAGCCGGCCGTGGTGAGCACCCCGAGCCGCAGCCCGGTCATCGCCACGATCACGCCGATGACGCCGCGCGCGTTCAACCCCGCGCCGACCGCGAGGCTCTCCCAGTGCCCCATCCGCGCCATCCGCCCGCCGAGGTAGGCGCCGGCGAACTTGCCGATCACCGCGACCACGAGCAGTGCGACCGCGGCGATCAGCACGGGCGGCTGGGCCAGGGCGGTCAGGTTCATCCGCAGGCCCGCGGTGGCGAAGAAGATCGGCGCGAGCACCGCCATCACCACCGTGCGCAGCGGTACCAGGGCCGCCCGGTTCACCAGTCCGCTCGCGCTGATGACCAGCCCGCAGAAGAACGCGCCGACCACGGGCTCCAGCCCGAGGGCGTGCGAGCCCACCGCGAACGCCAGCACCAAGAGCACCACGACCGCCACGTGCGTGCCCTCCTCGGTCGACCGGTTGGCGCCGCGCAACGCCAGCTTGATCACCGGCCGGCCGACCACGAAGGTCAGCACCAGCACCAGGACGACCGAGCCGATCGACCACAGCACGCGGCCGGTGGTGAGCCCGGCCGTGGCCATCCCGGACACCACCGAGAGCAACGTCCAGCCGACGACGTCGTCGACGGTCGCCGTGCTCATCACCAGTTGCCCGACGTTGCGGTGCATGAGCCCCATCTCGAGCAGCACCTTGGCGATCACCGGGATCGCGCTCACCGCGATCGAGATCCCGATGAGCAGCGCGAACACGCCGGTGTTGATGCCCGCGCCCCGCATCGCGGCGGGCAGCGCGAGCCCGACGAGCACGCCGAGGCCCAGCGGCAGCACGACCCCGCCGACGCTGATGGTCAGCGCGGCCCGGCCCTGTCGCTTGGCCAGTCCGGTGTCGACGTGCACGCCGGTGAGCGCGACCAGCAGCACCACGCCGATCTGCCCGATGGCGTCGAGCAGGTGCATCTGCCCGGCGTCGTGCGGGAAGAGCCAGCCGGAGAACGCGGGCAGGGTCGAGCCGAGGATCGACGGGCCGAGCAGCACGCCCGCGGCCAGCTCGCCGCACACCGCGGGCAGCCCGAACCGCTGGCACAACCGGCCGAGCCCGAACGCCGTGCCGAGCAGCAAAACCAGCTGCAGCAACAGGATCAGCATGCCGTGCGCGTCGATCGGGGCCACCGGTGCGGTGGCGGCGAGGGTCAGCTCAGTCCTCAAGGTAATACCAGTTCTCGGGGTTGATCATCCCGTACGGGTTGACCGGTCCGAAGCCGCCGAGGGTGTTGGCGACCTCGAACAGCCGGATCGGGAAGTTCGGCGTGAAGATCACCGGCGCTTCCCGGGCGATGAACTCCTGGTACTCGTGGAAGACGGCCGGGTCGTCGGAGGTGACCGTCTTCGCGATCAGCGCGTCGGCGCGCGAGTCGGTGTAGTGGCCGAAGTTGCCGCCGGCGTTGGTGCTGAACAGGATCTCGCCGGTCGGGTGGTGGTAGGCCCAGCCGCCGTTCCAGCAGGTGAGCTCCCACAGGCACGCGTTGTCCTCGCTGGGCACGCAGGGCGCGTCCTCCCAGACCAGGATCGACCCGTAGACCTCTTCGAGCACCATGTCGATGCCCGCCGCCGCACAGTCCACTTTGTACTGCTCCATCAGCCGGGTCAGCGCGGGGCGGCCCTCGACGTAGCGCATCAGCACGGTGAGCTTCTCGCCCGCGGGCACCCCCGCCTTGTCCGCGTCCACGCAGACTGCCGGGAACACGCCGGTGTCCCAGCCGTTCTCCGCCAGCAACGCCTTGGCGCGCGCCGGGTCGAAGGGGTGCGGCCCGCTGCCGGTGCGCAGCGACGGCGCCGTGTGCTCGCTCGGCGGGTACATCGGCACCGGGCCGTTCTGCCGGTAGGCACGACCCTGGTAGATGTCGCGGACCGCGGAGTCCTGGTCCAGGCACTTCGCCAGCGCCTGGCGGAAGTACGTCTGGGCGAACAACTTCCCCTTCCACGTGGGGTTGTTGTAGTTCAGGCAGAAGTACCGGATGCAGTACGCGGTCTGCGGCACCAGCGTGAAGTGCTCGCCGATCGGGTTCTCGCCGGGGTCGGTCGGGTTGGCCACGCGGTCGGTCGCCATGGACAGCGGCAGGTAGCCGACCTGGAACTCGCCCCGCTGCAGCTTGTCGAACTGCTCCTCGTCGGAGAACGTCGGCACCTGGCGGAACTCGTCGAGGTGCGCCTTGCTCGGGCCCGAGTAGTGCTCGTTGGGCACGAACGTGACCAGACCGTCCTCTGTGTACTCCTTCAACCGCCACGGCCCGCTGACGACGCTCCAGATCGGACTGGACGCCCACCGGGTGCGGTGCGCGTTGCCCTCGTCGGTGTGGTCGCCCTGCTCTTCCATCAGGAAGTCGTAGACGGCCTCGACCTCGGCGACGTCGAGGTCGCGCAGGCTGGCCGAGGCGTTGGCCGGGCCGTCCTTGGTCTGGTCCCACGCCTTGGGCAGCGGGGTGATCGTCGAGAGCTGGTTGTAGAGCATCCAGTGCTGCGAGTACTTCTTGTCGAACTCGAAGTACAGCGTGTCCTCGGCGACCTTGCCGTAGTCGGTGCAGAAGTCGGGGAAGTAGCCCGGCACGTACTCGCCGTACTTGTCGCCCTTGACTCGCATCAGGTTCACCCAGAACAGCACGTTGTCCGCGCACAGGGTCTCGCCGTTGGACCATTTCCAGGGCTTGACCTTGATCGTGCAGCGCAGCCCGTCCTCGCTCCACACCGGCGCCTCGCCGATGGAGTTCGACCAGTCGACGCTGGGCGTCCCGTCGCTGCCGAAGTAGAACAGCGGCCGGTACATCAGCATCTGGAACTCGATGATGTTGCGTGTGCCCATGCGCTCGGCCGGGGTGAACGGGAAGATCACCGCGGGTGGGAAGCCCGGCGCGCACGCCCAGGTGACGATGCCGCCCTTGCGCGGCTTGCCGTCCCGGACGGTGGTGGGCTCGACGGTCGCGGTCATGAACCAGTCCTCACGGTCTGCGCGGGGATTTCGGCAGGCAGTTCTTCGATCACGGAGACGCCACTGGACTCGTGGGCGCCGTAGCGTTCCCACACCTCCTCCAGCCGGACGCGGCCGTCGTCGAGCAGGTGCGGGGTGGACGCGCAGTGCCCGGAGATCACGTCGCCGTCCTCGTTCACCATGCAGTAGGCGAACTCCAGGGTGCCGTCGGCGTTGACCGTGCCGGTCAGCGCGCCACGGCGGGCCTTGCCACCGAGGAACTCGCCCCAGAGCAGGTCGCCGTCCTGGTGGTACACCGCGACCCGGCTCGGGTCGGCCGAGGAGTCCTCCACCGGGTGGAACCGCTTCCCGTCATAGTTGAGAGTCATCGCGTGTCTCCCGGACCAGGGCGGAGTTCCAAGGTGCACTGTTCCGCCGCCCCGGAATTTCCGGAAGCGGTTGCGTTGCGTTGGCGCTGACCAGTTGACAGCGCGTCCGTGGCCGGGTTGCGTCCCGTTCCCCTTGGCCGCCGGTTCGGAGTTGCTCCAGTCATTTCACAGCTCCCGGACCAGGGCGGAGTTCGAGCGTGCAGCATTTCGCGCTGCCGCCGGACTTCATGAGCTCGGAGAGGTCGACGCCGATCGGCACGAAGCCGCGGGCCCACAACTGGTCGATCAGCCCGGTCGCCTGCTCGGCGAGCAGCACGTGCCGGCCGTCGGAGACGGCGTTGAGGCCGAACACCGCGGCGTCGTGCTCGTCGGCGAGGATCGCGTCCGGGTAGAGCCGGGCCAGCGTCGCCTGGCTGTCGGCCGAGAACGCGGCGGGGAAGTACATGATGGTGTCGCCGTCGAGCACGGCCAGCGCGGTGTCGAGGTGGTAGAACCGCGGGTCCACAAGGGACAGCGAGATCACCTCGCGGCGGAAGAACTCCGCCGCCTCGGTGTGCGAGCGCACGTCGGTGCGGAAACCCGTGCCCGCGAGGATGCGCGACGAGGTGACCAGGTAGTCGCCCTCGCCCTCGTTGACGTGGTACGCGTCGCGGGTGAGGTATCCGTGCTCGCGGAACCACTCCAGGTACGCCGGTCCCTCGGGCTGGCGCTGGGCGTGGCGGAACTTCGCCGACAGCACCCGCCCGTCCACGACGGTCGCGCCGTTGGCCGCGAACACCATGTCGGGCAGCCCGCCGCGCGGCGGGATCTGCTCGACCTGGTGGCCCAGCCCGAGGTACAGGCTGCGCAGCCGTTCCCACTGCACCATCGCGAGGCTCTGGTCGGTGGGCTTCTCCGGGTGCATCCACGGGTTGATGGAGTAGGTGACGTCGAAATGCGCCGGTGGGCACATCAGGTAACGGCGGGGTCGTGCCACGCGCACCGGTCTGGTCGCGGGCGCCGCGCTCGTGCTCGGTAACACGGGGGTCCTCTCGTGTGTGGGCAGCGGGTTGGCCGGCGCGCTACTGGAAGTCGACGGTGATCTTCTCGGCGAAGTCGTTCATCAGGTTCACGGCGTCCTCTTCGGACTCACCGGTCGTGCCGAGGAAGCCGATGATCGTGTTGCCGTCGGGTGGCCTGCGGATCAGGTCGCCCTTGCTGGCGGTGATCTTCAGCAGGAACGCGCGGTCGGAGTTCGCGACCTCGTCCGGCACGTTCACCTTCTCGACCACGCCCGCGTCGGAGATCAGGCACATGGACGCGGTGTGCACGCCGGTCGGGGTGAAGTGGCGCACGTTCGGCTTGCGGCTGAGCCCGACGTCGACCACCGCGGCGATCGGGTCGTAGTCGGCGGTGATGCGGGCGATCATGTCCAGGCCACCGCCACCGACGCGGGCCGCGATCTCCAGCAGGTACGGCTTGCCCTCGTGGAAGCGGACTTCCGCGTGCATGGCGCTGCGCCGCAGGCCCTGCGCGTGCGCGCCCGCCTTCACGGTCTCCTGCACGGCCTTGATGTCCTCGGGGGACAGGTTGGTCGGCGCGTGGTGGATGTCGTCGTCGAAGTTGTCGCCCTCCATGGTGATCCGGTCGACGAACGAGCCGAGGTACACCTCGTCGTCCCACGCGAGCGCTTCCATCAGGAACTCGCGACCGTCCAAGAAGGACTCGACCAGGATGCCGACCGGGCCCATGTCGATGCCGTCGGCTTCGGAGTTGACCCAGAACAGGTTCTTGAGACCTTCGTGGGCCTGGGTGAACCGCTCGTCCATCTGCGCGTCGTCGTGCACCTTGAACACCAGGTGCGAGCCGGCGCCCAGGGTCGGCTTGATGATGACGGGGTAGCCGAACTCGTTCGCCGTCGCCTTCGCCTCGGCCAGGTCGTGCACGAGCCGGTAGTTCGGGATCGGCGCGCCCGCCTTCTCGTGCGACTGGCGCATCAGGAACTTGTTGCGGCTGTTGAGCGCCGCCTCGACACCGATGCCGGGCAGGCCGAGGGCTTCGGCGATGGCCGCGACGGCGACCACCGCGGCCTCGGAGAAGGTGATCACGCCGTCGAAGTGCTCGGTGGCGTGCCACTCCTTGGCCGTGGCGATCATCTCGTCGAGGTTCTTGTTGCCGACCAGCCGGTACTTCTCGGCCGGCCAGAAGTCCTCCGTGCCCTCACCGTTGAGCACGTACAGGTCGACGCCGAGGTCGAGCACCTGCTGGTAGCGCGAGTGGTAGTACTTCAGGTACTGCCGGGTCTCGATCGTGAGCAGCTTCATGGGTTGGTTCCTGACTCGATCGTGGGGAGGGCGGGGAAGCGCACCGGCGCGATCTCGTGCGGGAGTTCCGCGTCGAGGTCCGGAGTGATCCCCTCGGTGGTGTCCACGAAGAACGGCGACGCGCACGCGAGCAAGGTGCGCAACTCGAGCATCAGGTCGCCCAGCGCCTCCTTGCTGTCCACATCAGACACCGCGGCCCGCAACCGGCCCACCTGCGCGAGCACGGTCTCCGCCGCGCGGCCCAGGCTCAGGTGCTCGAGCCGGAAGCACAGCTTCACCCGCTCGATCACCGCGCGGGCCCGGCCGCGGCCGCGCTCGGTGGTCGGCAGCACCGTGCCGTCCGGCAGGTCGGCGACCGCACGCTCCACCGCTTCCGCCAGCTCGTTCCACGGCCGCACCAACCGGGTGGTGGTGATGTGGTCCATGGTCGAGCGGTTGAAGTTGGTCCGCTGGAACTCCGGACCGGTCAGCGCCAGGTAGAACCGGACGAGGTCGCGCGGCACGTCGGCGAGCAGGTCCGCGCCCCACACCAGGTGGCCGCGGCTGGTGGAGAACTTCTCGCCGTCCAGGTCGTAGAACTCGTTCACGACGTTGGCCGAGGGCAGCACGTACTTGCCGTCGTGGGCCATCAGCAGCACCAGGTCGAGCACGCCCCAGTGGCACACGTTGTCGAAGCCGTGGAAGTAGATCAGCTCCGGGTTCGTCTCGGCCAGCCACGGCGTGTCCACGTCGCCGGTCGCGCCGAGCGACCACCACGTGCTGTAGATCGACGCCGGCATGGCCTCGATCCACGGGTACACGATCTGACCGGGCGTGTCCTCGAACGGGGAGTCGACGCCCCACGTGCCGGGCACGGTCACCGGGTAGTCCGGCAACGGCCCGGACAGCAGCTCGTCGATCAGCTGCTTGGGGTGCGGGCGCCACACCGCGGCGTGCTCGGCGTAGTACGCCGTCAGCCGCTCGCGGTACCGCTCCAGCGGCAGCACGTAGATCGTGACTTCCCGCATCTCGATCGGGTCGTCGGGATCCATTGTGGACCGCGGGTCGAGCAGCTCGTCGAAGTTGTTCGGGTGCCCGCAGCCCTCGCAGACCCCGCCGCAGCTGCCCGCGTAGCAGGCCGGGCAGACGCCGCTGACCAGGCCGTCGTACAGGTACATGCCGGCCTTGGTGGCATAGGGCATCTTCAGCGTGCGCTTCTCGAACTTGCCCGCGTCGCGCAGCTCCGTCACGAAGCGCTGCACGGTTTCGCGGTACGTGTCGTCGATCGGCGGCAGGCCCCGGTTGACGTTGCCGAGCATCGCGCCCATGGCCTCGTAGGTGTGCCCGATCTCGCTGGTCGACTTGTCGACGAGGACCTGCTTGGGCAGGCCGAGCCGGTTCGCCGACGTGATCACGTAGCTCTGGCTGTCGTCCGTGCACGTGGTGTAGACGACCGGGCGGCCGGTGGCCCGCAGGTAGCGGGCGTAGATGTCGGCCGACAGGTACGGGCCCGCGAGGTGGCCCACGTGCAGGTCGCCGTTGGAGGTCGGCGTCGCCGGGATGATGACGACCGGCCGGGTGGCGTCGGTCATGTGGTCGCCTTCTCCGCCGTTTCCGCGTGGCGCGCGGCGAACCGCTCGCCCATCTCGGCGTCCCACCAGATCGAGTAGAACTGGAAGTCGGCATCGCCGTTGTTCACGACCTGGTGGCGCTCGTGCGGGGTGAAGTGCACGATGTCGCCCGCGACGAAAGGCGTGGTGCCCGCGTCGGTGATGATCTCGGCCGCGCCGGTCATCGCGACCCAGATCTCGTACTCGTGGTGGCCGTGCGCGCCGGACTCCGCACCCGGGTGCACGACGCACCAGGAGGCCTCGAACGGCGCGTTCAGCAGCTCCCACGGCAGCAGCCGCTGCGCACGCAAACCGTTGTCGGGCTTGAGGTTTTCCCGGTCGAGCGGGTGGATCTCCATCATCTGAGCACTCCTCTACAGCGACTGGGCGACGGCGGGCGCGGGCTCGACGCCGTTGCGCGCGATCTCGCGCGTCTGGCGCCCGGCGAGCAGGTCGGCGACGATCTCGCTGGAACGCGCGGCGAGCACGCTGATCAGCGAGTCGGCGATACCGTGCGTCGCCTCGTTCACGCCCTGCAGGTACACGCGGCCGGTGACGTTCTCGGGCAGTTGCATCCGGTAGCTGCGGTCCACGGCGACGGCGCTCGCGCCGACCTCGGCGGCCAGGTTCTGCGCCACCCTCGGCATCTCCTTGACGAAGCCGGTGCCCAGCATCACCACGTCGCAGCGCAACTCGCTGCGACCGCCCGACTTGCGGTCGAGCAAGGTCAGCACGACCTCGTCGCCGTCGGTCTGCGCGTCCACGATCTCTGCCATGGTGATCATGGCGAGCCGCTCCTTGCCGTGCAGCTTCTCCAGGTACATCTCGCGGTACAGGTTCTCGAGCATGTGCGGGGCGAGCCCGGAGTAGTTGGTCCGGTGCATCTCGCGCAGCAGTTGCTCGCGCGCCTCGGGCAGCGCGCCGTGGAACTCGTCGACGAAGGACGGGTAGAACAGCTCGTTGGTGAACTTGCTGCTCTCGTAGCCGTTCAGGCCGATGGAGCGCATCACCATGGTGAGCTGGGCCTTGGGGAAGCGCTGGTGCGACGACCAGAGCATCTCCGCGGCGCTCTGCGCGCCACCGACCACCACGATCCGGTGCTCCGCCTGCTCGTCGAGCTCGGTGACCCGGAAGGCGTACTCGGTGGAGTGGATCACCTTCTCCTTGGACACCGAGGCGAACACCTCGGGCACGTGGGCGTCGCGGCCGGCGCCGACCACGAGGTCGCGGCACGCGATCGTGGCGCCGTCGGAGAAGCCCACCAGCCAGCCGCGCACGGTCCCGTCCGCGGTGGTGTCCGCGTCGACCGACACGACCTTGCGGCCGTACTGCACCTTCACCTTGGTCAGCGAGTGCGCGACCCACTGCAGGTACCCGGAGATCTCCTGGCGGTACGGGGTGAACGTGCCGAGGTTGATGAACTCGTCCAGCCTGCCCTGCGAGTGCAGGTAGTTCAGGAACGAGAACTTGCTGCGCGGGTTGCGCAACGTCACCAGGTCCTTGAGGAAGGACACCTGGCTCTGGGCCCAGGGCAGCAGCATCCCGCGCTGCCACACGATGTCGTCGTACTGCTCGACGACGACACAGCGCTCGGCGAGTTCCGCGGGAGCCATCTCTTCCAAGGCAACGGCCAGGGCCAGGTTCGCCGGCCCCGCACCGATCGCCAACAGTTCAACCTGCTGGTGGTTCACTTGTCTCTCCAAGGTCTTTGGGGATTCACGCTTGTGCGGGGGTCTTGTCGACCAGCCGCACGAGGTCGTCGACGGTGCGGGTCGCGTGGAACGCACGCAGGTCGAGTTCGATGCCGAAATGGCGCTCGAGGGCGGCAAACGCCTCCAGCGACGAGATGCTGTCCCACTCGTGGGCGGCCAGCACCGGCTGGGTGAGCAGGTCGCCGACCTCGATGTCGAGCACCCCGCTCAGGATGTCCAGCACGGAGTCCCGTACCGAAACCGAGTCGTCCATCAAGCATCTTCTCCATTCACAATGATCCAGCGAGGCGATCGGGACGCCCCTTCGGCGTCCGCCCCCAGGTCGAGTTCGAACACGCCGTCTTCGATTTCCGTGAAACCCGAACGGGTCCAGAGGTCGGCGCAGATGTTGTTGCGTCCACTCGGGACGAACCGGCCGCGCAGGGTCTTCGCCCCGGCCGCGCGTGCCTTGTCCGCGATCCAGTGCACGGCGGCGATTTCCACGCCGCGGCCCAGCACCCGGCAGCTGAGCACGAAGTTGGTCACGTCCCAGCGGTCCGCGCCGCACTCGACCCAGGTGGCGCCGATGATCCCCTCGTCGCCGAACCGGTCGCGCACCGCGAACGACGCGACCAGGTGGTCGTCGCTCTCGGCCAGCCGCTTCGTCTCGGCCTCGTCCGGGCGGATGCCGGTGAGGTTGAACTGGTTGCTGCGCCCGCCGAGCTGCGCGATGCGGCCGATGGTGTAGCTGGTCGCTTCCTCCGCGGCGAGGCGGATCTCCAGCGCGGCCAGGTAGTCCTCCGAGGACCCGAAGCCACCGGCGAAGTCGGCCCGCTTGGCCCGGGTCCGGTAGAGCTCAGGGCGCTTGAGGTCGGTGTCGGTCAGCTCCAGCACGTCGAACCAGCCGTCGCGCAGCAGCGTGCGGACCACGTTGGCCGGGTCGCCGTCGGCGGCGAGCACCGCCACCTCGGGCAGCTCGTCGGCGACGTGCCCGCGCTCGAACGGCGAGTCGTCGAGGAACACGAAGCTGTTGGTGTTCAACGAAAGCGACTCGGCCGCGGCCTCGATGTTGCCCGCCTTGGACGCCCAGTTCACCGCGGTCGCGGAGAACGCGTCCTCACGCAGCAGCATCTCGGGGTGTTCGCGCAGGGCTTCCGAGACCAGCTCGGCGTCGTTCTTGCTCGCCAGCACCAGGATCACGCCCTGCTCGCGCAGGCGTTGCGCCGTTCGTTGCAGCTGCGTGTAGCAGTTGCCCGGGTACAGCCCGCCCAGCTGCACGCCCGCCGCCCCGACCTCGCCGAGGACCCCGCCCCAGAGGGTGTTGTCCAGGTCGAGGGCCAGGACCTTGCGGGACAGGCCCAGCTTGGCCTGGGTGAACCGCCGGACCTGCTTGGCCAGCGCCAGCAGGGCATCGTCGGTGTAGGGCATGTCGCCGTAGCGGAACATCCGGTCGTCGCGGGCCGCGACGGCCTGGTCGGCCAGGATGCCCACCAGGTCGACCACGGCGAGCTGCCTGCTCTCCTCGGCCAGCGCGAGCAGGTCCGCGTTGAGCCGGTGCCACGCCTGGGATACCGCCGCCCGCCCGGACCAGCTGATGAAGCTGTCCCGCACCTGGGCGGGCAGCGGCAGGGTGTGCAGGACGAACGAGGTGCTGCTCCGCTCGACCGCGCCGAGCAGGATGCCCCGCAGCTCCTCCAACCGCGCCCGCACGTGCTTTCCCAGCCCCGCCGGGTCGAGGGTGTCCCACTCGTCCGGCAGGAAGTAGCTCTCGTCCAGCAGGCACGCCACGACGTCGTGCTCGCTGAAGTCGGCGGTGGCCATCGTCAGCTCGAACCGGCCGTACGGGCCGGACTCCAGCTCCGGCGCGATGCCGGCGCCCACCAGCTGTGCGCGCAGCAGCGGCGCGAAGCTGCCGATCGTGCACGTGGCCTGGATGCAGACCTTGGCCGCACGCAAACCGTTGTCCAGCGGCAGTTTCGCGAGTGTCTTGGCCGCCTTGCGCAGCACGAGCGGGTCGTCGCAGCGCAGCAGCGCCGTGCGCAACGCCGGTCCCGGCACGCCGCCTTGCTCCGCGTCCGACAAGGACTGGCGCAAGGCAGCGAGCAGGTCGGCCCCGGTCAGCGTTTCCCCTATGGTGGTCACTTCGGATTCGACCCCTCAGACCCGGACCAGCGTGCAGTACCAGCGCATGCCGATGGAGATGCCGCAGAGCGCGACCACGTCACCGGAGCGGATCTCACCGCGCTGCAGGTGCTGGCCCAGCGCGATCAGCTGGTCGGCGGCGCCCATGTGACCGTGCCCGACCGACAGGTTCGCGTTGGTGTGCTCCAGGGAGATGCCCAGCGGCTTGGCGATGTCCTCGATCGCGTCCGGCGCGTCGTTGATGTAGATGAGGTGCTTGAGGTCGTCACGGGTGAGCCCGGCCCGCTTCAGCGCGCCGTCGACGACGTCGACCACCCGCTGCTCGAGCTGCTGGGAGAACGCGATCAGCCGGGCCGGCTCCTTCTTGAAGTGCGCCTGCACGGCCACGTGCCCGGCGGGGGACTGCCGGCTGGACCAGCCCTGCGGCGGCACGGGCTCGACCATGCCGCCGTAGTCGGTGCGGAACCAGTCGCAGAACTCCGGGTCGGTGAACTGCTCGGTGGACAGCCACTGCAGTTCCTTGTGCCCGCGGCGCCAGATGGTGGCGACCGCGCCGTCGCTGTGCACGGAGTTGTTGACGTTCATCCGGTTGCGGTGGAACTCGCTCACCCGGTTGACCGCGATGAACATGACCGTCTCGATCTCCGGCTGGACGGCCATGATGCCGGCCACGTAACCGATCCCGGTCACGCCGCAGGCGCAACCCTCGTTGAGCAGCAGGGTCTGCGTGGTGGCGATCTTCAGCTCACGGGCGACCGCCGCCGAGGTGTCCCAGTACGGGTACTCGGGCATTTCCGAGGCGGCGACCACGATCAGGTCGAGCTGCTCCGCGCCGATGCCGACCTCGCTGAGCGCCTTGGTGGCCGCGGTCGCGGCCATCTTCGAGGCGGTCACGCCGTCGGGCGCCCGGTGGAACGTGTGGTATCCCCACTTGATGGGCCGCTCCGGGTCGTCGACGTAGTCGCCCGCCACCGTCGCGACGTCCTGGTCCTCGCCGAACGCGTAGCCGAAGCCGGCGATGCCGAACTCCACGAGTGGCTCAGTCATTGATGCTCCCGTCCCGGCAACGCCGGATTATTTGTGATTCGTCTTTTGGACGCGTTTGTCCGCGCTCGGTGAATGAGTTTCGCCGCGCGTTCGCGCAGGCGTCGGAAACGCCTGAACCGAGTGGAGTTACCGGCCGCGTTCGTCCGCGCGGTCTGGTGATCTATATCGGCCGTTTGGCTGGCCGTCATCATTTCTACCGGAGCTGTGGGTAGTCGTCACTACGCCAGAAGGGGGTAGTACTTTCGGTAGCACCCCATGACTCAGCGGAAGCGTTACGCATTCTTGCGAACTGTCCGCAAGGTCTCCTGGATCGGTTGTGTGACAACAAAATCCCAGGTCGCAGTCTCGGCTCGCCACGCTTCGCGCATGGCTGAACCCGCGCCGTGATATGCACCCGACGCGGTCAGTGGTAAATGGGGACGCCTGCCGCCGAATGGAATATGGTTACCCGTTACGCGGTCGTACGAGGTCCGACCGTTTGGCGCAGCGGCGGTTAAGTTCTAGGCCAATCGGCGCACCTCGCTAAATGTATCGTTGCCAGAGCATGGGTATTTTGGTTGTCTTAAGCCATGGTGGAACGTATTGAGGCAGACAGGCTAATTCCAGGTTCAGGCGCGCCGGTCGAGAACGCCGTCGTGGTGCTGAACGGCCCGGTGATCGACTACGCCGGGCCCGCCGCGGGCGCACCGCCCACTCCGGACGTCACGCCGGTGCAGGTGAACACGGTCATGCCGGGGCTGTGGGACTGCCACGGCCACTTCATGGGGTTGAGGTCGCCGGACCTCGACGTGATGCCGCAGGAGACGATCGCGCTGCGCGCGGCCCGGGTCGTGCGGTGCTTCCGGGACGCGCTCGACGCCGGCTTCACCTCGGTGCGCGAGGTCGGCGGGCTCGGCATCAACCTGGTGCCGGCCCTGGAGGAGGGGTCGATCGCCGGGCCTTCGGTGTATTCGGCCGGGATCGCGCTCTCGGTCACCGGCGGTCACGCCGACCTGCACACCTACCCCCTGGACTGGATCGAGGACTTCGGTCACCTCGGCGGCGAGCTGCGGCTGTGCGACGGTCCGGCCGAGTGCGCCAAGGCGGCCCGCGAGCAGCTGCGCAAGGGCGCGCGGCTGATCAAGGTGGCGGTCTCCGGCGGTGTCCTGTCCGAAATGGACAGTCCGGAGCACCAGCAGTTCACCAGGGCCGAGCTGGCCGCGATCATCGAGGTGGCCGGCATGGCCGACCGCATCGTCGCGGCGCACTGCCACGGCAAGTCCGGCATGATGACCGCGCTGGAGATGGGCGTGAAGACCATCGAGCACGGCACCTACCTCGACGCGGAGGTCGCCGACGCCATGCGCGAGACCGGCGCGATCCTGGTGCCGACCCGGACGATCTTCATGGAGCTGCAGGACAACTCGCACCTGCTGCCCGACTACGCCGTGCGCAAGCTGAAGGCGACCATCGACCGGCACGCCGAGGCGGTCACCATGGCGATGGAGGCGGGCGTGACCGTCGCGTCCGGTTCGGACATCGCGCTGACCGGCCGCGAACTGCTGAACTCGTGGGGCCGCAACGGCCGGGAGCCGGTGCTGCTCGGCGAGCTCGGCATGTCGCCGCTGCAGGCCATCGAGGCGGCGACCGCGACCGGCCCCCAGACCCTGGGCCCGCAGGCGCCGAAGTCCGGCCAACTGGTCGCCGGGTACGACGCGGACGTGATCGTGCTCGACGCCAACCCGCTCGACGACCTCGGCACGCTGGCTCGTCCCGAACACATCACGGGTGTCTGGAAAGCCGGCGCCCGAGTCAAGTGACGAGCGCGCGGGGGTGAGCGCGATCAGCCTTGACGCGCTCACCCTCGCCTGCGGGTCGGGTAGTGCACGAGCTCCACGAGGAACGCCGCGGGCTTGGGCAAGTAGAGGAACGCCACCCGCATCCCCGGGCGCGCACCCCGGCACGGCTCCCGGTCGATCGGGATGAAACCGTTGCGCCGCAACCGGGACAGCTCGCCTTCGAGGTCGTCCACCTCGAACGCGACGTGGTAGAGACCAGGCCCGTTGTTGCCCAGGTAGTCGTGCACGGCCGCGTCCGGCGCGATCGGCGCGACCACCTCGACCGCCGGTTCGGCGGCCGCGGGCGAGAACTGCCAGAAGTCGCACGACACCCCGTAGTCCGGCGCCGTGCCGTCCTCCGTGCGCGTCATGCCCAGGGCGTCGAGGAACGCGCCGACCGCGGCCGCGTCCTCGGTCACCACGCCGACGTGGTCGATGCCGAGGATCACCGTGCCCCCTCCAGCACCGGGACCAGCTCCCGCGCGGCCACCCGGCTCGCCGCGAGCACGGTCTTCGCCGCGCCGCCGCTGCCGCCGGTGAACGTCAGCACGTTCCCGACCCGCCGCAACCGCAGCCCCGCGGGCTCGGTGTAGCAGTCGAACGACGCGACCACCTGCTCGGGCTGGACGTCGAGGCCGAGCCGCTCGCCGAGGCACGCGGTCACCCGCGCGGACAGCTCCTCGTCGGGCCTGATCTGCTCCGGCGGGAGCCCCCACCGGTCGCTGCTCAGCCCGAACAACATCCGGCCGCCGTCGTACGGACGGCCGTAGAGCCCGCTGGTCTCGTCGACGAACGACGGCAGCCCCGCCACCCGCACGGGGTAGAGGCCGTATTGGATCTGGCGCGTGGTGGATTCGGTGCCCGGCACCAGTTCCCGCGTCCACGCGCCCGCCGCGACGACCACCGCGTCGTAACCGTCGAAGCCCTCGGCGCCGGCGCGCACGGCATCGCCGGACACGGCCGTGATCCGTCGCGTGTGGACGGTCGCGCCGAGACCCGGCAACGCGGCGAGGACATTCGCGCGCAGGCGGCCCGGGCGGATGAACCCGGCGAGGCGTTCCCGCACCACGACCGCGCCCTCGGGCACGCCGCGCAGCGGCAGCTCCGCGGGTTCGGCCAGGCGCAGCGACCCGGGCAGCCGGGTCAGCACCTGGTCGACGGCCGCCGCGACCGGCGGCTGCGACACCGGCGTGACGTACACCGAGCCGATCTCGGCGAAGTCGGCCCAGCTCCGCATCCGCGGGTCCGAACGCAACTCCGCGATGCCGGCCGCGGCCAGCGCGGCGGCGGCCGGATCGGGCTCGTAGCCCCGCACGAGGCCACCGGACGCACTGGTGGCGTCAGCATCGTCAGGCTGGGTGCCGGTGAACAGGTCCACCGGCACCCCGGCCTCGGCCAGGCGCAGCGTGAGCAGGGCACCGGCGACACCGGCACCCACGACGGCGACGCTCCTCATCTCGTGCTGACGACGCGACGCAAGTCGTCGGTCTGGTCCGCGGCCCGGCGGCGCAGCGCCAGCGGCAGGTCCTCGCGGGCGAGGAACTTCTCCGCGTGCTCCAGCGTGCGCGGGCTCGCCGCGTAGCGCGGGAAGAGCCACAGCACCAGCGTGTCCAGCACCTTGTCGCTGTGCACTCCGGCGACCTTCGGCATCTCCTCGAAGAACCGAGCGACGTACGGCTCGGTCAGCGCGTGCTGCTCGGGCTGCCAGAAGCCCTCGGCGAGCGCCCAGAGCCGGTAGCTGGAGAGCGTGGCGTCCTCGGTGATGGCCTGCCACGCGGCCGCCTTGGCGTCCGCGTCGGGCCGGGCCGCCCGGCACTTCGCCGCGAACGCCTCCGCCTGCGTCGTCGGGTCGGCCTGGTAGGCGGCCTCGATCGCGGCCTCGTCGAACGCGCCGAGCACGGCGAGCCGGTAGCGGATCCGCCATGCCAGGTCGACGTCCAGCTCGATGCCCGCGGGCAGAGCTGTGCCGTTCAGCCAGCCCCGCAGTTCGCCGGTGTCGGCGGTGAACTCGATCAGCCCGCGCAGCAACGGCATGCCGAGCTCGTCGTCCTTGGTCGTGCGCGTGAGCCGGTCCCGGCAGGCATCCGCGACGCGCACCATCAGCTCCGGGCGCAACGCGGGGTCGAGGTAGCGGTCGGCGATGTCGATGCGGGCCTGCTCCAGCACCTCGATCACGATCGAGAGCTCGGTCTCGGCGGCCACCATGTCGCACACCAGGGCCAGGTGTTCGGCCGGTGTCACGGTGCCGTCCTGCACACCCATCAGCAGCGTGCACCAGACCATGCCGCGGTTGATCGACTCGAGCTCCGGGAGGCGCTCGGGCAACGCGGCCAGCGACCGCGCGTCGTAGCGGATCTTCGCGTAGGTGCGGTCGTTCTCGTTGACCAGCACCAGATCCGGCGCCGGCCGGCCGACCAGGGCGGGCAGTTCGGTGCGCGGGCCGTCCACGTCGACGCGGACGGTCTCGTGCGTGTCGCCGGGACCGTAGAGGCCGACGTCGAGGGTGTGCGGGCGGTACACCGGGTGGGACGCGGGCACGTCCTGGGTGATCGCGGCGGCGGTGATCTTGCCGTCGGCGATGGTGAGGTCGGCGCCCAGCGTGGTCACGTTCGGGGTCATCAGCCAGCGCCGCGACCAGTCGGTCATGTCGCGGCCCGCGGCCTCCGACAGCGCCGCGTTGAAGTCGTCGTAGGTGGCCGAACCGTAGGCGTGGCGGTCGAAGTAGATCCGCAGGGCCGCCCGCAGCTTGTCGTCACCCAGGTGCGTGGCCAGCTGGCGCAGCGCCGACGAGCCCTTGAAGTAGGAGATCCGGTCGAGGTCGAGCAGCGCGCTCAGCGCGTCCTTGCCCTCGATGGCCACCGGGTGGGTCGAGGGCCGCTGGTCGGCGACGTAGGCCTGGCCCTTGCGCCGCGCGGCGAACGTGGTCAGCGGGCCGGTGAACTCGGTGACCTCGCTCGGCACCCGGTGCGCCATGTAGTCGGCGAAGGCCTGGCTCAGCCACACGTCGTTCCACCAGGAGTTGGTGACGAGCCCGGCGAGCCACTGCAGTGAGAGCCCGTGCGCGATCACCACGGCCCGCGTCTCGTGCTCGCTGCGCGGCACCGGCGTGGTGAACAGGTACAGCTCCTTGATCAGCACGCAGCCCGGGTGGTCGAGGGACAGGAAGCTGAACTCGGGCGCGAAGACCTGCTCGAAGGACGGGAACGGGAAGCGGATGCCGAACAGGCGGTGCAGCTCGTCCAGGCACTGCCCGGTGACCCGGAAGATCTCGTCGGCGTCCGCGCCGACCGCGTCGGCGACCGACGCGCGGCAGTGCAGCCCCAGCGGCACACCGTCGTGCACGGTGCGGAACGAGGCGTACGGGCCGGCCACGATCGTGGTCAGGTAGGTGGCCTGGCCGACCTCCTGCACGACCTCCCAGCGGCCGTCGGCGCGTTTGGTCGCGACACCGGTGCCGAGCACCTGCCAGTCGTCCTCGGGCACGGTGACCACGAACGTCATGGGTGCCTTGAGGTCCGGCTGGTCGAAGCAGGCGAACACCCGCGGCGCGTGGTCGAGGAACACCGAGCCGTAGACGTAGACCTTGCCGTCGGCGGGATCGACCGCCCGGTGCAGGCCCTGCGCGGTGGTGGAGTAGGCCATGTCGGCCACCACGACAAGCTCGTTGTGCTGTGTCCCATCCCCTTGGGCGAGGCCGGTGAGCGGGAACCGGCCGTCGCTCAGCGCCGCCGGGTCGAGCTCGACGCCGTTGAGGGTGATCGAGTGCAGCGTCTCGGGGCGCACGTCCAGAAAGGTCGACCGCGACTGGTCACCGGAATCGAAAACGATCGTGGTCGTGGCGCGAAAAACTTCCGGGCCGGTACTCAGATCAAGGTCGACGTGATAAGAGACGATCGTCAACAAGGCACTGCGGTCGGCGGCCTCGGTGCGCGTCAAGCTGGGCATGCGGACAGCGCCTCTCCATGGTGTGGTGGGAATGGCACGTTCCGGATATCGCCTTCAGGTGTCGGCGACATTCCGGGGCGGGACGAAGTGTGCCGCGTCGCCGTCACTCTACGGTCGCTCGAGGGCCGTGCGCAGGGCAGTTCGGGTCATCTTCGGTACGCCTGTCCGGGCTAGTGGACCCCGGAGCGGATTCATCCGTTTTCGTCGAAGTACGCGGCCGCGACGCGCTTGGGCACGCACATCCGCCACGCCTCGGTGATCAGCTCCTCGAGCTCGTCCGGATCAAGTTCGGCCAGCTCAGCGCGTACCCAGTTGTAGCGGAGGTCGGACCGGGCGGGCAGCTGGAACTTGTTCGGTTCCGCGGCAATCAGCCCAGCGCGTTCCTCCTTCGGGTAGGCGAAACCCATACTGGTCTCATCGGGTGACAATGCCAGATAAACGATTCGACCGATGTAGAACTTCAATCGATCTTGAACAACCCTTTCCGTGGTTCGCGGAAGAGGGCGGGCGATACGCCGAACGTCATCACCGGTAACCATGCGTGGTGGCTCGATTCTGCTGTGTTTACTTATTTACCGGCATCGCGCGTATACACGATATAACAGTATTCGTCGAGCAACTTGGCAAGTGTTCGACCCGGACGGCCCAAGCGTGCGCACAGAGCGTCTTCGTCAACCCCTGATTCCGTGAGCAATGCCTGCGCCCACGCCCGGGCCAGCCGCAGGTGCGCCACGTAGGCCGCGCGGTCGCGGGTGCCGTGCAGGGTTGTGGCGATCATCTCGTCCCACGGCAGTAACGCCTTGGGGCGCAACGCATACATCAACTTGGACGCGGCGGTGGGACCGAACGTTCGCACCGTTTTGGTCTGCGCGGCCGGGCTCGCCGTCAACGCGGCGAAGCAGTCGCCGGCCGCCGCGACCTGCGCGTCGGACAGCTCGGAAAGCGAGACATCCATGGGCGGCAAGGAAGTCCGCCACGTGCGCCACCACGCCGAGAGGCCGGCGCCGAAGACGTCCGGCTCGCCCGGACGGGGGTACCGGATGCGGCAGGTCCAGGCGTTGAGCCAGGTGTGGGCGGCCTTGCGATGGGCCGCACGGGTGAAATCCGCGGCGGGCGCGGTGGCCGCGGTGAAGGCCAGCCAGGACTTCTCCGGCCCCTGGTAGGCGCCGAATTCGTCGACGGCGTGCTGCAGGCCGGCCATGGACGGCGGGGGTGTCGCGGTGGGCACGGAGGTCACGGCTGGGAGCGTAGTGGAGCACTACGACAGTTGGCCGCTATGCCGGGCCGACCGCGCCTGATAGACATTGCCTTCGTGCCCGCTTTCGTTGTGGCACCAACAAGATCGGGAGGACCCCCGTGGCCGATGCGCAGTTGCTCGAACTCCGCCTGTTCACCGTCAAGCCGGGCATGCGGGAGGAGTTCGACCGGGTCAGCCGGGAGGGCACGGTGCCGCTGATGCGCAAGATCGGCATCACCGTGGTCGCACACGGTCCCTCGCTCTACGACGAGGACACCTACTACCTGCTGCGCGCGTTCGACGACGAGAAGCAGCGCACCGAACTCGGCGCCTCGCTCTACGAGCAGCCCGAGTGGGAGCAGTACGACGAGCCGGTCGGCGCCATGATGGCCGCGTACAGCACCGTCGTCTTCCCGATGTCGACCGAGGCGATCAAGCACATGGCAGAGTTCGGCGCATGAACCTCGACGCGCTCGGTGACGTCCCCGCCGACTACAAGCACTACGAGAAGCAGATCACCCCGCTGCCCGAATCCGATCTGGTCACCGACGACGCCTACCTGAAGTGGTACGAGATCCGCGAGGGCCACCGGACCGTGCCGGACGCGTGGCGCGCGTCGTCGCTGGAGTTCCTGCGCGCCGAGGCGGCTTCCGGGGCGTTGCCCATCTCGGGCGACCTGGGGTTCGTGGTCCACCACCTGTGCGGGGAGTCGTTCTACTTCCTGATCGTGTGGACCTGGCGCAACGCCAACGAGGCGTGGTCGACGGTGTACGTGGCGAACGAGGGTGAGGCGTACCAGGTGCTGCCGTTGAAGCACCACAAGGAAGTGGCGTGCGTGTGGGAGTTCGGCGCGGTCGCCTACGAGATGAACGCGTGGTCGCGGTTCCTGCGCACCGCGCGGGACGAGGCGGCCAAGCAGGCTTACCTCGACGACCGCTACACGGGTCCTTGCTGACGCCTCGCCTCGGTGCTGAGCAACACCACCGTGCTGGACCGGCTGAGCCCGAGTTCGGCCCGGTGGCCCGCCAGCGCGGCGCGCGCGGCGGCGAGCGTCGCCGCGCCGCACGGACCGCTGGAGACCCCGAGTTCGTCCAGCTCGTCGGACGCGGCCAGTGACTGCGCATCGGTGACCGTGACCGCCGCGTCCAGGCCGTCGCGCAGGTAAGGCCAGGCGAGCGACGAGGTCGTACCGCAGTTGAGCCCGGCCATCACGGTGTCCGTTGTGGACACATCGACCAGGCGTCCGGCGCGCAGACTGGCCTGCACGCCCGCGGCCACCTCCGCCTCGACGCCGAGCAGGGCCGGGCGCACGGTGCCGCTGCGGTAGTGCGTGATCACCGCCTGCGTCAGCGACCCGACGCCCATCGGCACCACAACGAGGTCCGGGACGAGGTCCGGGATCGCGTCGATCTCCCGCAGCATCGTCGAGTACCCGTCGACGATCCACTGCGGGATCTGCTCGTACCCGGGCCACGCGGTGTCCTGCACCAGCAGCCCGTCCTCGGCCGCGGCCATGCGGACGGCCTCGTCGTAGCCGACCGGGACCACCCGCACGTCCGCGCCCTCGGCCGCGATCAGGGGAGCCGAAGCGGCGGCCGGGGCCGGCACCAGCACCCGGCACGCCAGCCCCATGCGCCGGGCCATCCACGCCACCGCGCGACCGTGGTTGCCGTCCGTCGCCGTCACGACGTGCGACACGGGCCCGGTCACGGCCTTGTGCATCGCGTAGGAGGCGCCGAGGACCTTGAACGCGGGCAGCCCGAACCGCGACGACTCGTCCTTGACGAACAGCCGTCCGACCCCCAAGGCCGAAGCCAGCACCGGCAACGAGACCAGTGGCGTCGGCGCGTACTCCGGCAGCGAGCGGTGGAACGCGAGCACGTCCGGCGCCGGGGCGCACCGCCACCCGCGCGCCCCCGGCTGCGACCACCACGTCACCCGGCAGGCTCCGCGACCACGTCGTCGGAGGCCTTCGGGGTCTCGGACCGGTCGGCGCGCAGGCCCCAGATGCCCGGCCCCACCATCAGCATGCCGAACAGGAAGACCAGGCCCCAGAAGCCCTTGCCCACGGAGTTCCACAGGAACACGCCGATGATCGGCCCGAGGGCGTACCCCGTGCCGAACATGGCTTGCGCCCCGGACACGTAGAGGCCCATCGCGTGCTTCGGTGCCACCTTGCCAGGATAGGCGAACGCGGCGGGACCGCCGATGATCTGGCCGACCACCGCGATCAGCGTCCCGGCGAACACCAGGGCGATCCCACCCGGCAAGCCGAAGGCGCCGTAGCCGACGGCGAGCAGGACCCAGCCGCCGATCACCGAGAGCCAGGCCGGCCACTTCTGCGTCGCCTTGGTCACCAGCAGCTCGCAGCTGATCACCACGAACGCCGAGGTGCCCATCGCCGCGCCGTACACCCAGGTCGGGTAGCCCTCGGCCACGACCATCAAGGGCAGCACCACCCAGAACTGGATGTGCACCAGCCCGTTGGCCAGCATCAGGCCCAGGTACGCCAGGTAGCGCCCGTCACGCAGCATCGTCGCGTAGCGGGAGCGCAGGCGCACCGGCGAGCCGTCCTCGGCGGTGTCGGGCGCGGCGGGCGCCGCGTCGCGGTCGCGCAGCTTGAGCGCGGCGATCAGGGCGTAGCCGACCGCGGTCGCCGCGTCCACGTAGAACACCAGGTTCCACGAGATCGTCGACAGCCACACCGCGACCAGCGGGCCGATCACGACGCCCGCGTTCAACGCGGTGCGGTACATGGCGAACACCATCACCTGGCGCGCCTTGGGCACCATGCCCAGCAGCAGCGACGACGCGGCCGGGGACGACGCGTTGGTCATCGCGCCGGAGATGACGGCGGCCGCCACGATCAGCGGGTAGGCGCTGAGGAACGTCACCGACAACGTGAACAACGCGGCCGTGCTCATCGTCCCGGCGATCGTCCACCGTGGACCGATGCGGTCGGCCAGGGCACCGCCGAGGAGCGAGCCGAAGATGGAGCCGACCGCGTAGAAGCCCAGGGCCAGACCGGCCAGGCCCGCGCTGAACCCGCGTGCCGTGGTCAGGTACAGCACCAGGAACGTGCGCAGGAACGCGCCGAACTGGTTGATGAAGACGCCGAGCAGCACGTAGTGCACCGACGCGGAGGTCTCGCGCAACGTCTGGAAAACGCCGGCGTGGCCGACTTCTTCGGTCATGTGGTCACTTCCGGGGCGGTGGTCAGCAAAGTTGTACCTGCGGTCAGCAGGGGTTCAGCGGCCGGCAGGTCGGCGAGCGCGGCGACGACGCAGCGGTGTGCGTCGGCGACCGGACGGGACCACATGCCGGGTGAGGGGACGAGGTTGTTGTAGAAGGTGGCGCCCTCGCAGAGCGGGCCGAGCACCCGGATCCGCCGCTCGGGGCGGCCGTCGGCGCCGACCGGGTGCTGGTCGGCGTCCACGTCGACGCCGGGCACCAGGGCGCTGTCGGGCCGGAACCGGCGGATCAACCCCTTGCGGTGCAAGGAAACCAGCAGCGAGTCGGCCGACGCGGCGACCGCGGGCAGCGGTGTCTGGGCGGGCAGCACCCAGTCCACGTCACGCGTGTGCGGCGTGGCGAGCATCGTCGACGCGATCCGCCACCGGCCGTCGGGTTGTGGCGTGGCCACCGGCGACGGCCCGAAGGGCACCTCGGCGATCCCGGCCGCGATCAGGGCGAGGAGTTCCTCGTGCCGCTCGAACTGCGGCCCGACCACGGCCCGGTTGATCGCGGGCACGACGGACGCGGTGAACTCGTCGAGCGATTCCGGGGTCAGGCCGCCGAAGTCACAGACGTAGCGGAACATGTCGCGCTGGTCGCGCAGGATGTCCAAAGCGGACTTGACTGGGCTGCCGGTGAGCCCGCGCCGTCCCTCGGCCAGGTCGGCGGCGACGACGTCGGCGAACCAGTCCTGGTAGGCGGCCCTGTCGTCGAGCGGCATGCCGGTCGAGCCGTCGAAGGCGGCGATGGGGTCGAAGGCGCCGTGCTTGCGGTCGAGTTCGTCGAGGGCCGCCGGTATGTCCTCGTGGGGTAATCGGAGTTCGGTGCCGGCCATGGCGGCCAGGCGGCGGCGGTGCGCGATCCGCATCTCCGTGAACACCAGCGGCAGCACGTCCTTGACCATGTCCAGCGGGCCGCCGCGCTCGGCCCGCAACGCGTCGATGGCCGCCTCGGTGAACACCAGCGGCTGGTACTTCGGCCCGAACTCGACCACCTTGGTCCGCGCCCGGCACGGCACGCCGGTGCGGGAGGAGAAGAGCAGCTTGGGCTCGCGTCCACTCGGGACATACCGCAGCCGGTCGCCGTCGGGCACGAACCGGCCGCCGCGGCCCACCGTGCACGCGGACATCACGTCCATGGCCGAGAGCCCGAGCCCGCCGATCGCGAGGGCCTGCCCGGGAGCCACGCAGTCGAGCACGCCGGGCAGGGGATAGGGCCCGGGCAGCATGCCGGGCTTGGGCGTCCGGTCGGCGTTGGCGGTGTAGCCGGTGGTCAGGAACGCCTGCGCGACCCGGACGACCTCGCCGTCGGCCAGCGTGACCTCGAGGTCGCCGTCGGCGGCCGGCGTGAGGTCGACCGCGGCCGACGCGTGCCGGGTGATCGTCACGTGCGGTGGCGCCGCCGCGATGACCTCGTCGAGCACCCAGCCCAGGTATTCGCCGAGCACCCGGCGCGGCAGGAAGTCGGTCGACCGGATCGGGCGGCCGGTGTGGCTCACGGTGAAGCCGTCCTCGCCCAGCCGCAGCCCGCGGTCGGTGACCCACTCCAGCAGCGACGGCCCCGCGAGGCTGACCGCGTCGCCGACCGTGTGGTGGTCGGGGAAGAGCGACACCGCGCCCGCGGTGGTGTTGAGCAGCAGGTAGTCGGGCTGGTCGGTGGCGTGGACGCCCGCGCCGTCGCACCGCGGGTCGATGAGCTCCACCCGCAGCGGGGCGGGCCGGTCGGTCAGCCGCGAGAGCGACACGATCCGTTCGAGCACGCCGACCCCGCGCGAGCCGACGCCGATCACGGCCACCGACCTGTTCATGGCACTCCTTAGTCGACGATTCTGATCCGCACCCGGCGGTTCTGGCGGCCCTTGTTCTCGACCTTGTAGACCTGCAGGCGGCCGATCTGCTTGGTGGAGGCCACGTGGGTGCCGCCGTCGGCCTGCACGTCGAGGCCCACGATGTCGACCAGGCGCAGTTCGTCGGCCTCGGGCGGCAGCACGTCCTGGGTGCGCACGATGTCGGGGATCGCCATGGCCTCGGTGCGCGGCATGTACTTGACCTCGATGGGCCGGTCGGCGGTGATCTCCGCGTTCACGGCGTCCTCGAGGGTCTGCTTGAAGCCCGGCGGCAGCTCGGGGAGGTTGAAGTCCATCCGTGCCTCGCCGGGCTCCATGTTGCCGCCGGTGACCAGCGCGCCGTAGTCGCGGAACACCGTGCCGCACAACACGTGCAGGCCCGAGTGCGTGCGCATGAGGCTGGTCCGGCGATCGTCGTCGATGGCGCCCTGCACGGCAGTACCGGTCGGCGGCACGGGGTCGCCGGGTGCCGGGAGCAGGAAGAAGTCGTCGCCCTTGCGGGTGCCGACGATGCGGGTCTGGGTGCCCTCCCAGAGCAGGACGCCGTGGTCCGGCGGCTGGCCGCCGCCACCGGGGTAGAAGGCCGAGCGGTCCAGCACGATGCCGGCCTCCGGGTCGGCCGGGTCGGACCACACGACCGTGCAGTCCCACTCCCGGATGGTGACGTCGGACCAGTCCAGCCGGTACGTGCGTCCGTGATGTTCGAAACCCATCAGCCTGCTGTGCCTTCCGCTGCGAACGAGATCGGCGCGACGTGTGCGCGCACGGTCCGCACGGCCTCTTCCGCCGCGCGTGCGGCGACGCTACCGCTGCCGGTCTCGTCCGTGGCGGCGATGGCGTAGCCCAAGCGGTCGGTGAAGCTGTGCCGCAGGGTGATCTCGGTGCCCACGGGTTTGGTCAGCTCGACCTCGACGACGTGGTCGGCGGCCCGCGCTTCGTCGAGCCCGGCGACCTCGTCGAGGACGCCGGAGCGCTCGGCCACCAGGAACCGGATCGAGGCGTGCCCCGCTCGCGCCGGTGCGGCCGGTCGCGGCAGGCCCGCGGCGATCGCCACGACGTGCGCGATCACGTCGATGCCGGTGGCCGCCTCGATGACCCGCGGGATCATCCCACCGGCCAGCCGCGGGTTGACCTCGATGATCCGCGGCCCGCTGGCGGTGACCCGCACCTCGACGTGCGCCGCGCCCCACCCGAGCCCGAGGGCCCTCAGGGCGGCCACCGCCGTCGGCCCGACCGGCTCGTCGACGGGGAAGTCGTGGCCGACCTCGACGAACCACGGCGCCGGCCCGAGGTGCTTCGCGGTGACACCGACGACCTGCGTGCCGAGCGTCTCGACGGAGAACTCCGGACCGTCCAGGTACTCCTCGACCAGCACCGCGTCCTGCGGCGGCAGCCCCAGTTCGGCCGGGTCGCTGGCGAGCACGAGCCGCGCGGCGCCCCGCACCTCGTCCGGGGTGCGGCACAGCCGGGTCGCCACGGAACCCGAGCCCGCGACCGGCTTGACCACGACGGGGAACCCGATCCGCTCGGCGTGCCCGACCGCCTCGTCCGGCGTGCGGGCGGCCGCGAACTCGGCGCCCGGCACCCCGGCCGCGTGCAGGGTGGCCCGCTGCCGGGCCTTGTCCCGGCAGGCCCGGACGGCGTCCGGATCCGGGTGCGGCAGCCCCAGCGCCGCGGCGACCTCGCCCGCGGTGGCCACCCAGTACTCGGAGCTGCTGGCCACGCCCACGATGGGCCGGTCGAGGCCCTTGACGGCGGCCAGGACCGCGGCCGGGTCGTCGGTGTCGACCACGTGGTGCTCGATGCCGTCGGCCTCGACGTAGGGGAAGCGCGCCGGGTTCTTGGCGAGCAGGACCGGGTGCAGCCCGAACTCCCGGGCGCGACGGCAGAACAGCCGGCCGGTCCCGGTGGTGTTGCTCTCCACGAAGACGATCACGCTCATGCCGGCACCAGCAGCTTCGCCACTTCCTCCGCCAGCTGCTCGTCGGCCGCCCGCCCGGCCGCGCGCCAGTCGGCCAGCCACTGCCGCCGCCCGGCCCACGCACCCACGGCGTCGGCGTGCGGCTCGTCGAAGTCGCCGGGCCCGCCGCCGTAGGCGTGCGCGCGCACCAAGGCCGCCAGGTCCAGGTCCTCCAGGCCGACCCCGTCCAACCAGCCCGGCGGTCCGAAGGCCGCGAGGTCGGTCGACCCGGCCTCGATCGCCGCCCGCACCGCCGCGCCCACCTGCTGGTGCGCCGAGCGGAACGGCACGCCGTGGCGCACCAGCCGGTTGGCGATCGACGTCGCCGCGGTCAAGCCCGCCTCGGCCCGTGCGCGCATGCGTTCGGGGACCGGCCGCGCGCCACTGACCACGACTTGGCTCAACAGCACCGAATCCACGCACGCGGCCAGCCCGTGCCACACGCTCGCGACCGCCTCGGTCCCGACCTCGATCGAGTTGGTGAAGGGGATCGCCGACATCGCCGACGCGGCCGCCGCCCACGCGCCCAGGGCCTGCGCCGGCTTCGCCTTCACGTGCTCCAGCAGGAACGCGTTGCGCTTCTGCGGCATCGCCGAACTGCCACCCACCAGCCGGTCCGGGAACGTCACGAACCCGAACTCGGCGCTGCTCCACAGCTGCAGGTCCGCCCCGAGCCTGCTGAGCGTGACCGCGAGGCCGGCGGCCGCGCCGAGGATGCGCAACGCGACGTCCCGGCTGGCCACGGCGTCGAGCGCGTGCCGGGCCGGGGCGTCGAAGCCGAGCAGGCGCGCGGTGTGCGCCGGGTCGATCGGCAGGTCGGTGCCCGCGACCGCGCTGGCGCCCAATGGACAGACCCGCAGCCCGTCGGCCGCGGCGCGCAGGGCGTCCAGGTCGCGCGCCACCGCCGTGGCCACCCCGAGCAGGTAGTGGCCGTAGGTGATCGGCATGGCGGCCTGGAAGTGCGTGTGCACCGGCATCAGCACGTCGCGGTGCGCGCGGGCGCGCGACAGCAGCACGCCGAGCAGCCGCACGGCCTGCTCGCCGAACTCCAGCACCCAGTCGCGCAGGCGCAGCGCGGTGATCGTCGCCTTGAGGTCGTTGCGGGAGCGACCGGAGTGCAGCACGCCGCCGATGTCCGGGCCGAGCCGCTCGATCAGGTACCCCTCGTACATCAGGTAGAGCCCGCGCGGCGCCGGCCGGTCGCGCAGCTGCGTGAAGCCCTCGGCGGTGAGCTCGTCCATGCAGCGCAACAACTCCGCGGCCGCGTGCGGCGAGATCAGCCCCCGCGCGGTGAGCATCGCGATGTGCGCGCGGTCCACCCGCACGTGCAGCGGCAGCTCGTCCAGGCTCACCTCGCCGTACACGACGCGGCGGGTCCGGGGTCCGATCGTGCCGGTCAGCCGTCCGGTGCTCGTCACGGCACCGCCAGGGCGATCACGTCGGGGTGCTCGCGGCGCCCCCAATGGTAGGTCTGCCAGCCGCCGTCCGCCGGCACCGTCGGGTCGGTCACGACGTCGGGCTCGGGCGGCAACGACGGCGTCAGGTGCCCTTGCGCGGCAAGCCATTCGTCGTTGTAGACGGTGTCGGTGTAGCGGTAGCCCTCGTCGGGCAGCATGACCACCGTGAGTTGGTCGGGGTTGGTCCGCGCGTACCAGTCGGCCACCCGGAAGGACGCGCCGCTCGTCGGTCCCATGAACAACGCGTGCTGTGCGTAGAGCGCGCGCGTGGACTGGTACGCGGCCGCCGCCGAGACCCAGTGCACGTCGTCGAACGTGGTGTGGTCCAGGTTCGCGGGCATCAGGCTCATGCCGAGCCCGCGCAGCTCGCGTTTGCCGTCGGGGTGGCCGAACAGGATGCTGTGCTGGGTGTCCACGCCGACCGCGCGGCACTCCGGCGTGACCGAACGCAAGTAACGCGTGGTGCCCGACATCGACCCGCCGGAGCCGACCGGCCCGATCACGCAGTCGACCTGGCCGAGCGCCTCCACCATCAGCTCCGCCACCGACGCGTAGGAGCGCGGGTTCTCCGGGTTCGTGTACTGCTCCGGGCAGAAGGTCGACTCGTGCTCGCCGCGCAGTTCGTCGAGCCGGTCGAGCCGCGCGCGCTGGAACCCGCCCGGCACCAGACCCGCCTCGGCGGGCACCCGGTCCACCACGGCGCCGAGCGCGGTCAGCCGCCGGTAGAGCCGCTCGTCGATGACGGGGTCGCTGACCAGCACCAGCCGGCGGCCGATGTGCACGGCCTGCATGGCCAGGGCCAGCCCGAACGTGCCCGAGGTGGTCTCGATGATCACCGTGTCCGGCCCGATCTGCCCGTCCGCCAAGGCTTTGCGGATGATGTGCCGGGCCGGGACCATCTTCATCAGGGTGAACGCGGCGCCGTACAGGTTGGGTCCCAGACGCACCAGCCGGGGCAACCGGTAGGCGTCGGTGGCCTCTTCGAACGCGGACCGAACAGTCACGCCGTCACCATTTCCCGTTCCGTCGTCGTCTCGTCGAGGCCGATCAGGCAGGTGATCGGCAAACCCATGGCCCGCACGGCATCCCGGCAGCGCAGGGCCGCGTCGCGCGCGTCCGGCGGGAAGATCAGCCCGGCCACCGTGCCGCTGTGCGCGACCTGGATGCCGCACCCGCCGTGCTTGCGCAGCAGCGCGTGGAGCTCGGCCAGCCGCGGCTTGGGCAGGTAGCGCTCGTTGAGCACCGTGCTCGCCGTGGCGACCCGGCCGAGCAGGCCGACGTCGCCGAGCGCGATCGCCCGGCGCAACGCCGCCCGCAACACCCCGAACACGGCGACCTCGTGGTCGTCGTGTTCGGCCGGGCGCATGGCCAGCGTGTCGACCTCGCGGCCCGGATCGGTGTCGCAGCCCAGCACGATCATCGGCGGCAGCGCGGGGCCGAACGTCTCGAGCACCCGGCCGTCGCGGTGGGCGAAGAGCACCACCCGGTCGTCGATCATGATCGAGTCCGACGCGCACTCCGCGGCCACCGCGAGCCTGCCGACCTCCTCGGGGGTCAGGAAAACGCCGTGGTAGTCGGCCACCGCGCGGATGGTCGCGGTGACGTCGCTGGTCGACGAGCCCATCCCGATCCCGCGCGGCACGTCGCTGGTGATCTCGATCTGGCCGCCCTTGGCCGTGCCGGGCCGGCCGCCGAACTCGCGCAGCGCCCGCACCGCGGCACGGCGGACCTTGGCCAGCTCCGGGGTGCCGATCACGCCCCAGTGGTCCTGGCTCGGGTGGAACACGGCCCGGCTGCCCAGGTGCGGCAGCGGCAACGTCACCAACGCACGGTATGTCCGTCTTTCGGACGTCGTGCCGTCGTCGGCGAAGGTGCCCTGCAGCAGCTCGCCGTGGTGCGCGGGAGCCCAGCCGACCCCCTGCGCCACACCGAGTTCCGCCGCCACCACGTGGACCTCACGCAGCCGGCGGACCGTGTTCCCCTTGAACCCCAGGTCGGCCATTGTGGACAGTCAGGGCGTCACGTCGCCGGCTTGGCGATGGTGAAGATGTGGCTCTCGTGCTCGTGCTCGTAGTCGCGGTACCCGGCGTGCGGGGGCTCCCACCAGCTCGACGTCTCCACCGACTCGGCCTCGAGCTCGGCCGACGCGAGCAGCTTGGCCAGGTCGTCCAGGTCGTAGAAGCGGCAGTAGAAGTCGAAGTGGTCGATGTACTCCTTCGGCGCGATCTCCTTGATCAGCGGGTCGGAGACCTGGCAGTCGTTCATGGTCCACATGTTGGCCACCAGCCGGCCGCCGGGCGCGAGGATCCGCCACAGCTCACGCAGCGCGGGCTCCGGCTCGGTCAGGTGGCCGAGCAGGTCCCAGCAGAAGATGCCGTCGATCGAGTTGTCCAGCAGGCCGGTGCGGAACGCGTCGACCTCCAGGAAGACCGTCTTGTCGCGGATGCCGGCTTTGCGCGCCACGCGTTCGGCGATGCCCATGGCGCTGGCCGACGTGTCGCCGGCGAGCAGGATCGGCGCGCCCTGCGCGAGCGGCGGGAGGTTGCGGCCGTCACCGCACGGCACGTCCAGCACCACCTTGGCGCCCGCCTGGGCGAACAACGCCGCTGCTTTCGCCGCGTGCGGCACCGGCGGATCGCCCCAGAGGTTGCCCTCCTGTTTCACCTCTTGTGTCCGATACGCACCGTCCCACAAAGGAATGGATGCTTCATCTCGCGACGGGAGACTCGTGGTCACTCCTGCTCCGTTCGTTCAGCCGTGCGCTATTTGTAAGGGCGCTTACCAGCCGGGCAGCAGGTTATAGCTGGGGGGCATCGCGCCACAATATGTTCCGTCGGCGCTTTATAAAGCGCCATCGGCCGTTCGGCGTAGCTGTGCCGACCCCGCTGCTCCGAACGAGTGACGGCGTGCCGAGCCCCCTAACGAGGCTTCATTCGGTATACCAGTGATTGGCCGGGCCTTCGCCTGGCCAGCCCCCTCTCACTTGTTGTCTGGTTGTCGAGAGCCGCGCACGGAGAGCGACCGTTCCCGCGAGCCGTGCCTGCATTCAGGGGACGCCGACGCGATGGGTGATGACAAAAGGCTGCCAATCGTCATATCCTCCGGCCCGCGGTAGTCGAAATTCGATTTCATCGGCCCAAGTCTTGAGTTAGCCCATTCGGCCCATGCCGGGTGGCCGAATGGTCTTGGCCCGGGGAGGCGTTATTCGGCTGCGCTTCGTATTCGTTCGATCCCCGATGGTCACCAAGGTCGGAGAATGGTCTATGCGGCATTTCGTGAGTGAGTCGGCCGAGTCCTACGTGGTCGGCGAGGTCGATGTGGCCCGGTGGGAGCAGTTCGGGCTCGGCGACGTCATGCCGTTCAACGCCATGTGGTACACGGTGCCGCCCGGCGTCAGCAGCCCACGCGACTGCCACCCCGAGCTCGAGCTCTCCGTGGTGATCAGCGGGACGGCCGCGGTCGAGACCGGCGGGACCATCACCGAGGTGGCCAAGGGTTCCTGCTTCCTGCTCGACAGCGAGGAAGCACACGTGATCCACAACCGTTCGACCGACGAGCCGGTCATGGTGTTCACCACCTACTGGATGCCGCTGGGAAGCACGCCGGACGCGGTGGTGGCCGGGGAGGGCACCCGATGAGCGACGGCATCACCGTCATCGTCATCCCCCAGCCCACGGTCAACGGCGCGCTGCACATCGGGCACCTGTCCGGCCCGTACCTCGCCGGCGACATCGCCGCGCGCGCCGCGCGGGCCCGTGGCGAGCGTGTGCTGACCCTGGCGGGCATCGACGTCGACCCGAACTACGTGCTCACGAAGGCCGAGATCCTCGAGCAGGCGGTCGACCAGACCGTCGCCCACTACCGCGCCCAGATCCTCACCGCGTTCGAGCGTTCCCGGATCGGCTGGGACTTCTTCCTCGACCCGCAGGACGACGACTACCGCGCGTCGATCGCGACCCTGCTGGAGGAACTGGTCGAAGCGGGCACGATCCCGATGGAGCAGTACACGCTGCACCGTTGCGCGGACTGCGCCCGCACGCTGCACCACTCCTACGTGGTCGGCAAGTGCGCGGTCTGCGGCACCGGCGCGAACGGCACCTCTTGCGAGGGTTGCGGCGGCTTCACCTCGGCGCAGAACCTGGTCGACCCCAGCTGCGCGCGCTGCGGTGGCAGCCCCGAGGCCTTCGAGGTCACCATTCCCGTGCTGCACCTCGAGCAGTACCGCGAGCGGCTCGTCGCCGAGTGGCTGCAGGCGGACTGGCCGGACCGGGTCCGCTCGGTGCTGGCCCAGTACCGGGACAACCCGCTGCCGGACATCCCGCTGGCCTACCCGACCAACTGGGGCATCGAGTGCGGCGGCCGGCTGGCCGGCCTGCGCGTGGACTTCCCGAGCGAGCTCGGCCTGTCCTACCTCTACGGCCCGGCC
Organism: Labedaea rhizosphaerae; assembly: GCF_004362825.1. GTDB lineage: Bacteria > Actinomycetota > Actinomycetes > Mycobacteriales > Pseudonocardiaceae > Labedaea > Labedaea rhizosphaerae. The sequence continues at coordinate 459,324 of NZ_SNXZ01000006.1, forward strand.
AAGTCGTTGCGCCCCGAGGCGAAGACGCTGGCCGAGCGGGTCGAGGCGTGGGACGAGATCGACGGCGTCTGGCACTTCAACGGCATGGACAACACCTTCTACTTCGCGGTGCTGTACCCGGCCATCCTCGCGGCCGCGGGGGTGGCCGGCCCCACCGCCCTCGGTGCCACGGTCAACGAGCTGTACCTGTTGGAGGGCAAGAAGTTCTCCACCAGCCGCAACCACGCCATCTGGGCCGACGAGTTCCTGGCCACCGAGGATCCGGAGCTGGTGCGGCTGTTCCTGGCGTGGGACCGCCCGGACTTCTACGAGACCGACTTCCGCCACGACGCGTACACGGCGTTCTGCCAGTGGGTCGGACCGCTGCTCAAGGGCGAGCGCATGGCGTCGCCGCTGCCGGACGCCCTGGTCGCCGCCGAAGTCGAGCGGGCCGAGCGCGCGCTGCAGTTGATCGGCTTCGACCCCGCGCTGTCGGTGCGCGGCCTGCTGGGCGCGCTCGGCGCGGGCCAGGGCCTCGACTCCGCCGCGCTCGCGGCCCTCACCGGGCGGGACGTCACGTCCAGCCAGGCATTCGGCGGGTAGCTCGTGCGGGTTTGTGTTGTCGGCGGAGGGCTTGCCGGGTCGATGCTGACCTGGCGGCTGGCGCAGCTGCCGGGCGCGCCCGCACTGGAACTGCGGGTCAACCACACGGCGGACGCGACGGCGGCCTCCGGCGGGGCGGTGAAGGCGTTCGAAGGCGATGCCCGGCAACGGGAACTGGCCACCGAAAGCCTGGCCGAACTGCTGTCCAGCCCGACCCTGCAGACCTGGTCGGGCTACCAGCGCTCCCGCTTCCTGTCGATGCGCGCGGTCCCGGACGGGCTCGACGACGCGGTCGCCGCGATCGACGCGCGCCTGCCGGGCGGCATCGAACTGGCCGACGGCACCGCGCTTGCCGACTGGCACCTGCAGGGCGAGCGCACGGTCGTCATCGAGCACCACGCCGGGTACACCACGCCGGGCGCCTGGCGCGACCGCGTGCTGGACGACTGCGCGAAGCGCGGGGTGACGATCGTGCCCGGCGTGGCCGGGCCGATCACCGAGCGTCCGGACGGATCGATGCGGTGCGGTGGCACCGACTACGACCTCGTCGTGCTCGCCACCGGGCCGTGGACACCACAAGTGCTGCGCGCCAACGGGTTCTCCGAATCCGGCTACCGGACCAAGTCGGTGCAGTACGCCCTGCACGACCTGGTGCCCGGCGCCGGGTGGCGCCCGCCGTCCTTCTCCGACGAGGTGAGCGGGCTCTACGCCCGCCCGACCGCGGGCGGCGGGGTGCTGGTGGGCCTGCCCGCGCAGAAGTGGGACGTCGACCCCGACCACCCACCGCTCGACGAGGAACTGCTCGACCGCGCGGCCGGGCTGCTCACCGCCATGCTGCCGCGCCTGCGGTTGGGCCGGGCCACCCGGCGGGTGGCCGCCGCGGACTGCTACCGCGCGGATCCCGGGCTCGCCCTGGCCGCGGTACCGGGCACCACGAACTTGTTCACGTTCACCGGTGGCTCCGGGGGATCGGTGAAGACGGCACTCGCGGCGAGCACCGCCGCGGCGACCGCCCTCGGCGACTTCGGAGCCACAAGCCAGGAAACAACCGTCGGACGCAGAAAAGGTCGATCATGATCGAGGAAACGGACACCCCGTACTACCACGTCGTCGGGGTCGGCGCGGGGCCGGCGAACCTGAGCCTGGCCGCGCTGTTCCAGTCTGGGCTGTCCGGCAGCGGCGAGCAGCTGGCGCTGTTCGACAAGCAGCCCGGGCCGTCGTGGCACAACCAGCTGCTGCACCCCGGGGTGCGCATGCAGACGTCGTGGCTGAAGGACCTGGTGTCGATGGTGGACCCCACGCACCCCCTCAGCTTCGCCAACTACCTGGTCACCACCGGGCGGATGTACGCGTTGATGAACGCGCAGTTCGACTTCATGCCGCGCAAGGAGTACGTGCGCTACCTGGCGTGGGCGGCCGCGCAGCTGCCCAACATCAACTACGGCGTGGCCGTCGACAAGATCAGCTTCGGGGAGGGCGGGTTCACCGTCTACTCCGACGGCGTGGCCAAGGCGCGCTCGGAGCACCTGGTGATCGGCATCGGCAGCGCGCCGGTCGTGCCGCCCGCCCTCGCGGGCCTGCCCGACGACCGGGCGTTCATCGCCGACGAGCTCACCCAGCGGCTGCCGTCGATCAACGCCGACCTCGACGCCCCGATGGCCGTCGTGGGCGGCGGGCAGACCGGCCTCGAGGCCACCCTGACCCTGCTCAACGCCGGGTTCACCAACATCAAGTGGTTCGGCCGCCGGCTGTGGTTCGAGACCATCGACGACTCGCCGACCGCCAACGACGTGTACCGCCCCGCGCACCTGCGGGCGTTGCAGCGCATGTCGCCGGTGACCCGCCGCCAGGTGATCGAGCGGCTCAACCCGACCGGCGACGCGCTCACCCCGGGGGCGATGCGCGGGCTCTACCAGGCCAACTACGACGCGATGCTGGAGCTCGACCGGTTCCCGATCGGCCTCTACCCGGCCCGCGACGTCGTCTCCACCGGCATCGACGACGACGGCAACGTGGTGCTGCGTTGCCAGACGCCGGAGAAGCGCGAGGAGTACACCGCCAAGCACATCGTCATCGCCACCGGACGGGCCAATGTGGACGTTCCGTTCGACGACGACCTGCGCGAGCGCGTGGAGACCACTGAGGACGGTGAGCTCGCCATCGATTCGGACTACTCGGTGCGCTGGAAGGGCATGAACGGCAACAAGATCTTCGCGTTGAACCGGGCCCGGCTCAACCACGGCCTCACCGACGCCAACCTGACGCTGTTGCCGGTGCGCGCCGCGGCCGTGCTGAACTCCATGTTCGGCCGGGAGATGTACCACATCCAGGACGACCTCTGCCCGGTCAACTGGGGCTGATCGTGACGCTCGCCCTGTCCTACGACGGCAAGCGGTTCGGCCCGGTGGGTGCGCCCGCCGGGTCGTCCGTCGGCACCTACCACCAGGACGGCTCGCTGATCTGGGCCGAGTTCGCGGGCACCAGCGTCCAGGCCGGGCGGCTGGTCGGCACCTGCGGGCCCGACGGGGTGATCTCGGCCGTGTACTGCATGGTCACCGCGTCCGGCGCCACCGTGGCGGGCGAGTGCACGAGCACGCCGGCCACCCTGACGGACGGGCGGGTGGCGCTGACCGAGCACTGGCGCCGGCTGGACGGGTCCAGCGGCGTGTCGCACATCGAGGAGCTGCCTTGACCGAGGACGCCCGCCCGCTCGTCCTGGTGATCGCCACCGGCAAGCGGGACTACCGCGAGTACCTGTTGCGTTCGATCGCCACCGAGTACCGGGTGCACCTGCTGCTCGACCACGAGCCGGGCTGGGAGCAGGAGTACATCGTCGGCTCGTCCACTGTGGACCTGACGGACACGATCGGCGCCGGCGGGTTGATCGAGGCGGCGCGCAAGGTCCCCGGGGTCGCCGGGGTGCTCACCTGGGACGAGGCGCGGGTGTTGCAGGCCGCGAAGGTCGCGCAGGACCTCGGGTTGCCCGGCGGCGACCCGGACGCCGTGCTGCGCTGCCGCGACAAGCACCTCACCCGCGTCGCCCTGGACCAGGCCGGCGTGCCGCAGGCCAAGTCGATCCTGGTGTCCGGAGTGGACGAAGCGCTCGCCGCCGCCGAGTCGATCGGCTACCCGGTGGTGCTCAAGCCGCGGGCGATGGCCGCCTCGCTCGGCGTGGTCCGGGTGGACGACCCGGACCAGCTGCGGGCGCAGTTCGGCTTCGCGCGGGACACGACGGTGCCCGGCGCGTGGACCTACGAGACGGTCGTGCTGGTCGAGGAGTTGCTGACCGGCGCGGAGATCAGCGTGGACGCCGCGGTGCACGACGGCCGGGTGTTCCCGATGTTCGTGGCCCGCAAGGAAGTGGGGTACGCGCCGTACTTCGAGGAGGTCGGGCACGTCGTGGCCGCCGACGACCCGCTGCTGCGTGACGCGGAGCTGCTGGACATGGTGCAGCGGGTGCACACGGCGCTGGGCTACGGCGACGGGATGACCCACAGCGAGTTCAAGCTGACCCCGGCCGGGCCGCGCCTGGTCGAGGTGAACGCCCGGCTCGGTGGCGACCTGATCCCGTACCTGGGGATGCGGGCCAGCGGTGCCGATCCCGGGCTGGCGGCGGCCGCCGTGGCCTGCGGGGTGCGGCCGGCGATCACGACCGACCGCTCGCTGGTCGGTGCCGTGCGGTTCTTCTACGTGGACGAGGACGACACGCAACTGGCGTCGGTGACCTTCGAGCACGTTCCGTCCGGTGTGGACAAAGCGGTGGCGATCGCCGAGCCGGGCTCGGTGGTGTCCCCGCCGCCGAAGGGCAGCACGTTCGGGCGGATCGCCTTCGCCACGGCCATAGCGGAATCGGCCGAGTCCTGCCTTGCGGCTTTGGACTCGGCGCAGGAGGCGTTGCGGGTGCGGACCGCGGTGGGGGTGTGATGGGATCCCGCGAGCTGGCGAGCGAACGCTCGTCGAAGTACGCCGTGGTGGTCGACCCGATGTCCACCGGCCGCGACTACCCGGCGGTGTTCGCCGCCTCGGGTGTCGAGGTGGTCGCGGTGCTGACCGAGCCGCCGGAGCGGATGGCCAAGCCGTTCGCGCCGAGCTGGTCGCCGGAGCTGTTCCAGCACGTGCTCGTGCACGACGGCGACCTGCCGGTGCTGGCGGCCAAGCTCAAGGCGTTCGACCCGGTGTGCGTGATCGCCGGCTCGGAGATCGGGGTCGAACTCGCGGACGCCCTGGTCGAGATGGTCCTGCCGGGCACCGGGAACGTGCCGTCGCTCGCGCCCGCGCGCCGGGACAAGTGGGCGATGGCGCAGGCGATGAGGGCGGCGGGGGTGCCGCACATCCGCCAGTTCTGCAGTGCCAATCCCGCCGAGATCGCGGCGTGGCTGGACGCCGAAGGTCTGGCGTCGGCGAAGCTCGTGGTCAAGCCGCCGAAGAGCGGCGGGACCGACGACGTGCACCTGGTGCTGCCGGGCGAGGACTGGCGGCCGTGGTTCGACCGCATCCTCGGCAAGATCAACATCGACGGCATCCGCAACGACGCCGTGATGGTGATGGAGTTCGCGTCCGGGCCCGAGTACCTGGTGGACAGCTACTCGGTCGACGGCGAGCACGGGCTGGTCGACGTGTGCCGCTACACCAAGGTCCAGCGCGGCGACCGGATCGGCATCTACGACCTGGTCGACTTCGCCGCGCCCGACGACCCGGACGTGCAGGAGGTCTGGGCGTACGCCCAGCGCGTGCTCGACGCGGTCGGCATCCGCAACGGCTGCGGGCACACCGAGGTGATCGTGACCGCCGACGGCCCGGTGCTGGTGGAGATCGGCGCCCGCCCCGCGGGCGGCGGGCACCAGATGATCACCGAGCTGGCCACCGGCACCAACCAGCTGATCCGCACGGTCGAACACCGCGTGCACGGCCGGTTCACCCCGGTGACCCCGTTGCGCCAGTACGTGTGCAGCGTCGTGCTGATGTCGCCCAAGCCCGGCCGCTGGCTGAACCCGTCGCTGTTCGACTCCGTGGACGACCTCGCGACCTTCCACATGAAGCACTTCTACTACGGCGAAGGGGATGAGGTCCCGGAGGCGACCAGCCTGGACAGCATGGTCGGCTGGGTCGTGCTCACCTCGGACGACCACAAAACCATGATGGCGGACTATCGTCGGGTCAAGGCCCTGGAACCCAGGATGGACATCGCGTAAGGGGCCGGGAGGCCCAGGTGACATTCGACCCGATCGCCGGCATCACCCACACGGCCGCCGAACGGCTCGCCGACCGGCCCGACCTGCAGGACCAGGTCGAGTCGACGGCGCGGCTCGCCTGGGCCGTGTTCACCGAGATGCGCGACAACGCCCTGGAACCAACCCGCGACGACGTGTACGAGCGCCTGGAGTCGGACCTGCCGGTGGACCGCGTGGTCATCAACGCGGTCGCCGACGCCCTGTTCAACAGCTGACCGACCTTCGGTTGGTGGGTGCGGCTTGGCCTCGCTGGTGGCGGTGCTCTGCTGCGGTTGGTCCTAGCCGAGCTTGGCGCGGACGGCCTCCGCCACCGCCGCCGCCTCCGGTGTCCCGGCGAGCACCTGCGCCACCGGGGTGTCGCCGATCGCGCCGAGGACCGCGGCCACCGCCGTGTCCGACCAGTCGTCGACGTGGTGGATGCCGGTCACCCGGTCCATGATCTGCTCGTACGCAGGCGTGGCCTCGACGTCACCCTGGTTCACGATCAACCAGTCCACATCGGACGCTTCGCCGTAGGTCGCCGCGGTCGGTTGCAACGCGACGGTCACCGGACCCGAAACCGGCTTCGCGTAGACGAACTGCGTGTACGGCTGCGCCATCAGCGCCGCCACCTGCTCCGGGTGCCGTGCGCGATCGGTGGTCCACACGACCTCGGCCGCCGGTTCCTCGCGGTAGGAGATCTCCGGCATCCCGGGCGTCACGTCGATCGAGTCCACCGCCGGCGCCGGGTGATGGGGGTTCAACCGGACCCCGACCACCTGCCTGCCGTCGTTGGCCGGGTACGAGACCTCCATGTACGTGCCGCACACCGGCTCGCCCGGGTCGCCGACCTCGGTGCCGGTCAGCACGTCCATCCAGTCGTCGATGATCGAGCGGTTGGCGTACTGCAGGCGGATCGAGTCCCACAGCAGGTGACCGGGCACCCGCGGGTTGATCTCGATGAGCTCGCACTCGTCGCGGTCGTTCACGCGGACCTCGACGTGGTAGCAGCCGTCGGTCAGCTCCAGCGTGTCCAGCACGGAAGTCGCGAACTCGGTGGCGAGCGCGGTCTGCGCGTCGGTCACGTTGACCGGCGGCGACACGTGACCGAGTTCCAGCACCGTGCCGTCGCGGAATTCGAGACCCGCCTTGCCATGGGCGACGGTGATGCGGTTGACGCCGGACTGGCGCACCACGTCGATCGACAGCTCCTCGCCGTCGAAGAAGGTCTCGGCGACGAGTTCGTTGCCCGCGAAGTACTCCTCGAGGATGTCGGCCTCGCCCGGGCCGCGGTCGAACGCCGCGGCCAAGGGGACGACGTCGGCCCACGAGCGCGCGATCCCCACGCACAACGAGCTGACCCCGCGGCGCGGCTTGATGATGAACTTCTCGCCCGCGTCCAGGCGCGCGCGCAGTTCCGGGTCGCCCAGCCGGTACGGGTCCAACCGGGACAGCCCGCACGACTGCAGCTTCGTGCGCAGCAAGTGCTTGTCCAGGGCCAAAGTCGCGGCCGCGGGGCTGATGTCGTGGGCGCCGAGCACGCGGTTGGCCGCGGCCATCGGCACCCGCTGCGAGTCGGCGACGCTCAGCGCGAACGCGCAGTCCGCGATGGCACCTGCCCGCTCGGCCACCTCGTCGACGGTCAGCCCGACGTTGGGTGAGACGGCGTGCTCGACGCCGATGGCGTCCATCATCTTGTGGAACCGGGCGCCGCCGTCGGCCGGCCGCGACGACAACACGAACGGCTCGAAACCCTTGTCGCGGATGGCCGTCGCCAACGCGGGCGCGAGCGCCGCACCGCGCCGCATCAACAACATCGCACGCATCTGGACCTCCGTCAGGCAGGCGCTTGCATGGCGTTCCGCACCTGGTCGGCCACGACGTGGGTGGTGCGCGGGCCAAGGATATCCCTGATGGGGGCGCCGTCACAGGACTCCAGAACGCTGGCCAAGGCGTCCGGCGAATCCCAGGACGGGACCGCCACCAGCCTGCCGATGCGGTCGCGCGCGGCCCGGTACTCGTCGGTCGCCTCGATCCGTTCCTGGTGGCACACCACGACGTCCACGTCCTCGGGCGCTGCCGCGATCGCGTTCCACGTGCTCGCGTCCGGTTCCAGCGCCAGCAGCACCGGCTTCCCGGTCAGCCCGCGCGCGTAGGCGAACAAGCAGTACTCCTCGGCCACCAGCCGGGCCACCTGGTCGCGGTGGGTCGCGAGCTCGGTCGTCCACAACGCGTCCGCCCCGAAGAACTCGCGGTTGGCCAGGGCCACCGCGCCCGGTGCGATCGACTCGCCGTAGACCTCGGGCTCGGGCAGGTCCGGGTTCTGGTCGATGCCCGTGACCTGCTTGCCCACCACGGGAAAGGCGAGCTGCATGTACGTCCCGCACTTGCGCGGGGCCATCGGCGCGACCGGCTTGCCGGCCAGCACGTCGATCCAGTCGTCGATGAGCGAACGGTCGTACTGCAGCCGGACCGAGTCCCACACCAGGGCGCCGCCGACCCGCGGGTTGATCTCGATCACCTCGGGCCGGCCGGTCTGGTCGATGCGCAGTTCGACGTGGTAGCAACCGTTGTCCAGGCCGAGCGCGTCCATCGCCTCGTCGGCCACGCCCCGGGCCGCGTCGAGTTCGTCGGCGGTGATGCCGACGACCGGTGAGGCCAGCCCGCGCTCGAGCACGGTGCCGTCGGCGAAGTCCAGCAGCGTCTTCTCGTGGTCGACGCTGACCCGGTCGTGGCCGTCCTGGCGGATCACCTCGAAGCTGACTTCCCGGCCGTCGCAGAAGCCTTCCGCGATCAGTTCGTTGTCGGTGAAGTACTCGGCCATCATGTCGCCGTCGCCGGGACCGCGCTCGTACACCGCCTGCAGCGCCTCGACGTCGGACCACGTGCGCACCAGGCCGACGCAGAGCGACGCCACCCCGCGACGCGGCTTGACCACGTACTGCTCGCCCGCCTCGATCCGCCTGCGCAGTTCGGGATCGGCCACCCGCAGCGGCCGCAGCCGGGACAGGCCCAACTCGAAGAGCCGCTTGCGCATCAGGTGCTTGTCCAGCGCGTGGCGCAACGCGCCCGGCGTCACGTCGTGGGCTCCGAGCAGCCCGTTGGCCTCGGCCATCACGGTGCGCTGGGAGTCGGCCATGGTGATGGCGAACGCGCAGTCCTCGATGTCGCGCACGGTCGCCATCACCTCCTCGGAGGTGACCGCGACGCCGGCCGACACCACGCACCGCACGTCGAGGCCGGCGCACATGGCGCGGAACTTCGTCCCGCCGTCGGCGGGCAGGGACGAGAGCACGACCGGCTCGAAACCCTTCTTCCGGATCACGTCGACGAGGGCCGCGGTCAGTGGCGCGCCGCGCCGGACGAGCAAGAGAGCACGCATTGCTGGATGGATCCCCTCGGAAAAGACACGACAGATGGCGGGACGCTCGGCGTCCCGCCATCTGTGTCACTGGTTATGGTCAGCCACTCACGGTCAGTTTCAACAACTGCCCGGCGCCGCCGACGGTGTTGGTACCGTTCGTCACGTAGTAAACGCCGTGACCGGCCGAAACGAAACCACCCGGGTTGGTCAAACCGGTGGTCGCGAGATCGGTCTGGGTGCCATTGCTCTCCACCCGGACGAAGCGCCCGGTCTGGTCGGGGTCGAGCAAACCGTTCTTCGCCATTTCCAGCACCAGAAGCCGACCCTGGGCGTCGAATCCGATGTCGGAGATGTTGGTGAAGCCCTTGGCGTACACGGTCGGTGCCTGACCGGGCACGACGCGGTAGACCACGGCCTCACCCTTGTAGTACGGGTAGCCGGAGAGCTCACCCACGTACAGCGCGCCGTCGGGGCCCTGCACGACCGAGGTCGGCACGTCCTCGATGATGTCGTCGGGGTTGGCCTCGGGGACCCGGGTCGGGAACTCGGCGAGCAGCTTCACCGTGCCGTCCGGCTTGACCTGGAGGATGTCGTTGCCCGCCGCATCGGCCACGACGGTGCCGTAGCGGCTGGTCTGGGCCAGGCCGTACGGGTCCGAGTCGAACTGCGACGGGTGCGGGTTGTTGAACATCTCGAAGTAGAGCAGGTCCCCGACCGTCTTCACGTTGCCGTGCTTGCCGATGACCGCGGTCTGCCCCAGGGCCGTCCCGCCCGGGCCGAGCGCGGTGCGGAACGGGCCGTCACCGCTGAGGCCGAAGACGACCTGGATCCCGTTGCGCCCGACGGTCACGTCGTGCACGCCGAGCACCGCGGTCTTCACGCCCGCCGAGTTGGCGTGGCTGATCGAGGGCAGGCCCGTGACGACCCGCTTGCCGTGGTGGCCGTCCCAGGCGTAGATCGAACCGGTGGCGCCCAAGCAGTAGAGCGAGCCGCCGCTCGCGTGCCCGCACGGTGCGGCGGCGCTCTCGGCGCCGGTTCCCGCTTCGGCGACGAGCACCCGGTGGTTCGCCGCGTCCCAGGCGATGCCGCGTGGGACGTTCAGGCCGTCGGCGACGACGGTGATCGTTGTCTGCACTTGCGCTTGCGATGCCGGGTCCGCATCGGCAATGCCTGGTTGCAGGACCGCGGTGCCCACAGCGGTGCACAACGCGGTGGTCAGTGCGGCGACGCGCACCGGTCTGAGCATTCTCTTCACCCGTATACCTCCAGGGAAACTCTCCGACCCAGGGGCCAAACACTAAGCGTGATGAAGTGCCGTTGATCAGAGCCATTTGGGTGAAGGCGAGTCAGCCGAATGCTTAGCTGAGTATTAATTGTCACGGATGGTGTCGAGAGGTAGCGAGAATTGCAGCAGTACGGTTGTTATTGAACCGACTTGGTAACCAATCGGAATGCGTTGGTCACGCGTCGTCGAATGAACACGCGAGCCCACAAAGGGTGTGTCCCACGTTCCCGCCAGGTATGTCCCACACTCGCGTCGGGTGTGTCCCACATTCCCGTGGCCGGAGCGGGGGACACACCCTGCCGGAACGGGGGACACACCCGGCTGGAACGGGGGACACGCCCGGGTGGAAGGGCGGGGTCAGGCTTCGTGGAAGCAGCAGGTGCCCGTGGCGCCGGTGGCCATGTTCACCGTCGCGTTGGGGTCGAGGGTGCCGCGCATGAACATGCCGCCGTAGCCCTTGGAGACCATGAACGCGCCCCACGTCAGCGTCCACTCCTCCGACCCGTCGTCGGTGGGGAAGACCTCGGGCACCGACCGCACGCGGCGCTGCAGCACGAACGGCTCGCCCATCGCGTCCCGCACGGCGTCCTGCCACGTCCCCGCATCGGCGGTCCAGCCCGGCAGCACGCCCTGGCCCGCGTGCATCAGGGTCGGCTTGAGGATCAGCTCGGTCCGGTTCGCCAGCGCGTAGTCGGTGAGCTCGACGCTGCTGCCGTCCACTGTGACCGGTCCGGGCCGCACCATCCGGGTCCACGGCAGGATCCGGTCGAGCGCGGCGAGTTCCTCCACCGAGTACAGGTGCCGGTTCGCCTCGTCCGACAGCAACGCGAGCGCGCCCTTGCTGCCGTACAACTCCGCGTCCATGGGCGCGAAGATGCCGACCTCGCCGCGTTCGGCCGCGCGCAGCACCGGTTCGATCAGCCCGGGCCCGGTCGGGTCCATCAGGTCTTCCATCAGGAAGAGCCGGTACACCACGTCGATCTTGCGTTCGCCGAGCCACACGGCGCCGTCGCGGTACTCCAGCTGCCCGACGTGGCACGGGTAGCAGTCGAGCCCGAGCGGCGCGAGCCCCGCGGCGCTCTTGTGCAGCTGGGGTTCCAGCTTCTCGAAGCTCTTCGGCCAGTCGGTCAGTGCGACGACCGGGCGCGTGCCCGCCGGGATGGCGCACTCGGTCAGCAGCGTGTCCACGAGCGCTTCCATCGGGTCCACATAGGTCAGCCCGTGTTCGCGGACGAAGTCCCCGACGAACGGCTGGGCCAGCATCGCCTTGTTCAGCGGGCCGGAGTCCAGACCGCCGACCGCGCTGCCCCAGTTGATCTCCATCAGCTTGAAGCCGGTCTCGTCGAGGAAGAAGTCGGCGCGCCCGATCCGCGGCGGCCGCTCCATCCGCCCGCGCACGGCCGCGGCGGCCTGCTCGGCGGTGGTCCCGACGGCGTGGGCGAACGCGGCCATGTCGCCGCCGAACATGCGGTCGGGCAGGCCGGTGAGCGCGGAATGCAGCCGCTCCAGGTCGTCGGCGAGCAGCGTGACCTGCGCTTTGGTCAGGAACACCGGGCGCGACAGGCTACGCCCCTGGAACGTGGTGTCCTCGGTGCTCTCGCGCACCGCCTCTTTGAGTTCCGATGGGCGGATCCCGGTCTTCGCGAACTCGGCGAGGTAGCTGTCCGTGATGGCGTTGTGGTGGGGCACCGCCGCACGATAATCCGCCGACGTCGACACGGAAACCCTTTGACCGCAACGGAATGGCCGGTGCCGCCATTCGGAGCAGCGGGCCGGTCGGGAGCAGCCGGACCATTCGCTCGATTAGGCCAAACGTGGGTGATGCGCCCCGCGCGGTGTCCGAACCAAGATCGTCACCGTAAGCTGCCTCGCGGGCCTTTGGGGGAACGGAGGGACCGTGGTTGGTGTCGACGTGCGCAACGACATCGTGATCGACCGGCCGTGTGCCGAGGTTTCCGGCTTCGCGGCCGACCCGACCAACGCGCCGACCTGGTACGCGAACGTCGACGCCGTCGAATGGCTCACGGCGCCACCGGTCGAGGTGGGTTCGCGGATGTCGTTCGTCGCCGACGTGCTCGGCAGCAAACTGGCCTACACCTACGAGGTCACCGAGCTGGTGCCCGGCGAGAAGCTGGTGATGCGCACCAGCGAGGGTGCGTTCCCCATGGAGACCACGTACACCTGGCAGCCGCTCGAGGGTGACCGCACCCGCATGACCATGCGCAACGCGGGCGAGCCCAACGAGTTCGGCCGGATGGCCTCGCCCTTGATGGCCGCGGCAATGCAACGGGCAAGTGGCAAGGACCTGGCGAACCTCAAGAAGGTCCTCGAAGAAGTTTAGCGAGGCTAACGAGTTGCGGGTAGCGTCGAGGTGTGACCCCGATCTTCCAGCTCAGCGACGACTTCGTGACCCGTGAGGCCGAGCTCGACCCCATCGGTGCGACGCACCGCGGCATCACCGTCGACCCGGCCGAGACCACCGACTACAGCCCCGACGGGTGGGCCGCGCGGGCCGAGCACGTGAAGGCCACCCTCGCCACCCTCGCGACGCTCACCCCCAGTTCCGACGCCGACCGGATCGCCGGCGCCCACCTGAAGGAACGCCTCGAGGCGACGGCCGCGTGGCACGACCTCGGCGAGCCGCTGCGCACCGTCAAGGCGCACTTCGGCCTGGTCAGCAACATCCGCGACAACGTGGACATGCTGCCGCGCGCCACCGACGACGACTGGCACGGCATCGCGGCCCGGCTCAGCAACGTGCCCGTGATGCTCGCCGCATGGCGCCAGTCCCTGGAGTACGGGCTGTCCCGCGGGCTCGCCGCGGCCCGGCGCCAGGCGGTGGAGCTGGCGGCGCAGGCCGACCGGTACGTCGGCGTGCACGACGGGCTCGTCGCGGACTACGCGGCCCAGGTTGACGGGAAGCACGCCGACGCCCTGCGCGCGGGCATCGACGCGGCCCACCGCGGCTACGGCGAACTGGCCCGGTACCTGCGCGAGGAGTACGCGCCGCGGGCGGTCGAGGCGGACGGTGTCGGCGCCGAGCGCTACGCCGTGGGCGCCCGGCTGAGCCTCGGCGCGGACCTCGACGCCCACGAGGCCTACGAGTGGGGCTGGGCGGAGCTGCACCGCATCGAGGCCGAGCTCGCCGCCGAGGCGAACCAGGTCCGCCCGGGTGCGAGCGTCGCCGAGGCGATGGCGCTGCTGGACGCCGAGCACCAGGTGGACGGCGTGGACGCCTACCTCGACTGGCTGCGGGCCCGCCACGCCGAGGCGCTGGACCGCATCGACGCGCACTTCGACATCGCGGACGAGCTGCGCACCCTGGACGTCACGATCGCGCACGGCTCCGGCGCCGGTGCGCCGTACTACACCGGCCCGTCCGAGGACGGCACCCGGCCAGGGCGCACCTGGTGGCCGCTGGGCGGGCGTGAGCGCTTCGCGGTGTGGCGCGAGCTGACCACCGTCTTCCACGAGGGCGTGCCCGGCCACCACCTGCAGATCGGCACGGCCAAGGTGCTGGCCGACCGGATCAGCCGCTACGCCCGGTCGCGCTCGGTCAGCGGGCACGCCGAGGGCTGGGCGCTCTACGCCGAGCGGCTGGCGGACGAACTGGGCTGGTTCACCCCGCCCGGCAGCCGGCTCGGCATGCTGGCCGGCTCGGCCATGCGGGCCGCCCGCGTGGTGATCGACATCGGCTGCCACCTGGACCTCCCGCTGCCCGACGGCTCGCGCTGGGACTACGACAAGGCGTGCGAGGTGCTCCACCAACGCGGGCTGGCGCAGTGGCACCGGGTGCCCGCCGAGGTCGTGCGCTACCTGGGCTGGCCGGGTCAGGCGATCTCCTACAAGCTCGGCGAGCGGGCCTGGCTCGCGGCACGGGAAGAAGCGACGGCGCGGCCGGGTTTCACCTTGCGGGACTGGCACGCCAAGGTGCTGGCCATCGGCCCGGTCGGACTGTCTGCCCTGAGTGAGTCGCTGCAGGGGGCGGCGTTCGGGCCGTCGGCCGACTCGACCAACGGGAGCTGAGCTTCATGGGCAAGGTGAGACCGACCGGGCGCTGGGTACGCGCGGTGACCGACGCGGGCACCGTCGTGGACAGCAAGCACGCCAAGCTGTTCTGGGCGCCGGGCACGCACGGTCCGGTGTACGCGTTCCCGAAGGGCGACGTCCGCACCGACCTGCTCGATGCGGACGCGGTGTCCGAGGCCGCCGGGCTGGACGACCACGTGGTGGTCCGCTGGGACGCCGTGGACCACTGGTACGAGGAGGAGGAAGAGGTGTTCGTCGGCGCTCGCGACCCGTTCTGGCGGGTGGACGCGATCCGGTCGAGCCGGAAGGTGCGGGTGGAGGTCAGCGGTCGCGTCGTGGCCGAGACCGAGCACCCGGTCGTCGTGTTCGAGGGCAGCCTGCAGGACCGCTACTACATCCCACCGGCCGATGTGGACTTCTCGGTGCTGACCCCGACGGCGACCCGAACGGGTTGCCCCTACAAGGGTTTCGCGTCGTACTGGTCGTTCACCGGGGGCGACGGCACCGAGCCGCCGGACCTCGCGTGGGCTTACACGGAACCGATGGCGAGCGTGGCCGCGATCAAGGACCACGTGTCGTTCTACGGTCCGGCGGTCGCTGTCTACGTTGACGGGGAACAGGTTCCCGCCTGACTCGGTCCTGGGTGGTCGGTGAGGTTCTGGGTGGGCAGTGCGGTCCTGAGTGGTCAGTGAGGGCGGGTGGTCAGTGACCGTCCTGGCCACCGAGCCCGAACATGATCCGGCGCAACACGTCGTCGTCGACGTCATCCGGAGGCCCCAGCTCCGCCGCGGCGGGCGAGGGCCTGCGGGTGCGCCGGGGCAAGGGCACCGACGGCGCGGACAGCCCGGGCGGGAGCGCGACCGTGCACCAGGAGAGCTCCTGGCCGTTGGTGAGGGTGGCCAGGCCGGCGCGGCGGCCCGCGCCCTGCGGCGGTGGGCCCGCCCGGTCGGCTTCCACCTCGACGACCAGGTCGTTGCCGGTCAGGCGCAACCGCACGGTCATCATGCCGGGCCGGTCCGGGTCGCTGAGTTCGACCGAGCCGGTGACCAGGTGCCGCGCCAGGCGGATCGCGTCTTCCTTCAACGCCTGCAGCGACCACTCGGCCAGCGTGAACTGGACGAAGATCTCGGCACAGTTGACTGCGCTAGGCAGCGCAACGAGTCGAAGGTCGTCGACCTGCTGGGTCTGGCTGTCCAACCGGATCGTTCCTCCATCCGCGTCCCGCGCGAGTGGCCTGATGGTGCCATGTCACCGTCCGGTCGCGTCAACCGGTCCGCCTGGAATTGTCAGTGAGCGGCCCTACCGTGTGGGCCATGACCGCCTCGATCGACCCGTTTCGCAGCCCTGTCACCGATTCACAACTCGATGACCTGCGAGAACGGCTCGCACGCACCCGGTGGCCCGACGAATTGCCCGGGGTCGGCTGGTCGTACGGCGTGCCGGGGGACTACCTGCGTGACCTGGTCGAGCACTGGCGCACGAGGTACGACTGGCGTGTGGCGGAGGCCTCCCTGGACGAGCTGGGACAGTTCGTCACCGAGCTCGACGGGCAGCGGGTGCACTTCCTGCACGTCCGCTCGCCCCGCGCCGGCGCGTTGCCGCTGCTCATCACCCACGGCTGGCCCGGCTCGGTGTTCGAGTTCCGGCGGTTGGTGCCGCTGCTCACCGACCGGTTCCACCTGGTCATCCCGTCGATCCCGGGGTTCGGCTTCTCCGGCCCCACAACCGAGACCGGCTGGAACACCGTGCGGGTCGGGCGGGCCTGGGCGCGGCTCATGCACGGTTTGGGGTATTCGCGGTACGGCGTGCAGGGCGGCGACTTCGGATCGTTGATCGCCCGGCAGACGGCGGTCGCCGATCCGGACGGCGTGGTCGGCGTGCACCGCAACTTCCTGGTCACGTTCCCGCCGTCGGAGTCCGCGCCGCTCGATCTGGATGATGAGGACCGGCGCCGGCTGGCCCTGCTGGGCGACACCTCGCGGGCCGGCTACCGCGCGATCCAGGCGACGCGACCGCAGACGCTGGCGTACGCGCTGGTGGATTCGCCGGTGGGGCAGCTGGCGTGGAACGTGGAGTGGTTCGAGGCGTACGGCGCGCGGGTCGGGGTGCTCGACCGTGCCGCCGTGCTCGATCACGTGACCCTGTACTGGTTGACGGGCACGGCCGGGTCGTCGGCGCGGCTGTACAAGGAAAGCGCGGCCGACTGGGGTCCGTTGGCGCCCTTGACCGTGCCGACCGCCGTGGCCGTCTTCCCGCGCGACGCGCAGCCGGTGCGGAAGATCGCCGAGTTGTCCGACCGGATCGTCCGGTGGACGGAGTTCGACCGTGGCGGGCACTTCGCCGCGATGGAGGTGCCGGAGTTGCTGGCCGCGGACATCTCGGCGTTCTTCGAGGAGCTCGCGTGACCGACCCACGGCTGGCCGCGCTGCTCGCCTCCTGCGTTCCCGCCGGGACGACCTCGGTGTCGTGGCTCGACGGCGCGATGCCCTTGTCCGTGGCGGCGTACACGTCCCCCGCCGCGCTGCCCGACGACCTGATCACGTCGATCCGCTGTGTGACCTCGGTGGGTGACCGGGTTCTGTTGTGCACCAACGCCGGCGGCTCACACCCGTGGCCGGGCGGGCGGCGTGAGGCGGGGGAGACGCACGCGCAGACAGCGGTGCGGGAGGTGCACGAGGAGACCGGGTGGCGCGTCGACCCGGCGAGCCTGCGACCGTTGGGGTGGCTGCACTTGCGCCACCAGGCGCCGCGCCGGGCCGACGAAGCCTCTCCCTACCCCGACTTCTTGCAGGTCGTCTACCACGGCGTGGCCACCAGCCGCGACGTCGCCGAGGACGCGCCCTGGGAGGACGTCGACAACTACGAACTGGAGTGCCGCCCCGTTTCGCTCGACGAGGCACGAGCCCGCTCCCGGCAACTGCTGGCCTACCTGTTCCTGGACCTGCTCTGACCGGGTCATGACGGCGCCACCCGTCCCGCGTGCACGTACAGCGGGGCGGGTGGCGAGGAAGGCCGGATGGTTCGGCCGGTGGTCGAAGCCATCAGGTCGTCAGTGCAATATGCGCCGGCGACGGCCGTATGCGAGCGCGGCGATCGACACCCCGATCGCGGCCAGCACGATCTGCGTGATCAGCTCGAGCCAGTCGAAGCCGTTGGTGTCGGCGTAGCCGCCACCGCGCGCTATCGCGGTACCCACGAGCGCGGCCACGATACCGATCACGATCGTGAGCCAGATCGGGATCTTCTGCTTGCCCGGCGCGACCAGACGGCCGAGCACGCCGATGACCAAACCAACGAGTATGGCACTGATTATTCCGGTGACGGTCATTTCCGCCTCCTTGTTCAAAGGGTGTTCTTTAGTTACCCGGAAATCTCGCCGGGTAAACGTCATTCGTCCGGCAGCAAACGACCGAGCGGGCCCAGATCGAGGTTCAGGTCCTTCTGTTCGATCCCGAAGTACTCGCACATTTCGGTCATGCGTTTCTCCAGGCCCATCAGGGTGAGCCCGATTTCCTCGATCTGCTCGTCGGGCAGGTCGCCGCGGTCCACGCGCCGTAGCGCTTGGCGTTCCATGAGTTGCCGCAACAGTTCCACGACGGTGAGCACGAGGCTCACCAGACTGCGTTCGGCGGTCTCGGGGTCGGCGTCGATGCGGGGTCGCTGTTCGGCCATGGCGTCAGGGCAATGCCGTGACGGACGCCAGCAACGCGCGCAGTGACACCCGCACGAGGTCGACGTCGGCGATGGACAATGTCAGATCACCGGTCACCACCACGCCGCCGGCGAGCACGCGGTCGAGCAAATCAATGAGCGCGACCGGTCGTTCCGCGACGGCGCCGGTGGCCGGTTCGGTCAGTGGTGCGGTCATGTTTCCTCCACGGACGAAAAAGAATACGGCGACCACGGTCCGGTCAACTCCAGCCGGATCGCGTCGTTGTCGTCGTCGCACGCGGCGACGGCGTCGGCGAACCGCTGCGTGTCGCCGTCGTCCACCAGGTACGCCGCGTTGAGCACCATCTGTGCGTCGTCACCGGCGAGGGCCTGGCTCTGCGGCGGGTGGGTGCGCGCGTCGGTGGCCAGTTCGCTGAGGGCCGCGTGCACCGCGTTCGCCTGACCCACGGCGCGTCGCATGCCGTCCTCCCGATTGGCCAGGGCGGCCTTGCGACGCATGAGATAGGCCTTCCCCGACGACTGCTCCCCGGGGTCGGGCTCGGCCTTCGCCACGAGGAAGACCTTGACGCCCCACTCGGTTCGGCCGGTGACGTGCTCCAGTGCCCGGGTGAACTCCGCCGCACGCTCCCGCAGAACCAGCCGCACGCCGTCGTCATCGGTGTAGACGGTCGCGAGCCGGATGGGAACGACCGGCCCGGCCGCGGACAGCGCGGCGATCACACCGTCGTGCGCCCGGGCGACTTCGGCCAACCAGTCGAAGTCCTCGAAGTTGCGGTGCAGCGCTTCCTCGCCGAACTTGCTGAGCGGCACGTCGCCGACGACCGCGGTCAGCTCACCGTCCGCAACGGAGCGCGGCGGCACCCCGGCCACGCCAGTGAGGTCGCCCAGGGCGACCTTCTCGACGCCGGCGGTGACCGCGTAGAGCCAGACACCCGTGTCCGCAGCCATCATCTGCCGTCCTCAGTGGCCGGTTCGGCCTCCTCCGCCGCTTCGGAGTCGCCGGACGCCTCGGCGGGTTCGAGCGAGTCACGGTCGCCGGCCGCCGCTTCGAGCTCGGCGACCCGCTTCTGCAGCTGCCGGTTCTCCCGTTGCAGGCGGTCGCTGTCGCCGCTGAGCCAGGGATCGGTCTCCCACCAGTTGATCCCGACCTCGCGGGCGGTCTCCAGCGAGGCCACCACCAGCCGCAGCTTGATCGTCAGCAGCTCGATGTCCAGCAGGTTGACCCGGATGTCTCCCGCGATGACCAAACCCTTGTCCAGCACGCGTTCGAGGATGTCCCCGAGGTTCGCGGGCTGGCGGTCACCCGCCGCACCCAGGCCGGTCTGCCCGTTCGTCGCGGAGACCGACGATCCGCTCGTCACTCAGCTCACCCCGTTCCCGTTGCCCGACCGACCGCGCCCGTACTGCTTGGTCCGCCGGTACGCCATGAGCTCGCCCTCGGGGTCCAGCTCGACCGCGTAGAGCGCGAGCTGGTCCGCCGACGAAGGGATCCGCTGCTCCTCGAGCACCTCGACCTCGACCAGCCAGCCGTCCTCGGTCGGCTCCACCGAGGTGATGCCCATCGGCTTGCTGCTGACCAGTTCCTTGATGTGCGCGAGCGCTTCGGATGCAGCCGTGGCCGCCGTCAGTGACTTGTCCTTGCGGCTCTTGCCGGAGGACTTGCTGCCGGACTCGGCGCGGCCGTCGCCGTCTTGTGTCTTCGCCGTGGCCATTGGTCAGTCACCTCGTCCCTTCGTCGGCGAGCGGGTCACCCGGTTGAGCGCCCGCTGCTGCACCTCCGCCTCTTCCTCGGGCGTGATCTCGCCGGCTTCACGTGCCGCCTGCGCCGCCTCCAGCTCACGCCGAACCGCCGCGGGGTTGCGTTGCTCCTCCTCGACCCGTTGGCGGATGAGCTCGCCGAGGGCGAGCACACCGCGGATCGGCGCGAGCGGGAGGCCGAGGATGCCGGAGACCAGGCCCATGGGTCAGGCCCCAGCCTGTTCGGTGACGACGAAGTCGTACGCCGCGAGCGGGCCCAGCAGCCGGATCTCGACCCGGCCTTCCCACTCCGCGGCGAGTTCGTCCACAACGGACTCCAACTCGTCCTGCCGCTCGGTCTCGGCCAGGCACGCGAGGTGCACCGCCTGCTGCTCCTCGGTCACGTCCCGCGGGCTGAGCTGCACGTCGAGCGAGGCCAGCGCCTCGGCCATCCGGCGCGAGTCGGCCTCGCGCTTCGCGGCGATCGCCTGGCCGATCTTCTCGCCCAGCGCGATCCGCTCGTTGCGGGTGGCGTCCTCGGACTTGCCCTTGATGGACTCGCGCAGCTCGGCGAGGGCCGGGTTCTCCTCCAGGATCTCGTTGAGGATCGCCTTTTCCACGTACCGGCCCTTGACGATGTACTCGGCCTTGCCCTCGAGCTGCTGCAACGCCTCGAGGAAACCCTCGCGGTTCGCCTCCAGCAGCTCCTCGGACACGGCGTCCACATTGGACACGACGGCGCCGAACCGCAGCGGCAGCACGGGAACCTCCGAGGCCGCGCCGTCGAGCAGACGCGCGTGCGTGGCGAGGTCCTCCGGCGTGCCCAACGGCCGGTCGGGGTCGATCTCGCTGACCAACGCGGCGATGTCGCCGCTGCGCACGGTGGTCACCTTCGCGGGCGGGTCGCCGACGCCACGAGCCTCGGAGTCGATCTCCACGTCCGCCGGGACGATCCCGTAGACGTAGACAACGGTCTCGGTCTTCTCCGCCACGTCAGCCACGGCCCCTCCTGCTCCTGCTCCGGCTGCTGCTCGCCTTCTCTTCCTCTTCTTCCTCGTCATCGCCGCCGAACGCGTCGCGCAGCTTCTCTCCCGCCGCCTCGAGCGCGCCCTTGGTCTTCGACTTGGCGCCGCCCTCGTTCATGTCGTCGAGCAACTCGGGCAGGCCCTGCTTCTCGTCGGAGTCGGCGATGTCGAGCCGGTTCACCGCCTCGGCGAACCGCAGGTAGGTGTCCACACTGGCCACGACCACACGCGCGTCGATGGTCAGCAGTTCGATGCCGACAAGGGAGACGCGGACGTACGCGTCGATCACCAAGCCCTTGTCCAGGATCGTGTCGATGACATCGGCGAGGCTGCTCGAACTCGGGCGGTCGAGCTGGCCGCCGCCGCCTGCGGGCTGCACAGCTGTCGTCATCGGGCGCTCCTTCGCTTTCCGCCCGCACGCGTGCGCTTGCGAGGTGCGGGCTGCTCGTCGTCACCGGTCTCGTCGGTGGCTTCCTCGGTAGCCTCGTCTTCTTCGTCGGTCTCCTCGGGCTCGTCGGACTCGTCCAAGTCCTCGGCGTCGTCCGCGTCGTCAGCGTCCTCGGTGTCGTCCGTGGTGTCGTCGGCCTGGTCGGTGCCCTCGTCGGACTCGTCCCTGGGCTCGTCCGACTCGTCGGATTCGGCCTCGTCGACGACCTCGCCGTCGTGGATCTCGCCCCGCCAGCCCTTGACGTCGTCGGGGTGCAGCAAGGCCTCGGTCATCACGTGCCGCCGGAAGTGCTTGAGCTCCAGGCGGGCCCGCCGGCCCTGTGCGCGCCAGATGTTGCCGGTGCGCTCGAACAGGCCTTGCGGGTGGTACGCGAGCACGAGCACCACGGTCGTGAGGTCCGGACCGACCTCGTGGAAGGTGACGGCGCCGTCGACGTGCCCCTTCTTGCCCTTGGAGCGCCACACGATGCGCTCGTTCGGCACCTGCTCCAGGATCGTGGCCTCCCACTCGCGGTGGGACCAGAACACCTGGGCCTTCCAGCCGAGCTTCTCGTCGCTGATCTGCTCGACGTTCTCGACCTTCTTCATGAACTTCGGGAAGTCGGTGAACCGGGTCCACTGGTCGTACACCAGGTCGATGGGGGCACCGATGTCGATGTCCTCGACGATGTTGGTGATCTTGACCTTGTTGCCCTTGCCGCCTTTGCCGCCCTTGCCGCCGCCGAAGACACTCTTGACCTTGTCCTTGACCTTGTCGGCGATGCCGGAAAGCCCGCCGCGCAGGGCACCGGCCGCGGCCTTGCCCTTGACGCCGGACTTCCCGCCGGTGACCGCCTCGACCAGACCGCCACCACCGCCGCCGCTGTCGGCGTAGTCGGTGAGCTTGCCGGACACCGACGACACCCGTTTGGTGAGCGAACCGGCGGCGCGACTGGCCACGGCCTGACCGAGCCCGCGCAATGCGTCGCCCAGCTCGCCCGAGCCGCCGCCACCGGTCGCCTTCGACGCGGTCTTGCCGACGGTGCCGGTGGCCTTGTCAGCGACGTTCTTGAGCTTGGTGGCCATCGTCCGTCACCTCCCGCTGCCCCGGCGAACCGGCGAGCGGCTCGTCTTGGCCCGCGAGCGGCGCGGCCGCGCCGTGCCCTCGTCCGACTCGTCGTCGTCCGAGTCCTCGGCGCTGGCCCGGCGGCTGGTCGAACGCCGGCGCTTCGGACGTTCAGGCTCCTCGTCGGCCGGTTCTTCCGCTTCGTCCTCGGCGACGTCGTCGGCTTCCTCGGCGTCCTCGTCCGGCTCGTCCTCCTCGTCGAGCCGGTCGTCCTCGCGGTCGTCGGCCTCGGAGTCCTCTGTGGACCCCTTTTTCTTCTTGAAGCCGCCTTCTTGAATGCGCTCGCTCAGCAGGTCGATCCGCTGGCTCGCCGCGCTCACGGCGGCCGACTTGGCGGCCGACAGCAGTTCCTCGCGGGCCATCTCGGTCAGCTTGCTGAACTCCGGGACCGAGCCCAATTGCTTCAGCCCGCCGCGCACCAAGGCCCCCGGCGACGTGCCGGACCGGCCGGCCGCGCCGGCGGCGCCGAGCATCAACGCGAGCCGCATCTTCTTCGTACGCCCCAATAAGTAACCAATCCCCACCCCCACAGCGATCCGAGCTCCTGTCTTCACGGGCTGACCTCCTGCTTCGGTGACACGGTCATGTGAAGGCAGTACCCGCAACGGACGCGCGGCAACCGTCAAAGTCGAAAATAAAAGTGATCGGTCATTGCCGACCGATCACTACCTACCATTGAGTTCGGAAACTTTGTTCCTCACCACAAGAACATGACCGGTAACGAGGAGTTTCGGGCGACGCCTATTTGGTGGGTGGCTTTGCGCCAAACGGTCGCAACCCGGTCACTCCGGGGTCCGGCGTCGACGCGGTCGGTAGGCGCACTGACGCGCGTCGTCACTTGTGCGCCGGAGTAATCCGCGCCCGCATCCGGATCAACGGCCGGAGAGCAGTGCTCACCCACCGGCCGCGCCGTCTACGCCGTAGACTTCACGGGTGACTAGTGGAACGGGCCAGCGGATCGCCGAAGTCGCACGGGAGATCCTCGAGCGTGACGGCGCCCAGGCGGTCAGCATGCGCCGGGTGGCCGACGCCGTGGGTATCACGCCCATGGCCATCTACCGGCACTACCCGAACCGCGAGGCCATGTTGGATGCGGTCGCCGATGCGGTTTCCGGTGAGCTGGCCGAGCAGTGGGGTCGCCGCGACGACGAGCCCGATCTCGAGCGGCGGATTTTGGGACTGCTCAACGACTTCCTCGACTTCGCGCTCGGCCGACCGCACCTCTACGCGCTCGTCATGATCGAGCGGCGGGCGGGCACGCGGACCTTCCCGGCCGACTACGCGGCCGGGCGGTCGCCGTCCTTCGCGCCGATGTTGCGGGCCGTCGAAGACGGGATGGCCAAGGGGTTCTTGCGCGAGGGCGACCCGGCGGAGTTGGCGATGACGTTCGCCGCCACCGGTCTCGGCCTGGCGCAGCTCTACCTCGGCGGCCGGATCGATCTGTCCGAAAAGGACTTCCGGCAACTGTGCCGGCGCAGCGTCTTCACCGTCCTGGACGGCGCCCGCGCTCACGGCCCGGACAGCACCACCAGGTAGCCGTCCGGATCGCGCAGCCAGAGCTCGCGGTGCCCGGCGTTCGGGTTCACGTGCAGGTCCGTCTGGACCCGTGCCCCCGCCGCCCGGCTGCGTGCGACGGCCGCGTCCAGCGCGTCGGTGTGGAACCACACGGCCACGCCGTTGCCCAGCGGCACCCCCGGTTCGGCCAGCACGCCGTGGTGGTGGCCGGTCGCGCACTGGTGCAGCTGCAACACCGGGGAGCCGGCCACCAGCAACACCTCGTACTCGGCGCCGCCGTGCCCGCTGACGGCGCCCAGCACCTGCTGGTACCACCGGCTGGACGCCTCGACATCGGGCACGGCGAGCAACGGTTGCGCGATCATGCCTCGACCGTATGCGGCCGCGCCCGGCGCGTCTTGGTGAAAAGGCAGCTCACGAGCGCACCCGCGACGCACAGCCACGCGAACCAGTCACCGAGCCTGCTGTAGGGCGTCCCACCCGGCCCCGGCGCCACGTCGGTGATCAGCGTCGTGAAGGGACCGCCGGTGTGGACGACGGCGGCCACCCGGCCGCGCCCATCGCTGGCCATCAGCTCACCGGTCCGGCCGGTCCAGACGATGGCCAGCCCGTTCTCGACGCCACGCAGCAACGCGCTCCGGCTCATCTGCGTGCCGTTGTCGTTCTCCGTGGACGCGGGCAGGTACAGAATCCGCGCACCACCGCGACCGTAGCCGTCGAACGGGGTGCGGAACGCGACGTCGCCGCAGATCACCACGCCGGCCCGGGCGCCGTCGACGGGTGGGAAGACGAGGTCGTGACCGGCCTTGGTCACGCGGTCGTGCCACTTGAGGTAGACCGACGGCGCGCCGCCGTCGGCCGGAAAAGTATACGCCTCATTGTATTTCGTGGTGCCGTCGGTGCGGGCGATGCCGGCCACGATGTCGACGTGGCGCCGGCGCGCCACCGCCTGCAGCGGCGTGGTGATGCCCGGCAGCCCGGCGGTGTCGGTACCGAACGCGCCTTCGGGCAGCACGACGGTCCGGACATCGGGTGGCAGCGCGGCGATCCGGTCCACATAGGACTTGAGGACCGCCGGGTCCGTGGGCGCCCACCCGGTCGCGTCGTCGGCGATCATGGCAACCCGTTGCGGTGCCGGGTCGTCCTGCGCCAGCCGCACGATCCCGAAACCGAGGCACACGGCCACGACCACGACTCCGAGCACCGCGGTCCGCAGGCGAGCGACACCCGGCGCCGCCACGGCGGCGAGCACCGCGGCCACGAACACCACCAGGTAGTCCACGCCCCAGAACCCGGTCACCGACGCGACTTGGAGCACGACGGGCACATCGCCTTGCGTGGCCGCGAACGTCCCGACGATGCCCGCCGGGTTGAGCACGGCCACCAGGTACAACACGCCGACCCAGACGGCGGGCGCCGCCGCGGCGGCGAGCATGGCGCGGTTGCGCTTGACCAGGGCACGGAAGAGCAGGACGGCGAGCCCCAGGGTGAGCGCGAACCCCGCGCTGATCGTCAGGCCGAGGCTCAGCGGCTCGTCGTGCGAGCGCGAGTAGAAGCCCCAGTCCCGCGTGGTGCCCAGCACGAAGCCGGCGAAGGTGCCGGCCAAGGCCAGCCACGCAGGCAACCGCGGCGCCGCGAGGAGGGCGGGCAACGGCACCAGCCAGGCGAGTGCGGCCACCGGTGCCAGGCCGAAGCCGAAGTAGACGAATACCGCGGTCCCCAGCATCGCCGCGGCCGCCGTGATCCAACGCTGCATGTCTACACCGTATACCAAGTCGGTCTACGGTGTAGACCTCACCTCGAACCCAGCCTTGAGCAGTCGAAGCACGGCGAACGCCCGCCATCCCGGTCGGGATGGCGGGCCTTCGGAGGGCTTCGGCTTTCACTTGGGCGGGGCGATCTTGGCGGGAGACGGTGCCGCCGGCCGTGGGTTGCGTGCGCCGGGGGTCGACGGCCAGCCCGCGTGCCAGGCGAAGCGGGCGTTCAGGACCGTGCGCTGCGCGATCAGGGCGACCAACATCGCTTTCCTCACCGGGAGATGTCGCGGTTGTACAAGCGGAGCGACCACAGGTAGCCGACCAGGGTGAACGCCACACACCACCCGATCGCCCACGGCAGCGCCTGCGCGACCGGCCCGCCGGTGAGCAGTCCGCGGATCGTGTCGATCATGGGCGTGAAGGGCTGGTGCGCGGCGAACCAGGCCGGCCCGCCCGACATCGCGGACGGCGGGAGGAAGGCGCTCGAGATGAACGGCAGGAACTGCAGCGGCAGCGTCGTGCTGTTCGCCCCGCCGGGCGTCCGCGTCGCCATCCCGAACGCCAGCGCCAGCCACGTCATGGCGAACACGATCATCAACGTCACCGCGGCGAAGGCCACGAAGCCGAGGAAGTCCGCGCTGGGGCGGAAACCGGCCAGCAGACCCACGCAGACCACCAGCGTGAGCGACAGGGCCGTGCGGATCAACGCGCCCGCCACCTGTCCGATCAGCACCGAACTCCGCGCGATCGGCATCGTGCGGAACCGGCTGATGATGCCCTCGTTCATGTCGATGTTCACGGTCACGGCCGTGGAGGCACAGCTGCTGCCGATCGCCATCACGAGGATGCCGGGCACCAGGAAGTTCACGTAGTCGCCGTGGCCGGTCACCGCGCTCATCGCGTTGCCGAACACGTACACGAACAGCAACATCATGATCGTCGGCGTCAGCAACGCGCTGATCGTCAGCATCGGGAACCGGATGGCGTGCTGCAGGTCCCGCCGCAGCATCGTCGAGGAATCGATTGCGATCGCTGCCATGTCAGGCACCGCCTTTCGCCGCGGTGAGCGCGAGGAACACGTCGTCGAGATCGGGGGTGTGCACGGTCAGCTCGGCGACGTCGACCCCGTGCGCGTCGAGCCGGTCGAGCACGCCGCGCAGGGTCGGCACCCCGCCGTCGCCCGGCACCCGCAACACCAGTGCCTCGTCGTCACGGGTCGTGTCCTCGAACAGGCGGGCCGCCGAGTCGAGCCCGCCCGGGTCGGTGAAGCGCAGCCGCACGTGGCCGCCGGGCACCATCCGCTTCAGCTCGGCCGCGGTGCCCTGGGCCACGAGCTTTCCGTGGTCCAGCACGGCGATCCGGTCGGCCAGCTCGTCGGCCTCGTCGAGGTACTGGGTGGTCAGGAAGATCGTCACGCCGTCGGCCACCAGCTTGCGGATGATCCCCCACATCGTCCGGCGGCTGCGCGGGTCCAGGCCGGTGGTCGGCTCGTCCAGGAAGATGATCGACGGGCGCCCGACCAGGGTCATCGCCAGGTCCAGGCGCCGGCGCATGCCACCGGAGTAGGTCGCCAGTGGCCGCTTCGCCGCGTCTTCAAGGTCGAACGTCGCCAGCAGGTCCGCGGTCACGGCGCGCGCCTCGCGCTTGTCGTAGTGGTGCAGCCGCGCCATCAGCAGGAGGTTCTCCTCGCCGGTGAGCAGGCTGTCCACCGCGGAGAACTGGCCGGTCACGCCGATGAGCTTGCGCACGCCCGCCGGGTCGCGGGCCAGGTCGTGCCCGCCGACCCGGACCGTGCCCGCGTCCGGCCGGACCAAAGTGGACAGTATCTGCACGGTCGTGGTCTTGCCGGCGCCGTTCGGGCCGAGCAGCGAGAAGATGGTGCCGCTGGGCACTTCCAGGTCGATCCCGTCGAGCACGGTCTTGGCGCCGAAGGACTTGCGCAGACCGGTCACCTCGATCGCGGCCATTGATCAGCCCGCCCGGTGCACGAGAATGTTGCCGTTGAAGGTGCGGGCCTTCACCTTCACGGTCTCCGGCGCGCCTTCGCTGTGGTCGGCCACGGCCAGCTCGGAGTGCACCGAGCCGACGAGCGTGTTCACGTCCAGCCACGCGGCCGAACCCTGGCGGATGCCGACCTCCAGCTCACCGCTCGCCGCCTGCATCGACATCGTGCCGCGCACCACGTCGAGCAGCCGGATGTCGCCGGCCGCGGTGCGGGCCGTGACGTTCTGCTCGGCCCGCGCGACGACGATGTCGCCGCTGGCCGTGTTGAAGCTGGCCTCGCCCGAGCACTCGCCGACCCAGGTGTCGCCGGAGATGTTCTTGATGTGCGCGGTGCCGGTGATCGCGTCGATCCGCATGGTGCCGCCCGCGCTGACCGAGGCGTTGCCGTCGACCAGCGCGACCGCGACGTCGCCGTTGGGCGTGTCCAGGTCGAGCCCGCCGAGGTGGCCGAGGTGGAAGTCACCGCTCGCCGTCTTGAACCGGCAGGCCCCGAGCCGCCCCTCGGTCGTGACGTCGCCGGTGGCGGACTGGCAGGACACCGCCGAGCCGCTCGGCAGCTCGATGGTCACCTCGATCGCGCCGGTGCGGCCCCACAACCGGTTCGGCTTGGGCGCCTTCACCGTCAGCGTGCCGTTGCGGAACTCGACGGTGGTCTCCTCGACGGCCCGCACGTCCAGGTTGTTGGCCG
Organism: Labedaea rhizosphaerae; assembly: GCF_004362825.1. GTDB lineage: Bacteria > Actinomycetota > Actinomycetes > Mycobacteriales > Pseudonocardiaceae > Labedaea > Labedaea rhizosphaerae. The sequence continues at coordinate 487,744 of NZ_SNXZ01000006.1, forward strand.
CGTTGCGCGGCTGGATGTCGACCGTGGTGTCGGTGCGGTCGCTCGCGACGATCCTCGTGTCGCCGACCACCAGCTTCAGCACGGCGGAAATGGGCTCAGGCGTTTGGTAAACAGGCATGGCTGTCCCCTCGAAAGGTGTTGTGTTGCGCGTTTGCGCAGGTCAGAAGCGGCTAGCGAACCCAGCCGGTGAAGCTCTCCCCGGTGCCCCAGACGCTCTTCGCGCTGGGCGTGCGGGTGGTCTGCCCGTCGAGCCGGGCCGCGACGACGCGGGTGAGCCAGGCGTTGACCGAGAGCCCCTCGCGGCTCGCGGCCTCCTCCACCCGGTTCTTCAGGCCTTCGGACACCCGGAAGTTGATCCGGGCGGTGGCGCCATCATCGGCGCCACTTGGCGCCACCGGTTGCGCCAATGGCGCCTCGGTGGGCGCCGACGCCTCGGCCGGGGCCGGTGGCACCGGCGAGGTGACGACGAAATCGGGGTTCAGACCACGCAGCCGCACGTCGACCGACCCCGGCGCCAGGTCACGCGTGATCTCGTCCGCGGCCGCGGACAAGGCGTTGAGCAGCGTGAGCCGGGTGGCCGACTCCAGGGCGGCGGTGAGTCGTTCGGCGACGGCGCGGCTGTCCGCGCCGCCTGCCTCGGCGGCCACCGCAAGCTCGGAGCGGAGGTTTTCGACGTACGGCTCGAGGTCCATGCGACTACTTTGGCACACGAGTGGCGCCAATGCAAGCGAGAGTGGCGCCAAAGTGGCGCCATTGAGCTACGAGACGGCGCCTTGCTGGGCGATCATGGTCTGGTACCAGGACGCGTACGGGGTGTTCGACGCCGGGTAGCTGGCCGGTGGGTTGGTGGCTTCACCAGCGGAATCGAAGTCCCAGCCACGCACGAGGTGGCCGTTCTGCCGCCCCGACACGATGAACGACGAGGCCGTGGCCGGGGCGCCGTAGAACAAGGCGTCCTGCAGTTCGGCCGGGTCGCCCTGCTGGTACTCGTCGAACGCCGCCTGGTCGTACTGGATGCGGGCGCCGGCCACCCGGTCGGTGCTCACCCGCAGGGTCTGCGCCGGAGTGGCGCCATCGGCGCCGGTGTAGACGTGCACGCTCTGCGTGCCGCGCACCGAGGTCGTCTTGTCGTAGCGGGCGGCGGAGGTCTTGGCGTTGCCGGTCCACGTGACCGTCGAGCCGCTGAGCGTGCCGGTCCACGTCCAGTTCTGGCTGCTGCTCTGGCTCTGGTGGATCTCGCGCAGCGTGCTGGTACCGGTGAACGCCAGCGTCGGCAGCACGCCGTTGTCGTACTGGTGGCTCGCCGACCAGCTGATCTCGCCGTCCGCGCCGAGGTGGCCGACGTGGTACCAGAGCGTGGTGGCGCTCTGGGACTGGTGCACCTCGACGAGGTCGCCGTTGTCGTTCAGCGCGACCGCTGGCGTGACGCCGCTGTCGTAGCGCCCGTGCCGCAGCCAGGTCACCCGGCCGTCGGCGCCGTAGGCACCGGTCCAGTACCAGAGCGCGCCCGCGCCGGAGTCGTGCACCTCGACCACCTGGCCGTGGCCGTTGAGCGCGATCGCCGGGTGGTAGCCGACGTCGCGGCGGTACTCCGCGCGAGTGCCCTCGTCCCCGGAGATCAACGGCAACACCTTGCCCCGCAAGGAATCCACAGTGGAGCCGTTGAGGTAGTTCTTGGCCTCCAGCATCTTCGGGCCGAACGCGGCACGCAGTTCCTGGTTGAGCGCGGTCAGGTTGCCCGCGGCGTAGGACTGGTTGTCGGTCAGGTCGTCCTTGAGGTCGAGCATCACCACGATCGGGGCGGCGGTGGTGTGCGTGCCCGACCAAGCCGACACGACCGCGAGCCAGTCGTGCAGCAGGCTCGACGCGGGGTTGCCGCCGCCGTGGTCCACGAGGTCGCCCGGGCTCGAGTGGCCGATCGAGTAGTCGTGGTTGGTCGCGTAGCCGTTGTCGTGGATGTCGAACTCGATGAACCGCACGCCGTGGTCGAGCTGGTAGGTGATCGACCCCTTCGCGCCGTCGACGTCGCCGGAGTAGCTGTTGTGCGTCGCGGCGAACACCGACGCGGTGAACGCGGGCGCCGCGGTGGCGGGGGTGGTGGCGACGACCGCGCCGGTGATGACGGCGGCGGCCGTGAAGGTGACGGCGAGCGTGCGCTTCGAAGTCATGCGACTGGCTTACCGCAGCGCGCTCGTGCCACGGAACAGCCATAAGCACGAACTTCACTCTTGTTCAGCGTGCATTTCCTTGGCGGCTGCCAGGATGAGGTCGAACGCTTCCGCGACGATCTCCAGGCCCCGGTCCTCCAGCTGCAGGAAGAGCTTCTGCTGTTCCGCCTGGCCGGCCCGGGTCACCCGGTCGATCTGCTCGTGGCCCTCTTCGGTCAGCTCCAGTTTGCGCACCCGGCGATCGGCCGGGTCCTCGCTGCGGGTCACCAGACCCTGGGCGACCAGCCGGTCGACGATGCCGGAGAGCGTCGCGGGGCTGGCGTTGATGCGGGACGCGAGGTCCTGCGCCGCCAGCGGCCCCTGGCGGTAGAGCACGAGCGCGACCTTGAGCTGCGGCATGGTCAGGTTCAGGTCCAGCAGGGGGTGCTTTGCCCCGGCCATCACATCACGCATCGCAGCCTGCGTCTCCATGATGTGCATGATCAGCTGGTCACGGTCGGCCACAAGGCCCCTCCGGTCGGTAAACTACTTTGCGTCGCGTAAACTATTCGCGCTACCTTAAGCAATACTACTGGGGTTCTCTTCGAGGGGGAGCGTGATGTCGCAGGACACGCCCGGCATGCGACGCGAAGTGCTCGTCGTCCTACCTGGCCTGCTGCTCGCCATGATGCTGGCGATGCTCGACAACTTCATCGTGGGCACGGCGATGCCCCGGATCGTGGGCGAGCTCGGCGGGCTCGCGCACCTGTCGTGGGTGGTCACCGCCTACGTGCTCGGCACCACCGTGTCGACGCCGATCTGGGGCAAGCTCGGCGACCTCTACGGCCGCAAGACCATCTTCATCATCTCGATCGTGATCTTCCTGGTCGGCTCCGCGCTGTGCGGCATGGCCGGGTCGTCGATGCTGGGCGGCACGGCCGACGGCATGACCGAGCTGATCGCGTTCCGCGCGATCCAGGGCCTGGGTGCCGGTGGCCTGATCGTCAACGTCATGGCGATCATCGGCGACCTCGTCCCGCCCCGGGAGCGCGGCCGCTACCAGGGGATCATGGCCGCGGTCATGTCGCTGGCGATGATCGCCGGCCCGTTGGTCGGTGGCTTCATCACCGACCACCTCGACTGGCGCTGGGCGTTCTACGTGAACCTGCCGCTGGGTGGCATCGCGCTGCTGGTGCTGGTCACCACGCTGCACCTGCCGCGCAAGCGCAGCGAGCACCGCATCGACTGGCCGGGTGCCGCGTTGCTCACCGTCGGCATCGCCGCGCTCGTGCTGATCACCACGTGGGGCGGCACGCAGTACGCGTGGGGTTCGGCGCAGATCCTGGTGCTGGCCGTGATCGCCGTGATCACGCTGACGGCCTTCGTGCTCGTCGAGCGCAAGGCCCGCGAGCCGATCCTGCCGCTGAACCTGTTCGCCAACCGCAACTTCACCCTGATCTCGCTGGTCGGCTTCCTGCTCGGCTTCGCGATGTTCGGCGCGATCAACTTCCTGCCGTTGTTCCAGCAGACCGTGCAGGGTGCGAGCGCGACGAACTCCGGGCTGTTGCTGCTGCCGATGATGGCGGCGGCGATGGTCGTGTCGTTGTTCGTCGGGCAGGCGATCACCAGGACCGGCCACTACAAGTCGTTCCCGGTGATCGGCGGCGTGATCATGGCGGTCGCCATGTACCTGCTGTCCACCCAGGACGTGAGCACGAAGCCGTGGCAGACCGGCATCTTCATCGCCGTGCTCGGCCTCGGCATGGGCTTCCTGATGCAGACCACCATGCTGATCGCGCAGAACAGCGTCGACCCCAAGGACATGGGCGTGGCGAGCAGCAGCGCCATGTTCTTCCGGTCGATCGGTGGTTCGTTCGGTGTCTCGCTCTTCGGCGCGGTGTTCAACAACCGGCTCACCGAGGAGCTGACCAACCGCCTGGGTCCGCAGGGCGCCGCGTTCACCAGCGGTGGCGGCCGGGTCGACCCGGCGGCGCTCAAGCAGTTGCGGCCCGAGGTGCACGACGACTTCATGGCCTCGCTGGCGACGGCGTTGTCGGAGGTCTTCGTGTGGGCCATCGTGTTCGCCGTCGCGGTGCCGCTGTTCGCGCTCGCGCTCAAGCACGTGCCGCTGCGGGGCGCGCCGACCGAGGCGCCGAAGGAAGCCGACGAGCCGGCGGGCTCACCCGTCGCCGCGCTGGACTAGGGAACTGTCCGGTAGCAGCGAGCTGCGGCCCGCTTTCCACGCGCCGAGCAGGTGGTCGGCGAAGCGCTGCTCGAGCAGGTCCGTGGCCTGGATGCCGAACACCACGTCGGCGGCCAGCTCCGGTTCCCGCTCGAGCAGGCCGCCGACCACGTCCCGGCGCATGACCTGCTCGTGCACGGCGTCGGCCTCGACGTGCTCGGTGAAGAACCGCACGCACGCGGGGTCGGCGTCGAGCCGGCGCAACGCCTGCGCCATCCGGTGCGCGCTGGGCGCCGTGGTGATCTCGGCGGCGGCGAAGTGCCCGACGAGGCCGCCGCGCAGGCTGCGGTGCAGGCCCAGCATCGACATCAGGTTGACCAGCAACAACGTGTGGCGTGTCACGTCGTCCAAATAGGACAGGTAGTCGTCGGAGAGCCCGGCGGCGCGCAGCAGGTCGGCGTAGAGCTGGGCGTGCATGCGTTCGCCGTGGCCGCCGCCGAACTCGTCGTACTCCACCGCGACCAGTGCGGCCTTGGCCGGGCCGTGCAGCCGCGGGATCACCCACGCGTGCGGGTCGGCCTCCTTGAGGTGGTAGATCGACCGGTGCACGAAGTACTCGCGCATGTGCTGCCACTTGCCGTGATCACGCAGGAAGTGCGAGACGCCGTTGCCGGGCACGACCTCCACCAGCAACCCGTCCAGCGCGCTCGCCGCGTCGTCGCCACCGTCCACATCGGACCGCAGCGCGTCGAGGAACCCGAGCTCCAGCCCGCGCCGCAACCGCAGCAGTTCCGGCTCCCACTCCCATTCCGCGTCCACACCGGTGAAGCCGCGGTAGTGCAGCTCGTAGCACACGTGCAGGGCCAGCGCGTGGTCCTCGTCGTACGGATCGCCGTCCACGATCGGCAGGTGACCGGCCGGGCGGCCCAGCGCCTCGATCACCGTCGCCGAGATCGGGCCGCGGGGCGTCGGCAACGGCCGCCGCACCGCCGGGTGTGTCGTCATGGCTTCGCTTTCCTCTCGACGGTTCGGTCGGCCAGCATCCGGATCAAGGCGTCCGGTCCGTCGGCCAATGCACGGCGTTGGCGCTCGGCCCCGGTCCCGTGCGTCAGCACGGCTTGCAGGCCGGCCTCGACCAGGGCGAGATCCCCGAGTTCGGTCAGGGCCGGGCGGGTCCAGTCGAGCAGGCGGTTCAGCAGGTCGGTCGCGGGCACCTGCTTGGCCACGTGCACGTCGATGCCCGCCCCGGCGAGCCCGTGGCGGGCCGCCGACCACACGGCCGCCGCCGCCACCTGGTCGTCGACCGGTGGTCCCGGCCGCCCGGCGACCAGCTCGCGCAACGCCGTGCGCACGAGCGCCCGCGACAAAGCGGCCTGCAGCACGGCTTCGCCGACGTCGAGCACGGCGTCGGCGACCCGGAACTCCACGGTCGGCAGCCACGGCGACGGCCGGGCCAGCCAGAACGACTGCCGGTCGTCGACGAGCACGCCGCAGTCCACCAGACGCGCGACCTGGGCGTCGAAGTCCTCGGCCGAGTCGAACCACGGCGGCACGCCCGAGCCCGGGAAGCGCGACTGCATGATCATCCGCCAGCTGGCGAAGCCGCTGTCGTGCCCGAGGTGCGTGGGCGAGTTGGCCGACAAGGCGAGCAAGGTGGGTAACCACGGACGCACGTGGTTGACCACCGCCACGGCCGTGTCCCGGTCGGGCACGCCGACGTGCACGTGGCAGCCGCAGACCTGGTAGTCCCGCGCACATTCCACGTAGGTGGTGACGACCCGGTTGAACCGCGCGCCGCGTGCCTCGTCGGCGCTGACCTGGTCGCCGACCCAGAGCGGCGATCCGGTGGACAGCAGCAGCGTGTCGTGTTCGGCGGCGGCCGCGGCAAGCCGTTGCCGCGCATGGCGCAACTGCTCGGCCAGGGCGCCGGTGTCGGTGCACCGGCCGGTGGCCGCCTCGACCTGGGCGTCGGCGAGCTCGGCCTGCAACGTCGCGTCCGCCGCGCCCGGCGGCGACATGCTGGCGGTGGCCAGCACGGCGGGACCGACCGCACGCGTCCGGGCGGTTTCGGCGTCGACGAGGACGAATTCCTCCTCCACGCCGAACGTGCGCCCTTGCGCGGTGTCCGCATCCACTCGGGAGTGTTACCCACGGATGTCCGGGTTTGAACGCCGGTTCCTGGGTATTCCCGGGTCCATGTTGACCCTGTTGCGCCCGCCTGGCGCGTATCGGGCCCAAGGCGACACCTGGCTGCTGGCCGAGGCCCTGTTGGATGCCGCGCTCCCGGCGGGCGCGCGGGTGCTGGACATCGGCTGCGGCACCGGCGCGTTGTCGGTGACCGCGGCCGAAGCCGGTGCCGGTCACGTCACCGCGATCGACGTGTCCCGGCGCGCGGCGTGCGCGACCTGGCTGAACGCACGGGTGCGCGGGCACCGCGTGCGGGTGGCGGTCGGGGACGCGCTCGACCTGGCCGTGGACCGCGGCCCGTTCGACGTCGTGCTGGCCAACCCGCCGTACGTGCCGTCGGCCCACCGGCACCCGCCCAGACGCGGGGCCGCGCGGGCGTGGGACGCCGGGCACGACGGCCGCGCCCTGCTGGACCGGATCTGCGCGGTGGCACCGGTGTTGCTGGCCCCGGAGGGAATGCTGCTGCTCGTCCACTCCGCACTGTGCGATGTGGACAAGACGTTGCGGCAGCTGCGGGGCGGGGACCTCAAGACCTCGGTGGTCGCCCGCCGCGACGAGCCGTTCGGTCCGGTGATGCGCGGCCGCCAGGCGCTGCTCGAACGGCGTGGCCTCATCGAACCCGGGCAGGACTACGAGGAACTGGTGGTGATCCGTGCCGACCGAGCGAGTTGACCCGACCCGCGTGACGATCACGTCCGAGGGCCCGATCCTGGTGGACGGGCCGGTCGAACTGGTCGGCGCCGACGGCACGACCGTGCGCTCGGACCGGTTCCGGGTCGCGGTGTGCACGTGCCGGCGCAGCAAGGTGTACCCGTTGTGCGACACCAGCCACCGCAAGCGGGTGCGCGATGACGGCTGACCCGAAGGCGGTCACCGTCCGCTTCGCCTCGCCGCACAAGCCCGCCGCCGTGTTCGCGACGTTGTCCGACGGCTGGTCCTACGCGGGCTGGGTGGTCGGCAACTCGCACATCCGCGCCGTCGACGACGACTGGCCGGCCGTAGGCAGCCGCATCCACCACAGCGCGGGCGCGTGGCCGGTGCAGATGCAGGACTCGACCAGCGTGCTGGCGGTCGAGCCGGACCGGATGCTGCTGCTCGAGGCGCACCTGCTGCGCCTGGGCGTCGCCCACATCCGGCTCACCCTGGAACCGCACGACGGCGGTACCGAGATCACCATGGCGGAAAGCCTGGTCGATGGCCCGGCCCGGCTGATCCCGTACCCGCTGCAGCGCGCCGTGCTCATCCCGCGCAACCGCGAAACCGTGCGCCGGCTCAGCGATCTGGCGGCGGGGAGGTAAGACGGTTCCATGCACCCCGAACCGGCGGACACCGTCGACGCGGTCGTGATCGGAGCCGGACCGAACGGCCTCGTCGCGGCGAACCTCCTGGCCGACGCGGGCTGGGACGTGCTGGTCCTGGAGGCCGCCGACCAGGTCGGCGGCGCCGCGCGCAGCGCCGAGCTGATGGAGCCGGGCTTCGTCAACGACCTGTGCAGCGCGTTCTACCCGCTCGGCGCCGCGTCCCCGATCCTGGCCGGGCTCGACCTCAGCGCGTACGGCCTGCGCTGGCGGCACGCGCCGCTGGTGGTCGCGCACCTGATGCCCGACGACCGGTGTGCGGCCGTGTCGCGTTCGCTGGACGAGACGGCGGCGTCGGTGTCGGCGTTCGACCCGGGCGACGGCGATCGCTGGCGCGTCGAGTACGGGCGGTGGCGGCACCTGCGCGACGACCTCGTCGACGCGATGTTCACGCCGTTCCCGCCGGTCCGCCCGGCCGCCCGGCTCTTGCGCAACCTCGGGGTCGCCGAGGCGATGCGGTTCGCGCGGATGGTGACGATGCCGTCACGCGCGCTCGGCGCGGAGCGGTTCCGCGGCGAGGGCGCCCGGTTGTTGCTGGAAGGCAACGCCTTGCACACCGATCTCGGCCCCGCGCACGGCGGCAGCGCGATCTTCGGCTGGTTGCTGTGCATGCTCGCCCAGGAAGTCGGGTTCCCCGCCGTCGAAGGCGGCGCGAGCGTGCTCACCGAGGCGCTGGCCACCCGCCTGCGGGCCGCCGGTGGGCGCATCGACTGCGGCCGCCCGGTGACGTCGGTGCTGGTGGCCGACGGTCAGGCGCTCGGGGTGGCCGACGAACAAGGTGGGCTGGTGCGGGCCCGGCGGGCGGTGCTCGCGGCCGTGCCCGCGCCGACGTTGTACGAGGATCTCGTTGGCCTGCACCACCTCCCCGTGCGGTTGCGGCAGGACATCGCCGCGTTCCACTGGGACGACGCGACGGTCAAGGTGGACTGGAACCTCTCGGGGCCGATCCCGTGGCGCAACGAGCAGGTCCGCTTGGCCGGGACGGTCCACCTCGACCAGGACATGCTGGGGCTCTCGCAGTTCTCCGCCGAACTCACGGCCGGGCGCGTCCCGGCGAACCCCTTCGCGATCCTCGGCCAGATGACGACCACGGACCCGACGCGTTCGCCGGCCGGGACGGAGACGGCGTGGGCCTACACGCACGTGCCGCGAGGTCTGCAGTGGACGGACGACGCCCTGCGCGTGGTCGCTTCCGGGCTCGAAGATCTGGTCGAGCGGCACGCGCCGGGGTTCCGCGACCTGATCCGCGGCCGGTACGTGCAGGGCCCGATGGACTTCCAGCGGCACAACCCGAACCTCGTCGAGGGCGCCATCAACGCGGGCAGCGCGGCCATCCACCAGCAGCTGTTCTTCCGCCCGGTGCCGGGGCTCGGCCGGCCGGACACGCCGGTCGACCGGCTCTACCTCGCGGGCGCGTCGGCGCACCCGGGTGGCGCGGTGCACGGCGGTCCCGGCGCGTTCGCGGCCCGCGCCGCGCTGGCCCGCAACGGGGTGACCGGGCCGGTGTACGCGAAGGTGGTGCAGGCGCTGAACCGGGTGGTGTACGCGGACTGAGCCGCGGGTATCCGTTCCGCGTGACGCAGGACCGGCTCGCGCGCTACCACGCCAAGCGGGACTTCGGCGTGACCCCGGAACCCGCCGGCTCGAGGGCCGACGGCGGTTCCGGCCGGTTCGTCGTGCAACGCCACCGCGCGGGGCGCCCGCACTACGACCTGCGGCTGGAGGTCAACGGCCTGCTGGCCAGCTGGTCGGTGCCCAAGGGCCCGACGCTGGACCCGAAGTCCCGCCAGCTCGCGGTGCACGTCGAGGACCACCCCATCGAGTACTACGACTTCGAAGGCGTGATCCCGAAGGGTTCGTACGGCGGCGGCGACGTGATCGTGTGGGACTGGGGGACCTGGGAACCCGCCAAGACCAGCGATCCCGCCGCGGCGATCAAGAAGGGTGAGCTCCACTTCGACCTGCACGGCGAGAAGCTGGCCGGCCGGTTCGTGCTGGTGCGCCGCGGGGATGACGACCAGTGGCTGCTCATCCACAAGGACGACGACCACGCCGAGCGGGGCTGGGACCCGGAGGACCGGCCGAAGTCGGTGAAGTCCGGCCGCACCAACGACGAGGTGGCCGCGGCGCCGGAAGTGTTGTGGCGCAGTGATCTCCCGGCCCCGGAGGCGGCCCAGCCGGTGGAGCCCTGGGAGGCGCCGACGGCCGACGAGCTGGCCGCGCTGGACGACCTCGGCGGGTCGGGCACGTGGGAGCTCGCCGGGCGCCGGGTCAAGGTGACCAACCTGGACAAGGTGCTCTTCCCCGGCGAGCGGCCGGTGTCCAAAAGGGACCTGATCCGCTACTACGCCATGATCGGCCCGCACCTGTTGCCCTACCTGGCCGATCGCCCGATCAACACCCACCGCTTCCCGAACGGTGTGACCGAGGGCGGGTTCTGGCAGAAGGAAGTGCCCGACCACGCGCCGGACTGGCTCAAGCAGTGGCACGACGCCGAGGCCGATCCGGACAAGACGCAGTGCTACGCCGTGCTGGACAGCGTGCCCGCGCTGGTGTGGATGGCGAACTACGGCGCCGTCGAGCTGCACCCGTGGACCTCGGCCCTGCCGGACGTGCACCAGCCGACCTGGGCTTTGATCGACATCGACCCGGGCACGTCCTCGACCTTCGACGACGTGCTCGTGCTGGCGCGGTTGTACCGCACCGCGTTGGAGCACATGAAGGTCGAAGGCATGCCGAAGGTGACCGGCCAGCGCGGTGTGCAGATCTGGGTGCCGGTGCGCCCCGGCTACACCTTCGACGACACGCGGGCGTGGGTGGAGAAGGTCTCGCGGGCGATCGGCCGCACCGTGCCCGAGCTGGTCAGCTGGCAGTGGCAGAAGAGCCGCCGCGGCGGGAAGGCGCGGCTGGACTACACGCAGAACGCGATCAACAAGACCCTGGTCGCGCCGTTCAGCACCCGGCCCCGGCCGGGGGCGCCGGTGTCCGTGCCGATCACCTGGGACGAGCTGGACGACCCGGACCTGCGCCCGGACGGCTGGACACTGTGGACGGTCCTGGACCGGCTGGCCGAGCGGGGCGACCCCCTGGCCCCGCTCATCGGCAAACCCCAAACCCTCCCCAAACTATGACCTCCGCGCGTGTCCCCCGTTCCGACCGCGCGTGTCCCCGTTACCTTTTTCGTGGTTCCTGATCAAGGAGCTGTGGTCGCCGGGCCCGGCATGACTGATGTCCCCAGTCGAACGCATGATCCGAAG
>NZ_SNXZ01000007.1 GCF_004362825.1 Labedaea rhizosphaerae
CGAGTCCGCAGCGAGAAAGGCATCCGCTGGGGCGGGCAACACCTCACCCCAGCCGCCTAACCAACCCGGCGAACCTATCTGGACAGAGCACTAGCCCTTGTGGAAGGCGGCGCGGTAGGCGTTCGGGTTGGTGCCGACGATGCGCTTGAAGCGCTCGCGGAAGGCCGTGGGTGAGCCGAAGCCGACGCGAGCGGCGATGCGGTCGACCGGGTGGTCGGTGGCCTCGAGCAGGTACTGGGCCTCGCGCACACGGCTGCGGTGCAGCCATTGCAGCGGCGTGGTGCCGGTCTGCTCGCGGAAGCGGCGGTTGAGGGTGCGGGTGCTCATGCCGGCGCGTGCGGCGATGTCCTCCAATGTCAGGTCTTTCGCCGCGTTGTCCGCCATCCAGCGCAGCACGGGCTCCAAAGTGGACCCACGCGGTGCGGGCGGCTGGTCGTGGACGATGAACTGCGCTTGCCCGCCTTCGCGTTCCAGGGGCATGACCGAGAGCCGGGCGGCGTCGGCGGCCACGGCGGATCCGTGGTCGCGGCGGATGAGGTGCAGGCACAGGTCGAGCCCGGCCGCCGCGCCGGCCGAGGTGAGGAACTGGCCGTTGTCCACGTAGAGCACGCCGGGGTCGACGTCGATCGCCGGATGGCGCTCGGCGAGCAGGTCCGCGGCGAGCCAGTGGGTGGTGGCGCGCAGGCCGTCGAGCAGGCCGGTGGCGGCGAGGGTGAACGCGCCGGTGCAGATCGACGCGATGCGGGTTCCGTTGGCGGCGGCCAGCTTCAGGGCGTGGACGACGTCGTGCGGGATCGGGGCGGTCGGGTCGGCGCAGCCGGGCAGGATGATCGTGTCCGCGTCGGCGAGGGTGTCGAGACCCCAGGGCGCTTGCAGGGTGAAGGCACCGGCGTCGACGGTCGGCGTGGTGGCGCAGACCCGGACCCGGTAGGCGGGCCGGTTGCCGGGCAGCCGGGTGCGGGTGAACACCTCGATCGGCGTCGACAGGTCGAACGGGATGACCTTGTCGAGCGCGACCACGGCGATGGTGTGCATGGCCTCAACCTAGGTGCCTGCGTGATTGCTGCCAAGGCGCTGACCAGCTTCTTCAACGGAATGTGCTGATCAGCGAGTTGGCGAGAATCCGGTGGAGTGTGGCAATCCAGCCGGTTCCGATGATCTCTTCGCGTCGCTAGCGTCGGCGGCACCGCCAACCGAGGAGGACTGATCCGCTTGCTCGCGCAGGTCGTGTTGTTCGATGCCCCACCGCCTCCGGGCCTGACCTGCCGTGCGGCCTGACCGATGACGAAGTTCTTGCTCGCCGTCCACGTGCTCGCCGCCATCGTCGCGATCGGTCCGGTGACCGTCGCCGCCAGCATGTTCCCCGCCACTGCCCGGCGTGCGGCCGGGAACGACCGGGACGCGGCGGTTCTGGCTTCACTGCACCGGATCTGCCGGGTCTACGCCGTGGTCGCCGTTGTGGTTCCGGTTTTCGGCCTGGCCACGGCGAACAGCCTCGGCGTGCTGGGCGACGCGTGGCTGATCGTCTCGATCGTGCTGACCGCGACGGCCGCGGGAGTGCTCGGGCTGCTGATCCTCCCGCGCCAGCGGCAGGTCCTCGCCTCGATCACCGCCGGGGCCGCCGGACTGGCCATGTACACGGGCGTGTTCAACATCCTCTGGGCCACGGTCACCGTCCTGATGATCGTCCGCCCCGGCTCCACGACGGGCGCGTGAGCCGTGCGTATCGCCGCGGGAGTGGAACTGGTGTCGTTGGTCGTGCTGCTGGCCAACCTGGCGACGGTGCACTGGCCGGCCGTGGCGGCCGCGGTCGGCCCGACGCACGGATGCGCCTACTTGCTCGTCGTCATCCTGACCTTCGCCCGGACTCGGGACGTCCGCACGCGGGCGATGTCCGTGGTGCCGGGTGTCGGCGGCCTGCTCGCGTTGCGGCAGCTGGCCACCGCCGAACCGGGCTGACGTTCGGCGCCACCTCGGCGAGGTGCGACAGGCTACCGTTGCGGGATGGGTTCAACGGTCCACGTGGGACTGGGTTTGGCCGTTGCGCTGCTGCTCCTGGTGATCGTCGCGGCGGGGGTGGCCTGGGTCGCCTCGATCGCCACGGGACGGGCGACGGTCACGGCGGCGGTGCGGGCCGCGATCCAGCTTGCCGCCGTGAGCGCGATCATCGGCTCGGTGGTCAAGTGGCTGTGGGCCGCGGCCTTGTTCGGCCTCGTCATGTTGGTGGTGGCCGCGGTGACGGCGGGCAAGCGGGTCACGGGTGGCCGCCACGGCACCCGCCCGGCCGCGGTGGCGCTCGTCGCCGGGGTGGTGCCCGTCGTGGCGATCGTGCTGGCGACCGGCACCGTGCCGCTGACCGGGATCGCGGTGATCCCGGTCGTGGGCATCGTCATCGGCGGTGCGATGACGGCGACGTCGTTGTGCGGGCGTCGGGCGCTAGACGAGCTCAAGACCCGCCACGGTGAGTACGAGGCCGCCTTGGCGCTGGGCTTCCCGCCACGGGACGCGGCCATGGAGATCGCGCGCCCCGCCGCCGGCCAGGCGCTCGTGCCCGCCCTCGACCAGACCCGGACGGTCGGTCTCGTGACGTTGCCGGGCGCGTTCGTCGGCGTGCTGATCGGCAGCGGCAACCCGGTGCAGGCGGGCGCGGCGCAGCTGCTGGTGCTCATCGGGTTGCTGGCCGCCGAGACCATCGCGGTGGTGGTCACCATGGAGCTGGTGGCCAGGGGAGTGGTCGACGACCCGAGTCGCATGTGGACGGTAGCGCCACGTCGCTCGGCTCGCTCAAGGCGTGCGCGATGACCACGCCGCGATCTCGGTGCGGCTGGCACACCCGAGCTTGGCGAGGATGTTGCGGACGTGCGTCTCGACCGTGCGCTCGGACAACACGAGCTCTTGGGCGATCTCGCGGTTGGACTTGGCCTGCACGATGCGGGCAACGACCTCCAATTCCCTGGGGGACAACGGATTCGACGCTCGGGCGGCAGCGTCGACGGCGGCCAGCGTCGCGTCGGCCGACGCCAGCGGGCCGGGCAGGTCGAGGCGGCGGAACTCCGCGGCGGCCGCGGTCACCAGCTCGCGTGCGGTGCTCAACTCGCTGCGTTCTCCCTTGGCCAGCAACGCTTTAGCGAGGCCCAGCCGGCTCAGCGCGGTGAACGGGCGGGCCCCGATGCGGGCATTCATCTCGACGGCGTCGGTGTAGCGCTCGATCGCCTCGTCGACCCGGCCGGTCACCAGCGCCAGGTCCGCGGTGATCCGCTGCAGCGAGCCGCCGGAGAACGCGGCACCGGAGCCGTCGCACATGTACGTCGGTTCCAGCCCGGCGAGCTCGTGGTGGACGCGCTCGGCCGTCTCGACGTCGTCGAGCATGCAGGCGACGATCCCGATGTGCACGAGCAGCACGGACCAACGCGGTCCCGGTTGCAGCCTGGCCGGCATGTGCCGGAACTCGGCGAACGTGGCGCGGGCCAGGTCGGTCTCGCCGAGCAGGGCGTGGGTCAGCGGGATGAAGATCCGCACCAGCGCCACGTGGGGCACGGCCTGCAAGGCGGCCATGATCGTCTCGCCGAGGTCGCGGTCGATCGTCCCGCGCAGCAAGGCCAGCTGTTCGAGGAACGACGAGGACATGCCGATCGTGCTGATCGCGCCGATCCGCTCGGCGACCGCACGAGCGGCCTCGTTGTACTCCACGGCCTTGTCCAGCTTGCCGATCAGCGCGGCCCGGGTGGCCCGCAGCCGGTGCAGGTGCCACCAGGCGATGGCGTGCTCGCCCTTGGCCGCCACCTGCTCGATGCGGCCCAGCTCCTGGTCGACCGCGGCCAGGTCACCGGCCTGGAACGCGGCGTCGACCAGCCACACGTGCCCCCACAGCTCGGCCATCGGCTGCTGGGCCCGGTGGGCGAGCGCGCACGCGCGGGCCGCCACCGCGCGCCGCTCGGCGAGGAACTGCGGCGCGCACAACGACAGGTGGCGGGCGTGCAGGCAGTCCAGCAAGGCGTCGGGGTCGCCGTCGCGTTCGGCCAGCGCGAGGGCCTCAGCGGACAGCTCGCGGGCCCGGACCGGCTCGTCGACCTCGGACGCGGCCATGGCCTGGCGAGCGCGCAAGCGGGCGTGCAAGGTCGCGTCGTCGGCCGGCACCGCCCGGATGGCGTTGGCGCACAACTGGTCCACGGCCTGCGTCAGCTCCGGGTCGCCCATGCCGGTGATCACCAGGGCGGCCGCGGCGATGAGGTCCGGGCGCCCGGCCTCCTGGGCGAGCCGGGCCGCGGCCTGGCAGCTCACCAGGCTCGCGTCGACGCGGCCCGCGACGAACTCGGCCGCGGCCACCTCGACGGTGAGCTCGGCCCGCACCCCGGCGTCGCGGCCGTCCGCCTCGGCCGCGTGCCGGGCCAGCGCGGCGAACCGGGCCGCCTCGTCGTAGGCCAGCAAGGCCGTCGCCGACCGGGATGCCAGCCGCGCCCACCGCAGGCAGTGCGCGGCCCAGCCGGGCGCGCCGGAGCGCCGCCAATGGTTCGCGACGAGCGCGGCCGGCGGACGCGGTGACCGTTCCAGGGCGATCGCCGCCTGTTCATGCACGGCCGTGCGCCGCGAGGGCGCCAGTTGCTCGTACACGGCGTCGCGCACCAGCGCATGCGCGAACGACAGGCCCGCGGTGTCCGGTGTGGACACCAGCACGCCGTGCGCGACGGCCTGGTCGAGCCGGGCGTCGACCTGGGCCGCGGGTTGCCCGGTGACCTCGGCCAGCAGCGACGGCTCGATCCGCTCGCCGAGCACGCTGGCCGCGTCGAGCAGGTCGCGCACCTCGGTATCGAGCCCGGTGAGCTGGGCGAGCACGAGCTGGTGCAGCTCGGCGGAACCGGCGTCGGTGCCGCGGTCCAGCAGCAGCCGCACGAACAACGGGTTCCCAGCGGTTCGCGCCCACACCCGGTCCGCCTGCGCGTCGGGGTCGTCATGGCTCAGCAGTCGCAACCAGTGCGCGAGATCCGTCGGTGTCAACCCGGTCAGCCCGGTCGAACGGGTCTCCTCGGCACGCAGCAGATCCGGCAGCAGCTCGCTCAGCTCGGCGCTGCCGGTGTCGCGGTAGGTCGCGACGACCAGGATCCGGGTCCGGGCGAGCTCGCCGGCCAGGTGGCGCAGCAACAGCAGCGAACTGCGATCGGCCCACTGCAGGTCTTCCAGGACGACCAGCAGGCCGCGGTCGGCCGCGGCGTCGGCCAGCACCTGGCAGGCGTCGGCGAACATGGTGAATCGGGCGACGGCGGAATCCGTCGAGGTACCGGCGTTGGGCGACAGGACCGGCACGAGCCCGGGCACGTCACGGGCGATCCGGCGCCACGGCCACAACGGCGGCATGCCGGCGTCGTCGATCGCGTACCCGGCCGCGACCGGGACGGCGTACTCGCCGGCCATCGCCGTGACGGCGGAGACGAGGGTCGACTTGCCGATCCCGGCGGCTCCACTGACCAGCACCAGGCGTCCGGTGCGCGCGCACGCGCCGACCAGCGCGGCCCGCACCTGCGCCAGCTCCTCCGCCCGCCCGACCATCGGCACACCTGGTCTATCGGCCAGTGGCGCGGTTACGTGTCCGGATCAGTGCCGGCACGGATTCCGCAAGGCCGCCGGAGCGCGAGATTGGTCCTGTCAGTTCGTCCAGACAGGAGAGACCACAATGCACGCTCAAATCACCTATTTCCGCGGGCCGCGCAGCCCGCAGCAAGTTGCCGCAGCCGAGTTCGCCGGCCACGAGCGCGTGCTCCCCGCCGTCCAGGCGCTGGGCCGGCGGTTCCGCGGCTACCGGCTGCTGGGCGCGGACGGCACGGAGATCGTCATCTCCCTCGCCGACCGCGAGGAGGACCTGCTCGACATGCAGAAGGCCATCTTCGCCACGACCCTGCTGCCCGGTGAGGACCCGGCGTTGCTGACCGGGCCCGACAGCGTCGAGCTGTTCCCGGTCGTCGAGGTCTTCGACGTCGAAGGTGGGCAGAGCTCATGACCAGCACCGCGCCCGCCGTCCTGGCCGAAGGCCGATGGACGGCCGACCTCGCCCGCAGCACCGCGACCTTCACCGTGGGCAACCTGGGCAAGACCGTGACCGGGACCGTGCCGGTCCTCGACGGCACCGTCGACGTCGACGCGCAAGGCCTGCCGTGTGCCGTGCGCGGCACCCTCGACCTCGGTGCTGTCGACACCGGCAACCGGCGCCGGGACAAGGATCTGCGCAAGCCCAAGCTGCTGGACCTCGACCAGCACCCGGTCATGACCTTCGTCGCCGACGAGGTCATCACGGGCGCGGATGGCTGGTCGGTGACCGGCAAGCTCACCGCGCGGGGCACGACGATCGGGCTCACCGGTCACGTCACGTCGTCCACTGTGGACGGTGCGGTGACCCTCACCGCGCGCACCAGCCTGGACCGCCGCGCCCTGGGCGTGCGCGCCCCGCGGTTCATGATCGGCCACACCGTCGACATCACGGTCGTCGCGACGATCCAGCTCGGTGCGTGACGCCGCGGCCGGACCTCGTCGACCCGGCGCTGAGCCAAGGCTGAGGACGTCAACCCCGCCCGATGAACGGCATCGCCGTGGCGGCGATGGTCAGGAACTGGGTGTTCGCGCCCAGCGGCAGGTCGGCCATGAACCGGATGGCGTCGGCGACGTGGCGGGCGTCGAAGGTCGGCTCCGGTCGCACGGACCCGTCGGCCTGCCGCACGCCGGTGGCGATCCCGCTCGTCATGTCCGTGGCGGCGTTGCCGATGTCGATCTGCCCGCACGCGATGTCGAAGCGCCTGCCGTCCAACGACAACGAGCGGGTCAGGCCCGTGATCGCGTGCTTGGTGGCCGTGTAGGCGATGCTGCCGGGCCGCGGCACGTGGGCGGAGATCGACCCGTTGTTGATGATCCGGCCACCTCGCGGGTCCTCCGCCCGCATCAACGCGAACGCCGCCCGCGCGCAGAGGAACGACCCGGTGAGGTTCACCTCGACGGTGGCACGCCACTGCTGGACGTCGATCTTGTCCGGTGTGCCGGCCGGCCCGAACCCACCGGCGTTGTTGAACAACAGGTCCAGCCGTCCGAACTCGCCGCGCACCGCGTCGAACAAGGCGTCGACCTGATCGGCATCGGTCACGTCGGTGGGCACCACCAACGCCCGTTCGAAGCCGGACGCCGTCTCCGCCAGGGCATCCCGGCGGCGCCCGGCGAGGGCGACCGACCAGCCGTCCACGAGCAACGCCCGGGTCACGACCCGCCCGATACCCGAACCGGCACCGGTGACCACAGCACTGCGCGTCATCGCGTCTCCTCTCACCGCCGGGTGCGGTAGACCTGCGTCAGGTGGTCCTGCAGCCGAGCATGCCGGAACTGGTAGACCGCGCCCGACCGGCGCAACACCCCGCGCTGGTACGCGTCCTCCAGGAACTCGGGCACCGACCACGGCAACCGGCCGTTGGCCGGGAGCCACACCCGCGCGAACACCATCCAGGCGCCCCACGCGGTCAGGCTGGCGGCGCCGAGGCTGATCGCGAGCCCGAGCAGCAGCCCGTAGGACAGGCCGTACACGAGCCCCAGCCGCGGGCCGTGCAGCACGGTGGCCATCACGGTGTAGCCGAGGAACGTGACCACGCCGAACATCAGCGACTGGACCGCCACCGTGCGCCGGTTGGTGTTGAGCAGGTCCATCGGGCTCGCGGCCGAGCTGATGTCCACCGGCGCCTCGAACATGGCCATCACACCCCAGACCCCACCCCACACCAGGCCCAGCGCCAACCCGAACAGCACCGTGGTCACCAGCGAGTCGGCGAGCCGCCCGACGATCCAGAACGTCGCGCCGAGCTCGCGTGCGACGCCGAGCCCCGCGCCGAGGCCGGCCCCGACGGCGAGCCCGACCGCGAACCGGCGCAGGACCGTCGAGCGCCGTCTTCGGGCCGCACGCAGGCGAACCCGCACCCTCGACGGCTCGAACACGGTGCCGCGGAACCCGAGCGACGCGCCATGCGCCAGCCCGACGGTCAGCGACATGGCCAGCCACTCCATCGGGCCGGCGGACAGCACCGCCGAGAAGCCGTCGGACAGCCCGGAGCCGGACGTGCCCACGCCGGCCGTGTAGATCAGCCCGATGACCAGGGCCGCCGGCACACCCATGGCGATGCCGAGCACGAGCCCGCTGACGAACATTCGCAGCAGGGTGGGCATCCGGTTGCCGAGCTGCCACCACGCGAGGTTGCGGGTGCCGAGCTTGTCCAGGTGGTGGGCCAGGAACCCGAGCCAGTGCTCGGCGCGGTCGGCGTCGTGCGGGTCGCGACGCGGCCGGTGCCGGTAGACGGTGGGCACGAAGCTGCCGAGCAGGTGCCGCTCGATCGCGGCGGCGCTGTCGAAGCGAGCGGGGTCGAGCAGGTCGGCCGGGTCGTGGTCGGGGGTGTCGCTGTAGATCGTCCGCGCGAGGCCCACCATCAGCGGCGTGGTGAGCACGGCCGCGAGGTCGCCGTGCGGGTGCGCGCGAACGTCGTCAAGCACCGGTTCCCACACGCCGCGGCGGCCGGTCGTGCGGGGCAGGTAGTCGGCGAGGTCGGTCGGGGTCAGGTCGTCGAGCACGACCGCGGCGGCCGAGGTCAGCACGTCGGTCGACTCGACGGCCGCGCGGTACTCGTCCACCCGGCTGGTCATGAGCAACGGCAACGTCGTGGCGTTCAACGCGATCAGTGCCGCCTTGTGCAACCCGCCCGCGATCTCGTCGAACCCGTCCAGCACCGGCAGGATCCGCCCGTCCTCGACCAGCGCGGCGGCCAGCGTCGTCCCGCCGGGGCCGGGCGCGGCGAGCCCGGGGTGATCACGCAGCAGTTGCTCGGTCAGCCAGTCCCGCAACGGCGTGGTGCGCGGGTCCCAGGACCCGGCGCTGAAGATCACCGGCACGGGATCGCCGGAGCGGTTGACGCCGAGCAGCCCCAGCACGAACCGCATCGTCAGGATCGTCTTGCCGGACCCGGCCCGGCCGAGCACCACCAGCCGGCCGGACGGGATCCGTTGGTAGACCTCGACGATCTGGTCCAGTGTGCCGTCCAGGTGCAGTGGGCGCACCGTCTCGCCGGGCTTGGCCCGGCCGATGTTCACCCAGGCGTCGACCAACTCCGTCGGCCCGTCGTGCCAGCGCATCGGTAGCGGCACGGGATCGTGGATCTGGCGCTGCTCCTCCTCGCGGCGAAGGCGCGTGCGCAGCTCGTGGGCGAGCAGCCCGGCGGCCTCGGCCAGCCGGTCGTCGCCTTCCGGGGCTTGCCGTGGCGGCTCCTGGTTGCCCGCCGCGGCAAGGAGTTCGAGCCGCTCGCCTGGGTCGAGGCCGAGCGCGGCCGCCAGCGCGTCCACCGTGTTGAGCCGCGGGTCCGCGCCCGCCGCGGTCTCCAGCCGGCGGATCGTCCGCTCGCTCACCCCGGAGCGGTCCGCGAGCGCGCCCTGGGTGAGCCCGGCCCGCAGCCGAAACCGCCGCAACAGCGGACCGAACTGGCTCGCCACGTCTAGTGCCCCGTCACCTTCCGCTGTCTGCTGGAGCTCCAACCTTAGGGGCCGGGCTTCGTGGGCTCCGCGCCGCAGTTCGCCCCTGATGCGTTCGGCACCGGGATGACGACGGCCTCGAAGGACGGTGCGGTCGCCGCCCACTCCGTCGGGGCTTCCAGCTGGTTCAACCGTTGGCTGAATTTCGCCGGTCCTGCGGCTCATGGGCAGGTCAGGGGTCGGGTAGGGGTGGTCGGCACCTGCTCCGACGCCCCACGCTGGTGCTCACGCGAGGTACACGAACCATCACTCATCCGACATGGGGGACGACTGACATGAGCTTGTTGCGACCACGCGAACTGACCATCGGCTACCTGCAGTTGACCGGCGCGGCGTGGGACCAGCCGCCCCGCCACCCGCTCGGCGAGCGGCTCGCCGCGCTCGCCGCGGCCGGGTTCAGCGGCACCGGCATGGACACCGAGGACCTGGAACGCATCCAGACCACGCACGGCGCGGACTGGGTGCGTGGCCAGTTCGCCGAGCACGGGCTGCGCCTGGTCGAGCTGGAGATGGTGACCGGGTGGGAGACCGCCGACGACCACACGGGTCCGTTGCGTGCCCGTGAGGACCGCGCGTTCGAGCTGGCCGAGGCGTACGGCGTGCGGAAGGTGAAGGCGTTCGCGCTCGCCGTACCGGGCGTCCGGCTGGCGCCGGTGGAGGTGCTGGCCAAGCGGTTCGGCGCGCTGTGCGACCGGGCCGCGGGCCACGGCGTGGACATCGCGTTGGAGTGCCTGTCGTTCATGCCGGGCTTCAACCATGCCGGGGTGGTCGAGGTGTTGCGGCTGGCCGACCGTCCGAACGCGACGGTCCAAGTGGACATGTGGCACGTCTTCCGCGACCCGACGGCGCTTCCCGCGCTCGACCAGCTGAGCGGTGCGCAGATCGGCGGCGTCGAACTGTGCGACGGTCCGCTCGCCCCACCACCGGACCTGCTCGCCGAGGCCGTCGACGGCCGGCTCCTGCCCGGCCACGGCGAGTGGGACGTCCTGGGCCTGCTGCGCCGGCTCGACGCGAAGGGCGTCGACGTGCCGCTGTCGACTGAGGTGCTGTCGACGTCCATGCGTGCCTTGCCACCCGCAGAGAACGCCGCACGCACGATGGCCGCCCTCCGCGAGTTCCTCGCCGCCGGTTAGCCCCAGGTCGGTGGTTAGCCCAGGTCGCCGGTTAGCTCCGGGTCGCCGCGGCCAGGCGTTCCCGGAACCACGGCGGCATGTGGGCCTCGGCGCGTGGGAAGCGTTCCTGCTCGATGGCGAAGTGCGACAGGTCCGGGTACGGCTGGAAGTCCGGTTCGTTGCGCCAGTTGTACTGGATGGTGAAGCGGCTCGGCGCCTGCAGCGTGTAGCGCGCGGAGAACCACGTGCCCTCGTCCTGGCGGTACATGCCGCCACGCAGCCGCTGGAACATCCGCCACACCTCGGTCGGCGGGTCCCACACCCGGTCGCGGCCGTCGGGGCCGCGGACCCCGACGGCGACGTCGGGGTTTCGGCCGAGGTGCCGGTAGTCGATCACCACCTCGGCCCAGCCGGGCGGCAGCGCACCGATCAGCTCGGTGGTCATGGCGGTGAGCAGGTCGTTCTGCTGGACCGGGTCCAGCGACGGCCACACAGGCATGTCTCGAAATCCCCCAGTGGTTGGTCGTTCGACGGCGAGCCTAACGGGTAGCTCGCGGGCCGAGAGGAAGGTCACAGACCGATATGGTCGCTTTGCCGACCGAATCGGTCGGTCAGACGCGTACGGTCGAGTGCATGGCCAGTACGTTCCGGCAGCACGCCGACGAGGACATCGTCGACCGCGCCGCGGAGTTGTTCGCACAGCACGGGTTCGCGCACACCTCGCTGCAGTCGCTGGCCGAGGCGGTCGGGCTGTCCAAGGCCGGGCTGCTGCACCACTTCCCGAGCAAGGACGCCCTGTACGAGGCGGCTCAGCAGTCGTGCCGCGAACAGGTCTCCCGAGTCCGGACCCGCGTGGCGGACCTGCCGCTCGGACCCGAGCGCGACCGGCTCGCGCTGGAGTTGCTGCTCGACGTCGCGCTGGATCGCCCGGGGCTGGTCGCGCTCGCGTTCAGCGCCGTCACCGCGAAGGACGCCCGTGCCGCGTCGCTGGAGGATGACGACCTGCAGGTCTTCGAGACCTTCGGCGTCGACCCGGCCGACATGCGGGCCGAGCGGCTGATCCGCGTGATCGGTGCGCTCAGCGCGCTGGCCGTGCTCAGCCTCGCCGCGCACCACCTCGGTGAAAAGGCCGTGTGGCGCAGGCAGATCCTCGCCACCTGCGTCGACGCGCTGGGCCACCGCGCGTCCACCCCCGACCGGATGGAGCTCTGATCCCGTTGGCCCGCTTGCTTTCCCGTCTCGGCTTCGGCGCGCACCGCCACCGCGGTGCCGTCCTCCTGCTCTGGCTCGTCGTGCTGGCCGGTACCGGCATCGGCGCGGTGACGCTGTCGGGGCAGACCTCCGACAGCTTCTCGATCCCCGGCCAGGAGTCCACGACCGCGCTCCAGCAGATCAAGAAGGACTTCGGGGCTGGCGGCGGCGCCAGCGCGCAGGTCGTCGTCCAGGCACCACCGGGGTCGAACCTGCCCAAGAACGCCGGCGCGGTCAACGCATTGGTCGAGGAACTGTCGTCCGTGCCGGGCGTGGTGGGCGCGAAGAACCCGCTCGACCCGAAGACGCCGGGCGCGCTCAACCCGCAGAAGACCACCGGCTACAGCACGGTGAGCTTCACCGTGCCCACCGGCGGGGTCACCGACGACCAGCGCGCCGCGATCATGACCGCGCTCGACCACGCGCGGGCCGCGGGCCTGACCGCCGAGGTGACCGGCGACGCGATCCAGGCGCCACCGGCGGTCGGCGGCGTGACCGAGGGGATCGGCGTGGTGGTCGCCCTGCTGATCCTCGCGCTGACCTACGGCTCGCTGGTGATGGCCGGGATGAACCTGCTGAGCGCGGCCGTCGGCGTCGGCATCGGCGCGCTCGGCGTGACGATCGCGACCGGCTTCCTCGACCTGCAGTCCACCACCCCGATCCTGGCCACGATGCTCGGCCTCGCGGTCGGCATCGACTACGCGTTGTTCATCATCAACCGCTACCGCCACGAGTTGCGCCAGGGCGCGGACGTCGGCACCGCGATCGCGACCGCCGTGGGCACCGCCGGGTCGGCCGTGCTGACCGCGGGCGTGACGGTGTTCATCGCGCTGATGGGCCTGGTCGTGGTCGGCATCCCGTTCCTGACCCAGATGGGCGTCGCGGCCGCGGCCACCATCCTGGTCGCGGTGCTCGTCGCGCTCACCCTCGTGCCGGCCGTGTTGAGCTTCCTCGGCCGTCGCGTGCTGCCGCGCAAGCAGCGCGCGACCGAAGGGCCGGTGGCCGTGCGCGACCGCGGGTTTCACCGCGGCTGGGCGACGGCGGTGACCAAGCGGCGTGGGTTCGCCCTGCTCCTGGCCGTGGTCGCGCTCGGCGTGCTCGCCATCCCGGTGACCTCGATGCAGACCACGCTCGTGCAGACCCCGGCCGCGGACACCACGCAGGCCAAGGCGAAGCACCTGCTCCAGACGTCGTTCGGCCCGGGCTTCACCGGCCCGTTGATCGTCTTGTTCGAGGGTGACACGGCCGTGCCCATCGCGAACCAGGTGATGGGTGCGCTCTACGGGACCGGTGCGGTCGCCGACATCGCGGCGGTCGCCCCGCCGTCACGCAACCACGACGCGACCGCGGCGACGCTGACCGTGATCCCCAAGTCCGGTCCGGACACCGCCGCCACCGAACAGCTCGTCACCGACTTGCGGTCCTATTTGGACACCCACGCGACCGGCGTCACCACCTACGTCACCGGGGCGACGGCGGTCAGCGTCGACGTGGCCACCTCGCTGGACGAGGCGTTGCCCCTCTACCTGGTGCTCGTGGTCGGGCTCGCGCTCGTGTTGCTGGTGCTGGTGTTCCGCTCGCTGCTCGTCCCGCTGGTCGGGGTGCTCGGCTTCCTGCTGACGATCGGCGCCGCGCTCGGCGTGACCGTCGCGGTCTTCCAGTGGGGCTGGCTCGCGGACGCGGTCAACCTCGACACCACCGGCCCGTTGCTCAGCCTGACCCCGATCCTGATGATCGGCATCCTGTTCGGCCTGGCCATGGACTACCAGATCTTCCTGGTCTCGCGCATGCACGAGGCGCACCACCGCGGCGCCGAACCGCAGACCGCGATCACGACCGGCTTCCGCCAGGCGGCACCGGTGGTCGTGGCGGCCGCACTGATCATGTTCTCGGTGTTCGCGGGCTTCGTGCCGACAGGGGAGGGCCCGATCAAGTCGATCGCGTTCGCCCTGGCCATCGGCATCCTGTTCGACGCGTTCGTGGTGCGCATGGTGCTGGTCCCGGCCGCGCTCGCGTTGCTGGGCGAGCGCGCGTGGTGGCTGCCGAAGTGGCTGCGCTGGCTGCCCGCCCTCGACGTCGAAGGCACCGCGGTCGACCGCCCCGGCACACGCGAACCGGTCGACGCTCAGGTCAGGTAGCTGGTGGCGATCGTCGTCGGCGCGGTGAGCGCTACGGCTGGTTGACCGACGCCAAACCCGCCGGCGCGGAAGCGATCGCAGCCGTGATGGCCTCGGCCAGCGCGCGGGCGGCCTCCTCGGTGAGCTCGACCGCGACGCGTGCGGCCGGGCCCGCGGCGGGGTTGGTGAAGTCGATGTTGACGGTGTGCGTGTACGGCGCGTGCACCGCGTGGTCGACGTACACCTGAGCGTTGGTCAGCGAGAACCAGCCGGTCGGGCCCTTGCCGCTGCCGTCGATGGCGATCTTCTCGGTCAGGTACGTGCACATGGTGATCGCCTCAGTTCAGGGTGCGGCCGAAGAAGTCGAAGATCTTCTGCCAGCCGTCGACGGCGGCGGCCGGGCGGTACGCGGGCCGGTCCACGGAGAAGAACGCGTGACCCGCGCCTTCGTAGGAGTGGAACTCGTGCGCCTTGCCCAGCCGGGTCAGTTCCTCGTCGAGGATCTTGACCTGGGCCGGGCTGGGGTACTGGTCGTCGGCGCCGAACAGGCCGAGTAGCGGGCAGGACAGCTGCGGGGCCAGGTGCAGGATCGCCCGCATCGCCTTCGGCATGCCCTCCGGGGCGTCGTCGACGACGAAGGCGCCGTAGCAGTCGACGGCGGCGTCGAGTGGCAGCGAGCAGGCGGCGAGGAACGCGTGCCGGCCACCGGAGCAGTGCCCGATCACGCCGATCTTGCCGTTGGCGCCGTCCAACCCGTTGAGGTACGCGGCGGCACCCTCGACGTCGCCGACCAGCCGCTCGTCGGGGACCCCGCCCTGCGAGCGCACGAACGCCGACGCGTCGTCCGGGCTCGCGCCCGGGGCCTCGCGGGCGTACAGGTTCGGGCAGAGCGCGGCGTAGCCGTTGACCGCGAAGGTGCGGACCATCTCCTTGGTCGCGGCGTCGTAGCCGGGCATGTGGTGGATCATCACCACGCCACCACGTGGGGTGTCCGCCAGCGGCCGGGCCAGGTAGGCCTCGATCTCGTCCCCGCCGTGTCCGGTCATCGTGACGGTCTCGGCCCTGATCGCGTCGTTCACGCGGCTCCGCCTCTCACTCTGGGGTCACCCCACCTTATGAGCTCCCCTTAACGGCGGCGCCGGCGGATCACGCCTGCGTGCTGGACTCCTCCCCGGGCACCCCGACGTCGAACGTCGGCGCGGGCATGGTCGACCAGTTCTCCTCCGACAGGATGTCCGGGTGGTCCCGGAGCAGCGCTTCGAACACTGGTTCCTTGGTGATGCTGTCCTCTGGCAACGGCCTACCCTCCTGCACCCGCGATGGATCGGGGCAGGGTTCCCCGCGTCGGCGGCCGCCAAACTCAATCGCGGTCGAGCATCGAATCCTCGTGATCGAGTTCGCGTTGCTCCTTGGTGAAGACCTCGTCGTCCAGCTCGCCGTCGTCGCGCATCCGGACCAGGTGCTCGAGTTCGGCACGCAGCACGTCGCGGCGCAGCCGCCGGTACACCTCGGCGTCGGCTTCCCCGTCGGCACCGGAGGCCCGCGAGGCGAGCATGCGGCGCCGATCCGCGCGCTCGCGCAGCCGGTCGACCACGGCCTCGGGCGGGTGCTGCTCGGCGACGAGTTCGTCCAACCGGGCCAGGCCCGCGTCGGCCGAGGCGTTGTGGGCGGCGACTTCCTGGTCGGCGTGCTCGGCGGCGCGGTCATCGGGGTGGATGCTGTGCGGACCCCACCGCCGCACCACCGCGGGCAGCGTGAGGCCCTGCAGGAGCAGCGTCGACACGATCACGACGGCGGTGACGAACAGGATCAGGTCCCGGTGCGGGAACTCGCCGCCGCCCGCGCCGCGCGGGATCGCGAACGCCGCGCCGACCGAGACGACGCCGCGCAGGCCCGCCCAGCCGACGATCGCGACCTCCTGCCACGGCACCGGCTGCTGCCTGCCCCGGTTCAACCACCGCGGGACGTAGATGTCCGGGAACACCCAGAGCAGCCGCGTGGCGATCACCACGGCCACGACCACGGCACACGCGATCGCGACCAGGCCGGGTGATTCGCCGCGCAGCCCGGTGATCAGGTCGGACGCCTGGAGTCCGATGAGGACGAACACCGCACCGGCCAGCAGGTACTCGATCACCTCCCACGTGGCCTGGGCCACGAGCCGGGACCGCGCGCTCATCACCGACGGCTGGCGGTGCCCGAGGTACAGGCCGGTGACCACCACGGACACGATGCCCGACCCGTGGACCGCTTCGGCGGGGAGGTAGGCGAGGAAGGGCGCGAGCAGCGACAGGGCCGCGTCCGCCACCGGGTGGTCGACCCGGCGCCGGATCCACGCGAGGACGAAGGCCACGACGGCGCCGACGACCAAGCCGCCCGCGGTCGCGAGCAGGAACCGCCCGCTCGCGTACCAGGGGCTCACCGAACCGCCGACCACGGCGGCGATCGCGATCTGAAACGCGGTCAGCGCGGCCGCGTCGTTGAACAGGCTTTCGCCCTCCAGCATCGTGATCGCCCGCCGGGGCATCCCGGCCTGCCGTCCGATCGCGACGGCGGCGACGGCGTCCTGCGGCGCGACCACCGCGCCCAGGACCATGCCGGCGGCCAGTGACAGGTCCGGGATCACGGCGTGCGCGGCGAAGCCGACCGCCGCGGTGGTGAACAGCGTCAGCCCGATCGACAGCGTGCCGATCGAGCGCAGGTTCTCCCGGAACGAGGGCACCGACGTGGTGAACGCCGCCCCGTAGAGCAGGACGGGGAGCACCACCATCAACACGAGGTCCGGCTCGACGGCGAACGAGGGGATGCCGGGCACGAAGGAGAAGCCCACGCCGACCATCAGCAAGGCGATCGGTTCCTGGAAACCGATGCGCCTCGACACCTCGCGCACGAGGACGACGACCGCGAAAAGTCCGACTACCGCAAGCACTGTGCGCCTCCGCCCTGGTCACTCGAGCGCGACGGTCTCACCTCGTTGCAGCACCCGCAGGGTGGTCGGCAGGCCACGCGCGCGGAATTCGGCGAGGAAGTTCGACAGCGGGGACGTGAAGAGCCCGTAGTCGTCGTAGTGGACCGGCAGGACCGTGCGCGGCTCGAGCAGTTCGACCAGGTCGGTGCCCTGCTTGTGATCCATGGTGACCAGCGCGCCGAGCACCCTGGTGCCGCCCAGGTGGACCACAGCGTGGTCGAGCGACGGGAACCGCTCGTGGATGGCGGCCAGGCCGGGGAACAGGACCGTGTCCCCGCTGAGGTAGATGCGCAGCACGCCCGTCTGCCCGGCCGCCTGGTATTCCAGGACCGATCCCATGACCGGCGGCAGGATCGCGCGCAGCGGGCCGCGGGCGTGGCGGGCGGGCACGGCGATGACGCCCAGCCGGGCGCCGTTCTCGACGAAGTTCTGCCTCGACCACACCGGAAGCGGTTGGGGCGCTTGGAACCCACGCTTGCGCAGCCGTTTCGCCGCGTGGCCGGTGGTGATGATCGGGACGTCCTTGGGCAGCTCACGGCTCGCGATGCGGTCGAAGTGGTCGCCGTGCAGGTGCGAGAGCACCACCGCGGTCAACGGCGGCAGCTCGGCCGGCTGGATCGCCGGTTCGGTGCGCCGCTTGCTGATCAACCCCTGGCCGAGGTACGACCACTGGCCCAGGTGCAGGAAGTTGGGGTCGGTGAGCAGGGTGAAGGGGCCGAGCTTGATCAGCGTGGTGGCCGTCCCGATGAACGACAGCGAGTTCCCGGCGACGGTGTCGAGTGCCATGCCCGGCCGTGTACCCGCCGCGCCACGGCGACATGCACGTCGGCTCCCGTCGCGCTCCTCGCCCTGCTCTCCTTGATTTCCGGCGTGTGCTCAGCCGCTGGGCCGGTCCAGTTCGGCGTGGCGGGTGGCCACCGTGTGGGCGAGGGTCGCGAGCTTCACGTTGAGCTCCTGCGAGGTCCGGCGCAGCAGGTCGAAGGCCTGGTCGGCGGTGATGCCGCGCCGGTTCATCAGGACGCCCTTGGCCTGTCCGATCACGTCACGGCTTTCCAGTGCGCGGGTGAGGTGGGCGGCCCGCAGGTCGGCCAGGCGCACCGCCTCCGTGTGCGCCACGGCGAGCGACGCGTGGGTCGCCAGCAGCAGCGCGCGGTCCACGGCGACCTCGTCGCCCAGCTCGCCCGGCGCCTTCGAGTAGATGTTGAGCGCGCCGGACAGGCGGGTGCGGTGGGGCAGCAGCGCCGTGGACAGCACCGACCGGAAGCCGTGCCGGGCGGCCGCCGGGCCGAACCGCGGCCACGGATCGTCCGCGGTGAGGTCGGCGCTGTGGGTGTAGGCGGCGCCAGGGATCCGGGCCGCGTCGAGGCACGGACCCTCGTCGAACCGCTGCTGCAGGTCGTCCAGCTCGGTGGCGACCGGGTCGGTCTCCACCGGGGTGTGCAGCTGCCCGTCGGGGGAGCGCAGGGTGAGGCTGACCAGATCGGCGTCCGGCACCAACGCGAGCGTTGCGCTGACCACCCGGGTCAGCACGTCCGCGACGGAGTCCGCGGCGAGCAGCACCTCGGCCAACCGGGCGAACTGCCGCGCGAGCGGGCTCGGCTGGGCGTGGTCCGCGGGGTGTGGCGCCTCCGACGCCTCCGCGACGAACTCCGCCTTGTCGCGGATCCAGTCTTCTTCACGCATGGAGTCACCCGGTGGCCGTCGGTAGGAGCGTCTTGCCCCGCACGTGTACCCAGCGCACCTGGCGGCGACTCATGTGCTCACCGCGTGGTCGAGGCCAGCAGGTCGATGATCACCAGTTGCTCGGTCTTCGCGGCCTGCCCGCCCACGCCGCCGCGACCGGTGGTCCAGTGGGCGAGGTCAGCGGGCCGGGAGCCGTTGTCGTTGGTCAGGCTGGGATCCGCGCCCGCGCGCAGCAGCGCGTCGACCGCCGCCGAGCACCGGTTCCGCACGGCGCGGTGGAGCGCGGTGACCCCGCCCAGCGCGGTGGCGTCCGGGTCGGCGCCCGCCTCGACGAGGTACTCGATGACGGCGCGCTGGCGCCGCGGGTTCCAGCGGGCCGAACCGGGGTCGCCGGCCGCCGCCGCGTGCAGGGGTTCGCCGCCGCGGCGGTTGCGGGCCCGGACATCGGCGCCGTTCGCGAGCAGCACCCGCGCGCTCTCGACGTCGTAGGCGAACGCGGCGGCGTGCAATGCGGTGTCGCCTTCGTAGACCTGGGCGCGCAAGGCATCGAGGAAGAACTCGTCTTCCCGTGCCAGCCGCGCGGTCGCCAAGGACGGCGCGGCGGACCGAACGAGCGAGTGGTCGCCCGCCGCGATGGCGGTCATCAAACCGACGAGGTCCATGGGGCACGTTACCTCCGTCGAGCGTGCGGGTACCCGCGACTACCTGCCGATTTCCGGCAGCGTGGGCCGAGGAGAACCACATGTCCAGGGACGAGATCGACGATCTGGACCCGGAGCAGTCGCCCGGCGTGGGCACCGACGGGAGCCTGACCAGTCACCACCAGCACCGCGACACCGAGGAGCACGTCGGCGTCGGCACCGATGGCAGCCTGCACAGCCGCCACGGGCACCACGACAACGATGAGGAGCCCGAGGGGACCGAAGGCAGCCTGCGCGACCCGGACGAGTGACCGTCCGAGTCTAAATTTGATCGGATCCAATTTAGCGTCTAGGGTTCGGGGCGTGACGTCCGACTTCGAGGCGCAGCTTCGAGCGGTCTCGTTGCGCGTGACCCAGCCACGGTTGGCCGTGCTCGCCGCGTTGCACGAGAACCCGCACATCGACACCAACGCGGTGATCGAGCTGGTCCGGGACGCCCACCCAGGCGTCTCGCACCAGGCGATCTACGACGTGCTCGGAGCGCTCACCGACGCCGGTCTGGTGCGGCGCATCCAGCCCGCCGGCGCCACCGCGCGCTACGAGTCCCGGGTCGGGGACAACCACCACCACGTCGTGTGCCGCTCGTGCGGCGCGATCGCGGACGTCGACTGCGTCGTCGGAGACGCGCCCTGTCTCACCGCCTCGGACGCCCACGGTTACGTGGTCGAGGAAGCGGAGGTCGTCTTTTGGGGCACTTGCCCCGACTGCGCGGCCAAGAGCAAAGCCCCAGTGTTCCGCCAGCTCGGAAGGAAGTAGATGAGCACCCAGGACGAGAAGGCGACGGCCGGCTGCCCGGTCGCGCACGACTCCGTGACCTCGCACGGCAGCGAGAGCGAGAACCCGGCGATCGATGCGCCGACCTCGAAGACGGGAGGTCGTCCGCGCACCAACAAGGACTGGTGGCCCAACCAGCTCGACCTGTCGGTGCTGCACACGCACTCGTCGAA
This sequence comes from Labedaea rhizosphaerae, assembly GCF_004362825.1. Classification (GTDB taxonomy): domain Bacteria; phylum Actinomycetota; class Actinomycetes; order Mycobacteriales; family Pseudonocardiaceae; genus Labedaea; species Labedaea rhizosphaerae. The sequence goes on from NZ_SNXZ01000007.1 coordinate 20,317, forward strand.
GGGCAACCCGCTCGGCCCGGACTTCAACTACGCCAAGGAGTTCGCGAAGCTGGACGTCGAGGCCCTCAAGCAGGACATCGTCGAGGTCCTCACCACCTCGCAGGACTGGTGGCCCGCCGACTTCGGCCACTACGGCGGCCTGATGATCCGGATGAGCTGGCACGCGGCGGGCACGTACCGCATCCACGACGGCCGCGGCGGCGCGGGCGACGGCGGGCAGCGCTTCGCCCCGCTGAACAGCTGGCCGGACAACGCGAACCTGGACAAGGCGCGGCGGCTGCTGTGGCCGGTCAAGCAGAAGTACGGCCAGAAGATCTCGTGGGCCGACCTGCTCGTGCTCGCGGGCAACGTGGCCATGGAGTCGATGGGCTTCAAGACCTTCGGCTTCGGCTTCGGCCGCGAGGACGTCTGGGAGCCCGAGGAGGTCTTCTGGGGCGACGAGCAGGACTGGCTGGGCGAGGCCCGCTACGCCAACGAGAAGGAAATGGTGCCCGACCTCGGCGCGACCGAGATGGGCCTGATCTACGTCAACCCCGAGGGTCCCAAGGGCAGCGCCGACTACATGGCCGCGGCGCACTTCATCCGGGAGACCTTCGCCCGGATGGCGATGAACGACGAGGAGACCGTCGCGCTGATCGCCGGTGGTCACACGTTCGGCAAGACCCACGGTGCCGCTGTGGCCGACGACCACGTCGGCCCGGAGCCCGAGGGTGCCCCGATCGAAGCGCAGGGCCTCGGCTGGCTGTCCACGCACGGCAGCGGCAAGGGCGCCGACTCGATCACCAGCGGCCTCGAGGTCACGTGGACCGACAAGCCGACCGAGTGGAGCAACCGCTTCTTCGAGATCCTCTTCGAGTACGAGTGGGAGCTCACCACCAGCCCCGGTGGTGGCAAGCAGTACGTCGCCAAGGACGCGCCGGAGATCATCCCGGATCCGTTCGACCCCACCAAGAAGCACAAGCCGACCATGCTCACCACGGACTTGGCGCTGCGCTTCGACCCGACGTACGGCGAGATCTCCCGTCGTTTCCTGGAGAACCCGGACGAGTTCGCGCTGGCCTACGCCAAGGCCTGGTACAAGCTGCTGCACCGTGACATGGGTCCGGTCAGCCGCTACCTGGGTCCGTGGGTCGCCGAGCCGCAGCTGTGGCAGGACCCGGTGCCCGCCGTCGACCACGAGCTCGTGGGCGACAGCGACATCGCTTCCTTGAAGGCCAAGGTCCTGGACTCCGGCCTTTCGACCGCCGAGCTGATCTCCACGGCGTGGGCGTCGGCCGCGACCTTCCGCCACACCGACAAGCGCGGTGGCGCCAACGGTGCGCGGATCCGGCTGGAGCCGCAGCGCAACTGGGAGGTCAACCAGCCCGAGCAGCTGGCCGCGGTGCTGTCCAAGCTCGAGGCCATCCAGCAGGAGTTCAACGGCGCGGGCGGGGCGAAGATCTCGCTGGCCGACCTGATCGTCCTCGCCGGTTCGGCCGCGGTCGAGAAGGCCGCTTCGGACGCGGGCGTCACGGTTTCGGTGCCGTTCCACCCGGGTCGCACCGACGCCACCCAGGACCAGACCGACGTCGACTCGTTCGCCGTGCTCGAGCCGCGGGCCGACGGGTTCCGCAACTACCTGCGGTCCGGCGAGAAGGCCCAGCCGGAGGCGCTGCTGGTCGACCGCGCCTACATGCTGAACCTGACCGCGCCCGAGATGACGGTGCTCGTGGGTGGTCTGCGTGCCCTCGGCACGAACTTCGGCGCCACCAAGCACGGCGTGCTCACCGATCAGCCGGGCGCGCTCACCAACGACTTCTTCGTCAACTTGCTGTCCCCGGGCACCAAGTGGAAGGCGTCGGAGGCCGAGGAGAACGTCTACGAGATCCGCGACGCGTCCACCGACGAGCTGAAGTGGACCGCCACCGCGGTCGACCTGATCTTCGGCTCGAACTCGCAGCTGCGCGCGCTGTCCGAGGTCTACGCCAGCGACGACGCCCGCGAGAAGTTCGTGGCGGACTTCGTTTCGGCGTGGACGAAGGTCATGGAACTCGACCGGTTCGACCTCGCCTGATCCGCTCCACCCGACGAGCCCGGCCGGTCCTCTGTGGACCGGCCGGGCTCGCTGGCGTCAGGGGATGATGGAATCCACGTAGCCGCCGTCCACGCGGACCGCGGCGCCCGTCGTCGCTGAAGCCAGGGGAGAAGCCAGGTACGCCACCATGTTGGCGATCTCGTCCGGCTCGATCAGGCGTTGCAGCAACGACTGCGGCCGGTGCACGCGCATGAACTCGCGCTGGGCCTCGTCCCAGGGCAGCGACTTGTCCACCAACTGGTACACGAAGTCCTCCACGCCACCGGTGTGGGTGGGGCCCGCGATCACCGAGTTGACGGTGACGCCGGTGCCCGCGGCCTGCTTGGCGAAGCCCCGGCTGACGGCCAGCAGCGCGGTCTTCGTCATGCCGTAGTGGATCATCTCCGCGGGGATGACGATGGCGGAGTCGCTCGCGATGTTCTGCACCCGGCCCCAGCCGCGCTCCATCATGCCGGGCAGGTAGGCGCGGATCAGCCGCACAGCGGCCAGCACATTGGTGTCGAAGTACCGCCGCCACTCGTCGTCGGTGATCTCCAGGGCCGGCTGCGGGCCGAAGATGCCGAGGTTGTTCACCAGCACGTCGAGTTCCGGCACGGCGGCCAGCAACGTCTCGTTGCCCTCGTCGGTGGTGATGTCCGCGGCGACGGCGAGCACCTGGGCCCCGGTCTCGGCCCGCACCTCGTCCGCGGCCGCTTCCGTCCGGTCGCGCTTGCGTCCATTCACGACGACTTGCGCGCCGGCTCGCCCGAGCTGAGTGGCGATGGCCAGGCCGATGCCTTGCGTGGACCCGGTGACCAGCGCGGTCCGGCCGCTCAAGTCGATGTGCATGTCCGCAGTCAACCAGACTCAGCTGAGGAAGGCGCGCAGCAGCGACGCGGTCCCGTCGAGGTGTTCGGCCATGGTGGTGCGGGCCGCGACCGGGTCTGCGCTCAGGATCGCCTCGACCACCTCCTCGTGCTTGGCGTTGGAGTGCTCGAGGTTTGGCTCCAGCAAAGGGATCTGGTCGAGGAAGTGGTTGATGCGGGTGCGCGCGTCGGCCACGGCGGCGGTCAGCGAGGCCGAGTCCGTCACCTCGGCGATGGCCAGGTGCAGGCGCGAATCCCGTCTGCGGTAGTCGGCGAGGTCCGCCGCCGATGCCCGCCCGAGGGTGTCGGTCAGGTGCTCGCGTGCGGCCTGGGGCAGGTCGCGGGTGGCAGCGAGCTCGGCGGCACCGGTTTCCAAGGCGTGGCGCAGGTTCAGCGCGTCCTGCAGTTCGGCGCCGTCGAACGCGACCGTGGTCGAGGCCGAGGGCAGGGTCGAGTTGACGAACGTCCCGCCGTACCGGCCCCGGCGCGACTCCACGTACCCGGCGTCGGCCAGCGCCTGGATCGCCGAGCGCAGGGTGGCGCGGCTGATCCCGAGTTGTTCCGCCAGTTCACGTTCGGGCGGCAGCCGGTCGCCCGCGCCGACGATGCCCAGCCGGATCGGCTGCAGCAGGCGCTCGACGGTCTCCTCGAACGCATTGCCCGCGCGCACGGGACGGAACGAGAACATCTACAGCGGCGTGACGTAGGCGCCCGAGATGCCACCGTCCACAAGGAACTGTGACGCCGTGATGAAGGACGCGTCATCGCTGGCCAGGAAGGCGACCGCCGCGGCGATCTCCGACGGCTCGGCGAAGCGGCCCAGCGGGACGTGGACCAGCCGGCGGGCGGCCCGCTCCGGGTCCTTGGCGAACAACTCCTGCAGCAACGGCGTGTTGACCGGCCCGGGGCACAACGCGTTGACGCGGATGCCCTCGCGCGCGAACTGCACGCCGAGCTCACGCGTCATCGCCAGCACGCCGCCCTTCGAGGCCGTGTACGAGATCTGCGAGGTCGCCGCGCCCATGACCGCCACGAACGATGCCGTGTTGACGATGGAACCCTTGCCCTGGCGCTGCATGTGCGGGATCGCGTACTTGCAGCACAAGTACACCGAGGTCAGGTTGATCTCCTGCACCCGGCGCCACGCGTCGATGCCGGTGGTGAGGATCGAGTCGTCCTCCGGTGGGGAGATGCCCGCGTTGTTGAACGCCACGTCGAGCGTGCCGAACTTGTCCACAGTGGTCTGGAAGAGGGCCTCGACCTGAGCCTCGTCCGAGACGTCCGCCGCGATGAACTCGCCGCCGACCTCGTCCGCGGCGGCCTTGCCGGCGACAGCGTCGACGTCGCCGATCACCACCTTGGCACCCTCGCTCGCGAGCCGCCGGGCGGTGGCGAGCCCGATCCCGCTCGCACCGCCGGTGATCACGGCGACCCGGCCGTCGAAGCGCTGCATCCCTCACACCTCCGTGCTGATGAAGACGTTCTTGACCTCGGTGAAGGCCGCGACCGCGTCGGGACCCAGCTCGCGGCCCAGCCCCGACTGCTTGAACCCGCCGAACGGTGTCCAGTACCGCACCGAGGAGTGCGAGTTGACTGACAGGTTGCCCGCCTCGACCGCCCGTGCGACCCGCAGCGCGCGGCCGACGTCCGAGGTCCAGATCGAGCCGGACAGGCCGTATTCGGTGTCGTTGGCCAGCCGGATCGCGTCGGCCTCGTCGTCGAACGGGACCACCGCGACGACCGGGCCGAAGATCTCGTCGGTCACCAGGGGATCGGTCATCGACCGGGGCGTGACCACGGTCGGCGGGAACCAGAAGCCCGGTCCGTCGGGCGCGCTGCCCTGGAACGCGATCGGGGCGTCGACCACATAGGACGACACCTTGTCCTTGTGCTGGGCGGAGATCAGCGGCCCCATCTCGGTGCCGTCCGCGCCCGGGTCGCCGACGACCACGCCCTTGACCGCGGGTTCGAGCAGCTCCATGAACCTGTCGTACACCTTGCGTTGCACCAGGATCCGCGACCGCGCACAGCAGTCCTGGCCCGCGTTGTCGAACACGCCGTAGGGCGCGGTCGCGGCGGCCCGCGGCAGGTCCGCGTCGGCGAAGACGATGTTCGCGCTCTTGCCGCCGAGCTCCAGGGTCACCCGCTTCACCTGGTCGGCGCAGCCGGCCATGATCTGCTTCCCGACCGTCGTCGAGCCGGTGAAGACGACCTTGCGCACCGCGGGGTGGGTGACGAACCGGTGGCCCACAACGGCTCCCTCGCCGGGCACGACCTGGAACACGTCCTCGGGCAGGCCCGCCTCGCGGGCCAGCACGGCCAGCCGCAGCGCGGTCAACGGCGTCAGCTCGGCCGGTTTGAGCACGACGGTGTTGCCCGCGGCGAGCGCGGGCGCGAACCCCCAGCCGGCGATCGGCATCGGGAAGTTCCACGGGACGATCACGCCGACCACGCCGAGCGGCTCGTGGAAGGTCACGTCCAGCCCGCCGGCCACCGGGATCTGCCTGCCGCTCAGGCGTTCCGGCGCCGCGGCGTAGTAGTGCAGGACGTCGCGGACGTTGCCCGCCTCCCAGCGGGCGTTGCCGATGGTGTGCCCGGAGTTGGCCACTTCGAGCCGGGCGAGGTGTTCGAGATCGGCGTCGACCGCGTCGGCGAAGCGGCGCAGCAGCCGCGCGCGATCGCCGGGGGCGACGTCCCGCCAGGTCCGGAACGCCGCCTGCGCCCGCGCGATCGCCGCGTCGGCCTCGTCGAGCGAGGCGAGCGGGACCTCGTCGATGGTCTCCTCGGTCGCCGGGTTCACCAGGACGGTCATCTGCGCGCCTCCTCGACCAGCGCCGCGAACAGGCGCACGTCGTCGCTGTCCTGTTCCGGGTGCCATTGCACGCCCAGCACGAACGTGCCCGGCAGTTCGACTGCCTCGACGGTCCCGTCCGGCGCCCAGCCCACGGCCGCCAATCCGGTGCCCAGGCGGTCCACGGCTTGGTGGTGGTAGCACTGGGCTTTCGTTGCCCGGCCGAGGATCCGCGCGGCACGGCTGCCTTCTGCCAAGGTGACGTCGGTGGCGCCGTAGACCGCCGGCGCGGGTTGGTGACCAGTGCCGACCCGCTCGGGCAGGTGCTGGACGAGGGTGCCGCCGAGTTCGACGTTGAGCACCTGCATGCCGCGGCACACCGCGAGCACCGGCGTTCCGGCCAGCAACGCGGCACGCAGCAGGGCGAACTCGAAGCCGTCGCGTTCCGGCCTGGTCACGGTGCGGTCGTGGGGTTGCTCGCCATAGCGGGACGGGTCGACGTCGGCGCCGCCGGCCAGCACCAGGCCGTCCACCGCGGCCAGGGCCGACGTGTCCTCGCCCACCGAAGGCAACAGGACCGGGATCCCGCCGCCCGCCACCACACAGTCCACATAGGTCCGTGGGACGAGCACGGCCGGGGTGTCCCAGACACCCCACCGCGCGCTCTCGACGTAGGTGGAGATGCCGATGACGGGCCTAGAGGCGTTCGAAGCCACGCACGCGCTCCCAGTCGGTGACGGCGGCATCGAAGGCGGCGACCTCGATGCGGGCCGCGTTGAGGTAGTGCCGGATCACGTCCTCGCCGAAGGCCGCGCGGGCGACCTTGCTGTCGGCCAAGAGGTCCGCGGCCTCGCGCAGGGTCGCCGGCACGGTCGGCTTGGCCGAGCCGTAGGCGTTGCCGACGAACTCGGCCTCCAGCGGCAGTTCGTTCTCGATGCCGTGCAGCCCGGCGGCCACCAGCGCGGCGACGGCCAGGTACGGGTTGACGTCACCGCCCGGCACGCGGTTCTCCACGCGCAGCGAGTCGCCGTGCCCGACGACCCGCAACGCGCAGGTCCGGTTGTCGGTGCCCCAGGCGACGGCCGTCGGGGCGAAGCTGCCCTTGGCGAACCGCTTGTAGGAGTTGATGTTCGGCGCGAAGAAGTAGGTCAGCTCGCGCAGGCAGGCCAGCTGCCCGGCCAGGAAGTGCTCCATCAGGGTCGAGAACCCGCCGGGCCCGTCGCCGGCGAGGACCGGTTCGCCGCCGGTCGAGCGCAGGCTGATGTGGATGTGGCAGGAGTTGCCTTCGCGCTCGTTGTACTTCGCCATGAAGGTCAGGCTCTTGCCCGCCTGCGCGGCGATTTCCTTGGCGCCGGTCTTGTAGATGCTGTGATTGTCGCAAGTGGACAGTGCGTCGGTGTAGCGGAAGGCGATCTCGTGCTGGCCCGGGTTGCACTCGCCCTTGGCCGACTCGACGTACATACCCGCGCCGGTCATGTCGTTGCGGATGCGGCGCAGCAACGGCTCCAGCCGCGCGGTGCCCAGCATCGAGTAGTCCACGTTGTACTGGTTGGCGGGGGTGAGCCCGCGGTAGCCGGCCTGCCACGCCTGCTCGTAGGTGTCGTTGAAGACGATGAACTCCAACTCGGTGCCCACGTACGCGGCCAGTCCGCGATCGGCGAGCCGGTCCAGCTGGCGCTTGAGGACCTGGCGCGGCGAGGGGGGAACCACCCCGCCCTGCACCCACTCGAGGTCGGCGAGCACGAGCACCGTGCCCTCGTGCCAGGGCAGGTGGCGCAGCGTGGCGAGGTCGGGCCGGAGCACGAAGTCGCCGTAACCGCGGTCCCACGAGGACATCTCGTAGCCGTCGACGGTGTTCATCTCGACGTCGACGGCGAGCAGGTAGTTGCACGCCTCGGTCGCGTGCGGCACGACCTCGTTGAGGAAGTACCGCGCCGCGCACCGCTTGCCCTGCAAGCGGCCTTGCATGTCGGTCATCGCCACCAGGACGGTGTCGACGGCGCCGGTGTCGACCAGCTCGCGCAGCGCGTCGAGGGTCAGCATGCCTGGGGCAGTGGTCATCCGGACACCCTTCCGCGCCATCGGCCGCCGTTCAAAGGTCTACTATTGGACCATTGGGCGAGGGTGTCAAGCCGGTCGGTGGATGCGGTCCGTGAACCGGCCGTAGACTCTGCGTGGCCGTGCGAAGCCTGTCCGGCGGGAGCGCTTCCGGCCACTTCCTGGTGGACGGCTGGAGGGGGCGGGCGCTCGTGACCGTGGTCGACACCCGGGCAGAGGTGTCGAGGTTCCTCGGCGTGTGGCTGCCGACCTTCTTGACCTCGACCTCCCTGACCCTGGCCACGTTCGGGCTCAACTGGTGGATCGCGGGCACCCCGAACGGTCGTGCCAACCTCGGCGTCGTGGTCGGGGTGGCCAACATCGTCGCCGTGGTCGTGGTGGCGTTGCTGTCGGGCGTCCTTGATCGCAAGCACCGGGCGCGTTCGACGATCGCGATCCTGTTGTGCGCCATCGTTGTGGTGGCCACCGCCGACGTGGTGTTCCTGGCCTCCGCGAGCTTCGCGGTGCTGGCGTTCGCGACCGTCTGCTACATCGCGATCGAGGTGCTGCGCTCGAACTACCTGGCGGTCATGGAGACCACCAACGCCGACCTCGCGCCCCGGCACTGGTCCGCCGAACGCGTGGCCACCCTGATCCAGAGCCAGCCGCAGGTCGAACGCATCGCCGTACCGGCCGTCGGCGGGGCGTTGATCGCCGCCGGTGCGCTCTACCTGCTGCCGATCCTGGGCGCCGTGCTGCTCTGCGTCGTGCTGGCGACGCTCTTCTTCACCTTCCGTCACTTCGCCTCGGTCAGCCGGGACGAGGACGCGGCGCCACCGGGCGGCTGGCTGCGCACCGTGCGCAGCGACGTCCGGGCGTCGGTCGCGTTCATCCGCCGCGACCCGGACCTGATCTTCATGCTGGTGATCGGCGTCCTGATCAACGTCGTCTCCTACCCGTTCTACAGCCTGCTGCCCGCCTACATCTCCCGCTACCACCTGGCCGCGCCGGACCAGGCGACGCTCTACGGCCGGGCCGGCATCGCCTACGGGATCGGGTTGCTGGTCGGCACGCTGGTCATGATCCGGGTCGGGCGGCACGCCACGAAGCCGCGGATCGGCCGGGCCGCGCTCGCGCTCGCCATCGACTGCGTGGTGCTGCTCGTGACCAACTCCTTCGACAGCCCGGTCGTGTTGATCGTGAACATGACCTTGGTCGGCGGGTTGCTGGTGGTCTGCTCGACGACGACGGGCGCGATCTGGCTGCACCGCGTGCCCGCGGACGTGCGGGTGCGCGTGTTCAGCGTGCGCCGCCTGGCCATCTTCTCCAGCATTCCCTTGGGCACCAGCCTCATGGGCTTCGGCGGCACCGCTCTGGGCTATCCGCAGTACCTGCGCATCCACCTGTGCGTCGTGCTCGTGGTGCTGGCGATCGCGTGGGTGCTGCGCGTGCGCCGAGGACGGCGTGCGGAGTTAGCTCAGGAATAACCGGTCGTGGTGTCGCGCGTAGGCGGTGAACCGGGCCTCGGCCACGCCGGTGTCCTCGCCTGCGGCGTTGGGGCCGTAGCTGCCGTCAAGCTCCACTTCGGACAGATGGAAGTCGGTGCCGTCGAAGAGGAAATCGGCGCAGAAGTACGGGATCGGGAACTTCTCGGCGAGGTAGCCGACCACCTTCTCCAGTTCCGGTGGCAGCTCGACGAATTCGGCCGTGCCGCCGCGCCCGATGTTGGCCGCGACCTCACCGGGGGCCGGTGAACGGCGCATCGTGGTGTGGACCCGGCCGTCGACGAAGTACAACCGGTAGTCCACGGTCCCCGCGCCCAGGAACGGCTGGCAGACCAGATCGCAGTCCGCGGCCGCGGCCAGCGACGCGACCTCGCGGACCTGGCGCTCGTCCTCGGCCTTGAACACGCCCATGCCACCGAGCCACCCGGACGGCTTGACGATGACCGGGTACGGGAGCTCGGCCAGCGACGCCGCGCCGACGACCGACTCGTGCCGGCCGGTGCCGAAGCGGAACGTCGGGATCGGCGGGATGGGGCAGTCGGCCAGGTACAACGCAGTGGTCAGCTTGTCGGTCGCGATCCACGACAGCTCGGGCGGCGTCGGCAGGTAGAACCCCAAGTGCCGCAACAACGTGAAGGCGGACATCGTCCGGAACGCGTCGCCGAGCTGGTGGGGGAGCGTGTACAGCGCCGTGACGAAGATCGTGTCGGCCGGGGTCACCGCTTGCCCGTCGACGAACACCTGTGGCGTCGGCCCGCCGATCGCGTCGACGACGATCGAGCCGGGATCCTCCAGTTCGAAGGACAACCCGCACCGCGCGGCCGCGGCCCGGTAGTGACCCCAGAGCTTCTTCTCCGAGGCCGCCCGGCGTTGCGCCGTCCCGCGGTCCGGGATGATCCACCAGAGATTGCGCACCCTTGAAACCCCCACTCGGAAAACGCCGATCACTTCGCGCCACCGGATGGTAGCGGTGCGCACCGACACCACCACGCAGCGATTGCGGCGCAGCTCGAAGAGGGCCCGATCGGACGGCGGTTGTTTCCCGACGGCACCCAGTGCCCAGCGGTCCCGCGCGCTCCGAGATGATCACGCGCAGCCAGCCGACCCCAGGAGTGATCATGTCCGGAGCCAGTGGTTTAGCCCGTTTCTGCCTGGCCGCGCTGGCGGCCTGCGCTCTCGCCACGGTGTCGGCCGGGTGCGACCCGGTCGACGTGGGACCGGCGCAGGGGGACGGGTCGGTGAGCGCCGGCAGCAGCGACCTGCCCGCGCCCCGGTCGGACGAGGCAGCGCAGTTGCTGGCCGGGCTGACGGTCCGCGTCGCCGACACCGGCGCCCACTACAAGCGTGCGGACTGGGGCGACTGGGAATACGACCCCGGCACCAAGTGCAACACCCGTGAGCAGGTCCTGCGCCGCGACGGCCACGGCATCAAGACCGACAGCCAGTGCCGCTCGACCTGCCCCGAGGGCGCGCAGGCGTGCTGGACGTCGCTCTACGACGGCGTGGCGGTGACGTCGGCGAGCAAGCTGCAGATCGACCACGTGGTCCCGGTCTCCGAGGCGGCGCACTCCGGCGCCCGGCCGTGGTCCAAGGCCCAGCGCGAGGCGTTCTACAACGACACGGACAACCTCGTGGCGGTTTCGGTGCACAGCAACGAATCCAAGGGCGACCGCGACCCGGCCGTGTGGCGCCCGCCTGCCCACGACGCCTGGTGCCTGTATGCCCGCGCGTACATTCACGTCAAGGCCAAGTACAAGCTCACCATCGACCAAGCCGAACACGACGCGTTGGTCTCGATGCTGCACACCTGCTGACATGGGGGTGGACGTCTTCGCGCTGGTCACCGCGTGGGAGCCGGCGGTCGCCGCGTACCGCGCCGCGGATGGGCTGGACTTCTACTGGGACGCCAACGTGGCGCGCAACCAACGGTTCCTCGCGGGCGACGAGAGCGACGACCTGCCGGAACTGCCGTTCCTGACGGAGGTCGAGCTGCCGGGCGGGCGCAGCTCCTACCTCTGCGCGGGGGAGTACTACGACTTCCTCCGCCCGCACCTGCCCACGCCGATGCGCGCCGCGGCCGATGCCACCTTCGGACTGTTGCTGCCGCATCTCGGCCCGGAGTGGGCGCCCCCGCGCCACGATGACCTGGCGGCCGATGCCGGGATCGAGCCCAGTGCCAACGTCCTCTACGCACTGCGCCCGGAGTCGGTCCGCGACGTGCTCGCCGGGCAACCGCCGTGGGAAGAGGTGCTGGCCATTGCCGAGCGGTACCCCGTGCGGCCGGAACCGGAGCCCAACTACGCCAACGAGGACACGTTCCAGCTCACGGCCTGGCAGCACCTCGCCACCCTGGCGAGCGCGTCAGCGGACGGCCGGGGCGTCGTCACCGTGATCTCCTACTGAGCGACCTCCGAAGCCAGTGCGGAGCCTTGTGAGCCAGCACGAGACGATGTCAGGCGTAGTCCCCGAGATTCGGTGGTGGTGATGAGCAAGCGGCTCGTGCTGCAGGCTGCCCGGCACGGCGAGTGGGCGGAGCTTGCCGGTCGCCGGATATCGGCGGAAGCCGTGCGCCTGGTCTGCCTGGACGAATCGCACCTGGACCCTCGGGGCGTGCGGATCCGCGGTGCCGAGGTGACCGGAATGCTCGATCTCAGTGGTGTGTCGATGGCTGTGCCACTGCGTTTCGACGGCTGCACGTTCACGGACGAGCTCCGCGTCGAAGGGGCGAGCCTGCACGAACTCGCCCTCACGGACTGCCGGCTGAGTGGGGGAGTGCGGGCCAACGGTGTGCACGTCGCGCACGACCTGGATCTTTCCGGCTCGCACGTGAGCGGCGCGATAGCGACGGCCGTGAGTGCCAACCGGGCCGCGATCTGGTTGTGCGAAGCGGAAATCGGCGGGCGGCTGTTGTGCCACGGCACCCGCGTGGACGGCGACGCCGACCGCTCCTTGTTTGCCGACCTGCTGCTGGTGCGCGGGTCGATCCAACTGCTGGACTTCGTCGCGCGAGCCGAGGTTCGGCTGTACAACGCGAAGATCCACGGGTCGATCGATTGCACCGGCGCGCGTGTGTCCCCGGGCCAGCTGGCCATCAACCTCGCCAACGCGGCAGTCGGCGGCAGCGTCGTGCTCGCCGAGATGCACGTCAACGGCTGGATCGCGATGAGCTCGGTGCGGATCGGCGCGCATTTCGTGGTGCGGGACACGGAGTTGCACGACGACGGCAGTGGTGTCGTTCGCCGGACGGACAAATACGCGACCGGTCGGACGCCGGACACGGTGCTCTGGGCGCAACGCCTGTCGGTCAACGGGACGGTGAGCTTCGAGAGCGCCTGCCGGACCCGCGGTCGGCTGGACTTCTCCCTCGGGGATTTCGGTGGCGTGCGGTTCGACTCGGGCTGCGTGCTCGAAGCCCCGGACGACGTTGCCCTCGACCTGACCAACGCGGAACTCCGGTCTGGCCTGATCATGCACAAGGGCGTGGACGTCGCGGGCACCGTGCGGATCGAGGGCGCAGCGATCAACGGAAATCTGACGCTGCAACGAATCTCGATGCGAAGGCCGGCCGGCCTGGCGCTGCTCGCCGCCAGTTCGGTCCGGGTGGCGGGCGACGTCGAGCTCGAAGGGATTCACACCGACGGCGGCACGCTCAACTTCCGCGCCGCCGACCTGGGCAACAACCTGGACGCCAGCGGCGCGGTGCTGCGCAACCAGGAAGGGCTCACCCTGCGGCTGCTCGGCACCCGGGTCCGCGGCTCGGTGCGGCTCACGTCCGGGTTCAGCTCGGCGGGTGGGGTCGAACTGCGCAGGTCGGTCATCGAGGGCCGGCTCGACCTGCGCGGCGGTGAGTTCGTCCGCGTGGTGCCGGGCGGGCCGCAACGCCTGGCCATCGACGCCGAGTGGGCCAACGTGCAGGGCGGGATGTACCTCGGCTGGCGGCGCGTGACGTCCAGCGTCAGCTTCCAGGCCAGCCGGACCACCGTGCTGGCCGACGACCCGGACCGCTGGCCGGAGCGGTTCGTGATCAGCGGGATGACCTACGAGCGGTTCGGTTCGCTCGGCCCCGATCACGACCACGTGTGGGACGGTCGGGCACGGGCGCGCTGGCTGGCCCGGCAGGCGTCGTTCGATTCGGGCGCCTACGAGCAGGCTGCCACGGTGTTCCGCCAGCACGGCCGCCGCGCCGACGCCGAGCACCTGCTGATCATGCAGCGCAAGCATGCGCTGCGCGAGCAGAACTCGCTGGGGCGCCCGCTCGGGCGCTGGCTGCGGGTCGCGGTCAATCGGCTGTACGGCATGTTCGGGTTCGGCTACCGCCCCGGCCGCGCGGGCTGGCCGCTGGTGCTCTTGCTCGCTCTGGTTTTCCTGATCGCCCTGCTTCCCTTCGGCGCCAACACGATGCGCACCACCGACGACCGCGGCAACGTCTACGCCCCCACCGGCCGCGTCGTCACCATCGACCCGGCCGACAAGGCGGCGGACCTCGGTCCTGACTACGTCGTGCCGGCGGCGACGCCGGCTCGGCCCGATGCCTGTGGCGACGGGCAGGTCCGGTGCTACAACCCGTTCTTCTACGCGGTCGACACGGTCGTGCCGCTTATCTCGCTGAACCAGCGCTCGACGTGGTACCCGGACTCGCACGCGGCCGGTGGCTGGCTCATCGAGTTGACTCTCGACCTCGCCACGCTGCTCGGCTGGGGCCTGTCGTCGATCCTGGTGCTGTCCGCCGCACAGCTGGCCCGCAACGTCTAACGTGCCTCGGCGACCTCCGGGAAGCCGAACAACGCGACCAGCGCCGGGTCGTGGAACTCGGTCACGCGGGCGATTCCGGCGGCGGTCGCGGTCAGCACGACGATCCCGTGAGCCCGCAGCTCACCGTCCGCGTCCCGGTGGTACACCGCTGCGGCGGGTTGGCCGTTGGCCGTCGTCGGGAGCAGGCGCCAGTCGCCCGCAGCGCCCAGCACGTATGTCGCGAGCAGCCGGATGCAGTTGACCCGCCCGGCCTGCCAGTCGCGGAAGGGCGTCGCCTCGAGCGTCGCGTCCGTGCGCAACACCTGTTCCAGCAGGCTCGCGTCCGCCCGCTCGAAGGCCGCGATGTAGCCCTCGAGCAGGGCACGCGCTCGCTGATCGGTGGGTTCGAGCAGCTCGGCGGGCTCGACTGAACCGAGACGGGCACGGGCGCGCTGCAGCCCGCTCTTGACCGCCGCCGTCGTCGTGCCGAGGATGTCCGCGGTCTCGGCGGCCGAGAACGCCAGCACCTCACGCAGGATGAGGATCGCGCGTTGCCGTGCCGGCAGGTGCTGCAGGCTCGCGATGAGGGCGAGCCGCACCGACTCGCGGGCGACCACCGTCTCGGCCGAGTCCGGCAGCGGCTCCAGCCACAAGACCTCGCCAGGCCGGACCTGACGAGGCGGCCCGGGTTCGTCCTGGGGACCGGCCAGGCCCGAGGGCAGCAACCGGATCCGGCGCGGCGCCAACGCGGTCAGGCAGACGTTGGTGGCGATCTTGTAGAGCCACGACCGGACCGAGGCGCGCCCCTCGAAGCCATCGAAGGCACGCCACGCCCGAAGGTACGTCTCCTGCACCAGGTCCTCGGCGTCCTGGGCCGAGCCGACCAGGCGGTAGCAGTGCGCCAGCAACTCCCGCCGGAACCGCGAGGTCTCGGCGGCGAAACGCGCCTGGTCCGCCGTCATGCGCGCGAGCGTAAGCGGTGGCATCAGGGCCGCAACGCCAGCTTGCCGACCGTCGCCCGTGCCTCCAGCTCGGCCAGCGCCTTGGCGCCGTGGGCCAGGTCGTAGACGGTGGGGTTCGCGGGCACCACAACTCCCGCACCGATGAGCGCGAACAGCTCGCCCATCACCTCGCCGAAGAGCTGCGGCGCGGACTGGATCAGCACGCCGAGGTTGAGACCGATGAGCTGGACCTGGTGTTGGTAGACCAGCTCCCAGTTGGTGACCGCGGCCTCGCCGCCGGCCAAGCCGTAGACGACGACCCGGCCGGTGACCCGCTTGGCGGCGGCCAAGCCGGCCGCGAAGGTGGCGCCACCTGCCGACTCCAACACCACGTCGACCTCGCCGGCGAGGTGGTCGAGGGAGTCGAGCACCTCGTCGGCCCCCAACGCCCGCACCGTGTCGTGCTTGGCGGGCGAGGCGACGGCGATCACGGTCGCGCCGTGGTGCTTGGCCAGCCGCACCGCGGCCTGCCCGGTCGCGCCCGCCGCCGCCTGGACCAGCACGGTCTCGCCGGCGGCGACGCGGCCCAGCTTGAGTGCGGCGAGGGCGGTGGGCCAGTTGACGGCCAGGCCCAGCGCCTGCTCGGCGCTCCAGCCCGGCGGCACCGGCGTCGCCGTGGGCAGAACCACGTACTCGGCGAACGCCCCGTCGCCGACACCGAACACGAGGGTGCCGGGCTGGGGCCCGGTCGCCCCTTCTCCTAGCGCCACGACCTCGCCGACCGCCTCGAACCCCGCGAGGTAAGGCGGCTGCGGGCCGTGGAAGAACGTGCCGTGGGCCTTGGAGAGGTCGGCGAAGTTGACCCCGGCGGCGGTGACCCGGATCAGCACCTCACCCCGGCGCGGGCTCGGCACCGGCGCGTCGGTGATCAAGGACAGGTCCTGCGGCCCGTTCAGCGAACTCTGGCGCAGGGCACGCATGGTGGCGGGAAGGCTCAAGGCAGTCGGCTCTCTGGTCGCGGCCTGCCTCGGCACGGCAGGCTCTCGACCAGGTAGACCTCGGCCACCGCCGAAAGGAATCGAGGGTCAGGCGTGTGCGCTGCGCTGCGCCCGGAGGGCCACGACCGTGGTCACCGCGAGCACCACGACACCGATCGACTCCTCGACGAGCGTGGTCGGCACCAGCGTGAAGCTGAGCGTCTCGGTGATCCCGAACAGCCCGACGGTCAGGGCCAGGATCAAGGCCAGCAACGTGCCCGCCATGAACAACAACCCGAGCACGCTGGCCGCGAGCAGCAGCCGCCGCGGCGCGGCGACCATCGCGATCGCCAGCACCACCCCGCCGATCGCGTTGAGGACGAAGAGGACGCCCAGCACCCCGCCCACGCCGTCGAAGACGAGGTAGAGGTGGATCGCCGCCATCAGGAGCAGGGCCAGCGCGCTGAGCCCGCGCCAGATGACCGGTGACAGCACTCCGCTCGGCCCCGTGTGCAGGTATCCGGAGTTCCCTCCGCTTGCGTCGATGGTTCCCATCGGGACTCCTCGGTGTCGTGTTCCCCTTCCTCTAGTACGTCCGATCGGGCGAACAGGTTCAACCGGTTCAACGGCGGACGATGACCGTGAACGGGCCGACCTCGCGGCTGACGAACTGCGGTGACGCGAACAGCTCGGCCGGGAACGTGAGCCGCCGGCCGGTGTTCTCGTAGGGGAAGTTCGTCCAGTTGATGTCGAACACGTAGTCGCCGGCCGCGTCGCGGGTGAACACGAAGACGTTCGGCAGGGTGAATTCGCTCGCGGACAGCTTCGACAAGAATTCGGACGGTGAGCTCGACCGGGCCCAGCGCACCAGCTCCTCGTTGCGTTCGGGATAGCGCGCGAGCGGGTTCGCGTACTGCTCCTTGTTCGTCTGGAAGCTGTGGTAGGGCTGGAAATCCAGCAGCTGGAAGTCGTTGGTGAGCAGCACGTTGTCCTGCGCGGGTCGGCCGGAGAGCTGGGCGATGACGTCGATCAGCTGCTTGTTGTACGGGCCCCACTGGTCGGTCGCCTTCGCGGCGTCCACGACGTGACCGTCCGCGTCGTAGGAGGTGTAGGCGCCGCCGAGCAGGGCCTTGATGCTGTCGGGTCGGAACTGGGTCAGCTGGACCGCGACCAGCACGGCGAGCACGCTCGCGAGCACCCGCGTGCACTGTGGGCTGCTGATGTGGAGGCGGCGGGGGAGCGATTCGACCAGATCGAACACCGCGAACGCGCAAGCGCACCACAGAACGATCTCGCCGACCTGGGCGATGTGCGACGAGAGGAGCGTGGTGTTGTCGGCGAGCGCGAGCGTCGACGACAACTGCCAGACGACGCAGGCCGCGGCGGTGATGCCGAACGCCTGCGCGACGGGGTTGCGCCGCCACGCGACAACGATCCACACCAGCCCGATCATGCAGATCACCCCGGTGACCGTCGGTTGCAGCATGGGGGTGCCGAGGGTGGCCATGCCGATCGGGAAGAACTGCGGGGCGGCGTTTCGTCCGGTGGGCATGCGCATCGCCGAGTAGAGATAAGGCGCCCACACCAGCAACGTGATCGGGAGCGCGGCGAGGCCGATCAGGCCGAGCCGGACCACCACCGTCGACCACCTCGCCTTGCTCCGCACGGTGGCCACCGCAGCGGCCACCACAGCGGCGGCGACGACGAGCAGGACCGCGAACCCGAACAGCAGCGTGTAGGTGGCGGCGCACACGCTGATCCCGAGCCCGATCAGCCCGAGCAGCACGGTCGCCGGGCCCGGTCCGGCCGCACCGCGCCGCTCGGCGATGGTCCGGAACAACCGCCAGGCCAGCACCGCCAGCGGCGGGATCACCACGGTGGCGACCCACGAATACGGCTCGTAGGCACCGAGGATCGTCCCGGTGAGCGCGAAGACCATCGCGATCCCGAGCGCTTTCTTGCGCGAGACGAGCAGACTCCACAACACGAAGGCCAGCGCGGCCACCACGGCGATGGTCAGGATCGCGAACGGTTTGTATGCGGCCCACGCCGGCCGGCCGATGAGGCTGGCGAACCGGCCGCCGAGCCAGAACCACCCCGCCGGGTAATACGGCGGGATGCCGAGGTAATTGTCGTCCGCCAGGGACGCGGACACGGTGAGCCGCTGCAAGTACTGGATGCGGAAGAACTGGTCGCCATTCGTGCCGAACAAGTAGAAAGGCGTTCCGGCCAGCGTCAGCGCCTGCACGGTCGAGGTGAAGGCCGCGGGCAGCAACCACGCCAGCACCGTGCTCGACCGCGACCACCGTCGCCACAACAGCACCACCACGACACAGCTCAGCACGAAGACAACGGACCACGTCAGCGCTATCGGAACGTTCGACTTGTACCGGATCGGCAGCGCGTCGACCGCCCACTGCACGAGCCCACTGACCAGCGCGGCCGCCGCCACCGCGGCGACCACTTCGATCCCGAGCAAGACGACCCGACGCCGATTCGGAAGCGGATCCATGTCGGGCGTTTCGACCACCACGGCGACCGGCTTGGCGCAGGTGTCGGTCACCATTCGACCAGTCCCCGCGTACCGGCGACGCGGCCCCCCTTGAAACTCCCCATACCCTTTGAATGACCGCGGCGGCCGATCTGTTGCGTTCGGCTGACTCGAATTTCGCTCGAGTGGGGGTCAGCGGAAGGACATCGTCTCCATGGCGAGGTAGGTGTGCGCGGCCCAGGAGAGACGGTCTTGGGCGAAGTACCGTTGCAGCGCGTTGCCGTTGAGCGCGTTGTCCAGCGCCGCCATGATCATCGACTGGTCGAGCACCAGCCGGCGGTGGCCGACCGCGCCGGTCGTCGGGTTCACCGCGTCGTAGAAGCCGCCGTTGGTGTCGTACACGTCGGGGTAGAGCGTGCGCAGCCGCTGGATGTTCGCGTAGGCCTCGTGCGGGAGGACGCCCAGAGCGAGGAACGACGCGTGTGGGGTCACCGTGGTCTCGGTCGCGCAGGTGGTGCACTGCGCGAGGCCTTGGCCGGTCGGCAAGGCCTGACCCTCGACGCCGAACCCGCCGTAGCCGCCGGTGTCGTCGGCCGTGCTGGACGGGGACAGGCCCCAGACCGGGTAGTGCAGCGTGTCGGTGGCGTACTTGATCTGGACCTGAGCGGTGCGCAGGTTGGCCAGGCCGAGGCCGCGGGGACCCCAGGTGGTCTCCGGCACGACCTCGCCTGCCATCAGCGCTTCGAACATGCCACCGGCGAAGGTCGGCAGGAAGGTCAAGGAGGTGCCGGGGTAGGTGTAGTGGCCTTCCCAGACCCGGAAGTGCTTGCCGGACTGGGGATCCCGGTAGGTCTGCCAGTAGCCGGGCACCGGCCACTGGCCCTGCCAGGAGAAGTCCGGGTCGGTCGCGCACTGCTGGGGCGGCAGCGTTCGCCAGGTGCGCCACCACACGTCGCCGGGCATCTGGTGCATGCCCATGCCGATGTACATCGAGATGCGGGGATCGCTGTAGAGCGCACCGTTGTGGTAGCCGGCGGGGCCTTGGTCGACGTAGTAGCCGCCGTACTGCTGCCCGGTGGGCTGGTTGCCTTCGATGTCCGGGTTGGTGTTGCACGCGGTCTGCGCGCGATCGTCGTAGTAGATGGAGAAGTCCATCGGCGTGAGCAGCTTGTCCACCAGGCCGGTGAGCTCGGGCAGGGCTTGGCGGGTGGCGATCAGCCCGGAGGCGTACCAGCCATTGTCCACAGCGGACAGGAAGAAGCAGTTGTCCTGCGTCGGCGTGGTCTCGGTCGTGCAGTCGATGTCACCGGGATTGCGGATCACGTGGCCGGTTGTGGTGTCGTACCACTGGTAGAGCATCCCGTGCGAGCGCTTGAGCTTGGCGACAGCGTTCAGCGTGTCGGCGATCAGCGAATCCGCCCGCCCGCGACTGATCAATCGCAGATCCTTGGCGGCGATCACCGCCCAGAGGTAGACACCGATGTTGGCGGCCGAGGTGTAGGTGCCCCGGGTGCTGCCCGGGCCGAGGTTGTCCAGCGGCAGGTGCGTGGTCGGATCGACGTCGTCGGCGTAGAACGCCCACGTGTCCTTGGCGATGGAGTAGAGGTCCGCACGCTGCTGCGCGGTGAGGGTCGAGTCGGCTGGCTCCGCACCGGCGGGTTGGCCCACCACCAAAGCGGCGGCCGCGAGGATCGCAACGGGGAGGGTCCGGCGTAACCGACGGATTCGCATGATCGACGTCCTTCACGGTGAGTCGACAGCAGCCCCCTCGACTCTGTACCCGTCGGACGGGCGGTGCAACACGCCATCCGGTGGCACCGCCTTCGGCGAAAGGCTTCTGAGCCGTTCGGCGCGTAGCAGCTCCCTTGCACCCGGGGACAAGGCGGCCACTCCGCCGGTGGCGGTGGGTCCTCCGCGGTGAAGTCGCGGAGGACCCACGGCACGTCACCGGGGGAGGACCAGGTGGTCGGCGATCTTGTACAGGTCGGCCTGCGGGAGGTGGCCGGCGACGGTGATCGCCGCGTGGTCGACGGCGTCCAAGATGGACAGTGAGGCGTAGCCCGACTCCACGTTGTAGCGGGTCTGGTGGCCCTGGACCTGGCGGCCCGGCTTGCCTTGCACCCGGCCCGGTTCGCTGGTGTAGACCTGGACCGTGTCCATGGTGTCGCAGGTGCCGATCGAGTAGTGCGTGCTGGTCGCGGTCCCCAGTTCCGGGCCACCACGGCCGATCTCGAAGGTGCACATCCGCATCCCGCCCGGCAATGCACCCAGGCCGAACACCGGCGTGACGGTCGTGGTGCCCGGGAACTCGATGTGCTCGGCGACCCGGTGGCCGATGTCGATCAGCTGCGTGGCCGGCGTGGTGCTGCCGGGTTCGTTGCCGATGTTCACGTACACCGAACCGCCGCGCGGGTTGGTCAGGTACAGCTCGTAGCCGCCCGGACCGCCCGAGTTCGCGCTCTCCACACCGGCTCGGCCACCGATGGTGACGTGCTTGCCGGGACCGGACTTGAACATGGCCTCGTCCGGCGACATCATCCGCATCTCCTGGACGTCCACGAGCAGGACCTGGTGGCCGACCGTCACATTGAGGAGGTACTCGCCGTCGTACACCGGCTTGGTGGAGCCGGCCGCCGCGCCGGTGTTGATGCGGCGCGCGAGGGTGTCGACCTTGCCCTGGGGAAGCCAGCCGAGGGAGAACGGCATGGCCAGCGGCTCGATGGCCGGCTTGGCCGGTGCCTTGGCCACGGCGGGGTGGTTCGACCGGGCCGGTCCGGCCGCCGCGACCTGGTCGCCGGGCGTCGGCCGGTTCAGCGCCACCACCGTGACCGCGGCCAGAGCCAGCAGGACCACGCCCGCGGCCACCGCGAGCGGCCGGTTCAGCCGGGCGCGCTTGCGGTCGATGCGCTCGCGCGTGGCCGCGAGCACCTGGTCGCCGTCGGGGGCGTCGTGCTCGTGTGCGGTGAAGGTGTCCTTGATCAGGTTCTCGATGTCCATCAGGTCTCCTTGGCCTGGGCCACCCGCTCGATGGTCAGGCCGTGTCTCAGGGTCGTCAGGGCTTTGTGGGCATGGGCGCGCACGGTCGCCTGCGCGCAGCCGAGCACGTCGGCGATGTCGGCGTCGGAGAGTTGCTCGTAGTACCGGAGCACCACGACCGCGCGCTGGCGCTTGGGCAGCCGCGCCAGCCTGCGCCACATGTCGTCGCGGGCCGCGTGCTCCGACGCGAAGTCGTCCGGACCGGCCTCGTCCGGCGGGTCGCCCACGGCGATCAGGCGCGCCGACCCGCTGCGCCGCCAGGACAGGTAGCCGTTGGTCACCATCCGCAGCACGTAGCGGTCCGGGTGGTCGGCATCGCTGATGCGCGACCACCGGCGGTAAGCCTTGACCAGCACGTCCTGCACCAGGTCGGCGGCCTGCTCCCGCTCCCCGGTCAGCATCGTCGCGCAGCGCAGCAACCGCGGCAGGTGGGCCCGGACGAAGTCCTCGTAGTCAGCCATCACTACGGAAGACTGCTGCGGCACGCGTTCTGTTTACCCGCGTTCGGAAATCTTTTGCGAACAAGGCCTACGCGGGTACTTCCGGCAACCGGGCCAGCGCGGCGTCCATGTCGGCCTCGGAGAACTCCGGATCCGCCAGCTCGCCGTCCAGGTAGGCGTCGTAGGCGGCCAGGTCGAAGTGACCGTGCCCGGACAACCCGAAGAGGATCACCGGTCGCTCGCCGGTCTGCTTGGCCCGCTCGGCCTCCTGCACCACCGCGCGGATCGCGTGCGCGGGTTCGGGGCCCGGGAGGATCCCCTCGGCCCGGGCGAACTGGACCGCGGCTGCGAAGGTCTCGTTCTGCCGGTACGCGCGCGGCTCGACCACGCCCGCCTTGACCAGGGCGCACACCATGGGTGCGTCGCCGTGGTAGCGCAGGCCACCGGCGTGCATCGGCGGCGGGACGAAGTCGTGGCCCAGCGTGTGCATCGGCAGCAGCGGGGTCAGACCGGCGGTGTCGCCGAAGTCGTAGCGGAAGGCGCCGCGGGTCAGCGTCGGGCAGGCGGCCGGCTCGGCCGCGATGAACCTGGTGCGCGCCTCGCCGCGCAGGACCCGCCGCAGGAACGGGAAGGTCAGCCCGGCGAAGTTCGACCCGCCACCCACGCAACCGATCACGATGTCGGGTTCGTCCCCGGCCAGCTCCAGCTGGGCGATCGACTCGATGCCGATCACGGTCTGGTGCAGCATCACGTGGTTGAGCACCGAGCCGAGCGAGTAGTTGGTGTCCGCGTTGTTCGCGGCGACCTCGACCGCCTCGGAGATGGCGATGCCGAGCGACCCGGTCGGGTGGGTGGCCTGACCCCTGCCCGCCTCGGTGCGGTCGCTGGGGGAGCGGTGCACGGTGGCGCCCCACGTCCGCATGATCGAGCGGCGGTAGGGCTTCTGGTCGTAGCTCGACCCGACCATGAACACCTCGCACTCCAACCCGAACAGCGAGCACGCGAACGCGAGCGCCGAGCCCCACTGCCCGGCGCCGGTCTCGGTGCTGAGCTTGCGGATGCCGGCCTCGGCGTTCTCGTACGCCTGCGCGACCGCGGTGTTCGGCTTGTGCGAGCCGGCCGGTGAGGTGCCCTCGTACTTGTAGTAGATGCGCGCCGGCGTGCCGAGCGCGTGTTCGAACCGGTGCGCCCGGTACAGCGGCGTGGGCCGCCACAGCTTGTACGCCTCGCGCACCGGCCCGGGGATCTCCACCTCCGGATCGGTCGTGACCTCCTGCTCGATCAACCGCGCCGGGAACAGCGGCGCCAGGTCGTCGGGCCCGAGCGGCTGCAGGGTGCCGGGGTGCAGCGGCGGCATCGGGTCGCCGGGCAGGTCGGGCAGCAGGTTGACCCAGTGCGTCGGGATGTCGCGCTCGGACAGGAGGAACTTCGTCTGGTCGTTCGCCATCGCCGCCTCCAGGGGTGCGCCTGATCCTCCGTCGCGGGCCGCACCGCTGGCAAGGGCAAACAAGGGCAACCGAATCAGGCAGAACGCGGGTGGGCAAGGGCAGCCGTGCGCCGCCGCTCTTCCCCCGGTGCCACGCGCCGGTTTACCCCTTGGAGTGCCATCCCCCTGCCTGGAGGTGTCACTCCCGTGAGCCCACACCCACAAAGACCACGACGTCCACGCGCGGGCCTCGCCGCGGTGGCCGCCGTCGCTGCGGCTGCCGCCGCCACCTTGGTCGCCACCGGCGGTGCCGCCGCCGCGGTCGACCAACCGCCGGCCCAGAACAGCGCCCGGCCGGCAGTGCTTGCCTGCGGCACGACCAACCTCGCCCTCGGCCACAGCGCCACCGCCTCCTCGACCGAGTCCGCGGCGTTCCCGGCATCGGCGGCCGTCGACGGCAACGGCGGCACCCGGTGGTCGAGCGCGTTCAGCGACCCGCAGTGGCTGCAGGTCGACCTCGGCTCGGCGCAGGCGCTGTGCGACGTGACGTTGACCTGGGAGGCCGCGTACGCCACGGCGTTCGAGGTCCAGGTCTCCACGGATGCGACCAGCTGGACCCCCGCCTTCTCCACCACCGCCGGTACCGGTGGCACGCAGACGGTCTCCGTGTCCGGCACCGCGCGCTACGTGCGGATCTACGGCACCCACCGGGCCACGCCCTACGGCTACTCGCTGTTCGAGGTCGCGGTGCACGGCACTGGCGGCACGCAGGCGAACTGCGTCCAGTCCGACACCCCGAACTTCGGTCCGAATGTCCGGATCTTCGACCCGGGCATGTCGGCTGCGACCATCCAGGCGCAGCTCGACACCGACTTCAACAACCAGAAGGACACCCAGACCGCGCAGTTCGCCGAGCGGCGGGTGGCGCAGCTGTTCAAGCCGGGCACCTACAACGTCAACGACAACGTCGGCTTCTACACGTCGGTCGCGGGCCTCGGCCAGAACCCCGACGACGTGACCATCAACGGCCACATCACCGTGGACGCGTTCAACGCCTCCGACGCGGGCAACGCCACCCAGAACTTCTGGCGCTCGGCGGAGAACATGGCCGTCAACGCCTCCGGCGGCGACCGGTGGGCGGTGGCGCAGGCCGCGCCGTTCCGCCGGATGGACATCCGCGGCGACCTGCAGCTGTACCCGGCGAGCTACGGCTGGGCCAGTGGCGGGTACGTCGCCGACACGAAGGTCTCCGGGCAGACCGCGTCGATCTCGCAGCAGCAGTGGTACACCCGCGACTCGGCCTACGGCAGCTGGTCCGGTGGCGTGTGGAACATGGTGTTCTCCGGGACGTCCGGTGCGCCGGCCACCACGTTCCCCAACCCGCCGGAGACGACGCTGGCCACCACGCCCGTCTCGCGCGACGTGCCGTACCTGTACTTCGATGGCAGCAAGTACCGGGTGTTCCTGCCTTCCTTGCGCACCAACGCTTCGGGGCCGAGCTGGGCCGGTGGCAGCACGCCGGGCAGCTCGCTGCCGATGAGCCAGTTCTACGTGGTGAAGTCGGGCGACACGGCGTCGACCATCAACGCCGCGCTGGCCTCGGGCTGCAACCTGTTCTTCACCCCCGGCGTCTACCACCTCAACCAGACGCTGAACGTCACCAAGGCCGGCACGGTGATCCTGGGCATCGGCTACCCGACGCTGGTGCCGGACAACGGCGTCAACGCCATGCAGGTCGCCGACGTCGACGGGGTGCGGCTCAAGGGCCTGCTCTTCGACGCGGGCACCACGAACTCGAACGCGTTGCTCACCGTGGGCCCGTCCGGGTCGTCCGCCTCGCACTCGGGCAACCCGATCTCCGTGCAGGACGTGTTCTTCCGCATCGGCGGCGAGAACCCGGGCAAGGCGACGAACAGCCTGGTGGTCAACAGCAGCAACACGATCATCGACCACATCTGGGCGTGGCGGGCCGATCACGGCAACGCCGGCAGCGTCGGCTGGGGCACGAACACCGCCGACACGGGGCTGGTGGTCAACGGCAACAACGTGATCGCGACCGGCCTGTTCGTGGAGCACTACCAGAAATTCGAGGTGATCTGGAACGGTCAGGGCGGCAAGACCATCTTCTTCCAGAACGAGATGCCCTACGACGTGCCGAACCAGGCCTCCTGGAACAGCGCGTCGGGCGTCAACGGTTATGCCGCGTACAAGGTGGGTCCGGGCGTCACCAGCCACGAGGCGTGGGGTCTGGGCAGCTACTGCTTCTTCAACACCAACCCGTCGGTGAACAGCTACCACGCGTTCGAGGTGCCGAACAACGCGAACGTGCGGTTCCACAGTCTGCTGACGGTGTCGTTGAACTACCAAGGCACGATCACCCACGTCATCAACGACACGGGTGCGGTCACGCCATCGGGCACGACCCCGAGCAACGTGGTCAGCTACCCCTGAGGCAATAGCCCTGAATGGCCCATTCAGGACGGTCACCGTCCCGAATGGGCCATTCAGGGTTCAGGGCTCAGTGTTCAGGGCTCAGCCGGACAGCGACCACTTCTGGGCGGCCGTGCCGTTGCAGGTCCAGATCTGCAACTGCGTGCCGTTCGTGGTGGTGCTGTTCGGGTCGTCGAGGCACTTGCCCGACTGCGGGTTCACCAGCGCGCCGTTGGACACCGCCCACTTCTGGGCGTCCGAGTTGTTGCACTCCCAGTACTGCACCTTGGTGCCGTCGGTGGTGCCGCTGTTGCTGACGTCCAAGCAGCCGCCGAGGGACTGGATGGTGTCGTCGCCACCGTGGTACCAGCGCTGGGCGTTGTTGGTGCGGCAGTCCATCAACTGCACCTTCGTGCCGTCGCCGGTGCCGTAGCCGGTGACGTCCGCGCACTTGCCCGCGATGCCGGAGGTCAAGTGCGTGGTCGGCAGCCCGACCGCGGTGCCCGGGTACGACGGCGGCGCGGCGGAACTCCCGCTGGCCCATGCGGTGTTCGCCGTCGTGCCCAGCGTGAAGTTCAGAGTGCCACCGGCGGTGATCGCGCTCGTCGGCACGTAGGCGTTGTTCCACGCCGCGCCGTTCCAGGTGGCGCTCTGCACGTACGGGGCGTTGTCGGCCGCCGCGGGTGCGTCGATGGTGAAGGTGTTGCCGCTGGGCAGCTTGAGCACGGCCTGGGTGAACAGCGGGCTGCCGAGCGCGAGGTCCGCGGTACCGGGCGTCTCCGGATACATGCCGAGCGCCGAGAACACGTACCAGGCGCTCATCTCGCCGAGGTCGTCGTTGCCGGCGAGGCCGTTCGGCTTGTCGGTCCAGATCTGGTCCTGCGCGCGACGGACGGCGGCCTGCGCCTTGTACGGCTTGCCGATGTAGTCGTACTCCCACGGCAGGTACAGGCTCGGCTCGTTGCCGAGGTCGGCGTGCGTGCCGTTCTCACCGTGCAGCTGGCTCAGCACACTGTCCAGGTAGGACTCCATCTTGGCGTTGCCGCCCATGGCATCGGCCAGGCCGCGCACGTTGAACGGCACCATGCCGGTGTACTGCCACGACGTGCCCTCGACGAAGTTGCTGCCGCTGGCCGGGTTGAAGCCGCCCTGCCACGAACCGTCGGCCAGCCTGGGCTGCATGAAGCCGCTGGCCGGGTTGAACGTGTTGCGCCAGTCCTGCGCGCGGTTGGCGAAGAGGTTCTTGTTGTTCGTGTCACCGAGCGCGCCCGCGAACGCTGAGATGGCGAAGTCGGCTGTGTCGTACTCGAGCTGGGTGGACACCGGGCCGTAGAAGTTGCAGCAGTGGTAGGTGGTCTCGGGCGGCAGGTAGCCGGGGGAGTTGAGGTAGTTCAAGCCCGGGCGCATGTTGTTGGCCGCGCTCGCCTGCTTGAGCATGTCCGCGAGCGCCGTGGCCGTGTCGAAGTTTCGAGCACCGAAGGCGTAGTAGCTCGCGAGGATCGGGTCGGCCGGGTCGCCGACCATCACGTAGGTCTCGCCGTTGTTCTGCGACCACTTCGGCAGGCCGCCACCCTGGGTGTAGTCGGTGAGCATCGACTGCGCGATGTCACTGGTCTGCTGCGGCGCCACCAGGGCGGACAACTGGGCCTGCGTGCGGTAGATGTCCCAGCCGGAGAAGTTGGCGTACTGCGCGGAATGTCCACTCGCGACGGTGTGCACCTGGTTGTCGAAGCCGGTGTACTGACCGTTGCTGTCGGAGAAGACGTTGGGGTGCAACAGGACGTGGTAGAGCGCGGTGTAGAACACCCGCTGCTGCGCGGAAGTCCCGCCGCTGATCTGCACCCGGCCGAGCAGCGTGTTCCACGCGTTGTGTGCGGCCGTGTGGACGGCGTTGAAGTCCCAGCCCGCGTTCTCCGCGGTCCGGTTCGCGACGGCGTTGGCCACGGACACGTACGACAGGCCGACCTTGGCCTGCACCACTTGTGAGCCGGTTGTGTTGAACGTGACGTAGCCGCTGTTCGGCCCGCTGAGCTTCGGCGTGGGCGAGGCTTTGGGCTGCACGCCATGCAACTTCGTGGACGGCTTGGCCTTGGCGGCGGTGGCGAGCGCCGTGCCGCTGGTGGTGAACGGGTGGTCGAAGACGATGTCGAAGTACGCGGTGTAGGTGAACCCGGCGCCGCAGAAGTGCCCGGACTTGACGGACCCGGAGATCTCGGAGTTGTTGACGACCGTCCACGTGGTGGCCTCGTCGCCGTTCTGGCTGCCGTTCAGCTTGAAGATCAGGTTGGCCTGCGTGGTCGACGGGAAGGTGAAGCGGGCCATGCCGGAGCGGGTGGTCGCGGTCAGCTCGGTCCGGACACCGTTGTTGAGCCCGACGGTGTAGTAGCCGGCGTCGGCATCTTCGTTGGCGTGGGAGAAGGCGTCCGTCGCGCCGGTGTTGATCCCGCCGACGGTGGGCAGGATCGGCACGTCGCCGTCGGCGCCGCAGCCGGGGCCCGCGAGGTGGGTCAGGCTGAACCCGGTGATGCTGGTGTCGTTGTACTCGTAGCCGCCGCCGTCGGGCCGGCTCGGCGTGTCGGGGCTCCACTGCACCATGCCGAACGGCACGTCCGCGCCGGGGAAGTCGTCGGCGGCGTTGGAGGTGCCGATGAACGGGTCGACCACGGAAGCCGGGTCGCTCACCGGCGCGGCGACTGCTTGGGCGGTGGGAAGGGCGACGGCCACGGCAACGCCGGTCGCGGCGGCGACGAGCAGGGATAATCTTCGCATGTCGGATCGTCCTCGGTCGCAGGGTTTCGGGCAGGACTGATCGGAGGGCGCTGCCATCGCCCTCGCACATACCGAACATGGTTGATCACGTTCAGTTGTGACTGATGGTGTGTTTGGCCTGGACCACTGTCAAGGCGCCCCTTGGGTTCTGTCCCGTTGTCATGCCCGCGGCTCGAACACACGGCGCTTCGCCCGGTTTCGTGGCCCGTCAACGGCATCGCGCTGACACGAACCCGGCGCGGACACCGATCTAGCAGCAAGGACCGATCCCGCTGTGAGGAGTCGAGATGCCTGGATCCGATCGGTACGAGCACTTCCTCGCCCTGCACACCCGGGACGAGGGGCTCGTCATGCCGAACGCGTGGGACGGCGTGTCGGCGCTCCTGCTCGCCGACGCGGGGTTCGAGGCGCTCGGCACGTCCTCGGCCGCGTTGGCGGCGACGCTCGGCCGGGTCGACGGGCGGCACGCGATCAGCCGAGAAGAGCACCTCGACAACGCACGGCTGATCGCGCGGTTGAGCGGACTGCCGGTCAACGGCGACTTCGAGGACGGCTACGGCGAAACCCTCGACGAGGTGGCGGTCACGGTCGAGGCCGCCGTCGAGGCCGGGCTCGCGGGGATCGGCATCGAGGACTCCACCGGCGACCCGGACGACCCGATCCGGCCATTCGACGACGCCGTGGACCGGGTCCGGAGCGCCGTCGCGGCGGCGAACGGCCGCATTGTCGTGACCGGCCGGACCGACAACTTCTACCAGGGCCGCGACGACCTGGACGACACGATCCGGCGGCTGACCGCGTTCGCCGAAGTCGGTGCGGACGTGCTGTACGCGCCGTTCCCGCCCGACCTCGCCACGGTGGTGGCGATCGTGAAAGCGGTGGCGCCCAAGCCGGTCAACGTCGTCGTGTCGCCTGTGGACAAGGTCCTGACGGTCGGCGAACTGCGGCAGGCGGGTGTCAAGCGGATCAGCCTCGGCAAAGCGCTGTACACCCAAGCGATGTCGGCGTTGGGCGAGGCCGCCGCCGCGCTCGCGCGGGGCGACATGGCCGCGGCGACCGCAGGCGGACGGCGGTTCCCGCTCGACCGACTGCTGCAGCGGTGATCACCCGAGCAGGTCCCAGCGATTTCCCGCTATGTCACGGAAGACGACGACCCGGCCGTAGGGCTCGGTCCGGGGCTCGGTGACGAACTCGACCCCGGCCGCCCGCATCTGTTGGTAGCTGGCGTCGAAGTCGTCGACGCGCAGGAAGAAGCCGACCCGACCGGCGTGCTGGTTGCCGATCGCGGCGCGCTGGTCGTCGCCGTCGGCCTGGGCGAGGAGGATGCCGGTCTGCGCTCCCGGCGGACGGACGACCACCCAGCGCTTGGGGCGGCCGTCATTGGTCAGCGAAGGGGAGTCCTCGGCCAGCTCGAATCCCAGCACGCCGGTGAAGAAGGCGATCGCCTCGTCGTAGTCCTCGACGATGATCGCGGTGAGCTGCAGGTAAACCATGCCGCAACGATTCCACCTCCTGGATAGGGTCGCGCAATGCCCTCGCTGCAGCTGCTGGACGCCGCGCACGCGCCCGCGATCCTGGCGTTCGAACGGGCGAACCGCGCCTACTTCGCCCGCTTCATCACCGATCGCGGTGACGACTACTTCGAGCGGTTCGCCGACCGGTTCGACGCCCTGCTGGCCGAGCAGGAAGCCGGGATCTGCGCCTTCCACGTGCTCGTCGCCGAGGACGGCTCGGTCCTCGGCCGGTTCAACATCGTCGACATGGAAGACCACGAAGCCGAACTCGGCTACCGGGTCGCGGAGCACGTGGCCGGTCGCGGCGTGGCGACCGCGACGGTCAAGCAGCTGTGCGGGCTGGCGGCCGATCGGCTCGGCCTGCATGTGTTGCGGGCGGCCACCTCGAGCCGCAACGCCGCGTCCGCGCGGGTGCTGATCAAGGCCGGGTTCGTGCCCGTCGGCCCGGCCGACCCGGCGCACGTCGGCGGCGAGCCGGGCACCTGGTACCAGCGCGACCTACTGGATGAGCCCCAGCACTAGGTAACCGTCCACACGCGACACCTGAGCGGTGTCCGGGTCGGGCGGGAGCGGGTGCCCGAGCGCGTCGGCGCGGACCTCGCCGATCCACTGGTCGTGCTGGTACTCGTGGTTGACCAGGGCGGTCAGCAGATGGGTGGCGACGATCGCCAGTTGGGCCGGTGCCGCGACCCGGCCGCCCGCGATGTCGGTCATGCGGGCGTGCACGCGTTCGGCCACCTTGGTGCGGAACGCGGTGAGCCGTTCGACGGTGGGCAACGCCCCGCGGAAGCGTTCCGGCCGCGCGGAGTCCATCAGGGAATCCAGCTCGGGATCGGGGCTGGGCTCGGCCGCGGTGAGGTTGCGGACCATGAAATGCGCGACGTGCGCCTGGTGGCCCAGGTGCCAGCCGATCGCGCTGGAGTCCTCGTGCGGCCGCCAGACCAGCTCGTCCGGGCTCAGGTCCTGCCACAGCTGGTCGGTGTAGGACCGGGCGCGGTCGTACTCGCGCAGCAGTGCTTGTACCTCGTGCATGGTGATCCCTTCGGGTCGTCGGTGTGGCCGGCCCGCGTGCGGTGGGCCGGCCACACCTCGCGTCAGGTCCCAGCCTGCACCGGCGTGCCGGTGTCCGTGAGCCCGTTCAGCGCGCGCGGCAACGGGTCCAGGTGCAGGACGCCGAGGCGCTGGGTGGCACGGGTGAGCGCGACGTAGAGCTCGGCCGCGCCCCGCGGGCCGTCGGCGAGGATCTGCTCCGGCTCGACGACCAGCACGGCGTCGAACTCCAGGCCCTTGGTCTCCGAGGCGGGCACCGCGCCCGGCACCGTGTCGCCGATCCCGGGCGGTCCGATCACCACACTGGTGCCCTCGCGGCCTTCCTCCTCCCGTCGGAACTCTTCGACCGCCGCGGGCAGTTCGTCCGCGCTGACCTGCCGGGACCACGGCCGCACCCCGCACGCGCGGACCGAGTCCGGCGGCTGCACCTCGGGCGCGAACTCGGCCAGCAGCGCGGCCGCGACGGTCATGATCTCCGCCGGGGTGCGGTAGTTGACCGTCAGTGACCGGTAGGCCCAGCGGCCGGGGACGTACCGGTCGAGCATCGCCGCCCACGAGGTGGCCCCGGCCGCCGACCGGCGCTGGGCGAGGTCGCCCACCACGGTGAACGAGCGGGCGGGGCACCGGCGCATGAGCACCCGCCAGTCCATTTCGGACAGTTCCTGGGCCTCGTCGACCACGACGTGGCGGTAGGTCCAGTCCCGGTCCGCGCTGGCCCGCTCGACCAGGTCGCGGGTGTCCTGCACGCCGAACCGGTCGGCCAGGTCCTCGGCGTAGAGCAGGTTCTCCGCGGTCAGGCCGATGTCCTCGTCCAGCTCCTCGCGGTCCAGCCGGAGCTGGTCGATCACGTGCGCGGCGTACTCCGCCTCGGCCTTCTGCTCGCGCTGGACGGCCCGCTCGGCCGCCTTGTCGGCGGCCTTGTCCCGGCCCAGCAGGTCGACCAGCTCGTCGAGCAGCGGCACGTCCGACACCGTCCACGCGGCGCCGTCGGCGCGCAGCAGCGCCTCGTCGGCACCGGCCGCGCGCAGCCGCTCGGGGGAGCTGTAGAGCGGGGCCAGCAGCGCCTCGGGGGTCAGGATCGGCCAGAGCTCGTCCAGTGCGGCCGTGAAGTCCTCGTCCGTGGCGAGCTCCTTGAGCAGCTCGCCACGCATCTCCTCCCAGCCTTCGCGGTCGGCCCGGGTCAGCCAGCCGCGGCCGATCCGGGCGATCGCCCGTTCGGTCAGCACGTAGGTGATGATCTCCGTGAACACCGAGCGGGCCTCGTTGTGCGGCAACCCACTCGCCCGCGCCTCCTCACGCGCCCATTGCGCGGTCTCGGCGTCGATGCGCACCGTCGCGGTGCCCAGGGTGATCGGCAACGGCTGCGCGGGCAGCCGCTGGCGGTCGGCGATCGCCGCGGTGAGGACATCCACCATCTTCAGCGAACCCTTGAGCCGCGCCACATCCGGCTCGTCCTCGGCGGTGACGTGCAGACCCGGCACCAGGTCGCCGGTGGTCATGAAGACCACATCGGACTCACCCAGCGAGGGCAGCACCCGCCCGATGTGGTTCAGGAACGCCGGGTTGGGGCCGACCACGAGCACGCCGTGGCGTTCCATCCGCTCGCGCTGCGTGTACATCAGGTACGCGACGCGGTGCAGCGCCACCACGGTCTTGCCGGTGCCCGGGCCGCCCTCGATCACCAGCACGCCGGGGTGGTCGAGGCGGATGATCTCGTCCTGCTCGGACTGGATCGTGGCAACGATGTCGCGCATGCCCTCGCCGCGCGGCGCGTTGACCGCCGCGAGCAGGGCCGCGTCCCCCTGCACCTCGCCGGTCGGGCGGCCCAGCACCTCGTCGGTGAAGTCGAGGACCTGGCGGCCGCGGGTGTGGAACTGGCGGCGCCTGCGCACGTTCTCGGGGTGCGCGCCGGTCGCGACGTAGAACGCGCGCGACGCCGGCGCCCGCCAGTCGAGCAGCACCGGTTCGTAGTCGTGCTCCTCGTCGAAAATGCCGATCCGCCCGATGTAGGAATGGTCCCCGGAAATGCTGTCCAACCGGCCGAAACACAAGCCGTTGTCGGCCACGTCCAGCCGCTTGACCTCACGGGCGAGGGCACGCACCTCGAAGTCGCGTTCCATGGGCGTGCCGCCGGTGCCACCCAGCGCCGCGGTGAACTTGGCCTTCACCCGCGCGCGCTCCGCGTCGAGGCGTGCGTAGAGCCCGGCCACGTAGGCGCGCTCGGACCGCAATTCGTCTTCGTACCCCAGAGTTGACACATGCCCCTCACAGCGGTTAATCTGATGTTAGAAGCGGCGGGTGCTCCATTGGCTATGGAGGGCACGCCGACTTTTTATTGTCTCCTTCCTGTCAAGCCCCGTGGATTTCAGCTCGCCCGGCGCCGGAGTTTCTTGTCCTGGATCGCCGGGGTCGGGTCGATGTAGAAGTCGCCCGCGTGCACGTCGATGCCCGGCGGCACGATCTCGTCGATGCGGTCCAGGATGTCGTCGGTGAGCCGCACGTCGGCCCCGGCCAGCAGGTCCGCCAGCTGTTCCGGCCGCCGCGGCCCGATCAGCACCGAGGTGACCGCCGGGTGGGCCTGGACGAACGCGATCGCCAGGTGCGCCAGCGGCAGCCCGGCCTCCTGGGCGAGCCGGCGCAACTGCTCCACCGCCTCGGCTTTCGCCCGCACCCCCGGCTGCTCGAGGTCGAACATCTTCGCCCCGAGCCCGGCGTTGCGGTGCCCTGCGGTCGGGTCGGCCCGGCCGGACAACCAGCCGGAGTTCAGCGGTCCGAATGTGAGCACCCCCATGCCGTAGCGCTGGGCCGTGGGCAGCACCCGGGCCTCGATGCCGCGGGTGAGGATCGAGTAGGGCGGCTGCTCGGTGCGGAAGCGGTGGTGCCCGCGGCGCTCGGCGGTCCACTGGGCCTCCACGATCTCCTCCGGGGCGAAGAACGAGCCGCCGATCGCGCGCACCTTCCCGGCCCGGACGAGATCGGACAGCGCGCCCAGCGTCTCGTCGATGTCGGTCGCCGGGTCCGGCCGGTGCAGTTGGTACAAATCGAGGTAGTCGGTGCCCAGCCGCCTGAGGCTGTCCTCCACCGCCCGCCGGATCCAGCGCGGCGAAGCGCCGCGGCCCTTGTCCATCGGCAAGCCGAACTTGGTGGCCAGCACCACGTCGTCGCGCCGCCCGCGCAGGGCCTTGCCGACGATGACCTCGGACTCGCCGCCCGAGTAGACGTCGGCCGTGTCGACGAAGTCGATGCCCGCGTCGAGCGCCGCGTGGATCATGCGCACGGACTCGTCGTGGTCGGTGTTGCCCATCGCGCCGAACATCATCGTGCCGAGGGCGTATTCGCTGACCGAGATGCCGGTGCCGCCGAGAACCCTGTGTTCCATTTCGCTGTTCCCTTCTGTCGTCCCTGCCCAGACGACCAGGTCCGGCGCTCTCGTGGCAGTCATCGCTCGACCGGGGGTCTGGCAGTACCCCTCACGTGCGCTTCGGCGGCTTTACGCTGGTAGCCGTGACAGGGCCGCCGAACAACGACCTCCGGGACTTCCTGCGCTCTCGCCGCGCCATGCTCAGCCCCGCCGAGGCGGGGCTCCCCGAGTACGGCGGCGCCCGCCGGGTTCCGGGCCTGCGCCGCGAGGAGGTGGCGCTGCTGGCGGGCGTGAGCGTGGACTACTACGTCCGGCTGGAACGCGGCCGCACGGCGAACGTCTCCGAGTCGGTGCTGGACGCCGTAGCGCGGGCCTTGCGCCTGAACGACCTGGAACGCGCGCACCTGTTCACCCTCGCGAAACCCAGCCGGTCGCGCCCGCGGTCGGTGCCGCCCCAGGTCGTCCGCCCCGGCCTGCGGCTGCTGATCGAGAGCATCACCGAGGTCCCGGTCCTGGTCCTGGGCCGGCGTCTGGACGTCCTGGCCGCGAACTCCCTGGCCAAGGCCTTGTACGTCGACTTCGACGCCCTGCCACCGCGCTTCCGCAACATGGCACGGCTGGTCTTCCTGGACGACGGCTTCCGCACCCTGTACAAGGACTGGCCCGGCGCGGCCCGCGGCATCGTGGCAACGCTGCGCTTGTACGCCGGTCGCCACCCCCACGACGCGGCGTTGGCGGAACTGGTCGGCGACCTGTCGGTGCACGACCCGGACTTCCGCCGCTGGTGGGCCGACCACGATGTGTACGAACGCACCCACGGCGTGAAGCACTACCAGCACCCGCTGGTGGGCGAGCTGGTGCTGGGTTACGAAGCGTTCACGCCTTTGGACGATCCGGAGCAGCGGCTGGGTCTGTCCACGGTGGAGCCGGGCTCGGTGTCGGAGGAACGGTTGCGGCTGCTGGCCAGCTGGACGTCCCAGGCCGCGGTGGACCGGTAGGGCCCAGCAAATGAGCGCCACCAGCGAGACCAAGTGACCGAACCCACCACTGAGATCCCCGGACCACCCGGAACTCTCGCGAGGAGGAACCCGATGCGTCATCGCGCGTACGTGGCCCAGGTCGGTGCGGAGAACGCGGAACTGCTCGCCAAGCGGAGCAGAACCGCTTGGCTCGCCTCGGAATACCGGCCGATGGACCTGGGCGACGGCCGCATCTCGCTGAGCGAAGAGGCCCTGGGCGCCGCACGCGAACTGGGCGAGGAAGAAGACGGCGCGATCACCGAGGACGCCGAGGGCCTGCGCATCTGGGTGGGCGACGACGCGTTCGAACTGATCCCGGAACTCTGACGACGGCTGCCCGCCGTGCTCCACCATGATGGCACCAGTGGTCAGTCGACGATGGGGAGCGCGCCGTGCCTGAACTGCCCGAAGTCGAGTCGGCCCGCGCCGTGATCGAGCGGGCGGGGTTGGACCGGCGGATCGTCGACGTGGACGACTCCGACAGCTGGGTGTGCCGTCCGCACAGTCCGGGGGAGATCCGGTCGGCCCTGCTCGGGCGAGCGCTGGTGGCCGCGCACCGGCGTGGCAAGTCGATGTGGTGTGACACGTCGGCGGATGCCGGTGGCACGGACGGCTCGCCCGTGCTGGGTGTGCACCTGGGCATGTCCGGGAAGATCGTGGTGGCCGACGCCGACGGCGGCGAGGTCGACGGCGGTGACTACTGGGAGGGCCGGCGCCTGGCGGGGGACTACCGGTGGTCGCGGTTCTCCCTCACCTTCGCCGACGGCGGGCGGCTGATGCTGGTGGACCCGCGGCGCCTGGGCCGGATCGTGCTCGACCCGGACGTCGACCGGCTCGGACCGGACGCGGCGACGATCTCACCCGCTCGGTTCCACGCGGCCCTGTCGTCCGGGACGGCGCCGGTCAAGGCTCGGTTGCTCGACCAGCACGCCGTGGCCGGCATCGGCAACCTGCTGGCCGACGAGATCCTCTGGCGGGCCCGGATCAACCCGGCGCGGCCCGTGGACGAGCTGACCCGGCCGGAACGCACGAGGATCCTGCGCGCGCTGCGCAAGTCGGTCGGGGACGCCCTCGCCGACGGTGGCGTGCACACGCTGTCCGTCATCCCGTTCCGGCACGCCGGTGCCCGGTGCCCGCGCGACGGCGCACCGATGGCCCGCAGCACGGTCGGCGGCCGCACCAGCTGGTGGTGCACCGTCGAACAGCCACTCCCGGCGGGCAAACGATGACCTTGCGAGGACTCAGAGCCACCCCCGGGCTTTGGCGTTCATCCCGGCCTGGAAGCGGGTCGTGGCGTTGAGCTCGGTCATCAGGCGCTGGACGCGGCGCTGGGTCGTGCGGGGGCTCCAGCCCAGGGCGCGGCCGATGCCGGCGTCGGTCTGACCGGCGGCGAGCAGGGTGAGCAGCGTGGTCGTCTCCGGGTCGACGTCCGGGGCCGGCTCGGTCAGCGCCTCGGAGATGGGAACCGCGCGGTCCCACTCCGCTTCGAAGAGCGTCACGAGGGCGTCCAGCAGCGCCGACGCGTGGATGATGTAGGCCGCGTCGATGACGTGCGGCGAGGTGCTGATGGGGATCACCGCCACGGCTTCGTCGGCCATCACCATCTTGATCGGCAGACGCGGGCGCACCCGGGAGCGTTCGCCGTGCTGGCCGCTGACCAGGATGTCGTTGGTCAGCCGGCCGGGGACGGCGATCGCCTGGCGGTCGTAGATCACGCGGTAGGCGATGCCGGCCTTGAGGCGCTGCCGTTCGGACTCGAGGTTCTCGCCGGGCACGCTGACGTAGGGCGGCCGGTCGAAGCCGCGGATCTGGGTGCGTGCCTCGTCCTGCAGCCGCCGCACGCGCACGCCGATGTTCTCCGCCCCGGTGACGACCTCGACCAGTTCGGCCGGGTGGGTGAACCGGCTGGCTTCCCGGTGCACGGTCATCAGATCTTCGATCACCGCGCGGGCGCGGCGCAGCTCAGCCGAGCGCTCGGCGGCGACCGCGCCGAGGGCGATGTCGGGTGCCGCCGCGAGGTAGCGAGCGGGCTGGCCCGGCACCCGGCTGGCCATGCCGCTCGCGGTGAGCCGCGCGAGTGCGCGCGTCACCTGCTGGGCGGAAAGTCCGCATTGCTCGGCCAAGTCCGCGCTGCGGGTGCGTGGGTGGGCGAGCAACGCCGTGTACACCGTCGCGTCGACGGAGGGGATTCCCAGAACGTCGAGGTCCCGCAATTGCTGGCGTGAACCCGCCACCTGGCGACTATTGGTCATGGTGGCTATCTTGCGCCAGGCCGAGGGCTCCTGCGAAATTGATCCGACGACTTCCCCGTCCCCCGATCCGAAAGGGAGCCTGGTGCCCCGAGCCACGACGCTCCGCCGCGCGCTGGTCGCAGTCGCGGCCGCGACCACCCTCTCCGGCCTCGCCGTTCCCCCGGCCACCGCGGCCCCGCCGGACGAGCAAGCGCCACCCGCCAGACATGTCGCGATGCCCGACGGCGGCAGCATCACCGTCGGCCCCGACGGCACCGCGACCCGCATCGACGCCCACGGCAAGACCCTTGCGAAGACCGTGCTCGCGCTTCCCCAAGGCAGCTCCGGGCTCGGCAGCCTCGCGCCTGCCGACGACAGCGTCCGCGCCGCGTTCGCCCGCGCCACCACGCCCGCGCAACCCGCCGACGTCCTCGTCCAGCTCGCCGGCTCGACCACGGTCACCGGTGCCCCGCTCGGGGCCGGCCGCCGTGCGGCCAAGACGTCGGACACCGGCGTCAACGCGGCGTTCGGCAAGGTCGGCGCCACGTCGGTCGAACCGGTTTTCCCCGGCGTCACCGACGTTCCCGCGCTCGCGAAGACCGTGCTCGTGCACCTGTCGGGCCACGACCCCGACACCGCCGCGAAGACGCTCGCCGCGACGCCCGGCGTGGTGAGCGCGCAGCCGAACCGCCGCGCCGCCACGATGTCGATCGGTGCCGTGCCGGTACCGCAGCCCGCCGTCAAGTCGGCGAAACTGCCGCAGGCGCACAAGAACCCGCCCGCCGGGCTGCCCGCGAACTACGGGGTGACGTCGTCCGCCCAGAGCTACCTCAACGCCGGCGGCACCAACGCGCTCGGCGCGTACGCGTTGCTGGGCAAGTACGGCCAGCTGCCCGGCACCGGCGAGATCATCACCAACGTCTCCCTCGGCGACCTCACCGACCAGGGCATGGCCGACGCCGGTGACGCCTACGTCCAGTCCAACGGCCCGACCACAGTCGTCCGCGACGGCCAGCGCTACCTCGACATCCCGTCGATGCCGCTGATCCCGACCTACACCGCGGACGCCGCCGGCCACCTCGACCCGGTCGGTTCGGTCGAGAACCAGGACGCCGCGCTCGGCGAGGTCCTGCTGGACTTCGGCGTGATGGCGCCGCTGCCGCACGAGCGCCAGCGCGCGGACGCCCAGGGCGCCGGCTTCACCGACCTGCTCGGCATCGCGCCGGGCGCGCAGTACCGGCTGGTCGTGCCGAAGGAGCCGACGATCGACCAGATCTCGGTGGCGCTGCTCGCGGCCGCGCGCCAGACGCCGCGCCCGGACGTGATCACCGCGAGCCTCGGCATGGGCACCGACAGCGTCGGCTTCCCCGGCCGCTACCTCGAGGACGACCCGGTGGCGCAGGCGGTGATCACGACGATCGTGCGGCAGTACCACATCGTCGTCACCATCTCGTCCAACGACGGCACGCGGCTGTACACCCCGGCCGCCGTCGGCCCGGACGGCGGCAGCACACCGACCGACGTGACCGAGGACGTCCACGCGACCACGGACATCGGCGACGACCAGTTCTCCACCGCGCCCACCAAGGTGCTCGACTCCGGCGCGATCGCGGTCGGCGGCACCACGCTGGACGACACGCTCGCCGTGTCCCAGCAGGCCGGCGGTGCCGCCGCGCACAACCCCACGTTCGCGACCACCCGCACCGACGGCGGCGGGGGCTTCTCCTCGGGCTTCGGCACGCGTGTCGACGTGTCGGCGCCCAGCGACGGGATCCTCGTCGTCGAGCACAGCCAGCACGGGGGAGCGCAGGACGTCACGCCGGTGCTCAACGGCGGCACGTCGGCGTCGGCGCCGATGACCGCGGCCGCCGCGGCGGTGGTGCTGCAGTCGGCGAAGCTCACCGGCCGCTCGCTGAGCCCGGCTGAGGTCCGGTCGTTGCTGCAGCGCACCGCGCGCCCGGTGGCATCGCCGCCGCAGATGGACCGGCCGGTCACGGTCGGCCCGCAGCTCGACGTGACCGCGGCCGTCCAGTCCGTGCTCGGCGGGCACGCCGCCCCGGCGATCGCCCGGCTTTCGGTGGCCCACCGCGTGACCATCGGCGGCCTCGGCGGCTCCTACCTGGAGAACGCCGATGGCGGCCGGATCGACCTCGACACGGACGGCACGGGGCAGGGCCTCGCCGGCCCGGTCACCGTCGGCGCCGACGTGGTCGGCGCGCCCGCCAAGGCGTCGTACGCGCTGCAGGTCAACGGCCACGAGTTCACCTCGACCGTCCCGGCGGTGCGGCTGACCCCAAGGGAAATCCTCGCCGCGGCCGGGCTTCCGATCGTGTCCACAGAGGACCGCTCGGTGCCGGTCACGTTCGAGGTGCGCTCCGGTCCCCGGGTGGTGGCTTCTGCTTCGCAGACGCTGACGTTCGGGCCCAGCGACGGCACGTATGCCGAAGGGCTCGCCCCGGTCGCGCCGGCGTCCGTGCCGGCCGGGCAGGCGGTGACGGTGCACTACGACCTGACCGGCGTGCGGGACCTGTCGAACCCGCAGGTGGTCGTGTCGACCCTCGGGCACTGGAACCCCGCCAGCGCACCGATTTTCGGCACCGGGTTCGTGGCACCGTTGTCCGCCACGTCGGGTGACGTCGTCGTGCCGGCGTCCGCGTTCGCGGGCGGCGCGGGGATCTACGGGATCGGGATCGTCCAGCGGTCGGTCACCGGCAACGCCGGCAACCCCACGTACGGCGAGTTCACCGCGATCCGCGTCGGCGGTCCTGCCCAGCGGCCGGAGGCGCCGATCCTCACGGCGGGTGGCGCGTCCGGCCACTTCGCCGAGATCACCCGTGCGGCACCGGGCTTCTCGCTCGGCTACGACGTGCGTGGCGTGCCGGGGGCGACCGGTGCGGCGGTGGAGTTCTCGGCGCCCGCGCCGACGCTGTACAACGCGCTCAACACCGTCACCAACGCCAACGGTGATCGTCGCGACCAAGGTGGACCGAGCGCGGGATCCGTTGCCTACCAGCAGCTTCCGGCTCGCAGTGGCACCGCGCGGCTCGACGCGGTGCAGCTCGGCCTCGGCGGTTCGCTCGACTACAACGTGCGGGTGTTCGCGACCGACCGGAACGGGAAGGTGGTGGGCCAGGCGTCGCCGACGTCGTTGCTCGTGCTCGACGACGGGTACGCGCCGGGCGACACTGTGGTGACGAGCTTCGCCGCCCAGTCGGCGGGCACGTCGTACGTCGCGTTGCGGGAGCCGGGCGGCGGTGAATCGGTGCGCGAGTACGACGCCGCGCACGGGACCTACGGTGCGGTGCTGGCCAGCGACGGCTCGAACAGCGACGCGTACCAGGTGCTCGGCGCGGGCGCCGACCGGCTGGTGCTGCTGCACGTGACGCCCGCGGGGTGGACCGTCGAGACGTACGACACCGGGTCTCGGCAGCGCATTGCCGCCGTGACGGCCGAGGGCTACTCGGTGTCGGGCGGCCGCGTCGACCCGGCCCGGCACCGCGCGGCGCTGCTGGCCAAGCGGACGTCGGACAACACCGACTTCGTGCTTCCGGTGGCGTTGGCCGACGGCGCGCTCGGCACGCCGCTGCTCGCGGATCCGCCGGGTGCGGTCGTGGGCGGGTTCAAGATGATCACGCTGGACCCGGCCACCGGGCTGGTCTACCTCGCGCGCGCAGGCAGCGGCCTGATCTGCTTCGGCGCGGGCGCGGCGTCCGTGGTGGCGGTGGACCTCGACGCGAGCACGACACGGCTGTCCGACGGCGGCAGCGTGTGCGCCAACGGGCTGGCGTTCGACGACGGCGCGAACAAGCTGTACGAGACCGTCTACCGGTCGGTGAGCCTCAACATCGTGGGCACCACCTCGCTCGGTTCGGTCGACGGCGGCACGCTGGCGTCGGGCGGTTCGGTGACCGTGCGCCAGCAGCAGTCGGCGTTCCTGGCCGTCGACGGGGTGCACCACCTGGCGCTGGTCGCCTTCCGCACGCCGCCGGTGATCTCGCAGTTCGGCAAGGTGGGCGGGCTGATCACCGACAACAACGCCACCAGCCAGTTCGCGGTGATCGACCTGGCGACCGGCAAGCAGGTGTCGGTGGTGTCCGGCCTGAACTTCGTGTCGAGCCCCTTCGGCGGCGAGGTCAGCTCCCAGACCGAACGTTCGGCCCAGCTCGACCCGGCCACCCGCACCGGCTGGGTGCCCTCCGCCGATGGGAGGCAGCTGCAGCAGTTCCGGTACTGACCCACGCGCACCCGGCGGCGCTCATCGAGCGTCGCCGGGTGCGTGCGCAAGCCGGTCCAGCTGATCGAACCCTGATCACGGCGTGCGAAGTGTCCCCTGATTGGGTACCTCCTGAAGGACACCCAGAAGGAGGACGCTGTGGCAGCCGCAGGCGATCTGGTCGCGGAGCGCTATCGCCTGCTCGACCGCATCGGCGGTGGCGCCATGAGCGAGGTCTGGCGCGGTCACGACGAAGTGCTGAACCGGGACGTCGCCGTGAAGGAACTGCTGGTGCACGGCGGCATGACCGAGGCGCAGACGCAGGAGGCCCACGACCGGGCCCTGCGCGAGGCGCGCATCGCCGCCCGGCTGCACCACCCGCACGCCGTGGGCGTCTTCGACGTGGTCGAGCACGCAGGCCGGCCGTGCCTGATCATGGAGTTCCTGTCGGCGCGGACCCTGGCCGACCTGATCGCCGAACACGGCACGCTCCCCGCCGACCAG
The DNA here is from genome assembly GCF_004362825.1 of Labedaea rhizosphaerae. Classification (GTDB taxonomy): domain Bacteria; phylum Actinomycetota; class Actinomycetes; order Mycobacteriales; family Pseudonocardiaceae; genus Labedaea; species Labedaea rhizosphaerae. The sequence continues at coordinate 62,702 of NZ_SNXZ01000007.1, forward strand.
GTCCGGCGGATCGGCGCCCAGATCGCCGGCGCCCTCGCCGCGGCGCACGCCGCCGGGATCGTGCACCGCGACGTGAAACCCGGCAACGTGCTGATCACCGAGGACGGCACCGCGAAGTTGACCGACTTCGGCATCTCCCGTGCCGTCGGCGACGTCACCCTGACCGCGACCGGCGTGCTCGCCGGCACCCCGGCCTACCTGGCCCCCGAGGTGGCCAAGGGGTCCGAGGCGACCCAGTCCAGCGACGTGTTCTCCCTGGGCGCGACGCTGTACTGCGCGATCGAGGGCGCGCCGCCGTTCGGGCTCGACGCCAACCCGATCGCCCTGCTGTACCGCATCGCGACCAGCCCGGTGCCCACGCCGAGCCAGGCCGACGGCCTGGGCGACGCCGTGGCCACGCTGTTGCGCACCGATCCCGACCAGCGCCCCACCGCCCGCGAAGCCGAACGCACCCTGGCCGACGCCGAACCACACCCGCCGGCCGCCGCCGCCACGGCCGTCACGGCTACCGCTGCCGCCACGCCGACCAGCGCCGGCCCGGCTGCCACTGCTGGCGCGGCTGCCCCGGCTACTGCCGTGACCCGGTCGTCGGCCCCGCGCCGTCGCCGCGCCGTCCTGGCCGCCCTGGCCGTGGCCGTGCTGCTCATCGCCGGTGTGCTCGTCGCCGTGCTGACCAACGACAACGGCCCGGATCGCGCCGCCCCGCCCGGCACGAAACCCGCCCCGACGACCACCACCGCGCCACGGTCGACCACGGCCGGCAGCACGACGTCGAAGGCGGGCACGAGCACCACGAGCGCCCCGTCGAGCGCACCCGCGAAGCCCCCGACGCCGCAGGACGTACCCGCCCAGCTCACCGCGGCGATCGTCGACTACTACCAGCTCGTGCCGGGCAACCTGGACGTCGCGTGGAACCACATGACGGCCGACTACCAGCAGAACCACGCCGGCGGGAGGAGCGGGTACCAGCGCTTCTGGCAGGCGATCGCGCGCGTCACCGTGACCGACGTGACACCGTCCCCGCCCCACACCGTCACCGCGACCGTGAACTACTACTACCGCTCCGGGAACGTCGCGGTGGAAAGCACCCGCTTCGGTCTGGTTCAGGAGAACGGCATGTGGAAGATCGCCAGCTCCACGGTCCTCAGCCACCGCGGCGCCTCGTCGTGACGGCTTAGGAACGACTCAGGAGTCGGCGCCGGGGCGGTCGTCGAACAAGGCGACCCAGCGGCCGTCGAATCCGCCGGCTTCCGGTGCCGCCCAGCCCGCGGGCAGCCACCGGCCCGACTCGACGTGTTCGCTGCCGATCAGTCCGCCGTCGTGGACGAAGAAGTCGTGCTGGCGCCAGTAGGCGCCCAGCGACGCGGTGTCGCCACTGGCCGTGGCCCGGTTGCTGCCGTCGGGTGCACGCCCGGCGCCGCCGTAGCCGTCGAAGTCGTCCGAATCCGACGGGGTGTCCTCGTCGCCTTCGGCGGAGTAGTCGCCGAAGAGCCAGCCCTTGCTGGGGATGCCGGAGCGGCCGTCGGTGCCGGTGCCGTCCTTGGACGCGGTGTAGAAGCGCTGCCGCCCGACCGGCACCAGGGCGGCGCCGGACTCGTCGGTGATCGGGCTCTCCAGCCAGATGTCCGCGCTGTCGTCGGCTCGCCAGTTGCGGCTCCAGTCCCCGCCGGCCCAGTGCGTGGGGATGATGTCGGCGAGGTCCTGCAACTCGTAGGCGATCCGCTTGGTCTGACCCCAGTTCACCGTCGTGCCGTTGTCCACGCCGCTGGCCAGCGTGCCCGCCGAGTCGTGGGTGAGCACCGTGGCGCCCATCGCCGCGACGGCGTCCGCCGGGGCGAAGACGTAGTGCACCCGGTAGCTCTCGTTCGCGCCGGAGATGTGCACCCGCGCCGGGGCGTCCGCGGCGCCCGGCACCCCGGCCGGGTCGTCGGTCACGTAGCGCAGCTCGTGGCCGTGCGGGCCGAAGGAGGGGAAGTCCACGTCGCTCTCGTCGGCCTGCCAGAGCAGCAGGTGGTTGCCCCCGCCGGTGGACCGGAACCGGACCTGACCGGAGGCGAGGTCGGCCGCCGAACGCAGGATGTGTTCCTTGTGGTGGGTGATCACCGACGTGGCGTAGGCCTCGCCCGCGCCGCCCGGGGTGCCGGTGACGCCGCGGATGGTGATCTCGACCCGTTCCCAGTCGTGGATCTGGTCGCCGTCTTTGTCCGCCGCGTTGTACACGTGGTACAGCAGCGTGACCGCGGTCGATCCGTCGATGTCGCGGTATTGCAGCAAGGCGGTGTACAGCGTCGGCCGGATCTTCCACGTCGCGTACGGGCTGGCCGGGTCGCCCGCCGAGGCCGCGTAGTCGTCGACGTGCAACCAGTTGGTGCGGTTGGTGGAGAAGTCGCCGTCCCGGTCGAAGTCGAAGTTGGTCAGCCAGTCGCGCCCGGCCTTGCCGTTGTTCTCGTCGCCCTGCTTGAGCAACAGCGGGGCGTAGTACTCGAGGTAGGCACGGCGTTGGTCGGCGCTGAGGGTCACGCCGTCCGCCTGCGCGGGCAGGGCGGGAGCCACCACGCCGGCCAGCGCCAGCAGCACGGCGGGCAGGAGGAGATTCACCCGGTATCGACGCATCCGGAAAGTCCAGCACACCACCCAGAGGGACGAAACGTCCAAACGGCCGTCAACCGGGAAGGGCGGTTGGGGTAGGGGTCTGCGTGTGCCCATCGGGCACCGGGAGCAGCAACAGCCCGAGGTCCCGCCCGGTGGTGTCCTTGGGCAGTTCCTGAAGGGGGTGCGCCGGGCGCAGGCTGCTGGTGTGAGGGAAAACCGGGCGTTCGACCAGCAAGATGTCGCGACCATAGCGACGGCGGTGGGCAGGGCGCCGTCGGTGCACAACACGCAACCCTGGCACGTCGAGTTCGCCGGGCCGGTGGTCACCATCCTGGAACGCACCGATATCGGGCTGCGCAGGCACGATCCGGTCGGCCGGGACCGGCTGATCTCCTGCGGGTCGGCCCTGACCAATGCCCGGCTCGCGGTGCGCAGGCTCGGTCGCGCCGCCGACACCCAGGCTTTTCCCGACCACGACCGCCGGGACGCCGTCGGCCGGGTCCGCGCCGGCGACGATGTCCCACCGACTCCCGCGGAACTCGCCCGGTTCCGGGCGATCGCCTTGCGGCACAGCCATCGGCGGCGGTTCGGCCCGCAGCGGCCTGATCCCGCGCTCGTGCGTGAACTGCTGGAGGTCCCCGTCGCGGACGGCGTGGGCCTGCTCCACCTGTCCGGTCCCGCGATGCTCGACCCTTTGGCGGCGCTGCTGTCGGTGGCCGGCCAGGTCATGCGCGGCGACATCGCCTACCAGCAGGAGCTGGACGTCTGGCGGGACTCCACGACCAGCGGTAGCCGTGAGGGCTACCTGCCCGCGCCCCGCTCGGAACGAGCCCTGCCCTGGGCCGGGCTCGTCGATCGCGACACCGCGATACCACCGAAGTCGGTGCTGCGCGAGCGGTTGGCGGCGGAAACCCTCGTCCTGGTCACGACGGTGGGCGATGGCCGCAGTGACCACGTCGCCGCGGGCGTGACGCTGCAGGAGGTGTGGCTGGAGTGCGTGGCCCGTGGTCTGGCCGCGTCCGTGCTCACGCAGCCGCTGCACGTGGTGGACGTGCGGGCCGGGCTGATCGAGCAGCTGGAGTTGACCGGCTACCCGCAGGTCCTGATGCGACTGGGCCACCCGCGGTCGGTCGCGCGCAGCAGCGCTCGCAAGGTGCTGACCGACATCGTTCGCTCGCCTCGCACCCACGGGTGACCGCGGGTGCTTTGGTCCCGGGACCAAAGGTGCTGCGACGTGCACCAAAGACCCTTCGGCGACACCCGTGACAGCGGCGATCGTGGGTGGCACAGCGAACACACGCCCGAGGAGCAGGCCATGGGGACGATGTCACGGGTAGCGAGGAGCGCGTCGCTGCTGTTCTCGCGCAACCCGTTGACCCGTCCCGGGGATCGGGTGCTGAGCGCCGTCACCTGGCTGACGGTGGTGATCGCGATCGTGGTGGTGCCGGTCGCCGCGGCGGTGGGCAGCCTGGTGCACGCCCAGCGGGTCGAGTCCGCGCTGGTCGAACAGCGGACCCGCCTCCAGGTCCCGGCCACCCTGAGCGAGGACGCGCCCGCGACCGACGACCACAGCGGTGCGTGGTGGCTAGCTCCGGACGGGCGACCGCACACCGGCACCATCGAGGTCCCGGCCGGCTTGCACGCCGGTGACACCAAGCAGATCTGGATCGACCGGTCCGGCGCGGCGGTCGGCCCGCCACGAACGCTGACCTCGGCCGTGGGTGACGCCGTCGCGGTCGTCATGGCGATCCTGACCGGTGTCGTCCTGGTGCTCGCCAGCCTGCGCTGGGTGGTGCGCACGGCCGTGACCAGACACGCCCGCCGTTGCTGGGAACGGCAGTGGCTCGAGTTCGAACCCCGCTGGACCGGCCGCAAGGGCTGCGAACCGGCCTGACTGACCCACCGCGAAACCAAGGAGACGAACCATGCGAGCACGCGACGTGATGACCCGCGACGTGGTCAGTGTGCATCCGGCGACCACCGTGAAGCAGGCAGCAAAACTGTTGGCGGACAACGGGTTCACCGCGCTGCCGGTGGTCGAGGGCGACCAGCTGGTCGGGATCGTGAGCGAGGCCGACCTCGTGCGCGACCGGTTCCCGGTCGACCCGCGCTACCGCTACGAAACGGTGGATGCGCCGAACCTGCCGGTGCCGCAGCTGGTGCGGGAGGTCATGAGCGCGCCCGCGACCGACATGGGGCCGGGCACCGACGTGACGGTGCTCGCTCGCGCGATGCTCGACGACAAGCACCGCTTCATGCCCATTGTGGACGGTGGGGCGCTGGTCGGCGTCGTCACGCGACGCGACCTGATCAAGGTGCTCGCCCGTCCCGACGAGGAGATCGCGCGGGAGGTCACCAGCAAGCTCGAGAGCTACGGCGGGCCGAGCCGCTGGACGGTGGCGGTGCACGACGGCGAGGCCGTCGTGCACGACGAGTTCGACGACGCCACCGACCGGCACATCGCGCTGGTGCTGGCCGAAGCCGTTCCGGGCGTCGTGCGGGCGACCGTGCACAGTGCGCCCGTCGGGCCCGCGTGATGACCGCCCACAGGGCCGGCGCGGTCGTCCTGCTCACCACCTGATCGGCGGGTCCTTGGTCCCGTCCATGGGGGACCGCGGGATCTCCCTGCGCCACTGAAGAGCCCGACACGTGGGCCGCGTACTGTTCGGCGGTCAGGCTCCCGCCGCGCGGATGGACGCTCGATGTTCCCTGCCCCGTCGAGGATGTTGGCCCGTTGTAAGCCTTCTTGACAGCCGGTGCGCCGCTGCGACGATGAGGCCGCGCCAGTTGGCCGCGATCGGCGCGTCGAGGAGGTTGCGTGTCCGCGAACCCGTCCACCGTGCCCCGCTCGGCCGGTGCCGCCGAACCGCTCCCGCCGCGTCGCAACGAGTGGTTGCTGGTCGCGTTCACCGGCACCACGAACACCGCCGACGCGGTCATGCGGGTGGCGTTGCCCCTGCTCGTCACCCGGTTCACGACCTCGCCCGCGCTCGTCGCCGCCGTGTCGATCATGCTCAGCCTGCCGTGGCTGGTCACCGCGCTGCACATCGGCGTGCTGGTGGACCGGCGCAACCGCCGCTCGCTGATGGCCGGCGCCGAGTTCGCCCGGATGGTCGCGATCGGCGCCCTCGCCCTCGCCGTGGTGTTCGACATCGGCGGGCTGCCGGTCATCTACGCCGTGGCCCTCGTGCTCGGCGTCGCGGAGGTGGTCGCACAGCTCAGCGCCGCCTCGATCATCCCGGCCGCCGTGCCGCGCTCGCGCTGGCAGACCGTCAACGCCCGGCTCACCGGCACCGAGTACGTGAGCTTCAGCTTCGTCGGCGCGCCGATCGGTGGGTTCCTCGTCGCCGCCGGGTTCGCCGTCGCGCTCGGGGCGACCGGGGCCGCGTACCTGATCGGCGCGTTGCTGTTGACCATGCTGGTCGGCAACTTCACGCCGGCACCGGCCAAGGAACGCCGCCCGGCGCGGGCCGAGATCAAGGAGGGCCTGAGTTTCCTGCTCGGGCACCCACTGCTGCGCTCGATGGCGTTGCTGATCACCGTGATGGCCGGCTGCTGGGCGGCCTGGTACGCCCTGATCCCCGTCTACGCCATCGGGCCGCTGCACCTCACCGCCCAGCAGTACGGCTTCCTGCTGACCTGCCTCGGCGCCGGTGGCGTGCTCGGCACCGTCCTGGTCGGCCCGGTGAACCGGCTGATCGGCCGCCGCTGGGCGATGTTCGTCGACATCATCGGCACCGCGTTGATGGTCGGCATCCCCGCCGTGCTGCCGTCGACGCCGGGCAGCGCGTGGGTGATCGGCGCCGCCGCGTTCGCCGCGGGCATCGGCGGGACGATGTGGACGGTGAACTCGCGCGTCATCACGCAGTCCTTGGTGCCCAACGAGATGCTGGGCCGGTTCAACGCCGCGAGCAGGTTGATCTCGTGGGGGATGCTGCCGGTCGCGGCGGCCGTCGCGGGCGGGCTGGCGCAGCTGTTCGGCTACCGGATCGCGTTCGGGCTGTTCGCGGTGCTGTGCCTGCTGCTGGTCTACCTGTTCCTCCGGGTGATCACCCCGGGCATGCTGGACGAGGTGGACGCACCCGCCGAGGAGCCGGCATGAGCGGCATGTACGCCACCTTCGCCGCGACCGCCGACACGGTGCCGGACGCGGTCGCGCTCGAGGTCGCCGAGGACGTGCTGACCTACGCCGAACTGGCGGCGCTGGTGGACCGGCTGGCCGCGCGGCTCGTGTCGTCATGCGGTGCGGTGCCCGCGGCGGTCGGCCTGCTGGCTTCGCGCAGCCTCGCCGCGTACGCGGGTTACCTGGCGGCGTTGCGGCTCGGTGCGGTCGTCGTGCCGCTGAACCCGTCGTTCCCGCCCGCGCGCAACCAGGCCATGTGCGTCGCGGCGGGGGTCGACGTGGTCGTGGTCGACGCCGCCGGTGCGCCGCAGGCCGGCGAGCTGACCGGGGCGGCGCAGCTGCGGCTGACCGCGCCGGACTGGGCCGCCGGACTGCCCGACGCCTGGACGCGGCCGTGTCCGTCCACTTCGGACGACGTGGCGTACGTGCTGTTCACCTCCGGGTCCACCGGGACGCCGAAGGGCGTGCCGATCCGGCACCGCAACCTGCCTGGGTTCCTGGCCCACTGCCGCCGCCAGTACGGCGTCGAGGTGGGCAGCAGGCTTTCCCAGACCTACGACCTGACCTTCGACCCGTCGGTCGGCGACATGTTCACGGCGTGGAGCGCGGGCGCGACCCTGGTGGTGCCGCAGACGGCCGAGATCCTGACCCCGGCCCGGTTCGTCGCGGCGCGCGCCATCACGCACTGGTCGTCGGTGCCGTCGGTGATCTCGCTGGCCCGGCGGTTGCGCGGGCTGCGGCCCGGCAGCATGCCGACGTTGCGCAGCAGTGTGTTCGCCGGCGAGCAGCTGACCGTCGAGCAGGCGCGGGCGTGGGCGGCGGCGGCGCCGGACAGCGTCGTCGACAACGCCTACGGTCCGACCGAGCTGACCATCACGTGCCTCGGTCACCGGCTGGCCGCGTCGCCGCGGGAGTGGCTCGACACGGCCAACGGCACGGTGCCCATCGGCCGGCCGAACGCCGGCCTGGAGGCGGTGGCCGTGGCGGAGGATGGCACGGTGCGCACCGCCGACACGCCCGACGCGGACGGCGAGCTGTGCGTGCGCGGGCACCAGCGCTTCGACGGCTACCTCGACCCGGCGCACGACGCCGGCCGGTTCCTGCGCTCGGCCCCGGAAGGCACGATGACGCCCGTCGAGGGTCGTCCGGGACCGGACGACTGGTACCGCACCGGCGACCGGGTTCGCGCGGTGGCCGGTCAGTTCGTCCACATGGGACGGTTGGACGACCAGGTCAAGATCCGCGGTTACCGCATCGAGCTGGGCGAGATCGAGGCGGTCCTGCGGGCGCAGCCCGGCATCGCGGACGCCGTCGTGCTCGCGCTGCCCGCCGAGGGCGGGGATGTCGCGCTGCACGCGCTGTACACCGGCGCCGAGACCGAGTCCGGGCAGCTGAGCGCGGCGGTGGCCGCCCGCCTGCCGGAGTACATGGTGCCGGCCCGGTTCCACCACGTGGACGGGTTCCCGGTGAACAACAACGGCAAGGTGGATCGCCGGGCCCTGGCCACGAGCCTCGAATCCCGCAGCTGAGCGGAACCACGGAATGGGTCGCGATGCAGACGCGCGCATAACCCCCCAACGCCCTGAATGGCCCATTCAAGACACCCAGCGCCTCGAATGGGCCATTCAGGGCCTTTCACGACAGGAAACGGGCCGCGCGTCTCGAGGTGGGACGCGCGGCCGGTTGACCGGTCAGTGGTGGGGAAGCAGGTTGGTCAGGGCGCCGGCCAGCGTGGCGGCCACGTCCTCGGTGAGCACGCCGTGGTGGCCGGTGCCCAGGCGCAACCGGGCCGGCGGTGACTTGAACAACGTCGCCCACTGGTCCAGTTGCACGTCCAGCAGGTCAGCTCCGACAACCAACCCGGCGCCCGGCACCTGGTCCGTGCCGACGAACGCCGCGACCGCCTCGGTGTGGCGCAGGTGCACCCGCCACCGGTCCAGCAGGGTGGCGGTCGGCACCGTCTCGCCGGTGGGGCTCGCGGCGGCCAGGTGTGCGGCCAGCGCGCGAATCGCCAGCTCCCCGTCGTCGCCGTGCACGACCGGCAGGGCGGTACCCGGTGGTATGCCCAGCGCCGCCGCGATGCCTGCGGCGAAGGTCTCGAAGCACTCGCGTTCGCGGTCGGCGTCCATCGGGTAGCCGACCGGCGGCGCCGCGTCCAGCACCGCGAGTGCCGGTGCCGCACCGGATTCCGCCAGGGCGGCGGCCATCCGGTAGCACACCTGCCCGCCCATCGACCATCCACAAAGGATGTCCGGCGCGTCGCCCTCGGCCAGCAGATCGGCCAGGTAGCGCCGCGCCATCGACAGCACGTCGGGCAGCGGCGTGCGCTCCTGCGACGCGGTCACCCGCCACCCGTCGGGCAGCGCGGCCGCCAGGTGCCGGTAGTCCTGCGCGGACCCGCTCGCCCCGTGCACCAGGTGCAGGTGCGGCCCACCCGCCCCTTCGCGCAGGGGCACCACCGTGCTCATCGCGTCGGCGGGCTCCGCCTCGGCCTCCAGCTGCTGCACCAGCGTGCGCGGGGTCGGCCGGGCCAGCCAGGCGACCACGTCCAGGCGCTGCCCGGTCGCCGCCTCGACGGCGACCGCCAGCTGGATCACCTTGAGCGAGCGCCCGCCCGCGGCGAAGAAGTCCTCGTCCGGGCCACCGGCCTGGTGTCCCAGGACTTCCTGCCAGAGCCGCCCCGCGAGCTCCCACGTCGCCGAGGCCGGCAGCGCCCGCACCGGGGCCGCGGCCGCCGCGGGCCGGTGGTGGTCCAGGTGCCCGGCCGACGCGCGGGTGCGGACGGAAAGGTCGGCGACCCGTGTCGTGGCGTCCGCGCCGCCCGCCGCGAGCACCGCGTCCAGGTCGTGCAGCAGGCGCATGACCGTGGGCCGCTCGTAGCGCCCGGTGTTGTACTCGATCTCCGTCCAGTAGGCCCCTTCGACCTCCCAGAAGGCGATCGAGATGTCCGCGCGCGCCGCCCGGTTGGGGGTGCGGTGCAGCACCAGCGGCACGTCGCCGAGGGCGAGACCGGCGGCGATCGGGCCGAGGTAGTTCAGCAGCAGCGGCGCGTAGTCCGACAGCATCGACTGCGTGGACTCGGTGAGCGCGCCGAACACTGTCGCGTAGGGCACGTGCTGGTGGGCGAGCATGGTCCACACGGCGTCCCGGCCGCGGCCGACCACGTCGCCGATGGTGTCGTCGGCGCGTACGGTGGCCCGCGCGATGCACAGGTTCGCCAGGTAGCCGACCAGCGCCTGGTCGCGTGGGGTCATCCGGTTGGCGAGTACCGCGCCGATCGCGACGTCTTCGCCCGCACCGCCGCGGGCGAGCACGATCTGCAACGCCGCAAGGAGCACCGCGAACGGGGTGGCGTAGTGGGAGGTGCCCAGCGCGCCCACCGCGGCGGCCGCCTCCTGGCTGAACCGGTAGCGCAACGTCACGCCGGGCGCGCCGGTGCCCGCGAAGCGGTCGTGGTCGGCGCACACGGTCGTGGACACCGCGCCGTCCAGTGCCGAGCGCCAGTGCTCGAGGCTCGCCGCCCAGTCACCGGCCGCACGCGCGGCCGCCTGCTCGGCGGCGTAGGCGGTGAACGGTTCGGCGTCGCCCTCGAATTTCGGCTCGGCTCCGGTCAGCGCGGCCGCGTAGGCCACCGACAGGTCCTGCATGATCAGCTGGATGCCCCACCCGTCGACCGCGACGTGGTGCACGGTGAGCAACAGCTCCTGGGTGCCGGCGACCTCGATCGAAGCCAGCCGGGCCAACGGTGCCGTGTCCAGCGCGAAGCTCTGCTCGCTGAGCTCTTCGCACACCAGCCGCAGCAGCTCGTCGGTGGGCGTGCCGCCGGGGTCGGCGATCTGGATCCGCTGCACGCGCACGGGCAGCGTCGGCGTGACCACCAGCCGCAGCTCACCGTCCACCCGGTACACCGCCGTGCGCAGGGCTTCGTGCCGGTCGACCACCGCCTGCCACGCGACGCCCAGTGCAGTGACGTCCACTGTGGACCCACAGCCGAGCCGCCAGGTCAGGTTGTAGACGGACTGGTTGCGGGCGCGCTGGTGCACCCACCAGAGCGACTCCTGCATCGCCGTCACGGGGACCCCGGCGGCGGGGGACACCGAGGGCACGGCGACGGGGGAGTCCTGCTGGAGCGTCATCGCGCTGACCCGACGGGCGACGCCGTGAACTCGTCGGTGAGTCGCCTGCGGTCGATCTTGCCGACCGGGGTCAGCGGGATCTCGGCGCGGTGGTGGTAGCCGCGCGGGCGCATGTACCGCGGCAGCTCCTCGACCAGGCCGGCGAAGGACTCGCCGCTGACCTCCTCGCCGGTGTAGAGCGCCTGCAGGTCGATCTCGCCGTCCTCGGCGGGCACGGTGATCACCACGACCTCGGCGATCGACGGGTGCCTGCGCAGCGCCGACTCGATCTCGGCGAGCTCCACCCGGTTGCCGCGGATCTTGATCTGCTCGTCGATGCGGCCGCGGTGCACCAGCAGGCCGTGCTCGCGGCGCACCCGGTCGCCGGTGCGGTACCAGTGCTCCTCGGTGAGCGGGCCGGCGGTGTAGAGCGTGGCGCGCTCGTCGGTCATCGGGTCGTAGCTGAAGAACCGGCCCGGGTTCTCGGCGGGATCGAGGTAGCCGGGGAAGCGCTGCGGCCCCCGGATGACCAGCTCGCCCTCGTCGGCGGGCGTCCCGTCCTCGCCGAGCAGCAGGTACTCCATGTGCGGGTACAGCTCGCCGATCGGCATGGAGCGGTTGGACGTCTCGGGCAGGTCCTGGCGCAGCGGGATCTCGTGCCCGGTGACGGTCACGGTGGTCTCGGTCGGCCCGTAGCAGTTGAAGATCCGGGTCTGGCCGGCCGCGGCCGACCACGCCTGCACCTGTTCCAGCGTCAGGGTTTCGCCGCCGAAGAAGCTGCCGCGCAGGTTCGGCATGCTGTTGGGCGCGAGCGCGCGCAGCCGCTTGGCGAAGGAGATCAGCGACGGCACCGACATCCAGTGCGTCAGCCGCTTGGCGTTGACGAACTTGACGGGGGTGAACACGTCGGAGTGCTGCGCCACGCACAACGTCGCGCCCGATCCCCAGCTGCCGAAGATCTCCACGATCGACCCGTCGAAGGCCATCTCGAAGGTCTGCGAGACGCGGGCGCCCGGCTCGAGGAAGTAGCGGGAGATGACGTCGGTGAGGAACGCCGACACGTTGGCGTGCGTGGTCGGCACGCCCTTCGGCTTCCCCGTCGTGCCACTGGTGTAGATGATGTAGGCGATGTCGTCGGGCCCGCGCTCGACCACGGCGGGCAGCTCGGCCGGCGGTGCGGTCTCGGCGAGCAGGTCGGCCATCCGGGTCCCCGACATGTCCAGCAGCGCGATCCCGGCGCCCCGCCGGTAGTCCTCGGCGTCGTCGCCGGAGGTGTCGTCGACCACGGTGAGGTCGATGCCGGCGTCCGCGGTGATGACCAGGTTGCGCGGGGCGGTGGCCGCGGGGTTGAGCGGCACGCACGCGGCGCCGAGGCGTTGCGCGGCAAGGTAGGCCACGTACCCGGCGAGACTGCGCGAGGTCAGCAGGGCGACGCGCTCGGGCGCCCGGCCGAGCTCGCGGTGCATCAGCGCGGACATCCGGTCCACGGCCGCGCTCAGCTCGGCGTAGGTCAGCGTGGTGGCCAGCACCTCCAGCGCCGGCCGCTGCGGGTTGGCCTCGGCGGAGTCGAGGAACCAGTGGTACATGGTCTTGGTGGTCATCGCGGGTCCCTTTCGCGGTGCGTGCCGTGGGCGATGCTGACCGGCGCGCCCACGCCGGCGTCGATGCTGTGCCAGTGGTGCTCGTGCCACCGGCCGTCGTGTTGTCCGATGTGGACGGGGATGCGCCACGGCCGGCCCGCGAGGCCGGTGCCCTGGGCCTTGACGCAGGCCTCCTGCACGGCCCAGATCCGGGCCAGCTCGTGGTCGCGATGCTCGTCGTCGAGGGCGGCCAGCGCGACCCGGGTGGCCGGCGGGCAGCAGCGGCGCAGCATCCCGGCGCCTGCCCGGGTGGGCACCTGGACGTCGATGCCGACGCGGACGCCCACCCCGACGGCGGCGGCCACCAGGTCGCCGTCGTGGGCGATGCTCACGCCGAGGTCGGGTCGGTCCGGCAGGTAGGGGCGTCCTTCGGGGGTGCTGGCGACGGTGGACGCCGAGCCGGTGATCGCCACCTGCAGGTCGTGCAGGGCGGCCCGGGCGGTCGCGCGCAGGTCCACTGTGGACCGGCGAACGACCGCGGTGATCGGCGCGCACGTCAAGGTGATCGGTTCGCCGGGGGTCATCGCGGCCGCCTGCGCGCGAACGCGGCGCACAGGGCGCCGGTCCGGGTGAGGGTGTCCGGCGTGAGGTCCTCGTCGGTCAGTTCGACGCCCAGCGCGCCCTCGGCGCGTTCGATGATCTCCACGAGGCGAAACGAGTTGAAGCCCGCCAGTTCGCGCAGCGAGCCGGCCGCGCGCACCTCGGCCTCGTCGACGCCCAGAACCGTCGCGATGGCGGCCACCACCACGGCGGTCACCGCGTCGTCGTCCACACTGGACTCGCCGGTGGCTTCGGCGGCGGCGGTTCCGGCCGCGACGGCGATCACCAGTTCGGCGTCGGCCCGCAGCAGCGCGCGCAACGCGTCGAGGAGCTCGTCGGACGGCCCGCCACCGCGCCGGCCGGCCAGGAACAGCCGGCCGCCCAGGGCGGTCACCGCCTCGGCGTGTGCCTGCGCCGCGGCAAGCACGGCGGCCGGCGTGTCCGGCAGCGAGGCCAGCCAGGTCGCGTACAGCGAGCGGGACCGGCCGAGCAGCCACACGTCCTGCACGAGGGTGTCCGGTGCGGCCCCGCCGCGGTCGACGAACTCGTCGGCCGACGATCGTGCCGCGGCCGCGTTGTCCCGGTGGCGCACCGGAACCGGTGCGGTGTCGTCGATCGCGAGCACCAGGGCGGTGCCTCGCGGTAGAGCGTCCACATCGGACGGATCCAGCCGCCAGGTGCCCGGCCGAGCCGGACCCCACGGCGTCTCGTCGTGGTAGGCGTCCACGACGCAGGTTCCGGCACCGTCGGTGCACAGCAGGAAGCTGTGCTCCTCATGCCTGCGCCCGGCGTAGGGCGTCCACGGGAGGTCGTGCACGTCCGCGACCACGTACAGGGTGCCGTGCTCGGCGGCCAGCTCGGCCAGCCGTGGCCCGGCCACGTCGTCGAACCGCCGCGCCACCCGCAGCCCGGCCAGGTCGTGCGCCTGCGCCAGCCGGTCGGCCAACCCGGCGGCCAGCCTGGGCACCCCGCGCTGGTCGGTCGTGGTGTCGAACCGCGGCGCCGACCCGAGCACGACGTGCGCGCCCGGCCCACGGTGGTGGTCGAGCAGGACCGCGAGGTTCGACTGCAGGCAGTCGAGTTGCTCGGCGGCCAGCTCGTCCAGCAGCGGCGACCAGTCGCGGTGGTAGGTCTCGGCCGGCGCGGTCAGCACGGCTGCTCCTGGGGTTCTTGAAACTGGGCGATCCGGTCGATCAGCTCGCCAAGGTGAGCCGGGTCGAACACGGCGAAGTGCTCGGCGCTGAGCCACTCGACCCGCAGGTCGGGTGCCAGCTCACGCCAGCGGCGCACCGCCTGCTCCCGCTCGGTGAACCCCTCGTTGGCGCCGGGGGAGTCCGCGCACATCAGCAGCAGCACCCGGCCCGGGTACGTGCGTTCGATGCGGTAGTCGACCAGCGCCCGCAGCTGCGCGCCGACGGTGGTCAGCACCCGCTCGACGGTCTGCGGCTCCGGGCGCGGACCGAGCCCGGCGAGGATCACCGACCGCACGTGCTCGTCGCCCGCCGCGGTGGCGGGTCGCGGCAGCGGTGACGCGTCGACCACCACCAGGTCCGGGGTGATGCCGCGATCGGCGAGGCGCACCGCGAGCTCCCAGCCGACGGTCCCGCCCAGCGACCAGCCGAAGATCGTCGACGGGATCAGGTCGCCCACCGCCGCCAGCGCGGCGTCCGCCATCTCCGCTACGGACGTCTCGGGCCGCTCACCGGGCAGCAGGCCCGCGGCCCGCACCGCGTACACGCTGTGCGTGGTGCCCAGGGACGACGCCAGCTGCAGGTACGGGCCGAGGCCGCCGCCCGCGCCGGGCAGCATCACGCAGACCGGCCGGTCGCGGCGCCGGACCAGCGTGATGAGCCGGCCCGGCAGGGTCACCTCGGACGTCGGCTGCGTCGTCGACGGGGCCGTCGTCGGCTGGGTCGTCATCGGGTGGCCTCCCGGATCAGCGCGGCGAGCGTGGCCACGGTCGGGGCCCGCAGGAAGTCGATGACCTGGACGGTCACCTGGTAGCGCTGCTGGACCTCGCCCAGCACCTGCACGATCACCAACGAGTGCCCGCCGTACTGCATGACGGGTGTGTCCGGGTCGACCACCGGCACCGACAGCACCTTCGCCCACAGGGCGCACAGCTCGGCGGTGAGGTCGTCGGCCGGTGCGGCGGCCGCGGGTGCGGGTGCGGTGAGCTGCTCGGCGACCAGCTGGTCGGCCAGCGCCGTCAACGCCTTGCGATCGGTCTTGCCGGTGGCGGACAACGGCACGGCGTCGAGATCGAAGATCCGGGCGGGCAGCATGTGCGGCGGCAGCCGCCGCGCGCACACCGCCCGCAGCCCGTCGGTGTCGAGCTCCGCGTCCGGCTCGGCGACCACGAACAGGACCAGCTCGCGAGTCTGCGCGTCACCGCGGACGACGGCCACCGACGCCCGGACTCCGGGTACGGCGTTGGCCACCGCTTCCAATTCGCCGAGTTCCACCCGGTGCCCGCGGATCTTCACCTGGGTGTCGCCGCGGCCGAGGTAGGTCAGCACGTCGTGCTCGTCGCGCACGACCTGGTCCCCGGTGCGGTACATGACGCCGTTGCCGCCGAAGTGGTCCGGCAGGAACGCCGCGGCCGTGCGCTCCGGGTCGTTGATGTAGCCCTCGGCGGGCGCGATCCCGCCGATGAACAGGTCACCGGCCACCCCGTACGGCGCGAGGTGCCCCGTCTGGTCCACCACGTAGGTCGCGACCCCGGGCATGGCGGTGCCGATCGGCACATGGGTGGGCCAGACCGGGTCGTCGCCGTGCAGGCGGTGCGTCGTCACCGCCTGCGCTTCGGTGGGGCCGTACAAGTTCACCAGCTCGCACTGCGGGTGCTCGACGAAGAACGCCCGGATCTCGTCGTCGGTCAGCAGCTGCTCGCCGGACACGCAGAGGTAGCGCAACGCGGGCAGGTGCACCCGTTGCCGGGCCGCGCACTGGACGAACGACCGCAGCGCGGCGGCGGGCAGGAACACGTGGGTGACCGCCGTGTCGGCGACCCGGCGCAGCACCGCGGGCATGTCCCGGCGGTCCGCGGGCCGCCGCGAGACGACCGTCCCGCCGCCGAGCAGCACCGGGACGATCTCCTGGAACGACACGTCGAACCCGGCCGGCGCGAACTGCAGGAACCTGGTGTCGGTGCTCATGTCCAGCGCGCCCTGCTGCCACGCGGCCAGGTTGAGCAGCGACCGCTGGCCCATCAGCACGCCCTTGGGCCTGCCGGTCGAGCCGGAGGTGAACAGCACGTACACGCCCGCGTCCGGTCGCGCCTGCGACGGGGCGATCCGCGCGTCGCCGCTCAGGTCGGCCAATGGCACGGCGGGCACGGGCACGCCTTCGATCGGCTCGCCGACCGCGAGCCGGCAGCCGGCCCGCGCCACCATCCCGGCCAGTCGCTCGACGGGCAGCCCGGTCTCCAGCGGCAGGTAGGCGGCGCCGCGGCGCAGGACGGCGAGGATCGTGGGGACCACGTCGTGCAGCCCGTCCAGCCGCATCCCGACCACGTCGCCGGGGCCGATGCCACGCTCGGCGAGGCCGGTGGCCAGCCGCCCGGCCTGCTCGGCCAGCTCCCGGTAGGTCAGTTCGCCGTCCGGGTCCGACACCGCGATCCGGTCCGGGTGCCGCTCGGCGGTCTGCTCGAACCACTCGGTGATGGTGGGGGCGGCGGGCGTGGCGGGCCGGCCGTCGTGGCGCAGGCTCGGCGCGGCCGAGGCGTGGTCGAACAGGTCGGCCAGGCGCAGGTCGCCGTCAGTGATCGCCCGGCGCAGGGCCGTGCGCAGCGACACCAGCAGGTCGTGGGCCACCCGGGCCGGGATCAGCGCGCGGTCGTACTCCAGTTCCAGCAGCCAGCCGTGGCGGGTCGGTGTCGCGCCGAGCCACAGGTCGAACTTCGCGGTGCCGTTGGCGGGCTCGTGCACCTCGGCGACCGGGCCGCCGTCGGCGTTGTCCGCGGTGTTCTGCATGGCCAGCATGGCGGAGAAGAGCGGGTTGCGGTCGTTGGTGCGCTCCGGCTGGACCCGCGACACGAGCTGGGTGAACGGCACGTCCACCGACGCGCGGCAGAAGTCGATCTCGCCGCGCACCGCGGCGAGGTGCTCGTCGACCGTGCGCGCCCAGTCCACCTCGGCCGTGATCGGCAGCGTGTTGACGAAGAACCCGCACAAGTCGAACGACGCGATGGTGCGGCGGGCGGCAAACGGGCTGCCGATCAGGACCTTGTCCACCCCGCCGTGGCGGGCCAGCACCGCCGAGTACACGCCGGTGAGCAACACGAACGGGCTGACGCCGGCCCGCTTGCACGCCGCGGTGAACCGCTCGGCGAGCGCACCGTCCACGGTGAACGAGACGCGGTCGCCGCGGAAATCCGTCTGTTGTGGACGGTTCGGCCGTGGGTAGAGCACCAGCGGGGGCACCATGCGCAGCCGTTCGGCCCACGCGTCGGCCTTCTGGGCGGTCGCCTCGGCGCCCGCGGCGCGGTGCTGCGCGGCCAGCTCCTTGACCAGCCCCTTGGTCCGGGACGCGTCGAGCGCCAGCAGGGCGTCGGTGTCGGCCGGGTCGAGCGTGCCGTCGAGCAACGTCGCGAGGTCCCGCATGATCGGCACCATGGACAGCCCGTCACCGACGATGTGGTGCGCGCACAACAGGATCGACGCGGCCCGGCCATCCTCGGCGAGCACCGCGGCGCACCGGAACACCGGGCCTGTCGCGAGGTCGAACGGGGCGCGGCCGATCTCGGCGCCGACCTGCGCGAGCACGCCGTCGTAGTCCGCACCGGGCACCGTGTGCACCCGCAGTGGGAGCTCGGCGGCCCCGGGCACCGGCAGCAGCCGCGCGCTCACCTGCGGGCGCAGGGTGAACACCTGGCGCAGCGCCGGCTGCACGGCGACGAGCGCGGTCAGCACCCGGGTCACGCACGCGGCGTCGAGCGGGACCGCGCAGCGCGCCGGGTCCAGGTCGAAGCGCATCGTCTGGTTGTAGATCTGGCGGGCCGAGACCATCGAGTCCACCACGAGCAGGCCGCGCTGCGACTCGGTGATCGCGAGCACCGTCTCCGGCTCGCCGTCGCGCAGGTCGGCGGCCGGGATGTCGACCGCGGTCACGCGGCGTCCCCACCGGCGTGGACCGCAAGGTCCCCGAGCCACTGCTTCAGCTCGCCGATGGTGCGCACACCGGCCATCCGGGTCGCGTCGATCTCGGCGTCGTCGTCGGCGGCGACCTCGACGGCCAGCCGCAGCAGCGACAGCGATTCCAGGCCCGCGTCCATCACCGAGGTGTCGTCGTCGAACGCGGCGGTCGCGTAGCGAGCGATCCTCGAATCGAGGTCCAGCTGAGCGGTCATGGGGGGATTCACCTCGTCGTTACCGAACCGGTGCGCCGCGACCGCGGCGTCTGCCGTCGAGAATCCACAGCCGCGATGTTGCGCCGATGTTGCCGTGATGCACCGGCGATGTCCGCGGCCCGCGCCAGGCCGGGCGGCGCGGCCGGTGGCGACAGGTTCCGCAGAGCGCGACCACATCGCGGCTACATCGGCGGCGGCCAGCATTCCTCGTGTTGACAGCCGAACGGAGAGGGCGACGCGATGACGACCAGCACACCGGCCGCCCAGCACACGGTGGTGGACCCCGCGCCGAGGCCGGTCGGCGGCCGGGTGGTGCTCAAGATCGGGACCACCTCGCTGGTCACCGACGGCGAACTGGACCCGGTGAAGCTGCGGCGGGTGTGCGAGGCCGTGCGGGCCGCGATCGCCGAGGGGCTCGCGCCGGTGCTGGTGACCTCCGGCGCGATCGCCATCGGGCGCACCACCCACCCGGGCCTGGCCGCGCACCGTCCACACGAGACGGACTTGCCGGACCTGGTGCGCCAGCAGGTCGCCGCCGCGATGGGGCAGTCGCTGCTGTACCGGGCGATCGAGCACGAGCTGGGCCGCCACGGCCTGCGCACCGCGCAGCTGTTGCTGACCCCGCCGGACCTGATCGAGCCCGCCGGTACGGATCTCGCCCGCACGGTGGACGCGATGCTCGACCTCGGCGTGGTGCCGGTGGCCAACGAGAACGACGCGCTCGGCGTGCGCAACAACGACGTGCTGGCCGCGCTGCTCGCCGGGTTCATCGGGGCCGAGCTGTTGTTGTTACTCACCAACGTGCCCGGCCTCTACGACGGCGACCCCGCGGGCGGCGACGCGGCCTTGATCACCGACGTGCCCTTGCTCAACGCCGAGGTCGAGGCGCTCGCCGGCGACTCGTCCGGGGCGGGCACCGGCGGCATGCGGATCAAGCTGGCCGCCTGCTGGATCGCCACGTTCCGGGGCGTGCGCGTGGTCATCGCCGACACCACCGATCCCGCCGTCGTGCTGGACGCCTGGCGCGGTGCGCCGGTGGGCACGGCGTTCCGGCCGCGGCGGCCGGGTCGCACGCCGTCGATCGGCGCGCTGTGGCGGGCGTTCCGCACACCCCCGGCCGCTGTGCTCGCGTGCACCCACGAGGGCGTCGCCGCGCTGCTGAGCGGTGCGCCGGTGCTGGCCCGCCACCTCGTCGATCCCGCGACCGCCGCCGGCGTGCTCGCCGGGCAGGTGCTCGAACTGACCGATCCCGCGGGGCGTGGCCTCGCCCGCGGCGCGGCCGCTGCCGACGGCACGCGGCTGAGGACCGACCCGACGGTGGTCGCGGTGCGCGACCACGTCCTGATCACGGAGGAACCGCGATGACCGCAACGATCCAGAGCGTGTCCGAGGTGTGCCGCGCGGCGGCCGAAGCGGCCGCCGAGGTCGCGGTGCTGCCCACCCAGACCAAGAACCGCGTGCTGCTGGCGATGGCCGACGCCGTCGAGCGGCACGCCGAGCCGATCATGAAGGCCAACGCCGACGACGTCGCCGCGGCTCGGGCGGCCGGCGTGTCCAGCACCCTGTGCGACCGGCTGACCCTCAACGAGCGGCGGATGGCCGGGCTGTCCTCGGCGATCCGCACGATCGCCGGTCTCCCGGACCCCGTCGGCGCGATCGTGACGGGCTGGACCCGGCCCAACGGCATCCTCATCCAGCAGGTCCGGGAACCGCTCGGCGTGGTGGCGGTGATCTACGAGGCACGGCCGAACGTGACCGGCGAGGTGGCCGCCCTGTGCGTCAAGACCGGTAACTGCGCGGTGCTGCGCGGCTCGTCCATGGCGATGGCCACCAACCGGGCGGTGATGGCCGCGCTGCAGGAGGGCATCGCCGAGGTCGACGAGATGCCGGCCGCCGCGGTGCAGCTGGTCGACGACCCCTCGCGCGACGCCGCGCTGGAACTCATGCGCGCCAAGGGGTACATCGACCTGCTCGTGCCGCGCGGCGGCCCGGAGCTGATCGCCTCGGTCGAGGCCAACGCCACCGTGCCGACCGTCATCGACGGCGCGGGCAACTGCCACGTGTACATCGACACCGCGGCCGACCGCCGGATCGCCACCGACGTCGCCATCAACGCCAAGACGTCGCGGCCCAGCGTGTGCAACGCGATGGAGACCCTGCTGGTGCACCGCGACCTCGCGCACGACTGGCTGCCCGGGGTGCTGGACGAGCTGGCCGCGCTCGGCGTGCGGATCAAGGGCGACGAGACGGTGCGCAGGCACTGGCCGCGTGCCGAGGAAGCCACCGAGACCGACTGGGAGACCGAGTACCTCGACCTCGTCCTCGCGGTGCGGGTGGTCGACGACGCCGAGGCCGCGATCCGGCACATCCGCCGCTACGGCAGTGCGAACGCCGAGGCGATCGTCACCGCCGACATCCAGACCGCGCGCCGGTTCACGCAACTGGTGGACGCGGGCAGCGTGTTCGTCAACACCTCGACTCGCTACTCCGACGGCGGCGAGTTCGGCTACGGCGTCGAGATCGGCGTGTCCACCCAGAAGCTGCACGCCCGGGGCCCGATGGGCCTAGCCGCGCTCACCACCGTGAAGAACGTGGTGTGGGGCAGCGGCCAGATCCGCATCGTCTGACCACCCGCGAACGAGGGAGAGCCCCCGGATGACCACCTACCTGGAGCCGCGGACCGGCCGATCGCCGATGCACGGGTCGACGCTGATGGACCGGGTCGGGCAGGCACTGTCCATCAAGCACAACAACCTGGTCTACGAGATGCGGGCGGCCGGCCGCGACGTGATCACGCTGTCGCTGGGGGAGGCGTTCTTCGACCTGAAGGTGCCGACCTTCGGCGACCTCGAGGGCGCCGGGGCCGACGGCGGGGGCGGCACCGGCCTGCACCACTACTCGCACTCGCGCGGCCTGCCGGAGCTGCGGGCGAAGCTCGCGGGCTACTACCAGGACAAGTTCCAGGTGCCGGTCGACCCGGACCGGGAGATCATCGTCACCGCAGGTTCCAAGGTGGCCATCTACATGGTGTTGCTGGCCACCCTGGAGCCGGGCGACGAGGTGATCATCCCGGAGCCGTTCTGGCTCAGCTACCCCGAACAGGTGCGGTTGTGCCGTGGCGTGCCGGTGATGGTGCCCCAGGACGTGAGCATCTACGACCTGCACCGCTATGTGACACCCCGGACCCGGGCGCTGATCATCAACAACCCCAACAACCCGTCCGGGCGGGTCTACAGCGAGGCGGAACTCGCCGCGCTGCACGACCTGGTGCACGACAACGGCATGCTGCTGATCGCCGACGAGGCGTACAACGAGTTCGTGCCGCCGGGGCAGCCGTTCCGCTCGTGCGGGGCGTTCGACCCGGACAAGGAGCACACCGTCACGGTGAACTCGATGTCGAAGAACTACGGCATCTCCGGGTGGCGGATCGGGTACGTGCTCTCGCACCCGAGGCTGATGGACGCCGTGCTGAAGATCAACCAGCACCTGATCACGTGCGCGCCCACCATCCTGTGCCGGTACGTGGCCGAGCACTTCGACGACATCCTCGAGCACACCCGCCCGCAGATCCAGCGGGTGGTGGCGTTGCGCAACGAGGTCGCCGGGCAGCTGGACGCGCTCGGCGTGCGGACCCTGCCGGGGTCGGCGTCGTTCTACCTGTTCGCCTCGCTCGGCACGTCGATGCTCGACTCGACGGCGTTCGCCGACCGGTTGCTCCGCGACAGCGGGGTCAGCGTGGTCGCCGGGCTGGCCTACGGCGAGTCGTGCGACCGGTACGTCCGGATTTCAGTGGGTACGGAGTCGCCCGAGCGGGTGGCGCGGGGCATCGCGGCGGTCCGCGACCTGATCGACGCCACCTCACCCCGCTGACCGCCGCGCCGCCCGCCGGATCGACCGGGGACCGGTCGACCCGGCCCGTCCTCCCGCACCCCGAGCCGGGCGCGATGCACGAGCTGGCCCGCACGCTGACCGTGTCCCGGGGAGTCGGGGTCGGCGTCACCACCGTGGTCGGCAGCGGGCTGCTTGTGTTGCCCGGACTGGCCTACGGGCTGCTCGGGCCGGCCGCGATCTTCGCGTGGCTGGGCGCCGCCGTCGTCGTCGCGCCGCTGCTGGTGATCTTCGCGCGACTCGGTGGCCGGCACCCGAACGCCGGCGGGGTGGTGGGCTTCGCCGCGGCGGCCTTCGGTCCGGCCGGGGTGGCGCCGACGGTGTTCCTGCTGCTCGGCGCGTGTGCCTTCGGCGGCGCCGCGATCGCGGTGACGGCCGGGCGCTACTTCGCCGCGCTGCCCGGCGCCGGGGCGCTGGCGTTGCCCGCGGCGGCCTGCTGCGTCGTCGTGGTCGCCCTGCTCAACGTGCTCGGCTCGCGCACGCTCGCCCGTGTGCAGTCGGCGCTCACCGGTGTGTTGCTCGTCCTGGTGAGCGCGGTCGTGGTGGCCGCGGTGCTCGCGCCGAACTGGACGCCGGCCGGGCGGGTCGGCGTCCCGGCGCACTGGACCGACGTGCTGCCCGCGGTCGGCCTGGTGTTCTTCGCCTTCACCGGCTGGGAGTTGCTCGCGGCCACGACGGAGGAGTACCGCAACCCGCACCGCGACGTCCCGCGTGCGCTCGCGATCACGTACATGGTGGTCGTGGCGCTCTACGCTGCGGTGGCCCTCGCCGTGCAGACGTCGCTGCCCGCAGGCGATCCACGGCTGCGCGGTGCGCCGCTCGCTGCGGTGCTCGCGCGGGTGTTCGGTGGCGGGCTCGGAGACGCTGTGGGCGTCGTGATGTCCGTGGTCGGTGGCGTCGTCGTGCTGGCCACGCTGGTCAGCGGCACCTGGGCCGCGTCCCGGATCGGCTTCGACGCGGCGCGCCACGGCCTGCTGCCCGCGCGGCTGCGCGTGCTGCACCCGCGCACCCGCACGCCGGTGGCCGCGGTCCTGCTGCTGTGCGGCACGTTCGGGATCGCGCTGGTCGCCCACGCGGCGGGCCTGGTGTCGCTCGAGACGATGTTCCGGTTGTCGGCGGTCAACTTCGTCAGCGGTTACGCGGTCTCCGTGCTCGCGCACGCGCGGCTCTTCCCTGGCCGAGGGGCGCGTGTGCTCTCTGTGGCGGCGCTGGTCCCCGTGGCCGTGGTGCTTGCGGGTTTCGGCTGGTTGCTGCTGTATCCGGCGGCCTTGCTGGTCGCCGGGACGGTCGTGCACCGGGTCCGGTGCCGCCGTGAGCTCAGCCGAGGCGGTCCGTCGAGAGCCGGCCGCCGTGGATGAACCAGCGCAGCTGATCGACGGCCTTGTGCAGCGTGTCGGTCCGGTCCTGGATGGCCAGCGACCGCAGCGAGGAGATCTCCTTGCGGTACCAGGAGGTTCCCTCGGCCACCGCCGCGGCTCGCGCGCCGTTGCGGCTGGAGTCCATCGTGGACAGGCGGCTGCGGATCGCGCCGAGGTAGTACTCCACGACGCTGCCGATCGCGCCGGGGATGTCCACGTCGACGTCCCGCTGCTCCCGGGCGAAGAGCCGGACGAGGTCCGGCACCCGGTAGCTGTCCACCCCCGGCGTCTCCAGCAGGCCCGCGTCGACGAGCCGTTCGGCGATGCCCCGTGCGGTGTTCGGGTCGCGGCGCAGCAACGCGGCCAGCACGTCGAGGCCCAGCAGCGGCATGTCCAGTGCGCCGAGGAGCCGCAGGGCCGCCAACGCGTCGGTGTCGTCCTGGTGGCCGAGCAGCCGCAGCCCGCCGCGCAGGCTCGCCCGCACGCTCAGCTCGCTGCTGGCCAGCAGGTCGAGCCGGCAGCGCGGGTCGGCGAGGCGGTCGGCGAAGTCGCGCAAGGACCACGACGGCCGCGCGGCCAGCCGGGTCGCCGCGATCCGCAGCGCCAGCGGCAGGTACTCGCAGCGCCGGGCCAGCTCGCCCGCGGCGCCGGATTCCGCGTCGACGCGGTGTGCGCCAAGGGAATCACGCAGCAGGCGGATCGAGGCCGCGGCCGACAACCGTCCAACGTGGACGTACGAGCGGGCCCCCGTCACCTCGAGCGGCGCACGGGACACGACCAGCAGCGCACAGCCCGGTGGTGGCGACATCAGCGGCCGGGCCTGATCGGCGCGGTGCACGTCGTCGAGCACGACGAGCAGCCGCAACCCGGCGGCCGCGGTCGGCCAGCCGTCGGCGCCGTCCTGGGGCCGCGGTGCGGTGCTGGTGGCCTGGGCGAGCGAGCCGATCACCTCCACCGGCCGCAAGGGTGTGACGTCGGTGGACGAGCGCATGTCCAGGTGGACCTGACCGTCCGGGAACCGGTCGGCCAGCCGGCGCGCGGCGAGCGCGGCGAGCGCGGACTTGCCCGCCCCCGCGAAGCCGTGCACGACGCAGACCCGGTCCTCGACCAGCCGCGTGGTCACCGCCGCCAGCTCCTCCTCGCGGCCGAACACCTCCTCGTCGCGCTCGTTCGTGACGACGGGGCCGCGGTGCAGCCGTGGTCCTGACGCGCTGGGTGCTGGCCGCTGCTCGGTGTTGCCGAGCAGCGCCGGATCGCCTTGCAGGATGCGTTGCTGCAGGTCGCGCAGCGGCTTGGTGGGTTCGATGCCCAGTTCGCTGACCAGCAGCCGGCGCAGGTCGCGGTAGGCGCCGAGGGCGTCGGCCTGATCACCGCACCGGTACAGGGCACGCATCAGGTGCGCGTGCAGGCGCTCGCGCAGCGGGAACTGGGCGACCAGCAGCTTGAGCTCGGGCAACAGCGACTCGTGGTGGCCGAGTTCGATGCCCACGCCGAGCCTGCCCTCGGCGACCGACAGCTGCGCTTCCTCCAGCCGCGCCCGCTCGGCCAGCACGGCCGGGGTCATCGCGACATCGGCCAGCGGGGTGCCCCGCCACAGCGCCATCGCGGCGGCGAACGACTCGGCCGCCCCCGCCAGGTCACCCGCGGCCTGGCGCGAGCGCGCGGTGACCGCGAACGCCTCGAACTCGTGCACGTCCAGCGACATCGACGGGACCACAAGCCGGTACCCGGGCGACTGGGTGACCAGCACCGTGCCCGCCTGGTCGCCGAGCGCGGTGCGCAGCCGCCACACGTAACCGGCGAGCAGGCCGCTCGCGGTGGCGGCGGGCCCGTCCGGCCACAGCTCGGCGATCAGCCGGTCGACGCCGACCACCTGGTTGGCGTTGAGCAGCAGCACGGCGAGCAGGGAACGCTGCTTGGCCGAGCCGATCAGCCGCCACGTCGTGCCGTCGTGGTACTCCAGCGAACCGAGGATGCGGAAGCGCACCGGGCCCGGCCGCTCCACCGGTGTGTCCGAAGTGGAGCGTTGGCGACCGCCGGTCCGCACCCGGGCGCCCGGTTCGGCGTCGGCGCGGCGGTGGACCGGCTCGGCGACGCGGGTGCCGCTCACCAGTCGGCCGTGGGGGAGCAGGGGCGGACGTGGACGCGTTCCTGGTCGTGCGAGACGTTCAGGGCCACGGGCAACCCCGCCTCGCAGCGCAGCCGCGTGTCGAAGGTCTGCACGGCCTGGCGCCAATGGGTGTAGCGGTGGTGCGGGCCGTTGGACAGCGAGACCCCCGGCGCGAGGTCCAGCTCGAACCACATCGCCACCGCGTCGCACATCCCGTCGGACACCGGCAGCGCGCTCACCTCGCTCGTACCCGCGGGCAGGTCGGTGCCGAAGTCGACCTTCAGCAGCTCGAACGGCGCGGTCAGCATCCGGTGGTCGTGGCTGTGCAGGTAGGTCGAGAAGTACTCGGTCGAGCGGAACTGGTTGAACGTGCTGACGTCGAAGCCGCACGCGACGCTCACGTTGTTGTGCGAGCGCAGCCGGTCGCTCTCCACCAGCTGGCCGAGCAGCCGGGCGTGCCGGGGCACCAGCCGGGCGTCAGGGGTGAGCAGCTCGCGGCGCGCGTGCTCCAGCGCGGGCAGGGCGTGCTCGCCGAGCAGCGCGCAGTCGAAGATCTCGGTGACCAGCACGTCGGCCCGCGTGGGCAGGTCGACCCCGACGCGCAACGCGGTCGACCGGGCGTTGATCACCGTGATGGTGTCGGCGTAGCCGTTGGCCAGCACGATCTGCTGTGCGGCGGCCGCGATCACCGGCTCGGCCTCGCAGGTGATCACCATGCTCGCGCCCGCCTTGGCGGCCAGCAACGCGAGCAGTCCCGACCCGGTCCCGATGTCCAGCACCACGTCACCCGGCCGGACGGTGGCGATGATCGCCTCCTCGTAGGCGGCGTTGCGCTCGTGGTCGTTCATCATCGCGAAGTGCCAGCGCGGCACAACCTGGCGGATGGCCCGGTTCAGCAGCCGGGCCGGGCGCTCGTCACCGGGACCGGCCAGCATCCTGGCGATGCGCAGGCACTCCACCGCCTCGCCCGCCGCGGAGCCGTGCAGCAGGGCTTCACCCCTGGCCGTCAACGACCTGACCAGCTCCGCGGTGTCGGGGCCCGGACCGGCGGGTGCGAGTCTGCCCGGATCGGACATGGAGAGTTCGGCTTGCTGGGTCACGGACGACCTCACTCGGCTCATCACAGCCTGGGCTGTGCGGAAAGATGGGACTGGGCCGGGATCACTCGGCCAGAACGATGGAGTGGACGACGGCGGGGGACTCGTCGGCGTCCGGGTCGGTGACGGGCAGGTAGGCGATCACCTTGCTGCCGCGCTGCACGACCGCGACCCCGCGCGCGCAGAGCCGGTCGACCCGGAAGGTGTTGCCGTGCCACGGGCAGCGCAGCTTGCCGTCCTCGATCCGGCCGAGGTGCAGTGGCCCGCCGCGGTGGGCGCACCGGGAGGCGATCACGTGCACGGCGCCGGACCGGTCGTAGGCGAAGAAGTGCCGGTCGCCGACGATGACCGTGTTCTCCTGCGGCCAGTTCAGCTCGACGCGGATGCTGCGGCTCATCGGGTGCTGACCACGACGACGGCGTCCGCGTCGGCGGCGAGCCCGTACAACCTGCCCTTGGGCACGGTGACCCCGCTGCCCGCGGCCACCGTCAGCGGGTCGCCGGTGCCGCTGAAGTGCAGCTGCACGCTGCCGCTGCTCACGTCCACCGACGTGTCGGCGTCGGCCACCCGCGTCTCGAACGCCGTGGCCGGCCCGAGGTCGCGGATCTCCGGCGCACCGGGTGCCTGCTCGAGGTCCGCGGCGGAGCGGGCAGGTCGCGTGGTCGGGGTCCACGCCAGCTGGGCCAGCAGGTCCGCGTCGGCCAGCGAGCTGAGCAGCCGGATCTCCTCGACGCCGCGGATCAGCCCGCGCGTGGCCACCGGGCCGTGCTTGCGGGCCAGCGGCATCAGCAACTCGTGCACCGCCATCCGGCCGTGGTGCTGGTCGATGTGGGCGTGCTCGTCGCAGTAGCGGGTGTCCACCGCGTCACCGAACACCCCGCGCAGCGCCGTGGTCAGCCGGGCGAACCACGGCGCGAAGGTGGCCTCCAGCAACGCCATCGCGCCGATGTAGCGGAAGAACCCGGTGCGGTCGTGGGTGACCCGGTAGAAGTAGTTGTTCACCGCGATCGACGACGGCAGGTAGAAGAACCAGTAGTGGTGCGGGGTCGTCCGCATGCCGACGCTGCGGCACAGGTCGGTGAACAGGCTGCTGTGCTTGGCGTCGAACACGCCGTAGCCGAACTCGTCGATGAAGATCTTGAACAGTTCGCTCTGCTCGGGGCCGAAGGCGCCACCGAGGTTCTGCGACATGGCGGTCGCCTCGGTGAGGCCGTCGAGGGCCATCTGGACCATCAGCATCTCCGCGGCCCGGCGCGGGTCGGCGGCCTGCTCGATGGCGGTCTGCACCGGGAAGTCGGCGGTGGTGGCCTCGTGGATCGTGGCCTCGAGGTGGCTGAGCGTGCCAGCTTCGTCCCAGTGGCCGTTGACCTGCACGGACTCCTCGAGGAAGCCCAGGGCGAACCGCTCGGCGGTGGGCCGGATCCGGTCGGCGAGCACGCGGCTGCCGGGGTCGTAGAAGGCCGCGAAGTCGCGTTCCTTGCCCCGCAGGCCGTCGATCGGCAGGAACATCGAGTCGCTCTCGTAGATGTTCATGAGCAGCCGGTTGGCCAGCAGGCTGTCGTCGGAGGTGAACCGGTCCTCGGTCAGCGGTCGCTGCCAGTCGATCCCGGCAAGCCGTGCGCGGTCGAGCGGGCGCCGGTACGGGTTGTCCACCACGTACGGGGCCGGTTGCGGTCGGTAGACGTCATTGTCGGCGTAGCTGGTGATCTGCTGGCTAACGGACTCGTCATGATTCAAGCCCAACGCAGTCATCGACGTCCTCCAGCAGTCAAGAGCGGTTCACCAATACCCCAAGAGATCCGCAACGGATTGGTGATGCACTATTCCCGGTAGGTGCGTCACGTGTCCAGACCGGTTTTGAAGTGCTTCCATTCAGGTGACCATAAATGGCTCAACCAGTTGCGCCGAACGGTGTAGCAGGACGCGGTGTGGATCATTTACCGGTGAGTGCATACATCGAAAAAACATTGATGCACAGGCCGGTGCAGCCGGCGTATATGTCCCTGGTCAGCGGTGTGGTGGCAGCGGCGTTCGGCGGCGAAGCCGCTGGTGAGATCAATCCGGACTGGACTCCACCGCGGCCCGCCGCCGCCGGACGGACGAGTCGACCGGCCCCCGAGACCCTTTCCGTTGCGCCTTGGTCGCACAATCGTGAGGCGAATGCAATAGGCAAAGATATTTGTAGTCGAACCGTCGCAACGGGCTTATTTTCGCCTCTTTATCATCGCGACCGGGTGTGTGACAAGGCAGCTCATCCTTATGGATCTATTATGATGTATCCCGGCGTGTCGGTGTAACGCCGAAACGGCAAGCCATTGGCCGGCGGCGACAGTGCGTATTGTGCTCGGTTAACCACGGTCCGTGCATCGCGGCGCCTGCTCGAGTGGCAGCGGCCGGGGGCTACCCCTTCCCTGTCGAGTCTTGTTGATCACCGCCCGACGGCTTCGCGCTTCGCCCATCGCGCGGACCGCTCCACCGCGTCGTCGCCCGACGCCGACCTGGCACAGCGGTCACCGACTCGGGAGGTCGCCGACCGCCCGGGACCGCCACAGCCGTGGCGCCGGCCATGCCGGCACGGCCCACGTCATCTCTTCGCTACGCATCGGCACCCCCTGGGTTCGCGGCGGCGGCGAGCCAAGCAGCCGGAGCAGGTGCGCGGACGGCGGTCTGGACAAGGCTGGACAAGCCTGGATGACCGGCGGGCCTGCTCGTGCCGGCGAGGTCGGCGTCCCCGCGCGATGGTCGGATCCGAGCACGTCGCGCGCCTCTGACCTCGGGTTTCCCCGGGATTTCGCCAATTCGGATTCGCCGACAATTGCGCGAAGGTCTCGGCCGAAAGGGCCTCGTCGAGTACCCGCCAACGGTGCCGCTGATCGATTCTCTTGATCGCGTGGCCCGGCGTTGGGAGAACCCGATCGCTTCAGCGGGCGAAGAATTCCGGGCGGCGGAAGGCTTCGGGCCGGTCGATGCCCGTGCCTGCAGGTAGAGGGCTCACGAGCGTCCTGACCTGTGCTTCAGATACCGAACATCGTATGTTGACAAGACCGGCGCGGGCAGATAACAGCGGCGGAATACGTTCGTACTCCGAATGGTGTCTTGGTAGCCATCGGTGAAGTGTTATTACCCCCTGTGGTCGAAAGATTTACATGCGTGAATCACCGGTCATAGCAACGGCGGTTTCTTTCCACTAGGGTCGGCAATGCGTTGATCGGGGTCGGCGGTGCCGGGAGCATGGATGAAACTGCGGTTACTCGGCCCGCTGGAGCTTGCCACTGGACGAAGTCTGGTCAGCATCGGCGGGCCACGGCAGCGAGTCGTGCTGTCCGTGCTCGCCATGAACGCCAACCGCGTCACGCCGATCGACCTGCTGATCCAGGCCCTGTGGGGCGAGGCCCCGCCGGAGACCGCCCGCGCGCAGATTCAAACGAGCATCTCCAGCCTGCGCAAGCTCTTCGGTGGCAAGGACGGCCGTCCCGACGCCATCCAGACCCGCCCGCCCGGCTACCTGCTGGAGGTCGCGCCCACCGACCTGGACAGCCAGCGGTTCACCGACCTGGTCGCCGAGGCCCGCGGGGAAGCCGACCGGGGCCGGCTCGCGGACGCGGCGGCCACCCTGCGCACGGCCCTCGCGTTGTGGCGCGGCCCGATGCTGGCCGACATCGACAGCGACCTCGTGCAACGCGAAGCCGCGTCCTTCGCGGCCCGGAAGATCACCGCGATCGAGAAGCGGATCCGGATCGACCTCGCGCTCGGCTGGCACGAGGCCATCTGCGGTGAGCTGGCCGCCCTGGTCGAGGAGTACCCGCTCAACGAGCGGCTCTCGGAGTTCTGGATGCTCGCCCTCTACCGGTGCGGCCGCCAGGCCGACGCGCTCGAGGCGGCCCGGCGGACCCGGGCCACCCTCGTCGCCGAGCTGGGCATCGAGCCGGGGCACGACCTGCAGCGGCTGGAGACGGCGATCCTCAACCGCGATCCGTCGCTGGACCTGCGCCCGACGGGCGCCGTGGTGGTGCCGAGCCAGCCCGCTCGCCCGGCCGGCCCGCGCACCACGCGCCACCCGGTGCCGGGGGCGGTGCCACGCCAGCTGCCCCCCAGCGTCGCCGACTTCACCGGTCGCGAGGCCCACATCGCCGCCATCAAGCAACTCCTGGCCGAGGAGGACCTCGACGAGTACGCCATGCGGATCGTGGCGATCTCCGGCAAGGGCGGTGTCGGCAAGTCCAGCCTCGCCGTGCGGGTGGCGCACGAGCTCGGCGAGCTGTTCCCGGACGGCCAGCTCTACGGCGACCTCGCGAGCCCGGCGGGCGAGGACTCCACGACGACGTTGCTGGCCCGGTTCCTGCGCGCGCTCGGCGTCGAGGGCGCGGCGGTCCCGGACGACCCGCAAGAGCGGGCCGAGTTGTACCGCAGCACGCTGGCGGGCAAGCGCGTGCTCGTCGTGCTCGACGACGTGACCAGCGAGCAGCAGGTGCTCCCGCTGCTGCCCGGCAGCGGGACCTGCGCGGTGATCACGACCAGCCGGATGCGGTTGTCCGGGTTGTTCGGCGCGCACTGGCTGGACATCGACGTGCTCGACGCCGAGACCTCCCTGGGCCTGCTGGCCAAGATCATCGGCCCGGCGCGGGTGCGTGCCGAGCAGGACGTGGCCCGGGAGCTGGTCCGGATCTGCGGCGGGCTGCCGCTCGCGCTGCGGATCGCGGGCGCGCGCCTGGCCTCACGCCCGCACTGGCGGATCGCGGCGCTCGTGGCCCGGTTGCAGGACGAGGCCGGCCGGCTCGACGAGCTGACCTACCGCGGGCTCGGCCTGCGCTTCAACATCGACCTGACCTACCGGAGCCTGGCGCCGCAGGCGAAGCGGCTGTTCCGCTTGTTCGTCCTGCTGCGCACCCCGGACCTGCCGGCGTGGACCGCGGCCGCGTTGCTCGACACCGAGCTGGCCGTCGCCGAGGAGGTCCTGGAGCAGTTGGTCGACGCCCAGCTGCTGGACGCGGTCGAATACCCCGGTGAGCGGCTGCGCTACCGCTTCCACAGCCTGATCCGCATCTACGCGATGGAGCGGCTGCTCGAGGCCGAGCCCGTGGCCGAACGCGACCAGGCGCTGCACCGCGTGCTCGCCGCGTGGCTCGCGTTCACCGAGCGCGCGCACCGCGAGGAGTACGGCGGTGACTACACGGTCCTGCACGGCACCGCGCCGCGCTGGTATCCACCGGACGGCGCGCGGCTCGTCGCCGCGGACAACCTGATGGACTGGTGGGACGCCGAGCGGGCCGCGCTGGTGGCCGCGGTGCGGCACGCGGCGGCCGAGGGACTCGACGAGCTGTGCTGGGACCTCGCGCTCACCTCGACCACCTTGTTCGAAGTCAAGGGTTACTACGACGACTGGCGGGAAACCGCGATGCTCGGCCTCCAGGTCACCGAGCGGGCAGGCAACCGCCGTGGTCACGCCGCGATGCTGTACTCGCTGGGCACGCTGGACCTCGCCCAGAAGCGGTTGCCGGACGCGGAGAAGCGCTTCGCCGAGGCGCTGGGCATGTTCACGGCGGATGGCGACGAGCACGGCCGGGCGTTGGTGCTGCGCAATTCCGCGCTCGTGGACGGGATGCACGGCGACTCGGTCGCGATGCTGGCCAAGTACCAGGAGTCGCTGGCCCTGATGCGAGTGGTCGGGGACCGGATGGGCGAAGCCCAGGTGCTGCGCAGCATCGCCGCGTTCCGGATCGACGAAGGCGACACGGACCGGGCGTGCGAGCTGCTCGACGAGTCGCTGGCGATCTGCCGCGAGGTCGGTTGCCTGCGCGGCGAGGCGCAGGTGCGCTACCGGTACGCCTCGCTGCGGATGGAGACCGGCGACTTCGAGTCCGCTCGCCGGGAACTGGCCCGGGTGCGCCAACTGGTTAACCAGATCGGCGACCGGATCGGCGAAACCTATGCGCTGTACGGGCTCGGCGTCGCACTGCACCGCGAAGGCAGCCTCGACGACGCGGAGGCCACGGCGCAGCAGGCGCTCGCGCTCGCGCGGATGATCGGCGAGCGGCTCGTCGAGGGGCAGGTGCTGTACCTGCTCGGCGAGATCGGGCTCGCGCGTGCGGACGTGGTGGTGGGAGCGGGGTACCTGACCGAGGCGGAGACCCTGTTCGAGGAGCTGGGTTCCGCGTTGTGGCTGGCGAAGACCTTGATCCTGCAGTCCGTCCCGAACGCCGCCCCGGGGTGTGGCGGGGTCGCGGTGCAACGGGCGGAGCGGGCGCGGGACCTGTTGCGCGGCCTTCAGTCCAAAGAGGCGGCCCGCTTGCTCGCCGAGTTCGAGGACGCGGGCACGCTCGCCGAGAGCGGGGCCGGCGGCCCCTGATCGCGGGCGCCGGGCCGGCGGCCCGGCGCGTGCCCGGACGTCACCAGTGCATGTCGCACGGGTTCACGTCAGGCGGCAGCGGCAGCGGCGGGATGACGACGCACAGTGCGTCCG
The DNA here is from genome assembly GCF_004362825.1 of Labedaea rhizosphaerae. Classification (GTDB taxonomy): domain Bacteria; phylum Actinomycetota; class Actinomycetes; order Mycobacteriales; family Pseudonocardiaceae; genus Labedaea; species Labedaea rhizosphaerae. The sequence continues at coordinate 95,975 of NZ_SNXZ01000007.1, forward strand.
GGTAGGGGGCGGCGCTCGCCGTCGCCTCGAGGTTCGTCGCCGTTACGACTCCCGCGCCGGTCACGGCGAGCAGGGCCACCCCGACCACAGTGGTCTTGACCTTCCACCGCAAGTCCCGCACGTCGTCCACCTTCTCCGGTCGCTCCATCGATGGGCTCAGTCAACCCCAGTGCTCTCCTCATCGGCTCTCGACCGTCGATAGGGGATCAGTAGAGCGCGGCGCGAGCGTGCACCCGTTGCGGCTTCGAGGACGGCTGGGGAAGACGGGAAGAAGCTCATGGTGGTCGAGAGGCGTGAGGAGCAGGGGCTGCTCCGTGCGGCGTTCGCCGACTGCGTCGCGGGCAAGGGCCGGCTGGTGCTGATCAGCGGCGGGATGGCGTGCGGCAAGACGGCCCTGTTGCACAGCTTCGGCGAGCACGCGGCCGGTCGGGGCGCGTTGTTGCTGTCGGCGAGCGGGGCTCGGGACGAGCGCGAACTGCGGATGGGCGTGATGTGGCAGCTGTTCCGCAGCGCCGCGCTGGCGCCCGAGGTGCTGCAGCGGGTGCACCGGCTCGTCGACGCGGCGCCGAGCCCGGGCGACGACCACGACGCCGAGCCGGCCCCGATGCGGCCCGTCGACGCCCGCGCCGTGCACGGGTTGTGCGCCGTGCTGCTCGACCTCGCCAAGGACCGGCCGGTAGTGCTGGCCATCGACGACCTGCAGTTCGTGGACGCCGCCACCTTGCAGGTGCTGCTGTACATGCGGCGCCGGATGCGCACCGAGCGCGTCATGCTGCTGCTCACGGAGTGGTACCGGCCGAGCATGGCCCGGCCGTTCCTGCGCGCCGAGGTGACCCGGCAGCCGGACCAGCGGATCAGCCTGGACCTGTTGTCGGAGAACGGAGTCCGCGAGCTCGCGACCGAGGGGCTCGACGCCGGCCGGGCCGCTCGCCTCGCGGCGGGGCTGCACGAGACGAGTGGTGGCAACCCGGCCCTGGCCCGCGCGCTGGTCGAGGACTGCGACCGGCTCGACCCGCAGGCGCGGCGGCCGGTGATCGGCGGCGCGTTCCGCCAGACGGTGCTGGACTGCCTGCACCGCTGGGACTCGAGCTTCCTGCGCGTGGCCGGCGGGCTCGCGGTCCTGGGCGCGCACGTCGGCACGGAGTTGCTGGCCGAGTTGCTGCGGCTGCGCCCGCAGCAGGTGAACCAGGTGCTCGACGTCCTGTCCGCGGCGGGCATCGCCGACGGGCAGCGATTACGCAACGACGAGATCGCCGCGACCGTGCTCGGCAGCCTGCCGCCCGACGAGGCCGCCGCCCTGCACGTGGGTGCCGCCGAGTTGCTCGACAAGTACGGCATCGACCCGGCGGCCGCCGCCGCGCACCTCGTCGCCGCGGACGCCGTACCCGGACCGTGGGCCGTGCGCGCCCTGCGCCACGCCGCCGCGCAGGCCGTCGCCGACGACCCCGCCTTCGCGGTGAAGTGCCTGGAGCTGGCCATCAAGACGACCGGTGACGAGGCCGACCGCGCGACGTTGCGGGCCGCGCTGGTGCGGGTGGCGTGGCGGGTGAACCCGTCCATCGCCGTCCGGCACCTGGCCCCGCTGCACGAGGCGCTGGACGCCGGTCGGCTGGGCTGGCGCGACGCCGTCGCGGTGATCCGGCATTCGTTGTGGCAGGGCGACCTCGACGCCGCGATCACCCGGCTCAGCGCGATGGCGGCCAGCGCGGGCCCGCTCGACGCTCGCACGACGGCCGAGCTGCGGCTGACCTGCGAATGGGTCTACGGCTCGCTGCGCGAGCGGCTGCCGGACGACGTGTACCCGCTGCTCACCAGCACCGACCGCGCCCCATCGGCGAACCCGTGGGTGCAGACGGCCCGGCTGAACGCGGCCTGGTCACGCGGGGCCGGCCGCGAGGTCGTCAACTGCGCCGAGCACATCCTGCAGGGCTGCGTCGGCGACGTTCCCGCCGAAGTCGGGATGACCGCCCTGCTGGCGCTCGAGCACACCGACCGGCAGGAGCGCGCCCTGTACTGGTCGGGCGCGCTGGCCGAGGAGGCCGAGGGCAGGCAGGCCACGACGTGGCAGGCGCTGCTCGGCTGCGTGTGCGCCGACCTGGCCTACCGCAGGGGCGACCTCGTCACGGCACACGCGCGGGCCACCGCGGCGCTGGCGATGCTGCCGACGCAGAGCTGGGGCGTGCTGATCGGCTACCCGCTGTCGATCCTCGTCCTGGTCGACACGGCGATGGGCAAGCTGGACGAGGCGGCGAAGCTGCTGGACCGGCCGGTGCCCGAGGCGATGTTCGACACCGCGTTCGGCCCGCGCTACCTGCACGCGCGCGGGCACCACAACCTCGCGGCGGGGCGCACCCTGGCCGCGCTGGAGGACTTCGAGCGAAGCGCCGCGTGGGCCCGCACCCACGGGCTCGACGTGCCCGCCACCGTGCCGTGGCGGGGTGACATCGCGCAGACCCTGCTGCGGCTGGGCCGGCAGAAGGAGGCCAAGGTGCTGGTGACGGCGCAGCTGGCCAAGGGCGAGGCGAGCGGTGGCCTGCGCAACCGCGGCACCGCGATGCGGGTGCTGGCCGCGTGCAGCGAGCCCAAGGAACGCGTGGGTCTGCTGCGGGACTCGGCGCACCACCTGGAACGGTGCGGTGACCGCCTGGAGCTGGCCAAGACGCTGGCCGATCTCGGCCAGGTGCACCAGGAGCTGGGGCAGCTGGCCAGTGCGCGGCTCGTCCTGCGCAAGGCCGAGCAGCTGGGCAAGGCGTGCCAAGCCGATGTCCTCGCGGTGGAGGAGATCCGGATCCCGGTCCACCGCGTCCCCCGGGAGGCCACGCCCGACGAACCGCCGTCGGGCGGTATCGCGGCGTTGTCGGAGGCGGAGCGCAAGGTCGCGGAGCTGGCGGCGTACGGCTACGCGAACCGGGAGATCGGGCGCAAGCTCTACATCACCGTCAGCACGGTCGAGCAACACCTGACCCGGGTCTACAAGAAGCTGAACGTCATGCGGCGCACGGATCTTCTGTCGGAGCTGTCCCGCTACGACGCCGTCGGCGTGGACCTCGTCCCGGACGACACGCACATGGCGGTGTCCCGTCGGAGCACGCCCGGCTGAACCCATACCGGCTGGCTGGGGTCACGCCGGCACGGCGAGCTTCTCCAGGTCGTGCACGAGGTCGGCCATCGTGGGCCGCAGCCGGATCTCGGCGGCCAGGTGACCGGCCGCGACGCGGTAGCGGGGGGAGGCCAGCAGGGCGGCGACCCCGTCGTGCACGGCCGTCGCGGTCGCTTCGTGACCCATCAGGTGCCGGCCCGCGCCCGCCGCCGCCAGCCGGGCGCCGGTCAGGGTCGTCTCGGCCAGGAACGTGATGGCGAGTTGCGGGACGCCGGCGCACAGGGCCGTCATCGCGGTCCCGCTGCCGCCGTGGTGCACCACCGCGGCACAGCTGGGCAGCAGCAGGTGCAACGGCAGCCGTTCCAGCACGCGCACGGACGACGGGACCGGACCCAGCCCGGTCAGATCGCGAGCGGTGGCCGTCACCACCACCTCACAGTCCATTTCGGACAGTACGGCGAGCAGGTGCGGGAGCAAGCCGGCCGCGGGGCCGATCATGGTGGCCAGGGCGGTGGACCACGTGAGGCACACCCGCGGTCGCCGCACGGGTTCCAGCAGCCAGTCCGGGGCAGGCGCGCACCCGTTGTACGGCACGTACCGCACCGGCAGGCGGTTCGCCTTCGTCCGCGGCGCCAACGGGGCCGGGCACGGGTCGACCACGTGCTCGATCATGGCGGTGCTGAACTCACCGAAGCCGTACCGGGGGAACGCGCCGCTGAAGTCGTTGGGCACCACCTGGTTGTGCGCGAGTTCGTCGGTGCCGACCGGACCCCACAAGCTCAGCACGGCCGGAACGCCGCAGACCTTGGCGGCCAGCAAGCCTTCCAGGCTCGTCGGATCGTGCACCACCACGTCCGGGCGCCACCGCCGGGCGAACCCGACCGCCGCGTCGCAGCCCCGGCCGGTCTCGCGCGCCAGTTCCGGTTCCACCGTGCGCCGGTAGTCCTCGACGTCGAAGTCGGCCAGGCTCGTCATCGGCTCACGCGTGACCGGGTGCAGCGGCAGCCACGGGAACGGGAAGATCCCCGTCACCGCTTCCTGGTAGTACTGCAGGCAGTTGCGGGTCACCACGTCCATGCCGGCCGGCACCGGCACCGGGATCAGCCCGGCACCGGTCAGCTGAGCGGCCTGCGACGGCGGGCAGAGCACCCGGACCTCGTGGCCCATCGCCTGCAACGCCCAGCCCATCGGGATCATCGACGCGTAGTGGGTCGGCCACGCCGAGACCGTGAACAGGACCCGCACGCCCGATCACCCCCGCACGGCGGTGGTGATCGCGTCGAGCACCGCGGGCACGTGCTGGTCCAGGTAGAAGTGACCGCCCGGGAACACGCTCAGCTCGAAGGATCCGGTGGTGTGCTCGGCCCAGCGCCGCGCCTCCTCGACCGTGGCCTTCGGATCGGCGTCGCCGACGAGCGCGTGCACGTCCGCGGCGATCTTGCGGCCCGGCACGCACTCGTAGGTCTCGACCGCCTTGTAGTCGCTGCGGATGGACGGCAACGCCATGCGCAGCAGTTCGTCGTCGTCCATCACCCGGGAATCGGTGCCCGCCAACGACTTGAGCTCGGCGATCAGCCCGTTGTCGTCGCGCAGGTGCACGCGCTCGTCGCGGTGCGTGCCGGGGGCGCGCCGGCCGGAGGCGAAGACCTTGGCGACCTCGACGCCCTCGGCTTCGAGCCGGTACGCGACCTCGAACGACAACACCGCGCCCATGCTGTGCCCGAACAACGAGAGTGGCCGGTCGGCCCAGGGCTTGATCACGGCGGCGAGCCGGTCGGCGAGCTCGGCGACGGTGGCCACGCACGGCTCGCTGCGCCGGTCCTGGCGGCCGGGGTACTGCGCGGCCAGCACGTCGATGCCCGGGGCGAGCATGCGGGAGACCTGCAGGAAGTAGCTGGCCGAGCCGCCCGCGTGCGGCAGGCAGACAAGGCGGTGCGGTGCCTGCGGCGCGGGGAAGTAGCGGCGCAACCACAGATCCGTTGACTCGGCGGTTTCCAGCATGTCCGTTCCCGTCTGTCAGTGGTGTCCCCGCCACCGTGCGGTGCCCGTGGGCGGGCGACAACCCCTAGCCCGCGCCCGTGCGGGCGCCCGCACGGGCGCTGACCACGCGATCCGTGCCGGTAGGGGTTGTTGCTAGGGGTGCGCCGGGGATTACGTGGGCCGCGGGTACCGGACTGCCTTGGCTGGACCACGTGCGGGAGCGGGAGATGGCAACGGACACGATCCAGCGGACGCAACTGCAGCTCGACGTCTGGCGCGAGTTCGTCTGGACGGCGGGCGAGCAGGGCGATCCGTATGCGTTGTTGCTGCGCGCGCCCGAAGATCCCTACCCGCTCTACGAACAGATCCGCGCGCGGGGGCCGTTGACCCGCAGCGCGCTCGGCACGTACCTGGTGGCCGATCACGGCCTGGCCGGCAAGATCCTGCGGGACCGCCGCTTCGGCGTGCGCATGGTGAACGGGGACCAGGCGCCGCAGTCCGTCGAGTTCGACAACTCGTTGCTGGGCCTGGACCCGCCCGACCACAGCAGGTTGCGCAAGCTGACGATCCACGCGGTCAACCCCGGTCAGATGGAGCCGTGGCGCGCGCGCGTCGAGCGGTTCTGCGACGAGCTGATCGACAAGGTCCTCGCCGGGCCGGTCAAGTTCAACTTCATGACGGCGTTCGCGCAGCAGCTGCCGATGTACGTCATCGGCGAGCTGATCGGCGTGCCCGACGCGCACCGGCGGACGCTGTTCGGGCTGACCCGGCGGATGATGCACCTCGTCGACGGGGAGCCGTCGGTGGAGCTGATGGCCGACGTGGCCCGCTCGACCGCCGAGATGCACGCGATGTTCGCCGACATCATCGCGCTGCGCCAGGCCGAGCGGGGCGACGACCTGATCAGCGACCTGCTGCCCGCGCTCGACGACGGCCGGCTGACCATGGCCGAGCTGATCCCGCTGTGCGCGTTCCTCACCCTCGGCGGGGTCGAGACGACGGTGAACCTGATCGCCAACGCCACACACCTGCTGCTGGCCCACCCCGAGCAGTGGGACGCCTTCCGCGACGATCCTTCCCTTGCCTCGGCGGTGATCCAGGAGACGCTGCGGTTCGAGACGCCGACCCAGCAGTACCGCCGGATCGCGCAGGAGGAGCTGGAGCTCGACGGCGTCGTGCTGCCGGTGGACAGCCAGCTGGCGATCCTCGCGGGCGCGGCCAACCGCGACCCGGTCGTCTACCCCGACCCCGGCCGGTTCGACATCACGCGCCCGCCGAGCCGGGAACTGCTGTCGTTCTCCCTGGGCATCCACTTCTGCCTCGGCGCCGCGCTGGCCCGGCTGGAGGGCGAGGTCGCCCTGGCCGCCATCGCGCGCAGGCTGCCCGACCTGCGCCGGATCGGCCCGATCCGGCGTCGCAAGTCGTTCATCATCCGCGGCATGGTGCAGTTCCCGGTCGCTCGAGCTTCGGGTGGATGAGGTCGCACATGGCTGACGAAGGCACCCTGCGGGACTACCTCAAGCTGGTCACCACGGACCTGCGCCGGACGAAGCAACGGCTGCGGGAGCTCGAGGACGGCGCGCGCGAGCCGATCGCCATCATCGGCATGGCGTGCCACTACCCGGGCGGGGTCGCCTCGCCGGAGGACCTGTGGCGGCTGGTCGCCTCCGGCACGGATGCGATCGGCCCGTTCCCGGAGGACCGCGGCTGGGACCTGAACACGCTCTTCGACGCGGACCCCGACTCCGACGGGACGAGCTACGCCCGCGAAGGCGGTTTCCTGCGTGGCGCCGCCGAGTTCGACCCGGCGTTCTTCGGCATCGCCCCGCGTGAGGCACTGGCCATGGACCCGCAGCAACGACTGCTGTTGCAGGCGTCCTGGGAGGCGTTCGAGCGGGCCGGGATCGACCCGACCTCGTTGCGGGGCCGGCCGATCGGCGTGTTCGCGGGCACCAACGACCAGGGCTACCTGGCGCTGGCCAGCACCGCGCCGCGGGAGACAGAGGGCTACCTGCTGACCGGCGGTGCGTCGGCCGTGGTGTCCGGGCGGGTGGCGTACACGTTCGGGCTGGAGGGGCCCGCGGTCACGGTGGACACGGCGTGCTCGTCGTCGCTGGTCGCCCTGCACCTGGCGTGCCAGTCGCTGCGCCAGGGCGAGGCCACGATGGCGTTGGCCGGTGGCGTCACGGTGATGGCGACGCCGGGTGTGTTCACGGAGTTCAGCAGGCAGCGCGGGCTGGCCGCCGACGGCCGGTGCAAGTCGTTCGCGGCGGCAGCCGATGGCACCGGCTGGTCCGAAGGCGTCGGCGTGCTGCTGGTGGAACGGCTCTCCGACGCGCAGCGCAACGGCCACCCGGTGCTGGCGGTGGTGCGCGGCTCCGCGGTGAACTCCGACGGCGCCTCCAACGGGCTGACCGCGCCGAACGGGCCGTCGCAGCAACGGGTGATCCTGCAGGCGTTGACCAACGCCGGACTGGCACCGTCCGATGTGGACGCCGTGGAGGCGCACGGCACCGGCACGTCGCTCGGTGACCCGATCGAGGCGCAGGCGTTGCTCGCGACCTACGGCCAGGGCCGCGAGCGGCCACTGTGGCTGGGCTCGGTGAAGTCGAACCTCGGGCACGCGCAGGCCGCCGCCGGGGTGGCGGGCGTGATCAAGACCGTGATGGCGTTGCAGCACGCGGAACTGCCGCCGACGCTGCACGTGGACGAGCCGACGCCGGCGGTGGACTGGTCTTCGGGCGCGGTGTCGTTGCTGACCGAGTCCCGGCCGTGGCCGGAAACGGGTGCGCCGCGCCGGGCAGGCGTGTCGGCGTTCGGGGTCAGCGGCACGAACGCCCACACGATCCTCGAGCAGGCACCGGACATCGAAACCGAGGCGTCGCCGGAAGTACCCGGGCCGGTGCCCCTGGTGGTCTCGGCCCGGTCGCGAACGGCGTTGCGCGAGCAGGTCGAGCGGGCCCGGACGCTGGAGCGTTCGGTGGACGTCGGGTGGTCGCTCGCGTGCACGCGGGCGGCCCTGGACCAGCGTGCGGTGCTGGTCGGCGACGAGGTGGTCGAGGGCTCGGTCACGCCGGGCAAGCTCGCGTTCCTGTTCACCGGTCAGGGTGCGCAGCGGGCCGGGATGGGCCGCGAGCTCCACGCGACGTACCCGGCGTTCGCGGCGGCGTGGGACGAGATCGCGTCCCGGCTCCCGATCCCGTGGGACGACGAGGAGTCGCTGAACCAGACCGAGGGCGCACAGGCCGCGCTGTTCGCGCTGGAGGTGTCGCTGTTCCGGCTGCTGGAGTCCTGGGGTGTCGCCCCCGGCTTCGTGCTGGGGCATTCGATCGGGCAGCTCGCGGCCGCGCACGTCGCGGGCGTGTTGTCGCTGGACGACGCGTGCCGTTTGGTCGCGGCGCGGGGCCGGTTGATGCAGGCGTTGCCGCCGGGTGGCGCGATGCTGGCGGTCGAGGGCACGGAAGCCGATGTGCCCGAGGGCATCGACATCGCGGCGGTCAACAGCCCGACGTCGCTGGTGGTGTCCGGGACGTCCGACGAGCTCGCCGCGCTCGAAGCGACCTGGCGGGCCGAAGGGCGGCGGGTCAAGCGCCTGACGGTGTCGCACGCGTTCCACTCGAAGCTCATGGAACCAATGCTCGACGAGTTCGCCGTCGTGGCGCGGTCGTTGACCTACCACGAACCGGCGATCGCGATCCCCGGCGAGGTCGCGGATCCGGCGTACTGGGTGCGGCAAGTACGGCAGACCGTCCGGTTTGCCGACGACGTGGACACGTTGCGGGACAACGGGGTCACGACCTTCGTGGAGCTGGGCCCGGACCCGGTGCTGGCGGCGCACGTGGACGGTGCCGTCGCGGTGTTGCGGCGGGGCAAGGACGAGCCGACGACCCTGCTGAGCGCCGTGGCCACGGTGTGGACGCGTGGTGGCACCGTCGACTGGGCCCGGCTGCTGCCCGGCCGGCGGGTCGACCTGCCGACCTACCCGTTCGCGGGGGATCGGTTCTGGCCCAAGGTGACCGCACGCGTGCACGACGTGTCCGGCGCCGGCCTCGGGGTGACCGACCACGCCCTGCTCGGATCCGGCGTCGGGGTCGCGGGCGGCGACGAGTACCTGTTCACGGCCCGGTTGTCCGCGACCACGCAGCCTTGGCTCGCCGATCACCCGGTGCTGCCCGCGGCGGCGTTCGTCGAGCTGGCCATCCGCGCCGGTGACCAGGTCGGCTGCGCGCGGATCGCCGAACTGAGCATCGACGTCGCGTTGCCGGTCACCGACGCCGTGCAGGTGCAGGTCCGGCTCGGCGCACCGGAGAACGGGGATCGCAGCTTCACCATCCACGCCCGCCCCGAGGACCCGCGGGTCGACCGTGGCTGGCCCGACCGTCCCTGGACCTGCCACGCGACGGGCACCTTGAGCGTTGCCGACGACGTCGAGCCGACGTGGACCGCGGCCGCCGACGACCTTGAGGTCCAGCTACCCGCGGGTGTGGACACCGACCGCTACGGCCTGCACCCGGTGCTGCTGGACAGCGTGCTCGGCGGAGCCGCCGCGGTGGCCTGGTCGGGTGTGACACTGTGGGCGTCCGGCGCCACCGCGCTGCGCGTGCGCGTGTCGCCCGACGGCGACGACGCCGTGTCGCTGCTCGCCGTGGACGAGGCAGGCCGTCCGGTGCTCTCAGCCGAGCGGGTCGAGCTGTCGGCGTGGAACCTCGACGGCACAACGCAGACCAAGGACCTCTACCGTCTCGAATGGACGGCGCGGCCGGTCCGGCGGGCCGCGGACGACGCGGTGGTGCTGAGTCCGTCGAGCGACGACGTGCGTGAAGCGACCACGCAGCTGCTCGCCGGTCTGCAACGCTGGCTCGGGAACGACGACGGGCGCCCTTTGGTCGTGCGGACCAGGGGAGCGGTCGCGGTCCGCCCCGCCGACCCGGTGCCGGACCTGGCGGGCGCCGCGTGCTGGGGTCTGGTGCGCGCGGCCCAGCTCGAACACCCCGGCCGGATCTTCCTCGTCGACGGCGACGCCTCGGTGCCGTTCGACGAACCGCAGGTCGCGATCCGCGACGGCGTCACGTTCGTCCCACGCCTCGAGCGCGTGGCGGACAACCCGGCGCCGGTCAAGCTCGACGGCACCGTGCTGGTCACCGGGGGCACCGGCATGCTCGGCCGTCTAGTGGCTCGCCACCTGGTCACGACGCACGGTGTGCGCAGGCTGGTGCTGACCAGCCGCCGCGGGCCGGCCGCCGAGGGCGCCACCGCGCTGGTCGAGGAGCTGACCGCGCTCGGTGCCGACGTCCGCGTGCACGCCTGTGACGTCGCCGATCGCGACGCCCTCGCCGCCCTGCTCGCCGAGCATCCGGTCAACGCCGTCGTGCACACCGCGGGCGTCGTCGACGACGGCCTCGTCACCACGCTGACCCCGGACGCGCTCGACACGGTGCTGCGGCCCAAGGCCGACGCCGCGCTGGCGTTGCACGAACTGCTGCCGGACGCCGACGCGTTCGTGCTGTTCTCCTCGATCGCCGGCACCGCGGGCAGCCCCGGGCAGGGCAACTACGCCGCCGCCAACGCCGTCCTCGACGCCATCGCCGAGCGGCGCCACCGCGCCGGGAAGCCGGCGTTGTCGCTCGCGTGGGGACCGTGGGACACCGAGCACGGCATGCTCGGCGCGCTCGCCGGCACCGACCGCGACCGCATCGCCCGCTCCGGCTTCCCGCCGCTGGCCCCGGACGCCGCACTTTCCTTGCTGGACACCGCATTGGGCCTCGGTGCGCCGACCGCCGTCGCCACTCGGCTCAACCCGGCCGCGTTCGCGGGCGCGCCGCCCCACCTGCTGCACGTCCTGGTGCGGCCGACCCGGCGCACCGCTGGGGGCGCCACCGCCGACACCTTCGCCGCCCGGCTGGCCACGCTGTCCACTGTGGAGCAGCAGCGCACGTTGCTGGGTCTCGTCCGCGGCCAGACCGCGGCTGTGCTGGGCTTCGCTGGGCCGGACGCGGTCGCGCCGGGCCGGGCGTTCGCGGAACTGGGCGCCGGGTCGCTGGCCGCGGTGGAACTGCGCAACCGCCTGGCCGCGGCCACCGGCGTCACGCTGCCGACCACGGTGATCTTCGACCACGCCACCCCGGAAGCCCTCGCCGGCCACCTGCTGCGCGAGCTGCTCGGCGGCGACGACCGGGAACCGACCGCGGTCACGGCCGGACCGGCGGACGAGCCGATCGCGATCATCGGGATGAGCTGCCGGTTCCCCGGCGGCGTGCACAGCCCCGAGGACCTGTGGCGGGTGGTGGCCGACGGCGTCGACGCGCTCGGCGACTTCCCGGCCGACCGCGGCTGGGACCTGGAAAGCCTTGGCGGAGCGGGGAACACCCGCATCGGCGGGTTCATGGCCGACGTGGACCGGTTCGACCCGGCGTTCTTCGCCATCAGCCCGCGCGAGGCGCTGGCCATGGACCCGCAGCAGCGGCTGTTGCTGGAGTCGAGCTGGGAGGCGTTCGAACGCGCCGGGCTCACCCCGGAGTCGGTGCGGGACAGCCGGACCGCCGTGTTCGTCGGCGCCGCGAGTTCCGCGTACGGGTTCGGCCAGTTCGACCTGCCCGAAGGCACCCGCGGGCACATGCTGACCGGCGCGTCCACCAGCGTGCTGTCCGGGCGGATCGCCTACGCGTTCGGCCTGCAGGGACAAGCGCTCACCATCGACACGGCGTGCTCGTCGTCGCTGGTCGCGCTGCACCTCGCGGTGCGTGCGCTGCGGTCGGGCGAGGCCACGATGGCGTTGGCCGGCGGCATCACGGTGATGACCAACCCCGCGATGTTCGTCGACAGCAGTGAGGCGGGCGCGCTCGCGCCGGACGGGCGGTGCAAGGCCTTCTCCGCCGACGCCAACGGCACCGGCTGGGGCGAGGGCGTCGGCATGTTGCTGGTCGAGCGGCTGTCCGACGCGCGGCGCCACGGGCACCGTGTGCTCGCCGTGGTCCGCGGCACCGCGATCAACCAGGACGGCGCGTCCAACGGGCTCACCGCACCCAGCGGTGCCGCCCAGCAACGCGTGATCCGCCAAGCGTTGGCCGACGCCCGGCTCACTCCGTCCGAAGTGGACGTCGTCGAGGCCCACGGCACCGGCACCGCGCTGGGCGACCCGATCGAGGCGACCGCCCTGCTGGCCACCTACGGCCAGGACCGCACGCGGCCGTTGTGGCTGGGTTCGGTGAAGTCCAACCTGGGGCACACGCAGGCGGCCGCCGGGGTCGCGGGCGTGATCAAGCTGGTCATGGCGCTGCGGCACGGCGTGGTGCCCCGCACCTTGCACGTGACGGAGCTGTCGCCGCACGTCGACTGGACTTCCGGTGCCGTCTCGGTGGCCACCGAACACCAGCCGTGGCCGGACACCGGCCGGACGCCGCGCGCGGCCGTGTCCTCGTTCGGCATGAGCGGCACCAACGCCCACGCGATCATCGAAGGTCTCCCGGCCGAAGAAGCGGCCGAGAGCCCAGCCGAGGACGACAAGCCTTTGCCGTGGCTGCTGTCGGCACGCAGCGCCGCCGCGTTGCGGGAGACCGCGCGGCGCCTGCGTGCGCAGGTGGCCGAGCACCGCGACGTGGACGTGGCGTACTCGCTGGCCACCACCCGGACCGCGTTCGAGCACCGCGCGGTGCTCACCGGTCCCGACCGCCTGAGCTCGCTCGACGCCATGGCGGACAACGAACTCGCTCCCGAGGTGGTGCGGGGAACCGTGCGGCCCGGGCGGGTCGCGTTCGTGTTCCCCGGGCAGGGCTCGCAGTGGGTGGGCATGGCCCGCGAACTGCTGGACACCTCGCCGGTCTTCGCCGAGCAGGCGCGGCGGTGCGCCGCGGCGATCGAGGCGCACGTCGAATGGTCGGTGCTCGACGTGCTGCGTGGTGCGCCGGATGCCGCGTCGCTGGAGCGGGTCGACGTCGTGCAGCCGGCCCTGTTCACCGTCCTGGTGTCGCTGGCCGCGGTGTGGCGGTCTCTCGGCGTCGAACCGGACGCGGTGATCGGGCACTCGCAGGGCGAGATCGCCGCCGCGCACGTCGCCGGTGGGCTGAGCCTCGAGGACGCGGCGCGGATCATCGCGTTGCGCAGCAAGGCGGGCGCGAGCCTGGTCGGCCGGGGCGGCATGGTCTCGGTGAGCACGGACGCTGCCCGCGTGCGTGGCTGGTTGCCGCGCTGGGCGGGCAAGCTGTCCGTCGCCGCCGTGAACGGACCCGGCCTGGTCGTGGTCGCCGGCGATGTCGACGCATTGGACGAGCTGGTCGAGCTATGCGCGACGGAATCGGTGCGGGCCAAGCGCGTCCCGGCCGCGTGGGCCGGGCACTCCGCGCAGGTCGACCTGATCCGCGAGCACCTGCTGTCGGTGGTCGACGGCATCACACCGACGACCGGCGCGCTGCCCATGATGTCCACAGTGGACGCCGAGTGGCGTGACATCGCCACGATGGACGCCGAGTACTGGTACCGCAACACCCGCGAGACCGTCGAGTTCGAGGCGGGCATCCGGGCGCTGGTCGAGCAGGACTACCGGTTCTTCGTGGAGATCAGCCCGCACCCGATGGTGCTGGCGCCGATCGGGGACATCAGCGAGGCCACCGGCACGGACGAGGAGGTCGTCGCGGTCGGGTCCCTGCGCCGCGAGGACGGCGGCATGGACCGGCTGCTGGGTTCGTACGCGCAGTTGTACGCCCACGGCGCGCCGATCGAGGTCGCGGCCCTCTTCGCGGGCACCGGCGCCCGGGTCGTCGACCTGCCGACGTACCCGTTCGCCCGCGACCGCTACTGGCTCGACGCCCCGAACCCCGCCCAGCTCGCGGACCCGGACGAGGCCGCGTTCTGGGACGCCGTCGAGCGCGAGGACCGGGCCGCGGTCGCCGACACGCTCGCCGCCGAACCGGCGGAGGACCTGCTACCCGCGTTGTCGTCGTGGCGCCGTCGCCGCCGTGCCAAGTCCACTGTGGATGGTTGGCGTTATCACGTCACGTGGCGGCCGGTCACGCCAACTCTTGCAGAACCGACGGGCACTTGGCTCGTCATCGGCGATCCCGATGCGGACCTGACCCGCCGCTGCGCCGCGGCCCTCGGCGACGCTCGGGTGGCCACGGAATGGACCGCGGGCGAAGGTGTCGCGGGCGTGCTCTGCCTGCTCCCGCTGGCCGGAGCCCTCGACGTGGTCAAGGCGATGATCGCGGCCGAGGCGGCCGTGCCGCTGTGGTTCGCCACCAGCGGCGCGGTGGCGACCGGTCCGGACGAGCCGCTGCGCGACCCGAAGCAGGCCCAGGTCTGGGGCTTCGGCTTGGTGACCGGCCTGGAACGCCCCGAGTTGTGGGGTGGGCTCGTCGACCTGCCCGAGGTGCTCGACGACGCGGCCGCGGACCACCTGGTTGCCGTCCTCGCGGGGATCGGCGACGAGGACCAGCTCGCGATCCGGCCGGCCGGCGTGTTCGCCCGGCGCATGGTCCGGGCGACTCCGACGCCGGCCTCTTGGCGTCCACAAGGGACAGTCCTGGTCACTGGGGGCACCGGGGCGCTGGGCGGGCACGTGGCCCGGTGGCTCGCCGCCAATGGCGCTGAGCGGCTGGTGCTCGTCAGCCGCACCGGCCCGGACGCACCGGGTGCCGCGGCCCTGACCGACCTCGGCACGCAGACCGGCGTCGACGTCGTCATAGAGGCCTGCGACCTGACCGACCGCGCCGCCGTGGCCGACCTGCTCGCGCGCCACCCGGTGGACGCTGTGGTGCACGCGGCCGGCGTCAGCCAGTTCGCCGCGCTGGCCGACACCACGGCCGCCGACCTGGCCGCGACCCTGGCCGCGAAGGTCACCGGCGCCACGATCCTCGACGAGCTGACCGACGCGCCGCTGATCCTGTTCTCGTCCGGCGCCGGGGTGTGGGGGAGCGCGGGCCAGGCCGCCTACGCCGCCGCCAACGCCCACCTCGACGCGCTCGCTCGCCACCGCAGGGATCGCGGCTTGCCCGCCACCGCCATCGCCTGGGGCGGCTGGGCCGGCGGCGGCATGGCCGACGCCGCCGCCGTCGCGCGCCTGGCCAAGCGTGGGATGCGGATGATGGCGCCGGACCTCGCGCTCGTCGCCATGGCTCAGGCCGTCGGCGCCGATGAGACGACGGTGACGGTCGCGGACCTCGACTGGGCCGGGTTCGTCCCGTCCTACACGGCCACCCGCGCCCGCCCGCTGATCGCCGAGATCCCCGAAGCACAGACCGAAGCCCGCGCCGAATCGGACGTCGAGGAGTCCGACGACGACTTCCGCCGGCGCGTGCTCGCCCTGCCCGAGGCCGACCGCGCGCCCATGCTGCTGGAGCTGGTTCGCGCCCAGGCCGCCGCGGCCCTCGGCTATCCGGACGCCGAGGCGATCGAGCCCGGCCGGGCCTTCCGCGAGCTCGGCTTCGACTCGGTCACCGCCGTCGACATGCGCAACCGGCTGCGCGCGGCGACCGGCCGCAAGCTCGCCACCACCGTGGTCTTCGACTACCCGAACGCCAAGGCGCTGGCCGGTCACCTCTTGGCCGAGCTGCTCGGCGTCCGGGAGCAGGAGGCGCCGGTGGTCGGCACGACCGCCACGCTGGACGAACCAATCGCCATCGTCGGCATGAGCTGCCGGTACCCGGGCGGCGTCGCGTCGCCCGAAGACCTGTGGCGCCTGGTGCTGGCCGGGGGCGACGCGATCGGGGAATTCCCCGACGACCGCGGATGGGACCTCGGCACGCTCTTCCACGACGACCCAGACCACCCGGGCACGTCCTACGCGCGCCACGGCGCGTTCGTGCCGGACATCGGCGAGTTCGACGCCGAGTTCTTCGGCATCAGCCCCCGCGAGGCGCTGGCCATCGACCCGCAGCAGCGGCTGCTGCTGGAATCGAGCTGGGAGGCGTTCGAACGGGCCGGGATCGATCCGGGCACCGTGCGCGGCAGCAAGGCCGGGGTGTTCGTCGGCGCGTCGTTCGTCGGCTACGGCGTCGGCGGCAAACCGGGCAGCGACGCCGAGGGCTACTTCCTGTTCGGCTCGGGCACCGCGGGCACCTCGGGCCGGGTCGCCTACACGTTCGGCCTCGAAGGCCCGGCGGTCACCGTGGACACGGCGTGCTCGTCGTCGCTGGTCGCGCTGCACCTCGCGGCGCAGTCGCTGCGCCAGGGCGAGTGCGACCTCGCGTTGGCCGGTGGTGTTGCCGTGCTCGTGTCGCCGGTGTCGTTCACGGAGTTCAGCCGGCAGCGGGGCTTGGCCGTCGACGGGCGGTGCAAGGCCTTCTCGGCGGACGCGGACGGCATCGGCTGGGGCGAAGGCGTCGGGGTGCTGCTGGTGGAACGCCTGTCGGATGCTGAACGCAACGGGCACAAGGTGCTCGCCGTGCTCCGCGGCTCGGCCACCAACCAGGACGGCGCATCCAACGGTCTGTCCGCCCCGAACGGGCTCGCGCAGCAGCGGGTGATCCGCCAGGCGCTGAGCAACGCCCGCCTCGACGCGTCCGAAGTGGACGTCGTGGAGGCGCACGGCACCGGCACCACGCTCGGCGACCCGATCGAGGCGAGCGCGATCCTCGCCACCTACGGCCAGGACCGGGACGAGCCGCTCTGGCTGGGTTCGGTCAAGTCGAACATCGGGCACACCAGCTCGGCGGCCGGCGTCGCCGGGGTGATCAAGGTGGTCATGGCGTTGCGCGACGGCACGGTGCCGCGGACGTTGCACGCCGCCGAGCCCACGCCCGAGGTCGACTGGTCGGCCGGCGCGGTGTCGCTGGCCACGGAGAACCGGCCGTGGCCGGTGACCGGCCGGCCTCGCCGCGCGGCCGTGTCGTCGTTCGGCGGCACCGGGACCAACGCGCACGCGGTGCTAGAGCAGTACGTGGCTGAACCGGTCGCGGCGACCGACGAGATCGCGGGCGCCGTGCCGTGGGTGCTGTCCGGCAAGAGCCCGCAGGCGGTGCGTGCGCAGGCCGTGAAGCTCGCCGCGCACCTCGACGCCAACCCGGACCTCCAGCCCGGCGAGGTCGCCCGGTCGCTGCTCGCCACCCGCGCGACGTTCGAGCACCGGAGCGTGCTGCTCGGCGCGGACCGGGACGACTTCCGCGCGGCGCTCGGTGCGGTGGCAAGCGGGAACCCGTGGCCCACTGTCGTCACCGGACAGGCGCAGCAGGACAAACTCATCTTCGTCTTCCCCGGCCAGGGTTCGCAGTGGGCGGGCATGGCACGCGACCTGCTCGACACGTCGCCGGTGTTCGCCGCCGAGGTGGCGGACTGCGAACGCGCGTTCGCCCCGCACGTGGACTTCTCGCTGCTCGACCTGCTGCGGGCCGGTGAACTGCCGGACCGGGTGGACGTCGTGCAGCCCGCGTTGTTCGCCGTGATGGTGGCGCTGGCCGCGGTGTGGCGCTCGCTCGGCGTCGAGCCGGACGCGGTGCTGGGCCACTCGCAGGGCGAGATCGCCGCGGCCTGCGTCGCCGGGGCGTTGTCCCTGCAGGACGCGGCCACCGTGGTCGCGTTGCGCAGCAAGGCCATCACCGCGTTGTCGGGGCTCGGTGGCATGGTGTCGATCGCCCTGCCGGTGCAGGACGTGCGGGCCCGCCTCGGCGATCGCGTGTCGGTCGCCGCGGTCAACGGTCCGTCGTCGGTGGTGGTGGCGGGCGACGCCGACGCGCTGGACGCGCTGCTCGCCGAGTGCGCGGCCGACGGGGTGCGGGCCAAGCGGATCCCGGTGGACTACGCCTCGCACACCGTCCACGTCGAACGCCTGCGCGACGAGTTGCTGAGCACGCTCGCGACGATCAAGCCGGTCAGCGCCAAGATCCCGTTCTGGTCCACAGTGGACAACTGCTGGCTCGACACCGCCGCGCTGGACGCCGAGTACTGGTACCGCAACCTACGCCAGGGGGTCGAGTTCGAGCAGGGCGTGCGGGCGCTGGCCGGGCAAGGCTTCCGGTTCTTCGCCGAGATCAGCGCCCACCCGGTGCTCACCATGGCGATCGAGGAGACGGCCGAGTCGGTCGTCGCGCTCGGCACACTGCGCCGCGACGACGGCGGTCAGGCCAGGGTGCTGCGAGCCGCCGCCGAGTTGTTCGCCCACGGTGGTCCCGTCGACCTGACGGTGTTCGCGGGCGACGGCCCGACGGTCGACCTGCCGACGTATGCCTTCCAGCGCAGTCGTTACTGGCTCGAGCCGGTGTCGCTGGACGCCCACGACCGCGGTGGACACCCGATGCTCGGCGCGGCCGTGCCGCTGGCCGACGGCGGGCTCGTGCTGACCAAGGCGCTGTCGGTGCGGACGCACCCGTGGCTCGCCGACCACGTCGTGCTGGGCACGATCCTGTTCCCGGCCACGGCTTTCGTGGAGCTGGCGCTGCACGCGGGTGACCAGGTCGGGTGCCGTGAACTCGAAGAGCTGACGTTGCGGACACCGCTCACGCTGACCGAGCGCGAGACGGTGCGGCTGCAGGTGGTCGTCGGGGCGGCGGGGGAGAACGGCCGGCGCGAGGTGAGCGTGCACGCCCGGCACGACGACTCGCTCGATCCCCAGTGGACACTGCACGCGAGCGGAACCCTCGCCGTGCTCACCGAACCGGCCGAAGCGGGTCCGGCGCTCTGGCCGCCGGCCGGTGCGCAGCCGGTGGACGTCAGCGGCTTCTACCGCGGTGCGGCCGACGCGGGCTACGGCTACGGACCGGCGTTGCGGGCCATGCACACCGTGTGGCACCACGAGGGCGAACTGTTGGCCGAGATCACGCTGCCCGACGCCCTGCGGGGTGACGTCGACGGGTACGGCCTGCACCCGGCGTTGCTCGACGCCGCCCTGCACGGCATCGGCATGGTGCGGGCGTTGCACGACGGCGGCGGCCTCGACCGGCCCGCGGAGCTGCCGTTCGCCTTCACCGGCGTCCGCCGCTACACCGAGGGCGCCACGGCGTTGCGTGTGCGGCTCGCGGTCACCGACGACGGCGGCGTCTCGGCCCGGATCACCGACGACACCGGCACTCCCGTGCTGGCCGTGCGGTCCCTGGTGTGCCGCCCGGCGGCCACCGACCTCGCGGGCGCCCGGCGCGGGGCAGGGGCGTTGTTCGGCGTGGATTGGCACCCACTGCCGGTCTCCACACCGGCGGACCTCACCGACCACCTCGTGGTCCGGTTCGAGGGGTCCGTGCACGACGCCTTGGCGCTGGTGCAGGACTCGCTCGACGGGGAACGCAAGGTCGTCGTGGTCACCCGGGGCGCGGTGGCGGCGGTGCCCGGCGACGACGTGCCCGCCCTGGACCACGCGGCGGTGTGGGGCTTGCTGCGCAGCGCGCAGTCCGAGCACCCGGGCCGGTTCCTCCTGGTGGACCTCGACGACGAGACGACCGCGCTCGAACCGGTAGTCGCCGCGGGCGAACCGCAGGTCGCGGTGCGCGCGGGGGTGGCATATGCGCCGCGGCTGGTCCGGCTGGACCCGCCAGAGCAGCAGCTCCCGGAAGTGGCCGGCACCGCGTTGATCACCGGTGCGACCGGCACGCTCGGGGCCGAACTGGCCCGCCACCTCGTGCGGGAACACGGTTACCGGCACCTCGTGCTGGTCAGCCGCAGTGGCCGGGCCGCACCCGGCGCCGACGCGTTGGCCGACGAACTGACCACCCTCGGCGCCGAGGTCACCATCGCCGCCTGCGACGTCGCCGACCGCGACGCCCTGGCCGCCGTGATCGCCGCGGTGCCCGGTGAGCTGACCGCGGTCGTGCACACGGCCGCGGTGCTCGACGACGGTGTGCTGTCCGGGCTCACGCCCGAGCGCCTCGACGCCGTGCTCGCGCCGAAGGTGCGGGGCGCGCTGAACCTGCACGAGCTGACCGAGGGCATGGACCTGCGGGTGTTCGCCTTGTTCTCCTCGGCCGCCGGGGTGCTCGGCGGTGCGGGCCAGGGCAACTACGCCGCCGCCAACTCCTTCCTCGACGCGCTCGCCCAGCACCGGGTCGCCCGCGGCCTGCCCGCCGTGTCCATGGCGTGGGGCCCGTGGGCCCAGCGCACCGGCATGACCGGCGAGCTGACCGACGTCGACGTCCGACGGCTCACCCGCTCCGGGCTCACCCCGATGACCACTGTGGACGGTCTGCGGCTGTTCGACGAGGCGCTGGCCGCGGGCCGTGCGCTCGTCGTGCCGATGGGCTTCGCCCCGGCCGCCCTGCGCGCCCGCCCAGCCGAGGTCCCGCCGCTGTTGCGGGTGCTCGTCCCGGTGAGCGCCGAGCCGGACACGGGTTCGGCGGCCGCGCTCACGAGCAGGCTCGCCGCCGCACCGGACGCCGAACGCGACCGGATCCTGCTGGAGCTGGTGCGGACCCAGGTCGCCACCGTGCTCGGCTACCAGTCGGCGGGCGCGGTCGACGCGAGCCGCGGTTTCGTCGAACTGGGGCTCGACTCGCTTACCGGGGTCGAACTGCGCAACCGGCTGGCCGGTGCGACCGGGCTGCGGCTGCCCGCGACCATGGTGTTCGACCACCCGAACCCGGCCGCGCTGGCCCGGCACCTGAGGTCCGGCCTCGAACCACGCAGGCACAGCCCGGCCGAGCTCGCCCTGGCCGACCTGGCCAAGCTCGAGCAGAGCCTCGCGGGCGTCACCAACGGCGACCGCGCCAAGGTCACCGCCCGGCTGCGCGCGTTGCTGACCACGTGGAACGCCGCCGACGCGCCCGAGGAGGTGTCGGACAGCCTCGACTCCGCCACCGCCGAGGACGTGTTCGACCTCCTGGACGAGGAGTTCTCCAAGTTCTGAACCGCCACCAAGGAGACGCGCATGGCGAACGAGGAGAAGCTCCTCGAATACCTCAAACGGGCGACGACCGAGCTCCGCGAGGCCAACCGCAAGCTGCGGGAGGCCGAGGAGGCGGCTGTGGCGCCGATCGCGATCGTCGGGATCGGCTGCCGCTACCCCGGCGGTGTTCGCACGCCCGAGGACCTGTGGCGGCTCGTCGTGTCCGAAGTGGACGCATTGGGGGACTTCCCGGCCGACCGCGGCTGGGATCTCGCCGCTCTGGCCGGTGGCCAGGCGCGCGCCGGTGGGTTCGTGCACGACGCCGGCGAGTTCGATCCGGGTTTCTTCGGCATCTCCCCGCGCGAGGCGCTCGCCATGGACCCGCAGCAGCGGTTGCTTCTGGAGATCACCTGGGAGGCGGTCGAGCGCGCCGGGCTCGACGCCCGAGCGCTGCTGGGCAGCCGGACCGGGGTGTTCGCCGGCTTCATGTACAGCGACTACGCGGCCAGTCTCGGCGCCGACCCATCGGTGTTCGAGGGATTCGTCAGCACCAGCAATGCCAGCAGCGTGCTGTCCGGCCGGATCGCCTACGTGCTCGGGCTCGAAGGGCCGGCCATCACCCTTGACACGGCGTGCTCGTCGTCGTTGGTGGCCGTACATCTGGCTGCGAAGTCGTTGCGCGACGGCGAATGCGACCTCGCGCTGGCCGGCGGCGCGACCGTGATGGCCAGCCCGCTGATGTTCTCCGGTTTCGAGTTCGACGAAGGCATGGCGCCCGACGGGCGGTGCAAGTCGTTCGCGGCCGCCGCCGACGGCACCGGCTGGGGCGAAGGTGCCGGGATCGTGGTCCTGGAGAAGCTGTCCGACGCTGTGGCCAACGGCCACCCGGTGCTCGCGGTGCTGCGTGGGTCGGCGGTCAACTCTGACGGCGCGTCCAGTGGTCTGACGGCACCGAACGGGCCGGCGCAACAACGGGTGATCGAGGCGGCGCTGGAGCGGTCCCGGCTCACGCCGGCCGACGTGGACCTCGTGGAGGCGCACGGCACCGGCACCCGGCTCGGCGACCCGATCGAGGCGCAGGCGTTGCTCGCGACCTACGGCCAGCACAGGGAACGACCGTTGTGGCTCGGCTCGATCAAATCCAACCTCGGGCACACGCAGGCCGCGGCCGGGGTCGCGGGCATCATCAAGGTCGTGCAGGCCCTGCGCCACGGCATGCTGCCGCGGACGTTGCACGTGGACGTGCCGACGCCGGTGGTGGACTGGTCGGCAGGATCGGTGTCGGTGCTGACCCAGTCCCGGCCGTGGCCGGAGACCGGCCGTCCGCGCCGGGCCGCGGTGTCGGCGTTCGGCGTGAGCGGCACCAATGCGCACGTGATCATCGAGCAGGCGCCCGCGGTCGTCGACGAGCCGGCCCCTGCGTGGTCCGGCGCGGCATCGTGGTCCGGCGTGATGCCGTGGCTGGTGTCCGGTCGCTCCGCGGCCGGGCTGCGGGGTCAGGCGCAACGGCTGGCTTCGGAGCTGCCCGACGCGTCCGATGTGGACATCGCGTATTCGCTCGCCACCACGAGGACTCCGCTCGACCACCGCGCCGTCGTCCTGGCCGCCGACCGATCGGCGGGCATGGCCGGGCTGTCCGCACTGGCCACCGGCGCCGAGGCGGGTCACGTCGTCACGGGTGTGACCGGTGGTGGCGGACTGGCGTTCTTGTTCTCCGGTCAGGGTTCGCAGCGACCGGGCATGGGCCGGGGGCTCCACGACGCGTTCCCGGTGTTCGCGCAGGCGTGGGACGAGGTCAGCGCACGGTTCGAGCCGCTGCCCTGGGACGACGTCGAGTTGCTGAACCAGACGCAGCACGCCCAGGCCGGCTTGTTCACCCTGGAGGTGGCGCTGTTCCGGCTGCTGGAGTCGTGGGGCGTCACGCCGGACTTCCTGCTGGGCCACTCGATCGGTGAGCTCGCGGCCGCCCACGTGGCGGGGGTGTTGTCGTTGGACGACGCGTGCACGCTGGTGGCGGCGCGCGGGAAGCTGATGCAGGCGTTGCCGCCCGGTGGAGCGATGCTGGCCGTCGAGGCGACCGAGGACGAGGTGCCGGCGGGGATCGACATCGCGGCGGTCAACAGCCCGACGTCGTTGGTGGTGTCCGGTACCGAGGACGAGATCGTGGCGTTGGCGGTGCGCTGGAAGGACCGGCGGCACAAGCGGTTGGCGGTCTCGCATGCATTCCACTCCCGGCTCATGGAGCCGATGCTCGGCGAGTTCGCGGCGGTGGCCCGGTCGGTGACCTACCACCGGCCGCGGCTGCCGGTCGTGGGTGCCGACGTGACCGATCCTGCGTACTGGGTGCGGCAGGTGCGCGACACCGTGCGGTTCGCCGAAGGCGTGCGGGCCCTGCGTGCGGAGAACGTGAGCACGTGCGTCGAACTGGGTCCGGACGCCGTGCTGGCCGCGTTCGCCGACGACGCCGTGCCGGTCCTGCGCGCCGGGCGCGACGAGCCCGAGTCGGCGTTGCGCGCGGTGGCGACCGTGCACGTGCGCGGCGGCGACGTGGCCTGGGACCGGGTGTTCGACGGCTGGGGCGGGCGCCGGGTGGACCTGCCCACGTACAACTTCCAGCGCAAGCGCTACTGGCCGGCCAAGGCGACCCCGGCGGCCGACGGATGGCGCTACCGCACCGAATGGCGACCGGTTCCGACGACGCCGGCCGTCCTGTCCGGAACCTGGTGGATCCTGGAACCACCGGAGCAGGCCGACCTCGCCGCCGTCTGCGCCGCCGCGATCGCCCAGCACGGCGGCACCCCCGTCCGGCTCACCGATCCGGCCGACGGCGAAGAGCGGCCGAGCGGCGTGCTGTCGTTGCTGGCATTGGACGAACGCGCCCACCCGGACCACCCGGGGCTGACCCGCGGCATCGCCGACACCCTCCGGCTGCTGTCGGTCGACGCACCGCTCTGGGTGGTCACAACCGACACCGGCAGCCGCACCGCGCACGCCGTGGGCGCGCTCGGCCGGGTCGCCGCGCTGGAGCACCCGGACCGCTGGGGCGGCGTGCTCGCCTTCGACGGCACCCCCGACCCCGCCGCCCTCGCCTCGGTGCTGGCCGGGTCCGAGGACCAGGTCGCGCTGCGCCCCGACGGGGTGTTCGCACGCAGGCTCGTCCGCGCGCCCGCGCAGCCGCGGACCGACTGGCGTCCACACGGGACAGTCCTGGTCACCGGCGGCACCGGCGCGCTCGGCGGGCACGTGGCCCGCTGGCTGGTCCGGCACGGCGCCGAGCACCTGCTGCTCACCAGCCGCCGCGGCGCCGCGGCACCGGGCGCGGCCGACCTGGTGGCCGAGCTGAACGAACTGGGCGCCAAGGCCACCGTCGCCGCCTGCGACGTCGCCGACCGGGCCGCGCTGACCGCGCTGCTCGCCGACGTCCCGGCCGAGCACCCGCTGACGGCGGTCGTGCACGCGGCCGGGATCGGCGACCTGACGGCGTTGGCCGACACCACGGTCGAACACCTGGCCGAGGTCTTCGCAGCCAAGGTGACCGGCGCGGCCAACCTCGACGCGGTGTGCGGTCCGCTGGACGCGTTCATCCTGTTCTCCTCGGCCGCGGCGACCTGGGGCGGCGCCGGTCAAGGCGCTTATGCCGCGGCGAACGCGAGCCTCGACGCTCTCGCCGTGGACCGGGCCCGCCGCGGCCTGCCCGCGACCTCGATCGCCTGGGGAGCCTGGGCGGGCGCCGGCATGGGCGACGGCGGCACCGGCGAGGCGTTGCGGCGCCACGGCGTGCTTGCCATGGCCCCCGAGGCCGCGCTGGCGGCGATGAAGCAAGCGGTCGACACGGGCGAGAGCTGTGTGACCGTGGCCGGCATCGACTGGTCGCGGTTCGCCCCCACGTTCACGCTGCACCGGCCGAGCCCGTTGCTGGCCGAAATACCCGAGGCCCGGCCGGACGAACCGGCGGCCGACGCGGTGGCCTTGGATCTCACGGCGGTGCCCGGGTACGAGCGGCTCGACCGGGTCCTCGACGTGGTCCGGTCGCAGGCCGCGATCGTGCTGGGCCACGCGGGCGCGGCCGAGGTCGAGCCCGATCGGCCGTTCCGAGACCTCGGCTTCGACTCGCTGTCGGCCATCCAGCTGCGGGACCGGCTGCGCGCGGCCACCGGCCTGCCGTTGCCCGCGACCGCCGTGTTCGACCACCCGACCCCGGCGGCTCTGGCCGAGCACGTCCTCGGCCTGCTGTGCCCGGACGAGGTGATCGTCGAGGATGCGGACGCGCACGTCCGGCGCGCGCTGGCGAGCATCCCGGTGGCGCGGCTGCGCGAGGCCGGCGTGCTGGACCTGTTGCTACGCCTGGCCAACGGGGACACGCCCGAACCGCAGGTCGACGACCTCGACGCCATGGGCGGGGAAGACCTGCTCCGGCTCGTCGCGAGCGGTGAGGGGACCCAGCCATGAACGACGAGCTGACGCGGTACGTCGAGGCGTTGCGGACCTCGCTCAAGGAGACCGAACGGCTGCGCACGCTCAACCGCGAGCTGACCGACGCGGCCGCCGAGCCGATCGCGATCATCGGCATGGCCTGCCGGCTGCCCGGCGGGGTGTCCTCGCCGGAAGAGTTCTGGGCACTGGTCGACAGCGGTACCGACGCGATCACGGCCGGGCCCGCCGACCGGGGCTGGACGCTGGATGAATCGGTCGTCGGCGGGTTCCTGCACGACGCCGGCCGGTTCGACGCCGGGTTGTTCGGGATCTCGCCGCGTGAGGCGCTGGCGATGGATCCACAGCAACGCCTGCTGCTGGAAAGCGCCTGGGAGACGGTCGAACGGGCCGGGATCGACCCGTTGTCGTTGCGTGGCAGCCGGACCGGGGTGTTCGTCGGGTCGTCCACGTCCGGCTACGGCGTCGCCACCGCGCCCACCGAGGAGATCGAGGGCTACCTCGGCATCGGTGCCGCGCCGAGCGTCCTCACCGGCCGGGTCGCCTACGCCCTGGGGCTGACCGGACCCGCGATCACGGTCGACACCGCCTGCTCGTCCGCGCTCGTCGCCCTGCACCTCGCCGTGCAGGCGTTGCGGCGCGGCGAGTGCACGATGGCGCTCACGGGTGGGGTCACGGTGATGGCGAGCCCAGGCGCCTTCGCCGAGTTCGCCCGGCAGGGCGGGCTCGCCACCGACGGTCGGTGCAAGTCCTTCGCGGCGGCCGCGGACGGGACCGGGTGGGGTGAAGGTGTCGGGCTGCTGCTGGTCGAACGCTTGGCCGACGCCCGCCGCAACGGCCATCCCGTGCTCGCCGTGGTCCGCGGTTCGGCCATCAACTCCGACGGCGCGTCCAACGGCCTGACCGCGCCCAGCGGACCGGCACAGCGCCGCGTGATCACCGACGCGCTGACCGGCGCCGGGCTCACCGCGGCCGACGTGGACGCCGTCGAGGCGCACGGCACCGGCACCACCCTCGGCGACCCGATCGAGGCCGCCGCCCTGCTCGCCACCTACGGCCAGGGGCGGGACCGGCCGCTCTGGCTGGGCTCGGTGAAGTCGAACATCGGCCACACCCAGTCCGCGGCGGGCGCGGCCGGGGTGATCAAGATGGTGCTGGCCATCCAGCACGCCCGCCTGCCGAAGACGTTGCACGTGGACGAGCCGTCCCCGCACGTGGACTGGGCCTCGGGCGCGGTGTCGCTGCTCACCGAGGCGCGGCCGTGGCCGCAGACCGGCAACCCGCGCCGCGCGGGCGTGTCGGCGTTCGGCGTGAGCGGCACCAACGCACACGTGATCGTCGAGCAGGCGCCGGCGATCGACACCCAGCACGCCGAGCCGACCGCCAGGATCCCGTGGGTGCTGTCCGGCCGGACCGAACAGGCGTTGCGGGCGCAAGCCGCCCGGTTGCATGATTTCCTCGACGGCACAACCGATCCGGCCTACTCCCTGGCGACCACTCGCGCGGCCCTCGAACACCGGGCCGTCCTCCCGGCCGGCGAGCTCGACGCGCTCGCCGCACTGGCGCGCGGGGAGCAGCACCCGGCGATCACCCGGGGCACGACAAAGCCCGGCGGGCTGGCGTTCCTGTTCACCGGCCAGGGTTCGCAACGCGCGGGCATGGGCCGGGCGCTGGCCGCGGCGTTCCCGGTGTTCGCCGCGGCGCTCGACGAGGTGTGCGCACGCCTGGGCGACATCCCGTGGGACGACCAGGAGTCGCTCAACCAGACGCAGCACGCCCAAGCGGCGCTGTTCGCGTTCGAAGTCGCGCTCTACCGGCTGCTGGAGTCGTGGGGCGTGCGGCCGCGCTACCTGCTCGGCCACTCCATCGGCGAGCTCGCCGCCGCGCACGTGGCCGGGGTGTTGTCCCTGGACGACGCGTGCACGCTGGTGTCGGCGCGGGGAAAGCTGATGCAGGCGTTGCCGTCCGGGGGCGCGATGCTCGCGGTCGAGGCGACCGAGGACGAGGTCCCCGACGGGATCGACATCGCCGCGATCAACAGCCCGACGTCGCTGGTCGTGTCCGGTACCGAGGACGAGATCGCGGCGCTGGAACAGACCTGGCAGGACCGCCGCCACAAGCGCCTCACGGTCTCGCACGCCTTCCACTCGCGGCTCATGGAACCGATGCTGGACGAGTTCGCCACCATCGCCGCATCCCTGACCTACCACCAGCCGAGCATCCGGATCGTGGGTGGTGACGTCACCGACCCGGCGTACTGGGTGCGTCAGGTCCGCGACACCGTTCGCTTCGCCGACGCCGTCGCCGCGCTGCGGGACGAGCCGGTCCGCGCGTGGGTCGAGGTGGGTCCGGACGCCGTGCTGTCCGCGTTCGTCGAGGGAGCCGTGCCCCTGCAACGCGCCGCCCGCGACGAGGTCGACGCCTGGTGGCAGGGCCTGTCGCGGCTGCACGTCGCCGGTGCCGAGATCGACTGGTCGGTCGCCGGCGGCCGCCGGATCGACCTGCCCACCTACGCGTTCCAGCGTGAGCACTACTGGCTGCTGCCCGCCGCGCCCGTGACCGGACCCGTCGAGGACTCCTGGCGGTACCATGTCGGCTGGAAACCGTTGCCCGACAACGACCCTGTCGCGTCCGGCACCTGGCTGGTGGTCAGCGACGCCGACACCGACACCGAAACCGACGCCACGCCCTACGTCGACGCGCTCACCGCCCACGGCGTGACCGTGGTGCAGTCCACTGTGGACGGCCTGCCGGATGAGCCCGTCGACGGAGTGCTCTACTTCCCGGCCCTCGACGACCAGGCCCTCGCCCGGACCGCGGCGCTCGTGCAGGCGTTGGCCGAGACCGCGGCGCCGCTGTGGGTGGTGACCCGAGGCGCGGTCGCCGTCGGCGCCGAAGCGCCCCCGAACCTGGCCGGAGCGCAGGTCTGGGCGTTCGGCCGGGTCGCCGCGCTCGAACTGCCGGAGCGGTGGGGCGGTCTGGTCGACCTGCCGGCCGACGATGCTCCCGACCAGCTCGTTCGGGTGCTCGCCGGCGCCGAGGACCAGGTCGCGATCCGGACCACCGGGACGTTCGGGCGCCGGCTGCGCCCGGCGCCGGTGCGCCGGGCCACCACCTGGCGTCCACAAGGGACGGTGCTGGTGACCGGCGGTACCGGTGCACTTGGCGGTCACGTGGCCCGCTGGCTGGCCGAACGCGGTGCACCTCGGCTGCTTCTCGTGAGCCGGCGTGGTCTCGATGCTCCCGGCGCCGCCGAGCTGACCGCGCTCGGTGCCGACGTGACGATTGCCGCGTGCGACGTCACGGACCGGGACGCCCTGGCCGCGCTCGTCGCCGAGCACGACGTGACCGCGATCGTGCACGCGGCGGGCTGGGCCGAGTTCACGTCCATTCCCGACATCACCCCTGAGCACCTCGCCGCCGTGCTCGACGCCAAGGTCACCGGCGCCGCGCACCTCGACGAGCTGCTTCCTGACGCCGAGGCCTTCGTGGTGTTCTCCTCGGTCGCCGGCGTGTGGGGCAGTGGGGGACAGGCCGCCTACGCCGCGGCCAACGCGTCGCTGGACGCCCTCGTCGAGCGGCGCCGGGCGCGTGGCGCCGCGGGCACGTCCGTGGCCTGGGGTCCGTGGGCCGGCGACGGCATGGTCGCGGCCGGGACGACCGCCGACTACCTGCGCCGGCGCGGCCTCACCGCCATGGACCCGGCCCGGGCTGTCGCCGCGCTGGCCACCGCGGTCGACGGCGGCGACGGCTGCGTCGCCGTGTCCGATGTGGACTGGGAGCGGTTCGCCGACACGTTCACGGTGTCGCGGCCCAGCCCGCTGCTGGGCGAGCTGATCCGGCGGCGTCCGGCACAAGCCGCGCATACCTCGTTCGCCGGGCAGTTGCACGGGCTCGGTGAACCCGAGCAGGAGCGGGCCGTCCTCGACCTCGTCCGGGCACGGATCGCCGCGGTGCTCGGGCATGCCGACCCTCAGGCCATCGACGTGCGGCGGCCGTTCCGCGACCTCGGCTTCGACTCGATCACCGCCGTCGAACTGCGCACGGAGCTGGCCACGGCCACCGGGCTCGCGTTGCCCGCGACACTCGCCTTCGACCACCCGACGCCGCTCGCGCTGGCCACGCACCTGCTGGCCGAACTGCTCGGCACGGACGCGGTCGAACAGCAGCACGACAGCGCTGCCTCCGACGAACCGATCGCGATCGTGGCCATGGCGTGCCGGTACCCGGGCGGCGTGTCGTCCCCGGAAGACCTGTGGCAGTTGGTGGTCGACGGCCGCGACGGGATGGGCCCGTTCCCGGCCGACCGCGGCTGGGAGGTGACCACGACCACCCGCGAAGGCGGGTTCGTGGCCGGGGCCGCCGACTTCGACGCCGGCCTGTTCGAGATTTCCCCGCGCGAGGCGGTCACGATGGACCCGCAGCAGCGGTTGCTGCTGGAGGCGTCGTGGGAGGTGTTCGAGCGCGCGGGCCTCGACCCGTTGTCGTTGCGGGGCAGCCGGACCGGCGTGTTCGCCGGGACGAGCGGGCAGGACTACGTGTCGCTGCTGCCCGAGGCGTCCGGCTACCTGGCGACCGGTGCGTCGGCGAGCGTCGTGTCCGGGCGTGTGTCGTACGTGTTCGGGCTGGAGGGGCCCGCGGTCTCGGTGGACACGGCGTGCTCGTCGTCCTTGGTCGCGCTGCACCTCGCGGCCCAGTCGCTGCGCCGCGGCGAGTGCGACCTGGCGCTGGCCGGTGGGGTCGTGGTGATGGCCACCCCGGCGGCGTTCGTGGAGTTCGGCAAGCAGAACGGGGTGGCCGCCGACGGGCGGTGCAAGTCGTTCGCCGCCGCGGCCGACGGCACCGGCTGGAGCGAAGGCGTCGGATTGCTGCTGGTGCAACGGCTCGCCGATGCCCAGCGCGACAACCGGCCGATTCTGGCCGTGGTACGCGGTTCCGCGGTCAACCAGGACGGCGCATCCAACGGCCTGACCGCACCGAACGGGCCGTCCCAGCAACGGGTCATCCGGGCCGCACTCGCCGACGCGGGCCTGCGACCGTCCGATGTGGACGTCGTGGAGGCCCACGGCACCGGCACCCGGCTCGGTGACCCCATCGAGGCGCAAGCATTGCTGGCCACGTACGGCCAGGACCGCGACGATCCGCTGTGGCTGGGCTCGATCAAGTCGAACATCGGGCACTGCCAGGCGGCGGCGGGCGTCGCGGGCGTGATCAAGATGGTGCAGGCGTTGCGGCACGGTCACTTGCCGCCCACGTTGCACGTGGATGCGCCGAGCCCCGAGGTCGACTGGACGGCGGGGGCCGTCGCGCTGCTCACCGAGGGCCGGGACTGGCCCGCGGGGGAGCGGCCGCGCCGGGCCGGGATCTCGTCGTTCGGGATGAGCGGCACCAACGCTCACACGATCATCGAGGAGCCACCGCGGGCCGAGCCGATCGCGACGCCGACCAGCGAGGGGCCGGCCACGGTTCCGTGGGTGGTGTCGTCGCGGACCGCGGCCGGGGTGCTCGAGCAGGCGGAACGGGTTCGGACCTGGGCGGGGGAGCAGCGCGCCGTCGACGTCGGGTTGTCGCTGGCCACCACCAGGGCGGCGCTGGCGCACCGGGCCGTGCTGGTGGGCGGCACGAACGTCACGGGGGCGGTCACCGGCGACCGGACCGCGTTCCTGTTCACCGGTCAGGGTTCGCAACGGGTGGGCATGGGGCGTGAGTTGCATGCCGCCTTTCCCGTTTTCGCCGCGGCATGGGACGAGATCGCTTCGCGGCTTCGGATTCCCTTGGACGACGAGACTTCGCTGAATCAGACCGAGGGTGCGCAGGCGGCGTTGTTCGCGTTGGAGGTCGCGCTGTTCCGGTTGCTGGAGTCGTGGGGTGTCAGGCCCGACTTCTTGCTCGGCCACTCGATTGGTGAGCTTGCGGCTGCGCATGTGGCCGGCGTGCTGTCGCTGGACGATGCGTGCACGTTGGTGGCTGCTCGGGGTCGGTTGATGCAGGCGTTGCCTTCTGGTGGGGCGATGCTGGCGGTGGAGGGCACGGAAGCGGATGTGCCTGCGGGCATTGACATCGCGGCGATCAACAGTTCGACGTCGTTGGTGGTGTCTGGTGCTGAGGCGGAGATCGAGGCGCTTGCGGAGACGTGGCGGGCCGAGGGTCGGCGGGTGAAGCGGTTGACGGTCTCGCACGCGTTCCACTCGAAGCTGATGGAACCGATGCTGGCCGAGTTCGCGACGGTGGCGGAGTCGTTGACCTACCACGAGCCGCGGATTCCGATGCTGGGGGCGGTGACTGATCCGGCGTACTGGGTGCGGCAGGTCCGGGAGACGGTGCGCTTCGCCGAAGGCGTCGACGCCTTGCGGGCCAAAGGGATCGGCACCTTCGTGGAGCTGGGGCCGGACCCGGTGCTCTCGGCGCACGTCGACGGCTCGGTGGCCGTGCTGCGCCGCGACCGCGACGAACTGGCGACGCTGTTCACCGCCGTGGGCACCGCGTGGACGCGTGGCACCGGCGTCGACTGGGCCGCCGTGTTCGCCATCTGGGACGCGCGCACCGTCGCCGTGCCCACTTATGCCTTCCAGCGGGAGCGCTACTGGGCGGGCGGGGCGAGGCCGTTGCTCGCCGGTGTTGTCCCGCTGGCGTCCGGCGACGGGATCGTGCTGTCCGGCCGGCTGTCCACCGCCGCTCAGCCATGGCTGGCCGAGCACCAGGTCTTCGGCGCGATCGTGTTACCGGGCACGGCGTTGCTGGACATGGCGCTGACCGCCGGCGCGCGTGCCGGCCGCCCGGCCGTCGAGGAATTGACTTTGCACGCCCCTGTGGTCCTCCCCGAGCACGGCGCCGTCCAGGTGCAGGTGATCGTGTCGGCCGACGGTGCCCTCGCGCTGTACGCGCGGCCGGACGACGACCACGCCGAGTGGACCCGCCACGCCGACGGGGCCGTCGGCGAGCAGCGGGCAGCTGAGCCGTTCGACTTGGCGACCTGGCCGCCTGCCGGCGCGCAACCGGTGACGCTGGAGGCCTTCTACGACGGCCTGGCTCAGGTCGGGCTCGGCTACGGGGAGACGTTCCAGGGCGTGCGGTCGGTGTGGCGCGACGGCGACGAGGTGGTCGCCGAGGTCGCGCTGCCGGACCCGGCGCCGGCCGGCGAGTTCGGGCTGCACCCGGCCCTGCTCGACGCCGCCCTGCACGCCATCGGCGCGGGCGAGCTGATCCAGGGCGGCACCGCCCGGCTGCCGTTCTCCTTCTCCGGTGTGTCGTTGTCCGCCACCGGCGCGTCGGCACTGCGGGTGCGGCTGACCCGCCTCGGCCCCGAGACCGTCCAGGTCCGGGCGTGGGACGCTGCGGGCGCCCCGGTCCTGACGATCGACTCCCTGACCCTGCGGGCACCGGCGGCCGCACCGGTCGACGACGCGCTCTTCACCGTCGAGTGGACGCCCATCGCCCTGCCCGGCGGCGAGTCCGAGCCGGACGTCGTCACATTGCCGGCCGGGTCGATCCGGGAAGTCACCCACCACGCCTTGGCGATCGTGCAGGACCGGCTGGCTGCCGACACGGGGACGCCGCTGGTGGTCGTGACCCGGGGCGCGGTCGCCGCCCGCCCCGGCGACCGCGTGACCGATCTCGGCGCCGCCGCCGCGTGGGGTCTGATCCGTTCCGCGCAGTCGGAACACCCGGGCCGGTTCGTCCTCCTGGACAGCGACAAAAGTGCGGTTCCCGCGGGCATTGTGGCCTCGGATGAGCCGCAGCTGGCCCTGCGCGGTGGCGACGTGTTCGTGCCCCGACTGGTGCGGGCGACCGCCGTGCCACTACCGGATAGTCCTGAATGGACACTCGACGTCCGTGACGGTGAACTGGAGCTGGTGGCCTCGACGTCGCAAGTCCTGCGCCCCAACGAGGTTCGCATCGAGGTGCGTGCCGCCGGGATCAATTTCCGTGATGTGCTGATCGCGTTGGGGACGTACCCGGATGCGGCGGCCATGGGCTCGGAGGCGGCCGGGGTCGTCGTCGAAGTCGGTGCCGACGTCACCGACCTGCGGCTCGGGGATCGGGTTTTCGGGTTGGTGTCGGGTGGGTTCGGCACGCTGGCCGTGACGGACCGGCGGCTGCTCGCGCCGATGCCCCCGGCCTGGTCGTTCGCGGACGCGGCGGCTGTGCCGATGGCGTTCCTGACCGCGTGCTACGCGTTGACCGACCTGGCCGGCGTGCGCCCGGGGGAGTCGGTGCTGGTCCACGCGGCCGCCGGTGGCGTCGGCATGGCGGCCGTGCAGGTGGCCCGGCACCTCGGGGCCGAGGTGTACGGCACCGCGAGCCCCGCCAAGTGGGCCGCCACCGGGTTGGCCGACGACCACCTGGCGTCGTCGCGGGAGCCGGATTTCGCGGCCAAGTTCGCGCCGGTGGACGTGGTGCTGAACTCGTTGACCGGCGAGTTCATCGACGCTTCCCTGGCGTTGCTCAAGCCGGGCGGCCGGTTTGTCGAAATGGGCAAAGCCGACCTGCGTGAACCGGACGGCGTGTCCTACCGGGCGTTCGACCTGAGCGAGGCCGGGCCGGATCGGTTGCAGGAGCTGCTGGTCGAGTTGCTGGAGCTGTTCGCGGCCGGTGACCTGCGGTTGCCGCCGGTGCGGGCCTGGGACATCCGGCAGGCGCAGGCCGCGTTCCGGTACGTGGGTCAGGGCAAGCACATCGGCAAGAACGTGCTCACCACGCCACGGACGCTGGACCCGGGCGGTACGGTCTTGATCACCGGGGGAACGGGGGCGCTGGGCATGCTGCTCGCTGAGCACCTCGTTGCGCGGCACGGTGTTCGGCACCTCGTGCTGGCCGGTCGCAGCGGGGGCGCGGCGCCCGCTTTGGATGCGGACGTGCGGGTGGTCGCCTGCGACGTGTCCGACCGCGACGCGCTCGCGGAGCTGGTGGCGTCCATCCCGAAGCTGACCGGGGTGGTGCACGCGGCCGGCGTGCTCGACGACGGCGTGGTCGAGACGTTGACCCCGGACCGGATCGACACCGTGCTGGGCGCCAAGGCGGACGGCGCACTGGCGTTGCACGAACTGACCGCGAAGACCGACCTCGCACTGTTCGCGCTGTACTCGTCGGCTTCGGCGGTGTTCGGCACGCCGGGGCAGGCCAACTACGCCGCCGCCAACGCGGTGCTCGACGCCCTCGCCCAGCAACGCCAAGCGGCCGGCTTGCCCGCGATCGCGCTGGCCTGGGGCATGTGGACCGACGGCATGACCAAGGCGTTGTCCGAACGCGACCGGTCGCGCGGCGGCACCGCCATCGACGCCGAGCAGGGCATGGCGATGTTCGACGCGGCCACCACGCTGCCGCACGCCGCCGTCGTTCCGGTCAACCTCGACCTTGCCGCGGTGGGTAAAGCGAACGTGCCTCCACTGCTGCGCAGCCTCGTGCGGCCACCGGTGCGCCGTCCGACTGCGGCCCAATCCGGGGCGGGGAGCCTGGCCGGGGCGGGGAGCCTGGCCGATCAGCTCGTCCGGTTGCCGGCGGTGGAACAGGTTCGGGTGCTGTCCGAACTGGTCCGGACCACCGCGGCGCTCGTGCTGGGCCACGGCGGAGTGGCCGCGATCGGCGACGAGCGCCCGTTCAAGGAGCTCGGTTTCGACTCGCTCACCGCGGTCGAGCTGCGCAACCGGCTGGCCGCCGCGACCGGGCTCCGGCTGCCGGCCACGCTCGTGTTCGACCACCCGACGCCCACCGCGCTGACCGCGTTCCTGCACGCCAAGCTGGTGCCCACCGCGCCGTCGCCGGCCGAGGCCGCGCTGACCGATCTGGACCGCGTGGAAACGGTGCTGGCCGATCTGGACGGCGCCGAGTTCGCCAAGGTGCGGGCCAAGCTGGCCGCCCTGCTGGAGAAGTGGACCGACACCGCAGCTCCGCCGGACGACCAGGACCTCGAGCACGCCACCGAGGACACGATCTTCGACCTCATCGACAGCGAGCTCACCGACGGCCTCGCGCCCTACAACTAGCCTGACCAGCTTCGCCAACGCGGTTCAACGAAGGAGTGCTCAGTGGACTCGACCGGCCAGACCCCAGCGCTGGCGATTGCCGGACTGCACAAGACGTTCGGCGATCACCTGGCGGTCAGACACGCCGAGCTCACCGTGGCCAAGGGTTCCTTCTACGGGCTGGTCGGACCGAACGGGGCGGGCAAGACCACGATGCTGTCGATGGCCGTCGGCCTGCTGCGACCCGACGAAGGTACGTCGCTGGTGTTCGGGATCGACCTGTGGCAGCGACCGGACGAGGCCAAGCAGCTGATCGGCGTGCTGCCCGACGGGCTGGCCATGCCCGAGCAGCTCACCGGCCGCGAGCTGCTCACCTACCTCGGCCGGGTGCGCGGCATGGACCACGACACCGTCACCGCGCGGGCCGAGGAACTGCTCGCGGTCATGGAGCTGGACGGCGACAGCGAGCGCACGCTGATCATCGACTACTCCACCGGCATGCGGAAGAAGATCGGCCTCGCCTGCGCGTTGTTGCACGGGCCCAAGCTGCTGGTGCTGGACGAGCCGTTCGAGGCGATCGACCCGGTGTCGGCGGCCAAGCTCAAGGTGATCCTGCGCGGGTTCGTGGCCGGCGGCGGGTCGGTGGTGCTGTCCAGCCACGTGATGGCGCTGGTGGAGCAGCTCTGCGACACGGTGGCGATCATGGGCCGGGGCACGATCCTGGCCGAGGGCCCGGTGGACGGGGTCCGGATGGGACGGACGTTGGAGGAGGCGTTCGTCGAGCTCGTGGGCGCCGAGGTGAGCGCGGCGGAGGGCTTGTCGTGGTTGGCGTCCTGATCAGGATGAAGCTCGCGGTGCTGCGCCGCGCGAGCACCGGGAGCAGAGCCAACTGGGCCGTCACCGGCCGCCTGCTCGGCGTGCTCGCCGCTCTCGGCACCTGTGGGATGGCCACCCTCCAAACCACGTCGCCGTCGACCGTGCTCGACCTGCTGGCCGTGGTACTGGCGATCTGGACCCTGGGCTGGATGGCCGGTCCGGCGTGGGTGGGCGAGCCGGTGCTGCGTGCCGAGCACTTCGCACTCGTGCCGGTGCCGCGCGGCAAGCTCGCAGCCGGGCTGCTCGGCGCCGCGTTCGTCGGCACCACCACGGCGGTGACCCTGGTGGCTTTCGCGTCGACCATCGTGTTCGCGGTGCGGCTGGGCGGCGTGCTGCCGGTCGTCGTCGCGGTGCTCACGACGCTGGTGGAGCTCACGGTCGTGGTGCTGCTGTCCCGGCTGACCGGCCGGATGTTCGGCGCGCTCTCGCGGTCGCGGGTCGGGGCCGCCACCACCGCCGTGATCACCGCGGTGATGCTGGTGGTCAGCTCGTCGGGCTGGATCGTGTTCACCGCGATCGACTCCGTGCGCAACACCGGGTTCTCGACAACATTTTCGACCGTCCTGCGGGCGCTGCCGTCGAGCTGGGGCCTGGTCGCCGTGGACGCGGCGGCCCGCCACGCCTGGGGCCTGACGGTGCTGCCGCTCGCCGGTCTCGTCGTGCTGGCGGCGGTCCTCTTCGTGGCGTGGAGCCGGGTACTCGGCCCGCCCCGGCTGGGCCGTCCCGCCGTCCTGGGCACGGCGGGTCAGCCGGCGCGCGCCGGCCGGTTCCTGGGCAGCGCCACCGGTTCGGTGTACATCAAGGAGCTGCGGACGTGGACCCGCAGCCCGCTGCGGGTGCAGAACCTCCTTGTGCCACCGGTGTTCGCGGTGCTGTCGTGCCTGGTGCCGCTGGCGTTCGGCTCGTCGGTGTTCCTGCCGTTCGCCGGCGCGCTCACCGCCCTGATGGGGGCGGCGACCAGCGCGAACCTCTACGGCCAGGACGGCACGGCGTTGTGGCTGGTGCTGCTCACCCCCGGCGCGGAGGAGAACGACGTCCGCGGCCGGCAGCTGGCCTGGATGGCGTTGTTCGGTCCGCTGTCGGTGGTCCTCGCTTTGCTGGGCACGGTCCTCAGCGGACACACCGAGCTGTGGCCGTGGGCCGCGGCCGGCACAGCTGGCGTGCTCGGTGCGGGCGCCGGGCTGGTGCCGTTGGTCGGTGTCACCCAGCTTGCCCCGGGCCCCGACCCGCACCGCAGCCGCTACTCGCCGATGGACCACGGCGATGCCACCGGCGGCGCGTTCGCCGTACTGGTCGGCGCGCTCGCGTTGACCGT
Organism: Labedaea rhizosphaerae; assembly: GCF_004362825.1. Classification (GTDB taxonomy): domain Bacteria; phylum Actinomycetota; class Actinomycetes; order Mycobacteriales; family Pseudonocardiaceae; genus Labedaea; species Labedaea rhizosphaerae. The sequence continues at coordinate 133,372 of NZ_SNXZ01000007.1, forward strand.
GCCCGCGCTCGTGCCGGTGATCGTCGGCACCGTGCTGGACAACGCCGAGGTCAAGGCCGCGGGCGTGTTCGTCGGCGTCGTCACGGGCATGACCTACTGGTCGTTGTGTGCCCGCGCCGCCCGCCGCAGGCTCGTTGCCAAGGGGCCTGAGCTGCTGGCGCTGATGCGGGCGGGCAAGGAGTTGCCGGGACAGAGCGTCGAAGGCACCTCGGCGCTGAAGACGATGTCGAAGGGCCGGCAGCGGCTGCTGTGGTGGAGCTTCGGCATCGGCTGCATCGCGTTGTTCCCGCAGGCCCTGGTGCCGATGGCGATGAAGCTCTCCGGCCACGTTGCGAAGGTCTGGTTCCTGGCGTTGTACGTGCCCGGCCCGTGGCAGTGGCCGACGATCGCGTTCATGGTCCTGGTAGCCGCGGTGGCGTTCACGATCGCGGCGCGGACGTTCCTGGGTCAGCGTCGTCGTCTGCGCGCGCCGGCCCCACCTGTCGAGAACGGGACGGAGACCAGGGAGAGCGTGGTGCGCGCGGGGTAGGGGTCGAGCGGGCGATGGGGCTCGTAGGGGTGGGTCACCCCTGGGTGCGTGATTAGCGTCGAAGCGTCCTGGTCCGGGGCACCGGAGGCGCGAGCTTCCCACCCACGACTGAGTTCCGAGGGCGTCCATGACAGAGCTGCGCACCGGTGACGTCGAGGCTGCCGATGCCGTCGATGCTGTTGCGATCGTGGGGTTGGCCTGCCGGGTGCCGGGCGCGGCCGATCCGGGCGAGTTCTGGCGGTTGCTGCGGGCCGGGCGCGAGGCCGTCGGCGCGGTGCCCGAGGGCCGCCCGGCCGTGCCCGACGTGCTCCGGGGCGGCTTCCTCGACCAGGTCGACCGGTTCGACCCGGCGTTCTTCGGCATCGCCCCGCGCGAGGCCGCCGCCATGGACCCGCAGCAGCGGCTGGCCCTGGAACTGGCCTGGGAGGCGGTCGAGGACGCCCGCGTCCTGCCCGCGCGGCTGAGCGGCACCAGCACCGGCGTGTTCGTCGGCGCCATCTGGGACGACTACGCCGCCCTCACCCGCGACGCCGCCGACCAGCACACGTTCACCGGCCTGCACCGCAGCATCATCGCCAACCGCGTCTCCTACACCCTGGGCTTGCGCGGGCCCAGCATGACCGTCGACGCCGGGCAGTCGTCGTCGCTGGTCGCCGTGCACCTCGCCGTGGAGAGCCTGCGTCGCGGCGAGTCCACGCTTGCGCTGGCCGGTGGCGTCAACCTGAACCTGGCCGCGGCCAGCACGATCAGCGCGGCCCGGTTCGGCGGGCTGTCCCCGGACGGCCGCTGCTTCACCTTCGACGCGCGCGCCAACGGGTTCGTCCGCGGCGAGGGCGGCGTCGTGGTGGCGCTCAAGCTGCTGTCCGACGCCGTTGCCGACGGCGACCGCGTGCACGCCGTCATCCACGGCACCGCCGTGAACAACGACGGTGGCGGCGCGAGCCTGACCACACCGAGCAGGCGAGCCCAGGAAGCCGTGCTGCGCGAGGCCTATGCGCAGGCGGGCATCGACCCGGCCGCCCTCGGCTACGTCGAGTTGCACGGCACGGGCACCCGCGTCGGCGACCCGATCGAGGCCGCTGCGCTCGGCGCCGCGCTCGGCTCGCGGCGCGACGTTCCGCTGCCGGTCGGCTCGGTGAAGACCAACATCGGACACCTCGAAGGCGCGGCGGGCGCGGCCGGGCTGCTCAAGGCGGTGCTCGCCATCACCCACGGCGAGCTGCCACCGAGCCTGAACTTCGCCACACCGAACCCCGACATCGCGCTCGACGAGCTGAACCTGCGTGTCGTCCAGGAGCTGGACGAGTTCCCGGCGTGGCAGGACCGGCTGGTCGCGGGGGTCAGCTCGTTCGGCGTGGGCGGCACGAACTGCCACGTCGTGGTGTCCGGGACGCCGCATGAGGAACCGGTCGCCGAGCCCGCGACCGGGCCGGTGCCGATCGTCCTTTCCGGACGCACCGAAGCGGCGTTGCGTGCCCAGGCCGCCCGCCTGCGTGACGCCGACGTGCCGGCGCGCCTGGTCGACCTCGGCTTTTCGCTCGCCACCACAAGGACGGCGTTCGAGCACCGGGCGGGCATCGTCGCGCGCGACGACGCCGAACTGCGTGGTGCGCTCGACGCCCTGGCAGGCGGCCTGCCGTCCAAGCGGCTCAGCACCGGCAATGTCCACAGTGGACGGATCGCCTTCCTGTTCTCCGGCCAGGGCGGGCAGCGGCCTGGCATGGGCGAGCAGCTGTACCGGACGTTCCCGGTGTACGCGGCCGCAGCCGACGCGGCCCGCGCCCGCTTCGCCGGGGTGCTGCTGGACGACGAATCTGTGATGACCCGGACCGGCAGCGCGCAGTGCGCGCTGTTCGTCCTGCAGGTCGCGCTGTCGCGGCTGTTCGAGTCCTGGGGGCTCACGCCCGACTTCATCACCGGCCACTCGATCGGCGAGGTCGCCGCCGCGCACATCGCGGGCGTGCTGAGCCTGGACGACGCCTGCACCTTGGTCGCCGCCCGCGGCGGGATCATGCAGGAACTGCCCACCGGCGGGGCGATGCTGGCCGCCGAGGCGAGCGAGGACGAGGTCCCCGAGGGCATCGACATCGCGGCGATCAACAGCCCGACCGCGCTGGTGATCTCCGGTGCCGAGGACGAGGTGACCGCGCTCGCCGAGCGCTGGAAGGCCGAGGGCAAGCGGGTCAAGCTGCTGCCGATCTCGCACGCGTCGCACTCGAAGCTGATGGACCCGATGCTGGACGAGTTCGCGGCCGTCGCGCGGACGCTGACCTACCGCGAGCCGAGCACCCCGATCGTCTCCGACGACGTGCTCGACCCGATGTACTGGGTACGCCAGGTCCGGGAGACGGTCCGGTTCGCCGACCGGGTCGCCCGCCTGCGCGCCCACGACGTCGTCACGTGCGTGGAGATCGGCCCGGACGCGGTCCTGTCCGCGCACGTCGAGCACACCACCGCGGCGCTGCGCCGGGACCGCGACGAGGTCGAGACGGTCTTGTCGGCCCTGGTCGCCGCGCACGCGGCCGGCGCCGACGTGGACTGGGCGGCGGTGTTCGCCGACGCGGACCCGCGCGTGATCGACGTGCCGACCTACGCCTTCCAGCGCGAGCGGTACTGGCGCGACGCCGTGGCACGGCCGCACGTCCCCACGACACCGGCTGCGACACCGCGCACGCCGGACCCGGTGCCGCAGCAGGACCCGCTGGCGCTGGTCCGCGCGCACGTCGCCGCGGTGCTGGAATTCGCGTCCCCTGACGCCGTCGACCCCGAGCGCACCTTCAAGGAGCTCGGGTTCGACTCGATGACCGCGGTCGAACTGCGGGACAGCCTCGCCGCCGCCACCGGGGTGGCGCTGCCGACCACGCTGCTGTTCGACTACCCGACCCCGGTCGCCGTCGCCGCGCACCTGCGCGGCGTCGAGCGCGAGGAGGACGACGCGGTTCCGGCCGCCGACCCGACCGACCCCGCGGATCCTGTCGTGATCGTCGGCATGGGCTGCCGGTTCCCGGGCGGGGTGCGCTCGCCTGAGGCCTTGTGGGACCTGGTGGCCGCCGGCACTGACGCGATCGGCGACTTCCCGGCCGATCGCGGCTGGGACCTCGGCGAGCGCACTTTCCCGTCGCAGGGCGGGTTCCTGCACGACGCGGGCGAGTTCGACACCGACCTCTTCGGCATCTCGCCGCGTGAGGCGCTGGCCATGGACCCGCAGCAGCGGCTGCTGCTGGAGACGTCGTGGGACGCGCTCGAACGGGCGGGCATCGACCCGTTCTCGTTGCGGGGCAGCCGGACCGGCGTGTTCGTCGGCGCGACCGCCCAGGAGTACGGTCCTCGCCTGCACGAAGCCCAGACCGACACCGAGGGCTACCTGCTCACCGGCACCATCGCCAGCGTCGCGTCCGGCCGCATCGCCTACACCTTCGGGCTGGAGGGGCCCGCGGTCACCGTCGACACGGCGTGTTCGTCCTCGCTAGTCGCGCTCCACCTGGCGGTGCGGGCGCTGCGGTCGGGCGAGTGCTCGATGGCCTTGGCCTGCGGCGTCACCGTGATGGCGACGCCCGGCATGTTCACGGAGTTCACCCGCCAGAACGGGCTGGCCGCGGACGGCCGGTGCAAGCCGTTCTCCGCCGCGGCCGACGGCACCTCGTGGGCCGAGGGCGTCGGCGTCCTGCTGGTGGAACGGCTCTCCGACGCCCGCCGGCACGGCCACGACGTGCTCGCGGTCGTGCGGGGCAGCGCGATCAACCAGGACGGCGCGTCCAACGGGCTGACCGCGCCGAACGGGCCGTCGCAGCAGCGGGTGATCCGCCAGGCGCTGGCTGACGCGGGCCTCGCACCGTCCGATGTGGACGTCGTCGAGGCGCACGGCACCGGCACGTCCCTCGGCGACCCGATCGAGGCCAACGCCGTGCTCGCCACCTACGGCCAGGACCGTGCGCAGCCGCTGTGGCTGGGCTCGCTCAAGTCGAACATCGGGCACACGCAGGCCGCGGCCGGCATCGCGGGTGTGATCAAGATGGTCCTGGCGATGCGCCACGAGACCCTGCCGCGCACGCTGCACCTGGACGAGCCGTCACCGCACGTCGACTGGACGACGGGGGCGGTGTCGCTCCTGGCCGAGGACCAGCCGTGGGTCTCGGACCGGCCGCGCCGCGCTGCGGTGTCGTCGTTCGGGATCAGCGGCACCAACGCCCACGCGATCATCGAGGAACCCCCGGCAGCGGCCGTCGTCGAGTCTTCGGCAGCGCCGGCCGGACCGGTGCCGTTGGTGGTGTCGGCCCGATCCGAGGCCGCGCTGCGTGCGCAGGTCGAACAGGTGCGCGCGCTGGACGCGTCGGTCCACGTCGGTTTCTCGCTGGCCACGACCCGGGCCGCGCTGGAGCAGCGGGCGGTCGTCGTCGGTGACGCGGTGGTCGAGGGATCGGTCGCCGCGGGGAAACTGGCGTTCCTGTTCACCGGCCAGGGTTCGCAGCGGGTCGGCATGGGCCGGGAACTGGCCGCGACGTACCCGGTGTTCGCGTCCGCGTTGGCGGAGATCACGGCCCGGTTCGAGCGGATTCCCTTCGACGACGCGGAGTTGCTGAACCAGACCGAAGGTACGCAGGCCGCGCTGTTCGCGCTGGAGGTCGCGCTCTTCCGGCTGCTGGAGTCGTGGGGCGTCAGGCCCGACTTCCTGCTGGGCCACTCGATCGGCGAGATCTCGGCGGCCCACGTGGCCGGGGTGTTGTCGCTCGAGGACGCCTGCACGCTGGTGGCCGCACGCGGCCGGTTGATGCAGGCGCTGCCCTCCGGCGGCGCGATGCTGGCCGTCGAAGCCGCGGAAGCTGATGTGCCTGACGGCATCGACATCGCGGCGATCAACAGCCCCACCTCGCTCGTCGTGTCCGGCACCGAGGACGAGATCGCGGCGCTCGAAGCGACCTGGCGGGCGGAAGGCCGGCGGGTCAAGCGGTTGACTGTCTCCCACGCGTTCCACTCGCGGCTGATGGAACCGATGCTGGCCGAGTTCGCGGTCGTGGCGGAGTCGTTGACCTACCACGAGCCGCGGATCCCGATGCTCGGTGCCGTCACCGATCCGGCGTACTGGGTGCGGCAGGTCCGCGCCACCGTGCGCTTCGCCGACGGCGTGGACACCCTGCGCGACAACGGAGTCACGACGTTCGTGGAGCTGGGCCCGGACCCGGTGCTCTCCGCGCACGTGGACGGCTCGGTCGCGGTGCTGGCGGCGGGACCGGGACGAGCCGACGACCCTGCTGACGGCCGTGGCCACCGCGTGGACGCGCGGGGTTTCGGTCGACTGGGCCCGGCTGCTGCCCGGGAAGCGGATCGACCTGCCCACGTATCCGTTCCAGGGCAAGCGTTACTGGCTGACCACCCGGCCGAGCGCGGTCGACGGAGCCGGGCACCCGCTGCTGGGCGCGGCGGTGTCGCTGGCCTCCGGTGGCGGCGTGGTGCTCACCGGCAGGTTGTCGGTCGCGGCGCTGCCATGGCTGGCCGAGCACGTCGTGCTGGGCCGGATCTTGTTGCCGGGCACGGCCTTCGTCGAGCTGGCGGTGCGGGCGGGGGAGCAGGTGGGCTGCGGCTCGGTGGCCGAGCTGACCCTCGAAGCACCCCTCGTGCTGCCCGCACGCGGCGTGGTCCAGCTCCAGGTCAGCGTCACCGCCGACCACACCGTCGAGATCCACTCGCGCCCCGACGCCGACCACGCGCCGTGGACCCGGCACGCCGCCGGAGTCCTCGCCGTCGATGCCCCGGCCCCCGCCGCCGCGCTGCCGTGGCCTGCGAGCGGCGAGCTCGACCTGTCCGGCTGCTACGCCGAACTCGCCGAGCACGGCCTGGCGTACGGTCCCGCCTTCCAAGGTTTGCGGTCGGTCCGCCGGGCCGACGACGTCGTGTTCGCCGAGGTCGCGTTGCCCGACCCCGCGCAGGCCGGCGAGTTCGGTCTGCACCCGGCCTTGCTGGACGCCGCACTGCACGCCCTGATGGTGAGCGGCCTGGTGTCCACGGACGCCGTGCTATTGCCCTTCGCCTGGTCCGACGTGACCGTGCACGCGGTCGGCGCCGCCGTGTTGCGTGTCCAGCTCACCGCCACCGGGCTGGACACGGTGGCGGTGACGGCGTTCGACGCGGCCGGTGCGCCGGTCGTGTCCGTGGGCTCGCTGGTGTTGCGCGCGGTCTCCGACCGGCAGCTGACCAACGCCGTGGACGACGCGCTGTTCGTGGTCGACTGGACGCCGATCACCCTGCCCGCGGCGACCGATGCCCCGGATGTCGTGGTCTTGACCCCTGGTTCCGTCCACCGGGCCCTCACGCTGGTGCAGGAGCGGATCGCTGCGGACGCCCCGCCCCTGGTCGTGCTGACCCGGGGTGCGATGGCGGCAGCGCCCGGCGACACGGTCACCGACCTCGGCGCGGCCGGGGCCTGGGGCCTGGTGCGCTCTGCGCAGACCGAGCACCCCGGCCGGTTCGTCCTCGTCGACGCCGACGAGTCCGAAGTGGATGACCTGCTGCCCGGCATCGTGGCGTCCGGCGAATCGCAGGCGGCCGTGCGCGGCGGCGAGGTCCTGGTGCCGCGGCTTGCCCGGGCCACCGCCAAGCTCGCCATCCCGGACGCGCCCGCGTGGGCGTTGGACGTCCGAGGCGACACGCTCGACAGCCTGACCTTGGTCGAGACCACGTGCGAAGCGTTGCGGCCCACCGAGGTGCGCATCGACGTCCGCGCGGCGGGGATCAACTTCCGGGACGTCCTGATCGCGCTCGGCACCTACCCCGACCCCGGCGTCCGGCTGGGCACCGAGGTTTCCGGCGTCGTGGCCGAGGTCGGGTCCGCGGTGACCGACCTGGCGCCGGGGGACCGGGTGTTCGGGCTGGTGTCCGGCGGGTTCGGCCCGGTCGCGGTGACCGACCGCCGCCTGCTGGCGCCGGTCCCGGCGGGGTGGTCGTTCGCGGACGCGGCGTCGGTGCCGGTGGTGTTCCTGACGGCGTACTACGGCTTGGTCGACCTCGGTCGTCTCCAACCGGGTGAGTCCGTGTTGATCCATGCCGCTGCTGGTGGTGTGGGGATGGCGGCGGTGCAGTTGGCCCGTCATCTCGGTGCGGAGGTGTACGGGACGGCGAGCCCGGCCAAGTGGGCGGCCACCGGCCTGCCCCCGCAGCGGCTCGCGTCCTCACGGGACACGGCGTTCGCCGCCGAGTTCGAGCCGGTCGACGTGGTGCTCAACTCGCTGACGGGTGAGTTCATCGACGCGTCGCTGGGTTTGTTGAAGCCGGGTGGCCGGTTCGTCGAGATGGGCAAGGCCGACCTGCGCGAACCGGAAGGTGTTACGTACCAGGCGTTCGACCTGTTCGACGCCGGCCCGGACCGGTTGCAGGACATGTTGGTCGAGCTGCTGCGGCTGTTCGAGACCGGCGTATTGACGGTGTTGCCCGTGCGCGCCTGGGACGTGCGGGACGCGCACGCCGCCTTCCGCTACCTGGGCCAGGGCAAGCACATCGGCAAGAACGTCTTCACCATCCCGCGCGCGCTCGACCCGGACGGCACGGTCCTGATCACCGGCGGCACCGGCACCCTCGGCACCCAGCTGGCCCGCCACCTCGTCGCCCACCACGGCATCCGGCACCTGGTGCTGGTCAGCCGCAGCGGTGGCCCTGTTCCCGAGTTGGACGCTGCTCCTGAGTTGGCCGCTGACGTTCGGGTGGTCGCGTGTGACGTGTCCGACCGCGATGCGCTCGCCGACCTGCTCGCGTCCATCCCGAACCTGACCGGGGTCGTGCACGCGGCCGGTGTCGCCGACGACGGCGTGGTCGACGCGCTGACCCCCGACCGCCTCGACGCCGTGCTCGCCCCGAAGGCCGGTGGGGCCCTCGCGTTGCACGAGCTGACCGCGGCCGCCGACCTGGCGTTGTTCGCGCTGTACTCGTCGGTGGCCGCGACGTTCGGCACGGCCGGTCAGGCCAACTACGCCGCGGCCAACGCCGTGCTCGACGGGCTCGCCCAGCAGCGCCAAGCCCAGGGCCTGCCCGCCGTCTCGCTGGGCTGGGGCCTGTGGGCCGAGGCCAGCGCCATCAGCGGGAACCTCGCGGACGTCGACCGGGCCCGGCTCGAACGCACCGGTGCCGCACTGTCCACTCCGGACGGACTCGCGTTGTTCGACCGCGCCGTGGCCGGTGGCCACGCCAAGGTCGTGGCGACGCGACTCGACCTCACCGCCGCGAGCGACACGCCGTTGCTGCGCGGCTTGCTGCGCACGCCCGTCCGTCGCACGGCCACGAACACCGGCGCCCCGCTCACCGAGCGGCTGGCCGGGATGTCCGCCGCCGAACGCGAACGCACCCTCACAGCCCTCGTGCAGACCGAGGTCGCCGCGGTGCTCGGGCACAGCGGCGACCTCGAACTGCGCACGGGCCGCGCCACCCGCTCGTTCAAGGAACTGGGATTCGACTCGCTCACCGCGGTCGAGCTGCGCAACCGCCTGAACGCGGCGACCGGGCTGCGGCTGCCGCCCACCGTCATCTTCAACCACCCGACGCCGCGCGAGCTGGCCGCGCAGCTCGCCACGCAACTCGGCGGCACCGTCGAAACGACCGCCACGACCGTCATCGAGGCGCCCGCCGATGACGACCCGGTGGTGATCGTCGGGATGAGCTGCCGGTTCCCCGGCGGCGTCACCACCCCCGACGAGCTGTGGCGGCTCGTCGACGACGGCGTCGACGCCATCACCGGCCTGCCCGGCGACCGCGGCTGGTTCGTGCCCGACGCCGAGCGGCTGCGCGGCGGGTTCCTGCGCGACGCGGGTGACTTCGACGCCGAGCTGTTCGGCATCTCCCCGCGTGAGGCGCTGGCCATGGACCCGCAGCAGCGGCTGCTGCTGGAGTCGTCGTGGGAGGCGTTCGAACGCGCGGGCATCGACCCGACGTCGTTGCGGGGCAGCCGTACCGGCGTGTTCGTCGGCGCGATGTCGCAGGAGTACGGGCCGCGCATGCACGAGGCGCCCGTCGACTTCGGTGGCTACCTGCTCACCGGCAACACCGCGAGCGTGGCGTCGGGCCGCATCGCCTACACGCTGGGGCTGGAAGGTCCCGCGGTGACGATCGACACCGCGTGCTCGTCGTCGCTGGTGGCCCTGCACTTGGCGGTGCGATCGCTGCGGGCCGGCGAGTGCGCGATGGCGGTGGTCGGTGGCGTGACCGTGCTGGCCACGCCCGGTGTCTTCCTCGAGTTCGGCCTGCAGAACGGCCTGTCCGCGGACGGGCGCTGCAAGGCGTTCTCCGCGAGTGCGGACGGCACCGCGTGGTCCGAAGGCGTCGGCGTGCTCGTCGTGGAGCGGCTGTCGCAAGCCCGGCGGCAAGGCCATGAGGTGCTGGCGGTCGTGCGCGGCAGCGCGATGAACCAGGACGGCGCGTCCAACGGGCTCACCGCGCCGAACGGCCCGGCGCAGGAACGGGTGATCCGCGCGGCCCTGGCCGACGCGGGCCTTCGTCCGTCCGATGTGGACGCCGTGGAGGCGCACGGCACCGGCACCGCGCTCGGTGACCCGATCGAGGCGAACGCCCTGGTGGCGACCTACGGCCAGGGCCGGGAACGGCCGGTGTGGCTGGGGTCGCTCAAGTCGAACATCGGGCACACCCAGGCCGCGGCCGGCGTCGCCGGGGTCATCAAGGTGGTGCAGGCGCTGCGGCACGGCACGTTGCCCCGCACCCTGTACGCCGACGACCCCACCCCCGCCGTGGACTGGTCGGCTGGTGCGGTGTCGTTGCTGACCGAGGCGCAGCCGTGGCGCGCCGAGGGGCCGGGTCCACGCCGGGCCGCCGTGTCGTCGTTCGGGATCAGCGGCACCAACGCCCACGCGATCATCGAGGAACCCCCGGCGGCCGCCGTCGTCGAGGCCGCGGCGGACACCGCCGAGACGGTGCCGTTGGTCGTGTCGGCCCGTTCGCGGGCCGCTCTGCTGGCCCAGGTCGACCAGGTGCGGGCGCTTCCCGCGACTCCGGATACCGCCCATTCGCTGGTCACCACGCGCGCGACGACGCTCGACCACCGTGCGGTTCTCGTCGGCGAGACCGTGGTGGACGGTGCGGTCGCGCCCGGCAAGCTGGCGTTCTTGTTCACCGGTCAGGGTGCGCAGCGGGTCGGCATGAGCCACGAGCTGTATGCCCAGTATCCGGTGTTTGCGGCCGCGTGGGACGAGATCGCCTCGCGGCTCCGGATTCCCTTGGACGACGAGGAATCGCTGGACCAGACCGAGGGCGCGCAGGCCGCGTTGTTCGCGCTGGAAGTGTCCTTGTACCGGCTGCTGGAGTCGTGGGGCGTCACGCCGGATCACCTGCTCGGGCACTCGATCGGCGAGCTCGCCGCCGCGCACGTCGCGGGTGTGCTGTCGCTGGAGGACGCCTGCACTTTGGTGGCGGCGCGTGGCCGGTTGATGCAGGCCCTCCCGCCCGGTGGCGCGATGCTGGCCGTCGAGGCCACCGAAGCCGAGGTGCCCGAGGGCATCGACATCGCGGCGATCAACAGCCCCACCTCACTGGTGGTGTCTGGTACCGAAGCCGAGATCGCGGCGCTCGAACTGATCTGGAAGGACCGGCGGCACAAGCGGCTGACGGTCTCGCACGCGTTCCACTCCAAGCTGATGGAACCGATGCTGGCCGAGTTCGCCGTCGTGGCCGAGGCCCTGACCTACCGCGAACCCCGGATCCCGATGGCCGGTGACGTGACCGACCCGGCCTACTGGGTTCGGCAGGTGCGCAACACCGTGCGGTTCGCCGACGGCGTCGAGGCCTTGCGCGACAACGGGGTCGCCACGTTCGTCGAACTCGGTCCCGACCCGGTGCTGTCGGCCCACGTCGAGGGTTCAGTGGCGGTGCTGCGGCGCGGCCGTGGCGAACCCGAGACGCTGCTGGCCGCGCTTGGCTCGGTGTGGGCGAAGGGCATTGAGGTCGACTGGGCGAAGGTCGTCCCGCCCGGACGGCGGGTGCCGCTCCCGACGTACCCGTTCCAGCGCAGCCGGTTCTGGCCGCAGCCGCACCAGCTGGTCGGCGACCTGGGGGTCGCGGGACTGGGCCAAGCCGGGCACCCCCTGCTCGGGGCGACCGTGGCCTTGGCCGACGGCGACGGGCTCGTGTTCACCGGCCGCCTCTCGGTGGCCGCCACGCCATGGCTGGCCGACCACGTCGTGCTGGGCCGGATCTTGTTGCCGGGCACGGCGTTCGTGGAGCTGGCCCTGCGGGCAGGGGAGCAGGCCGGCTGCCCGTCGGTGGCCGAGCTGACCCTGGAGGCGCCGCTCGTCCTGCCCGAGCACGACGCCGTGGACCTGCAGGTGATCGTCGGGGGCGGCGCCGAGCGTGGGGACGGCGACCGGACGGTGTCCGTGCATTCGCGCCCGGCGGGCACCGGCACCTGGACCCGGCACGCACTTGGGCTGCTGACCACGGCCGCGGCGGAGCCGCACCCGATCACCTGGCCGGACACCGCGGCCGTGACCGGTCGATACGAGGAGCTTGCCGCGCTTGGCCTGGCCTACGGTCCGGCGTTCCAGGGCCTGCGTTCGGTGGGCCACGTCGGCGACGACGTGTACGCCGAGGTGGCGCTGCCCGAGCGGGTGGACGGGGCGGCTTTCGGCATCCACCCGGCGCTGCTCGACGCCGCGCTGCACGCCCTGCCGTCCGATTCCCTGTTGCTGCCGTTCGCCTGGTCCGACGTCACGGTGCACGCCACCGGCGCGACCGCGTTGCGCGTCCGGCTGACCACGACCGGCCCGGACACGGTGGCGCTGATCGCGGTCGACCCGACCGGTGCGCCGGTTCTGTCGGTGGGCTCGCTGGCCCTGCGGGCGATGTCCGGCGGCCAGCTGGAGCACGCCGTCGACGAAGCCTTGTTCGTCGTCGACTGGATCCCAGTGTCCACAACGGACACCGCCGAGGTGCCGCCGGTCGTGGCCCTTCCGGCCGGCCCGGTCGAGGCGCTGACCTTGCTCCAGAACACCGACTCCCCGGTTGTGCTGGTGTCGTGTGGCGCGGTGGCCACCAGCTCCGCCGAGGACATCGCCGACCCGCGTCTCGCGGGTGCCTGGGGCCTGGTCCGGTCGGCCCAGGCCGAGAACCCGGGCCGCTACGTCCTGGTCGACATCGACGACGACACCGCGCTCGACTTGTTGCCGTCGGTCCTGGCCATGGACGAGCCGCAGGTCGCCGTTCGCGACGGCGCGATCCTGGTGCCACGGCTGGTCCGCGCCACGTCCCGGCCGATGCTGACCGTGCCCGATGCCCCGAGCTGGCACCTCGAGCCCGGCGGTGACGGCGCCCTCGACAGCGTCCGCGTGGTCGAGACCGACGAGCCGCTGCCGGCCGGTCACGTGCGGATCGAGGTCCGTTCGGCCGGCATCAACTTCCGCGACGTGCTGATCGCCCTCGGCACCTACCCCAACCCGGACGTCCAGCTCGGCTCCGAAGCCGCCGGCGTGGTCACGGCCGTCGGCGACGGCGTGACCGACTTGGTGCCCGGCGACCGCGTCTTCGGTTTGGTACCCGGCAGCTTCGGCCCGGTCGCGGTCGCGGACCGGCGGATGCTGGCCCTGATCCCGGACGGCTGGTCGTTCACCGACGCGGCGTCGATGCCCGTGGTTTTCCTGACGGCCTACTACGGCTTGGTCGATCTTGGTCGCGTCCAACCTGGTGAGTCCGTGTTGATCCACGCCGCCGCTGGTGGCGTCGGCATGGCGGCGGTACAGCTGGCCCGTCACCTCGGTGCGGAGGTGTATGGGACCGCGAGCCCGGCCAAGTGGGCGGCGACCGGTCTGGCCGCCGATCACCTGGCGTCGTCGCGCGAACCGGGCTTCGCGGCACGCTTCCCCGCGGTCGACCTCGTGCTCAACTCCCTGACCGGCGAGTTCATCGACGCGTCGCTGGGCTTGTTGAAGCCGGGTGGCCGGTTCGTCGAGATGGGCAAGGCCGACCTGCGCGAACCGGAAGATGTTGCGTACCACGCGTTCGACCTGTTCGAGGCCGGACCGGACCGGGTCCAGCAGATGCTCGCCGACCTGCTGGACCTGTTCGCCGCCGGTGCGCTCACGCTGCTGCCGGTCCGGTCGTGGGACGTGCGCGACGCCCAGACCGCACTGCGTCACCTCGGGCAGGGCAAGCACATCGGCAAGAACGTCTTCACCATCCCGCGCGCACTCGACGCCGACGGCACGGTCCTGATCACCGGTGGCACCGGCACCCTGGGGCGGTTGCTGGCCCAGCACCTCGTCGCGCGGCACGGCGTGCGGCACCTCGTGCTGGCCAGCCGCAGCGGCGGCCCTGTCCCCGAGTTGGATGCGGGACCCGAGCTGGACGCCGACGTCCGGGTCGTGGCGTGTGACGTCGCCGACCGTGGCGAGCTCGCCGGGTTGCTGGCCACCATTCCCAATCTGACCGGCGTCGTGCACGCGGCCGGGGTGCTCGACGACGGCGTGCTCGACTCCCTCACCGCGGACCGGCTCGACGCGGTGTTCGCGCCGAAGGCCGAGGCCGCCCTGGCGTTGCACGAGCTGACCGACGACCTCGCCCTGTTCGTGGTGTACTCCTCCGCGGCCGCGACCCTCGGCACAGCCGGGCAGGCCAACTACGCCGCCGCCAATGCCGTGCTCGACGCCCTCGCCCAGCACCGCCGGGCCCGCGGTTTGCCCGCGGTGTCCCTCGGCTGGGGGTTGTGGGCCGAGACCAGCACCATCAGCGCCGCGCTCGGCGACGTCGACCGGGCGCGCCTGGACCGCACCGGCACCGCACTGGCCACACAGGACGGTCTGGCGTTGTTCGACCGCGCGATCGCCAGCGGGCATCCGCACCTGGTGCCGATGCGGCTCGACCTGCGCGGTCGCGACGACGTGCCGCCGATCCTGCGTTCCCTGGTCAAGTCGCCGGTCCGCCGTGCCGCTGCTGCCCGGGCCGCACTGCCGGTCACGGACGAACGCAGCCTCACCGACCTGCTGCTGACCGAGGTCGCGGCCGTGCTCGGCCACGGCTCGACGGGTGCGATCGAGCCGACGAAGGCGTTCCGGGACCTCGGGTTCGACTCGCTGACGTCGGTCGAGCTGCGCAACCGGCTCACCGCCGCCACCGGGCTGAAGCTGCCGGCCACGGTCGTGTTCGACCACCCCACCCCGGCCGCGCTCGTCGCGTTCCTGCGTGCCGAACTGGGCGGGACCGAGATCGTCCACAGTGGACCAGCTCTCATGGTCCCCATCGAGGACGACCCGGTCGTGATCATCGGCATGGGCTGCCGTTTCCCCGGTGGCGTGCGCTCGCCGGAGGACCTCTGGCAGCTGGTCGCGTCCGGCACCGACGCCATCGGCGCGTTCCCCACCGACCGCGGCTGGGACCTCGACGCGCTGTTCGACGATCCCACCCGCCCCGGCACGTCGACCGCCCACGAGGGCGGCTTCGTGCACGACGCGGGGGAGTTCGACGCCGAATTGTTCGGCATCTCGCCCCGCGAGGCGCTGGCCATGGACCCGCAACAGCGGCTGCTGCTGGAGACGACCTGGGAGACGCTGGAGCGGGCCGGTATCGACCCGCTGTCGTTGCGTGGCCGCCAGGCCGGCGTGTTCATGGGTGTGTCCAGTTCGCACTACGCCATCGGCGCGGCCCTGCCCGACGAGGTCGAAGGGCACGTCCTCACCGGCACGACCACCAGCGTCGCGTCCGGCCGGCTCGCCTACACCTTCGGGCTCGAAGGCCCGGCCATGACCGTGGACACGGCGTGCTCGTCGTCGCTGGTCGCGCTGCACTTGGCAGTGCGGGCGCTGCGGTCCGGTGAGTGCACGATGGCCCTGGCCGGAGGCGCCACCCTGATGGCGACGCCGGGCATCTTCACCGAGTTCAGCAGGCAGCGCGGCCTGGCCCCGGACGGGCGCTGCCGGTCGTTCGCGGCGGACGCCGACGGCACCGGCTGGTCCGAAGGCGTCGGCGTGCTGCTGGTGGAACGGTTGTCCGAGGCGCGCAGGCACGGCCACGACGTGCTCGCCGTCGTGCGCGGCTCCGCGATCAACTCCGACGGCGCGTCCAACGGCCTCACAGCGCCGAATGGGCCGTCGCAGCAGCGGGTCATCCGCGCGGCGCTGGCCGACGCCGGCCTCACACCGTCCGAAGTGGACGTCGTGGAGGCGCACGGCACCGCGACCCGGCTGGGTGACCCGATCGAAGCCCAGGCGGTGCTCGCGACCTACGGCCAGGACCGGGATCGCCCGTTGTGGCTGGGGTCGTTGAAGTCGAACCTCGGGCACACCCAGGCCGCGGCCGGGGTCGGTGGCGTGATCAAGATGGTCATGGCGTTGCACCACGGCGTCCTGCCGAAGACGCTGCACGTCGATGCGCCGTCTCCGCACGTGGACTGGGCGTCGGGTGCGGTGTCGCTGCTGACCGAGCAGCGGGAGTGGCGGTCGGATCGGCCGCGGCGGGCGGCCGTGTCGTCGTTCGGGATCAGCGGCACCAACGCCCACACCATCCTCGAACAGGCGCCACCCGCGCCCGTCGTCGCACCCGCGCCGGACGTGCGTGGGCCTGTGCCGTGGGTGCTGTCGGCCCGGTCGGCGGAAGCGTTGCGGGAGCAGGTATCGCAGGTCCGCGAACTGGACGCGTCCCCGCTTGACGTCGGCTTCTCGTTGGCGACGACTCGGGCCACCCTGGAGCACCGGGCCGTCGTGCTGGGCTCGAAGGTGGTCGAGGGCGTGGCCACCCCGGGCAAGCTGGCGTTCCTGTTCACCGGTCAGGGTGCGCAGCGCGTCAGCATGGGCCGGGAGTTGTACGCCCGGTACGCGGTGTTCGCGGCGGCGTGGGACGAGATCGCGTCGCGGGTGCGGATTCCTTGGGACGACGCGGAATCACTGAACCAGACCGAGGGCGCGCAGGCGGCGTTGTTCGCGCTGGAGGTCGCGCTCTTCCGGTTGCTGGAGTCCTGGGGTGTCACGCCGGATCACCTGCTGGGGCACTCGATCGGGGAGATCTCGGCAGCACATGTGGCCGGGGTGTTGTCGCTCGAGGACGCGTGCACGCTGGTGGCGGCGCGGGGCCGGTTGATGCAGGCGTTGCCGCCGGGTGGGACGATGCTGGCGGTCGAGGGCACGGAAGCGGATGTGCCCGAGGGCATTGACATCGCGGCGGTCAACAGTGCCACCTCGCTGGTCGTCTCCGGGACCGAAGCCGAGATCGCGGCGCTGGAGGAGAACTGGCGAGCGGCGGGTCGGCGGGTCAAGCCGCTGACGGTGTCGCACGCGTTCCACTCCAAGTTGATGGAACCAATGCTCGACGAGTTCGCGGTCGTGGCGGAGTCGTTGACCTACCACGAGCCGCGGATCCCGATGTTCGGCGAGGTCACCGATCCGGCGTACTGGGTGCGGCAGGTCCGGGACACCGTCCGGTTCGCCGACGGCGTCCAGCGGCTGGTCGACGACAACGTCACGACGTTCCTCGAACTCGGCCCGGACCCGGCCTTGTCGGTGCACGTGCCGAACGCCGCCGCGGTGCTGCGCCGCGACCGCGACGAGGCCGAGACGCTGCTCACCGCCGTCGCCAGTGCCTGGACGCGGGGCGCGGACGTCGACTGGGCGCGGTTGCTGCCTGGCGGGCGGCGGATCGCGCTGCCGACGTATGCGTTCCAGCGCCGGCGGTTCTGGTTGCGGCCCGAGGCTCGCGCGGCCGAGGGGGCGGACGCGGAGTTCTGGGCCGCGGTCGACGCCGAGGACACCGAAGCCCTGGGCACCGAACTGGCCGCCGTGCTGCCCGAGTTGTCGGCGTGGCGACGGGACCGGCAGGCAAAGTCCACTGTGGAGTCCTGGCGGTACCGGGTCGGCTGGACGCCCGTGCGGGACCGGTCGGCGACGCTCACCGGTTCCTGGCTCGTGGTCGGCGACGGCCCGGATGTTGTTGCCGCACTGGAAACCGCGGGCGCGGACGTCGTGCACTCCGACGGTCCGGTGCCGGGAGAGTGGGCCGGGATCATCTCCCTGCTCGACCTCGAAGGCACCACGACCCTGGTGCGGGCCGACCTCGGCGCGCGGGTCTGGGCGGTCACCCGGGGCGCGGTGTCCGTCGGCCGTGCCGACGCGTTCGTGGATCCGAAGGCCGCGCAGCTGTGGGGTTTCGGCCGGGTTGCGGCCCTGGAACTGCCGCACCGCTGGGGCGGGCTCCTCGACCTGCCCGAGCACCTGGACGACCGGGCCGGGACCCGGCTGGTATCGGCGCTGACCGGCGACGAAGACCAGGTTGCCGTCCGCGACTCCGGCGTGTACGCCCGCCGCTTGCGCCGTGCCCCGCAGCCGGCCAAGGCGCCCGAGTGGACGCCGTCCGGCGCGGTGCTGGTGACCGGCGGTACCGGCGCGCTGGGCATCGAGGTCGCGCGGTGGCTGGTCGAGCGCGGTGCCGAGAAGCTCGTGCTGCTCAGCCGTCGTGGCTCGGGCGCGACCGTGCCCGACTTCGGCGTGGACACCGTGGTGGTCGCCTGCGACGTGGCCGACCGGGACGCGCTGGCCGCGGTGCTGGCCGAGCACCCGGTCACGGCCGTGGTGCACGCCGCCGGGATCGAGAGCACGACTCCCATCGAGCAGCTGACCGCCGACGAACTCGCGGCCGTGCTGCACGGCAAGGCGATCGGCGCGGACAACCTCGACGCGCTGCTGCCCGAAGCCGAGGCGTTCATCCTGTTCTCCTCGATCGCCGGGACCTGGGGCAGCGGCGGCCAGGCGGCCTACGCCGCGGCCAACGCACACCTGGACGCCCTGGCCCAGCGCCGCCGCGCGCGCGGGCAGCACGCCACCGCCGTCGCGTGGGGCCCGTGGGCGGGCGCGGGCATGGCCGCCGCGGACGACCGGCACGACTACCTGCGCCGCCGCGGCTTGACCGCGCTGGCGCCGAACCTCGCGATCGCCGCGCTCAGCCACGCCGTGGATCACGACGAGACGTACGTGACGATCGCCGACGTCGACTGGGCCCGGTTCGTCCCCCTGTTCACCTCGGCCCGGCCCAGCCCGCTGCTCGGCGAGCTGACCGACGAGCTGACCGATGTCGGCGAACCGGCCGCGACCTCGACCGACCTCGCCCGCCGCCTCGACGCCCTTCCCGCCGCCGAACGCCGTCGCGCCCTCGGTGAGCTGGTCCGGGCCGAGGCCGCCGCCGTGCTCGGGCACACCGACAGCGCGGCCGTCGAGCGGACCCGCCCGTTCAAGGACCTCGGCTTCGACTCGCTCACCGCGGTCGAGTTGCGCAACCGGCTCACCGCGGCCACCGGCCTGGCTCTGCCGACCACGCTCGTGTTCGACCACCCGACCGCCGATGCCCTGGCCGATCACCTGGCCACGCACTTGCTCGGCGCCCCTGAGCAGGCACGGCCGACCGCACCCGCCGCGGTCGCGGACGAGCCGATCGCCATCGTGGCGATGAGCTGCCGTTATCCCGGCGGGGTGGCCTCGCCCGAGGACCTGTGGCAGCTGGTCGTGTCCGGGGTGGACGCCATGGCCGAGTTCCCCGCCGGCCGCGGCTGGGACCTCGACGGCGACTACGCCCCGGTCGGCGGTTTCCTCGACGACGCCACGACGTTCGACGCCGGCTTGTTCGGGGTGTCGCCACGGGAAGCGCTCGCCATGGACCCGCAGCAGCGCGTCGTGCTGGAGGCGTCCTGGGAGGTCGTGGAGCGCGCCGGGATCGACCCGCTGTCGTTGCGGGGCAGCAGGACCGGCGTTTTCGTCGGCGCGTCCAACTCGGAGTACGGCACCCTGCTGGCGGGCGAGGCCGAGGGCCACTACCTGACCGGGACCGCGAACAGCGTCGTCTCCGGCCGGGTCGCGTACACGTTCGGGCTCGAAGGGCCCGCGGTCACCGTGGACACGGCGTGCTCGTCGTCGCTCGTCGCGTTGCACTGGGCGGTCCAGGCCCTGCACCGCGGCGAATGCGATCTGGCATTGGCCGGTGGTGTCGCGGTTTTGGCCACGCAGTCCGGTTTCCGCGAGTTCGCTCGTCAGGGCGGGTTGGCCGCGGACGGCCGGTGCAAGCCGTTCGCGCAAGCGGCTGACGGGACCGGCTGGGCCGAGGGTGTGGGCATGCTCTTGGTGGAGCGGCTGTCGGATGCTCGGCGTAATGGTCACCGGGTGTTGGCTGTGGTGAAGGGTTCGGCGGTCAATTCCGATGGTGCGTCGAACGGCTTGACCGCGCCGAATGGCCCGTCGCAGCAGCGGGTCATCTCCGCTGCACTGGCCACCGCGGGTCTTGCACCGTCCGATGTGGACGTGGTCGAGGCCCACGGCACTGGTACCGCCCTGGGTGATCCGATCGAGGCCACGGCACTGTTGGCCACGTACGGTCAGGAGCGGGACCGTCCACTGTGGCTAGGTGCGGTCAAGTCGAACATCGGGCACGCGCAAGCCGCGTCGGGCGTGGCCGGTGTGATCAAGATGGTCATGGCCCTGCGGCACGACACCCTGCCCAAGACCCTGCACGTCGACGAGCCCAGCCGGCATGTGGACTGGGCGTCGGGTGCGGTGTCGTTGCTGACCGAGACGACGCCGTGGCCGCGGCGGGAAACCCCGCGCCGGGCCGGGATTTCGTCGTTCGGGATCAGCGGCACGAACGCCCACACCATCATCGAAGAAGCACCTTCGCTTGATCCGGCCCCGGAGCCGGCCACCGAGGTGCCGCCCACCGAGGTGCCAGTGGTGCCGTGGGTGGTCGCGGCGCACAGCCCGGCGGCGTTGCGCGGCCGGATCGACCAGCTCACCTCGTGGGAAACCGGTGCCCGCCCCGTGGACGTGGCGCTGTCGCTGGCCACCACGCGTGCCGCCTTGCCCCACCGGGCGGTGTTGTTCCCGGACGAGGTGCGCGGCGAGGTGGACGAGGGGCGCACGGCGTTCCTGTTCACCGGTCAGGGCGCGCAGCGAGCCGGGATGGGACGCGAGCTGTACGCGGCGTTCCCGGTGTTCGCCGACGCGTTCGACCTGGTCTGCGCGCACCTGGACGCCGAACTGGACGAGCCGCTGAAGTCGGTGGTGTTCGGCGACTCGCCGCTGCTGGACCAGACCCAGTACACGCAGGCGGCCCTCTTCGCGCTCGAAGTGGCCTTGTTCCGGTTGCTGGAGTCGTGGGGCGTCACGCCGGACTTCCTACTGGGCCACTCGATCGGCGAACTGGCCGCCGCGCACGTCGCGGAGGTGCTGTCCATCGAGGACGCGTGCACGCTCGTGGCCGCGCGTGGTCGCCTCATGCAGGCATTGGCGCCGGGCGGCGCGATGCTCGCGGTCGAGGCGACCGAGGACGAGGTCCCGGCGGGCATCGACATCGCGGCGATCAACGGACCGACCGCGATCGTCGTGTCCGGGGACGACGACGAGATCACCGCGCTGGAGACCACGTGGCGCGCGCAAGGCAAGCGTGTCAAGCGCCTCGTGGTGTCGCACGCGTTCCACTCGCACCGCATGGACCCGATGCTGGCCGAGTTCGGCGCCGTCGCCCGCACGCTCACCTACCGGCCGCCGCGCATCCCGATCGTGGGCGGGGACGTCACCGATCCGGCCTACTGGGTGCACCAGGTCCGCGAGACCGTCCGGTTCGCCGACGGTGTGCGCCGGTTGCGCGACGACAACGTGACGACGTTCCTGGAGCTGGGCCCCGACGCGATCCTGTCGGCCCACGTGGACACGGCCGCCCCCGTGCTCCGGCGCGGACGCGACGAGCTCGCGACCCTGTTCCGCGCGGTCGGCGGCGCCTGGGTCACGGGTACCGAGGTCGACTGGGCAGCGGTCTTCGCGACCTGGGACGCCCGGACCGTCGAGTTGCCGACGTACCCGTTCCAGCGTGAGCGGTACTGGCCGGCCACCCGTCAGCCGCTGCTCGGTGAGCCGGTCGTGCTGGCCGGTGGCGACACGCTGCTCACCGGCACGCTCAGCCTCGCCGCGCAGCCATGGCTCGCCGACCACCGCGTCGCGGGCACGGTGCTGGTGCCGGGCACGGCCTTCGTCGACCTCGCGTTGCGGGCGGGCCACCCGGGCCTCGACGAGCTGACCTTGGCCGCCCCGCTCGCGGTGACCGAGCCCGTCGCCGTCCAGTTGCGCGTGACCGCCGACCATCGCATCGAGGTCCACGCGCGCCCCGCCGGCTCCGACGCGCCGTGGACCTTGCACGCCACCGGAACGGTGTCCGACCGCGACACGATGACCGCCGACCGGCTCTCCGCCTGGCCGCCGGACGCCGAGCCGCTCGACTGCGACCGCTGCTACGCCGACCTCGCCGGCCGTGGTCTCGACTACGGCCCGGCCTTCCAAGGCCTCACCGCCGCCTGGCGCGACGGCGACACCGTGTACGCCGAGGCGTCGGTGCCCGACGCCGGCGAGTTCGGCCTGCACCCGGCGTTGCTGGACGCCGTCCTGCACGCCATCGGCCTGGTCACCGACGGCGCCCGCCTGCCGTTCGCGTGGTCCGGCGTGACGTTGCACGCCACCGGGGCCACCGCGGTGCGGGCCCGGCTCACCCGGCTCGGCCCCGACGAGTACGCGGTCCTGGTCTGTGACGGGGCCGGCCTGCCAGTCGTCGAGATCGCCTCGCTGACCCTGCGTCCGCTGCCCGACCGGCTCGACCGCCCGGACGGCGCGCTGTACACAGTGGACTGGGTCGAGGTGCCCGCCGTGGCTGCGGCCGACGACGTCACCGTGGCCGACTTCCGTGCCACCCCCACGACCGATCCTGACGGCGTTCGCGGCCGTGTTCGGGAGGCATTGGCCGCCATCCAGTCGTGGCTGGCCGAGCCGACCGGCCGGCTGGTCGTCCGTACGAGCGGCGCGGTCGCCGTCCGCCCGGACGAGGACGTGCCCGATCTCGCGGGCGCCGCCATCACCGGCCTGGTCCGCTCGGCTCGCACCGAGCACCCCGGCCGGATCACCGTGCTCGACGGCGACGGCCCGCTCCTGCTGGCCGACGACGAACCCGATCTGGCGCTGCGCGACGGCGTGCTCCGCGCGCCCCGGCTCGTCCGCACCGCGTCGACAGAATCAACCGGTTCGACCAGTTCGACGGCGAACCTCGAAGGCACCGTCCTGATCACCGGCGGCACCGGCGCGCTCGGCGCCCGGGTCGCCCGCCACCTGGCGACGCGGCCCGGCGTCCGGCGCCTCGTCCTGGTCAGCAGGCGCGGCCTCGACGCCCCCGGCGCCGCGGAGCTGGCGGCCGAACTCGACGTGCCCGAGCTCGACGTGACCGTGCTCGCCTGTGACGTCACCGACCGGGACGCGTTGACCGCTGTCGTCGACGCCATCCCGGATCTGACGGCTGTGGTCCACGCCGCCGGGGTGCTCGACGACGGGGTGCTCGAGCGCCTCACCCCGGACCGGGTCGACGCCGTGCTGCGGGCCAAGGTGGACTCCGCGCTCGCGTTGCACGAGTTGACCCGCGAGCGGCCGCTGACCGCGTTCGTGCTGTTCTCCTCGGCGTCGGCCACGTTCGGCACCGGTGGGCAGGCCGCGTACGCCGCCGCCAACGCCGTGCTCGACGGCCTCGCCGCGCACCGCCGCGCGGCCGGACTGCTCGCGACCGCGCTGGGCTGGGGCCTGTGGGCGGTCGGCATGGCCGAGAACCTGAGCGACGACGCCCGGAACCGGCTCGGCGGCGCGCTGTCGGCCGACACCGGGCTCGCCCTGCTCGACCAGGCGCTGGCCGCGGACCGGCCGCACGTACTGCCGATGCTGGCCGACCTGTCGGCGCTCACCCGGCGCGAGCCGGTGCCCGCCCTGTTGCGCGCCATGGTGCGTGGCATGGTCCGTCCGGCTCGCCGCCGCGCGGTCGCCGCGAGCGCCGAGCCGGTCCGGGACGCCAAGGCGCTCGGCGAACTGGTCCGCACCCAGGTGGCCGACGTGCTCGGGCACTCGTCGGCCGGCGCGGTCGACTCCCGCCGGTCGTTCGCCGAACTGGGCTTCGACTCGCTGCTCGCCGTGGAGCTGCGCAACCGGATCGGCGCGGCCACCGGCCTGACCCTCCCGGCCACGCTGATCTTCAGCTACCCCAACCCGGACGCCCTCGCCGAGCACCTGCTCGCCGAGCTGACGGGCAGGACCGCGCCCGCCGCGGTGGAACCCGCGCACCAGACGACGGACGGCGACCCGATCGCCATCGTGGCCATGAGCTGCCGCTACCCGGGCGGCGTGGACAGCCCGGAAGCCTTGTGGGACTTGGTGTTCGACGCACGCGAAGGCATCACCGAGTTCCCGGCCAACCGCGGCTGGGACCTCGACGGGCTCTACCACCCCGACCCCGACCACCCCGGCACCAGTTACACCCGCGAAGGCGGCTTCCTGCACGACGCGGACCGCTTCGACGCCGCGTTCTTCGGCATCTCGCCCCGTGAGGCCATCGCCATGGACCCGCAGCAGCGGCTGCTGCTGGAGCTGTCCTGGGAGGCGTTCGAGCGGGCGGGCATGGACCCGACGTCGTTGCGCGGCAGCAGGACCGGCGTGTTCGCCGGCGTCATGTACCACGACTACGCCGCCAGCATGGCTGCCGTGCCGGAGGACGCCGAGGGCTACCTGGGCACGGGCACGGCCGCGAGCGTGGTCTCCGGCCGGGTCGCCTACACCTTCGGGCTGGAGGGCCCGGCCGTCACCGTCGACACCGCCTGCTCGTCGTCGCTGGTGGCGCTGCACTGGGCGGTCCGGTCGCTGCGGTCGGGCGAGTGCGCGATGGCATTGGTCGGCGGCGTCACCGTGATGGCGCGCCCGGACACCTTCGTCGACTTCAGCAGGCAGCGTGGGATCGCGGCCGACGGTCGCAGCAAGTCCTTCGCCGCCGCGGCCGACGGGGTGGCGTGGTCCGAGGGCGCGGGCGTGCTGCTGGTCGAACGGCTCTCCGACGCCCGCCGCAACGGTCACCCCGTGCTCGCCGTCGTGCGCGGCACCGCCGTGAACTCTGACGGCGCGTCCAACGGCCTGACGGCACCGAGCGGTCCGTCGCAGGAACGCGTGATCCGGCAGGCCTTGCGCGACGCGCGCCTGGCACCGTCCGATGTGGACGTCGTCGAGGCGCACGGCACCGGCACCACGCTCGGCGACCCGATCGAGGCGCAGGCCGTGCTGGCCACCTACGGGGCCGACCGCACCGGCGAACCGCTGTGGCTGGGCTCCCTCAAGTCGAACATCGGGCACACCCAGGCGGCGGCGGGCGTCGGCGGCGTGATCAAGATGGTCATGGCCCTGCGGCACGGGCTGCTGCCGAAGACGTTGCACGTGGACGCGCCGTCGCCGCACGTCGACTGGACCGCGGGCGCGGTCGAGCTGCTGACCGAGGCGCGGCCGTGGCGAGCGGGCGAGCGGCCACGACGGGCGGGCGTGTCGTCCTTCGGGATCAGCGGCACGAACGCCCATGCCGTGCTCGAAGAAGCTTCGCCAGCCCCAGAGCCGGAACCCGCCGATGCGCCCGGCCCACTGCCATGGGTCGTCTCGGCGGGCAGCCGCACCGCGTTGGCGGCGCAGCTCGACCGGCTGGCCGAGGTGTCCGGCCATCCGCTCGACGTGGCGTTCTCGCTGGCCACCGGCCGGGCCGCGCTCGAGCACCGCGCGGTGCTGGTGGGGGAGCGCCGCGTCGAGGGTGTCGTCACGCCGGGCAAGGTCGCGTTCCTGTTCACCGGTCAGGGTTCGCAGCGGGTCGGGATGGGCCGGGAGCTGTACACGGCCTACCCGGTGTTCGCGGCCGCGTGGGATGACATCGCATCCCGGCTCCGGATTCCCTGGGACGACGAAGCTTTGCTGAACCAGACCGAAGGCGCGCAGGCTGCGTTGTTCGCGTTGGAAGTGTCGGTGTTCCGGTTGCTGGAGTCGTGGGGCATGACCCCGGACTTCCTGCTCGGGCACTCGATCGGTGAACTCGCCGCCGCGCACGTCGCGGGCGTGTTGTCCCTCGACGACGCCTGCACGTTGGTGGCGGCGCGCGGCCGGTTGATGCAGGCCCTGCCGTCCGGCGGGGCGATGCTGGCCGCCGACGCCACCGAGGCGGACGTGCCCGACGGCCTCGACATCGCCGCGATCAACAGCCCGACCTCCCTGGTGGTGTCGGGGACCGAGGACGAGCTCGCGGCGCTGGAGGCGACCTGGCGAGCCGAGGGTCGGCGGGTCAAGCAGCTGTCGGTGTCGCACGCGTTCCACTCGCGGCTGATGGAGCCGATGCTCGACGCGTTCGCGACCGTCGCCGACTCGCTGACCTACCACGAGCCGCGCATCGCGATGACCGGTGACGTCACGGATCCGGCCTACTGGGTGCGCCAGGTGCGCGCCACCGTGCGGTTCGCCGAAGGTGTCGAGTGGTTGCGCGAGCAGGACGTCAGCACCTTCGTCGAACTCGGCCCCGACGGCGCGCTGAGTGCCCACGTCGAGGACGCGATCCCGGTGCTGCGCCGCGACCGCGACGAAGCCGAGGCGCTCCTGGCCGCCGTCGGCACCGCCTGGACGCGGGGTGTTCCGGTGGACTGGCCACGGCTGCTGCCCGGCGGCCGCCGGATCGACCTGCCCACCTACGCCTTCCAGCGCGAACGGTTCTGGGTGGACGCACCCGCGCCCGCCGACACCACCGCCACCAGTGACGCCGGCTTCTGGCAGGCCATTGAGGCCGGCGACCTCACCGGCCTGGCCGACACCCTCAACCTCGACGCGGATGCCCTCACCGCGGTCGTGCCCGCGTTGTCCTCCTGGCACCGCGGCCGGCGCGAGGCGTCCACTGTGGATGGCTGGCGCTACACCGTCGCCTGGCGTCCGGTCACGCCGCCGGCCGCGAGCCTGTCCGGGACCTGGGCCGTCGCCGGTTCCGACCCCGAGGTCGCCGCGGCGTTGCGGGCCGGCGGTGCCGAGGTGGTCGAGTTCGACGGCGCCGAATTGCCCGGCAACCTCGCCGGGATCGTGTCGACGCTCGATCTCGCCGGAACCGTCGTCCTGACCCAGGCCGCGCCGGGTGTGCCGCTCTGGTGTGTCACCCGTGGTGCGGTGTCCACCGGCCGTGCGGACCCCATCACTGATCCCGAGCAGGCGATGCTGTGGGGCTTCGGCCGGGTCGCCGCGCTGGAGCACCCCGACTGGTGGGGCGGGCTGGTCGACCTCCCGACGACGCTGGACCACCGGGCCGCCGCGCGTCTCGTGGCCGTCCTGGCGGGCGCCGAGGACCAGGTCGCCGTGCGCGACACCGGGGTGTTCGCCCGGCGTCTGCGTCGCGCGCCGCACCGCACGGGTGGCACACCGTGGCGGCCGAGCGGCACGGTCCTGATCACCGGCGGCACCGGCGCACTCGGCGCCCGGGTCGCGCGCTGGGTGGCGGCCCGCGGCGCCGAACACCTCGTGCTGCTCAGCCGCCGTGGCCCGGACGCCCCCGGCGCTGCGGAGCTGGCAGTCGAACTCGGCGCCACCGTGCTCGCCTGCGACGCCGCCGACCGCGACGCCCTGGCCGAGGTCATCGACGGCATCCCGGGCCTGACCGCCGTGTTGCACGTCGCCGGCGTGCTGGACGACGGCGTGATCGGCGCGCTCACCCCGGACCGGTTCGCCACGGTGCTGCGGGCCAAGGCCACCGCGGCACGCAACCTGGACGAGCTGACCCGCGACCGCGACCTGACGGCGTTCGTGCTGTTCTCCTCGATCACCGGCACGATCGGCAACCCCGGTCAGGCCAACTACGCCGCCGCCAACGCCTACCTCGACGCCCTCGCCGAAGCACGCGCCGCCGCCGGGCTGCCCGCCACCTCGATCGCGTGGGGCCCGTGGGCCGACGCCGGCATGGCCGACGAGGTGGCCGCGCGTCGCATGCGCCGCGCCGGCATGCCACCGATGAACCCCGACCTGGCCCTCGCCGCGCTCGGCGCCGCCGTGGATCAGGGCGGTCAGGGCGAGCCGGTCGTTGCCGTCGCCGACGTCGACTGGGACCGCTTCGGCGAGGGCTTCACCGCCGCCCGGCCGAGCCCCCTGCTGGCCGAGCTGCACCAGCCGTCCACAGTGGACACCGCGCCGGTGGGCCACACCGTGGCCGAGTTGGAGGAGCTGGTGCGCGCCACCGCCGCCGCGGTGCTCGGGCACGCCTCCTCGGCCGCGGTGGATTCCGCGAAGGCGTTCCGGGACATCGGGTTCGACTCGCTCACCGCCGTGGAGTTGCGCAACCGGCTCGGTGCCGCCACCGGCCTGCGGTTGCCCGCCAGCCTGGTGTTCGACCACCCGTCACCCGCCGCCGTCGCGGCCTACCTGCAGGGCGAACTGTCCGGCACGACCACGGTCGACGACGCGCCGATCGTGACCCGCGAACCGGACGACGCCATCGCCATCGTGGCCATGAGCTGCCGGTTCCCCGGCGGAGTCCGCGGTCCCGAGGAGTTCTGGGCGCTCATCTCGGGTGGTGTGGACGCCATCGGCGACTTCCCGGCCGACCGCGGCTGGGACCTCCCGGCCGACGTGCCGTTCGCGCGGCGGGGCGGGTTCCTGGCCGGGGCGGCGGACTTCGACGCCGCGTTGTTCGGCATCTCCCCACGCGAGGCGCTGGGCATGGACCCGCAGCAACGCCTGCTGCTGCAGGTGTGCTGGGAGGCGTTCGAACGCGCCGGGATCGACCCGACCTCGGTGCGTGGCAGCCAGACCGGTGTCTTCGCGGGCACCAACGGCCAGGACTACCTCACCCTCGCCGTCCAGGCCGACGAAGCGGACGGGCACGTGGGCACCGGCAACGCCGCCGCCGTGCTCTCCGGGCGCGTCGCCTACACGTTCGGGCTGGAAGGCCCGGCGGTCACCGTCGACACGGCGTGCTCGTCGTCGCTGGTGGCCGTGCACCTGGCCGCGCAAGCGTTGCGCAGCGGCGAGTGCACGCTGGCCCTGGCCGGCGGCGCGACCGTCATGGCCACCACGAACGCGTTCGTCGAGTTCGACAAGCAGGGCGGTCTCGCCGCCGACGGCCGCTGCAAGCCGTTCTCGGCCGACGCCGACGGCACCGGCTGGGGCGAGGGCGTCGGCGTACTGCTGCTGGAACGGCTTTCCGATGCCCGGCGCAACGGCCACGAGGTCCTGGCCGTGGTCCGGGGCAGCGCGGTCAACTCCGACGGCGCGTCCAACGGGCTGACCGCGCCGAGCGGCCCGTCGCAGCAACGGGTGATCCAGCGTGCGTTGGCCGCGGCGGGGCTTCGTCCGTCCGAAGTGGACGCGGTCGAGGCGCACGGCACCGGCACCGAGCTGGGCGACCCGATCGAGGCGCAGGCGTTGCTCGCCACCTACGGCAACGACCGCACTGGTGAGCCGTTGTGGCTCGGTTCGGTGAAGTCCAACATCGGGCACACGCAGGCCGCCGCGGGGGTGGCCGGCGTGATGAAGATGGTGCTGGCCATGCGGCACGGCGTGGTGCCCGCCAGCCTGCACCTGGGCGAGCGGACCGGCCACGTCGACTGGGCCGCCGGCGCGGTCGAGCCGGTGGGGGAGAACCGGCCGTGGCCGGTCACCGGCGCGCCGCGGCGCGCGGGCGTGTCGGCGTTCGGCATCAGCGGCACCAATGCCCACGTGATCATCGAGCACACCCCTGCCGAGGCGAAGCCGCCGTCCACGTACGACGGTCTGGTGCCGTGGCCGCTGTCCGCGGCATCGGAGCAGGCGCTGCGGGCGATCGACCTCCCGGCCGACGGCTCCGCCGTGGACATCGGCTGGACGCTGGCGACTTCGCGTTCGGGCCTGCCGCACCGGGCGGTCCTGCTGGCGGGTGCCGAGATCGCGCGGGGCTCGGTCGTGCCCGGTGGGCGGACGGCGTTCCTGTTCACCGGGCAGGGCGCGCAACGAGTCGGCATGGGTGCTGCGTTGCACGCGGCGTTCCCGGTCTTCGCGGACGCCATGGACGCCGTGTGCGCCCGGATCGACACGACGCTGGACCGTCCACTCAAGACGGTGATGTTCGAGGACACCGGTCTGCTGAACCAGACGCAGTACGCACAAACCGCGCTGTTCGCGCTGGAAGTGGCCTTGTTCCGGCTGCTGGAGTCGTGGGGGATCACGCCGGACTTCCTGCTCGGTCACTCGATCGGCGAGCTGGCGGCCGCCCACGTGGCGGGTGTGCTGTCCCTCGACGACGCGTGCACCCTGGTCGCCGCGCGCGGCCGGTTGATGCAGGCGTTGCCGTCGGGCGGCGCGATGCTCGCGGTCGAGGCGACCGAGGACGAGGTGCCGGCGGGCATCGACATCGCGGCGATCAACAGCGCGACCTCGCTGGTCGTCTCCGGCACCGAGGACGAGATCGACGCGCTGGCGCGGACCTGGCCCGGACGCCGGCACAAGCGGCTGACCGTCTCGCACGCGTTCCACTCGCGGCTGATGGAGCCGATGCTCGCCGAGTTCGCCGCGGTCGCGCAGTCCCTGAGCTACGAGCGGCCCCGCATCCCGGTCGTGGGGGCCGACGTGACCGACCCGGCCCACTGGGTCCAGCAGGTTCGCGCCACCGTGCGGTTCGCCGACGGTGTGGAGCGGCTGCGCGCCGAGAACGTCGCGACCGTCCTCGAACTCGGCCCGGACGGCGTGTTGTCCGCGTTCGTCGACGGTGCCGTGCCGGCCCTGCGCGGCGATCGCGACGAGACCGAGGCGGTCCTGCGTGCGCTCGCCGAGGCCTACGTCCGTGGTGCCAAGCCGCGGTGGGCCGAGGTCTTCGCGGGCTGGGGCGCCCGGTTCACCCCGCTGCCCACCTACCCCTTCCAGGAGGAACGCTTCTGGCCCGACGTCACGACCAGCACGACCGTCCGCGACCCGGCCGAGGGCTGGCGCTACCAGGTGGGCTGGGCGCGGCTGCCCGAGCCGGAGGCGCCGGTGCTCACCGGCACCTGGCTGCTGGTCGGGCCGCCCGGGGACGTGGCCGACGCGATGACCCGAGCCGGGATCGACATCGTCACGGTCGACGGCACGGCGGACCGCGCGGTACTGGCCGAACGGTTGCAGGGCGTCACCACCGACGTCGTCGGCGTACTCGCCGTGGACCAACCGCTGGACGCGGTGCTTGCCCTCGTGCAGGCCGACCTGGGTGCGCCGCTGTGGTGTGTCACCCGGGGCGCCGTCGCCGACTGCCCGGACCCGGTGCAGGCACGGTTCTGGGGCTTCGGCCGGGTTGCCGCGCTGGAGCACCCCGACCGCTGGGGCGGCTTGGTCGATCTCCCGCCGACGCTCGACCAGCATTCGGGCGACCGGTTGGCCGCCGTGCTGGGCGGCACCGAGGACCAGGTCGCGATCCGCGCCGACGGCGTGTTCGGCCGGCGCCTGCGCAGAGCCACCACCCGAGCCACCCGGGCCACCCAAGCCGCCGCGGCCGAACCCTGGCGGCCGGAAGGCACCACGCTGATCACCGGTGGCACCGGCGCGCTCGGCCGGCACGTCGCCCGCTGGCTGGCCGAGCGGGGCGCGCCACGTCTGCTGCTCGTCTCGCGGCGCGGCCCGGATGCGCCTGGCGCCACCGAACTGGTCGCCGAACTGGCCGCAGTGGGCACCGAGGCGGAGGTCGTCGCGTGCGACGCCGCCGACCGGGACGCCTTGGCCGCGTTGCTGAGCGAGCACCCGGTGACCGCGGTCGTGCACGCGGCGGGCACCCTCGCGGACAGCACGATCGGCACGCTGACCCAGGAACAGCTCGCCGACGTCCTGCGGGCCAAGGCCGACGCGGCGGACGTCCTCGACGAGCTGCTTCCGGAGGCCGAAGCGTTCGTGCTGTTCTCCTCGTTCGCCGGGGTGCTCGGCAACCCGGGCCAGGCCAACTACGCGGCCGCCAACGCCCACCTCGACGCCTTGGCGCAGCGGCGCCGGGCCCAGGGCCGGCCTGCGACTGCGGTGGCGTTCGGACCGTGGGCCGACGGCATGACCGGCACCGGCAAGGCCGGCGTCACCCCGATGGCACCGGCCGCGGCGCTGTCCGCACTGGGCCGTGCCGTCGACGGGGGCGAGACGGTCATCGCGGTCGCCGACCTCGACTGGGCCGCGCTGGCCCCGAGCCTCACCGCCGCACGGCCGAACCCGTCGCTCGTGGAGCTCGTCGACGCCACTTCGGCCCCTGAAGTGAGCTTGCGTGATCACCTCGCCGCCGCGCCCGCCGCGGAACAGCAGCGGATCGTGCTCGACGTCGTCCGCGAGCGGTCCGCCGCTGTGCTCGGTCACCGGGCCGGCGCCGTGCTCGACGTGGACCGCCCGTTCCGCGAGCTGGGGCTGACCTCGCTCACCGCGGTCGAGTTGCGCAACGCGCTCACGGCGGCGACCGGGCTCACGCTGCCCGCGAGCCTGGTGTTCGACCACCCGACGCCCGCCGCCGTCGCGGAGCTGTTGCGCGGCGAGCTGTGCCCGTCTGACGAGGTCACGGCGATCGTCACGCTGGAGAAGTTCGAGGCGGCGCTGGCCGCGCTCACGCCCGGCTCGGCCGAGCTGGCCACGATCGCGACGCGCCTGGACCAACTCATGTCCACTGTGGACGGCAAGCGGGCCGGTGCGGCCGCTGCGGCCGACGAACTGGGCACGGCCAGCGCAGACGATCTCTTCGAGATCATCCAAAACGAGTTCGGCAAGTCCTGATGGGGAGTTCTTGATGGCCGGCAACGACGAGAAGCTGCTCGAGAACCTCCGGTGGGTGACCGGCGAGCTGCGGCAGGCCAAGGCCCGGCTGAGCGAACTGGACGAGCGGGCCGCCGAGCCGGTCGCGATCATCGGGATGAGCTGCCGGTTTCCCGGCGGGGTGAGCGATCCCGACGAGCTGTGGCGGCTGGTCGAGTCGGGGACGGACGCGGTCGGCGAGTTCCCGGCCGACCGCGGCTGGGACCTCGCCACGCTCTTCGACGACGACCCGGACAAGCCTGGTACCTCTTACGGCCGCACCGGCGGGTTCCTCGAGGGTGTCGCCGAGTTCGACGCCGAACTGTTCGGCATCTCGCCGCGTGAGGCCCTGGCCATGGACCCGCAGCAGCGGCTGTTGCTGCAGGCGAGCTGGGAGGCGCTCGAGCGCGCGGGCATCGACCCGATGTCGTTGCGGGGCAGCAGGACCGGCGTGTTCGCCGGCACCAACGGCCAGGACTACGCCCACCTGATGCTGGCCAACCCCGAGGTCTCCGACGGCTACCTCGGCACCGGCAGCGTCGCGAGCGTGCTGTCCGGCCGGATCGCCTACGCCTTCGGCTTCGAAGGCCCCACGATCACCGTCGACACGGCCTGCTCGTCCGCGCTGGTCGCGTTGCACCTGGCCGTGCAGGCGCTGCGCAAGGGCGACTGCACGCTGGCGATGGCCGGCGGTGTCACCGTGATGTCGACGCCGACGGCCTTCGTCGAGTTCAGTCGTCAGCGCGGGTTGGCCCCGGACGGGCGGTGCAAGGCGTTCGGCGCGGGCGCCGACGGCACCGGCTGGGGTGAGGGTGTCGGCGTGCTGCTGGTCGAGCGGCTGTCCGATGCCGTGCGCAACGGTCACGAGGTGCTCGCGGTCGTGCGCGGCACGGCGATCAACTCCGACGGTGCGTCCAATGGTCTGACAGCGCCGAACGGCCCGTCGCAGCAGCGGGTCATCCGCGACGCCCTTGCCGACGCGCGGCTCGCGCTGTCCGATGTGGACGCCGTGGAGGCCCACGGCACCGGCACGGCGCTCGGCGACCCGATCGAGGCCGGCGCGCTCATCGCCACCTACGGCCGCCACCACGACCCGGAACGTCCACTGTGGATCGGCTCCGTCAAGTCCAACCTCGGCCACACCCAGGCCGCCGCCGGGATCGCCGGCGTGATCAAGATGGTGCAGGCCATGCGGCACGGCGTGTTGCCGCGCACCCTGCACGCCGACGAGCCCTCGCCGCACATCGACTGGTCGGCGGGCACGGTGTCGGTGGTGACCGAGAACCGGCCGTGGCCGGTGGCCGATCGGCCGCGGCGAGCGGCGGTGTCGTCGTTCGGCGTCAGCGGCACCAACGCCCACACCATCCTCGAACAGGCACCGGCCGTCGAAGCGATCCCGGCGGAGCGGACCGCGCCGCCGGTGATGCCGCTCGTGGTCTCCGCGCGGACCGCCGACGGCCTGGAACGGCAGGTGGAGCGGCTGCACGCGTTCCTGGACGGGCAGGCACTCGTCGACGTGGCGCACTCGCTGGCCACCGGCCGGGCCGCGCTGGAGCACCGCGCGGTGCTGCTGGGCGAACACCGGGTGGATGGCGTCGCCGGCCCGGGCAAGCAGGCGTTCCTGTTCACCGGCCAAGGCGGCCAGCGGACCGGCGTGGGGCGCGAGCTGTACGCGTCGTGGCCGGTGTTCGCCGAAGCCGTGGACGCCGTCTGCGCCCACCTCGATCCCGCGCTGGACGTGCCGCTGCGCACCGTGATGTTCGAGGCGTCGGACCTGCTCGACCAG
The DNA here is from genome assembly GCF_004362825.1 of Labedaea rhizosphaerae. GTDB lineage: Bacteria > Actinomycetota > Actinomycetes > Mycobacteriales > Pseudonocardiaceae > Labedaea > Labedaea rhizosphaerae. Next base: position 167,240 of record NZ_SNXZ01000007.1, read on the forward strand.
ACCCGCTACACCCAGGCCGCGTTGTTCACCCTGGAAGTGGCGTTGTTCCGGTTGCTGGAGTCGTGGGGCGTGCGACCCGACCACCTCCTGGGTCACTCCATCGGCGAGGTCGCCGCCGCGCACGTCGCCGGGATCCTGTCGCTCGCGGACGCCTGCACCCTGGTCGAGGCGCGCGGGCGGTTGATGCAGGCTTTGCCGCCGGGCGGGGCGATGCTGGCCGTCGAGGCCACCGAGGCGGACATCCCCGCGGGCGTGGACATCGCCGCGATCAACGGTCCGACGTCGATCGTCGTCTCCGGTGCCGAAGCCGAGCTCGACGCGCTGGCGGCGGCGTGGCAGGCCGAGGGTCGCAAGGTCAAGCGGCTCGTCGTCTCGCACGCGTTCCACTCGCGGCTGGTGGAACCGATGCTGGCCGAGTTCGCCACCGTCGCGCAATCCCTGACCTACCGGCAGCCGACGATCCCGGTCGTGCCCGCGGCGTCCACTGTGGAGCACGAGCTCACTTCGCCCGCGTACTGGGTCGGTCAGGTGCGTGCGGCCGTGCGGTTCGCCGACGGCGTCGCGACCTTGCGGGGCGCCGGCGTCACCCGCTACCTCGAACTCGGTTCGGGCGTGCTGTCCGCGCTCGTCGAGGACGGCGTGCCGATGTTGCGCGTGGGCCGCGACGAGAACGAGACGGCGCTGCGCGCGGTCGCCACCACCTTTGTGCGGGGTGGAACCGTCGACTGGGCGGGCATGCTCGCCCCGTACGGGGGACGCCGCGTCGACCTGCCCACCTACCCGTTCGCGCGCCGGGCGTACTGGCCGGACGCCCGGATCGGTGCGAGCAACCTCGCCGCCGCTGGTCTGGGCGCGGCCGATCACCCGCTGCTCGGGGCCGCCGTGTCCCTGGCCGCGGCCGACGGCGTCCTGCTGACCGGCACGCTGTCCACGACCACCCACCCGTGGCTGGCTGAGCACCGGATCATGGGCCGCACGCTCGTACCGGGCACGGCATTCGTGGAGCTGGCGCTGCGCGCGGGCGACCAGCTCGGCTGCCGGGGGCTGGCCGAGCTGACCGTGCACACGCCCCTGGTGTTGCCCGAGCGCGGTGCTGTACAGCTGCAGGTGACGGTCGACGCGGCGCGTGCCGTGACGATCCACGCCCGGCCCGAGGATCCCACCGCCGAGTGGGTGTGCCACGCCGAAGGGCTGCTCACCGAGGACGTCCCGGCGGCGGGGTTCGACCTCGCCCAGTGGCCACCGCCCGGCGCCGAGCCGGTCGACCTGGACGGCTGCTACGACACCTCGGCCGGCGCGGGTTTCGGCTACGGGCCGGTCTTTCGCGGGCTGCGCGCGCTCTGGCGACGCGGTGATGACCTCTACGCCGAGGTCGAGTTGCCGGAGCCGGCCCGGCGCGACGCCGGACGGTTCGGCGTGCACCCCGCCTTGCTCGACGCGGCACTGCACCCGACCGGGCTCGAACCCGGCACGGCCGGGCTGCCGTTCGCCTGGACCGGGGTTTCGCTGTACGCCACGGGCGCGTCGATGCTTCGCGTGCGGCTCACGCCGACCGCATCCGGGCACGCCCTGCAGCTGGCCGACGGCACCGGTGCGGCGGTCGCCGCGGTCGACTCGCTCGTGCTGCGCCCGGTGAACGCGGCGCAACTGGACCGCGGCGGCGACGACTCGTTGTTCGCCGTCGAGTGGACGCCGGTGTCCCTTGTGGACGCCCCGGAGCTGCCGGTGCACCGGTTCGACGAACTGGCCGAGCGCGGGGAACTCGACGGTACCGACGCGGTGGTCGTCGAGTGGATCACCGAGTCCGGGCCGGTGCGGGACACCGCGCACCACGTGCTGGCGGTCGTGCAGGCGTGGCTCGCCGACGAGCGGTTCGCCGGTGCCCGGCTGGTGATCCTGTCCCGGGGCGCCGTGGCCGCCGGTCCGGGTGACGTCGTCACCGACCTGGCCGCGGCCGGCGCGTGGGGCCTGGTGCGCTCGGCCCAGTCGGAGCACCCCGGCCGGTTCGTGCTGGTCGACGTGGACGAAGAGGCGTCGCTGGGCGTGCTGGCGTCGGTGCTCGCGCTGGACGAACCGCAGGTCGCGATCCGCGGCGACGAGGTCCTGGTGCCCCGCCTGGTTCGTGCGTCGGCCGTGGGCACGCTGCCCGTGCCGGACGCGCCGCACTGGCGGCTGGACGCCGAGGGCGACGGCACGCTCGACCACCTGGCCCTGCGCGAAACGACTCCGGAACAGCTGGGAGCAGGGCAGCTCCGGGTCGCCGTGCGGGCCGCGGGTGTGAACTTCCGCGACGTGCTGATCGCGCTCGGCACGTACCCCGAGGCCGCGCTGATGGGCTCCGAGGCGGCCGGCGTGGTCCTGGAGGTCGGCGCGGACGTCACCGACCTCGCGCCGGGCGACCGGGTCTTCGGCCTGTTCGCCGGCGCGTTCGGGCCGGTCGCGGTCACCGATCGGCGGTTCGTCGCGCCGATCCCGCCCGGCTGGTCCTTTGTGGACGCCGCCGCCGTGCCGATGGTCTTCCTGACCGCGTACTACGCGCTGGTGGACCTGGCGCGGCTGAAGTCCGGCGAGACGGTGCTGATCCACGCGGCCGCCGGCGGCGTGGGCATGGCCGCCGTGCAGCTGGCCCGGCACCTCGGCGCCGACGTGCTGGCCACCGCCGGCGTCGGCAAGTGGGCCGCGGTGCGGGAGCTGGGCGTCCCGCTGGAGCGGCTGGCGTCCTCCCGCGACCTGCACTTCGCGGATCAGTTCCGCGACCACGGCGTCGACGTCGTGCTGAACTCGCTGACCGGGGAGTTCATCGACGCCTCCCTCGGGCTGCTGAACGAGGGCGGCCGCTTCATCGAGATGGGCAAGGCCGATCTCCGCGAGCCGCGGGACGTGGCTTACCGGGCGTTCGACCTCAGCGAGGCCGGTCCCGACCGCATCCAGGAGATGCTGCTGGCGGTGCTGGATCTGTTCGCGCGCGGCGTGCTGCGGCCGTTGCCGGTGCGAGCGTGGGACGTGCGCGAGGCCGTCACCGCGTTCCGGTTCCTCGGCCAGGGCAGGCACATCGGCAAGAACGTCGTCACCATCCCGCGCCGGCCCGACCCGGACGGCACGGTGCTGATCACCGGCGGTACCGGCGTGCTGGGCGGTTTGCTGGCCCGCCACCTCGTGGCCCACCACGGCATCCGGCACCTGGTCCTCGCCGGTCGCAGCGGAGGCCTGGTCCCGGAGCTGGACGCCGACATCCGGGTCGTCGGCTGCGACCTGACCGACCGGGCCGCGGTCGCCGACCTGCTGGCCTCGATCCCGAACCTGACCGGTGTCGTGCACGCGGCCGGGATCGCCGACGACGGTGTCGTCGAATCGCTGACCCCGGACCGGATCGACGCCGTGCTCGCTCCGAAGGCCGACGGCGCGCTCGTGCTGCACGAGCTGACGGCGGGCCTGGACCTCGCCTGGTTCGTGCTCTACTCCTCGGCCGCGGCCACGTTCGGCTCGCCCGGGCAAGCCAACTACGCCGCCGCCAACGCGGTCCTCGACGGGCTCGCGTCGCGGCGCCGCGCGCTCGGCCTGCCCGCCTCGTCGCTGGGCTGGGGGCTGTGGACGCAGACCAGCGCCATCAGCGCCGGCCTGAACCGGGCCGACCTCGCCCGCATCGGTGGCACGCTGTCCGCCGAGCAGGGCACCGCGTTGTTCGACGCGGCCCTGTCCACTGGGCTCGGGCACGCCGTGCCGATGCGGCTCGACCTCGCCTCCCTGCGCAACCGGACGCCGCTGCCCGCCTTGCTGCGTGGTCTCGTGCGCGCGCCGTTGCGGCGCGCGGATACCGCCACCGGCGCGACACCGCTGGCTCAGCGCCTGACCGCGCTGCCGGCGGCCGAGCGCGACCGGCTGCTCATCGGGCTGGTGTGCACGGAGGTCGCCGCCGCGCTCGGGTACTCCTCGGCCGACACGGTCGAGGCGACGAAGACGTTCAAGGATCTGGGTTTCGACTCGCTCACGTCGGTCGAGCTGCGCAACCGGATGAACGCCGCCACCGGCCTGCGGCTGCCCGCGACGCTGGTGTTCGACCACCCCTCGCCGGCCGCGCTGGCCGAGTACCTGCGCGGGGAACTGATCGGTGCCGAGACCACGGTGTCGGTGGCGTTGCCGTCGGCCGGCACCGACGACGACCTGATCGCGATCGTCGGGATGAGCTGCCGCTACCCCGGTGGGGTCGACTCCCCGGAAGACCTGTGGCGGCTGGTCGAGTCCGAAGTGGACGTCGTGGGCGAGTTCCCGGCCGACCGCGGCTGGGACCTCGGCTCGCTCTACGACCCCGATCCGGACCGGCCCGGCACCAGTTACGCCCGCGACGGCGGCTTCCTGCGCGATGCCGCCGAGTTCGACGCCGCCTTGTTCGGGATCTCGCCGCGTGAGGCGCTGGCGATGGATCCGCAGCAGCGGTTGCTGCTGGAGGCCTCGTGGGAGGTGTTCGAACGGGCGGGGATCGACCCACGGTCGGTGCGGGGCAGCCAGGCCGGGGTGTTCGTCGGCGTCGCCGCCTCCGGCTACGGGGCCGGGATCCGGTTGCCCGAAGGCGTCGAAGGGCACTTCCTCACCGGCAGTTCGACCAGCGTCGCGTCCGGCCGGATCGCCTACGCCTTCGGGCTCGAGGGTCCGGCGGTGACGGTGGACACGGCGTGTTCGTCGTCGTTGGTGGCGTTGCACTTGGCGGCGCAGGCGGTGCGATCCGGCGAGTGCTCCATGGCGTTGGCCGGTGGCGCGACGGTGATGGTCACCCCGGGGATCTTCACCGAGTTCAGCCGTCAGCGGGGGCTGGCGGCGGATGGCCGGTGCAAGTCGTTCGCGGACGCCGCGGACGGCACCGGGTGGTCCGAGGGCGTCGGGATGCTGCTGGTGGAGCGGCTGTCCGACGCGGTGCGGTCCGGTCACCGGGTGCTCGCGGTCGTGCGCGGCTCGGCGGTCAACCAGGACGGCGCCTCGAATGGCCTGACGGCGCCGAACGGCCCGTCCCAGCAGCGGGTGATCCGCCAGGCGCTCGGCTCGGCGGGTTTGCGTCCGTCCGATGTGGACGTCGTCGAGGCCCACGGCACCGGCACCACCTTGGGCGACCCGATCGAAGCGCAGGCTCTGCTCGCGACCTACGGCCAGGACCGGGACCGCCCGCTGTGGCTGGGGTCGGTGAAGTCCAACCTGGGCCACGCCCAAGCCGCGGCCGGCGTCGCCGGCGTGATCAAGATGGTCATGGCGATGCGGCACGGTGTGCTGCCCAGGACGCTGCACGTTGACGAGCCGTCGTCGCATGTGGACTGGTCGTCGGGTGCGGTGTCGCTGCTGACCGAGGCGCGACCGTGGACTTCGGACGGGCCGCGCCGGGCCGGGGTGTCGTCGTTCGGGGTCAGCGGCACCAACGTGCACCTGATCATCGAGGAGTTCCCGGCACCGTCCACTCCGGAGCCCGAGACCACGACCGGCTCGGTGCCGCTGGTGGTCTCGGCCCGGTCGGCGGCGGCCTTGCGTGCGCAGGTGGACCAGGTGCGCGAGCTGCCCGGCTCGGTGGACGTCGCGTACTCGCTCGCCACCACGCGCGCCGCGTTGGAGCACCGGGCGGTCGTGCTGGGTGCGGACCTGATCGAGGGCACTGCCGCCCCTGGGCGCCTGGCGTTCCTGTTCACCGGTCAGGGTGCACAGCGCGTCGGCATGGGCCGGGCGCTGTACGAGCGGTTCCCGGTCTACGCGTCCACAGTGGACGAGATCGCGGCGCGGTTCGACCGGATCCCGTTCGACGACGAAGAACTGCTGAACCAGACCGAGGGTGCGCAAGCAGCGATCTTCGCGCTCGAGGTGGCGTTGTTCCGGCTGCTCGAGTCCTGGGGCATCACCCCGGACTTCCTGCTCGGGCATTCGATCGGTGAGCTCGCCGCCGCGCACGTCGCGGGGGTGTTGTCGCTCGACGACGCCTGCACCCTGGTGGCGGCACGCGGCCGGTTGATGCAGGCGTTGCCGCCGGGTGGCGCGATGCTCGCCGCCGACGCGACCGAAGCGGACGTGCCCGACGGTCTGGACATCGCGGCGATCAACAGCCCTACCTCGTTGGTGGTGTCGGGTACCGAGGAGGAGATCGCTGGACTCGAAGAGCTGTGGCAGGACCGGCGGACCAAGCGGCTGACGGTCTACCGTGCGTTCCACTCGCGGTTGATGGAGCCGATGCTGGCCGAGTTCGGGGCGGTCGCGCGGTCGCTGACCTACCACCAGCCGCGGCTCACGCTCATCGCCGGCGACGTGACCGACCCGGAGTACTGGGTGCGCCAGGTCCGCGAGACGGTCCGCTTCGCCGACGGCGTCCAGCGGCTTCGCGACGAGGGCGTGACGAACTGGGTCGAGCTGGGACCGGACGCCGCGCTCAGCGCCCACGTCGAGAACGCCGCCGCCACGCTGCGCCGCGGCCGCGACGAGGTGTCGACGCTGTTCACCGCCGTCAGCGAGGTGTGGGTCCGGGGGGTCGAGGTCGACTGGGCGCGGGTCGTGCCGGGTCGGGTCGTCGACTTGCCGACGTATGCGTTCCAGCGGGAACGGTTCTGGCTGGCGCCCGCGCGTCCGGCCGCCGACGCCGACCCGGCCGAGGAAGGCTTCTGGGCCGCCGTCGAGTCCGGTGACGTCGAGTCGGTGGCGGGAACGCTGCAGGTGCCGTCCGACGGCCTGACCGGCGTCGTGCCCGCCTTGTCCGCGTGGCGCAAGCAGCGTCGTGCCAAGTCCGTTGTGGACAGCTGGCGGTACCAGGTGGCCTGGACACCCATCACCCTCGACCGGGCAACATTGTCCGGAGCCTGGCTGGTGCTGGGTGCTGGTGCCGACGTCGCGCAGGCGTTGCGGGACGCTGGGGCCGAAGTCGTCGAGTCGGATTCCGTCCTCGACGGCGACTGGGCGGGCGTCGTGTCGGCGCTCGACGTCGAGGCCTCGCTGGACGTGGTCAAGTCCGCGACGGCGCCGGTCTGGTGCGTCACGCGTGGCGCGGTCGCCATCGGCCGCTCCGACCCGGCTCCCGACCCCGATCAGGCGATGGTGTGGGGCCTCGGCCGGGTCGCCGCCCTGGAGCACCCCGAGCGGTGGGGCGGTCTGGTCGATCTGCCCGCGCGGCTCGACGACCGTGCGGCGGCACGGTTCGTCAGCGTGCTGGCCGGCGCGCACGACCAGGTCGCGGTGCGTGCCAGCGGGATCCACGAACGCAGGCTGCGCCGGGCGGCCCCCGTCGCCGGAACGCCGTGGACCACCTCGGGTGCGGTGCTGGTGACCGGTGGCACGGGGGCGCTCGGCGCCCACGTCGCTCGGTGGCTGGCGGGGCGCGGCGTGTCCCGGCTGGTGCTGGTGAGCCGGCGCGGCGTGGCCGCGCCGGAGCTGGTCGACGAGCTGGCGGGCATGGGGGCCAAGACCACGGTCGTCGCGTGTGACGTGTCAGATCGAGACGACTTGGCCGCGGTGCTGGCCGAGCACCCCGTGACCGCCGTCGTCCACGCGGCCGGGGTGGACCGGCCCGCACGCATCGCGGAGCTCGACGCGGACGGGCTCGACGAAGTGTTGCGCGCCAAGGTGCTGGGCGCGCGCCACCTGGACGAACTGCTGCCCGACGCCGAGGCGTTCGTGGTGTTCTCGTCCATCGCCGGGGTGTGGGGCAGTGCCGGGCAGGCCGCCTACGCCGCGGCCAACGCCTACCTCGACGCGCTGGTGACCCGGCGTCGGAGTGCGGGCCGGATCGGGACGGCGCTCGACTGGGGTCCGTGGGCCGAGGGCGGCATGGCCGCCGGCGAGGCCGCGGAGTACTTGCGGCGCCGGGGTTTGCGGGCGATGGCGCCGGACCTGGCGATCACCGCGCTCGCTAGCGCCCTGGAGGCCGGCGAGACCTGCGTGACCGTGGCCGACGTCGACTGGACCCGGTTCACCGACGCCTTCACCTCCGCCCGGCCCAGCGGTCTGTTCACCGACCTGATCCCGGCCCGCGTCGAGGCCGACGAGTCACCCGCGCGTACGCGCCTGGCCGCGCTGTCACCCGCCGATCGCACCCGTGAGCTCTCCGACATGGTTCGCCGCGGCGTGGCCGCCGTGCTCGGCCATGCCGACCACCAGGCCTTCGGCGCCACGACGTCGTTCGCCGACCTCGGGTTCGACTCGCTGACCGCGGTCGACCTGCGCAACCGGCTCGCCCGCGCGACCGGCCTCGACGTGGCGACGACCGCGGTGTTCGACTACCCGAACGCGGCCGCGCTCACCGAGCACCTCGCCGCCGAGCTCGTCGGCACCCTCCCGCAGGACGCCCTGGTCACGGCCCGGCACGACGACCCCATTGCAATCGTCGGGATGAGCTGCCGGCTGCCCGGTGGGGTGTCCAGCCCGGACGACTTGTGGCAGCTGGTCGTCACCGGCACGGACGCGATCGGCGCCTTCCCGGCCGACCGCGGCTGGGACACCTCCTGGATGGACGGTGCCATCGCCCGGCTCGGCGGCTTCCTCGACGACGCCACCGAGTTCGACGCCGAGCTGTTCGGCATCTCGCCGCGGGAGGCCGCCGCGATGGACCCGCAGCAGCGGCTGCTGCTGGAGTCCGGCTGGACGGCGTTCGAGCAGGCCGGGATCGACCCGCACTCCGTGCGCGGCAGCCGGACCGGGGTGTTCGTCGGGGCGTCGAACTCCGGCTACGGCAACCTGTCCCGCCCGCCCGAGGACCTGGCCGGGCACCTGCTCACCGGCAGCGCGAACAGCGTGATCTCGGGCCGGCTCGCCTACACCTTCGGGCTGGAAGGCCCGGTGCTCACGGTCGACACCGCATGCTCGTCCTCGCTGGTCGCCCTGCACCTCGCGGCCAAGTCGCTGCGCGACGGCGAATGCGACCTCGCCCTCGCGGGCGGGGTCGCGGTGCTGGCGACGCCGGTGGCGTTCGCGGAGTTCGGCCGGCAGGGCGGGCTCGCCGCCGACGGACGGTGCAAGGCGTTCGGTGCGGGCGCCGACGGCACCGGCTGGTCGGAAGGCGTCGCCGTGCTGCTCGTGGAGCGGCTGTCCGACGCCCGCCGCAACGGCCACGAGGTGCTGGCCGTGGTCCGCGGCACCGCGGTCAACGCCGACGGCGCGTCGAACGGGCTCACCGCGCCCAACGGTCCCGCGCAGCAGCGGGTGATCCGGGACGCACTGGCCGACGCTGGCCTCACACCGTCCGATGTGGACGCTGTGGAGGCGCACGGCACGGGCACCGCGCTGGGTGACCCGATCGAGGCGACGGCATTGCTGGCGACCTACGGCCAGGGCCGCGAGCGGCCGTTGTGGCTGGGTTCGGTGAAGTCCAACCTCGGGCACACCCAGGCCGCGTCCGGGCTGACCGGCGTGATCAAGATGGTGCAGGCGTTGCGGCACGGCGTGCTGCCCCGCACCCTGCACGCCGAGGAGCCGACCCCGCACGTCGACTGGTCCTCCGGTGCGGTCTCCCTGCTCACGGAAAACCAGGACTGGGGTCACGACCGGCTCCGCCGGGCGGGGGTGTCGTCGTTCGGGATCAGCGGCACGAACGCGCACGTCGTCCTCGAGGCGGCCGAGCCAGCGCCCGCACCGGCGCCGGAACCGGAACCGGAACTGCGCATCGAAGTGCCGTTGGTGTTGTCAGCCCGCTCGGCCGAAGCCCTGCGGGCGCAGGCCGACCACGTCGGCGCCGCACTGACCGGACAACGGTCGTTGGACGTGGCCTACTCGCTGATCCACGGGCGCGCGGCGCTCGAGCACCGGGCCGTGGTGTTCGACGTCGCATCGGTGGCCACGCTCGCCGGTCCGGACGTCCACCAAGGCGTCGCAGCACCGGGCCGCGTGGCGTTCCTGTTCGCCGGGCAGGGCGCCCAGCGAGCCGGGATGGGCCGCGAGTTGTACGAGACGTTCCCGGTCTTCGCCGACGCGCTCGACGCCATCTGCGCCCGCCTCGACCCCGACCTCGGCCGTCCACTGCGGACGGTGCTGTTCGCCGACGCCGGGTCGTCGGACGCCGAACTGCTGGACCGGACCGCCTACACCCAGGCAGGGTTGTTCGCCGTCGAGGTCGCGTTGTTCCGGTTGCTGGAGTCGTGGGGCGTACGGCCGGACGTCGTGCTCGGCCACTCGATCGGCGAGGTCGCCGCCGCGCACGTCGCGGGCGTGCTGAGCCTCGACGACGCGTGCACGCTGGTCTCCGCGCGGGGACGGCTGATGCAGGCGCTGCCCGCCGGCGGAGCGATGCTGGCGATCGAGATCAGCGAGCAGGAGATCGCCCAACTGCTGGCCGGGCACGAGGACGCGGTCAGCACGGCCGCGGTGAACGGGCCCAACTCGGTGGTCGTGTCCGGCGACGAGGACGTGATCGTCGAGCTGGAGATCGGCTGCCGCGAAGCCGGCCGCAAGGCCCGGCGGCTGCGGGTCTCGCACGCGTTCCACTCACCGCACATGGACGCCATGCTGGCCGAGTTCGCGGCGGTCGTGGCCGCGTTGGCGCTACGGGCGCCGACGGTGCCGCTGGTGTCCAACGTGTCCGGTGCGCTCGTCGACCAGGACGAGATCACCACCGCCGACTACTGGGTCCGCCACGTCCGGGCCGCGGTCCGGTTCGCCGACGGCGTGACCACCCTGCGCGACGCGGGCGTGACCACGATGCTCGAGTTGGGCCCGGACGGCGTGCTCACGGCCATGGCCCGGCAGAGCGCGGACATCCCGGCGATCCCGGTGCAGCGCAGCGGACGGCCCGAGGCGCGGACCCTGCTCGACGCGGTTGCCGCGGCCTACGTGCGCGGCGTCGAGGTGGACTGGGCGCCGCTGGTCGCCGGCGGTCGCCGGGTCGACCTGCCCACCTATCCGTTCCAGCGCAAGCGGTACTGGATCGAGCCCGAGCCGGCCGTGACGGCGCCCGACTCCGCCGAAGCCCGGTTCTGGTCGGCGGTGGAGGCCGGCGACGCCGACTCGCTGACCCGGCTCCTGAGGACCACCCCGGACAGCCTGGACGCCGTGCTCCCGGCCTTGGCCGCCTGGCGCCGCACCCGGCACGAGCAGTCCACTGTGGACCAGTGGCGATACCGCGTCCGGTGGCAGCCGGTGCCCACCGCACCGGCGTCGCTGTCCGGGACCTGGCTGGCGATCGGGTGCGACGAGGACGTCCGGCAGGCCCTTGGCACCCCTGTCGTGGTGGCCGAATCCGTCGACGCGATCCCGGCCGGGGACTACGCGGGCGTGCTGGCGGCGGTGCCGGCGCTCGACCTCCTGACGCTGCTGCGGGCCGACCTCGGCGCCCCGATCTGGTGCGTCACCCGGAGTGCGGTCTCCGTGGGTCGCTCGGACCCGTTGCGCGACGCCACGCAGGCTCCGGTGTGGGGCCTGGGCCGGGTCGCGGCACTCGAACACCCGGACCGGTGGGGTGGCGTGATCGACCTGCCCGCCGTGGTGGACGACCGGGCGGCCGCGCGGCTCGTCGCCGTGCTCAGCGGTGCCGACGACCAGGTGGCGGTGCGCGGTTCGGGTGTGTTCGCGCGCCGGGTGCGGCGAGCGCCGCAGTCCGACGCTGCGGTGCCCCAGTGGACGCCGTCCGGGCCGGTGCTGATCACCGGGGGCACCGGTGCGCTCGGCACGCACGTCGCGCGCTGGCTGGCCGGGCGCGGCGCCCGGAACCTGGTGCTGGCGAGCCGTCGTGGTCCGGACGCGCCGGGGGCCGCCGAACTCGTGGCCGAACTGGCGGAGCTGGGCACGGCGGCGGTCGTCGTGGCCTGTGACGTCGCCGACCGGGACGCCCTGGCCACCGTGCTGGCCGAGCACCCGGTCACCGCCGTGGTGCACACGGCCGGTCTCGACCGGCCCGCGCCCCTCGACGAGCTGACCAGCGCCGACTACACCGATGCGCTGGCGGCCAAGCTGACCGGCGCGGTCAACCTCGATGCCTTGCTGCCGGACGCCGAGGCGTTCGTGCTGTTCTCGTCGATCGCCGGGGTGTGGGGCAGTGGCGGGCAAGGCGCCTACGCCGCCGCGAACGCCGGGCTCGACGCCCTGGCCGAGGCGCGACGGGCGCGCGGGCAGGCCGCGACGTCCGTGGCCTGGGGTCCGTGGGCGGGCACCGGCATGCTCGTGGACACCGCCGGCGCCGAGGAGCACTTCCGCCGTCGCGGCCTGACCGGCATGGACCCGGCGCCGGCGATCGCGGCCCTCGGGTCCGCCGTCGACCACGACGAGACCTGTGTGGTCGTGGCCGACGTGGACTGGAGCCGGTTCGCGGCCACGTTCACCACCGGCAGGCCCAGCCCGCTGCTCACCGAACTGCTCGCGGACCTCCCCTCGGTCGCACCGGCTGGGGATGAGGTGCCACCGCTGGTCGCCCGGCTGGCCGGGCTGCCGTCGGCCGAGCAGGTGCGGGTGGTTCGGGCCGAGGTCAGGGCCGAGGCCGCGACCGTGCTCGGTCACGAGGACCCGGTGGCCGCCGACCGGCCGTTCCGCGATCTCGGGTTCGACTCGCTGACCGCGGTCGAACTGCGGGACCGCCTGGTCGCCGCGACCGGGATCGCGCTGCCCGCCGGGGTGGTCTTCGACCATCCCAACGCGACCGCGCTGGCCGACCACCTGGCCGCCCGCCTCGCCGGAACCGAGACCACCACTGAGATCGAGACGACCAATCTCGCGCTCGACGAGCCGATCGCCATCGTGGGCATGAGCTGCCGCTACCCGGGCGGGGTCACGTCGCCGGAAGCCTTGTGGGACTTGGTGTCCACGGGTGGTGACGCGATGGGTCCGTTCCCGGTCGATCGCGGCTGGGACCTCGACGGGCTGTTCGACGACGACCCGGACGCGGTCGGCACGTCCTACGCCCGCGAGGGCGGGTTCCTCGACGGCGTCGCGGAGTTCGACGCCGGGTTGTTCGGGGTCTCGCCGCGCGAGGCGGTGGCCATGGATCCGCAGCAGCGATTGCTGCTGGAGGCGTCGTGGGAGGTGTTCGAACGGGCCGGGATCGACCCGAAGTCCTTGCGGGGCAGCGACACCGGCGTGTTCGCGGGCACCAACGGGCAGGACTACGCCCGGCTGACCGTGGTCGCGTCCGACGCACGGGAAGGTCATGTCGCCACCGGTGCCGCCGCGAGCGTGCTGTCGGGCCGGGTGGCGTACGCGTTCGGGCTCGAAGGGCCCGCGATGACCGTCGACACCGCGTGCTCGTCCTCGCTCGTCGCACTGCACCTGGCCGTGCGGGCGTTGCGTTCCGGTGAGTGCTCGCTGGCGGTGGCCAGCGGGGTGACGGTGATGGCGACGCCGGGGGCGTTCGTGGAGTTCAGCCGCCAGCGCGGGCTGGCCGCGGACGGCCGGTGCAAGGCGTTCGCCGACTCCGCGGACGGCACGGCGTGGTCCGAGGGCGTCGGCGTGCTGCTGGTGGAACGGTTGTCCGACGCGGTGCGCCACGGCCGGCGCGTGCTCGCGGTCGTGCGGGGCACGGCGGTCAACCAGGACGGCGCGTCCAACGGCCTGACCGCGCCGAACGGACCGGCACAGCAACGGGTCATCCGCGCCGCCCTGACCGACGCCCGGCTCGCACCGTCCGATGTGGACGTCGTGGAGGCGCACGGCACCGGGACGACGCTGGGCGATCCGATCGAGGCCGAGGCGTTGCTGGCGACCTACGGGCAGGACCGGGACCGCCCGCTGTGGCTGGGGTCGGTCAAGTCGAACCTCGGGCACACGCAGGCGGCGGCCGGGGTCGCCGGGGTGATCAAGATGGTCATGGCGATGCGGCACGAGACGTTGCCCGCGACCCTGCACTCCGACGTGCCGTCGTCCCATGTGGACTGGGCATCCGGCGCGGTGTCGCTGCTGGCCGAGGCCCGGCCGTGGCCGTCGGCGCGACCGCGCCGCGCCGGGGTGTCGTCGTTCGGGATGAGCGGAACCAACGCGCACGCGATCCTCGAGCAGGCGCCGGCCGTGGAACCGGTGGACGTGCCGGTCGCGGACGGGACGTTCCCGCTGGTGGTGTCGGCTCAGTCGGCGACTGCGTTGTCGGCTCAGGTCGAGCGGGTCCGGTCAGTGGGCGGTCGGCCGGTGGATGTCGCGCACTCGCTCGCCACGGGCCGGGCCGCGCTGGAGCACCGCGCGGTGCTGCTGGGTGACACCAAGGTGCAGGGTTCGGTGGTCGAGGGCGGCACGGCATTCCTGTTCACCGGGCAGGGCGCGCAGCGGGCCGGCATGGGACGCGAGCTGTACGACGTCTTCCCGGTGTTCGCGGACGCCTTCGACGCCGTCTGCGCCCGGTTCGACGCCGAGCTGGCCGAACCGGTCAAGCGCGTGGTGCTCGAAGCCCCCGAGTCGCTCGGCCAGACCCCGCTTGACCAGACGCTGTACGCCCAGACCGGGTTGTTCGCCTTGGAAGTGGCGTTGTTCCGGTTGCTGGAATCGTGGGGCGTCACGCCGGATCACCTGCTGGGCCACTCGATCGGCGAGCTCGCGGCCGCCCACGTCGCGGGCGTGCTGTCGCTGGATGACGCGTGCGCGTTGGTTGCTGCTCGGGGTCGCCTGATGCAGGCGTTGCCGTCGGGTGGCGCCATGCTTGCCGTCGAGGGCACGGAAGCCGATGTGCCCGAAGGCATCGACATCGCGGCGGTCAACAGCCCGACCTCCCTCGTCGTGTCCGGGACCTCGGACGAGATCGAGGCGCTGGAGCTCGGCTGGCGTGGCGAAGGCCGCCGGGTCAAGCGGTTGGCCGTCTCGCACGCGTTCCACTCGAAGCTGATGGAACCGATGCTGGCCGAGTTCGCGACGGTCGCGCAGTCGTTGACCTACCACGAGCCGCGGATCTCGATGTTCGGTGCGGTCACGGATCCGGGCTACTGGGTGCGGCAGGTCCGGGACACGGTGCGGTTCGCCGACGGTGTCGAGCGGCTGCGTGCCTTGGGCGTCACCACGTTCCTTGAAGTGGGTCCGGACCCCGTGCTCTCGGCTCACGTCGAGGATTGCGTGCCCGCGCTGCGCGGCGGCCGCCCCGAAACCGACGCCCTGTTCACCGCCGTGGGCTCGGCGTGGGTGCGGGGCACCGGGGTCGACTGGGATGCCGTGTTCCGTCCGTGGCGGCCGCAACCGGTGGACCTGCCGACGTATGCGTTCCAGCGGGAGCGGTACTGGGCCGCCGTGCGGGAACCGCTGCTCGGCACGCCGGTGCCACTCGCCACCGGCGACGGCGTGCTGTTGACCGGGCGGCTGTCCGTGGCCACGCAACCTTGGCTCGCCGACCACGTGGTGACGGGCGCGGTCGTGCTGCCCGGCACCGCGTTCGTCGAGCTGGCCCTGCGGTCGGGCTACCCGCGGGTGACCGAGCTGACCATCGAGGCACCGCTGGTGCTGCCGGAGCGCGGCGCCGTCCAGGTCCAGGTGATCGTCTCCGGCGACCGCACCGTCGCGATCCACGCCCGGCCCGACCGCGACGACGCGCCGTGGACCCGGCACGCCACCGGCACGGTGGACGAGGCCGTGCCAGGCGAGCCGGGTGATCCGGTGTGGCCACCCGCCGGCGCGGAACCTGTTGCCGTGGACGGACTTTACGAAGGACTAGCCGAGGTCGGCCTCGACTACGGTCCGGCGTTCCGCGGTCTGCGGTCCGTGTGGCGGGCCGGTGACGAGGTGTTCGCCGAGGTCGCCGTGGCGGACCAGGCCGACGGCTTCGGGGTGCACCCGGCGCTGCTGGACGCGGCACTGCACGCCATCGCGGCGGGTGGGGTGCTCGAGGGCGGCGGCGCGCTGGTGCCGTTCGCCTGGTCGGGGGTGTCACTGCACGCGACCGGTGCCGCGTTGTTGCGGGTGCGCCTGCGCGCGATCGGCACGGATGCCGTGCAAGTGACGGCTTGGGATGCGACTGGCGCGCCTGTCCTCGCCGTCGAATCACTCGTCCTGCGACCGGTGGCCTCGGCGCTGGTTCGCCGGGTGGACGACGCCCTGTTCACCGTCGACTGGACGCCCGCCGCCCTGCCGGCCGGCAGCGGCGACCCGGCCGTGGTGCGGCTGCCGACCGGCTCCGTGCGCGAGGTCGCGCATGCCGCGTTGGCGATCGTGCAGGAGCGGTTGGCCTCCGATGACGATGCGCCGTTGGTGATCGTGTCGCGGGGTGCGGTCGTGGCCCGTCCTGGCGATGTGGTGACCGATCTTGGGGCTGCCGGGGCGTGGGGCTTGATCCGCTCGGCGCAGTCGGAGCACCCCGGCCGGTTCGTGCTGGTCGACGCGGACTCCTCCTGTGACCTGTCGGCCGTTGTGGCGCTGGGCGAACCGCAGGTGGCGGTGCGCGATGGCGAGGTCTTCGTGCCTCGCCTGGCCCGCGTCGCGTCTCTGCTGGTGCCGGACGCTCCCGAGTGGACGCTTGCCGGTTCGATGGAGAACCTGTCCTTGGTCGAGACGTCGCCGAAGTCGTTGCGGCCGAACGACGTGCGGATCGAGGTGCGGGCGGCGGGGGTCAACTTCCGGGACGTCCTGATCGCGCTGGGCACCTATCCCGAGGCCGCGTCCATGGGGTCGGAGGCGGCCGGGGTCGTGGTCGAGGTGGGCTCCGCGGTCACGGATCTCGTGCCTGGGGACCGGGTGTTCGGATTGGTGTCGGGCGGGTTCGGGTCGGTCGCGGTGACGGATCGGCGGTTGGTGGCGCCGATGCCGGCCGGCTGGTCGTTCACCGATGCGGCGTCGGTGCCCATGGTGTTCCTCACCGCCTATTACGCGTTGGTCGACCTCGCCGGGTTGCGGTCGGGCGAGTCAGTGCTCATCCATGCCGCCGCGGGTGGCGTGGGCATGGCGGCGGTTCAGGTGGCGCGGAAGCTGGGTGCCGAGGTGTACGGCACGGCGAGTCCGGCCAAGTGGACGGCGACCGGGCTGCCTGCTGAGCGGTTGTCCTCGTCCCGCGATCTGGGGTTCGCCGAGAAGTTCGGTTCGGTGGACCTGGTGTTGAACTCGTTGACCGGTGAGTTCATTGACGCGTCGCTGGGCCTGCTCAACCCGAGTGGCCGGTTCATCGAGATGGGCAAGGCCGACCTGCGCGCACCGGACGACGTGGCGTACCGGGCCTTCGACTTGAGCGAAGCGGGTCCGGACCGGGTGCAGGAGATGCTGGTCGAGTTGCTCGACTTGTTCGCAACCGACGAGCTGCACCTACTGCCGGTGCGGGCGTGGGATGTGCGGGAAGCCGAGTCTGCGTTCCGGTTCATGGGGCAGGGCAAGCACATCGGCAAGAACGTGTTCACGATCCCGCGTGCGCTGGACCGGGACGGCACGGTGTTGATCACCGGTGGCACTGGCACGTTGGGCTTGCTGCTGGCGGAGCATTTGGTTGTCCAGCATGGTGTTCGGCATTTGGTGCTGGCCAGTCGCAGCGGCGGCACCGCACCGGAGTTGGACGCTGATGTCCGGGTGGTGGCGTGTAATGTGTCCGATCGGACGGCGTTGGCTGAGTTGGTGGCGTCGATCCCGGATCTGACCGGGGTGGTGCATGCGGCTGGGGTGACCGATGACGGGATCGTCGAGTCGTTGAACCCGGACCGTGTGGACGCTGTGCTGGCCAAGGCGGATGGTGCGGTGGCTTTGCATGAGCTGACCGCGGACCTCGATCTGGCGATGTTTGCGTTGTATTCGTCGGCGTCGGCGTTGTTCGGTACGCCGGGTCAGGCGAACTATGCGGCGGCGAACGCGGTGCTCGACGGGCTGGCGCATCAGCGTCGCGCCGCCGGGCTGCCCGCTGTGGCGCTGGCGTGGGGCCTGTGGGCGCAGGCGAGCACCCTCAGCGAAGGGCTGACCGAAGCCGACAAGTCGCGGCTGGGTACCGCGCTGTCCACACAGGACGGACTGGCGTTGTTCGACCTGGCGCACCGGGCCGGGCCGGCCAATGCCGTGGCCATGCGGCTCGGCAAGCCGGCCGGTGACGTGCCGCCGTTGCTGCGGGGGCTGGTGCGCGCGCCAGTGCGCCGGGCCGCGCTGCCGGCCGGCGCGTCCTCGCTGGGCGAGCGGCTGGCCGCCGTGCCCGAGGGGGAACGCAGGCGCGTGCTGCTCGGCCTGGTGTGTGGTGAGGTCGCCGCCGTGCTCGGGCACGCGTCGGCCGACGCCGTGCCACCGGGCAAGGCGTTGAAGGAACTCGGGTTCGACTCGCTCAGCTCGGTCGAGCTGCGCAACCGGGTGGCCGCCGCGACCGGGCTGCGGCTGCCCGCGACGCTGGTGTTCGACCACCCGTCGCCGGCCGCGCTGACCGAGCACCTGCTGGCCCAGCTCGGTGGCGCAGTGGCGCGTGCGGCGGTGACGTCCGTCCGTGCCGACGGCGACGACCCGATCGTGATCGTCGGGATGAGCTGCCGTTACCCGGGCGGTGTGGCCTCGCCGGAGGACCTGTGGCGGCTGGTGGAGTCCGAAGTGGACGCCATCGGCGACTTCCCGGAAGACCGGGGCTGGGACCTCGGCGCCTTGCGGCATGACGACCCGAACCGGCCCGGCACCACGTACGCCCGCGCGGGTGGCTTCGTGCCCGGTGCCGGGGAGTTCGACGCCGAGCTGTTCGAGATCTCGCCGCGTGAGGCGCTGGCGATGGATCCGCAGCAGCGGTTGCTGCTGGAGGCGTCCTGGGAGGTGTTCGAACGGGCGGGGATCGACCCGCGGTCGGTGCGCGGCAGCCAGGCTGGGGTGTTCCTGGGCGTGGCGTCGTCCAACTACGGCATCGGGTTGCCGCCGTCCGACGCGGTCGCCGAGGTCGAGGGACACCTGCTGACCGGGAGCGCGACGAGCGTCGCATCCGGTCGGGTCGCTTACGCCTTCGGGCTCGAAGGGCCGGCAGTCACGGTGGATACGGCGTGTTCGTCGTCGTTGGTGGCGTTGCACTTGGCGGCGCAGGCGGTGCGGTCGGGTGAGTGTTCGATGGCGTTGGCCGGTGGTGCGACGGTGATGGTGACGCCGGGGATCTTCACGGAGTTCAGTCGGCAGCGGGGGCTGGCGGCGGACGGTCGGTGCAAGTCGTTCGCGGACGCCGCGGACGGTACCGGCTGGTCGGAGGGTGTCGGGGTGCTCCTGGTGGAGCGGCTGTCCGACGCCCGTCGTCTCGGTCACGAGGTGCTGGCCGTCGTGCGAGGTTCGGCGATCAACCAGGACGGTGCCTCGAATGGGCTGACGGCGCCGAATGGTCCGTCGCAGCAGCGGGTGATTCATGCCGCGTTGGCGTCGGCTGGCTTGGCTCCGTCTGATGTGGACGCGGTGGAAGCACACGGCACCGGCACCACACTGGGCGACCCGATCGAGGCGCAGGCGGTGCTGGCCACCTACGGTCAGGATCGGAACCGGCCGTTGTGGCTGGGGTCGGTGAAGTCGAACCTGGGGCATGCGCAGGCGGCGGCCGGTGTGGCCGGGGTGATCAAGATGGTCATGGCGATGCGGCATGGTGTGCTGCCGAGGACGCTGCACGTTGACGAGCCGTCGTCGCATGTGGACTGGACTTCGGGTGCGGTGTCGTTGCTGACCGAGGCACAGCCCTGGGAATCCGACGATCTCCGCCGCGCCGGGGTGTCGTCGTTCGGGATGAGCGGCACCAACGCGCACGTCATCCTCGAACAGGCACCGGCGGTCGACGAGAAGCCTGCTCCGGTGGCTGCGACCCTGCCGGTGCCGTGGGTGCTGTCGGCTCGGTCGGCCGCCGCCCTGCAGGCCCAGGCCGACCGGCTCGCCGTCACCACCGGCGACTTGGCGCTGGCGGACATCGGGCATTCGCTGGCCACCACCCGGGCCGCCCTCGGGCAGCGTGCGGTGGTCCTGGCCACGAACCGCGACGACGCCGTGCACGCCCTCGCTGACCTGTCCGCGCCGGACGTGCTGCGTGGCACGGCAAGCCCCGGTGGCCTGGCGTTCCTCTTCACCGGCCAGGGGTCGCAACGGGTCGGGATGGGCCAAGAGCTGGCGGAGCGGTACCCGGTGTTCCGGACCGCGCTGGCGGAGATCACCGCCCGGTTCGAGCGCGTTCCCTTCGACGACCAGGACTTGCTGGACCGGACCGACGGTGCGCAAGCCGCGTTGTTCGCGCTGGAAGTGGCCTTGTTCCGGCTGCTGGAGTCGTGGGGGATCACGCCGGACCACCTGCTCGGCCATTCGATCGGCGAGCTGGCCGCGGCGCACGTCGCCGGCGTGCTGTCCCTCGACGACGCGTGCACCTTGGTGGCGGCTCGCGGAAAGCTCATGCAGGCGTTGCCCTCGGGCGGTGCGATGCTCGCGGTCGAGGGCACGGAAGCCGAGGTGCCGCAAGGGATCGACATCGCGGCGATCAACAGCCCGACCTCGTTGGTGGTGTCCGGTACCGAGGAGGAGATCGCTGGGCTCGAAGAGCTGTGGAAGGACCGGCGGCACAAGCGGCTGACGGTCTCGCACGCGTTCCACTCGAAGCTGATGGAACCGATGCTGGCCGAGTTCGCGGCCGTCGCGGAGTCGGTGACCTACCACGAGCCGCGGCTGTCGATGCCCGGTGACGTCACCGATCCGGCGTACTGGGTGCGGCAGGTCTGCGACACCGTGCGGTTCGCCGACGGCGTTCAGCGACTGCGGGATGCCGGGGTCGGCACGTTCGTCGAACTCGGCCCGGACCCGGTGCTGTCCGCGCACGTCGAGGGCTCGGTGGCCGTGCTCCGGCGCGGTCGCGACGAAGCCGAGACGCTGCTGCGGGCCGTCGGCACCGCGTGGGCGCGCGGCGTCGACGTCGACTGGGCCCTGGTCGTGCCCGGACGCCGGGTCGCCTTGCCGACTTATGCGTTCCAGCGCCGCCGCTACTGGCTGGACACCGCGCCCGCGGTCACGCACGACGCGGCGGAGACCGAGTTCTGGACGGCGGTGGACAACAGCGACGTCGAGCACCTCGCCCAGACCCTGCGGCTGGACGCCGGCAACGGCCTGAGCACGGTGCTGCCCGCGTTGTCGGCCTGGCGCCGCGAGCGGCAGACCAAGTCCGTTGTGGACGGCTGGCGTTACCGGGTGACCTGGACCCCGACCGTCGTCCGTCCCGGTGTCGTGTCGGGGCGGTGGCTGGTGCTCGGCGACGGTGCGGACGTGGCGCGAGCGCTGCGAGCCGCCGGTGCCGAAGTCACCGAGGCGTTGTCGGTGGTCGAGGGCGCGTGGTCGGGGATCGTGTCGCTGCTGGACCTGGAGGCGACGCTGGATCTGCTCGAGTGCGCCACCGCTCCGGTCTGGGCCGCGACCAGGGGCGCCACGACCGATCCGGATCAGGCGGCGCTGTGGGGCTTCGGCCGGGTGGCCGCCCTGGAGCACCCGCAGCGTTGGGGTGGCCTGGTCGACCTGCCGGCCGAACTGACCGAACAAGGCGGCGAACACCTGGTCGCCGTGCTCGCCGACGGCCGCGAGGACCAGGTGGCGATCAGCGGCGAGGGCGTCCGCGCCCGCAGGCTCGTCCATGCCCCGGCGGCTGCGGCCACGACCCCGTGGACACCCTCGGGTGCGGTGCTGATCACCGGCGGCACCGGTGAGCTCGGTGGCCACGTCGCGCGGTGGCTGGCCGGGCGCGGTGCCTCGCGGCTGGTGCTGGCCAGTCGTCGTGGGGTGGCACCCGAGCTCGTGGCCGAGCTGGCCGACCTGGGCGCTCAGGCGACGGTCGTGGCGTGTGACGTGTCCGACCGGGACGCGCTCGCCGCGCTCCTGGTCGAGCACCCGGTGACCGCGGTCGTGCACGCGGCCGGGGTGGACGACGACCGCCGGATCACCGACCTGGACGCCGATAGTTTGCAGGCGGTGCTGGCGGCGAAGGTGTTGGGCGCCAAGCACTTGGACGAGCTGCTGCCCGACGCCGAGGCGTTCGTGGTGTTCTCTTCGATCGCCGGGATCTGGGGCAGCGGTGGGCAGGCGGCCTACGCGGCGGCCAACGCCGCCGTCGATGCCCTGGTGGAGCGCCGCAGGACCCGCGGGCGCACCGGCACCTCGGTGGCGTGGGGCCCGTGGGCGGGTGGTGGCATGGCGGCCGGCGACGCGGGGGAGTACCTGCGGCGCCACGGCCTGCGGGCGCTGCCGGCCGACCGTGCCATCGCGGCGCTGGCTCAGGCGGTCGACGCGCGGGAAGGCTGCGTGACGGTCGCGGACGTCGACTGGCAGCGGTTCACCGAGGTGTTCACGCTCGCCCGGCCCAGCACCCTGTTCGACGAGCTGCCCGAGGTGGAACGGCTGGCCGAGCAGCAACCGGACGGGCTGACCGAGTACGCCCGGAGCTTGGCCACCGCGACCGCCGCCGACCGCGACCGCGCCCTGGTCGACCTGGTCCGCACCCACGCGGCCGCGGCGCTCGGCCACGACGGAGCGGCTGCCGTCGCGCCGACGGGCTCGTTCAGCGAGTGCGGCTTCGACTCGCTGACCGCGGTCGACGTCCGCAACCGCCTCGCCGAGGCAACCGGGCTGCCGCTGCCCACCGCGCTCGTCTTCGACTACCCGACCCCGGTCGCGCTGGCCGGCTACCTGGGTGCGGAAATCCTGGCGGACGCCGACCTCGCCGACCTCGACGCTTCAGCCGACCCGGAAGAGGCCAGCATCCGCGCCGCGCTCAACTCGGTTCCGTTGTCCCGCTTCAAGGACGCGGGCGTGTTCGACGTGCTGCTGCGCCTGGCCGGTCTCGACGCCCCCGAGCCCGCACTCGGTGAGCCGGCACCCGCGGATCCGCTCGACGCGGACTCGATCGACCTGATGGACGTCGACGCGCTGATCCAGACCGCGATCGACACCCTCGACTCCTGACTCGGAGACCATGATGACCACCCGCGAGGAACGCGCCGTCGCGGCGCTGCGCGCGTCGCTGAAGGAGACCGAGCGGCTGCGCGAGCAGAACCGCAGGCTGCTGGCCGAGTCCCGCGAGCCGATCGCGATCGTCGGGATGAGCTGCCGGCTGCCCGGCGGTGTCGGCTCGCCCGAGGAGCTGTGGCGGCTGGTCGACACCGGCGGCGACGCGATCACCGGCTTCCCGGCCGACCGGGGCTGGGACCGCACGGCGACCGGGTTCGCCCAGGTGGGTGGGTTCGTCGACCACGCGACGGAGTTCGACGCGGGTCTCTTCGGCATCTCCCCGCGGGAGGCGCTGGCCATGGACCCGCAGCAGCGGCTGCTGCTGGAGGTCAGCTGGGAGGCGTTCGAACGGGCCGGGATCGCCCCGGACTCGGTGCGCGGCAGCCGGACCGGGGTGTTCGTCGGCGCGTCCAACTCGGGCTACGGCGCGGGTATGGAGGTACCGGACGAGGTCGCCGGGCACGCGCTGACCGGCACCGCGAACAGCGTGATCTCCGGCCGGGTGGCCTACGTGCTCGGGCTCGAGGGGCCCGCGATGACCGTGGACACGGCGTGCTCGTCATCGCTGGTCGCCCTGCACACGGCGGCGCAGGCGCTGCGGGCCGGGGAGTGCACGGCGGCGCTCGTGGCGGGCGTGACCGTCATGCCGTCCGCGGCGACGTTCGCGGAGTTCGCCCGGCAGGGCGGTCTGTCCGCCGACGGCCGCTGCAAGTCGTTCGCGGCCGCCGCCGACGGCACCGGCTGGTCCGAAGGCGTGGCGGTCCTGCTGGTGCAACGGTTGTCCGACGCGCAACGCGACGGGCGCACCGTGCTGGGGGTCGTCCGCGGCTCGGCGGTCAACGCCGATGGCGCCTCCAACGGCCTCACCGCGCCCAACGGTCCGTCCCAGCAGCGGGTCATCAAGGCGGCGCTGGCCAACGCCCGGCTCACACCGTCCGATGTGGACCTTGTCGAGGGGCACGGCACCGGCACCCGGCTCGGCGACCCGATCGAGGCGCACGCCCTGCTCACCACGTACGGCCGGGATCGCGAGCAGCCACTGTGGCTGGGCTCGCTCAAGTCGAACCTCGGCCACACCCAGGCCGCGTCCGGCCTGGCCGGCGTGATCAAGGTGGTGCAGGCGATGCGGCACGGCCGCATGCCGATGACCCTGCACGTCGACGAACCCACCCCGCACGTGCCGTGGTCGCGGGGCGCGGTGTCGTTGCTGACCGAGGCCCGCGACTGGGCCGCCGAGGACCGGCCGCGGCGCGCGGGGGTGTCGTCGTTCGGCATCAGCGGCACCAACGTGCACGTCATCGTCGAAGAAGCACCCGAGACGCCCGCGGTCACGCCGGAACCGGTCGAGCCGCCGTCACTCGTGCCGTGGGTGCTGTCCGCGCGGTCGGCCGAGGCGTTGCGGGCACAGGTCGAGGCCGTGCGCGCGCTGCCGGATTCGCCGCTGGACATCGGGTACTCCCTGGCCACGACCCGGGCGCGACTCGAACACCGCACGGTGCTGCTGGGCGACCGCGAACTGGCCAGCGGCGTGGCCGCGGACGGCCGCACGGCGTTCCTGTTCACTGGCCAGGGTTCGCAACGGATGGGTATGGGGCGCGAGTTGTACGCCGCGCACCCGGTGTTCGCGGCGGTGTGGGACGAGGTCGCGTCCCGGCTGCGGATTCCCTTGGACGACGAGGCTTCGCTGAATCAGACCGAGGGTGCGCAGGCAGCGTTGTTCGCGTTGGAAGTGTCGTTGTTCCGGTTGTTGGAGTCGTGGGGTGTCACGCCGGACTTCCTGCTCGGGCATTCGATCGGTGAGCTGGCGGCCGCACATGTGGCCGGGGTGTTGTCGTTGGACGATGCGTGCACGTTGGTGGCTGCTCGTGGTCGGTTGATGCAGGCATTGCCTTCTGGTGGGGCGATGCTGGCGGTGGAGGGCACCGAGGCCGATGTGCCTGCGGGGATCGACGTTGCCGCGATCAACAGTGCCACGTCGTTGGTGGTGTCCGGCACCGAGGCGGAGATTGAGGCACTTGCCGAGACCTGGCGGGCCGAGGGTCGGCGGGTGAAGCGGCTGACGGTGTCGCATGCGTTCCACTCGCGGTTGATGGAACCGATGCTTGACGAGTTCGCGACCGTCGCCGAGTCGTTGACCTACCACGAGCCGCGGATTCCGATGCTGGGGGCGGTGACCGATCCGGCGCACTGGGTGCGGCAGGTCCGGGACACGGTGCGGTTCGCCGACGGAGTGCGCCGGTTGCGCGACGAAGGCGTGGACACGTTCCTGGAGCTGGGGCCGGACCCCGTGCTCTCGGCGCACGTCGACGGATCGGTGGCCGTGCTGCGCCGTGGCCGCGACGAAGCCGAGACCGTGCTGGGCGCGGTCGCCGCCGCTCACGTCCGGGGTACCGCCGTGGACTGGGCCCGGCTGCTGCCCGGCGGCCGGCGGATCGAGTTGCCCACCTACCCGTTCCAGCGCACCCGCTACTGGATCGACCAGATCGCGGA
Organism: Labedaea rhizosphaerae; assembly: GCF_004362825.1. Taxonomy (GTDB): domain Bacteria; phylum Actinomycetota; class Actinomycetes; order Mycobacteriales; family Pseudonocardiaceae; genus Labedaea; species Labedaea rhizosphaerae. The sequence goes on from NZ_SNXZ01000007.1 coordinate 192,506, forward strand.
ACCCGTTGCCGAGCATGCCGATCCGGCCGAATCGCGGTTCTGGGCCGCGGTCGAGTCCGGTGACACCGGGACGCTCGCCGAGACGCTCGGCGCGGCACCTGCCGGGCTCGACACCGTCCTGCCCGCGTTGTCGGCGTGGCGCCGCGGCCGACGTGAGCAGTCCACTGTGGAGGGGTGGCGGTACCAGGTCCGCTGGCAGCCGGCCACCGCCCGCGCCGGCGCGCTGTCCGGCACCTGGCTCGTCGTCGGCGAGTCGGCGGAAGTCGTGCGGGCGCTGGAAACCGGTGGCGCCCAAGTCGTCCAGGCCGAACGGGCGTTGCCCGGCGACTGGGCCGGGGTGGTGTCCCTGCTGGACGTGCACCGCACGATCGAGCTGCTCAGGTCCGGCATCGGGCCCGTGTGGTGCCTGACCCGGGGTGCCGTCGCGACCGGCCGTTCGGATGTCGTCGCGGACCCGGGCCAGGCCCTGCTGTGGGGACTTGGTCGCGTCGCCGCGCTGGAGCACCCCCAGCGCTGGGGCGGCCTGGTCGACCTGCCCGCCGTGCTCGACGACCGGGCGGCGGCCCGGCTGGTCGCGGTGCTCGCCGACGGGACCGAGGACCAGGTCGCGGTGCGCGACTCCGGGGTGTTCGTGCGGCGGCTCGTCCGCGCGCCGCGCTCGACTGCGCCGGCCGGCTCGCCATGGAACACCGTGCTGATCACCGGCGGTACCGGGGCATTGGGAACGCACGTCGCGCGGTGGCTGGCCGAGCGCGGCGTTCGCCGGCTGGTGCTCACCAGCCGGCGTGGACCGGACGCGCCGGGTGCCGCCGAACTGGTGGCCGAACTGGCCGAGCTCGGCACGCAGGCCGTGGTCGTGGCGTGCGACGTCGCCGACCGGGACGCCGTCGCGGCACTGCTCGACGAACACCCCGTCACGGCCGTCGTCCACACCGCGGGCGTCGAAGGTTCCACCACGCTGGCCGAGCTGACCGGGGCGGACTGGGCGGAGGTGGTGCGCGCCAAGGTCGAGGGCGCACGCAACCTTGACGAGCTGGTCCCGGAGGCCGAGGCGTTCGTGCTGTTCTCGTCCATCGCCGGGACGTGGGGCAGCGGTGGGCAGGCCGCGTACTCGGCCGCCAACGCCTACCTCGACGCCCTCGCCAAGCAGCGCCGGGCTCGTGGCCTGGCCGCGACTTCCGTGGCGTGGGGACCCTGGGCCGGCACCGGCATGCTCGTGGACACCGCCGCGGCCGAGGACTACCTGAGCCGCCGCGGGCTCGCCGCCCTCGACCCGGCTCTCGCTCTGGCCGCGCTTGGTTCGGCCGTGGCCGCCGACGAGGCCTGTCTCACCGTCGCCGACGTCGACTGGACCCGGTTCGGGACCGCGTTCACCGCCGCCCGCCCGAGCCCGCTGCTGAGCGAGCTGCCCATCGGTGCGCCCGAGGTGGTAGCGGCCGAGGGCGTGCCGGAACTGGTCGAGCTGTGGTCGGGGCTGAACCCCGAGGAACGCCAGCGCGCGGTCACCGAGGCCGTCCGCGCCGAAACGGCCGCCGCGCTCGGGCACACCGACGCCGCGGCGGTGGATCCCACCCGGCCGTTCCGGGATCTCGGCTTCGACTCGCTGACCGCGATCGAGCTGCGCGACCGGCTCGGCCGGCTGACCGGGCTCGCACTGCCCGCGAGCCTCGTCTTCGACTACCCGACGGCCACCGCCCTGACCGGCCACCTCATCGGCCGGCTCTTCGGCGGCGCGGCCGAAGCGACGACCGGCGCCACCACGTCCCTTGTGGACGATGACCCGATCGTGATCGTCGGGATGAGCTGCCGCTACCCGGGTGGCGTGGCTTCGCCGGAAGCCTTGTGGGGCTTGGTGTCCTCCGGTGGGGACGCCATGGGCCCGTTCCCGGTCGACCGTGGCTGGGACCTCGACGCCCTGTTCGACGACGACCCTCATGCGGTCGGCACGTCCTACGCCCGAGAAGGCGGGTTCCTCGCCGGTGCCGCGGAGTTCGACGCGGGGTTGTTCGGCGTCTCGCCACGCGAGGCGGTGGCGATGGATCCGCAGCAGCGGTTGTTGCTGGAGGCGTCGTGGGAGGTGTTCGAGCGGGCCGGGATCGACCCCCGCTCGGTGCGCGGCAGTCGCATCGGCGTCTTCGCCGGCACCAACGGTCAGGACTACACGCAGTTGACCTTGCGCAACGCCGAGGCGTTGGAAGGGCACCTCGGCACGGGTGCGGCGGCGAGCGTGCTGTCGGGCCGGGTGGCGTATGCGTTCGGGCTGGAAGGTCCGGCGGTCACCGTCGACACCGCGTGCTCGTCCTCGTTGGTGGCACTGCACTTGGCGGTGCAGGCGTTGCGGGCGGGGGAGTGCACCCTGGCCCTGGCCGGTGGCGTGACGGTGATGGCGACACCGGGGGCGTTCGTGGAGTTCAGCCGGCAACGCGGCCTGGCGGTCGACGGGCGGTGCAAGGCATTTGCCGAGGCAGCCGACGGCACAGCCTGGTCCGAGGGCGTCGGGGTCGTTCTGGTCGAGCGGCTGTCGGACGCCCGCCGCAACGGCCACGAGGTGCTCGCGGTGGTGCGCGGGTCGGCGGTGAACCAGGACGGTGCGTCGAATGGGCTGACCGCGCCGAACGGCCCGTCGCAGCAACGCGTGATCCGGCAGGCGCTGGCCGCGGCCGGGCTGGCACCGTCCGATGTGGACGTCGTCGAAGCCCACGGCACCGGCACGACCTTGGGCGATCCGATCGAGGCCCAAGCCGTCCTGGCCACCTACGGGCAGGACCGGGACCGGCCGTTGTGGCTGGGTTCGGTGAAGTCGAACCTCGGGCACACGCAGGCCGCGTCCGGCCTAGCCGGCGTGATCAAGATGGTCATGGCCATGCGGCACGAGACGGTGCCCGCGACGCTGCACGTCGACGAGCCGTCGTCGCATGTGGACTGGACGGCCGGCGCGGTGGCGTTGCTGACCGAACCGCAAGCGTGGCCGTCGGACGGCACCCGCCGGGCAGGGGTGTCGTCGTTCGGGATGAGCGGCACCAACGCGCACGTGATCCTCGAACAGGCGCACGCGCTCGACCCGGTCGAAGCCGCCGCGGTGGACGGGGTGTTCCCGCTGGTGGTGTCCGCGCAGTCGGCGGCCGGGCTGGCCGATCAGGTCGAGCGGGTTCGTTCGTTCGAGGGCGGCCGGCCGGTCGACGTGGCGTTGTCGCTGGCCACCACCCGGGCCGAGTTGGAGCACCGAGCGGTCTTGCTGGGGGAGGCGACTCTCACGGGTGCGGTGACCGAAGGGCGGACGGCCTTCCTGTTCACCGGGCAGGGCGCCCAGCGCGTCGGCATGGGCCGCGAGCTGTACGAGGCGTTCCCGGTGTTCGCCGACGCGTTCGACGCCGTGTGTGCCCGCCTCGACCTCGGGCTGAAGCCTGTGGTGTTCGAGGGTGCGGCGCCGCTGGACCAGACGCTGTACGCGCAGACCGGGTTGTTCGCGCTGGAAGTGGCGTTGTTCCGGTTGCTGGAGTCGTGGGGTGTGCGGCCGAGCCACGTCCTGGGGCATTCGATCGGTGAACTCGCGGCCGCACATGTGGCCGGGGTGTTGTCCTTGGACGACGCGTGCACGTTGGTCGCGGCCCGTGGCCGCTTGATGCAGGCGTTGCCGAGCGGTGGCGCCATGCTCGCGGTCGAGGGCACGGAAGCCGACGTGCTCGCGGGTATCGACATCGCGGCGATCAACAGTCCGACTTCGCTGGTGGTGTCCGGGACGGCGGACGAGATCGCCACGGTGGAAGAGACCTGGCGTGCCGAGGGGCGCCGGGTCAAGCGGCTGACGGTCTCGCATGCGTTCCACTCGAAGCTGATGGAACCGATGCTGGCCGAGTTCGCCGCCGTGGCGGAGTCGTTGACCTACCACGAACCGCGGATCGCGATGTTCGGCGAGGTCACCGATCCGGGCTACTGGGTGCGGCAGGTCCGGGACACGGTGCGGTTCGCGGACGGCGTCGAGTGGCTGCGTGACGCCGGGGTGGACACGTTCCTCGAGCTGGGACCCGATCCGGTGTTGTCGGCCCACGTCGAGGACTCCGCCGCCGTGCTCCGGCGCGGACGCGACGAGGTCGGCACGCTGTTCACCGCCGTCGGCTCCGCGTGGGTGCGGGGCACCGGGATCGACTGGGGCGGCGTGTTCGGCACCTGGGACGCACGCGTCGTCGCCGTGCCGACGTACGCCTTCCAGCGGGAGCGGTACTGGGCGGCGGTGCAGGAGCCGCTGCTCGGCGCCGCCGTGTCGCTTGCCACCGGCGACGGGGTCGTGCTGAGCGGACGGCTGTCCCCCTCGGCCCAGCCGTGGCTGGCCGACCACCAGGTGCTCGGCGCCGTGGTCGTCCCCGGCACGGCATTGGTCGAGATGGTGCGGCATGCCGGTGCCGAGGTGGGCCGCCCGGTGATCGACGAGCTGACGCTGCAGGCGCCGCTCGTGGTGCCGGGGCGCGGCGCTGCCCAGGTCCAGGTGCTGGTCACCGACGAGCGGGTCGAAGTGCACGCCCGCACCGGCGACGGGCAGGCGTGGACCTGCCATGCCGTTGGGGTGCTGGGTGCGAACACCCGGCCGGTCGCTCGCCTCGAAGCGTGGCCACCGGCCGGTGCCGAGGTCGTTGCGCTCGACGGCGTGTACGACGGGCTGGCCGCCGCCGGGCTGGATTACGGGCCGGCGTTCCGTGGCCTGCGGTCGGTGTGGCGAGCCGGTGACGAGGTGTTCGCCGAGGTGGCGTTGCCGGATCCGGCCCAGGCCGGGGCGTTCGGCCTGCACCCGGCGCTGCTCGACGCGGCCCTGCACGCGCTCGGTGCCGCCGGGCTGATCGAGGGCGACACCGCGCGGCTGCCGTTCGCCTGGTCGGACGTCGTGCTGCACGCCGTCGGCGCGGCCGCGTTGCGGGTCCGGCTGACGCTGATCGCACCGGACACGGTCTCGTTGGAGGCATACGACGCCGCCGGAGCACCCGTGGTGTCAGTCGGGTCGTTGGCGTTGCGCGCGGTCACCGACGCACCCGCGCGGGCCGTGGACGATGCGTTGTTCGCCGTCGAGTGGACGCCGATCACCGTGCCCGACTCGGACGTCCAGCCCGACGTGGTCGTGTTGCCGACCGGCTCGGTGCGCGAGGTCGCGCATGCCGCGTTGGCGATCGTGCAGGAGCGCTTGGCCTCGGACGACGATGCGCCGTTGGTGATCGTGTCGCGCGGTGCGGTCGTGGCCCGTCCCGGCGATGTGGTGACCGATCTGGGCGCTGCGGGCGCGTGGGGGTTGGTGCGCTCGGCGCAGTCGGAGCACCCAGGCCGGTTCGTGCTCGTGGACGGCGACGAGGTGCCGGCCGGCGTCGTGGCACTGGACGAACCGCAGCTCGCGGTGCGTGATGGCGAGGTGTTCGTGCCGCGGTTGGCGCGGGCCGCGTCCCTGCTCGTGCCCGACGCTCCTGAGTGGACGCTCGAAGGGGCGATGGAAGACCTGGCTCTGGTCGAGGCGTCGTCGGAGCCGTTGCACCCCAACGAGGTGCGCGTCGAGGTGCGTGCGGCCGGCATCAACTTCCGGGACGTCCTGATCGCACTGGGCACCTATCCCGAGGCCGCGTCTATGGGGTCGGAGGCGGCTGGCGTGGTGGTCGAGGTCGGTGCCGACGTGACCGACCTGGCGCCCGGAGACCGGGTGTTCGGGCTGGTGACCGGTGGCTTCGGCACGCGGGCCGTGACGGATCGGCGGCTGCTGGCGCCGATGCCGCCCGGCTGGTCGTTCACCGACGCGGCGTCCGTGCCCATGGTGTTCCTGACTGCTTACTACGGCCTGGTCGACCTGGGCCGGCTGCAGGCCGACGAGTCGGTGCTGATCCACGCCGCCGCGGGTGGCGTGGGCATGGCCGCGTCGCAGGTGGCGCGGCACCTCGGTGCCGAGGTCTACGGCACGGCGAGCCCGGCCAAGTGGGACGCCACCGGTTTGCCCTCCGAGCGCCTGTCGTCCTCGCGGGACACGGCCTTCGCGGACAAGTTCGGCCCGGTGGACGTGGTGCTGAACTCGTTGACCGGTGAGTTCATCGACGCGTCGCTGGGTTTGCTCAACGCGGGTGGCCGGTTCATCGAGATGGGCAAGGCGGACCTGCGTTCGCCGGAAGGTGTGGACTACCAGGCGTTTGACCTGAGCGAAGCGGGTCCGGACCGCGTGCAGGAGATGCTGGTTGCCTTGCTCAATCTGTTCGCGGCCGGTGAGTTGACGCTGTTGCCGGTGCGGGCGTGGGATGTGCGGGACGCGCAGGCTGCGTTCCGGTTCATGGGGCAGGGCAAGCACATCGGCAAGAACGTGTTCACGATCCCGCGTGCGCTGGATCCCGAGGGCACGGTGCTGATCACCGGTGGCACTGGAACTTTGGGCACGCTGTTGGCAGAGCATTTGGTTGCTCAGCATGGTGTTCGGCGTCTGGTGCTGGCCAGTCGTAGTGGCGGTGCGGCCCCGGAGTTGGACGCGGACGTGCGGGTTGTGGCGTGTGACGTCTCGGACCGGGCCGCGTTGGCTGAGCTGGTGGCGTCGATCCCGGATCTGACCGGGGTGGTGCATGCGGCCGGGGTGACCGATGACGGGATCGTCGAGTCGTTGAACCCGGACCGTGTGGACGCTGTGCTGGCCAAGGCGGACGGGGCGGTGGCTTTGCACGAACTCACCGCGGATCTCGATCTGGCGATGTTCGCGTTGTATTCGTCGGCGTCGGCGTTGTTCGGCACGCCGGGTCAGGCGAACTACGCTGCGGCGAACGCGGTGCTCGACGGTCTGGTGCATCAGCGCCGCGCCGCCGGGCTGCCGGGCGTGGCGCTGGCGTGGGGGCTGTGGGAACAGTCCAGTGCCCTCAGCGGCGACCTCGGTGCGGCCGACCGAGCTCGGCTGGGTGGGTCGCTGTCCACTCGGGACGGACTGGCTCTGTTCGACCTCGCCCACCGGGGTGCCCTGGCCAACGTCGTGCCGATGCGGCTGGGCCCGCTCACCGGCGACGTCCCGCCGTTGCTGCGGGGCCTCGGGCGGGCGAAGCCGCGGCAAGCGGCCGTCGGCACGGCGGCCACCTTCGCCGATCAGCTGGCGGGCCGATCCCGTGACGACGTGCACCGGATGCTGGTCGACCTGGTGCGGGCCGAGGCCGCCGCCGTGCTCGGGCACGGAACGCCCGACGCGGTCGCGCCGGGCAAGGCGTTCAAGGAACTCGGGTTCGACTCGCTCACCTCGATCGAGCTGCGCAACCGGGTCGCGACCGCGACCGGGCTTCGGCTGCCGGCGACCCTGGTGTTCGACCACCCGACCGCCGACGCGCTGGCCGGCCGCCTGCTGACCGAGCTCGTCGGTGACCAGCCGGCCGTCGTCGAGGCCGCACGGGCGGCGACCGACGACGACCCGATCGTGATCGTCGGGATGAGCTGCCGCTACCCGGGCGGCGTCGACTCGCCCGAGGAGCTGTGGCGGCTGGTCGAGTCCGAAGTGGACGCCGTCGGCGCGTTCCCGGTCGACCGCGGCTGGGACCTCGACGGTCTCGCCGTGCGCAGCAGCACGCACGAGGGCGGCTTCGTCCACGACGCGGGCGAGTTCGACGCCGACCTGTTCGGCATCTCCCCGCGTGAAGCGCTGGCGATGGACCCGCAGCAGCGGTGGCTGCTGGAGGCGTCGTGGGAGGCGTTGGAGCGGGCCGGCATCGCGCCGATGTCGTTGCACGGCAAGCCGGTCGGCGTGTTCGTCGGCGTGGCCAACTCGCTGTACGGGCTCGGCGGCGAGCTCCCCGACGAGGTCGTCGGGCTGTCGTTGACCGGCACGTCGACGAGCGTCGCGTCCGGCCGGATCGCCTACACGTTCGGGCTCGAAGGCCCGGCGATGACCGTGGACACGGCGTGCTCGTCCTCTCTGGTGGCGTTGCACCTGGCGGCGCAGGCGGTGCGTTCGGGCGAGTGCACGATGGCGATCACCGGCGGCGCCACGGTCATGGCGTCACCGGGCATCTTCACCGAGTTCACCCGGCAGAACGGCATCGCCGCCGACGGCCGCTGCAAGTCGTTCGCCGACGCCGCCGACGGCACCGGTTGGTCCGAGGGCGTCGGCGTGTTGGTGGTGGAGCGGTTGTCGGATGCTCGTCGGCTGGGTCATGAGGCGTTGGCGGTGGTGCGGGGTTCGGCGGTGAATCAGGATGGTGCGTCGAATGGGTTGACGGCGCCGAATGGTCCTTCGCAGCAGCGGGTGATTCGTGCGGCGTTGGTGTCGGCTGGTTTGTCTGCGTCTGATGTGGACGTGGTGGAGGCGCATGGCACTGGGACGACTTTGGGTGATCCGATCGAAGCCCAAGCTGTGCTGGCTACCTACGGCCAGGATCGCGACCGGCCGTTGTGGCTGGGTTCGATCAAGTCGAACCTGGGTCACGCGCAGGCGGCAGCTGGTGTGGCCGGCGTGATCAAGATGGTGATGGCGATGCGGCATGGTGTGCTGCCGAGGACTTTGCACGTTGATGCGCCGTCGTCGCATGTGGACTGGTCGTCGGGTGCGGTGTCGTTGCTGACCGAGGCGCAGCCGTGGGCCTCGGACGGGCCGCGCCGCGCTGGGGTGTCGTCGTTCGGGGTCAGCGGCACCAACGCGCACATCATCCTGGAGGCGCCGGTCGAAGAGGTCACCGAACGTGCGGTGATCGCGCCGCCGGTGGTTCCGTGGGTGGTATCGGCGAAGTCCGAGGGCGCGCTGCGCGCCCTGCTGGATCGGCTCGCCGCCCACGACGGTGAGCCGGTGGACGTCGGCTACACCCTGGCCACTGCGCGAACGACCTTGGAGCACCGCGCGGTCGTCGTGGGCGACGCGGTCGTCACGGGTGCCGCCGGCAGTGGGCGGACAGCGTTCTTGTTCACCGGTCAGGGTTCGCAGCGCGTCGGCATGGGCCGCGAGCTGTACGCCCGGTATCCGGCGTTTGCGGCGGCGTGGGACGAGATCGCGTCCCGGCTCCGGATTCCCTTGGAGGACGCGGAATCGCTGAACCAGACCGAGGGCGCGCAGGCGGCCTTGTTTGCGCTGGAAGTGTCCTTGTTCCGGTTGCTGGAGTCGTGGGGCGTCACGCCGGATCACCTTCTGGGGCACTCGATCGGGGAGATCTCGGCCGTACATGTGGCCGGGGTGTTGTCGCTCGATGACGCGTGCACGTTGGTCGCTGCTCGGGGTCGATTGATGCAGGCTTTGCCGGCCGGTGGGGCGATGCTCGCGGTCGAGGGCACCGAAGCCGAGGTGCCGGACGGGATCGACATCGCGGCGATCAACAGTCCGACATCGTTGGTGGTGTCAGGGACCGAGGAGGAGATCGCTGGGCTCGAAGAGCTGTGGAAGGATCGGCGGACCAAGCGGCTGACGGTCTCGCACGCGTTCCACTCCAAGCTGATGGAACCGATGCTCGAGGATTTCGCGACGGTAGCGGAGTCGTTGACCTACCACGAGCCGCGGATTCCGATGTTCGGTGAGGTCACCGATCCGGCCTATTGGGTGCGGCAGGTCCGGGACACGGTGCGGTTCGCCGACGGAGTGGGCCGGTTGCGCGCCGAAGGCGTGGACACGTTCCTGGAGTTGGGACCTGACCCGGCGTTGTCCGTGCACGTCGAGGGAGCGGTGCCGCTGCTGCGGCGGGACCGCGACGAGAGCGAGACCCTGCTGACCGCTGTTGGTACCGCGTGGGTGCGCGGACGCGCGGTGGACTGGGCCGCGATGTTCTCCCCGTGGGGTGGCCGACGCGTGGCCGTGCCGACGTATGCGTTCCAGCGTCAGCGGTTCTGGTTGGAGCCGAAGGTGCCCGCGGTCGACGCGGTGGACACGGAATTCTGGGCGGCGGTCGACGCCGAGGACGCCGACGTGCTGGGCCGTGAGCTGGCGACTGTGTTGCCGGAGTTGTCAGCGTGGCGGCGGGAACGGCAGGAGAAGTCCACTCTGGACTCCTGGCGGTACACCGAGTCGTGGCAGCCCCTGCCCGCCGCCAGCGCCTCGATCGCCGGGACCTGGCTCGTGGTCGGCGGCGGCGAGGATGGCAGTGACGTCGTTGCCGCGCTGGAACACGCCGGCGCGAAAGTCCTGCGCGACCCGGCCGAGTCGGTCGAGTGGGCTGGAATCGTGTCGCTGCTGGATGTCCGCGGCACTCTTGAGCTGCTGCAAGCGGAGCTTGGCGCACCGATCTGGGCGGCAACGCGAGGTGCGGTATCCGTCGGGCGTGCGGATGCCGTGCGCGACCCAGACGCGGCGCAGGTGTGGGGCCTGGGCCGGGTCGCGGCGTTGGAGCTGCCGCACCGATGGGGCGGGCTGATCGACCTGCCCACCGAACTCGACGACCGGGCCGGCGCCCGCTTGGTGTCGGTGCTGACCGGCCGCGAAGACCAGGTCGCGATCCGGGACAGCGGGGTGTTCGCCCGCCGGCTGCGCCGCGCGTCGCTGCCGGCCGAGCTCGCCGAATGGCGGCCGTCGGGGGCGGTGCTGGTCACCGGGGGCACCGGGGCACTCGGCACGGAGGTGGCCCGCTGGCTGGTCGAGCGAGGCGCGGAGAAGCTCGTGCTCGTCAGCCGTCGTGGGGCGGACGTGCCTGAGTTCGGCGTGGCGACCGTGGTGGCGGCCTGCGATGTCACCGACCGGGACGCGCTGGCCGCGCTGCTGGCCGAACACCCGGTCACGGCCGTGGTGCACGCCGCCGGGGTCGACGGCATGACGCCGTTGACCGACCTGTCGACGACTGAATTCGACGAGATCACCCGGGCCAAGGTGCTCGGTGCCGCCAACCTCGACGCGCTGCTCCCGGACGCCGAGGCGTTCGTGTTGTTCTCCTCGATCGCAGCGACCTGGGGCAGCGGCCGACAGGCCGCCTATGCCGCGGGCAACGCCTTCCTCGACGCCCTCGCCCGGCGGCGGCACGCCGAAGGCCGCGCGGCCACCTCGATTGCTTGGGGGCCATGGGCCGGCGCGGGCATGGCCGGCGAGGCGCACGACTACCTGGCGCGCCGTGGCCTCACCGCGATGGCGCCGAAGCTCGCGATCACCGCGCTGGCCCAGGCGGTCGACCACGGCGAGACCTGCGTGACCGTGGCCGACGTCGACTGGGCCCGGTTCCTGGCCGCGTTCACCGCCGCCCGGCCGAGCCCCCTGCTCGCCGGGTTCGCGGAGGTCCCGGTCAAGGCGGCGGTGGAGGTCGAACCGGTCGAGCTGCCGGATGCCGACGCCGTGCTGGAACTGGTCCGCACCCAGGTAGCGGCCGTGCTGGGGCACGCGGACGGTGCGGCCGTCGACAGCGGCCGGGCGTTCTCCGACCTCGGCCTCGACTCACTGACCGCCGTCGAGCTGCGCGACCGCCTCGCCGCGGCCACCGGGCTCGCCCTGCCTGGCGGGCTGGCGTTCGACTACCCGTCGGCTTCGGCGTTGACCGCGCACCTGATGACCCGGCTCACCGGCACGACCGTCCAGCGCAGCACCACGGCGGTGGTCGCCGCGGACGAGCCGATCGCGATCGTGGGCATGAGCTGCCGCTATCCCGGCGGGGTGGCCTCGCCCGAGGACCTGTGGGACCTGGTGGCGTCGGGCATCGACGCGATCTCCGGATTCCCCACCGACCGCGGCTGGGACACCTCGGGCCGCGACTACGCCGCCGTCGGCGGGTTCGTGCACGACGCCACCTCCTTCGACGCCGGCCTGTTCGGTGTCTCGCCCCGCGAGGCGGTGGCGATGGACCCGCAGCAACGACTGGTGCTGGAGGCATCCTGGGAAGTCGTGGAGCGCGCGGGAATCGACCCGCTGTCGTTGCGGGGCAGCCGGACCGGCGTGTTCGTCGGCGCGTCGAACTCGTTCTACGGCACCGGCGACCTGCTGTCCGACGAACTGGCCGGCCACTTCCTGACCGGTACCGCGAACAGCGTCGTCTCCGGTCGGGTCGCCTACTCCTTCGGGCTGGAAGGCCCGGCGGTCACCGTGGACACGGCGTGCTCGTCGTCGCTGGTGGCGTTGCACTGGGCAGCGCAGGCTCTGAACCGGGGTGAGTGCGATCTCGCGTTGGCCGGTGGTGTCGCGGTGCTGACCACCCAGGCCGGGTTCGCCGAGTTCGCTCGTCAGGGCGGGTTGGCCGCGGACGGCCGGTGCAAGCCGTTCGCGCAGGCCGCCGACGGGACGGGCTGGGCCGAGGGTGTGGGGATGCTGCTGGTGGAGCGGCTGTCGGATGCTCGTCGCAATGGTCACCGGGTGTTGGCTGTGGTGAAGGGTTCGGCGGTCAATTCCGATGGTGCGTCGAACGGCTTGACCGCGCCGAATGGCCCGTCGCAGCAGCGGGTCATCTCCGCCGCGCTGGCCACGGCGGGTCTTGCACCGTCCGATGTGGACGCCGTGGAGGCCCACGGCACTGGTACCGCTCTGGGTGATCCGATCGAGGCCACTGCACTGCTGGCGACTTACGGTCAGGAGCGGGACCGTCCACTGTGGCTTGGTGCGCTCAAGTCGAACATCGGGCACACCCAGGCGGCCTCCGGGGTGGCCGGCATCATCAAGATGGTCATGGCCCTGCGGCACGACACCCTGCCGAAGACGCTGCACGTCGACGAGCCCAGCCGGCATGTGGATTGGGCGTCGGGTGCGGTGTCGTTGCTGACCGAGACGACGCCGTGGCCGCGGCGGGAAACCCCGCGCCGGGCCGGGATCTCGTCGTTCGGGATCAGCGGCACCAACACCCACACCATCATCGAAGAAGCGCCCGAAGCGGATCCAGGCGTCGAGTCGGCGCCGATGCAGGTCGTGCCCTGGGTGCTCTCGGCCCGCAGTGCCGCTGCGCTGCGCGCGCAGGCCGCCCGGCTGCGTGCGCACCCCGGCACAGCCGAGGACATCGGCTGGTCGCTCGCCACCACCAGGGCCGCGCTGGAGCACCGCGCGGTGGTGCTCGGCCGCGATCGCGACGACCTCGACCGTGGCCTGGGCACCCTCGACCTGCGCGGCACCGTGACCGACGGCAAGCTCGCGTTCCTCTTCACCGGCCAAGGCGCGCAGTGGGCGGGCATGGGACAAGCGCTGTACGCGGCCTACCCGGTGTTCGCCGACGCCATGGACGCGGTCTGCGCCCGGCTCGACCTCGACCGTCCACTGCGGACCGTGATGTTCGAGGACGGCGAACCCCTCGACCAAACCCAGTACACGCAGGCCGGGCTGTTCGCCCTTGAAGTCGCCTTGTACCGGTTGCTGGAGTCGTGGGGCCTCACACCCGACTACGTCATCGGGCACTCCATCGGCGAGCTGGCGGCGGCCCACATCGCCGGGGTCCTGTCCCTGGACGACGCCTGCACCCTGGTCGCCGCGCGAGGTGCGCTGATGCAGGCGTTGCCGGCGGGCGGGGCGATGCTGGCCATCGAGGCGACCGAGGCCGAAGTGGTGGAAACGCTGCCGGTGGGCGCCGACCTCGCCGCGGTGAACGGGCCGCGATCGGTCGTCGTGTCCGGCGACGAGGACGCCGTCGAACGGGTCGCCGCGCTCTGGGCCGGCCGCCGGACGAAGCGGCTCGTGGTGTCGCACGCGTTCCACTCGCACCGCATGGACCCGATGCTGGACGACTTCGCCGCCGTCGCACGGACGCTCACCTACCACCAGCCCAAGCTCCGCATGATCGCCGGCGACGTGACCGATCCGGCCTACTGGGTGCGGCAGGTCCGCGAGCCGGTTCGGTTCGCCGACGCCGTGCGGCAGCTCGACAACGTCACCACGGCCCTCGAACTCGGGCCCGACGCCGTGCTGTCCGCCCTCGTGGACACGGCGACGCCCACCCTGCGTCGCGGACGGGACGAACCGGAGACCGTGCTCGCCGCGGTCGGCACGGCCTGGGTGCGGGGCGCCTTCGTGGACTGGGCGAAGGTCTACGGGCACGGGCGCACGATCGACCTGCCGACGTATGCGTTCCAGCGCGAGCGCTACTGGCCGACCACCACGACCACGACAACGGACTCGATGCGCTACGCCGTCGAATGGCGGCCGGTGCCCGACACGCACGCCACCCTGACCGGCACCTGGCTCGTCGACGGGCCCGCGGACGTGCGAGACGCGCTGCGGGCCGGCGGCGCCGAAGTCGTTGCGCTGCACCTCGATGCGCTGCCCACCGACCCGGTCGCCGGAGTGGTGTCGACGGCCGGGCTCGCCGACACCGTGACCCTGGTGCAGGCGCTCGGCGCCGCCGGGATCGACGCCCCGCTCTGGTGCGTCACCCGGGGTGCCGTGGCGGTCGGGGCGACCGACGTGGCACCCGACCCGGCACAGGCCGCCGTCTGGGGACTCGGCCGCGTCGCCGCGCTGGAGCTGCCCGGCCGCTGGGGCGGCCTCGTCGACCTGCCGGCGGAGCTCGACGCGCGCTCGGCGGCCCGGCTCGTCGCGGTCGTGTCCGGGGCGCTCGCCGAGGACCAGGTGGCCGTGCGCGGTGCGGGGTTGTTCGGCCGGCGGCTGGCCCGCGCCCCACGGCGGGCGAGCGGCACACCGTGGACGCCGACCGGTCCGGTCCTCGTGACCGGCGGCACCGGGGCGCTCGGCGCCGAGGTCGCCGGCTGGCTGGCCGGGCGCGGCGTGCCGAAGCTGGTGCTGGCCAGCCGCCGGGGACCGCAAGCCCCGGGCGCCACGGAACTGGTCGCGCGGCTGGCCGAGGCGGGCACCGAGGCCGTCGTCGTCGCCTGCGACGTCGCCGACCGGGACGCGCTCGCGGCGGTGCTGGCCGAGCACCCGGTCACCGGGGTCGTGCACGCCGCCGGGGTCATCGCGGACGGCGTCCTGGAATCGCTGACCCCGCACCAGCTCGACGAGGTGATGCACGCCAAGGCGCATGCGGCGTGCATTGTGGACCAACTGACGACCGATCTGGACCTGTTCGTGGTGTTCTCCTCGCTCGCGGGCACGATCGGCAGCCCCGGTCAGGCCAACTACGCGGCCGCCAACGCCTGGCTCGACGCCTTGGTCGAGCGGCGCCGGGCCGAAGGCAAGGCCGCCACCGCGATCGCCTGGGGACCGTGGGCGAACGGCGGTATGGCCACCGACGACGTCACAGCCGAGCGGCTGCGGCGCGGCGGGATCCCGGCCATGGCGCCGGACCGCGCACTGGCCGAACTCGCCGCGGCGCTCGATGGCCAGGACAGCACGGTGCTGGTGGCCGACATCGACTGGACGCGGTTCGGCGCCGGCTTCACCGCGGCCCGCCCGAGCCCGCTGCTGGCCGACTTCGTGTCGGCGGCTCCGGCTCCGGCCACCGAAACCTGGCTGCCCGAAGGGACGCCGGCCGAGCGGACCCGGGCCATGCGCCGGCTGATCCGCACGCACGTCGCCGCGGTGCTGGGCTACAAGACCATCGAGGACGGGAAGACGTTCCGGGAGCTCGGTTTCGACTCCCTCACCGCGGTGGAGCTGCGCAACCGGCTCGGCGCGGCGACCGGGCTCACCCTGCCCGCGGGCCTGGTCTTCGACCACCCGACCCCGGACGCGCTGGGCGCGTTCCTGATCGAGAAGCTGACCGGTTCCGGCAGCGGCGCGGTGGAAGCGACAACGCAAGCGGCGCCGAGCGCCGACGAGCCGATCGCCATCGTGGCGATGAGCTGCCGGTTCCCCGGCGGGGTGGCCTCGCCGGAGGACCTGTGGGAGCTGGTGCGCTCCGGCACCGACGCCGTGTCGGCGTTCCCGGCCGACCGTGGCTGGCCGCTGGACACGTTGTTCGACGATGTCGATGGCGACCCGGACCGGCCCGGCACGAGCCACGCCCGCGAAGGCGCGTTCCTCTACGACGCCGGCGAGTTCGACGCGAAGCTGTTCGGCATCTCGCCACGCGAGGCGCTCGCCATGGACCCGCAGCAACGGTTGCTGCTGGAGGCGTCATGGGAGGCGTTCGAGCGGGCCGGGATCGACCCGCGCTCGGTGCACGGCAGCCGAACCGGCGTGTTCGCCGGCACCAACGGCCAGGACTACCCGGCGTTGCTCGGCGCGGAACCCGAGCTCGCCGGGCACATCGGCACCGGCAACGCGGCCAGCGTGCTGTCCGGGCGGGTCGCCTACACGTTCGGGCTGCACGGCCCGGCCATGACGATCGACACGGCGTGCTCGTCGTCGCTGGTCGCGCTGCACCTGGCTGTGCAGGCGCTGCGCGCGGGGGAGTGCACGCTCGCGCTGGCCGGCGGGGTCACCGTGATGGCCACGCCGGGGGCGTTCGTGGAGTTCAGCCGGCAACGCGGGCTCGCGCCCGACGGGCGGTGCAAGCCGTTCGCGGCCGCCGCCGACGGCACCGGCTGGGGTGAGGGCGTCGGCGTCCTGCTGGTGGAGAAGCTGGCCGACGCCCGCCGCAACGGCCACCCGGTGCTGGCCGTGGTGCGTGGCTCGGCGGTCAACCAGGACGGTGCGTCCAACGGGCTGACCGCACCGAACGGCCCCGCGCAGCAGCGGGTGATCCGCGACGCGCTGGCCGCCGCGCGCCTTCGTCCGTCCGATGTGGACGTCGTGGAGGCGCACGGCACCGGCACCGCGCTGGGTGACCCGATCGAGGCCGAGGCCCTCATCGCCACCTACGGCCACGACCGGGAGCGGCCCCTGTGGCTGGGTTCGGTCAAGTCCAACATCGGGCACACGCAGGCCGCGGCGGGCGTCGCCGGCGTGATCAAGATGGTCATGGCGGTGCGCCACGGCGTGCTGCCGAAGACCCTGCACGTCGACGCGCCGACCCCGCACGTGGATTGGGCTTCGGGCGCGGTCGCGCTGCTGACCGAGTCCCGGCCGTGGGAGTCCGCCGGTCCGCGCCGGGCGGCCGTGTCGTCGTTCGGGATCAGCGGCAGCAACGCCCACACGATCATCGAGCAGGCACCGGACGCACCTGCGGTCGAACCGGTGGACGCCGCGCCCGGGCTGCTGCCGTTCCTGCTGTCGGCCAACTCGGACAAGGCCTTGCGTGCCCAGGCCGCTCGGTTGCTCGACCACCAGCTCCGGCCCGCCGATCTGGCCGTGTCGCTGGCGACGAGCAGGGCCGCTCTGAACCGGCGCGCGGTCGTGCTGGCCCGTGACCCCGAGGAACTGCGGTCCGGGCTGACCACACTGGCCACCGGTGCCGCCGCACCGAACACGGTGTCCGGTAGACGAGAGCCCGGTGGGCTCGCCTTCTTGTTCACCGGTCAGGGTTCGCAGCGCGCCGGCATGGGTCGCGCGCTGTACGAGGCGTTCCCGGTCTATGCCGCCGCCGTGGACGAGATCGCATCCCGGTTGCGGATCCCGTGGGACGACGAAGAGTCGTTGAACCAGACCGAAGGTGCACAGGCCGCGATCTTCGCGCTCGAAGTGGCGTTGTTCCGGTTGCTGGAGTCGTGGGGCGTTGCGCCTGATTTCTTGCTGGGTCACTCGATCGGTGAGCTGGCCGCCGCGCACGTCGCCGGGGTGTTGTCGCTCGACGACGCCTGCGCTGTGGTTGCCGCGCGCGGGAGGTTGATGCAGGCGTTGCCGTCAGGTGGGGCGATGCTCGCGGTGGACGCGACCGAGGACGAGGTCCCCGACGGCATCGACATCGCGGCGATCAACAGTGCCCGGTCGCTCGTGGTGTCCGGCACCGAGGCGGAGATCGCGGCGGTCGAAGAGACCTGGAAGGACCGGCGGCACAAGCGGTTGACGGTCTCGCACGCGTTCCACTCCAAGCTGGTGGAGCCCATGCTGGCCGAGTTCGGGGCGGTCGCCCGATCGGTCACCTACCACCAGCCGGCGATCCCGATGCCCGGCGCCGTCACCGATCCCGAGTACTGGGTGCGGCAAGTCCGCGACACCGTTCGGTTCGCCGACGGCGTCCAGTGGCTGCGCGACGAGGGCGTGACCACGTTCCTGGAGCTGGGCCCGGACGCCGCACTGAGCGCCCACGTCGAGAACGCGGTCGCCACCCTGCGCCGCGACCGGGACGAAGTCGAGACGCTGCTGCGTGCGGTGGCCGAGCTGCACGTCGCCGGCCTGCCGGTCGACTGGCGCAGGATGGCCGAGCGCTGGGGTGGCCGAGCCGTTGCGCTACCCACGTACCCGTTCGACCGCGAGCGGTTCTGGCCGCGCGTGCCGGTGCGGAGCACCGATGACTGGCGTTACCGGATCGAGTGGAAGCCGGTGGCCGACCCGGTCGGCAGGCTCACCGGTACCTGGTTGGTCGCCGCCAACGGCGCCAACGCCGCCGAGGACATCAGCCAAGTGCTGCGGGCCTACGGCGCCGAGGTCACCACCATGGCCACCGGCACCGATCGTGCGGCGCTGGCCGAGCGGCTGACTGGATTGGACGTCGACGGTGTGGTGGCCACGCTCGCGGTGGACGAGCTGGTGACCCTGGCGCAGGCCTTGCCGGACGCCGGGATCACGGCGCCGCTGTGGGCGCTCACCCGTGGCGCTGTGAGCACCGGCCCGTCCGACGAGCTGGCCAATCCGCGTCAGGCCCAGGTCTGGGGCCTCGGCCGGGTGCTCGCCCTGGAACACCCGACGACGTGGGGTGGCCTCGTCGATCTGCCGGACCAACTGGATGACCGGGTGGGTGCCCGGCTCGCCGCGATCCTGTCCGGTGACTCCGGGGAGGACCAGGTGGCCGTGCGCTCGGCGGGGGTGTTCGTCCGCAGGCTCGGCCACGCGCCGCAGCAGCGCAAGCCGCTCGAGCCGTGGCGACCGACCGGCACCGTGCTGGTCACCGGCGGCACCGGCGCACTGGGCGCCCAAGTGGCCCGCTGGCTGGCCGAACGCGGCGCGCCGCGACTGCTGCTCACCGGTCGCACGGGCATGGCCGCGCCGGGTGCGGCGGAGCTCGTGGAGGAGCTGGCCGCGCTGGGCGCCACGGCGACCGTCGCCGCGTGTGACGTCGCCGACCGGGCCGCGCTGGAGGCGTTGCTGGCGACGGAAACGGTCACCGCCGTCGTGCACGCGGCCGGCGTCACCGGGACGGCCACCATCGCCGACACCACCGCGGCGGAGTTCGCAGACCTCCTGCGGGCCAAAGTGGACGGTGCGGCCAACCTGGACGCGCTGCTGCCGGACGTCGAGGTCTTCGTGCTGTTCTCGTCGATCGCGGCCACCTGGGGCAGTGGCGGCCAAGGCGCCTACGCCGCGGGTAACGCGTTCCTCGACGCGCTCGCCGAACACCGCCGGTCCCAGGGCCGGGCGGCGACGTCGATCGCGTGGGGGCCGTGGGCCGACACCGGCATGGCCGCCGACGCGGACGCCCGCGACTACCTGCGGCGTCGTGGGCTACAGGCGTTGCCCGGCCCGGCCGCCGTGGCCGTGCTGGCGCAGGCGGTGGACGCGGGCGAGACCTGCGTGACGGTCGCGGACGTGCGCTGGGAGCGGTTCGCCAGCGTCTTCACGCTCGCGCGGCGCAGCCCGTTGCTGGCCGACCTGCCGGAACTGCGCGCGCTCGGCGCGCAGGCCGACGAGCCGGAACCCGGCGACGGCACCCGGTTGCGCGACGAGCTGACCGGGCTGCCCGAGGCCGACCAGGAGAACGTGTTGCTGGAGCTGGTGTCCGGCGCGGTCGCCGCGGTGCTCGGACACACCAGCAGTGCTGAAGTCGAGCCGGCGCAGGCGTTCAGCGAGCTGGGCTTCGACTCGCTGACCGCCGTCGAGCTGCGCAACCGGCTGGTCGTGGGCACCGGGCTCACGTTGCCGGCGACCCTCGCCTTCGACTACCCGACCGCCCGCGACCTCGCCCGCCACCTGCGCACCGAGCTGGGCATCGGGGTCGAGGCCGGGGTGAGCGCGCTGCTCGCCGGGCTGGACGCGATGGACGAGGCGTTCCGCAAGGCGGCACCGGACGGGCTCACCCGGATGAAGGTCGCGGTCCGGCTGCGTGGCTTCCTCGACCGGTGGGCCGACGCCCGGTCCGCCGACTCGGCCGCACCCGGCGCGGGCGGTGCGGTGGACGACGAGCTGGCGTCCGCCTCCGACGACGAGATGCTCCGGATGGTGGAGGCAGAACTGGGGATCTGACCGGATCCGACCGTTAGGGGCGGCTCCTTGGGGCCGCTAGGGGTGTCACCGGGGTTCGGGGCGCTCATATCGTCACCACAACGGCCGAGAACCGAGGCGCGACCCCTCTCAGCAGCGCAAACGCGACCCCGGTGAGTGATGCGCGGACCGGGACGCCGAAGCCAACGCCTGCCGGGAGAGGTGACGCTCTAGTGGCGGACGACCAGAAGTACCTCGACTACCTCAAGCGGCTCACCGCCGATCTGCGCCAGACCCGGCGGCGCCTGTCGCTCGCGGAAGCCCGCGAGCGGGAGCCGATCGCGATCGTCGCGCTGGCCTGCCGTTACCCCGGCGGGGCGGACACGCCCGAGGAGTTGTGGCGGCTGGTCGACGAGGGCCGGGAGGGCATCGGCGACTTCCCGGCCGACCGCGGCTGGGACCTCGACCGGCTCTACCACCCGGACCCGGAGCACCCCGGCACGACGTACGTCAAGGTCGGCAACTTCGTGCGCGACGTCGCCGACTTCGACGCCGCGTTGTTCGGCATCAGCCCGCGCGAGGCGCTGACCATGGACCCCCAGCAGCGGCTGCTGCTGGAGGTGGTCTGGGAGGCCGTCGAACGCGCGGGCCTCGACCCGTTGTCGTTGCGTGGCAGCCGGACCGGCGTGTTCGTCGGCGCGGCCACCTCCGGTTACGGCCTCGGCGTGCGTGAGTTACCCGAGGGTGCGGGGCACCTGCTGACGGGCAACGCGGCGAGCGTCGTGTCCGGCCGGGTGTCCTACACCCTCGGCCTCGAAGGCCCCGCCGTCACCATCGACACCGCGTGCTCGTCGTCGCTGGTCGCCTTGCACCTGGCCGCGCAGGCGTTGCGCGCGGGGGAGTGCGACCTCGCGCTCGCAGGCGGCGTCACCGTGATGACCAACCCCGACATCTTCACCGAACTGAGCCGCCAGCGCGGTCTGGCCGCGGACGGGCGGTGCAAGGCGTTCTCCGCCGCGGCCGACGGGACCGGCTGGTCCGAGGGCGCGGGCGTGCTCGTGCTGGAGAAGCTGTCCGACGCGCAGCGCCACGGGCACCGGATCCTCGCCGTGGTCAAGGGTTCCGCGGTGAACCAGGACGGCGCGTCCAACGGCCTGTCCGCCCCGAACGGCCCGTCGCAGGAGCGGGTCATCCGCGCGGCTCTGGCCGCGGCGCGCATCTCCGCGTCCGATGTGGACGCCGTCGAGGCCCACGGCACCGGCACCACGCTCGGCGACCCGATCGAGGCGCAGGCGTTGCTGGCCACCTACGGCGCCGACCGGGCCGCGGACCAGCCGTTGTGGCTCGGCTCGGTCAAGTCGAACATCGGCCACGCCCAGGGCGCGGCCGGGGTCGCCGGAGTGATCAAGATGGTCATGGCGTTGCAGCGCGCGGTCTTGCCCGCGACGCTGCACGTCGACGAACCCAACCCGCACGTCGACTGGACGGCGGGTGCGGTCGAGTTGCTGACGCGGTCGCGGCCGTGGCCCCGCCGCGACGATCCGCGTCGCGCGGGGGTTTCGTCGTTCGGGGTCAGCGGCACCAACGCCCACGTCATCCTCGAAGAAGCACCGGCCACCGACGTGGCCGAAGCCGAGGCGTCGGAGCGCCCGGCGTTGCTGCCGTGGGTGCTCTCGGCCAAGACGGCGGCCGCGCTGACTGGGCAGGCCGGCCGGTTGCTGGACATCGTCCATGAGTCCGATGTGGACGTCAGCCACGCCCTCATCACCTCGCGGGCCGCCCTGGAGCACCGGGCCGTCGTGCTCGGCGCCGACCGCGCCGCGCTGCGCGCGGGCCTGACCGCGCTCGGCGCCGGCGAGGACGCACCTGGCGTCGTGCGCCGTACCGGGGAGCCCGGCCGCGGCGGCGTCGTGTTCGTGTTCCCCGGCCAGGGATCGCAGTGGGCAGGGATGGCCACCGGTCTGCTGGACACGGAACCGGTGTTCCGGGCCCGGCTCGACGAGTGTGCCGCCGCGTTGGCGGAGTTCGTCGACTGGTCGGTGGTGGACGTCCTGCGCGCGGCGCCGGGCGCACCCACCCTCGACCGGGTCGACGTGGTGCAGCCGGTGTCGTGGGCCGTGCACGTCGCGCTGGCCGCGTTGTGGCGCTCGGCCGGAGTCGTTCCCTCGGCCGTCCTCGGACACTCCCAGGGTGAGATCGCCGCCGCGGTCGTCGCCGGTGCGCTCAGCGTGGCCGACGGCGCCCGGGTCGTGGCCTTGCGCGCACGGGCGATCGCCGCCGAGCTGACCGGCAAGGGCGGCATGGTCTCCGTCGCCGCGAGCGCCGCGGTGACCGCCGACCTGATCGCGCCGTGGGACGGGCTCGCCATCGCCGCGACCAACGGCCCCTCCGCCACCGTGGTCTCCGGGGACGCCGCCGCGATCGAGGAGTTGCTGGCCGCGCACCCGGACCGCACCCGCCGCGTCGCCGTCGACTACGCCTCGCACTCGGCGCAGGTCGCAGCCATCGAGGCGCGCCTGCGGGCCGACCTCGACACCGTCACGCCACAACCCGCCGAAACGCCCATTTGCTCCTCGCTGACCGGCGAGCTGATCGACGCGAGCGAACTGGACGCCGCGTACTGGTACGGGAACCTGCGGGAGCCGGTGCGCTTCGAGCAGGCCACCCGCCACCTCATCGCGGCCGGGCGGTCGAACTTCGTCGAGGTCAGTGCGCACCCCGTACTCACCGTGGCGGTCCAGGAAACGTTGGAGGACACCGAAACCGCCGGTGCGGTGCTGGCCACCCTGCGGCGCGGGGAGGGCGGCCAGGAGCGCTGGCTGACCGCACTGGCCGAGGCCCACGTGCACGGTGTCGACGTCGACTGGACCGCGGTCGTGCCGCACGGGCGCCCGGTGGACCTGCCCACCTACGCCTTCGACCGCAGCCGCTACTGGCTCAGCAGCGTGCCGACAGGGCCGGTTCCACAAGCGTCCACTGTGGACAACCGGCGGTACCGGATCGCCTGGAGCCCGACGGGCTCCGGTTCGGGGCGGCTCACCGGGACCTGGCTCGTGATCTGCCCAGCGGAGCGAACCGCGCTCGTGGCCGACTGCCTGCACGCCCTGCGCAAGAGCGGCGCGGACGTGCACGACCTCGACCTGGACGACACCGACCTCGATCGTTGGACCATCGCCGAACGCCTCGACGACGCCGCGGCCTGCCACCCGGATGTGACCGGCGTGCTGTCGCTGCTGGCCCTCGACGCGCGGCCGCACCCCGACGAGCCCACGCTGTCCGTGGGGCTCGGTGGCACCGTCGCGCTGATCCAGGCGGTCAGCGACCTGACCCTGGGCGTCCCGCTCTGGTGCGCGAGCACCGGTGCCGTCGCCGCCACTAGCGGCGACGCGGTCGCCAACCCGGCGCAAGCGCAGGTCTGGGGCCTGGGCATGGTGGCCGCGCTCGAACATCCCGACCGCTGGGGCGGCCTGGTCGACCTGCCGTCCACACTGGACGATCGCACCGGCGCCCTGCTGGCCACTGCCCTGGGCAGCGGCGAGGACCAGGTCGCGGTCCGGCCGGCCGGCGTCCTCGTCCGCCGCTTGCGGCGTGCACCCGAGCGCCCCGCGGCTGCGGCGTGGACGCCGAGCGGTGCGGTGCTGGTCACTGGCGGCACCGGTGCCCTCGGTGCCGAGGTCGCGGCTTGGCTGGCGGGCCGGGGCGCCGAACGCCTGATCCTCACCAGCCGTCAAGGCCCGGCGGCGCGGGGGAGCGCCGAGCTGGTCGAGCGGCTCGCCGCGCTCGGCGCCACCGCGACGGTCGTGGCCTGCGACGTCGCCGACCGGGACGCCGTGGCCGCACTCGTCGCCGAACACCCCGTCACGGCCGTCGTGCACTGCGCGGGCACCGACCCTGCCATGCCACTCACCGACCTCGACCTCGCCGACTTCGCCGACGGCCTGCGCGCCAAGGTGCTCGGCGCGACCCACCTGCACGAGCTGGTGCCGGACGCCGAGGCGTTCGTCCTGTTCTCCTCGGTCGCCGGTACCTGGGGCAGCGGCAGCCAGGCGAGCTACTGCGCCGCCAATGCGTTCCTCGACGCCCTGGCCGCCCACCGCGCCGCCGCCGGGCAGCCCGCGACCGCGCTGGCCTGGGGTGCCTGGGACGGCGCGGGCATGGCCATCCGCGGTGGCGCGGCGGAGTCGTTGCGGCGCCGTGGTTTCACCCCAATGCCGGTCGAGTCCTGCCTGGCCGCGATGGCCACGGCGATCGACGCGGGTGAGACGGCCGTGACGATCGCGGACATCGACTGGACGACCTTCACCGAGGCGTTCACCGCGCTGCGGCCGAGCCCGCTCATCAGCGAGCTGGCCGAGGTCCGCGCGGCCGGCCCCGAGCCCGAGGACGACGGCGAGGCGGCCCGGCTGCGGGCGTTGCCTGCCGCCGAACGGGCGCGGGCGGTGCTGGAGCTGGTGCGGGTCGCGACCGCCGCCGTGCTCGGCTACGCCGGTCCCGCCGAGGTGGAGAAGAACCGGCCGTTCAAGGACCTCGGCATCGACTCGCTCACGGCCGTCGGCGTGCGCAACAAGGTCGCCGCCGCCACCGGCCTGAAGCTGCCCATCACGCTGCTCTACGACCACCCGACGCCGCTCGCCGTCAGCCGGTTCCTGCTCACCGCCCTGACCGGGGACGCCGACGAGACGACCGCCGCCACCGGCCCGGCCGTCGATCAGGACGACCCCATCGCCATCGTGGCGATGAGCTGCCGGTTCCCGGCCGGGGTGCGCAGCCCGGAAGATCTGTGGGAGCTGGTGGCCACCGGCACCGACGCCGTCTCGGGGTTCCCGACCGACCGCTGCTGGGACCTCGGTTCCGCCGGTCGCTACCAGCCCGAGGGCGGGTTCGTCCACGACGCGACCGAGTTCGACGCGGACCTCTTCGGCATCTCGCCGCGCGAGGCCGTCGCGATGGACCCGCAGCAGCGGCTGCTGCTGGAGGCCGCCTGGGAGGTGCTGGAGCGCGCCGGGATCGACCCGCATTCCTTGCGCGGCAGCGCGACCGGCGTGTTCGTCGGCGCCTCCACGTCCGGCTACGGCGTGGGCATGCGCGTGGCCGCCGGGCTCGAAGGCCACTACATCACCGGCACGTCGGCCAGCGTCATGTCCGGCCGAATCGCCTACACGTTCGGTCTCGAAGGTCCTGCGTTGACCGTCGACACCGGCTGCTCGTCGTCCCTTGTGGCCCTGCACCTCGCGGTCGCGGCGCTGCGCGGCGGCGAGTGCGACAAGGCGCTCGTCGCCGGGGTCAGCGTGCTGACCAGCCCGGACCTGTTCGCCGAGTTCAGCACCCAGAACGGGCTCGCGTCGTCGGGCCGGTGCGCCTCGTTCGCGGCCGCCGCCGACGGCACCGGCTGGGGCGAGGGCGTCGGCGCGCTGCTCGTGCAACGCCTGTCCGACGCCCAGCGCGAAGGACACGAGGTCCTGGCTGTGGTGCGCGGCTCGGCGGTCAACTCCGACGGCGCGTCCAACGGCCTGACCGCACCGAACGGCCCGTCGCAGCAGCGCGTGATCCGCGCCGCGCTCGCCGGGGCCGGCCTGGCACCGTCCGATGTGGACGCCGTCGAGGGGCACGGCACCGGCACATCGCTCGGCGACCCGATCGAGGCGCAGGCCCTGCTCGACACCTACGGCAAGGAGCGCGAACGACCGCTCTGGCTCGGGTCGATCAAATCCAACATCGGGCACACGCAGGCCGCGTCCGGCGCGGCCGGTGTGATCAAGATGGTCATGGCCATGCGGCACGGTGTCCTGCCGAAGACCCTGCACGTGGACGCGCCCACGCCGCACGTCGACTGGGCGTCCGGCGCGGTGTCGCTGCTCACCGACCCGCAGCCGTGGCCGGAGACCGGCCGCCCGCGCCGGGCCGGCGTGTCGTCGTTCGGTGTCAGCGGCACCAACGCCCACGTCGTCCTGGAAGCCCCACCGGCGGCGACCCCGGAACCCCCGGTCCAGGAGTCGCCGTCGGTGGTGGCGTGGCCGGTGTCCGCCCGGACCGCCGACGCCCTGACCGCGCAGTGCGCCGCGCTCGCGACGGTCACCGAACTGTCCCCTGTGGACGTCGCCCACACGCTCGCGGTCGGCCGTGCCGACCTCGAGCACCGCGCCGTGCTGTTCGATCCCGAGGGGCTGACCGCCGTGCGCGGCAGCGTCCGCGACGGTGGGCTGGCCTACCTGTTCACCGGCCAGGGCGCGCAGCGCGCGGGCATGGGCCGAGCCCTGGCGGCCGAGTTCCCGGTGTTCGCCGCCGCGCTCGACGACGTGTGCTCGCGCCTGGACGAGATCCCGTGGGACGACCAGGACCTGCTCGACCAGACCCAGCACGCCCAGGCGGCCCTGTTCGCCTTCGAGGTCGCGTCGTTCCGGCTGCTCGCGTCGTGGGGCCTGACACCGGACCACCTGGTCGGCCACTCCATCGGCGAGCTCGCCGCCGCACACGTGGCCGGGGTTCTGTCCCTGGACGACGCGTGCACGCTGGTGTCCGCACGCGGCAAGCTCATGCAGGCGTTGCCGCCCGGTGGCGCGATGCTCGCCGTCGAGGCCACCGCGGCCGAGGTCCCGGACGGCATCGACATCGCGGCGATCAACAGTGCGACGTCGTTGGTGGTGTCGGGCACCGAAGACGAGATCGCGGGGCTGGCGGAGCACTGGAAAGACCGCCGCCACAAGCGGTTGCGGGTTTCGCACGCGTTCCACTCGCGGCTGGTGGAGCCGATGCTCGACGAGTTCGCCGCCGTGGCGCGCACGCTCACCTACCACCCGCCGGCCATCGAGATCATCGCCGCCGGTGACGTGACCGACCCCGGCTACTGGGTGCGCCAGGTCCGCGACACCGTCCGGTTCGCCGACGCCGTGCAGCGGCTGCACAACGTGGTCACTTGCCTAGAACTGGGCCCGGACGGCGTGCTGTCCGCCCACGTCGACGGCGCTGTGCCCGTGGCCCGCCGCGAGCAGGACAAGGTCCGCACGTTCGTCACCGCCGTGGCCCGGGCGTGGGTGCGGGGCACGCACGTCGACTGGGCCGCTGTCGTGCCCGGCGGGCGCCGGGTCCCGCTGCCCACCTACGCCTTCCAGCGCAAGCGCTACTGGCTCGACACCTTCGCCCCGGACGTGCCCGCGGTCGTCGAGCCGGACGACCGCCAGCGCGAGTTCTGGGCGGCCATCGAGCGTGACGACACGACCGCGGTGGCCGGGGCACTGGGGCTGGACACCGAAGCGCTGGCCGCCGTGCTGCCGGCGCTGTCGGCCTGGCGCCGCCGCGCATCGGAACAGTCCACTATGGATTCTTGGCGCTATGAAGCCGGCTGGAGCCCGACCGCCGACCCCATCGCCGAGCTCACTGGAACGTGGCTGCTGATCACGCCTCCGTCGGGCGCGCCGGACTTAGCGCCGGTGTTGCGCGCCGCGGGCGCCACTGTGCGGGAGCTGACCGTCGACCCGGCCGAGACCGACCCCTGGCCGCTGGCCGCCGACCTCCTGGAGGTCGGCGAAGCGGCCGGTGTGCTGTCGCTCGTCGGGCTCGGCACCGACCCCCACCCCGGCTACCCGGGGATCACCACCGGCCTTGCCGCCACCGTCACGCTCGTCAAGGCGCTCGACGCCGCCAAGCTAGATACTCCACTGTGGACCGTCACCACAGGCGCGGTGTCGGTCGGCCGGCTGGACCCGGCGCCCAGCGCCGATCAGGCACAAGTTTGGGGCCTCGGCCGGGTCGTCGCGCTCGAACTGCCCCAGCGCTGGGGTGGCCTGGTCGACCTGCCCGCGACCCTCGACCGGCGCGTGGGCGAGCGGCTCGCCGCCGTGCTCGCCGACGGCACCGAGGACCAGGTCGCGGTGCGTGCGTCCGGCCTGTTCGCCCGCCGCGTCCGACACGCCCCGCCCACCCCGCTCGACTCGGTCACCTGGCGTCCACAAGGGACAGTCCTGGTCACCGGCGGCACCGGTGCGCTCGGCGCCCGGGTCGCCCGGCTGCTCGCCGAGCGCGGCGCCGAACACCTCCTGCTGGTGAGCCGGCGCGGCCCGGACGCGCCCGGCGCCGCCGAGCTGAACGAGGAATTGACCGCGCTCGGGACCCGCGTCACGGTGGTGGCCTGCGACATCACCGATCGCGACGCCGTTGCCACGCTGCTGGCCGAGCACCCCGTCACCGCGGTCGTGCACACGGCGGGCGTGGTGGAGTACCAGCCGCTGCTGGACGCGGGGCTGGCCGAGCTGACCGACGTCCTGCGGGCCAAGGTCGAGGGCGCGCGCATCCTGGACGAACTGCTGCCCGACGCCGAGGCGTTCGTGACGTTCTCCTCGGTCTCCGGCGTCTGGGGCAGCGCGGGCCAGGCCGCCTACGCCGCCGCCAACGCCCACCTCGACGCCCTGGTCGAGCACCGTCGGGCCACCGGCCGCCGCGGCACATCGCTGGCGTGGGGCCCGTGGGCCGGCTCGGGGATGCTGGTCACCGAGGACGCCGAGGAGCAACTGGCCCGCCGTGGTCTGAGCGCCATGGACCCGGAGCTCGCCATCCAGGCCTTCGCGCAGGCGCTCGACCACGACCTGGGCTGCGTGGTGGTCGCCGACGTCGACTGGGCCCGGTTCGCCCCCGCCTACACCTCGGCCCGGCCGAGCCCGCTGCTCACCGAGCTGCCCGAAGTCGTCCGCGCGCTCGCTCCGGCCGAGGCGAAGACCGACGAGGTGGGCTCCGCCGACCTGCGCCGCAAGCTCGCCGACGGCGACCCCCAAGAGGTGCTGCTGGAGATCGTCCGCACCGGCGCCGCGGCCGTGCTCGGCCACACCACCGCCGAGGCCATCGAGCCCGAGCGCGCGTTCAAGGACCTGGGGTTCGACTCGCTGACCGCGGTCGAGCTGCGCGACCGGATCACCGAGCTGACCGGGCTCAGCCTGCCGACCACGCTCGTCTTCGACTACCCGAACGCCTACGTGCTGGCCACGTACCTGGCCACCCAGCTCGGTATCGCCGACTCCACCCCGGAAGCGGAAATCGGGCTGGCGCGCCACGACGACCCGGTCGCGATCATCGGGATGAGCTGCCGCTACCCCGGCGGCGTCACCTCACCGGACGAGTTGTGGCGGCTCGTGGCGTCCGGCACCGACGGCATCGGCCCGTTCCCGGCCGACCGCGGCTGGTCGCTGGACTGGCTGCTGGCCGACGACGCGGCCGACCGTTCCGGCAGCTCGCACGCCAAGGAAGGCGGCTTCGTCGCCACGGCGGCCGAGTTCGACGCCGCCCTGTTCGGCATCTCCCCGCGCGAAGCGATCGCCATGGACCCGCAGCAGCGCCTGCTGCTGGAGGCGTCCTGGGAGGTCTTCGAAGCTGCCGGGCTCGACCCGACGTCGTTGCGCGGCAGCCGGACCGGCGTGTTCGCGGGCACCAACAGCCAGGACTACCTGGCCCTGCTGGACGGCTCGCTGGACGGCGTCGAGGGCCACGTGGCCACCGGCAGCGCCGCGAGCGTCGTGTCCGGCCGGGTGTCCTACACGTTCGGCCTGGAAGGGCCCGCGGTCACCGTCGACACCGCCTGCTCGTCGTCGCTGGTCGCGCTGCACCTGGCCGCGCAGGCGTTGCGGTCGGGCGAGTGCTCGATGGCGTTGGCCGGCGGCGTGGTCGTCATGGCCCGGCCGGGGGTGTTCACGGAGTTCAGCCGGCAGAACGGCGTCGCCGCGGACGGTCGCTGCAAGTCGTTCGCCGCGGCCGCCGACGGTGCGGGCTGGGGCGAAGGCGTCGGCGTGCTGCTGCTGGAACGCCTGTCCGACGCGCGGCGCAACGGGCATCGGGTGCTCGCGGTCGTGCGCGGCTCGGCGGTCAACCAGGACGGCGCGTCCAACGGGCTCACGGCGCCCAACGGCCCGTCGCAACAGCGGGTCATCCGCGAAGCCTTGGCCAACGCCGGTCTCGCATCGTCCGATGTGGACGTGGTCGAGGCGCACGGCACCGGTACCCGGCTCGGTGACCCGATCGAGGCGCAGGCGTTGCTGGCCACCTACGGCGCCGACCGGCCCGCGGACCAGCCGCTGTGGCTTGGCTCGATCAAGTCCAACATCGGGCACACCCAGGCCGCGGCCGGCGTCGCGGGCGTCATCAAGATGGTCGAGGCGCTGCGCCACGAGTACCTGCCGCCCACCTTGCACGTCGATGCTCCGACGCCCGAGGTGGACTGGGGTTCGGGTGCGGTCGCGCTGCTCACCGAGGGCCGGGACTGGCCGGACGCGGGTCGCCCGCGCCGGGCCGGTGTGTCGTCGTTCGGCGTGAGCGGGACCAACGTGCACGTGATCATCGAGCAGGCGCCGGAAACTGAGGCACCGCATCGCACCCCGGTCGACGGGGTGGTTCCGTGGGTCCTGTCGGCCAACTCCGAGCGCAGCCTGTCCGCCCAGCTCGACCGGATCGCGGCGGTGGACGAAGATCCGGCCGCGATGGCCTGGACGCTGGCCACCGCGCGGGCCACGCTCGACCACCGCGCGGTCGTGCTCGGTGAGGACGTCGTGCGCGGGATCGCCACGAATCCCGGCGGCGCGGTGTTCGTCTTCCCCGGTCAAGGCGCGCAGTGGGTCGGCATGGCGGCCGGCCTGCTCGACGCCGAGCCCGTGTTCCGCGACGCCATCGAGGAGTGCGAACGCGCCCTCACCCCGTACGTCGACTGGTCGCTGCTGGATGTGGTGCGCGGCAAGGAGCTCGACCGGGTCGACGTGGTCCAGCCCGCGCTCTGGGCGGTCATGGTCGGGCTGGCCCGGCTCTGGCAGTCGGCCGGTATCCGGCCGGCCGCGGTGATCGGCCACTCGCAGGGCGAGATCGCCGCCGCCGTGGTCGCCGGCGCGTTGAGCGTCGAGGACGGTGCCCGGGTCGTGGTGCTGCGGGCCCAGGCGATCGCCGAGCACCTGTCCGGCCGCGGTGGCATGGTGTCGGTCGCGCTCAGCGTCGACGACGCCACCAGCTTGATCGAACCCTGGGGTGACGTGCTCGGGGTGGCGGCCGTCAACGGTCCACTGTCGACAGTCGTCTCCGGCGACGCCGACGCACTCGACGCGCTGCTGGCCGCCGAACCGGATCGGACCCGCCGGATACCGGTGGACTACGCGTCGCACTCGGCGCACGTCGAGGCGATCCGCGACCGGCTGCTGGCCGACCTCGCCTCGATCACGCCGCGAGCCGGCGGCATCCCGTTCTACTCGTCGGTGACCGGCGGGGTGCTGGACGCCGAGGAACTCGATGCCGGCTACTGGTACGAGAACCTGCGCCGGACCGTCCGGTTCGACCAGACCGTCGACGCCGTGCGCGCGGCCGGTCGCACCACGTTCATCGAGGTGAGCCCGCACCCGGTGCTGACCATGAGCATCGACGAAGCGATGGCCGGCGACGGGATCGTGCTCGGCACGCTGCGCCGCGGCGCCGGTGACCGGGACCGCTGGCTGACCGCACTCGCCGAGGCGTGGGTGCGCGGACTGCCCGTGGACTGGCCGTCGGTGCTGCCGCCGGCCGCCGCGATTGCGTTGCCCACCTACGCCTTCGACCGCGAACGCTACTGGCCGCGCCCGAAGCGCGCCGTGGCGCTGAACAGCGTCGACCACCCGCTCGTCGACACCGTGGTGCCGGTCGCGGGCGCGGGCGTGCTGTGGTTGGGCACCCTGTCGCTGGCCACCCACCCGTGGCTCGCCGACCACACCGTCGGCGGCACGGTCGTGCTGCCCGGCACCGCGTTCGTGGACCTCGCCGTGCGTGCGGGCAACCAGGTCGGTTGCGGCCAGGTCGCCGAGCTGACCACGACGACCCCGCTCACCATTCCCGCCACGGGCGCGGTGTCCATCCAGGTTCGGGTCGATGGAGATCACGAGTTCACCGTCCACTCGCGACCGGCCGCCACGCTCGACGGCGACTGGACCCAGCACGTCACCGGCCGGTTGACCGACGAACCGGCCAACCCGGTCGCGCTCATGCCGTGGCCACCCGAGGCCGAACCGGTCGACGTGGCCGGCTGCTACGACGCGCTCGACGCCGCCGGGTACGGCTACGGCCCGACGTTCCAAGGCTTGCGAGCGGTGTGGCGCAGCGAAGGCGAGGTGTGGGCCGAGGTCGCGCTGCCGGACGACGCGCAGGCCGACGCCGCCCGGTTCGGCCTGCACCCGGCGCTGCTCGACGCGGCGTTGCACGCGGCCGGGCTCGGCGGCCTGCTCACCGGACCGGTGCTGCCCTTCTCGTGGACGGGTATCAGCCTGCACGCCGAGGGCGCCACCACCCTCCGGGCCCGGATCACCGCGCGTGCAGAGAACACCGTCGAGGTCGTCGTTGCCGACGCCTTGGGCGAGCCGGTCGCCACCATCGACTCCCTCGCGTTCCGGCCCGCGGACTCCGGCGCTCCGGTCGACGCACTGTTCCAAGTGGACTGGGCATCGCTCACCGCCGACGGCACTCCCGTGGACCGGCTCGCCGTCATCGGTGCCGACCAGGCCGGGGTCGCCGAAGAGCTCCTCACCCGCATCGGTGCGGTGGTCTGGTACCCGGACCTCGACGCACTGGCCACCGCCGTCGAGGCCGGTGTGGCCGACCCCGAAGTCGTGCTGTGGCAGAGCGAGCCGGCGTCCGCACGCGACGCCGCCGCCGAAGCGCTCGCGGTCGCCCAGGCGTGGCTGGCCGACGACCGGTTCGCCAAGGCGCGACTCGTGGTGCTGACGACCGGCGCGGTCGGCGTACACGCGGGCGAGCACGTCGGCGACCTCGGCAGTGCGGCCGTGCACGGCCTGCTGCGCAGCGCCCAGTCCGAGAACCCGGGCCGCTGCCACGTCATCGACTTCGACGGTCGCGCCGACTCGTGGGACGGCCTGCTGCGTGCGCTCGGCCTGCCGGACGAGCCGGAGCTGGCCGTGCGCGCGGGCGAGGTGTTCGCCCCACGGCTGGCCCGCGCGGTCGCGCCTGCCACCCTCCCGGAAACGCCGTGGCGCCTGGACGTCAGCGGCGGCACGACCCTGGACCACCTGGCATTGGTCGACGCCCCGAACGCCGGGCAACCGTTGGCACCACAGCAAGTTCGGGTCGGAGTAAGGGCGGCGGGCGTGAATTTCCGCGACGTCGCCATCGCGCTCGGCATGGTGCCCGACCAGTCGGGCATGGGCACCGAAGGCGCGGGCGTCGTGCTGGAGGTCGGCGCCGAGGTGAGCGACCTGCGGGTCGGCGACCGGGTGTTCGGGTTGTTCGCCGACGGCTTCGGCCCGGTCACCGTGACCGAGCGCGCGGCCCTGGCCGTGATGCGTCCCGGGTGGACGTTCGCGCAGGCGGCGTCGGTACCGACGGTGTTCCTGACCGCCTACTACGGCCTGGTGGATCTCGCGAACGTCCGGCCCGGACAGTCGGTGCTGGTGCACGCGGCGGCGGGTGGCGTCGGCATGGCCGCCGTCCAGCTGGCTCGGCACCTCGGTGCCGAGGTGTTCGCCACCGCCAGTCCCGCCAAGCACCACGTCCTGCGCGAGCTGGGGCTCGACGACGACCACCTCGCGTCGTCGCGCACCACGGAGTTCGGGCCGGCGTTCCGTGCTTTCACCGACGGCCGGGGTGTGGACGTCGTGCTCAACTCGCTCGCCGGCGAGTTCGTGGACGCCTCGCTGGAGCTGCTGGCGCCGGGCGGCCGGTTTATCGAGATGGGCAAGACGGATCTGCGCGACCGGTCCGGCGTCGAGGACGCCTACCCGGGCCTCACCTACCGCGCCTTCGACCTGGCCGAGGCCGGGCCCGAGCGGCTGACGGCGATGTTCGCGACGATCCTCGATCTGCTCGACGCGGGCGTGCTGCACGTGCTGCCGGTGACCGGCTGGGACGTCCGCGACGCGGCGGCCGCCTTCCGGCACATGGCCCAGGCTCGTCACGTCGGCAAGAACGTCCTGACGATCCCACGCCCGCTCGACCCGGACGGCACCGTGCTGATCACGGGCGGCACCGGCCTGCTCGGCAGCCTGCTCGCCCGCCATCTCGTCACCGCACACGGCGTCCGGCACCTGCTGCTCACCAGCCGCAGCGGCGCCGACGCGCCCGGTGCGGCCGAGCTGGTCGCCGAACTGGCCGAGTTGGGCGCCAGTGCCACCGTGGCGGCCTGCGATGCCGCCGACCGTGACCGTGTCGCCGCGCTGCTCGCCGGGCTCGAGCACCCGCTGACCGGCGTGATCCACGCGGCGGGCGTGCTCGACGACGGCGTGCTCCACTCGCTCACCCGGCAGCGTCTGGACACCGTGTTCCGGCCGAAGGTCGACGCCGCGACCGTGTTGCACGAGCTGACCCGCGACGCCGATCTCGCCCTGTTCGTGCTGTTCTCCTCGGCGTCGGCCACGATCGGCTCACCCGGGCAGGCCAACTACGCCGCCGCCAACGCCTACCTCGACGCGCTCGCCCAGCACCGGCGCGCCCTCGGCCTGCCCGCCGTCTCGCTCGGCTGGGGGCTGTGGGAGCAGGCCAGCGCGATGACCGGGCAGCTGTCCGAGCACGACCGGGCCCGCGCAGGTGTGTTGATCACCGCTGAGCAGGGCCTCGCGTTGTTCGACGCGGCACTGCGCCACCCGCGCGGTCACCTCGTTCCGATGCCGCTCGACCTCGCCCGGCTGCGCACCGCCGATCCGGTGCCCGCGCTGCTGAGCGACCTCGTCCGGCGACCGGTTCGGCGGGTCAGCACTGCGGCATCTCATGACGCGGCGCAGCAGGGTGAGACCTCGCTTGCCGACCGGCTCGCTCGCCTGCCCGAACCCGAGCAGCACCGCACGGTGCTCGACCGGGTCCGCGCGCACGCCGCCACCGTGCTCGGCCACCGCGGCACGGACGGCATCGGTGCCGACAAGTCGTTCAAGGAGCTGGGTTTCGACTCCCTCACGGCGGTCGAGCTGCGCAACCGGCTGGCCACCGCGACCGGCGTCCGGCTGCCCGCGACCCTCGTCTTCGACCACCCGACGCCCAACGACCTGACCGCCCGCCTGCTCGAACAGCTGCGTGGCTCCGCCGCTCCCGCGCCGGATCCACTCGACCGGCTCAGCGCCGACCTCGAGACGTTGCTGGCCGGTGGCGTCGACCGGACCGCGCTGGCCGCGCGCCTGCAGCGGTTCACCGCCCGGCTGACCGAGGCGAGTCCCGGCACGGTCGCCGTGCAGTTGGCGGACGCGTCGGCCGAGGACGTCTTCGACTACATCGACAGAGAGCTTGGTGTGTCGTGACCAACGAAGCGAAGTTGCTGCAGTACCTCAAGAAGGTCACGGCCGACCTGGCCGGGACCCGGCGGCAGCTCGACGAGGCGCGACGCCGGCTGGACGGGGGACCGGCCACCGAGCCGATCGCGATCGTGGCGATGAGCTGCCGTTACCCCGGCGGCGTGCGCACCCCGGACGAGCTGTGGCAGCTGGTGGCCGGCAGCACCGACGCGATCACGGGCCTGCCCGAGGGACGCGGCTGGGACGTCGCCTCTGGGGAGGCCATGGGTCTGCGCGGCGGGTTCGTCGCCGACGCCGACCGGTTCGACGCCGCGGTGTTCGGCATCAGCCCGCGCGAGGCGCTCACCATGGACCCGCAGCAGCGGCTGGTGCTCGAGTCGTCCTGGGCGGCCTTCGAAGGCGCTGGCCTCGACCCGTTGTCGTTGCGCGGCAGCAAGACCGGTGTGTTCCTCGGGGCAGGCAACTCGAACTACGCGGTCGACGCCGACCTGCCGGACAGCGCCGAAGGGCACCTGCTCACCGGCAGTGCGGCGAGCGTCGTCTCCGGCCGGGTCGCCTACACCTTCGGCCTCAAGGGCCCCGCGCTCACCGTCGACACGGCGTGCTCGTCCTCGCTCGTGGCGATCCACCTGGCCTGCCAGTCGTTGCGCGCGGGGGAGTGCACGATGGCGCTCGCCGGTGGCGTGTCGGTGATGGCCGGGCTCAGCCTGTTCGCCGAGTTCGGCCGGCAGGGCGGGCTCGCGGCCGACGGCCGGTGCAAGGCGTTCGCCGACGCCGCCGACGGCACCGGCTGGGGTGAGGGCGTGGGCGTCCTGCTGCTGATGCCCCTGACCGACGCCCTGCGCGACGGTCGCGAGGTGCTGGCCGTGATCCGCGGGTCGGCGGTCAACTCGGACGGCGCGTCCAACGGCCTGACCGCGCCCAACGGCCCGTCCCAGCGCGCGGTCATCGAGCAGGCCCTGATCAACGCCGGTCTCACAGCGTCCGATGTGGACGCTGTCGAGGCCCATGGCACCGGCACGAGGCTGGGCGACCCGATCGAGGCGCAGGCGTTGCTCGCCACCTACGGCCAGGACCGGGTGGGCGATCCGCTGTGGCTGGGTTCGGTGAAGTCCAACATCGGCCACACCCAGGCGGCCGCCGGGGTCGCCGGGGTGATCAAGCTCGTCCTCGCGCTGCGGCGCGGGCTGCTGCCGCCGACCCTGCACGCCGACGAGCCGTCGACGCACATCGACTGGGACTCGGGTGCGGTGCGGTTGCTGACCGAGACCCAGACCTGGCCGGACACCGGACGCCCCCGCCGGGCCGGGGTGTCGTCGTTCGGCATGAGCGGCACGAACGCCCACGCGATCATCGAGCAGGCGCCCGCGACGGCACCGGCCGAGCGCACGGCCACACAGCCGGGTGCCGTGCCGTGCCTGGTGTCCGGCCGTACCGCCGACGCGCTGCGCGCGCAAGCCGAGCGTCTGCTGTCCTACTTGGACACCCACCAGCGGGCCGAGCCACTCGACGTCGCCCGTTCGCTGGCCACGGGCCGTGCGGCGCTCGCGCACCGCGCCGCCGTGTTCGCCGGCGACCGGGCGGAGCTGCAGCGCGGCCTGCGCGAGGTCGCCGCGGGACGCGGTCAGGTGCGCGGTGTGGCCGGCGACGGGCGGCTGGCCTTCCTGTTCAGCGGTCAGGGCGCGCAGCGGGCCGGCATGGGGCGCGAGCTGGCGGCGGTGTTCCCGGTGTTCGCGGCCGCGTTCGACGAGGTGTGCGGCCGGTTCGAGGACATTCCCTGGGACGACCAGGACCGGCTGAACCAGACGCAGCACGCCCAGGCGGCGCTGTTCGCGTTCGAGGTGGCGTTGTTCCGGTTGCTCGAGGCGTGGGGCGTCACGCCCGACTACCTGGTCGGCCACTCGATCGGCGAACTGGCCGCCGCCCACGTGGCGGGGGTGTTGTCGTTGGACGACGCGTGCGCCTTGGTGGCGGCGCGTGGAAAGTTGATGCAGGCGTTGCCGTCCGGTGGAGCGATGCTGGCCGTCGAGGCGACCGAGGACGAGGTCCCGGCGGGGATCGACATCGCGGCGGTCAACAGCCCGACGTCGTTGGTGGTGTCCGGTACCGAGGCCGAGATCGCGGCGCTGGAAGAGCGGTGGCAGGACCGGCGGCACAAGCGGTTGACGGTCTCGCACGCGTTCCATTCCCGGCTCATGGAGCCGATGCTCGACGAGTTCGCCGCGGTCGCGCGCACGCTCACCTACCACCAGCCGCACATCCAGCTCGTCACGACCGGCGACGTGATCGACCCGGACCACTGGGTCCGGCAGGTCCGTGACACCGTCCGCTTCGCCGACGCCATCGCGCGGGTGCGCGCCGACGGCGGGAGCACCTTCCTCGAACTCGGTCCGGAGGGCGCGCTCTGCGCACACGTCGAGCACGCGATTCCGTTGCTGCGCCGCGACCGCGACGAGCCGCGTGCCCTCCTCGGGGGACTGGCGGCCGCGTACGTCTCCGGGGTGCGCGCCGACTGGACGGCGGTCTTCGACACCTGGGGCGGGCGGCGCGTCGAGCTGCCCACCTATCCGTTCGAGGGCGACCGCTACTGGCTCACCGGGCGCGCCGCGGGCTCGGGCGTCGGCTCAGGCGGCAGCGCCGACCCAGCCGAGAACCGGTTCTGGTCGGCGGTCGAGACGGCCGACGTCGACGCGCTTGCTGCCACCCTGGGGCTCGATGCGGGCAACGGCCTGAGCACCGTGCTGCCGGCGTTGTCGTCGTGGCGCAAGGGACGCCGGGAACTGTCCACCGTGGACTCGTGGCGGTATCGCGTGCAGTGGCAGCCGCTGGCGAGCCTGCCGGCGCCTGCGACGCTTGGCACCTGGCTGGCCGTGCTGCCTCCCGTGCTGCCCGGCGACCGGACCGATCCGGTGGTCGAAGCGCTGCGTGCCCACGGTGCGCAGGTCGTCGAGCTGCGCGTGACCGAGACCGACCGCTGGGACCTCGCGGGCACCATCCTCGACACCGTCACCGAAGCCGGTGGCGTCGACGGAGTGCTGTCGCTGCTCGGCACCCAGGACGAGCCGCACGCCGAACACGCCCCGATGCCTGTCGGCCTGGTCACGAACGTGCTCCTGCTGCAGGCCCTCGGCGACGCCCGGATCCACGCTCCACTGTGGACCTGCACTCAGGGCGCCGTCACCGCGAGCCGTGCCGACCACGCGCCGAACCCGATGCTCGCGCAACTCTGGGGCTACGGCCGGGTCGCCGCGCTGGAGTTCCCGGCGCGCTGGGGTGGCCTTGTCGACCTGCCGGAGCAATTGTCTGACGGTGCCGCCGAGGCGCTGGTCGCGGTGCTCGCCGGTGGCCACGGCGAGGACCAGGTGGCCGTGCGCGACACGGGCGTCTTCGGGCGCAGGCTCGTCCGGGCACCGCTGGCCGGCGCCGAGCCCGCCGAGCGCTGGCGACCGTCCGGCGCCGTCCTGATCACGGGTGGCACCGGCGCGCTCGGCGCCCGCGTGGCCCGCTGGCTGGCCGGGCGGGGCGCGACGGAACTGGTGATCACCAGCCGGTCCGGCCCCACCGCGACCGGGGCGGCGGAACTGGTGGCCGAACTGGCCGAGCTAGGGGTCACCGCGACGGTCGTCGCCTGCGACGTCGCCGACCGCGGAGCGCTGGCCCGCGTGCTGGGCGAGCACCCGGTGACGGCCGTGATGCACACCGCGGGCGTCGCCGAGTCCGTGCCGCTCAACGAGACCGGCATGGCCGAGTTCGCCGACGTGCTGCGGGCCAAGGTCGGTGGCGCGCTCAACCTGGACGCGCTGCTGCCCGACGTCGAGACGTTCGTGCTGTTCTCCTCCATCGGTGGCATCTGGGGCAGCGGCAACGCGGCCGCGTACGGCGCGGCCAACACCTTCCTCGACGCGCTCGCCGAGCAGCGCCGGGCCCGGGGCCGCAGCGCCACCGCCGTCGCGTGGGGGCCGTGGGCCGGAGCCGGCATGGCGGCAGGCGAGACCGCCGAGCACATCGCCAAGTGGGGCCTCGCGCCGATGCGCCCCGACCTCGGGCTCACCGCCCTCGGCCAGGCGCTGGACCGGGACGAGACGAACCTGGTCGTGTCCGTTGTGGACTGGGCCACCTTCGCGCCGATCTTCTGCACCGCGCGGCGCAGCCCGCTGATCGCGAGCCTGCCCGAGGCCGCCGCCGTGCTGGACGCGACCCAGACCGACGCCGCCCTGGGCGACGTTCGGACCCAGCTCACCGCGCGCTTGGTGGGGCTGCCCGCCGCCGACCGGGCCGACGTCCTGCTGGATGTCGTGCGCACGGAGGTCGCCGCCGTGCTCGGGCACGCCTCGGCCGACGACGTTTCCCCACAGCTGTCCTTCCAGGACCTCGGCGTCGACTCGCTCACCGCGATCGAGGTGCGCGACCGGCTCGGCGCCGCGACCGGCCTGCGGTTGCCCGCCAGCCTCGCGTTCGACTACCCGAAGCCGGTCACCCTGGCCGCGCACCTGCTCGCCGCGCTGGACCTCGACGGCGAGGCCGTGCCGGTACCGGTCGCCGACGAGGCGGACCAGGCCGGGGGCGACGAGATCGCCGTCATCGGCATGGCGTGCCGGTTCCCGGGCGGCATCGCCGACCCCGACCAGCTGTGGCGGCTGCTCGCCGACGGCGGCGAGGCGCTCGCCCCGTTCCCGGCCGACCGCGGCTGGAACCTCGAGGAGTTGTTCGGCCGCGAACGCGGTACCTCCTACGTCCGCGCGGGCGGGTTCCTGCACGACGCCGCCGAGTTCGACGCCGCGTTCTTCGGCATCAGCCCGCGCGAGGCCGTCACCATGGACCCGCAGCAACGGCTGCTGCTGGAGACGACCTGGGAGGCGTTCGAGCGCGCCGGCATCGACCCGACGTCGGTGGCCGGCAGCCGGACCGGAGTGTTCGTCGGCAGCAACGCCCAGGACTACAGCTACGTCCTGCTGTCCTCCGCCGAGGACACCGAGGGACAGCTGGTCGGCGGCACCACCGCCAGCATCGTGTCCGGCCGGCTCGCCTACACCTTCGGGCTGGAGGGGCCGACGGTCACGGTCGACACGGCGTGCTCCTCGTCCCTGGTCGCGCTGCACCTCGCCGCCCAGGCGTTGCGGGCGGGGGAGTGCACGCTCGCGCTCGCCGGCGGCGTCACCGTGATGTCGACCCCCGGCCCGTTCGTCGAGTTCAGCACGTTGTCCGGGCTCAGCGAGGACGGCCGCTGCAAGGCGTTCGCCGATGCCGCCGACGGCACCGGCTGGGGCGAGGGCGCGGGCATCCTGCTCGTGGAACGGCTGGCCGACGCCCGCCGCAACGGCCACGACGTGCTCGCCGTGCTGCGCGGTTCGGCGATCAACTCCGACGGCGCGTCCAACGGCCTGACCGCGCCGAACGGTCCGTCGCAGCAGGCCGTGATCCGCCAGGCGCTGGCCTCCGCCGGTCTTCGACCGTCCGATGTGGACGTCGTCGAGGCGCACGGCACCGGCACCACGCTGGGCGACCCCATCGAGGCGCAGGCGCTGCTCGCGACCTACGGCCAGGACCGCGACCGGCCGCTGTGGCTCGGCGCCGTCAAGTCCAACCTCGGCCACACCCAGGCCGCCGCGGGCGTCGCCGGCGTGATGAAGATGATCCTGGCCCTGCGCCACGAACTGCTGCCGAAGACCTTGCACGTGGATCGGCCCAGCACGCACGTCGACTGGACCGCGGGCGAGGTCGCCTTGCTCACCGACGCCGTGCCGTGGCGGCGGGGGAGCGAACCGCGCCGGGCGGGCGTGTCGTCGTTCGGTGCCAGCGGCACCAACGCCCACGTGATCATCGAGGAACCCGAGCCGGTCGCGTCGCCCGAGCGTTCCACTGTGGATGGACCGGTGCCGCTGGTGCTGTCGGCGCACGACGACCAAGCGCTGCGGGCGCAGGCCGCGCGGTTGCGCGCGCACCTGAGCGACGGCGCGGTGAACCCGGCCGATGCCGGGTTCTCGCTCGCGACCACCCGCGCCACGCTGGAGCGCCGTGCGGTGGTGGTCGGTGACCGGGACGAACTGCTCGACGGGCTCGCCGCCCTCGCCACCGGCAAGCCGTCCGCGGCGGTGGTGACGGGATCGGGAAGCGCTGCCAAGCCGGTGTTCGTCTTCCCCGGCCAAGGTTCGCAATGGCCCGGGATGGCGGTCGACCTGCTCGACGCGTCGCCGGTGTTCCGCTCCGAGTTCCAGGCGTGCGCGCACGCCTTGGCCCCGTACGTCGACTTCTCGCTGGTCGAGGCGCTGCGTGAGCCCGGCGAGCTGTTCGACCGCGTGGACGTGGTGCAGCCGCTGCTGTTCGCCGTGATGGTGTCGCTCGCCGCGGTGTGGCGGACCTACGGCGTCGAGCCGGCGGCTGTCGTCGGGCACAGCCAGGGTGAGCTCGCCGCCGCGGTGGTCTGCGGTGCGCTGTCGCTGGCCGACGCCGCCGCCGTGGTCGCGTTGCGCAGCCAGGCGATCGCCGAGGAACTGTCCGGCAAGGGCGGCATGGTGTCGGTGGCCCTCGCGCTGGAGCTGGTCCGCGACCGCATCGAGGACTGGGACGGCGCGCTGGACCTGGCGGCGGTGAACGGGCCCGGCTCGGTCGTCGTGTCCGGCACCCCCGA
The DNA here is from genome assembly GCF_004362825.1 of Labedaea rhizosphaerae. Lineage (GTDB taxonomy): Bacteria > Actinomycetota > Actinomycetes > Mycobacteriales > Pseudonocardiaceae > Labedaea > Labedaea rhizosphaerae. The sequence goes on from NZ_SNXZ01000007.1 coordinate 234,279, forward strand.
GGCGCTCGACGACCTGGTGCGCACCATGACCGCGGAAGGCGTGCGCGCCAAGCACCTCCCGGTGGACTACGCGTCGCACTCGCGCCAGGTCGAGGCGATCCACGACCGGCTGCGCCACGCGCTCGCCGCCATCACGCCCCGGCCGTCGGCGATCCCGTTCTACTCCGCCGTCACCGGTGCGCCCATGGACACCACCGGCCTGGACGCCGAGTACTGGTACACCAACCTGCGCCGCACGGTCCGCTTCGACCAGGCCACCGACGCGCTGCTGGGCCAGGGGCACCGGGTGTTCGTCGAGGTCAGCCCGCACCCGGTGCTCACCTCGGCCATCCAGGAGACCAGCGCGAGCGCCGAGGTGATCGGCACGCTGCGCCGCGACGACGCCGGTGTGCGCCGGCTGCTCACCAGCCTCGCCGAGGCGCACGTGCGCGGCCTCGCCGTGGACTGGGCGGTGGCGTTGCCCGGCGCCCGCCGGGTGGACCTGCCCACGTACGCGTTCCAGCGCAAGCGGTTCTGGCCCAAACCCTACGACCTCACCGCGCTGACCGAGCTCCTGCCGACCGCCGCGTCGGCGTCGGAGGGCCGGTTCTGGTCGGCCGTCGCGGCCGGGGACACCGAGTCGCTCGCCGACACCCTCGACGTGCCCCGCGCCGACCTCGAGCCGGTGCTGCCCGCGTTGTCGGCGTGGCGCCGGAAGGTGACCGATCGATCCACTGTGGACTCTTGGCGGTACATGGTCGGCTGGCGCGCGGTCCCCGAACCGGTCGCGCCGGTGCTGCCCGGTCGCTGGCTGCTGCTCACCCCGCCGAACTCGGCGCGGGTCGCGGAGCTGTGCGCCGACGCCATGCGCGACCGGCTCGCCACCGTCGAGACGGCCGTCGTCGAGCCCACCGCTGCGGCCGAGATCGCCGACCGTTTGCCGGGCGAGTGGACGGGCATCGTCTCGTTGCTGGCCCTGGACATCACGCCGCACCCGGAGCACGACGTGCTGCCGGTCGGCGTCACCGCGACGCTGTCGGCGCTGCACGCGGTGCTCGAAGCCGACCCGGACGCGCCGCTCTGGTGCGTCACCCAGGGCGCGGTCGGCGCGACCGACGACATGCCCGACAGTCCCGAACAGGCCCAGGTCTGGGGTTTGGGCCGGGTCGCCGCGCTGGAACACCCCCGGCACTGGGGTGGCCTCGTCGACCTGCCGCAGGAGGTGGACGAACGCGCCGCTGCCAGGTTCGCGGCCGTGCTCGCCCGCACCGACGGCGAGGACCAGCTGGCGGTGCGCCCGTCCGGGGTCTTCGCGCGCCGGCTCGTCCGCGCCACCGGCCCCGGTCCCGTGCGGGACTGGAAGCCGCGTGGCACTGCCCTGATCACCGGCGGCACCGGCGCGATCGGCGGCCACGTGGCCCGTTGGCTGGCGGGCAACGGCGCCGAGCACCTGGTCCTGGTGAGCAGGCGTGGACCGCACGCCCCCGACGCCGACGCGCTGAGCGCCGAGCTGACCGCGCTGGGCGCCAAGGTCACCATCGCCGCGTGCGACGTCGCCGACCGCGACGATGTGGTCGCGCTGCTGGCCGACCTCGCCGAGGCGGGCGTGCAGGTGAACGCCGTCCTGCACACCGCGGGCGCCAGCACGCTGGAACGCCTGGAGCACACCGTGATCGCGGACCTGGCCGACCTCGTCGCGGCCAAGATCGCCGGCGCCCGGCACCTGGACGAACTCCTCGACCCGGCCCGCCTCGACGCCGTCGTGTACTTCTCCTCCATCGCCGGGGTGTGGGGCGTCGGCCGGCACGGTGGGTACGCCGTCGGCAACGCCTACCTCGACGCCCTCGCTCAGCGGCGGCGGGCCGACGGCGTGCCCGCGCTCTCCGTGGCGTGGGGACCGTGGGACGGAGGCGGCATGGTCGCGGCCACCGAGGTCGAGCCGATGCTGCGCCGCGGCGTCCCGTTGATCAAACCCGAACCCGCCATGCTCGCCCTGCAGCAGGCCCTCGACCACGATGACGCGTTCGTCGCGGCCGCCGAGGTCGACTGGGCCCGGTTCGCGCCCGCCTTCACGGTGATGCGGCCGAGCCCGTTGCTCGCTGACCTGCCCGAGGTCGCGCGGGTGCTCGCCGCCACACCGGTCGAGGCCGAGTCGGCCGACTCCGGTGACTTCGGCGCGTCGATCGCCGGACTGTCCGATGTGGAACGCGAGCGGGCCGTGGTCGAGCTGGTGCGCACCCACGCCGCCGTGGTGCTCCGCCACGACAGCATCGCCGAAGTGCCGGTGGACAAGGCGTTCCGCGACTTCGGCTTCGACTCGCTGACCGCCGTCGAGCTGCGCAACCGGCTGGCGTCCGCGACTGGGCTGGAACTGCCGGTGACGGTGGTGTTCGACCGGCCGACGCCGGTGGCGCTGGCTCGGTACCTGCTGGTCAAGCTCGCGCCGCGGCAGGTCGAGGACGACCTGCCGGGCCTCGACGAGCTGGACCGGCTCGAAGCCGCGCTGGCCGCGCGTGCCGACGACGACATCGCCCGGGTCCGGGTGGTGCTGCGGCTGGAGTCGCTGCTGGCCAAGCAACGCAAGCCCGCCGCGGACGCCGGCTTGCTGGCGCAGCTGGGTAATGCCTCCAACGACGAGCTTTTCGACCTGGTGGACCGGGACCTCGGGGTCAAGTGACCCGGTGCGAACGAGCGAGAAGGACACGATGGCTGACGAGAAGAAACTCCGGGACTACCTCGGCCGGGTGATCGCCGAGCTGCACGAGACCCGTCAGCGCCTGCGCGCGGCGGAGTCCGGCGAAGGGGAGCCGATCGCCGTCGTCGCGATGAGCTGTCACCTGCCCGGTGGCGTGCGCAGCCCGGAAGACCTGTGGCAGTTGCTGGCCGAGGGTCGCGACGCCATCACGGCCTTCCCGGCCGACCGCGGCTGGAACGCCGAACACCTCGCCGGTCGCGCGTTCGGCGGGTTCCTGCACGACGCCGCCGAGTTCGACCCGGGTTTCTTCGAGATCAATCCGCGCGAGGCCCTGGCCATGGACCCGCAGCAGCGGCTCGCGCTCGAGGTGGCGTGGGAGGCCGTGGAACGCGCCGGGATCTCACCGCACGCCCTGCGCGGCAGCCGGACCGGCGTGTTCGTCGGCACCAACGGCCAGGGCTACGACGTCGTGATGAACGGCGGCAACGCCGGCGCGAACGGGTCCGCGGGCTATGTGATGACCGGCAGCGCCACCTCCGTGGTGTCGGGCCGGATCGCCTACACGCTGGGCCTGGAAGGTCCGGCGGTCACCGTGGACTCGGCCTGCTCGTCGTCGCTGACCGCGTTGCACCTGGCCGGGCACGCCCTGCGTAGCGGCGACTGCACGCACGCGCTCGTCGGCGGCGTCACCGTGATGGCCCACCCGACACCCTTCCACGAGTTCCACCGCCAGCGCGGGCTCGCCTCCGACGGCCGGTGCAAGGCGTTCGCCGCCTCGGCCGACGGCATGGGCATGGCCGAGGGCGCCGCCATGGTCATGGTGACCACGCTGTCCCGTGCCCTCGCCGAGGACCTGCCGGTGCTCGCCGTGGTGCGCGGGTCGGCGGTGAACCAGGACGGCGGCTCCAACGGGCTGACCGCGCCGAACGGGCCGTCCCAGGAGCGGGTGATCGCCGCGGCACTGGCCAACGCCCGGCTCGCGCCCGAGCAGGTCGACGCCATCGAGGCGCACGGCACCGGCACCACGCTCGGCGACCCGATCGAGGCGCAAGCCTTGCTGGCCGCCTACGGCACCGGCCGCGACCGTCCACTGTGGCTCGGCTCGCTCAAGTCGAACATCGGCCACACGCAGTCCGCGGCAGGGGTCGCGAGCGTGATCAAGTCGATCCTCGCGTTGCGGCACGGCACGTTGCCCAGGACGCTGCACGCCGACGAGGCGACCCCGCACGTCGACTGGTCCGCGGGCACGATGGCGTTGCTGACCGAAGCCCAGCCGTGGCCGCGTGGCGACGAACCGCGCCGGATCGGCATCTCGTCGTTCGGGATCAGCGGCACGAACGCCCACGTGATCCTCGAAGACGCCCCGGGGCGCCCGGCCGAGCCCGCTGAGTCCGACGGGCCGAGCAGCAGGCCGGTGCCGCTGCTGATCTCCGCCCGCACCACGCAGGCGTTGCCGGCGCAGGCCGATCGGCTCGCGGAAGGCTTGGCGGATCAGCGCCTGCTCGACGTCGGCTACTCGCTGGCGACCACCCGGGCCCAGTTCGAGCACCGCGCCCTGCTGATCGAGTCCGATGTGGACTCCGCACGGGCCGCGCTCACCGAACGCCGGTACCTCAGTGGTCGCGCGGAGTCCGGCCGGACGGCGTTCCTGTTCACCGGCCAGGGTTCGCAACGCGTCGGCATGGGCCGCGAGCTCTACGACACCTACCCGGTGTTCGCCGCCGCGATGGACGAGATCACCGCCCGGTTCGAACCGATCCCGTTCGACGACGAGGCGTTGCTCAACCAGACCGAAGGCGCGCAGGCCGCGTTGTTCGCCCTGGAAGTGGCTTTGTTCCGCTTGCTGGAGTCCTGGGGGATCAAGCCCGACTTCCTGCTCGGCCACTCCATCGGCGAGCTGGCCGCCGCCCACGTCGCCGGGGTGCTGTCCCTGGACGACGCGTGCACGTTGGTCGCCGCGCGCGGTCGCCTGATGCAGGCCCTGCCCGCGGGCGGGGCGATGCTCGCCGCCGAGGTCGCCGAGGACCAGGTCCCGGCGGGCATCGACATCGCCGCGATCAACAGCCCGACCTCGCTCGTGGTCTCCGGTACCGAGGACGAGCTCGACGCGCTCGCCGAGACCTGGCGCGCCGAGGGCCGCCGGGTCAAGAAACTCGTTGTGTCCCACGCCTTCCACTCACGGCTGATGGAGCCGATACTGGCGGAGTTCGCCGCGGTCGCCGAGTCGCTCACCTACCACCAGCCGAAGATCCGGATGCCCGGCGACGTCACCGACCCGGCGTACTGGGTGCGGCAGGTCCGCGACACGGTCCGGTTCGGCAACGGCGTGCAGTCGTTGCGCGACAACGGCGTCACCGCGTTCCTGGAGCTGGGCCCCGACGCCGCGCTGTCCGCGCACGTAGAGGAATCCGTGGCGGTCCTGCGCTCCGGCCGCGACGAGGTGACCGCGCTGCTGACCGCGGTCGGCACCGCGTGGGTGCGCGGGGTGGACGTCGACTGGGCGCAGGTGTTGTCCGGCGGGCGCAAGGTCCCGCTGCCCACGTATGCCTTCCAGCGTGAGCGGTTCTGGCCGGTCACCGCGCCGGCCGGCGACGTCACCGCGGCCGGGCTCGCCAGCGCGGAGCACCCACTGCTCGGCGCGGCCGTCTCGCTCGCCACCGACGACGGCGCCCTGCTCACCGGCCGCCTGTCGGTCGCCGCCCACCCGTGGCTGGCCGAGCACGTCGTCCTCGGCACGATCCTGGTTCCGGGTACGGCGTTCGTGGAGCTCGCGCTGCGGGCGGGGGAGTTCGCCGGCTGCCCGACGCTCGACGAGCTGACCTTGCAGACCCCGCTCGCGTTGCCCGCCACCGGCGGCGTCGCGGTCCAGCTCGTCGTCGGCCCGCCCGACGCCGACGGCCGCCGCCCGCTCACGATCTTCTCCCGCGCCGACGGCGACTGGGTCCGCCACGCCGAAGGCGTGTTGTCCGCCACCGAGGTCGAGGCCAGCGCGGTCGAGGCCGGCAGGCTCGCCGAGTGGCCGCCCGCCGCCGAGCCGCTGCCCGTCGACGGCTGGTACGCCGCGGCCGCCGAAGCCGGGCTCGACTACGGCCCGGCGTTCCGAGGTCTCACCGCCGCGTGGCGGGCCGGGGACACCGTCTACGCAGAGGTCGCGCTGCCGGACGCGGCGCAGAGTGGGACGGCGCAGGGTGGGACGGCGCAGGGCGAACCGTTCGGCCTGCACCCCGCCCTGCTGGATGCCGCGTTGCACGCGGCGGGTGCCGCCGGGTTGGTGACCGGCGGCGTGCGGCTGCCGTTCGCGTGGTCCGGCGTTCGCCTGCACGTCGCGGGCGCGGGGGCGCTGCGGGTCCGGCTGACCGCCACCGGTACCGACGCGCTCGCGGTGGACCTCGCCGACAGCACCGGCAGCCCGGTCGCCACGATCGATGGCCTCACGCTGCGTCCGGCCGACGCCACGCAGGCCGGTCCACACACCGCGTTGTTCACCGTGGACTGGGTGCCTGCCGCTTCGACGGCCGCGCCGGTGGACCTCGAGCGGGTCGAGATCCCCACGGCCTGCGACGACCTGGTCGAATCCACCCGGACCGCCACCTACGCCGCCCTCGCCGCCCTGCAAAGCGCGCTCGCCCACGACACGAGCCTCGCCATCGTCACCACCGGTGGCGTGGCGGCCGACGCCGTCGCGGGGCTCGTGCGCGCCGCGCAACTGGAGAACCCTGACCGGTTCGTGCTCGTCGACACCGACGGCAGCCTCGACGTCGAGGCCGCGCTCGGCCACGACGAGCCGCACCTGCGCATCCGCGCGGGCCAGGTCCTCGTGCCCCGCCTCGCGCGCGACACCGGCAGCGCCCCGAATCCCGGCGCCCTCAACCCCGACGGCACCGTGTTGATCACCGGCGGGACCGGCGCGCTCGGCACGCAGGTCGCCCGCCACCTGGTCGAGCGGCACGGCATCCGGCACCTGGTGCTGGTCAGCCGCACCGGCGGACCAGCACCCGAGCTCGACGCGGACGTGACGGTGGTGGCGGCTGACGTCACCGATCGCGCCGCCCTGGCCGAAGTGCTCGCCGCCATCCCGGCCGAGCACCCGCTGACGGGCATCGTGCACGCGGCCGGGGTCGTGGACGACGGCATCACCTCGGCGCTCACGCCGCCGCGCGTCGACACGGTGCTCGACCCGAAGGTGCGTGGCGCGGTCGCCCTGCACGAGCTGACCGCCGACGCCGATCTCGCGTTGTTCGTGCTGTTCTCCTCCGCCTCGGCCACGTTCGGCGCGGCCGGGCAGGCGAACTACGCCGCCGCCAACGGTTTCCTTGATGGACTCGCCCGCCACCGCGCCGCCCACGGCAAGCCCGCCGTGTCGATCGGCTGGGGCCTGTGGGCCGAACGGAGTGGCATCACGGGGCACCTGGACGACACCGGCCGCGCCCGCATCACCCGCGCGGGCGGCGAACTGTCCACTCAGGACGCGTTGGCGTTGCTCGACCGGGCCTGCGCCGGCGATCGGCCGCACGTGGTCGCGATGCCACTCGACCTGGACCTGCTGCAGGCCCAGCACGACCGTGACCCTGATACCCGTATCCCGGCGCTGCTGCGTGGCCTGGTCCGCCGGCGGACCCGCCGTGCCGCCACCGCTGCGGCGGCGGCGACCGGGCTGGGCGCCGAGCTGGCCGGTCTGGCCGAAGCCGAGCAGTCCCGGGTCCTGGTGGAGCTGATCCGCACCGAGGCGGCCACCGTGCTCGGGCACGCCTCGGCCGCCGTGCTCGAGGCGCAGCGCTCGTTCAAGGAACTGGGTTTCGACTCGCTCACCGCGGTCGAGCTGCGCAACCGGCTTTCGCTCGCCACCGGTCTGCGCCTGCCCGCGACCCTCGTCTTCGACTACCCGTCACCCGAGGTGCTGGCCGCCCACTTGCGCCCGCGCCTGCTCGGAATCGAGGGCCCGACGCGCGCGGCCACCACGAAGGTCGCGAGCGACGAGCCGATCGCGATCATCGGCATGAGCTGCCGCTACCCGGGCGGGGTGGACAGCCCGGACGAGTTGTGGCGCCTCGTCGCCACCGGCACCGACGCGATCTCCCCGCTGCCCACCAACCGCGGGTGGCAGCTCGACGCTCTCTACGACCCGGACCCGGACAGCTCCGGCAAGTCCTACGTGGTCGAGGGCGGGTTCGTGCACGACGCGGACACCTTCGACCCGGCCCCGTTCGGCATCAGCCCGCGCGAGGCGCTGGCCATGGATCCCCAGCAGCGGCTGATGCTGGAGGCGTCCTGGGAGGCGTTCGAACGGGCGGGCATCGACCCGACGTCCATGCGCGGCAGCCGGACCGGCGTGTTCACCGGCCTCATGTACTACGACTACGCCGCCACGATGTCCGTCCTGCCGGAAGGCGCCGAGGGCTTCATCGGCACCGGCACGTCGGGCAGCGTGCTCGCCGGCCGGGTGTCCTACACGTTCGGGCTCGAAGGGCCCGCCATGACGGTGGACACGGCGTGCTCGTCGTCGCTGGTGACGCTGCACCTGGCCGCGCAGGCGCTGCGCACCGGGGAATGCGACATGGCGCTCGCCGGCGGGGTGACGGTGCTGTCGACGCCCGCCGTGTTCGTGGAGTTCTCCCGGCAGCGCGCGCTCTCCCGCGACGGCCGGTGCAAGGCGTTCGCCGCCGCCGCGGACGGCACCGGGTGGTCCGAAGGGATCGGCATGGTCCTGGTGACCCGGCTCTCGGACGCGCAGCGCGCCGGCTACCCGATCACGGCCGTGATCCGGGGTTCGGCGGTGAACCAGGACGGCGCGTCCAACGGCCTGACCGCGCCGAACGGCCCGTCGCAGGAGCGGGTCATCCGCGCCGCCTTGACCGGCGCCGGTCTTCGACCGTCCGATGTGGACGCGGTCGAGGCTCACGGCACCGGCACCACCCTCGGTGACCCGATCGAGGCGCAGGCGTTGCTCAACACCTATGGCCAGGAACGGGCGAGCGATCCGCTGTGGCTGGGCTCGCTGAAGTCCAACATCGGGCACAGCCAGGCCGCGGCGGGCATCGGCGGCGTGATCAAGATGGTCATGGCGATGCGTCACGGCGTGCTGCCGAAGACGCTGCACATCGACGAGCCGACGCCCGAAGTGGACTGGACCGCGGGCGCGGTGTCGCTGCTGACCGAGTCGCGGCCGTGGCCCGAGACCGGGCGGCGGCGCCGGGCCGGGGTCTCGTCGTTCGGGGTGAGCGGCACGAACGCCCACGTGATCCTCGAGGAGTACCCGGCCGACGCGCCGGTCCGCGCGGCCGAGGCCGCACCGGCTCTGCTGCCCTGGGTTCTGTCGGCGCGCACCGCCGAGGCCCTGCGTGACCAGGCGACCCGTCTGGCGTCCACTGTGGACGACCGCGACCCGCGCGACGTCGCGTCGGTGCTGGTGCGCTCGCGCGCGTCGCTGGAGCACCGGGCGGTGGTGCTCGGCTCCGATCGCGCGTCCTTCGTCGGCGCTCTGCAGGACGTCGCCGGTGGACGCACCCGGCCCGGCGTGCTGACCGGCGTGGCCGGTCGTGGCGCCATCACCTTCGTCTTCCCCGGCCAGGGCTCGCAGTGGGCGGGCATGGCGGTGCGGATGCTGGAGGACGAACCGGTGTTCCGTGCCCGCGTCGAGGAGTGCGCCGAGGCACTGGCCGGGTTCGTCGACTGGTCGCTGCTCGACGTCCTGCGTGGCGTGCCGGACGCCCCGCCGCTCGAGCGCGTGGACGTCGTGCAGCCGGTGCTGTGGGCGGTGAACGTCTCGCTGGCCGCGTTGTGGCAGTCGGTGGGCGTGCGGCCCTCGGCCGTGGTGGGCCACTCGCAGGGCGAGATCGCGGCCGCGGTCGTGGCGGGCGGGTTGAGCCTGCTCGACGGCGCGCGCGTGGTCGCGTTGCGCAGCCTGCTGCTGCGCGAGTTCATGGCGGGCAAGGGCGGCATGGTGTCGTTGTCGGTCTCCGCCGAGACCGCCGAGCGGCTGATCGCGCCCTGGGACGGGGCGCTGAGCATCGCGGGCCTGTCCGGTCCGCTGTCCACGGTCGTGTCCGGTGACCTCGACGCCGTCGACGGCCTGCTCGCCGAGTGCGAGCGGCGCGGGCTGCGGGCCCGACGGGTGCCGACCGACTGCGCCGGGCACTCCCGGCAGGCCGACCAGGTCAAGGACCGGCTGCTGGCCGACCTCGCGCCGCTGAGGCCGCGCTCGGGCGCGATCCCGTTCTACTCCGCGGTGACCGGCGGGGTGCTGGACACCGAAGCCCTCGACGCCGAGTACTGGTGGCGCAACCTGCGTGAGCCGGTGCTGTTCGAGCAGGCGACCCGGAACCTGCTGGCCGACGGCCGGTCGATGTTCGTCGAGACCAGCGCGCACCCGGTGCTGACCGTGGCGATCCAGGAGACGCTGGAGGCCACCGACACCGCGGGCGCCGTGCTGGGCACGCTGCGCCGCGACGAGGGTGGCCGCGACCGCTGGCTCACCGCGCTCGCGGACGCCCACGTGCACGGCGTGCCCGTCGACTGGACCACGGTCGTGCCCGAGGGCCACCGGGTCGACCTGCCCACCTACGCCTTCCAGCGCAGCCGGTTCTGGCCGGAGCAGGTGCACGTCGCCGACGACGTCGCCGAGGTCGGCCTCGGCGCCACCGCCCACCCGCTGCTCGGTGCCGCGGTGCCGGTGGCCGGGGACGGCAGCGTGCTGCTGACCGGCAGGCTGGCCGCGGACACCCAGCCGTGGCTGGCCGAGCACGTCCTGCGCGGCACGAACCTGGTGCCCGGCACGGCGTTCGTCGAGATGGCGTTGCTCGCCGGCGCCCAGATCGGGCACACCCGGCTGGGTGAGCTGACGTTGCAGGCGCCGCTGGCCGTGCCCGAACGCGACGCCGTCGTGCTGCAGGTGATCGTGGGCGCGCCCGGCGACGCGGCCGACGAGCGGACGGTGACCGTGTTCTCCCGCCCGGAGGGCGCGGAGCCGGACGTGCCGTGGACGACGCACGCGACCGGGCACCTGCTGAGCGACCGCCGGACCGACGCCGTCGAGCTGACCCAGTGGCCGCCCGCGGGTGCCGAACCCGTTGCCATCGAACGCTTCTACGCCGGAGCGGCGGCCGCCGGCTACGTGTACGGGCCGACGTTCCAGGGGCTGCGCGCGGTCTGGCGCGGTGCCGAGGGCGTCGATGACGCCGTCTACGCCGAGATCGCCCTGCCGGAGCAGGCGCAGACCGAGGCACGCCGCTACGGCGTGCACCCCGCGTTGCTCGACGCGGCGCTGCACGCGATGGAACTGGGCGGGCTGATCGGCGGTGCGGCCGACACCATCTGGTTGCCGTTCGCCTGGCGCGGCGTCGTCGTGCACGCGATCGGCGCGAGCAGCCTGCGTGTTCGGCTGAGCAGGGCCGATGGTGCGGGTGCGGTGCGCATCGACCTCGCCGACCCGGCGGGCGCGCCGGTGCTGACCGCCGAGTCGATGGTGACCCGCGCGGTGTCGCCCGAGGACCTGCGCGTCGCGGGCCGCGGCCCGGTCGACTCGTTGTTCCGCCTCGACTGGGTGCCTGCCTCCACCCAGCAGAACCGGACACAGCAGAACGCGGTTCCCGCGTCCTGGTCGGTGATCGGCACCGACTCCGCGGGCATCGCCGAGCGCCTGGTCGGCCACGTCGGCGCGGTCGACTGGCACGGCGACCTCGACGCACTGCTCGAAGCGGTCGATGCCGGGCGCCCCGCACCGGACGTCGTCGTGTGGTCCGGGGACACCCCGGCCGGACCCGTCACCGAGGCCACCCGTGCCCTGCTCGACGACGTGCTGCTCACCGTGCAGGGCTGTCTCGACGACCCGGTGTTCGCCGACGCCACCATGGTCGTGCTCACCCACGGCGCGGTCGCCACGACGGCCACCGCGGACGTCCCGGACCTCGCCGCCGCCGCGGTGCGCGGCCTGATCCGCACCGCGCAGAGCGAGAACCCGGACCGGTTCGTGCTGGTCGACCTCGACGAGCACGACGAGTCCGTGGCGCGGCTGGCCGACGTCCTCACGCTCGACGAGCCCCAGCTGGCGGTGCGCCGGGGCACGGTCCTCGCGCCACGCCTGGCCCGCGCCGACGCGACCGGCACACCCTCCACTGTGGAGGGTCCGGTGCTGGTCACCGGCGGCACCGGCATGATCGGCGGCGTCATCGCCCGGCACCTGGCCGCCGAGCACGGCGTGCGTGAGCTGCTGCTGCTCTCGCGCAGCGGCCCCGCCGCGCCCGGGGCGGCCGAGCTGGTGGCGGACCTGGCCGAACTCGGCGCGCGCGCCGAGGTGCTCGCCTGCGACGTGGCCGACCGGGTCGAGCTGGCCGCCGCGATCGGCGATCGGGTGCTCGGCGGCGTGGTGCACGCGGCAGGCGCGCTCGACGACGGCGTGATCGGCTCGCTCGCCGCCGAGCAGTTCGACACCGTGCTGGCGCCGAAGCTTGACGCGGCCGTGCACCTGGACGAGCTGACCGAGGGCATGCCGCTCGGGTTGTTCGTGCTGTTCTCCTCGGCCGCGGCCACGATGGGCTCGGTCGGCCAGGGCAACTACGCCGCGGCCAACGCCTTCCTCGACGCGCTGGCCCAGCGCCGCCGCGCCGCCGGGCGGCCGGGCTCGTCGATCGGCTGGGGCATGTGGGCGCGCACCGGGGCGATGGGCGCGCACCTCGACGCGGCCGATCTGGCCCGGGCGACCCGGGCGGGCGCCGCACTGTCCGATGAGGACGGACGCGCGCTGTTCGACGCGGCCTTGCACGCTGGTGCCGCTCACGTCGTCGCGACCCGCCTCGACCTCGCCACGCTGCGGGCCGGCGCGGCGTCGGCGCCGGTGCCCGCGCTGCTGCGGGGCCTCGTCCGCGCCCCCGTGTGGCGCACGGCCGGCGACGGCCCGAGCAGCGGGCCGGACTTGGTCTCCCGGCTGGCCGGGTTGTCCGAACTCGAACAGCGCAGGCTGCTGCTGGACCTCGTCCGCGGGGACGCGGCCGCGGTGCTGGGGCACGCCTCGGTGGACCCGATCGACCCCGAGCGCGGGTTCATGGAGCTGGGGTTCAGCTCGCTCACCGCGATCGAGATCCGCAACCGGCTCGCCGCCGCGACCGGCATGCGGCTGCCCAGCACGCTGATCTTCGACCACCCCACGGCGGTCAAGCTGGCCGAGCACCTGCGCACCGCGCTGGCGGTCGAGGCCGTCGAGGGCCCGTCCCCGCTGATCGCCGAACTGGACCGGCTGGAGGCAGGCCTCGCGCTCACCGACGAACGGGACGAGACGCGGGCGCGGGCGCTCACCCGCCTGCACGCCCTGATCGCCCGCTATGACGTGGAATCGGTGCCGCTGGACGAGGTGACCGAGCTCGACCTGGCCACGGACGAGCAGATGTTCGCGCTCATCGACGGAGGCTCGGATGGCGAATGAGCCGCACCGGCACGTGCAGGTTGCCGTTGCCACCGACGGACCGCCGGCCACTCCGGTGGACCGGGCCGTGGTGGTGAGCCGGGCGTGGTGGCTGGAGCAGGCGTCGGCCGTCTCGCTCGCCGAGCGCGGGGCAAGCGGGGTTGCCACCCGTGCCGCCAGTGCCGGCAGGCGCACCGTGGCCGAGACCGACCAGGCCGTGCTGGCGAGCCGGCGGTGGTGGCGCGAGCAGGCGGCAGTGCCACCGGCGGCGATGGCCGGCGACGGGTGGTGGCGGCCGCAAGCGGCGGTCGCCGGATGCCTGCGTGCGCCGCTTCGATCGTCGCGGCCGACCGGCAGCGTCCAGGAGCTTGTGCTTGCCTCGATCGCCGGGGGCCTCGATGGCTGACGAAGCGCAGCTGCGCGAATACCTCAAGCGCGCCACGGCCGATCTGAGCCAGGTGCGGGCGCGGCTGCGCGCGGTCGAGGCCGCCGACCGCGAACCCATCGCCATCATCGGGATGAGCTGCCGGTACCCGGGGGGTGTGGACAGCCCAGAAGCCTTGTGGCGCCTGGTCAGCGACGGCACGGACGCAATCTCGCCGTTCCCCACCGACCGTGGCTGGGACCTGGGCTTCTTCGACGGCGCGGGCGCGAACTTCAGCCGGGAGGGCGGGTTCCTCGACGACCTCGCCGGGTTCGACCCGGCCCCGTTCGGGATCAGCCCGCGCGAGGCGCAGGCCATGGACCCGCAACAACGGCTGGTGCTGGAGGCGTCCTGGGAGGCGCTCGAACGCGCGGGCCTGGACCCGTTGTCGTTGCGCGGCAGCCGCACCGGGGTGTTCGCGGGCGCCATGTACAGCGAGTACATCGGCCGCGCGCTGGCCATCCCGGAAGGCGTCGGCCCCTACGTCGGCACCGGCAGCGCGGGCAGTGTCATCTCCGGGCGGGTGTCCTACACCCTCGGCCTGGAAGGACCAGCCCTCACCGTCGACACCGCCTGCTCGTCCTCGCTGGTCGCCCTGCACCTCGCCGGGCAGGCGCTGCGGGCGGGGGAGTGCACGCTGGCCCTGGCCGGCGGCGTCTCCGCGCTCGTCACTCCGAACACCTTCGTCGACTTCGCGGTCTCCGGCGGCCTGGCCGAGGACGGCCGGTGCAAGTCGTTCGCCGCGTCGGCCGACGGCGCGAGCTGGGCCGAGGGCGTCGGCATGCTGGTGCTCGAACGGCTCGGTGACGCCCGGCGCAACGGCCACCGGGTGCTCGCCGTCGTGCGTGGCAGCGCGGTCAACCAGGACGGCGCGTCCAGCGGCCTGACCGTGCCGAACGGCCCGTCGCAGCAACGGGTGATCCGCGCGGCCCTGCGCGCCGCCCGGCTCGCACCGTCCGATGTGGACGCCGTCGAGGCCCACGGCACGGGCACGACGCTCGGCGACCCGATCGAGGCCCAGGCGTTGCTCGCCACCTACGGCCAGGACCGGGACCGGCCCCTCTGGCTGGGTTCGGTGAAGTCCAACCTCGGTCACGCGCAGGCGGCCGCGGGCGTCGGCGGTGTCATCAAGATGGTGATGGCGCTGCGCAACGAGGCGTTGCCGAAGACGTTGCACGTCGACGAGCCCACTCCGCACGTCGACTGGACGGCCGGGGCCGTCGAGTTGCTCACGGAACACCAGTCCTGGCCGCGGACCGCGGAGCCGCGCCGGGCCGGCGTCTCGTCGTTCGGGGTCAGCGGCACCAACGCACACGCGATCATCGAGGAAGCCCCGCCGGCCCAGGACACCGAGCCGGTCGGTACCCGGCCCGCCGTCGTGCCGTGGGTGATCTCCGGCAAGACCGCCGAAGCATTGACCGCGCAGGCCGCGCGGCTGCTCGACGACCTGACGCCCGACGCCGACCCCGTCGACGTCGGGCACGCGCTCGTCGCCACGCGGGCCACCCTCGACCATCGGGCCGTCGTGCTCGGCGACGGCACCGAGGCGCTGCGGGCCGGGCTCGCCACGCTCGCGGACGACGGCGGTTCGACCGGGGTCGTGCGCCGCACCGGCGACCTCGGCCATGGCGGCGTCGTGTTCGTCTTCCCCGGTCAGGGCGCGCAATGGGCCGGTATGGCGGCCGAACTGCTGGACACCGCACCCGCGTTCCGGGCCCGCATCGAGCAGTGCGCGGCCGCCCTGGCACCGCACTGGGACCACTCGCTGCTCGACGTGCTGCGCGAGGACCCGCTGGACCGGGTCGATGTCGTGCAGCCCGCGTCGTGGGCGGTCATGGTGTCGCTCGCCGCGCTGTGGCAGACGGCGGGCGTGACGCCCGAGGCCGTCGTGGGGCACTCGCAGGGCGAGATCGCTGCCGCGGTCGTGGCCGGCGCGCTGAGCCTGGAGGACGGTGCGCGGGTCGTCGCGTTGCGCAGCAAGGTGATCGGCGAGGAGCTGTCCGGCCACGGCGGCATGGTGTCCGTGGCCGCGTCGGCGACCAAGGTCGCCGACCTGCTCACCGACGGGATCTCGATCGCGGCCGAGAACGGCCCACTGTCCACAGTAGTCTCGGGTGATCCGGTCGCGTTGACGGCATTGCTGAGCACCTGCGCCGACCGGGCCATCCGGGCCCGGCGCATCCCGGTGGACTACGCGTCGCACTCGGCGCAGGTCGAGCGCCTGCGCGAACGCCTGCAGGCCGACCTCGCGACCATCACGCCCCGGCCCGCCGACGTGCCGTTCCACTCGACCGTCACCGAGGCGCCGGCCACGCTCGACGCGGACTACTGGTTCACGAACCTGCGCCAGACCGTCCACTTCGACCGGACGATCCGGGCGCTGGTGACGGCGGGCCGCACGATCTTCCTTGAGGTCAGCCCGCACCCGGTGCTGACCGGCGCGATCACCGAGACCGTCGACGCGTGCGGGGCACGGGCCGCGGTGCTGGCCAGCCTGCGCCGCGACGAGGGCGGCCTGCGCCGCTGGCTGACCGCGCTGGCCGAGGCGCACGTGCACGGCGTCGCGGTCGACTGGACCGCGGTCGTGCCCGAGGGCCGTCCGGTCGACCTGCCGACGTACGCCTTCCAGCACAAGCGCTACTGGCTGGAGACCGCCGAGTGGACGCCCCCGCCGTCGGCGGCGGGACCCGCCCGGTTCTGGGACGCCGTGGACCGCGTCGACCTCGACACGCTCACCGGGCTGCTGGACGTCACCGGTGACACGCCGTTGCGCACCCTGCTCCCGACGTTGGCCGCCTGGCACCGCCAGGACCGCGAGCAGTCCCTTGTGGACTCCTGGCGGTACCGGGTCGCCTGGCGGCCGGTGGCGACCCGCGCGGCCCGGCTGGACGGCACGTGGCTGCTCCCGTTCGCCGAAGGCATGGCGGACAACGACCTGGTACGCGCTTGCTGGTCGGCGCTGGAATCGAGCGGCGCCACCGTGGTCCCGTTCGAGCTGACCGAGACCGACCGCGCCTCGCTCGCCGGCCGCCTCGACGGCATTGCGGTGACCGGCGTGCTCTCGCTCCTGGCCCTGAACGAGGATCCCCGTCCCGCGCACCCGAGCCTGCCCGCCGGGCTCGCCGACACGCTCACCCTGCTGCACGGGCTCAAGGATGCCGGGATCACCGCGCCGATCTGGTGCGTGACCCGAAACGCCGTGTGCACCGGCCCCTCGGACCGGCTCGACCACCCCGACCAGGCGTTGCTGTGGGGCTTCGGCCGGGTCGTCGCGCACGAGTACCCCACCTGGGGCGGCCTGATCGACCTCGACGGCACGCCGGACGCCCGGCTCGCCGCCGTGCTCACCGGTGACGAGCCCCAGGTTGCCTTGCGCGCCAACGGTGTGCTCGCAGCTCGGCTGGCCCGAGCGTCCACACAGGACGTCGAGCCGGTGCGCACTTGGCGGCCCAATGGCACCGTGCTCGTCACCGGTGGCACCGGCGGGATCGGCACGCACGTCGCGCGCTGGCTGGCCCGCGCCGGCGCCGAGCACCTGCTGCTGGTCAGCCGCCGGGGCCCGGCCGCTCCCGGCGCGCGCGAACTGGCCGCCGAGCTGACCGAGCTGGGCACCCGCGTGACCATCGCGGCCGCCGACCCGGCCGACAAGGACGTCCTGGCCGGGCTGCTGGCCGAGATCCCGGCCGAGCACCCGCTGACCGCGGTCTTCCACGCGGCCGGCGTCGTCGATTCCGGCATCGTCGACTCGCTCACCGTCGAGCGGATGGACCACGCGCTGCGGGCCAAGCGCCAGGTCGCGCTGAACCTGCACGAGCTGACCCGGGAGCTGGACCTGTCGGCGTTCGTGTTGTTCTCCTCGCTGGCCGGGGTGTTCGGCGCGGCGGGCGAGGGCAACTACGGGCCGGGCAACGCCTTCCTCGATGCGTTCGCCCAGCACCGGCGCGACCTCGGCTTGCCGGCCACGTCGATCGCCTGGGGCGCATGGGCGGGTGCGGGCATGGCCGAAGGCGCGCTGGGCGACGCCATGGGCCGCCACGGCATCCCGCGGATGGACCCCGCGCTCGGCATCGCCGGGTTGCAGCAGGTCCTCGACCACGACGACACCTCCGTCGCGGTGGCCGACCTGAACTGGGACACGTTCGCCTACTTCTTCACCGCGACCCACCACACCCACCTGCTCGACGAACTCGCCCCGAAGCCGGCCGCCGAGCAGACAGCGCAGGTGGCGGACACCGACCAGACGCCGCTCGCCGCCTCGTTGGTCCGGGCCTCGGCCGCGGACCGCAACCGCGCCCTGCTGGACCTGGTCCGCGAGCAGGTCCAGCAGGTGCTCGGCTACGAGTCGGTGGCCGAGGTCGAGCCGGGACGGGCGTTCTCGGATCTCGGGTTGTCCTCGGCGGGTTCGGTCGAGTTGCGCAACCGGCTCACGTTGCTGACCGGGCTGCGGATCCCGGCGACCGTCGTCTTCGACCACCCGACCTCCACCGCGCTCGCCCGCTTCCTGGCCACCGAACTCACCGGCGATGTCGAGGAAACCCCGGTTGTGCCCGCTGCGGCCGTGACCGACGAGCCGATCGCCATCGTGGGCATGAGCTGCCGGTTCCCCGGTGGTGTGTCGTCCCCGGACGACCTGTGGCGTCTGGTCAGCGAAGGCACCGACGCCTTGACCCCGTTCCCCGCCGACCGCGGCTGGGACCTCGACGCGCTGTACCACCCGGATCCCGACCACCCCGGCACCAGCTACGCCCGCGAAGGCGGGTTCGTGGCCGAGGCGACCGCGTTCGACCCCGGCCTGTTCGGGATCTCGCCGCGCGAAGCGCTCGCCATGGACCCCCAGCAACGCATGCTGCTCGAGGCGTCCTGGGAGGCGTTCGAACGCGCGGGCATCGACCCGTTGTCGTTGCGCGGCAGCAGGACCGGCGTCTACGCGGGCACCAGTGGGCAGGACTACCCGACCCTGCTGGCCGCGTCGCCGGAGGGCGCCGAGGGCTACCTCGCCACCGGCGGGTCGCTGTCCGTGGTGTCCGGCCGGATCGCCTACACCTTCGGGCTCGAAGGGCCCGCCGTCACCGTCGACACCGCGTGCTCGTCCTCGCTGGTGGCGTTGCACCTGGCCGCGCAGGCCCTGCGGCAGGGCGACTGCGATCTGGCACTCGCCGGTGGGGTGACGGTGCTGGCCGGCCCCGGCATCTTCGTCGAGTTCTCCCGCCAGCGCGGCATGTCCGCCGACGGCCGGTGCAAGTCGTTCGCCGCGGCCGCCGACGGCGCGGGCTGGGGCGAGGGCGTCGGCGTGCTCGTGGTCGAACGGCTCGCCGACGCCCGCCGCCACGGCCACGACGTGCTGGCCGTCGTCCGCGGTTCGTCGATCAACTCCGACGGCGCGTCCAACGGGCTCACCGCGCCGAGCGGCACCGCCCAGCAACGGGTCATCCGGCACGCGCTGGCCAACGCGGGACTCCAGGCGTCCGAAGTGGACGCTGTGGAAGCCCACGGCACCGGGACCCGGCTGGGCGACCCGATCGAGGCGACCGCCCTGCTCGCGACCTACGGCAAGGACCGCGAGCGGCCGTTGCTGCTCGGGTCGGTGAAGTCGAACATCGGCCACACCCAGGCCGCCTCCGGTGTGGCCGGGGTGATCAAGTCGGTCCTCGCGTTGCGCCACGGCACCCTGCCCAAGACCCTGCACGTCGACGCGCCGTCCCCGCACGTCGACTGGGCCGCCGGGTCGGTCGAACTGCTCACCGAGGCGCGGCCGTTCCCGGCGACAGGCCGGCCGAACCGGGTCGGCGTGTCGTCGTTCGGCGTCAGCGGCACCAACGCGCACGTCATCCTGGAACAGGTACCCGAGACCGCCACCGACGACCCGGAGCCGGTCGCCAGGCCGGTGCCGTGGGTGCTGTCCGGTGCCTCGGAGGCGGCTCTGCGCTCTCAGGCGGCGCGCCTGCGGTCCTGTGTGGACGAACGCCCGCTGGACCTCGCCTACTCGCTGGCCACCACCCGCTCCTCGCTCCCACACCGCGCCGTCGTCGTCGGCACGGACCGCGACGACCTGCTGGCCGGGCTCGACGCCGTGCTCGCGGGCCGGCCGCACCCCGCGGTGGCGACCGGCGTTGCCGGGGACGCCGACTCCGTCACCCTCGTGTTCCCCGGCCACGGCTCGCAGTGGGTCGGCATGGCGCGGGACCTGCTCGCCGAGTCGCCGGTGTTCGCCGCCCGCATGCGGGCGTGCGCCGACGCCTTGGCGCCGTTCGTGGACTGGTCGCTGCTCGACGTCCTCGACGACGCCGAAGCGCTGGACCGGATCGACGTCGTGCAGCCGGCGCTGTGGGCGGTCATGGTGTCGCTCGCGCGGACGTGGCAGTCCCTCGGCGTGCCGGTCGGCGCGGTGCTCGGTCACTCGCAGGGCGAAATCGCCGCGGCGGTCGTCGCGGGCGCGCTGTCGCTGGACGACGGTGCGCGCGTGGTTGCCCTGCGCGCCAAGGCTCTCGTCGCCCTCGCCGGCCGCGGCGGCATGGTGTCCGTGCCGTTGCCGGTGGACCAGGTGCGAGAGCGCGTGGCCGGGTCTGGGCTGTCGATCGCGGTGCTCAACGGCCCGTCGTCGGTCGTCGTCTCCGGTGACCTGGCGGCGGTGGACGAGCTCCTCGCCACGTGTGCAGCGGACGGCATCCGGGCCCGCCGGGTCGCGGCGAACTACGCCCCGCACTCGGCGCAGGTCGAAGACCTGCGTGCGCACCTGCTTGACGTGCTCGCCCCGATCACGCCCCGCGACACCGAGATTCCGCTCTACTCGTCGGTGACCGGCGAGGTGATCGACGGCACGCGGCTCGATGCCGAGCACTGGTATCGCGGCTTGCGCGAGACAGCCGAGTTCGAACGCGCCACCCGGGCCGTCCTGGCCGCGGGCACCACCGTCCTGGTCGAGTGCAGCCCGCACCCGGTGCTCACCGTCGGCCTGCAGGAGACCATCGAGGACGCGGGGGCGGCCGCCGTTGCGGTCGGCTCGTTGCGCCGCGACGAAGGTGACCTCGCCACGCTGCTCGGCGCGCTGGCCCGGGTGCACGTCGCCGGGGTGCGGCCGGACTGGACGGCCGTCTTCGCGGGCACCGGCGCTCGGCGCGTCGCGCTGCCCACCTACGCCTTCCAGCACGAACGGTTCTGGCCGAGCGCCCCGAAGCCGGTTGCGGCCGGGTCCGGGGACGAGACCGGCTTCTGGTCGGTGGTCGAAGCCGGCGAGCTGGACACCCTGGCGGCGGAGTTGGCGGTCGACCCGGCGGCGCCGCTCACCGACGTCCTGCCCGCGCTCGCCGCGTGGCGCAGGCGCAGGCACGAGGAGTCCACCGTGGACTCCTGGCGCTACCGGGCCGTGTGGCGGCCCGCAGATGGTGCCGAACCCACCAGCGACTGGGTCGTCGTCGCGCCCGCCGGGCACGCCTGGGCCACTGCCGCGTGCTCGGCCTTGGCCGCCCGATACGTCGAGTTCGACGGAAGCGGGGCCGAGCTGGCTGGAGTCACCTCCGGGTCCGTGCTCGGCTTCCTCGACCCGGACGGCACCGTCGCCCTGCTGCAGACGCTGAACCCGGACGTCCGCCTGTGGTGCGCGACCAGCGGCGCCGTCTCCACCGGCCGGTCCGACCCGCTGCGCGCTCCCGAGCAGGCCGCCCTGTGGGGCCTTGGCCGGGTCGCCGCGCTGGAGCACCCGCAGCGCTGGGGTGGCCTCGTGGACCTGCCCGAGACGCCCGACGAGCGTGCGGCCGCCCGCCTGGCCCAGGCCCTCGGCGGCTCCGAGACCGAGCTCGCGGTGCGGGCTTCCGGGGTGTTCACCCGCCGGCTGGTCCGGGCCGCTGCCAGTGCAACTGTGACCACCGAGCTCACCGGCACGGCGCTGATCACCGGTGGCACCGGCGCGCTCGGCGCCCAGGTCGCGCGGCTGCTGGCCGACCGGGGTGCCGACCGGGTCGTCCTGTTGAGCCGTCGCGGGCCGGATGCGCCCGGCGCGGCCGAACTCGTCGCCGAGCTGCCCTGCGCCGAGGCCGTCGCCTGTGACGTCACCGATCGCGACGCGCTCGCCGCCGTGATCGCCGGGATCCCGGACCTGACCGTGGTCGTGCACACGGCGTCCGTGCTGGACGACGGCGTGCTCGACGCGATGACGCCTGAGCGCATGACGACCGTGTGGCGCGTCAAGGCCGAGTCGGCGCGGACGCTGCACGAGCTGACCGCCGACCGCGACCTGACCGCGTTCGTGCTGTTCTCCTCGGCGGCCGCCACGTTCGGCAACGCCGGGCAGGCCAACTACGCCGCCGCCAACGCCTACCTCGACGCCCTGGCCGAGCACCGCGCCGGCCAGGGCCTGCCCGCCACCTCGATCGCCTGGGGCGCCTGGGCCGACGCCGGGCTGGCCGCCGACTCCGACCGCGTCGCCGGGGGCGGCATCACCCCGATGCGCCCGGCGCTCGCTCTCACGGCCCTCGACACCGCGCTGACCGGCGCGGAGCCGGTGCTGACGATCGCCGACATCGACTGGGCCCGCTTCCACCCCGGCTTCACCGCGGCCCGCCCGACCGCGCTGTTCGACGAACTCGACGAGGTCGCCCAGCTGCCGGCCCCCGCCCGCGACGCGACCACGATGCGCGACCGCTTCGCCGGGCTGACCGCCGCCGAGCGGGACCGGGCGCTGCTCGACCTGGTCCGCGACGGCGCCGCGGCCGTGCTGCGGCACGCCTCCACCGACGCCATCGAACCCGGGAAACCGTTCCAGGACTTGGGTTTCGACTCGCTCACGGCCATCGAGTTCCGCAACCTCGTCGCCGCTGCCACCGGGCTCGCGCTGCCGTCGACCCTCGTCTTCGACTACCCGAATCCGCTCGCGCTCGCGGAACACCTGGCCGTCGAACTGGGCGGCGAGGCCGCGGCCGTCCCGACGGGCACACCGGCCATGGCGGCCGAGGACGACGACCCGGTGGTCGTGGTGGGCATGGGCTGCCGGTTCCCCGGCGGCGTGCACAGCCCCGAGGACCTGTGGGAGCTGCTGCTGGCCGGCCAGGACGCGATCTCGCCGATGCCCACCGATCGAGGCTGGAACGTCGAGGCGGGCTACGACCCCGACCCGGACAAGGAAGGCGCGTTCTACGTCCGGGAGAGCGGGTTCGTGCACGACGCCGCCGAGTTCGACCCGGCGTTCTTCGGGATCTCGCCGCGCGAGGCGCTGGCCATGGACCCGCAGCAGCGGCTGCTGCTGGAGACCACGTGGGAAGCGCTGGAGCGCGCGGGGATCGACCCGCTTTCCTTGCGTGGCAGCGCGACCGGCGTGTTCGCCGGCATCAACTACCAGGACTACGGCTCGCTGTCGGGCAAGCCGGACGGCCTCGAAGGCCACCTCATGACCGGCAACGCCGGGTGCGTGCTGTCCGGCCGGATCGCCTACACCCTCGGTCTGGAGGGGCCCGCCGTCACCATCGACACCGCGTGCTCGGCGTCCCTGGTCGCCCTGCACCTGGCCGCGCAGTCGTTGCGGCAGGGGGAGAGCACGCTGGCCATCGCCGGCGGCGCGACGATCATGTGCACGCCCGGCATGCTGATCAACTTCAGCCGGCAGCGCGGGCTGGCGCTGGACAGCCGGTGCAAGGCGTTCGACGTGTCCGCCGACGGCACCGGCTGGAGCGAGGGCGCCGGGATCGTCGTGCTGGAGCGGCTGTCCGACGCTCGTCGCCACGGCCACCCGGTGCTCGCCGTGCTGCGGGGCAGCGCGGTCAACTCCGACGGCGCGTCCAACGGCCTCACCGCACCGAGCGGTCCCGCCCAGCAGCGGGTGGTCCGGGCCGCGCTCGCCGCCGCCGGCCTCGCACCGTCCGAAGTGGACGCCGTCGAGGCCCACGGCACCGGCACCGCGCTCGGTGACCCGATCGAGGCCCAGGCGCTGCTCGCCACCTACGGCCAGGACCGCGCGGAGCCGTTGCGGCTCGGGTCGTTGAAGTCGAACATCGGGCACACCCAGGCCGCGGCCGGGGTCGCGAGCGTCATCAAAACGGTGCTCGCGCTGCAGCACGGCGTGTTGCCCAAAACCCTGCACGTCGCCGAGCCGACGCCGCACGTCGACTGGTCCGCCGGGTCGGTGCGGCTGCTCACCGAGACCGAGCCGTGGCCCGCGACCACGCACCCGCGGCGCGTGGGCGTGTCGGCGTTCGGGATCAGCGGCACCAACGCCCACGCCATCTTCGAGCAGGCACCCGATCTGGCCGTCGAGCCCGTCGAAGCCGGTACCGCACGCGACACCGTGACGTGGCCGCTCGCTGGAGACACCGAAGCGGCCCTGCGGGACCAGGCCACCCGTCTGGCCGCGCACCTCGACGCCCACCCCGAGCTCTCCCCGCTGGACGTCGGCTACGCCCTGGCCACCACCAGGTCCGCGCTGCGGTGCCGGTCGGTCGCCGTCGGTGGTGACGCCGACGAACTGCGCCGCGGACTCGCCGCGATCGCGGACGGCACGGCCCCGACCGGCTTCGCCCGCCAGGACGGCGAGCTGGCCGTGCTGTTCACCGGGCAGGGTGACCAGCACATCGGCATGGGCCGCGAGCTCTACGACACCTACCCGGTGTTCGCCGACGCGTTCGACGCCGTGTGTGCCCGGGTCGACCCCGAGCTGACGGTGCCGCTGCGCGACGTGGTGTTCGGCGCTCAGGACACGGTGTCGTTGCAGGACATGACCTACGCCCAGCCCGCGCTGCTGGCCATCGAGGTGGCGCTCTACAGGCTCGTCGAAAGCCTCGGCGTGCGCCCGGACGTGCTCATCGGCCACTCGGTCGGCGAGCTGACCGCCGCGCACATCGCGGGCGTGCTGTCCCTCGACGACGCCTGCACGCTGGTGGCGGCGCGCGGCCGGCTGATGGCCGGGCTGCCCGCCGGTGGCGAGATGATCGCGGTCGAGGCGTCCGAAGAGGAGGTCGAGGCGTTCGACGGGGTGTCCGCCGCCGCGATCAACGGGCCGTCTTCGGTGGTGATGTCCGGCCGGTCCGACGCCGTCGCGGTCGCCGCCGAGTCGCTGGCCCTGCGCGGGCGCCGGGTCAAGCGGCTGCCGATCTCGCACGCGTCGCATTCCGCCGCGGTCGATCCGATGCTGCCCGAGTTCCAGGCCGTCGCCGACCGGTTGTCGTACGCGCCACCGAAGATCCCGATCCTGTCGACGGTCACGGGGGAGCGGCTCACCGGCGAGCAGGCCTGCGACCCGGCGTACTGGGTGATGAACGTCCGCAAGCCGGTGCGGTTCCACGCCGCCGTGACCACCGTCCGCGCGACCCGTTTCCTCGAGTTGGGCCCGGACGGTGCGCTCACCGCGGTGGCCCAGCGATCGGTGCCCGACAACGACGAGCTGGTGTTCGTTGCCGCGCAACGCCGCGACAAGCCGCAGGACGCGTCATTGCTGTCGGCACTGGGCGTCCTGCACGCCCACGGCGTCGGTGTCGACTGGGCCGCCCTGTTCGCGGGTACCGGAGCTCGGACCGTTCCGCTGCCCACCTATGCCTTCCAGCGCAGCCGATACTGGCTCGGTGGCAGCTCCGCGCCTGCGCGGCCCGTGAGTGCCGATCCGGTGTCGCAGGCGTTCGAGCGGCAGGACATCGAGGCGCTCGCCGGCCTGCTCGACGTGGATCGCACGCACCTCGATGCCGTCGTGCCGGCGTTGTCCGCCTGGCAGTCCCGGCAGAGCGCCGAGTCCCTTGTGGACGGCTGGCGGTACCGGGTGCGCTGGCAGGCCGGCGAAGTGCCGGCTGGGTTGTTGCGCGGCACTTGGCTCGCCGTCACCACCGGCGACGCGTGGTCTGCGGCGGCCGTCGACGGTCTCGCCGCCGACGGCGCCACATTCGTGCCGTTCCCGCTCACGGTGCACGAGGATCGCGCCTCCCTCGCGACCCGGCTGCGCGCTCTCCCGCAGCGGTTCGACGGCGTCGTGTCGCTGGTGGCGCTGGACGAGTCACCTCATCCCGCCGCACCCGCCGTGCCGGTCGGCGTGGCCGCCACCCTGGCGCTGGCCCAGGCCCTCGGCGACGCCGCGGTCGACGCTCCACTGTGGAGTATCACGCGCTGCGGCACCGCGATGGGCGCGACGGTGCGCCCGAACCAGGCGCAGGTGTGGGGGCTCGGCCGGGTCGTCGGGCTCGAGGCTCCGCACCGCTGGGGCGGCCAGCTCGATCTACCCGAGGACCTGGACACCCCAACGCTGGCCCGGGCGCGCGCCATCCTCGCGGGCGGCGCGGCCGTCGACGAGGCCTTCGCCGTGCGGCCCGCCGGCGTGTTCGTGCGCCGGATCGTCCCGGCGCCCTCCGTCTCGGCCGCGCGGTGGGAACCACGCGGCACCGTGCTGATCACCGGTGGCACCGGCGCGCTCGGCGCCCACGTCGCGCGCTACGCGGCCGGCGCCGGGGCGCAACGCCTGGTGCTGACCAGCAGGCGTGGCCCGGACGCCCCGGGCGCGGCGGCGTTGGCCGAGGAGCTGACCGCGCTCGGCGCCGCCGTGACCATCACCGCTTGCGACGGCACCGACCGGGACGGGTTGGCCGCCGTGCTCGACGCGATCGCGGCCGACGGCCCGCCGCTCACCGCGGTCTGCCACACCGCGGGCGTCGGTCAGCTGTCCTCGCTCGACGCGGTCGACCTCGCCGGCTTCGCCGCGGTTGTCGACGCCAAGGTCACCGGGGCGCGCCTGCTCGACGAGTTGCTCGGCGACACCCCGCTCGACGCGTTCGTGCTGTTCTCCTCGGTGTCCGGGGTGTGGGGGAGCCCAGGCCAGCCCGCGTACGCCGCGGCCAACGCCTGGCTCGACGCCCTCGCCGAGAACCGCGCGGCCCGCGGCCTGGTCGCGACTTCGGTGGCGTGGGGCGGCTGGCAGGGCGATGGGATGGCCGCGGACGCCGACGAGGCGTTGCGCCGTCAGGGTTTGCGGCCGATGCCGGCCGATCGCGCGGTCACCGCGCTGACCCGGGCGATCGCCCGTCGCGACGCCGCCGTCGTCGTGTCCGACATGGACTGGCCCGTGTTCGTGCCGGCCTACTCGGCCGCCCGACACCGGCCGCTGTTCGACGAACTGCCGGACATCACCCCCGAAGAACCCGCGGTCGCCGCCGACGCCGGGCTGCGTGCCCGCGTGGCCGCCGCCGCGCCCGGTGAGGTCCCGGCCATCGTGCTGGAGGCGATCCGGGCGATGGCCGCGGCCGTGCTCGGTCACCCGGACCAGAGTGCGGTCGAGGCCGATCGGGCCTTCCGGGACCTCGGGTTCGACTCGCTCACCGCCGTGGAGATGCGCAACCGCTGCCAGAAGCTGACCGGCGTGCGGCTGGCCGCGACGGTGGTGTTCGACCACCCGACCCCGGCCTCGCTGGCCGCGGAGCTGGTGCGCCTGCTCAGCGACAACGACACGGGAACCGACCCCGGAACCGACCGCGGCTCTGGCACAGACTCCGAGGACACGGTGTTCGCCGAACTGGACCGATTGGAGTCGCTGATCGGCACGGCCGACGTCCCGGGCGACCGCGACCGCATCGCCCGGCGGCTGCGGTCGCTGCTGGCCAAGGTCGGCCACCAGGCCGCGGCCACCGACCTGATCGGCCGCACGCTCGGCGACGTCACCGACACCGAGCTGTTCGACCTCGTCGACCGCGACCTCGGGGTGGTGTGATGAGCGAGGCACAGTCCACTGAGGACAAGTTGCGCGGCTACCTCAAGCGGGTCGTGGTCGAACTCGACCAGACCCGGCAACGCCTGCAGCAGGCCGAGGACCGCACGCCGGAGCCGGTCGCGATCGTCGGCATGAGCTGCCGGCTGCCCGGCGGGGTCCGCTCGCCGGAGGACCTGTGGCAGCTGGTCGTTGACGGCGGCGAGGGCCTGTCCGAGTTCCCCGCCGACCGGGGCTGGGATGTCACAGGGGCGGGGTTCCGTGCGGTCGGCGGGTTCGTCGACGACGCAGGCGAGTTCGACGCGGCCCTGTTCGGGATCTCCCCGCGCGAGGCCCTGGCCATGGACCCGCAGCAGCGGCTCCTGCTGGAGGCGAGCTGGGAAGCGCTGGAGCGCGGTGGGATCGCGCCGGACTCGCTGCGCGGCAGCCGGACCGGCGTGTTCGTCGGCGCGTCGCACTCCGGCTACGGCATCGGCGTGCCGATGCCACCGGAGTCCGCCGCACACGCCATGACCGGCTCGGCCGACGCCGTGCTGTCCGGGCGCATCGCCTACGTCTTCGGTCTGGAAGGACCGGCGGTCACCGTCGACACCGCGTGCTCGTCGTCCCTGGTCGCGTTGCACCAGGCGGTCGCGGCGCTGCGGGCCGGTGAGTGCTCGGCGGCACTGGTCGGCGGGGTGGTCGTCATGACCTCACCGGCCGCGTTCGTCGAGTTCCACCGCCAGGGCGGGCTCGCGAGCGACGGCCGGTGCAAGTCGTTCGCCGCGGCGGCCGACGGCGCGGGCTGGGGCGAGGGCGTCGTCGTGCTGCTGGTGGAGAAGCTCGGTGACGCGCGCCGGCTCGGCCACGACGTGCTCGCCGTCGTGCGTGGCTCGGCGGTCAACTCCGACGGCGCGTCCAACGGCCTGACGGCGCCGAACCGCCAGTCCCAGCAACGCGTCCTGCGCGCCGCGCTGGCCGACGCCCGGCTCGAACCGTCCGATGTGGACGTCGTTGAGGCTCACGGCACGGGCACCACGCTCGGCGACCCGATCGAAGCCCAGGCGGTGCTCGCCGCCTACGGGCAGCGGCGCGAGCGGCCGTTGTGGCTGGGCTCGATGAAGTCCAACATCGGCCACACCCAGGCGGCCTCTGGGCTCGCCGGGGTGGTCAAGGTCGTGCTCGCGTTGCGGCACGAGGAACTGCCGCGGACCCTGCACGTCGACGAGCCCACGCCGCTGGTCGACTGGACGTCCGGCGCGGTCACGCTGCTCACCGAGAACCAGCCGTGGCCCTCGGGGCAGCGGCCACGCCGGGCCGGGGTGTCGTCGTTCGGCCTCAGCGGCACCAACGCCCACGCGATCATCGAGGAAGCACCCGCCGTCGAGCACAGGCAGCCGAACGACCGGCGCACGGACGCGGTTCCGTTCGTGCTGTCCGGGCGGTCGGCCGACGCGGTGCGCGCCCAGGCCGCGCGGCTGCGGTCCTTTGTGGTCACCGGACCGGACCTGCTCGACACGGCGCACTCGCTGGCCACCACCAGGGCCACCCTGCCCCACCGGGCCGTGGTGCTCGCCGCCGACCGCGCCGCGCTGATCGCCGGGCTGACCGACCTCGTCGACAGCCCAAGGGAACCTGGCCCACGCGGCGGGCTCGCGTTCCTGTTCACCGGCCAGGGCGCCCAGCGCGCGGGCATGGGCCGCGAACTGGCCGCCGCCTTCCCGGTGTTCGCCGCCGCGTTCGACGAGATCACCGCGCTGCTCCCGTTCGACGACGCCGCACTCGAGCAGACCGGCAACGCCCAGCCCGCCCTGTTCGCCTTCGAGGTCGCGCTGTTCCGGCTGCTGGAGTCGTGGGGTGTCACGCCCGATCACCTGGTCGGCCACTCGATCGGGGAACTCGCGGCAGCGCACGTGGCGGGCGTGCTGTCCCTTGAGGACGCCTGCACGCTCGTGACCGCGCGTGGCCGGCTGATGCAGGCGCTGCCGTCGGGTGGCGCGATGCTCGCGGCCGAGGTGAGCGAGGACGAGGTTCTCGCGGGCATCGACATCGCGGCGATCAACGGCCCGACCTCGCTGGTCGTCTCCGGCGCCGGCGCCGAGATCGAGGCGCTGGAGCAGCGGTGGCGCGCGGCCGGGCACCGGGTGAAGCGGCTCACCGTCTCGCACGCCTTCCACTCCAGGCTCATGGAACCGATGCTGGCCGAATTCGCGGCCGTGGCCGAGTCGGTGACCTACCACCAACCGCACCTCCCGATGTCGGGCGATGTCACCGATCCCGGGTACTGGGTCCGCCAGGTCCGCGAGACGGTCCGGTTCGCCGAGTCCGTCGACCGGGTCCGTGCGGCCGGGGTGACGACCTTCCTCGAACTCGGCCCGGACGCCGCGCTCTCGTCCTATGTCGACGAAGCCATCCCGTTGCTGCGCCGCGGTCGTCCGGAAGCCGACGCGGTGCTCGAGGCCGTGGGCACGGCCTGGACCCGCGGTGCGCGGGTGGATTGGGCCGCGGTCTTCGCGCCCTGGGGTGGGCGCCGGATCGACCTGCCCACCTATGCGTTCCAGCGCAGCCGGTACTGGTTGTCCCACGCCCCAGCCCCTGCCCACGTCCCGGCGCCGGTCCCAGCGCCGTCGCAAGCGGTGTCCGTAGCGGCCGATGCGTTGACCCAGGTCCGGGTCAGCGCGGCCGAGGTGCTCGGCCTGCCGGACACCGACCTGGTGGAGCCGGAGTTCACCTTCCTCGAACTCGGCTTCGACTCCGTGACCGCGCTGGAACTACGAGACCGCCTGCACAAGGCAACCGGCGTCCGGTTGCCCGCCAACCTGATCTTCGAATACCCAACACCGGCCGAGCTGGCCCGGCACCTGCGGGAACCGGCGGGCGAGCCTGAGGTCGTGCTCGGCATCTCACCCGAGGACCACAACCCTGTCGGCCTGCTGAACTCGCTCTACAAGGTGGCGACCAAGAACCGCAAGGTGACCGAGTTCGTCGAGTTCCTCGGCGACGCCGCGAAGTTCCGCCCAGTGGCCCACACCCTCGACGAGGTCGGCATCCCGGCCCCGGTGACCCGGCTCGCCCGTGGGCCGGCCGAGCCAGTGCTGATCTGCTGCAGCGGCATGACCGCGATCGGCGGCCCGCACGAGTTCGCCCGGATCGCCGCCGCGCTGCGCGGGGTCCGTGAGGTCGCCGCCGTCCCGCTGCTCGGCTACGGCCGCGGCGAACTGCTCCCCGCCACGATGGACGTGGCGTTGCGCTGGCAGGCCGAGGCCGTGCTAAGGCACGCGGCCGGCCGTCCGTTCGTCCTGTTCGGACACTCGGCGGGCGGGATCGTGGCCCACGCCCTGACCCGGTTGTTGGAGGCCGAGGGCCACGGCCCGGCCGCGCTCGTGCTCGGCGACCTGTACGTGCCGGGTCGCTCGACGATGACGGACTGGGACGTGGAGTTGTCGGAAGGCGCGTTCTCCCACGAGGACGAATACGTGCCGATGGACGATCTGCGGCTCACCGCGATGGCCTGGTACGGAAGCATCTTCTTCCACTGGGAGCAGGCGCCCACCGAGGCGCCGACGCTGCTCGTGCGAGCGGGCGAACCGCTGGGCCCGGTCCGCGACGACGAGGACTGGCGCAGCGCGTGGGAGCACGCGAAAGCGGTCGTGGACGTGCCCGGCAACCACTTCTCGATGGTCCTCGACCACGCCGGGAGCACGGCGAACGCCATCAACAGCTGGATCGAGCAGGCGCTGTGACGCGCGTGCCACGAACCGACGTGAAGGGAAAAGACGCACCATGAACGACGTTCTGGCCCGTGCCACCGGGGTGACCCGCCGCTACGGCGAGGTCACCGCGGTGGACGACGTGAGCCTCGACATCCCCGCCGGCCAGGTGCTCGGCGTACTCGGCCCGAACGGCGCGGGGAAGTCGACGCTGATCAACATGTTCGTCGGCCTGCGCAGGCCGACCGAGGGCACGGTGCGGCTCTTCGGCCACGACCCCCGTGATCTCAAGGCGCGCCGGCGCATCGGGGTGACCCCGCAGGAAACCGGCCTGCCGGAAACGGTGAAGGTCGGGGAGGTCTACGACTTCGTCGCGTCGCACTTCCCGAACCCGTTGCCCAAGGCCGAGGTGCTGGCCCAGTTCTCGCTCACCGACCTGGCGCAGCGCCAGACCGGTGGCCTGTCCGGCGGGCAGATGCGCAGGCTCGCCGTGGCGCTGGCCTTCGTCGGCCGGCCCGAGCTGGTCTTCCTCGACGAGCCGACCACCGGGCTGGACGTCGAGGGCAGGCACACGCTGTGGGCCGGGATCCGCGAGTTCAACGCCGCGGGCGGCACCGTCGTGCTCACCAGCCACTACCTGGAGGAGGTCGAGCAGCTGGCCGAGCGGGTCGTCGTGATCGACCACGGCCGGATCGTCGCCGACGACAGCACCGACTCGCTGCGCCGGGTCAGCGGCCTGCACCGCGTCACCGTCACCGTGCCGGAAGTACCGCCGCTGCCGGGGATCGTCACCGTCGAGCATGTCGGCGACCGGGTCAACCTGATCACCAAGGACGCCGACCAGCTGGTGCGCGACCTGGTCGCGTCCGGGGTGGCGTTCAGCGGCCTGGAGATCCACTCCGGCTCGCTCGAGGACGCGTTCCTCGCCCTGACCGCCAAGAAGACCGAGACGGTCGACACCACAGCCGGTACGGAGCACTGAGCCATGAAGTCCATCCTGGTGTACTCGAAGTTCGAGGTCCTGCAGGCGATCCGCATCCCCATGGTGTACGTCGCGCTGCTGTTCATGCCGACCGTCGGCATGATCCTGTTCGTGGTCCCCGCGGTCGGTGACGACCCGAAGACCGCGGCGCTGGCCACGGCGTCCATGTGCTTGTTCGCGGTGCTCACCATCTGCTCGGCGCAGTACGGCATGGCCATCGCGATCGGCCGGGTGCGGCCGTGGGGCGGGTACGTCCGCACGTTGCCGGGCGGCCCGGTGCCCCGCATCGTCAGCATGCTGGTGCTCAGCGCCGTGCTGACCGTGTTCGCGTGCATCCCGCTGGTCGCGGTGGGCGCCATCGCCACCAAGGCGACCGCGACGCCCGGCGGCATGCTGCTCGGCCTGTTCGCGCTGCTGCTGGCCGTCGTCCCGTTCGGGCTGTTCATGACCGCGGTCGGCTATTCGGTGAACCCGCTGGCCATCGGGCCGATCACGAGCATCGCACCGGTCGTGCTGGCGTTCTTCGGCGGCTTCTTCACCGCGCCGAACGAGGCGACCGGGTTCATGGCGCACGTCGCCCAGTTCCTGCCCACCCGCGGTCCGGCCGAACTGGTGTGGACCGCGCTCGGCGGGTTCACCCCGAGCCCGATCTCGATGGTCATGTTCGTGGTGTGGATCGGCGTGTTCGCCTTCTGGGCCTACCGCGCCTACCGCAACGACGAGGGCAAGCGGTTCGCATGAGCGAAGCTTGCGAGCGAATCATGGATGTCATGCGCCATAGGAATCGGGCGCAGTCTCGCGTCAGCGAGGCGATCGCATGAGCCACGTCCTCGTCGTCAACAACTGCGGCTTCGGCCACGTGATGCCGACCCTCGACCTGGTCACCGAGCTGGTCCGCCGCGGTCACCGGGTCACCTACGCCAGCACCGGTGGTCCGGCCCGGCTGGTCGCGGCGACGGGCGCCACGGTGGTCGAGTTCGACTCGGCGCTGGCCGGCGTCGACCTCGCCGCGGTGGACACCGTCGACCGCTCGCACCAGCTGCTTCCCTTGCAAGTACGGGAAAGCGAGGCGATCCTGCGTGCCGTCACCGCGCACTTCGACACGAAACCAGGCGGCGCCGAGCTCCCCGACCTCCCCGACGTTGTCGCCTACGACGCCACCGTCTACCACGCGGGCCGGATCCTGGCCCGGAAGTGGGCGGTCCCCGCGGTCGCGTTGTGCGCCACGCTGTCGTCGAACGAGCACTTCTCGCTGATCGACAAGATCGTCGAGACGACGGGCCGCAAGCTCCCGCGCGCGCACCCGGCGATGACCGAGTTCGCGACGCGGCTGCTGCGGTTGCTCGCCGAACACGGGCAGAGCGACGTGTCGCTCGAGGAGTTCATCGGGCACGCCGAGGGGCTGCACCTGGAGTTCTACCCGCGCTCGTTCCAGTACGCGGGCGACACCTTCGACGACCGGCACGTGTTCGTCGGCCCGCACCTCGGCGACCCGAACGCGCCGCCGACGTGGACGCCGCCCGACGACGACAAGCCGCTGCTGGTCGTCTCGCTCGGCACGTCGGCCAACCGCCGTCCCGAGTTCTTCCGCACGTGTGCGCAGGCGCTGGCCGAGCTGCCGTGGCGGATCCTGATGACCGTCCACGAGGGAGTGTCCGACGCCGACCTCGGGCCGCTGCCGCCGAACGTCGAGGTGCACCGCTGGCTGCCGCTGCGCGAGGTGCTCGCGCACGCGGACGTCTTCGTGTGCCACGGCGGGATGGGCAGCATCATGGGCGCGCTGGCCCACGCGACCCCGGTGGTCGTCGTGCCGGACTCGCCGGAGGGCATGGTCAACGCGGCCCGGGTGACCGAGCTGGGGCTCGGCCGCGCGCTCGCCGAGCAGACGCTCACCCCGCAACGGCTGCGCGGCGCCGTGCGTGAGGTCGCGACCGACCCGCACATCCGGGACCAGGTCGAAGCGATGCGCGCGGACATCCATGACGCGGGCGGCGGCGCACGCGGCGCGGATGCCATCGAGGGCTTCCTCAAGATCAGCCACGACAGACCGGGAAGTGGCCGATGAGCCACATCGCGGTGCTGGGCAACGCCGGGCTCGGGCATGCGATCCCGGTGCTGGAGACGGTCGGTGAGTTGATCGCCCGCGGGCACCGGGTGACCTACGCGGCGGCGGGGGCCGCCGTCGCCAAGGTCGCCGAGACGGGCGCCACCGTCGTCGAGTACCCCTCGGTGCTCGCCGGCGTCGACCTCACGGTCCTGGACACCGTCGAGGAGATGGACCGGCTGATGGTGCTCGGCCTGCAGGACGACCGCTCGCTCATCGCCGAGGTGGAGGCGAAGCTCGGCGACGACCGCCCGGACCTGGTCGTCTTCGACGCGACCCGGTTCACCGTCGGTCGCATCCTCGCCAGGAAGTGGGCGGTGCCGAGCGCGGCGTTCTGCACCGTGCTGCTGTCCAACGAGCACTTCTCGTTCTACGACCGCGTGCAGCAGAAGCAGGGCGCCTTGCCCAAGCGGCGCCCGTACGTGGCGAAGGCGCTCAAGGGTCTGGTGGAGCTGCTCGCCACGCACGGGCAGAGCAACCGGACGCTCGAGGAGTTCTACCGCCCCCAGGAAGGCCTGTTCGTGGCCTTCTACGCCCGGTCGTTCCAGTACGCCGGGGACACCTTCGACGACAAGTACGTCTTCGTCGGGCCCAATCTCGCCCACGAGACCGAGCCCGGGGACTGGACCCCACCCGCGGACGGCCGTCGCGTGCTGATGATCTCCCTGGGCACCAGCGTGCACCGCAGGCCCGAGTTCTTCCGGATGTGCCTCGACGCCTTCCGCGACAGCGACTGGCACCTGGTGATCCACGCCCATGACGGCCTGGACGTCGGCGAGCTGCCCGCCAACGCCGAGGTGCACCGCTGGCTGCCGCAGCTGGCCGTCCTGGCGCACACCGACGTGCTCCTGTGCCACGGCGGGATGGGCACCCTCATGGCGGCTTTCGCCAAGGACACCCCGGTCGTCGTGGTGCCGAACTCCGCCGAGCAGATGATCAACGCGGACCGGGTGGTCGAGCTCGGTCTCGGGCGGACCTTCGGGCGCGACGAGGTCACCGCCGAGTCCTTGCGCAGCGCCGTCGAGACGGTCCACGCGGACCCGGCGACGCGTGCGCGGGTCGCCGCGATGCGCGCGGACATCCTGCGGTCGGGCGGCGGCATGTGCGCCGCGGACGCGATCGAGGCCTACCTGAAGCGGTCGGCCGACCAGCGACCAGAGGTCGCCGAGCAAGGGACCTGAGATGAGTGATGTGACTACCGGGGGCCCTAGGACCGTCGTGCTCGGCGCGTCCGGGTTCATCGGCTCCGCCGTCAGCGCGGCGCTGACCGCCCGGCCGGGCCGGCTGCGGCTCGTGGCGCGCCGGCCGAGCCCGGTGCCCGACGACGCCGTCGCGGACGTCGAGGTGCTGGCCGCCGACCTGACCGCGCCCGGCGTGCTGGCCGACGCCGTCGCCGACGCGGACGCGGTGGTGCACCTCGTCGCGCACACCGAGGGCGGGTGGCGGGTCAGCGACGGCGACACCGCCGCGGAGCGCGTGAACCTCGGCCTGATCGAGGACCTGGTGGAGGTGTGCCGGGCCCGCGACGGCTCCGTCCCGCCCGTCGTGGTGTTCGCCAGCAGCGCGCTGATCGGCGACAGCGACGACGCCGGCGGGCCGCGCACGGCCTACTGCAGGCAGAAGCTGGCCGCCGAGCGGCTGCTGGCCGGGGCCACAGGGCAAGGTGTGCTGCGCGGGGTCTCGCTGCGCCTGTCGTCGGTGTACGGCCACGGGCCGCAGGCCGCGCCGCGAGTCGTGGAAGTGATGGTGCGCAAGGCGATCGCCGGGGAACAGCTCACGATGTGGCACGACGGCACGATCCGCCGCGATCTGCTGCACGTCGACGACGCGACCACCGCGGTGCTCAGCGCCCTCGCGCACGCCGACCGGCTGGCGGGCGGCCACTGGCCGATCGGCACCGGCCGCGGCGAGCCGCTGGGCAAGGTGTTCGAGGAGATCTCCGAGATCGTCGCGGACCACACCGGTGAACCCGCGGTGTCCGTGGTGACCGTCGACCCGCCGCCGAACTCCTACGCCACCGACCTGGTCGACCTGGAGACCGACGCGTCCCGGTTCCAGGCGGTCACCGGCTGGCGGCCGCAGGTGTCGTTGCGGGCGGGCCTGCGCCGGACCGTCGAGGCCCTCGC
Source organism: Labedaea rhizosphaerae (assembly GCF_004362825.1). Taxonomy (GTDB): domain Bacteria; phylum Actinomycetota; class Actinomycetes; order Mycobacteriales; family Pseudonocardiaceae; genus Labedaea; species Labedaea rhizosphaerae. The sequence continues at coordinate 270,334 of NZ_SNXZ01000007.1, forward strand.
GGGGAGCGCGAGCCGATGAGCCACGTCGCCCTGTTCAACAACTCCGGGTATGGGCACGTGATCCCGACCCTCTCGGTCGTGCACGAACTGGTTCGCCGGGGCCACCGGGTCACCTACGTGACGGGCGACAAGCAGGTCGACCGGGTGGCCGCCGCCGCTCCCGGCGCGCGCGTGCTCGGCTACGACTCACAGCTGGTGCAAGTCGACCTGTCGGAGATGGTGACCGCCGCGGCCACGTCCCGGATGCCCGGCATCTACCTGCAGGAAAGCGTCGACATCATGCGGGTGGCCGAGCCGGTGCTCGAGGCCGACCGGCCGGACCTGATCGCGTTCGACATGACCGTCTACGCCGCGGGCCGGATCCTCGCGCGCAAGTGGGACGTCCCGGCCGCGGCCTGCTACCCGGCGTTCGCCTCCAACGAGCACTTCTCGTTCCTCGACGAGATGGTGGCGCGGATGCCGGACAAGGGGAGCATCGGTCACCCGGCGCTGCGGGCGTTCTTCGCCCGGCTCACCCGGGTGCTGGCCGAACACGGGCAGGCCGACCGGAGCATCGAGCAGGTCATGGGCCAGGTCGAGGACCTGAACCTGGTCTACTACCCCAAGTCCTTCCAGCCCGCGGGGTCCACTTTCGACGATCGGTTCACGTTCATGGGGCCGTGCCTGGACTACGTGGAGCGCACCGACGAGCCGTGGACGCCGCCCGGCGACGGCAAGCCGGTGGTGTTCATCTCGCTGGGCACCAGCGTGCACCGGCAGCCGGAGTTCTTCCGGATGTGCGTCGAGACGTTCGCGGACATGCCGTGGCACACGGTGCTGGCCGTGCACACGGCGATCGACCCGGCCGAGCTGGCCCCGTTGCCGCCCAACATCGAGGCCCACCGGTGGATCCCGCACCTGGCCGTGCTGGCGCACGCCGACGTGTTCGTCTCCCACGCCGGGCTCGGCAGCGTGATGGGCGCGCTGCACAAGGGCGTTCCGCTCGTGCTCGTACCGTCCTCGCCGGAACACAAGGTGGTCGCGCAGCGGGTCGCCGAGCTGGGGCTGGGACGGGTGGTGCGCGAGCAGGTGCTCTCGCCCGCCCGGCTGCGCGCGGCCGTGGCCGAGGTCGCCGCGGACGGGTTGACCCGCAACCGGGTGCGGCGGATGCGGCAGGACATCGTGGACGCCGGGGGAGCGGCGTCGGCCGTGGACGCGATCGAGCGGCGGATCGCCGCCCGATCGCTCGTCGGTTGAGTCACCGGGTCAGGCGCAGCGGCAGCTTCGCGAGCATGTTCAGGTTGAAGTGTTCCTGGTACGGCGGGTTGTCGTCGACCAGTTCGATCTTGCGGTAGCGGTCCAGCAGCATGCGGAACAACGTCCCCGCCTCCACCATGGCGAGCATCTTGCCCATGCAGTGGTGCGGGCCCGCGCTGAACGCCAGTGACTTCACGCCGGTGCGCCCCAGGTCCAGCTGGTCCGGGTCGGGGTAGCGCTCGGGATCGCGGCCCACCGCGTCGAAGGCCACGAACACGGCCTCGCCGGCCGGGATCGTCTTCTCGCCGAGGGTCAGGTCCTCGGTGAGGATGCGACACGCGAACCGGGCCGACGGGTCGAAGCGGGACAGCTCCTCGATCGCGGTGCCCATGAGGGACGGTTCCTCGCGCAGCCGGCGCATCGCGGCCGGCTGGCGCAGCAGGGCCAGCATGCCGTTGCCGATCAGGTTGGCGGTGGTCTCGTGGCCGGCGTTGTACAGCAGGCCGACGTTCGCCGCGGTCTCGTCCTCGGTGAAGTCCTCGGCGGCGTGCGTCATCATCGAGATCATCGTCTCGACCGGCTCGGCGTGGCGCGCCTCGTTCATCCGCTCGACGATGTAGGCCCGGATCCTCGGTTCGGCCTTGTTCATCGCGATCAGCCGTTGCGGCGAAATCGTCCGGTCGATGACGTGCCCGACCGGTTCGCTCCAGGTGCGGAACACCTCCCGGTCGGCTTCGGGGATCCCGATGAGTTCGCTGACCACGGTGATGGGCACCGGGAACGCCAGCGTGCTCATCAGGTCGACCTCGCGGGAATCGTCGATGCCGCTCATCAACGTTTCCACGATGTCGGGCACGCGGGCGCGCATTTTGTCGATCATGCGTGGGGTGAACAGTTTGCCGATGACCCGGCGCAGCCTTTTGTGGGCCTCGTGGTCCTGCATCAGCATCCATTTGCCGGAAGCCTTGATGACCGGGCTGGTCGGCCCGCCCCGTGCCTTGGCCCAGTTCTCGTTGGCCGGGAAGTTGCTGGACGAGCCGGAGTGCTTCAGCAAGGTCTCGGCGTCGTCGTAGCGGAACAACATCCAGTACCCGTGGGGCGTCTTGTGCACCGGGTCCGTCTCGCGGAAGCGCCGGTAGTACTCGAACCGGTCGGCCCGCAGCTCGGGATCGTTGAAATCGAAGTACTTGGTCATGACGCCACCCATCAGGGGAGAACCGAGATACAACCAATAATCGACCGGCGGGCCGCGCCGGTCAACCGTCGAACGGTGTTAACGTGATATTTGCTCGACAATTTTTATAACCCCTATCCGAACCCCTGCCGACTATTATGAGATGAAGTTCTCAATCTCACTCTGTGTGTTACGGCACCCGTCATTTTCTGACATTCTTCGGGTGCGTCAGTACGACGAATCACAACACGGAGGAAAGTATGAAGCGAATCTCCCGTGCGGTCCTCGTCGGTGTCGGGGTCGCCGCCGCGGGTGTGTTGGCCGTCGCCGGTCCGGCGTCGGCGGCAACCGCACCGGTCACCGCCACCCAAGCGGCCGCGGACTTCTGCACCGCGAGCACGTCGGGCAGCACCGTCAACGGCAGCTGCACGCTGAGCACGCCGCTCGGCAACTTCGGCTCGACCTTCAGCGGTACCGTCCAGGCCGACGGCAACGCCTCGGGTGACATCACGCTGAACGCCGGCATCTTCGGCAACCAGCACGGCACGTGGACCGGTGGTCCGTTCCTGCCGGGGCAGACGGCCACCGTGAACTACACGGTGTCCACCCCGGTCGGTCCGGTGAGCGGTTCCTTCCAGGTGCCGATCTCCGGCTGAGCCGACGGCGAGACGTCTGCGGACAGTGCCCGGCCGCCCCTGGTGGCCGGGTACTGTGCGTACCCGCCATCGGGATCGCGCCGCCGGCGCAGGGCGTGCCCGCCATGGGGATGGCGTTGCCGGGACAGGGGAGCAGGCCCGACCGCGCGTGCGGCGGAACTCTCTTCGTCCGAAGTGGAGCATCGCTCAGCGGGGCGGGTGGAACCCGCCACCGCTCTTGCGACCGAGCCGACCGGCCGCCACCAGCTGTTCCAGCCGAGGCGCGGCAAGGAAATCCGGTTCCGGGAACGTGCGGTGCAACCGGCGCAGGATGGCCAGCGACACGTCGAGCCCGATCACGTCGAGCAGGGCGAACGGGCCGAGCGGGTAGCCGAAGCCGGCGCGCACCGCGTCGTCGAGTTCGGTCACGTCGGCGCCGTCGTCCAGCAGGGCGATGGCCCGGTTGAGGTAGGCGAACAGCAGGTAGTTGACGATGAAGCCGGTCCGGTCCGCGCACTCGATCCCGGTCTTGCCGAGCCGCCCGCACAGCTCCCGCGCGGTGGCCCGCACGTCGGCCGCGGTGGCCGGCGTGCTGCCGATCTCCACCAGCCGCATCGCCGGCGCCGGGTTGAAGAAGTGCATGCCGATGACATCGCTGGGGCGTCCGCTCGCCGCGGCCAGTTCGGTCACCGCGAGGCTCGAGGTGGCGGTGGCCAGCACCGCGCCGGGTTTGCAGATCCGGCCCAGCCGGGCGAACACGGCCCGCTTCACCGGAACGTCCTCGACCACCGCCTCGATGACGAGGTCGACCTCCCGCAGCGCGGCCCGGTCGCCGCTGGAACCCAGCAGGGCCAGCGCTTCATCCTGGTCTCGCTGGGTCAACCGTCCTCTCGCGACGCACCGGGACAGCGACTCGGCGACCCGGGCCGTCGCGGCTTGCGCGCGTCCGGCCTCGCGGCCGACGACGACCGTCGGGATGCCCGCGGTGACCATGATCTCGGCGATGCCGCACGCCATCGTCCCGGTGCCCAGCACGCCGATCCGGTCCACCGGACGCGGTGAGCCGTTCCTGTTCGCCCGTCCGGAGTCGCCGAGCCAGTTGGACAGTCCACTCTGGACGAACTCGGTCAGCAGCGCGGCCGGCCGGTAGGCGGGGTCGTTCGTTTCCGCGTGGAGCTTGGCGAGCGTGTCACGCGCGGCCGCGGGTCCGAGCTCGGCCAGCATGGCGAACGGTCCGGCGGGCAGCCCGCAGCCCAGGCGCATGGCGGTGTCGATGTCGGCGGCGCTCGCGTACCCGGCCTCCAGCAGCGACACCGCGCGGTTGAGGTAGGCGTACACCAACGCGGTCGCCGCGACGTCGGCCTTGCCACGCACGCGGATCGGCCGCACCGGTCGCGGGGCGTCCGCGGGCTTGCGGAACCGGTTGATCGCGGGCAGGTGGCGCTCGCGTAGCTCGGGGTCGGTGACGCCGAGCCCTTCCTGGTCGGCCAGGCACAGCACACCGACCTTGCCGCTGTGTGCGTTGCGGTGCACGGCACCGGCGGCGTCACCGGCACCCGCCAACGGGAACACGGCCGAGAGGGTCGGGTGGACCACGCCCTGGCTGATCAGCTTGTTGGCCGCCCAGGCCTCGCGGTAGTTGGCGAAGTGGCTGCCCACGATGCGTTTGAGGTGCATCCACAGGTAGCGGTTGTCGTACTGGTGCTGGTAGCCGGTGGTGGACGCGCAGGTGACCACGGTGCCACCGCGGCGGGCCACGTACACGCTGGCGCCGAAGGTGTCCCGGCCCGGGTGCTCGAGCACGATGTCCGGGTCGTCGCCGCCGGTCAGCTCGCGGATGTGCGCGCCGAAGCGCCGCCACTCGGACGGGTCCTGGGTCTGGTCGTCCTTCCAGAACCGGTAGCCCGCCGCGGAGCGGTCGATGACCAGTTCGGCGCCCATCGAGCGGGCGATGGCGGCCTTCTCCGGGCTGGAGACGACGCAGACCGGCCTCGCCCCGCCGTTGAGGGCGAGCTGCGTCGCATAGGACCCGACCCCGCCGCCCGCGCCCCAGATCAGCACGACGTCGCCCTGGGTCATCCGGGCGCCGTTGGGGGAGACCAGCTGGCGGTAGGCGGTGGAGTTGACCAGCCCCGAGCAGGCCGCCTCCTCCCACGTCAGGTGCGCGGGCTTGGGCATCAGCTGGTTGGCCTTGACCAGCGCCAGCTCGGCGAGCCCGCCGAAGTTCGTCTCGTAGCCCCAGATGCGCTGCCCGGGGTCGAGCATCGTGTCGTCGTGCCCCTCGGGCCCTTCCAGTTCGACGGACAGGCAGTGGGCGACGACCCGGTCGCCCGGCTGCCACCGCGTGACCCCGGGCCCGGTCCGCAGGACAACACCGGACAGATCGGACCCCAGGACGTGGTAGGGGCGGTCGTGCCGCGCGCCCGCGGCTCCGGTGCGCCCGTAGCGTTCCAGGAACGCGAACGTGGGCACGGGTTCGAAGATCGAGCTCCACACGGTGTTGTAGTTGATGGCGCTGGCCATCACCGCGACGAGCGCCTCACCGGGTTCGAGTTCAGGAGTCGGCACGTCGCGCACTTGCATGGACTTGGCCGGGTCCTTGGCCGTGGAGTCCATGCCCTCGAACATGCCGGCCTCGGCCTTGAGGACGACGCACGCACGGTAGTGGTCGGGCACCGGCAGGGCGGCGAAGTCCCGCGCGGTGGCCGAACCCGACCCGATGGCGCTGACGATCTGGTCCACCAGACACCTCCCGCCGCACGAATGGCCTCACGCGCACGCTAAGCAGGTCCGCGGACGGGCAGCACCCCTAGCGCCCCTGCCGGAAGCCCCTACCGCCCGGTGGACAGGTCTGTCCAGGTTTGTCCAGGCGGGCGGTTCGCGCCCCGGCACGGCGGTAGCTTCGGTGAAGCGCTTTGCCGGCAGAACGGGGTGCCGCGTGGTGGGTCGGGGATCGAGGTCGGCGGTGGGCCGCCGGCGCAGGGTGGTCGTGGCGGGTGGCGCCGGCTTCCTCGGTGGACACCTGTGTGCCAGGCTCCTGGCGGACGGCTACGCCGTGGTCTGCGTGGACAACTTCAGCACCGGCCGCGTGGACAACGTCGCGGAACTGGTCGACACGCCTGGGTTCGAACTGCTGGAGCACGACATCGTGGCCGGGGTTCCGGTGACCGGGTTCCTCGACGCGGTGGTGAACCTGGCGTGCCCGGCAAGTCCCCAGGACTACCTGCGGATGCCCATCGAGACCTTGCGTGCCGCGTCCGCGGGCACCCTCGCCCTGCTGGAACTGGCGAAGGCGACCGGCGCGCGGTTCGTGCAGGCGTCCACCAGCGAGGTGTACGGCGATCCGCTCGTGCACCCGCAACGGGAGGACTACTGGGGCAACGTCAACCCGATCGGGCCCCGTGCGGTGTACGACGAGGGCAAGCGGTTCGGTGAGGCGGCCTGCGCGGCGTTCCGGCGCGAACACGGCGCGGACTGCGGCATCGTGCGCATCTTCAACACCTATGGGCCGGGCATGCGCACCGACGACGGGAGGTTGATCCCGAACCTGGTCACCCAGGCGCTCGCGGGTGGCCCGCTCACCATCCACGGGACGGGGGAGCAAACCCGCTCGCTCTGCTACGTGACGGACACGGTGGACGGTCTGGTGCGCATGATCGAGGGTGACCACCCGGGGCCGGTCAACATCGGCAACGCGACCGAGCTGACCGTGCTGCAGATCGCGAGGGTGGTGCAGGACCTGATCGGCGTGCGCGCGCCGCTGGTGCGGCTGCCCGCCATGGCGGACGACCCACGCACGCGCAAGCCCGACATCCGGCTGGCCGAGCGCGTGCTCGGGTGGCGTCCCCGCACGGACCTGCGTGAGGGGCTGCGCCGCACCATCCGGCACTTCGCGGATCGGCGTGATCCGGCCGTCGCCGATCGGGGCACACGGACGCGCTGAGCTGAGTGGTCTGAGGCTGGGCGGTCCGCGGAGGCTGGGCAGTCCACTGTGGCCGGTCGGGCACCTCAGCTGGGGGTAGGCCGCGACTCCGGCGAAACCGGTTCGGCGAAGGGGCGCAGGAGCCCGGGCACCGCGTCGAGGGCCAGCGCGACGCCGTCGGCTTCGCCGATGTCCGGCACGCTGTAGGCGCCTCTGCCCGCGGCGGTGGTGGCGGTGACGGTCATCAACCCGGTGCGGCGCTGGAACCACGTCCGCCTGATCCGCCAGCCGATGATGCCGTCCCGTTGCAGCGCCACGGTTTTCGTGTCCAGCGAACCCGTGCGGCTGACGAGGTACCGCTCGGTCAGCGCGTGCCCGAGCCGCCGGTAGCGGTCCACCCCGAGCCACGCGGCCGCCGGCAACGCGACCAGCCACGCCAGCGGCAGGACGAGCGGCCAGTCCCAGGCCGCCACCGTGAGCAGCAGCGCGGCCTCGACGAGCACCGCCGCGCCGACGGCCCGCACCAGCCTGCGGGCCAGCGCCCGCCTCGGGTGCCTGGTCAGCTCCGCCGAGGTGGGTGGCTCGGGCAGGCGGAGCACCTCGGCGACCACCCGGTGCGCCTCGGCGCGTGGGGCGGGCGGGAGCAGCAGCGAACCGCCTTGTTCCTTGCCGAGCCCGGTGGTCACCGCCGACACCTTCGCGCCGTGCCCGGCACGAAGGAGCATCGGCTCGCCGACCTGCACGCCACGCAGCCGCTTCTCTTCGATGGAAACGGACCTGGTGGTCAGCAGCCCGCGGGTCACCCGCACCGTCCCGTCGGCCTGCCGGGTCAACCGGTAGCCCGCGTACTGCAGGACGTACTTCAGCAGCGAACCCAGCACCGCGAGCACCAGCACCACCGCGATGGCCACCGCGACCACGAGCACCAGGGAACTTTCCCGCGCCCAGCGCACGACTTCCTTGACCGCGGCCATCCGGCTGATGCGCACGTCGACCTCGTTCGCCGCGTTCACCAACACCCCGATCACCGCGCCGATGCTCAGCAGCCCGGACAGGCTCAGCGGCGCGAACCGCAGCCACGACCGGTGCAGCGTGGCGATCGCGGTGCTCCGCGCCTCGGCCGGCGCGGTCTCGACCGCCGCCTCGCGGTGCCCGACGCCGCGCTGCAACAGCACCACGCGCAGCCGCTCCGCTTCGGGCACGGGAACGGCGTCGAGCAGCAGCCCGTCGGCCTTGCCCTTCGCGTGCTGACCGGTGCCGATCCGGATGGCGGACAACCCGAACAACCGGTGGCCGAACTTCGCGGTCAGGTCCGCGGTGCGGATCCGATCCCGCGGCACGGCCTTGCGCTTGCGCGACAGCAGTCCACTGTGGAGCTCGACCTGGCTCTCGCTGATCCGGTACCGGGTGGTGAGCCAGCTGAACAGCCCACGCAACACGAGCAGGACGATCACCGCCAGCGACAGCAGCACCCGCCAGGCGTCGCCGGTCCCGAACACCAGCAACGCCACCAGGACCGGGACGAACCCGACGATCTCGTGCAGCGGGCGCACCACCAGCATCCGCGCGTCGAGCCGGCCCCACTCGGGTGCGGGCTCGACGTGGTCGGGGGCCTTGGGCAGCCCCGACAGGCCCGTCGGCCCGCTCACGTGGCGTCCCCGCGAGTGGCCTGCGTGGTCTCGGTGAGCTCGTCGACCAGTCGCACGGCGTCGTCGTGGTCCAGGCCCGCGATCTCCAGCGGCCCGGCCGCCGACGCGGTGGTGACGGTGACCGTGGCGAGCCCGAGCAGCTGTTGCAGCGGTCCACGGTTGGTGTCGACGGTCTGGATGCGTGACGCGGGCGCGACCCGCCACTCCTGGCTGAGCCAGCCGGTCAGCGTGTACACGGCCAGCTCGGTGAACTCCCAGGAGTGCACCCGGTAGCGCCACTGCGGCATGACGGCCACGTACAGCACCGCGAGCCCCGCGGTGATCGGCAGGGTCCAGCGCATCAAGTCCAGGTCGGCGAACAGCAGCAGCGCGACCTGGACGATGATCAACCCGGCGCACTGCAGGACAGCGCGCAGCGTCCACCACAGCAACGCCTTGCGGCTGACGCGGTGCCGCGGCGTGCGCAGCCGGAGTTCGGTGGCGGTCATCCCGCCAGTGTGCCGAAATCGGGCCGCGGGCGTTCGGTCAGTGACCGCAGACCGGGCTCGCGTACCGGCACGCGACCGGCTGCGGGGTCTCGACCGGCACCCGCTTGTCGATCGAGGCGGCCAGCCGGATGAACTGCGCGTGCGTCCAGGCCAGCGGCATGGCCGAGAACGTCGGCGTGCCCGGCTGGAACGGTCCGGTGCCCGAGGGCGGCTGGTCGTCCCACACCTGCTCGGGCAGCAGCCAGCTCGACGTGTCGCGCGAGCGGGCCATCGTGTCCAGGTAGGCACGGGCGTTCAGCCCCGCGGCCAGCCGGTACTCGCCGCGTTCGCCGGTGAGCAGGGGCCACCCGCGACCGTGCGTGATGCCGGATCCGGTGTCCGTGGGTTCCCACTGCGAGCCGTCCGCCTTCTCGCCGTAGCCGTCGAAGCTGGCCCGGTGCCAGAACGGGCCGTTCGGCGTCTCGTAGCCGAGTTGCCGGTCGACGACGTCGAGCGAGTTGACGATGCGCGGGTCGCCGGGCGCGAGCACGCCGAGGCGGACGAGTTCCAGGAAGCTCGGGTCGACGACCTTGCGCTGGTCGATCAGCGGGCCGCCGTCGGAGAGCTGGAGCTCGGTCGCGGCATCGGCGTCGCCGTCGGGCGTGATGCGCAGGAAGTACGGCTTGGCGCTGTACGGCCCAGTGGTGGTGACCGTCCACTTGCCGAGGCTGTCGCGCCAGGAGTCCGCCACCGCCAGGTACCGCCGCGCCCGGGTGTCGTCGCCGTTCTCGCGTGCGATGTCGGCGCCGGTGACCAGACCGGAGATCTCGGCGGCGATGGTCGCGGGGGAGTAGCCCGACGCGTTCTCCCACCGCTCGCCCGGGGTGCTCGGCCCGTTCGTGACCACGTAGTCCTCGGCCTTGCGCACGTGCTGCCAGTCAGAAGGACCCGTACGGCCGAGTTGCGCGGCGAGCACGGTCGGGAACGACACCTCGTCCATCTGCAGCCCGCCGAACACTGCCTCGCCGGAGAGCCGGCTGTTCTGCGGGTAGGACCCGTCCGGTCGCTGCTGCACGTCGAACAGGTAGTCCAGCGCGCGGTCGGCGGCGCCCCGGTCGCCCATCGCGAGCAGGGCGGTGGCGATCTCGTACTGGTCGCGCGACCAGACCGCGTGGTAGACCGCCAGCGACTGCAGCACGTTGGCCCAGGCCCACGGACGGCCGGGCGAGGCGACGAAGCCGCCGCGGTAGGTCTTGTCCTCGCTGCCCGCGAGCACCATCTGCGAGACGTGGTACTCCGTCGCCCACTTGCGGGCCGCGTGCGGCACCGGCGCGAGCGTCGCGAGGTACTTGTGCCACCCGGCGGCGTAGTGGGCCAGGGCCGGGGCGAAGCCGGCGTCCAGCGAGGACTTCGCCGTCGACAGCGCCTCGGTGGTGCTTGACCCGAAGCCTATGGCGAGGGTGACGTGCTGCCGCCCGGCGAGACCGGTCAGGCTCGTCCGGCCGGTCTGCACGACGTTCCCGGGCTTGTCGGCGGTGTAGGTCCAGTCCATCCGGTGGTCGGCGGCCAGATCGGTCCAGCCGTCGCTGGCGCCCTGGTAGCCGCTCGACGTCCTGGTGAACCCGCCCGAGACGAGCACCGCGTCGCTGTTCGTCCCGTCGCCCGCGACCAGGGCACCGCCCTGGGTCTTGCCGGTGTCGTCGTCGCCGGTCATCGACAGGGCGGGGTCGTGCAGGACGTACACATGGTAGGGCTGCCCGGTCAGCGAGCGGAAGTCGATGTCGACCAGTACCGTCGAGCGAGCCGGATCGGTCGTGTAGGTCTTGGTGATGACGTACTTGCCGGATTTCGCGCGGTCGGTCTGCCGGTAGGTGAGGCTGCGCGGGTCGAGCAGACGCACCTCGTGGGTGGTGTCGGTGCTCTCCCGGTCGGTGAACGTGCGCCCGTCGGTGACGACGAGCTGGGTGTCGCGGGTGCTGGGCGTGTCGATGCGCGGGTAGTAGATCTCGCTCATCTCACCGGCGTGCAGGGTGAACCAGACCTTGCTGGCCGTGCCCCTGGCCGTGCCGAAGCCGGCCTTGTCGCCGGGGACCCAGTCGCTGGCGGTACCCGGAGCACCGGGCGCCGGTCCGCTCGACGCGGCCGCCTGAGCCGGTCCGGTGGCGATTCCGAGCGACACGACCAGAGCCGCCGCCGCGCCGGCTGTGACGCTTTTGCGAAGTAATCGAGGCGTCTGCACCTAGGACCTGTACCCCGAACCTAACAAGATCACCCAAACAATTTGCGGACCGGTTCCGGTCGACGGCGTGCGAGGCGTCCAGCCTTGTCCAGAGTTGTCCAGGGTTGTCCAGTCCACGGCTCGGGACCGGGTCGGCTGGCCTTGACTGTGGGCCAAGCCGCTTTCTTCGCCGCAACCGTCGGGGGTGCAGCAAATGGCGCTGGTCCAACGCGTACTGGCAGACGGAAGACAAGTCAGTCCTTTGTGTCTTGGTGCGATGTGGCTGGGCACCAGGGTCGATGAAACGATCTCGTTCGCAATCTTGGATCGATTCACCGAAGCGGGCGGAACGCTGATCGACACCGCCGACAACTACGCCTACTGGCTGGACAACGGCGCGGGTGGCGAAAGTGAAGCGGTCGTCGGACGGTGGCTTGCCAGCCGGCGTGCACGCGACCGCGTGGTGCTGGGCACCAAGGTCGGTGCGTTGCCCGCGGCGCGGGGGAGCGGCCCCGAGGGCCTGTCCCCGCAGGTGATCCGTTCGGCACTGGAGGACAGCCTCCGCCGGCTGCGCACCGATCATGTCGACGTCTACTGGGCCCACATCGAGGACCGCGCCACACCACTCGCGGACACCGTGGGCGCGCTCGCCGACGCGGTCGACGCGGGCAAGGCCCGGATGCTCGGCGCCAGCAACCACGCCACCTGGGCCGTGGAGCGAGCACGCACCCTGGCCAGGGCCGACGGCCGCGCGGGCTACTCGAACCTGCAGTTGCGGTACTCCTACCTCCAGCCCCGCGTCCACGCCCCGCTGCCGAGGCACGGACACCTGCACGCCACGGAGGAGACGCTCGACTACGTCAGGTCCGAGCCGGACCTGACACTGTGGACGTACAACTGCTTGCTGGCCGGCGCCTACGTCCGGGCGGACAAACCGATGCAGGAGGCGTACGAGCACCCGGGCACGGCGGCGCGCCTCGCCGCGCTGCGGGAAACCGCCGACGAGCTCGGTGCGACGGTCAACCAGGTCGTGCTGGCGTGGCTGCTGCGCACGCCGAAGCTGATCCCGATCATCGGGATCAGCACCGTCGCGCAACTGGATGAACTGCTTGGCGCACATGACGTGGAGCTGACCGAGGACCACGTCAAACGGCTGGATTTCGCGGACTCGTGCGAGCCGCCCGATTGATCGGCGCTACGCCGCCCGGGCGATGCCGGAACGGTAACGGCCCAGCCGTACCACGATCGACCGGTCGTCGCCGACGATCGCCCGGCGTCCGTGCATGGCGCGGGAATTGTCGATGAGAAGCACGTCGCTGGTGCTCCACCGCACATCTTCGATGAGTTGTTCGGCACACCGCTCCACGGTGTGCACCACGTCGTCCGGAACCGGATCGCCGGTGGAAAGGGTCACACGATGAAGGTGCTTGGCGATGAACGGACCCTGCCGGTGGTAGTGGTAGAGCAGGCTGGTGGAAATGGCCGTGTCACCCCAGAACGTCTTCGTCACGAATGGCGAGCGGTACGTGCCGTCCAGGTTCCCGCGGTCGTCGAACTCGAACTCGTAGGTGGTGTCCGGGCCGAACCGGGCCATCAGTTCGGCGACCTTCGCGGGCACGGCGGCCGGGTCACGGGTGCCGAACAGGACGCTCCAGCGCTCGATCGGCAACACGAACCGCCACACCAGTTCCTCGCCGCGCAGGAACTCGCGGGTGCGCTCCGGCAGCGCGGCGAGCAAGGCGACCCCGTCGCACACCGTGGTCTGCCCGCCGCGCGACGGCGCGTGCTGGCAGAACAGCGTCACCACGTCCGGTTGCGTCGGCAGGAAGGACGACTCGCGGTGCAGCGGCATGGCGTCGCGGCCCTTGTTCACGGTCGCGACGTTGGTGCCGCTGGCGCCCACCGCGTCCCGTTCCCGGGTCGCGACCGAGTGGTACGGATCGATGTCGAAGATGCGGTCGGTGAGCTCGACGAAGCCGTCGAGAGTCCGATCGGGATCGTGAAGTACCACCACCCCATGGGTTTTGAGCGCGTCCAGGGCTGCGTCGGGATCCGATCCCGTTATCACCATCGCCATGAGCGAAATTATGCACGGTCGAGCGGGCCTGTCAATTTTCGTTGTGAGCACGGGACTTCACCGCCTGTACGGAGTGAAGTGCTTGTCGTGCAACGAATTCGTGGGACGGAGGACAGGAATGGCCTTGGCTGAACCCGTGGTGACGATCGCGTCCGGCGCTCCACCCGCCGAGCTCGTCGTCGAGGACGTCGTCGTCGGCGACGGCGACGAAGCGGCGCCCGGCAAGCAGGCGCTCGTCCACTACGTGGGGGTCGCGCACTCCACGGGGGCCACGTTCGAGTCCACTTGGGAGCGTGGCAAACCGTTGGGGTTCCCGCTGGGCGCCGGGTGGCTCATCGACGGCTGGGAGCAGGGCCTGCCGGGCATGCGGGTGGGCGGGCGACGCAAGCTGACGATCCCCCCGCACCTCGGCTACGGCGACGAGTGGGCGGGCACGGTGATCAGACCGGGCGAGACGCTGGTCTTCGTGGTCGACCTGCTGGCCGTGGGTTAGGGCACGACCTTCTGCAACGAGGCACGACGAGGGGCACTAGGAGCCGTGATGGTCACGACGGTAGGGCAAGCCGTTCACCAAGATGTGCGTCGGCCGCGGCACCGGACCGACGACGCACAGGGCCGAGCGCGTCGAGTCCGGGTCGGGCGCCCACGGAATGCGGTTGGGCGCGATCTCGCCCGGCGCGACGAAGATCCGGTCCGCGAGGTGCGTGTAGTCGATCGTGTGGACGCCGTCGGTGGCGCGCAAACCGTTAGGCAGCAAGCTGATCCGGATGGGCCGCCCAGCTGGTCGCCGATAGGTGCCCGCCACCGCGGACAGGTCCGGGCACACGGTCGATTCGCCTTCGCGCCGCCACGAGCGGGGACCGGCTCCGAGCAACGCGAGCAACCGGTCGAAGTGTTGCTGGCGGACCGGCGTGATGGCCGGGTCGTCGCCGTGGTTGTCCAGCCACGCCACGCCGACGCCGAGCCCAGGCAGGAACAGCAGCTTGACCCAGCCGCCTTCGTGGTGGCCCTCGTGCCCCACGCCGAGGTCGTCGCCGTGCCGCGGGCCGATCGCGATGGCAAGACCGAAGTCGCGCGTGATGTCCAGGCCGACGTCGACGTAGCGGGTGTGCGCTTGTGCCGCGGCCTGTTCGGTCAGCAAAGGACGATCACCGCCGCGCAGGTGCACGATCCCGAGCCGCGCGAGGTCTCCGGTCGTGCTGAAGGCGCCGGTGCTCGGCGCGGTCATCGGCCGCCCGTCGAACCTCCGGCGTACGGTCCACGCACCGGCCTTGGTCCGCACGTGCTGTTGGCTCAGTGGGTAGGACATGGCCACCAGGGGGTCCATTGTGGACCGTGTCATCCCGGCCGGTTCGAACAGGGTCTCCCGCATCGCGTCGGCGAACGGCTTTCCGGTGATCCGCTGCAGGAGGTAGCCGGCCAGCACGATGCCCGTGTCGCTGTAGCCGAAGACCTCGCCTGGTTCGCCGAACCGGGGCGCACCAAGGCAAGCGCCGAGCGCGTACTGCTCGAGCGGGTCGGCGCTGAGCACGGCCGTGGTGAACGGGACGGGTCCGCCGACCAGGCCGGACGTGTGGGTCAGCAGGTGGCGGATCGACGTCGTCTCGAATCGATCCTTGCCGGTGGCATCGGGCAGGTACGAGCTGATCGGTTCGTCGAGGTCCACCCGGTCGCGCGCCGCGAGCACGGCGAACGCGGTCCCGGTCATGACCTTCGACAGGCTGTACACCAGCCCGACCGTCCGCGGGGTCATCGGCTCGTGCGGTCGTTCGATGCTCGCGACACCGCAGGCCACCTCGGCCACGATGCCGGTCGCGTCGAACAGGCTGGCGCTGACACCGGTGACCCCGGTCGCGGCACGGAACTCTTGCAGCACCGCGGTTGCGTCGCGTGTGTCCACAGTGGGCACAGTTGGCACTGCGGTCTCCTCTCGCGTCGGGCACCGCGCCTGGGCCGGCGCTGGTGGCATCATGCCCGGTTTTCCGGGAGATCGACACAGGCAGCAGGGATCGCAGCGACCAAGGAGGACCAGTGCGAGTCTTGATGATCACGCACGCCTATCCGCCGACCTTCGGTGGCGTCGAAAGCCACGTGTGGGACATCAGCCAGGAGTTGGCCGCACGCGGAGACGACGTCCTGGTCGTGGCCGGAGGTGAGGACGCCCCGGCGCCGGGAGTCGTTCCGGTGCACCGTCATCGCGCGATTTCGGTGCAGGCGCTGCTGGCCACCCGCGCCGGGCTCGCGCCGACGGCGCCGCCCGATGCCGCCGCCGTCGCCGGCCTCACCGCCGTGCTGGCCGACGAGGTCGCACGGTTCCGGCCCGACGTCATCCACATCCACAACGCCCACCACTTCGGACCCGAACTGGCTCGGGCGTGCCTGGACGTGGCGCAGGTCCCGGTCGTGAACTCACTGCACGACCGGGTCGGTGAGCACCTCTACGCCGACGTGGTCGACTGGCCGTGGGCGCTCGTGGTGTTCATCAGCGACTACCTCCGCGAGGCGCTGCCCAGCACCCGTCCCGCGGTCACCCGACGGCTCGGGATCGACCTCGCCGACTTCGCCGTCGACGGCCCGCGCGACGAGCGGCTGACCGAGCTGACCGGACCGGTGATCTTCCACCCGGCGCGGCTGTTGCGTTGGAAGGGCGTCGAATGCGGGGTGCGTGCGTTCGGTGAGGTCCACCGCGACCTGGGTGGCTCGCTGGTGTTGTGCGCCTCGGAGAACATCGTGGACGACCCCGTGGAGGTGCGCGAGTTCCGGCGCGAGCTGGTGGAGCTGGCCGACGAACTCGGTGTCGGCCACGCCGTGCACTTCATGAGCTTCGACCGGCAGCAGATCAGTTCTGCTTACCGGGCAGCGGATTTGATCTGGTACCCCACCATCGACGAGGAGCCGCTGGGCCTGGTCCCGATCGAGGCGATGGCCTGCGGCGTGCCGCTCGTGGTGTCGCGTTCGGGCGGCATGAAGGAAACGGTGCTCGACGGCGAGACCGGCCTGGTCGTGCCCAAACAGGACCCGGGTTCGCTCGCCGCGGCGGCGCGCAAACTGCTGTCCGACACCGCGGCGCGCGAGAGCATGGTGCGCGCCGGGATCACGTGGACCGAGCAGTTCAGTCAGACGCGCTACGTGGACTGGTTGCAGGAGGCGTACCAGTCCGTGATCAACGCGTCCGGGGTGTGATCGGCCGTGCCGGACCCCGAGGAGCGGTTGCCGCGAACGGCGGCGGCCTGCCGCGAGGCGGTCGCCTCCGGTGCCGTGCTGGGCGTGTACGTGTCCGCCGGTCACCGGGACGAAATCGCGGTGAACCTCGCGGTGGGGCACGCGGCGCCCGGTGTGCCCGCCACGGTCGGGGACATCGGCGAGCTGCGGTGCGCGGTGAAACCGTTGACAACTTTGTGCATCGCCCACGCCGTGGAATCCGGACTGCTCGACCTGGACGACACGCTGAGCCGGTGGGCGCCCGCCGGCGCCGGCGGGCAGGTCCGCGCCTTGTCGTTGCGGCAGTTGCTGACCCACGCCGCCGGGCTGCCGAACTTCGTGCGCACCGACGTCTACGACGTGGGTTTCGACGAGTACGTGGCGATGATCTTCGCGGCCGACATGCGACCGCGTGCCTGGTACGGCGAGCCCATCTACAACCTCGCGCTGGGCTGGCACCTGCTGGCCTGGGTGCTGCAACAGGTGTACGGCGCACCGATCAGCAAGCTCGTCGCCGAGTTGGTGACCACGCCACTGGGCCTCGCCGGCCTCGGCCTGATCGACGAAGGACGCCTGAGCCGGCCGGTGCACCGGCGCACGCTGGACCGGGACTACCAGCCGGTGCGCGACACCGACGAAGAGACCTTCGCGACGCGGCCGAATCCGGCATACGGGGGTTTCGCGTCGACCGACGACCACCGGCGGTTGTACGCACACCTGGCCCGCGCGCTCGCCGCCGATGAGGACGCGCACCCTGTGGTCGGCTCGTCGACCCTGCGTGAGCTGGTCCGGCCGCACGGCACGCTCCGATTCCGGTCGTGCGGTCCCGCGCTGCCCTTCGGCCTCGGGTTCTTCGTCGGTGGTGCGGCGGTGGGGTTCGGCCCGGACTGGGGTGCGCGCTGCTTCGGTCACATGGGGTCGATCCGGGCGCACCACGTCACCGCCGCCCTGTGCGATCCGGCGAGCACGACCGCGGTCGCGGTGGCGCTGTCCAGCGTCGGCCCGGCCAACAACGACGTCTTCCTGCGGCTGGGGAAGACCTTGCACGCGGACCTGTTCGACCGCGACCGCGCGGTTCCCGGGTGAACCGCGCCCCGAGATGTCCTGTTCGACACGGATGCTGGAAGGAGGTGACCAAGAGATGACTCAGGCACTGCCAAGGGAAATCGTCACCGACGAGGTCGAGTTCATCCCCGCCGAGGGGATGGTCCGATTCGGTTCCGACGCTGATTTCGAGGAGGAATTCGGCGACTTCAGCGAAGAGCGGATCAAGGTGGTCGGCGGTTCGGACTGCATCGGCACGTCCGGCTTCTGCAACGACTGCACCTGCTGACCCGACGGGGTCGGCTCCGGCGGTGCGCCGGCACGAAAGTGGCGCACCGCCGGGCAGCCCCAGCCACCGCACACCTCGGGGAGTGAAATGCCTGTCACAGCGCCCCATCCGGTCTTCGACCCCACGCCGGTTCCCGCGCGCGGCGACCGGTGGGCCATCGAAGACCTGGTCGGCCCGTTCGGCGTGGTCACCGAGCCGCAGCGAGGCGACACCAGAGGCTGGCTGCCGCCGGAGGTCTCGCTCTACGTCGCCTCGAGCGGGGACGTGTCGACCGTCCGCGGCGAGGACATCCCCGGCCCGCCGGGCGTCGGCGGCGCCGGTCGCGGGGTGAACGACCCGGCGCTGGCCCGGCGGGTCGCGATCTGCGAGGCCGTGGAGCGCTACGCGATGATGCACGCGCGCCGGTTCGAACTGATCACCGCGACCGCGGCGGAGCTGGGCGCGGACGCCCTGCCGCTCGACGACGTCGCGCGCTGTTCGAGTGCGGAATTGCGCCGGTCCGGCTGCCCGCTGGTGCTGCCGGACCCGGACGCCCCGATCCGGTGGGTCGAGGGCATCGAACTGATCAGCCGCGAACCCAGGCTGGTGCCGCTGGTCATGTCGCACATGCTGCCGACGAGGACCCGGCAGGAGAACTTCTGGCTGCCCATCTCCACCGGGTGCGCCATCCACCGCACGCCGATCACCGCGTTGCTCAGCGGTCTGTACGAAACGATCGAACGTGACGCGTTGTCCGTGGCGTGGCTGCGGTCGCTCCCGCTGCCACGCATCGACCCGTCGTCGATCTCGCCAGCCACTCAGCAGCTGGTCGACTGGTACCGGGACCGGCAGATGGTGGTGCACCTGTTCGACGCGACCACCGACGTCGCGATCCCGTCCGTGTACTGCGTGATGGAGGCGCCGAACGACACCCGCGTCGCGCAGAACGTCGCCTGCGCAACGGGGTTCGACATCCCGGCCATCGCCGAGAAGGCGATCCTGGAGGCCGCGGCCGTCCGCGCCGCGCTCAAGGAGCGGCTCAACACCCCGCGCCGCTACCGCGATTTCAGCGAACCCATCGACGGTGCGGTGTACATGGGGCGTGCCTCGCGCCGCAAGGCGTTCTCGTTCCTGCTGGACGACGTCGACCGGCGCCCGGCGAGCATGCCGGCCACGCGCACGTTCGACTCCGCCGAGGCCGAACTCGCCCACGTGCTGCGGTTGCTCGGCGACAAGGGCATGGCCGTGTACGCGGTGGACATGAGCCCGCGGGAGGTCGAACAGGTCGGCTACTGCGTCGTGCGCGTGCTGGTGCCCGCCATGCAGCCGATGTCGTTGATCCCGCTCGCCCAGTACCGCGGTCACGCCCGGCTCCGGCACGAGCACCCGGCGGCCACCGGCGTGCAACGCACCCGCGAGCTCAACCCGTGGCCACAACCGATGCCGTGATGGAGGGGAACAGCAGATGACGGGAATTCTGCGCCTTGCCGGGCGAGGTGCCTTCGCCCGCGCAGTGGTCGACGACCTGCGCGCCGCCCTCGACGAGCTCGGCCGGGATCGCCTGCTCGAGGGAGCCGATCCCGAGCCGGGCGCCCGCGCCGTGCTCGTCCTCGCCGACCACGGGGATCCGTTGCTCGACGAGGTTCCCGAACGGTGGCACGCGGCGGGCAAGCCCTCCCTCGTGGTCGCCCACGTGCACCCGGATGTGCGGATCGGACCGCTGGACGTCCCCGGCACGTCGTTGTGCCGGATGTGCTTCGCCACCCGCCAGCGCCAGCACGACCTGACCCACGCCCCGCAGCCGTGCTGGCCCGGAGCCGAGCTGGCCATCGGGGTCGACGGCTTCCCGCCCTACCTGACCAGCCTGGTGGCGGGGCTGGTGGTGGACCGGCTCGCCGTGCTGGACGACCTCGACGGGACGGCCGGCGGTGAGGTCACGGTCGTCAACACCGAGAGCATGGCGTGCCGCACCCACCCGGTCGTCGCGGTCAACCGCTGTGCGCGCTGCGGCGACCAGAAGCCCGTCGGTCTCAAGACCGCGGGGCAGCCGATGTTCCCCGACCTGGCGAGGGTGCCGCGATGACCACGAGGGTGCGCACGCAGCGGTTCGTCGAAGGGTTCGGCTTCCTGCCGCACGCCGACGGGCTGGACGTCCTGGGCGGAAGGCGGACCGCCCGGCTCAAGGGCGTGCAGCGCGGTGAGCTGACTCTGCGCGTCGCCGGCCTGATCCGCTCCGGTCACGCGGTAGCGGAGATCGCGACGGTGCTGGGGGTGTCCACAGAGGACGTTGAGGCGCGGGTTGCCGCGTTGCGGCGGGTCGGTGCGGTGACCGACCTCGACGTCCCGCCCGGCCCGGCGCAGATGGTCCGGTTCTTCGAACGCACGCTCGGCGTGGACGCCGCCGCGAGCGCGGTGCTGCGGCTGGCGCAGGCGACCGTCCGGCTGGTCGGCGAGGTCGGCCTGTGCGCCGCGCTCGCGGACCAGTTCGCGCGCGCCGGAGTGCAGGTCGTGACCGACGACGCGGGACCCGAGCCGCCCACCCTGGTGATCAGCTGCGGCCGGTCCCGGCCGGAGACCGATCGACCCACCCTGTTGCTGGATCGGGACGGCGCCGAGTTTGTGGTCGGCCCGCTGTGCAACGTGCCCGGCGGCCGGTGCACGCACTGCGCACCGGTGTCGTCGGGTCCGGCCGGCGACGAGCCGCTCCTGGAACGGTTCGCGGTCGCGCAGACCGTCGCCGAGGCGGTCCGCTTCCTGGCCAGGACCGGGCACTGCCGCACGTCGACCGGTGCGCTGCGAATCGGCGAACGCGGTCGTGCCATGCGGTTCGAACCGGTAGTCCGCGACGCGACCTGCTCGCACTGCGGGCTCGGCGCTGGCCTCGGTACCGGCCTCGGTACCGGCCTGACGAGTGAGCAGGCCCGCGCGTACGAAGCCTTCCAGGGCGCGGACCTCCCGCTCAAGGGCAACTGGTCGTACCCGATCACACCGATCCACCTGCCCCGCGCGGACAGCACCGTCAAGGTGGTGCCGATGCCGCTGGACGACGCGATCCTGCGCGATCGGCCGGACCTGCAGCAGCTCCTGGCCACCGTGACGAAGGCGCTGGCCGCCAAGTCCGGTCGTGCGGCGGTGCCGTCCATCGGAGGTTGCCGGCTGCTCACGGTGTTCGTCGGCGGGATCACCGAGCACGGCCCGTTCCTGCACCTGATCGACCGGCGCAACGGCGTGCCCCGGCCACTGCCCACCACGGGTCTGACCGAGGGCTCGGTGCTCAGCGCCGACCGGCTCACTGTGATCGTCAGCGCGACGCTGAGCCGAGCGGAAAACCTGTTCGGCGCCAAGGCGAAGCTCGCCATCTACCAGGACACCGGCTTCCTGACCGGCACGCTGCGCGCCGCGCTGGCCGCCACCGGCGTGCGCGCCGAGCGCCGTCCCACGCCGGTCGCGCCACCCGGCGACCTGCGCGGGCTGCTCGGCCTCGACCCGACCCGGGACGTGCTCACCGCCGTCCTCGACGTGCACGGCACACCTGCCGCCGCGGCACCGGTCCGCCGCAGGCAGGCCGCCCAGGTGCACCGCGACGACCTCGCCGCTGTGGTGGCGGGGTGCTCGGAGGTGTTCGTCCGTAGCTACCGCGTGGCGGGGCTCGACGCGGGCCTGTACTCCGTGCGGGACAACGAGTTGCGGCCGATCCCCGCGCCGGCGGCCGAACTCGACGTCGCGCTCGCGGACCGCGGACTGGCCCCGGCCGCGCTGGTGGTCACCAGCACCGACCTCGGCGACGCACTCGTGACGCACGGGCGTTCGGGGATCGCCACGACGATCGTCGAGCACGCCGAGACCGCCGTGCGGATCCGGCGCGCCGCGGCCGACCGCGGCCTGGACGCGCTGCTGTGCGCCGACCTGCCCACCACCGCCGTCGCTCCTGACGACCGGGGCTGGCGCACCGCCCACCGCACCTTCGCCGCGGTGGCCATCGCCGCGGCCGGCGGCCTCGACGGGGCGCGGCAACCGGAGGTGCGGTGGTGAGCGACTGGCAGGAACACCTGGTCGTCCGGCGCTGCCACCCGCTGGCGGCGACCGCGAAGACCCCGGACACGCTGACGTTCGCGCTCGCCTTGTCGAGCGTCACGGTCCGCAACCTCGACCCGGGGGTGCACGCCGCGCTGCTGGCCGTGGACACCGAGTCGATCTCCCTCGCCGAGTTGACGCGCATCGCGCGCGCCGTGTGCCGGGACACCGACACGACCCGGCTCCTGCGCGAGCTCGGCCGGCTCTACGTGCGCAAGGGCCTGGCGTTCGCCGTCGAGCACGGGACCGAGACGCTGTGCACGCTGTGGTCGACGAGCTCGCTGGGCACCGCCACGCTCGACCTCGCCGAAGCCGGTCACCGCTACCGGATGTCGAGGTTCGCCGTGCTGCGCCGCGAGGACAGCGACCTGGTCGTGGACAGCCTGGCCGGCCACGCCCGGCTGTCGATCCAGCGAACGGAGCTGGCGGCGGCGCTCGCCGGATTGCACCGGCCCGCCACGGAGCCGGACCTGGCCGCCTCGCTCGCGGCGGCCCTGCCGCCAGAGGTGCTGGGGGCCTGCCTGCGGCTGATGGTGCTGGGCGGCGTCGTAGGCATCGTGGACGAGGACGGGAAGCTGCCCGAGGACCGCGATCCTGACCTCGACCTGCGCGACCCGCACGACCTGTTGCTGCACAACCGGAGCAGGATCGGCCTGACCACCGACCCGGTCGGCGGCACCTACCGCATGGCGGGCACCCGGCCACCACTGCCGGCGCTGCGCGCGGCCTGGTCGGGTGCGCGCACCGCGCTACCGCGACCGGACCTCGACGCGCTCACCCGCACCGACATGCCACTGACCGCAGTCATGGAGCGGCGCCGATCACGGCGCAGGTTCGCCCCCGTGCCGCTGAGCCTGGACGAACTCGGCGAGTTCCTCTTCCGGGTGTTCCGGGTCAAGCAGATGCTGCCCCTGGACCCCGATGAGCCGCACAGCTACGAAGGTTCGTTGCGACCGTTGCCCAGCGCCGGCGACGCCCACGACCTCGAGGTGTACGTGGTGGCGGGCCGGATCGATGGGCTGGGCCGCGGGCTGTTCCACTACGACCCGCTCGAGCACACGGTGGCGGAAGTGGCCGGACCGGGGTACCCGGTGTCGGCCCTGCTGGGTACCGCCAAGCTCAGCGCCGCCATCCCCGAGGAACCCCCGGCGTTGATCGTGCTGGCCTCCCGGTTCGGCCGGCTGGCGTGGAAGTACGAGGGACTCTCGTACGCCGCGACGTTGAAGAACGTGGGCGTGGCCTATGCGGGCATGTACCTGGCGGCGGAGGCCATGGGGCTGGCGGCGTGCGGGCTCGGCTCAGGTGATGCCGGCTCCTTCGGCGCCGCCACCGGGGTGAAGCCCTACGTCGAGTCCTCGGTCGGGGAACTGATGCTCGGGCCCGCGGCGGTGGCCGAACCATGAGCGCGTCCATCGACACCGTCCTGCGCGACCACGCCGACCGGATCGGTGACACCACGGCGATCGCGTGCTGTGGCCGCTCCGGTGTGGACGCCGTGTCGTGGTCGGAACTGGAGTCGCGCACCGGCGCCATGGCCGCCCAGCTGCATGACCGGGCGGTCGACCGGGCGCCTGCCTGCCTGGTGGTGTCGTTGCGCCGCAACGATCTCGCCGAGGTGCTGGCGCTGGTCGCCTGCCTGCGCACCGACCTTCCCACGCTGGTGCTCAGCGGCAGGCAACTCGCGCCCATGCACGAGGCACTGCTCGACCAGGTGCGGCGTACCGGCCACACGCTCGTCTCCGCGACCGAACCGGAAGGCGACGAGCGGCGGGCGGCACCGGACGGCGGCGCGACCCTGCCGCCCGGCTGCCTGCTGCTGGCTTCCGGCGGTTCCACGGGCAACCCGAAGCTGGTCGTGGACCGGGGAATCCGTGCCACGCCACGAAAACCCGCCCAGCTGCGGCCGATGCTGCACACCGGGTGGCGGGGTGGCCAGCGGCAACTCGCCGCCAGCCCGCTGTACCACGCGGCCGGGCTCACCCCGTTGGTCGAAGGGCTTGTCTGCGGCAACACAAGCTACGTCCCGCAGGTGTTCGACCCGGCGGGCCTCGGCGAGCTCGTCGACGAGCACGACTTGCACTGGCTGCAGATGACGCCGTTCCACATGGGCGCGGTGCTCGCCGGGGCGAACCCGCCGTCCCGGTGGCGGCGGGCGCCGAACCTGGTGCACATGGCCGAATACTGCCCGGCCGCGGTCAAACAGGCCTACCACGACGCCCTGGGCGCGACCAGCGTCCATGAGATGTACACCGCCAGCGAGGGCATCGGCATGACGATGGCACGGGGCGACGAGTGGGAGGCGCGGCCCGGCACGGTCGGGCGAGGCTTCCTCACCGTGGTCCGGATCGCCGACCGTGACGGGGTTCCGCTCGGTCCACAGCAGACCGGCGAGGTCTACCTGCGCAGTGCCGCACGCACCGGTGCGACCTACTTCGGCGCCACCGGGCGCCTGCGCGTCATGCCGGACGGCTTCGCGACCCTCGGCGACCTCGGCCGGCTCGACGAGGACGGCTACCTGTTCCTGCGGGCTCGGCAGGTCGAGACCATCTCCGTCGCGGGCGTCACCGTCGATCCGTCCGATGTGGAGACCGAACTGCGCGCTCACCCCTTGGTCGCCGACATCGGGGTGTGCGCGACGAGCAGCCGGGAACTGGGGGAGCGCGTGGTCGCCGTCGTGGTCCCCGCCGGTGACGTGACCGAGGCCGAACTCCGCCGCTGGGCCCGAACGCGGCTCACCGCCGCGCAGCTCCCGGCCAGGATCCTGTTCACCGACGCGTTGCCGCGGTGGGACACGGGCAAGCTCGACCGCGCGGCCCTGTTCCGCTCGGTCAACACCCCGTCGCCAGGAAAGGTGATGTCATGTGGGAGTACGTAGCTCTCGGGGACGGCGCCGACCGGATCCGCGCGCACCCGGAGATCGCCGAGTGCGCGGCCGTGCGGTCACCCGGTGATCGGCTGTACGTCCTGGTCGAGCAGCAGGGCCTGACCTACGGTGCGGTGCTGCGCGACATCGTGCTCGACGAGATCGCCGCGATCCACCCGGACATCGCGGTGGCGGTCGTACCCGCGATCCCGCTCACCGCCGCCGGCGAGGTCGACCCGGCCGCGGCGACCGCCCTCGCCGAACAGTTCGTGACGGCGGACCGATGGGTGTTCGCCCTCGAACCACCTGCCAGTGAGCAGGAGAAGGCGGTCGCCGAACTGGTGCTGGACGTGTTGAAGGTCAAGCGGATCAGCATGACCGACAGCCTGCCGTTGCTGGGCGCGGACTCCCTGGTGCTCGTCGAGCTCAGCGCCGCCATCACCGAGCAGTTCGGCGTCACCGTCAACGGCATGGACCTGTTCAACGTGGACAACATCCGGGAGCTGACCGCGCTCGTGTTCGCCGACGACGAGGACCCGCCGGTATGAGCGGTGATCGGCCGCCCCGCCTGCTCGTCGGGGCGTGCGGCTCGATCAGCGTGGTGAAGCTGCCGGCGCAGTTGACCGCCCTGCGGGCGCTCGGCGCGGACGTCAAGGTCGTCCTGACCGGCTCGGCCGCATCCTTCCTGCCGGTCGGCACCGTGCGGCGGTTCGCTGACGTGGTCACCGATGACGACCACGTGTCGCTCGCCCGCTGGGCCGACCTTTTCGTGGTGCTGCCGTGCACCGCCAACACGCTCGCGGCCATCGCCCAAGGGCTCACGCCCAATTCCGTCAGCACGATCGCCATCGCGCACCGGCGCCCGCTGCTGTTGTTCCCCGCCATGAACGCGGACATGTGGGCGGCACCCAGCGTCACGCGCAACGTCGAGACCCTGCGGGCGGACGGGCACACCGTGATCGACCCGGTGCCCGCGCCGGTGTACGAGGTCGCCAGTGGCCAGGTCGTCGACGGCATCGCGCCGCCACCTGTCGACCAGGTCGTCGCCCTGGTTCGCGATCGGTTGCGTGGCACCGACTCGGCGGCCGCCGTGGTGGCGCCACGCCTGCAGGCGCTCATCCGCGGTTACCGCGGCACCGCGGTGGTCGGTGCCGCGGTGCGGCTGGAGCTGGCCGAGCACCTCGGCGACGGCGAACTCACCGCGGCCGACCTCGCCGGCAAGCTCGGCGCCGAGCCGGAGCGGCTGCGCCCCTTGCTGAGCGCCCTCGTCCACTGTGGACTTCTGGCGGTCCGGGACGGCCGGTACCGGCTCACGGGTGACGGCCTGCTGCTGGCCACCCCGGCCGTGCGCACGGCGGCGCTGGCGGCCAACGAACTGGCCGCGCCCGCACACGCCCACCTCGCGGACGCGGTGACCGGCCCGGTGACCGCCTTCGAGCGCGCGTTCGGCACCGACGTGTTCAGCTACCTGGATGCCGACCCGGGGCTTGCCCAGGTGTACGGCGACGCGATCGCCACGCCCGGGCTCATCGAGGCGGTGGCCCGGCGGCGGGACCACGCGAACAAGCACGTCGTCGACCTCGGTGGTGGGACGGGCGCGCTGATGGCGGAGATCCTCCGGCACCACGACACCGCGCGGGGGACCGTCGTCGACCTGCCGTCGACCGTCGACCTGGCCCGGGAGCGCCTGCGGGCGTTCGGCGACCGGGTCGCCTGCGTCGCCGGGGACTTCCGTGAAGCGGTTCCCAGGGACGGCGACCTGTACCTGTTGTGCCGCGTGCTGGCCAACTGGACCGACGACGACGCGACCAGGGTTCTCGAACGCTGCCGTGCGGCGATGCCCCGGCACGCGGTGTTGTACATCGTCGAAATGGTGCGGTCCACCGACGACCACGACGTCAGCCACGCGTTCGGCGAACTGGAACTGCACGCCACCTACGGCGGCCGGTTGCGCACGGTGCCGCAGTGGAACGCACTGCTCAGCGCCGCCGGGTTCGCCGCTCCGCGAGCCGCGTCCCTTCCCGGTGGCTGGACCATCCTCCGCGTCGAGGCACCTGACCAGCAGTGAGCCGAACGCCGGCGGCTAGGGTCACCGCGTGGTTGGACCGTCGGACAGCGAAGATCGACGTCCCGGGTCGGTGGCCGCGGTCGGCGAGGAACCCACGGCGATCGGGCGAACCTGGACCGGCGTGCTGTTCCGCGGTGCGGGTGGGCGACCCGCTGTGCTGCTCGAACTGGTCCTGCTGTTGCTGTGGTTCCTGGTGTTCACGCGTCTGGACGCCGCCGCGGGCCGGGACCTCGCGGCCGCCAACGCCCATGCGCTGACCCTGCAGTCCATGGAACACGCGGTGCACCTCGACGTCGAGCGCAGCGTGAACGGTTGGCTGGCCGGGAACGCGGTCCTCGCGCAGTCGGCGGTGTACCTGTACCGGCTGTACTACGCGGTGGTCGTCGGCGTCCTGCTGTGGGTGTTGGTCCGGCACGCCGAGGTCTACCGCAAGGTCCGCCGGACGATGGTCGCGATGACGGTGCTCGTGCTGCCGGTCTACTGGGCGGTGCCGATGTCGCCGCCACGTTCGGCACTGCCGGGTGCGGTCGACATCGTTGCCAGGTACGACATCCTGGGCCAGGCCGGGCGGGACAGCTGGACGCATCCCAGCCACTACACGGCCATGCCCAGCCTGCACGTGGGCTGGTCGCTGTGGTGCGCGTACGCGGTGTGGTCCGCGCTGCGCGGCACCCGTCCACGCCTGGCGTTGTTGTCGTGGTTGTTCCCGCTGCTCATGGCGGCGGACGTGCTCGCAACGGCGAACCACTACGTCCTCGACATCGTCGGCAGCGTCGCGCTGCTGGCCGCGTCCATCGTGGCCGCGTCGCTGTGGGGCCTTGTCCGCACGCGCGGCCGACCCCGCGAGTCGGTCCACAACGGTTTCGACCGACCCACCGGCCACGGCTCGTAACGCCGGTCTCCGGTCGGGCGACCTGGTGGGTACAGCGGGCGTACGCCCGTTCGGCGGCTAGCGCATCGGCGGTCCACCATGGCGCAACCAGAGCAGCGGCCCCGGCCCGTGGTCGAGCGCCTCGAGGACGGGCAGAAGATCGGCGAGTTCGTGGGCTGGGCGATCGGCGCCGGCTCCGCGGTCGTCGGCTTCGTGCAAGCACACGGTGGACCTGGTTCGATCCTCGTGCAATTGGGCATCTTCGGCTTCGCCTGCTACATCTCGGTATTCGTCGCCGTGCCGGTCGTCCTGGGTCTGTTCGCAGCCCTGGAGAAGGTCACCGCCCGCGAGACCACGGACCTCGCCACGGCCGTGGTCCTCGGAATAGCCCTGCTGGCCGGTGGCGCCCTGATTCGCTTCGGCCTGTTCTACGACGGCATCGGCGACGACTTCGACACGATCGGCAAGGTGTTCGCGGGCCTGGTCGGCGTCGCGATCCTGATGGCACCGCTGGTCCTGCTCTGGTGGCGCAAAGGCAGCCGTCCGAAACCTGCCGGGCCCTGACGCCGCGTCAAGCCAGGCCGTACCTGATCGTCCTGTACAACCTGACAACGGCCCGCGGCAGGTGACCGTGTCGAAGTCGACTTGGGTGCCGAGGTATCTGTCGCATGTGGTTGGTAGGCGGTGCGGTACGCGCCCTCATCGGCTGGTGGCCTGTCCGTGCAGTTCTTCGATCGCCGCGCGTTGCTCGTCGCCTTCTGGTGGCAGTTGCCGCAGAGCGGCACGCAGCACCTTGGCTGCTTCCTTCTTGCGGTTCAAGCTCAGCAGCAGGCGCCCGCTCAGGGTCTGGGCGGCGACCGCTTCGCCGGTTGCGCCGATCGACCGGAACAGCGGGATGACCGGGTCCACACGAGCCAAAGCCTCGTCGACGCGTTGGTGGTCGGCCAGGATCTGGGCGCCGTCGTAGCCCAGCATGGCCCGGTGCCACGAAGTCGTGGTGTCGGCGTCGTCGAGACCGACCTTGGTGGCCGCGGCATCGAGGGCCTGGAGGGCGCGTTCGAGGTCGTTGGCGCGGTGCCAGGCCAAGGCAGCGCGGCGGCGGTTCTCGACTTCGGCCAACGGCTGCCCAGCGGCTGCGTAGGCATCGGCAGCACGGTGGAATCGTTGTGCCGCTTCGTGATGGCGGTCCTGCTGCGCGAGGACGACGGCGATGTGAGCATGCGCCTGGCCAACGCCGCCGTGGTCGGCCGTCGCCGCGCGGGACGCGGCGAGCTCCTCGAACACCACGATCGCCATGGCGAACCGGCCGAGGTCGCGGTAGGCGCTGGCGAGCAAGAACCGGGCCCGGTCGAGCGCTTCGGGGTCAATGGTCCGTTCCAGCCGCGGTGACACGTCCTCGAGCGCGTCGGCGGCGTCGTCCGGTCGTTCCAGCCGCAGGCAGGCGTCTGCGAAGTCCACGCGGGCCAAGGCGTCCCCTACCGGGTTACCGGCCGCGGCGAACTCCGCGACCGCCCAGGCGAACGCCGCGTGGCTGTCCTCCACCCGGCCCTGAGCGGCGACGACCCGACCGGCTTGGTGGTACGCCTGGGCGCGTACCTCCGGGTCATCTGACGCCTGTGCCTTGCGCAAGACCGCCGCGGCGGCGTGGAGGTCACCGGCCGCGGTGTGCAGGTGCCCGAGCAGCAACTGGGCTTGGCACTGCCCTTCCCGCGCGTCGAGCGCACCGAAGCACTCGGCGGCCCGGCGGGCGTGGTCGATGGCCTGGCGCAGGTTCTCCGGTCCGGATGCGGCGAGCGCGTCCGCCAGCCGCAGCGCCAGTTCGGCGTGCAACTCACTCGCCGGAGCCGCGCCGGCCAGTTCGGCTGCACGCTCGAGGGTCGCGATGGCCTCCGCGAACCGCCCCACCGTCCGCTGGGCGTGCGAGAGCCGGCCCAGCGCACGGGCGGCCTGCTCCGGCCCGGCGACGGCGAGCACCTGGTCGACGCGGGCGCGCAGAGTGGCCACGGCCGCCACCGCCGCGTCCGGGCTCGGTGCGGTCGTGACTTCCAGCAAGTCGATCCGGCTCAGCGCGGTCAGGCTGCGCTGCTCGTCACCCGCCTCGGCGAACAAGGCCGCGGCCCGCGTCCACTGGTCGCGCGCGGCGGCCGGGTCGTCGTCGGCGATGAGGTCTCCCCGCTCGTCGAGGCTGCGTGCCAGCAACTCCGGCGACGGGTCGGGGCACACCTCGTCGAAGCGCCGCCACGCGGCCGCGGCGACGCGGTCGTCGTGCTTGCGAGCCGCTCGCTCCGCGAGGTCGGCCAGTTCCTCCGCCGACAACGCCGGGTCGACCTGGGCCGCCGGTGGCGTGGCCCGCGTCAAGCGGGTGGTCGGCAGCAATCCCGACAACGGCAGGTGCTCGACGATCGGTTCGGCGGCGAGCACCGCGTGGACCCAATCGCTCTGCCTGCTCGTGCCGTTGCGTGCGTCGAAGCGCATCGCCAGGGCCAACGCCCGGTCCCGCAACTCCGCTTCGAGATCGGCAACGCGCGAGCCGGCGTTGCGCCGCCCACGCACCGGCAGACCGCCCTGGCCTGCCTCGGCCATCCGGCGTAGCAGGGCGGCCGCCGCGGCCGAGAACGCCATGTCCAAGCTGGGCGACGGCGGCCGGTCGAGCCGGTCGAGGTGGCGTTCCAGCAACTGCAGCCCGCGGGTGTGGTTGCCGGTGAGCGTGCAGAACCGGAGGTGCTCCGCGACGAGGGACAGGTTCGCGTGCTCCTCTCGCAGTGACAGGTATGCCCGTCGGTGCGCATCGGCCGCTTCGTCCAGTCGTCCGGTGTGCAGGTAGGCGGGCAGCAGCGCGGTGAGGAGGCGCTGTGGCTGCTCCTGGCAGTCGAGGCCGCCGGCCAGGACCGGTATCGCCATCGCGATCGCTTCTTCGTCGCGGCCGACGTCGGCGAGGTGCTCGACCCTCCCGGCGGTCTCGCACCCGAGGCAGTCGGACAGCTGATCGCGCGGCGTGGCCCACCAGAGCCGGTACTGCTCGGCGGCGGCGACCGCGTCACCGACGTGGTCGGCCACGTACCAACGGTGCTGGTGCACGGCATTCACACCGAAGCCGGCGGCCCGGTAGCGGCGCTCCATGTCGTCCAGCACGCCGTGGATGTGGTGCAGCGGCACCTCGGAGAGCCCCAGGAGAGCCATGATGATCGATTTGAAACACCAGAGAAGGCTGTTCCTGCACCCATGCTCCGACTTGGTCCGGTCGTGCGCGGCGACGCACCACCAGAACGTGGCGAACGCCTTGCTCGGTTCGTCATCCTCCAGGTACGCGGAGGTTGCCAGCATGCGTGCGTCGAGGGCCAGGTCGGTGTACCGCAGTGCGTCGGCCTCGCGGATGACCTTCTCCAGCACGGCGATCTGCGCTGGACCACGAGGCATCGAGCACGACGAGCGGAGCAGCCCCACCAGCTCGGCCACGGTGCGCGTCATCGGTTGTCCTCCACTGGCATGGTCTGCTCGAGGCAATCCGCGCAACGCAGTGCCCCAACGGTTGCGGCGGCGAGCTCGGTCGTTCCGCTCGCCGGCTGATACCTGTTGCGCTGCACGCTCTTCTCGTCGGTGCCGACGCGCCCGAGCGCTATCCGCCGGCTGTCGTCTCCGAGGGGGTTCGCGGCAAGTCGGCCTCGGCGAGGGCCTGCTGGAACAGCCGGAGCTTGTCCGGTTTCCCGCTGGGCCCGATCGGGGGTGCCGCGATCGTGGTCACCCGGCGCGGCGCGCAGGCCGGGCCGACGCGGTCGATGACCAGGGCACGCACTTCGTCCGGGTCCGGGTCGCGGCCGTCGGCGGCCACGACGAACGCGTGCACCGCCTCGCCGGTGGTCTCGTCCGGAACAGCGACCACATAGGCCTCGACGATGTCGGGGTGTTCGGCAATGGCCCGTTCGATCGGGCCGATGTAGTGCACGGCCGCGTCGACGATCACCACGTCGCGGGCGCGGCCGGTGATCCGCAGCCGGCCGTCGTCGTCGAGCCGGCCCAGGTCGCGGGTGCGGATCCAGCCGTCCACGTAGACCTCGGCGGTGAGCTCCGGGTCCGCCCAGTAGCCGCAGGACTGGTTCGGCGTGCGTACGAACAGCTCACCCTCGCCACCGTGGGGCACCAGTCCGCCGCGCGGGTCGCGGATCTCCAGCTCCACCTTGTCCGACGGGAAACCGACCGTTCCCGGCGGATCGGCGGGCGTGCCCATGGCGATCATCCCGGCCTCGGTCTGGCCGTAGCCGTGGAACACCACGGGGCCGAGCACGACCTGCGCCTCGTGGTGGCGGTCGTGCGACAGAGGCGAGCCGGACACCAGGATCGCTTGCAGCGCCGACAGATCCGACGGCCGGGTGCGCTGCTGGGTGATCATCGACGACAACCGGGGGACCGTGACCGCGGTCGCAGTGGCCCGGGAGCGGGCGAGCGCCTCGGGCAGGGTCTCCGGACCGGACGGGTCGACCAGGTCGGCGACGACCACGATCCCGCCGACCACGACGGTCATCGCGGTGTACTGGAACACGACCTGGCTGGCCAGGGTCTCGAACAGCAGGAACCGGTCCATCCGCGGCGCCAGGTCGCGGATCGCGGGCGCCCACCGGTGCGGGCTCCACGCCCACTCCGCGGTCATCGCGGTGTAGGTCTGGGCCACCGGCTTCGGGACGCCGGTGCTGCCGCTGGTGTGGATCAGGCGGGCGACGTCGTCGGGCCGGGCGGCCGGGCGCAGCGGCTCCGGTTCCGTGGCAAGCAACGCGTCCATGTCCAGGGCGCGCACGTGCCCGGCGCGGTACCCGGTGCTGTGGTCGGTGATCACCACGGCGTTGTCCAGACCTAGCAGGTACTGCACGTGCGTGTCCGGCAGCCCCGGCCGCAGCCCCATGAGCCGCGCGCCGACCGCGTACACGGCGAGGATGGTCGCGAACGCCTGGTGGTGGATGCCCAGGGCGAGCGCGACGCCGTCACCAGGCCCGATGCCCTCGGCGCGCAGCCCGGCGGCCGCGCGGGCGGTCAGGTCGAGCACCTCCCGGCCGGTGACCAGCCGATCGCCGTGTTCGAACACCGGACGGTCGGCGGCGTCGGCGAGTGCGTCGAGCACGGCCGCGGGGAAGAGGCTGGTATCACGGGCTTGCATTCACGATCCCTACGCGCAGTGGTCGCAGACCCTGGACTGGTCCGTACGTGGCCGCACCCCGCTGGGCCACGAGGGATGCTACTCATGTCGGACCGTCGGGGAAGCGCCCCATCGGAGCCGCCTCCGCCGCCGAGCTGTCAGGGACGAACGCTGATGATCGTCTTGCCCTTGCGGCGCTCGGTCGAGGTGAGGGTTGCGACGGCGTCGTCGAGGGACGCGACGGTGCCGATGTTCGTCCGGAGTCGTCCGTCGCGCACCCGTTGGACGATCTCAGTCAGTTGGGCGCGGTCAGACTCGACGACGAAGTCGACCGCCTGACCGTTGGCCGGCCGCACCTCGGGCGGCCCGACGACGGTCACCAGTGTTCCGCCGGCCCGGACCAGGGCCGCGGACCGCTTCTGGATGTCGCCGCCGATGACGTCGAAAACGAGGTCGACGCCGCCGATCTGGTCCAGCGCGTCGGTTTCGAGGTCGACGAACTCCTGCGCGCCGAAGTCGAGCGCCTTCTGGCGGTCGGCCGCGCGTCCGGTGCCGATGACGTACGCGCCGAACTCGCGGGCGAGCTGGGTGACGATCGACCCGACCGCGCCCGCCGCGCCGTGCGCGAGGACGCTCTGGCCGGCGCGCAGGCGGCCGTGCTCGAACAGTCCTTGCCAGGCGGTCAGCCCGGAGATCGGGAGGCTCGCGCCCACCGTGAAATCGACGTCGCCCGGCAGCGGCGCGAGGTTGCGTGCCTCGACGGCCGTGTATTCGGCCAGCGTGCCGTCGCGGTGCCAGTCCGTGAGGCCGAACACCCGCTGTCCCACCGACAGGCCCGTCGTGCCGTAGCCGAGGGCGGTGACCACTCCTGCCAGCTCGTGTCCGAGGATCGACGGCGTCCGGTCACGGCCGGCCCGATCGGTCCAGGTCGAAGGCCACTCCGTCTCGGTCGGGACATAGCCCGAGGCATGAACCCGCACCACGACGTCGTTGATCGCCGGCTGCGGTTCGGGCCGCTGCACCAGGGTCATCCCGGCTGTTCCCGCCGCCTCGTCGGTCACCACGATCGCCTTCACCGAGCACCTCCCGTGCTGGACCATTTCGTCCACTCTAGCGCATGCCGGGGTCCGTGGGCGTCGCAAGAACCAGGTAAGTTGTGGTTCTTGATCCGGGACCAAGTAGTCCACAGGCGGGCCGCTGGGTAGCCTGAGGTCCGTGACCGGGGCGGAGACCGTGCGGCCGGGGCGGAGGCTGACGCCGCGTGGCGCGGCCACCCGCGCACGCATCGTCTCGGCGGCCGCCGAG
Organism: Labedaea rhizosphaerae; assembly: GCF_004362825.1. Lineage (GTDB taxonomy): Bacteria > Actinomycetota > Actinomycetes > Mycobacteriales > Pseudonocardiaceae > Labedaea > Labedaea rhizosphaerae. The sequence continues at coordinate 304,531 of NZ_SNXZ01000007.1, forward strand.
CTGATGTACGTCAAGGGCGTGAACGCGACCACGCTGGACGACGTCCGGGCCGCGAGCAACACCAGCAGTCCCAGCTGTACAACCACTTCCCGGACAAGGACGAACTGGTCCGGGCTGTCGTCGCGCAGCGCGCCGTCGAGGTCCTCGAACGCGAACGTGGTTACCTCCAGCGCTTGAAGTCCTTCCATGGCCTGCTCCGCTGGCGGGACGTGCTGGTGCAGCGAAACGCGTTGCGCGGCGGCGCCTACGGCTGCGCGCTCGGCTCGCTGGCCAGCGAGGTCGCGACCAGGACGACCAGGCCCGCGCCACGCTCGCGCAGTCGTTCGTGGCATGGGAAGGGCTGCTCGCCGCAGGCCTCCGGCGGATGCGGGAGAGCGGCGTGCTCAGGCCGGACGCCGACCCGGACAAGCTCGCCACGGGCTTGATGGCCGCGTTGCAAGGCGGATACCTCCTCGCCGAGACCGCACACGACGTCAAGCCCGTGGAGATCGCCCTCGACATGGCACTCGACCACGTGAAGTCATTCCTCGCGGTCGCGCCGCCGTCCGAGTGAACCTGCCGGATGGACCGACTGGTCACCATCCGAGCCTGGGGTCGGCGTCGGCTTCATAACCGCGCGCGAACCAGGCTTGGTCTCGAACCAACAGCCTGTCTCTGGGCCACCGCACGCGGCTGATTCTGTCCGCGACTTCCGTCTCTGCGCGGCTACTGAGTCAACTCGGGCCGTCATGGTTGACGGTTTGGCCCAGCGATTCCTCTGTCCCGTTCAGCCGAGGAGATCGGTAGGTTTGGTTCGCAAACCGCCCATGTCGATCATGTGGAGGACGAAGTCCGCGGCGTTGGTGGCGGCCTCCACGTGGTAGCGGTTCGTGGTTCGGTAACCCCAGTCGCTGATGGCTTTCACGACGATCCATTCCACTCCGGCCCGTCGGGCGGCAGCGTGAAATCCGGCACCTTCCATCTCGCCGCCGACGGCACGTGGGTACCGCTGGCGGAGTTCATGCACCACCGCGTTCGAATCCACCTTCGTGGTCCACGCCAGCATCTCCCCAATGTGCACCCGGGTCCGGTCCCAGTCCTGTTCAGCGGCATGACATCGGTCCAACAGGACGTGCGTCCCCTGCACGTTCTCACCTCGGTCCTCCGAGACCACGCTGCCTGCCACGTCACGGACACCGGCGAGGTTGAGGTCACGGACCCGTTGGGAGACCAGGACATCGCATAGCTTCTGTTCCTTGGGGTACAGGCCGTAGCAAATACCAGTGATGATCGCGTAGTCCGGCTTGATCTGACGGATGGCTGCGCTGGCCGTCAGCATGGCGCCGGCAGGACCGCCAACCCCTTGCTCACCTGCCTGCACCAGACTCACGCGGGCGCCGCCGATTGTGCCAAGTTCGTACACGGCGCCATGACCGGTGAAATCGCGCTGGGCACGCCGCCCGGTAATGCGCTCGGCGCCCGCCAGCACAGCGTTGCGTTCCTCGGCCTTCACGGACATGATCAGGACGCGGGGCACAGTCCGCCGCCTCTCTTGCTCCGCCCGGCGGATTGCCGTGCGGTGGTTTTTGGTCAGCGTGCGCGCCGATACAACGCCTACCAGCACCGTCACCGGCAGCAGGAAGTGAACGAGGAAACCCATGCCGGTGGATTCCACGCTGCTCGGCGCCAAGCCGGGCACATCACGCCAGAGGAACTGGTACGCGAGCCAGTGCAGGGCCCGGCCGTAGGTCAGGAGCGCGGTCGGGCAGGTGTAGTCGTGGCATGCCGACTTCTCCCAGTCCACCATCGCCAGCGGTATGAGGGCGATGAGGGCGGCCACGCTCGCTGCGAACAAGCGGAAGAACGGTATGTAGACCAAGCGGGGGCTCACGTCGTCTGTCCGAGCCTGCGGTGCCAGCATGATCAGCTCCGACCCCGGGCCGAACGGCACGTCGGCGTCGGCGCGGGACACCAGCCAGCGCAGTACCGGTTCGGTGGTCACCCCGCTGGCCAGGCACACCAGGGTGTCGTGTACCCGCACGCTTTCGGCGTGCCCGCCGATGTCACGAGCTGAATCCTGGACATCTCGTGCGATCAGCCGGTGCAGCCTGTGCAGGACATCCTCGAGCATACGGCCGGGTGTGTGCGCGTCGGCGTCGTGCAGCAGAACCAAGGACCAGTGGTGCCACACGGCCGTGCCCACTGCGGCCTCGCCCGGTGCTAGCCGGTGACGGGCCAACATCGGGTGTGCCACGCCGATGCTCAGGGCCACCGAGACGAACAACAGGGCGAGCAGGAGCACGCACACTGCGACCAGCAGTGATCCAATCGCCAGGGCAACGGCCAGCGACAACAGTTCCAGTAACGCGGGCGTCGCGGCGAACACCGCGATTCCCCAGTTGCTGTCCAGCCACCGACACACGGTGGCCGAGGCCGGCAACGGGTACCTGGTCCGCAGGCCGAGGGGCGTCTGGAGCACGGCGAACTCGTCCGGGCCGCGCCACACCAGCCGTTCCTCGCAATCGGCGATGTACAACGCCAGGGGCAGTGGCCCACGGGCATACAGGATCCGGGTCGTGTCCCGCGGGCGCAACGACTTCAGCACCGTCGCGGCTCGCGGTGACGCTCGCACCGAACGAGCCGCCGCCCGGTAGTCGGACCACGTCGCGTGCCGCAGCGGTGCCGTCTCGCGTTCGCTCATGAAGGCTCAGCTCACCAAAGTCCGCTTCCGGGCGGGCAAGCAGACTCACCCGCAACTCAATGAGACCACGACACGACGGTTGAGGACGTCCGAGTTGCCGTCCGGCGGCGCGGTGTCCGTGGGGAACGGCCCCCAGCCGCGGCCCTTCGCAATGAGCTGGGTCGCACCGGCTCCGAGTTCCACTAGCGTGGCGCGGACCTGTGCGGCACGGTCCAACGACAGCCCGTTGGGGTCGTCGGCACCGTAATGGGCGATGGACCCGGTGATGGTGCCGGTGGCGTCCGGGTTGTCCCGCAACCAGTCCGCCACTTTCGCGAGCTTGGTACGCGCCGCCGTCCGGTCGCGAAACTCCGTCTTGTCCGCCACGAACCCGACCGCACCGTCGTCCTGCAGGACTAGTTCCTTGTCACAGCCGATGACCAGGTCGTCGGGCGGCGGGATCGGGACTGGGCTGACCTCCGGCAGACCGACGTCGGCTGGAGTCGTGCTCGGCGTCGGCACTGACACCACGGCTCGCGCCCCGGCCGCCTTCACGATCAGCTGCCAGAGTTCGATCAGGTGGCCGCGCTGGCTGTCACTGAGTTGGGCCTGCGGGGCCGACGTCCAGCCGATGCCGGCCAGCACCACGGTCCGGCCGTGCAGGTCCGGCAGTTCGCCGGTCTTGACCAGAGCGGCGACCACCGACTTCGGATTGCGGTCGAGCAGATTGTTCTTGCGGAAATCCAAAGGCGCCATTGTTTGCAGCCCGGAATCGATCAACGCCACGATGCCGTTCGGGCCGGCCGAGCTCGACGCCAAGCCGAGCGCTGCGAGCGGGTTCGATTCCCTGGCGGCGGCGTGCATCCCGGTCGTCAGCACATGCACGGCGTCGACGAAGTTGGTGCGGTTGTGCGTGTTCGCCGTGTCGTTGTTGGCCGTGGGTACGTAAGTCAGGACGCAGCCGATCGTCGGCGTGCCGTCGGCCCGGATGATCGTCACACCCTTGCCGCTGGTCTTGGTGATCGCGTCGACATCCGCGTCCAGCACGGAGGGCCAGTTCGGTTTCGCGCTGTTGGAACGGTCGCCGACGGCGATGGCGAGGCCCTGCGGGGCTGGACCTGTCGGACACGGCTTCGGGTGATCGTTGCCACAGGCCGCTGTACCCAAACCGGCCGAAGCGAACAGAGCGGCCACAACCAGCGCTCGGGTGGCGCTGCGCCCCCAGTGTTTCATGGTGGTCACCTTCAAATCGTCGCAGTGGGGCTGGGGCTCTGCGGGGCAGGCGCCGCGTCCGGCCGGGTCAGTCCGTCGGTGGCCGACGGGTCCTGTAAGTGAGCCGCGATCATCAGGTTCGCCTTCTTCTTGAGCCACTGGGCAGTGGCTTTCCGGAGGTCGATCGCGGCCCGGTAGTTCACGTCCTCGCGATCCCGCTGCTCCTCATGCACCCGCAAAGTGTTGAAGGAACGCTGGTACGCCGGCTGCGAGCGGCTCAGCCTCTTGGACGCCCTGTTGTGCCCGCGCAACGCTTTGCGGTAGCGACCGCGGTACGGGTTGCGGGTGAAGTACTCGCCGAACCCGGCGACTGCACCGGAGGCGACGTACAGGACCAGGAACATGAACGCGCCGACGATCTGGGTCGACTGCTCGTCCGCCGCACCGGGGAGATAGGAATTGGCTCCTGTCGGTGCGGCGGCGGTTAGTCGCACGAGCAAGGCCAGCGCGCCGAGCGACAGCCAAGCTATCAGCAGGACCGCGATCGGTAGCCGTCCGACGTCGCCGTGGCCCGCCTTGCGGTCACGGATCATTCGGCCCGCGAAGTGCGCGAGCATGAGCGAGGCTGCGGTGAATCCGACTACGGTCAGCCAGGCCAATGTGGCGGTCAACTGCTGCATCACGATCGACACCACGTTGTAGAACATTGCCAGGTCGGCTGCGGCCACAGCTGCCAGCGCCAGCAGGTGGACCAGCTCCGCGATGGGCAGTCCAGCGAGGTCCGCGGAAACCGCGTACCCGTCGTCCGGGCGTTCACCTGGACGTTCATCCAACTTCTTGACGCTCACGATGAGCACTCCTTCATGGTGCGGCCTCGATGCTGGGACCCCGCCCTAGAAGGTTCGGCACGCACAACCGCACCAACCTTCCGCGACGAGGGATCAGGCTGCCTGTTCATCGGTGTCGGCTTCCTCTGAGTACGACGTCCCGCCCAAGGAAGAGACCGTGCCGCCGCCGTCGGTTCTGGCCGGCCACCGGGTTCGAAGGTGTTCGGTGCGTGTTCCGGTCAGCGCCTCCGCGGCGGCGTCCAAGGCTTCACGGGCGTGCAGAACCCGGGCGAGGTCCGCTTCATAACGAGGCTTTTGCCGGGCGAGGTCCTGTTCGGCCAGCCCGACCAGCACCGTGGCCACCGCCTGGCGCTCGTCGTGAATCGGCTCCAGCAGCGCGATCTCCGCAGCGAGCCAGGCATCGACCAGATCGCTCAGCACGTCGCGGGAGCCTGCGTCGAGCCCATCTGGCCGCAGTCCCTTCAGCTGTTCTTCAACATCCTCGATGCCCCGCCGCCTCGCGTCCTCCACGGAGGCGTACGGCGGCAACTGCATGATGTCCAACTCGCCGCTCGTGGCGCGGGCGTAGACATCATCAGGCTTCTTTCGCCGCTTGGGCAGCCATCCGGTGAACCGCCTACGCGATGGCACTGCGATCATGCTGCCTCCTCGTTGTTTTCGGGTTCGATGTGCACGGATTCCGGTGTGTGGCCCAACGCGTCGCGCCATGTGGTCCACGCGGGCTTGTCCTGCCACCCTGAGCGGATCAGCACGCCGAGGCGGTTGCCGTCCGGATGCTTGCGGATAAGCCTGCCCAAGTAGGACGCGACGCGACGACGGACGTACGCCTCGACGATGGCGGCCTCCGTGCGGACGACCTCGAAACGCACCTGGATCCTTTCCCGGACCAGGGCGGCCTCCTGGTCGGCCGCTACCACCGCGGCACGGGCGTTGACGACCGCGCTCTCCTTGGTACGCTGCTGTTTCACGAAGTCCTGTCTGCGCCGTGCGGTCACCACCTCGATCTTGGTTTCGCCCTCACCATTGGCTCTTTGCTGCAGTTCCTCCTCCGACGGTGCCGTCAGGTCCGCCAACTCCTTGGTCGCGGTCTCCACCCGGGTCACCGCGGAGGTGTGATCGGCGCGCACGCGTTCAAGTCGGATCCGGTCCTCGGCGACGCCCTCCTGAAAGCGCGCCCACGCCAGTTCGGCCATGCCGCGGCCCAATTGTCCCAACTGGACGGTGCGGGCGGTGGCCCACGCCAAGGCGGGCCGGCTGGGGTGCGAGGTGTCCTCAACGGTGATGAACGGGGGTTCCTGCGCGCCACCTGTCGGCACAAGCAACTCCGGCATCCCGCACTTGGCGTCCTTGCCCGCGCACCGCCAATCGCTCCAGCGGGCGAACAATCCGTACTTGATGGCTTTGACCGCTGCGGCGTCGCGTTCGATCGCCTTCTTCGGCATGTCGGTGCCCTCCTCAGTTGGTCGGGAGTTGGTCGAGGTGCTGGCCCGTCAAAGAGCCGACGATCTCGCCGAGCACGACGTCGAGTGGCTTGCCGTCGGCGAAGACGGAGGCGAGTCGAGCGCCGAGGCCGGATCCGGTGAAGTGGTACACCGACACGGAGTCGAGGGCCCCGCCGGTCAACTCACTCGGCCGGCCCCAGCCAGTCTCCGCGGGAATCACTGCGAAGATCCGGGTGTAATTCCCGGCTCGCAGCGACTTGGAGATCGCGGCTTGTTCGTCGCCCAGCAGCCCATCGGTGATCACGACCAGGGCGCGGGCGGCGCAGGTCGATGCCTTGCCGTTCCGGGTGCGTGCGGCCACCAGTTTGTCCACCGCAGGCCCGAGATTGGTTCCGTCGGGCTGGGTAATGGTGGGCATGCGGGGCGGCCTGGTAAGCGACCGCAGCGCGGTGGGCCGCAACGCCAGTTCACCGGAGCCTGCGAAGAATGCGGTGGAGAGGCGGTCCGCGTCGGTCAGCACACGGCGGGCGAAGGTGAACAGGGCCAACTCGGCCTGCTCACGCTGGTCGCGGAACTGTTCCATGGAGCCGGACACGTCGACCGCTTCTTCCAGGCAGATCGGGCCGGTGACGAGCCGTGGACCGGCCAGCGTCGAGGTGGCCAGGCTGGTGGGCTTCTCGGACTCGCGGCAGGACACGACGGCCAACAGGAGCAAGAGCAGGATGGCGAGCAACTGCAGCAGGCGCGCCAGCCAGTGCGGCATCTTCTTTGGCGGCTTGGCTGTGGGTTGCTTCTGGTGGAGCGGAATCCGTTCGACGAGTCGTTGCCCGCGGTCGGGTGTCGCCGTTGTCATGACACCTCCTTTCAGTGGGGGACAACCGCCTCGGAACTTGTCCGAGTCGCGGTCAAGGCCGAGGCGCGACCAAACGAGTGATTGTGCTCGGTGGGTGGTGAGAACAATTCGGGATTGACTACGGATCGTGGTGCGGGGACGAACATGACATCGGCACATTCGCTCGATCGGTTACCGTTGGCAGCGAGTTCTCTAGCGGTGGATGTCAGCTCGCCCGTATGAGGGGTCCAGGTGCAGGCACGATTGTCCCGCCATTGTCATGTTTCTGTCCGACGCATGCTGCGGATAGCGAGTGGACGATGTTCAACTGATGGTCCACGCCGGATGGCGGGACAGGGACAGATCGTTCCACCTAAAGGAAACGAAGGGTTTATAGTGCGAACGAGGGCGCATCGTCAGGTATCGCTGGTCCGTTGCACGCGTTACAGAGCTTACTTTCTAGGATGGTCCCTTCGCGCTTCTCGAGGTCTCCCGAGTGGCGGGGTCGCGATGGTTCGCCGCAGAAAATCGCCGGCCGCATAGGCAAGCCGTGTCCGGTGATCTCGGCCTCCGCCGCCGTGTATCGGCCCTGGTGCGGCCCGGAATTCGCGAACCTGACTTCGTGGATGCGGGCGAAACCTCGACGTCGCCGGTGACGTTGGACAGGCTGGGCGCTGCGTTGCCGACATTGGAACTGCAAGACACCAAGGTCGCTGTGCATGCCCAGGGTATTGGTGAAGGTGACGAGGTGAGCCGGGGAGCCTGGGTAGACGTTCAGACGGAACGGTTCAGGTGGCGCTCGCGCTCCGGGTATTGCCGAGATTGGTGAGCAGCAGTGCATTGCCCGCGGCATCGGCCAGAGGTAAATGCATAGGTCGGGGTCACCATCGCCTCGGTCAGCAGGACCGGATCGTCATTGGTGCGGGCGAGCGCGATCAACGCCTTGGTCAGGTTCGACGCGCTCGTGCACCACCGGGATCCGTTGCGGGCACGCTGGCGAGCACGGTCCGGACGCGGCAACCGAGCCGGTCAACGAGATGGTGTCGCCTGCGACCTTGAACTGTGCCGCGCCATCCCGGGGAGGGTCAAGTATTGTCGCTTCGTGTCCGGGGGAAACGGTCGAGGCGCGACCTCACATCAAGCAGGTCGATCACTTGGTCGATCGTCCGCAAGTCCGGTCCAACGGTCGCACGGTTTCAACACTCGGAGTTCGCCGGCGATGATCTACTCGACCGCGTCGGTCATCGTGGGCCGTCGAGGAGTGGTTCAGCGCACATCACCTGTTCGAGCGTACGACGTTCTTGGTCGGTGAAGGCCAGAAACAGGATGTCCGTGAGCTTCGTGTCGAGGTCGTGGGTCAGGAAGTCGATCACCGCGGACAGCATGGCCCGCGCCGTCGGGTCGACAGGTGCGCCGCCGACCCCCACTCCGAAGAGGGGGAACAAGATGCGGCGTGTCGTGGGATCCTCCTCGGCCAGTGATGTGGCCCGGGCCAAGACGTTGCGCACGCACCCTCCGATGTCTCGGACCTGGCCGTAGCCGTCGCCCGGTTCGCCTTGGACCGCCGCGACATGGATGAGGTGGCGGACGCCGTTGCTCATGGCCAGCGATCCAGCCGAGGTGACGACGGCGGTGCCAGGCGCGACCGGTCGCCGGGTGACTCGTGCTTCGAGTTCGTCCGCGATCAGATCCCGAACAATGCGTCCCGTCTCGTCGCGTTGCGCGCCAAGGTAACGGATAATAGCTGAAATGCTGAAGTCGGTGATCCGGGCCATCTGCATGTCGGTGTTCTCGCTGTTTACCCAGATGTCGACCGACCGGACGCGGCGGATATCGCCAGGAACGATACCAATGGTGCAGTGGTGCGCCGGAGTCGTGAGTCCGAACGATACAGGGAAATGTGATCCACTTGATGGACTTCCCGGTCGTTCCGTCAGTTCTGGCACCGTCCTGCGTAAAACCGAGGTAAGGTGTTCGAGATCGGCGTCGATGGTGTAGTGGCGAATCCGTACGTATTGGGTGCTGGTGAGGAATTGTAAAGCCTGCGGTAGCGCGGCGGTATCCGGCAACTCGGCGTCCTCGATCAGCACTGGAACGACCCTGACGTCGTTGGCCCACGCCTCGGCGATCTCCTCGTGGACCCAGTCGCGATCCGGCATCGGGCTTGTGTTCCAGCGGGATCCGATGACGGCCAGGAGAACTCGGCACCGCCGCAAGTTGTCGAAGGTCTCACGCTGGAAGTCGGCGCCGCCGTCGATCGACGAAGCGGCGAGGAACGTGGTGCCCGGTCCAAAGCGGCGGACCAATTCCCGATAGAGCAACGCTGCATAACCGGATTGGTCTCGCACTCGGTAATTGATGAACACGAAGGGCATCACAACGCTCCAAGTCTACCGTCGGCCCATTGTCGCGCGATGGTGGTGTGTCGGCGACCCGGACCAGTGGTGGCGGCTGGCTGCTGCCCCGGTCGCCGTCCGGAGAGCTCATCGTCTTCGGCGCCTTCATGGTCGCCATGATCATCTCGGTGGGCGAGCGCGGCTGGCTCCTCGCGTTGTATGCCAACGCCAGGGCGGTGCTGAGCGTGCCGATCTTTCGCCGATTACGTCCTGGCGAAGCGCTACGTCCTGTCGCGCCGCTGTGACCGCGATGTCGCTGGGCTCGTCGGCTGCGCGGTCGCCAATGTCCTTGATAACGGGGTGCCGTGGGTCGCCTACGGCCTCGCTGCCTCGCTGCGCGGGCTCCTCGCCGCATTCGTCGTCCACCAACCCGGTAATGAAGGCAGCTCCGGACGGGAGACGTGACCTTGGATCACAACTGATGCGGATCGCCATTGTCGGACTCTGAATCGTCGACGCCGGCGTGGTGTGCTTGCTCGTCGCCGGCTGTGCGGAAGTCATCCACTTCCAGTGGAGGGCGCATGCTGCGGGTACCGCCTACGTTGGGTCAACGTGCAACGCGAGGGGCCGCGGGTCAACCACGAGTTGACGTCGCCGGACCACTGAGTACGAGCCCCTCTCGCCGCCGGGCTCCGGAGTTGACGCCGCGCGGCGGCCGGGAGAGCAGTGATCCCCGAGCGTCGTTCCGCTGGCTGGCGATCAGGCGCTCACCCAGCGTGAAGAAGGCGAGTCTCCCGGACCTCGGCTCGAATCAGGCGTTTCGCGGACCTTCCCCTGGATGTCACGATTCTCGTTGAGAAGTGTCACGTCACCGCCCAACGGTGGGAACACTTCACAACCGAATCAAGGGAGGGCGCGCGTGTTATCAACCCTGCTCCGAGTACGCCCCGTTCGAACCTGGATCGTTCTTGTCGCCCTGGTCGTGGCGGTCGCCACGACGATCGTCGTGCTGGCGCCGAAGGCGTTGGCGTTCCCGCCGGACGTGCCATCCAAGTCCCAGGTGCAGTCGGAGCTCAACGCGCTGCGCGTGGCGACGGAGGGCTCGATGACCGGCTACTCGCGGGACCAGTTCCCGCACTGGCACACCGTTTCGGGCACCTGCGACACGCGGGAGATGGTGCTCAAGCGCGACGGCACCAACGTGACCGTTGGCTCGAACTGCTACCCGACGTCGGGCAGCTGGTTCAGCTACTACGACGGCGTCACCCGCACTTCGGCGTCGGAGATCAGCATCGACCACATCGTGCCGCTGGCCGAAGCGTGGCGTTCCGGCGCCAGCAGCTGGACGATCTCGCGCCGCGAGGCGTTCGCCAACGACCTCGACGGCCCGCAGCTGATCGCGGTGACCACCGAGATCAACAGCTCGAAGGGGGACCGCGACCCCTCGGCGTGGAAGCCGCCGCGCACCAGCACCTACTGTGGTTACTCGAAGTTCTGGATCCACACCAAGTACCGGTGGGGCCTGACCCTGCAGTCGGCGGAGAAGTCGGCGCTGCAGACCATGCTCAACACCTGCTCCTACTGACCCCGACCGCCCGGCGCCCGCCCGCGGCGGGCGCCGGGCCGCCAGGATGGTGCCCATGGCCGAGCTGACGTCCACCTTCACCGCGACCCCCGACGGCGTGCTGACCGCCGAGGTCGGGGTGATCACCGGTGACCTCGAACTGCGATCGGCCCGCGCCGAGGACGGCACCGTGCACCTGACGATCCGCTACCGCGGCGCCGCCGAGTGGTACCACCTGCCCGGCGACCCGTACCATCTGCACGACCCACGCGACCTGGAAACGGTGCACCAGGTGCTGGTCGCCGTGCTCAGCCGGCCATCGGCCACCTGACCGGACCGAGCTGAAGGGCCGCGTTCTCGCTGTCCGGCAATCGGGTGGTGGCGCCGCTGCGAAAAGGCGACCGTGATCGGTTCCACTAGGGTCGGCGCATGATCGATTTCGACAAGAGCACCGTGTTCCGGTTGTCCGCGTGCCCGCCGGAAACCGTGGCCGACACGGTTCGTCCGTTGCTGATCGACGGCGAGAACCTGGTGTCGGCTTACAAAGGGGCCCGCGATTTCGTCGTCTTCACGACGAAGCGGCTGATCGCGGTCAACGTCCAGGGCATGACCGGCAAGAAGAAGGATTTCACCTCGTTGCCCTACGGCAAGATCCAGGCGTTTTCGGTGGAGACCGCCGGCACGTTCGACCTGGACGCCGAACTGGAAATGTGGTTCAGCGGCCTGGGCAAGGTGCGCCTGGAGTTCAAGGGGAGCTCCGACATCAAGCAGATCGGCCAGTTGATCGCCTCCTACGTCCTGTAACTCCGGCGCATCGAGCCCGGACAGCCAAAGATCATCGCTCAAACCCGCAACGGGACATCGGCCCAAGGCGATCACCTTGACGACAGCCGGTGCTGCGGACAGGAGCGACCATGGCGTCTGGGCTGGCACCGTCGGCCGGGTCCGGGCCGGGCGCTGACGTCTTGCCCGTGCCCGTCCTGCCCAAGGGCGGCCTGGCCGTGCACGGTCTCGGCGAGCAGTTCGAGGTGCACACGCACACCGGCGGCTGCTCGCTGACGATCCCGTTCGCCGCCAGCCCGGGGCGGGGCGCCAGTTCGGTCTCCCTCGCCCTCGCGTACCAGTCCGGCGGCCACCGCTCGCTGTTCGGGTGGGGCTGGGACGTCGGCGTGCCGAGCGTGGCCCGCAGACTGACCACGCAACTGCCCACCTACACCGACGCCGACACGTTCGGGGTGTCCGGGTTCGAGGACCTGGTCCCGCTGCTGGTGCCCGGCGGCGGTGACTGGCAGCCCTACGACGAGACCGCGTCGATCGACGGGGCGCCGCACCGGGTCGAGCGGTTCCGGCCGCGAGCCGACGACACCCACACCCGCATCGAGCGGTGCACGAACACCGCCGACGGCACGGTGTTCTGGCGGACGGTCGACGCCGGGGGAGTGACCCGGGTGTTCGGCCGCTCGGCCGGCGCGCGCATCAGCGATCCCGCCGACCCGACCGGCAAGACGCGCGTCTTCCAGTGGCTGCTGGAAGAAGTGCACGACGACCTCGGCAACGTCGTCGTCTACGAGTACAAGCGCGAGGACACCGCCGGCGTCGCCGACCGGCCCGGCGAGCGGCACCGGCTGGCGCCCGGAGCGTTGCCGCAGGCCAACCGGCACCTCAAGCGGATCCGTTACGGCAACGCGGTGCCCGGCGACCCGGCCAGCACCCGGTTGTCGGTCGTGTTCGACTACGGCGAGCACGACCTCGGCGCCGACGAGGTCCGGCCCTGGCCCGCCCGCCCGGACGCCTACTCCGACTACCACGCCGGCTACGAGCTGCGCACCTATCGCCTGTGCCGCCGGCTGATGATGTTCCACGAGTTCGACGACCTCGGTCCGGGCCCGTCGCCCCGGCTGGTCCGCACGCTCGAGCTGACCCACGACACCGACCCCGCCGTCACCCTGCTGACCGCGGTGACCCATGCCGGCTACCGCTGGACCGGCGCCGCCTACGCCCGGGCCGACCTGCCGCCGCTGGAGCTGACCTACACCGGCGCGCGGCCCGCGAACGCGCTCGCCGACCTCACGATGACCGAGGTCTCGGCCGGTGCGCAGGTGCGGTTCACCGACCTCGACGGCGAAGGGCTGCCGGGCATCCTGGCCGGCACGGCGGGCGGCTGGACCTACCAGCGCCCGCTCGGCGGCGGCGCGTTCGCCCCGCCGGTCGCGGTGCGCGAGCTGCCGCCCGGCGTCCACCCCGACAGCCTGCGCGACCTCGACGGCAGCGGCCGGCTGGCCGGCGTGTCCGAGGACGGCCCCTTGGTCGGCTCCACGATCCGCCGTCCCGAGGGGACGTGGGAGCGGTGGCGGCCGTTCACCACACGCGCCGTGCAGGAGCCGGCGTCGGAGCGGATGGACCTCGACGGCACCGGGTTCGCCGACCTCGTCGCCCGGGGCCCCGACGAGCTGTGCTGGACCCCTGGCTGCGGTCGCGACGGCTTCGGCCCGCCCCGCCGGATCCCCACGGCGGGCACCGATGCGGCCGGTCCGCGCCCGCCCAGCGCGGACAGCGGGCACGCCTGGTTCACCGCGGACCTGTCCGGCGGCGGGCTCGGCGACCTGGTCCGGGTCGGCAACGGCACGGTCGACTACTGGCCGAGCCTGGGCTGGGGGCGGTTCGGTGCCCGCGTGACGATGGGGGGCAGCGAGCCATTCGACGACACCGAGCACTTCGACTCCCGCCGGGTGCGCTTCGCCGACCTCGACGGCACCGGCACCGCCGACCTGCTCTACCTCGGTGATCGCGCGATCACCAAGTACACCAACCAGTCCGGCACCAGCTGGGCCGAGCCGGAAGTGCTCGAACCGGCCCCGCCGGTCGGCGCGATGGACGAACTGCGGGTGCTCGACCTGCTCGGCGCGGGCACGCCGTGCCTGGTGTGGACCACGTCGAGCCCGTCCGGTCCGCGAGCGCGCTACCTCGACCTGGCCCCGGCGGGTCGGCCGTGGCAGCTGATCCGGTACGTCAACAACCTCGGCGGCCGAACCGACATCACCTACGGCGCCAGCGCCCAGCTCTGCCTCGCCGACCGCAAAGCGGGCACGCCCTGGCGGACCCGGCTCGCGAGCTCGACCCAGGTGGTCACCGAGCTCCGGGCCACCGATCTGGTGGCGGGCACGGAATCCGTGCGCGGCTACCGCTACCGCGACGGCTGGTTCGACCCGGTGGAGCGGGAATCGCGCGGCTTCGCCCGTGTGGTCACCCTTGACGCGGAAACCGTTGCGGCGCCGGGGAACCCGCTCGACCTGCCGCCCGTGCGCACCGTCGAGTGGTTCCACAACGGCAGCGCGGACGCCGAGCCGGGCGGTGTGTTCACCGGCGATCCGGCGGCGCTGCGGCTCGACGCGCACGACCTGGCGGACGTGACGGGCGCGACCGAGTTCCGCCAAGCGGTCCGGGCGCTCGCCGGCCAGGCCCACCGCACCGAGGTATACGCCGAGGATGGCGTGAGCGACGCGCCGATCTCGGTCACCACGAACCGCGTGCGGGTCCGGCAGCTGCAACCCGCGCACGACGGAAGGCCGGGCGTGTTCCGGGTCGAGCCGCTCGAATCCATGACCGCGCACTACGAACGCACCGCCGACGACCCGCGCGTCACCCACGAGCTGACCCTGGCCGTGGACGACCACGGCGCGCCGACCTCGACGTCGACGGTGGCCTACCCGCGCCGGGTGCCGGAGATCGACGAGCAGAACCAGGTCCTGATCGGCTGGTCGCGGACCAACCTGACCACTGTGGACGATGCGACCACGCACCGGGTCTCGGTGCCGACCGGGTCGTGGGAGTACGAGATCACCGGGCTGCCGGTGCCGGTGTCCGGGAGGTTCGCCGCCGCCGACCTGGCCACGTCGTTGCCCACGCTGCCCGAACGCGACTACGGCGAGCCGGTCACGCCCGGCACCGCGCAGCGCCGGCTGATCAGTGCCGTGCACACGGAGTTCTGGGACGACGCGCTCGCCGCGGCGCTGCCGCCGGGGCAGATCGGCGTGCGGGCGTTGCCACGCAGGCGGCTCGTGTTCGCGTTGACGCCCCAGCTCGTCGCCGACGTCTACGGCGGCGAGGTCAGCCCGGCCGTGCTGGCCGGTGAGGGCGGCTACGAGCTGGCCGGCGGCCGGTGGTGGGCCGCCGACGGCGTCCGGGTCTACGACAGCGCGCGCTGCTACCTGCCGGTGCGGCACGTGAGCCCGTTCGGCAACAACGCGACGGTCGACTACGACAGCAACTCGTTGCTGGTCACGGCCGTGCGCGCCTCGAGCGCGGCCCAGCTGTCGCTCAACACCACCCAGGTCGTCAACGACTACGTGGTGCTCGGGCCGCGGCTGCTCACCGATCCGCACGGGGTGCGGCACAGCGTGGCGTTCGACCCGCTGGGCCGGGTGGTGGCGGAGTGGTCGATCGCGCCGGACGGCAGCGGCGACACCGACGCGCTGCCCAACACCGTGCACCAGTACGGGTCCGGCTCGTGGCGGGCCGGGACCGGTCCGGCGTGGACGCAGACCGCGCGCCGGGAACGTCGTGGTGATTCCACGAGTCCGTGGCAGGCGCAACGGCTCTACATCGACGGCATGACCCGCGTCGCGATGACCAAGGTACAGGCCGAACCGGGTGAGGCGTGGACGAGCGACGGCGCCGGCGGGGCGGTGCTGGTCGACACCGGTGCGAGCCCGCGCTGGGTCGGTACCGGGCGCACGGTGTTCAACAACAAGGGATTGCCGGTCGAGCAGTACGAGCCGTACTTCGCCGCCGACAACGGGTTCGACACCGCCGACGCGCTGGTGAAGCGGGCGCTGAGCCAGACCCGGCGCTATGACCCGCTGGGCCGGGTGATCCGGATCGACCACCCGGACGGCACCTACGCCACCACGTCCATCGAGCCGTGGCGGCAGGTCGAGTCCGACCGGAACGACACCGTGCTGACCAGTGACTGGTTCGCGGTCCGCAGCGGCGGTGGCGTCACGCCCGCGCAGGCGCGCGCCGCGTCGCTGGCCGCCGCGCACGCGAGCACGCCGACCGTGTCGTTGTGCGACGCGCTCGGCCGCGTGGTCCGCACGCGAGCCGACAACGGCACCGACGGCGTCTACGAGACCCGGACGCACCTCGACCTGGCCGGCACCCCGATCGCGGTCGACGACACCCGGGGCGTGCGGGTCGGCGAGCAGCTCAACGACGCCGCCGGTCGCGTCCTGCGCACCCGCAGCGTGGACGCGGGGGAGCAGCGGGCGCTGCCCGACGCGGCCGGGCGCGAGGTGCGCCACTGGTCGGCCACCGGGCACCGGGTCACCGTCCGCTACGACCTGCTGGGCCGCCCGACCCAGGTGCTGCGCCGCGATCCGGGCGGGGCGACGGACACGCTCATCGAGTACACGGTCTACGGCGAGCAGCACCCACAGGCGGTGAGCCGCTGCCTCGTCGGGCAGGTGCACCGGCGCTACGACGAGGTCGGCCTGTCCACCGCCGAACGCTACGACCTGGTCGGCAACCTGGCCGACGGGCACCGCAGGCTGCTGCGCACACCGGGCACGGCCGACTGGGGCGCCCTGGCCGGGCAGCCGCTGGCCGCGCTCGACGGGCTCACCACCGCGGTGCTCGACGCGGAATCCTTCGGCGCCGCAACGGAGTTCGACGCGTTGCACCGCCCGGTCACCCAGACCCAGCCGGACGGCACCGTGGTCCGCTACGGCTACGGCGGCGGCGGGTTGCTCGGCTCGGTCGCGCTCCGGTTCCCCGGCGCGGCAAGCGACAAGACCGTGGTCACCACCATCGCCTACGACGCCCACCGCAGGCAAACCCTTGTCACGTACGGCAACGGCGTCACGAGCACGATGACGTTCGACCCCGCGTCGCAGCAGCTGACCGGCCTGGAGAGCAGGCACGGTGCGACCGTGCTGCAGGACCTCGCCTACACGTACGACCCGGTCGGCAACGTCGTGCAGACCGACGACGGCACCGCGCAGTCGACGTACTTCGCCGGTGCCGTGGCCGGGCCGGGCGGCCGGTTCACCTACGACCCGCTCTACCGGCTGCGCACCGCGACCGGCCGCGAGCACGCGAGCCTCGGCAGCCAGCCGGACCGGCGTGAGCCCGCCTTGCCCACGGTCCCGCACCCCAATGACGCCAACGCTGTGCGCACCTACACCGAGACCTACTCCTACGACGACGTCGGCAACATCACCGGTTTCGCGCACGCCGCCGGCCCGAACTCGTGGACACGGCACTACCAGTACGCGCCCGGCACGAACCGCCTGGCGACGCACTCGCTGCCCGGTGACGCACCCGCCGGCCCGTACAGCGCGGTGTTCGGACACGACCCTGGCGGCAACGTCGTGGCGATGCCCGGCATGACGGCCATGGTGTGGAACCACGCGGGCAAGCTGGTCAGCGCCGACCTCGGCGGCGGCGGTTCGGTGACCTTCCACCACGACGGCGGCGCGAACCGGGTCCGCAAGGTCTGGCAACGCCTCGGCGGGCTGCGCGAGGAACGCATCTACCTCGGTGACCACGAGGTCTTCCGGCGCTACCGGGCGGGCACGCTGGTCTTCGAGCGGCGCACGCTGCGCGTGGCCAACGGCGCCCGCCAGGCCGTGCTGGTCGAGACGGTCACCCTCGACGCGGACAACCCCGCGGCGAGCCACGACCCCGTGCTGCGCTACCAGCTCGGTGACAAGTCCGGCTCCAGCGCGGTCGAGTGCGACGAGTCGGGGTCGGTGCTGTCCTACGAGGAGTACCACCCGTTCGGCACCACCGCGTTGTGGCTCGCCCGCGGTGCGGCCGCCGGCAAGGAGAAGGACGAGGAGACCGGGCTCTACAGCTTCGGCGCCCGCTACTACGCCTGCTGGCTGGGCCGGTGGCTCAGCCCCGACCTGGCCGGGCTCGTCGACGGCGTGAACCGCTATGCCTACGTGCACAACAACCCGCTGTGCCACACCGACCCGTCCGGGCTGATCAGCGAACGCGACCGGCAGATGTGGTTCAGCGAGGGCAAGTGGTTCTGGGGCCAGGCAAAAGCGAACTGGGGAGACCGCTACTTCTCGCGGGATCTCAAGCGGTACTTCAAGGGTGTCACGAAGCAGTGGGGCGGCCCGAAGAAGTGGGACATCGGCCACCAGGGCACGCCGCACGCGTTGATGAAACCCGGCGCCGTGGGGCCGGTCAGCGTCGAGAACCGGGCGTGGAACCGGTTCAAGGGCGCCACGTCGGACAAGGCCGCCGTCAACAAGGCGGTCGCGGGCGGCGCGACCAAGCGGGTCAAGGGCAAGTATCCGGGACCCAGGACGCCCATTCCGCACGGCCAGCCGGCCGCGCCGACCCTGACCCCCGGGATCAGGCCGAACCTGCCGGGCAAGCACCTGCCGGAAACCCACATGCCCAAGCCCCCGCCGAACGCGCCGCGGGTGGGGGAGCAGTTGAGGTTCAACTTCGGCAAGGAACCGGCGCCGACGATCAAGCCGGCCGAGCAGCTCTCGCTGGACTTCACCAAGCCGGCCAAGCCCGCCGCGAAGCCGTCCGGGCAGCTGGAGTTCGACTTCTCGGCCAAGCCCAAGCCGGGCGGTGGCGGGCCGGCCGGCGGCACACCGGGTGGGCCGCCCCCGAAACCCGTCGAGACCAAGCCGACCGCGCCGAAGTCCGCGGGTGACCCGGTGCCACCGCCGGGTGAGGTCGCGGTGCCCAAGCCGGCCTCGGCCAAGCCCGGCGCGCTGGCCGAGGACGCGGCCGCGCTGGGCAAGGGGACCGGGGCCGCGGCCAAGGAAACCAAGGCCGTGAGCGACGTGGTGAAGGAGGCCAACACCGCGGTCGAAGTGGCCAAGGACGTCAACACCGTGGCCAAGGACGCCAACACGGTCAACGAGCTGGTGAAGGACGCCAAGACGGTCGGCACCGTCGTGAAGAACGGCACCCCGCTGGTGAAGGACGCCATCACCGTGACCAAGGAGGTCAGCACGCTGACCAAGGTGGTCAACACCGGCTCGAAGGTGGTCAAGGTGGCCGCCCCCATCGTGAAGGTGGCGGCGCCGATGGTGCGGGTGGTCGGTGAGGTGGCCAAGCCGCTGGGCGTCGGCGTGGCCCTCGTCGACCTGGGCACCGCGCACAACAACTCCGACCGCCTCGTCGCCACCGGCGACCTCGCCGCGGGCGTGGCCGTCTACTTCGGACCGGTGGGCGAGTCCTTCACGGCCGGCTACACCGTGGGCGGCCTGGTCGACAAGGGCATCGAGAAGGCGTCGAAGGCGACCCTCGGCGTGGACCTCTCACCGTCCAACGGCATCGCCAAACAGCTCGAAGCGGCCGACAAGGTGGCGTCCTACGTCATCCCGGACGACTCGAGCAAACCGGCCTACAAGAACGAGAACAAGGTCGCCTGGTTCCTGATCGACACCCTCGGCTTCTGATCACCCTGCCGCACGACCTGGAGAGAAACCGCAATGAGTGAGAACTTCCGCGCGCTGTCGGTCGGCCAGTCCGGCCCCGCGGTGCGCACGCTGCAGGCGCGGCTTCTCGACTTCGGGGCCGCGCCGACCCACGACGAGCTGGTCGCCGGGATGTTCGGGGCGAGCACCCGCTACCAGCTCATCGCCGTGCAGCAACGGTTGCAGCTCCCGGCCACCGGCGTGGCCGACCCGGACACCGTGCGGGCCCTGAACGCCGCCGAGACGACCCGGCACGGCTACGTCGTGGGCCTGGTGCTCGGCCCGCGCGAGGAGCCTGCGACCGGGGTGACGGTGCGGGCCTTCGACCGCGACATGCGCGCCGAGCAGCCCCTCGGCGAGCCCGCGGTGTCCGGTGTGGACGGTTTCTACCAGGTCACCTACACCCTGGACCAGGCCCGGGAGGCGGAGGCGGGCACCGCGGACGTGGTGGTGCGCGCCTACCAGGGCGAGATCCAGCTGACCGATCCGCCGATGGCGGAGACGGAGTTCAACGCGGGTCCGCTGGTCGCGATCACCGTGCGGCTGGCCGTGGCCGTCGCGCCGGAGGAGACCGAGTACGAGCGGATCGTGCGCGTGCTGCGGCCGCTGGTGGGCAAGGTGGCGCTGACCGACCTCGCCCAGGACGAGCGCCACCAGGACCTGACGTTCCTCAGCGGTGAGACCCGCATCGCCGCGGCCAAGATCGAGCACGTCGCCGTGGCGCACCGGCTGCTGGCGGCCACCAAGATCACCGCGCCGTTCTTCTACGCGTTGTTCGCCCTCGACACGCTCGCGTCGGCGACCCACTGGGCCAGTTTGACCCCGCGGCTACGGATCACGCTGGCCAGCGAGGTGCACCCGCTGCTGCTGGACATCGCGTTGCTGTCCGATGAGGACATCACGGCCGCCGTGCGCCGCGCGGTCGAGACGTTCCTCGTGCCGCGCGCCGTGCTGGACCAGCTGCCGGAGATCCTGGAAATGCTCGGCGCGTACCGCGCGGAGGCGCGCCGGTACGCGGCCGAGCAACGCGAACGCGTGCTCAACGACCACCTGCAGCACCTGCTGGACTCCGACCTCGTCGCCCAGGTCACGTCCATCATGGACGGTGACGCGTTCGGCGACCTGCCGGGCCTGTTCGACCGGCTCTTCGCGCTGGACCCGGTGGCGCCGCAGCAGCAGGCCGACCGGACCCGCGGCAAGCTGTCGCTGGTGGAGTTGCTCGGCAACGACGCCGGGCTGATCGAGCACGTGCGGGCCGAGCACGGCCTCGACGGCTTCGACGACGCGCACCGCCTCGCCACGATCGCGCCGGCCGACTGGGCCAAGGCCGTCCAGGAACGGGCGGACCGTCCGGTGGACGACGAAGACGCGGCCCGCCAAGGGGATCTGCTGGCCGAGCGGATGGCCAACCGCTACCCGACCACCGCGTTCGCCCACCGCCTGAGCACCGACGACGAGGCGCCGCTGCCGCACGCCGCCGCCGTCGCCGACCTGCTCGCGACCAACCCCGAGTTCGACCTCGCCACCGGTGACGTCCGGTCGTTGCTGGCCGAGCACCCCGAGTTCACCGGGTCCGGTCCCGCCGCTGCACTGCGTTCCGCGCAACGGGTGTTCCGGCTCGCGCCGAACTACGCGAAGTCCCGTGCCCTGCTGGCCGACGGCCTGCACTCGGCCGGGGCGGTGCTCGCGCGTGGCCGCGACCGGTTCGTCCGCGACGCCGTGCGCAGTGGCGCCTTCGACGCGGGCGCGGCCACGGCGGCGTTCGCCAAGGCCGCCGACGTGCACACCGCGAGCCTGGTGCTGGCCGGACAGCTGACCGGGGCCGCGTCGGCCACCATGCTGCCCGCGCTCGCGGAGGCGCCGGCCAAGCTGGAGCCGGTGGTCAAGGACTTCCCGTCGATGAAGAGCCTGTTCTCGACCATCGACCTGTGCGAGTGCTCGGACTGCCGCTCGGTGCACGGCGCGCCCGCGTACCTGGTGGACGTGCTGCAGTACCTGAGCCACCGGCTCGTCACCGACACGACGACCACCCCCGCGGTGACGGTCAAGGGCGCGCTGACCGCGTTGCTGCAGCGCCGTCCCGACCTCGCGGTGACCGATCTCAACTGCGCCAACACGAACACCGAGCTGCCCTACCTGGACGTCGTCTGCGAGTTGCTGGAGGACGCCGTCGCGCCGCACGCCGGCATCGCGTTCGCCGGTGCCGTGGCGGCGGGGCCGGTCAGCGCGTCGCTGCTGAGCACGTTGCAGGGCGCCGACCTCGCGTTCACCACCGCCGCGATCGTCTACGGCCCGGACCTCGACGGCGGCTACGTCGTGCGGGACACGGCCGCGGTCGCGGGCCTCACGCCCGACGGCGGCGGCTGGCGGATCCGCACCCTGCGCCAGACGTTCGGCACCAGCGCACAGGTCAGTGCCGCGCCCGAGTACGTCAACGACGACGCCTACGCCCGGCTGGCGTCCAGCCCCTTCTGCTTCGCGCTGCCGTTCGACCTGTCCCACCAGGAAACCCGGCGCTACTTCGCGCAGTTCGACGTGGACCGCGCCGAGCTGATGCGGTTGCTGCAGACCGGTGGCACGCCGTCGGACGCCGCCTGCGCCGCCGAGTCGCTCGGGCTCAGCGACGCACAACGGCTGGCCGTGGTCACGCCGGACGTGGCCAACCAGCCGACCATCTGGAACACCCCGGCCGCGCCCGCGGCCAGCACGTTGTCCACAGTGGCCACGTTTCTCATCCGGGCCGGCATCACCTACGCCGACCTGCTCGACCTCGTCGACCGGCCGTGGCTGGACGGCGGCCAGGACCTCTTCGTCCGGCACCTGGACTCGACCAGCGACCTCGCCCAGAAGCAGATCGTCAACCTCGACGACACCGCCCTCGACCGGTTCCACCGCTTCCTGCGCGTCCGCACGGCGACTGGGTGGCCGACGGCGACCCTGGACCGCGCCATCCGCAGCTCGGCCTGCGGCAAGGGCGTGCTCGACGACGCCTGCCTGATCGCGATCACCGCGCTGATCCGGGCCTCGCGCGCGATGGGCCTGTCGATCGACGCGACCCTGGATCTGCTGGAACCGTTGTCGCTCACCGACGGCACCTACCCGGCGACGTTCCTCGACCCGGTGCGCACCGGGTCGGTGGACAGCCGGTTCCAGCCGGCCGCCGTGCTGGCCAACGAGGCCGCCGAGACCAGCACGCCGGGCTCCGGTGGCAAGCTGTCGGCCGCGGCGGGCTACCTGGGCCTCGCGCTCGGCACCACCCCGGCCGACACCGCGACCGTGCTGGCGCTCACCGGTACCGACCCGGCGCTGACCACCGCCAGCGTCAGCCGGGCGTACGCGCTGGCCCGGCTGTGCGTGACGCTGCACCTGAGCGCCGCGGACCTCGACTCAGCCATCGCGGTCACCGGCCTCGACCCGCTCGCGTCCGCCGACGACCTGACCGCGTTCGCCACGGCCGTCACCCGCCTGCGCGCCACCCCGCTGCCGCCGGCCACCTGGCGCTACCTGCTGCGCCACGAGGCCGCCGACCTGACCACCTACGAGGTGGCCGCGGACACCGTGACGTCCTTGCTCACCACGTTGCACGACGTCTACGCCAAGGCCGCCCTCGCCGACGCCTCGCCCTACGACGCGGACGCGACCCCGGCCGAGAACACCCGCGCCGTGCGGCCGTTCCTGAACCGGCTGCCCGGCATCACGGCCGGGTCGGTGGCCACGGCGCAAACCCTGCTCGACGACGCGTGGACCGACCCGGCGGTCACCGAGGCCGCCTTCGTGGACGCGACGTTCGGGCCGTTCTTCGACACCACCGCGCTCAAGGCGGCGCTGACCGCGCGGGCCGCGGCCGTGGCGCCCAAGGACGCCGCGCAGAACGCCGTGATCGAGGCGCTGGCCACCGCGGTCAGCGACTACCTGTACCGCACCGACCGGGAGACCGCGCTCGGCACCGCCGTGGCCACCGACCTGGCCGCGGAGGCGGACGTGGTCGACGCCCTGCTGAACCACGCCCACCTCGAGGAGCCCGTCAGCGCGGGTGGTCCACTGCTGCACGACGTCCTGCTCGACGACGACACCAGCGCGGCCGCGACCGACCTGAAGGAACGGTCCATCCGGTTGCTGCACACCATCAGCCTGGCCACCGGGAAGCTGGAGCTGACCGCGACGACCATCGCCTGGCTGCTCGACAACGCGAAGGCGTTGGGCTGGCTGCGGTGGGACCACCTGCCCTACGAGGCCGGCCAGCCGGTCACGACCTATGCCGAATGGTTGCGGCTCAACGACTTCCTCGACCTGCTGGCCACCTACCCGGACACGGTGGACCCGGCCCATCCAACCGTCCCGGTGACCGCACAAGGGTTCTACGACGCCGTGCTGGCCGGCGGACCCGCGCTGGGCACGCTCGCCCTGCTCACCGGCACCGACCCGGACACGCTGACGGCGCTGGACACCCACCTCGGTTTTGCCGTGGCCGACTACACCGACCCGGCCACCGGCAACCGGCTGCTGGCCGCCGCGACGGTGTTGCGGACCTTCGGCCTCGACGTGCCCGGTGCGGTCGCCGTGACCGCCCCGGTGCTCGGCCCGGCCGAGGCCAAGCGGATGCGTGCCGCGCTCAAGACCCGCTACGCCGACACCGAGTGGCTGGGCGTGCTCAAGCAGATCCAGGACGGCCTGCGCCCGCTCAAGCGCGACGCCCTGGTCGCCTACCTGCTCGCGGTCAACCCCCACCTGGCCGGCGTGGACGACCTGTACGACTACTTCCTGATCGACGTGCAGATGTCGGCGGGCATGGCGACCTCGCGGATCGTGCAGGCGCACGCCACCGTGCAGTTGTTCGCCATGCGTTGCCTGATGGCCCTGGAACCGACGTGCGTGGCCCAGGTCGGCGTGGACGACGGCTGGGCGCAGTGGTCGTGGATGGCCAACTTCCGGGTGTGGGAGGCCAACCGCAAGATCTTCCTGTGGCCGGAGAACTGGCACGTGCCGAGCCTGCGCGACGACCGGTCGGAGCTCTTCGTCAAGCTCGACGACCAGCTCCAGCAGGACGCGCTCACCGACCTGTCGGTCGAGGACGCCACC
Source organism: Labedaea rhizosphaerae (assembly GCF_004362825.1). Taxonomy (GTDB): domain Bacteria; phylum Actinomycetota; class Actinomycetes; order Mycobacteriales; family Pseudonocardiaceae; genus Labedaea; species Labedaea rhizosphaerae. The sequence continues at coordinate 328,953 of NZ_SNXZ01000007.1, forward strand.
GGCGCCTACCTCGAACGCCTCGACGACATCGCGCACCTGGACGTGATGGCCGTCTACTACGACACCGCCGCGCGGATCGAGCACGTCTTCGCCCGCACCAAGGGCGGTGCGCCGTACACGTACTTCCACCGCCAGTTCATCGCCGAGCGGGCCTGGACGCCGTGGACGACCGTGCCGCTGGACATCACCGGCGACCAGTTGCTGGCGTTCTCCCGCAACTCCCGGCTGACGCTGGCGTGGCCCGTGTTCACCTCGGAACCCGACGACAAGAAGAACCCGCCGGACACCCCGGACCCGGCCAGCCTCGGCGGCGGCAAGGCCAACGACAAGCCGGACAAGCGCTGGAAGATCCAGCTCGCGGTCAGCGAGTACGCGGGCGGGCGCTGGCGGGAGAAGCGGATCTCCCACGACGGCCTCCACACCTTGTTCGGACCGACGCAGTACGACCCGTCGCACTTCAACTTCTTCGTGTGGGCGCTCGGGGCGACCCAGGCCATCACGTGCTTCAGCCCCGGTGGCTACCTCGGCTCGTTCGCGCTGACCGGGTGCAAGGGCTACCCCGAGCCGCAGCAGGGCGGGTCGCTGGCCATGCAGCTCTACCCGCGCTTCAAGGACACCGACCTGCTGGCCGACCGGTTCACCCCGTCCTCGGGGTACGTCGGCGAAGAGCTGACGATCAAGCAACTGCCGATCACGCCGCCGCAGCCGATCTTCGGCCAGACGCCGTCGGGCCCGTTCGAGATCACCTACCCGTTCCAGCTGACGGTGATCGACTGGCTGGTCGTCGCGATCGAGCTGTGGGCCCAGGCGCACGCGACCCAGAACCTCGCCTACGGCGAGATGCGCCGCCAGCTCGCGTTGCCGCTGGGCACGCTGCTGCCGTACTTCTACGGCGACTACAACCGCGGTTACGTCCTGGTGCCGGGGTTCTACCCGGTCACCAACCGCCGGGACCACCCGAGGCCGGTCACCGAGGCCGACCTCGCCAAGTACAAGAAGACCGCCTCGGACGTGCTGCAGCTCATCGACGACGTGACCGCGCTGGTCGTCACCTACGTGGCGAAGTTCAAGGCCACGCCCGGGATGACCGCCGCCGAGCTGATCGACGAGCTGAAGAAGGACCCGGCCTACCTGGCCGTGGTCGCGCAGATCGATGCGTTCCGCGGCCTGCGCTACGGGCTGAACGTCCGCAACTTCCACCACCCGCTGGTGTGCCGGTTCCGCTCCGAGCTCAACGCCGCCGGCGTGCCCGCGATGATGCGCCGCGAGGTGCAGCTGGCCGACACCGGCTTCGACTTCGCCGCGACCTACCAGCCGCAACCGATCGTGGTGCAGCCCTACCCGCGCGAGGACGTCGACTTCGAGCTGGCCGGTGCGTACTCGTCCTACAACTGGGAGCTGTTCTTCCACCTGCCGTTCGACATCGCGACCCGGCTGGGCGAGGACCAGCAGTTCGAGAAGGCCCGCGACTGGTACCACCTGATCTTCAACCCGGTCGGCATCGGCGACCGGCCCGCGCCGCGGCGCTACTGGAACACCAAGCCGTTCTTCCAGACCACCCCCGCGGACTACCTCGAGCAGCGGATCGACACGATCATGGGCACGATCGCCGCCGACCCGGCCGGGGCCACCATCGGCGACCTCGCGTTCGAGGTGGACCAGTGGCGGCGCAACCCGTTCATGCCCGACGTGGTGGCCCGCTCGCGTCCGATCGCCTTCCAGGTCGCCACGGTGATGAACTACGTGCAGAACCTGGTGGACTGGGGCGACAGCCTGTTCCGCCAGTTCACCCGCGAGTCGGTCAACCAGGCGACCCAGCTCTACGTGCTGGCGGGCAAGCTCCTGGGCAAGCGCCCGGACATCGTGCCGCCCGCGGTGCCGGTGCCGGACATGACGTACGCGCAGCTGCGGGGTGAGCTCGACCTCTTCGGCAACGCCCTGCTGGACCTGGAGAACCTGGTCCCGGACCTGAACCTGTTGCCGCACAAGGGTGGCGAGCTCCCGCCGCCGCCCGCGACGCTGACCTCGCTGTACTTCTGCATCCCGCCGAACGAGAACCTGCTCGCGCTGTGGGACCTGGTGTCCGACCGGCTCACCAAGATCCGCAACTGCGAGAACATCGACGGCATCGCCGCGTCGCTGGCGTTGTTCTCCCCGCCGATCGACCCGGGCGCGCTGGTCCGCGCGGCCGCCGCGGGCCTGGACCTCTCCGCGTTCCTGGCCGGGCTCGGCGCGCCGCCGCCGCACTACCGGTTCGTGACGATGGCGGGCAAGGCCACCGAGCTGACCCAGCACGTGGCCGGCCTTGGCTCGGAACTGCTCGTGGCGCTGGAGAAGAAGGACGCCGAGGCGCTCGGGCGGCTGCGTGACGAGCAGGAGATCGCGGTGCTCGACTCGGTGCGCGCGGTCAAGCTCGCGACCATCGAGGAAGCGAAGGGCTCGCTGGAATCGTTGCGCAAGGGCAAGGACATCGCCCAGGAGAAGCTCGACTTCTACACCGCGCAGCCGTTCATGTCGACGTGGGAGTACACCGCGGCGGCGCTCAACGGGGCGTCCCTGCTGGGCGAGGCCGCGGTCGGCCTGGGCTACGCGTTGTCCGGTGGCCTGCGGGCGATCCCCGACTTCCTGGCCGGTGGCGCCGGGTTCGGCGGGTCCCCGACGGTCACCGTGACCACTGGTGGCGCCAGTGCCGGCAAGTCGGGGGAACTGGCCGTAGGCGCGTTGTCGTCGCTGGTCCGGGCGGCCGAGAAGGGCGCCGGGATGGCCAACACGCAGGCCACCTACCACCTGCGTGCCGACACCAACGACTTCAACGCCGAGCTGGCCCGCCGGGAGATCGCCCAGATCGACCAGCAGATCACCACGGCGCAGCTGCACCTGGACATGCTCGCCGCCGACCTGGCGACCCACGACCTGCAGCGCAAGAACGCGCAGAAGGTCGCGGACTTCATGAAGTCCAAGTACACCAACAAGGAGCTCTACACCTGGATGATCGGCCAGCTCAGGTCCGTGTACTACCAGGCGTACAAGCTGGCCTTCGACACGGCGAAGAAGGCCGAGCGCTGCTACGTCTACGAACTCGACCGCGACGACTCGTTCATCGGGTTCGGGTACTGGGACAGCATGAAGAAGGGCTTGATGACCGCGGACGCGCTGCTGCACGACATCAAGCGGATGGAAATGGGGTACCTGGACCACAACGCCCGTGAGTACGAGCTGACCAAGCACGTCTCGATGGCGCAGCTGGACCCGGGGGCGTTGCTGCAACTGAAGAACACCGGCAAGGTCACGTTCTCGGTGCCGGAGCTCGCGTTCGCGCTGGACTACCCGAACCAGTTCCACCAGCGGATCGTGTCGGCGAGCGCCACCCTGGTCTGCAACGCCGGGCCGTACACGACCGTCGGCGTCACGATGTCGTTGGTGGGCAACAAGTACCGCAAGTCGACGGCCGCGCGCACCGGCGCCGTGACCGACAAGGACAAGTACGCCGAAGACCCGGGCAACGACCCGCGGTTCGCCTACAACATCGGCAGCACGGCGTCGATCGCGACCAGCACCGCGGTATCGGATTCGGGCTTGTTCGAACTGAACTTCCACGACGAGCGCTACCTGCCGTTCGAGGGCGCGGGCGCGGTCAGCACGTGGCAGATCGAGATGTCCACGGCCTTCCCGCAGTTCGACCCGGCGACCATCTCGGACTTCGTCCTGACCCTGCGCTACCGCGCCCGCGAAGGCGGCTCGTCCTTCCGCGCGATGGTGGAGAAGGGCGTCGCGGCGGTCATCAACGAGACGGCGCTGAACGCGGGCAGGCAGGGCCTGTACCTGTCGTTCGACATGGCCGCGAGCTTCCCGGACGAGTGGTGGCAGCTCAAGCAGACCGGCTCCACGACCCTGACGATCGGCGAGCAGCACCTGCCGTACTTCGCCCGGTCGCACACCCCGGTGCTCGGCCCCGCGACGTGGGCGGCCAAGGTCGCGGGCGCCCCGCCGAACTACGTCCTCACCGTCGGCGGCACGGCGACCACGATCAACCGGGATCCGGTGATGAAGAACCTGTGCGTCGGCACAGCGGGGACGCCGGTGCTGGGGACGCCGATCACGGTGAGCGCCAACGCGGCCAAGCTGGAGGATCTGGTGGTGCTGGTGCACTACACCGTCACGTGAGCGCGGCGGACCTTTCCGCTCAGCCCCAGACTTCCGCGGCCGTCTCGACGATCAGCGCGAGCTTGGCGACCTGCTCGTCGTAGGTGAGCGCGTTGCCCTCGACCGTGGAGGAGAAGCCGCACTGCGGGGACAGGCAGAGTTGGTCGAGGGGCACGTACCGGGCGGCCTCGTCGATGCGGCGCTTGAGCGTGTCCTTGGACTCCAGCTCGCCGCGTTTGGTCGTCACCAGACCGAGCACCACGAGCTTTCCCGGCGGCACGAACCGCAGCGGTGCGAAGGTCCCGGACCGCTCGTCGTCGTATTCGAGGAAGAAGCCGTCCACCGCGAGCTCGGAGAACAGGGCCTCGGCCACGAAGTCGTAGCCACCCGACGCGGCCCACGACGAGCGGAAGTTGCCCCGGCACATGTGGGTGGTGACGCGCAGGTCGGCGGGGCGGTCGGCGATGGCCGCGTTGATCTGCTTGAGGTAACGCAGGTGCTGGTGTTCGGCGTCGTCACCGCGGGCGGTCAGTTCCGCGCGCTGGGCCGGGTCGTTGAGGTAGGCCAGGCTCGTGTCGTCCAACTGCAGGTAGCGGCACCCGAGGTCGTACACGCCGCGCACCTGGTCGGCGTACGCGGCCGAAAGGTCCGTCCAGAACTGCTCCTGCGACGGGTACACCGCCGGGTCCAGCGCGGCCGGGCCGCCGCGGTAGTGGACCATGCTGGGCGACGGGATCGTCAGCTTCGGGGTCACCGCGCCGGCGACGTCCTTCAGGAAGGCGAAGTCGTCGGCGAAGATGGTCTCCGGCAACCGAATCGGACCGTCCACGCGCAATGCCGCGGTGGTGAACTCGATCTGGCCGTCGGGGGAGGAGAACCGCACTTTGATCGGCTCGTCCGGGGCCGGCGACACGCCGCCGAGCTGGTAGATGAAGTCCATGTGCCACGACGCGCGCCGGAACTCGCCGTCGGTCGCCGACTGCAGTCCGACCGCCGCCTGCATGGCGACCACCTGTCGGATCGCGTCGTCTTCGATGGCGCGCAACTCTTGAGCCGAGATGCGGCCGTTCTTGTGGTCTTCGCGGGCCGTGTGCAGCTGGGCCGGGCGCAGCAAGCTGCCCACGTGGTCGGCGCGAAACGGTGGCAGGGCCATGGAAGAGCAAGCGTAGTCGGTGCACGGGCGTCAGGCGCGCCGAATGCACTCGGTGAACGCCGCCGGCCGGCCGGCCATTGCCCGCCGCGGTGCCGCCGCCGGGAAAGCGGGCCACGGCATCATGGTGCGGTGCCATACCGCATGCTGCTCGCTGACGACGACCGAGCGATCCGGGAGTCGTTGGTGCGCGCGCTGGAGCTCGAGGGTTACGAGGTCGTCGTGGCCGGCGATGGGGTCCACGCCCTGGCCACGGCCCGGCACGAGCGTTTCGACGTGCTCATCCTCGACGTGATGATGCCGTCGGTGGACGGGCTCGGGGTGTGCCGGGTGCTGCGGGCCGACGGCGACAGCACCCCAATCCTGATGCTCACCGCCCGGGTCGAGACCTCCGACCGGGTGGCGGGCCTCGACGCGGGCGCGGACGACTACCTGCCGAAGCCGTTCGAACTCGACGAGCTGCTCGCCCGGTTGCGGGCCCTGCTGCGCCGGGCCGCGCCGGACGCAACCGCCGGCCCGGCCCAGCGGTTGCGGCTCGATCAGCTGGTCGTCGACCCGGGCGCGCGGCGGGTGTGGTGGCGCGACATCGAGATCACCTTGTCCAAGACGGAGTTCGACCTGCTGGAACTGCTGGTCCGCAATGCGGGGATCGCGCTGGACCGGGCTACCATCTACCGGCGCATCTGGGGTTACGAGTTCGGCCCGGACTCGAAGAACCTCCCCGTCTACATCGGCTACCTGCGGCGCAAGCTCGAGGACGCCGGGGCGGCTGAGCTGATCCGCACCGTGCGCGGCGTCGGCTATTCGGTGCGTGCGCGGTGAACCTCGCGGCCCGGCTCGCGCTCGCGTTCGCCGCCGTCGCCGCGGTGGTGGCGGGGCTCGTCGGCGTCTTGAGCTACCAGACCGCCTCCGACCGGGTGCAGGACGAACTCGACCGTACGCTGCTGACCACCGCGGCGGAGGTCACCGCCGGCGCCACCGCCGTGCTCGAGCCGAACACCGCGATCGCCGGACCGGACGACGACCACGACGAGGCGCAGCCGATGGTCGCGCAGCGGATCGCCACGGACGGCAGCGTGCACCGCGTCGGTGGCCGCTCGCTCACCCTGCCGGTCGGTTCCGACGAACGCGTCCTGGCCGCACACGGCAAAACCGGTGATCACCTCTACCACGACGCCACGGTGGCGCCGGACGACTACCGCGTGATCACCGTCGCCCTGAACTCCGGACAGGGTGCGTTGCAGCTGGGTATCGACGTCGATGAGACGCGGCACGTCCTGGCGTCGCTGGCCAACCGGATCGCGATGGTCAGCGCGCTGGTGCTGGTGGGTGCCGCGGCCGCTGGGTGGTTCATCGCCCGCCGCGTCACCCGTCGGCTGGTCCGGCTGACGCGGCTCGCCGAGCAGGTCAGCTCCAGCGGACAGCTCGACGTCGGGGTGTCCGGCGGCGGCCGTGACGAGGTCGGCCGGTTGGCGGAGTCCTTCGACACCATGCTGAGCAGGCTCGCCACCGCTCGCGCGGACCAGGAACGGCTGGTGCAGGACGCCGCGCACGAGTTGCGCACGCCCTTGACCAGTCTGCGCACCAACGCCCGGGTCCTGCGCAGGTTCGGTGAACTCGACGCGACAGCGCGGGAGCGGCTGCTCGAGGACGTCGACGGCGAGACCCGTGAGCTCACCCACCTGGTGAACGAACTGGTCGAGCTGGCCACCGGTGGCTACGAGGAGGAACCGCTCGGGCCCATTGAGCTGCACGGGGTGGTGGCGCGGGCGGCCGAACGCGTGCGACGCCGGACGGGGCGGGAGATCCGCGTCGACACCGAACCGGTGCGGGTGCCCGGCCGGCACCGGTCGATCGAGCGAGCCGTGACGAACCTGCTGGAGAACGCCCTGAAGTTCGACCGCGCTGGCCCAGTGGAGCTCGTGCAACGCGGCGACCGGATCGAGGTGCGCGATCGGGGGCCGGGCATCGCGCCCGCGGATCGAGCGCACGTCTTCGACCGGTTCTACCGCGCCGACACCGCCCGCGCCCTGCCCGGATCGGGCCTGGGGCTCGCGATCGTGCGCCAGGTCGCGCAGGCCCACGGTGGCGACGTCATCGCGGCGGAGCGACCCGGAGGCGGCGCTGTGGTGGGCTTCACGGTGGCCACGGACCACGTCTCGCCGGACTCTTGACCAAACCGAGGCCATCACCCGGTGCGCACATCGTTGATCCACTGATCCGCACACCGGCGCCCGAGTGTCGGACCTGTTGTCGGTCACAGTGTCCCGCCCGTCGCTGCTGTGGGCCGTCGTCTACGCCACCGCGGCGTTCGCGCACGGACCGGGCGCCGAGGTCTGGTGGCGACTGCGCGTCCGACTACGAGATCACCGCGGTGGCGTGGGGTCAGGCCGAAGCCGCCACAGGTTCCCGCGTACGACGCGACCACAGGCCTTCGAGGGCGAGCTTCCCCGGCCCGGTGAAGGCCACCACCAGCAGTGCCCAGCAGAACAGCGCGGCGGCCTCCCCGCCGTTGCGGATCGGCCAGAGGCCGTGGGGCGCGTGCACGGTGAAGTACGCGAACGCCATGGAGCCCGAGCCCAGGATCGCGGCTGGTCTGGTCCCGACGCCGACGCACACCAGGATGCCGCACACCAGCTGGATGAGCGCGGCCCACCAGCCCGGCCATTGGCCCACCGGGGCCGGGTGTGCGCCGAAGAGGCCGAAGATGGTCTTGAAACCGTGGCAGGCGAACAAGAAGCCGATCACGATGCGGAACAGCCCGATGATGTGGTCGCGAGCTTGGTCCAAGCGGTGCATGGGCCCTCCGGGCGCCGACGGGCGGGCACGGCGAGGCGCCCGCGGGACGGGGGATGAACTCGGCGAAACAGTTCTCGCACAACGGAAAGCACAACGTGTGACGAGAAAGGCACGGCCAGTTATACCGTCGGTGTCCTCGGGTGGCACCCGCCGAACGTCGTAGTCCGGCGGATTCTCACCAACCTCTTACCTTCGGTTTCCGTCAGCCGGTGAGCGACGCGAAGAGCGTGGTGCAGCCGGGTCGTCCTCCAGGTCCGCGACGAGGAAGCACCGCGGGCCCTGCCGTGGCAGGTCCACAAAGGACTGTTGGTGATCCGTGGACCCGGTCCGGAGTGGGCGTAACCGATCACGGTGCCGCGAAGACGGTGTGGGCCGAGTTGCCGATCCTCACCACGCCGGCTGGGTCCAAACCCAGACGGGCAGCCACGACGCCGGTTCAGCCGGGTGACGCTGTAGCTCGTCGACCGCCCGCGCGCACGTGTCCTGATCGGCTTGGGATGGTCAGTCGTCGTCCTGCTGGCGGTTGCGGTCCAGCGGGAGGAACCCTTCGGCGGCGAGCGCCGCGAGGCCGACCGCGGGCAGGTCGCTGACCGTGCGGTAGACGAGCACGCGAGGCACCCACCGCGGCCGGAACTTCGAGTTGAACACGCGAAGCGTGTCCAGCTGGATGCCGAACCGCCCGTCCATGCGGTGGATCAGCCACGCCGTCACCGCCTGGGCCGGGTTGCGCTCGGCCGCCGGGTCGAGGATCGCCCGGAACGCCGCGAAGTTCAGGGACAGCTGGGAGATCCCCTCGCCGTAGGCCCACTCGAGCATGTCGACGATCATGCGTTCGCTGGCGCCGTTGGGCGCGTCCGGCAGCCTGCGCATGATGTCCACGGTCAGCGCGGTCGCGTCGCGGCACCGCAGGTACCGCTGGAACCCGACCGGCTTGCCCTCGCGGTCACGGCAGACGATCACCACGCTGTCCGGGTGATCGCCGCTGAACAGGTCGCCCAGCGCCATGGAGAACCCGAATTCCCGCTGGCCTTCGCGGGCCTGGCTCAGCACCCGCAGCAGGTCCTGCCGCAGGTCTTCGGGCACGTCGCGTTCCCGCAGGACCTCGGTCGTCAGCCCGGCGTTGCGGGACCGGCTGACGGCTTGGCGGGCGTTGCGCATCGGCCGCCCGGCGAGGGTGAACGCGGGTACGTCGATGACCGCTTCGTCGCCGATGTAGAGGGTGCGAAGGCCGAGTGCGTGGAACAGCTGCGCCCGGTCCTGGCGCGCGCCGACGATCGCGGGGCGCCAGCCGTGCCGGTCGCAGCGGTCGACGAACTCGCGTACGGCGTCGGGGAACGCGTCGACGTCGCCGACCGGGTCGCCGCTGGCGAGCCCGACGCCGCGCACGTAGCGGTAGCCCAGCACGGCGCGCAGGTCGGGGGAGAAGACCAGGTGCTTGTCCCGCCGCAGCACGAACGGGTCGAGGGTGTCGGCAGCGGCGGCGGCGACCATCCGGCGAGCCACCGCGCGGTCGTCGCCGGCCGGTCCACCGAACGCCACAGGTGCGAGCAGCGCGAGCAGGAACACGAGGAACGTCAGTGTGCCGAGCCCGGTCAGCGAGGCCGGGAACCAGTGGGCGAACGGGCCGTGCAGCGTGAGCGGGCCGGGCAGGCCGACCAGCCGGGCGCTCACCTCCGCGAACGTCGCCGCGTTGATCACCCGCAGGTGGGTGTACAAGCCGGCAAGCCCGTACACGACATCCAGGGCGAGCAGGACCGCGACCCGCGGCACCAGGTCCAGCACGCGGGCCGGTCGCAGCGGGACCACGAACAGCCGCCGCCACCGCAGCAGCAGCGCCGCGAGGACGGCGGTGACGGCCGCCGCGGGCAGGTCCAGCCCGCGCACCAGGTGCGCACCCGTGGCGATCAGCAACAAGGCGACCGTCATGTAGAGGGCCAGCCTGCGCCGTTGCGCCACCCCACGACCGACCACCACCAGGGCCGCACCGGCCAGCACCGCGGTGCCGTGCGCCACCTGGCGGCCCGTCACGGTGAAGAGCAGTTCGGCCAGGTCCAGCCCAGCGGGCCACGGCCGGCCGAGCGTCGAGACGAGGGTGAGGACCCCGGTGGCGGCCACGGCCGCGCCGAGCCACCGTGCCCGGCTGTGCGTCGTCCCGGCGGCGGCCGGCACCAGCGCACGCGGACGGGCGGCCCGCAGCTGCGCGTCCAAGTCGTCGACCCCCTGTCGCACGTGGTCCATGATCCGACCATCGTCGTACGCGGTCGAATCGGCACACGGCTCAGGTGGCGCTATGCGGCGATCTTGATGCCGAGCCCGGTGATGGTCTGGACGTCGATGCACAGCACGGTGTCCCGGCGGCCCGGCGCCCACGGCCGGGTCATCGGGGACAACAGCTCGGCGAGCCGGTCGATGTCGGTCTCGATGCGTGCCCGCCCCGTGGCGATCACGCTCCACCCCGTGTGCGTCTGCTCGTCGACCTGGTCGGCCTCGAACGCGACCACGGCGCCGTCCAATCGGGACACCCAGCGCGAGGGGCCCAGTCGCAGCACGACCTCGCCGCGCACCAGTTGGTAGTTCACCAGCCGGATCGACGGCAGGGCGTCCTCGGTGAACACCAGCCGCCCGATGCTGAGGCTGCGCAGCAGCCGGTAGCACTCGGCGGCGGGCAAGTCCGCCATTTCCGTCTTCGCCAGCACCGCCGCTGACCCCCTTCGCTATCGACCTACGCTCCCGCGACGATGGCGGACCGCGCCCGTGCCCGCCGAGAGTCCAAGGTCACCGGACGCAAGGCCCTTGGCAACGGCGAACCGGAGGCCGTGTAATGGACCGCATGTGCCGGTTGTTCGGGTTGTCGGCGGCACCGTGCCGGGTGCGGGCCACGTTCTGGCTGCTGGAAGCGCCGGACAGCCTCGCCGCGCAGAGCAGGAACGAACCCGACGGCACCGGGCTCGGCTACTTCGGCACCGACGGCACCCCGCACGTGGACAAGCAGCCGATCGCCGCGTACGCCGACCGCGACTTCGCCAGGGACGCCAAGGAGTGCGAGTCCACCACGTTCCTCGCCCACATCCGGTACGCATCGACCGGCGGGCTCGAGGCGCGCAACACCCACCCGTTCGAACAACAGGGCAGGCTCTTCGCGCACAACGGCGTGATCACCGACCTCGACCGGCTCGACGCGGAGCTGGGCGAACACCGGAAGCTGGTCACCGGCGACACCGATTCCGAGCGGTTCTTCGCCCTCATCACCAAGCGCACCGAGGCCTGCGGCGGTGACCTCGGCACCGGCATCGCCCAGGCGGCCCGATGGGTGGCGCGGGAGCTGCCCGTGTTCGCCCTCAACCTCGTGCTGATCACGCCGGACGAGCTGTGGGCGCTGCGCTACCCGGCCACCCACGACCTCTTCGTGCTCACCCGCCGCCCGGGTGGCCGGCAGGGCGACCGGCACCTGGACCACGCCAGCCGGTCGGGACGCATCCGGGCCCGTTCCGGCGAACTGGCCGACCGCGGGGCCGTGGTCGTGGCGACCGAGCGCATGGACGAGGACCCCGGCTGGGTCAACCTCGCGCCGGGCCAGCTGCTCCACGTCGATGGCAACCTCGGCGTGCACACCCGGACGGTCATCGACCACCCGCCGCGCCGCCCGCTCACCCTCGCCGACCTCGGCGAGCGTGCCGCCGCGTCCCAGCACGGCTGACCGACGGCGATCAGCGATCGCGCACGAAGATCGCGCACGAACCGAGCCAACCGGCCGGGCTTGATCGAAACGGGTCCTGACCGGGGGAAGGTCGGCTATTGTGCGCTGACGCCCGCTGTGTCGCTACCGCTGTTCGACCGGGGGAGGTGGCAGGGGAACGGGGGTGCGTCGATGGCCGCGGACAGCGATGAAGCTGCTGCGTTGACCGCCGCGCTCGACCGTCACCTGGCCGACGCCGCCGCCATGGCCAACGCCCTCGTCGAGCTCGACGGGCATCCCGGTCACCAGCTCTTCACGTCGACCTTGTCGTCCGGGGTCACCGCCGAGCGGTGGCAGGCGGCCGAAACGGTGCTCGCGGGGTTGTGGCGCGACTTCGACACCTACCGGGCGGTGCTCGCCGAGGCGGAGCAGGTCCGGACGCGCCGGTCGCGGCTGGGCGCCGACGAGGTCGCCGAGCTGCGGCGGCTGCTGGTCGCGCCGTCCGTGGAGGTTGCGCGGCGCGCCGTTCCCTTGCACGAACGCGGGTTGACCGGCGCCGCCGAAGCTGTCGAGTCGATCACCGTGGCCGCCTTGACCGCCCGGATGAACGAGGCGTACCGGGTGGTCAGCGAGCTCGCGGTGCGGTGCGACGAGCTGAGTTCGGCGGCGGTCAAGGCGTTGACGCCGTTGCTGGAGCAGGTCCGGCGGATCACCGAGGACACCCTCGAGCTCGGGATCGAACCCACTGGGGTGGGGGAGCGGGTCCGCGAGCTCGAGCACCTCGCGGGTAGCGATCCGCTCGCGCTGGCCGACCGGCCGCTCGACGACACCGTGGCCCGGCTCGGGGCCGAGTTGGCCGCCGAGCGCGAACGGGTGGACCGGATGCTTGCCCTGCGGGAGGACTGGGTCCGGGCGCGGGCCGGGCTCGCCGATTCGGTGCGGGCGGTGGCCGAACTGAGAACCGCCGCCACGCGGGACTACGCGGCGGCCGCGGAGCGCGTCGTCGCGGACTTACCGCCGTTGCCCGCCGATCGCGTGCCCGCGTTGCAGGCCGCGGTGGACCGGTTGGACGGGTTGAGCTGGGCTGCGCGCGACGCGGGAACCGCCGAGCTCAGGCGCGACATCGTCGACGCCGAAGCGGAGTTGCGGGCGGCGCGCCAACTGGCCACGGGTCTGCTCGACCGGCGCGAGGAACTGCGGGGGCGGTTCGGCGCGTACGAAGCACGGGCGGTCCGGTTGGGGCTGGCCGAGGAGCCGGCGGTGATGGCGGTCGCCGCGCGGATCAAGGCGACGTTGTGGCGGCGGCCGTCCGATCTGGCTGCTGCCACAAGGGATCTCGGGGTCTTGCGCCGGCTGCTCGCCGAGCCCGGCGCGAACAGCGGAGGGGGTTCGGCATGAGCCAAGGGGATCGCTGCACGCGGCCCGGTTGCGACGGCACGATCGACTGCGGGTACTGCGACACGTGCGGGCTGGCCGAGGTGGCGCAGGCGGCACCGGCAAGCGCGGCGCCGGCGGGCAACGCCTGCCGGCAGCCGGGCTGTGGCGGGACGGTCGATGGCGGCTACTGCGACACGTGCGGGATGGCGGCGGCGTCGCAGCCGGCCCCGGCCGCGTCGCAGTCCGCACCCGTGACCAATGCGCCGATGACCAGTGCGCCGGTGACCAGTGCGCCGGTGACCGGCGCCTGCCCGCAGCCGGGTTGCACCGGCACGATCGACGGCGGCTACTGCGACACCTGCGGCCTGGCCGCGGGCGCGCCCGCGGCCGAGCCGGTCACCACGGGGTCCGCCGTGAGCAGCCGGCTCAGCGGCCGCGCGTCGCGCCGGACCACGACCACCGCCCGGTCGACGTCACGGCGCGGGGGCGGGCTCGGCGCCGGTCTCGTCGACATCCCCGTGGTGCCGGTGGTCGACCCGGCCGCCGCCGTTCTCGACAACCCGCAGGTCGCCGAGAACAAGCGGTTCTGCCGCAAGTGCGACCAGCCCGTCGGGCGCGGCAAGGACGGCAAACCCGGGCGGTTGCACGGTTTCTGCCCGCGCGACGGCACGCCGTTCAACTTCGAGCCCTCGCTCACGAAGGGCACCCTCGTCGGCGGACAGTACCTGGTGCGCGGCTGCCTCGCGCACGGCGGCCTCGGCTGGATCTACCTGGCCACCGACCGCAACGTCAACGACCGGTGGGTGGTGCTCAAGGGCCTGCTCGACATCGACGACCCGGCCGCCCGCGCGGCCGCGGAGGCCGAGCGCCGGTTCCTCGCCGAGGTCAACCACCCGAACATCGTCATGATCCACAACTTCGTGGAGCACCCCGGCGACGACGGCAAACCCATCGGCTACATCGTGATGGAGTACGTCGGCGGCTCCTCGCTGCGCAAGCTCGTCGAGGACCGCGGCCAGGCCGTCGGGCAACGCCTCGCGCCGCTGCCGCTGCCGCAGGTCATCGCCTACGGGCTGGAGATCCTGCCCGCGCTCGGCTACCTGCACAGCCAGGGCCTGGCGTACTGCGACCTCAAGCCGGACAACGCGATCCAGTACGAGCGGCGCCTCAAGCTGATCGACATGGGCGCGGTCGTGCCGTACGAGAACTCCGGCGGCTTCGACTGGTACGGCACCCCCGGCTACCAGGCGCCGAACTTCGAGTCCGAGGGCCCGTCGCCCGCCGCCGACATCTACACGGTGGGCCGCACGCTCGCGGTGCTGGCGCTGGGCATCTCGCCGTTGCGCAGCGGAGTCCCCGTGCCGTTGCCCGACCCGTCGAACAACTCGCTGATGGCCAAGCACGAGTCGTTCTACCGGGTGCTGCTGCGGGCGACCGACCCGGATTCGTTGCGGCGCTTCGCATCCGCGGAGGAGATGGCCGACCAGCTCGGCGGGGTGCTGCGCGAGGTGCTCGCCGTGGAGAACGGCAAGCCGTACCCCGGACTGTCCACTTTGTTCGGTCCGCCGCGTTCGGTGTTCGGCATCGGCCTGCTGGGAGAGCCCGCCGCCCCCGGCCGCCCCCACCCGAGAGCGGTCGCCCACGCGTTGCCGGTTCCGTTGGTGGACACGACGGACTCGGCGGCCGGCCTGCTCGCGACGGTGTCCTCGGCGGGGCCCGAGGAGATCCTGCGGCTGGCGCGCGACGCCACCACGCCGAGCACCGAACTCCGGTTCCGCGCCGTCCGCGCGTACCTGGAACTCGGGGACGTGGCGGCGGCCCAGGAAGCGCTGCAGCGGTTGCGGACCGACCTGCCCGGGGACTGGCGCACCGACTGGTTCGCCGGCGTCGCGGCGTTGGTGGCCGGTGACCCATCGGCCGCCGCGGCCGCGTTCGACGTCGTGCTGGCGACCCTGCCCGGTGAGTCCGCGCCGAAGCTGGCGCTGGCCGCCGCCGCCGAGTGCGCGGCCGACGATGCCGTGGCCGGCCGCTACTACCTGCAGGTCAACCGTCCGAACCCGGACATCGCCGATGCGGCGTTCGGCCGGGCGCGGGTGGCGTTGCGGGCCGGGCGGCCCGCCGAGGCGCTGACCGCGCTGGACACCGTGGCACCGACGTCGAGCCAGTACGTGACCGCGCAGACCGTGGCCGTGCGGATCATGATCGGCAGCGGCGGTCTCGACGAGGGCCGGCTGCGTGCGGCCGCCGACCGGGTCGAGCGGCTGAGCCTGGACAAGGCCACCGCGCACGAGGTGCGCGCTTCGGTGTTCAGTGCCGCGTTGCCGCTGGTCGTCAGCAGCGCGGGCGGGCGGCCGCCGTTGCTCGGCTGTACGTGGTCGCAGCGCAGCGTGCGCGCGGCACTGGAGTCGGAGTTGCGCTCGGGCGCCCGTCTTGCCCCCGACGAGGCCACCCGGGTCGAGCTGATCGACCGGGCCAACGCGGTGCGGCCGGTGTCATGGGTGTGATGGTGGAAACGAACCGCTGCCCCGCCTGTGCCGAACCGGTCGACCCGGGCGACCGGTTCTGTGAGGCGTGCGGCGATCCGTTGCTGCGCCAGGGCAGCACGACCGCCGCGACGACATCATTGCCCGGTCCGCGCCGCTGCCTCGCCTGTGGCGCGGTGAGTCCACATGCGACGGAGTACTGCGACGAGTGCGGGTTGCGCCTGCCCACGGCCGCGGACCGGACGACGGTCGACCTCGACGTGCTGGCCGGGGTGAGCGACCGCGGCCTCGTGCACCACCGCAACGAGGACGCGATCGCGCTCGGCCGCCTGCTGGACGGCACCACCGCCGCGGTGGTGTGCGACGGCGTGTCCACCACGAAGAACCCCGAACGCGCGGCGCAGGCTGCGTCGGAGGCGGCGCTCGCGGTGCTGCTCGGCACGGACGCACCGGCCGAACCCGCCGACCGGATCCGTGCCGCCGTTGCGGCGGCGGCCGACGCCGTGCGCGCACTGAACACAGTGGACAGGTCGCCGGACGGTGCGTCCTGCACGCTCGTGGCCACCTACGTCGTGGGTGGGCTGGTGACCATCGGCTGGGTCGGCGACACCCGGGCCTACTGGCTCGACGGCACGGGCAGCCGCCTGCTCACCCGGGACCACTCGTGGGCCGCCGAGGTGATCGCCGAAGGCGTCATGGACGAGGCCGCCGCGTTCGCCGACCGCCGCGCGCACACCATCACGCGGTGGCTCGGCCCCGACATGCGGCCGGAACCGGACGTCATGACCCTGCAGCCGGACGGTGCGGGCACCTTGGTGCTGTGCTCGGACGGGCTGTGGAACGAGGTGCCCGACGCGGCCCGGCTCGCGGGGCACGCCGTGGGGGACACACCGCTGGCCATCGCCGAGCGGCTCACCGAGGTCGCGCTGGCGGCCGGCGGCCGGGACAACATCAGCGTCGTCGTCATCCCGTTGGAGGGGGCACAGGAATGAGTGCAGGACCAGAGTTCACCGTCGCCGTCGACCAGAACGCCTACCTGTCGGAAGGCGCGAACCGGGTCGACGCGGTCGTCACGGTGACCGCGACCGGCGACGCCGCCCCGGCGCCCACGACCGAGGCGCTGGAGATGCTGATCATCGACTGCTCCGGGTCGATGCAGGGCGACCGGATCGTCGCGGCGCGCGCGGCTACCGCGGCCGCGATCGGGCAACTGCGCGACGGCGCGCTGTTCGCCGTGATCGCCGGTGCGACCAGCGCGATGCAGGTCTACCCGAAGCGGGGCGCGGCCCGGGCCGACGAAGGCACCCGCCAGGAGGCTCTGCAGGCGGTCAAGCGGCTGAGTGCCAACGGTGGCACCAGGTTCGCGAACTGGCTGGAGCTGGCGCGCCGGATCGCCGAGCAGCACCCGGGGGCGATCCGGCACGCGTTGATGCTCACCGACGGCCAGAACGGCGACCAGCCAGGCGAGCTGGAGAAGACCCTCGCGGCCTGCACGGGCGTGTTCACCTGCGACTGCCGTGGCGTCGGCACCGACTGGACGGTCGCCGAGGTGCGCAAGGTCGCCTCCGCTCTGCTCGGCACCGTCGACATCGTGGCCAGGCCCGAGAACCTGGCCGCCGACTTCCACGCGATCATGAACTCCGCCATGGGCAAGCGGGTCGCCGACGTGTCGCTGCGGCTGTGGAGCCCGAAGGGCGCGCAGGTCAAGTTCGTCAAGCAGGTCGCGCCCGAGGTCGAGGACCTGACCGGCAAGCGGGTGCAGACCGGTCCGCTGCACGGCGACTACCCACTCGGCGCGTGGGGTGCGGAGAGCCGCGAGTACCACGTGTGCGTCGAGGTGCCCACCCAGGCGATCGGCGCGGAGATGCTCGCCGGGCGGGCCATGGTGGTGCGCGGCGGGTCCGACGAAACCCTTGCCCAGGGCCTGATCCGGGCGATCTGGACCGCCGACGACGCGCTGTCGGCCAAGGTGAGCAAGAAGGTCGCGCACTACACCGGGCAGACCGAGTACGCGGACGCCGTCGAGGAGGGCCTCGCCGCGCGCCGGGACGGGGACACGGCCCGGGCGACCGCGCGGCTCGGCCGGGCGGTCGAGCTGGCCGCGGCCGCGGGCGACAAGGACAAGATGGAGATGCTGGAGAAGGTGGTCGAGGTCGAGGACGCCGCGACCGGGACCGTGCGGTTGCGGTCCCAGGTGTCCGACGAGGCCGAGAAGGAGCTGGACATCCGGTCGAGGCGGACCAGCCGGGTCCGCGGCGAGGGCTGAGCCGTGCCGGTCTGCCCGTCCGGTCACGACTCCACGGCCACCGACTACTGCGACGTCTGCGGTCTGGTGCTCGGCGCGCCCGCGCCCGTACCGGTGTCGTCTCCGGTGTCGTCTCCGGGGTCAGCGCCGGTGTCGTCCTCCGCCGCGGCTGCGGTCGCGGCTCCGGTCGAGGGGATGACCTGCCGTAGCTGCGGTGAGCCTCGCGAAGGCCGGTTCTGCGAGGAGTGCGGGTTCGACAACGACCTGCCCTCGCCCCCGGCGGCACCCGAAGCCCCGGCGCGGCAAGCGCTGTGGACGGCCGTGGTCCGAGCCGATCGCGCGTGGTTCGACGAGGTCCGCCGCCGCGAGGGGTCGGAAGCCGCGGACATGGAGTTCCCGCGCTACTGCCCGGAACGCCGGTTCGAGCTCGACCGCGAGCAGGTCGCCATCGGCAGGCGCAGCCGCTCGCGCGGCACCAACCCGGAGATCGACCTCGGCAGTCCGCCGTTGGACCCGGGTGTGTCCGCGCAGCACGCGGTTCTGGTCGCCCGGCCGGACGGCGGCTGGGACGTCGTGGACCTCGGCTCGACCAACGGCACCTCCGTCGGCGAGACGACCGAGGTGATCGAGCCGAACACCCCGGTCGCCGTCGCGGCCGGGGTGCCGATCCGCCTCGGTGCATGGACCGTGATCACGCTGGAGTCGAGCTAGTCGCGGTACTTCGCGGGTGGGACCGCGGGCACGGGGTGCAGCTGCTCGCCCAGCCACTTGTGGGCGCTGGCGGCGAGGCTGCCGTCGGCGCGGCCGCGTTCCAGCAGCCCGTTGACGAACCGCACCAGGTCCACGTGCTTCGGGCTCATCCCGATGGCGTACCGGGTCTCGGCGAGCGCGCGGCCGACGACCTTGGTCTGCGGGTCCTGGGCGGCCATTCCGGCGAGGATCGCGTCGTCGCTGGAGACCGCGGCGACCTTGCCCTGCTGCAACGCCACCACGCAGTCGGGGATGCCGGGCAGCGTCACCACCTGCAGGTGCAGCGGCAGGCGACGCAGGACCGCCTCGTTCGTGGCGCCGATGGACGTGCACACCCTCTGCCCCGCGAGCTGTTCGACCTCGTTGACACCGGAGGCCGCCGGCACGAGCAGCCGCTGGTGCACTGTGGTGTACGGGGTGGAGAACTCCACGGACTTCTGCCGGAGGCAGGTCACGGTGAAGCTGTTCACCACGATGTCGACCTGGCCCTGCTCGATCAGCGACACCCGGTCGGCGATGTCGCGCACCACGAACTGGACCCGGTTCGGGTCACCGAAGATCGCCGCGGCGATCATGTGCACCAGGTCGATGTCCGAGCCCTCGAGCTGGCCGGTCTGCGGGTTGCGGTACCCCAGCAGGTACTTGCCCTGGTCGACGCCCGCGATCAGGCGGCCGCGGGCCTTGATCCTCGCCATCGTCGACCCGGACGGCAGCGCCTGCGGCGACGGCAGCGGACCGACGGGGCGCAGGCTTTCCCGGACGGTCCCGCAGTCGGGCTTGCTCGGCGGGCGCGGTTTCGTCGCCGCCTGCTCGCCGGACGCGGCCGCGGAACCGTTGCCGTGCAACGAAGGCAGGACGAAGCCACCCAGCGACAGGATCGCTGCGACGGCCAGGAAGACCAGTGGTCGCTTGACGTCGACCACGGGACCGGGACTTGTCATCGGTACTCCTCCACCCGGCGGGCGACGCCGATCGCGAAGCCGGCCGCGGCCAGCGCGAACAGCACGGTGGGGCCGAACGCGAGCAGCGTCGTCGCGCCGCTCGCGTCGTCCGTGGCGGCGGCGAGCCGGGCCCGTGCGGTGCCGCCCGCGTCGCTGACCGCCTTGTCCAGCGCGGTGAACGCGGCTCCCGAGCTGCCTTTGCCGGTACCGACGGCGGCCTGGACGGCATCGGCGTAGCGGCCCGCGTCGTCGGCCGTCCGCAGGTTCTTGTGCGCGGCCGTCCACGCCCGGGCCGCCGTCCGGATCGTGCTGACGTCGACGCCGTTGGCCGCGGCCTTGGCCAGTGGCCCGTCGTCGGCCCGCAACCGGTCGAGCTGGTCGGTGAACCCCTGGTCGGACGCGCTGCCACCGCTGCGCGCGACCAGCACGAGGTTCTCGTTGCTGCGGGCCTGCAACACGAACGTGCGGGCCTCGTCCAGCGCGGTCGCGGCGTCGCTGGCCTTGTTGGCCTCGGCCAGTGCGCTGTCGGTGGACGCCGTGGCCACCACCCACCACAGCAACCCGGCGACGACCGCGACGCACGCGGCGACGACACCGAGGTTCAGCCTGCGGCGGGTCCGGCGGAACTCCTTGCGGGAGAAGTCGAGCGCGGCGATGAGCAGCGCCAGCCCGAACAGCACCACCGCGACCGGCAGCGCACTGGCCTGCCGGTAGTCGGCGTTCAGTTCGGTCACCTCCGCGCGCCGCAACTCCTCGGCCGCGGGCAGCAGCTGGGTGCGCATCTGGGTGGAGGCCTGCGCGAGGTAGGACTGGCCGAGCGGCAGGCCCTGCCGGTTGTAGGTGCGCGCGGTCTCGATCAGCCCGGCGTAGGCCGGCAACCCGGTGATCATGGTGTCCAGCGGCTTGGCGGCCGGGTCGTCCGGGCCGACCTGCCGGGACGCCTGCGCGAGGCGCTGACCGGCGCGGGTGACGTCGGCGTCGTAACGCGTGCGGACCGCGGCGGGCTCCTGGCCGGCCGAGACGTAACCGCTGGTGGCCATCGCGTCGGCATCGGCCAGCGCCTGGTAGACCTCGCCCGCGACCTGGGTCAGCGACGTGTCCCGGTTGCCCACGTCGGTCACCGCGCTGGTGCGCGTGGTGCCACCGACCAGGCTCAGCACGGCCGTGACCAAGCTCGCGAGCGTCAGCACGACACCGATGCGGCGTAATCGCGCGGGCGTGCGCGGACCGGTCCACTGCGCCGCGCGCGAGCGTCGCAGCACCGGGCTTTGCGTCGTCATGGATCCCCCCTCGCCAAGCGGCTGATCTTAACCAGCCCGAGCCCGACTCCATGCCGTTTTCGCCAGGTCCGGTGCGACCTCCCAGGCTGTCCGGTTGTCAACGGCCGACGATCTGTACAGCGTTGGGCCGGCGTTGTAGAACTGGATCGAACAAGTAGCACCGTCACCTCCCTGCTCGAACCCCTGCCGTGTGAGGAGTGACCATGCGCCGTCGACGCATGCCCAGGGTTGCCGCATTGGCCTCGATCCTGCTGGTGGTGGCGACCGCCGTGCAGCAACCGGCCGCGGCCGCCCCGCACAAAGCCGGAGTCCACGACGTCATATCCGGCAACGCGCGGTTCGAGGTGCTGTCGCCGACGTTGATCCGCACCGAGTACGCGGGGGACGCGCAGTTCGTCGACGCGGCCACGTTCAACGCCATCGGCCGGGACGGCTTTCCCGGCACGCAGTTCACCACCAGCACGGTCGACGGCTGGCTGACCATCACCACCGCCGCGCTGACCTTGCGCTACCGGGTCGGCTCCGGCGCGTTCGGCCCGGACAACCTGCAGATGCGGCTCAAAGCCGGCGGGCAGGACGTCACCGCCCGGCCGTGGACCGCGCCGCCGTCCTGCGCCGTCGGCGCGCTCTGCGAGGCGGAGAACCTGACGCTCGACGGTGTCGCGGTGGCCGACGACCACACCGGCTACACCGGCACCGGCTTCGCGGCCGGTTTCCAGAACAGCGGCAACTCCCTGTCCTTCCGGGTGATCGTGCCCACCGACGGTACCTACCAACTGGCTGCCCGCTACGCCAACGCCACCGGCGGCGACGGGCAGTACACCACCCGCACGCTGACCGCGTCGGTGGACGGTGTCTCGCGCACGCTCACCATGCCGACGACGGCCGACTGGAACACCTGGTCGCTGGCGAACACCACGTTCACCCTGGCCGCGGGCACGCACACCGTGACCATCGACCGTGGTGCCAACGACTCCGGAAACGTCAACCTCGACAGCCTCGCCGTGGTCGCACCGGGCGCGGGCTACCCGGCCCCGCCACCGCCGGCCGTGACGAACTGCCCGTTCGGCGGCGTCTGCGAGGCCGAAGCGGGGGCGCTGGGTGGTCCCGCCACCCTGGCCACCGACCACAACGGTTACTCGGGCGCGGGTTTCGTCGCCGGCCTGGACACCGGCGCCAGCGTCAAGCTCCACGTCACGGATGTGCCGAGCGCGGGCGCCTATGCCCTGCAATTGCGCTACGCCAACGCGCAGCCGGCGCCGCGCCCGGTCTCGGTGCAGGTCGGTTCCTCGGCGGCAACGTCTGTTTCGCTGCCGACGACGAGCACCTGGGACACGTGGCGCACCGTCGCCGTGCCGGTCACCCTCGCCGCCGGGGCGAACGACGTGACGATCGGCTGCCCGGATGCCAGCAGTTGCCGGCTGAACCTCGACACGGTGGCGGTGGTGCCCGCAGGCTCGCCGCTGCTCGCGCCGCACGCCCCGCTCGGCGGTTACCGGCGCGGCCTGGACGGCGTGAACGGCTTCCCGAACACCACCCCGGGCCTGCTCTACCAGGACGGCTGGAGCCTGCTCGACGACACCACCTCGGCGACCTTCGACAACGCCACCAAGTCCGTGCACCCGCGCCCGGACCACCACGGCCAGTCCTATCAGGACGGTTACTTCTTCGGCTACGGGCACGACTACCAGCGCGCGCTGTCCGACCTGGCGACCTTGACCGGACCGTCGAAGCTGTTGCCGCGCTGGGCCTACGGCGTCTGGTACTCCGAGTACTACGACCGGACCGCCGCCGACTACGAGGACACCATCCTGCCCAGGTTCCGCGCCGACGGCGTGCCGCTGGACGTGCTCGTCACCGACACCGACTTCAAATCACCCAGCACCTGGGACGGCTGGGAGATCGATGCCACGAAGTTCCCGGACCCCAAGGCTTTCTTCGACTGGGCCGCCGCGCAAGGCTTGCACAACACCCTGAACATCCACCCGAGCATCGTGGCGTCCGACCCGCAGTACGCGCAGGCGCAAGCGACCGCCAAGGGCGGCCTCACCAAGTCGGGCGACAACTACGTGTTCGACTGGGGCAACCCCGACCAGCTCAAGGCGTACTTCGACCTGCACCAGACGATGGAGCAGCAGGGCGCCGACTTCTGGTGGCTGGACTGGTGTTGCGACAACTCCTACTCGTCGTTGCCCGGGGTCACCCCGGATGCCTGGATCAACCAGCAGTACGCCACCGACTCGGACAAGACGGTCGGCCGCGGCTTCGCCTTCTCCAGGGCGTTCGGGTCGCTGCAGGCCGGTGGCTACAGTGGACAGACGGGCCTGGCGACCGGGCCGTGGGCCGACAAGCGCACCACGGTGCACTTCACCGGTGACACCACGTCCAACTGGAACGTCCTGCACTTCGAGGTCGGCTACACGCCGGGGGAGTCGGCGGCGACCGGGCTCTCCGCGGTCAGCCACGACATCGGCGGCTTCAACAACGACGGTACCCAGGCCACCGGCGCGGAACCGGGCAGCACCAAGGACGCCGACGACCTCTACGCCCGCTGGGTGCAGCTGGGCACGTTCCAGCCGATCGACCGGTTGCACGGCAACCACAGCGACCGGCTGCCCTGGCAGTACGGCACGGCCGCCAAGGACTCCGCGGAGAAGTTCCTCAACCTCCGGGAGAACCTGGTGCCCTACACGTACACGTTGGCACAACAGGCAAGCCGGACCGGCGTCCCGGTGGTGCGTCCGCTGTACCTGCAGTACCCGGAGGCCCAGGACGCCTACGCCGAGGCGGGCGACGAGTACCTCTACGGCCCGGACGTGCTGGTGGCACCGGTGACCACGCCGGGGAACACCGCGAGCACGTCGGTGTGGTTCCCGCCAGGCAGCAGCTGGACCGACTACTTCACCGGCAAGACCTACGTGGGCGGGACCACGCAGGACGTGACGAGCGACCTCGCCACGATGCCGGTGTTCGTGCGCTCCGGCGGCATCGTGACCACCCGCACCGGCAAGGTCGCCAACGACGTGCAGAACCCGCTGACGAAGGCCACGGTGACCGTAGCCGGTGGCGCGTCCGGAGCGACCTCGCTTTACGAGGACAACGGCACCACCACCGACGCCGGGCAGAGCACGTCGACCGCGATCCGCTACGTCGAAAGCGGTGGGCTGCACCAGGTTCAGGTCGGGCCTGCCACCGGTGGCTTCGCCGGCCAGGTCACGTCGCGGCAGTGGACGATCGCGTTCACCAACGCGTCGGCACCGCGCACCGTGACCGTCGGCGGGCAGCAGGTCAGTTCGTGGACTTGGGATGCCACCACCAGGACCGTCACGGTCACCACACCACCACAGCCGACGAACCGGGCCCTGGTCGTCGCCTATCGTTGATCGTCGGGGTCCATCGCCGCGCCGGAGCTCTAGCGGCTGGGGGCGTCGAGGTCGGCGAGCAGCTGGGCGACCTCGGACGTCCGCGGGTGGTGCAGGCGCTGAAGAGCGGCGTGCGCCTCCCGCCAGACGGCCCGCGCGGCGTCCTGGTCGCCGGTGAGCGCCCGCAGGCGACCCAGCATGATCCGGACGCTGAGCGCCGCCACGCTGTCGCGGGTGTCGCCTTCGACGGCGAACGCCTGCTCGCAGTGCTCGATCGCCTGTGCGTAGTTGCCCATGCGTTCGTGCGCCTCGGCCATGTTGGCCAGCGTCATCCGCACGAACAACGCGCCGCCCGCGCGGCGGTAGGCCTCGAGCGCCTGCTTCGAGCTGGCGAGCCCGTCGGCGTGGTAGCCGCCGCGGATCTGCGCCTCGCCGAGGTTGTGCAGGCTGTGGGCGAGCCGGATCGCGTTGCCGGAGCGCTCGGCGGCGGTGACGGCCGCCCGCAGGTGCTCCAGGGCCGCCTCGTAGCGGCCGAGCAGGGCGTGGTGGTAGCCGAGTGCGCTGAGCGTCGAGGACACCAGCCGGTCGTCGCCGAGCGTGCGTGCGTGGGCGACGGCGGCTTCCTTGTGCGGCACCGCCCGATCGTCCAAACGGGACGTGTACGCGCCGCCCAGCATCAGCTCGGCGCGGCAGAGCGAGCCCGGGTCGCCGAGCTCACGGGCGCACCGCAGCCCGATCCGGCCGGCGGTGATCCAGTCGTCGATGTGTTGGTAGGCCTCGAAAAGGTCGCGCAACGCCCAGCTCAGCCGCCACCCGGCGAGCGCGTGCCCGTCGTCGGCGCCCTGGCGCAGCAACGCGAGGATGTCGGCCCGCTGCGCGTTCCACCAGGTGACCACCTCGGCGCTGGTGGTGAACCGGACCGGTGGTGCGAGCGGCTCGCCGAGCCCGGGCACCGACGGCGGCGTGTCCGCCGGGCGGATCAGGCGGCTGGCCGCGATGGCGCTGTGCAGGTACCAGTCCAGCAGCCGCTCGACCGCGGCGGTGCGGTCGGCGGCGGTCTCCTCGGCGTGCACCAGTTCGACGGCGTACTCCCGCAAGAGGTCGTGCAAGCGGTACCGGTCGTCGTTGGCCGGCTCCAGCAGGTGCCGGTTGGCCAATTGGTCGAGGTGGCCGCGCGCGGTGCCGGGCGAGCCCAGCAGCACGCCGACGGCGCCCGCGTCGATCTCGGCGCCGGGGTGCAGGCCGAGGTGCCGGAAGGTGCGGGCCTGCGCCGCCGGTAGCGCGCGGTAGGACCACTCGAACACCGACCGCAGATCGCTCAGGCTGTCGCTCTCGTCGGCCAGGCCGTCGAGCCGCCGGGCGCGCGCACGCAGGTCGTCGGCGATCCGCCGGACGGGGGCGCTCAGGTGGCGGCCCGCTCGTTCGGCGACGATCCGCAACGCGAGCGGCAGCCGGCCGCAGAGCGCGACCAGCTCGGCCGTCGCCGACGGCTCGTGGGCCACCCGCGCCGCGCCGATCGCCTCGGCGAGCAAGGCCGTCGCGTCGGCGTCGGGCAGCTCACCGATGCCGATCCGCGTCGCACCCTCGCGCACCGCGAGGCCGGACAGGTGGTGCCTGCTGGTGACCAGTACGACGCTGTCCGACCCGGGCAGCAACGGCCGCACCGACGCGGCATCGGCCACGTTGTCGAGCAGGACCAGCACCCGCCGGCCGGCCAGCTCGCCACGCAACATCGTCGCCCGCTCGGCCACCTCGGCCGGCACCCGGTCGGCGGGCACACCGAGCGAACGCAGCATGCCGTCCAGCGCGCTCGCCGCGCTGAGCGCCGGGCCGGGGCCGTACCCGCAGAAATCGACGTAGAGCTGACCGTCGGGGAACCGGTCGCGCACCCGCCGGGCCCAGTGCACCGCGAGCGCGGTTTTGCCCGCACCGGCGATGCCGTGCAGCACGGCCACCACGACGGCGGCGACCCCGCCCGCCGGCCGCTCCAGCAACGCGTCGAGCGCGGCCAGCTCGTCGGACCGGCCGACGAAGCCGGCAACACCGGGCGGCAGCTGGTGCGCCACGACCGGGGCACGCCCGCGGATCTCCTCGTACAGGGCGCGCAGACCGGACGCCGGGTCGACGCCCAGCTCGTCGCTCAACCGGGTGGCGAGCCGCGCGTACGCGTCGAGCGCCTCGTCGCGCCGCCCGCACCGGTGCAACGCGAGCACCAGCCGCCACCACAGCGACTCGCGCAGCGGATGCCGCTCGGCGAGCCCGGCCAACCCGTCGAGCGCGCGTGCCGGTTCGCCGAGCGCGAGTTCCACGTCCACGCGCCGCTCGACCGCGGCCAGGTACTGCTCCGTCAACGCGGGCGCGTGGGCGCGCACCAGCGACGGACTCGGCACGTCCGCCAGCGGTTCGCCACGCCACAGCGCGAGCGCTTCGGCGAGGGGCGCCCGTGCGCGCGCCGGCGGCAGGTCGGCCGCCGCCCGCACGAGCCGCCCCAGTTCCAGCGCGTCGACCTGCTCGTCCCGGAGGTCGAGCACGTACCCGTCCGCCGTCGTGCGGATCGCCGCGTCACCCAGCACCCGGCGCAACCGCCGCACCATGTTGTGCACGCCCGCGCGCGCTTGCGCAGGTGGGTGATCGCCCCAGAGCCGTTCGGTCAGCACGTCGGCGGGCACCGGCCGGCCGGGTACCAGCGCGAGGCCGGCCAGCAGCACGCGAAGCCGGCCCTTGGGCACCTCGACGGGCGTCCCGTCGACCCACACCGCGAACGGCCCGAGCAGACCTATCGTCAGCCGACCGTCACCCATCACGCTCCCGTAGGTCCCCCACCGTGCACCCGGCCCGGCCCAGCCTAGAGCGAACCGGCGATGCTCTCCGCCGCGTAAGCCTTCAGCAGGTCGTGGAACCGGTACCGGTCAGGCCGCGGTTGTTCGACCAGGTGCGCGGCGACCAGCCGGTCGAGCCGGGCCGCGGTGGTGGACGGCGATCCACCGGCCAAGGTGGTGGCGGTCGGCAGGTCGAGTTCCGCCGCGGGGTGCAGGGCGAGGCGCCCGAACAACGCCGCGGTGTCCTCGTCCAACCCGCGGCAGGACCAGGACAGCAGCGCGCGCAGGTCGACGGCGGGGTCGTCCGGGTCGGCGAGCGCGTTCAGCCTGGTCCGCTCGTCCCGCAGCTCGACGGCGATGGACGCGAGCGGCGCGCGCCGCTGCCGCACCCGCTCCCCGAGCATGCGCAGCGCCAGCGGCAGCCGGCCGCACAGCTCGGCCAGTTCGGCGACGGCGTCCGGGTCGGCGTCCGCCCGCGCCGCGCCGATCGTTTCGGCCAGCAGCGCCACGGCATCCGCGTGCTCGAACGCGTCGAGCGTCACCCGGCGCGCGCCCTCTCGGGTCGCGAGCCCCCGCAGCTGGTTGCGGCTGGTCACCAGGACCACACCGGAGCCGGGCAGCAGCGGGCGCACCTGTTCGGCGTCCGACGCGTCATCGAGGACCATCAGCATCGGCCGGGGGTCGAGCAGGCTGCGCAGCACGGCGGAGCGTTGCGCCACCCCGTCCGGGATCCGTTCGGCGGGCAAGCCGAGCGCGCGCAGGAACGTCGCCAGCACACGATCGGGTGGGGTGGTTCCGGCCTGGCCACGTAGATCCGCGTACAGGTCGCCCGCGAACCGGTCGCGCACCTGGTGCGCCCAGCGGGTGGCCAGCGTGCTCTTGCCGGTGCCCGCGGCGCCGTCGATCACGACGATCAACGGCAGGGCCGGACTGGTCGCGTCCAGCAACGCGTCCAGTGCGGCCAGCTCCGGCGCCCGGCCGACGAAGACACCGGTGTCGGCCGGTAGCTGGCGCGGTGACCGGGTTTCCGGCCCCAGCGCGGTGATCGGTGCTGCGGTGTTCGGTGCGCCGAGGATCGTTTCGTGCACGTCACGGGACTCGGGCGACGGTTCGCGCCCGAGCGAGCGGCGCAGTTCTTCGCGCATCCGGGTGTAGCAGTCGAGCGCCTCGGCCGGCCGTCCGACGGCCACGAGCGCCAGCATCAGCCGGCGCCACGCCGATTCGCGCAACGGGTCCATCCCGGTCAGCCGCCGCAGTTCCGGGATCGCCGAGTCGTACCGGCGCCGGTCGAGTTCCAGCTCGGCGCGGAGTTCGATGGCGTCGTGGTAGCGCGCGGTGAGCGCGGCCCGGTACCCATCGGCCGGTGAGCCGGTGTCCAGGTCGCTCAGCGGCTCACCACGCCACAGCGCGATGGCCGCGCCCAGGGTCGCGAGAGCGTCCGCGGGTTCCTGGTCGCGGGCCAAGCGGACCAGTTGCTCGAACCGCAACGCATCGACGCGCTCCGGCGCGATGTCCAGCAGATACCCGTCGGCGCGGGTGTGGACGAGGTCGACGCCCAACACCCCGCGCAGCCGCCGCACAGTGGTGTGCACGGCGGCGCGCGGGTGCAACGGCCCGGACGACCCCCATAGCCGATCGGCGATGACGCCGATGCTGACCGCCCGGCCCGCGGACAACGCGAGGATGGCGAGCAACGCGCGCATCCGGCCGCGGGCAACGTCGACGACCCGGTTGCCGAGGCGCACCTCGAACACCCCGAGCAGGTTCACCGCCAGCGGCTCGCCCGCGCTCCTGCCGGTGGCGGGCACGAGGGGAACACGACGCATGTGCCGAAGTTAGCCGTCGGCACTGTCGGGGACCTAACTCGCACCCATCCGGTGCGTGGCTGCCTGCCGCCGGACCCGGCGGCAGGTGGGTGTTACTGGTCCCTGCTCATGGACGGGCTCCTCCCATCGTCAGGTCGGTCGGGCAGGCCTGGCTCATTCAGCAATCCCTGTTCCTCATCAGGCACCTCCCCGATACACGTGGACAGCAGCACGCTAGGCAACGCGGATGCCACCTCGCTGAGATCGCACGCGGTCGCGTGGTAGGTCGGTGACAGCCACGCCGCATAACCTGCGTCCGCCGTAGCGCCCGGTGTTTTCCGTGGCGCCGGGGTCGGACGGGCGCAAGGGGCGGCGGGGGCGGATGGCGCAGCAGGTGGCGAGGCGGACGACGTTTCGTGAGGTCCTCGCCGTGCCGGAGTTCCGGTGGATGTGGCTGGCCGAGCTGCTGTCGGTCTGCGGCGACCAGCTCGCACGCGTCGCGTTGTCGGTGCTGGTGTTCGACCGGACCGGTTCGGCGTTCCTGACCGGCCTGACCTACGCGTTGACCTACGCGCCGTCGCTGCTCGGCGGGATCCTGTTCAGCGGCCTGGCCGATCGCTTCCCGCGGCGCGCCGTCCTGGTGGGCGTGGACGTCTGGCGGGCGGCGCTGATGGCCGTCGTCGCCGTGCCCGGCGTGCCGATGTGGTCGATGGGCCTGCTGGTGGCCGGGGTGTCGATGGCCAACCCGCTGGCCAAGTCGGCCCAGCTCGCGCTGCTGCCGCAGGTGCTGCCCGACGAGGGGTTCGTCGTGGGTATGGCGCTGCGCAACGTCACGATCCAGTCGGCGCAGCTGGCCGGCTTCGCCGGTGGCGGCCTGCTCGTCGCCGCGCTCAGCCCGCGCGCCAGCCTCGCGCTCGACGCGGCCACGTTCGTGTGCTCGGCGCTGTTGCTCCGCTGTGGACTCGCCGACCGGCCGGCCGCCGGTGGGGCCGCGCAGTCGATGGGTGCGCGGCTGCGGGCGGGCGCCCGGCTCGCATTCGCCGCGGCGGCGCCGCGCACGTTGATCAGCTTCACGTGGCTCGCCGGTCTGCTGCCGGTCTACGAGGGCCTTGCCGCGCCGTACGCCGCGTCGCTGGGTGGCGGATCCACGGCGGTCGGCCTGATCCTGGCCGCCGACCCGCTCGGCAGCGTGATCGGCGCGCTGGTCTTCGCCCGCTGCGTGCCCGAACGCCACCGCGCCGGGCTGATCGGGCCGCTGACGGTGTTGTCCGCCGTGCCCCTGCTCGGTTGTCTGCTGCACCCGGGCCTGGCCGTGTCGATCGTGCTGTTCGTGGTGACCGGTGGGCTCGGCACCGCCGCGCTCATGCAGGCGACGGCGTCGTTGATGCTCGCCGCGCCCGACGAGTCGCGCGGGCAGTTGATGGGCTTGTCCAACGCCGGGCTGACCACCGTGATGGGGGTGGCGCCGTTCGCCGCGGGTGCGCTCGCGACCTGGCTCGGCGCGCCGAACACGGTTGCCGTGGTCGGCCTGGCCGGGCTGGTGCTGGCGGTCCCGCTGACGGTGGTGTGGCAGCGCGTCCGGCCGACGATGGCGGTCGTGGAGGGCTGACCGCACCCATTCTGTTCCGATCGATCGCCGCGACCGGCGAGGCGCTCGCGGCGCAGACGTCGAACGGGCGTCTGTTGCATCGCGGTGCCCGCGTTGTCCGTCGCCGAGGGTGGGTGTCCTTTTCGGACGCCGCGCGCGAGGGCGGAGTTCGGCGCGAACCCCCAGCAGCGCGAGCACCAGCGTCCGCGCGCGCCCGATCAGTAGTGCACGCGAGCCATCACGGCGCGGTGGTCGGAGTAGTCGCGGTCGGTGCGGTCCGAACCGGTGGCGGCCTGGTCCGCGGCATCGCCCTCGTCGAAGGTGATGGTGTGGAAGTGGTCGACCACGGGCAGCCCACCGGTCTTGCGCGCGAACAGGAAGTCGATGCGCCGGTCGCCCCCGATGGTCCAGTTGCCGGCGAGGCAGCTCTTGCTGCCACCGCACGCCGTGTAGGCCGCGTCGCGGTAACCGAGGCTGCCGCCCAGGTCCCCGTTGAGCAACGTGTACCAGGGCCGGAACGAGCCGCTGTCGGCGACGTCGGTGACGTTGTGGTCGCCCGCGAAGATCAGCAAGCTGCCGCCGTAGCCGTCCTCGGTCATCTCGGCGGCCACCTCGCGGGCGTTGGACTCCGAGCAGTCCACGCCACCGCCCGACGCTGCGGTCGGCCAGTGCACCGACGCCACCGTCAGGTCCTTGTTCGCGATCTTGTCGTGCAGCCTGACCTTGACCGCGACCGTGCGTGCCTGGTCGTTGTTGGCGCACGTACCGGACTCGTCGCTCTGCGCCTGCCACGTCTTCGACGCCAGGCCGAGGTCGGTGAACCGGGCCTTGCGGTAGATCACGGCATTGGTCTGGTGGTCCTTCGGCGGCCCGCACGGGCTGTTCATGGCCGCGGGCGAGGGATCGGCGATCACGCCCGCGTAGGCCTCGCCGAGGTCGTTGCTCAGCCTGCTGACGTAGGAGTTCAGCTGGGTCTGGTCGCTGATCTGCTGGACGGTGAAGATGTCCGGCTTCAACGGCGCGCGCTGGATGTAGTAGACGAGGTCCTGCCAGTCGCCCGGGCAGGCGAGGTCCACCGTCGGCAGGTTCTCCAGGTTGTTGTCGAAGACCTGCACGAAGGACGGATCGTTGTTGGCCACGGCAGCGGCGGCGACCCGAGCGGGGGACCCGTCGGCCGTGCCGGCCAGGACCGCGCCGACCGCCGTGACGGCGACGGCCACCGTGATGCCAACTTTCGCCCTCATAGCGCGCATGTTGGTAAGTAGATCACGGAACCGACCCGGCGCCAATGGTCTCAGTAGGCGACCAGTTCGCTGTCCGACTCCTGGGCTCCGCCGGCGTCTCGCGGGGTCGCGCCGCGGCGGACCTTGCCACCGAGTTCGATGGTCTGGCTGATCCAGAACACCGCGAACTCGGCGATCAGCGACGCCTCGAGCACGAGCAGCCAGTGGCCGAACCCGGCGGCCCGCAGCGCGAACAGCACGCCCGCGGTGATCAGCATGGCCGCGGCGATCGCGGTGTACCGGTTCCTGAGCAGATCGCCAATGCCGAGTTCGCCGGATTTGTGCCGCGCGAAGCCGACGGCATTCACGATGACGACCGCCAGGACGCCAGCGAAGAACAAGATGGCGGCGAACGCGTGCGCGTTCTTCATGAAGTTCTCGAAGCTGGTGAGGACGAACACGGCCAGTCCGACGAGGATGAGCGTGTTGACCGTCAGCAGCACCTTGGCGGTGCGGCTGTTGAGTTGCAGGACCTTGAGCGCCCGCACGATGACCACCGCGATCAGGCCGGCGATGAGCAACGCGAGCACGTTCTGCTTCACCGCGTCGGTCAGTTCGTCGGACGTCGGGACGTTGCTCACGGTGCAGGTGTTGTCCACGCCCGTCGGCACGAAGGCCACCATGACGGCCATGTAGCCGGCGTAGTCCAGCAGCAGGTTCTCGATTTCGGTGTTGCCCGAATAGATGATCAGGCAGGTCCCGACGGCGCAGAGGGTGCCGACGAACACGGCACGCGCCGAGGTGTAGTAATACGCGCTGAGCGAATGCTGCAGGCAGGCCGGATTGGCGGCCAGCGCCTGGATGACGACCGCGAGGAACAGCATCACGACGAGCAGGAGGATGCCCAGCCGCAGGCCGAGGTAGGTCTGCCGGATGATGGCGCCGGTGTCGGCGTTGCCCGTGGCTCCACGATCGGCCATTCGTACCTCCCACACGCGCGTCGGACGCAGAGGAAGCGACAATCCACGGAGAAGTATCCCATTGCGGCGGGCCGGTGGCGATGCACCGATCGGGGGTCGCATTCGCCGGGCCGGGGTCGTCGGCACCGTGCGGTACCGGTCAGGGAAATGGCCACGTCCGCCGTGACGGTCCACATCGGACGTCCACTCAGGCCGCCGGCGATAGCCGCGATGGCAGCGGCCTCGTCGATCAGGAGTCGCCACGGCGCTAGCATGCCGACATGGGGGCTTGGCGCGAGAGCGAGATCCACGACCAGCACGGCCGCACGGTCGTGATCACCGGCGCGAACTCGGGGCTTGGCCTGCGCGCGGCGACGGTCCTCGCGGCCAAGGGCGCCCGGGTGATCCTCGCCTGCCGGTCCCGGCAGCGCGGTGAGCGCGCCGCGGCGGCGGTCGGCGGCGAGCTCGTCCTGCTGGACCTCGCCGACCAGGACCGCGTGCGGTCGGCCGCGGCGGACATCCGGGACCGCACGGGCGACCGGGTCGACCTGCTGATCAACAACGCGGGCATCCCTGCCGGTCGGCTGCGGCGCACCGCCGCCGGACACGAATCCATCCTCGCCACCAATCACCTGGGGCACGCGGCGCTGACGTGGCTGCTGATGCCCGCGCTGCGGGCCGGCGACTCGGCTCGCGTCGTGGCCGTGTCGAGCATCGCCCACCGCGGCAAGGGTTTCGACGTCGACGACCTCGGCTTCGAGCGCCGCCGGTTCCGGATGGCGCACGCCTATGCGCAGTCCAAGCTGGCGGTGCTGATGTTCGCGCTGGAACTGCAGGAACGCCTGCGGGCCGAGGGTTCTCCCGTGCTGAGCGTGGCCGCGCACCCCGGGTTCACCGGTACGGAAATCGCCGCCGCCGGCGCCCGTAACCAAGGGCTCGGCGCCGTGGCACGACCGCTCAACGCACTGACGAAGGCGGTGTCCCAGTCGGTGCCCGAGGGCACCATCCCCGTGCTGTACGCGGCGACCGCCCCCGACGTGCTGGGCGGCGGCTACTACGGGCCGCGGAAGTTCGGCGAGTTCTTCCGGGGCGTCGGCCCGGCCCGCGTCGATCCACGGGCGCAGGACCGGACGCTGCGCACGCGACTGTGGGACCGCACCGCCGAGCTGACCGGCGTCCGCCCGGACCCCGCCTGACCCCCGCGCGGCACGCGCGACGGTGTTTGCCGGCTGAGGTGGCGTAGCAGGCTGCCCTCGGTCGTGGGGGAAACGAGTTGCCACCCAGTGATCGAATACGGCGGCGTCGATCGGTGCCGGCCGCAGAAGTAATACGCGGTGATAACGCTGTGATAGGGCCCGAGGGTCAACTGAACTCGATCGTGCCCGCAGATTGCCCGCTGGGGAGGGTGAGCGTGAAGTTCCGCATTCTCGGTCCGCTGGAGATCACCGGTCCACTCGGCCCGGTCGCCCTCCCGCCCCGCCAGCGGGTGGTGCTGGCCACGCTGTTGCTCGAGCCCAACCGCCTGGTCATGGTGGATCGCCTGGTCGAGGCGGTGTGGGACGCCGAACCGCCGTCCACCGCCCGCGATCAGATCCGCATCTGCATCAGCGCGATCCGCCGGTCGCTGGCCGCGGCGGGACTGGCCGATTCGATCGTGACCCGCTCGCCGGGCTACTCCATTCGGTGTGCCGACGACGAACTCGATCTGCTGGCATTCGACAAGTTGGTGACGGCCGGGCGAAAAATGCTGGCGCTGCGCCAGGAATCGGCGGCCGTCGATCAATTCGAGCAGGCGCTGCGATTGTGGCGCGGTGCGCCGCTGGCCGGCGCCGGCCGGGTGGTGGAGTCCGGCGCCGTCGTGCTGGCCGAACGCCGGCTGACCGTGCTGGAGGAGTGCGTCGACCTCAAGCTGCGGCTGGGCGACGAGCACGAACTGGTCGGCGAACTGGCCGAAGTGGTGGCGGCCAACCCGTTCCGGGAACGGCTGCGCGCCCAGCTCATGACCTGCCTCTACCGGACGGGGCGGCGGGTCGAGGCGCTGGACGTGTTCCGCATCGGTCGCGAGTTGTTCGTGGAGGCTCTCGGGCTCGAGCCCGGTGACGAACTGCGCGGCCTGCAACGCATGATCCTGGCCGGCACCACGGAAGCCGACGCCCGCCCGGCGCGACCCGTGGCCGCTCCGGCGGCCGTCCCGCGTTTGCTGCCGGCGCCGGCCGGCGACTTCACCGGCCGCGGCGAGCAGCTTGCCAAGGCTCGGCAACGGTTGCAGGAGAGCCCGATCGGCCAGGGCGTCCGGGTGGTCCTGCTGTCCGGCCGGGCCTGGTCGGGCAAGACCACGCTTGCCGTCCACTTGGCACACTCGATGTGCGACACGTTCACCGACGGCCAGCTGTTCGTGCCGCTGGGCGGTACGACCGGCCGGTTGATCGAGCCGGTCGACGCCCTGGACCGGTTCCTGCGCGCCATGGGCGTCGCGGCGGACGCTGTGCCCGACAGCGTGGACGAGTGCGCGGAGATGTACCGGAACCTGCTGTCCGACCGGAAGGTCCTGGTGGTCCTGGACGACGCGGCCGACGAACGGCAGGTGCGGCCGCTGCTACCCGGCAGTCCGAGTTGCGCGGTGCTGGTGACCAGCCGCGCGCCGATGACGGCGTTGCCCGGCGCGAGCCGGATCGAGGTGGGACGGCTGCCGGGCGCCGAGTCCGTCGCACTGCTGACGAAGGTCATCGGCGTGGAGCGGGTCCGGGGCCAGGCCAAGGACCTGCGCCGCCTCGCCGAGTTGTGCGGCGGCGAGCCGTTCACCCTGCGGCTGGCCGGCGCGCGGCTGGACGCCAGACCGGACTGGTCGGTCCGCACCCTGATCGAACGGCTGACCGACGAGCGCCGGCTGCCCAAGGAGCTGTCGCACGTGGCAGGCGATGCGGTCGGCGCGATTTCCCAGTCCTACGACGGCCTCGCGCCCTTCGCCCGCCGGCTGCTGCGCCGGCTGACCCTGCTGGGCTCGGTGCGGTTCTCGGGCCGGATCTGCGCACCCCTGCTGGACGCCGACGAGGTCCAGGCCGAGGACGCGTTGGACGAACTGGTCGACGCCGGCCTGCTCGACGTGGTGCGGGTGACCGGCGATCCGGCGCCGTTCCGCCTGACCGGTCTGGTCCGGGCCTTCGCCCGCAGCCGGCTGACCGTCGAGGATCGCCCGACGGAGCGGGTCGCGGCGCTGCGCCGGGTCCTGGACCACCCGCACGAGTGCTTGCCGGTCGAACGCTGGCTGCTGACGGCCAGCCTGCGCCGCACCCTCGCGCTGAGCTCGTGATCGGCCGCTACCGGTGCGCCAGGGCGCCGGAGACCAGGTCGCCCGCCGGGGCCGACGTGGGGTCGGTGCCGAGGTGGTTGATCCGGTTCGCCTCGTCCACGAAGACAACCCGCGGCTGGACCGCTTTGGCGTCCTCGTCGGCCACGTAGGCGTACGCGATGATGATCACCAGGTCGCCGGGACTGATCAGCCGGGCCGCCGCGCCGTTGATGCCGATCACCCCGCTGTCCACCGGCCCCTCGATCACGTAGGTCGACAACCGGTTGCCGTTGTTGATGTCGACGATGTCGACCTGCTCGCCGGGGAGCAGGTCGGCGGCGGCCATGAGGTCCGCGCTGACCGTGACGGAGCCGACGTAGTGCAGGTCGGCCTGGGTCACGGTGGCCCGGTGGATCTTGGATTTCATCATCGAGCGGTACATGGCGATCCTTTCTCGGTGGGGGTGAGGTGGAGCCCCACCTCGGCGACGAAGTCGGCGAGCACCGGGTGGTCGAACAACAGCCGCATCGGCAGCCGGACTTCGATCCGGCGTTGCAGGTGCGTCATCACGCGTGCGCCGGCCAGCGAGTGCCCGCCCAGCGCGAAGAAGTCGTCGCTCGGGCCGATCCCGTTCTGGCGCAACACCTTCTCCCACACCTCGGTCACCACGGCACCCAGCTCGGTGTCGAACTCGCTGGCGAACTCGCTGTCGAACTCGGCGACTGGTGCGGCCACTTCCGGCGTGCCCGGCCGGTCCTGCGCCACGACCAGTTCACCCGGCCGGACCGCGGTGAGCGGCTCGCCGGCGGCCAGCTGCGCCAGCAACGCGGCGAAGTGGCGCTGCATGACCTCGATCGTGGCGGCCGCGAGGTGTTCGGAGTTGAACTGCCAGATCGCGTGCTCGGTGTCGCCGTCCTTGCGGATGGTCAGCACCAGGTCGACCGGCACCGGCAGGCTGGCCAGGGGCAGCGGTTCGATCCGCAGCTCGCCGAGGTCCACCGGCTCCCGGGCCACGTCGGAGTACTCGATCATCACGTTCACCAGCGGCACCCGGCCGGCGTTGCGGTCGGGTGCGAGGTGCTCGACCACGCGGTCGAACGGCACCTGCTGGTTGGCGTATGCGTCCAGCACAACGCGCCGGGTGCGGTCCAGCAGTTCCGGCACGTCCGGGTCCCCGGACAGGTCGAGCCGCAGTGCCACGGTGTTGATGAAGTACCCGACCACGTCCTCGATCTCGACCTGGTCGCGGTTGGCCATCAGGCTGCCGAGCACCAGGTCGGTCATGCCGCTGTAGTGCGACAGCTGGGTGGCGAACGCGGCGGTCAGCACCATGAACAGCGACGTGTTGCGCGCCTGGCCCAGTTCGGTCAGCCGGGCCAGCACCCCGGCGTCCATCGGCTGGATCAGCCGGCCGGCCTGCCTGGTCGCCGGTCGGTGCCCGGGTAGCCGCACGAGGGGCGGCCGGTCGGCCAGCGTGTCGCGCCAGAACCCCAGCTGGCGGTCCATCTCGCCGCCGAGCAACCAGTCCCGTTGCCATTGCGCGAAGTCCGCGTACCGGATCGCCGGCTCGGGCGGGAGCTCGGTTTCGTTGCACAGGGCGGAATAGAGCGCGATGAAGTCGCGGTGCAGGACGCGCATCGACCACGCGTCGCACGTGAGGTGGTCCAGGGTGAGGACGAGGACGTGGTCGGTTTCGCCGAGGCGGAACAGGTTCGCCCGTCCGACCGGACCGTTCACCAGATCGAACTGCCGCCGAAGCTCCACATCGGACGCTTCCTTGAGGGCGGCGGCGGGATCGGGGACGCCGGTCAGATCGTCCAGGTCGACCTCCCACGGCAGGTCGTCGTGGATGACCTGCAGCAACTCGCCGTCGCTGGTGTCGAACGTGGTGCGCAGCACCTCGTGGCGTTGCGTCAACGCGATCAGCGCGCGTTCGAGCACGTCGAGGTCCAGCCGGCCGGTCAGCCGCAGGCCCAGCTGGCAGTTGTAGGTGGCCGACCCGTGTTCGAGCTGTTCGAGGAACCACATGCTCTCCTGGGCGAAGGACGCCCGGGCCGCGAACGTGCCGGTCTTCATCGCATGGTCTCCAGGCGTTGCGCCAGCGTCCTGCGGTTGAGCTTGCCCGACAGGGACAGCGGCAGGGTGGTGACCCGGACCAGCCGGGTCGGGATCATGTGCTGGGGCAGGACTTCGCGCAGCCGGGCGCGCACGGTCTCGTCGTCGGCAGCGGCGTCGTCGGGGCCGGCCGGCACGTACCCGGCCACCAGGATCGATTCGCCGGCCGAGGTCGTCTGGACCACGGTGCCGGCACTGGCGATCTCCGGCAGCCCGCGCAGCGCGGCGTCCACCTCGCCCAGTTCGATCCGGAAGCCCCGGACCTTGACCTGGTCGTCCTTGCGGCCCAGGAACCGCAGCTCTCCGTCGGTGCCCAGCACGGCGTGATCACCACTGCGGTACCAGACGTCGCCGTCGTCCAGGACCACGAACCGGTCCGCTGTCAGCTCCGGTTTGCCGAGGTAGCCCGCCGAGACACCGGCGCCCGCGATGTACACCTCGC
This sequence comes from Labedaea rhizosphaerae, assembly GCF_004362825.1. GTDB lineage: Bacteria > Actinomycetota > Actinomycetes > Mycobacteriales > Pseudonocardiaceae > Labedaea > Labedaea rhizosphaerae. The sequence continues at coordinate 367,399 of NZ_SNXZ01000007.1, forward strand.
CCTCGCGGGCCGGTCGCCGGTGCTCGTCCAGCACGCGGACTCGCAAGTGCGGCAAGGGAATGCCGATCGGGGTGCCCGGCTCGCCGCGATCGGCCACCAGGGCACGGTCAAGGTTCTTCCAGGACACGTAGACGGTGGTCTCGGTCGGGCCGTACATGTTCACCAGCTGGGCGTTGGGCGCGACGTCGAGGTCGTACCAGGTGCCGATCGCCTCCCGGCCGATCGGCTCACCGCAGAACACCACCTCACGCAGCCGCGGCATGGCCACCGGCCGCTCGGCGAGTTCGGTCACGAAGTTGGCGAAGATGGACGGCACGATCGTCGCCCGTGTGACGCCGTGGGCGGCGAACAGGTCCGCCAGCGCGTTGGCGTCGTGGGTGGCGGCCACCGGAACCACCACACAACTTCCGCCGGAAAGCAGCGGGCGCCACATCTCCCAGACGCTCAGGTCGAAGTTGGCCGAGTGGAACACGCTGGACACGTCGTCGGGCAGGCACGGCATCACCTCGGCGGCGGCGTCCAGCAGGGCGAGCAGATTGCGGTGCCGGACCACGACGCCCTTGGGGTTGCCGGTCGTGCCGGAGGTGTAGATCACGTAGGCGGTGTCGTGGGGCACGTCGTCGCGGCGGCCGTCGTGGCCGGTGGCCTCGATCCGCAGCCCGGCGGTGATCAGGTGCGACACCGTGGCGTCGGCACTGATGTAGTCCCGCCGGGTGGCCGGGTAGCTGGGGTCGATCGGGACGTATCCGCAGCCGTGCAACCAGGTGCCCAGCATCGCCGCGATCATGTGCCAGCCGCGGGGCACGGACATCCCGACGAGCGTGCCGGGCCGGATGTCCTCGGCGGCCAGCCGGTCGGCGACGTCCTGCGCGGCCGCCGCCAGGGCGGCGTAGGTGATCGTGGTGTCGCCGTCGACGACGGCGGGGCGGTCGGGCGTACGGTCGGCCCACGCCAGGAACCGGTCGGCGCACGACACGGAAACGGTGCTGGTCACTGTTCCGCCTCTCCGGATTTTCCGAGTGTGGTCGCGCTGGGCCGGCAACGGTCGGTCCGCGATGGGCCCGTGGCCGGGTTGCGTCCCGTTCCCCTTGGCCTCAGCAGGGAGCCACGCAAGCCGCGGGCACCGCAACGAGCCGAGGTCGACACGAGAGGTGTCACCACTGTTCCTCCCTGGCTATCGGTTTGTTCTGGCCGAGTGGAAACGCCACGTGTATCGAAGCCGTATCGAATTTCTTTTGCTTGACGCGCCGTTCGGGCGGTGTTCATAGTAATTGTCATGAGAGCTGCCTGGAATCTCCTCGCACGCAACCGGAACTACCGGCTTCTGGTGACCGCGCACCTGATTTCAGCGGGCGGGGACTGGATTCTCGGTGTCGGAATGACCTTCATCGTCTATCGCCTCACCGGGTCCGCGCTGGCCTCCGGGACGATGCTGTTGATGTCCTTCCTGCCGCAATTCCTGCTGGGTTCGGTGGGCGGTGTGTTCGCCGACCGGTGGGACCGGCGGCGCACGATGATCATCACCAACGCGCTGCTGGCCGCCTCCCTGTTGCCGCTGCTGCTGGTGCACGATCCGGACCAGGTCTGGCTGCTGTACGTCGCCGTGTTCGTCGAAGGCGCCATCGCGCAGTTCTTCGCGCCGGCCGAGGCCGCCATGGTCGCGACGGTCGTGCCGGAGCGGGACCTGGTCGCTGCCAACGCACTCAACGGCCAGACCCAGCAGCTCGCCCGCCTCGGCGGTGCGGGGCTGGGGGGCGCGATCGCGGCCGCGAGCGGTCTCACCGCACTGGTGCTGGTGGACGTCACGACCTACGCCCTCGCCACGGTGCTCGTCGCCATGATCACCGTCGCGAAGAAGCCGGCGCCGGCCGAGCCGGTCACCAAGGTCAGCCTGGGGTTGCGCGCCGAATGGCTGGACGGCCTGCGGCTGTGCCTGACTCGCCGGGACCTCTCGACGTTGCTGGTGTACCGGGTGTTGTCCGGGCTCGGCGAGGGGATCTTCGGCGTGCTGCTGGCGCCGCTGGTCGTCGGCGTGCTGCAGGCCAGCGGTGGCGAGTACGGCTTCGTCGTGGCGATGCAGGCGATCGGCGGCGTGGCGGGCGGGCTGGCCGTGGCCGCGCTGAGCCACCGGATCGCGCCGACGAAGCTGCTCGGCTACGGCGTGCTGGTTTTCGGCGCGCTCGATCTCGCGATCGCCGTGTACCCGCTCGCGCTACCGATGCTGTGGCCGACGTTCGTGCTGATCACCGTGGTCGGCCTGCCCGCCGCCGGCGTGGTGGCCTCCTTCAACAGCCTGCAGCAGCTCTGGACGCCCGACGAGTACCGCGGCCGGGTCTTCGGCGCGATCAGTGCGGGCTGGGCGGTGGCGGTCAGTGCCGGCACGGTGCTCGCCGGCTTCCTCGGCGACGAGGTGGGCATCATCCCCGTGCTCGCCGTCCAGGGCGTCATCCACCTCCTGCTGGCGCCGTTCGTGCTGGTCCGGTGGAGCCGCAAACCCGATGCCGTGCCGGCTGTCCTGGTCGCCGAGGGGAGCGTCGGATGAGCGTCCCGCTGACCGGCGTCGGCGTGTCGTTCGGCACGTTCGGCGAGCTGATGCAGGGCGCGTTACCCGGCAAGGACACCGATTTCCTGGTCACGCTGCCGATCGCGCGCTGGTCCACCGCGGAGATCACCCTGGTCCCTGGCGACGGGCCGCTCCGGGTCGATCCGCCGGACCGGCACAAGGCGCTGCGGCTGGCGGAACTGGTGCTCGCCCGCTTCGGCGTGCGCGGCGGCGGTCTGCTGACCGTGGCCAGCGACCTGCCGGTGGGCAAGGGGATGGCCAGTTCGTCGGCCGACCTGGTGGCCACCATGCGTGCGGTCGCCGACGCGCTGGGCACGTCGGTGTCGCCGAGGGCCACCGAGGACCTGTTGCGGCTGATCGAGCCGACCGACGGGCTGATGTACCACGACACGGTCGCCTTCTACCACCGCCGGGTGCGGCTGTGCCGGCAGCTGGGTTCGTTGCCGCCCATGACGATCGTCGGCGTCGACGAGGGCGGCCAGGTGGACACGGTCGACTTCAACGCCTTCCGCGGCGCCATCACGCCGGCCGAACGCCGGGAGTACGCCCGGCTGCTGGACCGGCTGGCGGTCGCGCTGCCCGCCGGTGATCTCGCCACGGTGGGCGCGGTCGCCACCCGCAGTGCCGTGCTGAACCAGGCACGCTGCCCGAAACCCCACCTCGACCAGGTGCTGGACGTCTGCCGCCAGGTCGGTGCGTTGGGTGTCGCCGTGGCGCACAGCGGCACGATGGCGGGCATCCTCGTCGTCAAGTCCGATCCCGACCACGCCCGCAAGGTGGCCGACGCGGTCGACGGCTGCGCGGGGCTGGGGCCGGTCTCGGTGGACGAGACCCTGGAATTCGCGCCGAAGCCGCACGAAGAAGTTCCGGCGGCACGAGTATCCGTTAAATAGCCGGTCGATACACCGCGGTCGCAGGATCGTGGTCAGTGAAAAGGTGACCCGCGGCCGAAGCGGCCGCCGCTCGCCGATTTATTCGAAAGGTCCCGCGATGAGTTCCAAATTCCCCGGAGAACCGTGGGCGTCGGTCGTCGACTTGTTCGAGGCCAGGGTGGCCGCCGCGCCCGATTCGATCGCCGTGGTGGACGCGGACGGCACCCGACTGTCCTATCAGGACGTCAATGCCGCCGCCAACCGGCTGGCTCGTCACCTCAAGGCACGCGGCGTCGGGCCGGAGGTACGAGTGGCGTTGGTGCTGCACCGGTCGGCCCGCCTCGTGGTCGCACTGCTCGCGGTGCTCAAGGCCGGTGGCACGTACGTCCCGGTCGATCCGGAGAACTCCGACCACCGCATCGGCCACGTGTTCGCGAACTCGGCACCCGTGCTGACGCTGACCACCGACGACCTGGTGCACAGGTTGCCCTCGGGCGCGGCGCACCTGCTCGTGGACGCCCCCGAGATCGCCGAGCAGCCGGCCGACGACCTGCCTTGCGAGGTCGTGGCGGACAACACGCAGTACGTCATCTACACGTCCGGCTCGACCGGCACGCCCAAGGGTGTCGCGGTCTCGCACGGCAACGTCGTCCGGCTGTTCACCGCGACCGCGGCGACGTTCGGGTTCGGCCCGGCGGACGTCTGGACCCTGTTCCACTCCTACTCGTTCGACTTCTCCGTCTGGGAGCTGTGGGGCGCGCTGCTCCACGGCGGGCGCCTGGTGATCGTGTCGAAGGAGACCGCCCGGTCGACGCCCGCGTTCCTGGACCTGCTCGCCGGTGAAGGCGTGACCGTGCTCAACCAGACACCGTCCGCCTTCGCCCAGCTGATGCACGCCGATCGGGAGCACCCGGCCCCGGGACTGGCCCTGCGGTACGTGATCCTGGGCGGTGAGGCGGTCGAGCCGGCGCTGCTGGCCGACTGGTACGGCCGCCACGCCGACGACGCGCCGGTGATCGTCAACGGTTACGGGATCACCGAGACGACGGTGTTCGCCACCTTCCGGCCGATGGACGAGCAGTTCGCGCGCGCCGGCAACGGCAGTTATATCGGCGACGCCATCGCGGATCTGCCCGTCCACCTGCTGGATGACGACCTGCAGCAGGTGGGAGTAGGCGTTCAAGGCGAGATCTTCATCGGCGGGGCCGGTGTGGCCCGGGGCTACCTCGGGCGGCCGGGGCTGACCGCCGAACGGTTCATGCCCGACCCGTTCGGTGTTCCCGGCGCCCGCCTGTACCGCAGCGGCGACCTCGCCCGGCACACCGCCGACGGCGAGCTCGAGTTCCTCGGCCGGGCCGACAGCCAGGTGAAGATCCGCGGCTTCCGCATCGAGCTGGGGGAGATCGAGGTCGTGGTGAGCGCCTGCCCGCTGGTGGGCCAGGCCGCGGTGGTCGTGCGCGAGGACAAGCCGGGGGACAAGCGGATCGTCGCCTACGTCGTGCCCAGCGGTGGCGCGGCGCAGGCCGGGCTGCCCGGTGCGGTGCAGCAGTTCGCGCTGGATCGCCTGCCGCACTACATGATCCCGTCGACGGTCGTCGTCATCGACGCGATTCCGTTGACCACCAACGGAAAGTTGGACACCGCGGCCCTGCCCGCGCCTGCCGTCGCCGCGGCGGACGCGCCGGAGACCGCGACCGAGCGCGCGGTCGCGCCGATCTGGGCCGACCTGTTGGAGCACGCGGCCGTCGGCCGCACGGATCACTACCTCGAGCTGGGCGGGCACTCGCTGACCGCGGCCCGGATCGTCGCCCGCGTCCGCGCCGACTTGCGGGTGGACGTGCAGGTCCGCGACATCTACGACAACCCGGTGCTCACGGACTTCGCCCGGCGCGTGGACCAACTGCGAGCCCAGGGCGCGCCGGCGCGGCCCGCGTTGCGCCGCATCGCCCGGACCGCATCGGTCGGTGGGCACTCATGACCGGCGCGCTGTCGCACCAGCAGGAACGACTGCACCTGGCGGAGAGCCTGAACTCAGGCACGTCCGCGAACAACCTCGGCTGCGTGCACTGGATCTCCGGTGCCCTGGACGTTCCGGCCCTCACGGCGGCGATCACGGAACTGCACCGGCGCCACGACATCCTCCGCACCCGCTACCCGTCCGCCGCCGCCCACGTGGTCGACCCGGCCGCCGAGCCGGCGTTGCCGGTCCAGGACCTCAGCGCGCTCACCGACCCGGCGGCCGAGGTGCGCCGGCTGCTGGACGCCTCCGTGGACGAACCGTTCGACCTGGCGGCCGCGGCGCCGATCCGCTGGTCGCTGTTCCTGCTCGGCCCCGATCGGTACGCCCTGACGTTGGTGGTGCACCACATCGCGTTCGACGCGTGGTCCAAACTGGTCCTCAACGACGAGCTCGCCGCGCTCTACGAAGGCCGGCCGCTCGACGCCGTGCCGGTCCAGTACGCGGACTACGCGGCGCGGCAACGAGATCGGACCGAGGCGCTCGACGACTGGGTCGCCCGGTTGGCCGGCGCGCCCGCCGCCACCCGGCTGCCGTTCGACCACCAGCCCTATGCCGGAACGGGCTTCGACGGCCGGGCCAGCGAGATCCCGATGGACGCCGACGTCGTCCGCCGCGCCGAGCTCCTCGGCCGGCAGGAGCACTGCTCGCTGTTCATGGTTCTGCTGGCCGCGTTCGCCGGCCTGTTGTCCCGCTATGACGGCCGGCGCGACCTGGTGGTGGGCGTGCCCACGGCCGGCCGGGACGAGCCGGAACTGGAGAGCCTCATCGGGTGCTTCATGGACACCGTGCCGTTCCGGCTCGGTTTTCCCGAAGCGCGCACCTTCCGGGACCTGCTGGCCGTGGTCCGCGACGTCACGCTGGACACCCACGACCTGCAGGCGGTTGCGCTGGGCCGGCTGATCGGCGCGGTCCGGCCCGAGCGCGAGGCCGGCCGGGAACCCTTGGTGCAGGTCGTTTTCCAGGTCCGGAACACGCCCTACGAGCCGTTGTGCCTTGCCGGGCTGGACATCACCGAAGAGGCACGCAACCCCACGGCGACCGGCCTCGACCTCAGCGTCAGCGTCGTCGAGGGCACCGGCACAGGTGGCACTGGCGGTCCGGTCGGCGTGTGGCAGTACAAGAGCGAGCTGTTCGAACCGGGCACGATCGAGCGCCTGCAACAGGACTTCGAGCGCATCGTCGAGAAGGCCGTCAGCGACCCGGACGCCCCGCTGGACACCTACCTCGTCCCGATCGCGGTGACCGGACCGGCCGCCGGGCAGCACGCGGTCACCGCCACCGGTGGTCCGATCGAGGACATGCTCCTGGCGATCTGGACCGAGGTCCTGGACGTCGACGACATCACCGCCGAGGACGACTTCTTCAAACTGGGCGGGCACTCGCTGACCGCGGGCCAGGTCATCGCCCGGATCGGTGAACTCACCGGCATCCCCACTCGTGGCCTCATGCGCGACGTCCTGCGCCACTCGGTCCTCGCGGACTTCGCCGCCGTGCTCACCGAACGGCTCGCCGAGCACGGCATCGAGTTCCCCGTCGGAACCCGGCGCGAAAGCCGGATCCCGCTGTTCGACCGGGACCAGCCGCTGCCGTTGTCGCCGGCCCAGAAACGGTTGTGGTTCCTCGACCAGTTCGTCACCGACAGCTCCTCCTACTTCGTGCCGGTCGTGCTGCGCCTGCAGGGCACCCTGGACGTGCCGGCGCTGCGGCGGGCGCTGGCCGGGATCGTCGAGCGGCACGAGGTGCTGCGCACCAGTGTGGTCGTGCACGACGACGAACCGGTCGGCCTGATCCAGCCGGTGAGCCGGTTCGACCTCGAGGTCGTCGACGTCGAGGGCGACCTGGCGGACGCCATCGCGGCCGAGACGTTCCGGCCGCTGGACCTGGCCGCGGGCCTGCCGATCCGCGCGACCCTGCTGCGGATCGCCGACGAGGACGCCGTGCTGTGCCTGACCGTGCACCACATGGCGTTCGACGGCGGCTCGCTCGACGTGCTGTTCGACGAGTTGGCGCAGCTCTACCGCGGCGCAACCCTGCCCGCGCTGGCGGTCCAGTACGCCGACGTCGTCGCCCACCAACTGTCCCTTCAGGACACTCCGGAATTCGCGCGGAAGCTGGACTTCTGGCGCGACGAGCTGACCGGCACGCAGGCGTTCGAGCTGGCGCCGGATCTGCCGAGGCCCGCCAAGCGGACCGGGTACGGCGTGTTGCACCCGTTCGCCGTGCCCGAGGACGTGACCCGGCGGCTGGAGGAGATCGCCGGCCGGCACGGCGTCACGCTGTTCATGACCGTGCTCGCGGCCTGGCGGACGCTGATGCACCGCTACACCGGCCAGGACGAGATCCTGCTCGGCACGCCCGCCGCCGAGCGGGACTCCACCGAGTCCGAGGCGTTGATCGGGTTCTTCATCAACATGCTGGTGCTGCGCGGCGACCTCGGCGGCGACCCGAGCTTCGGTGAACTGCTCGACCGCACCCGGGAAAACACGCTGGAGGCGTACGCGCACCAGGATGTGCCGTTCGACCGGCTGGTGGAGGAGCTGGCGCCGGACCGGGACCCGTCCAGGACCCCGTTCTTCCAGACCGTGGTCAAGGCCGGCAACGCCACGCCGCGGCTGCCGGAGTTGCCCGGCCTGGTCGTGACGCAGCTGTCCGGACCGCCGATCCCGGCCAAGTACGACCTCGAGGTCGACGTCAACCGGGTGGCCGACGGCATGGTGGGCGAGCTGACCTACGACACCGGCCTGTACCGGCCCGCCACGATCGCCCGGCTGGCCGGGCACTTCACCACCCTGCTGGCCGCGATCGCGGCCGCGCCGGACGAGCCGATCAGCCGGCTACCCCTGTCCGGCCAGGCCGAACACGAGCAGGTCCGGGCCTTGACCGCACGCCGCCCGATCGCCGTCCCCGCGCTCGCGTTGCACGAATTGTTCGAGGCGCAGGCACAGCGGACGCCGGACGCGGTGGCGGTGGTGCACGGCGCGCGCCGGATCACCTACGCCGAGTTGGACGGCTGGGCCAACGCGATCGCCACCGAGCTTCTCGAGCGTGGCGTCGGCCCGGACGTGGTGGTCGGCGTGCTGCTGGACCGTGCACCGGAGATGGTCGCGGGGCTGCTGGGCGTCCTCAAGGCGGGCGGGGCCTACCTGCCGATCGAGACCGAGAGCCCGGCCGCGCGAGTCGCCGCGGTGCTGACCGACTCGCGGGCGCCGGTCTGCCTGGTCGGCGAGCGACTCGCCGACGTCGTCGCGGCCGCGGGTTGCCGACCGTTGACCCCGCCCGCGCAGTGCACCGGCGAAGCACCGGAAGTCGTTGTACGGCCGGACAACCTGTGCGCCGTCTACTACACGTCCGGATCGACCGGCGCGCCCAAGGGCGTCGCCTGCACCCACGGCGGGTGGGTGAACCGGATGGCGTGGATGCAGCACCAGCACCCGCTGCAGGCCGGCGAGGCCGTGCTGCACAAGACAACCCTGACCTTCGACGACGCGGCGGTGGAGATCTTCTGGCCACTGGCGGTCGGCGCCACGGTCGCCCTGATCGATCCCGGTCTGCACCGCGATCCCCAGGCGATCATCGAGGCCACGATCCGCCACCGCGCCGTGCACGTCCAGTTCGTGCCGAGCATGTTGGACCTGTTCCTGGCCGGTCTGCCCGACGCGACCGGGTTCGAGTCGCTGCGCAGCGTGCTGTCCAGTGGCGAGGCGTTGCGCCCCGAACTGGTCCGCCGGTTCCGTGAGGTGTTCGGCGACCGGGTCGTGCTCGACAACACGTGGGGCGCCACCGAGGTGTCGATCGACTCCACCTGCCGGGTCTGCCGCGCCGAGGACGGTACTGGTGACGGCGGTGCCGTGTCGGTCGGCGTGCCGATCGACAACAACGAGGTCCTGGTGCTGGACGAACGCATGGCCCAGCTGCCGATCGGGGTCGCGGGCGAACTGTGCATCGCGGGCATCGGTCTCGCCCGCGGGTATCTCGGGGATCCTCGGCGCACGGCGGAAAAGTTCGTTCCGCACCCTTACCTGGCCGGCGAACGGGTCTACCGGACCGGGGACTGGGGCCGGATGGGACCGGACGGCGCGTTGACGTTCCTGACCCGCCGCGACGACCAGGTCAAGATCCGGGGCGTCCGGATCGAGCTCGGCGAGGTCGAGCACGCGTTGCGGGCCCACCCGCAGGTGAGCGCGGCCGCCGTGATCGCCTGGGAGGCCGCGCCGGGGGACAAGCGCCTGGCCGCCTACGTGGTCGCGACCTGCTCGGTGGATGAGCTGACGCGGCACGCCAAGCAGCTGCTGCCCGGGTACGCGGTGCCGGGGTCGATCGCGCTCCTGCCGGAACTTCCCGTGCACTCCAACGGAAAGCTGAACAAGCGGGCCCTGCCGGATCCGGAGCGCCGGACCGAGCCGGAGCCGGTGTCCTGCCCACCACGCACACCGACCGAAGCGGCCGTGTGCGAGATCTGGGCCGCCGTGCTCGGTCTGCCCGCGATCGGGGTGGACGAAGACTTCTTCGCGGCCGGCGGTCACTCGCTGCTGGCCACCAGGGCGATCGCCCGGCTGCGCCAGGCGTTCACCCCGACCCTGCCCCTGACCCTCATGTTCGACCACGCCACGCCGGCCGGTGCCGCCGCGGCGATCGAAGAAGTCCTGTTCGAGGAGATCGCCGGGCTGAGCGACGAACAAGCCAGCCGGCTGCTGAGCTGAAGGAGAACACCATGACCGAGAACGAGCAGCAGTACCAGGTCGTCGTCAACGACGAGGAGCAGTACTCGATCTGGCCGGCCGGCCGGGAACTCCCGCCCGGCTGGCGGGCCGACGGCGTGACCGGCGCCAAGGAGCACTGCCTCGCGCACATCGAAGAGGTGTGGACCGACATGCGGCCGCTGAGCCTGCGCCGCCAGATGGCGTCCTGACCCCGGTCCTCATCGGCCCGACCCCAGTGACATCACCCGCGACCTTCGAGGGATCTCGATGACCACGACTCCACCCGTCTCCCGCACGCTCTCACCGGCCAAGCTCGCACTGCTGCGGCAGCGGCTCACCGGGACGGGCGACCGGGCCGCGAGCGGTATCCCCGCCCGTCCGGCCGGCGAACAGGTGCCGCTACCCCCGGTGCAGCACGCGCTCTGGGTGGTCGACCAGTTCCTCGAGGACAACTCGGTCTACAGCATGCACCGCGGGCTGTGGCTGCGTGGCCCGCTCGACGTGGGCGCGTTGCGGGCCGGACTGGACGAGGTGGTGCGCCGGCACAGCGTGCTGCGCACCACCTATGCCCGCGGCGCCGAACCGGTACCCACCACCACCGAGGGGCCGGCCGCGTTCGAACTGGTCGCCGTGTCCACAACGGACGACGCGGTCGAACTGGCATGTGCGCAGTTGCGGCGACCGTTCGACCTGGCGGCAGGCCCGGTCTTTCGCAGCACGCTGTTCCGCGTCTCGGCCGACGAACACCTCCTGGTGCTCAACACCCACCACATCGCCGGCGACGGCCTGTCCTACGAGGTCCTGGGCCGGGAACTGGCCGAGCTGTACTCCGCGGCCGTCCGCGGGCGCCGGCCAACGCTGCCCGCGCTGCCCATCCAGTACGCCGACTACGCGCACTGGCAGGCCGGACGGGTGAAGGGCGAGCTGCTGGACCGGCAGCTGGACTACTGGCGCGGCGCGTTCGCGGGCGTGCGTCCGGTGCTGCAACTGCCCACCGACCGCGCCTACCCGGCGCGACCGTCCTATCAGGCCGGTCGCGTGACCAGGACGCTCAGCCCCGAGCTGACCGCCGCGGTGCGCTCGCTCGCCCGTGCGCACGGCGTCACCTTGTTCAGCACGTTGCTGTCCGCCTTCGGGGTCCTGCTGCACAAGTGCAGTGCGCAGGACAGTTTCGCCGTCGGCACGTTGACCTCGGGCCGGAACACGCCCGAGGTCGACGGGCTGATCGGCCTGTTCGCCAACACCGTGGCGATCCCGGCCGACCTGACCGGGAACCCGACGTTCACCGAGTTGCTCACCAGGACGCACCGGGCCGTGCTCGGCGCCATGGACCACCAGGACGTGTCGTTCGAGCAGATCGTCACGGCCGTGCACCCGGCCCGGGACCCGGCTCGCAACCCCTTGTTCCAGACGCTGTTCCAGCTCATCGAGACCGGCACGGACGAGTGGGACTTCGCGGGCCTGGACGTCGAGTCCGCCGATCTGCACAACGACACCGGCAAGGTGGAGCTCGCGCTGTTCGCCGCCGACCGCGGGGCGCGGATCGAGCTGGAGATCGAGTTCGCGGTCGACCTGTTCACGGCCGAGACCGGCGCGCGGTTCGCCGACCGGCTGGTCCGAACCCTCGAGGCAGTGGTGGCCGACCCGGGCGCCCGGCTGTCCACTGTGGACGTCATCTCGACCGGGGAACGCGAGTTGGTGACCACCGGCTGGAACGACACCGCCGCGCCCTTCCCGCGCGCCACCGTGCCCGAGCTGTTCGAGGCCGCGGTCCGGAAGACCCCGCAGGCGCGGGCGATCCTCGACACGGACGGCACCGGCGTGACCTACGCGCAGCTGAACGAGCGCGCGAACCGCCTGGCCCACCACCTGCGTGGGCTCGGCGTGGGCTGCGAGTCCGTGGTCGGTGTGTGCGTCGAGCACAGCGTCGACATGTTCGTCGCGCTGCTCGGGGTGCTGAAGGCCGGGGGCGCGTACGTGCCGCTCGACCCGGAGCACCCGGCCGACCGTCTCGGCTTCATCCTCTCGGACACCGGCGCGCAGGTGGTGCTCGCCCAGGACCGGGTCAGCCACGTGCTGCCCGCGTTCGACGGGCTGGTCGTGTCGCTGGACCGGGCGCCGCTCGACCAGCAGCCCGCGACCGATCCGGAGCCGGTGAGCGGTCCGGACAACCTGATCTACGTGATCTACACGTCCGGCTCGACCGGCCGGCCCAAGGGCGTGATGATCTCCCACCTCGGCCTGGTCAACTACCTGTGGTGGGCGATCGAGGGCTACGGCCTGCACAGCGGCACCTCCGGTGCGCCGATGCTGGGCTCGATCGCGTTCGACCTTTCCGTGCCGAACTTCTTCCTGCCGCTGATCGGCGGCCAGGACGTCACGCTGCTGCCCACCGACCGGACCCTGGAGGCGCTGGCCGACCTGGTTCGCCGGCCGGGTGACTTCAGCCTGCTGAAGCTGACCCCAGGCCACCTGGACGTGCTGCGCGGTGCGCTGGGTGAGCAGGCACAGGTGGAGTCCGTGCACACGTTCGTGGTCGGCGCCGACGAGGTCCGGCCGGAGACGGTGACGGCGTGGCAGAAGATCGCGCCGCACGCGACGATCATCGACGAGTACGGCCCGACCGAGACCGTCGTCGGCTGCTCGACGTACGTCATCGACGAGACGTTCGACCCGGCGGTGCCGGTGTCCATCGGGCGCCCGATCGCGAACATGACCATGTACGTCCTCGGTGACGACCTCGCCCCGGTCCCGGTCGGTGTGGTCGGCGAGTTGTGCATCGGCGGGATCGGGGTGGCCCGCGGGTACCTCAACCGCCGCGGCCTGACCGCCGAGAAGTTCGTGCCGGACCCGTTCGCCCGCGACGGCGGCGCCCGGATGTACCGGACCGGGGACCTCGCGCGGTTCCGGTCCGACGGCAACCTGGAGTTCCTCGGCCGGACCGACCACCAGGTCAAGATCCGCGGCTACCGGATCGAACTCGGCGAGATCGAGGCCCGGCTGCTGTTGCACCCGGCGGTCAGCGAGGCGGTCGTGGTCGCCCGCCAGGAACCGTCCGGACCGAAGCGCCTCGCCGGCTACGTCGTGTCCACAGTGGAGGTGCAGCCGGACGAGCTGCGGGCGTACCTGGCCAAGGCCCTGCCCGACTACATGGTGCCGTCGACCGTGACCGTGCTCCCCGAGATGCCGCTGACCGAGGCCGGCAAGGTGGACCGCAAGGCGCTGCCGGAGCCGGTGGCCGCTGTCGTGTCCTACCAGGCACCGACCACGCCGGTGCAGCACACGCTCGCCGAGATCTGGACCGGCGTGCTGGGCCGCGCGGTCGGCGTGCACGACGACTTCTTCGACCTCGGCGGCGACTCGATCCTGGCGATCCAGATCGTGGCCAAGGCTCGGCAGGCCGACCTCGCGGTGACCGTCCGGCAGGTCTTCGAGCACCGCACCGTCGCGGCGCTGGCCGACGCGGTGGCCGACGCGGTGGCCGACGCGGTGGCCGACCGCACGCGACCGGCCACGCACGCCGACCAGGACGTGGTCACCGGGGCGGTCGAGCCGACGCCGATCATGCGCTGGTTCGCCCGGCAACCGGTCAACCACGACCACTACAACCAGTCCGTCCTGCTGCGGTGCCGCCCCGGCGTGCGCCCGGAGATCCTCGACAAGGCCATGACCGCGCTGATCGCGCACCACGACGCCCTGCGACTGCGGGTGTCGGCGGGCACGGTCAGGATCGTGGCGCCGGACGGCCGTTCCGTGCTCCACACCACGCCCGACCACGACGTGCAGAGCCGGCTGTCGCTCGCCGACGGCCCGACGGTCGCGGCCGTGGTGTGGCCCGAGGACCGGCTGCAGCTGGTGGTGCACCACATCGCGGTCGACGCGGTGTCCTGGCCCATCCTGCTGGCGGACCTGGAAACGGCCTGTGCGCAGCTGGAAGCCGGGCGTCCGGTCGCCCTGCCGGCGAAGAGCACGTCGTTCCAGCACTGGGCCGAGCGCATGGCCGGGTATCCGGTCCGGACCGTGACCCCGGAGGGCGAACCGTTCCCGGTCGACCACCGCGACGGCCCGAACACCGAGGAATCGCAACGCTGCGTCGACGTCACCCTCCCGCCGGAACTGACCGACGCCCTGGTGCACCGGGTCCCGGCGGCTTACCGGACCGAGATCAACGACCTGCTGCTGACCGCGCTGGCGGTCACGATCGCGGACTGGACCGGCGGCGATTCGGCGTTCGTCGAGCTCGAGGGCCACGGCCGCGAACAGCTGTGGGACGACGTGGACGTGTCCAGGACGGTCGGCTGGTTCACGAACCTGCTGCCGATCGGTCTGCGGGTGCCCGGCCAGGAGTGGGGCGAGCGGCTCAAGTCGGTCAAGGAACAACTGCGCGCGGTGCCCGGCAACGGAATCGGCGTCGAGAGCACCCGGCCGGCCGAACTGTGCTTCAACTACCTGGGCCGGCTGGACCAGCAACGCGGCGAGCCAGGGCGCTTCACCGAGGTGCCGGACGTGCTCGGCGCTCGGCGTGACCCGCGCAGCGAACGGTCGTACCTGCTCGACATCACCGCCGGGATCGAGTCGGGCACGCTGCAGCTGAGCTGGGGGTATTCGGTCAACCGGCACGACGAGCAGACCGTCCGCCTGCTCGCCGAGAGCTACCTGGCCAACCTGACGGCGCTGATCGAGCACTGCTTGACCCACACCGGGGCCACCCCGAGCGACTTCCCGCTGGCCGGCCTGGACCAGTCCACTCTGGACGGATTGCTGTCCGGCACGGACGGCGTGGTGGCCGACGTCTACCCGTTCTCGCCGTTGCAGGCGGGCATGGTGTTCCACTCCACCTACGACCAGGACTCGCGCAACTACCTGGAACAGCTGGGCTTCGTCATCCGCGGTGACCTGGACGTGGCCGCCTTCGAGCGGGCTTGGCAGCACGTGGTGGACCGGCACGCCGTCCTGCGCAGCAGGTTCGCCTGGGCGAACCTGCCCGCCCCCATGCAGGTGGTCCTGCGTGACCAACGGGTCCGGATCGAGCAGCCGACGGGCTCGCTGGCCGACTACCTGGCCGCGGACAGCGAACGCGGCATCGACCCGGCCACGGATCCGATGCGGCTCGCCGTGCTCGCGACCGGGCCGCACGAGTGGTCGTTCGTGTGGACCTTCCACCACGTGATGCTGGACCGTTGGAGCGTCTCGGCGGTGCTGGACGAGGTCCTCGCGTGTTACGACGGCCGGACGATCGCGCACGAACCGCCCCGCTACCGCGACTACATCGCCTGGCTGGCCGCCCAGGACCGGGCCGAGGATGCCGCCTTCTGGCGCCAGGAGCTCGACGGTTTCACCGAGCCGAAGCGGCTGCCGGTGCGCACGGACCTGGACCTCACCCGGGTCCAGACCCGGCTCCCGGCCGACGTCGCCGCCCAGGTGCGCGAGCTGGCCCAGCGGGCCCGGTGCACGGTGAACACCGTCCTGCACATGGCCTGGGGGCTGCTGCTGAGCCGCTACACCGGCGCCGACGACGTCCTGTTCGGCACCACCGTGGCCGGGCGAAGTGCCGAGGTCCGCGGCATCGAGCAGATGGTCGGCCTGCTGATCAACACCATCCCGGCCCGGGTGCGGATCGACCAGGACGCCTCGGCGCTCGAACAGCTGGCGGTGCACCACGCCAAGCTGTCGGAACTGCGCGACCACGAGCACAGCGCGCTGGTGGACATCAACCGCTGCGCGCAGACCCCGGCCGGAACGCCGTTGTTCGACACACGGTTCGTCTACGAGAACTTCGGCGACGGCGAGGACAGCGCACTGGACATCGAGTCCATAGAGGACATCATCGAGCGCACGAGCTACCCCGTGGTGGTCGAGGTCCACCACGGCACCGGGATCGACGTCGCGATCAGGTCCACAGTGGACGGGGCAGCGCTGCTGGACCACTACGTGCACGTGATCACGCAGCTGGCCGCCCGTCCCGGGGACCGCCTGGGCGCGATCGAACTGCTGACCCCGGCGCAGCGGGACCGGATGCTCCGGGAGTGGAACGACACCGCCGTTCCCACCCCGGACGACACCCTCGCCGAGCTGTTCGAGGCGCAGGTCCGTACGACGCCCGACGCGATCGCGTTGGTCGACAGCGACGGGCAGAGCACCACCTACGCGGAGCTGAACGGCCGGGCGAACCGGCTGGCGCACCACCTGAGGTCGCTCGGCGTCGGGTGCGAGACCCCGGTGGGCATCGGCCTGGACCGGTCGGTCGACCTGGTGGTCGCGATCCTCGCGGTGGTCAAGGCAGGCGGCGCCTACGTGCCGCTCGACCCGGACGGGGTCGACATCCTCGTGGCAACAACGGTTCCAGCGGGCTTCCCGGGCACCGTCGTGCACCCCGGTGCCGGCAGCGACACCGAGAACCCGGCGCCGCTGGGCGGACCTGCGAGCCTGGCGTACGTCCTGGGCACTCTGCTGATCGAGCAGCGATCCGTGGTTCGGCTAGCGGATTCCAAACCGGACTCCACCCCGGGCTGCGTCCGGCTGCAGCTGGCCCCGGTGTCCGCCGACGAGTTCGCCTGGGAGCTGTGGGGCTCGCTGCTGGGTGGCGGCAAGCTGGTGCTCGGCCCGCCCGAGCTGCCGACGGCCGCGCAGCTGCGCCGGCTGATCACCGACCACGGCATCACCCAGCTCTGGCTGACCGGGTCCGTGTTCAACCGCGTCGTGGCCGAGGACCCGGCTGCCCTTTCCGGAATCGAGCGGCTGGTGATCGGGCGCGAGGCGCCGTCGGTCCGCCACGTTCGCCTGGTCCAGCGGGCGCTGCCTGGGCTGACCATCACGAACGGCTTCGGGCCGGCGCTCACCAGCCACCCCATCGCCGACCTCCCGGACGACGCCGTGACCATCCCCATCGGTCGCCCGGTCGCCAACACCGCGGCCTACGTGCTGGACGCCGACCTGCGGCCGATGCCGGTGGGTGTCGCCGGTGAGCTGTTCATCGGTGGTGCCGGCGTGGCCCGCGGCTACGCCGGCGAGCCCGGGCGGACGGCGGCGGAGTTCGTGCCCAACCCGTTCGGCGCCGGCCGGCTCTTGCGCACCGGGGAGCTGGCCCGCTGGACCGCGGCCGGACTGCTGGAACACCTCGGCCACGCCGATCGGCAGCTGACCGTCCGCGGTCAGCGGATCGCCCTGGCCGAGATCGAGGCCCGGCTGCGCCTGCACCCGCAAGTGAACGACGCCGTGGTGACCGCGCGCGACGGCATGCTCGTCGGCTACGTCGCCGGCCTCGATCTGCCCACTACCGAGGACATCCAGACCCTCCTGCCGCAGGACATGATCCCGGCGGCATGGGTGCGGCTCGACGCGTTCCCCCACACCCCGGCGGGCACGATCGACCGCGCGGCGCTGCCCGGTCCCGTCACCGACGAGACCGGGTACGCACCGCCCGCCGACGAGCTCGAGTCGGCCCTGGCCGAGCTGTGGCGCCAGGTGTTGTACGTCGACCTGGTCGGTGTGCGGGACGACTTCTTCGAACTGGGCGGCGACTCCATCCTGGCCATGCAGATCGTGGCCCGCGCCAAGCAGGCGGGTCTGGCCATCACGCTGCGGCAGGTGTTCGAGCAGCGCACCATCGCCCGGCTCGCCGCGGCGGTGCGCTCCACCACCGCCACGGCCATGCAAGCCGCCCAAGGCTTGGTGACCGGCCCGGTCGAGCTGACGCCCGTCATGCACCGGTTCACCCGCGACGACCACCCCGAGTCCGTTGTGCTTGCCTGCCCCGGCATCGCACCCGAGGTGCTCGACAAGGCCCTCACCGCGGTGGTCGAGCACCACGACGCTCTGCGGCTGCGGGTGAAGGACGGCGCGGCCTGGATCGCCCCGCCGGACGGGCAGCCGGTTCTCCAGGCGGGTGACCAGCGCGCGCTGTCCCTTGTGGACGGTCCACTGCTGCGGGCGAGCTTGGCCGAGGACCAGCTGCGGATCGAGGTCCACCGCCTGGCGGTGGACAGCGCGTCCTGGAACCTGATCCTCACCGACCTGGCCACCGCTTGCACCCAGCTCGAGGACGGCGAGCCCATCCGGCTGCCGGCCAAGACGACGTCCTACCAGCAGTGGGCACGCCGGCTGGTCGACTACGCGCGCAGCGACCGGATGCTGGAGGACTCGGCGTTCTGGCTCGCCCACCGGCCGGTTCCGCGTGCCCTCCCGCTCGACCACCCGGACGGCCGCGTCACCGAGGCCTCCCGTGCCGTCGTCGAGACCAGGCTGCCCGCGGCGCTGATCGAGGGCGAGCGGCCGGACGAGGTCCTGCTGTGGGCCGTGGCCCGGGCCGTCACGCACTGGACCGGCGACACGGACACCGTGGTGGACCTGGAAAGCCACGGTCGCGAGCCGCTGTTCGACGACGTCGATCTCAGCCGGACGGTCGGCCGGTACACCACGACCTACCCCGTCCACCTGCACGTGCCGGCCGGGAACGCCGGTCGCGCGCGGCAAGCCGTGCGCGACCAGTTGCGTGCCGTGCCGCACGGTGGCATCGGCTACGGCGTCGCGCGGTACCTGCGCCCGGACACCGCGGCGGTGCTCGCGGCCCGTCCGCCCGCGGAGATCGCTTTCACCTACGGGGAAAGCGAGCAAGGTGTCGGGGAGCACGTGCTCGCGGTGCACGCGACCGTCGTGGGTGACGAGGTCAAGCTGGAGTGGTCGTACTCGACCGAACTGCACGACCGCGCCACGATCGAGCGGCTCGCCCAGCGTTGCCTGGCTGAACTCACGGGCCTGCGCGCCGCGGCGCCGTCGCGGCGACCGACCGAGCGCGTCTTCCGCCGCGCACCGTCGCTGCTCGTGCCGATGGTCCGCCACCGCGTCCGCGGCGTGAGCGTGGCGTTGCTCGAGGACGGCGAGGTCACCGACGCCTGGGGCGAAGGCGTCACCGGCGGCCCGCGGTCGACGGAGGTCGGTCCGCACACGGTGTTCCTGAGCTGCTCGGTGAGCAAGCACGTGGCCACCCTCGGCGTGCTGCGCCTCGTCCAGGACGGCACGCTGGACCTGGACGAGGACGTGGCGCGGTACCTGCGGACCTGGGAACTGCCCGCCGGACCCGGCCGGATCACCGTGCGGCACCTGCTGAGCCACACCGCCGGTCTGGTGTCGCAGGGCTACCACGAGTGCTCCCGGGACGGGACCGTCACCACATTGGCGCCGATGCTGGCCAAGATCGGGCGCGAAGGCGCTCCCGGCGAGCACTTCGAGTACTCGGGCGTCAACTTCGCCGTCCTGCACCAGCTCGTCGAGGACACGCTCGGCCGCTCGTTCCCCGACGTGCTGCGCTCGCTCGTGCTGGAGCCGCTGAACATGCGTGACAGTGGCTACGGACCGGACTTCCTTGCCCGCCACGGGGATGTCGCCCACGGTCACCTGACCGACGGCAGTCCGGACCCGGTCGGCTTGCCGATCGTGCCGGACGTCGGGTCCAGCGGCCTGTGGAGCACCGCGGGCGACCTCGCCAAGGTGGGCCGGGAGATCTTCGCCGCCGCCACGGGCGGCCGATCGGTGTTCCTGGATCCCGGCCTGGCCAAGGAAATGATCACGCCGAAGGACGGGGACTACGCCCTGGGCACGACCACCTGCCGCAGTGGGGACGCGTTCTGGTTCGGGCACCCCGGCGACCGGTACGCCTACCAGGGCTTCACGGCCGTCGACCGGAACACCGGCGCCGGGCTGGTGATGCTGGCGAACATCGGCGGCGAGGTTCCCTTCCTCGGCAACGTGGTCGGCGAACTCGACCTCGACATCCACTACAAGATCCGTTAGGGGCCTCGGACATGAACGTCAGCAGCCACCCGGAGCAGGTCGTGTTCCTGTTCCCCGGGGTCGGCGACCACTACGCAGGCATGGGCAAGGGTCTCTACGACACCGAGCCGGTCTTCCGGTCCACTGTGGACCACTGCGCGGCCGTGCTCGAACCCGAGCTGGGCCAGGACATCCGCACCGTCCTCTACCCGGCGGGCGCCGTTTCCGCGCCGGGCAAGGGCAAGCTGGACCTCGCCGCGCTGATGCGCGGTGCCCGCGGTCAGGCGGAGATCGACCGGACGCGGATCGCGCAGCCGCTGGTGTTCACGGTGGAGTACGCGCTGGCCCAGCTGCTGATCAGCTGGGGCATCACGCCTTCGGGTATGCTGGGCTACAGCCTCGGCGAGTACGTGGCCGCCTGCCTGTCCGGGGTGTTCTCCTTGGACGACGCGCTGCGCCTGGTGGCGAGGCGGGCGGAGCTGATCGAGACCATGCCGCCCGGCGGCATGCTGGTCGTGATGCTCGGCCCGGACGAGGTCGCGGCCCGCCTCGACGACGAGCTCTCGCTCGCCGCCGTCACCAGCGAGCTGCTGAGCGTCGTCGCGGGTCCGGTGCCCGCGTTGGAACGCCTGGAAACCACCCTGACCGCGGCCGGTGTCGGCACCCTGCGCTCCAACACCCGGCAGGCGTTCCACTCCTGGATGATGGCGCCCGCCGGGGACCGGCTGGCGACGCTGCTGGGCGACTTCGAGCTCGGTGCGCCCCGGATTCCCTTCCTGTCCAACGTGACCGGCACCTGGATCACCCCGGAGCAGGCGCGTGACCCGCGGTACTGGGCCCGGCAGCTGCACCAGACCGTCCGGTGCCACGACAGCCTCGGCGAGATGTGGCGGCTGCCCGGGGCCGTCGCCCTGGAGGTGGGCGCGGGCTCCATGCTCGGCAGCCTCGCCGCCCAGCACCCGGCCCGGCCGGCGGGTGGACGACCGCCGGTCCACGCCACCATCCCGGGCGCCGGGCGCGCCGGTGAGGACGTCGCCGCCGTGCGCGCCACCGCCGAAACGCTCGGAGCCGCGCTCGCCGTCCACAGTGGAAGGGCATGACCATGGACTTCTCGTTGAGCCCTGAGCAAACCGCATTGCGGGCGAAGATCATCGCGTTCGCACGCGACCAGATCGGCGGCAAGGCCGCCGAACACGACCGGGACGAGACCTTCGACGAGGACGGCTGGCGTGCGTGCGCCGAGTTCGGCATCACCGGCTGGCCGATCCCGCAGGAGTACGGCGGCTCGGGCTTCGACCCGCTGACCACGGTGATCGCCTGCGAGGCGCTCGGCTACGGCTGCGCGGACAACGGGCTGGTCTTCGTGATCGAGAACCACCTGTGGGCCTGCGTGATCCACTTGCTGAAGCACGGTTCCGAGGAGCAGAAGGCCCGGTTCCTGCCCGGCCTGGCCGACGGCAGCCTGATCGGCGCCCACGCGCTGACCGAGCCGGAAGCCGGATCGGACGTGCTGTCCCTGCAGACCACTGCCGAGCGGCGTGGCGACAATTGGGTGATCGACGGGACCAAGTGCTATATCAGCAACGGGACCATCGCCGACCTGTACGTCGTCTTCGCCCGCACCGGTGAAGGTCAACGCGGGCTGACCGCGTTCCTCGTGCCGGCCGACACCCCGGGCCTGCGGGTGGTCCGCCAGATCAGCAAGATCAGCGTGCGCGGCACGCCGATGGGGGAGCTCCGGTTCGACGGCTGCGAAGTGCCTGCAGCCAACGTTCTCGGCAAGGAGGGCGGCGGCTACCACCTCTTCACGTCGACCATCGAGTGGGAGCGCGGCTTCATGGCCGCGACCCAGGTCGGCCGGATGCAACGGCTCCTGGAGACGTGCGTCGCCCACGTGAGCCGGCGCAAGCAGTTCGGCGCGCCGCTCGGCTCGTTCCAGGCGGTGTCGCACCGGCTGGCGGACATGCGGGTCAACCTCGAGCTGGCCCGGTTGATGCTCTACAAGATCGGCTGGCTCAAGCAGCAGGGCCGGATGGCGCTGCTGGAGTCCGCGATCGTCAAGCTGTTCACCAGCGAGAGCCTGTTGGACAGCGCCCTTGCCGCGGTGCGGGTGCACGGCGCGCGGGGCATCGTCGCCGACCTGCCGATCGAACGCGAGCTCCGGGACACCCTGGGCTGCGTGGTCTACGGCGGCACATCAGACATCCAGCGCAACGTGATCGCTGGCCTGACCGGAGTCGCAGGTGCGATATGACCGAACACACCATCACCCTGGGCGCTGAACTGCCCGAGTTCCTGGCCAAGGAGTTCGCCAAGCGCGTCTACTTCGCCGCCGAGGAGATCCGCGATTTCCGCCTGGTCGGCTCGGCCGACCGGATCGACGCGGTCGTCGTGCGCACCGACGGCGACGGCATGCCGGCCGGCCTGCCGGACAAGCTGCGGTTCCTGCTGCAGAACGACGTGCTTTCCCAGTTGGTGCGCGACCCGAAGGTGATCTGGGAGTCCGCCGCGTCGCACACCCCGTCCGGTGACACGTTCAACCGCCTGGTGGACATGGGCGTCGCGTACGAGGTGGGCGAGGGTCAGGTCGCGGTCGGCCAGCCGTTGCTGGACCTGATGGACGACCTGGACCGGGTGGTCCGGCGCATCGTCACCGACGAGTTCGCCGGTCAGGAGTTCCGGTACCCGACCCTGATCCCGATCGACGCGCTGCACCGGTGCGACTACTTCACCTCCTTCCCGCAGTACGCCATGTTCGCCACCCGGCTCAAGTCCGATGTGGACAACTACCGGGAGTTCGTCGAGCGGGCCAAGGACGTCGGCCAGGTGGGCGCGGAGATCCTGGACCGGTGCGCCGGCGTGGACTACTGCCTGCCGCCGACCATGTGCTACCACACGTTCAACCAGTTCGCCGGCCGCTCGCTGCCGCAGGACCTGGCGTGCGTCACCGCCCGGGGCAAATCGTTCCGGCACGAGGCCCGCTACCACCGCTCGCTGGCCCGGCTGTGGGACTTCACCATCCGCGAGATCGTCTTCTTCGGCACCCGCGACGAGGTGCTCTCGGCGCGCGAACGGTTCCTCGGGCGGGCGTTGCGGCTGGCCGACGAACTCGGCGTGTCCGGCCAGTGCGAGGTCGCGACCGACCCGTTCTTCTGCAACTCCGACACCAGCACGCGCACGTCGTCGCAGCGGCTGCTGGAGCTGAAGTACGAACTGCAACTGGACATCGCGCCGGAGGACCGGATCTCCGTGGCGTCGTTCAACTTCCACGAACGGTTCTTCGGTGAGTCCTTCGGCATCACGCTGCCCGACGGCGCCACGACGCCGTTCAGCGGCTGCGCCGGCTTCGGGTTGGAACGCTTCGCGTTCGCCCTGGTCTGCCAGCACGGCATCGACGTCGAGGACTGGCCCGCACAGGTCCGGGCCGCGCTCGGCCACACAACCAAGGAGAGGTCATGATCCACAACATCGGCGTGGTCGGCGCGGGCACGATGGGCATCGGCGTCAGCCACGCCTTCGCCGCGGGCGGTCGCAGCGTCACCCTGGTCGACGTCTCGGACGAGGCGCTGGACAAGGCACGCGAAGCCATCGTCCGCGACCTGCGGATGGCCGCGATGTTCCACCGCACCACCGAGGCGCCGGGCGAGGTGCTCGACCGGATCACGTTCACCACCAAGCTGGAGGGCCTGGCCGACGCCGGGTTCGTGGTGGAGAACGTCACCGAGAAGCCCGAGATCAAGCAGGAGGTCTACAAAGGACTTGACGAGATCTGCCCGGCCGACTGCGTGTTCGGCGTGAACACCTCGGCGATCCCGATCACCCGCGTCGGCGCCTGGACCGGCCGGCCCGACAAGGTCATCGGCACCCACTTCATGAACCCGGCCCAGCTCAAGCCGCTGGTCGAGGTGATCAAGGGATTCCACACCAGCGAGGAGACCGTCGCCCTGACCCAGAGCACCCTGGCCGAGATCGGCAAAGAGAGCATCGTCGTCAACGACTCGCCGGGCTTCGTGACCAACCGGGTGGCGATGCTGACCGTGAACGAGGCGGTCATGCTGCTGGAGGAAGGCGTCTCCACCGCCGCGGACATCGACCGGCTGTTCGTCACCTGCTTCGGCCACAAGATGGGCCCGCTCGCCACCGCGGACATGATCGGCCTGGACACCATCTTGTACTCGCTCGAAGTGTTGCTGGCCAACTTCAACGACCCCAAGTTCCGGCCCTCGGTGCTGCTGAAGCAGTACGTGGACGCGGGCCTGCTCGGCCGCAAGAGCGGCCGCGGCTTCTTCGACTACGCCACCACTGCCTGACCCGATCAGTCCAAAGGAGACACACCATGAGCGACCAGCTCGCCACCATCCGCGCCTTCGTCGCCAACCACGTCGGCGGCCTCGAGTTCGGCGACGACGACGACTTCTTCGAGCGCGGCTACGTCAACTCCCTGTTCGCCGTGCAGATCGTGATGTTCGTGGAGTCCACCCTCGGCGTCCCCGTGGTGGACCGCGACCTCGACATCACCAACTTCGCCACCATCAACCGCATCGACGGGTACGCCCGCCGCAAGCGCGCCGAGCTCGCGCCGGCCGTCGGCGTGTAGGGGGCGATCCACATGACCCGGTCACTGCTCCGGTCGCCGTGGTTCCCCTACCGCCAGTCCGGCTCGGCGGCCACGGTGCGACTGTTCTGCCTGCCACCGGCGGGCGGCTCGGCCTCCAGCTACCGCGCCTGGCGCTCGGGGTTCCCGTCCGACATCGAGGTGATCCCGGTGCAACTGCCCGGCCGGGAGAGCAGGCTCAGCGAGGACCCGGTGACCGTGGCCGCCGAGCTGGTCGAGCTGGTGGCCGACGTGGTCGTGGCCACCGAGGGCCCGCCGTTCGCGTTGTTCGGCCACAGCATGGGCGCCATGCTGGCCTACGAGCTGGCGGCCGAACTGACCGATCGCGGCACGCCGCCGGTGCACCTCGTCGTGTCCGGCGGGGTGCCCGCCCACCTCGACCACCTGCGGCCGGCCCCGCTCGACGTCGCCGGCATGTCCGACGCGCACCTGTGCCGGTACTTCGCCGAATACGGTGGTACCGACGAGGACATCCTTGCCGACACCGAACTGATGGCGTTGCTGTTGCCGCTGCTGCGGGCCGATCTGACGCTGTGCGAGTCGCACCGCTGGACACCGCGGGCACCCCTGGGCATGCCGATCACCGCCCTCGGTGGTGCGGCCGACCCAGGGGTGCCGGCCGAACTGCTGGCCCGGTGGTCCGAACTGACCGACGCGAGCTTCCGGATGCGGACGTTCCCCGGCGGTCACCACTACCTGTTCGACGATGTCGCCGCGGTGATCGCGGCGGTGTCGACCACGCTGCTCGACTCCGGTGGGGGTGCCCCGTGACCAGCACACACCAGTCGACCTACTGGCAGGACACGCTGGCCGGCGCGCCGATCGCGCTGGAGGTCGTGACCGACCGGCCCCGCCCGAGGACCATGACCGAGCCGCCGAGGTCGCGCCCGGTGCGGCTGCCGGACGGCATGCCGGCGGACCGGTACGCCTTCGGGCTGGCCGCGTTCCAGCTCCTGGTGTCGCGGTGGAGCGGGCAGCGCGACGTCGTGGTGATCGGCTCGGTGGACAGCGTCCGCCTGCCGCTGCGGACCCGGATCTCCAGCGTCGCCGCGTTCGGTGACCTGGTGCGCCAGGTCCGGCAGACCGTGGCCGAGGCCCACGCGCGAGCCGGCGAACTGCGCGGCATGCCGGCCCCGACGCAGCTCGGCTTCCAGCTGTCCGGCGGCCCGCCCGCCGGCGAGGACCTGACCCTGGTCCTCACGCCGGGCCGGGAACGGATCGTGTACCGCCCCGAACTGTTCGACGACGACACGATCGACGCCATGGCCGCCGCGTTCACCCGCCTGTGGGGTCAGGTCCTGGCCGAGCCCGACGCGCCGCTGTACACAGTGGACTGCCTGGCCCCCGGTCAGCGGGACGAGCTCGTCCACGCACGCAACGCCACCGCCATGGAATATCCCCATGCCGAGCAGGGGATGCACCAGCTGGTCGAAGACCGCGTGGACCGCTGCCCGGACGCCGTTGCCGCGCGGTGCGCCGACGAGTCCATGACCTACCGTGAGCTCGACGCGCGGGCGAACCGGTTGGCCCGGCACCTGATCTCGCTCGGGGTCGTGCGGGAGACGCCGGTGTGCGTGATGCTGGACCGTTCCCTGGACCTGCTCGTCGCGCTGCTCGGCGTACTGAAGGCCGGCGGTTGCTATGTCCCGCTGGACCCGTCGTACCCGGCGCAGCGGTTGTCCGCCATGGCATCGCAGACCGGTGCGCGGATCCTGCTGACCAGGTCGGACCTCGCGGGCAATGCGCCGGCGGGCGCTGGGAGCACGGTGTGCCTGGACGTCGAACGGGACGCCATCGCGGCCAGGTCCGCCGAACGCCCGGCCGTGCCGACCAGCCCCGACCAACTGGCCTACGTGATCTTCACTTCCGGCTCGACCGGACACCCCAAGGGCGTGATGGTCCCGCACCGCGGGGTGGTCCACTACCTCGCCTGGTGCGGCTGGGCATACCAGGCCGAGGAGGGCAGCGGCGCGCCGGTGCACTCGCCGCTCTCGTTCGACCTGACGGTGACCGGGTTGTTCCTGCCGCTGGTGTACGGGAAGACCGTGACCCTGGTGCCGGAGTCGGAACACCCGGTGGTCGGCTTGTCCACCAGGCTCGGGGAGGCACCGGATTTCACCTTCGTCAAGCTGACCCCGGCCCATCTCAACGCCTTGGCCCAATGTCTGCCCGACCCGTTGGACGTCTCGGCCAGGGGATCCCGGTGGCTGGTGGTGGGCGGCGAGCAGCTGACCGCCGAACACCTGGCCCTGTGGCGTGAGCACGCCCCCGAAACCATGATCGTGAACGAGTACGGCCCCACCGAGACGTCGGTCGCGTGCGTGGCGGATTGCCGCCCGGCCGGTGAGGTCACGACGTCCCCGGTGCCGGTCGGCCGTCCGTTCTGGAACACCCGGATCTACCTCGTGGACGACGAGCTGAACCTGGTGGCGCCCGGTGTGCCCGGTGAGCTGCTGATCGGTGGCGTGGGCGTCACCCGGGGCTACTGGGGCCGCCCGGCCCTCACCGCGGAGAAGTTCATCCCCAACCCGTTCGGCCCCGGAAGGCTGTACCGCACCGGCGACATCGTCCGGTACCTGCCCGACAGCCGGCTCGAGTTCGTGGCCAGGATCGACCGCCAGGTGAAGGTCCGCGGCTACCGGGTGGAACTGGGCGAGATCGAAGCCCGGCTGGCCGAGTTCCCGGGCGTGCGCCAAACCGTTGTCCTGCTGAAGAACCAGCAACTGGCCTGCTACCTGGAGTCCGACCAGAAGATCAACCGCAGGGACGTGCAGCGTTTCCTGCGTGGTCGCCTGCCGGACTACATGATCCCTGAGCGGGTCACCACCCTGGCGGAGTTCCCGCTCACCCCCAACGCGAAGATCGACCACACCAAACTGCCCTGACAGTTGTGGCGCGGGTGCCCGGGGAGGTTGATCATGTAGCGATGACCTCCTCGCCCCGACCGCCGCAGGACACTGGCCGACCGGATCCCACCGGGCTTGGTGAGGAGTCCGGGTACCTGCTGGACAACGCGCGTGCCGAGGCGGGGGAGCGGTTCGTCTGGCTGGCGGAGCTGTTCGACGGTGTGACGCGCGGGCACGTCGATCGACTGGGGGTCGGCCCCGGCTCGCGCTGCTGGGAGGTGGGCGCCGGCGGCCCGAGTGTCCCGGCGGCGCTCGCGGCCGCGGTCGGTCCGACGGGGTACGTGCTGGCCACGGACATCGACCCGTCGTGGCTGGCGGCAGGCGACGGGTACGAGGTGCGTCGGCACGATGTCGCCGCTGATCCGCCGCCGGAGCCGGGGACGTTCGATCTGGTGCACGCCCGGCTCGTGCTGGTCCACCTCCCCGATCGTGCTCGGGCGTTGGCCACGATGGTGGCGGCGCTGCGGCCGGGCGGCTGGCTGCTGGTCGAGGACGCCGATACCGCTTTGCAGCCGCTGGCGTGCCTGGACGACACCGGTCCGGCCCAGCGGCGGGCCAACCGGCTGCGCGACGCGGTCCGGGAACTGCTGACCCGCCGCGGCGCGGATCTGCGCTTCGGCCGGACGCTGCCGCGGGTGTTGCGTGCGGCGGGCTTGGTGGAGGTCGCCGCGCGGGGCTCGTTCCCGGTCGGCGGGCGGGCCTGCGACCGGCTGGAGGCAGCGACGATCCGGCACGTGCGCGGCGAGCTCCTCGGCGCCGGCCTCGCCGACGACGCCGAGATCGACGCGCACCTGGCGGCGATCGACGCGGGCGAACTCGACCTGACCCTGGCGCCGCTGATCTCGGCCTGGGGACGCCGTCCGGCCGAGCAAACGCCGGAGAATCGAGCTTGACCCTCCAGCGACTGACGACTCTAGCTTGCGGTGCATGGCTCCGAAGACGAAGAAGCTGACCCACCGGGTCACCCTGGAACTCAACGCAGGCAACGCCCCCGTTGTCGACCTCGGCAAGATGCTGGGGCAGACCGGAGTCAACCTCGTCGAGGTCAAGAAGGCCTATGACGCGGCGACGTCGGACCAGCGCGGCGATGTCGTGCCGGTCGTCGTCTCGGTGTTCGAAGACCGTTCGTTCGAGCTGCGGCTCAAGACGCCGCCGACCGCGTTCCTCATCAAGAAGGCGTTGGGCGGCAACGGATCCGCGCGGCCAGGCCACGAGGTCGCCGGGAAGATCACGAAGGTGCAACTGCGGGAGATCGCCGAGCGCAAGCTGCCCGACCTCAACACCGTGGACGTCGAGGCGGCGATGCGCACCATCGCGGGCACGGCCCGCTCGATGGGCGTCGAGGTAGTGGACTGACGTGCGCAAGTACGCGGTCGCTCCGCCGTTCCACGCCTTGGATCCCGAGCTTGGAACGGCGGAACGACTGCTGTGCACGGGAAATCCGGAACTGTGCGCGGTTGTCGCGCGGTTGCCCGACGAAGCCGCGGCCGCGCGCCGCCTCAACGCGGTGCTGGCGCAGGTGGGCGCGCGACCGCGGCTCATCGACACCGGCACCGGCTGGCGCATCGTCCTGGGGACGCCGCGCGTGGAGGTGGGCGAGCTGGCCGCGGGGGCGTCCGGGTTGGCGGAACTGGTCACCGTCGGCGGTTGGCGGCGGGTGAAACGCTGCGTGACGTGCGGCCGGCCGTTCTGCGACCGCACGTCCGGGTGCAGCCGCAAGTGGTGTGCCGAGCACCGCGTTCACCGAGCCGATCGGTGAGCCCAGCAAACGTGGGTCTCATCCGAGACAGCGCTGCCCGGCGCTCGACACGGCGGGTCAGCTCAGCCCGGTCTGGTAGGCGATCGCGACGAGCTGCGCGCGGTCACGTGCACCCAGCTTGCCCAGGATGCGGCTGACGTGGGTGCGCGCGGTCGCGGGGCTCAGGCACAGGGCCCTGCCGATCTCGTCGTTGCTCATGCCCTGCCCGACCAGTGCCAGCACTTCGCGTTCCCGGTCGGTCAGCACAGCGAGCCGGTGCTCGCCGGCCTTCGCGGTCCGGCGCTGCGCGGTGAACTGGCTGATCAACCGGCGGGTGACCCGCGGTGCCAGCAGCGCGTCGCCCGCGGCGATCACGCGGATGGCGTGCAGGAGTTCGGCAGGACCCGCGTCCTTGAGCAGGAACCCGCTCGCGCCTGCCTGCAGGGCCTCGAAGACGTTCTCGTCGGTGTCGTACGTGGTCAGGATGAGCACCTTGACCTGCTCGAGCCCGGCGGTCCCGGCGATCTGGGCGGTGGCGCGCACCCCGTCCAACTGCGGCATCCGGATGTCCATCAGCACGACATCGGGGCGGGTCGACCGGCTCAACTCGACGGCTTCCCGGCCGTTGGTGGCCTCGCCGACGACCGTGATGTCGCTTTCCAGGTCCAGCAACACCTTGAACCCGGAACGGACGAGGCGTTCGTCGTCGGCGAGGAGCACCTTGATCGGCGGCGCGGCGGTCACCGGCGCGACCCGGCCGGGGCGAGCGGCAGGCGGGCGACGACCTCGAACCCGCCGCCGGGACGGGACCGCGCGTCGAGTTCGCCGCCGAGCAGCTGGCAGCGTTCCCGCATGCCGACGATGCCGCGCCCGCCGCCACGGCGAACCGGCATGGGCGGTGGGCCCTGGCACCCCGCGTCGACCACCTCGATCCGCAGCGCGTCGGCACCGGGTTCGAGCCGCACCGTCACCTTGGTCGGGCCGACGTGGCGGATCACGTTGGTGATCGACTCCTGCACGATGCGGTAGGCCGCGCTGCCGACCGCGCTCGGCAGTTCGGTCACCGGCGCGGTCTCGTCGATGCTGAGGTCCAGCCCGGCTTCGCGGGCCTCGCCGGCGAGCTGGTGGATGTCGCCGAGACCGGGGTAGGGCTCGCGGTCGTCGCCGTCGCGCAGCACGCCGAGCACGGCGCGCATCTCGCTCAGCGCCCGCGAGCTGGTCTGCTCGATGGTGCGCAGTGCGTCGCGGGCCTGTTCCGGCCGCCGGTCCAGCACGTGCGCGGTCACCCCGGCCTGCACGTTGATGATGGCGATGGCGTGCGCGACGGTGTCGTGGACCTCGCGGGCGATGCGCAGCCGCTCGGCGTCGACCCGGGCCCGCGCCTCCTCGTCACGGGCGCGTTCGGCCAGCTCCGCCCGCACCTGCGCGTCGGCCGCTATGACCCGCCGGGACCGGACCGACTCGCCGAGCGTCGTGCTGATCACCAACGCGCCGAGCCGGAAGAACACCCAGCCGAGGGCGGCCCGCGGCTCGATGTCCGCCGAGGCGATCAGCGAGCCGATCGCGAGCACCGCGATGCCGGCCCCGGCGATCCGCAGCGAGCGGCGGCCGTCGCCGTAGGCGGTGAGCGTGTACAGCGCGACGAGCAGGCCGAGGTAGGACACCCGGTCGGGGTAGCTGAGGGTGAAGTAGACCAGGCTGCAGGCGGTCGTGATCAGGAAGACCGTGACGGGCCACCGGCGACGGACGATCACCGCGAGGCCGCTCACGGTCAGCAGGACGTAGGCGACGTGCCCGAAGTCCGAGACCGGGGTCGCGGCCGGCTCGGGGAGGGTGACGCCGAGGTCGGCGACGCTGCGCACCTGGATCGCCGTGACGAACAGTCCCAGCAGCACATCCGGCAGCCAGGCCGGCCGGCGCGAGAACCAGGCGGACAGCCGGCGTGGCATCGTCCGCGGGTCCATGCGGCGATCGTATGGCATCGGCCGGTACGGGTACTTCCGCTCGTGAGCGCGATCGGCTACGCCCCTCGACGTAGCCGGGCGGCGATTTCCGTACGCGTCGCGGCGTAGCGGGAGACGTCTCTCGCCGGACGCGGTGCGGGCGGCCCGGTGCCACGATCGGCCGCATGAAAAAGATCTTCACAGTACTGGCGTGGGTGCAGTTCCTCGCCGTGATCGTCCAGTTCTTCCTCGCCGCCACCGGCGCGGTCAAGACCTCGCCGACCGAGCAGGCCTTCAGCGCGCACCGCATGCTCGGCTACTCGATCCTGCTCGTCGCGGTCGTGGTCACGCTCGCCGGCGCGGTCGCCAAGATGCCGGGGCGGATCGTCGGCATGGCCGGCCTCGTCATCGGATTGGTGCTCGTGCAGGTGCTGATCCGTGAGGTCGCGAAGGCGATCGGCGACGACTCGACCGCCGGTGCCCTCGTCTTCGGCCTGCACGCGATCAACGGCCTGTTCCTCATGGGCCTGACCGAGCAGATCGCGCAGCGCGCGCGGAAGATCGCGTGGCCGCCGGTCGCCGAGGCCAGGCTCGGCCAGACCGCGTCGTGACGACCGTCGTCTGGATCATCGTGGACTACGCCGTCACACTGCTCGGCGCCGTCGCGTGGTTCGCCGCGGCGGTCACGATGGTGGTGCGGCGTCCCAGGATCGCGCTCGTCCTCATGGCCGTGGCGCTGCTGGTGACGGTGGCCAGGGCGGTCCCGGTGGTGGTGCTCGCCGGCCGGGGCTGGTGGTTCGTGCAGGAGAAGGTGGTGCTCGGGCTGCCGATGGCCGCGGTGGCCGCGCTGGCGGCCGCGCTCGTCGCCGGACCACGGCTGCGGGCGCCGGCCACCGGCGCCCGGTCGTGGGAAGCCACCGACACCGCGGGCGTCGTCGCGCAGTTCACCGCCGCCTACGCCGCTGTGGCCGCCTTCGTGCTCACCCTCCTCATCGGATACCCGTTGACCCTCGACACCGCGCTGATCACCGTCGCGGCGGTGGTCGCGGCCGCGCTGTTGACCACCCGGGTGCTGCCGTCCCCGAAGGTGACCGAGCCGGCCGCGACCGGGATGTCCCGGCGGGGCTTCCTCGGCGTGGCCGGTGGCGTCGTGGTGGTCGGCGCGGCGGGCACCGGCGGGGTCCTGGCGGCGACGCGGCCGGCCGCGATGACGACCGACGGCGGCGGTCCCGCCGCGATGACGGGGTCGGCCGTCGCGGTCACGGACCTGCGTGGCGCCACCACGCCGGCACCGGGTGGCGTCCGGCGTCCCTACGTGTTGACCGCGCGGAAAGCCGTGGTGCGCTTGGATTCCGGGCGGGAGTTCGACGCGTTGACCTTCGACGGCTCGGTGCCCGGCCCACCGATCACCGTGACGCAGGGGGATCTCCTCGAGGTCACGCTGATCAACCACGACATCGACGGTGGCGTGACCTTGCACTGGCACGGCTACGACGTGCGGTGCGGCGAGGACGGCGTGCCGGGTGTCACCCAGGAAGCTGTGGCGCCCGGCGGCCGGTTCGTATACCGGTTTCGCGCCGACCAGACCGGAACTTATTGGTACCACACGCATTACGAGTCGTACACGGGTGTGCAGCGAGGGCTCTACGGGCACTTCGTGGTGAAACCTCGCGAGGACATCGAGCAGGTGGATCTGACGCTGTCCGTGCACACCTTCGACGGTGTCCCCGAGATCTCAGGTGGTGCCGAACACGTGGTACCCGCGGGCGCGCCGGTACGGTTGCGGCTGCTCAACACCGACTCCGACCCGCACCGCTTCGCGTTGGTGGGCATGTCTTTCCGGGTGGTCGCCGTGGACGGCCGCGACCTCGTCCGCCCCGGCGTGATCAGCGAGAGGGGACTGCGCCTGGCCGCGGCGCGGCGTTACGACGTCGTGTTCGAGATGCCAGGCGGGCCCGTGGCCCTCGTGCTCGACGACAGCGCTGCCACGGTGTGGTTGCGGCCCAAGGCAAACGCCCATGGTGGTTCTGTGTCCACACCGGACACCGCGGGGTGGCCTGAGCTGGACCTGCTGACGTATGGCGCCCCGGCCCGTGTCGCGCTGCCCACGGACGCGGCCGATCGCCACTTCACCATGGTGCTCGACCGCGAGCTGGCAATGGTCGACGGGACGCCGATGTACGCCCACACGGTCAACGGCAAGGGGTATCCGTCGATACCTGACCAGCTCGTCACCGAAGGCGACGTCGTCCGCTTCACGCTCGTCAACCGAAGCCTCGCGAGCCACCCCTGGCACCTGCACGGCCACGCCGTGCTGGTCCTGTCGAAGAACGGGCAACGGTACTCGGGCAGCCCGGTGTGGGTCGACATCGTCGACGTCGGCCCGGGAGACGTGTGGGAGGTCGCGTTCCGCGCCTCGAACCCGGGCATCTGGATGAACCACTGCCACAACCTGCCGCACGTGATGCAAGGGATGATGTTGATGCTGCGCTACGAGGGCGTCACCAGCCCGTTCAAGGCCATGGAGATGTCGGGCTGATGCGGGCAGGAGCGGGTGGTCCAGCCGACCGCGAGGCAGAGGGTGCCGGCCCGACCTCCTGCCCGGGTGGACCTTCGGAAGCCAGGCGGGCGACCGCCTCGGCGAAGCGAACCGACCGGTCACGACCGGCGCGCCTCGATCAGCCGGGAGTGCGGCCGGTGCCGGTCGCCGTGGGTTCGGGCCAGGAGGCGAGATCGGCCGGGTCGGCCGGGGCGGTGGCGCACAGGACGTAGTGGCGTGGCGCAAGGGCCATCGGGTGTTCGGGCAGGGCCGCCATGCAGCGGGCATGGGCCTGCTCCGGGGTTCGGATGCCGTCCTTGGCCGCCACGAAGGCGACCAGCGGTCGGCCGTCCACGTCGGCGAAGACACGGGTCACGGCCGGGGCCAGCGCGTCGTCCACCAGGTCCTGCACCTTGCGCACATCCACCCAGCACGAGTCCAGGAAGATCCAGTCCGCCGACCGCACGGCCGTCTCCAGGCCGATCACCTCGCGCATCCGCTCGGGGTCGAGGTCCTCGTGCGCCGCGGCCACCACGAGCCGTTCGAACGCCAGCAGCAGCGACTCCGCCTCCTCGCGCGACACCACGCCGGTGTCCGCGCTCCACAGGTCGAGCTCCAGCCGGCCGTCGAGCCGGTTGAGCTCGAAGCGGACCGGGGCCGCATTGCGGTGCGCCGGGCGCCACCGCAACCGGGTCTCCGCGAGCGCGGCGTCGAGCTGCGCAGCGTCGAATTGCCTGGCACGCAAGGGCACCCTCGCTCCGGGGCCGGACGACTGGGTGACCAGGCTGTTGAACAACGGCTCGTACTTGAACAGCAGGCCGCGTTCGTGTGCGATGCGCTCGTCGAGCCGGGCCCGTTCCGACGCGTCGTACCGGGCGTTCCTGCTGGCTTCCAGGACCACGGTCCAGGCGCGCTTGACCAACGCGTCGAAGCTGCGCCCCGCGACCTCGACGCCCGCGATCGTGCCCTGGGCCACCGAACCGACGTAGTCGACCAGGTGGCGTTCGAAGCGGTTGCTCGACATCAGCGGGAGGATGATCTCCCGGTCGCCGGTGCGGTGCGCGAGCACCGCGCAGATCGCGCCCAGCACGATGCCCTGCCCACTGGCCCTGGTGCGCGCCGCCACCTGCGCCACGGCCAGCGCGGCGGCCCTCGACGACAGCGCCACGGCCAGCGGGTCGCCGCCGGGCGTGGTGTCCGGCATGTCGTAGAGCCGCCGCGGGATGCGCTGCGTCCAGTGCTGCAGGTAGTCCTGGGCCGCCTGCGCCCGCCGCCGTTCGGTCGGTGTCGCCTCCAGCGCGGCCTGGTCCAGCGGCTGGTGGCGGGGCCCGCCCACCTGCCGCGTGGCCGGGTCGCCGACCAGTTCGGCGAACTCACGCTTGAGCACCTCGATCGCGCCGTGGTCGACGGCCATGTGCGACAACGCGGCCGCACACGCGATGACGGGGCCGTTCTGGTCCGGCGCCACCGCCACCACGACGTGCATGGGCGTCCCGGCCGGGTCCGGGTTGGCCCGCAGCCACCGAACGAGCGCCCCGGCCACGGCTACCTGGTCGCGCGGCCCCCACCGCCCGTCGCCGAGCACGCACACGTCCAGTGGCAGCGTCCCGGACGCCGCCACGACCTGCCGTCGCTCGCCGGTGAGCCGGTAGGTCGTGCGCAGGGTCTCGTGCCGCGCGCCGAGCACGGCGATGGTCTCGGTGACGTCGCCGACCGTGGCGCCGGGCGGCACCGGGAACTCGACGCAGAGCATCGAGTAGAAGTGGTCGGGGACGTTGCCCAGCCACTGCGCGATGTTGATCTGGCCGAGGGTCAGCGGCCCCTCGGCCGCGCGCGTTCCGGTGAACGGGACGTGCGTCGTGCCGCGCGGCGTCAGCCGGACCCGCTGACGCCGGTGCCCTGGGTCGGTGTTTGTATCAGCGGCGGTGTCGGCGGAGGTGGGCACGGCGGTCATCCGATCAGCTCGCGGAGCGCGACGGCGAGCCGCTGGTCGTCCGGGGCGCACTCGTGCACGCGGACCTCGGCGGCGGGCAGGTCCACTGTGGACGGCCCGCTCGCGGTTGTGAACAGGTCCAGCACGCCCGGGTGCGGTCGCGGCGGCCAGCCACGGACCGCGTCCTCGATGCTCTGCCGCACGCGCAGCATGCGCTCCGCGGCCTCGACGGAGGTGTCCTCGGGCACCAGATCGTGTGCGCGCCAGACTGCCAGCGCCTCAACGGGATCCGACGACACCGGGCCTGGCGCCGGTTCGAGCAGGTCGTCGTCGAGCACCGCCAGCAGCCGCACCTCGTCGCCGAGCAGGACGGCCAGTTCGTGCGCGACGGCGGCCGCGGACGTGGTGGCGCCCAGCAGGTAGGGACCGGTGGCCTGCTCGGCGCGGATGGCGTCGAGGTAGGCGCGGGCCAGGTCCGCCACCGTGTCCAGCGGGCTCGTGCCAGCCCAGAAGCCCGCCGCCTGCAGGCCGTGCAACGTGTACTCGTCGCCCAGGGCCTGGGCCAGGTGGCCGTACACGCCGAGCTGCCCGTCCACCGGGTGCACGAGGAACAGCGGGGGCTTGGACCCGTCGCCGTCCTGGATGGTCAGCAGCGGGCCGGTCACTCGCGCGTTCTGCTCACGCAGCAGGGCCGCGAGGGCCGCCACGGTGGGCCGTTCGGTCATCACGTTCAGCGGGAGCTGGATCCCAAACTCCTCGAGCACGCCGTTGATCACCAACGCCGCGTCCAGGGAGTTGCCGCCCACCCCGAAGAAGTCGTCCCGGATGCCGACGCCGAAGCCGAGGACGTGCTGCCACTGCCGGGCCAGCCACAGCTCCACCGGATCGCGTGGACGCTGGTAGCCGACGTCGGTCGCTTCATCGACGATTGGGTTCATTGCCGGGTCGCACCGCCATCGTGGTCAGGGTGATCATCGGGGTGATCAGGGGTGAGCCGCCAGCGCTGGGTCTTGCCCGACGCCGTGCGCGGGATCTTGTCGACGATCGTGAACTGCTTCGGGATCTTGTAGCCCGCCAGCCGCCGGCCGCAGTGCGCGGCCAGTTCGGCACGGCGGACGGTCACGTCGGGGTGCAGCACGACCTGCGCGCCCACCACCGAGCCGAGCGTCTGGTGCGGCAGGGCCATGGCCACCGCGTCGACCACCGCCGGGTGGCTGCGCAGCGCGGCCTCGACCTCGTCCGGGTCGACCTTCTCCCCGCCCACGTTGATGATGTCGTGCTCGCGGGGTTCGAGGTACAGGTAGCCGTCGCGGTCGAGGCGGCCGCGGTCGCCGACCGTGGCGAACCCGTCCGGCGTGGTCCGGACCGCGTGCCCGGTGAGGTAGTCGGCCAGGCCGACTCGTTGGGGGGTTCGCATGAACACCGTCCCGACGGTGCCCGGCGGTACCGGCGCGCCCCGGTCGTCCAGCACGCGGACCTGGGTGAGGACGCCGCGCCCGGTCGTGCCCGGCCGGGCGAGCCACTCGTCGCCCCGCGCCAGCGTCACGCCGATGCCCTCGGTCGCGCCGTAGAGTTCGTAAACCCGTTCGGGGCCGAGGAGCTCGATCCACCCGCGTTTGGTGTCGGCGTCGCAACGGGCGGCGGTGTGCAGCACGGCCCGCAGGCTGGCGAAGTCCGCCGGGTCCGGGTCGGCGCCGCGGAGGATCTCCCGCATGTGCGCCGGGGTGAGCTGCACCCATTCCACCGCGTACCGGCGGATCAGCTCGACCGTCCACTGTGGAGAAAAGAACGGCGCGAGGACGACGGTGTTGCGGTCCAGGATCGCGTCGACGAACGCCGTGAACGGCGCCGCGTGGTACAAGGGCCCCGCGATGAGCTGCCGCTGCCCGCTGCGCCAGCCGGTCTGGCGGATCACCAGCGACGGCGTCCGCGCCGCGTCGTAGCGCAGCGGGCCGGGCCGGGCCGAGATCCGCGGCAGACCTGTGCTGGCCCCGGTGGCCAGCAGGTAGGCCACGTCGCCGCCCGGCCGGGCGGGGTGGTCCGGGTGGGCTGGGTGATCGGAATGGGGCAGCTCCACCCGGTGCGGCCGCTGCTCGTCGTCGAGCAGGTGGACCGCGCCGAACCGGCGGCCCAGCACCCGCAGCAGGGCGTCGCGTTCGGCTTGCGGGGCGCCAGGGTTCAGCGGGAACACCGCGACCTCGGCGGCCAGCGCCGCCGCGATGCCGGTCGCGGCGGCCGGCGTGTTGGCCGCGAGGACGACGACACAGGGCCGCTCGTCACCGTCGAGCGCGGTGCGCAGCGCCTGCGCGGCCGACTCGACGGCCGTGCCGAACTCCCGCCACGCCAACACGTTCTCGGCCAGGCCCTCGTCGAAACCGATGAGGGCGGGCACGCCGGGGACCTCCCGGGCGGTGTCGGCGATCCGCCTGCGCACGGTGCTGCTCGTCGCTACGGGGCTGCTCGTCCCTACGGTGCTGCTCGTCCCTACGGTGCTGCTCATCGCTACCGCAGCAACTCCGCGAGCCGCCGCACGCTGGCGGCGTTCATGAATTCGAACACGTCGATCGAGCGGTCGAACTCCGTCTCGATCGCGGCGATGATCCCCAGCGCGGACAGCGAATCCCCGCCCAGCTCGAGGAAGTCGTCGGTGACGCCGACCGCGGGCACGGCCATCTGCGCCGACCAGATCTGCGCGACCCGGCGCTCCACCTCGTCGCGCGGGTCCTCGAACAGCGTGCACCGGCCGTCGGCCACCGCCGCGGCGAGTTCGTCCACGTCCAGCGCGCCGCCGGTCGTCGGGATCGCGTCGGTGACGAGCACCCCGGCGAGACCGTTGTCCTCGCCGAGCCGCTCACGCACGTGGTTGCGCAGCACCGGACCGCTGAGGTACTCGCTCAGCTCGACGGCCGCGACCGTGACCTCCCGCCCCTCGTGCCGCACCACGGCGGCTTCGGCGCGAGTGACCCCGGGATGGGCCGACAGCACCTCGGAGATCTCGGACGGGCTCACCATGTGCGCTCTCCTGTCAGCAGGGTGGTGACGAGTTGGTGCACCGAGGCGTCGCGCAGCAGATCGGTGTGCGCCACGTCGAGCACGATGTGCTCCCCGTCGGCTTCCGGTGGTTCGTGGTCGGCCGACGACACGATCGTCGGGGTGCCGTGGCGGGTGCCGAACCGGCCCGCGCTCGCCAGGAGCAAGTAGTCCAGGTAGGTGGTGAAGCCCTTGGTGAGTTCGCGGTGGAAGAACTCGTTGAGCCCCAACCGTGTGGCGAGCGTGCCCATCAGCGCGTCGTAGTGCTTGGTCACCGCGGCGACGATGGCCGGCAGGTCGTCGGGGTAGGTCTGCGCCAGCTCGTCGGCGAGCAGCCGGGCGTCGTCGAGTTCGTCGGCGCTCAGGTGCGCGGCTGAGGCTTCCAGCGCCGCGGGCAGCTGGGCCGCGAGCGAATCCGCGGTCGTCGCCACGGCGTCGAACAACACCACTGCGGGCGCATCGTCGGCGGCGTCCGCGATGGCATCCGCCACGCAGGGAGCCAGCGCCGCACCCGCGCAGTAGCCCAGCACGGCGCGCACCGGGCGCCCGGTTGCCGTCACCTCGGCGACCCAACGGTGCACGCACTCGTCCAGGCCGCCGGCCACCGACTGTCCGATGTGGAGGAACGACGCGCCTGCGTCGACCCCGGCCGCGAGGTCGGCGAAGCCCGCGGCCGCGCGACCGCCGGGGAAGTCGAGGCACAGCACGAGATCAGGCCCTCGGCCGGACAGTTGCCGCCAGTTCGTCAGCTTCACCCTCGGGCCTCCCGCGCGTATCCGTGACCGCCGCCAACGCCTGGTAGTCGACCTTGCCGCCCGCGGTCTGCGGGAGGCGGTCGACGTGCCGGAAGACCACGTGCCTGCTCGGCACCCCCAGCGCCTCGGCGAGCCGGCGGCGCTGCTGCTCGTGCACGTCCGGATCGCCAGAGCCGACCAGGTACACCACGTCATCGGTGCCGCCGACAACGGCTGCGGGGTGATCGGGCCGCTCGACCATCCGCTCGAGGTCGTCGAGGCTCGTGCGCACGCCGAGCACCTTGACGATCCGCTTGGTGCGGCCGGTCAGGTACAGGTAACCCTCGCGCAGGTAACCCAGATCCCCGGTGTCGAGCAGGTCCACCTCGGCGCCGCGGCCGAGGTCCGCGCGCCCGCGCGCGTAGCCCAGCATGACGCCGGGACCGCGGTAGTGCACCGGGCCCTCGCCGGGCAGCGCCCGGTCGTGCGGTGCCTGCGACCCGATCGTGCCGACCGTGCCTATCGTGATCGTGCCGCCCGGCACCGCCCGGCCCACCGACCCGACCCGGTCCGGCAGCTGGTCGGGGTCCAGGCACGCGATCCGCGACGTCGCCTCGGTCTGGCCGTACATCGGCACGAACCTGCCGCCGTGCCGGCGCATCAGCTCGGCCAGCCGCAGGGTCACCTCGTCGCCGAGCCGTGCGCCCGACTGCGTCATCGTGCGGATCGCACTGCGCGCCAACAGCTTGACGTGCGACGGCCCGAATGCCGCGTAGGTCGTGGGCACCGCGGCGAACGAGGTCGCACCGGCGCGGATCAGGTGGTCCCACATCGCCAGCGACAGCGGGGAACGGTCGCTGAGCACGATGCTCGCCCCGGCCCGCAGGTGGGAGTTCAGCACCGACAGGCCGTAGGCGTGCGTGATGGGCAACGTCGTCGGGGCGCGCTCGGCCGCGGTGATGCCCAGCGCCGCGACGATGGCGTCGGAGTTGGCGGCGATCCCGGTGTAGGACAACCGCACGGCCTTGGGGCTGCCCGTACTGCCCGAGGTCGACAGCAACAGGGCCGTGCTCGGGTCGATGTCGTTGTCGAGCACGTCGAACGGCACGGTCGCACCGCGCCGCAGGATCACGGTCCCGGTGGGCGGATCGGGCACGGGGTGGTAACCCATTTCGGTCAGCTCCGCGCCGCCATCCGGACCCGGAACCACGAATTCCGGTTGGTAGGCCGCCAGAACCGCAGCGGTTGCCGGGAGGAACGCGACCGTGTGGCCCAATCGCAATGCGGCCGAATAGGCCATCAAGGTGGGCAGGTCACGATTCCCCGCGCACAGCACGAGCGCTTTGCGGTCGTGGCGCAGCACGCGCTCGACGCCGCCGACGAGCCCGGCCAATTCCCCGTAGGACAACGTGTTCCCGCCGATCAGGTGCACGGCGGGGGAGTGCGGCGCAGCGGCGTCGTGGGTCACGAGGTCCAGCCGCGCCAGCGTCATAGCGGTCATTCTGCGGGCTGACCCCGGCCGTGGTCCATAGTCCGGGCAAAAGGGCTGTGCTTGACGTCCGCGATTCCGGTGGCAAGGATTTTGCAGACGTGCCACAGGAAAGGGAGTTCCCCGATGATCGCTGAGATCCGCCTGTTCCTGCTGCGGTCATTGACCGAGATGAGGTACGACACCGACGGCATCGATGACGACACCGTGCTGGGCCCGGCGGGCGCTGACCTGGAGTCGCTGGCCCTGGCCGAACTCGCGATGCGCGTGGAGGACCAGTACGGCGTGCGGTTCCTCGACGACGAGGCCGAGCGCTTCGCCGCCATGACCGTCGGGGAGTTCTGCGCCGCGGTGGAGAACCGGGTCAAGGCCGCGTCCGCCACGTGAGCGCAACCGGTGCCGTGACGGGGATCGGGCTCGTCAGCCCGGTCGGGGTCGCGGTGGAGACCGTGTTCGACGCGGTGTGCTCCGGGCGTTCCGGTCTCACCCGCCCACCGGAGGACCACCCGTTGCACGGCGTCGTCGACGTGGCCGCGTTCGGCCCGCCCATCGCCGCGGACAGCGTGCTGGCGCCGAAGGACGCGCGGACCGTGGACCGGTCGATCGTGATGGCGTTGCGTGCCGCCGAGGACGCCTTGGCCGACGCGGGGATCGTCGTCGGTCGCGACGTCGACGAGTACCGAGTGGCGGTCGTCCTCTCCGGGGTCGGGGGCCTGGAGACCCTTGCGCAGCAGGCACTCGAGCGTTCCAGGCGAGGCCGGCTGGGGGTCAGCCCGTTCATGCTGCCGGGTGTGCTGCCCAACATGGCGGCCGCGCGGACCGCGATCAAGTTCGGCATCCGCGGCTACACGTCGTCGGTCGGCACGGCGTGCGCGGCCGGCGGTCAGTCGCTCGGCGAGGCCCTGCGGATCCTGCGTGCGGGCGAGGCGGACGTGGTGGTGTGCGGTTGCACCGAGGCGCCGCTGTTCCCGACGTTCGCCGACGCCTTCGGCAACGCGCTCGCCCTGGCCCGCGGCTGGCCCGATCCGGCCAGTGCCAGCCGCCCGTTCGACCGGCGCCGCAACGGACTCGTGCTCGGTGAGGCCGCCGGGGTCTTCGTCCTGGAACGGCCCGAGTTCGCGCGGGCGCGCGGCGCGGACGTGCGCGCCGCACTGCTCGGCTGGGGCGCGACGAGCGACGCCTATCACCCGACCACACCCCGCCCGGACGGCTCCAGTGCCGCCGAGAGCATGCGGATCGCCTTGCGGGACGCGGGTCTCGAGGCAGGCGACATCGGTTACCTCAACGCCCACGGCACGAGCACGAAAGCCGGTGACGCGGCCGAGACCAAGGCCATCCACGGCGTGTTCGGTGCGAACATGCCGCCGGTCAGCTCCACCAAGGGCGTCACCGGGCACATGCTCGGCGCGTCCGGGGTGGTCGAGGCCGCCATCAGCGTCACGGCCCTGCGCCGCGGTCTGCTCCCGCCGACCCACAACCTCGACGACCCGGACCCGGCCTGCGACCTCGCGCACATCCGCAAGGAGCCGCTGGCCGCCACCGTG
Source organism: Labedaea rhizosphaerae (assembly GCF_004362825.1). Classification (GTDB taxonomy): domain Bacteria; phylum Actinomycetota; class Actinomycetes; order Mycobacteriales; family Pseudonocardiaceae; genus Labedaea; species Labedaea rhizosphaerae. Next base: position 409,793 of record NZ_SNXZ01000007.1, read on the forward strand.
GACGCGGTCATGTCCAACTCGTTCGGCTTCGGCGGCCACAACGTGAGCGTGATCTTCGGGCGTGCCGATGGCTGAGCCGAGCATCGAGCGGATCGGCGTCCCGTTCGCCGGGCCCGGCGAAGGCACCGCACCCCTGACGTGGGGCCAGAAGGCGATCATGCAGGACATGCGGGCGACCGGCTGGACGCACAACAACAGCGGCGCCCACCCGTTGCCCGAGGGGCTCACCGTCGCCGACATGGCCGAGCGGCTCAGCCGCCTGATGGGCAAGCACCCGGCGCTGCGCACGCAAGTGGGGGTGGACGCGGACGGGCGGCCCTGCCAGGTGGTGCACGGTCGCGGCGAGATCGACCTGGAGGTCGCGACCTTCCCCGACGAGGTCGACCGCGCCGAGGCGATCCACTACGGGAACCTGCTGTGGTTCGAGTGGATGCAGACGCCGCTGGAGCTCGACACCCCGTGGCTGCTGCGGATGTCGGTGATGCAGCACCGGGGTGCGGCCGTGTACCTGGTGCTGACCGTCGGCCACCTCGCCGCCGATGGCACGGGCACGCTGTTGGTCATGACCGACCTCGGCATCGGCGAGCTGGCCGAGCGCGAGGTGGACCCGGACGCGGTGTGGACGATCGACCTCGCCCGGCGTGAGCAGACCCCCGAGGTGCGCCGGGTCAGCGACCGCGCGATGCGGTACTGGGAACGGCAGTTGCGCCCGCTGCCGCCCACGACGTTCGGCGAACCGACGCACCCGCAAGGCAGGCAGGGACACCGTTACTGGCACGGCCGGTTCAACTCGCAAGCGGCGTACCTCGCTGTGCTCGCCATCGCTCAGCGGACCCGTACCGACACCTCACGGGTGCTGCTCGCGGTGATCGCCATCGCGATCGGCCGGGCGACCGGGCGCAACCCGCTCACCTCGCACGTGATCGTCAGCAACCGGTTCCGCCCGGGCCTCGCCGACGTGATCGGCACGCTGAGCCAGAACTCGGTGCTGACCGTCGACCTCGACGGCACGGTGGACGACGTGATCGGGCGCGTGCGCCAGGCCGCGACGGTCGCGTGGATGCACGCGTACTACGACCCCGACCAGCTCGAGGAGCTGACCGGCCGGCTGGACGCCGAACGCGGCCACCCGGCCCGGATCACCTGCCGCATCAGCGATCGCCGGTTCAGCACCAGGCCGGCCACCGAGGCACGGGTGCGCGACGCCGTCATCACCCCGGCGGCGATCGCGGCGAAACAGCCCGAGACCTTCATCAGCTGGGATGGTCACCTGGACAACCTGCCCGAGCAGGCGTTCATCAACATCGAGGACCAGCCGGAGACCGTTCACCTGCAACTGGTCTTCGACATGGGCGTGCTCTCCACCGAGGAGGTGGAGACGATGCTGCGTGCGGTCGAGGAGGTGGCCATCGAGGCCGCGTTCGACCCGGCGGCGCCGACCCGTGTCCCGGCGGCCGCTAGGCATCCCACGTGAGCGGCAGCGCCTCCATGCTGCGCACGATCAGGCCGGGCTTGAAACGCAGTTCGGACTCCGGCACGGCAATGCGCAGCCCCGGGAGCCTGCGCAGCAGTCCGCCCAGCGCCTCCTGCAACTCCATCCGGGCCAGGGCCGCGCCGAGGCAGTGGTGCGGGCCGACGCCGTAGGCCACGTGCGGGTTGACCGCGCGGGTGAGGTCGAGCCGGTCGGGTTCGGCGAACGCCGCCGGGTCGCGGTTGGCCGACGACACGACGGGGAGCACGACCGACCCGGCGGGGATGGGCACGCCGCCGAGGTCCAGGTCGACGGTCGCGATGCGGGGGAGCAGGATCCCGTTGTCCCCCAACTGGATGTAGCGGGTGAGCTCTTCGGCGGCGCGAGCGATGGCCGCCGGGTCGTCGCCGCGCAGCGATGCGAACTGTTCGGGGTGGCGTGACAGCACGAGCAGGAAAAGGTTGATCTGGTTGGTGGTCGACTCGTGCCCGCCCGCGAGGATGCCCGCCGTGACCGACACCAGTTCGCGCTCGGACAGATCGTCGTGCTGGTCCCACGCGGCGATCAGCGCGCTCATCAGGTCGTCACCAGGGTTCTTGCGCCGCTGGGCGATCAGCTCACCGAAGGCCGCCAGCGCCGCCTTGGGCCGTTCGGGGTCGGCGGCCCAGTCGCTCACCAGCGCGTCCGACCACTCCTTGAGCCGGCCCCGATCTTCTTCGCCCACACCGAAGAGCTCGCTGATCACGAAGATCGGCAGCGGTTGCGACAGGTGCTCGACCAGATCGGCGGGCCGCCCGGCCGCCACCATGTCGTCGATCATGCCGTCGACGAGCCGGGCCACGTCGGCGCGCATCGACTCGACCCGCCGGGCGGTGAACGCGCTGGACACCACGCGGCGGACCTTCGTGTGCCGCGGTGGGTCCATGCCCAGCAACGAGTCGTCGGCCAGCGAGCCCAGCTCCCACTCCGGTCGCTCGGGTCCGCTCGCCGCGGCCCGGCTGAACCTCGGGTCGGTGAACACCTGGCGCACGTCCGCGTGCCGCGTGGCGAGGTAGGCGATCGTGCCGTCCGGCAACGCGATCCTGGGCACCGGGTCCGACGCACGCAGCCGGGCGTACTCCGGTGACGGGTGCGGCATGACCTCCGCCTGGGGCAACGGGAAGCGCAGCGGTGGTGTCATGCGGGTGCTCCTTCGCCGGCGGCGAGCCCGGCGAGCACGCCGACGACCTCGGCGGGACTGGGCATCGCGGTGATCCGGTCGCGCATCAGCAACGCGGCGTCGCGCCACGGGCCGGCGCCGATGAGCGTGGCGACGGCGTCCCGGACGCTTGCCGCATCCGGGTTCTCCAACGACATCCCGGCGCCCGCGGCGAGCAGCCGTTCGGCGTTGAAGTGCTCGTCGCCGACCTCCGGCAGGATCAGCTGCGGCACGCCGTGCGCGAGCGCGGTCAGCATCGTGCCTGCGCCGCCGTGCTGGACCAGCGCGGCACAGCTGGGGAGGACGAGGCGCAGGGCCAGCGGGCCGTCGGAGACGCGGACGTTGTCCGGTACCGGTCCGAGGGCGTCGCGCTGCGCCTTGACCACGGCGAGCACGACCTCCACGTCGAGTTCGGCGACCGCGCGCACGACGTCCGGCAGTTCGGCCCGGTCGGAAAGGCCGGGACCGGCCACCGTGCCGCCGGTGATGCACACGCGCGGGCGCCGCGGCGGCTCGTGCAGCCACGACGGGAGGACGCTGGTTCCGTTGTAGGGCACGTAACGCAGGTGCTGCACGGGTCCGGTCAGCGGCACCTGCATGGGTTCGGGCACCGGGTCGAGGGTCAGCGCACCGGTCGTGCTCACGTCGTCGGCGGTGAGCCCGAACCGGGCGGCCAGCGGGCCCAGGACGGCCTCGCGGTCCATTCGCAGCGTGCTGGTGTGATCCGGCCCCCACAACGCGAGCACGCCGGGCACCTCCAGCGCGGCCGCCGCCACCGCCGCGGCCAGGTTGAACGGTTCCCAGACAACGAGATCCGGCCGAAAGGACCGGCCGAAGGCGACCAAGTCGTCCAGCAGCGCGTCGGCCATCCGGACCACTCCGCCGTCCGGTGTGATCGCCGGCTCGAGCGCGTCGTCCCCCGCTTCGGGCCCCGCGGACTTGCCGACTTTGCCTACGTGGCCGGTGAAAACCTCCTCGAAGTCGACGTCGGCGCCGAGTGGCACGGCGGCCAGTCCGGCACCGGTGATCACGGGCGTCATCGAGGGATGGCTCGCCACCAGCACTTCGTGCCCGGCCGCCCGCAGGGCCCAGGAGAGCGGGACCAGGCAATAGAAATGCGAACGCCAGCCCCAAGTCGAGATAAGTATGCGCACCCAGCATGCTTACCCGATCCAGGCCGCGCGGGGAATCCGTTGACACGGACCGGATTCGTGGCGGAAGCTCACCGGTCATGGCTGTCGTCGGCGAACTGCGCCGCTACCCGTTCGCGCCGTTCACCGGCGACCTGCCCGGCGAACTACTCGCGATGATCGAGTCCGATCCGGTGAGCCGCGTGCTGCTGCCCGACGGCGAACCCGCTTGGCTCGTCCTGGATTACGCCAATTGCTGCACGGTGCTGGCCGACCCGAGGTTTTCCCGTCTGGGCACGGTTCCTGGCCCGGACGAGCCGCGTGACCTCAACATGGACGGCCCCGCGCACGCGGCCGTGCGGCGCGTCGGCGGCAAGGCGTTCAGCGCGCGCCGGATCGAGACCTATCGGGCGCGCGTGCAGGAGATCGCCGACGAACTGATCGACGACATGGTGGCGGGCCCGCGACCGGCCGACCTGATCAGCGGTCTGGTCGGGCCGCTGCCGGTGCGCGTGGTGTGCGAGGTGCTGGGTGTGCCCGTGCCCGACCGCGCGGAGTTCCAGGGCTGGCTCGCCGGTCTCAACTCGGTGCTCACGTACAACTCGATGGAGGCCGCACGCAAGCTGTGGGACTACCTGTCCCGGCAGGTGACGGCCAAGCACGAGGCGCCCGGTGACGACTTGCTGTCGGCGTGGCTCGCCGACCAGCCCGAGCACGGCCTGACCGACCAGGAGCTGACCGTGCTCGCGATGGGCCTGCTGCGCGGCGGCCTGGAGGTCAGCTCCACCGCCGTCGGGCTGCGGGCGTTGTTCCAGCACCCGGAGCAGTTGGCGAAGTTGTTGCGGGATCCAGACAAGGCGGCCGCGGCGGTGGACGAGATCCTCCGTTACACCGCCGTCAGCAGCATGTTCCGGGTCCAGGTGGTGCTCGAGGACCTGACGCTGGGCGGCGTGGCGTTGCGGGCGGGGGAGCGCGTGATGGCGGTCCCGTGGGTCGCCAACCGTGATCCGCGGATCTTCCCCGATCCCAACGTGTTCGACATCGACCGCAACCCGTCCGTGCCGCACCTGGCCTTCGGGTACGGGCCGCACTTCTGCCTCGGTACGGCGCTGGCCAAGCTGGAGGTCTCCCTGTCGATCATGACGCTGCTGCGCCGGTTGCCCGGCCTCGCCCCCGCCGTCCCGCTCGACGAACTGCCGTGGCGGCACGACCGGGTCAACGGGGGCATCGAGTCGTTTCCCGTGAAGTGGCAGGAAGTTCAGTAGTCCTCGACGGCGTTCACCCGATCGGGCCAGTAGCGTTCGCCGGGCACCGGGCGGTAGTGCTCCCAGCGCGGCGGGTTGCCCGTCGGGTGGTCGCCGAGCACGGTGATCCGCTGGCCCCGGCGCCGTTCCTGGTAGTCGTTGACGGCGTAGTGCTGCGTGGCCCGGTTGTCCCACATGGCCACGTCGCCCGGCTGCCAGCGGTAGCGGCAGGTGAACTGCGGGCTCTCGGAGAACCGGAAGAGGTACTCCAGCAGCGCGTCGCTTTCGTTGCGGGACAACTGCGGGATGTGCGAGGTGAAGAGCCGGTTGACGTAGAGGGAGCGCCGGCCGGTCTCGGGGTGCACGCGGACCACGGGGTGCTCGGCACGGCTGGAGAACTCGGTGCCGACCCGGATCGTGTGGATCGCGGTGAGCCCATCCAGCAAGTCGCGCAACGGGGCCGAAAGGGCCTCGTACACCAGGTGCTGGTTGCTCCACATGGTGTCGCCGCCGGCGGATGGCAATTCCACCAAATGCAGGATCGAGGCGATGGGCGGGCTTTCGTGAAAAGTCATGTCGGTGTGCCAGATGTCGACCTTCGCCCCCTCCTCGGAGTCGATGAGCACGATCTCCGGGTGGTCGGGCATCCGGGGCAGGTACGGGTGCAGTTCCACCTCACCGAACCGCCGGCCGAAGGCGATGTGGGCCTCGGGCGTGAGGTCCTGCTGGCCGGGCAGGAACACCACCTGGTGGCGCAGCAGCCGGTCGTGGATGAGGGCGAACTGCTCATCGGTCAGCGCGTTCAGGTCGATGCCGCGGATCTCCACGCCGAGGGCGCCCGACATCAGCCGGATCTCCGGCGCGGTCACACTGGTCATGCGCTCATCTTGTGCCATGACAAGGGAAACGTCCACAGGTTGACGCTGAACCGGTCGGTGGGGAAGCTGCACCGGTGGCAACTGACGACGCGGCCGAGCGCCTCGACGAGCTGACCGATCTTGTGACACCCCTGGCGATCCGCACCGCGGTGACGTTGCGGGTGCCCGACCGGATCGCGGCCGGTACCGCGAAGCTCGACGACTTGGCGGTGGCCTGCGCGGCCGACCGGGACGCGCTGGGCCGGCTGCTGCGCTACCTCGTCCACCGCGAGGTTTTCGCCGAGCCCGCACCGGACGTGTTCGCGCTGACCAAGATCGGCGAGTTGTTGTGCGACCGCGGCAGTGGCGGTTTCGGCGCCCGGCTCGACCTCGGCGGGCACGCGGCGCGGATGGACCTGGCGGTGCTCGGGTTGCCGCATTCGGTGCGCACCGGCGAGCCGGGTTACGCCCAGGTGCACGGCCGCGACCTGTGGGCCGACCTCGATGCCAACCCGGGGTTCCGCGCGGAGTTCGACGGGCTGATGGCGAGCCTGCAGGAGGCCACGGCCCACCAGGTCGCGGCGCTCTACCCGTGGCAGGACGTCCGCCGGGTCACCGACGTCGGTGGCGGTTCGGGCCGGTTGCTGGCGGAACTGCTGGCCGCGCACCCGCACCTGCACGGCGTCCTCGTCGACCGCCCCGAGCCGGTGGCGACCGCGGCGGCGCGGTTCGCCGAACGCGGCATCGCCGACCGGGCCGAGGCGGTGGCGGGCGATTTCTTCCGGCCGCTGCCTGCGGGCTCGGACGTCTACGTGGTCTCGCGCGCCCTCACCGACTGGAACGACACGGCGGCGACGGAGATCCTGCGCCGCTGCGCCGAAGCGGCCGGTCCGCGCGGGCGGGTGCTGGTCGTGGAGGTCATGCCGACCGAACCCCATGTGCCGCACCTGTCTTCGTACGACTTGCGGATGCTCGTGGACGTCGGTGGTCGCGAGCGCGACCGCGTCGCCCTCGATGCGCTGGCCGCGACCGCCGGCCTGACCCCGGCCGCGACGTATCCGGGTACGGATGGGCTGACGCTCATGGAGTTCACCGTCACGGCGTGACCGTCGTTCGGCTGATTGCCCTATTGTCAGCGAAATTCGCGCCACGTAACGTCGCTAGGGCCGCCGAATCGGTCACGTGCTTGAAAGGTGGACGCGCATGACCGTTTCCGACTCGCCGAAGTACCGGACGTTGTTGAACGAGTTGGTGCGCGGGGAGTTGGGGCGGCTGGTGCGCGAGGAATTGCTGCGCCGCTGGCCCGAGACGGCCGAGGAACTGTCCGCCAGTTCCCGCTACGCCCTTGTGCCCGCCGGGAAAATGCTCCGGCCGCTGATGGCGTTGCAGGCAGCGCAAGCCGTGGGCGGCAACCCGTCCGAGATCGTGGCGGCCGTGCTGGGCCTGGAGTACCTGCACGCCGCGACCCTCGTGCACGACGACATCATCGACGGCGACCTGACCCGCCGGGGCAGGCCGTCCGTACCCGCCGCCTACGGCATCCCGAACGCCATCGTCACCGGCGACAACCTGATCTTCAGCGCCTTCGAGTCCATTGTGGACGAACCGTGGGTGGCATCGCCCGCGCGGGTGATCGCCGCCGTCGGCGAACTCGCCGAAACGGGCCGGGACCTGTGCCGGGGCCAGGTGCTGGAATCGCAGCTGGTGGCCGATCTCGACGCGGGCGCCGAGTGGTACGCCGAGATGATCCGGTTGAAGACCGGCGCGTTGTTCCGCGCGGCCTGCTACATCGGCGCCATCCTCGGCGGCGCGGGTGCGGCCGCGGGCGCCGGGCTCGCGGCCTACGGCGAGAACGTCGGCATCGCCTTCCAGATCCGCGACGACCTGCTCGCCTATGTGGCAACGCCTGAGCAGACCGGCAAGCCGGGGACCAGCGACCTGCGCAACGGACGCCCGACGTTGCCGCTCATCGTCGCCTACCAGCGCGCCGAGGACGCCGACCGCGACGAGTTGCGGGCCGTGCTCGCCCGGCGCGCCGCACGCGAGAACGACGTCGACTGGGTGCACGGCCTCGTCCTGTCCTGCGACGCGGTCGCGGGTGCCCACGACGTCATGGCCGCGCACGTCGAGCGCGCGATCGGCGAGCTGGCGGTCCTGACGCCGTCCCCGAGCGTCGCCGTCCTCACCGACATCGCGCGCTGGACGACGAGCGAACCGCGGTGAGCGTCCGGGAAACGGTGCGGGCGCACGTCGAGACGTGGCGGCCCTACACGCTTTGGTACGTCGGGCTCGTCGGGCTGGGCGGCGCCGCCGTGGTCAGCGCGGAAGCTGGTGCGCCACCGCACCCGTGGCGGTTGGTGGCGGCGTGGGCGGCACCCACGGCGGCCTGGCTCGGCGGGCACTACCTCGGCGACTACTTCGACCGCGACCTGGACGCGGGCAGCAAGCCGCACCGGCCCATCCCGTCCGGGCGGCTGCGCCCGCGCACCGCCGTGCTGTGCGGCGGGCTCTGCGTCGCCGTGCTGATCGCGCTCGCGGTGACCGGCGGCTGGCGCACGACGCTCGCGGCGGTGCTCGGCGTGCTCGGGATCGTCGTGTACAGCCGCTGGGCCAAGGCCCGCGGCATCGCGGGCAACCTGGTGCGCGGCGCGCTCGGCGCCCTCGCGCTGCTCTACGGCGCGTGCGCGGCGGGCCAGTGGCCCGCATCGGCCACCGCCGCCGTGCTGGTGCTGGCCGCGGTCTTCTGGTTGCACGACACCACGTCCAACCTCGTCGGCACGTTGCGCGACATCGACGGCGACCGCACGGGCGGGTACTTCACCCTCGCCGCGCGGCGCGGTGCGGCGTACGTGGTGTGGACGGTGCTGGGTCTCTACGCCGCCACGATCGGCGCGGCGCTGGCGATCGTGCCGATCGGGGTGGGTGAGCACCGCGGGCCGGTGATCTACCTGATCACCCTCGCCGTCGTCGTGGCGCTGGGCGCGGTGGCGCTGGCACCGCTGGTCACCCATCGCGCCGCCATGTCGGTCGCGATCGGCTTGCGGGCCCACGAGGTGTTGGTGGTCGAACGGCTCGTGCTCGCGTCCGGGGCCGTGGGGCTCGGGCTCGGCGTCGGCTGGCAGCTGGGTCTGCTCGTCCCGCTGGCCGCACTGACCTGGCGGACCCAGCACATCATGCGGCCCAGGCACGAGCTGGGTACCGCCAGAACGGCCGCGGCGCTGGTGTCGCGGCCGGTTCCCGTGGAGGGCGAGTCATGACAACCGTGTCCGGCACCGACATCACCAGCGCCATCGAACGGGGGGCTGAGGCGTTGTTGGCGCGCCGGCGCCCGGACGGGGCGTTCGGCGATGACGCGCCCGCGTCGATCCTCGGCACCGCCGGGGCGATCGCCGCGTTGCACGCCGCCGACCCGGCAGGCAACGCCGACCTGGTCGAGGCGGGCGCCGCGTGGTTGCGGGACAAGCAGTTCCCCGACGGCGGCTGGGGCGGTGTCGTCGGCGCACCCAGCGCGATCGTGCCCACGTCCATCGCCACCGCCGCCCTGGCCATGACCACCCCCGAACGCAGTGCCGAGGCGATCGAGGCCGGGCGCGCCGCGCTCGCCGCGCTCGGCGGCGTGAACACGGTCGCCGACCGGGCCGTTTCCTTGATGTGCCGCCAGTTCCTCGCGATGGCCGGGTTCACCGAGGACGCGGGCAAGCTGCGCCGGCTGCCGCTGGAGATCGTGCTGTTCGACAAGGTGCGCCGCCGGCTGGTCTCGTTCCGCACCACACCGTTCGTCGGTCTCGCGCTCATGCAGGCCGATCTGCTGCCCGCCGGCCCGTTGCGCCGCATGACACTGCGCCGCGCCCGGCCGGCCGCGCTCGCCCTGCTGCGCTCGGTCCACGACCACGAGGGCCGAACCGGGGCGTTCAGCGAGGATCCGTGGCCCGCCGCGCTGGTGCTGCTCGGCCTGGCCCGCTCCGGCGAGGCGCCCGACGTCGCCGAGGCCATCGCCGGCTGGCTGCGCCGCGCCGTGCGGCCCGACGGCTCGTGGGACGCGGTGACCAACCTCGACCTGACCCGCTCCGGCTACGCCGCCACGGGCCTGATCGCGGCGGGGTACGCCGGCGATCCCCGGCTGCGCGCCACCAAGGAGTTCTTCCACGCCAACCAGACCACCGAGCGGTTCGCCGTGCTGGACGTGCCTGCGGGCGGGTGGAGCTTCTCCAACCGGCGCGGCTGGCCGGTCACCCTGGAGTCCGCGGAGATCCTCAGCGCGCTCGCCGGCCTGCCCGGCGCCGAGTCCGACCCGGTGCTGCGCACCGGCCTGGACTGGCTGGCCGCACGGCAGGACTCACGCGGCTCGTGGAGTCTTTGGGTGCGCGACACCAAACTCCCCATCGACGGGCCGTGCCCGGCGATCACCAGCCAGGCCATCACCGCGCTGCACGAGGCGGGCCACCCCACCGAGCACCCCGCGATCACCGCGGCCGCCGAGTGGCTGCTGACGGCCCAGAACCCCGACGGCACCTTCGACAACCTCTGGTACCGCGACCACACGACGGGCACCGCCGTCGTCGTCAGCGCGTTGTCGCTCGCGGGGCACGCCCAGCACGCGGTCGTCCGCAAGGCCGTGGCCTGGCTGCTCGACACGCAACTGCCGGACGGCTCGTGGGGACCGGGCGACGGCACGGAGGGCTCGGTGGAGGAAACCGGCTGGGTGGTCCAGGGTCTGCTCGCCGCGGGCGGCGGCGCAGATGTCGCCGAAGCGGTCGACCGGGGTGTGGCGTGGCTGGTGGCCGCCGCGCGGCCCGAGGGCGGCTGGCCGGCCACGCGGGTCTGCAACTACATCCGCCACCACGTGCTCTACCCCAACGCCGTGATCACCCAGGCGGTGGCGCTGAAGGCGCTCGGCGAGTACCGCGCCGCCACCGAGACGTCCAGCGCGGACGTGCCGGGGACGGCGACCCGATGACCGCCGCCCTTCCCGCGTCCGTGGACGTCGTCGTGTCCGGGGCGGGCGTCGGCGGTCTCGCCGCCGCGCGGGCGCTGGGCGCTTCGGGCCTGCGGGTGCTCCTCGTGGACCGCAGGCGCACCCCGGTGCCCACCGCGAAGGGCGAGATCCTGCAACCCGAGTCGTTGCGCGTGCTCGACCAGTGGGGTGTCCTCGACGCCCTGCGGGACACGGACGCGCGGCCGGTCGACCGGCTGGCCATCCGGGACCGCGCCGGGAAATCGTTGCTGCGCATCGACTACGCGGGTCTGCCCGGCCCGCACCGGCAGGTGCTGTGCGCCGAGTACCGCGACCTGTGCGCGGTGCTCGCCGACGGGATGCCGGACACCGTGCGGATCCTGCGCGGCGTCCGCGTCACCGACGTGCTGCGCGACGACAGCGGCCGGATCGCCGGCGTGCGCGCGGTCGGCGACGGCGCCGGGCCGGGCGGCACGGAGGTCCACGCCCGGCTCGTGGTCGCCGCCGACGGCATGTCCTCGCCACTGCGCAAGGCCGCCGGCATCGCCGCGGACCGCGACGAGTACCCGCACCGGCTGCTCGCCTTCGACGTGACCGACGTCGAGGTCGACGCCGAGTTGTCCGCCTACCGCACCGACCGCGGGCTGTGCCTGGTCTACCCGTTGCCCCGGCGGCGTTGCCGGGTCTACGTCCAGGTGCGGCCCGACGAGTTCCGGGCCGGTGGGACGAGCGCGCTCGACGCGTGGTGCGACACGCTGCTGGCCGACGTGCCCGCGCTCGTGCCGGTGGCCGGGCCGCTGCGGGCGAGCCTGCACCGCCGGCAGCTGTTCGCGGTGTCCCGGCTGCGCGCGCACCAGCTCGCGGCGCCGGGTCTGGCCCTGGTCGGCGAGTCCGCGCACGCCGTGCACCCGATGGCGGCCCAGGGCGTCAACAGCTCGCTCGTCGACGCCGAGGTGCTGGCCACCGCCCTGGCGGACCAGCCGAGCGAGGACGAGGCGCTCGCCGCGTACGAGGCCGCCCGCCGCCCGCGGCTGGACCACATCGCGACCGTCAGCCACAACGCCACCCGCATGATCACGGCGCTCTCCGGCGCGCCGAAGCTCCTCGGCGCGCGCATGATGCGCCGCACCGCGGCCAATCCGCGCCTGCTGCGCAAGACCGCCGGGAACCTGTCGGGGACCGACGTCCAGCCGTTGACGTTCGTCGACCGCCTGTACCAGCTGGGGCTGCTCGTCGACCGCCATGCCGATCGGGTGCCCGCGGGCGCCCAGGGGGTGAACCGATGAGCGCCGCGGACCGGGCCGACGACCTGTCGATGAACGAGACGCCCTACCCGCCGCTGCCGGTGCTGCGCGAGGTCGTGCAGGACGGTGCCGCGCTGCTCAACCGTTACCCGGACCGGCTCTCCGGCGCGCTCACCGCCGGGCTCGCGCGGCACCTGGACGTCGATCCGGGCACGATCATCGTCGGCCCCGGCTCCGCCGGGCTCCTGCAGCTCATGGTGCAGGCGTTCGGGCCGAAGCCGGAGGTCGTGCACGCCGCCCTGTCGTTCGAGGGCTATCCGCTGATCGCCCGCAACGCGGGCGCGACGAGCGTCGCGGTGCCGATGGACGGGCACCGCCACGACCTGTCCGCGATGGCGGACGCCGTGACCGACCGCACCCGGTGCGTGCTGGTCTGCAATCCCAACAACCCCACCGGTTCCGTGCTGCACCGCGACGAACTGACGGCATTCCTCGAGCGGGTCCCGGCGGACGTCCCGGTGGTCATCGACGAGGCGTACCGGCACTTCGTCACCGACCGCGGCGTCCCGGACGCCGTCGACCTGCATCGTTCGCACCCCAACGTGTGCGTGCTGCGGACGTTCTCGAAGGCTTATGGCCTTGCGGCGTTGCGCGTCGGCTACGCGGTCGTGCCGCCCGGCCTCGCGATGGCGATCCGCATGATGGGCATCGTCTTCCTCACCGGCTCGCTGGGCCAGGCGGCCGCGTTGCGTGCGCTGGAGCCGGATGTCACGGCGGAGCTGGAGCGCCGCTGCGCCGCGGTCGTCGAAGCACGTACCAAGCTCGCCGCCGACCTGCGCGGGCTCGGCATCACGGTGGCGCCCAGCGAGACGAACTTCCTGTGGCTGCCGTTGGGGGATAAGGCGGCCGGGTTTGCCGAGGCGGCCGCACGAGCGGGCATCCTGGTCGCGGCGATGCCGGACCGCGGCGTCCGCGTCACCATCGGGTCGGACGAGGCCAACGCGCGGTTCCTGGACTTCGTCCGATCCCTTGACCGGTAAGGGATCAGCGGGCCAGCTCGGGTAGCCGAGCCGCGAGGTCCGCCGGACTCGGCATGGCCGCGATTTCCGCCGCCAGGCGACCCGCGGCCGTGCGCGCGGCCTCGTCGGCGAGCAGGTCCCGGACGCGGCCGGTGATCGCGTCGCGGTCGGCGTCCGCGCCCAGCAACCGGGCGCCCGCCCCGGCCGCGTGCACCGCTTCCGCGTTGGCGAACTGATCGGAGCCTTGGGGCAGCACCAGTTGCGGCACCCCCGCGGCGAACGCGCCGAGCATGGTGCCGCTGCCGCCGTGGTGCACGACGAGGTCGACGTGGCGCCACAACCGGGCCTGCGGCAGCCACGGCGACACCCGCACCGAATCCGGCAGCGCGCCCAGTTCGGCCGGGGACACGGCGGGACCGGTCGCGACGACGACGTCCACCGCCACCGCAGCGGTCGCGAGCACGGCCGTGCGCAGCAGCTCGGCGTCGGCGTAAGCCGTGCCGAGCGTGACGTAGACCAGCGGACGCGCCCGGTCGCGCTCGCGCAGCCAGCCGGGCACCGGACCCGGCTGCGACCACGCCACCGGCCGCAACGGGATCCGCCCGTCCCGCGCAAGGAAGTCCTTGGCCTGCACCGATTCCGGGCAGACGTCCAGGAAGGGCTCACCGGTCAGCACGGTGAGGCCCGGCACCCCGAACCCGGCCGCGCACGCGGTGAACGCCGCCACCATCGCCGCGCCGATCGGGTCGGCCGACACCCGGCCGAATCCGTGGCACAGCACGGGAATCCCGGCGACCCGCCCGGCCAGCCCGGCGCCGAGCGTGCCGGCGTCGCGGACGATCAGATCCGGCCGGAACGACGCCACCAGCGGGGCGAGGTCCGTGGCCCACCGGTGCGGCAGGATCTCGCCGATCATCCGGCCGAGGACCTCATCGCGGCCCAACGACGCGCCGTCGCGGGACAGGACGACGTCGAGGGCGTCGGGCAGTTCCATCCCGGCCGGCGTGGCGTCCAGTCCGGCCGAGCGCAGCACGGGCAGGAACCGGGGCCCGGCGGCGAAGAGCACCTCGTGCCCGGCCCGCCGCGCCGCGATCGCGAGCGGGATCGATGGGTGGACGTGCCCGTGTGCGGCCAGCGCGGCGAACAGGACGCGCATGCCTGGCTCTCTTCCCGTGTGGACGTGGACCGGCTACCAGCCGCCTTTGATCGTCGCGACGATGTGCGCCCGGTCCTGCTCGGTGAGCCACCAGCCGACCGGGATCGACACCATGCGCTCGCTGACGCTGTCCAGACCCGGCAGCACGGCCGCGTACTCGCCTACGGCGGAATAGATGTCGTTGCGCTCGTGCACCTGGCTCACCATGATGCCGGCGTCGTCCATCTTGCGCATGAACGCGCTGCGGTCGTCGACCTTGATCGTGTAGATCCATGAGGACGACACCCGGTCGGGCGAGCGTTCGGTGAGCTCCAGACCGGGCACGCCGGCCAGTTCGGCGTCGTAGAACGCCGCATTCTCCCGGTGTTTGCGCAGGACCTCTTCCACGCCCTCGAGGTTGGCCATGCCGATGCTGGCGTTGATGTCGTTCATGTGGAACTTGAAACCGAACTCGGGGACGTCGTTCTTGAACAGGAACCGCTCGTTGCTGTCGCGGTCGATGCCGTACCACCGCAGCAGCCGCGCGCGCCGGTTCAGCTCCTTGGTCGGCAGGACCAGCAGACCGCCGTCGCCGCACGTGAGGTGCTTGATGGCCTGGAAGCTGAACACCGAGATGTTGCCGTGGTTGCCCAGCGGCTGCCCGTGGTAGGTCGCGCCCCAGGCGTGCGCGCAGTCCTCGATCACCATCGGCCGCACGCCGCACACCTGCTCGGCCCGGTCGAGGAGCTGGCGCAGCCGCTCCAGGTCGACCGGGTACCCCGCCCAGTGCACCACGATGATCGCGCGGGTCCGGGGAGTGATCTTGCGGGCCAGGTCGTCGAGGTCCACGTTGAGCGTCGCCGGGTCGACGTCCACCCACCGCAACCGCAGGCCGTTGGCCAGGATCGGCCAGTTGGTGGCGCTGCACGTCATCGGCGTGGTGAGGACCTCGCCCTCGGTGTCCTTCGCACCGCCGGTCACCAGGTGCAGTGCGAGGTGCAAGCCGGAGGTGGCGCTGTTGACCGTGACGACGTTCGGGTTGCCGATGCGGGCCGCGAGGGCCTGCTCGAACTGGTCCACGACCTGGCCCTGACCGATGTAGCCGCTCGTCAGGACCTTCTCGACCAGTGCGGGCGCGGTGGCCGACATCGCCACTTTGAACAACGGAATCATGGGTGCTCCTCGGTCGTGGGTCCGGTTGCCGGTCAGCGCGCCTGGATCGCGGCCAGGCAGAGGTAGCGCAGGTCGCGGTCGTAGTCGCCGATCACCACGAGGCCCGCGGATTCGGCAAGGGTGTCGGCGAGTTGCCACCACACCCCGGTCATCGGCTGACCGGCGGCGGCGCGGGTGTGCTCGGCAGCGCCTGGCCACGCGTCGGCCAGCGTCTCGCCGAGCACCAGACGCACGTCGTCGTGACCCGCGGACAGTTCGGTGAGGGCTTGAGCGGCCAGCGCGGGAACGTCCGGCGCCGCCACATCCGGGTGCTGGGCCAGGCCCGCGATCCGCGATCCGGCGCTGTCGTCGTTGCCGCACAAGAGGGCGACGCCGCGGTGTTCCTTGGGCAGCACGGCGGGCGAGTCGTAGGGCAGCATCGCTTGCTCCACGGCGAGCAGCAGCGCTCGCCGCGGCCGGTGTTCGCGGATCAGGCGCAGGGCGGTGAACGGCGCGGCGCTGCCCTGATCGCAGAGCGCGAACGACAGCGGCGTGCCGGGGCACAGGTGGCTCAGGAACGTCGCCGTGGCCCGGCCCGGCCACATGTCGTGGATCGAGAACGCCAGCACCAGCAGGTCGACCGGCTCGTCCGCGGGCACGACGGTCGCGATGAGCGCCTTGGCCATCTCGCCGTAGGACTGCCCGGACAACTCGGTGCCGGCGGCGGTGTTGTAGGGCCGGGTCAGGTCGGCGAAGTACTCGGCCACCTCGTTGCGGCGGTCGTCGTCGATGAGGAATCCCGCGGGGGCGGGGAAGTCCCGGCGCCCGGCGCGGATCAGGTTCACCGGTGTTACCAGGGCCGGCTGTGGGTGGCGATGAACGTCGCGAGCTGCCCGACGGTCCGCAACTCGTCCGGGCGCAACGCCTCGACGTCGATCTGGATGCCGGTCCGCTCCTCGACCTCCAGCAGCAGTTCCAGCCCCAGCGACGAGCTGATCCCCAGTTCGTCGGCCATGTCCATGTCCTCGGTGACCGGCTCGTCGCGCTGCACCAGCCGCTTGATGACCTCCGACATCGCCTCGACGACGCGCTGTCGCAGCGCCACGTCGACCTGCGCATCAGGTGCGGTCATGCCAGCCTCCTTGACTGATAACGGTTTCAGTGCCGGAACACCATGGCGGAGTACGTCGCGCCGGCCCCGGCGCCGACGGCCGCGACGAGGTAGTGGTCCCCTTCGCGCAGCAGGCCCTGCTCCAGGGCCGTCCGGTGGTTGGCGAACGCGTCGACGCAGAACAGGTGGCCGTTGACGGGCACGTTGGCCAGCACCACGCGGTCGACGGGGTAGTCGATCAGGTGGCACAACCGTTGCCACGTCACGATGTTCACGTTGTGCGGCAGCACCAGGGCGATGTCGTCGAACCCCAGCCTCGCCTCGGCCACGGCTCGGCGCATCACGGCGGCCAGCGAGGGGCGGTACTCGCGCTGGAACCGGTCAAAGCTCTCGCCGAACTCGGCGTCGAACCCGCCCTGCTGGTCGCAGGCGTAGGCCAGCAGACGGTCACGGGGGCCGTCCGTGCTCACCAGGCACGCCGCCGCGCCTTCGCCGAAGATCGAGGTGCCCGGCAGCAACCGGGCGTCCCGGGTGAACGCCTTCTCCCCGGTGAAGACCAGGGCGAGGGCGTCCGGGTCGCCATCGCCGTCGAGCAGCCGCCCCGCGAGGTCGACGGCCAGCAACCCGCTCGCGCAGCTTTGCTGGGTGACGGTGAACGTCAGGGCGTGCGCCAGCCCGAGTTGCCGGCAGACCTCGTGCAACGGGTTGCGCGGATAGGGGACCACGACCGGCATGGCGCGGCCGTGGATGACGTACCGGACGCGGTCTTCCTGGCCGCGCAGGCCGTCGATCCCCGCCGCGGCCGCGTGGAGCAGGTCGGCGAGCGAGCGGTCGGGATCGAACCGGATCTCGTCGAGCCCGTGGAACCGCCGGAAGAGCCGGACCTGGATGTCGGTCAGCCCGAGCGGTTCCGCGAGGTTCTCGAGGGGGACGCGAAATGCCGGTGTGTACACCGACACCGCGTCGAGGGCGGTCACATTCGCAGATCTCACCAGATGGTTTCTACGTCAGTCAACGTATGCCATCATTTTTCCGGTGTCCCGATTCCTGTTGGTTGTCCTGCCATTGCAGGGTCATCTGTTTCCCATGCTCGCCGTCGGACAGGAACTGGTCCACAGTGGACATGATGTGATCTGGTGCGGACCGGAGAAAGTGTTGCGCCCGCTGGTCGGCCCCGACGCGGTGGTGCACCCGACCGGCGTACGCGCGTACCGCCGTTACGACGAAACCGGTATGGCCGGATTGCGCGCGCTCTGGGACGGTTATCTGCTCCCGTTCACGCGTTTCACCCTTTCGGCGGTCGACGCGGCGGTCGCCGAACACCGACCGGACGTCGTGGTCACCGAGCAGTACGCGTTCGCGGGCGGCGTGGTGGCGCACCGGCGGGGCGTGCCGTGGGTGTCGTTGTGCACCGGCACGCTGGAGCTGACGCCACCGGCCGAACTGGCCGGGTTCGACGAGTTCGTGGCCGACCGGGTGGCCCAGGTGCGCGAGATGGCCGGCCTTCCCGCCGGTGCGCCCGTCGACCCGCGGTTCTCCCCGTACCTCGTCCTCGCCCTCACCAGCCCGGCGCTGCTGACCGGGGCCGACCTGCCATCGCGGTGCGTGCTCACCGGCGCGGTGCTGGGCTCGCGGCCGAACGCCCCGGACTTCCCTTGGCACGCTTGGGATTCCAGCCGCCGGCATGTCTTGGTGACGGTGGGTACCCTTGTCGGTCACATGATCGGGGACTTCTACGACCGGGCCGCCACGGTGCTCTCCGCCCTGTCCGACGACGTGCAGGCGGTGTTCGTGACCTCGGGTGTGGCCGCGGATTCCTTTCCCGCGGACGCGATCGTGGCCGAGCTGGTGCCGATGCTGGACCTGCTGCCGCGCCTGGACGCGCTGGTGTGCCACGCGGGCGGTGCGGCCACCGAGGCGCTCGCGCACGGCGTCCCGATGGTCCTCGCCCCCGTTCGGGCCGAACAAGTGGCCCTGGCCCACCAGATCGCCGCGTCGGGCGCCGGGATCGAGGTCCCGATCCTGGATGCGACGGTCGCCGAACTCGACACGGCGGTCCGCGCTGTGCTGGACGAGCCGCGGTACCGGCAGCGGGCTCGCCACATCGCGGGCGAGTTCGCCGACGCCGGGGGAGCGAGTGCGGCCGCCACGCACATCGCCGCGTTGGCGGCTGGTGCCGACCGGGTCGGGTCGAGAGGATGAGCGGGGTGGACGGGACCGCGGCCCTGAACGCCGCCAAACCGAAAGCGCTGCCGAAAGCCGCGGAGTTCGCGTGGGCACGGCAGCGGCGCGCCGATTTCCGTGCGGCCGGAGGAGTTCTCGACCTGGTGCTGCCGTTGCGCGCGGGCGGCGAGGGCCCCGCGCTGTTCTGCGCGCCGCCGCTGGTGGGGGCGAGCTGGTGCTACTTGTCGCTGCTGCCCCACATCGGGCCTGAGCACGCCGTGTACGGCCTGCAGTCGCGGGGCCTTCGCCGTCCCGAACCGCTGACGGTGGACATGGCCGAACTGGCCCGCGACTTCGCCGACCGCATCCGCGAGACCCGGCCGTGTGGCCCCTACCCGCTGTTCGGCTGGTCGGTGGGCGCGAACATGGCCCACGCCATCGCCGAAGAGCTCGAACGGCGCGGTGAGGACGTCGGCCTGCTTGTCATCGGCGACGCGACCCCGCAGCTGCCCGGGAAGATCAGCATCGCCGACGACAACGTGTGGCTGTTGTGCGACTTCGTGCTGCGCGAGTTCGGCTACCAGCCGGTGATCGAACCGGACGACCCGGATCCGGTGGGGCACATGCTGGAGCTGATCCGCGCCCGGCCGGGTGGCGGGCTGCATGAGTGGCCGGACCGGCGGGTGGTCGGCCTGCCGCGGATCATCCGCAACAACCTCGCCGTGGCGCAGCGGCACGAGCCGGGCCGGGTCCGCTGTCCCGTGCTGTTCCTGTCCGCGACCCGGACCGAGGAGACCACCGCCGAGAAGGTGGCGGCCTGGGCCGGTCACCTCGACGGGCCGGTCGACGTCGTCGAGGTCGACACCGAGCACGAGCACATGCTGCTGCCACAACCGATCGCGCGGATCGGGGCGGCGATCGCGGCGCGGCTGCGCGCGTTGGGGTGATCGGGCGCGCCGGTGGTGTCCCGTCTTGTTTTTCGCATGGTGAGCGGAAAAACGTCCGAATGCATGATTGTCATGGGGCGAATGGCCAACCTAGCCTTCGCTGGTGACTTCGCGCCCCCTGCTGCCGGTGCACGACGCCGTCGTGGCCGGTGGGGTCGTCGCTCCCGCGCGCCGGGATCTCGTGATCGAGGCCGTGGGGCTGCGCAAGACCTACCGCGGCCGCGGTAGGAAGGCCAAGCCGGTGGCGGCGGTGCGCGGGGTGGATTTCGCCGTGCGTGCCGGGGAGATCTTCGGTTTCCTCGGCCCCAACGGCGCGGGTAAGTCCACGACACTGCACATGCTCGCCACGCTGATCCGGCCCGACGGCGGCAGCGCCGTCATCGGCGGCGCCGACCTGGTGCGTTCACCCGCTCGGGTGCGTGAAGTCATTGGCTTGGTAGCGCAGCGCAGTGGCACCTACGACGACGCGACCGGGCGGCAGGAATTGGCCGTGCAGGCGCAGATGCACGGCATGGGCAAGGCGCAGGCCCGGGGCGTGGCCGACGCGACGGTGGCGTCGTTCGGTCTCGCCGAGTTCGCCGACCGCCGCATCAAGACCTACTCCGGCGGCCAGCGCCGCCGGCTCGACTTCGCCATCGGCGTCATCCACCGGCCGTCGGTGATGTTCCTCGACGAGCCGACTGCAGGTCTGGACCCGCCGAGCCGCGCGGAGATGTGGCAGGAGGTCCGGCGGCTGCGCGACAACGGCATGACGATCTTCCTGACCACGCACTACCTCGACGAAGCGGACGCCTTGTGCGACCGCATTTCCATCATCGACAAGGGTTTGATCGTCGCCGAGGGCACGCCGTCGCAGCTGAAGCGGGACATCGCCGGTGACGTGGTGACCGTCCACCTGTCCGGTCCCGGCTCGGCGGGCGGCGCGGACGAGTCCTTGCTCGCCGCCACCATCGCCGTGCTGACCGGACTGGATTTCGTGCACGGCGTGGAAGGCGTGGACACCGCGGTGCGCCTGTACGTCGACAGTGCCGCGACCGCCATCCCCCTGACCATCAGCGCGCTCGTGCGCGCCGGGATCGAGCCCGTATCGATCGAGTTCCGCCGTCCCAGTCTCGACGACGTCTTCCTGGCCAAGACCGGCCGAACCCTGCGCGACTGAGGAGCGGACGTCGTGAAACTGTTGCGCGACACCTGGCTGATCTTCCGCTACGAGGCGGTCGTGATGGCCCGCAACCCCGGTCTCATCGCGCTCACCCTCGCCCAGCCGATCACCTATCTGGTGCTTTTCGCGCCATTCCTCAAGATCGCGATGGCCGGCCGGGGCGTGGCCACCTACGGCGACGCCTACGCGATCTACGTGCCCGGCTTGTTCGTGTCGATGGGCTTGTTCGGTGGGCTCTTCGCGGGCTACGGCCTGTTGAACGCGGTGCGCCAAGGGGTCGTCGACCGCTGCCGCGTCACGCCGGTCAGCCGCACCGGGCTGTTGCTGGGCCGTGCGCTGATGCACGTGGCGCTGCTGGAGTTCCAGGCGACGATGATCACCATCGCCGCGCTGCCGTTCGGGTTGCGGGTCGGGCTCGGCGAACTGCTGGTGGCCTACGCCCTGCTGTCGTTGGTGATCCTGCTGAGCATCTCGATCTCCTACGGCATCGCCCTGGTGGTGCGCAACGAGAACAGCCTCGGCATCCTGATCAACACGGTCGGCCAGCCGGTGTCGTTGCTCGCGGGCGTGCTGATCCCGCTCAGCCTTGCGCCGCTGTGGGTGCAGAACGTGGCGCTGTGGAACCCGTTCGCGTGGGCCACCGAGGGCTTGCGCGCGCTGCTGACCGGGCACTTCGCGACCAGCGCCGTCTGGCAAGGCTGGCTGGTCATGGTCGTTGCCTGCGCGCTCGCCGTCTGGTGGTCGATCCGCCAGTTCAACCGGGAGGTCTCATGAAGCAGGGCAACCTGCGTGCCGCGCTGGCGCAGGACCCGCGGGTGGGGGCGGGCAACGTGCCGCTCATGCTCGCCGAGCACGGCGCCGACCTCGACGCGCCGCGCATGGGCTTCGACTCCGCGGTGGACGGGATCGCGGCGTACACCCTGCTGTCGTTGCGGCAGCTCACCGAGCGGGTCGCGGCGCGCGCGGAGTGGTTCGCGCGCAAGGGGATCGGCCGCCGCGACCCGGTCGCGCTGCCGGTCACGTCGGCCGCCGACGTGTTCCTCAACTTCTTCGCGTTGAACCGGCTGGGCGCGATTCCGGCGCTGATGAACGGGAACATGCCCCTGGACGTCGCCGCGGCGTACATCCGGCGGCTCGCGTGCGCCGGTGTCGTGGTCGACGCCGACCACGACGCGCTGCGCGAGCACGACCTCGGCGCGCCCGTGCTCGGCGACGCGGCCGAGACCGGCACCGGCGACCCGGATCAGGCACCGCCTCACTACCGCCACCACGGCGACGACCCGGTCGCGATCACGCATTCCTCTGGCACGACGCGCGTGCCCGCGGCGGTCGTGCACTCCCACGACAGCCTGTTCGCCGCGGTGCGCGCGGTGCGGCTCACCGAGGCCCGGCCCTACGGCAAGGTCCGGGAGCTGTCCGTGCTCCCCGCCGCGCACGCCGCCGGGATCATCGTCGTGAACCAGGCGCTGTGCAACGGCTACGAGATCCTGTGCCTGTCCGCGCAGGGCGGGCCGTTCGAGCGCAGCGGCGAGGTGATCCTCGACGCCATCGAGCGCTGGCGGCCGACCGGCGTGTTCGGTTTCGCGGTGACGTGGGCCGAACTCGCCCGCCACGACCTCACCACCCGCGATCTGAGTTCGGTGCGCAACTGGTCGAGCACCGGGGACTGCGCCCACGAGGCCCACGTGCGGCGGCTCGTCGCGGTCGGCAGCCACCTGACGTGGACCCGGGAGGGCGCGGTCGAGGTCGCCGGGTCGAAGTTCATCGACATGCTCGGCTCCACCGAGATGGGGCACAGCGCGTTCCGGATCACCCACCGGCTCGGCAGCGACCGCTACGACCGGTGCGTGGGCACGCCGTACCCGTTCGCGGAGGTGGCGCTGCTCGATCTCACGACCGGCGAAGAGGTCCCGGACGGCCAGGTCGGCCACTGCGCGCTCAAGTCGCCGACGCTCGCGCCCGGCTACTGGAACGACTCGGCCGCCACCTACCGCAGCCGGTTCAACGGCTACTACCTCACCGGCGACCTGATGTACCGGGACGCGGAGGGCTACTACTACCACGTCGACCGGGCAAGCGACGCGATCGACCTCGGCGACGGGAACTGGCTCTACACCGCGCTCTGCGAGGAACGTCTGCTCGCCCGCATCCCCGATGTCCGCGACTGCACGGTGCTGGCGACCCGGCAGGACGACGGCTCGGTCGTGACCGACGTGCTCCTGGTGCTGCGTGATGGCGCGGACACCGGTCCCGGCGCCACCACCGAGCGGGAGGCGGCCGTGCGCGCCACGCTCGGCGAGGCGGCGGCGCGGACGGTGCGGCGCATCGAGACCGTCCGCGACGACGACATGACGGTGGGCCCGACCGGGAAGGTGCGCAAGTTCGTTATGCGCCAACGGATCCTCGCGCAAGCGCAGCACGGGAGGTAGCGCGTGCGGTATCCGGTCTCGTTCGCGCAGCGGCGGTTGCTGGCGCTCGAACAGAACTCGCCCGGCGATCCGGCGGCACGCCTGCCGTACGGGGTCTGGCTGCGGGGCACGATCGACCACGACGCCCTGCAACGGGCGCTGGACGTCCTGGTCGCCCGGCACGCGGCGCTGCGGACCGTCGTCGTGTCGTCGGCCGGCGGGCCCGAGCAGGTCGTCGAGGACACCGGCAGCGTTGCGGTCGAGCGTGCTGTCCTCGCCGAGGACGACGCCCTGTCCTTCGCCCTTGACCTGGCCGCGCGCCCGTTCGACCTGGCGCGTGGTCCATTGCTGCGCGCCGCCCTGATCGAGACCGCTTCCGACCGGTCGCTGTTCGTTCTCGTGGCGCACCGGGTCGTCGCCGACGAGGCCGGCCTGGCGGTGCTGCTCGACGAACTGTCCACTGTGTACCACGATCCGGCGGTGGTGCTGCCGCGGCTCTGGATGGACTACGGCGACTACGCCGTGTGGCAGCTCGACTGGCTGCGTGGCGAGGAACTGACCCGCCAGGTGGAGCCGTGGCGGGCACAGCTGCGGAACGCACCGCGTGCGCTGGCGATGCCCACCGACCGTCCCCGGCGCACCGTCCGGTCCACCCGTGCTGCGGTGGCCACGGCGACGATCGCCCCCGACACGATGGCGGAACTCGCCGAGCTGGCAAGGGTTTCCGGCACGGACCCGGCCTCGGCGGTGCTCGCCGGGTACGCGATGGCGCTGTCGCGTTACGCACGGCAGCGCGACCTGCTGATCGGCGTGGCGGTGGACGGACGCGTCCGGCCGGAACTGGTGCCGGTCGTCGGTCCGTTCGCCGACACCGTCCCCGTCCGGGTGCGGCTCGGCGACACGACGTTCGCTGAGCTGCTCGCTCAGGTGGGAGGGGCGTCGGCACAGGTCCGCGCGAGCGCCGAGCTCCCGTACGAGTTGCTGGCGGCGGAACTCGACCTCGCTCCTCCGCCGGTCCGATTCGGTGGCCCTGGTTCAGATCCTGGGGTACTTTCCGCGCCTCGGCTGCCCGGCGTCACGGCGGAAGACCGGATCGCGTTTCCCAGGACCACCGAGTCCGATCTCAACCTGATCGCCGCCGACGACGGATCCCTGACGCTCGGGTATCGCACCGATCTGTTCCACGCGCCGTTCGCCACCCGCCTGCTGCGGTCGGTGGTCACCGTGCTGGAACACGCGGCTCGCGACCCGGAGCTCCCGATCGCGGACCTGCCCTTGCTGCCGGCGCCAGAACACCCTGCACCCGCCGTTGCGGTGCCGGACAACGGGTTCGACGTGCTGACCACGGTGTGCGAGTCGAGCGCCGCGGTCACCGATGGGGCCGGCACTGTGCTCATGCCCGTGGTGCGCGACCGCGCCGCGCGGCTCGCCCGGACGCTCATCGATCACGGCGTCGGCCCGGGCAGCAGGGTCGGCTTATGCGTCGGCCGCGGCACCGGTCTGCTGACGGCGGTGCTCGGGGTGTGGTGGGCGGGTGGTGCGGTCGTGCCGCTGGACCCGGCGCACCCGCTGCCGTGGTTGCGTGACCGGGTCCGTGACGCGGACCTGCGGCTGCTCGTGGCCGACGACGCCCACGGCACGCCGGCCCGGTCGCTGGGCGAGGTGCTCACGCTCAACGAGCTCGGTACGGCACCGGCGCCGCCCGTCGCGGTCGACCCGGATTCCCTGGCGTACAGCGTCTTCGTGTCCACGACGCGCGTCGACGTCACCCATCGCGCCGTGGCGGCCGTGCTCGGAGCGCTGCGTGGCGAGTTGGGGCTGGGCGGGGACGACCGGTTCCTCGCCGTCACGACCACCGCTGCCGACCTCGCCCTGCTGGAACTGGTGCTGCCGCTCGTGTGCGGCGCGGACCTCGTGATCGCTGCCGACGAGGCGCGCGACGGCGACCGGCTGCGTGCTCTGGTCGAGCGGAGCGCGGCGACCGCGATGCACGCGACTGCCTACACGTGGCGCCTGCTCACCGACCACGTCCCGGCCCGGTTGCGGCTGCGGCTGTGCACGGGGGAGCCGGACCGCGGCCTCGCGGAGGCGCTGACCTCGCCCGGCTCCGCGTTGTGGCACCTCTACGGCCACGCCGGGACGGCCGGGTGGGCCGCCGCGATCCGGGCCGGTGAGCGGCCGGTGCTGCTCGGCGGCCACCGGTTGGGCGTCTTGGATGAGCGGGGCACCCCCGTGCCCATCGGGGTCGTGGGGGAAGTCCACGTCGCCGGCGTGGCGACCGGCGACCTGGGCCGGTGGCGCGAAGACGGCGGCCTCGCACGGTCCGGACGCACCGATGGCCGCGTCACCGTCCGCGGCGCGCCCGTGGACCCCGGCGACGTGGCGGCGGTGCTGCGTGCCCACGACGCCGTGCGGGACGTTGTCGTGGTCGGCGTCCCGAGAGCCGGTGACACGGCCCTCGTGGCCTACGTCGCCGTGGACCCAGAAGCCGACCGGGAAGCCGATCTGCTCGCCCATGTGCGGGCAGCCGTGCCCGAGCCGATGGTCCCCGCGCTCGTCGTCGTGGTGCCTGAGCTGGACCGGGACGCGTTGCCCGAACCCGAGTGGCCCGCCGAGCCGGGCGAGGGCAAGGTGCGGCCACGCAACCCGGTCGAGGCCGACCTGGCCGGGATCTGGGCCGAACTGCTCGGCACGACCGAGCCGATCGGCGTGCACGACAACCTGTTCGGCTTCGGCGGCGGCTCGCTCGCGGCCGTGCGGTTCGCGGCCCGGATCGCCGACACCTACGGCGTGACCCTGCCCATGCACAGCATCGTGGCCACGCCGACGATCGCGCAGCTCGCCGAGATCGTCTCCGCCGCGGCGCCGGCGGCCGAGCCGGACACGGATCTGGTGGCGCTGTCCGACGACGAGCTGGACGACCTGCTGCGCGCGGTCCTCGCCGACCGCGACCGTCGCCGGGCGGTCAAGGGGGAGGGGACATGAGCGCACCGACCGCCGCGTCCGCCGTCGCCGCCTCCGCCGCCGCGCTGCTGCGCGAATTGCTGAGTGACCAAGGCAGGCGCGACCCGTACCCGGTCTACGCCCGCCTGCACGAACTGGGCACGGTCGTGCCGCTGCCCCCGGACGGCAAACACGCCGCCATCGTGCA
Source organism: Labedaea rhizosphaerae (assembly GCF_004362825.1). Classification (GTDB taxonomy): domain Bacteria; phylum Actinomycetota; class Actinomycetes; order Mycobacteriales; family Pseudonocardiaceae; genus Labedaea; species Labedaea rhizosphaerae. The sequence continues at coordinate 436,139 of NZ_SNXZ01000007.1, forward strand.
CGGCCACGACGCGGTCGGCCGGGTGCTGCGCGATCCCGGGTTCGCCGTGCTCGACGGCGACTACCTGGACCGCACCAGCACCCGGTGGCGCGAACACCTTGCCGTTCAGACGATGCAGAACTCCGTGTTCCACGCCGGCGGCGACCGGCTGGCCCGGGTCCGGCGGCTCTTCGGCCAGGTGTTCAGCGCGAGCCGCGCCGCGACGCTGGAGCCGGTGATCGAGCGCATCGCCGACCGGCTGCTCGACGAGCTGGCGGCTGCGGCGGAGCACGGTGCGGTCGACGTGATGGCGCGGTTCGCGCTGCGGTTGCCCAGCGACGTGATCGGCGAGATCCTGGGCGTCCCCGAACCTGACCGGGCCGGTTTTCCCGCCCGCGTCAAGGCTTTCGACGCGATCCTGGAACTGGGCCAGCGGTCGTTCCGGGAGCTGCGTGCCGCCGACACCGCCGCGGCGGAACTCACCGCCTACTTCGCGGCACTGGTCGCCGAGCGCCGGGTACGGCCCGCCGACGACCTCGTCTCGGCGCTCGCCGCGGACGACCGGCTGCCCGAGCCGGAGCTGCTGGCCAACCTGATCGTGGTGTTCAACGCGGGGTTCCGCACCACGGCCAACCTCATCGGCAACGGCCTGCACCTGCTGCTGCAGCACCCCGACAGCCTCGCGGCGCTGCGTGCGGACCCGGCGCTGGCGCCGTCGTGCGTCGAGGAGATCCTGCGCTTCGACCCGCCTGTCCACTTCGCGGTCCGGTTCGCCGTGCACGACACCGAGGTCGACGGCGTCCCGGTGCCGGAAGGCCGCACGGTGCTGATCCTCACCGCGGCGGCCAACCGCGACCCCGCGCGGTTCGCCGACCCCGACCAGTTCGACCCCACCCGCACCGACAACCAGCACTACGCGTTCAGTGCCGGTCCGCACTACTGCCTGGGCGCGGCCCTGGGCCGCGCGGTGGGCCGGATCGCCCTGCCACGCCTGCTGACCCGGTTCCCGCGCCTCGCCCTGGCCGCCGAACCCGCGGCACGCCACCAGTTCATGCTGCGCGGGTACGACCGGCTGGACCTGTTGTGCGGGACGGCATCGTGACCACCAACGGCCTCGACGAGGCGGTGGACCTGGCCACGAGCGCGTTGTTCGGCGGGCTCGAGGACCCGGCCGCGGAGTCCATGAACTTCCTCAACGAGGTCGCGTCGCGCCATCCGCACGCGATCGCGCTCGCGGCCGGACGGCCGACCGAGGAGTTCTTCGACCTGGCCGACGTCCACCGCTACCTGCGGTCGTTCTGCGACCACCTGGCCGGGCGGCTGGGCCAGAGCCCGGCGCAGGTGCGGCGGACCGTGCTGCAGTACGGCCGGACCAAGGGGATCATCCACGACCTGGTCGCGGAGCACCTCCGGATCGACGAGGGGATCGACGTCGACCCGGAGTCGGTGGTGGTGACCGCCGGGTGCCAGGAGGCGATGTTCCTGGTCCTGCGGGCGTTGCGTGCCGACCACCGCGACGTCCTGCTCGCCGTCACGCCGACCTACGTGGGCCTGACGGGCGCGGCACGCCTGGCGGACCTGCCGGTGCTGCCCGTGCGGACCGGCGCGGCCGGCGTCGACCTGGCCGACCTGGCTGCCGTGGCCGAACAGGCCCGCGCGGACGGCCTGCGGCCCCGCGCTTGCTATGTGATGCCGGACTTCGCCAACCCGTCGGGTCTCAGCATGGACGTCGCGACCCGCGGGCGGCTGCTGGAGGTCGCCGCCGAGCAGGAGCTGCTGCTGTTGGAGGACAACCCGTACGGGCTCTTCCACGGTGAGTCCGGCCGCCTACCCACGCTCAAGTCGCTCGACGAGCGGCGCCGCGTGGTCTACCTGGGCTCGTTCGCCAAGTCGGTGTTGCCCGGCGCGCGCGTCGGCTACGTGGTCGCCGACCAGCGGGTGGCGGGGGCGGACGGCCGGGTGGGCCTGTTCGCCGACGAGCTCTCCAAGATCAAGAGCATGGTGACGGTCAACACCTCGCCGATCGCCCAGGCCGTCGTCGGCGGCAAGCTCGTCGAACACGGCGGCAGCCTCGCCGCCGCCACCGCGCGGGAACGCCGGTGGTACGCCGGCAACTTACGGCGTGCGGTCGACGCGCTGGCCGAGCACCTGACCGACGTGCCCGGCGTGAGCTGGACCGTGCCCTCCGGCGGGTTCTTCGTCGTGGTGTCGGTGCCGTTCCCGGTCGACGACGACCTCCTCGAACGCTCCGCGCGCGACCACGGCGTGCTGTGGACGCCGATGGGCCACTTCTACGACGGCATGCCGGCCGTCCCGGCGCTGCGGCTCTCGGTCAGCAGCGTGTCCGCCGACCTGATCGACACCGGCGTGCGCCGGCTCGCGGTGTTGATCGAAGAGCAGTGCCGCCAGAGGACTGGGCAGGTGTGCCGATGACGACAGACATGACCAAGATCGAACTGGGGGCCGTGGTGGGGCCTGATTGGGTCGACGAACTCCTGCTGCGCGGACCAGACGACGACATCTGCTTGGACGTCGACGGCCCGGTGACCCGGGCGGCGCTGCGCGCGATGGTCGCGCAACGCCAGGAACGGCTCGCCGCCGCGGGCCTCGGCGCGGGCGGTTCGCTCGCCCTGCGGCTGCCGCCTTCCCTTGCCTACGTGGCGAATCTGCTCGCCGGGTGGCGCCTGGGCGCGCAGGTCGTCCTGCTCGACCACCGGCTGACCCAGTTCGAAGTGGACGCCGCGCTCGACCGGCTCGCGGTGCAGGTCGTGGTGTCGGCGGGCCGCGTGCGCAGTGGCGCGTTGCGTGCCTTCGCCGACGTGGAAGACGTGGTCACCGCGCGCGCGGGCCGCCCAGCCGCGACGCCGCACGCGGTGATCCAGCTCAGTTCCGGCTCCACCGGACCGTCCAAAGTGATCGGACGCACGGCCGCGGACCTCATCGCCGAGCTCGACCGGTACACCCGCATGGACGGCGTGCCGCTGCCCGGCGAGCGCATCATCGTGCTGGCGTCGATGGTGCACGTCCTCGGGCTCGTCGGTGCCTTGCTCTACGGCCTGCACGCGGGGGTGCGGGTCCAGCCGCCCCAACGGCTCACCGGCGACAGCGTCCTCGAGGCCGTGGCGGCCGACCCCAGCCCGGCGACGGTGCTGGGCGTGCCGTTCCACATCGGACTGCTCGCGTCCGTTGTGGACCCACCCCAGCTGCCGCAGCTCAAGCGCATGACCACCGGCGGCGAACTCCAGCCACCGGCCGTCGTGACGGCGTTCACCGAGAAGTACGGCGTGCCGCTGGGCAACATGTGGGGCATGACCGAGGTCGGGGTGATCGCCACCGACCTGTTCGGCGAGCACCGCCCGTCGCTGCGCCCGGCGTTCGGGCTCGCGGTGGTGGAACGCGGCGGCGAACTGCTGGTGAGCCGCCCCGAGTCGCCGTACGTGGGGCTCTCCGACCCGGACCGGTGGGCCGATGGCTGGCTGCACACCCGCGACGCCGGCACCGTCGACCCACACACCGGGCTGGTCACCATCAAGGGGCGGCTGGACTCCCAGATTTCCATCGGCGGCCTCAAGGTCGACCTGACCGAGGTCGAGGAGACCCTGGGCGGCCTGCCGGGCGTCGAGGCGGCCGTGGTGGTGCACGACAGCATGGTGACGGCCTACGTGCAACTCGCCGAACCCGCCACCGTGGCGCAGGTGGAAGCCGGCCTCGCCGAGCGGCTGGCCGCCTACAAGCGCCCGCGGCGGGTCCACGCGCTCGCGGCCATGCCGCGCACGACGACGGGAAAGCTGGTTCGCGACCGATCGGTACTCCGCGACGCATCACGTGAGGAAAGGTGATCCGATGAGGACAGTGCTCACCGGCCGCGGCGAGGTGACCGCGTGAACCGGGGCGAGTTACCCAGCAGGGAGGACGTCCTGAGGTTGCTCGCCGGCCTCGACGGCCGGACCCGCGACGACGTCGAGGAGCGCATCGAGTCGATGGAGCTGGCTTGGCTCGTGCACCAGGTCGAGCAGCACTACGGCGTCCGCGTGGAACTGGACGAGGAACACTTCGGCCGGATGATGACGGTCACCGGTGCCGTCGAGGTGATCCGCGAAGTGATCGGGGCCGCCAGATGAAGATCGCCGGCATCGACCACCTCGAGCTGTACGTCGGCGACGCCCGGCAGACGGCGTTCTACCTGTGCACCGCGTTCGGCTTCACCGTCTGCGGGCAGGGCGGCCCGGAGACCGGGCTGGCCGGCTGCCGGTCGCTGCTGCTGCGCCAGGGCGGCATCCAGATCGTGCTCACCACCGGGCTGGTGCCCGACCACCCGGCGACGGAGTACGTGCGCCGCCACGGCGACGGCGTGGCCGTCATCGGCATCGCGGTCGACGACGTCGCCGCCGCCCACCGCGGTCTCGTCGACCGAGGTGCCGAACCGCTGGCGCCGCCCACCGAGTACGCCGGCGGGGACGCACGGGTCGTGGTCGCCGAGGTGTCCGGCTTCTCCGACGTCACGCACCGCCTCGTCGAGCGGCACGGCCCGGCCCGGGAGTTCCTGCCCGGCGCCATCGCCTTGACCGGCCCCGACCCGCACGCCGACGGCAAGCTGCTGCGCACCATCGACCACATCGCCATCTGCGTCCCGGCGGGCGGGCTCACCCCCACGGTCGACTACTACGTGGACGTCTTCGGCTTCACGCAGGTCTTCGAGGAGTACGTCGAGGTCGGCGGCCAGGGCATGGAGTCCAAGGTCGTGCAGAGCCCGTCCCAGCAGGTCACGTTCACGCTGCTGGAGCCGGACCCGAACCGCAAACCGGGGCAGATCGACAACTTCCTGTCCTGGCACGCGGGCGCGGGCGTCCAGCACGTCGCGTTCGGCACCGACGACATCGTGAAGGCCGTGACCACGCTGGCCGAGCACGGCGTGCAGTTCCTGGGCACCCCGGCGGCCTACTACGGCAACCTCGAGGAGCGGGTCGGGCACCTCGACGCGTCGCTGGCGGACCTGCGCAGGCTCGGCATCCTGGTCGACCGCGACCACTGGGGGCAGTTGCTGCAGATCTTCACCGAATCCATGCACATCCGCCGCACGCTGTTCCTGGAGCTGATCGAACGGCGCGGCGCGCTGACCTTCGGCACCCGCAACATCAAGGCGCTGTACGAGGCGAAGCAGGGCGAGCTCGCCGGCGCGCCGAACCCGGGGGAGGGGACGTGACCGTGGTCGACGGTTTCGCGCTGACGGAGCGGGAACAGACGCTGCTGCCGACCGACGAGGACGTGCGGTTCTTCGCCGAGCACGGCTGGTACCTGTCCAAGCAGCTGCTGTCCGGCGACGAGGTCGACGAGCTGGCGGACGCGGTCGAGCGGTACTACGCGGGGGAGCGCAGCAGGCGCCTGCCGGTCCGCCCGCCGCGGCTGGCCTACTGGGAGCCGAGCGACGGCGACGTGCAGCGGCACAACGACTACGTGCACTACGAAAGCGACGCCATCGCCAAGGCGTTGCTCAAGCCGGTGATCGGTGCGGTGGCGGCGCGGCTGGCGCAGGCGTCGGAGATCCGGGTGTTCCAGTCGACGCTGATCTACAAGCCGCCGATCGCGGACGAGCCGTCCAACGTCGTGCCGTGGCACTTCGACAAGCACTACTGGTCGTCCTCGTCGTCGGAGCGGATGCTGACCGCGTTCATCCCGTTCCACGACTGCGACGAGGAACTGGGCACGATCACGATGGTCGACGGCAGCCACCGCTGGACCGAGGTCGGCGCGGACGACACCGTCGTGCGGCACTTCGCCGACCGCGACCACGGCCATCTCGAGGAACTGCTGAGCGCCAACGCCGCGCACAACGGGGCCGAGGTCACCAAGATCCCGATGATCATCCCGAAAGGACACATGAGCTTCCACCACTGCCGCACCTACCACGGCAGTGCCGGCAACCGCGGGTCCCGGCCGCGCCAGGCGGTGTCGTTGCACCTGCAGGACGGCGACAACGCCTACCGCGAGTTCCCGCTGTCCGACGGCACCCTCGCCTCCTACAACCACGACGTGCTCGTGCGCCGGACCCCGGACGGCAGGCCGGACTACGCCGATCCGGAGTTCTGCCCCACGCTGTGGCGTCGCTGACGGCCGCGCCATGGCACGAGCGACGGACACCCGCGTCGGCCTGTACCGGACGGTGCGGCTGATCCGCCGGTTCGAGCAACGGGCGGTGGACCTGGTCGATACCGGCGACATCGTCGGCGGCATCCACCCCTACACCGGGCAGGAGGCGATCGCCGCCGGGGTGTGCGCGGCGCTGCGCGACGACGACGTGATCACCAGCACCCACCGCGGGCACGGGCACGTGCTGGCCAAGGGCGCGGACCCGGCCCGGGTGCTGGCCGAGCTGGCGGGCCGGGACACCGGCCTGAACCGCGGCCGCGGCGGGTCGATGCACGCGGCCGACTTCGCCATGGGCATCCTCGGGGCGAACGCGATCGTCGGGGCCAACGCACCGATCACCGTCGGCGCGGCCTGGGCGGCGCGGCATTCGGGCAGCGACCGGGTGGCGGTCAGCTTCTTCGGCGACGGCGCGGTCAACCAGGGTGTGCTCCTGGAGTCGCTGAACCTGGCCGCGCTGTGGCGGCTGCCGGTGCTGTTCGTCTGCGAGAACAACGGGTACGCGACGACCCTGCCGGTGGGCGAGGCGGTGGCGGGCACGATCACCGGGCGCGGCGAGGCGTTCGGCATCCCATCGGTCACCGTGGACGGCGCGGACCCGGTGGCTGTGCTGACCGCGGCGCGAACGGCCGTGCGGCGCGCGCGAGCGGGCGACGGACCGTCGTTGATCGAGTGCCTGGCCTACCGGTTCGATGCGCACCACACGTGGGAACACCGGGCCCGGATGCGGTACCGCAGCGACGAGGAAGTCCACAGTGGACGCCTACGCGACCCGGTGACCATCCAGGGCGCGCGGCTGGCCGACGCCGAACGCGAACGGGTCGACGCCGAGGTGGAGTCCACTTTGGACGAAGCGGTGGCGTTCGCGCTCGCCGGCCCGCACCCCGATCCCGGCGGTGCGCTGGACCACTTGTACGCCAGTGGGTTGCGCCCGCGTCAGGGCGGTGACCACTGATGCCCCGGCTGTCCTACCTGAAGGCGCTCAACCGGGCGCTCGCCGACGAACTGGCCCGCGACCCGGCGGTGTTCGTGCTGGGCGAGGACGTGCGGGTCGGCGTGTCGTACGTGACAGCGGGGCTGGCCGGGAAGTTCGGGCCGGAGCGGGTGGTCGACGCCCCGCTGTCGGAACAGGCGTTCACCGGTTTCGCGACGGGCGCCGCGCTGTCCGGCCTGCGCCCGGTGGTCGAGTTCCAGGTGCCGTCGCTGCTGTTCCTGGTCTTCGAGCAGATCGTCAACCAGGCGCACAAGTTCTCGCTCATGACCGGCGGCCAGGCGTGCGTGCCGGTGACCTACCTGGTGACCGGGTCGGGCTCGCGGACCGGCTGGGCCGGGCAGCACTCCGACCACCCGTACAGCCTGTTCGCCCACGCCGGCGTGAAGACCGTCGTGCCCGCCACTCCCGCCGACGCCTACGGCCTGCTCGCCACCGCGATCCGCGACGACGACCCGGTCGTGGTGTTCGCCCCGGCGGGTGCCCTCGGCGTTCGCGACGACGTCGAGTACGCCGACCTCGTCGCGGTGCCGCTGGGCGTGGGCCGGGTGCACCGGCCGGGCACGCAGGTCACGGTCGTGGCGATCGGACACCTCGTGCAGGACGCGCTCGCCGTCGCCGACGAACTCGCCGCCGACGTGTCGGTCGAGGTGTTCGACCCGCGCACGGTGTACCCGTTCGACTGGGACGGGCTGGCCGCGTCGGTGGGCAAAACCGGTCGCCTGGTGGTGTTCGACGACTCCAACCGGATGTGCGGCATCGGCGCCGAGGTCCTCGCGACCGCGGCCGAACGGTTCGACCTGCACGCCCCGCCCGCGCGGGTGTGCCGTCCCGACGGCACCGTTGTGCCGTTCGCGCCGGCGCTCGACCGCGCCGTCCGGCCCGACCGTGACGGGCTGGCGACTGCGATCCTCAAGGTGCTGAACAACGGACGGAGGCCGTGATGCCGCTCGATCCCCAGGTCGTGGCGATGCGCGAGCGCGCGGTGGCAGCCGGGGCGCCGCCGCTCTACACCCTGTCGCTCGAGCAGGCCCGCGCCGCCGACCTCGCGGCGATCCGGGAGGGTGCGGGCGCGGTCCGGCCGGTGCACCAGGTCGCCGACCGGCTGATCCCCGGCGCCGACGGCGACCTGCCGATCCGGGTCTACCGCCCGAGCGCCACCACCGACGCGCTGCCCACTCTGGTCTACTTCTTCGGCGGCGGCTGGACGTTGGGCAACATCGACACCTCCGACGGGATCTGCCGCAGCCTCGCCAACGCCGTGCCCTGCCAGGTGATCACCGTCGGCTACCGCCTCGCTCCCGAGCACAAGTTCCCGGCCGCGGTGCACGACTGCCACGCGGCCGTGTGCTGGATCGCGGCCCACGCCGACGAACTCGGCGCCGACCCCGCCCGTCTCGCCGTCGGCGGTGACAGTTCGGGCGGCAACCTGGCCGCCGCGGTGACCCTGCTCGTACGCGACGGCGGGTCGCCCGCGCTGGCCGCCCAGGTCCTCGTCTACCCCAACACCGATCGCCGCGGCGACACGGAATCCATGCGCGCCAACGACGATCCGGCATTGTTCAACCGCCGGTCCGTCGCCTGGTACTGGGACCACTACCTCGCCGCCGATGCGGACGGGCTCGATCCGCTGGCCTCCCCAGCGCTGGCCGAGGATCTGACCGGCCTGCCGCCCGCCTTGGTGATCACGGCCGAGTACGACCCCCTGCGCGACGAGGGCGAGCAGTACGCCGAACGCCTGCGCGCGGCCGGCGTCGAGGTGCGCGCGACCCGTTACCCAGGCATGGTGCACGGGTTCTTCTCGATGACCGGGGTCCTCGACGCCGCGGCCCAGGCGCACGCGGAGGTCGCCGACTACCTCCGCGCACGATTCGACGCCTGACCGTTTTGTTGCGTGGCGCGCGCAGTCGCCGCGAACCGGGTTCAGCGCACCGCGAGGTCGTGCGCGGCAGCCACGTCGGGGCACCCCGCGAGTCGCAGCGCCGTGTCCAACTCGTCGCGCAGCAGGTCCAGCACCTTGGCCACGCCGCCCCGCCCGCCCGCCCCGAGGCCCCACAGCACCGGCCGGCCGAGCAGCACCGCCGTGGCCCCGAGGGCGAGCGCCCGCACCACGTCCACCCCGCTGCGCACGCCGCTGTCCACGAGCACCGGGCACCGGTTCGCCACCGCCGCCACGATGTCCGGCAGGGCCGTCACGGCGGGCACGGCGCCGTCGAGTTGCCGGCCGCCGTGGTTGGAGACCACGAGGCCGTCCACCCCTTCCTCGACGGCCCGCACGGCGTCGCGCGGGTCGAGGATTCCCTTGACCAGCAACGGCAAGGAGGTGTGCTCGCGGATCCACTCCAGGTCGCGCCAGCTCAGCGACGGGTCGAAGGCCGCCCTGGTGTGCCGCGCCAGTGCCGAGTCGCCGGGCACCCGTTCGCGGACCTCGTCGCCGAGGTTCACCGGCTGCACCGACGACGGCAGCGCGAACCCGTTGCGCAGGTCGCGCAGCCGCCGCCCCATCACCGGCACGTCGACGGTGAGCACGACCGCACGGCAGCCGGCATCCTCGGCGCGCCGCAGCAGGTTGCGCACGAGGTCGCGATCCCGCAGCCAGTAGAGCTGGAACCACGTCACCCCGCCCGCACGCGCCACCGCCTCGAGCGGTTCGGAACTGAGGGTGCTGATGGTGTACGGCACCCCGGCCGCCGCGGCGGCCTCGGCCGCGCCACGCTCACCGTCGGCGTGGATCAGCCGCTGGTAGGCCATCGGCGCCACCACCAGCGGCAGCGCCGCCCGCGCGCCGAACAGCTCGCACCCGGTGTCGCACGCCGACACGTCCACCAGCGCCCGCGGCACCACGCGCACCCGGTCGAACGCGGCCCGGTTCGCGGCCACCGTCACCTCATCACCGCTGCCGCCCGCGACGTAGTCCCACACGTCCGGCGCGAGGCACTCGGCGGCCAGCCGCTCCACGTCCGCCGTCGAACGAGCGGCATCCAGCTCGTGTTCCATGCTTTCCCGCCCACTGCTCGTTCGGCGATGTCGTGGCCTGGAGAATGATGTAGCCCCGCGTCGGGGGGCTCCGCGGGGCTACGACCGGTAGATCGTCATACGTCACCGACCGTTACAGCCGGCAGCGCACAGCTGGTAGAGGCCGAGTGCCGTGATCGGCCGACGATCCGTCTCGACCACACGTGCGGTGTTCGGTGATGTTGGCTGGCCACAACCGGTTCGGGCCCTCGGCGTTGAAAGCACGGCGCACCAGATCATCGTGCACCCGCGGTCGCGGAGCGCGGGGTGATCGCGCGACAGGCTGGGTCGAACGGTGCCTCGCGACGCGATGTTGCTCAGGGCCAACAAGAACCTGAGTCTGCGAAGCCGTGCGTTGCGCCAGGGGGCGTAGTGACGTCTGGACCGAATCGCGCAACGCCGTTGGCGAGTGCAAACGATTGGCGGTCGAACCCCTGCCTGGTTTGGATATTCACCGACGGTCCGTTTAGGTGTCCGTCGTGGCGTCAGATCGCAATGTTCAGGACGCGGCTGCCTACGACCGCTGGCTCACTTGGAAGCATGGCGCGCAAGTGCGTGAACGCGCACTGCGGTCGAAGACCGGCTTCCCGGCCGCGGCGGATCCGGCGGCGCTCAAGTGGGGCGACCAGGAGGTGCTGGAGAAGAGTCTGGCCTTGCTCGCACCGCGCGCGGAGGAGCTCGTCGCGTACTTCTACGCCGATCTCTTCCGTCGTATGCCCAGCTTGCGCAAGCTGTTCCCGGGCGACATGGCCCCGCAACGGGACCGTCTGCTCGCGGCGTTGCTTGCCCTTGTCCAAACTGGACCGGAACTGGCTCCGGTGCTCGAGCAACTGGGTCGTGACCACCGCAAGTTCGGCGTGCAGTCCGGGCAGTACACGACGGTCGGCGAATCGCTCATCGCGTCGCTGGCACACTTCGCCGGCGCCGCCTGGACACCGCAGGTGCAGCAAGCGTGGCTCGAGCGCTACCTGGCCGCCGTCGCGGTGATGAAGGCGGCCGCCGCGCAGGACGACGCGCCGCCGTTCTGGTACGCCACCGTGATCGACCACGTGATCTGCGGCCGCGACGTCGCGATCCTGCGGGTGCGCCCGCACCGCCCCTACCCGTACAAGGCGGGGCAGTACGCGACCATCGAATCGCCGCGGCTGCCCCGGGTGTGGCGGTCGTACTCGATCGCGAACGAACCGCGGCCCGCGCAGCCGCTGGAATTCCACGTCCGCGCCGTCGGCCGTCGCGGTCTGAGCGACGTGCTCCTGCAGTCCCAACCCGGCGACACCATCCGGCTGGGGCCGCCGCGCGGCCAGGTCACGCTCGACGGCACGGCGGCCGGCACGCCGAAGTTGTTCGTCGCTGGTGGTACCGGTTGGTCGACGATGAAGTCGTTGCTGCGCCAGAGCCAGCGCGAGGCAGGACCCGTGGTTCCGGCTAGGCTCCTCGTCAGCTGCCGGCCCGGCGAGCCCTATGACCCCGATTTCCACCAACTGGTCCGATCGGTGCCGAACCTGAGCACCACCTTGGTGCACAGCGCACAGGACCTGGGCGCCGAGTTGCGATCGCCGCAGGTCCACCCGACCGGCCTCGACGTCTTCCTGTCCGGGCCGGCCGAAATGCTGACCAGCGCCGTCACGCTGCTCACCAGCGCCGGGGTCCCCAGGTCGCGCATCCACCACGACAGCCTGGTGATGTCCGCCTGAGCATCGGTCTGCTGTCAAGCGGCGAACTGCCGTGCCACAGCAAGAGTTTCTGTGTTTTCGACTGCAATCCCACCCGCGAACCGGAGGACAGTTTTGTCTAGCATCTATGAGCAGATCGGTGGCGAGGAAGCCCTCGTCACCGTCGTCGACGACTTCTACGACCGGGTGCTCAACGACCCGCAGTTGTCCGCCTTCTTCAAGGGCACCAACGTGCCCCGGCTCAAGGGCATGCAGGTGGAGTTCTTCGCGGCGGCGCTCGGTGGACCGCACGAATACCAAGGCCGCTCGATGCGCGAGGTGCACCGCGGCCGCGGGATCGAACAGCACCACTTCGACCTCGTCGCCAAGCACCTGACCGAAGCCCTCACGGCGGCCGGCGTCCCGGACGACACGACGGCGACGATCATCGGTGCCGTCGCCCCGCTGGCCGACGACATCGTCACGATCCCGACCGCCGGCTGAGCCGGCGCGGTGTTCGGTCCGGGTGCGCCGGACCGAACACCGCGGATCGGGCGACGACACCGGGGCTGGTCAGGGCGTTCTGGCGAGCAGGCTAAAGGACGGCCAGGAAGTGACCTATCGGTTTACCGCCGTCTTTGAAGAGACCGGGCACCGGCTGCTCTTCGTCCAGTACATGGAGACCCTGGTCGAGCTGTTGTTTCGCTTGTTCCGGTGAGATGTCGGTGTTGCGCGCGTCGAGCAGCATGTCTTCCGCTTGACCACCGTTCTTCTCGCTGTCACGCAGGTTCCTCGGTCGCTGCCTCCGCCACAGCCGTTTCGTTGAGGTTGTCGTCGGCTGCGACGAGCACCAGTTGGCGGAGCGCGGCAGCAGGTTTCAACGCTGCGTTGAGGAAGCGGCTCAACGGATGGCTGAAGACGGGGGTCCCTGGCGCTGTTAGCGTGGCGGGTCCCGCACGCCGACCGAGGGTAGGGAGTCCGCGCGTCCATGCGGTTTTCACTCTTCTTTGAGATGCAGATCTCGGAGCCCACGCGGGCGGCGGAGCACCGGTTGTTCCGCGAGTCCGTGGCGCACGCGGTGCTCGCCGACACCCTGGGGTACCACGGGGTTTGGGCGGCCGAGCACCACGGGCTCTACGAGTACGCGCACTCCTCGGCACCGGAGATCTTCCTGGCGCACCTGTCCGGGCGGACCAAGCGGATCCGGCTGGGCCACGGCGTCACCCTCACCCCGCACCGCTACAACCACCCGATCCGGATCGCCGAGCGGATCGCGGCGCTGGACATCCTCAGCGAGGGGCGGGTCGACTGGGGCTCGGGGAAGAGCGGCAGCCGGGTGGAGCAGGACGCGTTCGGCAACGACCCGGCCGACCTGCACGACCAGTGGCTCGAAGCACTGCACATGATCCCCCGTATGTGGCAGCAGGACGTCTTCGAGTGGCACAGCGAGCGCTACGACATCCCGCCCATCCAGGTGGTGCCGAACCCCGTGCAGCAGCCCCACCCGCCGATGTTCGCCGCCTGCACCAACCCCAAGACCGCCGAGCTGGCCGGGTCGCTGGGGCTCGGTGCGCTCAACTTCGCCGCGGGGACCGACGCCGAGCTCACCGACAAGGTCCGGCGCTACCGCGAACAACACGCCACGGCCGAGCCCGACGGCTACCAGAAGACCGAGCGCTACGTCTGCACGCCCACCGCGCTGGTGCTCGACGACGACCGGCTGGCCTGCCGCCACGGTTTCCGCGGGTCGCGGTTCTTCTGGGAGGCGATGCAGCAGTACTACGCCTACAAGGACCGCCCCGTCGGGCGCCTGCCGATCGGGCGGGACGACCTCGACGACGAGGAGCTCACGACGCTCATGGGCCGTCGATCCGCGGCCGACTCCGCGCTCACCGGCGTCATCGGCGATCCCTCGGCCGCCCGCGAGACGGTGGCGCGCTTCGCCGCCGCGGGCGTCGACGAACTGGCCATGGTCATGCAGGTCGGCACGGTGCCGAGCGAGCTGGTGACGACGTCGATCCGCCTGTTCGCCGAGAAGGTCATGCCGGACTTCGCCGACTGATGACCGACCAGCGCATCACCGACCTGCTCGCGCGCGCCGCCGCCACCCACGGTGACCGGCCCGCGTTCACCTACCTCGCGTTCGACGGCGACCCGCACGCCGCCACGTACACCTGGGCCGAACTGCACGCGCACGCGGTGGGCTTCGCGCGGCTGCTCACCGAGCGCGGGCTCGCCGGTCGCCGCGCGCTGCTCGTCTACGACACGGGCGCCGACTTCGAGGTCGCGTTCCTCGGCTGCCTGCTGGCCGGGGTGACCGCCGTGCCCGCACCGCCGCCGCGCAAGCCGTACTCGCGGTCGCTGCACCGCCTCGCCGGCATCCAGCGCGACTGCGCCGCCCCGGTCGTGATCACCCGCCCGGAAACCCGTGCGGCCCTGCGTGATCAGGCCGAGCTGGCCGGAGTGGAGTGGCTGACCGTGGCCGACGCCGCGCCGTCGGGCGACGAGTCGGGGCTGCACCCGCTGGGCGTCGAAGACCTCGCGTACCTGCAGTACACCTCGGGTTCCACGGCCGACCCCAAGGGCGTGTGCGTCACCCAGGCCGACGTCCTCGCCAGCTGCGCGGCCATGCACGACGCCTGGCGCCACGACGAGGACAGCCTGCTCGTGTCGTGGCTGCCGATGTTCCACGACATGGGGCTGGTCTACTGCGGCCTGCTCCCGGTGGTGCACGCGATGCCGACCGTGCTGATGGCGCCGACGGCGTTCGCGCGCGAGCCGGTCCGCTGGCTGCGGGCCATGCACGAGTTCGGCGGCACGCACTCGATCGCCCCCAACTTCGGCTTCGACCTCTCCGCCCGGAAGATCACCCCGGCCCAGCTCGACGGGCTGGACCTGTCGCGCTGGCGCGTGGTCGTCAATGCCTCCGAGCCGATCCGGGCGGAGAGCCTTCACCGCTTCACCCAGGCCTTCGCGCCCATCGGGTTCCGCGAGCAGGCCCTGCTGCCCGCGTACGGGCTGGCCGAGGCCACGTTGATGGTGACGTCGGCACGGGCGGGGGCCGGTCCGGTGATCACGGCGTTCGACCCCGACGCGCTGGCCGTCGGCCGGGGAACGCCTGCCGACCACGGCCACGAGGTCGTCTCGTGCGGCTCGGCGCTGGCCGGGTTCGACGTCCGGGTGGTCGACCCCGACACCGCCACGACCGTCCCGGATGGACAGTCCGGTGAGGTGTGGGTGGCCGGCCCGAGCGTCACCGCGGGCTACCTGGACCACCCGGACGCGACGGCCGAGTGCTTCGGCGCGGTGCTCGAGGGGCGGCCCGGCTACCTGCGCACGGGCGACATCGGGTTCCTGCGCGACGGCGAGTTGTACGTGACCTCGCGGCGCAAGGATCTGATCATCGTCGCCGGGCGCAACCACCACCCGCACGACCTCGAGGCCACGGTGTTCCAGGCGCACCCGGCGCTGCGCCCGGGCTGCGCGGCCGCGTTCGCGGTCGACGACGGCGCCGAGGAGCACGTCGTCGTGGTGCAGGAGATCGCCCACGACACCATCACCGCGGCCGTCGCCGCCGACGCCGTCGCCGCGGTGCGCAAGGCCGTGGCGCAGGCACACGACCTGCGGGTGGACGCCGTCGTGTTGCTCCGCAAGGCCGGCCTGGCCAAGACCTCCAGCGGGAAGATCCAGCGCTCGGTGAGCAAGCAGCGCTTCCGCGACGGCCAACTGGACGCCGTCGCGTCCTGGCGGGGCACGGTGTTCGGCGGCACGGGTGAGGTGATCATGGCCGACTCGACGGCCGACTTACGGGACTGGTTGCGGCACAAGGTTTCCGAGCTCACCGGCGTGAGCGCGGCGGCGCTGTCCGACACGGAACCGCTCGCCGGGTACGGCCTCGGCTCGGCCGGTGCCGCCGAACTGGCGTCGGCGTTGACCGCGGTGACCGGGACCGCCGGAACGACGGTGCCGGAGGTGCTGCTCTACGACCACCCGACCATCGACGGCCTGCTCGACGCCCTCACCGGCAAGGGCCCGCAAACAGCTGCCCCGCCCCAGGTTCCGGTCGACGACGACATCGCGATCGTGGGCATCGGCTGCCGGGTGCCGGGCGCGGATTCGCCGGACGAGCTGTGGCAGCTCCTGCGCTCGGGCGCCGATGCCGTGCGCGAAGTCCCGGCGACCCGGTGGGCGGCGCAGGCCGAACCGGCGCTGCGCTGGGCCGGGCTGGTCGACGACCCGACCGGGCTCGACACGGGGTTCTTCGGCATCTCACCGCGCGAGGCCACGAGCATGGACCCGCAGCAACGCATGCTGCTCGCGGTCGCGTGGGAAGCGATCGAGGACGCGGGGCTGGACCCGATCGCGCTCGCGGGCACGGACACCGGGGTATTCGTCGGGGTCTGGAGTCCGGAGTTCGCGTTGCGGGCCGGGCCGGACGGGTTCGCCGAGCCGTACCTGACCACCGGCAGCGCGCACAGCATCGCCGCCAACCGGCTGTCCTACCAGCTGGACCTACACGGCCCGAGCATGGCGGTGGACACGGCGTGCTCGTCGTCGCTGGTGGCGGTGCACCTGGCGAGCCGGGCGCTGCGCGACGGCGAGTGCTCGGTGGCGCTCGCCGGTGGCGCCAACGTGGTGCTCTCCGCGGAGTTGACCAGCGCGTTCGCCCGTGCCCACCTGTTGTCGCCGACCGGGCGGTGCCGCTCGTTCGGCGCCGGTGCCGACGGGTACGTGCGCGCCGAGGGCGCCGCCGTGCTGGTGCTCAAGCGGCTGGCCGACGCGCTCGCCGCGGGCGACGACGTGTACGCGGTGGTCAAGGGCAGCGCGCTCGGCCACGACGGGCGCACCAACGGGCTGACCGCGCCGTCCGCTTCCGCGCAGCAGGCGGTGATCCGAGCCGCGCACCAGCGGGCCGGGGTGCGGGCCGGGGACATCGACTTCGTGGAGGCGCACGGTTCTGGCACGCCGGTGGGCGACCTGATCGAGGCGACCGCGCTCGGTGCGACCGTCGGCGCGGGCCGGTCCACGCCGTGCGTGATCGGGTCGGTCAAGAGCAGCGTCGGGCACCTGGAAGCGGCGGCCGGCGTGGCGGGGGTGATCAGGGCCGCCCTGGCGTTGCGCCACGGCGAACTGCCGCCGACGTTGCACGTCGAGCAGACCAACCCGCGCATCGACTTCTCCGGCTGGGGTTTGCGGGTGAACCGGGAACCGGTGCCGCTGCCGGACGACCGGCCCGCGCTCGCCGGGGTCAGCTCGTTCGGGTTCGGTGGCGCCAACGCCCATGTCGTGTTGGCCCAAGCGGTCCAGGCTCCGGCATCGACGACACCGTCGACACCGGCACCCGAGCGCGCCATGCTCTTGCCGGTCTCGGCGCGCAGCCCCAAGGCGCTCGCCGCGCTGGCCGCGCGCTACCGGGACGCGCTCGCCGATCCCGAAGTGCCGGTGGCCGCGCTCTGCCACGCCGCGGGCCGTCGCGCGCACCACGACCTGCGGGCCGCGGTCGTCGGCGCCGACCGGGCCAGCCTGCGGGCCGCGCTCGACCGCGTCGAAGCGGCGACCACGGAACCCGGTGGCGCCTTGGCCTTCAGCTTCGGCGAGGACGGGCCGGCCGGGCTGCCGTTGTTCCTGCAGGAGAGGGTGTTCCGCGCGGCGGTCGAGGCGTGTGACGACGCTTCGCCGGTCGGCTGGTCGCTGGTCGAGCTGCTGCACCCGACGGCAGGGGAGGCGCCCGTCGCGGCGGCCCGGGCCGTGCGCGTCGCCGTCCACATCGGACTGGTCGACTTGCTGCGCAGCTGGGGCGTGCGCCCGGCAGGGGCCACCGGTACCGGGATCGGCCGCGTGTCCGCCGCGTACGCCCTCGGCGCGCTCGACAAAGCCGCGGCGATGGCGGCCGCGCACACCGGCGAGCTGCCCGCCGTGGCCGCGCTCGACCCGCGGGCGACGGTGCTCGACCTGCAGGGCTGCACGGACCGCGCGGCCGTGCTCACCCTCGTCGGCCGCCTCTACGAACAAGGGCACCGGCTGGACTGGGCGGCGGTGACCGGGACGCGGCAGCGCGGGAAGGTGCCGCGCTACCCGTGGGACACCACGGACTTCCCGCTGCCGGGCACGACCGCCGCGGTGCCGGTCGACAATCCGGTCGACGAGCCGGCGCCCGAACCGGCGCCCGCGCCGGTCGAAGGCCGGGACTACCGGGAGCTGGTGCGAAAAGCGGCGGCCGACCTGCTCGGCATGCCCGTCGCGCAGGTCGACAACCAGCGGACGTTCGCCCAGCTCGGCATGGACTCGCTGACCGGCGTCGACCTGCACGAACGCCTCGAAGCCGAACTCGAGGCGGAGCTGCCGCAGACCGCTGTGCTCAACCACCCGTCGGTGGCCCGGCTCGCGGACTTCCTTGCCACGCACCTGGGCGGCGAACCCGCCCAGTCCGACGAACAGGTGGTGGACGCCCTGCTCGCCGACCTCCTGTCCGACCTGCAGAACACCGACCGCGCCGGGGGAGAACCGAAGTGACCGACCTCGCCGCACGCCTCGCGAGCCTCACCGACAGCCAGCGCAAGCTCCTCGCCGCCAAGCTCGGCCTCACCGCCGAACCGGCGCCGGCGGCCGAACCCGTTGCCGTGGTTGGCATGGGGTGCCGGTTACCCGGCGGCATCGACTCGCCGCAGAACTTCTGGGACGCCTTGTGCGCCGGGCGCGACCTGATCGGCGAGGTGCCGCCGGAGCGCTGGAGCGCCGACGAGTGGTACGACGCCGACCCGGCCGCCCCGGGCGTGGCGAACTCCCGCTGGGGCGGGTTCCTCGACGACGTCGCCGGGTTCGACCGCCGGTACTTCGGCATCCCGGCGGACGAGGCCGAGCGGATGGACCCGCAGCAACGGCTGCTGCTGGAGACGGCGTTCGCGGCGCTGGCCGACGCGGGTATCCCGGCCGCGTCGCTGGCCGGAACCGACACCGGCGTGTTCATGGCGTCGATGACCGACGACTACACCTGGCTCCAGGCCGCCGATCCCGCCGCCGTGACCGTCCACACGGGAACCGGGACGCAACGCAGCATCCTGGCCAACCGGCTGTCCTACGAGCTGGACGTGCACGGCCCGAGCGTCGCGCTGGACACGGCGTGCTCGTCGTCGCTGGTCGCGATCCACCTCGCGTGCCAGAGCATCCGCACCGGCGAGGCGGAGGTGGCGCTGGCCGGCGGGGTCAACGTGATGGCCTCGCCGGTCACCACCGTGATCTACGCGAAGCTCGGCATGCTGGCCGCCGACGGCCGGTGCAAGACGTTCGACGCGCGCGCCGACGGGTTCGTCCGCGGCGAGGGCGCGGGGGTCGTGGTGCTCAAGCGGCTTTCCGCCGCACAGCGCGACGCCGATCCGATCTGGGCCGTCATCCGCGGGAGCGCGATCGGCCAGGACGGCCGCACCAGCGGCATCACCGCGCCCAGCGGACCGGCGCAGACCGCACTGATCACCCGCGCGCTGCGCCAGGCGGGGGTCGCGCCCGAGCACGTCCGGTTGGTCGAGACGCACGGCACCGGTACCCCGCTCGGCGACCCGCTGGAACTGGAGGCTTTGGCGGCCGCGTTGACGGGCGCGGACTCGTGCCGGCTCGGCGCGGTCAAGACCAACGCGGGGCACCTCGAGGCCGCGGCCGGCGTGGTCGGGCTGATCAAGACCGCCTTGTCGCTGCACCACCGGATCGCGCCGCCCGTGCTGCACCAGCAGCGGCGCAACCCGCGGATCGCGCTCGACGTCACGCCGTTCGCCATCCCGGTCGTGCCGACGCCGTTGCCCGGCGGCGACGACTGCTTCGCGGGCGTCAGCTCGTTCGGCTTCGGCGGCGCGCTCGCGCACGCCGTGCTCGGGCCCGCTCCGGCGACTCCGGCCGTGCCGCAGGCGAGCGGGCCACAGTTGATCACGGTGAGCGGCCGGTCCGCGCAGGCGGCGAAGGACCTCGCCGCCGCGTACGCCGAGCAGCTCGACGGTGGGGACGTCGCGGTGGCTGATCTCGCCTTCACGTCGGTGCGCAGGCGTGACCACCACCCGCACCGGATCGCGGTCGTCGCCGAGACCGCGGCCGAAGCGGCCACGGCGTTGCGTGCGGCCGCACCGCGGCGGGCGGCCGAGGACCCGGCGGTGGCGTTCGTCTTCCCCGGGCAAGGCGCGGTCGAGGCCGGCACCGCCGCCGAGTTGCACCGCGAGAGCGAGGCGTTCCGCGCCGCGGTCGCCGCCTGCGACGAGCAGTTCCGGCGCCGGTCGGGGTTCTCCCCGGTGACCGCCCTGTTTGAGACGGAACAGTTCGGTGACGGCTCGTTCGACCCGGCCGACACGCGGCAGAGCCAGGCCGTCCAGTTCACCCTCCATATCGGACTCGCGGCACACTGGGCCGCGCTCGGGGTCACGCCGGCGGTGGTGTTCGGGCAGAGCCTGGGCGAGGTCGCCGCCGCGCACGTCGCCGGTGCGCTCGACCTGGCCGACGCGGTGGCGGTGGTGGTGGCGCGCAGCGAGTTGATGGCCCGGGTGCAGGGCAAGGGCGCAAGCGCGGTCGTCGAACTCGCGGAGGCGGACGTGGACCGGCTCGGGCTGGCGGTCGCCGGGGTCCTCAGCCCGACGACGACGCTCGTGGCCGGATCGGTCGACGACGTGCGGCAGGCCCTCGACCGGCTGGCCGCGGACGGCGTGTTCACCCACGAGCTGCGTGACGCGCGAATGGCCTTCCACTCACCGGAACTGGCCGCGCTCGCCCCGGAACTGGCCGCCGCCCTGCGGGACATCAGGCCCCGCCCGCCGCGGGTCCCGCTCATCTCGACGGTGACGGGCGGGCCGATCGACACCGCGGACGCCGCTTACTGGGCCCGCAACCTGGCCGAGCCGTTCCGCTTGCCGGTGGCGCTCGACGACGTCGCAGGCCGTGGCGTCGGCTGCGTGGTCGAGGTGTCGGCGCACCCGGCGTTGCGCCGGGCGATCGGCGCCGTGCTGCCGGTCACCGGGTCGCTGACGCGCGGCGAGCCCGACCGGCGGGCGGTGCTCACCAGCGCCGCAGTGCTGCTGACCCACGGCGTGGAACTGGACCTCGCCGCGCTCGCCCCGGCCGGACGCGTGGTCCGGCTGCCCGGATACCCGTGGCAGCACGAGGAAGCATGGCTGCCGCCGCGGCCGGTGCGCCGGTCCGGCACTGCCGTGGTCATCCCGCAGCCACGCGAGCGGCTCGAACCGCCACCGGAGCGGGAGCGGGAGCCGGAGCCCGAGGCGGTCGAGGACACCGACGAGTTCACCGACGACGTCGAACGACTGCTGCACCGGCTCTGGACCGACGTGCTCGTGGTGGAACCCGAACTGGTCCGGCCCGACACGAACTTCTTCGACCTGGGCGGCAACTCGCTCAAGGGGTTCTGGCTGGTGCGCCAGATCTCCGAGGCGCTCGACGTCCGCATCCCGATGGACCGGGTGGCCGACCTGCTCACCATCCGCGATCTGGCTGCGTACATCCGCGCGGCCGACCCCGAGCGGGCGCCGCAGGTCGAGCCGGGCACCGGCGACGACGGTGCGCCGGCGGCCGACGACGCCCGGCACGAGCCGTTCCCGCTGTTGCCGTTGCAACGCGCTTACTGGGTCGGGCAGAGCCTGGAACTCGGTGGTGTGGCGGCGAAGCACTACCTGGAGTACGAACTCGACGGGGTGGACCTCGACCGCCTCGAAGCCGGCTGGAACCGGTTGGTGCGCAGGCACGAGATGCTCCGCGCCGTCATCGACGCCGACGGCACCCAGCGCATCCTGGCGACCGTGCCGGACTACGAGTTCGGACGCACCGATCTGTCCACATCGGACGATGTGCAGGCGGAGCTCGAGGCGTTGCGGGCGCGGCTGACCGAGCCCGCGCGCGGGCAGGACGAGTGGCCGTTGTTCGAGATCCACGCGACCACGCTGCCCGGCGGCGCGACCCGCGTGCACCTGAGCATGGACATGATGTCGTGCGACGGCCGCAGCTTCGCGATCATCTCCGACGAGTGGCGCCGCCTGCAGGCCGACCCGGCCGCCGACCTGCCGCCGCTCACGATGTCCTTCCGCGACTTCGTGCTCCGGCACTGGGCGGACGAGGAGGGGGCGAACGAGGACGGGGCGCACGAGGACGACCGCGCCGCCGAGTACTGGCGGCCGCGGCTGGCCGAGCTGCCGCCGCCGCCCGCCTTGCCGTGGGCGGCGGACCCGGCCGAACTCGGCAAGCCGGAGTTCCGCAGGCGCAGCGCCCGCATCGGCAAGGACCGGTGGCGCGCGTTGCGCACCGCCGCGGGCAAGGCGGGCATCGGCCCGTCGGCGCTGCTGCTGGCCGCGTTCGCCGAGGTCTTGGGCACGTGGAGCGCGCAACCTCGGTTCTGCGTCAACGTCACCACCTTCACGCTGCGCACCACGCACCCGGCGGCGGCCGACGTGGTCGGCGACTTCACCTCGAACGTCCCGGTGGCGGTCGACGCGCTCGCCGCGCCGACCCTGCGTGAGCGGGCTCGCCTCGTGCAGCAACGGTTGTGGAGCGACGTCGAGCACGTCGGGCGCGGTGGCGTGGCCCTGCTCGCCGAGGCCAACGCCCTGCGTGGCGACGACGCGTTCCGCCTCGGCGTGCCGTATGTGTTCACGAGCCTGCTCGCGGGCGACGAGGACGACGACGCCCTGGTGCCCTTCGGCTGGCTCGGCCGCCGCGCGCACAGCGTCGCGCTGACCCCGCAGGTGCTGGTGGACCTGCAGGTCATGCAGGACCGCGGCGACCTCGTGCTGGACTTCGACACGGTCGATGCCATGTTCTCGCCGGGCGTCGTGGACGCCGTGTTCGACGCGCTCGTCGGGCTGGTCGGCGCTTTGGCCGACGACGCCGCGACGTGGGAGCTGGCGCCGCAGTCGCTGGTCCCGGACGCCGACCTGGAAGCCCGCGCCGCGGCCAACCGCACCGACGCGCCCGTGCCGGGCGGCGGTTTGCACGAGCCCTTTGTACGCCAGGCCCGCGAGCACCCCGAGCGGATCGCCGTCCGCTCGTCGGCGCGAACCCTGACCTACGGCGAGGTGGACGCGGCGAGCGAACACGTCGCCCAGCAGCTCACCGAGCACGGTGTCGAGCCGGGCGCGCTCGTCGCGGTCTCGATGCGCAAGGGCTGGGACCAGGTCGTGGCGGTGCTCGGCGTGCTCAAGGCCGGTGCGGCGTACGTCCCGGTGGACCCGGACCTGCCGCCCGAGCGCAGGCAGGAGTTGTTGCGCCGCACCAACGCCGCGGCCGTGCTGACCCAGCCGTTCGGCACCGTCCAAGGGATCGACGGGGTCGACGGGATCGTGGTCGACGGCACCGGCGCCGAACCGGTCGACCGGCCCCGCCCGGCGGGTGACGACCTCGCGTACGTGATCTTCACCTCCGGCTCGACCGGTGCGCCCAAGGGTGTGGCGGTCCACCACCGGGCCGCGGTGAACACGGTGCTGGACATCAACTCCCGGTTCGGAGTGCGGCCCGGTGACGCGGTGCTCGCGTTGTCGTCGCTTAGCTTCGACCTGTCCGTGTACGACGTCTTCGGCGTTCTCGCCGCTGGCGCGACGATCGTGCTGCCGGACGCCGACCGGGCCCAGGACCCGGCGCACTGGGCGGACCTGGTGACCGAGCACCGGGTGACCCTGTGGAACAGCGTGCCCGCGCTGTACGGGATGTTCGTCGATCACCTGAGCGGGCACGACGGCTCCGCGCCGGCCTTGCGGTCGGTGCTGCTGAGCGGGGACTGGATCCCGCTGACGTTGCCGGAGCGCTCGCGCGCGGTGCTGCCGGACACCGAGCTGACCAGCCTGGGTGGCGCCACGGAGGCGGCGATCTGGTCGATCCACCACCCGATCGGCGACGTCGACCCGGCCTGGCGCAGCATCCCGTACGGCACACCGCTGGCCAACCAGCGCTTCCACGTCTACAACGCGGCCGGTGCGCCCTGCCCGACGTGGGTGCCGGGGGAGCTGCGGATCGCGGGTGTCGGCGTCGCGAAGGGCTACCACGACGACCCCGAGCGCACGGCGGCCTCGTTCCCGGTGGACGAGCGCACCGGCGAACGCCACTACCGCACGGGCGACCTCGGCCGGTACCGGCCCGACGGCACGATCGAGTTCCTCGGTCGCGACGACCTGCAGGTCAAGGTGCAGGGGCACCGGATCGAGCTGGGCGAGGTCGAGGCGGCGCTGCGCACGATGCCCGGGGTCACCGACGCGGCGGTCGTGGTGCTCGGCCCGCGCGACGGCAACCGCACGCTCGCCGCCCACGCGGTCGGCGCGGGCCTGACCGCCTCGGCGGTGCGGGCGCACCTCGCGGCCCGGCTGCCCGGGTACATGGTGCCGCCGACCGTGACGTTCTGGCCGGCGTTGCCCTTGACCGGCAACGGGAAGGTCGATCGCAAGCGGCTGGCGGCCGCGGGCCACCAGTCCGTTGAGTCGACGGCGTCCGACGACTCCACTGTGGACGAATCGGGGTTCGTGGCGCCGGCGACGCCGGTGCAGCGGGCGCTGGCCGAGATCTGGGCGTCGGTGCTCGGCGTCGAGCGGATCGGCCTGCACGACCGGTTCTTCGAGTTCGGGGGCGACTCCGTGCTCGGCATCCAGGTGGTGTCCCGAGCGGCCCGCGCCGGGCTCGGCCTGCGCCCGCGCGACCTCTTCGAGCACCAGACGATTGCCGAACTGGCCCACGTCGTGCGGGTGGTCGAACAGATCGCCGGACCGGTCGAGCTGACCGGCTCGGTGCCGTTGACGCCGATCCAGCGCTGGATGCTCGGCCTCGAGCTGGCCGACCCGGCGCACTTCGGCCAGTCGCTGCTGCTCGCCCCGGCCGCGGGACCGCTGGACGGCACCCGGCTCGGGGCCGCGCTCGGCGCGGTGGCCGACCGCCACGACGTGCTACGCCTGCGCTGGCGCCGCGACGGGGAGAGCTGGACGCAGGAGTACGCCGACCGGCCCGGCGTCGCGGTCGAGCGTGTCCACCTCGACGCGGACACCCTCGATCAGATCGTCGCCGACCGCGAGGCGGCGATGGACCTGGCCGAGGGACCGGTGCTGCGCGCGGTGCTGTTCGAGACGCCCGCCGGGTGCGAGCGGCTGCTGCTCACCTGCCACCACCTGGCGGTCGACGGTGTGTCGTGGCAGGTCCTGCTCGACGACCTCGCCGCGGCCTACGACGGGCTCCCGCTCCCACCGGTCACGGCGACGTTCGGCGAGTACGCCGAGGCGCTCGCCGCGCGGGCGCCGCGACCGGGCAGCGTGCAGGCTTGGCGCGACCGCCTCGCCGTGCCCACGGTGCCGGTCGCCGAACCGGCGGGGGTCGAAGGCGAGGCCCACACGGCGACGCGCGCTTTGCAGCCGGACGAGACGACGGCGTTGCTGACCACGGCGGGCGCCGCGTACCGCACGACGATCGACGAGCTGCTGCTGACCGCGTTGGCCGCCACGCTGGACCGGGGGCCGGTGCGCGTCGACCTCGAACGCCATGGTCGCGACGTGCCTGGCATCCCGGACGTGACTGGCACGGTCGGCTGGTTCACCACCATCCTGCCCACCACGCCGGACCTGTCCGATGTGGACGTCGAAGCCGAGCCGGGCCGGGCGCTCGCCGCGGTCAAGGAGCACGTGCGCGCCGCGCCGCCGGATGCCGAGCTGCTGCACGACCGGCTGCCCCGCGCCGACGTGGTGCTCAACTACCTGGGCCGCCTCGACGGCCTCGACGGTGACCTGCTCCGGCTGGCCGACGGGCGCGCCGGCCGTTCGCGTGGCCCGCGCAACCGGCGACCGTGGCCGGTCGAGGTGGACTGCCGGGTGCTCGGTGGCCGCTTCGAGCTGACCGTCACCCACGACTCCGCGGTCGCGGCGCGCGCGCTCGCCGACGGCTTGCTCGCGGCGATCCGCCTGCTTTTGCGCCACTGCGCCGATCCGGCGGCCGGGGGTTACACGCCGTCGGACTTCCCGCTCGCCGACCTGACCGACGAGACGCTCGCCCTGGTGCTCCGGCAGTTCCGGGCCGGCCAAATGAGGGCTGCACAGGTGAGTGAGGAGAAGAAGTGACCACGACCAGCCACGGATGGGTGCGGCCAGGACCCGGCGTCGCGCCGCAAGGCAGGCCGGCGCGGCCGCGTCTGGTGTGCTTGACCTATGCCGGGCGCGGTGCGTCCGGCTTCGCCGAGTGGCCGCGGCTGCTCGGCGACACCGCCGACGTGCTCGCCGTGCAGTTGCCCGCGCGCGAGGAGCGGCGCACGGACCCGCCGGTGACCGACATCGATGCGTTGCGCGGGCAGTTGTTACCCGAGCTGCTGCCGTGGCTCGACGGGCCGTTCGTCCTGTTCGGACACTGCATGGGCGGCCTGCTCGCCGCGAGCCTGGTGACCACCCTGGTGGCCCAGCACGACCGCGAACCCGCCGCCCTGGTGTTGTCCGGCACCGCGCCGCCGTGGCAGCAGGACGCGCTCGGCGACCTCGCGGCGATGACCGACGGCGAGTTCATCCGCGGCCTGCGCAAAGCCGGGGCGTTGACGCCCAAGCAGATCGCCGAGCCGGCCGTGCTGGCGTTGATGCTGCCCGCCATCCGCGCCGACTACCTGTTGTTCGAGTCGACCCGGGAGGTGTTCGGCGAACCCGCCGCGCCACCGCTGCGGTGCCCGCTGGAGTTGTTCGCGGGGGAGTCCGACACCGCCATCGACCCGGACGCCATGCGGGCGTGGGGTGCGCTGACCTCGGGTCCGGTCGCGTTGCGGGTGTTCCCGGGCGATCACTTCTTCCTCGACACGGCGGCCGCGGACGTCGCGGGCGCGGTGGCCGGGATCGTGCGCGAGGTGTGCCCGTGACCACCAGAGACGACACCGTGAACACCGTGGAGATCGCCGACATCTACCGGCTGACCGGCACCCAGCGCGGGCTGCTCTTCCACACCCTCGCCGAGCCGGGGAGCGGCGCGTACGTGGAGCAGGTGCGGCTGCGCCTGCGGGGACCGCTGCGCGTTGACGCCTTTCGTGCCGCCTGGGATGAGGCGATCGCGCGCCACCCGGCGTTGCGCACCGGCTTCGTCTGGCAGGGCCTCGACGACCCGGTGCAGGTCGTCGCGGCCGAGGTGCGCGCGCCCGAGTGGCACCTCGGCGACTGGCGGGACACCACGCCGCTGGACCAGCAAGCCCGGCTCGCCGAGTACCTCGCCGCCGACCGGGCACGGGGCTTCGACTTGCTGGTGCCGCCGCTGGCGCGGTTCGCCTTGCTGCGCCTGTCCGACGACGAGCACCTGTTCGTCTGGACCGCCCACCACCTGATCGTGGACGGTTGGAGCTTCGCCGTCGTGCTGCGCGAGGTGCTCGACCGCTACGCCGATCCGCACGCGCCCGCCGTGCCGGCACCGGGCTTCCGCGACCACGTCGCGTGGCTGTCCGCCCAGGACCCGGCCGAGGCGGAGAAGTACTGGGGTGGCGTGCTTTCCGGCCGCGCCGAGCCGACGGCGTTGCGGATCGCGCGGCCGGAGCCCGTGGTCGGCGAAACCTATGGCGAGCACCGCGTCGAGCTGAGCGCGACGCGCACGGCCGCACTGATCGCCACCGCGCGGCGCCAGCAGGTCACGCTGAACACGGTGCTGCAGGGTTGCTGGGCCGTGCTGCTCGCGGTGTACAGCGGCGACGAGGACGTCGTGTTCGGCGCCGCCGTCGCCGGCCGGCCCGCCGAGCTGCCAGGTGCCCAGGACATCGTCGGGCCGTGCATCACCACGCTGCCCGTGCGGGTGCTGGTCAGCGGGGACCAACCGGTCGGCGCGTGGTTGCGGCTGCTGCAGGACGACCAGTCGGTGGCCCGGCAGTTCGAGCACCTCCCGCTCGCCCGCGTGCAGGCGGTGGCCGACGTCCCGCCCGGCACGCCGCTGTTCGAGACGCTGATGGGCTTCGAGAACTACCCGGTCGACGACGAACTGTTCGCCGGTGCGGGCGAGGTCGCCGTGGGCTTCGACGGCAGCTGGTCGTGTTCGCACTACCCGCTCACGTTGCTGGTCGAGCCGGGGGAGCGGCTGGGGCTGCACGCGATGTTCGACCGCCGCCGCCTGTCATCGTCCACAGTGGAGGGTCTGCTCGACCAACTCGGCAGCCTCTTGGACGCCTTCGCCGGGGATCCGGAGCAACCGCTGTCGCGGTTCGGTCCGGCGACCGCAACAGCAGGCCCGGTCGAGCAGCTGGCCGTGCCCGAGGTGTCGATCATCGACCTCTTCGACGCCCAGGTGCGGCGGGCACCACGGGCGATCGCCGTGGTCGACGGCGACCGGGAAGTGACATACCGCGAGCTGTCGGAGTGGGCAGACGCGGTCGCCGCGCGGGTCGGGCCGATGCCGGGTGCGGTGCTCGGTGTCTGCGCGCACCGGTCGGTGGAACTGGTCGTCGGCGTGCTCGCGGCGCTCAAGACCGGCGCCGCCTACCTGCCGCTCGATCCGGTGAACCCGCGCGACCGGCTGGCCGCGCTGGTCGCCGACGCGGGCGCGGACACCGTCCTGGTCGCCGACGAGCTGGCCGATCAGGTGCCCGAGGCCGTGCGCGCGGTGTCGCTCGCCCCCGGTGCGGCGCCGGCCGAGCCGGTGCGGTGCGCGGCCGGTGCCGACGACCTGGCGTACGTGATGTACACGTCCGGCTCGACCGGGCGCCCCAAGGGCGTGGAGGTGCGCCACCGCCAGGTCGTCGCCCTGTTCGCCGCGGCCGCGCGGTGGGCCGGGTTCGGCCCGCACGACACGTGGTCGCTCTTCCACTCCTTCGCCTTCGACTTCTCCGTGTGGGAGCTCTTCGGCGCCTTGCTGCACGGCGGCAGCCTGGTGGTCGTGCCGCTGGCGACGAGCCGCTCGCCGGAGCGGTTCGCCGACCTGGTGGAGCAGACCGGCGTCACGGTGCTCAACCAGACGCCGTCGGCGTTCCGCCAGCTCTGCCGGGCGGTGGCCGATCGCGACGGCCTCGACCACGACCTGCGGCTGGTCGTCTTCGGTGGCGAGGCCCTCGACCCGGCCGGTCTGCGCGAGTGGACCGGCCGCTTCGGCTTCGCCGGCCCGCGTCTGGTCAACATGTACGGCATCACCGAGACGACCGTGCACGTCACCTGGCACGAGCTGACCGAGTCCGATGTGGACTCCCATGCCAGCGTGATCGGCGTGCCGCTCGCGGGCACCGAGGTCCGGCTGCTCGACCTGCACGGCAACCCGGTGCCCGACGGCGTGGCGGGGGAGGTGTTCGTCGCCGGTCCCGGTCTGGCCCGCGGTTACCGCGGCGCGCCGGAGCTGACCGCGCAGCGGTTCGTCACCGCACCGGACGGCACCCGGCTGTACCGCTCCGGCGATCTGGCCCGGCGGCGACCGGACGGCGTGCTCGAGTTCGCCGGCCGCGCCGACGACCAGGTCAAGGTGCGCGGCTTCCGGGTCGAACCCGGTGAGATCGAGGCGGTGCTCGCCGCGCACCCGGCCGTGCACGAGGTCGCCGTGACGCTGCGCGAGGACGGCAGGCTCGCCGCGTACGTGGCGCCGGACGAGCGGACAGCCGGTGCGGCGCTGCGCCTGGCCGGGCTGCGGGCCGAAGCGGGCCCGGACGCAGAAGTGGCGGACCTGCCCGACGGCGCGACGATCTTCACCTTGAACCGGTCCGAGACCGACTTCATGGCCCGCGAGATCGTCACCGACGAGGTCTACCTGCAGGGCGGTGTCACCCTGCCCGACGACGCCGTGATCGTCGACGTCGGCGCCAACATCGGGCTCTTCGCCGTCTGGGCGGCCGGGATCTGCGCGAACCCGGCGATCTACGCCGTCGAGCCGATGCCACCGGCGGTCGAGGTGCTGGAGCGCAACGTGCGTTTGCATGGCATCCGCGGTGCCGTCCTGCCGCACGCGCTCGGCGAGGCCGAGACCACCACGACGTTTTCCTACTACCCGTACGCCTCCGTGCTGTCGGGCCGCTACGCCAGCGCCGAGGACGAGCGGCGCGTGGTGAAGTCGTTCCTGGTCGGGCAGGTCGAGGCGCAGGGCGTCGAGATCGGTGCGGACATCCTCGACGAGCTGCTCGAGGAACGCCTGCGCACCGTGCCGTACGAATGCCGGGTGCGCCGGCTCTCCGACGTGCTGCGCGAGCACGGCATCGACCGCGTCGACCTGCTGAAGATCGACGTCGAGAAGAGTGAGTTGGCGGTGCTCGCCGGGCTCGACGACGCCGACTTCGCGAAGGTGGCACAGGTCGTCGTCGAGGTGCACCACCGCGACGGCCGCCTCGAAACGGTCACCCAGTTGTTGCGGGACAAGGGGTTCCGGGTCGAGGTCCGGCACGACCCACAGCTGGAGCAGACGGGGCTGCACAACGTGTACGCGGTGCGCCCGGACGCCGGTCTCGCCCCGCCGGCCGGACGCCGGGCCCGGTGGCGTGGTCCCTCGGCGCTGGTGGCGGAGCTGCGCCGGGCGGCCGTGGCGGCATTGCCGGAGTACATGCGGCCCGCGACGTGGACGCTGCTGCCCGCGATCCCGGTGACCGCGAGCGGCAAGCGCGACCGCCGGGCGTTGCCCGCGCCCGACAGCGCCCGTCCGGTGCTCGCGGGCGGCTACGTCGCGCCGGGCAGCGCGCTGGAACAGCGGTTGTGCCAGGTGTGGCAGGAGGTGCTCGGCCTCGACCGGGTCGGCGTGACCGACGACTTCTTCGCCCTCGGCGGCCACTCGCTGCTGGTCACGCAGCTGGTGGTGCGGGTGCGCGACGAACTAGGCGTGCAGGTGCCGCTGCAAACCGTGTTCGACGTGCCGACGGTGACCGGCATGGCCGAGGTGGTCGAGCGGCTGGCCGGCTGAGCGGACCGGCACACCGGGCACGATGCCGTGCCGGAACGCGTACGCGATGGCCTGGGCCCGGCTGCTCAGGCCGAGCTTGCCCAGCAGGTGGTGCACGTGCGAGCGGACGGTCGTCTCGGTGACGCCGAGGCGGGCGGCGACCTCCGCGCTGCTGCCGCCCATCGCCAACAGGCGCAGCACCTGGCGTTCGCGGTGGCTCAGGTCGTCGTGCACGGTGGGCGTAGCAGGCGCCTCGCCGCCGACGTAGGCGTCGATCACCGCCTTGGCGCCGCACGGGCAGAGCACGGCGCCGCCGTCGGCGACCACGCGCACGGCGTGCTGCAACTCCGGCGCGGAGGCGTCGGGGCTCAGGAACGCCTGCGCGCCAACGCGCACCGCGGCGAGCACGGTGTGCGGTTCGTGGTCCTGGCTCAGCACGATCACCCGCGGCGCGGGGTCGGTGTCGAGCGCGCTGATCGCGCTGACGGTGTCGAGTTCGGCGGTGCCCGCGTCCCCGGAGAGCCCGACCAGCACGAGGTCGGCGCGGCACTCGTGCACCCGGCGGGCGAGCAGGCGCCGGGAGCCGCCCTCACCCACCACGTCGATCCACGGCGTCGCGGCGAGCACGCTGCGCAGACCGATCAGCGCCAGGTGGTACGGGTGGTACAGGTACAACCGGATGCGGTCCGGTCCGTCCCCAGGCGTGGCTGTTCTCCTCTGTGGCACGCGATCTGTCCCCCATCATGCCCAGCGCGGGCGCGCGGACGTAACCGATGGTACTGAGACGATCTTGGTGGTGCCGCTCAGCCGGGTGGCCTTCACTCGAACGGCCGTTCGACCCTCACCCTACGTGGAGCACACGAACAGGCAGTTCTGTGCGCGCGGCGAATCGAGCACGACCACGTCGGGGAAGCCGGCCGCCCGCAGCATGTCGCTCGCGCGCTCGATGCCCCACATCGCGCCGAGCCCCGCGCCACCCTCGGCGAGGGAGACGGTGGTGCAGTACATCAGGCTGATGGCGTAGCAGAGCGGCGCCAGCGGGTGGCCCACGTTCTTGTCGAGGTCGCTCGAGAACTTCGCGTCGACCATGACGAACACGCCGCCGGGGACGAGCGCCGCGCGGACCCGGCGCAGCACCTCATCGGGGTCCTGCTGGTCGTGGATCGCGTCGAAGGCGACGATGACGTCGTAGGCCGGGTCGGCGGGCAGCGCGGCGGCGTCGGCAACGACGAACGTGGCGTTGGGCAGGTCCTCGGTCGCGGCGCGGGCGGTCGCGACCTGCTCGGCGTCGATGTCCAGGCCCGTGAACCGCGACGCGGGAAATGCCCGCGCTGCAACGCGAACGGCGTGCCCGCTGCCGCAGCCGAGGTCGAGCACCGCGGCGCCGGCCCGCAGCCGGTCGACGAGCCCGGGCACGGCGGCGAGGAAGCCGTCGACGAGCTGTTCCTCATAGATGCGCCGCCACGAGTCGCCGGGCACCGCGCCGACAGCGTCGAAGTGCGGCCGGAAGGCGGCGTGCGGCACCCCGCCGCCTTCGGTGAAGCACCGTTCGAGCTCGGGCAGCGCGCCGCCGAACGCGCGGAGCATGGACGTCATGGGCGCGAGGTTGGCCGCGGTCTCGCCGGTGAGGAAGGGCGCGTGCGCGTCGGGCAGGGAATACCGGTCGGTCCGGGGGTCGTGGTCGAAGAACCCGCCGGTGACCATCGCCCCAAGCCATTCACGCACGTAGCGTTCGTGCACGCCCGCCCGTTCGGCGAGTTCGGCACTCGTCGCCGGCCCGGCCACAGCCGCCTCGAACAACCCGGTCCGATATCCGACACTGATCATCAGCGTCATGGCGCCACCCGTCAGCGTCGCCACCATCCGCTCGGCGAACGCCGCCCGATCGTCGGTCATCACACCCCCGGGTAGAGACAAGGACGGCAGAGGCGCACCGTAGCAGCCCGTTCGGGGCGTGATGGTCGGTGAGGGCGCCGACCCCGCTCGCGCTCACGGGTGCTCCACCAACCGCGAGCTCGTCCGAGGCCGCCAGGTGCACCACCAATCGTCCGATGTGGACAATTCATGAAGCTGCGATGACGCCAATGGTCGTCCCCCCAGTCCGGGCGATGCCCTTGTCACCTTGGCGTCGTACGAGCCGGGCATGTTTACTGACGCCGGCCCAGGGAACACCAGGACCGCTGCCGCCCGCCCCAGGCGCAGCAGGTCGAGGGCCTGCAGCGGTGGTCTGCTCTGTACGACGGTCAGGCCGGAACCGCAGTTCGTTGGCAGGACGGAAGAAGACCGGTGGCTTGTCGCCTCGCGGCGAGAGCTTCGTGACCCAAGACTTGCCGTATGTCCAGCAGCTGGCCGTCGTCACCCAAACCTTTACCCGACGACCGTTCGCTTCCGGATGCAGCCGGGGACGCTCGATGCCCTGATCGAGGCGGGTATGGTCAGTCCGGGGGTCTGATCGACGAAGCGGGTTTCGGTCACCTGCCGCAAATCCAGCCAGGAAGGCGCGACGTGGTTTAAGCTCAAGCCCGAGTTGTGGGCAATCACCTATGGGCTCCGCTGCGGTTCGGCGCAGATCTTCAACAGCCGGATCATCGGATTCGAGCAGGTCAAATGAGCGGGCCGTGCGTCGAGTTCGAGGAGCGGCTGCGGGCGGCTGATCGGCTTACCGGGCACCAATCCCTGTTCGCCTGGGTGGACGGAGTCGCCGACGCGGAACAGTGCATTGGCGCGGGCCTGCGGCGGACGTGTCGATCGGTGGACTGGCCGCTGTTCGAACGGTATGTGCTTGTCGCGCACCGCCGGCCGTCGCGGGCTTACACAGCGGCGTTGTGCGACGTCCTTGCTCGGCACGGTGACGAGGTGAACAACGAGGACATCGTCGACGTGCTGGCGGAGATCCGTGATCCTGCCGCGGTGGGCTTTCTCGCGGATACCTTGTGGTGGCAACCCCCGTGGGACGAGTTCCATCAGCTGGCCGTCAAGTGCGTGTGGGCGCTGGTGGCGATCGGCACACCGGAGGCGTTCGCGGTGGTGTGTGAGGCCGCCGTCTGCGAGGCCGAAGAGATCCGTGAGGCCGCTCTGCGCCAACTCGACGTCGCCGGCCGCTGATCGGTCTACGAGAGTTCCGACGGGGTGCCCCCGGGAACAGAGGTACGCCACCTGGGCTCGTTGTGTTGCTCAGCGACCCTCACGGTTGACGGCCGAGGCATTTCTCGACGATTCGTCTACGCGTTCTGGCGCCTGTGCGAGCAGCGGATCGCGGTCACCAGCACCGCTGAGGCCGGGCACGGTTCGCGCCTGGCCGCCGAATTGGCCGGGTGTCACCGGATGTCCGAGTGGTGCAGCTGCGGACCGTCGCCGGGAAGCCAGCAACAGGCTCGGACCGCAGCGGCCGGGACTGGCACCACCGGTGGGTGGCGCGGATGCACAAGGTCCGGCAGTGGTACCCGAGCGAGCAGCGCCACAAGGTGATCTACCACGGCCCCTACGTCAAAGGCCCGGACGATAAACCGTTGCTGGCAGGGGAAACGGTGACCGGTCTGGTTCGGTGATCGACGGTTCAGGAGAGCAGTGTGGCCGCGGTCGCGGCGAGGACGCAAGCGCGGGCGAGGTCGTCGACGGCCGGATGCGAAGTTAGCGGAGCAGGCCGAGCACCGCGAGCGCGTCCCGCACGACCTCGCTGGCGTCCGATGGCGCATCGGGGATGTCACTGAACGCCTGGCCCCCAGCCAGATCAGATGTCACCTACCCGTGCAGCAGACCCGATATCACGTAGGACCCAGTTGATTACTAGACACAGTGCGAGTCTTCGCGGGGGTGCTCCACGCGCTGGCTAAGCTGGCGGCGGATCTGCAGGCGCCGAGCCGTGCTGCTTCGGCGAGTGGGGTGCTGGAGGACGCCAAGACGCTGGTCTGGTCTACGGCTGCACAACACGGCGAGCGAATGCTTGTCGAAGGGGTGGTCACCCGATCGAGTAAGTTGTCCGTTCATCACACGAATTGGCGGAGCATCGTGAGTGCGAGCGATTTGCTGGGGGAACACCCGCGACATGATCAGAAGGCCTACCGGCTGGGGCATCGCCCATTGGGGCGCGGCGGTCAGGCTGAGGTGTATCCCGCCGAGCACAAGTCGACCGGGGCCCTGGTGGCGCTCAAGCGGCGGAGATCGTGGAACGTCGAGGCCGTGGCCAGGATGCAGCGAGAGATCGAGTTCGGCCAATTGCTGATGGGCGACGACCACATCATGCCAGTGCTGGACTTCGGCTTGAAGCACGACTGGTTCGTCATGCCGCTGGCCCAAGGCAACGCGGAGGACGCACGTCTCTCCCTGCTGGAGGATGGCGCACTCACCGCGCTCGTCACGGCCATCTGCTCAGCACTGGAAGCGGCTCACGGCAAAGGCTGGCTGCACCGCGACCTGAAACCCGCGAACCTGCTGCTCGTTGATGGACGCTGGACCGTCGCCGACTGGGGACTCGGCCGGCGGCCGCGAGGGGACACGACGTTCACCGGCCGCACCAAGACGGGTGAGTTCCTCGGCAGCGAGGGCTTCGCAGCTCCGGAGCAAGCTACGGACGCCCACGAGGCGACCGCCTGCGCCGACCTATATAGCCTTGGGCAGATCATCGGCTGGGCACGGACCGGACGGACTCCGAAGCACGGTGCACCGCTTGTGCCGGACGAGGAGCCTTGGCGGTCGATCGTCATCGCCGCGACGCAGATGAAGCCGGATGCCCGGCCGCAGACCGCACGTGAGTTTCTTGAGATCATGAATGCGAGGATCCGGCGAGCGTGATGGACTCCATTGCCGGCAAGTACGTGCTAGTGAACGAACCACCCAGGACCGGTGGTTTCGCCAGTGTTCACAAGGCTTTTGACATCACTGCTCAGAAGCTCGTCGCCATAAAACTGATGAGCCGCACGGATGATCCACTCCGTGAGCAAGCTGTCAGCCGCGAGATGGAGAGCCTTCGCAAGCTCAGCCATCCCAACATCATCAAAATGAGAGATGCCGGATTCGACGAACTCCGCGACGCGCACTACCTCGTCCTCGACTGGGTCGAGGAGTCGCTCGCCGAGGTACTGAAAGCCAAGGTCATCTACGAATGGGATGATCTCGCGAGCCAACTGGCCGAACCTCTTGTGCAGGCCCTGTCCTATGCCCACCTGAACGGCGTCGAGCACCGTGACATCAAGCCGAGCAACATCCTCATGGCCGACGGTAGTGTCCCGTTGCTGGCCGATTTCGGCATCGCCAAAGTCAGGCAGGGAGTCGTCAGCGAGCACACGCTGATGAGGTTCGGGTCCGGCCCGTACTCGCCTCCCGAAGACGATGGCGAAGTCAAGTACGTTCGTGACGTGTACTCGATGGGTGTGCTCCTGATCCAAGCGATGCACCAGGAACGTCTGCGCTCGCGCGCCGACGTGGAGCCCGCTCTGCAGTCCATCAACGTCCCGCCTGACGTGAGGAAGCTGCTCGCTAGTGCTCTGTCCAGATAGGTTCGCCGGGTTGGTTAGGCGGCTGGGGTGAGGTGTTGCCCGCCCCAGCGGATGCCTTTCTCGCTGCGGACTCG
>NZ_SNXZ01000008.1 GCF_004362825.1 Labedaea rhizosphaerae
TCACAACCGGCACCCTCTACGACGAGGCGACCGCCTGGTCGCATCACGCCGAGAACGTTGCGGCTTGACATTTCAGCTCCTGGGATGTCTCTCAGTACTCGCGGGTGCGGCGCCGCGAAGCGCTGAGCACCCGTAGTTCCGTGCGGGTCGCCGTGCTCGCCTCGCGTGCCTGCTCACGGCCGCGCAGCGCCTCCTGCTCGGCGGCGCTGATCGCGGCGAGCAGCTGCCGGCCCAACGCGTTCGCCGTGGTGTAGCGCAGGTTCACCTGGTCGAGGTCGATCGCCGCCAACTGGCCGGTGCCGCGCATCCGCACGGTGCCGAGACCGCCCTCGATGGGCTGGCGGATCTCCCGGGCGAGCGCGGCCTCCCCAGCCGCGACATGCCTGCGGTAGCTCTCCTCCAGCTCGCGGGCGAAGTTCTCCAACTCCGTCATCCGGCTCATGCGAACACCTCGGCAACCCGGGGCTCGGCGGCCGCGGTCGCGGCGGCGCGGGCGGCGGCGATCGCGGCGACGGTGTCCGGGCCGACGCGCTCAGGATGCGCACCCCTCAGCGCACCCTCGGCGACGGTGATCCGCAGCAGCACGCCGGTTCCGTCCACTTCGGCGCGCACGTGGCCACCGTCCGAAGTGGCGGTGAACCGCTGCCCGGCGAGCTCCGCCGTCAGCGCCGCGAAGGCCGCGACCTGGGTGTCCTCTGTCTCATCCGCTGGCACGGGCTGCCTCCTCTCGTGTGGTCGGTGGCTAGTCTCGGCGGCAGGGCTTCCGGCCCGCTTCCGTCCGGCTTCCGATCGATGCGAGGTGACATGGCGCCGCGCTTCCGGGTGCTCGGACCGGTGGCCATCGATGGGCTCGACGGACTCGACGGGGTTCCTGGGCTGGGCGGTCCGAAGCAACGCGCGGTGCTGGCCGCGTTGCTGCTGCGCGTGGGCCGGGTGGTGCCCGAGGAGCAGCTGTTCGAGCTGGTGTGGGGCGACGACCCGCCGCCGAGCATCCGCGGCCGGCTCCAGGTGCACGTCTCGGAACTGCGCAAGCTGCTCGGCCGGGACGTGATCGTCCGCTCCGGCACCGGCTACCGGATCGCCGTGCCACCCGACGACATCGACCTCGGGCAGTTCGAGCATGCGTGCGCGCAGGCCGCGGACGCCGAACCCGCCGAGGCCGCGCGGCACCTGCGCCACGCGTTGAGCCTGTGGTCCGGGCCCGCGCTGGGCGGTACCACGGAAGCGTTGCAGGAGCGCGAAGGGCGGGCGCTGGAGGAGCGGCGGCTGGTCGCGGTGGAGGACCGCTACGACGCCGAGCTGGCGGCCGGGAACCACGGCGCGGTGCTCGGCGACCTGCGGGCCCTGGTGGCCGAGCACCCGTTCCGCGAACGCCTGCACGCCCAGCTGATGCTCGCCCTGCACCGGGCCGGGCAGACCTCGGACGCCTTGCGCGTCTACCGCGACATCCGCGCGCGGCTGCGCACGGAGCTGGGCATCGACCCCGGCGCCCAGCTCGCCGAGCTGCACCTGCGGATCCTCGCGGGGGAGAGCATCGCGGTCGAGCCCGTGGCCGGCGCGCCGATCCGCCCGGCGGAGCTGCCCCCGGACGTCGCCGGGTTCGCCGGCCGGCGGGCCGCGCTGGCGGCGTTGTCGCAGGTGCCGGTGCCCGGCGTTGTCGTGGTGAGCGGCACGGGCGGGGTCGGGAAGTCGGCGCTGGCCGTGCACTGGGCGCACGCCGCGCGGCACCGGTTCCCCGACGGCCAGCTGCACCTGGACCTGCATGGCTTCGACGGCGACCACGAGCCGCTGACCCCGGACGCGGCGCTCGCGCACCTGCTGCGCACGCTCGGCCTCGCGCCGGACGCGGTGCCCGACACGCTCGCCGAGAAGGAGCGCCGCTACCGCTCGCTGCTCGCCGACCGGACGATGTTGCTGGTGCTGGACGACGCACGCGACGCCGAGCAGGTCATGCCGTTGCTGCCGCCGTCCGGGCTCGCCGTGATCACCAGCCGCACCCGGCTGGGCGAGCTGGTCGCCGCGGTCGGGGCGCAGTCGCTTCCCCTGGACGTGCTGCCCGATGCCGAGGCGCACGCGCTGCTGACCGGAATGCTCGGTGCCGAACGGGTGGCGGCCGAGCCGGAGGCCGTTGCCGAGCTGATCCGGTTGTGCGGCGCGCTGCCGCTCGCGTTGCGCATCGCCGCGGTGAACGCGGTGGCCGAGGGCGTCGCCGAGGTGGTTGCCGCGCTGGCCGGCGACGACCGGCTGGCCGAGTTCGCCGTCGACGGCGGCGAGTCGAGCGCGGTGCGTGCGGCGTTCGCCTTGTCCTACCGGGCCTTGCGCCCGGAGGTGGCGCGCCTGTTCCGGGTGCTGGGGTTGTTGCCCGGTGGTGCGGTCACCCCGCACGCGGCGGCCGCGCTCGGCGATCTCCCGGTGCCCGAGGCATCTCGCGCGTTGCGCGCGCTCGTCGCGTCGCACCTGCTGGACCGCTCGGCGCCCAACCGCTACCGGATGCACGAGCTGGTCCGGTTGTTCGCCGCGGAACGGGTCGGTGCCGAGGAACGGGAAGCCGCGCTGGCCCGGCTGGTCGACCACTACGTGTCCACAATGGACAGGGTGGCGGAGCTGACGGGCGCCGCGCTCACCCGCATCGAGCGGGACTTCCCGGTGGCCGACGAATACCGCGTCGACCTCGCCGACGAGCGCGCGGCGGCCGCGTGGGCCGACGCCGAGTTGCCCGCGATGATCGCGTTGTGCCGTCAGGCCGTGGACAACGAACCGACGCCGGCGCTCTGGCACCTGGTCGACGTGGTGCGCAAGGCCGCCTCCGACCGGCACCGCGCGCTGTGGCGGCGAGCGGCGCCGGTCATGCTGGCCGCCGCCCGGCGGCACGAGCGCACGGATGTGGTCGCCGTGCTCGAGCTGACCCTCGGCGTCTCGGAGTTCCGCGGCGGCAACACCGAGCGCGGCATCCGGTTGCTCACCGACGCGACGGCGTCCGCCCGGCGGGCCGGGATGACCAGGGGTGAAGCCAACGCCGAGATGAACCTGGGTTCGGCGCTGCAGTGGGTCGGCCGGCTCGCCGAGGCGGTCGAGCACGCCGAGCGTGCGGAGGAGTTGAACCGCAGGGGCGGCGCGCACGGCGGCACGTGCGCGGCGCTGACGTTGCTCGTCTCGGTGCACCGCGACCGGGGCGACCTGGCCGAGGCGCAGCTGTGCGGGGAGCGGGCCGTGGCCCTGGGCGCCGAGCACGATCTCGGGTTCTGGGAGGCGGCCGCATCGTCCGAACTCGGTGCCGTGGTGATGTTGCGCGGGCAGTTCGCGCGAGCGCGCGAGCTGTTCGGGTCGGCGCTGGCCACCATGCGGCGCATCGGGCACAACTACGGGCAGCTCGTGTCGTTGCGCGACCTCGTCGAGCTGGACCTGAACGAGGGCGGGCCGGCCGACCTGCACGCCGACGCGTTGCACTGCCTGGATCTCGCCGAGCGCGACGGTGACCGGACGACGCTGGTGCTCGTGCTGTCGGTGCTCGGCCGGGTCGAGACGTCACTCGGCTTGACCAAGCAGGCCTTGGAAACCCTTGCCCGCGCTCAGGAATTGGCGGACGAGCTCGGGTTGCGGGGCAGTCAGGTCGAAGTGCGGGCGGCGGTGGCCCGGGCCTTGGCGCGGGCCGGTCGCGTGGAGGACGCGCTTGCGCAGGCCGAGGAGGCCGTGCGGTTGGCGCGCGGCAGCGGGTACCGGCTCGCCGAAGCCGACGCGCTGACGACGCTGGCCGAGGTGCGGGCGGCGGCGGGCGCGGCCGATCCCGGGCCGGCTCGGGACGCGGCGCGGTTGTGGCGGGCGGCGGGGCACGTGCTGGGCGAACGCCGGGTCGAGCGGTTGCTGGATCAGCCGGTGCTGGATGGGGGCTGACGGACGTCGCGGTGCCGGCGGCGGTGCGTGGTGGAATCAGCCGGTGCTCGGCAGGTAGCGCGGGGCGTGGCGAACGGGGTTCGCCTTCTCGAAAGCCGCGGCCA
Organism: Labedaea rhizosphaerae; assembly: GCF_004362825.1. Lineage (GTDB taxonomy): Bacteria > Actinomycetota > Actinomycetes > Mycobacteriales > Pseudonocardiaceae > Labedaea > Labedaea rhizosphaerae. Next base: position 3,996 of record NZ_SNXZ01000008.1, read on the forward strand.
GTGACAACATCCGCGCGTCCTGCCAGTGCCCGCCGAAGAAGGAGATGCCGATCGGCAGGTCACCGTCGTAGCCGGCGGGAACGCTGATGTCCGGGTAGCCGGCCACGGCCGCGTTCATCGAGGAACCCAGTTCGAACGCGTCGCCGTTGGCGTAGTCGGTCAGCCAGGCGGCACTGTTCGTCGGCGACATGATGGCGTCCAGGTGGTTGCGGGCCAGGGTGTCGTCGATCGCGTGGCGGGCCAGGCTGGTCGCGGTGGCGCGCTGGCGCTGGTACGCCGGGTCGTCCGTGCTGGGCGCGGTCAGGGCCTGCTCGAACAGTTCCTGACCGAACTTGCTCAGCTCGACCGGGTCCTGCTCGTTGAACGCCACCAGGGCCGCGATCGTCTGCGGCGCCGCGGGGCGGTGCTTCAGGTAGGCGGGCAGGTCACGGGCGAACTCGCTCAGCAGGGCCGCGCCCTCGTTGGTGCCGATCTCGTCCTGGTCGGGCAGGTCGACCTCGATCACCGTCGCGCCCTGGGCCCGCAGGACGTCGACCGCCTGCTGGCAGACGGCGTCGACTCCGCTGTCCACCCCGGCCTGGCGCCACACGCCGATCCGCGCGCCATGCAACGCGTTCGGGCGCAACAGCTTGGCGTAGTCGGTCGGCTGGTGCTTCGGGTACGCCAGGGTCGCCGGGTCGCTCTTGTCGCGGCCCTGCAAGGCGCCGAGCGTGATGGCGACGTCGATGACGTGGCGGGCCATCGGGCCCGCGGTGTCCTGCTCGGCGGAGATCGGCACGACGCCCGTGCGGCTGACCAGGCCGAGGCTCGGCTTGAGCCCCGCGATTCCGTTGGCGCCGGAGGGGCAGACGATCGAACCGTCGGTCTCGGTGCCGATGGCCACCTGGGCGAGCGACGCGGCGACGCCGGCGCCCGAACCGGACGACGAGCCGCACGGGTTGCGGTCCAGCACGTACGGGTTGTTGGTCTGGCCGCCCACCCCGGACCAACCGGAGGTCGAGTGGGTTGATCGATAGTTGGCCCATTCGGACAGGTTCGTCTTGCCGAGGATCACGGCACCGGCGTCGCGCAGGTTGCGCACGAGGGTGGCGTCCTCGGCCGGCGGCTCGTCGAGCAACGCGCGGGAACCGGCGGTGGTGATCAGGTGCTTGGTGTCGATGTTGTCCTTCAGCAGCACCGGGATGCCGTCGAGCGGACCGCGGGTGTGGCCGCTGCGGTGGCGCCGGTCGCTCGCGGCCGCCTGGGCCAGCGCCGTGGGGTCGACCGCGATCACCGCGTGGAGCTTCGGGTCGATCTTCTGGATGCGCTGCAGGTAGGCATCGGTGAGCTCGACCGCGGAGAGCCTGCCGTGCTTCATCAGGCCTTGGAGCTGCGGGATCGTCGCCGCGTCGAGGTCGAGGGCGGGCTGGTGGTGACCAGTCGCCACCGCGGGTACCGGTGCCGCCACTGCGACACCGAGCAGGGACAATGCCGCGACCAACCGGGAAATGCGCACAATGCAGCCAAGCGCGGCGGCGGCCTGCGGTCAACCGGTGCGCGCGGTGGGTACTTCGGAAGGCGGAACGCGTGACCGGACAGTTGGTGGAGCTCGCCGAGCGGGTGTGGGCCTGGGTGCAGCCGGACGGCACCTGGTGGGTGAACAACACCGGCGTCATCGGCGGTGGTGAACCCGCTGATGGCACGGTGCTGGTCGACACCTGCGCCACCGAGCAGCGCACCCGCAACCTCCTCGACGCGGTGGCGGCAGCGACCGGCGGCACCCCCGTGCGCTGCGCGGTGAACACGCACGCGCACGGCGACCACACCTACGGCAACAGCCTGCTGGCCCCCGAGACCGCGATCATCGGCCACGAGCGGACCCGCGACGCCCTGGCCAGCGACCCGATCATCGACGGCTGCCCGCCGTTCTGGGCGCCGCTGCCGGACTGGGGCGGGGTCACCCGGCGCCTGCCGTCGGTCACCGTCGCGTCGGAGCTGACCGTGTACACCGGCGACCGGCGGGTCGAGGTGCGCCACCCAGGCCACCCGGCCCACACGCCGGGCGACCTCATCGCGTGGCTGCCGGACGAGCGCGTGCTCTTCGCGGGTGACCTGGTCTTCCACGGCTTGACGCCGCTGGTGCTCATGGGCTCGATCGAGGGCGCCATGCGGGCGCTCGACTGGCTCGCCGCGTTCGAGCCCGCCGTGCTCGTGCCCGGCCACGGCCCGGTGCTGCCCGCGGCCGAGCTGCCCGAGGTGTTCGCCAAGATCGAGCGCTACCTGCGGCTGGTCGGCGACGCGGCCCGCGCGGGCAAGGCCGCGGGCATCGGCCCGCTGGAGGCGGCGCGCGCGACGGACCTCGGCGAGTTCGCCGAGTGGCCGGACGGCGAGCGCCTGGTCGCCAACCTGCACCGCGCGTACGCCGACCTCGACGGCGGCGAGCCCGACCTGGTCGCCGCCCTCACCGACGCGATGACCTACAACGAGGGCCCGATGCACACGGCGGTCTGAGGCGGGCCGTGAAATCCGTTGTCCGGTTGCCGCGGCGGCGTGCTAGACAGCCGCGGTGGAAGAGATCTTGGAGTTCGGCGAGCTGCTGCGGCTGATCGACGACCGGTCGACGGCCTTCCGGGCAGCGGTAGCCGCCGCGCCCAGCCTCGACGTGCAGGTCCCGACCTGCCCCGAATGGACGTTGTTCGAGCTGGCACAGCACATCGGGGAGGGGCGCCGCCAGTGGGCCGCCACCGTCGCCGCGGGGCCGGCCGCCGCTCCCGCGCCCAAGCCCGCCTCGGGCGCGCCGCGGGAGCGTGCGGCACTGCTGGCCTGGCTGGCCGAGTCGACGCAAGAGTTGCTGGACGCGCTGCGCGAAGCCGGCCCGGACCGCGGTTGCTGGACGTGGTGGGGCACGTCGCAGTCGCCGCAGACCTGCGGCGCCGTCGCCCGCCACCAGCTCCAGCAGTTCGTGGTGCACACCTACGACGCCCAGATCGCGCTGGGTGACCCGCGGCCGCTGCCGGACGAGGCGGCCCTCGACGGTGTCGACGAGTTCCTGTTCACGTGTTGCGCGACGACCGCCCCCTGGCCGCACGCGCCCGCCACTGTCGACTACCACGCCACCGAGGGCCGCTCCTGGCGACTGTGGCTCTCCGCGGACGGCGCGCGGGCCGCCCGCGTCCGCACGCCGGGCGCCGCTGCCGACGCCTCCCTCACCGCCACTGCCGGTGAGCTGGTGCTCTTTCTGTACGGTCGGATCCCGGCGGACTCGATGAAGGCCGAGGGTGACCGGAGGCTGTTCGACCTGCTCGCGGCCTGGGACCCGGACGAGTAAATCCGGTTGCCCCGCCTGGCACAGTCGTCGTCGTGCCTGAACAAGACGAGGTTGATGCTGTCGACGGCTACGACGACCCGGCGCTCGCCGGGCTCTACGACGAGATCAACGGCTGGGCCGCGGACAACGAGTTCTACGTCGAGCTGATGCTGGCCGCGGCGTCGGTGCTCGACGTCGGCTGCGGCACGGGCGTGATGCTGCACGCCGCCCGCGACCGTGGTCACCCGGGCCGCCTCTGCGGGATCGACCCGGCCGGGGCCATGCTCGACATCGCCCGCAAGCGCGCGGACATCGAGTGGGTGCACGGCGACATGGGCACCGCGCGCTGGCACGACGAGTTCGAGCTCGCCACCATGACCGGCCACGCCTTCCAGGAACTGGTCACCGACGAGCAGATCCGCACCACGCTGGCCAACGTGCGCGCGGCTGTGACCGGCCGGTTCGTCTTCGAGACGCGCAATCCGGCCGCCCGCGCGTGGGAGCAGTGGAACCCCTCGAACGCCATGACGGTCGGGACCGCGACGATCAGCCACCGCGTGCTCGACGTCAGCGACGGACTGGTCACCTTCACCGAGACCACCGAGGACCCGGCGTGGTCGCGGCCCAAGGTGGCCAAGGGCGTCCTGCGCTTCCTCGACCGCGACGAGCTGAACGACTTCCTCACCGAGGCGGGATTCACAATCGAGGCCCAATATGGCGACTGGGCACGGGGTCCGGTCACGCCCGCGGCCCGCGAGCTGATCACCGTCGCTCGTTCCACAATGGACTGAACAGCTGGCGGGCGGGGTGGCCAGTACGCTTGTCGAGCGTTCACACCCCCGAGGAGACCCGTGCGCCCCTGGCCTGGAAACCCCTACCCGCTCGGTGCCACCTATGACGGCATGGGCACCAACTTCGCGCTGTTCTCCGAGGCGGCGGAGCGGGTCGAACTGTGCCTGTTCGACGCCAGCGGCGCGGAGGAGCGCGTCCGGCTCGACGAAGTGGACGGGTTCGTCCACCACGGTTACCTGCTCGGCGTCGGCCCCGGTCAGCGCTACGGCTACCGCGTGCACGGGACGTACGACCCGGCGAGCGGGCGCCGCTGCAACCCGAACAAGCTGCTGATCGACCCGTACGCCAAGGCCGTGTCGCACACCACGGACTGGTCGGAGTCGATGTTCGGCTACCGGTTCGACGCGCCCGACCAGCGCAACGACGACGACTCGGCCGGTTACGTGCCGTACTCCCTGGTGGTGAGCCCCTACTTCGACTGGGGCAACGACCGCGCGCCCAAGACGCCGTACCACGAGACGGTCATCTACGAGGCGCACGTCAAGGGCATGACGCAGAACCACCCGTTCATCCCCGACGAGCTGCGCGGCACCTACGCGGGCCTCGCGCACCCGGTGATCATCGAGCACCTGACCAAGCTCGGCGTGACCGCGATCGAACTGCTGCCGGTGCACCAGTTCCTGTCCGACCACGGTCTCACCGAGCACGGCCTGACCAACTACTGGGGCTACAACACCATCGGCTTCTTCGCCCCGCACGACGCCTACGCGGCGACCTCGGAGCCTGGTGGCCAGGTGCAGGAGTTCCGCGGCATGGTCCGGGCGCTGCACGAGGCGGGCATCGAGGTCATCCTCGACGTCGTCTACAACCACACGGCGGAGGGCAACCACCTCGGCCCGACGATCTCCATGCGCGGCATCGACAACGAGGCGTACTACCGGCTCGTCGACGACCAGCCGCGGTACTACATGGACTACACGGGCACGGGGAACTCGCTCAACGTGCGCCACCCCCACACCCTGCAGCTGATCATGGACTCGCTGCGGTACTGGGTCACCGAGATGCACGTCGACGGGTTCCGCTTCGACCTCGCCTCCGCGCTGGCCCGCGAGTTCTACGACGTCGACCGGCTGTCCACGTTCTTCGACATGGTGCAGCAGGACCCGATCGTCAGCCAGGTCAAGCTGATCGCCGAGCCGTGGGACGTCGGGCCCGGTGGCTACCAGGTCGGCAACTTCCCGCCGTTGTGGACCGAGTGGAACGGCAAGTACCGCGACACCGTGCGCGACTTCTGGCGCGGCGAGCCGGCGACGCTCGGCGAGTTCGCCTCCCGGATCACCGGCTCGTCCGACCTCTACCAGGACGACGGGCGCCGGCCGTACGCGTCGATCAACTTCATCACCGCGCACGACGGGTTCACGCTCAACGACCTGGTGTCCTACAACGAGAAGCACAACGAGGCCAACGGCGAGGGCGGCCGCGACGGCGCCGACGACAACCGGTCGTGGAACTGCGGCGTCGAAGGGCCGACCGACGACCCGGCGACGCTGCGGTTGCGTGCCCGCCAGCGGCGCAACCTGCTGGCCACGATGCTGCTGTCCCAGGGCGTGCCGATGATCCTGCACGGTGACGAGCTCGGTCGCACCCAGCAGGGCAACAACAACGTCTACTGCCAGGACAACGAGCTCTCCTGGATGGACTGGAAGCTCGCCTCGGCCAACCACGACCTGGTGGAGTTCACCGCGGCGCTGACCGCGTTCCGCAAGGCGCATCCGGTGTTCCGGCGCAGGCGGTTCTTCCAGGGCAAGCCGATCCGCCGCGGCGACGGACTGCAGGACATCGGGTGGTTCACCCCGTCCGGCGAGGAGATGAAGGAGCAGAACTGGGACGACGCCTTCGGCCGTTCGATCCTGGTGTTCCTCAACGGCGAGGGCATCGCCGACCGCGACCAGCGCGGTGAGCGGGTGGTCGACGACTCGTTCCTGCTCGCGTTCAACGCCCACCACGAGGAAATGCCGATGACGCTGCCCGGCCCGGACTACGGGAAGCGGTGGCAGGTGGTGATCGACACGGCCAGCGGCGTGGTCACCGAGCCCGGCGCCGAGGACGCCACCACGGTGTCCGCGGGGTGGTCGCTGACCCTGGTGCCGCGTTCGTTCGTGGTGCTGCAGCGCCTGGTCGAGGAGGACGTCCAGCGGTGATCCCGGCTTCGACATACCGGGTGCAACTGCGCCCGGAGTTCACATTCGCCGACGCCGCGGCCATCGCGGACTACCTGCGTGAGCTGGGCGTCGGCGCGCTCTACGCTTCGCCGGTGCTGGACGCGCTGGCCGGTTCGGTCCACGGCTACGACGTGGTCGACCCGACCAAAGCGCGCCCGGAACTGGGCGGGGAGGCCGGACGGGCCGAGCTCGCCCAGCGGTTGCGGGAAGCCGGCCTCGGCCTCGTGGTCGACATCGTGCCCAACCACATGCTCGTGGCCGAGCCCAAGGCGAACGCCTGGTGGTGGGACGTGCTCAAGCACGGCCGCGAGTCGGCCTACGCCGGGTACTTCGACATCGACTGGAGCCGGGACCGGATCACCGTGCCGGTGCTCGCCGACGACAGCGCGCTCTCGGAGCTGACCGTCGAAGGCGACGAGCTCGTCTACTACGACCACCGCTACCCGATCGCCCCCGGCACCGGCGACGGCACGCCGCAGGAGGTGCACGCCCGCCAGCACTACGAGCTGATGGCGTGGCGGCGGGAGGCGGCGGAGCTGAACTACCGGCGGTTCTTCGACGTCACGGCCCTGGCCGGGGTGCGCGTGGAGGACCCGACCGTGTTCGCCGCGACCCACGGCGAGGTGCTGCGCTGGATCGGCGACGGCGACGTGACCGGGCTGCGCGTGGACCACCCCGACGGGCTCGCCGATCCGGGCGACTACGTGCGCCGGCTGCGCGAGAGCGCGCCGAACGCGTGGCTGGTGATCGAGAAGATCCTGCACCCGGGCGAGCGGCTGCCGCAGAGCTGGCCGGTCGACGGCACCACCGGCTACGACGCGTTGTGGGCGATCGCCGGGGTGTTCGTCGACCCGGACGGCGAGGCCGGCTTCACCCGTCTCGCCGACGAGTTGGGCGTGCCGACCGACTTCGACGACGTCGAGGAGACGGCCCGGCGGATGGTCACCGACAAGATCCTGGTGGCCGAGGTCCGCCGGATCGCCGCGCTGCTCGAAGGCGTCGACGTGGACCTGGCCCGCGCTGCCGTGGCCGAGACCATGATCGCGTTCCCGGTGTACCGGTCGTACCTGCCGGAGGGCGGCGACCACTGGGCGGCGGCGATCGAGAAGGCCATGGCTCGGCGGCCCGACCTGATGCTCGCGTTGATCGAGCTGGACCAGCAGGTCCGCGCGGGTGGCGAGCTCGCGACCCGCATCCAGCAGACCTCCGGCATGGTCGTGGCCAAGGGCACCGAGGACACGACGTTCTACCGCTACACGCGCTTCGCGGCGCTCAACGAGGTCGGCGGCACGCCCGATCGGTTCGGCCTGGACGTCGCCGAGTTCCACCGACTGGCCGCCGAGCGAGCGGCCGGGCAGCCCGCGTCGATGACCACGCTGACCACCCACGACACCAAGCGTTCCGAGGACACCCGCGCCCGGATGGCGGCGCTCTCGGAGCTGCCCGGCGAGTTCGCCGCGGCGGTGCGCCGCTGGTCGGCCAGGCACGGCATCGACGAGCCCACGCTGAACCTGCTCGCCTGGCAGACGCTCGTCGGCGCGTGGCCGATCGGGCCGCAGCGGCTGCGCGACTACCTGGACAAGGCGTCCAAGGAAGCCAAGCTGCGCACCACGTGGACCGACCACGACGAGCAGTTCGAGGCGGCGGTCGCCGCGTGGCCCGCGGAAGTGTTGGGGGACAACGCACTCGCCGCGGACGTCGAGGCGTTCGTCGCCCGCGTCCGCGACGCCGGGTGGTCGAACTCGCTCGGGCAGAAGCTCGTGCAGCTGACCGCACCCGGCGTGCCGGACGTCTACCAGGGCACCGAGCTGTGGGACTTCTCCCTCGTCGACCCGGACAACCGGCGCCTGGTCGACTACGCGGAGCGGCGCGCCACCCTCGACCGGATCCGCGCGGGCGAACTGCCGCCGGTCGACGAGACCGGCGCGGCGAAGCTGCTCGTCGTGCACCGCGCGCTGACGCTGCGCCGCGACCGGCCGGAGCTCTTCACCGGCTACCGCCCGCTGCACGCCGAGGGCCCGGCCGCCGAGCACGTGCTGGCCTTCGAGCGCGGCGGCGGGTTGATCACCGTGGCGACCCGGCTGCCGGTCAAGCTGGCCCGCAGCGGCTGGCGGGACACCGTTCTGCCGTTGCCGCCCGGCAAGTGGACCGACGTCCTCACCGGCCGCCCGGTCGGGTCGACCGCCCTGGCCGACCTGCTCGAGGTTTACCCGGTGGCGTTGCTGGTCAAGGGAGCTTCGTGACGTTCAAGGTGTGGGCACCCGCCGCGAGCCGGATGCGGGTGCGGGTGGACGGCGTCGACCACGAGATGACGCTGGGGGACGGCGGTTGGTGGCGCAGCGACGCGGTCGGTGTTGACTACGCGTTCCTGATCGACGACAGCGACGAGGCGCTGCCCGACCCGCGGTCGCGGTGGCAGCCCGACGGCGTGCACAAGGCCTCGCGGGTCTACGACCACGACGCGTTCGCGTGGACCGACCAGGGCTGGAGCGGGCGTCCGCTGCAGGGTGCGGTGTTCTACGAGCTGCATGTCGGCACGTTCACCGCCCAGGGCACGTTCGATGCGGCACTCGAGCGCCTCGACCACCTTGTCGACCTCGGTGTGACGCACGTGGAACTGTTGCCCGTCAACGCTTTCGACGGCGTCGAGGGCTGGGGCTACGACGGTGTCCTGTGGGGTGCTGTGCACGAGCCGTACGGCGGCCCGGACGGGTTGAAGCGGTTCGTCGACGCGTGCCACGGCCGCGGTCTCGCGGTCGCGCTCGACGTCGTCTACAACCACCTCGGTCCGTCGGGCGCCTACCTCGACAAGTTCGGCCCGTACTTCGCGGGCAGCAACGACTGGGGCCCGGGCCTGAACCTCGACGGCGAGGGTTCGGACGAGGTCCGCCGCTACGTCATCGACAACGCGCTGGACTGGTTCCGCCACTTCCATGTGGACGCGTTGCGCCTCGACGCCGTGCACGCGCTGCGTGACCACCGCGCCATCCACGTGCTGGAGCAGCTCGCGACCGAAGTGGACGCTTTGTCGCTGGGCCGTCCGCTCACGCTGGTCGCCGAATCCGATCTGAACGACCCCAAGCTGGTGACCTCACGCGAGCGCGGCGGCTACGGCCTGGCCGGTCAGTGGTCCGACGACCTGCACCACGCGTTGCACGTCGCGCTGACCGGCGAGACCACCGGCTACTACACCGACTTCGGCGCCCCTGGCGCCCTGGCGAAGACCCTGCGCGAGGTGTTCTTCCACGCGGGCACGTGGTCGTCGTTCCGTGAGCGCACCCACGGCCGCCCGGTCGACACGCGCACGCTGCCCGGTCACCGGTTCCTGGCCTACCTGCAGAACCACGACCAGATCGGCAACCGCGCCACCGGTGATCGGTTGTCGGCGACCGTGTCCACCCGCAGGCTCGGCGTCGGCGCCGCCATCGTGTTCTGCTCGCCGTACACGCCGATGATCTTCATGGGGGAGGAGTGGGCGGCCGGCACGCCGTGGCAGTTCTTCGCGTCCTTCCCCGACCCGCAGCTGGCCGAGGCCGTGCGCACCGGCCGGCGCCGCGAGTTCGCCCGGCACGGCTGGGGCGAGGCCGACGTGCCCGACCCGATGGACCACGCCACGGTCGAGCGCTCCCGCCTCGACTGGTCCGAAGTGGACACCCCGGGCCACGCCGAGATGCTGGAGCTCTACCGGACGTTGATCCGGCTGCGCCGCGAGCACCCCGAGCTAGCGGACCCGCGCCTGGACCTATTTGCGGTCGACGAGGTCGACGGCGCACTGGTGCTGTACCGCGGAAACCTGCGCCTGGCTGCCAACCTGGGTACTACCGAGGCAGTGCTCGACTTGCCCGGGGAGACTTTGCTGTCCTGGGGCGAGACGCATGCCGATGGCGGGCGTCTGCGGCTGGGACCGGACTCGTTCGCGTTGATCGCCATCCCGGCAACCTGAGGGGATCCCGCGCAGGTTCGTCAGCGGACAGTCCCCCGATGACCCTGGCGGTCAGAACCAGTCGATACCGTCCGCGCGGACCCATCGCACCGCGTCGGGTGGAACCTGCTCGCCGAATCCCCAGTCCACGACGGCCTGGCGCAGCTCGGCAATGGTGATGAACGATTCCGGTGGGAACAGTGTCTCGTGCTCATTCCACGAGTCGTGAGCGAGCACGACATCGGGACGAGCGGAGTCGCCGTCGGTTTGCCATCGCAGCACGTCACCATCGGCAACGACCAAGATCACAGCCGCTGCCACACCGTGTTCCACGTCGAACTGGAAGCGCAGGTTCGACAGTTGATCTTCTGGGCGACGCGGCACCACGTTCGGATGCAGGTACAAGCGCGATGTCGCGGGCTTGTGGGGCGAGACGAAGAGGAAGTCCAGGAACCTGTCCAGTTCGTCGACGTTGAAGAAGGTCGCGTTGTAGTTCGCGCCACCCGCTGCGAACGAGCCCGTCACCACCCAACCAGGCCGATCAACGCCCAGTTCGGTCCAGGTCAGCCGCTGCTCCACACTCTCACCCATTCACTACCTTAACGATCCTTGATCGTCTCCCACCGGCCTCGCGCCTAGTTCGCATCTTGCGCCGCCTCCTCGCGAACAGGGCGTCCCGGCGGTTCCAGGTGGCCTCGTAGTAGTCGCCATCAACACGCCCGCCACGACCTCTGTTGACGGCCTTGCCGTCTTCCGTCACGATGAACGAGCAATTTTCTCCTGCTTCGAGCAAAGGACGGCCATGCGAGCGGAGTTTCTTGGCAAGGACCCCGAATCCAGCGAGGGCGAGTCGCCTACGCTGTTCGCCACCGACCGGACCGACCGGGTGACCTACATCGCCCAGGGTTGGAAGGTGACCGACCCCCAGGCGCTGGCCGACGTGGGGCCGGTGCCGGATCACGAGACCTTGATCGAGATCCCCGAGGACGTGCTGAAGTTCTATGCTCGTCGCTACATGCAGGAGAAGGGGGCGGACAACTGAGCTTCATCGAGCCAGGCCCGGATTTCGCCCGGCTTTTCGAGACCTTCGAGCACACGGCGTACCGACTGGAGACACGCGACCGCTACAACGTCGCCCGCGAAGCCGAGCCATTGCGCATGTTCCTCGCTGGAGAGCGGGACGCCTCGTATCACGAAGGCTGGTTGAGCATGGTCCGGCAAGCCGCCGATGAGGGCCGCCGGTTCTCCCGTGTGCGGGTGGTGAGTCTGCCGCCCACCGATTACACCCGCTTTGGCATGTGGCTCTCGGGTTACACGTGCCAGGCGGGTGACGACATCCGCTACCTCGCCCGTGAGCAGGCGGCCGGCCTGCCGGACTACGACTACTGGCTATTCGATTCCCATAGGCTGCTCAAGATGAACTTCAACGACGATGACCAGTTCATCAGGGGAGAGTTCATCGAGGATCCAGCCGAGATTGTCCAGCACAACTACTGGCGTGATGTCGCACAGCACCGCGCCGTTGAACGAGATGAGTTCGTCGCCAAGCATGAGCAACGGGACGACCGGCATTGATGAAGCGCGCACTGCGCTAGGCAAACGACTCCGTGAGCTACGGGTAGCCGCCGAATTATCCGGTAAAGAGCTCGCGGAGTCGTTGTCATGGGTGGGCTCGAAAGTCTCCAAGATCGAGAACGGCAGGCAGACTCCGACCGACAACGACATCAAGGACTGGGCGAGAGCCACCAGGTCGGAAGACCAGACGGCCAGTCTCCTCACCGCGCTCCACAACCTTGAGCTTCAGCACGCTGAATGGCAACGGGTACTCAAGTCAGGGCTGAAGACGCACCAGCTCACGTTGTCGAAAACGGACGAACGGACGAAGTTTTACCGTGGCTTCGAGAGCACGATCATTCCCGGACTGACACAGACTCCCGAGTATGCACGTGCTCGCTTCGCTCAGGCCGTGATGGTGCACCGGATACCGAACGACATAAACGAGGCGGTGAAGGCGCGAATGCAGCGTCAGGAGATGCTGTATCGCCCGGACAAGCGCTTCCACTTCGTTATCACGGAAGCTGCGCTCCGCTATAGGTTGGCCGGGCGCGACATCATGATCGGCCAACTCGACCGCTTGATGGCCATGACCTCGATGCGCAACGTCAAGCTTGGAGTCATCGACTTCAAGACCCAGTATGTCACCGATCCTCGGCACGGCTTCTGGGTCTACGACGACCATCTCGTGCGGTTCGAGTCGTACTCGGCGGAGATCAACCTCCGTCAGCCCCAGGAGATCGAGTTGTACACCGGCATCTTCGAGCACCTGGCTGCCGTCGCCAGCTATGGCACCGAGGCTCGGGCGATCATCGGCCGCGTCATGCGCGAACTGGCTGACGAGGCTGACGATGCTGGCTCCTGATTTCTGCAGGTCAAGCTCCGCAAGATGTTTCGAGAAAAGCCGAGCAAATTTCTAGCGGCACGGTATTTGCTTGCTTACTCTCGGCAGCGTCCACCCCGCTGATCTCGGAGAAGAGCTGCCGATGATGCCTGTCCCGCTGCTGAGCAAGGAGCAAATCGCTCGGCTTCCCGAACGTGCCCGCGAGGTCGTCGAGTACCGCAAGAGCGGCCTGAGCTTGAACCACATCCAGGGCTGCCCGATCGACTGCGCGTACTGCATCCGCCACACCTACGGCCTGTGGGATCAACGGCGGCCGCGGGCGCTGATGACGGATGCCGACGCGGCGGCCGAGCTGGTCAACCACCGCTACTTCCAGCCGCACATCACGCCAGTGCAACTGTTCAACCGAGCCACTGAGCCGTTCCTGCCGAAGGTCCGGCCTCATACCTTCGCCGTGCTCGAAGACCTGGATGCTCGCGGGCTGACCAACCATGTCCTCGTCATCACACGCCACCAGCTCAAGCCATACGACATCGACCGGCTGAACCAGCTCCGACACCTCAAGGTGACCTTGCTGTTCACCTATTCAGGTATCGACGACGAGCAGATCGAGCCGTACCCGTCTCACGTCGCGGCCGAGTCGCTGAAGCTCATGAGTGCGCCGGCACGACGCAGGTACCGCACGATCTTGTACTGGCGTCCGCTTGTTCCTGGATTGAACGACACCGACGCGCACCTGGCCGTCGCCCGCTCACTGAGCAAGCATGCCGACGCCACGGTGTTCACTGGCTTGTTCTACCGGGACGAGATCGCTGAGTACTACCGAGCCAACGGGCTGCCGGAGCCATACGACGACACCGCCCGGCGCAAGATCGTCCCCGAGACGCTCGAAGAGCGCGTGCTTCAGACGTTCGCCGGCGCGACCAACCTGTTCCGCAAGACCTCCTGCGCTGTCTCCTACGTCCACGGGCTGCCGGATTACAACGGGCATTACGGCATCCGCGAGCTCTGCGACATCTGCCCGCTCTCTCAGCTGAAGCTCTGCGCCGACGCTCACCGCGTGCCCTCCGCCGAAGACGTGCGTCAGGCAGCCAGCGTGTTGCCTGAAGCCGATGCACTCAAGGTCGTCCGCATATCGCAGAGAGCCGCCGTCGTGTGTGGACTGGAGACCGAACAGCCGCGCTACTTCCTCCAGCACGCACTCGGGTTCCAGGTACACGACGTCGACCACCCGCACCATGCCAACCGGCATGGCCGGGCCGACATCGGATGGAAGGACACCACCGCGTCATGACTGACTGGAAGAGCCTGAGCTACGTCGTGGTGGACGTCGAGGGCAACGGGCAGCAGCCGCCCGACCTGGTTGAGCTGGCCGCGGTACCGATTGTCGAGGGCATCATCGGCGAGCCGAAGAGCTGGCTGGTACGGCCAGGCCAGCCGATCACTGACTTTGCCAAGAAGATCCACGGCATCTCCAACGAGCAGGTGGCTGACGCGCCCGTCGTCGGCGACGTCGAAGCTGACGTGCTGAAGGCGCTGGACGCCTCGGCGCTCGTCGCGCACAACGCGCACGTCGACGTCGGTGTGCTCCAGCGAACGCTCGGTGACTGGGAATGTCCCGAGGTGTTCGACACCCTCAAGCTCGCGAGGCGTCTCCTGCGTGGGCGCGAAACCTACCGGCTCGGAACTCTGGTCGAGGAGTTCGAGCTCGCCCACAACCTCGACGGACTTCCCCAACCGCATCGAGCGGCGTACGACGCCACGGTCACAGCCAGGCTCTTCGTTCATCTCGCAGGCCGGCGAAGCCTCGAAGAACTGAGGGATCAGCCACCCGGAGCTGGGCCTGATGACGCCCAAGTCCTCTTCTGAGTCGACACGGGGACTGTTCGTCAGCGTCGACGGCCCGGGCGGTGCGGGCAAGACCACCATCGTCCGACACCTGGCCCAGATGCTGGTGGCCGAGGGCCATCAGGTCCACGTCACCGCCGAACCTTCGAACAGCTTCATCGGGACGCTGGCCGTGGACTTGACGCCCACCGTCACGGGTCATGCGCTCGCCTGCTTGTACGCGGCCGACAGGTACCACCATGTCGAGACGGAAGTGAAGCCGCTTCTCCGGACTGGACACCTGGTCATCTCCGACCGATACGTGGCGTCAGGCTTGGTCGTGCAGCGCTTCGACAACGTTGATCCCGAGTTTCTGTGGCAGCTCAACAAGGAAGTCGAGCGGCCTGATCTCACCGTCATCCTCGACGCCGACCCGGACGTGATCGCCGAACGGCTGGAAGCGCGCGGCCCGCACAACCGCTTCCAGCGCACACCAGGCAGCAGCCACAAAGAAATCCAGTTCTACCGCCATGCCGCGGACAAGCTGCAACACACCGGTTTCCTCGTAGTCACTGTGGACTGCTCCAGCCGCCCACCAGAGCAGTCGGCCGAACTCATCCGCAGCGAACTCCCTGACAGATCGAACGAGTGTGGAGGAAACCCATGACCGAACAGGTGACCGGCCCGCGCTCCGGGCCATTGCCGGAGCTGTTGCGCATCCTGTGGTCGGCCCGGATCGACACCACGGCCAACCGGTGGCACCTGACCAGACGGGTCATCCCTGAGCTCAAGACGCTCGCCGACGCCGTCGCCGATGCGCGGCTGGGTGAGGCGGCCAAGCACGCGGAGGCGGCCATCGCGCACCTGGACATCATGGTCGAAGAACTCCGGACCGCGATCGACTTCATCCAGGCGCAGAACCCCGACCACCGAACGGGGTGACGCCGGACCGCGTTGCCACGGAAGTGTTGTTGTCGCGGGGTTCACCCGTGTCGAGTGGCGCTCGGCGTCGCCTGCCGCCAGAATCATGCGCGCTGGTTGCCGTTCAGGCGCGTTGACCCATGCCCGGAGTTTCACCCCTCTGTGTCCCGGGTACGTAGTGCTTGATCGAATCAGCGTCGCCGCCTGCCTCGATCGAAGGGACCTGCCCGCATGGCCGACCGGATCGCCATCGACGACGTGACCCCGGTGGTCAGTTGCGGCCGATATCCAGCCAAGGCGGTGCGGGGCGAACACGTTCCCGTGACCGCGACCGTGTGGCGTGAGGGGCACGACGCGGTGTCGGCCACGCTCGTCTGGCGCGGCCCGGGTGACCGCGTGGCCCGGCAGACCCGCATGACCGAGCTGGGCCCGGAGGAGCCGGACCGGTTCGGCGGCGTGCTGGTGCCCGACGGCGAAGGCCTGTGGACCTTCCGCGTGGACGCGTGGAGCGACCCGTGGCGCACCTGGCTGCACGCCATCGATGCCAAGGTCGCGGCCGGGCAGGACGCGATCGAACTGGCCAACGACCTGGAGGCCGGCGCACAGCTGATCGACCGCGTCTCCCGGCGCCCCGATCGCCGGGCCGACCGCGCCGTGCTGTCCATCGCGGCCGCCGCTCTGCGCGACGTCGAGCGGCCGCTGGACGAGCGGCTCGCCCCTGCGCTCGGTGACGACGTGCGCCGGATCATGCACGAGCACCCGGTCCGCGACCTGCTGACCAAGGGCCCGACCCGCAAGATCCGGGTCGACCGCGAGCGCGCGGCGTTCGGCTCCTGGTACGAGTTCTTCCCGCGCTCGACCGGCAACGCGGGGGAGCACGGCACGTTCGCCACGGCGACCGCGGAGCTCGATCGCGTTGCCGCCATGGGTTTCGACGTGGTGTACCTGCCGCCGATCCACCCGATCGGCCACGAGAACCGCAAGGGCCCCAACAACACCCTCGTCGCCGGGCCCGACGACGTCGGCTCGCCGTGGGCCATCGGAGCGAGCGAGGGCGGCCACGACGCGATCCACCCGTTGCTGGGCACCATCGAGGACTTCGACGCTTTCGTCGCCCGCGCGGGCGAGCTCGGCATGGAGGTCGCGCTCGACCTGGCCTTGCAGTGCGCGCCCGATCACCCGTGGGTGCTCAAGCACCCGGAGTGGTTCACCACCAGGCCCGACGGCACGATCGCGTACGCGGAGAACCCGCCCAAGCGCTACCAGGACATCTACCCGCTGAACTTCGACAACGACCCCGAAGGCCTCTACGAAGAGGTGCTGCGTGTGGTCCTGCACTGGGTCGGCCACGGGGTGCGGATCTTCCGGGTCGACAACCCGCACACCAAGCCGCCGAACTTCTGGACGTGGCTGATCGAGAAGGTGCGCACGGCCCACCCGGACGTGGTGTTCCTCGCCGAGGCGTTCACCAAGCCGGCCCGGCTGTGGGGGCTGGCGAAGCTCGGGTTCAGCCAGAGCTACACGTACTTCACCTGGCGCACCGGCAAGCAGGAGCTGACCGAGTTCGCCCAGGACCTGGTCGAGCACTGGCACATCGGCCGGCCCAACCTGTTCGTCAACACCCCGGACATCCTGCACGAGTCGCTGCAGCACGGTGGCCCGGCGATGTTCGCCCTGCGAGCCGCGCTCGCGGCGACGCTGTCGCCGACATGGGGCGTGTATTCCGGCTACGAGCTGTTCGAGCACCAGGCGGTCCGCCCGAGCAGCGAGGAGTACCTGGACTCGGAGAAGTACCAGCTGCGCCACCGCGACTTCGCGGGCGAGCTCGCCGCCGGCCGTTCGCTGCAGCCGTGGCTCACCCGGCTCAACGAGATCCGGCGCGCTCATCCGGCGCTGCATCAGTTGCGCACCTTGCGTTTCCACCACATCGGCAACGACAACCTGCTCGCGTTCAGCAAGCAGGACCCGGCCACCGGGGACACCATGGTCATGGTGATCACGTTGGACCCGCACCACGCCCAGGAAGGCACGCTCTGCCTGGACCTGCCGTCGCTCGGGCTGCAGTGGCACGATCGGCTCACCGCCCGCGACGAGGTCACCGGCGAGACCTGGGATTGGGGCGCGACGAACTTCGTACGACTGGAGCCGTGGCGCGCCGTGGCGCACATCGTGGCCGTGGCGGTGGGTCGTTGATGTTAGGGCCGTTGATGTTGGGGAACCGGACCGGGCGAGGTGGTTGCTGATGGAGGAGGGGACACGGCCCGACGCGGCACTCGGGCTGGACGGGGTGCCGCACACCGGGGAGTCGATCACCAACGAAGGCATGCTCGTCGAGCCGCAGTCCGAGGACTTCGAGCACGCCGAACAGGCGCCGAGCGATCCGCACTGGTTCAAGGGCGCGGTCTTCTACGAGGTGCTGGTCCGGGCCTTCACCGACTCCAACGGCGACGGGACCGGCGACCTGCGTGGCCTGGCCAGCCGCCTGGACTACCTGCAATGGCTCGGCGTGGACTGCCTGTGGCTGCCGCCGTTCTACGCCTCCCCGCTGCGTGACGGCGGGTACGACATCTCCGACTTCCGGGCCGTGCTGCCGGAGTTCGGCAGCGTCGACGACTTCGTCCACCTGCTCGACGAGGCGCACAAGCGCAACATCCGGGTGATCACCGACCTGGTGCTCAACCACACCTCGGACGCGCACCCGTGGTTCCAGCAGTCCCGCACCGACCCCGAGGGCCCGTACGGCGACTACTACGTGTGGAGCGACGACGACTCGCGCTACGCCGACGCGCGGATCATCTTCGTCGACACCGAGTCCTCGAACTGGACCTATGACCCGGTGCGCGGCCAGTTCTACTGGCACCGGTTCTTCTCCCACCAGCCCGACCTGAACTACGAGAACCCGGAAGTCCAGGAAGCGATGCTGGACGTGCTGCGGTTCTGGCTGGACCTCGGCATCGACGGCTTCCGCCTCGACGCCGTGCCCTACCTCTTCGAGGAGGAGGGCACGAACTGCGAGAACCTGCCGCGCACGCACGAGTTCCTCAAGCGGTGCCGCAAGGTCGTCGACGACGAGTACCCCGGCCGGATCCTGCTCGCCGAGGCCAACCAGTGGCCCTCGGACGTCGTCGAGTACTTCGGCGACCCGGCCGCCGGCGGCGACGAATGCCACATGGCGTTCCACTTCCCGTTGATGCCGCGCATCTTCATGGCCGTGCGCCGCGAGTCGCGCTTCCCGATCTCGGAGATCCTCGACCAGACGCCGAAGATCCCCGACAACGCGCAGTGGGGCATCTTCCTGCGCAACCACGACGAGCTGACGCTCGAGATGGTGACCGACGAAGAACGCGACTACATGTACTCGGAGTACGCCAAGGACCCGCGGATGAAGGCCAACATCGGCATTCGCAGACGCCTGGCGCCGCTGCTGGACAACGACCGCAACCAGCAGGAGTTGTTCACGGCGATGTTGCTTTCGCTGCCCGGCTCGCCCGTTCTCTACTACGGTGACGAGATCGGCATGGGCGACAACATCTGGCTCGGCGACCGCGACGCGGTGCGGACCCCGATGCAGTGGACACCGGACCGCAACGCGGGTTTCTCCTCGTGCGACCCCGGTCGGATCTACCTGCCGGTGATCATGGACCCGGTGTACGGCTACCAGGCGATCAACGTGGAGGCCCAGTCCAACAACGCGATGTCGTTGCTGAACTGGACCCGCCGGATGATCGAGGTGCGCAAGCAGCACCACGCGTTCGCCGAGGGTGAGTTCATCGACCTCGGCGGGTCCAACCCGAGCGTGCTGGCGTACAAGCGGCAGTGGCTGCGCCCGGACGGCCGCCAGGACGTGGTGCTCTGCGTGAACAACCTGTCCCGCTTCCCGCAGCCGGTGGAGCTGGACCTGGCCATGCACCGGGGCAGCACGCCCATCGAGCTGACCGGGGGTGTTCGGTTCCCCGAGATCGGGGAACTCTCGTACCTGCTGACCCTGCCCGGACACGGCTTCTACTGGTTCCAGCTGCTCGAGCCCGAGCAGCTGGGCGAATCGAGGTGAGCTGAGTTGACCGACCGGCCCGAACTGCTCGAGGAGCTGGCCGCCGCCTTACCGCGGTGGCTACCGTCGCAGCGGTGGTTCGCCGGCAAGGACAGGCCGGTCACCGCGGTGCGGCCGCTGGCGAGCACGGTCGTGCTCGACGGTGATCCGCTGCTGCTCCACGTCGTCGTGGAGGTGGTGCAGGACGACCGCGTCGAGCCCTACCAGCTGCTGGTCGGCCACTGCTCACAACCACCGGACGTCAGCGCGGCCAGCTGGATCACCACCGATCCGGTCGGGCTGTACGAGGCGTCCGGCGACGCCGACCTGACCGCGGTCCTGCTCACCAAGATGATCGAGGGCGAGCAGGTCGGCACGCTGCGGTTCGCCCACGAGCCGGGTGTCGAACTGGAGCCCGGCCTGCGCGCGCGCCCGATCACCTCCGAGCAGAGCAACACCTCGCTGGTGTACGGCAGCCGCTACATCCTCAAGCTCTTCCGCAAGCTCAGCACCGGCGAGAACAAGGACCTGGTGCTGCACCGGGCCCTGCGTGACGTCGGCAGCACGCACATTGCGCAGCCGCTCGGCTCGATCACCGGTGAGCTGGCCGGCGAACCGGTCACGGTCGGCATGCTGCAGCAGTTCCTGCCTGACGCCGTGGACGGCTGGGCCATGGCCACGACCAGCGTGCGCGACCTGATGGCCGCGCCGTCGACCCCGGAGGACCCCGGCGCGCAGCCCCACCCCGACGAGGTCGGCGGCGACTTCGCGGGCGAGGCCGAGCGGCTCGGCGCCTCGGTCGCCGAGGTGCACGCCGACCTGGCGCGGGCGCTGGGCAGCGAACCGGTGGACGCCGGGGAGCTCGACCGCACGGTGAAGGCGATGCTGGACCGGCTGGACGCGGTCGCCGCGCGGGTGCCCGACCTGATCCCGCACGTGCCGGCGCTGCGCTCGGCCTTCGAGCAGGTGCGCGGGCTGCGGGAGGAGACCGGGATCATCACGATGCAGTCCATCCACGGTGACCTGCACCTGGGCCAGGTGCTGCGCACCGTCGGCGGCTGGCTGCTGATCGACTTCGAGGGCGAGCCGGCGGCCAGTGTCGACGAACGGCGTGCGTTGCGCTCGCCGTTGCGCGACGTAGCGGGCATGTTGCGGTCCTTCGACTACGCGGCGCACTCGCTGCTGGTCGGCCAGGACGCCGACGAGGCCCACGTCGAGCGCGCGCTGGAGTGGGCGACGCGCAACCGTGAGGCCTTCTGCGAGGGTTATGCCGCCGCGGTCGCGGGTGGGACCGCCGGCCTCGGCGACCCGCGTGAGCAAAGCACGCTCCTGCGTGCGTTCGAACTCGACAAGGCGGTGTACGAGGTGTCCTACGAGCACGCCAACCGGCCGGACTGGCTGGGCGTGCCGTTGGCCTCGATCGCCCGGATCACCGACGGAGGCGACCGAACGTGACTGCGGTCCCAGGCACGCCCAGCCCGCTGCCCGACCCGGCGCCGCGCGCCGAGGAACTCGACCGCCTGCTCGGCGGTTCGCACCACGACCCGCACGGCCTGCTCGGCGTGCACACCATCGGCAGCGGTGCCGACGAGCAGATCGTCGTGCGTGCCCTGCGCCCGCACGCGAACTCGGTCACGGTGCTCAGCGAGGGCGACAAGACGCCGCTGACCCACGTGCGCGACGGCCTGTTCGTGGGTGTGCTGCCGAACAACCCCGGTGACTACCGGCTCGAGGTCGGCTACGGCGACCACGTCGAGACCGTCGACGACCCGTACCGCTGGCTGCCCACGGTCGGCGAGCTCGACCTGCACCTGATCGGCGAGGGCCGCCACGAGCGGCTGTGGGAGGCGCTCGGCGCGCACGTGCGCACCTACGACACCGCGAACGGCGTCGTGGAGGGCGTGTCGTTCGCGGTGTGGGCGCCCAACGCGCAGGGCGTGCGCGTGATCGGCGACTTCAACCACTGGGACGGCCAGGCGTACCCGATGCGCTCGCTCGGGTCGTCCGGGGTGTGGGAGCTGTTCGTGCCGGGCGTCGGCGCGGGCACCTGCTACAAGTTCAAGGTGCTGGGCAAGGACGGGCACTGGCACGAGAAGGCCGACCCGCTGGCGTTCGCCACCGAGGTGCCGCCGGCCACCGCGTCCAAGGTGGTCGAGCCGCTGCACTCGTGGAACGACGACGCGTGGCTGGCCCGCCGCCAGGCGACCAACTGGGCCGACGCACCGATGTCGATCTACGAGGTGCACCTCGGCTCGTGGCGGCCCGGTCTGTCCTACTTGGACCTCGCCGACCAGCTGGCGGCCTACGCCACCGACCTGGGCTTCACCCACGTCGAACTGCTGCCCGTCACCGAGCACCCGTTCGGCGGCTCGTGGGGCTACCAGGTCACGTCCTACTTCGCGCCGACCTCGCGGTTCGGCTCACCCGACGAGTTCCGCGAGTTCGTCGACCGGTTGCACCAGCACGGCGTCGGCGTCCTGATGGACTGGGTGCCCGCGCACTTCCCGCGCGACGAGTGGGCGCTGGCGCGCTTCGACGGCACGCCGCTCTACGAGCACGCCGATCCCCGCCGCGGCGAGCAGCCGGACTGGGGCACGTACGTGTTCGACTTCGGCCGCAACGAGGTGCGCAACTTCCTCGTGGCCAACGCCTTGTTCTGGCTGGAGGAGTACCACCTCGACGGGCTGCGGGTCGACGCCGTCGCGTCGATGCTCTACCTGGACTACTCGCGGGTCGAAGGGCAGTGGCTGCCCAACGAGTACGGCGGCCGGGAGAACCTGGATGCCGTGCGGTTCCTGCAGGAGCTGAACGCGACCGTCTACAAGCGACACCCCGGCGTGGTGATGATCGCCGAGGAGTCCACGGCGTGGCCCGGCGTCACCCGCCCGACCCACCTCGGCGGGCTCGGCTTCGGCTTCAAGTGGAACATGGGCTGGATGCACGACACGCTCAGCTACCTCGGCCACGAACCCGTGCACCGCTCCTACCACCACAACGAGATGACCTTCTCGCTGGTCTACGCGTGGAGCGAGAACTTCGTGCTGCCGCTCTCGCACGACGAAGTGGTGCACGGCAAGGGATCGCTGTGGCAGCGCATGCCGGGCGACGCATGGAACAAGGCGGCGGGTCTGCGCTCGCTGCTGGCGTTCATGTGGGCCCACCCGGGCAAGCAGCTGCTGTTCATGGGTGGCGAGTTCGGTCAGGAGGGGGAGTGGTCGGAGTCCCGCTCGATCGACTGGCACCTGCTCGACCAGCCGCTGCACCGCGGCGTGCAGGACCTGTTGCGGGACTTGAACTCCGTGTACAAGGCGGAGCCTGCGCTCTACAGCGCGGACACCCGTCCCGAGGGCTTCGAGTGGATCGACGCCAACGACGCCGGCGGCAACGTGCTGAGCTTCGTGCGCGTCGGCGCCGACGGTTCGCGGCTGGTGTGCGTGGCGAACTTCGCGGGCGTCCCGCACCTGAACTACAAGGTCGGCATGCCGGCCGCGGGCACCTGGCGCGAGGTCATCAACACCGACGCCGAGACCTACGGCGGTTCCGGCGTCGGCAACATGGGTGAGGTCGTCGCGGTCGACGAGCCGTGGCACGGCCGGCCGGCGTCAGCTGTGGTGCAGCTGCCACCGGCCGCCGTGCTCTGGCTCAGCTCGCCTGCGTAGCCCTGGCCTTCGCCGCGTCCTGCGCCTCGACCTTGCGCCGGGCGTTCTCCCGCGTGCCCGTCATCATCATCAGGTGGGAGACGAGGGTGTCCCCGCTGAACTCCTGCGCGGGCTTGAGTTCCAGGTTGCCGAGCATCTCCTTGACGAAGATCGCGACCAGCTCGCCGACCGCGATCTCGGCCAGCTTCTGCGGGCCGAGGCTGGCGAGTTCGTTCTTCACGGTCTCCTTGATCTCCTCGAGGCTGTTGGTGTACCACTCCTGCCAGAGGGCGTTGGCCTTGTCGAGGGTCTTGGTCATGCGCGACTGCTCGTCGCCCTTCGGGGGAACCTCGTTGAGCTTGTCCTCCAGCAGCTTCAGCCGTTGGTTCTGGTAACCCTGGGCCGCCTTGACCAGGCCGAGCTTGAGGGCGGGCCAGACGAGGGCGGTGAGCTTGGTCGCCGCGCCCGCGCCGACCGAGTCGAGGGCGAACCCGGCGAGCATGTTGCCGCCGTCCACCACCGGGTCGAGCATGTCCAGGTTCATCTCCAGGTCGTCGACGTAGCGTTTGGCGAGGTCCCGGGCCACGGCGGCCTTGTCGCGGTTGAGGAACGCGACGACGTCGTCGAGGCCGTCCTTCTGCGCCAGCCGCTTCTTGGCCTGCCGGTGCACACTGGCCGAGATCAAGGCCTTGCCGAGGAACGCGGTGCCGATGCTGATCACCGAATTGGTCACGTCGACGGCCTTGCCCGCGCCGCCGCTGCCGAAGCCGACGGTGTCGCCGACGACCCCGGTGGCGCGGTTGTACCCGGCTACGCCCTGGTTGATGGTCTTGATGCCGCTTTCCAGCATCTTGTGCGCGTCGTCCGGGTGGTTCTTCACGTACACCTTGATGGCCTCGAACGACAGGGCCTTCTTGCAGTCCGCCTCGACGGCGTCGAGGTCCGCGATCCGGTCCTCCATGGCCAGTTTCTGCTCGGCGATGAACCGCAGCAGGCCCTCCATGGACTTCGTCGAGATCTTGGTGGTGGCGGGCCTGCCGTTCTGTTCCTCGTTGACCAGCTTGCTCAACTTGTAGTACGCGGGCGCGACGATGTTCTTGTGCGTCTTGAGCACCTTGTAGGTCCGGTACTGCGCGTCGTAGAGCGTGTTCTTCCCGGTCTGGGTGTGCAGCATGATCTCGAGCTTCAGGAACTCGCCGATCGACTTGAACAGCATGTCGCAGGTCTCGACCTCGATGCGGAACAGCTTGCGGTAGGCCTCCATCTCGATGGCGATCTCGCCGAAGGTCCGGTAGTCGCTGTCCTTGACGTTCTTCACGGCCTTCTCGCCGGCCGCCTTGTAGGTCTTGTTCCGCGCTGTGGTCCGGATCTTCACCGAAGACATGTTGCTCAGGGTCTTGATGACCGTCTTCGGGTAGTTCATGTCGATGTCGCCGACCGACTGCAAGTACTCGATCAGGACGCTCTTCTTCTCTTCCTTGGTCGCGGTCTTCGTGGCAGTCACGATGTCGTCCCGTCTTCCCGGCTCACTCGGCGCGGCTGAGGAGCGCTTGTTCGATGATCTCGGCGAGTTCTTCCTCGGTGAACTCGGCGGCGAGCTCCGACATCTCCGGGTTGTTCTCGAAGGCGTCGTTCAGCGAGCCGATCAGTGCGTCCGCGTCGGTGGGCAGCACGAGCAGCGGGATCAGGTCGTCGAGCCACGCCGTCAGCTCGTCCGGGCTCAGGTCCACCCATTCGGGACGGCGTTCGGTCATCTCGTCGATGAGCCAGTCGTGCCAGTCGCCCCGGATCTCGGTCATCTCGTCGAGTTGGCTGCCTTGGCTCTCGGTCACCCACGCGAGGCTGAAGACGTTGTCCGGATCGGACAGTGCGGCGGGCTTGTCCTCGGCGGGGATCTCCTCCGGCGACACCTCGATCTCGTCGAGCGGGTTGACGCTTTCGGCCACGTCGACTGCAGTGGTCCCCGTGTCGGCCACTGTGTCAGCCGCCGTGTCGGCCACCGGTGCCGGGCCGAGCGCGACCATGGCCTCGTCGAGCCACGGCGTGAGCTGGTCGGGTGTGGACGCGGTCCACTCCGGCCACCACTGGTTCAGTTGCTCCGGCAGCCATTCGCGCCAGTCGCCGCGGGTCGGGCGGTGCGCTTCCAGTTGCGCTCGCTGGGCCTCGGTGACCCAGGCCAGGTCCCGCGGGTCGGCCCCGCCGTCGACGGGAACGGCGAGGCCGGGCAGCGCTTCGTCCAGCCACGGAACGAGCCGGTCGGTGGTGGCCTCGGTCCACTGTGGCCACCATGCGGTCAGCTGAGCGGGCAGCCACTCGCGCCAGTCGCCGTGGGTCGCCTGGAGCGCTTCCAGTTGTGCCTGCTGGGATTCGGTGACCCACCCGAGCGCGCTCGGGTCCTCAGTGGCCGGTGGGAGCAGGCTCGGCAGGTAGCTGTTCAACCAGCCGGCCAGCTCCGCCGGCGTGGACTGGTCCCATTCCGGCCACCACTCGTCCAGCTGCACCGGCAGCCAGTCCCGCCAATCGCCGCGGTCCCCGGTCAGCTGTCCCAGCCACGCCCGCTGCTCGGCGGTGACCCAGCCGAGCGCAAGCGCCTCGATCCGTGGCCGCAACCATTCGGTGCGTTCCTCGTCGGACGCCTGCGCCCAGCCGGGCCACCGGTGGTCCAGGTAGCGACCGAAGAACTCCGGCCACTGGTCTTCCCACGCGCTGGTCTGGCTGTTGCCCAGCACCTCCCGGTGCTCGTCCGCGACCCATCCGAAGTCTTCGATGTCGGCCATCACGACCCTCCTTGCCCCCCGACGGGGATTCACCGCCGACCGTACGAATGCGACAGTCGGTGGCACAGAAGATCGAAGGCACGGTCGGTTGCTCGGTGGCTTGCCCTTCGGGGCAGGAAGCGGGCCGGCGCGCGGGGGATCAGAGGGCGTAAGCCCCGGCGGCGATGTCCTCGAACAGCGTCGGACCGGTCGGCGTCCAGCCGAGCAGCTCCCGGGTCCGCTCGCTGGACGCGGGCAGGTCCATGCCGAAGAAGCGCCCGATCCAGCCGAAGTGCGCGTCGGCGTCCGCGCGGGCCACCGACACCGTCGGCACGCCCAGGTAGTCGCCGATCGCTGCCGCGATGTCGCGGGACGGGATGCCGCCCTCGGCGACGGCGTGCACGCGCGTGCTTGCCTGCGGATTCTCCAGCGCGAGCCGCACCAGGCGTGCGGCGTCGGTGCGGTGCACGGCCGCCCAGCGGGTCGCGCCGTCGTCGACGTAGCCGGCCGCGCCGCGCTCCTTGGCGACCTTGGTCAACGCCGAGGTGAAGCCGTGGTCGCCCATGCCGTGCACGGTCGGCGAGAAGCGCAGCGCCACCGGCTGTACCCCGCGCTCGGCGTAGGACAGGGCGAGGTTCTCGCTGCCGCCGCGCATCGAGTCGGCGCCGTGGAAC
This sequence comes from Labedaea rhizosphaerae, assembly GCF_004362825.1. Taxonomy (GTDB): domain Bacteria; phylum Actinomycetota; class Actinomycetes; order Mycobacteriales; family Pseudonocardiaceae; genus Labedaea; species Labedaea rhizosphaerae. The sequence continues at coordinate 30,462 of NZ_SNXZ01000008.1, forward strand.
GGGGACGGGTCGTCCTCGGTCAGCGGCTTGCCAGGGACACCGGAGGCGAGACCGGACGCGATCAAGAACGGCCGGTCGCTGCCCGCCAGCGTGTCGAGCATGCGCTTGACGGCGGCGTGCTCGAGCCGTCCGGCCTCGGTGTAGTTCGCGAAGTCGTGGTTGAAGGCGAGGTGGATGACGGCGTCGGCGGCCTCGGCCGCGGTGGCCAGGCTGTCGAGGTCGTCGAGGCGGCCGCGGTGGGCGGTGGCGCCCTTCGCGTCGAGCGCGGCGGCCGACGCGTCGGACCGGGCGAGCCCGACGACCTTGTGGCCGTGTGCGAGCAACTCGTCGGTGACCGCCGAGCCGATCCAGCCGGACGCACCGGTGACGAAGACCTGCATGTTCTGCTTCTTCCGCTAGTGATGACAGTGACTGACATCGACACTAGCACGTGATGTCAGCCGCTGCCATCACTAGACTGGGCCCATGGCTCGCTGGGAACCGGACGCGCAGGGGCGGATGATCCGCGCCGCCCTCGAGCTCTTCGACGAGCGTGGCTTCGACCAGACCACCGCGGGCGACATCGCCGAGAAGGCCGGCGTCACCGAGCGCACGTTCTTCCGCCACTTCGCCGACAAGCGCGAGGTCCTCTTCGACGGCGCCCACACGATGGAGCACACCGTCCACGACGTGACGGTGGCGGCCCCGGCGGAGCTCTCGCCGTTGGACGCGGCCCTCGCCGGCATCACCGCCGCCGGGGAGTTGCTGGCCGACCGTCACGAGTTCTCGATGCGCCGCTCCCGCATCGTCGCGGCGAACCCCAGCCTGCAGGAACGGGAACTGCTGAAGCTGGCGGCCATGACGGAGTCGACGACCAAGGCCCTGCACGAACGCGGCGTCACCGAACCGGTGGCGAGCCTGGCCGCGCACAGCGCCGTGACGGTCTTCCACGTCGCCTTCGCGCGCTGGGTCGCCGAAGAGGAGCCGCCCGCGTTCGCCGACTGCGTCGCGGAGGCGGCCGCCGCACTGCGCGCCTTGCAGTAGTTTCTTGGTGCATGTCCGATGTGGAGATCACCACGCTCGCCGCGCGACCGGCGCTTGCTGAACAATTTAGTCGCCTCGACGGCATCTGGCCGGAATTCGTGACCCATGACCGGGTGGGCGACACGTTGTTCGGCATGGTGTCCGCGGAGTTCCCCGAACAGACAGTGGTCGCCACCGCGGGCGAGGACCTCGTGGCGGTCGGGCGCAGCGTGCCGTTCGTGTTCCCCGACGAGCACCGCACGGAACTACCCGACGGCGGCTGGGATGCAGTGCTCATGTGGGCGTTCGCCGACCGCAGGCGCGGACGGACGCCGACGGTGAGCAGTGCGCTGGAGATCCTCATCCACCCGTCGCACGCGGGCACCGGCTTGTCCCACCTGATGTTGCGCGCGATGCGGGACGCGGTCGCCGCGCTCGGCCATGCCACGCTGTACGCGCCGGTGCGGCCCAACGGCAAGACCGACCTCGCCGAGCCGATGAGCGAGTACGCCTACCGCACCCGCGAAGACGGCCTGCCGGTTGATCCGTGGCTGCGCGTGCACGTGCGCGCAGGCGGCACGATCGAGCGGATCGCGCCGGCGTCGATGGTGGTCGCGGGCTCGCTGCGCCAGTGGCGCGAGTGGACCGGGCTGCCCTTCGACACCGACGGCGAAGTCGCGGTGCCGAAGGCTTTGGTGCCCGTACTGGTTTCCCAGGCGCACGACCGCGCGGTCTACGTGGAGCCCAACGTGTGGGTCCGCCACGACCTCGCCTGACTTCGGCAAAGCACGGCAAAGCCGCCGCACCAACGGGTACGGCGGCTTTGCCGGAGAACAGGATCAGTTGGTGGGGTGGTAGCTGACGGTGTTGCATGGTCGCGCTCCGCGCTCCGGCATGATCGCCTTCAAGGCGATGCCGAACCCGGCCGCGGGGTGGTCGGCTCAGTCGCGGGTCGGGGCGTCCGGGTTCGGCACCGCCGCGATCATGGCGCGCTCGAACACGCCGGGTTCGCCGGTGGCGTCGGCCTCGACCTCGGCCACCTCGAGCGCGTCCAGGTCGGGCTCCCCATCATGGGCTTCCTCGTCGGCGGCCAGTTGCTCGTCAGCCTTGGCGAGCAGCTTGTGGCCCGTGGCCAGCACGGCGATCGCCAGCAGTTCCGCGCCCGCGCCGAGGTAGAACGGCACGTGCACGTTGAGGTGCTCGGCGAGCAGGCCCGCCGCGTACGGGGCGAGGCCGCCGCCGATGAACCGGACGAAGCCGTACGCCGCCGAGGCCACCGGCCGGTCGACCGGTGCCACCAGCATGACCGCCTGCGTGGTCAGCGTGTTGTTGATGCCGATCAGCGCGCCCGCCAGGATCACCGCCACCACCAGGACCGCGACCGTGCTGGTGAACGTGGCGATCACGGCGAGGATCACCGCGAACAGGAACAGGTTGGCGTACAACGTCGGCGCCGTGCCGAACCGGGCCTGCAGGCGCGGCGCGAAGAACACCGAGAAGAGCGCGACCAGCACGCCCCAGCCGAAGAACACCGCGCCCAGCTGGTAGATCGACAGGTGCATCGGGAAGGGCACGTACCCGAGCATCGTGAAGAAACCCCAGTTGTAGAGCAGCGCCGTGATGCCCATAGTCAGCAAACCGCGGTGGCGCAACGCCTTCAGCGGCGCTGACAGCGGTGCGGGCTTCGGTGGCTTCGGGGTCTTGGACACGAACAGCACGGTCGCGACGAGCGCGATCGCCATCAGCACCGAGACGCCGACGAACGGGCCGCGCCAGCTGATGTTGCCCAGCACCGCACCCAGGATCGGGCCGCACGCGATGCCCACGCCCAGCGCGGTCTCGTAGAGGACGATCGCCCCGGCGAACCCGCCGGACGCCGAGCCGACGATGACGGCGAGCGAGGTCGCGATGAACAAGGCGTTGCCCAGGCCCCAGCCCGCGCGGAAACCGACGATGCCGGCCACCGAGTCCGAGGCGCCCGCGAGCCCGGCGAACACGACGATCAGCACCAGCCCGGCGATCAGGGTGTTCTTCGCGCCGATGCGGCTGGACACCCAGCCCGTCACCAGCATGGCCACGGCCGTCACCACCAGGTAGCTGGTGAACAGCAGCGTGACCTGGCTGGGCGAGGCGTTCAGCTGGGTGGACAGCGCGGGCAGGATCGGGTCGACGAGACCGATGCCCATGAAGGAGATGACGCACGCGAACGCGACAGCCCACACCGCCTTGGGTTGCCGGAACGGGCTCGCGGCCGGCGGGTGGTGGTGAGCGTGATGATCTGCGGGTGCGGTCTCGGCCATGCGTGCTCCTGGTGCTCACCTAACAGGTGATCGGTAAGTTACCTAACGAATGTTAGGCAACTTGGCCGCGCGGCACCAGCGTGCACGTCGCAGATGTGACGAGTCAGACGCCGTCCGGTCGCAGCCGCACCGGCAGCGCGGTGAGGTGGCTTCCTTGGGTGCCACCGAAATCCCGCTGGCGCAGCTGCTCGAACGGGACGGCGAGCCGGGCGGCCGGGAAGTCGTGGGTGAGCACGTCGGCGACCGCGCGCAGCAGCAGCTGGGCCAGCTGGGCGCCCACGCAGAAGTGCGGTCCCGCGCCGAACACCAGGTCCGGGCCCTCGGGTCGGTCCGGGTCGAGCGTGATGCCCGCCAGGTCGACCAGCACCGGTGAGTGGGCGGCGAGGGTCTGCCCGGCCAGCTCGACCTCCTCGGTGGTGAACCGCCACAACGTGTACGGCGCGGGCGGGTGCAGGCGCAGGTTCTGCTGCACGTAGGCGTCCAGCGCGCGGCGGTCGGGCAGGTCGGGGCGCTCGTGCAGCAGGTGGGCGACGAGGAACCCGAGCGAGGAGTCCATCGTGATCTGACCGGCGAAGACGATCAGGAACACGCAGTAGCGCAGATCGTTCTCGCTGGTGCCGTCCGGCAGCCGGTCGCGCAACGCGGTCGCCAGGTTGTCGCCGCGCTCGGTCAGCGCGACGGTCGCCAACTCCATGAACGTGCCGAACGCGGGACCGGCGTCCGCGGTGAACATGGCGCGGCAGGCGGCGCTCGCGCGCTCGCCGTAGTCGCGGACGCCGAGCAGGTCGCAGATCGCGGTGACCGGGAAACGGGTGGCGAAATCGACGGCGAGATCGACTTCTCCGTCGGCCACCTCGGTGAGCAGTTCCCGGGCGATCGCGGTCATCCGGTCGTAGTGCTCGCCCATGCCACGCGCGGAGAACAGCGGCGCGTGCGCGCGGCGCAGCCCGGCGTGGACCGGGCCGTCGGCCGTGGTCATCGACGTCTGCTCGGCGGCGGTGGGTTCGAGCCCGATCCGCGACCACGCCTCGGGTGCCAGCGCCGGATCCTTGGCCAACCGGGGGTCGGTGAGCACCTGGCGAGCCAGCGCGTCCTCGGTGACGAGCCAGGCGGACCCGCCCGCCGGGGCGTCGATCCGGACCAGCGGCCCGGCCGCCCGCAGCGCCGCGTGCGCCGGCCTGGCCTCGGTGACACCGCGCTCTGTGACCGCGAACGGATCCGGTAACGGGCTCATGGCGGGTGAGCTTAGTGATCTTCGAGCGGCCCGGTCGACCGCGCGAGGTGGGTGACCACGGGGTCGGCCGGGGGCAGTTCGCGGAACCCGAGCCGGTCGTAGAACGCCCGCGCCGCGGTGTTCGCGGTGACCATGGTCAGGTGCACGCCCGCGACCCCGCGAGCGGCGAGCGTGCCGAGGAACCCGGCCATCAGCGCCCGGCCCAGCCCGCGCCGCTGGTGGCCCGGCAGCAGGTCGATGTGCAGGTGTGCGGGGTGCGCGGCGAAGGCCGGGTGCAGCATGTGCTCGGGCCGGTGCAGCAACGCCAGCAGGCCGTCGGTCTCGGTCACCGGCGGGTCGGGCGGGGCGGGGAAGCGGTCGGCCACGGTCGGCAGGTACTCGGCGCGCAAGCGCCGGACGAACGCCTCGGTGTCGGCCGTGCCGACGACGTAACCGACGGCCTGCGCACCGTCGTCCGCCACGAAGGCCAGTTCCGGCTCGAGGTCGAGGTAGGGCGCCAGGAAGATCGTCGGCAGCAGGTCGTCGTCCGGGTGGCGGCCGCGGGCGTCGCCGCCGAGGTACCCCGTGCGCACGCACACGTCGAACAGCGCGGCGCGATCGGTCTTGCGGTCGGGCCGGATCACGGGCTGGGACTCGCTCACGACCATGTGTACAACACCACACCCCGGACCTCGGCCACGGGGTTCAGGATGGGGGCGTTGCCGGAAAATGGGGGAAGCCAAGCCATGTGTGCCGCCTGCGGAGTGCCGGGTCACGTCCCCGCTGCCGTCCCCGATGTCGTCGTGGAGTCGCCCGCCGCGCCGGCGGCCACCGCCGATCCGCCGCGCAAGTTCGCCGCCCTGCGCAACAAGGACTGCCGCCCGTACCTGTTCGGCGCGGCCCTGGCCATGATGGCCGACAACATCGAGCACGTCATCACCTACTGGATCCGGTAAGCTCCACTAGCGCATACCGGGAGGCTTGGCCCATGCCGGAACTGAACCCCGCCGTCGTCTACTACCGGAAGTCCATCGGCGATGATCACGACGTCGAGAAGTACGTCGTCACAACGTACGCCGAGCGACATGGCTTCGACATCAAGCTTGAGTATGTGGACGATGATATCTCGGGACAGAAGAAGGATCGCCCCGATTTCACCAAGCTTATGAATGCGATCATGAGCGACGAACTACGTGGGTTCACCGTGTTGGTCCGAGACCAGGAACGTCTATCGCGTGGCTCGTTGGCCGATCTGGAAGAGTGGCACCTCCAAACCGATGCAGGTGGCGTCAAAACGATCTCGTGCGAAGATGGCCGCGAAATCAAAGACGATGAGATCACCGGTATCCGAGCCGTCATCGCACGCGGTGCCGCCAAGCGGACAGGCGCGCTGCTCAAGAATCGCAAGAGGGCAGATGCCGCAGCCGGAAAGCCGCCCACCTCTGGCCGATACCGGCCGTACGGATACACCAAGAACTGGGAATCGATCATTGAAGAGGAGGCAGACATCCTGCGAGAAGCGGCCCGCCGCCTACTTGCAGGCGAGACGCTGCACGCCATCGCAAAGGACTTCACAGGGCGCCGCGTCATGATGCACACCGGTAACTCACTGACGTTGGCCGCATTGTCGAGGATGCTACGGAAGCCGGAAAGGGCAGGCCTGCGCGTCCTCGGCGACATCACCGCCAAGGGAACCTGGCCCGCCATATTCCCAGAAGACACGTTCAACAAGATTCAGAGGCTTCTAGACAAGAACGACGCTTGGTACCCAACGAACGACGGTCGCCGAGCGGCGCGCAAGCACCTGCTGACCACCATTCTCTACTGCCAGTGCGGTCAGAAGATGGTAGTGGGTTCACAACTTAAGAAGCTCCGCAAACGGACCTACCGCTACTACACCTACAGGTGCGCCGGGCGCGCTCACGGCGGATGCGGCAAGGTAGTAACAAGCATGGACGCGGTAAACGACTACGTTCTCGGCAAGGCATACCTCGCACTAAAAGAGTACGTTCCGCAGGTCACAGAAGCGCCAGCCTCAGACAAGACGGAAGAACTAATTGCGCAATGCGAGGCAAAGATTCTTGAGACGCGCCAGGCGTACAACGACAACCTGGTTCCTCTTGCGGACTGGATAGCAGTAAGCAACGCGCAGCGTGAGAAGATCAAGGAACTCCGCAAGGTACAAGCGTCGAAGGACGCTCCTCTGCCGCTCAGCGACGCGGACGCTCTACTGGCCGATGAGACACCGATCGCCAAAAAGACTGCCACCATCAGGCGACTATGGCCAGTAATCGAGGTCCTTCCAGCAAAACGCAAAGGCGCCGTCTTCCATCCCGATCGCTTGAAGTTTCCCGAGTAGGTACCCTTCCTAAAAAGATGCAGCAACCCACGCGCTGCCATTTCGCATGGGTTGCTGCATCTAGTTCTGCCTGCGCAGTTCACCAGGAATATTCCTGGCCCAGCTAACGTTGTTGGCGTCGGTGAACGAAACAACGATCCTCGCATGGTCAACAATATGCCAGTAGTCAAGGTCGGGGGTTAGATCAGCAATCTGATTAGCCACTGATCCGTGCGTCGTGGTCGCTCTACCCTCCCGTACCTTCTCAACTGCGCGCATGAGACGCAGATGGAAAGCGAACTTCTCCAGCTCGAAGCTTACTGCGTTGTCGGTCGGACCAAAGATTGGCTTGCGATAACTGTACCAGCCAATATTGCGCTCTCCATCGACCGGCGACGAGAAAAACTGGACGTTGATTTGGACGTCATACACGGGTAGCGATCCACGATTGGATACCTTTATCGAGTACCACCCGGCGTCGATTCCATCGGTGGTTCTCGGGAAGAATTGGCGCATCTCGTTAAACTCCATTCGATCAGAGTCCGTCGTAAGATTCTTATCGACCCACACACCAACTTTCGACGCCAACTCTTGTTCTTCTCTTTTCCGAATTCTTGCGGTTTCGCCGTCCGACCTTCTCCAGCCTTCTACGGCGATCCAGATGGCAGTAATAGCCGCTGCAATTGACCCGAGGCCGCCGACCCATTGCCCCCACGCGGACCACCAATCGGCGTCTTTTCCCAACGCTATGCCGAGGGCAACTAGGAGAAGTGCGCCCGTCGCGAGCAAGAACGATACAAACATACTGTGGTGACCGCTACGCATGTCTCGATTATCGCAATACATTCCAGTTTCGGCTAGGTCTAGGAGGCCCGCCGTCCCGGTGGATCAGGTCCATGCCGCTGAGGGTCTCCGGTAATGGCTCCCCGGAGACCCCTCAACAATCAACGCAGGATGGTTCTGATGTCGCGGGCTTGCTGTTCGGTGAACCGCTCCTTAGCGAGCGCCCTACGCATGTGGTCCTCCCACTGCCAGCCCGGCCAGGTCTTCCGGCGCTCTTGGCTCTCGCTTGGTGGCTGCGGCATGTCATCGGAGCAATGTGGATCAGCCGTCATCGGCGGCCCCCGGCATCTCCGTGCCGTCGTCGGGGAGGGACCCGCCGCCACCCCGGGACGAGCCACTGTTTCCGGGGTTGCGGCGGTTGTCGGGGTGGTGCGTCCCCGTGGTCCCCGTCGCGTGTTCCTGCTGGTCAGTCCAGGGACTTTGGTCCGGGGAGGGTGCGGGGAGAACTCCCCGCGTCCCCGGCTGGTCCCCGTCCGCGTCCCCGGCAGCATCGCTGCCGTCTGCCTCGTCTCGGTGGGCGTGTTGGGCGCGGCGAGCGAGTGCAGCCGCGACGTCTTCGGCGTAGATCGCCTTGACTCCGCCGTGAGCCTTGCGAGCGGTGATGCCGTGGTCTGCGAGTGCGGCTGTGAGGTCACGGAAGGTCCATCCTTCGTAGTGGTCTGGGTTGTGTGTGGACAGTCGCGTCAGAACCACCTGAGTCCGTACGCGGCGTTCGCCTTGCATCACCTCGGCGATGTCGGCGAGGTGATCCGGCGCGACCGGTTGCGCCGGCTCGATCGCGGCCCGCGCGCTGGACGCCACCGAGTGGCCCGCGTCCTCGATCAGCGCCATGGCGCGGGCGATGACCGGTGACACGTCGTCAGTACCGTCCTCAAAGGGCACGTAGAACGTGCGCACCAACTCGAACGTCTCATCGGTGATGCCAACGGCTACGCAGGTTCCCCTGTCGGTGTTGATGCGTAGTTCGGTGGCGCGGATACCGGCCGCGTACTTGCCACTGCCCAGGAGGCCGTCATTGGCTACCTGGTCGGCGACGCTGAACGCGACCCCGCAGGACACGTTGCGGGTGATCTCCCTGGGGATGCTGTCCTTTGTGGGCGATTGGGTGGCCAGCAGCAAGACGATGCCGTACTTGCGGCCGCGCCGGATCAGCCGCACGGCCAGCTCGGCGGCTTTTTTGCCGAACCGGTGGTGTTGGAACAACTCGTGACACTCATCGATTGCACACACCAACGGATGCAGGCCCAACCCTGGCTTGTCGGCGAGCTTGCGGGACACCTTGGGCGGGCGGCCCGGCTGCTCACCCAGTACCCGGCCCCGCCGCTCCATCTCCTCCAAGAGATCGGCCAGCGCTTGGGTTGCCGCTTCGGCTACGGCGTCGTCTGCGCCCATCCGGTAGCGGGCCAGCCGGGGTTGGAAAGGGTCGAAGTCGGGTGACTCGCCCATCACGAACGCCCACAACTCGACGGTCAGGTCGAGCGCCGCACCCAACATCAGCGTCCGCAGCGCGGAGGACTTCCCTTGCCCCGGGCGACCACCAACCAACCAGTTCACACCGATGAGTGGGGCGTTGATAACCAGGCCGCGTTGGGTGAGTCCGAACGGCACTCCCTCGAACACATCGGACTGTCCATCATGGAGTAGAGGCCAGTCGCCGGCCGAACCGCGGAGCACCCCCTTATCGGCCACCCACAGGTCTAGGACTCCGTCCTCTTCTCCCTTGGTGGGCCAGGTTTCCAGACTTGCGCGGCCCAAGTTCGCGGCCAGTTGCGATCGTCGCCCGGCCACCATGTCAGCGGTCACCCCGAGGGGTAGCCGGATCTGCGCCGCCGTGCCGTCCCCGTCCTTGCGTGCCGGAACGGTGTAGACCAGTTCGCCGCCATCTTTGAAGAACTTGTTCAGTGGCGTGATGCCCAGGTGCGCGAGCGCGCGGGAGATCATCCGTTCGTCCACCCACGACCCCGCGTCGTCACGATCCGGTCGCACCAGCCAGCCCACACCGGGGGTGCGGTCGCGGCCCTCGAACGCCGCCGCCACCAACCAGCCCGTGAGCATCGCCAGCAGCAGCCACGGACCCGCCACCGACACGAACGCCACCAGCGCGTCCAGCGTGTCGTACACGCCTGCCAGCCACGGCCACATCTGCGAGCGGTCCAGCACCGCAGCGGTCAGCCACAACACCACCGCCAGCACCAGGACGACCACCGCCGTGATGCCGCTGCGATGCAGCACGATCCCCAACCGCGCCCACCGGGCCCGAGCGTCGGCCCGGATCGCCTCTTGCGCTTCCCGCCGCGCCTCCCGGTCTCCTGCGATGCGCGCGGCCCGCGCGTCGGCCCGGAGATCGCCGTAGGTGAACCACGTCCACGCCTTGCCCAACCATCGGCCGTGCCCGCGTAGCGTGAACCACGCCAGCCGCGCTAGATCGGCTGGCGCCTTGCGCACCCGATACGCCACTACGGTGCGCGCCTGCTGACCGGCCGGAGACCGCCACACCCGCCGCACCGCCGACACCACACGTCGGGTGGCCCGGCCGGTCAGCCCCACCGCACCGTTCACGGCCCACCGCCCCAGCACCCGCAACGCCACCACGACCGCACGGACCGCAGCACGCGGCGACTCCACCCCATCCCCGTGAACGCCACCGTTCACGGCCAGCCCCGGCCGGCCGCCGGACTGGTCGCCGGACTGGTCAGCCTCGACGAACTCCCCGTCATACACCTTGGGTTCCAGCGGCCCGCCATGCTCCTTTCGCGCTGTCATTGCAGGTCACCGCCCCTCAAGCCGCGGTTCCCCTCGTCCACAGTGGAACCAGCGCCAGCAGTGCCCGCCGTGGTGCCCGTTGTGGTGGCATCCGGCGTGGTCGCCCACGCGGTCACCGCCCGCGCCAGCCGCGACGACAACCCCCGCGAACACCCCGTGGCCTGCCGCACCCACGCGGGCGTGACCTCCACCCCCGGCGACCACGCGGCCCGCGCGTCGGCCAGGTACTCAGCGAACGAGGTCCGCACCCGCTCCGGCGCATCCGGGTTCGCCTCGGCCGGTGCCGCCTCGGCCCGGTCGGCAGGCTGCGCGTCGGCCGGCTGCGCGTCGGCGTGCGGGTCCGTGTGAACGGCGGTGGCGTGGTCGTGAACGGTGCCGTTCACGACCGTCCGATCCCGCTGCGCCTCCTGGTGTGCGCGGGTCGCCGCGCGGGTGAGCTGGTCGCGGACTTCGGTGATCGCCTCCGCTGCCACGAACACCACCAGCGGCGGGATCGAGTGCAACACGATCGCGGCCAGATCACCGCGTTCGTAGGAACCCCACGTGTTCATCAGATACGTAGCGGCCAACGTGAACCACTTCGCGCGCCGCACCCACCGCCCGGTCGGCACCTGGTAGCGAGCGGTGATCTGCTCAGCCCGCAACAGGGCCACCAAGACGACCGACACCGTGGGGTCGAGCACCCACGCCGCCAGCCACGACAGCGACCCCACCGCAGCGCTACCGGCCGCGAACTGCTGGACGTTGGTCATCGTGAACGCCAGCGCCAGCACGACCCCGGCCCAACACATCCGGTCCACCTGCGAACGGACCTGTTCCACCCGCAACGCGATCACGTCCGGGTCGGTCTGCCACCCGCGTAGCTCCGCCGCGTCGGCCGCCATCGCCGCCGGCCGTGCACCCCGGCTCACCCGCCCGCCGCGACGTTCACGGCGGCTATCGGTGCGGCGTTCCCGGCTCTGAGATGCCCGTAGAGCGTTCATCGGGCACCACCCCGCCGCCTACCACCCGACCGGCCCCGCCCGTGCACGTCGCGCACGTCCAGCGTCGTGACCGTCAATGCGCGGGTGAGCACGAACGCGGCGAACAGGTCCGGCAGCGCCAGCACCGCCAGCAACACCCGCGTGTCACCGGGGTGGCTGATCACCACCCACTGCACGCCCACCAGCAGACCGGCCGTGAACACCACCCGACCCGCCAGCGACACCAACCGCGCCCCGGCCCGTGCCCTGTCGGCAGCAGCTCGGGCCCTACGCGCCGACCAGCGCCACACCATCAACGCCAGCAACAGCACACCGATACCGGCCAGCAACGCCGTAGGCGTCACCGCCACCACCGGGGTCTGTTCGGACGCCGTAATCGTCGGCACCATCACCGACCGCCCCCGTTCCCAGGGATGGCGCGGCGCGCCGCCCACACCGGGTACAGGGCGCGCCGGTCGGTTTCGTTCAGCGCACCCCACACACCCACCGTCACCGGGCCAGCGGTACGCAACTCCAATTCCAAACACTGCGTACGTACCGGACACCCTGCACAGACCCGCGCCGCCAACTCACGATCGGTGGTCGGGTCATTCAGCCATTGCGGCGGTACGTTCTCGACGTAAAGGCGCATACACGACCCGTCCCGCACAACTACCGAACTCAGAACATCATTCGGTACATCGCGGAACCGGTCCAACTCCGCCGCGACATCCTCTAGCGACTCGTAATCAGTCATCAGGCGTCACCACCCTTGACCGACTTCACAAGGCGCCGGTTAATCACCGCAGCCGGAATCATCGACCGCGACCGGCGCCGCACAACAGGGATCAAACCCACGCGAACATCGCGGGCAACCGCATCCACGGAAACGCCGAGAAGCCACGCGGCCTGCTTGATTGTGTAAAAAGCCGGACCATTGGCCGGCGTCTGGTTAATCATGACTTGTTTAGTCCCAACTACTTGGTTCCGATCCGCCGGTCGGCGAACCGTCGCCATCTAGTAAGGACGCAAAGCTGCGGGACACTAAATCAACATGGGAATGCCTTTGATTCTCGGCGCGAATATCCCCAGCTCAAGCCCACAAAAGAACGGCGGCGATATTCTCAGAAAGAATATCGCCGCCTGGTTATTCAGATGGAGAATACTGGAACCGACTAGGACCTGTTGCCCGTCAAGTCGCTACACAACTTCCGCAGGTCAGAGCCATGATCGGGCCTCCTGGGCTAGCCATCGCACAGCCGCATGTGATGCAGGAGCAGCAGGGCGGCAACCGCGTTGGCGCTCCTGATCTCGCCCTTGTTCACGAGGTCAGGCACTCTCCGTAGACTGACCCATTCACGGCGGCCCGACTCGAAGTCATCTTCTGGGTGGCCGACGTACGTGGCGCCGTCAGCCCAATACACATGGTGAAGCGCGTCCGAGAGCCCGTTAGACGGCTCAATCGTCATCAGAGGATGCAGGACGCCGGCCCGCCAACCTGTCTCCTCTAGGAACTCGCGCGCCGCCGCCTGTTCGACAGTCTCTGTGTTCTCCACGACGCCCGCTGGTAGCTCCCAGCCTGACGTGTTGGTAATGAACCTGTGCCGCCAGAGCAGAAGAACCTCATTCGCATCATTAACGGCGGCTGTCAGAGCAACTGCTCTCTGCCGAATGACGTAATGATCAAGGTGCCGACCGTTCGGCAACTCGACATCCGCCAGGTTCACCTTGAACCACTGGTTCTCGTAAACTGGCTTCTCTTCCAGATTCTTCCATTCCACGAATAAACCTTCCGTAACGGCCTGTCTACAAGATCAGCCTGACAGCGCTGTCTATCCTATCGAGCGCATCTCGGCTCACACTCGTAGGGCTGTTTGCAAGCTCGTTCCTCAACCGCACGAACCGGCTGTTGAGCCGACGAGACTCCATGCCTTGCGCGCTATCCACCATCTCGCAAGCCAGCAGAGAAGCGCGCTCGATTTCACCCCGAGCGACCTCCAACGTCGCCAAGGATGCAAGCTTGTTCACCTTGCCCCGGGGATGCCCCTCGCTCGACAAAGAAAGCTCGGCATATCGCTGTGCTTCGTCCAAATCGCCCAGGTAACTCAACGCCTCGGAGAGTTGAGCCAATATATGCCCTTCCTGAACGTAGCTCGCCTCCGCAAGGCTCTGATCTTTGGACAGTTTATTAAATTCCGACTCTAGACCGACGACGATAAGCTTAGCGTCAGCCTTGTTACCGAGAGATGCAAGCGCTTTAGCCCTCATGACTTGAAGGTCAACGAGGAGTGCTGTAGGGGGCGCCTTAGAGCAAGCGTCCAAAGCAGCCTCAGCGAGCGTTTGGGCGGCCTTATAGTTTTCAAGGGCCAACGCCTGATTGACCATCAACGCTAGAACATATGCTTTGAATCCGTAGTCATGAGACCTTTGCGCAACCATTAGGGCGCGCTTGAAGTGGCCCTCTGCGGCAGTCCAGTCTTCAGAGTCATAAGCGCATATGCCAGCTAGGGCAATCAGACCCCCAACGGCACGTTGGGACCTGGCTTGGTCAGCCTCGGAACCTCCAAAGCTAGCCAGCAGCGGCAAAGCCTGCCTGGCCAAGAACTGCTCCACACGAGCACCCGCAACTAGGCCACCGGAGGATCGGTACATCCGCTCGAAATGAGAACGAGCATTGATTAGTTGCTGCGGGCTGGAGCTTGATTCGCCAAGCAATGAATCCAGGCTTGGAGCTGCAAGCAAACCATTCCGGTTCGATCGCGAAGATATCCCCGCGGACAGAACAAGGTCAACCGCGGTTGGGACACTAATTCGTGCCCGTACTCTGCTTTCGCCCGGAAAGTCGAACCAAAGCATTTCGCGCGGGATATGCAGGATATCGGCATACCGCCGGCATGCCTCTATATTCTCTTCTGGATTACCGTTCTCAAGCTTTGATATCTGGCCTTGATTCAGGCCCAGCCACCGGGCCAGCACATCTTGGCTCAGGGCTCTACCGCGAAGCTGTAGATGACGAGGATGATTCCGGTAAACCTTGATTACCCGTCCAATGTGCTGGCTCTCGAACGCAGCGATGAACGCGTCGGTTCGCCAGAAGTCATCGCCCAGGTTCACCGGCGGGGTTGCCAACTGGTCTTGCTGGTCGTGATGGCAATGCCAACAGAGACGGCCTGTGTTATCGGCGGCAAGCAGTGAGGAGCACCCGGCGCAGCGACGCCCGTCCACCGCGCGCTCCTTGGCGCGGCCAGCTCGTCCGGCCATCCCGTCCCCCTTGGCGTGCCCCTGCAAGCCTCTGACCAGCGTACACAGCGTGGCTGACACCCGCCATCCGGTTGATCAGCGGGCGGAAGCTCCCAGCGGGCGGGTAGAGATATTCACCGGATGAATGACGGCATTCTCAGATTGATTGGCCTCCTTTGTATCGGCGCCCGTGAACTAGTCCGGTGATGTTTCCGAGAGCCCAAACCGGATGGCCAGATGAACCCGCCTAACGCAAGCCGTGACGATCGCCTCATAGTCACGGCTGCCTTGACAACACGCGTGGTCCGCGTGGCTCGCGGACGTGACGCAGCTATCGAACTAGTCGATGAAATCCTCAGCATGGACCACCGGGACCGGGAAACGTCGCTCTCAATAGGTGACGTCGAGTTTTACCAATCAAAGACAGGTGGCCCTTTTCCGAACCACCAGTTTCGCCTAAGTGTCAGACCATCGTCTGCGGTCGGTGCATGCAACTACATCGACAACCTAGACCTGATAATGCCGGTGGCCTATTCATGGAATCCCGACAAATCGTGGCCCGACGTCGATCTCATCCTGAACGGCTCGACGGGGGCGGTGTTTCCTCCATGGTCAGTCATTTCGATTGACGATGTCTGTCGATCCCTATTGGAGTGGCTCGATACCCAAAAGCGCCCGACATGCATCCAATGGCGCCCCTCGGAACTTTGGTGACGAGAGAGAGGACCGTCCCGATGTCTTATGGTGATCCCCTGCCGTCTGACGAGTGGGCTTGCAACCGTATTCACTGGCATGCGTTCAAGGGTCGACGGATCGGTCCCAGTGTGCTGGAATCCCACAAGGATTCACGAAGTGAGCGCGGTTGCCTGACCGAACTCAGCCCAGATTCAGTGATTAGGGATCCATGGGCCGTGGCGGAATGGCTGGACGCACAGGTTCATGCGCAACCCAACCGTCAGGCAATTTGGCTGAGCGGCGGCGATGGCTGGATTCATGTTTCCGAATCGGATCTGGCTGAGATACGCAGGCACAACGCGCGAGTTGCCGCTACCGGCATGTCTATTGAACTCACCTTGTGCTGCGCGGATAGATACATCGATCTACGCGCCGAGGCGGTTGACGCCATCGTGTGTTCGTTGCACGGACGACACGCAGCGGGATAGCCGGAGAGGGCGCCATGCTAACCCTTGCGGACAAACACTGCGTACAAGTGACGATCGTATTCGTTGCATTTGGCGCAATAGTGGTGCTCTGCGTTCTGGCCGCCACCTTCCCCAAGCTACTCAAGCGCAGAAAGACGTTTCGGGAGACCATGACTAACGACCCGCTGTACCGGGAATTCAAGGAGAGCGGGGCAAAGGTTTGATGACCCGATTCCCGAACGAACGGATTACCGGTACCGAAACTTTAGGTCTAGCAATGACCTCTGAAGATAACCCGTTTGCCGACCTCGACTCTTGGCGCGAACTCGGTGTGCACTGGCACGCATACATGACAACTCGACCGCGCGGAAAATCGCCACAACCAGGGCAAGGCGTAGGCGACCGCGACAAGCGTCTCGCACAAACGCCATTGGCTGTACTGCGCAGCCCGCGAGAAGTCGAGCAATGGATCGATAAGCAGACACGCGAGTACGTCGAGCCAGTAGAGGTCCGCGCGGGCAGCGAGTGGGTGCGTGTGGGCGATGAGGCTGACCTCGCGCATCTGCGACGGGCAAATTACCGCATCGCGTGCCGAGGCGACTCGATTTATACCGACATTTATTCCAGCTCGACACACCATGACCTCTACGTTGAATCGGTGACCGATGACCAGTGCACCAACACTGCTTGCAAGAACGTCTGAAATCACATTCGGGCCAGACAGGGCAGCTCCATTCGACATCTCAGAAAGCGGAACTGCACCGCCGACATGCGGCAACTGTCCCTCAGGTGGAAACCATGCACCAATTCCGGTGCAAGGCAAGAATTACAACGAGTGCGCCAAATGCGGTCAGCGCTGCTGATGCCGAAACCCACTGAGCGAAGGTCCTAGCAGAGATGCCGGAACAAGACCCCACTGAATTTCGACGGATTGATTCGGAGCTGATGGAGGACGTATCGCTTGTCAACGGCTCGTTGGGAAGCTACGTCATTCGTCTGATCTCCGCGATCAGAGGAGAGCACCGCGCCGAAATGAAGCCAACAGACGAGCACGACTTGGGGTCACTACTCATAGAGCTTGGCGAGCGAATCAAAGAGCGAGCCAGTCGCCGATGGGAATCTCCGGCGACGGATAAGACCGTTGATTGACGTCCCAAACGAACCAGGACTGTCCGGTTTCATTAATAAGCTGACTATGTGACACCGTTCTTCATGCGAGTGTGGCGCTCGCGTCACATAGCCGATCCCTGGCGGCGGCGGGCGGCTTTTGTTGCCTTTCGGACCCGCCGCTGCCAGCGGGTCTCGACTGAGGATAACTAAATGGCTTGGGGCAAGTCGAACAAGGCTAGGTCAGATGCCGAGCGCGACATGCGTAGAGAAGGGTTCATCAAGAAGAAGTGCCCTCCGCACGACACGGAGGAGATCTACTCCAACGTGTTGCCTGGATTTGTGAATGTGACTTGTAAAGATTGCGGCAAAGTGGTTGACCTAAGGCGCGCCTGACCAAGTGCTTGAACTTCTAGAGTGTCCTTTACAGGACATGGCGCTACCGTTGCTTGGTGACAGACGATCGCTCTACAAGCCACACCTGGGCAAGCGGTAACGCACGCGCTGATGGCGCCTCACACGGCGGTTGGTGGTACGGGCCATACATACCCGACATCCCGCACGACGCAAGCGCACCGGAAATCAAATGGGGAGAGCACCCCGCAGGGCACTCACGGCCGGACGGATGGGCATCCGGCCGTTCGGCGTCCGGTGCCCCCGCATGGACCGTCACGATGCTTGAGGCAGGGCGTTTCTGCATCCTGGTACCGGACGCGTCAGTCGTCCTCTGTCGCCCTGGTGACTACCTGGTCATCCCTCCCGGCATGACGCACACGTGGCGGGCCCAGGACGACTCCACGGTTCTCACCGTCCGCTGGCCTGCCGACGACGAGAGTCAGCCCATGTATCCAGCACTGTAGCCGCGCGGAGCGGGCGTTTGCGCAGGTCGATTGGTATGCGTTAGTCGTGCTAACATGATGTTGTGGCAGACGTTCCACTCGCCCGCGCTGACCGGCTTCCAGGTGATCAGCCACTGGGTGCCGTTCCTGTTGCTCTCGGTCTACTTCGGCGGGCTCGCCGACCGGCACGACTGCCGCCGGGTCATCCAGGCCGCGCAAGGGCTGTTCATGCTCGTCTCGGTGTTGTGGGGCGTGCTGTTCCTGACCGATTCGCTGCAGGTCTGGTCGGCGTGCGTGCTGCTGGTGCTGCACGGCTGCGCGGGCGCGATCTGGAGCCCCGCGGAACAGTTGATGCTGCACGACTTCGTCGGGACCAAGGACCTGCCCAGCGCGGTCCGGCTGAACGCGACGTTCCGCAGCCTCGGCATCCTCTTCGGCCCGGTGGTCGGCTCGGCGTTGCTGCTCGGCCTCGGCCCGACCGGCGGGATCTTCGCCAACGTCGCGATCTACCTGCCGCTCACGCTCTTCTTGTTCCGCACCAAGTTCACCGGGCACACCCGCGACCACGGCCCGGCCGCGGGTCGGCCTGTCCGAGGCGATCCGGGTGCTGCGGGAGGTCGCCGCCAACCACACGCTGATGTGCATGATCATCCTGGCCGGGCTCGGCTCGTTCTTCGTCGGCGCGTCGATGCAGGCGGTGATGCCGACCTTCGCCCAGGATCTCGGCGGGGACGACGCCGGCACCGCCTACGGCGTGCTGCTGTTCGCGGCGGGCGCGGGCGGTGTGCTGGGCGGTCTGCTGCTCGAGGCGACCGGCCGGATCAAGCCGAACGTGCCGGCCGCGGTGGTCAGCACGGCGATCTACGGCGCGAGCACGCTGGTCTTCGCCGTCGTCGGCAACTTCCCGCTCGCCGTGGTGATGCTGCTGATCGGCGGCGTCGCGAACCTGGCGTCGATGTCGATCAGCCAGACCGTCGTGCAGCTGCTCGCCCCGCCCGCCGAGCGCGGCCGGGTGATCGGCGTGTACGGCATGTCCGCCAACGGGTTGCGCGCGGGCAGCGGGTTCACCGTCGGCCTGCTCGGCGCGGCGGTCGGGCTGCACTGGTCGCTCGCCCTCAGTGCCGTGGCGCTCTGCGTCGGCACCGCGGCGGCCGCCGTCTACGCCTGGCGCGGCCGCGACCGGGCGCTCACGACATGATCATTCCGCCACGCAGGCGAATGACACCCGGACGAGTGATTATTGCGTCCATTTGACGCTGATGTCCGCCTGAACAACACGCACAGCTAGTAGCGGAGGGCGAGTTCGCCGGTCGGTTGTCCTTCGAAGAGGTAACCGTTGGCCTGTAACGCTTACCGTCGCCACGCGGGTCCAAAGGCGACGGTTTGGTTACGAACAGGTCACTTGATAGCTTCGCCGCCGCTCGCGATTCGCTTTGCCGACGCGAGCCGTTCGGTTCATTTCTCGGCATCGCGAAGGGAATGTTCATGCGGTTCAACGCGCGTCTAGCCGGCCTCGCGGCCATGGCGACCGTCGTGGGTGGTGGCATCGCGGGGGTCATGGGGATCACCGCCCCGCCCGCCTCGGCGCAAGCGGCACCTGGCACCGGCCACGCGTACGGCGCGTACGCCGCCGTCACCCTGCTGCCCGGCGTGCTCACCCGCGACGGGCTCAACCTCGACACCGGCGTCCTGGCCCCGTCGAGCACGAGCGGCCCGGCCAGCGCTTCGGTCGTCGACGTGCCGCTGCGTGGCGTCGTCACGGCCCAGGCGATCACCAGCTCGACCAGCCGCACGGCGACCACGGTCACCGCGCGGGCCGCGATCGTGGACCTGCGGCTGCCGGTGCTGGCCGCCGCGCTCGGCGGCACCCCGAGCGTGCAGGTGCTGCGGGCCAAGTGCACCGGCACCGGCATGGGCACGGCCGGCTCGTCGGAGATCGCCGGGGTGAACCTCGGCCGGCTCGGCACCGTGCCGGTCACCGGCGCGCCCAACCAGACCATCGACGTGCCGCAGGTCGCCCGGATCGTCCTCAACGAGCAGGTCAAGGACATCGACGGCAGCATCACGGTCACCGCGCTGCACGTCACCCTGCTCGGCGGCAGCGTCACCGGCAAGCTCGGCAGTGGCGACATCCGGCTCGCGTCGGCCACCTGCGGCATGGGACCCGGCACCACGACCCCGCCGACGACCCCGCCCACTGTGCCGTCCACGCCGACCGTCCCCACGCCCCCGCCGCACCAGCCGACCGTGACCCCGAACGCGCCGGCGGACCAGGGCGGCCACCAGGTGCGCGTGGTCCCGGCCGGCGCGCCGCAGACCGGTGACGGCAGCTTGGCGGGCCGGCGGTGATGCCACGCCGCGCGCTCACCGCCGTGGTGGCCGTGCTGGCCATCGTCATGGTGGTGGCGGCGGTGCTGGGGTTGGCCGGGTGCGGTGCGGCTCCGTCCGGTGACCAGTCCCCACCGCAAGCGCACCCGGCCGCCGTCACCCGGGGCCTTGCCCCCTCGGTGCCGGTCTCGGTGGACGTGCCGAGCATCGACGCGCACTCCAGCCTCGTGCCGCTCGGCGTGAACCCCGACCACACCATCGAGGTGCCGCCGGTCGCGCAGCCCCTGCAGGCCGGGTGGTACACCGAAGGCCCCACCCCGGGCGAGGTGGGACCCGCGGTGATCCTCGGGCACATCGACGGCCACCACCAGAAGGGGATCTTCTGGCGCCTGCACGAACTGCGGACCGGGGACAAGGTCTCCGTGCGCAGGCAGGACGGTGGCACGCTGACGTTCACCGTGTACAAAGTGGACCAGGTGGCGAAGAGCGCGTTCCCGACCGAGGCCGTCTACGGCAACACCACGCGCCCGGAACTACGGCTCATCACATGCGGCGGCGCGTACGACGCGCGGGCGCACAGCTACCTGGACAACATCCTGGTGTTCGCCGCGCTCGATCAGGCGGTCCACAAGTAGGTGACGGTGACGTAGCCGTTGTCGGCCATGCCCAGGTCGTGGAACACCCCGTCGGCCAGGTCGATGCCGGCGGGGTTGGCCACGGACCGGCCGAACTCGTCGAGCCCGCCGTTGTAGCCCTGGTTGTAGGCGGCGTCGGCCTCGGGCAGCCCAACCGGCAGGTCACCGAACTCCGCGCGGGCGGCGTCCCAGTAGTTGTCCTTGGTGTTCCACGGGCCGATGTCCCACACCGGCTCGGTCAGGCAGGTCGCGCCGTTGCACACCTGCACCTGGTACTCGGTGCCGCCGTTGGACGCGAGCGCCGTGCCCGACGGCAACGCGACGAAGTGGTCCTCGACGGTGATCACGTGACCGTTGGCGGTGGTGCCGCCGACCAGGCCCTCGCGGGTGGCGAACACGGAGAACGTCTCCGAACGCGGCTGGACCGCCTTCGGCGCCGGCGTGTTCGCCACCGGCGTCACTGTGACCCTGCGGACCGACGGGCTCGCGGAGGTGTTGGTGCGCAAGGTGATCCGCGCCTGGACGGTCCGGGTCGCGGTGCCGAGGACGGTGTTCGCCGACGCGGCACGCCACTCGGTCCACCCGCCGTTCGCGCGCTGCCCGCGGACCTCGACGGTGGCCGAGGTCCCGGCCGGGGTGACAGTGTCCGCGTCCACCCGGACGGCGCTGACCGGGGCCGGAAGCGTCCGTGGCACAAGGGTTTCCGTGCCGTAGCCGGCGGCGTTCGGGTTCAGCGCCGGACGCATCGCGGGGTTCGCGAGGGTGGCGACACCGGCCGTGGTGGCGACGTTGTTGGTGGACGCGACGTCGGCCGCGGTCCAGTGCGCGCTGATCGGCGCCGTCGCGGCCGTGCCGGGCAGGAACAAGCCGGCGGCCAGCGCGGTGCCCGCGCTGATCACGGCGAGGGTGGTCGTGCCGGTACGCATCGGAGCAGACCCTTCGTTCGGGGATCGGGAATGGTCTGGTAATCGATTGCCCGACTACGGACGCTAATGGAGAACAATTCACGCCGACACCCGTCGATCGACGGGTCTGCGCACCGGTCGCGGAAGCGGGCGAAAGAATCCTCAGGACCTTTGTCGAAGGTGCTCGGCACCGCTCGACGCTGGGGGTGAGGGCGGCCGAAGTGGCCACCCCGAAACGAGGAGTGACCATGCGATTCCTGATGATGCACCGGGTCAGCGAGAGCGACCCCTCGGCCTGGAACCCGACCCCGGAGTTCATGGAGACGATGGGCGCGATGATCGAGGACTGGACCAAGCGCGGCATCCTGATCACCGCGGAGGGCGTGCACCAGTCGGACAAGGGCGCGCTGGTGCGCAAGACGCGGGGCGTGGGCATCAAGACCACCGACGGCCCGTTCACCGAGGCCAAGGAGGTCATCGGCGGGTTCGCGCTGATCAACGCCGAGAACCGCGAGCAGGCCGTGCAGTACGCGACCGAGTACGCGGAGCTCTTCGACCAGATCGAGGTCGAGGTCCGGCAGGTCGTCGAGTTCGACGACCTGCCGGAGCTCAGCGGCTGAAGCGGCTCACCAGCTGTCTTCGTTGAAGATGCGCGGCCCTTGCTCGTCCTCGGCGCGGTCCTCGGCCGCGGACGGGCGCCGGCCGCCTGGTGGAACTGATGCGGCGGACGGCGCGGGTGCCTGCTGGGGCGCCCGCGCCGTCGCCTCGTCGGCGTCCGGGTCCGGCCCGAAGGAGAACGTCTCCGCCGGGTAGGCCTCGCCATTCTTCTTGAGTTCCTTGGTGAAGGTGGCCGCGGTGCGCGCGGTCGCCTTGGCCACCTCTTCCGAGTTGCGCTTGGCCTCGGCGCGCGCCCGGTCGAGGCGCGCCTGCGCCTCCGCGAGCCCAGTGGTGCACTCCTGAGCGATGGCCGAGAACTGGGCCCGTGCCTGCGTGAGGATCTCGTTCATCCGATGGTCCCGACCGGCTCGTCCAGGTCGTCGTAGAGGTTGCCGGTGGTCTGCCACCGGCTCGCGCCACGCTCGGTGGCCTCGCCGCCGCGCGCACCCGCGCCGCCCATCGGCATCATCGGCATGCCGCCGGAACCACCGGCCGGAGCGGATCCTTGCGCGGCCGCCACGGTGTGCGCGCCCGACTGGCCGCCGGTGTGGCTGCCGGAGCTCGCCATCCCGTCGCCGGACGTGTTGTGGTGGTGGACCTGGTGGCCGCCGCCATGCCCACCAGCGCTGTGGTGGCCGGTGCTCGCCGCGCCGTCGTGACCACCCCCGTGATTACCACCGTGATCGCCGCTGTGGTGGTGACCGCCGCCGTGGTGACCCTGGTGGCCGTTGTGCCCATTGTGTCCACCGTGTCCATTGTGGCTGGCGGTGCCCTGGTCGCCGGTGTGGCCGGACTGGCCGGTTTGGTCGTTCTGGTCGGACGCGTCGAAGTCGAGCTGGTAGTTCTGCGGGTGGCCGCTGCCGTCGTCGATGGTCAGGCCGACCGAGCCGTCACCCGGGTCGCCGTGCACGGTGACGGTGACCGAACCGTCGTGCACGGTGGCGTTGCCGCTGCTGTCGGCGGTGACGTGCTGGACGCCGGACTGGTCCGCTCCTGTGGCCGGGTCCGCGGTGGCCGAGCCGGTCGGCAGCCCCGTGGTCGGGTCCACGGTGGAGGAACCGGTCGGCAGGCCGGTGGCCGGGTCGGTCCCGGTGGCGCCGCTGAAGTCCAGGTCGTAGGTCTTCGGGTGCCCGGTGCCGTCGTCGACGGTGAGCGTGGCGTGCCCGGTGGCGTCCGGTTCGGACACGGTGTAGGTGGCGTCGCCGTTCTTGATGGTCACCGTGCGCCCGGTCTGGCTGCCCGGAGTCCCTGGCGTGCCAGGAGTTCCCGGCGTGGTCGGGTCGGTCGGCGTGGTGGGCGTGGTCGGCACCGTGGGGTTGGTGCTCGGGTTGGTGTTGGACGGCGTCGTCGTGTCCGTCGGGTTGCTCGGCACGCCGGGCGTCGACGGTGTGGACGGTGTGGACGGTGTCGAGGGAATGGACGGCGTCGAGCTGGACGGAGTGGTCGGCACGGACGGGGTGGTCGGCACGGACGGGGTGGACGGCACCGAGGGCGTGCTCGGCGTCGTAGTGCCGCTCGGGGACGTGGTGCCGCTCGGAGACGTGGAACCGCTCGGGGTGGTGACCGTGCCGGTACCGGTCGGGGTCTGCGGGTTCGGCTTCGGCTTGGCCTTCTCCGTCGGCGCGATGCCGCTGTCGAGGTTGGTGAAGACCTTCGGGTCCAGCTTGTCCATGCCGCCGGTGAGGGTCTCCCAGCTCTTCTGCACCGCGGTCTTCGTCGTGGTGTTGACGCTGTCGAAGCTCTGCTTCTTACCGTCGAACTCGGTGACGAACGTGCCGTTGAGCCAGTTCGTGGCCGACTGCGCCATCAGGTCCTTGACCTGATCGCCGAAGAAGTGCCACGGGCCGCCGAAGAGGCCGCCGTCGTCGAAGACGTCCTTGTCGATGCCGCTGAACATCGACCAGCCGCCCTCGACCATGCCCTTGAGGTTCTCCCGGTCGGCTTGCTTGCGGGCGGCCTGGATGACCCGGTCGATGTCCTGCGGGGTGAAGCCGTCGATCGTGTCGGCCCAGAGGTTCAGCACCCCGCGGGCCCGCTGCGCGACCGCGCTCTCGGCGCTGTCGACCGCGGCCGTGATCAGGTGTTGCGTGGTCTGCGGGTAGTCGACGACCTTGCGCGCGTCCTCGTTGAACTTGCGGCAGTAGGCGTCGGCGGCATCGGCCGCGTCGCCCTTCCAGAACGAGCGCAGGCTGTCGGTGTCGCCGTTGAGGTCGAGCTCGATCTCGCCGAGGTCGGTGTGCACCGCGCCCAGGTCGGCGGCGTCGTGGCGCAGCTTCGCGAACGCGATGTCCTTCAGCTCGTCGTACGGGTTGCGGATGTCGGTGACCAGGTTGGGCGCGCAACCCTTCCAGTTCTGGTATTGGGGGATGAACCACTCGAAGAAGCGCATCCCGCGCGAACCCGGTTCGAGCAGGTCGTTGGAGGTGCTGACGCCCGAGCCGCCGTTGGCCACGGTCCGCGACTCCGCGTTGCCCAGGTCGGTCTGCGCGGTGCTCTGCTCGACGTCCTTGTCGGCGCGCCCGGTTTCCTGGTTGTAGGTCTCCTGCGCGGCCTTGCGGTCGTCGTCGGAGATGTAGCCGCGGTGCGTCTTGTCGCTGACGTAGTCCTTGACGCCGTACTTCTCCGCGTAGTCCGAGATCTCGTCGGCGTTCTTCCAGAAGTCGGAGTTGCGCTGACCGGCGAAGGGCGGCAGCGGCGAGGTGGCGTTGCCGTCGGCGTAGGCACGCAGGATGCGGGCCTTGTCGTCGTCGGAGACGTTGGGGTCGTCCAGGTACTTCTTGACGTCGCTCCACTTGGTCCAGTCGGTCATGACTGCCCCCGCATCCCGCTGGTGTTGCCCTCTTCGGTCTGTTCGTAGTCCTGGTAGGCGTCGTGCAGGCGGTCGCCGAGCGTGCTCGTGGCGGTCGAGTAGCTCCGGATGGGAGCGACGAGCTTGTCGTGGCGCGCGGTGGTGTAGGCCGAGCCCTTGTCCTGGAACACGCGCCCGAAGTCGGCCGCCGTGACCTGGCCGTGGTCGACCTTGTCGGCCTGGTCGTTGATCGGCGTGACCTGGCTCTTGATCTTGGTGGTCACGGCGGACATTTCCCCGGTCCGCGTGCCGTATCCGTCGGGCACGGCATCTCCCCTCGTTCTCTGCGTCGACCCCCAGCAATGCCGCTTCTGACGTGACCGTCTCCCGGGCCGTTCCTGAATCCTGTTCAGACGGACAAGGAATTCACGCAAGGAAATCTCCCAGGGCACGGGCGGGCAAGGACTGCGCTGGTGGGCGTAGGTTCGAGACCGTGGAGTTCCGCATTCTCGGACCCCTCGAGGTGTGGTCCGGCCGCGAGCGGGTGGCTTTGGGCGGCCCGCAGAACGAGCGGCTGCTGGCCGCGCTGCTGCTCGGCGGCGGCCGGGTGGTCCCGCTGGCCGCCCTGGTCGACGCGCTGTGGGACGAGGACCCGCCACCGACCGCGAAGCACCAGGTGCACAAGGTGATCGCCAAGCTGCGGCAGCTGCTGCCCGGGATCATCCATACCGACGGGCCCGGGTACCGGGTGCGTGCGGATGCGGTGGACCTCGAGCGCTTCGAACGCCTGGCCGCCACCGGCACCATCGCCGGGTTGACCGAGGCGCTCAGCCTCTGGCGTGGCCCCGCGCTCGCCGGTGTGGACGGCGCCGCCTTGCGCACGGCCGCGGCGGCGTTGGACGAGCGGCGGCTCGCGGTGACCGAGGAGCTGACCGACCTGCGCCTGGCCGCGGGGGAGTCGGCGGCGCTGGTCGTCGAGCTGCCCCGCCTGATCGAGGCGAACCCCTACCGCGAACGGCTGCGTGCGCAGCTGATGATCGCGTTGTACCGCGGCGCGCGCCAAGCCGACGCGCTCGCCGTCTACCAGCAGACGCGGGCCTTGTTCGACGAGGAACTCGGTGTCGAACCCGGGGCCGAGCTCGCCGAACTGCACCAGCGGGTGCTGCGTGCCGACCCGGCGCTGGACCTGCCCGCCCGCGACACCGGGCGCAGCACGCTGCCGTACGACCTGCCGGACTTCGCCGGCCGCCGGACCGAGCTCGCCGCGGTGCTCGCGGCCACCGAGGCGGCGCCGATCGTCGCCATCGACGGCATGGCCGGGGTGGGCAAGACGGCGCTGGCCGTGCACGTGGCCCACCGGGTCGCCGCCCGGTTCCCGCACGGCCGGCTGCTGCTCGACCTGCGTGGGCACACGCCGGGCGCGGTGCCGGTCGACCCGGAGGTGGCGCTCGCTCAGCTGCTGGGCATGCTCGGCGTGGCCGAGCAGTCCATCCCCGAGGGGCTCGAGCAGCGCGCGGCGCGGTGGCGCGCCGAACTGGCCGATCGCAAGGTGTTGCTCGTGCTGGACAACGCGGCGAGCGCGGCCCAGGTGCGCCCGCTGCTGCCGAGTGGCCCGGGTTGCCTCGTGGTGATCACCAGCAGGCGGCGTCTGGGCGTGCTGGACGGCGCCGAGGTCCACTCGCTCGAACCCATGCCGGACGACGACGCCGCCGTGCTGTTCGCCAACGTGGTCGGGGTGCGGCGCGCGGCGGCCGAACCGGACGCGGCCGCCGAGGTGGTCGGGTTGTGCGGGCGCCTGCCGCTGGCCCTGCGCATCGCCGCGACCCGGCTGGCCGCGCGTCCCGTGTGGACGGTCGCGGACCTGGCCCGGCGGCTGCGGGACGCGAGCGGCCGGCTGGCCCAGCTGACCGTCGCCGACCGGGGCGTCGGTGCCGCGTTCGCCCTGTCCCACCAGCAACTCGATCCCGACGAACAGCGCGTGCTCGCGTTGCTGGGCCGGCACCCGGGCTCGGAGTTCGAGAAGTTGTCGGTGGCCGCGCTCGCCGGCGTGTCGCCGTCGCGTGCCGAGGAGCTGCTGGAAAGCCTGCTGGACGCCCACCTGCTCAGCCAGCGCACGGCCGACCGCTACACGTGCCACGACCTGGTGCGGGAGTTCGCCTTGGAACTGCCCGCCGACGAAGCCGAACCGATGGCCCGGTTGCGGGACTTCTACCTCGCGGCGACCACCGCGGCCGCCGACCGGATCAGCCCCGAGGGCCGCCGCTTCGACCCGGTGATCGCGTTGCCGCCCGCCGAGTTGCCTCGTGTCGACGGGCTCGACCAGGCGCTGGCGTGGCTCGCCGCCGAGCACGACGCGCTGATGGCGATCGCGGGCGGCCCGCACGGCTGGCAGCTGACGTTGGTGCTGCGTGCCTACTTCGAGCACCGTGGCCACTTCGGACAGTGGCGCGCCACGCACGAACGAGCCCTGCGCGAGACGACGGACAACCTGCGGGCAACCGCGTTGCTGGAGTTCAACCTCGCCGCGGTCGCCATGTGGACCGAGCGCCCCGACGACGGGATGACCCACCTGCGCCGCGCGATGGCGGCCGTCGACGCCGGCGACCCGGTCGACCAGCAGCTGCGCGCGACCATCCTGACGAACCAGGGAATGCTTGCCCACCAACAGTTCCGGGACGTCGAGGCGACCGGCTACCTGCGCGCGGCCCTGGCCATCGAGCACGACGACGTGCGGGTCCGGGCGTTGACGGTGAACAACCTGGCGCTGACCGAAGGCCGGCTGGGCGCGGCCGACAAGGCGATGCGACACCACCGCGAGGCGTTGGCGCTGGCCCGTGCGGCGCGGCTGCCCACGGCTGAACGCGGTGTCCTGCTCAGCATGGGCGAGACCGCCCTGCGCCTGGGCCTGCCCGCCGAAGAAGCGTTCCGCGAAGCCCTCGACCTGGCTCGCGCCGGCCGCTTCCGCATCCAAGAGGCCCTGGCCCTCGACGGCCTGGCCCACGCGACGGGCGACCAAGGGCACTGGCGGGCGGCGCTCGCGATCCTCACCGACCTCGGCGTGCCGCGGGCCGGCGTGGTCGCCCGGCACCTGGCGAACCCGGGCCTGCCGTGCTGCGAACTGTGCGGAGAACCGGACCGTGCGGCACACCCCCAGCCGCACCGCACGGCCCACCTCCCCTGACCCCACCCGGAGAGAGGGTGGGCCGTGCGGCGGGTCCTCCCAGGCCGCCGCACGGCGAGCCCGTCAGTTGGGCAGGCGGTGGACGGTGTCCATGCCGACCGTCCACTTGCCGTGCTCGTTCACCATCGTCATGGCGACGGCGAAGTGGACGTCGGTGCCCGCGCTCGCGTTGACGCTGTGCGCGTCGACGACCGCGACCCCGCCCTCGCAGCCGGCGAACACGGTCTCGGACAGGATCGTGGTCTTCCAGACCCAGCCCGGCACCGTGAAGTCCTTGCGGGCGTTGGCCATGATCGCGTCCCGGCCGTAGGTGACGTTGCCGTCGTAGAAGAAGAGCATCTTCGGGTTCAGCACGGCCTCGTACCGCTGCGGGTCGCGGGCGTTGTAGGCGGCGTTGTCCTCCAGCACCGCCGCGTGCATCCCCGCCGCGCACCTGTCGTGGTGGCTCGACGCCGACGCCGACGCCGACGCGACGGTCGGCACGGCGACCGCGGCGATGCCCGCGGCGCTCATGGCCACGGCTGCCACGCCGGCGGCGACAGCATGCTTCTTGCGCATGATCCCTCCTCAGGGGGTTGTCCTGCGCAGCAGCGTCGGCCGTGCCGCTCCTCAGCCGCTCCCCAACGCGGGGAGCGGCTGTGACGTCCGTCACGTCAGATCACGTTCGCCGCCCGCTGTCTCGTCCGGTGGTTGTGATCGAACGAAAGGACGAGGCAATGCACAAGATCGTGATCCTCGGGGCCGGCTACGCGGGCTTGATGGCGCTGACCAGCGTGGTCGGCCGGACGAAGAAGCGCGACGACGTCCACGTGACCCTGGTCAACCCGAGCGAGCGGTTCACCGAGCGGCTGCGCCTGCACCAGGTCGCCGCGGGCCGCCCGGTCGCCGACTTCCGGCTCCCCGACATGCTGGAGGGCACCGGCGTCGAGCTGGTGCGGGGCTGGGTCACCGGCATCGACGCCACCGCCCGCACCGTGCGCGTCGACGACGAGCACGTGCTCACCTACGACACGCTGGTCTACGCACTCGGGTCGGTGGCCGACACGGCCGTCCCCGGGGCCGACGAGCACGCCTACACCCTGGACAACGCGCAGAACGCTGCCCTGCTCGCGCAGCGCCTGACCGACCCGGACACGAAGACCGTCGCGGTGTGCGGCAGCGGGCTGACCGGCGTCGAGGTGGCGGCGGAGATCGCCGAGGCGCACCCGGGACTGACCGTCGAGCTGCTCGGCCGGGGCGAACCTGGGGCCGACTTCGGGCCCAAGGCCAAGGCCCACCTGGATGCCACGCTCGACCGGCTCGGCGTCCGGGTGCGCGCCGGCGTCGAGATCACGAAGGTGCTGCCCGACTCCGTGGCGCTGGCGGGCGGCGGGTCCGTCCCGGCCGACGTTGTGGTCTGGACCAGCGGCGTCCACGTCTCACCGTTGCCCGCCGCGGCGGGGCTGGAAGTGGACGAGCGCGGCCGCGTGATCACCGACGCCGCGCTGCGGTCGGTGTCGCACCCGGAGATCTACGTGGTCGGCGACGCGGCCGCGGTCCGGCAGACCTGGGGCGAGCTGCACGGCACGTGCCAGAGCGGCATGCCGACCGGCGCGCACGCGGGCATGTCGATCGCGCGCCAGCTGGATGGCAAGGAGCCCAAGCCATTCCGGTTCGGCTACATCCACATCCCGGTGAGCCTCGGCCGTGGCGACGCGGTCGTCCAGTTCACCAAGCCGGACGGCACGCCGCGGCGCTGGTCGCTGCGCGGCAAGCGCGCGGTCTGGTACAAGGAGACGGTGAGTTCCGCGCCCTGGCCGACCTGCGGCCGCATGATGCGCCACCCGGCCACCGCGTCGGTGTGGCCGCACGGCGGGCGGCGCAACCGGTGACCGAGCTCGACCCGGTCTTCGCCGACCACCGCAACCTGTTGTTCTCGGTGGCCTACCGGATCCTCGGGTCCGCCGCCGACGCCGAGGACGCCGTGCAGGAGACGTGGGTGAAGTGGTCGGCGGCCGACCGGTCGGAGGTCGCCGACCCCAAGGCATACCTGGTGCGCATCGTGTCCAATGTGGCCATGGACCGGCTGCGGTCCGCGCAGGTCCGGCGCGAGACCTATGTCGGACCATGGCTGCCCGAGCCGATCCTGACCACGGCCGACACGGACAGTGCCCCCGCCGACGACGTCTCCCTGGCCCTGTTGGTGGTGCTGGAGACGTTGAGCCCGCTCGAACGCGCGGTGTTCGTGCTGAAGGAAGCGTTTGCCTTCACCTACGGCGAGATCGCCGACGCGGTCGGGCGCACGGAGGATGCCGTGCGCCAGGCCGCGCACCGCGCCCGCGAGCACGTCTCCGCGCGGCGGCCGCGGTTCCTGGCCGACCGGCGCAGGCAACGCGAGGTCACCGAGCGGTTCTTCGCGGCCACCTCCGGCGGCGACATCAACACGTTGATGCAGCTGCTCGCCCCGGACGTGACACTGTGGACGGACGGCGGCGGCAAGGTCCGCCAGGCCCACCGCCCGATCTTCGGCGCGGAGCGGGTCGCCAAGTGGTTCGCCGGCGTCGGGACCCGGGCCTACGAAGGTGTCCTGCCCTCGGAGATGACCGCCGAGGTGGTGGAGCTCAACGGGGTTCCCGGCGTCGTGTTCCGCGGCGCGGGCCGGACGATCGCGACCCTGTCGTTCGACCTCGACGAGGACGGCCGCATCATCGGCATCCACAACGTCGCCAACCCGGACAAACTGGCCGCGGTCGCCGCCGGGATCGTGCACCCCCTGCACTGACCCGACGACCGGCCGTGTCGGACGGGACCGCGGATGGGCCATGGTGGGAGTCATGGCGAAGACACGAGTCGTCCTGGTCGCTGCCGCCGCGCTCGCCCTGGGCTTCGGGGTGCCCGCCATGGCGGCCCCGCACGACAGCGCGGCCTGGCCCGGCGGTGCCGACGTGCACAACGCCGACAAGAAGGACGCCTTCGGCAAGAACCTCAGCGGCCTGACCTACGAGAACGACGGTGTCGTGTGGGCCGTGCAGAACAGCCCCGGCACGCTCTACCGCCTCACGCCCGACGGCGACGACTGGACGCCGGACGCCGGCCGGGCGTTGCACTACCCGGACGGCAGCGGCGACCCCGACGGGGAAGGCGTCGTCGCCACGCCGGACGGCCTCTTCGTGTCCACCGAGCGGGACAACGCCGACGGCGACCACAGCAAGCAGCAGATCCTGCGGTTCGACCCGTCGTCCCCTGCCGGTGACGTGTCCGCGACCGGCGCGTGGGACCTCACCGCCGACCTGCCCACCTCGGACCCGAACGAGGGCATCGAGGCCATTTCCTGGGTGCCGGACAGCTACCTCACCGCGCACGGCCTGCGCGACGAGCACACCGGTGCCGCATACGACCCGGCCGCGTATCCCGGCCACGGCACGGGTTTGTACGTCGTCGGCCTCGAATCCACCGGCGGCGTCTACGTCTACGCCCTCGACCTGGGCGGTGCCGGTGCCACACGGATCACGTCCGCAGACACCGGCCTCCCCGCCGTGATGGACCTCGAGTTCGAGCCGTCGACCGGTCACCTGTGGGCGGTCTGCGACGACACGTGCGACGGCCACAGCGT
This sequence comes from Labedaea rhizosphaerae, assembly GCF_004362825.1. Taxonomy (GTDB): domain Bacteria; phylum Actinomycetota; class Actinomycetes; order Mycobacteriales; family Pseudonocardiaceae; genus Labedaea; species Labedaea rhizosphaerae. The sequence goes on from NZ_SNXZ01000008.1 coordinate 62,297, forward strand.
GACCCTCGACATCGACGGCAGCGGTGCGTTCGCCGTCGCCGCCGAGTACGACCGGCCCGACGACATGGACAACCTCAACAACGAGGGCTTCGCCATCGCGCCCGCGTGCGGCGCCGACGGCAAACAGGTCCTGTGGTCCGACGACGACAACGACGACGGACACGCACTGCGAGCCGGCACGCTGCCCTGCACGTAACCCTGAATGTCCCATTCGGGACGCCCACTGCCCCGAATGGGACATTCAGGGCAGTGGTCAGAAGTCCTCGTCGAACGCCACCGTCCCGGTCACCGCGACCTGGTACGCCGAGACTCGCCGTTCGAAGAAGTTCGACAGCTCCTGCACGTCCTGCAGTTCCATGAACGCGAACGGGTTGGCGGTGCCGTACTCGGGGGACAGCCCGAGCACGGCGAGCCGTCGGTCGGCGACGTGCTCCAGGTACGCCCGCATGTCGGCGACGGTCATCCCGGCCACCCCGCCACCCAGCAGGTCCTCGGCGAAGCGGGCCTCGGCGTCGACGGCCTCGCGCAGCATCCGGCGGACCTGGTCGTGCAGCTCGTCGTCGAACAGGTCCGGCTCCTCGGCCCGCACGGTGTCGACGACGTCGAACGCGAACGCCATGTGCATGGACTCGTCGCGGAACACCCAGTTCGTGCCGGAGGCCAGGCCGTTGAGCAAGCCGCGCGAGCGCAGGAAGTACACGTAGGCGAAGGCGCCGTAGAAGAACAGGCCCTCGATGCACGCGGCGAAGCAGATCAGGTTGAGCAGGAACGCTTTCCGGTCCGCCTTGGTGTCCAAACGCGACAGACTCTCGATGGAGTCGATCCACCGGTAGCAGAACTCGGCCTTGTCCCGGATGGACGGGATGTTCTCCACCGCCGCGAACGCGGCCACGCGCTCGTTCTCGTCGGGCAGGTAGGTGTCGAGCAGCGTCAGGTAGAACTGGACGTGCACGGCCTCCTCGAACAGTTGCCGCGACAGGTAGAGCCGGGCCTCGGGTGCGTTCACGTGCTCGTAGAGGTTGAGCACCAGGTTGTTCGCGACGATCGTGTCGCCGGTGGCGAAGAACGCGACCAGCCGGTTGACCAGGTGCCGTTCGGCGGGCGTCAGCTTGGCCAGGTCGGCGAGGTCGGTGTGCAGGTCGACCTCCTCGACGGTCCAGGTGTTCTTGATGGCGTCGCGGAAGCGGTCGTAGAAGTGCGGGTAGCGCATCGGCCGCAGGGTGAGGCTCATGCCTGGGTCGAGCAGATTGGGGGTGGTCACTGGCATGCCTCGCAGTTCTCGGGGTTCTCCAGGTCGCAGACCGGTCCACTGCGGACGGTCGGGACGGTCGGGATGGTCGCCTGCTGGATCCGGGTCGCCGGGCGCGATCGCAGGTAGTACGTGGTCTTCAGGCCGGACTGCCAGGCGTAGCGGTACATCGACGACAGCTTGCCGATGGTGGGTGCCGCCACGAACAGGTTCAGCGACTGGCTCTGGTCGATGTAGGGCCCACGGGCGGCGGCCAGGTCGATCAGTGCCCGCTGCGGTAGTTCCCACGCCGTGCGGAACAGCCGCCTGGTTTCCTCGGGCAGACCGGGAATCCCTTGCACGGAGCCGTCGTCGCGCTTGAGCTGCGCCCGGACCTCCGGGGTCCAGCGGCCGAGCCGCTTGAGCTCCGCGACCAGGTACGGGTTCACTTGCAGGAACTCGCCGGAGAGCGTCTCGCGTTTGAACACAGTGGACACCTGTGGCTCGATGCACTCGTAGCAGCCGGCGATCGACGCGATGGTCGCGGTCGGCGCGATCGCGATGAGCAGCGAGTTGCGCAGGCCGTGGGTGCCGATCCGGTCGCGCAGCCGGTCCCAGCGCTGCGTCTGCGTCGGTGTGACGCCCCACAGGTCCGGCTGCAGTTCGCCGCGCGCCGCCCGCGTCTGCGGGAACGCCGGGTGCGGTCCGGCTTCCTTGGCCAGGTCCACCGACGTCTCCAGCGCCGTCAGGTAGACCTCTTCGGCGATGCGGGTGGAGAGCTCCTTCGCCTCGGGCGCGTCGAACGGCAGGCGCAGCTTGAAGAACACGTCCTGCAGGCCCATCACGCCCAGGCCGACCGGCCGCCAGCGCGGGTTGCTGCGCGCGGCTTCCTCGGTGGGGTAGTAGTTGATGTCGATCACGCGGTCGAGAAACGTCACCGCCGTGCGGACGGTGTCGCGCAGCTTCGCCCAATCCATTGCCTCGCCAAGGACGTGCGCGCCCAGGTTCACCGAGCCCAGGTTGCACACCGCGGTCTCGGCATCGCTGGTGACCTCCAGGATCTCGGTGCACAGGTTGGACAGGTGCACGACGTTGCCCGGTTCCGCGGTCTGGTTGCAGGTGCGATTGGCCGCGTCCTTGAACGTCATCCAGCCGTTGCCGGTCTGGGCGAGCGTGCGCACCATCTTGCTGAACAGGTCACGCGCCTTGACCGTGCGCACGGCGCGCCCGGCCTGCTCGGCGGCGCGGTAGACGGCGTCGAACTCCTCGCCCCACAGGTCGGGCAGCTCCGGGACTTCGTCGGGGTCGAACAGCGACCAGTCGGCGTCGGCCTCGACCCGGCGCATGAACTCGTCGGGGATCCAGTTGGCCAGGTTCAGGTTGTGCGTGCGGCGGGCGTCCTCGCCGGTGTTGTCGCGCAGTTCGAGGAACTCCTCGACATCCGGGTGCCACGGCTCCAGGTAGACGCACGCCGCGCCCTTGCGCCGGCCGCCCTGGTTGACCGCGGCCACGGAGGCGTCCAGCGTGCGCAGCCACGGCACGATGCCGTTGGAGTGGCCGTTGGTGCCGCGGATCAACGCGCCGCGCGAGCGCACGCGTGACCACTGGATGCCGATGCCACCCGCGAACTTCGACAGGCGCGCGACCTGGCCGTAGCGCTCGTAGATCGACTCCAGCTCGTCGCGGGGCGAGTCGATCAGGTAGCAGGAGGACATCTGAGTGTGCCGGGTGCCGGAGTTGAACAGCGTCGGCGAGCTCGGCAGGTAGGCCAGCGAGGACAGCAGCCGGTAGAAGCCGATCGCCTCGTCGACCGTCCTGGACAGTCCACATGCGACACGAAGCAGCCAGTGCTGCGGCCGTTCGATCACCGTGCGGTGGTGCGGGTGGCGCAACAGGTAGCGGTCGTGCACGGTGCGCAGCCCGAAGTACTCGAACCGCGTGTCGGCGTCGTGGTCGACGGCCGCGTCGAGTGCTTCGGCGTTGGCCTGCACGAACGACGCCGTCTCGTCGCCGATCAGCCCTTCCTCATGGCCCAGACCAATGCTCTCGCTGAAGGCCCGCACGCCGTTGCCGCGGACCTCTTCGGCCAGGTAGGCGGCCAGCATCCGGGCGGCGAGGCGCGAGTACTCGGGCTCCTCGGCGACCAGTTCGGCCGCGGTCTGGATGGCCAGCCGGTCCAGCTCGCCGGTCGTGGCGCCGTCGTAGAGCCCGCTGATGGTCTTGGTGGCGACGCGCATCGGATCCACAGTGGACAGGCCGGTGGTACACCGCCGTACGGCGTCGACGATCTTGGCCAGGTCGACGGGCTCGGTGCTCCCGTCGCGTTTGCGCACGCACATGACTGTGCTTGTCGTGCTGGTCACTGCTCTCTCCTCGCGAGCTCGACTCTCGGTGTCGAGGCGCGGGAGGGCACGGGCGCGGCTGCGCCCGGCTCCGGCCCTCCCTCGGGGCCTGGACACCACCTGCCCGCGGCGCGGGCAGGCGAGCGGGCAGGTCTTCGGACTCGCGGGCATCCACCTGGGTCGGTGGACCTACTGGCCGTCGCTTCCCGGACTCACGTCCAGTGCTTCCTGACGGCGGTCGTTCCCGCTCACCGCTGCGGGGCAGTCCCGGATTCGCACCGGGTTCCCTCTTGCGACGGCTGCCCTGGGTGGACAGCCGAACCAGCTCTGCGAGGCACAATACATGGACCAAGATCGGTCATACATGCACACATGTTGTGGTCGAAGTCGCGCGGCGTGTCGCGTCGCCGAGCCGTCAGTCCGTCCGGGTGATCCACACCCCGAAAGCCATACACCTGCGTTACCGCGTGGTGTGATGAGGCGCGACGGGGGGAGCTGTCATGGAAATACGCCGGTTCGACGCACGGTCGGCCACGGACGACGAGTTGCGCCAACTGCACCGGATCACGGTGGCCAACCAGGCCATCACCCGGCCGAACGAGCCTGCACCGACCTTCGACCAGTACGTCGGCCGGCTGTTGCACCCCGTGCCGGGCTTCGGGAAACCGACCCGCTGGGTGGCGGTGGCGGACGACCGGATCGTCGCCTGGACCACGATGTTCTCGCCCGAGGCGGAAAATCCGCACCTCACCATCGTCGAGCAGCTGGTCGTCGAGTCGTCGGCGCGCCGGCGCGGCATCGGCACCCAGTTGCTGCGGACCTTCCTGCCGGAGCTGATCGCCGAAGGACGCACGACGATCGAGTTCTGGGCCGTCACCGCGGGCGGTTCGGGCGAGAGCTGGGCCCACCACCACGGTTTCCGCGCCACGCACGCGGTGCAGGTCCAGGAACTGGGGACACGGCAGGTCGATCCGGCGAGGTGGGAGGTCGAACCGCCGCCTGGCTACCGGCTGGTGTCCTGGCGCGGACGCTGCCCGGACGACCTCGTCGAGTCGTTCGCCGTGGCCCGCACCGCGATCAAGGACGCGCCGTTGGGCGCATCCGAGTTCCACTTCGCGGAGTGGACCGTGGCGCGGGTCCGCGCGGCCGAAGCGGAACTCGCCGAGGCCGGGATCGAGAACCGGGTCTGCGTCGCCGTGGCGCACGGCACCGTGGTCGCGCTGACCATGGTCGAGCTGCACCCGCACCGGCGCGATTGGGCCTACCAGAACGACACCGCGGTGCTCGCCGAGCACCGCGGGCACGGCCTCGGCCGGTGCATCAAGGCCGCGATGACCCGCTCGCTGGTCGCCGAGTTACCGGAGCTGCGCTCCGTGCGGACCCAGACCTCGACGTCGAACGTGCACATGATCGCCACCAACCACGCCCTCGGCTACACCGATGTGCGCATCCAGATCGTGCTCACCCACGACGTGCGCGCCCTGGCACGGACGCTCGGTGGTCAGCGGGCGTAGCGCTCGGCCATCGCATGGAAGACCGCCTTGGGTTCCCAGTTCGTGTCGTCGAGCATGCGGACCACGCCGTAGGACCGCAGGTCGTCCGCGCCGACGGCGTTGAACGAGGCGAAGGTGAACCACAGCGCGGTGTCCACGCCTTCGGCGTCGAAGACGTCCAGCAACTCGGTCAGGTAACGCACCTGCTCGTGCTCGTCGGGAACCGCGCCCTCCGGTGGCTGCCAGGCCATGCCGCCGAGTTCACCCGCGCCGCGGTAGGCGCACGTGCCGAACTCGGTGATGGCGACCGGCTTGCCGTGCTGCGTGAGCGCCCGGATCTCTTCCGGGTACTTCTCGGCGTTGTACGACGCCCGGTACCCGTCGGACCCGACGTAGTCGAACGGCGTCCAGTCGATGTACTCCCACGGCCCGGCCGCGTACGTGAGCTTGCCGTCGAACGACGCCCGCACGGTCGCCGCGACTTGGGCGAGGAAACCGTTGAGGCGACCGAGGATCTCGCCGAGGCCGGACCAGAAGGCCTCGTCCGCCGAACCCATGGCGGCGATCCGGTCCTGCCACGTCTCGCCGGGGACGAAACCCTTGCCGAACAAGCTCGCCTCGCATCCCGCGACGTAGACGACCTCGGCGCCGGTCTCCCGCAGCCGTTGCGCTCGACGTGCGCCGTCCGCGTGCACCGCAAGCGTTTCCTCGGGCGTGAGGTCGACCGGGAACGGCGCGTACCAGACCTCGAGCCCGAGCTCCGCCGCGCACCGGGCGGCCACGTCGATGCGATCGAGGTGGCCGCCTGAGACCCGCACGGACTGGCAGTGCAACCGCTCCATGATCGCCGTCAGGTCGGTCCGCACCGCCTCCTCGGTGAACACCTTGCGCGACAGGTCGGTACCGGGCAGGAACCCCGTGTCGTAGTTGATCCCCAGACTTCGCATGCCCCATGTATACGGCAATTGCGGCGACAAACCCCAGTCGCTTTGGGACCCTGGCCGCGTGCAAGAAGTCAAACGTGAGTCCGTCGCCTGGGCGGCGCGGACACTGGCCTGGATCGAAGGCCACCTCTACGACGTGGTGTCCGGGTGGACACCCATTCCCTTGGCAGACCCGGGGAAACCCGCCAGGATCGGCCATTTCGGTGACCAGTTCGACTCGGTGTCCGTTGCGCCCGAAGGTGACCTCGTCGCCCTGGTGGCCGGGCCCGGTACCAAGGGGCTGCTGCTCGACCCGCTCGGGTTCGTCGAGCGCGAGGTCAACCGCAGCTACTACCAAGCCGAGGCCTACCGCTATCCCTTGGCGTTGTTCACGTTGCCGGACGGGCAGACCGGCGTCGTGCACTGCCCGCACGACTACAACCGGCTGGAGATCGAGGTCGCGGCCACCGGGGAGTGCCTCACCGTCGCCGAGCGCGAGCCCGACGACTTCTTCCACTCCCGGCTCGCGGTCTCGTCCAGCGGCCGCTACCTGCTCTCGGCCGGCTGGATCTGGCAGCCGTTCGACTGCCTCGCCGTGTACGACCTGCACCGCGCGCTCGACGAGCCGGGCACCCTGGACGACACCAGCGGCGGCGTGGTCGACCTCGAACGGTTCCACAGCGCCGACATCAGCGGTGCCTGCTTCGTCGGCGACGACCTCGTGGTGAGCAGCGCGGACGAGCCGAGCGACCCCGGGGAGCCCGGAAACCTCGGCAAGGGCTCGCTTGCCCGCTATTCGATGGAAGAACGCCGCTTCACCTGGCAGGTGCGGCTGCCCGAACCGGCGGGCGACCTGATCCCGTTGGGGGAGCACGTCCTCGCGGTCCACAAGCACCCGCGCCTCTACGACGCGGCCAACGGCGACCTGCTCGCCGAGTGGCCTGACCTGCCCACGGGCGACGCGATCACCTCGATCGTGTGGGCCGAGACGTTTGCCGGACCGGCTCGCGTCGCTGTCGACGGCACCCGCTTCGCCCACACCGACGGCGAGCGGGTGACCGTCGTCGACCTTCAGGCCTGACGGGTCGGCAGCAGGTGTACCTGCGCGAAGTTCACGTGCGCGGGACGGCTCACGGCGAACTCGATGAACTCCGCGACGTCGTCGGCGCCGAGCGCCGGGATCTGGGCGAACATGCCGTCCACCAGCGCGCGCCCGTCCGGGTCGTCCACGTGCTCGCGCAGCTCCGTCTCGGTCAGACCCGGCTCGATGTTGGTGATGCGGACGCCCTTCGGGCCGAGTTCGGTCCGCACCGACTCCGACAGCATGGTCACCGCCGCCTTCGACGCGCTGTACACCGAGTAGCCCGGGAACGCGACGTGCGCACCGAGCGACGAGATGTTCACCAGGTCCGCGGGGCCGCCCGCGGTCGCGGTGTCGATCAGCGACGGGACGAACGCGCGCACGACCCGCAGCACGCCCAGCACGTTGGTGTCGATCATGCGTTGCCACGTGTCGAACCGGACTTGCTCGACGGGGGAGGGCAGCATGACGCCCGCGTTGTTCACCACGAGGTCGACCGGGCCGAGCGTGGCGGCGATCCGGGCGGCGGCCTCGTCCACCGCTTCGGTGTCGGTGACGTCCACGGGCACGGCCAGGGCCTGGTTGCCCAGCTCGGCGGCGAGGGCGTCGAGGCGCTCGGCGCGCCGGGCCAGCAGTGCGACCTTCGCGCCCGCGACGGCCAGGCGGCGGGCGGTGCCTGCGCCGATGCCGCTGGCGGCCCCGGTGACGACGGCGACGCGATCGGCAAGCTTGGTGGTCATGTTTCCTTGGCTCCTTCGGGTTGGCTGGCACCCACCCTGCTGGCCGCCGCCGAGCCGAGGCAGATCCCGTTCACCCTGTGGTCCGGCCGGCCTGGGTCTGCCAGAACCACCTTTCGGATACTGGGGGCATGAGCACCCGCGCCGACCTCACCGAGTTCCTGCGCACCCGGCGTGCCCGGATGCGGCCCGAGGACGTGGGCCTGCCGCCCTTCGGCGGGCGGCGGCGGGTCCCGGGGCTGCGGCGCGAGGAGCTGGCGCAGCTCGCGGGTGTCAGCGTCGACTACTACGTGCGCCTGGAGCAGGGCCGCACGAACAACGTCTCCCGCGAGGTGCTCGACGCGGTGGCGCGGGCGTTGCGCCTCGACCCGACCGAGCGCGAGCACCTGCACCGGCTGGCCCACCCGCAGCGCACGCCGGTTCGTCCGCAGCAGGTGCGTCCCGCTGTCCAGCACCTGCTCGACGCGCTGGACCGGGTGCCCGCGTTCGTGCTGGGCCGCAACATGACCGTGCTCGCGTGGAACGAGCCGGCACGCCTCGTGGTCGCCGACTTCGCCGTCCTGCCGGCGAAAGAACGCAACATGGCCCGCCAGGCGTTCCTGGCGCCGCAGGCCCGCGAACTCTACGTCGACTGGCCTCAGGTGGCCCGCGAAACCGTCGCCTACCTGCGGATGAGCAGCGGGCAACGGCCGGACGACGCGGAGCTCGCCGAACTGGTGGCCGACCTGTCCGCGGGCAGTGAGGAGTTCCGTCGCCTCTGGGCCAGCCACGACGTCAAGGACAAGGCCCACGGCACGAAGCGGCTGCGCCACCCGCTGGTCGGCGAGTTCACCGTGGAGTACGAGACGCTCCCGCTGCCCGGCGACCCGGACCAGGTGATCGTCACCTACACGGCCCCACCCGGTTCGGCCGCGGCCGAAGCCCTGCACCGGCTCGCGGAAATCCGGTCGATTCGACAGGCTAACGCGTAAGTAGTAGCTTACGCGTCATGCCGACCGCTACCGCTGACCCGTGGCAGGCCCTGGCCGACCCCACCCGGCGCCAGGTGTTCGCCCGGGTCGCGGGCGGCCCGTGCTCGGTCACGGAGATCGCCAGGGAGCTGCCGGTCAGCAGGCCCGCGGTGTCCCAGCACCTGCGGGTGCTGCTGGACGCGCGCCTGGTCGAGGTCCACCAGCAAGGCCGGCAGCGCGTCTACGAGATGCGGCCGGGCGGTCTCGACCAGATGCGCCGGGAGCTCGACGTCTACTGGCGCAAGACCTTGACGAGGTTCAAAGACGTGGCCGAGCGGACCTACCGGCCGACCGCGACGACATCGGAAGGAACGCAGCCACGATGAGCACGACTTCACAGGACAAGACCGCGGTGCACCTCGACATCGTCGTCGCGGTCCCGGTCGAGCACGCCTTCCGCGTGTTCACCGAGAACTTCGACGAGATCAAGCCGCGTGAGCACAACCTGCTCTCGGTGCCGGTCGAGCGCACGGTGCTGGAGGCCCGGGTCGGCGGCACCGCCTACGACATCGGCACCGACGGCAGCCGGTGCACGTGGGGGCGGGTCCTGGCCTGCGAGCCGCCGAACCGGCTGGTCTTCAGCTGGGACATCAGCCCGCGCTGGCAGATCGAGACCGACCCGGCCCGCACCAGCGAGGTCGAGGTGACCTTCACCGCCGAGGCGCCGGAGCGCACCAGGGTGGTCCTCGAACACCGCCACCTCGACCGGCACGGCGACGGCTGGCAGGGCTTCCTCACCCTCGAGACCGGTGCCGGGTGGCCGCTCTACCTGCAGCGCTACAGCGCCGCCGTCGATCGGCACGGCGCATGACCGAGCACGCCTCGGCCCGGCACGTTTCGGCCCTGCGTTCGGCTCTGACGACGGAGGCCGGCCGAACCGGTGCGTCGCTGCGCGCCGCCGTGTCGGCCCGGGCCGCAGGCGGACCCGCCATCGCCGAGCCGTACGACGCCCTCGCCCGGCAGATCGGCGAAGCGTCGTATGCGGTCACCGACGCCCAGGTTGAGGCCGTGCGGCAGGTGACGGGCAGCGACAAGGCGGCGTTCGAGGTCGTCATGGCGGCGTGCGTCGGGGCGGGGCTTAGCCGGTGGGACGCCGCCGTGCGGGCCATCGAGGAGGCGACCGATGCGGCTGACTGAGGTCGAACGTGGTGACAGCTTCCGCAGCCGCGCGCTGATCCGCGTCATCTCGTTGGCGTTGGGCATGCGCCTGCCCGACGCCGCGCGGGTTGCCTTCTACCACAAGGATTTCGTCAGTCCGGCGCTCGGCGCGTGGACCCAGGAGGTCATGCGCGGTCCGAGCGAGTGGTCGGTGGGCGAACGCGAACTGATGGGCGCGATGGTCGCCAAGTGGAACTCGTGCCCGTTCTGCGTCGGCGCCCACCGGGCGATCGCCGTTCGCGGGGTGGACCCGGCGGTGGCGGATGCCTGCCTCGAGGACCACCGGACGGCGCCGATCGCCGAGCCGTTGCGCGCGACCCTGTCGGTGCTGGAAACGATGACCCTGCACCCCGACCGCCTGCACGGCGCCGACATGAAGGAAGCCATGGCGGCCGGCGCCACCCGCGCGCAACTGAAGGACGCGGCCGCGGTGGGCGCGCTGTTCAACATCATCACGCGTTACGCCAACGCCCTCGACTTCGCCATCCCCACGGACCCGGAATTCGACAAGGCGGCCGTGATGATGCTCAAACGCGGCTACGCCTGAGGGTTGCCGACAGGCGCGTCCCTTCTACCCGCGGTTCGCGCCGATGGCGACGCCGACGATCGTGCACGGCTCGGTGCCGTGGTTGCGCCAGGCGTGCCGGGTGCCGTTCTGGACCACGACGTCACCGGCCGCCAGCACGGTCTGCTCGCCGTCGTCGAGTTCGAGGGTGACCTCGCCCGAGACGACCAGGACGTAGTCGAGGCTGTCGGTCCTGTGCATCCCCGGCGCGCCGGGTTCCATCGCGGCCATCGCGCCGGCATCTGCCGCTCCAGTTCGGCCACGGCGGCGGCCTGGTCGAGGCCGGGCGGCGGGACCAGGTCGCCGGGGGCGATCACGTTGATCATGAAGCGTGATCCGTCCCGCGGCGGGTACCACGCCTTGGCCGCGCGTGGCGCGCCGTCGTCCGGGAACGTGGGCCGCTCGTCGCGACCCCACAACGGGTAGGCCGCGCAGCCCGGCATGAGCTCGGACGTGATGGGCTCCACGGCGCTGTCGTCGACCACGCGGGCCTTGCCGTCGGCGTCGTGCCCGGTGACCACTCGGCGAACCTTCATCTGACCCCCAATAGGATACGGTGCCGTATTGATACGCCACCGTATCCTGGGGCCACAAGACAGGTCAATACGGCGGCGTATCCTCCTGCTGGTGGTGACCGAGTCGACCCGGCTGTCCGCGCAGGACTGGGCGAAGGCCGCGCTGAAGGCGATCGCGGGCGGCGGCCTGGCCGCGGTCGCGGTCGAACCCCTCGCGCGCACGCTCGGCGTGACCAAGGGCAGTTTCTACGCGCACTACCGCAACCGCGACGAGCTGATCACGGCGGCGCTCACGGAGTGGGCGCGCACCCACGGCGACGCGGGCCTGGCCCACTTCGCGGCGATCGCCGACCCGGCCGAGCGCCTGCGTGAACTGCTCACCGCCGTAGTGCGGTCCGTCCAGCCGCTGGCACCCTCGGTGCACCTGAGCCTGCTCGGCGACCGCAACGACCCGCGCGTCAAGGACGTGGTCCGCCAGGTCAACCGCGCCCGCCTGGACCTGCTGACCCGCACCTACCGCGAACTCGGCCTGCCGCCGAAGCGGGCCGAGTCCCGGGCCCGGGTCGCCTACGCGGCCATCCTCGGGTTGTCGCACCTGGCCCAGACCGATCCGGACGCCCCTCGCGCCGCAGTGCTGGCCGACGAAGCGGCCGCGATCTTCCTACCCTGACACGGGTTCACGCCGGTACCCGTAGTGGATGAGTCCTTTGTGGAACTTGCCGACCTTGTCGTACAGCGCGCGAGCCGGGGCGTCCTCGAGCGTGTTCCAGTAGAGGCCCGGATAGCCCTGCTCGGCGGCGTCGCGGGCCACCCACTCGATCACCGCCGTCGCGATGCCCTGCCGCCGGACTTCCGGGTCCACGAAAAGGTCCGCCAGGTAACACTTCCCGGCGTACCAGATGCTGGCGTGGAACAGGTAGTGCGCGACCGCGACCATCCTGCCGTCCAGCCGGGCGCAGATCCCGCGGATCCGCTCGTCGTCGAGCAGGCGCCGCCAGGTCCGGTCGTAGTCGTCGTCGCCGCGTTCGGTCTCGAAGTACGTGTCCTTGCCGCGGGCCAGCACTTCCCAGTGTTCGCGGTCGGACTCGGTCAGGTAGCTGATCTTCACCATGGCACCTGTCTACCCGTCCGGGATCGTAATCTCAGGGTTTGCCGGGCAACGCGTGCCGCCAGTGCTCGGCCGCCTCGACCATGTCGTCCCGGACGTGCCGGAGCCATTGGCTGGTGGCGTGCAGGCGGGCTCCGGCCGGCGTGTCCCCGCCGAGCAACTCGGCGCCCTGCCGGGTGACCTCGGCCCATCGCGCCATGCCATCCATGCTGGCCAGCCAGGCCTGGTGCCACACGTGGTCGTCGACCACGTAGCGCTCACGCCGGCCGTCCCGCTCGCGCCGGAGCAGCCCGCGCTGTTCCAGCCAGGCCACGGCTTTGGAGACCGACGCCGGGCTGACCCGCAACCGGGCCACCAGTTCGGCGGCGGTGAGACTGCCCGATTCGGTGGTGAACAGGCAGACCAGCACTCGGGCCATCATCGCGGGAACCCCGGTCTGGGTGGCCATCCGCGCGAACCGCGCTTCGAATTCGCGGCAGGCCTGCGGGTCGGGCGTGGACGGCGGGGCGTCCGGGGGCGCGGCGGCGGTGCGCCGTCGCGCTCGCCACTGGGTGGCTTGCTGAGCCCGGTTCGCGCGGTAGCCATGTGCCCCGCCGTTGCGCGCCACCTCGCGGATCACCGTCGACCTCGGTCGCCCGAGCCGGCGGGCGATCTCGGCGTAGCTCAGCCCGCTCGCCAGCCCGGCGGCGACGCCCTGGCGTTCCTCGTAGCTCAGTCTGGTGCCCGGCATCCGATCCACCTCTGATGCATTCGCTTGCATGTCATTGCATCAATTGCGCGAACTCTACCAGCAGAAACCTTATCCAGGATTGGAAACCTTGTGAAGGGTCACCGTACCGTTTCCTTCAGCGTGAACGTTTGCGGAAGGAGCCAGCGGTGACCAGGACGCTGCCGACCGAGCGGCCGGCCAACCAACCGTTCGACCCACCGACGGGGCTGGCCGAACTGCGCGAGCGGAGCCCGTTGAGCCGGCTGGACTACCCGGACGGGCATCGCGGGTGGCTGGTGACCGGCCACGCGCTGGCCCGCGAGGTGCTGGCCGACCAGCGGTTCAGCGTGCGGGTGGAGCTGCGGCACCTGCCGATCCCCGGCGCATCGGGCAACGATCAGCCGGCGCCGCCCGGGATGTTCGGGGCGATGGACGCGCCGGAGCACACCCGCTACCGGCGCCTGCTCGCCGGCCAGTTCACCACCCGCCGGATGCGCCTGCTCGCCGAGCGGATCCAGGCCATCACCGACGAGCACCTGGACGCCATGGCGGCGCAGGGCAGCCCGGCGGACCTCGTGCCGGCCCTGGCGCGGCCGCTGCCGGCGCAGGTGATCTGCGAACTGCTCGGCGTGCCCTACGCCGACCGGGACCGCTTCCACCAGCACGCCCTGGATCTGTTCCGGTTGGACAACACGCCAGAGCAAGCCGCGGCCGCCTACGCGGCGGTGCACGGGGTCATCGCCGAGCTGGTCGCGGCCAAGCGGTCGGCACCCACCGACGACCTGCTCAGCGGCCTGACCGAGAGCGACCTCGCCGACCCCGAGCTGGTCAACATCGGGTTCACCTTGCTGGGCGCCGGGCTGGACACCACCACCAACCAGCTGGCGTTGGGCGTCTTCGCCCTGCTCGAACACCCGGACCAACTTGCCGCGTTGCGCGCGGACCCCGGGCTCGCCGACCGCGCGGTGGAGGAACTGCTGCGCTACCTGAGCATCATCCCGTTCACCGTGCGCACCGCGCTGGCGGACGTGGAGCTTGGCGGCGAGCGGATCGCCGCCGGTGAGTCGGTCACCATCTCCGTGCCGGCCGCCAACCGCGACCCCGAGCACTTCACCGACCCGGACACCCTCGACCTGCACCGCAAGACCAGCGGTCACGTGGCGTTCGGCCACGGCATCCACCAGTGCCTCGGCCAGCAGCTCGCCCGGGTGCAGCTCCAGGTGGCGCTACCCGCGCTGCTGGCGCGGTTCCCGACGCTGCGCTTGGCCGTCCCGGCCGAGGACATCGCCGTGCGGTCCGACATGCTCATCTACGGCGTGCACGAGCTGCCGGTCGCCTGGGACGCGGCGTGAGTCAGCCTTTGATGCCGAGCCCGGCGTACAGGTTCGACCGTGAGGCCTCGGCCGTCGAGTCGGCGAGCTCGGGTTGCTGCGGTCGCCACTGCGGCGTGTACACGAGGCCGGGATCGAGGAGGGTGTACCCGTCGAACATCCGCAGGATCTCCTCGCGGCTGCGCGGGTAGATGGGGTCCTGGCTGTTCTTGAACACCTCGATCGCGGCCGCCATGCCCGCGGGTGCGTTGTCCGTGGTGAACGCCGACAACGCGAAGTAGCTACCGTCGGGAATCGCGTCGCGGTACTGCGCGGCCAATGCCCATGGATCGTCTTCATCGGCGATGAACTGCACGACACCGACCATCAGCATGCCGACCGGCTCGGAGAAGTCGATCAACCGCTGGGTCTTTTCGTGCCGCAGCACCTGTTCGGGCTGGCGCATGTCGGCATGCACCATCGCCGCGTTGGGTTCCTCGGCCAGCATCAATTCACTGTGGACGGCCGCGACCATCTCGTAGTCGACGTAGACGACCCGTGCGTCCGGATGCACCGCGTGCACCACCTCGTGCACATTGCCCACGGTCGGGATGCCCGACCCGAGGTCGATGAACTGGCGAATGCCGAGCGCGGCCATCTCGAGCACCACCCGGCGCAGGAACTCCCGGTTCAGGCGGGCCATGTCGCGGGCCGGCAGGACGGTCAGCAACTTCTCCGCGAGCTGGCGATCGCTGTCGAAGTTGTGGCCACCACCCAGGAGGTAGTCGTAAACCCGCGCCGCACTGGGCGTGTTCGCGTCCACGTTCCCAGGGACCCAGATGTCCCGCTCGTTCACCGCAACAGCCTCCGCTCGCCGTTACCCCTGCTCCCACCGCGAGGCCACGGCAGGCCGTACATCTCCCAGCGATGGACGGGTGGTCATCCAACCACGATCCGGGGAACTGGGCATCGTTGCCGCGCGCCGGTCACCCGAATGCCGCGTCAGGCCAGGGAGATCACCGGCTGACCGTGAAGTCGGTGGAATGCCACCCGGTCGCGCCGTCCGGGATGGGCGGCACGCGATCGGCCGGCTGGGTGTTTCCACGGCGATCGGTCGCCCGCACTTCGGCCTTGTACGACCCAGGCGCGAGGTTGACGTTGAGCCGCCACATCCGCCAGGTCTGCGTGTTGACCTCGGTGGTGAGCTCGGCTTCCTGCCAGTTGCCGCCGTTGAGGCGGACCTCCACCTTGTCGATGCCGACCGTCTGCGCCCACGCGACGCCCGCGATGGTGACCTTGCCGGGTGGCAGGGTGGCGAACCCGCGAGGCGCGTCGATGCGTGACTGTGTCTTGATCGGCGCCTTGATGCCCCAGCCGCGCTTGCGCCAGTAGGACTCCCGGGCGGCGAAGGTCGTCAACTCCATGTCGACGACCCACTTCGTGGCGGACACGAAGCCGTACAGGCCGGGGATGACCATCCGGGCCGGAAAGCCGTGTTCGACCGGGAGCGGTTCGCCGTTCATGCCGATCGCGAGCAGCGCGCCGCGGTTGCGGTCCATGGCGGCGTCCACGGGGCTGCCCGCGGTCCACCCGTCGACGCTGGACGAGAACAGCTGGTCGGCGCCGGCCCGCACCCCGGCTTCGTCGAGCAGGTCGCGCAGCGGGACGCCGATGAAGTTGGCGGTGGAGATGTAGGGCCCACCGACCTCATTGGACACACAGGTCATGGTGATGGTGCGCTCGACGAGGGGCCGGTTGCGGATGTCGTTGAACGTGAAGGTCTTGGTGTTGTCGACCAGGCCGTGGACGCGCAACAGCCAGTCCTCGGCACGCACCTGCGGGACGGACAGCAGTTCGGTGTCGACGCGGTAGAAGTCGCGGTTGCTGGTCAGGAACCGCGGTGTGCCTTGCCGGGCGAAGTCGGCGCCGGCGGGCACCGGGGGAGCGGGGGTGCTGGGCGTCAGCGTCCCGATCGCGGCTCGCGAGGACTCGGCGTCGCGCAGGGTGGCGAGGAACTGGCCGACGGCACCGAACGCTGCGGCGCCCACCGCGACCCCGCCGGTGGTCCACAGGAATCGCCGCCGGTTGCTCCCAGCGGTTTGTGCCTCGGACGCGCCGCCTTGCCCGCGTGCGACGCGGTGCAGCAGCAGGAAGACTCCCACGCCGGTCAGCATGCTGAGCACCGGTGCCAGCAAGTCGAACCCCGAGACCGTCGCCTGGTCAGCGACCGACACCAGCCCGACGATGCCGATGGCCGCGGCGATCCCCATGCCCGGCCACGGTCGTCGTCGTGACACCAACCCGGCGATCGCGCCCGCGACCAGCAAGGCGATACCGAGCCCGACGAAGACCAACGGCTTCTTGACGTCGCCCAGGTTGGCGATGGCCCATTCGGTGACGGCCGGTGGCGTGAGGTCGCGGACCGAGTTCCCGACCGCGATGACCGGCGAGGCGGCCGGGTTGATCAGCCCCGCGACCAGGTGCCCGGCCGCGACCGCGGCGATCACCGTGACGACCCCGATGGCCACCGCCCTCGACAGGGGCAGGCGGACCCGTTCAGCGGTGGGCTCGGCGCCCGGTTCCGTGGCCTTCGTGGTGATCTCCATGGTGGTACTTCGGAGCCGAACGCCTCGCGGATGTGTCGTCTCGAGGCAAGGCGCTGGACGGGCACGCGGGTCCTAGGCCTCGACCGATGCCGAGTGGGCCACCGTTCGGGCGGACCCGAAACGACTACGTGGTGCACTGGCCCGGGAGCACGGGGAGGTCCAGTGGCGGAACCCATGTCGGCGGAGGTGTTGCGGCGGGCGGCCGCCCGCCGGGATGCGCCGGAACGGCTGTTGCGCGTTGCGGATGCCGTGCTGGAGGGGAAGTTCACCTGGGCGGAAGTGGCAAGCGGCGCCACCGATCACCCGCTGGCCGTGCTGCTGTTCACGCCGAAGGCGCACGAAACGCTGTGGCCGCTGTTGCAACAGGTGGCCGCCGAACTGGACGCACCGCCTGCCTGCGACCAGCCGCCTGGTGCGGGTGAACCGGAAGACGATTTCAGCCACGCCACCGTGCTCCGCGATTCGTTCGACGTCACGGACGAGCGGTGGTAGGCGCATGCCATTAGGGGAGGAGATGCGGTGAGCGGGTTCGAGCTGGATGTGGCGGCGTTGCGCAAGATCGCCAACGACGACCTGCCTTCCGTTGCGTCCACATTGAACACCCAGGCCGCCGCGATGGTCGGCCTGGAGCGGATGACTGGGACGATCAACGGTTCGGTGGACGGGTCAACGGCCGCGTTCGGGACGATGGTCCCGGCCGCGGGCCAGGTCGGTTGGTTCTACAACGCGATGATGGACGCGCTCGCGCACGTCGGCATGGCGCTTGGTGAGTCCGTCTCCACCGCGTCCGGACGGCTGAAGGTGATCGCGGACAACTACGAGCACGTCGACCGCGCCGTCGCCGGCGACTGACCCGAACAACCGCGAGAGGCACCCATGTCCGGCTTTCCCGATGAAAATGCCCCGCTCGACGGCGCGACGTTCACCCAGGCCTACCGGATGATCCAGCGGGCGATCCACGACGAGACGCCGAAAGACGGATTTCACCACCTGCCACCCGAGATCACGCGCGAACCATTCGTGCCGCTAGACAAGTGGTATTCCTACGCGATGGACGGCGACCCGGCCGAACTGCCACGCGGCGATCGCGGGACGCCGTGGACCACTCTCGACGCGATCCAGGTGGATTACCTGCAGGATCTCACCGAGCAACTGAAAGGCATCTCCCGCGACTTGCGAACTCATTGGACCGGCGCAGCGGCTGAGGACTACGCGAAGTACATGGAGGTCCTGTCCGGCCGGATCGACGGCTACGTCTCGGATCAGGGACTGGTGGTGCAGGCCAGGGAGCTGGCGTACGGCGTCTTCGCGCTGCAGATCGCGTTCAAGCACGACCTGATGGAGCTGGCCCGCGGCGCGTATTCGGCGTTGCGGGCGCTGGATCACGGCCACGCGCTCGGCAATCTCGCATTGCTGACCCTGGACGTCGCCGAGGCCGGCTTTTCCGACGGCGTCAGCGCGATCAAAGTGGGTGGCGATGTCACGACCAGGGTGTTCAAGTCACTCGTCACGTCGATCGGCAACTACACCTTTGCCGCGGCCAGGGAAAAGGCGCAGGTGACCGGCGGCAACCCGCCGGACATCATGAGGTCCTTGGACACCGAACTGGGCAAGGTGGTGGCCGCCCATGCACGGGCGGCGCAGGGCATGAGTGGCAAACTCCAGGAGTTCGTGCGCCACCTGAACAACGAAGCGGACGAGGAACACTACCCACCGATCCCGGTCGTCGACACCAGCGACACGAAATCGCTCAAAAAGGTATTCGTCCCCCGCTGATCATGCGGGAGCCAACGCTCAGCTCCCCCGCATTCCGCCGGAGCCGTTCGCTGCCGCTGACGCGGCCACGCACCCGTTCCTCGAGCACCTGAGGCGGCCGCTCAGTCCGCGCCCATAGTGGTGGACGAGGGAACGAACAGGTCATCCACGATGGCGTGCCGGTGTGCCAGGGCCCGCCGCCCTGCTCAAACGCAGTGCCGAGGTGTCTGCGGTGACGGGCCCGCGGATGTCGTGGGCGAGCTGGGGTGATGTACTCGATGCCAACGAGCCGATCGGCGACCTAGCGATGCGCTGCTTCGTCGCCGGTCCGACCTGGAGGGCGTGGTGCGGGGAGCGAAACGCCACGAAGCCGTGGCTGGTCGAGGAAGTCGGCCGAAATGAACAGTTGGCCAGATTGACCCGTTCGGCCGCTTTTCACCAACAGCGGCGATGAGGCATTGTCCCTTCTCGGCTCACGGTGTCTGTGGGCGTCGGGGGCGGGACCACTGGGGGGATCTGTGCAGTCCGGCCTGTCTTCATGCGCGCCCAAAACGCGAAGACTCCGCGCTGTCGTCGTGTCTGCGGCGCTCGTTTTCGGCTTGGTACCTGGGGTTTTGGCCGCTCCTGTGGCGGCGGCCACACCGGCGCCGGTGCCCTCTTCGGCTCCCGATGAATCCACAGCCGCACGGTATGCCGCGCAGGCTGGCAAATCGGTCAGAGTGGACTCGGAAACGTCCGAAACGTCCGAAGTGGTGGCCAATCCTGATGGCACCATGACTCGAACTGAGTCGCCGTCGCCGGTCCGCCTCCGCCGCGGTGCGGGGTGGGTCCCTGCGGACAGCACCCTCGTCGCCCGGCCGGACCACAGCTTTGCGCCCAAGGCGACACTCGCCGACGTTCGGCTCGCCTCGGGCTCCGGCGACGAGCCGTTGCTGAGCCTCACCGCCAATGGCGTCACCACAGGCTTGGACTGGACCGGCGACCTGCCCGCACCGCAGGTGAAGGGCTCCGTCGCCACCTACCCCGAGGTCCTTCCCGGCGTGGACCTGTCGGTGGAGACCACCGTGGACGCGGTGCACGAGGTGCTCGTGGTCAAGAACGCGCAGGCCGCGGCCAACCCCGTCCTGCGCAAGCTGACCATGCCGGTGCCGCTGCGCAACGGCACCCTGTCAAGGGACTCCGACGGTTCGCTGCACGTGCGCGACCGGTCCGGCGCCGAGGTGTTCCAGGCCCCGCCGGCGACGATGTGGGACTCCTCCGGCGTGCAGGCGCAGGACCAGGACTTGCTACTCGCCCCAGCCCCGCAAGGGCGCACGGCGGCCGTCGCGACCGCTGTCCACGGCTCGACGGTCTCCTTGAGCCCCGACGCGGCCATGCTCGCCGACCACTCGGTGACCTACCCGCTCTACATCGACCCGACGTGGCAGGCCAAGTACTGCTCGAGCTGTGGCCGCAACCACTACTTGGTGGAGTACGCCTGCGGTTCGGGCCGGACTCCCGGCGAACACCCCTGGGACAGCGCGGATGCGCTGGCCACCGGGTACATCGACGATCCGGACGCGACCTGCAGCAGCTCGCTGGTCACCGCTCGCTCGTTCGTCGAGATGAACCTCGGCGGTCTGGCCGGCAAGCAGATAATCGGGGCACAACTGACGTTGTCGATCATGAACTGCCGGACGGCGACCCCATCCAGCAGCACTGTGTTGCGCTCGAACTCGATCCACTACGGCGACGGCTGGGGCAGCCCGAGCACCGCTGCCGCCATCGGCACCGTCACCGCGTGCTCGGGCGGGAAGGGCTTCAACGTCACGTCGATCATCCAGGAGCTCACCGACGCCGGCGGCCCGACGTTCACCTTCAGCATCCGGGCGAGCAGTGAGAACGACCTGAACAACAGTTGGCGCAAGTTCTCGAAGGAGGTCGGCTTCAGCGTCACGTACAACACGAAGCCGAACAACCCGCGCAACCCGCACGTTTACAACGGGACGCAGCAGTTCCCGTGTGTCACCGGGGCCAATCGTCCGGTGCTCGGACCGACGAGCACCGGTTACGTCGGCAAGGCCAATGTGTCCGACGCGGACGGCGGCATGCTGTGGGCCGGGTTCCACCTCTACAAGGGCACCACCGACCTCGGCGAGACCGGCATCGACAACGTGCCAAGCGACAGCAACTCGGCCCACCCGAACGCCCAGGTCACGTTCCCGTCCAGCAAGCTCGCCACCGACGGCGTGTACAAGTTCACTGCTCGGGCATACGACGGCAAGGACTACTCGCCGGGCAGCTCCGCACCGTGCGAGTTCGAACTGGAACTGCAACCCCCGGCTCCGCCGTCGGTGACCTCGGACCTCTACCTGCCCAACGTGCCCGCGGGTGGCCCGGGCGAAGCCGGTTCGTTCACTTTCACCGTCACGGGATCGCCGACGCCAGTCGATCACTACGTCTGGAAGATCGACAACACAGCCACCCCGAACTGTCAGGGCACCGAGCCGGGAACGGCTCCGGCCGCCGGGTACAACGGCCCGGCGACCGCGGCGATCGCGCCGCCGTCCAAGGGCACGCACGTGCTCAGTGCGTGGTCGTGCAACCGAGCGCGCACCCCATCGTCCAGAGTGGACTACACGTTCATCGCCGGAGATGCCAACCCGCCGAATGCGTCATGGCAGTTCGAGGGCGACGGGGCATCCTCCGTGCCTGGCTTGCGTTACGCGGGGTTGGGCACGGGCGACTTCGGCGCAGGCAAGCTCGGTGACGCCGCGCGGCTCAGCGGCCAGCCCGGCGACTACTTCGCGACCGCGTCCGCGGTCAGCTACGTCGAGAACTCCTACGCCGTCGCCGCTTGGGTGTCGGTCGATCAGTTGCAGGGAAAACAGGTGATCTTGTCCCAGGACGGGACAACCGCGAGCGCGTACACCCTGCAGTACGACGCGGCGACCAACCACTGGGGCTTCGCCGTCGCCACCCAGACGAGCGGTGATCCGGCCTATGCGACGGCCGAGTCCACCAGCACGCCCCAAGCCGGCACCTGGACCTTCCTCACCGGCGTCTACAACGCATCAACCCACGCCGCGACGCTGTATGTGAACGGTCAGGCGCAGGCGACAGTCCCGGCGATCGGGGTGGCCTCCACCGGTTCCCTGGTGATCGGTGCGGGCAAGGCGAACGGCGGGCGCACTAACCAGCTCGCCGGTGCGGTCGACGAGGTCACCGTGTTCAACCGGGCGATCACGGCGGCCGAGGTCACCACGCTGTACGGCAACACCGGTGTACCGACGGGACTGACCGCGCACCGGGAGTACAAGTTGGACGACACACTGGTCGACGCGTCCGGTGTGGACAGTAGGCTCAACTGGTTGCCCGGCACCACGCTCGGCACGGGCTACAGCAACGCTCCGGCGCGCTCCGGCACCGACGACTCGATCGGGCAATCGCAGGGCCAGGCGTTCGTCGGCAACGGCACGACCGCCGCCGGCCAGGTCGACGGTCCGGCCGTGGACACCAGCCGCAGCTTCACCATCTCGGCGTGGGCCAAGCTGACCGACAAGTCCACCAACCGGGCGATCGCGGGCCAGAACAGCCCACAGGCGCCGAGCGCAGAGTTGTACTACGCCAAGGCAATCGACCGGTGGACCATCGCCATGCCGGAGACGTCTGGGTACGACGATCAGCGCCGAGCCGTGAGCGCGGCCCCGCCGACGCTGGGCGTCTGGACGCACCTGATCGGCGTCTACGACGCGAACTCCGGGACCCTGGCCCTCTACGTCAACGGCGTCAAGGAATCGCAGGTGACCATCCCGGCGGGCACCGCCTGGCAATCGGCGAACCCGTTCACGGTCGGCGCGGCCGTGCGGACCGGCACCCTGAGCCACTACTTCGCGGGCAGCATCGACCAGGTCCAGGTCTGGGACCGGGCGTTGGCCCCGGCGGAGGCGACCGGCCTGGCGAACACCCCGGTGTTGCGGGCCAACTACCAACTCACCGAAGCCGACCCCAGCACGCTGCCCTCGGCCGTGGCGTCCTGGGACTTGGACGAGACGGACGGGACGACCGCCACGGACGCGTCCGGCAACGGTATGGACGCGACCGCCACCGGGACCGTGAGCTGGGGACCGGGTTCGACGGCGGGTGGCGTGCACCTCGACGGCACCGGGTACCTGGCCACCGCGGGCCCGGTGGTCGACACCGGTGAGAGCTTCTCGGCCTCGGCGTGGGTGAAGCTCGACGACGTCGACAACTACTTTTACGGCGTGCTCGGGCAACGTGGAACCACGCAGTCTGGTTTCCTGTTGCGGTACGACCCGGGAATCAAGCACTGGGCGTTCGGCATCCCGCGGTCGGACGCGACCGACGCCACGATCGACTACGCCATCGGCACGGCGACGCCGCAGGTCGGCAAGTGGACTCACCTCGCGGTCGTGTTCGACCGGCCCACCGGAGAGCTCCGCCTGTACGTCGATGGCGTGCTCGACGCGAGGTACGCCCCACCGAACGGGAGTCCGTGGAACGCTGCCGGTCCGTTCACCATCGGGTCGTACGAGTGGAACGGCCAACTGATCCACAACGTGCACGGCACGATCGACGAGGTCCGGGTGTTCGGCGAGGCGCTAAACGGCGGTCAGGTCGCCACCCTCGCCCGGGTCGGTCACGACAGCGTGTCCGACGCGGTGACCACGGCCTCGGGGAACGCTTCGCTGATGGTCGACGACGAAGGCGTCCCGCTCGCCCACTTCAACGGCGTCCGCGCGAGCCGGCTCACCGCGCCACGACCGGCGGACCTGCGCACCGATGGCAGCTTCACGGTCGAGGCGTGGGTGCGGCACACCTGGACCGACCAGGACGCGGAGGCCGCACGCGGTCGCGATCCGGCGAACACCAATGGCGCCGACGTAACCGCTCGGACCGCGGTGGCGCTCGACGACAGCGAATTCTCCCCATTCCTGTTGGGGTATCGCGGGATCCACGATGCTGACGGCAACGTCCATCCGCGGTGGAGCTTTGTGTTCACCGATCCCTCGACGACGGTGGCCCACCCGACCGGCTGGTTCGACACCATGTCGGTCGACGCGCAGGACAACACGTGGACCCACCTGGCGGCGACCTATGACGCCGAGTCGAACACCGTTTGCCTTTACGCGGCAACAGACAGCATCTTGTTCACGCCCGCCTGCGTGACCGGCCCTCCTGGCTGGAGCGGTCACGACGTTCTGTCCAAGTTGCTCATCGGTGGCGATCGGTGGGTCGCCCAGGACGCCGACCCGTGGTACGGCGACGTTCGAGGCGTCCGGCTGTACTCGGGCGTGCTCTCCGGTGAGGACATATCGCTGCACCAGCTGCGTGATCACCCCTGAACCCGGGGTTCTGAAGGCACTTCCTCCTATTCCCTCCGGCTACTTGGGGACCTGACATGAGTGTTCGCTCGCGGTTCGGGCGCTTCACCCGGTTGTGCGCGGCGGTGTCCGCGCTGGTGCTGCTGGTGTCCACACAGGACGCATTGGCCACGCCACCGGAGAAGCAGGGACTGGGGTGGTCGTTGCCCGCGCTGCAGAAGGAACGCAGCGTTGCCGTCCACAACGTGCCGACGCGGCCGCTCCCGGCGGACAAGGCCGCCGAGGCGGCGAAGCGGCCACGGGTGCAGCCACACTGGCCGGCCGCGACCGATGCGGAGGTCGCGCTGGCCACCGGCGCTCAAGCGAAGGGCGCGGGCGTGCAGTCGGCTGCGCCGAACACGCCGATCCGGGTGGGTTACGCCAAAGCGGCGACGGCCACGGCGACGATGGCGCCGGCCAAGGTCGCCCTGCACGTCACCGACCAGTCGGCCAGCACGAAGCTGGGCCTGTCCGGTGTGGTCTTCTCGGTGCGGGACACCCCGGGAGCGGCTGCGCACGCGCCGGTGCGGGTCAGCGTGGACTACGGCTCCTTCGCCGACGCGTACGGCGGCGGTTGGGCTGATCGGCTGCGCCTGGTCCGGTTGCCCGCGTGCGCGTTGACGACGCCGCAGAAGCCGTCCTGCCGGACGCAGACCGTACTTCCGGCACCGGACAACAACCGCGGGGCGCACACCGTGTCCGCGGAGCTGACGATGTCCACATCGGACAACTATGTGCTGGCGGCGACGGCGGGTACGTCCGGGTCGGCGGGTGACCTCACCGCGCAACCGTTGTCGCCGGCCGGGTCGTGGTCGGCCGGTGGGTCGTCGGGTGACTTCAACTACAGCTACCCGTTCAGCACGGTGCCCAGCGTCGACGGCACGACGCTGTCCGTCGGGCTGAGCTACTCCTCCGGCATGGTCGACGGGCGCACGTCGGCCACCAACAACCAGGCTTCGATCGTCGGCGATGGCTGGGACCTGAGCACCGGGGGCTACCTGGAGCGGCACTACAAGTCCTGCGCGGAGGACCTCGGCGGCAACAACGGGCAGACCAAGACGGGTGATCAGTGCTGGGGCGTGGACAACGCGACCCTGGTGCTCGGTGGCCGGTCCACCGAGCTGGTCAAAGACAAGGACAGCGGCGACTGGCACGCCAAGACCGACGACGGTTCGACGATCGAGTTGAAGTCCGGTGCGGCCAACGGTGCGTGGAACGGGCAGTACTGGCAGGTCACGACCACTGACGGCACCAAGTACGTCTTCGGTTCCAACCGCGTGCCCGGTTGGTCCGACGGCGACCCGACCACGCAATCGGCATGGACCGTCCCGGTGTTCGGCAACAACGAGGGCGAACCCTGTTACCACGCAGGCGATTTCGCGGGCTCGTGGTGCAACCAGGCGTGGCGGTGGAACCTCGACTACTCCGTCGACCCGCACGGCAATCTCGCCACCTACTACTACCAGCCGGAGAAGAACAACTACGCGCTGAACCTCGACCCCAACGGTCATGGCACCGAGTACACCGTCGGCGGTTATCCGCTGCGGATCGACTACGGCCTGCACGTCAACACCGACGGCACGGTCGACCCGGCGACGGCGCGGGTCAAGTTCGACGTGGCCGAGCGCTGCCTGCCGGACAGCGGGTTCGCCTGCGATCCCGCGCAGCTGAAGAAGGACACCGCCTACCGCTGGCCGGACGTGCCGTTCGACCAGCTCTGCGCGCAGGGCGCGACCTGCACGAGCGCGTCGGCGGCGTTCTTCACCCGCAAGCGGCTGACCGCGGTGCACAGCCAGGTCAGCACCGGCGGCGGCAGTTTCGCCGACGTGGACGTATGGGCGTTGCGCCAGAGCTTCCCCGGCACGGGTGACGCGTCGCCGTCCTCGTTGTGGTTGGCCGACATCACGCACACCGGCAAGGGCGACGGCGGCAGCATCACGTTGCAGCCGACCTCGTTCTCCGGCTACATCTTCGCCAACCGCGTGGACACGTCGAACGACGACTACTCGCCGATCACCCGCTATCGCATCATCGGGGTGGCCAACGAGACCGGCGGCTACCTCGGCGTCGCCTATTCGGCACCGGACTGCGTACCCGGCAGCAAGATGCCTCCGTCACCGCAGGCCGACGAGTTCCGGTGCTACGCCTCGTACTGGAGCCCGCCCACCGCCACGGACCCGGTCTTGGACTGGTTCCACAAGTACGTTGTCACCGATGTCGTCCAGGTCGACCAGACCGGCGGCGCACCGGACGTCAAGACCCACTACGACTACCTCGGCGGCGCGGCCTGGCACTACGACGAGGGCGAGTTCACGCCCGCGAAGTACAAGACGTGGGGCGAGTGGCGCGGCTACCAGACGGTGCGCACGACCGTGGGCGAGCCGGGCACGGCGCAGCTGATCAGCGAGACGCTCTACCTGCGGGGCATGGACGGCGACCACCTGCCGTCGGGCGTGCGGCACCCCGATCCGGTCGCCGATCTCGACGGTGGCACGATCGTCGACCAGGACCCGTTGCAAGGCTTCGCCCGTGAGTCACGCACCTACCGCGGCACCACCCTGGAGTCCGCCTCGATCAGCGACCCGTGGCTCAAGGGCCCGATCGCGACGAGCACCGACGGGCTGCTCAAGGCGTACCGGCAGTTGGTGTCGACCGTGCGCGGCCGGACCTTGCTCGGCGACGGCAGCTTCCGCCGGACGAAGGTCGTCACCACCTTCGACGACCTGGGCTTGGTGACCAGCCAGGAGAACCAGGGCGACGTCGCCGTGCCGGGCGACGACACGTGCACGAAGACCACGTACGCGCCAAACACCGCCAAGGGCCTGCTCGACCGGGCGTCCGAGGTCGTCATGTTCGCGGGTCTGTGCTCCGGCACGGCTTCCGCGACGAACGTCATCACCGATGTGCGCACGTCATACGACGGGCACGCGTTCGGCACCGGTCCGGACACCGGCGACATCACCAAGGTCGAGACCTTGGACACGTGGGACGCCACCGGTCCGCACTTCGTGGCGACCGCACGCAACACGTACGACAAGTACGGGCGCCAGCTGACCTCGACCGACATCGAGGACAACCAGACCACCACGGCGTTCACGCCGGCGACCGGCGGCCCGGTCACCGCGATCACCGAGACCAACCAGCTGGGCTGGCAGTCGACCACGACCCTGGAGACGTCACGGGGTTACCCGACGAAGTCGGTGGACGTGAACGGGGTGTCGACCGACATCACCTACGACGCGCTCGGCCGCAAGACCGCCGTCTGGTCACCCGGGCGCAGCAAGTCGGCAGGAGCGTCGGCGTCCGCCCAGTTCTCCTACACCGACAGCCGGACCGTCCCGGACGCCGTGCTGACCAAGTCCGTGCAGGACGACGGGAACTACACATCGTCGTATGCGATCTACGACGGGCTTGGCCGGTTGCGGCAGACCCAGACGCCCGGGCAGGGTGGCGGCCGGGTCGTCGCCGACTCGATCTACGACTCGCGTGGTCTGCAGGTCAAGACCAACAACGCCTACTTCAACAGCGACTCCGGCCCCACCGCGACGCTCGTTGCGGTGGCCGACAACGACGTTCCCAACCAGACGGTCGTCGAGTACGACGGCCGCGGCCGGCCGGTCAAGTCGACCTACCGCAGCAAGGGTGCGGAGCAGTGGCACAGCAGCGTGATCTACGGCGGTGACCGGACCACCGTGATCCCGCCGCCCGGCGGCAATCCACAAACGACGGTCACCGACATCGAAGGCAATGTGCTGCAGCAGTTGCAGTACACCAACGGGTACACAGTCGGCGCTCAGAACCCTGCGGACGTCACCACCTACGCCTACAACGCGGGCGGCGCCGTCACCTCGATGACCGACTCGTCGGGCAACGTGTGGCGCTATGGCTATGACCTGCGCGGCCGCAAGATCTCCCAGCACGACCCGGACGCCGGCGACTCGACGTTCACCTACGACACCGCGGGCAATCTGGTGTCCACAACGGATGGACGCGGCAAGAAGCTCGTCTACACCTATGACAAGCTCGATCGGCGGACGGCCGAGTATGCGGGCACGGTCTCGGACAGCACGAAGCTGGCGAGCTGGACCTACGACACGTTGACCCACGGCAAGGGCTTGCCGGTGGCGTCGACCCGCTACGTGGGCACCGCGAAGTACGTGAACAAGGTCGTCTCCTACGACGTCTTCAGCCGCCCGACGGCCACCCAGGTCGACATCCCCACCGTGGAAGGTGCGGAGCTCGGCGGCAAGTCCTACAAGTTCACCACGACTTACACCGCGACCGGAGCGGTCGCCGAAACGGGCAGTCCTGCGGCGGGGAACCTGAACGCCGAGACGGTCGTCCACACCTACACCGCCACCGGTCTGCCCGCCACGACCTACGCAGTCGACCCCACCAGCGAGGCCATCACCCCGCTGGTGTCCGAAACGGACTACACCTCGTTCAACGAGGTGTCCAGGATGCAGTTGGACGGGGAGAAGTCGACGGCGAACGTCTGGATCACCCAGACTTACCAGGACGGCACGCGGCGCCCGCTGACGACCCAGGTCGACCGGGCGAAGCAGGTCAACCACACGGTGGCCCTGCGCACCTACGGCTACGACGACGCGGGCAAGGTCACCCGGATCGCTGACGCGCCTGAGGGTCAGGCACCCGACGTGCAGTGCTTCGCCTACGACTACCTGGACCGGATGTCGCAGGCGTGGACGCCGGCGTCCGGGGACTGCGGCACGCAGCCCGCGGCCGACGCCCTCGGCGGGGTGGCGCCGTACTGGCAGTCCTACGCGTTCGACAAGACCGGCAACCGCACGTCCGAGGTCGACCACAACGTGGCCGGGGACGTGACGAAGACCTACGCCTACCCGGCCTCCGGTGCCCAGTCGTCCGGCCCGCACCAGTTGCAGTCGGTCTCGACCGTGGGCCCGAACGGGACCGCGCAGGACACCTACACCTACGACGCGTCCGGCGACCTGAAGACCAGGGACGTGGGCGGCGACACGGAAACCTTCGGCTACGACGACGAGGGTCACCTGGCCTCGTCGACGAGCCCGTCGGGCAACTCGATCTATGTGTACTCCGCCGACGGCGACCGTTTGGTCACCCACGATCCCAGCGGCATCACCATCAGCGTTGGTGACCTGGAGTTGTTCGAGGCCGCCGGCACCCACACCGTGACCGCGACCCGCTTCTACGAACACGGGGGCGGTCTGGTCGCCGAGAAGTCGGGATCGGGCGTTCTGACCTGGATGGTCGGTGACCAACACGGCACGGGTGACTTGTCGATCAAGGCCGGCACGCTGACGACGACGAGCCGTCACTTCGACCCGTTCGGCAATACCCGGGGGACGCCGCCGCCGTCGTGGGTGGACAAGCACGGCTTCGTCGGCGGCTACCAGGACACCACGGGCCTGACCCATCTGGGTGCGCGTGAGTACGACGCGTCGACCGGCCGTTTCACCAAGGCCGACCCGCTGCTGGATCAAGGCGATCCGCAGCAGTGGAACGGGTACGCCTATGCCAACAACGCGCCTGCGACCTCGAGCGACCCGAGTGGCGAGATCATCGGCTGGGACATGGGCCCGGACTACAACATGCCAGGCATCTCGCATGGTGGCGGTGATGGCAGTAAGAGTTCGACGCCAACTCCTGAGGTCGAGGCGGCGGGGAATGCGCATCGCGAGGCGGTCGCGATTGTGCACAAGTCGAAGTTCCAGGTGTTCGTCGATGCGGCGGGTGAGCTGGTCAAGAGCCTGATCGGCTGGGACGACATCCAGGGCTGTTTCGCCGACGGCAACTTCGGCTCGTGCGTGATGACGTTGATCAACCTGATTCCGTGGACGAAGGCTTTCAAGGCTCCGGAGATCATCAGCGGTTTCTGGCGTGGTGCGCGGGCGTTGATCACGTTCAAAAAGGACGTGGCTCGGGCTGAGAAGGTCATCGTCGATACGGAACGCGTCCTCAACGACGCCAACCGAGCCGCGAACGAGGCCACTGCTGGTGCTAGGGCCGAAGCTCAAGCGGAAGCGGCGCGGGTTCGCCAGGCCACGAAGGATGCCAAGGCGGGCGGCAAGTCGGATAACGCCGGCGGAGCCGGTGAACGCGACCACGCCAGTGGCGATAGCGGTGGCAGGGAAGCGCCGGCTGGCTGTAACAGTTTCGTGCCCGGCACCCAGGTCGTCATGGCCGACGGCTCGCACAAGCCGATCGAGTCGCTGCACCTGGGTGACAAGGTCAAGGCCACCGACCCGGCCACCGGTAAAACCACGGTCCGAAAGGTAGTCGCCACCTTCGTTCACACGGACGAGTTCACCCAGACCGTCCTGACCATCCGCGGCGCCGACGGCACGATCGCAACGCTGCAGGCCACCGACTGGCACCCGGTCTGGGACGACGACCAGCACGGCTGGGTCCCGATCGCCCAGCTCCCGGTCGGTGACCACCTCGACAGCCTGGACGGAACCCACCCGGTAGTGGTGTCGGTGGACCACGTCACCGTGGCTGTCCTGGTCCACAACTTCACCATTGATGCCGTCCACACCTACACTGTGCTCGCAGGGACTATCTCGATCCTCGTCCACAACTGCGACAGGGCAGGTCTGGACTTCACGGACGCTGAGCGGCAGAAGGTCTACGACGCCAACGCCGCCAAGAATGGTGGCGTGCACCGGTGTGATTACTGTGGGCAACAGATCTATCGGCGAGCCTCGCGGGACGCAAATGGGAATCCGGTCCGGGGCCAGCCTGATGATGCGCAGATCGACCACGTCGTCTCGCGGGCCGACGGTGGGCACGGAGGTGCGCACAATGGTGCTGCGAGCTGTCGGCGATGCAATCGCAGCAAAGATATAAAACCTCTAGAACAGTGGGACAATGAACTCCGAGAATATCTTGAACCCTAGTACTGGTGAATCAAGCACGGGAAGGGAGCAGGAGCGCCTGTTCAAGGTCGCCTTCGATCTGCCCGATGGGGTTGCGGAGTGGGCAGGAGCGGCATCGGAGCGGCTGTGGACGGCGAAGACATCGGTCCGCTGGGAGGTCGAGGTTCGGAACACGCCTTTCTACATCAAGGGGGTGGCGTTCGGTGATATTGTGCGGATCCGAGCCGACCACGAGCGCAGGGAGTTCGTTTTCGAGGAGTTTGTATCCGAATCCGGTCACTCCACGGTGCGCGTTGTCCTCAAAAGTGAGGATGCTGGGGATCGGCTTGGCGCGCTGTTCGGGGTCTTCGGATGCTCTTGGGAGATTGACCGGGCGGGCATTCTCTGGGCAATCGATGTTCCTGTGCAGGTCGACTATTCGTCATTGAGAACCGCGCTTCTGGCTCTCGCAAACGAAGGCAAGATCGGCATAGAAGAAGGTGCTCTTGCGAGAGAGCATCGTAGCGAAGTCGAACTGCCAGATTAGCGCCAACGAACCTCAAGAGTTCGCCGAGCAGCGGATGCGGACCGATCCAAGCATCGCATTTACACGGCCGACGGGGCCGCTTGGTCATCCTCGACCCGAGTGCAACTCGACAGCCTCGATGGCTCGCACCCGGTCGGGTGTCGGTCGACCACGTCAACTTCTCCGTCCCGGTCCGCAACCTGACCGTGGACGATGTCCACGCCTACATGGTCTCAGCCGGGACGACTGCGGTCCTCGTCCACAACGACGGAGGGGATCAGGAGTTTCCGCATTGCGGGCGGCTATCGTGATGAAGCGGAAGCTGACCCGAGAGCTGTTGTCTCAGCTGGCCGAGGACTCTGACGAGTAGATCAGGCTGCAGGTCACGCCGCACCGAAATACTCCAGAAGACGTTCCGCAAACGCTTTCTCGGGACAGCTGGCAGGTGGTGGCCGATACCGCATCGGCGCGGCTTGGTCGCCACTGTTGACTCCTGCGGCGACGACACCGAGGTACGACGAGGCCACGCGCCAGATCCCGCGTCGCGCCACAGGGTTGCACTGCTACAGGACTATATCCGCGCAGACTTGGCGGTAAACGCGAGCGCTCGTTCAGAAGACGGTGACTCCGGTGAAGGTCGCGAATCCGAATACGGTCGGGCCGAGGATCGGGCCGGTGAAGCCGGACCCGCGTCCGAAAACCGCCTTTGTGGAGGTGGTGGTGTGCCCGTAGAACCGCGCGCGTCAGCCCGTCGGGCCCGGACACCAGCTAGGCGGCCGTGAGGTGGTAGGTGGTGCCGCTGCTGCTCTGCACCCACGCATCAGGCTGGCCGGCGGCCAGGGCGTGCTGGGCGCGCCAGCCGGTGCAGTGGCCGGGCGCCAGCAGGTCCGGTGCGAGGTCGGCGAACGCGGCGACCGTCGGTGGGATGATCGGCTCGAACGCCGGGCCGCTCAGGTGCAGCCCACCGATCAACGCGTGCAGCCGCGGCACGCCGGTCAGCCGCGACGCGTGCCGGACGATGTTGACCGCGCCCGCGTGGCCGCAGCCGGTGAGCACCACCAGACCCCGGTCGCGAACGTGCACCACCAGCGCCTGGTCGTCGAGGACCAGCGGGTCGTGCTGCCAGCCGGTGCCGGTCCACGCCTGGTGCGGCGGCGGCATGCCGCGCTCGAACTCGGTGGTGCGGTCCACCTCTCCGGTGATCAACACGCGGCCGTCCAGCAGCAGTGACGGCTCCCGCCGCTCGATCACCTGGTAGCCCTCGTCCGCCAGCGCGCGCTGCGACAGCGTCGGCAACTCCAACGCGTCCTGGCCGGGCACGGCCAGCCGGCGCCGGGTCCAGATCAGCGGGTGCACCACCATCGGCAGCGCGCGGACGCCCCGGCGGCCGGTCAGCCCGGCGAGTCCGCCCACGTGGTCGAAGTGGCCGTGGCTGAGCACCACGCTGTGCACGTCACCCAGGCCGATGCCGAGGGCGTTCGCGTTGCGCGCCATGGCATCCGGCGACTGCCCGCTGTCGAACAGCACCGTCGTGCTCTGGTCGCCGCTGCGCACCGTCACCAGCGCTGCGAAGCCGTGTTCGGCGACCAGCCCGGGCAACGTGGCGCCACCCTCGAACTGCGCAGCCTGCACCACCGCGCCCGAACCCAGGCGTGGTCGCCGCACCCGCTCGCCGCCGGTCAGCAACCCGTCGAAGAAGTTGTCGACCAGGACCGTGACCTCGACCGCGTCCACCGGCTGCAGCGCGATCGGGTCCACCGCCGGCCCGGGCGCCTCCCGGGGTGTCGCGGCCCGCACTTCCTCGGCGCCACCAGGCTCATCGCACACGCGAGCAGATTACGCCGAACGAGGCGCGGTGAGCTCACCATTCGACGGGTAGCCGGTGCACGCCGTAGATCGTCATCCGGCTGCGCATGGGGACGTCCTGCTCGGGCACGGCCAACCGCAGGTTCGGGAACTCGTTCATCAACGCTCGGTAGGCGATCCGCATCTCGATCCGCGCGAGCTGCTGGCCGAGGCACTGGTGGATGCCGTGCCCGAAGGTCACGTGCCCCTGCGTGGACCGCTTGATGTCGAACACGTCCGGGTCGGGGAACCGTGACGGGTCGCGGTTGGCGGCCGGCAACGACACCGTGATGGTGTCGCCCTCGCGGACCTGGACGCCGCCGAGCTCCACGTCCTGCAGCGCGGTGCGTGACGTGCCGAAGTGCAGGATCGTCAAGTAGCGCAACAGTTCCTCGACGGCGTTGTCCATCAGCGAGGGGTCCGCGCGCAGCGCGTCCCACTGCTCGCGGTGGTGCAGCAACGCCATCGTGCCGATGCCGAGCATGTTCGCGGTCGTCTCGTGGCCGGCCGCGAGGAGCAGACCGCCCATCCCGGTCAGTTCCTCGTCGGTCAGGTCCGCGTTCTGCGCCAGCCCGCTCAGCATGTCGTCGGTGGGGTTGATCCGCTTCTCGCGCACCAGTTCCAGCATGAAGCGCTGGATGGCGCCGCGGGCCGCCAGCGCCTCGGCCTGCGACACCTCCAGGCTGAGCACCCGCGACGTCAGGCCGACGAACTCCTCGCGGTCGACCGGGTCCACGCCGAGCAGGTCGCAGATCACCAGCGACGGAACCGGCAACGCGAACTCCGCCACCAGGTCGACCGGGGACCCGTGCGCCCGCATGGCGGCGATCCGGCCTCGGGTGATCTCCGCGATCCGCGGCTCCAGTTGCCGCATCCGGCGCACGGTGAACTGCCCGGCCAACGGTTTGCGCAGCCGCGTGTGGTCGGGTGCGTCCATGCCCATGAAGAAGCCGGGCAAGGTCGGCTGCGGCTTCATCACCTCGCCGTCCTGCCGGGTCAGCACGGTGTGGCGCAGCTCGAAGCGGGAGCTGAGCCGCTGGTCGCAGAGCACCTCCTTGGCCAGGGCGTGCCCGGTGACCAGCCACCCGACGTGACCGTCCGGGTAGCGCAGCGGGCTGATGGGCGGCAGGTCCGCCAGTTCGGCCGGTGGGTCGAACGGCGTCGTGCGCGCCATCGGCAACATGCGTGGTTCGACGGCGGTCATCGCGTGTACCCCTCCCTGTACGTGCGATTCCACCTCTAACGGGCGCGGCTATTTCTTTTCTATGTACGGTCCGAGCCGTCGATCACCATGTGGCCCCGTCACCTACCGGCGCGCATGCGCACCAGGCCGATGCCGGCGAGCACGAAGAACACCAGCAGGGCCAGCGTCGCGCCGTTCGCCGAGCCGCCGGTGGAACTGCTGACCACCTGCTCGACCGCGCCGGTCAGCTCGACGCCGCAGTCGGCGACGACCTCGTGCCGGCCCGCCGCGAACGTGGTGAACTCCAGCGGCGCCTGGAACGCCCCGTCGGCGTCGGCGGTCGCGTGCCCGATCACCTGGCCGTCGGAGCGCAACTCCACCGGTGCGCCCGGCGGGCAACCATGTCCACTCGCGGCGAGCGGATCGCCCGCGCCCACCACCTCGCGGTCGAACGTCAGTGCCGTGGTCGGGGCTGTGGTCGTCGTGGTGGGTGAGCCAGGCGTCGTGGTGGTCGGCGTCGTGGTGGTGGTTGTGGTCGTGGTGGTCGTAGTGGTCGTCGTCGGCGGCGTGGTCGTGGTGGTGACCGGCGGCGTCGACCGGGTGGTGCGTGGCGGTGTCGTGGTGGTCGGCGGTGGGGTCTTCGTCGTGCTCGGCACGACCACCGTGAACACGGTGGAGGGCGTGAAAGAACGCCCACGGCACCCGCCGACGATCGTGTGCCCGCCCGCGGCGGCGCCGGACGGCACCGACGTCGACACCTTGCCCGCGATCAGGCGGCTGCCGGAGTCCACCAGGAACTGCCCGTCCCAGGTGAACACGGCGGTGCCGCTGCAGTCGCTGAAGCCGCTCCAGTAGATGTCGAAAGATTTTCCAGGTGCGCCCTGATTTGGTGTAACACCAACAGATGCGGTCTCCTGTGCCATTGCGGGCACGCCGAACGATAAGGCGGCGAGGGTGGCGCAGGCGGCGACGGCTGCGCCCACCAAGCGTCTGGAAAAGTGCACAGCCACATCCTTCGGTCCGAGGGGTACCGACCGGTACCATCCCGCCCTATCGGGCCCGCTCTATCGGGAGTTACCCATGGGACGTTCGATCGGCGCGGTGGTTGCCATCGCGGCGAGTCTGCTCCTGGCCGCACCGGGCCCCGCCGGCGCCGCCGGCGCGGCCGATCCGCTGTCGGTGACGGTCACTGTGGACGGTCAGTCGATCGCCGACCGTACCGTCGCGGTCGAGCCGTCCCGGCCGCTGGCGCTGGTGATCACCGCGGTCAACGGCGGCGACGTCGACCGGCAGGTGCGCAGCGTGCGGTTCTCGGGCACCGCGCTGGCGCTGACCTTCTTCGCTTACGACATCACCGCGCAGTACACCGTCCCGGCGCACAGCTCGGTCACCCGCACCCTCGTGCTGGACGTGGCCGACCTGGACGGGCAGGCGGTCGGCCTGCTGCCCGCGTCGGTGCAGCTGGTCGACCGCGACCGCGAGGTCATCGGCGGCGTCGCCACCGTCACCGACGTGCGCGGCTCGGTCTGGTCGGTCTACGGCGCGTTCGGCATCGGTGCGCTCGTGCTGACCGTCGTCGCGTGGGCTTCCGCGCTGCTCGCGCTGGCACGGCAACGGCTTTCGGTCAACCGGTGGCGTCGTGCGCTGCGGTTCGGGCCCGCGGGTATCGGCACCGGGCTGGTGGCCGTGGTGAGCCTGTCGGTGCTGCGCGTCGTCGCACCTGAACCGTTCGTGGAGCTCCCGGTGGTGCTCGGCGCGGGCTTGGCCGCCCTGCTGCTCGGTTATCTGACCCCGCACCCTGCAGGCGCACCCGCGGACGACGCGGACTATCACGGGGACCTGACGGTCGGTTTGACCACCGGTGTCCTCGACCCGGCGACGGGTCCGACGGAGGCCATGACGACCCGGCGGATGGACGGATGACCGTCACCGGAGGGCTCGCCACGGCCCTGCCGCAGTACGCGATCGGCGGCAAGATCGGGCACGGCGGCATGGGTGAGGTGTACGAGGGCGTGCACCGGTCGCTCGGCCGGCAGGTCGCGATCAAGCTGCTGCCGGCCGGCCTCGCGGGCGACGAAGGTGCCGACGCGCGGTTCGACCGCGAGGCTCGAGTGCTGGCCAGCCTCGACCACCCGCACATCGTGCCGGTCTACGACTACCTGCACACCGAGCACGGCAACCTGCTGGTGATGGAGAAGCTCGACGGCGGCACGGTGCACAGCCGCTTCCGCGCCGAGGGCCTGACCGCCGAGCAGACCTGCGCGATCGGCCTGGCGATGCTCGGCGGGTTGCACGCCGCGCACCGCGCCGGCGTGCTGCACCTGGACGTGAAGCCGAAGAACCTGTTGTTCGCCACCAGCGGCGTGATGAAGGTGGCCGACTTCGGCATCGCGCAAGTGGTGAGCGAAGGAGCCACCCTCGTCACGCACGCGGGCGAAGTGCTCGGCACCCCCGCCTACATCGCGCCCGAGCAGGCGATGGGCAACGCGCTCACCCCGGCCGCCGACATCTACGCGGCCGGGACCGTGTTGTACGAATTGCTGTGCGGCGAGTTGCCCTACGACCGCAGCAGCGGCGGGGTCGCGCTGATGCGCCAGCACATCTTCGCCGACCCCCGGCCGATCCCCGGCGTGCCGCGGCCGCTCGCCGAGGTCGTGATGCGCAGCATCGCCCGCGACCCGGCCGGCCGCTACCGGGACGCGGAGCACTTCGCGGTCGACCTCGCCCGCGCCGCCTCGATGGTGTTCGGTGCGGGCTGGCTGGACCGTGCGCGGGTTCCGGTGCACCTGGCGCCGCAGGTGGTCGCGGCGGCCGCGAGTGGCGGCGACGCGACCGCGCCGACCCGGCCGGTGCGTGCGCACGGACCCGACCCGACGGTGCAGGCCACCGCGATGGACCTGCGGGACCGGACGTTGATCCCGGCGCGGGAGTTGATCACCGGACGACGTCGTGGGCCGCTGGCGCCCGCGCTGGGGGCGTTCGCGGCGCTGATCGCGCTCGTCGTGCTGGTCGTCACGACGCCGAAAACCGTGGTGCACCAAGGGTTCGGTGGCCTCGCGGTGACCGGTGCGGACGCACTCGACCTGACCCGTGATGTCACCGTGTCCGGCGACGTGGGCGCGGCCAAGCCCAGCGAGGTGTCGTTGACGCTGTCCGCGGCGGGCGTCGACCTCGCCTCGGCATCCACGAGCGCGGTGAGCGTTCGCGGCAAACGGTTCGTGGCGGCGGTGCGGCTGCCCGCGGTGACCCGCTGGGTGGCCGGGGGAGCGGTGACCGGTGAGGTGACGGTGCGGCGGCCGGATCAGGTCGTGGTGACCAGCCGGCTGACCGTGCTGCCCGCGCAGCAGCCGCTGGCCAGCGTGATGGGCGCGGGGAGCCTGCTGATCGCGTTGTTCACGATCGCCTACCTGGAATCCTTGCTGCGTGGGTTGCGCCGCGGGTTGCGCCGCCGGTCCACCCCGTACGCGGCGGTGCCGCTCGGGTTGGTGTTCGGCGCCGCCGTGTGGTTGTTCGTGGGAACGCTCACCCGGCACGAGCCGGTGGTGGGCTACGCATTCGGCGCGGCGGCGCTGGGCGCGCTGGCCGCCGTCGGCGCTGTGCTCGCCACCCGGTTCGCCGCCGACCGCGGGCGGTAGCGTCGACGTGATCGTGCACGCCGCGGTGCGCAACCGAAGGGGGAGACGGTGGCCAAGGTCTATCGGGTCAACGCGGGCACGCGCCTGGTCAACCGCGTCTTCGCGGCGATGACCCGGCTCGGCATCGGCAAGTCGTACCGCCACATCGTCACCGTCGCGGGCCGTCGGACGGGCACGCCCCGCTCGACGCCCGTCGACGTGATGAGCCGCGACGGGGAGCGATGGCTCGTGGCCGCTTACGGCCTCACCAACTGGGTGCGCAACGCCCGCGCCGCCGGTCAGGTCGAGCTGAGCCGCGGCGGCCGAACGCAGATCCTGCGGGTGACAGAGTTGAGCCCGAGCGAAAGCGTTCCCGTGCTGCGGCAGTACCTGCGGGAAGTGCCGGTGACCCGGCCCTACTTCGACGTGACGACCGAATCCCCGGACGAGGACATCGCCGCCGACGCGGCGCGGCACCCGGTCTTCCGGCTCGACGCTCCCCTCCCCGGAGCCGAACCCGGTCCTCTCGAGTAACAGTCGGGTGTGCTGCGTGCGGCACGCGACTACGTCACAGGCGGGTCAGGGTCAGCATGGAGTGGCCCAGCGGCGTCAACGAGTGGATCACGGAATTGGCCAGCCGCCTGCTGGTGAGCAGGCCGGCGTCGCGCAGGACGTGGATGTGCTCGCTGGCCGACGACGGGGCCATTTTGAGCCTGCGCGCCAGTTCACTGGTCGTGCTGTGCCGGCCGACCGACGCGAGCCGTTGCTTGCGGCTACTCCCGAGGCTCGTTCGACACAGAAGCGGGCCCCGGAAAGGTGCCTGAAATGTGACACCCTGACCAGGTCTTTCCCAAGTAGTTCGCGCCAAGGTCATCCGTGCTCGGTCAGGCCACCCAGGCCAGGAATCCAGCTAGGGACCACTGGCACCCCCGTGGGGATGCCGGTCTTGCCGCCGCTCCCGGACTGCGGCTTGACGTCGCCAGTCGTCGATACTGGCCGGCTTGCCCGGTCGTGTGCGGAGTGGTGGTTTGTTGTCGACCTGGCGGGGTTGGCGGTGCGGTTCGGCTTCGGCGACTGGTCGAGACCAGGGATGGCAGCTTCGGTTCGGCGTGGGGTCTGTGGCATGACGACGCTGCGCCCCTGTTCCTCTTGAGCCCCGCGGCCGTCGTCGGGGTCATGGCCAATGATGACGACGCACGCGGCGGTGGCCACCAGTGCGGCAGCAGCGCCGACGCCCTTTCGGGCGGGGGTCATGGTCGTGATCCGGCGGGCCCGCGCACCACGGACCTTGTCCGTCCGCTCAGCGCCGGCAGGGGAGCGTTCGTGATCTCGTTCCCGGTCGAGCAACTCGGCAACCGTTGGCCGGCGGGTCGGCCGCCCGGGTGTGGGATGGTCTTCGGGCTCCTCGTGATGTGTGTACAGGTAAAGCATTGGTACCCCTACCTGTGTTAGCGCGACGCAGATCGTGTGGACAGTACTGGTGAGGACGCGATGGGGCCCAGGCCTTGTCCGGGATCGGCCACGGTCACGGCAGCGGCCGAGGCATCTAGTTTATGGTATGACCTTAACTGGTCACGATCAAGCTGTCGTCGAGATCGACGCAATGGTCGAGCACGAGATCAGCGGGCCAACTGCTCCGGATCGACATGTGCGCCAACGTGGCTTCTCTGTCCGAACAGGACCACCCCGGAGTGCGTGCTGAGAACAAGTCTGTGGTAGCCGCGATTTCCGCGTGCGGCATGGTTGTCTTCGACGCGGGTTCGCGCGTGACCGAATGCGGACACTCTGTCACACGCATTACGACTCCCATGGCAGTCTCCGCTAGGAATCTGTTGTCGGGGAAGGACTTCAATGCGAAAACGCTTCATGACTGCTCTGGTGCTGAGCGCCACAACCGCACTGGCGTGCGGAACGGTTGGGATCGCGACAGCGGGAGTCGGGTCCACCTCGGACGAGCCTTGCACGTCCTCCGGGGACTGCAGAAACCAGATCTCCCTCGCAGAGGGGTCATCCCTGCCTTACTTCGGCACGTTCCCGCTCTCCGGCGCAAGCGCCGCCACCCAGGCGATCGTCGTGGTGCACGGCACCGGCCGCGACGGGGCGAGCTACTTCGACCGCATGGTCACCGCCGCCACGGACGCGCAGGTTCTGGACACTACGGAGATCATCGCCCCGCTCTTCCAAACCAAGGACGACGATCCCGACCACGGCGACGCGTACTGGACCAACGGCGACGCGACCTCGTGGAAGGACGGTGGGGACTCTGTCGATGGCTCGTCCGTCAGTTCCTTCACGGTGATGGACGAGATCCTCGCCAAGCTCAGTGACCGGTCAGCCTTTCCCAACCTGCGGTCGATCACGCTGACCGGGCACTCCGCGGGCGGTCAGTTCACCCAGCGTTACGCGGCCGGCGGCGATGCTCCCGATGACCTGGAGGTGCCGGTCAGGTTTGTTCCCATGAACCCGTCGTCGTACCTGTACTTCGACCGGGACCGGCCGGTGGATGTGGGTCAACCGGAGAGGTGCTCTGAGTACAACGACTACAAGTACGGTCTCGATCACCGCAATGCGTACATGAGCCGGTTGGATGCGCAGGCACTCGCGTCCCGGTACACCGCCCGTCACGTGACTTATGTGCTCGGTGAAGCTGATACGACCGACAGCCACGGCATGGACGATTCCTGTATGGCGATGGCACAAGGCCCGAATCGCTTGGCACGCGGCAAGGCGTACTTCGAGCAGTTGCACAGGGAGCATCCGGACGCGCAACACGAACTCGTCACCGTTGCGAATGTGGGACACGATGGTGGCGCCATGTTCGATTCTCCCGAGGGTCGGCAGGTGCTGTTCGGTGATGCGACGCCCGCGCCCACCACGACTTCATCGACAGCGGCGCCTACGTCGACCACCACTCTTGTGCCCACCACAACCTCGACGACTACAACTGACTCGACCCCGCCTTCGTCCGGTGAGTGCACGGTGCATGTGCCGAACCCGGACGACCTCGGCACGGTCCAGCCCGGCGACGTCGTGTGCTTCGACGGTGACCTGTCCGGCGACCGGTTGCGGCTGACCAAGGGCGGCACGGCCGAAGCGCCGGTCACCTACCTCGGCAAAGACGGCCAAGCCGTTGGCGGCATCGACATCGAGGGCTCGTTCATCGCGGTCGACGGCTACACAATGGACGGTCCGTCGGCGCCAGGCGTCGAGCTGACCGGCGATCACCTCACGCTGCAGAACACGCACGTCAGCAATCCCACCGGCGGCGACGGCGACGGCATCCGCTTCTTCGGCACCGACCTGGTCATCCGGCACAACGTCGTGCACGGCACCAGCAACGACAACGGGCACGCCGACTGCATGCAGACTTTCGCCAGCGACACCCCGGCCAGCCACGACGTGCTGATCGAGGGCAACCGGTGCGAGGACATCGACAACATGGGCCTGATGGCCGAAGGCCCCAACGACGGCGAAGGCGACGGCGAGGGCCACACCTACAACATCACGTTGAAGGACAACTACTACCTGAGCAAGCAGGCGTCGCAGGAGATCATGGTCGAGGACGTCCAGCACCTCACGCTGACCGGCAACACCTTCGACGGCGGCGTGGACCACGCCATCGGCCTGGACATCGGTTCCACCGACGCGCACATCGACGACAACAACGCCTTCAGCCCGGACATCTCCTGCAAGGTAGGCATCGACGACACCTCCCGCGACGGTTACCAAGGCCCGGAACCGGAGTGCGGTCCCTGAGCGCGCGTGTCAAGCGGCCGGCCGGATTTCGCCCGGCCGGCCACTGGCGGGCGGGGTCGTGAAGTTCTTCGCACGCACCGAGGAACTACAGCGGGCGATCGGACGGTTCTCGTTGTTCGTGGGCCGAAAGCGACGCTCGTCACTATCGCGATGCGCCCCGGACCCGCTGCCGGGCGATGATCAACTTCATGATTTGTGCGGTGCCGTCGCCGATCTGCAGGCCGAGCAGGTCTCGCATGCGTTGTTCGAAGGGCAGGTCCGTGGTGGAGTAGGCGCCGTGGCCGTGGGTGAGCAGGCACGTGTTGACGACGTCGTAGGCGAGTTTCGGGCCCCACCACTTGCACATGGCCGCTTCCGCGGTGTGTGGTCGGCCGTTGTCCTTGAGCCACAACGTGTGCAGGCACTGCAGCCGGGCCGCGGCGAGCTGGGTCTCGGCCTCGGCGAGGGGGAACGACACGCCTTGGTGTTCCCACAGCTTGGCGCCCATGCTGGCGCGCTGCCTCGTGTATGCCCAGGTCTCGTCCAGCGACTGGCGGGCGACCGCGAGGCACAGCAGGCCGAGCAGCGCCCTGCTGTAGTCGAAGCCCTGCATCACCTGGACGAAGCCCTTGTTCTCGGCGCCGAGAAGGTGGCTGGCGGGCACCCGCACCTCGTCGAAGTGCAGTGAGCCGCGGCCGACGCAGCGGTTGCCGTGGTCGTCGAACCCGGTGCGGGTCAGGCCGGGGGAGTCCATCGGCACGAAGAACGCGCTGATGCCGTGCGCCCGGGATTCCGGGGTGCCGGTGCGGGCGAACACGACGGAGAACGCGGCCTGGGTGGCCATGGTGATCGACGTCTTCTCGCCGGTCAGCACGTAGTCGTCGCCGTCACGTCGGGAGCGCAAGGACAGGGTGGCCGCATCGGAGCCGCCGCCGGGCTCGGTCAGGGCGATCGACGGCAGGATCTCGCCGCGCAGCATCCGTTCGATCCACGGTTCGACGACCTCGGGTCGGCCGTGTTCGCGGAGGATTTGGCCGACGAGGGAGGCGTTGATCGACACGTAGCCGATGTTCATGTCGTGGGCGAACAACGCCTCGACGACGAGACCGGCGGTCAGGCAGTCCAGGCCGAGACCACCGAGCCGCTCGGGGAACTCGACGCCGAAGAAGCCGAGCTTGCCCATCTCGGCGATGAGATCCATGTCCATGGTGGCGGTGCGATCGCGGTGCCGGTAGCCGGGCGCGAGGTGCTCGGCGCCGAACTCGCGGGCCGCCGAGACGAGGTCCTGTTGCTGTTCGGTGAGCGCGAACTCCACCTCTCAGCGCTCCTCGATGGCGGTCTGCCGCAGCTTGAACTTCTGGATCTTGCCGGACGCGGTCATCGGCAGCTCGTCCACCAGCACAAGTCGCTCCGGCAGTTTGTGCGGGGCGATGTGCCGCTCGGCGCGCAGGAACCCGGTGATCTCCGCCAACGTGGGCGTGCTGCCCTTGCGCGGCACCACGACCGCGCACGCCTTCTCCCCGAGCCGGTCGTCCGGATAGCCCACGACCGCGACCTGCGCGACGTCGGGGTGTGCGATCACGTGGCTCTCCACCTCGGCGGCGCTGATGTTCGTGCCACCGCGGATGATGATGTCCTTGAGTCGTCCTGTGACCCGCAGATAGCCCTCGGCGTCCAGGCGGCCGAGGTCGCCGGTGTGGTGCCAGCCCTCGCCGTCGATCGTCGCGGCCGTGCGCTCCGGGTTGCGCCAGTAGCCGAGCACGGCGCCCGGGCCCCAGTAGCAGATCTCGCCTTCCTCGCCGGTCGGTACGTCGTCGCCATCCGCTCCGACCAGCTTGATGCGCACGCCTTGCAACGCGGGACTGCCGTCGGATCCGGCGCGTCGTTCGATCGAGTCGCCGAGGTGGCAGCAGGTGGCGGCCAGGACCTCGGAACACCCGTAGAGCGGCATGAGTGCCCCGCCGGCGAACGTCTCCTCGAACTCTCGGGCGAGGGCTTCGGGAATGGGCGCGCCGGCGCAGAGCCAGAACCGCATGGACGAGAGGTCCCGCCCGGAGCCGGGTGCCGCGTCGAGCGCCATCCGGACGAACGGGGTCGCGGTCGCAGTGGTGGTGCACCGGTACTGCTCTATGCGCTTGAGGCCCTCGTTCGGTTCCCAGATGTCGATCAGGTGCGTTTCCGCGCCGACGGCCAGCGGCACGAGCACGCCGACGAGGAGCCCGGTCGCGTGGGCCACCGGGGACGGCATGAACATCACGTCGTCCGGGGTCATCTCGAACACGTCCGTGGCAAGGCCGCGACCACTGAAGTCGATGGTGTTCCAGGTGTGCACGCAGCCCTTGGCGGTCGACTCCGTGCCCGAGGTGTAGACGATCGCGTGGGGAGCGTCGGGGTCCGGGTGCGGCCCGAGTTCGTCCGCCGCCGGCACTGCCGAGCACGCCTCGTCGAACGCGAGTTCGTCCGCGCCGGCGCTGCCACGCGCGATCACCAGCGTCCGCAGTTGCGGGAGCTCGGCACGCAGAGTGCGGAACAGCTCGGCGTGGTCGAAGTTGCGGAACCGGCCGGTGGTGATCGCCGCGACGGCACCCGAGTCGCGCAGCACGTGGGCGACCTCGGCCTCGCGGTACACGGT
Source organism: Labedaea rhizosphaerae (assembly GCF_004362825.1). Taxonomy (GTDB): domain Bacteria; phylum Actinomycetota; class Actinomycetes; order Mycobacteriales; family Pseudonocardiaceae; genus Labedaea; species Labedaea rhizosphaerae. The sequence continues at coordinate 106,592 of NZ_SNXZ01000008.1, forward strand.
CATGATCGGCACGAGCACCGCGCCGAGCCGGGTGATCGCGAGGTAGGACACGATGAACTCGGCCCAGTTCGGCAGTTGCACGACGACTCGGTCGCCGCGGGCGACTCCGTTGCGCGCCAGGGTCGCGGCCAACCCGTAGGCCTGCTCGCGGACGGTCGCGTAGTCGAGTTCGACGCTGCCGTCGGAGACGAAACGCTTGGTGGGGTTCTCCTCGGCCCAGCGGTCGAGCAGCGCCGCGGCCGAGCCGTCGCGCCACCAGCCCCGCTCGTGGAACTCCCGGATCGCCTCCGGCCGATACCGGTCCGTGACCGTGGGGGACGGAACCACGTCGACTGCGCTCATGACCTACTCCCGCGTCGTTGCGAGCTGGGGACACCGGGATGCTAGCCAGAAAAGGTTTATAGTTGCAATGGTCAGTCCAAAAGAGCACGCAGGGTAGCAGGAGGTACGCATGCCGTTGGTGCGCTGGGAAGTCCGCGAGCCCGGAATCGGCTATGTCACGCTCGACTCGCCGTCGACGCGCAACGCGCTCGGCGACGAGCTGCTCGACCAGCTGCTGGACGTGCTGGAATGCGCCCGCACGGACGACAGTGTGCGGGTCGTCGTGCTGGGCTCCAGCCACGACCGCGTGTTCTCCGCCGGCGGCGATCTGAAGGCGTTCGCCGGTGAAGTCTCCCCGGTGCAGCGGCATACGGGCCTGGACCGGTTCCCGCGGCTGTTCGCGTTGCTGGGGGAGCTGGGCAAGCCGGTGGTGTGCGCGGCGGGTGGCGACGTGCTCGCCGGTGCTTTCGGGCTGGCGCTGGCATGCGACCTGGTGGTGGCCCGGCGTGGGGTGCGCTTCGGCTGCCCGGAGATCAACGTCGGGGTCTTCCCGTTCATGATCTCCGCGTTGATCGACCGCACCATCGGCCGGTTGAAGGCGAACGAGCTGATGATGCTGGGCGAGTTGATCGACGCCGACGAGGCGCTGCGCCTCGGGCTGGTGAACATCGTGGTCGACGCCGAGGACTTCGACGCCACCGTGCTTGCCTGGGCCCGGCGGCTGGCCGCGAAGTCGCCGCTGCTGATGCGGATGGGCAAGGACGCACTCGCCGCCACCCGCGACCTGCCGCGACGCGACGCGCTGGACACCCTGCGCGGCCGGCTCGCCCTGGCACTGACCACAGAGGACATCGTCGAAGGGGTCAACGCGTTCCGCGACAAGCGCGCACCGAACTGGTCGATGCGGTGATCGACCTCGAGACGCTCACCCTCTCGGTTACCGACCGGATGGCGGTGCTGACGGTGAACCGGCCCGGGCGGATGAACTCCATGACCGTCCGGATGTTCACCGAATTCGGGCTCGTCGCGGAAGCGTTGCGGGACACCGAGGTGCGAACGCTCGTCATCACCGGGGCGGGTGATCGCGCGTTCTGCGCCGGCTTCGACCTCGACGAGATCCATGTCATCGCGGACATGACCGTGCGCGAGTTCCTGCGCTTCCAGGAGACGGCGACCGGCGGGCTCGCCGCACTGCACACGTTGCCGTTCCCGGTGATCGCGGCGATCAACGGCGCCGCGTCCGGTGGCGGACTGTCGCTCGCGTTGGCGGCCGATCTGCGGCTCGCCGTGCCGACCGCCACATTCCGTGCGCCCTTCACCAAGGTCGGCCTGTCGGTCGGCGACCTGGGCACGTCATGGTTGCTGCCCCGGCTGATCGGGACTGGCCGGGCGGCCGAACTGGTGTACACGGCGCGCCCGCTCGACGCGGCCGAGGCTGAGCGGATCGGTCTGGTCAACCGCGTCGTCCCGGCCGAATCGCTGATGGCGACGGTCGTGGAGTTGGCCGAGAGCATCCAGGCACATTCGTCCGCCGGCATCGGTAGGTCGAAGCGCGCGCTGCTGCACAACCAGGAGGGCTCGTACTCGACCGCTCTGCACACGATCTGACGTGCCGATCAGTCGGCGACGTGGACGATCGCCGTCGCCTGGACCACTGGCTTGCCCTCGACCGAGGCGGTCAGTGTCAAGTTCGCCAGCCGCTCCGCGGGGTCGACACCGTTCACCTCGCCGGCGAACGTGAGCGTGTCACCGGGCCGCACCGGTGCGACGAACCGGACCTCGAGCTCACGCAGATGCTCGACGCCGCACCAGTCGGCCAGCCACCCGGCCAGCATGCCCGCCTGCAGCTGGCCCATCGCGATCACGCCTGGGTAGCCGGCCGCCGCCGCGAACTCCGGGTCGTGGTGCAGCGGGTTGAAGTCGCCGCCCGCGCCCGCGAACCGGACGATGTCCGTCGCCGTGATCGGGCCGACCGACGCCGGCGCCACGTGGCCGCCCACCGAGACCCGCACCGGCGCCCTCATCCTTGAAGTCCCTTCTCCAGCACGGTTTCGATCAGCTCGACGACGGACTCGCCGGTGTCGTCGCGGAAGTCGGTCGCCAGGGTGATCACCCGCAGCGTCCCCTTGCTTGTGGAGCGGGTCTCGTCGCCAACGATCCGGCGGGTGCCGTGTAGCCGGTCACCCGCGACCAGCGGCCGACGGTACCGCCACCGCACGGTGCCGACCACGACCCGCTCCAGCGCCAACCCCAGCTTGGCGATCATCGCCCCCTGGTCGCGGTGGTGCCCGCAGACCATGACATGGGTGGCGGTGGCGAGCACGTCGGTGAACCCGGCCGCGTGTGCCGCGGCCGGATCGGTGTGGCGCCGATCGGTGGTCCTCGTCGCGCGGGTGAACTCCCTGATCTTGCCTGCCTCCACCGGGAACGCGACCTCGTCCACCACGTCACCGACTACCGGAGTTGTCATGAGCACCGCCTGCCATTGTGCTTTTGGTCTGACCTATAGCATAGTATGGCCGGACGACGAGGGGAGTAGCCGTGGACCTCGCGGACACGCCGCAGGAGGCCGAGTTCCGGGCCCGAGCCCGGGCGTGGCTCGCCACCGCCGTCGCCGAACTGCCCTGGCCGGAACCGGTGGACCTCAAGGACAAGCTGCCGTTCTGGCGGCAGTGGCAGCGGGCGCTGTTCGACGGCGGGTACGCCGGGCTGTCGTGGCCCCGCGAGTACGGCGGCCAGGGCGTGGACGCCAAGATCCGGGCCATCTTCACCGAGGAGGCCGACCGCGCGGGCGCACCGGACCGGTTGAACACGGTGGGCGAGGACTTCGCGGGCCCGACGATCGTCCAGTTCGGCACCGAGGCGCAGAAGGAGCGGTTCCTGCGGCCGATCCTCACCGGTGACGAGTTGTGGTGCCAGTTGTTCTCCGAGCCCGAGGCGGGTTCGGACCTGGCATCGTTGCGCACCAAGGCGATCCGGGCGGACGGCGGCTGGCGCGTCGACGGCCAGAAGATCTGGACCAGCCGCGCGCACCTCGCCACGAACGCGATCCTGCTCGCCCGCACCGGCGGCGGACCGCGGCACAAGGGCATCACCTACATCCTGCTGCCCATGGACAGCCCTGGCGTGACCGTGCGGCCACTGGCCCACATGCTCGGCGAGGCCGAGTTCAACGAGGTGTTCCTCGACGACGTGTTCATTCCCGACGAGCTCGTGCTCGGCGCGGTCGATGGTGGCTGGCGCGTAGCCATGGCCACGCTGGCGTTCGAGCGGGTCGCGATCGCGACCGGGCGGGTGAACACCAAACGGGCCGCCGACGACATCGTTGCCGATGTGCGGTCCATGACGGGCGCCGACGGCAGTCCGCTGGGAGCTGATCCCTTGGTTCGGCAGCAGGTCGCCGATCTCTACGCCCGTGCCCTCGTCCACCACGCCATCAGCCAGCGCGTGCTGACCATCGCCGCCGACGGCGGCCCACCCGGCCCGGTCACCTCCATCGGGAAGCTCTACTTCTGCCCGCTGGTGCAGGACCTCGCCGACTTCCGCCAGTCGCTGGGTGAGCTGGGCGGTCAGCTGGCGCCGCACGAGCAGCCCGAACGCGACGCGCGGTGGCAGCGGCTGGCCTACCAGGCCCGGGGCACGGCGATCGCCGGCGGCTCGACCTTCATCCAGCGCAACATCGTCGCCGAGCGGATGCTCGGGATGCCGAGGAGCTGACGCCATGACGGGGTATGTGTGGACGCCCACCGCGGACTACGTCGAGCACGCCAACGTGACCCGACTCGCCCGCGCCCACGGCATCGCGGGCATCGACGAGTTGCGGGCCCGCTCGGTCGCCGACATCGGCTGGTACTGGAACGCCGTGGTCGAGGACCTGGGCCTGCCCTTCAGCTCGCCGTACGAGTCCGTTGTGGACCTGAGCCGAGGCATCACGGACCCGGACTGGTTTCCCGGCGGCGAGCTGAACATCGTCGACGCTTGCTTGACGCGATGGTTGCACGACCCCGAACGGTGCGACCAGTTCGCGTTGATCCACGAAACCGAGGCAGGCGATCGTGCGGCGCTCACCTTCGCCGAACTCGCCGATCGCGTGGCCGCCGTCGCCGCCGGGCTGCGCAAGCTGGGCGTGCGGCGGGGCGACGCCGTCGCGCTCTACCTGCCGATGCGACCCGAGGCCGTCATCGCCTGCTACGCCATCGCCTGGCTGGGCGCGGTGCTCGTGCCGTTGTTCTCCGGATTCGCACCCGCGGCCATCGCCGCCCGGATCGCCGACGCCGACGTCACCACCGTGATCGTCGCGAAGTCGACCGTGCGGCGCAGGCGCACCGTGCCGATGGCGCCGTCGGTGCGCGAGGCGGTGCGGTCGTGCCCGTCGGTGAAGAACGTCGTCGTGGTAGGCACGCCCGCGCCAGGCGAGACCGCCTGGAACGACCTGCTCGCGGCCGGCGCCGATGCTGTTCCGGCCGAGCGGATGGCCGCCACCGACACGCTGTTGCTGGCCTACACCTCCGGCACCACGGGCCGCCCCAAGGGCGCCGTCCACACCCACGCCGGGTTCCTCGTCAAGACCGCCAGCGAGGTCGCCTACTCCTTCGACCTGGGACCGGGCGGACGGTTCTGCTGGATCACCGACATGGGCTGGATCATGGGTCCGCTGTCCATTGTGGGCACTCACGCCAACGGTGGGACGCTGGTGCTCTACGAAGGCTCGCCCGACGTCCCCGACCTCGATCGGCTCTGGCGCCTGGTCGAGGGCAACGAAGTGACGATGCTCGGCGTGTCGCCGACCTTGATCCGCACGATCCGCTCCAGCGCCGCGCCGGCCGCGCCCATCGCGGAGCGATTCGACCTGTCATCGGTGCACACCCTGGGCTCGACGGGGGAGCCGTGGGACGAGGACTCCTACGACTGGCTCGCTCGCGACGTGTTCCACAGCCGGGTACCGGTGATCAACTTCTCGGGTGGCACCGAGGTGGGCGGCTCGTTCCTCGCGCCGTATCCCGTCGAGCCGATCGGCAGCCGGTCACTGGGCGGCCCGTCGCTGGGCATGGACGTCGACGTGGTCGACGAGGCAGGCAATCCCGTACGCGGCAAGGTCGGTGAACTGGTGTGCCGGCAGCCGTGGCCGGCCATGACCCGGGGCATCTGGCGGGACCGCGAGCGCTACCTGGCGGCCTATTGGTCGACGTTTCCCGGGATGTGGCGTCACGGCGACCACGCGTTGATCGACGAGGACGGGCAGTGGTTCCTGGTGGGGCGCTCCGACGACGTGATGAACGTGGCGGGCAAGCGGCTCGCGCCCGCCGAGGTCGAGGCTGTCCTGATCGCGCACCCGGCGGTGGCCGAGGCGGCCGCGGTCGGCGTGCCGGACGCCACCAAGGGCGAAGCGGTGTGGGTGTTCTGGGTGGCACGCACCGATGCCGATCTCGACGATGCCGACGACATCGGCGCGGTGTTGCGCGACCGGGTAGCGGCCGAGCTCGGCAAGCCGTTCGCGCCGAGCCGGGTGCAGCGGGTGACGCAACTGCCGAAGACCCGATCGGCGAAGATCATGCGGCGCGCCGTGCGTGCGGCGGCACTCGGGCAGGACCCCGGTGACCTCAGCGGCGCGGAGAACCCCGACGCCGTGCGGGCGATCCGCGCCGCGGTCGAAGGGTTCGCGGGATGAGCCGGTCAGTCCTGGTCGACCGCGATGGCGACGCGGTCGTCGACCTCGAGCGCGGCCGCGGCGTAGGAGTGCACGTGTCGGGTCATCCGGCGGGCGGCGGCGTCCGCGTCCTTCTCCTTGATGGCGCGGGTGACCGACCGGTGCGCCCGCGTGGCGAGGGCACGCACCTCGTCGTTGACGAAGCCCTCATTGTTCGTGGTGGTGTAGATGGCCCGCGACAACGCGATCATGACGCCGGTCAGGATCTCGTTGTGGCTCGCGATGGCCACGCCCACGTGCCAGTCGACGTTGGCCTGCAGGAACTCCTCGAGCGTCTTCGCCGCGGCGATCGTCTCGTTGGCCTTTTCGAGCACGCCCAGTTCACCGGCCGTGCGGTTGACCGCGGCGAGCCGGGCACAAGCGGGCTCGATGGCCTCGCGCGTCTCGTGCACGGAGGTGAGCCGGATCTGCCGGCCCCGGATCAGCAGCTCCAAGGAGTCGGCAACCGAATCTTCACCGGGCTTGCACACGAACGCGCCGCCGGCTCGGCCGGTCTTGATCCGCACCAAACCTTGGACCTCGAGGATGCGCAATGCCTCCCGGACGGTGGTGCGGCTCATCTTGGTCTGCAGCACCAGTTCCCGCTCCGGCGGGAGCGCGGAGCCCTCAGCGAACTCGCCGGACAGGATCCGCTCGCGGATCTCGGTGGCCAGCACATCGGATGCCTTGGGCACCGCCATCGGCGAAAGCCGGATCGCCGTCTGCGTGTCTTCCGCCGTCATGGCCACTCCCAGCAGCGATCGTCTAAAGGTCAGACCCAAAGTACCATCCCGGCGAGGAGCTGAACGCATGCGGTGGGAGTTGTCCGCGGAACAACAGGAATTCCAGTCGGTCCTGCGCGACTGGCTCGCCCGGCGGTGCCCGTCCTCGCGGGTACGGGCCTGGCTGGACAGCGGCGATCCGGCCGAGTTCGAGCAGGACTTCGCCGCCGAAGGCTGGTCGGCAGTGGGTTCGCCGGAGGCGCTCGGCGGCCAGGGCGGTGACCTGATCGAGCTGGCGCTGGTCGCGGAGGAACTGGGTCGTTGCGCGGCGCCGTCGTCGGCGTGGCTGGGATCGGTTCTGGCCGTACCCGTCCTCGCGTCGACGCCGGACGTCGCCAAGGAGTTGCTGGCCGACAACGTCACGACGGTGCCAGTGGTGTCGTGCGATGGGCCGCCTGCCGGACACGCGTTGGTCGAAAGCGGCCACGGCATCACCGGCTCCGTCCGGGCGGTGCTCGGCGCGGACCGGGCGACGCGGTTGCTGGTCCCGGTGCGGAACTCCGGCTTCGTGCTGGTCGACACGGAAAGTGCTGGGGTCGTCGTGCGCAGGCGTCAGCCGACCGACCGCAGCCGCAGCGTCGCAGACGTCGAACTCGCTGCCGTGCAAGGCACTGCTGTGGATGCTGAGGTCGGCGTGCTGGCGGACATGGCGTCGCGGGCGGCCGTGCTGATCTCCGCCGACGCGCTCGGTGTCGCCGAGCGGTTGCTGGCCATGACCGTCGAATACAGCTTGCAGCGCAAGCAGTTCGGCGTGCCGATCGGCTCGTTCCAGGCCGTGAAGCACGCGGCCGCCGAGATGCTCGTGACCGTTGAGGCCGCGCGTTCGATCGTCTACATGGCCGCGGCTTCCGTGCAGGCCGGACACCCGGAGGCGGCTCTGCGCGCGGCCGCGGCCAAGGCGCAGGTGACCGCGCGGGTGTCGGCGCTGGCCGACACCGCGCTCACGTTGCACGGCGCGATCGGCTACACGTGGGAGCACGACCTGCAGCTCTACTTCAAGCGGGCGAAGCTCACGGAGCGCCTGTTCGGCTCGCCCTCGACCTGGAACGAACGCATAGCAACAGAACTGGCCCTGGTGCCGTAGCTCACCGCGGTCTGTCTTTTGGTCAGTCCTTTGTTATGGTTTAGCGAGCGCGATCGAGGGAGGCGCAGTGGACTTCGACCTGACGGACGACCAGCACACCATCCGCAAGGCGGTGGCCGAGCTGGCCGGGAAGTTCGACGACCAGTACTGGATGGCGAAGGACCGCGACCACGAGTTCCCCACGGAGTTCTACGACGCGCTGGCCAGCGGCGGCTGGCTCGGGATCACCACGCCGGAGGAGTACGGCGGGCACGGCTTCGGCATCACCGAGGCGTCGATCCTGATCGAGGAGGTGGCGAAGTCCGGCGGCGGGATGAACGCGGCCAGCGCCATCCACCTGTCGATCTTCGGGATGCACCCGGTGATCGTGCACGGGTCCGACGAGCTCAAGCAGCGCACGCTGCCCCGGATCGTCAACGGCGACCTGCACGTGTGCTTCGGCGTCACCGAGCCCGGCGCGGGCCTGGACACCACGCGGATCACTACCTTTGCCAAGCGCGACGGCGACCACTACGTGGTCAACGGCCGCAAGGTGTGGATCTCCAAGGCGATGGAGTCCGAGAAGGTCCTGCTGCTCACCCGCACCACCAAGTTCGAGGACGCCGCGAAGAAGACCGACGGCTTGACGCTGTTCCTCACCGACCTCGACCGCGACCACGTCGACATCCGGCCGATCCCGAAGATGGGCCGCAACGCGGTCAGCTCCAACGAGCTGTTCATCGACGACCTGCGCATCCCGGTCGAGGATCGGGTCGGCGAAGAGGGGCAAGGGTTCCGCTACATCCTCGACGGGCTGAACCCGGAGCGGATGCTCGTCGCCGCCGAGGCGCTGGGGCTCGGCCGGGTGGCGCTGGACCGCGCCGTCCGCTACGGCAACGAGCGCGAGGTGTTCGGCCGGCCCATCGGGATGAACCAGGGCCTGCAGTTCCCGCTGGCCGACTCGCTGGCCCGCCTCGACGCCGCGGAACTGGTGCTGCGCAAGGCGACCTGGCTCTACGACAACGGAAAGCCCTGCGCGCGCGAGGCCAACACAGCGAAGTACCTGTGCGCCGACGCGGGATTCCAGGCCGCGGACCGCGCGCTGCAAACCCACGGTGGCATGGGCTACTCCGAGGAGTACAACGTCGCGCGCTACTTCCGCGAGGCCCGGCTGCTGAAGATCGCACCGCTGAGCCAGGAGATGGTGCTCAACTACCTGGGCTCGCACGTGCTCGGGCTGCCGAGGAGCTACTGATGCCCGCCCTGGACGTGTTCGCTTTGGACGGTCGCTCGGTGCTCGTCACCGGCGCCGGCGGTGGAATCGGTGCCGCGGTCGCCCGAGCCTGCGCCGCGGCCGGTGCCGCGGTGCTGGTCACCGATGTGGACAGTCACGCGGCGGAGTCGGTCGCGAAGCAGATCACGGCATCGGGTGGCACAGCGGAGAGCCGAGGGCTGGACGTCCGCGACCGGGCCGGCGCCGACGAAGCCGCCGCGCAGGCGGCGAACCTAACCGGCGGAACCCTGCACGTGCTGGTGAACAACGCGGGCGTGATCGCCCCGGCGATGTTCGACAAGCTGGAAGAGGACGCGTTCCGCCGCGTCCTCGACATCCACGTCGTCGGCTCCTACACCTGCGCCAAAGCAGCGTTGCCGTACCTGCCCGACGACGGCACCGGCCGCATCATCAACGTCACCTCCGCCGCCGGGCTGACCGGGACGATCGGGCAGGCCAACTACGGTGCGGCCAAGGCGGGGATCATCGGGCTCACGAAGTCGCTGGCCCGCGAACTCGCCCGTCGCGGCATCACCGTCAACGCGCTCGCGCCGTTGGCCGCGACGCCGATGACGCAGAACATCCGCGACAACGAGAAGCTCGCCGCTAAGACCCTCGCACGCATCCCGCTGGGCCGCTGGGCCGAGCCCGACGAGATCGCCGCGAGCTTCGTGTTCCTCGCCTCCCCGGCCGCGTCCTACATCACCGGCCAGGTGCTGCCGGTCGACGGTGGGACGGTGATCTGATGACCAGCCCGTTCACCGAGGCCGGCCGCGAGGTCTTCGTCGTCGAGGCGGCGCGGACCCCGTTCGGCAAGGCGCACCCGCAACGCGGCTGGTTCCGCGACACCCATCCCAATGCGCTGCTGGGCACCGTCTACCGGGAGCTGCTGACCCGAGCCGGGCTCGATCCGCTCGCCGTCGACGACCTCGTGATCGGCTGCACGGCGCCGTTCGGCGAGCAGTCACGCAACATCGCCCGCAACGCGTGGCTGCACGCGGGCTATCCGCCCGAGGTGCCGGCGGTGGTGCTGGACCGGCGGTGCGGGTCCGCCCAGACGGCCGTCGAGTTCGCGGCTGCGCAGGTGGCGTCCGGTGTGCATGACGTCGTGATCGCGGGCGGGGTCGAGCACATGGGGCACGTCCCGATCAACTCCCCGGCCAGGATCTCCGAGTTGTACGGCGAGCCGTGGACGCGGGAGATGCGGGAGCGCTTCGACTTCGTCCACCAAGGCGAAAGTGCCGAGCTCATCGCCGAGCGCTGGGACCTCGGCCGCGCGGAGTTGGACGAATTCGCCGTCCGTTCGCACGCCTTGGCCGCAGACGCGATCGCCGCCGGCCGCTTCGCCGACGAGATCATCCCGATGGACCTCGACGGCGAGACCTGCACCAGCGACCAGACCGTGCGGCCAGGCACCGACCTGGCGACGCTCGCGGGACTGAAACCCGCCTTCCGCAAGGAGAACGGCCGGATCACCGCGGGCACGTCCTCGCCCATCTCCGACGGCGCGGCGGGCCTGGTGCTCGCCTCGCGGAGGGCCGTGGAGGAGCACGGCCTGACCCCGCGGGCCCGCATCGTCGACCAGACAACGGTCGGCGTCGATCCGGTCATCATGCTGACCGGGCCGATCCCCGCGACCCGGAAACTGTTGCAGCGCACCGGTCTCGGCGTGGCCGACATCGACCTGTTCGAGGTCAACGAGGCGTTCAGCTCGGTCGTGCTGGCGTGGCAGCGCGAGCTCAAGCCCGACCCGGATCGGGTGAACGTCAACGGCGGTGCGATCGCGCTCGGCCACCCGGTCGGCGCGTCCGGGGCGCGACTGATCAGCACCGTGGTCGCCGAGCTGACGCGTCGCAATGCGGAGTTCGGGCTGGTCACCATGTGCTGCGGCGGGGGCCTGGGCACCGGCACCGTCCTGCAGCGGGTGAGCTGATGATCGACCTGCGAGCACACGTTAAGGCGGGCGACGGCATCTGGTGGGGCCAGGGCGCCGCCGAGGCCACGCCGCTGGTGGACGCCCTGCTCGACCAGATAGCCGACATCGGGCCGTGCCGGGCGTTCTGCGGGTTGAGCCACAACACCCGGCTCGCCGACCCGCCACGAGCGCTGGCGCTTACCTCGTACGGCGCGATGGGCACGCTGCGGTCGGCCGCTGACCGGGTCGCCGTCGTGCCGGGCCACTACTCGACGTTGCCGCGGCTCTTCGCCGAAGGCCTGCTGCCGCACGACGTGGCCCTCGTGCAAGTGTCGCCACCCGGCCCGGACGGTCGGTGCAGCCTGGGCTTCGGTGTGGACTACACCGCCGATGCGCTGCGGCACACCAGGACCGTCATCGCGGAGATCAACGCCCGGATGCCGCCCTGCCCTGGCGCGGACACGATCCCGCTGGACCGGTTCGCCGCGGTCGTGGCGACCGACCGGCCGCTGCTCGCCGCGACAAGCCGGTCCCCGGACGACATCGACGCCGCGATCGCCGCACACGTGGCCGGGCTGGTCGACGACCGCGACACCCTTCAGCTTGGCGTCGGCACCCTGCCCGAGGCCATCCTCGACGCCCTGTCCGGTCACGAGGACCTGGGCGTGCATTCCGGGATGGTGACCGACGGGGTGCTGCACCTGGTGGACAAGGGCGTGATCACCGGGCGGTACAAGGAAATCGACCGCGGCGTCGTGGTGGCGGGCACCGCGATCGGCAGTGCCGACCTGTACGCGGCGCTGCCCTCCTTGCCCGTCGAGTTCCGTCCGGCGAGCTACACCCACCACCCCGGTGTGCTCGCCCGGCTGGAGCGCCTGGTGGCGATCAACTCCGCCCTCCAGGTCGACCTGACCGGGCAGGTGGGCAGCGAGGTCGCGGGTGGCCGCTACCTCGGCGGCATCGGTGGTCAGGCCGATTTCAGTGGCGCCGCCGCCCGCACCGGGGCGCGGTCGATCATCGCCGTCCGCTCGACCACGGCCGGGCACTCCACGATCGTCCCCAGCCTCACCGGGCCGGTCACGACCGCCCGTGCCGACGTGGACGTGGTGGTCACCGAACACGGTGTCGCGCACCTGCGTGGCTGTCCGCTGCCCGAACGAGCGGCGCGGCTTGCCGCGATCGCCGCCCCTGAACACCGCGACGAGCTGCTGCGTGCGGCCCGAGAGGAGGACCTATGACCCTGCCGAAAGCGGTTGAGATTCGCGAGGTCGGGCCCCGCGACGGTTTCCAGAACGAGCCCGAGCGGATCGACACCGACGACAAGGTCCGGCTGATCAACGCGCTCGCGAGCGCCGGGTTCCGGCGCATCGAGGTGGCCAGCTTCGTGCGTCCCGACGTGATCCCGCAACTCTCCGACGGTGTGGACGTGTTGCGCCGCATCGAGGTGCCGGACGACGTCCGCCTGATGGTGTTGATCCCCAACAGCAAGGGCCTGGACAACGCGTTGCGGGTCCGGGAGACCTTCCACGACGCGGCGATCTTCGTGTCCGCGTCGGAGACGCACAACCGCAAGAACGTCAACCGCACGGTCGCGGACACCATGGCGGACAACGACGTCATGGCCAAGCGCATCGTCGCCGAGGGGCTCGGCTGCGCCGCGGTCATCGCGACCTCGTTCGGTTGCCCCTACGAGGGCAAGGTCGACCTCGACCGGGTGCTCGGCCTGGCCGAGCGGTTCGCCGAGGCGGGCGCGACCGAGATCGGGTTCGGCGACACCACCGGCATGGCCAACCCGGCCTACGCGGGGGAGTTCTTCGCCGCCGCGCTGGAGCGGCTGCCCGGCGTCGAGGTGACCGCGCACTTCCACAACACCCGCGGCCAAGGTCTCGCGAATGCCTACGCCGCCCTGCAAGCAGGCTGCACCAGCTTCGAGTCGAGCTTCGGCGAACTCGGCGGCTGCCCCGTGCCGCCCGGCTCGACGGGCAACATCGCGACCGAGGACCTGATCAGCATGTTCCACGAGATGGGTGTCGACACCGGGATCGACCTGCCCGCCGTGATCAGCGCGGCCCAGGAAGCGCAGACGGTGCTCGGCCGCAAGCTCACCAGCCACTGCCTCGTCGCGGGCCCGATCGACTGGCACGCCAACTGAAAGGTTCAGCCATGAACAACCGAGTCGCGTTCGTCACCGGCGGCGCACAGGGCATTGGGGAAGGCATCTCCACCACACTCGGCGCCCAAGGGTTCCAGGTCGCCGTGGTCGACCTGAACGCCGACACGGCGCAGGCCACCGCGAAGGCGATCACCGAGGCCGGGGGCAGCGCGCTCGCCGTGCAGGCCGACGTCACCGACACCGCCGCCGTGCAGGCCGCGGTGAAGACCGTGACCGAGGAGCTCGGGCCGATCGAGGTCGTGGTCAACAACGCCGGCTGGGACGACTTCATGAAGTTCGTCGACACCACCGAGGAGTTCTGGGACCGCATCCTCGACATCAACTTCAAGGGCGCGCTGCGCGTCGTGCAGGCCACCGTGCCCGCGATGATGGAACGCGGCTGGGGTCGCGTGATCAACATCGGCTCGGACGCCGGACGGGTCGGCTCGTCGCTGGAGGCGGTGTACTCGGGCGCGAAGGGCGGCATCATCGCCTTCACCAAGACCCTCGCCCGCGAGGTCGCGAGCAAGGGCGTCACCGCGAACACGGTGTGCCCCGGCCCCACCGACACGCCCGCGCTGCGCAAGTTCGCGAGCAACGCCGGTGACGACGCCGAGAAGGTGATCGCCGGGATGGTGCGGGGCGTACCCATGCGCCGCCTCGCCCGGCCCGCCGACGTCGCCGCCGCGGTCGCGTTCTTCGCCGCCGACGCCACCGGCTACATCACCGGCCAGACCCTGTCCGTCAGCGGCGGCCTCACGATGGCCTGAGCCCATGCGCATCGAGGAAAGCCGTGAATCCGCCGAGTGGTGTGCCGCGCGGTCCTATGTGGACATCCGGTACGAGCACAGCGGTGACGGCATCGCCAAGATCACCCTCTGCCGGCCCGAGGTACGCAACGCCTTCCGGCCGCAAACGCTGGTGGAGATCTCCGACGCCTTGACCCACGCCCGCGAGGACGAGAGCGTCGGCGTCATCGTACTGACCGGCGAGGGACCGGACGCCTTCTGCTCCGGCGGCGACCAACGGGTGCGCGGCGACACCGGCTACCTCACCGAGCCAGGTGAACCGGGCGCGGTCGGCCGGTTCCACGTCACCGACCTGCAAGTGCAGATCCGGCGGCTGCCCAAACCCGTGGTGGCCATGGTCGCCGGGTACGCCATCGGCGGCGGACACGTGCTGCACCTGGTGTGCGACTTGACCATCGCGGCCGACAACGCCCGTTTCGGGCAGGTAGGCCCGAAGGTCGGGTCGTTCGACGGCGGATTCGGTGCGGGGCTGCTGGCCCAGCAGATCGGCCAGAGGAAGGCCAAGGAGTTCTGGCTGCTGTGCGAGCAGTACGACGCCGGTGAGGCGCTCGCCATGGGCCTGGTCAACAAGGTCGTGCCGCTGGCCGAGCTCGAGACCGAGACCCTCGCGTGGTGCCGCCGGATGCTCCGGCTGTCCCCCATGGCGCTGCGGCTGTCCAAGGCGAGCTTCCATGCCGCTGAGGACGGGCTCACGGGCATCCAGCAACTGGCCCACGACGCGAACCTGCTCTTCTACGCCACCGACGAGGCCAAGGAGGGTCGCGAGGCGTTCAAAGCCAAGCGGCAGCCTGACTTCGCGCGGTTCCCGCGGCGATCGTGACCACACCGGATGAAGGAGCCACCATGACCGAGCCCGCCGTTCGGTGGGAGGACGCCAGTGCCGGCGTCATGGTCGTGACCATGGCGCACGGCCGCGCGAATGCGCTCGGCCCGCCGATCCTCGACGGCCTGTCCGCCGCCCTCGACGAAGCCGACCAGCGCGACGACGTGCGCACCATCGTCATCGCTTCCGCCATCCCGGGGTTCTTCGCGGCCGGCGCCGACATCAAGCACATGTCCGCCATCGACGGCGCCTCCTTTGCCGCGTACGGCGATCGGCTGCGCGGGGTCCTCGACCGCATCGCCGCACCACCACGGATCACGATCGCCGCCGTCGACGGCCTGGCCCTCGGCGGGGGACTGGAACTGGCGATGGCCGCGAGCATGCGCGTCGCCGGCACCGACGCGAAGTTCGGCCTCCCCGAGGTGAAGCTCGGCCTCATCCCCGGCGCGGGCGGAACCCAGCGACTGCCGCGACTCGTCGGCCGGGGACGGGCGATCGACATCATGGCCACGGCGCGCCAGGTGCGTGCCGGCGAGGCGAGGTCCATCGGGCTCGTCGACCGCGTCGTCGAGGCCGGGCAGGCACTCGCCGGGGCAGTGGAGCTCGGCAAGG
Source organism: Labedaea rhizosphaerae (assembly GCF_004362825.1). GTDB lineage: Bacteria > Actinomycetota > Actinomycetes > Mycobacteriales > Pseudonocardiaceae > Labedaea > Labedaea rhizosphaerae. Next base: position 122,028 of record NZ_SNXZ01000008.1, read on the forward strand.
AACTTCGTGCCTTCTCCAGGCCGGCGCTGAGCGCGGTCCTGCGCACCGTGGACGCCGCGTTCGACCTCCCGCTCGACGAGGGCCTCCGGTACGAGGCCGCGCAGGTGCAGGAGCTGTTCGAGCACGGGGAGGCCAAGGAAGGCCTGACCGCGTTCCTCGAGCGCCGATCGCCGAACTTCGACTGAGCGGGTGACGGGATGGACCAATTCGGTTTGACGATCTTCAGTGCCGGGCGCGGCGCCGAGCGGTTCCGCCGCGCGGCCGCGTTGGCCCGCGACGCCGAGGCAGCCGGGTTCGGCGCGGTGTGGACCGGCGAGCTGTACAACCGATCGGCCACCATCCCGATGGCCGTGCTCGCACAGGCCACCGAGCGGGTCCTGATCGGCTCCAACATCGCCTATGGTGCCGGCCGCTCGCCGATGATCTGGGCGGCGGAGGCACGCGACCTGGACGAGCTCGCCGAGGGCCGGATCGTCCTCGGCCTGGGCAACGGCACCCGCGGAATGCTGGAGAACTGGCTCGGGGTGAGTGGCGAGGCGCCCGCCGCGCGGATGGCGGAGCTGGTCGAGGTGCTGCGCAAGCTGTGGCGCCTGCACGAGGGGCCGGTGCACCACGACGGGCGGTTCTACAATTTGCACCTCGCGCCCACCGCCGAGACGCCGCCGCCGTGGCGGGACCGCTTGCCGATCTGGGCCGCAGGGGTGAACCCGTTGATGGTGCGCACCGCGGCGCGGGTCGCCGACGGCCTTGTCTGCCACCCGATGACCACCGCCGAGTACCTCACCGAGGTGATCCGCCCGCAGCTGGAACGTGGCGCGGCGGAAGCGGAGCGGTCGCTGGACGGCTTCGTGGTCAAGGGAATCCGGATGTGCGCGGTGGACGACAACGAGGAAGTCGCGCGCCGCCGGTTGGCGTTCGCCATCGCCCAGTACGCGCCGAGCCGCGTCTACGACCGGCTGTTCGCCCTGCACGGCTGGACCGCCCACCAGGAAAAGATCCACGCCGCCGCCAAGGCACAGGACCTCGACGCGATGACCGCCGCCGTCCCGGACGAGGCGATCGACGCGATCGGGATCGCCTGCACCCCGGAGCGGTTCGCCGACCTGGCCGCGCGCCACGCCAACGCGTTCGACCACCTCAACCTGGTGGCGCCGGTCTGGGGACTCAGTGCCGAGCGAGCCGAGGACGCCACCCGGCGCATCCTGACCGCCATGAGTCCAAAGGGGACACCTCAATGACCGAGACCCTGCGACTCGATCGTCCACGGGACGGCATCATGGTCGTCACGCTGAACCGCCCCGGCCGGGCCAACGCCATGACGGCCCAGATGTTCGAGGAGCTCGAGCACCTCGCGCGGTCCGTCCACCACGACGAGGCGCTTCGGGTCGTGGTGCTCACCGGTGCGGGCACGGCCTTCTGCGCCGGGTACGACCTCGATGACGCCGCGGAGCTACCGTCGCTGGGTGCCGTCGGCATGCTGAAGCTCCAGGAGCTGGGTGCGCGTGCGCTCGCCGCGGTGCGTGGCATCCGGGTGCCGGTGATCGCCGCGGTCAACGGTGCCGCCGCCGGTGGCGGATTGGCCCTGTCGCTCGCGGCCGACATCCGCCTCGCCGCGCCGACCGCGAAGTTCAACGCCGCGTTCGTGCGCATCGGGCTTTCCGCGGGCGACCTCGGAACGTCCTGGCTGCTGCCCCGGCTCATCGGACCTGCCGCGGCGGCGGAGATCGTCTACACGGGACGCATCGTGGAAGCCCCGGAAGCCGAACGCCTGGGGCTGGTCAACCGCGTGGTGCTGGCCGAGGAACTGCTCGACGCGGCCCTGGCGATGGCCGACGCGATCTGCGCCAACTCCCCGGCCGGAGTCGAGATGTCCAAGAAGTCGTTGCAGGCCAACATGGAGATCACCTCCTATGCAGCCGCGCTGGAGCTGGAGAACCGCGGCCAGGCGCTGCTGACCAGGACCGCGGACATGCGCGAGGCACTCACAGCCTTCACCGAACGCAGGCCACCGACGTTCACCGGCCGCTAGTGCGGACCGCCGAGTCCGCCGCGTTGCGCCTTGCTGGCGGCGGTAGCCGCCTCGCTCTTCGCCCGTGCGTCCGCCCAGTCCTGGTCGGTCATCTCGGCCAGGCCGGCGAACGTCCCCGGCCCTGCGAGCATCTGACCGCCATCCATCGCGATCGTCTGTCCGGTGAGATAGGGGCACGCATCCGAGAGCAGGAACATCGTCAGGTTCGCCAGCTCCTCGACGGTTCCCATGCGGCCCATGGGGATCTGGTCGGCCTGGGTGGCCCCGACACCGCTCTTGCCGGTCGGGTTCAGCATCTGCCACGCGTACTCCGTGGGGATCGGCCCCGGCGCGACTGCATTGAGCCGGATGCCGTGGCGCGCCCACTCGACGGCGAGCGACATGGTCATGGCGTGCACGGCCGCTTTGCCCATGGCCGAGGGCACGACGTAGGCCGACCCGGTCCACACCCACGTCGTCAGGGTCGACACGACGCTGCCGGGCAGGCGGGCCGCGATCCACCGCCGCCCGGCCCCGTGCGTGGTGTGGAACGACCCCTTCATCACGGTGCCGGACACCGCGTCGAACGCGCGCGGGCTCAAGGACTCGGTCGGCGCGATGAAGTTGGCCGCCGCGTTGTTCAGGACACCGGTCAACGGGCCGTGCTCATCCCACAGCTCGCCCATGGCCTCGTCGACCCGCTCGCCATCGCGCACGTCCACGACCTGCGTGTGCACCGACCCTGGCAGCGAAGCCGCTGCCTCGTCGAGCACGGCGGGCCGTCGGCCCCACAGGTGCACCTGAGCGCCGTGCTCGACGAGGTGCCGAGCGACGGCCCGGCCCAGGCCGGTGCCGCCGCCGGTGATGAGGATCCGCTTGCCCGCCAGGAGATCCGGGGCGAAGGGGCGGCCGGTCACGTCAGTGGGTGCGGTAGCCCGCGAACTCGGGCTTGCGCTTCTCGTTGAACGCGGCAATGCCCTCCTGGGCCTCGGCGGACTCACCGAAGAGCTTGAGGCTCGAGTACGCGATCTGCCCGATCCCGGAGAAGTGCTCGGTGTCCGCGTTGAACGACTGCTTGAGCACCTTCAGCGCGGTGGGGGAGAGTTGCAGGATCTCGTCCGCCCACGCCCGGACTTCGGCGCGCAGTTGATCGGCCGGCACCACCTTGTTCACCAACCCCCACTCCAGCGCCTGCTCGGGGGAGTACTTGCGGCACAGGAACCAGATCTCCCGGGCTCGCTTCTCACCGATCGCGCGGGCCATCAGTCCGGTGCCGAACCCGGCGTCGAACGACCCGACCCGCGGCCCGTTCTGCCCGAACACGGCAGTGTCGGACGAGATGGTCAGGTCGCACAGCAGGTGCAGCACGTGGCCACCGCCGATGGCGAACCCGTTGACGGCGGCGATCACCGGCTTCGGCACGTCACGGATCACCCGGTGCAAGGCGTCCACTTCGAACAACCCGGACTCCGACGGGCCGTAGTCGCCGGTCTCCATCCGCTGCTTCTGGTCACCACCGGTGCAGAACGCCTTCGCGCCGGCACCGGTCAGGCTGACGACCCCGACGGTGTCGTCGGCCCAGGCCAGCTTGAACGCCATCACGAGTTCATCCACCGTGCGTGCCCGGAACGCGTTGTAGCGGTCCGGACGGTTGATCGTGATCCACGCGAGGCCGTTGTCGACCTCGTACGTGATGTCGGTGAACTCCTCGGGCTTCATCGCCTGGTTCTCCCTCGTCGTGGTGTCTTCCCGTCACATCCTAATTGGTCATACCATAAAATCAAGACGGAGCGGGTCACACGTGGTCGAGCACGACCTTGCCGAACCCGGCGCCGCTTTCCAGGTGCCGGTGGGCGTCGGCGGCCGCGTCGAGCGGGAAGGTCCTGTCGATGACGGGTGGCGGTGCGTTCGTCTCGGCCATGAACGACAGCAAGCCGGCGAAGTCGGCTGGGCTGCCCATGGTCGTGCCGAGCAGGTCGTACTGTCCGAAGTAGAACGAGCGCACGTCCATCCGGGCCGTGTCGTTCACGGAAGCGCCGAGCACGACCAGCCGACCACCGCGGCGCAACGCCCGCACTGCCTCGTTCCACCGCCCTACGGGGTCGAGCACCAGATCGAAGCCGGCGTTGCCGGGAGTGCACCGCCGTGCGGCGTCCACCCAGTCGTGCTCGGTGTGCAGGACACCGTCGGCCGCACCCAAGGCCTTGGCGCGGTCCACTTTGTCCGGTGACGACGAGGTGACCACGACCCGCGCTCCCGCGGCTGCCGCGAGCGTTACGGCGCTCGTGGCGACGCCACCGCTCGCGCCGAGCACGAGCAACGACTCACCAGCGGCCAGCCGGCCACGAGTGAACAAGGCGCGGAACGTCGTGACGCCGACCAACGGCAAGGCGGCAGCCTGCGCCCAGCTCAGGCCCGGCGGCTTCGGCACCGCGCACTCGGCCGGAACGGCCACCAGTTCGGCATAGGTGCCGCGTTCGACGTCACCCAGGATCTGGAAGCCGGCGGACGGCGCTGCTTGGTCGGTTCCCCAGTGCAAGGAGGGCAGTACGACGACCGGCTCGCCCGTGTCCCGCCGGACGCCGGCACCGTCCGCGCCGGGCACGTGGGGCAGGGGAGAGCGGTAGACGCCCTGGCGGACCAGCACGTCGTGCCAGTTGAGCGCGCTCGCGCGCACCTGCACGACCACCCAGCCCGTACGCTCGGTGGCGTCCGGAGTGGACTCCAGCCGCAGTTCGTCGGCGGCTCCGAAGCGGTGCAGGACGACAGCTCGCATCAGCCGGCCCGCTTCGCGATCAGTCGCCAATCCAGGTCCAGCGTCGTGCCGCGGTGATCAGAACCGTTCGGCAGCAAGCACACCGAGTTTTCATGGCGCACGTATACGCCGGGAACGAACGCGACAGCCGGATTCCCGCAACGATCACACGGGATGCCGTAGCTGGGAACCTCGCGCACGGCGACCTCCTGTTGTGCCGACGATCAGCCGAGCTTCTGGGCGTGCACCCAGTCGACCATGGCGTCCAGCACCTCGTCGCGGTTGGTTTCGTTGAGGATCTCGTGGCGGGCCTCGGGATACGTGACGACGGTGAGATTCGTCAGACCCGCGTCGCGGTAGCGCTGCTCCAGCGCGGTCAGCAAGGCGAGACCGCCGTTGACGGGATCCATGGCACCGACGGCGATGTAGAGCGGCAGGTCCGACCGCACCTGGTCGGTGGCGGTCGCTGCCTTCGCCGCGCCGTCGAACATGGCCTTCAGGCCGTCCTGGTCCAGGTTGAAGCCGGTGCGCGGGTCGGCGAGGTAGGCGTCCACCATGGACTCGTCGCGGGAAAGCCAGTCGAAGTCGGTGCGCGCGGGCTGGAACGCGGCGTTGAACAGGTCCAGGCCGACCGGGTTGTCGAGGTCGAGCGCGGGAGCGAGCAGGTCGATCGCCGCCGTGCCGGTCAGAATCACGCCGTCGACGTCGCCGCTGTGGTCGATCAGGTACTGCTGAGTGGCGAACGAGCCGAGACTGTGCGAGAGCAGCGTCAGGCGCAACCCAGGGTTTTCACGGCGAGCGACCGCGCTCAGCGCGCCGATGTCGGCGACCAATGCGTACCAGCCGTCGGTGCCGATCTGCCCGAACTGCTCGGGGGAGCCGGCGGTGGCGCCGTGCCCGCGGTGGTCCTGTGCGTAGACGACAAAGCCTTCGGCAGCGAACCGTTCAGCGGGTTCGGTGTAGCGCAACGCGTGCTCGCCGACGCCGTGGGTGATCTGCAGGATCGCCTTCGGGGCGGCTTGGGGATCCCAGCGGTAGGCGGTGATCGGGGTGCCGTCGCTGCCCGGGAAGGTGAACGTCGTGTACGTGGACATGCTGGCTCCAGCTCAGCCGAGGAACGGGGGGACGTAGACGCAGGGCACCGGGCGGGGGTGCGCCGGGTCGAGCGCGTTGAGGATGTCGGCCCCGGCGACGGGGTCGGACAGGATCGCGAAGTGCTCCGAGTGGTCGAGCAGGCACTGGTCTTGCAGCGTGATGTTGTGCATGCCTGAGGCAATGCCGCTGGTATAGGGCACCGCGAGTTCGTCGTAGCGGGTGACGATGCTGGTGTAGTTGACGCCGGGGACCACCGGATCGCCGAACGCCGCGTAGTAGTCGGAGCCGGCGAGCAGTTGACGGCATGCGGCGCAGAGCGGGTCCAGGACTCCGTTGACCACCGGCGCGTAGCCGAACCGGCCCGCGAGCAGTGTTGCCGTGGCGAGGCCCGCGGCGTTCGTGCCGCGCCAGAACGGCGCGAGCGCGACGAAGGTGTGCACGTGTGCGCTGCCGCCGAGGCGCTTGAGGTAGTAGTTGGGCATCTGGGTGCCCTCGGAGTGCCCGACGATGTCCACTTGCGACACACCGGTGGCGGTGCGGACCCGGTCGACGAACGCGGCGAGTTCCTGTGCGCTGTCTTCGAGCGGCGTGCGGCCGCCGACCTGGTCGAGCGGGAACGACGTCCCATCGGGAACCCCGTAGTTCAAGGCGAAGACGCAGTAGCCCTCGTTGGCCAGCAGTGGTGAGTACGTCTGCCAGGTGTCGTTCATGACCGAAGCGAAGCCGTGCACCAGCACGACCGGGCGAGGGTGGACGGAACCCGGCCGGCAGGACCAGTCGTTGCTGCCCGGCGGGTCGCTGTAGGGATGCGCGGCGCCGAGCACATTGGCCGCGAAGGTGTACGGCACCGGGTAGTGCCGGGTGGCGCCCGCGGCGTGACCGGCGGTGGACGTCATGATCCCGGCGATCGCGGTCAGCGCGGCTGCCGCCGCGGCCAGCCGGGCAACCGATCCGGACTTCGTTGTCCGCACATCGTCTCCTGAGGTGTCAACATCGGGTGCACCACAAGCTGATGCGGACTCTCGAGGCGGAGAAGCCGCGTCCGCGAGATGGTAACCGGTTGGCGCAGATCGTTTCAATGGTATGACCAAAACGATCGCTGGTGTCCGTTCAGGTACAGGGCGCGCAGCTGCACCGCCTGGACGCCGCGTACTTGCCGGGGTACGTGACGGTCTCCTCGGGTCGGCCCGCACGAACGGAACTGTCCCTAGTGAATGACGGATCACAATAGCTCAGGTACCGGTCGGCGTCATTGCCCATCTGTCATGGATTACTGCCGGTCGATGGACTGATGCTTCCCTCGTTAGTGAATCAGGGTTAACATCAGGCCGAACGGGAGGAGGCGGTGCGGGTGGCCGTGCTGGCATCAGCGGTGGACCCGGCGTCGGCGGACCACCGGCGCAATCGGGAGGCGCACCTCGAGGCGTTGGCGGCGTTGGACGAACAGCTGGCGCTCGCGCGCGCCGGCGGTGGCGCCCGCTACGCCGACCGGCACCACGGGCGCGGTCGGCTGCTGGTCCGCGAGCGGATCGCGTTGCTGCTGGACCGGGACTCGCCGTTCCTCGAGCTGTCCACGCTCGCCGCGTGGGGCACCGACTTCACCGTCGGGGCGAGCATCGTGACCGGGATCGGCGTGGTCTCGGGGGTCGAATGCGTGATCATCGCCCACGACCCGACGGTGCGCGGCGGCTCGATGAACCCCTACACGTTGCGCAAGAATCTGCGCGCGCTGGACATCGCGAAGCGCAACCGGTTGCCGGTGGTGAACTTGGTCGAGTCCGGCGGCGCGGACCTGCCGACCCAGTCGGAGCTGTTCGTCCAGGCGGGCAAGATCTTCCAAGGCCTCACCGAACTCTCCGGGATGGGCGTGCCGACCATCGCGCTGGTGTTCGGCAACTCCACCGCCGGTGGCGCGTACGTGCCGGGCATGTGCGACCACGCCGTGCTGGTCGACGGGCAGGCGAAGGTGTTCCTCGGCGGCCCGCCGCTGGTGAAGATGGCCACCGGCGAGGACGCCGACGACGAAGACCTCGGCGGCGCCGACATGCACACCCGCGTCTCCGGTGTGGGTGACCACTTCGCTGTGGACGAACACGACTGCCTGCGCATCGGCCGGCAGCTCGTGGCCGACCTGGGGTGGCGCAAGCTCGGCCCCGGTCCGACGCGGCCCGCCGAGGACCCGCTGTACGACCCGGACGAGCTGCTCGGCATCACCCCGGCCGACTTCCGCACCCCGGTCGATCCGAGGGAGGTCCTCGCCCGGGTCGTCGACGGGTCGCGGTTCAGTGAGTACAAGACGCGCTACGGCACGAGCCTGGTCACCGGCTGGGCGTCGGTGCACGGCTTCCCGGTCGGCGTGCTTGCCAACGCCCGCGGAGTGCTGTTCAGCGAGGAAGCGCAGAAGGCGACCGAGTTCATCTTGCTGGCCAACCAATCCGACACGCCGCTGGTGTTCCTGCAGAACACGACCGGGTTCATGGTCGGCACGACCTATGAGCAGGGCGGCATCATCAAGGACGGCGCCAAGATGATCAACGCCGTCACCAACAGCACCGTCCCACATTTCACGATCAACATCGGAGCGTCGTTCGGCGCCGGGAACTACGGCATGTCGGGGCGGGCCTACGACCCGCGGTTCATGTTCGCCTGGGTCAACGCGAAGCTCGCCGTGATGGGCGCGCAGCAGCTCGCAGGCGTGCTGTCCATTGTGGGCAAGCAGGCGGCGGAGGCGTCCGGGCGGGAGTTCGACGTGGCCGCCGACGACGAACGGCGGCGCCGGATCGAGGCGCAGATCGAGGCGGAGTCGCACGCCTTCTTCGTCACGTCGCGGCTCTACGACGACGGTGTGATCGACCCGCGCGACACCCGCCACGTGCTCGGGATGGCGTTGTCCGCCGCGCATTCCCAGCCGATCGAGGGACGCCGCGGCTACGGCGTCTTCCGGATGTGAGGGCGATGACTCCTCGGCCGATCACCAGCCTGCTCGTCGCCAACCGCGGCGAGATCGCCCGGCGCGTCATGCGCACCGCCCGGGCCATGGACGTGCGCTGCGTTGCCGTCTACTCCGACCCGGACGCCGATGCACCGTTCGTGCGGGAGGCCGACGAGGCGGTGCGGCTGCCGGGCGCGGCACCCAGTGAGACCTACCTGGACATCGCGAAGATTGTTGGTGCCGCGCAGGCGACCGGCGCGGACGCGGTGCACCCCGGATACGGGTTCCTGTCGGAAAACGCCGGGTTCGCGCGCGCCTGCGCCGACGCGGGCCTGACGTTCGTCGGCCCGGATCCCGAGGTGATCGAGCAGATGGGCTCGAAGGTCGCCGCGAAGGAGATCATGGCCGCGGCCGGTGTACCGGTGCTGCCGAGCGTCACGGTCACCGACGACGTCGCGCTGGACCCGGCCCGGGTCGGCCGGGACATCGGGTACCCGGTGCTGGTGAAGGCCGCGTTCGGCGGCGGCGGCCGGGGCATGCGGATCGTGCGTGCCGAGGCCGAGCTGCAGTCCGCTGTGGACAGCGCGCGCCGGGAGGCGGCATCGGCGTTCGGCGACGGCACGGTGTTCCTGGAGCACTACGTTGACTCGCCGCGCCACGTCGAGGTGCAGATCTTCGGCGACCGGCACGGCGAGGTCTTGGCCCTGTTCGAACGCGAGTGCTCGATCCAACGCCGCTACCAGAAGATCATCGAGGAGGCGCCGTCCCCGGCCGTGGACGACGCCCTGCGTGCCGAGTTGTGCGCGGCCGCGGTCGCCGCGGCCAAGGCCATCGACTACGTCGGCGCGGGCACGGTCGAATTCGTGCTCGACGCGCACGGCAACTTCCACTTCCTCGAGGTGAACACCCGCCTGCAGGTCGAGCACCCGGTCACCGAGTCGATCACCGGCCTGGACCTGGTGCGGCTGCAACTGCTGATCGCCGAGGGGCACCCGTTGCCGCCCGAGGCGCGGGCCGCCCGGATCACCGGCCACGCGATCGAAGCCCGCTTGTACGCCGAGGACGTACCCGCCGGATTCCTGCCGGCCACCGGCACCGTGCACCGGTTCGCCGTGCCCGGCCTGCCGGGAGTGCGGGTAGACGGTGGCGTGGTCGAAGGGTCGGTGGTCGGCCTGCACTACGACCCCATGCTGGCCAAGGTGATCGCGCACGCGCCCACCCGGGACGAGGCGTGCCGCCTGCTCGCCCGCGCGCTCGCCGAGACCCGGGTGCATGGCGTGGTCACCAATCGCGACCTGCTCGTCGGCGTGCTGCGCGAAACCGAGTTCCGGGCCGGGGCCATTGACACCGGCTACCTGACCCGCCACGACCCCGCGGACCTGGCGGCCGGTGCCGTCGACGCCCGGGCACCAGCGGTGCACGCGCTTGCCGCCGCCCTCGCCGGGCAGGCGCACCGGCGGGTGTCGACACCGGTGCTCACCACCCTGCCGTCGGGCTGGCGCAACGTGCCGGACGCGTCGCAGATCGCCGAGTTCACCTTGTCGGACAAGGAGTTGGCCGTCTCCTACCGGTTCGACCGGGACGGGCTCGCCGCCACGGTAGCGGGCGAACCGGTCGACGCCGTGCTGCACGCGGCCACAGCCGACGCGGTCGACTTGGAGGTCGCCGGGGTACGACGGCGGATCGCCGTGCACCGGTGCGGCGAGACGTCCTATGTGGACAGCTCATTGGGTGCGACCGCCTTGACGGAGGTGCCGCGGTTCGTCGAGCCCGGTGACCGGTCCACGCCAGGCTCCCTGGTCGCGCCGATGCCGGGCACGGTCGTGCGGGTGCTCGCCGAACCGGGGGAGCGGGTCGCGGCCGGCGCGCCGATCGTCGTGCTGGAGGCGATGAAGATGGAGCACACCGTCACCGCGCCCACCGAGGGCGAGGTCGGCGAGATCGGGGTCCGAGTCGGCGACACCGTCGACCTCGGCGCCGTGCTGGCCGTCGTGGTCGCGTCATGACCGAACCCGCCAACCTGTGGGACGACCTGGCCGCGGAGACCGCCGACCTCGACGCGCTACTCGCGTCGGTGACCGACTGGGACCGGCCGACCCCCGCGATCGGCTGGTCCATCCGAGACCAAGTCAGCCACCTCGCCTACTTCGACGAGGCCGCCGCGCTGGCGATCGCCGACCCGGCCCGGTTCCGCGCAGAGGCAGCCGAGCTGGTCGAGCTGGGCCCGCGGTTCCCGGACGTGATCGCCGAACGCCACCGCGCCATGCCGATCCCGGAGCTGCTGAACTGGTTCCGTCTGGTCCGCACCGACTTGCTGGTGCGCTTCAGGGCGACGGACCCGAAGAAGCGCGTGCCGTGGTACGGGCCGGACATGAGCGCGCTGAGCTCCGCGACCGCCCGGTTGATGGAGACGTGGGCGCACGGCCAGGACGTGGCCGACGCCCTCGGCGTCACCCGCCCGCCCACCGCGCGGCTGCGGCACGTCGCGCACCTGGGCGTGCGCACGTTCGGGTTCAGCTTCGGCCTGCGGGGCAAGCCGGTACCCGATACCGACGTCTTCGTGGAGCTGACCGCACCCGACGGGGACCGGTGGACGTGGGGCGATCCAGGCGCGACCGAGCGAGTTCACGGGCCCGCCCTTGACTTCTGCCTGGTCGTCACCCAGCGACGCCACCGGGCGGACACCGCCTTGACCACCACTGGGTCGGTCGCCGCCGAATGGCTGACGATCGCGCAAGCCTTCGCCGGCGCGCCAGGCCCCGGCCGCGAACCCGTGGGACGGAGGACGGCATGACCCGCCCGGTCCGGATCGCCAACTGCTCGGGCTTCCTGGGTGACCGGCTCGCCGCGGCGAAGGAGGTCGTCGACGGCGGCCCGACCGACGTACTCACCGGTGACTACCTCGCCGAGCTGACCATGCTCATCCTGTGGAAGGCGCGGCGCAAAGACCCGGCGGCGGGCTACGCCCGCCCGTTCCTCGCCCAACTCGAGCAGGTCCTGGGCACCTGCCTGGACCGCGGCACCAAGATCGTGGTCAACGCCGGCGGCCTCAACCCGGCCGGGCTCGCCGAGCAGGTCCACGAACTCGCCGCGAGGCTGGGCCTCGCGCCCAAGGTCGCCCATCTGCGCGGTGACGACCTCAGCGAGCGGCTCGACGACCTCATCGCGTCCGGACACCCGCTGGCGAACCTGGACACCGGCGAACCCCTGACCGGTGCGCCCGGCGAGCCGGTGACGGCCAACGCCTACCTCGGCGGCTGGGGCATCGCCGCCGCCCTGGACGCGGGCGCCGACATCGTGCTCACGCCGCGGGTCACCGACGCCTCGCTGGTCGTGGGGCCCGCCGCGTGGTGGCACGGCTGGCAACGCGCCGACCACGACGCGCTTGCCGGGGCGGTCGTCGCGGGGCACGTGATCGAGTGCGGACCGCAGGCGACCGGCGGCAACTACCCGTGGCTGCAGGAGATCGCCGACCGGCGCCGGCCCGGCTTCCCGGTCGCGGAGGTGGCCGCGGATGGCAGCACCGTGCTGACCAAGCACCCGAACACCGGGGGACTGGTGTCCGTCGGCACCGTCACCGCGCAACTGCTGTACGAGATCGCCGAACCCGCCTATGCGGGCCCCGACGTGGTGGCGCACTTCGACACGGCACGCGTCGAGCAGGACGGCCCCGACCGCGTCCGCATCTCCGGGACCAGGGGCAGCCCGCCACCGCCCGAGCTCAAGGTCGCGGTGAACCTGCTCGCTGGCTACCGCAACACGATGACCTTGGTGCTGACCGGACTGGACATCGAGGAGAAGGCGAGCTGGGCGCAGGACCTGCTCTTCGACGCGCTCGGCGGCAAGGAGTCCTTCGCCAAGGTCGACACCAGGCTGATCCGGTACGACCGGCGCGACGCGCCCACCAACGAACAGGCGACCGCGCACCTGCGGATTACCGTCAAGGACCCCGATCCGAAGAAGGTCGGCAGGCGGTTCGCCAACGCCACCACGGAGCTCGCGGTCGGCGGGTACGCGGGCTGCCACACGACGACGCCGCCCACGGCCGAGACCGCGTACGGCATCTACTGGCCCACGCTGGTCCCGGCCGCCGAGGTGCTGCACGAGGTGGTGCTCCCCAACGGCGAGGTCGTGGTGATCGACCACCACCCGGCGCCCGAACCGGTGCCCGCCCCGGCTGCTGCCATGCCTGGCCCGATGCGGGACTTCGGTGCGGTGGTGCAGGTGCCGCTCGGCAGCATCGTCGGCGCCCGCTCGGGGGACAAGGGCGGCAACGCCAACGTCGGCGTCTGGGTGCGCGACGCGGCCGCATTCGCGTGGCTGGACGCGTATCTGACCGTCGACCGGCTGCGGCAGCTCATCCCGGAGGCGGCGAACCTCACCGTGCGCCGCTACGCGCTGCCGAACGTGCTCGCGCTCAACTTCGTGATCGTCGGCCTGCTCGCCGAAGGCGTGGCCGCGACGGCCCGCCCGGACGCGCAGGCCAAGGGGCTCGGGGAATACCTGCGCTCGCGCTATGCCGACATCCCCGTGACCCTGCTCGCCTGACCGCGGAGGACCCCCGATGGATTTCACGCCGGATCCCGACCACACCGCGTTGCGTGCCGCGGTGGCCGCGATCACCGCGAAGTTCGGCGGTGACTACTACGCCCGCAAGGCCGAAGCCCGTGAACCCACCGCCGAACTGTGGCAGGTGCTGGGCGAGCACGGGTTCATCGGCATCAACATCCCCGAGGAGTACGGCGGTGGTGGCGCGGGCCTGACCGAGCTCGCGATCGTGTGCGAGGAGGTCGCCGCGCAGGGCTGCCCCCTGCTGCTCCTGCTGGTCTCCAGCGCGATCTCGGGCGAGGTCATCGCCACCTACGGCGACGACGCGCAGAAGCAGCGGTGGCTGCCACGGCTCGCGACCGGCGAGAGCAAGGTCGTGTTCGCGATCACCGAGCCGGGTGCCGGGTCCAACAGCCACCGGCTCGCCACGACGGCGACCCGCGCCGGCGACGACTACGTCCTCAACGGACAGAAGTACTACATCTCCGGCGTGGACGACGCCGAAGCCATCCTCGTCGTCACGCGCACTGGCACCGACGCGAACACGGGCCGGGGCGAGTTGTCGCTGTTCGTCGTAGACACCGACGCGCCAGGACTGGTGAAGCACCCGCTGCTGGTATCGGTCGCGTTGCCCGAACGCCAGTTCACGCTGCACTTCGACGACGTCCGGGTGCCCGCAGACCGGCTGGTCGGCGCCGAGGGCAACGGCTTCGCGCAGGTATTCCACGGCCTCAACCCCGAACGCATCACCGGAGCCGCGCTGTGCGTCGGCATCGGCCGTTACGCCTTGGGCAAGGCCGTCGAGTACGCCAACGCCCGCACCGTGTGGAACGAGGCGATCGGTGCGCACCAAGGCGTCGCGCACCCGCTTGCCAAGGCCAAGATCGAGGTCGAGCAAGCCGCGTTGATGACCGCGCAGGCCGCGTGGCGGCACGACCACGGCCTGCCCGCGGGGGAGGCGTCGAACATGGCGAAGTACGCGGCCGCCGAGGCCGCGCTCGCCGCCGTCGACGCGGCCATCCAGACCCACGGCGGCAACGGTGTCGCCACCGAGTACGGGCTGATCCCGTTGTGGGGCTTGGCTCGCCTGCTGCGCATCGCCCCGGTCAACCGGGAGATGGTCCTGAACTACGTCGCCCAGCACTCCCTGGGGCTGCCGCGTTCCTACTGACCGAGCTGGAGGACACCGATGTCCGACGAAATCGCCAAGCTGAATGCCAACCTCATCCACCGCGTCAACGTGGGGGACAGCCTGACGCGCACGGCCGCCCGGTCGCCGCGGAACGTCGCCGTGGTCGACGAGCACCGCCGCTACACCTACACCGAACTCAACGCGTGGGTCAACCGTGTCGCGAACGCCTTGCACGGCAAGGGTTACCGGCGTGGTCACGCGCTCGCTCTCGCGTCGGGCAACAGCGTCGAGTTCCTCGTGACGTACTACGCCTGCGCGAAGCTCGGCGTCGTGTGCGTGCCGGTCAACCTGGGCTGGCGGCCGGACGAGGTCTCCTACGTCCTCGAGCACAGCAAGGCGCGCGGCATCGTCATCGAGGCACAGCTGCTGGCGACGCTGAAGGATGCGATCGACGGGACCGCCGCCGCCGGGGACCTGGTCGTCGCACCCGGCACCGGCGGCGTGGCGCCGACCTTCGGCGACCTCGACGGCGGCGACGCCGAACCCGAGCACCTGGTCGAGGACCGCGACGCGATCACCTACCTCTACACGAGCGGCACCACGTCCGCGCCGAAGGGCGTGGTCGGCAACCACACGGCGATCTACCTCGAGTCGATGACGATGGCGATGGAGGCGCGCTTCGCCGCCGACGATCGGTTCGTGGCGATGCTGCCGATGTTCCACACCGCGCAGCTCAACTGCCACTGCACGTCCGCGGTCATGGTCGGGGCGACGATCCACATCCGTAGAGCGTTCGATGCCGGTGAGCTGCTCGCCCAGATCGAACGCGAGCAGATCACCCAGATCTTCGGGCTACCGATGATGTACCGGGCCATGCTCGACCACCCGGACATCGCGACCACGGACCTCTCGAGCCTGCGTCGCGCGTGCTACGCGATGGCGCCCATGCCGGACGCCCAGTTGCGCCGCTGCCTCGAAGTCTTCGCATGCGACTTCTACCTGCTCTTCGGGCAAACCGAGATGAGCCCGACAGCCACGATGTTCCGGCCCGAGCACCAGCTCTCGCACTCCGGCGCCGTCGGCACGCCGGTCGCCAACATCCAGGTGTCCATCATGGACGGTGACGGAAAGCTCGTGCCACAGGGCGCCACCGGCGAGATCGTCTACCGCGGCCCGCACACCATGACGGGCTACCTGGACAACCAGGAGGCGACGGACACCGCGTTCGCGCACGGCTGGTTCCACTCCGGCGACATCGGCCACATCGACGACGACGGCATCCTCTGGTTCACCGACCGGTCCAAGGACGTGATCAAGACCGGCGGCGAGAACGTCGCGTCGATCGAGGTCGAGAAGGCCGTCTACGCCGCCGACCCCAACGTCGCCGAGGCGGTCGTCGTCGGGCTGCCCCACGAGCGGTGGAGCGAGGCCATCACCGCCGTCGTCGTGCCTAAGCCCGGCGCCGAGGTCGACGAAGAGCAATTGTTGTCCGTGCTGCGCGGGCTGCTCGACCCGTACAAGGTCCCGAAGGCGGTGATCGTCGCGGATACACTGCCGAAGACGTCGACCGGGAAGATCCAGAAGAACGTGGTGCGCACGACCTACGCCGACCGCTACACCGGGTCAGGAGCGGGATGACCAAATCCGATGCCCCGTCCCGCGTGCGCGACCCGGACCGCAAGGAACGCATCCTGGTCGCGGCCGCGGACCTGGTGGCCCGCAGCGGCTACCACGCTGTGTCCATGGCCGACATCGGTGCGGCCGCGGGCATCACGGGCTCGGGCATCTACCGCCACTTCGATGGCAAGTCGGCGGTGCTGGTAGCCCTGTTCGAGCGCGTCATCGACGGCTTGCTGCGCGACGAGAAGCGCATCGTCGAACAGGAGACCACGGACCTGCGCGTCGCCCTGCGCAAACTCATCGACGGCCAGATCGAATTCGTGGTGGCTGACCGGGAGCTCGCGCAGGTCTACTTCCATGAGATCAACAACCTGCCAGAGGTGGATCGTCGGCGGTTGCGCCGCAAGCAGCGCCTCTACCTGGAGGAATGGGTCCACCTGGTGGCCGAACTGCGCACCGACCTCGGGGACACCGAAGCCCGCGTCATCGTGCACGCGGCCATCGCGGCCATCCAGTCCACCCTCCAGCACGACTCCAACCTCCCCGAGCCGCAGCTCCGCCGGCTCCTGGCCAGCTCCGCGCAAGCCGTCCTCGGCATCGGCTTGGGGTCGTAACGCCATGGATGCCCCGCCGGAACTGGCAGTCGGTCGGCATCGCAGTGCCCAACACGGAGGTTGGGCGGGCCGGTGTGTCGGGTCTCCTTGCACCGCGGTCTTGCCGTCGATGCGAACGAGCTACGGGTGCGCCTCCGCTCGTGCCCACGATTATCAGTAGCATGAGCACGCACGCGACGTTGCCTGACCGGTGCAGCGAACTTGGTCTGCCCACGCCTCCCGACGAAGGTTCCAAGTTCGAGCGCGCGGCGGCCAGCTTCGAAGCGTGTCGCCGACATTCTGAAGAACCCGAAGTACACCGGTTATCAGGTTTACAACCGCCGCGCGCGTCGCAGCCGCGGTGGTCGCAATCGGCAGAACCCGCCCGAGATGTGGGTCTGGTCGGTCGAGCCTGCGCATGAACCACTGATCCCGAAGTGGATGTACGACGAACTCAACGCCAAGTCATGGGGACGCAAGCGTTCACGTGATGGTGCCGCGCTGAAGAACGACGCGAAGGCGACCCGGACCTGTTTGTTCCGCCGTCGTGTCGTGTGCGACTGCGGTCGCAGCATGACCGGCAATCCCCGACGGGGTGTGACTTACTACCGCTGCCATCCGGCCAATAACAACCGCGGTCGCCCAGACAAATACGAGGGTCACCCCGCGACGGTCTACATGCGAGAAGACCTGATCATGAACGTGGTCAACCAGTTCTTCGCCGAGCGCGTCTTCGGTCCGAAGCGGCGCGGGCTGTTCGCGGCGAGTCTGGACAACCTGGACACCGCCGCGACTCAGGAGCGTTTCGAGCAGCGTGAGCGCGCTCAGCGCCAGCTCGCCGACATCGCCCGCAAACAGGACAACGTCCTGCGCCAAGTCGAGGACGGTGACCCGGATGACCCGTTCACCCAGCGGCTGCGGCAGCGCTTCAACGACCTCGAAGCGCAGCGCAAAACCCAACTGGCCCTCGTGGCCGACCTGGACAAGGCAGACGCCGGGAATGCCGCCCGCCCCAGCGCGGAACAGGTCAATCTGCTCGACGCGCTACCGCACCTGGCGGTCAACCTGCACCGGGCTCCGAGCGACATCTTGGACCGGTTGTTCGACCTCACGCAGTTGACCGTCCGGGTCCACTACGCCACCAACGAAGCCACCGTGAAGGTGACGCTTCCCGCCGGAGAGGCCGACAGCGTCATCGAACTCAGCAAGGCGATCGAGGAGGAACAGATGCCAAACACGACCATCGCGAACGACGGATCGGCAGGTCGGGGGGAGTGTGCATCCTGTACGTGCCCCCGGTGCGATTCGAACGCACACTGGACGGGTTTTGAATCCGTTGCCTCTGCCGATTGGGCTACGGGGGCTCGGGCGATGACCTTACGCGATGCTTCTCGCGCGCCCGCGCGAGGCCCGGCGGAGTGATCCTGGTGTCATTCGCGCGGTGAGCCTGCGTGGCCAGGCCGCTTGGCCGATAAGCTGCGGTTTCCCGCACGTCGAACCCACAGGAGGAGCCCGGTGACGGAGCAGGGCGCGACCGCGCGGCGGGTCCTCGTCGCCGAGGATGAGGCGTTGATCCGGCTGGATCTCGTGGAGATGCTGCGCGAAGAGGGCTACGAGGTCGCGGGGGAGGCCGCCGACGGCGAACAGGCCGTCGCGCTGGCCAACGAGTTGCGGCCCGACCTGGTCATCCTCGACGTCAAGATGCCGCGGATGGACGGGATCGAGGCCGCGTCGTCCATCGCGGGCGAGCGGATCGCGCCCGTGGTCATCCTGACCGCGTTCTCCCAGCGCGACCTCGTCGAACGCGCGCGTGACGCCGGCGCGATGGCCTACCTGGTCAAGCCCTTCGCCAAGCGTGACCTCGTGCCGGCCATCGAGCTGGCGATCAGCCGCTTCGCCGAGCTGCACGCGCTCGAGGACGAGGTGCGCGGCCTCACCGACCGCCTGGAGACGCGCAAGGTCGTCGAGCGGGCCAAGGGCCTGCTCATGGCCGAGCAAGGCCTGTCCGAACCCGAGGCCTTCCGCTGGATCCAGCGCACCGCCATGGACCGGCGCACCACGATGAAGGCCGTCGCCGACGCCGTCGTTTCCTCGATCGACAAGCGCGCGTAACAAGGGCGACAAGCGTACCTGCTCGAACCTTCGAGCCGGATACCCCGAAGCGTCACGATGTGGATACGTCCAGGGGGCCGCGCTGTCCATCCCAGTCACGGGGAGCTACGTTCCTGCCCTAGGTCAAGCCCCGAACGGGGCGACCGCCGGCGTGGCGGTCAAGGTGTTTGGAGGAACGTAGTGTCAAAGGCTCGACTCACGCGAGCTCTCGCGTTGGTGGCAGCTGCCTCCTTCGCGCTGAGCGCGTGTGCTGCGAACAGTGACAACGGTTCGGGCAACGGCGGCAACAACGGCTCTACCAAGGTCGACATCCCGGTGGTCACGAATCTGCCGGTTTCCCCGAACGCCGCGAAGCCCGCCGGTGACGGCAAGGGCAAGTGCAGCGGTGTCTCGCTCGCCTACGCAGGCGCGAAGAGCGGCGCGAACGCCCAGCTCGGCATCAACATCCTCAACGGCGTCAAGCTGGCCATCCAGGAGCACAACCAGGCCAACAAGGACTGCCAGGTCAAGCTCAAGGAGTTCGACACCGAGGGTGACCCGGGCAAGGCTCCCGGTGTCGTGACCCAGCTGCTGAGCGAGTCCGACATCATCGGCATGGTCGGCCTGCCGTTCTCCGGCGAGTCGAAGGCCACCGGTGGCGCCATCGACAAGGCCAACCTGGTGCACATCACCCCGTCGGCCACCAACCCGGACCTGACCAAGAACGGGTGGACCACCTTCTACCGCGCGCTGGGCAACGACTCGGTGCAGGGCCCGGCGGCCGCCAAGTTCATCACCGGCAAGCTGCAGGCCAAGGTCATCTGCGTGATCCAGGACGACTCGGACTACGGCATCGGTCTGGCCAACGCCGCGAACCAGGCGCTGGGTGCGGCCGCGCAGGGCTGCCAGGACAAGGTCACGACCGGTCAGAAGGACTTCTCCGCCACCACGGCCAAGGTGATCAACGCCAAGGCCGACGCGGTCTTCTACGCCGGCTACTACGCCGAGGGCGCTCCGCTCGACCAGCAGCTGGTCACCAAGGGCTTCAAGGGCACCTTCATCGGCCCAGACGGCGTGAAGGACGACCAGTTCATCAAGCAGGCCGGTTCCGCCTCGGCGAACGCCTTCTTCACCTGCCCCTGCGTCCCGGGTGAGCTGATCCCGGACTTCGCGAAGGCCTACGAAGGCGTCAGCGGTGGCACGGCTCCGGGCACCTACTCGCTCGAGGGCTACGACGCGGCGACCATCCTGCTGAAGGGCATCGACTCGGGCATCAAGGACCGGGCGGCGCTGCGCGACTTCGTCAAGAGCTACGACGGCGACGGCTTCAGCAAGCACTTCAAGTGGAACCCGGACGGTGAGCTGGCCCAGTCCACCGTGTACGGCTACAAGGTGCAGGACGGCAAGATCCAGTACGTCGGGACCATCTCCTAGGATCTGTCCCCACATCCAGAGCAGGACCAGGCCGGGCAGCCGTCCGGTGGCGCGCCACCGGACGGCTGCCCGGCCTGAACACAGGGACGGGATGCCGTGCACCACCTGATCACGTATCTCGCCGACGCCCCGTGGATCACCTTCAACACGGGCGCGTTCAGCGACCAGTTCTGGGCGAGCACGTTCGACGGCCTGACCTACGGCTCGATCTACGCGCTCGTCGCGATGGGGTACACACTGGTCTACGGTGTGCTCCAGCTGATCAACTTCGCCCACTCCGAGGTGTTCATCGTCGGGGTGTACGCGACCGTGTTCGCCTTGAACGCCATGGGTTTCGGCCCCTCTCCGGTCTACCCGCCGATGGTGGTACTGATCATCGACCTGCTCGTGGCGATGGTCGCCGCCATGATCGCGTCCGGGCTCACGGCGCTGATCCTCGAACGTGTCGCATACAGACCTTTGCGCAAACGCAACGCGCCACGCCTGGTCTTCCTGATCACCGCGATCGGCGCGTCGTTCACCATCCAGTACCTGATCTTCGTGTGGCGTGGTGGTTCCAACGCCGAACCGGCGACCATCATGTTCGTGCCGGACCCCGTGTTCGAGGTGTTCAGCACCATCATCGACAGCCAGCAGCTCACGATCTTCATCGCGGCCATCGTGCTGATGGTCGTCACCGACCAGTTCATCAACCGCACCAAGTTCGGCCGCGGCATCCGCGCGGTGGCGCAGGACCCGGACACCGCGACGCTGATGGGCGTCAACAAAGAACGCGTCATCATGCTGACGTTCGTCATCGGTGGCGTGCTGGCCGGCGCGGCGGCCCTGTTCTACCTGATGAAGGTGCCACAGGGCGCGTCGTTCAACGGCGGCTTCGTGCTCGGCATCAAGGCGTTCGCGGCCGCGGTGCTCGGCGGCATCGGCAACATCCGCGGCGCCCTGCTCGGCGGTCTGCTCCTCGGCGTGGTCAGCAACTACGGTGTCACACTGCTGGGCAATTCCTCGTGGACCGACGTGGTGGCGTTCGTCGTGCTGGTTGTCGTGCTGATGGTCCGGCCGACCGGTCTGCTCGGTGAATCGCTCGGGAAGGCGCGGGTATGACCAGCGACGAAATCATCGACCTGGTTGAGATGGTCGTGCTGGTGGCCGTCCTGGTCGCCGTCGGCAAGCTCTTCCAGCGGTCCAAGGCCTCGGGCCGGCTCGGCGAGTGGTGGAACTCCAAGTCCCGCGTCGAGCAGTGGGCGTGGCTGGTCCCCCTGATCGCCGTGGTCGTGCTCATCCCGGTGATCAACCCACCGTTCCTGACCACGGAGCCGGGCACCAACTTCCCGATCACCATGTTCAACTGCGCGCTCTACGCGCTGGTGGCGCTGGGCCTGAACGTGGTGGTCGGACAGGCGGGCCTGCTCGACCTCGGCTATGTCGGCTTCTTCGCCGTCGGCGCCTACGTGGCGGCGTTGTTCACCAGCCCGGACTCGCAGCTCAGCAAGATCCCGTATCTGTGGACGCTGCCGCTGGCCATGGTCGTGACCATGTTCTTCGGCGTCGTGCTGGGCACGCCGACGCTGCGGTTGCGCGGTGACTACCTGGCGATCGTGACGCTCGGCTTCGGTGAGATCGTCCGCCTGCTGGCCACCCTGATGCCGCCGCTGAAGGGCAACGTCGGCTTCCAGGACGTCGGGCACCCGCCGGGCACGAAGGCCGACGGGGGCGCGTTGTTCGCCAACACCAACGGCACGCCCTGGTACATGCTCACGATCGGCATCATCCTCATCGTCCTGCTGCTGGTCGGCAACCTCGAGCGCAGCCGGGTCGGCCGCGCGTGGGTCGCCATCCGCGAGGACGAGGACGCGGCCGAGATGATGGGCGTGCCGGTGTTCAAGTTCAAGCTGTGGGCGTTCGCGATCGGCGCGGCGATCGGTGGCCTCTCCGGGTCGCTGTTCGCGGGCCAGGTCAGCTTCGTGAACAACCAGAAGTTCGACGTGCCGACGTCCGTGCTGTTCCTGGCCGCGGTGGTGCTCGGCGGCTCGGGCAACAAGGTCGGCGTGCTGCTCGGCGGGTTCGTGATCGCCTACATCCCGTTCCGGTTCACCGCGCTGGCCAGCTACAAGTACCTGATCTTCGGGGTCGCGCTCGTGGTGCTGATGATCTTCCGGCCGCAGGGTCTGCTCGGCGCTCGCCAGCGCCTGCTCGCCCGGGGCAGGCAGGCTTACCAACGCTTGATCGGACGCCCCGAACAACTCAGCAGTGACAGTTCACTGGTCGCGGAGAAGGCGGGTGACAGCGCATGAGCGACACACCCGAGGTGGAGCCCGAGGGCGGCATCGTCGCCGAGCTGGAGCACATGACCGAGGCCGAGCGTGCCGCGCACGAGGCCGAGGTCGCCGAGGCCGTCGCGCCGGACCGCGAAATCGCGGTCGAGGTCGGCGACACACTGCTCGAACTGCGCGATGTCACCATGAGGTTCGGCGGCCTGGTCGCGATGGACTCGGTGTCCTTCTCCATCAAGCGCGGCGAGATCCTCGGCTTGATCGGGCCGAACGGCGCGGGCAAGACGACGTGCTTCAACGCCATGACCGGCGTGTACCGGCCGACGTCGGGCCAGGTGCTGCTGGAGGACCGGCCGCTCGGCCGGGCCAAACGCCACCAGATCACCCACCGCGGCATCGCCCGCACGTTCCAGAACATCCGGCTCTTCGGCGAGATGACCGCGCTGGAAAACGTGGTCGTCGGTGCCGACGCCCGGCACCAGACCAGCGTGGTCGGGGCCCTGCTGCGGTTGCCCCGCCACCACCGCGAGGAGCGGGAGGCCATCGATCGGGCCATGGCGCTGCTGGAGTTCATGGGCATCGCCGACCGCGCGGCGGACAAGGCGAAGAACCTGCCCTACGGCTACCAGCGCCGGCTGGAGATCGCCCGGGCGCTGGCCACCGAGCCGAAGCTGCTGTGCTTGGACGAGCCGGCCGCGGGCTTCAACCCGGCGGAGAAGGACGAGCTCATGGGGCTCATCCGCAAGATCCGCGACGACGGCTACACGGTGCTGCTCATCGAGCACGACATGCGGCTGGTCATGGGCGTGACCGACCGGATCGTGGTGCTGGAGTTCGGCAAGAAGATCGCCGAAGGGCTGCCGGCGGAGATCCGCGACAACCCGGCCGTGATCGCGGCGTACCTCGGTGTGCCGGATGAGGAGGACACCGATGGCGCTGCTTGAGCTGATCGACGTCTCCGTCCACTACGGATCGATCCGGGCGGTCCACGGCATCTCGATCACCGTCGAGGAAGCCGAGATCGTCACCCTGATCGGCGCCAACGGAGCCGGCAAGTCCACCACCATGCGGGCGGTCTCCGGGATCCGGCCGCTGTCGTCGGGCAAGATCCTCTTCGACGGCCAGGACATCACCAAGCTGCGGGCCGACCTGCGTGTGGTGCGCGGGATCTCGCAGGCGCCGGAAGGCCGGGGTGTCTTCCCGGGCATGACGGTGATGGAGAACCTGGACATGGGGGCCTTCACCCGCAAGGACAAGAAGGGGATCGCGGCCGACCGGGACCGGGTGTTCGACCTGTTCCCGCGCCTGGCCGAGCGGCGCACGCAGGTCGGCGGCACCATGTCCGGCGGCGAGCAGCAGATGCTCGCCATCGGCCGGGCGCTGATGGCCAACCCCCGCGTGCTGTTGCTGGACGAGCCTTCGATGGGGCTTGCCCCGCAGTTCATCCAGCAGATCTTCAAGATCATCACCGAGATCAACAAGCAGGGCACGACGGTCCTGCTCGTGGAGCAGAACGCCCAGCAGGCCCTGTCCCGTGCCCACCGCGCGTATGTGCTGGAGACCGGCACGATCACCCGCGAGGGCACCGGCAAGGAACTGCTCAGCGACGAGAGCGTGAAGGCCGCCTACCTCGGCGTGACGTGACCGGGTGCCGGGCTCGGCGGTCAGTGGCCGCCGGGCACGGCCTCACGCAGGATGCAGGTCAGGCGGGCCGTGCAGGTGCGCTTGCCCTGTTCGTCGCTGATCACGATCTCGTAGGTGGCGGTGCTGCGACCCGCGTGCAACGGCGTGCACACGGCCGTCACGAAACCGGACTTGGCCGCGCGGTGGTGGGTGCAGGAGAGCTCCAGCCCCAGCGTGATCCGCCCCTCGGGCGCGTTCAGCGCGGCCGCGATGGAGCCGACGGTCTCCGCGAGCACCGCGTTGGCCCCACCGTGCAGCAGCCCGTACGGCTGGAGGTTGCCCTTCACCGGCATGGTCGCGACCATCCGCTGCGGGGTCCAGTCGGTGACCTCGATGCCGAGCTTGTCGCTCAGCAGCTGGCTCGCGATCTCCGGGTCGATGTCGGGCAGCCCCGGTGGTGGCGTTGCGGTCACCCATTGCCTCCTTTTGTCGGACCCCCACCCTAGACTCGCCCCGTGCCAGCAACGACGGACGCTCCTGTGAACCCGACCACCGCGACCGGCGGGAAACTGCTGCTCATCGACGGTCACTCGATGGCCTACCGGGCGTTCTACGCCTTGAAGGAGGCCAACCTCGTCACGAAGACAGGTCAGCACACCGAGGCCGTCTACGGGTTCACGTCGATGCTGATCAACCTGCTGCGCGACGAGGCGCCGACGCACATCGGCGTCGCTTTCGACGTGTCGCGCCAGACCTTCCGCTCCGAGCGCTACGCCGAGTACAAGGCCAACCGCAGCGCGAGCCCGGACGAGTTCAAGGGGCAGGTCAGCCTCATCCAGGAGGTGCTCGACACGCTGTGCGTGCCGTGGATGCAGGTCGAGCGCTACGAGGCCGACGACCTCATCGCCACGCTCACCACGCAGGCGGTCGAGCAGGGCTTCTCCGTCTCGATCTGTACGGGTGACCGCGACGCGTTCCAGCTGGTCAACGACAAGGTCACCGTGCTGTACCCGGTGCGTGGCGTGTCGGAGCTGTCCCGGATGACGCCGGAGGCGGTGCTGGCCAAGACCGGCGTCGGCCCCGACCGCTACGCCGACTTCGCGGCGTTGCGGGGCGACCCGTCGGACAACCTGCCGAAGATCCCGGGCGTCGGCGAGAAGACGATCGCCAAGTGGCTGGGCGAGTTCGGCACGCTCGACGACCTCGTCGACCGGGTCGACCAGGTCAAGGGCAAGGCCGGCGACGCGTTGCGCGAGAACCTGGCCAACGTCGTGCGCAACCGCGAGCTCACCGAGCTGGTCAAGGACGTGCCGCTGGAGCTGGGCCCGGCCGATCTCGCCGTGCGGCAGTGGGATCGCGACGCCGTGCACCGGCTGTTCGACGAGCTCGAGTTCCGGGTGCTGCGCGACCGGTTGTTCCAGACCTTGACCACCGCCGAACCCGAGGCCGACGAGGGCTTCACCGTCACCGGCGGCGCGCTCGCGCCGGGGGAGCTGGCCGGCTGGCTCGCCGAGCACGGCGGCCCGGGCAGCCGGCTGGGTCTGTCCACTCGTGAGACCGCGACCGGGATCTCCGGGCAGGCGGTCGAGTTGATGTCGATCGCACTGTCCGGTGTGGACGGTGCGGGCGTGTTCGTGGACGTGACCAAGCTCGACGAGGTCGACGAGACGGCGCTGGCGACCTGGCTGGCCGACGAGCGCGCGGCCAAGCTCGGCCACGACGTGAAGCGCTCGCTGCACGCCATCCGCCACCGCGGCTGGACGATGAACGGCCTGGTCAGCGACACCGCGCTGGCCGCGTACCTGGTGCGGCCGGGGCAGCGGTCGTTCGCGCTCGACGACCTGGTGCTGCGGTACCTCAAGCGGGAACTGCGGGCCGAGCAGGACGACGGCAACCAGCAGCTGTCCCTTTTGGACGACGACGGTTCCGAGGCCGACAACGACGCCAAGCTGGCGCAGAGCGAGATCGTGCGGGCCCGTGCCATCGCCGAGCTGGCCGACGCGCTCGACGTCGAGCTGGCGGACCTCGGCGGGGCGAAGCTGCTCGCCGAGATGGAGCTGCCGCTGCTGCTGGTGCTCGCCGACGTCGAAGCCGTGGGCATCGCGGTCGACCAGGAGAAGCTGGCGTCGCTGGAGGCCGACTTCGCCGGGCGCGTGAAGTCCGCCGAGCAGGAGGCGTTCCGGGTCATCGGCAAGGAGATCAACCTCGGCTCGCCCAAGCAGCTGCAGGTGGTGCTCTTCGACGAGCTGGAGATGCCGAAGACCAAGCGCACCAAGACCGGCTACACCACCGACGCCGATTCGCTGACGACGCTGTACGAGCAGACCGAGCACCCGTTCCTGCAGCACCTGCTGGAGCACCGCGACGCCAGCCGGCTGAAGGTGACGGTCGAGGGCCTGATCAAGTCCATTTCGGACGATGGGCGCATCCACACCACGTTCAACCAGACGATCGCCGCCACCGGCCGGTTGTCCTCGACCGAGCCGAACCTGCAGAACATCCCGATCCGCACCGACGCGGGCCGCACGATCCGCGACGCGTTCGTGGTGGGCCAGGGCTGCACCGAGCTGATGACCGCGGACTACAGCCAGATCGAGATGCGCATCATGGCGCACCTGTCGGCGGACGCGGGCCTGATCGAGGCGTTCCAGTCCGGGCACGACTTCCACGCGGCCACCGCGGCGCACGTGTTCGGCGTCGAGCCGACCGAGGTCACCCCGGCCCAGCGCGCCAAGGTCAAGGCGATGAACTACGGCCTGGCGTACGGGTTGTCGGCGTACGGGCTCTCGCAGCAGCTGCGCATCTCCACCGACGAGGCGCGCGAGCTGATGGACGAGTACTTCACCCGGTTCGGTGGCGTGCGGGACTACCTGCAGGACATCGTGGCCCAGGCCCGCAAGGACGGCTACACGTCGACGATCTTCGGCCGCCGCCGCTACCTGCCCGACCTGACCAGCGACAACCGCCAGCGCCGCGAGATGGCCGAACGCATGGCGTTGAACGCCCCGATCCAGGGCAGCGCCGCCGACATCATCAAGGTCGCCATGCTCGGCGTGCACCGCCAGCTGAAGGCCACCGGCGCCAAAACCCGCATGCTCCTGCAGGTCCACGACGAACTGGTCCTGGAAATCGCCGACGGCGAGCGGGACACGGTGGAGGCCTTGGTGCGCAAGGAAATGGGCGGCGCCTACCACCTGGACGTGCCGCTCGACGTCTCCGTGGGCTACGGCCGCTCCTGGAACGAGGCCGCGCACTGAGTCCCTATCGCGCGTAGGGGTTGCGGGGCGGTGCCTCCACGGTGACGTACCGCTGCCGCTCCTCGTCCCAGTACTGCTCCGGCACGACGGGTGGGTCCGGCAACGGCACCCACCTCCCGATCACCGCGTCCCAGTGCAGGTAACGCTGGGTTTCCTCGTCCCAGCGGGGTTCGCGGTCCTCGGGCATGGTTCGACGCTAGGAGCGCTCCCGGCCCTGGCCCGGGGCATCCAGGTATCCCTTCGGGCAAACCGGGGTGCACCGGCGGTCAGCAGGCGGCCGTGGGCACCCGGCCCTCGGCGAACGCGCGCGGCGTCACCCGCATGAACTCGCGGAACTGCGCGGTCATGTGCGACTGGTCGTAGTAACCGGCCTCGCCCGCCAGGCGCGCCAACGACCCGCTCCGCACGTCCGGCAGGATCCGCCGCAACCGCGTCAACCGCGCGAACTGCTTGGGCGACAAGCCCACGGCCGCGGTGAACACCGCGCGCAGGTGCCGTTCGCTCACGCCCATCCGCCGCGCCGCGGCCGCCACGCGGACCTGCGGCCGGGACAGCTCGACGCTCGCCCGGCGCACGAGGGCGTTCTCCTGCGCCGCTTGGGCGCGTGCGGTGAGGGCAGCGGTCAGCCGGTCGGGCGAAGCGGGCCCGGTGAACGGGTCGGCGTCGCGGCCCCAGAGCTCGCCGAGCGGCACGACCTGGTCGACGAGCTCGTCCGGCGACGTCCCGACCAGCGCACGCGCCGCGCCGGCCCCGAGCCGCCAGCGCACGCACACGGGCAGCTCCTTCGGCGCCGGGTACCGGGCGCGAGTGCGCGGCCCCATGACCAGCACGTCGCCCTGGCCGTCGGCGGTGGTCCGCCACAACAGCACCGTGGCCGGATCGGGCGCGTGGACCAGCGGGAACCGGTCGGGGCGGTAGGTCGTGACCTCGATGCGTTCGACCCAGCCACGCAGCGCCTCGGGAACGGGGAGCGTGCTCACGGTGCCGATTCTTCCTATAGCGGCGCCGGGCCGCATTGACACGCTCGAACCATGATCTTGGTTACCGGTGCCACGGGCACCATCGGCAGCGCGGTCGTCCGGCTCCTGACGGCGCGTGGCGTGCCGGCGCGAGCCATGAGCCGTCACGGCGACGTGCGGGCGGACTTCGACGACCCGGCGTCGTTGCGCCCGGCCGTGCGTGGCGTCGACGCCGTCTTCCTGCTCACCGCCCCGGGCGCGCGGGTGCCCGAACACGATCGGGCGATGATCACCGCGGCCGTCGCGGCCGGCGTGCGCAAGGTGGTGAAGCTGTCCGCGGTCGGGGGCAAGGGCTCGCCGTCGCAGTGGCACGCGCCCGGCGAGCAGGCGCTGGCCGGCAGCGGTCTGGCGTGGACGGTGCTGCGCCCGTCGGCGTTCGCGTCCAACGCGTTGGGGTGGGCCGGTGCGATCCAGGCCGGCGATCCGATCCCCAACATGACCGGCGCGGGTGCGCAGGGCGTCGTCGACCCGCGTGACGTGGCCGAGGTGGCGGTCGAGGGCCTGCTCCACGACGAGCACGACGGTGCGACCTACACGCTGACCGGTCCGGAGCTGGTCAGCGTTCCCGACCAGGTCGCCCAGCTCGCCGAGGTGCTCGGGCGCCCGCTGGAGACCGTTGACGTGCCGCCGGAGGCGTTGCTGAGCCGCGGGCTCGAGCCGTCGGTGGCGGAGATGGCGGTGCGTGGCCAGCACTTGGTCCGCGCGGGCGGCAACGCGCTGGTGACCGACGACGTCGCCCGCGTGCTCGGCCGACCGGCCCGGACCTTCCGCACCTGGGCCACCGACCACCGGACCGCCTTCGAACTGCCGAAATCGGGCTAGGGTGGGGCATGGCTGGTCGAGCGCTGGTACTCGGTGGCACGGGAATGCTCGCCGGCTGCGTCGCGGCCCTGGTCGGGGACGGCTGGCACGTGGTGCTGCCGAGCCGGCGGTACGCCCCGATCCCGGCCGAGCCCCTCGAACGCGGCGACTACCAGCCCGGCGCCTTCGCGCGCGGCGCACTGGCGGGCGGCCGCGGCCACAAGCCGACGGCCAACGCCGAGCGCAAGGCGTTGTGGGTGCAGGCCGACTGGTCCGAACCCGACCAGCTGGCCGCCCGCGCGCAGCACGCCCTCGGCGGCCCGGCCGACCTGCTGGTGGCCTGGGTGCACTCGGCGGATCGCGCCGCGGTCATGCACGCGGTCCGGCCGTTGCTGGCCGAGGGTGCCCCGGTCGTCGAGGTGCTGGGCAGCGGCGCCACCACCGGCGACGCCCCGGACCCGGTGCTCGCCGATCACCCGACCCAGCAAGTCGTCCTCGGTTACGTGAACCTCGGTGGCCGCACCCGCTGGCTCACCCACGACGAGATCGCCGAAGGCGTGCTGGCCGCCGTCCGCCGAGCGCTCGAAGGCCGGCCCCCGGCCGCGCACCAGGTGGGTGAGGTGCCCATGCCGTACGGCCACCGCCCCTGAAGCTCGCGCAGGATCACGGGGTGCCGCGCAGGCCGCGGATCAGCAGCATCACCGACTCGTGCACCTCGTCCTTCGTGCGCGCGGGCTGGAACACCTGCCAGTCCAGCGCCACGACCAGCACCGAACCGAACAGGGCCGCGGCGGCCGTGGGGACCTGGACGCCGTCCGGCAACCGGCCGGCGTCGGCCAGGCGTTGCAGTTCGGTCCTGATCACCGACGTGATCTCGTCGCGGACCAGCGAGAGCGTCGCGTGCCACTGGCCGGGGGTCCGCCACAGCTCGCTGACCAGCAACTGCGCGAACGTCGGGTAGTCGGCGAAGAACACCAGCAGCGCGTCCACGAGCTGCGACAGCGTCTGCCACGGGTCCTCGTCACCCGCGGAAGCCAGCCGCGACGCCAGCAGGTCCACGCCGTAGCGCAGCAGCGCGTCGACCAGGCCGTCCTTGCTGCCGAAGTTGTAGTAGACCGTGCCCTTCGCGACCCCGGCGCGCGCGGCGATGTCGTCGACGGTCAACCCGGTCATGCCGTGCTCACCGATGAGCGCGAGCGTCGCGACGAACAACTTCCGTTTCGTGGCCTCAGTCCTCGCACTCACAGCACGAGCTCCGGCTTGAGCTGCGACACCGTCCACACGCGACGGCGGTGGGCCGCGAACGTCGCCACCGCCAGGCCGCCGACCAGATAACCGAGCAGCACCAGCAGGTTCACCCACAACCCGGACAGCGTGCCGCCGTAGAGCAAGTGCCGCAGGCCGTCCACCACGTAACCCATCGGCAGCACGTGGTGCAGCGGGTACAGCGGATCCGGCAGCGTCTGCCACGGGAACGTCCCGCCCGCGCTGATCAACTGCAGGATCAGGATCACCAGCCCGAGGAACTTCCCGACCGCGCCGAACAACGCGTTCAGCGCGTGCACGATGGCGACGAACGCCAGCGAGGTCAGCAGCAGGAACCCGAGCGTCGCGACGGGGTGCGCCGGGTGGATGCCGACGAGCAACGTCACGGCCGCGTACAGCACCACCACCTGGGCGAGGCCCAGAACGGCCGCGGGCAGCCAGCCGGCGATCGCCGTGCGCCACGCGGGCTGGCGGGCCGCCAGCGCCCGGTTCGACAGCGGCCGCACCAGCAGGAACAGCACGAACGCGCCGATCCAGATGGCCAGGCTCAGGAAGAACGGTGCCAACCCGGCGCCGTAGCTGCCCGCGTTCGCCTGTCCCACGGTCTGGATCGCGACCGGATCGCCGATCGTCTTGGCGGTGGCGTCGCGGGTTTCCTTGTCCGGGTGCGGGATCTGGCCGAGCCCGGAGTTCAGCCCGTCGCGCAGCTTCGCCGCGCCGTCGGCGAGCTGGCTGGTGCCCGACGCGAGTTCGTTGGTGCCGGTCACCGCCTTTTCCTCGCCTTGGCGCAGCTGGGTCGCGCCGCTGTGCAACTGCTGCGTGCCGGACGCGAGCTGCCGCCCACCGTCGGCGGCCTGGCCGATGCCCGCGGTCAGCGCCGGGGTGGCCGACGCGAGCTGGTGCGCCCCATCGGAAACCTGGTGCGCGCCGTTGGCGAGCGTGCGCAGCTGCCCCGCCACGCCCTGCACCTTGCCGTTGGCGGTGTCGATCGGGCCGCGCAGCTTGCGCAGGTCCACGATCACCTGCTGCACCTGCGCCTCGGGCAAGCCGTCGGCACGCAGGCGCGCGGCGATGTCGGACTCGAGCTGGTCGAGGTCGTTCACGAACCCTTGCGCCGCACCGGCGACCAGCTCGCCCTTCTGCGCCACCAGCTCGTTGCCGTCGGCGACCTGCTTCGCCCCGTCGGCGAGCTTCTTCGTCTGCGCGGGCAGGTCCTTCGTCTTGTCCTGCAAGGTGTTCAGCCCGCCCGAGAGCGTGCTCGCGCCCTGCGCCGCCGTCCCGGTGCCGGACTCCAGTTGCTGCGCACCGCTGAGCAACTGTTGTTGTCCTGAAGCCAGTTCGTGCGCACCGTCGCGTGCCTTGCCCGCGCCGTCGGCCAGCTGCGTGGCGCCGTTCGCGGCCTCCTGGGTCTTGCTGTAGATCGTGCCGAAGCCGACGAGGAACTTGTTGGCCGCGTCCGTGCCGACCTCCGACGCCACGGAGTTGCGGATCTCGCCGACCACGCGGTCGGCGATGGTGCCGACGAGGTAGTTGTTGGCGTCGTTGGTGGTCACGGTGATCTGGCCCTGGCGCGGCTCGAACTCCCCGGAGGACAGCAACGAGGCGGAGAAGTCCTTGGGCAGGGTCAACGAGAACGTGTACTTGCCGTCGCGCACGCCGGCTTCCGCGTCGGCGGCGCTGACCTCGTGCCACTGGAAGGCGTCGGAGGTCTTCAGCTTGTCGGCGACCTTGCGGCCCGCGTCGAGCCGGGTGCCGTCGTCGGCGGTGGCACCGGCGTCCTGCATGACCAACGCGGCGGGGATCTGGTCGAGGCGCTTGTACGGGTCGGAGTTCGCGTAGAGGTACAGGCAGCCGTAGAGCAGCGGGACCAGGATGAGCGCGGCCACCGCGAGCCTGGGCAGCTTGCCCGCGGTGAGCCGGGACAGTTCGGTGCGGGCCAGCCGCAGGATCGTCATGAGAGGGCTCCGGGAACGGGTTGGCCGACGGTCAGCGGGGCCGGTTGGTCGGCACGGCCGAGCTGCGCGGCGGGTACGGGCAGCAGGCGGGCGGCGCTGGTCAGGCACAGCACCACCACGGCCATGCCGTGCTGGGCGTGCCGCAACGCGAGTGGCCACCACGACTGCGGATTGCTGGTGTGCCGGTCCGGGCGGTCGAAGACCAGCAGCCGCACGCCTTCGCGGGCGACGGCCAGCTCGGTGAGCACCGCCGTGCGCAGGTCGGGCGGCAGGTTCTCGACGCGGTCGCGGGCGTGGCGCTCGAGGTCGTGCTCGGCGAGCCAGGCGGCGACGGCCTTGCGACCCTGTCCGCGACCGGCCAGCGCCAGGCCCTCGGCGACCACCTCGGACAGGCGCAGCGCCTCGTCGGGCTCGGTGACCTCGGGGGAGTCCACGATCGCGGTCAGCGCGCGCAACCGGGCCGGCGCCTGCGTGTCGTCGAGGGTGACCACGCCCTCGTGCGGCTTGATCCGTCCGGCGAGGGCGAGCGCGAGCGCGGTGTGGCCCTCGGTGGGCTCACCGCTCACGACGGCGAGTTGCCCGTCGGCGACCCGCATCGAGGTCGGCGGCAGCAGCGGCCCGTGCGGACCCCGGACCGTGACCTGCTCGGCGCGTACCTGCATGTGCCCTCCTAGACCGGCTGATTTGAACTGACCAGTCAGTTCAAATAGTGCGCCAGTCGACCGTCATTCGCAACTCGGGCCGGCGGTGATCTGCGACTCAACGCAGCGCCGCGGCCGGGCGGATCTCCCAGATAGTCCACAGTGGACGATAGCCCTGCCGGGCCCAGAACACCGACGAGAGGGGGTTCGGCGGGTTGAAGTAGAGGAACATCCGCTCGGCACCCTTGATCCGCAGTTCGTGGTGCGCCGCCGCCATCAGCGTCCGGCCGACGCCCGCGTCCCGCGCGCCCGGCGCGACGGACAGGCAGTTCACGTAACCCCACCGGCCGTGCGGCAGCCGGGTCTCGGCCCACGAGCCGGGCACGGACTCGTTCAGCCAGCACTCCGCGAGCCCCACGGCCTCCCCGCCGCGCTCGGCGACCAGCACCAGGTCGCCCTGCCCGAGGTGGGTGCCGATCGTCTCCCGCTTGATCCGCTCCGCGTTCGGCCGCACCACAGTCCCGCCGACCTGCGCCGAGTAGGCGGTCTCGGCCAGGGCCAGCCGGACCAGGTCGTCCAGGTCGTCCTCGGTGGCCGGGCGCACGTCGACGTCGACGGCCTCGACGCGCTCGATCGGCATCGCGCCACGCACCGCGAGCACGCACAACGGCGTGAACCCGTGGTCGAGCAGCACCCGGGTGGCTTCGACGTCGCGGCTGGGCCACGTGACCGTCGCCGACGAGTCCTCCTGCGTCGTGCGGATCAACGGCCGCCACTTCTCGATCAACGCGTGCAGCGCCGGCCCGGACGCGACGCCGTCGGGCAGCACCGGGTGCAACTCCCACACCCGCAGCGCCGACCACAGCGCCTGCGCGGTCGCCGGGTCGGTGCGGGTGTCGGTGACCACGGACCGCACGCGGGTGCCGTCGGCCAGGCGAGCGGTCAGCAGGCGTCCGGGCGGTGGGTCCTGCGCGGCGGGCAGCAGCGGGTCGAGCGCGGTGAACCTGCGGGTCAACGCGGCCAGTGGATCCTCGGCGGTCATCCCGGCAGCAGGCACCGGAAGATGGCGGTGCCTGGGAACAACGCCCCGCGCAACGGGCTCCACTGGCCCCACTCCTGGGTGTGGTGCTCCGGCCACTCCGGCTCGACGAGGTCGGCGAGGGTGAAGCCCGCGGCGGTGATCGCCCGCACGTAGTCACCCATGGTGTGGTGGAACTCCGCGTAGGTCGGCGCGCCGTCCTCGTCGACCTCCACGTACGGCGTGCGGTCGAAGTAGGACTGGATGACGCGCAGGCCGTTCTCGGTCGGGTCGTCCGGGAAGATCCACCGCATCGGGTGGGTCACGGCGAACACCCACGACCCGCCGGGCCGCAGCACCCGCGCCACCTCGCGCAGCAGCCGGTCGAGGTCGGCCACGAAGGGGACCGCGCCGAACGCCGAGCACACGATGTCGAAGCTGCCGGTTGCGAACGGGATCCGCTCGGCGTTGGCCCGCACGAGCGGGACCGACGTGCCCGTGGCCTCGTTGGCGGCCGCCCCGTAGCGCAGCATCCCGGCCGACAGGTCGAAGCCGACGGCGCGGGCGCCGTGGTCGGCCAGCCACCGCGCGCAGGGCGCCGAGCCGCACCCGACCTCGAGGATGTCCTTGCCCGCGACGTCGCCGAGCAGGTGGACGTCTTCTTCTCGTAACGATTCGGGACACCAGACGAAGTCCGACACGCCGAGGAACTCGCCGTGTTCCTGGTGGTAGGCGCCCGCGTCGGCATCCCACCAGGCGCTGTTGGCCGCGACCGTCTCCGCCGAGGTCAGCGCCTTGCGGGCGACACCGGACGTGCCCAGCGTGCGTTCGGCCTCGGCGTGGGGGTTCTCAGTGGTCTGCACGCGTGCGATCCTCCTACCCGGGTTTGCTCGGCGCTCGCGCGGCTGCGTAGGATACCGACGCGCAGAGGTATCGATGAATCTTGCGCTGCCTGCGGTTTTCGAGCTGGGAATCTGATCGGGTCGCGCGGCGTTGACGATGTTGTGCATCGCAGCGCTTACGGTTCGCCGCGCCACTGCCTTCAACTGCACACCCGACAACCCCAATCCGTACCGGAGCCACCTACCTAATGTCCACCGACACCACCACTGTCCCGGCTGCCACCGCGCCGAAGCAGCAAGTCGCCATCAACGACATCGGGACGGAGGAGGACTTCCTCGCCGCTATCGACGCGACGATCAAGTACTTCAACGACGGCGATATCGTCGAAGGCACCATCGTCAAGGTCGACCGGGACGAGGTCCTGCTCGACATCGGCTACAAGACCGAGGGTGTCATCCCCTCGCGCGAGTTGTCGATCAAGCACGACGTCGACCCCAACGAGGTCGTCAAGGTCGGCGACGAGGTCGAAGCCCTCGTTCTCCAGAAGGAGGACAAGGAGGGCCGGCTGATCCTGTCCAAGAAGCGCGCTCAGTACGAGCGGGCGTGGGGCACGATCGAAGCGCTCAAGGAGTCCGACGAGCCGGTCAAGGGCACGGTCATCGAGGTTGTCAAGGGTGGTCTGATCCTCGACATCGGGCTGCGCGGCTTCCTGCCCGCGTCCCTGGTCGAGATGCGCCGCGTGCGTGACCTGCAGCCCTACGTGGGCCGCGAGCTCGAGGCCAAGATCATCGAGCTGGACAAGAACCGCAACAACGTGGTCCTGTCCCGCCGTGCGTGGCTGGAGCAGACCCAGTCCGAGGTCCGCAGCGAGTTCCTCAACCAGCTGCAGAAGGGCCAGGTCCGCAAGGGCGTCGTGTCCTCGATCGTCAACTTCGGTGCGTTCGTGGACCTCGGCGGCGTCGACGGTCTGGTGCACGTCTCGGAGCTGTCCTGGAAGCACATCGACCACCCGTCCGAGGTCGTCGAGGTCGGCCAGGAGGTCACGGTCGAGGTCCTGGACGTCGACATGGAGCGCGAGCGCGTGTCGCTGTCGCTCAAGGCGACCCAGGAAGACCCGTGGCGCCAGTTCGCCCGCACCCACGCGATCGGCCAGATCGTGCCGGGCAAGGTCACCAAGCTGGTTCCGTTCGGTGCGTTCGTCCGCGTGGACGAGGGCATCGAGGGCCTGGTCCACATCTCCGAGCTGGCCGAGCGCCACGTGGAGATCCCGGAGCAGGTCGTGCAGGTCGGCAACGACGTCATGGTCAAGGTCATCGACATCGACCTCGAGCGTCGCCGCATCTCGCTGTCGCTCAAGCAGGCCAACGAGGGCTTCACGACCGACACCGAGTTCGACCCGACCCAGTACGGCATGGCGGCCGAGTACGACGCCGAGGGCAACTACATCTACCCCGAAGGCTTCGACCCGGACACCCAGGAGTGGCAGGAAGGCTTCGACACGCAGCGCGAGGAGTGGGAGCGCCAGTACGCCGAGGCGCACTCCCGCTACGAGCAGCACATGAAGCAGGTCGAGAAGGCGGCGGAGGCCGACGCGGCCGCCGCGGCCGAGGGCGAGACCGGTGGTGGGGAGCGCGAGTACACCTCCACCCCGGCGGCCCAGCCCGCGCAGAGCGGCGGCACGCTCGCCAGCGACGAGCAGCTCGCGGCCCTGCGGGAGAAGCTGTCCGGCGGCGTCTGATCGTCGGGTAAGCATCGATTCGGAGAACCCCACACCGTTCGCGGTGTGGGGTTCTCCGTGTCATGGGCCGGACACGCTAGGTTTGATTCCATGGTGGACTCCCGCGTGCGCTTTGTTGTCGTGGCAACGGTTCTGGCCGCTGCCGGAGTCCTCGTCTCGGCGTGCTCGTTCGCTTCGCCGCCCCTGGAGACGCCCCCGATCCCGACCTTCACCACCTCGACGACGCCGCCCCCGGTCACCAGGGGCAAGCGGCCGGTGCCCAAGGCCTGCGCGTCGGTGGTGTCCCGCCAAGAGGTCGAGATCCAGGTCGGCAAGCAACTCAACGGCGACTCGCAGGAGATCGTCGGCGTGCCGGAGCCGAGCATCGGCCGCACCGCACGCTTGGACTGCTACTACGGCATTCCGGCCGGCAAGTCCCGCGGCTCGGCGGCGGTGATGATCGGCATCGCGACGTACAAGGACCCGCAGTCCGCCCAGGAGCGGCTGTCGAGTTCGGTGCAGGCCGAGCAGGGCCACGGCGCGAAGGCGACCGACGTGAAGGTCGGCCCGGACGCCGGCGTGCTGCTGTCGGGCGGTGACGGCGGCACGTTCACCCTCGTGGTCACCCACGGCCCGACGTCCGTGGTGATCAACGCCGTGCACAACCTGGTGCCCGCGAGCAAGATGCAGGCGGTGCTGATCAAGATCGCCGACCGCGCACTGGCCCCGCACTGAGCGGTCTCGGATAGCCTCGCCCCATGCTGCGGGTGGGACTCACGGGCGGGATCGGCGCGGGCAAGTCGACGGTGGCGGGCCGGCTCGCCGAACACGGCGCCGTGGTGATCGACGCCGACAAGATCGCCAGGGAGGTCGTCGAGCCCGGCACCGACGGCCTCGCGGAGCTGGTCGCCGCCTTCGGTCAGGAGATCCTCGGCCCGGACGGCGCCCTCGATCGAGGCAAGCTCGCGGCGGTGGCGTTCGCCGACGACGACGCGCGGAACCAGCTCAACGCGATCGTCCACCCCAGGATCGGCAAGCGGACCGCCGAGCTCGTGGCGCAGGCGCCGCCCGAGGCCGTCGTCGTGCACGACGTGCCGCTGCTCGTGGAGAACGGCCTCGCGCCGATGTACCACCTGGTCGTGATCGTCGACGCGCCCGAGGACGTCCGGGTCACCCGGCTGACCGGGTCGCGCGGGATGTCCGAAGTGGACGCGCGGAACCGGATCGCGGCCCAGGCCGACGAGAGCCGCAGGCGCGCGGTCGCCGACGTGTGGCTGGACAACTCGAGCACCCCGGACTTGGTGCTCGCCGAGGTCGACGCGCTCTGGGCCGACCGCTTGGTGCCCTACGAGGCCAACGTCCGCCTGCACCGCTACCCGTACCGCGGCAGCCCCAAGATCGTCGACTACGACCCCGATTGGCCGCAGCAGGCCCGGCGCATCAAGGCCCGGCTCAAGCTGGCGGCGGGCGCCGCGGCCCTGTCGGTGGACCACATCGGGTCCACGTCCGTGCCCGGGCTCGCGGCCAAGGACGTGCTGGACTTCCAGATCGCGGTGAAGTCCCTCGACGACGCCGATGCGATGGCCGACGCGCTGGGCAAGGCCGGTTTCCCGGTGCTGCCCGACTTCACGCAGGACTCGCCGCGCCCGGTCGACCCCGACCCCGCGCACTGGCGCAAGCGGACCCACTGCGGCGCCGACCCGGGCCGCTGGGTGAACGTGCACCTGCGCGAGCAGGGGAGTGCCGGCTGGCGATATGCGCTGCTCTTCCCGGCGTGGCTGCGTGCCGACGACGCGGCTCGCGCCGAGTACGAACAGGTCAAGCGCGGGCTGGCCGAGGAGTACCAGGGCCGCAGCATCCCCGAGTACGGCGACGCCAAGAACGAGTGGTTCGACAGCGCGTACTTCCGCGCCGAGCAGTGGGCCACCGAAACCGGCTGGACCCCCTGATCAACCCGACAAAGCAGCCTGATCACCCCGACAACGGCCGCAGCAGCTCGGCCGGGTCGAAGGCGACCTCGAACGGTTCGGTGACGGTTGCCACCTCGCCCGCGCCGAGGGTGCGGGCGAGCACGTAGGCGCCGTTGTCGTCCAGTTCGTGGATCAACACCGCGGGAAGTTCGGCGGAACGCCCTTGGTAGTGGCTGGTCTCCACCCGCCAGAAGTGCGGGATGCCCGCCTCCGCGAAGATCACCGGCTTCTCGCTGCGATCGCGGACGCGCGAGCCCGGTGACACGATCTCCACTACGAGGACCACATCGGCTGGGTCCAGCACCGGCGCGTGCAGGCTGGCGGCCGATGCTCGGACCACCACGAGATCGGGGATGAGCAGTTGCTGGCCCAGTTGCACGCCAACGGCCTCGAGCGCCCGGAGCCCTGGCCCGCAGGCGGCCCTGAGCAGCACGAACAGTTCTCCGGAAGCAGCCTGGTGATAGGGGCTAGGCGGCGGGTTCACGATCAAGGCCCCGTCGACCAGTTCGTAGCTCTTGTCGTCGTGCGGCAAGGCGAGGACATCCGCCACGGTCCACGGCCCGTGGTGGTCGCTGACTACGCGTGGCGCGGCCATCGGCTCCCTCCCGCTCATATCCCCAGCATGACATGCTGAGCATGCTCGCAGCAGGGTCTGACAGTTCCGGCCCCGGTCTGGCCAGCGGCAATGGGTTCACACGATGGTGTGGATCACCGGCCACCAGGAGTGAGCAGGCCACGGTCGTACCCCGTCGCCACCGCCGACGCGCGGTCCTTCACGCCCAGCTTGGCGTAGATGTGCAGCAGGTGCGTCTTCACCGTCGCCTCGCTGATGAACAGCGCCGCCGCCGCGTCCTTGTTGGTGTGGCCGCGCGCGATCAACGCCAGCACCTCGAGTTCGCGCTGGCTCAACGGTTCCGCGGCCGGCGCGGGCGCACGCACCTGCCCGATCAGCTTGGTCGCCACCGAAGGCGCCAGCACCGACTCGCCGCGGTGCGCGGAGTGCACGGCCCGCAACAGCTCCTCGCGACGCGCGTCCTTGAGCAGGTAACCGGTCGCGCCGGCCTCGATCGCGGGCAGGACGTCGCTGTCGGTGTCGTACGTGGTCAGCACCAGCACCTTGGCCCGCGCGCCCCGCTCGACCAGCCGCGCGATCGCGCTCACCCCGTCCATGCCGGGCATCCGCAGGTCCATCAGCACCACGTCCGGGTCGGCCCGCGCGATCACGGCCAAGGCCTCGGCGCCGTCCCCGGCCTCGCCGACGACCTCGAAGTCCGGGTCGCCAGCGAAGATGCCGCGCAGGCCGTCGCGCACGACCGGGTGGTCGTCGACGATCACCAACCGCACGGGGGTCACGCGGTGCTCACCGGCTCGCCCACGTCGACCGCGGGCAGGCTCGCGCTGATGGCCGTGCCGGACCCCGGCGTGGACTCGACGACGAGCTCACCGGCCAGCCGGTCCACCCGCTGGCGCATGGCCTCGAGCCCGAAGCTGTCCGACCCCACCGCGTCCACGGCGAACCCGACGCCGTCGTCACGCACGTCCAACGTGATCAGATCCTCCATGTAGGACAGTGTGAGCCCGACCCGCGACGCCCGGGCGTGCTTGGCGACGTTGGCCAGCGCCTCCTGCGCGGTGCGCAGCAACGTCACCTCCACCTCCGGGTGCATGGGCCGCGCGGTGCCGGTGGTGGTGAGCTCGACCGGCACCGCGTTGAGGTGCGACCAGCGTTGCACGACCGACGCCATCGCCTCGGGCAACCGGGCCTGCGCCAACGGTTCCGGTCGCACGGCACGCACGGAACGCCGCGCCTCGGTGAGGCTGTCGCGGGCCAGTTCGACGGCGTTGTCCTGGTGGCGCTTGCGTTGCTCCGGGTCGGCGGCCTGCGCGGCCGCCTCCAGTTGCGTGATGATCCCGGCCAGCCCCTGCGCGATGGTGTCGTGGATTTCCCGTGCCATGCGCTGCCGCTCGTCGAGCATGCCCGCCTCCCTGGCCTGGGTGAGCAGTTGCTCGTGCAGCCCCGCGTTCTCGGCGAGCGCCGCCGCGAGCCGCAGGTTGGTCTTCTCCAGCTCGGCGATGATCTTCTTGCGGGTGAGGTTCTGCTCGTGGTTGGTCTTGCCGAAGTAGCTGAACCCGCTGGCCAGCGCCACGTTGATGAGGATGATCAACGCGTAGACCGGCCAAGCGAGGCCCGTGACCGACGGCGGACCGCCGACCTGCGCGATGGCCATCAGCACCGCGTTGGCCCCGGTGCCGGCGAACACCCACAGGCCGGGCAGGCAGTCGAACGCGTGCAGGTAGCCGCTGAAGGCGAACGCACCGAACCACGGCGCGCGCAGGATGAGCACGGCGTTGAACACCAGCAGGCCGGCGAAGTACAAGGTGGACAGTGCGCCCGGGCGCGACGAGTCGGGCCACACCGTGTAGCCGGCGAGCACCCAGCCCGCGGCGGCGAGCGACCACAGCCCGGTCAGCCAGGTCGCGCCGGTGAACCCGTACACGCCGAAGGTGATGCTGACCGAGACGGTGA
The DNA here is from genome assembly GCF_004362825.1 of Labedaea rhizosphaerae. Taxonomy (GTDB): domain Bacteria; phylum Actinomycetota; class Actinomycetes; order Mycobacteriales; family Pseudonocardiaceae; genus Labedaea; species Labedaea rhizosphaerae. The sequence continues at coordinate 163,143 of NZ_SNXZ01000008.1, forward strand.
GCAGCGCGTACGGCAGCACCGCGAACGAGCGCTGCTGGACCTTGTCCCACCGCGGGCCGAGGTCCACCGCGTTCCTCGTGACCATGTATTTCCTGTCGTCCCTACTCCCAGCGGAATGCCCTCGTCGCCACCGCGGCGAGCACCACGAGCCACCCGGCCAAGGCCAGCAGGGTCAGCGCCTGCGGCCCGCCGCCGACCCACGAGTCCTGCACGGACTGCCGGAACGCGCCGAGCGGGGTGACGTCACCGATCTTGCTCAGCACGTGCGGCATGGCCTCCTTGGGAAGGTACAGGCCCGCGAAGAACATCGAGGGGAAGAAGAACACCATCGACAACCCGGTCGCCGCGCGGGCCGACGAGGCCACGGCCGCCACGACCAGCCCGAGGGCGTAGAGGGCGCCGAGGCCGAGCACCATCGAGAGCGCGAACCCGGCGATGTGCTGCGGGGCGCCCATGTCCAGCGCGAGGCCGCCGACCAGGAAGACGAGCACGATGCTGGCGAGCGCGGTGAGCAGCTGGGTGATGACTTGGGCGGTGAGCAATGCCTTGGGCGACACCGGGGTCGTGCGCATCCGGCGCAGGATGCCCTTCTCGCGGTAGGTGCCGAGGACGCCGGGCAGCATGAAGAACGCGGCCATCGCGAGCGTGATCGTGACGGCCATCGACGGGATCGTGGTGTCGATGGCCCGCTGCCCGCCGAGGTCGGCGCTCGGTTGGCGGCTGGCCGGGATCATGCCGAAGACCACCAGCAACGCGGTCGGCAGCACGATCGTGATCAGCGGCCCGACGAACTCGCGTGCGTTCAGCTTGAGCTCGACGGCGGTCAGTTTTGCCAGTGCGGACACGGTTTTCGGCTCCTTCAGTTGTCGAACGCGCGGCCGGTGAGCGCGACGAACGCGTCGTCCAGGCTCGCTTGCTCGACGCGCAGGTCGGCGGCGACGATCTGGTGGCGGGCGAGGACGGCGGCGACCGCGTGCAGCAGGTTGCCGCTGCCGGTGACGGTGACCTGGCTGTTGTGGCGGCGGACCTCGCGCACCTCGGGCAGGTCGGTGAGCAGGTGGTCGTCGAACGGCGCCGACGGCCGGAACCGCAGCGTGGTGTCCGCGCTGACGCGGTCGACAAGACCCCCAGGCGTGTCGACGGCGACGACGCGACCGGAGTCGATCACCGCGATGCGGTCGCAGAGCCGCTCGGCCTCGGCCATGAAGTGCGTGACCAGCACGACCGTGACTCCGCGGTCGCGGATGGCTTCCACGAGGTCCCAGGTGTCGCGCCGGGCCTGCGGGTCGAGCCCGGTGGTCAGCTCGTCGAGCACCGCGATCTCGGGGTTGCCGATCAACGCGAGGGCGATCGACAGCCGTTGCTTCTGGCCGCCGGAGAGCTTCTTGTAGGGCTTGTGCTGGTGTCCGGTCATGCCCAGCTCGGCGAGCAGGGCGTCCGGGTCGGCGGGGTTGCGGTAGAAGGAGGCGTAGAGCTCGAGGGCCTCGCGCACCTCGAGCTTCTCGGGCAGCGCGCTCTCCTGCAGCTGCGCGCCGACGAGCTGGCGCAGCTGGTCCTCACGGGGTTCGAACCCGAGCACGCGCACCGTGCCGCCGTCGGGCGAGCGCAACCCCTCGATGCACTCGACCGTGGTGGTCTTGCCCGCGCCGTTCGGCCCCAGGATCCCGAAGATCTCGCCCCGCTCGACGCTGAACGACACGTCGTCGACGGCGACCGTTTCGCCGTACCGCTTGTGGAGGTTGCGCACCTCGATGACTGCCATGCCCCAAGGTTCGCGGTTCGGGACGGGTCTTCGAATCGACTGCGTGGCCATGACGCGAGGCAGCGGCGGTGGACCCGCGATCAACCGATCGGTGGATCAACCGGGTATGTCCCCCAAACCGGGGACGGGCGCTGACTAGTAGGGCGGCCAGACCTCGAAGATCCGCTTGTACGCCAACCACGACCCCAGGTCGTGGCGCAGGCGGCTCAACTCCTCCAGCGTCTGGTGCACCGTGCGCAACGCGAGATCGGCGTCCGCCGCCCGCAGCACCCGCCCGGCGACCGCGGCCGCGAAGTCCTCCGAGCGGACGATCCGCGCCGACGTCCCACCGGGAGCGGCGAGCCCGAGCAGCAGGTCGACCGTCCGCCACAACCGGCCGTCGCGGATGACCCGGACGGCGGTGAGCTCGCTCGGTGCGGGGCGGGCGTGGCGCGAGCGGGGCTTCTGGTGGGTCAGCCGCAGGTTCAGCTCCGGCATCAGCCACGTGACCTCGGACTCTGCGAACGGGTCCTCCGGCGTGGGGCACTCCATGCGCAGGCCCCAGCGCTCGATGGCGCAGTTCCGCAGCGCCCTCGTCGTGCCCGAGGAGTAGCTGCGCACCGCTGCGACCGGGTCGACGACATCGATCAGCTGAGGAGTTATCACGGTGCCCACGCGGCCCGAGCGTAGCCGCCCACGTGCTGTCCGTGATCAAGAGGGCCGATTCGTTACATCACGGCTCGCGCACGACCAGCTACCGATACGGTCACTGTGGCCGATCGCAGCCGAACGGGTCTTGACTCCACTCGATCGGGTATCCAGTGGCGGCGAGCCATGCGTCTGGGTGGTAGCCGTGCCGCGCGATGCCGTCTACAGCGGCATTCGTGCGCTCCAAAGCGCGAATGGCGGCACCCTGGTCGAGGTGCCCGGCGAGCACGCCCGCGACCAGTTCGTCACCGTCCAGCACGCGCTGGTCGTGCCCGGTGCGCACCAGGATGTCGAGGTACAGGTCCTTCGTGCGCCACACGTCGCCGGGCTGGATGTCGACGACGTCGATGTAGTAGTCGTGGTCCAGCGGCTCGTGCCCGGTCCACCGCGAGACCCGCAGCCCCAGCTCGGGCAGCAGCCACGACCGGAAGTACGCGAGCTGCGGGTGCCCCGGCACCGGCCGCGCCATGTAGAGCCCGAAGTCGGTCAGGCGGTAGGCGTCGACCGCCCGCACGATGCCCTTGGGGTCGGTGTTGGTGAGCGCCTGCACGTCGAACAGCTCGACCTTGGGCGGGTGCACGTCCACGTGCGGCGCGCGGGCCGACGGCATGGACCGGTACGACAGGATCGGGTTCCCAGCCATGCCGCCATCGTGCCCAGACATACCGACATCCTGCTGAACTGATCGAGCGATTCCCGCGTCCGAACGGGTGAATCCCAGGTAGCCTGCGCCGGGCTTCGAAGATCGAGGGGAGACGGGGTTGTTCGGGATCATCAGGCCGTGCCGGCACCGGATGTCGCCGACCTTGCAACAGTCGTGGATGGCGCACCTGTGCGGCATGTGCCTGGCGTTGCGCGACGACCACGGCCAGTTGGCCAGGACCGTCACCAACTACGACGGACTGCTGATCTCGGCGCTCGTCGAGGGCCAGTCGGTGCACGGCGACTCGCGGCGCACCGCGGGCCCGTGCCCGTTGCGCGGCATGCGCCTGGCCACCGTCGCCTACGGCCAGGCGCCGCAACTCGCCGCCGCCGTGTCCCTGGTGCTCGCCTCGGCCAAGGTCAGCGACCACGTGGAGGACGGTGACGGCCCCTTCGCCCGCCGCCCGGTCGCCGGGGTCGCCCGCAAGGTCGCCACGCGCTGGGCCCGCCAGGGTTCGCTGACCGGGGAGCGGCTCGGCTTCGACACCGCCGTGCTGCTCGACGCCGTGCACCGCCAGGGCGAGGTCGAACTCGCCGTGCGTGCGGGCAACTCCGTGCTGGTGGCCACCGAGCCGACTGAGACCGCGACGGCCGAGGCGTTCGCCCACACCGCGATCCTCGCCGGGCGCCCCGGCAACGCCGAGCCGCTGCGGGAGGCGGGCCGGCTCTTCGGCCGGGTCGCGCACCTGCTCGACGCGGTCGAGGACCTCGCCGAGGACGAGCTGCGCGGTGCCTGGAACCCGTTGCGCGCCACCGGAACCACCGTCGAGGAAGCGCGGCGGCTCTGCCAGGACGCGGTCACCGGCATCAAGCTGGCGCTGAAAGAGGTGGAGTTCACCGACCGGGCGCTGGTCCACCGGCTGCTCGTGCACGAACTGGACCACGCCGTGCAGCACGCGTTCGCCATCCCGCACGGTCCGCGGGCGCTCGTCGACGACCGGCAGCCGCCGCCACCTGGGTGGCAGCGCCCCGGCCCGCCTCCGCCGCCCGGTTGGCAGCCCGGACCCGGTCAGCCGCCACCGGGCTGGCAGCCCGGGCCTGGCCAGCCACCGCCGGGCTGGCAGCCGGGACCGCCCCCGCCCGGCCAGGATCCCGGCAAGAAGAAGGGCAAGCGGGACAAGCCCCGCCAGTGGGGTCCGCAGCGCGGCACCTTCGCCGGCTGCGGGATGGCCGTCGTCCTCTGCTGCACCTGCCAGTACTGCTGCGCCGACCCGTACCAGGACCCGTGGACCGGCGAGCCCAAGCAAGGCTGGTGCCAGAACTGTGACTGCGGCTGCGGTGACGGCTGCGACTGCTGTGACTGCGATTGCTGCTGCGATTGCGACTGCTGCGACTGCGGTTGTGACTGCTGACCTGGGCATACGCGTTTTGTCGGTGGTCGCGCGTATCTTCGGTGTGTGGCTTTTCCGACCGAACACCCCGTGCTTGCCCAGTCCGAGTTCCGGCCCGTGGGCGACATCCCGCGCGTCGACGGGCAGTTCAAGGTGGTCAGCGACTACCAGCCCGCGGGTGACCAGCCGGCGGCCATCCAGGAGCTGACCAAGCGGCTCAAGGCCGGCGAGCGCGACGTCGTGCTGCTCGGCGCGACCGGCACCGGCAAGTCGGCCACCACCGCGTGGCTGGTCGAACAGGTGCAGCGCCCGACGCTGGTGCTCGCCCCGAACAAGACGCTGGCCGCACAGCTGGCCAACGAGCTGCGCGGGTTCTTCCCGCACAACGCGGTCGAGTACTTCGTCAGCTACTACGACTACTACCAGCCCGAGGCGTACATCCCGCAGACCGACACCTACATCGAGAAGGACTCGTCGATCAACGAGGACGTCGAGCGGCTGCGCCACTCGGCCACGATGAGCCTGCTCACCCGCCGCGACGTGATCGTGGTGGCCTCGGTGTCCTGCATCTACGGCCTCGGTACACCGCAGTCCTACCTCGACCGGTCGATCCCGCTGAAGGTGGGCGAGGAGGTCGACCGCGACGTGCTGCTGCGCGCGCTGGTCGACGTCCAGTACACCCGCAACGACCTGTCGTTCGCACGCGGCACGTTCCGCGTGCGCGGCGACACGGTCGAGATCATCCCGGCGTACGAGGAGCTGGCCGTGCGCGTCGAGTTCTTCGGCGACGAGGTCGACAAGCTCTACTACCTGCACCCGCTGACCGGCGAGATCATCAGCGAGAAGCAAGAGTTGCGCATCTTCCCGGCCACGCACTACGTCGCGGGGCCGGAGCGGATGGAGCGGGCGATCCGCGGCATCGAGGCGGAGCTGGAGCAGCGGCTGGCCGAGCTGGAGAAGCAGGGCAAGCTGCTCGAGGCGCAGCGCCTGCGCATGCGGACGAGCTACGACGTCGAGATGATGCGCCAGGTCGGCTTCTGCTCGGGCATCGAGAACTACTCGCGCCACATCGACGACCGTCCCGCGGGTTCCGCGCCCGCGACGCTGATCGACTACTTCCCGGATGACTTCCTGATGGTCATCGACGAGTCGCACGTGACCGTGCCGCAGATCGGCGGCATGTACGAGGGCGACATGTCCCGCAAGCGCAACCTGGTGGAGCACGGCTTCCGGCTGCCGAGCGCGATGGACAACCGCCCGCTCACGTGGGAGGAGTTCGTCGACCGCATCGGCCAGACCCTGTACCTGTCCGCGACGCCGGGCCCGTACGAGCTCGGCCAGTCGCAGGGCGAGTTCGTCGAGCAGGTGATCCGACCGACCGGCCTGGTCGACCCCCAGGTGGTCGTCAAGCCGACCGAGGGCCAGATCGACGACCTGGTGCACGAGATCCGGGTGCGGGCCGAGAAGGACGAGCGCGTCCTGGTTACAACGCTCACCAAGAAGATGGCCGAAGACCTGACCGACTACCTGCTGGAGCTGGGGATCCGGGTGCGTTACCTGCACTCCGAAGTGGACACCCTGCGGCGCGTGGAGTTGTTGCGCCAGCTGCGGTTGGGCGACTACGACGTGCTGGTCGGCATCAACCTGCTGCGCGAGGGCCTGGACCTGCCCGAGGTGTCGCTGGTGGCGATCCTCGACGCGGACAAGGAAGGCTTCCTGCGCAGCGGGACGTCGTTGATCCAGACCATCGGCCGCGCGGCGCGCAACGTGTCCGGTGAGGTCCACATGTACGCCGACCGCATCACCGACTCGATGCAGCACGCCATCGACGAGACGAATCGCCGTCGTGCCAAGCAGATCGCGTACAACGAGGAGCGCGGCCTCGACCCGCAGCCGCTGCGCAAGAAGATCGCCGACATCCTCGACCGCGTCTACAGCGAGGCCGAGGAGTCGGAGAAGGAAGCCGTCCCGGTCGGCGGTTCGGGCCGCAACACCTCGCGCGGCAAGCGCGCGGCGGGAGAGCCCGGCGGTCGCAGTGCCGGCGTCTACGTCCGCGAGGACGTGAAGTCGATGCCGCGCGCGGACTTGGCGGACCTGATCCAGCAGCTGACCGACCAAATGATGAACGCCGCCCGCGACTTGCAATTCGAACTGGCGGCGCGAATCCGGGATGAGATTCAGGATTTGAAGAAGGAATTGCGGGGGATGGATGCTGCGGGGGTGTCGTAGTTTCTCAACCTCGGGCTTGATTGTTTAACACGCTGCGGTCAGCGTCAAGGGCGCCTTCGGCGTCGGCTTCGCCGATTGCTTCGCAACCCTTGACCCTGACCGCAGCGTGCTAAAGGGCGCCCGGACGAGGTTGAGGGGCGGTGTGGTGTTCGTCCTTTCTTTGGGTTGCGTTGCCGGGCTGGGGTTGCGTTGTTTGTGTCGTTGGTTCCGTTTGCGTTGGGCCATTTGGTCGCATGTTGTGGTATGATTGGGTTATGGATCTGGGGGATCTTCAGTCGCTGGTCGCCGAACGGCGACGGCTTGACTTGGCGATCCTGGATGCCATTTCCGTGGTGGACTGGCGTGAATCCGGATACTTGCATTTGTGGCAGTTCCTGATGGACGCGTTGCGGGTGGGTCGACGCGAAGCGAAGCAGTTGGAGACTCAGGTTTCGCTGTTGTGCCCGAAGGTGGGGATCACGGGTCAGGTGATCCCGGCGCAGCTTCCTGTCGCCCGTGCGGTGATGGCTGAGGGCGCGATCGCTACTGAGCACGTCACCCGGATCGCGAAGACGGTCGCCGCGGTGCCCGCCGAGCACGCCGACCAGGTCGAGGCGGATCTGGCCGAGTTGGCGCGGGAGTTCAACCCCGCTCAGCTCGCCCGCCTGGGCAAGCGCATGGTCGACGCCCTCGACCCGGATGGCGCCAAACCTGCCGACCCCACCGTGGTCGAAGCCCAGAACATCCTGGACTTGCAGGAGTGTGAGGACGGCTCGCTGGAGGGCCGGTTCACGTTGGGCGCGGAGACGGCTGCTGTCTTGCGGCCTCTGCTGTCGTCGTTGACTGCGCCGCAGCCGGGCGATGACCGTACCTTGGTCGAGCGTCAGGGTGATGCGTTGGCCGAGGTGATCCGCTTCGCCGCCGACTCCGGTCAGGCCCCGATGGAGGGTGGCGAACGCCCGCACATCGCGGTCACGGTCTCCCTGGAGACCTTGCAGACCGCGATCGGCAAGGCCACCCTCGACGACGCCCGGTGGATGACTCCGGAGCAGGCCCGCCGCTTTGCTTGCGACGCCGAAATCATCCCGGTCGTGCTCGGCACGAACTCGCAGCCGATCGATATCGGCGAATCGAAACGCCTGGCCGACAAGCGATTGCGTAGAGCGCTAGCGATCCGGGATCAAGGTTGCGCGGTCCCGGGGTGTGAGCGAACACCGAACCAATGTCACGCCCATCATATTCAACATTGGGCTGACGGAGGGTTGACCAGGTTGGACAACATGGTGTTGGTGTGTCAGTTCCACCATCGCCTGATCCATCATGCCGGGTGGACGGTACATATGGGCAACGGCTTGCCGGTCTTCACCAAGCCACCCTGGGCGCAAACCGCCGCTTGACCCTCGCGCAGCGGCTGGCCACCAGCGAGACCAAGCAAACGTGGTGTGCTGGGTTCGGTTTTACACGGGGCACGGCGGCCGTACGCTGGTCGGCAAGCAAGGGCAGGCCTGCCTGCCCCTTGTTTCGCGCTTGCTGGCCGCCGTGGGGGTCCCCGTGTCAAACCGAACCCACCCGGCCGCTGAACAAGCTGTATCAGCAGGCCCGCCGACTGCATCCGTCTGGCATGACCGCTCAACAAGTACTCGAGGACCACGGCATCGTGCGTCCTGGCGAGGTCGTCGAACTGGCCGCGCTGGCCGGGCTGGAGTTGGCCGCCGCCGTCACGTTGCTTGAGCTGGAATCAGGGGGCGGACACAACGTCTGGGGCCACGACGGCGTCGACACCGGCGGCATCTACGTCAAGGGCGCCGAGGTCACCAAGGACGTCTACCTCAAGTACAAAGCCCGCCGCCACGAGCTGGGGCTGCAGGGCGTCGGCCCCACCCAGCTCACCTCGGCCGGGTTCCAGGACAAGGCCGACGACGCGGGCGGGTGCTGGGACTGGCGGGTCAACTGCTCGGTCGGGTTCGGCATCCTCGCCGCGCACGTCTCCGGGCACGGTCTGCACGACGGGTTCCGCCGCTACAACGGCTCGGGCGACGCGGCCGAGCGCTACGCCGACAAGGCCGACGCCGGTGTCAAGCGGTGGCGCGGGCTGCTCGCCGGCACCTCTTCCACTCCGTCCACTATGGAGGATGACACCATGGTCAGCGCACCGCCCGGCACCAACGACCACATCGACATCATCGTCCGCGGCCGCACCAAGCTCTACCTTGCCTGCTCCTACAACCAGACCGTCGACGTCCACCACATCGACTTCTGGGGCGACACCCCACAGCTGGGCGGCGAGGGCCAAGGCGTCGGCGGGGCGCGGAAGGCCTTCCGGCTGGACGCCAACCGGCCCGGCCCCATCGCGATCCCGCCGAACGCCTCGATGGCCACCATCCGCTACACCGCGCAGCACTCGTTCGGCATCGGCGTCGTCTGAGCTCAGCCCGGGATGTCGAACCCGCCCTCGCGCAGCCAAGCCGCGCTCTGCCCGTTCGGATCCATCGGCAGCGCCGCCGTCATCACCACGCGGGTGTTCTCCGGCGTGATCACCGTCAACTCCCGCGAGTTCCACGGCATCTCCCGCGGCCCGCTGGTGCAGCCGGGCACCAGCTCCTCGCACCGCTTCGCGATCTCGTCGAGCTGGCTCAGCACGCACGCGAAGCTGACGCCGGCACTCGTCCCCGAAGGCTCGGCGCCGGGGAACAACAACACGTCCTGAAAGGCCCAGCGCCGCAGGTGCGTCATCTGCCCGGGGATGCTGAAGAGGTCGATGAACCCCAGCCCCCGCAACCAGAACTCCCGAGACGCGTCGAAGTCGTGGGTCTGGACGTTCAGGAACATCGGCATCCCGTAGATGCCCCGGTAGGGCTCGGGCGCCTGCGCATCCAGCGCGGGCATGGGCACCGGGCTCACGAATTCGTTCATGGTCCCGATCATCAACCCTCCAGCCGCTGGAGGGTCAAACGCGCACCAGCGTTCAATCCACCCGGGTGACGCCCGGATGACACTGGGCGCATGCGGTTCGACACGAAGATCGCCGTCGCGGTGCGCCGCGACCTGGCGGTGTGGCAGAAGCTGAACGTCACGGCATTCCTGGCCAGCGGCATCGCGGCCGGCGTACCCGAGCTGATCGGCAAGCCCTACGAGGACGCCGACGGCAACACCTACCTGGCGTTGCTCGGCCAGCCCGTCCTCGTCTTCACCGGCGACGACCTGCACGCCGCCTTCACGCGGGCGACCGGCCGCGGGCTGCCGGTCGCCGTCTACACCGACGACATGTTCGGCACCGGCAACGACGAGGACAACCGCGCTGTGGTGCGCGCCGTCGCCGCGGGTGAATTGCGCCTGGCCGGCTTCGCCGTGCACGGGCCCCGCAATGCCGTCGACAAGATCTGCAAAGGCTTGGCACTGCACGAATAGGTCTTTCGGCACGTATCTGCGCCCCTGATCGTCCGCTCCTCCGAGCACCACCCCATGCTCGTGAAGGAGCCAGGAGATGACGAGCCCGAGGCCACACCAGATCGGCCGGTTCGGCTGGGTCCCCGACCTGCCGGACGCCCGCGACCACCTCTACGCCGCGCCGCGGATCGCGGTCGCCGAGCTGCCGGACAAGGTCGATCTGCGTGACGGCATGTCGAAGGCCTACGACCAGGGCCGGATCGGCAGCTGCACGGCCAACGCGATCGGCGCCGCGTTCCAGTTCGCGCTGAACAAGCAGAAGCTGCCCGACTTCATGCCTTCGCGCCTGTTCATCTACTACAACGAGCGCGCCATGGAAGGCAGCGTGCCCTACGACTCCGGCGCCATGATCCGCGACGGCGTCAAGAGCCTGCGCAAGCTCGGCGTGTGCACCGAGGACGAGTGGCCCTACGACGACACCCCGCCCGAGTTCGACGGCGGCACCTGGCCCGAGGGTGCCAAGGCGGGCACGATGCCCGGCAAGGACTGCTACAAGTCCGCGCTGGGCAACCGCGCGACGTCCTACCAGCGCGTGACGCCCGTGCTCAGCGAAATGCAGGGCTGCCTCGCCGATGGCTACCCGTTCGTCTTCGGGTTCTCGGTCTACTCGAGCTTCATGAGCGAGGAGGTCGCCCACTCCGGCGTGGTGCCGATGCCGAAGTCCGACGAGCAGCTGCTCGGCGGGCACGCCGTGCTCGCGGTCGGCTACGACGCCAAGACGCAGCGGTTCCTGGTGCGCAACTCGTGGGGCATCCGCTGGGGCCAGGACGGTTACTTCACCATGCCGTTCTCATACCTGACCACGCGCGGGCTCGCCTCCGACTTCTGGACCATCCGCGTCGTCACCTGAGCGGGTAGCGTCCCGACCCGTGACGCTCGATGACCTGATCGCGTATTGCCTCGCCAAACCCGGAGCCGAGGAGACCTACCCGTGGGGCGACGGGGAACTGGTCGCCAAGGTGGGCGGCAAGGCATTCGCGTTCATCGGCATCGAGGCCGCGTCGGTCGGGTTGAAGTGCGGCGCTTCGGCGGACGAAGCCGACGAGTGGCGCAGGCGCTACCCGGACGCGATCACCACGAGTGCCTACATCGGACGGTACGGGTGGAACCGGGTCGAACTGGCCGGTGTGCCCGCCGACGACGTTCGTGAGCTGGTCGACCGGTCCTACCAGGACATCGTGGCCCGGTTGCCCAAGTCCAAGCGCCCCTAGGCCAGGGCTCGGGCGATCGCGGCCTTGTCCTGGTACTCGCGCCAGCCGACCACCAGGCCGTCGCGCACGCGCAGGACGCCGACGAACGGCGCCGTGGCGGTGCGGCCGGTGGCCAGCACGGTTCCCGTCAGTTCGTACTCGACCACCAGGACCTCGGGATCGGTCGTCTCGTGCAGCGCGGTGACCCGCTGGTTGTCCAGGGTGAACGGCAGGTTCGCGCGCTCGGCCGTGGCGAACTCCAGCCAGGCCGCCTTGCCCTCGATGCGGCGCGGCCGGTCTTGCGGCGCGAACGGCTCTTCGATGACCACGTCGTCGGCCAGCAGTTCGGGGTGCAGGCCGCCGGTCAGGTTCATCGACTCGAAGACCTCGCGTGCGGTGGTCATGTCCGCCTCCTAAGATGAGTGGCAACTCAGTATCGGACGATAATGAGTCGCGACTCATGTTTCAAGGGGTGGTCATGCGCGCCGACGCGCAGCGCAACCGGGACCGCATCCTGGCCGCGGCGCAGGACGTCTTCGCCGAGCACGGCGCCGCCGCGTCGACCGAGGAGGTCGCGCGGCGGGCGGGGGTGGCCATCGGCACGGTGTTCCGGCACTTCCCGACCAAGCCGGACCTGCTCGCCGCGATCATGAAGGCGCGGCTGGCCGAGATCACCGCGCGGGCGGAGGAGCTCACCGGCGACCCGGCGGGCGGGTTGTTCGCGTTCTTCGATGAGCTCGCCGAGATCGCCGCGGCCACCCGGACGGTGGTCGAGTTGCTCGGGATGGACGTCGCCGATCCGGTCGCGTCGCTCGGCGGTGCCGTGCTTCCGTTGCTGGACAACGCCAAACGCGCCGGGACGGTGCGCGACGACGTGCGCCTCGACGAGGTCGTCGCGCTACTCGTCGCCGTCTGCCGAGGCGGCTGGGACGCCGACCTGCGCGAGCGGACCCTGCGCATCGTCTTCGCCGGGTTGCGTGGCCACCAGTGACCGGACGCTGCGGCTGGCCACGGCCGCGACGGTCGCGGCCAGGACCAGCACGCCGGTGCTGATCAACGCGAAGTCGGTGCCCAGTGCGCCGGCCAGCGGGCCGATGCCGATCTGTCCGATGGGGATGGCCACGAAGGACCCGAGCGCGTCGTAGGAGTACACCCGGGCGAGCCGGTCGGCGGGGACGTTCTCCTGCAGCGACACCTCCCACGCCACGCCGAACTGCTCGATCGCCATGCCGCCGACGAACATCGCGCACACCAGGACCAGGGTGTTCGGCACGCCGGCGAGCAGCAGCAACGGCAACGCGTCCACGGCGGTCAGCGCGACCCCGACCAGCAAGGCCCGCCGCGGTCGCCACCGCGCGGCGACGAACCCGCCGACGAGCGCGCCCGCCGTCTGCGCGGCCAGGACCAGGCCCCACGCGGTGCGTCCGATCGACTCGTCGGCGACCAGCGGGCCGAGCACCTGGATGCCGCCCACGAGCGCGGCGTTGACGACCATGAACTGCAGCACGACCACCCAGACCCATGGCCGGGCAACGAATTCACGCCACCCGTCCCGCAGTTGCGTGAGCATGTCGTCGTGGTGCTCGCCCGGCGCCGGGACCGACGTGTGCAGGGCGGCGTAGCACAGGGCGGCCACCAGGAACGCGATCGCACTGGCCCCGATCGCCCAGCCGGGGCCGACCAGCGCGGCCAGCAGCCCGCCCAGCGACGAGCCGACGATGACCCCGGTGTTGGTGCCGATCCGGGCGACGGCGTTGGCGGTGCGGACGAGGTGCGCGGGCACGGTCTGCGGCGTCATCGCCGACGCCGCGGGCATCGACACCGCGGTCACCGCACCGTTGACCAGGCTGAGCCCCATCAACAACGGGATCGACGCGAAGTGCAGCAGCACGCTCGCCGCGATCGCCGCCTGCGTCGCGGCGCCGGCCAAAGTGGCGCCACGCAACAGAAGCGCGCGGGGGAGGCGGTCGGCGAGCACGCCGCCGACCAGCAACAGGATCACGGTCGCGACCGACCGGGCGCCGACCACGACGCCGAGGTCGACCACCGAACCGGTGAGGTCGAGGACGGCGAACGCCAGGGCGGGCGGGGCGATGCCGTTGCCCAGGTAGGCGGCGGCCCGGCCGCCGGCAAGCCGGCGGAACGCCTTGTGCCGCAACGGCTCCAGCAGCATCACGGCGCCATCCGGAAGGCGGCGATGGTGGCCGAGACGTGCACGGTGCCCGCCGCTCGAGGTGTTTTGGCGGCAGCGTGCAGGCGGCTGGACGCCTCCTCCAGGCGGTCGAGGAACTCCTGCCAGGCGGCGGGGGTGACCCAGAACTCGGCATCGGTCATCGAACCGTGGGCGCCGAGCAGGCGTTGCTCGGTGCGCCGGGTCAGCTCGGCGGCCAGGGCGGTCGCGACCATCAGGTGGTCGTCGACGTCGCGGGCGCGCAGCGGCGAGTTGAACGGGTCGTGGCGGTAGCGCTTGGCCGTGCCGCCGCGGATGGTCACCTGCTCCTCGACGTGCACGAGCCCGGCCTCGTGCAGGCGGCGCAGGTGGTAGCTGATGTTGGGCTGGCTGTCGGCCAGTTCGCGTGCGATCTCGGCCGCGCTCATCGCGCTACCGGTCAGCAGCGACAGGATGCGCAGCCGCAGCGGGTGCGCGATGGCCCGCAGGCCGTGCAACGTCGTCTCCACCGGGCGAGTGTGTGACCGCCCGGCGTGGACGCGCAAACATGTCTTTGGGGGTCAGGGCGCGCGGTGCTTGCTCTCCGCCGCCGGGGAGTGCCGGTCGGTGGCCTTCGCCTGCCCGTGTTGCGCCGCGGCCATCTCGCGCAGGAGCTCGTCGAAGATCGGCGTGGACATGCCGGCCACCGCGGTCGCCGTGCTCGCCGTGGCGGACGCCGACGCCGTGCCCACCCCCTCCGCGGTCTGCTTCGCCGACCGTGTTCTTTGCTGCTCTGCCACCCCTGCCGCCTTTCGCGAGCGCTTCGCACCCTGCCCAGAACTGGGCAAACTCCCAGGCGACAGCCTGTCAGATCGCGATCTCCACGATTGGGTGAACCGCCGAACCTGTGAGAAACCACTCGATGTAGCAGTCGCTGGACCTCGTGGGTGAAGATGACCGCATGGCCGATACCGCACCGGAACTCGTTTCACTGCGCGTCGAACGCAAGGACCACGTCGCCGAGGTGACCCTGCTCGGGCCGAGCAAGGGCAACGCCATGGGCCCGGACTTCTGGCGCGAGCTGCCGCAGGTCTTCGCCGAGCTCGATGCCGACCCCGACACCCGCGCGATCGTGCTGACCGGCAGCGGCAAGAACTTCTCCTACGGCCTCGACCTGCCCGCCATGATGGGCGACTGGGCCGGGATGCTCGGCGGTGACTCGCTGGCCGGCCCGCGCACCGAGTTCCTCGGCACGATCCGGCGCTTGCAGGCCGCGGTGTCGTCGATCGCGCAGTGCCGCAAGCCGGTCGTCGCGGCGGTGTCCGGCTGGTGCATCGGCGGCGGCGTCGACGTGATCGCCGCCTGCGACATCCGGCTGGCCAGCGCGGATGCGAAGTTCAGCGTGCGCGAGGTGAAGGTCGCGATCGTCGCCGACCTCGGCAGCCTGCAGCGCCTCGCGGGCATCATCGGCGAGGGTCACCTGCGCGAGCTCGCCTTGACCGGCAAGGACATCGACGCCGCCCGCGCCGAGAAGATCGGCCTCGTCAACGACGTGCACGCCGACCAGGACGCGGTGCTCGCCGCGGCCCGCGAACTCGCCGCCGAGATCGCCGCGAACCCGCCGCTGGTCGTGCAGGGCACCAAGGACGTGCTCGGCCACGAACGCGAGGCGCGGGTGGCCGACGGCCTGCGCTACGTCGCGGCGTGGAACTCCGCGTTCCTGCCGAGCAAGGATCTCGGCGAGGCCGTGGCCGCGTTCCTGGAACGCCGCCCGCCCAAGTTCAGCGGGGCCTGACCTTTTGGGCCGGAACACGGCGGCCTGATCGATTCACCGCAGCGCGTGGATGGCAGGACCGGCGGCGAGGGGGCAGGCTCGGACCCGCGAGACCAGCTGATCAACACGAGGAGCCAGCCGTGACCCAGCCCGCCGACGTCTTCCGCTCCGCAAGGGACTTCCTCGTCGAGCACGGGGACGACTACGACACCGCGTACCGGGACTTCCGCTGGCCCCGGTTCGACGAGTTCAACTGGGCGCTCGACTGGTTCGACACGGTGGCCGCGCAGGAGCCGACGGCCTCGCGGCCCGCGTTGTGGATCGTCGAGGAGGACGGCTCCGAGACCAAGCGGACGTTCGCCGAGCTGTCCGAGCGCTCGGCCCAGGTGGCCGGCTGGCTGCAGGGCAAGGGCGTCGAACGCGGCGACCGGCTGATCCTCATGCTGGGCAACCAGGTGCAGCTGTGGGAGGTCATCCTCGCCGCGATCAAGCTCGGCGCGGTGATCATCCCCGCGTCCACGCTGCTCGCCTCGGCCGACCTGCGTGACCGGGTGGACCGCGGCAACGCCAAGCACGTCGTGGTGCGCGCCGAGGACGCGCCGAAGTTCGCCGACGTGCCCGGCGACTACACGCGGATCGCGGTGGGCGGCGCACCCGAGGGCTGGCTCGACTACGACACCGACTCGGCGCGCGGCCCGGCCGAGTTCGAGCGCAAGGGCGTGAGCAAGGCCGACGACACCTTGTTGCTGTACTTCACCTCCGGCACCACCGCGCAGCCGAAGCTGGTGCGCCACACGCAGGTGTCCTACCCGGTCGGGCACCTGTCCACGATGTACTGGATCGGCCTGCGCCCCGGCGACGTGCACCTCAACATCTCCTCGCCGGGCTGGGCCAAGCACGCGTGGAGCAACCTGTTCGCGCCGTGGAACGCCGAGGCCACGGTGTTCCTCTACAACTACAACCGCTTCGACGCCAACGCGCTGATGGCGCAAATGGACCGCTGCGGGGTCACCAGCTTCTGCGCGCCGCCGACCGTGTGGCGCATGCTCATCCAGGCCGACCTGACGCAGCTGAAGACGCCGCCGCAGAAGGTCGTCGGGGCCGGTGAGCCGCTCAACCCCGAAGTGATCGAGCAGGTCTCGAAGGCTTGGGGCCGGACCATTCGCGACGGTTTCGGCCAGACCGAGACCAGCGTGCAGGTGGCCAACACGCCGGGGCAGCGGGTCAAGCCCGGGTCGATGGGCCGCCCGCTGCCGGGGTTCGCGATCGCCCTGGTCGACCCGGCCAGCGGCGAGGTCTGCGACGAGGGGGAGATCTGCATCGACCTCGCGAAGCGCCCGGTCGGGCTGATGTCCGGCTACGCCGACGACGACGAGCGCACCGCCGAGGCGATGAAGGACGGGTACTACCACACCGGGGACGTCGGTTCCCGTGACGAGGACGGCTACATCACCTACGTGGGGCGGGCCGACGACGTGTTCAAGGCGTCGGACTACCGGATCTCGCCGTTCGAGCTGGAGAGCGTGCTGATCGAGCACGAAGCGGTGGCGGAGGCCGCCGTCGTGCCGTCGCCGGACCCGATCCGGCTGGCCGTTCCCAAGGCGTACGTGGTGCTCGCCGCCGGGCACGAGCCGAACGCGGACACGGCCAAGTCGATCCTGGCCTTCTGCCGCGAGTACTTGGCGCCGTACAAGCGGATCCGGCGGCTCGAGTTCGCCGAACTGCCCAAGACGATCTCCGGGAAGATCCGGCGGGTCGAGCTGCGTGGGCGGGAGAACGAGGTGCACGGCGACGCATCGGCGACCGTCAGCGGTGAGTTCCGCGAGGAGGACTTCCCCGAGCTCAAGGGGTGATGGGAGACACCCTCGGTCGCACTCCAGATAGTTGCCCTAAGCAACGAAATCCCTTACCCTGAACGTGTTCCCACAGGAGTGCGTTGCGGCCGTTCGCGGCCGGGGGAGAAGGGTTTCTGGTGTCGGTCACCGCGTCCCGAGGCGGAGCACCCGATCGCAGGTCGAAGTCCATTGCCGAGCTCGGCCCGCACTACAAGTGGATCGCCCTGTCGAACACCACGCTGGGCATGCTGATCGCCACGATCAACTCCTCGATCGTGCTGATCGCGCTGCCGGACATCTTCAACGGCATCGGGATCAACCCGCTCGACCCCGGCAACACCAGCTACCTGCTGTGGATGATGATGGGCTTCCTCGTCGTCACCGCGGTGCTGGTGGTGAGCTTCGGGCGGATGGGCGACATGTTCGGCCGCGCCCGCATGTACAACCTCGGGTTCCTCGTCTTCACGATCTCGTCGATCATGCTCGCGCTCACGTGGATGAACGGCGACGCGGCCGCCCTGTGGATGATCGGCTGGCGCATCGTGCAGGGCATCGGCGGCGCGTTCCTGATGGCCAACTCCAGCGCGATCCTCACCGACGCGTTCCCCGCGAACCAGCGCGGGCTCGCCCTGGGCATCAACGGTGTCGCCGCGATCGCCGGCTCGTTCCTCGGCCTGCTCGTCGGTGGCCTGCTCGCCCCGGTCAACTGGCACTGGATCTTCCTGGTGTCCGTGCCCTTCGGCGTCCTGGGCACGATCTGGGCCTACCTCAAGCTGCACGACATCGGCGTGCGCAAGCACTCGAGCATGGACTGGGGCGGCAACATCACCTTCGCCGTCGGCCTGATCGCGATCCTGGTCGGCATCACCTACGGCCTGCAGCCCTACGACGGCGCGGCCATGGGCTGGGCCAACCCGTGGGTGCTGGCCGCGCTGATCGGTGGCGTGCTCGTGCTGATCGCGTTCGTCGTCATCGAGACGCGGGTGCGCAACCCGCTCTTCCAGCTGTCGCTGTTCCGCAACCGCGAGTACAGCCTCGGCAACTTCGCCAACCTGCTCGCCTCGCTCGGCCGCGGCGGGCTGCAGTTCATGCTGATCATCTGGCTGCAGGGCATCTGGCTGCCGCTGCACGGCTACAGCTTCGAGCAGACGCCGTTGTGGGCCGGCATCTACATGCTGCCGATGACGGTCGGGTTCCTCGTCTCCGCGCCGCTTTCCGGCGTGCTGTCGGACAAGATGGGTCAGCGCTGGTTCACCACCGGAGGCATGGTGATCACCGCGGTCACGTTCTTCGCGCTGACGCTGATCCCGGTCGACTTCAACTACGTGCTCTTCGCCGTGCTGCTGCTCGTCAACGGCATCGGCATGGGCATGTTCTCCTCGCCCAACCGCGCCGCGGTCATGAACAGCCTGCCCGCCAACGTGCGGGGCGCCGGCGCCGGCATGAACGCCACCTTCCAGAACGCGGCGATGGTGCTCTCCATCGGCATCTTCTTCAGCCTGATGATCGCGGGCCTCACCGCGCGGCTGCCCAGCGCCATGCAGACCGGCCTGGTCGCGCACGGCGTGGACGCGGGCACCGCGCACGGCATCGCGCAACTGCCCGCCGTCGCGGTCCTGTTCGCCGCGTTCCTCGGCGTGAACCCCGTGCAGCACCTGCTCGGTCCCGCGCTCGGGAACGTCCCGCCGGACCAGGCGGCCTTCCTGACCGGCCGCGGGTTCTTCCCGAGCCTGATCACCGACCCGTTCGCCGACGGCCTGCACGTGGCGTTCTGGTTCGCGATCATCGCCTGCCTGGTGGCCGCGGTCGCGTCGCTGATGTCCGGGCGCAAGGGCGCCGAGCTGGGCACCGAGCAAGGCACCGAGTCCGTCGGAGCGGAGCTCGCGGGCGTCGCGGGGGAGGCCGGCACGATCCCCAGTGAGTTGGTCGACCCACCGGCCACAGCGGGTACCCGAAGGCCCTAGCTTTTCTTGGTGGGGGGCGGAACGAGCCGTTCACTGGGATCGTCCACACTGTGTGTCACGGCTAACACGGCGGACGTTCCGCCCGACTCCCCTCATGGAGGTAGGGGACCCATCATGAGCGCAGAGATCAGCACAGCAGTTCGCAACAACTTGCCCACGAGCCCGTGCAGCGTGGTGTGGAGCCAAGGCCACGCGTACGTCCTCGAAGGCACGGCGGGTCGTACCCGCTGGGTGGGCATCGACGGGCGGGGCCGGCCCCGCTCCTTCAGCAGTTCGGATCTCGAGCGCCGTGGGTGGACCCCGACCCGCGCTCTCTGATCGGCCCCCGTTCGGGGCAGAATCACCCGTGTGGCACCAACCCCGGGTGAGCGAGCACCGACGAAGCTGGTCGAGCAGGTCGGCGACGCGCTGTCCGACCGCTGGCTGACCATCCCCAACGCCCTGAGCATCCTGCGGTTGCTCGGCGTGCCCGTGTTCCTGTGGCTCGTGCTGGTCCACCAGGACCTCTGGGCGATCCTGGTGCTGGTCTTCAGCGGTCTCACCGACTGGTTGGACGGCAAGCTCGCGCGCTGGCTGGACCAGATGAGCAAGCTCGGCGCGTTGCTCGACCCGGCCGCCGACCGGCTCTACCAGCTCGTCACGATCACGGCGTTCGCCGTGCGCGGCATCATCCCGTGGTGGGTGTTCGCCGTGCTGGTGGCGCGGGACGTGCTCGTGGCGGCCTGCATCTGGGTGCTCGGCCGCGCGGGGTACGCGCCACCGGAGGTCAACTACGTCGGCAAGGCGGCCACGTTCTGCCTGATGTACGCGTTCCCGATGTTGCTGGTGGGGCAGTTCCACAACGGGTTCGCGGACTTCGTCCGGCCGGTCGCCGCCGCCTTCTCCGTGTGGGGTGGCGTGCTGTTCGTCTTCTCCGGACTGCTCTACACGGTCCAGACGCGCGCCGCGCTGCGAGCGCGCTCTACGATGTCGCCCGGAACTGGTGCGGCAGAAGGGCTTTCGTGAAGTGACACCCGACGACCTGAAGTACACCGAAGAGCATGAGTGGGTGGCGGCACCCACCGCGGGCGTGGTGCGGATCGGGATCACCGACTACGCGCAGGAGCAGCTCGGCGACGTGGTCTACGTCCAGCTGCCCGAGGTGGGCAAGACCGTGGGCGCGTCCGACGCGCTCGGCGAGGTCGAGTCCACCAAGAGCGTCTCGGAGATCTTCGCGCCCGTGTCCGGCGAGGTCACGGCGGTCAACGCCGAGCTGGAGGACAACCCGGAACTGATCAACAGCGAGCCCTACGGCGGCGGCTGGCTGGTGGAGATCAAGCTCGGCGACGAGTCGGAGCTCGACGGCCTGCTCGACGCCGACGACTACCGCAAGACCACCGAGGCCGACTGAGGCGAACTCGTCCAGGCACGAGATCTGGAACGTTGATCAACGGTGCGGGGAGGCGCTGCACGGCGCCGCGGACCGGCACGGTACGTTTGACTTCATTCACGCATTCCCATCTGCAGGAGGAGAGCTCAGGTGAGCACCAACGACGGGCCCGGCGTCCCGCCGGAGCAGTCTCCGGAGCGCACGTCGGTCTTCCGCGCGGACTTCCTGCAGGAGTCGGAGCCCGCGCAGGCGGCGCCCGAGCCCTCGGTCGCCGGTGTCGACGCGCTCCCTCCGGGTTCGGCGCTGCTGGTGGTCAAGCGCGGCCCCAACGCGGGCTCGCGCTTCCTGCTGGACCGCGACACGACGAGCGCGGGCAGGCACCCCGACTCGGACATCTTCCTCGACGACGTGACGGTCTCGCGCCGCCACGCGGAGTTCCGGCGTGAGGGTGGCGAGTTCGTGGTCATCGACGTCGGCAGCCTCAACGGCACCTACGTCAACCGCGAGCCGGTCGACCAGGCCGTGCTCGCCGGGGGCGACGAGGTGCAGATCGGCAAGTTCCGCCTGGTGTTCCTCACCGGACCGGGCGCGGGCGCGTAACTCCCAAGAGGTTTTCTTCATGACCGCGGCCGGTCGGCCCGCGCGGACGGGTTTCAGCATCGGCGCGGTGCTCGACCAGCTGCGAGACGAGTTCCCCGACGTCACGATTTCCAAGATCCGGTTTCTCGAGGCGGAGGGGCTCGTCAGCCCGGCGCGCGCGGCGTCGGGCTACCGCCAGTTCAGCTCGGCCGACATCGACCGGCTGCGCTACGTCCTGGCGGCGCAGCGGGATCAGTACCTGCCGCTGCGGGTGATCAAGGAGCAGCTGGACGCCGCGGACCGCGGCGCCCGGCCCGCGCTCCACGCCCAGCCCGACCTGCCGAGCGCGGAGCCCGGGCTCCCCACCGCCGAGCAGTTCGTCGTCGAGGACGCCGCGAACCTCACGCGTGCGGAGTTCCTCGATGCCGCCGGGATCGACGCCCCCATGCTGGCCGAACTCGAGCAGTACGGGCTCGTCGGCACCTACGACCGGGACGCGGTGCTGCTCGCCCGCACGGTCGCCGAGCTGACCCGCTTCGGCATCGAACCCCGGCACCTGCGCGTGTTCCAGGCCGCCGCCGACCGGACAGTCGGGTTGGTGGAGCAGGTCGTGGCACCGCTCTACCAGCAACGCGATCCCGGGGCGCGCGGGCGGGCCGACGACACCGCGCGACAGCTGACCGCCTTGTCGGTTTCGTTGCACACGTTGCTGGTCAAGGCCGGTCTGCGCCGGCTCACCGGACCATGAATTGTTGTCCCGCACCGTGAACAAGCCAAGATATGGCGGGCATCGGCACCAGATGGCGGGTAGCGTCAAACATGCCAGTGCGGGATCCTCGATTTGACCGGCGGTTCCGGTGCCGGAGAGTCGGTGCGGAGGGAGGCGGTGCCCGATGAGCAGTGAGATGCGTGTTGTGGGTGTGCGGGTGGAGTTGCCCGCGAACTCGCCCATCTTGCTCCTGCGCGAGACGGAGGGCGACCGTTACCTGCCGATCTGGATCGGGTCGGTTGAAGCCACGGCCATCGCGCTCGAGCAGCAGGGCGTGCGCCCGGCTCGGCCGTTGACCCACGATCTGCTCAAGGACGTCATCGGCGCCCTGGGCCGTGAGCTGGAGCAGGTGCGGATCACGGACCTCAAGGAAGGCACGTTCTTCGCCGAGCTCGTCTTCGACGGTGACATCCGCGTGTCGGCACGCCCGAGCGACTCGGTGGCGCTGGCGTTGCGCACCGGCGTGCCCATCCACGCGGAGGACTCGGTCCTGCAGGAAGCCGGCCTGGTCATCCCCGACGAGCAAGAGGACGAGGTGGAGAAGTTCCGCGAGTTCCTCGACTCGGTCTCGCCGGAGGACTTCCGCGGCGCGGACACCTGAGACACAAGTACTTCCACTCGCAACCACCGGGCACCCCAACCCCTGGGGTGCCCGTCGGCGTGTCGGACCCGGCGTGTCGGCGCCCCGAGTTGCGGGTGGCGTCTCCCGCGCGTCGCGTTGACCGCGCAGCGGCCCCGTCCTACCGTCAAGGACAGCGAATCGCGGCGGTGTGGTTCCACAAAGGGGCCCGCACCGTCGTATCGGTGTGATCGCAGGGCCTGGCCTGGGAGGCAGCGTGTACGAGGATGGTCCCGTCGGGGCTGACGGCGAGCAGGGCGAACTGTTCCCGGACGCTTCGGTCCCGGACGAGCTCGTCGGCTACCGCGGCCCGGCGGCTTGCCAGATCGCGGGCATAACTTACCGTCAGCTCGATTACTGGGCGCGCACGGGTCTGGTCGCCCCGTCGATCCGCACGGCCCACGGTTCGGGCAGCCAGCGGCTGTACTCGTTCAAGGACATCCTGGTCCTGAAGGTGGTCAAGCGCCTGCTGGACACCGGGGTCTCGCTGCAGAACATCCGGCTGGCCGTGGACTACCTGCGCAGGCGCGGGGTCCGCGACCTGGCCAAGATCACCCTCTTCTCCGACGGCACGACGGTGTACGAGTGCACGTCACCGGAAGAGGTCGTCGATCTGCTGCAGGGCGGTCAGGGCGTGTTCGGCATCGCCGTCAGCGGCGCCATGCGTGAGATCAGCGGGACCATCCACGAGTTCCCGGCCGAGCGGGCCGATGGCGGCGTGATCGAAGAGCACCCGGTCGACGACGAGCTGACCCAGCGCCGCAAGGCCCGCAACGCAGGCTGATTGCCCGGCTGAGCAGAAACCGTTGCGTTAGTTCTCACCGTGTTCCACCGTTGGTTTGTCAGATCTCAACGACGAACGATCGGGGAACTCTCGTGCGCAAGAAGCTCTTGGCCGCTGCTTTCGCCGTCGCGGCCACGCTGACGACGGTGGTGCTGACCGGTCAGCCGGCCATGGCCATCAACCAGTACACGACGACCGGCAACGTGCCGAAGCCGGCGGTCTGCAACAACCACGGAACCATGCCCGCCGGCGGCTGGCTGGCCAACAAGGCGTGCGGCTACGTCATGGGCACCGCGATGGCCGGCACCAAGTACGACGTCAGCAAGACCCTCTCGAACAACTTCCACTTCGGCCGCTGGCGTGCCGGCGACGGCTCGAACTTCTGCGCGTGGCTGGTCCCGGGCGCCCTCGACACGTCGCACTCGACGACCGTCGCCGACTCCTGCAGCGACGACACGGCCAACCGGATGGTCCACCGCCTGAGCTTCGGCCACGACTTCGACGCCGCCCCGCACACCGGCGACGGTGCGATCGTGGTGCCGATCAACCCGTCCGCGTGCGCGGGCTACTACAACTACTTCGTCGACAGCAGCTTCCAGACCGGCGTCCTGCACGACCCGCTCGGCGTCGCGCTGCCCACCTCCGGCGGCTACCGCTACTCGACCCGCGACAACGGCGCGTCGATGATCCGCGCGGACGTCGGCGGCGAGACCCAGTGGTTCTTCGTGGCCCGTAGCTGCATCCAGTCCCAGCTGCCGGCGCAGCTCAACAACCAGAACGACTGAGTGATCTCCGCTGCGGGCGTGCTCACCAGCAGCCCGCGGCGGGGTGGACGCGCATCGGGCGTGCCCGGAAGAGGGGACACGCCCGGTTGGAACGGGGGACACACCGGGTCGGAACGGGGGACACACCTGAGTGGAAGGTGGGACACACCCCGGGAGCGATCAGGGGATGTAGGCTGTTCGGGTAGTCATCGACCCCGTGCGGGAGAGCCCGGTCCGGACCCCGGATCGGCGCCGAAGGAGCAACTCCTCCCCGGAACCTCTCAGGCACAAAGGACCGTGCGGACGAGACCACTCTGGAAAGCGGGCCACTTGGCCCCGCCGACGGTGCAAGCCCGGCCGCGAACCGGGTGAAGCTCTCAGGCGCCTGCTCCGGCGGGCAAGGACAGAGGGGGAGGGCAGGACACAAGTCCGCCCGGCCCACCGTCCGAAAGGCGCCAGCGCATGACGACCGACCGCCTTCCCCTCGCCGCGCTCGAGCACGGCACGCCGTTCGCCGACCGCCACATCGGCCCGCGGCCCGCCGAACTGGCCAAGATGCTCGACACGATCGGCGTCGGCTCGCTCGACGAGCTCGCCGTGCGCGCGGTGCCGGACTCCATCCGGGAACGCGACCTCGACCTCGAACTGCCGCCGCCCGCCACCGAGCACCAGGCCCTCACCGAACTCCGCGCGCTGGCCGGGAGCAACCGGCTGACCACGCCGATGATCGGCCTGGGCTACTACGGCACCGTCACCCCGCCGGTGATCCTGCGCAACGTGCTGGAGAGCCCGGCCTGGTACACCGCCTACACCCCGTACCAGCCGGAAATCTCCCAGGGCCGCCTCGAGGCCCTGCTGAACTTCCAGACCATGGTCGAGGACCTGACGGGCCTGCCGGTCGCGGGTGCGTCCGTGCTGGACGAGGCGACCGCGGCCGCCGAGGCGATGACGCTGCTGCGCCGGGCCGGGCGCAGCAAGTCGGCGCGGTTCGTCGTGGACGCGGACACGTTCCCGCAGACGATCGCCGTGCTCGAGACCCGCGCCGAGCCGCTGGGCATCGAGGTCGAGGTAGCCGACCTGGCCGACGGGCTGCCCGAGGGCGAGTTCTTCGGCGTCCTGCTGTCCTACCCCGGCACCAGCGGCGCCGTACGCGACCACGAAGCCCTGGTCACCGCCGCCCACGAACGGGGCGCCCAGGTCGTCATGGCCGCCGACCTGCTCGCGCTGACCCTGCTGCGCGCGCCCGGCGAGATCGGCGCGGACGTCGCCGTCGGCACGACCCAGCGCTTCGGCGTGCCGATGGGCTTCGGCGGCCCGCACGCCGGGTACCTGGCCGTGCGCTCCGGCCTGGAACGCCAGCTGCCCGGCCGCCTGGTCGGGGTGAGCGTGGACGCCGACGGCAACCCCGCGTACCGCCTCGCGCTGCAGACCCGTGAGCAGCACATCCGCCGGGAGAAGGCGACCAGCAACATCTGCACCGCGCAGGTCCTGCTCGCCGTGGTGGCCTCGATGTACGCGGTCTACCACGGCCCAGACGGCCTGAAGAACATCGCGACCCGCGTGCACCGCATGGCGGCCGTCCTGGCCGAAGGGCTGCGCGAGAACGGCGTGACCGTCGCGCACGACACGTTCTTCGACACCGTGCTGGCCAAGGTCGAGGGCCGCGCCGCCGAGGTCGTGGCCAAGGGCCGCGAGCTGGGCGTCACGCTGCGCCGCGCGGACGCCGACCACGTCGGCATCGCCTGCGACGAGACCACCGGCATCGCCCAGCTGCACCTGGTGTGGCAGGCATTCGGCGTTTCGGTGTCCGATGTGGACGCACTGGATGCCAAGACCGACGACGCCTTCGCCGCCGGTCTGGCCCGCACGAGCGAGTACCTGACCCACCCGGTCTTCTCGCGCCACCACTCGGAAACCGCGCTCCTGCGGTACCTGCGGTCGTTGTCGGACAAGGACGTCGCCCTCGATCGCAGCATGATCCCGTTGGGCTCCTGCACGATGAAGCTCAACGCGACCGCGGAGATGGAGCCGATCACCTGGCCCGAGTTCGCCGCGCTGCACCCGTTCGCGCCGGCCGAGGACGCCGAGGGCATCCTGCGCGTGGTGCACGACCTGGAGGAGTGGCTGGCCAAGCTCACCGGCTACCACGCGGTCAGCCTGCAGCCCAACGCGGGCAGCCAGGGCGAGTTCGCCGGTCTGCTGGCCATCCGGGCCTACCACCGCGACCGCGGCGAGGCCGCGCGCGACGTCTGCCTGATCCCGTCCAGCGCGCACGGCACCAATGCCGCCAGTGCGGTGATGGCCGGGATGCGCGTCGTCGTCGTCAAGTGCGACGAGAACGGCAACATCGACATGGCCCACCTGCGGTCCACTGTGGACGCTCACAAGGCCGACCTCGCCGCCATCATGATCACCTACCCGTCCACGCACGGCGTGTACGAGGACACCGTGCGCGAGGTGTGCTCGCTGGTGCACGACGCGGGCGGTCAGGTCTACGTCGACGGTGCGAACCTCAACGCGCTGATCGGCCTGGCCCGCTACGGCAAGTTCGGCTCGGACGTCTCGCACCTGAACCTGCACAAGACGTTCTGCATCCCGCACGGCGGCGGCGGTCCCGGCGTCGGCCCGATCGGCGTGCGCGAGCACCTGGCGCCGTTCCTGCCGAACCACCCGCTGCAGCCGCTGGCCGGCCCCAAGTCCGGCGTCGGCCCGATCAGCGCGGCGCCGTGGGGCAGCGCGTCGATCCTGCCGATCTCGTGGGCGTACGTGCGGATGATGGGTGGCGACGGCCTGCGCCGCGCCACGCTGACCGCCGTGGCGGCGGCCAACTACGTGGCCCGCCGCCTCGACGAGCACTTCCCGGTGCTCTACTCCGGCGCCGACGGCCTGGTCGCGCACGAGTGCATCCTCGACCTGCGCCCGATCACCAAGGCCTCCGGCGTAACCGTCGACGACGTGGCCAAGCGCCTGGCCGACTACGGCCTGCACGCGCCGACCATGTCCTTCCCGGTGGCGGGCACGCTGATGGTGGAGCCGACCGAGAGCGAGGACCTGGCCGAGCTCGACCGGTTCTGCGACGCGATGGTCGCCATCAAGGGCGAGATCGACAAGGTCGCCGCGGGCGAGTGGCCGGCTGAGGACAACCCGCTGGTCAACGCCCCGCACACCGCGGAGTGCCTGACGGCGGAGTGGAACCACCCGTACAGCCGCGAGGTCGCGGCCTACCCGGCCGGGCACACGTACCCGAAGATCTGGCCGCCGGTCCGCCGCATCGACGGAGCGAAGGGCGACCGCAACCTCGTCTGCTCCTGCCCCCCGGTGGACGCATATTCACATTGAGGGTCGACCTGAGTTGCGGTGCGGGTAGCGGAACCTCAGCCGCCTCCTCGCTCCGGGATCGCCGACTCATGACCGTCCAGGTCACCACGTCGGCGCTGTCCTCGCGAGGAGACGGCTGAGAACCCGCGGCGGTGCGGGTTGCCAGCCCCACACAAGCGGCTCCGCCGCTTCGAAACCGATCGTGGAATGTTTGCTCCTGGTCGTGGTTGACCAACCTTTGGGGACGCCAACCACGACCAGGAGGAGCTTCATGAGCGCTATGCCCAAGATCACGCTCAACGACGGCACGACCATCCCGCAGCTGGGCTTCGGGGTGTTCCAGGTGCCCGCCGACGAGGTGGCGGGCGTGGTGACCAAGGCGCTCGAGACGGGTTACCGCAGCATCGACACGGCCGCGGCCTACCGCAACGAGAAGGGTGTCGGCCAGGCGCTGCGCGACTCCGGCATCGCGCGCGAGGACCTCTACGTCACCACCAAACTGTGGAACGACGACCAGGGCTACGACTCCACCATGCGGGCGTTCGACGCGAGCATGGCGAAGCTCGGCCTCGACTACGTGGACCTCTACCTGATCCACTGGCCCGCGCCCGGCGCCGACAAGTACGTCGAGACCTGGCGCGCGTTCGAGAAGCTGCGCGCGGAGGGCCGGGTGCGCTCCATCGGCGTGTCGAACTTCCAGCCCTCGCACCTGAACCGGCTCTTCGAGGACACCGGCACCGTGCCGGCGGTCAACCAGGTCGAGCTGCACCCGCGGCTGCAGCAGGCGGACCTGCGCGCGGTGCACGCCGAGCACGGCATCGCCACGGAGGCGTGGAGCCCGCTCGGTCAGGGCGAGCTCATCCGGGACGAGTCGATCGGCACCCTGGCCCGCAAGTACGGCCGCACGCCGGCCCAGGTGATCCTGCGCTGGCACCTGCAGCTGGGCACCATCGTGATCCCGAAGTCGGCCACCCCGGCCCGCATCGAGGAGAACTTCCAGGTCTTCGACTTCGAGCTCGCCGAGGACGACATGGCGGCGATCGGCGACCTGGAGGCGGGCAAGCGGTTCGGGCCGAACCCGGACGAGTTCGGCGCCTGACGCGGGCTACCCGCGGTTGATCGAGTCCGCGAGCTCGGTGGCTTCGCCTTTGGTGAAGCCACCGGTGATGCGGACCTTGCCCTGGTCGATCACCGTGGTGATGCGGGGTGCGCTGAGCACCTGACCGGAGGCCACGATCGCGAACCGCTGACCGGTGTTCACCTTGGTCAGTTCCGTGAACGCGGCCCGGCCGGTCGCGGTCATGGTGATGTCCACTTCCCAGTTGCCCTTGTCGACCGGGTTGGGCTTGGCCTTCGCCGACTCGATCTGCGCGCCGTCCAGCTCGACCGGCCCGAGCAGGTACCGGTGGCCGTCGGCGTCGGCCGCCACGACCGAGCCGGTGGGGGCCGAGGGCCGGATCACGGTGCCCGGCACGGGGTTGTCGTTGCTCGCCTGCGAGCGTTCGACCGGCACCGGGGCCGTGGTCGTGGCGGTGAGGTCGGTGACGTCCTCGAGCACGAGCCGGATCTGCAGGCGATCCGGCGCGGCCAACCGCGCAGCACGGGGCTCGGCTTGCGCGGCGCCGGCCACCTCGGTCGCGCACCCAGCGAAGAGGGCCCCGACGGCGAGGGCGGCCAGCACGGTGATCACTAAGCGTGCGGACCTGGTCACAACCCAATTTTCGCAGGCCGGAACCGTTTCCGGTGATGATCTAGCGGCCGTTGATCGAGTCCGCGAGCCCGGTCGCCTCGTCCTGGGTGAAGGTCCCGCTGATCTGCACCACGCCGTCGGTGATCGCCGACTGGATCGTCGGCGCGCTCACCACGACGTCGTCGACCACGATCGCCAGCTGCTGGTTGACGTGGGCGCTGGTCAGCTGGCCGAACGCGGCGGCGCCCGCGCTGGTGAGCCGCACGGTCACCACCCAGCTCCGGTACTCCGCCTGGAAGTCCGCGTGCGCGGACAAGACCTTGGTGCCGTCCAGCTCGACCTCGCCGACCACGTACTGCTTGCCGTCGCGGTCGGTCATGGTCAGCCCGCCCGTCCCGTCGGTGACCACGAGGCGGAACTGGATCCGTTCGGGCGCCACCGTCCGGTGCGCCGTCGTCGGCGGTACGGGTTGCGGCACAGGGCGGGCGGTACCCTGGACCGCGGTGGTGCACCCGGCGGCGAGCAACACGGCGGCCAGACCGGCGAGCAGCCCGCGACGAGAAAAGATCACGCGTAGAGCATGCCATCGCGCCGCGCGGCGGCATCGGGGACGGCCGCCGCGCACACCGCTCAGTCGACCGCGGACAAGGTCTGGGCCAGCGTCGCGTTCAACCCGGTCCCGTCCGTCACCGACGCCACGCTGCCGTGGGTGATCGAAGCCAGTTCCTGCAACTGGACGCGGTCGGGGTTGGGGCCGACCGTCACGAAGCTGATCTCGATCGGCTTGCTGGACAACGCGATCGCGTCGAGGTCCGCGCGCAGCTGCGAGTAGGAGATGCCCGCCTCGTTCGCCCCGCCGACGATCACGACGATGCGGTTGCGCTTGCCGGGCACGTAGGCCTGCTGCGCGGCCTCGTAGCACGCCTTCACGCTGCTGTAGAGGTCGCGCGCACCGGAGGGTTCGGCGAGCTGGTCGACGGCGGCGTGCAGCGCCTTGCGTTGCGAGGTCACCGGCAGGGTCTGGGCGAGCTGCTCGTACGGTTCGCCCTGCAGACCGCCGCTGTACTCCCAGAGGCCGAGCGAGCCGGACACCGTCCAGTCGGCCATGCCGCTCAGGGCGGATTTCACCCACTCCATCCGGCTCTTGCCCTGCCCGCCGTCGAAGTCCATCGTGCGTGAGACGTCGGCCATGACGGTGACGATCTGCCCGCCGTCGGCGATGTTCTTCCACGTCGCGTTGACCTGCTGGGTGGTCGTCGAGTCGGCGGGCTTGAGGTCACCGAAGGTCGAGTCCCAGCGCATGCCGGGGGCCTTCACCGGGTACTGCGAGGCGCCGTCCGCGCGCAGCCCGGCCTTGCTGAACTCCACCTGCTGTTCGGCGGCCGAGAGGAACTCGCGGAACGACTGCGCCGCGCGGATCTGCGTCTGGTCGACGCCCTTGCCGGCCAGCGCGACGAACGGGAAGTCCGCGACCGGGCTCGGGCCGTTCGCGGCCACCTCGATCAGCGCGTTGGCGGCCGGGGGCTGGCCGTCGATGCCGGTGTTGCGCCGGTACAGGTCGACCTCGGTGGTGGCCACCGCGCTGAACGGCGCGCCCCGCACGCTCTTGGAGCCG
The DNA here is from genome assembly GCF_004362825.1 of Labedaea rhizosphaerae. Classification (GTDB taxonomy): domain Bacteria; phylum Actinomycetota; class Actinomycetes; order Mycobacteriales; family Pseudonocardiaceae; genus Labedaea; species Labedaea rhizosphaerae. Next base: position 193,699 of record NZ_SNXZ01000008.1, read on the forward strand.
CCGAGCATCACGAGCGCGCCCTGCGTGGTGTCCGGCAGGTCGCCCGGCTGTGCCCCGGCGAGCTGGGCGATGCCGGTCTGCACCGGCGGCGTGCTCATCATCTTGCCGGTGAGCGGGCCCTCGGGCTTCTTCGCGACGCCCGCGAGCGCGCTCTGGATGGCCAGGCCGCTGGCCGGGTTGGTCGCCGGGTCGGGGAGCGCGACGGTGAACCGGCCCCAGCCCTTGCGGTCGAGCCGGCTCCAGCCGTCGGGGTCCGCGGCGACGCTCGCGAGGGTGCCCCAGCTGAGCTTGGTGGTCATGGCGAGCGCGGCGGCGCCGTCCCCGGGCACGGCGAGCACGACCGGGCTGGTGGCGACGGACACCGGCGCCGAGCCGAGCAGGGTGTTGTCGGTGGCCGCGAGCCGGTTGGTCCAGAGGGAGGACTCCGGCAGCCAGGCCTGCGGGCGGGTGCCGACCTTGCCCTCGTTCCACTTGCCGGTCAGTCCGGTGAGGACTTCGTTGGAGTCGATCGCGACGATGGTGACCCGCACGCAGTGCTCGTAGACGACGGTCCTGGCGTCGTTCCAGCGCTTGGCCGCCTCCTTGAGCGGCTTCTCCACGCTGGGCGCGACGGCGACCTTGAGCACGGCCTGGCCCTGCGGGCAGTCGTGCGCCGCGGCCGCGGCGCGGCGGTCCATGATGCTCGACGCCCAGCTCCAGCCGAGCCAGCCGAGCAGGACGAGCACCACGACCGCGAGGACGGCGAACGGCCAGCTTGCGATGCCTCGGCGCCGCGTCGCTTCCTCCAGCGAGCGGTGTCGACCCATGCAACGCCCCTTTCCAGCGTCGTCCGACCCGTCCGATTCCGGTCCGTAACGACCTTCCGGGCATCCTCCGTCCCCGACCAGGGAAGCCACCGGCGATAGCACTCTAATCGGTGAACAGGGCGGGTCAATCAGAACTACGGTGAGTGATCTTCACACTGCGCAGCCGATCCGGTCACCGGGCCACTGAGGCCCGATCAGCTCGAGCCCGATCAGTTGACGCGGGTGCCTGCGTGGTCGAGCAGGAGCGCGCTCAACTCGATCAGCTCCGCCCGCAACGGACGAGCCCGCTGCGCGAACCCGGCCTGCGCCCGCACGTACTCCGCCCGCCCGCGTTCGGTCTCCACCGCCACCGGCTCGTACCCGTATGCGCGCAGGTCGTACGGACTGGCCCGCATGTCCAGCTCGCGGATGTCCACGGCCAGTTCGAAGCACCGCGCCGTCAGCTCCGACGGCACGAACGGGTCCAGCTTCGTGCACCACTTGTACAGATCCATGCCCGCGTGCAGGCAGCCCGGCTGCTCGAAGGCCACCTGATCGGCGCGCGTCAGCTGGACGGGGTTGCGTGGGCGCGCCTGCGGGGTGAAGAAGCGGAACGCGTCGTAGTGCGTGCACCGCACCGGCAACGACTCCAGCACCTCGTCGGTGCCGGCCGGGCCGAGGCGCAGGGGCGCGGGATGGCGGCGCGAGTCGGGATCCCGGTACACCATCGCCCACTCGTGCATGCCGAAGCAGCCCAGCCGGGGCTTGCGTGCCGCCGAGGCGGACAGCAGTCCGTGCACGAACTCCGCCGTGCGCACGCGCGGGCCGAGCGCCGTGAGGTCCAGCGCGACGCCGTCGTCGACCGCACGATAAGCGGGCCACCGCAGGTATTCGGTTGCGTCCGCCAATGTCACGCCCGGCCCCGGGTGCCAACGCTCCAAATAGGACGGACGAAACCGGTAGTACTCGAAGAGGAAGTCCAGCACCGGGTGCCGCTCGCCGCGCGCCCGGCGCCGCGCGTGCGGCTCGGTCCAGCAACGCATCCGCGCGACGTGCGCGGCCCGCCGGGCCCGCCAGTCCGCCGCCGCAAGCACGGTCATGCGCCCGACCCGATGTGCGTGCCATCGCGGACGGTGCCGACGTACTCCTCAAGGAGGTCCTCCAAGGCCACCAGCCCGAGCACCGTCCGGTCGGTGGCGACGGCCTTGGCCACGTGGCTGCGGGCCCGGCGCAGCGCGGCGAGCGCCTCGTCCAGGCGCGAATCCACGGGCAGCTCGGGCAATCCGCGCACCCGCGCCTCCGGCACCGGCGCGTCCGGTGACGCGGCCAGGTCGAGCACGTCCTTGATGTGGATGTAGCCGTTGAGCCGGCCATCGGCCATCCGCACCGGGAACCGGGAGAAGCCGGTGGCGGCCACGGCCCGTTCGATGTCGGCCACCGTCGGGTTCTGCGGCACGGTGGTCAGCTGGTCCAGCGGCACCATCACGTCGGCGACGGTGCGGTCGACCGAGTGCAGCGTGTTGGTCAGCCGCCGGTGCTCGTTGTCCTCGAGCAGGCCCTCGCGCCGCGACTCCGCGATCATCGTGGTCAGCTCGTCGGAGGTGTACGCGGTCTCCAGCTCGTCCTTCGGGGTCACGTGGGCGAGCTTCAACACCGCCTGCGCGACCATCGTGAAGAACGACAGCAGCGGCCGCACCAGCCGGCAGAACGCGAAGTGGATGGGCACCAGCCACGTGGCCGCGCGCTCCGGCCCCGCGATCGCGAGGTTCTTCGGCACCATCTCACCGAGCACGGTGTGCAGGGCGGTCACGATCGACAAGGCGATCGCGAAGGCCACCCCGTGCAGCAACGCCTCCGGGATGCCCAGCGGCGCGAACGGCCGCTCCAGCAGCCCGGCCACGGTCGGCTCGGCGAGCGCGCCGAGGCCCAGCGAGCACACGGTGATGCCCAGCTGCGCGCCCGCGATCAGCAACGGCAGCTGCTTGCCCGCGTCGATCACCGTCTGCGCGCGGCTGCTGCCTTCGGCGGCGAGCAGTTCCAGCCGGTCGCGGCGCGCGGTGATGATGCCGAACTCGGCACCGACGAAGAAACCGTTGCCCAGCAACAACAACAGGGTCACGCCAAGGGCGAGCGCGTCCATCAGGAGACCACCTCGCCCGGCACCGGCGCGAGCTTCGCGACGCGCAGCTCGGCGACCCGGTGCTTGTCCATGCGCATCACGGTGACGCGCCAGCCGTCCACCTGGATCTCGTCGTTGACTTCGGGGATCCGGCCGAGGCGGTAGAGCACGAGCCCGGCGAGGGTTTCGTAGTCGCCCTCGGGCATCCGGAACCCGGTCGCGTCGGCCACCTCGTCGTCGCGCAGCAGCCCGGAGACCATCCAGCTGTTGCGCCCGAGCGGCCGGACCGGGCTGATCTCGGCGCGGTCGTGCTCGTCGCGCACGTCGCCGACGATCTCCTCGACCAGGTCCTCGAGGGTGACCAGCCCCGCGGTGCCGCCGTACTCGTCGACCACGAGGGCGACCTGCAGGCCGGACCCGCGCAGGCGTTCGAGCAGCGTGTCGCCGTCCAGGCTCTCGGGCACGGTGACCACCGGCCGGGCCAGCGAGGAGACCCTGGTCGTCGCGCGTTGGCGGGTGGGCACGCCGAAGACCTGCTTGACGTGCACGATGCCGGTCACCTCGTCGAGGTCGCCGCCGTGCACGGGGAAGCGGGAGAAGCCGGTCTTGCGGGCCAGCTCGATCAGGTCGAGCACGGTCGCGTCCGCGCGCAACGCCTCGACCTGCACGCGTGGGGTCATCAGTTCGTCCGCCGTGCGCTCACCGAAGCGCAGCGACCGGCCGAGCAACGTGGCCGTGCCGCGGTCGATGGTGCCGCCCGCGGCGCTGGAGCGGACCAGCGAGACCAGCTCCTGCGGCGACCGCGCGGAACGCAGTTCCTCGGCGGGTTCGACGCCGAGCCTGCGCACCGTCCAGTTCGCCGAGCCGTTCAGCCCGCGGATCAGCCAGCGGAACATCGCGGTGAACCGCACCTGCAGGCCGGCGACCGCACGCGCGGTGGGCAGCGGCTTCGCGATGGCGAGGTTCTTCGGCACCAGTTCGCCGAACACCATCGACAGCGCCGTGGCGATGATCAGCGCCAGGGCCACGGCGATCGGGTCGGCCGCGCCCTTGGGCAGGCCGATCCCCGTCAGGGCGGGCTCGATCAGCGTGGCGATGGCGGGCTCGGCCACGAAACCCGTGACCAGCGTGGTGATCGTGATGCCGAGCTGCGCGCCGGAGAGCTGGAACGACAGCGACCGGTGCGCCTTGGCGATGTTCTGCGCGCGGCGGTCACCGGCGCGGGCGACGTGGTTGTCGATCGTGCTGCGCTCGAGCGTGGTCAACGCGAACTCGGCGGCGACGAACAGTGCGGTGCCCAGGGTCAGCACCACCATCGCGAGGACACCGAGGATTGCGAGCAGGGTCGTCATCGGCGTGCCCGCGTGGATGAGATCGATGAGCCGGGTCTCCCACCCGGCTGGCTACTGCAGCCAGGGGACGGTGCACTGGGCACTGAAGCGTCACTCCTCGAGATTGCGATACGCGGGTCCAGTGTAGAGGGCCGTCGCCGCACGCACGGACCACTTGACGAACTCCAGGAACCGGAGAGTATCTTTCTAGCTAAGATACCTAGTGACCGAGGGGTGTGCCGTGGGAACGGACCTGACGATCCGCATCTCCGACGAGGACCGCGCGGCCGCCGCGCGGGCGCTGGACGTCGCCGTCGCCGACGGCAGGCTGTCGTGGACCGAGCACGCCGAGCGCAGCGAGACCGTGTGGGCCGCGCGCACGCGTGGCGACCTGGTGCCGGTGCTCGCCGACCTCGGTCCGGAGCTCGCCGCCGGTCCCATCGGCCGGCCTACCGGCACCCCGCAACGGATCGAGGTGACGCTCAGCAAGGTCATCCGCACCCCGGACACCACGCGGCCGATCGAGGCGTTCGCCAAGTTCGGCGCCGTGTTCCTCGACCTGACCGCGTTGCGCCCGGGGGAGCGGGTGGAGCTCTCGGCGTCGTCGTTCTGCGGCAAGGTCGTGCTGCACGTCGGCCACGACACGCAGGTGATCGACGACGGCGACGTGTGGCTGGGCAAGCGCAAGGTGCTGGGCACGCCGCCCGGCCCCGGCGGCCCGGTCGTGCACGTCACCGGCCGCAGCTCACTGGGCCACTTCAAGGTCTTCCGGGGATCTTGGCGCTAGTCCGCCTCCCCGAGTTTTCCGGAAGTGGTTGCCGGGCCGCGGCTGAGCAGCCAGCCTGCGGCGGCGGCTAGTAGTTGGCAGCAGGCCACGGCGGCGATCGTGCCGCGCGGGCCGAACGACGGCACCAGCGCGGTGCCGGCCAGGGCGCCGAGCGCGTAGCCGCCGATCTTCATGCTCGCGCCGGTCACCGACACCTGGCCGAGCAGCGTCGCGGGTGTGTTGTGCTGGCGCACGGCGAAGATCGCCGGCAACGACAAGCCCTGCGCCACACCGGCGACCACGGCGACCACCAACGCCTGGGTGAGCGAGTGGCTCAGCAGCCAGCCACCCATCGCCACGCCGAGCAGCGACGTGCTGACGATGACGACGCGCCCCGCGCGCTCGGGTTTGAGCCGGTGCGCGACCACGAGCGTGATCGCGAGGTCACCTGCTTCCAGTGCGGTGAACAGGAAACCGGCCGCGGTGGTGCCCGCGCCGAGCTCGTCGGTCCACAGTGGAAGCGCCACGGACAGCGCGCCGAACGACCCCCAGCCCAGCACCGTCGTGACCGTCGGACCGCGCAATGCCGGGGTGCGGGCTAGGTGGCCGAACCCGGCCCGGATGGCCGCGAGCGTCGAACGCGGCTCGCCCGGCTCGCCGTGGAAGCGGCGCAGCGGGACCGTGCACACCGCACCCGCCGCGGCGATGGCGGCCAGCGTGAGCACCGCGACGGTGGTGCCCGCCAAGGCCGAGAGCAAACCGGCGAGGCCCGGTCCGGCGATCGCGGCGATGCTGAACACGGCCGCGTCCGAGGCGTTGCTGCGCGCCCGGCGTTGCGGCGGGACGATCGACACGACCAGGCTCGAGTACCCGCCCGCCGTCAGCGGCACGGCCGCACCCGCCACGACCATCACCGCCACCACCGCGACCACCGGGCCGTGCCCGACGAGCACGCTCATCCCGGTGCACGCCGCCGCCAGCGAGATCCCGCTCAGCACCAGGATGTCCGCGCGCCGCCGCAGCCGGTCGAGCACCGCCCCGAGCACCGGTCCGGACAACGCGGACGGCACCGTGTACGCCGCGACCGCCGCACCGGCGAGCGCCGTGTTGCCGGTGCGGTCGAGCACGAGCAGCACGATGGTGGTCACGGTCATCTCGTCGGCGAGCCGGGCGAGCGTGGCCGCGATCAGGTAGCCGAACACTTCTCACCCACGGCGGAAGCGGCGCACGCTCTCCTCGACGACGTCGAGCACGGGCTCCAGGTCGTCCGCGGGCAGGCCCATGGCCAGGTGCGACACGACGCCTTCGAGCACCAGTTCCAGGTAGGACGCGAGCACGGGCACCGGCACGTCGTCACGCAGGTTGCCGGCCTCGCGCTGGCGCTCGAGGCGTTCGCGGGTGGCGGTGGTCAGCTGCGCCGAGCGCTGGGCCCAGTGCGCGCGGAACTCCGGGTCGGTGCGCAGCCGCCGGGAGACCTCCAGGCGCGTGCCGAGCCAGTCGGCGGGCCGCTCGTCGGCCTCGCCGCCGGTGATGAGGTCGCGCATGACCTGCACGAGACCTTCCCTGGAGACCACGTCGGCCATCCGGCGCGCGTCGTCCTCGGCGAGCGCGAGGAACAGCGACTCCTTGTCCCGGAAGTGGTGGAAGATCGCGCCGCGGGACAGGCCCGTCGCCTCTTCCAGCCGCCGCACCGTGGCGCCCTCGTAGCCGTATCGTGCGAAGCACGTCCGGGCCCCGTCGAGGATCTGACGGCGGCGGGCGTCGAGGTGGTCCTGGCTGACCCTGGGCACGTGCGTGATCGTCCCAGGACCAGCACTTCGAACGCAAACCGTACGTACTGATTATGTGCGTCCGGCCACCACCGTGGCGCCCGCCAGCGTGATTCCGAAGACCACGTACGCGATCGTCAACGCGTGCGGCACGGCGAGCCCGGCGCCGACCGCCAGCGACACCACCGCCCCACCCGCGGCGCGACCGAAGAGCGCTCCGAAACCTTCTGCCGTGATCGCCGCCGTGGCAAGCTCCGTCGCCGGAATGGACGAATCGGTGGTGGCCGACAGGTAGACCCGCGGGTAGGCGAGCCCGATGCCCATCCCGCCCAGCGTCCACACCACGACCGCCACCGGGAACGACGACGTCACCGCCAGCGTGAGCGTCGCGGCGGTCGTGATGGCCAACCCGGCCCATGCGGGCGGGGCCCACCGCAGCCGGGAGATCACGAGGGTGCTCAGCCCCCACGCCAGCGAGCCCGCGCTCAACACGGCGGCCGCCTGGCCGATGGAGGCGTGGTAGCCGTCGGTCAGCAGCACGGTGACCATGGCGTGGGCGCCGAAGTACCCAGCGCCGAACAACGCCAGGGCAGCGAGCGAGGCCGGTGCGCCACGCCGCAACCGGGCCGTGCCCTCGGGCAGGATCGCCACGACGCCGACGGTCGCGACCACCGCGCCGCCGAGCATCGCCGGCCACCAGGGGCTCAGCACCAGCGTGGCCACGCCGACGGGGATGAGCAGTGTGCGCCCCAAGGGCCGGCCCGGCGATCGGGTCTCACCGGGCACCGCCCGCACGACGAGCAACCGGCCGGCCAGCACGAACGGCAACGGCAGCAACAACGTCCACCGCCAGCCCACGGCGTGCTGCAGCAGCAGGGTGACCGGCGGGGCGACCAGCGCGGGCAGGATCCACATCGCCGACGACGCAGCGACCACCTTCGCCCGCAACGCGTCGTCGAGGTGGTCGATCACCGCGCTCATCCCGTAGACGGCGAGCAGGCCGCCCGCGAAGCCGTTCAGGAACTCGCCCGCGCCGAACACCAACGGCGACCGCGCCGTGGCCGCGAGCGCGAGCCCGCCCAGGTAGCCGAGCACGCCGAGGGCGAGGGTGCGGCCGGGCCCGAGCCGGTGCAGCACCCGCGACGCGAGGGGCAGGGCCGTGAACAGGCCGAGGGTCGCCCCGGCGAGCAGCAGCCCGAGGTGCGCCTGGGCCCGCAGTTCGGCGGCGACGGCGGGCAGCAACGTGGCGAACACGAAGGTCGCGACCGCGGCCGCGAACTCCAGCACCACCACCCCACTCGCCAGCGCCAGCGCCCCCCGACCCCGCTCCATGACCCCCATGTGTACAGCGTGAGCTGACCACCTCGCAGCCGCCGGCCAAGGGGAACGGACCGCAACCCAGCCACGGCCACCCCGCCAACCGCCGCTGGCCACTCAACGCAACCGCTTCCGCGACCATGGGGAGCTGGAACCGCCGGCCAAGGGGAACGAGACGCAACCGGACCACGGACGCCCCGCCAACTGAGCGCACGAACCCAACGCAACCACTTCCGAGAATCCCGGGGAGGCGGAACTGCAACGGGACCACGGCCACCCCGCCAACCGCCGCTGGCCACCCAACGCAACCGCTTCCGCGACCATGGGGAGCTGGAACCACCGGCCAAGGGGAACGAGACGCAACCGGACCACGGACGCCCCGCCAACTGAGCGCACGAACCCAACGCAACCACTTCCGAGAACCCCGGGGAGGCGGAACTGCAACTGGACCACGGCCACCCCGCCAACCGCCGCTGGCCACCCAACGCAACCACATCCGACACCCTGAGGAGCTGGAACCGCCGGCCAAGGGGAACGAGACGCAACCGGACCACGGACGCCCCGCCAACCGAGCCCTGCCCACCCCACGCAACCATTTTCGGAAAGGCCGGGGAGGCGGGACAGCGGCGGCAACTGTCGGTACCCGCGTGTAGCGTCGTTTTTCGTGACTGCTCTCCGCGAACGCGTCCCCCGCGAGCCGGCGAAACGGCTGCTCACGGGCCGCGTAGAAGCCGAGGCCTACGTGGCCTCCATCTGTTTCAAGCACGGCCCACCAGGGCTGCTCGGCACCGAGCTCGAGTGGACCGTGCACCACGCCAAGGACCCCACTCTCCCGATAGACCCCGATCACCTGGCAGCCGCCCTCGGGCCGCACTGCCCGCCGACGCTGCACCGCGACGGCCGCAACGTTCCCCTTCCGGCAGGCTCCCCGGTCACCGTCGAACCGGGCGGCCAGGTCGAGATCTCCGCGCCGCCGCGGCGCGCACCGGCTGAGCTCATCGACAGCGTGCTCGCCGATCAGCAGTACCTCTCCGGCTTGCTGGCCGACGCCGGTCTCGTGCTCGGCGACGCCGGGCTCGACCCGTACCGCTCGCCCCGCCGGATCCTGCACACCCCGCGCTACGCCGCGATGGAGCGTGCGTTCGCGCCGCTCGGTGAGCACGGCATCACGATGATGGGCGCCACCGCGGGCCTGCAGGTCTGCGTGGACGCGGGCACGCCCGCCTCGGCGCCGCTGCGCTGGGCCGCCGCGTCGGCGCTCGGACCGCCACTGGTCGCCGCCTTCGCCACCTCGCCGGTGGGGGCCGGCGGCGCGACCGGGTGGGCGAGCGCACGCATGCGCGCGGTGCTCGGCACCGACCCGGCCCGCACGCTCCCGCTGCCGCACGACGCCGATCCCGTGGCCGCCTGGGTGCGACGCGTCCTGGACACGCGGGTGCTCTGCATCCGCGGCCCGGGCGACAACTGGGACGCCCCGGCCGGTCTCACCTTCGCCGACTGGGTGGCGGGCGGCGGGCCCAGACCGCCCACAGTGGACGATCTGGACTACCACATCTCCACCCAGTTCCCGCCGGTGCGCCCGCGCGGGTACCTGGAGATCCGGTACCTCGACGCCCAGCCCGGCACCCGGTGGACGGTGCCGCTCGCCGTGCTTGCCGCGGTGTTCGGCGACGACCGGGTCACCGAGGCCGCCCTCGAGGCGTGCCTGCCGGTGGCCGACCAGTGGTACCGGGCCGCCGAGCGCGGCTTGGCCGACGACGGGATCGCCCGCGCGGCCGCCACCGTGCTCGACCTGGCCGTGCGCGCGTTGCCCGCGCTGGGGCTCACCCCGGCGTGGAACGCCGCCATCACCGCAGACCTCCACCGCATCCACGCGCGAACCCAGCGGAGAGACTCATGACACCCCGCGCAGCGAACTCGAACCGTGGACCGCTCAACCGCACCTCAGGGGAACGTGACGCAACCCAGCCACGGACGCCCGACCAACCGGAACCTTTCGCTCGCAACGCGACCACTTCCGGAAAAGCCGGGGAGGCGGAGCTGTCCACCGCACGCGAACTCGGCGCCGAGGAGTTGCGCGCGCTCGTCGCGAAAAGCCTCGACCGCGCGCGCGAGCGCAGCACCCTGCTCACCGACGCCGTCGACGACGAAGACCTGGTGCGCCAGCACTCCAAGCTGATGTCCCCGCTGGTGTGGGACCTCGCCCACATCGGCAACCAGGAAGAGCTCTGGCTGGTCCGCGACGTCGGCGGGCGCGAGCCGGTGCGCATCGACATCGACGAGTTGTACGACGCGTTCCAGCACCCGCGCGCCGATCGGCCCCAGCTGCCGCTGCTGAACCCCACCGAGGCCCGCGCGTACGTGCGCGAGGTGCGGGACAAGGTGTACGACGTGTTGTCCGGCGCCCGGTTCGAGGGGCGGCGCCTGACCGAGAACGCCTTCGCCTTCGGCATGATCGTCCAGCACGAGCAGCAGCACGACGAGACCATGCTGGCCACCCACCAGTTGCGGGTCGGCGCGCCCGTCCTGCACGCGCCCGAGCCGCCGCCGGCCGCTCCGGTCGCGACGCCGGAGGTCTTGGTGCCCGCGGGGGAGTTCACCATGGGCACGGCCACCGAACCGTGGGCGCTGGACAACGAGCGCACCGCGCACCAGGTGCACGTCGACGCGTTCTTCATCGACACGGTGCCGGTGACCAACGGCGCCTACTTCGAGTTCATCGCGGCGGGCGGCTACGACGACCCGCGGTGGTGGAGCGAGGCGGGCTGGGCCCACCGCGTCGAGGCGAAGCTCGAGGCGCCGCGGTTCTGGGCGCGGGACGGCGATCGCTGGGTGCGCACCCGGTTCGGCGTCGTGGAGCCGGTTCCGGCCGACGAACCCGTTGTGCACGTGTGCTTCTACGAGGCGCAAGCGTTCGCGGCGTGGGCCGGCAAGCGGTTGCCGACCGAGGCGGAGTGGGAGAAGGCCGCCCGGTTCGACCCCGCGTCCGGCCGCTCGCGCCGCTTCCCTTGGGGTGACGAGGATCCGACGCCCGAGCACGCCAACCTCGGTCAGCGTCACCTGCGGCCCGCGCCGGCCGGTGCGTACCCGCGTGGCGCGTCGGCGTTGGGCGTGCGGCAGCTGATCGGCGACGTGTGGGAGTGGACGGCGAGCGACTTCCTGCCGTACCCGGGGTTCGCCATGTTCCCGTACCCGGAGTACTCCGAGGTGTTCTTCGGCCCGGACTACAAGGTCCTGCGTGGTGGGTCGTTCGGTACCGACGAGTCGGTGGCGCGGGCGACGTTCCGCAACTGGGACTACCCGATCCGGCGGCAGATCTTCGCCGGGTTCCGCTGCGCCCGCGACGCCCACCCGGAGGAGCTCGGCTGATGTGCCGCCACCTGGGGTACCTCGGCCCGCCCGTGCCGTTGGCGGATCTTGTCCTGGATCGCCCGCACGCCTTGGTGCACCAGGCGTGGGCACCGGCGGACATGCGTCAGGGCGGCACGATCAACGTGGACGGGTTCGGCGTCGGCTGGTACGTGCCCGGCCGCGCCGAGCCGGTCCGCTACCGCCGTGCCGTTCCGATGTGGACGGACGAGTCGTTCCTGAGCATCGCCGCCGGCGTGTCCAGCGGTGCCGTGCTGGGTGCGATCCGGTCGGCGACCGTCGGCATGCCCGGCGGCGAGGACGCGTGCGCGCCGTTCGCCGACGGGCGCTGGCTCTTCAGCCACAACGGGGTGATCCGCGGCTGGCCGTCGTCGGTCGAGTCGCTGGCCGCTCGGCTGCCGGTGGCCGATTTGCTGCGGTTGGCCGCACCGACCGACAGCGTGACGCTGTGGGCGTTGGTGCGCAACCGTTTGCAGTCCGGCATGAGCGCGGCCGACGCCGTCGCGGCCACGGTGGCCGAGGTCGGCGCCGCCGCGCCCGATTCGCGGCTGAACGTCATGCTGACCGACGGCACCGAGCTGGTCGCCACCACGTGGTGGCACTCGCTTTCCGTGCTGTGCACCGAAGATTCCGTGGTGGTCGCGTCCGAGCCCTGGGACGACGACCCCCGCTGGCAGTCCATCGACGACCGGCAGCTGGTCGTCGCGACCCTTCGGCCCGACGGTCCACATGTGACCGTCCGCCCCCTGAGGAGTTCCATGATCGAGGTCCACCTGCCGCCCGACCACGCCGCGCGGTCGCTGGCCGCCGACGTGCGCGCGGGCCTCACCGCGAGCCCGAAGACGTTGCCGCCCAAGTGGTTCTACGACGCGCGGGGCAGTGAGCTGTTCGAGCGGATCACCCGCCTCGAGGAGTACTACCCGACGCGGGCGGAGCGCGAGGTGCTCGCGGCGCGCGCGGCGGAGATCGCCTCCGCGTCGGACGCCCATACCCTGGTGGAGCTGGGTTCGGGCTCGTCGGAGAAGACCCGCTTGCTGCTGGATGCCTTGCGCGACAACGATTCGTTGCGTCAGATCGTCGTGCTCGACGTGTCCGAGACGGCCCTGCGCGATGCCTCCTCGGCGTTGCGCGACGAGTACCCGTCGGCCCAGGTACACGGCGTGGTCGGCGACTTCACCGAGCACCTGTCGCTGTTGCCCGGCGAGTCACCCCGGCTGGTCGCCTTCCTCGGCGGCACGATCGGCAACCTGCTGCCCGCCGAGCGTGCGAAGTTCCTGTCGTCGGTGCGCGACGTGCTCAGCCCCGGCGACTCGTTCCTGCTCGGCACGGATCTGGTGAAGGACGAACAGACCCTCGTCGCCGCCTACGACGACGCTTCCGGCGTGACGGCGGAGTTCAACCGCAACGTCCTGCACGTGCTGAACCGCGAGCTGAACGCCGACTTCGACGTGGCCGCGTTCGAGCACGTGGCCCGCTGGAACGCTGACGAAGAGCGGATCGAGATGCGCCTGCGCGCCACCCGCGCGATGCGGGTCCACCTGCCCGGGGTGGACCTCGAGGTGTCGTTCGAGCAAGGGGAGGAACTGCTCACCGAGGTGTCGGCCAAGTTCCGCCGCGAGACCGTCGCCGCGGAGCTGACCGCCGCCGGTTTCGCGCTGCGCGAGTGGTGGACCGATTCCGAAGGCCGCTTCGCGGTTTCCCTGGCTTCGGCCGAATAGCGCAACCGGATCGTCCGGTCGACATTAATTTGCATTTGTCCCATTGTCCGGGAGCCGGGCGGCGTTATCGTCGTCCGGCATTCGGTGCCCTTTCCCGTACCAGGAGGCAAGGCGATGGGAATCATCCGAAGATCGGCCCTCGTGCTCGGCGCGGTCGTGGTGTGCGTGCTCGGGTTCGTCGCGCCGCAAGCACAAGCCGCCAAGCCCACGACGCTCACGGTGGGCAACTTCTCCAGTTACGAATACCTGCCGACCTGCTCCAACACAGCGCCCTACCCGTGCGGGCCGACGGCGCTCAACCTGGAGTTCCGGATCTACACCAGCCGCAGCTACAACTACGCGATCACCGTCGGGTGGCAGATTTCCGGTGGCACCGCCACCCCGGGCGCCGACTTCACCGGTCCGACCAGCGGCACGGTCACCATCGCCGCCAACACCATCAACAACGCCGTGCAGATCCCGCTGGTCTACGACGGTGTCGGTGAGCCGACGGAGACGTTCCAGGTCCACCTCACCAGCGCCAGCGTGCCCGCCGACCTCAGCTCGGTCGGGACCGAGACGATCCTCGACGGCTCCCGCATCCCGGCCGACTGCTCGCTGAGCAAGACGTCTCCGGACCAGGAGTCCATGACCTGCACCGGCCGCCCGGCGGGCCAGACCTGGTACCTGCTCGCCGAGTGTCACTACCCGTTGGGCGATCCCGAGATCCGCGGCAACGACGTGACCGGCAACGGCACATCGTCGGGTGTCTGCGGCTTCGGCACCACCACGTTGTACGGCGCCACCTTCCAGGTCATGCCCTGATCAGAGCACGCTCTTGCCGACGAGGACCACGGCTGCCAGGCCGGCGACCGCCAGGATGCCGGTCCGCAGCCGTGGCCCTTCGACGAACTTGCGCAACGGGCTCGACAGCAGGAAACCCACGGCCATGAACGGGACCAGCAGCAGCGCGATCCACAGGTGCTCGACCTTCACCTCGCCTACCACGAGCAGGGTCACCAGCGACGACACCGAGGACAGCAGGAAGTACACGCCGAGCGTCGCGCGCACGGTCGGCCCTTCTTCGTTCTGGTACAGCAACGCGATCGGCGGCCCGCCGATCGCGGACGTGGTGCCGAACGCGCCGCTGGCGGTCCCGGCCACCACCAGGCTGTGACGGTTCAGCTTGGGCGTCCACGTGATCAGCGACAGCCCGACGCACACCAGCACCGAGAGCCCGACGGCGAGGTTGAAGCCGCGGGCCGGCAGCAGCGCGATCGCCAGCACGCCGAGGATGTTGCCCGGGATCCGGCCACCCAGCGCCCACCAGACGTTGCGCCACTCGATGTGACCGCGTTCGCGGGTCGCGGACATCACCGCGTTGCCGCACGCCACCAACAGCAGCGGCACCGGCACCAGGGCCGGGTCGATCAACGCCATCAGCGGGCCCGCGAGCAGATTCAGCCCGTAGCCGACGACACCCTGCACGAGCGCGCCCGCCAGCATGATCAAGCCGGCCACGAGCAACAACTGCACGCTCACGCAAACCCCTTCCGGACATGACAACGGGGCCGCCCGAAACCGGACGGCCCCGCTGGTCGAACCACCGTTACGACCGGACCATCTTGCGCAGCACGTACTGCATGATCCCGCCGTTGCGGTAGTAGTCCGCCTCGCCCGGGGTGTCGATGCGGACCACCGCGTCGAACTCCACGCCCTTGTCGGTCGAGACGTGCACGGTGCGCGGGGTGTCGCCGTCGTTGAGCGCGGTGACCCCGGTGATCGTGAACGTCTCGGTGCCGTCGAGGCCCAGCGACGCGGCGGTCTCGCCGGCCGGGAACTGCAACGGCAGCACGCCCATGCCGATCAGGTTAGACCGGTGGATGCGCTCGAAGGACTCCGCTATGACCGCCTTCACACCGAGCAGCGAGGTGCCCTTGGCCGCCCAGTCACGCGACGAGCCCGAGCCGTACTCCTTGCCCGCCAACACAACCAGCGGGATGCCGGCCGCGGCGTAGTTCTGCGCGGCGTCGTAGATGAACGCCTGCTCGCCGTCCTTGGTGAAGTCGCGGGTGTAGCCGCCCTGCACACCCTGACCGTTGCTGTCGAGCAGCTGGTTGCGCAGCCGGATGTTGGCGAACGTGCCGCGGATCATCACCTCGTGGTTGCCACGGCGCGAGCCGTAGGAGTTGAAGTCCTTGCGCTCGACGCCGTGCTCGGTCAGGTACCGGCCCGCGGGGGTGTCCTGCTTGATCGCACCGGCCGGGGAGATGTGGTCGGTGGTCACCGAGTCGCCCAGCAGGGCCAGCACGCGGGCACCCTCGATGTCCTGCACCGGCGACGGCTCGTTCTGCATGCCGTCGAAGTACGGGGGCTTGCGCACGTAGGTCGAGTCGGGGTCCCACTCGAAGGTGTTGCCGGTCGGCGTGGGCAGCGACTGCCACCGCTCGTCGCCCGCGAACACGTCGGAGTACTTGTCGGTGAACGAATCCGGGTTCAGCGCCGACGCGATCACCTCGGCGATCTCCTGCGGCGAGGGCCAGATGTCGTCGAGGTACACCGGCTTGCCGTCACTGCCCGTGCCCAGCGGCTCGGTGGTGATGTCGATGTCCATCGAGCCGGCCAGCGCGTACGCCACCACGAGCGGCGGCGACGCCAGGTAGTTCATCTTGATGTCCGGGTTGATCCGGCCCTCGAAGTTGCGGTTGCCCGACAGCACCGACACCACGGCGAGGTCGGATTCCTGCACGCCCGCGGAGATCTCGTCCTGCAGCGGGCCGGAGTTGCCGATGCACGTGGTGCAGCCGTAACCGACCAGGTTGAAGCCCAGCTTGTCCAGGTACGGCGTGAGCCCCGCGCGGTCGTAGTAGTCCATGACGACCTTGGACCCGGGCGCCAGCGTGGTCTTCACCCACGGCTTGCGCTCCAGACCGCGGTTCACGGCGTTGCGGGCCAGCAGCGCCGCGCCGATCATCACCGACGGGTTGGACGTGTTGGTGCACGAGGTGATCGCGGCGATCGCGACCGCGCCGTGGTCGAGCTCGAAGGTGTTGCCGTCCAGGGTGACCGTGGTCGGCTTGCTCACCCGGCCCTCGGCGCCGTAGGCCGCCGAGTGGTAGTCGTAAGGCTTGCCGCTGTTGCCGTTGCCGGACGCGGCTGGGGCCGGCGAGTCGCTGGCCGGGAACGACTCCTCGGACGACTCGTCCACAGAGGACTTCGCCGCGTCGTCGTCGCCGGGGGAGACGTAGTCGGCGAGCGCGGCGCGGAACGCCGGCTTGGCGTCGGACAGCGAGATCCGGTCCTGCGGGCGCTTCGGGCCGGCGATCGAGGGGACGATGGAGGCGAGGTCCAGCTCCAGCGTCTCGGAGTAGCGCGGCTCCTTGTCCGCGTCGTGCCAGAGGCCCTGCTCCTTGGCGTACGCCTCGACCAGCGCGACCTGCTCGGCCGAGCGGCCGGTGAACTTCAGGTAGTCGATGGTCTCGCCGTCGATCGGGAAGATCGCCGCCGTGGAGCCGAACTCCGGGCTCATGTTGCCGATGGTGGCGCGGTTGGCCAGCGGCACGGCGCCGACACCCGAGCCGTAGAACTCGACGAACTTGCCGACCACGCCGTGCTTGCGCAGCATCTCGGTGATCGTCAGCACGAGGTCGGTCGCGGTGGCGCCCGCGGGCAGCTCACCGTGCAGCTTGAAGCCGACGACGCGGGGGATCAGCATCGAGACCGGCTGGCCGAGCATCGCGGCCTCGGCCTCGATGCCACCGACGCCCCAGCCCAGCACGCCCAGGCCGTTGACCATGGTGGTGTGCGAGTCGGTGCCGACCAGCGTGTCCGGGTAGGCCTGGCCATTGCGGACCATGACCACACGCGCCAGGTGCTCGATGTTGACCTGGTGCACGATGCCGGTGCCCGGCGGGACGACCTTGAACTCGTCGAACGCGCTCTGGCCCCAGCGCAGGAACTGGTAGCGCTCCTTGTTGCGCTCGTACTCCAGGTCGACGTTGCGCTCGAAGGCGTCCGGGCGGCCGAAGATGTCGGCGATCACCGAGTGGTCGATCACCAGTTCGGCCGGCGCGAGCGGGTTGACCTTGTCCGGGTCACCGCCGAGCTGGGTCACCGCCTCGCGCATGGTCGCCAGGTCGACCACGCACGGCACGCCCGTGAAGTCCTGCATCACGACGCGGCCGGGGGTGAACTGGATCTCGACGGACGGCTCGGCGTCCGGGTCCCACGAGGCCAGCGCGCGGACGTGGTCGGCGGTGATGTTCACGCCGTCCTCGGTGCGAAGCAGGTTTTCCAGCAGGATCTTCAGGCTGTACGGCAGGCGGTTGGCGCCCTCGACGCCGGTCAGCCGGAACACCTCGTAGGAGGTGTCGCCGACCTCGAGCGTGCCGCGCGCGCCGAAGCTGTCCTTGCTCGTCGGTGCAGTCACTTCCAACTCCAGCTTGGTGAAAGTCAGTTCGTGGGCGAGTCTCGCGCATCCCCTCCAGGTCCGCAGTCGCGCCCTTGCGTTTAACAGTACGCTTGTCCTGTATTCGGCTTCAACCCGGGGCGCGACGCCCGGGTGAGGGCACCGGTACGGTGTCGTGCGCGGATCGGGGCGGTGGACGGGGTGATCGATGATCGCGCTGGAACAGGTGGCCAAGCGATATGGCCGGGGCGCTCCCGTCGTGTCGGGGATCGATCTTGAGCTGGCCGACGGGGAGATCGTCGTCCTGGCCGGCGCCAACGGTTCCGGCAAGTCGACGGTGTTGCGGATGGTCGCGGGCCTGACCAAGCCGAGCGCCGGCAAGATCACGGGGATCCCGCCCTCGGTGAGCTACCTGCCCGAGTCGTTCCCCTCCGGGTTGCGCATCACCGCCGACGAATACCTCAAGGCGATGGCCGCGATCCGCGGCGCCGACGTGACAAAGGTCGACGACCTGCTCGCCGAACTCCGCTTCACCGGTGACCGGACCCAGCCGATGGGTGCGCTCTCCAAGGGCAACGCGCAGAAGATCGGCCTCGCGCAGGCGTTCCTCGCCGACTCGGGGCCGATGGTGCTCGACGAGCCGTGGTCCGGGCTCGACCAGCTGGCCAGCGACCGGCTCGGCCCGCTGCTGCTGGCCGAGGCCAAGCGCGACCGGGTCATCCTGCTGACCGACCACGGCGGGTTCGCCCACCGCATCGAAGGCGTCCGCGCCTTACGCCTGCGCGACGGTGAACTCGTGCCGGACGAGGGGTCCGGCGCCGCGATGCTGGTGGAGCTGCGCTGCCCGCCGGGCGTGCGCGGCAAGATCAAGAGGATGCTGGGTGTCCAGTCCTCGCAGTCCGACGACAGCATCCTGTCGGTGCGGGTGGCGCAGGAGCAGTGCGACCGGCTGCTGCTCGCGGTGCTCGGGGCGGGCTGCTCGGTGGTCGCGGTGCACCCGGCGGGCACGACGGTGAGGCGGCCGTGACCACGATGACCCCACTGCTGAACTACCTGGCCAAGGACATCGCGCGCTCGCAGCGCTACATCCCGCCGGTGCTGGCCTACCTGCTCGTGGCCGCCGTGGTGTTCGGCGGCGACCCGGGCCCGGCCCTGCCCGCGTACTCGATCGTCGCGGTGATGATCTACCCCGTCGGCGCCTGGCTGGCCGTGACCTGTGCCAACGCCGAGGACCCCATGCTGCGCACGGTGACCGTGGTGACCGCCGGCGGCTGGCTGCGCGTCGGCGCGGCCGTCACGGGGCTCGCGTGCACGATCGTCGTGGTGCTCACCGTGCTCGGCAGCGTGATCCCGGCGATCGTCCACGGCTATTCGGTGACCGAGATCGCGACGGGCGCGAGCGCCCAGTTGATCACCGGACTGGCCGGCGTCGTGCTCGGCGTGCTGTGCGGGCGGCCGGTGGTGCGCAAGATCGGCATCTCGGCGCTGGCCGTGATCGTCGTCGTGCTGGTGACGTTCGCGGCGGGCAAGGTCCCGCCGGTCGGCGCCGTGATCGGCCTGCTGTCCCAGTCCGACCACGGCATCGCGGCCAGCCAGCACCCGGGCTGGGTGCTCGGCGGCGACCTCGCGATCGTCTTGGTGCTGCTCGTCGGTGCCACCTGGCTCGCGGCCGAAATCGGCCGCAGGAGGGACTAGTCATGCTCCACCACGTCCAGGTGGCCGGGCCCGAGGGCTGCGAGCAGTGGATGCGGGAGTTCTACACCGGCGTGCTCGGCTGGGCCGAGCTGCCGAAGCCGCCACTGCTGGCCAAGCGCGGTGGCTGCTGGTTCGCCGTGCCCGGGCACGGCGGCCCGGACGCCGAACTGCACGTGGGCATCGAGGACGACTTCCGTCCCGCCCGCAAAGCCCACCCCGCGTTCGTGGTGGACGTCGACGCGCTCGCGGCGAAGCTCGACGCGGCGGGTCACCCGGTGACCTGGGCGGATCCGGCGGAGATCCCGGGCCGGCGACGCTTCCACGTCGCCGACCCGGTCGGCAACCGCCTGGAGTTCCTGGAGGGCTAGCGGGCCATCTCCAGCAGTGCGAGCACGTCCTCGGGGGTCAGGCTGCGCAGTGCGGTCAGCTCGAGCTCGCCGAACGAGCGGAACGGGCTGAAGTACCACTTGCCGTCCACCTGCGTGGTGACCACGCCGATGCCGTTCTTCAGCAACCCGCCGACCAGGTGCTGCAACGCGGCCTGCACCTGCGGTGGCATCGAGCTGCCGGAGATCTGGTCGGTCAGGTCGGCGACGCACATCTTCTTGCTCTGACCCTCACCGGTCAGCTGGAAGCAGTCGCCCTGCCGCTCGATGGCGTAGGTCTGGCCGTTGGGCGCCTGCACGGTGAGCTTGCGCAGCGTGACCTTCGTGCCGCCGGTGACCTGCGACGCGTCGGTCTCCAGCGTGGTGATCTTGGCGCCGGTCGGCCGGGCCGGGCCGATCTTGTCGACGAGCACCGGGCCCGCGTCGTGCAGCGCGCCGAGCTCGTCCGGCGGCAGCAACGCGATCATCTTGGCGACGTCGCGGTCCACCGCGGCCTGCGCGAACTGCTGCACGGCCTCGTTCGGGCTTGCCGCGCCCTGGGCCGCGATGCCTTGCTTCGGCCACGCCTCGTGGGCGTCCTGCAGCGCGTAGTCCGCGACCGTGTAGAGCACGCTCGGGTACCACTGGCCGCCGACGTTCACCGTGGCGATCCGCACCGGCTCGCCGTGGTTCTCCTCCTGGATCTCCTTGGCGATGTCGATGGTCTGCGACTTCGGCGCCTTGTCGCTCACGTCGAGGTGCGCGGCCTCGAGGAACTGCTTGGTCAGCGGGATCTTCGAGAAGTCGGTGTTGACCGTGACCGTGCCCGCGACCAGCTTGGTGATGGTCACGTGGTCGTTGACCCGCTCGGCGTTCGCGTCGTCGAACTTGAGGGCCTTGGTGGTGATCTCGAAGCCGCCGACGTCCTCGGGCTGGGCGTCGCCGTTGAGCACCTGCAGCCGCTTGAGCTCGCTGACGGTGTCGTTGAGCTGGTCGCGCACGAAGTTCGCCTCGGCGGGCACCAGCGTGGTCGCGAGACCCGCGATGTCACCCTTGCCCAGCGTGCTGACCAGGTTCATGGCCGCCGCCGTCGGGTTCGGCGCGCCGACCGGCACCGGCTCCGAGCTGTTGTTCAGCGCGACGACCGTGACCGTGGCGCCGACCGCGACCGCCACGACCGCCGCCGCCACGCCGATGACCAGGCCCTTGCGCTTGCGCGGGCCCGGCTGAGGCGCCGGGTAGCCGTAGCCCTGCTGGCCGAGCGGCTGCGGCCCGGTCGGCGGGTAGACCGGCTGTGAGCCGGTCTGGGGGAACGCCTGCTGGGGCCCGGTCTGGGGAAAGGCCTGCGTCGGCTGCGGACCGGTCTGCGGGTAGCCCTGCTGTGGGTAACCCTGCGGGTACCCCGCTTGCTGCGGGTAGCCGGGCTGCTGCGGGTAGCCCTGCTGGGGGTAACCGCCGCCTTGCCCGTGGTTCTCGGGGCCGGTCGGCGGCCATTGCCCGCCCTGGCCTGGTGGGTAGGTCACGGTGTCCCTCCGGTTGTGTTCGCGGTGCTGGTGCTGTGGTGCTTCCCGGGGCCGGCGAGGACGCCGATCGCGCCGAGCAGGACCAGGGCCGAACCGGTCAACGTGACCGCCGGACCGGTGCCTGCCACACCCAGCAACCCCCCATCATCGACTTGGACGACGGCGACCGTCGCCACGGTTCCCGTCAATACCGCCAAAACGCCCGCCACGCAGGCGGCGGTCCGGCGCAGTCCCAGGGCGTAGGCCACCACACAGAGTGTTATCGCCGGGGTGAGCCCGACCCATACGGTCAACAGGGGGTCGAACGGGCTGCCGTCGAGCAGCCGGTAGAAGCGGATCAGCCCGATCGCCTGGTAGCTGTCGCGGCGCGTGCTGCCCGAGCGGAACCAGGGCAGGAAGGTGCCGACGACGATCAGCACCACGCCGAGGCCCCCGAACCCGGCGCCGGCCACCGGCAGCAGCGCGCGGGGAGATCGCTTCACCTGACCCATCGTGGCAGCACTCTCGGCGATCAGAGGCCGTTTTCCACGGAACAAGTGGGCCCATAGGGGTGAAAGTTGACCACGTTACGTAAGTTTCTGGTGTTGCAGCTGGTCTGCACGTGTCCAAAGTGGCACAGTCGCATATGGACACGACGCGCACCGGCGTGGGGAGCGGCCTGGTGCTGGGAGGTGAGGTCGTGCGCAAACGACCGGGACTGGCCCGTGGCGTGCCGACCATGATCTTGGTGACGGTGGCCATGCTGGGCGTCGCGGGCACTGCTGTCGCGGTGCCGCCGCCACCGCCGAACCCGAGCAACTCCGACATCTCCAACAGCAAGGCCCAGGCGCGCACCAAGTCGGCGAAGGTCGGCAAGCTGACCAACCAGCTGGCCGCCGCCGAGTCCCGGCTCGAGGAACTGCAGGCCGACGTCGAGACCAAGATGGAGATCGCCAACAAGGCCTTGGTCGACCTGCAGACGGCGCAGACCCGGGCCCAGCAGGCGCGCCGGGCCGCCGAGCAGGCCCGCAAGGACGCCGTCGTGGCGGGCAAGCGGATCGAGACCGTGCGCGGCGACCTCGACGAGTTCGCCGCGGCCAGCTACCGCCAGCGCAGCATGGTCGGGTCGATGTCGGCCTACATGGGCGCCAAGAGCCCGGAGGACCTGCTCGAACGCTCGTCGCTGCTGAACGCGGTCAGCTCCAGCCAGCTCGACTCGCTGCAGCTGATGCAGCAGGCCCAGGTCGAGAAGGCCAACAAGGACTCGGCCGCCCGCCAGGCCTTGCAGGTCGCCCAGCAGAAGCAGCGCGAGGCCGAACAGGCCAAGCGCAACGCCGACACCGCCACCCAGGCCGCGGTCCAGGCCAGGCAGCAGCAGGCCGGCGAGAACAGCAGGCTGGTGGCAGCCAAGAAGGAGTACGAGCGGCAGCTGGACCTGGCGCAGGCCAAGGTCGGCAGCCTGCAGTCGCAGCGCCAGAAGTACAACAACTGGCTCGCGGCCAAGCGACGTGAGGACGCGGCCAACGCGCAACACGCGAGCGGGGGCGGCGGGCACCACGGGCACCACGGGTCCGCGGCGGGCAGCGGCTCGGCCCGCACGGTGATCAACCGCGCCCTGGGTGTCCTCGGCACGCCCTACGCGTGGGGCGGCGGCAACGCCTACGGGCCGACCCTCGGCATCCGCGACGGCGGCATCGCCGACATGTACGGCGACTACAACAAGGTCGGGTTCGACTGCTCGGGTCTGATGATCTACTCGTTCGCCGCCGCCGGGGTCTACCTGCCGCACTACAGCGGCTACCAGGCGTATGCGGGCCGGCGGGTGCCGTTGTCCCAGATGCGACCGGGCGACATGCTCTTCTGGGCCTCGGGCGGTGTGATCCACCACGTGGCGCTCTACATCGGCAACGGCCAGATGATCGAGGCCCCGTACTCGGGCTCGCACGTCCGCATCGCCCCCGTCCGCTACGGCGGGATCGTCCCCTACGCGACCCGCGTGCTGTAGCTCGTCGGCCCTACGCTGGGGCACGTGACCAGCCAGCCCCACCAGACCATCGACGGCGCCGTGGTGCTCGCCGGTGGTCAGGCCCGCCGGATGTCCGGTGTGGACAAAGCGATGCTCACCGTCGACGGGATTCCGTTGCTGCACCGCGTGTTGGCCGCCGTCGGGGCGGTGCCGGTGGTGGTGGTCGGACCGGAGCGGCCGGTGCCCGCCGCGGTTCGCTGGACGCGGGAGGAGCCTGCCGGCGGCGGCCCGGTCGCGGGCCTGGCCGCCGGGCTGGCCGCGGTGGACCTGCCGTCGACCGCGACGGTCGCGGTGCTGGCGGCCGACCTCGCGGGCATCACGTCCTCGACCCTTGCGCGGCTGTGCTTCGACGGTGACGGCGCGGTGCTCGTCGACGAGGACGGCCGCGAGCAGTGGCTCATCGGCGTGTGGCGCCTGGGCGCGTTGCGTGCGGCCATCCCCGCGCAGCCGCGGGACCGATCGCTGCGTTCGGTGCTGGGCGGGCTAGACGTCACGCGGGTGCCCGCGCGGCCGGGGGAGTGCGTGGACGTGGACACCCCGGCCGACCTCCGCCCCTGATCGGCATGCTTCACATCCGTCATACCGGGTATCGGGTTGCCTTGGTCCCGGTGGTTTGTGCCGCCGCTGAACGAGGAGGTAACCCCTGTGACCGAGCCCGGTCAGGTCGATTCCGCGACCGCGACCCCGGCCCGTGACGCGCAGCTGCTCGAGCGCACCGTGTTCGAGGTCAAGCGGGTGATCGTCGGGCAGGACCGGCTGGTCGAGCGGATGCTCGTCGGCCTGCTGTCCCGGGGGCACCTGCTGCTCGAAGGCGTACCCGGTGTGGCCAAGACGCTTGCCGTGGAGACCTTCGCGCGGGTGGTCGGCGGCTCCTTCTCCCGCGTGCAGTTCACCCCGGACCTGGTGCCCGCCGACATCCTCGGCACGCGCATCTACCGGCAGACCAACGAGCAGTTCGACGTCGAGCTCGGTCCCGTCGTGGCGAACTTCGTCCTGGCCGACGAGATCAACCGCGCACCCGCCAAGGTGCAGTCGGCGATGCTCGAGGTGATGGCCGAGCGGCACGTGTCGATCGGCGGTCAGACCTTCCCGATGCCCGACCCGTTCCTGGTGCTGGCGACCCAGAACCCCATCGAGAACGAGGGCGTCTACCCGCTTCCCGAGGCGCAACGCGACCGGTTCCTCTTCAAGATCATCGTCGAGTACCCGACGGCGGAGGAGGAGCGCGAGATCGTCTACCGGATGGGCGTGACCCCGCCGGAGCCGAACCAGGTGCTCACGCCGGCCGAGCTGGTCCGCCTGCAGGGCGTGGCCTCGCAGGTGTTCGTGCACCACGCGCTCGTCGACTACGTGGTGCGGCTGGTGCTCGCCACCCGCACCCCGGGCGACCACGGCCTGACCGACGTGGCCGGCTGGATCGCCTACGGCGCCTCGCCGCGCGCCAGCCTGGGCATCGTCGCCGCCGCCCGCGCGCTGGCCTTGGTGCGTGGCCGCGACTACGTGCTGCCGCAGGACGTCGTGGACGTGGTGCCCGACGTGTTGCGCCACCGCCTGGTGCTCTCCTACGACGCGCTGGCCGACGGCGTGCCGCTGGACCACATCATCACCCGGGTGTTGCAGACCGTGCCGCTGCCGCAGGTCTCGGCGCGACCGCAGAACTCGGCCGGGCACCAGACGCCTGCTGGAGTGGCCGGGCACCCGTGACGCGCGACCGGAAAGCCGAGGCCACCCGGCCGTCGTGGGCGCCGCCGGTGCTGCGGGGCGACCGGTTGGAAGCGAGCCTGCGCACGCTGGAGCTCGAGGTGCGCCGCCGCCTCGACGGCCTGCTGCAAGGAAACCACCTGGGTCTGGTGCCGGGCCCCGGCTCGGAGCCGGGCGAGGCACGGCCGTACCAGCCGGGCGACGACGTGCGCCGGATGGACTGGGCGGTGACCGCGCGCACCACCGTGCCGCACATCCGGGAGACCGTCGCCGACCGCGAGCTGGAGACGTGGGTCGCGGTGGACCTCTCGGCGAGCCTCGACTTCGGCACCGCCGGGTGCGAGAAGCGCGACCTCGCGGTCGCCGCCGTCGCGGCCCTCGCGCACCTCACCCAGGGTGGTGGCAACCGGATCGGCGCGCTGGTGTCGACCGGTGAGTCGATCACCCGCATGCCCGCGCGCGGCGGCCTCGCCTATGCGCGCGGCCTCGTCCGCAAGATCGCGCAGACGCCCAGGGCGGCCGAAGGCGTGCGCGGTGACCTGGCCGGGGTGCTCGAGCAGCTGCGCAGGCCACCACGCAGGCGCGGGCTCGCCGTGGTGATCTCCGACTTCCTCGGTCCGATGGACTGGCAGCGCCCGCTGCGCGCGCTGTCGGCCCGGCACGACCTGATCGCGATCGAGGTGCTGGACCCCAGGGACGTCGACCTGCCGGACATCGGCATGGTCGTGCTGGCCGACCCGGAATCCGGCCAGCAGCGTGAGGTGCACGCGACTCCGTTGCTGCGCAAGGAATTCGCGGCCGCCGCGGCCGAGCACCGGGCCCACGTGGCCGCCGGGATCCGCCAGGCCGGGGCCGGGCACCTCGTGCTGCGCACGGACTCGGACTGGATCGCCGACACGGTCCGGTTCGTGGTGGCCCGCAAGCGCCGGTGGTCGGGAGGAGTGGCCTGATGTTCCCGTTGAGCTTCCACGGGTTCACCACGCCGTGGTGGTTCCTGCTGCTCGTCGCGGTGGCGGCACTGGCCGGCGGTTACCTGTGGGTGCAGCGCCTGCGGCGCCGCCGGGTGCTGCGCTTCTCCAACCTCGAACTGCTGGACCGCGTCGCCCCGAAGCGCCCGAGCCGGCTGCGGCACGTGCCCGCCGCGGTGTTGATCGTGTCGCTGATGCTGCTCACCACGGCGATGGCCGGCCCGACCGCCGAGCAGAAGGTCCCGCGCAACCGCGCGACCGTGATGCTGGTGATCGACGTGTCGCTGTCGATGCAGGCCACCGACGTCAAGCCGACCCGGCTCGACGCGGCCAAGGCGGCGGCGAAGTCGTTCGTGGAGAACATGACCCCGGGCGTGAACCTCGGCCTGATCTCGTTCGCGGGCACCGCGACGGTGCTGGCACCGCCGACCACCGACCGGCCGAGCGTCGCGCACGCCATCGACGGGTTGAAGCTGGCCCAGTCGACCGCGACCGGCGAGGCCATTTTCGCTGCGCTGCAAGCAATCGACGGCTTCTCCCAGGTGGTGGGCGGCCCGCAGGGTCCGCCGCCGGCCCGCATCGTGCTGATGAGCGACGGCAAGCAGACCATCCCGACCGAGCGCCCCGAGGACCCGCGTGGCGGCTTCACCGCGGCGCGGCAGGCCAAGGAC
Source organism: Labedaea rhizosphaerae (assembly GCF_004362825.1). Classification (GTDB taxonomy): domain Bacteria; phylum Actinomycetota; class Actinomycetes; order Mycobacteriales; family Pseudonocardiaceae; genus Labedaea; species Labedaea rhizosphaerae. The sequence goes on from NZ_SNXZ01000008.1 coordinate 220,188, forward strand.
AAGGGCGTCCCGATCTCGACGATCTCGTTCGGCACGATCGGCGCCACCATCGACATCGACGGCCGCCCGCAGCGCGTGGACGTGGACGACGACTCGCTGCGCACCATCGCCGACCTGTCGGGCGGCGAGTTCTACAAGGCGGCGACGGCGGATCAGCTGCGCCGGGTGTACGACACGCTGGGCGAGCAGATCGGCTACGAGACCAAGGATGCCGATGCCAGCAGACCGTGGCTGATGCTGGGCACGTTGACGGCGTTGGTGGCCGCGGCCAGCGCGTTGGTGATCTCCCAGCGCCTGCCGTAGGCCTGTCCGCTACCGGACGGGCCTAGCGAGTCGCGGTCAGGCCCGCTTCGTGCGCGAGGATCGCCGCCTGGACGCGATTCTCCAGGTCCAGGCGGGTGAGGATCGCCGTGACGTGCCCCTTCACGGTGCCCTCCACCACGTCGAGGCGGCGCGCGATCTGGGCGTTGGACATGCCCGCACCAAGCAGAGCCAGCACATCGCGTTCGCGGCCGGTGAGCGAGTCGACCTTGGCCCGGGCCGTCGTGGCGCGGCCCAGACCGGTGGCGCGCAGCCGCCCGATCACGCGGTCGGCCAGCTTCGGCGCCAGGTAGGCACCGCCGTCGGCCAGGGCGTGCACGCCGGCGATCAGCTCGCGCGGATCACCCGACTTGAGCAGGAAGCCCTTCGCGCCGCCGTCGAGGGCTCGGGTGAGGTACTCGTCGTCGCCGAACGTCGTCAGGATCGCGACGGCCACCGACGGCGTCGCGCGGGCGATCTCCGCTGCTGCCGCCAACCCGTCCAGGCCGGGCATGCGGATGTCGAGCAGCGCGACGTCCGGGCGGTGCGCGGCCGCCAGTTCGACGGCCGCCCTGCCATCCGCGGCCTCGGCGACGACCTCGAGGTCCGCGTCGGCGGCGAGGATGGCCCGCACCCCGGCGCGGATCATCGCCTCGTCGTCGGCGAGCAGCACCCGGATCACGAGGCCTCCGCGTGCGGCAGTGTGGCGACGAGGTGGAACTCGCGGTCGCGTGGTCCGGCTTCGAGGGTCCCGCCGGCGAGCCGGACGCGTTCGCGCAGCGCCACCAGCCCCAGCCGCCCGCCCGCACCTCGCCGTGCCCCGGGTTTCACGGCGTTGGTCACGCTGATCACCGTAGCGACGTCCTGCACCGCCACCCGGACCCGCACCGCCGATCCCTGTGCGTGCTTCACCGCGTTGGTCAGGGCCTCCTGGACGACCCGGTGCGCGGTCTGGTCGACTCGGGGTGGCAGGCGCCGCGGTCCGGTCCACTCCAGGGTCACGTCCACCCCAGCGTCGGCGGCGCGGGCGACCAGGTCGTCGACGTGGTCGGCGACCGGGTGCAGGGGCGCCGGTTCGCCGTCACGCAGGACCCGGATGATGTCGCTCAGCACATCCGTTGTGGCCGCGGCCCCGGCACGCAGTTCGGCGACCGCCGCCCGGTGCCGGTCACCGAGGTCCGCCGAAACCTCCAGCGCCCCGGCGCGCAAGGCCAGCAGACTGAGTTCGTGCCCGAGCGTGTCGTGCATGTCGTGGGCGATGCGGGTGCGCTCGCGCAGGTGCACCCGCTCGGCGATCGCCGCCGCCAGTTCGGCTTGCTGGCGGATCGCGCGCCCGATGCCCCATGGCGCGACGACCGCCAGTGCCAGCACCACGAGCCCCGTGGCCCAGACCTCCGCCACGACGAAGGCGAGCACCAGTGCCACCACGGCCCCGGCCGCGAACACCACCAACGCCGCGCCCGCCCGGTCCAGCCGCCGCCCGGCCAGCAGGCTGACCAGCGCGAGCGCCAGTCCGAACGCGACAGTCCACGGTGGAACCGCTCGGTCCAGGGCCGGTGCCGTCGCCACCGCGCCTGCCACGCACACACCGAGCGAGCCCACCGGAAACCTCGGCAGAAGGACCGTGGCGAGGATGGGCGCCGACAACGCTCCGGTCAGCGCCCAGCCCGGCAATCCCGACAGAGCGGGGACGGCGAGCATCGCCACCAGGAGCGCCAGCGCCCACCCCGGAGCGGGCCACCGGCTCGGCGAGATCTCCACGCGCATGGACGTTACCCGGTGCTGACCTGCGTCGATGCGCGCCGCACCCGGACCAGGGCGATGACGCGGGCGGCGATGACGCCCAGGTTCACCACGGTGGTGACCAGCACCCACACGAACAACGCCACCGAGTAGTAGACGATCTCGCCGTAGGTGACGTCGCGCCCGCCGCCGACGACCGAGCCGAGCAGGTACGGCAGCGGCACGAGAACCGCGAGCGGCAGAAGGCGCGGCGCCAGGCGCAGGGCGAGCCGCCAGGCCGGCCGGGTGCCCAACCGCTCGGCCCACCGGCGACCCCGCACGATGGCCCGGACCCCGAGCGCGGCGCCGACCAGCGTGAGGGCGCCGAGCACCAGGTCGATCACCAGCCGCGTCGGCGCTCCGGTCGACGGCGTGCCGCCCGCCAACAGGGTGGCGATCCCGTCTTCCAGCAGCGCTGTGCCGTCGTTGCCCAGGGAGTAGCCGCTGTTGGTCAGCACGGCGATGCCGTAGCCGGACGGCAGCAGCAGTTCCCCCGCGGTGTAGGTGAACCAGATCCCGCTGTGCCGCACCTGGCCGTTCGGGCTGGTGTCCCAGCCCATCGCGTACGTCCACCGTGGATCGGCGGCCGTGTGCATCGCGGTGATGGCCTGCGGCGAGACGAGCCGGGTGCCGTCCGCGGTGCGGCCGCCGTTGCCCTGCACCACGAGCCAGCGCGCCATGTCGGCCGCGGTGGTGATCACCCCGTCGCTGCCCGCCACGAACCGGTCCGGCTCGGCCGCCGGGATCGACAGGCCGTAGGCGTAGACGTACCCCTTGGCGACCGTGGCGGGCAGGTCCCGCGGGGTGCGGTCGATCGTCGTGGTCGCCCGCATCCCGGCCGGGCCGAAGACGTGCGTTCGCAGGTAGTTCGCGAACGGCTCGTGCGCCACCACCTCGACGAGCCGGGCGGCGAGGTGGTAGTTCGTGTTGGTGTAGTGGTGTTCCGTGCCGGGTTCGGCGGCCAGGGTGGCTTGGTGGGCTCGCGTCACCGCGCCCGCCAGCGAGTCCGGCTGCGGCAGGCTCTTCTCCCGAAGGGTGCCGTCGGTGATCCCCGAGGTCTGGTTCAGCAACTGCCGCACGGTGATCCCGGCACCGCGCGGGTCGGCCAGGTGGAAGTCCGGGACGTAGTCGCGCACCGGCCGATCCAGCGCCACCTTGCCCGCCTCGACCAGTTGCAGCACCGCCAGCGCTGTGAACGACTTGCTGACCGAGGCGACGGGCATCGGCGTCGCCGCGGTGATCGCCGCCCCGGCGGAGTCGTGGCCGTAGCCCGCCACGTGGACGACCTGATCGCCCTTGGTGATCGCGACGGCGACCCCGCGGTAGCCGGCCTCGTCGGCGAATTCGGCCACGAACCGGTCCACCGCCGCCAAGTCGCCGCCCGTGGCCCCGAACGCCGGCCCCGGCGCCACCACCACCATCGCCACGGCTGCTGCCGCCGACGCCCAGAACCGCATTTTGCCTTGCCCCACAACGCACTCCGATCGTCTCGTCAACGAGCGGAAACGCTAGGAAGCCTGGCGCGGCGGGTCAGGACCCGAACGGCAGGGCCGACCCCTGACCTTCGTCAGGTGCGGGCGGTGATCAGCCAGCACGCCGAGCGGTAGCGGACGCCACGTCCGGGCTCGTAGTGCTGTTCAAGGCTGACCCGCAGTCGTCGGAGCGCCTCGGTGCGGGCGGCCGGGTCGAGCTGGGCGATGAGACCGGCGTGCTGGGCGGTGAGGTAGTCGAACGCGGTGTCGACGTCCGGGCCGAAGTCCATGTCCTGCTCTTCGGGCTGGACGTCGACGGCCGTGAAGCCCGCGGCGGTCAGCACGGCTTCGGCGCGCGCCGGGTCGGCGAAGGACAGCGGGCTCGGCCGGCCGTCGGCGGGTGGCCCTTGGGTCCCGGGGTTGAGGGCGCCGAGGATGCGGTGCAGGAACGGGTTGCGGTCGAACGCCTGCCACACCAACAGGACGAGCCGCCCGCCCGGCTTCAACGCCCGCGCCAGGTTGGCGAACGCGGCCACCGGGTCGTCGAAGAACATCGCCCCGTGCCGGCTCACGACGACGTCCACAATGGCCGGATCGAACGGGTGGACTTGGGCGTCGGCTTGGGTGAACGACGTGTTGGTCAAGTGCTCGTCGTGGGCGCGCCGGCGGGCCAGTTCGAGCATCCGGGCCGAGAGGTCCACCCCGTGCGCGTGCCCGCTCGCGGTGACCAGCCGGGCCGCGGTGCGGGTGATGACGCCGGTCCCGCAGCCGACATCGAGGACCCGGTGGCCGGGTTCCAGGGCGGCCGCCCGCACCAGCGCCGGGGTGTAGGCGGCGACACCGCGGTCGAAGTCGTCGGCGTGGTCGACCCAGAAGTCACCGGTGGCGCCGTCCCACGCGTCCCACTGAGCGGCGTTCGCTGTCGTCGAAGTCATGGCGATCATCCTCACGACGGGCGCCCAGGCCACGCAAAAGTTTGCGGAATCTGCAAAACTCGACCTCGTGGAGGTCGATCGCGTCGTCGCTGAGGTGGGACCGCACCTGCGGCAACGACGGCTCGACGCGGGCTGGTCGCTGGCCCGGGTCGCCGAGCTGCTCGGGGTGTCGATCAGCACCGTGTCCCGGCTCGAATCGGGTCACCGGGCGCCGACCCTGGAGGTGTTGCTGCCGCTGGCCCGCCACTACGGCGTGACGCTCGACGAACTGGTCGGTGCGCCGCCGACCGCCGACCCGCGCACCCATCCGCGCCCGAAGACGCGGGGCAGCATGACGGCGCTGCCGCTGCACCTGGGACCCGGTTTGGAGGCGTTCAAGAACGTCCTGGCCCCTGGCCCGCCGGACGCCCGCATCCCGACGCGCTCCCACCCGGGCTACCACTGGCTGTACGTCCTGCGCGGTGCCCTTCGCGTCCTCCTCGGTGATGCCGAGTACGTCGTACGGGCGGGCGAGTCGTTCGAGATCAGCGACACGCGCCTTGCTCACGGCTTCGGCAACGCCGAGCCCGCCGCCGTGGAGTTCCTCAGCATCCTGGGCAACAGCGAGCAGGGCATCACCCACCGGCGGCCGGGCTGATCGGTGGCGTGCCTGTGCGGTGGCTGCGGCTGGGCGGATAGCCTCACGGTGTCGTGGATCGGCTAGGTGAGGGAGCTGTGGTGGGCGGACGGTCGGTGCTGGTGACCGGGGGCAACCGGGGGATCGGGCTGGCGATCGCGCGGGCGTTCGCCGAGCAGGGCGACAAGGTCGCCGTCACCCATCGGGGGTCCGGGGCGCCCGAGGGTCTGCTGGGCGTTCAGTGCGACGTCACCGATGTCGACCAGATCGACGCCGCCTTCACCGAGATCGAGGCCGCGCACGGCCCCGTTGAGGTCCTCGTGGCCAACGCGGGCATCACCGACGACACGCTGCTGATGCGGATGAGCGACGAGCAGTTCACCAGGGTGATCGAGGCCAACCTGACCGGGTCGTTCCGGGTGGTGAAGCGCGCTTCCCGCGGGATGCTGCGGGCCAAGTTCGGGCGGATCGTGTTCATCTCGTCGGTGGTCGGGCTCAACGGCTCGCCCGGCCAGGTGAACTACGCGGCCAGCAAGTCCGGGATGATCGGCATGGCCCGCTCCATCACCCGCGAACTGGGCTCGCGCAACATCACCGCCAACGTGGTCGCGCCCGGCTTCGTGGTCACCGACATGACCAACGCGCTCAGCGAAGACCAGCGCAAGGCGATCATCGACCAGATCCCGGCCAAGCGGTACGCCGAGCCCGAGGAGGTCGCCGGCGTGGTCACGTTCCTCGCCTCCGACGCCGCGGCCTACATCAACGGTGCCGTGGTGCCGGTCGACGGCGGCCTCGGCATGGGCCACTGACCTTGAACGACGAGAGGACACCCAGCACGATGACCGGACTGCTCGAAGGCAAGCGCCTGCTGATCACCGGGATGATCACCGACGCCTCGATCGCCTTCCACGTCGCCAAGACCGCCCAGGAGCAGGGCGCGAAGGTGGTGCTCACCGGGTTTCCCCGGATGAGCCTGGTCAAGCTGATCGCCAAGCGGCTGCCGGCCGAGGCGCCGGTGCTCGAGCTCGACGTCACCAACGACGAGCACCTCGACTCGCTCGCCGACCGGGTGCGGGAGCACGTCGACGGGCTCGACGGCGTCCTGCACTCGATCGCCTTCGCCCCGCAGACCTGCCTCGGTGCACCGTTCATGGACGCGCCCGCCCCGGACGTGGCGAACGCCGTCGAGGTCTCCGCGTTCTCCTACAAGTCCCTGGCCAAGGCGTGCCTGCCGCTGATGACGAACGGCGGCTCCATCGTCGGCATGGACTTCGACGCCCGCGTCGCGTGGCCCGCCTACAACTGGATGGGCGTGGCGAAGGCGGCGCTGGAGTCGGTGAACCGCTACCTGGCGCGGGAACTCGGGCCGCAGGGCATCCGGGTGAACCTCGTGTCCGCGGGTCCGCTCGCCACCATGGCCGCCAAGTCGATCCCCGGCTTCGACGAGCTGCGCGACGCCTGGGACGGCCGGGCTCCGCTCGGCTGGGACGTCAAGGACGCGACGCCCACCGCGAAGACCGTGTGCGCACTGCTCTCGGACTGGCTGCCCGCGACCACCGGGTCGATGATCATGGTGGACGGCGGCGTGCACGCGATGGGGCAGTCGTAGCGATGCAGGTCGACGCGCTGCTCTGGCTGTCCTTCGGCGGCCCGGAGGGTCCTGAGGACGTTCGTCCGTTCCTGGAGAACGTGACGCGTGGCCGGGGCGTGCCGCCCGAGCGGCTGGACGAGGTCGAGCAGCACTACCAGCACTTCGGTGGGGTGTCGCCGATCAACGCGCTCAACTGTGCGGCCATCGAGGCCGTGCGGGCCGAATTCGCGGCCGCGGGCATCGACCTGCCGATCTACTTCGGCAACCGCAACTGGCACCCCATGGCCGCGGACACGGTCGCCGAGATGACCGCCGCCGGGGTGAAGCGGGCCCTGGTGTTCCCGACCAGCGCCTACGGCGGGTACTCGGCGTGCCGCCAGTACGACGAGGACATCGTGGCGGCGCGAGCCTCGGTCGGCGCGGACGCGCCGGAACTGGTGAAGCTGCGCCACTTCTTCGACCACCCGCTGTTCATAGAGTCCTTTGTGGACTCGGTGAAGGCGGCCGCGGCCACGCTGTCCACCCAGGACTACCGGCTGGTGTTCACGGCGCACTCGGTGCCGCTGTCCGCGGACGCCGCGGCCGGACCGCCGGAGGAGGGCGGGCACCGGTACTCGCGGCAGATCGCCGAGGCCGCCCGGCTGGTGGCCGCGGGTGTCGGGGTGGCCGACTACGACGTGGTGTGGCAGTCGCGGTCGGGCCCGGCGCGGATCCCGTGGCTGGAGCCGGACATCGTCGACCACCTCGATGCCTTGCACGCCAAGGGGATCGGTGCCGTAGTGGGGTGCCCGATCGGCTTCGTGAGCGATCACCTCGAGGTCGTGTGGGACCTGGACACCGAGGCCCGGGAGCGGGCCGGCGAACTCGGCATGGAGTTCGCCCGCGCGGCGACGCCGGGTGCGGATCGGCGGTTCGCGCAGTTGGTGGTCGAGCTGGTGCGCGAGCATCTCGACGGGGCTCCGGCACGGAAGTTGTCGGAGTTCCCGGTGGCCGGGTGCACGGTGAACGGCGCGATCTGTGCGGTCGGGTGTTGCGAGCCGGCGAAACGTCCGGCACGACCGGCGTGAGCCAGTTGAGGACAATTACTCACGAGATCGTGACCGCCGGCCGATAGCGTCGGACCGTGACTCGGTTACGTGGTGTTGTCGCGGTTGTTTGTGCGGTGCTGTTGACCGCGTCGTGCGGCGCGGTGTCCACGGCGGGCAACCAGGAAACCGACCGGCAGTCGCAGACGCTCGCCGACGCGATCAGCTATCCGCGCCAGGAGAACGCCGCCGCCTTCGCGCGCGCCGCGCTCGCCACCACGCTGGGCAAGACCCCGTCGTTCAGCGTGCTGGAGGCGACGGACCTTCCCCACACCAGCCTCTCGGAGCCGATGGCGCGGCTGGTTTGGCGCATCCACCACGACGCCACTCACAGCGGCTACGGCGACGAGCCCGAACTCGACGCCTGCTACCGCGTCGAGTTCGACTACTACGGCCCCAGCTCGGGACCCACGCGGGTCACGTGCCCGGCCGGCGCCACCCCGATCACGCCGCCGCCGCTGCCGGGGCGCGACATCCCCTCGACCTACGCACCCGCCCTGAAATCGGTCCTTGGCAAGCTGCCGGACCGGCCCACCGAGGCCGACGTGCGGGCCGCGCTCACCGCCGGGTTGCCCAAGCCGGTGGTGAACCCAGAGACCGGCTTGGCGAACGTCCCACCACAGGTCTTCGTCGAGGTCCGCGGCGTCGACGTGGGCGTGGCCCTGTTCGCTCGCACCGGCGTCGAATCGAAGGACTGCATGATGGGTCATCGCGTCGGCGGCACCGTCGCGGTGTGGTCGCTCAACCAGCGGGAGCTGACGACCAATGGAGAGCCCGTGCACCACTCGGGCCGCGTTGAGCACCGGCTAGCGGATCGCTGCCAGGTAGGCGATCCCGCGCGGCGACAGCTTGTACCCGACGGGCAAGCTCAAGGTGAGCCCCAGGTTCTTGAGCTTGCGAACGTCCACTTTGAACGGTGCCGTCTCCCGTCCGAAGGACTCCGCCAGGTCGGGTGCTCGCACGCCCGGGCGCGCCTCGATCGCTGCCAGAGTGGGCCTTGTCCAAGGGCCCCGGGCACTCGCGGCGTCGAGCCGGTCCAGGCGGGCGGTGATCGCCGCGACGTCGTCGGCGGTCAGGTCGGCCGTCTCGGCGAGCACCGTGCGCGGATCCGGGTCGGTCACGGGGTGGATCCGCATCAGGTAGACCGGCGACGACGGATCGCCGCGCAGGTCGGACCGGGCGGCGTCGGCGCTCGGGTAGCCTGCGGCGCGGGCATCGGTCTCGGCCAGCGTTGCCGGGTCGATCCGCTCGATCGAGGACACGCCGATCATGCCCGCCGCCGTGCGGTAGACGCCGCCCGCGCTGGCCTGGCGCTGCCGCCACCGGCGCAGCAGCACGGTGATCGAGCCGTCGCGGATGCCCTCCTGGAGACGGCGCTCGATCAGCACGCGGTTGTTCCACTCTGCAGTTGACAATGAACGAGCCGGATTCGGCTGCTCTCAGTCTGCCACAGATTCGAACATATGTTCGAACACGATCGAGTGAACATGAGCTAGCGGCGTTCGGCGTGGTCGGACAGCACGCGCACCGCCTCGTCGACCGCCGCGGACCGGGCCGTGCGCACGGCGTCGTGCACCGGTCGCAGGGCCTCCGAACGCCGGATCGCGGCCGACGACGACAACGCGCCGCCGGGCTCGTCCTCGGCCGCGAGGGCGATCATCACGCCCACCTCGCTCGCCCGCTGCAGCACCCGCAAAGCCCGCGGTGGCATGCCATCGGGCCAAGGCGAACGGGTCGCGAGACGGAGCAACGCCGCCATCTCCTCCCGCACGCCGGGCCGGTCTCGGGCGACGTCCAGCTCGGCCAACGCGCCCGCCGCGTCCCGCACGGCCTGCGTGAGCCCGTGCTCCGCCTCACCGATCGGCACGTGCTCGGCGCGCGGCGGCTCCGGCAGGTCGAACACGGTCCAGCGCAGGATGCCCTCGGCGACCTCCTCGGTCACCACGCCCAGCGCCGCACCGCCGAACACGGCGGCCTCGCCGTGGCGTAAGGCGGCGGCGGAGAAGGCACTGCGACCGCCCAGTCCGCGCACGTCACCGGGCACGGGCAGGACGAGCCGCGCCGACTCCGCGCCACCCCGGCGCAACGCGCCGAGCAGCGCGGCGGGCGTGGCCGCCGGCTCGCCGTCGGCCGGCAGGTCGAGCACGGTGGCGGTGCCGTCGTCGTCGGCCACGACCTCGTGCATCGGCGCCCAGTGCGCCATGGCGTCGAGGACGTCGTCCGGCGCTGCGTTGCCGCTGAGCCACGCAGACGTCCAGACGGCGAAAGTCGTCATCGAGGTGGACACGATCTGCGAGGGTACGCGAGCCCACCGACACCCGCCTCAATCCTCGGCAGTGCCCACGTGTTCGCGCAGCAAGGCGTCGAAGGCGTCGCGGCCGTCCGCGCCGAACGCCCGTGCCGGCACCGGGTACATCTCGCCGACCGACGCCCCCGTGCGCAGGACGTACCCACGCCGGGTCCGCTGCCACCCCGTGACCTGCGGCCAGCGCAACTCGGTGTGCGCGGTGCCGTCCACGGTCATCATCCGCATCGCGTGCTCGTCGGCGACCGCCGTGACCTCGCTGGACGCCACCGGGTTGGCTCGGAAGGCGCTGTAGACACCGACCACCGGGATGGCGGCGACGACCACGGCCGCGCACAACCCGAAACCACCTGCCACCAACTGCCCCACGACCAGCAGCACAACGGAACCGGCGGCCAGCACGCCCGCGAACCACGGCGCCCACCGGTACACCGGCAGCGTGGCGCGCAAGGCGTCCGTCCAATCTGCGGGTTTGGGCCACCAGCGGAACTCGACCCGGTCCTTTTGCGTCATCACGCCAAACCGTAAGGCCTCCCGCCCCCACTGTCCTGGAGTTGCTCCATGTCGACCGGCAGCGAACACATGCGTAGCGTCGTAGTCGTGAACGAAGCACCGAGCAACCTGCCACGCACGGCGGGGGAGTTGCGCGCCGCGGGGTACCTGCCGCGTGGCGTGAAGACCGAGATCAAGGAAAACCTGCTGGCCGCGCTGCGGTCCGGCGCCTCGGCGTGGCCGGGCATCGTCGGGTTCGACACGACCGTGCTCCCGCAGCTGGAGCGCGCCCTGCTCGCCGGGCACGACGTGGTCCTGCTGGGGGAGCGCGGTCAGGGCAAGACACGCCTGCTGCGCACGCTGGCGGGCCTGCTCGACGAGTGGACGCCGGTCATCGAAGGCTCCGAGCTGGGCGAACACCCGCTCGAGCCGATCACCCCGGCGTCGATCCGCCGCGCCGCCGAGCTCGGCGACGACCTGCCGGTGGCCTGGCGCCACCGCAGCGAGCGCTACGCGGAGAAGCTCGCCACCCCGGACACCAGCGTCGGTGACCTGATCGGCGACGTGGACCCGGTGAAGGTGGCGCAGGGCCGCAGCCTGGGCGACCCCGAGACCATCCACTTCGGACTCGTGCCGCGAGCGCACCGGGGCATCGTCGCGGTCAACGAGCTGCCCGACCTCGCCGAGCGCATCCAGGTCGCGCTGCTCAACGTCATGGAGGAGCGCGACATCCAGGTCCGCGGCTACACGTTGCGGCTGCCGCTGGACGTGCTGCTGGTGGCCACCGCGAATCCCGAGGACTACACCAACCGTGGCCGCATCATCACCCCGCTCAAGGACCGGTTCGGTGCGGAGATCCGCACCCACTACCCGCTGAGCCTCAAGGGCGAGATCGCGTTGGTGCGCCAGGAAGCCGAGCTGTCCGCCGAGGTCGGCGAGGTGCTCCTGGAGATCATCGCGCGGTTCGTGCGCAACCTGCGTGAGTCCGCCGCGATCGACCAGCGCTCGGGTGTCTCGGCCCGGTTCGCCGTGGCCGCGGCGGAGACCGTGGCCGCCGCGGCCCTGCGGCGCTCGGCGCTGACGGGTGAGGACGAGCCGGTGGCCCGCCCGATCGACCTGGACTCGGTGCCCGCGGTGCTGCGCGGCAAGCTCGAGTTCGAGTCCGGTGAGGAGGGCCGGGAGACCGAGCACCTGACGCACCTGCTGCGCAAGGCCACCGCCGAGACCGCGCGGGCCAAGTTCGGCGGTCTGGACCTGCGCCCGCTCACCGATGCGGTCGCCGACGGCCACCTGGTCGCCACCGGCGAGAAGGTGCCGGCGATCGAGGTCCTGCAGGCGTTGCCGGAGCTGCCGGTGCTGCACGAGGTCGCGGCCCGCGTCGGGGTCAAGCCCGACGACAACCCGGGCCGGATCGCCGCGGCGGTCGAGCTCGCGCTCGAACTGCTGTACCTGCAGCGCAAGGTGGCCAAGGACGCCGAGGACGGCACGGCGGTGTACGGGCCGTGACGGCGCCGGACCGGTACTCCTACGGGCCCTACCACGAGGGGCCCGATCCACTGGCGCCACCGGTGGACCTGAGCGCGGCGCTGGAGGACATCGGGCGCGACGTGCTGGAGGGGTCGTCCCCGCGCAGCGCGATGGAGGAGTTGCTGCGCCGGGGCGTGCGCGGCACGCAGGGGCTCGACGACCTGACCCGGCGCCTCTGGCAGCGCCGTGCCCAGCTGCAGCGGCGCAATCGGCTCGACGGGACGATGCAGCGCGCCAAGGAACTGCTGGACAAGGCGCTCGAGGCCGAGCGTCGGACGTTGTTCCCCGACCCGTCCGACGACGCGCGGTTCCGCGAGGCGCAGCTGGACGCGTTGCCCACCGGCACGGCGGCGCAGATCAACGAGCTGGCGCAGTACGACTGGCAATCCGACGAGGCCCGCGAGGCCTACCAGGAACTGCAGGACATGCTGGGCCAGCAGCTGATGGAGTCGCGGTTCCAGGGCATGAAGCAGGCGCTGGAGCAGTCGACGCCCGAGGACGTCGAGCGCATCCGCGAGATGATGACCGACCTCAACGACCTGCTGCTGTCGCACCTGCGTGGCGAGGACACGAAGGACAAGTTCGACCGGTTCATGGCCAAGCACGGCGAGTTCTTCCCGGAGAACCCGCGCAACGTCGAGGAGCTGATCGACGCGCTCGCGCAACGGTCGGCCGCCGCGCAGCGGATGATGAACTCGATGTCCGAGGAGCAGCGCGCCGAACTCGGCGAGCTGATGGGGCAGGCGTTCGGCGATCCTCGGCTGGCGCAGCAGGTGGCCGAACTGGACGCCAACCTGCGTGCGTTGCGGCCGGGCGAGGACTGGCAGGGCAGCGGCCGGTTCCGCGGGAACAACCCGATGGAGCTGGGCGAGGGCGTGCAGGCCATGCAGGACCTCGCCGAGATGGACGCGCTGGCCGAGCAGCTCGGCCAGTCCTACCCGGGGGCCCGGCTGGAGGACATCGACCTGGACTCGTTGCGGCGCCAGCTCGGCGACGAGGCAGCGGTCGATGCCCGTCGACTGTCCGAACTGGAGCGTGAGCTGCGTGCCCAGGGCTTGTTCGAGCGGGCCCCGGACGGCTCGCTTCGCTTGACGCCCAAGGCATTGCGCAAGCTCGGGCAGACGGCGTTGCGTGACGTGGTGACGTCGCTGCGGTCGCGCAAGGGCGAGCGGGACACGGCACGTGCCGGTGCCGCGGGCGAGCCGACGGGTTCGTCGCGGCCGTGGCAGTTCGGCGACACCGAGCCGTGGGAGGTCTCGCGGACGGTGCGCAACGCCGTACTGCGGTCGGTGTCCACGGGTTCCGGCGCGGTCGACCTCGATGTGTCCGATGTGGAGGTCGTGGAGACCGAGCAGCGGGCGCGGGCCGCGGTGGCGTTGTGCGTGGACACGTCGTGGTCGATGGTGCAGGACGGGCGCTGGGTGCCGATGAAGCGCACCGCCCTGGCGTTGCACCAATTGATCAAGACACGGTTCCGCACCGATGCGTTGCAGCTGATCACGTTCGGCCGGCACGCGATGAACGTGGACCTCGCCGAACTCGTCGGCCTGGAGGGCGTGTGGGAGCAGGGCACGAACCTGCACCACGCGTTGCTGTTGGCCGGGCGCCACCTGCGCAAGAACTCCGACGCGCAGCCGGTCGTGCTCGTGGTCACCGACGGCGAGCCGACCGCGCACCTGGAACCCGATGGCGAGGCGGAATTCCACTACCCGCCGCTGCCCAGGACGCTGCGTTCGACCATGGCGCAAGTGGACGCGCTGGCCAAGCTGGGCGCGTCGATCTCGGTGTTCATGCTGGGCGACGACCCGCGGCTGGCGGAGTTCGTGGACCTGGTCGCGCGCCGGGGTGGCGGGCGGGTGATCGCGCCCGACCTCGACGGCCTCGGGGCCGCTGTGGTCGGCGACTACCTGCGCTCGCGCCGCGCCCGGTAGTCCACAGTGGACAGATCGGAGCGGGCTCGCGCCGCCGTGGCGGCGGCGCGGGCCGAGACGATCCGGTTGATCGAGGCCCTGGGCGGGCGCTGGCAGGCCATCGTCGACGCCTCGGCGCTGGCCGCGGACGACGACGAGCACGATCCCGAAGGCGCCACCGTCGCCTTCGAACGCGCGCAGGTCGGGTCCACGCTGGTGGCGGCGCAGGCGGAACTGGCCGAACTCGACACGGCCGCCGCCCGGATCGCGGACGGCACCTACTGGACGTGCACAGCCTGCGGTGGGCCGATCGCGCAGGATCGGCTCGAGGCCAGGCCCATGGCACGCACGTGCATCGCGTGCGCCCGAACGGCCGATCGCTAGTCAGGCGGCGGACTCGTCGGCCTGCATGAGCCCGAAGATGTTGCCCTCGGTGTCGGTGCAGTAGGCGGTGTAACCGAGACCGGGCAGCGCGCTGCGGGGCACCACAACGGTTCCACCCGCGGCCAGGACCGCGGCCAGGGTGGCGTCGAGGTCCGCGGTGTCCATCGTCAGCGGGAACGCGGCGACCGGGGCGTCCGCGGCCGGTCGCGGTCCGCGCCGGGGCACCATGCCGCCGTCGATGCCAGGCCCCTCACCCGTCTGGATCAGCCAGTAGGGGTTCTCGCCCCACCGTCGGAATCGCCAGCCGAAGACGTGCTCGTAGAAGGCCTGAGCCCGGGCCGGATCGGCGGCGTGGATCTCGAAGTGGACCGGGCGGGGCATGACATGCTCCAGAAAGTGCGGGGCTGGCGGAAGCGCCACCGTACGCGAGCGATCACCCCCCAAGTAGGGGCCGTTGGCCTACAACCACCCGAAAAGGGTCATTCTTCGTCCGGTGTGACCGGCGGCAACCACGGCCGGGAACCACCGTGGCGCAGCCGGATCACCGTGCTGAGCACACCCGCGACCCCGATGTCGTGCCCTGCCATCGCGGTGCGGCCGGACTCGTCGCACACCACCGTCCGGCCGTACCGGTGCGTTGTCCGGGCCCGCAACGCGGCCAGCCCGTGCCAGGCCGCGTCGCGGGGGTCGGGGTCGCCGGTGGCCTCGGCGAGGTCGAGCAGGAAGTCCATGCCGCCGGCGACGCCGTTCGCGACGGTCGGCGGGCGGGTCCACTGCTCGGCGCGCACGGGGGTCGCGATGGCCTGTGCGGTCTCGAGGTGCCGGGGGTCGCCGGTGGCCGCCCAAGCCCGCACCAGGAACGTACCGGTGCCCGCGTGGTCGTGGACTGCTTGCCCACACAGGAAATCCGCGGCTCGGCGGGCGATCGCGAGGTAGCGCTCGTCCTCGGTGGCGCGCCAGCAGTCCAGCAGGAACGTGGCGATGCCCGCGGTTCCCTCGGCGAAGCCCGTCTGGACGGAGGCATCGGGCAGCCACCACACCGGTTCGGTGTCGTCGACGGTGGCCAGCAGGTGTTCCGCGCAGCGCACGGCCTTGCCGAGCAACGCCGGGTCGCCGCAGGCGCGCCAGCAGTGCAGCATCGCCAGCCCCGCCCCGGCGATGCCGCGGTGCACGCCGGGATCCGGTCCGTGCACCGGGATGTCCCCGGCCAGCTCGAGCGCGCGGTCCCGCAAACGCCTGTCCTGCACGGCTTGCGCTGCCTCGAGCAACGACCACACCACACCGGAGCGGCCGTGGTGCAGCCCCGGCAGGACCGTCGGTTCCTCGGCGCACCGGTCCGCCGTCCACCAGGCGGCGCGCTGGACCGCGTCGAACAGCAGGCCGTCGCGCAGGTACGGCATGGCTCGTACCAAGGCGTTCAGCACACCGGCCGAACCACAGTGGACGATCGTCGGGTCGGTGTTGGCTTCACCCGGCCAAAGCCGGTCCGCGCCCGGTCCGGCCATCGCCGCGAGCAGGTAGCCGACGCCGTCGCGCACCAGCTCGTCGGCGGCTTCTTCGCCAGGGCGCGCGGCGGGTGGTGCAGGTGCGACGACCCGGCGGGTCAGCCGTTCGGCGACGGCGTCGAGGCCGCAGCGGTCTTGCGGGTCGTCGGCCACCAGGTCGAGGATCAACGGCCGGTACCGGCGGACGAGGGGATTGTCGACGGCCGCGCCGTCCAGCCAGGGCCGCAGCCGACCACGTGCGCCGCGTTCCGGATATTCCTTGGCCAGCACGGGTTCCGCGCCGACAGCGAGGAAGAACAGCATGGCGCCCAAGGAGAACAGGTCGGCCGCAGGATCGGCCGGAGTGGGGACCGCGGCGCTGGCGAGTTGTTCGGGCGCGGCGAATCCTCGTGGCCCCGCGCCGGTCACCTCGGCGCCGGCCGGCGCGGCCATGGCGAGCCGGCTCAGCCGCAGGGTGCCGCCTGGTTCGACGACCACGGTGGCGGGGCTGAGGTCGCGCAGCACGACGCCTTCGAAGTGGATCTGGGCCAGCAGTTCGGTGAGCTGGATGGCGAGGTCGTGGCGTTGCTCGCCGCTCAGGGTCCGCACGTGGTCGGCGAGCGGCGTGCCCTCGACCGCCGAGGTGATCAGGAACGTCTGGCCCGACCGTTCGTGCACGGTGACCAGGTCGGGCACGAGCCCGGTCGGGCCGAGCAGGGCGAGCATCGCGGCCTCGGCCCGCAACCGGTCGCGCAAGTCGCCGGCGGGCGTCTCGTCGACGTGGGCGCGGCCGCGGGTGACGACCACCTCGGCGCCGGTGCTGCGGTCGAGCGCGCGGAACCGGTCGCCCGCGCCCCGCGGCACGAACCGGGTGCCGAGCGGATTGGGCATGGGCGCCGATGGGGCGCCGATCGGGTCGGGCGACCACGGCGGCAGCCACAGCTCG
The DNA here is from genome assembly GCF_004362825.1 of Labedaea rhizosphaerae. Classification (GTDB taxonomy): domain Bacteria; phylum Actinomycetota; class Actinomycetes; order Mycobacteriales; family Pseudonocardiaceae; genus Labedaea; species Labedaea rhizosphaerae. The sequence continues at coordinate 237,017 of NZ_SNXZ01000008.1, forward strand.
GGCCGGTCGGGCACCGCCGAGCCGTCCGGTGCGTGCACGACCTGCTCGTAGCGGCCGCTGTCGGCGAGGCGGCGCAGGGGCACGAACGCGGCGTAGCGGTAGTGCACCAGGCTGCCCGCGCACACCGGCCGCGCGGAGGTGATGACCGGTCCGGGCAGGCCGCGGGTGGCCGCGTCCAGCTCGCGGGCGAGCTCGGCGACGTCGTCATCGGAGTTCGGGTAGATGGTCAGGAACCGGGCGGCGACGGCGAGGTCGGCGTCCTGTGCGTTCAGCGCGCGCACCGCGGAGATCGTCGCGGCGAAGGTGAACGGGCAGCGGCGCGCGGCCAGGACCTCGGCGGTGCGGGCGAGGACCATGCCCGCGCTGGTGGTGGTCGCCGAGACGGCGAGGAGCCATCCCTGCGCGCGCAGGGCGGTGCCGTCGGGCAGGGCGAGCACGCGGGTGGCGCCGCGGCGCAGCGACCAGCCGTCGCCGAGCACGCGGGCGACCAGTCGATCCCACGAGCCGCGCACGGGGCCGCAGCGGGTGAGCGGCGGTGCGTGCACGGCGGGCCTCCGGCGGTGGCGAGCTGGACTGATCCAGTTCGACGGTGAATCAGCGCGGGCCGCCGTGCACGTGGTTGGGATGATCCGGAATCGAAGCGGCAGAGTTCGGTGACCGATCGGGCGGTTTTGTCGGTGGGGGCCGTTAGCCTGCGCGCATGGCGATCAAAGTGCAGGTGACGTTCGACGCGCACGACGCGGAAGCGCTGGCCTCGTTCTGGCAGCTGGCCCTCGACTACGCGGAGCAGCAGCCCCCGCCCGGGTTCGCGACCTGGCAGGACTTCGCGGCGAAGATCGGCATGCCCGAGGAGAAGTGGCACGCCTTCGGCGCCGCCATCGACCCGTCCGGCGCCGGCCCGCGGCTGTTCTTCCAGCAGGTGCCGGAAGGCAAGGTCGCGAAGAACCGGGTCCACTTGGACCTGAACGTCAGCGGCGGCCCGAACAGCGGGGAAGAGGGCTGGAAGCGGGTGCTGGCCCACTCGGAGAAGCTCGTGGCGGCCGGTGCGTCGGTGCAGTACGAGAGCAACGAACCCAACGGTCGCTGCCTGGTCATGAAGGACCCCGAGGGAAACGAGTTCTGCATCCAATGAGGACACAAGTGGCTTTCGACTGCGCTGACCCGCATGCACAGGCCCGCTTCTGGGCTCAGGTCTTCGGGACGGTCGTGGAGGACCACCACGACCTCGTCGAGCAGTTGGTGGCGGCCGGCCGCATGTCCGCCGAGGAACGCATCGTTCTTGACCGGCGGTCGGCTTTCCGGGACGTGGCGGCGGTTCGGGATCCGTCCGGTGTGGAGCCCCGGTTGTTCTTCCAGCGCGTTCCGGAGGGAAAGTCGGCGAAGAACCGTTGCCATGTGGACATCCACGTGGACGAGGCCGACAAACCGGCCGAGGTGGAACGGTTGATGGCGTTGGGAGCGCGCCACCTCGAGACCCACGCCGACCGAGGTCCCACCGTCTACGTGATGCAGGACCCGGAGGGCAACGAGTTCTGCCTGCATTGAGTCAGCTGGTGATGTCCTTTGTGGTGAAGCGGCGGAAGGCCAACGTGCCGAAGACCAGGCCGTAGATCAGTGCCGAGAGCGTTCCCTTGGCCAGGTTCGTCCAGTCGATGTCGGTGGCGATCAGGTCCGACCACGAGAAGGCGAAGTGCGTCGGCAAGTACTGCCGCAGTGAGCCCAGCGCCGTGATCTGCTCGAGGATCTGCGACAGGATCGACACCAGGACCGCGCCGCCGACGGCACCCAGCGGCGCGTCGATCAGCACGGACAGGAACATCGCGAGCCCGGCCACCCAGATCAGCTGGATCGAGATGTAGACCACCGACATGCCGATCGCCGCCAGCGCCGTGGGGAAGTCGACGGCGTCACCGGTGGGGGTCACGGCTTCGCCTGCGCCGTAGCTCACCAGGCCCACCAGGAACGCCACCAGCGGCAGCAACACCAATGCGGCGAACGAAAGCACCGCTGACGCGAGTGCCTTCTGCGCCAGCAACCGGTGCCGCGGCACGGGGATCGCCAGCAGGTACTTCAGGCTCGACCACGAAGCCTCGCTGGCGATCGTGTCGCCGAAGAACAGCGCGACGATCATCGGCAGCAGGAACGTGCCCGACACGAACAACGTCAGCACCACGAAGTTCGGGGCGCTGGCCGTCGCCAGGTCGACGAAGCCGCCCGAACGGCGGTTGGGGTTCGAAGAACCGACCTCGAACGCCACCGCCAGCAGGAACGGCAGCAGCACGAGGAACCCGTACAGCAACTGGGTCCGCCTGCGCCGCAACTGCCGGCGCAGCTCCACGTGCAACCGCAACGTGCGGCGCGCGCGGTAGCCCTCGACCGCGCCGCTCGCGCCGGCGCCGAGGTGCGAGGCACGCGCCGCGTCGGTCAGTTCGGCGATCGCCGCCGGATCGGTGTGGACCGACTCGTCCGCCTCCGTCATGAGTCCTCTCCGACCAGTTGCAGGAACACGTCTTCCAGCCTGCGCCGCGGCCCGGCCTGCTCGACCGCCACACCCGCCGACACCAGCACGCCGATCGCCACCGAACGCGGCGTGCCGTCCAGTTCGGCGTGCACCGCGCTGCCGTCGACGGCCACCCCGGTCACGCCCGAGATGCCGCGCAGCACGTCCGCGGCCACGTCCGGGCGGTCCACCCGGAACGTCGCCTCGCCGCCACCGGACACGATCTCGTCCACCGGCCCGGCCGCGACCAACCGACCGCGGTGCATGACCACCACGTGGTCACACGTCTGCTCGACCTCGGCGAGCAAGTGGCTGGACACCAGCACCGTCCGCCCGGTCGCCGCGTACGCACGCAGCACCGAGCGCATCTGGTGGATCTGCGGCGGGTCGAGCCCGTTGGTCGGTTCGTCGAGGACCAGTAGGTCCGGCAAGCCGAGCATGGCCTGCGCGATCGCGAGCCGCTGCCGCATGCCCTGGCTGTACGTGCGCACCTTGCGGTTCACGGCCTTGCCGAGCCCCGCGATCTCCAGCGCCTCGTGGACGTGCGCGCGCTCCGCGGGTCGCCCGGTCGCGGCCCAGTACAGCCGCAGGTTGTCCGCGCCCGACAGGTGCGGCAGGAAGCCCGCACCCTCCACAAAGGACCCGATGCGGGACAGAACCGGTGCGCCGGGGCGGATCTCCTGGCCGAACACCTTGATCGTGCCGCCGGTCGGGTGGATCAACCCCATCAGCATGCGCAGCGTCGTGGTCTTGCCCGCGCCATTCGGACCGAGCAGGCCGAGGACCTGGCCGCGGTCCACCCGGAAACTGAGGTCGTCCACGGCGACCAAGCCGCCGGGGTAGCGCTTGGTCAGGCCGTCGATCACCAGCGGCACGTCGGTGAGCTCGGGGTCAGGACGGCCGGACCGCCTGCGCCGCAAGGCAACCGCGAGCACGAGCAGTACCCCGATACCCAGCACCACGATGATGCCGATCACCGGGCCGACCGGCGCCGGGCCGCCCACGTTCGTCCCGGGCACGACCGGCACCGCGATGGTGTCGTCGGCCAAGGCGATGCGGTAGGCGGCGGGCTCCAGCGGTGTGGCGTAGGACTGGTCGGTGGTGGTGACGACCAGGCTCAGGTAGTGCCCGGACTCGACCGGCCGCACGATGCCCGGCAGGGCAACGGTCACCTTCACCGAGTCGCCGTTAACCGGTAGTGGTGGCACTCGCACCGGGGAGACCGCGGAGCCGGGCAGGATCCGCGTGCCGTCCGGTCCGACGTCGTAGAGCTTCGCGAACAACACGGCGCCCGTCTTCGACGGTGGCAGCCCGGGCATGGCGGAGACGTCCAGCCGGGCGGTGGCCGAGCCGGCGATCAGCAGCTGCTCGTCCAAGGTCGGTCCGGAGAAGATCGCAGACTGCCCGGGCAGATCGATCGAGGTCCGGCCGGACAGCCGCCCGCCCGCGCCCGCGAGCACCGACGAAAGGCCAGGCAAGCTGCTCACCGAACCCGGGTTGGCCCCGGGCGGGTTGATCACGGTCTGCGCGGCGCCGCTCATGGCCATGGCCTGGCGTTGCACCGGGGCGCCGGTCAGCCCGGGGTACGCGGGCGCGCGCACCACGCGCACCGACGGCGCGCCCTGGGCACGCAACGCGCCCTGCACCGCGTACTCGAAGCCGGTGCCGGGATCGGTGCCGCGCTTGTCGAGCTGGTAGGCGAGCCAGTTGCGCATCTCCTCCCGCAGCTGCGGACCCGGCCGGCCGCCGTCGTGCCCGCCCGCGTACCAGATCACCTTCACCGAACCGCCCGCCGCGGCGATCTGCCGGGCGTTGGCGTCGGCCTGGTCCAGCCCGAAGAGCGTGTCCTGCTCGCCCTGCACCAGCAGCGTCGGCTGGGTGATCTTCGAGGTGACCGACACCGGCGACACCGACTTGAGCAGCGCCACCGTCTCCGCGCTCGGCACACCGGTGGTCGCGACTTCCGCGTAGGCCTTGCAGACGTCGAGTCCGAACCGCCCGCACGGTCCGCCGGTCGCGCCCGCGGGCGGGGCGTCGCCGCCCTGGTCGCCACCCGCGGTGTCGCCGCCGGTCGAGGGCGCGGGTGCGGGCGCCGCCGCGTCCCCGCCGGCCGCGGCGTCCGAGGAGCCGGACACGGTTCCGGGCTCGGGCGCCTCCGGGCCCGAGCTGCCCGCGTCCCCGCCGCCGCCCATGCCGGACGCGAAGAAGATCCCGGCCCACGCCCGCTTGAACACACCGTCGGCCCCGAAGGGCCCGGCGGCCGGGGTGCCGGCCGGCATCGCGCCGGTACTTCCGGTGTTCGGCAACAGCGCCTGGGACAAGTCGTTGTAGGTGATCACCGGCGCGAGCGCGTCGACCCGCTTGTCGGCCCCGGCGAGCATCAGCGCGAGCGCGCCGCCGTACGAGCCGCCGGTCACGCCGACCCGCGGGTCGCCCGGACCGTCCAAACGCACCTCGGGCCGCTTCGCGAGCCAGCTGACGAGTTGCTTCGCGTCCTCGACCTCGTAGTCCGGGGAGTTCAGCTCGATGGTGCCGCCGCTGCGCCCGAAGCCCCGCGCGGACCACGCGAGCACGACGAAGCCCTGCGCGGCGAACTCCCGCGCGTCGGCGTCCACGCTGCGCTTCGACCCGCCGAACCCGTGGGCGATCATCACCGCGGGAGCAGGGGTCTTTTCGGGCAGGTAAAGGGTGGTGTCGATGGCCACCGGGGCGCGTTTGCCCGCCGGGCCGTCGACAAGGGTGAGCACCTTCTCCTGGGTGCGGACCTGCTGCCCGGTGGACGACGGCCGGGTCACCAACACCACCGTGATCACGATCAAGGCGGCGACCACGGCAAACGCGGTCCAACGGAAGACGGATCGGGGGATGCGGCGCACGTCGCCCAAGGTATTCGAGTGAAGCTGAGAAGATTGTTAGTGACCCGATCGGGTACCCCAACGGGTTGTGATGCAGGACAACCCCCTGTATCCAGCCGTTCCTCTGGCGTTATTGCCAGGCGCACGCGACAATGGAGGGACGTGGAGGGGAGTACTCCCTAAGCGCCGGTGTCGTCAGCACGGATCCGCCTCGGGTCCCGGTGCCGGTGGCCGGCCGGAAGGCCGGTGGAGGAGACCTCCGGTTGGTGGCGTGCGCACAAAAGCAGGTGCACCCGGAAACCGGAGGTCAACGCTCGTGATCGTCCCCGCCTGGATCTGGCTCGCGACCATCGTCGGCTTGCTGATCCTGCTCGCCGTCGACCTGGTCATCGTGGACCGCAAACCGCACGAGGTGACCGTCGGCGAAGCTGCCAGGTGGGTTGTCTTCTACATCGCGTGTGCCGCCGTTTTCGGTGCGGCCCTCTGGGCGTTCGCCGGCAAGACACCCGCGATCGAGTTCTTCTCCGGTTACATCACCGAGTACTCGCTGTCGGTCGACAACCTGTTCGTCTTCGTCGTGATCATGGGTGCCTTCAAGGTGCCGGTGGTCCACCAGCACCGCGTGCTGCTGGTCGGCATACTGATCGCCCTCGTGATGCGTGGTCTGTTCATCGCGGCCGGTGCCGCGGTCATCGACCGGTTCAGCTGGGTCTTCTGGCTCTTCGGCGCGTTCCTCGTCGCCACCGCGTACAAGATGGCCCGCTCGGGCCTCGGTGGCGAGGAAGACGAGGAGTACAAGGAGAACGCGGCGATCCGCGTCATCCGCAAGATCGTCCCGGTGTCGAAGGACTACCACGGCTCGAAGTCGTTCGTGCGCCTGTCCGGCCGGCGCCTCGTCACGCCGATGTTCGTCGTCATGTTCGCCATCGGCACGACGGACCTGCTCTTCGCGCTCGACTCGATACCCGCGATCTTCGGCCTCACCAAGGAGCCGTTCCTGGTCTTCGCCGCGAACGCGTTCGCGTTGATGGGTCTTCGCCAGCTGTACTTCCTGCTCGGTGGGTTGCTGCAAAAGCTGGTCTACCTCTCGATCGGGCTCTCGGCGATCCTGGGCTTCATCGGTGTGAAGCTCATGCTCGAGGCTCTGCACGACAACACGCTGCCGTTCATCAACGGTGGGCAGGGCGTGCACGTGCCGACCATCAGCATCACGCTGTCGCTGTCCGTGATCGTCGGTGTACTGCTGATCACCACCGTGGCCAGCCTCATCAAGGCTCGGCGGGACCCCGATTCGGTGCGCAAGACCCCTGGACTGCCCGGTGGGGACGATGCCGATGCCTCGGAACAACGCAGCGCCCGTGAGGCGGCCTGACCGGCATTACTGGTAACGGTAAGTTCCTAAGCTTTGCTAAAGAGCGAGTAGCCTCGGCCGCATGCGCCCTGAGGACATCGAGTTATTGGCGGCTCCCACCGAGGTCACGGTCCACGGCGACCTGACCCTGGTGGCGCTGTCCACGCCGAATCTCGCCGTTGACGGCAACCGTGGCGGCCTGCACCGGGTCGACCTGACCGGCGGTGGCAGCACGCCGTGGACCCACGGCGACCGGGACAGCGCGCCGACGATCTCGCCGGACGGCCAGTGGGTGGCCTTCCTGCGGGTGTCCGGTCCGAAGGGCAAGGAACGACCGCAGCTGCACGTGATGCCCACCGGTGGCGGCGAAGCGCGTGAGGTCACGTCGTTGCCGGGGGGCGCGGGCGCGCCGGTGTGGGCGCCGGACTCGCGGCGCATCGCCTTCTGCACGCGGGTGCCGGAGCCGGGTCGCTACGGTATTTCCTTGCCGGACAACGACTCCGAGGTGATCGAGGCGGCCGCGGAGGCGCCCCGGCGGATCACCCGGTTGTTCTACCGGCTCGACAACGTGGGCTTCGTCGACGACCAGCCCCTGCAGCTGTTCGTGGTCGACGCGCTGGCCGACGAGCCCGAAGCCAAGCAGCTGACCACGGGCAACGCCGAACCGGGCGATCCGGCGTGGAGCCCCGACGGCACGCGCGTCTACGTCGCCGCGCGCAAGGACTGGGGCGTGGACGACACGCTCATCACCGACCTCTATGCGGTGCCCGCCGACGGCGGCGAACCGGAGCTCGTCGCGAGCATCGAAGGCGACGCCAGCTTGCCGGTCGTGCTCGCCGACGGCACGGTCGTGCTGCTCGGTGACCACACCCCGGCCGACGAGCACGGCCGACCGCAGGCCGAGGCGCGCAACGCGGGCGTGTGGTCGGTGCGTCCCGGCGCGGCGCCGGTGCGGCTGACCGACGAGGAAACCGTCGACGTGGAGCGGGGTGCGGGCGCGCCGGTGCTCGTGCCCGGCGGCGTGCTGGTGGCCGTGCGCAACCGGGGCGCGATCGAACTGCGTGAGGTGCCGGTCGACGGCACCGTCCGGACGTTGTCCGAGCTGCCGGTGCTCGCCGGTGAGCAGGGGCAGGTCCGGGCGTTCGCCGCGCACAACGGGCGAGTGGTCGCCGTGGTGTCCACACCGGACAGTGCGGGCGAGGTGGTCGTCGTCGACGCGGGGGAGAGCCGGGTGCTCACCGACTTCTCCGCACCGCTGAAGGCGGCGGGGTTGCGTCCGGTGGTGGAGATCAAGGCGGCCGCGCCGGACGGGTACCCGACGCACGGCTGGCTGGTGCTGCCCGAAGGCGACGGCCCGCACCCGGTGCTGCTGCACGTGCACGGCGGCCCGTTCATGTACCACGGCTGGGGGTTCTTCGACGAGGCGCAGGTGTACGCGGCCGCCGGGTACGCGGTCGTGCTGGCCAACCCGCGCGGCTCGTCCGGCTACGGGCAGGCGCACGGGCAGGCGATCGTCGGCGCGCTGGGCACCGTGGACGTCGACGACGTGCTGTCCGTTCTGGACGCCGCACTGGAGCGCCCCGAGTGCGACGAGACCCGGGTCGGCGTGATGGGCGGTTCGTACGGCGGCTGGATGACCGGCTGGCTCGCGGCCAAGCACGGCGACCGGTTCGTGGCGGCGTGGAGCGAGCGCGCGGTCAACGCGTGGGACTCGTTCGCGGGCAGCTCGGACATCGGCTGGTTCTTCGCCGACGGCTACTGCGGCTACGGCGCGGAGGCGCGTCGCGCGGTCAGCCCCCTGACCTACGCCGACGACATCCACATCCCGTTCGCGATCGTCCACTCCGAACACGACTGGCGCTGCCCGATCGAGCAGGCGCAGCGGATGTTCGTGGCGTTGAAGAAGAACGGCGTGGACACAGAGATGCTGATCTTCCCCGGCGAGGGCCACGAACTGACCCGGTCCGGGCGCCCGAAGCACCGCAAGCAACGCTTCGACGCGGTGCTGGAGTGGTGGTCGCGCCACCTGCCGGTCTAGTCGTTGACGGTGGCCCCGGCCTGTTGGTACAGACCGGGGCCGCTCACCCGCAGGTCGTGCAGGAAAGCACTCGCGGCAACATAAGCCTCGCCGAGCAGTTCGGCGGTGTGCGTGAAGTCCAAAGGGGACACCCGGATCAGCGGCGGTCCCGGGAGGTACACCACCGGTAGCTCGGCGGCGATCGCCGGTGCTTCCAGCACCGCCTGCTGGCGCATGGCCACCATCGCCACCATGAACACCACTTCGGCGATGGTGCGCGGCGCCGCGGGCAGGCGGCTGGGGAACGCGCAATCCAGCACCACCAACGACTTCGCGCCCATGGCGACCGCCTGGCGCATCGGCACGTTGGCCACCACGCCGCCGTCGTAGTACAGGCCGTCGCCGAGTTCGACCGGCGGGTAGATGCCGGGGATGGCGGCGCTGGCGAGCACCGCGGGCTTCAGCGGGCCTTCGCGCAGCAGCACGGCCTGCGTCGTCGCCACGTCCATGGCCACCACGCCGAGCGGGATGGCGCAGTCGTCGAAGGTCGTGTCCGAGCCGAGCACCTCGTCGACGAGGGCGCCGAGGCCCACGCTGGTGAACAGGTGCGTGCGGCTCTTGCGCAGCGTCACGGCCTGCGCGAGCGGGCCGCCCGGGAACACCGCGCGACGGGTCATCGAGGTCCAGATCGCCGACAGGCGCTCGACGGGAATCTCCCCGGCGCGCGCCAGCACCGCGCCGTTGAGCGAGCCGACCGACGTGCCGGTCACCAGGTCCGGCGTCACGCCGTGTTCGGCCAGCGCACGCAGCATGCCGACCTGGCTCGCGCCGAGGCTGCCGCCCCCGCCGAGGACGAACCCGACGGGGCGTGGCAGCTCCAGCACGGGCGTCACACCAGTTCGAGGTCGACGTCGATGTTGCCGCGGGTGGCGTTGGAGTACGGGCACACCTGGTGCGCCGCCTCCACCAGCTGCTCACCGGTCTCCCGGTCGACGTCCGGGATCGTGACCTTCAGCTTCACGGCCAGGCCGAAGCCGCCCTTGCCGTCCGGGCCGATGCCGACCTCGGCGGTCACCGACGCGTTCGCGGTGTCCACCTTCTGGCGCCGGCCGACCGCACCGAGGGCGCTCGCGAAGCAGGCCGCGTACCCGGTGGCGAAGAGCTGCTCGGGGTTGGTGCCCTCGCCGCTGCCGCCCATCTCGGTGGGCGGCGCGAGGGTGACCTCGAGCTTGCCGTCGGAAGTGCTTGCCTTGCCCTCACGCCCGGTCGCGGTGGCGACGGCGGTGTACAGGATCTTCATCGGGGTCCTTTCAGCTCAGCTCGACCAGCATCTTGCCGGTGTTGGCGCCGCGCATCATGTCGAGGAACGCCTGGGGTGCGTTCTCCAGTCCGTGCACGGTGGTCTCGTTGAAGCGGATCTTGCCCTCGGTGAGCCAGCCGCCGACCTCGGCGAGCATGGGCTTCATCCGGTCGCCGTGGTCGCTGACGATGAAGCCGCGGATGGTCAGCCGCTTGCCGATCACCAGGGCGAGATTGCGTGGCGCCGGGGTCGGCTCCGTGCTGTTGTACTGCGAGATCGCGCCGCAGACGGCGATGCGGCCGTAGAGGTTGAGCGAGGCAATGGCCGCTTCGAGGTGGTCGCCCCCGACGTTGTCGAAGTACACGTCGATGCCCTCGGGCGCGGCGGCCTTGAGCTGCTCGCGCACGTCACCGTCGCGGTAGTTGAACGCGGCGTCGAAGCCGAGTTCGTCGGTCAGGTAGGCGACCTTCTCAGCCGAGCCCGCGCTGCCGATGACCCGCTTCGCCCCGCGCAGCTTGGCGAACTGGCCGACCAGGCTGCCGACCGCGCCCGCGGCACCGGAGACGAAGACCGTGTCGCCCTCCTTGAAGGCGGCGATGTCGAAGAGCCCGACGTACGCGGTCAGCCCGACCCCGCCGAGCGCGCCGAGGAACACCGACGGGTTCAGCCCGGCGGGCGTCTCGACCTTGCGCAGGGCCTTGGCGTCGGCCAGGACGTGCTCGCGCCAGCCGTAGTTGTGCAGTACCAGGTCGCCGGGCGCGAACCCGTCGGCCGCCGAGGCGACGACCTCGCCGACCGCGCCACCCTCGAGCGGCTTGTCCACCTGGAAGGGCGGGACGTAGGACTTCACGTCGTTCATCCGGCCGCGCATGTACGGGTCGACCGACATGACCAGGGTGCGCACAAGCACCTGCCCGTCCGCCGGATCCTCGAGCGTCGTCTCGACCAGGCGGAAGTTCTCCGGACCCGGCCAGCCGGTGGGGCGGGACGCCAGGTGGATCTCACGGGTGGCGGTGCTCATGCGGGGCCTCCTAGACCTTTGGGCTACTTCAATAGTTTATGCACCTCAAGCATCTGCGCTACTCTTGGTGGGGTGAGTTGGCACACGGATGAGCGAACAGCGGAGGTCGTCGGCCTGATCGGGGAGATCATCGGCCGCGTCAACCAGGAGTACGAGCGCGCGTCCGGCAGCCACCAGCTCACGCCCGTGCAGGCGAAGGCGCTGGGCATGCTGACGTACAAGCCGTTGCGGATGCGGCGGATCGCCGAGTTGCTGCAGTGCGACCCGTCGAACGTGACCGGGATCGTGGACCGGCTCGTGGCGCGCGAGCTGGTGAGCCGCGAGCCCGATCCGAGCGACCGCCGGGTCAAGCGGATCGCCCTGACCGAACGCGGTCAGGAGGTGGCCGATGATCTCGCGCGGTCGCTGGACTTCGCCGCCCGCCCGCTCGCCGCGCTCACACCGGAGGACCAGACTGTGTTGCGTGACCTGCTCGCCAAGCTGGTGCGTGGCTGAGGCTTTCCGTCGAAGGCGCTAGGACTTTTCCTTCAGAGCAGCGTGTAGTTCAGTTCCTCGCAGATCCGGGCCAGCGGCAGGTCCAGGCCCGGGTGGTTCAAGGGCAACAACACATCGGGCGTCGGCGGGATGACGGCGGATGCGGGCGGGTCCCACAAGCACACCGACGGGTTCCCGGAATCCATTGAGGACCGGTACCACAGCCCGTCCAGGTCGGGGTGGGCGGCGCGGATGGCCCGCGCCCACGCCTGCGTGACGAACTTCGGCCCGGCGCTGATCTCCTGGGACGCACCCGCGCGCGTCGGCCACAGCTCGGCGAGGTCCAGCAGCCGCAGCGGCCGGGCGGGGCGGAAGACCACCAGGTGCGGGAACCGGCTGCGACGGTCCACAATGGACGTCTGCTGGAACACCTCGGCGATGCAGGTGCGTGCCGACAACCCGAAGTACAGCACGCCGTGTGCCAGCGACACGGTGGGTTTCCCGGTCATCGACACCGGGTGCGGGTCGAACCGGGCGTGCGGCAACGGCCCCGCGTAGCGGAACTCGTTCCACTGCTGCGGGTGGGTGCCACCGGCGGTGAACACCCGGACCAGCCGGGTGCTGACCGGTACCTCCTTGATGTCCTCCGGGCGGAGCAGCGCGGCGAGCGCGTGCGAATCGGGCGGCATGGGGAGCCGGGCCATGTACTTCCTTTTCACCGGCCGGCGCGCTCAGGGCACACCGGTCCCGTCATTCCCTTTCTCGGCAGGTTTGCGCTCTACACGGGCGTGCCGAGCACGCTGCCGAGTTCGACGACCGGTGTCGGGTCGCCGCCGGCCAGCAGCCACTGCCTCGGGGTCGCGGGTTCCCCGGCTAGCCGCAGGTCTTCCTGCGGCGTGGTCATGAACGCGGCTATCACCAGGGCCGGCTGGTCGCCGGGCAGCGCCGCGAGCACGCGTTCGAGCCCGGGCAGGACGCCGCCGCTGGTGAACTGCCACGCGGGCAACCGCCAGCCGCCGCGGTCCTTCCAGCCGGCGAGCCGGCCCGCGGCGAGGCGGTGGCGCACCCGGCTGGTGTCCACGCCGAGGGTGGCGGCCGCGTCGGTGACGGTCAGCGCCGAGTCACGCAGCACCGCCTGGGCGGCGATGGTCTTGGCGCGCCCGTCCACCTCGTCGCCCGCGCGGGGGGACAGGTCGAGGCCGACGTCGTTCAGGGCCGCCTGCTGGTCGGCGGAGAAGTAGTGGCCCGGGTCCGGGTTGGGCGGTGAGAGGCGGCGCGCCGCGTCCTCGACCAGCGTCAGGAACTGCCCGGCGCTGACCTTCAGGCCAACCTTCGCCAGCACGTCTTCCAAGGCCACTGTTGTCATGAGCACAGCCTAGCCTGGATGTGCGCTTTCGTGCGCCTTTTGTGCGGGAACTCACGGAGATCGACACGAACCGCACAAGATCCACCACGCAGAGTATCAGACCGGCTGGTTCGCGGCGAGCTGCCGGCCCACCTTCCGCAGCCGGAACCCGAGCAGGACCAGACTCACGCCCCAGACCATCGCGAACGTCGCGATCGCCACGACCAGCGCGATCGCGCCCGTGCCCGGCTGGGTGAACAGCAGGACGCCCAGCACGATGCACACCGCACCGGACAACGCGAGGAACCACTCGCCGGTGATCTCCTTGCGCAGCCGGAACGCCGCGATCAGCTGGACCACACCCGCGATGACGGCCCAGGTCGCGATGATCACCAGCAGCACCAGCGCGGTGATCGCGGGCCAGAAGATCGCGATCAGCCCGGCGACCAGACCGGCGAGGCCGAGCAGGCCGTACAGCCAGCGGTGCGGGTCCGGTTCACGGCGCGCGGTGAACGCGATCGAGAGCCCGGTGAGCCCGTCGACCACCGCGTAGATCCCCCACAGCACCACGAGCGCGAGCACCGTGATGCCCGGCCACGCGATCGCCATGATCCCGAACAACACGGCGATCGCGCCGCGTACGACGACTACCCACCACTGCCGGCACATCAGCTCGATCACGGCCGCCTCCTGTCGGGTCGAACCAATGATCAGGGCGGGTCAGCGGCGCGGCAACCGCTGTTGTACCCGGGTTCACCCAGGCGGATCATGGGGAAGTGACCTCGCCTTCGTTCACCCCGCTCACGCCGCTCGCGTTCCTCGAACGGTCCGCGGACGTGTTCGCCGACAAGACCGCCATCGTCTACGGCGACCGGCGCGTCACCTACCGGGAGTTCGCCGCCGAGGCGACCCGGCTGGCGTCGGCGTTGCGCGCCATCGGCGTCGGGCCCGGCGACCGGGTGGCCTACCTGCTGCCGAACCTGCCCGAGATGCTCGTCGCGCACTTCGGCGTGCCGCTCGCCGGCGCGGTGCTCGTGGCCGTGAACACCCGGCTCGCGCCCGCCGAGGTCGCTCACATCTGCCGCCACTCCGGCGCGAAGGTCCTCGTCGTCGACGCGGGCCTGCACGCCACGGTCGCACCGGTGGTCGACGAACTCGGCGTCGACCACGTCGTCACGCTGACCGACCCCGCCTCCGGCGCGACGCCGGACGAACGGGTCGGCGGCAGCTCCTACGAGGACCTGCTCGCCCGCGGCAGTGACGACCCGCTGCCGTGGACGGTCGAGGACGAGCGGTCCACCATCTCGATCAACTACACGTCCGGGACCACGGGGTCACCGAAGGGCGTGATGTACCACCACCGCGGCGCCTACCTGAACTCGCTCGCGGAGATCATCCACTCCAAGCACTCGCCGTCGTCGGTGTACCTGTGGACGCTGCCGATGTTCCACTGCAACGGCTGGTGCACCACGTGGGCGGTCACCGCGATCGGCGGCACGCACGTGTGCCTGCGCGCCGTGGACCCCGCGGAGATCTGGCGCCTGCTCGACACCGAGGGCGTCACGCACCTCAACGGCGCGCCGACCGTGCTCGTGTCGATCGCCAACGCCAAGCAGGCGCACCCGATGAAGAACCCCGTCGTGATCACGACGGCAGGGGCACCGCCGAGCCCGACCGTCATCGGCACCATGAACGACCTCGGCGCGGAGATCGTGCACGTCTACGGCCTCACCGAGACCTACGGCCCGTACACGGTGTGCGAGTGGCAGGACGGCTGGCCCGCGCTCGACCCGGCCGAGCGCAACCGGTTGCTGGCCCGCCAGGGCGTCGGCAACCTCGTCACCGACGGCATCCGCGTGGTCGACGCGGAGAACAACGACGTGCCCCGTGACGGCAAGACGATCGGCGAGGTCGTCATGCGCGGCAACAACGTCATGACCGGCTACTTCGCCGACGAGGAGGCGACCGCGAACGCCTTCCGCGGCGGCTGGTTCCACTCCGGCGACCTCGGCGTCTGGCACCCGGACGGCTACATCGAACTGCGTGACCGCGCGAAGGACATCATCGTCTCCGGCGGCGAGAACATCTCCACCATCGAGGTCGAGGCGGCCATCGACGCCCACCCCGCGGTGCTCGAGGTCGCGGTCGTCGGCGTCCCGGACGAGAAGTGGGGCGAGCGGCCGAAGGCGTTCGTCGTGTTGCGCGAGGGCCAGGAAGCAACTGTGGACGAGATCGTGGCGCACACCCGCGAGCGCATCGCCCGCTACAAGGTGCCCGAGCGGATCGAGTTCGTCGCCGAACTGCCGAAGACCTCCACCGGCAAGATCCAGAAGTTCCAGCTGCGCGAACGCGAGTGGGGCGACCGGACCTCCCGCATCAACTGAAGTCCGCGATGTGGTCCTCGACCCACTGCCGGTAGGTCAGGGCCTTGCGGCCGAGCACCCGCTCGACGGTGTCGGCCACCGGCTCGGGGTTGGCGACCATGGCGGCGTGGCCGTCGACGATGCCCGGCATGTCGGGGAAGAGCTCGCGCTTGGCCGTGTCCGGGTCCAGTTCGACGAAGCGCAACGACCGGCCGAGCACGTCGCCGATGGTGGTCACCTGCTCGACCTGGGTGAGCTGTTCGGGACCGCTGAGGTCGTACGCCACGCCGTGGTGCCCGCCGGTGATGGCCGCGACGCCGACCGCGGCGATGTCGCGTTCGTGGATGAGCGCCCGCTTCGCGCCGCCGTGGAACCAGCGGACCTCGTCGCCCGCGCGGATCTGGCTTGCCCAGCCGAGCGTGTTGCCCGCGAACCCGCTGGGTCGCAGGAACGTCCACGGTGCGCCGGAGTCGGCGATGAACTGCTCCAGCTTGCCGTGCGAACCGAGGATCGCGTCCTTCGCCGGGTCCGCGCCGCGCGCCGACACGTAGACGATGTGCCGCCCGTGCTCGGCCAGCGCGGCGATCAGTTCCGGCGCCGCGTGGTCGGCTTGCAGGGTCGGGTAGACGAGGAACACCGCGTCCACGCCCGTCAGCGCCGCGCCGAGGCTCGCCGGCTCGGCGAGGTCGCCGCGCACGGCCTCGGGGAGGTCGGACGGCGTGCGGACCAGCGCGCGCACCGGGGCTCCGCTCGCACGCAGCAGGCGCAACGCCGCGCCACCGACTTTGCCGGTCGCGCCGGTAACCAAGATCGTCATGGCAGCCACGCTAAATGCTCGACATTGGTGGAGGTCAACCCGGCCGCGTTCAATTCGTGACCAAACTCGCGCAACCCTTCGATCGGATGGTTCCGTCCTCGCGGCATGGAACGAGTGAGTGGACTCTGGCGGCTCGGCACCGTGGCCGCCGTTGGTGTTGCCGGTATCGCCGTGGTGGTCGCGCTCAACAACGGCGGACCTGCGACGACACCGGGTGTCGCGGGACCGGTCGTGACCCGCGGGTCGATCAGCCTTGCGGGCTATGACAGTTGTGACGCCGCGCTGCAGAACTTACGTGAGGCCGCCAGACCATATGTCGGGCCGTACGGCTTCGGCGGCGAGTACGCGATCGCCGACTCCGGCGGCGCCGAGGTGGCGCCCGTGCCCGCACCGCGGGTCCCACAGGGGTCCGCGGCCACGCCGAACTCCGGCGAAGGCTCCGGTGATGCGAAGGCGGCCGCGCCGGAGCACTCGACCACGAACGTCCACGAGGCGGGTGTGGACGAACCCGACCTGGTCAAGACCGACGGCGCTCGCGTGGTGTCCGTTGTGGACGGAACGCTGCGGGTGGTCGACGCCGCGACGCACAAGCTGACCGGCAGCGCCAAGCTCCCCCAGGGCAACGCGACGGGTCTGCTGCTGGACGGCAACCGGGTGCTGGTCGTCCTGGGCGCGTACCTGGGCGACGGCGGGATCGCCAAACCGGCTCCGGGGCCGGACGGCGGCTACGTCGGTCCCTACGGCGGTGCGGCGTCCCTCGTGCTGGCCGACATCTCCGACGGCGTGCGGGTGCTCGGTTCGCTCGACATCGACGGTTCCTATGTGGACGCACGGCAGACCGGGCACGTCGCCCGCGTGGTGTTGCGGTCCGCGCCGACGCTCAAGTTCGACACGCCCGACGGCACCGCGAAGCCGAACGCCATGCGCGAGAACAACCTGCGCATCCTCGACGAGTCCACCATCGACGACTGGCTGCCCCGCTACGAGCTGACCTCCGGGTCCAAGACGACCAGCGGCCGCCTCGTCGACTGCGACGACATCAGCCACCCCGCCGACTTCTCCGGCACCTCGATGCTGACCGTGCTGACCTTCGACCTGACCGCTGAACTCGGCACCGGCGACCCGGTCTCGATCGTCGCCGACGGCGACACCGTCTACGGCACTGGCAAGAACCTCTACGTCGCCGACGACCACCACCTGCGGCCGATGCCTTACGGCGAGCGGTTCGCGCCGCAGGCCGAGAAGACGGTCATCTACCAGTTCGACACGTCCGGCCCGGGCAAGCCGCCGTACGTGGCGTCGGGGACGGTCAGCGGCAGCATGCTCAACCAGTACTCGCTGGGTGAGTTCGACGGCACGCTGCGGGTGGCGACCACGACCGGCACCGACAACGCCGTGTCCGTGCTGCGCCGCGACGGCGACCAGCTCGTGCAGCTCGGCCGGCTCGACGGGCTCGGCCAGGGGGAGCGGCTGCAGGCGGCGCGCTTCCTCGGCGACGTCGGCTACGTGGTCACCTTCCGCCAGACCGACCCGCTCTACGTCATCGACCTCAGCGATCCCCGCCACCCGCGCAAGGCCGGCGAGCTGAAGGTCAACGGCTACTCCGCCTACCTGCACGACGCGGGCGGCGGGCGGTTGATCGGGGTCGGTGCCGACGCCACCG
Source organism: Labedaea rhizosphaerae (assembly GCF_004362825.1). Classification (GTDB taxonomy): domain Bacteria; phylum Actinomycetota; class Actinomycetes; order Mycobacteriales; family Pseudonocardiaceae; genus Labedaea; species Labedaea rhizosphaerae. The sequence goes on from NZ_SNXZ01000008.1 coordinate 254,723, forward strand.
ACGGCGGGCAGCGCACCGGCCTGCAGGTCTCGGTGTTCGACGTGCACAACCCGAACGCACCGACCAGGGTCGCGAACTACACGGTGCCGCAGGCCTGGTCGCAGGCCGAAGTGGATCCGCACGCTTTCCTGTACTGGCCGAAGACGGGGACCATCGTGCTGCCGGCCACCAGCCCGGAGTCACCGGCCGAACAAGCGGTGGTGCTGCGCCTTTCCGGGAACACGCTCAGCCAGACCAGCACCCTGGCCCATCCCGGTGCCAACGGGCCGATGCAGCGCAGCATGGTGATCGGCGACGACCTGTGGACGGTGTCCGGCAACGGGATGCTCGTGAGCGCCCTGAACGGACTCCAGCAGCGGGCCTGGATCCCGTTCAGCTGACGCGAAAGGGCGGGGCCGTGGTGGCCCCGCCCTTGTCACGGTGCTGTCGATTTTAGGCATGGACCTCTACGACGTCACCGGGCTGCAGCTTGTTGTAGAAGATCACCGCGTCACCGTGTCCGAGGTGGACACACCCGTGCGAGGGCACCGCAAGGCTGCCCTCGTGGAACGCGACACCGGTATTGGTGAAGAACACCGAGTACGGCATCGGCGCGTCGTAGGCATCGCTCCAGTGGTCGATGTCCTTGTACTGCACCGTGAACGTGCCGGTCGGTGTCTCGTAGCCGGGGCGGCCGACGGTGGTCGGCTCCGGCCCGTAGGTGACCTTGCCGTCGTGCATCAGCCAGACCTCGGTCATGCTCAGGTCGAGGCACACGTCGGCTTTCGCGCTACACCCTGGATTCGCGGTCGTCGCGGCAGCGGAGGGTGCCGCGAGAACCCCTGCCGTCCCCACCGTGGCCACGGCCGCGGCAGCGATGGCGACACTGCGCAGCTTTCCCATGACTGGACCTCCCATCCGCTCGCGAACGAGCTCGTGTTTGGTGCTGCACAGCAGGAGTACCCGTTTTAGCGACCGGTCAATCACCTTCTGTCAAGATGACCGGCCCGTCCTCGGTGACGGCGATCGTGTGCTCGGCGTGCGCCGCGCGGCTGCCGTCGACCGTGGCCAGGGCCCAGCCGTCGGGCGCGGTGCGGTAGTCGTCCTCGCCGCCGGCCATGAACATCGGCTCGATGGCGAGCGTCATGCCCGGGCGCAACCGCATGCCCCGGCCCGGGCGGCCGTCGTTGGGCACCGACGGCGCCTCGTGCATCCGCCGTCCGATGCCGTGGCCGCCGAAGTCTTCCGGGATGCCGTAGCCCTTGGCCCGGCCGATCGCGCCGACGGCGTGGGCGATGTCGCCGATCCTGTTGCCCACGACGGCGGCCGCGATGCCGGCGTGCAGCGCCGCGAAGGTGTCGTCGATCAGCGTGCGGTCGGCCGCGCGGGGCGTGCCGACGGTGAAGCTGATCGCCGAGTCGCCGCACCAGCCGTCGAGTTCCGCGCCGAAGTCGGCGCTGACCAGATCGCCGTCGGCGAGCCGGGTGCGGTCGGGGATGCCGTGCACGATCACGTCGTTGACCGACAGGCAGAGCACGGCCGGGAACGGCGTCGGCGCGAAGCCGGGGTGGTAGTGGCGGAACGTCGACCTGGCACCGGCCTTGGTCAGCACGTCGTCGGCGACCTCGTCCAGCTCGGTGAGCGGCACGCCCACCCCGGCGTGCGCCCGGACGGCCGCGAGCGCGGCGGCGACCACGCGCCCCGCTTCCCGCATGGCCGCCAGTTCGGTGGCGGTTTTGAGCTCGATCATGCGGATAACTATACCGGTATTACTATGACAGTTATGGTGCGACCTCCGTTGAGCGAGTGGGAGCGGGAACGCGGCGAGGCGCTGGGCGCGGCCCTGCGCGCCGCCCGTGGCGACCGGAGCATGGTCGAGGTGGCCGCGCGGGCCGGGTTGTCCGTGGAGACGCTGCGCAAGATCGAACGCGGTCGCGTGCCGACACCCGCGTTCTTCACCGTTGTGGCCATCGCCGAGGCGCTCGGCGTGCCGCTGTCGGACCTGGTGTCTACCCAGGTCAGGCTGTCGGCCTAGCATTGTCGGCGGTCCCGCGACGGCAACCTTTCGGTGCACCGCGGGAACGACTCCGGGCGTGCGTGCGTTCGCAAGGAATGGAAGGTGCGCCCGAGCGGACCGGCCCTTGTGCGATCCTCGGGCCCGTGGTCATCGAGTTCGACGCCGAGTTGTGGGTGTGGGACGCCAGGCGCACCGACACCTGGACGTTCGTGCGGCTGCCGGCCGAGGAGTCCGAGGACATCCGCGAGGTCGTCGGCGACAGCGGGCGGGGCTTCGGCGCTGTCCGGGTCCGGGTGGTGCTCGGCGCCAGCGTGTGGCGGACGTCGGTGTTCCCGGACAGCGCCAGCGGGTGTTACGTGCTCCCGGTGAAGAAGGCCGTGCGCAAAGCCGAGTCGCTCGAGCCCGGCGATGTCGCCCGGGTCTCGGTCGAGCTCATCGACCTGTGAGCCGGCTCCACAGGAACTCGTAGGCCAGCGCCCAGCGGAACGCGATCTGCTCGTTGTCCGCCGCGGCTCCGTGCCCGCCCTCGATGTTCTCGTAGTAGCCGACGTCCTTGCCCGCCGCCAGCATCAGCGCCGCCATCTTGCGGGCGTGCCCCGGGTGCACGCGGTCGTCGCGCGTCGAGGTCACGAACAGCACCGGCGGGTAGTCGCCGTCCGCGCGGAACAGGTGGTATGGCGAGTACGTGCGCAGGTAGGCCCAGTCGTTCTCGTCGTCCGGGTCGCCCCACTCGGCCATCCACGACGCCCCGGCCAGGAGCTTGTGGTAGCGGCGCATGTCCAGCAGTGGCACCTGGCACACGATCGCGCCGAAGAGCTTCGGGTACACCGTGAGCATCACGCCCATGAGCAGCCCGCCGTTGCTGCCGCCAATGGCGCCGAGCTGCTCCGGCGTGGTGACCCCCTGGTCGACGAGATCCGTTGCCACGGCAGCGAAATCCTCGTACGCCCGGTGCCGGTTCTCGCGCAACGCCGCCTGGTGCCACGCGGGCCCGTACTCGCCGCCACCGCGGATGTTCGCGACCGCGTAGGTGCCGCCGCGGGCGAGCCAGCCGCGCCCGACGATCCCGCTGTACGAGGGCGTCATCGAGATCTCGAACCCACCGTAGCCGTTGAGCAGCGTCGGTCCCGGCCGGTCCAGGTTCTTGCCGATCAGGAAGTAGGGCACCTTCGTGCCGTCAGCCGACGTGGCGAACCGCTGCTCCACGCGCACGCCCTCGGCGTCGAACATGGCGGGGGCCTGCTTGAGCTGCTCCACGCCTTCGCCGACGACGCCGTAGGTCAGCGTCGTGGGCTGGACGAACGAGCTGGCCCCGAGGAAGTACTCGTCCCCGGTGTCCGGGTCGGTGTCGACGATGTCGACCACACCGAACTCGGGCGCGCCGGCGAGCGGCGCCCTGCTCCAGCCGTCGGGGCCGGGGGTGAGGACCTCCAGCCGGGCGGCCACGTCGCTGAGCGTGGAGAGCAACAGGTGGTTCTTGGTCCACGCGAACTCGTACAGCGAGCCGTGCCCGTCCGGCTCGTACAGCACGTCGAGGTCGCGTGCGCCGTCGAGGAAGGCGTCGAGCGGGCTCGCGAGCAGCGCACCGCCCGGGTACTCGCGCGTGCCGACCTGCCACGGCGTGCGCGTGGTGATCAGCAGCCAGTTCTCGTGCAGCGTGATCTCCGCGTCGTCCGGCACGTCGATGCGGGTGAGCGTGCCGTCGTCGGCGAGCAGGAACTCCTCGGAGCTGTAGAAGCTCGGGTGCCGGCCGACGACGGTGCGCTCGAAGCCGGGCGTGCGGTCGCGGTAGGCGTGCACGGAGACGTCGGCGGGCTTGCCCTCGAAGACGACGGGCGCGTCCTCGATCCGGGTGCCACGCCGCCATTGCCTTGCGGTGCGCGGGTAACCGGAGGTCGTCATCGAGCCTTCGCCGGTGTCCGTGCCGACGAAGAGGGTGTCCTCGTCGAGCCAGCGCACCTGTGACTTGGCCTCCGGCACGGTGAAGCCGTCCTCGACGAACTCGCAGACCTCCAGGTCGAACTCGCGGACGACGACCGCGTCGGCGCCGCCGCGCGACAGCATGACCATGGCGTGGCGGTGATCGGGTCGCAGCGTCGTCGCGCCCTTCCAGACCCAGTTCTCGTCCTCCTGCGCGCTGAGCGCGTCGAGGTCGAGAACCACCTGCCAGTCCGGCTTCTCGGTCCGGTAACTGTCCAAAGTGGTCCGGCGCCAGAGCCCGCGCGGGTTCGCCGCGTCCTGCCACAGGTTGTAGAGCCAGCGGCCGCGGCGGGTGACGTAGGGGATCCGGTCGTCGGCGTCGAGCACCTCGCGGCTGCGATCACGCAACTCGGCGAACCGGTCGGTGCCCGCGAGCACGGCCGTCGTCGCGTCGTTGCGCTCGCGCACCCAGGCCAGCGCCGCGTCGCCGGTCACGTCTTCGAGCCAGAGGTAGGGGTCTTCGGTCACCTGACCAAGTCTGCCAGGTTGACATGCAAGTATTTACTTGCCTATTGTGGTGGACGTGCTGGACAACGAGGAACGGATGGCGCTGGTGTTCAAGGCGCTCGCGGACCCGACCCGCAGGCGCCTGCTCGACCGGCTGCACGCCGACAACGGGCAGACGCTGAGCGCGCTGTGCCGTGACCTCGCGATCACCCGGCAGGGCATCACCCAGCACATCGCCGTGCTGGAGGCGGCCGAGCTCGTCTCCACCGTGCGGCGCGGCCGGGAGAAGTTGCACTACCTCAACCCGGTGCCGCTGCACGAGATCCACGACCGCTGGATCGCCCGGTTCGAGGTGCCCGAGCTGGCCGCCTTGAGCGGCCTCAAGAGAGGACTGGAACACATGACCACGAACACGTCCGCGACCAAGCCCGCGATGGTGCACGTCACCTACATCAGGTCGACCCCCGGCCAGGTCTGGGCGGCGCTGACCGACCCCGAGGCGACTGCCGCCTTCTGGGGGCACCGCAACGTTTCCGGCTGGAAGGTCGGCGATTCCTGGCAGCACGTGCGCCTCGACGACGGTGGCGTCGACATCGACGGTCGCATCCTCGAGGTCGACCCGCCGCGCAAGCTCGTCCACGCGTGGGCGGCACCCGGGACCCTCGGCGACCCCGCACGCGAGTCGACCGTCACCTTCGACATCGAGCCGGTCGCCGACGGCAAGGCCGTGCGCCTGGTCGTGACGCACGAGAACCTGCCCGACAACGAGCTGACCGGCACCAACGAGGGCTGGCAGATGGTGCTGGCGAGCCTCAAGTCGTACCTGGAGACCGGTGAGCCGCTGACCGTCTGGGCCTGAGGATCCGGGGGAGAACCCGAAGGTCCGGCGGCGAGCCTGCCGGGTGGTGGGGGACCGCCCGGGTCCGGCAGGCTGATCGGCATGTGGCAGGGCATCGCGGTCGACTTGCGTGCCGTGCTCGGCGTGCCCTTCACCCGCCGGGCCGGCCGCGAGGCACTCGCTGCCCTGCTCACGGCACCGTTGGTGCTTCTGGGGTTCGCACTGATCGTGCCGCTCGTGGTGGCGACCGCGGTGCTGTCGCTGACCGTGCTCGGGATGCCGCTGCTCGCCTTGGTGGTGCGAGCCGCGCGAGCGACCGCCGGCCTGGATCGGCGGCTGGTGCGCGGGTTGCTGCGCCACCCGGTGACCGACCCGGCGCCGCTCCCGGCCGGCACCGGCCTGCTGTCGTGGACCGGCAACCGGTTGCGTGACCCCGTTGGCTGGCGGGCCGTCGGCTACCGGGCCCTCGCGGTGGCGCTGCTGCCGATCACCGTCGTGGTGCCGTTGCTGTTCTGGTTCTACGCGCTGGCGCTGGTCACCTCGCCCCTGTGGTCCTGGCTCGTGGCCACCGAACCCGGCCAGACCGTGCTCCCGCTGTTCGACCTGCCGGTCGACTTCACCGGTGAGGGCTACCAGCTGCTGCGGTGGGCGCTCGGGCTGCTGTTGCTGTACTGCGCGCCCCTGGTCACCCGGCTCGCGGTCGTGCCGACCACGGTGCTGGTGTCGTCGCTGCTCGGGCGCACCGGGCTTGCGCAACGGGTCGCCGACCTCGAGGCGGGCCGCGCGGTGCTGGTCGACGACGCGGCCGCCCGGCTGCGGCGCATCGAGCGCGACCTGCACGACGGCACCCAGGCCCAGTTGGTCGCGTTGGCCATGCGTCTCGGCATGGCCAAGGAAACCCTCGACGCCGAGGTGGTCGACCTCGACCGGGCCCGCGAACTCGTCGGCACGGCGCACCAGTCGGCGAAGCAGACCCTGGTGGAACTGCGGGACCTCGCGCGCGGGATCCTGCCGCCGGTGCTGGACTCCGGCCTCGACGACGCGCTGGCCACGCTGGCCGCCCGCAGTCCCCTCGCGGTCTCGCTGGACGTCGTCGTCCCGGTCCGGCCACCGGCCGCGGTGGAGACCATCGCGTACTTCTGCGTTGCCGAGTTGCTGACCAACGTGGTCAAGCACAGCGGCGCCGACCGCGCCGACGTGCGGGTGACGCAGGCCGGCGACCGGCTCGTGGTCGCGGTGTCCGATCCGGGTCGCGGCGGCGCGAGCGCGACGGCGGGCGGGGGCCTGCGCGGGCTCGACGGCCGGGTCGGGGCCGTGGACGGGAACCTGCTGGTCAAGAGCCCGGCCGGAGGTCCTACCGTGGTGACCGTGGAGCTGCCGTGCGCATCGTGATCGCCGAGGATTCCGTTGTGCTGCGCGATGGCCTGGTGGAGCTGCTGACCGCGCGCGGGCACGAGGTCGCCGATTCCGTCGGCAATGCCGAGGCGCTGCTCGCGGCCGTCGCCACCCATGCCCCCGACGTGTCCATTGTGGATATCCGGATGCCGCCGACGCACACCGATGAGGGACTGCGGGCCGCGATCGCTCTGCGGGAACGGGATCCCGGCGCACGGGTGCTGTTGTTCTCCCAGTACGTGGAGACCAAACACGCGGCGCGGTTGCTGGCTGGTGGCGCCGAAGGGCTCGGCTACCTGCTCAAGGACCGGGTCGCCGACGTCGCCGACTTCGTCGCCGCGCTGGAGCGGGTGGCGGCCGGGCAGACCGTGCTCGACCCGGAGGTGGTGTCCCAGCTGTTCGGCGCGAGCAGGTCCAGCGCGCTGGACACGTTGACCCGCCGCGAACGCGAGGTGCTGGACCTCATGGCGCAGGGCCGGTCGAACTCCGGCATCGCGACCGAGCTCGTGCTGAGCCTGGGCTCGGTCGAGAAACACGTGACCAGCATCTTCGCCAAGCTCGGCCTGCCACCGGCCGACGGCGACCACCGCCGGGTGCTCGCCGTGCTGAGCTACCTGCGCGAGACCTAGCGATTCAGTCGCGCCACCCCGACATGGCGATGCCCTTGGCGACGTCGACGCGGAAGCCGAATGTGATCTCCGTGCTCTGACCGGGATCGAGGGGCAGCTTCCAGGTCAGCTCGCCGAGGTCGGTGCGCTCGGCCGGTTCCGGCGAGATCCGCACGTCCCGCAGCTCGATGCCCTCGTGCACGGGCACCGGCAACTGGTCGACCACGGTGACCTTCGCGGGCCGGCCGGTGTGGTTCGCCACCTTGATCCGGTACTCGGCCTCCTGCCTGCGCGCGGTGCCCAGCACGGACTTGCCTGCCTTGCGGCGCACCAGATCCCGCTCGACACGCACCCGGTCGTCCACGCCGAGGGTCAGCTCGAGCTCCTCGCCCGGCGCCCACGGCTCGAGCCGGGTGCTGCCGACGAACTCGGCGTCGTGGAACAGGGCGGCCCGGCCGGGCAGCAAGGCGTGGTCCGAGCCGTTGGTGACCGTGGCCCGCAGGTAGACGTCCTGGCTGCGCAACGGCACCGCCACGTGGTCGAGCGTCGCGTCGAGGTCGACCACCGCGACCATCGTCCGGTGCGCGGTCCCGTCGGCGGGCACCGCCACCGGCCGGTTCGGCCGGTATGTGGTGGCCACCGTGCCGTGCTCGGCCTCGGCGACCGCGGTCTCCATGACCGGCGCGGCCGCACCATAGGCGTCGGCGGCGACCGCGGCTGCGGTCATGGCCATGCGTTGCATGCGCGGGGCGGCCGGCGCTCCGGGTGCCGGGGGCGGCGCGGCCTGGTCGAGGTACCACGGGTCGAGCTCGGGGATCGACTTCGTCCCGGCCGGGCGCGCGGTCGAGAGCTGCAACGGGCACTCCGGCCAGTCCTCGCCGGTGCTCTGGGTGATCATGGCGAACCAGGTCAGCCGCAACGACTGCCCTTCGAGGCGAAGGTCGTAGCTCGGCGTCCAGCTGGCTCCACCGACCACATAGGACACTTCGAGCTCGACGTCGCCGTCCTGCGCCACTTCCAGCTCGACCGCCACGGCGCACCGGTCCGGCTGCTGCCCGTGCTGCCCGGAGAGTTCACGGACGACCTCGTCGTGCTCCTCCTGGATGCGCCTGCGGCGGTCGGCGATGTCCCGCCGGCGCCCCAGCACGTCGGAGAGCTGGTCACCGAGCCGGTCCGCGAGCCCGGACAGGGCGACGGGCTCGATCGTCTGCCGCGCGAACGCCTTGGCGTAGGTGCTGCCCGACTTGCGCACCACCTCGCCGATCAGCTCGGCCCGCGACTGCTCGACGGTGTCCGCGTCTTCCAGCTCGAGCAGCGCCCGGCTCAGCGCGTCGCGCCGGTCGGTGAGCTCGGCGATGCGGGCGTCGGGCGTGCGCGGGTTGCGCTGGGTCAGCACGTCGACCCCGGACACGGTGGCCGCGCCGAGACCGTTGACCCGCACGGAATCCCGGTCGAGCCCGAGCGGCAGCCCGCCGACCAGGACCGTGTGCCTGCCCGAGGTCAGCGCGATGCCGCCGCGCCTGGTGACGCGCGCCTGTCCGGGGTAGACGGTGACGGCGATGATCGTCGTGTCGAGCTCTTCGGAAGTGGCCACACGACGAGATTAGCCGTGAGTTGTCCACAGCCACCCAGTTATCCACAGATCGCCGTCGTCACCGAATTTCGCCCCCGCGAGCCGCCACCCTGGAGGCATGACAGCACTCGACCCGCTCGACCCCATCCTGCGCGCCCCGGTGAAGCTCCCGGTGCACGACCACGGCCTGGTGGCCGCCACCGTGCCGCACCTGCTCGGTTTCCACCCGTCCGATTCACTGGTGTTGGTGACCCTCACCGACCGCGATCCGCCTGGCATAGGCGTCACCGTGCGGGTCGACCTGCCGCCGCCGTGGCACGCCGAGCTGGCGGCGCGGTCCCTGGTGGAGCCGTTGGTGGTGAACGACGTGGGCGCCGCTTCGCTGATCTTGGCCGGCTCGTCGCGGGAGGATCCGGACACGCCTCGAGGCGGGTGGACCGGGCCCGACGAGACCGGGCCGCCGCACCGGCCGTTGGTCGCCGCCTTGAGCCGGGAGCTGGCGGAGGCGGGGATCGACGTGCTGCACGCGTTGTGGCTGCCTCGGTACGAGGCCGGGCAGACGTGGTGGTGCTACGAGGATCCGGAGTGTTCTGGCCAGTTGCCGGATCCTGGGAGTACCCCGCTGGCGGTGGCGTCGGTGGTGGCCGGGGACGTCACCTATCGGGATCGCGAGGAGCTGGCCGCGACCTTGGCGCCGGTGCCTTCGTCGACCTTGCGACGGACGGCGGTGTTGCTGTCCGGCCGGCCACCGGACGCCGTGCCTGCGCAACCGTTGTCGTTGCTCCTGGATGCGATGGCCGATGCCGACGAACTGGTCGGTGCCGATGCCTGTGCGCGGGTGGCCGAATTGATTTGCGCGTTGTGGCCACCCGACGTCCGGACGGCATGCCTGACCATGGCGATCGACGAGCGTGCACCCGGGGCGGAGCGGCTGTGGACCGCGTTGACCCGGGCCGCGCCTGCGCCCTGGCGAGCCGAACCGGCTTGCCTGTTGGCGGTGAGCGCGTATGCGCGAGGTGCCGGCGCCCTGGCTTCGATGGCCACGGCGGTTGCGTTGGAGGCGGATCCAGATCACGGCTTCGCTTCGTTGCTGGACCAAGCGCTGCGGCTTGGCTTGCCCCGCAACGAGGTTCGCCGAATGCTCACCGAGCTTGCTGCCGGCAACCCGCCGTAATGGTTTCGGAGCTGGTGGGTTGCGCAGTTCGAATTAGCCCTCAACCTCGGGCTCGATTGTTCAATGCGCTGAGGGGCGGTCTGCTTGGTCGCCCTGGGATTTGCGTTGCCGGGCGACTATGTGTTTGGCGTGGAAGGAGACGAGTTCATTGTCCTAGTTGAACCGGCGGCAACGTTGCTGCTGTGCTCGCACCGCGACCTTTGGCCCGTAACCGAAATAGCTTGCCCGGCGCGGCGGCCGTGCGGGTAAGCCGTGTCAAGGACCAGACCATCTTCGGGAGGATACTGATCAATTCCCAAACTGAACCGCCATCGGTGGCGCGCCCCGGCCAGGCGCGCGCCTCAGCCAGTCCGTGCCCAGCCAGGCCTGTGCCCCAGTTCTGCGACCGGTGCCGGTCCCGTCTCGTGGTCACGGCCAGGCTGGCGCGGTGACCAGGGCCGGGCGGCTCGCTACTGGGCGTGGCGCGCCTGGGTGAACTGCCACGCGTCGCGGACCATGGTGGCCAGGTCGGCTCGTTCGGGCTTCCAGCCGAGCTGGTCGCGGGCGGCGTCGCTGGCGGCCACCAGCACCGCCGGGTCGCCGGGTCGGCGCGCGGCCATCACCGTCGGGATCGGGTGGCCGGTGACCTCGCGGCACGTCTCGACCACCTGGCGGTTCGAGAAGCCGGTGCCGTTGCCCAGGTTGTAGATCCGGTGCGTGCCGGGCGCGGCGTGCTCCAAGGCCAGCAGGTGCGCCTCCGCCAGGTCCAGCACGTGGATGTAGTCGCGCACGCAGGTCCCGTCTTCGGTCGGGTAGTCGTCGCCGAAGAGTTGGAGTTGGTCGCGGGTGCCGGCCGCCACCTGCAAGACGATCGGGATGAGGTGGGTTTCGGTGGTGTGGCGTTCGCCGTAGGCGCCGTACGCACCAGCCACGTTGAAGTAGCGCAGGCTCACGGCGCCGAGGCCGTGGGCGGTGGCATAGGAGGTGATCGCATGGTCGATGGCTAGCTTCGTCGCGCCGTAGGTGTTCGTGGGGCGCGTGGGCGCGGTCTCGGGGATCGGGACCTGCTCGGGCTCGCCATAGGTGGCCGCGGTGGAGGAGAAGACGAGGCGGGGCGTGCCGTGCTTGCGCATGGCGGCGAGCAACCCCAGCGAGGTGACGACGTTGCCTTCCCAGTACTTGGCCGGGTCCTGCATGGACTCGCCGACCAAGGACTTGGCCGCGAAGTGCAGCACGCCGTCGAAGCCCTCGGCGAGCAGGTCGTGGGCCACCTCGGCGGCATCGCCCTGGACGAAGCGGGACCCGGCGGGAACGGCGTCGCGGTGGCCGGTCGACAGGTCGTCGACCACGACCACCTCGTGGCCGGACTCGACCAGGCGCTGGGCGCACACGCTGCCGATGTAGCCGGCCCCACCCGTCACGAGCAGCTTCATGTCCTCGATCTCGCCTTTCCTCACTGGTCCCGGTGCGCACCGGCGGACGGCGCCGCCGTGAACAGGCGCGGCGCGCCGAATCGGTGCCGGGAGAACGCCGATGTCACGGCCTCGCTGACCGTGTCGTGCCGGTCGAGCGGGACCAGGGCGATCGCCGAGCCGCCGAAGCCGCCGCCGGTCATCCTGGCACCCAGGGCGCCGGCGTCGAGCGCCGCCTCCACCGCCACGTCGAGCTCCGGTGCCGACACGCGGTAGTCGTCGCGCAGGCTGGCGTGCGAGGCGGTCAGCGCCGGGCCGATGTCGCGGTAGTCGCCGGCGTCGAGCAACGCGACAGTCTGCTGGACGCGCTCGTTCTCGGTCACCACGTGGCGCACGAGCGGGACCAGGTCCGCGGGCAGGGCATCGAGCGCGCTGTCCAATGCGGACGCGTCGATCTCGCGCAGGCTCGCGACCGACAGCAGCTTCGCGGCTCGCTCGCATCCGGCGCGCCGTTCACCGTAGGCGGAATCGCCGAGGGAGTGGTGCGCGCGCGTGTCGATCACCAGCACCTCGAGGTCGGCCTGGGCGGCGTCGAAGGGCACCTGACGCATGGCGAAGGAGCGCACATCGAGGAACAGGGCGTGCCGTGGCGCGCAGCAGAGCGACGCCGTCTGGTCGAGCAAACCCGTTGGGGCGCCGACGAAATCGTTCTCCGAGCGCTGCACCCAGCGCGCCACGGTGACCCGGTCGGGCCTGTCGTCGCACTGAGTGCCGCCGGTCTCGGGCACGTCGACCCCGGCCAGGCCGAGCAGGGCGAGCGCGACCGCGCACTGCAACGCGTGCGACGACGACAAGCCCGCACCCGCGGGCACGTTGCCGGTGATCACCAGGTCGGCACCGGGAGCCACGGCGTCGGGCATGGTCTCGCGCAGGACCCACGCCACGCCGCTCGGGTAGGCGGCCCACCCGGACACGCTCCCCGGCGCGAGCGACTCGATGGCCACCGGCTCGGCACGCTGGGGCTGGCCGTCGTCGCCGATCGTGGTGACGCCGAGGCGGCCGTCCGTGCGTGGCGCGGCGGCCACCGCGATCCGGTGGGGGAGCGCGAACGGCAGGACGAAGCCGTCGTTGTAGTCGGTGTGCTCGCCGATCAGATTGACCCGCCCAGGGGCGGACCACACGCCTGCGGGCGGCCCGCCGAGGAGCGCGCGGAACCCGTCGGCGGCGCTGCGGACGACCTTGGTGGCGGCCGGGGTCACGTGGCGAGCACGAGCACGGCGTGCGAGACGTGGACGGACAGGTTCACCGTGGTGCCCTGGCCGCTCACGTCGATGCCGTTGCGATCGCCTCTCGACGGTCCGACCTGCACGGTGTTGCCCGGCACGACGCCGGCGCTGCGCAGCTCCGCCATCAGGTCGGGGTCGAGCTGCACGTGCTCGGCGATCCGGCGTACCTCGACCTTGCCGCCGCCCCGGCGGGCCACCTCGTCGATGCGGATGAGGCCGGACTCGGCCGGCGGCGCGGGCTCGCCCTCGCCCAGCTCGTCGAGGCCGGGGATCGGGTTGCCGTAGGGCGAGGTGGTCGGGTGGCCGAGCAGCTTCACCAGCTTGCGCTCCACGGCCTCGCTCATCACGTGCTCCCAGCGGCACGCCTCGCTGTGCACCTGCTCCCACTCGAGCCCGATGATGTCCACGAGCAGCCGTTCGGCCAGGCGGTGCTTGCGCATGACGGCGATGGCCAGCGAGCGACCCTTCTCGGTCAGCTCGAGGTGCCGGTCGCCCGCGACGATCACCAGGCCGTCGCGCTCCATGCGCCCCACCGTCTGGCTCACGGTCGGACCGCTCTGCGTGAGCCGCTCCGCGATACGGGCGCGCAGCGGCGTAACGCCCTCTTCCTCCAGCTCGTAGATCGTGCGGAGGTACATCTCGGTGGTGTCGATCAGCTCGTTCACGCCGTCCCCTTACGTCGCTTCCATCCTAGTCCGCGACCCCGACGAGCCCGATCGGCCAGGATGGACACATGAACGCCGCGCCGCTGCCGCTGATTTCCCCCGCCGACCTCGCCGCGCTGCTCGACGGCCCGCAACCGCCCACCGTCCTGGACGCGCGGTGGCGTCTCGGTGGCCCACCGGGACGGCTCGCCTACGACGACATCCACGTGCCGGGCGCGGTGTACCTCGACCTCGACACCGACCTCGCCGCGCCGCCCGGGGCGGGCGGGCGCCACCCGCTGCCCGACCCGGGGCAGCTGCAGGCGGTGCTGCGGGCCGCGGGCGTGCGCCAGGACCACCTGGTCGTGGTCTACGACGACCGCGACGGGTCGATCGCCGCGCGGGCCTGGTGGCTGCTGCGCTGGGCTGGGCACGCGCAGGTGCGGGTGCTCGACGGCGGGTTCACCCGCTGGCACGACGAGGGCCTGCCGGTCACCCCGGAGGTGCCCGAGCCCGTGCCCGGCGACGTCGTGGTGCGGCCAGGTCACATGCCGGTGCTCGACGCCGACGCGGCGGCGGTGCTCGCCAAGGAAGGCGTGCTGCTCGACGCTCGCGCACCCGAGCGCTACCGCGGCGACGTCGAGCCCATCGACCCGCGGGCCGGGCACATCCCCGGTGCCCGCAACGCGCCGTTCGCGGCGCACACCGGCGCGGACGGCCGGTGGAAGCCCGCCGCCGAGCTGGCCGAGCGCTTCACGGCGCTCGGCGTGTCGTCCGGCGCTCCGGCCGGCGCCTACTGCGGCTCCGGCGTGACCGCGGCGTCGGTGGTGTTCGCGATGGAGGTCGCCGGCGTGCGCACGGCCGAGGATCCGGCCGCGCTGTACGTGGGGTCGTGGTCGCACTGGTGCACCGACCCCGGTCGGCCGGTCGCCACCGGCGACCAGCCGAACTAGGGTTCGACCATGGGCGACGGCAGCACGGCGGCGGTGGTGTGGGACAAGGGCTTGCTCGCCTACGACCTCGGCGGCGACCACCCGTTCAACCCGGTGCGGCTGGAGCTGACCATCCGGCTGGCCAAGGCGCTCGGCGTGCTCGACGGCGTGGAGCTGCTGGTGCCCGAGCCCGCGTCCGACGACGAGCTGGAACGCATCCACGACGTCGGCTACGTGACCGCCGTGCGCGAGGCGCCCCTGGTCGGCTGGGACCTGCGCCACGGCCTGGGCACGGCGGACAACCCGGTGTTCGACCGCATGCACGAGGCGACCTCGCTGGTGGTGGGCGGTTCACTGCTCGCGGCCGAGAAGATCGCCTCCGGCGCCGTGGACCGGGCCGTGAGCATCGCGGGCGGGCTGCACCACGCCATGCGCGATCACGCGGCCGGGTTCTGCGTCTACAACGACGTCGCCGTGGCCATCTCCTGGCTGCTCGACCACGGCTTCGACCGCATCGCCTACATCGACGTCGACGTCCACCACGGCGACGGCGTGCAGGCCGCGTTCTACGACGACCCGCGGGTGCTGACGATCTCGCTGCACCAGCACCCGTCGAGCCTCTGGCCGGGCACCGGCCTGCCCACCGAACTGGGCAACGGCGCGGCCGAGGGCACCGCGGTCAACATCCCGCTGCCGCCGGGCACGAAGGACCCGGCGTGGCTGCGCGCGTTCCACGCCGTCGTGCCGTCGCTGCTGGGCACCTTCCAGCCGCAGTTGCTGGTCACGCAGTGCGGCGTCGACTCGCACGACGAGGACCCGCTCGCCGACCTGTCGCTGTCGGTGGACGGCCACCGCGCCATCTACCGGGCGTTGCGTGAACTGGCGCAGAAACACGCGGGCGGGCGCTGGCTCGCCGTCGGCGGGGGCGGCTACCAGCTGCTCCGGGTGGTGCCGCGGTCGTGGACGCACCTGATCGCGACCGTGCTCGACCGCGACGTCGACCCGAGCGTCTCGGTGCCGTCGGAGTGGCTGGACCCGGTGCGCGAGCTCGCCCCGCGCGCCGTGCTGCCGGTGACCATGGGGGAGGACAAGGACACCGCGTTCCAGCCGTGGGGCGACGGCGCGGGCCTCGCGGTCGACAAGGCCATCGCCGACGTGCGGCGGGCCGTGTTCCCGTTGCACGGCCTCGATCCCGACGACCCCAGGGACTGAGCGCGGTGAGTTCCCCGGAGAAGCCGGACCCGTACGACTACCCACGCGCGTGGGAGGCCGACGTCGTGCTGTCCGACGGCGGCACCGTCCACATGCGACCGATCACCCCGGGCGACGCGGACGCGTTGCTCGCCTTGCACGGCAGGCTTTCCGAGCGCACCCGCTACCTGCGCTACTTCGGCCCGTACCCGACCTTGCCGGCCAAGGACCTCGAGCGGTTCTCCACGATGGACCACCACGACCGGGTGGCGTTCGCCGCGTTGCTGGGCGGCGACATCATCGCGGTCGGCCGCTACGAGCGCATCGACGGCGGCGACTCCGCCGAGGTCGCCTTCCTCGTCGAGGACGCCCACCAGGGCCGCGGCCTCGGCTCGATCCTGCTCGAGCACTTGGCGGCGGCCGCGCGGGAACGCGGGCTGCGCCGCTTCGTGGCCGAGGTGCTCGCCGAGAACGGCAAGATGGTGCGGGTCTTCCGCGACGCCGGCTACCAGGTCAGCCGCGCCTACGAGGAAGGCGTCATCCACCTGGAGTTCGACATCGACCCGACCGAGGAATCGGTGCGGGTGGCCTACGCCCGCGAGCAGGCGGCCGAGGCACGCAGCGTCCACAACCTGCTGCACCCCGGCTCGGTCGCGGTGATCGGCGCGTCCGCCGAACCGGGCAAGGTCGGCCACGCCGTGCTGTCGCACCTGCTCGAAGCGGACTTCGCGGGCCCGGTCTACCCGGTCAACGCCGAGCGCCGGTCGGTGCACGGCGTGCGGGCCTACCCGACGGTGCTGGACATCCCGGATCCGGTCGATCTCGCGGTGGTCGCCGTGCCGGCCGAAAGCGTCGACGAGGTGGTCGACGCCTGCCTGACCAAGAACGTCAAGACGCTGGTGGTCGTCTCCTCCGGGTTCGGCGAGACCGGCCCGCACGGGCGCAGCGCCGAACTCCGCCTGGCCGCCGAGGCGCGCGCCCACGGCATGCGGGTGGTCGGCCCGAACGCCCTGGGCGTGCTCAACACCGACCGGGCCGTGCGGCTCAACGCCTCGCTCGCACCGCGCCTGCCCGCCCGCGGCCGCACCGGGTTCTTCTGCCAGTCCGGCGCGCTGGGCGTCGCGATCCTCGCCGACGCGGCCGAGCGGGGGCTCGGCATCTCCACCTTCGTCTCCGCGGGTAACCGCGCCGACGTGTCCGGCAACGACCTGTTGCAGTACTGGGAGACCGACCCGGCGACCGATGTCGTGCTGTTGTACCTGGAGTCGTTCGGCAACCCGCGCAAGTTCGCCCGCCTGGCCCGGCGGCTGGCCCGAACCAAGCCGATCGTCGCGGTGAAGTCCGGGCGCAACCTGACCCTGCCCGCGCTCGCCGCCACCTCCGTGCCGGTCGACGAGACCAGCGTGCAGGCGCTCTTCGAGCAGGCCGGGGTGATCCGGGTCGAGTCGCTCGACCAGCTCTTCGACACCGCGCTCGTGCTCGCGCACCAGCCGCTGCCGCACGGCGGCCGGGTCGGCATCGTCGGCAACTCCTCGGCCATCGGCCTGCTGGCCGCGGACGCCGCGCTCGCCCAGGGCCTCGAGCTGGCGGGCGAGCCGGTGGACATCGGGGCGCAAGGGGATCCCGGGGCGCTGGCGGCGGCGGTCCGCGACACCCTGGCCCGCGACGAGGTCGACGCGCTGATCGTGGTGTTCGTGCCGCCGGTCGCGATCCCGGGCAGCGCGTACGCCCGCGCGCTGCGGGACGCCGTCGCCGGCCTGCCCAGCCGCGGCAAGCCGATCGTGTCGACTTTCCTTGCGGCGGAAGGCATTCCGGCGGAACTCGCGATCACCGGCGATGACGGCGAACCGCTGCGCGGGTCGATCCCGTCGTTCCCCGGCCCCGAGCGAGCGGCGCTCGCGCTCGCGCGTGTGGTCCGGTACGCACGCTGGCGTTCCGCGCCGCAGGGCGAGTACGTCCGCCCCGACGGCATCGACCCCGACGGTGCACGCTCCCTTGTGGACAGTGTGCTGGAACGGGGCGGCGGGGAGATGTCCGATGCCGACGTGGTGCGCCTGCTCGGCCACTACGGCATCGAGGTCGTGCCCTACCGCGTGGCCGGCGACGCGGACGCAGCAGTGGCCGCCGCGGCCGAGCTCGGCTACCCGGTCGCGGTGAAGTCGCTCGGCGGCTCGCCGTGGCAGCGCGGTGAGATGATCGCGGTGCGTCTCGACCTCGCAGGTGAGGACGCGGTGCGCACCGCGTACGACGCCTTGCGCGCGGCCACCGGCACCGACGAGGTGTACGTGCAGTGCATGGTGCCCGCCGGCACCGCGTGCACCATCGGCCTGCAGGACGACCCGTCGTTCGGCACGCTCGTCTCGTTCGGACTGTCCGGGATGGTCAGCCTGCTGCTCGGCGACCGCGCGTACCGCGCCGTCCCGGTCACCGACACCGACGCCGCTTCCCTGGTCCGTGCGCCGCGGGCCGCGCCCGTGCTCACCGGGTACCGCGGCAGCGACCAGGTGGACCTCGACGCGCTCGCCGGGCTGGTGCTGCGGGTCAGCGCGCTCGCCGAGGACCTGCCCGAGGTGCGCTCGCTGGTGTTGCAACCGGTGCTCGCCTCGCCGTCCGGTGCGCACGTCACCGGCGCGCGGGTGATCGTCGGGCCGCCGCCGTCGCGCCACGACGACGGGCCCCGCCGCATGCGTGACGTCACCGCGGCCGGGTGATCGGAAAAAGTCGCGAACCGCGTGCAACCGGTCACCGTGCGGAGCCCGTCCTCTGCACATGAAACGCCACATGACTCGACTGACGATGGCAGTTGGCGCAGGCGTTCTGCTGGTGCTCGGCAGTGCTTGCGGCAGTTCACAAGGGACGAACGCGCAACCGGCGCCGCAGGCGCCCGCGACGACCCAGGCACCGGCCGGCACACCCGATCGACAGCCGGCCCGGACGCCACCAGACGGCGCCAAGCAGCTGCCCGCCAAGCAGGTCGACTACTCGAAGCTGCCCAAGGGTTTCCCGCACATGGTGTGGCTGGACGGTGACGGCAAGACCATCGGCGCCGTCGCCCAGGAAGGCGGCTGCGGCCGTGCCTCGGCCGAGGTGAGCGACGAGGGCGCCGACAAGGTGATCCTGACGCTGGTGGAGACCCAGCCCGCGAAGCCCCGCCCGTGCACGATGGACCTGCGCTACCCGAAGGTGACCACGCAACTGGAGCTGCCGCTGGGCAACCGCACGGTTGTCGTGCAGCACACCGAACGCAAGGCATAAGCAGACCTCCCTCCCTGGTGCCCGGCCGGACGTGCCCCCCGGCCGGGCACCGTCACGTCTGCCGCCTGATGCAACCGAACGGGTGGCGAATACCGTCCTTGAACCATGAAGACGATCGTGCGTTTGCTGCCCGTGGCCGCAGTGGCGTTGGCGCTCGCGGCCTGCGGTTCACCGGACAACGGCACCGCGGCGCCCGCCAACGCCGGGAACACCACGAGTTCGTCGGCGCAGGCGCCGTCTTCGGTGACGCCGGCTCCGCCGACCTCCGGCAACGGCATCGCGCCGGGTGAGCCGGACCCGAACGGTGGTTCGAAGCGCCCGGGTGGGAACGCGCCGGGCGTGGTCATGGTCCTGCCGGCGAGCCAGGTCGACACCAAGGAGCTGCCGAACTTCGGCAAGGAGCCGCAGGTGTCGATCGGCGACGGCGGCCGGACCCTGCGCATCACCATCGGCAACGCGACCGGCTGCGCCACGATGCAGGGTGTGGTCAAGCAGCAGAACGCCGACGGCGTGTGGATCGCGCTGGTGCCCATGGACACCCCGCAGGGCGGGGAGCGCTGCGCCGAGTCGATGAACCAGAAGCCCGCCCTGGTGCGCCTCGACGCGCCGCTGGACAAGCGCGTGGTTCACCTGTCCTCGAGCTTCTGAGGTCAAGCGAGCCGCTGGAACCAGGCGCGGTAGCGGGTCACCTGGCCGTGCAGGGCGGCCGGATCCCGCTGCCGCGCCCCTGCCAGCCTTGGTTGCGGGGTGCGGATCAGGATCTCGTGGATGATCGTCCAGTAGAGGACGGACGCGGTGAGCGCGAAGCGCGTGCCCCCAAGGAGTTCGGCGAGCTCGTCGCACCGTTCCGGGTGCTCGGCGAAGACGTCGAGCGAGGTCGGATGCGCGCACAGGTAGGCGTGGTCGAGCGCTGGATCCCCGAGACCTGAGTACTCCCAGTCGACGAGCACGCGGCTCGCGGGGGTCACCAGCAGGTTCGGCGGGCTCGCGTCGCAGTGCACCAGCGTCGGCCGCGTCGGGTGCGTGGGCTTGGCGAGCAACCGGTCGGCTGCCTCGTGCAGTGGCGCGGCGACCTCTGCGGGCAGCTCACTGAGCCGCCGCTTTCCGCGCCGCAGCAAGGCAACCGCGTCCGAGGCGGGGTACGGCGGACGCAGCCCCTTCGGCGTGTGCTCATGGACCACGGCCAGCATTTCGGCGGTCTTGTACGCGTCGGCCCAAGTCGGCCCTGGCGCCTTGCCGTCGACCCACGACGTGATGAGCGCGGTCACCGGCGCGCCGCTCGGCGCCACCACCAACGCGATCGGTTCGGGCGCGAGACCCGACCCGGCGAGCGCGGCCAACGCGTCGTGTTCGCGCTGACCGCGTTCGCGCTCGTCGATGGGGGAGAGCTTGATCGCCAGCGGCTCGCCGTCCCGCTCGGCCCGCAGGACCACACCGTTGCCGCCGCTGGCGCGGACCTCGATCGACCCGTCACCGGGCTCGCCGCGCCAGCAGGTCACCGCCTGTTCGGCGAGTTCCCGCACCCCGCTGCCCTCAGCGGCGGAAGCTGATCTGCAGGGTCGGCTGGGAGGTGCCGGCGAAGAAGTCGTTGCCCTTGTCGTCGACCACGATGAACGCGGGGAAGTCCTCGACCTCGATCTTCCACACGGCTTCCATGCCCAGCTCCGGGTACTCGAGCACGTCGACCTTGCGGATGCAGTCCTGCGCCAGCCGGGCCGCGGGTCCACCGATCGAGCCCAGGTAGAACCCGCCGTGCGCCTGGCACGCCTCGGTGACCTGCTTGGACCGGTTGCCCTTGGCCAGCATGACCAGCGAGCCGCCCGCTGCCTGGAACTGCTCGACGTAGGAGTCCATCCGCCCGGCCGTGGTCGGCCCGAACGACCCCGAGGCGTAGCCCTCGGGCGTCTTCGCCGGCCCGGCGTAGTAGACGGGGTGGTCCTTCAGGTACTGCGGCATCGGCTCGCCCGCGTCCAGGCGCTCCTTGATCTTCGCGTGCGCGATGTCGCGCGCCACCACCAGCGGGCCGGTCAGCGACAGCCGGGTCTTGACCGGCAGCTCGCTCAGCGTCGCGCGGATCTCGTCCATCGGGCGGGTCAGGTCGATCCGGACGACCTCGTCGGAGAGGTGCTCGTCCTCGACCTCGGGCAGGTACTGCGCCGGGTCGCGCTCCAACTGCTCCAGGAAGACGCCTGCGGGCGTGATCTTGGCCTTGGCCTGCCGGTCGGCCGAGCACGACACGGCGACACCGACCGGGCACGACGCGCCGTGGCGGGGCAGCCGGATGACGCGCACGTCGTGGCAGAAGTACTTGCCGCCGAACTGCGCGCCGATGCCGAACTGCCGCGTCATCTCCAGCACCTGCTGCTCGAGGTCGACGTCGCGGAACGCGTGGCCCAGCGCGGAGCCCTCGGTGGGCAGGTTGTCCAGGTACCGCGCGCTCGCGAGCTTCGCGACCTTCAGGTTGAACTCGGCGGACATGCCGCCCACCACGATCGCGAGGTGGTACGGCGGGCACGCCGACGTGCCGAGGCTGCGCAGCTTCTCGTCGAGGAACTTCGCCAGCCGGTTCGGGTTGAGCACGGCTTTCGTTTCCTGGTAAAGGAAAGTCTTGTTGGCCGAGCCGCCGCCCTTGGCCATGAACAGGAACTCGTAGACCGGGTCGGTGCCAGGCTTGCTGTAGAGCTCGACCTGCGCGGGCAGGTTCGTGCCGGTGTTCTTCTCGTCCCAGAACGTGACCGGCGCCATCTGCGAGTACCGCAGGTTCAGCTCCTGGTAGGCCTCGAAGATCCCGCGCGACAACGCTTCCTCGTCGGTGCCACCGGTCAGCACGGACTCGGTCCGCTTCCCGATGACGATGGCGGTCCCGGTGTCCTGGCACATGGGCAGCACGCCACCGGCGGAGATGCACGCGTTGCGCAGCAGATCCGTTGCCACGAAACGGTCGTTGGCGCTGGCCTCGGGATCGTCCACAATGGCCCGTAGCTGGGCCAGGTGCGACGGGCGCAGCAGGTGCTGGATGTCCTTGATCGCTTCCTTGGCCAGGCGCGTCAGCATCGCGGGCTCGATCTCCAGGAACGTCCGCCCGGCGGCCTCGACGGTCTTGACGCCTTCCTCGCTCACCAGCCGGTACTCGGTCTTGGTGTCGGGCCCGATGGGCAGGACGTCGGTGTACTGGAAGGTGGTGCTCACAGCCCGCGGACTCCCTTTGGCGCAGTCAGTTCGACGGTTGGGGACGTTACTCGCCGGGTTTTGGGTGGTTGGCGGGTGTGGTGCGAGCGTGTCAGGTGGGCGAGCACGTGGGGGGCGCTGGTGCGGGCGGCGCATGGGAGGCGCGTGTGTGGGGCTGCCTGTGACGGCCTGGCGTGCTTCGTGGGTGCGAGCGTGTCAGGTGCGGCGAGCGTGTGGGTGGGTTCGGTTTGACACGGGGACCCCCACGGCGGCCAGCAAGCGCGGAACAAGGGGCAGGCGGTGCTGCCCTTGCTTGCCGGACAGCGTATGGCCGCCGTGCCCCGTGTAAAACCGAACCCAGCTGGATAGCTTTGGCCTGGCCTCGGGGCTGGGTTCGAGGGGTCGGCAGCCCGTGGGACTTGGTCGACAGGCAGGCCCGCGGTGCCGGAACGAGGGAACACGCCAGGTCGGAACGGGGGACACGCCGGGCGTGAGTGTGGGACACGCCCTGCCGGAGCGGGGGACACACCTGGCGGGAAGAGGGGACACACCCGGTCGGAAGAGGGGACACGCGCGGGGGCTGGGGGCGGCTCAGCCGTCGGCCGACTGGGCGGGTGGCGGATTCGGGTGCCGGGGCCGGGGGTCCGGGGGCGGAGCCCGCCGGCCGGGGGTTTGGGGGCTTGGCCCCCAAAAGACGCCCTTCCGGCCCCCGAGCGAAATCGCGTCAGCGATGAGTAGGGGAGCCGAAGGCCGGAAGGCCGGGGCGGCCCCCGGCCGTCCCGACCTCCCGTGGGGTGCGGCTACCGGGGTGGCCGGGCCGCGAAGTCGTTGTGTCTACCCACGTTGTCGTGAGGCGCGTCACAAGTCAACGCGGCCGAACGGGTGAGTGTTGGTAGCTGACGACCAGACTCTGGGATTTGTTAGCTGGCGTAAGCGCGCAGCTTCTCCGCACGCTCGCCCTGGCGCAGCTTCGACATGACCTCGCGCTCGATCTGGCGCACCCGCTCGCGGGACAGGCCGAACTGCTTGCCGATCTGGTCCAGCGTGCGCGGCTGCCCGTCGTCCAGGCCGTAGCGCAGGCGGATCACCGACTGCTCGCGGTCGTCGAGGGTGGCGAGCACGCGGCGCAGGTCGTCCTGCAGCAGGCCGGAGATCACCGTGCTCTCGGCGTCGGTGGCCTCGCCGTCCTCGATGAAATCGCCCAGCGGGGCGTCCTCCTCGGAACCGACCGGCATGTCCAGGCTTACCGGGTCGCGGGCGTGGTCGAGCAGGTCGGCGACCTTCTCGGGGGTCAGCCCGGCCTCGTTGGCCAGTTCCTCGTGGGTCGCCTCGCGGCCGAGCTGCTGGTGCAGGTCGCGCTTGATGCGCGCGAGCTTGTTCACCTGCTCCACGAGGTGGACTGGGAGCCGGATGGTGCGGCCCTGGTCGGCCATGCCCCTGGTGATGGCCTGGCGGATCCACCAGGTCGCGTAGGTGGAGAACTTGAAGCCCTTGGTGTAGTCGAACTTCTCGACCGCGCGGATCAGGCCCAGGTTGCCTTCCTGGATCAGGTCGAGCAGCGGCATGCCGCGCCCGGTGTAGCGCTTGGCCAGCGACACGACCAGGCGCAGGTTGGCCTCGAGCAGGTGGTTCTTCGCCACGTGCCCGTCGGCGACCAGGGTCAGCAACTCCTCGCGACGGGTGGGGGAGAGCTTCGCGGCGGTGTCCAGCATGTGCTGGGCGAACACGCCTGCCTCGATCCGCTTGGCCAGCTCGACTTCCTGCGCCGCGGTGAGCAGCGCGGTCTTGCCGATGCCATTCAAGTACACTCGAACCAAGTCCGCGGCGGGACCTTGGGCGTCAAGGTCGGCGGACTCTGCGACGAACTCTCGGTCACGCTGCTGCGGGATCGTCATTGGATGCTCCCTCCCCCTGTTGCGGGCTGGTGTGCGGCGGGTCACCCCAGCACTGCGGTGGCGCGGTGGTCGCTGAGCCCTGTGCTGCCCTGGTGGGCTGCTCGGCGGCCGTTCAATCGGGAAAACGCTTCGTCGTCTCGATTCGTTCCCGACTTCCACACTTGGTGGACGTGACGCGGGGAACATCGGTTGTTCGCCCTTACCTGAGCTTTTGCTGAGAAACGGTTACCCCGATCCCGTCCCCGCAAACGGTCTCGTGCCCGGCAGTGCGCGCGCATCGGCCCACAGGCTGACTTCCGACCCCTACCGAACCCTGACTGTCCCTGATGGACAGTCAGGGTCCTACAGCTCGACGAGCACGGTGAAGGGTCCGTCGTTCACGCTGTGTACCGCCATGGGTGCGCCGAAGCGTCCGGTTGCCACCGTCGCGCCGCGTGCCCGCAACTCGGCGACGACCGCTTCCACCAACGGTTCGGCGTCCTGCGGCCGGGCCGCCTCGATCCACGACGGGCGCCTGCCCTTGCGGGTCTGGCCGTAGAGGGTGAACTGGCTCACCACGAGCAGCGGCGCGCCGGTCGTCGCGCAGGACTCCTCGTCGCGAAGAATGCGCAATTCGTGCAGTTTGCGGGCCATCACCGGGGCCAGTGCCGGTTCGTCGCCGACTTTGATGCCCAGCAGCACCAGCAGGCCCGGCTCGTCGATCGCGCCGACCACCTCGTCGGCCACGGTCACCCGCGCCGAGGTGACCCGTGCCACAACCGCTCGCACGGCTCAGCCCGCCAGTTCAGGCGGCAGCAGCATGCCGTGCCGCAGCAGGTCGACGACCACGGGCACGGCGGCGTCCACCAGGGACGCGCTGTCCAGGCCGTGGGCGCCGGCCAGCAACGCGAGCAGTTCCCGCAGCGGCAAGGCGCCCTGGCAGCCCGCGAGCAGTGCGGAGGTCAGCTCGTCGACCTCGTGCTGCCAGCCCGGCCCGTCCATCCGGTGCAGCCGGCGCACCAGTTCGGCCCAGCCCTCGCTGCCCGGTTCGGCCACCCGCTCGAGCACCACCGTGCGCGGCACCGTGAACGCGGTGTCGAGCAACGCCTCGCGGGTGTCGTTGCGGCGCAACCAGTCCACGCGATCCAGCCAGCCCGCCGCCTCCGGGCCCAGCGGGTCGTCGAAGGCTTGGCGCAGGTCCTCGCAGTCCACGTGGGTGGGCGTGCCGTCAGGTGTGCGGCGCAGGGTGACGAACCCGAAGCCGATGCCCGCCACGTCGTTCTCGGCGAACCAGTCGAGCCACGCCGAGGCCTGCGCCGAGCCCTGCGGTGAGCGCGGGTCGATGCCGGCGTCCCGCAACCACGTCCCGACGTACAAGGCCGGGTCGGCCACGTCGCGTTGCACGAACCACGCGTCGACGCCGGTGTCCGGCAGCCACGCCGCGACCCGGTGGGCCCAGTCCTCGCCGGGCAGGTGCAGCCACGACGCGAGCAACTGACCGACGCCGCCCTCGGCGAGCACGTCCGGCAGGCCACGCACGACGAGCTCGCTGGCGCCGTCGCCCGCGAGGCCCGAGTCGCGGTAGGTGAAGTCGACGCGCGGCGGGCCGACCACGAACGGCGGGTTGCAGACGACCTGGTCGAACCGCCGGCCCGCGACCGGCTCGAACCACGAGCCGCGCTCGGTGCGCACGTCCAGCTCGTTGATCGCGAACGTGGCGCGGGCGAGGCTCAGCGCGCGCTCGGAGAGGTCGGTCGCGGTGAGGCTGCGCGCGTGCCTGCTCGCGTGCAGGGTCTGCACGCCGCACCCGGCGCCGAGGTCGAGCAGGGAACCGACCGGGCGGCGCATGGTCGCCCGGGCCAGGCTCAGGGAGGCGTGGCCGATGCCGAGCACGTGGTCGGCGGGCACCCGGCGGTCAGGGCGCTGGTCGGCGTCGAGGTCGGCGAACACCCACCAGGAACCCTCGTCGTCGCCGTAGGGGCGCACGTCGAGCGCGGCCCGCAGGCGGTCGCCGTCCGGGGCGAGCAGGCCCGCGGCGATCAGGTCGCCGGTGCGCACGCCGGGCAGCGCGGCCTCGACCGCGCCGGCCGGCTCGGGGTCGCCGAGCAGCAGGAGGCGCACGAGCGTGCCCAGCTCGCCGGCGTCGCGGCTGGCCCGGCGGGCGGGTTCCGGTTCGCCGCGGCCCAACGCGGTGTGGGCCTGGGCGCCGAGCAGGTCGAGGACGCCGTCGGCGTGGTAGCCGGTGGCCTGGAAGGCTTCGCGCAGGGCGGCCGACAGCGGGCCGGAAAGAGCGGAAAGATCGCTGAGCACGGCGCAGATCGTGTCACGTTTTGCTGTCCACCTCCGTCACCTGTGGGGGCACGGAAGTGGGATAGTGGGGAACGGAGGTGGTGTCGTGGAAGGCCACGAGCAGGACGACACCCCGGTGCTGATCACCGAGGCGGCGCGATCGCTGCACGATCAGCGGGAAGAGCGCAAGCGCCGGTACCTGCTGACCATGGCGATGCGGATCCCGTTCTTCATCGCCGCCGCCTTGTTCCACGATCCGTGGTGGGTGGCGGTGATCTTCGTCGTGCTGTCGGTCCCGTTGCCGTGGATCGCGGTGCTGATGGCCAACGACCGGCCGCCGCGCAAGGCGGAGAAGGTCAGCAAGTTCAAGCCTGGGGTGCACGAGCCCCAGCAGATCGAGCCGACGGGGCATCAGGTCATCGAGGGTTGACCTTTGGGTTGCCCGCTCAACCAGTTCGTCGTCGTGCGTCAGGGCAGTTTGGGTGGGGCGGCGCCGGGTTGGGTCACTGCTGTCGCTGCGGTGGCAATCGCGTGGGTCAGGGGGTCCGGGGCGTCGTTGATCAGGGCGGCGATCAGGCCCGCGTTGAAGGCGTCGCCCGCGCCCGTGGTGTCCACGCTCGTCACCTCCACCGCCGGGGCGGTGTGCATGCCGATGCGGTCCACCCAGGTCGCGCCCGCGTGGCCCGCGGTCACCACCACCGAACCGACCACGTCCAGCAGGTCCCGTGCCGACTCCGGGTCCGGTGAACCGGTCAGCGCGGCCAGCTCGTCGGCGTTGGGGAGCAACAGGTCCACGCCGCCGACCAGGTCCAGCAGTTCCGGACCCATGGCCACCGCGGTCTGCGGGTCGACCGAGGTCGTCACCCCCGCGGCCGCCGCCGCGGTCAGCGCCGCCACCGCGGCCAGGCGCGACAACGGGTCGAGGAGCAGGTATCCCGACACGTGCAGGTGCTTGGCGGTCGCCATCACGTCCGCGTCCAGGTCGGGCACGGCGAGGCGGGCCGCGGCGCCGCGGTCGGAGTACATGGTGCGCTGGCCCGTCGCATCGACCATGACCACGACCGCGCAGGTGGGGGCTTCCGGGTCCACCGCGAAGCGGCAGTCGACGCCGCGGGCGGTGAGGTCAGCGGCGATCCGCCGGCCCTCGGGATCGTCGCCGACCCGCGCCATCAACGCCGTGGGAGCGCCCAGGAAGGCGAGCCACGCCGCCGTGTTGGCGCCCGCACCGCCGATGGTCCTGCGGATGGTCGCGGGCACGTCACCGCCCGGAGCCACGGCGGCAGCGGGGTGCACGACCACGTCCACGGCCGCGTCACCGAGGACGACCACGTGATCGGTCATAGTTTGGTGAGTTCGACGGCCACCTGCGCGGCCAGTTCCGCGTTGCCGCGCACGAGCGCCTCGTTCGCGTCCAGGCTCGCCCCCTCGCTCGCCGTGTGGAAGTGCTCCAGCAGGACCGGGGTCACGTCCTTGCCGCGCACGTTGCGGCTGCGGACCAGGTCCATGCCGCCGGCCAGCAGCATGGCATGCAGGGCGCGGTCCATCTCGTGCTCGGGGGCGATGGGGTTGGCCAGCACCAGACCGGACTTGCCGGGCGTGCACGTCCAGTGCGACCGGGCGACGGCCGCCGCGTCCGACGGCGTGTTCACCCGCCACGGGACCTCGTATGCCGAGTCGCGCAGGTAGAACGCGGGGAACACGTCGGTGCCGTAGCCGAGCACCGGCACCGAGGCCGTTTCCAGCACTTCCAGCGTCGCGCCGATGTCGAGGACCGACTTCACACCCGAGCACACGACCAGCACCGGGGTCTGGGCCAGCACGCCCAGGTCCGCCGAGACGTCCCAGCTGACCGCGCCCTCGGGTGCGGCAAGGTGCACGCCGCCGAGGCCGCCGGTGGCGAACACGGCGATGCCCGCCTCGGCCGCGAGCGCCGCCGTCGCGGCCACCGTGGTGGCGCCGTCGGTGCCCAGGGCGAGCGCGGCGCCGATGTCGCGCCGCGACAGCTTGCGCAGGTCCGCGTCCGGCGCGCACACCCGCTGCAGCGCATCGTCGTCGAGGCCGATGCGGGCGGCGCCGTCGAGGACGGCGATGGTCGCGGGCACGGCGCCCGCGTCGCGGACGATGCGCTCCAGCTCGCGGCCGACCGCGAGGTTGCGGTCCCACGGCAGGCCGTGCGCCAGGATCGTGCTCTCCAGTGCGACCACGGCGGTGCCTGTCGCCAGCGCGTCGGCGACCTCGTCGGCGATCACCAGGCGTTCGGTCTTACTCATGCCTGGCATGATCCCCGTCGCGGTCGAACCACCAGCGGGTGGGGGACTCGGTGAACCGGTCGTCGGCCACGCCGAACGCCGAGTGCGGCCGGACCAGCACCAGGGCGTTCGTCTCGAAGAACGTCATGGGGTAGCCCGTGCGGTACTTGTCGTTGAGCGCGTCGGCGAACCGCTCGACCGCGTCGTGGTCGGTGACCAGTTCGGCGACGCCGTCGACCACGACGGGGTTGCGCGGGTCGTCCGTCGCGACGGTGACCGTGGGGCGGGCGGCGAGGTTGCGCACCTTGCGCGAGCCGTGCGCCGAGGAGAACCACAGGCCCGCCTCGTCGTCCCAGCAGCCCCACACCGGCATGAGGTGCGGCCTGCCGTCCGGCCACACCGTGGCGATCCAGTAGTCGTGGGACGCACGCAGCCGTAACCGCGCCCACGACCACGGCAGCATCCCGTCGGCCGACGGCGAGACGCCGTAGCCGGGCATGTGCGGGCGGGTGGCGCGCGGTTCGGTCATGCCGCGGATTCTCGCGCGCCACCCTGACAATTCCGGGCGGTCAGTCGAAGATGCCGCGCGGCTTGGCCAGCTCCTTGAGCCAGCCGTCGATGCGCTGCTCCCAGTTCGTGTTGGTCGCGGCCTGGTCGACGTCGAAGGTGCCGAGCATGGCCTGGCCGCGCGCGCCGAGGCCGCCGCCCTTGAGCACCCGGACCTTCTTGTTGACGTCCAGCACCACCTGCACGTCGCGCGGGCGGGCCAGGAAGCTCACCGTCAGCTCGTTGAACACCTTGGCCGCGGCGGGCGAGGGCGTGAACGCGATCTCCTGGAAGAACGGCAGCTGCTGGTCGACCCCGTCGATGCGCTCGCTGACCAGCGACGCGTCCCGGAACTGGAAACCCAGCCGGGACAACGCATCCAGGATCCGGTGCTGCGCCGGGAGCGGCTCGATGGCCACGGCGTCGACGTCCTGCGGGTCCACCATCGTGCCCGCCAGGCTCAGGTTCGTCTGCAGGCCCACGGCCATGCCGGTGAGGTAGCGGCCGAGCACCGAGGTCACCGGGGTCTCCCACGGCAGCTGCACCTCGAAGGGCACGGTCACCTGGGCGCCGGCCTTGATGACCTCGCGGCCGGAGAGCCGCACCTTCTGGAACGCCGTGTCCTCGTGGTGCGCGGGACGACCCTCCGTCCCGGGCACCTCGACGCGGGCCACCAGCGTGACCTCCAGCGACTCGACCTCCTGGTCGACCTGCCCGCCGATGAGCTGCACCTGGCCGCGCAACGTGCCGCCCGGGCGCACACTGCGGTCCATCAGCTGCGCGTCCACCTTCGCGCCGCCGGAACCGAAACTGGCCAACACCTTCTGGAACATGCGCGGGATCCTGCCAGGCCACGGGGCCGCGCGGAGTCGTTTGGCGTCGTTTGGAGTCGTTCGGTGTCATTTGGCGGCGATCAGGCATCATGGACGACGTGAGTACGCAGACACTTCCCGAGGTCGACACCCGCCCGGAGGGCACCGAGACCACCGGCGACAACGCGCCGGACATGTTCCACTACGTGAAGAAGAACAAGATCGCCGAGAGCGCGGTCATGGGCACGCACGTGGTGGCGCTGTGCGGTGAGGTCTTCCCGGTGACCAAGTCGCCCAAGCCCGGCTCGCCGGTGTGCCCCGACTGCAAGAAGATCTACGAAGGCATGCCGCCCGGCGGCGACGACTGAGGTTCGGCCGCCGGCTTGGGTGACGCGGGCTCCTCAGGCGCGGGTTGATCGCCGCCCGAGGCCGCGGGCGTCTGCGCCCTGATCTGCTCGGCCTGGCGCGCGATCTCCAGCCGCCGCCAGCGCCGGCGCTGCCGCTTGGTCATCTTGGCCGGCCACATCTCCTGGATCGCCGAGTTGAAGTACGCGCCGATGACGATGGCCAGGCCGATGAAGAACAGGAACAGCAGGAACGCGATCGGGGTGGCCAGCGCGCCGTAGGTGTAGCCGGTCTTGGTGATCAGCGAGATGTAGAGCCGCAGCCCGATGCTGGAGAGCAGGAACACCAGCATGGCGAGCACCGCGCCGGGCAGGCCCCGGTGCCAGGGCAGCTTGCGGGGCAGCGCCAGCTTGTAGAGCGTGGCCAGGGCCAGCACGATCAGCACCGCGATCGCCGGGTAGTAGAGGACGTCGACCAGGTCGGTCACCTTCGGCTGCCACGAGACCGGGAAGAACTTCGGCAGCAGGTCCGGCCCGATGGCCAGCACCGGCAGGCCGATCACCAGCAGGAACAGGCTCGCGATGTAGAGCAGCAGCGCGAAGAACCGCTGCCACACCTCGTTGCGCACCCCGTACTGGTCGTGCGCCACGGTGATCGCGTCGACGAAGGACGACATCGCCGACGAGCCCGCCCACAGCGAGATGACGAAGCCCACGGTGAGGATCTCGCCGCGCCCCTTGGTCAGGATGTCGCTGACCGTCGGGTCGATGATCCCGTTGACCACGCTCGGGCTGAACGTCGTGCGGGTGAAGTCGAGGATCTTGTCGTGCACCATCTGGATGGTGTCGGGGCCGAACCACTCCGCGATGTAGCCGAGGCTGCCGAGCAGGCCCAGCAGCAGCGGCGGCAGCGAGAGGGTCTGCCAGAAGGCGGCCTCGGCGGCCTCGGAGAAGAGGTTGCCCTCCCACGCCTTCTCCCACGTGCGCGCGAGCAACCGCGACGGACCCTTCCGGCCGTCGTGCGGCACCGCGGGCACTTCGGGGGCCGGGTTTCGGGGATGCGGACTCATGCCCTCCCCTCGGGGCCTGGTGGTCGACGACGCGCTCGTACGCATGACAAGCATGGTCTATTCGCCGCGATTTGGCTGAGTACACCCAAGATCGGCATGCCGCGTGTCGCGGGTTGCCCGGCGCCGCGGGAGGCCACGGGTAAACTGATCGACGCCCTCAACGACGAGGCCTGTTCCCCCGAGACCGGTCCACCGGCTCACGCGCGACCGCGATGCGGGGACCGGGCTTGGCTGACCGGCGGGCGTGGGAGCCTCCGGTCCTCGGCTGAGGGCTCGATCATGTCTTGAGGGGATCTGTGCTCGAAAGGGGAGTTGGGCGTCCGTGACCCGTGCCGATTCCGCGCTGGAAGCCGACGCAGAGCCGCAGGCGCCGCCGGCCCGTCCGCTGCGCGCCTGGCAGCGCCGGGCGCTGACCAAGTACCTGGCCGCCAAGCCGAAGGACTTCCTCGCCACCGCGACCCCGGGCGCGGGCAAGACGGTCTTCGGGCTGCGGATCGCCGCCGAGCTGCTCGCCGACCGCACCGTCGAGGCCGTCACGATCGTGACGCCGACCGAGCACCTCAAGCACCAGTGGGCGGCCTCCGCGGCGGCCGCGGGCATCCCGATCGACGCGAACTTCCGCAACACCACCGGCGCCACCTCGCGGGACTACCGGGGCGTCGCGGTCACCTACGCCCAGGTCGCCGCCCACCCGACCCTGCACCGGGTGCGCACGGAGAACCGCAAGACGCTGGTGATCCTCGACGAGATCCACCACGGTGGCGACGCCAAGTCCTGGGGTGACGCGGTGCGTGAGGCGTTCACGCCCGCCGTGCGGCGCCTGGCGCTGACCGGGACCCCCTTTCGCAGCGACGACTCGCCGATCCCGTTCGTCACCTACGAACCCGACGGCAACGGCTTCCAGTGCAGCAAGGCCGACCACACCTACGGCTACTCCGACGCGTTGGCCGACGGCGTGGTCCGGCCCGTTCTCTTCCTCGCCTACTCCGGCGAGGCGAGCTGGCGGACCAGCGCCGGCGAGGAGTTCACCGCCCGTCTCGGCGAGCCGTTGACCGCCGAGCAGAACGCGCGGGCCTGGCGCACGGCGCTGGACCCGACGGGGGAGTGGATGCCCGCGGTGCTGGCCGCGGCCGACACCCGGCTCACCCAGTTGCGCAACGGTGGCATGCCCGACGCCGGTGGCCTGGTGATCGCCAGCGACCAGGAGTCCGCACGGGCGTACGCGAAGCTCATCTACGTGGCCACCGGCCACGACCCCGTCGTCGTGCTCTCCGACGACCCCAAGGCGTCCGGGCGCATCGGTGAGTTCGCCGAGTCCGACGATCGCTGGCTGGTCGCGGTCCGGATGGTCTCCGAAGGCGTCGACG
This sequence comes from Labedaea rhizosphaerae, assembly GCF_004362825.1. Lineage (GTDB taxonomy): Bacteria > Actinomycetota > Actinomycetes > Mycobacteriales > Pseudonocardiaceae > Labedaea > Labedaea rhizosphaerae. The sequence continues at coordinate 287,152 of NZ_SNXZ01000008.1, forward strand.
TGCCCAGGCTCGCGGTGGGCGTCTACGCGACGAGCGCGTCGACGCCGCTGTACTTCGCGCAGGCGATCGGCCGGTTCGTGCGTGCGCGGCGCCCCGGCGAGACCGCGAGCGTGTTCCTGCCGAGCGTGCCGAACCTGCTGCAGCTCGCCGCCGAGATGGAGGCGCAGCGCGACCACGTGCTCGGCAAGCCGCACCGGGAGAAGGACGGCTGGGACGACGAGCTGCTCGCCGACGCCAACCGCACCAAGGACGAACCCGGCGAGGAGGAGAAGGCGTTCACCTCGCTCGGCGCTTCCGCCGAACTGGATCAGGTGATCTTCGACGGTTCCTCGTTCGGCACGGCGACGTTCGCCGGCTCCGCGGAAGAACAGGAGTTCCTCGGCCTGCCGGGGTTGCTGGAACCGGACCAGGTGCGCGCGCTGCTGCGCCAGCGGCAGGAACAACAGCTGAAGGAGCGTTCGGCCGCGCCGGTCGAACGACCCGTCCAGCCCGAGCGGGCCCGCAACCAGACCGTCGCCGAGCGTCTGGCCGACCTGCGCAAGGAGCTCAACGCCCTGGTCGCGATGACCCACCACCGCACGGGCAAGCCCCACGGCAAGATCCACAACGAGCTGCGGTCGCACTGCGGCGGCCCGCCGACCGCCATGGCGACGGTCGAACAACTCGAGGAACGCATCGCGACCCTGCGGTCGTGGTAGCGCGCTCGACCGGCCGATCTCGGTCAGCTGCTCGACGCCGCAGCGCTCACTCGGCGATCGCGGTCCGGTCGCACCACTGGAACACGCGCAGGTCGTCGGCCGACTCGCCGGAGTCCACGAAGTGCTCGTAGCCGCCGCCGAAGCGGAGCTTCACCCGGTCGGTGCCGCCGCTGACTGTCACGATCCGCTGGGCGTCGGGCAGCGTGGGCGGTCCGCCCGCGAGCAGAACGGTCACCGTCGCGTTCACGATGTCGGTGGTGGTCATGGCTCGTGGCCTCCTTCATCGAGAAAGTCCGTCCTCAATGAAGGTAGGAACTCCACGCCGCCGCCGGGAACCCCCTAGAACCCCTAAACGACGTGAGCGGCGGCCCCTTGCCGGGCGCCGCCGCTCACTGTCGTCTGGGTACCTCTGCTAGCCCTCCTGCAGCTCTGCTTCCAATTCCTGCAGCCGTGCCTCGTGCTCACGGGCGTGGTGGCCGCAGAAGAGCAGCTCTCCGCCGGACGGGAGGATCGCGCGTACCTTGGCTGCCGCGCCGCAACGGTCGCAACGATCGGCAGCGGTCAACTCGGGGCGGGTGAGTGCGGTTGTCATCGGAGTTCTCCCTCCGTCCCGGCACCGGTTGCCCGATGCCCTCGCATCCGGTTGTGCTCGCTTGGTCGCCATCCCTGGCTTCCCCGCGTTCACACCTTCCACTCTTGCAGACGTTCGCGCGTTCGTCTCTGTTCCCGGCCGTGCGTCATTGACCTTCCGATTGTGATTAACCCATCTGTCCTAAGCCTCGTCCCGGAATCCAGGATCTCGTGGTATATGCCGTGGCCGGCGGCCCGAGCGCGTATAGATGGCGTCGCTGACCTCGGGGTCGTTGTTTCCTTGCGGTACACGCGATCGGGCGTGTCGCATGTGTGCCCCGCGACACAGGCCGAGGGGGTGTTCGCGGTGAGCGTAATCGGGCCCCAGCGGTCCACTAGGTGAGACGCGAGCGCTCGCCGTGACCGCCGTACGGTCACCGTCGGTGACTTCGTCCACAGTGGCTGGTCGACGTGGACCCGGGCAAGACGAAGGCCCCGGTCCACAAGGGACCGGGGCCTTCGCGGAAACCCTTGCTATTCCAGGTAATCCCGCAGCACCTGGGACCGCGACGGGTGGCGCAGCTTCGACATGGTCTTCGACTCGATCTGGCGGATGCGCTCGCGCGTCACGCCGTAGACCTGGCCGATCTCGTCCAGCGTCCGCGGCTGGCCGTCCGTGAGGCCGAAGCGCAGCCGCACGACACCGGCTTCGCGCTCGGACAGCGTGGCCAGCACCGACTGCAGCTGGTCCTGCAGCAGCGTGAACGACACGGCGTCCACGGCCACCACGGCCTCGCTGTCCTCGATGAAGTCACCGAGCTGGCTGTCGCCCTCGTCGCCGATGGTCTGGTCCAGCGAGATGGGCTCCCGGGCGTACTGCTGGATCTCCAGCACCTTCTCCGGGGTGATGTCCATTTCCTTCGCCAGCTCCTCCGGCGTCGGCTCGCGGCCGAGGTCCTGGAGCAGCTCGCGCTGGATGCGACCGAGCTTGTTGATGACCTCGACCATGTGCACCGGGATGCGGATGGTGCGGGCCTGGTCGGCCATCGCGCGGGTGATGGCCTGGCGGATCCACCACGTCGCGTACGTCGAGAACTTGTAGCCCTTGGTGTAGTCGAACTTCTCGACCGCGCGGATCAGACCCAGGTTGCCCTCCTGGATCAGGTCCAGGAACGCCATGCCGCGGCCGGTGTAGCGCTTGGCCAGCGACACGACCAGGCGCAGGTTGGCCTCGAGCAGGTGGTTCTTGGCGCGCTCGCCGTCGCGGACGATCCAGCGCAGGTCGCGGCGCATCTGCGGCTGGAGCTTCTCGCTCTCCTCCTCGGCCTTGCGCACGCGCTCGGCGGCGTAGAGGCCGGCCTCGATCCGCTTGGCCAGCTCCACCTCCTCCTCGGCGTTGAGCAGCGCGACCTTGCCGATCTGCTTAAGGTAGGCGCGCACCGAGTCGGCCGAGGCGGTCAGCTCGGCGTCCTTGCGGGCCTGCCGCAGCGCCTCGGACTCCTCTTCGTCCCAGACGAAGTCGCCCTTGCCCTCGTCCTTGGTGTCCTCGGGAGTCTCCTCCTCGGTCACCGACTCGTCGACGACGTCGACCTCGACCTCTTCCAGGTCCGCGAGATCCGGCGAGTCCGGCTCACCGTCGCCCGTGGGCTCGGCGTCCGGGTCGGCGTTCTTGGTCGCGGTCTTCGCCTTCGCACCCTTCGGCGCGGCCTTGGCGGGAGCCTTCGCGGCCGTCTTGCGCGCGCGGGCCGGCTTCTTGGCGGCGGTCTTGGCGTCGTCCTGCTCGTCGGCCGGAGCGGTCTCGGCAACGGCGCTCGCCGAGGCGGGGGAGCGTCGGGTTGCGGTTCGTGCGGCTGCCACGTACGCCCTTTCACAGCTGTTCAACAGGCGTCACAGAACGCAGGGAGTCCTGAGCCGCCGGAGTTCGGGAGGTCCCTTCGGCCGGTCGGGGCCGCGGGCACCGTTCCATTGTAACGACGAATCCGGGGCGGCGGGTCACCCGCCGGGGTCGGTCAAGTCGTGACCAGCCGGCTCCTCCGGCATCGCAGCAGGTGAACGCCGCGATCATGATCCCGGGAGAAATCCGCGATCAGTGCTCGATCCCGCGTTGCGCGGCCAGCGCGGCACCCACGATGCCGGCGTCGTTGCGCAGCTCGGCGGCGACCACCCGGGTGCGCACGTCGAGCAGGGGCAGCCACTTGTCGGCCTTCTTGCTCACGCCCCCGCCCGCGATGATCAGGTCCGGCCAGAGCACGTTCTCCAGCGCGTTGACGTAGCGCGACACCCGCTTGGCCCAGTCGTCCCAGGACAGGTCCTTGTCGTCCTTCACCGACGCGGCCGCGCGGGTCTCGGCGTCGTGGCCGTCCACCTCGATGTGGCCGAACTCGGTGTTGGGCATGAGCTTGCCGTCGACGAACAACGCGCTGCCGATGCCGGTGCCGAAGGTCAGCAGGACCACGACGCCCTTCTGGTCCTGCTCGTTGCCGTAGGCCACCTCGGCGAGGCCGGCCGCGTCGGCGTCGTTGAGCACCACGATCTGCTCGGCGCCCCGCCCGAGCTTGTCGCCGAACAACGCGGCGGCGTCGGTGTAGAGCCAGGACTTGTCGATGTTGGCCGCGGTGTAGGCGGTGCCCTTCTTGACCACCGCGGGCAGCGTGACGCCGACCGGGCCGTCCCACTCGAAGTCCTGGACGATCTGCGCGACCACGGCCGCGACGGCATCCGGGGTGGACGGCTGCGGGGTGGGGATCCGGATGCGCTCACCGACGAGCTGGCCCTGGTCGAGATCGACGATGCAGCCCTTGATGCCGGACCCGCCGACGTCGACTCCGAAACCACGGCTCGCGGTCATGGCGGCTTCCCTTTCCCTCTGCTGTACGTGTTCGATTCAGCTCGTGTTGCGGCGACCATAGCCGCATGTGGTCGGATATGGCTGTGGCAGCCGAAGATCCAGCACTTTCCCACCTCGCGGCGACCGCCATGCGGGTCGCGTCGTCCGCTGCGGAGCTCGTCGCGCGGGTCCGGGCCGAAGCCGTCGCCGAGGTCGACACGAAGTCCAGCGAGACCGACGTGGTGACCGCGGGGGACAAGGCGGCCGAGCGGCTGGTGCGCGACGAGCTGGCGCGGCTGCGCCCCGGCGAGGTCGTCCTGGGCGAGGAGGCCGGCGCGTCCGGCGAGCCCGGGCCCGGTGCCGTCTGCTGGGTGGTGGACCCGATCGACGGCACGGTGAACTACCTCTACGGCTTCCCGTGGTTCGCGGTCTCCGTCGCCGCCCAGGTCGACGGCGTGTCGGTGGCCGGTGCCGTGGTCGAGCCGGTCAGCGGACGGCGCTGGAGCGCGGTCCGCGGCCAGGGCGCGACGCTGGACGGCGCGCCACTGCACGTGTCGGCGGCGCGCCGGCTCGAGCTCTCGCTCGTGGCCACGGGCTTTGGCTACCGGGCGGAGCGGCGGGCCCGCCAAGCGGCCGCGGTGGCGAAGCTGCTGCCCGAGGTGCGGGACATCCGGCGGGCGGGCGCGGCGTCGCTCGACCTGTGCGCGGTGGCCGCCGGCTGGGTCGACGGCTACTGCGAGCACGGTCTCAACCGGTGGGACTGGGCGGCCGGTGCGTTGATCGCCGAGGAGGCGGGCGCGGTCGTCCGGTTGCCCTCAGCGGACGCGCCGCTGGGTCCCGACGCCGTGTTCGTCGCGGCCCCGGGCATCGCGGATCAACTGCACGAAACCCTGCTGCGTTGCGGGTTCGGCGAGATCTAGGGGATCTGGGCCGCTCAGCGGGTCAGCAGCGAGCGTCCTGCACTTCGCTGATCAGCTTCGGGTCGACCTGGAACCGCTGGCCCTGCGCGTCCTGCAGGCCACCGTGCGCCGCGGGGTGCCCGTGTGCCCAGTCGGTGAGATCGAGCAACATCTTGCGGGCCTGCTGGGTGGGGCGCAGCTCGCCGAACTTCTCGCCGACCACGAAGTCGACGGTGGCGTCGGTGCGGTCGTCCTTGATCAGCTCCGCGCACGGCTCGAGCAGGTTCAACGTGCGCGCGGCGGCCATGCCCCGCTGGCCGAACCGGATCTGGCCCTCGCAGCTCATGTCGCCGTTGACGTAGACCGGGTCGTTGCCCGCGGGCAGGAGCTTGGTGAAGCCGAGCTCGCCCAGCACCGAGCTGACCTGGCTCGCCTTGCCCCGCTCGTCGGTGGCGTTGAGCACCCGGACCTGCGCGGTGGTCGGCGGCGCCGGGGCAGTCTTGTCGAGCGCGTCGCGGTCCAGCGGCTTGCCGAGCGTGGCCGGCGGCTGCTTCTTGGCGTCCTTCTTCTTCGTCGACGTCGCGGTCGCGGGCCCGGGCGGTGCGCACGTGATCTTCGTCGCGCGGGCGTCCTCGGTGTGGATCACCTTGAACCACACGAACGTGGAGACCGCGCACAGCACCAGGATCAGGATGAGCGCGGGCCAAGGCCGCCGTTTGCGGTACCCCGGAGCCCCGCTCACACGCCTCACGCTGCCGGCCGCCACGTGCCCGCCCCTCCCTCGTCGGCCGAAGCCGTCCAAGCCTTCCCGCACCTTGTGTCGTTGCTGATCACCCTAGGCGTTCCCGGCGGTGATCACCGCCCGAAAACGTGCCCCCGCACGGCGTGTCGCCATCGCCGGCCGCGTCCCGGTGAACGCGGACAGTGATACACCACGGCATCGCACCACGCGTTACCCGAGGTCGGCAAGGGGCCACACAGCCTTGATACCCAGCGGTGTTCCGGCGTTCAGCGGGTCGACGCGAGCTCGAACACACCCTGTCGGGTGAGCCCGCACCTGCGCGGCGCCGACATGGGCTACCCTCTCGGCGCTCCAGTCGCACGAAGATCCTCTCGAGCCCCCACCGGCAAGGGTGTGACAGCGCACGCGACCTGCGAGACCTCCGTCACGCAATTGGCGGGCACAAACCCGGGCCCTGGAACGTTGACCAGCGGCACGGCCCACATCCTGAAGTAGAACCGCGGGGTGAACAACACATGGCAACCGACTACGACGCCCCTCGCCGCAGCGAGGCGGACGAGATGGCCGAGGACTCTCTCGAAGAGCTGAAGGCGCGTCGTAACGAGAACCAGTCTGGCGTCGTAGACGTCGACGAATCGGATACGGCGGAGAACTTCGAGCTGCCAGGCGCCGACCTGTCCGGTCTGTCCGGTGAGGACTTGACCGTGAAGGTCCTGCCGAAGCAGGCTGACGAGTTCACCTGCAGCAAGTGCTTCCTTGTGCACCACAGGAGCAGGCTGGCCGAGGAATCGGGTGGCCTCTACATCTGCCGCGACTGCGCCTGACGGATCTTCTCCGTCAAGTGAGGCCGTAGCAGAGCACAACGCAAAACTGGGGAAGCACCGACCAATGCCGCCCGCGACCAGCACCCGGGGTCGTCGAGGCGGCATTCGGTCATTCCCCTGTGCCTGCCTGCCCTGGGCCTGCCTCCACTGTGCCTGGCTCCCCTGGGCTCCGGCCCTTCAGCGCCGCCTTGAGGCGTTCGGGGTGCCGGGTGCTGAACAGCCAGTACGGCGTCGGGTCCTCGGGATCGGTGAGGTGCACGCGCAGCAGCGGGCCGACCCAGCCCCGGTGCATGACGTAGGCCTTGCGGTCCAGGCCGGGGCCGAGCGCGTGGCGCTTGCCCTCGGCGGGCACGACGTCGACCTCGCCGACGACCTCGAGCGGAAGGTGCGCCTTGAGCACCCACAGCTCGCCGTCGGCGACGGCGACCCTGGTCCGGCTGAGCAGCACCATGATCAGCGCGGTGGCCGGGACGAGCACCACGTAGGGCAGCCACGACCGCACGCCGGGGTAACCCATGTGGATCTCCGCGGCGAGCAGGCCCGCCGCGATCAACGGCAAGGGCCAGCCCCACCAGGCGAGGTAGAGCCGTTCGGCATAGCGGGTACCGGTCTGCCGCTTGGTCTGCGGGCCACTGGCTCCCGTGGCTGCGCTGTCGGTCACGGTTCCAGGGTAGTCTCGCCGCTCGTGCCCAGCGTGCAGGTGCTGTTGTCCCGGATCGACCCGGACGTGCCGCTGCCCGCGTACGCCCATCCCGGCGACGCGGGTGCGGACCTCGTGACCACGACCGACGTGGTGCTCGCCCCAGGCGAGCGCGCGGTGGTCGGCACGGGGGTCGCGATCGCGTTACCGGACGGCTTCGCCGGGTTCGTGCACCCGCGTTCGGGCCTGGCCGCCCGCGCGGGGCTGAGCGTGGTCAACACCCCGGGCACGATCGACTCGGGCTACCGGGGGGAGATCAGGGTCTGCCTGATCAACCACGACCCGGTCGCGCCGCTCGAGCTGCGGCGCGGCGACCGGATCGCGCAGCTGGTGGTGCAGCGGGTCGAGCACGCCGTGTTCGTCGAGGTCGACGACGTGGCGGCGCTCGAGTCCGGAACGCGCGGCACCGGTGGGTACGGCTCGACCGGCGGGCACGCTTCGCTGGCCATACACGGGGTAACGGAGGAGTAGTGGCACTGTTCGGGCGACGTCGTGACCGCCGCAAGGACGACGAGGAGAGCTACGCCGAGTACGACGAGCGCTACGGCGGCCACTCGGACGACGACTACGACCAGGTCGACGACCGGGCCGAGTTCTCCGGCACGCTCGACCTCGACGAGACCCCCGACGGTCCTTTCGACGAGGACGAGGCGCCCGACGACGGCCGAGGCCGGCTGGACCTCGGTTCGGTGCGGCTGCCGATCCCCGACGGCGCCCAGCTGCAGGTCGAGATGGAGCCGACCGGTCCGGTCAAGGCCGTGCACGTCATCACCCCGGACGGCCAGCTCACCGTCAACGCCTACGCGGCGCCCCGCTCGGGCGGGCTGTGGAACGAGATCTCCAACGAGCTCGCCGAGCAGCTGCGCAAGGACGGCGCCCGGGTGACTCGCATCGAAGGCATGTGGGGCACCGAGCTCGCCGCGTGGATCAACGACGTGGTGCTGCGGTTCGTCGGCATCGACGGCCCGCGCTGGATGCTGCGCGCGGTCGTGGTGAGCCCGGTGGACCGCGGCGACGCGGGCGTGGCGCTGCTGCGGGACGTCGTGCTGGGCACGGTCGTCGTGCGGGGCACCCAGCCGATGCCGGTGCGCACGCCGCTGCCGATCGAACTGCCGCCCGCCATCGCCCAGCACATCGCCGGCAGCCAGCAACAGGGCTGAGCGCCGTGGCCACCGTCGAACTCACCCGTTTCCGCACCCACCCGGGCCGCGCCGACGAACTGGTCGCCGCCCGCCAGGCAATGCTGGAGTCCTTTCGCGCCGACCGAGCCGGCTTCGTGCGTGCCGACCTGGTGCGCCTGGGCCCGGACGAGTGGCTCGACATCGTCGTCTGGGAGTCGTCGCAGGCGTACGCGGCCTCCCGCGCGAAGGGCGCGAACACGCCGGCCATCCAAGCGTTCTTCGCGCCGATCGCGGAGCTGGTGAGCGCCGAGGAAGGCACGCTCGCGCCGTAACCTGGTCCGGTGCCCGACTCGACCCAGTGGCTGGTCTTCCTGGGTGCCTGCGCGGTGTTCGCGCTGGTGCCCGGTCCCGGCATCCTCTACGTCCTGGCCCGCAGCCTGCGCGGCGGGCGCACGGCGGGCCTGTACTCGGTGCTGGGCAACAGCATCGGTGCGCTGACCCACGTCGTGGCGGCGGCGCTGGGGCTCTCGGCGGTGCTCGCCGCGTCGGCCACCGCCTTCACGGTGGTCAAGCTGGCTGGTGCCGCCTACCTCATCTACCTCGGCATCCGAGCGTTGCTGGACCGGGACACGTCGGTTCGCGCCGTCCTCGCCGACGTCGAGCCGGTGCGGCGGTCCTGGCGGGGGCTGGTCGGCCAGGGCGCATTGACCGAACTGCTCAACCCCAAGACCGCGCTCTTCTTCCTGGCGTTCCTGCCGCACTTCGTACAGCAGGGCACCACGCACCCGATTCTCGTGTTCGCGTTGCTCGGCGCGATCGCGGTGGCGACGGCGACGGCGGTCGACGTGCTCGTCGCGTTCGGCGCCGGGCGCATCGGTGAGGCCCTGGGCCGCCGCCCGCACTGGCAGCGCCGTCAGCGGCTGACCACCGGCCTCACGATGATCGGGCTGGGCGGAGCGCTGGCCCTTGCCGAGCAGGGCTGACGCGCCCACCCGCCCGCAGCCAGGCGAGCACCGCGGCCCGGCCGAGCGCCGCCGGATCGGTTCCCACGATCGTGAGCCGGGTCGTGCACAGCGCCGCCCGCGGCAGCGCCGACGCCCACTCGCGCGCCACCTCGATCGGGTGCACGGGGTCGTCGAGGAAGCCGGCGATCCCCGCGGGCACGTCGAGCCCGGCCAGTTCCCCGGCGCTCGGTGCGGGCCGGATCGCGGCGTCCAATGCGTCCGCGAGCCCCTCGCCGTAACCCGTCCAGGCCCGGCGCAGCTCGGTCGCCAGCCACCCGGGCACGTCCGCGGTCGACACGTCCAACGCCCCGGCGAGGCCGAGCGAGCGGACCAGGTCCGCGCTGGCCGTCGCCGCCCGCGCCGCGGGTGCGGCGGACGGGGCGCCGGTCCACGCGGGCAACGCCAGCAGCAGCCCCGCGCAACGCCCGGGGTTGGCCAGCGCCCATTCGGCCGCCAGGTGTGCCCCGAGCGAGATGCCGCCGGCCAGCACCGGACCGTCCGCGCTGTGCTCGTCCAGGGCCGCCAGATGGGCCCTGACCAGGTCGGATCCCGGCTTCGGGGCCGGGGTGGAGATCGGGATGCCGAGCGCCTGCAGCGCGGTGGCGAACACCGACCGCACGAACACGTCATCCGATCCGGTTCCCGGCAATAACACCGCAGTGGGAACTGGGGATTTCTCCTGCGTCACACCAACCAACGACCCCTCACTCGTTCCGGTCATGCGCGGTTACGCTGATGTTGCATGGGTCGGAGTCGGGGCCGGCCCCCGAAGTACTGGAGCGGGACAATGGTGACCAAGGGGGACGGGTATTTCAAACGCCTCGTCCGCAAGTTGACCAGCGATGTCGACGAGCTGGACGCGGACGACCTGTCCGAGCAATCCCAGGCTGAGGGGGCCCAGCGGGCCTGTGACTGTGCCTGTGGCGACGAGGTGACCGTCCTGGGCCGGCTGCGCACCGTCGAACTGCGCCCCCGGGAGGCCGCCGCCTCGCTGGAGGCGGAGCTGTTCGACGGCACGGAAGGCGTGACACTAGTCTGGCTCGGTCGCCGGCGGATTCCTGGAATCGAGCCGGGCCGCACCATCAAGGTGCAGGGCAGGCTTGCGGTGCGCGACGGCCGCAAGGTGCTCTACAACCCCTACTACGAGTTGCAGATGGCCACATGACCTTTCCGGGCGCCGAACAGTCCGAGAAGCACACCGCCAAGACCGACGCCGCCGGCAACGCGGGCGACGCCGACAACGCGGAGCACGCCGAGCAGACCGCGCACGCCGAGCAGAAGGCGAACGCCGAAGAGGAACCCCAGCAGACGCTGCTGGAGCAGATGGGCGGCCTCAGCGGCCTCGTCTACTCCTCGCTGCCGGTCGTGGTGTTCGTCCTGGTCAACGCCTTCGCCGGGCTGATGCCCGCGATCTGGGCCTCGGTGGGCAGCGCGGTGCTGATCACCGTGATCCGGCTGGTGCGCAAGGAGCCGCTGCAGCCGGCGATCTCCGGCTTCTTCGGAGTGGCCATCGCGGCGTTCATCGCCTACCGGACCGGCAGCGCCAAGGGCTTCTTCCTGTTCGGCATCTGGGCGAGCCTGCTCTACGGCGGCTTGTTCCTCGCGTCGGTGCTGGTGCGCTGGCCGCTGGCCGGGGTCATCTGGTCCACGCTCAACGGCCAGGGCACCAAGTGGCGCGCCGACAAGGTGGCCCGGCGCTACTACGACATCGCCACCTTGGTGTGGACGGTGGTGTTCGGCGCCCGGTTCATCGTCCAGCACTGGCTCTACGAGGCCAACTACACCGGCTGGCTGGCCTTCGCGAAGCTCGCCATGGGCTACCCGCTGATGCTGGTCGCGCTGGCCGCGACCGTCTGGGCCGTGCGCAAGGCGGACGCCCGGCAGGCCACCCTCGACGCGGAGGCCGAAGCCGAGACCCAGAGCGACGAGGAGATCGAGGCGGCCCTGCGCGCCAAGTACGGCGAGCGCTAGCGCGCGAGCCGCGAGTACACGCGGTGGTCGGCGACGTCCACCCGCAGGCCGTCCACGATGAGGAAGCTGCGCAGCAGCCCCTCGCGCATGAACCCGCAGCGCCGGAGCACGCTCGCGGCCGCGTGGTCCGACGGCTGCACCCACGCCTCGAGCCGCGCCACCGCCATGGCGTCCAGCGCGTGCCCGGTCACCAGCCACACGGCACGGATGGCGAGCCCGCGGCGGGCACGGCGACCAGCCCCACGGCCGCCTCGGTGTCCGCACGCGCGATCGCGAGCGAGAGGTCGGCCGGGCACAGGCGTTCGGCGAGGCGTGCGTCAGCTGCTGCGCGGTCCGCGCAGGCCTGATCAGCTTCCGACCAGGGCCGCACGACCACGACGCCGTCGGTGAGCCTCAGGAGCCGAACGCCTTGCGGATCTCACCTTCCACGTTGCCCGAAGCCACGAAGAGCAGCTCGTCGCCGCCCTCGAGCGGGTCGTCGGCCTGCGGCACGATGACTCGTCCGCCGCGCAGGATGGCCACCAGGGCCGCGTCACGGGGCAGGTCGACGTCCCGCACCGGCGTGCCGGCCAGCTCGGTGTCCTCCGGCAGCGTCAGCTCGACCAGGTTCGCCTGGCCCTGGCGCAGCGTCAGCAGCTGCACCAGCCCGCCGATGCTGACCGCCTCCTCGACCATCGCGGCCAGCACGCGTGGGGTCGACACGGCGACGTCCACGCCCCAGGCCTCGGTGAAGAGCCACTCGTTGTGCGGGCTGTTGACCCGGGCCACCACGCGGCGCACGGCGAACTCGGTCTTGGCCAGCAGCGACACGACCAGGTTGACCTTGTCGTCGCCGGTGGCCGCGATGACCACGTCGCACGTGTGCAGCTGCGCGTCCTCGAGCGAGGAGAGCTCGCACGCGTCGGCGAGCACCCACTCGGCCTGCTCGACGGTGTGCGGCTCGAACTGCTTGGAGTCCCGCTCGATCAACATGACGTCGTGGTTGCCGGTGATCAGCTCCGTGGCGATGGAGCGGCCGACCGCGCCGGCGCCGGCGATCGCGACCCGCATCAGTGACCCTCCTCCGGCGCCTGCGCCGCGGCGCTGGTGATGTCGCTCACCGTGCCGGACTTGGCCGCCACGTAAACCTGGTCGTCGGCCTGCACCACGGTCTTCGCATCGGGCAGGACGCCCGAGCCGAACCGCATGATGAAGGCCACCCGCGCGCCGGTCGCCTCTTCCAGCTCGCGCACGGTGTGCCCGACCCAGTCCTCGTGGAAGGGCAGCTCCAGCACCGCCATCTTGCCCGTGGGGTCGCGCCACGCGGCCGCCACGCCGTCGGGCAGCAACGTGCGCATGAGCCGGTCGGTCGTCCACGGCACCGTGGGCACGGTCGGGATCCCCAGCCGCTCGTACACCTCGGCCCGCTTGGGGTCGTAGATGCGCGCGACGACGTGCTCGACGCCGAAGGTCTCCCGGGCCACGCGGGCCGAGATGATGTTGGAGTTGTCGCCGTTGGACACCGCGGCGAACGCACCCGCCCGCTCGATGCCCGCCTCGATCAGCACCTGCCGGTCGAAGCCGATGCCCGTCACCTGCTGGCCGCGGAATTCGCTGGTCAGCCTGCGGAAGGCGTCGGCGTCCTTGTCGATCACCGCCACGGAGTGGTCGATGCGCTCCAGGGCGGCCGCGAGCGACGACCCCACGCGGCCGCAGCCCATGATCACCACGTGCACCAACGGCCTCCTCGTCCCGGGTCCGGCGCGACTGGTGTCAACCTACCGGTGGCCGGTCCCTGACCAACCCCCGATGCGCATACGCTCTGCACTCGTGCCCAAGCTCGCAACCGCGCTGAAGCGGGTCGTGGTGGGGCGGCCGTTCCGCAGTGACCGGCTCGCCCACACCCTCCTGCCCAAGCGCATCGCCCTCCCGGTGTTCGCGTCGGACGCGCTGTCCAGCGTCGCGTACGCGCCGGAGGAGATCTTCCTGACGCTGTCCATCGCCGGGCTGGCCTCGTTCACCCTGGCGCCGTGGGTCGGCCTGGTGATCGTGGTCGTGCTGCTCGCGGTGGTCGCGAGCTACCGGCAGAACGTGCACGCCTACCCCAGCGGCGGCGGCGACTACGAGGTGGCGACGGTCAACCTCGGCCGGTCCGCCGGGCTCACCGTGGCGAGCGCCCTGCTGGTCGACTACGTGCTGACCGTCGCGGTGTCCATTTCGTCCGCTGCCGCGAACATCGGCGCGGTCATCCCGTTCATCGCCGACCACAAGGTCGGGTTCAGCGTGATCGCGATCGTGGTGCTCACGGCCATGAACCTGCGCGGCCTGCGGGAATCGGGCACGGCGTTCGCCATCCCGACCTACCTGTTCATGGTGGGCATCTTCGTGATGATCGGCTGGGGCCTGGTCCGGTCGATGTTGCTGGGCGACGACGTGCGGGCCGCGTCCGCGGGCATCGAGATGCACGCCGAGAACAGCAACCTCGCCGGGTTCGCGTTCGTGTTCCTGCTGCTGCGTGCGTTCACCCAGGGGTGTGCGGCGCTGACCGGGGTCGAGGCCATCTCCAACGGCGTGCCCGCGTTCCGCAAGCCGAAGTCGCGCAACGCGGCGACCACGTTGCTGATGCTCGGCCTGATGTCGGTCACCATGTTCATGGGCATGATCTACCTGGCCAAGAAGACCGGCGTGGTGCTCGCGTCCGACCCGGACACCCAGCTGGTGAACGCGCCCGCCGGCTACCACCAGGACACCCTGGTCGCGCAGCTCGCGCACGCGGTGTTCAGCGGCTTCCAGCCCGGCTACGTGTTCGTCACGGTGGTCACGGCGTTGATCCTGGTCCTCGCCGCGAACACCGCGTTCAACGGCTTCCCGGTGCTCGGCTCGATCCTCGCCCAGGACCGCTACCTGCCCCGCCAGCTGCACACCCGCGGCGACCGGCTGGCCTTCTCCAACGGCATCGTGTTCCTGGCGGGCTTCGCCATCCTGCTGGTCGTGGCGTTCAACGCCGAGGTCACCCGGCTGATCCCGCTCTACACCGTGGGCGTGTTCGTGTCGTTCACGCTGAGCCAGACCGGCATGATCCGGCACTGGAACCGCTTGCTGCGCACCGAGACCGACGGCGCCGCCCGGCACCGGATGCGCCGCTCGCAGGCGGTCAACGCGTTCGGGCTGTTCATGACCGGCTCGGTGCTGGTGATCGTGCTCATCACCAAGTTCCTGATCGGCGCGTGGATCGCGATCGCGGCGATGGTCGCGATCTTCGGGTTGATGACCGCCATCCGCAAGCACTACGACCGCGTGAACGAGGAGCTGCGCGCTCTCGAGCAGGAGCAGCCGAAGGTGGTCATGCCCTCGCGCAACCACGCGATCGTGCTGGTGTCCAAGCTGCACCTGCCGACCAAGCGCGCGTTGCTGTACGCGAAGGCGACCCGCCCGGACGTGCTGGAGGCGATCACGGTCAACGTGGACGACAGCGACACCAAGCGGCTGGTCGCCGAGTGGGACAAACAGAGTTTCTCGGTGCCGCTCAAGGTCGTCGAGTCGCCCTACCGGGAGATCACCAAACCGGTGCTCGACTACGTCAAACGCGTGCGCACCGACAACCCGCGCGACGTGGTCACCGTGTACATCCCCGAATACGTGGTCGGTAGGTGGTGGGAGCAGTTGCTGCACAACCAGAGCGCGTTGCGGCTCAAGGGCAGGCTGCTGTTCCAGCCGGGGGTGATGGTGACGAGCGTGCCATGGCAGCTGGCGTCCTCGCAGAAGGTCCACGAGCGGGCCGTGGTGGCACCGGGCGCGGTCCGGCGCGGCCTCAACACCGATTCGACGCGACGCAAATGAACTGGACCGGACGGGAACTGACCGCCGAGGTCGGCCCGGTGGCCCACGGCGGCCACTGCGTGTCGCGTGTGGACGGACGAGTGGTGTTCGTGCGGCACGCGTTGCCGGGCGAGACCGTGATCGCGCTGGTCACCGAGGACAAGGGCGGCTCGTTCTGCCGGGCCGACGCGATCGAGGTGCTCGAGGCCTCGCCGCACCGCGTCACGCCGCCGTGCCCGCTCGCCGCGCCTGGCGGCTGTGGCGGGTGCGACTGGCAGCACGCTTCCGGTGACTACCAACGCACGTTGAAGGCCGCGGTGGTCGCCGAGCAGCTGCACCGGCTGGCCGGCCTGGACATCGAAGCGTCCGATGTGGACGTGGAGGAGCTGGCGGGCGGGTTGCTGGAGTGGCGCACGCGGGCGCGGCTGGCCGTCGACGACGACGGCGTGCCCGGCTTCCGCGCGCACCACTCGCACCGCGTGGTGCCGGTCGAGTCGTGCCCGATCGCGGCGCCGGGAACGGTCGACCAGGTGACCTCACGCACCTGGCGACCGGGTACCGAACTCGAGGTGTGCGTCGACTCCGACCAGTGGACGTACGTCACCCAGTGGCGCAAGGACCGGCGCGGCAAGGCGGTCCCGCGTGCGGTGGTCGGTGACCCGGTGGTCGTCGAGCGGGCCGCGCGCCGGGAGTGGCGGGTGTCGGCGCACGGCTTCTGGCAGGTGCACCCGGACGCGGCGGACGTGCTGTCCGAAGTGGTCTCGTCGTGGTCCGGCCTGGCCGCCGGCCAGTGCGCATGGGACCTCTACAGCGGCGTCGGTCTCTTCGCGGGTGTGCTGGCCGAGCAGGTCGGTCCCGAGGGGACCGTGATCGCGGTCGAGTCGGTGCGCGAGGCGGCCGAGTTCGGCGTGGACAACCTGGCCGACCTGCCGCAGGTGCGCACGATCGCCGGGCGGGTGGAACCGGTGCTGGGTGCGGGTTCGTTGCCGGATCCGGACGTGGTCGTGCTCGACCCGCCGCGCAAGGGCGCTGGCCGGGTCGTGGTGGACGCGATCGCCGAGCGCTCGCCGTCGCGCGTGGTCTACGTCGCGTGTGACCCGGCAGCCTTGGCCCGTGACGTGAAGTTCTTCGGCGAGCGTGGTTTCCGCCTGGCGGGGCTGCGGGCGTTCGACGCGTTTCCCATGACGCACCACGTCGAGTGCGTCGCGTTGCTGGAGCGGACATGAAGGTGCTCGTGACCGGGGCGAACCGGGGGATCGGCTTCGAGCTGGCCCGCCAGCTCGCGGCCCGCGGCGACACGGTCTACCTCGGGGCCCGCACCGAAGCGAAAGCTTCTACCGCTGCCGCAACGATTTCCGGCGACGTGGTACCGGTCGAGCTGGACGTGGCCGAGCCCGCGCACGCCGCCCGCGTCGCGGAGTCGTTGCCCGCCCTGGACGTCCTGATCAACAACGCGGCGATCCACTACGACACGTGGCAGCGGTTCGGCTCACCCGACTTCGAGGTCGTCGAGCAGGCGTGGCAGACCAACGTGATCGGTGCCTGGCGCCTCGCGACCGCACTGGTCCCGTTGTTGCGCAAGGGAACCAGCCCGCGCATCGTGAACGTGTCGAGCGAGGCGGGCTCGATGGCGGCCATCGGGTCGTCGGCGCCCGCATATGCGGTCAGCAAGGTCGCGCTGAACGCGGTGACCCGCGGCCTCGCCGCCGACCTGCGCCGGCACCGCATCCTGGTGAACGCGGTGTGCCCCGGGTGGATCGCGACCGACATGGGCGGCCCCGGCGGCGCCCCGGTGGCCGAGGGCGCGGCCAGCGTCCTGTGGGCGGTGGACCTGCCCGACGACGGCCCGACCGGCGGCTTCTTCCGGCACGGCAGGCCGCTGCCCTGGTGATTCCCGGTTTTGTCGGTGCCCCCTGCCATCCTGCGCGGCATGGATGTGCTGCAGAACTTCGACCGCGCCGCCGCGGTGGCCGCGGGCCTGATCGACAAGATCCCCGCTGACGGTTTCGGCGCCCCGACGCCGTGCACGGACTGGGATGTCCGCGCTGTGGTGAACCACTTGGTGGCGGGCAACTTGATGGCTGACAACGCCGCCCGCGGTGCCCCACCACCCGACCGCAATGCCGATCACCTGGGCGATTCGCCGCCGGCGGAAACCTTCGCGCGCACGGTGGACGAGGCACGGGCCGCGTTCGCGGCGCCGGGGGTGCTGGAGCGGGTCGTGCCGACGCCGCTGGGGGAGCAGCCGGCCGCGTTCCTGGTGCACATGCGGATCAACGAGCTGCTGGTCCACAGCTGGGACCTGGCCGTCGCGACCGGGCAGCCCACGGACTTCGAACCCGAGTTGTGCCAAGGCGTATTGGGCGTGTGGCGGCAACGACTGTCCGGTGTGGATCGATACCAGGTCCCCTTCGACGAGGAGCAACCGGTGCCTGAGGATGCCACCGCGGCCGATCGCCTCGCGGCTTACCTGGGCAGGCGCATGCCCTGACCGGAATCGCTGGGCTGCTCCCGGATTCGGCTGGGCTCAGTAAGGGCGTGGGGCGCCGTGTGGCGGCGTCGGCGGACGGCCGGGCATCGGTCCGGTCGGTGGCATGCCGTGGCGTGGTGCCTGCGGTCCGGGACCGTGCGCGGGTCGCGGCGATCCCGGTTGTCCTTGCGGTCCTTGCGGTCCTGGTCCCGGTCCGCCAGGGCCAGGTGCGCCCGGGCGCGGTCCGCCGGGGCCTGGCGCAGCCGGGCCTGGCGCACCCGGGCCTGGGACGCCTGGTGACGGGGCGCCGGGAATCGGTGTGCCCGGGGCCGGCGTACCGGGAATCGGCGTACCGGGAGCCGGCGTGCCCGGGATCGGCGCGCCTTGAGTTGGCGTGCCGGGCGGTGGCGTGGCGGGGCCACCAGCGGGCACCGGGCCGTCAGCGGCGACCACCGGGACCCCGGCAGCAGGCGTGGGCGACAACCCGGCCCGCACCTTCAGCCACTCCGGGATCGCGTCCTCGGCCCGAGGAAACCACCGCAACTCGTCCTGGAAGCCGATGGGCGGCGGCACCCGGCGCCAAGCGGGCTCCGCGTCCGGCTCGAAGTCCACCGCGAACCCGCCAGAGGGCTCCACGGTGTACGTGGCCGACAGCCAAGTACCCCGCTCGGGCCGGTACATCCCGCCACGCAACTGGCCGAACAGCTCGATGGCCGTCTGCGGTGGCCGCACCGGTCGCTGCTGCCCGTCGGCCCCGGTCACGACCAGGTCCGCCTCGACGTGCTTGCCCGCGGCGCGGTACTGCGCCCACACCCGTTGCCAGTCCTCGCCCGCGGCCTTCACCAACGCCCGTCCGAGCTGTCTGGTCAGCCGTTCCTGCTCGACGGGTTCCAACGCCCCCTGCGTCATATCGCCCCCTGCTCTCCGGCCCGAACCCTACCCGTCGGTCGGCGCGCTCACCGGCGGATTCCGCCCGAACGACAACGAAAGCCGCAGGGGGTGCAGCGGCCAGGTGCCGACCGCGAACATGGCCAGCAGGCCGAGCGCCGAGAACTGCGTGCCGACCTCGGCCTCGTCGGTCAGGTCGACCCGGCGGCCCTTGATCCGCGCGCCCGGCTCGTCGGACCAGAACGGCGCACCGACCGGCACGGGTGCAGTCTCGATGGTGGCGTGGGTTTCGTCGCCGACCGGGCGGACGCCGAGCGTGCAGTAGGGCTCGGGGTCGGCGCCGGTGGGCGTGCCCGGCTCGATGGCCAGGTAGTCGCCGCGCGCGGCGGCCGCGCCCGCGGCCCGGCCGACCCAGCGGAACGCCTCCGCGACCGCGCCGGGGGTGGCGGCGGCCACGGCGTCCTGCTCGGCGGCGGGCCGCACGGTGGTCACCTCGGCGGGCAGGGCGCCGTCCGGGCCGGGGTAGCGCCCGAGCATGGTCAGCGACCGGCCGTCGTCGCCGAGGAGCAGGGTTTCGCGGAAGTTGTTGTCCGTCAGCTGGGTCCGGGCGAGCTGACCCGTGCCCAGGCGCCCGAGCACGAGGTCCGGCTCGGCCATCCGCCAGAACATCACCCGGCCCTCCAGCCACAACGGCAGGTAGCCCGCGATCGGGATCCCCGGCTCGACGCTGGTCTGCACCGAGCCGGCCGACGGTGGTCCGGCGAACGGCGGCAGCGCGGCGAACGCCGGTTCGAGCCGCACTGCCTCCACCACCCGTCGCAGCCACGCCCGCGCCCGGCTCAGCGGGTGTTCGGGGAACAGCCGGTCCCACTGCGCCTCGTCGCCGCGGTGCCACGGCAGCCGCGCTTGCACGTCCGGCGCGTACGGGTGCGGTCCGAAGTACCGCTCCGGCCCGAGCTTGGCCAGCACGCTCGCCTCGCGGATCCCGGTCTGCGGCCCCTCCAGCGCCTGGAACCGCAGCTGCGCGCTGCACCCCGCGCGGGGCACAGTCAGGGTCGCGACGAAGCCTTGGCCGGGCCGTTCGGGAAGGGGCAGCTTCACGATCTGCCGCAGCGCCGGCACCGAGTCCACGGTCACCACGTGCGCCTCGATCAGCGCGCCCGCTTCGGCACTCTGCGCGACCAGGCCCGCACGCAGCCGGGACAAGTCGGTGAGCGGCGCGGGCAGATTCGGTGCGTGATCGGCGTACTGAAGCGTCATCCGGTCGCCGGTCACGGGGTCCACCCAGGTGGTCTCATCCTCCTGCTGGTAGCCCATGTCCTCGACGTGGATCGGCATGTCTAGACCCTATTGGGCGTCACTCCGACGTGTACGACGGCACAGTGCCCGCGCCGGGCGACTCAGCGTCACGCTCGTATGCTGGAGCGAGACCGGCACACGGCGGGCAACCGGTGAAGAGGGCAACGAAGGCATCCGACGACGTGAGGTGATCCGGTGACGCTGCTGGAAGGCGTGCACAGTCCTGCCGATGTGAAGGGGCTGAGCGCGGCTCAGCTCACCGACCTGGCCGCCGAGATCAGAGAGCTGCTGGTCGAGACCGTCACCAGGACCGCGGGCCACCTCGGCCCGAACCTGGGCGTGGTCGAGCTGACCCTGGCCATCCACAAGGTCTTCGACTCCCCGCGCGACGCGATCATCTTCGACGTGGGCCACCAGGCCTACGTGCACAAGATCCTCACCGGCCGGCGCGGCGAGTTCGGCACGCTGCGCCAGCGCGGCGGCATCTCCGGCTACCCGAGCCGCGCCGAGAGCGAGCACGACCTCGTCGAGAACAGCCATGCCTCCACCGCGCTCTCGTATGCGGACGGTCTCGCCAAGGCCTTCCAGCTGGCCGGCGAGCGGCGCACGGTCGTGGCCGTGGTCGGCGACGGCGCGCTCACCGGCGGCATGTGCTGGGAGGCGCTGAACAACATCGCCTCGGGCACCGACCGCCCGCTGGTCATCGTGGTCAACGACAACGGCCGCTCCTACTCGCCGACCATCGGCGGCCTGGCCGATCACCTCGCGACGCTGCGCCTGCGCCCTGGCTACGAGCGCGCGCTCGAGGGTGGCCGCCGCGTGCTGCAGGGCACGCCCGTCGTCGGCAAGCCCATCTACGCGGCCCTGCACGCGGCCAAGCGCGGCATCAAGGACGCCATCAGCCCGCAGATGATGTTCGAGGACCTCGGCCTGAAGTACTTCGGCCCGGTCGACGGCCACGACATGGAGGCCATGACGGCGGCGCTCGCCCGCGCCCGCGACTTCGGCGGGCCGGTGATCGTGCACGCGGTGACCTGCAAGGGCAAGGGCTACCCGCTCGCCGAGAACGACGAGATCGACCAGATGCACCAGACCGACCCGATCGACGCCGTCACCGGCAAGCCCACCAAGGCCAAGGGCGCGAGCTGGACCTCGGTGTTCGCCGACGAGCTGGTCAAGCTGGGCGGCGAGCGGCCGGACCTCGTCGCGATCACCGCGGCGATGCTGCGCTCCACCGGTCTCGAGCCGTTCGCGCAGAGCTACCCGGAGCGTTGCTTCGACGTGGGCATCGCCGAGCAGCACGCGGTCACCTCGGCCGCGGGCATGGCGATGGCCGGACTGCACCCGGTGGTCGCGCTCTACTCGACGTTCCTCAACCGCGCGTTCGACCAGGTGCTGATGGACGTCGCGCTGCACAAGCTGCCGGTCACGTTCGTGCTCGACCGTGCAGGCATCACCGGCCCGGACGGCGCGAGCCACCACGGCATGTGGGACACGACGATCCTGGGCGCGGTTCCCGGCATGCACATCGCCGCCCCGCGTGACGCGACCACGCTGCGCGAGGAGCTGCGCGAGGCCGTCGCCATCCAGGACGGCCCGAGCGCGCTGCGCTTCCCGAAGGCCTCCGTCGGGCCGGACGTGGCGGCCGTCGAACAGGTCGGTGCGGTCGACGTGCTGGCCAAGCCGGCCGACGACCAGGACGAGGACGTGTTGCTGGTCGCGGTCGGCGCGCTGGCCGAGCTCGCCCTCGTCGCCGCCCGACGGCTGTCGGACCAGGGCATCGGCGTCACCGTCGTCGACCCCCGGTGGATCGCGCCGGTGCCGACCGACCTGGTGGCCCTCAGCGCGCGGCACCGCATGGTCGTCACGGTCGAGGACTCGGGCCGCCACGGCGGATTCGGCTGGGCGCTGGCCGCCGCGCTGCGCGACGCCGACGTCGACGTCCCGATGCGCGACATCGCCATCCCGCAACGGTTCCACGAGCACGGCACGCGCTCGGAGGTGCTCGCCGCGATCGGCCTCACGGCCCAGGACGTCGCCCGCAAAGTGACCGAGTGGGCGTCCGGCACGCTCGGCGAGGTGCACCACCCGGTCGTGCCGGCCGAACCCGATCAACGCTGACCTGGCGCCTGTGGCACCGTAGACGTCGTGCGGATTCTGGTTGTCGAGGACGAGGAGCCACTGGCCGACGCGGTCGCCAGGGGACTGCGTCGCGAGGGCATGGCCGTCGACGTCGCGTTGGACGGGGACAGCGGGCACGAGAAGGCCAGCATCACCCGGTACGACGTGGTCGTGCTCGACCGCGACCTGCCGGGCATGTCCGGCGACGAGTTGTGCCGCGAGATCGTGTCGTCCGGCGCGCTCACCAGGATCCTGATGCTCACGGCGAGCGGCAGCGTGGACGACCGCGTCGAGGGCCTGTCCCTCGGCGCGGACGACTACCTCGCCAAGCCGTTCGCGTTCCCCGAGCTGGTCGCCCGGGTGCGGGCGCTGGCCCGGCGGTCCACCCCGGTCACGCCGCCGGTGCTGGTCGCGGGCGACGTCGAGCTCGACCCGGCCAAGCGCACGGTGACGCGGGCGGGCACGCCGATCGAGCTGACCCGCAAGGAGTTCGGCGTGCTCGAGGTGCTGTTGTCGGCCGGCGGGTCGGTGGTCAGCAGCGAGGAACTGCTCGAGCGGGTGTGGGACGAGAACGCCGACCCGTTCACCACGACCGTGCGGGTCACAGTGATGACCTTGCGCAAGAAGCTCGGCGAGCCCGGGATCATCGACACGGTCGTCGGCTCCGGGTACCGGGTGCCGGCCGGGAAGATCGCGCCAGAATGACGTCCGCGTGATCCGGCCTGGCCTGCGGGGGCGGATCACCGCGCTGGCCACCGTGCTCGTGGCGATCGCCAGCGGCCTGCTGCTGTGGCTCGGCTGGCTGCTCGCCGGCGGCGTGTCCAGCGCGGTCCCGGTGCTGCCACCGGGTTCCACGGTGGTGGTCGGCGGTATCGAGGTCGACGCGACCCAGCTGGCCGGCGTGCTGCGCGACGAGGCCCGTGAGCGGGTGCTGGTGTCCGGGTCGATCGCGTTCGTGTGCGTGGTGGTGGCCACCGGGCTGCTGGCGTGGACGATCACCGGGCGCGTGCTGCAGCCGTTGCGCCAGATCACCGGCACCGCGCGACGGCTGTCCGCGGAGTCGCTGGGGGAGCGGATCGCCTACCGCGGCCCGCGCGACGAGCTGGCCGAACTCGCCGACACCTTCGACCAGATGCTGGACCGGCTGCAGGGCGCGTTCGACGCGCAGCGCCGGTTCGTCGCCAACGCCAGCCACGAGCTGCGCACGCCGTTGGCGGTGATCCGCACCGAGCTCGACGTCACCCTGGCCGACGAGGGCGCCGACACGGCCGAGCTGCGCCGGATGGCCGAGGTGGTGCGGTCGGCGACGTTGCGTGCCGGTCAGCTCGTCGACGCGCTGCTCGTGCTGGCGCGCACCGAAGGTGTCGGCATCGGGCCCCCGCAACCGGTCGACCTGGCCGACGTGGTGGCC
This sequence comes from Labedaea rhizosphaerae, assembly GCF_004362825.1. Classification (GTDB taxonomy): domain Bacteria; phylum Actinomycetota; class Actinomycetes; order Mycobacteriales; family Pseudonocardiaceae; genus Labedaea; species Labedaea rhizosphaerae. The sequence goes on from NZ_SNXZ01000008.1 coordinate 310,495, forward strand.
AGTGCGTGGCGCGCGGTCCGCGGCGAGGCCGACGCGCGTGAGCTGCGGGTCGCGCTGCACACCTCGCCCGCCCCGGTCAGCGGTGATCCCGCGTTGCTGGAACGGGTCGCGGGCAATCTGCTCGAGAACGCCGTGCGGCACAACGTGACCGGCGGCTGGATCGACGTGCGGACCGAGGCCGCCGGGCCGGCGGTGCAACTGCGGGTGGCGTCGTCGGGTCCGGTGATCGAGCAGGCGCGGGTGGCCGAGCTGTTCGAGCCGTTCCGCCGTGGCGGTGTCGACCGGACCGCGCAGGGCGGGGCGGGCCTGGGCCTGTCGATCGTGCGCTCGGTGGTGAGCGCGCACCGCGGCGAAGTGGTGGCCGAACCGGTCTCCGGTGGTGGTTTGGCCGTGACCGTAATGCTTCCCGCGTAGCCTTCGATCATGGACGACGATGCGGTGTTCGCCGCACAGGCCGACCGTCGCCGCGCGGTCGCGGACTTGCTGGATTCCTTGGACGACAAGCAGTTGGCCACCCCGAGCCTCTGCGCCGGCTGGACGGTGAAGGCGGTGGCGGCGCACCTGGTGGCCGCGGCCGCCACGTCGGCCGTGTCGTTCCTCGCGGCGATGGTGCGCAGCGGCTTCCGCCCGCACGTGGCCAACACCCAGCGCGCTCGCAAGCTGGCGCGGCGCCCGGCGGCGGAGTTGTCCCGCGCGCTGCGCGAGCACGCGGGGCACCGCATGCACCCGCCCGGCATCGGCGCCGTGGGCCCGATGACCGACCTGCTGGTGCACGAGGGCGACATGCGGCTGCCCCTCGGCCTGCCGTTCGACCCGCCGCTGCCGCTGGTGGCCGAGGCGCTGGGCTTCCTCAGCGGCCGTGCTCCGGGCTTCGTCCCCAAAGGACGGTTGGCCGGGATCAAGCTCGTTCCGACGGATCTGGACCGGACGTGGGGCTCGGGCGCGGAGCTGACCGGCCGCGCGGCCGACCTGATGATGGCCGTGTGCGGCCGGCCCGCCGTTCTCCCGTCCCTCACCGGCCCCGGCGCCCCCATCCTGGCCACCCGCCTGACGCCCTGACCCCCACCCGGGCGTGTCCCACACTCGCGCAGGGTGTGTCCCCCGTTCCGACCGGGTGTGTCCCACGTTCTGACCGGGTGTGTCCCACACTCGCGTGGGCTGAGTCCCACGTTGTGTTCTGGGTCTTGTGGGGTGGGTTCGGTTTGACACGGGGACCCCCACGACGGCCCTCGCGGGCGCTAAACGGGCAGAAGGTGAGGCGCCCGCACCGCGCGAGTTCAGGGCCGTCGTGCCCCGTGTAAAACCGAACCCACGAGCCGCGGTTGGCTGCGGTCTGGCCTCGGGGTGGGCGGTGGAGCCTTTCGGGGCAAGGACACGCGGGTCCGGAGGAGGGGACACGCGGGGTCGGAGGAGGGGACACGCGGGGCCGGAGGAGGGGACACGCCGGTCAGGGGAGCCGGGTGAGGTAGGTGGGCGGGACGGTGTCCGCGAGCCACACCCCGTTGGCGCTCACGCGGAACTCGAACCCGGCGGCCGCCATCGCGGCGGCGTCCACGCGCAGGATCACCGGTTTGCCCCGGCGGGCCCCGACCGCACGGGCGGTGTCCACTGTGGGCGAGAGGTGCACGTGGTGGCGCTGCATCGGTTTGAGGCCGTCCTGCTCGATCGCGGGCAGGAAGCGGTCCACCGTGCCGTGGTAGAGCACGGCGGGTGGTGCGGTCACCGGCAGGTCCAGGTCGACCTCGACCGAGTGGCCCTGGTTCGCGCGGATCAGGGTGCCGGTGTCGTCGAAGGCGAAGCGCTTCTTGTCGCTCGTCGCCACGACTTCGTCGAGGTCCGCGCGCGTGAGGGTCAGGCCGTGCCGGGCCAGCGCGCTCAACAACTCCTCGACGGGGACCCAGCCACCGGGTCCCAGGGTGATGCCGATCTGGTCCGGCGCATGCCGCAGGTGCAGCGACAGCCTCTTGGAAATCCGGACCTTCTTTGTTTCATTCATCTCACCACCCAGTGAACCACCTGTGCGCCACCGGTTTTCACCGCTGGTACCGCATCGCTCCCACGACGTTGTCCGACGGGTCCGCCAGCCACACGAGGTCGCCGACGCCCTCGATCGTGGTCTTGTCCATCAGCACCCGCCCGCCCGCGGCCAGCGCGGCGGCGGTCACCGCCGCCACGTCGGGCACGGCGACGGTGCTCTCGAACCCGGCGACCGGCCGGCCCGGGATGAGGTCGCGCCGCTGCTGCAAGGCCGCCGTCACGCCCGGCCCACCCGGGGTGCCGGCCTCGATCCGGTAGAAGCCGGGCGGGCCCCACGCGCTGAACTCCCAGCCGAAGGTCTCCCGGTAGAACCGCCGCGCCTGCTGGACGTCGTCGGCGTTGATCGCGAAGTGCGTGAGTTCGTACATGCCGCGAACACTAGGAGCGCCGAAGCCTTGCGCGCAGTCGCCGATGCGGCCGATTCTGTCGGATATGCGTCAAGCCGAGCCGGACGTCCGCAGCTACGCGGTCACCCACCCGGCGGGTCCGCTGGTGCCGCCCCAGGCGCCGGGCTGGCACCAGCTGATCTACGCCTCGACCGGCGTCCTGACCGCCTGGACCGAGGCAGGAACGTGGACCGTGCCGAGGCACCGGGCGTTGTGGGTGCCGGCGGGCATCAAGCATCGGCTGGAGGTCGTGCACCGCACGTCCTTGCGCACGCTCTACCTGGCCGACCACTTGGGCGCGCTGCCCACCGGAACGCGGGTCCTCGACCTGCCGCCGTTGCTGCGTGAGCTGGTCCTGCACCTCGTGGCCGTGGCTCCGCTGACGGTCGCCGAACCCGCGCACGCCAGGCTGATCGCGGTGCTGCGCGACCTGCTCACCGAGTCGCGTGTGGACGGTGCACTCGTCTTGCCCCTCCCCGTCGATCGGGCCGCGCTCGAAGCCACGAAACGGATGGAGCTTCCGGTGCCCTTGCTGTGCAACGAGATCGGCATCAGCAGGCGCACGCTGGAACGCCGCTTCCTCGACGAGACCGGCATGACGTTCGGCCAATGGCGCCGACGCGCCCGCATGCTCGCCGCCGTGCGCGAACTGGCCGCGGGCGCCACCGTGGCCGCCGCGGCCCAGGGCTCGGGATACGCCACCCCGAGCGCGTTCAGCGCTGCCTTCCGGGCCGAACTGGGCACCTCGCCGTCGAAGTGGAGCGCCTAGGAACGGGCCAGGATCGCCCGGACCTTCTGCGCCACGTTGCTGACCCTGATGTACCAGAACTCCTTGCCGCCCACCTCGGCCTTGCGGCACATCACGCCGCCACCCGGGCCGGCCGCGGTGAGCTCGACGATGTACAGCGTCTCGTCGGACTTCACCTCGCCCGAATCACCGTCGGACACCGCGTCCTTGGCGTTGTTCGCGATCTCCACGCCGTCGGCCACGGTCGTCATGGCGTTACCCGTCATGGCGGGCGCGGCCGCCGCCCCCGCCGCCCGCGTCGCGAGCATCTTCGTCGCAGCGGTGAACGGGTTGATCACGTTGTACCGCTTCCGCTTCGACAACGGCCGGAAGAGTCCGCCGTCCACGACCACCGTCGGCGCCAACGGGTCCTTCCAGCCGCGCTTGGAGTAGGCGTCCTGCGACTTGGCGGCGGTGAGTTCGATCGTGCCGTTGAGCAGGTAGTTGTTCGCGTTCTCGGACAGCCAGTCTTTGATCATGTCCGCGGTGCCGATCAGGGCGAGCGGGGCCCCCGCGACGTCCCACGACGGCTGACCGCGGAACGTGCCCGCCGCGATGCCGTGCCAGTCCAGGCCGTCGACCTCGATGGTGGTCGTGCCGATCCCGCTGTCGACCTGGTACACGCCCCGGACCGGGTCGCCGAACGGCGATGCCTTGACCTGCTGGCGGTGCATGACCATGCCCTTGGCGAGATCGTCCTTGAGGTCCTTCTCGTCCGCGCGCCGGTCCAGTTCGTTCTTGGTGTCGAACACCAGGCGCGCGTCGCTCTTGGCGTTCTTGACCTCCTCGCGGAAGTACTTGCCGACCGTGCTCAGTACGGTGCCCTTCTTCGGACCGCTCACGGCAGCCTCCTTTGTCGTCTCATGGATGTCGGATCAGGCGGCGAGTTCTTCGAGCACGATTTCGGCGAAGAAGTCGCTGGGCAATCCCTCGATTTCGGCGGCCAGTTCATCGGGGGTCATGCCGATTTCGGCGGCCATGTCGTCGATGCGGGCATAAAGGGCCGCCAGCGCGGGCTTCGCGACCTGCTCGAGGATCTCGCCCGCCTCGCCCGGCAGGACCAGTCCGGGCAGGATGCCGTCCAGCCACGGACCGAGGACGTCCGGCGTCGACCGGCGCCACTCGGGCCACCGGGCGTCCAGTTCGCCGGGCAGCCACTGCGCCCAGTCGCCGCGGATCTCGTAGAGCTCGTCGAGCTGGGTGCGGTGCTGTTCGGTCAGCCAGGCGAGGTCTTCGACCCCGGTGTCCACGCCGGACTCTTGGGCCGTGAGGCTGGGGAGCGCCTCGTTGACCCAGGGCACGAGTTCGTCCGGGGTGGATCGGTCCCAGCCGGGCCACCACTCGTCGAGCTGGCCCGGCAGCCAGTCGTGCCAGTCACCGCGGAGGTCCGACAGAGACTCGAGGAACGTCTGCTGGTCTGCCGTGAGCCAGCCCAGCTCGCGTGGGTTGGCTGTTCCCTCGGTGTGCTGCAGGGCGGCGAGGGCCTGATCGAGCCAGGGCACGAGTTCGTCCGGGGTGGATTGGTCCCAGCCGGGCCACCACTCGTCGAGCTGGCCCGGCAGCCACTCACGCCACTCGCCGCGGCCATCGGCGATGCCGGCCAACCGTGTTCGCTGGTCCTCGGTCACCCAGCCCAGCGGCAGGGCCTCGATCCGGGCATCGAGCCATTCCTGTCGCGCGGCGTCTCCGGCTGCCGGCCAGTCCGGCCACTGCCGGTCCAGGACCCTGCTCAGGTGCTCGGGCCATTCGTCACCCCAGGCGCTGAGCCCTCCAGAGAGCTTGTCGCGGTGGTCCTGTGCCACCCAATCGAAATCCTCGATCGTTCCCATGGCCGGGATGTTAGAGGGGGTGAAAACACCTTCAACAGAAAATCGAGGGAAGTGAAATGTGCGCGAAGGGCTGCGCTTTCGAGCAGGTATCGGTCAGCAATTTAATCGGCGCAACTGGCTCGCCAGGTACTGGCGCGCCCTGCGCTGCCCGCCCCGCTCCTCGATGGCCTCCCGCAGCGACGCCAGCACCCGGCGCACGCGTTCGGCGTCCGGGTGCCACCCGCGGCCCCGGCACTCGGTGAGCCACTCCGCCGGGCTGAGGTGCCCGCGCTGGCCGTTGCACCGCCGGCACGCGGCGACTTCGTTCTCCAGCCACGCCGGGCCGCCCTTGACCTTCGGGATCAGGTGGTCGGTGGTCGGGACGGCGAGCCCGGTGAGGTCCTGCCCGCACCAGGTGCAGTGCGTGCCGTCGCGTTCGAGCACGACCGTCATCCGGTCGGCCCTGCCCAGGTTCCGGTTGTTCATGCCGCCACCGCGATGTCGAGCCGGTCCAGCAACGCCATGGCGTCCCGAGGGGCCATGACCTTCATGTCGTTGTCGAAGTACACGTAGACGTCGTGGTCGGTGGCCCAGCCGCGGATCCGCTTCGCCCACCGCGCGAGCGCCGCCGGGGTGTAGCCGCTCGCGTAGAGCTCCTTGTCGCCGTGCAGGCGGACGTAGACGAAGTCGGCGGTGACCTCGTCGAACACCGGCCACGTGCCCGCGGTGTCGGCGAGGACGCACGCGACGCCGTGCTCACGCAGCAAGCGGGGGAACGCCGGGTCCTTGAAACCCGGGTGGCGGACCTCCATGGCGTGGCGCACTGGCCGGTCGGCATCGGCTTCGGTGAGCGCGCGGCCGTCCAGCCGCTCGTCGTGGCGGGCCGCCAGGGCGGCCAGCTCGGTCGTGGTGCGGGGCAGCACGCCCAGGAAGTGGTCGAACACCTCGAGGTCGAACTGCAGGTTCGCCGGTGTCTGCCACAGGATCGGGCCGAGCTTCGGGCCGAGGGCGAGCAGGCCCGAGGCGAAGAAGTTGGCGAGCACGGTCTCCGGCTCGCGAAGGCGTTTCATGTGCGTGATGAACCGGCCGCCCTTGACCGCGAACACGAAGTCCTCGGGCGTCTCGGCGGCCCAGCGCCGGTAGCTGTCGGGCTTCTGCAGCGAGTAGAACGAGCCGTTGATCTCGACCGAGTTGACCCGCCGCGAGATGTACTCCAGTTCGCGGCGGTGCGCTAATCCCTCGGGGTAGAACACACCGCGCCACGGCGGGTACAGCCACCCCGAGGTGCCGATGCGGATGCTCACCCAGCCATAGTGCCTGGCCCAGGCGGTGGCCGCGCGCGGGGCGGCCACCGCCTGACCGGTCAGTGGACGGGAACGGAAGCGACTCCCGGAGCCAGGAACGGCTTGCCGTTGATCTTCTCGGACACGCCCGCGCGGTCCAGGTACGGCGTGATGCCGCCCAGCCAGAACGGCCAGCCCGCGCCGAGCAGCAGGCACAGGTCTATGTCCTGGGCCTCGGCGACCACGCCCTCGTCGAGCATGATCCGGATCTCCTCGGCCAGCGCACCGAGCGCCCGCTTCCGCACCTTCACTTCGGTGGACGGCTGGTCGCCCGGCTGCCCCCCGGTCTGCCACAGCGCGGCGACCTCGGGGTCGACGGTCTGGTTGCCTTGCGCGTCCCACGTCCACACCGCGGTCTTGCCGGCCTCGACGAAGCGCCGCATGTTCTCGCTGACGCCGAACCGGTCCGGGAACGCGCGGTGCATGGTCTCGGCGACGTGCAACGCCACCGCGGGCCCGACCAGTTGCAGCAGCACCAGCGGGCTCATCGGCAGGCCCAGCGGCTCCAGGGCCCGGTCGGCCACCTCGAACGGCGTGCCCTCGTCGACCGCGCCGATGACCTCGCCGAGGAAGCGGGTCAGCAGCCGGTTCACCACGAACGCCGGCGCGTCCTTCACCAGCACGCACGACTTCTTCAGCGACTTGCCGACCGCGAACGCCGTCGCCAGCGCGGCGTCGTCCGTGGCGGAGCCGCGCACGATCTCCAGCAGCGGCAGCACGGCGACCGGGTTGAAGAAGTGGAAGCCCACCACCCGCTCCGGGTGCTTGAGCTTCGACGCCATCTCCGACACCGACAGCGAAGACGTGTTCGTGGCGAGGATGCACTCGTCGGACACATGCTCCTCGACCTGCGCGAACACGGTCTGCTTGACCGACATCTCCTCGAACACGGCCTCGATCACGAAGTCCGCGTCGGCGAACGCCGCCTTGTCCAGCGAGCCGGTGACCAGGGCCTTGAGCCGGTTGGTGGCGTCGGGGGACAGCCGGCCCTTGCTCAGCAGCTTGTCCAGTTCGGCGTGCACGTAGCCCACGCCCTTGTCGACGCGCTCCTGGTCGATGTCGGTGAGCACCACCGGCACCTGCAGGCGGCGCGCGAAGAGCAGCGCCAGCTGGCTCGCCATCAGCCCAGCGCCGACGATGCCGACCTTGGTCACCGGCCGGGCCAGCGACTTGTCCGGCGCACCGGCCGGGCGCTTGGCCCGCTTCTGGGTCAGGTTGAACGAGTACAACCCGGCCCGCAGCTCGTCGGTCATCAGCACGTCGGCGAGCGCGTCGGTCTCGGCGGCGTAGCCGCGGTCGAGGTCGTTCTCACGGGCCAAAGCCAGCAGTTCCAACGCCTTGGCCGGACCGGGCGACGCGCCGTGCGTCTTGCCGTCCACAATCGACTTCGCCCGGGTCAGGGCCGCGTCCCACGCGTCGCCACGGTCGATTTCCTTGCGCTGCGGGGTGATCTCGCCGCCGAGCACCTTGGCCAGCCACAGCAGCGACTGCTCCAGGTAGTCCGCCGACTCGAACACGGCGTCCACGATGCCCAGCTCGAGCGCCTGCTTCGGCTTGAGCATCTTGTTCTGGTTCAACGCGTTCTCGATGATCACGGTCACCGCGGCGTCCGCGCCGATCAGGTTCGGCAGCAGTTGCGTGCCGCCCCAGCCGGGGAACAGGCCCAGGAACGTTTCCGGGAACGCGATCGCCGCGGCGTTCGCCGCGAGCGTCCGGTAGTCGCACGAGAGCGCCAGTTCGAGCCCGCCGCCCATGACCGCGCCGTTGACGAAGGCGAAGGTCGGGATGTCGGTCTCGGTGAACCGGCGGAACACGTCGTGCCCGGCCTGCGCGATCTGCTTGGCCAGTTCGCGGTCGGCGACCTGCTCCACACCGGACAGATCGGCGCCGACGGCGAAGATGAACGGCTTGCCGGTCACCGCGATCGCCGCGGGCTTGGCCGCCACCGCCGCGTCGAACGCCGCGTTCAGGCTGACCAGGCTCTGCGGCCCGAACGTGGACGGGCGCGTGTGGTCATGGCCGTTGTCGAGGGTGATCAACGCGACCTGGCCGTCGACGCCCGGCACGGTGATCAGCCGCGTGGTCGCCTTGGTGACGACCTCGTCCGGGAACGCCGCCTTGGCCTGCTCCTGTGTGAAGCTCACTGGCCCGCTCCATTCCAATGGGGGTTCTCCCAGATCACGGCGCCGCCCATGCCGATGCCGATGCACATCGCGGTCAGGCCGTAGCGCACCTCGGGGTGCTCGGCGAACTGGCGGGACAACTGGATCATCAGCCGCACCCCCGACGACGCGAGCGGGTGGCCGCACGCGATCGCGCCGCCCCACGGGTTGACGCGCGGGTCGTCCTGGTCGATGCCGAAGTGGTCGAGGAACGCGAGCACCTGGACGGCGAACGCCTCGTTCAGCTCGAACAGCCCGATGTCCTCAATGGACAACCCGGTCTTCGCGAGCGCCTTCTCCGTGGCCGGCACGGGTCCGATGCCCATCACCTCGGGCTCGACGCCGACGAAGGAGTAGCCGACCAGCCGCATGCCGACGGGCAGGCCCAGCTCGTTGGCGGTGTCCTCGTCGGCCAGCAGCGCGCCGGTCGCGCCGTCGTTGAGGCCGGCCGCGTTGCCCGCGGTGACCCGGCCGTGCGGGCGGAACGGCGTCTTGAGCGTGGCCAGTTGCTCGACCGTGGTGCCCGGGCGGGGCGGCTCGTCCTCGGTGGCCAGGCCCCAGCCCAGCTCGCTGTGCCGGGTCGCGACCGGCACCAGCTCGGGGCCGATCTTCCCGGCCTTCACCGCGTCGGCGTACTTCTCCTGGCTGCGCGCGGCGTAGGCGTCGCAGCGCTCCTTGGTCAGCTCGGGGTAGCGGTCGTGCACGTTCTCCGCGGTCTGGCCCATCACCAGCGCGGAGGTGTCGACCAGCTTGTCGGCCAGGAACCGCGGGTTCGGGTCCACGCCTTCACCCATCGGGTGGCGGCCCATGTGCTCGACGCCGCCCGCGATGGCCACGTCGTAGGCGCCGAACGCGATGCCGCCGGCGATCGTGGTCACGGCGGTCATGGCGCCCGCGCACATCCGGTCGATGGCGTAGCCGGGCACCGACTTGGGCAGCCCGGCGAGCAGCGCGGCGGTGCGGCCGATGGTCAGGCCCTGGTCGCCGATCTGGGTGGTCGCGGCGATCGCGACGTCGTCGATGCGCTCGGGTGGCAGCTCGGGGTGGCGGCGCAGCAGCTCCCTGATCACCTTGACGACCAGGTCGTCGGCCCGGGTCTCGGCGTAGATGCCCTTCGGCCCGGCCTTGCCGAACGGCGTGCGGACACCGTCGACGAAGACCACGTTCCGAACGGCACGCGCGGTGGATTCGGCCACGGCGGTGCTCCTCACGTCTGGCGCGACCGGTGGTCCTACCGGCCGGTAACGTCCTCACTCTAGCCCTTGTTACTGGTCGGTAACTACTGGTGTCCCGCTGTCGAGTGAGTCACATCCGGCTCTCCTAGACTGCGACACCGTGGTTCTTCCCGCGGCCCTGCTGGCCGGCTACCGACCCGCCGACGACCTCGAGGCCGCCGACGTGGACCGCGTCCGCGCGCTCGTCGACGCCGCCGCGGACCCGTGGTCCCGCGAGCACCCCGTGCACCTCACCGCGTCCGCGCTGGTCGTGCACCCGCCGACCCGCCAGGTGCTGCTGCGCTGGCACCAGCGCATGGCGGCGTGGCTGCAGATCGGCGGCCACGGCGACCCGGGCGAGACCGATCCGCTGCAGGTCGTGCTGCGCGAGGGCCAGGAGGAGACGGGTCTCGGCGACCTGCGGCCGTGGCCGAACCGGGACCTGCTGCACGTCGTCGTGGTGCCGGTGCCGGCCGGCCGCACGGAGCCGGCGCACGAGCACGCCGATCTGCGCTTCGTGCTGGCGACCGACCGGCCCGAGGACGCCCGGCCGGAGAAGCCGACCGCGCCGCTGCGCTGGGTCGAGCTGCCGCAGGCCCGGGAACTGGTGACCGAGGACAACCTCCGCGAGACTCTGTCCCGGGTGGACCGCTTGTTCTGACCGACACCAGGAGGCGCACGTGCTCGACGTGGAAGAGCAGTCCGGGGTCACGGTCGTCCGGCTGGCCCACGGCAAGGTCAACGCCCTGGACCTGGAACTGCTGCGGGCGATCACCGACGCGATGCGCGAACTCGACCCCGGTACACCGGTGGTGCTGACCGGTTCCGGCTCGGTGTTCTGCGCGGGCGTCGACCTGCGGCGGATCGTGGACGGCGGCCCGGACTACGTCCGGGAGTACCTGCCTGCGCTCAGCGAAGCGTTCCTGGCGGTGTTCGACCACCCGGGGCCGGTGGTCGCGGCGGTCAACGGCCACGCGCTCGCGGGCGGCTGCGTGATCGCCGCCGCGTGCGACGTGCGGCTGATGTCGCAGGGCACGATCGGGCTGACCGAGCTGGGCGTCGGCGTGCCGTTCCCGACGGCCGCGATCGAGATCATGCGGCACGTCGTCGGACCGGCCGCGGAACGGCTCGTGCTGACGGCCGCCCCACTCGACGTCGCCGGCGCGGTGGCCATCGGGCTCGTCCAGCAGGTGCCGGACGCGTTCGGCGCGGCCGTGACGCTGGCCGCCGCGATGGGCGAGGTGCCCGCCGACGTGTACGCATTCAGCAAGCGCCAGCTGCGCCAGCCGGTGTGGGAACGCATCGCGGCCCACGACAGCGCCGACGCCGAGGTGCTCGAGGTGTGGTCCTCGGACCGCTCACGCGATGCGATCACCGCGTACCTGGAGTCGTTGCGCCGCCGTTAGTCCACTGTGGACTTGAGCTAGCTCGCGGAATCGGTTTCCGCGGCCACCTTCAGCGTGCGGCTCATCGTGTCGGCCACGAGGGCGATCTGCCACTCCCGTGCGCCACCCGCGCGCAGTGCCGCGGCGGTGCCCTCGGGCGTGAGGTCCGCCGGCGGCTCCCAGCACGTGCGGCGCATGAGGTCGGGCTGCAGCAGGTTCTCCACCGGCAGGGTGTGGGCCTCGGCGATCTCGGCCAGCGCGGCCCGGGTCGCCGCCAGGCGGGCGGCGGCATCCGGGTCCTTGTCCGACCAGCGGTTCGCCGGCGGCGGACCGTCGTGCGCCGGGCTCTGCTCGGGCAGCTCCGCGCGGGTCAGCTCGGCCGCCGACCGCAACGCACGCATCCACGTGCCCACCAGGCGCCGCTGCGCGCGGCCGCCGAACACCGGCAGGGCGAGCAGTTCGGTGTCGTCCTTGGGGTTGGTGGTGGCCGCCTGCATGATCGCGCTGTCCGGCAGCACCCGGCCGGGGGCGATGTCGCGCTGGCGGGCCAGGGCGTCGCGCTCCTGCCACAGGGCGCGCACCGCGGCCAGCGCCCGGGGGTTGCGGGCGCGGTGGATGCCCGAGGTCCGCCGCCACGGCTCCTTGCGCGGTGCGGCGGGTGCCGCGGTGCGCAGGGCCTCGAACTCCTCGAGCGCCCAGTCCAGCTTGCCCTGGCGGCGCAGCTCCTCGACGAGCACGTCACGCAGTTGCACCAGCAGTTCGACGTCGAGGGCCGCGTAGTCCAGCCACGCCCGCGGCAGCGGCCGGCGCGACCAATCGGCCGCGCCGTGGCCCTTCTCCAGCCGGTAGCCCAGCAACTGCTCGACCATCGTGCCCAGCGCGACCCGGTCGTACCCGGCCAGCCGGCCCGCCAGTTCGGTGTCGAACAGCGCGCTCGGCCGCAAGTCGAGTTCGGCCAGGCAGGGGAGGTCCTGCGAGGCCGCGTGCAACACCCATTCCGGGCCGGTGAGCGCCTCCACCAGCGGCCCGACCTGCCCGTCGAGTGCGATGGGGTCGATCAACGCGGTGCCCGCGCCCTCGCGGCGCACCTGAACCAGGTAGGCCCGTTGGCTGTAGCGGTATCCGGATGCCCGCTCGGTGTCGACCGCGATCGGTCCGGTCCCGGCGGCAATCGCCTCGGCTGTTCGCCGCAGCTCGCCTGGGTCGGTCACCACGTCGGGGGTGCCGTCCCTGGGCTCGGTCAACAGCTCGGGTTCGGGACGCGCCTCAGCGTCCGTGCCGGGATCACTCACGGCGTAGGACCCTAGAGCACTGCCATGTCAATGGAGGTGAAGCCGGTCCATGGATACCGGGTGACAAGGCCGCGCCTGCCCCGGCCACCCGGTCCCCATGAACCTCGAGATCGCTCAGCGGATGACGCCCGCGCGCATGGCCAACGCGACCATCTGCGCCCGGTCGCCGGTGCCGAGCTTGCGCCCGATCCGCGAGAGGTGAGACTTCACCGTCAACGCGGAAAGGTTCAGCGCCTCGCCGATCTCCTTGTTCGACTGACCGTCGGCCACCAGCTGCAGCACCTCGACCTCACGCGCGGAAAGCTCCCGCGGCGTGTTGTCGGTGCCCGGCACGCGAGTGCCGGTCGCGAGCACCGGGGCAACGCTCGGGTCGGCGTACACGCCGCCTTCGAGCACCCGGCGCACGCCGTCGGTGACCACCACGGGCGAAGCGGACTTCAGCAGGTAGGCCTGCGCCCCTGCTTGGAAAGCCGAACGCACCGCGTACGGATCGTCGGACGAAGCCAGCACGACGATCCGCGGCCAACCATGGCTGCGGAGCTCCGTGACCAGCTCGATCCCGCTGCCGTCCGGCAAACCGAGATCGAGGATCGCCAGGTCGCACGGCCCCGTGGCCAACGCCCTAGCCCTCGCCTCGGCCACCGTGGCGGCCTCGTGCACTGTGCCCGCGCCCATCTGGGTCAGCCGGGCAGCTATCGCCTCCCTCAACAACGGATGGTCATCGACCACCAGCACCGAGAACAGTTCTTCCCGCGGGTGCGGGACCATGTTCGCCGGCAAAGCACCGGCTGGCGTGGTTCGAACGGCCTGACCTAAGCCGACGGCAGCCACGTCACTACCTCCCTGGAGTGTCGGTCGTGCCCCCCGACCGGCACCGGGACTTTCGACCGATCAGCCGCGCCGCCGATAAGCCGAAAGTGGTGTCGACGGGTGAAGCCTAGCCGCCCAAGCGGGTTAGCGGGACGATCAATCGGGTATGTATCCGATCGGGTTGTCACCTAAGACCGGTGGTTGTCACACGATCAGGTGACTGTCCGAAAGGGTGTTAACGACGGTGTGCTGCGGCACGATGAAAGAGGTTCACATCAAGTGAGCACCCCAGAGGGTAGTCACGCGCGACGCCTGCTCGAGTCCGCTCCGTTGGTCGACGGTCACAACGATCTTCCCTGGGCGCTGCGCGAGCGCCAAGGGGAAGACGGCCCTATCGACCTCGCCAAGGCCCTCGACATCGACCTGACGATCCGGCAGGACGGTATGCACACCGACCTGCCGAAACTGCGCGAGGGCGGCGTCGGCATCCAGTTCTGGTCGGTCTACGTGCCCTGCCGGTTCACCGGCGGCGCCGCCACCAGCGCCGTCCTCGAGCAGATCGAGCTGACGTACGCGCTGGTCAACCGCTATCCCGACGATCTCGGGCTGGCCGGCACCGCCGACGAAGCGGTCGAGCTCTTCGAGTCGGGGAAGGTCGCCGGGTTCCTCGGCGCCGAGGGTGGGCACTGCATCGACGACTCGCTGGCGGTGCTCCGCGCGCTCTACCGGCTCGGCGTTCGCTACATGACCTTGACGCACAACGACAACACCGGCTGGGCCGATTCGGCGACCGACGAACCGATTCACGGCGGACTCACCGACTTCGGCCGGCGCGTGGTCGAGGAGATGAACGACCTCGGCATGCTGGTCGACCTGTCCCACGTGTCACCAGCGACGATGCGCGACGCGCTGGCGGTGAGCCGGGCGCCGGTGATCTTCAGCCATTCCTCGTGCCGGGCGGTCGCGGACCACCCGCGAAACGTGCCAGACGACGTCCTCGCCACGATGGCGGCCCAAGGCGGCGTTTGCATGGTCACCTTCGTGCCGCCGTTCGTCTCGCCCGGCTACGCGGCCTGGGACCGCGAGCTGCGCGAGGCGATGGACAAGGCCGGGCGCAAGCACGCCGACATCGCCGAGCGGTCCGCCTTCGCCGCGAGCTGGACCGACGGCCCGCCGAAACCGCAGGTCGGCGTGGACGACGTCGTGGCGCACCTCGAGCACGCCCGCGAGGTGGCGGGGATCGACCACATCGGGCTCGGCGGCGACTACGACGGCGTCGCGGTGCAGCCCGACGGGCTGGCCGACGTCTCGACCTACCCGGTCCTGCTGGACGCGTTGCTGGACCGCGGCTGGAGCGAGTCGGACTGCGTCAAGCTCGCCGGGGGGAACGCACTGCGGGTACTCCGAGAGGCCGAACGCGCTGCCCGAAACGTCCGATAGCCCCCTTGGGGCATTCAGTTGCGTCGCGTACGACTTCTACCGTGAGTCACCACCAATCAATACTGGCAACCGGTAAAAATTTGTCGGTCGGCAAAGGTCCGTTACCGGACTTCCGCGTGGCAACCGGCAATCGGCAACCGATTACTCGGTCCGATATGTCCGTTTGACAGCACGGAGGCGGTCCAGCCCACTACCCGCTGAAGTCGCGGTTGTCGAGCGTTTACTTCTGTGATGCGTCCTCAGGCAGGCGTCGGCAGCGAGTCCATCAACGCCACGAAGCTCTCGGTCGACCGCTCGGTCTGCAACCGGTGCCACGCGCGCAGGGTGGAAGGGCGCAAAACGCCCAGCCGGTCCAGCACGGCCCGGGTGAACTCGACCGGTGCCGTACCGGTCGCGGTGATGAGGTCTCCGCCGACGACGGCGGGTTCGGCCACGTAGTGGGCCGCGCCGCGGTAGCGCGGGGCGAACTGGGCCAGGGCGCCCGGATCGTTGCTGGTGTGCGGCCGGTCGTCGAGCACGCCCGCTTGGCCGAGCGCGATCGTCGCGCCGCAGATGGCGGCGACCGGCACGCCCGCGGCCAGGAACTCCCGTGCCTTGGCCAGGATCGGCTCGTGCTCGGGCTCCAGCCACGTGTCCGCGCCGGGCAGGACCAGCACGGCGCTGTCGGCCGGGTCGAGCTCGGCGACCGTGAGGTCGGGCGTGAGCCGCAAGCCGCCCTTGGTGCGGACGGGTGCGGCGGTCGCGCCGACCGTGCGCACCGGCAGGCTGGTGCCCGGCTCGGCGAAGTAGCGGCCGCTGTTCAGCTCGGCGAGCAGGTAGCCGGGTTCCCAGTCGGCCAGCGTGTCCAGTACGTAGAGGTGCGCGTTCTTGGCCATGCCCGCAAGCTAGCCCGGGCCACCGACAGTTCCGGGCGCTTCAGCCGTCGCGGCGCAGCCCGAACGCGGCCACGCCCACCGGCGGCAGGCCGACGACGCTGGCCATCAGCTCGCAGAACGCCTCGCCGTGCGGGGTCAGGTCGTCGCCGGTCGGCGTCCACGACGCCCGCAGTTCGAGGTCGTCGGTGCGCGAGGGCCCGGCGATGTCGCCGAAGCGGGCGGAGGAGGTCTCGGTGACCGTGCCGCCGAGCGCGGTCCAGCTCGCCCCGGACGCCTCGAGCGCGTCGGTCAGCCAGGACCAGCCGACCGAAGGCAGCAAGGGGTCCGCGGCCAGTTCGGCGTCGAGCTCGGCCCGCACGAACGCGACCACCCGCAGCACGCCGTCCCACGCCTCCTGGCCCTCGGGGTCGTGCAGCAGCACGAGCCGGCCGGTGGCCAGGACGTCCGCGGGCCCGGTGACCTCCGCGGTGCACGCGAACGCCCACGGCGCGAGCCGCTGCGGCGGCTTCACCTCGGCCAGTTGGAGCTCCGGTCGCGGCTGGACCGACTTCAGCGCGGACACCGCGCGCTGGAACAGCTCCGGTACGCGGCTGGTCGAGGCGGTCACGACAGGTGACTGTAAGACCACTCGACCCAGTGAGAACGGCACCACGCCGAGGCCGTTGTCACGTTGATACCCACCGACGGTGTGTGCGTCCGCGTGGGACGATGAAGACGCCATGACTGCGACACCTGTGACCTCACTTTCCGCCGCCCCCTTGCTCGCCGCCGCACGCGGTGAGAAACCCGCGCACCACCCCGTGTGGTTCATGCGCCAGGCCGGCCGCTCCCTGCCCGAGTACCGCAAGCTGCGCGAGGGCGTGGCGATGCTGGACGCCTGCTTCAACCCCGAGATGGTCTGCGAGATCACCATGCAGCCGGTGCGCAGGCACGGGGTGGACGGGGCGGTCCTGTTCAGCGACATCGTGGTGCCGTTGCGCGCTGCCGGGGTGGACGTCGACATCGTGCCGGGCACCGGCCCGGTGCTCGCCGAACCGGTGCGGGACAAGCGCGGTGTCGAGGCCCTGCCCGAGCTGGACCCCGCGCAGGTGCAGCCGGTGCTGGACGGGATCGGCCTGCTGCGCGGCGAGCTGGGTGGCACGCCGCTGATCGGGTTCGCGGGCGCGCCGTTCACCCTCGCCTCCTACCTGGTCGAGGGCGGCCCGAGCCGCAACCACGAGCGCACCAAGGCGTTGATGCACGCCGAACCCGAGGTGTGGCACGCCCTGCTCGCGCGGGTCGCGCAGATCACCGGGACGTTCCTGCGGGCCCAGGTCGACGCGGGTGTCGCCGCCGTGCAGCTGTTCGACTCGTGGGCCGGTGCGCTGTCCGAACGCGACTACCGCGAATACGTCCTGCCGCACTCGACGGCCGTGCTGCAATCGGTCACGGGGGTGCCGAAGATCCACTTCGGAGTGGGCACCAGCGAACTGCTGCCGGCCATGCGGGAGGCGGGCGCCGACGTGGTGGGCGTGGACTGGCGGCTGCCGCTGGACGTCGCGGTGCGGCGGCTCGGTCCGGACGTGGTCGTGCAGGGCAACCTGGATCCGGCCGTGCTGTTCGCCGGGTGGCCCGCGGTCGAGCGCGAGGTGCGGCGCATCGTCGAGGAGGGCAAGGCGGCGGCCGGGCACATCTTCAACCTCGGCCACGGCGTGCTGCCCGACACCGACCCGGACGTGCTGACCAAGGTCGTCGAACTGGTGCACTCCCTGTGAGAGTTGCGGTCGTCGGCGGGGGAGTGTCCGGGCTGGCCGCGGCGCACCGGCTGCGGACGCTGCTCGGTCCCGGCGTGACGATCACCGTGCTGGAGCAGGCCGCCCAGGTGGGCGGCAAGCTCCGCACGGTCTCCATCGCCGGCCGTTGCTACGACGTCGGCGCCGAGGCCTTCCTCGCCCGCCGGCCGGAAGCGCTTGCGCTGGTGGACGAACTGGGTCTCACCGGCGAACTCGAGCACCCGGCGCCCGTCGCGTCGCGGGTGCGGGCCGGCGGGCGCACCGCGGCGATCCCGCGCCGCACGGTGCTCGGCGTGCCGTCGGACCCGGATGAGCTGAAAGACCTCCTGTCGCCGGCGGGATTGCGTCGCGCGCACGAAGAAGCCGGCCTGCCGCCGATCGACCTGACCGGCCGCGACGCCGGGCTCGGCGAACTGCTCGACGAACGGTTCGGGCCCGAGGTGGCCGACCGGCTGGTCGATCCGTTGCTCGGCGGCGTCTACGCCGGTGGCGTGCGTGGCCTGGGGCTGCGGGCCACGGTGCCGCAACTGGCCGCCGCCCTGGACGACGGCGCTCCCACGCTGACCGCCGCGGCCACCGCCGCCCTGCCCAAGCCGTCGGCGAACCCGGCTCCGGTGTTCGGCACCCTGCGCGGCGGTCTCGGGTCCCTGGTCGCGGCGCTCGTCGCGGAGTCCAAAGCGGACGTCCACTGTGGTGTGACGGTGCGGTCGTTGCGGCACAACGAGTCCGGCTGGACCCTGGGCATCGGCTCCGTGCCGTCCGGACAGACGATGACCGCCGACGCCGTCGTGCTCGCGGTGCCCGCCCCGGCCGCGCGCAAGCTGCTCGATCCGGTGGCGCCGGTCGCGTCGGCGGCGTTCGCCGAGATCGAGGTGGCCTCGATGGCGGTGGTCGGGCTGGCCCTGCCAGCGGACACCGTGCTGCCGGAGTCCTCGGGCACCCTGATCGGCCGCGGCGAGCGGCACGCGGACGGAACCCCGTTCGCGGCCAAGGCTTTCACGTTCTCCGCCCGCAAGTGGGCGCACCTCGGCGGCGGCGGACCCGTGCTGGTCCGCGGCTCGGTCGGCCGGCACCGCGAGCCCGGCGCTCTGAAGGCCGACGACGAGGAACTGGTCCGCCTCGTGCGCGCCGACCTGGCCGAGCTGACCGGGATCACCACGCGGCCGCTGGACACGGTGGTCCAGCGCTGGGGCGGTGGCCTGCCGCAGTACGGCGTCGGGCACCTCGACCTGGCCGACAGGATCGGCCGCGCGGTCGCGGCGGTGCCACGGCTCGCCATCGCCGGGGCCGCGCTGAACGGCGTCGGCATCCCGGCGTGCATCGGCACCGCACGGGCCGCCGCCGAGCGTCTCGCCCAGGAACTCAAGCAGTAGTACTACCCGCTCGGTCACTGCGCGATGCCGCCCAGCGCGGTGACCTTCAGGATCCGGCCGCGCACCAGGTACTCGCCGGGCACGGCGTTGCGCCGGCCGAACTCCTCGCCACGCTCTTCGCCCATGTAGCGGGTGCCGAGCCGGATCGACCACGGCAGCATCGCCTCGACGTCCTCGGACAAGGTCGCCGCGCACTCCAGCTGCACGAACGAGTAGGGCGGCTCGGGCAGGTCGACGCAGAGGGCGAACCGGGGGTCGCGGCGCAGCGCCTTGCCCTTGAGCGAGTTCGTGCCCGTGTTGAAGTAGACGTGCTCGCCGGGCTCGTCGACGAGGAACCAGACCGGCGTGACGTGCGGGCTGCCGTCGGCCCTGGTGGTGGCGAGCTTGCCGGTCCGGGTGCCGTCGTTGGCGAACGCGATCCACTCGTCGCGCGACATGGTCCACATCGTGCGAGTGTGTCGTCTCACCCGGTCGAGCGCAGCGCGGGCGATCGGTGGGACGATGGCGGCATGGCTCGCCTCGATTACGCCGCGCTCAACGACACCATCCGGTACACCATGTGGTCGGTGTTCCGGACCGACCCGGGCAAGCTCCCCGACGACCGCGGTCCCGCGGCCACCGAGGCGACCGAGTACCTCGACGCGCTCGAAGGCAAGGGCGTGGTCGTGCGTGGTGTCTACGACGTCGCGGGCCTGCGGGCCGACGCCGACTACATGATCTGGTGGCACTCCGAGGAGATCGAGCAGGTCCAGGCGGCCTACGCCGGCTTCCGCCGCACCGCGCTCGGCCGCGCGTCGACGCCGGTGTGGAGCCAGGTCGCGCTGCACCGCCCGGCCGAGTTCAACCGCAGCCACGTCCCGGCGTTCCTCGCGGGCGAGGAGGCACGCAGGTACGTGTGCGTGTACCCGTTCGTCCGCTCGTACGAGTGGTACCTGCTGCCGGAGACCGAGCGGCGCGCGCTGCTGGCCGAGCACGGCAAGATGGCCCGCGACTACCCGGACGTGCGCGCGAACACCGTCGCGTCGTTCGCGCTCGGCGACTACGAGTGGATGCTCGCGTTCGAGGCCGACGAGCTGCACCGCATCGTCGACCTCATGCGCCACCTGCGTGGCAGCGAGACCCGCAGGCACGTGCGCGAGGAGGTCCCGTTCTACACGGGCACGAGGGTGGCACCAGCCGAACTGGTCGCCGCCCTGCCGTGACCCCGCTCGCGCAGCTCTGGTCCGAGGTCACCGGCGCGGCGTTCGACGAGGAAGCCGTCGCGATCACCGGTGCGGAGACCGTGCTGCCCGGGCCCTTCCGGGTCGCTCTCGCCGCGGGCACGGCGGTGGCCGCCACGACGATGGCGGCCGCGTCGTTGTTGCAGGCGCGGGGCCGGGAACCGGGCACGGTGCGGGTGGATCTCGCGCACGCGGCCGAGGCGTTCCGCAGCGAACGGCACCTGCGGGTCGACGGCGCGCCGTTGCCGATGTGGGGGCCGCTCTCCGGGGACTACGCGGCCGCCGACGGCTGGGTGCGCCTGCACGCCAACTACCCCCACCACGCCGAGGCGATCGCCGCCGCGCTGGGCGTGGCCGCCGACAAGGAGGCCGTCGCCGACGCGGTGGCCGGGCGTGCGGCCGAAGAGGTCGAGTACGACGTCGTCGCGGCCGGCGGTGCCGCGGCGGCCATGCGCGGCCGGACCCAGTGGCAGGCGCACGCGCAGGGCAAGGCGTTGCGGGCCGAACCGTTGATCATGATCGACCGGGTCGCCGACGCCGCACCCCGGCGGCTGGACCACGCGTCGTGGCCGCTGACCGGGGTGAAGGTGCTCGACCTGACCCACGTCATCGCGGGACCGGTGTGCGGGCGCGTGCTCGCCGCCCACGGCGCGGACGTGCTGCACGTGAGTGCGGCGAACCGGCCGACGGTGCGGCCGCTGGTGGTCGACACCGGCTTCGGCAAGCGGTCGGTGCACCTGGACCTGAGCACCGAGTCCGGCGCGGAGCAGCTGCGTGAGCTGGTGCGCGGGGCCGACGTGTTCCTCCAGTCGTACCGGCCAGGGGCGTTGGCGCGCTTGGGTTTCGGCATGGAGGAGCTCGCCGCCCTGCGGCCGGGGATCATCGGCGTCGACCTCTCCGCGTACGGGCACACCGGGCCGTGGGCGTCGCGGCGCGGGTTCGACAGCCTCGTGCAGATGTCGTGCGGGATCGCCGCCGAGGGCGCGGTCGCGGCCGGCGCGGACGAGCCGACGCCGCTGCCGGCGCAGGCGCTGGACCACGGCACCGGCTGGCTCGCGGCCTTCGCCGTGATCAGCGTGCTGCAGCGGCGCGGGCTGCTCGGCGGGTCGTGGCAGGTCCGGCTCTCGCTCGCGCGCACCGCGCTCTGGCTCGACCAGCTCGGCCGGATCGACGTCGCACCAACGGGATCGCCGGACCTGACCGGCTTGCTGGCCGATGTGGACAGCGCGTTCGGCACCGTCACGCACGTGCGGGTGCCCGGGTCGCTGCCGGGCGCGCCGGCGTTCTACCGGCACGGGCCGCACCTGCCGGGCAGCGACGACCCGAACTGGTGAAGCGCGGACCTTGGCCCGTGGTTTCTGTCAGTGCCGGGGTTTAGCCTGCCGTCGCGATGAGACAGATGGAGGCAGTTCGATGATCACTCGCGACACCCCGTGGCCCGCAGGGACGCCCTGCTGGGTCGATGTTTCCGTGCCGGACCTGGAAAAGGCACGCAAGTTCTACGGCGAGTTGCTCGGCTGAACGACCGAGGTCGGCCCGGAGGAGTTCGCCGGCTACACCAACGCATCGGTGGACGGCCGGCTGGTCGCCGGGATCGTGCCGCAGCAGTCGCCGGAGCAGCCCGTGGCCTGGACGACGTACATCGCCACCGAGGACGCCGCGGCCACCGAGACCAAGATCCAGGCGGCCGGTGGCACGGTGATGATGCCGGTCATGGACGTG
Organism: Labedaea rhizosphaerae; assembly: GCF_004362825.1. Classification (GTDB taxonomy): domain Bacteria; phylum Actinomycetota; class Actinomycetes; order Mycobacteriales; family Pseudonocardiaceae; genus Labedaea; species Labedaea rhizosphaerae. The sequence goes on from NZ_SNXZ01000008.1 coordinate 332,121, forward strand.
TCCGGCGTCGGCAAGATGGGCATCTACGCGGATCCGGGCGGCGCGGTGTTCGGCATCTGGGAGGCGGGCACGCACACCGGCGGGCAGCTGGCGAACGCGCCGGGTGCGTTGGTGTGGAACGAGAACGTGACCCGCAACTTCGAGGACAACCAGAAGTTCTACGCCGAGGTGTTCGGCTACTCCTACACCGACCTGAGCGCCGAGGGCTTTCAGTACGCCACGTTCGCCACGTCGGGCGACCCGTCCGGCGGCATCGGCGCGTATCCCGCGGACACCCCCGCTGAGGCACCGGCGGTGTGGGGCGTGTACTTCGGCGTGCGCGACACCGACGCGGCGGTTGCCAAGACCCAGGAACTCGGCGGCACCCTCGTGGACGGCCCGCGCGACAGCCCGTACGGGCGGATGGCCCGGCTCGCCGACGACCAGGGCGCGGTCTTCTCGGTGATGTCCACGCCAGGAGCCTGAGGTTCGGGCCTCGGCCGGTGGCAGGGTCGTGCCGTGCCACCGGCCGGAGGTCTCAGTGCACCCGCCTCAGGTTCACCCGTGCCGCGTCCCGCTCGGCGAGCAGCCGTGCGCCGAGGAACGTCGGGCCGGGGCGGAAGTCGACCAGTGTGCGCGCCATGAGCGCCGTGATCAGCAGCGCGAACGTGAGCGCCACGTCCAGGCGGCCGTCGCCGACCCCGCCGACCCACCGTGCCGCGCCCACTGCGAACAGCAGGCACAGCGGGACAAGCGCGTGCCGCACGCGTGGCACCGCCCTGCGTGTCTCGACCAGCAACCCCTTGCGCACCAGGCGATCGCGCAGCTGTGACAGCGCTTCGGACCTGATGACCTGGTCGATGACGGAGGACGTGGTGCCCGCGTCGGGCCGGCTCGCTGCCCGCACCACGGTCTGGTCGACGGGGCCGGTGCCGGCCGCGCGGTCGAGGCTTGTTCCCACATCGCCGCCTGTGTCGCGGCCGATGAGGCCGATGGCACAGGCGCCGGGCTCGTGTGAACAAGCCTCGCCGGTCACCAGCAGGGCGCCTGTGGCACGCACCTGCAGCTGACCTCGGTCGATGAGCCGCGCGATGGCGGTCTCGACCGTGAGGCGGGGCCCACCACGCAGGTAGGCCGCCTCGTCCTCGTCGAGCCGGTCCGGCACCGGCGTGCCGGTCGCCTCCGGCGCGCGCACGAGGATGCGCGCGGCGAACGCGACGAGCAACGCCAGGGCCAGTCCGACCGCGTACAGGCGCAGGAAGTCGACGTCCGCGATGCCCCATTCCTGCTGCATCGGTATCGACCCCCGTCCCTGCTCCCGTCCACACGGTCAGCCAGCTCGGCGAGCCACCATCGTGTTCGGCGTCACAAGGGTCGACAAGATTCCTTGAGCAAGATTTAGGGATCCGCCAGGAGAGAATTAGGGAGTCTTGGCGACGAATGCCGCATCAGGGGCGTGGACCGCCCCCGATGCGGCATTCGCCGCGGTGCCGGCCGGGCCTGGTCAGGACTCGTCGGGCACGAGCTTGATCGACACGCTGTTGATGCAGTAGCGCTGGTCGGTGGGGGTGGCGTAGCCCTCACCCTCGAACACGTGGCCCAGGTGGCTGTGGCAGCTCGCGCACAGCACCTCCGTGCGCACCATCCCGAACCCGCGGTCCTCGCGCAGCACCACCGACTCGCCGGCGAGCGGGGTGAAGAACGACGGCCACCCGCAGTGCGACTCGAACTTGGCGTCGCTGCGGAACAGCTCCGCGCCGCACGCCCGGCACTCGTAGACACCGGTCGTCTTGGTGTCGACGTACTCGCCGGTCCAGGCCGGTTCGGTGGCGCCCTCGCGCAGGACGGCGAACTCGGTCGGGTTCAGCTCGGCCCGCCACTCCTGCTCGGACTTGACGACCCGGGGGGTGGCGCCGACAACGGGCTTCATGGCGTGCTTCATGCCTCCACGTTAACCGCGTGCGCCACGACCGTCGATCGTGGCGGTGTCGAGTGCGCCCGCCCCAGCTCCGGTGGTACTGGATCGCACGGCGGGCGTACTCGACGTCGCCTTGAAGGCGATCGGCCTGGAGCGCGGAGCGCGACCATCCGGCACCGTCCATCGCGGCGGTGGGTGCGGCCGGCCGGCACCGTCAGATGGCGGCCAGCAGCTCCTCCACCGTGGGGTCGTCCAGCGATTCGTGGATGCACTGCCACAGGCGCAGGTTGGCCTCGGCCCAGCCGGTGTAGGTCGCGGCGGCTTGCGGGTTGTAGAAGTAGTAGCCGTCGTCCTGCTTCTCCACCTGCTCGCCGACGATCTTGCTGGCGAGTTCGCGCAGGCTGATCCCGTTCTCGATCAGGTACCGGTGCGCGAGCACCACCGGGGTCACCGGCAGCGCCTTGAACAACGTGTCCGCGTCGCTGAGGGCCTGCGCTTCCAGCGAGATGTCGCGGTGGCGCGTGCGCATCTCGGCCTCGTCGACGATCTCGTCGATCCAGCTCGCGGTGTCCCAGTCGACGCCGGCGTCGGCGAGCAGGTTCATCCGCAGCCCGCGACCCGCCGAGGCGTCCGAGTTGCGGCGCACCAGGTAGTTCACGTCGTGCACGAGCGCCGCCGTTTCCACCACCGGCACGTTCGAGTTGTTGGCGCGGGCGAACTCCACCGCCTTCGAGCGCACGAAGCTCACGTGGTGCCAGCCGTGGAACGGCAGCTTGCGGGCATATCTGTGGCACAGGTCGCGGACGGCGGCCTGCACCGCGGTGATGTGGGCTCGGCCCAAGGTTGGTAGGGCCGTTCGAGCGCGAGTCATCTCCACCCCTCCCGGCCCCGGCCAGGTCACGGCCGGGTGGGGTGAATAGTAGGTGACTAGAGCCGTTCCGCGAGAGTTGTCAACCTCGATTCCACGGGTACATGGCGGTGTCCGAGCCCCGTCGCGGGGTCGAACGACAGGCTGCTGGTGGTGACCGGTCTCGATTTGACAAGAAACGTCATCGTGCCGTCGCACGCGTGCGGAATGCGGTGGAATTCGTCGGCGAGCAAGTACCCGCTCGCGCCCGTGGCGTAGGAGTCGCCGCAGGTCAGGCGCACCGCCGTCACCAGTTCCACGGCTGGGTCGATGTAGGCGTCGAAACGCTCGTGCCGGTAGCCGCCGGACAGGATCGTGGTGCAGAAGTGGTACCTGTGGTTGTGCACGGAGTCCGCGTAACCGGGCAGCCAGTCCCGTTGGGGCTTGTATTCGTGCAACCAAAAAGTGAACGGTTCACCCGGACGGTCGCGCAGGCACCACGCAAAGTGCGTGGTGGTCTCGCGCGACCGCGCTTTGACCGCTTGCGCCTCGTCCGGTGGCAGGCCGCGCAGGTGCGTGCCCAGCGTCTCGCGCAGGCCGGGCCGCTCGATCCACGACCGGAACCGCTTGTGCACCAAGGACCAGGGCGCCGTGTCGGTGCCGATCCGCTCGGCGAGGTCGGCCAGAGCGGGCAGGGTGGTCGGCACCGCTACCTCCTCAGTTCGGCAAGCATGGCGAACTCCTTGCGGAACTCGTGGAACTTGGTCTCCAACTCGGCGAAGTCCTCCTCGCTCAGCGCGCGGCCGGTCACCTGCTCGAACAACGCACGGAAGTCGTTGCGGTCGGTCTCCGGGGTGATGAGGAAGTGCCTGCCGTAGCGGGAATTGCTGATCCGGCTGAACTCGGCGCGCTCCATCGTGTAGAGGAACGAGTTGCCGGAGAACCGCAGCGATCGCGGGAACAGGCCGATCGCGCCGCCCGTGTCGCTGTAGAGGGTGATCCACACGCTGTCGTCGAACATCTCCACCCGGTCGAGCGGAGGATCGGTCACCACGGTGATGTCCACCCGCGTGCACCGGGTGCGGGCCAGGTACAACCCGACCAGTCCTATGTGGACATCGAAGTGGAGGCGCTGCTGCACCGCGTCGTAGTTCGCTTCGGCGCCTTCCTGCCGGGTCAGGTATCTGGCACGACCGCTGATGGCGCTCGCTTCCTGAGGGTCGGCGATGATCGCGCGCACCTCCCATTCCGACTGGGAGACGAGCAATCGCGCGGCGGCGTGGCGGGCCGAGAAGCCACGGAACCAGTACTGGCGTGTCTCACGCAGGTCGCGCATCAGCAGGTGGTTGAACGCGGGGTCGGGCTCGGCGCTCGCCTCGAACACGTGCGTCGGGAAGAACTCCTGGTTCAACGAGCGGTATTCGTCGGAGAGCTCGCGCAAGGCGTTCCGGCTTTCCTCGACCACAGGGGCGACGAGCGCGCGCTGCGAGGCCGACGCCGTGATCAGCGTCTGCCAGAACCCGACGAACGCCGAGACCATCGAGCCGGTGGCGACTCCGGAGACCAGGGTCTTGCCGGTGCCGACGGGCATCAAGCTCGAAGCAAGCAGTGTGCCGCCTGCGATGACGACCAGGGTGAGCAGCAGTAGTCCGGTCCTGGTCCAGAAGATTTCCTGGAGTGCGGTGCTGCGGAGCCCTTTGGCATCCGCGGACAAGTGGGGACACCTCCTCGGTGGGGCGGGTGGTGTGAGTGCGGACGGTTACCCGGGGAGAGGCGAACCGCTACGTTACGCCCTCACTTGACGCGGTGGAATAAGGAAAACGGGTGACCGTCGGGGTACGCCGAGTGGCGGCAGCGGCGGTCACTCTGCGCGACCGCCGCTGCCGTGAGTGTCCTCAGTGGATGGTTAAGGAATCAATAGCAACTTGCCGGTCGTCTTGCGCCCCTGGAGGTCGGCGTGGGCCTGCGCGGCCTCGTCCAGCGGATAGGTGTGTCCAATGCGGACGTTCAGCGAACCGGCCGCCACCGCCTCGAACAACTCGCCCGCGCGCCAGTCCAGTTCCTCGCGCGTGGTCATGAAGTGCGCGAGCGTTGGCCTTGTCAGGTAAAGGGATCCGCCCCGGTTGAGCCGTTGCGGGTCGACCGGCGGCACCGGTCCGCTCGCCGCGCCGAAGAGCGCCATCGTGCCCCGCACGCGCAGGCTCGCGAGCGAGTCGTCGAACGTCGTGGCGCCCACGCCGTCGTACACGGCGTGCACCCCGGCGCCGTCGGTCAGCTCCTTCACCCGATCGGCGAACCCTTCGTAGCCAAAGACTTCGTCGGCACCGGCGCCGCGCGCGAGCTCGCGCTTCTGCTCGGTGGAGCCGGTGGCGAGCACTCGCGCGCCCCGCGTCTTCGCCAGCTGCACCAGCAGCAGCCCGACCCCGCCCGCCGCCGCGTGCACCAGCACGGTGTCGCCGTCGGCGATGGGGTAGACCGACCTGGTCAGCATGTGGGCGGTCATGCCCTGCAACGCGATCGCCGCGGCCACGTCGTCGCCGACGCCTTCGGGCACCTTGACCGCGTGCGTCTGCGGGATCGCGGCGACCGAGGCGTAGCTGCCCGGCGCCATCGCCCACGCGACGCGGTCGCCGGCGGCGAAGCCGGTGACGTCCGCCCCGACCGCCCGCACCGTGCCGGCGCCCTCGACACCCAGCACCAGGGGCAGCTGCACCGGGTAGGTGCCGTCGCGGTGGTAGGTGTCGACGTAGTTCACCCCGGCGGCGGCCACGTCGACGAGCAGCTCACCCGGTCCCGCCTGCGGGTCGGGCACCTCGGTCACACGCAGCACCTCGGGGCCGCCGGTCTCGGTGATCTGCACTGCCTTGGCCACGGTTCCTCCTGGGTCAGTCACGGGTCAGGTGGTTCAGGACGGTGTCGGCGATGTCGCCGAGCACGCGCAGTTGGTCTTCGTCCAGCAGGTTCACGAAGTGCGCCCGCACGGACGCGACGTGCGCGGGCGCGGCGGCCTCGATCGCCCGTAGGCCCTCGTCGGTGAGGACGATGTTCGCGCCACGCCCGTCGTCCGGGCACTCGCAGCGGCGCACGAGGCCGCGTTGCTGCATCCGGGTGAGGTGGTGGGACAGCCTGCTGTTCGACCACAGCATGCGTCCGGCGAGTTCGCTCAGCCGGGCCTTGTGTTCCGGCGACTCCGACAGGTGGGAGAGCACGTCGTAGTCGGGCTCGGACAGCCCTGAGTCGCGCGCCATGTCCCGGTTGACCCGCGCGGCGAGCAGCGCCGCCATCCGGCGGTAGGAACGCCAGACGCGCTGCTGCTCGTCGTCGAGCCAGCCGGAATTCGTTGACACGTCAGCTAGAGTAGATGACATGTCAACAAGCGACAACGACCTCCTGGCGAGCACGCACCGCGGCGCGCTGGTCACGCTGAAGCGGGACGGCCGACCCCAGCTGTCCAACGTAGGCCACACCTACGATCCGGCAACCGGAGTGCTCCGCATCTCGGTGACCGACGGCCGGGCCAAGACCGCGAACCTGCGCCGCGATCCACGGGCGAGCTACTACGTCACCACCCCGGACCTGGGCGCCTACCTGGTCGCCGAGGGCACGGCTGAGCTGACCCCGGTGGCCGCGGCGCCCGACGACGCGACCGTGGACGAACTGGTCGAGGTCTACCGCGAGATCGCGGGGGAGCACCCCGACTGGGACGAGTTCCGCGCCGCCATGGTCCAGGACCGCCGGCTGGTGATCCGGATCGCCGTGGACCGCACCTATGGCTGGGCCGGGGCCAACGGGTGAGCAGCGTCGTCCTCGCCACCTTCGACGGCTTCCCCGACGGCTACACCGACGACGTCGACCTCGTGGCCGCGCTGGCGGCACGGGGCGTGGACGCCCGGTGGCAGGTCTGGGGCGAGCCGGCGGACGCCGACCTGGTCGTGCTGCGCAGCACGTGGGACTACACGTGGCGGGTACCGGAGTTCCTCGCCTGGTGCGCGAGCGTGCCGCGGCTGGCGAACCCGCTGCCGGTGGTCGAGTGGAACACCGACAAGGCCTACCTGCTCGAGCTGGCGAAGGCCGGGGTGCCGGTCGTGCCGACCGAACTGGTGATCCCCGGCGAGCGCCCGGACTGGCCGGACGGGGAGTTCGTGCTCAAGCCGTCGGTCGGTGCCGGTGCCCGCGGCTTCGGCCGGTTCACCGACCCAGCCGCGGCCACGGACCACCTCGCGACCCTGCACGCGGCGGGCAAGACCGCGATGCTGCAACCGTTCCTGTCCTCGGCGGCGGCCGAGGGTGAGGTCGCCTTGGTCTACTTCGGCGGCGAGTACTCGCACGCGTTCGCCAAGTCCGCGCCGGCCGACGAACCGGTCAACGCGTCCGGGCTGCGTCCCTCGACACCGTCGCCGTTGGCCGAGCCGGAGCCGGTCTACCGATCGCTCGCCGAGGACGTGCTCGACGCGGCGGCCACCCAACTGGACCGCCGCCGCACCGAACTCCTCTACGCGCGCGTCGACCTCGTGCGTGGCGACGACGGCGCGCCAGTGCTGCTGGAACTGGAACTCGTGGAGCCGAACCTCGGCTTCACGCAGGCCGATCCGCGGGCCACGCGCCGGTTCGCCGACGCCATCGCGCGCTACTAAGCCCTCTGGCTAGGCCGCTTTCGCGGCGAGCCGGTCGACCTTGGGCCAGCGCACGTCGCTGGCCCAGCCGAACTTCTCGAAGAACCAGATCACCCGCGCGGAGATGTCGACCTGCCCGCGCAGCACGCCGTGGCGCGCGCAGGTCGGGTCGGCGTGGTGCAGGTTGTGCCACGACTCGCCCATGGACAGGATCGCCAGCGGCCAGAAGTTGGCCGCCTTGTCCCGGCTGGCGAACGGGCGCGCACCGATCATGTGGCAGATCGAGTTGACCGACCACGTGACGTGGTGCAGGAAGCCGACCCGGACGAAGCCACCCCAGAACACCCCGGTCAGCACACCCCACCACGACAACGTGATCACGCCGCCGAGCACACCCGGCAGCAGCAGGCCGGCCAGCGTGATCGGCAGGCCGAGCTTGTCCACGATGCGCAGGTCCCGGTCGTCGAGCAGATCGGGCGCGAACCGCCGCAGGTTGGTCTTGTCGCGCTCGAAGAGCCAGCCCATGTGTGCGTGCCAGAAGCCCTTGGCCAGCGCGGCGGGCGAGGTCCCGAACAGCCACGGCGAGTGCGGATCGCCCTCTTTGTCGGAGTACGCGTGGTGGCGGCGGTGGTCGGCCACCCAGGTGATCACCGAGCCCTGCGCGGCGACGCTGCCCACGATGGCGAGCACGACCCGCAGCGGGCGGTTCGCCTTGAACGAGCGGTGGGTGAAGTAGCGGTGGTAGCCGACGGTGATGCCCAGCGCGCTGACGACGTAGAAGCCGGCCGCGAGGCCGATGTCGGTCCAGCCGAGACCCCAGCCCCAGGCGAGCGGGACGGCGGCGACGATGGCGAGGAAGGGCAGGAGCAGGAATGCGGTGACGACGACGTGCTCGGTCGTGCCGCGCGGTTGCTCCAGCAGCGGGGTGGACGGGGACTTCGGGCTGGGCGGGGCGCTCAAAGTAGCGGTAATAGCTCCAAGAACCTCGGATCTCTCGGCGTGAACGCGCCGATGTCACGGTACCTACGGGACCGTAGGTTTCTCCCCAATTTAAGGGACCGGCTCCGATACCGCCATCATCAGGCGGGCTGCGGCTCGCGATCGGCGTCGCGGACGGGTTCCGTTGTGGCAACGGGAACCGGGCCCCGGTCGCGTGCTCCACACCAGACGCTCGCGGTCGCGCCGACCACCAGCAGGGCGCCGAGGACGTGGATGGTCACCAGCACCGCGGGCACGCCCGCCCAGAACTGGATCATCCCGATCGCGCCCTGCGCCAGCACCGCGGCGACCAGCACCACGTAGCGCTTCCAGAGTCCACTCGGTGCACCGCCGAAGCGCAGCATGAACCCGAGTCCGGCGGTCATCCCGAGGAAGACGAACAGCAGCGCGGCGTGCAGGTGCGCGAGCGTCTCCACCGGCAGGTCGAGCCGCGGGGTCGTGGCGTCACCCGCGTGCGGGCCGGCGCCGGTGACGAGCGTCCCGGCCACCACGAGCACGGCGAGCACCCCGCCCATCGCCGCGATCAGCCACAGGGCTCCATCGGGTGCGGCCTGCCTGGCCGGCTCATCGCCCTCGGCGATCGAACGCACGAGCAGCATCGCCACCCACACCAACGCGGCGGACGCGATGAAGTGCAAGGCCACCAGCCACCACAGCAGCCCGGTCAGCACCACGATCCCGCCGAGCACGGCCTGCACGCCGACACCCGCCAGCAGCACGAGGCAAAGCCAGACCTGCCGGTTGCGCCGTGGGGTGGCGAGCCAGAAAGCGATGAGGCACAACACGGCGACCGTGCTGACCACCCCGGTCAACGTGCGGTTGCCGAACTCGATCCACTGGTGCAACTGCCCGAGTTCGGGGTGCTGCACGGGAACGAGGCTGCCTTGCGCGCACTGCGGCCAGTCTGGGCAGCCGAGCCCGGACCCGGTGACCCGCACGACCGACCCTGTGACCCCGATGCCGCCTTGGGTGACGACGGCCGCGATGGCCAGCACCCGCAACCAGCGGTTGGTCGGCGTGGGAATCCGGTCGATGAGCGACTGCAGTGGCACAAACCGATGGTAGGCGCCGCTATCTGAGGACCTGCGCCCACCTCGGCTCCCGACGGGAACGTGGAACACACCCGCTCGGAACGTGGGACACACCCGCTCGGAACGGGGGACACGCCCGGCGGGAACGGGGGACACGCCCGGTGGAGGTGGTGGCTCAGCTGAGTTTGGTGGTGCGGACGGCCAGGGCGGCTCCGGCGATGCCCCACACCACAAGCACCACGAGCGACAGAACACTCGGCGCCGCGTGCTCAGCCAGTAGAGCCCGCAAGGCATCGGCAAGCGCCCCGGAAGGCAGCAACCGCACCACGTCGGCCACCCCGGCCGGCATCGACGACGTGGCCACGATCACGCCACCACCCAGCAACAGCACCAGCCACACGATGTTGGCCAGCGCCAGCACGATCTCCGCCTTCAGCGCCCCACCCAGGAGCACTCCGAGCGCCCCGAAGGCCAGGACCCCAAGCAACACAACGCCAAGCGAGCCGAGGAGCCCGCCGATGCTCGGCGACCACCCCAGGGCCCACGCGACCAACCCGAGCACGACCAACTGTCCGACCACGACGGCCAGGCACGCCAGCAACCGTCCGCCGACCAGCAACCACCGCGGCAACGCGGTGGCCGCCAGCCGCTTGATCACCCCGTACCGCCGGTCGAACCCCAGCGCGATCGCCTGCCCGGTGAACGCCGACGACATCACCGCGAGCGCGAACACGCGCGGCGCAACGGAATCCACGCGGGGCGACGGCAACTCGATCACGTCGACCAGGGTCAGCCCGATCAGCAAGGCCAAGGGGATCAACAACGTCAGCAGCAACTGCTCGCCGTTGCGCACGGTCAGCAGCAGCTCGGTGCGGGCGTGGGTGAGCAGCATCCGCCCGATCCGCCCGCGACCGGGCGCGGGGGTGAAGGTGCCCGCCGGGAAAGTCGTCACCGCAGTTCCCGTCCCGTCAGCTCCAGGAACACGTCTTCGAGGCTCCGCCTGCCCACCTGCAGCTCCTCCGCGAGTACGCCCTGCTGCGCGCACCACGTGGTCACCGTCGACACCACCTGCGGGTCCACAGCACCCGACACCAGGTAGTTCCCCGGCGTGGGTTCGGTCACCGCGCACCGCTCGGGCAGGGCCGCGGTGAGCGAGGTCGTGTCCATCCCGGCCTTCGCCCGGAACCGCAGGCTTGGCGTGCCGGCGTTGTCGGCGGTGAGCTCCGCGGGCGTCCCGGTGGCCACGACAGTGCCGTGGTCGACGATGACCACCTGGTCGGCGAGCGCCTCGGCCTCGGCCATCAGGTGGGTGGTCAGCAGCACGCTCACGCCGTCGCGGCGCAGCGCGCCGATCAGCTCCCACACCAGCCGCCGCGCCTGCGGGTCGAGCCCGGCGGTGGGTTCGTCGAGGAACACCAGTTCCGGCCGGCCGACCAGCGCGCACGCCAGCGACAACCGTTGTTGCTGGCCGCCGGAAAGCCGCTTGAACGGCGTCCGGCGCGCCGATTTGAGCCCGAGCACGTCGATCAGCCAGGCGGGGTCGAGCGGGTTCGCCGCGCATGCGGCCACCAGGTCCAGCATCTCGCCCGCGCGCACGCCCGGGTAGGCACCGCCGCCCTGCGGCATCACGCCGATCCGCGGCCGCAGCGCACCGCCCTGGGTCGCCGGATCGAGGCCGAGCACGCGGACGACGCCGCCGTCGGCGGCACGAAAACCTTCGCAGACCTCGATCGTGGTCGTCTTGCCCGCGCCGTTCGGCCCGAGCAGGGCGAGCACCTCGCCGCGGGGCAGGCGCACGTCCAAGCCGTCCACGGCGGTCACCGAGCCGTACCGCTTGACCAGCGCGGACACCTCGACGGCGAGGTCGGTGGCGGAGCCGGTCACACCCGCGGAGCCTACGGCGTGCCCGTGGTCACCTCGTCGGCGGCCGGGGGCCGGGCCTTCGGGATGTACTTGCGGGCCAGGACGAAGCTCGCGATCACGACGATCAGGGCGGCCGAGTTCGCCTGCGTCAGCACGAAGACGTGCCCGTCGAAGTTGTAGCCGGTGGGCGCGGGACCGACCACCGCGAGCACCGCGCACAGGATGGTCGCGAGGGTGCGCACGCGTGTGTCCGCCGCCGCCACGGCCAGCGGCAACGCGGCCCAGAGCAGGTACCAGGGCTGCACGGTGGCGCCGAAGAGCAGCACCGCGCCGAGCGCGACGCCGAGCCCGACCAGCGGGCGCACCTTCCAGCGGAACGCGTCCCACAGCAGTTTGGCCGCGATCAGCGGGCCGAGCACTGTGCCGATCACGCGGGCGACGCCGATGGCCGCGTCGACGTGGTTGCCGAGCCCGAGCAGCAGCCCGATCCCGCCGGCGCCGAAGCCGAGCGACGTCGTCGGGGCCATCCAGCTCTTGATGCTGTTGGCGGTGTTGAGCGTGTTGACCCAGCCGTAGCCCAGGCCACTGCCCAGCGACACGGCGGTCAGCACGCCGAGGAAGATCACGCCCAGGCCGCCGGCGACGGCGAACAGCTGGCGCAGCTTCCCGCCGCGCCTTCGGGCGATCATCACGCCGAGGAAGCCCAGCGCCAGCGCGGCGGGGATCTTCACCGCGGCGCCGAGGGTAATGACGGTGGCGCCGATGGCGTACCAGCGCAGCTCGCCCGGCTGCCAGGGTGGGAACGGGCCTTCCGGCGTGGCCTTCGGCATCCGTTTGAGCGCCAGCTCGAAGCCGACCAGCATCAGGCCGATGGCCAGCGCCTCGTTGTGCACGCCGACGACCAGGTGGAACAGCACCAGCGGGTTGGCCGCGCCGAGCCACAGCGCGCTGGCCGGGTTGACCCCGAACCGGCGGGCCAGGCGGGGCAGGGCCCACACGATCAGCGCGAGCCCGAGCAGGGCGAGCACGCGGTGCAGCACGATGCCCGACACCACGTGCTCGTGGGTGAGCCTGCTGATCCACTTGCCGACGGTCAGGAAGAGCGGCCCGTAGGGCGAGGGCGTGTCCCGCCAGATGGTCGGCACGCCGACGGTCAGCGGGTCGTTGTCCGACAGCGCGGCGGCCGGTCCCAGCTTGTAGGGGTCGAGCCCGCGCGCGGCGATCTCGCTCTGGGCGAGGTAGCTGTAGACGTCGCGGGAGAACATGGGGACCACGAACACCAGCGGCGTGATCCACATCATGAGCGTGCGCGCGAGCTGCGGGATCGACACGATCCGCACCCGGCCGGGGGTGGCGAGCCGGCCCAGCGCGAGCCAGGCCAGGGTCAGCAGCCACATACCGAGGAACGCCAAGGTCAGCGACACGGTCGGCATGCGCGTGAGCAGGCCCAGCACCGGCAGGTGGACGACCGGGTTGAACACGGGGGCGGCGCCGGCGCCGAGCGAGCCGATCGCCAGCATCAGCGAGCCGACGGTGCCGAACCGGCGCACGACGTCGAGTTGCTTGCGTTCGGTGCGGTCGAGGGCACGCGGATCGGCGGCCGCACCGTCGGTGTCCGGCCCCCGGTCGCGCCGCCGGGATTCCCGGTGCGTCTCTCCCACCACCACGTGACGAAGGGTAGCGACCTCGAGGATCGGGTGAGTCGGATCACCCCGAAGCACCCCTGCCTTTGCCCCGGCGGCCGAAATAGGCAACACTTGTGTTGTGAAAAAGACCGGGCTCGAGGTTCCAGGGTCGGCGGACGCCGTACCCGGGCCCCGTCATGCCGGTCCCACCGGTCATGCCGGTCACGCCACCGACGGCCGCACCAGGGACGCGGTGGCCCGGCTCGTGCTCGAACAGGGTCCCATCACGGCCGCGGCGGTGGCCGACGAGCTGGGCATCAGCCCGGCCGCGGTGCGCAGGCACCTCGACGCGCTGCTCGCCGAAGGCCAGGCCTACACCCGCGAGGCGCCCCGGCGCGGCCAGCGCGGTCGCGGCCGGCCCGCGCGGCTCTACCTGCTCACCGAGCAGGGCAGGGCGTTGTTCGGACACGCCTACGACGACATCGCGATCGCGGCGATCCGGTTCCTCGACGAGCACGGCGGCCCGGATGCGGTCCGCCGGTTCGCCGAAGCCCGCGTGGGGTCCATTGTCGACCGTCACCGCGGCGCTGTGACCTCGAAGAAGGATCCCGCCGAGCGCGCCGAGGCCCTCGCCCTGGCGCTGACCCGCGAGGGATACGCTGCCTCGACCCGCCGGGTCGGGGCGGGCGAGCAGCTCTGCCAGCACCACTGCCCGGTCGCGCACGTGGCGGCCGAGTTCCCCCAGCTGTGCGAGGCCGAGACCGCGGTGTTCGCGGAACTGCTCGGCACGCACGTGCAGCGCCTGGCGACCATCGCGCGCGGCGACGCCGCGTGCACCACACACCTGCCGGTACCACCTTCCGGGGCGGCGCCGTTGGACATCCAGATTCACGAGAACGGAGGGACGCCCGAATGACTGCCGCTGCGGAGCAGCACACCACCACGCCGCTCAGCCAGGAAGAGACGCTGGCCACCCTCGGCCGGTACGAGTACGGCTGGGCGGACAGCGACACCGCGGGTGCGAGCGCTCGGCGCGGCCTCAACGAGGACGTCGTCCGGGACATCTCGGCCAAGAAGAACGAGCCGGAGTGGATGCTCGAGGCCCGCCTGAAGGGCCTGAAGCTCTTCCAGCGCAAGCCCATGCCGAACTGGGGTGCCGACCTGTCCGGCATCGACTTCGACAACATCAAGTACTTCGTGCGCTCCACCGAGAAGCAGGCCGCTTCCTGGGAGGACCTGCCCGACGACATCAAGAACACCTACGACAAGCTGGGCATCCCCGAGGCCGAGAAGGCCCGGCTGGTGTCCGGGGTCGCGGCCCAGTACGAGTCCGAGGTCGTCTACCACAAGATCCGTGAGGACCTCGAGGAGCAGGGTGTCATCTTCCTCGACACCGACTCGGGTCTGCGGGAGCACCCGGAGCTGTTCGAGGAGTACTTCGGCTCGGTGATCCCCGCCGGGGACAACAAGTTCTCCGCGCTGAACGCGGCCGTGTGGTCCGGTGGGTCGTTCATCTACGTGCCCAAGGGCGTGCACGTGGACATCCCGCTGCAGGCCTACTTCCGGATCAACACCGAGAACATGGGCCAGTTCGAGCGGACCCTGATCATCGTCGACGAGGGCGCGTACGTGCACTACGTCGAGGGCTGCACCGCGCCGATCTACTCGTCGGACTCGCTGCACTCCGCGGTGGTCGAGATCATCGTGAAGAAGGGCGGCCGCTGCCGCTACACGACCATCCAGAACTGGTCGAACAACGTCTACAACCTGGTCACCAAGCGCGCCAAGGCCGAAGAGGGCGCGACCATGGAGTGGGTCGACGGCAACATCGGCTCCAAGGTCACCATGAAGTACCCGTCGGTGTTCCTGATGGGTGAGCACGCCAAGGGCGAGGTCCTCTCCATCGCCTTCGCCGGCGAGGGCCAGCACCAGGACGCGGGCGCCAAGATGGAGCACCTCGCGCCGCACACCTCCTCGACGATCGTGTCGAAGTCGGTGGCGCGCGGCGGTGGCCGCACCTCCTACCGCGGGCTGGTCAAGGTCGCGAAGCGGGCGCACCACTCGCGTTCCACGGTGAAGTGCGACGCGCTGCTGGTCGACACGATCAGCCGCAGCGACACCTACCCGTACGTGGACATCCGCACCGACGACGTGTCGATGGGCCACGAGGCCACGGTGTCCAAGGTCAGCGAGGACCAGCTCTTCTACCTGATGTCGCGCGGCCTCACCGAGGACGAGGCGATGGCGATGATCGTGCGCGGGTTCGTCGAGCCCATCGCGCGCGAGCTGCCCATGGAGTACGCGCTGGAACTGAACCGGCTGATCGAGCTGCAGATGGAAGGAGCCGTCGGCTAAATGACGGTCGCAGAACAGACACCGCACAGCCACGGTGTCGTGGTCCCGGACGCCTCGAGGGCGGAGTGGTTCACGTCCTTCGACGTCGACGCCTTCGAGGTTCCCTCCGGCCGCGAGGAGATCTGGCGCTTCACGCCGATGAAGCGCCTGCGCGGTCTGCACACCGGCGTCGAGGCGACCGGCACGGCACGAGTGGACGTTGCCGCCGCGCCCGAGGCCACGGTGGAAACCGTTGGCCGCGACGACAAGCGGCTCGGCACCGCGGGTACGCCCGCGGACCGGATCGCGGCGCAGGCGTGGTCGTCGTTCATGCAGGCGACCGTGATCACGGTGCCGAAGCAGACCAAGGCCTCCGCGCACACCACGGTCACCGTGACCGGGCCAGGCGCGGACAAGGTCGCCTACGGGCACCTGCAGGTGCGCCTCGAGCAGTTCGCCGAGGCCGTCGTGGTCATCGACCACCGCGGCAGCGGCGTCTACGCCGACAACGTCGAGTTCGTGGTCGGCGACGGCGCGAAGCTCACCGTGGTCGTCATCCAGGACTGGGCCGACGACGCCGTGCACGTCTCCGCGCACCACAACAAGCTCGGCCGTGACGCCACCCTCAAGCACTTCGCGGTGACGCTGGGCGGCGACCTGGTCCGGCTGACCCCGACGGTCACCTACGGCGGTGCGGGCGGCAACGCCGAACTGCTCGGCCTGTACTTCGCCGACGCGGGCCAGCACCTGGAGCACCGCACGTTCGTCGACCACGCGCAGCCCCACTGCACGTCCGACGTGACGTACAAGGGAGCGCTGCAGGGCGAGGACGCGCACACCGTGTGGATCGGCGACGTGCTGATCCGCGCGGCGGCCGAGGGCACGCAGACCTTCGAGCTCAACCGGAACCTGGTGCTCACCGAGGGCGCCCGCGCCGACTCGGTGCCGAACCTGGAGATCGAGACCGGCGAGATCGCCGGCGCCGGGCACGCCAGCGCCACCGGTCGCTTCGACGACGAGCAGCTGTTCTACCTGCAGGCTCGCGGCATCCCGGAGCAGGCGGCGCGCCGCCTGGTCGTGCGCGGGTTCTTCCACGAGCTGCTCGCCAAGATCGAGGTGCCGGAGCTGCGCGAGCGGCTCGAGGCGGCGATCGAGGTCGAGCTGGAAGCCGTCGGGGTCTGACGTGGAGCGCGCCTGTTCGCTGACCGAGCTCGACGACCGCAAGCCGTTCGCGGTCGAGCTCGGTGACGTCCCCGTCGTGCTGGTGCGCAACGGGGACGAGGTGCACGCGCTGCGCGACGAGTGCTCGCACGCGTCGCTGAACCTGTCCGAGGGCGAAGTGGGGCGCAAGGGCATCGAGTGCTGGCTGCACGGCTCGTGCTTCGACCTGCGCACCGGGCAGCCCTCCTCGCTGCCCGCGACCGAACCGGTGGACGTGTTTGCCGTGTCCATCGTGGACGGTGACGTGTACGTCGACACCACCCCGATCAACAACTGACTTTTCGCACCACCACTGGAGAAACGAAGCAGAGATGGCCACGCTGGAGATCAAGGACCTGCACGTCTCGGTGAACACCGACGAGGGCAAGAAGGAAATCCTCAAGGGTGTCGACCTGACCATCAAGCCGGGCGAGACGCACGCGATCATGGGCCCGAACGGGTCGGGCAAGTCGACCCTGTCCTACGCGATCGCCGGGCACCCCAAGTACGAGGTGACCTCCGGTGAGGTGCTGCTCGACGGCGAGAACGTGCTCGACATGACCGTCGACGAGCGCGCCCGCGCGGGCCTCTTCCTCGCCATGCAGTACCCCGTCGAGGTGCCGGGCGTGTCCATGTCCAACTTCCTGCGCACCGCGGCCACCGCCGTGCGTGGCGAGGCGCCGAAGCTGCGGACCTGGGTCAAGGAGGTCAAGGGCGCGATGAGCGACCTCGACATCGACCCGGCGTTCGCCGAGCGCAGCGTCAACGAGGGCTTCTCCGGCGGTGAGAAGAAGCGCCACGAGATCCTGCAGCTCTCGCTGCTCAAGCCGAAGATCGCGATCCTCGACGAGACCGACTCCGGCCTCGACGTCGACGCGCTGCGCGTGGTGTCCGAGGGCGTGAACCGCTACAAGGCGGACAACGAGGTCGGCGTCATGCTGATCACGCACTACACCCGGATCCTGAGCCACATCGCGCCCGACTTCGTGCACGTGTTCGCCGGTGGCCGCATCGTCGAGTCCGGCGGTCCGGAGCTCGCGAACGTGCTCGAGTCCGAGGGTTACGTGAAGTACACCGGCAAGCAGGAAGAGGCCAGCGCCGTCTGACGTTGGAACTGGTGAGCGAGCGGAGGCACGATGACGGACGGTCTTGACGTGGCCGCGTTGCGCGCGGACTTCCCGATCCTCGGGCGGACCGTGCGCGACGGCAAACGGCTGGTGTACCTCGACTCGGGCGCGACTTCGCAGCGCCCGCGCCAGGTGCTCGACGCCGAACGGGAGTTCCTGGAGCAGCACAACGCCGCCGTGCACCGCGGCGCGCACCAGCTCGCCGAGGAGGCCGACGAGGCCTACGAGGGCGCGCGGTCGCGGCTGGCCGAGTTCGTCGGCGTGGACGCGGGTGAACTGGTCTTCACCAAGAACGCCACCGAGGGCATCAACCTGGTCGCCTACGCCCTGGGCAACGCGGCCACCGCGGGGCCCGAGGCGCACCGGTTCGTCGTCGGCGAGGGCGACGAGATCGTGGTGACCGAGATGGAGCACCACGCGAACCTGGTGCCCTGGCAGGAGTTGTGCAAGCGGACCGGCGCGAAGCTGCGCTGGTTCGGCGTGACCGACGACGGCCGGCTCGACCTGTCCAACTTGGATGACCTGGTCACCGAGCGGACCAAGGTCGTCGCGATCACCCAGCAGTCCAATGTGGTCGGCACGGTGAATCCGGTGGCGCGGATCGCCGCGCGGGGCCGGGAAGTCGGCGCACTGTCCATCGCGGACTCGTGCCAGTCGGTGCCGCACTCCAAAGTGGATCTCCGGTCGCTCGGCGTGGACTTCGCGGTGTTCTCCGGGCACAAGATGCTGGGTCCGTCCGGGGTCGGCGTGCTCTACGGGCGGCGAGAGCTGCTGGAGACCATGCCGCCGTTCCTGACCGGCGGTTCCATGATCGAGTCCGTGTTCATGGACCACACGACGTTCGCCGCGCCGCCGCAGCGCTTCGAGGCGGGCTCGCCGATGAGCTCGCAGGCGGTGGGGCTGGGCGCGGCCGTGGACTACCTGTCCGTGGTCGGCATGGACCGGGTCGCCGAGCACGAGCACAGCCTGACCGAGGCGGCGCTGCGCGGGCTCGCCGAGATCCCGGGCGTGCGGGTCATCGGCCCGACCGAGGCCGTCGACCGCGGTGGCGCCGTGTCGTTCGTGATCGACGGCATCCACCCGCACGACGCGGGCCAGGTGCTCGACGACGAGGGCATCGCCGTGCGCGTGGGGCACCACTGCGCGTGGCCGCTGCACCGGCGCTTCGGTGTGCCGGCCACCGTGCGTGCGAGCTTCTACCTGTACAACGACCTGGATGACGTGGCGAGCCTGCTGGACGGCATCAGGACGGCGCAGAAGTTCTTCAGGGTGGGATGATGCAGCTGCAGCAGATGTACCAGGAGATCATCCTGGACCACTACAAGAACCCGCACCGGCGCGGCCTGCGTGAGCCGTTCGACGCGGAGTCGTTCCAGGTCAACCCGACCTGCGGCGACGAGGTGACGTTGCGGGTGAAGGTGTCCGGCGACACCGTCGAGGACGTGTCCTACGAGGGGCAGGGCTGCTCGATCAGCCAGGCGTCGACGTCGGTGCTGACCGACCTCGTCGTCGGCGGCAGCGTCGACAAGGCACTGTCCACGATGGACGCGTTCATCGAGCTGATGCAGGGGCGCGGCCAGGTGGAGCCGGACGAGGACGTGCTCGAGGACGGCATCGCGTTCGCTGGTGTCGCCAAGTACCCGGCGCGGGTGAAGTGCGCGCTGCTCGGCTGGATGGCGTTCAAGGACGCCGTCGCCAAGTCCGGTGGCTCGACCGAGGGAGCTTCTTGATGAGCGAGGAAGACGTGCAGCGGGGCGCGGCAGGCATGCCCGAGCCCGCGCCGAAGGCTGATGTGGCCACGATCGACGACGTCGAAGAGGCCATGCGGGACGTGGTCGACCCCGAGTTGGGCATCAACGTGGTCGACCTCGGCCTGGTCTACGACATCCGCGTCGAGCAGGACAACACGGCGATCATCGACATGACGCTGACGTCGGCGGCCTGCCCGCTGACCGACGTGATCGAGGACCAGACCAAGGCCGCGTTGGTGAACGGTCCCGGCGGTGGCCTGGTCGGCGACTTCAAGATCAACTGGGTCTGGATGCCGCCGTGGGGTCCGGAGAAGATCACCGATGACGGGCGCGAGCAGCTGCGCGCGCTCGGCTTCACCGTCTGATTTTGCTCGGATCGATCCTGGCTTCGGTGGCGGCGGGTACGCCGCCGCCCGCCGACGGCTCGGTGACCGTGGTGGCGCCGCCCGACTCCGCGTCGGTCGGCGTTTTCGCGTTCACGGCGCACCACGTGGTCGCCGCCGATGTCGATCCTTCGTGGGTTTCGTCGGTGCTGCCGCCAGGAGACCTTGGCGCGCCGATGAAGTCGTCGTTCCTGAGCGCGTTGGGCGCGCGGATGGATCGGGTCGCCGAGAGCCTCGATGTCGTGTTGGTCGGCATCGGCACCGGCGTGCCGACCGGCGGCCTGACCCCGTTCACCGGCTCGCACTCGCGGGCCATGGTGCACCACCGGGTCGGAGTTCGCATGTGGACGGTCGAAGGCGGATTTCTGTTGCTCGGCAGGGGAGTCGCCGGTCGCCACGAGGTGGCCGTCGAGGTGGGGACGCCTGGGCATGGGCTCGGTCGGGGTCTCTTCGCCGCCGCACTCGGTGAGGTGCCGGTCGGCACCTCAGTGTGGGCGCAGGTCGCGCCGGGGAATGCGGCTTCGTTGCGGGCTTTGCTCGCTGCCGGGTACCGGCCGGTCGGGGCCGAGGTGTTGTTGGTCTGATGTCTCCTACGCGTGCCGAACTGCTGGCGGCCAGTGATCGTCTGCTGCCGGATGTGATCGCTCCTGGGCTCGATGTCCTGTTCTGCGGGATCAACCCCGGGTTGTACTCGGCGTGGAGCGGGCACCACTTCGCGCGGCCGGGCAACCGGTTCTGGCCGGCCCTGCACGGATCCGGGTTCACGCCTCGGTTGCTGCATCCGTCCGAGCAGGATGTGCTGCCGTCGCTGGGTCTCGGCATCACCAACGTGGTCCCTCGCGCCAGCGCCCGCGCCGATGAGCTGACCGCGGCGGAGTTGACCGCGGGCGGCGTTCGCCTGCGCTCGCTCGTCGCCGAGTACCGGCCGCGGGTGCTGGCCGTGCTCGGGGTTACCGCGTTCCGCGATGCCTTCGCCGCCCGAGACGCCGTGGTCGGTCGGCAGCCGTCGTCGCTGGGCGCGACGGTGGTGTGGGTGCTGCCCAATCCCAGCGGGTTGAACGCCCACTACCAGTTGCCCGCGCTGATCCAGAAGTTCGCCGAGTTGCGGGCATCGCTGGGCGCCAACGGGTAGGCGCTCACCCCTGCCAGGTGTTGCACGCCGACAGCGTGCGTGAGCTGAACCCCTTGTCCAGCCAGCTCCCCGCGTCCGCTGGTGCCGGTTCGCCGGTGGTGATGCGTTCGCGGATCTCGTTGGTGATGTTGCTGTCCACCGCGCCCTTGCCCGACATGGCGCCGGAAGCGATGCCGGCCAGGCAGATGGCCTGGTCGTTGTAGCGGCGGTCCAGGTCGTCGGCGTCCGCGCCGGGTTGGGACCGCGCCGCCTTGTACAGCTCGGTCATGCCGTTGGCGTCCTGCAGCGCGTGGCCGTACTCCCGCAGGAAGGTGCCGAAGTACTTGCCGGGGTAGCGGCCGTTGCCTTGGACGTCACGCAGGTACGCCGGTGTCATGTAGACGGTTCCCTGGCATTCGGTCGACGGGTCGCTGGGGCCGATCTTGCCGCACGACGTCTGCACCGCGCTGCCCTGGACCGTCACCAGGTTCACCGCCGCCGTGGGGATGCCGGCACCTGGCAGGGTCGCGCCCCACGCGTTGTCCGCGCACTTCTTGGCCGCCTGGAAGAACTGCGCCTGCTTGGCGTCCGGCAGGTCGAAGCGGGGCAGCGCACATGTCGATGGAGACATGGTCGCGCCCGAGGTCGAGAGTGGCGCCTGTGCGAGCGCTTGCGCCGGGTCGTCCACTGTGGACGTGGTCGTGGTGGGCTCGGGTGTGGTTGTCGTGACCGGTTCCTGGGTGTCGGACGTGAAGGTCGGGACCTGGGGTGCCGTGGTCTGCGGCGGCGGGGCGGCGGTGGTCGCGTTGTGCCGCAGCGTGAAGAACGCCGCGACGCCGAGCAAGGCGATCACCAGGACGATCGCCAAGGCGATCAGGACGTGCTTGCCCACCGGCTCCAGCTGATCAGGCGGGGTGGCGCGCTGCTGCTCCTCCCACGTCGGTTGCTGCTGCGGTTGCTGCCACACCGTGGTCGGTTCTGAAGGCGGACCAAGCCACTGCGTCGCGCCGGTGTCGACGCGCTGGGTCGGTTCGTCCGACGTGAACCGGGTCGGATCCTGCCAGGATGGATCTTCTGGTGTTGTCATCGTCCCTCGCGCTCGGCACCCGGTCGGCCGCTCCACTGTAAGGCCGCGTGGCTCAGTCAGCGACCAACTCGAGCCAGCGACCAACTGCAGCCGGCCGCGCGGTCGTCCTGCCTGAAGCATCGGTGGCTTGGGGCCTGTCGTTGCCGTCGAGCGGCGAGCAGTGCGTCAGCGACCACCTGCCAGCTGTTCGTGACCGCCGTAGGGCTGTGCGCGGAACACGGCGAACAACAGCCGCAACCCGATCAGCGCGCTGATCACCAGCAGGTTGTAGCCGAAGAGCTGGTGCAGGCCGAGCGTCTCGGTCACCCGCGGACCGCCGCCGCTGTTCATCAGCAGCACGGCCATGATGCCGGTCGTCGCGCCGATGAAGGCCAGCAACACCTGGTGCAGCATGCCGGTGATCATGCGCCGGTCGCGTTCGTCGGCGAGCAGGCGGACGTTCAGCGACAGCCGGCCCTGTTCGGCGGCCGCGGCGATGCGGTCGAGGCGGCGGGGGAGCCTGCGCACCACGGGGAGCAGGCCGGTCAGCTCGTCGACCAGCGTGCGGCGGACCGACTCCGGGCGCACCGCGTCGACAACGGCCGCCGAGGTGTAGGAACGGCACTCCGCGACCAGGTCGAAGCTCGGCAGGATGCGTGTGAGGGTGCCCTCCAGCGTGGTCAGCGCCCGGAACACCGCGGCGAGCGCGGGTGGCACGCCCAGGCCGAAGCGGGTCACCAGCCGGACCAGGTCGGCGACCATGGCCGTGCCCGCGCGCCGGTCGCCGGTGAAGTGGCGGGCGAGCACGTCGCCCAGGGCCCGTTCCAGCCGCAGCTCGTCCAGGTCGTCCGGGCGGTCCAGGACGTCCAGCAGGGCGTCGCGCAGGTCGGCCGGATCGCCGCGGTCCAGCGCCAGGAAGAGCTGGCGCAAGCCGGCCCGGGCCGCCACGTCCAGCCGGCCGACGCTGCCGAAGTCGAGCATGCCGAGCCCGCCCGCGGCCAGCACCAGCACGTTGCCCGGGTGCGGGTCGGCGTGGAAGACGCCCTGGTCGAGCAGCTGGCGCAGCATGCCGTGCAGCAGCGTGCGGGCGTTCTCGGGCGCGGGGGCCGCGGCCGGGGCGCTCAGCGGCACGCCGTCGAGCCGCTCCAGCACCAGTACGCGCTCGGTGGTCAGCTCCTCGAAGATCGCCGGCACCCGCAGGCCGTCCGTGGACCTGAAGGCGGCGAGGTTTCCCGCTTCGGTCCGGAAGTCCAGCTCCTCCGCCAGCGACGCGGCGAACCCGTCGGCGAGCTGGCGCACGCCCAGCGCGCGGGCCCACCTGGTGCGGGCCTGCAGCGTCGTCGCGACCCTGGCGATGATGTCCAGATCGCGGGCCACCACGGTGCGCGCGCCCGGCCGCTGCACCTTCACCACGACCTGTGCGCCGCACCGCAGCGTCGCCCGGTGCACCTGGGCGATCGACGCCGCGGCCAGCGGAACCGGGTCGAAGGAGGCGAACACGTCGGCGGGCAGCTCCTGCGCGAGCACCTGCTCGATCTCGGCGACCGGCACCGGCGCCACCGCCGCCTGCAGCTTGCCCAGTTCATCGGCGAACACGTCGGGCAGCAGGTCGCGGCGGGTGGCGAGCACCTGGCCCAGCTTCACGAACGTCGGGCCGCCCTCCTCGAGCGCGAGCCGCAGCGACCGTGCCAGCCGCGCCGAGCCGTGCTGCCGCCGCCCGCGCAGCGCCGGCCCGAGGCCGTGGCGCACCGCGATCCGCATGATCTGCCCGTAGCGGCGTGAGCGGACGAACCGGCCCCGCAGCGACCGCACGAACGAGAACGCCGACGTGCGGGACGCGGCCGGCCGGACGATCTCCGCGACGAGCAGGAAGGCGGCCGCGGTCAGCAACGTGATGCCGGTCAGCGGCAGCAGGAGCGCGAGGGCGGTGCCCGCCTCGTTCTGCTTCGGCTGCGGTAACACCCGGCCCACGGCACCGCTCACCAGCCAGCCGAGCACCGCGCCGAGCGCGGCCCGCACCAGCGTGACCTGGACGCCCAGCAACCGGCGCGCGGCGGCGACGATGACGCCGACCATCAGCAGGGTCAGCGGGAGGGCCAGCAGGGGCAACAGCACGGAGGACGACATGGCGAGAAGCTTCCCGCCGAACCGGGTGACGGCACCTCCCGCGCGGGGCTGATCTTGCCCACCGCGCCTCCCCCTCAGGAGGGAGGCGCAAGACCCCGCCGCGGCGGGAGGCGGTCGCGGTGCCCCCTTTGCCACAATCGGTCCGTGTCCGCGAGCCGCCTGATCGCGCTGGTGTTCGGTCCTCTGACCGACCCCAGCACGTACCGCCGATGGGTCTACCTGATCCTCGGCGGCGCGCTGTTCGTGCCGTTCGTGTTGATCGGCATGGTGGTGGTGCCGACGATCCTGCCCGCGTCGACGCCGTCGAACGGGTGGTTCTGGCTGATCGCCCTGGTCGCGGTGCTCGGCGCGCTGGTGGGGTGCGCGTTCGTGCCCGCGTTGGCGCCCGCGGTGCGCGTCGTCGAGGTCACGGCGGTGCGTGAGCTGCTCACCGACCGGGTTCCTGCCGGGTCGAAGCCCCTGCGCAGCCGCTGCGCGCGCTGGTTCGTGGCGCACCTGCTGCTCGGCGCGGTGATCAGCCTGATCACGTTGGTCGTGCCCGCGTGGGTCGTGCTGGCGTTCCTGGCCCCGTTCCGCGGGTCGATCGCGCTCTTCGGGCTCAGCCTGCGCATCCCGGTCGGCTGGGCGTCGGCGTGGGTGCCGCTCGTCGGGCTCCTGTCGTTCGTCGCGTTGGCGCACCTGGTGCTCGCCATCAGCGTCGTGCTCGAGCGGCTCGCGCCGCGGTGGCTCGGGCCGAGCCCGCGGGAGCGGCTGCTCGCGATGAAGCGCCAGAACGACGAGTTGCAGGAGCGCAACCGCCTCGCGCGCGAACTGCACGATTCGGTGGGCCACGCGCTGAGCGTCGTGACCGTCCAGGCCGGGGCCGCCCGCAAGGTGCTCGCGAACGATCCCGAGTTCGCCGAGCGGGCGCTGAACGCGATCGAGGAGTCGGCTCGGGTCGCGTTGGAGGACCTGGACTACGTGCTGGGTGTCTTGCGTTCGGGGGTCGAGCACCCGCACGCTCCGCCGAGCACGCTGCGGCAGGTGCCCTTGCTGATCCTGCGCCTGGACCTGGCCGTCGCCCTCAGCATCCGGGGCGATCCCGACGCCGTACCGCCCGCGGTGTCCCGCGAGGCCTACCGGATCGTGCAGGAGTGCCTGACGAACGTGTTGCGCCACGCGGGCAACGTGCCGGTCGACCTCATCATCACGGTCGAACCGGATGAGCTGCGGATCGTGGTCGACAACCCGATCACCCGGCCGGCGCGGACGCGACCGGGCGGCGGTCGTGGCCTCGAGGGCATGCGGGAACGCGTGTTCATCCTG
Source organism: Labedaea rhizosphaerae (assembly GCF_004362825.1). Classification (GTDB taxonomy): domain Bacteria; phylum Actinomycetota; class Actinomycetes; order Mycobacteriales; family Pseudonocardiaceae; genus Labedaea; species Labedaea rhizosphaerae. Next base: position 357,400 of record NZ_SNXZ01000008.1, read on the forward strand.
GGTGGAACGCTGAGCTGCCAGGCCGAGCCGGGGGATCGCTGGCGGGTCGAGGCGGGCATTCCCCTGCGGGCTGGCAGGCTTCGCCTATGACTGCCATCTCCGTTGTCCTCGTCGACGACGAGGAGCTGATCCGGGCGGGTCTGCGCGCGATCCTCGACGCGGAGCCGGACATCTCCGTTGTGGGACAAGCGGGTGACGGCTCCGAGGTGGCCGACCTGGTCGGCGCGGTGTCCCCGGATGTCGTGCTGATGGACGTCCGAATGCCCACTGTGGACGGTATCCAGGCGACCCGGCACCTGATAGGCACGATGAAGCGGCCGCCCGGCGTGATCGTGCTGACCACGTTCGAGAACGACGACTACGTCTACGACGCGTTGCGCGTGGGCGCGAGCGGCTTCCTGCTCAAGCGCGCCCGCCCCGAGGAGATCGTGCACGCCGTGCGCGTCGTGGCCCGCGGTGAGTCGCTGCTCTTCCCGGCCGCCATCCGCAAGCTCGTCACCGGCCAGCCCACCGGTGACCGTCTCGCGTCGGCGGGCCTGACCGAGCGCGAGTCCGAGGTGCTGCGCCTGGTGGCCGCCGGTCTGTCCAATGTGGAGATAGCGGAGAAGCTCGTGGTCGGGGTGCAGACGGTGAAGACCCACGTGGGCAATGTCCTGGCGAAGCTGGGTGCCCGCGACCGCACGCAGGCGGTGATCCTCGCCTACGAATCCGGGTTCATCGTCCCGAGCTGACCTGGCTTGCGCTGCGCTCACACGACGGCAGACGTCCGGCCGATCCACCGCTCCCGCCACGCGAGCTGGATGCTGATCGCCCGCGACGGCACGTGGGTGGCGACGAGCCGCGCGGCGACCTCTCGTTGGGCCCACGGGCAGAGCAGGCTCAACGCGGGTGGCACCTGGGTCCGGTCTTCCGGCTTGTCCAGGTGCTCGGCCAGCGCCACCGCGATCTTCGCCCGGCCCCGCTGCCTGCCGCCGGGCAACGCCCGCACACGCAGGTAGTCCAGCCGCACGGAAACGACCCGGTCGTCCGACCCGAGCAACCGCATGGTCGCCTCGGGCACGTCGCCCGCCTCGGTCGGCACCTCCCACGAGAGCCACAGTGGACGGTGCACGGGCTCGACGTCCTCGGCCAGCGGGATCGGGCCGGTCACCAGCACCTGGTAGCCCGCGGCCTCTTCGTCGCCGGGTCTGCGGTGCTGGTCGTGCACCTGCTGGCGCGGCGTGAGCCCGCAGTCGCGCGCCACCAGCCCGAGGCCCACGTCCACCGGGCACACGCCGTCCTCGCTCGACGAGCTGCGGTGCCGCCGGGCGGGCGCCATCGGCACGACGAGGTTGATGAACGCCAGCTGCTGCAACGACGCCTCCGACACCGCGAGGATGCCGACGTTGCGGGCGGCCAGGTCCGACACGATCGCCGCCGTCGACCCGACCCGCGCGGGACCCACGAAAGTCAGCAGCCGCACGGTGTCGGGCACGCCGTCGGCCGCCCAGGAGAACAACTCCCGCTTGCGCTGCTCGTAACGCTCGGCGTCCATGCTGAGCACCGTCCACCACTCGCCGCGCACCTTGCCGAAGCGCCGGTCGGAGAGCTGCAGGCCCATCCCGAGCTCGGCGGCGAGCTCGGCGATCTCACCGATCACGTGGTGGCGTTTGTCCGGGTCCTCGAAGCCGGCGAGCATCCGCACCGCCAACGCGTTCGCGGTCCGCGGCGCCTCGCCCGACCCGTCGTGGCGGTAGCGGCGGGGAGCGTCGCGGAACGACGACACCGGCGACTGCAGGAACAGCACCGGCACCCCGGCGGCGTGCGTCGCCGCGGTCATGGCCTGGTACGCCCGGGCCAGCATGAGCGTGTCGCGGTAGTCCGCGCGCCAGCGGTCGTGGCTGATGGTCAGCAGGATCTCCGAGCCGCGTGCGGTGTCATAGAGGAAGTCCAGGTTGATCGCGACGGTGCCGGAGTAGATCCGGGTGTTGTCCTCGGGCGTGCGCACCCGGCGCACCGTCGCGCCGCCCGGCGGCAGGGTCGGCAGCCGCGAGGGCCACGTGTGCAGCCGGAACCCCAGGTCCGCCAGGTAGAACGACAGCGTCTCAGTGGCGATGCCGTGCTCCTCGCCGGGCGGGGCGATCGCCGTCGAGCCCGCGCCCGAGCCGAAGTGCGTGACGGTGAACGACACCGCGGGGCTGCCCGCCGTGGCGACCCGCGCCGCGGCGGCCGCGAGGGCGGGGTAGTGGCGGTTCACCTCAGGCATCGTCGTGACCCATCGTCGAGAACTCCACCGCGCACTGCCGCAGCTTGCGTGGTCGCCGCTCGGTGACCTCGTCGATCAGCCAGCCCGGGCTCACCGTCCGCACCGGCACCCGGCCGAAGCGCCGCACGCGTTTGGCGATCCCGTCGGCCGCCATCACCAGCAGCGCCAGCAGAAGGATCACCAGGGCGATGCCGAACGCGGGGGCCAGGTTCGCCGCGCGCATCGTCGCCACCCACAACGCGAGCGCACCGGCAACGACCACGGAGCCGTAGGCGATGTAGCGCGGCAACAACCGCAGCCGGCCGAGCACCGCGCGGTAGGACGGAATGTCCAGGCGGGACAGCATGAGGCCGGGAACCAGCAGCAGCGTGGTCACGATCGCGTCCGCCGCCGGGAACGGCTGTCTGCCGTCCTGCGGGTTCAGCTGCCACAGCACGAGCCCGACGCCGAGCACGAGCAGCAGCACGGCCATCAGCAGGGTCGACACGTTCGTCGCCAGCGACGGCCGGTTGTCGGCCAGCGCGATGTAGACCGTGGCGGAGACCGGTTCGACCGGTTGCGTGTCGCCGCCGTAGGGCCGGCGCTGCCACCGGGTGTGACCGGCGTTCTCGCGTGGGTCGTTGTCGACGTAGATGTCCTTCTCCAGCTCCGCGGCCTCGACCTGGTCGGCGAGGTGTTCCAGCACGGCGGCCGGCATCGACGGTTCGAGCTTCGAGAAGTACCCGGTCTCGTAGCGTTCGGCGAACCGGGCGAGGCCGGTGACGACCCGCCGGTCGAGGTCGAGACCGGCCGGAGTGGTTGCCGGGGCGGGGAAGCGGGGCGAGCGCCGGCTCGTCGTGGCGTAGCACTGTCCGATGTAGACCTTGAAGGTCTCGAGGTCGCGGAAGCGTCGCCGGCCGAACTCGGCGAGGCGGGAGCCGATGCTCTGCAGCTCCAGTTCGAGCAGCTTCGGCGACACCGCCAGCAGCCGGTCGTACCGCCGGGCCACCGCCCGCATGTCCTCGACGAGCGCGCGCCGCGCGGGCAGGTCGACGTCGCTGGTCAGGAAGAACCGGCTGATGTTGATCTCCGGCGGCACCTCGACGGTGACGTGGTAGGAGTCGACCGCCCGCGGGATCACCGTGCGGTAGCTGACGGTGAACTCGTGGTGGAAGGTCAGCCATCGGGCGAGCCGGTCGTTGGAGCGGGCGGGGATGACCGGCGCGTCGAAGGCGAGGAAGACCTGCGGGTGGTCGGTGGGCACCTCGACCACGAGCAGGTACTCCGTCGAGGCCATCGCGAGCAGGTGCAGCAGCGAGCTGTCCTGGGCGAAGAGCTCGCGGGCGGTGCATTCGGCGAGCGCGCGGATCGTGTCCGGCTCGGCGAGGCGTTGCTTGCTGCGCGACAGGATGGTGTCGCCGTCGGCGTGGTGCTCGACGCTGCCGGCCAGCTCGGGGCCCGAACGCAGGCCGCCGTTGTCGATCATGTTGGCGATGGTCGCCTCGATCAGCCAGCGCGATCGGTTGAGGTCGGCGCGGACGTGCTCGATCAGCCGGGTGCGGGGCGCGGAGTCGAGCAGCATCCGGAACGCCTTGCGCATGCCCTGCTTGATCGCCCGCGCGGCCTGCACCTGGGTGAGCCGCGGCATGACCTTGCCGACCGAGTCGCGCACGACGACCGGTGCGAGGTCGGTGCGGGCCTGCCGGGCGATCGGCAGCCAGATCGTCGTGGGCGGCCGTGTCGAGCCGATCGCGTCCGAACGCAGCGCCCGGCGCTGCTCGTCGGTGAGCGCGGCGAGGTTGACGTCGACGGTGACCGAGCGGGTCATGTGGGTGGAGTCGGCGAGCGCGAGCTTCTCCGACAGCCGCTCCACGTGGTCGCGGCGCAGGGCCAGTGCGAGCAGGTTCAGCCCGAGGGCCGCCTGGAACGCGTCGTGCGGCGGGGGCGCGGTCGGGATCGGCGTGTGCCGCAGGGCCGCGAGAAAGCTCTGCATCCGGTCAGGCGCCGAGCCGGTGCTCGTCGCCTCACCGTTCCTGGGTCCGCTCAACGGCCACATCAAGAGTTCTATCGCGCGGTGAGCGATTTTCGTTATCGGGCAAGGTCTCGTTTGACCGCCCACGACGACGATCCGAACAGCGCGGCCATCGCGGCGACGGTGCCGCGGACGTCCGTGCGACCCGACAGGTAGGCGTGCTGCAACTCGGCGGGCAGGGCGAAGAACGCGTCGAAGAAGTCCGGCAGGCGTGCGGGTGGCATCCGCAGCAACGCGCGCAAACCCTTGCGGCGCAAGGCGTGCACGAGGCGTGCCGACCGTGGCCACACCGTCTGCCGCACCGCGTGCCGGGCCGCGACCGGGCCACGGGGGAGGGCTTCGGCGATCGCGTCGGCCACGCTCGGCGCGAGGGTCAGGCTGGTGCCGACGCTGTACCCGGTCGCCGGGTGGATCAGGCCCGCCGCGGCGCCGAACGCCGGCCCGCGGGGCCGGGGCGCGTCGAGCGGGAACCGCACCCGCTCCTCGCCGAGGGCAGGGTCGAGGGCAAGCCCGCGCCGGGCCAGCCGCGCCCGCAAGTCCGCCAGCGCCATCCCCGGTCGTGCCGCCAGTGAGGTCTCCTCCACCAGCACGCGGTCGCCGACGGGCACGGCGTACAGGAACGTGCCGTCGCCGCCACGCCAGTCCATGAAGAGCGCCTTGCCCGGTGGCACCAGGTCGGCGGCGTCGGACACGTAGCCGCCCACGGCCGTCTGCTCGGCCGCGCCCCCTCCCGTGCCCCGTCCCGTGTCTCGTGCGGCGCCGGTCGCGTCGATCACCAGGGCCGCTGCGACCAACCGGCCCGAGGCCAGCTCGACCGTGCTGCCGAGTGGACCGTCGTGGCGCGCGGTCATCCGGTCGTCCAGGACGGCGATCGGGGCCGACGACAGCTTCCGCAGCGTGGCGTCGTTGTCGAGGATGGCGTAGCGCCGGTTCAGCGAGTGTTCCCGACGACCGAACGCGATCGCGTCGGACACCGTCTTCGCCACGGCGGGTCCGCACTCGTCGGCCCACACGCCGTAGGTCTGCCACCACACCCGCCGCGGCCGGGGCGCCACCAACGCGGTCCGGAGGCCACGATCAGCGCACGCGTGCGCGAGCGCCCAGCCGGCCGGGCCCGCGCCCGCGACCAGCACGTCTGCCACCTGCACGACGAAATCCCACCACACGGGTTACCGTCTGTCCCCATGGCACAGCAGGACGCCCGTGTGCACCGCCGCTCCGGCGACGCCGCCCCCGGTCCCGCCGACCTCGCGTCGACGCCGTTCCGGGTCGACCGCGACCGGATCGCCGTCTCGCCGTTCTTCGCCCGGCTCGGCGGCGTGACCCAGGTGGTCAGCGCGAGCGGGTCCGGCCTGCTGCACAACCGGCTCACCCACAGCATCAAGGTCGCGCAGGTGGCCCGGGCGATCGCCGAACGCATGGTCGCCGACCCCGACCTCGCGTCCACACTGGACAAACTGGGCGGCTGCGACCCGGACGTCGCCGAGGCCGCGGCGCTGGCCCACGACCTCGGGCACCCGCCGTTCGGCCACCTCGGCGAGCAGGTCCTCGACCGCCTGGCCCGGCACCGCTTCGCCCTGCCCGACGGCTTCGAGGGCAACGCCCAGAGCTTCCGCATCGTGACCACCACCGACACCAGGGGCCCGACGGCGGCCGGGCTCGACCTGACCGCGGCGGTGCGCGCGGCCATGCTCAAGTACCCGTGGACGCGCCGGGGCCACCCGGTGCCGCACCCCGGCGACATGCCCATCCCGCCGCGCGGTGCGGCCGAGCCGGCCGAAACGCCGGGTGTCGGCGCCGCCAAGTTCTCCGCCTACGTCACCGAACTGGACGACATGCGTGAGGCGCGGGCGCCGTTCGAGGGCGTGATCGCCGACTGGCAGCAGACCGTCGAGGCGTCGGTGATGGACACCGCGGACGACATCGCCTACGCCATCCACGACCTGGAGGACTTCCACCGGGTCTCGGTGCTGCAGCACGCGCCGGTGGCCGCCGAGCTCGGTCGCTGGGAGTCCGACCGGCGCGCGCTCGCCGCGCTCAGCGACGCGGAACTGGCCACCCGGCAACGCGTTCCGGGTGCTTCGCTGGAACGGCTGCGGCGCCGGCTGCAGGCCAAGGACGACTGGATCGCCACCGACGACGCGTTCGCTGCGGCCGTGTCCCGCGTGCGCGAGTCCCTTGTGGACGGTCTGCTCGCCGTGCCGTTCGACGGTTCCGTCGAAGCCGAGCAGGCGGTCGCCGGGTTCAGTGCGCAGTGGACGGCGCGGCTGGTGCAGGACATCGGCCTGCTGACCGACCCGCCGACCCGCTCCGGGCACGTCGTGCTCGCCGCGCAGCAGTGGCACGAGGTGCAGGTGCTGAAGTTCGTGCACCGCCGCTTCGTGTTGCTGCGCCCCGATCTCGCGCTGCACCAACGTGGTCAGGCGCGGCTGCTCACCGCGTTGGTCGAGGCGCTCGAGCAGTGGCTCGGCGACCGCTACGAGGTGAGCCGGCTACCCCGTCGGCTGCACGACCTGGTGGAACTCGCGTCCGCCGAGTACGCGGGCCTGCTGGCCGACGAACCCGAGGTGCTGACCGCGCCGAGCGGCGAACGGCCGTCCGGACCGGACGCCGTGCGTGCCCTGGCCCGGGGCCGGGCGGTGATCGACTTCGTCGCGTCGCTCACGGACGGTCAGGCATCGATCCTGCTGGACGCGTTGTCCGGCCGTTCGGCGCAACCCTGGTCGGACACCTTCGTCCTGTGACGCGCACGAACAGCGCAAACCGGGTCAAAACTGGTAAATGCGAATGTTTCGCATTGGTAAGAGTTCGTCCGATTGGGCGCTGTGGGCGAAACATCCTGACCATAGGTTTGCGCGGCCGGGGGGCAACCACGACCCCGGCAACGGTGGGCGTGAGTCGGGGCACGCACTGAGGCGGGAGGCCCCGTGCGTAAACCCGTTCGACCTACGAGCAGCCGGATGGTGGTGGCCAGTGCCACCTGCCTGCTCGTCACCCTCGGCTTCGTGACTCCGGCCAGTGCCGCGGAGCCGGACGCAGGCATGCAGAGTTCGGCGATCACCAACGCCGGCAACCAGATCAGCGCCTTGCAGGCGTTGAAGAAGAACGAGACCAAGACCGACGCCAAGATCGACAGCAAGCTGCTCGTCGCGGCGAAGTCGTCGACCGACCGGTCGGTCGCCGCGGTGTTGCCGCGCTTGGGCAACAACGCCGCCCAGGTGTCCACAAAGGGCACCGTGTCGGTCGACATCCGCGCCACCAAGGTCACCAAGGGTCTGCTCAACGCGCTGGCGAAGTCGGGTGCCGCGGTCCACGTGGTCTCCGAGCACTTCGCGTCGATCCGCGCGGACGTGCCGCTGACCGCCCTGCAGTCGCTCGCCGCCCGCGCCGACGTCAAGCACGTCGAGGCCGCTGACGGCGCGATGACCGACCACGCGACGCCCAAGGCGGCCGACGGCAAGGCCGCGCCCGCCGAGACCAAGGAGGCCCGCGACGCCCGGATCGCCGCGGCGGCGAGGCAAGCCGCCGCGACCCCGCGCGCCGGTGCGATCACCAGCGAGGGCGATCGCACGCACAATGCCGACACCGTGCGTGCGCACCCCGGCGTCACCGGCGTCGGCGTGAAGATCTGCGCGTTGTCCGACGGCGTCGACTCGCTGGCCGCATCCGAGGCATCCGGCGAGCTCTCCCACGTCGACGTGCTGCCCGGCCAGGCCGGCGAAGGCGACGAGGGCACCGCGATGCTGGAGATCATCCACGACGTCGCACCCGGTGCGGCGCTCGGCTTCGCCACCGCGTTCGAGTCCGACGCGGGCTTCGCCGACAACATCCGCGCGCTGCGCTTCGACGCGCACTGCGACGTCATCGTCGACGACGTGGGCTACTTCAAGGAGTCCCCGTTCCAGGACTGGATCATCGCGCAGGCGGTCAACGACGTCACCGCCGACGGTGCCCAGTACTTCTCGTCGGCGGGCAACGAGGGCAACACCATCGACGGCACCGCCGGGCACTGGGAGGGCGACTTCGTCGACTCCGGCCAGTCGGTCGGCAAGTTCGCGGGCACCGCGCACGACTTCGACCCGGGCCCCGGCATCCAGATCTACGAGCCGATCTCCGACGACTCGTCGGCGAACGTGCCCGTCACGCTGAACTGGTCGGACCCGCTGGGCGCGTCGAACAACGACTACGACCTGTACCTGCTCGACTCGCTGGGCAACGTCGTGTCGTTCAGCCAGGACGTCCAGAACGGCACCCAGGACCCCTACGAGCGGCTGAACACCCCGGGGTTCGGCGGTAGCGGGCTGCGCCTGGCGGTGGTGAAGTTCCGCGGCGCCGACCGCTACTTCTCGCTTTCCGCGCTGCGTGGCCGGTTCTCGGACTCCGCCGACGGTCTCAAGGCGTTCGTGACCCCGGGTGTGACCTTCGGCCACTCCGCGGCCAAGGACGCGTTCAGCGTCGCGGCGGCACCGGCCAGCGTGCCGCTGCCGTTCGACCTGGAGCCGGGTGACCCGGCGAACCCGGCGGGCCCGTACCCGAACGCGTTCTCGAAGACCTCGAAGCTCGAGCGGTTCACCTCCGACGGTCCGCGCCACATGTTCTACGCGGCCGACGGCACCCCGTACACGCCGGGCAACGTGTCGTCCAGCGGTGGTCAGGTACGGCAGAAGCCGGACATCACCGCGGCGGACGGCGTGCGCACCAGCGTCAGCGGTTTCGACCCGTTCTTCGGCACCTCGGCGGCGGCACCGCACGCGGCGGCCATCGCCGGGCTCGTGCTGTCGGGCAACCCCGGCATCTCGAGCGCGGAGCTGCGTGAGGCGTTCATCAACACCGCGATCGACCTGGCTCCCGCCGGCGTGGACCCGCGCAGCGGTCACGGCGTGGTGCTGGCCAACCGGGTGATCTCGTACACCGGGGCGAGCCCGCAGCCGCTTGTCCAGGCGGGGACGCCGACGATCGCCGCTAATGACGGCGGGCAGTACGTCGACCCGGGTGACACCGTCACCGTGACCCTGCCGGTCACCAACGTCGGTGACGCGAGCGCCGTGTCGACCAGCGTCGTGCTGACCTCCAGCACGCCGGGCGTGACGATCCAGCCACGCTCGCGCAACTACGGCACGGTGGCCAAGGGCGCGACGAAGACGAACACCTTCACCGTGGTCGTGCCGTCGACCCAGCCGGTGGGTGTGCCGGTGGTGCTGAACGCGAAGGTGTCGTTCGCGGGTGCGTTGTCGCCGACGACGCAGAGCTTCCCGATCCCGATCGGGCGGCCCGATCCGGTGACGCACGACTTCGCGTACTCCGGTGCGCCGGTGGCGATCCCGGACAACAGCAACGTCGGCGCGAGCGTGACCATCCCGGTCAGCGGCATCGGCAGGCCGTCGAAGCTGACGTTCTCCATCGACGGCACCGCCTGCAGCACCGACACGGGCAGCACGACGGTGGGCATCGACCACACCTACGTGGGCGACCTGGTCGGCGAACTCACCGCGCCGGACGGCACCACCGCAACGCTGTTCTCCCAGGAAGGCAGTGGTGGCAACAACCTCTGCCAGGTCGTCTTCGACGACGCGGCGGCGAACCCGTTCTCCTCGGTGACCTCGGGCCGGGCACCGTTCACCGGCACCTGGCGGCCGCAGGACGCCCTGGCCGGCCTGGAGAACGGCTCGGCGGACGGCACGTGGACGTTCAAGATCACGGACGTCGCGGCCGGCGACTCCGGCTCGATCCGTGCGGTTTCGTTGCACATCAACGGTTTCGTGACCGCTTGACAGATATGTGAGACAACGGCGGGGCCGCTCCTGGTTGGGAGCGGCCCCGCTGTGTTTGGTTCGGTCAGTCGTTGGCGGGCAAGCGGCGCAGGATCTCAGCCATGCCCCCGCGAAGCTCGGCCATGCCCCCGCGGAGCTCAGTCAGTGCTTTGCTGTGCTCGGCAAGCACGGAGCTGTGCTCGTCGAGAGTCCTCGACTGCTGACTCTGCACCAACTTGACTTCGAGGATCTCCCCTCTCGTGTCGGTGACCATCTCGCCGAGGGCATTGATTTCCCCTCGGATCTTGAACAGTTGCCCGGTGTGTCGTTCGACGGTGTCGCGGATGCTCAAGGCGGTGGAGCCGATGGCTTCCAGGTCCTCTTCGCATCGACTCATCCGTCGCTCCAGCTTCGTGCTCATGTCGGGCAACGTACCGGCGAGACCGTACCTCTTCCGCGTGTCGCGGACCCCTTACGCCCGACCGAGCGAACGGGCCTCGACGCTAAGAGCGCGAAATCGCTTCTTAGGCCGGAACACGTTGCACCGTAGGCAATCCCGATCCCTTACAGCGAACCGGTCGCCAGCAAACCGCCGTCCACGCGGACCGTCTCCCCGGTGATCCACGCCGCCTCGTCCGACGCCAGGAACGCCACCAGCCCGGCCACGTCCTCCGGCTCACCGAGCCGCTTCATCGGGTAGCTGTTCTTCAGCTGTTCCTCGCCGCCGGTGTAGAGCGCCTCGGCGAACTTGGTCTTCACGACCGCGGGCGCCACCGCGTTCACGCGCACCGAAGGCCCGAGCTGCCAAGCCAGCTCCTCGGTCAACCGGATCAAGGCCGCCTTCGAGGCCCCGTACGCCGCGATCACGCCGGAGGACCGCAGCCCGGCCACCGACGCGATGTTGATGATCGAACCCCCATGTGACGCCATCCAGGCCTTGAGCGCGAGTTGCACGTACCCAAGGGCCGCGACGACGTTCACGTCGAAGATCTTGCGGACCGCGTTCAGGTCGGCGTCCGCCAGTGCGCCGTACGTCGGGTTGATGCCCGTGTTGTTCACCAGGACGTCGAGCGAGCCGAATTCCTCGACGGTCCGCCGCACGACCTCCTCGCGCTGCTCGTCGACGCCGGTGTTGGCGGGCACGGCGAGCACGCGAGCCCCGTCCACGGAGGCCCGCAGCTGCTCGGCCGCGGCGTTGATCTGCTCCTCCTTGCGGGAGGAGATGGTGACCGCGGCGCCCTCGCGCAGCAGCCGCTCGGCGATGGCGTAGCCGATGCCCCTGCTCGACCCGGTGACGATCGCGGCCTTGCCCGTGAACCTCGCGCTGAACTCGGATGTCATGCCCGCACTCTAGTTAAGCGATCGCTTAGCCAGAAGCCCGGCGCAATCGACTGGCGGCCCTCACGTAGAGTGTGTTCCGTGGTTCGTACGGAATAGGTGACCGGAGGGCTCGCTTGTCACGGCAGGCGAGCAGCTGACCCCTGCCCGGCCACGCAATCCAGGAGCCTTCCGTTGATCACCGCAACCGACATCGAACTTCGCGCGGGTTCGCGCATCCTGCTCTCCGGCGCCACCTTCCGCATCCAGCCGGGCGACCGCATCGGCCTGGTCGGCCGCAACGGCGCAGGCAAGACCACCACGCTGCGCGTCCTGGCCGGCGAGGGCGAGCCCTACGGCGGCGAAGTGCGCCGCTCCGGCGAGCTCGGCTACCTCCCGCAGGACCCTCGCGAGGGTGACCTCTCCGTCACGGCCAAGGACCGCGTGCTCTCCGCCCGCGGGCTTGACGAGCTGCTGCGCGAGATGGAGAAGGCCCAGACGGCCATGGCCGAGCACGCCGCCGAGGCCCAGCGCGACAGCGCCGTGCGCCGCTACGGCCGCCTCGAGGAGCGCTTCGCCGCGCTCGGCGGGTACGCCGCCGAGAGCGAGGCCGCCCGGATCTGCTCGAACCTGGGCCTGCCCGACCGCGTGCTGGCCCAGCCGCTGCGCACGCTGTCCGGTGGTCAGCGCCGTCGCGTGGAGCTCGCCCGCATCCTGTTCGCCGCGTCCGATGCGGGCGCGGGCGGCAGCGCGGGCACCATCCTGCTGCTCGACGAGCCGACCAACCACCTCGACGCCGACTCGATCAACTGGCTGCGCGGCTTCCTCAAGGGCCACAGCGGCGGCCTCGTGGTGATCAGCCACGACGTCGAACTGCTCGCCGACGTGGTCAACAAGGTCTGGTTCCTCGACGCCACCCGCGGCGAGGTCGACCTCTACAACATGACCTGGCAGCGCTACCTCGACGCTCGCGCCACCGACGAGAAGCGGCGCAGGCGCGAGCGGGCCAACGCCGAGAAGAAGGCGGGCGCCCTGATGGCGCAGGCCGACAAGATGCGGGCCAAGGCCACCAAGGCGGTCGCCGCCCAGAACATGGCCCGCCGTGCGGAGAAGCTGCTCGCCGGTCTCGACGACGCCCGCCAGGCCGACAAGGTCGCCAAGATCCGGTTCCCGGAGCCCGCGCCCTGCGGCCGGACGCCGTTGACCGCGTCCGACCTGTCGAAGTCCTACGGCTCGCTCGAGGTGTTCGCGGGCGTCGACCTGGCCATCGACCGCGGTTCGCGAGTGGTCGTCCTCGGTCTCAACGGTGCGGGCAAGACCACCCTGTTGCGCCTGCTCGGCAGCATGGAGCCGGCCGACTCGGGCCAGGTCGAGCCAGGCCACGGCCTGCGCCTGGGCTACTACGCCCAGGAACACGAGACGCTGGATCACGAGGCCAGCGTGTGGGACAACATCCGCCACGCCGCGCCCGACGCGGCCGAACAGCAGCTGCGCACCCTGCTCGGCGCGTTCCTGTTCACCGGGGAGCAGCTCGACCAGCCCGCGGGCACCCTCTCCGGCGGTGAGAAGACCCGCCTCGCGCTGGCCGGACTGGTCTCCAGCAGGGCGAACGTGCTGCTGCTGGACGAGCCGACCAACAACCTCGACCCGGCCAGCCGCGAGCAGGTGCTCGACGCGTTGCGCCGCTACGAGGGCGCGGTCGTGCTGGTCACCCACGACCCCGGCGCGGTCGAAGCGCTGGAACCCGAGCGGGTGATCTTGTTGCCAGATGGGACCGAGGATCACTGGTCGCCGGACTACCTCGAACTGGTCCAACTCGCCTGAAAAGGTTGCTGAGCAACCGTTTGGGACCCCGCGATCGGGTGATCAGCGGATCACCACCCCGGTCGCGGGGTACGTGCGATCGGGCGACTTCCGCACGTTTTCGCTGGCTCGTCTGGCATTCCGGGCAAGGTTGTTCGATCATTGCGCGGGGAGGGGTCGTACGTGCTCCCAACCCTGGCGACGGAAGGCGGACAACGTGGCTGACCTCAAGAAAGGCGCGCGGATCACGGGCGTCACCCGCGACAAGCTAGCCACCGACTTGAAGAAGAAGTACGAAAAAGGCGCGAGCATCAGGGCCTTGGCCGAATCGACCGGTCGGTCGTATGGCTTCGTGCACCGCGTGTTGTCGGAGTCCGGCGTGACGCTTCGCGGTCGCGGTGGTGCCACGCGCACCAAGAAGAAGTAGTTCAGCTCGGTCGACCGGGCCCAGCGCCCGCGATCACCCCGGCGTCTGTTCGTGCCGCTGCTCGGCCACGGCACGGAACGCGATCACGGCGCCGAGCATCGCCACGGGATAAACCAGGTACCCCCACCTGGTCGCCGGAGCGAGCAGGATCGCGGCGGCGAGGCCCACGGCGATCCGGAGCATCGCGTCCGCACCGGTGCGCGGCGGGCGCAGCACGAGCCACGCGATCATCGCACCACCGGCGAGCAGCAACAGCAGCAACGCGATCGTGTGGCCGGCCGATCCGGTCGACGCGATCAGGTGACCCGGCAGCGGGCTCGCCGCGGGCGAATGCGCGCGGCCGAGCCCCGCCGGGAACTTGATCACGTGTTCGACGAACGACCCGGGATCGCGCACCAGCACCGGCACCACGAGCACGGCGCCGGCGGCCAGCAGCGCGCCGGCGAAGGCGGCGAAACCGCGCCACCTGGTCCTGGCGAGCACGAAGACCGCGAGCACGCCCAGCGCGGGCAACGCGGTCAGCTTCATCATCACGACCAGCGCGCAGACCACACCGGACCACGCCGCCGACGCGGGCCGGTGATCACGGGCGGCCAGCGCCGTGGCCAGCACGACCAGTGCGATCACCGGCAGGTCGTCGCCGGCGGTGCTGGCGATGAGGGTGGTGAGCGGGCTGGCGATCATGAGCAGCCCGGCCCCCACCGGCACCTTCGGCTTGCCCAGCACCCACAGCGCGAGACCGATCGCCACCGCGCTGCCCAGCACGAACATCAAGCGCGCGTCGGTGATGCCCGAGTTGCCGAACACCGCGCGCGGCAGCCCGAAGATCGTCATCGCCGGGCCGTAGGGCGTGTAGTCGTCGGGCACCGGCGCGCGCCCGAGCGCGTCCAGGTTCGTGTACGGCGTGCCGTGGTCGATCAGCAGCCGCGCCGAGCGCTCCACCACCCAGACCTCGGGTTGCGACGGGAACGACCACGGCCACGGCCCCCACACGTAGTTCGGGGACCGGCGGAACATCAGGTAGAACATCGGCGCGACGATCGCGAAGACCCCGACCACGCCGACCGGTGTCCACCGCGAGCGCAGGACCTTCGGCGCCGCGGCCCGGTCGCCGGTGCCCAGCCAGCACACGTGCACGAAAGCGATCAGGTAGCCGATGGCCGCGACGTTGCCCCAGACCCGGTAACCGTAGAACTCCGAGGCGAACGTGGTGACGGCGGCGAACACGAAACCGGCCCCATAGACGAGCAGGTCGGCCCGCACACCGCGGAACATCGCCATGACCTCGCCCCTCTTGCCCCCGGATGTCGCGGGGGAAGGCTATCCAACCGGGAAGCCTGGACGACGATGTGGTGTTGTCATTCAACATTCGAGGGGAGGTCGCCGTGGACGGAGCATGGATGCTCATGCACAGCGCCATGAACAGGGAGAAGGCGCCGAAGGGCATCGCCAAGGGGACGATGCGGCGGGTCTTCGGGTTCATCGGGCCCCACCGCAGGATGCTGATCGTCTTCCTCCTGCTCACGGTGATCTCCGCGGTGCTGACGGTGACCACGCCGCTGCTCGCGGGCCAGGTGGTCAACGAGATCGTCGGGCACGGCGCCGCGCGGACGGTGGTCGTGCTCGCCCTGGTGATCGCGCTGGTGGCGATCGTGGACGCGTTGCTGGGGGTGCTGGAGCGCTGGCAGTCCGCGCGGATCGGCGAGGGCCTGATCTTCGACCTGCGCCGCGCGGTGTTCGAGCACGTGCAGCGGATGCCGATCGCGTTCTTCACCCGCACCCGCACCGGCGCGCTGGTGAGCCGGCTGAACAACGACGTGATCGGCGCGCAGCGGGCGTTCACCTCGACCTTGTCGGGGCTGGTCACCAACGTGATCCAGCTGGCCCTCTCGCTCGCGGTGATGCTGACGCTGTCGTGGCAGGTGACGGTGCTCGCGCTGGTCCTGCTCCCGCTCTTCGTGATCCCGACCCGCCGGATGGGCAAGCGGATGGCCGACCTGCAACGCGAGTCGGCCGGGCTGAACGCCGGCATGACCACCCAGATGACCGAGCGGTTCTCCGCGCCGGGCGCCACGCTGGTCAAGCTGTTCGGGCGACCGCGGCTCGAGTCCGCCGAGTTCGCCGACCGGGCCCGCCGGGTGCGTGACATCGGCGTGCGCAACGCGATGCTGACCCGCTGGTTCATGACCGGGCTGACGCTCGTCTCCTCGCTCGCGCAGGCGCTGGTCTACGGGCTCGGCGGCTACCTGGCGCTGACCGGCCGGATCGAGCCGGGCACGGTCGTGTCGCTGGCGTTGCTGCTGACCCGGCTCTACTCGCCGCTGACGCAGCTGGCGAGCGCGCGCGTCGACCTGATGACCGCGCTGGTCTCCTTCGAGCGCGTCTTCGAGGTGCTCGACCTGGAACCGATGATCAAGGAGCGGCCGGACGCGCAGGCGGCGCCCACCGGTCCGGTGTCCGTGGAGTTCGACGACGTCCACTTCGGCTACCCGAGTGCCGAGCGGACCTCGCTCGCGTCGCTGGAGGAAGTGGCCACTTTGGACCAGCGGGGCGGCGTGGAGGTGTTGCACGGCGTCCGCTTCCGGGCCGAGGCGGGGTCGATGGTGGCGCTCGTCGGGTCCTCCGGCGCGGGCAAGTCGACGATCGCGTCGTTGGTGCCGCGGCTCTACGACGTGGATTCCGGCGCCGTCCGACTGTCCGGTGTGGACGTCCGGGACCTGAGTTTCGACGCCATCCGCGACATGGTCGGCGTGGTGACCCAGGACGGTCACCTGTTCCACGACACGATCCGGGCGAACCTGGCCTACGCGGACCCCTCGGCGACCGACGAGCAGCTGTGGGATGCCTTGCGGCGGGCCCGGTTGGCGCCGCTGGTGGAGTCGCTGCCGGACGGGCTGGCCACCGTGGTCGGCGAGCGCGGGTACCGGCTCTCGGGCGGCGAGCGCCAGCGCCTGACCATCGCCCGGTTGCTGCTGGCGCAGCCCCGGGTCGTGATCCTCGACGAGGCGACCGCCCACCTGGACTCCGAGTCCGAGGTCGCCGTGCAGGAGGCGTTGACGCACGCGCTCGAAGGCCGCACGGCGCTGGTGATCGCGCACCGGCTCTCCACGATCCGGGCGGCGGATCAGATCCTGGTCATCGAGGACGGCAGGATCGTCGAGAGCGGGACGCACGAGGAATTGCTTGCCGCCCAAGGCCGGTACGCCGACCTGTACCACACGCAGTTCGACGACAAGGTGGCTAACGCGGGCTGAGCAGGCGGGCGACCAGCTCGCGGAGCGTGGCCGTGAGCCGGCCGGTGTCGCCGCGGCGCACCAGGTGCAACACGAGGTCGCTGTGCAGCGCGCCGAGCAGGATGTGGGCGAGCAGTTCGGCGTCGAGTTCGGGTCGTGCCTGCGCGATCAGCGTGCTGACGTGCCGGTGCCAGTACTGGTACACCCCGCCCGCCTGGCGTTCTTCCTCTTCGTAGGCGGCGACCAGGGCGACGTTGCGGGTGGCGAGGTCGACCACCGCGTCGAGGAAGGCGCTCAGCCGGTCCGTCGCGGGTGCCCCGGGTCCGAGCGGCGGCGGACCGGTCTCGATGGCCTCGGTCAGGTGCGCCACACGCGTCTCCATGAGCGCGCGCATCAGGCCGGCGCGGCTGCCGAACCGGTGGAAGACCGTGCCCTTGCCGACGCCCGCCGCCTGCGCGATCTCCTCGACGGAGACGCGGCCGTTCTCGGCCAGGAGCCGCTCGGCCGCACGCAGGATCGCCGCGCGGTTGCGAGCGGCGTCGGCGCGCTCCGGCATGGTTCCTCCGTAGACAACTGGACCGTCGGTCAATATGGTAGCCACCAGTAACTGGACCGACGGTTCACTTAGTGGAGGCTTCATGCGTGCGGTGGTGCTACGGGAAACCGGTGGTCCCGAGGTGCTGGTTCCCGCGGAGGTTCCCGTGCCCTCACCAGGGCCGGGCCAGGTGCTGCTGCGGGTGGAGGCGGCCGCGGTCAGCGCCGGCGAGACGCGGATGCGCTCCGGCGCCATCCCGATGCCGTTCCCGCTGCCGGTGGTGTTCGGCGCGGAGGCGGTCGGTGTGGTCGAGGCCGTCGGCCCCGGAGTCGAGCCCGCGGTGCGGGACCGGCGCTTCGTCGGCGTGACCGGCGGTCGCGGCTCGTACGCGGAGTTCGCGGTGGCCAACCTCGCGATGCTGGCCGCCGTGCCCGACGGACTCGAGCCCACCGACGTCGTCGCGATGGCCGCGCCGGGCGCGATGGCGTTCGGGCTGGCGCGCAAGGCGGGCCTGGGTACGGGCGAGACCGCGCTGATCGAGGGCGGCTCGGGCAAGATCGGCAACTACCTCGTGCCGCTGGCCGGCCGGTCCGCCCGGGTCGTCGCCACGGCCGGCACGGCGCCAGGCCGGGACCGCGTGCGTGCGCTCGGGGCCGAGGTGGTCCTCGACCACTCCACACCGGACTGGCCGGATCGGTTGCCCGGCAAGGTCGACGTCGTGTTCGAGATGGTCGGCGGTGCGGTCGCGGACCGGCTGCTCGACGTCCTGACGCCGGGCACGGGCCGGATGCTGGTGTACGGCTCGTTGAGCGGTGCGCCCACCGCACTCGATGCCGCGAAGCTGCGCGAACGCGGTCTGCGGGTCATCGGCTGCGGTGGCCCCGGCTGGGCCGCCGACATCTTCGGCGTCGACCTGCCCGGCTTCCTCGCCGCGGCGGCGCGCGGCGAGGTGGCCAGGCCGGTGATCGAGGCGGTGCTTCCCCTGGCCGACGCGGCCGAGGCCCATCGCCGGCTGGAGGCGGGCCGGCTGGTGGGCCGGGTCGTGCTCGTGCCGTGAGAGCGGCTCAGCTCAACGGCGGTTCAGCTCAGTTGGGGCACGCGCGGCGCGTACTTCGCCAGCAGGCTCGAGTTGGCCTCGTCGCCGCCCGGCACGTTCGAGCTCCGCCACAGCGGCAGCTCCTGGTGCATCGCCGCCGCCGTCTGGGAAAGCTTGGCGAGCACCTGGTTCCACAGGTAGGCGTTGACCACAGTGGACAGTGCGGCCGTGTGCGGCGCCTCCGGCGGGTACACCGAGTCGCCCGGCGGGACCAGCGTGTCCAGCACGATCGTCGCGTTCTCGGCCAGGGTGCCCGCGGCGGAGCGGGGCGGGGCCGCGGCACTGGCCGGCCCGGAGGTCACCGCGATCACCGGGCAGCCGATCGCCCGCCCGGTCACCGCCAGCTCCACCGGGTACGGGTTCACCCCGGACGTCGAGAACACCACGACCACGTCGTGGCCCGACAGCGGGACCTCCTGCAGCACGCGTGCGGCCAGCCCCTGCTCGCGCTCGGTCGACGTCGAGGTCATCGCGCCGTGCATGGGCAGCAGGTCGTGGTGGTAGAGCGGGCGCACGCACGCGAGGCCACCGGCCCGGTAGAACGTCTCGGCCACCGCGGCGAGCGAGTGGCCGGCCCCGCCGGAGAGGATCAGGCCGTCCGCGCGGATGCAGGCGAGGAGCAGGTCCGCGACATCGGTCAGCGCCTCGGCGTTGCGCTTGTCCACCGCGTCGAGGTGCTTGCGCACCAGATCCCCGAACTCCGGGCTCATGTCGGCAAGTCCTCCGGTCGGTCGGCGTCGGCGCCGATGGCCACGTCGGCGCAGTCCACGTTGATCACGTCATGATCCCGCAGATACTCCCGTGCCCCCTTGTCGCCCGTGGCACCGGCCACCGCGCCCGCCCAGTGTGCCCGGCCCAGCGCGACCGGGTGCCCGGGTTCGCCGTCGTACACCGCGCGCACCAACGTCTCCGTGGTCACCAGGGACGCCACGCGCCGGACGGCCGCCGCTGTCAGGCCGGGTGTGTCGACCGGGACCACGACGGCCGCCGTCACATCGACAGCGGTCAGCGCCGCCAAGCCCACGCGAAACGACGATCCCATCCCGGAGGCCCAGTCCGGGTTGTCCACCAGCACGGCATCGCCCAGCGCGGCCCGCGACCGGACCTCGGCCGCCTGAGCGCCCAGCACGACCACCACCGGCTCACACCCGCCGTCGCGCAGGACCGCGGCCGCGTGCTCGACCAGCAGCCGCCCCCGGTGCTCCACCAGCGCCTTCGGCATGCCGAAGCGCCGCCCGCCACCGGCGGCGAGCAGCACGCCGGCAACGCTCACGGGTGCTCCGCGAAGTGTTCGAGCAGCAGCGCGCTCAGCTGTTCCGGCGCCTCCTC
Source organism: Labedaea rhizosphaerae (assembly GCF_004362825.1). Classification (GTDB taxonomy): domain Bacteria; phylum Actinomycetota; class Actinomycetes; order Mycobacteriales; family Pseudonocardiaceae; genus Labedaea; species Labedaea rhizosphaerae. The sequence goes on from NZ_SNXZ01000008.1 coordinate 377,146, forward strand.
GGGCACCCAGTGCGACACGTCCTCCAGCATCTCGAACCGGTACGGCCCGGTGACGTGCTTGGCCGTGCCAAACGCGCCGGTCGAGCCCAGCGCGGTGTCCTCGGTGCTCCACACGTACAGCGTCGGCACCGCCACCGGCCCGCACGGCGGGTTGAACTTCATCGCGCGGTACCAGTTCAGTGCGGCGGTCAGCGCGCCTTCCTCGGCGAAGCGCTGCACGTAGTCCTCGATGCGTGAGGGCGGCGGCTTGCGGTCGTACATCTGCCGCAACGCCTTCGCGTTGTCGGCCAGCAGCTGCTTCTCGGCCTGCTTGCCCTGGAAGGTCTGCATGTAGCGCGACATCGTCTGCTGCTCGGGGTCCTCGCGCAGCGCGGTCGCGAACGCCGCCGGGTGCGGCACGGAGACGGCGGCCAGTGTCCGCACCCGGTCCGCGTGCTGGGCGGCCGCGTGCCACGCCACGGCCGCGCCCCAGTCGTGCCCGACGAGGTCGAACTTGGTCCAGCCGAGCGCGTCGGCCACCGCGAGCACGTCGGCCACCAGTTCGTCCACCTTGTAGTCGGCCACATCCGGCGGCCGCACGCCGGGGGAGTAGCCGCGCTGGTCGAACGCGACCGCGCGCAGGCCGTTCGCGCCCAGCGCGCCCAGCTGGTACTCCCACTGCTGCGCGGACTCGGGGAACCCGTGCAGGAACAGGACTTGCCGCCCGTCCTCGGGGCCGGCCGCCAGCCCGTCGAACGTCCCCGTGGGTGTCGCTACCTGGATGTGATCGACCACGGAACCGACCATAGCGCCCACCACCGACACGACCGTGAGCGTGCTCACCACGTCCGAACGCCGATTGGCTGCGAATATCGACGTTGTGACCCGAACGGAACCCGCGATCCGGGTGTGGCCCGCGCAAGGGCAGACCGAAGCCGTCGTGCTCGTCCTGCACGGCGGGCGCGAGCACGGCCGGCGGCCGGTGCACGCGCTGAGCCTGGCCTACCTGCGAATGGTGCCCATCGCCAAGGCGATCGCCCGCGCGAGCGCGCACCGGGGCGTGGCGACCTGGCTGCTGCGCGACCTCGTGCAGGGCTGGAACGCACCGGACCTGTCCCCGGTCGCCGACGCCAGGTGGGCGCTGGAGCGCATTCGCCGGCGGCACCCCGGCGTGCCGATCCTGCTGGTGGGGCACTCGATGGGCGGGCGGGTCGCGTTGCGCGTGGCGGACGACGAGGCGGTGACCGCGGTCTGCGCGCTCGCCCCGTGGACCCCGCCCGGCGAACCGGTCGACCAGCTTGGCGGGCGGCTGGTGCTGATCGCGCATGGCGACGCCGACCGGGTCACCGACCCGCGGGAGTCCTATGCGTACGCGACGCGTGCCAAGGCCGTCACCGACCGCGTGCTCCGCTACGACGTGCGTGGCGAGAAGCACGCGATGCTCCTGCGCGCGAAGGACTGGAACCGTTTGGTCACCCGGTTCGTGCTGGGTGCGCTGGAGCTCGAGCCGTTCGAAGTGGACGTGACGAAGGCGATGACCCAACCGGCGCCCGGCGGGCTACGAATTCCGCTGTGACCCGCGTTTACTGGTGATGGTGGGTGCGCTGGGGCGCACCGAGGTGGAGGAGGTGTCGGAGTGAGTACCGCGGCAGAACTCTCCGCGCGTGGCGGCGCACGGCCCGACGACAAGCCCGACCCGGCGCGGTGGGGCGACCTCGCCCAGCCACCGCAGGCACCGGTGAAGGCGAAGATCGCGGCGGCGCTCTTCCACCGCGCCGTGCGCTCGCTGCCGGTCCGCGTCGTGCTGCCGGGCGGCCGCACGCTCGGCGCGGGTGGGGCCGGCGCGCCGGAGATGCGCCTGCACCGGCCCGGCGCGTTCTTCCACCGCCTCGGCGCCGACGCCAAGATCGGCTTCGGCGAGGCGTACATGGTGGGGGACTGGACCAGCCAGGCCCTGGCCGACCTGCTCACCGTGTTCGCCGAGCGGCTCACCGTGCTGATCCCGCCGGGCCTGCAGAACCTGCGCCGGTTCGTCGAACGCACCCAGCCCGACACCGAGGACAACACGATCGCCGGTGCGCGGCACAACATCCACCGCCACTACGACCTGTCCAACGACATGTTCTCGACCTTCCTCGACGAGACCATGACGTACTCCAGCGCGTTGTTCGCACCGGGCAGCGACGACCTCGCCGACGCGCAGCGCCGCAAGATCGACAGCGTGCTGGACTACGCCGCCGTCGGGCCGGACACCCACGTGCTGGAGATCGGCACCGGATGGGGAGCACTCGCCATCCGGGCGGCCCAGCGCGGCGCGCGGGTCACCTCGCTCACCATCTCCACCGAGCAGAAAGCCCTTGCCGAACAACGGATCGCGGCAGCGGGCGTCGCCGACCGCGTGCAGGTGCTGCTGCGCGACTACCGCGAGGCCAACGGCAGCTACGACGCCGTGGTCAGCGTCGAGATGATCGAGGCGGTCGGCGCGCGCTACTGGCCGGTCTACTTCGGCACGGTCGGCAAGCTGCTGCGCCCGGGCGGCCGGTTCGGCCTGCAGGCCATCACGATGCCGCACGACCGCATGGTGGCCACGCAGTCGTCATACACGTGGATCCACAAGTACATCTTCCCCGGCGGCATCATCCCGTCGGTGACCGCGATCGAGCAGGCCGTCGCGAAGAACACGTCGCTGCGGATCCGCGCGTTCAAGGACTTCGGCATGGACTACGCGCGCACGCTGCGCAAGTGGCGTGAGACGTTCACGACCCGGTCCAAGGAACTCGGCGCCCTGGGCTTCGACGAGACCTTCCGGCGGATGTGGGAGTTCTACCTGGCGTATTCCGAGGCGGGCTTCCGCGCGGGCTACCTGGGCGTTCGCCAGTTCAGCATCGGCTGAACGACCCCACTAGGGTCTGGTGGCGCAACCTGTTTCCGGGTGGCACGTCTGCATACAAAAGCCCGAAAACACCGATACGAGGGAGCGCCGCTGTCGTGAGCTACGGGTACGGGGACCCACGGGACTCGCGCCGTCCCGCGCCGGGGCGGACCCAGAAGCTGCCGATCGGTGGTCAGGACGACTACGGCCGGCCGCAGCAGGGCCAGCACCAGCAGGGCCAGCACCAGCAGGGCCAGCATTACGACGAGTACGGCCGCCGGGTCAACTACGACAACGCGGCGCCTCGGCGTGCCGATCCGCAACAGCAGTACCGCAACCAGTACGCCGATCCCTACGGCGACGAGTACGGCGAGCCGCAGCGGGGCGGTCCTGGTGGCCCGGGCGGTCCTGCTGGTCCAGGCGGGGTGGCGCCGGCCGCTCGGCCGCGCAAGGGGCGGCGCTGGGGCCGGATCGTCCTCAGCGTCTTCGGCGTGATCCTGTTGCTGATCGTGGCCGCCTGCCTGTACGTCGAGCTGTCCATGAACCGGGTCGAGGCCATCACCGACTACCCGGGTCGTCCCGCCGAGGGCGCGGGCACGAACTGGCTGATCGTCGGCTCGGACAGCCGCGAAGGCATGACCGCCGAGCAGGAGAAGGAGCTGTCCACCGGCGACGCGGGCGGCCAGCGCACCGACACGATCATGCTCATGCACATCCCGGACAACGACACCAAGCCCACGCTCGTCAGCTTGCTGCGTGACTCCTATGTGGACATCCCGGGCTGGAAGAAGAACAAGCTCAACGCCGCGTACGCCCACGGTTACGCGCAGGGCAAGGCAGAGGGCGCGGCGCAGTTGCTCGTCAAGACCGTCGAGGGCAAGACGGGGCTGCACATCGACCACTACATGGAGATCGGGTTCGGCGGGTTCGCGAACCTGGTCGACGACGTGGGCGGCGTCGACATCTGCGTGAAGAAGGCCATCAACGATCCGAAGGCCGGCATCAAGCTCAAGGCCGGCTGCCAGGAACTCGACGGCAAGAACGCCCTGGGTTACGTGCGCACCCGGGCCACGGCGCGGGCCGACCTCGATCGCGTGACCCACCAACGGGAGTTCATCAGCGCGCTGACCGACAAGGCCACCAGCTTCGGCACGATGATCAACCCGTTCCGGATGATCCCGCTGATCGCGGACGCGCCGGACGCGATCACGGTCGACTCGGGTGATCACCTGTGGAACCTGCCCGGCCTGGCGTTCGCCATGTCCGGTGCGGGCGACGGCAGCCTGATCACGACGACGGTCCCGTGGGACGCGGCCGCCTCGCACAACGTCTCCGGGATCGGCTCGGTGATCGAGTGGGACGACAAGAAGGCGCCGCAGTTCTTCGACGACCTGAACCACGACCGCGCCATCCCGGCCGACCTGATCAACTCGACCGGCTGAGGTAGGGGTCGCAACCCAGGTCGGCGATTGCCGACCCGCCTCTCCGGAGTTTCCGGAAGCGGTTGCGTTGAATCGACACGCATCGGCTTCGTGGGTTTCCGTGGTTGGGTTGCGTCCCGTTCCCCTTGGCCGCCGGTGGACAGCCCCGCGAGCGTCATGACCGGCTCACTCAGCCCAGGTCGGCGATTGCTTCTATCTCCACGACGAAGCGGGGGTCGACCAGCGCGGTGATCGCCACGAGGCTCGAGGTCGGGCGCGGTTCGGGCAGGACGTCCAGCAGGACCTCCCGGACCGCCCCCAGGTCGGCGATGTCACGCAGGAAGTACGTCACCTTCACCACGGCCGGCCAGCCGAGTTCGTGCTCGGCAAGCAGTGCCTCGATCTTGTCGAGCACCACCCGTGTCTGCGCGGCGGCGCCCTCGGGCACCGACCCGTCGGGCAGGGTCGGCACCTGCCCGGCCACGAACAGCAAGGGCCCCTTCGCGACCCGGGTCATCGAGTACGGCTGCCCCGCGGTCACCGCTTGGCCCGGGCGCGCAGGATTTCCAAAGCCTTGTCGGCGTGGGAGTTGAACCGCAACTCGCTGGCGATCACCTCGAGCACCGTCCGGTCGGTGTCGATCACGAACGTCTGCCGCTTGGTCAGCAGCGGCCCGAACCGCCGCCGCACACCGAACTGCGTGGCCACCGCACCGTCCGGATCGGACAGCAGCGGGTAGTCGAACCCGTGCATGCCGGAGAACTCCGCCTGCTTGTCCACCGCGTCCGGGCTTATCCCGACCCGCGACGCGCCGACCTCGGCGAACTCCGCGGCGAGGTCGCGGAAGTGGCAGCTTTCCTTGGTGCAGCCGGAAGTCATGGCGGCCGGGTAGAAGAACAGCACGACCGGGCCGTCGGCGAGCAGGTCGCTGAGCTTGCGTGGCGTACCGGTCTCGTCGGGGAGTTCGAAGTCGGGTGCGGTGTCGCCTGCCTGCACGGGGATCCCTTCGTCGCGCGGACGTCGGGATCAGCCTACGGGGCGCCGGGTGCGCCAGCGGGTGAGGACGGCGGCACCGACCTGATCGGCGCTGACGCAGGCCAACTCGAGTTCCGGTCCGTCGGCGGGGAAGAGCCCGCGCCCGCTGCCGAGCACGATCGGGAAGGTCATCAGCCGGAACTCGTCCACGAGGTCCGCGGCCATCAGTTGGTCGACCACGCTCGCGCTGCCGATGACGACCACGTCGCGTTCCTCCTGCTTGACCGCGTCGAGCAGGTCGCCGTCGACCAGCCGCGAGTTCGCCCAGGCCGACACGTCGGACCGGGAGTGGGACGCGACCAGCTTCGGCATGGCGTTCATCCGCTGGGAGAACTCGTCGTCCCGGTTCGGCCAGAGCCGCGCGAACAGCTCCCACGTCGTGCGGCCGAGCAGCATCACACCCTCGTCGAAGATGGGCCCGAGCCGGAACTTGTCCCCGGCGACCGCCTCCGGGCCGAACCGGAACGCCCAGCCACCGCGCCCATGGGTTCCGTCGGTGCCGTCGGACCCGTCGGGGTCGGTCACGATGCCGTCGAGGGTGGTGAACTGGCAGACGATCACGGTCATGGTGTGCTCCCTCGGTTTCGGTGTCGGGAGGTATACCGGCGCCGTGCCTCGAGCTCATCGGTGCGACCATGATCGATCGTGCGGGGTGTGCGGGCGGCGAAGGCCGTCACGGAGGTGTGTTCGCCGGCCGTCGTGGTGTTCCTGTTGCCGGTGGCCGTGGCGTGGCAGGCGACCGGCTACCGGGTCCTGCCGACGATCGGCTGGGGCCTGGTGGTCGCGGTGTTCACCAGCGTGCTGCCGATGGTCTTCATCGTCCGGGGCGCGCGGCGCGGGCGCTGGGACGGCCACCACGTGCGCGATCGCGAGCACCGGTTCGTGCCGCTCATGGTGGCGTTGGGCTCGGGGGTCGCCGGGCTCGTCGTCCTGCTGGCCGGCCACGCGCCGCAGGACGTCGTGGCCCTGGCCGCCTCGATGCTCGTGACGCTCGCCGTGTGCATCCTGATCACGCGCTGGTGGAAGGTCTCGCTGCACACCACGGTCGCCGGTGGCGCGGCCGCCACGATCGCGTTGCTCTACGGCCCGGCGTGGCTGGCGTTGTTCCTGCTGGTGGCGTTGATCGGCTGGTCGCGGGTGGTGCTGACCGACCACACCGTGACCCAGGTCGTCGCCGGGGCGCTGCTGGGGCCGGTCAGCGGCGGCGCGGTGTTCCTGCTGCTGCGCTGACGCCTTTCTCCTTGGCCGTCTTCGGTTCGGTCTCGCTCAGCGCGTCGACCAGCCGGTCCAGCGCGGGTAACGCGGTCAGCACCGACTGGCGTTCGGGCTCGGTGAGCCCGTCGAGCGCGACCGAGAGCCGCCGCTCGTGCGCTTCCTGCCAGTCGTGCAGCTTCGCCCGGCCGGCGTCGGTCAGGGTCACCCGGGCGACCCGGCGATCGGCCGTGTCGACGGTCCGGAGCACCAGTCGGGCGTCGGTCAACTGCTGCACGAGCCCGCTCACCGTGTTCGGCGCGAGCCGCAGCAGGTCGGCCAGTTCGCCGACCCGGGCCGGTTCGTGCTCGGCCACGCACATGAGCAGCTCCACCTGCGCCATCGGCAGCGACTCCCAGGGGTAGTCGGTGCGGATGCTGGTGCGCAGGGCCCGGCGAAGCCGGGTGACGACCTCGGTGAGCCGGTGCGCGTCGGTGGTGACCTGCGACATGTCCAGAGCGTATCCAGTTGGTCGCCCGCGATAGTGGGTATTCCTCTCTGTGGGACACCCGGCGGGAACTGAGAGTTCGGCCACTGGTTAGTTGCCGCTCCGACAGTAGGACGTCAAACTATTCTTGTACGCTCTGGAGTGTCAGGAGGCATGCCGATGAGTGGCCAAGCGGAACTTCACCGCCCGGTGAACCCGGTCCGGTTCGTGACCGCGGCGAGCCTGTTCGACGGCCACGACGCCGCGATCAACATCATGCGCCGCATTCTGCAGTCCCAGGGCGCCGAGGTGATCCACCTCGGGCACAACCGCTCGGTCGCCGAGGTGGTCAACGCCGCGATCCAGGAGGACGTCCAGGGCGTCGCGATCAGCGCGTACCAGGGCGGGCACGTCGAGTACTTCAGCTACCTGGTCGAACTGCTGGCCAAGCACGGCGCCGGGCACGTGAAGGTGTACGGCGGTGGCGGCGGGGTGATCGTGCCCGAGGAGATCAAGCTCCTGCACGAGCGCGGGGTCGCCAAGATCTTCGCGCCCGAGGACGGCCAGAAGCTCGGCCTCGCCCGCATGATCAACACGATGATCGAGGCCTGCGACACCGACCTGGCCGCCGGTCCCGCCCCGGAGCCGGAGGCCGTGCTCGCCGGGGACCAGGGCGCGCTGGCCCGGGCCATCACCCTCGCTGAGGCGGGCGCCCTGCCCGACGCGCTGCGCACCGCGGTCGAGGCGGCCGCCAAGGACCGGCAGGTCCCCGTGCTCGGCATCACCGGCACCGGTGGCTCCGGCAAGTCGTCGCTGACCGACGAGCTGATCCGCCGGATCCGCCTGGACCAGCAGGACAAGCTGCGCATCGCCGTGATCGCGGTCGACCCGACCCGCCGGCGTAGCGGGGGTGCGCTGCTCGGCGACCGGATCCGGATGAACTCCCTCGACGGCGACCGGGTCTTCTTCCGCTCGATCGCGACCCGCGGAACTGGTTCGGACCTGCCCGACGGCCTGCGTGACGCCATCACGGTGGCCAAGGCCGCCGGCAACGACCTGGTGATCGTCGAGACGCCCGGCATCGGCCAGGGCGACGCCGGTGTGGTGCCGTTCGTCGACGTCTCGCTGTACGTGATGACGCCGGAGTTCGGCGCCGCGTCGCAGCTGGAGAAGATCGACATGCTCGACTTCGCCGACTTCGTGGCGATCAACAAGTTCGAGCGGCGCGGCGCCGACGACGCCCGCCGCGACGTGGGCCGCCAGCTGGTGCGCAACCGCGAGGCGTTCGGCAGGTCCTGGGAGGACATGCCGGTCTTCGGCACCAGCGCCGCGACCTTCAACGACGACGGCGTGACCGCGCTCTACCAGGCGCTGCGGGAGGACCTGGCCGGCCGCGGCCTGCCGATCACCGAGGGCGTGCTGCCCGCGGTGTCCGGCAAGGTGTCCACGACCGCGGCGACGGTCGTGCCCGCCGCCCGCGCCCGCTACCTGTCCGAGATCGCCGACACGGTGCGGGGCTACCACGCCGAGACCGACGAGCGTGTCGAGCAGGTGCGCCGCCACGCGGCCCTGCGCCGCGCGGCTGACGAACTGGCCGCCGCCGACGCGTCCACTGAGGACATCCAAGGGCTGCTGGCCAAGGGTTCGCTGAACCCCGAGGACGTCCAGGCCCTCGAGGAGTGGCCGAAGACGGTCGAGGACTACACCGCGGACGAGCTCGTGGTGAAGGTGCGGGACAAGGAGATCCACACCCAGCTCTACCGGGAGACGTTGTCCGGCAACAAGATCCCGCGCGTCGCGCTGCCGAGGTTCGACGACGAGGGCTCGCTGCTGCGCTTCCTGCGCAAGGAGAACCTGCCGGGCCGCTTCCCGTTCACCGCGGGCGTCTTCCCGTTCAAGCGCGACGGTGAGGACCCGGCCCGCATGTTCGCGGGCGAGGGCGACGCGTTCCGCACCAACCGCCGGTTCAAGCTGTTGTCCGAGGGCAACCCGGCGACGCGGTTGTCCACGGCCTTCGACTCGGTGACCCTCTACGGGCGCGACCCCGACACCCCGCCCGACGTCTACGGCAAGATCGGCACGTCCGGCGTGTCCATCGCCTCGCTCGACGACATGAAGGCCCTCTACGACGGCTTCGACCTGACCGCGCCGACCACGTCGGTGTCGATGACGATCAACGGCCCGGCGCCGACGATCCTGGCGTACTTCCTGAACACGGCCATCGACCAGAACGTCGCGAAGTTCGAGGCCGAGCACGGCCGGGAGCCCTCGCCCGACGAGCGCGCTTCCATTGCCGCACAAACGCTTGCGAATGTGCGCGGCACGGTGCAGGCCGACATCCTCAAGGAGGACCAGGGCCAGAACACCTGCATCTTCTCCACGGAGTTCAGCCTGCGGATGATGGCGGACATCCAGGAGTGGTTCATCGCCAACAAGGTCCGCAACTTCTACTCGGTGTCGATCTCCGGCTACCACATCGCCGAGGCCGGGGCCAACCCGATCAGCCAGCTGGCGTTCACCCTGGCCAACGGGTTCACCTACGTGGAGTCGTACCTGGCCCGCGGCATGAAGATCGACGACTTCGCGCCGAACCTGTCGTTCTTCTTCTCCAACGGCATGGACGCCGAGTACTCGGTGATCGGCCGGGTCGCCCGGCGGATCTGGGCGATCGCGATGAAGGAGCGCTACGGCGCGGCAGAGCGGTCGCAGAAGTTCAAGTACCACGTGCAGACCTCTGGCCGGTCGCTGCACGCGCAGGAGATGCACTTCAACGACATCCGCACCACGCTGCAGGCGTTGTGCGCGCTCTACGACAACGCGAACTCGTTGCACACCAACGCCTACGACGAGGCGATCACCACGCCGACGGAGAGCTCGGTGCGCCGCGCGATGGCCATCCAGCTGATCATCGGGCGCGAGTGGGGGCTGTCGAAGAACGAGAACCCGTTGCAGGGCTCGTTCATCATCGACGAGCTCACGGACCTGGTGGAGGAAGCCGTCCTCGCCGAGTTCGACCGGATCTCCGATCGCGGCGGCGTGCTGGGCGCGATGGAGACCGGCTACCAGCGCGGGCGCATCCAGGACGAGTCGATGCTGTACGAGCAGCGCAAGCACGACGGGTCGCTGCCGTTGATCGGCGTCAACACGTTCCTGCCCGACCACGCCGACGACGAGCCGATGACCATCGAGCTGGCGCGTGCGACCGAGCGGGAGAAGGAGTCGCAGGTCGAGCGGACGCGTGCGTTCCAGGAGGCCCACCGGACGGAGGCGGCCGAGGCGCTGGCCCGGTTGCGTGCGGCGGCGGCGAGCGACGAGAACGTGTTCGGCGTGCTCATGGACGCGGCGCGGGTGTGCACCCTGGGCCAGATCACCGAGGCCTTCTTCGAGGTCGGCGGCCAGTACCGCCGCAACATGTGACGGCGCACCAGGTGACGGCTCAGCGGGGCGCGGTCCAGGTCCGGTCGATCGGAGCGATGCCGACGACCGCGCCTTCCTGGATGAGCGGCATCGGCTTGTCGCCGAGCAGCCGGGCTCCGTCGGAGCGGTACTGCACGAACTCGCCCGCCGGGTAGTCGTCGCCGTCGAGGTGGACGCCGACGGCGTCCGGGGTCAGGGACAGGCCGAGGTGGCCGTTGGCCTGGCCCACCGGGATCACGCTGTTGAGCAGGTTGTAGTTGAGGTCCAGGTGGGTGGGGTCGGCGGCGTTGACCACGAAGTTGTTGGGTTCGCCGCCCGGTCCGATGGTGATCGGCCGGGCCGGCACCACCTCGTCGTGGCGTTGGACGCTCGGCGGGACCTGCACCGGGACGCCGAACGGGCCGACGATGATGTCGTTGGGCGGGTAGAAACTGCCGTTCGCGTTGGTGGTACTGGGGCTCACGGTCACGCTCACCTCGCCGGTGGCCGTGTCCCACGCGACCGAGAACCGCGAACTGGCGTTCGGGTCGGTCGACGGGCCGCGGTTGTCGCCGTAGAGGTTGCCCTCCGCGGCGAGCAGCGACGGGATGTAGAACCGGCCGACGATGATGCCGTCCTTGCCGCCGGGCACGACGGCGCCGGTCTGCAGGATCGTCCGCTGGGCGCCGGGTGGCGTCGGCCCGAAGAACGCGGCGCGCGCGGCGGCCGAGTCGGCGGCCACCGGCTGGTCGCCCGCCAGCTGCAGGCCGGTGTGGACGTGGTTGACCTGCTGGTCCCACGCCATCACCAACGTGCGGGCGCTGTCGTCCACACCTGGCATCACGTCCTCCTGCCTCCCCGACCAGAGGTACCCGCACCAAGCTAGGGCGCGGGCACGGCTGCGTGGGGGAGATGACCGCTTTCGGTCAGGAGGGGGACGGGGTCAGCGGGTGCGCTGGTTCTGGCGGCGTTGGGTCACGTAGACCGCGGCCTCGGTCCGCCGGTCGAAGCCGAGCTTGTGCAGCAGGGTGCTCACGTAGTTCTTGACCGTCTTCTCGGCCAGGAACAGTTCACCGGCGATCTGGCGGTTGGTCTTGCCCTCGGCGATCAGGTCCAGGATCTTGCGCTCCTGCGGGCTCAGCGTCCGGTAGCGCGGGTCTTCCTGCTCCTCGGCGCTGCGCAGCCGTTGCAGCACCGACGCGGTCACCCCGGCGTCGAGCAGCGATCCGCCACTGGCCAGTGTGCGCACCGCGGCGACGAGGTCGTTGCCGGACACCTGCTTCAGCGTGTACCCGGCGGCTCCGGCCATGATCGCGCCGAACAGGGCGTCGTCGTCGGAGAAGGACGTCAGCATCAGGCACGCCGGTGGCGGTTCGACGATCGAGCGGATCTCGCGGCACACCTCGACGCCGTGCCCGTCGGGCAGCCGGACGTCGAGGATCGCCACGTCCGGGCGCACGGCCGGGATCCGGGCCAGCGCCTGCTTCGCGGTCGCGGCCTCGCCGGCCACGCTGATGTCGTCCTCTACCTCCAGCAGCTGGCGCAGGCCTCTGCGCACCACTTCGTGGTCGTCGAGCAGGAACACCGTGATCGTCATGTGCTCGCCTCCGCCGTCGCCTTCCGATCCTGCTGGATCGGAACCATCCACCGCACCGTCGTCCCGGTCGAAGCGGTGGAGGTGATCTCGCAGCTCCCGGACCACCGCTGGGCCCGCCGTGTCATGTTCGCGAGGCCGCTTCGTCGTACCACCGTGTCCGGCAGGCCACGGCCGTTGTCGTCGACCTCCAGTTCCAGCGTCCCGCCCGCCGGGCTCACCACGACCGTCACGAGCACCGAAGTCGCTTTGGCGTGCCTGGCCACATTGGACAACGCCTCCCGCATGGTCGCAAGCAGGTCGGGCCGGACGGGGTCGGGCACGACCGTGTCCAGCGGCCCTTCCAGGCGCACCGTCGGCTCGAAACCGAGCGCGCCGGTGCACTCCTGCAAGCCGCGCAGCAGGTCCGCGCGCAGGCCGTGCGCGGCGGAGGCCGGCTCTTCCTGCAACGAGAAGATGCTCTTGCGGATCTCCCGGATCGTCACGTCCACCTGCTCGACGTAGCCGGTCACCTCGTCCGCCGCGCTGGCGAGCGCCTTGTGCCGGTGCAGGCCGTGCAGGCCCAGGCCCAGCGCGAAGAGCCGCTGGATCACCAGGTCGTGCAGGTCGCGGGCGATCCGGTCGCGTTCCTCGAACAACGCCAGGCGTTGCCGGTCCTCCTGCGCCCGGGTGAACTCGATGGCCAGCGCCGCGTTGCCTGCGAACGCCTCGGCCATCCGCATGTCCAGGTCGTCGAACGGGCGCACGCCCTGCTCCTTGGCGAGCATCAGCACGCCGAGCGAGCGCTGGCCGGCGGCCATCGGCACCAGGATCGCGGGCCCCAGGTCGCGGACGCCGGGCGGCATGAGCCGTGCGTTCTCCGCCGAGCGGTGGATCGCGTCGAACGCCAGGTTGTCCACCGACCGCGCGCTGCCGGAGGTGTAGACGTCGCCGGTCAGGCTCGAACCGACCGACAACGCGAGCCCGACCATCTCCTCGGCCAGCAGCCCGTCGGCGGCGCGGACGTCCATCTGGTCGTCCTCGTTGTGGATCGCCACCAACGCCATGGCGGCGTGCGAGGCCAGGCGCGCGCCGCGGGCGAGCGAGTGCAGGGTCTCGTCGTCGACGGTGCGGGTCAGCAGGCTCGCGGTGGTCTCGTTGATCGCCCGCAGCCACTGCTCGCGGCGGTGGGACTGGTCGAACAGGCGGGCGTTCTCGATGGCGAGGCCCGCGGCGGCGGCCAGCGCGCTCACGGTCTCGCGGTCGGATTCGGTGAAGTCCTCGGCGTCGAGCTTCTCGGTCAGGTAGAGGATCCCGAACACCTCGTCACGCACCCGCACGGGCACGCCGAGCAGCGACCGCATCTCGGGGTGGTCCTCGGGGAAGCCGGAGAACGCCTCGTGCTCGCGCAGGTCGCGCAGCATGAGCGGCTCGTCGCGGTGGACCATCTCGCCGATCAGGCCCTTGCCGGTCGGCAGCCCGCCCATCTGCTTCGTGGTCTCGTCGTCCATGCCCGCGAAGGTGAACTCGACCATCTCGCCCTCGCTGAGCACGCCGAGCGCGCCGTAGCGGGCTCCCGCGAGGTCGCACGCGGAGGACACCACGCGGCGCAGCACGTCGGGCAACGACAGGTCGCTCGCCACGGAGACGACCGCGTCGAGCAACCGGTGCACGCGCTCCTTCGACAGGGCCGCGGCCGCCGCGCGATCGATGACGTGTTGCAGCAGCGTGTGCCTGCGCAGGCCGCGCAGGTCCGCGTCGAACCTCTCTTCGTCACGCGATTCAGGGTCGTTCGGCACAACGCTCCCGCTCGGAACCGATGGAGATGGGTCGTCTGGCACTTGCCGTCGATGGATGGATCGTTCCGTATCGCAACCGTGATACTCCTTCCGGGCATAGCCACCCGGACACCACATGCAGTGTGTGCTTGCTGACTGCTCGCCACAGTTCTAGGCTTCGGACTACTCCATGTGGGTGACATTGAGTGCACGAACTGTCCTAGCGCGGTACCCAGGACCCATGAGATCGATGTGGCGTGGCGCGATCTCGTTCGGCCTGGTCACCATCGGGGTCCGCCTGTACACGGCGACCGAGGAACACGACGTCGCGTTCCACCAGGTGCACCGGGAGGACGGCGGGCGCATCAAGTACAAGCGCGTGTGCAGCGTGTGCGGCGAAGAGGTCGCCTACCAGGACATCGCGAAGGGCCGCGAGCTGGAGGACGGCCGGATGGTCATCCTCGACAAGGAGGACTTCGAGCACCTGCCCGTGAAGACCGACCACGCCATCGAGGTCATGGAGTTCGTGGCGGCCGAGGACGTCGACCCGATCTTCTTCCAGAAGAGCTACTACCTCGAGCCGGACAAGTCGGCGGTGCGGCCCTACGTGCTGCTGCGGACCGTGCTGGAGAACGAAGAGCGGCTGGCCCTGGTCAAGATCACCATCCGCCAGCGCGAGACCCTGGCGATCCTGCGCGCCCGCGAGGACATCTTGGTGCTGCACACCATGATGTGGCCCGACGAGATCCGCAAGCCCGACTTCGGCTTCCTCGACGAGGACGTCGAGGTGCGCCAGCAGGAGCTGAAGATGGCGGGCTCGCTGGTGGAGAGCATGGCCGGCGACTTCGAACCCGACCAGTACACCGACGACTACACGGTGGCGCTGGAGAAGATGGTCGAGGCCAAGGCCGAGGGCGCCGAATTGCCGGAGGTCGAGGAGGAGGCCGAGGAGGGCGACGTCATCGACCTCATGACCGCGCTCGAACGCAGCGTGGAGGCGGCGAAGAAGGGCCGCTCCAGCTCTGGCTCCACCAAGAAGTCCAGCTCGAGCGGCACGAAGAAGACCGCGAGCAAGTCCACCACGCGCAAGACCCCCGCGAAGAAGTCCTCGAAGACCGCCTGATCCATGGGCGACCTCGGCGAGTACCGGCGCAAACGCGACCCGGACCGCACCCCGGAGCCGGTGCCCGCCGAGGACGCGGCCCTGCCGCACGGCGACGACAACACGTTCGTCATCCAGGAGCACCACGCCACCGCGCTGCACTGGGACGTCCGCTTCGAACGTGCCGGTGTCCTGGCGTCCTGGGCGGTGCCGAAGGGCCTGCCGCCGGATCTGAAGACGATCCGCATGGCCGTGCACACGGAGGACCACCCGCTCGAATACGCGACCTTCGACGGCGAGATCCCCAAGGGCGAGTACGGCGGCGGCGCCATGTTCATCTGGGATCGGGGCACCTACGAGACGTACAAGTGGGAGGACTACGAAATCGACGTGCGCTTGCACGGCTCGCGCGTCGAGGGTCGCTTCATCTTCCTCAAACGCGAGAAGGGCTGGCTGGTCCGCCGCCGCGAGGCCGACTCCCACCCCGACTGGGAACCGCTGCCCGACGACCTGTCGCCGATGCTTGCCGTGCCCGGCCCGCTCCCGGTGCCCGACGACGACTGGACCTTCGAGTTCAAATGGGACGGTGTCCGCGCTCTGGTCACAGTGGACGGTGGCCGGATTCGGATCCACAGCCGCGCAGGCAACGACGTGACCGTCAGCTATCCGGAGCTGACGGGCCTGGGCGCCCAGCTGGGCTCGACCCAGGTGGTGCTGGACGGCGAGATCGTGGCCTTCAGCGGCGGGCGGCCGAGCTTCGACAAGCTGCGCAAGCGGATGCACGTGAGCCAGGCCGGCGCCGCCCGTCGGCTGGTGGCGGTCGCGCCGGTGACCTACCTGATCTTTGATGTGTTGCACGTGGATGGACGGTCGTGCCTGTCGCTGCCGTACCGGGAGCGGCGGGCGTTGCTGGAAGAGCTGGAGCTGAAGGGGAAGCACTGGCAGACCCCGCGCTCGTACGCCGGGGCGGGGGAGGCGGTGCTGGCGGCCAGCCGGGAGCAGGAGCTCGAGGGCGTGGTGGCCAAGCGCCTGGATTCGGCGTACCAGCCGGGCCGCCGCTCCTCGGACTGGGTGAAGATCACCGACCTGCGGACCGAGGAGGTCGTGATCGGTGGCTGGCGCCCCGGAACCGGGAAGCGGTCGGGGGTGCTGGGGGCGTTGCTGGTCGGCGTGCCCGACGGGGATGGCTTGCGCTACCTGGGATCGGCGGGCACCGGGTTCACCAACGCCGACCTGGAGTCGTTGACCGGCCGCCTTCGCGAACTGGCCCGCGACACCTCGCCCTTCGACCACGTGCCGGCCGACCGGGCCCGCGGCGCGCACTGGGTCAAGCCGGAGCTGGTCGGCGAAGTGGCCTTCGTGCGCTGGACCCAGGACGGCCGCATGCGCGAACCGCGCTGGCGCGGCCTGCTCCCGGACCGGTCGCCCGAGGACCTGTCCTAGCTTGACCAGTCAGACCCGCCCGGCCTCGTAATGATGCAGCCGATGAGGGCAAGCCGCTCGGGCGCACCTTCCTATTCCTTGCGAACGCACGCGAGCGCGGAGCCGTTCCCGCGGTGCACCGCAAGGTTGATGTTCCAGGCCTTTTTGCGCAGGTAACCAGGCACGGAGTCGTCACCGCGGCGCACCGAAGGATTGCAGTCCCGAGGCGAGGACGCGACCCGGTGTCCCAAGGTGTTCATGTCGCCATCCGGGGCCGGATCATCAAGGCCTGGGCGCCGAACGCGACCTGTCCGTCCAGGTCGTGCAGCGTCGACCGGGCGGTGCCGACCCCGGAAGGCCCGATGCTGGTCACGGCATCCAGGCAGATCCACTCGCCGACCGGTGGCCGCTGGACGTGGACCGTCAGCTCGGTGTTGATGAACCACCACTCGGTCGGCGGCAGCATCCCCGACACGCCGTTCCCGGAGTCCGCCACCGCGCACAACCGTTGCAGCGGCGACGGTTCCTCACCCTCGACCAACGCCACGTTCTGCCGCACCCAGACCGTCGCCGCGCCGGGCTCGCCGAGCGCCCCGGCGAGCGCACGCCATTCCATCGCGTCCAGGTACCCGGGGCCCCACCCGGCCGGCCGTCCGATCAACCGGCCCGAGGAGGGCGGCGCCAACGGAGCCGCCAGTCCACTTTGCACAGTGGACGTGTCGGACGCGCCGATCCGCCAAGCCCGCGCGACGGCGACCGGCCGGCCATCGGCGATCAGCTCGGCCGACACCATCTCGACACTGCGCCCGGGCCGCTCCAGCCGCGCGTTGACGGTCAGCTCGCCAAGGGGCACCGGCCCGAGGATCTCCACGGTCAGCCGCGCGACCACCCGGTCCTCGCCGCCGGCGACACCTTCGACCGCCCGCATCACCAGCGCCGCGGGCGGTCCCATGTGCTGCATCCCGGGACCCCACGGCCCGGCGGTGTGCTCAGTGGACTGGAACCGATTCTCGTCGAGTTGCTTGTAGAACGCGTCGTCCATCAATCCGCCCGGTCTGCGAGGGTTTCGTCGCCCGGGTCCGGTTCCGGCCAGCCCGGGTAGTCCGGTGGTGTGCCACCGAAGGCAGGACAGCGCGACTTGTGATCACACCAGTCGCACAGCCGGCTCGGGTTCGGGCGGAAGTCGCCCGTCTTGCCCGCCTTGAGGATCGCCTCCCAGATCGCCTCCAGCGTCCGCTCGAAGCGGCGCAGCTCGGCCTCGTCCGGCGCGTACGCGAGCGACTGGCGGTCCGACAGGTACATCAGCCGCAGCTGCCGCGGCACCACGCCACGCAGCCGCCACAACACCAGCGCGTAGAACTTCATCTGGAACAGCGCCCGGGCCTCGCCGATCTCCTTCGGCGCGACGCCGGTCTTGTAGTCGACGACCCGGATCTCGCCTGTGGGGGCCACGTCGAGCCGGTCGATGTAGCCGCGCAGCAGCAACCCCGACTCGAGTTCGCTCTCCACGAGCAGCTCGCACGCCTCGGGTTGCAGCCGGTTCGGGTCCTCCAGCGTGAAGTAGCCGTCCACCAGTTCACCGGCCGAGGCGAGCCAGGAGGCCAGCTGGTCGTCGGCGCCTTCGGGGAAGAGCTCGGCCAGCTCCGGACGCTGCTCGACCAGCCGCGCCCACGTGGGTGCCACCAGCTGGTGCGCGGCGTCGGGCATCCGCTCGCCCTGGGGCAGCCCGAACAACTCCTCCAGCACCGCGTGCACGACGGTGCCCCGCACCTGCGCCTTGCTCGGCTTCTCCGGCAGCCGGTCGACCGCGCGGAAGCGGTAGAGCAGCGGGCACTGCTTGAAGTCGCCCGCGCGCGAGGGCGACAGGGCAGGGCGTCTGGGCCGCGGGGTGTCCTGCTCGATGAGCTCGTCCACCACGGTCTGGACCACCGTGCTCGCCTGTTCCACCATGGCGATCACCCTAAGCGAGACCACCGACACTCCCGTGCGAGGCACGGCCCGCGGCACAACAGCGCCTGAACACCATGACGCCTACAGTGTCCGCTCATGACCACGATGGGCGGTTGGACGAACGCCGACCGCGACGGCGGCCTGCTGCTGTTCCGGGTGTCGGGCGTGCCCGTGCTGCTCGCGCCGTCCTGGTGGGTGGGCTCGCTCGCCGTGGTCGCCCTGTACACCCCGCTGGTCAGCAAGCTGCTGCCGGGCGCGTCGTTGGTGGTCTCGTTGCTGCTCGCGGCCGCATTCGCGGTGCTGCTCGGCGCCTCGGTGCTGGCCCACGAGCTCGGCCACTGCGTGGTGGCGCTGCGGCTCGGGCTGCCTGTGCGCAGGCTCCGGTTGTTCCTGCTCGGCGGGCTCTCCGAGGTCACCCGCACACCCCGCAAACCACTGCACGAGGGCTTCGTGGCGGCCGCCGGTCCGGCCGTGTCCATCCTGCTCGCCGCCATGTGCGGGGTGCTGCTGATGGTCGGCCCCGGCGACGGGCCGGTCTGGCTGCTGGTGCTGGAGTGCACGGCGGCGAACATCGCGGTGGCGATCTTCAACCTGCTGCCCGGCCTGCCGCTGGACGGCGGGCGCATGCTCCGCGCGGGGGTCTGGGCGATCACCGGCAAGCGCGGCATCGGCACCAAGGCCGCGGTGTTCGGTGGCTGGCTGGTCGCCGGGCTGCTGGTCCTCTGGGCGATGCTGGGTCTCGCGCAGCAGAGCGAGGACCGCTGGCTGCGGCTCGGCGTCTGCGCGATCACCGCGTGGTTCGTGGTGTCGGGTGCGGGTGGCGAGCTCGCCGCGGAGCAACGGCGGAGCTGGCCGGAGGGCCTCACGCTGGCCGACCTGGTGCGCCCGGTGTTGCAGTTGCCCGCCGAGAGCCCGGTGTCCGACGCATTGACCGCGGCCGCCGGTCGCGGTGTCGTGCTTGTGCGGGCCGACGGGGTAGCCGCCGGCTTGCTGGATCCCGTTGCGGCGCAAAGACTTGCGGACCGGTCACCGACCTCGCCCGCGCAGCTCGCCGCCGAACCGATCCGGCCGGACACCGTGTTGCTGTCCGGTGAGGACGGTGAGGACGTGGTCGACCGGGTTTACGAGACCGCCGCGTGGCAGTTCCTCGTCGTGGATGAGGAAGGGCGGCCCGCGGGCGTGCTGCGCCGGGAGGACCTGCGTGCGGCGCTGGGGGCACGGACGGCGTCCTGACCGGGCTCTGCGACGATTTGCCGATGAGCAGCGTCAGTGGGCCGTTCAAGGCAGGCGACCGGGTGCAGTTGACCGATTCCAAGGGCAGGCACTACACGATCGTGCTCGAGCAGGGCGCCAGCTACCACACGCACCGCGGTGCGCTGAACCACGACGACCTGATCGGGCTGCCCGAGGGTTCGGTGATCACCTCGATGGCCGGGACCGCCTACCTGGCGTTGCGTCCCCTGCTGCCTGACTACGTGCTCTCGATGCCCCGTGGGGCGCAGGTGATCTACCCGAAGGACGCCGCGCAGATCGTCATGTGGGGCGACATCTTCCCCGGCGCCCGGGTGCTGGAGGCCGGCGCGGGGTCCGGTGCGCTGACGTGCTCGTTGCTGCGGGCGGTCGGACCGTCCGGATCGGTGACGTCCTACGAGATCCGTGACGACCACGCCGAGCACGCCGACCGGAACGTGCGGCGGTTCTTCGGGGAGCTGCCGGAGAACTGGTCGCTGCACGTGGCCGACCTCGCCACGCACACCGGGGAAGTGGACCGGGTGGTGCTGGACATGGTGGCGCCCTGGGAGGTGCTGCCCACCGTCGCGGCCAACCTGATTCCCGGTGGCGTGCTCGTCGTTTACGTGGCGACCGTCACGCAGCTGTCCAAAGTGACCGAAGCGTTGCGGGAGCAGTTGTGCTGGACCGAGCCGCAGTCGTGGGAGACGTTGATGCGGCCTTGGCACGTGGTCGGGCTGGCCGTGCGCCCGGAGCACCGGATGCAGGGGCACACGGCGTTCTTGCTCACAGCGCGGCGATTGGCGGACGGGGTTCAGGCGCCCAAACCACAGCGACGGCCCAGCAAGGGCTGAACGAACGACGGCACCCCGAGCATTCGCTGGGGTGCCGTCGTTTGCTTCGCTCTTCGGTTACCGCGTGGGGATGGGGATGCCGCTGGGGAGGGGCTTGAGGCTGCCGCTGGGCACGGGGCCGCCGCTGGCACCGCCACCGCCACTACCGCTGCCGGGGAGCTGGACGCCTCCGGACGGGGTCGAGCCGCCGTTGCCGCCGCCGTTGCCTTTCTGCGGGCCGCAGACCTTCCAGCCGCCGTTTTCCTTCTTCATGTCGAAGGCGCGGGTTTCCGACCTGCTGGCGGCCGCCGAGGCCGACGGGCCGCCGCTGCCGGACGAGGACTCCGGCGTTGCCGTCACCATGACGGTCGCGGTGTCGCCGTTGGCTTTCACGTCACCGACGGTCAGCTTGTACTTGCGGTGGTTGGGCGTGGGCACGGCGCTGCCGGACGAACCGTTGGCGCGCTTGGCATCGGCCAGCTGCTGCACCTCGTCCAGGCCCTTGTACTGGGACTGGCACATGAGCGGCTTGAGGTCGGTCGCCTTGACCTCCTGGTAGTCGGAGTTGTAGGCGCGCGAGTACTTGTCGGCCCACGCGACCGCGACCGACTTGGGGTCGTTGGGGTTCATGCCGCCCGGACCGGCGTTGTTGTCGCTGTCCTTGTTCTTCAACAAGAAGAACAAGCCGACGCCCGCACCGGCAAGCACCACCACGATGACGAGGACGATCGCGACCGTCTTGCCGCCGCCCTTCTTCGGCGGCGGCCCGCCGTAGCCGTCGTACCCGCCGCCACCCCAGGGGTCCTGCGGCGGGGGCGGTTGCTGGCCCCACTGGTCGGGCTGCGGACCCCACCCTTCGGGCGGCCCCTGTTGCTGGCCCCACGGGTCAGGTTGGTTCTGAGGCGGATACGTCATTCGATGTCCCCCGGGCTTGCTCCAGTCGGATGCGTCTGCTTGCCACCGTAGGGCCGAAGGCTGCCACAGCCGCTCACGACCCCCGCAACCGGCCCTGACCAGCAAGGTCAGCCCGCAGCCTCCCCGCAGAACTTCCAGCTGTCGTCCTCCAGCACGGCCTTGACCTTGATCGACTTGGTCTGCGGTGTGCCGCTTCCCTTGGCGAACTCGAGGGTGATCTTGGCGAGTGCGCTGTCGCCGGTGACATCGGGCTCGCCGACCGGCGTGCCGTGGATCGTGTAGGGCGCGATCTGCTGCTCCACGTCCGAGGTGTCCGTGCCGTACTTGGAGATGTAGTCCTTGCACGCGTGCGTGACCACGGTCGTGAAGCTCTTGCTCTCGTACGCGCGGATGTAGTCGTCGCGCACGGAGTCCGGGCTGGTGCCGTCAGGGGCGACCGTGGAGTCGCTGGTCTCGGTCGTGGTGAACGTGTCGTCGGTGGTGGTCGTCGACGTCGTCGTGGTGGTCGTGACGTGCGTGGTCGTCGTGCCGCCGTTGGCGCTGCCGCCGTTGTCGTCGTCGCCCTTGGTCAGGAAGTAGACCGCCGCGCCACCGCCGCCGAGCACGATCAGCACGCCGACCACGATCGCGGCGATGGTGCTGGTGTTGCGCTTCGGCGGCTGCGGGCCGCCACCCCCGCCGAACGCGCCGAACCCCTGGTACGCCGAGGTCGGCTGCGGCCCGGTCTGCGGTCCGGGCTGCGGCTGCTGGAACCCCCCGCTGTACGGATCGGGCTGCTGGCCCCAGGGCTGCTGCGGCGGCTGGTTTGGTGGGTAGGTCATCTCTTCTCGTTCCCCAGCTGGCTGATTCGGCGGTTGGCTCTGGTTCTACTCGACGCACCAGCCGTCGGACTTCTTGTCCAGCGGCATGGAGAGTTCGTGGTCCTTGCCCGAGAACCGGATGTTCACCGGGACGTAGGCCTTGGTCGAGCCGGACAGCGACGGCTCGCCCTTGATCTCCACCGAGGCGTCCATCGAGTCGTCGGCCAGGTTCGCGAACGGCGTGTCCTTGTCGCAGGAGGCGTCGATGATGTCGCTGCGCACCCGGTTGTTCACCCCGTCGGCGAACTTCTGCGCCGCCGCGGCGGGCCCGCTGGTGTCACCACCGGAGTCTTCCGTGGTCGTGGTGTCGTACGGGTCGTCGGTGGTGGTGTCGGTCGGGTAGGGGTCGCTGGTCGACGACTCGGTGGTCGTCGTGGCGGGTGCCGAGCTGGACGTGCTCGTGCCGGGGCTGGCGTTGCCGCCCTTGTCGTCGCCCTTGGTGGCGAAGTAGATGCCGACGCCGGCCCCGCCGACCAGGACGATCGCGGCCACGACGATCGCGGCGATCGTGTTCGGGTTGCGCTTCTTCGGCCCGCCGGGCGGCAGGCCGCCGCCGGTCTGCTGCTGGTCCCACGGCAGCTGGCCGAACTGCTGCGTCTGGCCGTACTGGTGGGACTGCCCGTAGTCGCCGCCGTACTGCGGCTGCTGCGGCTGCGCCGGCTGGCCGTACGGGGGGCTGGGCTGCCCGTACTGCGGAGGCTGCTGCTGCCCCCACTGGGGCTGCTGGTTCGGCCCGCTCTGCGGGTCCTGGCCCCACTGACCGGGCTGCTGTGGGTAGGTCATCGAAATCCCCCGTATCGTCCGCGCAGGGAGTGCCGTTGGGTGTGTCGTCCTGAATGTCGTTCGACAGTGGGACGGCCGTTGCGCCATCGGCGTTCCCCGCTTTCCGCGGTTCCGGGGAACACGATCACATGTTATGCGGCGGTTGGCTCAGGCCGTCACCCGGTCGAGGGTGGGCTGGACGAGTCGTTCGTGGTTTCCCCCGAGCCGGGTTCGCCCACGCACCACTTGCCGTCCTTCTTGTGCATGGCGAAGTCCTCGTCCTTCTCCTCGCCGTGCACCGTCGCGGTCAGCACGGCCGTCGCCGAGTCGCCCTCCGGCTCGCTCACGCTCTTCACCCGCACGTTGCTGATCGACTTGAAGGCGTCGGACTCGTCGACGTCCTGCGGGTCGATCTTGTCGCCCTGGTCGCACAGCAACGCGTTGATGGCGCTGATGTCGTGGTCGTTGAGCGCGGTGGCGAGCGCGTCCGCGGTGCCCTTCGGCGAGTCGCCCGCCCCGTCGCCACCGGCGAGCACGACGATCAGCACCACGACCACGATCACCACGAGCGCGCCGCCGCCCGCGAGGATCCACGGCAGCGGTCCACGCCTGCGCGGCGGCTGCCCGTACGTGCCGAACCCGCCGTACGCCTGCTGCTGCGGGCCGGTCTGCGGGAACTGCTGCCCGTATTGGGGCTGGCCGGGCTGGGGCTGGCCGGGCTGGGGCTGGCCGGGCTGGGGCTGCCCGTACTGCGGCTGGCCGTATTGCGGTTGCCCGTATTGGGGCTGAGCGTACGGCGGTTGCCCTTGCTGCGGTTGCTGGCCGTAGGGCGGCTGCTGGCCGTAGGGGTCGTTCTGACCGGGCTGCGGTGGGTACGTCATCGCTCGCTCGTTTCGTCTTGTGGCACGGTCAGCCGAGGTTGGCCTTCATGTCGGCGACGCACCACGAGTCGCCGTTCTTGCGGTACGTGAGATGCACGTTCGCCTGGACGGTCTGGCCCATCGCGGTCAGCTGGACGCCGACTGTCGACGTGGCCGTGTCTCCGTTCTGCGCCGGGTCACCCTTGGCCTGCGCCTTGATGTCGACCATGTCCTTGCCGAGCGCGAGACCCTGGTTGATCTCCTGCGGCACCACATCGGGATTGCACAAGACACCCTGCAACGCCTTGATGTCCTTGTCGTTGAGCGCCTCGACGACGGAGTCGTTGACCGCCTTGGGCGAGCTGGTGTCCGTCCCGCTCGTGAGCACGACGATCAACACCACGACGGCCGCGACGACGAGGACGGCGACGCCACCGAGGATCCAGGGCATCGGGTGGCGTTCCTTGGGCGGGGGTGGCGGCACGTAACCGCCCATCTGCCCGAAATGTCCCGCTTGTCCGTACGTCTGCCCGTGGGCGGGGCCACTGCCTGGTTCCTGAGCCCCTGGTTGCTGCGGGGGAGTCGTCATGGGGTGCGCCCGTCCCTGCCTCGGCCGGTCATGTCAGGTCGGCCAGGCACCATCCGGTGCCGCGCCGTGCCAGTTGGAGCGTGACCGGTACGTCCTGGGTTCCACCTTGATAGGTGATTGTGAGATCGAGTTTCGCAGTCGCCTTGTTCCCGCTCACGGCGGGTCGACCGGCCGTGTGCGCCTCGATCGTGACGTCCGGCTGCTCGAGCACCGCGACGGCGCTCGCGCTCGTGTCGCCGTCGAAGTTCGCCGGGTCGCAGCTGATCGTGCGGAGCTTCTCGGGATCCTTGCCGCTCAACGCCTGTCCTGTGGCATATGCCACACCCTCAGGCGTGCTCACGTCCGGTGCGGCCGGCTCGCGCAGCAGCCCCACGGCGGTCACGACGCCGGCCACCACGAGGACGACCGCCACGCCGATGCCCAGCGCCAGGCGGGGACGAGCACGCAACGCCCGCAGCCACGACATGGCGCGGATTGTTCCGCATGTGCGGGCAAACGAACGGCGCCGGTCCCTGTGGGGAGGGGACCGGCGCCGTCGGTTGGTCGTTCCTGGCTCAGCCAGTGGGCTCCGTGGAGTCGCCGCCACTGCCCGAGTCCGAGCCACCCGACGCCGAGGAGGAGTCGAGGTCGTCGACACACCAGCTGTCGCCGTTCTTCTTCATCGACAGCTCGAGGTCCTGGTTGATGTGGTGGCCCTGGTAGGTGACGTCCATGTTGACCGTCGCCGTGGCCGTGTCCCCGTTGACCTGCGGATCGCCCTTGAGCGAGGCGTGCACGTCGGCGTTCTTGAGCTCTTCGAGGGCCTTGCTGCTGTCCTCGACGCTGCCGCCGGACTTGCAGGAGAGCTTGTTGGCGGCGTCCGCGTCCTTGTTGTTGATCGCGTCGACCGCGGCCTGCGCCACGCCGTTCGGGCTGCTGGTGTCGCCGCTGCCGCCGCCGGACAGCACGATGATCAGCACGACCACCACCGCGACCACGACGGCACCACCGATGCCGAGGATCCACGGCATCGGGCTCTTCTTCGGCGGCTGGCCGTAGCCACCGGGGTAGCCGCCGTAGCCACCGGCTTGCTGGTAGCCCTGCTGCGGCTGCGGACCGGACTGCGGGTACCCCTGCTGGGGGTAGCCGCCGGACTGCGGGTAGCCCCCAGGCTGCTGGCCATACGGCTGCTGGCCGTACGGCTGCTGTCCGCCGTATCCGGGCTGCTGACCGTACGGGCCAGGCGGTTGGGACATCGGTATCTCCTAGATCGTGGCGTCGCGCTGCGCGGAGCGTACGAACACGGTGCGCGCAGTTGGACTAGTGCACGACGCACGGTAGCGGGTCGCCAGTGCCGCTTGGCACCGACTTGGCGGATTTCATCCCGCCGAGTGGGCGTTTCTCGACTTCGCAACGGTGATCACGGCATCCTTGTTGTCACCTCTTGTCGGTGCTCGCCGGTACCGTGTGAGGTAAGAGTTCGGGAAGGAGGTGCCGGAGATGCAGCACGACCGTCCCGGCAGCCGGCCGGAAGACGAGGCCGACGGCCCTACCAACGGTCCTGGCGCCCTCGGGCGCAGCGAGGCCGCGCAGATCAGGTTCCTCGAAGAAGAGATAGCGGTACTACGACGCAAGCTGACCGAGTCCCCTCGGCACACGCGGATCCTCGAGCAGCGCCTTGCCGAGGCGTCCGAGCGGGTGAGTCAGCTCACCGAGCGCAACGCCAAGCTGGTCGACACGCTGCGCGAGGCGCGCAGCCAGCTGCTCGCCCTGCGCGAGGAGGTCGACCGGCTCGCCCAGCCGCCCAGCGGCTACGGCGTGTTCCTCGAGCAGTTCGAGGACAGCACGGTGGACGTGTTCACGGCGGGCCGCAAGATGCGGGTCGCCGTGTCGCCCTCGGTCGAGGCGCAGGAGCTGCGCCGCGGCCAGACCGTCCGTCTCAACGAGGCGCTGACGGTGGTCGAAGCAGGTGGTTTCGAGCGCACCGGTGAGGTCTCGACCTTGCGCGAGGTGCTCGAAGCAGGCGAGGACGACGGCCCGGTGCGCGCGCTCATCGTCGGTCATGCCGACGAGGAGCGGGTGATCATGCTGGCCGATCCGCTCGTCGACGCGCCGCTCAAGCCGGGCGACTCGTTGCTGGTCGACGCCAAGTCCGGCTACGCCTACGAGCGGGTGCCCAAGGCCGAGGTCGAGGACCTGGTGCTGGAGGAGGTGCCCGACGTCGGTTACGCCGACATCGGTGGGCTCTTCCGGCAGATCGAACAGATCCGCGACGCGGTCGAGCTGCCGTTCCTGCACGCCGACCTGTACACCGAGTACGAGTTGCGCCCGCCGAAGGGCGTCCTGCTCTACGGCCCGCCCGGCTGTGGCAAGACGCTCATCGCCAAGGCGGTCGCCAACTCGCTGGCCAAGCAGGTGGCGGCGGCGCGTGGCGACAACGCGAAGGAAGCCAAGTCCTACTTCCTGAACATCAAGGGTCCCGAGCTGCTCAACAAGTTCGTGGGTGAGACCGAGCGGCACATCCGCTTGATCTTCCAGCGGGCTCGTGAGAAGGCGTCCGAGGGCACCCCGGTGATCGTGTTCTTCGACGAGATGGACTCGATCTTCCGCACCCGTGGCTCGGGCGTGTCCTCCGATGTGGAGACCACGATCGTGCCGCAGCTGCTCTCGGAGATCGACGGCGTCGAGGGCCTGGAGAACGTGATCGTGATCGGCGCGTCCAACCGCGAGGACATGATCGACCCGGCCATCCTGCGACCCGGCAGGCTGGACGTGAAGATCAAGATCGAGCGACCGGACGCCGAAGCCGCCCGCGACATCTTCTCCAAGTACCTGACCCCGAACCTGCCGATCCACTCCGAGGACCTCGCGGAGTTCGGCGGCGACCGGCAGGCCTGCCTGGACGCGATGATCCAGCACACCGTCGAGCGGATGTACGACGAGAGCGAGGACAACCGCTTCCTGGAGGTCACCTACGCCAACGGGGACAAGGAAGTCCTGTACTTCCGCGACTTCAACTCGGGCGCGATGATCCAGAACATCGTCGACCGCTCGAAGAAGGCGGCGATCAAGTCGGTGCTGGAGACCGGTCAGCCCGGTCTGCGCGTGCAGCACCTGCTCGACGCGATCGTCGACGAGTTCGCGGAGAACGAGGACCTGCCCAACACCACCAACCCGGACGACTGGGCCCGGATCTCCGGCAAGAAGGGGGAGCGGATCGTCTACATCCGCACCCTCGTCACCGGCAAGAACCAGGATTCCGGCCGCGCCATCGACACGGCCAACAACACCGGTCAGTACCTGTAGCACCGATCGCTCGAAGCAGCCCCTGCCCGCATTCCGGCGGCCAGGGGCTGCTTCGCGTTCACCGCAGCACTCGCAATCCTCCGCGAGGCCAACACAACCCACCCCACTCGAGCCGCACCCCGAGACCAACTGGACCAGCGGGCACACCGGGCCGGAAGAGCGGGCACGCCCGGTCGGACGAGGGGACACACCGGGTCGGACGAGGGGACACGCGCGGTGGAGGATGGGCTGATGGACCGGATCGGGCTCGGGCTGGCCGCGCTGGGCAGGCCCGCATACGTCAACCTCGGCCGCGACGGCGCGTTGCCCGAAGACCGCACGGTGGAAGCGATGCGCGCGGCCTGCTGGGACGTCCTGGACGCCGCGTACGCCGCCGGCGTGCGGTGGGTCGACGCGGCCCGCTCCTACGGGCGGGCCGAGGAGTTCCTGTCCGGCTGGCTGGCCGCCCGCGATCACGGCGACGTCACGATCTCCAGCAAGTGGGGTTACGCGTACGTGGCCGGCTGGCGCCGCGACGCCGACGTGCACGAGGTCAAGGAACACAGCCTCGCCCGCTTCACCCGGCAGTGGCAGGAAAGCCGCGACCTGCTCGGCGACCGGATCTCGCTCTACCAGGTGCACTCGCTGACGCCGGACAGCCCGCTGTTCACCGACCGTCCGCTGCAGGCGAAACTGGCCGGGCTGGCTGCCGGTGGCGTGCGCGTCGGCTTCTCCACTTCCGGTGCGGCACAAGCGGAAGCGGTCCGCCGGGCGTTCGACTTGACCGTGGGCGGCGCGCCGGTGTTCACCGCCGTCCAGTCCACCTGGAACATCCTGGAGCAGTCCGTCGGGCCGGCCCTGGCCGAGGCCCACGACGCGGGCGCGCTGGTGCTGGTCAAGGAGGCCATGGCCAACGGCCGGCTCGCCGTCCAGCCGCCGCCGCAGGTCACCAGCCTCGCCCACGACCACGATGTGGGAACCGACGCGGTGGCCTTGGCGGCTGTCCTGGCTCAACCGTGGGCCGACGTCGTGCTCAGCGGTGCGGCGAGCGTCGAGCAGTTGCGCGCGAACCTGCGGGCCACCCGGTTGCGCCTGGCGCCGGATGCGTTCGCGGGACACGCCGAACCGCCGCGGGACTATTGGGCGGCTCGATCAGCTCTCGCGTGGACCTAGGGCGAACCACTCCTTGAGCGCGATCCGTCCGTCGGGGACGATCGGCCACCGCGGGTCGTCGACCAGCACGCGCAGCCGCGACACCGGTTCCCACCATGCGGACTCGATCTCCGACTCCTGCACCACGAACGGACCGTTCGACCGGGCCTCGTACAGGAACGCGTGGCACCGCACGTCCGGCAGGTCGTAGGTCCCGGAGAACAACGGCTCGACCGCGACGCCCGACACGCCGTACTCCTCGGCGAGTTCGCGCACGGCCGTCACCGCGGGCGATTCCCCGGCCGCGACCACCCCACCAGCCCAAACGTCGAGCATCCCGGGGAAGACGTCCTTGTCCGCCGTCCGCCGGTGCACGAACACCCGTGACCCGTCGAGCGAACGCACCAGCACACCGGTGGTCGCGTGCCACAGCCGCTGCGCCCGCATCCGGCTGCGGGGCACCGAGCCGATCACCGTCCCGGCGGGGTCGTACCAGGCCACCAGTTCCTCGCCAGCCGTCACGCGGTTCATGGTGGCAGGTCCCGTAGGCTGGCGGTATGCGGCGGATCATGGGAACCGAGGTCGAATACGGCATCTCCGTGCCGGGTGACGCGACCGCGAACCCGGTGCTCACCTCAACGCAGGTCGTCCTCGCGTACGCGGCGGCCGCGGACATCCCGCGGGCGCGGCGCGCACGCTGGGACTACGAGGTCGAGTCGCCGTTGCGCGACGCGCGCGGGTTCGACCTCGGCGCGCCCGGCATGCCACCGCAGGACCCCGACGTGGAGGACCTCGGCGCGGCCAACGTCATCCTCACCAACGGCGCGCGGCTCTACGTCGACCACGCCCACCCCGAGTACTCCGCGCCCGAGGTCACCAATGCGCGCGACGCCGTCATCTGGGACAAGGCGGGGGAGCGGGTGATGGAGGAGGCCGCGCTGCGCGCCGCCACCGTGCCCGGCCAGCCCCGCCTGCAGCTCTACAAGAACAACATCGACAACAAGGGCGCCAGCTACGGCACCCACGAGAACTACCTGATGTCGCGCAGCACGCCGTTCACCGCGGTGATCGCCGGGCTGACGCCGTTCTTCGCCTCGCGCCAGGTGATCTGCGGGTCCGGTCGCGTCGGCATCGGCGTGTCGGGCGAGGAGGCGGGCTTCCAGCTCTCCCAGCGCGCCGACTACATCGAGGTCGAGGTCGGCCTGGAGACCACGCTCAAGCGCGGCATCATCAACACCCGCGACGAGCCGCACGCCGACGCGGACAAGTACCGCAGGCTGCACGTGATCATCGGTGACGCCAACCTCGCCGAGTACTCCACGTACCTCAAGGTCGGCACCGCCGCGCTCGTTCTGGACCTGATCGAGTCGGGCCTGCGCTTCGACCACCTCAAGCTGGCCGACCCGGTCCGTTCGGTGCACACGATCAGCCACGACCCGACCCTCAAGGCCACGGTGGAGCTGGCCAACGGGCGCAAGTTCACCGGCCTCGACGTCCAGTCCGCCTACCACGACATGGTCACCGAGCACCTCGACCGGATCGAGCCGGACGCGGTCGCCAAGGACGTGCTGAAGGTGTGGGGCGAGATCCTCGACGCGCTGCGCCGCGACCCGATGGAGTGCGCCGACCGCCTCGACTGGCCGGCCAAGCTGCGCCTGCTCGAGGGCTACCGGGCCCGCGACGGCTTGAACTGGAACTCGCCGCGGCTGCAACTGGTCGACCTGCAGTACTCCGACGTGCGGCTGGACAAGGGCCTCTACAACCGGCTGGTCACCCGCGGCTCCATGCGCCGGCTGGTCACCGAGGAGGAGGTGCGCGAGGCGATCACCACGCCACCGACCGACACCCGGGCGTTCTTCCGCGGCCGGTGCCTCGAGCGCTACCCGAACTCGATCGCCGCGGCGTCGTGGGATTCGGTCATCTTCGACCTCGGGCGCGAGTCGCTGGTGCGCATCCCGACGCTGGAGCCGCTGCGCGGCACCAAGGCCCACGTGGGCGAGCTGCTCGCCGCGTCGGAGACCGCCGAGCAGCTCGTCGACGCCCTGACCGGAGGCAGCAGGCGGTGACGCCCCGTAGCGCCGGGTGCGCTACGGGCGAAATTCCTTGCCTTGATCACCGCCGGGCGACGACGAATGTCGGTCCTGGTCGGTAATCTTCAAGGTAGCCAAGCCACACCAGGAGGCGAGATGGCTCAGGAACAGGTGCAGCGCCAGGGCGGCGGTGACGGCGACGACGAGGTCGAAGGCGCCGCTGCCGCCGGTCAGGAACGCCGCGAGAAGCTCGGCGACGACACCGACGCGATCCTCGACGAGATCGACGACGTGTTGGAAGAGAACGCCGAGGACTTCGTGCGGGCTTACGTCCAAAAGGGCGGCGAGTAGTTCGAAGGGGGTCGTTCGAAGGGAGACGTGTGCTCGCGGAGAGCGCTCGCCGAGCTTCGAACTACGTGTCTTGTGGGGGCCAAGCCCCCACGCCCCCGGCCGGGGGCGAGCCCCCGGACCCCGTCTCGGTGGCGCACATCGTCCTACCCCGGCGCCGCTTCGGGGTGGCGTAAGCCTTCCGAGATGGCGTAAGAACTTCCTGCCCCACCAGCTCAACGGAAACGAAAGCAGGCATGGACCCGATCTCCCCAGGCCCGCGGCCGGGTGCCGCCCAGTCGGCCGGCTATCTGCCGGCTGCCTACATGTCGGCCGCCACGTCCTCGTTCGTCGACTTCCTGCGTGCCCAGGCACCGGAGCTGCTCCCCGGCGCCCGGGGCATCGGCGGCGCACGCGAGCAGTCGCAGGTACCGCTGGACGTGCCGCACGGCACCACCATCGTCGCCATCTCCTACGACGGCGGCGTGCTGCTCGCCGGTGACCGGCGGGCGACCGCGGGCAACCTGATCGCCCAGCGCGACGTGGAGAAGGTCTACGTCACCGACCAGTACTCGGCGGTGGGCATCGCGGGCACCGCCGGTCTCGCCGTCGAACTGGTGCGGCTCTACACGGTGGACCTGGAGCACTACGAGAAGAACGAGGGCGTGTCCCTGTCGCTGGACGGCAAGGCCAACCGGCTGGCCGGGATGATCCGGGGCAACCTGGAGATGGCCATGGCCGGGCTGGCCGTGGTGCCGCTCTTCGTGGGTTACGACCTGCACGCCGAGGACCCGGCCAAGGCGGGTCGCATCGTGTCCTACGACGTGGTCGGTGGCCGCTACGAGGAGCGCGCCGGCTTCTACGCGGTGGGCTCGGGTTCGCTGTTCGCCAAGTCCGCCATCAAGAAGCTCTACGACCCGGCGGGTGGTCGTGATGCAGCCATTCGCGTGGCCATCGAGGGCCTGTACGACGCCGCGGACGACGACTCGGCCACCGGTGGCCCCGACCTCGCGCGCCGCATCTTCCCGACCGTGGTGACCATCGACGCGGCCAACGGTGCGGTGCGACTGCCCGAGGAGGAGGCCGCCGCCGTCGCCGAGGCCGTGGTGGCCGCCCGCGCCGAGAACCCGCGCGGCTGACATCCCTGACCGACCCGAGAGATTCCTGGAGCCAACGCCGTGACAATGCCGCTGTACGCATCGCCAGAGCAGTTGATGCGCGATCGCTCGGAGTACGCCCGCAAGGGCATCGCCCGGGGTCGTAGCGTCGTCGTGCTCAAGTACACCGGTGGCGTGCTGTTCGTCGCGGAGAACCCGTCGACGACCCTGCACAAGGTTTCGGAGATCTACGACCGGATCGGCTTCGCGGGCGCAGGTCGCTACAGCGAGTACGAGAGCCTGCGTCGTGCGGGCATTCGCCACGTGGACCTCTGGGGCTACGCGAACGACCGTCGTGACGTGTCGGCGCGGCAGCTGGCGAACGTCTACGCGCAGACCCTCGGCGCGATGTTCACCGACCAGATCAAGCCGTTCGAGGTCGAGCTGTGCGTGGCCGAGGTGGGCACCACGCAGGAGAACGACCAGCTGTACCGCCTGACGTACGACGGTTCCATCGACCACGAGCCGCGTTTCCTGGTGATGGGCGGCCAGACGGAGCCGATCGCCAACTCCCTCAAGGAGACCTACCGCGACGACCTGGACCTGTCGGACGGGGTTGCCGTCGCCGTGCAGGCGCTCAAGACGGCAGTTCCGGCCGGGAGCAACAACAACGGCGACAACGGCGGGATCGGCAAGCTGGAGGTGGCCCTGCTGGAGCGCAACCGCCCCCGCCGGGCGTTCCGCCGCATCGAGGGCGCGGCGCTGGCCGCGTTGCTGCCCAGCGATGAGAAGGCCGACGAGGCCAAGGACGACAAGCCCGAGAAGCCCGTCGAGGACGTGAACCTCCCCGAGGGCGACGCCTGAGTTTCCTCAGTTTCGAAGGGCGCCCTTGACCGGTCCGAACGGACAAGGTCAAGGGCGCCCTGGCATGTCCGAGGATCCAGCAAGACCAAGCCGCACCAGAAGCGAGAAGTGCGCCGCCGGCGAGGCCAAGACACCGTGGCGTTGCTGGGTTCGGTTTTGCACGAGGCGTGGGGGTCCTCGTGTCAAACCGAACGCACCACTGAGCTCCCGGCCCGAACGGCGAACTCACGAGCGAACGCGGCACACCAGCCTGAACGAGTAGTTCGGCCCACCGGGCGCCACCTGAACCGTCGTTTCCGCGAACATGGCGCGAATACAAGCCGAACCCAGCGCCCGCGCGGCCCCGATCTGGAAAAGCCTGGATGCTCCTGGACTCAGGGGCGGTAGACCACGAGCGCCCGCCGACGGGACTCGAAGGTGAACGTGTTCCCCAGCGGCCCGACCTCGCCGTCGGTGGCGACGCGCCGGTGCCCGTCCACCACTTCCACCTTCAGTTCGGCGACATCAGCCTGCCGGTACACGTGGCTCGCGTGCAACGTCCGGGTCAGCACGGCCGCCACGAACCGGGCCCGCGAGTAGGGCACATCCGCCCGCACGTACCGCACATCCAGGCACCCGCTGTCCAACGCGGGACGCGACGACGGCGCGAACCCCTTCGGCAGGTAGCTCCCGTTCCCCAGGAACAGCAACCAAAGCACCCGCCGCTCCCCGTTGAGCGTCACCTGGATCGGTTGCGCGCTGCGCAACACCCGCACCATCGCGATCCCGGCGGCCAGCCACTTCCCCCAGCGGTGCTCCATCCGCTCGCGCAGCCGCACCATCTCGGGGTACCCCCCGAGGCTCGCGGTGTTGACGAACCACCGCTGCCCGTCACCGGCCACGTCGACCAGTCCGAGGTCGATGCCCACGGCCGAACCCGTCGCCGTGGCGGCGACGGCGTCCTCCACAGTGGTCACGCCGATGTCGCGGGCGAAGTGGTTCAGCGTCCCGAACGGCAACAACACCAACGGCAAGCCGCGCTCCGCGGCCACCGATGCCACGGCGGCGACGGTTCCGTCGCCGCCGGCGACGCCCAGCGCCACCACGGTGTCGTCCAACGACTCGTGCACGAGCGAGATGAGGTCCCGCGCCGGGTCGGGCCGGATGATCCGCGCGGCCGGCCAGTGCTGCTTCACCGTGTCGGCTGGGTCGGCGTCGTCCGGGCCGGACGCCGGGTTGGCCAGCACGACCAACCCGGAGCCGTCGCCGAGCGGGGGTGCGTCGACGTGGTGCTCGCTGTGGGCGGGCGCGGTCTCCGGGAGCGGCCACCAGTGCCGGGTGGCCGCGCCGACGCCCACCCCGATGCCGAGCCCGGCGAGCACGTCGGTGGGCCAGTGCACGCCCGTGTGCACCCGCGAGTACGCCACGGCGGCGGCCAGTGGGGCGATGGCGGCGCCGACGGCCGGGTTCTCCATGGCCACGGCGGTCGCGAACGCCGCGGCCGACGCCGAGTGCCCGGAGGGGAACGACGACGACGTCGGCCGTTTCTCCAGCCGCCGGTGCAGGGGCAGCAGTTCGGCTGCGGGCCGGCGTCTGGGGAAGATCGGTTTGGCGATGAGGTTGGCCACGGCGCTGGCTCCGGCGATCGCGGCGACGCCACGCAGGCCGCCACGCCGGGTGGTGCCTTTTCGCGCGGCCAGGACCCCGGCCAGCGCGAACCACAGCAGGCTGTGGTTGGCCGACCGGGACAGGCGCAGCATCGCCGGGTCGAGCCAGGTCCGCCGCAGCGCCGCTGACCTGCGCATCATGACGAGGTCCGCTTGTCCTACCCGTCGCGCTGAGCCGCGCCGCACTCGCCCGATCACTCCGGAAACGTAACCGAGCACATGCCCGCCCACCGGACGAACTGTGCCCTCGGTGACCGGATCGAAAGCCAACAAACACGAACGGCGCTGCGCTGTAGCCGAGCGGAACGCCTAGTCTGGAGGAATGCAGCGGCGGATCTTCGGCATCGAAACCGAGTTCGGCGTGACCTGCACGTTCCACGGCCAGCGCAGGCTGAGCCCGGACGAGGTCGCGCGGTACCTGTTCCGGCGTGTCGTGTCTTGGGGGCGTTCCTCGAACGTCTTCCTGCGCAACGGCTCCCGTCTCTACCTTGACGTGGGCTCGCACCCCGAGTACGCCACGGCCGAGTGCGACGACCTCGTGCAACTGGTCACCCACGACAAGGCGGGCGAGCGGATCCTCGAGGACCTGCTCGTCGACGCCGAGCGGCGGCTGGCCGACGAGGGCATCGGCGGCGACATCTTCCTGTTCAAGAACAACACCGACTCGGCGGGCAACTCCTACGGCTGCCACGAGAACTACCTGGTCACGCGGGCCGGCGAGTTCTCGCGGATCGCCGACGTGCTGCTGCCGTTCCTGGTCACCCGCCAGTTGATCTGCGGCGCGGGCAAGGTCCTGCAGACCCCGCGCGGTGCCGTGTACTGCCTCTCCCAGCGCGCCGAGCACATCTGGGAGGGCGTCTCCAGCGCCACCACCCGCTCGCGCCCGATCATCAACACCCGCGACGAGCCGCACGCCGACGCCGAGCGCTACCGGCGCCTGCACGTGATCGTCGGCGACTCGAACATGTCCGAGTCCACGACGCTGCTCAAGGTCGGCACAGCCAACCTGGTCCTCGAGATGATCGAGGAGGGCGTGCAGTTCCGGGACTTCAGCCTGGACAACCCGATCCGCGCGATCCGCGAGATCAGCCACGACCTGACCGGCAAGCGCCTGGTGCGCCTGGCGGGCGGGCGCGAGGCGTCCGCGCTGGACATCCAGCGCGAGTACTACGCCCGCGCGGTCGACCACGTGGCCAAGCGCTCGGCCGATCCGGTGACCCAGCGGGTGCTGGAGCTGTGGGGCCGCACGCTGGACGCGATCGAGGCGCAGGACCTGGCCAAGATCGACCGCGAGATCGACTGGGCGATCAAGCACCGGCTGGTGCAGCGCTACCAGGCCAAGCACAACCTCGACCTGTCCAGCCCGCGCATCGCGCAGCTCGACCTGGCCTACCACGACATCCGCCGTGGTAGGGGCATCTTCGACCTGTTGCAGCGCAAGGACCTGGTCGAGCGCGTGACCGACGACGGCGAGATCGAGGCCGCGAAGGACACCCCACCGCAGACCACGCGAGCCAAGCTGCGTGGCGACTTCATCGCCGCCGCTCAGCAGGCGGGCCGGGACTTCACCGTGGACTGGGTCCACCTGAAGCTGAACGACCAGGCGCAGCGCACCGTGCTGTGCAA
This sequence comes from Labedaea rhizosphaerae, assembly GCF_004362825.1. Classification (GTDB taxonomy): domain Bacteria; phylum Actinomycetota; class Actinomycetes; order Mycobacteriales; family Pseudonocardiaceae; genus Labedaea; species Labedaea rhizosphaerae. The sequence goes on from NZ_SNXZ01000008.1 coordinate 413,407, forward strand.
GGACCCGTTCCGCGCGGTGGACGAGCGAGTGGAACGCCTGATCGCCTCGCTGTAGGCCTCGCCGTGTTGCTCAAGTGGCTCCGCTGCACGGTCGCCGACCGCGACGGCTTCGCCGACCGCGACGGCTTCGCCGACGGTCAGCTCGGGTGGTCCGAGCTGACCGCCGTGCCGGGCTTCGTGACCCAGTTGGGCGGCTGGGACGATGACGGCACGGCGCACGTCCTGGCCCTGTGGACCGACCACGTCCGCTACGACGCCTTCATGGACGGGCCGCACCAGAAGCTCGCAGCGGCCCAGTCGAGCTGCATCACGGGCACCGAACGCCTGGTGCTGCCCGAGGTGGCGTTCATCGAGGACTTCACGGTCGGCCCGGGCTTGCTGCGCCTCGCGCACGGGCGGGTGCGTCCGGAGCGCCTCCAGCACTTCCTGGACGCGCAGGTGAACGTCTGGAACCCGGGGATGAGCGCCGCGCCCGGCTTCACGGGTGGTGTGTTCGCCCGCTCCGGGACGAGCTTCCTCGTCGCCACCCGATGGGCGTCGGCGGCGGCGCATGCCGCCTACCAGTCGGACGTGTTCCCGGCCCTGCGCGATCGCGCCGCCCACGGTGCCGACCTCGAGGACTTCGCCGGCTACCAGGTGGAGCTGGTCCCGGACTGGTCGGTGCTCACCTGAGCACGCGGTAGCGCAGGTGGGTCACCCCGTCGCCTTCGACGACGGTGGGGTTGGCCAGGCGGACCGGTGCGCCGGCGAGCTTGCCGAACATCGGTACGCCGTCGCCCAGCAACACCGGTACGAGGTCGATGCCGACCTCGTCCAGCAGGCCGAGCTCCAGGCACTGGCGGGCCATCTCGCCACCGTTGACGCCGACCATCTTGTCCACGCCCGCGACCTCGGCCGCCTGCTCGACGGCGCTCGCCACCCCGTCGGTGACGAAGGTGAACGGGTTGCCGTCGTTGGCCCAGTCCTCGGGCACCGAGTGCGTCACGACGAACACCGGCACGCCCCACGGGTGCGTGCCACCCCAGCCCTTCGTCAGGTCGAAGAGCCTGCGGCCGACGACCAGCGCCCCGACCGAGGCGGTGTGCTCGCGCAGCACCTCGGCGCTCGCCGCGGACGTGCGCAACGTCCGCTCGGGCTGTGCGGTCGGCACCTCGACGTCGCCGTTGCCCAGCCACGCGAAGAGGTGCTCGAACCCGCTCTCCTCGGGCCCGGCGATGAACCCGTCCAACGACATGCACGCGCCCGCGGCGATCTTGCTCATGGCGTCTTCCCCCCAGTGCGGTATTCCTCGAGTCGCGCGACGAACTCGTCCGGTCGTGCGAGCGCGGGCAGGTGCCCGGTGTCGATCACGTCGGGCTCGATGCCCAGGCGTTGCGGCACGATCCTGCGCTGGAACTCCAGCGGGAACATGCGGTCGTGGCGACCGGCCAGGAACCGGGTGGGCACCGCGGGCCAGGCCTCCAGTGGCCAGGGCTTGGCCCACACGGCATCCGACATGCGTGGCTCCGGCTGGGCGAACACCGCCTCGGTCACGTCGGCCGGCACGTCGTGGAAGAAGTCCCGGCGCACGTCCGGGTACTCGCCCATGACGCGGCCCTGGCTTTCGGCGTACTCGCGCATGGCGCGGTCCTGGCCGGTCGCGTCCCACCATTCGCCGGCGGACTCGCCCGGCTTCGGCGTCATCGCGCACACCAGCACCAGCAGGTCGACCTGGACCCGCGCGCAGACCAGCGGGCCGGTGAAGCCGCCCAGGGACTGGGCCACCACGACCAGGTCTCGCCGGTCGCCGATGGCCTCCACCACGGTGTCGGCGTATTCGGCGAACCCGGCCGTGTCGTCGGCCATCGGCAGCTGAGGGGCGATCACGTCGTGGCCGAGCGCACGCAGCCGCGGTTCGGTCAGGTGCCAGTAGAACGCGTCGCCGGCCCCGTGGACCAGCACGTAGGTGGCCATCAGCGCCGCATCCCACCCGGGAAGCGGGTCTGGAAGTCCAGCACGCCGGCCCAGCTGGGCTCGACGGCGATGCGGACCATGCGCAGGTCCGGCTGGGCGGCCAGCTGCTCCAGCGCGGCCGCGGACCCGTCGCCGTAGTAGCGGCGTTGCAGGGCCACGTAGTCCGGCAGCAGGCCGTCGACCTCGGTCAGTACGGCGTCGCCGCGCAGCGTCAGCACCTCCGGTGGCGGACCGGCGCGGTCGATCAGCACGGTCACCTCGGGGTGGCGGCGCAGCCCGGCCAGCTTGCCCGAGCCGGCGAACGTGCTCATCACGAGTTCGGTGCCGTTCCAGAGGAACAGCATCGGCACCACGCGCGGGGTGCCGTCGGTCGCGCGGTAGGCCAGCCGGGCCAGCTCGGTCGAGGCCAGCAGCCGCTGAGCCGTGTCGGTGTTCAGTAGGTCCAGATCGCCTTGGGCCAGCTCCGTCGTCGTCATGGTCCTAAATTAGCACTAACTGGTGCGAAAACAAGACCAATCTTGGTAGGATGCGTCCATGGCAGGTGCACGCAGCTACGAGGACCCGTGCGGCGTGGCCCGCGCGCTCGACGTCGTCGGGGAACGCTGGGCGCTGCTCGTGGTGCGCGAGTTGTTGTTCGGGCCCAAGCGGTTCACCGACCTGCGGGCCGGGTTGCCGACTGCCTCGCAGAACGTGTTGTCCACCCGGCTGCGTGAGCTGGAGGAGGCGGGCGTGGTGCGCAAGCGCAAGCTGCCGCCACCCGCGGCGTCGTCGGTCTACGAACTCACCGAGCGCGGTGCCGAGCTGCGGCCGGTGCTGTTCCACCTGGCGCGCTGGGGGAGCCGGGGTGCGATCACCACGTCGAACGAGCTGAGCACCGATGCCTTGGTGCTGGCGATGCTGACCACCTTCGACCGCGATCGCGCGGCCGGGCTGCAGGTGCGCGCGCACCTGCGCCTGGGCCCCGACGAGTTCCGCCTGTCGATCGACAAGGGCTTGCTGGATCTGCGGCGCGGCAACCTCGAGAACCCGGACGTGACCATCGAGGGGGAGGCGGGCGCCTTCCGCGCGGTGCTCTTCGGGCTGCGTGAGCTGGACCGGACCGACCTGATCATCAAGGGCGACGAGGTGCTGGGCCGCGAGCTGCTCACCTTGTTCCCGCGACCGACCCCAGGAAGCGGGTCGTGACGTCGTCCGCCGGGAAGAACGACTCGATCGCCAGTTCGGCCACCGTCACGTCCAGTGGCGTGCCGAAGGTCGCGATGATGGAGAAGAACGCCAGCTCCCCGCCCGGCACGTCATCGTGGCGCAACCGAAGCGGCACAACGAAATCGACGGGTCCGGCGGGCACCGGCTCCGGCTGATCGCACGGGTACGCCACGAGTTCGTCGTGCAGCTCTTGCAACGCGGGGTCGCCGGTCAGCGTGATCTCCTTGCGCAACCGGCCGAGCAGGTGCGCCCGCCACTCGCCGAGGTTCACCGTCCGGCGCGCGACGCCGTCCGGGTGCAGGGCGATCCGCAGCACGTTCGCGTCCGCGCCGAGCAGGTGCGGCGCTACTCCGGCCGTGAGCAGGCCGACCGGCTCGTTGGCGTCCAGCAGCCGCCAGGACCGGTCGACCACCACGGCCGGGTAGAGGGTGTGGCCGTCGAGGATGCGCCGCACCGCGTCGCGCGCGGGACCGAGCTCGGCCAGCGACGTCTCCCGGTACAGCGGCGCGAACCCGGCCGCCACCAGCAGCTGGTTGCGCTCGCGCAGCGGCACTTCGAGGTGTTCGGCGATGCGCAGCACCATCTCCCGGCTCGGCGCCGAGCGGCCGGTCTCCACGAAGCTCAGGTGCCGCGTGGAGATGCCGGCGTCGATCGCGAGGTCGAGCTGGCTCAGCTTGCGCCGGTCCCGCCACCCCCGCAGCAACTCGCCGACCGGGCGCGTACTGGCCATGACCACCACGATACGTCGTCGCCACCATTACCTGAGAGGTAATCGACAGCATGACCTCAGGCCGGGCATCGTCGGTGCTACCCGAAACCCAGGGAGGAACCGATGACCGACATCAAGTCCACTGTGGAGTCCTACATCGCGGCGTGGAACGAGACCGACGCGGACGCCCGGCTGCTCGCCGTCAAGCAGTTGTGGGCCGACGACGGCGGCTACACCGACCCGCTGGCCGCCGTGCGCGGCCACGACGGCGTGGCGGCGGTGATCGAGGGAGCGCAGAAGTTGTTCCCCGGCCACGTCTTCCGCTTGCTCGGCGCACCCGAGGCGCACCACGACCTCGTCCGCTTCCGGTGGGAGCTGGTACCGGCCGGCGGTGGCGAGTCCGCCGAGTCGGTCGTGATCGGCGCCGACACCGCCGTGCTGACCGAGGACGGCAAGCTGCGTGACGTCTACGGCTTCCTCGACAAGGCACCGGCGATGTGAGGGCAACCGGCCGGGGCGTCACCCTCGTAGTAGCCCGCGAGGGGGCGCACCCGGCGCCCAGGTGCGGTCGGAGGACAGCGTGGTGGGAGGACAGCCCGTGCGCGGGTTGAAGTTGGTGGTGGCGGCCGGCCTGGCCGCGGTGACCGTGGCGTGCGGCGCCCAGAACACCCCGGGCGCGGCGCCCGCGGCCGGGCCGGACGCCGGTGTCGCGCCGGCCGCCGATGTCAACATCCTCGTGGTCGGCATGGACACCCGGCCGGGCATCGAGGGGTCCCGGCCGGACACCATCGCCGTCGTGCACGTGCCGAAGTCGGGCGACTCGGCGGCCGTCGTGTCGCTGCCGCGGGATCTGGAGGTCAACGCCGACGGGTTCGGGCGGACGCGGCTGAACGCCGTCTACCCGCTCGCTTTGGCCGCCGAGAAGCGCAAGGCGCCGAACCTGCCGCAGTTGCAGCAAGTCCAAAAGGCACAAGAAGACTTCGTGGCCGTGGTGCAGAAGGTGACCGGCGTGCGGATCGACCACTACGCGCAGGCGGACATGCAGGGCTTCGTGGCGATGACCAAACTGGTCGGTGGCGTGTCGGTCTGCCTCAACGCGGCTCAGCACGACCCGATGTCCGGCGCGAACTTCCCGGCCGGGGCGCAGAAGGTGCAGGGTGACACCGCGCTGGCGTTCGTGCGACAGCGCCACAACCTGCCCAACGGCGATCTCGACCGGATTCGCCGCCAGCAGGTCTTCCTCGCCGGCCTGATCGACACGGTGGCCAGTAGCGGCACCCTGTCCAGCCCGGTCAAGGTGCGGGCCCTGCTGGGCGCGGTGCGCAAGTACGTCGTGCTGGACCAGCGCTGGGACTTGATCTCGTTCGCCAACCAGGTGCGGGACCTGACCTCGTACGACGTCCGCATCGGCACCGTCCCGATCACCGGCACGACGGCCCTGGGCTGGCTGACCGCCGACCCCGCGAAGGTGAAGAGCTTCATCCACGGCTACTTCGCGCCCAAGCCGGCCGGCCATGGTGACTCCCGGACGAAGCCGCGGACGCCCGGCAGCATCGCGCCCGTGTGCGTGAACTGAAGGATCGGCAGCCGTACCGATCGTGTGTTCGACACGCGGCGGGGCCGCGCGCCGGAGCACCATTGGGCCGGTTAGTCTCTCCTTGTGTCCGTCGCCCGCGCAGAACGCCTGGTCAACCTGGTGCTGTGCTTGCTGTCGACCCGGCAGTACCTGACCGCGGAACGCATCCGGGGGATCGTGCCGGGCTACGCCGACGCGCCGAGCGACGACGCCTTCTTCCGCACGTTCGAACGCGACAAGACCGAGTTGCGTGAGCTCGGCGTGCCGCTCGAGGTCGGCCGCAATTCCGCGTTCGACGCCATCGACGGCTACCGGATCGCGCGCCGCGACTACGAACTCGGCGACATCAGCCTCGAACCCGACGAGACCACCGCCGTGGCGCTCGCGGTGCGGCTCTGGGACTCCCCGGAGCTCACCGGCGCCGCGCACGGCGCGCTGCTCAAGCTGCGGGCGGCGGGCATCGACGTCGACCAGCAGGCGCCCACGGTCGTCGAGTCCAAGGTGCGCACCAGCGAACCGGCGTTCGGGCCGCTGCTCGCCGCCGTGCAGGCGCGTCAGGCGGTGAGCTTCGACTACCGCAGGCCGAGCCCGACCGAGCTGCGCACGCGCACGATCGAACCGTGGGGCGTGGTGTCGTGGAAGGGGCGCTGGTACGTGGTCGGGCACGACCGCGATCGCAAGGCGCCGCGCTGCTTCCGGCTCTCGCGGGTGGTCGGCGACGTGCGCGCGATCGGCCGGACCGAGGCGTTCGAGCGGCCGACCGGGATCAACCTGCTGGACTTCGTGGCGAGCACCGGCGGCGAGCCGCCCGCCCGCTCCACCGCGACGCTGTGGGTGGCCAGGAACCGGGCGGCCGGGCTGCGCCGGCGCGCGAAGGTGATCGGGCAGCGGGTCGTGGACGGCGTCGAGGGCGACGACGTCCAGCTCGACCTCGGCTACCCGGACAGCGCGGTCAGCTGGATCGCCGGGTTCGGCCCGGACGTGCTGGTGATCGAGCCGGACGTGTTGCGCAAGGCGGTCCTGGAGCGCCTGCTCGCCATCGCCGGGGAGGTGGCGGTGCCATGAGCACCTCGCACGACCGGCTTCCGCGGCTGCTTTCCCTTGTGCCGTACCTGATCGCGCGCCCGGGCATCCCGGTCACCGAGGCGGCCGCCGACTTCGGCGTCACGCCCCGCCAGCTGCGCAAGGACCTCGAGCTGCTGTGGATGTGCGGGCTGCCCGGCTACGGCCCCGGCGACCTGATCGACCTGTCCTTCGAGGGTGAGACGATCACCGTCACCTACGACGCCGGGATGAACCGGCCGCTGCGACTGACCGGTGCCGAGGCGACCGCGTTGCTGGTGGCGTTGCGTGCGTTGCTGGCCACCCCGGGCCTGGCCGACACCGACGCGGTGGCCCGCGCCATCGCCAAGATCGAGGCCGCCGCCGGTCAGGCCGAACCCGCGGGCGTCGCGGTCGCGTTGAGCGCCGCCGAGGCCAAGCGGACGGTCGAGACCCGCACGCTGGTGCAGCAGGCCGTGGCCGACGGCCGGGCCCTGCGCATGACGTACTACACGGCGTCCAAGGACGAGATCACCGAGCGCACGGTCGACCCGATGCGCGTGGTGATCGTGGCGGGCCGCAGCTACCTCGAGGCGTGGTGCCGCCGGGCCGAGGGCGTGCGGATGTTCCGGATGGACCGCATCGACGACGTGACCGTGCTCGACGAGCCGGCCGCTCCGCCGCCGACCGCGCGCCCGACCGACCTGTCCGGCGGTTTGTTCCAGCCCGCACCTGATCAGCAGGAAGCTGTGCTCGTGCTCGACCCGGACGCGCGCTGGGTGGCCGAGTACTACCCGGTCACCGAGCTCGACGAGCTCGACCGCGGGCGGCTGCGGGTGGCCATGCGCTACGCGGACACGTCGTGGATGGTCCGCCTGCTGCTCGGGCTGGGCGGCGACGTCGTGGTCGAGCAGCCCGCCGAGCTCGCGACGCGCCTGCGTGCGCGCGCGGCCGAAGCGCTCAGCCGTGCACGTCACCTCACGGTCACTTGAGCCGTTAGGCTGGGCTGGTGGACACCTGGCTCGCCATCGCGCTGATCGCGGTCGTGGTCGCCGTCGGGCTGGCGGTGCTCGCGTTCGCGGCGCTGCGGTTCGCGGCCGCGCTGAAGCGCCTGCTGACCGCCACCGGCCGGACCAGTGCACGGTTCGCCGACGAGACCGGGTTGTTGCGTGCCCGCCGGGCCGCCCTGCGAGTGGCGGTAGCGGAGCGCAAGGCGAGGAACACCGATTCGACACGGCCCCAGGTACCATCGCTCAAGGGGAGACAGGAGAAGGATCTAATTGGGTAACTTGGGTGTACCAGAGCTCCTGATCATCGCTGGCGTGATCATCTTGCTGTTCGGCGCGCGGAAGCTGCCCGAGATGGCGCGGTCGCTGGGCAAGTCGGCGAAGGCGTTCAAGGAGGAGACCAAGGGCCTGCGTGGCGACGACGGCACGCCGGAGAAGCCCGCGGTCGCCCCGGCCGTCGTCGAGCAGCAGCTGCCCGAGGCGAAGCCGGCGGCCGAGGCGAACCTCGCCGAGCAGAACGCCGCGCTCGCGGCCGAACTGGCCGAGACCAAGCGCAAGCTCGCCGAAGAGCAGCAGCAGAAGAACGCCAGCTGAGCTAGAGGACGGACGACCCGGTGGCGCGAGAACCGCACCGCCGCGGTGGCGTGCGTGCCGAGAAGAGGCGCATGCGCAGCCGCAGGCACAACCCTGACGGCACGATGTCGTTGCGGGATCACCTGTACGAACTGCGTTACCGCATCGGCTTGGCGATCCTGTTCATCCTCTTCGGCGGGGTCTTCGGTTTCATCTGGTTCCAGACCAACCTGGGGCCGGTGCCCTCGCTGGGCAAGCTGCTGACCGGGCCGTACTGCGCGCTCCCCGCCGATCAGCGGGTGAGCTTCAACGGCAGCGAGTGCCGGCTGCTGCAGACCAAGCCGTTCGAGGCGTTCCTCATCCAGTTCAAGGTGGGCATCGCCGCGGGCATGGTCGTGACCAGCCCGCTGTGGCTCTACCAGATCTGGAAGTTCATCACCCCGGGCCTCTACGACCGGGAACGCAAGTTCGCGCTCACCTTCGTGCTGTTCGCGTCGGCGCTGTTCGCCGCGGGTGCCGTGGTCGCCTACCTCGTGGTGCCGCAGGGCTTGAAGGTGCTGGTCAGCTTCGGCGGCGACCAGTTCGCGACGGCGCTGGCGGCCAACGACTACGTGTCGTTCGTGCTCGTGCTGCTGCTGATCTTCGGCGTGAGCTTCGAGCTGCCGCTGGTCGTCATCATGCTCAACTGGATCGGCGTGCTGCCCTACCGCAACCTCGCGAAGTGGCGCCGCGGCATCATCTTCGCGCTGTTCGTGTTCGCCGCGTTCGCCACCCCGGGCACCGACCCCATCTCCATGGTTTCGCTCGCCGCCGCGATGACGGTGCTGTTCGAGCTGGCCGTGCAGGTCTCGCGGGTGCACGACAAGCGCAAGGCCAGGCGGCAGGCGACCGAGTTCGCCGAGCACCCCGAGGACGACCCGAGCGTGCCCAGTCCTGGTGTGACATCATCTGCGCCGACGTCACAGGAACTCGACGACGTGACCTGACCGGGAGGCGCGGATGGGCGTTCACGCGGCACTCGCCGTTCATCCGGGCTCCGGACTGGGGGCGGCCGGTCGGGTCGCCGGCACGGTCGCGGCCATCCTGCGTGACGCCGTCGACCGGCTCGACCTGGTGGTCGCGGACACCGTCGCGGAATCGCACGCGTTGATGCGCGCGGCGCGCGATGCCGGCCTGGACGCGTTGGTGGTCCTCGGCGGCGACGGCTCCATGCACCAGGGTGTGCAGTTCTGCGCCGGTACGGACATCGCGTTCGGGGTGGTGCCCGCGGGCACCGGCAACGACTTCGCTCGCGCCCTCGGGATTCCCGCCGACTCCGTTCGGGCAGCCAGTCAACTCGCCGATGCGTTGGCGCACGGCCGTTCCCGCCACGTGGACCTCGGGCGCGTGGCGGGCGGCGAGTGGTTCGCGACGGTGTTGTGCGCCGGCTTCGACGCGGCGGTCAACGCCCGCGCGAACGCCATGTCGTGGCCGCGCGGTCCGCGCCGGTACGACGTGGCGGTGCTGGCGGAGTTCGCGTCGTTCGCCGCGCGCCGGGTGGTGCTGCGCATGCCGGAGGAGACCGTGGAGCTGGAGGCGACGCAGCTCGCCCTGGCCAACGAGCCGTACTACGGCGGCGGCATCCCGATCTGCCCGGGCGCCGACATGGGGGACGGCCTGCTCGACGTGACGGTCGTGGGCCGGATGAGCAAGGTCGATCTACTGCGCACCCTGCCGACCCTGCGCACCGGCAAGCACGTGCACCACCCGGCGGTGAAGACGTTCCGCGCCCGGTCGGTGCACATCGAAGGCGATCCGTCCTGGCTCGCTTACGCCGACGGCGACCCCGCCGGCCGCCTCCCCCTCGAAGTGGTCGCCGTTCCGAACGCCCTCAAAGTCCTCCTCTAACCGGGCGTGTCCCACACTCAGACCGGGTGTGTCCCCCTTTCTGACCTGGTGTGTCCCACGTTCCGACTGGGTGTGTCCCACGTTCGCTTGGTGGGACTCGGGGTACGGGAACGTGGGACACACCCGACGGGAACGGGGGACACACCCGGCGGGAAGAGGGGACACATCCGGCGGGAACGGGGGACACGCCTTGACCTGGAGTTGGGTCCAGGGGGCAAGGTGGTGGCGTGATCTCCCTCGGTGTCTCGCTGCCGATCTTCGGTGGGCGGGCCGGTTCGACCATCCCGCAGCCCGCGGTCCTCGCCAAGCGCATCGAGGACCTCGGCTTCGACTCCGTCTGGTGCGGCGACCACCTCGACAACGGCGCCCCGTTGCTCGACAGCACCCTCAGCCTCACCGCCGCCGCCACGGCGACCACCAAGATCGACCTCTGCTACGGCGTCCTGCTCATCGCCATGCGCCAGCCCGCGCTCGTGGCCCGCCAGCTGGCCACCCTCCAGTACCTCTCCGGCAACCGCGTCGTGCTCGGCGTCGGTGTCGGCGGCCAGTGGCCGGCCGAGTGGCGGGCGGCGGGCGCCGACCTCAAAGGACGCGGCGAGCGCACCGACCGGATCCTCCGCATGCTGCCGGACCTGTTGTCCGGCAAGGAAACCCGCGTCGTCACCGAGCCCGGCGAACCCACGGTCACGATCGCCCCGGCGGTCCCCATGCCGCCGGTGTGGGTCGGCGGACGGTCCGAACGGGCCATCAAGCGGACCCTCGAGTTCGGGCACGGGTGGATCGGCTCGATGCTGCTGCCCGGCCAGTTGCGCGACCTGAAGGACCGCTTCGCGGAACTGGCCACCGACCGCGACACGCCGGAGGTCGGCACGATCTTGTTCGCCACCGGTGACCCGAACGGCCGGGACGCGGCCGTCGACTACTTCACGCGCACGTACGGCCTCGACCGGAAGCTGGGCGCGAAACTCGTCCTGGCCGGCCCGGCCGACGTGCTGGCCGAGCGGATCGCCGAGTACCGCGACGCCGGCGTCACGCGGGTCGTGCTGGGGTCGATCGGGCCGGACGTCCTGGGCAACTACGAGGCGTTCGCCGGGGCCGGTGCGCTGCTGCGCGGGTAGTCGGTCGTCGGCTGTCGGTGGGTTGTGACAACCTGGTCAGGTGGCTGCCAGCCCTGATCGCTCCCCAGCCGAGGCCTACGCAGCGTCGCGAGGCCGCGCGCGCTACCCCCAGCTAGCCGACTTCGGCGACGAGCTGTCCTTCGACCTGGACCCGTTCCAGCGGCGCGCGTGCCAGGCGCTCGAGGACGGCCACGGCGTGCTCGTGTGCGCGCCGACCGGCGCGGGCAAGACGGTCGTGGGTGAGTTCGCGGTCCACCTCGCCCTCCAAGCGGGCCGCAAGTGCTTCTACACGACGCCGATCAAGGCCCTGTCGAACCAGAAGCACGCCGACCTGGTGGCCCGCCACGGCGCGGCCAACGTCGGCCTGCTGACCGGCGACACCTCGATCAACGGCGACGCACCGGTGGTGGTGATGACCACCGAGGTGCTGCGCAACATGCTCTACGCCGGGTCGCCGACCCTGCGCGGGCTCGGCTACGTCGTCATGGACGAGGTGCACTACCTGGCCGACCGGTTCCGCGGCGCCGTCTGGGAAGAGGTGATCCTGCACCTGCCCGAGGCGGTGCGGCTGGTCAGCCTGTCCGCGACGGTCAGCAACGCCGAGGAGTTCGGCGAGTGGCTGGTCGAGGTCCGCGGCGACACCACGGTCGTCGTCGACGAGCACCGCCCGGTCCCGCTCTGGCAGCACATGCAGGTCGGCGGCCGGATGATGGACCTGTTCGCGGGCACCGACGACGAGGGTCACCCGCAGATGAACCCGAACCTGCTGCGCCGGGTCGAGGAGACCGGCCGCGTCTACGCGCCGGCCTACAGCGGACCCAGGCGCAGCAAGCGCCCGCAGCAACGCCCGCGCTTCCACCCGCCGTCGCGGGTCGAGGTGATCGAGCGCCTCGACCGCGCGGGCCTGCTGCCCGGCATCGTCTTCGTGTTCAGCCGCGCCGGCTGCGACGCCGCCGTGGCGCAATGCGTGCGCTCCGGGCTGCGGCTCACCGACGAGGACGAGGTGCTGCGCATCCGCCGGATCGTCGACAGCCACACCAAGGACCTGCCCGACGGCGACCTGATGGTGCTGGGCTACTGGGAGTGGCGCGAGGCGCTGGAACGCGGCTTCGCCGGTCACCACGCCGGGCTCCTGCCCGCCTTCAAGGAAACCGTCGAAGAACTCTTCGTGCAGGGCCTGGTCAAGGCGGTCTTCGCCACCGAGACCCTGGCCCTGGGCATCAACATGCCGGCCCGCACGGTCGTGCTGGAGCGGCTGGTCAAGTACAACGGCGAGACGCACGCCGACCTGACGCCGGGGGAGTACACCCAGCTCACCGGGCGCGCGGGCCGTCGCGGCATCGACGTCGAGGGCCACGCGGTCGTGGTGTGGCAGCCGGGCATGGACCCGCGCCAGGTCGCCGGGCTCGCCTCGACCCGCACCTACCCGCTGCGCTCGTCGTTCCGGCCGGGCTACAACATGGCCGTCAACCTGGTCGCCCGGCTCGGCGCCATCCCCGCCCGCGAACTGCTGGAGCAGTCGTTCGCCCAGTTCCAGGCCGACCGGTCGGTGGTCGGGCTGGCCAAGCGCATCGAGCGGAACAAGGAAGCACTCGAGGGCTACGCCGAGGCGATGACGTGCCACCTCGGCGACTTCGCCGAGTACGCCGCCCTGCGCAAGCGCCTGTCCGACCGGGAGAAGGCGTTGACCCGGCAGAACAGCGCGCACCGCCGGGCCGAAGCGGCCGCGTCGCTGGAGAAGCTGCGCAAGGGCGATGTGATCGCGGTGCCGTCGGGGCGCCGGTCCGGCCTCGCGCTCGTGATCGACCCCGGGCTCGACCCGGTGGGCGAGCCGCGGCCGCTGGTGCTCACCGAGGACCGCTGGGCCGGACGGCTGTCGGTGGCCGACTTCCCGACCCCGGTGCACGCCCTGGGCCGGATCCGGTTGCCCAAGCAGGTGGACGTCAGGTCGCCGCGTTCGCGCCGGGACCTGGCGTCGACGTTGCGCAACACCGGGATCGAGGTGCCCGCACGCGATCGCCGTCGTGGCTCGGGCGCGGCCGACGACCCCGAGCTTGCCGCGTTGCGCCGGGCGTTGCGGGCGCACCCGTGCCACGGCTGCAACGACCGTGAGGACCACGCCCGCTGGTCGGAGCGCCACAGCAGGCTCAAGGGGGAGACCGAGCAGCTGGAACGCAAGGTCGCCGCGACCACCCACTCGCTGGCCCGCGCGTTCGACCGCATCACCACGTTGCTGACCGAGCGCGGCTACCTCACCAGCGCCAAGAAGGTGACCCAGCACGGCAAGCGCCTCGCCCGCATCTACGGCGAGTCCGACCTGCTCGTCGCCGAGTGCCTGCGCCAGGAGTTGTGGCGCGACCTCGAGGCGCCGGAGCTGGCCGCCGTCGTCTCGTCGTTGGTGTACGAGGCACGAAGGGACGCCGGATTCGAGCCGAACGTGCCGGGTGGCGCGATCAGCGACGCGCTCACCGCGACCGCGCGCCTGTGGACGGCGCTGGAAGAGGACGAACGGCGTGTCGGTGTCGAGCGCACCCGGTCGCCGGACGCGGGCTTCGCGTGGCCGGTCTACCGGTGGGCGCGCGGCGAGGGGCTCGAGCGCGTGCTGACCGCCGCCGAGTCGGCTGGTCAGGAGCTTTCCGCCGGGGACTTCGTGCGGTGGTGCCGCCAGGTGATCGACCTGCTCGACCAGATCCGGACCGTGATGGGTGGCGACGACCCGGTCGGTGCGACGGCTTCGCTGGCTGTGACGGCGTTGCGCAGGGGAGTCGTGGCGCTCGGCCCGGAGTAACTGGCCTGGCAGGAGTTTGCGGGTTGGGTAGGGCTGGGTCACACCGCTGTGGTTTGATCGCGACGAGCGATGGCGTGAACCGACCGCGGAGGCGACAACCATGAGCACCCCGTACGGACAGTCCGGCGGGAACGATCCGCAGCAGCAGCAATGGGGTCAGCAGCCCCAGGGCAGCGGACCCACCACCGGCACGCCGTCGGGGGGTGTCCCGGCGCAGCCCGCGGAGCAGCCTCAGCAGGCGGAGGCGGCACAGCCCGCCGAGCAGTCGGCACCCCCGCAGGAGCCGGCCTCCGGTGAGCACCCGGCGCAGCAGGAGCCCGCCTCCGGTGAGCAGGCGGCACAGCCGGCGCCCGAGCAGCCGCAGGCCCCGCAGCAGCCCCAGGCCCCGCAGCACGCCGCGCCGCAACAGCCGCAGCAGCCGTTCCAGCCGCAGGCACCCCAGCAGTTCCAGCAGCCGCCGGCGCCGCAGGGTTATCCGCAGCAGCCGCAGTACCAGCAGCCGCCGCAGCAGTTCCAGCAGCCGCAGGCCCCGCAGGGTTACCCCCAGCAGTTCCAGCAGGCGCCGCCGCAGCAGCCGTACCAGCCGCAGCCCACCCAGCAACAGCAGCCGTACCCCGGCTACCAGCCGCAGCCGACGCAGCAGTACCCGGGTTACCAGCCGCCGCAGCAGCCGCCCCAGCAGTTCCCGCCGGCGCCGGATCAGGGTTTCGGTCAGGCGCAGCAGCCGGAGCGCACGCAGCACATCCAGCCGGGGGTGCCGCCGCAGCCGTCGCAGGCCCAGCCGCAGCCGCAGTACCCGGGTTACGGGCAGCAGCCCGACACCGGTGCGCAGGAGCAGCAGAGCGGCGAGACCACGGCGACGGTGTCGCAGACCGGTCCGCACTCGGGGCCCCTTTCGCAGGCGCCGGGTCAGCAGAGCAGCTCGCAGCTGCCGGTGCCCGGCTACGGCCAGCAGGACCCGCAGTCGGGCAGCCAGCCGGCGTTCGGTACTCCGTCGGGTGGCATGCCGCAGCAGGGTTTCCAGCAGCAGGGCGGTTACCCGGGTCAGTACGACACCGGGCAGCACCAGTTCGGCGGCTACGGTCAGCAGCAGCAGCCGGGCGGTTACCCCGGTGCCGCGCCCGCCGGCACCAAAGCCAAGTCCGGCGCGATGATCTGGATCCTGGTGGCGGTCGTGGTCGTGATCGCCGGTGTGGTCGCGGTCCTCGGCTTCGTGTCGCCCGGGTTCTTCAAGACCAAGGTGTTCGACCAGACCGCCGTGCAGGACGGCGTGAAGAAGATCGTCATGCAGTACGACCCGCAGACCGAGGTCAAGAGCGTGAGCTGCCCCTCGGACGCGGAGGTCAAGGCGGGCACCACCTTCGACTGCAAGATCTCCCTCGGTGGCGCCCAGCCGCGCGACACCACGGTGACCGTGACCGTCAAGGACGACAACGGCACCTACGAGGTCGGTCAGCCCAAGCAGTAGATGCCGGGCAAGTCTCGAACCGCGGCGGCCGTGCTGAGCACGGCCGCCGCGTTCGTCGTTGTGGTGGAGTCGATCCGAGCCGGAGCAGGAGGAGCGCCATGCGGCGCCTGATCGCGGGGGTAGTGGCGCTGGCCACCTTGGTGGCGGTCGCCGCGTGCGGGCCGGACCAGCCGCAGAAGGACTGGTCCAAGTACTCCGCGCCGTTGTCGGAGCAGGGCGTCGGGCAGCCTCTCCGTTGAGAGGCTTGGGTTTCTCCCCGTTGCCTGGCTAGCCGTCCAGGGCGGCGAGCAGCCGATCCACTGAGGCGCCGAGGTTCCAGCGTTCCTTCAGTTCCAGCACGCGCTTCCGGTCGGCCGGCCCATCCGGCACCTTGTCCGCGCCCGACATGACCACGTCGGCATCGGTCGCCACGCGCACGACCAGCGGCGCCACCTCTAGGTAGTCCGCCGCCTCGGCCAGCTTGGTCCGCGCGCGCAGCGGCACCCTCGCGTCCCCGGCCGCCGCTGCCGCGAGCAACGCGTCCAGGGACCCGAAGTCGCTGATCAGCTTCGCCGCCGTCTTCTCGCCGATGCCGGCGACGCCCGGCAGGCCATCCGATGGGTCGCCGCGCAGCATCGCCATCTCCGCGTAGGCCACCCCGGCGACCGCCTCGGGCAGCGCGTACTTGGCCGCGAGTTCTTTCGCGCCAAGGACTTCCGCCTTCGCCCAGCCGCGCCCGACGTATACGACGGTGATCTTCGTCGGCTCCTCGCGAACGACCTGGAACAGGTCCCGGTCGCCGCTGATCACCTCGACCGGGTCGTCCGCTTCGCGCGCGGCCAGCGTGCCGATCACGTCGTCCGCCTCGTAGCCCGCGGCCTCCGCGGTGGCGATCCCGGCCGCGTCGAGCAGGTCGAGGATGATCGGCACCTGCGGGGTGAGCGTGTCCGGCACCTCCTCCTCGTTCGCTTCGACATCGGCCACGCGGTGCGCCTTGTAGCTCGGCAACGCGTTCACCCGGAACGCGGGCCGCCAGTCGGCGTCCATGCAGCACACGAGCCGCGACGGGCGGCGGTCGGTGATGATGCGCGCGATCGTGTCGGCGAAGCCGCGGACCGCGTTCACCGACGTGCCGTCGGAAGCGACCAGCGAGTCGGGCAACGCGTAGTAGGCGCGGAAGTACAGGCTGGCGGAATCGAGCAATGCGAGCGGTCCGGTCACGCTCACAGCCTGCCAGGTCGGACGGTCTCCGGGGTGGCGCCGCGCGGATCCGGCGCCCGGTCGCGGACCGCGAGGCCGAGCGCGAGCGCCACCGCGGCGACCACCGCGGCCGGCAGGCCGAGCAGGTCGGCGGGCAACCAGTGCTGCACCAGGCCGCCGAGCGCGCCGCCCAGCCCGATGCCCACGTAGATCGCCGACGAGTTGAGACCGAGCACGACCGTGGCGGCCGACGGCGCCGTCGTCAGCAGCCGGTGTTGTTGCGGCACAACGGGAATACCGGCAGACAGGCCCCACACCAACGCCCAGGGGAGGGCACTCGGCATGCTGCGCACGGCCAGCGGCGCGACGAGCAACCCCGCGCAGACGACCATCAGGGCACCCACCAGCACGGCCCGGGGCCGGTACCGGTCGGTGAGCCGCCCGGCGAGCAGCGTGCCCGCCACCGTGCCCGTGCCGCTGACCAGCAGCAGGAGGATCAGCCGCGACGTCGACCCGCCGGTCGCCCCGGTCAACGCGACGGTGGCGTAGGTGAACAGCGTGTAGAAGGCGGCCATCGTGACCATGCTCGTGGCCACGATGCCGAGCACCGTGCGGTTGCCCATCGGCGCAAGGCGGTCGGCCAGCGTGGTGGCGGGCAACGTGACCGACGGCAGCCGCAGCCGCACGCCAAGCGCCGCCGTCGCACCCAGGCCGGCGACGGCCCACAGGGTCACCCGCCAGTCCGACGCACCGATCAGGGTGCCCAGCGGCAGGCCCAGCACGGACGCCACCGACAACCCGCCCATCACCAGGGCGAGAGCGCGCCCGCGCCGCTCGGCCGGGGCGAGGGCGGCGGCGGTGCTCGACGCCGCCGAATTGATCATGCCGGCGCCCAGTGCGGTGACGGCCCGCGCGGCGAGCACCACCGGGTAGTCCGCGCTGATCGCCGTGATCACGTTGCCCGCGGTGAACACCGACAACGCGAGCACCAAGGCCGTCCGGCGATCGAAGCCGCTGGTCAACGCGCCGGTGACGGGGGCGCTGAGGGCGAAGCACAGGGCGAAGACGGTCACGAGCTGCCCGGCGGCGGCGACGCTGACGCCCAGGTCGGCGGCGATGCCGGGCAGCAGGCCCGCGATGACGAACCCGTCGGTGCCGACGGCGAAGGTGGCCAATGCCAGCGGCCAGAGTCGAACAAGCATGTCTGCTCCGGTGAGGTTGATGGTTTTGCGTTCATCCAACAATAAAGTTGGATGGATGTCCAACCATCCAATCGAGGTAAGGTGGGGGCATGCGCGAGGTGTGGCACCCACCGGCCGACGAGATCACCCTGGCCGGGGTGATGCACGCCCTGTCCGACCCGGCGCGCCTGCACATCCTCGGCCGGATCGCGCAGGCCGAGGACGGCGAGCCGTGCTCCGACCTCGCCGAGGACATCGCCCTGCACAAGTCGACGGTGTCGCACCACTACCGGGTGCTGCGCGAGGCGGGCCTGACCCGCACCGAGGTGGATGGCCGGTCCCGGGTGATCCGGCTGCGCCAGGACGACCTGGACAAGCGGTTCCCCGGCCTGCTGCCCGCGGTCCTGGCGGCGATCGATGTCTGAGTGGGACGTCGAGGGCGTCGAGTTGGACGCCTATTTCAAGCGCATCGGCTACGACGGCCCGCGCGAGGCGACCTTGCCGGTGCTCACCGCGCTGCACCGAGCCCACACCGGCACGATCCCGTTCGAGAACCTCGACATCCTGCTCGGCCGGCCCATCGAGGTCGACGTGCCCGCGCTGCAGGAAAAGCTCGTCGCCAAGCGCCGCGGCGGCTACTGCTTCGAGCACAACATGCTCTTCTCCGCCGTGCTGGCGACGCTGGGGTTCGAGGTGCGCCGCCTGCTCGGCCGCGTCCGGATGGGCCACGACGAGTACTGGTCCCGTACCCACATGGTGCTCGTGGTCACTGTGGACGGACGGGAGTGGTTGGCGGACACGGGTTTCGGCGGCAACGGCTTGCGCGAACCGATCCCGTTCGCCGAAGCCGAGTCCGAACAGGACGGCCGCAAGCTGAGCCTCGTCCGCCACGGCGATCCACAGTGGATCCTGCGAGTGGGTCGGCCTGCGGGCTGGTTCGACCTGTACGGCTTCGACGAGTTCCCGCAGCACCCGATCGACGTGGTGGTGGGCAACCACTACACGTCGACGAGCCCGCGTTCGCCGTTCACCAAGCGGTTCGTGGTGGAACGACAGCAGGACGGCACCTGCCGCACACTCGCGGGGCGCACCTTGATCCTCACCGCCCCGGACGGCACCGTGACCGAACACCCGGTCCCGCTCGATGACATCGGCACCGTCCTGAGCACGGACTACGGGATCGAGCTGAGCGCCGAGGGCCTGGCCGCGGTGCGCGCGGCGGCCGAGCGGGTTGGCCGCTGAGGGACCGCCTCGGCCGGTCGGCAGACCTCGCCAACCTCCTAGCGCCGCTAGCTTTCCTAGCAGCGCTAGGTTCGGTGTGGCTGTGCGGCTTTTGCAGGGTTGCTAGCACTGCTAGGAGATCTAGCGCTGCTAGCTTTGTCCCCCGTGGCGGCGATCGACGATTTCTAGCAGTGCTAGGTCTGCTGCGCCGGCGGCTGGCCGCGATTTCTAGCCATGCTAGGTTTTGCTCCCGCGCGCGACTTGCTAGCGGTGCTAGATTTTCTAGCGGTGCTAGGTTTGGTGCGGCGGATAGTGGACCGAGGGGATCGGCATCAGGGCGGCGTCCTCGACGGGAGGGGCGAGGCCGTCTCGCTGAGTGGCCAACCCCATCCTGAGCCGCCGAGCCGAAGCCGCTGAACCGATCGGCCGCTGACGAAACCGGGTCGGTAGTCGGGGTTAGGCTCATCCCATGTCGTCCTCGTCTTCCGCGCCCGCACCCGACGCGGGCCTGCTGCGCAGCCGTCTCGACCGGGTCCGTGCGGCCGCCGCCGACGCCGGCGCGTCCGCCTTGGTGATCACGCCGGGCTCCGACCTGCGGTACCTGCTCGGCGCCGTCGGCAGCTCCTTCGAGCGCCTCACCTGCCTTGTGCTCGGCCAAGGCGACCCGACCCTCGTCGTGCCCAAGCTCGAAGCGCCCGGCTACGACCACCTCCCGCTCGCCGACCTCGGCGTCCGAGTGGCGACCTGGGCCGACGGCGAGGACCCGTACGCACTGGCCGCGAGCGCCGCCGGCAACGGCAACACCGTCGCCATCTCCGACTTCACCCCGGCCTTGCACGTGCTCGGCCTGCGTGGCGCGCTGCCGAACGCGGTCCAGTCGCTCGCCGGCCCGGTGCTGCGTGAGCTGCGGATGCGCAAGGACGCCGCCGAGATCGACTCGCTCGCCGAGGCGGGCGCCGCGATCGACCGGGTGCACGCGCGGGTGGGCGAGTGGCTGCGCCCCGGCCGCACCGAGGCGGAGGTCGGCGCGGACATCGCCGCCGCAATCGTGGAAGAGGGGCACGCGGTGGCCGAGTTCGTCATCGTCGGCTCCGGCCCGAACGGCGCGAGCCCGCACCACGCCCTGTCCGACCGCGTGATCGAGCGCGGCGACGTCGTGGTCGTCGACATCGGCGGCCCGGTCGCCGCGGGCTACTGCTCGGACTCCACCCGCACCTACTCGGTCGGTGCCCCGCGCGACGCCGACGTCAAGGACACCTACGCGGTGCTGCAGGCCGCACAGGCCGCCGCGGTGCAGGCGGTCAAGCCGGGCGTCACCGCGCAGGAGATCGACGCCGCCGCCCGCAAGGTGATCGCGGACGCGGGCTTCGGCGACTACTTCATCCACCGCACCGGGCACGGCATCGGCCTCGACGTGCACGAGGAGCCGTACATCATGGACGGCAACGCGTTGCCGCTCGAACCGGGCATGGCGTTCAGCGTCGAGCCGGGCATCTACCAGCCGGGCCGCTGGGGCGCGCGGATCGAGGACATCGTGGTGGTCACCGAGGACGGCGTCCGGTCGCTGAACAACCGGCCGCACGAGTTGGTCGAGCTCGACGGATGAGGCTCCTCGAGCCAAGACCAGGTCGCGGGGCGGACCGATGACCGGTGCCGCCGGGGATCTCGAGCCGACCGACTCGGCGATCGTGCGTGAGCTCGCGGCCAACGGCCGGTGCAGCTTCACCGACCTCGCCGAGCGGGTCGGCCTGAGCGTGTCCGCGGTGCACCAGCGGGTGCGCCGGCTCGAGCAGCGCGGCGTGATCCGCGGGTACGGCGCGCGGTTGTCCTGCGAGGCGGTCGGGTTGCCGCTGACCGCGTTGATCTCGCTGACCCCGATCGACCCGGCCGCACCCGACGACTACCCGCAGCGGCTCGAGCACATCCCGCAGATCGAGTCGTGCTACTCGGTGGCGGGCGACGAGTCCTATGTGCTCCTCGTGCGGGTGGGTACGCCGGCGGAGTTGGAGGAGTTGCTGCGCCGCATCCGGGAGTCCGCGAAGGTGTCGACGCGGACCACCGTCGTGTTGTCGACCCCTTACGAGGGGCGGGTTCCGGCCCTCTAGGCTGTGCGGATCATCCCGAGTTTGGAGTGCGCGTGGACGAGCCGATCCGGGCAAGCAAGGACAACCCGTTCCGTCCGGTCGCGGAGATCGACGAGTCGGTGCCGAGCGTCGCGCGGGTCTACGACTACGCGCTCGGCGGCTCGCACAACTTCGCGGTCGACCGCGCGCTCGCGGAGCGCGTGTTCAAGGTCGTGCCGGGCTACCGCGACTTCGCCCACGCCAACCGGTCGTTCCTGCGCCGGTCGGTGCTGTGGTTGCGCGAGCACGGCATCCACCAGTTCATCGACCTCGGCTCCGGCATCCCGACGGTCGGCAACGTCCACGAGATCGCGCCCGACGCCAAGATCGTCTACGTCGACCGGGACCTGATCGCGGTCACGCACAGCCACATGATCCTGCGCGGGCACGACAACGCGATCGTGTTGCAGGCCGAGGCCAGCGACATCGACGGCATCCTCGGCCACGAGGACGTGCGCGACCTGCTGGACCTGTCCCAGCCGGTCGGCCTGCTCACCGTCGCGGTGCTGCACTTCATGAGCGACGACGACGACCCGGCGGGGGTGCTCGCCGGCTACCACGACGCGCTCGCACCGGGCAGCATGCTGGCCATGTCGCACGCCTCCGGCGACGACCTGAAGCCGGACATGACGGCGGCGGCGGTGTCCGAGTTCAAGCTGGGCAGTGTGTCGGTGACGCCGCGCACGGCCGACGAGGTCGAGGGGCTGCTCGGCCCGTGGCGCGCGGTCGAGCCGGGCCTGGTGCGGTTGGACGAGTGGCACCCGGAGGTCGAGCCGCCGGCGCAACGCAAGTCGAGCCACGGGTATGCCGTGGTCGCCGAAAGCACCCGCTAGCGCCCGCTGGCACCTGCTCAGTCGCTGGCGTCGTCCACTTCGCCGACCGACACCGACTCCACACCGTCCAGTTCGGACAGTGTGGCCGCCAGGTCCGTCGGCTGGCCGGGCCCGACCACGCGCAACGACAAGTCGATCAGGTGCTCGTCGGGGTGGCGCCGCTGCGTCGACGCCTCCGCCACCACGTAACCGGCGCCCGTCGCCCCGGCCAGCACGTCGCGCAGCACGCCCCGCCCGTCGAGGTAGCTCAACCGCAGCACCGTCGAGCGGGGCCGGGTCCGGGTGAACAACTGGATCAGCGGCGGATAGCCGTACACCACGAGGAAGTGCGCCGCGGTCACGAACACCGCCAGCACCGGCAACCCCGCCGCGCACGCGCACCCGACCGCCGCGGTCACCCACACGACCGCGGCCGTGGTCAGCCCGCGCACCACGTCGCGGCGCACGAAGATCAGCCCGCCGCCGATGAAGCCGAGCCCGGAGACGATCTGCGCGGCCACGCGCGACGGGTCGAGGGTGACGTGCTCGCTCAGCACGTCGGTGAACCCGTACTTGCTGATCAGGAAGAACAGCGCCGACCCGAGTCCGACCAGGGTGTGGGTGCGCAGCCCGGCGCTCTTCTGCCGGATCTCGCGTTCCAGCCCGATCAGCGACGACAAGACCAGTGCGGCGGCCAGTTCCCCGAGCTGGGCCCAGCCCTGCCCGGTGGGCTCGCCGAATGCGGCGACGTTCATCGAGACCATTATGGACCGGGCGCGGCCACGGGGGCCGCGTGCAGGTCCCCGTCCGGGCCGCTGCGGCAGCTGGCGGCCGGTTCGACACCGTCGAGGAATTCCCGTTCGCAGCGGCCGATCTGCGCGTGCCCGGCGGCGTTGGGGTGGAACGACTCCTGCAAGGCGTGCGCCGCGCGCTGATCGGACTGCAAGTCCGTCCACTGCACGGCAAGGCGCCGGAACCACTCCTTCTTCTGGTCGGTGTTCGAGCACGCCTCGTGCCCCACGCCGGCCTGCGAGAGGTCCAGGAACCGCACCCCGGCCTGCCGTGCGGCCAGCCGCAGGCCGTCGGTCAGCACCGGCACGGCCTTCGAGTGCACCCACGCGAGATCCTCGCGGCGCAGCGGGCAGCCGGACAGGTTGCGCAACGGCTCCAACACGTTCACCGCCACCGGCGACGCGTAGGACTGCAGCACCAACTGGTAGTCGGTGTTCTGGTACCCGGCACCGGCCATCGCGGTGCGGATGTCGCGGATCGCGCGCACGACCTTCGGCACCATCGCGTCGACGCGGCCCTGCCAGACCGGGCCGACGGTCTGGGCGCAGCCGAGGCGGTTCGGGGTCAGGTAGGACTGGATGCAGTCGTCCAGCACGTGGGAAAACGAAGGGTCGTCGTTCGCGCCGATCGCGAGCACGATGGCCACGACACGGTGCGTGGTGGCGAGATCTCGCAACCGCGCGGCCTGTGAGGGCTCCGTGTACTGCTTGGTGTCGCCGAGTTCGACCTGCCCCGACGGCGCGCCCGAGCACGCCAGGTTGATCGCTTGCGGCGCGGTCGGCAGCTTCACCTGCAGGATCGACGCGTGCGGGGACCGGTGGCACCAGTCGCCGCCCTTGCCGTTGGTGGCCGGGTCGTAGTCGGCGGCGCCCTCGCCGGACATGGTGGAGTCGCCCATCCCGACCACGACCCGCGGCGCGTTCTCCGGGGGACCCGGTGGCACCGGCGCCGGGGCGCCCACCACCAGGAACAGCGACAACAGCACGACGACGGCCAGCACCACACCGAGCGCCGACCACCGCAGGATTCGCATCACACGCAGTCTATGTGATCACGATCCCGCCGGTGGCCGCCAAGTCCTGATGCCCATCCCCGCCGAACCCGGGTGTGTCCCACAGTCGCGCGGGGTGTGTCCCACAGTCGCGTGGGGTGAGTCCCACGGTCGCGCGGGGTGTGTTCCACACCTGGGTTGGCCTGAGTGTGGGACACACCCGACCTAAGTGGGGGACACACCCAGCCGGAGTGGGGGACACGCCCGCTGAGATCAGGCCGCCACGATCCGACCGCCCGCCAACGCAAGCGTGCGGTCCGCGCGTTCGTGCACCTCGTCGTGGTGGGTGGCCACCAGCACCGTGGCGCCTTCCTCGGCGGCGTCACGCAGCAGGCGCAGCACCGGGCCGATGCTGTCGTGGTCCAGGTGCGCGGTGGGCTCGTCGGCCAGCAACACGGCCGGTCCGCCCGACAACGCCCGGGCCAGCGCCGCGCGCTGCTGCTGGCCGTAGGAGATCTCGTTGGGATACCGGTCGCCGAGGGTGCCGATGCCCAGGCGCCCCAACAGATCCGCGACGCGGTCGGTCACCGCGGCCTCCGACGGGCGCGGCCGGTTCAGCCGCAACGGCAGGGCCACGTTCTCCGCCACGGTCAGCTCGCCGGCCAGGCCCAACGCCTGCGGCAGCACCGCGCACCGCTGCCACGGCGGCGGCGACACGACCGGCTCTCCGCAGATCAGCACCGAACCCGAGTCCGGCTGGTCGAACCCGCACAGGATGGAGAACAGCGCGCTCTTGCCGGACCCGGACCGCCCGGAAACGGTCACGAACTCCCCAGGCGACACCGAGAGGTCGACCCCGCGCAGGACTTCGACCGGGCCGTTGTCGTGCTGGAAGGTGCGGGTCACCCCGCTGGCCGTGACGGTCATTCGAGCTCCCCGTTGTGCAGGCGGATGATCCGGTCGGCCAGCGGCATCAGGCGGTCGTCGTGCGACGCCACCACGATGGTGATGCCCGAGCGGCCCAGTGCGGTGATCGTCTCCAGGACGAGGTCGGCCGACGCACTGTCCAATTGGGACGTCGGCTCGTCGGCCAGGATCACCGAGGCACCCTTGGCCAGCCCGCACCCGAAGGCCAGCCGCTGCTGCTGCCCACCGGACAACGCGGTGATCCGCCAGTCCGCCGTCCCCGGCAAACCCAGCTGTTCCAACACTTCCTGGGTCCGGTCGGGCTGCCCGGCGGCCTGCGCCGCCGCCTTGAGGTTCGCGCCGACCGAGAGGTGGTCGAGCAGGTTGTCGGTCGGCGCCTGGAACACCGTGGCCAGGTCGGTGCGCCGCAACGCACGGCGTTTGCGTTGCCCGAGCCCGCCGACCTCGGTGCCCCGGAACCACACCTTGCCCGCGGTCGGACGGTCGATCAGGCCGAGCACTCGCAGCATCGTGGACTTGCCCGACCCGGACGGTCCGGCCAGGCACGTGATGCCGCCGGCCGCGATGTCCACGGTGATGCCTTGGATCGCCGTGACGACGCCGGCGGGCGTGCGGTAGTCAACCTGCACGCCGCTCAGCCGGTACAGGGCGTCGGACGTCGGCTCGAGGAACTCGTCGGTGAACAGGTCTTCAGCCACGGATCAGCTCTCCCACGTGGGCGGTGCGCACCGAGCGCACCGCGGTCCAGCTGACCATCGCCACGACCGCGGCGGTGACCAGGTAGATGACCAGCACGAGCGGTGCCATGTCGGGGATGGACGCGACGGGCCGCAGCCACGGCGCCGGATCGAACAACGGCACCGACACGCCGGTGGTGATCAACCCGGCCGCGCAACCGGCCGTTGTGGACAGTCCGGCCAGCGTGCCCAGCTCCAGCACGTGGCTCGCCGTCAACGTCCGGCGCCGCAGGCCCATCCGGGTGGCGAGCGCGCCGGACACCGCGTTCTGCCTGCGCCGCACCTCGACCGCCAGCACCAGGGCGACGGCCGCGACCACGGCGAGCACCATGCCCAGTGCGGCGACGAACGTGAACGTCCACGTGACGGTCAGGAACGGCAGCCCGTCCAGCGCCTTGGTCACCGTTTGCGAGTAGTAGTGCGGGATCCCGGCCTGGTCCAGGTCCGCGTTCAGCCGGTCCAGCGGCAGGCTCGACCACAGCTGGAAGCTGACCAGGTCGTGGATGTCGGGCACGGCCGAGCGGGTCATGATGTAGCCGGTCTTGGTGCCCAGGAACGGGAACGACCCGACGCTCGCGGTGGTCTGGACCTTCCCGGCGTAGGGGATGTCGATGGTCCCGGCCGGTGCGTGCGCGTTGCGGATGGCCTGCCCCGGGCCCAGGCTCGCGAGCATGCGCTGGACCTCGCCCGCGTCGCGGTCGCCGAGCCAGGCGCCCTGCGTGAACGTGGCCGGGTCGACGACCAGGACAGTGCGCTGCGGTTCCTGCAGCAGCCCGACGACCGTGCTGTGCTCGGCCACGTCCTTGGGCAGCGTGCTCGGGTCCCGGCCGGTCTCGGCGGCAATGTTGACCGAGGAGTTCGCGCCGACCAGCAGGCCGGACTTGGTCTCCAGCGCCTGCTGCTGCGCATCGGCGATGCCGGAGCCGACGGTGAGCGTGCCCACCGCGAGGATGCCGACCAGCAGGATGCCGATGGCCGAGCCGGTCGCGGCGGCGAGCCGGCGCATGGCCAGGTGCCCGGCGGGCCAGCGCCACATGCTTCGCTTGTGCGACAACGCAAGGCCCCAGCGGGTGAGCCGGGTCAGCAGGAGCGCGACCGTCACCACGACGAGCAACGGGAACGCGAGGCCGGTCGCGTCGGTTTCGATCAGCGCGCTGCCGGGCCGCGGCGTCTGCGGCCGGCTGTCCAGCCGCAGCCACGCCAGGAACGCGAGCACCGCGGTGATCAGCTCCCACGGCACGAACCGCAGCACCTTGCCGAGCCGGGTCGTCGAACCCTTGCCCTGGAACAACTGCCGGGTGCGCAACGCGGTGGTCAGCCCGAGCACGACCAGCCCGGCCACGGTGATGGCCAGGACCAGCGCGATGGTCAGCGGGATGGTGCCGTCGGGCAGCGCACCCGGTGGGGCGTACCAGGATCGCAGCAACAATGCCGCTCCCGTGCCGAGTGCGCTGCCCAGCATCAGCGGCACGGCGAGTTCGAGCACCGAGCGGCCGCCGAGCGCGACCGGCCCTGAGCCGCGCGACCACAGCAGCCGCAACTCGGCCTGACGGCGCTGGCACCACTGCACGGCGACGGCGGCGAGCCCGATCAGGCCGACGATGAGGCTGATGATGGTCAGCGGCAACGTCGAGGCCCGCACCTTGGTCTGCGACTCCTTGGCCACCTCGACGGACTTGGCGAAGTAGTTGCCGTAGTTCAGGGTCCTGCTGTCGTAGTAGGTCGTGTTCGTCGGGACGTACACCGTCTTCATCCGGTCGATCAGCTGCTGACCGCGGCCGGTCGCGTCGCCGGCGGCGGCGACGGTGTCCGGCACAGGGGAGAGCTGGTAGTGGACCACGGTGAGGAACGCCGGGGTGTCGTCGGTCAGTGGCACCTTCGGCGGCGCCGTGCCTACGGTGGCCACCGGCACGTCGATCTTCGCGAGGTCGCTCAGCCTGGGCACGAAGATCACGGCCGCGCTGCGCCCCTCACCGGCGAGCGCGTTGACCGTGACCTCCTCCTTCTCGGTGCACCAGAAGCCGGAGGAGGTGTCGGTGATGTCCTGGTAGATGGCGGTGACCGGGGGGAGCGTGCCGTACATGCCGCGATCGCCCAGCTTGACGTGCGCGGACTTGGCGAAGCTCTCGGGCACCCAGGTCCCGTTGCGGTCACCGCCCTGCAGCACCGTCAGGTGGTCATAGGCGCCGTCGCGGTACCCGATGCGGCCATAAGGGTGGATGCCGTTGAAGTCGACGTAGCCGACCCCGGTGTAGACCGAGGCGACCTGGTGGTCGAAGCCGAAGTTGCGGCCTTCGGTGCGTGCGGTGTCCAGCAGACGGGAGGTCTCGGGGTAGGTCATCCGCTGCAGGCGGAACGTGGGCGCCATGTTCTGTTCGCAGTTGCGGCCCACCTGGTAGGAGATCGCCGCGCTGCCGGCCGACGACGCGTGCAGCACGGCCGCACCGGCCACGAAGCTCAGCAACAGCGAGGCGACGACGGTGACGAGCACCGTGAGCGGGCTCGACAACGCCGCTCGTGGCGCGCGTCTCCAAGGCAACTGCATGGCTGCGGACCCTAGCGGCGCCTCGACCGGTCATCGGATGACTTTGGCTATATAGAAACCGTTCCGAAACTAACGATCGCCATTTCCGGGAAAATCTCACGCGCGCTGATCACGCGATCACGTTATGTGGTGACGCGGATCAGCTCACCGATGCGGGCGCCGCGCACCGAGCGCACCGCCGTCCAGCACACCAATCCGACCACGCACGCGGTCACCGCGTAGATCGTCAGCACCGTCGGCAGCATGTGCGGGATCGACGTGATCGGCCGCAGCCACGGCGCCGGGTCGAACAACGGCAACGACACCCCGGTGGTGATCAGCCCGGTCGCCAGCCCGGTGGTGGTGGCCAGCACCGCCAGCACCCCCAGTTCCAGCCCGTGGCTCGCCACCAACGTCCGCCGGGACAAGCCCATCCGCACGGCCAGCGCCCCCGACAGCGCGTTCTGCCGCCGTCGCACCTCCACCGCCAGCACCAGCGCCACCGCCGCCACGACGGCCAACACGAGACCGAGAGCCGCGACGAAGGTGAACGTCCACGTCACGGTCAGGAACGGCAACCCGTCCAGGGCCGTGTCCGCCGTGCGCGCCGAGTAGTGCGCGATGCCCGCCGCGTCGAGTTCCTGGCTCAACTGCGCCGCGGGCCGCGAGGACCACACCTCCCAGCGCCCGATCTCGCGCAGGTCCTTCACCGCGGTGCGCGGCACGACATAGCCGGGCCGGGTGCCGATGTACGGGAACGACGCGGTGTAGGCGACCGTGGCGACGTTGTCCTGGAAGGTGATCGGCACCTGCGGTCCCGCCAAGGACCGGTTCACCCGCAACGCGCGCCGGGAATCCCCTTCCTGCAACGCTTTCAGCGTCCCCCTCAGCTGGTCCGCGGCCTGGACGTCGAGCGCTGCCTGCTGGGTGAACGTCGCCGGATCGATCACGAGCAGGGTCCGCCCGGGCTCGTCGGAGATCCCGACGATGGTGGTGTTCGCGGGCAGCCTCGCCGGATCGACGCCCGTGTCCGCCGAGACCCGCACCGTCGAGTTCGCGCCGACCAACATGCCCGCCTTGCTGTTCAGGCCGTCCTGTTGCGCGCCCGCGATGCCGGACCCGACGGTCAGCGTGCCGACCGCGAGGATGCCGACGACCAGGACGCCCACCGCGGCGCCGCGCGCGGCGGCGAGCCTGCGCAGGGCCAGGTGACCGGCCGTCCACCGCCACCGGGCGCGGTGCGCGAGCGCCAGCCCGAGCCGCGCGAGCCGGGCCGCGACGAGGGCCGCGGTCAGCACCACCAGCAACGGGAACGCCAGCCCGGCCGGGTCGGCCTCGATGAGCACGTGACCCTGCGGCGGCGACGTCGGCCGCGGCACCATCCGCCGCCACGACAGGAACGCGAGCGCCGCGGTGATCAGCTCCCACGGCACGTACCGCGGCAACCGGGCGAGCCGGCGGGCCGCACCACGCCGCGTGGCGTCGAACACGCCCCGGCAGCGCAGCGCCACGGTGAGGGTGATGACGAGCAGCCCGGCGATCACGATCCCGGCCACGAGCAGCGCCGCCCACCGGTGACTGCCATCGGGAAGTGCGCCCGCGGGCGCGTACCAGCCGCGCAGCAGGTCCGCGAGCAGCAACCCGAGGGCGCCGCCGAGCACCAGCGGCGCGGCAAGCTCCAGCGCGGCCCGGCCGCCGAGCGCCGGCAACCCGGCGCCACGCGTCCACAGCAGGCGCAGTTCGGTGTGCCTGCGCTGGCACCACTGGACGGCGACGGCGGCGAGGCCGACGAGGCCGACCAGGAGGCTGATCGCGATCAGCGGGAGCGTCGAGTCCCGCACCTTCTGCTGGGCCTGCTCGGCGACCACGACGGGACGGTCGAACGCATCGGTCGCGGTGAAGCTCGCGTTGCCGAACTGGGCGACGACGATCCTGGACGCGTGCTTGCTCCGCGTCAGCAGGTCCCGCGCCTGCGCGAGCGTGCCCGGGGCCGGCCGCACCGGGTAGCGGGCGGTTGCGGTCAGCAGGGTGTCCTCGCTGACGAGGTGGTGCAAGGTGTCGATCGACGGTGTGAAGATGACCGGGCCCGTGCCGTCGCCGCTGAGCGGGGGGACGATCACCACCGGCCGTTCGGTGCACCAGAACTCGGGCGTGGCCGAGTCGCTGATGTCCTGGTAGATCGCGGTGACGGGCGGCAGTTGGCCGCCGAGACCGCGATCACCGAGCTTGACGTGCGCCGTCTGCGCGAAGCTGGCGGGCACCCACAGGCCGTCCCGCCCGCCGCCCTGCAGCACCTTGAGGTTGTCGAAGGCACCGTCGCGGTAGCCGAACCGGGCGTACGGCGCGATCCCGTGGTAGTCGACACGGCCCAGCGGCGCGTAGACCGCGCGGATCGTGTCGGTGAAGCCGTTCTTCGCACCTTCGTCGTGGGCGGTGTCCAGCATCGACTTCACGCTCGTGAACTCGGCGCCGCGCATCTCGTAGCCGGTCGCGAGGCTTTGCTGGCACAGCCGCGATTCCTGGTAGGCGACCGCCGCGCCAGCGGCCGATTCGGTGTGCAGAACGGCCGCTGCCGCGACGAAGCTCAACACCACGGCCGCGACCATCGTCACGAGCACCGTGAGCGGACCGGACAGCGCGGCCCGCGGGGCGCGTTTCCACGGCAACTGCATGCCGCCGGAGGCTAACGGCCACGCAGTCGATCATCGGACGACTGCGTCACTCGCAACGGTTTCGCAATCTCCGCGCGATCAGTCGTCCTGGTGCTCGCTCCACCACTTCTTGCCGGCGTCGGGGAGCGTGGAAATCGGGTCGTAGTACGGGTAGCGGCGCTCCAGCGCCTCCGGGTCCTTGAGCTCGATCCCGGTGCGGTAGTTCTTGGTCCAGTAGGAGATGCCGAGTTCCCGGTCATATTCGGCGACCTGATGGACCCAGCGCTTCCCGACATAAGGAACATCGCAGACAATGCGCGGCGTCGCGTAGCCGGGCAGATATCCCATGATCGCGTGCTGCAGTTGCTGCGCCTCCCACACGGCGACCCGCCAGTGCTCGGCATTGGGGATCATGTCGCACATGTAGAAGTAATACGGGAGGATGTTTGCCTCGCCCTGCAAGGCGAAGCACAGGTCGAGCAGGTCCGACGGCGTCGCGTTGACGCCCTTCATCAGCACACCCTGGTTGCGCACGTCGCGCACGCCGACCTCGAGCGCGGTCCGCGCGGCCTCGGCGACCAGCGGCGTCACCGACTGCGCGTGGTTCACGTGGGTGTGGATGGCGAGGTTCACCCCGCGCCGGTGCGCGGTGCGCGCGACCCGCTCCAGCCCCTCGACGACCTTGGGCTGCAACCAGTGCTGCGGCATCCCGGCCAGCGCCTTGGTGGCGAGGCGGATGTCGCGCACGGACGAGATGTCCATCAGCTTCATCAGGAACGCCTCGAGCTGGTGCCACGGGACGTTCGCCACATCGCCGCCGGACACCACGACGTCGCGCACGCCGGGGGTCTTCTTCAGGTAGTCGATCATCTGCTCCTGCCGGTCGACCGGCTTGAGCGTCAGCTTGTGCTTGTCGACCTGCGACGTCGAGTTCCCGACCAGGTCCATCCGGGTGCAGTGACCGCAGTACTGCGGGCACGTCGACAACAACTCGGCCAGCACCTTGGTCGGATACCGGTGGGTCAACCCCTCGACGACCCACATCTCCGCTTCGTGCAGCGAGTCCCGCGACGAGTGCGGGTGCGACGGCCACTCCACCTGGCGGTCGCTGCGGACCGGCAGCATGTACCGGCGGACCGGGTCCGCGTAGAAGGCCTTGGTGAAGGACTCCGTGGTCAGGTCGGCACCCGCGGCCATGGTGTTCAGCATCTGCGGGGGCAGCAGCATCGACATCGTCGCCAGCTGCTCCTGGTCGGCGACCAGGTCGTCGTAGAACGACTCGTCGAGCAAGTCGCCGACGACCGCGCGCAGCTGCTTGACGTTCTTCACGCAGTGCACCCGCTGCCACTGTGCGTCACGCCACTGCGCGTCGGTGATCTCCCGCCAGCCGGGGAACCGGCGCCAGTCCGGCTCGACCAGCTCCTTGCGTGCATACAAGTAGGGCTGGTTGCTGGACTCAGGTGTCATGGCCGTGTCGATGGTCGACCGGTCTTCCACGGTGGTCATGCTGGCTCCTTGCCCGTCCCGACGACGCAAAGATATTGTCCCTGTGCGTCACCGTAGCGTAAATCTTCCGGCCATGAGGAACGCTAGAGCATGAACTTGCTTAACCTCGACACCCCCTGTAACACCACAGGCGGACGCGACGATCGCGTCCGCCTGTGGGAGGTTGGTGCGGTGTCAGTCCCGTTCGCCGGCCCGCCTGCGCATGACGATGACCAGGCAGACGCCGAGCACGACCAGCGCGCTGCCGATCACGGACAGTGGCAGGATGGCCGCGGCGCCGGTCCACGCGAGGCCGCCGGCACCGCCGCTGCCGTCGCCGGTCTGCCCGTAGTCCACGGCGAACGCGGCACCCGCGCCGCCGAGCAACACGGTCGCGGTCAAGGCGAGCACGGCCAGCGTTCTGCCGACCAGTCGGTCGGGTCGCATGCGATCACTCCCAGTTCCAGGGCGGTGGGACCCGGTCTTGGCAACGTATCCGCCCATTTGACCGCTATCAACCCGCTGACAGTCGGTATCCGAGGGGTCCGATCGTCGAGTCCGAGGAGCTGCCGATGACCTCCCCTTATGGCCTGCACCGCGTCCGCGAGCCCGAGGGCGTGTTGCCGCAGCAGGCGTGGCGCCTCGACCCCGACCCGACGCCGGGCGCCGACGAAGTGGTCGTCGACGTGGAGCGCTTGAACCTCGACGCGGCCTCGTTCCGCCAGCTCAGGGAGGAACACGGCGACGGCGCCGCGGTCCGTGCGGCCGTGCTGGGCATCGTCGCCGAGCGCGGCAAGATGCAGAACCCGGTGACCGGCTCCGGCGGCATGCTGCTCGGCACGGTGCGGGCGGTCGGCCCGGACTCGCCGCTCGGGCTGGCGGTGGGCGACCGGATCGCCACGCTGGTGTCGCTGACCCTCACGCCGTTGCGGATCACCGACGGGCTGGCGAACTGGGACGGCACGAGCGAGCAGGTGCCGTGCGCGGGCACCGCGGTGCTCTTCGGCCGCTCGATCGCCGCGAAGCTGCCGGGCGACCTGCCCGACGGCCTCGCGCTGTCGGTGCTCGACGTGTGCGGCGCGCCCGCGCTCACCGCGCGGGTCGTCCGGCGCAAGCACGCCGAACTCGGTCGTGCCCCGCGGGTGTGCGTGCTGGGCGGTGGCGGGAAGTCCGGTTCGCTGTCGCTGGCCGCGGCCCGGCGCGCCGGCGCGGGGGAGCTGGTGGCCTTGGTGCCGTTCCAGCGTGAGGCCGACGCCGTGCGGGAAGCGGGGCTGGCCGACGAGATCGTCATCGCCGACGCCCGCAACCCGGTCGAGGTGGCCAACGCGGTGGGCAAGCAGGCCGACGTGACCGTGGTATGCGTGGACGTGCCGGGCTGCGAGCACGGCGCGGTGCTGGCCACGGCCGACGGCGGCACCGTCATCTTCTTCTCCATGGCCACGTCGTTCGCGGCGGCCGCGCTCGGCGCCGAGGGCCTGGCCGCCGACGTGGAGATGCTGGTGGGCAACGGTTTCGTGCCGGGGCACGCCGACTACGCGCTCGACCTCGTGCGCACCGAAGCCGGTGTGCGAGCCCTGTTCGAAGCCAGGGAACCAGCGGCGGCAGACTCCTGACGTGACGACTCTTCTCACCGCGGCCCGCATCCACGGCTCGGACGCCACGGCGATGGCGACCCGCGACGGCGTCATCGCCTGGCTCGGCGACGACGCGTCCGGCCGTGCGGCCTTCCCGGACGCGTCGCACGTCGACCTCGGTGGCGCGTTCGTCGCCCCCGCGTTCGTCGACGCGCACGTGCACGCGACGTCGGCCGGGGTGCAGCTGGCCGGGCTGGACCTGAGCGGGTGCGCGTCGGTGACCGACTGCCTGACCGCGCTGATGGACTGGGTCAAGGCGCACCCGGATATGCCGGTGTGGGGGCACGGGTGGGATGAGAGCCGGTGGCCGGAGCGCCGCCCGCCGACGCGTGACGAGCTGGACGCGGTCGCCCCGGGCACGCCGGTTTACCTGTCCAGAGTGGACGTTCACTCGGCGTTGGTGACGACGGCACTCGTCGAGCGGGCGCCGCAGGCGCGGCGGCGGGAGGGCTGGTCGGCGACCCAGCCGCTCAGCCGCGCCGCGCACCACGCCGTGCGCGGGGCCGCGCAGGAGATGATCAGCGCTTCGCAACGGGCCGAGGCGCAACTGGCGTTCCTGCGGGACGCGGCCGCGCACGGGGTCGCGTGTGTGCACGAGTGCGCGGGCCCGGACATCTCGGGCCGGGAAGACCTGGGTGCGTTGCTGGCGTTGGCCGAGGCCGACGACCTGCCGCAGGTCGTCGGTTACTGGGGCGAACTCGGCGGGCGGCTCGGTCCGGCGCACGGGCTCGGCGGCGACCTGTTCGTCGACGGCGCGCTCGGCTCGCGCACGGCCGCGGTGGGGTTGCCCTACGCCGACCAGCCGGACAGCTGCGGTGCGTTGTACCTGGATCGCGCGGCCATCGCGGGGCACGTCACCACGTGCACGCAGGCCGGGGTGCAGGCGGGCTTCCACGTGATCGGCGATGCCGGGGTGGCCGAGGTGGTGGCCGGGTTCGCCCTGGCCGAGCGGGCGGTGGGCGCCAACGCGCTGGCCGCGGCCCGGCACCGGCTCGAACACCTGGAGATGGTGACGGCCGAGCAAGCGGCGCAGCTCGCGGAGTGGGGCGTGGTCGCGTCGGTGCAGCCGTTGTTCGACGCGGAGTGGGGTGGCCGCGAGGGGATGTACGCGCAGCGCCTCGGGCCGGACCGGGGGAGTTCGCTGAACCCCTTCGCGACGTTGGAGGCGGCGGGCATGGTGCTGGCGTTCGGCTCGGACACGCCGGTGACGGCGCATGACCCGTGGCGCGCCGTGCAGGCGGCCGTGCACCACAAGACTCCTGGGCAGGGCGTGAGTCCGGCTGCGGCTTTCGCCGCCCACACCCAAGGCGGCTGGCATGCCGCGGGCATGACCGGCGGGACTCTTGCTGTTGGCGCACCGGCAACCTATGCGGTGTGGGAGACGGGCGACCTGGTCGACGGCCTACCCCGCCTGGACCCGGGTGCGGAGCTGCCAACGTGCCTGCGCACCGTCCACAATGGCCACACTCTCCACCAGCGAGCCCTCGAATGACCGGGCGTGTCCCACACTCAAGCCGGGTGTGTCCCCCGTTCCGACCGGGTGTGTCCCACAGTCGCGTCGGGTGTGTCCCACGTTCCGGCTGGGTGTCCCACACGCTGGTGCGCTCGATGCGGAACACGCAGTGCGCGAGTGTGGGACACGGGGTGCGCGACCGTGGGACACACCCGGCTGGAAGAGGGGACACACCCGGCTGGAAGAGGGGACACACCGGGTGGGAAGAGGGGACACGCGATGAGACGACGAACGGAAGGCTCTGATGGCGCTGCTTGACCTCGATCCGAAGGTCGTCCGCACGGCACGCAAGCTCGCGGCCAAGGCGGCCGAGCCGGTCGTCTCGATCGCCCGCGCGCACACGACGGTCGCCGTCGAGCGGGCGACGTTGCGGCTCGCCGGCATCACGGGGGCCGACACGACCCATCGCGCGGGGGATGTGCCCTGGGTGAACCGGGTCGTCGACACCGTGCGCGAGCACTGCGGCCTGGAACACGGCGCCGCCGTCCCGGTCTTCCACGCCTTGCGCGAGCACAACCTCGGCACGCTCACCGAACTCGCCGAGGCCACGGCCGCCGGCCAGATCCAGTTCACGGTGCCCGGCGCCAAGGACTTCGCCCGCGCCGAGAAGGCCGCCCGCACGGCCATCGCCCGCGGCATGCGGGCCGTCGACCGCAACCGGGCGACCCGCGACAAGATGGTCGCCAAGATCGGCGACCCGCCGCAACGCCCGTGGATCTACCTCATCGTGGCCACCGGCGACATCGACGAGGACGTCGTCCAGGCCGCCAACGCCGCCCGCGCCGGCGCCGACATCATCGCCGTGATCCGCTCCACCGGTCAGTCCCTCCTGGACTACGTGCCGGAGGGCGCCACCCACCACGGGTTCGCCGGAACCTATGCCACGCAAGAGAACTTCCGCATCATGCGCGCCGCCATGGACGAGGTGTCCAAAGAGGTCGGTCGCTACATCCGGGTCACCAACTACGCTTCCGGGCTCTGCATGCCGGAGATCGCGGTGCTGGGCGGGCTCGAACGCCTGGACATGATGCTGAACGACTCCATGTACGGCATCCTCTTCCGCGACATCAACCCGATCCGGACCTTTGTGGACCAACGCTTCTCGCGCCAGGTCCACGCCCGCGCCGGCATCATCATCAACACCGGTGAGGACAACTACCTCACCACGGCCGACGCGGTCGACGCGGCCCACACCGTCACGGTGTCGCAGTTGCTGAACGAGCACTTCGCCCACGAGGCGGGGCTGCCCGACGAGCTGCTCGGCCTCGGCCACGCCTTCGAGATCAACCCCAAGGTGCCCGAGTCGTTCCGGATGGAGCTGGCCCACGCCTTGCTGGCGCGCGAACTCTTCCCCGACGCGCCGCTCAAGTGGATGCCGCCGACCAAGCACATGACCGGCGACGTCTTCAACGGCTACCTGCTCGACGGCTTCTTCAACCTCGCGGGTGTCCTCACTGGACAGTCGATCCTGTTGGTGGGCATGATGACCGAGGCCGTGGTCACGCCGTTCCTGTCCGACCGCGACCTCGCCGTGGAGAACGTGCGCTACGTGCTGAACGCGGCCGGCGGGCTGCGCGAGGACTTCCGGCCCGCACCCGACGGGTTCATCGTCAAGCGCGCGCACCAGGTGCTGGGCGAAGCCGTCGACCTCCTGGAGCGCATCGTCGACGACGGGTTGTTGAACGCCATCGCCGACGGCACGTTCGGCCTGATGAAGCGCCCCGCCGACAAGGGCAAGGGCACCGACGGCGTGGTCGAGAAGGCCGAGGGCTACGCCAATCCCGCGAGCGACCTGCTGGACGAAGGGGCGACCAAGTGACTGAGAAGAGGGTTGTCCGGCCTTACGGCGACACCACGGGCGACGGCATGGTGCAGGTGTCGTTCACCTTGCCCATCCCGCACGGTCCGCGCGCGGACGGCGCGGCCCAGCAGCTGGCCAACAAGATGGGCATCGACCCGGCGATGGTCGTGCACTCCAAGCCCATGGGCCCGGACTTCACGTTCTTCGTGGTCTACGGCTCGGTCAACCACGTGGTGGACCTGGAAAAGGTCAAGGTCGTCGAGCGCGAGTACCCGCTGCTGCCGCCCACCGAGGTGAACTCGACGGTCAAGAAGTTGTTGCGCCGCAAGCTGGTCGTCGTCGGCGGCTGCATCGGGACCGACGCGCACACGGTCGGCATCGACGCGATCCTGAACATCAAGGGCTTCGCGGGCGAGAAGGGCCTGGAGTACTACCGGGAGTTGCGCGTGGTGAACCTCGGCGCCCAGGTCTCGGTGCCCGAGCTGGTCAAGCGCGCGCGCTCGGAGAAGGCGGACGCCGTGCTGGTCTCGCAGGTGGTGACCCAGCGCGACGCGCACATCCTCAACACGCAGGAGATGTCGGCCGCCTTCCGCGAGGCGATGGGCGACGCGAAGCCGTTGCTGATCGCGGGCGGCCCTCGGTTCGACCCGCTGATGGCGGGGGAGTTGGGGGTGGACCGGGTGTTCAGCCGCGGGACGACGCCCGGTGAGGTGGCGAGTTACCTGGTGCACGCGATCAAGGAGAAGAAGGCGATGGTGGCGGCGTGACAAGCGCTTTGGTCGAAGGTTTCACGGTGACGCACCGGCGCTATGTGCCGTACAGCCACGCGCATTACGGCGGGAACCTCGTCGATGGGGCATACAGCCTGGGAATGTTCGGCGACGTGGCGACGGAGCTGTGCATCCGGACCGACGGCGACGAGGGCCTGTTCGCCGGGTACTCGTCGGTGGAGTTCCTCGCGCCCGTGCAGGCCGGCGACGTCATGGAGGCGACGGCGAAGCTCGTGCGCATCGGCAATCGCTCGCGCGGGATCGAGTTCGAGGCCCACGTGGTGTGCCGCGCGGCGCCGAGCCGGGGCGCGTCGTCGGCGGATGTGTTGCCGGAGCCCATTTTGGTGACGCGCGCGAGCGGGACCGTGGTCGTGCCGGTGGCCGCCGAGTAGGCGCTGGGTAGGGAGTTGCGCCGGTGCCAACCTGTGATCCTTTGGGGTGGTATCGGCCTGCAGAACTATGCAGAGCCCTGCAGGTCGCTCTAGCTTGGGAGGCATGGGTCGGAAGAGCGCGTCGGCCGGTTACCGGGAACTGGGCGCGGAAATGCGGAGGCTGCGGGTAGCAGCGGGGTTCACCGGGCGCCAGGTCGCGTCCAGGACGGGGTGGGACCCGACCAAGGTGTCTCGGGTCGAGACCGGGCAGATTCACATCGACATCTCGGATGTGACTTGGTACCTGGGCGTTCTTCGAGTCCCTTATGAACAAGCGGTGCCGCTGATCACCTTGTGCCGCCAGGCGAAGGGCAACAGTGGCTTCTGGTTGAGCGACCACGGCGCTCAGCTGCCCGATGCGCTGAGTTCGCTGATCTACCACGAGTCGACCTCGACTTTGTCGAGTTGCTACGAGTCTCAGCTTGTGCCGGGCTTGCTGCAGATCGACCGCTACGCGCACAAGCTGATCAGCAGCGAAGCCACTCGGACGAAGGCCGACATCGAAGCAGGCGTGCAGATCAGGCTTGAGCGCCAGGAGGTGCTTGGCCGCCAAGGCGGCCACTTCGTCTTCTACATCCATGAAAACGCGCTTCGGGCGATGGTTGGCGGACCGGACATCATGCACGAGCAGATGCTCGCGCTGGCATTCCACAGCTCCACGCCCAATGTCGAGATTCGCGTGGTTCCCGCCTCGGTCGGCGCGGACCCCGCCTTGTGCGGAGCCTTCAAGCTCTTTGAGTTCGAGGAACACGAGCCGCTCGTTTACCTGAACAACTTCATTGCAACGTCCTTCTGGCTGGAGGAGAGCGATTACGTCGCGCCATACCGCGACCTAGTGGCTCACCTCGCCAAGATCGCGAAGAGCGTGGAAGAATCTCGGTCGTTCGTCGCCGCCCTGGCGGACGAGTACGACCGAGGGAGCACTCATGCACTCCACCGAATGGAGGAAGAGTAGCTATAGCGGTGGGGCTAGCAGCGACTGTGTTGAGGTTGCGCTGAGCGAGCTCCAGACCGCCGTGCGCGACTCCAAGAACTCCGCCGGGCCTCAGCTCGTCTTCCCATCTGAGGCCTGGCGGTCCTTTGTCCGTGACACACACTGACCCGGCCTTCGACGGCATCGTCGACCGCTACACCCGGGCCGGCGCGTCCTTCGAGCAGCTGCTCCGGCAAGTCCGCCCCGACCAGTGGGACGACCCCACGCCGTGCACCGAGTGGAACGTCCGCTTGCTGGTCAACCACATGGCGCAAGGCAACCGCAACTACATCCCGCTGCTGGAGGGCGCCGACGGCGCCGAGTTCATGGGCCGCCGCGGCGTGGACGCCCTCGGCGACGACCCGCTCGGCGCGTTCACTGCCTCCGTCTCCGCGTGCGCTGCCGCTTACGGTCGGCCCGGGGTGCTCGACCGGATCCTCGACTACCCGCTCGGCCGCATCCCCGCGGCGCAAGCGCTCGCGGTCCGCACCACCGACAGCGTGATCCACACCTGGGACCTCGCCCGCGCCATCGGCGCCGACGAAACCCTTGACCCGGAACAACTCCAGTGGATCGACGACCACCTCGACGCGATCTACGCGGGGCTCAGCGAGGTCCCGACGGCGCCCGACTCCACGCACAAGTTCTTCGGCCCCGCCACGACCGTCGAGGGGCCTCGGCAGGAACGGATCCTGCGGCTCATGGGCCGCACGCCCTGATTGTCAAGAGGTTTCACTTACGGAAAGAAGTCGGTTGCTTTCCCACAGTATCTAGACCAATCCGGGTCTCTTCGGCTCGATCCGGCCCAAGATGCTGCGCATGAAACTTCGATTACCGCTCCGCGCGTTGTTGGTCGTTCCTGTCCTCGCCACCGGTCTCCTGGTCGGTGGCGTCGGCACGGCGGCGGCAAGCACCGCGACGGCGACCGTCGGCGACACCGGCGGCGTCGGCCTCACCATCCGCACCGGTCCGCACACCAGCTCGGGCAGCCTCGGCCTGGTCTGGGACGGGCAGCGGGTCACCATCTCCTGCCAGTCCCGCGGCGACACGGTCACCAACGAGCACAACTTCACCAGCAACCTCTGGGATTACGTCCCCAACCTGAACGGCTACCTGGCCGACGCCTACATGGCGACCGGCTACGACGACCGCATTCCGGGCGTGCCGGACTGCGGTGGTGGTGGCAGTCAAGGCCAGCTCGTGCCCGTGTCGCAGTTCCAGGGCCAGCCCAACCAGGGCGAGGACTGCGGGCCGACCAGCGTGGTCACAGCGTTGCTGGCCGACGGCGTCACCCCGCACGGCTGGGGCACCAGCCAGGTCGCCGCGATCAACGCCGCCCGCTCCGACATGGGTTACGACCCGTCGTGGAACGACCCGAACCAGTTCGGCACCGGCGAAGGCGACGTGCAGACCGCGCTGGCGGCCAACGGCGTCGACTCCGACATCGTGAACTGGGACATCGACACGGTCCTGGCCCACGTGCGCAACGGCCACCCGGTTGTGCTGGCGGGCAACATGAAGGACCTGCCGTGGTCGGGGCACGACGTGGCCCACTTCCTGACCGTCGCGGGCTACTCCGGCGGTGACTACCTGGTCCTCGACCCGGCGTCGGACACGATCGTCTACCACACGACCGCGGCCGTGCTGACCGCGTTCTGGGACAACGACCTCGGCCACGCCGGCGTCATGCTCTGGTGACCCTCCGATTGCTGGTGGCGGCGGGTTCGTCGTCACCAGCAATCATGCAGACACGAGTATTGCAAGGCCATGCGGAAGCTTGCCCTGCGTAACGCGTCTGTGGCGGTCGGCGATGTGTCGACCATCCCCAGCTGCGGAAGGGTGGCGTCGTGACCAAGGTGCTGTCCAGAGGTGTTCTCGTGCCGGCCACCACTTTCACCCTGGGCGTTGTCGTCACAGTGTTGATCACCGATTATCTCGAACGGCACGATCCTGTTCTGTTCTGTCTCGCAGGCGTTCTGCTTATCCTAGTCTTGCTTGTCGGGCTCACGGTGCAAGTGTTGCGTTCCTCCGACAAGGGGATGGACAAGATCCACAGTGAAATCGCGCG
Source organism: Labedaea rhizosphaerae (assembly GCF_004362825.1). Taxonomy (GTDB): domain Bacteria; phylum Actinomycetota; class Actinomycetes; order Mycobacteriales; family Pseudonocardiaceae; genus Labedaea; species Labedaea rhizosphaerae. Next base: position 454,546 of record NZ_SNXZ01000008.1, read on the forward strand.
GCTCATCTCGCGCGGCGGCCTCGACGTCGAATACGTCGAGGACGGCAAGACGGGACAATCCTACGTGCGGGCGACCCAGTTGATCCGCAGCGCCAAGCACAGCATCACGTTCGTGGACATGTGGGAGCCGTTCGAGAACTATCAGACCGGCACTCCGGAGCGAGTCGCCGCCCGCCACGAGTTCTACGAGGCCATAGTCAAGCAGGTCGAGGACCACCGCGGCGACCGGGAGATGTTCCACCGCCGCATTGTCCAAGTCCCGCAGGAGTTCGAGACTAAACCAGTTCCTTTCGCCCTCGACCCCTACTTCCACCAGTACCTGACCACGATTGCTGGGCTTACCCGCGAGGCATACAAGGCTTGCAACCTCAGGCTCACGCTGGTGCATGTGCTCAAGACGCATTTCATCATGGTTGATCGGCGGCACATCGTCATCCCCCTGCTCACCACCGATCAGAGCAGTAATCGGCAGATCCGGCACGGTGCGCTATTTTTCGACGACCGTGAGGGTAATCTGTTCAAGTGTTTTCGAGAAATCTATCGGGCGATCGACGCCCATGCTCGTCCGCTCACCGAATCCATGCTCAACGCTGATCCGGTCGTCTAGGATGGCCAACGTGGACTCATACACCTACCGAGGGCTGTCTGACCAGCAGCAACGACTGGCTGCTACGATCGAGCAGCTCGGTGGGTATTGGCCGCCGATCTCCGCCGTAGCACGGCTCCTGGAAGAATTCGGCGAATTGGCTGAAGTCTTGCTCGCTGAGAGCGAGCGGCACGAGGCGCTGTCCGAGGAAATGGCCGATCTGTGGATTATTGCCGCTTGCCTGGCGAACCAGTTCTGCATCCCGCTTCCCGTCGCTCGGGCCGCCACGGTGGAGACCGACGACCAGAATGCACCCGTCGCCGATCAGATGCAGTCGTTGCTCGTTCACGCCGGTCAGATCGCACGTGTGGTCAACTACTACGACGGCAGCAAACCTCCGCGCAATACCCAGGACTGGTTGCCGCTGACCAAGGCCCTGCGGCACTTCCACGTCAGACTGAGCCAGCTCGCTGCCGCACTCAAGGTGGACCTGGAGTCGGTTGTCGATGACAAGCTCACTGCTAGTGAGCGCCGCGATCGCGGCCGGTTCGAGCATTCTTTCGATCCCAGTACCGCGCAGTCGTTGACCGAGTTCGAGGTGATCTCCGGCAGCACGCCGTGCGTCTTCGCACCTACAGCACGACTTTGGGGTGCGCCGCCGTGGCGATCTGACCTGTCGATGGTCGACAACGTGGCCGCGTTCCTTCCGTACCTGACCCGGTTCGCCAAGGCAGCGCGGCTGGAGGGTCTCGATACATTCGTCGTATCCCTCGGACTGGAGAGCCCACGCACCATGCGGGAACTCGCGGCGCGATTGCGGGAAGTCTTGCACGCGCTCGTCCAGCTTGATCCCACAGTGAACCGCTCTTTCCGCGGTCCGGTTGCTCAGGTCGGCTGGCAGTTCTCGTTCGGCGGTGTGCGGATGTTCGTGTCGGTGTTCTCACACTTGTACGAGCCGACCAGTCCTCGGTATTCGCCCGACGCTACGTTCCTCACGTTCCAGCCGGAGACCTCGTTCGATCACTGTTCGATAGGTAGTGCCTACGCTCAGTCAGACACTACGAAGCAGCGCATCCGAGATGAGTTCCGGCGCAAAGGTCTGGACTATCCGATGGAGCTCATCGACGATCGCGTGGAGGCGCGGCTTTACCTCCTGCCGAGGTTCGCGGGCGACACCACATGCGAGTGGTGGCACGTGCGTTGACCTCGTGAGCGCCATGGCGCCGCCATCCGGATTCCAGCGGAAATATAGATCGGCGGCCGACCATCGAGCCTGAGGTGGTTGCCATGGCTGATGAGCAGATCTACGACGTGGTGGTCGACACCGAGCAGCACTGTGCCGCATGGCTTGCCGGGCGCGACCTGCCCGAGGGCTGGCACCGGCCGCCGGGCCGGCGGATGCGCTTCCTGACCCGGGCCACCGACATGTGGTCGGGCGTGCGGCCGATGTGCCTGCGCAGCCGGGTCGACGACGCCTGAGCGCCGCCCCTGCATGGTCCATTCGGGGCTCGGCCTGGGCGTGCTTGCCATCGGGAGGGGTGCTCTCGCGGTCGAGTTGCTTGCCGTCGTTGGTGGCTGGGACTGGGTGACTGACGCGGGCTGGTTAGTCGCGGGTGGCTGCTCTCGAGTGGGTGTTGCTGCCGCAGGTGTTCGCCGCCGGTGGCTGGTTTGGCCTCGGGGTTGGTGGCGGCGAACACCCTTGCCACCGGTGCCGGTGGTCGCGTGCGACGGTGGCCGGGTTGAGGGGTTGCGTTGCGAGGGCAGCCTGCGGTTTGCCGGTGGTCCCGGTGGTGGCTGGGTCTTTGTAGGTGGTTGCTCTCGCGGTGGAGTTGCTTGCCGTCGTTGGTGGCTGGGACCGGGTGACTGATGTTGGTTGAGTGGTCGTTCCCGGTTGCTCTCGTGTGGGTGTTGCTGCCGCGGGTGTTCGCCGCCGATGGCTGGGTTGGTCCCGGGGCGGGTGGCGGCGAACACCCTTGCCACCGGTGGCGGTGGTTGCGTGGCGTGGGTGACCCGGTTGAGGGGTTGCGTTGCGAGGGCAGCCGGCGGTTGCCGGGTGGTCCCGGCGGTGGCTGAGTTACCGGAATTTACGCGGCGCCTTGGAGCCAGGGTGGTGGGGTGAATACCGGCAGCCCGTTATCCATATGCACCGTCCACTCGGTGTGATGAATCAACCGGTGATGATATGGGCACACCAACACCAGATTATCCAATGTGGTTAGTCCGCCGTCTGCCCAATGTTTGATGTGGTGGGCGTGACATTGGTGTGGTGTTCGCGCGCAACCGGGGGCGGCGCAGCCCCCGTCGCGGATGGCGAGGGCTCTGCGCAATCGTTTATCGGCCAGGCGGCGGGTTTCCCCGATATCCAGTGGCTGGGATTGGCTGCCAAGGACGACCGGGATGATTTTCGCCTCGCAGGCCACGCGGCGGGCCTGCTCCGGGGTCAGTGTGCGGGCATCGTCGAGGATGGCCTGGCCGATGCGGGTTTGCAGGGTCTCCAGGGAGACCGTGACCGCGATGTGGGGGCGTTCGCCGCCCTCGGCGGGGGCGTGGCCGGAGTCGGCGGCGAAGCCGATGATCTCGGCCAGGGCGTCGCCCTGCCGCTCGCTCAGGATCCGGTCATCGCCGGTCTGCGGCTTGGCCAGCGGGGACAGCAGCGCGCGCAGCACGCTCGCGTCTTCGCCGCCGAGGCGGAACTGGCCTGACAGCGACCCGTCGCGGTGTTCGTAGAGGTCCAGCGTGTTCTGCGCATCGACCACGGTGGGTTCGATGGGTTTGCGACCGTCGGGGTTGAGGGCGGCGACGATGCGCTCGCCCAGGCGGATGAGCTGGGTCGGGTTGAACTTCCGCGCCAACCCCGTCATGTCTGCCTCGACTTGCTCGGCGTGCTCGACCGGGACCGACTCCACCGTGGTGGCGATCTTGTCCACGTGCGCGCCGGAGATCTCCCCGGCCGCCATCGCAGCACGGGCGGCCGGTAGCCGCGGTGGGATCGGTTGGCCGGTGATCCCGACCTTCGGGCACAGCAACTCGACATGGTGTTCGAGGCGCTTGGCCTCCTGGGCGGTGACGTGCAGGACGTCTTGCAGGAACCGCCACAACTGGGGATACCCGGACTCTTTCCATTCAATCTGGGAAATGTCGTCGAGCAGCTTCAACTCCAGACGCCGCAACTGCGCGACAGTCGAGTTAAGCTCCCCCAGATCCATACCTCTGATCATACCACAACAATCGGCTAAACGGCCTAGCCGAAAGGGTACGCGGATCATCTGTGGACAACTAGCTTCCTGGGGATAACTGCATTCCCGGGAGTTTCGATGGGCTGCGACGAAAGGTGCGACAGCGCCGGCTCCGGGCAACAAAGCTCAGGTGGTGGCGCGGACGATCAACTCGTGCGGCGCGATGATCGACCGCGGCGGCTTTCCTTGGGCCGCAAGGGCATCCAGGGCCAGCGACGCGATCTGATCCTTGTCCGGCGACACGGTGGTCAACGCGGGCACGCTGTACCGGCCGTCCTCGATGTCGTCGAAGCCGACGATGGCCACGTCGTCGGGCACCGAGAGGCCGCGTTCGGCCAGCGCGCGCATCGCGCCCAGAGCGAGCTGGTCGGTGAAGCAAAAGACCGCGTCCGGCGTCTCCGAGTCCAGCAATTCGAGCATTGCTTGGTATCCATCTGAGCGGTGCAGGCGGCGCACGGGACGCTCGCGGTCAACGACAGGCGCCAAGCCGAACGCTTCCAACTCCTGCCGGTAGCCCGCCAACCGTTGCCGGGCCGAGGCGTTGAGCGTGCGCGGCTGCACGCCGATCACGGCGATGCGCCGTCGTCCCGTCGCCAGCAGGTGCCGGGTCGCCTCGCGGGCCGCGGCGACGTTGTCGATGGCCACGTGGTCGACAGGGGCCGGGCCGTCGTGCTCGCCGAGCAGGACCAGGGGCACCGTGTCGGTGCGGGCGGCCAGGTCGGCCGGCGCCACGGCCCACGGGCTGAACAGCACGCCGTCGACCAGCTGCCCGCGTTTTCCGTGCAGCAGCAGCCGTTCGCGCTCGAAGTCGCCGTCGGTCTGGTCGATCAGCACGGTCAGGCCGCGGTGCTGGGCGATCCGCACGGTGCGCGCCGCCAACTCCGCGAAGTACGGGGAGTCGATCTCGGGCACGACCAGGGCGATCAGCCCGGTTCGGCTGTGGCGCAGGGTGCGGGCCGCGAGGTTCGGCCGGTAGCCCAGCTCGTCGATGCTCGCCTGCACGCGGGTGCGCGTGTCCGGGGCGACGTAGCGGAACCCGTTCACGACATTCGACACCGTGCGCACCGAGACGCCGGCGTGCTCGGCGACGTCGCGCAGTCTGGCGTTCACCGGCTCATCCTAGCTCTTGCAACGTGGCATGCCACGTTGCAAACTCGACGGATGGATCCGAACGACCTTGCCCGTCGGATCTACGACGACGGGATCATCGGCCTGCCCGGCGCGTTCGAGCGGGAGTGGGTGAAGCAGCTCGACGAGGACGTCGACGTGGCGTTCCGCGAGGCTCTCGCCCGCGCGGACGGCGCCGTCGGGCGCGGCCCGAACCGCTACTACGTGGAAATCCACCCCGAGCAGCTGCGCGGCTTCGTGGAACTGGCCACCCACCCGTGGATCAACGGCGTCTGCACCGCGGTGCTCGGGCCGGACTACCAGATCGTCGAGGTCGGCTTCGACGTGCCGCTGGCCGGCGCCGTGGACCAGCCGTGGCACCGCGACTTCCCGATGCCGCCGATCACGAAGACCGAGCGCAAGCTCGACTCGCTGGCCATCAATGTGACCACAGTGGACACCGAGCCGGACATGGGACCGTTCGAGATCGCGCCCGGCACGCAGTTCGACGACGACGCCGAGTTCGAGCACGGCATGTTCCCGCCGAAGTCGGCCTACCCGCGCTACGAAGAGCGGGCGGTGCGGAAGTTCCCGCAGATGGGCGACATCTCCATCCGCTCCGCGCTGACCATCCACCGCGGCACGACCAACCACTCGCAGAAGTCGCGGCCGGTCCTGGTGCTCGGCGTCGACGCACCGGGCGGGGTCAACGGCGAACGCCACGACTTGGCGGTCACCGAAGGGTTCTGGGCGACGCTGCCGGATTCACTGCGCAGGCACCTGCAGTGCCCGGTGGTCCAGACCTTGCGGCCGATCACGCAGAAGCACACCATCGAGGGTCTTGTCATGGGCGCGTCCTGAAACCACCCACAAGGAGGCAGCAGTGAACGACCACCAGGCGAACCGGCGTGCGGTCTTACGCGGCATGGGGATCCTCGGCCTGACCGGCGCGGCGGGCTTGCTCGGCGCCGGCGCGGCGAGTGCAACCAGCGCGGCGACCACACCGTTCGACCTGCACTTCGAGGTCACCGACAAGTTCCGCCCCTTCGACCTGATCGCCCCGAACTTCGTGCAGTACGACTCGGCCGTGCACGCCCGTTCGCTGACCGGCACGGTGATCACCACCAACGTCCGGCCCCGCGCGCCCTACGGCACGGTCATCGTTGAGGTGCAACAACTCTCCGGCGCCGGCGTGGTGGCCGGGCTCGCCGGGGCGTCGTCCTCGGTGCTCGGCGTCTACGACGCCTCGACCGGGCAGGTCAGCATCGAGGTGACCACCGGCGGCACGACCACGACGGTGAAGTCGGCGGCCGCGTCGCTCAGGGCGCCGTTCCGGTTCGCCACGGTGGTAAACGAGAACGCGGTCACGGTGCTCGCCGACACCACCGGCACCGGGACGGGCTGGCAGCCGTTGATCACCGAGCGGGACGGCGTGCGCGCGCTGATCGACCTGCGGGTGCCCGACGTCCTCGGCACCTTGAGCTACGCGTACGGCGGTCGTGGCAACGGTTCCGCGCTGCTGGGCCGGGTGCAGGCCGGCTACTTCGGGCAGGCGGGCGTGCGGGACCCGCACGTCGTGCAGTACGCCGACGGACGGCCGTACGTGAAGGACGGCAAGCTCTACCTGACGATGACCCAGGCCGGGCTCGGGTTCTTCCAGCAGGCGCACTGGGGTGTGTGGACCCTCGACCTCGCCTCCGCCCGGCTCGAACAGGTCGCGACCCTGTTCTTCGCCCGTGATGGCGTCGTGCTCGGCGACCACGCCGGCCAGATCGTGGTCGACGGTGATCGCTACATCCTGTTGATGAGCTCGTGGGGCGACTTCAACTTCCAGGGCGTGCACGTCCGGCACACCACGACCACGGCCAACGTGTTGTCGGGCGTGCACGTGCTGCCCACCGAACAGTTGGCGTTGCCGACGTCGGTCAGCTCGTGGGACCCGGCGTTGACCAAGATCAACGGCCGCTGGCACATCGCGTTCGTGGAGAGCCCGGCGCAGCAGCCCGCCTTCGTGTTCCACCCGGCCCTGGCCGCCGCCCCGCGCGGTGCGGACTACTCGTCCGGGTTGCAACTGCTCGGCGCGGACATCTCGGTCGACCAGACCGAAGGCACGATCCTGCAGCAGGTCGGCGGCACCTGGTACGTGCTGGCCAGCGACGGCGACGCGCGCCAATACCCGGTGTACGACCTGAAGATGCGCAAGCTCGGCACGCTGGATGCGCCGTACGGCACCAACATCCCGCACCCGATGATCGTCCGCCGCGACGGCGCCTGGTGGCTGATCACCTTCGACGGCACCCAGTACGCCGAGCCTGTGCTGGGCTACGGCGGCCATGGCGACTTCATCCTGATGCGGGCCTAGCGCCACACCCGCACGGTGGGCCGGTAGGTGAGTTCCTGGGTGCGGCCGTCGAGCGTCCTGGCCTCGAGCAGGTCGAGGTCGAAGTCGGCCGCACCCCCGAAAATCGGCTCCACGCCGGACTGTCCGGAGATCACCGGGAAGATCGTCACGCGGACGCGGTCGACCAGCCCCGCGGCCATCAGCGCCCGGTTCATGGAGAGGCTGCCGTGCGAGATCAGCGGCACGTCGGACTCCTCCTTGAGCCGGGCCACGACCTCGACGGCGTCGCCGGGCACGAGGGTCGCGTTCGGCCAGTCGAGCGGGCCTTGCAGCGTCGTGGACACGACCGTCGTCGGCAGGCTCACCATCCGGGCGTTCAGCGGGTCGAGCCCCGTGGGGTTCGGGCCCAGCATCGCGGTGAACTGCCGGAAAGTCTTGGCGCCGAGGACCATCCGCAGGTCCTGGCTGTAGTAGGCGAGGCGGCTTTCCAGCAGCTCCGGGCCCTGCTTGCCCCAGAAGCCGCCCCAGTCGGCGTTCTCGTAGGAGGCGAAGCCGTCGAGGGTGGAAACGACGTCGAAGGTGTAGGTCGCGGTCACGTGAGCTCCTCGGGTAGGTGGTCTCTCACCCTCGCTACGAACTGGGTGGCCGCCAATCGACACCTGCGCGCCGAAGACGTTCTGCGGCTTGCTCGCGCACCGCGGTGCCGCACAGCGGCGGGTCGCCGTGCAGGGCCTCCCAGCGGGCGTTGTGCAGGGCGGGCCAGAGGCTCGCGGCCCAGGCGACCTCCAGTTCCTCCTCGGTGAACCGGCCGTAGGCGGCCAGGAAGGCGGCAGAGCTCTCGATCGAGGCCAGCGTCGGCGGCGTGGTGCTGGCGAAGGCTCCGCTCGCCGCGCCCGCGAGGGCCGCCTCGGGTTGCCAGGCCAGGCTGTCCCAGTCGTGCACGGCCCAGATCGTGTTGCCGTGCCAGCGCAGGTTCTGCGCCTCGAAGTCGGCGTGGCCGAGCACGCGGGGCAGGGTCGTGGCTCGCAGCCGCTCGCGCACCCGCTCGGCCGCTTCGGTGATGAACGCCGGGACGGTGCTCTGGTCGCGTTCGTCCAGCAGAGGGATTGCCGGCCACAGCCCGGGATCGGTGTGGTCCCAGCGCGCCCATCGCGGGTTGGGCAGCGGCTTCTCGTCGACGTCGGCCAGCTCACGCATCAGCCAGCCGAAGACCTCGGCGTACCGCACGGCGACGTCCGGCGAGTCGCCCACCAGCACCTCGCCGCCAGGGCGCAGTTCTTCGGCGTGCACCCCGGCGATGACGGGCGTGATCGGCTTGGGGCAAGGGAAGCCGCGCTCGGCGAGGATGGTCTGCGCCCGTACACAAGCGGCGACGCGCGGCTCGTCCTCCCGCGCTTTGACGACGACCTCCCGCCCGTCGGCGAGCCGCACCCCGAAGACGGCGGAGATCGACCGGTGCTCGAACAACACCTCGGCGGGCGCGGCGCCCAAGTGCTCGCGACACCAGCCCGACAGGTCCACGGCTACCCCCGCAACGCTTCCAGCACGAACGGGTTCTCGCTCGTGAGCATGTTGTTCAGGTCGATCCCGTTCTGGCACAAGATGATGGTCCGTCCGGTCGCCGTGCGCCAGGCGATCGTCGTGTAGCCGGGGATGCCGCCGGTGTGGCCGTACGCGTCCCGAAAGCGGACGAGCCCGACACCGCGCGACCACTCGTCGTCGAGGACTTCCGAGCAGTCGGTCATGTGCGCGAGGCCGTCCGCGGCGAGCAGCCGGCCGTCGAACAAGGCGTCGAAGAACAGCGCCACGTCGCGCGCCGACGCGGCCATCCCGCCCGCGGTCCACCCCTCCGACATCGACAGGGTCGTGCACTCGACCCATTCGCCGCGCACCCGCAGGTGACCGCGCGCATGCGGGCCGCGCAGGTGCGGGTCGGCAATGGGGAAGATCGTCGCGGTCAGCCCGAGCGGGACGCAGATCCGCTGGTGGAGGTGGACGTCCACCCGCTCGCCGGTCGCCCGCTCGATGATCAGGCCGAGCAGGATGTAGTCGGTGTTGCAGTAGCGATACACGGAATCCGGCGGCTTGCGGTCGTCCTTGGCCAGCGCCGCGGCGACCAGCTCCTCAGGTCGCCAGTAGCGTCGCAGCGGTTCCAGGTCACGCTCGTCGCCGAACGGGCCGTCGCCGTAGTCGGGCAGGCCCGATCGCATGCGCAGCAACAATTCCATGGTGATCTGGTCGCCGCCGTCGACCAGACCGGGTAGCCAGTGCTCGACCGTGTCGCCGAAGGCGAAGGCGCCTTCGGCGGCCAGTTGCATCGCGAGCACGGACACGTAGGTCTTGGTGATGCTGCCGATCCGCACCAGGTCGTCGGCGGTCATGCGGCGCCGCGACCCGAGGTCGGCGACGCCGGTCGCGCCCTCGAAGACCGTCCGCCCGCCTTCGGTGATCAAGCCCAGCAGTCCGGGTCCGTGGTCGGCGGCTGTCCGGTCGAGCGCGTCGGTGAAGGTCATGTTTCCTTGATACTCTCCGTCTTCGACCGCACACTGTTCGCATGCGTGTATTACTCGGGGCCGCGTCGATCGCGGCGATCCTGGGCACGGGGATCGTGGTGACACCGGCGTCGGCGGCGGCCGCCTTACCCCCGAACCAGATCCTGGGTTTGTTCGACAGCAGCTACGCGAGCATCGCCGCGCGGGTCTCGCACCTCGGGTACGCGCCGACGTCGCTGACAGGGACCTACGGCGCGATGTACACGCGCGACGCGTCGGTGCAGGCGATGGCCCTGACCGCGGCCGGCGACACCACCCGCGCCGAGGCCATCCTGAGCTACGTGCTGCGGTACAGCGCCGCCTCCGGTCAGGCGCAGCTGCCGCACCGCATCTACGACACCAAGAACGTGCTCACCACCTCGCGTCAGGCGGACGTCAGCCAGCGGGTGTACGACCTGAGCGTGTTACCCCGCGGCGCGACCCAGGCGATGCCCGTACCGGGCACGGTGAGCGCCGTCGACGTGTGGCTCAGCCGCGGCGCCTCGACCTCCGGCAAGGTGCGCGCGACGCTGATCGCCGGCACCGGGTCCGCCGCCCAGACCGTCGACTCCCAGACCATCCCGATCGCCGACGTGCCGACCGGGTCCGGCGGCTGGGTGACCGTCGAATTCCGGCCGCCGCTCACGGCCGAGGCGCCGACCGCCTACAGCATCAAGCTGGCCGGCATCGACTCCCCGGCCGTCACCTGGTGGGGCGCCGGGGCGGGCAAGGCGTCCTACCAGGAGCGCACCACCGACTTCCGGTTGTCCGGCTACGACATGTTCGACGAGACCGACCAGCTGTTCAGCGTGGCCCTGGCCTGGGCGCGGGTGTTTCCGAAGTCGTCGCTGGGTTTCCGGTACGAGACGTGGCCGCTGATCCGCGGGTTCGTCGACTACTACCTCTCCACGCCGGGTTACTTCAACACCTCGATGAACCTCATCCGCAACCCGATCCTGGACGACGAGGGGTACCACAACACCTACGACCTGCTGACCAACGTCTTCACCGCGCAGGCGTTGCACGAGCTGGCTCCCATCGCCGACGGCTACCTCGACCCCGCCACCGCGAGCCGGTACCGCCAGTTCGCCGCCAAGATCACCCGCGGCATCAACGCGAATCTCGTCACGACGGTGGACGGCAACCGGATCTACGGTGAGAAGTACGAGATCGGCTCGACCACGGTGTTCTCACCGGGGTACTCGTTCGTGAACCTGTCGCCGCTGGCCGCGGGCTGGTACGGCATGGACGACACGATCATGGCGAACACCGTGCAGGCGTACTTCGCCCACGAGAGCAAGAACTGGTCGGGCGTCACGATGCTGTCGTCGATGCAGGACTACGGCGGGTCCGGCCACAACCGCTGGGTGCTGACGAAGTCGTTCTCGTGGGAACTGCGCTTCGCCGCGAAGAACGGCGACACCGGGCGCGTGGGCGAGATCGACACGTTCCTGCAGCGCTTCGACCCCGACATCGTGCAGCCGATCGCCGAGGGCTGGATCCTCGACGACACCGGCACCGTCACCATGACCGACCCGGCCAACCAGGAACACGCGAGCTGGTACCTGCTCGGGTTGCTGCAGTCCTATCCGCGACTGGCTCCGCGCAGCGCGTCGATCAGCCAGGCGCTCAAGACGACTCCCGAGCTGACCGTGAGCATGCCGGCGCACGTGACGGCCGCGTTCACGGTGAACTCCACGTTGTTCAACACGTTGGCTTCGTCGTCCGACTTCACGGTGTCCGCGGACGCGCCGTCCGGCTGGACGGTGAGCACCACGTCGGCGGTCGACGGCACCTTGCGTGCGGGCGACTCGGCGCCGGTCGCGTGGACCGTGACCCCGCCGCCGGGCTACAGCGGTCCGGTCGACCTCACCGTGTCGGCGCGGTTGGGCGGTCACACGGTGACCAAGCACGTGTTCACGACTGTGGCTAACCCAGCGTGATGGCCGCGACCCCGGCCGCGGCGACGACGAGTCCCGCGGCCTGGGTCCGGCTCCAGCGCTCGCTGAGCACGACGCGCGCCAGCACGATCGTGATGGCGGGGTAGAGCGACGTGATCACCGCGACCACGGCGAGCTGACCGGCGCCCGTGGCCGCGACGAACAACAGGTTGGCCGCACCGCCGAGCACGCCGGTGATGACCGCGGGCCACACCGCCGCGCGCCACGCGTCGCGTCGCGGGCGCAGCCACAGGGCGGCCGCGCCCAGCAACACCACGCCGACCGCCTGACCCGCGGCCAACGGCCAGCTGCCGCCGTCGGTCCCGGCGCGGTCCAGCCCGATGAACAACAAGGCGAACCCGGCCCCCGCGACGACCGCCTCGACGAGCCCGGAGGGCTTGTCCTTGTCGGCCGGGTCCTCGTTCCGCGACACCAGCGCGATGGCCGGGAGCACGATCACGATCCCCGCCCAGCCGAGCCACGAGAGCCGGTCCCCGGTCACGATCCCGACCAAGGCGGGCAAGGCCGCCGCCAAGACCGCCGACACCGGCGCCACCACCGACATCCGGGCGACCGTCAGTCCCCGGTAGAGCGCCAACGTGCCGACGGCGGTGCCGATCCCGCTGATCGCTCCCCACAACAGCGCGGCGCCCGTCGGCGCCGCGGGCTGCATCACCAGCGCGGTCCCGATCGCGGCTACCAGGCTCCACGGCTGCGCGAGCACCGTGACCGCGCTCGGATCACTGCGTCGCCCGCCGACGCCGGCCGCGAAGTCGGAAGCACCGTAGGCAATTGCGCACAACATCCCCAGAAGTACACCCACGCCGCCATTGTGCGTCGTAGCCCGCCGTCACCGCCGCCCCGCACCCCACCAACCGCGCGTGTCCCACATTCCGGCCAGGTGTGTCCCCTCTTCCGACCCGGTGTGTCCCCTGTTCCGACCGGGTGTGTCCCCCGTTCCCGGCGAGGACGGGTGGGCTCCACATGGGACACGGCCCGTCTCATGTTGATCGGCGCTGCTCGGCCGGCCGGTGGGCATGATCGAGTACGCGGCTCCGGGAAATGGAAGGCTGGTCTGGGCTATGGTCGGCCGCGTGTCCAGTTCGGCGGGGGACGGCAGCGGCGGCCATCGGAGCCTGGATCCGGGCGGGGTGCACCGCTGGGCTGGTGAACTCGCCGGGCGCGGCTACCGTCCGGCGCCGTTGGCCGCCGGTGTCGAAGGGGCCGTCTTCCGGCTCGGAAACGGCGCCGTCGCGAAGGTCTGGAACTCGCGCACCGAGGCCGAGATCGCCCGGCTGGCAACGTTTCTCGACGCCGTGGGCGGTGCGGGCCTTCCGTTCCGGACGCCCGAGATCCTGGACGTCGGTCACCTCAGCGACGCCGTGTTCAGCATCGAGCGGGAGCTGTCCGGGGTCCCGCTGTTCCCCGACCACACGGGTCAGTCGCCGCCACTGGAGCCCGAACGGCTGCGGTGCATCACCGATGTCCTGGCCGCCCTCGCGGCGGTGACGCCCAGGGACGAACTGAAGGTTCTGCCCGTCCTCGACGAGCCCGATCCGCTGTGGGGTGCGGGTGATTTCACCACCGCCCTGGGCCGCCTGGTGCTGGATCGCGTCGAGCGCTCATGCGAGCACATGAGGGCGGCCGTGCCGGACGTCGGTGAACTGGCGCGGGCGCTGGCCGACCGGTTGTCGGCAATGGACGCGGGACCCGACGGTCTGATCCACGGCGACCTGATCCCGGCCAACATCTTGGTCGACGACGGCGGCAGGGTCACGGCCCTGTTGGACTTCGGTTTCTTCTCCACGGTGGGTCCGCCCGCCTTCGACGCGGCCGTTGCCATGGCCATCTTCGACATGTACGGGCCGGCCAGGCTCGCGAGCCGCGTGGCGATGGAGGAGCTGGTGCGCGGCACCTTCGGCTACCCCTGGGAGACCCTCGCCGTTTACCTCGCCGCCTATGCCGTGGTGACCATGACCCTGTTCGGCTCGTCCGAGCAGGAGGGCCACTTCCACTGGTGCGCCGAGGTTCTGCGCCGCCCGGACGTGATGGCCGCCCTCTAACCGGGCGTGTCCCACCTTCGCGCAGGGTGTGTCCCCTAATGAGAGTTACGGGCCTGTCGTGGGGCAGGCTTGGTGTGGTAGCTGCTGGTGGGTGAGCACTCGTGTCCCCAGGCCTGTCG
>NZ_SNXZ01000009.1 GCF_004362825.1 Labedaea rhizosphaerae
CAACCGGCACCCTCTACGACGAGGCGACCGCCTGGTCGCATCACGCCGAGAACGTTGCGGCTTGACATTTCAGCTCCTGGGATGTCTCTCAGGCGTTCGCCAGTTCCCATGCGTCCTTGATGACCGCCCGCAGCTGGTCCGGGTCGAGGTTGGCTGCTTCGGGGAATTCGCTGACCAGGGCGTCGATCCGCTCCCGGGTGACGTATTGGGCCGCCCCGTCCGGCAATGCCTCCTCGACGATCGTGCTGACTTCCTGGTGGAGCTCGGCCACCTTTTCCTCGTCGAGCAGGCCCGTGGCGGATTCGGTGCCGCTGACGTCGAAGCCGAATTCTTTGAGTTTGGCGATCCGGGTTGCCGGGTCGTCCGCGTTGAGCGGGTCGAGGTGCTGGTAGGCGATGGCGTAGAGGTCTGGGTTGACCGTGTTGGTGACCTGGTAGAACCAGTCGCGGTATTGGCCCCAGGTTTCTTCGGTGCCGTCCCAGTTCACCCACTGCGGGCCGAATTGGTCGACTGCCTGCTGCCACAGTTCGGCTTCGTCGGGCGGCGCCGCGGCGGCTTCGGGCGCGGTGGCTTGGATGCCACTGACGTCGAAGCCGAATTCCTTGAGTTTGGCGATCCGGGTCGCCGGATCGTCCGCGTTGAGCGGGTCGAGGTGCTGGTAGGCGACGGCGTAGAGGTCCGGGTTGACGGCGTTGGTGACCTGGTAGAACCAGTCGCGGTATTGGGCCCAGGTTTCTTCGGTGCCGTCCCAGTTCACCCACTGCGGTCCGAACTGGTCGACCGCCTGCTGCCACAACTCGGCTTCTCCCGAAGAGCCGGCGACTTCCTCGCTCGCATCACCGGCCGAGCGAGCGGCCTCGTCGAGTTGCTTGAACTCCGGGACCAGTTCGTCGAGGCTTTCCCCGGCCACCTTGCCGAGCAGATCGCTCTGTCCCGTCTCGTCGACGCAGGTGATCAGCACCTCGCCCGCGCGCCCGAATCCCTCCCGGTCGAAGGCGGACTGGAGTTCCGCGGCTTCGGCATCGGCGTTGGCGTGGACGACGGCGAAGAACCGCTCCGGGTCGTCGACTTCTTCGTTCCACTCGGTGAGCCGGGTGGTGAACTCGACGAGCAGTTCCGTGACTTGGCTGTCCATGGACACGTCCCTCCGGTGGTCAGCGGACCGGGGCGGTGGCGAAGTTGCGGGGTCGCCAGTGGCATCCAGGCTTCTCGATCCAGGCCACTCGATCAGCGCTGTTCCGGCCGGTTCCACGGTCAGGAAAAGCTGTCCTGGTGGGCAACGAGGTCGCTCGAAGGTGACGGGAGGCTGCCCGCGGCAAGACGGGTGGCGGTCAGAGAAGGCGCGGCGAACCCACCGTTATGCCGTCTGGCCTGCTCACTCTGTTGTCTGTACTCTGCGACCCGTGGGCACGGTACACGTCCTTGGCGGCTACCAGACGGACTTCGCGCACAACTGGTCCCGAGCGGGCGACGACTTCTCGGACCTGGTGCGCCAGACAGTGCGCGGCACCCTCGCGTGTGCCGCGATCCAGGCCTCGGACATCGAGGTGATCCACGTCGGCAACGCCTTCGGCGAGCTCTTCTGCGGCCAAGGTCAGCTGGGCGCGATGGCGGCCACGGTCTGCGAGGAGCTGTGGGGCGTCCCGGCGAGCAGGCACGAGGCGGCCTGCGCGTCCGGCAGCGTCGCGGTGCTCGCCGCCATGGCCGACCTGGAGGCCGGCCGCTACGACTGCGCACTGGTGCTGGGCGCCGAGCTGGAGAAGACGGTGCCCGGCGACGAGGCCGCGCACATCCTCGGCGCGGCCGCGTGGGTGGGACACGAGGGCGACCAGGCGCGGTTCCTCTGGCCGGCGATGTTCGCCGAGCTCGCCGACGAGTACGACCGCCGCTTCGGCCTCGACGACACCTACCTGCACGCCATTGCCGAGCTCAACCACCGCAACGCCCGCGACAACCCGAACGCGCAGACGCGGTCGTGGACCTTCGACGACACCGCGTTCACCAGCGACGACGACGCCAACCCGGTGGTCGAGGGCCGGGTGCGGCGCAACGACTGCAGCCAGATGACCGACGGCGCGGCCGGCGTGGTCCTGGTGTCCGACCGCTACCTGCGGGCGCACCCCGAGGCGGCCGCCGACATCTCGACCATCGAGGGCTGGGGCCACCGCACGGCCGGGTTGTCCTTGCGCCGCAAGCTCGAACGCAGCAAGGACGAGCCCTACGTGTTGCCGCACGTGCGGGCCGCCATCGAGGACGCCTACCGGCGGGCGGGCATCGGCGTGGACGCCCTCGACGGCATCGAGGTGCACGACTGCTTCGCCATGTCGGAGTACCTGGCGCTCGACCACTTCGGCCTCACCGAGCCGGGCGCGAGCTGGCAGGCGGTCGCCGAGGGGGCGCTGGCCCGCGACGGCCGGACGCCGGTCAACCCGGGTGGCGGCCTGATCGGCGGCGGTCACCCGGTCGGCGCCACCGGCGTGCGGATGCTGCTGGACGTGCACAAGCAGGTGGTCGGCGGGGCCGGGTCCTACCAGGTGCCGGGCGCGAACCGGTTCGCGCTGCTCAACATCGGCGGCAGCGCGACGACCACGGTCTGCCTGGTCGTCGGCGTGGGGGAGGGCTGAGGCATGGACGTGGAGGTGCTCGGGCACGTGCTCAGCACGCTGCCCGAGGACGACGACCACCCGTACCGCAGCGGGCCGTGGCGCCCGCAGCGGGTGGAGCGCGCGGCCGAGAACCTCGAGGTGGTCGGCGAGCTGCCCGCGGACCTCGCCGGCGTCTACCTGCGCAACACCGAGAACCCGGTGCACCCGGCGTTCGAGGCCTACCACCCGTTCGACGGCGACGGCATGGTGCACGTGGTCGGCTTCCGGGACGGGAAGGCGTTCTACCGCAACAAGTTCGTCCGCACCGACGGGTTCCTGGCCGAGCAGGACGCGGGCAAGTCGCTGTGGGCCGGGCTGGCCGAACACCCCGAGCACGCGTTGCGCGAGGACGGCTGGGGCGCGCGGGGCCGGATGAAGGACGCCTCGTCCACCGACGTGGTCGTGCACGCGGGGCAGGCGCTGACCAGCTTCTACCAGTGCGGTGAGCTCTACCGGCTCGACCCGCTCACCCTCGACACGCTCGGCAAGTCTCCGTGGGCGCCGAGCTGCGGCGTCTCCGCGCACACCAAGGTCGACGGGCACACCGGTGAGCTGCTGTTCTTCAACTACAGCAAGGAAACGCCGTACCTGAACTACGGCGTGGTGGACGCGGACTCCCGCCTGGTGCACTACACCGGGATCGACCTGCCTGGCCCCCGCCTGCCGCACGACATGGCGTTCACCGAGAACTACGCGATCCTCAACGACTGCCCGCTGTTCTGGGAGCCCGAACTGCTGGCCGGCGGCGTGCACGCCGTCCGGTTCCACCCGGAGCTGCCGATGCGGCTCGGCGTGCTGCCGCGGCACGGCGACGGCAGCGAGATCCGGTGGTTCGAGGCCGCGGCCACGTATGTCCTGCACTGGGTGAACGCCTACGAGGACGGCGACGAGATCGTGCTCGACGGGTTCTTCCAGGGCGATCCGGAAGGACGTGAGGCGCATTTCCCGGGCGACCAGCGCTACGCGCGGATGTTCCGGATGCTCTCCATCGACGGCATGCAGACCCGCCTGCACCGCTGGCGGCTGAACCTGGTGACCGGCGAGGTCCGTGAGGAGCAGCTCTCCGGCTCGCTCACCGAGTTCGGCATGATCAACCCGAACGTCGGCGGCCGCGGCCACCGCTACACCTACGCCAGCTCAGGTGAACCGGGTTGGTTCCTGTTCGACGGCATCGTGCGCCACGACGTGCTGACCGGAACCGAGCAGCGCTACCGCTACGGTCCAGGCGTGTTCGGCAGCGAGACCGCGATGGCGCCGCGACCGGGTGGCGTGGACGAGGACGACGGTTACCTGATCACGATCACCACGGACGTGAACCGCGACCTTTCCGAATGCCTGGTGTTCGACGCGGCGAACATCGCCGACGGGCCGGTCGCACGGATCCGGCTCCCGGAACGGGTGTCGAGTGGTACCCACGCGACGTGGGCGTCGAGCGCGGAACTGCCGGGATGGTGACACGGTGGTGATCCATCCACCGGACCAGCCGAGCCTGCTGGAACCGGGCGGGGACAACGCGGTCGCGTACGCGGTCGGCATCACCGCCGACGAGTGGACGCTGCTGATCATGCGCCAGGCGCTGTCCGGGCGCCCGCAACGCTACGGCGAGCTGCGGGAGCGGCTGCCCATCTCCGATGCGATGCTGGCCGCCCGGCTGCGCATGCTGACCGGCTACGGCTTGCTGCGTGCCGAGGAGTACACAACGGCCCCGCGCCGCTACGAGTACGTGGTGACCCAGCGCGGCGCGGGGCTCTGGCCGGTGCTGATCGGCATCTGGGCGTGGGAGCGGCGCTGGGTGCCCGGCCAGGCCGAGCACCTGCCGTTGATGCGCCACGCGGCGTGCGGGGAGATCGCCGACCCGCGGCTGCACTGCGGCACGTGCGGTGCACCGGCGAACCTGGACGACGTGTGCGGGCGGTTCGGGCCGAGCTGGTCGTGGCGGCGCTCGGTGCCGAAGGTGCCGACCCGCCGGCGTGGGGCGGCCTCGGGCAGCGGCGACTTCGCCGCGACGCTGGCGTTGATCGGCAACCGGTGGGCGGTCTCGCTGATCGGCGCGATCATGCTGGGTACCCACCGCTTCGGCGAGTTGCGCAAGCTGACCGGCGCACCCGCACCCGTCGTGTCCCAGCGACTGCGGACGTTCACCGAGTCGGGGGCGCTGGCCGCCGGACCTGACGGCGGATACTTCCTGACCGAGCAGGGCCGCGACTTCTTCGGCGTCATCGCCTGCTGCCTGCGCTGGGGTGCGCAGTGGTTCGTCTCACCGGAAGGGCCTGCCTTGACGTTGATCCACCGCGACGACCACGAGTTCGCCGCGTCCCTGCACTGCGACCAGTGCGACCAGGCCCTGGCCGGTGCCGACATCCGCGAGCTGTCGCCCGCCGCGGTGGGCAGCCGGTGACCGGCCTGCACCCGCCGGAGCGGGTCGCCGACTACACCGCCCGTGGCTGGTGGACCCCGGACACGATGGACGATCTGTTCCGGGCCCGGGTGGCCGAGCGCGCGGACGCCCTCGCGGTCGTCGACCCGGCGAACAAGCTGGACCTGGTCGGCACGGAACCGCTGCGGCTGACCTGGACCGAGCTGGCGGCCGAGGTGGACCGACTGGCCACCGGGCTGGTGCGGCGCGGCCTGGGCGCCGGCGACGTGCTGGCCGTGCAGTTGCCGAACACCGTCGAGCTCGTCGCGGTGTACTTCGCGGCGTGGCGGCTCGGCGTGGTGGTGTGCCCGCTGCCCGTGCAGTTCCGCGCCTACGAGCAGCGCGGGCTCACCGCGTCCGCCGGCGCGGTCGGGTTCGTCACGACCCGCCGGATCGGTAAGCGGGCCCACGCCGTGGAAGCGGCCGAGGTCCTCGACATTCCCGTGTGGACCGTCGACGATCGGCCGGACACGGGCGAGGGGGTCAGGTCGCACCCGGTCGACCCGAACGACCCGGTGACGCTGTGCTGGACATCCGGCACCGAAGGCGCCCCGAAGGGGGTGCCGCGCTGTGCCTACGACTGGCTGGCCATCGGCCGGGGCACGGCGGGCTCCGCCCAGGTGAGCCGGGGCGACGTGCTGCTCAACCCGTTCCCCATGGTCAACATGGCGGGGATCTCCGGGGTGTTCCTGCCGTGGTTGCTGACCGGCGCGGTGCTCGTGCAACACCACCCGTTCGACCTGCCGACGTTCCTGCGCCAGGTGATGACCGAGCGGATCACGTACACCGTCGCGCCGCCGGCGTTGCTCAGCCTGTTGCTGGCCAAGCCCGAAATCCTGTCCGATGTGGACATCTCGTCGCTGCGGCTGATCGGCTCGGGCGCGGCCCCGCTGCCACCGGACATGGTGCGTGGCTGGCAGGAGACGCACGGCATCGGCGTGGTGAACTTCTTCGGCTCCAACGAAGGCACGGCACTGGTCACCAGCCCGGTCGACGTGCCGGACCCCGTGCAACGGGCGTCGTACTTCCCGCGCTACGGCGTGCCGGGCTTCACGTGGACGTCGCCGGTCGCGGACAGCACGTCGCTGCGGCTGGTCGACCTGCGCAGCGGTGCGGACATCACCGAGCCGGGCGTGCCGGGCGAGCTGCGGCTGAAGGGCCCCACCGTGTTCGCCGGATACCACGGCGAACCCGGCAAGGTGCCGGACCCGTTCGACGACAAGGGATACCTCCGCACCGGCGACGTGTTCGAGATCGCCGGACAGGCGGGGGAGTTCCTCCGGTACGTGGACCGGGCGAACGACATCGTGAACCGCGGCGGCATGAACATCTCAGCCGCCGAGCTGGAAGGCATGCTCGGCGCGATGCCGTCGATCGCCGACGTCGCGGTCATCGGCTACCCGGACCCCATCCTGACCGAACGGGTCTGCGCGGTCGTGGTGCCCGAGGCGTTCGCGACGCTCACCCTCGACATGGTGGTGGCTTACCTGCGCGAGGCCGGGGTCGCCTCGTTCAAGCTGCCCGAACGCCTGGAAGTCGTGGCCGAGCTGCCGCGCAACCCGACCGGCAAGGTGGCCAAGCGCGAGCTGCGGGCACGGTTCGCGTGATCCTGCCCTCGACCACGAGCACCGAGGTGGCAGCCGTGCGCCCCGCTGTCGCCGTGTTGCCGATCGGCAGCTTCGAGCAACACGGCGCGATCCTGCCGCTGGCCACCGACACGGTGGTGGCGTGTGCGGTCGCCGACGCGATCGCCGCGGCCTACCCGGTGCTGCGCCTGCCACCGATCACCATCTCCTGCTCGCACGAGCACGCCGGCTGGCCGGGCACGGTCAGCATCTCGGCGACCACGCTGGCGGCCGTGGTCACCGACATCGCCGCGTCGCTGCGTGAGTCCGGTGTGGACAAGCTGGTCCTGGTCAACGGCCACGGCGGCAACTACGTGCTGGGCAACGTGGTGCAGGAAAGCCGCGGGGCCATGGCGTTGTTCCCGACCGAGGTCGACTGGCTGCGGGCGCGGGCCGAGGGTGGCGTCGAGACGGGGCCGGACCTCGACATGCACGCGGGGGAGCTGGAAACGTCGCTGCTGCTGCACGCGCGGCCGGAACTGGTCGACCCGCAGTACGCCGAGCACGACCACCTCGCGCCGGACCGCAACCTGCTGCTCACGCTCGGAATGGCCGCCTACACCGAGTCCGGCGTGGTCGGGCGGCCGTCCCTGGCATCGGCGGCCAAGGGCGCGGCCGCGTTGGCGAGCCTGGTCGCCGCGTTCGCCGAGGTGCTGGCCGCGTTTCAGAGGTGAGGCAGCCAGTGGTCCATCCGCTCGCGCTTGGTGAGCAGGTAGGGCAGGTTCTCGGCGTTCGGCTCGACCAGCAGCGGCACCCGGTCGGCCACGTGGATCCCGTTGTCGCGCAGGGAGTTCAGCTTCGCCGGGTTGTTCGACAGCAGGCGCACGGAGCAGACGCCGAGGTCGTGCAGGATGTCGGCGGCGACCCGGTAGTCGCGGGCGTCGACCGGCAGGCCCAGCGCCAGATTCGCCTCGACGGTGTCGAGCCCTTCCTCCTGCAACCGCATGGCCTGCAGCTTGGCCAGCAGTCCGATGCCCCGGCCCTCGTGGCCCCGCAGGTAGATCAGGATCCCGTCGGGCGCGGCGGCGATCGCGGCCAACGCGGCGGTGAGCTGGTCACCGCACTCGCACCGCAGTGAACCGAATGCGTCGCCGGTCAGGCATTCCGAGTGCAGCCGGGTCAGCACGGGCTGGGCCGTCAGGTCGCCGTGGATCAGGGCCAGGTGCTCGTGCCCGGAGCCGTCGAGGTAGCCGATCACCCGGAACTCGCCGTAGCGGGTGGGCAACCGGATCTCCACGCCGCGCCTCGTCGTCATGACCCAGCCCTCGATGACCGGGTCTTGCGCCGCAGCACCAGGAGGCCGGGCAGGCTCGCGATAAGGCTGAGCACGCCGTAGGCGACCGAGGTGCTCAGGCCCGCCCCCGACCCGAGCCCGGCCGCGCCGAACAGGACGGCCGTCGCTCCCTCGCGGGGTCCCCAGCCGGCGACGTTGAGCGGCAGCCCCATGGCGAGCAGGGCGATGATCAGCAGCGGCGCCAGCTGGCCGACCGAAGCGGTGACCCCGGTCGCGTGCGCGGCGATCACGAACAACGTGAGGTGCCCGGCGAGCGCCGCCGCGGAAAGCCCCAGCACGGGCGGCAAGACCCCGCCGAGGGCGCTTCGCCGCTCCTTGCGGAGCAGGAGCCAGCCGACGACCAGTGCCGCCGCCATGACGCCGACGCCGATCAGCAGGCAGCCGGTGAGACCACCCAGGGCCGGCCCCGTGGCGATGGCGCCCATGGCTGCGACCACGACGACGAGCTGGCCGGCGGAACGCTCCACGACCACCGCGGGCACGCCGTGGGTCACAGCGCGGTGCACGTCGCCGAGCACGCCGGCCGGCAGCACGTTGTTCAACAGCTGCGCCCGGTAGTAGTGGCCGACGGCGGGGCGCAACGGGAACCGGGTGCCCAGACGTTCGGCCACGATCCGCCAGCGCAGCGCGCACAGCACGGTCGTGCCGAAGCCGATCAGCAGCGCGGCCGCCACCGACAGGACGTTGACGGCCCGCAGTCCGTCCACAATGGAACCGGTGCCCAGTTTCCAGGCGGCGATGCCGAGGATGGCGGCACCACCGAGCACACGAACCCACGGCCAGATCCGGGCACCGGCCGGGATTCGGACGGCCGGTGGGGCCGGTGCCGGTGCGGCTATCGCGACCATGTCGGCTCCCCGGTCAGCACGGCCCGGAGCAGGCGCGATGGCTCGTCCCACCCCGAGAGCCGGTCCCGGCGCGACCGTGCCGCCGCACGCAATCGGGCACGCAATTCCGGGTCGGTCAGCCAGGCGCGCAGCGCGTCACGCAACGCGGCGACGTCGTCCGGTGCGACGAGCAACCCGGACGCGCCCACGGTGTCCGGCAACGCGTCCACGGCGGTGGCCAGCACCGGGATCCCGCGGGCCAGCGCCTCGGTGATCACCATCCCGTATGTCTCGCCGCGCGAGGGCAGCACGAGCAGGTCCGCCGTGTCGTAGCGTGCGTTCAGCTCGGCATCGGACAGCGCGCCGGCGATGGTCATACCGGCGGGCACGCGCAGCCGCGCCACGAAGCCGGGATCGCGGTGCAGCGAACCGACACAGGTGCACGACCAGTCGAGCTCGGCCAGTTCCGTCAGCGCGGCCGCGAGCAGGTCCTGGCCCTTGCGTGGGGTCAGCGATCCCACGCACAGCAACCGGTTCCCGGGCCCGGCCGGTGCCAGCGGAGCCGGGTCGACGCCCGGCTCGACCACCCGCACCTTGTCCGGCGCGAGCCCGTGGTGCTCGATCGCCCGCCGCCGCGCCCACGCGCTGGTCGCCACGACGGCGTCGACGGCGTGCAAGGCCTCGTGTTCCCGCCGGTCCAGGTCGGCCGCCACCTCCGGCGCCAAGCCGGTCTCGTCGGCCAGCTGCAGGTGCAGCAACACCACCAGTCGCAAGCGAGTTGCTTGGGGCACAACGACTTCCGGCGCCGGGCAGGCCACCAGACCGTCGAGCACGGCCGATGCGCCGTCCGGCAGCTCGGCCAACGCCCGAGCCAAGTCCTCCGAGCCATCGACCCGGACCAGCGGCAGGCCCGCGGCCTGCGCGATCCGGCGGTCGTAGGTGTTGCCACCGCTGGCATACGCCCGGTCGTCGACATCGGCCGGCACAACGAATACGGGAGTCACAGCGTGCGCCGGTAGGTCGCGGAAGCCACGTGGGATTCCTTCAACGTCACCACGAGTTCGGCGATCCCGCGGGCGCTTTCGCCCAGCGCGCCGCCGTGGATCCGGTCGGCCAGCCGGTCGGCGATCACCTTCGCCAGGTACTCGGTGGTGGTGTTGATCCCGCTGAACGCCGGCTCCTCGTCGAGGTTGCGGTAGTTCAGGTCGGCGAGCACGGCGCTCAGCTGGTCCGTCGCGAGCCCGATGTCCACCACCACGTTGTCGGCGTCCAGTTCGGCGCGGTGGAACTCGGCGTCCACCACGTAGGTGGCGCCGTGCAGTCGCTGCGCGGGGCCGAAGACGTCGCCGCGAAAGCTGTGCGCGATCATGACGTGGTCACGGACCGTGATGCTGAACATCCGTTTGCTCCTCGCTCACCTGTGGTCGTAGATAACACGCGTGGCGAGCGCGGGTAGTTCACCGGAGAATAGTTTCGGCAGGTCGGCGAACCGGCACTCCTTGGCGACCAACGCGTCGAAGCGATCATCGGCGAGCAGCTCCATGGCCAGGGCAAGACGCTCAGCGTGACCGCGGCGCCCGCGCCGGTTGGCCGCGATGGCCCCCACCTGGCTGGCCCGCACGGCCAGGCGCCGGGAGTGGAACCACTCGCCGAGCGGCACCCGCACGGGCCGGTCGCCGTACCAGCTCAGCTCGTGCACGACGCCGTCCGGGCCGAGCAGCTCGAGCGAGCGCCGCAGCCCCGCTTCGGTGGCGCTCGCGTGCACCACGAAGTCGCAGCCGCCGCGGGCCTGATCCGGCGTCACGAACTCGACGCCCAGCGCCGCGGCCAGGTCGGCTCGCGACGGATCGACGTCCACCAGCTGCACCCGGATGGCGGGGAAGCCGGCCAGCACCGCCGCGATGCTCGCCCCGATCATCCCCGCCCCCACCACGGCCACCCGGTCGCCGAGCATCGGGCCCGCGTCCCACACGGCGTTCACGGCGGTCTCGACCGTGCCCGCCAGCACGGCGCGCTCGGCCGGGACCTCGTCGGGAACGAGGGTCACAGCGCTCGCCGGGACCACGTAGCGGGTCTGGTGCGGGTAGAGGCAGAACACCGTGTGCCCGCGCAGCTCGCCGTGCTCCACGACGCCGACGTTGAGGTAGCCGTACTTGACCGGTGCCGGGAACTCGCCCTCCTGGAACGGCGCCCGCATGTCGGCGTGCTGGCTGGGTGGCACCTTGCCGTGGAAGACCAGTGACTCGGTGCCCCGGCTGACCGCCGAGTAGAGCGTGCGCACCACCACGTCGTCCGGCCCGGGGTCGGGCAGCCGCACCGGTCGTAGTTCGCCCTGGCCAGGGGCCCGCACCCAGAACGCTTCGTCGTCCACTCTCCACGGATACCACGGCGAGGGTGGGGTTAGACCCACCATCGTTCGGCATCCAGCACCCTCGGCACGTGGCCTTGTGCTGCCTAGCGTCGAATGCGTGATGAGTAGCGATGCGGCGGTCCGGCTCGACGGGGTCCGCAAGGTGTACGGCAGGGGCGGGCGCGGGGTCGTGGCGCTCGACGGGGTCAGCGTCGAGTTCCCGGTCGGCACGTTCACCGCGGTGATGGGGCCTTCGGGATCCGGCAAGAGCACGCTGTTGCACTGTGCGGCCGGGCTCGACCGGCCGACCAGCGGCTCCGTGGTCCTCGACGGCCAGGAGCTGGTCCAGCTGCGGGAGAAGAAGCTGACCGCGCTGCGCCGGGACCGGATCGGCTTCGTGTTCCAGGGGTTCAACCTGCTGCCGGCCCTGACGGTGCGGCAGAACGTGACGCTGCCGCTGCGCCTGGCCGGCAAGCGCGTCCCGCGCCCGGCGGTCGATGCCGCGCTCGCCCGGGTTGGGCTGGCCGATCGGGTGAACCACCGGCCCGGCGAGCTCTCCGGCGGGCAGCAACAGCGCGTGGCCATCGCCCGCGCGCTGATCACCCAGCCGGCCGTGATCTTCGCCGACGAGCCCACCGGCGCGCTGGACACCCGCACCTCGCGCGAGGTGCTGCGGCTGCTGCGCGAGACCGTCCGGCAGGCCGGGCAGACCGTGGTGATGGTGACCCACGACCCGGTCGCCGCGTCCTACGCCGACCGCGTGCTCTTCCTCGCCGACGGCAAGCTGGTCGGGGAGCTGCGCCAGCCCACCGCCGACGCCGTCGCGGAACGGATGACGCACCTGGGCGCGTGGGCGGCAGAGCCGGCGGGGGCGACCCGATGATCGCGTTGGCACTGCGCACGCTGCGGCGGCGCACGGGCGGCATGATCGGCACGTTCGTGGCGATCTTCTTCGGCGCTGCCGCGGTGCTCGCCTGTGGCGGGCTGATGGAGTCCGGGATCCACGCCTCGGCCCAGCCCCAGCGGCTCGCGGCGGCGGCCGTGGTGGTCACCGGGAACCAGGACCTCGAAGTGGCCAAGAACGACCCCGACGAGGACGACAAGGAGAAGTTCCGGTCCGCGACCCTGCCGGAGCGCGTCCGGCTGGACGCGGGCGTGGTGTCGAAGGTCGCCGCGGTGCCGGGGGTGGCGGCCGCGGTCGCGGATGTGTCGTTCGCGGCGGTGCCCGTGCGCGACGACCGCCCGCTGCGCGACGGTGCCGTCTACGGCCATGGCTGGTCCTCAGCCGCGCTCGCGCCGTTCACGCTGAACGGCACCGCACCCCGCGGTCCCGGCGAGGTCGTGCTCGACCCAAGTCTGGCGGCGGGCGTGCCGATCGGCTCGCCGGTGTCCATTGTGGTCGGTGGCGTCATGCATTCCTACAAGCTCACCGGCGTCGCCACCGCACCGGCCCCGACGCGGGACGGCGCGGTGTTCTTCGACGACGCCACCGCCGCGACCCTGTCCGGGCACCCGGGCCGCATCGACGCGGTGGGGGTGCTCGCGGCGCCCGGCACGGACGCGAACGCGTTGGCGGACAAGGTTTCGGCGGTCGCGCCGGGCCTGGTCGCGCGCACCGGCGCGGACCGCGCGCTGCTGGAGTTCCCCGAACTCTCCCTCGACAGCGAGAACCTGATCGTCCTGTCCGCCGTCTCCGGCGGCATGTCGGTGATGGTCGCGATCTTCGTCGTGGTGGCGACCTTGGCCCTGTCCTTGCAGCAGCGGCAACGGGAACTGGCCTTGCTGCGTGCCGTCGGCGCGACCCCGCGGCAGCTGCGCCGGATGGTGGTGGGGGAGGCCGCCGTGATCGCCCTGATCGCCGGTGCGCTGGGTTGCCTGCCCGGCAACGCCCTCGGGCGCTGGCTCTTCGGGCAGCTGGCCGAGCACGGCATCGTGCCGCGGGTCATGGAGTACCGGCAGGGCTGGGTCCCGATGGTGGTGGCGGCCGGTGCCGCGCTGCTGATCGCGGTGCTCGGCGCGCTGGTCGCCGGGCGCAAGGCGGCCACGACCCGGCCGACCGAGGCGCTGAGCGAGGCCGCCGTGCCGCGGCGGTGGCTCGGACCAGTCCGGCTGGTCCTCGCCGTCCTGGCCTTCGGTGGCGGCACCGCCCTGATGATCGTGACGTTGACCGTGTTCGACGGGCCGATCGCCGCGAGCACCGCGGGTCCGACCGTGCTGGTGTGGGCGCTGGGCCTGGCCATGATCTCACCCGGCGTCACCCGGGTGATGGTCGCGATCGTGCGCTGGCCGCTGCGGCTGGTCACCGGCATCCCCGGCTACCTGGCGACCGCCAACGCGCGGGCCAACACCGTGCGGGTCGCGGCGGCCGTCACGCCGATCATGCTGGCCAGCGGGATCGCCACCGGCATGATCTACCTGCAGACCACCCAGGTGGACGCGCAGCAGCGCGCCTTCACCGAGTCGCTGCGGGCGGACGCCGTCGTCACGTCGGGCACCGGCGGCCTCGCGCCGGACGTGCTTCCCGCCATCGCCAAGCTGCCGCAGGTGGCGGGCGCGTCGGAACTGATCACCAGCAAGGTGTGGGTGCAGCAACCGTTCGACGACGGATCGGACGCCGAGGACGGCACGCCGGTCCAGGGCGTCACTGGCGCCGCGGCGGCACAGACCGTGGCGGCGACCGTGCGGAGCGGGGCGCTGGACAAGCTCAGCGGCAACACCATCGCCCTGCCGACCGGCCGGGCGGGCGATCTCGGTCTGCACGTCGGCGACAAGATGTCGGTGCGGCTCGGCGATGGCGCGGTGGCCGGCCTGACCGTCGTGGCGCTGCTGGACACCAAGCCAGGCTTCGACTCGTTCCTGCTGCCCGCCGACCTGCTCGCCCAGCACACGACCAGCGGCCTGGCCAACCAGATCCTGGTCCGCGCGAAGCCCGGCGTCGACCAGGCGGCCTTGGCCGGTGCGTTGCGGCAGGCGGTCGCCGGCCGTCCCGGGGTGGCGGTCGGCAACCGGGACGCGATGCTCGCCGCGAACCTGGACCAGCAGCAGGTCGGCGCCTGGGTCAACTACCTGATGGTCGGCATGATCACGCTCTACACCGTCATCGCCGTGGTGAACACGCAGGTGATGGGCACGGCCCGGCGGCGGCGCGAGTTCGGCCTGCAGCGGCTCACCGGCGTGCACCGCGGCCAGGTGCTGCGGATGATGGCCGTGGAGGCCGGGCTGGTCGCCCTGGTCGGGCTCGTGCTGGGCACGCTCGTGTCGATGACCACGCTGGTGCCGTTCAGCCTGCTGGTCAACGACTCGCCCATCCCGTCGGGGCCGTTCGGGATCTACCTCGGCGTGGTCGGCGCGGCCGTCGCCCTGGTCTACCTCGGGACGCTGCTGCCGGCGTGGCTGGCGACACGGGGCCGTCCGGCGGAGGCCGTCGCCGCGGACGAGTGAGGCGGATGGGTAGGGTTCGGGACGTGTTGCCCGAGGTCACCGCCATCCGTTACGTGGCGCCGTTGCGTGAAGGCGGGTCGTTGCCCGGCGTGGTCGAGGCCGACGACCTCGGCACGTACGTCGCCAAGTTCGTCGGCGCCGGGCAGGGCGTGAAGGCACTGGCCGCGGAGGTGATCACCGGGGAACTCGGCCGGCGCATCGGGCTGCGGGTGCCGCGGCTGGTGCGTCTGGCGATCGACCCGGTGATCGGACGAGCCGAGCCGGACGAGGAAGTGCAGGACCTGTTGCGTGCCAGCGGCGGCATCAACCTCGGCGTCGACTTCCTGCCCGGTGCCATCGGTTTCGACCCGTACGCCCACCAGATCGCGCCGGACGAGGCGTCGACGGTGTTGTGGCTCGACGCGTTCACCCAGAACGTCGACCGCAGCTGGCGCAACCCGAACCTGCTGATGTGGCACGGCGAGCTGTGGGCCATCGACCACGGTGCGTCGCTGTACTTCCACCACAACTGGCCGCGCGCGGCCGCGGGCGTGCACCGAGCGTACGACGCCTCGGACCACGTGTTGCTCGCGCAGGCGACCACGTTGCCCGCCGTCGATACCCGGCTGGCCGACCTCGTCACACCGGCGGTTCTTTCGTCCGTTGTGGACCTGGTGCCGGACGAGTGGCTGACCGACCCGGCGTTCGACGGGCCGGCGGGGGAGCGGGCGGCATACGTGGCGCACCTGAGCGAGCGGCTGACCGACCGCGTGGCGTGGCTGCCCAAGGCGGTGGCCGCGTGATGGATCCCTTCGAGTACGCGGTGATCCGGATCGTGCCGTCCATCGAACGCGGCGAGCTGATCAACGCGGGTGTGCTGCTCTACTGCCAGCAGAAGGACTTCCTGGGCGCGCGCACCCGCCTGCACGAGGCGCGCCTGCTGGCCCTCGCGCCGGACATCGACGTCGCCGCGGTCGCGCAAGCCCTCAACGGCTGGGCCCATTTGTGCGGCACCAGCGACAAGCTCAAGCCAGGGGAGCGGTTCCGCTGGCTCACGGCCCCGCGCAGCACCATCGTCCAACCCGGTCCCGTCCACACAGGACTGACGGCCGACCCCGCCGCGGAGCTCGACCGCCTCCTGAGCCGCCTCGTCGACTGACCGCCCATCGCGGACCGCCTCCCTCCGGCCTCTCCCATTACACAACTATCTTCTAGTAACTATATAGATGTCCAATATGTCCGCCGGAGCCGCGCCTCGCCATCCACGCCCACCCAAAAGCGCCAAGGCAGGGGAGTGGTTCGCATCAGACGCGGGGCCCCGCGTCTGATGCGAACCCGATCAGGTGGCCGAAGCGCTACTTCGGTGCCTGGAAGCCGCCGATCCGCTGCTCGAGCAGTTCGGCCAGCCGCAGCGGGGTGCGGTCCTCGTACATCGGACCGATGAGCTGCACGCCCACCGGCAGGCCGTCGGGGGACAGGCCCGTCGGTACGGCGGTGGCGGGCAGGCCGGGCATGGTGGCCAGGCCGGCCCAGACGTACTGGTCGAAGTACGGGTGCTCGACGCCGTCGATGTCGATGCGCCGTGCCAACGGATTGCGACTGTGGTCGTGCGGGAAGGCAGGCGTCGGCGTGATCGGGCAGACCACCGCGTCGAACTCGGTGAACAGCTGCCGCCAGCCGTGGCGGTGGAGTTCGCGGCGGTTGTTCACCTCCAGCCAGTCGCGGTGGCTCAACACCATGCCGCGCAGCCGCGCCGCGTCGAGACTCTGATCGTCAGCGCTCAGGCGGGCGGCACGGGTCCGCAGCTGCTCGTCCGTCTCGACGGGGAAACGCGCGACGGAGCCGGAGAACTGGAACCGCGTGTAGAGCGTCGCGGCTTCGGCCAGGTCAGGCAGCAGCGGACTGTGCCGTTCGACGCGCGCGCCGGCGTCGGCAAGCGCGTCGGCCACCCGGTTCACGCCCGCCCGCACCGCGGACCCGGTCGGAATGAACGGGTGCTGCTCGAGGACCAGGACCCGGAAGTCACCGAGCCGCTTGTGACGCGCGGGTGGCAGGTTCACGTGGTAGGCCTTGCCGAGCGTCAGCGGGTCCGGCCCGGCCATGACGTCGAGCAAGAGCATGAGGTCGCGGGGAGAGCGCGCCATCGGGCCGACGACAGCCATGTCGAGGTCGACCGGCAATGCCGGCTCGGCCGGCGCGACCATGCCGCGGTTCGCGACCAGCCCGAGGGTTGGCTTGTGGGCATAGATGCCGCAGAAATGCGCGGGGGTGCGCAGCGAGCCGGCGAGGTCGGAGCCGATGGACAGCGCACCGAATCCGGACGCCAGGGCCGCCGCTGATCCGCCGGAGGATCCGCCCGGCGTGCGTTCGTGATCCCACGGGTTGTTGGTGGTGCCGTAGAGCTTGTTGAAGCTCTGGATGTCTTGCAACCCCAAGGGCACGTTGGTCTTGCCGAGCACCACCGCGCCCGCGGCCTTGAGCCGTGCGACCTGCACGGCGTCCTCGGCCGGCACGTAGTCCCGGTACTGCGGCATGCCCCAGGTCGTGGGCAGCCCGGTCATGTTGTAGGACTCCTTGACCGTCATTGGGATGCCGAGCAGCGGCCGATCTTCACCACGTGCGCGGGCCTGGTCGGCGCGGCGCGCGGCCGTCCGCGCACGGTCGAAGTCCCGAACGCAGATCGCGTTGATCGCCTTGTCGTCCCGCTCGATACGGGCGATCGCCTCGTCGATCAGTTCCGCCGAGGTCACTTCTCCGGCACGCAAAGCCGCCCCGAGTTCCTCGGCCGTCGCAAAGTTCCATTCCATGAATCGGACCGTATCCGCGTCCTGAAACAGCCATAAAATCCCGATTCGGACAACGGGATGGACATCTCAACCCATCAGGTTGCTTTCCAGCCCCCAAAATGGCTCCACCTCCGAGCACGGCGCCCAGCCTCAATTCTCCCCTGCTGCCAAAAATTAGCTATTAGCTATATAGATGTCCGATAGTTTCGCCGTCCAGGCGGTCGCCGACCGCTGGGCGAAAAGACGGCTAAGGACAGGGGAGACCTTCATCGGGTGGCGGGGCTGGGCGACTAGGGTGGTGCGGCCTGTTCAGCCGTCTCAGCCAGGAGTTTGCCTGTGTCCGTCACGCCCACCTTGCCGCCGGTCAACCGGAGGATCGCCGACGAGCTCGGCGTACGGGAGAACCAGGTGGCGGCCGCGGTCGACCTGCTCGACGGCGGCGCGACCGTTCCGTTCATCGCCCGGTACCGCAAGGAGGCCACCGGGACCCTCGACGACACGCAGCTGCGCACGCTCGAGGAGCGCCTGCGTTACCTGCGTGAGCTGGAGGAGCGCCGGATCGCGGTGCTCGAGTCGGTCGAGTCGCAGGGCAAGCTGGACGACGCGCTGAAGGCGCAGATCATGTCGGCCGAGTCGAAGGCGCGCCTGGAGGACATCTACCTCCCGTTCAAGCCGAAGCGCCGCACGAAGGCGCAGATCGCCCGCGAGGCCGGTCTGGAGCCGTTGGCCGACGGCCTGCTGAACGACCCGACGGTGAACCCGGAGGCGGCCGCGGCCGCGTTCGTGGACGCGGAGAAGGGGGTCGCGGACGCGCAGGCGGCGCTCGACGGTGCGCGTTCGATCCTCGTCGAGCGGTTCTCCGAGGACGCGGACCTGATCGGTGAGCTGCGTGAGCGGATGTGGAACCGCGGCCGGCTCGTCTCGAAGGTCCGGGCGGGCAAGGAGACCGAGGGCGCGAAGTTCGCCGACTACTTCGACTTCGCCGAGCCGTTCCCGAAGCTGCCGTCGCACCGGATCCTGGCGATGTTCCGCGGGGAGAAGGAGGAGATCCTCGACCTCACCATGGCGCCCGACGAGCAGGACGCCGACGCGGTGCCGAGCCAGCGCACGGACTACGAGGTGTCGATCGCGGCCCGGTTCGGGATCAAGGATCTGGGCCGGCCGGCGGACAAGTGGCTGAACGACACGGTGCGCTGGACGTGGCGCACGCGTGTGTTGCTGCACCTGGGCATCGACCTGCGGGCGCGGCTGCGCCAGCACGCCGAGGACGACGCGGTGAAGGTGTTCGCGGGCAACCTGCGTGACCTGCTGCTGGCCGCGCCCGCGGGCACGCGCCCGACGATGGGGCTGGACCCGGGCCTGCGCACTGGCGTGAAGGTGGCGGTGGTCGACGGGACCGGCAAGTGCGTGGCGACGGAGACGATCTACCCGCACGCGCCGGCGAGGCGGTGGGACGAGTCGATCGCGGCGCTGGCGGCGTTGGCCGGGCGGTTCGGGGTGGAGTTGATCGCGATCGGCAACGGTACGGCGTCGCGGGAGACCGACAAGCTGGCCGGTGAGCTGATCGCGAAGTTCCCGGAGTTGAAGCTGACGAAGGTGGTCGTGTCGGAGGCGGGTGCGTCGGTGTACTCGGCGTCGGCGTACGCCTCGCAGGAGCTGCCGGGGATGGACGTGTCGTTGCGGGGCGCGGTGTCGATCGCGCGGCGGCTGCAGGATCCGCTGGCGGAGCTGGTGAAGATCGATCCGAAGTCGATCGGGGTGGGGCAGTACCAGCACGATCTGACCGAGGCGAGCCTGTCGCGGTCGCTGGACGCGGTGGTCGAGGACTGTGTGAACGCGGTCGGGGTGGACGTGAACACGGCGTCGGCGCCGTTGCTGACCCGGGTTTCGGGCATCACGACGGGGCTGGCGGAGAACATCGTGCAGCACCGTGACGGCAACGGCCCGTTCCGGTCGCGGGAGCAGTTGAAGTCGGTGCCGCGCTTGGGGCCGAAGGCGTTCGAGCAGTGTGCGGGCTTCCTGCGCATCCCGGGTGGGGACGATCCGCTGGATTCCTCCAGCGTGCACCCGGAGGCGTACCCGGTGGTGCGGCGGATCCTGTCGTCGACGGGGACGTCGCTCAAGGAGTTGATCGGTCAGTCGACGAAGCTGTCGGCGTTGCGGCCGCAGGATTTCGTGGATGAGCAGTTCGGGTTGCCGACGGTGACCGACATCCTGGCGGAGTTGGAGAAGCCGGGCCGGGACCCGCGGCCGGCGTTCAAGACGGCGACGTTCGCCGAGGGTGTGGAGACGCTGGCGGATCTGAAGCCGGGGATGGTGCTCGAGGGCGTGGTGACGAACGTGGCCGCGTTCGGTGCGTTCGTGGACATCGGGGTGCACCAGGACGGGCTCGTGCACGTGTCGGCGATGTCGAGGACGTTCGTGAAGGACCCGCGGGACGTGGCGAAGCCGGGGGACATCGTCCGGGTGAAGGTGCTGGACGTGGACATCCCGCGCAAGCGGATCGGTCTCACGCTGCGTCTGGAGGATGAGGCAGCGGCGTCCGACGGGCGCCGGCGCGGCGGCGATGGTGATCGCGGACCGCGCCAGGGTGACCGCCAGGGGGACCGCAAGCGCGATGGTGGCCGCGGGAACGGTCGTGGTGGCGCTGGTGGTGGGCGCCGGGGTAACGCTGGTGCTGCGGCGCAGCCGAGCGGCTCGCTGGCCGACGCGCTACGCAAAGCGGGTTACGGCAAGTAGTCAGTCCAGGCCGCGGACGCAGTGTTCGTCCGGGTCGCCGTCGGCGATGGTCTCGGCCGCACGACGCCAGGTTTCCAGGCTCGGTGCGGTGTCCCAGACGTCGTCGGCGGCGACCGGCGCCGCTTGTTGGGTTGGCATGGTCTCGTCCTCTCTCGTGTGTGCGAGGACGGACGGTGGGTCCTAGAGTCGCGTCCTCGTCGTCCATGACGTACCAATTCCGAGGCGCAACGTTACGGATCGCAGGTCAGCGGGTTCTACGTGATCTTGCATTGTGGACAGTTCGTCGGGCCAGAGCCACTTGTGGCCGGTGCACCGTGAGCCGGTGGCGCGGCGTGCGAAGGCGGGCCGGGAGTGGTCGATGACGGGGGTCTCGCCGACGCGGGCGAGGTAGAACGGTTCGATCACGGTGATGGGTTCGCCGAACCAGGTGAGGTCGCGGCGGACGAGGATGTGGCGTCCGGTGATGGCGCGTGCGGTGACGCCGGTGTGCTGGGTGAGGCCGCGACCGGCGGCTTCCACTGTGGACTCGCCGGCGCCGATGACGCCGCCGGGTGGTTCCCAGTAGACGGTTCCGTCCGGATCGGTCCACCGCAGTAGCAGGATGCGTCCGCGGGGGTCGACGCACAGCACTCGAACGGCGGATTCTTGGGCGCGTAACGCGGCTTTGTCGTCGCGTAAGGCGACTCCGTTCTTGTTCATCGGGCGCCTCCAGGGGGAAGTGTTCACCTCCATGGCAGCACCGGCGGCTCGATCCGTACACGAGTGGAGTGTGCAACAGGGGTCGATTTAGGGGTCGGGTGCCGCTTCGACGATGACGTTGTCCCGGTAGCTGCGGGCGGCATGGTCGAAGGTGCCGCCGCAGGTGATCAGGCGCAGCAGCGGTATGGGTTCGGGTGCGTACACGCCGCCGGTGGGGAAGGCCGACTTGCGGACGCGGGTCACGGACACGACGTGGAAGCGGGCGGTGGTGTGGTCGGCGCGGTCGACGGCGATGCGGTCGCCGGTGTGCAGGTCGGCGAGGTGGAAGAACACCCCAGGGCCCGCGCGGGAGTCGACGTGCCCGGCGAGCAGGGCCGGTCCGGTGTCGCCGGGGGCGGGCCCGCCGGTGTACCAGCCGACCACGTCGGTGGTGGGTGGCGGGATGAGCTGGCCGGCGATGTTGACGGTGATGCCGGTGATGCGGGTGTCGACGCCGATGGCGGGCACGCGCAGCCGCACGGGCCGCGCGATGCTTGCCTCGGTCGCCGGGGTGAGCGTCCAGGTGGGCTGTGCTGGTGCTGCCACGACCGGTGCTGCTACCACGGATGGTGCCGCGACGTTTCCCGGCGCGGTTTGCGGCATGGCGGCGCCGCCCGTGGTCGCCGCCGCGACGGCGACCACGAACGCCAGCCGCAGCACGTCACGCACGGCGAACGGAGCGCAGCAATCCGGCGCAGGCGGCGATGACCACCCCGAGTAGCACAATGAGATTCAGGGTCGAGGTGCTGGTCGGCCCGCTGACCGAAGCCGTGCCGCCGTACCCGGTCTCGACCGGCCCGTTCGGCACCACCTGAGCGCCCTTGGCATCCAGCCGGACCTGGGCGGAGAGGGTGTTGTCGTGTTCGAGGACCAGCACGGTGTAGACGCCGCCGGCGGCCAGGGTGACCGGCAGGCTGGTGTCGGGCGCGGACTGCGGGCGCACGGTGAGCTTGCCCTCGCCGGCCTGCACCAGCGAGTACGGGCTGGCCTGCCCGAACGCGGCGTCGGTGATCACGGGGGTGCTGTCGCGCTGGATGGTGAGGCGTCCGGCGGTCGGGGCGGCGTTGACCACGCGCATCTTGGCCTGGCCTGCGGGTGGCAGCGCGATGTCGTCGTCGAGCACACGCAGGGCCAGCGAGGCGAACTTGCCGAGCCCGGCGACGGTGTAGGCGTGGCCCTGGGTGGCGTGCAGGGTGGCCGAGATGACCGGCGGGGTTTTCGGGTCGGCGCCGGCGGGGCGCATCGCGATCGAGTAGGTGCCGGTCGCGACGCGCTGGTAGCCGGACATGTCGCCGTACTTGACGCCCTTGATGGTCTGCGCGCTGGCGGGCTTGCCGAACGCGGTCACGGTGACATCGACGGCGGGGGTGTCCGGGGAGAGGTGTGCGAGCCGCACGTAGGAGGTCGGCGCAGCGACGTTCGCCGCGTTCGCGGCAGGTGCGCCGAGGAACGCGATGGAGCCGGCCAGGAGCAGGGCGGCGATCGCCGCGGTCGATCTTCGAGTTGTCATGGTGGACCGTCTTTCGTTGCTAGGAGGGGAAGTTGTCGATGCGGGCGGGGATCCGCCAGTCGAGCACCACGCCGGCCCGGGTGACCCGGATGGTGCTCGGTGCGTACGGCGGTTGCTGTGCTCGCATCCAGTCGACGACCGTGGCTGCGGCGGCGGGATCGGTCACGGGGTGTCCGTCCACAACGGACAGGACGAGAATGCGGTCGGGCAGGGCGTAACCGTGTTCCGGTGCGGGGTTGGTGGTGGTGGCGACGGTGATCGTGTGGTCGAGGCAGAGCCCGGCGAGCAACGCCATGGCGCGCACGTCGACGCGTCCCGCGCGCAGGGCGTCCCGCACGGGTCCGGTGGTCTGGAGCCGGTCGTTGCCGGCGAGCTCGCGGCCGGCCGAGGGGCGGCTGAACGAGGCCAGGTAGTCGGCCTGGGTGCCGGTGGCGAGCACGGTCACGGCCGTCGGGCCCGCGCCGAACTCGGCGACCTGCATCCCGGCGTGTTGCGGGACCGGCCCGAGGCCGGCCAGCAAGCCGTCCCCGTCGCCGTCATCGGATGGGTCGATCCGCCGGACGCTGCCGGGTGAGCGGCCGGACGCGGTGAGGTCGCGGTCCAGGTCGGCCCACACCCCGGGCATGGCGGCGAGCGAGATGGCGGGGGCCGCCTCGGTGCGTATCCAGTCGGCGAGCGCGGCGTGGTCCGGGCGTGGCCCGCTCGGTGGCTGGTCGAAGAACCCGGCCGCGCACCCGCCGAGCGCGACGGTGGCGGCGGCACCGGCGTAGACGCGGTGGGAGCGCTGGGCGCCGCGCGCCTTGTCGAGGGTGACGGCGAGCAGGCCGAGCGCGGCCACGACGAGCGCGGGCAGCAGGAGTTCGGCGGTGGCGCCGGTGGCCATGGCGGCCAGTGCGGCCACGCCGGTCCCGATGGCCCAGGTCCGCACCAAGGTGACCGTCGCGGCGAGGGCGGCGAGCACGACGACGGCGGTCAGCATGAGCAGGCGTTCGGACGCGTCGAGCAGGGGCGCGGTCCGCATGCGGCCCACCAACACGGTGATCGCGAGGGCCAGGACCGCGCAGCCCAGCGCCGTCACGATCCGCCACGGCGCGCGCGGCCGGGTGGTGGTGCTGAGGGCAGCGGCCGTGCCGAACAGCACGGGGACGAGCAGGCCCGGCATCGTGACGGCGGCGCCGAGCAAGGCGACCGCGCCCGCGGTGATCCACCGGGTGTCGCGGCGCAGCAGGGCGGCGGCGCCCGCGGCCATGGCGAGGGCGAACCAGCCGGCGGCGGTCACGGCGGGGCCGACGGTGGCGAGCAGCGTGACGACCGGCCCGGTGATCGCGAGGGCGGCGACGGAGAGCGCGATCAGCGGCGACGGCACCCGCAGGATCGCCGCGAACGCGATGAGGCCGAGTACCGCGGCGGCGGTGGCAGCGACGGACATCTCGCGGGCCGAGGTGAGCGTGTCCGCGTGGCGGTCGAACGCCCAGCTCACGGTCGTGTACAGGCGCAGTTGCAGGCTGGTGGTGAGCAGTGGGCCGTCGACCGGCACGGCCGGGCCGCCGGTGCCGCCCGCATACGCGGCGTCGACCAGCTGGGACTCGGCGGTGGCGGCGGGCAGGACCCAGGTGGCGATGGCGACTCGGACGACGACGGCCGCCCCGGCGAGCGCGACCAGCACCCACCCGAGGGTGGGGACCAGGCCGGCTCGCCGGGCGGTCACGTCACGCACTCCGGC
The DNA here is from genome assembly GCF_004362825.1 of Labedaea rhizosphaerae. Lineage (GTDB taxonomy): Bacteria > Actinomycetota > Actinomycetes > Mycobacteriales > Pseudonocardiaceae > Labedaea > Labedaea rhizosphaerae. The sequence goes on from NZ_SNXZ01000009.1 coordinate 24,074, forward strand.
GGATTGGGCGTGGGTAAGGCAGTGCGCTCACCGGACATCGGCGCACCCCCTCGGAACCTTCGTGGGCCCTCTAGCGGCAGGTCGTCGCCGGTCGGTGCGCCGTTACACGTGCGTCAGAAGCCGAGCACCCGGTTCGCGTCGGCGGGGCGCAGCAGGCGGGTCAGGCCTTCCAGCAGGTAGTAGTCGGCGTAGGGCAGGGAGATCTCGACCCCGTCCTCGGCCGGGCGGTTGCGGGTGCAGCGGGCGACGATCGCCTCGGCACGGGCGGAACGTGTGGTCAGGCACGTGCCGGCGAGCGCGTCGAGGATGGCGGTGCCCGCCTCGTGGTAGTGCTGCTCGCCGGTCGCGGTGGCGAGGTCCAGCAGGCCGCAGGCCATGATCGCGCCGGCGGAGGCGTCCTTGACGTCGTTCGGTGCCTGCGGGGCGAGGTAGTCCCAGACGGGGATGTGGTCGGGGCTCAAGGCGGCGAGGGCGAAGTCGGCGAGCTTGCGGGCGGTGGCCAGGAAGGTGGTGTCGCCGGTGCGGCGGGACAGCATGGTGAACCCGTAGACGCCCCAGGCCTGTCCGCGCGACCAGCAGGAGGCCGGGCTGTAGCCCTGCACGGTGCCGGGCCCGATCGGCGCGCCGGTGTCGGGGTCGAAGTCGAACACGTGCGGGGTCGAGCCGTCCGGGCGCGGGAAGTAGGTCTGCTGGGTGCGGGCGTGCGCGATGGCGATGTCCTGGTACTTGAGGTCGCCGGTCTGCTGGGTGGCGAAGACCAGCAGGTCCAGGTTCATGATCGTGTCCATGATGGTGCGCCCGGCGTCGGTGCTGGAGGTCAGCGCGCCCCAGGCCCGGATGAACTTGCCGCGTGGGTTGTAGCGCTGGATGAGCGAGTCGGCGGCGTCGATGGCGCCGTCGCGCCACTTCGGGTCGCCGGTGAGCCGGTAGCCGGTGATCCACGACGGGGTGAACAGGAACCCGACGTCGTGGGTGCTGGTGTCGGTGCGCCGGGGCGCGAGCTTGGCGGCGGCGGCCTCGGCGAGGGTACGGAATTGCGGGTCGCCGCTGTGCAGCCAGGCCAGCCACAACAGACCCAGCCAAAAACCGCCGACCCAGTCACCGTTTTGCGAATAGGTCCACTTCTCGAATTTGGTGCCGACCGGAAACGCGGTGACCCGGGGCGCGACGGCGCGCAGCTTGGCGACGGCGTAGTCGGCCGCGTCCGTGAGTTTCATCCTGCCTCGCAACGGTTTGGCCTGCGCGGGGGTGGGGGCGGCCGCGCTCGCCGCGACCGCGAGACCGGTGGTGGTCAGCATCCTGCGCCGAGAAAGTTCCATGTCTACCGGTTCTACCGGATGCGCAATTTTTTGACCAGAACATTCAGGTTCGTGAACAATTGTTCAGCGGGGTGGTAGGTTCGCGGTCGTGATCACCGATGACTACTTGGCGGCCGCGCGGGCCGCGGTGCGGCTGGTGCGCGACCCGGCCGTGGCGAAGGCGTGGGACGAGATGAGCGCGTTGGCGGAGTTCCGCGTGTCGGGACTCGTGGGCCACCTGTCGAACCAGGTCGTGTCGATCCCGGATGCGTTGACGGCGCCGGCGCCGACCGAACCGCTGGTGCCGGTGCTCTACGGGCAGGTGGAGTGGATCGGCGCCGACCTGGACGCCGACATCAACGTCATGATCCGCGAGGGGTCGGAGCGGCTGGCCGAGGGTGGCGCCGACGCGGTGGCCGACCGGATGGACGCGGCGATCGCCGAGTTGCCCGCCCTGTTCGGCGACCTCGACCGCCCGGTGAAGACACGCTGGATGCGGTCGGCGGTCACCGTGTCCGACCTGCTGCTGACCCGGCTGATGGAGCTGGCCGTGCACAGCGACGACCTCGCGGTGAGCGTGTCCGTCGAGACGCCGGAGCTGCCGCTGTCCGCGACCGAGGCGGTGGTGGACCTGTTGTCCCGGTTGGCGATCATGCGCCACGGCCCGGTCGCGGTGCTGCGTGGGCTCAGCCGCGCCGAACGCGCGCCCGAGACGTTCACGGCTTTCTAGACCGTACGTCGAGCACGTGTCCGAACCGTCGTGAGCCGGCTGATCCTGCTGTGCGGGCCGCCCGGCTCCGGCAGATGGGACGAACTCGGTCAGTCCTGAGCGGCCCAGATGCCGCGCACGTGGCCGATGTGGCGGCGCATCAGGTCTTCCGCGCCCGCCGCGTCGCCGGCCTGGATCAGGTCGAGCAGTTCCGAGTGCTCGTGCGAGGACGGGACGAGCTGGTCGCGTTCGGCCAGCGAGCGCAGGCCGTAGATGCGGGAGCGCGACCGCAGCGACCGGACCGTGTCGACCAGGTACGGGTTGCCGGCCAGGCTCAGCAGGCCCAGGTGGAACTCCATGTCGATGGTCACGTGGGCGACCAGGTCACCGCGGCGGGCGGCGTCCTCGATCCCGGCGGCGAGCGGGCGCAGCCGGTCGATGTCCGCGGCCGCGACCCCGCGCCGGGTGAGTTCCGCGACGGTCGGGATCTCGATCAGCGCGCGCAGCGCGGTGAGGTCGTCCAGTTCCTTGTCGGACAGTTCGGTGACGCGGAAACCCTTGTTGCGCATGGTTTCCACGAGTCCTTCGCGGACCAGGTCGAGCATGGCCTCGCGGACCGGGGTCGCCGAGACACCGAACTGTTCGGCCAGGCTCGGCGCCGAGTACACCACGCCCGGGCGCAGCTCCCCGGAGATCACCGCGCCCCGCAGTGTCTCGACCAGTTCCTCGCGCAGGTTGCGCCGGGCACGCAACGACGGCAGGTGCGGCCGGTCTTCCACAGTCATGCGATCTTCCTCCGAGCGTCACCGTACGTCACAGCTCGAAGCCTTCGGGGAAGGGATCGCTGGGGTCGAGGAAGTGTTGTCCGATGCCGGTGACCCACGCACTGCCGGTGATGGTCGGCGTGACGGTGGTCAGGTCGCCGAGCGTGCCCTGCTCGATGAGCCGCCCGGTGAAGTGCGTGCCCAGCAGCGACTCGTTGTCGAAGTCCTCGTGCAGGCCGAGTTCGCCGCGGGCGTGGAGTTGCGCCATGCGCGCGCTGGTGCCGGTGCCGCAGGGGGAGCGGTCGAACCAGCCGGGGTGGATCACCATGGCGTGGCGCGAGTGCTTCGCCGTGGAGCCGGGCGCGGCCAGGTACACGTGGTGGCAGCCGGTGACCTCCGGGTGGGCGGGGTGCACGGGCTTGGCCTGCTCGTTGATCGCCTCCATGATGGACATCCCGGCGTCGAGCAGGCGCTGCTTCCCGGTCCGCTCGAACGGGATCCCGAGCTTGTCCAGTTCGACGATCGCGTAGAAGTTGCCGCCGAAGGCCATGTCGTAGGGCACGTCGCCCCACGGCTCGACCCGCACGGTCTGGTCCAGCGCCAGCGCGAACGACGGCACGTTGGCCAGGGTGACCGCCTTCGCCGCGCCGTCCTCCACCCGCACGGACGCGGTCACCAACCCGGCGGGGGTGTCCAGGCGGATGGTGGTGACGGGCTCGGTCACCGCGACCATGCCGGTCTCGACCAGGACGGTCGCCACGCCGATCGTGCCGTGCCCGCACATGGGCAGGCACCCGGACACCTCGATGAACAGCACCCCGTAGTCGGCGTCGGGGCGGGTCGGCGGCTGCAGGATCGCCCCGCTCATCGCCGGGTGGCCGTGCGGTTCGTTCATCAGGAACCGCCGCAGGTGGTCGAGGTTGGCCATGAAGTAGCGGCGCTTGTCGAACATGGTCGCGCCCGGCACGGTGCCGATGCCGCCGGTGACCACGCGGGTCGGCATGCCCTCGGTGTGCGAGTCGACCACGTGGATGACCCGGGAACTACGCATCAGGACAGCCCCTCCGCCAAGGCCTTCTCCGTCGCCTGCCGCACGATCGCCTCGTGCTCGTCGGTGAGCGGGACGCGGGGCGGGCGCGCAGGACCACCGTAGCGGCCGACGATGTCCATGCTGAGCTTGATGGCCTGCACGAACTCCGTCTGGGAGTCCCAGCGCAGCAACGGGTGCAACGTGCGGTAGAGCGGCAACGCGGTCGCCAGGTCACCGTCACGAGCGGCCTTCCACAGCCGCACGCACGCGTCGGGGAACGCGTTCGGATAGCCCGACACCCAGCCCGGCGACCCGGCGATGGCCAGTTCCAGGGCCACGTCGTCGCTGCCGGCGAGCACGTCCAGGCCGGGCGCCGCCTCGGTGATCCGGTAGAGGCGCCGCACGTCGCCGGAGAACTCCTTCACCGCGACGATCAGGCCCTCGCCGTGCAGTTCGGCCAGCAGGTCGGGCACGAGGTCGACCTTGGTGTCGAACGGGTTGTTGTAGGCCACGACCGGCAGCCCGGCCTTCGCGACCTCGCGGTAGTGCCCGATCACGGCGCGGCGGTCGGCGCGGTAGGCGTTGGGCGGCAACAACATCACCACCGGTGCCCCCGCTTCGGCGGCCTGTTCGGCCCACCGGCGAGCCTCGGCCGCGCCGTAGGCGGCGACGCCGGGCATGACCGTGAAGCCGGCGGGCGCCGCTTCGATCGCGGTGGTGACCACGCGGGCGCGTTCGTCGGGGGTGAGGGTCTGGTACTCGCCGAGCGAGCCGTTGGGGACGACGCCGTCGCAGCCGTTCGCGGCCAGCCACCGCACGTGCTCGGCGTAGCCGTCGAAGTCGGCCGCCAGGTCATCAGTTCGGTCGTCACTGCGCAGGGGGAGCGCGGTGGCGACAAGAACACCGTGCCAAGCGGGGGTCGTCATTGAAATCCTCCAGAACGTCAGGGCGAGTGCAATATTACATGGCATTGGATTGACTGGCAGCGTTGTGGTGTGTGACATTGCACTGCATGGACGATGTCGCTGAGGTCAGAGGAACCACCTTCTCCTCGGCCGAGCTTGCCGCCCGGCTCGACCGGTTACCGGTGTCGCGTTTCCACTACCGGCTGCTCGCCGCGGGCGGCCTCGGGTACACCTTCGACGCGATGGACGGCGCGATCGTCGCGTTCATCATGCCGCCCGTCACCAAGCAGTGGCACCTGTCCTCGCTGGAAACCGGCGTGCTGGGCAGCAGCCTGCTGATCGGATTCCTGTTCGGCGCGTTCTTCGCCGGCGTGCTCGGCGACCGCATCGGCCGCAAGAAGGTCATGGTCAGCGCGCTGGGCCTGTACTGCGTCGCCAGCGTCGTGGCCGCGTTCGCGCCCACGTTCTGGGTGCTGTTCGTGGCCCGGGTGATCGCCGGCGTCGGCACCGGCGCGGAGAGCGCGATCATCGCGCCATACCTCTCGGAGTTCGTGCCGACCCGGGTGCGCGGGCGCTACATCGGCTCGCTCGCCGGGTTCTTCGCCTTCGGGTTCGTCTTCGCGAGCCTGCTCGGCTACTTCATCGTGCGGTCGAGCCCCGACGGCTGGCGCTGGGTGCAGCTGATCACCGCCGTGCCGATCGTCATGCTGCTGTGGTGGCGGCGCTCGCTGCCCGAATCACCGCGTTACCTGCACGTCCAAGGGCGTACGGCGGAAGCCGAGAAGATCGTGCGCGACGTCGAGGACTCGGTGCGCGCCTCGACCGACAAGCCGCTGCCGCCGGCGAGCTCCGTGCCGGCCGAGACCGAGGCGCCGGTGCCGCACGGGCGCATCCTGGACAACCTCAAGGCGCTGTTCCAAGGCGGGCTGCGGCGCACCACGTTCACCACCTGGGTCTACTGGTTCGTCGCGATCTTCACCTACTACGGCTTCTTCACCTGGATCCCGTCGCTGCTGGTCAACCGCGGCTTCGACATCTCCAAGAGCTTCGCGTTCTCGATCCTGATCTACCTGGCGCAAATCCCTGGCTACTACTCGGCGGCGTTCATCAGCGAACGGCTGGAACGCAAGTGGACGATCGTGCTCTACCTCTCCGGCGGCGCGGTCGCCGCCTGGGCGCTGGCCAACGCCGGGTCCAGCACCGAGATCCTGGTGTGGGGCATGGTCCTGTCGTTCTTCATGAACGGCAACGCCGCGCTCGAGTACACCTACACCTCCGAGATCTACCCGACGGCCATCAGGACCACCGGCCTCGGCGTCGCTTCCGCGCTCGGCCGGGTCGGCGGGGTGATCGCGCCGCTGCTGATCGGGTTCTCCTACTCGAGCGTCGGTTTCGGTGGCGTCTTCGCCATGTTGCTGGTGTTGTTGGTGCTGGGCGCCGTTGTGGTCGCGGTCTTCGGCCAGCGCACCAACGGCCGGTCGCTGGAACAGATCGGCCGGGACACGATCGGTGTGGAGAGGAGCACGCGTGGCTGACCTGGTTCTCCGGCACGTCGACGTCGTCCACCCCGCGACCGCGCGGGTCGAGCGCGACCGGCGCATCACCTTGCGCGACGGACGGATCGCCGCGCTCGAAGCGGACGACACCGCCGGCCTCGACGACGCCGAATTCGACGGGACCGGGCTGTTCGCGCTGCCCGGCCTGATCGACTGCCACGTGCACGTCAACGCGATGACCGCGGACCTCGGGTCCATCGTGGACGAATCACCGGCCTACGTGGCGGCGCGCGCGTCGCAGATCCTGCGCGGGATGCTCGAGCGCGGGTTCACCACCGTCCGCGACGTCGGTGGCGCGGACTTCGGGCTGGCCGCCGCGGTCGACGAAGGGATCTTCGCCGGGCCACGGATCTTCTTCTGCGGCAAGGCGTTGTCGCAGACCGGCGGCCACGGCGACGGCCGCCCGCGCGGCCGTGACATGCACGACCCCGCCTACACCCGGCCCGTGCTCGGCCGCATCGCCGACGGCGTGGCGGGGGTGCGCGCCGCGGCACGCGACGAGATCCGCCGCGGCGCGCACCACCTGAAGGTCATGATCTCCGGCGGGTGCGCCAGCCCGACCGACCGCATCGACTCGCTGCAGTTCTCCGACGAAGAACTACGCGCCATCGTCGACGAGGCCGCGCGCGCCGGCCTCTACTGCGCCGGGCACGCCTACACCGCCGCCGCGGTCAACCGCGGCCTGGCGCTGGGATTCCGCAGCATCGAGCACGGCAACCTGCTCGACGAGACCTCCATCGAGCTGTTCCTGGCCCACGACGCGTTCTACGTGCCGACGCTGATCACCTACGTCGCGCAGGTCGAGGCCGGCGCCGAGCTGGACATCGCCGCCGACCAGCTGGCCAAGGTCGACCAGGTCCTCGACGGCGGCCTGCGTGCACTGGAACTCGCCGACCGGGCCGGGGTGAAGATCGCGTTCGGCACCGACCTGCTCGGCGCCATGCACCGGCGCCAGTGCGACGAGTTCCGGCTGCGGGCCAAGGTGCAGCGCCCCGAAGCGGTACTGCGTGGCGCCACCACCATCGCGGCGGAACTGTTGCGCCGCGACGACCTCGGCGTCTTCGCGCCCGGCGCGGTCGGCGACGTCGTGCTCGCGCGCGGCAACCCGCTCGCCGACGTCGAGCTCCTCGCCGACCCGGGCCGCGCCATCGCCGCCGTGGTCAAGGACGGGCGGCTGGTGGCGTGACCCGCTCCGACGTGTCCGACGTGATCGTCATCGGCGCCGGGATGGTCGGGGCGATGACCGCCTACCACTGCGCCGCCGCCGGGTTGCGGGTCACGGTGCTCGAACGCGACGCGGTCGCCGGCGGCACCACGTCCGCGTGCGAGGGCAACATCCTGGTGTCGGACAAGGAACCCGGGCCTGAGCTGGATCTGGCGTTGCTGTCCATCCGGCGGTGGCAGGAGCTCGCCGATGAGCTGGGGGCGGACAGCCTGGAGTACCAGGCCAAGGGTGGTGTCGTGGTCGCCATGTCCGACGACACCGGCGCCGGGCTCACCGCCTTCACCGCGTCGCAGCGCGCCGCGGGCATCGACGCCCAGGACGTCTCCAGCGCACAACTGCGGGAGCGGGAACCGAACCTGTCGCCGGACGCGCGCTCCGGCGCGTACTACCCGCAGGACGCGCAGGTGCAGCCCATGCTCGCCACCGCGCGGCTGCTGCGTGCGGTGCGGGACCTGGGCGGGACCGTGCGCACCGGCACCGAGGTCACCGGGTTCGTCGAGCGCGGCGTGGCGACCAGCGCCGGGATCGTGCACGCCGAGCACGTCGTCAACGCCGCGGGGACGTGGGCCGGGCAGGTGTCCGAGCTCGCCGGCGCCCCCGTGCCGGTGTTGCCGCGCAAGGGATTCATCCTCGTCACCGAGCCGCTGCCCCGGACGATCCGGCACAAGGTCTACACCGCCGAGTACGTCGCCAACGTGGCCAGCAGCGACGCCGGGCTCGAGACCTCCGTCGTCGTGGAGGGCACCAAGGCCGGCACGGTGCTGATCGGCGCCAGCCGTGAACGCGTCGGGTTCGACCGGTCGATGTCGCTGCCGGTCGTGCGCAAGCTGGCCGCGCAGGCCATCGAGGTCTTCCCGTTCCTCGCCGACGTGGCCTTGCTGCGCAGCTACCTGGGGTTCCGGCCCTACTGCCCGGACCACCTGCCGGTGCTCGGTCCCGACCCACGCGTGCCGGGACTGGTGCACGCCTGCGGCCACGAGGGGGCGGGCATCGGGCTCGCCGCCGGCACCGGGCACCTCATCGCGCAGGTGCTCACCGGCAAAGAACCGGACCTGGACCTGACCCCGTTCCGGCCGCACCGATTCGAGGAGGCCCCGGCGTGAGGTTCACCTTCGACGGCAAGGCGATCCCCGCCGAACCCGGGCAGTCCATCGGCGCCGCGTTGATCGCCGCCGGGCACCGGTCGTGGCGGCGCACCCGCATCGACGCCGCGCCCCGTGGGATCTTCTGCGGCATCGGCATCTGCCACGACTGCCTGGTCACCGTGGACGGCGCCGCCAACCGCAGGGCCTGCCTCGTCGAAGCCGCCGAGGACATGCGGGTCACCACGCAAGAAGGAGCGGGCCGTGCCGAACTCGAGTGCTGAGCGCAACGAGTACGACGTGGCGGTGATCGGCGCCGGCCCCGCGGGACTTGCCGCCGCGGCTGCCGCGGCCGACACCGGCGTGTCAGTAGCGTTGGTGGATTCAGGTCCACGCCCGGGTGGCCAGTACTGGCGCCACCGCACCGGCGACGACGGAACACACCACCACGACTGGGCCGAGTTCACCCGGCTGCGGGCCCGGATACGCGAGGTCGACCACCTCGCCGAGCACGCGGTCTGGCACATCGAGCCCGGCTTCACCGTGCACGCCACCGGCCGTGACCCTGTTCGGGCGCGACGGCTGGTGCTCGCGCCCGGCGCCCACGACCGGCAACTGCCGTTCCCCGGCTGGACCCTGCCCGGCGTCTACACCGCGGGCGGCGTGCAGGCGCTGCTCAAGGGGCACGGTGTGCTCGCGGGAAAGCGGATCGTCGTGGCCGGGACCGGGCCGTTCCTGCTGGCCGTGGCTGCCGGACTGCTCGACGCGGGCGCCGGCGTGGCGGGGGTCTTCGAGGCCGGAACGCCCGCCGGGTTCGCACGCCACCCGCTGGCCGTGGCCGGTGCGCTGGGCAAGCTGGGCGAAGGCGCGGGCTACCTGCGCGTGGTGGGCAGGCGATACCGGACCCGGACCATGGTGATCGCCGCCCACGGCACCGGCGAGTTGAGCGGCGTGACCGTCGCGAAGGTCGACGCCAACTGGCAGGTCGTGCCCGGCACCGAACGCGACGTGGCCTGCGACGCGCTCGCCGTCGGCTACGGGTTCACGCCGCAGCTGGAACTGCCGCTGCAGCTGGGTTGTGCGACCCGGCTCGACGCCGACGGCAGCCTCGTCGCCACCGCCGACGACCGTCAGATGTCCACTGTGGAGGGTGTGTTCCTCGCCGGAGAGGTGTGCGGGGTCGGCGGGTCCGCGCTCGCGGTCACCGAAGGGTTGATCGCCGGGCGGCACGCCGCCGGGGTCAGCGCCGGATCGCGGCTCCTGCGCCGGCGCCGCGCGCAGCGCCGCTTTGCCGGGGCCCTGCACCAGGCGTTCCCGCTGCGCCGTGGCTGGCTGGATCGCGTCGGCGCGGACACCGTGGTGTGCCGGTGCGAGGAAGTGCGCCACCGCGCGGTCACGGCCGCCGTCGACGACCTCGGCGCCACCGACCCGCGGACGGTGAAACTGCTCGCCCGGCCCGGAATGGGGCTGTGCCAAGGCCGCGTGTGCGGGTTCGCCACGGCGTGCGTGGTCGCCGACCGGCTCGGCCGCACCCTCATCGAAGCCGACCTGCGGGGCCTGGCCGCCCGGCCGGTCGCGCAGCCGGTGACGCTGGGCGAGCTCGCCGGATGACCACGCTCACCGCCGACGAGCAGGCCATGCTGGCCGGGGACGCCGGCCCCGCGGTCGCGTTCGCCATGCGGATCGTGCACCGGCTCGCCGAGGGCCTCGGCGCGCCGAGGCTGCAGGAGATCACCGCCGCCCACGTCGACGGATGCCTCTACAACGGGCAGGTGAACCTGGACTTCGCGACCCGACTGGTCGACCTCGGCGCCCGGGTCGCCGTGCCCACCACGCTCAACGTCGGCTCACTCGACCTGCTGCACCCGGAAATCCATCGGGGTCTCGCCCGCGACACCGACACCACCACCAACGCCCGCGCGTTGATGGCCGCCTACCGGACCATGGGCTGCGCGCCAACCTGGACGTGCGCGCCCTACCAACTGGCCAGGCGGCCGGAGTTCGGCGAGCACGTGGCCTTCGCGGAGTCCAACGCGATCGCGTTCGTCAACTCGGTGCTGGGCGCGCGCACCGACCGCTACGGCGACTTCATCGACATCTGCGCCGCGATCACCGCCCGCGTCCCCTACGCCGGGCTGCACCGCGACGAGGCCCGGCGCGCCACCGTGGTCCTCGACTGCCGCGAGCTGCCGCCGGAGTTGTTCGACGACACGTCCGGCTGGGCGGTGCTCGGCTACCTCACCGGCTCGCGCACCACCGGGGTGCCGGCGCTGACCGGACTGACCGCGGTGCCCACCGAGGACGACCTCAAGGCGTTCGCCGCGACGGCGGCCTCGGCCGGCGGGGTCGCGTTGTTCCACATCGCCGGCGTGACCCCCGAAGCCACCGAGGTTCGTGGCCTCCCGGTGATCACGGTGTCGCCCACCGACTTCGGTGGTGCGCGGCGGGCCCTGACCACCGTCGAGGACGCGCCCGTGGACGCCGTCAGCGTCGGCACACCGCATTTCTCCGCGTCGGAATTCGCCGCGCTGGCCGCGCTGGTGCGCGGCCGCTCTGACCCGAAGGTGCCGTTCTACGTGTCGACGAGCCGGGCCGTGCTCGACCAGGCCGCCGACGACGCCTCGGCCTGCGCCGCCGCGGGGATCACCCTGATCACCGACACCTGCACCTATGTGTCGTCCATTGTGGACCCGAAGGCGCGGGTGGTGATGACCAACTCCGGCAAGTGGGCGTGGTACGCGCCGGTGAACCTCGGCGTGGACGTCGTGTTCGGCACGCTGGCGGAGTGCGTGCGCACCGCCTACGAAGGGCAGCCGCGATGAAGGTGCTGCACCCCGGCCGGGGGACCGGCGAAGTCGCCAAGCTCGACGCGCCGCTGTCGTTCTGGGGCGGCACCGACCTCACCGGGCACATCCGCGACCCGCACCACCCGCAACACGGCATGCTGCTCGCCGGGCGCGTGGTGGTGATGCCGGCCAGCCGCGGCTCGAGTTCGTCGTCCTCGGTGCTCGCCGAGCAACTGCGCCTGGGCACCGCGCCCGCCGCGATCGTCCTGACCGAGCGCGACCCGATCATCCTGCTCGGCGCCATCGTGGCCGAGCAGCTCTACGCCGTGTCGCTGCCGGTCCTGCTGCTCGACCCGGACGAGCCGCGACCGGAGGGTGTGGTGACCATATGATCTTGACCGCCAACGAGGTCACCGCCGCGCTGCCGGTGCTCGACGCGATCACCGCCCTGCGGTCCGCGCTGGAAGCGGGCCTCGACCCGGAAGCCGGACCACCCCGCACGACCGCGCCGCTGTCGGCCGGGCACCTGCTGGTGATGCCCGCCGAGTGGGGCCGCCACGCCGGGGTCAAGGTCGTCTCCGTCGCCCCCGGCAACGTGGACCTGCCCCGCATCCAAGGCCACTACCTGCTGCTGGACGCGAAAACCCTGGCGCCACTGCGCATCCTCGACGGCATCGCGCTCACCGCGATCCGCACCGCGGCCGTGTCCGCGCTCGCCGTGGACGCCCTGGCCCCACCCGGCGCGGCGCGGCTCGTGGTGTTCGGCGCGGGCCCGCAGGCCTACCGGCACGTCACCGCGCTGCACGCGATCCGCCCGGTGAGCGAGGTGATCGTCGTGGGCCGCGACCCCGACCGGCGGCAGGCGCTCGTGTCGTGGTGCAAGGAACAGGGCCTCGCCGCGCGCAACGGCGCACCGGACGACGTCGCGGACGCCGACCTCGTCGTGTGCGCGACCACCGCCCGGACCCCGCTCTTCGACGGCTCCGCGCTGCCCGCGCAAGCCGTCGTGGTCGCCGTCGGCTCCCACGAACCCGACGCCGCCGAACTCGACCGCGCCACGATGACCAGGGGACCGGTCGTCGTGGAGGCACGCTCGGCCGCCCTGCGCGAAGCGGGCGACGTCATCCAGGCCGGCCTCGGCGAAGACGACCTGGTGGACCTCGCGACCCTCGTGCGCGACGGCTGCCCGGACGCGACCGTGTTCAAGAGCGTGGGCATGGCGTGGGAGGACCTGGTGCTCGCCGCCCACGTCCACGAATCAGCCTGACAAACGAAGGGCCTCGCTCTCCCCGAACGGTCGAGGAGAGCGAGGCCTTGGCACGAAACGCGATCAGGTCACCCTCATCGAGGGGTGTTGGCCTCCGTGTTGCCGTCCAACGGAACCCGGCGCGCCGGTTCGCGGCCCGGGGGCTGCCGCGGCGGGGTCCGGTCCTCGAGCTCCGGGATGGCCAGCGACACCGGCTTCTCGCTGATCGTCAGCTTCTCGCCGTGGTGCGTGGTCTCCAGCTCCGCACCCGACAGCAACTCGTAGGTCGCCTCCGTGCGCGAGACCGAGACCTTGAAGTGCGTGCCCCGGTAGACCATCCGGAACGTCATGCCCGACAACGCCGCCGGCAGCCGGGGCGCGAACGAGATCGTGCCGCCGTAGTCGCGCATGCCGCCGAACCCGGACACCGCCGAGGACCAGGCACCGGCCAGCGACGCCATGTGCAGGCCGTTGCGGACGTTGTTGTGCAGGTCGTGCAGGTCGGTGAGGGCCGCCTCGGCGAGGTAGTCGTACGCCAGGTCCAGGTGCCCGACCTCCGCGGCCAGCACCGCCTGCGTGCACGCCGAGAGCGACGAGTCCCGCACGGTGCGGGCCTCGTAGTAGTCGAAGTTGCGCAGCTTCTGCTCCGGGGTGAACGCGTCCCCGCGCAGGAACATCGCCAGCACCAGGTCGGCCTGCTTGACCACCTGCTTGCGGTAGATGTCGAAGTACGGGAAGTGCAGCAGCAGCGGGTACTTCTCCTCCGGGGTGCCGGCGAAGTCCCAGTCCAGGTGCTCGGTGAAGCCCTCCGCCTGCGGGTGCACCCCGAGGTCGTCGTCGTAGGGGATCAGCATCTTGTCCGCCGCCGAACGCCAGGACGCGACCTCGTCCGCGGTGACGTCCAACGCCTTCGCGCGGTCCGGGTTGCGGTCGCACGCGTCGGCCGCCTCCCGCAGGTTCCGTTGCGCCATCAGGTTCGTGTAGACGTTGTTGTCCACAATGGCCGAATACTCGTCGGGCCCGGTGACCCCGTCGATGCGGAACCCGCCGTGCTGGTCGTGGTGGCCCAGGGAGTTCCACAGCCGCGCGGTCTCCACCAGGATCTCCGTGCCGCACTCGGCGTCGAAGTCGTGGTCCAGCGTCGCGTTGTAGTACCGCGCCACCGCGTCGGCGATGTCGGCGGACACGTGGAACGCCGCCGTGCCCGCCGGCCAGTACGCCGAGCACTCCGCGCCGTTGATCGAGCGCCACGGGAACGCGGCCCCGGCCTGCCCGAGCTGGATCGCCCGCTCCCGCGCCAGCGGCAACGTCGCGTGCCGCCACCGCAACGCGTCCCGCGCGGAATCGGGCACCGTGTAGGTCAGCAGCGGCAACACGAACGTCTCGGTATCCCAGAAGGCGTGCCCGTCGTAGCCGGGGCCGGTCAGGCCCTTGCCCGCGATCGCGCGCGTCTCACCGCGGGCCCCGGCCTGCAGCACGTGGAACAGCGCGAACCGCAGCGCCTGCTGCAACTCCGGGTCGCCCTCGATCTCCACGTCCGCCGACGCCCAGAAGTTGTCCAGGTACTCCCGCTGCTCGGCCAGCAACGCGTCCCACCCGGTCTGGTGCGCGCCGGCGAGCGCGGCCTCCACCTGCGAGCGCAACGCCGGCGCCGAACGCTGCGCCGACCACCCGTAGGCCAGGTACTTGGTGATGACGAGCTTGCCGTCGGCGGCGACCTCGGCCGCGGCGGTCAGCCGGCCCAGGTCCTCCTCGGCGTGCACGCGGGTGCGCAGCCCGTCCTGCACGTCGATCTCGTGGTCCATCGCCGCGGCCACCCGAAGACCCGAGTTGCGGGTCTGGTGCACCAGCACCGCCCGGTAGCCCTCGGCCTGCGCGAACTGCCCGACCAGCGGCGCCTGCAACGCGGCCGCCACCCGGGGGTCACCGGAGCGGTCGGCCTCGATCGGCTCGTTGGCCAGCAGGTCGGACTGGGCGACCACCTGCATCGACTGCCCGTCGATCGGCTCGACCTCGTAGCGGATCGCGGCGATCGCGCGCTGGGTGAACGACACCAGCCGCGTCGACTTGAGCCGCACCACGCGCCCGGTCGGCGACTCCCACTCGGTGACCCGCGACAGCGTGCCCGCCCGGAAGTCGAGCACCCGCTCGTGGTGGCGGGCCGTGCCGTAACGCATGTCCAGCGGCTCGTCCTCGATCAGCAGCCGGATGATCTTGCCGTCGGTGACGTTCACGACCGTCTGCCCGGACTCCGGGTAGCCGTAGCCCGCCTCGGCGTAGGGCAGCTCGTGGTTTTCGTAGAAGCCGTTGAGGTAGGTGCCGGGCAGCCCGACCGGCTCACCCTCCTCGAGCGTGCCGCGGATGCCGATGTGCCCGTTGGACAGGGCGAACGTCGACTCGGTGCGCTCGAGCTGGCTGATGGACAAGCCGCGCCAGCGCAGCTCCCACGGGTGGATCTGGTAGCCCAGGGGTCCCTGCGTCACGATCGGTCCTCCAGCAGCTCGGCGAGGTCGTCGACCACTACATCGGCGCCGTGCGCCCGGAGTTGCTCGGCTTGGTCGGCACGATTCACACCGACCACGTAACCGAACGCGCCGGCCCGGCCCGCCTGCACACCGGACAGGGCGTCCTCGAACACCGCCGCGTTGGCCGGTTCCACACCCAGCGCTTTGGCCCCGGCCAGGAACGAGTCGGGCGCGGGCTTGCCGCGCAGGCCGTCGCGGCGGATGACCACGCCGTCGACCCGGGCCTGCACGTACTTGCTGAGGTCGGCGACGTCGAGCACCTGCTCGCCGTTGGCCGAGGAGGTGACCACCGCGATCTTCAACCCGGCGTCGCGGGCGGCGTCCAGGTACCGCACCGAGCCGGGGTAGGGGTCCACGCCCCGCTCATCGATGACCTTGAGCAGCAACACGTTCTTGCGGTTGCCAACCCCGTTGACGGTCTCGGCGTCCGGTGGGTCGTCCGGCGTGCCCTCGGGCAGCGTGATGCCCCGCGAGCGCAGGAACTCCCGCACCCCGTCCGCCCGCGGCCGGCCGTCCACGTACTCGGCGTAGTCGCGGTCGGTGAACTCGCGGAAGCCTTCACCGTCGCGTTGGCGCAGGAAGGAGTCGAAGGTCTGCTTCCACGCCTCGCGATGCAGCACGGCCGTGCCGGTGAGTACGCCGTCGAGGTCGAACAAGCAGGCCGTGATTGCGTCAGGCAGCCCGATCATGGGTGTGCACGGTACCGCCGATCGGGTGGGTTCCCCATAGGGGGCTGCGGTTTGCCCGCCCGCTCGGCGACGGCCGCGCTGACCAGCGCGAACAGCGTCAGACGACGCCCTGCCAGAAGGGGTCGAGCGCCGCGTGCGGATCTTGGACGGGCCCGGTCTCCGGACGGCCGAACACCATCGTGGTGCGCTTGTCCGGATCGAAAGCCGTCCAGCCCGGGTCCAGGTCCTTGGCGAAGGCCACCCACGCACCGTGCATCGCGTCCGCGAGCGACTGGGGCAGGTCGTCCCCGTACAACGGCCGGCCCTGCGCCCCGGCGAGCCCGTCGAACACGAACGGGATCTCCAGCGCGTGGCAGGAACCCATGCCCGCCAACGGGGTCTCCCACGTGAACTCGTACAGGTAGGTCGGCGCGGGTGCCTCGCTGTGGGCCTCGGCCAGCCGCGCCGCGGGCACCCGGAAGAACGAGTCGGTGCGCAACGCGGCCAGCACGTCGCCGGGCGACGAGCCGGGCACCGCGGCCGTGTACGCGTCGATGATCGCCGGGTCCCAGCCGCGCGCGGTGACCCACGCCCGCAACCCGTCGGCGCTCATCGCGTCGATCAGGCCCACCGGCTGCAGGAAGAACCGGAACTCGTGCGCGGTCGTCCCGGTCATCAACGCCACGTCCGCCCCGGCGCCGTCGGCGATCGCGTCCACCGGGCGCCGCGCGATGACGGTGCCGTCCTGGACCGGGAGGAACGCCATCGTCGAGGCCACCACCGACGGACCCCACCGGCCCGGGTCTGGATTGCGGGTCAGCTCCATGGCGAGCGCGGCCTGCGTGTCCACGAGGTGGTCGCGGTCGACCTCGGCGACCGCCGCGGCCGTCGGCTCGACCCCGAGCATCGCGGCCAGCTCACCGGTGACCAGGCGCGCGTCCTCGGCCTTGGCCACGGTGTGCCCGGCGCCGCTCTGCGCGATCACGCCGCGGAACAGCCCTTGCGCCTGCGGCAACGACATCAGGGTGGTCACGCTCATCCCGCCCGCGGACTCACCGAAGATCGTCACCCGCGCCGGGTCGCCACCGAACGCGGACACGTTGTCGCGCACCCATTCCAGCGCCGCGAGCTGGTCGAGGATGCCGCGGTTGGGTGGCGCGTCCGGGAACAACGCGAACCCCTCGACCCCGAGCCGGTAGTTCACGCTGACCAGCACGACGCCGTCACGCGCGAACGCGGCGCCGTCGTACCACGGCACCATGTTCGAGCCGTTGCGGAACGCGCCGCCGTGGATCCAGACCATCACCGGCAGACCCGCGGCGTCCGGGTCCGGCGTCCACAAGTTGACCGTGAGGTAGTCGTCGCCCTTCTTCACCGGGTCGTCGAGCAGCCGGTCGAACGGCTTGGCGTACGGCGGCTTGGGCGCGGTGGCGCTGTAGTCGGTCGCGTCCCGCACGCCCTGCCACGGCTCGACCGGCGCGGGCTCGCGGAACCGCAGTGCACCGACCGGCGGCGCGGCGTAGGGGACGCCGAGGAACACCGCGCCCTCGGGGATTTCCTTGCCGCGGAGCGCGCCCTGCGCCAGCTCGACGATCGGTGCCATGCACGCCTCCTGGTCGGTGATCTCGTTCGTCACCTTACGACCGGCGAGCCCGTCCCACTACGGGCGAATCGGCTAGCCGAGGACGGCGCGGGCCTGCTCGGGGGTCGTGGCCGTGAGCACGCGTTCGGCCGCGTCCCGGCACTCGGCCAGGGTGCGGGTGCGCAACCCGGCCCGCACCGCGGCCACCGCCGGGGGCGCCATCGACAGGCTCGTCACGCCCATGCCGGCGAACACCTGCGCGAGCACCGGGTCGGCCGCCGCCTCACCGCAGATGCCGACCGGTTTCCCGGTCTCCGCGCCCGCGTGGGCCACCAGCGCGACCAACTGCAGCAACGCCGGCTGCCACGGGTCGAGCAGTTCGCCGAGCGCACCCAGCATCCGGTCGGCGGCGAACGTGTACTGCGACAGGTCGTTGGTGCCGATGCTGACGAAGTCGGACACGGCCAGCAGCTCCCGGGCCCGCAACGCCGCGGCCGGCACCTCGATCATCACCCCGGCCGAGGCGATCCCGTGCTCGTGCGCCGCGGTGACGAACCGCCGCGCTTCGACCGCCGTGGCCACCATCGGCGCCATCACCTGGACCTGCGCGCCGGTGGCCGCCGCGGCCCGGGCGATCGCGGTCAGCTGCGCGCCCAGCAGCTCCGGGAACTTCGTCGCCGTGCGGTAGCCGCGCACGCCCAGCGCCGGGTTCGGCTCGTCGTCGAAGGCCACGAACTTCAACGGCTTGTCCGCGCCCGCGTCGAGGGTGCGCACCACCACGGGGCGACCGGCGAACCCCTCGAACAGCCGCCGGTACACCGCTTCCTGCTCCTCCACGCCCGGCGCGGTCTCCGCGTCCAGGAACAGGAACTCCGTGCGGAACAGGCCCACGCCCTCCGCGTCGACGGCCGCGACCGGCTCGAAGCCCGCGCCTTCCGCGCCGACGTTGAGCAGCAGCTTCACCGGGTGGCCGTCCAGGGTGCGACCCGGCCCGCTCGTCGTGCTCAGCGCCGCCACCCGGGCCTGCTCGCCCGCTTGCAGCCGGGCGATCTCGTCGGCGGACGGGTCCACCGTGACCGTGCCGGCGACGGCGTCCACGGCCAGCACCTGACCATCCACAATGGACTTCGCGGCGGGGCAGGCGACGATCGCGGGCAGCCCGAGCGAGCGCGCGAGGATCACCGTGTGACTGGTCGGGCCGCCCCGCTCGGTGACGATCGCCAGCACCTTCGCCGGGTCCAGCGTCGCCGTGTCGGCGGGGGACAGGTCGCCCGCCACCAGCACGTACGGGTGGCCGGGATCGGGCAGGCCCGGCATCGGCGCGTCCAGCAGGACCGCCAGGGCCCGGTCGCCGATGTCGTCGAGGTCCGCGACCCGTTCGGCCAGGTAGCCACCGGCCGCCCGCAACGCGTCCTGGTAGCCGGCCAGCTCCTCGCGGATCGCCCACGGGGCCGGGGTGCCCGCGCTGATCGCCGCTTGGACGGCCTGGTCGAGACCGGGGTCCTTGGCCATCACCGACTGGGTGAACAGCACGTCGGCGACGTCCTTCGGCTTGCCCTCGGCCCGGCGCTGCAACTCCTCGGCCACGGTGGCGAGGGCATCGCGTGCCCGGGCCAGCTCAGCGGCCGGATCGGTGACCGCCGGTTTCGTGTCCGGCAGGCTCGGCGGCTCACCCAGCCGTGCTGCCGGTCCGGTGACCGCCCCTGGGCTCGCCGGGTAGCCGGTCAGCCGCTCAGGCATGACTCGGCTGTTCGGGCTTGTCGGGCCGGCTGGGCTGTCCGGGGTCGTCGAGGTCGGCCTCGACGAGGGCGGCCACCGCCGCGACCGCGGCCTCGCCCTCGTCACCTTCGGCGCTGAGCACCACTTCGTCACCCGCTTTCGCACCCAGGGTCATCAACGCCAGCGTGCTCGCCGCGTTGAGCACCGGCCCACCCGGCCGGCCGATGGACACCGGCACCGGCTGGCGCGCCGCCGCCTCGGCGACGAGCACCGCCGGCCGCGCGTGCAGGCCGCTGCGGGATCCCACGATCACACGCTGTTGCGCCATGCGCTACTCCCGTTCAGGGTTCGATGGTCACCTTGATGGCTTCACCCTTGGCGACCGTGTCGATGGCCGCGAGCACCTCGGTCAGCGGCATGCGGTGGGTGATGAGGTCGTCGACCGGCACCGCGCCTGACGCGATCAGCTCCAGGGCCCGCTTGTTGTGCGCCGGGCTCGACCCGTTCGCGCCGAGGATCGTCACCTCGCGGTAGTGCACGACGTTGGAATCCAGCGTGATCGTCGGGTTGTCCTTGGGCAGCCCGCCGAAGAAGCTCAGCCGCCCGCGCCGCGCGACCATCTGCAGCGCCTCTTCCTGTGCCTTGCCCGACGCGGCCGCCGTGATCACCACGTCGACGCCGCGGCCATCGGTGAGCTTCTTGACCTCGTCCACGGCGTCGGTCTCCGCGCCGCAGATCGCCGCGTCCGGCCCGACCAGCGCGGCCGCCATGTCCAGGCGGGCCCGGTTCAGCTCGACCAGGTACACCGCCGCAGCGCCACGCGCTCGGGCCAGCCGCACGTGCAGGCACCCGATCGGGCCCGCGCCGACCACCACGACCGTGTCGCCCTCGTGGACGCTGGCGAGTTCCTGGCCGTTGAGCACGCACGCGAGCGGCTCGGCCACCGAGGCCTCCGCGTAGGAAACGCCGTCGGGGATCCGGTTCAGCCCGTCGACCCGCAACACGTTCTCGGGCACGACCATGTACTCGGCGAAGCCGCCTTCGAAGTTGTAGCCCATCGAGAGCTGGTTGGGGCAGATCGTCATCCACCCGCGCTTGCACTCGTCGCAACGCCCGCACGGGATCGCGGCGATGACCTGAACCCGGTCGCCGGGTTGCCAGCCGGTCACGTTCGCGCCGACCTCGACCACCTCGCCCGCGATCTCGTGCCCGATCACCCGCGGCGGCACGATGTTCGGGTGGCCGAAGCGGTAGATCTTCACGTCCGTGCCGCACGTGGAGGTGTTGTGCACCTTGATCTTCAGCTCGTCCGCCGCGGGCGACGGCTCGGGCGCGTCCTCGATCCGGACGTCACCGGGCGCGTAGAAGCGGGCGACCTTCATGCGGGACTCCTCCTCGGCAGCGTTCATTCAACGGGGTTGAGCAGCGCGAGCACGTCGTCCACAACGGACGCCTCCCGCAGGGTTCGGGCCTTCTCCGGGTCCAGCAGCACCGTGGCCAGCGCGGAGAGCAACTGGACGTGCTCGTCGCCGCTGGACGCGATCGGGATGCACACCCGCACGTCGTTGCCGCCCCAGTCCACGCCGTCGGGGAACTGCAGGAACCGAGGCGGGTCTGCTTGACGTGCACGCGTGCGCCGTCGGTGCCGTGCGGGATCGCGACCTGCTCGCCGATGTAGGTGCTGACGACGGTTTCCCGCTCGTGCATCGCGGCTAGGTAGGGCTCGTCGACCGCACCCGCGGCCAGCAACACCTTGCCGCACTGGGCGATCGCGTCCGCCTTGTCCGCCGCGGCCAGTCCCAAGTGGACGCAGTCGGCGGTCAGGACCGGGTCAGTCGCCAAGGTTCCCACCGTCCTTGATCGCCTTCTCCACCTTCGCGAACACCGGGTCGCCCAGGAACATCTGGAACCCGAGCACCACCTTGTCCGGCACCGTGGTGCGGGCCCGGGTGACCAGTTGCTGCTGGCAGAGCACGAGATCCGCGTCGGCCGGGATGTGGTTGACCGCGCTGTGCTCCACGACCACCGCGTACTTCTTCAGCGACTTCTTCAGCTGGGAGGTCAGCAGCACGCTGCTGCCCATCCCCGCGTCGCAGGCCACCACGATCTTCTTGATCTGTGCGCCGTCGATGCTGGTCATGCTCGTGTCGCCTCCACCTGGGGGTCTTCGAGGGATTGCCGTTCACCGCGGCCGAACCCGAGCAGCACCGCCGACGCCGCGAACGACACCGCCGCGGCGATCACGATCCCGAGGATCACGCCGACGAACCCGCCCTTCGGGGTCACCGCGAGGATGGCGAAGATGCTGCCCGGCGACGGCGGCGCGGTCAGGCCCGCGTCGGTGAGCATGAACGTGAGCACACCCGCGGCCCCGCCGAGGATCGCGGCCAGGATGAGCCGCGGCTTGGCCAGCACGTACGGGAAGTAGATCTCGTGGATGCCGCCGAGGAACTGGATCACCATCGCGCCCGGCACCGACGCCCGCATCAGCCGCGGCCCGAACATCAAGCAGGCCAACAGGATCCCGAAACCAGGACCGGGGTTCGGTTCCATCAGGAACTCGATGGCCTTGCCGTCGGTGCTCGCGTGGGCGACGCCGATCGGGCTCAGCACGCCGTGGTTGATGGCGTTGTTGAGGAACAGCACCTTGGCCGGTTCGATCAGCACCGACGCGATCGGCAGCAGGTGCTGGTCGATCAGCCACTGCACCCCGTTGCCCAGCCCGGTGGTGAGCGTCCGGACCACCGGGCCGATCACGAGGCGGCCCAGGATCGCCATGGCCCCGGCGATGATGCCGAGGCTGAAGTTCTCGACCAGCATCTCGAAACCCGACCGAACCCGGTGCATGACGCCCTTGTCGAAGAGCTTCACCAGGAACGCCGCCAGCGGGCCGATGATCATCGCGCCCAGGAACATCGGGATGTCCGCGCCGACGACGATGCCGATCGTGGCGACCGCACCGGCCACCGCGCCGCGCTGGCCGTGTACCAGGCGTCCGCCGGTGTAGCCGATCAGCAGCGGCAACAGGTAGAGCTTCATCGGGTCGACGAGCTCGTTGAGCGTCGCGTTGGGGATCCAGCCGCTCGGGATGAACAGCGCCGTGATCAGCCCCCACGCGATGAACGCGCCGATGTTGGGCATCACCATCCCGGCCAGGTGCCCGCCGAAGCGTTGCACCGACGCACGAAGCCGCTCGCCGCGACTCTCCTGTTCGACGGTGTCGGTGGTTGTCATAGCTCGCCTCCCGGGGGACCAAGGGGTGGAGTGGAGGAGATCAGCCGCGCTCGCCAAGGCGCCGAGCGAGATCAGGGGTGTCGTGCACGCGCACATCCGCGCGCCGCAGGTCGGCCGGGCACGGCATGCGACTGCCCGGCAGGGACACCGCCGCCGCCGCCCAGGCGAGGCCTTCGGCCAAGGCGCTCGGCCCGTGTCCGTCCGCGGCGAGGAATCCGGCCAGCAACGCGTCGCCCGCGCCGACCGAGCTGCGCGGCACCGCCGCCGCTTCGCCGTGCCAGACACCGTGCTCGCCGACCAGCACGGCGCCGTCCGCGCCGAGGCTGGCCAGCACCGCGCCCACGCCCAGACCGCGCAACGCCTGCGCCGCGGCCACGACGTCGCCGAGGGTCGCGATGTCGCCGCTGGCCGCCTCGGCCAGCTCTTCGCGATTGGGTTTGACCACCGCGGGCCCGGCCTTGACCGCCTCGACCAAGGCGGGCCCACTGGTGTCGATCGCGACCCGGGCGCCGGGCAGCGCGCGGGTCAGGTCGGCGTAGTAGCTCGTGGGCGTGCCCGGGGGCAGGCTGCCCGCGCCGACCACCCAGCTCGCCGCCGACAAGCCCGTGGCGCGGGCACGGATGGCGGCCAGCAGGAAGGCCTGTTCTTCGCCGGTGAGCGCCGCGCCCGGCTCGTTGATCTTGGTGACCGTGCCGTCCGGCTCGACGATGCTCACGTTGCTGCGGGTGGCCCCGGCGATCGGCACGGCGTCGACCGGGATGTCCTGCGCGACAAGCAGTTCCACCAGCTGCCGGCCGACCGGGCCGCCGACCGGCAGCACCGCGACCGACGCGTGACCGTGGGCGGTGAGCGCACGCGTGACGTTGACCCCCTTGCCGCCCGCGTCGAGGTGCCCGGCCACGGCACGCAGCACCGCGCCGCGCTCCAGGCTGGGCACCTCGACCGTGCGGTCCAGGCTCGGGTTGACCGTCACCGTCACGATCACACGATCACCACCCGGGGCCCTGCCGTCTCGATGTCGCCCGCGACCTGCTTGTCCACCCCGGTGTCGGTGATGAACGTGTCCACGTCGTCGAGCCCGCCGAACCGGGCGAAGTGGTCGTTGCCGACCTTCGTGTGGTCGGCGAGCAGCACCACACGCCGCGCCGCCGCGATCGATGCGCGCTTGACCATGGCCTCGGAGGTGTCCGGCGTGGTCAGGCCGCGCTCCACGGACAAGCCGTTGGTGCCCATGAACGCCACCTCGACGAAGGTGTCGGCGAGCGCGCGCAACGCCCAGTCGTCCACTCCGGCCAGCGTGCGCCCACGCAACCGGCCGCCGACCAGCATCAGTGTGATGTTGGTGCGGGCGGACAGCGTCATGGCGATCGGCAGGGAGTTCGTGACCACGGTGAGCGTGCGGTCGGTCGGCAACTGCTCGGCCAGCCGCCCGGTGGTGGTGCCCGCGTCGAGCAGGATCGCGCCCTCGGCAGGTACCTCGGCGATCGCCGCCTTCGCGATCCGCTCCTTCTCCGCGGTCATCACCGCGTCGCGGGCGGCCACCTCGGGCTCGAAACCGAGGCGCTCCACCGGGATCGCGCCACCGTGGACCCGGCGCAGCACGCCGTGGCGCTCCAGCGCGGTGAGATCACGGCGGACGGTCTCGTAGGTGACGTCGAACTCGGCGGCCAGCGCCGCGACGTCGACCCGGCCCGCGGCACGCGCCAGCGCCAGGATCTGCTGCTGGCGTTCCTCGGCATACATGTGGTTTCACCTGTGTTTCAATGTTGGTTCGTGTGAGGTTAATAGCCACTTGTGGGTGACGCAAGGGTTCATCCATGGTTTTGCTTCTGAATGTGTGGCTTTGGTTGGTCAGGCGTGCGGGCCGACGGTGACCTCGCCGATCACCACGTCCATGGACTCGATGGACGCCTCGACCACCGCGGCGATCCTCGCCGCCTCGCGCTCGACTGCCGCGCGCCGAAGCGCCGGGAACCGGCCGATCGGTTCGACGGTCACCGTCGCCCGCTTGCCCGAGCGTTTGAGGTGCCACACCCCGGCCACGGTGCCGTGAGCGAGCACGACCGGGAAGTTGCCCGCCTGACCGGTGCGGTTGAGCGCGCGCTTCGCCGCCGCGCCGGGGAACAGCAGCTCCCGCGGTTGCCCGCCCACGACATACGGGTCGAAGTACGGCAGCAGCGACAACTCCGCCGGTTCGGCCACCGCGCCGTCACCGGGGAGCTGCCACAGCGCGACGCCCTCGACGGTGACCGGTTCCAGCTCGGTCTCGGCGAACCGGTCACTCGCCCACGTGCGGGGCGCGGCCAGCCACCGCGCGAAGTGCTCGGGCGCCGCGGGTCCGTACGACCGCAGGTACCGGCGCACGAGCTCGGTCACGGCGGCGTCCGGCGCCACCGGGTCGCCGGGAGCGGGGCGCGTGTAGGTGATCGTGCGACCTCGGTTCGGCCCGAAACACAGCACGCCGCGGTGGGCGGCGACCTCGACGGCCTGGCGCCAGCGCGGCCAGAACCCGCCGAACGCCGGCATCGTCCGCTCGCCCGCCCACGCGCCGACCGACCTGACCACGACCGCGTCCAGCTCGGTGATCGTCAACGCCGCACCGTCCAGGGCGGTGCCGATCGCCGCGACCACCGCGTCGAGCTGCTCGGGCGCCAGCCGCACGCCCACCGCCTGCGAACCCGCGGCCGGCACGGCCCCGAGTGCGGCCGTCCACAGTGGAAGGTCGGCGGCCGGGAGCAGGTGCACCGTGCCCCGTGGACCGAACGTCTTGACCAGCGAGCCGTGCACCGCCGCGCGCACGTCCGATCGTGTCACCCCGGCGACCCGCAAGCCGAGCGACACCTCGGCCGCCGACATCACCTGGGCGTGCACTCCGCACATCGCGGCGGCGGCCGAAGCGAGGTCACCGTGCGGCTTGAGAAGACCGTGGCGGGCCTGCCGCCGTCCGGCCACCTCAGTCCAGGTGAGCGCCGCCATGGCGAAAGCCTAGGCGTCACCGTCCGGACGCGGGCCGGTCAGCGTGGCGGCGGGGTGACCCGCTCGCGCCGGCCGTGTTCGTCGAAGCGGGTCCGCACCGTGAAGACCTGCGGCGTCGGGCCGTGCGCGCACAAGTACCGCCAGCGGGTCAACGCGTCTTCCGGTGTCGGCCTGGTGCCTTCGGGCACCCACCACAGCGCGATGTACGGCGGCGCGACCCGCTCGAACCACTCCGCGCGGCGGCGCAGGTACCGGCCGTGGATCGCGCGGTACACGAACGCGTGCATGGCGGGGTAGGACTCCCACACCGACATGTTGATCACCATCCGGTCGTCGCCGAGCAGCGTGCCGCCACGCAGGTGACCGTTCGGGTCCTGGTGGCGCCACACGAAACCCGGGGCGGCGTCGGCGGCCTTGTTCACCCGGGCGAGCGCGTCGAAGAACGGGCGCAGGCGCGGATCGTCGACGGGGTGGCGCAGCCGCGCGACGTTCACCTGCGCGAGTTGGTGGCCGGCCATGAGGGCAGCCTAGGAGTCCGCCTGCCCTGCAGCGCGTCGGTACTGTGTCGCAGTACGCGACGACACGGACCCGGGGGTGGGCGGTGAGAGAACCAGAAGGCGGCAAACGGCTGCCATCCGAGCACCACAGCCTCGCCTACGGCGTGCCGTCGACGTCTTCGGGCACGCTCTACGCACTGTCCACTGTGGGCGGTGTGACGATGAGCCCGAAGGCCGGTCGCACCATCGTCTTCGGCCGCAACAAACCCGACGTGCACGTGTGCCTCGGTGAGGACGACCCGAAGATCAGCCGCCGCCACGGAACGCTGATCTTCCACGACGCCCATTGGTGGCTTTCCACCACCGGGCGGCTGCCGGTGCGCATGCCCGAGTCGCGGCTGCTGTTCCCGAACGAGGAGCCGGTCCCGCTCGGCGAGGGCTACACACCGCTGTTCGTGCGCGGCTCGCGCGGCCGGGAACACCTGCTCGAGATCTACGTGACGGGAGCGAGCGGCACGCGGCCGTCGTCGCGGCACGAAGACGTGACGCAACCGCCCCGGATCTGGAAACTCACCCCGGACGAACGGCTGGTGCTGGTCGTGCTGGGCCAGCGCTACCTGCTGCACGAGGCACGCGCGCAACCCCTGGCCTGGCGGCAGGCCGCCGACCAGCTGGCCGAGCTGCGCCCGGACGCGGGCTGGACGGTGAAGAAGGTCGAGCACCTGGTCGCCGCCGTGCGGAACCGGTTGTCCCGCAACGGAGTCGCCGGGTTGACCCGCGAAGAGGTGGGCGAGCCGGTGGGCAACGCGTTGAACGACAACCTGTTGAAGGAACTGCTGCTCTCGACGTCGCTGGTGCCACCGGACCTGAGGCTGCTCGACGAACCGTCAGCGTGAGCTGAGGCGACCCTGCTTGTCGAGCGTCACCGCACGGGTCCATTCCGTGTAGGGGCAAGGGCCGTCGTGTTTGACCTGCGCCAACCAGACAACGGCGGACACGTCGAGCGCGGGCCCCGTCACGTGAAGGGTCATCGGCAGTTCGGGGTGGCGGGTGAACGGGCCGGCCTGGATGTCGACGACGGTCTGCCGGGTGGTCGGGTCGGCGCAGTGCGCGTCCAGGCACACGGTGAGCTGCGCCTTCGGGTGTGCGGCCCGCCAAGCCGTCACGTCCAATCGCGCGTAAGGGCCTTGATCCGCAGGCATGTGGCACGTGATTGGGGCGCAGGCGGCCGCCGGAAGCGCCGCCAGTACCAGGATGAGGACAGCGAGCCGTACCACCACACCACGGTCTCAGAAACTCGCTGTCGCCAACGGGGAACGGCGAAAGAGGCCGTCGGCCGGGCCGGACTTGGGGGAGGATCGACCCGGCCGACGGTTGATTGCCCCCAACCCGCCCGCGGACCCAGCGTCGGCCGAGGGGAGAAGATCCGACCGGATCGACGCGGCGGCGGGGTACTTGCCGGAGCAACCACACAACTCAACGTGCAACTCGGGCCCGGTGTTCCCTACGCAGTGTGATGTGGCTCAAGCCTTCTTGGCCCGGCTCGGCGCGACCCGCGGTGGCTCGTTGGGCTGTTTCGGGTAGACCGGCGGCCAGGGCGCGTCCATCAGCCCGGCGGCCATGTCGCGCTCCGACCACGCCAGCAGCGGCTCGATCGTCTGCAGCCGCCCCACCGCCTCGGCCCACGGATCGCCGCGCTCGGCGAGCAACCCGGGCACGGTCGCGATGGTCAGCTGGTCCGGCTCGACGTCGTCGACCTCGTCCCACCTGATCGGCGTCGACACCTGCGCACCCACCCGCGGGCGCACGCACCACGCGCCGAAAACGGTCTTGTGCGGGGCGTTCTGGTTGAAGTCCACGAACACCCGGGCGCCGCGTTCCTCCTTCCACCACTTCGCGGTGATCAGGTCCTCGTGCCTGCGTTCCAGTTCCCGCGCGAGCGCCACCGCGGCCGCGCGCACCTGGTAGCTGTCCCAGCGCGGCTCGAGGAAGACGTACAGGTGCAGGCCGCGCGAGCCGGAGGTCTTCACGTTGACCTCGATGCCCAGCTCGTCCAGCAGTTCCTTGGTGAGCTTCGCCGCCTGCTTCACCTCGGGCAGCCCGATGCCGGGCGACGGGTCGAGGTCGATGCGCAGCTCGTCGGCGATCTCCAGGTTGTCGGCGCGGTAGGGCCACGCGTGGAAGCCCAGGCAGCCGAGGTTCACACCCCACACGATGTGCGCGATGTCGGCCGCCACCAACGCATCCGACGACGTGCCGTTGGGTGTGCTGACCGTGGCGGTGTGCAGCCACGACGGCGCGTTCTTGGGCACGCGCTTCTGGAAGAAGGATTTCTCACCGGCGCCGTGCGGGTAGCGCTCGAGCATGAGCGGGCGGTTGCCGAGCACCGACAACAACGGCCCGGCGACCGCCTCGTAGTAGCGCACCAGGTCGAGCTTGGTCTCGCCGCGCTCGGTGAAGAACACCTTGTCCGGGCTGGACACGGTGATCTGTCTGCCCGCCACGTCCACCGTGACCGGCTCGGCTGTCTCGCTCATGCGACACCTCGCAAGCTCGGAGTCCGCATACGCAGAGGCGCAGTGTCCGATGATTCGCTCGCAAGCTCGCTCATGCGGTGGGCTGGACCTCCGCCATGACCGACCAGCCGTCGCCCGGCGCCTCGACGTTCACGATCTGCGGGGTGCTGGCGACCAGCGACGACAAGGTGGCGATGCCCGCCTTGAAGTGGTCGGACTGGACGTGGGCGGCACCGGCGTCGCCGTCGGCGAACGCCTCCACGAGCACGAATGTGTTGGGGTCGTCGACGCTGCGCGACCACTCGAAGAAGAGGTTGCCGGGCTCGGCCCGCGTGGCCTGCGTGAACTCGTCGACCCGCGCGAGCCACTGGTCGGCGTGCTCCGGCTTCGCGGTGAACTTGACGACGATGAAGATCATGCGCTGACCCTAGCCCGATCGGCCCTGCTCGCGCCCCTCTGCACTGTCTCACTTTGACGCATTCCGGGCACCGGCGGTGTTTGCCACGCCGGGCGTCGGGTAGCCCGTCCGGCGGAAAGGAACCCGACCTGGGAGGAGGCCGGACATGCCAAGGGAAAGCGACCAGCACGGCCCGCGCAAGGATGACGCCCTCAAGAACGAGCTGCGAGGGATGATGCAGGCCAACCGGCCCACGCGGGCCGAGGAGTGGCACGACCCCGAGCCGCCCGCCGACGACGACCCCGCCGTGCGGCCGTTCGCCCCGGAGCAGCCGTTCGACCAGGAACCGCGGTGAGTGCCGCCACGCCGCTGCCCGAGGAGCGTGCGGGGGCGCCGTTGCGCGCGATCGTCACCGGCTCGGACTCGGGCATCGGCGCAGCGACGGCGGTGGCCCTCGCCGGCGGTGGCGCCGACGTGGGGATCACCTACCACCGCGACGCGGACGGCGCCGAGGACACCGCCAAGCAGGTGCGTGAGGCAGGTGCCACGGCCGTCGTCCGGCAGCTGGACCTGACCGACCTGCCCGCCGGCGCCGCGGTCATCGACGAGTTGGCCGACGAGCTGGGCGGGCTGGACGTGCTGGTCAACTGCGCGGGCACGGGCTCGTCGACCACGGTGCTGGACATGGACTTCGACGACTGGCGCGGCGTGCTGTCGGTCGACCTCGACGGCGCGTTCCTGTGCGCGCAGCGCGCTGCCAAGCACATGATCGCCGGCGGGCGCGGCGGCCGGATCATCAACATCACCAGCGTGCACGAGCACATCCCGCGCGTCGGCGCGGCGCCCTACTGCGCGGCCAAGGCCGGGCTCGGCATGTTCACCAAGGTGCTCGCGATGGAACTCGCCGAGCACGACATCACCGTGAACGCGGTCGCGCCGGGCGAGATCGCCACACCCATGACCGGCCAGCACGAGACGAACCCCAAGGACAGCGACCGCCCGGGGTTCCCGCTCGGGCGTCCGGGCCACGCCAAGGAAGTCGCCGCCGTCGTGGCGTTCCTGGCCAGCCCCGCCGCCGGTTACGTCACGGGATCGTCCTACGTGGTCGACGGTGGTCTGATGCTGATGGCCGCGCAAGCCGCCGAGCGCCTGCCCCGACGGCGCGTGGCGCACGCCCTGACGGAGCGGTAGCACGCAAACTGCTTGGGTGCGGACGGTCGGCACTCGATCGGTGGCGTCATCGTGGCGGGAGCACGCAGAACTCGTTGCCTTCGGGGTCGGCCATGACGACCCAGCGGTGGCGTTCCTCGTCGCTGACCACCGTCGCCCCGAGGGCGACCAGCCGGCGCACCTCGTCGTCCTGGTCGCCGGTGGCCGGAGCCAGGTCCAGGTGCAGGCGGTTCTTGCCCCTCTTGGCCTCTGGCACCGGCTGCAGGAGCAACGTCGCCCCGAGGCCGGTGCCGATCTCCACGTATTCGGTGCCGTCGGCGTCGGCCCAGCGGCTGACTTCGCCGGTGCCGAACACCGCGGACCAGAAGCGGCTGAGCTCGTCGGTGTCCACGCAGTCCAGGGCCACGGCGATGATCTTGCTCGGCATGCGCACCGGATACCGCCGCCGCTTGCACGGCAAACCTTGCGCCGGACTGTACGGTTTCGGGCATGTCTGAGCCGCCGTACGACCCGTACCGCCGCCAAGCACGGCCACCGCGGCAGCCCTACCAGGATCCGTACCAGCAGCCCCAGCAGGGCGGCTACCAGGACGGATACCAGGACGACCAGTACGGCTACGACGCGCCCAGACCGCCGCACGAGCAGGTCCCGAAGTACCAGCAGCCGCAGCGGCCCTACCCGCCCCAGCGTCAGCAGCCCCAGCGCCAATCACCCCAGCGGCAGCCACCGCGACCGCCCCAGCAGGCGCCCCGCCGGCCGGCGGCACCGTCCGGTGGCGGGATCAAGCTGCCCGGAATCGGGCTGCTGCTCTCCGTGCTCGGCGCGATCGTCCAGATCGTCAGCTTCACCTTGCTGCCGTGGATCGCCGCGACCGGCGGCACCGGCGGCACCGCGAAGCTCTACGACCTGTGGAAGGCGTTGTCCAACCGCGACACCGGCGGCGCGAAGACCTTCGGCGACTGGTACGTCGTGCTCTTCAGCTACCCGACGGTCATCCTCGGCATCCTGCTGGCGTTCGCCGCCGTGCTGGAATCCGTTGCCGCCAAGGTGTTGTGGGCCGCGCTGGCGCTCGCCGGGTTGGTGTTCCTGGTGGTGCGCTACGGGGTCGGGCCGCTGGCGGGGATCTTCGGCAGCAAGTCCGCCATGCACTTCAGCACCGTGGAGATCGTCGTCGCGGTGGTCGCGCTGGCCGCGATCGTCCTCATCGCGTTCACGCTCAAAACCGCGATCGCCATGTTCCGGCGGATCGCGGGCGTGATCCTGATCGTGCTGAGCGGCGTGCACCTGTGGGCCATGACGGACCTGGTCAAGGACACCAACGTCGCCGAACTGGACTTCGGGGCCTACGGGCCGTCGGTGGGCTACCTGCTCATCGGCATCGGTGCGCTGATCGGACCACGCAGGTTGCTTCCAGTCGGATAGTTGCGCAGTGAAGTACTAGCATCGAGGTCGATGAGCGTCTTCGAACCCGACCCGATGATGCTGCCGCGCGAGGTCCCGCTGGGCGGGCCGCGGGCCATGCTCGTGCGGCGCAGCCTGCCTGGGAAGCAACGCCGCACCGTCGGCGCGTGGTGCTTCTCCGATGCCTACGGCCCGACCGAGCTGGCCGCGGCGCCGGGCATGCAGGTCCCGCCGCACCCGCACATCGGGTTGCAGACGGCGACCTGGCTGGTCGACGGTCAGGTCCGCCACCGCGACAGCCTGGGCAACGACGTGCTGATCCGGCCGGGCCAGCTCAACCTCATGACCGCGGGGCACGGCATCGCCCACGCCGAGCACTCGCCCGGCCGGCACGGCCCGGTGCTGCACGGCGTCCAGCTGTGGATCGCGCTGCCCGACTCAGCCCGCGAGACGAAACCGCACTTCGAGCACCACGAGGACCTGCCGACCTTCGACGTCGACGACGCCACGACCACGGTGCTCGCCGGCTCGGTGGCCGGGCACACGTCCCCGGCACGCGTCTACACCCCGCTCGTCGGCGCCGAGTTCGCCATTCCCGCCCGCGGCACGGCGGTGGTGCCGCTGGAACCAGACTTCGAACACGCGGTGCTCTCCCTCGGCGAGCCGGTGCGAGTCGACGGCATCGAGGTGCCCACCGGCGCCCTGCGCTACCTCGATCCGGGCACGAAGTCGGTGACGCTGGGGGCCGGGGCCGCGGCCAAGGCGTTGCTGATCGGCGGCGTGCCGTTCGAGGAGCGGCTGGTCATGTGGTGGAACTTCGTGGCCCGCACGCATGACGAGATCGTCGAGGCCCGCGCGGCGTGGGAGGCCGAACGCGAGTCGCCGGGGGAGCGGTTCGGCGCCGTCGCCCACTACGACGCCGCCGAGGGCGGTGCCGCGCTGCCCGCGCCCGCCCTGCCCAACGCCCGGCTGCGTGCCCGCGGCCGGATCCACGACTAGGCACTGTCCTGCGGATCCGTGGTCGCGGTCTTCGCGCCGAGATCCACAGGACAGCGCCTAGGTCTCCTCGGCCGGCGCTATTTCGACCGGTGTGGCACCACTGGTGAGTTGCGCGTGGTGGGCGACGGCGTGGTGGAGCTGCCGCGCCAGTCGCGGGACCGCGGTGGCGGCGAGGTAGTTGTCCACCCCGGCATCGAGCATGCGGCGTAGCGGCCCCTCGTAGCTGATGCCCAGCTCGGCGTCCTCGAACTCGGCGACGATGACCCGTGCGTTCGGGAACATCGCGCGCAGGCTGCCGATCAGCTGCGGGCTGACCGGCGGTACCAGCAGCACGTCGGCCGTCGCGGGTGCCGAGTACATGTCCAGCACGATGTAGTCGGCGCCGAGCTCGTCGGACAACGACCGGCGCGCCGAAGCCGACAGCTTCATCGCGGTGGCCACGACCGTCACGCCTTCGTCGCCCAGGCGCGGGCCGGCCACCGTGGGTGGGGTCTCGATGGTGGCGATCGGCTCGCCGTCGCGGGTGATGACCAGTTCTTCGCCGGGCTCCATCGCGTCGATGAGGGCCGCGACCTCCCGGGGGAGGGCGGCCACGTCGATGCGCCGGGCGTTCAGGCGAACACCAGCGACAGCAGTTCGTCGATGAACGTGTGCACCAGCTCCATCGGCGTGTTGGACCGCCCGCCCTGGATCAGCGCGACCCGGCCGTGCACGCCGACGAACACGACGGTGGCCGCCCGGTCCGGCGGCAGCCGCAGTGCGCGACCGCTGTCCACGCACTGCTGGAAACCCTCGGCGAGCTGGCCGATGACGTCCATCATCGGGCCGACCGGCCGGGCGTCGGGTGCGGGCCGGTGCGAGCCCTTGCTCAGCATCAGCCGGTAGATGCCGGGGTTGGCCAGCGCGAACGCGCAGTAGGCACGCAGCTGGGCCCGCACGCCGCCGGTCGGGTCGTCCGGGGCGGTCTCCTCGGCGGCGGCGTTCATCAGCGTGCGCAGCCGGGCGAACTCGTGCTCCAGCAGGCCGCTGACCAGCGCGGCCCGGTCGGTGAAGTGCTGGTAGATGCTGGCGGGCGCGATCCCGACGGCACGGGCGACCCCGCGGATGGTCAGCCCGTCCTCGCCGCCGAGTTCGGAGAGCACCGTGCTGGCCGCGTCGAGGATCTCCCCCCGCAGCCGATCGCCCTCACCCCAGCGGTTGCGGGTTCGGGTGCGGGTCTCCTGCTGGTCAGGCACGGCTCCATTGTGACCCGCCGGGGCCGCGGGTATTCCTTCCGGTCGATGTCTTGATCCTTTAGGCTCCCCGGCGCAGTGAGGTTCACCCGAACGTGTGAACCGGTCCCCATTCAGAAGGAGTGGATCGTGGCGGCGAAGTTCGAGGTCTACGAGGACAAGGCCGGGAAGTTCCGGTTCCGGTTGAAGGCCGGCAACGGCGAGGTCGTGGCCCAGGGCGAGGCGTACGAGAGCAAGGCCGGCGCCGTCAAGGGGGCCGAGGCGGTCAAGCGCGCTGCCGCCGAGGCCGAGGTCCACGAGGTCTAGGCCGGATCCACCACGTCGCAACGGGTGGTCGTGCTCACTGATCGGCCACCCGTTCGGCGAACGCGTCCGGGTCGGCCATGATCGCCTGCACGGCCGCGGTCGCGGCCCCGTGCGCGGCGGCATCGGTGTCCCACGCCGAGCGCAGCACCTCGACGGGCTCGGCCACCCGCTCGCCCAGTGCGGCGAGCACCGGCTCGCGCAGCCACGGTTCCAGCACTGCGTAGGTACCGCCGAGCACCACCGCCGGCACGTCCATCACGTTGATCAGCCCGGCCAGCGCCGTGCCTAGCACGCGCCCGGCCCCGGCCACCGCGGCGACCGCCGGACCGTCCGATGTGGACAGCCGGGTGGTCAGGTCCTCGATGGACGCCACGCCGGCCGCCCGCAGGATCGCCTCCTGGCCCGCCACCGTTTCCAGGCAGCCGTCGGCCCCGCAGCGGCACCGGTCACCACCCACCGGCACCACCGACACGTGCCCGAGTTCGCCCGCGAACCCCCGCACACCGCGGAACAACGCGTTGTCCAGCACGATCCCCGCGCCGATGCCGATCTCGCCGGAGACCCGCACGAAGTCGGCCAGCCCGGTCCGCCGCCACTCGGCGACCGCGGCCAGGTCCGCCTCGTTGCCCACCTCGACGCGCTCCAGGCCGGTCCGCTCGGCCACCTCGCGCGCGATGTCGACTTCCTGCCAGCCCAGGTTGGGCGCGACGCGCAACAACCCGGTGTCCTGCTCGACGAGGCCGGGCACCGCCACTCCGATGCCGCCGACCCGCACGCCCGCGTCGGCCGCCGCCCGGGTCGCCGCCTTGATCAACCGCGCCACCGCCGTGAGCACCACCGACGGCTTGCGGTTGCGGTTGTCCCCGGCGGTGATCCGCTGGAACCGCACGGCGCCCGCGAGGTCCACCAGCTGGCAGGCCAGGTAGTCCACGCCGATCTCGACGCCGAGACCGTGCGGGCCTAGCGGTGACAACGCCAGCCCGCTGGCCCGCCGTCCCGGCCCGGCGCGGCGCATCGGCTCGCCCTCGGCGACGATCCGCGCCGCCACCAGCCGGTCCACGACCGTCGAGACCGTGGCCTTCGCCAAACCCGTGCGTGCGGCCAGGGCGGCCCGCGAGACGCCGGGCGTCGCCGCGATCTCGCCGAGCACCAGGGCGGCGTTGAGCCGCCGCACGGTGTGCTGGCCTGCCGGTTCGACGGACATGCGGGCGAGTCTATTGACCAGCCCAGCTCCCGTCATTACGTTCAGGCACTGAACTAATAAGTGGAGGCGCGCCGTGACTCAAGACCATTTCAGCTTCGGGCTCTGGACTGTCGGCTGGCAGGCCGTGGACCCGTTCGGCACGGCGACCCGCCCGCCGATGGACCCGGTGCACGCCGTGCACCGCCTCGCCGAACTGGGCGCGTGGGGGGTGAGCTTCCACGACGACGACCTGATCCCGTTCGGCAGCGACGACACCGCTCGCGACAAGCACATCGAGCGGTTCCGCAAGGCCCTCGCCGAGACCGGCCTTGTGGTGCCGATGGCGACCACGAACCTGTTCACCC
The DNA here is from genome assembly GCF_004362825.1 of Labedaea rhizosphaerae. Classification (GTDB taxonomy): domain Bacteria; phylum Actinomycetota; class Actinomycetes; order Mycobacteriales; family Pseudonocardiaceae; genus Labedaea; species Labedaea rhizosphaerae. The sequence goes on from NZ_SNXZ01000009.1 coordinate 59,445, forward strand.
ATCCCGTTTTCAAGGACGGCGGGCTGACCAGCAACGACCGCTCGGTGCGGCGGTTCGCGCTGCGCAAGGTCATGCGCAACATGGACCTCGCGGCGTCGCTGGGCGCGAGGACCTACGTCATGTGGGGCGGGCGCGAGGGCTCGGAGACCGACGCGGCCAAGGACGTCAAGGCCGCGCTCGACCGCTACCGCGAGGGCGTCGACCTGCTCGCCCAGTACATCGTGGACTCGGGCTACGACCTGCGGATCGCGTTGGAGCCCAAGCCCAACGAGCCGCGCGGTGACATCCTGCTGCCCACCATCGGGCACGCGCTCGGGTTCATCGCCGAACTCGAGCACCGCGACCTCGTCGGGCTGAACCCCGAGGTCGGGCACGAGCAGATGGCCGGGCTGAACTTCGTGCACGGCATCGGGCAGGCGCTGTGGTCGGGCAAGCTCTTCCACATCGACCTCAACGGCCAGCGCGGCCCGCGCTACGACCAGGACCTGATCTTCGGCCACGGGGACCTGCTGTCGGCGTTCTTCCTGGTCGACCTGCTGGAGAACGGCGGCTACGACGGCCCGCGGCACTTCGACTACAAGCCGCTGCGCACCGAGGACGAGGACGGCGTGTGGGCCAGCGCCGCGGCGAACATGCGCACGTACCGGATCCTGCGTGAGCGGGCGGCGGCGTTCCGGGCCGACCCGGAGGTCCAGGAAGCGTTGCGCGTGGCCCGCCTCGACGAACTGGCCAAGCCGACGCTGGGCGACGGCGAGACCCTCGCCGACCTCAAGCAGGACCGCACGGCCTTCGAAGAGTTCGACCCGGACAAGGCCGCCGAGCGCGGCGCCGGGTTCGTCGTGTTGTCCCAGCTGGCCCTGGAGCACCTGCTGGGCAGCCGGGGATGAGCACGCTCGTCGCCGGGATCGACTCGTCGACCCAGTCCTGCAAGCTGGTGGTGCGCGACGCGCACAGCGGCGTCGTGGTGCGTTCGGCGACCCGGCCCCACCCGGACGGCACGGAGGTCGACCCCGAGGCCTGGTGGTCGGCGATGACCGCGGTGATCGCCGACGTCGGCGGGCTCGACGACGTCGCCGCGCTGTCGATCGCCGCGCAGCAGCACGGCATGGTGTGCCTGGACGAGTCCGGCGCCGTCGTGCGGGATGCGTTGCTGTGGAACGACACCCGCTCGGCGGGGGCCGCGGCGGAACTGGTCGTCGAGGACGGGCCGGCCGCGTGGGTGCGGGCGGTGGGCAGCGTGCCGGTGGCGTCGTTCACCGTGACCAAGCTGCGCTGGCTGGCCAACCACGAACCGCGCAACGCCGCGCGCACCGCGGCCGTCGCCCTGCCGCACGACTGGCTGACCTGGCGGTTGGCCGGTGGCCGCTCGATTGACCAGCTGACCACCGATCGCAGCGACGCCAGCGGGACCGGCTACTTCTCCGCGGCCGAGGGCGAGTACCGGCGCGACCTGTTCGTGCGCGCGCTCGGCCACGACGCCGTGCTGCCCACCGTCCTCGCCCCGCACGAGCCGGCCGGGAAGACCGGCAAGACGGTGCTCGGGCCTGGTGCGGGCGACAACGCCGCGGCCGCGCTCGGCGTCGGTGCGCAGCCGGACGACGTCGTGGTGTCGATCGGCACCTCCGGCACGGCCTTCGCGGTGGCGGCACGGCCCACGGCCGACGCGTCGGGGTCGGTGGCCGGGTTCGCGGACGCGACCGGGCGGTTCCTGCCGCTGGTGTGCACGCTGAACGCGGCCCGGGTGTTCGACGCGACCGCGGCGATGCTCGGCGTGTCGCACGAGCGGTTCAGCGAACTCGCCCTGAGCGCGCCGTCCGGCTGCGACGGCCTGGTGCTGGTGCCGTACCTCGACGGCGAACGCACGCCCGACCTGCCCAAGGCGACCGGCGCGTTGCACGGCATGACGATGCGCACCGCGAGCCCCGCGCACCTGGCGCGGGCCGCGGTGGAAGGTGTGTTGTGCGGGCTCGCCGACGCGGTCGACGCGATCCTGGCCCACGGCGCGCGGTGCCGGCGGGTGCTGCTGATCGGCGGGGGCGCGCGGTCCGCGGCCGTGCGGGCCATCGCACCGACGGTGTTCGGTCGCCCGGTCGTGGTGCCCGAACCCGACGAGTACGTCGCGGGTGGCGCGGCGCGACAGGCGGCGTGGGTGCAGCTCGGCGGGGACGAGCCACCGCGGTGGGCCGGCGCGGGATCCACCGTGCACGAGGCCGACCCGGTGCCCGCGGTGCGTGAGCGGTACGCGCTGGCACGGCAACGGTTGCTGGACCGCCGCTGACGGCTGCCGATAGCATCCGCGCCAACTGGGGGAGGCGCCATGGCGGTCGTCGCACCGCGTGAAGACACGCAGCAAGCGGCATTGCCGAGCTTCGCGGCAAAGCCGGTCCTTGCCGTCGTGGTGGTCCAGGCCGCGGTGCTGACGGCGCTGTCGGGCCGGTACGGCTGGCACCGCGACGAGTTCTACTACCTGGCCGCGGGCAAGCGCCTCGCGTGGGGTTACGTCGACCAGCCGCCGATCACGCCGGTGCTCGCGCGGCTGTTCACCGAGGTCTTCGGCGACACGGTCGTCGGCCTGCGGGTGTCGGCGACTCTGCTCGGCGTCGCGACCGTGCTGGTCACGGCGTTGATCGCGCGTGAGTGCGGTGGCGGTCGCACCGCGCAGTGGCTGACCGCCGCGGCGACGGCGTTGTCGACCTACGTGCTCGTGTCCACCCACATGCTCTCCACCACCACAGTGGACACTCTGGTGTGGACGACGCTGGCGTTGTTCGCGTTGCGGTTGCTGCGCACAGGCGACACCCGCTGGTGGCTGGCCATCGGCGCCGTGGTCGGCGTCGGCATGGCCAACAAGTGGCTCGTCCCGCTGTTCCTGCTCGCGCTGGCCATCGGCGTGCTGGCGTTCGGGCCGCGCTCGGTGTTGCGCTCCTGGTGGCTGGCCGCGGGTGTGGTGCTCGCGCTGGCCTTGCTCACGCCGGTGCTGATCTGGCAGGCCCGGCACGACTTCCCGCTGCTCACGGTGGCCGGCGGGATCAGCGCCGACGACGGCGTCGAGAACCGCGTCATGTTCGTGCCGATGGAATTGGTGTACTCGCTGCCGGTGCTGGTCCCGGTGTGGTTCAACGGGATGCTGCGCACGTGGCGTGAGCTGCGCTGGGCCCGTGCGGTGGCGATGAGCTACCCGGTCGTGTGCGTGGTCCTGCTGATCAGCGGCGGCAAGCCGTACTACGCGGCGTCGTTGCTGCTGGTGCTGACGGCGATCGGCGCGGAGCCGTTCGTGCGCTGGCTGCGGTCGGCGAGCCGCACCTGGCGGGCGATCACCGCGGTCGGCGCGGCGATCTCACTGGTCGTGTCGTGCGTGGTCGGGTTGCCCCTGCTGCCCGAGCGCGCGGCCGGTCCGGCGCTCGCGCTCAACGCGGAGGTCGGCGAGCAGATGGGTTGGCCGACGTTCGTGGACACCGTCGCCGCGGTGTGGCGGCAGATCCCGGAAGCCGACCGCGGCCGCGCGGTGATCCTCACCGCCAACTACGGCGAGGCCGGCGCCATCGAGTACTACGGTCCCGAGCGCGGCCTGCCGCAGCCCTACAGCGGCCACATGTCCTACGCGGACTGGGGACCGCCGCCGGACACCAGCAACGGACCGGTGCTGCTGATCGGCGTCGGGGTGCCGAGCCAGTTCGTCGGCTGCCGCGAGGTGACCGCGAACGACAACGGCCTGGGCATCGACAACGACGAGCAAGGCATGCCGATCAGGTTGTGCACGGGCACGACCGCGCCCTGGTCGCAGATCTGGCCGGGGCTGCGCCGGTTCTACTGAGCCGGTTCTACCGAGTGGGGAAGAACGCGAGGAGGCGGCGCGCGGTCTCCTCGGGGTGCACCTCCGGGAAGAAGTGCCCACCGGCCACCGCTTCCCCCTCGACCGAGTCGCACCACGCACGCCAGATCCCGATCGGGCCGCCGTCGTCGGCGTACCAGGTGTCCAGGCCGCTTCCCTTGCTCCACAACACCAGCACCGGACAGACGATGCGCCTGCCCGCGGCCAGGTCGGCCTCGTCGTGCTCGCGGTCGACCCCGGCGCCGGCCCGGTACTCCTCGCAGATGCCCGCCGGGTTGGCCCGCAACTGCTCGGCGTAGGCGGCGCGCACGTCGTCGGGGAACACCGAGGCGGGCGAACCCCACTGCGACAAGGCATCCGCCACGACGGCGTCGGCCGCGCCGGCCAACATCGCCTCGGGTAGCGGCGCGGGCTGGGCCAGCAGCGACCACGGCCAGAACGACAACGCCAGGCGGGCATCCGCCCGCTGCCAGGCCGCGGCGGCGGGCACGACATCGAGCACCGCGAGCGCCCGGACCCGGTCCGGCAGGTCCAGCGCCATCCGGTAGGCGACCCGGGCACCGCGGTCGTGCCCGGCCACCGCGAACTCGCTGAACCCGAGCCCGGCCATCAGGTCGGCGAGCTCGGCCGCCATCGCGCGCTTGGACGAGCGGCCCGGCGCGACGGTGCTCTCGCCGTAGCCGGGCAGGTCCGCCGTGACCACCGTGTGGTGATCGGCCAGCACCGGCACGAGCTCACGCCACATCAGCCGGGTCTCCGGGAAACCGTGCAGCAACAACACGGGCGGGCCGGTGCCGGTGACGTCGTACCCGATGCTCATGCCCGGCTCGCCTGCTGGGCCCGCGCCGCGCGGCGCAGTTCGTCCTGGCCCTCCAGCACGAGGCGGCGCAACCAGGCCGGCGGGTCCGCCTCGGCGAGGTAGCGCTCGGTGTGGGCCAGGGTGTCCTCGTGGTCGGTGGTGTTCGGGTAGGCGCCCGCGGCGAAGGTCTGGGTCAGCTCGGTGGGCCAGATGTCCACGACGGAGGCCAGGGTGCGGAAGTACGGTTCGGTGAATGGCGTGCGCAGCGGTGCGTGGGCCGGTTCGGTGAAGCCTTCGAGCGCCGACCGCAGCTCCGCGTTGGTCAGCTCACCGGACGCCATCCGTTGCCACGCCTGGGTTTTCGCCTCGGGCGTGCCGATCGCCGCGTGCGCGGCCACGGCGCTGCGCCCACCCGAGGCGGTGGCGTCACGGGTCAGCTCGGCCTCGATGTCCGCCGCCCCGGCGCGGCCGTGCACGGCCAGGCGCCGCAGCAGCGACCAGCGCAGCGCGGCGTCGACCACGAGCCCGTCGGGCACGTCGGTGCCGTCGAGGATGGCGGCCAGCTGGTCCAGGTGCTGCGGGGCCTGGGCGGCCGCCGCCAGCGCCTGGGCGTACGCGAGTTGCGTGTCACTGCCCGCCGGCGCGGCCGCGAGCAGCGCGGACAATCCGCTGCCCAGTTCCTTCGCGGCTTCCTCGCGTTCGGCGGGGGAGGTGTACTCCTGCACCGCCGTGCACGCCTGCGCCAGCAGGGTCCGGACGATCAGCAGGCTGGACACGGACTCGACGCCGGCAAGCACCAGCGCCGCGTAGTCCCGGGCGGGCAGTTCGCCGTCTCGGGTCAGGTCCCACGCGATCATCCAGCACACGGCCTGCGCCACCGGATCGGTGAACCGTGCGATGCCCGCGCGCATGGCACGCAACGACTCCGGGTCCAGCCGGATCTTCGCGTAGGTCAGGTCGTCGTCGTTGAGCAGGACCAGTGCCGGACGCTGGGCACCGATCAGCTCCGCCACCTCAGTGCGCGGCCCGGCGACGTCCAGCTCCACGCGGCGCACCCTGGACATGGACTCGTCGTAGAGGCCGATCGCGATGCGGTGCGTCCGTAACGTCGGGTGGTCCTCAGGCGCGGTCTGCACGACGGCGAACGAACTGAACCGCCCGGCGTCGTCGACCGCGAACTCCGCCCGCAGGGTGTTGGGCCCGGACGTGCGCAGCCACTGGTCCGACCACGACCGCAGGTCCCGGCCGGTCTCCTCGGCCAGCGCGGTGAGCAGGTCGTCGAGGGTCGTGTTGCCCCACGCGTGCTTGGCGAAGTAGCGGCGCAGCCCGGCGAGGAACTCCTCGAGTCCGATCGCGGCGACCAGCTGCTTGAGCACCGAAGCGCCCTTGCTGTAGGTGATCGCGTCGAAGTTGACCTCCATCGACCGGATGTCCGGGATGTCCGCGGCGATCGGGTGCGTGGTGGGCAGCTGGTCCTGGCGGGCGGCCCGCGCCTTGGACGCGTGGGCGAAGTCGGCCCACGCACCGGTCCACCGGGTGCAGGAGGTCTGCGCGAGGCCGGCCGCGTAGGTGGCGAAGGACTCGTTGAGCCACAGGTCGTCCCACCACCGCATGGTCACCAGGTCGCCGAACCACATGTGCGCCATCTCGTGCAGGATCGTGCTGGCCCGGCGCTGGTGATCGGCGTCGGTGACCCGCGACCGGAAGACGTACTCGTCCTTGAACGTCACGCAGCCCGGGTTCTCCATCGCGCCCAGGTTGAACTCCGGCACGAAGGGCTGGTCGTACTTGCCGAAGGGGTAGTCGCTGCCGAAGGCCTGCTGGAAGAAGTCGAAGCCGCGCTTGGTGACGTCGAAGATCTCCTCGGCGTCGAGGTGCTCGGCCAGCGAGGCCCGGCAGAACACGCCCAGCGGGATGACCTGACCGTCCTTGCCGCGGTACTCGTCGAGGGCGGCGTGGTAGTGCCCGGCCACGGCAGCGGTGAGGTAGGTGGAGATCGGCGGTGTCGGCGGGAAGTGCCAGCGCCGGGCGTCGCCGACCGGCACGCAGGAATCCTCTGCGCTGTTGGAGACCACGATCCAGTCGGCGGGCGCGGTGACGGTGAACTCGAAGGGGGACTTGAGGTCGGGCTGGTCGAAGCAGGCGAACACGCGGTGCGCGTCGGCGGTGGCCATCTGGGTGTGGAGGTAGACCTTGCCGTCCTCCGGGTCGACGAACCGGTGCAGCCCTTGGCCGGTGCGCGAGTACGCGCAGTCGGCGACGACCCGCAGCTCGTTCTCGGCCGCTAGCCCGGACAGCGCAAAGCGCCCGCGCGCTTGGTCGTACGCACCCGGGTCGAGGGTGACGCCGTTCAGCGTCACCTCGTGCACCACCGCGCCGGCCAGATCGACGAACGTGCCGGTTCCCGGCTCGGTGCAACGGAACCGCAACTCCGTGGTGCTGGCGAACCTGGTCGGGCCAGTAGTGAGGTCGAGGGTGACCGACACGGTGTCCACGGTGATCGATCGGCTGCGTGCTCGCGCCTCGTCGCGCGTCAGGTTGCCTGCCACCCGGCACACCCTACGGAAGGCCGATGTGGGAAATCTCCACTTGCTCAGGATCTGCCGCCGCGTGTTCGATCGGTGAACATGCAGCAGATCGTGGACACCGAGCGGTATCCGCTCGACGACCCCGGCGGCCCGTTGTGGCGCCAGGTGGTCGATGCCGCTCGCCAGGACCTCGCCGGTGACGGGTGCACGGTCCTGCGGGACTTCGTCCGCCCCGAGCTCGTCGAGGCGTTGCGTGCCCAGGGCGGCCAGATCGCGCCACAGGCCTACTACGACGTCGAGACCGTCAACGTCTACAACACCGAGCCCGACGACAGCCTCCCCGCCGACCACCCGGCCCGGCTGACCATGGAGCGCGGCAACGCCTTCGTGCCGCGCGACCGGATCGGCACCGACCTGATCATCCACCAGCTCTACACGAGCGCGCCGTTCCGCCGGTTCGTCGGGCACTGCTTCAGGCTGCCCGAGGTGCACGAGCTCGCGGACCCGCTCGCCGGGCTCACGCTCAACGTCGTCACGCCCGGGCGCTCGCACCCGTGGCACTTCGACACCAACGAGTTCGCGGTCAGCATGCTCACCCAGGCACCGGACGACGGCGGCGTCTTCGAGTACTGCCCGAACATCCGCTCGGCCGGCGCGGAGAACTTCGACGAAGTGCGCGCGGTGCTCGACGGCCGCGGCGAGCACCTGGTGCGGCGGCTTCGGCTGCGACCGGGCGACCTGCAACTCTTCCGTGGCCGGTATGCCCTCCACCGGGTCACCACCGTGCTCGGGGATACTCCTCGGCACTCGGCGATCTTCGCGTTCAGCGAGCGGCCCGGCGTGATCGGCAGCGTGGCCCGCACCCGGCAGCTGTTCGGCCGGGTCACCCCGGCCCACGAAGAGGCCGCACGACGGGTGCGGGTCGACGAGCTGTTGGACTGACTTTCGAAAGGGTGAGCGTGAGCACGTTCGCAGGAGAAGACCTGCTGCCCAAGGTGCCGTTGCCGAGCCTCGAGGAGAGCTGCGCGCGGTTCCTGGAGTGGTGCACCCCGCTGCTGGACGCGGACGAGCTGGCCGCGACCGAGGCGGCCGTGCGGGACTTCCTCGCCGAGGGCAGCCCGGCCCACGAACTGCAGGCGGCGCTCGCGGCCTACAACGACACCCCGGGCGTGCGGAGCTGGCTCGACACGTTCTGGCCCTACCGCTACCTGGGCCGCCGGGACCGGATCGCGCTCAACGCCAACTTCTTCTTCTTGTTCCAGGACGCCGAGGCCGACCAGGTCACGCGCGCGGCCGGGCTGATCGCGTCGGCGCTGAACTACAAGCGGCAGCTGGACGAGGAGTCGATCCCGGCCGTCGAGCTGCGTGGCGTGCCGCAGTCGATGCTGCAGCACAAGTACCTGTTCTCCGCGACCCGCATCCCGGGCGCCGAGATCGACACCGCCCGCACGCCCTACACCGAGAAGTGGCCGGGCCCGTCGCGGGAACGCCACATCGCGGTGCTGCACCGCGGCCGCATCTTCCGCCTCGACGTCCTCGGCCCCGAGGGCAAGCCGCACACGCTGCCCGAGCTCGCGGACGCACTGCGCGCGATCATCGCGACCGAGGGCGAGGGCAGTGGCGTCGGCCGGCTCACCACGAAGGCGCGTGCCGAGTGGGCGGCCAGCCGGGACGCCTTGCTGCTCACCAACGGCGCCAACGAGGGTGCTCTCGACACCGTGGAGCGTGCCCTGTTCTGCGTGTGCCTGGAGGACGAACCCGCCGCCGACGTCCAGCAGGCCTGCGACCGGATGCTGCACGGCGACAGCGCGAACCGCTGGTTCGACAAGGCGGTGTCGTTGATCGTGTTCCCGGACGGGCGCGCGGGCATCAACGTCGAGCACTGCCTGCTGGACGGCACGACCATCCTCGCGTTCGTGGACGCGCTGCTGGAGACCCCCGCCGAGCAGCAGTCCGCCGCGTCGGGTGCGGTCGCGCAAGGCACGCCGTCCTTCGCGCCGGTGGACTTCGTACTCGACGACGAGCTGGTGAAGGACATCGAGGCCGCCGGCACCGCGTTCACCCAGTACGCCGAGGACAACGCGACGATGATCGTCTCCTTCGACGACTTCGGCGCGAACACGGCGAAGGGCCTGAAGGTGTCGCCGGACGCGTTCGTGCAACTGGCGTACCAGCTCGCGCACCGGCGGGCCAAGGGCATCACGGGCGCGACGTACGAGTCGATCGCGACCCGGCAGTACCAGAACGGCCGCACCGAGGCGATGCGCGTGGTGACGCCGGAGGTCGTGGCCTTCGTCGACGCGATGACCTCCGATGCGTCCGCCGACGAACGCAAGGCCGCTTTCCTTGCCGCGGCGGCGAAGCACGTCGCGCGGGCCAAGGAGTGCCAGATCGGTGCCGCGCCGGAGCAGCACCTGTGGGAGCTGCAGCTGATCGCGCGGCGCCGGGGTTCGCAGGAGCCCGCGCTGTACTCCTCGCCCGGCTGGACGATCATGCGCGACGACTACCTGAGCACGAGTTCGGCGCCGTCGCAGCACATCCAGTACTTCGGGTTCGGCTCGACCAGCGCGAAGTGCATCGGGGTGGCGTACGTGCTGCTGCCGGAGCGGTTCCACCTGTACCTGGCCACGCCCCGCTCGGTGGCCGACCAGATGACGGAGTTCGCCGAGCAGCTGCGGGTCGCGGTCGCCCAGTTGCGGGAGCTGCTGTCGTAGCGCCTTCGTTGCGCCTGCCCTCGGTCGACGTGCACGCGTCGTTCGTGGAAGCGATGGCGGAGTTCCTCGCCGAGTGCGGCGGCGACCCCGAGCGCACCACGATGGTCGGCAACGAGCTGGTCGACGACCGGTGGCGGACACCTGAGGGGTTCGCCGACTACGTCGCGTCGGTGCGGGCCGATGCGGTGCGGCCACGGCAGGCCGGGTGGATGACGCAAACGACCTGGTGGTGGTGCGCGGGCTCGACCTACCTCGGCCGCATCGACCTGCGGCACGGGCTGACCGAAGCACTGCGGACCGAGGGCGGCCACATCGGCTACGACGTGCGGCCCTCGGCTCGCTGCCGGGGTGACGCGACCGCGATGGTGGCGGCGGTGCTGCCGCATGCGCGCGCGATGGGCATCGATGCGGTGCTGCTCACCTGCAACGCCGGCAACCTGGCCTCGCGCCGGGTGATCGAGGCCAACGGCGGCGAACTGGAGGCCGAGCGCGGCAACCGGTGCCGCTACTGGATCACGCTGAAATCCAGGTGTGGGTGAGCCGGGCGCCTGCTGTACTCGGTCGCATGCCGCGCCTGCGCCTGCCTTCCCTCGACAGCCACGCCTCCTTCGTCGCCGCCATGGCGGAGTTCCTCGCCGAGGGCCGCGGCGCGCCCGACGACGACACCATGGTCGGTGCCGAGCTGCGCGACGGGCGGTGGCGCAGCGCCGAGGGCTTCGCGGAGTTCGTCGCGATGCTGCACGAGGACGAGGTGCGGCCACCGCGGGCGGGCTGGGTGACGTGCACGACCTGGTGGTGGTGCGAGGGCTCGACCTACCTCGGCCGGATCGCGTTGCGGCACGAGCTGACCGAGCAGCTGCGCACCGTCGGCGGGCACATCGGCTACGACGTCCGGCCGAGCGCCCGCAGGCAAGGCCACGCGACGGCGATGCTGGCGGCGGTGCTGCCGCACGCACGCGAGCGGGGCATCGACGAACTGCTGTTGACGTGCGACCCGGACAACGTCGGCTCACAGCGGGTCATCGAAGCCAACGGCGGTGTGTTCGAGGGCGAGCGCGAAGGCAAGTTCCGCTACTGGATCAGCGTCGCCGGGTGAAGCCGGGCCTGCTGCCTAATCCGGGAGCATGGGCATCTCGATGCCCGGGTCCTGGCCGAGCAGCCCGGCCCGGGTGATCGACGCGCCGCCGAACTTGTCGCGGACGGCGTCCAGGGTGGTATCGAGCACGGGCGGCGACATGTCGTCGAAGGGCAGCACGAGTTGCAGGGGTTCGGCGTTGTCCAGGTTCGACAACGACGCGCCGATCAGCGTGATGCCCCGCTCGGCGATCATCGGCAGTGCCGCGGCCAGCAGCAGGCGTGCCACCGGCAGGATCATCGCCGTACCGGCCGTCGGGGCGGGCATGGTGTGCGAGCGGGTGGCCCGGGTGAAGTCGTGGAAGCGCAGCCGCAGCGTCACCGTGCGGCACACGCGGTTGGCGCCGCGCAGGCGGCGGGCCAGCTTGTCGATCAGCCCGGTCAGGATGTCGTCCAGTTCGGCCGGCTGGCGGGGTCGGCTGCCCAGCGCGCGCTGCGCTCCCATCGACCGGCGTCGCCTGCCTACCTGGACCGGGCGCGGGTCGCGGTTGTGCGCGAGCGCGAACAGGTGCCGGCCCACACCGCGGCCCAGCACCGAGACCAGGTAGGACTCGCCGAGTTCGGCCACCTGCCGCACGGTGGTGATCCCGCGTTCGCGCAGTTTCTCCTCGGTGACCTTGCCGACGCCCCACAGGTGCCCGACCGGCAACGGGTGCAGGAACTCCAGTTCACCGTCGTGCGGCACGACCAGCAGGCCGTCGGGTTTGGCGACCCGGCTGGCCACCTTCGCGAGGAACTTGGTGCGCGCCACGCCGACGGTGATGGGCAACCCGACCTCGCGTGCGACCTGCGCCCGCAGCCGCGCCGCGATCGTCGACGGCGATCCGGCGATCTTCGCCAGGCCGCCCACGTCGAGGAACGCCTCGTCGATGGACAAGCCTTCGACCAACGGCGTGGTCTGCTCGAACACCTTGAAGACGGCCTTGCTCGCTTCGCTGTACGCCTTCATCCGCGGCGGCACGACGATCGCGCCCGGGCACAGCCGCAGCGCCTGCCGCCCGCCCATGGCCGTGCGCACGCCACAGGCCTTGGCCTCGTAGCTCGCCGCGAGGACCACACCGCCGCCGACGATCACCGGGCGGGAGCGCAGGGTGGGGTCGTCACGCTGCTCGACCGACGCGTAGAACGAGTCGAGGTCGGCGTGCAGGATCGGACCCTCCGCGTACACGAACACATGTTCGCATACCGGGGTGACAAAAGAGGGCTCAGCGAGCGGCGCGTTCGGCCTTCGCGAGCAGGGTCGCGGCCGCGGTCGCGTATGCGGTGGCACGCTCGGTCGAGGCGAGCAGTTCGGCGGCCTCGGCCATCTTCGGATCGATCGGTTCGGGCTGAGCGGAGTCGGCGGCGTCGGCGGATCTGGCCCGCGGCAACTCATGCCGTGTCGTGCCTGCCGGTGCGTTCATGTAGGTGACGCTACCAATGGGCACGGACAACACCTATCCGCGGCGTGTCGGAACGATCATGTTCATCAGGAAGAGTGAGCCGCCTGGCCCGCCGGTCCCCGGCAACTGGCCTAGTGCACCTTGCCCCGGGAGGCGCCGGCGGGCCCGCGCATCCGGTGGCTGCATCGATACTTCAGTGCACGACCTCGAATTCCCACGCGCCGGCCGGCTGGGCGTGCAGGCGCCAGTAGTGCTCGGCGATGTCGTCGGGGTCGTAGTCGGTGCCGGGCGCGACCGCGCCGCGGACGGTGACGGTCGCGACGTGCACGCCGGACGGCCCGAACTGCTCAGCCACCAAGCGAAGCAGGGTCCGCACGGCGGCCTTGCCGATCGAGAGGCTCACGTAGCCGGGCACCGGCGCGGGCATCCCGCCGGTGACGATGATCGTGCCGTGCCCGCGCTCGGCCATCCACGGCGCGACGTGCGCGGCCGCGGTGTGCGCGCCGACGACGTTGACCGCGTAGGCGTCCAGGTGGCCTCGGGCGGTCAGGTCACCGACACCGTCGGCCTGGATGACCGCCGCGTTGTAGACCAGCACGTCCGGCGGGCCGAGTTCGGCGGCGGCCTTGTCGAGCGCGGCCCGCAGCCCGGCCTCGTCCGTGCTGTCCGCGACGAGTTCCACCACCGGCACGGCGAACTCCCGCAGCGTGGCCGCCGTGTCCCGCACGGTCCGCGCGCGTCGCGCGATCACCGCGACCGGCAACCCCTCGCGGGCGAAGCGCGCGGCCACCGCCCGCCCGATCCCTGGTCCCGCCCCGACGACCACAGCCCCGGACATCCCTGCTCCGTTCCCGCTACGTTCACCGCATGAGCGGCCCGATCTACCTCGACAACAACGCGACGACGCCGGTCGATGCCCGGGTGGCCGAAGCGATCTTGCCGTTCCTGACCGGACACTTCGGCAACCCGTCGAGCACCCACGCCTACGGCGAACCGGCCCGCACCGCCGTGGCCCGGGCTCGCGAGCAGGTCGCCGCGCTGCTCGGCTGCGGCGACGACGAGGTCGTGTTCACCTCGGGCGGCTCGGAAAGCGACGTCCTCGCCATCCGCGGCGCGGCGCTCGGCCGGGGCGATGGCCGTCGGCAGGTGATCACGCAGGCGACCGAACACCCGGCGGTGCTCGCCGCGTGCGACGCCCTGCGCCGCCTGCACGGTTTCGAGATCACCGTGCTGCCCGTGGACGAGCACGGTCTGGTCGACCCGACCGAGGCGGAGGCGGCCATCTCCGACCGCACGGCGCTGGTCACGATCATGCACGCGAACAACGAGACCGGGACCATCCAGCCCATCCGCCGCCTCGCCGCGCTGGCCCACGCCCGTGGCGCGCTGTTCCACACCGACGCCGCGCAGAGCATCGGCAAGATCGTCGTGGACGTCGCTGACCTCGACGTCGACCTGCTGACCGTCGCCGGGCACAAGGCCTACGCACCCAAAGGGGTCGGCGCGCTCTACGTGCGCTCGGGAGTCACGCTCGAACCGCTCGTGCACGGCGGCGGGCAGGAACGCGGCCTGCGTGGCGGCACGGAGAACGTGGCGCTGATCGCCGGACTCGGCGAAGCGGCGCGGTTGTGCGCGGCGGCCCTGCCGAGGGAAACCGAGCGGCTGCGCGCCCTGCGGGACCGGCTCTGGACACGGCTGAGCGAGGCCGTTCCCGCGGAGCTCAACGGTCACCCCATCGAGCGACTGCCCAACACCCTCAACGTCAGCTTGACGGGCACGGTCGGCGCCGACGTCCTCGCCGGCGCCCCCGAGGTCGCCGCGGCCACCGGGTCGGCGTGCCACGAAGGCGTGGACGAGCCTTCACCTGTGCTGGCCGCGATGGGGTTGCCGGTCGAGCGGGCGAAGGCGGCGCTGCGGCTGACCGTGGGCCGGACCACCACGGCGGCCGACGTGGACGCGGCCGCCGTGGCGTTGCTCAGGTCCGCTACTCGGTGAGCGCGACGACGGCGTCGGGCTCGACGACCCGGAAGGTGAAGCTCTCCTCGAGGTAGAGGTGCGCGGTGTCGGCGTCGCAGTGGCTGTAGCCCACGGAGATGTCCTGGCCCAGGTGCAGCTGGAAGTGCCCCTCGTCGAGGCTCACCACGAGCGCGCCGGTCAGCCCGGGGGAGCGCACGACCTTGCCGCCGCCGAGGATGCGGCGCAGGTGGTCGAGCACCAGCAGCCCGCCGTGCTCGGTGCTCTCCACGATCCGCTCGTACCCGGCGGGCCCGATGGCCAGCGCGTACGGGCCACCGATGCCCGCGTTGCGCAGCGTGTCGACGGCCTTGGCCGCCACCTGCGGGTACTCCGTCGGGTCCGCGCCCAGCGGCAGGCCCCGGTGGGTGGAGCTGTCGACGAGGCCGGTGATGTCGGCCCCCGCCCACCCGTGGAAGACCGCGCGGTTCTCCAGCAGCGCCAGCTCACGGGCGGCCCGGCCGAGGTCGTCGAGGTCGAGGTCGTCCGCGCCGCGCTCGGCGTTCTCCAGCTCGACCCGGGACACCGTGAACGGCACCCGGACCTCGGCCAGCGCCAGCACGTGCCGCAACCGCAGCCGCACGCCCTCACCGGTCTCACCCGCGGTGGTCTGGTCGAGCGGGCGCACCCGGCCGAGGTTCACCGACGAGAAGTCCCAGCCGTGCGGACCGGAGACGTCCACGAGCCGGCGGGCAGCGAGGTTGGGCGCGAGCCGGGACCGGGCCTCGTCGTCGATCTGCTCCCAGGCCGCCCCGGTGATCGGGGCGAGCTCGCGCATCAGGTGGTTCATGCTCACGCCCACCCCCTCGCTGACGCTCCGGGCCGGCGTGAGCCGGCTCGCTGTGTCCATGGTTCGCTCGCAAGCTCGCTCACTGCTGCTCCTTCAGGCTGCCGATGCCCAGTGACGGGTCCGGGCCACGCTCGGGCGCCACGCCGGCCTCTGCTTCGACTTCGTCGACGTACTCTTGCGGATCCTTGTCCGACACGTCGAGATCACGCGCCCCTTCGTGGTCCCGCTTGAACGCCAGGAACCGCTCGCCCAGCTCGTCACGCAGGCCGGGGTCGGCGTGCCTGCGGAAGTCCGCGAGCCCGTCGTCCTCCTCCTCGGCCATGTGCTCGCTGTTGGCGACCCTGGTCTTGCGCACGGCGGCGTGCCACGCGGTGCTGCCCACCGGGTGCAGCGCCGCCTCGTGCACGCCATCGCGGATGTCGTTGTGATCGCCGATGGCATCGAGCGTCTCGGCCTCGGCGTCATCACCGCGGCGGATCAGCGCCGGGTAGAAGATCTCTTCCTCGGCCACGGCGTGGACGTCGAGCAACGCGGCGAGCGGCGCCCAGATCCGGGCCAGCTCGGCGGGATCGGTCGTGTCGTCCATCGCGGCGAACTGGCGCCGGAACCACTCGTGGTCGTCGAGGATGAGCTTGGTGATGTCCGGCATGGCACGAACGCTAAGGCCTCGCCCGGCCCGGCGCAGCCGCGGGGCCGACCGGTCCTACAGCGGCGGCACGATGCCCGGGAAGTGCCCGACGCTCTCGCACTCCGGGCACTGCCTGCCGTTGTCGACGGTGCGCGCCACCCCGCCCACCACGGCGAACTTGGGGTCGGCGACCATCCCGGCGCCCCCGCACAGGTGACAGACGGTGTGGATCTCCTCGGGCACCTCGACCTCGGTCTCGTCGTCGTCGAGGCCACCCAGCTCGTCGAGTTCGTCGCGTTCCGGGTCGGTGCTGTCGTCGTTGTCGCGGTCGTCGGGCACGAACCGAGCCTAACGCCCGGCCCGAGACGAAACCCCCGGGCGCACGTCGCGGCCGGGCCGTAGGGTCGTGATCATGGCCTGCCGCATTTCCGAGCTGGTGCTCGACTGCCGGGACCCGCAGCGGCTCGCGGAGTTCTGGTGCGAGGTGCTGGGGTTCGTCGTGCTCGGCACCGAGGACGACGGCTCGATCGAGATCGGGCCGCCCGAAGGGGCCGGCGGCCTGCAGCCGACGCTGGTCCTGAGCCCGACGGCCGACCCCAAGGCAGGCAAGCTGCCGCTGCACATCGACGTCAACGCCACCGACCGCGACCAGGAGGCCGAACTGAGGCGGCTGCTGGCGCTCGGGGCGCGCCCGGCCGACGTCGGCCAGACCGGCGAGGAGTCCTGGCACTGCCTCGCCGACCCAGAAGGCAACGAGTTCTGCCTGCTGCGCACCCGCCTGGACTAGGCGCTGTCCTGTGGATCTCGGCGCGAAGACCGCGACCACGGATCCGCAGGACAGTGCCTAGCGGCCCAGGTGGCGGAACCCCGGGTGAACGCCTGGGCGCAGTCCCTGCGCGGCCGCGACCTTGGCCAGCAGCTCCGTCAACGTCACGCGTTCCCGCTCGCTCAGCGGGGCCAGCAGCCGGTCGTTGTGCTCGGCGCCCAGCACACGCAGCTGCTCGCGGACCTGCTCGCCGGTCGGCGTCAGCCGCAGCGCGTGCGAGCGCCGGTCACTGGGGTGGCGCTCGCGGCGGACCAGGCCGCGGTCCTCGAGGTCGTCGACGAAGGCGACCACCCGGCTCGGCAGGATGTCCAGCCGCTGCGCGAGGGCCTGCTGGCTGGTGCCGGGGTCGTCCGCGATCGCCCGCAGCACGCCGACGTGCGGGCCGGTGAGGTCCAGTTCAGCGGCGCGGGCGAGGAACTGCGAGCTGGCGTGCGCGCCGAGCTGGGACAGCAGGAACGCGGCCGTCTCCATGACCCGAGATGCTAACCGTGCGCACACAGCGCCCGGCTACGCTGCTGACGTGATCGCCCCCACCGAAGCGGACGCCGAACCGGCGGACGTTCCCGCGCCACGCAGGCGAGACCGGCTGCGCCCGATGCTGGTCCCGGCACTGCTCTCGGTGCTCGGTGGCGTGCTGGCCTACCTGGCCGAACCGCCACGCACCGTCTGGTGGCTCGCGCCGATCGGCCTGGCGTTGCTCGGCTGGGTGTTGCGCGGGCGGCGCGCGAAGGCCGGGTTCGGCTACGGCTTCCTGTTCGGGCTCGGCTACCTGGTGCCGCTGCTGGCGTGGACCGGTGTGTTCGTCGGACCGGTGGCGTGGCTGCCGCTCTCCGCGGTGTGTGCGTTGTTGCTGGCCCTGGCGTGCGCGGCGATCTCGGTGGTGAGCAAGCTGCCGGCGTGGCCGCTGTGGGCGGCGTTGCTGTGGGTGGCGGGGGAGACGTTCCGCGCGGTGTTCCCGTTCGGCGGGTTCCCGTGGCCGAAGCTGGCGTTCGGGCAGCCCGAGGGGATCTACCTGCCGCTGGCCGCGGTCGGCGGCACGCCGTTGATCGCGTTCGCGGTGACGCTGACCGGGTTCGGGCTGGCCGCGTTCGTGCGCGGTCTCGCCGACGGTGAACGGACCGTGGGCATGCTGGTGGCCCGGGCGCTGGCCGTGATGATCCCGGTCGCCGCCGCGTTCGCCTCGGCGCCGCTGGTCGGCACCGACGCCCAGGCCGGCACGGTGACCGTGGCCGCGGTGCAGGGCAACGTGCCGCGCGCGGGTCTCGACTTCAACGCCCAGCGCCGGGCCGTGCTGGACAACCACGTGCGCCGCACCGAGCAGCTGGCCGCGGACGTGAAGGCCGGGCGGGTGCCCAAGCCCGACATCGTGATCTGGCCGGAGAACTCCTCCGACATCGACCCGCTGCGCAACCCCGACGCCTACAGCGAGATCAACCAGGCCGCGATCGACGTCGGCGCGCCCATCGCGGTCGGGGCCGTGCTGGTCGGTGACGACGGCAACCCGCGCAACACGGTGCTGCTGTGGGAGCCGGGCAAGGGCCCGGTCGACCGGTACACCAAGCGCCAGCTGCAGCCCTTCGGCGAGACGATGCCGATGCGCTCGTTCTTCCGCCTGTTCACCTCGGCGGTGGACCGGGCGGGCAACTTCGTGGCCGGCGACAAGCCCGTGGTGTTCACCATGGGCAACGCCCGGGTGGCGTTGGACACGTGTTACGAGGTGGCCTTCGACGGCGTGGTGCGCGATTCCATCGCGGGCTCGACCATCCTCGCCGTGCCCACGAACAACGCCACCTTCGGCCGCACGGAGATGACATACCAGCAGCTCGCGATGGACCGCGTGCGTGCGGTCGAGCACGGGCGCGCCGTGGTCGTCGCGGCCACCAGCGGCGTGTCCGCGTTGGTGCGCCCGGACGGTTCGGTGATCGAGCAGACGGAGCTGTTCACCCCGGCAGCGCTGGTCGAGCGGCTGCCGCTACGGACGGCGACTACGCTGTCGGATCGACTCGGTGCGACGCCGGAGTGGGTGATGGATGCCGCCGGGCTCCTCGCGCTCGCCGCCGCGGTCGCGTTGGGGCGCCGCAGGAGCGCCTCACCGCAGGAGTGAACGATCCCCTTGGTCGGGGGCCGGCGCGGGCAGGCGCCGGTGAGGAGGAGAGACCTACGCATGGCAGAGCAGCCGAGCACCGCAGTGGAACCGGTGCTGGTGGTGATCCCGACGTACAACGAGCGGGAGAACCTGGGACCGATCACACGGCGTTTGCGCGACGCACTGCCGAAGGCGCATGTGCTCGTGGTGGACGACGGCAGCCCCGACGGCACGGGTGAGCTGGCCGACGAGCTGGCCGCGAAGGACGAGCTGGTGCACGTCATGCACCGCACGTCGAAGGCCGGCCTGGGCGCGGCCTACGTCGCCGGCTTCGACTGGGCGCTGGAACGCGACTACGCGGTGATCGTGGAGATGGACGCCGACGGCTCGCACGCCCCGGAGGACCTGCCGCGGATGCTGGCGGCGCTCGAGGACGCCGATCTCGTGATCGGCTCGCGCTACGTGCCTGGCGGGCACACGGTGAACTGGCCGGCCAGTCGCAAGCTCATCTCCTGGGGCGGGAACTTCTACTCGCGGATGGCGCTGGGCGCGAAGGTCAAGGACATCACGGCCGGGTTCCGGGCCTACCGGCGGCAGGTCCTGGAGAAGATCAACCTCGGGAACGTGGCTTCGGCCGGGTACTGCTTCCAGATCGACCTGGCCTGGCGGACGATCGAGGCCGGGTTCACCGTGGTCGAGGTGCCGATCACGTTCACCGAGCGGCAGGTCGGCGACTCGAAGATGAGCGGGTCGATCGTGCGCGAGGCGCTGCTGCGAGTGACGAAGTGGGGGTTGCGGCGGCGGGGGACTCAGCTGCGCAACCTCGTTCGTCGCTGACGCTTCTGGCCACCATCCCAACCTTCGGCGCCTGGCCAGTTCAGGGCCCGGATGCTCAACCTCGTCCGGGCGGACGAGGTTGAGGGGGAGGTCTGGCTTCGGGGTGGGCTTGGTCTGCCATGGAACCCCAAATGCATGGGGTTGTCGGGCTGTGTGCCCGGAGGCTCTTTCTGGCGACCACGACCATGGCTGACCGGGCTTGTCTCGTGGACTCGCCCCGGCGCCGGAGCGAGGCAAGCCCTTGAAGGGCGGCCATGCGCGCGAACGAAGAGAGCGCCATATACACAGCAAGAACCCCCTGGCTGGGGGTTGGCCAGGGGGTTCTCGGTCTTGGGGGTGTCTCAGGCGCTGCGGCTGCGGCGGCCACGGAGCTCGGCCAGCCGTTCGGTGAGGAGATCTTCCAGTTCGGGGATCGTGCGGCGCTCGAGCAGCATGTCCCAGTGGGTGCGCGGTGGCTTGCTCTTCTTCGGCTCGGGGTCCGAGCCGTCGATCATCTTGGATTCGAGGCCGTGGAGGCGGCATTCCCAGATCGGCGGGACCTCGGCGTCATCGGAGAAGGGCACCTCGAAGTCGTGGTCCTTCGGGCACGCGTATCGGACCGTCCGGCGTGGGGCAAGATCGTGGTTGCGATCGGTTTCGTAGCTGACGGCCCCTAGCCGGCTACCCCGCAGAACTCGGTCGGCCATGGCGGTGTCCTTTCGCTCGGCTCACAAGGCGGAGCCTGGGTGGCGCTCACGGTGTGCAACGAATGGCCTAGCCGGAACATTCCCTTTGCCCTGATGGTCGTCGCGCACCGTGACATGTTTCACCCGTCAACAACAGCTTCCTCTAGGAAGATGCCCCCGGCGCTGAATTGTGACGCGTAAACGTCGGATCGACCCGGCGATATCACCCTGTTGGGGGATCTTGGCGCGTCGGCGCCGGTCATGGCGGCCTGAGTTGACCTATCGCGGCTGGTTCCAGCCGGAGAACCCGGAGCTGCGCGTGCCCAGGGTTCACCCGGCCGTCACGATACGTAGTCGTACCGAATTCACCTACACGGTCACTTTGTGTGACGACTCTTTCAGGCTCGCCGGTGGGGTGTTGCCCGCGTCGACGATCGCCTTGCGGACGTTGATCCGGCTCAGCACGGCCAGGCCGACCACGAAGAACAAGATCATGGCCAGGATCGCGTACCGGTAGCTGTCGGTGAACTGCAGCGTGAGGCCGAAGAGCACCGGGCCGAGGAAGCTGGTGCCGGAGCTCGAGACCTCGTAGAGGCTGAAGTACTCGGCTTCCTTGCCCTTCGGGATCATGCCCGAGAACGCCGACCGGGACAGCGCCTGCGTGCCGCCGAGCACCAGCGCGAGCACGATGGCCAGCGAGAAGAACTGCCACTGCGCGTGCTCCTGCACGAAGTAGGCGATCACGACGACGGCGATCCAGATGATCAGACCGCCCATGATCGTCCGCTTGGCGCCCCAGCGTTCGGCGAGCCGGCCCAGCAGCAGCGCGCCGCCGAACGCGACGAACTGCACCACGAGGATCGTGGTCAGCAGGAACGTCTCCTCCAGGTGCAGTTCCTTGTCCGCGTACACGGCGGCCATGGAGGTGACCGTGGAGATGCCGTCGAAGTAGATCAGGTACGCGATCAGGAACATCAGCGTCAGCGGGTACCCCCGGGCCTCGCGCAGGGTCTTGCGCAGCTCGCGGAACCCGGCGGTGAACACGCTGCCGGTGACCGGGGTGAGCGACTCGGCCGGCTTGGGCAGGTGCCGCAGCTTCACCACGGCGATGATCGCGAAGAGCATCCACCAGACACCCGCGCTCGACAGCGACAGCCGCGCGAGCAACGCCTTGTCGTCGATGAAGAACGACCACACGAAGTTGATGGCGAGCAGCACACCGCCGCCCATGTACCCGATGGCCCAGCCGACCGACGACACCTTGTCCCGTTCGTCGGGCCCGGCGATGTCCGGCAGGATCGAGTTGTAGACGATCTTCGCCGCGCTGTAGGTCAGGTACGCGCCGAGGAGCAGCAGCGCGCCGAGCACCCAGCTGGTCTCGCCGATGAAGATCATCAACGCGCACAGCACCGCGGAGGTGTAACCGAAGCCGAGCAGCATCTCGCGCTTGCGCCCGGTGCGGTCGGCGATCGCCCCGACGATGGGCAGCAGCACGAACAGCAGCAGGCTGCCGAGCCCGATCGTGTAGCTGTAGAGCGACCCCGACGCGATCGGCAGGCCCAGCACGTGCAGCCGGCCCGTCCCGTCGTCGGTGCCCGCGGCGTTGTCGGCCACCGCGCTCAGGTACCGGCCGGCGAACACGGCGACGACCGTCGCCTCGAACGTGTGGCTCGCCCAGCCGTAGCCGTACCAGCCGGTCCGCTGGGTTTTCAGCCGGGCCTGGTCGCGGTCCGGTGCAACATCGGGGTTCATCTAGGGCCTCTCGCGACGTCCTCGGCGGTTTTCGCGCCGGGCGAGGGGAGATTACTGGTCACCGGTGGCCTGCTGGGACGGCAATCGCAGGTCGATGCCGAACATTCATGTCGGCCGGAACTCCCGGCGTGTCGGTCCACCCACCCGGGCGGGTGATGTGTGAGGCTGATGGGTTCCTTGTTGCACTTGTGGTCGCTGTGACTTTGGCTTACCGTCCGTTGTCATGGCTGGTAGACGGGTGTTTCGCGGGATCGCGACGCTGCTGCTGACGTTGGTGGCGGCCGCGACGGTGCAACTGTTCGGCGCGGGCACGGCGAGCGCGGATCCCTCGGCGGGTGACTGGTCGAGGCTGCGCGGCTGCGAGTCGAGCAACCGCTACACGACCAACACCGGCAACGGCTACTACGGCGCCTACCAGTTCGACCTGCCGACGTGGCGCAGCGTGGGCGGCACGAGCATGCCGCACCTGGTCCCGCCCGGCGAGCAGGACTACCGGGCGCTGTACCTGTACCGGATGCGCGGCTGGCAGCCCTGGGAGTGCGCGGGCAAGCTCGGCCTGCGCAACGACTCCGACGCCCGCAGCAAGCAGAAACCCACCTACGCCGACTCGTCCTACATCGGCGGCAAACCCAAACCCGGCGCCATGCCGAAGTGGCCCGGCGTGGTCTACGCCTACGGCGACTGCGCACCCGCGTTGCGCGAGTTCCAGTTGCGCATGAACGCCTACGGCTACGGCTTCGACGGCACCGGCTGCTACTACGCCAAGACTCGCGAGGCGGTGGTGGACCTGCAGCGCGCCAACGGCATCAAGGCCTCCGGGCGCCTGGGCCCGAAGACGTGGACAGCCGCGTGGAAGGGCAAGGCGCCCCGGCGCTGATCGCTACCTGGTGCGCGCTCAGACCCACACGCCGCGCTCCTTCAGCACGTCCCGCAGCAGAGCGGGCTGATCGGTCACCAGGCCGTCGACGCCGAGGTCGAGCAGCCGGTGCATCTCGGCCTCCTCGTCCACGGTCCACACGTGCACCTCCGCGCCACGCCGGTGCGCCAGGCGCAGCACCGCGGGCGTCACCAGCGTCATCCGCCCCTGCCGCACCGGGATCTGCGCCGCCACACCCTGGATCGCCCATCCCAGCGGCAGCACCGGCAGCCGGCTCGCCGCCCACAACGCACCCACGGCCGGCGGTGCCATCGACGTCAGCAGCCGCGGCCCGCCGAGCTTGCGCACCCGGACCAGCCGCGCGTGGGAGAACGACGCGACGCACACCCGGTCCAGCGCGTTCGCCCGCTGCAGCGTCCGCACCAGCGGCGCCACCGCCGAGGCCGCCTTCACGTCGATGTTGAACAACGCGTCCGGCAGTTCCTCCAGCACATCGGTCAACCGGCACACCGGCTCACGCCCGCCGACCAGCGCCTTGCCGACCACCGACCACGGCTGCGTGGCCAGCGCCCCGATCCCGTCGGTCGTGCGGTCCAGCACCGCGTCGTGGTGGATCACGACCACGCCGTCGCTCGTGGCGTGCACGTCGGTCTCCAGGTACCGGTAGCCCTCGGCGACCGCGCGCCGGAACGCCGCCATCGAGTTCTCCATGCCGGTCAGCTCGTCCGCGTGCCAGCCGCGGTGCGCGAACGCACGCGGGTACGGACCGTCCAGGTACGGGTGCGAAGCCACGGGGTGAGTGTGCCCCAGCGGCGTGGCTGTCCGGTGCACGGTGGGTGACCGGATAGGTTCTGCCACCATGCCGGTCGGAACACTCAGCAGGCAACAGACCCGACACTGCGGGTGGTGCGGCCGCACGCTGCCCGAGGACGGGAAAGTGGGCAGGCCACGCCGCTACTGCGGGCAGGCCTGCCGCCAGCGCGCCTACGAGCGCCGCACCGCCGTGCAACGCGGGGGTCTGCCCGAGGACGCCGTCGTCCTGTCCAACGCCGAACTCGCTGACCTGCAAGATCGCCTGTTCCAGCTGCGGTGCGCGGCCGAGGACGTGGCCACCGCGGCCGACGACGGCGCCGACCTGGCCGAACTGCGCACCCTCGCCCGGCAACTGGCGGACACCGCACAAGGCCTGGAACGCCTGCGTTGACCTTCCGTAGCCAGCTAGGCTGGGCCGGACAAACCATGTGACGGGGCAAGGGGATCACGTGAGCGAGCCCGCGGGAGGCGGTGCGGACGCCGAGGGCGTGCTCGCGATGAGCGACATCGCGTACGCGATCACCGACGCGCGCAACGCGCTGACCTGGATCAACCCGGCGGCGGGCACACTGCTCGACCTCGACGCCGAGCAGGCCGTCGGCCGTTCGCTCACCGCGCTGCTCCCCGGC
This sequence comes from Labedaea rhizosphaerae, assembly GCF_004362825.1. Lineage (GTDB taxonomy): Bacteria > Actinomycetota > Actinomycetes > Mycobacteriales > Pseudonocardiaceae > Labedaea > Labedaea rhizosphaerae. The sequence goes on from NZ_SNXZ01000009.1 coordinate 83,750, forward strand.
GCGCCCGAAGGCCCGCAGGACAGCGTCGTCGTCTACTGCCCCGACGCGTCCGGCGGCCAGCACCTCTGGCTCGACGTGCGCTGCACCGAGCTCGACCCCGACCACCTGCTCTACCGGATCACCGACGTGACCCGCTGGCGCGACCGCGAACTCTCCGCGGCCAACCTCGGCATCCGCAAGGAAGACCTGCTGCGCATGGTCGAGGAGGACCCGCTCACCGGCCTGCCCAACCGCCGCGCGCTGACCCGCGCGCTCGAACACCAGCTCGCCACCGGCAAGGGCGGCGCCCTGCTGCTGCTCGACCTCGACAACTTCAAGGACATCAACGACCTGCACGGCCACCCGACCGGCGACCGGGTCATGTGCACGCTGGCCCGCCTGCTGCGCGACCGCCTCGGCGGCGGCAGCACCATCGGGCGCCTCGGCGGCGACGAGTTCGCCGTGGTGCTCGGCGGCTCCAACGAACAGGACGCCGTCGCCGTCGCCGACCGGCTGCGCACCGCCGTGGCCGCGGTCCCGTTGGTCGGCGGCTACGGCGCGACCCGCACGACGATCAGCGCGGGCGTCGCGTGCTTCCAGTCGGGCGAGAGCTGGCAGGCGGTGCTCGCCAACGCCGACCTCGCGCTCTACGCGTCCAAGTCGGCCGGACGCAACCGCGTCACCGTGTACGAGCGCGGCCACTACATGAACACGGCCATGCGCGTCACCGTGCTCGACCGCGTGCGCGCCGCCCTCGTCGACGGGCACCTGGCCCTGCACGCCATGCCGATGGTCAAGCTTATCGGCGGCCGCGTCGTCGGCCACGAACTGCTGCTGCGCCTCGAGGACGGCCGCAAGCCCTACCTCGGGCCTGGCGAGTTCCTGCCCGCCGTCGAGCGCAGCGATCTGGTGTTCGACATCGACCGCTGGGTCGCGGGCACCGCCATCGACGCGCTGGTGCAGCACCCGTACCCGGGGCTGCGGTTCAACGTCAACGTCTCCGGCCGGACGCTGGAGGACGAGGACTTCGGCGACTTCGTGCTGGACCGGCTCGCCGCGGCCGGGGTCGCCCCGGGCCGGCTCGGTTTCGAGATCACCGAGACCGCGGCCGTCACCAACCTCGACGCCGCCCGCAGCCTCTCGCAGAAGCTGCGTGCGAACGGCTGCCGCATCACGTTGGACGACTTCGGCTCCGGCTTCGGCTCGTTCGTGCACCTCAAGCAGCTGCCGATCACCGGCCTGAAGATCGATGGCGAGTTCGTCAAGGGCATCGACTACGGCAGCCGCGACACCGTGCTCGTGCAGGGCCTGGTCGACATCGCCCGCGGTCTCGGCCTGTCGGTCGTGGCCGAATGGGTCGAGCGGCCCACTCAGGTCGACGCCTTGTCCCGCCTCGGTGTTCGCGTGGCCCAGGGATTCCACTTAGGACGCCCGGCGCCGCTGACCGAACTGCTGTCCCGCCCGATGGGCCAGTTCTCCCGGCGTCCGCAGCTGATGGAGGAGATCGACGGCGAGAGCCAGCCGTCGGAGACGGCGTGAACGTCATGAACGTCGCTGCGGTCGCCCGCGCCACCACGCACACCTTCACCAAACCGCCCACCGACTCGATCACCCTGCTCGCCGGGCTGGGCGTCGAGGGTGACGCCCACTGCGGCACGACGGTGAAACACCGCTCACGCGTGCGCCGCGATCCCACCCAGCCCAACCTCCGGCAAGTGCACCTCGTCCACCACGAACTACTGGATGAGTTGCAGGCCCGTGGTTTCCGCGTCGTGCCGGGCTCGATCGGCGAGAACGTCTCGACCAGGGGAGTGGACCTGCTCGCCCTGCCGACCGGTGCCGTGCTGCGGCTGGGGGAGTCGGCGAGCGTGCGGATCACCGGGCTGCGCAACCCGTGCCTGCAGCTCGACCACTTCCAGAAGGGCCTGATGAAGGCCGTCCTCGACCGGGCCCCAGACGGGTCTCTGATCCGCAAGGCCGGTGTCATGGGCGTGGTGCTGACCGGCGGGGTGGTCCGGCCCGGCGATCCTATCGAGGTCGAGTTACCCGATGGCGAGCACCGCCCACTTGAGAAGGTTTGACTTATATAAGGCACCGCTGATAGCTTCTGCGTCGTGCACGCGTTCGATGTTCTCGGAGACCCCGTACGCCGGCGGATCCTCGACCTCCTCGCCGAGGGGGAGCGGGCCGCCGGCGACGTCACGGCGATCGTGCGCGCCGAGTTCGGCATCTCCCAGCCGGCCGTCTCGCAGCACCTGAAGGTGTTGCGGGACAACGGTTTCACCACCGTGCGCGCCGATGGCACCCGACGCCTCTACTCGGTCGACCCGACCCCGCTGCAGGACATCGACGATTGGCTCGACCGGTACCGCCACTTCTGGACCCAGCCGCTGGACGCGCTGGCCACCGAGATCGCTCGCGGCAAACGCCGCCGCAAGGAGGACTGACCACAGTGGACGTGGATGTCAAGCACGAGATCAACAGCACCACCCGCGCGGTCGGCTCGCGCACCCTCGACGCGGGGGAGGCCAACACCGTGGTCCTCACCCGCGTCTACGACACCGACCTCGCCGACCTCTGGGACGCCTGCACCAACCCCGAACGCATCCCACGCTGGTTCCTGCCCGTCACCGGCGACCTCGAGGTCGGCGGCCACTACCAACTGGAAGGCAACGCCGGCGGCACGATCGAGCGCTGCGACCCGCCGCATGGCTTCGACGCCACCTGGGAGTTCGCCGGTGGGATGAGCTGGATCGAGCTCCGCCTGACCGAAGTGGACGGTGGCACCCGGTTCGAGCTCACCCACATCACCGGTGTCGAGGACGACCACTGGCGCCAGTTCGGCCCCGGCGCGGTCGGGCTGGGCTGGGAGGCCGGGCTCATGGCGCTGGGCCTGCACATCGCGACGGGGGAGGCCCAGGACCCGCAGGCTGGGATGGCCTGGATGGCCTCCGAGCAGGGCAAGGAGTTCTTCCGGCTGGCCGCCGACCTGTGGGGTGAGGCCCACATCGCCGCTGGTGAGAGCAGCGACACGGCCCGGAGCATGGCCGAGCGCACCGTCGCGGCCTACACCGGAGGGTGAGTCTGGAGTTCCCTTAAGGAACTCTACGTGCTACGGTTCTCCCACAACGACGAACTTCGACTGGGGAGAACACCATGAACAACGACGTCCGCCAGGTCCTCGACGGCACCTCGATCGCCCACCTCGCCACCGTCGGCCCGGACGGAGCACCGCACAGCACCCCGGTGTTCGTCGGCACCCGCGGCGACCAGCTCGTCTTCTTCACCGGCCCGAACACCCGCAAGGCCCGCAACCTGCGCAACGACCCGCGGGTCGCCATCTCGATCACGCCCGTGGACAACCCGTTCTCGCCCGTGGTCGTCCGCGGCCGCGTCATCGACTGGATCGAGGGCGATGACGCCTGGGGGATCATCGACCCGATCCAGATCAAGTACACCGGGAAGCCGTACGGGCGGGACGCGGAGCGGATCGTCGCCGTCGTCGAACTGGACCACCAGACCGTCGGCGTTCGTTGATCAACTTTGGGGGAGCCGGATCCGGCGGGCCTCGACCTTGCCGTCGGTGTTCTTGCCGGTGACGATCACCTTGCTGTTCACGGTGATCTTGGTCTTGTCGGCGGGTGCCTTGGCGGTGCCGAACTTGGTCGCGTCGCTGATGGTCACCTGGACGGTGTCGCCCTTGTCGGTCTTCACCGTCCAGGTGTCGCCGTCCTCGGCGGTGACCGTGCCCCGTATGACAGGCCGGTCCTTGCCCTTGTCCTTGGCGGCACCACTGGTTGGCGCAGGGCTCGATGAGGCCGACGGCGTGGCTTCCGAAGTGGAGGACGCCGCCACCGCCCACACCGCGCCGGCGATGACCAGGACGAGCACGAGGGCACCGGCGAGAAGCGCCGCTTTATAGCGTTGCCAGAACGACGGCTGCGGCGACGGCACCGCGAACTGAGCCGTCTCTTGCTGGTGCGTCTCCGGCGGCAACTGGCCTTCGTCGTGCGGGTACTGAAACGGCGGTTCGGTCATGAGGCCATGGTGGGCGACGTCGGTCAGCATCGGATCAGGTGAACGTACGAGTCAGGTAAGGATGCTTTCGTCACCGTGACGTTAGGACCGAGGGTGGCTGGACGATAACCCCAGGTCTCAATAACGCCGATAATCTACATTATGTCAAGTAGACGTTCTATAGCGTCGGTGGCCCCGCCTCTATCCGGCGCAGCACTGGTTCGAGACGGTCGAGGTTCGGCCCTCGCTGCAGTTGTCGTTCGTCCCACCAAGTCGCTCCTGCGTCGGCCAGTGGGCCGATCACGTCACGTGCCTTGGCCGGGTCGTCCGGCGTGACGCCGCCGAGGACGATCTCGAACGGTTCACTGGACTGCCGTTCCGAACGCACGAACGCCACCAGCTCCCGCACATCCTCGAGCGCCGGCACGACACCGTGCCGGGCGTTCTCGAACAGAGGTACGACTCCATCCCAGCGCGCCGCCCGGCGCATCGGACGCCGCTTCGGCCAGAACCCGCCGACCCACACCGGCGGCCGCGGTCGTTGTACCGAAGCGGGCAGCAGGGTGACGTCGTCGACCCGGTAGTGCCGCCCGTTGTGGGTCACCGGCTCTCCCGACCAGTAGCGATTCAGCAACTCCAAGCCCTCGTCGAGGCGTTGGGCCAGCACGACCGGGTCGGTCGGTTCGCCGAAGCTGCCGTACTCGTCCTCGATAGGCCCACCGAGACCAGTGCCGAAGATGACGCGTCCGCCACTGAGCGAGTCCAGCGTGGCGACCTGGCGGGCGAGTTGTTCCGGCCGTCGCCGGGCCACCGGGGTGACCAGGGTGCCTAGGCGGAGACGGGAGGTCGCCAGCGCGGCCGCGGTCAACAGCATCCACGGGTCGCCGAAGGGTGTGCCCTGGCGTGTGTGCTTGTCGTGCACCACGTGGTCCCAGACGAACAGCGCGTCCCACCCCGCCTGTTCGGCGGCTTCGGCCACGGCGGCCACGGTCCTGGCGTCGGCGAAGTCCCCGAAGTTGGGGATGTTGATGGAGAAGCGCACCCGCACATCCTGCCAGGTCGAACGTGGTTCAGTAGGTCTTCAGGTCGATGGCCGTGGCGGCGCGGTGGATGGATTCCACGACCTTCGCCATGAGCTTGTCCTTGCCCGGCAAGCGGTTCAGCAGCCCGAGCATGGCCATCGACATCCGGACCTGGGCTTGGCTGCGCAGCACCATGCGCTTGACGTTGGCTGGTCCCAGCTTCTGGTTCTGGGCGACGAACTCCCGCAGTTCGTGTTCGTAGGCATGGAATCCCGACACGTCACCGTTCGCCGTGGCCAGTTCGCCTGCGAGCACGTAGGCGCCGACCAGTGCGAGGCTCGTGCCCTGCCCGGACGCCGCCGACGCCGCGTGGGCCGCATCGCCGACCAGGCACACGCGCCCGCGTGACCACGTGTCCAGGTGGACCTGGCTGAGTGAGTCGCAGTAGAAGTCCGGCGCTTCGGGCATGGCCGCGAGCAGCTGCGGTACCGCCCAGCCCTCCCCTGCGTAGGCTTCGGCGAGAACTCGTTGTGCCGCACCGGGATCACGGGTGTCGGCGGTGGAGGCGAACAGGAACATCGCCTTGGCCTCGTCGTCGCCGGTGGTGTTGTAGGTCAGCGCGGTGCGGCCAGGGCCGACGTAAGTGAGTTCCTCGCGGTCCAGGTCCAGCGTGTTGGGTGTGCTGTAGACGGCGACGCGGTACCCGAGGTCGTGTTCGAATCCGGGGCCGAAGGTCAGGGTGCGCGTGGCCGAGTGGAGGCCGTCGGCGCCGATCACGAGGTCGAAGCTCTGCACCGCGCCGCCGGCGAAGGTGACCTTGACGCCGTCGTCGGCGTCGGTCAGGTCGGCGATCGAGTCCTCGAAGCGGTACTCGACCTCGTCCTTGGTCAGGTCGTAGAGGATGCGGGCGAGGTCGCCGCGCAGGATCTCGGCGTCGCCGTGGACGCGGCCGCCGAAGGTGTCGCCATCCATGGCCGCCACACGTCTCCCCCGCGCGTCGACCACGGAGCCGGAGCGGATGTCGGTCTTGCGGGCGCGGATCGCGTCGAGCACGCCCATGCGCTCGAGCACGGTCAGTGCCGCTCCCCTGATGTCGATCTTGTAGCCGCCGTCGCGCACGTCCGCGGCGCGCTCGACGACGGTGGGCGTGAAGCCGTGGCGGTGCAGCCAGTAGGCGGTGGTGAGGCCCGCGATGCCGGCACCGGAGATGAGCACTGTCTTCGTCATGGCGCTGATAGTACGTACGTGTCAGACGCTTGTGCAATACGTTTGTGTAAGTCCTCGGTCAGCCGGCCCGATTCGGCCCGGGAACGTAGCTGCGGACGGTCGCCGTCACCTGAGGATCGATCTGCGATGCCAGCGACGCCGGGTACTCCCAGTCGATCCCGTACTCGACGTTGGAGAACACGATCTTGTGCTCGTACCAGATGGTGGTGCCGGTCGAGTCGTAGCCGGACGCGGTGAAGTGGTCACCGTGGACGCTGTTCAACGTCACGCGGCTGCCCTTGCTCTTCTGCTGTGCCACGTACGACGCCGCGGCACTCGCAGGCGTGTCGCCGAGAACGTTGTTCGAGCCGTACACGCTGAGGGTGACCCGGCGGTCCTTCGGCGAGAAGGACATGCCGTCCCCGTTCTGCGGTGGCGTGCCTGCGGCGAAAGAGGACGGCACAGCTACGGAGAATCCGAACCGCTCGTTGCGGTAGGTGACATAGCCCGTGTTCAGGGCATTTCCGCTCGTGGCACCGGTGGTCGTGGCATTGGTGGTTGCAGTGCCGTTGGTGGAAGTAACCGGCGGTGTCATCGGACTGGCGGGGTTGGGCACGCTTCTGATGGCCGGGCTGCAGGCCGTGACCGACCCGATGGCCAGCACCGTGAGACCGATGACTGTCAGCATGCGCTCGTACATGAGGCTCCCCCTGTTGTTTCGTGCGCGGTCGCGCACGGCTTTCAATGGTTAGGATGCGCGCCGCCGGGATTTGGTTGGCAGAAGTTCCGGGCGCATCACCTTGATACGGCCGTGTGAGACGTTTGTATGAGACACTTCGGCGATGAGCAACCGTGAGGACCTCATCGCCGCCGCGCGCGACTGCCTCTACGAGAAGGGCTACGCCCGCACGACCGCCCGGGACATCGCCGGCGCCGCCGGGGTGAGCTTGGCCGCGATCGGCTACCACTTCGGCAGCAAGGAAGCGCTGCTCACCGAGGCGTTGCAGCGTGAGATCAAGGCGTGGGGCGAGCAGGAGCACCCCAAGTCCGACGAGCACCGACCGGTGGCCGAGCAGTTCACATCCACCTGGGACTCGCTCATCGAGTCGTTCGCCGAGAGCGGGCCGTTGTGGGCGGTGCAGTTCGAGCTGATGGCGCTGCTGCGCCGCGATCCGGAGCTGCGCAAGACGTTCGGCGACACCAACGAGGCCGCTCGGCGTGGGTTGCTCGAACTGTTCGGTTCGGCGGGGTTCGCGCAGGCGGGTGTGCTCTACCAGGCGATGCTGGTCGGTCTCGCCGCACTCGCGGCGGCCGACCCGGACAGCATGCCGTCCGGCAAGGACCTGCTCGACGCCATACGCGTCGTGGCCGAACGCGCGGGCACGCCGGAACCTCGTCCGGGCAAGCGCCTCTACGCCTTGATCTTGTTCAGCGACGGTGATTCCGACATGAACACCGGCTGCGGCACCTGGTCGGAGGACATGCAGGCGGCCGGGATCTGGCGCGGCGCGCTGGGACTGGACCCCGAGGCCAAAGGCAACACCGTGCGGGTCCGTGAAGGCCAGGTGGTGCTGGGGGACGGCCCGTTCGCGGAGACGAAGGACCTGATCGGCGGGATCGCCGTGATCGAGTGCGCGGATCTGGACGAGGCGGTCGAGGTCGCCGCCAAGCACCCGTTCGCGAAGGCCGGGCAGATCGAGATCCGTCCGCTGTGGACCGGCAACACGTCGAACGAGGCTGGTCTTGTTCGTCGGTAGGGCGACAACCAACCACAGGAGGACATGATGCAGAGCTTGACCTCGGCCGACGGCACGAAGATCGCGTTCGACCGGCTCGGTGCGGGCCCACCGCTGATCGTGGTGCTGGGCGCGTTCAACTCGCGTGCCTCGCACATGGAGTTCGCGCAGGCGCTCGCCGAGCACTTCACGGTGTACCACTACGACCGGCGCGGGCGCGGCGAGAGCGGCGACACGCTGCCGTGGTCGGTGGAGCGGGAGGTCGAGGACATCGCGGCGCTGGCCGAGCACGCCGGTGGCGAGCCCCTGCTGTTCGGGTACTCCTCCGGTGCGGTGCTCGCGCTGAAAGCGGCCGCCGCGCTGCGGATCGGCCGTCTTGCCCTCTACGACACGCCGCTGACCGAGCAGCCGGACCAGGAGTTGCCGAAGCGGCTGGCCGAGCTGATTGAGCGGGGCGACCGTGGTGGCGCCGTGGAGCTGTTCCAGTTGTCGATCGGGATTCCGGAAGAGGTGGTGGCGCAGCTGCGGAACGCGCCGTTCCGGCCCGGCCTGGAGGCCATGGCGCACACGCTGGTCTACGAAACGTCGATCACCGCCGACCCCGAAGTGCTGACCAAGGACGCACCGGCGATCACCGTGCCGACGCTGCTGATGGCCGGGGCCGGTTCCGGCCCGATCATGACCGACGCGGCGGCACGGCTGAGCAACGCCATCCCGGACGCGACCGTGCAGGTGCTCGACGGCCAGACCCACGACATCGTCCCGGACGTGATCGTCCCGCGGCTGCGCGAGTTCTTCGGGGCGGTCTGACCATGCTGATCATCACCGGGCGCGTCACGGTCGACCCGGCCGAGCGGGACGCCTACGTCGCCGCGCACACCGAGCTGGTCCAGCGGGCGCGGGCGGCGCCGGGTTGCCTGGACCTCGCGATCAGCGCCGACCCCGTGGACCCGGCGCGGGTCAACAACGTGGAGCGCTGGGAGTCGCAGGCCGACCTGGACGCGTGGCGCAAGGTCGCGCACGCGCCACGCTTGGTCCCCCGGATCAAGGACGGCGACGTGCGGTTGTACGTCATCGCCGAGGAACGGCCGGTGTTCGCCCGTTAGGCGTTGCGCTGCTGCTCGGCCAGGAAGTGGGCGGTGTCCATGGTGGCCGGGTAGAGGTCGCGGTAGTGGCGGTAGAACTGGTCGTAGCGGGCGGCGGCCTCGTCGTCGACGGTGACCTCGTGGCTCGGCGGGTTCCAGGCCGACATGTCGACGTCCAGCCCGATCGCGGTGGCGGCGAGGACCGCGTCGCCGAGAGCGGCGCCGACGGTGTGGGTGGGCACCTGCTGGGCCGTGCCGGTGACGTCGGTGGCGATCTGGGTCCACAGGTCGCCCTGGGTGCCGCCGCCAACGGCCACCAGCCGCCGGGCAGCACCGCCGGACTCGCGCATGACCTCCAAGTTGTGCCGCACGCCGTACGCCACGCCTTCCAGCGCGGCCCGGTACAGCTCCCCACGGCCGTGGCCCAGTGTCAGCCCGGCGATCACGCCGCGGGCGTCGGCGTCGAAGATCGGGGTCCGCTCCCCCGCGAAGTACGGCAGCAGCAGCAGGCCCCGGCTCCCGGCGGGCACTTGCGCGGCCTCGCCGACGAGGGTCGCGAAGTCGCCGCCGACGAGCTTGCGCAGCCAGTCGGTGATCGCCCCGGAGGTCGCCATGCCGGCGGCCAGGTTGTAGGTGCCGGGGAACGCGCCGCGGGTCGTCCACAGGCCCGGGTGGGGCTTGGGGTCGGCGAGCACCTGGATGAGGAACATCGTGGTGCCGTACATGACCATGGTGTCACCGGGCCCGGTGACACCGACGCTGGTGGCCTCGGCCCACGCGTCGACCGTGCCCGCGGTGACGGGAAGTCCTTGCGGCAGGCCGGTTTCGGCGGCGGCAGCGGCGGTCACGGTGCCGATGACCTCGGTCGGCCAGGCCAGCTCCGGCAGCGTCCACCCGGGCGCCACTCGTGCCGCCCAGTCGTGGGCCCAGTCGGCTTCACGCAGGTCGTAGAGCGGGTCGCATTGGCTGGCCGAGTGGTGGTCGAGCACGTAGCGGCCGGTGAGGTGGTGCACCAGGTACGAGCTGGCCATGAACAGGAACTCGGTGCGCTCGTAGACGCCGGGGTCGTTCTCGGCGAGCCAGCGGATCTTGGGGCCGACGGCCTGGCTGGACAGCGGTGTGCCGCCGCGTTCGAGGATGGCCTCGGCGCCGAGTTCTGACGTGATCGAGGTGATCTGCGGGCCGGAGCGGGTGTCGATGCCGTAGAGGATCCCCGGCCGCAGCGGCTTCCCGGTCGCGTCGGCAGGGAGCAGGACCGGGCCGATGCCGCTGACCGCGAGCCCGGCGAGTGCGCGGCCGTCGGCGGCGTCGACGAGTTCGCGGGCGATGGCCAGGAAGTCGGCCCACCACACGGTGTCGGCGTCGTGTTCGAACCAGCCGGGGTGCGGCGTGGACGTCTCGTGGGGCCGGGTCGCCGTCGCCAGGACGTGCCCGGACGCGTCGGTCAGCACCCCTTTGGACGACGACGTGCCGATGTCGATGCCCAGCAGCAGTCCCGTCACGGGTTCGCCCAGGTCAGCGGCGCGAGGTAGAGCCCGCCCTGGCCCCAGCCGGCGTGCGAGACCCACCACTCACCACCGTCATCGATCACCTCGGCGGCGTGCGAGGCGATGTGCCCGACGAGGACCTTGTTGTCGAAGTTGTAGGGGTTGTCGCTGCGGAACACGTCGGTGCCGACGTAGCCGCCGCGCGGACCGGTGAACAGGTACCAGAACCCGTTGTGCCGCACGACGAACGGCGACTCGGTGCCGCCACCGCCGGTGCCGACCTCCGGGTCGGTGAACACGGTGCGCCGCTCGCTCCAGTGCAGCAGGTCCTGGCTGGTGCGGTACATGATCGTGTGGTTGCCGCCGGCCGGTGTGCTCGTGGCCGTGTAGTACATGACCCACTGGTCGTCGATGCGGGTGACGTACGGGTCGCGGGCCTCGTAGCCGTCGCGGAAGAGCGGACCGTGCGGGCTGCGGGTCCAGTGGAACAGGTCGGTCGAGGTGGCCACGTTGATCTCGTACTGGGTCAGGTCGAGTGCGCCACCGCAGTAGAACATGTAGTAGACGCCGTCCTGCTCGACGACGTGCGGGGCCCACAGGTGCGTCTCGCCGTAGGCGGGGTCGACCGTGAGCGCGAACGGCTGCTTGGTCCACGGCCCGTGCAGGCTGGGCGCGGTGGCGTGGGCGAACACGACCTCGTTGACGGGGTCGGCGGGTTCGGCGTGGGTGATGCCGAACATGTGCCAGGTGCCGTGCGGGCCTTGTACGAAGGTGTGGTCGTTGAGGTACCAGGCCTCGGCTTCACCGACGCTGGGGTCGTAGATGCGGACGAACTCGCCCGCCCACACATCGTCGGCCTTGACCGCGTCGGCGGGCGACGCCAGCGCCACCAGCGCGAGGACCACCAGCAGGACGAGGCGCTTCATCGGGCGAACTCGTCGAGGGTGATGTCCAGCAGTTCGCACACCGCCCGCAGTTCCGCGCGGTGATCGCCGGGGATGGCGTGGATGTGGTTGGCGCCGAACTTCGACAGGAACAGCTCACCCGGTGCGTCGAGGCGAGCCCAGGCGTGCGGCCACTCCGGGGTGGACATCTTCATCAGCGCCTGGGTGGTCTCGTCGTCGTAGGTCTCGAACTCGCCGAGCATCAGCTGCAGCCGGTACTTGCCGTCGTTGCGGGTCAGCCGGCCCAGGGTCATCTGCCCGGGCGCGGCGATGTGCTGCACGGACGCGCCGCCGGCCGGGAAGAAGAACACCTCCGGGTAGAGGTTGACCTTGGCCAGGTTCTCGGCCGGGTCGTCGCTGCGGGCGGCGTACCAGGTGGCGTGCTGGCCGGAGTTGCACAGGTCCCAGATGTCGCGGTCGCCGTGGTAGTGGCGGACGTCGGCGAAGAGCACCGGCGTGCCGGACAGGTGCTTCATGATCTGCATGGTCAGCGCGCCGTCCATGTCGGCCTCGGTGGCGCAGACCATCGGTTCCTTGGGGCCGTTCCAGTCGTACGGGTCGTTGAGCAGCGCCTCGGCGATGTCCATGGTGGCGAAGTACTGGGTCAGCTCGGGCTGGCCCTTGATGCCGGTGAAGTCGAGGTTCCACTCGTCGATCAGCTCACGCATCGCCAGGTACGAGCCGATCTGCAGCTCGAGCTTCTCCGGGGTGAGATTCTTGCCGTCGTAGTGGACGGTGGCGTGCCGCTCGAACCACTCGCGGCCCTTGGCCTTCTCCCCCGCGTCGGCGAGCTCGGCGCGGCGCACGATCTCCCACTGGTCGATCTCCTCGACGTCGACGCCGAAGATCCGCTGCCACTGGTCGGTGTTGGCCACCGCGGTGTTCATGCCCATGGGCCGCCCGCCGATCCGGCCGAACGTCGAGCCGCGCAACGCGCTGACCGCTCCGGCCGCCTTGGCCAGGGTGCCGATCTGCGCGATGACCTCGGCGCTGTCCGGGTCGCCCCAGAGCCGGTTGTGCCGCCGCCCGATCTGGTCGAGGGCGCCGCCACCGGCGAGCATGCCGACCATGCCGGGCTGCACGGGGTCGGTGTTGGCCAGCAGCACGAGCGGGCTCGTGGTCGCACCGGCGGCGAGCATGGTGAAGTGCGGGAACGCCCACACGCAGTAGTGCAGGATCGTCAGGTCGACGTCCTGGGCGGCGACCTCGCGGGCCACGGACGTGGCCAGCGTGTTCGTGGACACCGGTGCGCGACCGCGGACCACCTCGTGCCCGGCCACCGTCAGCGCCGCGACCAGCTTGTCCTCGTTGTCGAGGATGAACTGGGCGATGCCGTCGTGGACGTAGTCCCGGCCGTCCGAAATGTTGATCACACCGATACGCGCCACTCGGGCCTCCCCGGAAACGACAACACCCATCGGGTACGCGTGGGCGTCACCTGTCGAGTAATCGTTTTCTCAGACGCTATTGTTGGGTCGGTACAGCTGTCAATAGGCCGGCCGTGCGGCCGGCCCCGTCGAGGCGCGAGGCACCCGTGGCAACCATCAGCGACGTGGCCCGGATGGCCGGCGTCTCCACCGCGACGGCGTCGCGGGCGCTCAACGGGAAGTCCACAGTGGATCCCGAGCTGGCCGCGCGGGTGATGACCGCGGCCCGCCAGCTGAGCTACCAGCCCAACGGGCCGGCCCGCAACCTGCGCAGGCAGGAGGCGGCGGTGCTCGCGCTGATCATCTCCGATGTGGAGAACCCGTTCTTCACGTCGATCGCCCGTGGTGTCGAGGATGTGGCGCACGAGGTCGGCTACTCGGTGGTGCTGTGCAACTCGGATGAGAATGCCGAGAAGGAGCGCCGCTACATCGACGTGGCGATCCAGGAGCGGGTCGCGGGCGTGATCCTCTCCCCCACCGGCGAGTCGACGACGGTGGATCCGTTGCTGGCCCGGGGCACCCCGATGGTGACCGTGGACCGCCCGCTGACCGACCGCACCAGCGACACGGTCCTCGTCGCCACCTTGGAATCCGCGCGCGAGGCGACCGCGCACCTGATGGCCCACGGCTACCGCCGGATCGGCTGCATCACCGGCCCGAGCGGCGTGCGCACGGCCGACGACCGCCTCGCCGGCTACCGGGAGGCACTGCGTGCGGCCAAGCACCCGTCCTCGGCCCGGCTGGTGCGCCGGACCGAGTACCGCGAGGCCGGTGCCCGCCGCGCCATGCTGGATCTGTTCGACCAGGCCGAGCCGCCGGACGCCGTGCTGGTCGCCAACAGCGCGATGGCCGTCGGTGTGCTGGCGGCGTTGAAGGAACTGGGTCTGCGCCCGGGCGCGGACGTCGGCGTGGTGGCGTTCGACGAGACCCCGTGGGCGGCGCTGGTCGATCCGCCGTTGTCGGTGGTGGCGCAGCCCGCGTACGAGGTTGGCCAGGCGGCGGCCCGGTTGTTGTTGTCCCGCATCGAGGACACCGATCGGGCGCCGACGACGACCGTGCTGGGAGCACGGCTGATCGCCCGCGGAAGTTCAGCGGGTCCCGTCGGCTGAAGGGCTGGGGTGACGCGCGGCGTCACCCCAGCCCTCGGTTCAGCCCAGTGACTCGACCCGGTAGCGGGCCGCCGACCAAGCAGGCCCACCATCGACAGGGACCAGCTTGATCGTCACCGACGTCTTGCCTGCAGTGGCCGACGGCGGCAGATCGAACCGGTCCTCCAGCCACCGCGAGTGCGTGTTGGCCAGCGGCTGCAGCCAGGTGCCCACCTGCTGGCCGTCCACGAACACCGCCGCCTGCTGGTAACCCACGCCCTGGTCGGACATGCGCACCAACCGCACGCCCGTGTTGTCGCCGGCGACCGCCACCGTGAAGGTGACCGGAGCGGTCGTTGCGGCGACGCCGTGGCTGACCTGCTGGGTGTTGTGCACGCCCTCGAAGGTCGAGGTCAGCGTCGCCGTGGTCTCCCCGGTGGCGGTGTACTGGTGCGCGGCGCGGCTTGCCTGGTCGGCGACGTCGACCACGTCGGTCTCCGTCATGCCCGGCTGCGCCGAGCCGTACCAGTAGGCGGTCGTGCTGTAGTGCGCCGGTTTGTCATCGCCGGGGCCGTGTTCGATGCCGAAGGTCAGCTCCGACGCGAACGGGACCGCGTCGCCGGCCATCAACCGGACCGCGCCGGTGCAGTCGTACTGGCAGCCGTCGCCGTCGGTCTCGTACGCCGGGTTGCCGGCCAGCGGCATCGCATAGGTGGTGCCGTCGCGGAAGTACCAGCCGGACTCGAAGAAGTCCTCGGTGCCGGTGCCGTGCCACGCGGGGCTCGCCACCCCGTCGACGTAGACGCGTTCGTCGCCCTCGAGGTATTCACGCCGGTTGCCCGCGGCGATCTGCCCTTGCATCGTCTGCGTCTCGCCGTAGAACACGCCCTGGCCCTGGGTGTCCAGAATGGACCAGTCGGCGCCGTTCACGGTGTCGCCCGCGTGGTGCGTGGCGTGGAAGTGGCCGACCTGCGCGGCCCGGATCAGCCCGTGCAGTGCGGGATCGGGCGCCGAGGTGACCTCGACGACCGCGCCGCTGATCGCCTGGTTGCTGCCGTTGACCAGTTCCACCTTGGCGCCGGCGGCGTACGGCATCGGCCACCACGCGGTGTACCAGCCGTCGGCGTGCGAGTCGATCGAGCTGAACAGCGTGCGGGTGTCGTACTCACCGAGGCCCGCGCCGAAGAACTCGCCGAGCGGTGCGTCCACTGTGGTCTCACCGTCGAAGGTGATCTTCAGGTGGGCGCCGGTGAGCACGGCGTCCGAGGCGGTGACGTCGGCGGCCGGGGTCGGGTAGCGGAAGGTGCGGAAGCCCGACCAGTTCTGCCCGGTGATGGCGTACCCGTGCGCCTGCTCCTCCCCTGGATGCCCGGGGCCGACGTCGAGCACATCGGTGCGGGTCCACACGCCGCCGACGTTGCTCTCCACGTCGTAGCGGAACTCGTTGACGTCGAGGTCCGAGCCCACGAACGTGTTCTGCACCTTCAGTTGAGCTTTACCCGAGGTCAAGCTCGACGGCAGGTCGAGGGTTTGGTCAGTCCAGGTGTTCGCCGGGGTCGGCGGACCGGACGACCATTCGCCCGCGGCCACCCCGTCGACGGTGACCTTCGCGCGCTGGTTGCCGATGAACCCGTCCAGCCGCCTGATCAGCCGCACACCCTGGTTCGCGGGGTCGACCTTCACGGTGAACGAGCTGCCGCCGGTGTACGCGCGGCCGTCGTCGATGACCCGTGGCGCGGCGACCACCTGCGGCACCTTCACCCGCAGCTGGGTGATCCGCCCGGCTCCGGTCAGCGACGCGAACTGCGCGCTCGCCCCGGCGGCGAGGTTGTGGGTGGCCGAACTGGTGGTGGCGCCGGGCGCGGCCGGCTTGGGGTCGTAGACGCCGAAGCCGCGCAGCCGGGCGATCACGTCCTGCGCGGGATCACCGGGGTTGAACGTGCTCACGCCTTCGGCGGAGGCGAAGGAGCGGTAGTCCACGTGGTAGAAGAGCGGGTTGTGCTCGACGGTCACCCGCATCGACTGCCGGTAGGGCATCGGCACCTTGATCACCGACCCGCCCGCGGTGTCGTCGCCGTTGCCGACCAGCGGCCACACGAACGGCGCGCCGACCTTGCCGTTCACCACGTCGACCAGCCGCGCGGACAACACGGTCGTGCCGTCCAGTTCGACGGTGATCCTGCCGTTGGCGGTCATGTCGCCGTAGTCGCGGGTGAACCACATCGACTCGAGCTCACCGGCGCCCGCCGCCTCGGCGATCACACAGCCGGCCGACGTGGTGCGCAGGCACGAGTAGGTGCCGTTGAACCCGTCGTCGTTGCCGCCGGCGCGGTCGAAGCTGGAGAACTGGCGGACCTGGGCGCCCGGGCGCAGCGCCGACATACCGTCGAGCTGGCGGTAGACGTCCCAGCCGACCGGGCCGTGCGCACCGGCGAACACGTTCTTGGGCGGTGGTGCGGCCGCGGCGGTCGGGGGCAGGACCACCGCGGCGGCCACGGCCACCGCCGCACTGGCCACAAGGGACAGTCGGGTACTTCGGGACACGGCGCATCTCCCTCTCGAGTGGGGCGGGGACCTCGCACGACCGCCGGCCGCACGGCGCCAGGTGCGGGGGATCACCTGTGGGTGGCGCCGTGCGGCCGCCGGGTCCTTCTCTGGTGGGGCGGGCGGCTTTAGCTGTTGGCCTTGGCGTACACGTCGGCGGCGTTGTCCTTGGTCACCAGCTGGGTCGGCAGGGTCTGCGTCTTCGGCACGGTCTTGCAGTCGATCAGCAGCGTCTTGGCCGCGGCGATGGCTTCCTTGCCGCCGGTCGGGTACACGAACGTGGCCGCGAGCCGGCCCTGTTCGACGGACTTGATGCCACCGGAGGGGATCGGCAGGCCGTCGATGCCGGTGACCTTGACCGTCTTCTCCTTGCCCGCGGCCTTGAGCGCCAGGTACGCGCCTTCGCCCATCGGGTCGTTCTGGGAGTAGATGGCCTGGATCTCCGGGTGCGCCTGGATCACGGCCTCGGCTTGGGCCTGGCCTTTGTCGCGCAGCCAGTCACCGTCGACGGTGGCGACGATGTCGATGTTGCCGCCCTCGATGCCCTTGGCGAACCCATCCTGGCGTTCCTTGGCCGGGGTGGACCCGGCCAGGCCGCGGATCTCGGCGATCTTGGCGCCGTTCGGGAACAGCTTCTTCATGTGCTCGCCGGCCTGGCGGCCGATGTCGACGTTGTCCCCGCCGATGAACTCGGTGTAGGCGTCGCCGTCGACCTTGCGGTCGAGCACCAGCACGGGGATGCCCTTGTCGTAGGCCTTCTTCACCACCGCGGTCAGCGGCGTGGCCTCGTTGGGGCTGATGATCAGCAGGTCGATCTGCTGGGTGAGGAAGTTCTCCACGTCGGAGACCTGCTTGCTGTCGTCCGCGGCGGCGTCGGAGATCTTCACCTCGAACTGCGGGATCGCCTTGGCCGCATTCTGGATGTCCTTGTTCATCTGCTCGCGGTAGGGCTCGGCGTTGTTGGCCTGGCTCATGCCGATCAGGTAGTGCCCGCTGGGGCCCTTGCAGTTCGCGGGCGCCTGGCCCGCGGACGAACCGCCCTGGCCCGAGTTCTCGTGCGTCGTGCCGCAGGCCGACAAGGCCAGCGCGGCGGTCGCGGCGAGAGCGACCGCGATGGGGAGGCGACGGGGCATGGTGCTTCCTTCCTTGTGCATCAGGATGCCGGGCGCAGCCGTTGCAGGCCGGCGGCGGCGACGATCACGAGTCCCTTGACCAGCAACTGCACGTTGGGATCCACGTTGCGCAACGCGAGGATGTTGTTGAGCACGCCGAGCAGCAGCGCGCCCGCGACGGTGCCGACCACCGAGCCGCGCCCGCCCGAGAGGGAGGTGCCGCCGATGACGACGGCGGCGATCGCGTCCAGCTCGTAGCCCGAGCCGTCGTTGGGGCCGCCCTGGTTGAGCTGACCGGCGTGGATGACCCCGGCCAGCGCGGAGAGCAATCCGCACAGGCCGAACACGATGACCTTCACCCGGGTCACCGGCACCCCGGACAGGCGCGCGGCCTTCTCGTTGCCGCCGATGGCGAACACGTGGCGGGCGAACGCGCTGGTGCGCAGGAACAGGATCGCCAGGACCGCGATCACCACGAAGATGATCGCGGGGATCGGCACGAGCCCGTTGAAGGTCCGCTCCCCCAGCAGCGAGAACGACACCGGCGCTTCACCGGGCCCGTCGCCGTAGGCGATGGCGACGCCTTGGCCACCGGACCAGATGCGCGCGATGCCGCGGGCGATCTGCAGGCCGGCGAGGGTGACGATGAACGCCTGGATGCCGAACACCGCGGACGCGATGCCTTGCAGCAACCCGAAGACGAGCCCGGCGGCGAGCACGATGAGGATCGCCGGCCACATGCCGAAGTCGTCGTTGACCATGAGGACCGCGGAGCCGACGGCGGCGAGGCCGAGGACCGCGCCGACGGAGAGGTCGATGCCGCCGATCAGGATCACGAAGGTCATCCCGACCGCGATGATCCCGATCTCGGAGACCGCGCGGACGACGTTGAACAGGTTGTCGCTGCTGACGAAGATGTTCGCGCCGTCGCGCACCGGGGACAGCAGCACCGCCACGATGAACACGGCGACCAGCCCGAACAGGCTCTGGAACCGGAACAGCATCGACACGATCGACGTGGCGGTGCTCGTCTTTGTCTCCAGCCGTTCGTTCGGCTCGGTCTGCAGGTCGGTCATGAGGTCCCTTCCCCGGCCGGTGACTCGGCCAGCTCGACCATGTCCGCGGCGATGGTCGAGTCCGTTCCCGGCTCGGCCACGCCCATCGACGCGGCGAGCAGGTCGGCCTCGCCGGCCTGGCGGGTGTCCAGTTCGGCGACGCTGCGGCCGTCGCGCAGCACGATCACGCGGTCGCACACGCCGACCAGCTCGGCCAGCTCCGAGGAGGCCAGCAGCACGGCGATGCCCTGCTCGGCCGCGGTGCCGAGCAGCTGGTAGATCTCGGCCTTGGCGCCGATGTCCACGCCGCGGGTCGGCTCGTCGAGCAGCAGCAGCTTGGGCTCGGTGAGCAGTGCCCGGCCGAACACGACCTTCTGCTGGTTGCCGCCCGAGAGCGTGCCCACGGCGTCGCGGATGGACCGCAGTTTGATCTTCAGACGCTCGACCATCTCCCGCACGGCGCCGGTCTCCTTGGCCCGCACGGCGACCCCGGCGACCGCGAGGCGGTCCACGATGGACAGCACGGTGTTGGCGTGCACGGAGTGCTCGAGGGCCAGGCCGGCGATCCGCCGGTCCTCGGGCACCATGGCCATGCCCAGCTTGAGGGCCGTGCGCGGCTTGCGGGGGTGGATGGGCTTGCCGTCGAGGAGGATCCGTCCGCTCCAGCGGCCCCGGCTGCCCGCGCCGAACAGCGTCTCCAGCAGTTCGGTGCGCCCCGCGCCGAGCAGGCCGGTCAGCCCGACGATCTCCCCGGCGCGCACCGTGAGGGTGATGCCGTTGGGCTCGCGCCGCCCGGGCCGGACCCGGCCGGCGTGCACGACGAGGTCGTCGATCTCGAGCACGATCTCGCCGGGTTCGCCGCCCTCGGTGTGGAACAGCGTCTGCACCGACCGGCCGACCATCGCCTCGGCGGCCTGCGCCGCGGTCATGGCACGGGCGTCGAACTCGGCGACGACCTGGCCGTTGCGCAGCACGGTGGCGCGGTCGGCGATCCGGCCGATCTCCTCCATGCGGTGGGAGATGTAGACGATGCCGGTGCCGGCCTTGCGCAGCTCCTCCACCACGACGAACAGCTGCTCCACCTCGGCCTGCGAGAGCGCCGAGGACGGTTCATCCATGATCAGCACGCGGGCGTCGAGCCCGAGCGCCTTGGCGATGGTGACCAGTTGCTGCTCGCCAGTGCGCAGCTCGCCGACCGGACGGCGCGGGTCGAGCGCGACGCCGGTGGCCGCCAGCAGCTCGCGGGTCTCGCGGTACATGCGCCGCACGTCGACGGTGCCGAGGCGGGTGCGTGGCTCGCGGCCCAGGAAGATGTTCTCCGCCACCGACAGGCCGGGTACGAGGTCGAGTTCCTGGTGGATCATCGCTATGCCGGCGTGCTGGGCGTCGACCGGTGAGGTGAACCGGACCGGGGTTCCGTCGATGGCGACCATGCCCTCGTGGTCGGTGATCTCGCCGGCGAGGATCTTCATCAGCGTCGACTTGCCCGCGCCGTTCTCGCCGAGCAGCGCGTGCACTTCGCCCGCGCGCAAGGTGAAGTCGATGTCCCGGCAGGCGAGTGCGCCGCCATAGGACTTGCGGACGCCGGTCATCTCGACCAGCGCAGCGACAGCGTCGTCGACAGCGATGTCCATGCCACCCCTCGACTCGGGGCTCCGCCAGCGCCTCAGAACCAACCCGAGAAATCGATTACCCGAACGCTAGGGCGCTCGCGCGGACGGTGTCAAGGCTGCGACCGGAGGCGGTCATCATTAGTGCCGCTCGGCGTCTTGGTCGACAACTGGCGAACTAGAGCTACTTCAGGTGACTTCCACGCTTGGAGGCGCTCACAGAAAACGATTACTTCGCGTGAGTGGTCACGCGGTACCGGTCTGGGCCCGCCACAGCTCGGCGTACGCGCCATTGGCGGCGACCAGTTCCGGGTGCGTGCCGACCTCGGTGATCCGCCCGTCACGCATGACAACGATCCGATCGGCGTCGCGTGCGGTGCGCAGCCGGTGGGCGATGGCGATGACCGTGCGCCCGTGCAGAGCGGCGCCGAGCGCGCGTTCGGCGTGCCTGGCCGTGGCCGGGTCCAGCAGGGCGGTCGCCTCGTCGAGGATCACCGTGTGCGGGTCCAGCAGCACGACACGGGCCAGCGCGAGCTGTTGTTCCTGCGCGGCGTCGAGCGCGATCCCGCCGGCGCCGAGCACCGTGTCCAGCCCGTCGGGCAGCTCGGCGACCCAGACGGCGTCCACGGTGGCCAGCGCCTTTCTGAACGCGTCGTCGTCGTGCCTGTCGCCGTGCCTGTCGTCGGGGCCCGGCGCGGCGATGGCCAGGTTGTCGCGCAGCGTACCGAGGAAGACGTGGTGTTCCTGGGTGACGAGCACGATCCGGCTGCGCAACTCCTCGGCGGGCAGCGTCGCGACCGGCACCCCGCCGACGGTGACCTGCCCGGAGTCGGGCGCGTCGATTCCCGCGAGCAGCCGCGCCAAGGTTGTCTTGCCCGCACCGGACGGGCCGACCACCGCGAGCCGCTCCCCCGGCCGCACCGTCAGGTCCACATCGGACAACACGTTGTGGCCGGGGCGGTAGGCGAACCGGGCCGCGCGCACCTCCAGCACGTCCGACTCGGGCACGCGCGGGTCGGGTGCGGGTGGCAGCGGCAGACCGTGCACGCCGGTGAGCCGGGACATGGCCGCGCCCGCGGTTTGCAGGCGTTCCATGCGTTCCAGCACGGTGTCGAGTGGATCGGCGAGCTGGTTGGCGTAGAGCGCGGCCGTCACTACGACGCCGAGCGGGATCGCGTCGGCGTGGTAGCGCAGCCCACCGACGACCAGGGTGACGGCGACCGGCAGGTAGCGCCCGACGTCGGTCATGGTGAACAGGACGGTGCGCAGCCACAGGGTGCGCACGCGGGTGTGGTAGCCGGTGACCGCGGCCTGATCGCCGATCGCGACCCGCTGCTCGCCCAGGCGCAGCGCCGACACCGTGCGGGCCCCGGTTGCCGTGGCCGCCAGCCCTTCGGACAGCTCGGAGGAGGCAGCGCCCTCGGCCAGATAAGCCGTGCGTGCACGTCGCAGGTACCAGCGCCCGGTCAGCACGATCAACGGCGTGCCAGACAGGACGCACAGGCCGAGCACCGGGTCGAGAAGCACGGCGGCGCCCGCCACCAGCAACGCCCGTACCGACGAGATGAGGATCTCCGGGATGGCGTCGCGCATCGCCACACCCACGGTGGCGACGTCGTTGGTGGTGCGGGTCATGAGGTCGCCGGTTCCCGCGTGCTCGACCACCGCGGTCGGCAACGCGAGCACCCGGTCGACGAACCGCTCCCGCAACCGCGCCAGGGCCCGTTCCCCGAACCGGTGCCCGGCGTAGCGCGCGCTCCGTTCGAGGATCAGCTGGGCGACCGCGAACCCGGCCATGGCCGGCACCAGCCTGTCCACTGCGGACACTCCCGCGCCGGACTCCACCCGGTTGACCAGCACACCCACCAGCCACGGCAGGCCCAGCCCCGCGGCGGCCGCCAGCCCGTAGAGCAGCAGGACGACGAGCGCGGCCCCGCGATCCTCCCGCACCAGGCGCATCGACGCCGCCCGCACCGCGGCGCGGTCCGCCTCCGGCAACCTCACCTCAGATCACCGACCACGTGGTGCTGGTCGACGTCCTCGTCGCCACGCAGGACCAGCCCGCGGTAGCGGGGCTGCGTGCGCACCAGTTCGGCGTGGCTGCCGGTCGCCGCCACCGTCCCGTCGCTCAGGAAGATCACGTGGTCGGCGCGCGCGAGGAGTTGCGGCGAGGTCGCCGCCACCACTGTTGTCCGGCCCTGGCGGTCGGCGTGCAGGCGGGTCGCGATCAACGATTCGGTGTGCGCGTCCACGGCTGAGGTCGGCTCGACCAGCAGCAGCACGTCCGGCCGCGCGTGCACGGCGCGGGCCAGGCGCAGGCGTTGCCGCTGGCCGCCGGACACCGTGCGGGCCTGGTCGTCGAGCACCGAATCCAGGCCGTCGGGCAGGGCCTCGACGACGTCTTCGGCGGCGGCGATACGCAGGGCGGGCCGCACGTCGCCGCCACCGATCACGGCGCGGACCGGGCCGGCGAAGAGGTAGGCGTCGTTGTCCGCCACGAGGATGCGGCGGCGGACCTCGTCGAGGGCGATCTCGGTCAGGGGCGTGCCACCCCAGGTGGCGGCGGAGTCGGTGAACCGGCCCAGCCGGTCGAGCACGGCCACCGCGTCCCCGGGCCGGGTGGCTACCAGCGCCACCATCGACCCGGCGGGCACCCGCACCCCGGAGACCGGATCGTGCAGGTCGGCCTGGCCGCGCGGCCCCGGCCGGGTGCCGTGGTCGGGGATGTCCTCGGTCAGGGTCAGCACCCGCAGCACTCGGCGCGTCGAGACGAGCGCGCGGCCGAGGTCGTCGGCGCTCTCGATCAGGAACGAGACCGGCGTGATCAGCACGGCGACGTACCCGTAGACCGCGACCAGCTCACCGACGGTGATCGTGTGGGCGGCCGCCATCCGCGCGGCGAGCCAGGTCACCACGGCGAGGAACACCAACGGCATCCCGACCGCCAGTGCCTGGATCCAGCTGGTCACCGCGCCGACCCGGTAGCCCTCGGCCCGCAGCACTCGCGAGCGGTCGCGGTAGCGCCCGGCGAAGAGGTCCTTGCCGCCGATCCCGCACAGCACGCGCAGCCCGGCGACGATGTCACCGGCACGCGCGGTCAGCTCGCCTTGCAACCCGCGGTAGCGGGCGTCGGCCTGTTGCAGCCGGCGCAGCAAGGGCCCGATCGACACCACCAGCAGCGGCACACCCAGCAACACGACGGCGGCCAGCAACGGCGAGATCCCCAGCAGTGCGACGGCAACCGCCGTGTAGCCGAACACCGCGCCGACACCTGGCCCGAACACGGTGAGCACGTGCGAGATGGTCATGATGTCGGCGCTGCCGATCGCCACCACTTCACCCGCGGCGACCTGCCGCGGCAACGCCGGCCCGAGCTCGACGACGCGGCGGGTCAGCACCCGCACCGTCCGGTAGAGCCCGTCGGTGCGCACCATCGTCATGGTGCGGTGGCGCAGCGTCCCGAGCACGGCGAGCGTCACGCCCGCGCCGAGCACCGCGCCCGCCCACCCGAGCAGGGCGCCGGTGTCCCGCGCGCGGACCCCGTCGTCGATGGCGCGCGACACCAGGTAGGGCGGCACCATGAGCAGCACCATCCAGACGGTGCTCAGCGTGGTGCCGGTGAGCACGCGGCGGGGCTGGCGGCGGCCGAGCCAGTAGAGATATCGCAGCGGGCCACGGGTGTCGGGTGTTCCCGGATCGGTGAACACCAGCGACGTGACCCCCATGATCTCGACGATACTGGTCCGCCCCAAGCGAAATTCCGACCCTTGGCGTTCGCGGTGTGGTGGTCTTGCCGGGTGAGAGTCGTCTTCGTGCACGGTGCTTGCGTCCGGGACGCGGCCTGGTGGTGGCACCGGATGGTGGCGCCCTTGGGTGTGCCGACCGTGGCCGTGGAACTCCCGAGCTGCGGGACGTCGGCGCCGCTGGGTGATCTTGCCGCCGACGTCCGGGCGGTCCGTGCCGTCCTCGACGCGGACCCTGGGGAGCCGACCGTCCTGGTTGGACACTCGTACGGCGGCGTGGTGATCACCGCGGCCGGTGAGCACCCGTCGGTCACGCGATTGGTCTACGTGAGCTCCATGCTCCCGGACGCCGGTGAGTCACTGGCCGGCCTGGCCGGTCCCGGTCCGGGCTGGGTGCAGCCGGACGCGGACGGTCTGCTGGCCATGCGCCCGGACCTGACCGAGGACCAGATCCGCCACCACTTCCTGGCCGATTGCGCACCGGAGTTCGCCGCCGCCGCGATCGAACGCCTGGCCCGCCAGAACCCGCTGGCTCTGACCCAACCCGCGCCGAGCGCCGCGTGGCGCACCGTGCCGTCGCGGTATGTGGTGTGCAGCGAAGACCGGGCGACTCCGCCGCAGCGCCAGCGCTGGTTCGCCGAACGGGCGGCCGAGGTGGTGGAGCTCGCTTGCGGTCACCACCCGTTCCTGTCGCGTCCCGGCGACCTCGCCGACGCGATCCTGGCGCCCTGATCCTCAGGGACAGGTGACGACCTGGCCCGCCCAGGAAAGCCCGCCACCGAAGGAGAAGAGCAGCACCGGTCCGCCGGAGGGCAGCTCGTGGCGTTCGACCAGTTTGGACAGTGCGATCGGGACGGACGCGGCGGAGGTGTTGCCGGAGTCGACGACGTCCCGGGCGATCACCACGTCCGCGCGCAGGTCGAGCCGGCGGGTCAGTGACTCGATGATCCGCAGGTTCGCTTGGTGGGTGACGACGCCGGCCAGGTCCGCGGTGGTGAGGCCAGCGCGGTGACAGGCGAGTTCGACGGCCTCGGGCAGTTCGCTGGTGGCCCACCGGAAGACCGCTTGGCCTTCCTGGCTGAAGCGGGGTTGCCAGGCGTCGGTGAGGCGGACGACGTCCTTGCGGGCCGGGTCGGATCCCCAGACCACCGGACCGATCTCGCCGCTCGCCTCGGTCGTGCTGAGCACGGCGGCGCCCGCGCCGTCACCGAGCAGCACGCAGGTGCTGCGATCGGTCCAGTCGGTGACGTCGGACATCTTCTCGGCGCCGATGACCAGGGCGTGCCGCGCCGCCCCGGCCTGGATCGTGTGATCGGCGGTGGCCAGCGCGGTGCAGAATCCGGCGCAGCCGTTGTTCAGGTCGAAGCAGACCGCGTCCGGCACCCCGAGGCGCGCGGCGACCTGGGCGGCGATCGAGGGGCACCGGTCGATCGCGCTGCACGTGGCCACGACGACCATGCCGAGCTCGCCGGGCTGCAGACCGGACCCGGCCAGCGCCTTCGCCGCCGCTGCGGCCACCATGTCGGTCACCGATTCGTCCGGGCCGGCGATCCGGCGGGTGGCGATCCCCGTGCGTTGCCGGATCCACGTGTCGTTGGTGTCCACCATGCGCTCGAGGTCGGCGTTGGTCAGCACGCGGGCGGGCTGGTGGTGTCCCAGGGCCGCGATGCGGGATCCGGACAACGGCGTCTCCTCGGTCGGGCGACAAGGGGCAGCACCTGCCCGCCGGAACTATAGCAACCGATCGGTCGGAAGCTAAGACGTTATGCTGGCCCGCATGAGCCCGCGCAAGTCCGTCGTCGAAACCCGCCACACCCGCCGGCGCATCCTCGACCACAGCCTGCGCATCGCGTCGGTGGACGGGCTCGAAGGGCTGACCATCGGACGGCTCGCCAACGACCTCGGCATCAGCAAGGCCGGTCTGCTCGGGCACTTCGGCACCAAGCAGGCCCTGCAACTCGCCGTGGTCGACGCGGCGGCCGAGTTGTTCACCCAGGAGGTACCCGGCCGGGTCCGGACGGTGCCCTCCGGTATGCCGTGGCTTCGCGCGGCGGCTGAGGCATGGGTGTCCTACCTGGAACGCGACGTGCTGCCCGGCGGCTGCTTCTTCACCGCGGCGGCGGCCGAGTTCGACGGGCGCGGCGGGCCCGTGCATGACGCGATCGCCGGGCTGAACGCCTTGTGGCAACGCGACTTGCGCATCCACCTCCGGCGAGCCATCAGCGACGGGGACCTGCCGCCGGACACCGACGTCGACCAGCTGATCTACGAGCTGGTCGGGACCATGCTGGCGCTCAACCACTTCATGCAGTTGCACCGCGACCGGTCCGCGCCGACCCGGGCCCGGCGGGCCTTGCACCGGCTCCTCGGCGGCACACCAGCCGACTTGACCTCACCCACCCGCTACGCCGACGGTCCCTGACCGTGGTCTGAGGGACTGTCGGCCTTGGCCGCTGGTGCGCCGGCCAGGACGAGGCGGTCGAACCGGGCTTCCTGCTGGTCGATCCGCTGGTGAGCTTGGGTCAGCTGCTGCTGCAGGTGCTCGACCCGTACCGTCATCGCCTGCGTCGAGGCCGCCGCTTCGACCGCCCGGGTGTCGGCGACGGCGCGGAGCCGCCGTTCCTCGGCGAGCTCCCGCCGTGCCTGGTCGCGTTCCTCATGGGCGGCGCGCACCGCGTCCTTGAGCTCGTCGGCCCGGCGGCGCGCCTCCGCGGCGGCCTCGGACTGGATGCGTGCCTGCTCTGTCGCGGCGGCAGCCTGGGTGCGGGCCAGCTGCGCGTCGGCGTCGGCGCGCTGCGCCCGGTCCCGCTCCCCCACCAACTCCGCCGCCAGCTGCGCGCGGTCCGCCTCCACCTCGGTCAGCCGGTCGACCACCCGGGCCAGCTCCTGCTCCAGCCGCGCCCGCGCCGCCTCGGCGACCTGGTGCGCGTTCTCGGCCTGACCGCGGGCCCGTTCCGCGGCCGCGACGCGCTGCTCGGCTTCGGCGCGCACGCGTTCGGCGTCTCGTAGCCCATCGCGCAGGACACGTTCGGCTTCCAGTCGTTGGTCGCGGTCCTGCTGGGCCTGCTGCTGGGCCTGCGCCGCCGCTCGTCGCGCCGCGGCTGCCGCGTCCTCGGCCTCCTCGCGGGCGAGTTCGGCTTCGGCCACCTCGGCACGGGCCGCGGCCGCGTCGGCGACGGCGCCCTCGTCGAGGCGATCCATCCGGGCGAGGAACTCCCGCAGCGTCTCGCGGAACCCGTCGAACACCGGACGGGCGTCGTCGGCGAGCGCGCGGAGTTCACCGACCGCCTCCGTCACACCCGCGTTCTGCAGCGCCGCGCGCTGCTGCTTGGCCGCCTGCGCGTGCTCCGGACCGCAGTACTTGCTGGGCCGGCCGCCCTTCTTCTTGCCGGTTTCCGGATCGATCACCGGCGGCGCCACCGCCCGTGTACAGCCACGGAACGCGCACAAGGCCTCATCGCTCATCCGCCGACTATAACCGATACCTGGTTTCAGTAAGCGGAAACCTCTACTGATCGATCACAGATCGGCCACCATAATCGCAGTTATGACGGTTTAGAGGCGCCAGGGCGGCGAGATCGGCGAGAGGTTTCGGTCCAACGGCCCCAGAACACCACCGCACCCCGCCGCGACTCACCCAGTGAGACGAGGAGGCGGCCATGCGGCTGCATCACGGCGTGACAATGGCGGCCATCGGCCTGCTGGGGTTGACCGCGTGCAACCCGGCGGCGGTGGGACACGACCTGAGCGACATAGCGCGAGTCGCCACCCATGACACGGCGGATGTGCTGCGCGGTGCCCCGAAGTCCGCCGACGGGGCCATCGAGATCGCCACGTCGACCCACACCTATGTGCTGCCCGGTTCGACCACCTCGGCCGGCGTCGACGCCGAGGTGCGAACCCTGCTGGAACCCGCGGCCGGCGACAGCGACGTCAAGGAGATCGCCACGGTGGCCTGCCACACGAAGGACGCCATCGATCTCTACTCGAACCCGGACGAAGCGCTCCAGACGCTCGCCGACAACCTCGGTGGCGACAGCACGCGTGGCCTTCGCGCGTTGAACCTGGCCCGGGAGCTGCGCCAGGCGAACTCCCCGGCCGCCGACGTGATGGCGCAGTACGCCGCGTTCCTCATCTGCGAAAGCGTCTGACCGGCCCAGCCCGGAAACGGAGGCGAGCAGGGTAATCGGGCCGTCAAGCGCTCACAAGGTGAAGCGGCGATCGGTAAATTCCCACTGCGTCCCGCGACCATCGGCGGGTGCCATCCCCGGAATGGCCGCACCTAACTTCGAGTGGTCAACCATGTTCGCTCAGCGATCACGCCGTGGTCGCCGATCACTTGGGAGTCGGGGATGAAGAGATTATTCGCCGTCGGTGCCGCCGGCATCGCCGCGCTGGCGCTGGTCGCCGGGCCGGCGTCCGCCGCACCGGCCAACCACAGCGCGGCCGCGCCTTCGCTGAAGGTCGCGACCGTGTACTTCGACGCATCCGGCGCGCCCACCTTCTACAACCAGATCCTGGCGGGTGTGTCGCACTGGAACGCGTC
Source organism: Labedaea rhizosphaerae (assembly GCF_004362825.1). GTDB lineage: Bacteria > Actinomycetota > Actinomycetes > Mycobacteriales > Pseudonocardiaceae > Labedaea > Labedaea rhizosphaerae. The sequence goes on from NZ_SNXZ01000009.1 coordinate 112,351, forward strand.
GGTGTCGAACGTCCAGTTCGTGGAGAGCCCGGGCAACGCCACCCTCTACTACACCGAGGGCAACGACCCGGCGGGCTCCTACGCCCAGACCGACGGGCACGGCAACGGGACGATCTTCATCGACTACACGCAGGCCCAGGAGTACGACCAGGTGCGCATCACCGCGCACGAGTCGGGGCACGTGCTCGGCCTGCCCGATGACTACAGCGGTCCCTGCTCGGAACTGATGTCCGGCGGCGGCCCTGGCCCGTCGTGCACGAACTCCTACCCGGACAGCAACGAGATCGCCGAGGTCAACTCGATGTGGGCAGGCGGCCTCGCACCGTCCGGCCACCCGATGCAGCGCATCTACGAAACCCAGCACTGACGCCGCGCACCGGCGAAGAAGGTCCGGAGCCCGGACGGCCTGCTCACCCTCAGGCCGTTCGGGCTCCACTCATGCGCGGACCGCGAGACAGGATTCGGCGCGTTCGAGCAGCAGCGCGCGCTCGCGTTCGTTGGCGGTCAGCTGCGCCGCCCGCAGGAACTCCGCCCGCGCCTCCTCGCCGCGGCCGAGCTTCATCAGCAGGTCGGCACGCACGCTGGGCAGCAGGTGGTAGTTCTTCAACGCGGGTTCGGTCAGCAGCTTGTCCACCAGTTCGAGCCCGGCGGCAGGTCCGCGCGCCATACCCAGCGCGACGGCGCGGTTCAGCTCGATCACCGGCGACGGCGTCAGCGCGGCCAGCTCGGCGTAGAGCTCGGCGATGCGTTCCCAGTCGGTCTCCTCCGGCGTGCGGGCACGCGCGTGACACGCGGCCAGCGCCGCCTGCAACGTGTACGGGCCACGCGGGCCGAGCCGTTCGGCGATGGCGAGCTCGGTGAGACCGCGGCGGATCAGCAGCTGGTCCCAGCGGCCGCGGTCCTGGTCGAGCAGCAGCACCGGCGCGCCGTCCGGCCCGACGCGGGCACGGATGCGCGAGGCCTGGATCTCCATCAACGCGGTGAGCCCGTGCACCTCGGCGAAGTCCGGCGCGAGCGCCGCCATGATCCGGCCGAGGCGCAGCGCGTCCTCGCACAACGCGGGGCGCACCCAGTCGTCGCCCGCGGTCGCCGAGTAGCCCTCGTTGAAGATCAGGTAGATGACCTCGAGCACCGAGCCGAGCCGTTCGGCCAGCTCCGCGCCCGCGGGCACCTCGAACGGGACGTTGCTCGTGCTCAACGTCTTCTTCGCGCGCACGATCCGCTGCGCGAGCGTGGACTCACCCACCAGGTAGGCGCGCGCGATCTCCGCGGTGGACAGGCCGCCGACCAGCTTCAACGTCAACGCGACCCTGGACTCGGCGGAGAGCACGGGGTGGCAGGTGGTGAAGATCAGCCGCAGCATGTCGTCGCGCACCTCGTCGGGAGCGAGGCCCGCGTCGGCGGCGTCGGTCTCGGTCGACTGGGTGTGCCCGAGCTCCTGGTGCTTGCGGTCGAGGTTCTCCTTGCGGCGCAGCATGTCGATCGCGCGCCGCTTGGCCGTCGACATCAGCCAGGCGCCCGGGTTCGACGGCACGCCCGATTGCGGCCACTGCTCCAGGGCGGCGACCAGCGCGTCCTGGGCCAGCTCCTCGGCTTGGCCGAGGTCACGCACCATGCGCGCCACCCCGGCGATCACCCGCGCCGACTCGATCCGCCAGACGGCCTCGATCGCGTTCCTGGCTTTGAGCGTGTCGGTCCCCGTCACGGGCCCCAATCAACCAGGTGCAGGCCCGTGACGGCAACCGGGTGGCTCAGTTGCCGCTGAGCTGGTCGCGCAGCCGCTGCTCGCGCTCGGCGATCTCCGGGGTCATCACGGGCTCGAAGTCCTCGAGCTCGCTGATCTGGCGGATCTCGACCTCGCCCTCCTGGAACGGGATCCGCTTGGCCCACTCGACGGTCTCCTCCATCGACCGGGTCTGCAGCAGCCAGAACCCGGCGATGAGCTCCTTGGCCTCGGTGAACGGGCCGTCGGTGACCGTCGTCTTGCCGTGGTCGAAGGACACCTTCGCGCCCTTCGCGCTGGGCAGCAGGCCCTCGCCGGCGAGCATGACACCGGCCCGGACCAGCTCCTCGTTGAACTTGCCCATGAGCTCGAGATCCTCGGCGGAGGGCATCGCACCGCCGCTGGCTTCCTGCTCGGGCGTGGCCTTCACGATCACCATGAACCGCATCTGACTCTCCTGTGGTCTTCGGGTCTGTCATCGGTGCGTCGAACGAGCCGACCGTGGATCGACACGGCTCCTCGCCGAATTTTGTCGTGCCCGCTCGCTACCGTGCTGCCGTGGTCGACACCCAGCTCGTTCCCGGGCACACCGACGCCGTCCAGGACCGGCGGCACCGCCTCCTCGGTGCCGTCGTGATGCTGCCCGGGTTACCGGAGCTGAACCCCGCCGACCGTTATGACCTGCGTCTGGTCACCGCCGCCTGGCTCGAGACGGACAAAACCGACGCTACTCGAGTCGCTTACTTCGGGGCGTTGCAAGGCTGGCTGGCGTGGTGCGCCGCGCGCGACCTCGACCCGCTGGCCGCCCGGCGGGTGGACGTCGACGCGTGGAAGAACACCGCCACCACCACGGGCGCGGCGCCGGGGCGTTCAACGGTGCGGCTGCGGGTCTCGGCGGTGTCCAGTTGGTACGACTACCTCGCGGGCAACGACCTGACCGACCGCAACCCGGCCAAGCTCGCGGGCCGGCCACGTCCACCGGATCCCGTGCCGACCGCGTTGAGCACGCAGGAGTGCGGCGCGTTGCTGGCCACCGCGCACCGGCGCGCCCAGGAGCTGGACAGCGAGCCGGCGTGGCGGGCGGCCGCGGTGATCACGGTGATGCTGGAGACGGCGTTGCGGGTGTCCAGCGTGCTCGGCGCCGACGTCGAGGACCTGCGCGACAGCGGCCTGCGCTACTCGGCCAAGGGCGGCAAGTCCGGTGAGAAGGACCTCACCCCGCAAGCGGTCGAGCTGGTCCGGCACTACCTGAGGCGTCGGTCCGAGCGGGAGGGCGCGCCGCCAACGGGCGCACTGTTCGTGACAACGGGTGGTGTCCGGCTCACCCGAAGGGATGTGTGGAACACGATCCGGGCGAGCGCCGAGCGGGCCGGGATCACCACCCGGATCACCCCGCACGTGCTGCGCGCCACGGCGGTCACCACCCTGCTTGATCTCGGCATGCTCGCGGAGGCCCAGGATTTGGCCGATCACGCCGATCCCCGGACAACCAGGCGCAATTACGACGCCCGGAACCGGTCGGCGGCGGGACACGCCCGGCTCGCTTCGGTACTGGACACGGCGCGTGACCAGTACCGTTACCCGAGAGGGGATTGACTGGCCCAGGGAGGGGACTTGAACCGGCGACACCGCACCGATCAGCCGGCGGACCAGTGGTCGGGCTGGTCGTACTACGGCGCGGCGCATCGGTACGACGTGCACGACACGCCCGAGGCGACCGCGGCCTGCGACCGGCTGATGGACCGCCTCGAGGCCGCCCGCGACGAACGCACCCTGCGCAAGCTCGCCTACGACGACAGCAACGCCTGCGCGTTCGTCCGGCTGGTCGAGATGATGGTCGACGCCGACCGCATCACCGACCTGCGCACCCTGGCCCTCGACGGCGACGGCCGCGCGTTCGCCACGTTGATGGAGCTGCTCGTCCGCGAGGACCGGGTCGAGCAGCTGCGTGCCGAAGTGCCGGTGTTCGCCTCGGCCCGCGCGTGGCTGGCCCACACCCTGGTCCGCCGCGGCGACGTCGACGCCGCGCTCGTCGAACTCGAACTGCTGGAGTCCGATCCGGAGCACGGTCACTTCGCCCACTCCGAGCGGTTGAACCTGCTGCTCGCGCACGGGCGGGTCGACCAGGTCCGGGTGCTCGCCGAGTCCGGCGACCGGCCCGCGGCCCGGCGGCTGAAGCACTGGTTGGCCTCTGCCCCGTGACCTCGTCCGAGCAGAAGCGCCGGATGCTCGCCGGCGAGCCCTACCGGGACAACGACCCGCAGCTGGTCGCCGAGCGCAAAGCCTGCCAGCGGCTGCTCGACCGGTTCAACGCCACGACCGCCGACGAGGACGACCTGCGCGGGCAGATCCTCGGCGAGCTGCTCGGCGGCATCGGCGCAGGCTCGTGGATCATGCCCCGGTTCCAGTGCGACTACGGCTCCCTGATCACCCTGGGCGCCAACAGCTTCCTCAACTACGACGCGATCCTCATGGACTGCGCGCCGATCGTGATCGGCGACGACGTGTCCATCGGTCCACGCGCGCAACTGCTCACCGCGCTGCACCCGATCGACGACCACCGCGCGCGGCGAGAGCGCTGGGAAACCGCCAAACCGATCACCATCGGCGACAACGTGTGGTTCGGCGGCGGCGTCATCGTGTGCCCGGGCGTGACGGTGGGGGCGAACACCGTGGTCGGCGCGGGCAGCGTGGTCACCCGTGACCTGCCGGCGGGCGTGTTCGCCGCCGGCAACCCGTGCCGGGTGATCCGCTCCACCGGTTGGGTGCGCTTGTTGCGTGATGCCCTGGCCCAGCTCGCCATGGACGCGGACGCGCAACGCGAGGCCCTGGCCGGTTCGGTGATCACCGACGAGCTCGCGCTCGACCTCAGCGCGGCCGTGGAGCTCCTGCCCGAGGGCGGCGGCCTCGATCCCGGTGTACTGCGTGAGCTGCGGGTGCTCAACGACGCCTTCACGGCGCCACCCGGTGACCCGTTGTGGAACGAGGCATCCTTGGACACGCACCCGGTGTGGGTTGCCGCGCGGGACACGGCCCGCCGCCTGCTCCCGAAGGTCTAACGCGCCCCGACCATGGCCGACATGCCGTCCAGGATCCGCTCGACCCCGAGGTCGAACGAGTGGTCGGCGTGGTCCGGGTCGTGCGGACCGGCCGCCTCGACCATGAGGCGCGCCACCCGCGGGTAGCGCCCGCTGCCGATGATCTCCTCGCCGTGGACGCTCATGGCCTGCAGCCACTCGTCGTGGTTCATGCCGGAACGGGCGCTCGCTTGCTCCTCGCCGATCTGGCCGAGGACGTGCCCGGTCACGAACGCGATCAGCGTCTGGACGTTGGTCATGATCTCGTCCGCGGTCAGCTCGTGGCCGTCGAAGGCGCCGAACGCGAACTCCATCCAGGCCAGGCTGCCAGGACCGAGCGCGATGCGCTGGGTCGACAACGTCGTCAGCCACGGGTGCCGAAGCGCGCGGTGCCGGGCCTCGTAGGCGACCACGCGCAGGTCCGTGCGCCAGTGCCCGGACAGCTCCGGCGGCGCCTGCTCGGCGAAGACCAGGTCGACCATCAGGTCGTGCAGCTCGTCCTTGCGCCGCACGTAGCGGTAGAGCGCGGCCGGCGCCACGCCGACCTCCTGGGCCACCCGCCGGATCGACACGGCGTCGATCCCCTCGCTGTCGGCGATCTGGACGCTGACCTGCGCGAACTCGTCCCGGGTGTGGGTCGGCTTCGGTCCACGCGCGCCACGCGCGGGCCGCGACCACACGAAATCCGCCCTGATCTCGGTCATATTGCGAACACCGTACACGGTGGGGTACAGTCGCGCATATCGCAGACACCGTTCACAGTTTCTATCTGGGGGATCTCATGGATGCGGACGTCCTTGTCGTGGGCGCGGGCCCGGTCGGCCTGCTGCTGGCAAGCGAACTCGCGCTCGGGGGCGCGCGGGTGCTGGTCCTGGAACGCCGCTCGGACCTGGCCGCCGAGCCGATCAAGCAAGGCGAGATGGGCGCCCGTTCGCTGAACGCGCCTTCCGTGCACGCGTTGCGTCGCCGGGGGTTGCTGCCGAACGTCCGGAACGCGGCGCTGATGTGGTGGGACCCGAACGACCGGCCCACCGCACCGCCCTCCGACGACGAGCCACCGCCCTTTGCCGGGCACTTCGCCGGGATCATGTTGCGTGCCGACCGCATCGATTTCGAGGACCCGGACCTGGCCGGTCACGAGGACGGCGCGGGCGTGATCGCCCAGGCCGATCTCGAACGCATCCTCGGTGACCGGGCACGCGAGCTCGGCGTCACCATCCGCACCGGTGTCACGGTCACCGACGTCCGGCAGACCGCCGACGCCGTGACCGCGGTGACCGAGGACGGGCCGGTGTCGGCGCGCTGGCTGGTCGGTTGCGACGGCGGGCGCAGCGTCGTACGCAAGCAGTCCGGCATCGCGTTCCCGGGCGAGGACGCGGAGTCGGTGTTCCGGCTCGCCTTGGTGGACATGACCGAGCCGGAGAAGTTGCTGCCCGGTGGCATGCACGAATGCGAGGGCGGCTACTACCTGCTCGGCGGCTGGGAGATGCGCCTGCGCCCGACGCGGATCACCACGATCGAACCGGGCACCGGCATCGACGGCGACCGGGACGCGCCGATGACCGCACAGGAGTTGCAGGACAGCATCCGCCGGGTGTGCGGGATCGACACGGAGATCACCGCCATCCACGCCGCGACCCGCTACGCCGACACCACCCGTCAGGCCGCGACGTACCGCTCCGGCCGAGTGCTGCTGGCCGGCGACGCCGCGCACGTGCACTCCCCTGCCGGTGGCCAGGGCCTGAACCTGGGCATCAGCGACGCCATGAACCTCGGCTGGAAACTGGCCGCCGTGATCAAGGGCGAGGCGGAGGAGTCGCTGCTGGACACCTACACCGAAGAACGCCACCCGATCGGCGCGTGGGTGCAGGACTGGACCAAGGCGCAGGCCGCCATCACCCGCCGCGACCCACGCACCAAGGCGCTCCGCGCCGTGCTGACCGACCTGCTAGACACCAAAGCGGGCACCACGTACGTCCTGAAGAAGATCGCGGGCGTGGCCTTGCGGTACGGCCTCCCTGGCGGCCACCCGCTCACCGGCAAACTGGTTCCCTCCCGCCTGGCCACCGACGACGCCGCCACCGACGGCCGCTTCGTCCTGGCCACCAACGACCCGATCCTCACCGACTTGGCCGCCCAATGGCCGAACCGCATCACCACCGTCCCCCAGTCGCCAGACGGCACGTCCCTGCTCATCCGCCCCGACGGCATCGTCTGCTGGGCGAGCGAGCACCCGGAATCGGCTCCCGAGCAGTGGCCAACGTGGCTGGGTCGACCTACCGCCGGTCGCTTACCTGTCGCAGCCACCTGAGCCGCGCCGCGAGCGGCTGCCGTTGCCCGACAAGACATCGTCGACGGTGGGCGACTGATCGTTGCTGGGCCGTGCGCCGCTCAAGGGACGGTTCGATGCCCGTGCCAGACAACTCACCAAGATCGCCGATGTAGAGCCACCCGCACACGTTGGTGGGATTGGGTTTGCGGCCGCTCACCCGGCGATGGCGGAACGCATCCGGCGGCAGCGACGCGCGTATGGCCGTCGCTGGCAAATGGAGGGAGGCATTGCGCAGCCGCCGGTCGTGGTTGTCGCCGTTGCTCGGCAAAGGGGGTTCTGCCTTCGGCGCGTCCGCGCGTCCGGCTCGAACAACGGGCGCGGGGTGGGCGGTCGTCAGGTCGACTTGTGGATCAGGAACGTGAGAACCGAGATCGGCAACGCAGGGTGGAGGTGGGCATGAGAGGCTGACGCCGAGCATGACCGCGGGGTGAGGTGATCGGGTGGCAGACCGTTGTTCGGTGTTGTCCGCGGCGGCCGCCGAGCCCACGGCGGGAACCGCGGCGGTCGCGGTGTCGTGGCTGTGCATCGAGCAGTCGGGGCCGTGGGGTCGCGATGCCCTGTCAGACAGCCACTTCGATGCCGAGGTCGGGGCCGCGCTCGCCGAGCGGGTCAAGGGGACGGGCGTTCGGATCGCGATGATCCGGCGGCCGGGGCGGCACGCCGATCGGCACGTGCCCGCACCGCACACCATCCTGCTGGCCCACACCGCCCCGGGGCAGTCGTGGCTCGAGCACACGGTGTGCGACGAACCCAAGCAGCTGCTCGATCTCGACCTCGCCGCCCTCGGCCGGGGGCAACGTCCAGGGTTCGGTGAGGTGACCAGCGACCCGGTGTTGCTCGTGTGCACCAACGGCCGGCGCGACTTGTGCTGCGCGCTGGAAGGGCGTCCGATCGCCGCCGAGCTGGCCGCGGACCACGGAACGCAGGTGTGGGAGTCGAGCCACCTCGGCGGGCACCGGTTCGCGCCGACCGCCGTGCAACTGCCCACCGGGTACAGCTACGGCCGCATCGACGTCGCGTTCGGCGCGGACCTGTTACGCAGCACGGCGGTACGGGTCGAACGCTGTCGCGGGCGCTCCACCTGGGACGCCGAAGGTCAGGTCGCCGAACTCGCCGTCCGTGCGCGGCTCGGTGACAGCGACCCGGACTCGCTCACCGTCACCGGCACCCGCGTGACCCACCGGGACGGGCGGGCGTGGGACGTCACGATCGGCGAACGCATCGGGCCCGCGCGGCCGGCGAGCTGTGGCGCGGCACCGAAGCCGCAGGTATCGCTGATCGCGGAATCCGTTATGCCAACGGCGAAGTAGCTCGCTCCGGGGCGCGGTGCGACATAGCGTCGGCGGCATGGCACCGAAGATCGACATCATCGAGATCCTGCCGAACCTGCACTTGCTGCGGTTCCCGGTCGGGCAGGCCTACCTGTGGCGTGATCCCGGCGAGCTGACGCTGATCGACACCGGGATGGCCGGGTTCGGCGGCGCCATCACCGGTGCCATCACCGAACTCGGCCAGAACCCGCGCGACCTGCGGCGCATCGTGATCACCCACTTCCACGAGGACCACGTCGGCGCGCTCGCCGAACTCACCGAGGGCACCGGCATCGAGGTCCTCGCGCACCGCGCCGACGCACCGTTCGTCCGCGGCACACCCGGGCCGAGGCCGAACCTCACCAAGAGCCAGCTCGCGTTCATGCAGACCTTGCCGCCCATTCCCCCGCCGCCACCGGCCCGCGTCGACACCGAACTCACCGGCGGCGAGGTGCTCGACTTCGGCGGCGGCGCTCAGGTGCTGTCCGTGCCCGGTCACACCGACGGCAGCATCGCCGTGCACCTGCCGGACGCGGGCGTCGTGTTCACCGGCGACACCGTCGGCGCGGGCCCGAACCGGCTCGTGGTCGGCCCGTTCAACCTCGACGACGAGCAGACCTACCAGTCGGTGCAACGCATCGCCGCCCTGGAGCCGCGGATCGCGTGCTTCGGGCACGGCGACCCGGCCCTTGAGAACACGGCGGCCCGCATCAGGGACGCCGAACGCGACCCGTTCTAGAGACGCGTCGACGCGAACGTCATCGAGGCCAGCAGCGACCACAGCCGGTCGTCGCCGGGGAACACGACGTCGTCGAGGGAGGCGATCGGCTGCCGCGCGCACTGGGAGTTGGTGAAGAACGCCGCCCGGAACGACGACACGTCCGCCAACCGAATCGGCGTGGTCCGCTGCGGCACCCCGAGTGACGTCAACGCGCCCTGCACGAGCTGCATCATGATCCCGGTGAGCATCGGCGCCTGCGGCCACACCACGGCCTCGCCGTCCCAGAACGCGACGTTGTAGATCGAACCTTCGAGCACCAGGCCGTCCCGGTCGACGAACAGCGCGTCGTCGAAGCCGGCGGCGACGGCGAGCCGGTGCGCACGCGTGAGTCCCATGGTGGCGAGGTGCTTCACGTGCGGCAGCTCGCGCTCGTAAACCTGCGAGCACACCCGCAGCGCCGGTCCCGGTGCCTCGTCGACCGGGTCCGCGACCACCACCACGACGTCCGGCGGGACCGCGTCGGCGGACAACCCGCCGGCGGGCGGCACCATCATGATCCGCATCGACGCGTCCGCCAGCCCGGACGCCGCCAACGCCCGCGCCGCCAAGGCGTGCACCTGCTCGTCGGGCACCGCGGCCCCGAACATCTCCCGCGACGATGCGGCCAGCCGCGCCAGGTGCAACGGCCACCCGGCGACCGCACCGCCACGCACCTGCATCGCCGTGAAATGCCCGTACGTCAACGGGATCAGCCGCGACGCGTCGTCCGGCAGCGCCTCGCCGTTCAGCTCCAGGTACCGCATCGATCCCCCAGTCACTCGTACCGCGCGGCCAGCTTCCTGACCTCCGTCGCGATCTTGGCACGCAGCTCCGGCGGCTCGAGCACCTCCGCCTCCGCGCCGAGCTGCAGGATCGCGTGCACCCCGTGCTGCAGCGTCTCCATCGGGATGCGCATCGTGCACCAGCCCTCGGCATCGGTCGCCAGCTCCTCGGCGTCGCGGCGCACCACCGGACCGAGCAGGAACAACAGCTTCCGCCCGCTCGGTGACAACCGCACCACCGCGCTGCGGTGGTACAGCCGTTCCTTCAGGTGCGCGGCCGTGCCCGCCCAGAACCCGGCGAGGTCGAACCCGGCGGGCCGGGTGAACGGATCGTCGGTCACGACCACCGCCCGCATCCGCGACACCCGGTAGGTCCGCGGCTTGTCGTCGTCGAGCCCCGCCGCGACCAGGTACCAGGTGCCCGCCTTCAACACCAGGCCGAGCGGGCGCAGCGTCCGCTCCACTTCGGACGGACCCCAGCGCAGGTAGCGCACGGCCACCACCTGCTGCGACCAGACCGCCGCGGCCAGCTCCGCCAGGAACGGCAGGTCCTCGCCCTCGGCGAACCAGCCGGGCGCGTCCAGGTGGAACCGCTCCCGCATCCGGGCCGCCTCCGCACGCAACGGGTCGGGCATCGCGGCCATCAGCTTCAACTCCGCCGCCGCGAGGATCGACCCGAGACCCAGCTCGGCCGCCTGCTGCGGCAACCCCGCCAGCGCCAGCGACCCGGCCTCGGCCTGGGTGAGCCCGGTCAACCGGGTCCGGTACCCCTCCATCAGCTGGTAGCCGCCGGACGGCCCGCGATCGGCGTACACCGGAACGCCGGACGCGCTCAGCGACTCGATGTCGCGGTAGACCGTGCGCACCGAGACCTCCAGCTCGGCGGCGAGCTCGGGCGCCGACATCCGGCCGCGGCTCTGCAGGAGCAGCAGCAACGAGAGCAGTCGACCGGCACGCATGACCCCGAGTGTGCCGCAAGACCCTGACACAAGATGTCAGTGATCCGAGGCAAGATGAGACCCATGAGCACCCTCGACGTCGACCGCGCCCAGGTCATGGCCTACCGGATCGCGGCCACCGGCCTGCACCGCGACCAGGGCAAGGCGGCCGACCTGGCCGTACTCGACATCGGCGTGCAACAGACCGTCCCCGGCTCCGTCGCGACCTCGCTCGCCGCCCGGCTGCCGGCCGCCACGGACGCGGTCGCCGCCAACGACGACCCGGACTTCACCGTCGCGTGGACCTACCGGGGCGCCGCGCACCTCATGCGCACCGCCGACCTGCCGGCGCTGGCCCGCGACCTCTGGCCGGTCAGCGAAGACGACGCCATCGCCCGGCTCGCCGGCGCCGGGATCATGTTCCGCAAGACCGGCATCGCTGGCCTGGACGCCTGGCGCACCGCGGCCACCGCCATGCGCAAGATCGTCAAGAACGAGATGGTGAAGGGTGACGTCAGCACCGCGATCACCAAGGCGCTGCCCGACGGCTACGGCTACGCCTGCCGGTCCTGCAAAGCCACGCACATCTACGGCAGCCTCTTCCAGGCCGTCGCCCTCGGCGCCGGCGTGCAGGTGCGCTCCGGCAGCCCCACCACGCTGGCTCCCGTGCCCAAACGCTGGGCCGTGCCCAAGGGACCGGACCGGCCAGACCGCGCAGTGCGCCCCTACCTGCACGTACTCGGACCGGCCACCATGAACGAGATCGCCGCGTTCCTCGGCACCACCCAGAAGCTCGCCCGCACGATGCTGCCCGACGACGCCGTCGAGGTCCGCGCCGACGGCCGCAAGGCCTACGTCCTCGAGTCCGATGTGGACGCCGTGCGCAAGCCTCCGGAGCCCGACCTCGTCCGGCTGCTCCCGCCCTTCGACCCGCTGCTGCAACCCCGCGAACGCGAACTGATCGTCCCCGACGAAGCGCAGCGCAAGAACCTGTGGCGGATGATCGGGAACCCCGGCGCGATCGTCGTCGACGGCGACGTGCTCGGCGCGTGGAAGGCGAAGCTCGCCCGCAAACGGCTCGCGGTCACCGTCGAGGAGTTCGTCCCACTGCCCCGCACGGTGAAGAAGAAGATCGAGCAAGAAGCCGACCGGGTCGCCGTCGCCCGCGGGATCGAGGGCGCCGACGTCAGCTACGGCTGAGCTTTGCGGGTCCGCACGTAGGACTCGATGCCGTCCAGGACGCGTTCCAGGCCGAACCCGAACGAGAAGAAGTCGTCGTCCGGGTCGTAGGCGCCGCCCTGGTACACCTTCGCCAGCGTCGGGTAGCGGCCCTCGGCGAACGCCGCGGTCATGAACGGCAGCTGCGTGCCCCACCACTGCTCGTCGCTGATGCCGCTGCGCCGGGCCGCGGTGTCGAACTCGACGGTGATCCGGGCCGTGCCCTGCACGTAGCAGCTCACGGCCGCGGCCATCGACGCCATCTCGTGCGCCGACAACCCGAGGCCCTCGACCGTGCGCAGGGCCGCGTCGTAGGCGGCCATCGAGTTGGGCCCGAACAACGGACGCGCCTGCGAGACGCGCAGCACCCACGGGTGCCGCCGGTAGAGGGCGTACTCGCCGTGCGCGACCTCGGTGAGCCCGGCTCGCCAGGTGTCGGGCGACCCGGGCGACGTGCCGGTCGGCAGCTCGGCCTGCACCGCGTCCAGCATCAGGTCGACCAGCTCCGACTTGCCCGGCACGTAGCGATAGAGCGACATCGTGCCGACGGACAGCTCCTCGGCGACCCGGCGCATGGACAGCCCGTCGAGCCCGTCGGCATCGGCGAGCGCGATCGCGGTGCGCACCACCTGCTCCACGCTCAGGCTCGGCTTCGGGCCGCGGCTCGGTGGTTCCTGGGTGCCCCACAACAGGTCGAGGGTCGCCTGCAGGTTGCCTGCTCCGGCATACGTGTCGTCGCTGCTCATCGTGCGTTCATCGTAGGGCGCGAAATCGGGTATGGTGTACGCGGAATCAAATTGCGTACATGCTACCCAGTGAGGAGCTGTCATGCCCGCGATCGAGGCCACCGGCCTTGTGAAGCGCTATGGCGCCGACACCGCGCTGGCCGGCCTGGACCTGGCCGTGCCCGAAGGCACCGTCTGCGGCCTGCTCGGCCCGAACGGCGCAGGCAAGACCACCGCCGTCCGCATCCTGACCACCCTGCTGCGACCCGACGCTGGGCACGCCACCGTCGCCGGCATCGACGTGGTCAAGGACCCGGCCAAGGCCAAAGCCGCACTCGGCCTGGTCGGCCAGCACGCCGCGGTCGACGAGGTGCTGTCGGGCCGGGAGAACCTGCAACTCTTCGGCCGGCTCCACCACCTCGGCGCCCGCACCGCCACCCGCCGCGCCGACGAACTGCTCGCGGCGTTCGGGCTCACCGACGCCGCCACGAAATCCGTCCGCCACTACTCCGGCGGCATGCGCAGACGCCTCGACCTCGCTGCCGGGCTGATCACCGAACCCCGCGTGCTCTTCCTCGACGAACCCACCACCGGGCTCGACCCACGCAGCCGCGCGGAGATCTGGTCCGCCGTGCGCGACCTCGTGCGCCGCGGCACCACGGTCCTGCTCACCACCCAATACCTCGAAGAAGCCGACCAGCTCGCCGACCGGATCGCCCTGCTCGACCACGGCCGCCTCGCCGCCGAAGGCACCTCGGACGAACTCAAGGCCGTGCTCGGCGGCGACCGCGTCGAGGTCCTGCTCGTCGACCAGTCCGATGTGGACGAAGCCGCGCACCTGCTCGCCGTGCCCGGTCTCGAGGTCGACCGCGACGCCGCCAAGGTCAGCATCCCGGCCACCGACCGCGTCGACACCCTCAGCGGCGTCATCCGCACGCTGGCCGACGCCGCCATCCCCGCCCAGGACATCGCCATCCGCCGGCCCACCCTCGACGAGGTGTTCCTGCACCTGACCGCCACGGAGGTCCCCGCATGACCGCGCTGCGCTTCGCCGTCACCGACGGCTGGACCATCACCCGCCGCGACCTGCTGCACTGGCGGCGCGCACCCAGCATCGCCGTGATCACCCTGCTCTTCCCGGTCCTCCTGCTGCTCATGTTCAGCTACCTGCTCGGTGGCGGGATGGCCGTGCCCGACGGCGGCGACTACCGCGAGTTCCTCGTCCCCGGGATGGCCGCCATGGTCATGCTCTTCGGGCTGGAGACCACGTTCACCAGCGTGGCCACCGACGCCACCCGCGGCATCACCGACCGGTTCCGCTCGCTGCCCATGTCCCCCTCGGCCGTGGTGCTCGGTCGCGCGGGCGCCGATCTGCTGCAATCCCTGGCCACCATCGCGGTGCTGATCGGCGCCGGGCTGCTCGTCGGCTGGCGCTGGCACAACGGCCTCGGCCCCGCGCTCGGCGCACTCGCCATGCTGATCCTGCTGCGGATCGCGTTGCTCGCCGTCGGGATCTTCCTCGGCCTGCTCGCCGCCGACCCGCAGGCGGTGGTCGCCATGCAGATCCTGGTGTGGCCCTTCGGTTTCCTGTCCAACGTGTTCACCTCACCGGCCACGATGCCCGGCTGGCTCGGCACCATCGCCGACGCGAACCCGGTGTCGGCCACCGTCGCCGCCGTGCGCGAACTCTGCGGCAACCCCGGCTGGCCCGGCACCTCGTGGTTCGCCGAGAACGCCACGCTGCTGGCCGTGGTGTGGCCGCTGGTGCTGCTGGCGATTTTCTTCCCGCTGGCCGTGCGCCGCTACCAGCGGCTGAACCGCTAAACCGGTTGGCACGACCCGCCCGGTATCGCGATCATCACGGTCATGACCGACGCGCCCATGATCGGCGGCGTACGCCGGCACTGGACCGAGATACCGGGCGGGTTGCGCCGGCGGATCGAGGCCGACCTCGGCGCACCCGTCGCCGAGGCGGTCACCCAACCCGGCGGCTTCTCCCCCGGCGTGGCCGCCCGGCTCCTGCTCGCCGACGGCCGCCGCGCGTTCGTCAAAGCCGTTGGCCCGACCCCGAATCCGGACTCGCCGGACCTCCACCGCAGCGAAGCACGCATCGCCAGGCTGCTACCCGCGGATGCTCCGGTGCCGCGTCTGCTCGCCAGCTACGGCGTCGACGGCTGGGTGGCCCTGACCTTCGAGGACATCGACGGCCACTTGCCTGCCCAGCCGTGGCGGGCCCACGAACTCGACCTCGTGCTCGCCGCGATGACCGACCTCGCCGAGTCGCTCACGCCGTCCACTGTGGACGTGCCGACGTACGCCGACCGGCACGCGGCCGCGTTCACCGGCTGGCGCACGATCGTCGCCGACGGTGCGCTCGCCGACCGCATCGACGACTGGTCCCGCCGCCACCTCGACACGCTCGCCGAGTTGGAAGCCACCTGGGAACCCCTGTCCGCGGGCACCACCCTGCTGCACGCCGACCTGCGCGCCGACAACATCCTGCTCACCGACGACCGCGTCGTGTTCGTCGACTGGCCGTGGGCGTGCACCGGCGCGCCCTGGCTGGACCTGCTGGGCATGCTGCCCAGCGTCGCCATGCACGGCGGACCCGACCCGGAGACGGTGTTCGGCACGCATCCACTCAGTGCCGCCGCACCACCAGAAGCCGTCACGGCAGTGCTCGCCGCGGCTGCCGGGTTCTTCATCGGCAACGGCATCCTGCCGCCACCCCCGGGCCTGCCCATGATCCGCGAGTTCCAGCTCGCCCAGGGGCGGGTCGCCCTCGACTGGCTACGCGTCCGCACTGGCTGGCGCTGACCCGACCAAGCACTCGATCCCGACCTCGTCGTTCCAGTCGGGCAGGACACTGCTCACGGGGTGTGGTCACTGGTCCTGCTGGCAGTCTTCTTCCCGCTGGCCGTCCGCCGCTACCAACGGCCGAACCACCAATCCGGTGGCGCGGCACCCGTCGTCGAGGCCACCACCCAACCCGGCGGCTTCTCCTCCGGCTCCTGCTCGCTCAGAGGCTGGCGCTGAGGAGTCCGGGCAGCGCGGCGATGCGTTCTTGGTTGCGGCGGTAGTAGGTCCACTGCCCGATACGAGTGCTCTCGACCAGTCCGGCGCGCTGAAGCACGGACATGAACTGCGATGCGGTGGACTGGGAGATCCCGGCCTTCTCCTGGATCTGCTTCACGCACACCCCGACCTCCTCCATCGGGTCGGCTTGCGGTGCGAAGTGGTCGGATGGGTCGCGCAGCCAGCCCATGATCTGCAAGCGCGTGGGGTTGGCCAGCGCTTTGCACACCTCCAGCAGATCGTGCAACTCAGCGTTGCTCATGGCCCTAGTGTATAGGGATATCGGCATTCCTCGATGGACCGTGCTAGCTTGAGGCATCGGAACATTCCGATATAGCGATTGGAGATCGGTCTTGTCGGACAACGTGGCGTTGGTTGTGGGAGCCCGTGGAGTGATCGGCGGAAACCTTGTCCACCATCTGAAGGAGCTGGGCGACTGGCAGGTGATCGGCCTGTCCCGGCGTGGAGGCGAGCCGTCAGAGCGGGTGAGACATGTCAGCGTTGATCTCCTCGACGCCGCCGACACACGAACGAAGCTCGCCGGCTTGGCGGACGTAACCCATGTGTTCTACGCCGCCTACCAGGATGCTCCGACGTTCGCGGGTCTGGTTGAGCCGAACCAGCGGATGCTCGTCAACGTGCTGGAGGCGATCGAGCCAGCGGCCGCGGGGTTACGGCATGTGCAGTTGATGCAGGGCTACAAGGTCTACGGGGCGCACCTGGGGCCGTTCAAGACCCCGGCACGTGAGGATGACCCGCCGCACATGCCGCCTGAGTTCAACATCGAGCAGCAGGCGTTCGTCGAGCAGCTGCAGCAGGGCAAGGACTGGAGCTGGTCAGCGCTGCGGCCGTCGGTGGTGTGCGGCTTCGCGCTCGGCATCCCGATGAACCTGGCGATGGTCATCGCCGTCTACGCCACCATCTCCAAACACCTCGGCGTTCCGCTGCGCTTTCCTGGCAAACCCGGTGCCTACCACTCGTTGATCGAGATGACGGACGCCGGACTGCTCGCGCAAGCCATGGTGTGGGCGGCGACCGACCCGGCTGCCGCCAACCAGGCTTACAACATCAACAACGGCGATCTGTTCCGCTGGGAGGAGATGTGGCCCAAGATCGCCGACTACTTCGACCTCCCGATCGCGCCCGGCCTGCCGATCAGCCTCACCACCGTCATGGCCGACAAGGAACCGGCGTGGCGGGAGATCGTCGCCAAGCACGACCTGGCGCCCACTCCGTACCAGGACGTGTCCTCCTGGCCGTTCGGTGACGCCGTGTTCTCCTGGGACTACGACCTCATCGCTGACGGATCCAAGGCCCGCAGGCACGGCTTCCACCACCACGTCGACACGACCGAGATGTTCCCGCGCATCTTCGACGAGATGCGGGCACGCAAGATCATCCCACCACGCTGATTGCCGGCCGGGAGCGCGGGCCATTGCTCCTGCAGGGGTACCGGCCCGCACCGCCTGGCCACGACTGGCTACGCGTCCGCACTGGCTGGCACTGACCCGACCGAACACTCGATCGCGACCTGACCCATCGGCGTTGTGTGCACGCCGGTCACCGTCAGGCCCGCCGCCGTCACCAGCGCGGTGTACTCCTCGACGCTGCGCTCGCGGCCACCGGCCAGCACGAGCATCCGCAGGTCCATCTCCGCGAACGCCGACCGGTCACCCTCGCTGCTGTGCTGCTCCAGCACCAGCACGCGCCCGCCTGCACCCGCCGCCTCGGCACACCGGTGCAGGATCGCGATCGACGCCTCGTCGTTCCAGTCGTGCAGGACGCTGCTCACCACGTAGACGTCACCACCGGTCGGCAGCGGGTCGAAGAAACTCTGCCCGACGACCTCGGCGCGCTCGCCGACACCGTGCTCGGCGAGGTACTGCCGCCCGCGATCCACCGTGTCGGGCAGATCGATCAGCGTGCCGCGCAACGAGGGATTCGTGCCGAGGATCGCCGCCAGCAGCACGCCCCGGCCACCACCGACGTCCACCACGTGCCGCGCGGTCGACCAGTCGTGCGCGGACACGGCGTCCATCACGAACTCCGTCGCGGAGCTCATCATCGCGTCGAACGAGGCACCCATCTTCGGGTTCGCGGCCAGGTACTCCCAGAACGGCAGCCCGAACACCTTCTGCCACGCCGGCTCACCCGTGTGCACGGTGTGCAGCAACCCGGTGAACGCCAGGTCCATCTGGCCGCCGAAGCCGTCGAGATCCAGCGACACCCGCATGCCCGACGGGTGATCCGAGTGGAGGAACTCCGCCTTGTCGTTCAACGCGAACATCCCGTGGTCCGGCTCCGCGAACACGCCGTGGCAGATCAGGTGACGCAACATGCGAGCCAGTGCGTCCGCATCGGCGTCGCAGCGCCGGGCCAGCTCGTCGAGCGCCACCGGCCCGTCGGTCAGGTGGTCGGCCACGCGCAGCGAAGCGGCTGCCCGCACGGTCAACGGCGTGACCAAGTCGATCACCGGAGCCATGATCGCCCACGGCGACCGGTCGCGGGCCGCGTCGTCTGCTGTCGCCGTCATGCAAGGCATCCAACTCCCCCAAGGCAGTCAGGTCCACACGGCGGCCCCTCTCGTCGTTGCCGTCTTTTGGTGAGCGGCGGAAGCCGCGCGGCCGCCTCCGGCGAAAATATCGGACATCTATATAGTGACTAATTAATTCGTGTAGTTAGGGGAGTAGAAGAGGCCCAGCCGCGGCTGGGCCTCTTCGGTCAGGCCTTGATCGAACTCAGGTCAGCGGCTCGTCGGGGTCGGTCGTGCCGGCCTCGATCTCCGTCGGAGCGGCCACCGGGGGCACCGCGGCCGGTGGCGGGACGTCCGGCGCGCTCCCCCGCGGTGCCTTCCGCGCGTCGTCGAGCGGGCTCGGCACCTCCTGGCGCGCAACGGCTTCCGCCGCACGCACAGCCTCGGCGATCCGCGGGTCGGTGCTGGTGTCGAACCACGAGGCGACAGCCGGGTCGTCCTCTTCGGGGTTCGACGCGGCCGGCTCGGCGGCCGGAGGCTCGTAGCGGAACACCCCGTCGTCGCCGGGGGCGCCGAGCATCCTGGCGAAGCCCTCCAGCGCCTTGCCGTAGTCGCTCGGCACCATCCACACCTTGTTCGCGTCGCCCTGCGCCAGCTGCGGCAACGTCTGCAAGTACTGGTAGGCAAGGACTTCCGGCGTCGGCCGGCCCGCCTTGATCGCGGCGAACACCTTCTCGATGGCCTTGGCCTGGCCCTGCGCCTGCAGGTAGCGGGCGGCCCGCTCACCCTGGGCCCGCAGGATCCGCGACTGCCGCTCGGCCTCGGCGGCCATGATGGTCGCCTGCTTGGCGCCCTCCGCGGACAGGATCTGGCTCTGCTTCTGGCCTTCCGCGGTCTTGATGGCCGCCTCGCGCTGGCCCTCCGCGTTCAGGATGATCGCGCGCTTCTCGCGGTCCGCGCGCATCTGCTTCTCCATGGAGTCCTGAATGGACGGCGGCGGGTCGATCGCCTTGAGCTCCACGCGGGCGACCCGGATCCCCCACCGGCCGGTCTCCTGGTCGAGCACGCCACGCAGCTGGTTGTTGATCTCGTCGCGCGAGGTCAGGGTCTGCTCGAGGCTCATGCCACCGACGACGTTGCGCAGCGTCGTGACCGTCAGCTGTTCGACCGCGTCGATGTAGTTGGCGATCTCGTAGACCGCGGCGCGCGAGTCGGTCACCTGGAAGTAGATCACCGTGTCGATGGAGACCGTCAGGTTGTCCTCGGTGATCACCGGCTGCGGCGGGAACGAGACGACCTGCTCACGCAGGTCGATCTTGGCCCGGACCCGGTCGATGAACGGCACCAGGTAGTTCAGCCCCGGCTCCGCCACGTGCTTGAACCGGCCGAGCCGTTCGATCACCGCGGTCTGTGCCTGGGGCACGACCAGCACCGCCTTGGCGATGATGGTCGCGACCACGATGAAGGCCACGACCACAATGATGATGACAGCAGTAGTCACCTGATTCCTCCACTCCGGACCGCGACGCGGCCGGTCACCCTTGCTCCAGCACGACGGCCGTCGCGCCGGAGATCTCCACCACGGTCACGTCCGTGCCGGGTTCGAGCACCCGGTCGTCCATCGAGCGCGCCGACCAGATCTCGCCGCCGATCCGCACGCGACCGCCGCCCGTTTTGTCCACAGTGGCCACAACAGTGGCGCGCGAGCCGAGCAGCGCCGCGGTGTTGGTGCGGATCGTCGTCGTGCCCTGCAGACGGTGGCGAAGCGGCGGGCGGGCCAGCGTGACCAGCCCGGTGGCGACCAGGATGAACCCGAGCACCTGCAGGACGATCAGCCCGCTCAACGCGGCCACGCCACCGGCGGCGAGCGCGCCGATGCCCAGCATCAGCAGCACGAAGTCACCGGAGAGGACTTCCGCTCCGATCAGCACCACCCCGGCGAGCAGCCAAATCCACGCTGGCACTCCCCCATCCTCCCAGTTCCGCGGCGACCGCGGGCGGACTAAGCCCCTTCGGAGGTCACGAAATCGATAAGCCGCTCGACCGCACCGATCAACGGCGTCTCGAGGTCGCGGAACCCGCGCACCCCGGCCAGCACCCGGCGCCAGCCGTCGGCGGGCTCGCCCCAGCCAAGCGCGGCGCAGATTCCTTCCTTCCACGGCAGACCGCGAGGCACCACCGGCCAGGCCTCGATCCCCAGCGACGACGGCTTCACGGCCTGCCAGATGTCGACGAAGGGATGGCCCGTGACCAGCACGTTCTCGTCGCGCACCGCGTCGACGATGCGTGATTCCTTGCTGCCCTTCACCAGGTGGTCGACCAGCACGCCCAGGCGTCGGCCCGGTCCGGTGCCGAACTCGGCGATCCGGTCGTTCAGCTCGTCCACGCCGTGCAGCGGCTCGACGACGACGCCCTCGACGCGCAAGTCGTGGCCCCAGACGCGCTCCACCAGCTCGGCATCGTGGATGCCCTCCACCCACAGGCGGCTGTCGCGTGCGGTGCGTGCTTTGAGACCTTGGACCCGCACCGATCCAGACGCGGACATCGTCCGTTTCGGCGCCGCCGGAGCCGGTTTGACCAAGGTGACCGGTTTGCCGTCGACGAGGAACCCGGCCGGCGTCATCGGGAAGACGCGGTGCTTGCCGTGCCTGTCCTCCAGGACCACCGCGCCCTGCTCGATGCGCACGACCGCGCCGCAGAACCCGCTGGCCGGATCCTCGACCACGAGCCCCGGCTCGGCCGGCAGTTCAGGGATGGTCCGACTTCCTCGCCGCGCGGAGAGGATGTCGCGGCCGTACTCGTGGGATCGCACGGTCGAGCACCGTAGCGAAACCGGTCCTCACGGCGTCGGATCTCCGGCATCGTCGGCGCGTGGCCCGCGCTTCAGGCGATCACCACGTCGTGGTGCGCCTCGGGCGAGACGAAGGTGAGCAGGTCGAGACCCTCGGCTGTCACGTCGTCGCGCTCGGCCCGGCTGAGCGGAGCGAACGGTTCGACGCTGAGCACGCCGCCGCTGTCGATGCGCCAGTCGGCGCGGTAGTCGCCGTCGACGAAGACCGTGCCGCGCCGTGCGCCGTTGCCCGGCGGCAGCGGCACCCTCCGGCCGTCCGGGTTCACCCGGGAGCGGTCGGCGTGCGAGAGCAGCACGTTGTCGTACTCGGGCAGGAACCGCACCGGCGCCGGGGTGTCCCGACCGGGACGCGGCGCGTCGGGCAGATCGAGCAGGGTGCCGTCGTGCCACAGCTTGGGGCGCAGCCGGTCGACGACCTCGCCGAGCCCGGTCAGGCCCGACCACGTGCGGATGTCGGCGACGGTGGCCGGTCCGAACGCGCCGAGGTAGCGCAGCACCAGGTCGTCGACCGTCCCCGGTGTGGGTGCCCCCAGCCAGGACCGCAATGACACCAACGCCGGCGGGCCGCTTTGCCCCCAGACACCGCGCGGCGGCACCTGCACCGACGGCACCAGGTAGCTCACGCCGTAGCTCAGCGAGTCGCGATCGGCATCGGGCCAGGTGCGCACCAGCGCGTCGGCGAGCTCACGGCGGCTGTGGGGCCGCGACGCGAGCAGCCGCTCCCCCGCCTCGGCCAGCTCGGCGAGGTCGACGCCGTCGGCGACGAGCCGCTTGCCGAACGGGCTGCCGCTGCGCAGCGCACGCTCCAGCACCGGCTCCACCAGCGGACGCACCCGCAGGGCGTCGCGCGCGGTCATCAGGTGCACGGTGGCGCGCATGGCCGAGGTGCGCACCAGCTCGCGCGCCTGCAACGGACCGGCCAGCTGGTCCGGCGTGAAGCCGTCGAGCCGGCTCCACAAACCGACGTAGGGCGCGTCGGGCGCCTGCCCCTGCAACCCCACCAGGTGCTCGACGGTCGTGGGCACCGAAAGGTCGGCCCGGGCCAGCAGGAACTGGCGAGCCAGGGTCGCGCGGTTGAGCGCTCTTCGATCCACAGTGGTGTTCTACCGGGTGACACCGACAGAAAATCCCCGATCGGGGCGTCGGAGTCGCCTGCGCCCGGACGACTATTCGGATGTGAGCACGCAACCAGGCGTGCGGCCTGATCCGGCGTTCGGGCTGCTGGAGCTCTACGACGAGGCCTTGCCGCACGTCTACGGGTACCTGCTGGCCAGATGCGCCGACCGAGCGGTCGCCGAGGACCTCACCGCGGAGACGTTCCTCGCCGCGGTGGACGCGGCACGCAAACCGGACGCGCCGCCGCTGTCGGTGTCCTGGCTGATCGGCGTCGCGCGGCACAAGCTGGCCGATCACTGGCGACGCGAGGAACGGCAGCAACGCAGGCAGCGCCGGCTGGAGACCGACCACGAGCCGAGCGTCGACCCGTGGGACGTCGAACTGGACGTGATGGTCGCTCGTGACGTGCTCGCCTCGCTCGGCGCGCACCACCGCCTCGCGCTGACCTTGCGCTACCTCGACGGGCTGCCGGTGCCCGAGGTCGCCGCCCACCTGGAGCGGACGGTGCACGCCACGGAGGCGTTGCTGGTGCGTGCGCGCACCGCGTTCCGCAAGGAATACACACGGGAGGAGGGCCGGTCATGACTGATCCGTTGGACGCCCTCCGCACCGGCCGGGACATCGCCGAGCCGGTGAACCCCGACCCACGTTTCGCGGCGGCGCTGCGGGAGCGGCTGCGGCGCGCGCTGCTGACCGACACGGGAGGAACCATGACGACCACCGAGAACGAGACCACGCAGGACCTTCGCTGGGGTCCATCGCTGACGCCGTACCTGATCGTCGCGGACGGCCGGGGCGCGCTGGACTGGTACGTCCGCGTCTTCGACGCCAAGCGCCGCGGCGAGCCCTACGTCATGGAGGACGGCAGCATCGGGCACGCCGAGCTGGCCATCGGCGACGCGGTGCTGATGCTGGCCGAGGGCACCGGCGACACTCCTGTCGCACCACCGGGCGAGCAGTTGCCGAGCCACTCGCTGCACCTGCAGGTGTCCGATGTGGACGCCACGGTGCGACGGGCGGAGGCGGCGGGCGCCACGATCCAGCGCCGGCCGGACGACCAGGGCTACGGCCGGGTCGCCGCGCTGCTGGACCCGTACGGGCACCGTTGGGTGCTCAACCAGCCGCCCGTGCACGCCCGCATGCGCCACGACGGCGACGTCGGTTATCTGACCATGGTCACGCCGGACGCCGCCATGGCCCGCGAGTTCTACGGCGCGGTGCTCGGCTGGCACTTCGTCCCCGGCCGCGACGAGAACCACTGGCACATCCCGGGCATGCAGCCGATGACCGGCCTCTCCGGCGACCCGGACGCCTTGCCCGGTGCGCGGCCGTTCTTCCGGGTGTCCAACATGGACACCGCGCTGGCCGCCGTGCGTGCCGCGGGCGGCCAGGCTGGACCGGCGCAACGGCAGGACTACGGGCTGCTGGCCGAGTGCGTGGACAACCAGGGCGTCCCGTTCGCGCTGATGCAGCTGAACTGAGCGGCGGCGTCGATCCCCTGGCTCAGAACGCGGGCCAGGGGATCGGGCGTTCGGTCACCGGCTCCGGGTAGACGCCGGTCGACAGGAACCGGTCGATGCGCTGCCCCACGGCCCGCACCTCACGACGGGTGAGGTGTTCGTCCAGGGCCGCGCCGAGGTCGCCGCGGTGGGCGTCGTCGAGGCGTTCGAGCATGGCGATCGCGTCCGCCGACAGCGGTTCGCCCGACCAGCCCCACAGCACGGTGCGCAGCTTGTTCTCCGCGTGCAGGCAGATGCCGTGGTCGACGCCGTAGACGTTGCCGTCGGTGCCGTGCAGGACATGGCCGCCCTTGCGATCGGCGTTGTTCAGCACGACGTCCAACGCCGCCAGCATCCGGACCCCCTCGTGGTCGGAGTGGGCGAGCACGGCGGGTTCACCAAAGCGGTCGTGCGCGCGCAGCACCCGGCGCCAGCCGCCCGGCACCTCGTCGGGCGGGAGGACGTCGACGAGGTCGTCGTTCTCCTTGGTGTCGACCCACAGCTGCACCATCCCGGGACCCAACGGCCCGTCGCGCAACACCGTCGGCGGGATCAGCTGGTGCCCGGACGCCTCGGCGACCAGGAACGCGGCGACCTCGCGGCCGGCCAGCGTCCCGTCCGGGAAGTCCCAGAGCGGCCGCTCCCCCGCGATCGGCTTGTAGACGCAGTGGGCCTGCTCGCCGTCGAGCTCGATGGAGCAGTAGAGGGTCGCGTTCGACGCGTCGACCAGCCGGCCCTCGATCCCGATCTCCCCACCCAGCAACAAGTCCTTCGCGGTGGGATCCGTCGGCAGCATCAACTGCTCACACGTCGTCGGCCGCGGCGGCGGGGCCGTCCTCGTCGGTGCGCCGGTAGCCGTTCTGCCTCGGGCACACGTGACCGGCCGGGTCGAGCGGCTCGCCGCACAGCGGGCACGGCTTGCGCCCGGCGTTGACGACTCGGTCGGCCCGCTCGGCGAACGCCCGCGCCTCCGACGGCGTGAGGAACACCCGGACCGCGTCCGGACCTTCCTCGGTGTCGTCGAGCACGACGGCCTCGTCGACCTCGGTCTCGGTGACGGCGAGCAGTTCGATCACGACCGCCCGGCTCTCGGCGTCCCAGCCCAGCCCCATCGTGCCGACGCGGAACTCCTCCTCGACGGGGACGTCCAACGGGTCGGTGTCGACCTCGCCGTCGGTGACCGTCTCCGGCACGTCGGCACCGAATCGCCGGTTGATCTCGTCCAGCAACGAGCCGATCCGCTCGGCGAGCACCGAGACCTGCTGCTTCTCCAGCGCGACGCTCACCGTGCGCGCGTTCTCGGAGGCCTGCAGGTAGAAGGTGCGGTCGCCCGGTTGCCCGACGGTCCCGGCGATGAACCGGTCGGGCTGACGGAACACATGTATGACACGAGCCATGGCACTTACGACCCTAGGCCACCGGTGCTCGCTCAGCAGCCGATACCCCCTGGTTCGGCCCGGTAGGGTCGGCTCGTGGTGAAGATCGCGCCCTACGGGGCATGGCAGTCCCCCATCTCCGCCGCCGACGCGGCCGCCGCGGACGGCGCCGCCGGCTGGGTGAGCATCGGCCGGACCGGCGGGGACGACGTGTGGTGGATCGAGACGAGACCCGCCGAGGGCGGCCGCAACGCCCTTCTGCGGCGCACGGGTGAACGCACCGAGGAGGTGCTGCCCGCCGAGTTCAACGTGCGCAACCGCGTGCACGAGTACGGCGGCCGGGCCTACGCCGTCCTGGATGACGGGCGGGTCGTGTTCACGAGCTGGGCCGATCAGCGCCTCTACGTGTACACGCCGGGTGGCACCCCGGAACCGATCAGCCCGGAGCCGGACCGACACCACGGGCTGCGCTACAGCGACCTGGTCGCGGTCGGCGACGGTGTCTGGTGCGTGCGGGAGACCGTCACCGGTGAGCTGCCCACCGACATCGAGCGCCACCTGGTCGCGGTGTCGGTCGACGGGACCGTGACCGAGCTCGCCGCCTCGCACCACTTCATGGCCTCGCCGCGGCTCAGCCCGGACGGCAAGCGCGCGGCGTGGCTGGGCTGGAACCACCCCGACATGCCATGGGACAGCACCGAACTCTGCGTCGCGGACATCGCCGACGACGGCACGTTCGGCCCGCACCGGGTGCTCGCCGGTGGTCCGGGCGTCTCGATCTGCCAGGTCGAGTGGGAGACCCCCGAGACGCTGCTCGCCCTCATGGACCCGACCGGCTGGTGGAACCTGCACCGCGTCGGCCTGGACGGCATCGCGGTGAACCTCGCGCCGTGCGAGCGCGAACTCGGCGGCGCCATGTGGAAGCTGGGCATGCAGTGGTTCGCCCCGCTCGGTGGCGGCAAGCACGTGGTGCTGGCCGCGGGCGCGCTGGCCATCCTCGACGAACGCAGCGGCACGGTCACCGATGTGGAGACCGACGCGCCGGTGTGGGCGTCGAGCCTGAGCGTGCGCGACGGCGTCGTGTACGGCAGCACGCACTACACCGACCGCAAGCCCGCCGTGGCGAAGCTCGACCTCGCCACCGGTGAGTTGACCGAGCTCACCGAACAGGGTCCGCTGCCCGACCCGGCTTACCTGCCGAAACCGGAGAAGCGGACGTTCCGCGGGCCGGACGGCCGCGAGATCCCGGCCTACGTATTCGCGCCGACCAACCCGGACTTCGCCGGTCCCGACGGCGAGCGGCCGCCGTACATGGTGCACGTGCACGGGGGGCCGACCGGCAGCACCAGCTCCATGCTCAACCTGGACTTCGCGTACTTCACCAGCCGCGGCATCGGCGTCGTCGCCGTGAACTACGGCGGGTCGGTCGGCTACGGGCGCGCGTTCCGCGAGGTGCTCAAGGAGCAGTGGGGCATCGTCGACGTGGTGGACTGCGCCGCGGTGGCCCAGGCGCTGGCCGACGAAGGCAGCGCGGACGGCGCGCGGCTCGCGGTGCGGGGCGGCAGCGCGGGTGGCTGGACGGCGGCCGCGGCGATGACGTCGGTCAAGACGTTCGCCTGCGGCACGATCATGTTCCCGATCCTGGACCTGACCGCGTGGACCTCCGGCGGCGGCGAGACGCACGACTTCGAGTCCCGGTACGTGGAAGGCCTGGTCGGCACGCTGCCCGAGCACGCGGACCGGTACGCCGAGCGGTCGCCGGTCAACAAGGTCGACCAGCTGGCCGGGCCGGTGCTGCTGTTGCAGGGCCTGGAGGACGAGGTGTGCCCGCCCGTGCAGGCGAACCGCTTCGTGGCCACCCTGGACGGTTCGGGTGTGCCGCACGCGTACCTGACCTTCGAGGGCGAGCAGCACGGCTTCCGCAAGGCGGAGACGATGGAGACCGCGCTGCACGCCGAGTTGTCCTTCTACGGCCAGGTTTTCGGGTTCGAGCCATCGGAGACGCCGCGCTTGGACCTGCGGACGTGAAGCCTGCTCGGTTGCGCCCGGGCAGCACCGTCGAGGTCGTCGCGCCCGCCGGCCCGGTGCCGGAGGACCTGCTGGACAAGGGCGTGGCGATCCTGCGGTCGTGGGACCTCGAGGTGCGCGTCGGTGAGCACGTCACCGACCGCCACCCCCGGCTGGGCTACCTGGCCGGGCAGGACGCCGTGCGGGCCGCCGAGCTGACCCGGGCGTGGTGCGACCCGTCGGTGGACGCGGTGCTGTGCGCGCGAGGCGGTTACGGTTCGTTGCGCATGGTGGACCTGGTGGACTGGGACGCGATGGCGTCCCGCTCGACGCCACCTGTGTTCGTAGGCTCGAGCGACATCACGGTGCTGCACGAGGAAATCGCCGCGCGACTGCGGGTCCCCACGTTCTTCGGCCCGATGGTCGCCACCGACGGCTTCGTGTCGGACCCGGTCGCGGCCGAGCACCTGCGCCGGTCGCTGCTGGAACCGGAGTCGGTGCGCTCGCTGACCGGCCCGGCCACGGTGCCCGTCGTGGACGGTGTCGCGCGCGGGGTTCTGCGTGGTGGCAACGCAAGCCTGCTGGCCGCGGTGCTCGGTGCGGAGGATGCGGTGCCGCCGCCGGATGGTTGCCTGGTGCTGCTGGAGGACATCACGGAGGACCCGTACCGGCTGGACGGGATCCTGACGCAGTTGTTGCGGGCGGGCTGGTTCACCGGGGTGAACGGCATCCTGCTGGGGTCGTGGACCAACTGCGGACCACCGGCGGACGTGCGTGCCGTCCTGGACGACCTGGTGGGCAACCTCGGCGTGCCGACGGTGTGGGAGCTGGGCTTCGGCCACTGCGACGGCCAGCTCACGATGCCGTTGGGGGTCGAAGCGGAACTGGACGCCGCCAACGGCACCGTGACCCTGCTGGAGTCGCCGTTCAGCTGAACCGGGCCTTCTGGCGCTGGGCGAGGTTGCGCTATTCGGGCAGGAGTGGGCGCATGAAGGTGCGCTCGTAGCGCAGGACGCAGCCGGACTCGTCGCGTATGCGGTCCGCCGCAACGAAGTCGGGGTCCTTGCCGAACAGGGTGCGGTATTCCTCGTACGCGGCAAGGCTCGGAAAGCTGAACAACGCCAGCGCTTTGTCGCTCGCACCTTCACCCGGCAGGAAGTACCCGTGGTGGGTCCCGCCGTGGCGGTCGACCAGGGTCATCCACGTCTTGGCGAAGCGCTCGAACGCCTCGGTCTTGGCCGGGTCGATGACGTACTCGACGACACACGTGATCACGTGTCCACCCGCACCACGCCGGCCGGCCAGTGGGTCGGACGGTGGAAGCCCTCGGGCAGCACGGTTGCCGCGTCGCCGCGGGCGGCGGTCAGCTGGGACTGGGTCAGGAAGATCGCGCCGGTCAGGTCGGCACCGCCGAGGTCGGCGTCGCGCAGGTCGGCGCCGATCATGTCCGCCTCCCGCAGGTCGGCCCCGCGCAGGTTCGCGGCGATCAAGTAGGCACCGCGGAAGGTGGCGCCGCGCAGGTCCGCACCGGCGAGGTTCGCGCCCATCAGGTCCGCGCCCCGGTGATCGGCGCCGTGGTGCTCGGCACGCACGAGGTCGCTCACCTCGCGCAACAACTCGGCGATCCGCTCGCGGTGCGCCCCGACGTTGACCTCGATCAACTCGTCCGGTCCGCGCTCGGTCAGCTGCTCGGTCTCCTTCAGCGAGGCACGCAACCGCGACCACAGCGACTTGGCCTTCGGCAACGCCAACGCCTCGCTCAGGTACCACAGCAGCTCGTGCAGCTGGCGCATGATCGGCAACGCCGCGAACATCTGCTTCGCGGTGCCCGGCGCCGAGCGCCAGTCGCGGCCGCCGAACGTCTGCTGCGACACCTTCTGCCCGGCGCCGAAGCAGTCGAACACGGTGCAGCCCGGGAAGCCCCGGTCCCGCAACGAATCGTGGATGCCGCAGCGGAAGTCGTCGGCCAGGTTGCCGCAGGGCTCCCCCGCCGCCTTGCTGACGGCGAAGTCCGCCGACGCGGCGAACGGCAACGCGACACAGCACAACGCGAAGCAGTTCGAGCAGTCGGCGAGCAGGTTCCGGCGATCGAACGGCATCGCCCGAGCCTACGACCCGGCCCGCACGTGACCTCCGACACGCCGCAGTACGAGGGCCGCCGCGGCGGCGTCCTGCACGGCCACGCCCACCGACTTGTAGAGCGTCAGCTGGTCGGCGGCGGTGCGCCCGGTCGCCGTGCCCGCCACCAGCTCACCGATCTCCGCGTGCACGTGGTCCTCGGTGATCACGCCGGAAGCCAGCGGATCGGCCAAGTCCCGGTTCGGCGGCACAGCGTTCAGCGCCGCGGCGCGCGACTCCACCACCAGCAGCGCGTCGGCCACGGTCGCGTCGTCGAGCTCGCGGCCCCGCGGGTGGTAGCCCACCGAGCTGACGTGCGTACCCGGCGCCAGCCACTCCCGGCGCACCACCGGCTCGGTCGCGTACGTCGCGGCCGCCACCACGTCAGCGCCGTCCTGCGCCTGCTCGAACGACCCGCACACCCGGATCGGCATCGGCACCTGGCCCTCCAGCTCACGAGCCAGCGCCGAAGCCTTCTCCTGGGACCGCCCGGCCAGGCGCAGCTCACGGAACGCCCGCACCCGCGACACGGTCAGCGCGTGCGCGCGGGCCTGCACGCCGGTGCCGAGCACGGCGAGCGTCGACGCGTCCGGCCGCGCCAGCAACCGCGCCGAGAGCGCCGAGCACGCGCCTGTCCGCATCGCCGTGAGGTGCGTGCTCTCGACCAACGCCGCGGGCCGGCCGTCCTCGGGGTCGAACACGACGATCACCGCCTGCCGCACCGGCACCGCCGTTCCGGCGTTGGTGGGGAACACCGAGACCAGCTTGCTGGTCAGCGCCTTCGCCGACGGCACGTACGCGGGCATGTCCAGCAACCCGGTCACGGTCACCGGGTCGATCAACGCGGCCGAGCGCGGTGGCAGCGACACCCGGCCTGCGCTGAGGTCGGCCATCGCGGCCGCCACAGCGTCGATCAAGGCGTCGACCATCGCGCCCTCGGCCAGCAGGTTTTCCACCTCGTCCTCAGTGATGATCAGCACGGCCGCAGCGTAGCGAGGGGCACCGACAGATAATTCGAGTTGAGTCTCCACCCGCTGGAAGGTTCAAGGTGATTCCCGTGATCGACCAGGAGCTGTTCACCATCGGCCAGCTGTCGCGGCGCACCGGCCTGCCGGTGCGCACGATCCGGTTCTGGTCCGACAGCGAGCTGATCCCGCCGACCACCCGGTCCGCGGGCAACTACCGGCTCTACGACGCGGCCGCGCTCGGCCGGCTCGAACTGGTCCGGACGCTGCGGGAACTGGGGATCGACCTCGACACCGTGCACCAGGTGCTCAGCCGGGCCACCACGGTGGCCGAGGTCGCCGGGACGCATGTGCAGGCCATCGACGCCGAGATCCGGACGCTGCGCCTGCGCCGCGCCGTGCTGCGGTCGATCGCGCGCCGGGGAAGCACCACAGAGGAGATGAGGCTCATGAACGACATGGCACGGCTGTCCGCCGAGCAGCGACAGCAGATCATCGACGAGTTCGCCGACGCGACGTTCGCCGGCATCCCGGACGACGCGCCGGGGGCGTGGATCGCCCAGGCGATGCGGACCATGCCCGCCGAACTGCCGGACGAACCCACCGACGAGCAGGTCGATGCGTGGCTGGAACTGGCGGCTCTGGTGGCCGACCCGTCCTTCCGGGAAAGCGCCCGGCGGATGGCGGTGACCGGCGCCGACCCGGCCACGGAGGCGCCGTCCGACGCGGACCGGCAGCTGATGGCGGAGCTCTGCAGCGACGCCGTGAAGCGCGGTATCGCACCGGATTCGCCGCAGGGGCAGGAAATCCTGGGCCGGTTGGTCGACCCGTCGAGGAGCCGGGCGGACCGGATCCGGCTGGCCGACCAGATCGACCTGTTCACCGACGCCCGGGTCGAGCGCTACTGGGAGCTGGTCGGCGTGCTGAACAACCGGCCGCCGTTCCCCCGCATGGTGCCCGCCTTCGAGTGGATGTCGCAGGCGCTACGCGCGGGCTGACACCTCGTCCAGCCAGGCACGCATGAGGTAGCGGCCGATCGAGTCCCGCCGTCGCGGGTTGGCCACCCGCTCGGCGACCTCCTCCGGGGTGAACCAGCGCGCCTCCAGCAGTTCCGCGTGGTCGACCGCGATCTCCTCGGACGCGGCGACCGCGCGGAACCCGACCATCAACCCGGCCGGGAACGGCCAGGCCTGCGAGCCCTGGTAGCGCACGGAAGCGAGCCGGACCCCGGACTCCTCGGCCACCTCGCGGCGCACCGCCTCCTCGAGGCTCTCGCCGATCTCGACGAACCCGGCGAGCGTGCTGAACTGGTCGGGGGCGGCGCCCTGGTGGCGGGCCAGCAGGGCACGCTCCCCGTCCGGTGACGAGATCAGCACGATGACCGCCGGCTCGATCCGCGCGAACAGCAGCTTCGCGCACGCCGTGCACGCGCGGTGGTGCCCGCCGTCGCGCGGCTCCGTCGTACCGCCACACGCACCGCAGAACCGCTGGTTGCGGTGCCAGTGCAGCAGACCCCGGGCACACGCCAGCAACGCGGCGTCCGCATCGGACAGTCCACCGAAGAGCCCGCGCACGTCCATCACGGACTCCGCGGTGGCGACGTCCACCGCCTCCGGCTCGCTGAGCCCGGACAGGTCCGCGGCGAAGACCGGGCCCTCCGGCTGCACGCCGAGCAACACGGGATCGCCCGCGCGGCCCAGGAGCTCGGCCGCCGCGGGCATCGGCACCGTCACCGGCTTGCCGTCCCGGACCAGGCATTGATCACGCCACATCGGCACGACGGTGGCCGCCGTGTCACGCAATTGCGCGGCGAGCCACGCGGCGTCCGAACGACGCGCGCTCGCCCGGTCCAGGTCCAGCTTGCTGTAAGGCAGTGCCGATTCGATCACGAACCCGAGTGTTGCACCGGTTCCAGCGGTCGTTCGAAAAATGTCTCCAAGACCACCACGCTGCGCGCGGTGAGCACTTGATCCAATTCGTAGATCCGGCGCAGCACCACTTGCAGGTCCTCGGTGGTCGCCGTGCGGATCTTCAACAACAGCGATGCCGAACCCGCGACTATGTGCGCTTCTTGCACATCAGGCAAGGCCATCAGCGCGTCCCGGGTTTCGTCACTGCCCATCCAGGTACTCGCCTCGACGAGGACGAAGGCGAGCATCCCGCGCCCGACCGCGTCGTGGTCGACCTCGATGGTGGTGCGCCGGATGACGCCGCGTTCGCGCAGCTTGCGAACGCGCTCGTGCGCGGCGCCGGTTGAGAGCCCGACCGATTGGCCGAGCGTTGCGTAGGACTGGCTTGCGTCGGCTTGCAATAGCGTCAGCAATGACCGGTCAATGTCGTCCACCTGTTCCCCCAGTTGGCCGAATGACGTTCATAGCATTGGTGTGAACCTGTGCCACCTTACCCGTCAACGGGTCGCAACTGGTTTGTCCGCCTCCGGATCCTCGTGGTGCGTCGTGAACAGGCCGAGCGGGTCCGGGCGAAGCAGCGAAACACCGGCCAGCACCGAGAGCGCGGCAGCGCACGCCATGAACCACCAGTCGTAGAGCAGGTCCTCGCCGCCGGGTGTGTAGGTCAGCACGAGGAACACCGAGAGCGCCCCGATGATCGCCAGGTGACGGCGTTGCCAGGCCATCGCGGTCGCGATGACGAAGCCCCACATGAGGTACCACGGCATCGTCACCGGCGAGAGGGCGGCGGTGAGGAAGAGGATCAACGCCATCCGCTTCACCGCGTCGGGGCCGCCGTCGCGCGAACGCAACCACTGCTTGACGCCCACGTAAGCCAGGACCAGACCGCCCAGCACGCGCGCCGGGATCGTGTAGAAGCCGATCGGGGTGTCCACGAAGATCCGGACGAGCGAGTGGACGATCTCGCCGAGCGCGGTCGGCGCGGACAGCCAGTTCTCCACCATCGCGGGCGCGCGCAACGCCACGATCCAGCCCAGGTTCAGTTGCGCGACCCAGGTGAGGGCGGCGAAGAGCCCGACGAAGATGCCCAGCGACGGCGCCAGCGCCTTGAGGAAACGGCGCCCCCACTTCTCGTCGGGCAGGTGCGCCGCCCAGACCAGCACCAGGAACGGCAACGCCATCGCCGCCGTCGGCTTGATCGCCATCGCCAGGGTCGCGAGCGCGATGCCGGCCCAGTGTTTGCGCCGCAACGTCAGCAGCGTGCCGCTGGTCAGGAACCCCAGCATCAACATGTCGTTGTGCGGCCCGCCGATCAGGTGCACGACGGTCATGGGGCTCGCGAAGGCCAGCCACATGGTCACCGACATCTTGCCGCCGAGCTCGTGCACCAGCCCGCGCAGCGCCCACACGGTCAGCACGAGACCGGGCACCAGCACCAGGCGCATCAGGATGACGCCGATGATCATGTGCTGGCCGACGACCGCCGCGACGCCCTTGGCGATCAACAGGAAGAGCGGCCCGTACGGCGCGGGGGTGTTCTGCCAGAACGGGTGCACGTTCTGCACCAGGTCCGGGTAGTCGTTCAGCACGACCGGACCCGCCGCGTACGGGTCGAAACCGTGCAACGCCTGCGCGCCCTGCGCGAGGTAGGAGAAGACGTCACGGGTGAAGACCGGCGGCGAGAACAGCATCGGGATCGCCCAGCAGACCGCGGCCAGCAGCACCGGCCGCGCCGCGACCCGGCCGGCGAGCACGTGACGGCCCAGCCGCACCCACGCCCACACCACCAGCGCGAAGCCGATGTAGAGGGTCGCGGTGGCAAGCATCTTGCCGTGCCCGTAGCGGATCGCCGAGAGCGGCCCGGTGCCGATCAGCGGGTCGTGGATGAGCGTGCCGCCCGCGCCGACCGCGGACAGCATCAGCAGCACCGTGCCCGCCGTGCCCAGCGCGATCGTGCGCCACGGCAACGGCGCGCGTCGCTCGGCTTCGGCCGCCGCGTCGGATTCCGGCGGATCGCGCAGGACCTCGTCCGGCGGGAGCTCCGTGCTCGGTGCGTCGGAGCCGCCGGGCTGCGCGTCGGCTTGTGCGGGCAGGTCAGTGGGTGTCGCCATGGCGGGATCGAGGTTACACAGGGTGCGGAGGCCGACCTTCTGGCTGGTTGCCTGACCTCTCCCCTGTCCTGGCTTTCCCACCGCGGCGCTGGACCAGCGGCCGCTTGTGCGATAGTATCGGACATCAATATAGGAATTAGCTGATTTTTAAACGTGGAGGCTGGGACCGTGGAAGACGTCGGCGAGATCGGGCGGTTGCTGTTCGGCCGGCCCTGCCGGTTGCGCGTCGCGCTGTGGATCCACGGCCGCGGCAACCAGCGCTTCTACCAGTCCGAACCGCCGGACGAGGTGATCCCCCAGAGCGCGGCCGGCACCGAGCTGCGCCGCTTCGTGCACCTCGGCATGCTCACCGAGCACCGCGAGACCGGCAGCCGACGCGTGTACTACGAGCGCACCAGCAGTCCGCTGTGGAGCATCATCGTGGCCGCCGCGAGGGTCATCGGCCCGAACCAGATCTGACCAGCTCAGGCGCGGCGAGATCGGTGTTGTCGACCACGAGGTCCGCGCGCTCCCACGGCACGCACGCGGCGAAGTAGAGCTGCTGCCCTTCGACGTAACGCCGCACGCTCGGATGACCCGGGTCCGGCGCGGTACCGTCGCGCACCGCCATCCGGGCCACCGAAACGGGGAACGGGACCCGCAGGAAGATCGACAGGTCCCAGCACCCGATCAGCTCGTCGCGGTGCAGGAAGAGCCCGTCGACCACGACGACCGCCGCCGGTGGCGCCTGCTCCACCGGCGGCCGCACGTACTCGTCGGTCACCAGGTCGTGCGACGCTCGGCGGAACCGGGGCGAACCACCACGCCCCAACGGGATCAGCACACGCTCACGCAGGGCCGGGTAGTCGTAGGTGTCCAGCCAGAACCCCTCCAGCGAGTCCCGCCCGCGCCGGTGCCGGATCGCCCTCGGGTGGTGGAAGTCGTCGACCGAGACGCGGATCGCCGCGCGACCGGAGGACCGCAGCCGCGCGGCGAGTTCGTCGGCGAAGACCGTCTTGCCCGCACCGTCCACCCCGTCGACGGCGACGAGCACGCAGTCCACTCCCCTGGCGGCCGGGACCCGCTCGGCCACCGCGCCGAGCAAGCTGTCCCGACCCGCGGTTACGCGGTCACCTCGCCCGCGGGCAACGCCGTTCCGTCGGGCAGCGCGGCCAGCAACTGCTTTGTGTACTCGTGCTTCGGGTCGCGCAGGACCTCGGCCACCGTGCCGACCTCGACCAGTTCGCCCTTGTACATCACGGCGACCCGGTCGGCGATGTTCCACGCCAGCCCCAGGTCGTGGGTGATGACCAGAGCGGCCAAGCCGAGCGAGGCACGCAAGCGCAGCAGCAGGGCCAGGATCTCGCCCCGCACCGACGCGTCCAGGGACGCCACCGGCTCGTCGGCCACGAGCAGGGTCGGCGCCAAGGCCAGCGCACCCGCGATCACCACGCGCTGGCGCTGCCCACCCGAGAGTTCGTGCGGCAGCACCGTCATGAACCGCTCCGGCGGCCGCAGCTCCGCCGCCTCGAGCGCCTGCGCCACCAGCTCGCGCTCGTCGCCGGGCAGCTTGTGGATCCGCAGCCCCTCGGCGATGGCCTCGTAGACCGTGTGCCGCGGGTTGAGGGCGCTCGTCGGGTCCTGCAGCACAAGCTGGACCTTGCGCCGGTAGGCCCGCAGCGCACGGGCCGAATGTGGCAACGCCTTGCCCTCGAACAGCACCTGGCCGCTGGTCGGCTTCTGCAGCCCCAGGATCGTCCGGGCGAGCGTCGTCTTGCCCGAGCCGGACTGGCCCACCAAGGCGACGATCTCGCCCGGGTACACCTCGAGGTCGACGCCCTTCACCGCCTCGGTGGTCTGGCCGCGGCCGGTGAACGTCACCCGGAGATTGTCGGTACGCAGCAACGGTTCCACGCCCTCGGCCACCGGCTCCGGCGCGCCGGGCAGGCCGAGCTCACTCGACGTCGCCGGCGCATAACGCGACGACGGATCGCCGATGGTCGGGAACGCCGCCGCGAGCGCCTTGGTGTGCTCGTGCTTCGGCTCGCCGATCACCTGGCGCGACGGGCCTTCCTCGACGAGCTTGCCCGCGTACATCACCGCGAGCCGCGCGCAGGTGGCGCCGAGCACGGACAGGTCGTGGCTGATCATGATCAGCCCGATCCCGTGGTCGGCCACCAGCCGCGACAGCAGCGCGAGCACCTGCGCCTGCACGATCACGTCCAGCGCGGTGGTCGGCTCGTCGGCGATCACCAGACGCGGCTCGCACGCCAGCGCCATCGCGATCATGACGCGCTGCTTCTGCCCACCGGAGAGCTCGTGCGGGTAGGCGTCGGCCCGTGCCACCGGGAGCTCGACCTGCTCCAGCAGTTCGCGCACCCGGCTCTTCACATGCCCGGCCGGGACGGTGCCGTGCAGCCGGATCGGCTCGGCGATCTGCTCGCCGATGCGCTTGACCGGGTTCAGCGCGTGCATGGCGCCCTGGAACACCACCGACGCCGACGCCCAGCGCACCGTGCGCAGCCGGCCGAAGGACATCTGCGTGATGTCCTCGCCGTCGAGCAGGATCTCGCCCTCGATCTGCGCGCTCTTGGGCAGCAACCGCAGCACGGACATGGCCAGCGTCGACTTCCCGCAGCCCGACTCGCCCGCGAGGCCGAGGGTCTCCCCCGCCCGCAACGACAGGTCGACCCCGTCGACCGCGAGCAGGCCCGACCGGCCGCCGTACCGCACGGTCAGGCCGCGCAGCTCCAGCAACGGGGTTGTGGTCGAGGACGTGGATGTCAACGAGGCTCCCGGAGTCGGGGGTTGAGCACGGTCTCCAGCGCGCGACCGCACAGCGTGAACGCGAGCACGACGACGCCGATCGCGACGCCAGGCGGCAGCAGATACCACCATGCGCCGGCCAGCGCGGCACTGTCGACCGTGGCGTTGTGCAGGATCCCGCCCCACGAGGTCTGGAACGGGTCGCCGAGGCCGAGGAACGCCAGCGTCGACTCGGCCACGATCGCGTTCCCGACCGCCAGCGTCGCGTTGACGAACACCAGCGGCAGCACGGCGGGCAGCACGTGCTTGACGATGATGTGCAGGTTGCCGCCGCCGAGCGCACGCGAGCGCTCGATGTAGGGCCGTGCCTCCACCGTCAGGGTCTGCGCGCGCACGAGCCGCGCGGCGGAGGGCCACGACGTCAACCCGATCGCGACGATGATGGTGCCAATTCCTGGTTCGAGCACGGTCGACAGCGCGATGGCGAGCACCAGCGACGGCAGCACCAGGAAGAAGTCCACGATCCGCAGCAGCACCGCCGACACCCAGCGGCCGTAGTGCGCGGCGATGATGCCGATGACCGTGCCGATCACCACCGACAGCAGGGCCGCCGAGATCCCGATCAGCAGCGACACCCGGGTGCCCCACCACGTCAGCAGCAGGATCGACCGGCCGTCGACGTCGGTGCCGAGCCAGAAGTTGCCGTCCGGCGGCCGCATCCGCCCGCCGGTCGCCTTCGTGACGTCCAGACCGTCCTCATTGGACAGCACCGGCGCCAGCAACGCGAGCAGGACGGCGAGCACCAGCACGCCGAGCCCGACGAGACCCGACTTGCTCGACGAGAACTCGCGCCACGCGGCCGCAGCGGCCCGGCCGCGCCGCTGCCAAGCCAACGCCCGGGGACTCAGCGTTTTGAGGCTAACCCCCTCATCACTCATACGGCACGCACCCTGGGGTCGAGGAACCGGTACAGCACGTCCGCGATCAGGTTCATCACCAGCACCGCGGCCGCGAGCACGATGAACGTCCCCTGCAGCACGGGCAGGTCGGGCACGCCGATCGCGTTGTAGGTCATCTGGCCGAGACCGGGCCACGAGAACACCGCTTCCACGGTGATCG
This sequence comes from Labedaea rhizosphaerae, assembly GCF_004362825.1. Lineage (GTDB taxonomy): Bacteria > Actinomycetota > Actinomycetes > Mycobacteriales > Pseudonocardiaceae > Labedaea > Labedaea rhizosphaerae. The sequence goes on from NZ_SNXZ01000009.1 coordinate 150,581, forward strand.
CGCCGGCCACCACCATGCCGAGGTGCAGGAACACCAGGGTCACGGTCGGCAGCAACGCGTTGGGCACCGCGTGCCGGCGCCGGACCAGGTCGTCACGCAGACCCTTGGCCCGCGCGGTGGTCAGGTAGTCGGCGTCCATCTCCTCCAGCAGCGACGACCGCATCACCAGCTGGTACTGGGCGTAGACGACCGCGACCAACGTGATCACTGGCAACACCAAGTGGTGCAGGATGTCCAGCGCCTGCGACAGGAAGTCCGGTGGCGTGTCCGGGTAGACCATGCCGCCGGACGGGAACAGCCCGCCCGCCGCGGTCAGCAGGATCATGCCGAGCCAGAACGTCGGCATCGACCAGAACGCCAGGGCGATCCCCGTGGACGCCTTGTCGAACACGCTGTTGCGCTGCCACGCGGCGCGGGTGCCCAGCCACAGCCCCAGCGCCACCGCGAGGATCGTGCCGGTGCCGACCAGCAGCACCGTCGGCCACAGCTTCTCCAGGATCATGTCGCCGACCGGGCGCGAGTACTGGTAGGAGTCGCCGAAGTCGCCGTGCAGCAGCTTGACCAGGTAGTCCCAGAACTGCGCGATCTTGGGCTTGTCCAGGCCGTAGCGGTGCTCGAGGATCGCCAGCTGCTCGTTGGTGACCGGGTGCCCCCGCGTCATGGTCTTGACAGGGTCGCCCGGCATCACCCGGAACAGGATGAAGCCGAGCACGACCACCATGAACAGGCTGATGACCGCGCCGCCCAGCTTGGTGAGCAGGTAACGGGCGGTGCCGCCACCACGACGTGGTGACGGCACCTCCGCGACTGCCTCGCTTGCGGGAGCCAGTAGATCTGTCACGCGTTACTCGCGCTCGTCCGCGGTGCTCTTGCGCCGCCGGGCCACGACGACACCCGCGACCGCCGCGATCACCACGACACCGCCGATCACGCCGAGGATCAACCCGGTGTTGGAGCCGCTGTCCTGCGAGGACGCGTTCGACGCGCCACCCTCACCCGCGGGCACGGCACCGTAGTAGCCCCAGTAACCCTGCTGGTAGGTGATCGTGCCGCCCGGGTCGGGCTGCGTGGCGAAGCTCGCGAACTTGTCCTTGCGGTAGGCCTCGAGCGAGTCGTCGTAGTAGAGCATCACGTTCACGGCGTTGTCGTAGAGCCGCGACTGCATCTGCTTGACGATGTCGATGCGCTTGGCCCGGTCGAACTCGGCCAGCTGCTGTGCGTACAGGTCGTCGTAGGCCTTGTCGCACATGAACGTGTCCGGCGTGCCGCCCTTGCCCTGGGCGTTGGGACGGGCCGAGCACGTCTGCAGGCTGAGGATGTTGTCCGGGTCCGGGCTGGAGCTCCACCCGCTGTAGGTCAGGTCGAACTGACCGGCCGTGGTGGCCTCGTTGATCTTGTTGTCGGACAGCGGCTGGATGGTGACGTTGATGCCGATGTCGTGCAGCCAGCCACGGATGTAGGGCGCGCCCTGCTGCTCCTGCGGCTTCTCGCTGTGGGTCAGCAACCGCAGGTTCAGCGGCTTGCCGCTGTGGTCGAGCCGGATGCCGTCCGAACCGCGCTTGTAGCCGGCCGCGTCGAGCGCCGCGTTGGCCGCGGTCGGGTTGAACTGGTGGCTCTGGGCCGGCGCCGGCGTCCAGTGGAAGTCGCTGAACACGGGCGGCACGTAGCTGCCGTCACCCGGCAACGCGTACTCGCCGTAGACCTTCTGGGTCAGCGTCTTGGTGTCGATGGCCTGAGCGATCGCACGGCGCAGGGCCACGTCCTTGAGCGCCGGGTTGCCGTTGCCGATGGCCTCGCCGCTGCTCGTGGTCGCGCCCGGGTTGATCACCAGCTCGTTGAACCGCCGGTCCTTGGCGTTGTTCAACGTGACGTTCGGTTCGTTCTTCAACACGTCGAACTGCGTCGCGCTCAGCTTGTTGACCAGGTCGACCTCGCCGTTGCGCAGGGCCTGCACCGAAGCGTCGGAGTTCTTGTAGTAGATGAAGTCGACTTCGTCGACCTTCGGCGCACCACGCCAGTACGACTTGTTGGCCACCATCTTCACGAACTGGTCGGCCTTGAACTCGGTGACCGTGAACGGCCCGCTGCCCACCAGGGGCATCGGGGGCTCGCCGCCGATGTCCTTCATCTTCGAGTAGACGTGCTCCGGGACGATCGGCACGTCCAGGCCCAGCATCGTCGCCTGCGGCTTCTTGGTCTTGATGACGAGCGTGTACGGGTCGGTCGCGGTGACCGACTCGAAGTTCGCCACGTAGCTGCCGTTGGCCGTGCGGGCGGTCTCGTTGGTGAGCATGGTGTTGAACGTGAAGGCCGGGTCCTTCGCGGTCAGCTCCTGGCCGTCGGACCACTTCACGCCGTGGCGCATGTGGAACGTCCACGTGAGCTTGTCCGGCGAGGTCTCCCAGCTCTCCGCCAGCGCACCCTCCGGCGCCATGTTCTTCTGGCCGAACACCGTGAGGTAGTCGTAGTTGGTGCGCAGGATGTTGGTGCTGAGCAGGTAGATCGCGATGTACGGGTTGAGCGAGTCCACCTCTTGGGTCACACCGATCCGCAGCACCTTCTTGGCCGGCGCGTTCTGGGCCTGTGCGGTCGGCGCCACCTGTGGCACCATTGCCGGGGCAAGGGCCAGCGCGAGAGCACTCACTCCCGCTGCGAGGCCGATTCCCCATCTCCTGGGCTGCACGACTACCACCTACTTCCGCTGATGTGTGGCAAGAAGTAACCACTGGTCAACCCTGTATGTCAACGATTACCGCAAGGTTCGTCCAAGACGTAACGTTGACCCGTGCGGATCATGATTTCGGCGGACATGGAAGGCGCCACCGGCGTCACCTACACCCAGGATGTGATACCGGGTACCGAGCAGTGGCAACGGTTCCGGAGGCTCTTCACCGGGGACGTCAACGCGGCCATCGCGGGTCTCGTCGCGGGCGGCGCGACCGACGTCCTGGTCAACGAGGCCCACTCCTCGCAACGCAACCTGCTGCTCGAGGACCTCGACGACCGGGCGAAGATGCTCACCGGCAGACACAAGCCGCTGTCCATGATGCAGGGCATCGACTCCGGTGTGGACGGCGTGGTGTTCCTCGGCTACCACACCGGTGCCGGGGTCGACGGCGTGCTGGCCCACACATACCTGGAGAACTCGATCACCGGCGTGTGGCTCGACGGCGTGCACGCCAGCGAGGGCAGGCTCAACGCCGCCGTGGCCGCGGAGCACGGCGTGCCCGTCCTGCTGGTCACCGGCGACGACCTGACCTGTGCCGACGCCGACGACTACGCGCCGGATGCCGGCAAGGTGGCCGTGAAGGAGTGCGTGAGCCGCTACGCGGCGATCTGCACGCCGCCGGCGCGCACGGTGGCCGAGATCAAGCAGGCGGCCAAGGCGGGGATGGGCAAGGCGGGCCGGGTGGACGGTGCCGTGGCGCCGCACCGGATCGAGGTGGAGTTCGACGCGACCCACCTCGCGCACGCCGCCGCGGTCGTGCCCACGGTGGAGCTCGTGGGCACCCGCCGGGTCGGCTTCGACGCGGTGTCCATGACCGAGGCGATGAAGGCGTTCAAGGTGGTGACCGCCATCGCGGCGGGCGCCGTGGAGGGAATCTATGGCTGAGCAGGAGGAAAGCAGGATCGACACCGACCGGGTCGCGGCGCTGTGCGCCGACCTGATCAGGTTCGACACGACCAACCGCGGCGAGGGCGACGCCAACGGCGAGCGTGAAGCCGCCGAGTACGTGGCGGCCGAACTGGAGAAGGCGGGTCTCGTCCCGACCATGCTCGAGTCCGCGCCCCGCCGGGCCAACGTGGTCGCGCGGATGACCGGGACCGACCCCTCGCTGCCCGCGTTGCTGGTGCAGGGCCACCTCGACGTCGTGCCGGCCAACCCGGCCGAGTGGACGTTCCCGCCGTTCTCCGGCGAGATCCGGGACGGCTACGTGCACGGCCGCGGCGCGACGGACATGAAGGACTTCGTCGCGATGGCGCTCGGCGTCCTGCACCGCTGGGCCGAGCAGGGCCGGGCCCCGCGACGCGACATCGTGTTCGCCTTCGTCGCCGACGAGGAGACCACCGGTACCTACGGCGCGCACTGGCTCGTGGACAACCACGCCGACCTGTTCGCCGGCTGCGCCGCGTCGATCAGCGAGTCCGGCGCGTACACCACGCACGCGACAGCGGCCGACGGCCGGCCGGTGCGGATCTACTCGATCGGCACGGCCGAACGCGGCACCGCGCACGTCCTGCTGACCGCGACCGGCCGCGCGGGCCACGGCTCCCGGCGCAACGACGACAACGCGGTGGTGCGGCTCGCGCGGGCCCTGGTCCGCATTGCCGACCACAAGTGGCCGGTCACGCTCAGCCCGACCGTGGAACGCTGCATCGTCCGCACGGGCGCGGCGCTCGGCGTGCCCGTGGACCTGTCCAGCGACGACGCCGTGGACGCCACGGTGGCCGCGTTCGGCGCGGCGTCGAAGCTGGTCGAGAACACCATCCGCAACAGCACGACCCCGACCATGTTGGACGCCGGCCTCAAGGTCAACATCATCCCCGGTACAGCTCGAGCTCAGGTTGACATCCGGGTGCTGCCGGGCACCGAGGCCCAGTTGCTCGACGAGCTGGACCGGCTGCTCGGCCCGTCGATCAACCGCACGTTCGTCGCGAACCAGCCCGCTGTGCAGGCTCCCCTGGACACCGAGTGGTTCGACGCGATGGCCGGCGCGCTGGTCGCCGAGGACCCCGAGGCCGTCGTCGTGCCGTACTGCCTCGGCGGGGGCACCGACGCCAAGGCGTTCAGCCGGCTCGGCATGGCCTGCTACGGGTTCAACCCGCTGTGGATCCCGCCGGAGTTCGACTACCGCTCGGCGGCGCACGGCATCGACGAGCGGGTTCCGGTCGCGGCTCTGGCGTTCGGCACCAACGTCCTGGACCGGTTCCTGTCGACCTGCTGAACATACCCTTGCGGTTATATACCTCAGTCGGTATGTTCGAGGTGTGTCCACCGTATTCGACGTGCTCGCCGAACCGGCGCGCCGCCGCATCCTCGACCTGTTGCGAGAGCGGCCGCGCCCGGTCGGCGAGCTGACCGAGCGGCTCGGGTTCAGCCAGCCCGGCACGTCCAAGCACCTCCGCGTGCTGCGCGACGCCGGGCTCGTCCGCGTGCGCAAGCAGGCGCAGCGGCGGGTGTACGAGCTGGACCCGGCACCACTGGCCGAGCTGGACGCCTGGCTCGCCCCCTACCGGCAGCTCTGGTCGGACGCGCACGACCTGCTCGGTCACCACCTGGACCAGATGGAGGAGCTGGACGACCGATGACCCACAGCCTCACGCCGGACGGCGCCCGCCACCGGCTGCGCATCGAACGCCGCTACCCGCACCCCGTGCGCAAGGTGTGGCGCGCCATCACCGACCCGTCGGAGCTCTCCGGCTGGTTCCCCGCGCGCGTCGAGACCGAGCTCGCGGTGGGCGCCCGGATGACGTTCACCTTCCCCGGGCAGCCGGCGGAGACGAACGGGACGATCACGGAGTTCGACCCGCCGACGGTGTTCGGCTTCGACTGGGGTGAGGACTCGCTGCGCTGGGAGCTGCGCGCCGACGGCCCGGACGCCACCGTCCTGGTGTTCACCCACGTCTTCGACGACCGGCCCCGCGCGGCGAGCTTCGCGGCCGGCTGGGACGGCTGCTTCGACGCGCTCGACCAGGTGCTCGACGGCGTCGCGGTCACCGAGGCGGCGCCGTACCCGCCCCGGCACGAGTCCTATGTGGAGCGGTTCAGCCTGGGCCGGGGTTGGCTCGAGGGCACGAACGTGGTGTTCGACCGGGTCTACCCATGGCCGAGGGAAGCCGTCACCGACGCCCTGCGGGCTCAAGGTCCAGTTGAGGGTGAGATCAACTGGTCCACAGAGGACGTTCCGGGCGGCAGCCGGATCAGGTTGCTGGTCAAGGATCCGGACGATCCCGACGCGGTGCTCGAGCAGTGGGGCCGGCGGCTCGCCGACGTGGCGGCCGCGCTCAGTGCGCGGTGAGCCCACCGATCAGCGCGGCGAGGTGCTGGCGCAGCGTCGCCGCGTCGGCCGGGCCGATGACCGTCCACTCGCGACCATCGTGGTCCCGGCGGGTGCGGCGCAGGTAACGCCCGGAGTCCAGGTCGAACCACGCGAGCTCAGGCGACCGGTGCAGCGTCCCGGCCGCCGTGCGCACGGCGGCGGACACCGTGCCGCCACGCAGGGGCTCCTGGTCGAGGGTGGCGGCGGGGCCGAGCTCGTCGGTCGGCACGACCACCGACGCGAGCGTGCCCCGCGCGACCGGCGGCAGCGTCTCGACGACCGCGGACGCGATGCTCTCCGGCTGCACGGCCCGCACCCGTACCCCGTCGCCGTTCTGGCTGGCCAGCGCGGCCACGCCCGCCGAGGACCCGGCCAACACGCGCAGGTCCGGCTGCTGGTGCACGGCATCGACCCGCACCCGCGGGCGCGAGCACGGCCACCAGCGCGGCGATCTCGTCCGGCAGGTCCCGTCCCGCACCCGGCGGGAGGTCCAGGGGAAAGGCGGCCTCATCGGATCCGGCGGCCAGCCACGCCCTCCCGATCGCGGCGGGCGGGTACAGCTCGGCGCCCATGACCCGACGCTAGCGCAACCGACAGCTCACCCGGTCGGCAACGGACCGGAGCCCTTGACCGACCGCATCACCGGCGCGCTCTCCACGGCGGTGACGCCGGGCAGCACCGAGACCCGCTCGGTGAGGTACCGGTAGAGCTCCTCGACCCCGCTGGTGGCCAGGCTCGCGTAGAGGTTCGTCGGCCCGGTCGTCGCCGCGGCGAAGGCCACCTCCGGGTGCTCGGCCAGCTCACGGCCCGCGCGGTCCAGCTCAGCCGGGTGCACCGAGAGCCACAACATCGCCGAGACGTTCATGGCGAACATGTCCCGGTCGAACTCGACGTCGTAGAAGAACGCGCCGCGCGCATGCAGCTCGGCCATCCGGCGGCGCACGGTCGTCGCCGACCAGCCGGTCGCCTCGGCCAGCACCGGGACGGGGGTCCGGGCGTCCTTGGCCAGCTCGGCCAGCAGCCGACGATCGCCGACGGTCAGCGTGACCGGCTCCGGCCGCGATTCGGGTTCCGCGAGCGCGGCGACCTGCTCCTGCGACAGCGCGGGCACCTTGTCGATCGGGCTGCGCCGGCCGCCGAAGAACACGTGCAGCAAGCAGTGCGCCGACATGGTCACCACCCGCGCGGTGCGCGGAAGCGTGCGCAGCAGCAACTCCCCGCCGTCGGCACGCAGCGGCGCGCGGGTCACGCACACCAGCTCGGTGCCGCCGGAGGTGAGCCGCACCCAGCTGGTGTCCGGGCGTTTGGCCAGCGCCGCGGCCAGCGGTTCGGCGGCGTCCGGCGTGCAGTGCAGCCGCACGAACCACGCCACCTCCCCCAGCGACCGCGGGTCGGGCGCGCCCAGCACGCGCAGCGCGCCGGTGGAGCGCAGCCGGGTGTAGCGGCGGGCCACCGTCTGGTCGGACACGCCGAGCACCTCGGCGATCCGGCTGAACGGCGCCCGCGCGGCCACGTGCAGCGCGTGCACGAGCTGCCGGTCGAGGTCGTCGTAGTCGGAATCCACCGCGAAACGGTAGCTCATGTCGACATCCACCGACTTTTCGTCGCCGACTGGGGTCAGTGACCGGCAAAGGTGATCGTTGCGTCGACATTCGAGAACGGAGAGAGTGCGATGCGCAAGTGGTGGCCGCTGGTGGCGATCTGCCTCGGCAACTTCATCCTGCTGATCGACGTGACGATCGTGAACGTGGCGCTGCCGCGGATCGCGGACACGTTGCACGCCGATCTGGGCACCGTCCAATGGGTGCTCGACGGCTACGCGGTCGCGCTGGCCGCCCTGCTGCTGACCGCCGGTTCATTGGCCGACCTGCACGGCCGGCGCCGGCTGTACCTGTCCGGCCTGGTTCTGTTCACCCTCGCGTCCGTGGCCTGCGGCTGCGCGCCGACGACCGGCCTGCTGATCGCCGGGCGAGTGGTGCAGGGCGTCGGCGGCGCCGCGATGTTCGCGACGTCGGCGGCCCTGCTCACCCACGCGTTCCACGGCCGCGACCGCGGCGTCGCGTTCGGCGTGTGGGGCGCGGTCAACGGCGGCGCGGCCGCGCTGGGCCCGCTGCTGGGCGGCGTGATCACCGAGTCGGTGTCGTGGCGGTGGATCTTCCTGGTCAACGTGCCCATCGCGGTCGTCGGCTACGCGATGGTGACGCGCCTGATCACCGAGTCGCACGGCAACCGCGGCGGTCGGGTCGACTGGGCGGGCGGGCTCACCTTCACGGTCGGCGTCGCCGCGCTGACGTGGGCGCTGATCCGCGGCGGCTGGACCGACCAGGTCACGCTCGGCCTGCTCGTGGTGGCGGTGCTCGCCCTGGCGGCGTTCGGCGTGCTCCAGGCCCGGCGACCCGACCCGATGCTGCCGTTGGCGCTGCTGCGGAACCGCTCGTTCGCCGGGCTGATGGCCGGTGGGCTGGTGTTGCAGGGAGCCGCGTTCTCGCACCTGGTGTTCACCTCGCTGTGGCTGCAGCACGTGCTGCACCTCGGCCCGGTCGCGGCGGGGCTGGCGGGCAGCATGCCGCTGAGCGTGGTCGCGTTCCTGACCTCCGGTCTGGTCGGCCGGCACCTGCACGGCGTGGCCCCGCAGCTCCCGGTGACCGTGGGCCTGCTGTTGGTCGGCCTCGGCGTGACCTTGCAGTCGGTGATCGGTGCGAGCTCGAGCTGGCCGGTGCTGCTGCCGGGTCTGCTGGTATCCGGGTTGGGCGTCGGCATCGCCATGCCGGTGCTGGCGTCGGCGCCGCTGGCAGTGGCCACGCCGCGGCAGGCCGGGGTCGCCGGAGCCACGGCCAACACGTTCCGCCAGCTCGGGTTCGCCCTCGGCGTGGCCGCGCTGGGCACGCTGTTCAGCGACCGGCTCACGGCGTTGGCGGCGGCCGGACCGCAGGTGGCGTTCACCGGCGCGCTCGGCCGGATCTACCTCGTGACCGGGATCGTCGCCGCGCTCGGCGCCGTCGTGGTGGCCGCGATGGTCCGCAAGCCGCATGAGGCGACCGAACCGGAACGCGTCAGCGCGGCCGCCTGACGGCGAGGGCCTTAACCAGCCAACTCGGACCGGTGCTCCTGCAACCACTTGTGGGAGCGCCGGTTCATGTCCTCGTAGCCATCGGCCCACAGCGCCGCGAAGCCGGGGTGACCCGACTCGGCCTTGGCGCGCATGTTCGCCAAGGCCTGGTCGAGGAACCGCAGCAGCATGCCCACCAGGCGATCGCGTTCCGCGCCCGGCAGCTCGTGCGCCTCGGCGAACACGGCGAAGCGCCGCACGTGGTCCACGCCCGGCCAATGCCCGTCGGCCGGGTCGCGCAGCGGAACCCAGTGCCGGGCGGCGATCGCGATGTCGAAGAGCGGGTCGACAGGGTGCGCCATGTCGAAGTCCACGAAGGCAACCGCGCGACCCTCGCGGACCACCACGTTCTCCAAGCACAGGTCCGTGTGGCAGACCAACTCGCCCGCCGGGTTCCGGTGTTCCGGCCACGTCAGTCCCGCGGGCAGCCGGAACCCGGCCGACGCCACGTGCAACGAGCGCTGCAACCGCGCCACGCTCACCAGCAGCTCTTCCCGTGCCGCCCAGGCGGGATAGGGCGGGATCGCCACGTCGCCGGGGATGAAGTCGAGGACGTCCCGGCCGCGGTCGTCCACGCCCAGCCACCGCGGCGCACCGGCGAAACCGGCGTCGGCGAGGTGGGTCAGGAACGCCCGCACCGCCGGGCTCGCGGACGGCTTGCGCACCGTGTCACCGATGCGCAACACCGCGCCCACGTTGTCGACGCCGCCCGCCAGCGGCTGCTCCCCCATGGCCTCAGCCAACCACGTGGTGGTGTTCGCCCGGCGCGGCGAACTCGAGCGCGCGATGCGCCAGCGCCTCCACCTCCGCGCGCTGCGCCGGCGTCCACGGGCTCAACTCGCGCAACGTCACCGTGGTCTTGGTCAGCTTCCACGTCCCGGCCACCATGCCGTCCACCAGCACCATGCCCGGGATCACGCCGTTCGCCGTGGCCGTGGCCGCGCGGTGTTCGTCGGCGATCACCCGGGAGCGGTCGGCGTGGGACAGGGTGAGGTTGTCGTACTCGGCGATCAGCCGGACCGGCGCCGGGGTGTCGGGGTCGGGCAACGGCCCCCTGGGCACGTCGACCAGCTCGCGGCCGTCCTCGTCGCGCAGCGAACGCAGGGACGGGCGCATCCTGTCGACCACCTCGCGCAGGCCGCGCAGCCCCGACCAGTTCTGCACGTCGGCCACCGTCGCCGGGCCGAACGCCTTGAGGTACCGGCGCACGAGTTCGTCCGGCGAGCCGGCCGCACCCGGGTCGGTACCCAGCCACGCGGCCGCGGTCGTGAACGTGGCCTTGCCGCCGCGGCCCCACACACCCCGCGGCGTCGGCTGCACGGCGGGCACCATCATCCGCACGGCCATGGCCAGCGAATCCGACGCGGTGCCCGGGAAGTACGAAGCGAGCGCCGCGCCGAGATCGGCCGCGGACAGCGGCTGCTCGGTCAGCAAGCGCCGACCGGCGTCGAGCAGCTTGTCCTGGTCGAGGCGCTCGATGTCCTTGCCGTAGCGCAGCCCGCGCACGAACCCGGTGAGCATCGGCTGCAGCACCGGCCGCACCCGCAGGTAGTCGGCGGCGGTGAACAGGTGCAGGGTGCCGCGCATCATGGTGGCGCGCACGGCCTTGCGGGTCTCCAGCAGCCGCGCCAGCTGCGCGGGCTCGAACGATTCCAGCCGCGACCACAACCCGAAGTACGGTGCGCTGGGCGACTGCGCCTGCAACCCGATCAGCCGGTCGATCGCGGTGGCCGGCGAGCAGGTCCAGGGCGTCAGCAGGCCCTGGCGGTGCAGCAGCGCCCGGTTGAGCCCACGGCGGGTGATCGGTGCCATGCCCAGCATGGTGCCGCACGGCACCGACAAAACTCCGGTATGAACGGTTCGTGACCTTCTTCACCTCGTTCGAGGCCGGAGACCCGCTGCCGCCCACGGCCGCGTCCACCGGCGACGGCGCGACGCTGCGCACCGCCCTGGGCACCGGCCCGGAACGCGCCTACTGCGCGACCACCGGCACCGGCTGGACCGGCGAGCACGCGCTGCAGTACACCGGCGTGCACACCGCCGAGGGCCGCGCGAGTGCGGTGCTGGCGCTGTTCGCCGTGTCGGTCCCGGTGGAGCCGGACACCGAACTGTCCTATGTGGTCTTCCCGGAACTGCCCGGGTGGGAGACCGCCGGGTACCGCGCGACCCACGTCGCGCTGGACCTCGAGTTCGACGACGGCGCGCACCTGAGCGACCACGCGCCCCTCGACCAGCACGGCTTCGCGCTCACGGCCGCGGCCCAGGGCGCGTCGAACACGCTCTACCCCGACCAGTGGAACCGCAAGGCGTGCCGCCTGGGTCACCTGGCCGGCCGCACGATCACCAGGATCCTGCTCCGCTACGACCACCCCGAAGGCCCGGGCCGGTTCACCGGCTGGCTCGACGACCTCCACATCGGACCGGTGGTCCACCCGGAGGTCACCAGCCCGGCCGACCACGTGCTGACCAACCGCGGCACCCATACCAGCGGCGCCTACTCCCGGGGCAACAACATCCCGGCGACCGCCGTGCCGAACGGCTTCAACTTCTGGATCCCGGTCACCGACGCCCGCAACGGCGGTTTCCCCTACGCCTACCACCGGCCCCAGCTGCAGGCCATCGGCCTGAGCCACGCGCCGAGCCCGTGGATGGGCGACCGGCACACCTTCCACGTCATGCCGTCGCTGGCCCCGGGCGTCCCCGACCCGATGCCCGAGGAACGCGGCTACCCGTTCCGCCACGCCGACGAGATCGCCCGCCCCTACTACTACAAGGTGCGCTGCGCCAACGGCGTCGTCGCGGAGATCGCGCCGACCGACCACGCGGCCCTGCTGCGGTTCACCATGCCCGGCCCGAACGCCGCGCTGATCTTCAGCAACCTCGACCGGCGCGGGAAGGTCCGGCTCTTGGGCAAGGTGCTCGCCGGTTACACCGACGTGCGTAGCGGCCACTCCGCGGGCGCCGGCCGGATGTTCTTCTACGCCACGTTCGACCGCGAGCCGGTCGACGGCGGGCCCATCCCCCGGGTGCCGTGGCGGGCGCAACCCGCGTACGCGCGGTTCGAGCCCGATCCCGGCGGCGATACCGTGGTCACGATGCGGATCGCCACCTCCTTGATCAGCATGACGCAGGCCCGGCGCAACCTCGCGCTGGAGCTGGCCGAGGACGACACGGTCGAGTCGGTGAGCGAGCGGGCGCACGCGGCGTGGGACGAACTGCTCGGCCGGTTCGACGTCACGGCCGCCACCGATGACCAGCTGGCCACCGTCTACGGCTCGCTCTACCGGCTGTGCCTGTACCCGAACTCGGGTTTCGAGGACACGGGAGAGGGCCCGCACTACATGAGCCCGTTCGGCAGCAAACGCGTCACGCCCGGGAAGATCTACGTCAACAACGGCTTCTGGGACACCTACCGCACGGCCTGGCCCGCCTACGCCTTGTTCGCGCCCGACCGCGCCGGTGAGCTGGTCGACGGGTTCGTCCAGCACTTCCGCGACGGCGGCTGGATGTCGCGGTGGTCCTCCCCCGGCTACGCCAACCTGATGACCGGCACCAGCTCCGACGTCGCCTTCGCCGACGTCTTCCTCAAGGGCATCAAGGACTTCGACGTCGAGTCCGCCTACCGGGCCGCCCTGCGCAACGCCACCGTGCCCGGGCGCAACACCCGGGTCGGCCGCAAGGGCCTGCACCACTCGATCTTCCTCGGGTACACACCCGCGACCACCCACCAGGGTCTGTCGTGGACGCTCGAGGGCTGCATCAACGACTTCGGCATCGCGAACATGGCGAAGGCGCTGGGCGACAAGGACAACGAGGTCTACTTCCGCGGTCGCGCACTGCACTACGCGCACAGCTTCGACGCCCGGATCGGCTTCTTCCAAGGCAGGCGCGAGAGCGGCGAGTGGCGGCGCACGCCCGAGGAGCACGACCCGTTGGCGTGGGGCGACGACTACGTGGAGACCGACGCGTGGAACACCGCGTTCAACGTCCCGCACGACGGCGCCGGGCTCGCCGCGTTGCACGGCGGCCGCGAGGCCCTGGCGGCCAAAGTGGACGCGATGTTCACCATCCCGGAAACCGGCCGGGCGCTGGGTGCCTACGCCGGCGCCGTGCACGAGATGCGCGAGGCGCGGGACCTGCGGATGGGCCAGTACGCGCACAGCAACCAGCCCTCGCACCACATCCTGTACATGTACGCGTTCACCGGGCAGCCGTGGAAGACCCAGGCGAAGGTGCGGGAAGTGCTCGCCCGCCTGTACATCGGCAGCGACTTCGGCCAGGGCTACCCCGGCGACGAGGACAACGGCGAGATGTCGGCGTGGTACTTGTTCAGCGCGCTCGGCTTCTACCCGTTGCAGGTGGGGAGCCCGTACTACGTGATCGGGTCGCCGCTCTTCCGCCGCGCGGAGGTTCGGCTGGGTACCGGCAACACACTCACCGTGCTGGCGCCGGAGAACAGCGCCACCAACGTCTACGTGCAGGGCCTGAAGGTCAACGGCGAACCGCACGACCGTACGTACCTGTCGCACGAGGTCATCGCCGCGGGCGCCACGCTGGAGTTCGCGATGGGGCCGCACCCGTCCGACTGGGGTTCCGGCCCGGACGCCGCTCCCCCGTCCCTCAGCTCCGGCATGCCGATGCCACCGCGCGACGTCACGGCGGAGGCGTCGGTGACGCACAGCGAGGCGAGCAGGCCGGCCGCGTTGACCGACGACACGTCACTGACCGAAGCCCGGCTGCGCACCCGCGACCCGTGGATCCGATTCGCGCTGGCCCGCCCGGAAACCGTGTCGTGCTACACCCTCACGTCCGGCCGGCGCGACGGCGAGGACCCGTCGGCGTGGGTGCTCGAGGGGTCGACGGACCTGCGGACGTGGCACGAACTCGACCGGCGGACCGGCCAGACGTTCCCCTGGCGCAGGCAGACCCGGCCGTTCGCGGTGGAACGGCCGGGTCGCTACGCGTACTACCGCCTCCGGTTCACCGGCGGTCCCAGCACGCTCGCCCAGGTCGAGCTGCTGGCGACCGGCTAGCGAGCCCGCTTGGACTGCGCCCAGGTCGCGACGTTGCCGGTGAGCGCCAGGCAGAGCGCGATGACCGGCATCACCGCGAACAGGATCGGGATCATCGCCGCGCTCGACTTGAGCTCGGAGGCACCCGGCAGCTCGCCCGAGGTGTCCAGCGACAGGATCCGGATCAGGTAGTAGAGGCAGATCGCCAGCTCGACGCCGACGCCGGCGAGGAAGATCGTCCGGCCGGTGCCGCTGACCAGCTGCACGCCGCCGTAGATCAGCAGTGCGGCGCCGAGGGCCTGGGCCAGCGTCACGATCCAAGCGAGCGCCAGCTCACCGCCTTCGCCACCGGAGCCCACGCCGGCCAGGCCGATCAGCATCAGGATCGTGGTGATCAGCGTGATGCCCGCCTGGACGAACCCGAGCACCGCGGCCGCGGTGGCCGAGCCGGGCCGGGTGTTGAGGAGCTGGTTCGGGTTCTGACCCGAGCTCGGGTACGACGGGGCGGACGGGTACGCGGGCTGTGCGTAGCCGCCGGGCGGCGTTCCCGGCTGCTGGTAGCCGCCAGGCGGCGTACCGGGCTGCTGGAACCCGCCGGACTGCGGGTAGCCCCCGGACTGCTGGTACCCACCCGCTTGCTGTGGGTCCTGGCCGGGCTGGCCGTAGGGGTTGGTCATCAAGAACTCCTTGGTTTGCGGAGGCGGCAACGCAGTGTCCCGTACTGTCCACCGACGCTGTGCATGAAGCGCTACAAACACCCGAATCGTTACCGCCGATTCGATTCGAGGCCTTTCACCTGCAAGAACTTGGTCGTCGACGCGACCGACGCGAAGACCAGACCGAGCACCGGCAGCACGGCGAAACACACCGCCGCCACCATGAAGCCGAAGCCAGGACTCTCCGCGGTTTGCGCGCGGACCTCGTTCGCGTCGTGGATCGCGACGGCGCTCAACGCGAAATAGGCGATGCAGAACGCCAGCTGCAATCCCATGCCTGCGAGGTAAAGCACCCGCTCACGACCACTGGTCAAGGTGACCGCGCCGGCGATGAGCAAACCGCTGCCGAGCATGACGACCACGGCCAGGGCGGTCGCCAGCCCGAGGTGGGCGGCCACCTCGGCACGGAAGGGATCCGGGCCATAGCGGACGTCCCGTTCCTCGGCGCTCGCCCCGAGGGCGCCGAACAACGTGACCAGACCACCCAGCATCGCCAGACCGGCCTGCACGAACCCGAGCACGACGGCCGCCGTCGTGATCCCCGGGCGACCAGGTGCAGGCGTTACCGGCGGGTAGACCGGATAGCTGACCGGGCCGTCGAGCTCCGTCATGCCCCCACCCCCAAGAAACCGCCAAGAACGGTATCGGAGGACGGTATCGCGCGAAGGGTGCTCAGGACGCCGAATTCTCGCAGAACGACCGGCTTTCCCGCCCACCCGCCAGGCACAGCGCGACGATCGCGAGCGCGGCGAACACCACCGGAACGACCAGGCTGCCCGAGAGCTCGTCCTTGCCGCCGGCGTACAAGGCGTCGTCCGGCACCTGGCTGAGCCGCTCGATGTAGATGAAGAAATAGAACACGCTCAACGCGATCATGCACGCCGTGCAGGCCTGGAACAGCTGCCGTGAACGCCCTCGGAGCAGGACCACGGAGGCGTGGATGAGGAATCCGCAGACGGCGAACTGGAACAGCACCGCGACCAGGACGGCCCCCGCGTCGCTCGCGCGGTCCTCGGCGTCCACCACGGCGAACGCGAAGAGCAGCACCAGACCACCGACGATGGACAGGCCGGCGTGCACGAAGCCGAGCACCGACGCGGCGGTCAGGGCGCCCGGCCGGCGCGGCCGCCCGCTCTCGTGCACCGGCATCGGCGGCATCGGCAACGGGCGCATCGGCCACTGGTCGTCCGGCATCATGCGAACGACGCTAAAGGGCCGAACCACGCCGTGACCGGGCGTGGCCCGTTCCGGTCACCGGCCGGTCGAGCCGCCGATCACCGCGTCGCCGGACACCTTCTTCTTCCGCCCCTTGGCTTTCGGCGGTGGTGGCACGAGACCGGCCATGTCCGAGCCGTGGTCGTTGACCCGCATGACGAACGGCCGGGTGTCGGTGTAGCGCACCGCCGAGACCGAACACGGGTCGACCACGATCCGCTGGAACGAGTCCAGGTGCTGGCCGAGCGCGTCGGCGAGGATGGACTTGATCACGTCACCGTGGCTGCAGAGCAGCCACACCGCGTGGTCGCCGTGCGCGGCCGTGACCGCCGCGTCGTGCGCCCGCACCGCGGCGACCGCACGCGCCTGCACGGCGGCAAGTCCTTCCCCGCCAGGGAACACCGCGGCCGACGGGTGCGCCTGCACGACCCGCCACAGCGGCTCCTTGCCGAGGCTGGCCAGCTTGCGCCCGGTCCACTCGCCATAGTCCACTTCGGACAAACGGGAGTCGGCCCGCGCGGTGATGCCGCGCTCGGCGAGCAGCGGGGCGAGGGTCTGGCGGCAGCGCAGCAACGGCGAGGTCACCACGGCGGCCAACGGGACCTGGGCCAGCCGGCCGACCAGCTCCTGGGCCTGTTTGGTGCCCGTGGCGTCCAAACTCACGCGCGGGGACCGCCCGGCGAGGATGCCGGAGCCGTTGGCGCTCGAACGCGCGTGCCGCAGCAGGATCACGGTGGCCACGACGGCCAGCGTAGATCAGCTGTGCAACACGCCCGCGCCCAGCAGCCCGAAGAGCGCCACACCGACGACCACGCGGTAGAGCGCGAAGCCGTTGATGGTGTGCCCGGCGACGAAGCGCAACAGCCAGGCCACCGACGCGTAGGCCACGATGAACGACACCACGGTGCCCACGACCAGCGGCGCCGCGCCGACCCCGGCCCCGAGCGCGTCCTTGAGCTCGTAGATCCCGGCCCCGGTCAGCGCCGGGATGGACAGGAAGAACGAGAGCCTGGTCGCCGCCACGCGGTTCAGCCCCAGCATGAGGGCCGCCGACAACGTCGCACCGGAGCGGGAGAAGCCGGGGAAGAGCAGCGCCAGGATCTGCGAGCCGCCCACGATCATCGAGTCGGCCAAGGTGATGTTCGGCTCGCCACGCCACTGGGTGGCCTTGCGCTCGGCGTACCACATCACGACGCTGCCGACGATCAGCGAGGCGGCCACCACCCACAGCGATGCGAGCGGTCCCTGGATCAGCGGCTTCGCGACGAGCCCGACGATGACGATGGGGATCGTGGCGAGGATGATCCACCAGGCGAACGCGTAGTCCCGGTGCGCGCGGGCCTCCTTGTTGACCAGGCCCCGCCCCCACGCGCCGAGGATGCGCAGGATGTCGCGGATGAAGTAGACGAGCACCGCCGCGATGGCGCCGACCTGGATCACCGCGCTGAAGCCGACGACCGCCTGGTCGTCGACCGGGATCTTCAGGAAACCCTCGGCGATCTTGAGGTGCCCTGTCGAGGAGACCGGCAGGAACTCGGTCAGCCCTTCCACGACCCCCAGGATGGCCGCATCCAGGACACTGATCGTCGTACTCACGCGCAGCCTTTCCGCCGGCACCGGTTCGGCATCGCCCGAGATCTTCCAGCATCCACAATTCGGGCACGGACCTGGGGTGACCGGTCCCGAGCGTGCCGCCGAGTGATCCGGGCCGCGCTCACTTAGGCTTCGCGATCGTGGAGCAACGACACCTGGGCCGATCCGGGCTTCGGGTGTCCCGGATGGCGCTGGGCACGATGACCTGGGGCGGGGACACCGATGCCGACGAGGCGGCCAGCCAACTGCGCGTCTTCACCGAGGCGGGCGGCACGCTGGTCGACGTCGCCGACGTCTACGCCGACGGCGAGGCCGAGCGCATCCTCGGCGGGCTGATCGGCGACGTGGTGCCACGCCACCGCATCGTGCTCGCCACCAAGGCGGTCGCCCGCCGTGACGAGGGCCCGTTCGGCGGCGGCGCGTCCCGTGGCGCGTTGCTCACCGCGCTGGACGGTTCCCTCGAGCGGCTCGGCGTCGACCACATCGACCTGTGGCAGCTGCACGCGTGGGATCCGAACGTGCCGATCGAGGAGACGCTCGGCGCGCTCGACTCGGCGCTCGCGTCGGGCAAGGTGCGGTACGCGGGCGTGTCGAACTACTCGGGCTGGCAGCTGGCCACCGCGGCCGGGCTGCGGCCGTCGCTGGTCAGCAACCAGGTGGAGTACTCGCTGCTCGAGCGCGGCATCGAGCGCGAGGTCGTGCCCGCCGCCGCCCACCACGGCATCGGGCTGCTGCCGTGGGCGCCGCTCGGCCGTGGCGTGCTGACCGGGAAGTACCGGACGAGCACGCCGGCCGACTCGCGGGGCGCGTCCGCCCGTTATGCGCCGTACGTCGAACACCACCGCACCGACCGGGCCGCCCGGATCGTGCAGGCCGTGGTCACCGCCGCCGACGGGCTCGGCACGTCGCCGCTGGCCGTCGCGCTGGCGTGGGTGCGGGACCGGCCCGGCGTGGTCGCGCCGGTCGTGGGTGCGCGGGACACCGTGCAGCTGAACGGCTCGCTCGCCGCGGAGGGTCTGACGCTGCCGCCGGCGATCCGGGCCGCGCTCGACGACGTGAGCCGCGTCGAGCTCGGTTATCCGGAGCAACGGCTGGGCTGAGGGGCGGCCAGCCGTCTTGTCGGTGGCATGGAGCATGCTTGGACGCGGCGGGTTGGCGTAGGTGCGGTTCGGAGGTCGGCAGGCGTGCGGGCACGGGTTCTGGTGGTTCTTGGCGTCGTGTGCGCCCTGGCGTTGACCGCGTGCGGCAGCCAGCCGAGCGACGACATGCAGATCGGGACGGCCGCCGTGGCGGCCACCCCGGCCGTGGCGCCCGCGCAGACCGCCAAGCTCAAGGGCACCGTGCTGCCGTTGACCGAGCACGCGACCGCCGCCGCCGTCGACCAGTCCACCGGCACGCTGGCCGTCGCCGCGGACAAGGCCGTGCTGCTGTACTCGTTGCGCGACCTCACGGCCAAGCCCACCAAGATCGCCCTGGACGGCTCGGCCGTCGAGCTCGACTCGGTCTCCCCCGGCGTGTTGCACGCCGTGGTCGGCGATCCGGGCCGGCTGGTCACCATCCAGCTGCCCAAGGGCACCGCCCAGGTCACCGACGTGAAGGGCGCGCCGGCGAGCACGGCCGAGTACCGCGGCGCCACGCTGGTCGCGTTGCGGGATCGCCAGGGCGTGGGCGTGATCCGGGGCGGGCAGATCCAGCAGCTGGTGGTCGGCGGGCTTTACAGCGCGGACCAAGTGCTGGTCACGCCGAACGGCGTGGCCCTGCTCGACCGCCGCCGGACCGCGATCTTCGACGTGGACCTGGACAAGGGCATGATCGGCGCGGGCCTGCGCGCCGGGCTCGGCTCGTCTCACGCGGTCGTCGACCGTTACGGGCGGGTCCTGGTCACCGACACGCGTGGGGGCGCCCTGCTCGCGTTCACGGTGAACCCGGTGCTGCTGCGCCAGAACTACCCCGTGCCCGGCGCCCCGTACGCGATCGCCTACGACCCGGAGCGTGACCTGGCCTGGGTGACGTTGACCAGCAAGAACGAGGTCGTGGGGTACGACGTGGCCGGTGGCGAGCCGACCGAGAAGTACCGGTTCGCGACCGTTCGCCAGCCCAACGCCGTGGCCGTCGACCCTGCGGACGGACGGGTGATCGTCGCCTCGGGTGTTGGCGCGGGCGTGCAGGTGGTGGAACTGTAGAAGTCCCTACGTCAGGAGGTCCGATGAGCGACGGGGTGATCGACGGGGATTGGGAGTACCGGCCGCTGCGCCTGCCGCCCGGGGTTTCGCGGCGCACAGCGGCCACCCAGCTGTCCATCCACGCCGAGTTCGCGGGGTGGGAGCTGTCGAACGTGCGGTTGTACGCCGACGGCACCCGCAAGGTCTGGCTGCGACGCAAGCGCCGGGCCGGGGTGTTGCCGGGCGTGATCACGTAAACCCGGTGCTCCCGCCGCGCCCCGCCGGCCTGGCGGGTCGCCCGCTGCCGGATGCCTGAATTCGCCTGACACCCCGCGCACCCGCCTGCCACGATCACCGCCATGCCCTTCGACCTGCGCACCGCCGACCTCGGCGCGCTCAACTCGCTGACCAAGTACCCGTCGATCCCGACGTTCCACACGCTCGACCCCGCCAACGGCGGGCTGCTCGACACACATGTGGCGTTCACGGGTCCGGTGCTCGGTACCGAGAAGGTCGACGGCACCAACTCCCGCGTGATCCGCGTGCCCGGTGGTGACTACCTGCTCGGCAGCCGCGAGGAACTGCTGTACGCCAAGGGAGATCTCCTCGGCAATCCCGCGCAGGGCATCGTGGCGGCCCTGCGCGCGTTCGCCGACAGCATGCCCCCGCTCGAGGACGACGTGATCCGCGTCCACTACCTCGAGGTCTACGGCGGCAAGGTGACCTCGGCGAGCAAGCAGTACACGGGCAGCCGGGCGGTCGGTCACCGCCTCTTCGACGTGGCCGTGATCCCGGACTACACGTCGATCCTGGCCCTGCCGCCCGAACGCATCTCCTCCTGGCGCGAGAACGGCGGCCCGGCGTGGCTGTCCGAAGAAGAGCTGGCCAAGAGCCCCGCCGAAGACGGCCTGACCCTGACCCCACGACTGTTCACCGTGGACGCCGCGGACCTGCCGTCGGACCTGGCCGCCATGCGCGCCTTCCTCGGTGAGCACCTCCCCCGCACCCGTAGCGCCCTCGACGAAGGCGCCGGAGGTGCGGCCGAGGGCATCGTCCTGCGGACCCCGGATCGGGCCGTGATCGCCAAGGCCCGCTTCCAGGACTACGACCGCACCTTGCGCCGCCGCTCCCCCGCCTGACCGACCCGGTGCCGTGGTCCCGTCACACGTATGACGACCTGGCGTCGGCGTACGCGGCCGCAAACCCGGCCATCAGGCGCGATGGAACTCGACCCATACACCGGGCAGCACCTGCGCATGATGGCCCGGCACTCATCGGAGACCGGGCCGGTGCTTCTACTTGAGCAAATGATGCCCGAAAACGACCACTGCGATCAGCCAGGAATCATTTCCGATCATTCGTAGACGACATAAGCCGGAGTGGGTCGCAACGCCATGACCTGCGCCGGGGTCATCAATGGCTGGCCGTGCCTGGTGTCCTCGTCGTAGAACAGCTTGAAGCCGGCTGCCACGTGCTTCGGCTTGGTCTTCATCAACCGGCGCCAGGTCGCCTTCTTCGCCGCCGGGCTGCCGATTCCGTCCACCACTTTCACCATCGACACGCCGTCGTGCGCGCGCAGCGCCGACTCGCCGCGGACGATCCTGGACGCGAGCTGGTGGTAGATCATCAACCGCGGCGGCAGGTCGTGCCGCTTGGCCAGCCCGCTCAGGTAACGCGCCACCTGGTCGAGCTCCGCGCCGGTCGTGTGCCCGAACTCCCGTCCCGGCACCTGGTCGCCATCGACCGCCCACTCCGGATCCAGCGCGATGCCGACGTCCGGCTCGCGCAGCCACCGCTCGTAGGCCCGCACCTCGGGTAAGAACGCGGCGCGGCCCGGCTGGACGTTGAGCAGCAATGTGCCTTTCATCCGCCGCGCCTGATCGAGGTAGCGCCGCACCGTGGCCGCGCTCGCCCGGGTGCGGTACTGCCCGTCGGCCCCCGGCGCGGCCTGCACCGTGGTCGCGATCAGCTCGACCACCGGGCCGAACGGGTGGTGCTGGCGGGGAAAGCCGCCGATCTGCCGCATCAACCGGGCACCCGCGGCCCGCAGGTCCCCGGTCATGCGACCGAGCGCGGGGCTGCCCGGCGCCCCGCAGAAGCCCACCAACATCCTCTGGTCGAGAACCCCGGGTTTGGCCGGCGCGGCCGGAGGCGGCGGTGGCTGCCTGACCTGGCTCGTCCCGGCGACCGGGCGAGCGGGCGGGGCGGTCGACGATCCGCACCCGCTCAGCAGGACGGCGGCGCCCCCGAGCAGCACCGCGCGCCTCGTTACCCGTTCGGGTGGCGCGTCCCCGTCCGTGCGCATCACACCCCCGATGTGACCACCGACTGTAGCTATCTGCCTACACGATAGTGGATCACCCTCCATCGCGCCGACGCTCCGATGTGGACGGTGCCGGGCTGCCTGCTGACAAAGTTCGACATCCGGCGAAAATCGCCTTGTCGCCGCAGCTGGTGTGGTATGGCCGCTGGAATAATCGCCCGGATCAAACGCCCTCGACTACCAACCGTCATTCGGCTCGACCTGCAATGAACTCGAATGGACCAATGGTGCCGCTGTGTAGTCGCTGCGAGCAGTGCGGCATTATCCCTGTGGGCTTGGACAAATCTGCCGGGAAGGGATCTCATGGGGTTGGGCGGTCCGGGCAGCAGCCGGGCCTGGGTGGGTTACCTTTCGATCGGCGCATTGTCGATCGTGTGCTACTACCTGATCCCACCCGACGGCGCCGGTGTCGTGGTTCGGGTGGTCATGTACTGCCTGACCAGCATGTCCGCTGCGGTCGCGGTGTTCGTCGGAATCCTGCGCAACCGCCCGAGGCCGTGGCTGGCCTGGGCGTTCCTCGGCGCGAGCCAGCTGGTGTACGCGGTGGCGGACAGCACCTTCTACCTGCGGCACTACCTGCTCGACCTCGTCGACTACCCCTCCGTCGCCGACCCGCTCTACCTGGCCCACTACCCGCTCGTGGTGTGCGCCCTGGTGTTGCTGATCCGCCACCGCACGCCGGGCCGCGACATCCCCGGCCTGATCGACGCCGCCGTGCTCGCCGTGGTGGCGGCGATGCTCTCGTGGCTGTACCTCATCGCGCCGCAGGCCCGCGCGGACTCGCCGATGCTGGTGAAGGTCACCTCTGTCGCCTACCCCGTGATGGACCTCGCGATGCTCGCGGTCGCGCTGCGCCTGATCCTCGGCACGGGCCGGCGCCCGCCGTCGTTCATGTTGCTGTCCGGCAACCTGCTGGCGATCTTCGCGGCCGACACCATCTACGTCGGACAGCAGCTGGACGGGACCTACCAGACCGGCAACTGGCTCGACGCCCTCTGGCTCGTCGGCAACCTGTCGCTGGGCGCGGCGGCGTTGCACCCGACGATGCGCTGGCTGGGTGATCCGTCGCCGGTCGCCGATCAACGGCTGGGCCCGGTCCGCATCATGGCGTTGTGCGTGGCCGCGCTCGTCGCACCCGCGACGCTGCTGGTGCGTGGCGCGAACGAGCCCGCGCAGGACCTGCCGGTGATCGCCGCGGCCTGCGCGATCCTGTTCCTCCTCGCGATCGCCCGGCTCGCCGCGCTGGTCGCCGACCAACGCCGGCTGGCCATCACCGACGGGCTCACCGGCCTGCACACCCGGCGGTTCTTCGAGGCGCAGCTGACACTGGAAGTCCAGCGGGCCCGCCGATCCGGCGCGCCGCTCGCGGTGATCATCGTCGACATCGACCGGTTCAAGTCGATCAACGACGAGTACGGCCACCCGGCCGGCGACGCGGCGCTGGTCGAGGTGGCCACGCGGCTGCGCACCGCGGCGCGGGCGGGCGATGTCATCGCCCGCTACGGCGGCGAGGAGTTCGCCCTGTTGTTGCCCGGCGCCAGCCCCGAGGACCTGCCCGCCATCGCGCAGCGCCTGCGCGAGCAGGTGGCGAGCAGCCCGATCGCGGTGGCCGGCGACTGCTGGCTCGCGGTCACCGTGTCGATCGGTGTGGCCAGCTACCCCGACCACGGGCACCTGGAAGGCGGCCTGATCGCGGTCGCCGACCGCGCGCTCTACGCGGCGAAGTCGGCCGGCCGGGACCGCGTCGTCGTCGGCGTGCCGTCGCGTGGCGACCGGCACTCCTGCGACGAGGACGCGGAGATGGTCGAGTTCCTGTTCCGCACCGCCGACGAGGTCGACGCCGCGTTGTCGAACTACCAGCACAGCAAGGCGATCAGCCTCTGGGCGATGGTGATGGCCTCGGAGCTGGGCGCCGACCTCGCCACGATCCGCCGCGCCGCGCTCGCGGGCCGGCTGCACGACATCGGCAAGATCGTCATCCCGGCGTCGATCCTGGCCAAGCCCGCTGCGCTGGACGCCGAAGAGTGGCGTGTCATGCGCGAGCACCCCGACCACGGCTACCGGATCGCGGCGGTCGTGCCGGGCTTCGAGGAAGTGGCCCAGTCGATCCGCCAGCACCACGAGCGCTACGACGGATCCGGTTACCCGCAAGGACTTTCCGGCCGGTGCATCCGCCTCGAGGCGCGGCTGATCGCGGTCTGCGACGCCTGGGCCGCGATGCTCTCCGACCGGCCCTACCACGTGATGCGCACGCCCGAGCAGGCCCGCCAGGAGCTGATCCGCGGCCGGGGAAGCCAGTTCGACCCTGACGTCGTCGACTTGTTCCTGGCCTTGGAAGCGAGCGGCCGGGTGGGTCGGCTCAGCCGCCTCGACGGGTCCGAGTCGGCGGGACTGTTCATCCCGCCGACCGGAACGCGGTAGGGCTCAGCCCTCGGCGAGGGTGTTCCAGAACATCAGCTCGTAGGCCTGCAGCAACCGGCCCTGCTCCATGGCCGGCGACAGGTCGATGCCCGCGTCGATGCCGGCCTGCGCGGCGGCGAGGGCCTGCTCTTCGAGCTCGGGCACCGGCGTGGCGAAGAAGTCGAAGAAGCCGCACGCCTCGTCGTCGAACCCGTAGTGCTCGCGCAGGCCCTGCGCGATGGTGGCGCAGTAGCCGCCCCACGCCGCGAAGTTCGCCACCAGCGTCAGCACCGCGGTGGCCGGGTCGCTGTGCAGCGCGAGCCAGGAAACGTACGCGGGGTACGCCTGGCAGCCCGGGCGCGGCTTGTAGTCGCGGATCGCCGCCTCGTCGAAACCACACGCGGCGGCGAGCGGCGTCAGCTTCGCCTTGGCCAGGCCCTCACCCCCGGCCAGACCGCTGAAGAACTCGCGGGACGCGGGCTCGGTCGAGCGCGCGGCCAGGGTCAGGAAACTGCGCCAGTCCGCCTCGATGATGCGGCGCTGCTCCGCGGCGAGCGCGCCGATGGCCGCCTTGTCCGCCTTGCCTTCCGCGACCAGCGGCACGAGCCGGTTCTCCGACTCCCCGGGCGCCAGTTCGCGCCGGATGGTGTCCAGGAGTTCGGCGGCGGAGCGGGTCATGACGGGGCGTCTCCTTCCAAGCCACGCAGCGGCCGGGCGAAGCCCAGCAGCCTGGTGGCGTTCGGTATCCGTGCGATCGCGGTGGCGAGTCCAGCGTAGATCACCCCGGCGATCAGCCACGCCTCGACCGGGACCAGCCCGGCGGACGGCGCCGACTCCTGGCCGGGCAGCAAACCCTGGCCCCACGCGCCGAACAGCACCGCCACGACCACCGCCACGATGCCCGCCCAGTTGGCCGTCGCCGCCTGCCGCCACGTCGGGATCGGGGCCACCGGGCGCTCGAGTTTCGTCAACCGTGCCAACAGGAACCGGTCCACGCACATGACCACGGTGGCACTCGGCAACGCGATCGACGACCAGCCCGTGACGGTGAAGAACCCGTTCTCCAGGTGCGGGAACCACCACGCGAACAGCGCCGCGATCACGGCCACCACCAGGCAGGTGTGCCAGCGCTGCCACCCGCGTGCGTGGCCGACGAGGTTCTGCCCGGCGTTGACCATCTCGTAGTAGTTGCCGTCGTTGATCGCGACCTGCAGCACGGTGGCGACGACCGCGCCCAGCCACAACGCACCGAAGAGCGAATACCCGACCACGTAACGGAAAGCAGGGCCGAAGTCGTACTGACCGGCGCCGGAGAGCTCGGCCATCATCCAGCCGCCCGCGACGAAGAGCACCAGCCCGACCGCCACCGCGAGCACCATCGGCGGGATCGGCCACGCGAGCCGCGGCTTGCCGTAGCGCCAGGTGTCGGGCTCGTTGCCCCACATCACCGACCCGATGGCCACCCCGATGCCGGCGAGGAATGGCAAGGCGCCTTCGTCGGGCAGGCTCGAGGCCGTCGACGGGATCTCCGTCCAGCCCTTGATGACCAGGAACAGGATCCACACCACCATGACCGGCGCGACCACGAACCGGGCGAACGCGGCGATCCCGGTGAACCCGAAGAGGTTGTTGGCGATGCCCAGCACCGCCAGCAGCACGCTGATCGGGACCACGTTGCCCCAGCTGAAAAGGCCGTCGTAGAGGGTGGCCAGCAGGTTGAAGGCGAACGCCGTCCAGCCCGCCGCGACGCCGATCAGCAGCACCGACACCAGCGCCGAGCCGATCCGGCCGAGGATCGACCGGGCGAGCAAGGCGTGCGTCTGCCCGGTCGACGAGCCCAGGTACGCGGCGGGCACGGCGTAGACGACGTAGGCGAGCCCGCCGAGCGCGCCGGCACCGAGCGCCTTGCCCAACGAGTAGCCCGCGTCGTGGTACTGGAACCCGAGGAACAGGTAGGTGAACCCCGCGGCCAGCGTGATCCACAACGCCACGAAGTGGTACCGGGATCGCCGCTTGTCCAGCGGAACCGATCCCGTTCTGCTCGTCGAGTAGTCGTGCGAGACCGCCTCGGCGATCTCGGTCCGGGACAGCTCGCCGCCAGCCGACGACTCAACCACGTACGCACACCCTTCCGCTCCCCAAGCTACGCACCGAACGCAGCCGACCACTCGATGCTGACCAAACGGTAGTCACGGGGCGGATCCTGTCGTCCCCCGATCGGCGCAAAGCTCGATGCATCGGATGCCGGGCCACCTCGTGCCCTGATCAGAGCCGGTGCCTGGTTCGAGAAGATGATCATCATCACTGTGCATCAGGGACGAGATCCGTGCCATCCCAGACAAATCGCGCCGTGGTGACCGCGTCGTCGCCGTCGTCGCCGGTGATCAACTGGTGGATCGCGACGCCGCTGAGTTCGGCATAGGTGCACCACTCGTGGTCGGACGTCAGCACGAGGTCGAGGTCCAGCGCGGAGAGCAGCGCGAAGACCTGACCGCGGTTGTTCGTGTCGACGCCGACGAACACCTCGTCGAGCAGGATGACCCGCGGCGCCGTCGGCACCGCTTGGTAGTGCGCCGCCACGGCGGCGAACAGGGGCAGGTGCAAGGCGATGGCCTTTTCGCCGCCGGACAACGCACCGTGCAATTTCTTGGTGAGCAGTTGCCAGCCGGTGCCGTTCGCGCGATCGACCTTGACGACGAACTGGTGCCAGGTGGTGTAGTCGAACACCTGCGCCAGCTGCTGTTCCCAGCTTGCGGCGGTGTCGTCCGCCTTGGCCTGTTCGATCCGTTCGCGGAAGAACCGGTGCAGGGACTCGCGATCCGCGTCGTCGAGCCGGGTGGGATCTCGCAGCAGGAGCTCTCTGGCCTCCTTGGTGCCGGCGGGCAGGTCCGGCGCGACCTGCCAGACCAGCCGCACCGCCACCTTCGACGCGGTGCGGACCCGTTCGAGCCGGGCGTTCATCGCGTCGACCAGTTCGCCGGCCTGCCTGATCCGTGCCGCGAGGTGGCGGCGGGTGTCGCCGGTCAAGGTCTTGTCGAACAGCTCGCGTTCCCGGTCGGTGATGTCGTGCCTGCTTTGTTCGGCGTCCTGCTTGAGGATCGCGAGCAGTTCGGCGGCGCCGACCCGCACGCCGTCCACCACGGCGGTGAAGATCTGGATGTCCTCGTCGGTCTCCAGGTCGAGGTCGGCACGCGCGCTCAGCGACGTCCGGCATTCGTGCACCGACTCCGAAAGCCGGTGCACGGCGTCGCCGAGGTTGTTCTGTTCGTGGGGCACGGCCGGCCAGGCGGCGGCGATGAGCCGCGCCGCATCCAGGGCAGCGCGTACGCCCTCGGACGCCGTGAGGGTGGCGGTCACCCGGTCGAGGTCGGCGCACGCGCTGTCCACGAGAAGGGTCGTCGCCGCGAGGTGCCGGAATCGCCGTGCCGCACCGTCACGGGTGCTGGTTGCCTGGTCCCTGGCGCGCGCGTCGGCCTTGCTCCGTTCCGCGAGCACACCAGCCTGTCCGGCGAGGCCGGTGACCTTGTCACGCGCCGTCTTGAGCTCTCGGACGAGTGCTGTCGACCGCTCACGCAGTCCGCGCAGTTGGTCGAGCACCTCGCGGTAGTCCAAGCCGACTGCGCTGGCCACCACGTCGAGTTTCGCCGCGAGCCGGCGGTGGGCGCCCTCGGCCTCCTCGGCTTCCTCCTCCCGCTGCGTCGCGGCCGCGTCCGACCGCGTCGCCCGCGCTCCGGCGTCCCGGACGGTCTGCCGGGCGGCAACCAGCTCGCGGTGGCCATCGAGCCAGAGCTCGGCCTGCTCGCGGAAGGTTCCGACGGCTTGTTCGAGCGCGCTCAGCGCCGAGCGCTCGGCGGGGAGCTCGTGCTCGGCGGCGACGATCGTGAGCTCGCGCTGTGCGGCCTTGGCGCTGGACTCCCGCTGCGCCAAGGTGTCCAGGCGTTTGCGCACCGCGTTGTCCGCGACGGCCACAGTAGACTCGGCGTGCAGAAGCCGCTCCTGGGCCGCCTTGACCGGGTCGTGCGGTGGCCGGCGGGCGCGATCGCCGGCCAGCCTGGCCTCGCGTGCCTCAAGTTGGGCTTCGCGTTCGTCCAGTCCACCCAGGACGGTGTCGAGTTCGCTGACGGCTTGCCGCAGCTCGGCGATACGCCGCTGCCTCGCCCGCTCCCGGGCCGGCGCGCCGATGTGTTCGGCCTGCGCCTTGTGCCAGCTGCCCCGCAGGTTTCCCAGGCGCCAGGCGCCATCGGCGCCGATGGCCCCGGGATGGCCGTGCGGTGGGTGCTCGCCGAACGCGATCGCCGACAGCAGCCGGGTGACCACGGCCGATGTCACGGCCGTATCCGGCTCCGGCACCAGGACGTCGGACAACGACCGCCCAGGAGCCGCGGCCAGCGCCTCCGGTTCGGCGAAGATGTCGTGGCCGACCACTTCCCCGGACACCCCGACCCAGGCGTCCAGCAGACCTGCCGACTGCAAGGCGGCTTCGATCGTGGCCTGGGCGGCGTCCGGCACCGAGTCGCGGAAGCGGATCAACCGCCACAACGGTGCCCCGGCCATGGTGGTCCGGTCGGTCGTCCGCGTCGGCGGCGCCTGTGGTGGCAGCTCGCGCCGGTCGGCCAGCCTGGTCAGCTCGGCGGTGAGATGCTCGCGCTCGGCCAGCACCGTGGCGCGTCGCGTGGCGATGACCGTGCGATCGCGGACGAGTTCGCCTCGTACCCGCTCGCTGGCGGATTCGATGTGCGCGATCAGCTCCGTTTCGTCCTCGACGAGGTCGGCGAACAGGTCGAGGTCGGCGAACCGCAACTCCTGGCACCCGCTTGCCCACTCGCGCAAGGCAAACGTGAGTTCGTCCAGCGCCTGCTCGCACGCCTCGGCCGCCGCGACCCGGTCCTGTACCGCCTCGGCCAGCTCGTCGCGGGCGTCGTCGAGATCGGTCTCGGCCTGCTGACGGCGATCGACCGCCCTGTCGTGCTCCGCCAGCGCCTGTCGCACCAGAGCGATCTGCTGGAGGCGGCCGTGCACGGCCGCGCGCAGCAAGGGGCGCGACCTCTCGGGCTCGGTGTCCAGGGTCGCGAGGACCTCGCCCTGGACGCTGACGAGACCGGCCCTGGACGCCGCCTGGCGGGTGTCCTCGGCACGGTTGACGACGATCCGCTCCCGGGCGGCCAAGTGGCCCTCCGCAGCCCGTACCTGATCGGCATCATCCGCGGCCCGCGCCCGTTTGCCGGTCGCGTCGGCACGCAGGACGGCGGCGCGCTCGGCTTCCTTCTTCGTGTCCTGCCTGAGCTGGTCGAGTTCCCGGCCCTGTTGGTAGGCCTTGCTGTCGACGAGCCCGTCGATGCGCGCCCTCGTGTCCTCTTCTTCGTGGACCAGGTTTTCCACGAGCGTCTCGGTGGCGGCCTTCTCCTGCTCGACGCGCTCGAGGTCGTCGGCGGATCGGCGTGCCGACTTGGTGAGGTTGTCCAGCTCGGTGGTCGCCGAGATCAGCGCGGCGGACGCCGCCCGGAGCACCCGCTGCGCGTAGGTGCGTTGCCTGGTCGCCAAACCGCGCGCCGCCGCGACTTCCTCGTCCATCTTGGCCAGGCGCTCCCGCTGCCGGTCGAGCCGTTCGAAACCCTCGGCCAGATCGGCGATCTCCTGCTGCCCCAACGGAGGCAGGGCGCGGGAGAGCAATGTGGACAACAGCGCCGGGTCCAGCCGCTGCGAGAGCTTCGGGGTGCGCAGCTGCAGCAGGGCAGTGATCAACGCGTCGTAGCGCTGCTCGCTCAAGCCGGGGAAGAGCGTGGTGCGCACCGCGGCGCGGTAGTCGGTCGCGTTCGCGTGCAGGGTGCCCTGCTCGCCGAGCGCCTGTTCCAGGGCGCTCCTGGTCAGCGGTGTGCTCGCGTCGGTGACCAGCGACAGCCCGTCGGGCTCGCCGATGCGCAAGGTCGTCGTGAAGTAGTCGGCGTGCGCGGTGGTCGTGTGGTTGCTCGCCTGCAGGCGGGCACCGCAGGAGAACCACCCGTCAGGGTCGCCGGGACGCTGGAATTCCAACCACACGTAGCCGACCCTGGTGGTGCCGGAGGCGCCTTCCCCCATGAGGTTCCAGTGCATCGTGCGCTCGCCGGTGCCGAACGTCGACAGCCGGTTCGCTCGCAGGTTCGCGTCGAACAGGAACGGCAGCAGCAACTCCAGCGCCTTGGACTTGCCGGTTCCGTTCGGCCCGCGCAGCAGGAGCCTGCCCTGGTGGAATTCGAAAACCTCGTCGTAGTACCGCCAGACGTTGAGGATGCCCGCCCGCGACGGGATCCAGCGGTCGGCTCGGGCGGGCGCGGGCTCCGCGGCCCGGCGCGGCAGGTCGGTCACGGTCACGAAGTGCCCTCCCCTGGATCACTGGTCCGCGTGGCGTCCACGGCATACCTCCCGGCGGCGGGCAGCGGGTGCACCAGACCGTCGGCGACCCGGACGAGGCCGAACCCACGCAGAACGTCCAACGCCTCGGTCACGAGCGTGTGGATCCCGTTGTCACCGCGGTACCCCTTGGCCCAGCGGGGGAACTTGGCCAGCAACTCCCCCGCGATCACCCGCAGTTGCTCGATCGTCGTCACCGCATCGATGCGGTCCAGCAAGAGCAGCGCCGCGACCTTCGCGTTGCCGGCGCCATCCGGGAACCGGTGATCCGTGGCGATGGCGTCCGGGTCGACGAACATGACGCCCTCGGCACGTTCCTCGACGAGGAAGCCGCCCTCGCTCGCCGCCCGGCGCAGCAGCTGGCGTCCGGTCGGCGAGTTCAGGTAAGCCCGCTCGTCCCCGGTCAGGTCGTCGAGGTAGACGACCGGATCGTCGACGAGCCTGCGGAAGATCGAATGGCGCAGCCAGAGGTTTCGCTGGACCTCGGAGACCGGCGGAAGGTGACCGGATTGCTCGGGCGCGGCCCCGTAGCGCCGTTCGCGGGACACCGCCGACAGCAATTCGTCGAACCGCGCGGGAACCTCCTCGGCGGGTACGGCGAGCTGGGACACCCCGGTGGGCGCCGACAACAAGCGCATGAGCAAGGTGTTGTCGACACGGTAGAGCACCTTGGCCTCCACAGCGTCCACAAAGGACTCGGTGGCACCGTCCAATACTTCGATCGTGCCGAGGTGCTCCAGCACGCGCAGGGCGTCGACGAATGCCATGCGCTCGCCGCGGACCGCGGTGACGAAGTCCGCCACGACCGGGTCGGCCGCCGTGGCGCGTGCCACCCGGTCGGCGAGCAGCCCGATGGTGGTCACCGGCACGCTGAGCAACTCGGCCGCGGCCATGCACAGCAGGACGTAACGACGGCGATCGAACGGAGCTTGCCCGGACCGGCGGCGACGCAGCGGGCGACTCCCATCGGCCGTCGGCCGGACCTTGGCCAGCCGTGCGTACCCGAGGCGCGGCTCGACGGCCAGGTCCCATCCGCAGTAGTAGTCGAACCACTTCGTGATCGGTTCGCGCCGGCGGCGCACCAGGTCGAACTGCTCCGGCGCGCCGCGTTCGTGCAGCAGCGGGCTGACCAGCATGATCCTGATCCCCCGGGCGACCTCGTCCCGTTCGGCGATCACGAGCTGGTTGGACAGGTTGCTCATGGCGCTGCCCGCTTCCCGCGCGACTGAGCTACCCCGGACGCGCGGATCTCGATCTCGTAGTCGGGCCCGCTGAACCGGCCGCGCGGCGTGATCAGCTGGGCGATCGCCCCGTCGGCCGGGTGGCGCAGGATGATCTCGATCTTCCCGTCGGTGGTGGTCGCGCGACGGGTGCCGGACGACGTCGGGTTGCTGGCCAACGCTCGCCCGAGCAGTTCGAGGAGGCGTTCGAAGGTGCCGTGCTCGAGCCGTCCGAACGCCGAGAGGCGGACGGACCCGTGGGTGTCGAGCAGACTCCACGCCGCCTCGAGCTGGGCCCGCTCGGCGAGCGCGAGTTCCGCGCGAGCGGCCTTGATCGAGCCCACGTCACGAACCCGGCCGGTTCGGCTGAACCGCTCCGTCCGGCCCGACGACCGCAGCAGGGCCGACACCTCCACCGCCGGCGCGTCCGACCAGCTCGCCGACGTGCTCACCAGCTCCGGATCGGGGTGGCTCAGGTGTGCGTGGCGGGCCGGCGCCAGTCCGAACACCGTGGACCAGACCCGGTGCAGGTCGTCCTGGGCCGGTAGCACCGTGAACCACCGCGCGAGCTCGCGGAAGTCCGCCACCGCGCTGCTGGCTCGCCGGCGCGACTCGGTGATCCGATCGAGCACCTGCAGCAACGTGATGATCGCGCGCCGGGCCACCAGGTGCAGCTGCTCGACCCGCGGACGGGTGCCGTCCGCGGGGAGGAACCACGCACGCAGCCCCTCCCAACGGGCATGGCGGTGGGCGAGCCACTCCGGGCCGGGATCACCACCGCCAAGCCTCGGCAGGTCGGCGCCCATGAGCGCGCGGTGGTGCAGCACGCCCACCCCGTGCGCCTCGACCCGGCCGATCCGGGTCTCGATCGACCGCGTGCGCTGGTCCAGGTTGGTGAGGAACTCCTGCAGGTAGGCCACGGTGGCGGCTTTGACCTCGTGGAACGTCGACAGTTCGGCGCCGTCGGCACGCAGCAGCCGCTGCAACTCGCCGTTGAACTGCGTGGTGTTGGTCCGCAGCGCGTCGAGGTGCCCCTCGAGCTCCATCAGGGCGCTGAAGATCCGGCGGTCGGTGCCGGCGTCGTCGCCGAGCAGGGCGTCCAGGTCGCCGAGCCGGTCGGCGATCGCATCGAGCACGGCGGTCTGAAGCGCCCCGGCCGAGGTCAGCACGGACAGCGCGTGCAGGACGCCGGCGAACGCCGCTTCGCCCTGTCTGGTCAGGGAGTACTGAAGGTTGCGACGTTCGTACTCGCTCGCGGTGCGGTAGTTCTCCGCGTGGTTCTGGGTGACGTCGACCAGGTTCCACTCACGCAACTGGCTCAGGGCGGCGACGAGGTCGTCATCCTCGATCGCGTCGAGCCAGCCGACCGACCGGAGCCTGGCCCGCACGTCGTCCAAGCCCAGTGCGGTCTCGAGGCGTTCGTTCGCCTCACCGAAGGCCTGGAGGATGGCGATGTAGAGGCCCGCGCGGTCGCCGCTGGTGAACCGGAACATCTCCGGTGGCACGCGGATGGGCTCCACACGTCCTCCCCCTCTTTCGCTCCATCATCGCGGTGCGAACCGCGTCGCGAACGAGGCTCACCCAGGTGACCGGTAATTGTCCAGTTCCGCCATGAGGGTCTCGGCCACGCGCTCCTCGCTGACCGTCACGTCGTGCTCGCGCAGGTGACCGGCGAGATCCGGGTCCCAGGGCGCGTCCGTTACCCGCCCCACGCTCGGACCTGCGGGGCGCGGGCCCAGGGCGTCGAGGTAGTCGGATGCTCCCATGCGCCACGGGGTCGCCCCGGTCCGGGCGGCGACGTTGGCCGCGATGCGGATCCCCTCACCGTCGAAGTCGCCGTGGTAGCGAAGCCGGCACCCCGCCGAGGACAGCCCTTGGAGGAGCAGGACCACGGCACTGTTGGGCCACCCGGACGTGCACACGACCGGTGGGCACCGAGTGCCGAACCGGGCGAGCGCCACCGCGACGATGCTCGGGTTCTCGAACACCCAGACGGTCTCCGGCCAACCACCGGACCATTGCGCCGCACGTACGTGCGCGAGCGTCAACGCCGCCACGTGCCCGGCGTCAGCGCAGAGCCGGAGCATGTCGCTCACTAGGCCAGGCCCCGTCGGCCGCAGCCCCGCGACCAGCACCACCGAGGACAACTCGTCGTCGGCGACACCGGCCCGCTCCCACAGTCGGCGCCGCTCGACCACGTCGGCCGGCATCGGCACCTCGTAGATGGCGGCCAGCGCGCGCAGGACCAGAGTGGCGCAGCGGGTGCCGTCGTCGAGACCGTGCGAATCCCGCAGCGTCTGTTCGGCGAGCACCGGCAGTGGAACACCGGTGGCCGGCAGCTCCCCCAGAACCGTGAGCACCTGTTCGAGCAACGATCTGGTGCGCGCGACGGAGCCGCCGACCAGCCCCAGCTTGCGGACGAACCCGACCCAGTCGGCCAACACGGGCTGCCCGACCACGACGGGGTGTCCGGCCAGCCAAGCCCAGAGCTCGGCGCGATCGGCGATCGCGGCCGCACGCTGCCCGGCGCGGTCCTCGATCGGGCCCACCAGCCTGGTGACCACGTCGCGCAGTCCGTCGCCCGTTTCGGCGAGGACCTGATCGAGCTTGGCGACCGGCACCGTCACCGTCGCCGGTGGCAACCGGTCCATGCCGAGCAAGTCGGCCAGGGCCACCCGCTGGTCCTCGGTCAGCGGACCGACCCGGACCCGGGTGACCGGACGGCCGGACGACAACCGGGCGTGGGCGGCCTGCCACAGCGGGGCGAGCGAGGTTGCGAACTCTCGAATCGTTCCTCCAGGTCCACGATCGGCCGGACCCGACGATGGTTGCCTGCTCGTGCCCAGCCACGCAAGCCGGGTGGTGTTCGTAGGATCGCGGCATGTCCGAGGTGGTCGTTCGCCGGCTGGCGCCGGAATCCGCTGGGGATCGAGCCCTGATGGACTCGCTCAGCGCCCTGGTCAACGAGGTCTACGCCGAGGCCGAGCGCGGTCTCTGGCGCGACGGCGCGGATCGGACGAGCGCCGCCGAGCTCGCCGAGATGACCGCGGCCGGGCGGATCGTGGTGGCCACAGTGGACGGCGAGGTCGTCGGCTGCGTGCGCGTCGACCGCCTCGCCGAGGACCTGGGCGAGTTCGGCATGCTGGCCGCGGATCGCCGGTGCCGGGGTGCGGGCGTCGGGCGCGAGCTGATCCGGTTCGCCGAGCAGGCGAGCCTGGCCGAGGGCTGCGCGCGGATGCAGCTCGAGTTGCTGGTGCCGCGCGAGTGGAAACACCCCAGCAAGGAGTTCGTCGCAGCCTGGTACGAGCGGCTGGGCTACCGGCTCACGCACGTCGGCGAGCCGGCCGAGTACCTGCCGGAACTCGCACCGCTACTGGCCACGACGTGCGATTTCCGGCTCTACCACAAGGATCTCGGTCAGCGCGCCGGCTGATCCTGGACGAAGCCCCACACCGACTTGGCGCCGGCGTCGCCGACCCGGAAGCAGTGGATGCCGGTGCCGACCGCGACGGCCACGGTGAGCACCGCCACGACGATCGAGACGGGCATCAGCCAGGACGCCACCTGCCCCGTCGCGGCCGTCTGCGTGCCCGGGCCACCCGCGTCGATCGTGGTGAGCTGGCGCCGGCGCACGACCTCGAGAGCCATCAGAGCGGCGATCAGCACGAGCAGCGGCACGACCCAGTAGATCATCATGTCGCCCAGCCGCTCGTGCTCGGCGAGCTGGGGATTGGACGGGACGCGGCGGTCGAGGTTCTCGCCGCTCTCCGTCGTCAGCGGCACGACGATCGCGTCGACCACCGCGAACCCGAGCACCAGCCACCCGAACCGCCGTCGGGCGGCAGGCCACACCGCGATGACGATGGCCCCGAGCACCGCGAGCGGCACCAGCACCACCACCACGTGCACCAGCAGGGCATGCAGCGGTAGTCCGTTCACGAACTCGGGCATATCGGATCCTCCCGACTTGGCAGAGCAGCGGTCACCCGCTCACTACGCGTGGCGGTCGAGATCGGTTCAGCAGGTGCGCAGGAACCGGTCGAGCACCCGCACGCCGAACTTCAGCGCGTCCACCGGGACGCGTTCGTCGACGCCGTGGAAGAGCGCGCCGAAGTCGAGGTCGGCGGGCAGACGCAGTGGTGAGAAGCCGAAGCAGCGGATGCCGAGGGTGTGGAACGCCTTCGAGTCGGTGCCGCCGGAGAGCATGTACGGCAGGGTCGTCGCGCCAGGGTCCTCGGCGAGCAAGGCTTCGGTCATGGAGTCGACCAGCTCACCGTCGAACGTCGTCTCCACCGAGGGAAGGTGCGTGACCCACTCGCGCTCGATGTCGGGACCGAGGATCTCGTCGAGCTCCTGCTCGAAGGCCTCCTCGCGGCCCGGCAGCACCCGGCAGTCCACGACAGCCTCGGCCACCGACGGGATCACGTTGGCCTTGTAGCCGGCCGTGAGCATCGTCGGGTTGGCCGTGTCGCGGATGGTGGCGCCGACGATCCGGGCGATGCTCCCGAGCTTGGCGATCGACCCCTCCAGGTCGTCCTCGGGGAACTCGAGGCCCGTCAGCCGCCCGACCGCATCGAGGAATTCACGCACGCTGTCGGTGAGCACGATCGGGAACTTGTGCGCGCCCAGCCGCGCGACGGCCGCGGCCAGCTTCGTGACGGCGTTGTCGTCGTGGACCATCGAGCCATGCCCGGCGCGGCCGCGGGCGCGCAGCTTCATCCAGGCGATGCCCTTCTCGGCGGTCTCGATGGTGTAGGCGCGCACGTCCTCGCCGAGCGTGATGGAGAACCCGCCGACCTCGCCGATCGCTTCGGTCACGCCCTCGAAGAGCTCCGGCCGGTTCTTGACCAGCCACTGAGCGCCATAAGCCCCGCCGGCCTCCTCGTCGGCCACGAAGGCGAACACGAGGTCGCGGCGGGGCACCACGCCGTCCCGCTTGAACCGCCGCGCGATGGCCAAGGTCATCGCGACCATGTCCTTCATGTCGACCGCGCCGCGGCCCCACACGTAGCCGTCCTGGATGGCGCCGGAGAACGGGTGCACCGACCACTCGGAGGGATCGGCGGGGACGACGTCGAGGTGCCCGTGGATCAGCAACGCACCGCGCCCGGGCTCCGACCCGGCCAACCGGGCGAAGACGTTTCCCCGCCCCTCCCCACCCGACTCGACGTAGGTGGTCTCGTAGCCCACCTCAGCCAACTTGGCAGCCACGTATTCGGCGGCCGCCCGCTCGCCGACCGTCGTGGCCGGATCACCGGTGTTGCTGGTGTCGATCTGGATGAGTTCAGAGGTCAGAGCCACTGCCTCATCTTGGGCAAGCGTGGTGTCATGCGCGTCGGTCACTGGCACTTCCTATCACCCTGACCCCCGGTTGGGATGATCGCGGACCGTCGAGTACTCTGATCGCACCGCGACAGCAGCGGTAAGTCCGAGTGGCGGAATGGCAGACGCGCTAGCTTGAGGTGCTAGTGCCCGGTTAAGGGCGTGGGGGTTCAAGTCCCCCCTCGGACACATCATCGACTCTCTGACCAGCGGCTTTCCCTGCTTATTTGATCTTTCTTCAGTGAACTTGCTGGTCGCGGACATGGGGGTTCATAACCCACACGAATACGCGCATGCTTCCCTCGGCAATGATTGCCGCGCTCGGCCACCATGCGGATGAATATGGTCGGCTGCGGCCTGCGGGTCGTCGCGCTCCCAGACCCGGATCACCAACCAGTCAGCAGCACCCGGTCGGGCAGGTCCAGCCGCCACCGCCGCCTCGGCCGACCATCGGCGATCGAGTCACCACCACGCCGGGCCACCTCCCGCACCAGCTTACGGAATTGGCCAGGCTCCACACCCGTGAAACGGCCTGATCCAGTCCGACCGCGACGCCAAGATCACCTGCACCCAATCATGATCACTATCGCCGGTCGAGGTTGATCACCGACCATCTCAGCGACCGTTCGTTCGACGTTGTCCCGGCTGAACACCTTTCGATCTATCTGTTGACAGCCGAATCTAACAGCTTCGCCGAGCCGGACGCCCACCTTGCATCTTCCGTTTGCACACACCCACAACGAACCAACCCGCGCAACAAGTATGTCCAGCCGAATCTGTGTCCGGCTGTCTCTCCGGTCGACTTTCCACGCCGCCTCCAAACCGGCGAGAGGCGGAAGCAGGGTTGTTAGTCTCCTGGTAGCATTGCAAGCTGCGCTGAGGGCCCACTCTTGCCCGGGCAAGATATATCGTCGATGATCAACAGTCGTCGAAGTCGTTCCTGCAAAAGGGTTGCCAAATGGTCACCGGTTTAGCTTCTTTCTGTGAAAAGTCATGCTGTGACGAACGTCCGAGCATGCATCACATCTTTCGCCTTGGCCACGCATACCTCTTTTCCTTGTACATTACTCTGCGGATAACGCTGGTGATCCGACCGATTCCGAACGTTTCCGCGCTTCTTTCAAGAGATTGCGACTACCCGCACCGTCTTGTTCGGTCGGCCCGCCACCCGCTTCTCGGCGCGTTGCAGAGCGGCTCGAACTCGGTAAGCCGCTGATCCGCACATTTGCTGGGACCGCAACGCTCCGCTCGCCGTGACGGCCACCAGAGCTGTGGATCCTTGGCCCACCACAATGGATGTACTCGCGTTGTCGGTTGACAAGCTGGGCCGACACCAGCGCGCTGGAGCTGCCGCCGCCAAGGCGAGGCGGAGCCATATGATCGAGTAAAGCAGCCGGGAGTGGAGGACAGCGGTGGTGCAAGTGGGGCAAGACCGGTGGGTCGAGGTTTCGCCCTCCCAGTTCCCCCATGAGGGTGAGGGCCTTGCCCTGGTCCGCAAGGTCATGCCCGACGAGACACCGTTCCGTGCTTGGTCGAACTTCGAGTTCCGGGACTCCCATGGTCGCTGGCACGAGGTCGACTTGCTGCTGCTCGGGCGGGGCCGGCTGCACCTGATCGAGCTGAAGTACTACTCGGGAATCCTCCGCGGCGACGACCAGCGCTGGGCCCGTGATGGGCGACGTCCGGAGGATTCGCCGCTGAGGTTGGCTCGACGCAAGGCTCAGTACTTCGCGAGCAAGCTGCGTGACGAGCTGCAGGTCTGGGCCCGCGAACAGCGCGTCCGGATCCCCGACGAACGCGACGTGGTCCCGTTCGTCCAGGAGTCGGTGTTCCTCCATCACCCGGACCTCCGGTGCGCACTGCGCGAGTCGAGCGCCATCGGCCTGTACGGCCTGGATGGGCTCGAATCCACCAGTAACCTGCCGGGGATCTCCGAGCTGGTCCTCGAGGCCGCCGGCCGGCGCGCGATCGGCAGGAACCAGGAGCTGATCCTTGTGAAGCTCCTGGAACGTATCGGCCTGGTTCAGCGCCGCGAGCGCGAGGCCGGGTCGTGGGTGATCGAGGACCAGGCGATCGGTTCGGGGGAAAACTGGCAGGACTGGCTGGCCTCGCACAAGGTCGTCCCCACTGACCGGGCCCGGATTCGGTTCCGGGTGCTGCCGCCGACGGCGAACCAGCAGGAGAAGGCTGCGGCCAGTCAGATCGCCAAGCACGAGTTCGGGATCATGAACCGGCTCCAGCACGACGGCCTGCTGCGTCCCCGGGATGTCGTGGAATCCGAGCTCGGGGTCGGGCTGGTCTACCCCTACGACCCGGCCTGGCAGCGGCTGGACCTGTGGCTGGCCGGCCAAGAGAACGGCGTCCCGCTGGCGACCCAGCTGTCGATGATCCGGCAAATTGGTGAAGCGCTGCAGTACGCGCACAACAACCGGGTTGTACATCGGGGCCTGTCCCCGCTGGCGGTGTGGGTGCGGCCGGTGCCGGGGACCGCGCATGACGTCAAGGTGCGGGTCGGGGACTGGCAGGGCGCCGGATCGGTCGAGCCCGGTGCGGGCACTCGGGTCTCGGCGCGCGGAATCACCACCCTCTTCAGGGTCGGACAGCCGGACGACGACACGGGGCTGGCCGAGGTCTTCGTCGCCCCCGAGGGAGCGTGGAGCCCGGACGCCGACCGGATCCGGCTGGACGTATTCGGGCTCGGCGCGCTGGCTTTCTACCTATTGACCGGCGTCTCGCCCGCTGCCGGTGGGAACGCGCTCAAGCAGCGTCTGCGCGACCAGCAGGGCCTGGACTTGGCGGTCGAGCTGCCGCAGGTTTCATCGACGCTTCGCTCACTGGTCCTCAAGGCGACCCAGCCAGCGCCGAGCCAGCGCACCGCCGACATTCCCGCTGTTCTGGTTCAGCTCGCCATCGCGGAGCAGGATGCAGCGACGGACGGTGACGACGCCGACCCACTGGACGCTGTCCCGGGAACGGTCCTCGACGGACGCTTCCGGCTGATCCGTCGCCTCGGGCAGGGGTCGACGGCCGTCGGGCTGCTTGTCCACGACCAGCTCGCCGACGGCGTGGACGCCGAATGCGTGCTGAAGGTCGCCCTCGACACGGACGCCGCTATCCGCCTGGACGACGAGGCCGAAGCCCTCCTTCGGCTGGACTCGCCGCGGGTGGTCAAGCTGTTGGAGGATCGCCCGCTCGTCGTCGGGGGACGGCGGGCGCTGCTCCTGGAGAGCGCCGGGTCGCAGACCCTCACCGACGTGCTGCGCACCCGTACCCGGCTGTCCCTCGACCTGCTGGAGCGGTTCGGCACCGACCTGCTCGACGCCTTGGTCGCCGTCGACAAGGCGGGCATCGACCACCGCGACATCAAGCCGTCGAACCTCGGCGTGCGGGAGGGCCGCGGCGACCGCGCCAAGCATCTGGTGCTCTTCGACTTCTCGCTGACCCGGGCCGCGGCATCCGCCACCCAGGCCGGGACGCCGCCGTACCTCGACCCGTTCCTGGTCGGCACTCGCGACCGGTACGACTCGGCGGCCGAGCGGTATGCCGCGAGCGTCGTGCTATTCGAGATGGCGACGGGCAACGCGCCGGTCTACGGGGACGGCCAAGCCGACCCCGCTACGGTCCCGACGAGGCGTACATCGAGCCGGATCTGTTCGACCCAGCCCTCGCCGGAGCGCTGTCCTCCTTCTTCCGTACCGCGCTTGCCAGGGACTCCGCGGCTCGCCACCACACAGCCGAAGAGTTGCGGTCGGCCTGGCTGGCGATCTTCGCGCACGATGCGACGACCGAGCCGGACTCCACGAACGAAGAACTCGCCGCGAAGGCGTCGCTCACGACGCCGCTGCGGGACTCAGGGCTGACCGCCCGGGCCCTGTCCGCCCTCGAGCCGTACAAGCTCCAGACAGTCGGAGAATTGCTCACGGTCGACCCGGTGCCCCTGTCGCGCCTGCCGGGCGTCGCGAACGCAACCCGGCTGCAGATCACGGCGAGGATCAAGGAGTGGCGGGCCCGCCTCGGCGACTATGTGGCACCCGTTCCGGTCTCGCGGCAGGTGCCCACGCCTACGGACGCCGCCGAGCTGCTCTTGCGTACCGTCGCCAACCGGCGATCGCCCTCGCGTGGCGGGATCGTGTGCCTGATCCTGGGCATCAGTAGGCAGCTGGACGCCTTCGCGACACACGCCGACCTAGCGGCCAACCTTGATGATCCGGTGACCCCGGCCCGCGCGTCTCAGCTGCTCGGCAAACTGCAGGAGCTCTGGGCAGCGGACGACAACGCCCGAACCCTGCTCGACCGGCTCGCGGACGCCGTCAGCGAGCGCCTGACCGAGCTCGGCGCAGTGGCGACGGTAGGTGAGTTGACCGCGGTGGTGCTCGCAGCTCTCTCCACCGAGGCTCACCCCGACGAACGGCGGGCCCGTGGGCTGCTGCGCTTCGCCCTGGAGCGCCGCAAGGCGATGAACAGAGCAGACGGGTCGCGGGAGCCGGTGTGGCTGCGCCGCCGCGACCGCGTCGTGACCCTGCTGGCGGAGGATCAGGCCCTGTTTGACGTCGCCGAGTCCTTGGCGGCGGAGGCCGACCAGATCGTCGCGACGGCCGGAGATCCGGAGCGCGTCGTGATCCCCGCCAGCCGGGTTCGGGCTCAGCTGGCGGACGCCGTTCCCGGTGGGGTCGCCCTGCCCACAGCGCTGACCGAGTCGCAGCGCCGGGTCACCCTTGCGGCGGCGACCTCGGCGCACGCGGCAGCTTCCGGCGCAGGTGAGCTGCACCACCGCGACTTGGCCCCGGTCGCGGCACTGGAGCTCACGTTCGCGGGTTTCGGCGGCCAGCAGCTGGCCCCGGAGGAGATCCGCGAACGGGTGCGCGTACGGTTCCCGGCCACGCCGGAGCTGCCGCGGCGGCCGGCGCTCGACGACCTCGTCGCCGCTGCCGGATTGGGCTTGACGTTCGACGACCGGCTGAGGGTGTACCGGGCGACCGAGGCCGGGGGCCGGACGACAGGCTTGGAGTCACGGCGTCCGACGGCGCTGGGCGTGGCCACATCGCCAGTCGGCAGCACCGGGGCGCTCGGGGCACGGCTGGAACAGTCCCTGGCGAGCCGCTCATTCCTCGCGCTAGGGGTCCGCGCGGACCGGATGCCACGGTTCATCGCCGCCGCCCAGGACCGCTATTGCGCGACCGTCGTTGACCTGACCGGGGCACTGCTCGACACCTTGAGGGCGGCCTCGGCAGCGGTCGGGCTGCCCTGGGAGCTGGTTCGTACCGCGGACGCCGAGGGCGAGGCCAGCCGGGGTCAGCGCGGGTTGCAGGAGCTGGTCCGCCGGGCCTGGCCGAAGGTCGAGGACGCCGTCGAGCAGGCCCTCGCGGACGGTGAGGTCGGCGCGCCCGTCGTGCTCACGGACGCCGCACCACTGGCCAGATACGACAACGTCGGGCTGCTGGCCCGCTGGACCGACCTCGCCGCGTCCCGCCGCCGCGCGGTCTGGCTCGTCGTGCCTCAACTCGGCGGCAACCGCGGAGCAATGCTCGACGGGCGGCCCGTGCCGCTCGCGGCACCCAATCAGTTCGTAGCGCTCGACATCGACTGGATTGACAGCGTGGCCGCCATGGATGCTGCCGCGCAGACCTCGCCAAAGGAGTCCTGAGGGTGGCTATCTCGCCTGGTCTCACCGCCACGCTCAAGAAGGTCGTCCTCGACCTGGAGAACGACCTCCGTGACCGCGTCGAGTCGCCGGATCCCGTAGTACGTGACGTGGGCGTTCGCGAAAAATGGCGGCGCGAGCATCACGCCGCGGTGGATCGCGAGCGGACCGCGATGTCGTGGCAGGAATGGCGCGATGACCGGATCACTCAGGCGGCCGTGGCGTGGGCGCTGACCACGGTGTTCGTGCGCTTCTGCGAGGACAACCGACTGCTCGAGCCGGTGTGGATCGCAGGTCCGGCCGACCGTCGGCAGGAGGCCCTGGACGCCGAACTCGCCTTTGGTCGTGCCAACCCCGAGAGCACGGACCGGGAGTGGCTGCTACAGGCGGTCAAGTACCTGCGCGAGACTAAGGCGACCACGGATCTCGTCGAGTCGCATTCCGCGCTCTGGACAGTGTCGCCCTCCGGCCAAGCGGCTAAGCGTCTCATCGCGTTCTGGCGCGAGCGGACAACTGCAGATGACACGTCGCTCATATGGGACTTCACCGACCCAGACCTGTCGACCCGCTTTCTCGGCGACCTCTATCAGGACTTGTCGGACTATGCGAAGAAGACATTCGCATTGCTACAGACCCCGGAGTTCGTTGAGGAGTTCATCCTCGACCAAACACTGGAGCCAGCCCTCAAGGAGCGGCCGCTGGAGGGCTTCCGACTCATTGATCCAACCTGCGGGTCGGGACACTTCCTGCTCGGCGCTTTCGCGCGACTCAACGAACGCTGGGTCTCGCACGCTCCGGGGCTGGAGGCCCGGGCCAGAGTACAGAAAGCCATCGA
The DNA here is from genome assembly GCF_004362825.1 of Labedaea rhizosphaerae. Classification (GTDB taxonomy): domain Bacteria; phylum Actinomycetota; class Actinomycetes; order Mycobacteriales; family Pseudonocardiaceae; genus Labedaea; species Labedaea rhizosphaerae. Next base: position 194,557 of record NZ_SNXZ01000009.1, read on the forward strand.
CGCCATCCACGGCGTCGACCTCAATCCGTTTGCGGTGGCGACCGCCCGGTTCCGCCTCATGGTCGCAGCCATGCGGGCCTGCGGGGAGACCTCCCTGGAGCGCGCACCCGCGTTCCAGTTCCGCATCACCGCAGGTGACTCGCTGTTGCACGGCTCAGCCCAGCGTGAGCTGGAACTCGGGCTGCAGGACGTCGACACCACGCTGAGCGGATTCGCGTACGCTTCGGAAGATCTCGAGGCGCTGCGGACGATCCTCGCGCCCGGGCGGTACGACGTCGTCGTCGGCAACCCGCCGTACATCACCGTCAAAGACAAGAACCTCAACGCCGCCTATCGAAGCCGCTACGCGACATGCAAGGGGACGTACGCGCTGACGGTCCCGTTCATGGAACGATTCTTCCAGCTCGCTAAACCTGTGACAGGTGACCACCCCGCGGGATGGATGGGGCAGATCACGTCGAACTCGTTCATGAAACGGGAGTTCGGGTCGCGGCTCATCGAGGAGTTCCTGAGCAAGCAAGACCTCCGCCTCGTCGTCGACACCTCGGGCGCCTTCATTCCGGGACACGGAACTCCGACGTTGATCCTCGTCGGCTGCTCCCAGGCGCCGAGCAGTGACACGGTCAAGGCGGTCCTCGGTGTTCGCGGAGAGCCCGGTCAGCCAGACGATCCGGCGAAGGGGCTCGTCTGGACGTCGATCGTTGAGCACATTGATTGCAACGACTTCGACAACAGTTACGTGTCCGTCACCAATTTGTCGCGCAAGACGTTGGCCGCCCATCCCTGGAGTCTCTCCGGCGGTAGTGCATCCGCCCTGCTATCAATGCTGAACGGTAAGCCGATGGGTCTTGGAATCCACAGTATCGGTCGTACGACGGTGGTGGGTGAGGATGATGCTTGGTTCACTTCTTGGAGCCGTGCGCGCAGGCTAGACCTGCAAGAGCATGTTCGACAGGTGGTGATCGGTGAAAATGTTCGCGACTACGGCCTGCGAGGGCTAGCGCACATTTGGTGGCCTTATCGCGATGTATTTCTGCCGTCATGGGTCCCGGAAGGGCATCCGCTCGTCCATGTGATTCTGTGGCCGTTTCGGAGCATTCTGGCTAACCGGGTCATCTTTGGCCAAACTCTTCTTGAGCGGAAGAGACCCTGGTATGATCACCTCGAATGTTATACATCGAAGATGAAAACAGATTTTTCGATAACATTTGGTGAAGTGGCCACGCATAATCATTTTGTGCTAGATAGGGGCGGGAAGGTATTCAAGCAGACGGCTCCGGTCGTCAAGCTGCCGGAGGGCGCGTCGGAAGACGACCACCTTGCACTCCTCGGCGTGCTAAACTCGTCGACGGCTTGCTTCTGGTTGAAGCAGAACTGCCACAATAAGTCGGGTAGTGGCATCGGCCGCGGTATTCAGTCCGAAGCCTGGATGGACCGATATCAGTTCAACGGTGCGACGGTGGCGGACTTCCCACTACCAACGAGTCTGCCGATGGAGCGGGCACGGTCGCTGGACGGGACTGCTAGTGAGGCTGCGGCACACTTCGAGTCCATAACTTCCGCGGAGGCACCCGCGCCGACTGGCGCGGTCCTCGAGATAGTACGGGCCGACGGCCAGTACGCCCGCGAGCGGATGATCGCCGAGCAGGAGGAACTGGACTGGGACGTCTATCGGCTGTACGGGCTGATCGAGGAGGACCTAACGTACGAGAAGGATGGGCTACCGGGCATGTGCCTGGGCGAGCGGGCTTTCGAGATCGCCCTCGCGCGCAAGGTCGTGGCAGGCGAGGAGACGACCGCCTGGTTCGCGAGGCACAGGTCGACACAGATCACCGAGATCCCCGCGCATTGGCCTCAGGCCTACCGTGACCTCGTGCAGCGGCGTCTTGATCTAATCGAATCTAATAAGTTCATCAACCTGCTCGAAAGGCCAGAATACAAACGACGGTGGGCTACCGAACCGTGGGAAAAGAGGGTCGACAAGGCGCTGCGCGGTTGGCTCCTCGACCGGCTCGAAGACCGAGCGTACTGGTTCGATGCACAGGGACGGCCGGTCAGTCGGTCGGTCGCGCAATTCGCCGACGACGTCAGCAGGGACGCTGATCTGTTGTCGGTGCTCGAGCTTTGGTCTGGGCGTAAGGACCGGTCGGCGACCCAGCAGCTCGCCGACCTACTGGCGGACGAAGGCGTGCCGTTCCTGTCCGCCTACCGACTCAAGGAGTCCGGGCAGCGCAAGCGCGAGGCGTGGGAGGTTACATGGGACTTGCAGCGCCGCGAGGACTGTGGCGAGAACGTCGGCACGATCCCGGTACCACCCAAGTACACATCGACGGACTTCCGCCGACAGTCGTGGTGGCAGCATCGCGGCAAACTCGACGTCCCGAAGGAACGGTTCATCCTCTACCCAGAGGCCAGCCGTGAGACCGACTCCACGCAACTGCTCGGCTGGGCCGGCTGGGACCACGCCCAGCAGGCGCTTGCCCTCGCGGCCGTCATCGCCGAGCGGGAGTCCGAGGGCTGGTCCGACGAGCGGCTGGTGCCGCTCGTCGCTGGGCTGGCAGAGCTGCAACCGTGGGTGCGCCAGTGGCACAACCAGACCGATCCCATCTACCAGATCAACCTTGCCGACTACCTCGATGAGGAGCTGCGCGGCCGAGCCCACCAAGTGGGCATGACCCTCGACCAGCTCAAGGCCTGGGCACCGAAACCCGCCACCCGCGGCCGCAAGGCGAAGGTCTGATCCCGTGCGCTCGACCATGACAACGTTCCACGACGAGGAGACGGCGTGAGCACCCTGCTCCGAGACGTCATCGACATCCCCGAGCACTGGGGCGCGAACGACTACGTCCTGCGCCTCACCGACTCCGTCGGTAAGGAGGCTGCCCGCCGCACGCTCGACGAGTACGTGGTCACGGACGCCCTCGCCGGGGCGTTCGACACCGCGCTCGGCCTGGTCGCGGAGGGCATCGACTCCGGGACAAGTCGCGGCGCGTTCCTGACCGGGTCGTTCGGTTCCGGTAAGTCGCACTTCATGGCAGTGCTGCACGCACTCCTGCGTCACGAGCCGGTGGCACGGGCCAAGCCGGAGCTGCAGCCCGTCGTCGCGAAGCATGATCCGTCCCTGGGCGAACGGAAGATCCTCCCGCTCGCGTTCCACCTGCTCGACGCCAAGAGCCTTGAGCAGGCCCTGTTCGACGGGTATGTCCGCCAGGTGGCGGCGCTGCACCCGGAGGCCGGGCTGCCGGCGGTCCACCGATCGGAAGGGCTGCTGCAGGATGCGGAGCGGCTGCGAGAACGGCTCGGCGATGAACAATTCTTCGCCGGGCTCAATGGTGACGGGGATGCCTGGTCGGCCGTCCTCGAAGGCGGTATCTGGGACGTGGACCGCTACCGGCAGGCTCTGGCGGCCAACCGGACCGCTGACGTTCGGCTTCAACTCGTCTCCGCTCTCGTTGAGACCTACTTCGGGTCCTACGCGCAACAGGCCGAGTACGTCGACCTCGACACCGGGCTTGCGGCGATCGCTAGCCATGCCAAGAGGCTCAACTACGACGCGGTGGTCTTGTTTCTTGACGAGCTCGTGCTGTGGCTGGCGTTCTCGGTGCAGAATCGGGAGTTCTTCGCCCGCGAATCACAGAAGATCACCAAGCTCGTCGAGTCGGCGATCGGCGGGCGGTCTATCCCGCTGATCTCGTTCGTCGCCCGGCAGATCGACCTTCGGCGCTGGTTTGCCGATGCCGGAGCAAGCGGCGCGGAGCAGGAAGCGCTCGATCGCGCGTTCCGCCACCAGCAGGGCCGGTTCGGGGTCATTCCACTCGGTGATGACAATCTGCCCTACGTCGCGCACCGGCGGCTGTTGCAGCCGAAGGACGATCAGGCTCGCGCCACGCTGGAGGCGGCGTTCCGAGCGATCGACCGCCGCCCCGCGGTTTGGGACGTGCTCCTGGACGGCATCAACACCGACGAGCGGCATAGAGGCTCGGACGAACAGGCGTTCCGACTCACTTACCCGTTCTCCCCAGCGCTGGTGTCCACGCTGCGCAGCCTGGCCAGCGTCATGCAGCGGGAGCGGACCGCGCTGAAGGTCATGCAGCGGATGCTCGTCGACCGTCGCGGCACCCTGACGACCGACGAGATCATCCCCGTAGGGGACTCCTTCGATCTCGTCGTCCAAGGCGACAGCGGCCAGGCCCTGGACGCCGAAGCGGCTGCCTTGTTCCGCTCGGCGAACAAGCTCTACACCGACAAGGTGCGCCCTCTGCTGCTGAGCATTCACAGCTTGGACGAGCGGACGACGCGTGAAGAACCGGAGAAGATCCCGGCCGGGTTCCGTACCGACGACCGGCTCGCCAAGACCCTCCTACTGTCGGCGGTCGCCCCGAAGGTTCCTGCCCTGATGGCGCTGACGGCATCGAGACTGGCGTCGCTGAACCACGGGTCGATCGTGTCGCCGCTGCCGGGCGGTGAGGCGAGTGTCGTCCTGTCCAAAGTGCGTACCTGGGCTCGCGACGTTCCGGAGATCCACCTCGACGGCGAGGACCGCAACCCGACGATCCGGGTCCAGCTCTCCGACGTCGACTACGAGTCCATCGTCGAGCGGGCCAACGGCGAGGACAACGAAGGCCGCCGCCGCGAACTGCTCAAGGACCTGGTCAGCGAGAGCCTGGGCATCGCCCTGGACAAGCAAGACCTGCAGGGCGCCTACCCGCACGACATCATCTGGCGCGGCTCGCGGCGGCGAATCGACGTCATCTTCGGTAACGTCCGCGACCGGACCTGGCTGTCCGACGACCACTTCAAGGCCGCCCCGGACACCTGGCGGATCGTCGTCGACCACCCGTTCGACGACCCTGGCCACTCTGTGGCCGAAGACTTGCAGCGCCTTGACGAGATGGTGGCCCGCGGCGTGCAGGAGCGCACGATCGTGTGGCTGCCGCGGTTCCTGTCCGACGACAAGATCCGCGAGCTGCGCCGCCTGGTCATCCTGAACTGGTTGCTCGACGGGAACATCGAGCGCTGGCAAGGGGCGGCCGATCACCTGAACGAGACGGACCGGGCGCTGGCGCGCTCGATCCTGGAATCGCAGCGCAACACGCTTCGGCGCAGCCTGGAGGATGCTGTCCAGCAGGCCTACGGTGCCGCGTCCCCGCGGCCGGGTGTCCTGCTGGAGGACTCCTCGCAAGAGCGGACGCTGTTCTCCTTCGAACGGCGCTTCGCGCCCGCCAACCCGGTGGGCGCCACGCTCGGGCAGGCGTTCGAGAACCTGTTGAGCCATGCCTTTGAGGCCGTCTATCCTGCGCACCCGCACTTTGAGCCGGGGGAAATGGAGGTCAAAGTCCGCGACCTCAAGGTCGTGGCGGGGTACGTGGCTCGGTCCATCATGGACAGTGAGAAGCGCGTCGAGTTGCAGGCCGACGCAGCGACCGTTCGCCGGATCGCCGGCCCGCTCGGCGTCGGCAAGGCAACCGAGATGCACTACCTGCTCGGTGACGACCGGTTCACGCCCTGGGGCCAGGAGATCGAGCGTGCCCTCGGGCGCCGCGCTCAGGAGCAGGACGTGCCGGCCGATGGGCCGGTCACCGTGGCTGAGCTGCGCCGCTGGATCCGCGACGTCACCCCCGCCCACGGGCTGTGTGAAGAGGTCGCCGATCTGGTGATCATCACGTGGGCGGCGTTGCGGCAACGGGCGTGGTTCCAGCACGGCGGTGCGCTGCAGGCCGCGCCGGACCCAGGCTCGCTGGCGCCGTCGATGGAGCTGCGCATGCAGGAGCTTCCGTCGCCGGACGAGTGGCAGCACGCCCGCACCGTCGTCGGTGCCATGCTGGGTGTCACAGCAGCCGCGTACCTGACCGCGCCCGCCGTCGCCGACTTCGTCGGCCAGGTCACCGCGAAGGCTCGCGAGCTGGCCCAGGCTGCACCGGACCTAGTGGCGGCGCTGGAGTCGACGTATCGCGCCCTCGGGATCCAGGACGGCGACCGGCTGCGGACCGCTCGGGCCAGCGCCTCGCTCGTCCAGCGACTGCCGCACCTGACCGGCGTCAAGCTCGTGCAGACGGTGGCATCACCGGACCTGGCCGAGGCAACCCCGGCCGCCGCCGGGAAATCCCTGCTGTCGGCAGCTGCGGTGGTCGACGCGCTGAACCGGTTCCGCTGGCGGCGCCTCGATCCACTGAAGTCGGCGATGGACGGCGAGGGTAAGCGCGCGGCTGCGGCCGCCGCCGTCGTCAACGCCGTCCGCGATGCGCTGCAGCGGGACGAATTGGTCAACGGCATGGCGACAGCCTTGTCGGCCTGCGAGGACGGGATCTTCGCCTGGCTGGCTGATGCCACACCTTCTAGCCCACCGCCGATCCCGCCCCCGGCGCCCGGTCGTCGGTCAGGCGGCGCCACCCGTACCGGACCGGCGGACAACGGCGCGGTTCTTGCCGATCTCGGGAAGTTCCTCGACGACCACCCAGGCGACACGGTCGAGGTGGTCTGGCGGGTGGTGCCGTGACGGTCGCCACGAGCGTGACGTCGGTGAGCACCTCGATGGTGCTCGCGATCGTGGACGAGGCGCGCACGATGAAGTACCAGACGGGCGTGATCGGGCTGCGAGGCCTACCCGGCCGCACAGTCGCGATGGATGTTCCCCACGACGGCCGGACCGTGCGGGTGAGACCGGCCGAGTCGGCCCTCGCCGTCCGGGAGGTGCTCTCCGAGCACCGGGAGGGCGACTGGCTCGTCGTCGTCACTGACCGGGACGACGACGACCTCGGCGCGGGGATCCTCGCCCACTTCGTCTGGCAGCGACTGCGCAGCCCGGACCCATGGGAGGCCGTCCGGCACCGGTTCTCCGCGACCGGCATCGACCCGGCGCTGACGTCGAGGGCGCATGATCGGGACCTGGCCGCCTCCATCGTCGCCGCGACACCAGCCGCCGGGTGGCCGGCGGCTCCCGCCGGGGTACTCACCCGCACCCACGCGCTAAGCGCCGTCGCGGCGACCCATCTCGGGTTCGACGGCGACACCGCCGACGTCCTCGGCGTCTTGCGTTGGTCGCTGGCAGCGCCAAGCATCGCCGCACTGGGCGAGCTGCGCCGCAGCATAGGCGACCTGCTGGCCGACAGCACCCTGGACTGGATCGCCGAGCGAGCGGGGACCGCAGCAGGCCCCATCCGTACGTTGTTGGCGAGCGGCGAGCTGGCCGACATCGTCCCGCTGGGCGTCGTGCTGCACCTGCTCACGACCAACGACCTGAGCGACGCGGAAATGGCCCACCAGGCACAACTAGTTCTCGTGCGGCTCGAAGGGCGTTGGGGTGACAGCGCCCCTACCCGGTCGGCGCTGACGGCCTTCGGCCAGGCCACGGGCGTGCTGCTGACCGACCTTGTCCACGACCGGCGCGCCGACGCCGACGTACGGCGAGCTCTCGACCGCGCCGACGTCCTCCTCACGCAGTTGCAAGCGACTTCACTGGCCCGGTACTCCGACCTCCTGGCCAGCGGGCTGCGGGCACGGTTCGCCGTCCTCGCCGACGCGGTACGACGCGCGGTCGGCCCCAATCGCACCGATACCGGCATCGAAGGTGTCGAGGCCGCATGGCGGGACATCTGCTCGCATCGGCTCGCAGAGCAGTCCCCGACGCGAGCACCCTTCGAGGCTGCCGTGCGGCTCGTACGCTGGCTCGCCGAGCCGGACACTTCCGGCAGCGCACCTCAGGGTGCCGCCCTGCTCGCATCGATGGCCCGGCAGTACCTGGAGTCGGCGTCCTGGGCGGACGCCGCCGTCAACGACGCCTTCGCCGGGGTCGACGACCCGCAGCTGTCGCCGGTACTGCAGGCCGTCGTGGCGGCGGCGCGGGAACGCCGTCGTCAGCAGGAACGCATGTTCGCAGCCGCCTTGGCCGCCGCCTCGCCCGCTGCTGCCGGCAACGGCGTTCCGAGCGACGCAGGCACCGTCTGGTACCTGGAGCGCCTTCTGCCGGGTGCGATCATCCCCCTGGCGAAGAAGGCGCCCGTGCTCTTGCTCGTTATGGATGGGATGAGCGCCGCCACCGCCACCGAGCTTCTCGCGGACGCCACTACCCGTCTCGGCTGGCTCGAGGCCGCATTGCCTGGAGCGGACGGAAGACACCGGGCGGCCGCGCTTTCGGTGCTGCCCTCTGTTACAGAGGTCAGTCGTGCGTCGCTGCTGTGCGGGCGACTGGCGCAAGGCCAGCAGACCATGGAGCAGAGCGGTTACGCCGAACTCACCGCTCAGGGCGGGAAGATCACCGCCAAGCTATTCCACAAGAAGTGCGTGGACACCACCGCTGCCGGTTGGTCAGTCAGCCACGACGTCGGAGATGCCCTCGACGACACAGACCTGCGGCTGGTGACCGTAGTCCTCAACACCATCGACGACGCCCTTGACCGTAGCGACCCGGCCGGCACGGTGTGGACCGCCGACGCCGTCAAGCACCTCGAGCCCTTGCTCGCCCGCGCCGCGTCAGCCGGCCGGACCGTCGTGATGACCGCCGATCACGGGCACGTCGTGGAACGGCGTGAAGGCACCCAGAAGTCGTATGCCCAGATCTCCAGCTCCCGGTCCCGCAGCGTCACTGGCACCCTCGACGAGGGCGAGGTGCAGGTCGCCGGACCCCGGGTCCTGGCCGAGGGCCATCGCGCCGTCCTCGCCGTCGACGACCGGCTGCGCTACGGCCCGCTCAAGGCCGGCTATCACGGTGGGGCGAGCGCGGCCGAGGTCGTCGTGCCGGTTGCGGTGCTCGTGCCCGATGAGTCGAGCAACCCTGCCGGGCTTGCGCTGCTACCGCCCCAGATGCCTGCCTGGTGGCTGACCTCGCAGCTCGTGAGCACCCCGCCGCCGGTCACGGTTGCCGTCTCGACGCCGCCGACGATGGCGCTGACGGTTCGGGACGACGGATCGACGCTGTTCGATCTGGAACCGGTCGGGCCCGCACCGGCAACCGCTCAGCGTGTCGAGGCCCGCGCTGCCACGGCATCGCTGGGCCGCGCCGTTGTCACCAGCCGCGTCTACAAGGGCCAGCGCAAGGTCGCCGGGAGGCTCATCGTCACCGACGACCAGGTAGCCCATCTCGTCGACGCGCTCGTGGTCACCCACGGCACGCGCCTGCTGCCGCCGTTGGCGGCGCAGGCACTCAGGGTGCCGCAGACCAGGCTCCGCGGGGCGCTGACGCAGGTGCAGCAGCTGCTCAACGTCGAGGGGTACGCCGTACTGGCCATCGAGGCCGCTACCGGTGTCGTTGTCCTCAGCCGTACGCTGCTCGAGGAACAGTTCGGAGTGCGCTCGTGACCGTCGACGTGTCCGCCCGGCGGCGCCGCGAAGTCATCGGCGCCTTGCGGCGCGGAACGGTACCGGAGAGCGGGCTGGATCTGCTCGCCGTCGGCCTGGACCGATTTGCTGCAGCCCTGGACGACGAGCTGGACACCGTGACGGCCGGTGGGGCCGTTTTCAAGGCGGTGCGCGGCGAGTACGGCGCCGGCAAGACGTTCTTCACCCGGCACCTGGCCGAGAGAGCCCTGCGGCGCGGATTCGCCGCCGCCGAAGTTCAGATCTCCGAGACCCAGACACCGCTGCACCGGCTGGAGACCGTTTATCGGCGCATCACCGAATCGATGAGGACCGCGTCGATCCCGCCGAGCGCATTTCGCGCCATTCTCGACTCGTGGCTGTTCACCCTGGAGTCCGACGCCCTCGACGCCGATCCCGCGTTGGAGTCCGCCGGCGATGTCGCGATCGCAGCCGCCGTGGACCGCCTCCTGGAGCAGCGGCTGACCCACGTCAGTACCCGGACACCAGTGTTCGCACAGGGGTTGCGGGGCTACCGGTCCGCGATCACGGCGTCGGACGGCGCGCTCGCCGATGGGCTGGCGGCGTGGATGGGCGGCCAGCCGCAGGTGGCGGCATCAGTGAAGCGCTCGGCCGGGATCCGTGGCGAGCTGGACCACTTCGGGGCGATGGCCTTTCTCCAAGGCCTGCTCACCGTGCTGCGCGATGCGGGGCATCCAGGACTGGTGCTTGTCCTCGACGAGGTCGAGACGCTGCAGCGGGTGCGAGGCGACGTGCGCGACAAGGCGTTCAACGCCCTCCGACAGCTGATCGACGAGGTGGATGCTGGGCGTTTCCCCGGGATGTACCTGCTGATTACCGGCACCCCCGCATTCTTCGACGGCCCGTCAGGGGTGCACCGGCTTGCCCCGCTAGCGCAACGCTTGGCCACCGATTTCGGCACCGACGCCAAGTTCGACAGCCCACGCGCGATACAGGTCCGGCTGCCTGGGTTCAACCGGGCATCGCTGGTGGCGCTCGGCGTCAAGGTGCGAGACCTGTACGCGGACGGGACCGCACAGAGTGCGCGGATCCGGCAGCGGGTGGACGACGGCTACATAGGTGACCTGGCCGACGCCGTGACGGGGTCGCTCGGCGGCCGAGTGGGGATCGCACCGCGGGTCTTCCTCAAGAAGATCGTCGCGGACGTCCTCGACCGGGTCGACCAGTTCGACGACTTCGACCCGCGACGCGACTACGCCCTGACCGTGACAGCGGGCGAACTCACCGAGGTCGAGCGAAACGCCTCAGCCGCCGCGGTCCATAGCCCCGTCCGCGCGGCAGACATCGAACTCGACCTGCCATGACACAGGCGGAACTGGACCGGCTCCACCCAGTGGTCGTTCACCACGTGGTGAACACGCTGGGCTGGCCGTCTCTGCGAGCTCTTCAGCACGACGCCATAGCACCTGTCCTCGATGGCTCCGACGCGCTCCTGCTCGCCCCCACCGCCGGGGGCAAGACCGAAGCCGCCTTCTTTCCGCTGCTGTCCGCAATGGAATCCGGCCAGTGGGCGGCCCCATCGGTGATTTACGTCTGTCCTCTGAAGGCCCTGCTCAACAACCTCGAACCACGCCTGAGCCAGTACACCGGCTGGCTGGGACGACGCTCGGCTGTCTGGCACGGCGACACCACAGCAGCGCAGCGGCAACGGATCCTGCGCGACCCGCCGGACGTATTGCTGACCACTCCTGAATCACTCGAGGCAATGCTGATAACCCTGAGAGTGGAGCACGGCCGGTTTTTCGCCCACTTGCGAGTCGTCGTTGTCGACGAGGTGCACGCCTTCGCGGGGGATGACCGTGGATGGCACTTGTTGGCCGTGCTGGAAAGGCTCACCCGTGTCGCCGGTCATCCCATCCAGCGGCTCGGTCTGTCCGCCACTGTCGGCAACCCGACGCAATTGCTAGCCTGGCTCCAAGGATCGGGCCGCGATACCCGTCGGGCCGTCGTCGTCGCCCCGGACCTCCCTTCCGACATGGTGCGGGCATCCGGCACCTCACCCCACGCGCACTCCCCGGGCGACGTCGAACTCGACTACGTCGGGTCGGTCGGCAACGCCGCTACCGTAATCTCGTCCTTGCACCGCGGCGAGAAGCGGCTGGTGTTCTGCGACTCCCGCAGGTTGGTCGAGGAGATCGGCGCGCAGCTTCGAGAACGAGGCGTCACCACATTCCTGTCCCATGCCTCCCTCTCGGCGGCGGAGCGGCGTAGGGCCGAGCAGGCGTTCGCCGAATCCCGCGACTGCGTCATTGTCTCGACGTCGACCCTGGAGCTCGGCATCGACGTCGGCGACCTCGACCGCGTGATCCAGATCAACTCACCCTCGACGGTGGCCGGGTTCCTCCAGCGGCTGGGGCGCACCGGACGACGCGCCGGCGCGATGCGCAACGCGCTGTTTCTCACCCTGAACCAGCACGAACTGCTGTGGGCGGCGGGACTGCTGCACCTGTGGGGCACGGGGTACGTCGAGCCCGTCGTCGCGCCGGCCGAGCCTCGTCACATCGTCGCCCAGCAGTTGCTTGCTCTGTGCCTGCAGGAACACCGGATCGGCGACCAGCTCTGGTCCGAGGCATGGAACGGCCTCGCGCCGTTCGACCACAGCGCCCAACCGATCCTGCGCCACCTCGTCGAGCGAGGTTTCATCGACGCCGACACCGGTCTGCTGTTCATCGGTCCCGAGGCTGAACAGCGTTTTGGGCACCGTCACTTCAGCGGCATGACCGCCGTGTTCACCGCCGCGTCGGAGTTCAGCGTTCTGCACGGGCGGGAAGACATCGGCCGCGCCGACCCTATGCTGCTCACTGAGAAGGTCGACGGCCCTCGGCTGATCCTGCTGGCCGGTCGAAGCTGGAAGGTCACCTGGATCGACTGGACTCGCCGCCGCTGCTTCGTCGAGCCAGCCGAACGAGGTGGCAAGGCACGCTGGATGGTCCCCGGCATCTCCGGAGCCAGCTATGCGCTCACCCGCGCCGCCCGCGACGTCGTGCTCGGCGCCGACCCGCTGGTAGCCCTGACCGACCGGGCACGCCGCGCTCTCTCCGACATCCGCGACGATCATCTGCCCGGCGTTCACTCCGCCGGAACGGTCATCACGCGCGACGGCGAGGACGTCCGGTGGTGGACCTGGGCGGGCTACCGGGCGAATGCCACCCTCTCCGCCACCCTGTCGGACATTACGGATGCCACACAACGCTTCGACGACACCGGTATCCGTCTGCGTGCCGACCTCACCCTGGACCTGTGGAAAGCCAGCACCTCTGATGCCGTCGACCGCCTGTGCCTGCCAGACGTCGACGAAAAAGCACTGGCCGGGCTGAAGTTCAACGAGGCGTTGCCCGAACGACTCGCTACCGCCACCCTCGCTGCACGTCTCGCCGACCTTGACCACGCCGCCGCGGTCTTGCAGGAACCGGTCCGCTTCTTCGGCTGATTGGCCGAAAGCCTCGTCGCCACCATGGCTGGTCGTGGTCCACAGTGTCAGCGCACTATGCCCACGACTTCGGACTGCGAGCACCGGAGCCTTATCAGCCCATTCGTCAACGGGTGAATAGTGTGCACGACCGGCCTCGGACACCGTGGGGGGTTCAAGTCCCTAGTGCTCTGTCCAGATAGGTTCGCCGGGTTGGTTAGGCGGCTGGGGTGAGGTGTTGCCCGCCCCAGCGGATGCCTTTCTCGCTGCGGACTCGT
>NZ_SNXZ01000010.1:0-26308 GCF_004362825.1 Labedaea rhizosphaerae
CCCATTCCGAACCCGGAAGCTAAGCCCTCCAGCGCCGATGGTACTGCACTCGCCAGGGTGTGGGAGAGTAGGACACCGCCGGACTTAATTTCCAGAGGCCCTGGGAATCCGAAACATTCGGATTCCCAGGGCCTCTTGGCATGTTCATTCCGGCACCGGACGCGACGAAGACCGCCCGGTGCACCAGTCGCGAGGCGCGACGCTCATACTGGACGGCACGGGTCCGTGCGGGTCAGGTGAGCTGACACGCGCCCGGCGGCAGTTGACGCAGGAGGTTCATCGAAGTGGCGGAGCAAGAGCGGCGCGGCGATCAGGGCCGCGACCGGCGCGACCGGGGCTACACCCGACGCGACGACGCCACCGAAGATCGTCCGCGTCGTACGTACGGCGACCAGTCATCGCGTGGCACGAGCCACGCGAGCAAGCCCGACCGCGGTGGCTACCGACCCACCCGCGACCGGCACAACGACCACGCCGCGAACCGCGGCGCAGGTGGCGCCGGCCGTACCGATCGTGACGGCTACCGCCCCTACAAGAATCGTGACGATCGCCGAGACTCCAGCGATCGAGGAACCCGCTCGAGCGGCGACCGCGACGACAACCGCAGCTACCGCTCTGGTGACGACCGCAGCGGCTACCGCTCAGGGGGCAATCGCGACTCCCGCCCGAGCAGCGGTGATCGCGGCGGTTATCGGTCGGGCGGGGATCGCGACGGCGGCTTCCGTTCCGGTGGCGACCGCGGTGGTTTCCGCTCCGGCGGGAACCGCGACAACCGTTCCGGCTCCAGCGACCGGGGCGGCTACCGCTCCGGTGGGGATCGCGACAGCGGCTTCCGTCCCAACAGCGGTGACCGTGGCGGTTACCGCTCTGGCGGCGATCGGGACAACCGCTCCAGCTCTGGTGACCGCGGTGGCTACCGGTCGGGTGGGGACCGCGACAACAAGTTCCGGTCGAACAGCGGCTCCGGCGATCGCGGCGGTTACCGCTCTGGCGGGGACCGAGACGGCGGCTTCCGTTCCAACAGCGGTGACCGTGGCGGTTACCGCTCCGGCGGAGATCGCGACAACCGCTCCAGTGACCGTGGTGGCTACCGGTCGGGCGGGGACCGTGACAACCGCTCTGGTTCCGGCGACCGCAGTGGTTATCGCTCTGGCGGAGACCGGGACAACCGCTCCAGCTCTGGCTACCGCTCCAGTGGGGATCGCGACAACCGGTCCGGCGGTTACCGCTCTGGCGGGGACCGTGATGACCGCGGCTTCCGTTCCGGCGGCGGCGACCGTGGTGGCTACCGCTCCGGTGGCGACCGCGACGACCGCGGCTCTCGCTCCAGCTCCCATGACCGTGGCGGCTTCCGCTCGGGCGGCGACCGCGACCGGGGCTACCGGTCCGACAGCAACGACCGTGGCGGTTATCGCTCCGGTGGCGACCGCGACTCCCGCTCGAACAGCGGCGCCCGCGATTCCCAGCGTTCCGGCGGCTATCGCTCCGGTGGTCGCGACGACAACCGATCGGGCGGTTTCCGTTCGGGCGGTCGAGACGACAACCGTTCCGGTGGCTACCGCTCCGGCGCAGGCCGCGACCGTGACGACAGCAAGTCCGGCGGCTACCGCTCAGGTCGGGATCGCGACGACAACCGCGGTTATCGTTCCGGCGGCGACGACCGCGGCGGCTACCGCCGATCCGACGACCGAGACAAGCGCGGATCCGCCGGCCGGGACCGCTCCGACGACCGCCGCGGCGAGTTCAGCCGTGAGCGGTACAGCAACCGTCCAGTCGGCAAGCGCGAGTTCGGCGGCCGTTCCGACGACCGTCCATCCCGCGATTCTGCGGCGGACGACCGCACCGTCGAGCCCGTGGACAGCACGTACGCCGCCGACAGCCCCCGAGCCTTCGCCGAGAGCGCACAGTCTGCGGACAACGCCGTCGCCGGCGGAGTCGACGAGGGCGATGTTCTCGGCGGCGACGACCGCCAGCCTGATGACCACGCCCGCGACAACGAGGCTGCGGGTAGCACTCACACAGCTCAACGCGGTGACAGCGACGACGAGAGCGCCGACCGGCCTGAGCCCGCGGACAACGTTGAAACGTATGAGCCACGCGAGCCCGGCGTAGACAACGCCGACGCGCGCCGAGCCGACGAGAGCGACGCGCACCAGGCCGATGACAGCGCCAGTGGCAGCGAGGAAGCGGCCAGCCCCCGCGCAGTTCAAAGCGACTTCGACGGTTCGAGCGAGGTCGGTGGTAGCGCCGACAGTGCCTCGGTCCAGTCCGACGATCGCGGTGCCTATGCGAGCCGGGCCGGCGACTCCCGGAACAGGTTCGAGGACCGTGGCGACAAGCGCCGATTCGACGAAGGACGTCGCGGCTCCTACGAGGATCGCGGGCCGGGTCGTGGCGGCAACCGGCCGAGGGATGACCGTGGCTCGCGCCAGGACTCCTACCGGCGCGACGGTGGCGACCGAGGCCGGTTCGACGATCGTGATCGTGACCGTCTTCCGGAGCCCATGCTTCCCGAGGGTGCGGACTGGACCGCGCTCGACCGTGAGGCGCGGACCGAGCTGCGGAGCTTGCCCAAGTCGCTGGCCGAGAAGGTTGGCGCGCACCTGGTCGCCGCCGGCACTTTGGTGGACGAGAACCCGGAGCTAGCACTCGAGCACGCCCGCTACGCCCGCAAGAACGCGTCGCGCGTGCCGATCGTTCGCGAAGCCGCCGGGCTCGCCGCCTACCACGCGGGGGAGTGGGCCGAAGCGCTCGCCGAGTTGCGCGCGGTGCGGCGGATGACCGGCAGCCAGGCCCACGTGGCCGTCATGGCCGATGCCGAGCGTGCGCTCGGTCGTCCTGAGCGGGCCATCGACCTGGCCAAGGAAGCCGGCTCCGAGCTGCCGCCCGAGGTGGCCATCGAGCTGCGGATCGTGGCCGCCGGAGCGCGGCGCGACCTCGGCCAGATCGAGGCGTCGGTCGTCGCGTTGCAGGGCCCGGACCTCGACCCGAACCGCCGGGATCCGTGGAGCGCGCGCCTCTTCTACGCCTACGCCGACAACCTCGAAGCCGCCGGCCGCACCGACGAGGCCGTCCGGTGGTTCCTCGCCGCCGCCGAAGCCGATGACGAGGAGGAGACCGACGCCGCCGACCGCGCCATCGCCCTCGGCACCGACCCGAACGAGCTCGCCGCGCGGCTGGCCATCTCCGATGTCTCCGAGGACACCGATATCTCAGAGGACATCGCGGACGCCGACAGCGGCGCGGACCTCGCTGACGATCCGGCAACCGACGCCGGCGACAGCGCCCGCCCTGCCGACCGAAGCGAAACTGTTGCCGACTCGGCCGAACTTCCCAAGAGCGGACCCGATTCGGGTGCTGGTGGCGTGAACGGCGGCGAGTCCGAGGACTCCCACGTCTCCGAGGCGACCGTAGACAGCGGCGCGGACATCGCTGACGATCCGGCAACCGGCGCCGGCGACAGCGCTCGCCCTGCCGACCGAAGCGAAACTGTTGCCGACTCGGAGGAGCTTCCCAAGAGCGGACCCGATTCGGGCGCTGGTGGCGCGAGCGGCGGCGAGTCCGAGGATTCCGAGGACGAGGTGCAGTGAGTCTGCTCGACGACTACGACGCCGTCTTGTTCGACCTTGACGGCACGATCTACCGCGGTGGCGAGGTCATTCCGACGGCCGCGGCCGCCGTTCAGGCCGCGCACGACCGGAATGTGGTCGTCAGGTTCGTCACGAACAACGCCTCCAGGGCTCCGCACACGGTTGGCGATCAGTTGCGGGACATGGGCATCGCGGCTGACGACGGTGAGGTCAGCACGAGTGCTCAGGCGGCCGCGACGGTCGCGAAGGAGCGGCTCGAGACCGGTGGTGACGTCCTCGTCATCGGCACGGAGGCGCTCGCGGACGAGATCCGCAACGTCGGCCTGAACCCCGTGCGCGCCTTCCACCCGGACGTTGTCGGTGTCGTGCAAGGACTTTCTCAGGACACCGGGTGGCGGGAGCTTTCCGAGGCCGTCCTCGCCATCCGCAACGGCGCGCTCTGGATCGCCTGCAACGCGGACGCCACCCTGCCGACCGAACGCGGCCAGCTGGTCGGCAACGGCGCCATGGTCGCGGCGGTCCGCACGGCCACGAACCAGGAACCCATCGTCGCGGGCAAGCCGGAGGCGCCGCTCATGCGGGCGGCGGCCGAGGGGACGACCAAACCACTGGCGGTCGGCGACCGGATCGACACCGACATCGCGGGCGCCCGCAACGCGGGCATCGACGCGTTGCTGGTCCTCACCGGCGTCTCGACGCCTCGCGACCTGCTGAACACGACCCAGCGACCCCGTTATGTCGCCGCCGACGTGGGTGCGCTGACCAGCGACGACGACCTCGAGATCACCGAGAACGGGGACTGGGACGTCGACGGCGACATCGCCTGGCGTGGTGAGGGTGAACCGGATCCGCTCGCCCTGCTGCGCGCCCTCTGCGCGGCTCACGACCACATGCCCGACGACCTGCGTGCGGCGGACGACCAGGCCGCCAAGGCGTTGCACGACCTCGGGCTCGACCACATCAACTAGCACATCGACTAGCGTGGACCGCATGTACCCGACCCCGCCGGTGCCCGGCCCGCCGCCGAGACCGGCCGCCGAGCAGCCCGTCGACGCTGCCGAGCTCACCACCGACATCGACAACGCGGTCGCGGGCCTTCGCGACCTCGACGACCGGCCGCTCGCCGCGCACGTGGAGCGCTTCGACACCGCGCACGCGGCGCTGACCGAAGCGTTGTCCCGCATCGACAAGGTGTGATCGAGTGCCACGCAGGGCCCGGCTGGACGCCGAGCTGGTCCGGCGCGGCTTGGCGCGCTCCCGCGAGCACGCCGCCCAGCTGATCGCCGGTGGCTCCGTCACCGTTCGCGGCACGGTCGCGACCAAACCCGCCACCGCCGTCGAAGCGGACGCGCCGGTGCTCGTGCGCACCACCGACGACCCGAATTGGGCTTCCCGCGGCGCGCACAAACTCCTTGGTGCGCTTGAGGCCTTCGAGGTCGAGGTCGACGGGAAGCGTTGCCTGGACGCGGGGGCGAGCACCGGTGGGTTCACCGATGTGTTGCTGCGCAAGGGAGCGTGCCAGGTCGTCGCCGCGGATGTGGGGCGCGGGCTGCTGGTTTGGCGGCTGCAGACCGACGACCGCGTCACCGTGCTGGACAAGACCAACGTCCGCAACCTCAGCCTCGACCTGATCGGCGAGCCCGTGCAATTGGTCGTCGCGGACCTGTCGTTCATCTCGCTCGGCCTCGTGCTGCCCGCCCTGCTGTCCTGCACGACCGAGGACGCCGATCTGCTGCCGATGGTGAAGCCGCAGTTCGAGGTCGGCAAGGAGCGGCTCGGTTCCGGCGGGGTCGTGCGCAGCCCCGAACTGCGGGCCGAAGCGGTGCTCGGGGTGCTCGACAAGGCGGCCGAGCTCGGGCTGCACGCGCACGGTGTCGTGGCGAGCCCGCTGCCCGGGCCGTCGGGCAACGTCGAATATTTCGCGTGGCTGCGCCGGGGGAACCCCCAGGATCGTGACCACGTCGTCGAGCTGGTCCAACGCGCTGTCACGGAGGGACCCCAGTGACTCGTGAGGTGCTGCTGGCCGTCAACACCGCCCAGCCGGAGAACCGGCGCACGGCCGAGCGGGTCGCCTCCTGGTTCGAGCTGGCCGACGTCAAGGTCCGCGAGTTCAACGGCGAACCCGACGCGGCCGAGGGCGCGGAGCTGGTGTTCGTGCTCGGCGGTGACGGGACCTTGCTGGGCGCCGCGGAGCCGGCGATGGCCGCGGGCGTGCCGGTGCTGGGCGTTAATCTCGGCCGGGTCGGGTTCCTCACCGAGACCGATTCGGCCGGCCTCGAGGAGGCCGTGCACGCCGTCGTCGACCAGTCCTACGCCGTCGAGGAGCGGATGACCGTCCAGGTCACCGCGACCCACCAGCGCGAGGTGCTGGCGTCGACGTGGGCGCTCAACGAGGCGAGCGTGGAGAAAGCCATCCGTGAGCGGATCCTCGACGTGCGGGTCGAGGTGGACGGGCGCCCGGTGTCGGCGTTCGGCTGCGACGGCGTGCTGTGCGCGACGCCTACCGGTTCGACGGCCTACGCGTACTCCGCGGGCGGGCCGGTCATGTGGCCTGACGTGCAGGCTTTGCTCGTGGTGCCGAGCAACGCGCACGCGATGTTCGCGCGTCCGTTCGTCGTGTCGCCGTCGTGCACGGTCGCGATCGAGGTCGACCCCGACGGGTACCGCGCGGTGCTGTGCTGCGACGGCCGGCGGACCTTCGAGCTGCCGGCGGGCAGCAGGGTCGAGGTGGTCGGCGGGCCGCCGATGAAGCTGGCGCGGCTGGATTCCACGCCGTTCACCGATCGGTTGGTGCACAAATTCGGCCTTCCGACCTCGGGTTGGCGCGACCGCAACCGCGTGTAAGGGCAGCTTTCCCGTTCGCGGGCCGAGTTTTCCACAACCCTGGACCGTTGCTGACCTGCGGATTCTGCTTCCGAAACCGTAGGTGAACATATGTGCGACACACCTTGTGGACAGGTCCGACGGTCACGCACCGAATGCCGCTATCGTCGCCCTTGTGCTGGCCGAGATGCGCATCCAGGGCCTTGGTGTGATCGACGAGGCCACGTTGGAACTGGACCCGGGCTTCACCGTGGTGACGGGTGAGACCGGAGCGGGCAAGACGATGGTGGTCACCGGTCTTCACCTGCTGTCCGGCGGTAGAGCCGAGGCGTCGCGGGTGCGGGCGGGTGCCGCGCGCGCCGTGGTCGAGGGCCGGTTCCTCGCCGAACCGGGCAGCACCGCGGCGAAGGTGGCGGGCGAGGCGGGCGCCGAACCCGACGACGACGGCAGCCTGATCGCGCTGCGGACGGTCAACGCCGATGGCCGCTCCCGCGCGCACCTGGGCGGGCGTTCGGTACCGGTCGGGGTGCTGAACGAGCTGTCCGAGCAACTGCTCGCCGTGCACGGGCAGAACGACCAGCTGCGGTTGTTGCGCCCGGCCGAGCAGCGTGGCGTGCTCGACCGGTACGCGGGCGATTCGGTCGCGCGCACGCTGGCCGCGTACCGCAAGACCCGCGACGAGTGGTTACAGGTCAGTGCGGAGCTGACCGAACGCACCGAGCGGTCCAGGGAACTGGCCCGCGAGGCCGACCTGCTGCGGCACGGGCTCACCGAGATCGAGGCGGCGAACCCGCAAGCGGGCGAGGACGTCGAGCTGGTCGACGAGGCCCGCCGGCTGGCCGATGCCGATCAGTTGCGGGAAGCCGCGGCCGGCGTGCAGTACGCGGTGTCGGGTGCACCCGACGGCGACCCGGACTCGCCCGGCGCGCTGGGCATGCTCGCCGAGGCGGCCCGCCGGCTGCTCGGGGCTGAGGACCCGAAGCTGCGCGACCTCGAACCGCGGCTGGCCGAGGCGTCGGTGCTGCTCTCCGACGTGTCGAGCGAGTTGACCTCGTACCTGGAGGAGCTGGACGCCGACCCGGCCCGGCTGGAGCAGGTGCTGGCCCGCCAGTCCGAGCTCAAGCACCTGACCCGCAAGTACGCGGCCGATGTGGACGGTGTGCTCGCGTGGGCGGAGCAGGCGCGGGAGCGTCTTTCCGGTTTGGACACTTCCGAGGAAACCTTGGCCGAGCTGGCCCGGCGCCGTGACGAGCTGGCCGAGGTCCTGGCGGGGCACGCGGCCATGCTGACCGAGCAGCGCACGGCGGCGGCCACCGCGCTGGCCAAGGAGATCACCGAGGAGCTGGCCGGGCTCGCGATGGCGCAGTCGGCCATCGAGATCTCCGTGGAGCAGAAGGTCGCCGAGCCGAACGACCCGCACGCCATCGTGGTCCGCAAGCTGCGTGTCCACGCTGGACCGGACGGTGTCGACGAGGTGGAGCTGCGCCTGCGCGGGCACGGCGGCGCGCAGGCGTTGCCGGTGCACAAGGCGGCCTCGGGTGGTGAGCTCTCCCGGGTGATGCTGGCCATCGAGGTGGTGCTCGCGCACACGGATCCCGTGCCCACCATGGTGTTCGACGAAGTGGACGCCGGCGTCGGCGGGCGCGCGGCGATCGAGATCGGGCGGCGGCTCGCCCGGCTCGCCCGCAGCCACCAGGTGGTCGTGGTGACGCACCTGCCGCAAGTCGCCGCGTTCGCCGACCGGCACCTGGTGGTGGACAAGAGCGCCGAGGGCGGGGTGACGCGCAGCGGTGTGCGCAACCTCGACGATCAGTCCAGAGTGGTCGAACTGGCCCGCATGCTGGCCGGGATGGACTCGACCGAGACCGGGCGCGCTCACGCGGAGGAGTTGCTCGCTGTAGCGGCGGCCGACAAGAAGGGAGCCTCGAAAGGGCGAAAGCGCTGATGGCGGACGGCGTGTTGCCTCACTGATCGGTGCACCGTAGTTCACTATCGGTTGCATGAAGCTCTCTGGCCTGCTCAATCGCACGCATCAGCCGCTGCCCGGCGTGGTCGGCGTGGCCAGGGCGGATCGTCGCACCGGCGATTTACTGCGCCGGGTCAGCCACGGTGACATCGTGGTGCTCGACCAGCTCGATCTCGACCGGCCGACCGCCGATGCCCTGGTGGAGGCCGAGGTTGCCGGCGTGGTGAACGCGTCGCCGTCGATCTCGGGCCGTTTTCCCAACCTGGGCCCGGAGATCTTGATCGGCGCGGGCATCCCGCTGATCGACGGCGTCGGCGCCGAGGCGTTGCGCGCGATCAAGGAAGGCTGCCGGCTGCGCCTGCACGAAGGCGGTGTGTTCGTCGGCGAGCGCGAGGTCGCGCGCGGCATCGAGCAGACCCCGGAGACCATCGCCGACGCGATGATCGAGGCGAAGGCCGGGATGTCCGCGCAGCTGGAGGCGTTCTCCGCCAACACGATCGAGTTCCTGCGGCACGAGCGGACGCTGATCCTCGACGGCATCGGCGTGCCCGAGATCGTCGTGCCGCTCAAGGACCGGCAGGTGCTGGTGGTCGCGCCCGGGCACGGGCACGCCGAGGACCTCAAGCAGCTCAAGAAGTACATCGCCGAACACCGCCCGGTGCTCATCGGCGTGGAGGGTGCGGCGGACACGCTCTTCCAGATGGGGTACAAGCCGCACGTCATCGTCGGCGACCCGGACCACATCGGCACCGAGACGCTGCGCAAGGCCGCCGAAGTAGTCGTGCCCGCGCGCAGCGACGGGCACGCTCCTGGTTTAGAACGCATCCAGGACCTCGGCATCGGCGCGGTGACGTTCCCGGCTTCGGGCAATGCCGAAGACCTCGCGCTGCTGCTGGCCGACGTGCACGGTGCGAGCCTCGTGGTGACGGTCGGGTTCCAGGCGACGCTGCGGGAGTTCCTCGACCGCGGCCGGTCCGGGTCGAACCCGTCGACGTTCCTGACGCGGTTGAAGCTGGGCGGCAAGCTGCTCGACGGCAAGGCCGTCGCGGCCCTGCACCGCAGCCGCGTGTCGGTGATGGCCGTCGTGCTGCTGGTGCTCGCCGCGTTGGTCGCCGTGGCCGCGGCACTCGCGGTGTCCGACGTGGGTTCGGCCTATGTGGACTGGGCAGTAAACACCTGGCACAGCATCGTTTCGTGGGTCAAGGGGCTGTTCACGTGATTTCGTTGCGCTACCACGTAGTTTCGATCGGCGCGGTGTTCCTGGCGCTTGCCGTGGGCGTCGTGCTCGGCTCGACGACGTTGTCGGGCACGCTGTTGTCCGGGCTGAACGACGAGAAGAGCCAGCTCGGTCAGCAGGTGTCCGACCTGCAGGACAAGAACAACGGCCTGAACGCGCGGCTCGCGCGGGCGGACGACTTCGCGAAGGTCGTCGGCCCGATGGCGCTGCGTGGTTCGCTCGACAAGCGGACGGTCGTGGTGATCAGCACCGACGACGCCCGGCCGGCCGATCGCGACGCCATCAAGAACCTCGTGAAGTCGGCGGGCGCGATGGTGACCGGCGAGGTGCAGCTGACCTCGGCGTTCAGCGACCCGTCGCGCACGGATCAGTTGCGTGGCGTGGTGACCCGGCTGCTGCCGACCGGCGTGCAGTTGCCAACTGCCGGTGACCCGGGCACGCTCGCCGGCGGGCTGATCGGGCCACTTGTGTTGATCAGCAAGGAGAACAACCAACCGCAGGCCTCCGACGACGAGACCTCGGCGGCGTTCGCCGGCCTGACCGACGGCGGTTTCGTGAAGGTGTCGGAGGGTTTCCGGCCCGCGCAGCTCGCGGTGGTGCTGATCGGTGGGGCCGAGTCCGGGCAGGGCGCGGGTGATCGCGCGTCGACGATCGCCCGGTTCGCGACCCAAGTGGACCGTTCCGGCGCGGGCACGGTGCTCGCCGGGACGACGCACTCGGCCGACGGCACCGGCCCGATCGGCGTCGTCCGCGCCGACACGGCGGCGACGTCCATCTTGTCCACTGTGGACAACGTGGACTCGGCCAGCGGTCAGATCGTGACGGTCCTGGCGTTGCGGGAGCAGCTGGAGGGCAAGTCCGGCCGCTACGGGGTGGCGGGCAACGCGCAAGCGGTCGGCCCGGGCGCTCCACAGGGCTGACTCGGCTTCCTGCAGGCGCGTGGGCCGATCCCGGCCTTCCGGCCGGTCCGTGAGACCGGCCCGGAGCAGCTGGGTCGGCCCGCGGCCGGCCGCCGGATCGTTCACCAATCGACGCGAGACGGGCGCCCCGCACACGCTGCGTTGACCGTCATGTCACGGTCCGGCTTCGGTGTGGGCCGGACGTGGTGATGACCAGCGACCCTCCCTAGGATCCGACTGTGACTCGCCGGCTTGCGCTGTTCGACCTCGACGACACGCTCGTCGACCACTCCGATCGCTTCGTGCAGTGGTCCAAGGATTTCGCCGCCGCCCGCAACCTCGGTGACGGGGCCGCCGACTGGATCGTCAAGGCGGCCGGCTCCGGGATGTGGCGCGACGAGCTCCTGATCGCGGTGCGCGAGCACTTCTTCCTCGAAGACGCCATCGAAGACCTGCAGGCCGACTACGTCGAGCGTCTCGCCGCCCTGATCCAGCCGCGGCCCGAGGTGCTCGCAGGTCTCGACCGGCTGCGCGACGCGGGCTGGGCCGTCGGCGTCGTCACCAACGGCACCCAGGACATGCAGTGGGCCACCCTCAGCGCCGCTGACCTGCCCGACCACGTCGACTCGTGGGGCATCTCCGGCGAGGTCGGCCACGCCAAGCCCGACCGTGCGCTCTTCGAGACGGTCGCGCAGCGCTGCGGCATGAGCCTCGACGCGGGCGGCTGGATGGTCGGCAACAGCCCCACCAGCGACATCGCCGGGGGCAAGGCGGCCGGCCTGCGCACGATCTGGGTCCGCCACGGCGCCGAGTGGCCGCCCGACGCGGCGCCGCCCGACCACGTCGTCGACGACGTCATCGAGGCCTTCGATCTGATCCACTAGGTCACCGCGTCGGTGATCGCCGCGGTGAGCCACCGCGTGTAGGCGGCCAGGGTCCAGTTCTGGTGCAGGACCAGCCGTTCGTAGTGGTCGATCGCGAGGTAGTTCCACAGCACGTCGCGCACGTGGTCCACGTCGAGTCCCGTGCGGACTTGCGCGGTGTCGACCAGGTGGTGTGCGAGCGCCGTCATCCCGGCCAGGCCTTCGTCGGTCAGCTTGGCCCACACCGGCTCGAGGGACGCGTCGACGTGCCGGCCGTCGCGGATGAGGATCTGCACCTTCGCCGAGCGCGCCTGCCGCTGGGCGAGGCCCTCGGCGAACAGGCGGATCTTCGTGCGCAGGTCGGGTTCGGCCCGCACGGCGTCGGCTTCGGGCCGTTCCGCGATCGAGGACGGCTCGTCGTCGCCGGCGATGACGACGTCGAACACCGCCTTGGCGAGCGCGGCCTTGCTGCCGAACGTCTTGTAGATGCCTTCGACGGAGATGTCGGCGCGGCCGGCGATCGCGGCCAGCGTGGTGGCCCGGAAGCCGTCGCGCTCGAAGAGGTCCCGCGCGGCCAGCACCACGGCGAGCCGTCTGGCGCGTGCCTGCTCGCGGCGACGCGATCCGTCGTAGCGCCTCTTGACTTCCGTCATCCTCGGAGCCCACACTTTCGGTTTAATCCGATTGTACTTAATTGGGGTTGTCATGGACGGGACAAGAGTCTCGCGCACAGCGAGCGATCTGGTGGTGCGCAGCATCCACGCCATGGCGACGGGGGAGCGTGCCGACTTCGACCTGCTGTACGCCCCGTCCGCCGTCGACCGCGAGAACGTCCTGCAGCCGCCGCCCTCGCGGGTGCCGGGACCAGCGGGCTTCTGGGCGACCGCCCAGTGGTTGCGCACGGCGTTCGCGGACCTGCGCTACGACATCCACCACGTGATCGCGGACGGCGACATGGTGGCGGTCAACTCGACGATGAACGGCACGCACGCCTCGGCCATCGCGTTCTACACGCCCGACGGTGGGGTCGATGCCGTCTTCCCGCCGACCGGGCGCTCGTTCGCCATGGCCCAGTCGCACTGGTTCCGTGTCCAGGACGACCGCATCGTCGAACACTGGGCCACCCGCGACGACCTCGGCACCGCGAAGCAACTGGCCTGGATACCGCCGACGCCGCTCTACCTGATCAAGATGGCGCGCGCCAAGCGCCGGGTCGCGCGCCTCGGTTAGCCAACCGGGCCCGGAACGCGTAGGCCACCGCCTGCGCCCGGTCGCGTGCACCGATCTTGGCCAGCAGGTGGTTGACGTGGCTTTTCACCGTCGCCATCGAGATCACCAGGTGCTCGGCGATCTCGCTGTTGGACATCCCGTCGGCCATCAGGCCCAGCACCTCGACCTCGCGCTGGGTCAGGCCGTCCGGAAGTTCCGTGGGCGGCTCGGGCGGGCCCGACGCGATCGCGTCCACCACGTGCCGCTGCACCGCCGGGTCGATGGCCGCACCGCCCGCCATGACGGCCTCGATCGCCGCCTTGATCTCGTCGGCGCCGGCGTCCTTGGTCAGGTAGCCGCGCGCGCCGGCCCGCAGCGCCTCCACCACGGACTGGTCATCGTCATAGGTGGTCAGTGCGATGACATGCACCTCGCCCGCCAGCTGCCGGGTCGCCTCGATGCCGTTGACGCGGGGCATCCGCAGATCCATCAACACCACGTCCGGGCGCAGCCGCCGTGCCATGGCCACGGCCTGCTCGCCGTCCGCGGCGCTGCCGGCGACCTCGATGCCGTCGAGCAGGCCGAGCACCATCGCCAGCCCGTCCCGAACGACCCGCTGGTCGTCGGCGAGCAAGACCCGGATCACGCCGGCACCCACAATTCGACCTTGAACCCGTCCTCCGTCGGTGACGCCGTCAGCGTCCCACCGATCAGCTCGGCCCGCTCGCGCATGCCGGTCAGGCCGTAGCCGTCACCCGGCTCGCCCGGAGCGCGACCGCCGCTGTCCTCGATGGTCAGTCGCACGCCGTCCGATTCATGGCTCAGCACAACGGAAACCCGTGCCGGCGACGCGTGTTTGCGGACATTCGTCAGTGCCTCCTGGGCCACCCGGTACAACGTCAGCTGCGTCCGGGAGTCCACTTCGGACGGCGCCCCGGTCTCCGCGAAGGTGGCGATCGGCCCGAAATCACGCACGAGCGACGCGATGCCGGGCAGGTCCGCGCCACGCAGCATGCCGACCGCCTGCCGGGCCTCGGCGAGACCGGCCTGCGCGAGGTGGTGCGCCCGGTCGATCGCCTCGGCCAGGCGCGGGTTGGCGCCGTCGTGACGGGCCAGCATTCGGGCGCCTTCCAAGTGCAACGTCAAGCCCGACAACGAATGCGCGAGCACGTCGTGCATTTCGCGGGCCAGCCGCTGCCGCTCGGCCATCGCGGCCGCTTGTGCCTGAGCCTCGCGCGTGCGACGCAGCTCTTCCAGCAGCCGCTCGGCCTCGACGGTCCGGTCGTGCAACTGCCGCACCGCGAGGCCGCCGAAGAAGAACGCCAGCGTGGCCAGGACGCTCAGCAACGTGGTGGTCGGCGACCGGTGCCCGCTCGACAGGTTCACGCCCGCGAGCACCATCACCGTCGCCGAGACCAGCGTCAGGCCCATCCGGCGCGACCCGCGACCGGCGGCCACGCTGCTCGCCACGAACCCGCCGATGAACCCGATCTCCGTCGACTCGACGACCTCCAGCACCGCCGACCCGGCCAGCAGCAACGCGAACAGCGACAGGAACAACGGCATCGGCACGACCGAGCTCCGCCGGTCCAGCAACAACACGACCGACGTCACCGCGACCACGGCCGTGGCGACGACAGCGAGCGGGCCGGTGCCTCGCACGAACACGCCGGTACCGCCGACCAGTTCGCCGGTCAGCACGACGACCAGCACCGCGAGCATCACCACGCGCCGCCACGGCACGGTGGCCCAGGAACTGGGTGCCCGCGAGATCGTCTTCACCAGGTCATGGTGCCCCGCCGGGGGCAGCGGCGCATCGAACCCAGGGTGGAGACCCGAAGCAATCCCTGAGCCGATGAATCCGGCGGCCGCACGCAGAACCCTTGGGAGGACAACGAAAGGGGCGAACATGCTGGGGTTCTTCTCGCGGCGGTTTCCGATCGTCGGCGTGCTGGTCGGTCTCGCGTTGCTGGCCTGGGGGTACAGCCGCGGTTCGGTCATCCCGGAGGTGGTGGGCGGGCTCGTCGCCGTGGTCGCCGGGGTGCGGATGCTGGGCTCGGCGACCGGGCGGGGCAAATGACCGCGATCACCGCGATCGATGTGCGCGGGCTGACCAAGCGGTTCGGGCCGGTCACGGCCGTGCACGACGTCGGGTTCCAGGTAGAAGCGGGCGCGGTGGTGGCCGTGCTCGGCCAGAACGGGGCCGGCAAGACGACCACGATCGAGATCCTCGAAGGGTTCCAGCGCGCCGACGGCGGGCACGTCCGGGTGCTCGGCACCGACCCGGCCCAGGCCGATCGCCGCTGGCGTTCCCGGATCGGGCTGGTCCTACAGTCGACCAGCCTCGACCCGCAGGTGACGGTGCTGGAGGCGGTCGAGCTGCACGCCGCGCTCTACCCGAACCCGCGGCCGGTGGACGAGATGCTCGCCGTGGTCGGGCTGACCGACGACGCCGACACCCGCATCGGCGTGCTGTCCGGCGGGCGGCAGCGCCGCGTCGACCTCGCGCTGGGCATGGTCGGCCGCCCGGACCTGCTCTTCCTCGACGAACCGACGACTGGTCTCGACCCGCAGGCGCGGCGCTCGCTGTGGGCGGCGATCCGCGAGCTCAACCGGTCGGGCACCACGATCCTGCTCACCACGCACTACCTCGACGAGGCGCAGCAGCTGGCCGATCGCGTGATCGTGATGTCCGAGGGCCGGGTCATCGCCGACGCGACGCCGGACCAGCTGCGGGCCCGGGCCGGCGGCGCGGCCGTGCGGTTCCCGCTGCCGCCATCCGTGTCGGTGCCCCCTGCCCTGGCCAGGCACGTCCAGGACGGCGTGCTGGTCATGCGCGGCGACGTCGGCGAGGCGCTGGCCGCGATCGTCGGCTGGGCCCGCGCACAAGGTGTCGACCTGCAGGGACTTGAGGTCGGCGCGCCCAGCCTCGAAGAGGCCTACCTCGCGCTCACCGAACCCGACCACGAGCAGGCCGACCATGGCTGAACTTTGGTTCGCTGCCTCTCGTACCCGACTCAAGAGAGCCCCCACCAGCACCGGGGGGCGACCCCAGTGCCAGTTTATCGGTTTGCCAGCGCCGCAACGGGAATCGCGCCGTTCTGTGGACAACCGCCCGGCTGTGGAAAACCCACCCGGCGGGCCGTGGATCAAGCCTTCGAGCAGGCCATCTTGCGGTTCGGGACGCCAACCCATCGAGCTGCGGCCACCCGCGGTGGCCGGCGGCCACCAACCCGATCACAAGGAGGCCAACCATGACTGAACTGCCGCCCATCGCACCGCTTCTGGTCCGCCAAGTCCGCTACCACCTGCGGCTGCTCGTCCGGAACCCCCGGGCGATGACGACCGGGGTGCTGCTGCCCGGGTTGCTGCTGTTCCTGCGTGGCTCGCCAGGGCACGCGGACGAGGTGGCCGGCGCGGTCGCTGGGCTGACCGCGCTCGGCGTCGGCATGCTCGGGTACGCGTCGTTCGCGGCCAGCCTGGTCACCGCGCGCGAGTCGGGCGTGCTGCGCCGCTGGCGGGCCAGCCCGCTGCCGTCGTGGTGCTACTTCACCGGGCGCATCACCGCGACCGTGGTGCTCGCGCTGGCCGGGACCGCCATCACGGTCGCGGTCGGCGTCGTCGAGTTCGGCTCGCCGGTGCACGACCCGGTGGGGCTCGCGCTGGTCATCGGCCTCGGCGCCCTCGCGTTCGCCGCCCTCGGCACCGCCGTGACCAGGGTGATCGCGACCGCGGACAGCGCACAGCCGGTGCTGATGTTCACCTACCTGCCGGTGTTGTTCCTCTCCGGCGCGCTCGGCCCGGTCAACGGACTGCCCGCGTGGGTCGCCGGCCTCATGCACCGCCTGCCGCCCGGCGCGCTGGTCAACGGCATGAGCGCGACGTTGCGCGGTGGCACCCTGCCGCTGGGCGACCTGGCCGTGCTCGGCGCGTGGGGGATCGGCGGGCTGGTGCTCGCGTGCGTGGTCTTTCGGTGGGATCCCGTGCCGCCGTCGGCACGGACCGCGAAGACAGCGCGTGTCCCCGCCTGACCAGGTGCGGGCGTTTGTTAGTGTGGAATCCCGTGGAACGGCAGGACGGATCGGGGTCCTGCGGCCTCAAAGACCACGGGAGTCTCCTTGGTGCACGCACGGACGACC
This sequence comes from Labedaea rhizosphaerae, assembly GCF_004362825.1. GTDB lineage: Bacteria > Actinomycetota > Actinomycetes > Mycobacteriales > Pseudonocardiaceae > Labedaea > Labedaea rhizosphaerae. The sequence continues at coordinate 16,727 of NZ_SNXZ01000010.1, forward strand.
AAGCACGTATTCGTCACCGGGGGTGTCGCCTCCTCGCTGGGCAAGGGGCTCACGGCGTCCAGCCTCGGCCAGCTGCTCACGGCGCGCGGCCTGCGGGTCACGATGCAGAAGCTCGACCCCTACCTGAACGTCGACCCGGGGACGATGAACCCCTTCCAGCACGGCGAGGTGTTCGTCACCGAGGACGGCGCCGAGACCGACCTGGACATCGGCCACTACGAGCGCTTCCTCGATCGTGACCTCACCGGCACGGCGAACGTCACCACGGGGCAGGTGTACTCCGAGGTCATCGCCAAGGAGCGGCGCGGCGAGTACCTCGGGGACACCGTCCAGGTGATCCCGCACATCACCGACGAGATCAAGCGGCGCATCCTGGCCATGTCCGACGCCGACGACCACGACCGCACGCCCGACGTGGTGATCACCGAGGTGGGCGGCACGGTCGGCGACATCGAGTCGCTGCCGTTCCTCGAGGCGTGCCGCCAGGTGCGCCACGACGTGGGCCGCGACAACGTCTTCTTCCTGCACGTCTCGCTGGTGCCCTACCTCGCCCCGTCGGGTGAGCTGAAGACCAAGCCGACGCAGCACTCGGTCGCCGCGCTGCGCAACATCGGCATCCAGCCCGACGCGATCGTGTGCCGGGCCGACCGCGACATCCCCGAGGGCCTCAAGCGCAAGATCGCGTTGATGTGCGACGTCGACTCCGAGGCGGTCGTGGCCGCGCCGGACGCGCCGTCCATCTACGACATCCCGAAGGTGCTGCACGGTGAAGGCCTGGACGCCTACGTGGTGCGCCGGCTCGACCTGCCGTTCCGGGACGTGGACTGGACGGTCTGGGGTGACCTGCTCGACCGCGTCCACGGTCCTAAGGAGACGGTCGAGATCGCTTTGGTCGGCAAGTACGTCGACCTGCCGGACGCCTACCTGTCCGTGACCGAAGCGTTGCGGGCCGGCGGGTTCGCGCACCGGGCCAAGGTGGCGATCCGCTGGGTGCCGTCGGACGAGTGCGAGACCCAGGCGGGCGCGATCGCCGCGCTGTCCGGTGTGGACGGTGTGCTGATCCCGGGCGGGTTCGGCGTGCGCGGCATCGAGGGCAAGGTCGGCGCGGTCACCTACGCGCGCACCAACGGCATCCCGGCGCTGGGCCTGTGCCTGGGCCTGCAGTGCATGGTGATCGAGGCGGCGCGCAACCTCGCGGGGATGACGGACGCGAACTCCACCGAGTTCTCCGACGACTCGAAGCACCCGGTGATCAGCACGATGGCCGACCAGCAGGACGTCGTCGCGGGCGAGCGCGACATGGGCGGCACGATGCGGCTCGGCGCGTACCCGGCGAAGCTGACCAAGGGCTCGGTGGTCGCGCGGGCGTACGGCAGCACGGAGGTCTCCGAGCGGCACCGGCACCGCTACGAGGTCAACAACGAGTACCGCAAGCGTTTGTCCGACGCGGGTGTCGTGTTCTCCGGCACCTCGCCGGACGGTCGCCTGGTGGAGTTCGTGGAGCTGGCCAAGGACCGGCACCCGTTCCTGGTCGGCACGCAGGCGCACCCGGAACTGAAGAGCAGGCCGACCCGGCCGCACCCGCTGTTCGTCGCGTTCGTGGGCGCCGCGTTGCGCTACAACGCGGCGGGCCGGTTGCCGGTCGAGCTGGACGAGCCCGTGGTGGTGCACTCATGAGCGAGCGGACCGAGGACGACCAGACGCACGAGTTCCGCACGGTGTCCACGAAGGACCTGCACGTGGGCAAGGTGGTGGCGCTGCGGCTGGACGAGGTCGAGATGCCCGACGGGTCGGTGGCCAAGCGCGAGGTGGTCGAGCACCTCGGTGCGGTCGCGATCGTCGCGGTCGACGACGAGGGCCGGCTGGTGTTGATCCGCCAGTACCGGCACCCGCTGGGCCGGCGGCTGTGGGAGCTGCCGGCCGGGTTGATCGACCACGCGGGGGAGGACCCGCTGGAGGCGGCGAAACGCGAGCTGGTCGAGGAGGTCGGGCTGGCGGCTGCGCAGTGGTCGGTGCTGGTCGACATCGCCGCGTCGCCGGGGTTCACCGACGAGGTGATCCGGGTTTTCCTGGCCACCGGACTGTCCGTTGTGGACCGCGAGGTGCTCGGCGAGGAGGAAGCCGACCTGGTGGCCAAGCGCTTCCCGCTCGCGGAGGCGGTGCGGATGGTGCTGGCGGGGGAGATCCTCAACGGTCCGGCCGTCGGCGGGATCCTCGCCGCGCGGACAGTGCTCGACGGCGGCGGCGAAACCCGACCGACCGACGCCCCGTGGCGCGACCGCCCGACCCGGATGGCCAAGCGCGGCGAGGATCGGTAACCGCAATTAACTGACCCGGCGGCCCGAATACACCGCCAAGCGCATCGTTCACCCCCTCGCTCACTTGAAGTTGCCGGAGGCCCAAGGGGCAACGCAATCACCCATCCGACGGGTCGGTGGCCAAGCGCGAGGTGGTGACCGGTAATTGCCTCGCGCGGTCCCCGGATGACCGGCATGCTCGCGTCATGAAGCCCGGCAAACTCGTCCGTCTGCGCCCGCTCGAACCCGAGGACACCGAGACGATCTGGCGCTGGCACAACGACGACGACGTCACCCGATGGCTTGATGCCGATTACGACGAGTCGCTCGCCCAGCTCCGCAAGCGCACCGAGGACCGGGTGCGCAACTCCTACGCGAAGGCCGTCTTCGGGGTCGAGACCTTGGCCGAGGGCAAGCTGATCGGCATCACCGCCCTGCGCGATGCCACACCCGAGGTCGGCCGCGCCGAACTGGACGTCTACCTCGGTCAGAAGGACTTCTGGAACGGCGGCTACGGCACTGACGCGTTGCGCACCTTGTGCGCCTACGGCTTCGACGTGATGCGGCTGCACCTGATCGCGTTGTGGGTGGTGGCCGAGAACGAGGGCGCGCGGGCCTGCTACCGCAAGGTCGGCTTCCAGGAAGACGGCCGGCACCGCGAGTGCTTCCGCGCTCGCGACGGCCGCTACCACGACATGATCTTGATGAGCCTGCTGGAAGGTGACCTGGTCCGATGACGACGGGGAAGCTGGTCCGGTTGCGTCCGCTCGAGCCGTCGGACACCGAGACGGTGTGGCGCTGGGGCCAGGACGACGAGATCACCCAGTGGCTCGACGCGGACTACGACGAGTCGCTGGCACAGCGGCGCAAGCGCGTCGACGACCGGCCGCGCAACTCCTACGAGCAGGTCGTGTTCGGCATCGAGACCCTCGCCGAGGGCAAGCTGATCGGCATCACGGACCTGCGCGACGCCACGCCCGAGACCGGCCGCGCCGAGCTGGACATCTGGATCGGTGCGAAGGACCACTGGAACGGCGGCTACGGCACCGATGCCGTGCGCACGTTGTGCGCCTACGGCTTCGACGTGATGCGGCTGCACCTGATCGCGTTGTGGGTGGTAGCCGAGAACGAACGCGCCCGGGCCGCCTACCGGAAGGTCGGGTTCCGCGAGGAGGCCCGGCACCGCGAGTGCTTCCGCGCCCGCGACGGCCGCTACCACGACATGATCCTCATGGGCCTGCTGGACAGCGACCTCATCCGCGGCTAGCTGAGCCAGCGCTGCGGCCAGTCGTGCTGCTCGGCGAGCTTGCGCCAGAACAGCTCGGCGTCCTTCGCGGGCAGGGCCCGGGCCACGGCGTGGAAAATCCGGTGTGCCAGGTCGAGGTCCGGGCAGCACCGCAACGAGCCGCACACGGATTCGGCTTCGCAGTGCTGCTTGGTCGGTTCGCGCGTCACCAGCGCCCAGTCGTCGAGGGCGGTGGCGACCGCCCCGGGCCAGAACCGTGTGTGTTCGAGCTCCGCGATGACGGTCATGCCGTGTCGCGAAATGCCGGGGATGTCGGTGCGAGGGGTTCGCGGGCGCTGGGCGCGCAGCTGCGCCGGTGACCTACGCGCCACCGTACTTTCGGATCGCCGTCATGGACCGATCATCGCACGGTCCGGCAAGGCGCCGACCGGTTGTCGTGGCCTGGTCCTAGTCTTCCTGCCGTGCGCCTTGACGACGAGGTTCCGGCGGCGCTGCGTGACGTGTTCTCCAGCTACCTCGACCACCTCGCGGTCGAGCGCGGCACCTCGCCCAACACGCTCGCCGGGTACACGCGGGACCTGCGCCGATACGCCGACTACCTGACCGGCCATGACATCGACGACCTGCGTGAGGTCGGCGAGGAGCAGGTCGCGGGCTTCCTCGCGGTGCTGCGCGAGGGCGACGCCGAACACCAGCCGCTCGCCGCGTCCTCCGCCGCGCGGGCGCTGGTCGCGGTGCGCGGGCTGCACAAGTTCGCGGTGCGGGAAGGTCTGCTCGACGACGACGCGGCACGCATGGTCAAGCCACCCGCCCCACCGCGGCGGCTGCCCAAGGCGTTGCCGGTGGACCAAGTCCTCGCCCTGCTCGACGCGCCGACCGGCGACAGCCCGGCGGTGCTGCGTGACCGGGCGTTGCTGGAACTGCTGTATTCCACCGGCGCACGCATCTCCGAGGCGGTCGGCCTCGACCTCGACGACATCGACGCGCACGAACGCACCGTCCTGCTCGACGGCAAGGGCGGCAAGCAACGCCGGGTGCCGATCGGTGTTCCGGCGCTGGAGGCGCTGGACGCCTACCTCGTGCGCGCCCGTCCGGTCCTCGCTGCGGCCGGTCGGGGGACGCCCGCGGTCTGGCTGAACCAGCGCGGCGGGCGGCTGTCGCGGCAGAGCGCCTGGCAGGTGCTGAAAACCGCGGCCGAACGGGCCGGGCTGCGCGCGTCGGTCTCGCCGCACACGTTGCGCCACTCGTTCGCCACCCACCTGCTCGAAGGCGGTGCGGACGTCCGCGTCGTGCAGGAGCTGCTCGGCCACGCTTCCGTGACCACGACGCAGATCTACACGCTGGTCACGGTGTCCACACTGCGCGAGGTCTACGCGACCTCTCATCCTCGTGCGTGACAGAAGCTATGCGCGCATATAGTATGCGTGCATGACATATGGATACGAGCACAGCGTCGAGACCAGCGCGTCCCCGGAGGCCGTCTGGGCCTTGTGGAGCGACGTCAGCCGGTGGACCGAGTGGGACACGAGCCTGACCGCGATGCGCATGGACGGCCCGTTCGAACCGGGTGCCACCGGGGTCATGACGATCGAGGGTCAGGGCGACATCGACTTCCGGCTGACCGAGGTGGAGCCCGGCGTCGGCTTCACCGACGAGACCGTGCTGCCGATCGCCACCCTGACCTTCGGTCACACCATGACCCCGCTGGCCGGCGGGCGGCTGCGCATCACCCACCGGGTCACCATCGAAGGCGCGGCCGCGCAGGAACTCGGGCCGCAGGTCACCGAGGACGTGCCGGACGCGATGGCCGGGCTGGTCGCGATCGCCGAACGCGAGACGGCATCATCGCCGGCGTGAAGAGCGAGTGGGAGAGCGCAGACGACAGCCCAGGTTTCCTGCTGTGGCGGGTCACGCTGGCCTGGCAGCGCGCCATGCGCACCGCGCTCGCCCCGCACGACCTGACCCACGTGCAGTTCGTGCTGCTGATGTCGACGTGGTGGCTCGTCGAGCACGACGGGCCGCCCACCCAGCAGGCCGTCGCCGACCACGCGGGCACCGATCCGATGATGACCAGCCAGGTGCTGCGCAAGCTCGCCGATCGCGACCTGCTGGTGCGCCGGGCCGATCCTGCCGACGCGCGAGCCCGCCGCCTCGACCTCACGGCGGCGGGCCGCGACCTGCTCACCGGCGCGCTCGCCGACGTGGAGCGGGCCGACCGCGAGTACTTCGCGGCGGCGGGCGAGGACGTCGCCGCGCTGGTTCGCGGGTTGCGCAAACTCGCATAGGCTCCACCTGTGATCAAGTGGGGAATCCTGGGTGCCGGCCGGATCGCGGCCACGGTGGGTGCCGACATGGCCGCGTCCTCGGGCAGCGAGGTGGTCGCCGTCGGCGCGCGTGACCTCGGCCGGGCGAAGACGCTGGCCGACGCGCTCGGCGCACCGCGTGCGTACGGCTCCTACCAGGAGCTGGTCGACGACAAGGACATCGACGTCATCTACGTGGCGACCACGCACGCGCAGCACCACGAGCACGCGCTGCTCGCGTTGCGCGCGGGCAAGTCCGTGATGGTGGAGAAGGCGTTCACGCTGACCGAGCGGGAAGCACGCGAGGTCATCGACGAGGCCCGCGCACGCAACCTCTTCTGCATGGAAGCCATGTGGATGCGGATGAACCCGCTCGTCCGCCGCGCCGTCGACCTGGTGCGCGACGGGCGGCTCGGCACCGTCGTCGCGGTGAACGCCGACCACGGCCAGTACTTCCCGTACGACCCGGCGAACCGCCTATTCGACATGGCCGCCGGCGGCGGCGCGCTGCTCGACCTCGGCGTCTACTCGGCGGCGTTCGGGTGGCTCTTCCTCGGCGAGCCCGACACGGTGACCAGCACCGGCTCGCTCGCCCCGACCGGCGCCGACCTCACCGCCGCGATGCAGTGGGGCTACGACGACGGCCGGTTCGCGCAGCTGTCGTGCACCTCGGGCGCGGCGACCCCGTGCGTGGCCACCGTGATGGGCACCGACGGGTGGCTGAGCCTCGGCACGCCGTTCTACCGGCCGCTGACGTTGACCGTGCAACGCCGCGGCGAGGAGCGTGAGGTCATCACGGATTCGTTGCCGGGCAACGGTTTCGGGTCGGAGATCGCCGAAGTGGAGCGGTGCCTCGGCGCTGGGCTGACCCAGAGCGAACTCTCGCCGTGGGCGGACACGCTCGGCATCATGCGGGTGCTCGACGGCGTGCGTGCCCAGCTTGGTGTGCACTACCCGGCGGACGGTGTGGGCGATATCGCATAATCGTCGGGCCCTGGGAGGTACGGATGAACGAGCTGGACGAGCTGCCCGTCGCGCAGCTGGCCTTGCCGGACGTGCTGCACGCCCTGAGCGACCCGACCCGGCTGGCGGTGCTCGCGCAGCTGGAACGCAACGGCGAGTTGCCCTGCGGCGCGCTCGACGTCCGGGTCGCGAAGTCGACGTTGTCGCAGCACCTGCGCGTGCTGCGGGAGGCCGGGGTGACCCGGACGAGACCGGACGGCAATGTCCGATACCTTTCGGTGCGCCGTGGCGAGCTGGACCACGCGTTCCCGGGCCTGCTCGACGCGGTGTTGTCGGCCTGCTCGCCAGCTCGCTGAGGTTTTTTGCCCCGCAACGCGGCGAGCCGCGTTGATGACCTTTGTCGCCGCGCCTAGGCTGCGGCGAAGTTCGGGACGACAAGGAGCCACGTCGCTATGTCGACACTGCAGCCGGGCGACCGCACGAGCTCAGTGGATCTGAGCCTGTCTCCGCGCGCTGGTGACGACAACGACGAGCCCTCGGACTACGAGTCGCCGAACGGCACCGGGCCCGGTGGCCGGCCGCGCAGGCACATCCCCGAGCCGCCGTTGCTCAACCAGCACGGCCCGGCCAAGGTGCTCGCGATCTGCAACCAGAAGGGCGGCGTCGGCAAGACCACGTCGACCATAAACCTCGGTGCGGCGCTGACCGAGTTCGGCCGCCGGGTGCTGCTGGTGGACTTCGACCCGCAGGGCGCCCTGTCCGTCGGGCTCGGCATCCCCGCGCACACCCTCGAGCAGACGATCTACAACGTGCTGATCGAGCAGTCCGTCGGCACCGACGACGTGATCATCCGCACCTCGGTCGAGAACATGGACCTGCTGCCCAGCAACATCGACCTCTCCGCGGCCGAGGTCCAGCTGGTCTCCGAGGTCGGGCGCGAGCACGCCCTGATGCGCGCGCTGCGCCCGGTCATCGACCGCTACGACTACGTCCTCGTCGACTGCCAGCCCTCGCTCGGCCTGCTGACGGTGAACGCGCTGGCCGCGGCCGACGGCGTGCTGATCCCGCTGGAGTGCGAGTTCTTCAGCCTGCGCGGGGTCGCGCTGCTGATCGACACGATCGACAAGGTCAAGGAGCGGTTGAACCCGAAGCTGGAGATCACCGGCATCCTCGCGACCATGTTCGACCCGCGCACCCTGCACTCGCGCGAGGTGATGGCGCGGGTGGTCGAGGCGTTCGGCGAGACCGTGTTCGACGCCGTGATCAACCGGACCGTGCGTTTCCCCGAGACCACCGTCGCCGGCGAGCCGATCACGCGGTGGGCGCCGCGTTCGGCGGGTGCGAAGGCCTACCGGACGCTCGCGCGTGAGGTGATCGCCCGGTGAACCGCAGGGCGCCACTGCCCGGCGCCGCGGAGCTGTTCCGACCGACCGGAGAGCCAGGCTGGTTCGACACCGCGCGTCCCACGACGCACCGGGCCAGCGGCGGATCGGGCCGGCGGGGCACCGGCAGGCAGAAGCACGACACGAAGATCACCGTCTACGTGTCCGACGAGGAACTGCTCGCCCTGGAACACGCGCGCCTGGCGTTGCGGGCCGAGCACGGGTTGGCAGTGGACCGCGGCCGGGTGGTGCGCGAGGCGATCGCGGTGCTGCTCGCCGACTTCGACGAGAACGGCGCGGAGTCGGTGCTCGTGCGCAGGCTCCACCAGGAACGCCACCAAGAGGGCCACCAGGAGCTCGGCCAGGAGCTCCGCCAGGGCGACGAGCGGTGACCGAGCCCACGGGCCGGTTCACCGTCAGGTTGTCGAACTTCGAAGGCCCGTTCGACCTGCTGTTGCAGTTGATCTCCCAGCACGAACTGGACGTCACCGAGGTCGCGCTGCACCAGGTGACCGACGAGTTCATCGCCCACATCAAGGCCGCGGGCGACCAGTGGAACCTCGACGAGACAACGGAATTCCTCGTCGTCGCCGCGACCCTGCTGGACCTGAAGGCCGCCCGGTTGTTGCCTGCCGGGGACGTCGAGGACGAGGACGACCTCGCGTTGCTCGAGGCCCGCGACCTGTTGTTCGCGCGGCTGTTGCAGTACCGGGCGTACAAGCAGGTCGCTGCCCTGTTCGCGGAGCTCGAAGGTGGGGCGCTGCGGCGGTATCCGCGGTCGGTGGCCCTGGAGGACCGGTTCGCCGGGTTGCTGCCGGAGGTCATGCTCGGCGTCGATGCCGCCAAGTTCGCCGAGATCGCCGCGGCCGTGTTCCGCCCGAAGCCGCCGCCGTCGGTGTCGTTGTCTCACATCCACATGGGACGGACGTCGGTGCGCGAGCACGCGGCGCTGCTGCGGATCCGGTTGGCGGGCATGGAGGACGCGACGTTCGGCGAGCTGGTGGCCGACTGCGAGCACACGCTGGAGGTCGTCGCGCGGTTCCTGGCCCTGCTGGAGTTGTACCGGGAGGACACCGTGTTGTTCCAGCAGGAGGACCCGTTGGGGGAGCTGCGGGTGCGGTGGACGGGTGGGTCGGTCGAGGAAGCGGCGGAGGCTGCCGAACGCGACCGCGCCGGCGTCGATGATGAGGAGTACCGGTGAACGAGCCCACCCACGAACCCACCCGCGAACCCAGCCCCGAGGAGCTCCCGTCGGCCGAGATCGGCGGCGTCGGCGAGCCGGTGGACCTCGACGAGATGATCGACGTGGCCGCCGAGGCCGAGCAGCCCCTCGCCGCCGCGATGCCCTCCGCGGCCGCCGAACCGTCTGGTGAGCACGCCGAAGGCGGCGA
>NZ_SNXZ01000010.1:26405-175360 GCF_004362825.1 Labedaea rhizosphaerae
CGAACCTAGCGCTGCTAGCGAACCTAGCGCTGCTAGCGAACCTAGCGCTGCTAGCGAACCTAGCGCTGCTAGCGAACCTAGCGCTGCTAGCGAACCTAGCGCTGCTAGCGAACCCGAAGCCGGAGCTGCGGCGGCCGAGTCCGCCGAAGGCGGCGTGCCCGAGTTGGCGGATTCTGGCGACGATGCCGGGTCCGCTGATGAGGTCGGCACAGCCGAGGAGGCCGAGTCTGCCGCCGGCGCTGAGTTTGCCGCTGGCGCCAAGCCGGGTGATGGCACCGAATCGGCCGAGGGCGCCGAGCCTGCCGATGGCACTGATGGCACCGAGTCCGCCGGATCTCTTGCCGATGTTCCGGAAGCCGCCGCCGGACCCCTGCCGGTGGCCTCCGACTTGCCCGACCTCACCAACGACCGCGACCTGCAGGGCGCGGTCGAGGCGCTGCTGCTCGTGGTCGATTCGCCGATCGAGGTGGAGGCCATCGCCGATGCCCTGGAGGAGCCGGTCGAGCGCACCCGCGAGGTGATCGAGCGCATCGCCGAGCGCTACACCGAGGCCGGCAGCGGCATCGACCTGCGACGCACGGGCGGTGGCTGGCGGTTCTACACGCGCGATCGGTTCGCGCCGTTCGTGGAGAAGCTGCTCCTCGACGGCCAGCGCGCCAAGCTCACCCGGGCCGCCCTCGAAACCCTCGCCGTGATCGCGTACCGCCAGCCGGTCACCCGGTCGCGGGTGGCGGCGGTCCGCGGCGTCAACGTCGACGGTGTCATCCGCACGCTGCTCGCCCGCGGCCTCATCGAGGAGACCGGCACCGACCAGGAAACGGGCGGCAACCTCTACCGCACCACGGAATTGTTCCTGGAGCGCCTCGGGTTGTCGTCGTTGGAAGACCTGCCCCCGCTGGCGCCGCTGCTCCCCGAAGTGGACGCGATCGACGACATGTGAGCGCAGCGCTGGCGGGAAGCGGTGGCCCACCTGGCTCGTTGATACTCTGCGTTGTTCCTACATTCCGCAGCACCAGCAGGGAGAAACGATGTCCGACGGACCCGCACCGGAGGGCGTGCGCCTGCAGAAGGTGCTCGCCAAGGCCGGGGTCGCGTCGCGGCGGGTGGCGGAGGAGATGATCGTCGAGGGGCGGGTGAGCGTCGACGGGCGCACGGTCACCGAGCTCGGGCGGCGGGTCGATCCCGAGACCGCCGTCATCCGGGTCGACGGGACGCGGATCATCGTGCGGGACGACCTGGTCTACCTCGCGTTGAACAAGCCGCGCGGCGTGCACTCCACGATGACCGACGACCGCGGGCGACCCTGTGTCGGCGACTACGTGCGTGAACGCGGCGACCGGCTCTTCCACGTCGGCCGCCTGGACGCCGACACCGAGGGGCTGCTGCTCCTCACCAACGACGGCGATCTCGCGCACCGGCTCATGCACCCGTCCTACGAGGTCTTCAAGACCTACATGGCCGAAGTGCCCGGGCCGATCCCGCGCGACCTCGGCCGCCGGCTGCGTGCAGGCGTCGAACTCGAGGACGGTCTGGCCACGGCCGACAAGTTCCGCGTGATCGACATGACCGCGGGCAAGGCCATGGTCGAGGTCGTGCTGCACGAGGGACGCAAGCACATCGTGCGCAGGCTGCTCGCCGAGGTCGGGCACCCGGTGCGCCGGCTGATCCGCACCAAGATCGGCGACGTGGCGCTGGGCAACCAGCGGCCCGGCTCGATGCGCGCCCTGAACAACGAGGAGATCGGCTCGCTCTACGCCGCGGTGGACCTGTGACCTGGATCGAGCCCATCGCCCGTGGCTGGGTGGTCCGCGGTGAAGTCCCCGGCCCCGACGTGGACGAGTTCGCCGACCCGGTCGCCATCACCGGTGCCCTCGCGACGGGGATCGGCGGTCTGCTCGCGGTGCAACACCCGCAGCGGACTCCGGCGGCGTTGGCCAAAGGCGCGACGTTGGACGAAGCGCTCCCCGCCGCGCGAGAAGCGTTGCACGCTCTGCGTGACGAGCACTACGACGAAGTGTCCAATGTGGTCGCCTTGTACCAAGTGGACGGTCCGGACGCGTCGGCGTGCGGCCTGCTCTGCCTGGTCGACCCGGCCGCGGTCGACGTCGACGGCACCCTGCGCGTGCGGCACAGCGAAGAGGTCTACCCGGCCGTGGTCGCTGAGCGTGCCGCCGCGCTCGCCGGGCTCGGCTGCGCGACCAGCGCCGCCATGCTCGTGCCCGTGACCGATGGCGACGTGCTGACCGAGGCGGTCACCGCCGCCATCGGACGCGCGGGATCGCCTGCCGTGCAGGCAAAAGACGCAGCCGGTCGGGCGCACCGGCTTTGGCTGCTCGGCCCCGGCGGCGAACGCCAGGCGCTGCTGGAGCTCGCGGGCAGGCGCCCGCTCCTGGTCGCCGACGGCAACCACCGCGTGGCCGCGGCGTCGGGCACCGGCAAGCTGCTCGCGTTGATCACCGGCGGGCCGGACCTGCGGATCGGCGCGTTCCACCGGGTGCTGGCCGGCACCGGCAAGACGCTGGCGGATCTCGAGAGGGCGTGGCGTGCCGCCGGGCTGACCGTCGACCCGGCGGGGGAGCCGCGGCCGGGAGTCGTGGTGGCGCGCGCCGGCGACGGTGCGATCGAGGTCGTGTTACCGGTCCCCGACGGGCCTGGCCCGCACATCGACCACGCGACCGTCGAGCGGGTCCTGCTCGCCGACGCGCTCGGCCTCGACCCGGAAGGCGACCACGTCCGCCCGATCCCGGCCGGTGCCGATCCCGGTCCGGACGCGGACGCGCTGCTGATGCTGGCCCCGGTGTCCTTGGCCGAGCTGCTCGCGGTCCACGCGGCCGGACGCACGATGCCGCGCAAGTGCACGTACTTCCAGCCCAAGCCCCGCAGCGGCCTGCTCCTCGCCGACCTGCATCTCTAGCAGAGCTAGCTTTCCTAGCACTGCTAGACATCGCCTCATGTTTGGCGGATGGCAAAACCGTTGAAGCCGATCGGCCCATGGCTAGCAAAGCTAGTTTTCCTAGCACCGCTAGGTATGGCCCCTTGCTCGGCCGGTGGCAAAGCCGTTGAAGCCGATCAGCCATAGCTAGCAATGCTAGTTTTGCTAGCTTTGCTAGCTTGAGGCCCGCGGCTGAGGCCCGCGGCTGAGGCCCGCGGCTGAGGCCCGCGGCTGAGGCCCGCGGCTGAGGCCCGCGGCTGGTCGGTGGGTGGCGGAGTCCATTTCTTGGCGGCGCTAGCAACGCTAGTTTTGCTGGCAACGCTAGTTTGCTAGCGCTGCTAGATATAAGCGCGGCTCGGGGTGGGCGACCGGCAACGCCTTGCAGGCAATTCCAGGCGGCTAGCAACGCTAGGTTTTCTAGCGATGCTAGCAATTCAGCGCACCCACCACAGACCAGCGAGCCCTACGCGCCAGCCTCAGCCAATGCGCGCCACTCGTCAGCAAGCACCGACCACACCTCGGTGTCGTGCCGTACGCCGTGGTGGAGGTAGTTGCCCCGCAACACGCCATCCAGCTTCATGCCCAACCGGCGAGCCACCGCGATGCTCGCCTCGTTGCCTGACGCTACCCGCCACTCGACCCGGTGGATCCCCCGCTCCCGCACCGCCCAGTCGATGATCACCCGCGCGGCCCGGGTCACGAGACCCTTGCCCACGGCCGACGGCTCCAGCCAGCAGCCCGCCTCGGCCGTGCCCTGCTCGACGTCCATCGTGCGGAAGAGCACCCCGCCGACGAGGGTGCCGTCGAGCCAGATGCCGTAGATGCGCCCGGTGTCGGTGGCCGCTTTGTCCGCGTAGTTCCGCAGGACTGCTTTGCTCGCGGCCAGGTCGGCCACCGCGTCGGCCAGGCCGATGAACCGGCCGATGAACTCGCGGCCGCGGTCGACGTGGGCCAGGAACTCGGCAGCGTGCCACGGCTCGAGTGGCCGCAGCACGGCACCGTCGGCGCCCAGGGAGAGTTCGAACACCCGGCGGACTGTATAGCGCCGAAGCGTGTCGGTGGACCGGGATACCGTTCGCCCCATGACCGATGAGATGACCGGCACGCAGCGGCTGACGTTGACGATCGCCATCCTGGCCTCGTTCGTCAGCGGGCTCGACGGGTTCATCGTGAACGTGGCGCTCCCGGCCATCAGCGGCGACCTCGGCGGCGGGCTCAGCACGCAGCAGTGGACGGTCGACGCCTACCTCATCACCCTCGGCTCGGTCATCCTGATCGCCGGGTCGCTCTCGGACCTGTTCGGGCGCAAGCGAATCCTCGTCATCGGGCTCTACTGGTTCGGCATCACGTCGGGGTTCTGCGCGCTCGCGCAGAACGGCGTCATGCTGATCATCGGCCGGGCGTTGCAGGGCATCGCGGGCGCGATGCTGGTGCCGAGTTCGCTGGCGTTGATCGTCAGCGCGTTCAGCGGTGCCGCCCAAAGCAAGGCGATCGGCACGTGGACGGGCTGGACGACGATCTCCGCGGTGATCGGGCCGCTGCTCGGCGGGCTGCTGGTCGGCATCGCGTCCTGGCAGTGGATCTTCGCGATCAACGTCGTGCCGGTCGCGGTCACGCTGTACATGTTGCGCGGGCTCGAACTCCGCGAGGTGACCCGCAGCGAGACGAAGGTCGACCTGCCCGGCGCGATCCTCTGCGCGATCGGCCTCGCCGGCCCGGTCTACGCCCTGATCGAGGAGCCGAGTCGCGGCTGGCGTCACCCACTGGTCTGGGTACCGCTGATCGTGGGCGGCCTGGTGTTCCTGGCGTTCCTCTGGGTCGAGCGGCGCACGCGCGCGCCCATGCTGCCGCTGTCGATGTTCCGGGAGCGCAACGTCGCGTTCGGCAACCTCGCCACCATCGCCATCTACGCGGGCTTGACGATCGCCACGTTCATCGTCGTCATCACGCTGCAGCAGGTGGCGCACTACAGCGCGCTGGTCGCCGGTTTCGTGATGGTGCCGGTGACGGCGATCATGTTCGTCGGGTCGGGCCGGTTCGGCGCGCTCGCCGGTCGCTACGGGCCGCGGTTCTTCATGACCGCGGGCCCGCTCGTCGGCGCGGCCGGGTTCCTGCTGATGCTGGTGACGCGCGAGGACATGAACTACTGGACCCAGTTGCTGCCGGGCATCCTCGTCTTCGGGCTCGGCCTCAGCATGACGGTCGCGCCGTTGACGTCGGCCATCCTGGGCAGCGTCCCCGAGGAGACCGCGGGCATCGCGTCCGCGGTGAACAACGCGGTGGCGCGGGTCGCCGGGCTGGTCGCGGTCGCGCTGACCGGGCTCGTCACGGGCCCCGTGCTCACCCTGGCCGGGTTCCACCGCGCGCTGGTGCTCATCGCCGTGCTGCTCGTCGCGGGCGGGGTGGTCTCGTGGTTCGGGATCGTCAATCCCGAGCGGGCCACACCAGCGCCTGACAGACGATGACGCTGTTGCCGTCGAACGTCGCGGTCGGGCCGCCGTGCAGCTCGAACCCGAGGGTCATCGCCTCGCTGACGCGGCGGCAGAAGTTCTCGTCGTCGGGCCCGGACAGCAGACGGTAGCGGGGCAGGCCGTTGGGCGGCGGCTGCGGAAATCCGGATCCGGTCACAGCACCGATCTTGCCACGCGATCAGGCGGGTTGGCGCCTGCGCAACGCGGTCGCCAGCGGCTCCACGAACCGTGCGGTCAACGGCCCGATGATCGCCATCAGCAGCACGTAGGCGGTGGCCAGCGCCGCGAGTTCGTGCGCGACCGCGCCTGCGGCCACCGCGAGCCCCGCGATCACGATCGAGAACTCGCCGCGCGCCACCAGCGCCGCTCCCGCACGCGCCCGGCCCATCCGCCCGATCCCCTGGCGCGCCGCCGCCCACCAGCCGGTCACGACCTTCGTCAGCGTCGTCACCACCGCAAGGAGCACGGCCGCGACCAGCACCGGCGGGATCGTGCTCGGGTCGGTGTTCAGGCCGAACACCACGAAGAAGAGCGCGGCGAACAAGTCGCGCAACGGTTCGAGCATGCGCGTCGCGTTCTCGGCCGTCGAGCCGGAGATCGCGATGCCGAGCAGGAACGCGCCGACCGCGGCCGACACCTGCAGCTGCGCGGCGACCCCGGCGACCAGCAACGCGGCGCCGAGCACGCGCAGGAGGAACACCTCGGGGTCGGGACTGTCCACGATGGCCGACACGATCCGGCCGAACCGCAACGCGATCACGAGCACGATCGTGATCACGACCAGCGACACACCCACGGCGGTCAGGCCGCCGATCAGCGTCGCACCGGCCAGGACGGCGGTGAGGATCGGCAGGTACACCGCCATCACGAGGTCCTCGAACACCAGCACCGACAACACGACCGGTGTCTCGCGGTTGCCCAGCCGGCCGAGCTCGCCGAGGACCTTCGCGATGATCCCCGACGACGAGATGTAGGTGACCCCGGCCATCGCCAGCGCGCCGACCGGTCCCCAGCCCAGGATCAACGCGCACGCGGCGCCGGGCAGCCCGTTGAGCACCAGGTCGACCAGCCCCGCGGTCCACGAGCGGCGCAGCCCGGTGAAGAGTTCGTCCGCGCTGTACTCCAGGCCCAGCAACAGCAACAGCAAGATGACGCCGATCTCGCTGCTGAGCTGGGCGAACTCGTCGATGCCGTCCAGCGGCAGCAATCCGCCGCTGCCGAAGACGAGCCCGCCGATCAGGTACAGCGGGATGGGGGAGATGCCGACCTTCCACGCCAGCTTGCCGAGCATGCCCAAGCCGAAGAACACGGCTCCGAGCTCGATCAGGGAGACCGCGGTGTGCTCCACGGGGCTCAGCCGTGCTCGAGGAGGTCGGCGGCCGCGGCCAAGCCCTTCGCCGTGCCGACGACCACCAGCAGGTCACCGCCCGCGAAGGTGAAGTCCGGCCGCGGCGACGCGTGCACCGTGCCGGAGCGGACCACGGCGACCAGGGAAGCGGCGGTGCGCGTGCGCATGGCCGTGTCGCCCAGCGTGCGCCCGTCGTAGGGCGAGCCGGGGGCCAGCGGGAACTGCTTGGTGGTGACGCCCTGGATGTCGCTCTGCTGCTCGGCGAGCTGGGCGACCAGCATCGGCGCGCCCAGCAGGTTGGCCAGTGCGCCCGCCTCCTCGGCGCTCAACGGCACCGACGCCGTGCACGTGTCCGGGTCGTCCACTTTGGACACGATGAGCTCGAAGTGCCCGTCCCGGTGGGCGATCACGCCGATCCGGCGGCCCTCGCGGGTCGAGAAGTCCTGGCGCGTGCCGATACCGGGCAAAGGGGTCACATCGACGTTCACGACCCCAGGCTAACCCGCGGCGAGCAGTGCGACCGTTTTCGTGCCGCCCTCCGTGTCCTGCCGCCCCACCTCGGTGAACCCGTGCCGCAGGTGGAAGCGCATCGACCCCTCGTTGGGTGGGCGCACGTTCACCTCGCACGTGACCGGCACCCCGGGCCCGGCGTGGTCGAACACGGCCTTGTAGAGCGCCGTCCCGGTGCCCGCGCCGCGCCCGGACTCGGCGACGATCACCCGGTCCACGTACAGGAACCGCGGGTAGCGCGCGCTGAACCACAGGTAGTTCGCGCTGTCGTAGTCGGCGCCCTCGGCCATCGCCAGCACGAAGCCGAGCAGCGTGTCGCCGTCGGTGGCGACGGTGGCCAGTTCGGCCATGCCGCCCAGTTCGGCGAACCGGCCGGCGTCGAGTTCGTTCACGTTGGGCACGGCGGCGTTGTTGACGGTCAGCAGTTCCGGCAGGTCGGCCGGGGAGATCGGGCGCAGCAGCACAAGCGGAGTGTAAGTCGGGTGCCTGTCCGGGCCGGTCGGGCGACCAGGCAGAATGGAGCGTTGGAAACCCCGTCCGGCCCGAACTGGAGGAAAGCGCGTGGCACCTGGCCAGTTGCGTGGTGTCGTCGCTCTCGACGGGCCCTCGGGCACCGGCAAGTCCACGGTCGCGCGCCGTCTCGCGGGCAAGCTCGGCGCGGGTTACCTGGACACCGGCGCCATGTACCGGGCGATCACGGTCGCTGTGCTGCGGGCCGGCGTCGACCCGTCCGACGACGACGCCGTCGCCGCGATCGCCGAACGCACCGACCTGCACATCGGCGACAGCCCGGCCGCCGCGCAGGTGCGCATCGGCGACGACGACGTCACCGTCGAGATCCGCGGGCCCGAGGTGACGCTCAACGTCTCCGCCGTCTCGGCGGTGCCGCGGGTGCGCGAGCTGATGGTCGCCCGCCAGCGGTCGATCATCACCGACGTCGTGCGGCGGCTCGGCGGGATCGTCGTCGAGGGCCGCGACATCGGCACGGTCGTCGCCCCGGACGCGCCGCTGAAGGTCTACCTGACCGCGTCGGCCGATGCCCGTGCCGGGCGTCGGACCAGGCAGGACGCCGCGTCCGGGCGCAACGCGACCATCGCCGAGACCCGCAAGGACGTCGAGCGCCGCGACCGGCTCGACTCCACCCGGACCACCTCGCCGCTGCGCCCCGCGCACGACGCGGTGGAGCTGGACACCACGGCGCTCGACATCAACGGGGTGCTGAACCGGCTGGTCGGCCTGCTCGACGAGCGCGGGCTGCGGGGGCAAGCCTGTGAGGCCGGTGGCCGGTGACAGCCGGGCCCGCGCCGCTGCCGCCGGGGACCTCGACGGGGCTGCTCGCGCTCGGCCGGTGGATCGGCGCGCACCTCTACCTGCCCGCCTACCGGATCCGCAGGCACGGCTGGGAGCTGATCCCGGTGACCGGGCCGCTGGTGGTGGTCGCGAACCA
Source organism: Labedaea rhizosphaerae (assembly GCF_004362825.1). Lineage (GTDB taxonomy): Bacteria > Actinomycetota > Actinomycetes > Mycobacteriales > Pseudonocardiaceae > Labedaea > Labedaea rhizosphaerae. The sequence goes on from NZ_SNXZ01000010.1 coordinate 35,114, forward strand.
CAGCACGATGATCGAGCCGCAGCTGCTGTTCGGAATGTTGCCGAGGGATGCGTCGTTCCTCGTCAAGGAGGAGTTGTTCCGCGGTGTGGCCGGCAAGGCGCTGCGGGGCATCGGGCAGATCCCGATCCGCCGCGGCGCCGCCGACCGGGCGGCGCTGAGCACGGCCACCGGTGTGTTGCGGGCGGGCGGTGCGATCGGCGTGTTCCCGGAGGGCACGCGGGGCAGCGGCGACGTGGCGGCGGCCCAGCAGGGTGCGGCGTGGCTGGCCCGGGCGACCGGCGCGCGGGTGCAGCCGATCGCGACCCGGGGCACGTTGCGACCCGAGGGATCGCGACGCCGGTTCCGGCCGGTGGTGGACCTGCTCGCGGGTGCGCCGTTCGACCCGGAGATCGACAAGGGGCGAGCAGGGCTCGCCGAAGGAACGGAACTCATCCGCGCCACGCTGGCCAAGCTGGTGCGTGAACTCGACGGCATGCGTGGGAACGATGACTGAGATTGATGACACCGCCGGCTCGCTGGACGGGACCTGGTCCGACGAGACCGAGTGGGCCGCGTTCGACGCCGACGTCGACGCGACGGGGGAGCAGGCACCGGTTCCGGTGCCGACACTCGCCGTGGTCGGCAGGCCCAACGTCGGCAAGTCCACTTTGGTCAACCGGATCCTCGGCCGACGCGAGGCCGTGGTGCAGGACGTGCCCGGCGTGACCCGCGACCGGGTCTCCTACGACGCGTTGTGGAACGGCCGCCGGTTCACCGTGGTCGACACCGGCGGCTGGGAGCCCGGCGTGGACGGCCTGCAGGGCGCGGTCGCCGCGCAGGCCGAGTACGCGATGAAGAGCGCGGATGCGGTGCTGCTCGTCGTCGACGCGACCGTCGGCGCCACGGCGACCGACGAGGCCGTCGCGCGGGTGCTGCGCCGCTCGAAGCGCCCGGTCCTGCTGGCCGCCAACAAGGTCGACGACGACCGGCTGCTCGCCGACACCGCATCGCTGTGGTCGCTGGGCCTCGGCGAGCCGCGTCCGGTCAGCGCCTTGCACGGGCGCAGCTCCGGCGACCTCCTCGACGCCATCCTCGACGCCCTGCCCACGACGCCACGGGAGACCTTCGGCGGCAAGGGCGGCCCGCGCCGGGTCGCGCTGGTCGGCAAGCCCAACGTCGGCAAGTCCAGCCTGCTCAACCGGCTCACCGGCGAGCAGCGCGCGGTCGTCGACTCGGTGGCCGGGACCACCGTGGACCCGGTCGACTCGCTGGTCGAGCTGGACGGCGAGGTGTGGCGCTTCGTCGACACGGCGGGCCTGCGCAAGCGCGTCAACACCGCGAGCGGCGCCGAGTACTACGCATCACTGCGCACCAAGGCGGCGATCGACGCGGCGGAGGTCGTGATCGTCTTGCTCGACGCGAGCGAGCCGATCAGCGAGCAGGACCTGCGCGTGCTGACCATGATCGTCGAGGCCGGGCGCGCGTGCGTGCTCGCGTTGAACAAGTGGGACCTCGTCGACGAGGACCGGCGCCACCAGCTGGAACGCGAGCTGGAACGCGGTCTGGTGCGGGTGCCGTGGGCGGAGCGGATCAACGTGTCCGCGCTGACCGGCCGCGCCGTGCGCAAGCTGGCGCCCGCCTTGCGCACCGCGCTGACCTCGTGGGACACCCGTGTGCCGACCGGGCAGCTCAACGGCTGGCTCTCCGACCTGGTCGCGGCCACCCCGCCGCCGGTGCGCGGCGGCAAGCAGCCGAAGATCCTCTTCGCCACGCAGGCGGCGATCCGCCCGCCGACCGTCGTCCTGTTCACCTCCGGCTTCCTCGAGGCCGGCTACCGCCGGTTCATCGAGCGCAAGTTCCGCGAGACGTTCGGGTTCACCGGCAGCCCCGTGCGCATTTCGGTGCGAGTTCGGGAGAAGCGCCCCCGGAAGTAGGCAGGTCGGTCCGTGACCGGCCGGTTACGCTGGCGTGGAGTCGGGAACGGCCCGGCACCTGGTCAGGGGAGGCACGGCGTGGGGGTGCGGGTCGTGCTCGCCGACGACGAGCCGCTCCTGCGTGCCGGGCTGAAGGTGCTGCTGGAGGCCGACGACCGGGTCGACGTGGTCGCCGACGTCGGTGACGGCCAGAAGCTGCTCGACGCCGTGGAGCGGCACCAGCCCGACGTCGCGCTGATCGACGTGCAGATGCCGGTGCTCGACGGCCTCGGCGCGTTGCGCGTGCTCGCGCAGCAACCCGACCCGCCGGTCGCGGCCGTGCTGACCACGTTCGACCTCGACGAGTATGTCGCCCAGGCGCTCGAGCTCGGCGCGCAGGGCTTCCTGCTCAAGGACGCCGAACCCGACGCGCTGGTCCGCGCCGTGCTCGACCTCGCAGCGGGCGGCGCCGTGCTCGACCCGCGGATCACCGCACGGCTGCTGCCCCGGATGCAGCTGGCGGGCGGACGGCTGCGTGAAGCGCAACTGCTCGACGCGTTGAGCGGGCGCGAACGCCAGGTGCTCAACCTGGTCGCGTGCGGCCAGTCGAACGCCGGGATCGCCGCCGAGCTGGGCCTGACCGAGGCGACCGTGAAGAGCTACGTGTCGGCGTTGCTGACCAAACTGGGGGTGTCGAACCGCGTGCAGGCGGCGCTGTTCGTGCAGCGGGTCCAGGGTGGTGCGTCGTGACCCGGCTGCCGCGCTGGCTCCGGCTGACCCTGGTCGAAGTCCTCGCGGTCGGCTGCCCGATGGCCGTGGTGCTGATGTCGCACCCGACGTGGTGGCCGCTCGCCACGCCGGTGGCGCTGATCGCGTGCGCGTTGCTCCCCGTGCGGTTGGCCTGGCCGTGGCTGGCCATGCTGGCCTGCGGGCCCGCGTTGGTCGGCGGCCTGGGCTGGGCGCCGGTGCTGGTCGCGATGTTCCGGCTCGGCCGGTGCTCGACCCGGGTGCGTTACGTCGTGCCCTGGGTCGTGTTCGCGGTGCTCTGCTCATACCTCCCGGTGCAGCTCAAGGAATCGCTGCCGGTGCCGGACGCGATCCTGTCGATCGCGTTCGTGACGTTGACCGCGGGCGCGCCGGCCGCGCTGGGTGCGTTGCTGCGCGTGCGCCGCGAGCTGACCGAAAGCCTCACCGAGCTACGCAAGGCGCGGGAATCGGAGATGGAGGCGCGCCTGGACAACGCGCGCGCCCAGGAACGCGCCCGCATCGCCCGCGAGATCCACGACGCCGTCGGCCACCACGCCACGTTGATCGCCGTCCAGTCCGCCGCGCTCGCCGCCACGACCACCGACCCGCGGGCCCGCGCGATCGCCAAACGGTTGCGGGAGCTCGCGAAGGAGTCGCTCGCCGAAATGCGGGCGGCGCTGGGCCTGCTCAACGCCGACCGGACGCCCCGCGGCCTGATCGACCTGCCGGAGCTGATCGACCGGGCCCGCGACGCCGGCCTGTCGGTGACCCTCGAGGACGGCACAAACGGCGAGGAGCCGCTGCCGCCGGTGGCCCGCGCGGCCTACCGCGTGGTCCAGGAGGCGCTCACCAACGCGGCCCGGCACGCGCCGGGCGCCGAGGTGTCCGTGCAGGTCAACCGCGAGCGCGCCAAGATCGTCGTCACGGTGTCGAACGGCCCGTCGGTGATCCCGGAGCCCGTCGACCGCAACGGCGGGACGGGCCTGGAAGGGCTGGCCGAACGCGTGCACAGCGCCGGCGGCATCCTGCAGTCCGGCCGGGCCGCCGACGGCGGTTTCGTGCTGCGGGCCGAGCTACCAGCGAACCCGACGAAAGTTGGTAAGGAGCAGTCCACCATCGGCGGTGGTGGCGACTCCGTCGCTGCATCATGATGCGGAACGTCGCCGCGTGGGTGCGGAGGCAAGGGCCGAGGGGAAAGCAGGGATTCGCGCAAGCGGGTCCCTGCTCCTTTGTGTGAGGGCTTTTGCCTGGGGCCTTTGCCTGGGGGTCAGAGGCCACCGCGACGAGGTCTACAGGCGACCGCCGTCGCTGACCTGCGGGTTCGCCGTGGATCGCGAGCCCGCAGGCGCGCCTGCCGGCCGTTGTGGTCGCAAGGTGGTCTCAGCAGTCCGCATCGCCTCCAGCTCGGCGGCGGCCGCGTCGAGGCTCGACGCCATGGCGTCGGCCGCGTTGAGCGCGACGTCGTGGAGGAGGTGCCCGTACAGGTCGACGGTCGTCGACACCTTCGTGTGGCGCAGCATCTTCGACACGACGGCGAGCGGGACGCCTTCGGCGAGGAGCATGGTCGCCGCGCCGTGCCGGAGGTCGTGGACGCGGATCTCCGGCAGTGGGTCGGGCATCGTGGCCGTCTTCAACCCCTCGAGCGCCTCGGCCTCGGACAGCTCAGGGTGCGCCCGCTGGTAGTCGGCGATCTGCCGCGCCCGGCGCGCTCGGTTGGTGATCGACCGGAAGTGCCTCAGCACCCGCTTCGGCCGGAGTGGCGCGCCGTCCTCGCGCGGGAAGACGAGATCGTTGTCCTGGTACTCGGCGCCCCACTGGGCCCGCTCCAGCTCCAACAGGGCACGCTGAGCCTTGAGCGCCTCGACGACGCGCTGCGACAGGCCGACGCTGGCCGCCGACCCGTCGGTCTTGGGCGCCGTGAAGACCAGTGCGCCGTTGACGTCCGACAGGGTGCGTCGGACCTTGAGCGCCCGCGCGTCGAGGTCGATGTCCGACCATCTCAACGCCAGTGCCTCGCCGCGACGGAGCGCGCACCCGGCGATCGTCTCGAACAGGTACACCATCCGGTCAGCCTTCGCGTGCTGGAAGAACAGGGCGAACTGGCCTGCGTCCCACGGCAGCCGCTCGACGGCTTTCGCCGGCGGCCGTCTCACGTGCTCGACCGGGTTGTAGGGCAGCCGTCGCTGCTCGACGGCGTCGCTCATCGCGCTCGACAGCGTCGACAGGATGCGGTCCACGGTCACCGCGCCGCGGCCGGCGGCCATCAGGTCGTCACGGAACGCCTGAACGTGGTTGTGCCGCAACTGCTCCAGCTTGATCGCGCCGATGGCGGGGATGATGTCGAGGTTCACGTACCGCCCGTAGTTGAGCATGGTGCTGGGCTTGAGCGCGAGGCGCATGTCCCCGACCCAGCCGGTTAGGAACGCCGCGACGGTCTCCCGGTCGTTGATCTCGACGCCGATCCCAAGGCGCTTGAGCAGCTCGCTGAGTGCGCTTTCGGCGGCCTTCTTCGTGGGAAACCTACCGCCGCCATCCCGTGATCGGCGCACCGTCTTGCGCCGTCCGTCCACTGTGGGCACATCGACCGCGTAGTACCACTGGCCGTGCTTCCGGTCTGCTGCAAGCTTGGGGCACGCCTTGCCGAGCTGCTTTCCGGCTTCGTCGCGGCATGCGCATCTTCGGTACACCCGTCCCTTGCTCATTCGGTCTCCCTGATCTTGACGTTGATCTCATCCACCAGTTGGCGAGTTACGTTCCCACGCTTCACCGCGGCGGACTGTGACGTCGGGTCGTCAAACGTTCCCACGCGCCGGGCGTGCTCGACCGTTGCCGAGTGGCCGAACAGTCCAGCGGCAGCGGTGGCGACAGCATGCGCAGTGACGCCGAGCCGGTCGGCGATCTCGAAGGCGACGAAGTCCGGCGGCCCGGCTGAAACGTGGGCCACAAGCGCGTCTGGGTCGTCGATGGTCAGCGTCGGAGGCTTTCGACCGGACAACGCTTCGCGCCAAGCCTCGCGCTTGATCGTCGTGCCGGCGCCGGTTCTCATCTCGCCACTTCCTTCGTACAGCGAGGGGAGTGGAACGTTGAGCGTGCCGGCCAGTTGCGCAAGTTCGGCATCCGTGATCCGTGGCCGCGCGCCGCGCTCCAAGCTCGCGACGTTGCCCTTCGTCCACGGATCACCGTTGGCGCTCAACAACTTCGCGAGTGCGGTCTGTGTCATGCCTTGTGCCGTGCGGATGCGCTGGACGTTCTCCCCGACGACCGCACCGAACGCCATGGGTCGGGGAGCGTCGTCGTCGACGATCCACCCGTTCGCGTCAACGCGGAGTTGCTTGCTGCCCACCTGGTCTCCATCCGTCCATTTGGTCCGGCCCGGCCCAGCGTGTCACAGCGACGTGCTGGTGTCCAGTACATCGACGTGGTACGGTTCTATCCGAAGTGCTGGCAGGCAGCACTTCGAAGTGGAGGTAGCCCTGCCATGGGTAGACCGATCACCGATGTCCAGCCGATCGACGTGCTAAGCGCGGCTGGTCCGACCGTGTCCATGGAAGTCGCAGCAAAGGCCCTGAGCATCTCGCGCGGGCTGGCCTATGAACTCGCGAAGTCGGGCCAGCTCACGGACGGGATCAGGGTGCTGAAACTGGGCACGCGGGTCGTCGTCCCGACTGCGGATCTGCGCCGCGTTCTTGGGCTCGCCGCGTGAGCACCCCGCCCGCGGCACGCGGGGTCGACATCCTCGCGCGAGCCGACGCCACCGTCTCCATCCCGGAGGCGGCAAGAGTGCTCGGCGTCTCCAGAGATCTGGCCTACGACCTCGCCCGCCGCGGCGAACTCGGCGTCCGGGTGCTCAAGCTCGGCTGTCGCTGGAGGGTTCCGACCAATGACCTCCGGCGTGCCGTCGGGCTCGACCCGGCTGCTTGATCAAGTGGCCTGACCAGCCGCTTTACGACAACCACAGCAACCTCGCCGCGCCGCTTCCCCTCCCCAGGCGGCTGGCGCGACTAGGAAGGCCAACACACAATGGTCAACTCGAACTTGGTCACACAAGCCGAAGCCCCGGCGGTGACCAGCTCGCCGGGGCTTCGAGACCCTGAACGCCAACACAACGCTCCCGTTCAGCATGCACAGACCGTGTCACAGGTCCCGACGCGCGCCAGGGCCGGGACGCCCGCAGTCCCCGCCCTGTCCAGCGTGGTCACGATCCGTGCAGACGGCGGCTACCTCGACGTCCCGCGGCGCAGCATCGAAGGTCGGCGCGTCCGAGTGATCGTCGGGGACGCGCCGATCCTGGACCTCCCGAACATCCACGAACTCGCCGCCGCCACGTTCGCGGCCCAGCACGTCCAAATCGAAGGCAACCTCGACGCCATTCAGTACCTGGAACGGCACCTGCCGAACGCGTGGCGGGAAGCCCGCGTCGCCTACGAACTGACCATGGCCAACCTCGACGACGTGCCGCGGTTCTGATGGCCGACCTCGAAGATCCATATGCGGCCCGCGAGTGGGATGACCCGTACGCCGGCATGCCGTCACTCGCCGAGATCGAAGCAGGGGGCGACTTCGTGCCGGACGATCCGCGAGACGCCGGGGATGTCTCCACGCTGTTCCCCGAGGTCAACTGGCACGAAGTGTGGGAGCAGACCCCTGACGACGTGCAGTGGCTCGTAGAGCCGGTCATCGAACAGGGCAGGCTGTACGCGCTGTACTCGCCGCCCAAGGTCGGCAAGAGCCTCGTCACCCTGGACATGGTGGCCGCACTGGCGACCGGGCGATCGGCCCTCGGCTGCGCGCCGCGGCCGCCGATGCACGTGCTCTATGTGGACATGGAGAACTCCACCGCCGATCTCGTCGAACGGTTGAACGCGTTCGGGTACACGCCGGACGACCTGGCCGGCCGGCTGCACTACCTGAGCTTCCCCGGCCTCGCCGCGCTGGACTCCATGCGCGGCGGCCAAGAGCTACTCGCCGCGGCAGAGCACTACAAGGCTGAACTCGTCGTGATCGACACTGTGTCCCGCGTGATCGCGGGCAAGGAGAACGACTCCGACACCTTCCATGCCCTCTACCGGCACGCCCTCGCGCCCCTCAAGGCCCGGCGCATCACCGTCATCAGGCTGGACCATGCCGGCAAGGACGAGGGGCAAGGGCAGCGCGGATCGTCCGCGAAGTCATCCGACGTGGATGTCGTCTGGAAGCTCGCCAAGACCGGTCACACCACGTTCCAGCTCGACCGGATCGCAGCCCGGACGCCGCACTCGCCCGAGTCCGTGCGACTCGAGCGGCGGTTCTCGCCGCTACGGCACGAGATCACCGGAGAGGCCGGCGTCGACGCCGGAATCATGGCCGTCGTTGACGAACTCGACCGCCGCGGCGTGCCGGAGGAGCACGGCCGCGACAAGTGCCGCAGCGTGCTCAACGCGGTCGGCTTCCAGTGCTCCAACGGAACGCTCGCGGCCGCGATCAAGTACCGCAAGGACCGTGCTGAGAGCGCCGCATGACGACCTCGAACCTGTCCGGGACAGGTTCGAGCTCCCGGACAGGAGCTGACCTGTCCGCCGACCGTCCACACGCGACCCAAAACCGCACGTCGGACCTGTCCCGGACAGGTGGCGGACAGACCGGACAGTCCCACCTTGTGCACCTGTCCCCTCCCACCTCCCTCCAGGGAGGGGACAGGTGCACAGGGACCGCAGCAAACGCCCGGAGGACAACCCGATGACCAGCCACCCCGGCAACCGCAAGCCCGACCCCGATCAGCAGAACGGGCACGTGCCGTCAGGCGCGCGCGTCCCGCGCGCACGCGTTGGTTCACAGAAAGACCGCTGCCCGCCCGGTCAGCACCTCCCGGCGTGCCGCTGCGGCGTGCCTGACGACGACGAGCGGGAGCACCTGGCCACAGGGTTCGGCACGCACCTTCGCGCGCTTCGCGATGAGGTCGGGCTGACGCAGGAGGCGCTCGCGCGCCGCGCCGACCTGAGCCGGGAGATGGTGGCCCACCTTGAGACCGGCGGTCGCCGGCCGGAGACGCGAACGGTACGGCGGCTGGTCACCGCCTTGCTGCCCGGCGCGGCCAACGCCGAACGGCGCAAGGGGGAGCGCTCGACCCTCAACCGGTTGGCGGCCGACTCGGGGCGCGAGTGGCAGCGACGCCAGCTGACGCCGAGGCGTGACCGTGCGGAGGCCAGGAAGGCACGGCGGGACGCGTTCGCGTTGAAGGAGGTCGAGCGCCTGGGCAAGGAGATCGCCCGGCTGGAGGCGATCCGTGGACCCCGACCCTCTGTACCGCCAACAAAGGCCACCCCCGGCGAGCAGGGCTGATGGGACATGTGGTCGCAAGGTTGTCCGGCGGTAACGCCGTGGTGGGGGAGGGGCGACGTTCTCCGCATGAAGTCCGTGACCTCAGCAGCACAACTCACGTCCGCCGAGCATTACGCCGAAGCGGCGCGACTGCTCGACGAGTCGGCCACCAAGACGCCCCGAGACCCGGCTGTCGTCGGCCTGGCCGCCCGAGCCAGCGCGCACGCGGCGCTGGCCGCGGCCCGCGCGCAGATGGACGCCGCCGTGGCGAACTGACCGAGGCTGGTCAGTCGCCGCTGACGTCATACAGCAGTTCGTAGAGGTCCGCGGACATCACCATCTCGGTCACCTCGACCGGCCGGCCGCTGGACGTCGCTACCCGCGTCACCGTGAGCACCGGCGTGCCGCGGGTAAGACCGAGCTGGGTGCGTTCCTCGCTGGTCGGCATGCGCGCGCCAACCAGCTCCTCGAACCGGAGACGGTGGCCCGCCTCCTCAAGTCGGGCGTAGGTGCCGCCGTCCCCGGTGTCGACGTCCTCCAGGACGGTGCCCTGGGTCAGCTCGCGCGGGAGATGGGACACGGCGAGCTGAACCGGTTCGCCGTCGGCACGCATGATCCTGTCTCGGATGGTTACCTCGGCGCCAGGCGCGAGCTGGAGAAGCTCAGCTACCCGGCCCGCCGCTGGCTCGAACCTGATCCGCACCGACACGGACGGCGTCCAACCGCCCTCGTCGGCATCGGCCAGGAACGCACCGCGGCCGGCGTCGCGGGCTGCACGGGACAGCCGGTTGCGGGCGAGCCTGCGCACCGTGGGGCGTTGCCGAACGAAGATGCCGCGGCCGTGCTCGGCGACAAGAACGCCGTCGCTGCGCAGCAACTCGATGGCCTGCCGGATCGTTGGCCGGGACACGCCGAACTCGTCGACGAGGTCGCGCTCGGATGGCACCTGGTGACCGGGCGGGTACTGGCCAGTCGCAACGCGGTCGCGCAGGGTGTCCGCGACCTGCCGGTAAGCCGGGACACCCGACTCCTTGTCGATCACGCCCCTCCTCCGGCTGGTCGTGACGTCCTGATGGGTGCACACACTACCGACCGTTAACCCGACGGGCTGAGATTCCCCAACTGGTATTGACCAGTTGGCGTCACGCTGCTGTAGTGGAGGTGGACAAGACGTCATTACCAGTGGGAGCGTGGGGGCTGTGGCCGACCCGTGGAAGCAGACCCTGTCATGCCGTGACGTGGCAGGACGGCGCCGCGAGGTCACCGTGTCCATCCCCGCCGCCGAGCTTGAGCTGTACGTCCAGACCCCGCCCGGCGAGGTGGTTCGCCTCAACGTCGACGAGCTGCGCTGGATGTCGCAGGCGTTCACCGACGCCCTGCGCCAGCTGGAAGCTAGGTAACGGTCGTGGCCTGGCACCCGATCATCCGACTCCGGTCCCGCCTCATGGTGCGCAGCGAACGACGCGCCGGCTACCCCAGGCCGCGGCCGGCAGTCTGCACCTCGCCCGCGGTCCGGCGGCCCACGCCGATCATCGTGGACGCCGCCACCCAGAACGTCGTGTCCGGCTCGGCACACCCCTCCTCCCCCGTAGGAGCCGAGCCGGGCACGGCCCCGCAAGACCGGTGGGGAATTGATCTGCGTTGGGGTGTCGAGCTTCTACACCGCATCCCCGACGACGCCGAGCCGCTCTCGTCGGTCGACGACCACCCGCTGCAGGTCTTCCAGGGCGCGTGCGGACGGCCGGCGCTGCTGATCCGCCAGCACCTGCTCGACAGGACGCGCACGGTGTGGTTCGACTGGGCGGACTGGGATCGCTGCCCGAACTGCGCGCGGTAGGTGGGCCCGTGTCGGATACCACGCACTGGCACCGCGACGCGTTCCGCCTCGAGGAGGCGCACGCCGTGGACATCAACCACACCCGGCTCGCGTTCGGCCGCCGGGTACGCCGCTACGTTCCCGCGCTGTGTGGATCTTGGGCGCGGGCCGACCTGCCGGCGAGCGGGGTCACTCGGCGGTGCCCGCTCTGCGTTTGGCTTGTCGACGGCGAGCAGCGACAGACTTAGCCGCCATCGTCTGGTAGTGCGCTTTCCTCGCCGACTCGGCGGCTTTGGCCCGCGCTATCGGGTCCATCACGCCGTCCGGGTCCACCAGACGTTCGAACCTCTCGTCGGCGGCGGCGCGCCCTGCGGCTGTCCGGGCCGCCCGGTTGGGCGTACGCGCCCACGACGTGTTCGCCGCCGCCTGCGCATGGAGGCGCTTCTCCGGCGGGGTGCGTTCGTCTGCCATGCCAGCAGCGTCCCACCCTGCGCCGCCAGAGACCACACCGAGATCACCAGGCCAGTCGATGCACCTGAGCGGCCGTGGGCTCTGTTCACCGATCACCGACCATGGCGCGCGTTGCGGCGGCGCAGGGGAGGGATGACACGCACCCACGACCCTGGACGCCGTGGCACACACATCGAACCCGTTCCCTGACCTGCGGGAACTGAAACACTTCACGGACGAGACGCACGCGCGCGCCCTCGAGCTGCCGATCAACGGCAAGACCTACCGGTTCGACGCGGGAAAGATCAGCTTTCGGGCGGGTCTCCTGATCACCAGGATGCGCGTCGCGCAGGCCCTCTACCAAGCTGCGCTCGACGCCGGCGAAGACCCGGACCCCGAGGTCGTGACCCTCGATGACGACGAGTACCGCCACGTCCTCGAGCAGCTGGTGACGCCCGAACGTCGCGACGAGTTCATCGCCGACGGCCTCACCGTCGACGAGGTCGAGCACGTCCGCAAGACCGTCTTGCTCTGGCTCATGTGGGGCGAGGAAGCCGCGGCCGACTACTGGGTTGGCAAGTTGTCGGACGGCGGGAAGGACGGCCCCGACCCAAAAGTACCGGCCTCCGCATCGACGAAAACGGCTGGGTCGTCAACGCGGAAGAGTTCAACAGGGACGAACCGGCGCCGTTCGACTGGGTCGACGTCCTCGAAGCCTGGGGACTCGTCGAGGCCGGATTCCACGCCCACTACGCCGTCGACCTCGCGTCGTCGGAAGCCCTCGACGGACACACCTGGCGGTGGTTCGAGGTGAGGCTGTGGGGTTTGCCGTCCGAGGCCCGGCTGTGGCGCAAGCTCGCGCCGGCCGAGAAGCCACCCGAGGAAGCCACCGTCGAGGGCATCGACGCGGCACTCGGTCTAAGCCGGGAGGGGTGACGACGGATGGCCCTGATGGTCGGCGAGATCCAGGCGCTCATAACGGCCGACGCGTCGAAGTTCAAGCAGGAGACCGACAAGGCGCTTGCGACCGGCAAGAAGTTCCGGTCCGACGCCAGCCGCCCGGTTGAGATCAACGGCGACGGCAAGCCGTTCGCCGACACCTTGAACAAGGCCGACGCGAACTGGATGAAGACGGTCCAGTCGATCGGCGGCAAGCATGCGGCGCTCACCGCCGACGACAAGGTGTCGCCCGTCCTCAAGGCAGTGAATGCCCAAGATCTGCCGGACAAGAGCGTTGCGCTCAACGCCGACGACAACGCCAGCCCCGCGGTCGACAAGATCAAGCGCGAGCAGATCCCCGCCAAGAAGGTCCCCGTCGAGGTCGACGACCAGACCGCCGAGGGCACCGCGAAGATCGGCGAGAGCCTCACCAAGTGGGCGGCCGGCCTCGGGTTGGGCGCCTTGATCGCCAAGGGAATCGCGACCGGCCTGGACATCTCCGACGCCCGTACCGCGCTACAGAACCAGATGGGCCTGTCCACACAGGACGCCGAGAGGTACGGCGCCCTGGCCGGGAAGGTCTACGCCGACGGGTTCGCCGAGTCGCGCGACCAGGTCGTCGAAGCCATCTCGTCGGCCAGCAGCAACTTCGCCGGGTTCATGCAGCTGACCGAGGACGCACAGGACGCGGTCGCGAAGGCGGGCATCCGGATAGCCAACGTGTTCGGCCAGGACGTCACCGGGGTCATGCGCGCCGCTGGCGCCATGGTCGCCTCACACCTGGCCCCCGACATTCAGACCGCGATGGACACCATCACCACCGGACTCCAGAGCGCGGCCAACAAGAGCGACGATCTGCTCGACACCTTCAACGAGTACAGCCCCTTCTTCGCCAAGGTCGGGCTGTCGGCCTCGGAGTCGCTCGGCCTGATGAACGCCGCGATCCTCGCCGGCGCGCGCGACTCCGACCAGGCGGCGGACGCGATCAAGGAGTTCACACTCCGGGCCACCGACGGATCGGCGACGACCGCGGACGGGTTCAACTCGATCGGCCTGTCCGCACAGGAGATGTCGGCGGCCATCGCCGCGGGCGGCGACTCGGCGCACGGGGCGTTCATCAAGACACTCGCCGGGTTACAGTCCATACAGGACCCGTTGGAGCGCAACAGGATCGGCGTCGAGCTGATGGGCTCGCAGTGGGAGGATGCCTTTAACAACGCGCTCCCCGCCATGGACCTGACGAAGATCGGCATGGACAACATCGCCGGCTCGACGGACCGCCTCCACACGTCGAGCAGCCAGATGTTCAGCGTGATCATGCGCGGCTTCCAGGAGTGGGCGCCCGCCGTCGGTGGCGTAGTGCTCGCGCTCGGCGCCCTGCCTGGGGCGTTCGGAACGGTCAAGGACGTCGCCACTAGCACGTGGGAGAAAGTCACCACGGGCCTCACCAACCTCAACTCGAAGATGGGTTCGGGCTGGAAGACCGCGGGCCTGCTCGCGGGCGGGTTCGGCGTGGCCGGCCTCGCCGCCGCGGCTGTCTCCATCGGCATCGGCGAGCTGGTCGACCAGAACGAAAGGGCCGCGCAGGCCGAGGCCGAGCATCAACAGCGGGTCCAGGCGCTGGCCGCCGCGCTGCGCGAGTCCAACGGTGCCATCGACGACAACGTCCGGGCCATCGCCGCGAAAAACCTCGCCGAGACGCAGGTCGAGGGCGGCAAGACCATGCTGGAGATCGCCCGCGAAACCGGGGTGGCTCTGCCGGACCTGACCGACGCGTACCTCGGCAACGCCGACGCAATCGAGCGTGTGCGCGCCGCGGGCAACAAGTGGGCCGCCGACCAGTTGAACGGCGCCGGCTCCGGCGAAGACGCCATGAGCCGGGCGCGGACGATCGCCGACTACACGAGCAAGGTCAACGGCCTCAACGGCGAGTTCAACGACGGTGTCCAGGCTGAGAAGAATCTCGCCGCTGCCACCAAGGAAGGCAACTCGGCGCAGCAGCAGGCCGCAGCGGCCACCGAGCACCACACGCAGGCGCTCAAGGAGTTGCAGGACCTCCAACTCGGCTTCGCGGACAAGAACCTCGCCTACCGGTCGTCCGTCGCGCAGTTGGGCGATGCTCAGCAGCGTCTCGCCGACGCCACCAAGGCGCAGGCCGACGCGCTCAAGGCGCACGGCAAGAACTCAGCCGAGTACAAGCAGGCGTCCGCCGACGCTGCCGAGGCGAGTCGCGGCGCCGAGTCCGCGATGCTCGGTGAAGTCCGGGCGGCCGGCGAGCTCGCCAAGGCGGAGAACGCCGGCAAGGACCAGAAGGTCATCGACGCTGCGGTCACAAAGGCGCAGACGGCGGAGATCATCAAACTCGCCGAGGCTTCCGGCAACCATGCGCCGCTTGCCTTGCGGCAGATGATCGCCTCCCTCGACGCGACTTCCCTTGCCGCCCTTGGTGTGACGCGCAAGGTCACCAACACCGGCGACGCCATCTACGAGCTGCCTGACGGCAAGACGGTCACCATCAAGGCGTCCGACTTCGCGAGCGGCACCCTGGACAACGTCGCGAACAAGGTCAACAGCTTGCACGACAAGACCGTCACCGTGAAGGTCAAGGCTGACATGGCCGGCTTCTACCACTCGGTCAATGCGGCTGGGCAGCAGTTCGGCGTTCCCTTCTACGCCAAGGGAACGGACTACCACCCCGGCGGGCTCGCCGTGGTCGGCGAGCATGGCCCGGAGCTTTTGAACCTGCCGAAGGGCTCGCAGGTGATCCCGGCCGCCCCGACCCGCGACCTCATGCGTCCATCGGTCAGTTCAACGACCTCGACCGCGACCTCGACCACTCACACGGACAGGTCGCGTCACGTCACGTACAACATCGAGCAGGGCCTCGCGCCCCACGAAGTGGTGCGGGTGATCAAGCGATACGAGGCCGAGCAGATGGCCTTGTACGGGCCCTGAACCTCCGACGGCGGGCGTCCCGTGCCATCGCCCGCCGTCGGTCCCACCTTGCGATCGCGCGCGCTTTTTGTTGCAGATCAAACAGGGCATGGGCCTTCCATCCGAACCGAGGGAGCTCCAGGGGTTCCGCATGCGGTGACATCCCTCTCGGATGATCGTCCTCATGACCAGTTCGCAAGCGGCTGCCGCCCTTGGCATCTCAACGCGACGGGTTCGCTACCTGGCGGCCCGCGGCTGCCTGCCGGGCGCCTACCGGCCGGGCCGCGACTGGTTGATACCACTCGCCGCTATCGAGGAACGTCAAGCGGCACAACGGAAAGAACGAGGCTGACCCAGTGACCACACCCAAGTCCCCGACGAAGCAGGCCGACACGATCGTCGACAAGACCGGCGCCGAGCTCGAGGAGGCCAGAGCCGCGCACGCTGCACTGGCAGACCAGAAGCTCGAGGCGCAGACGGCGGCCACCGACCTCGCCAACGAGGCCGACGGCCTCGAGACGCGTCTGCGCGACGGCGACCGGTCCATCACCTACAAGGACATCACCGAGGCGCAGGAGAAGGCAAAGCACGCCGCGCTGGTGGCGGTCAGCTTCGAACGCGAGATCGAGGAAGCCGAGACCACTGAGAAGCGAGCGAGTCTCGCCCACGCGGCCGCCCGGCTGACCGCCCTCGAGGACAGGTTCGGTGCGGCGCTCGGCAAGGCCGCCAAGCCGATCGTCGACAACCTCGCCGGCCTGTTGCAGGGGTTGCAGGAGACGTACGACGAGTACCGGCTGTGCGTCAGCTTGGCGGCCGGAGGCAACGGCACCCCGCACCCGCAGGGCCTCAACCGCACGCTCCACTACAACCCGAGCGATGGCTACGTGCCGGCGCTCGAGCTGCCGGATGCCGGCGACCTGATCGCGGAACTCATCGCGACGGGCGTGGAACGCGCGTTCGGCTCCCTCCAGGACGACCGCGCCGGCGCAACGTCCACGCTGCGGGCGCTCTCCACGACGCCGAAGATCCCCAACCACCCGGCCGTGGAAGCCGCGCGCAAGACGCACGCGGACACCCACAACAGCGCCGTGCACTGGGTCAAGGCGGTGCAGGCGTGACCGCCCCGGCTCCCCAGGGCAGCGAGCCCCAGCCGATGCCTCACCCCAACGACGATCCCGACTTCGCGGCGGCACGACAAGCCAAGGCCGACTACGAGGCCGCGGTCGGCCAAGCGCGCAAGCTGACCGGCGTCGGCGCGCTCTCGCTGCTCAGGCAGGCCGAAACCCTCGAGGCTGCGCACACCACTTACGCCGAGGCGGTACAGGGCGCGTGGGACCGCGTGATCGAGCGCCGCAAGGGCCGCTACGAGCACCTGCAGGCACAACTGCCGATGGGCCCCGCGGTGCCATCGGACGCGACGCCCGCCGACCGGGCCGCTCTGATGGCCGCGTTCCAGAGCCAGCACGACCGCGCGACAGCGACCGACCGGGACGGACGCGCCAAGATGCTCGACCAAGCCGACCGGTTCGGCGACGAACATGCCCGCCGTGCCGCGTTCACCGCGATCCTGGACCGCGGTGAGATGGACACCCTGCAGAACCGGTCGGACCGCTACGGCGGCGTCCTCGACCAGATCAGCGAGATGCGTGACCTCCAGAACGAGGGCGGCCACGTCGCTCGCGGGTTCGCCCACAAGACGTTCCGGCTGGAGCCGGCGCCCGCTGAGGTCGCACAGATGCCGATGCTGCGGGAGGCCGCCGAGACGCAGATGCAGTCCTGGCGCCAGCATGGATACCGGGTGTAGCCATGGTGAACGCAATCACTTCGATCCCGTCGCTCGGCCTCCGGGACCTGGACCGGTCGCTGCCGTGGTCGAACATGATCGTGCTCCACGGCGTCGCGTTCCGGGACGAGACCCTCAGGGGCCGGGTGCGGGCGACGCTGCGCCCGCACTGTGGCCCCGGCCAGGATCTCGCCGAGACGCTCGCCGAGGCGTGCGTGGCCGTGCACTGCCCCGACGACGATGCGCCGCACCGCTGCGCCGAGTGTGCCGAGGCATGGCCGTGCCAGTCGATCAGCGCCGAACTGATCACGCTCGGCGTGTTCGTTTGACCGTCACCGAGTACCCCCGTCTTCCCCGTGCCATCCCGTCATGGCACGGGGAAGCGGCGTGCCGGTTGTTCCCCGAGCTCGCCGACCTCTGGCACGACGCCAAGGCGAAGTCTGCCGAGGACTTGGCGGTGCGGCTGATCTGCGCCGGCTGTCCCGTGCGCTTCCAGTGCGCCGTGGGCGCGCTCGAGCGCGGGGAGGCCTACGGCATCTGGGGCGGTCTGGACCGCCGCGACCGCAAGGCGATCGCGCTCAAGTACGGCTACCCGATCCCCGCAGTCGTGCCGGAGCACGGCAGCGACGCGAGGTACAAGAAGCACGGGTGCCGTTGCCCGGAGTGCAAGGACGGCCACGCCCGCTACGAAGCCGAGCGGCGCCAGCTTGTGCGGGAACGCGGGAACGTGTGGCGGAAGCGCACGCCGGCCGTGCCGGTGGCGTGCTCGCCCATCCATGCGCCGACGACCCGCTCGTCACGGTCGATCAGGCGCCGTCTCGACCGCTGCGGCCGGGCGCACGCCCGCGCCCGGCGAGCGCGTCGCGCACACGCTCGATAGGGCTTCGTCAGACCTCGGACCGGTCGGCCTTGAGGATCTTCCGCACGTACTCGCCCGACCACTCGTGGTCGATGCCGCGGACGATGTCAGCTTGGCGCATGCCGGCCGCGTAGGCGTCGCGGATGCCGTCGGCGAGCGCGTCGCGCGCTTCGCCGAGCGCTGCAGTGGCTGCGCGGTACTGCTGGGTGAGCTCGGCCAGGTCCGGCCCCGACTTCTCTGCCATGCCCTACAGAGTTGCACAATCGTGTTGCCCAAACAAGTTGCCCAACTCTGTTGCACTATCCAACTCGGTTGTGCAACACTGTTGGCAACGCAGAAAGCGGCCCCCGGAAGGTGCGGGAACACCGACCAGGGGCCTCGACCGAACACCTGGTTGGAGATGTTGGCCGTGAAGCAGATCATAGTCCGCGGTGGGCGCCCCATCGCTCCGCAGCCGTTCCCCGTCCGCCCCGTCGTCGTCGCCCCGCGGCGCGACCAGTTCGGCGCCATCGTCGTGCGCCAGCTCGGCGGCCCGCGATGACCGCGGCCACCAACGCCAAGCCGACCACCAAGAAGGCCCGCAAGGCGATCGACTGGCCGGCCGTGATGTACCGGGCCGCCAGGCACGGCGGGCTGCAGATCGTCGACCTGGACTTCGACCAGTGGAACGCCGCGTTCGGACCCGGAGACGCCCGCGTGGTCGTCGACGGACAGGTGATCTGGATGTCGCCGAAGGCCCGGCCCGCGGACCTCGAGACGGCGCTCCTGGAGATGGATCACGTCAGCCACAAGAACTGTCAGCGTCCCGACGACGTCGTCGAGATCGGGTCGCCGACGAGCGGCTACGTGACCCGCTCCATCGAGTTGCGCCGCACACCGCGCGTCTCGATCCCCGAGCTGGACTGGACCTCCAAGTGATGAGCGGTGCGCACTGGAGCAAGAGAGCCGCGAAGCCCGGCGAGGTGTGCAGCTGCGGTCAGCCGGCCGTTGTCGTCTACCTCGTCAACGACGATCGAGGGAGCCGCGAGGTGCCGCACTGCGGGGCCAGCCGGCAGTAGATGCCCAACCGCCAAGGAGAAGACGGAACCGCCCCCGAGAGTTGGCCACTCGGGGGCGGTTCTGCGTATGCGCCATCCGGCCTTTGCGCAGCGATGTCTCCTGTGGTCGCAAGGTGGTCGCAGAGTGCAGCCACCGCGACCGTACTTGCGCCTACCGGTCCGACGCGACATACGGTCTGACCAGGGCCTAACCGTTTCGGGCCATCTCTAGCCGACGTTGATCCTTTGCCTGGGGGTCAGAGGCCACCGCGCTGGAACTTGTCGAGCACGCGGCGTTCACGCTTCGTCGGCCGGCCCGCGCCCCGTTCCCGCCGCGCGACGGGCACCAGTGCCTCGGGCGGGGGCTTGGGCGTCCGGTCGATGAAGCAGGTCGCCGCGTCGGCCGCACCCACGCGCTTCTGGATGACCCGGACCACCTCGACGACCCGGTTCGTGCCGTTGAGGTGGGCCCGGACCTCGTCGCCGGGGACGACCGTGGTGGCGGGCTTGGCCGGCTTGTCGTTGATGCGGATGTGCCCGCCCCGGCACGCGGCGGCGGCGTCCGGGCGGGTCTTGGTCAGCCGGACCGCCCACAACCACCGGTCCACGCGCGTCGACTCCACGCCACCATCATGGCAAGCCCAGCAGCCGGTCGCCGAGGCCACTGCGGTGGTAGAGCACCATCCGCCCGGCGCGCGTGCGTGTGATCAGGCCCGTCGCGTGCAGCACGCGCAGGTGCTGGGAGACCGCGCTCGGCGTGACGCGCAGGCGCCGCGCGAGCTCGGCGGTGGCCAGCGGCTCCTCCAGCAGGTGCAGCAGCGTCTCCTTCGCCGCGCCGACCAGGTCTTTGAGCGCCGTGGCATCGGTCCGCGGCGTCGACCACAACGTCGCCGCGCCCCGGCACGGGTAGGACAGCGAAGGCGTGGCGTGCGGGTCCATCGGCGGCACGGGCTTGTAGGCGAAGACGGCCGGGAGCAGTTGCATCCCGCGCCCGGACACCACGACGTCGTGCTTGCCGATCATCTGCTCGATCTCCAGGCGGCCGTCGCGCCAGCGCACGTTCGGGTGCAGGTCGGCGAACAGCAGCCGGGCGCCGCCGGTGGCGAGCTGGCGGGCGCGGTAGGTCATGTCGGCTTCGAGGAGGAGGCGGAGCTGCGGCCAGATCGGTGCCAGGGCCAGGTCCCAGTAGCGGCGCAGGAGGTCGCAGAGGTCTCCCAGCGACGGGATCACGGGTGCCGGCTCCGGCGCGTAGGTGGCGACGAAGTCCCGCCGCACCACCTCGGGTGGCGTCCGAGCGACGATCTCGAGCTCGTCGTCGAAGGTGGGTGCGAAGGTCGTAGGCCGCGGGGTGAGGAAATCGGGAAGCGCCCTTGTCGGGCCCACCAACGAAAGCAGGGCCCGTTCGTCCTTTGTGCTCAGTGCACTTCGGACGGTGCGCAGCCACGGCAGGTGCAGCGCGTACCGGCCGGGGTCGCGCAACGCCCAGAGGCTGAAGACCGCCTCCTGGATCGGCGTGATCGCGAACCGCAGGTCGGCGAGGTCCTCAACGCCCAGCTCGAACGTGATCATTTAGCAATAGCCTAAATGCTTGGTGTGCTCGAGGCCAGCCGCGGTGCGCTTGGGACATGAACCCGGCCCGCCTGCTCCTGCTGGCCGTCACCTGCGGCGTGGCGGTCGGCAACGTGTACTTCCCGCAAGGCATCACACCCCTGATCCCCGACGCGACCGGTGTCGTACCCGCGACCCAGTTCGGTTACGCGTGCGGCATCTTCCTGTTGGTGCCGTTGGGCGACCGGGCTCGCCCGCGCACGCTGATTGTGACGCTGCTGGCCCTCACCGCCGCGGGCCTGGTGCTGGCGGCGGTGGCCTGGACGTGGTCGGTCTTGGTGATCGCGAGCTGGAGCGTGGGCGTGACGACGGTGGTCGCCCCGATCATCGGCCCGCTGGCGGCGGGAAGGTGCCGCCCGCCCGGCAGGGTGCGGTAGGAGGCATCCTCCTGAGCGGCTCGATCGCCGGCATCCTGCTGGCCAGAGTCGGATCCGGAGCCCTCGCCGCGCATCTAGGCTGGCGATCCCCGTACCTTGGTCGCCGCGGTCCTGACGGCCGGGTTGGCCCTGCTCCTGTCCCGCTCGCTGTCCAACGCCGGGGGCGTGCTGGTGGCCTCGCGGCACCGGTTCGCGTTGACCGAGCCCGTGCGTCTGTTCCTGGCGTCGTCGGAGCTTCGCTGTTCGTGCCTCTACCAGGCGTGCGTGTTCGCCGCGTTCAGCGCCGCCTGGACAACCGTGCCCATGCTGCTGACCGGCCCGACCTTGGCCTTGTCGGTCCAGTCGGTGGCCGCCGTCGGCCTGGTCAACGCGGTGCCGATGGTGTGCACACCGCTCGCCGGTCGGCTGGTGGACCGAGTGGGCCCGGCCCGCGTGAACACGTGGTGCTTCACCGGCACCCTCGCCGCGGCTTTGTTGCTTGCGGTCGGCACCCTGCCCGCCGTTGTGGCGGGGATGCTGTTGCTGGACGTGACGATGCAGTGCGGCATGGTGGCGAACCAGACGAGGATCTACGCGTCGACCAGGGGTTTTCGAAGCCGCATGAACACGGCGTACATGACCACGTCGTACCTGGCAGGCGCCGCCGGCTCGTGGCTGGGCACCGTCCTGTACCTCCACCTGGGCTGGCCGGCCGTGACGGCCTTCATCGCGGCTGTGGTCGCCGTGGCCCTCGGCCGCCACCTGAGGCAGCCTGCCGACAACCCGGTGGCGGGCGTGCGCTAGGCTAACGCCGCACCTCGGGTGATTGAGGTGCGGCGGGCTGTGGCGCAGTTTGGTAGCGCACTTGACTGGGGGTCAAGGGGTCGCAGGTTCAAATCCTGTCAGCCCGACCGAACGGAAGTAGCCCCTGACCAGCGGAAACGCAACGGTCAGGGGCTACTCTCTTAGTCGGCGCCGGAGTCAGTGTTGGACCAACTTTGGACCAATGCGCTTGACCGGTGCCCTGGTTGAGCGGTCTTGGGCAAGGACTGCATCTCGGTGAACGGTCGTGATCGGGAGGCTTCCAGCCGGCCGGATGTAGGCCTTGCAGGTGGGAGTTGTGGCATAGCCTGTGTGCATGTCCGATGACTTCAGCCTCCCGCGCGATATCTCGATAGGTGAGTTGTCCGCTCAGGTTGTCAGCGTGTCGCATCGGCAATCCTTCTCGATTTATCATCTTTACGCTGCAAGGCATGCGGCCGCCCAGGCCGCAGAGCTTGAGGTACAACCGCAGCGTAAAGGGCTCGACGTGCTACATCGTAGCTACGTTATGGCCGCCGTAGTCGAGTCTGCTTCGTTTCTTGAAGCGTCTATAAACGAACTATTTGGAAATGCTGCTGACGGCGTTCGTCACAGCATGACAGGGCTGCCCGATCATGAGGTCCGCGCATTGGCCGCTGTGTGGCATATAAGTGGCTCGGGCCTCCAGGGCAGGGTGCTGGACAAGTACGATTCGGCGCTCGCGGTTCGCGGTCAGCCTGCCTTCGTCAGGGGGGAGGATCCGTATCAATCGGCCAAGCTGCTGATAGAGCTTCGAAACTACCTGGTGCACTATAAAGTGCATTCAACCAGTCTTGATGAAGAACACGAGCTATCTGCGAAGCTGAAGAACCGGTTCGACAGCAACACTCGCAGAGAAGACCCCAACCACCCCTGGTTTCCGGATCAAGCGCTCGGCGCGGGATGCGCGCGGTGGGCCTGGGAGTCCGCCACGGCGCTGACATCCCAGTTTGAGGCGGTCATGGGCGTGGCGTTGGCGTACTCCACGCAACCTGAAGACTTCTGGCCGGACGGAAGCGGTGGACTGCTGTAACGCGGGACCAACATGTGACCGACATGGCGCCGGCACGCGTCGGCAAACGTCGCCAAGCGATCAACGCCAGCAGCCGCAGCTCCTGGGCCACCTTCTTGATGCCTCGTCGGTTAGGGGTGAAGTCGACTCGCCATGACTTGGCCCGAGCTAGGCTTGGTATGGACGTTGACTTGTCGTCATCCGGCGAGGCGGACCGTTCGACAACCCGCCGTTCATTAGAGTGTCCTGACCATGAGTGACGAGACCTACCGGTTCTGCAAGATCTTCCTCCGTGCGGAGTCCCGTGCGGCTATGGATCTCTTGGCCGTTTTGCTGGAAACACCATTTCAGCGTCGAACCCTGACTTTGCCCGACGGGGTTGTGGATGTAATGAGAAATCCCGATATGGGAGCAGTGGACGACTTCATTGGTTGGCCAACGGTCGTCGAGATCGACGCTGAGGAACACGCCGACAGGGCTTCTGTCATCGTTATCACCTCCAGAATCGTGACTGCGATGTGGGATGCTGGAATTCCGGCAGTAGCAGCGTGCGATTACGAAGATGACCTGCCCTGGTCTGGCGGAATAAAACGGCTACGCGGACTCGGGCAAGAGTGTTGAGGAATGAAGAGAAGGGTGAGCGTGAAGGTAGGGCGGAATCGGGGCAACTAGATCGTTCTGGGTCGTCGCGGAGTCGATGATGGTCTGCACCTGAATCAACGCGGAGGTCGAGGGCTATCGGGTGCCAGTCCACGCCGTGGCCGGTCGCTGCAGCGCTGCGGGCCAGTTCCCGTGCGCTGCCCCGGCCGGGGTCTGGCGGCATCGCACGCGGGCCCGTCACCTCCTGGTCCGCCGCCTCATGCCGGGACGGCCGAGGTGAAGCGCGTCAGCAGGGCGTCGAGGTAGCGCTGCGAGGAGTTCAGCCGGATGAGCGCGCCGATCGCGATCTCCCTGCCGGTCGCCGGGTCGCGCTGCACGAGCGGGGCGACGACGTTCTTGAACCAGCCCGACGCGTGCACGGCGTCGATGCCGATGTGCAGGTCGTGGTAGCGGATGCCGGCGTCGGGCAGGCCTGCTCGGCGCCACCCGGCGACCATGCACTTGAACCGGCGCGGGACGAGGTACTCGGTGACCGCGAAGTAGCCGACGGACTTCAGGTAGTGCCTGCGGGCCAACGCCAGCGCCGCGGACAGGTTGCTGGAGATCCTGGCTTCCAGCAACAGGTTCTCGCTCAGGTAAGCGTCGTCTATGGACAGTGCGTCGAGCGCGGCCGCGAACATCCTGGTGTGCACGTCGTCGGGGTTGCCGTTGCCCATCTCGTCCCAGTAGTTGCCCGCCAGCTCCAGCTTCTCCTGACCGCTGGTGCCCAGCTGCATCAGCGCGAGGATGTCGTCGAAGCGCGGGTCCAGGCAGGTCTCCTGGGCCATGAAGAACCGGTAGTCGGCCGGTGTCGCGTGCTTGAGCAGGTAGCTGCGGTAGAGCTCGTGCTGGCCCGCCGGGTGCTCGACGATGATCCGCTTCAACCAGTGCACGAACGACCGCCCGTCGGCCGGGTAGTCCTGCAGTTGCCGCTCGTCGACCTGCGCGAGCTCGTACGCCAGCACGGGCTGCTCCAGCCGGGCCGCGACGTCGCGCAGGATCGGCTGGGTCTCGCAGTGCACCTTCGCCAGCTCGGTCACGCCGAAGTCCTGGTCGTAGATCACGGCCAGCGTGTCGTGCAGCCGGCGCAGCGCGACCGGGTCTCCGTCGCCGTAGGCCTGCGTGACCAGCCGCCCGCATGCGGCGTCGAGCTCCGCCCGGAAAACGTAGTCCCCGGTGCGCTCGCGCCATTCTTCGGCCGTAAGTTCCAATAGGCCGGTAACGAACTCGCGATCAACAACGATCGGGTCGACTCTTCGGGTGGGCACGGCCATTGGTTGGGTCCCTCCAGTCGTGCGAAATGCCGCGCGCGCCCGGCCGATGATGGCGGCAAGCGGACGATCAAGAGCAGCGGCGGGGCCGTCCGGCCCGAGCCGATACTCGATGATGTGCTGCTGAACTGGCAATACTCCGATCGGTCGACCTCGCTGTCCGGGGTCTCGGTCATCCTGAGTTTGATATTCGCCAATGTGGGTGACGATAGGTCTATCGGCCCGGGGCGGAATGCCAGTTTGTACTCCACCTGGCGGATCGCGATATTGTTCGGCAGGGGGTACAAACGAGTGTCCGGGTCCATCCCGGATTATTCCGGTGCATTTCTGGGGGGATCGATGGGTCGAGATTCCGGTCGCCCGCTGGTGGCGGTCGTGTACGACCTGGGCGCCGCGGACGCACTCGAGATCATCGGCTCGGCCCGGCGCGTTTGCGACCTGCTGTTCGTGTGTGACAGCGGCGGCCCGGACGGCGGTTTCCTCGCCGACAGGTTGCCCCAGCTGCGCGACTACGCCGAGGTCTGCGACATCACCGGCATGACCGCGGCGCAGGCCGCCGACGCGGTCGCGGCCGCCCGGCCCGACGGCATCGTGACCTTCAGCGAGCGACGGCTCCCGGTCACCGCGATGCTCGCGCAGGCCTGCGGCCTGCCGTACCACTCGCCGGAGCTGGTCGCCCTGCTCACCGACAAGCAGGCCCAGCGCGACGCACTGCGGGTGGCGGGCGTCGACGATGTGCGGTGTCACCGGATCTCCTTGTCCGACAACGACTTCGACTTGGACGCGGTGCTCGCGGAGGTCGGCTTGCCCGCGATCGTCAAGCCTCGCACCGGTGGTGCGGCCAGCCGGGACACCTACCGGGTCCGGACTCGGGCCGACGTGCTCGCCGCGCTGCACGCCCACCCGGACGACGAGTTCGTGATCGAGCAGCTGCTGGTCGGCGACCCGTCGGTGGCCGGTCCGAGCTGGGGACGCCGGGTCTCGGTTGAATCCTTCGTGGTGGACGGCACCGTCGTGCCGGTCGGCATCACCGGCAAGTTCTTGCTGGCCGAGCCGTTCCGGGAGACCGGCCAGTTCGCGCCCGCCACGGTCTCCGCGCCGATGGCCGCCCGGATCGAGCAGCTGACCGCGGCGGCGATCGGCGCGCTCGGCGTGCGCTGGGGCGCGACCCACACGGAGCTCAAGCTGACCGCGCAGGGCCCCCGGGTGATCGAGGTCAACGGCAGGCTGGGCGGCAACCTGGCCGACATGTTCAGGCGCGGTGCCGGGTTCGACGTCGTGGGGGCGGTGCTCGAGGTCGCGCTCGGCCGGATGCCGCGACAGCGGCCGAAATCCGCGGCCAGGGTCGTCTACCAGCGATACCTGGCGCCGCCGATGCGCGTGACGACCGTCCAGGAGCTGCGTGGTCTGGACGTGGTGCGCGGGCTGCCCGGCGTGCAACGCGTGGAGGCCCGGATCGGCCCCGGAGCGGCGGTGGACTGGCGGCGCGGCACGGAGGAGTGCCTGGCCGTCGTCTACGGCAGCGCAGAGGACCACGACGAGCTGCGGGCCAGGGTCGACGCCATCGACACGGCGTTCGACCCGGTCTACGCGGACTTCGAGGAGAGTGCGCGGTGACCCGTCGCGTGGAGATCCCCGCACCGGATCGGGCGTTGGCGGCGGCTCGCGTCCTGTTCTACAAGTATTCCGGGCAGCACGAGTTCGACGTGGAGGCACCACCGGACTCGGCTTGGCGCACCCTCGACCCCCGCGCGGCGCTGGCGGATGTACCCGCCGAGCCGATCGACGAGATCAGAACCGCCGACCTCGCGGCTTCGCTGCACGGTGACCGGCTGGTGCTGGAGCTGGATCCGGCGCGGTACCCGGTCGGCGGCGCGGTGCTCGAGCACCTCGATCGCATCGTCCAGGCGATGACCGCAACGCCAGCGCTCCCGGTGGCCGAGCTGAGCTTGCCTGCGGCCACCGAACTGACCCGGGTGACGAGCGAGTTCAACGACACCACCACGAGCTACCCACGCGGCGCGAGCATCCCCGAGTTGTTCGCCGAGGTCGTGGCCCAGGGCCCGGACCGGACCGCGGTCGTCCACAACGGACGGTCGATCAGCTACGCCGAACTGCACGCGCTCACCGACGCGCTGGCCGCCGAGCTGCGCGCGGCAGGCGTCCGGGTGGACGAGCCGGTCGGCCTGATGACCGGCCGGACCCCGGCCTGGGTGATCGGCGCGCTCGCCATCGTCAAGGCAGGCGGGGCGTACCTGCCGATCGACGCGCGCTACCCTCCTGCGCGCATCGAATTCCTCCTGCAGGACAGCGAAACCCGGTTCGTGCTCACCACCGGGGAGTTGCGCGACACGGTCCCGGTCACCGCGTTCGTCATCGACGAGCCGCGCCCGGCCGCCGCGGTGGAGCCGGTGAACGGTCCCGACGACATCGCCTACCTGATGTACACCTCCGGCACGACGGGGCGACCCAAAGGCGTGCTGGTCACCCACCGCAATGTCGTGCGGCTGGTCCGCGGCACCACCTACGTCGAACTGTCGCGCGACACCACGGTGTTGCAGGCCAACGCGATCGTGTTCGACTCGTCCACCTTCGAGCTGTGGGCGACGTTGCTCAACGGCGGCCGACTGGTCCTCGTCGACACCGACACCCTGCTCGACGCCCGCAAGCTCGGCGCCGCGATCACCGAGCACGGCGTCACCCACCTGATGCTCACGCCCGCGTTGTTCAACCAGCTGGCAGATCAGGACCCGACGCTGTTCCGGCCGCTGCGCTACCAGTTCGCCGGCGGTGACGTCCTGTCGCCCACGCACATCAACGCGGTCCGCGACGCCTGCCCGGACCTGCGGATCGTCAACGGCTACGGGCCCACGGAGAACACCTGCATCTCCACGAGCCACCACGTGACCGAGCGGCACACCGACCGGATCCCGATCGGCAAACCGCTGTCGAACTCGACGGCGTACGTGCTCGACGCCGACGGACGCCCGCAGCCCATCGGCGTGCCCGGCGAGCTGTGGGTCGGCGGTGACGGCCTCGCTCGCGGTTACCTGAACCGGCCCGAGCTGACCGCGGCCGCGTTCGTCGACACCGAGTTCGGTCGCCTCTACCGGACCGGCGACCTGGCGCGCTGGCGCCCGGACGGGACGCTCGACTTCCTCGGCCGGGCCGACGACCAGGTGAAGATCCGCGGGTTCCGGATCGAACCCGGTGAGGTCGAGCACGTGCTGCGGGCACACCCGCGGGTGCGGGCCGCGGTCGTGGTGGTGCGCGAGCGCGACCACGGCGAGAAGTACCTGTGCGGGTACGCGGTCGCCGACGTGCCACCGCGCGAGCTGCGAGAGCACCTCGCCGGTCAGCTGCCCGCACACATGGTGCCCACCACGTTGATCGGGCTCGACGAGCTGCCGATGACCGCGACCGGCAAGGTCGACCGGGGCGCGTTGCCGGACCCGGGCAGTTCGCCGTACCAGCAGGAGTACCTCGCGCCACGCGACGATGTGGAGCGGCGGCTGACGCTGATCTGGCAGGACGTGCTCGGGGTCGCGCCGATCGGGGTCACCGACGACGTGTTCGACCTGGGCGTCAGCTCGCTGGCCGCGGCCGCGATCGCCACCCGCGCCGGTCGTGAGCTTGGCGTCGAGCTGGCCGCGACCGCCGTGCTGCGGCACCCGACGGTCGAGCTGCTCGCCCGGCACGCCGCCGCGCTGGGGCCTGTCGCGGCGCGGTTGATCAGCCGTGCCGCCGACGCACCGGACCATCCGGTTTCCCCGCAACAGCACCGAATCCTGGTCGAACAGGGCAAGGACCCGGCGGCGGTGCACTACCACCAGCCGATCACCGTCGAGCTGCCCTCGGACATCGATCCGGACCGGCTGGAGCAGGCGCTGCACGCGCTCGTGGCCAGGCACGAGGCGTTGCGAACCGGGTTCGACCAGGTCGGCACCCGCACCCGGCAACGGGTGCACGCCACCGTGGCGTTCACGGTCGAACGGGCCGGAGCGGCACCGGACGTCGCCGCGTTCGTCCGGCCGTTCGACCTGACCCGGCCGCCCCTGCTGCGGGCCGGGATCTATCCGGGCGCTCTGCTGCTCGACGTGCACCACGTCGTCGTCGACGGCCTCTCCTTGCGGGTGCTGCTCACGGACCTCGAAGCCCTGTACCGCGGTGATCCCTTGCCCGAGCTGCCCGCGCTGCGCTACGTCGACTACGCGGAGTGGACGGACAGCGCGCAGGCGAAGGACCTGGCCGCCCGGTCGGGCCAGGTGTGGGCCGACGTGCTCAGCGGTGCGGCGACGCCCGACCTGCCGACCGACTTCCCACGGCCGGCGACCAGGTCGACCGCGGGCGCCACCATCGAGGTCGACCTCGGCGTGGCCCGCACGGCCGCGCTGCGGGACCTCGCCCGGGCACTGGACACCACGTTGTTCCCGGTGTTGCTCGCCGCGTACGGCGTGCTGCTGCGCAGGATGACCGGCGGCACGGACGTCACCGTCGGCACCCCGGTCGCCGGGCGCGTCAACCCCGGCCTCGACGGCGTCGTCGGCATGTTCGTCAACACCGTCTGCCTGCGGTTGCGGCCCAGCCCGGACCGCACGTTCACCGAGTTCGTACAGGAGTGCGCCGAGCACGCGTTGCGGGCGGTCGAGCACCAGGACGCCCGGATCGACGAGCCGGCGGCCGGGCGCGACTACGGCCGCAACCCGGGGTTCGACACCATGATCGCGTTGCAGGACACGTCGTTGCTGACCGAGACGTTTCTCGGCGGCGCGGTGCGGTTGGCCGACGACCGGCTCGGGGCCAGCATGTTCGACCTCAACCTGCACCTGTTCGACCACGGCGACCTGTTGACCGGCACCTGGGCGTACAGCACGGCGTTGTTCACCGAGCAAACCGTGCGGACGTTCGCCGCCCTGCTGCTCGACGTGCTCGACGCGGTCCTCGCCGCTCCCACCGCGCCGCTCGCCACCGTCATCGGTGCCGCTGAACCCGCGCCTGCCGCCGAGATCAGCTTCTCGTTCTGAAGGGACGTCATGACCGACCAGTCGCTGGGCCAGCTCAAGCTGGCCGCTGCCGCACAGCCGGAGTCCGCCGCGTTCTGGCGTGACGTGCTGGCCGGGGGACTGGGCGGCACCGCGTTCCCGTCGGCAGCCCCGGCGACGACCGGTCTCGTGGCGACCGTCGAGCTGAACGCCGGGACGGTCGTGGCGGTGCAGCGGATCACCGGCGGCGACGACCGTGCGGTGCGCGTGCTGACCTCGGCGGTCGTGCTCGCGTTGTTGCGGGTCCACACCGGCAGTGACGTCGTCACCATCGGGTACCGCGACTCGGACCAGTGGCTGCCGCTGCGTGTGGAGCTGTCCGGCGACGACACCGTCCGCGAGGCGATCCTGCGCTGCCGCGACCAGGTCACCGCGATGGCACCGCACGCCGCCTTCCCGCTCGCGGTGCTGGAGTACCCGCCCCTGACCGTCGGCGTCGCCGAGGACGGTGATCTTGATGTGCTGTTCTCGTTGCACCGCAACGGCGAGCACCTCAGTGTCACTGTGCGCGGCCAAGCCGCGGACGACCTCGCCACCCGGTTCGCCGCCCTGCTGACCCGGATGGTGGCCGACCCTAACCAGCCGCTGGCCGGCCTGCCGTTGCTGACCGGCCACGACGTCGCCGCGCGCAGCGCGATGAACGCGACCGCCGTCGAGCTGACCGAGCCGCTCGTCCTGACCGAAATCTTCGCCGCACAGGCGGCCGCGACCCCGGCCGCGCCCGCGCTGCTCGGGTTCGGCAGGCCATGGACCTACCGCGAGCTGGACCTGCGGGCGAACCGGCTGGCGAACACCCTGCGCGCCCGCGGGATCGGGCGGGACGACCTGGTCGCCGTCCTGGCCGAGCGTTCGCCCGAGATGATGGTCGCGATCCTCGCCGTGCTGAAGGCAGGCGCGGCCTACCTGCCGGTCGACCCCGGGTACCCCGCGGCGCGGATCGACTTCGTGCTGGCCGACAGCGCCGCCGCACTCGTGCTGGCGCAACCGCGGTTCGTGGTCGAGGGCGCGCTGGACCTGCTCGACGAGACGCTCTACGCGGCCGACGACACGCCTCCGGTCACCGGGCCCGCACCGGGCGATCTCGCCTACGTCATCTACACCTCGGGCTCGACCGGGCGGCCGAAGGGCGTACAGGTCGAGCACCGCTCGGCGGTGAACCGGCTCCGCTGGATGCAACGCGCGTACCCGCTGACCGAGCAGGATGTGGTCCTGCAAAAGACGCCGATCGCGTTCGATGTCTCGGTGTGGGAGCTGTTCTGGTGGATGGGCGTCGGCGCCTCGCTGTGCCTGCTTGCTCCTGGCGGGGAACGGGACCCGGACGCGATCGTCACGGCGGTGCGCGCGCATCGCGTGAGCACGATGCACTTCGTGCCGTCGATGCTCGGCGCGTTCCTCGACTACCTGGGGAGCACCGGCCGCGCCGCGGAGCTGAGCGGGCTGCGCCAGGTGTTCGCCAGCGGCGAGGCGTTGGGCCTGCACACGATCCGGCGGTTCCACGCGCTGCTGCCCGGCGCCCGGCTGATCAACCTCTACGGGCCGACGGAGGCCACGGTCGACGTGTCGCACTTCCCGTGCGACGGCGACGACCGCGTGTCGATCGGCAGACCCATCGACAACCTCCGCCTGCACGTGCTGGACCGCGCGCTGCGGCCGCTGCCGCCCGGCGCGCCGGGGGAGTTGTGCATAGCGGGCATCGGCCTCGCCCGCGGTTACCTCGGCCGTCCGGAGCTGACCGCCGAACGGTTCGTGGCCGCGCCGCTGGCCGGGGAGGACCGCGTCTACCGCACCGGTGACCTGGCCTGCTGGTGGCCGGACGGCACCGTCGACTACCTCGGCCGGTTCGACCACCAGGTCAAGCTCCGCGGCTTCCGTATCGAGCTGGGCGAGATCGAGACCCGGCTGCGCGCGTACGAGTCGGTCACCGAGGCGGTCGTCGTCGTCCGTGACACCGACCTCGACCCCTATCTGTGCGGGTACTTCGTGGCGACCGAAACGGTGGACACGGCGGCGTTGAGCGTCTTCCTCGGTGCGACCCTGCCCGAGTACATGGTGCCGGGCCGGTTCGTGCAGCTGGACGCGTTCCCGTTGGCGCCCAACGGCAAACTCGACCGTGCCGGGTTGCCCGAGCCACGTGCCGCCGCCGACGGCTACGTCGCGCCGCGCACCGCGAAGGAGGCGGCGCTCGCCGCGGTCTGGGCCGAGGTGCTCGGCGTCGAACGGGTCGGCGTGCACGACAACTTCTTCGCGCTGGGCGGCAACTCCATCCACTTCGTCAGCGCGCTCGGGCTGGCCCGCGCGGCCGGCGTGACCGCGACGTTCCAGCAGCTCTTCGCCCACCCGAGCATCGCGGACCTGCTTGCGCACGTCGGCGAAGGCGACGACACCCCGCGCGAGTACGCCCCGTTCGAACTCCTCGGCGAGGCCGACCTCGCCGCCGTCCCCGCGGGCGCGGAGGACGCCTACCCGCTGGCGATGCTGCAGGAAGGGTTGATCTACCAGAGCGAGGTCACCCGCGGTACCGCGCAGTACCACGACGTGATGAGCTACCTGATCCACAGCCCGTTCGACGAGGCCCGGTTCACCCAGGCGGTGGACCTGCTCGTGGCCCGCAACCCGATGCTGCGCACCACCTACCACCTCACCGGGTTCAGCGTGCCGATGCAGGTCGTGCACACGCACGTGCCGCGGCCACTGTCCGTTGTGGACCTGCGAGAGCTGAGCCCGGAACGTCAGCGGGCATGGCATGACGACTGGGTCGCCCGCGAGCAAGCCCGCCGGTTCCGCTGGGACGAGCCCGGTCTGGTCCGCCTGCATGTGCAGGTGCTCTCCGCCGACGAGTTCCGCTATTCGATCGACCTGCACAACTCCGCGCTGGACGGCTGGAGCATCAACCTGGTGCACACCAAGCTGTTCGACCTCTACACCCGGCTGCGCGACGGCCTGGACGTGGCCGCCGTGGACAAGACCGACCACATGCGCACCTTCGTCGGCCTTGAGCAGCAGTCCCTCGCCTCCACTGCGGACCAGGAGTTCTGGGCGGAGGTCATGGCGGGCGCGCGGCCCGCCGAGGTGCCGGGCAAGCTCGCGCCCGGCGCCGCCGAGTATCGCGTCGACATGCACGAGGTGGCGGTCTCGGCGGAGCTGTCCGAGCGGGTCGTCGCGCTGGCGGAGACGCTCGCGGTGCCGGTGAAGAACGTGCTGCTGGCCGCGCACGTGCAGGTGCTCGGTGAGCTGTCGGGCACCGCTGACGTGCTGACCGGGTACGAGCAGGCCGGACGGCCAGAGCTGCTCGGCGCGCAGGACACCATCGGCATGTTCCTCAACACCGTGCCGTTGCGCGTGCGGCTCCGCGGCGGCACCTGGGCGGAGCTGGTGCGGTCCGTGCACGACACCGAGATCGCGATGCTGCCGCGGCGGCGCTACCCGATGGCACGGATCAAGCAGGACGCCGGCGTGCGCGGGCCGTTGTTCGAGTCGGTGTTCAACTACACGCACTTCTACCCGTTGCGCGACCTGCGGGACAGCTTCGCGCTGACCGAGGTGCGCGCGTGGGCGGAGACGGAGTTCGTGCTGCGTGCGGAGTTCCGCAGGCACTTCTTCACCGACCAGGTCGGCCTCGCCCTGCAATACCACGCCAACGTCTTCGACGAGCACCGGATCGCCGAGATCGGCAGGCGCTACCTCGACGTGCTCGAGTCGATGACGGCCGACCCGCAGCGACCGACCGGGCACCGGCTCGTGGTCGCAGTACCGCCTGCGCAGCAGGCACACGGCACGCACGCGCAGCACACCGTGACCCCGGTCGGCGAAGACGTCCTGGCCGCGGAGCGGACGATCGCGGCGGCCTGGTCGCAGGTCCTCGGCATCGCGGCCGAGCGGATCGGACCGGGCGACGACTTCTTCGCGCTCGGCGGCCACTCGCTCTCCGCGTTGCGCGCCGTGGCGAAGCTGGCCGGGATGGTCTCGGTCGCCGACCTGACCGTGCAGCCGACGCTGCGCGGGCTCGCATTGGTCGCCGTCGGCCGCACCAGCAGACCGACGGGCTACCTGCGCCGTCTGCGCGAGCCGGCCGACCCGACTGGCACGCTCGTCTGTTTCCCTTATGCCGCAGGCAACGCGGTCAACTACCGGCCATTGGCCGAGCGCCTCGAACAGGTCACCGTGCTGGCCGTGGAGCTGCCCGGGCACGAGGTCGACGTGGACGAGGCGTTCGTCACCGTCGCCGAGGCGGCTGCCGCGATCGCCGCCGAACTGTCCACAGTGGACGGTCCGCTGGTGTTGTGGGGACACTGCGGCGGCGCCGCGGTCGCCGTCGAGACCACGCGGGTGCTGCGGGCGCGCGGGCGGGCGGTGCAGCACCTCGTGCTCGGCTCCAAGCTGCTGCCCACCGAGGACGACATGCGCGGCGCGCTGGCCGAGCTGGCCCGTAGCACCGACGCCGACGTGCTCGACTGGATGACCACCGAGTCCGGCTACACCGCGCTGGACGGGCTCGACCCGGCGCACGCGGACACCATCGCGCGCGCGTTCCGCCACGACGTCGACGGCGGGCACCGCTACTTCCTCGGCGTCTGCGCCGACCCGGATCGCCACCACCTCGGCGTCCCGGTCACCGTGGTCGCCGCGGCCGACGACCCGCTGATGGCGGGCTACCCGGACAGCCACCGCCGGTGGGGCCTGCTCGGCGGCGACGTGACGCTGCGCGAGCTCGACCACGGCGGGCACTACTTCATCCGGACCAGGGCGGCGGACTGCGCCGCGCTGGTCACGTCCATCCTGACCAGCACAGCAAGGGGCTGAGCATGAAGGCGTACCTGGCGGTGCTGCGCATCGCCGACTACCGGAAGCTGTGGATCGGTTCGCTGATCAGCCTGCTCGGCGACGGCACCAGCTGGACGGCGCTGGCGTGGCTCGCGCTCGGCGCGGGCGGCACCGGGGCGCTGGCGGTGATCGGCGTCTGCTACACGCTGCCGGTGATGATCGGCGGCGCGGTGGTCGGCCCGATGCTGGACCGCTTCTCCCGGCGCACGTTGCTGGTCACGGACAACGTCGTGCGCGGTCTGACCGTCGCCGCGGTGCCGGTGGTCGCCATCGTCGGTGACGTCCCGGTCGGGCTGCTCTACGTGGTCGCGGCGGTCTACGGCCTGTTCAAGATCATCCCATTGGGTGTGGTGCCCGCCGTCGTGCCCGACCTGGTGCCGAAGGACCAGCTGCAGCCCGCCGCCGCGCTGGAGACGGTCGGCTACGGCGTTGCCGGCCTGATCGGCCCGGCCATCGGTGGTCTGCTGATCCCGGTGATCGGCGGCGAGGGCGTGCTGGCGGTCGACGCGGTGACGTACGGCCTGTTCGCGGTCATGGTGCTGGCGATGTCCTCGCGCCTGCCCGCCCCCGTCGCCGAGGGCGAACCGATCTCAGGTGGTTGGCGTCCGGCGATCCGGTTGCTGACCCGGGACCGGGTGCTGGTGGCGATCGTGGCGTCGTTCATGCTGTTCAACTTCGTGTTCGGGATGCTCACGGTGACCAACCCGTGGCTGGTGAAGTTCGAGCTGGGTGATCACCCGCAGCTGCTGGGCCTGCTGCTGGGCGTGCTGTCCGGTGCCGAACTGATCGGCTCGTTCGCCGGCGGCGCGCTGAAGCCGGCGCCGCGGGTGATGCTGCGGATGGGCGTGCTGCAGACGTTGGCAGGACTGGGACTCGCGTTCCTGTTCGTGCGCAGCCTGCCGACGGTCCTGCTGGGCCTGCTCGTGGTGGGCGTGCTGTCGGGCCCGGTCACCGTGTCGTCGATGGCATTGCGGATGGCCCGCATCCCGGCGCAACTGCGCGGCCGCACCATGACGTTGATGCGTACGGTGATGAACGCGTCGCCGCCGCTGGGCGCTGCCGTGGCCGGCGTCTTCCTGGCGGCGGGCAACTACCCGGGCGCCATCTGGGTGATGGTGCTGGCCGCGTCGTTGCCAGGCGTCGTCGTAGCACTGACATTCCGCTCCACCTCGTTCGCTGACGAGCTGGGCATCACCCCCAAGACGGAACCGGCAACCGCCTAGCGGACGAATAGCCAAGCACATGCCAAAGCTGCCGTCGACCGAGGACGGACTCTAATGAAATACGAGGGCAGCCCAACGGCGTGCCTGAGGGTCGTTGCCGTAACGGTTCGCTCGACCCCGATCGCCGCCCCCGGAGAGCGACCTCTGCGTGCTGGGCCGATGGGCTCTGGCTCAAAGCCAGCCGCGGCGTTCGGCCAGGCATCCTGCTTGGAATCGGGTGGAGGCGCCGAGTTCGGTCATCAGGCGTTGGAGCCGGCGATAAGTGGTGCGGGTGCTCCAGCCGTTCACGCGGGCGATGGCGGTGTCGGTCAAGCCCGCCATCATCATCGCCAGCAGGGACCGGCTTTCCTCGTCCGGATCGGCAACTCCCGTGGCGACGCCCGGCGTCATCGCGGTCGCGTCCAGGGGGTTTGCCTGGGCCCATTCGCCCTCGAACAAGGCTGCCAACGCGGTGAAGAGTGGGGAACGCCGGACGAGGTAGGCGACCTGGAGGCCGCTTCGGCTGAGGTCGAACGGGATTAGGGCGTCCTGGTCGTCGCGGATGATGAGTTTGATGGGCAGCGTCGGTCGCGTTCGGGCGTGCTCCCCGCCGTGCACGGCGGGGAGGATGTCGGTCTCCAGCTTCGTGGGCCACGCCAGGGCGTCCTGGCTGTAGATCACGCGGTGCGCTATGCCGTCGTTCTGGTGGCGGGCGATCTGCGTCTGGGTGTTCCAGGCAGCACCCGCGCCGCCGGGGCTCTCGTAGTAGGGCGGGGTGTCGAACACCCGCACCTGCACACGGGCCTCGGACTCCATGTGGGCCACGGCCGCGGCGATCGTCTCCCGGTCGGTCAGCTGCTCGATGACCAGCTCAGGGCTCGTCCGGTTCGCGCTGCGGTGGATCTCGGAGAGCGAGTACACCTTCGCGCGCGCGGCGCTCAACTCCCTCTCCCGCAGCTGCACGAGCTGGTTGATCGCGATATCCGGAGGAGCCGCCACGTACCGGCACGGATCGCCGCTGCAGCTCACCAAGTGCTTCGCCGAGAGCGCCGCGAGGACGTCCGCGAGCGGGCCGTCCGGGATCACCAGGTGGTCGGCGAGCGCGCCGACCGTCGACCCCGGCGCCGCGACGAGCGCCTCGTAGACCTGCTCCTCATCGGCGGACAACCCCAGGACCGCGAGTTCCATGCGGCAGTCCTACCTGATGTGGCGAGATTGTGCCAAGTGGCACCTAGTGGCCCAGCGCAGCTCTTGTAATCCGGTCATTCCCGCCTGACAGTGATGCCGCTGTGCTTGTTCCTGCGCGAAAGGACCCCGTCGTTGACAACCTCTCGCAAGCGCCGAGCCCTTGCGGCGGCCGCGTGCCTCGCGTTGTTACCCCTCCCGATGGGGCTCGCCGGGCCGGCGACGGCCGCTGCGGCGGACCACCGGCTCGCCGACTCCACCTCGGTGCACCACACGATCACCCTGATCACCGGCGACGTGGTCACCGTCGACACCACCGGTGACGCCGGCGGGACGATCTCGGTGACCGGGCCCGACGGTGGGCCCGCCAACGCGCGGATCCTGGAGTCGGCGGGCGACGTCTACGTCTACCCGTACGCGGCGATCTCCTACATCTCCAAGGGGATGCTTGACCGGCGGCTGTTCGACGTCACGGACCTGATCGCCGACGGTTATGACGACGCACACCGCAGCGACCTCCCGCTGATCGTCTCCTACAGCCCCCAGACGCCCGGGTTCCGCGCGAATGCCCTGCCCACGGGCACGGCAATGGTCCGGCCACTCGCGAGTGTCAACGGCGCGGCGGTCACCGCGAACCACGCACGGGCTCGGGACTTCTGGGCAGGGGTGACAGGCGGGTCGAAGTCGTCGTCGTTCGCGGCGCCGGCACCGTCGTTCACGAACGGCATCAAGCAGATCTGGCTCGACGGCAAGGTGCACGCGGACCTGGCCGAGTCGGTCACGCAGATCGGCGCGCCCTCGATCTGGGCCGACGGGGACACGGGCGCGGGCGTCGACGTCGCGGTCCTCGACACGGGCGTGGACGAGACCCACCCCGATCTGGCCGGGCGCATCGCCGACACCCGCAGCTTCATCGACGGCGAGGACGTCAGGGATCTCAACGGCCACGGCACCCACGTCGCGTCCACCATCGCCGGCACGGGCGCCGCGTCCGGTGGCACCGAGAAGGGGGTGGCCCCGGGCGCCCGGCTCCACATCGGCAAGGTGCTGTCGAACTCCGGCTCCGGGAGCGACTCGGCGGTCCTCGCCGGCATGGAGTGGGCAGCGGTCGACGAGCACGCCAAGGTCATCAACATGAGTCTCGGGGACCGGGTGCCCTCCGACGGCACCGACCCGATGTCGCAGGCGGTGAACCGGCTCAGCGCGCAGACCGGTGCGCTGTTCGTCATCGCGGCGGGCAACGACGGCGGCTCCGGCACCGTCAGCGCACCCGGCGCCGCCGACGCCGCCCTCACGGTGGGCGCGGTGGACGGTGCCGATCAACTCGCCTACTTCTCCAGCCAGGGTCCGCGAGTCGGCGACGGCGCGCTCAAGCCCGAGATCACCGCCCCCGGTGTCGACATCCTGGCCGCGCGGTCGCAGTACGCCCCCGAGGGTGAGGGCTACTACCAGACGCTCAGCGGCACGTCGATGGCCACACCGCACGTCGTCGGCGCCGCGGCGCTGCTCGCCGCGAAGCACCCGGAGCTCACCGGGGCCCAGTTGAAGGACCTGCTCACCAGCACCGCCAAGCGAACCCCTGACTTCAACGCCTTCCAAGCCGGCAGCGGGCGCGTCGACGTGGCGGCCGCCGCCGACGCCGGGATCTTCGCCTCGGCCACCGCGTACGCCGGGCAGAACGAGCCGGGCAAGGTCCAGCGGCCGGTGACGTACACCAACCTCGGGGCCACCCCGGTGGATCTCGCCCTGTCGATCGACGCACCCGGTGGCCCGGATGGGCTCTTCCGGCTGTCGGGCGACCACGTCACCGTGCCCGCGCACGGCACGGCCACCGTCACCCTGACCATCGATCCGACCGTCGCGTCGGGCACGTCGAACGGCTTCAGCGGTCAGATCCTGGCGACTGGCCCGGACGGGCTCGCCGCGCACACCGCGATCTCGCTCGGCGCGATCGCGCACAAGATGACCATCAACGTCAAGGACGCCAACGGAAATCCCGCGTCCGCCTTCGTCTTCCTGCTCAGGGCGGGTGATCCGACCCCGATCCCCGTCCCGGTCGACGGCAGCGTCACCTTCTACCTGCCGGACGACCAGTACTCGGCGCTCGGCTACCTGGTCGTGCCCGGTGTCCACGGCCCCCGCTCGCAGGGACTGGCGTTGCTCGGCGATCCCGACTTCACCTTCGACGCGGACCGCACGGTCACGCTCGACGCCGGCAAGGTCCGGCTGGTCGACGAGACCACGCCGCAGCCCGGAACCCCCACATACCTGCGGCTCGAATACTCGCGGATGCTCAACAAGGATGGTCGCTGGCACGACTTCGGTCTCGCGGGTGACGGCTTCGACAGCCTGTGGGTCCAGCCGCAGGGCAAGGTGACCCACGGCGACTTCACCGTCGGTGCGAGGTGGCGCAAGGAGCAGCCGGCGCTGACGTTGTCCGTGCAGGGGACCGACTACACCGATGTCCTGCGCCAGGCGGGCGTCACCCCGCTGGACGCGGGCACCCGCACGTTGCCCCTCGTCTTCGCGGGCAACGGGACACCCGCCGACTACGCGGGCCTCCGGGCGCGGGGCGGTGCGGTCGTCGTGCGCCGCACCGAGTCGGTCAGCCCGGCCGCGCTGGCCACCGCGGCGGCGGGCGCCGGCGCGCGGCTGCTGCTCGTGGTCAACGACAGCCCGGGCCGCCAACGCCTGTCGTTCAGGTCCGCCACGATCGACGTCGGACTTCTCAGCCCGGACGAGGGCGAGAAGCTCATTGCCGCAGCCCACAACAAGAACGCGGTGCTGCACGCTGAGTCGCACCCGACGATGTCCTACGTCTACGACCTCATGCACACGTGGAACAACGACCTGCCCAAGGACATGGTCGTCCACGCGTCGAAGGCGAACCTCGCCCGCATCGACGAGACGTTCGCCGGGGCCGTGCACGAGGGCCGAGGCGAGGAGTGGCGGTACGACTTCCCGGTCTACTCGGAGTGGGGGATCGGCAACTACGTCCCGTTGGCCGCCGACAGCCACCGCACCGACTGGGTCAGCACCGACGGGGCGAACCGGTGGGGTCACGAAGTCACCGACGGGGTCCTGAACGCGTGGGGAGTCAGCCGGAAGTACCAGCCCGGCAGCGTCACGCGCGACGAGTGGTTCACGCCCGTGCAACGTCCCTACCTCAACAACAACTACCTCGGCCCGACGCGCACGGACGACCAGTTCCGCGTCGACGTCCCGGGGTACGGCAACGCCGACCACGTCGGCGCGGCCCAGGACACGCAGCTCTCGCCCCAGACCGTGACCCTCTACCAGGGCGACAAGCAGTTGGGGGTCAGCGACAACGGACTCATCATGTACGCCAACGCCCCCAGCGCCGGACCGCTGCGGTACCGCCTGGTCGTCGAGAACCATCGGGACGCGTCCATCAGCCCGTACTCAAGCTCGACGTCGACGACCTGGTCGTTCACGTCCGCCGCGGCGAAGGTCGCCGGGGAACGGGATCTGTTGCCGCTGCTGCAGATTCGCTACAACCTCGAGCCGGACGGCTCCGGAGTCGTATCCCGCAAGTCGGAATTCGGCGTCACAGTCGAACAGCGCGCCCCGGTGTCCGTCGGTCTCGTCGAGACGCCGGTCGCGGGCGGCGGTTCGCCGGGCGCGCCCCGAGTCACCGTGTCGTACGACGACGGTGCCACGTGGACGCCGTTGACCGCAGACCGCAAGGGCCGTTACCGGCTCAACGCCCCCGAGGCGGCGCAGTTCGCCGCCCTGCGGGTGACCGCGACCGACTCGGCCGGGAACTCTGTCGAGCAGACGGTGATCCGCGCGGTCGGTCTGCGCTGATTCGGTTGTGGCCCGTCCCGGCAGGGGCGGGCCACAACCTCGGCAAGGGCGCAGATCTGCGCCCGTCCGTGAGATGCGGCGGATTGGCGTCGTCGCACGGAATATCGCGTGTTGTAGATGTGACTGCCAGGCGGGTCTGCGACGTGGATCTGGACCGACGGGTTCGGAACGCCGGTATCGCGTGGGCGTGGAGAGGGCTCGGGGTACCAGGTGTGGCCGTGCCACCGGCTGCGGGAGGGGACCGTGTGGTCCAGCAGGAGGTGGTGGTGTGATCAAACAGGGTAGCCTGAGCCCTGTGAGCACGCCGGAGAAGGCAGAGGCGACGCGGAGGTTGACGCCACGCGGCGCCGCCACCCGTGCGCGCATCGTGGCGGCCGCCCTCGAACTCATGTACGTGAAGGGCGTGAACGCGACCACGCTGGACGACGTCCGCGCCGCGAGCAACACCAGCAAGTCCCAGTTCTACAACCACTTCACGGACAAGGAGGACCTGGTCCGCGCGGTCGTGGAAGCGCGCGCGGCGCAGGTCCTCGAGCGTGAACGCGGCTACCTGCTGCGGTTGAAGTCCTTCCGCGGGCTGATCCGCTGGCGCAACGCCCTGGTGCAGCGCAACGCCCTCCAGAACGGCGCATACGGCTGCGGGCTCGGGTCGATGGCGAGCGAGCTGGCCGACCAGGACGAGGTGGCCCGCTCCACGCTCGCCGAGTCGTTCGCGGAGTGGGAGGGTCTGCTCGCCGCCGGTCTGCGCCGGATGCAGGAGAGCGGGGACCTCAAGCAGGACGCCGACCCCGAGAAGCTCGCCACCGGCCTGATGGCGGCCCTGCAGGGCGGGTACCTGCTCGCCGAGACCGCGCACGACATCGCTCCCATGGAGATAGCCCTCGACATGGCGCTCGACCACGTCAAGTCGTTCCTCGTCCCGTGAGCGCGTGTGCTTGGACGTAACCGAGGGCCATGTCCAGCGCCGTCTCGAGTTGCCGGACATCGCGGGTGGTCCGGGCGAGGAGCAGGCCACCTTGCAGGGCGGCCATCAGGCCCGTGGCCAGCCGGCCGGGATCGGTGTCCGGTGCCAGTTCGCGGTTGTCCCGCGCACGCCTGATCGCCGCCGCCAGCAACGCCTCCCAGGCGGTGATGCCGGCCTGGACGGCCACGCGTCCAGTCTCCTCGCCATCGACGAGCAGGTCGGCCAGGCTGCAGATCGCGTAATCGCGCGTCCGTGCCAGGCGCACGACCTCGTCGCGCCACCGAACGAGGTCGTGCACGGACTCCATGGACTTCAGCAACGGCTTCTGTGCTGCCAGCAGCTTCTCGATCCCGGCTTGCACGGTCTCCGTGGTCGGGGCCTTTTCAGAGAGGTCGCAGTCCTGGCCGTAGTGGTCCACAAGGTCCACTATAAGCAATGGCACTGACGTCTAACGCGGGTGGAGTGGACTAAATGGTCCTAGTGGGCGAAGGGGCGGCCGTTCATGCGATGTCGTCGCGGACGATGTGGATCGCGGCCTCCTCGGCGGACGCCGCGGATCCGTCCACGCCGATGTCACGCGCGTAGAGGTAGGCGTACGGGGTGTCTTCGTCGGCGCCTTCGATGAGGCGTCCGGCGCGGTCGACACCGACCTCGTCGTCATACGGTTCGCCGTCGGTGTCGTTGCTGTCGCCGATCCCGTCGCCCTCGTCGTCCACCGCGATGTCCGGGACCTCACGGGCCAGCCGCCTTGCCAGTGGCTCGTGGCCCGCTACCTCGCGAGCCGTGACGCCCCAGTCGAAGGCGGCGATCGGCCGCTCCGGTGGCGAGTAGCCCTCGTCGAGCACGTCGGCGACGCCGCGGTCCTCGAGGCTCTCGTCGGGTTCGAGCAGTCCGGAGTCGTTGTCGATGTCGTCCCTCACCGCGGCGTCCCGCCGGGGAGGGCGACCCGAATGGACGCCGCGCCACGCAAGTCCAGCCACGCATCGGTCGGCGTGCTGACGAGGCGGCCCAGGACCGATGTGCATTCGGGGCAGCGGGCGACGAGCCCGGCGCCGTCGTAGACCCGGGCCTCGGCGAACCGGCTGGGGCGGGCGCACCGCGCACAGGTCAGCACGGCGTTCGTGGCGTCGATGCCGAGGGCCTCGCTGAACGGGCCGGCCGCGCCGTTGCCGTCGATGTGGTCGCTGTCCGAGATCGTGCTCATCATCGTCCTCCGCTCGGTCCGAAGCGTTCGGTCCGGATGGTGCCGGGGTTCTGCCCTTGAGCCAGGAGGAGCACGGAGACCGTTTCCACGAAGCTGGTCGGGCCGCAGATGTAGGTGCGCGCGTCCATTCCGGACGGACGTGCGGCGGCGAGGTCGTCCGGGCCGATCCGGCCCGCCGGGCGGTTGGTGCCGAACGCCTTGCGGGTGAACAAGATCGTGACGTCGAGCCCGGGACGGGACCGCAGCTCGGCGTCGTAGTAGATGTCGGCAGGGGTGCGCACGGAGTAGAGGAGGGTGAACGGTGGCGGGTCGGCGATGCGTGCCCGCTGCCGGACCATGGTCATGATCGGAACGATGCCGGAGCCGCCCGCGACCAGCAGCACCGGCATGGTCTCGGTGCCGTGCCAGGTGAACCAGCCGCCGATCGGTCCGCGCAGTTCGAGCTGGTCGCCCACGACCAGTTCGTCGACGAGGTAGGAGGAGACCTCGCCGCCAGGCAACCGCTGCACGGTCAGCTCGACGCGGTCGCCGTCGGCCGGGGCGGCGATGGAGTAGCTGCGCTGCGCGCTGTAACCATCGGAGGAGGTGAGCTTCACGTCGACGTGTTGTCCCGCGGCGTGGCCGGGCCAGCCGGGGACGTCGAACACGATCGTGCGTGCGGTCGGCGTCACTTCGCGGATCTCGACGGCCGTCGCGACCCGCCAGCCGAGGCGCAGCCGGGCGATCGTTGCCGGTTCGGTCATCGGCTCAGTCGCCGGTGTAGCGCTGTTCGCGCCACGGGTCGCCGTAGTTGTGGTAGCCGAGCTGTTCCCAGAACCCTGGTTCGTCGTCGTCGAGGAGGTCGATGCCCGTCACCCATTTCGCCGACTTCCAGAAGTAGAGGTGTGGCACCAGCAGCCGCGCCGGGCCACCGTGCACCCCCGGCAGATCCTCACCGTCGAAGCGGTAGGCGATCCACGCCTTGCCGTCGAGCAAGTCCTCCAGCGGCAGGTTTGTCGTGTAGCCGCCATAGGAACGAACCAGCGCGTAGTCGGCGGCCGTCTACACGTTCTCGAACAGGGTGTCGAGGGAGACGCCCTCCCAGGTGGTGCCGAACTTCGACCATTTGGTCACACAATGGATGTCCACGGTCGGCCGCTCGGCCGGCAGCGCCATGAGCTCGCGCCACGTCCACGTGGTCTCCGTCCCGGTCTCCGCGCGGATGGTGAACCGCCACGCATCGAGGGGAACCGTCGGGGTCGGCCCGGCCTGCAGCACCGGGAAGCCCTCGGTCAGGTACTGGCCGGGCGGCAGGTCCGCGGCGGGACGGTCACGGCGCCCCTGAAACCCTCTGCTGATCACACTCATCTACACCTCCGGAGTCGAAGTCGAAGCATAACTGAACTAAAAGGTCCACTCCAGCAGGGCTATGCTCAAGGCTCCCAATGGGAACCTGGCTAGGATGCCGCTTGCGGGTGGACTGTGTGGTCCGCTGAGAGGGAGATCGTGCCAACC
Organism: Labedaea rhizosphaerae; assembly: GCF_004362825.1. Classification (GTDB taxonomy): domain Bacteria; phylum Actinomycetota; class Actinomycetes; order Mycobacteriales; family Pseudonocardiaceae; genus Labedaea; species Labedaea rhizosphaerae. The sequence goes on from NZ_SNXZ01000010.1 coordinate 79,334, forward strand.
AACCTCGACCGGATCCGGGCGGAGATCGTTGGTCACCAGTCCAACGCCTGGGCGCGCGACCTCGGCTACGAACCGATCTATTCCGTGGCTCCGGCCGCCCGGATCGCGCTCATCGGACAGGCACCCGGCCGCAAGGCCCAGGAAAGCGGCGTGCCTTGGGACGATGCCAGCGGCGTGAAGCTGCGCGGCTGGCTCGGCGTCGACGACGAGCAGTTCTACGACCCGAGCCTGTTCGCGATCCTCCCGATGGACTTCTACTACCCGGGCAAAGGCACCTCCGGGGATCTGCCGCCGCGCCGGGACTTCGCGGGCCTGTGGCACGAACGCATCCTCGGTGAGCTGCCGGACCTCGTCCTCACGATCCTGGTGGGCGGGTACGCCCAGAAGCACTACCTGGGAGAGCGGGCGAAGCCGAGCCTGACCGAGACCGTGCGCGCCTACGCGGAGTACCTGCCGTGCACGATCCCGCTGGTGCATTCCTCGTCGCTGAACTTCCGCTGGCACGCCAGGAACCCCTGGTTCGAGGCGGAGGTCGTCCCCGTGTTGCGATCGCTGGTTGCTGAAGCGATCACCGCCTAGTGGCGATACGTCCACCTGGGACCATATAGTCCACTTCGGCATGACGATCGTCGGGGCCGATGTCAGGAGAAGCGGATGGCGCTGTCGCTGGCGGATCTGCAGCACCGGAACGAAGAGCGTGCCTGAGGCTTTCGTTCCGATGCTCCTCGCGGCCGTCGATGGTCAGACGAAGGTGAACAGCCGGTCGGCTTCGAAGCGCGAAATCGGGGAGGTGTACACCCTCGAGGGCTCGGGATAGCCAAGGGCCAGCAGACCCCGCACCAGCCTTCTCGTCGATGGTGCCTCTTGTTCGGTCATGAGCATGAAGACCTTGCCGCGCACCTTGCAGAGATCCCAATCGGGTCGAATCGGCGCTCGAAATCGGCACCGGGCAGCTCCACAGCAGTCGCCTGCGATCTTCTGCAGCTCCTGTCGCTCACCGCGTGCGCTGACGGTAGGCCCACGTGAGGACGAGCAAGGCCGGGCCCCAGAGGTTCAGCGGCGCGTAGCAGACCACGAAGACGATCGCCCAGACCGGGCCGGCCATCTGCCGGGCTTGCACGCCGGTCCACACGGGCCAGAAGCCGACTGTCCAAATGAGAATCAACAGGATCGAGCCCATGGTGGCGGCGATGATGGCGGCTGGCGGGTGAACCGGCCGGCCGCCGATGATCGGGATCCACGTGGGGACCACCTCGCCCCACGGGCGGACAAGCCCGAACCCGGTCAAGGCAACGGCTTCGGCGAAGATCGAGATCGCGAGGACGTAGACGGCCGGCCAGCCGCGCAAGACCTGGCTGTGCCCGGTCTCGTCGAGCATGCCCATCGAAAACCCGAGCGCGACGGTGAGCCGCCACAAACCGGATGGCAGCACGAAGAACGGGATCACGTGCGCCAGCCGGTCGGCCCACCGCGGCACCGGACGCGCCGTCGTCGTGCGGGCGTCAACGACCATCTGATACGTCGATCCGGTCACCACGGGACAGGTCCGTCGGCGCTGAGGAAGGCGGCCGTGCCGCCGGTCGCATCCCCGATGGCCGCCTGCACGACGACCTCCGCCCCTTGCGCGACGGTGAGCACGCCCGTGTGGTTGTTGCTGTCCGTCGCCACGAAGCCCGGTGCGACCACGTTGACGGCGATCCCGTCGGCACTCAACTCTTTCGCGTACTGGACGGTGAGCGCGTTGAGCGCGGACTTGGACGGCAGGTAAGCCGCCGACGGCAGGAGCCCAGCCAGCGGGCCGGACAGATCGGCGTTGAGGGTCACGGAACCACCGTGACTGCTCACGTTCACGACGCGTGCGGCCTTTGCCCGGCGAAGCAGCGGGAGCATGGCGTTGGTGACCCGGATCACGCCGAGCACGTTCGTCTCGAACACGGCGCGAACCATGTCCACGTCGACGGAACTGGGCACCTGGTCGTGCGCGTCCGCCGGGTCCACCGGCCCGGAGCCGGTGATGCCCGCGTTGTTCACCAGGACGTCGAGGTGGCCGAACCGCTCGTCGATCCACCGCGCGGCGGCTTGCACCACGTCTTGGTCGGTGACGTCGAGCCGCAGCGCGTACGCGTCGGCACCCGTGGCCCGCAAGTCGTCGGCGATCGCTTCGCCGCGCCGGACGTCTCGCGCCCCGAGGAGCACGGTCATGCCCAGCGCGGCCAGCTTCGCGGCGATGCCGCTGCCGATTCCCCGGTTCGCTCCCGTGACGACGGCGATTTCCTGTTCCATGGTCATTCCTTTGTGGTGTCGGCGTTCGAGCGCGCCTGGATGGTGTCGTGGACGACCGCCCAGCCGTCGGCGACCGGTGCGATGTGGGCGAGCTTGTCGGGGTTGGTGACGGCGTGGATCGTCTGGATCCGTCCTTCGACGATGTCCAGCGCCCAGGTGTTGATGATCCGTCCACTGTGGTCCCAGAAGATGGCACCGGGCTGCCCGTTCACCTGGTGCGGCTCGACAACGCCGCCGATGCGCAGGAACGGGACGACCAACGCGGTGAGCAGCCGGGCGACGTTGTCCACGCCGAAGATGCCCGAGCCCCAACGCGGGGCCTTCCCCCCGCTGTCGCCGACCACCGCCACGTCCTCGGCGAGCAGCGTCCGGAGCCGCTCGACGTCGCCGTCGCGGAAGGCGTCGAAGAACCGGTCGGCGAGTTCGGCGCGCTCGCGGCGATCGACGCGGAACCGGGGCCGGCCCGCCTGCATGTGCCGGCGCGCCCGGGCGACGTGCTGGCGGCAAGCCGCCTCCGAGCGTTCGACCGCGGCCGCGACGTCGCCGTACCCGAAGCCGAACACGTCGTGCAGCACGAAAGCCGCTCGTTCCAACGGAGTCAGCCGTTCGAGCAACACCAGCGCCGCCATCGACACCGAGTCGGCCAGTTCCGCGGACCGCGCCGGGTCCTGGTACTGGTCGTCCAGCAGTGGCTCGGGGAACCACGGCCCGACGTAGTCCTCGCGGCGGACGCGGGCCGAACGCAACACGTTGATCGAGATCCGGGTGACCACGGCCGACAGGTACGCCTTCGGCGACGCGGGCTCGGCCGGGCTTGCCTCGTAGCGCAACCAGGTCTCCTGGACGGCATCCTCGGCCTCGGTGACGCTGCCGAGGATCCGGTAGGCGATCGATTGCAACATCGGTCGCACCTGCTCGAAGTCTTCGACCTTGGTCACCGCAGGCCGTCCTTGAACCCTTGACGCCACGACCGGTAACGCGGTTGCCAATCCAGCTCACGCTTGGCTTTGGCGTTCGAGAAGCCGCGGCCCTCGGTCATCATGATCACCGCGACCTCACCGGCCACCAGCCGCGCGAGCCATCTCGGAATCCGCCGCGGCGGTTTCGCTCCTGCACACTCCGCGAGGTACGGCAGCCATTCGCTGGCAGGCGCCGGCTCGTCGTCGACGATGTTGAACACGCCGCTCGCCTTCTGCTCCACCGCGAGCACGGTCGCGGCGGCCGCGTCGTCGAGGTGCACCCACGAGCCGTACCCGGTCGCGCGGCCGACCAAGGGGAACTGGCGCTTGCGGATCAGCTCGACCTGGTCGTCGCTGGCGCCCGGACCGTAGAACGCGCCGTAGCGCAACACCGCGCCACCAGCGGCCAGGACGACGTCCTCGACGTGACGAAGGGCGGCCATCGACGTGTGGGCGGCGGTTCCTTCCTGCAGGTCCAGCGGGTCGTCCTCGGTCTTGACCCAGCCGCCCTCGCGCAAACCGTTCCAGTTCGCGTAGCCCTGAGCCACGAAGTGCCGGACCCCATGAGCCTCGGCCGCGGCAAGCAGGTGATCTGTGCCCTCGGTCCGCAACCGGACGGTCGGCACCGCCCACCGGTCGAAGTGCTTGAAATCGGGCTTTCCCGCGTGCCGCAACGAAATCCCGGTCATCTGGTGAACGATCACATCCGGCCGGGCATCCCGGACCGCGGCACCGACCGAAGCCGCATCCAGCCCATCCATGACCACGGCCTCGGCACCCAACCCGGTCAACACACCCGACTTCGCGGCGCTGGTGGTAGTCGCCGTCACCTGGTGACCTCTACCGACCAACTGCGGAACAAGCCGCCGCCCCAGCACACCCGTGCCCCCGGCCACGAACACCCGCATGATCAACGCCCCCTCTCGATCCCGACTGCTTCCGCAATCGAGACAACACAGCCCACCCCACCTGTGACACGCGGCTGAGGACACTCTCAGCGTCGGCAGACGTCGGGGGCAAGATCGCAGGGTTTGTCCCGCGATGGGTGTTTCAGGCGTTGTTGATGAGCAGGTTTCAGGGCTCGGCAAGCGGTCGTCGAAGGTGATGGCGAAGGTGTTGAGTACGGGCTTCCGGCCTGCGCGACCGGGTACGTGTCCCTCGTCTTCCCGATAGCTCAGCGGCCGCCGGCCGCGGCTGTCCGGGGTTCGTCGAGTCCGTCAGAAGCCGGGGAACACGCGGCGCAAGTCGTCGAGCGTGACGCCGCCGTCGACGGTGATGCCCTTGTCGAACGGTGGCTTGAGACGACCACTGAGCAGCCGGACGAACGCTTCCAGTGGCCCGTTGAACGTCGCGGACGGTGACTCGAGGTGGTCCACGACGGTGACCGCGTCGTCGATCACCAGACCAGCACCCCGCGCCGCCCCCGGGATCGCGACGGAGAGCGGGGCCGCGAGCTCGGCCGGCTTTGCGACCCAGTTCAGCATGAAGCCCAGAGGACCGGCCAAGAGGTCGACGAGAACCGCTGCCGAGTCGGTGTCCACCCCGGCTTCGGGGTCGAGAGCCACGCGCACGTCCCACGAGTGGTTGGCCACCTCGTTGAGCCGCATGCCCAGAGCGGTCAGCAGCGAGACCGGCTCTGGAAGGAAGCCGAAGTCGACCGTCAGCGACGAGAGCTGCCCCGGTGTGAGCGCCTCGACCGTGTCGAGCCAGCGGCTGTTGTGCTCCACGAAACCGTCGGCCTGCGCGCGCGGCGCGGACGCGTCCCAGCGGGCCCAAATCGTCTGGTTGTCCGCCGCGGTGACCGTCTCTCCGGCGGCCTGGGCGATCGGTGCCCGGCCGATCTCCGCGCCGCTGCCGAGGTGCGAAAGGACCTGGGCGACCGTCCACTCCTCGGCACCGCTGGTCAAGGCCAGTTGGTCGTCGGTGATGGTGCCGACGAGGCCGGTGAGCACGTCGTGCTCAGCACGCAGGGCCGTGATCGTTCGGTCCACGAGTTGGTTCATGTCATCGACAACCCCCGAACCCATGCGAGTGTTCCGCCGACCACGCCACGTGGTGGGCAGACTCGTTACCCTCGTGTTCACACGCGGAGGAGGACTGGCGTGACGCCACCGATGCACCTGGCTGTGCCCGTCGACGACCTCGCCGCCGCCCGGCGGTTCTACGGCGACGTGCTCGGGCTCGCGCGCGGCCGCGAGAGCGACCACTGGATCGACTGGAACCTGTACGGCCACCAGTTCGTCACGCACCAGGCGACCGGTCCGCGCTCCGAGGCGCTCAGCGAGGTCGACGGCCACCGCGTGCCGGTGCCCCACTTCGGCGTGCTGCTCGATCCCGGCCAGTTCCACGACCTGGCCGACCGCTTGCGCGCGGCGGGCGTCGAGTTTCTGATCGAGCCCTACCTGCGATTTCCTGGTCAGCCCGGCGAGCAGTGGACCATGTTCTTCCGTGATCCGGCGGGCAACGCGTTGGAGTTCAAGGCCTTCCGCGACCCGGCCCAGGTCTTCGCGACCGACCGGACGAGCGCGGACGAGGACCGGGTCGTCCGTGCGAGCCGCGAGATCGCGGCCGACGCCGCGGTGATCTTCGAGCTGGTCGCCGACCCGGCGCGCCAACCGGCATGGGATGGCAACGACAACCTCGCCACGGCCGCGCCGGGACAGCGTGTGCGCGGGGTCGGCGACGTGTTCACCACGGTCCTGACCAGGGGCAGCGTCCGGGAGAACCACGTCGTCGAGTTCGCCGAAGGGCGACGCCTCGCGTGGCGGCCCGCCGAGCCGGGTAGCGAGCCGCCAGGCCACCTCTGGCGCTGGGAGCTCGAGCCGGTCGGCAGCGGGCGCACGATGGTCACCCACACCTACGACTGGAGCCGGTTGACCGACCAACGTCGGTTCGAGCGCGCGAGGTCCACCACGACCGACCGGCTCATGGCATCGCTGGACCGTCTCGCCGCGTACGTCGAGGGCGACCGCCCGACTTGATGACGCTGATTTACCTCTCCCCGGGTTGGAGAATTCGGGGCGCTTGCAATCTTCGCCGGGAGGCCGGCGATGCAACCTTTCCGGGACTGTGTAGGGAAACCAGTCTTCCGTCGGGTTGACCGCCAGGACGAGCCGGGTCACGATCGAGGGGAATCCTGCAACCGCTTGCGGCGACTTGCGTAAGCCCGGAGTCAAGGAGTCTTCGTGGCCACTCGGCGGGCGTTCGTCGGTCTGACCGCTGCTCTGCTCACCGCGACCGTGTTGACCGCGCTGGCGGTGAACTCCGCGAGCGCGGCACCGCCGGGCGGCAAGGATGTCACCGCGACGCTGTTCGAGTGGCGGTTCGACTCGGTGGCCACCGCGTGCGGCACCGTGCTCGGCCCGAAGGGGTACGGCTACGTCGAGGTGTCACCGCCGCAGGAACACATCCAGGGCGGCCAGTGGTGGACCTCCTACCAACCGGTCAGCTACCGGATCGGGGGCAGGCTGGGTGATCGGTCGAGCTTCCAGAACATGGTCAGCGCCTGCCACGCGGCCGGGGTGAAGGTGATCGCGGACGCGGTGATCAACCACATGGCCAATGGCTCGGGCACCGGCACCGCCGGCAGTTCGTTCGCCAAGTACAACTACCCGGGCTTGTACCAGGACCAGGACTTCCACGGCTGCCGCCAGCCGATCACCGATTACGGCAACCGTGACAACGTGCAGAACTGCGAGCTGGTCGGCCTGCCCGACCTCGACACCGGTAGCGATTACGTGCGCGGCGCCATCGCGGGTTACCTCAACGACCTGCTGTCGCTTGGCGTCGACGGCTTCCGGATCGACGCGGCCAAGCATATGGCGGCGTCGGATCTGGCTGCCATCAAGGGAAAGCTCACCAACCCGAGCGTGTTCTGGGTGCAGGAGACCATCTACGGCGCGGGCGAGGCGGTGCAGCCCACCGAGTACCTCGGCACCGGCGACGTGGACGAATTCCGTTACGCGACATCGCTGAAGTCCACTTTCGATGGCGGCAGGCTCGCCGACCTCAGCCAGTTCGGTGAGGCGTGGGGATTCGTGTCCGGCAGCAAGGCAAGGTCCTTTGTGGACAACTGGGACACCGAGCGCAACGGCTCGACGATCGACTACGACGAGGGTTCGACCTACACGCTGGCCAACGTGTTCATGCTGGCCTGGCCGTACGGTTCGCCGAACGTTTTCTCCGGGTACACCTACGGCAGCTCGGACGACGGTCCGCCCAACGGTGGCACCGTGAACGCCTGTTACACCGACGGATGGACCTGTCAGCACGCGTGGCCGCAGATCGCCAACATGGTCGGGTTCCACAACGCGGTCGCGGGCACCGGCGTGACGAACTGGTGGACCGACGGCACCAACGCGATCGCGTTCGGCCGCGGCGACAAGGGTTTCGTGGTGATCAACCGGGAGGGCTCGGCGATCAGCCAGACCTTCCAGACGTCCCTGCCGGCCGGCACCTACTGCGACGTCCAGCACGGCGACCCGGACGCCGGCTGCGCGGGCGGCACCAGCTACACCGTGGACGGCAACGGCCGGTTCACCGCGACGGTCGGCGCGGGCGACGCCGTCGCGTTGCATGTCTAGGTTGACTTGTCGCCGGAACCTGATCGGTGAGCCGTCCGCGGCGGGTGAGCCGCTTTGTGCGGTTACCAGGGAAGGTCGTGGCGGAGTCGGGTGAGCCAGCGGTGGATGGTGTCGCCGTAGCTGCCGGGGTCGTAGGTGTGCTGGGCTTGGTCGACGACGGGCATGACCGCGGCACGGACCTGGTCGGCGTACTGCGGCACCACGTAGATGTGCAGGTAGTAGCCGTTGCGCATCTGGACCCGGGCGATGTGCACGTAGCCACGCGCGGCTTCGCGGATGTTGGTGTGGTACGCGGTGGCCACCGGGCCGGGGCCGTAGCTGCGGACGACGATCACCGTCGGGTGGGCGCTTGCGACGACCGTCGTGGGATCGGCGCCGTGGGCGATCGGCTCGTCGTTGAGGCCGATGAAGTCGACCGTGCGCCAACCGCTGTAGTAGGACATGGCGCCCGCGTCGTGCAGGGCGATGACCTTGGCGTCGGCGGGGATGTCGGCCTTGGCGAGGCCTTGGCCGATGGCGACGTGGGCACGCGCGAGGTCCGGCCCGTAGTTGGCGATGACGGGCAGGTCCGGTGCCTGCAGGCCGGCGACGGCGACCCAGCCGGTGGCGAGCAGCCCGGCGACGGTGCCGGCGGTGATGCTGAGCCAGGCCTTCCCGCCGCTGCGGACGATGACGCCGGCGGCGATCCCGGTGCTCAGGCACAGCACCGGGAAGGTGTGGAAGGCGAAGCGGTGGAGGTAGTCCATGGTCGGGCCGGACACCACGTAGGTCAGGCTCGTGGTGACGACCGTGGCACACAGGACCAAGGCCGCTTTGCGCGTGTTCCGCCACAGCAACAGTGCCGCGGTGAGCACGAGGAGCGGGGCGTAGAGCCACACGGTCGTGTCGAGCCACGCGGTGCCCGCCGTGATGTTGCCGAACTTGACGTAATAGGTATTGGGGAATGGATAGCCGTAGTAGCTCCACCGCCAGGCGAAGTAGCCCGCGCCCACGACGGCGGCGATCGCGGTGAACAACCACGCGCGGCGGTCGCGGCGTGCGGTCCACAGCCAGACGAGAAAGGCGGGAAGGGCGGCGAGCACGCCGTCCGGGCGCAACATGCCGGCAAGCACCAGCAATAGGGGTGCTTCCCAGATTCGGACTCGGCGACCTTCGATCGCGTTCAGCCCGACGATGACCGCGCGCAGGACCAATGCGGCGAAGGCGACGGTTTCCAGGCCGCTGGTGATGTGGAAATAGGTGGGCAGGTAGAGCACGAACGCGCTACCGGCGACCACTGCGGCGACAAGCCCGTGGTTGGTGCGGCAGTAGCGCACCAACATGACGAGGATGGCCGCTCCCGCGGCGAAAGAGGTCACCTTCGCGACAGCGGGCAGGTTCAACCCGAGCCAGGCGAACGGGGTGTGCCAGAGCATCCAGAGGAAGTTCGTGAACCCCTCGACCGGATTCTCCCCGGGGTTCCACACCGGTCCGTGCCCGGCGGCGAAGTTGGCCGAGTACCGGAAAGTGATGTATGCGTCGTCGATGGTGAAGAACCACGCCGACCACACACCGACCAGGAACACCACGCCCAGGCCCGCCGCAACGGGCCACCAACCGCGACGTGGGCCGGCTGATCGCTCGGCCGTGGAATCCGCCGAATCCGTGAACTCCTCGGCCGTCGGCGTCGGAACAGTCGAGGTCACTGCCACAAACCCCCTGAAAACCTGATGTTCCCCGACACGACGGCCCAACGTACCAACCCGCATCCGTCGCCGTGACAGCAGCCGACCTGCTCTTGGTTGCCCGCCGGACCGGTCGAAGGCTCCGGGTCGGCGAGCAACCAACGAGGTCAGCTGCTCGGCGGCGTTAGCGGCACATCGACGAAGGGCGTGGCTGTACGTAGAGCAGGGGACTGGTAGCGGCGGAGTTTCGGGGTGTCGAGGTCGTTGCGGTAGCCGACGACCCAGGTGTTCTCGTCGGGCACGGCCAGAGCGACGGGGCTGGTCGAGGTTTGGTCGGTGTAGTTGGTGATCTCTCGCCAGTCGGTGTACACGGCGGAACCAGGAGCAGCTTGGCCAGCGTAGTAGACGTAGTCGTCGTCAGCGCGGGCCACGACTTGCAGGGTGCCGGCGGGGGACATGATGGCCGACGGACTGCCTGTTGCGATCACGCCGGGGAGTGAGGTCCAGGTACCGGCGAAACCGGTGGTGGTTTCGCGTTGGGTTTGGATGGCGCCGCCGTTGTTGGCGAAGACCTGAAGGGTGTTGTCGGGCATGACGACAGCGCTGATGGTTCCGTCGAAGCCGGTGCTGCCGAGGCTGACCCACGCGGACAGCGTGGTGGTGTAGGTCGCCGCGTGATACGTGCCATCTTGGCCGAGACCGAGAATTCGAATCCCGTTCGCCGTGACGGCAACGGTGATCGGTCCGGGCTTGAGCGGTGTTGGGCCTACGCGGGTCCACGCATCGAGGGATGCGTTCGAGATCGCCTGGCTGCGGGCCCAGAGGTCGCCCGCGGCGTCGAGGGCGAACATGGCGATCGTGTTGTCGGAGCGGTGCACGATGCTGGCGGACGACGGGACGAATCCGCCATAGGTCGTAGTTCCCGCCCAGGGCCCTCGGCTGACGGTTTGGACGTTGGTGCGGACTTCGGCATCGGTCCCGGTAGCGGCTAGCTGGATGCGTCCGTCCTGGTAGTCGCCGGTGCCTGTGATGCCGATGACGCCGGTGAAGCCCGGCACCACGGCGAAGCCGATCGGAGTGCTGCCGGTGACGTCAGTGGCCTCGGCGTAGACCGCGCGACTTTCACTGTCGACATAGGAGTAGTGGATGTCGCCGTTCGTCGAGTACTGCAAAGTCACTGGCGGGTTGTCGACGGCCGGGACTGTCGGCCTGACTGGATTGACAACGCCATTCACCTGGCAGGTGTCCGGGGCCGCCGTGGTGGCACTGTCTATCCAGCCTGCGCCGATCTGCGCACCGTGGGAAGCAGTCCACCCCTGGGCGTTTTCATCCCACCGCCACCAGTACATCGTGCCGTCGGGCTTGATGGTGTAGAGGACGTCCGCGCCGGCGGAGAGGATTCGATCGAATGCCTGCCAGCCGAGCCCAACCGGCTGCGCTGTTGTCAACCACCGTTGTGATGCGGCGTCATATCGGTATCTGTAGAGATTTCCGGCGGCGTTGCGCGCGAAGAGCACGCCGCGCCCAGCGGCAATGATCAGGTTGTACTGATTCCAGCCAGATGCGATGACGCGGTGCGTCCAGGTGTGGGTGGCGGCGTCGAAGGAGCGCCAGTGCAGCGCACCATCGGGCTCGATGGTGTAGATGAAGCCGTCCGTGTCGACTGTGATGCGATTGCGGTAGTCGGCTGTGAGGTAGCGGTCCCACCCGCCCGTGTCGATGACCTCGTGCTGAGTGCCGTTGGGGAACGTGTCCCATCCGGCTCCGTTCCACCGATATCGACGAAGCTCGCCGCCAGTCCATGGGGCGAATATGACTCCGTCTGGCGCTGCAACTGGTTTGCCAGGCTGCCACGCGAAGCCGATCGTCGGTGGGTTGGCTGACCAGTTCGCAGCGCCCGTATCGGGATCGAGGTGTTGGTAACGCAGCATGTTGCCGTTGGACAAGACTCGATAGACAGGCGCACTGGACGCGCATTGGAGCGTCACGGAGGCTGCGGCCTGGTTCGCTGTGACCGCTAGCGTCGTCGCAGTCAACGACAGGCCTACCGCTGCGATTGTTGACCGCGTTATCCACGCGCGACGGTTCTGATGCATGCCGGGTCCCTCCAGTCGACACCAAGTTTGCGCTTGGGTGAACACAAACCGAATTCGACGACACCCCGAATTGCGTAGAATCCATGTCTGAAGGAAACGCGTGGCGCCTAACGCAAGCGCTTGCTCAGTCAGTTCATCTTCACCACCAGAATGCTGATAGCGCTGGATAGTGTGGTTTGGCCTGGTCACAGCCGTCAACCATCTTAGGTAGTGACCTACATCATAGAGGTGTTGTGTAACATTCCCTGACTGGGCCGTTCGGATGGTTGGTGTTGCCCAGATGGCAAATCTTCCGGTATTCCTGTTCTCTGCGGATCCTCGCGGGGATGGTTCGCGACGTTTGTTGCGGCGCTGCGAGCCTCTCTTCCTGGGCATGAGCGCCTGTTCAGGAGGGGGCTGGGGTCGTGAACCTGTCGCTGTTCAATGCGCGTTTTTCTGGGTCGACGCACCGCCGCCGGTGCCGGCATCGGTCGCTGATCGCGTTGGCATTGGCGCTGGCGTTGGTGGCTGGAATGCTCGGTCCCGGCACCCCGAGCGACCTGAGTGAGGTCGCGGCTCCAGGACATGGGCCTGGCCAGCGTTGGGGCAACGCGGCCGGGGTGGACCACGACGAGCACGCCGGTCGCGGCAACACGGCGAAGCCGAAGTCGCTGCAGTCGAAATACCGACCGATCGCGGCTCAGCCTGATCCTGCGGTCCGCGACGATGTGCAGGTGCTGGCCCCGCCGGACCCGGCAGCCCGTGGGTTCGACGCGGCCACCAGCCGTGAAGCGCCTGAGTTGCGGGGCGTGAACCAGCGGACGTTCGACAACACGGATGGCACGCAGACCACGGAGTTCAGCCGCGACCCGATCAACTTCCAGCGCCCGGACGGAACCTGGCAGCCGATCGACACGCACCTCGTCACAACCGCGAAAGACAACTCGCCTGCGGAGGGCTGGCACAACGCCGCGGACTCGATGCACGTCTGGACTGCACCCACCGCTGGTGGTGGCCCGCTGACACGGCTGGACCTCGACGCGCAGCACCAGCTCGCGTTCGGATTGGATGGCGCCGCTCGTGTCGCCGGTCAGGCCAAGAACGACACCGTGGCCTACACCGCTGTCCGGCCGAGCACCGATATCAAGCTGCAGGTGACGAGCACCGGGGTCAAGGAATCGATCGTTCTGCAGTCGGCCGACGCGCCGCACAGCTTCGTGTTCCCGCTCCAGCTCAAGGGTTTGACCGCTTCCATGAAGGACGGCGAGGTCATCTTCTCGGATCCGTCGGGCAAACAGATGGCGCGGATCCCCAGCGGGTACATGGCCGACTCGTCCTACGACCCGCACAAGGGTGAGGCCGCCACGTCGTACAAGGTGTCGTACCGCCTGGTGAAGGAGAACGGCGGCGTCGCAGTCCGGTTGGATCTCGATGATGCGTGGCTCAATGATCCAGCACGGTCCTATCCCGTCGTGGTCGATCCGCCGGTCGATGTCCGCGCGGCGGGCTCGAGCATGTATGTCCAGCGCAACAGTGACGGCACGAACTTCAGTCGTACGGACGACCTGAAGGTCGGGCATTCCGCCGACAGCGGCGGCAGCTACACCGCCGCGAGTTACCTGGCGTTCCCAGGAGTGGAAACCGCGCTGCGCAACCACAAGATCTTCGGTGCGCGGCTGTCGTTGACGAACTACCTCTCGTGGTCGTGCAACGCCCGGCCCGTGTCGGTGTACCCGGTTACCCAAGCGTGGACCGCCGGCAACGACCAGCACTACCCAGGCCCGTCGTACGGGTCGGCGCTCAGCACCGCGAACTTCGCCCACGGATACATCCCGCAGGGGCAGACCACCTCACCGTGTCCGACCGCGACCGAGGCGATCAGTCTCGGCGCCGCTGGGCGGGACCTCGTGCAGCGGTGGGTCACCGGTCAGCAACCCAACTATGGGCTTACTGTCCGCGCATCAGAAACAGACGTCTTCGGCTGGAAGAAGTTCACCGAAGCAGGCACGGCCAACCCGCCGCGACTGGCGATCACCCATACCCCCTATGACGCCGACTATCGGTTCGTCAGCCCGGTGCCGAACCCGCCGGTGACCCGAACGCAGGGGGGGGCACGTGAAGCTGGCCGTCACCAACCGCGGCGCGACCACGTGGACCGCGAGTGGTTACTCGCTGGCCTATCGGTACTTCACTGCCTCCGGTACCTACCTCGGATGGGTCAAAGCCGCATCTCTTCCGCATGACGTCGCTCGCGGTCAGTCGGTCACGCTCGACGCCTACATCCAGCCGACCCCGCCGGGCAGCTACCGCTTCGAGTTCACCATGACCCGCAACGGCGGCCCGTTCTTCACCGACGAGCAGATCGCTCCGGCGGTGCTCGCCTTGCGTGTGATCGACGTACCACCGGTGATCAAGGAGCAGTACCCACCCAACGGATACTCCGCACCCACACTCACCCCGAGCCTTTGGGCCAAGGCCGTCGACATCGACGCACCCCCGAACAGCTCGCTGCAATACCGGTTCCAAATCTGCGAGCCGGGTGAGGTCAACTGTTTCGACTCCGGACGCCAGCCCAACACCACCTGGACCGTCCCACTGGGGAAGCTGGTGTGGGGCAGGACCTACCAGTGGCGGGTGTTCGCGTTCGACGGCACGTCGGAGAACCAGGCGCTGCCCTTCAGCAACCTGCTGACCGCGGTGCCGCAGCCAGAGATCACCGCTCAGCTGGGCAACGCACCTTACAGCGGCCGGTCCGGCGAATTCGATCCGCAAGTCGGCAACTACACGTCCAGCGCTGTAGATGCCACCGTGTCGACGGTCGGTCCGCAGCTCTCGGTCGTGCGCACCTACAACAGCCTCGACCCTCGGCGGGACACGGCGTTCGGCGCCGGCTGGTCCAGCCAATACGACATGCGGGTCGTGCCCGACGCCGACGGCTCAGGCAACGTCGTGGTCACCTACCCCGACGGTCAGCAAGCACGATTCGGCGCCAACCTGACGGTCTCCGGCCTACCCGCGGCGGGGACGCTCGTCGCCCCACAAGGCCGGTACGCCATCCTGGTCCCGCGCACCGGCGGTGGCTGGGATCTCACCGACAAGTCCGCCACTCGATATGTGTTCGACGCCAACGGTCATCTGACCGAAATTCATGACAACGCCGGACGCTGGCTGTCCTACTCCTATGTGGACGGCCACGTCACGACGATCCTCAACCACATCAGCAACCGAGCTCTGCACCTGACATGGATCGGCGGTCACGTCCACGCCGTCAACACCGATTCCGTCAATGGTCAGTCATTGTTGTGGACTTATGTCTACGACGGTGATCGGCTCACCCAGGCGTGCGATCCCACAAACCATTGCACCACCTACGGCTACACCGCCGGTACCCACTACCGCAACACGGTGCTGGACTCCCGCCCGGACTCCTACTGGCGGCTCAGCGACGCCGACAGCCCCGACGCATACAGCCAGGTCGCCATCAACCTCGGCGCCGACAAGGGCCACTACATCGACGTGACGCCCGGCACGCCGGGCGCGATCGCGGGAACAACGGACGCCGCCGCGACCTTCAACGGCACCACATCGGCCATCACGATGCCTGACGGCGCGGTACGACGCAGCCGCGAGTTCACCGCGGAACTGTGGTTCCGCACCGCGACAGGCGGCCCCCTCCTCGGCGTCGAGAACACCCCGTATGGCGCCACCCCCAGCAAGTCCGTTCCGACGCTGTACATCGGCACCGACGGCAAACTGCGCGGTCAACTATGGACCGGTCAGATCGATCCGATCACCACAACCGGCGCCGTCACCGACAACGGGTGGCACCACGTGGTGCTCACCGGATCGTTGACAACCCAGTCGCTCTACCTCGACGGCAACCTCGTCGGCACCCGCACCGGCGTCATCGACCACAGCGCCTTCACCTACTCCCAGATCGGAGCCGCCTACGCGGTCACACCGGCGTCCTGGCCGCAGTGGGGCGCCGCGCAACGCCGGTCGTTCGCCGGTGACATCGACGAGGTGGCGGTCTACCAACGCCCACTCGGGTTGCCCGCGGTGCGCACGCACTTCGCGGCCCGAGCCGCATCGGATCAAATCAACTCGGTGGTACTGCCCAGTGGTAAAACCGCGGCCGAGCTCACCTACGACCTCGACCACGACCGCGTCGACGAGTACATCGACCGCAACGGCGGAACGTGGCGCCTTGGCACGCCCAATGTGTCCGGTGACCCCGACAACATCATCCGCACCGTCCGCGTCACGGATCCCGCCAACCGCGACCACTTCTATGAATACGACCCGGTCCGCGGTCGGATCCTGCGCTACCTCGCGCCCTTGGGCACCGAAACCCGGCCCGAGGACAACCCACCCCCGACCACCGATCCTGTTGACCCGCCGCCAGACTGCCCGCCCGACCAGCCGTTCTGCGAGGTCCCGACCAATGGTGGCCCTGGCTCGTTCCCGCCGGTCGATCTGCAAGGTGCGCGCACGTTCGACTACGACGCCAACGGTTACCAGAGCGCAATCACCGACGAGAACGGCAACACGATCGCCCTAGGGCACGACGCTCGCGGGAACGTGACCACTCGCACGACCTGCCGTACCGGGCCGACCGACTGCCAAACCAGCTACTACGAGTACTACCCCGTCGGCACGGACTTGACCGATCCGCGCCTGGACAAGGTGATCGCGACCCGCGACGCCCGTTCCAGTGGCCCCACCGACAACCGCTACCGCACAGCCTTCACCTACACCTCGCGCGGTGACCTCGAAACACAAACCACGGCGGACAATGCAGTCGTCCGGCACACCTACACCGCCGACACGACACCCGCCTACGACGGTGGCACAGCACCAGCCGGCTTGCTCGCAACCTCGACCGACCCGCGCAACGCTGTCACCACCTACGCGTACTACCGCAACGGTGACCTCGCGCAGGTCACCAGCCCGACCGGGTTGATCACCCGGTACATCTACGACGAACTCGGCCGCCGCGTCTCGGCCACCCAGATCTCCGACAGCTACCCCCAGGGCATCACGTCGACAACGGCATACGACGACCTCTCACGGCCCGCCGTCGTGACCGCGCCGACCACGACCAATGCCGTCACCGGCGATCGCCACACCGAGCGCGACACCACCACCTACGATCCCGACGGCAACGCCACCGCCGTCGACAGCGTCGACATCGTCGGCACGGACCAGCCCCGCACCACGCGCATCGACTACGACGAGCACAACCGCGTCGAGCGCGTCACCGACCCCGAGGGCAACGAAACCAGCTTCGGCTACGACAGCTTCGGCAACACCACACGCATGGTTAACGCCGATGGCGTGCAATACGAGTACGCCTACACCGCGCGCAACAAGCTGGCCGAAGTGCGCTTGCGTGGGTGGAACGGCGATCCCGACGGCGCACAACCCGGCCCGGACGACTACCTCGTCGTTGACTCCTACGCCTACGACCTCGCTGGCCAGCTCGTCCGCCACGTCGACGCCATGGGCCGCGCCACCCGCTACAGCTACTACAACGACGGTCTGCCCTACCGCGCGACCGCGCTCGGCGTGCACAACCCGGACGGAAGCACCCGCGACGTCGTCCTGACCACCAACACCTTCGACGCCGCAGGCAACCCCAGCAAGCAAACCTTTGCCGGTGGGCGGGTCACCACCTACGAAATCGACGCCGTCGGACGGCGGACCGCAACCACTGCCGACCCCGACGGCCTCCGCCACCGCACCGAGCTCGCCTACGACTTGAGCGGCAACGTCACCCGGGTCAACATGACCGGCCGCGAGTCCAACACCGGTGCCTTCGACGACCTCACCGTCGCCGAAACCGTCGACTACGGCTACGACCCCGCCGGACGCCGGACCAGCGAGACCGTCAACACCGGCACCGAAACCCTCGCCACCCGCTACGGCTACGACCAACGCAACCTGCTCACCTCCGTCACCGACCCACGCGGCACGGCCGCAGGCGCCGATCCGGCTGCGTTCACGACGAACTACCAGTTCGACGAACTCGGCGAAGCCACGCACGCGATCGCGCCACCGGTCGCCGTGGAAACCAACGGGGGAGCACCGACAACCGCACGGCCGACGACGAAGATCGGCTACGACACGTTCGGCGATGCCACCCACACCACCGACGCGAACAGCAACACCTGGCTCACCGGCTACGACCGGCTCGGCCGTCCGACCTCAACCACGTCACCCGACTACACCGCTCCCGGGGCCACACAACCGATCCGCACGACGACCGGCTTCGCCTACGACGGTCTGGGCCAGATCACGGCTGTCACCGGACCCCGTGGCGCGGTCACCAGCTACGACTACGACCAGCTCGGCCGGCTGACCAAACAGATCGATCCCGACCCCACCAATCCCGGTCAGCCCGGCGGGGAATGGCAGTTCACCTATACCCGCACCGGTGAACCGCTTTCCGTCACCGACCCGACCGGCGCTCGCGTCGAAAGCACCTACGACGACCTCGGCCGCCTGGCGACCAGCAGCGAACTCGAGCGCTACCCCACCCCCGGCACGTACACCAGCCACTACGGCTACGACGACGCCGGGAACCTGACCAGCTCGACCACGCCGGCCAACGCGACGAGCGCCGCCACCTACGACGCACTCAACCAGCTGATCAGGACCACCTCCGCGGCCGGCGTGACCACTCAGTTCGGCTACGACCGCTCCGGTCGGCAAGTACGCACCGCGGACGCCGCAGGTAGAGCACACCGAATCAACGTCGACCTCGCGGGACGTCCGATCCAGGAACTGGACACAGGTCCGACCGGCCGACTGGTGCGGCAAAGCAAGTACGCCTACGACCAGTCGGGCAACCTTGGCACGTACACCGACCCGCTCAGCCACGTCACGCAGTTCGACCACGATGCGCTCGGCCGACTGACTCGACAGGTCGAACCCGTCTCCGCCGGCCACAGCATCACGACGTCGTTCGGTTACGACGCCGCGGGCAACCTGACCAGGCAAACCGACGGGCGCGGCAACAGCACCATCACCACGGCCAACTCCTGGGGTCTGCCCGAAAGCGTCGTCGAACCCGCCACCACCGCACAACCCAACCTGGCCGACCGCACCTGGACCGCCTCCTACGACGCATCCGCCAACGTCACGACCCTCACCGAACCCGGTGGTGTGCGCCGCGACCGCACCTTCGACCTCCTCGACAACCTCCGGCACGAAACCGGCACCGGCGCCGAGGGCGCCACGACGGACCGCACTTACGCCTACGACGCATTGAGCAGGGTGAGCACCAGCAGCGCACCCGACGGCACCGACACGTTCACCTACAACGACCGCGGCGCCCTGCTCACCACGACAGGACCGTCCGGTGCCACCACCTTCGGCTACAACGCCGACGGCAACGTCACCAGCCGCACCGATGCATCCGGTACCTCCACCTACGGCTACATCAGCGACCGGCTCTCCAGCATCCGCGACCCGCTCACCGGCAACACGAAACTCCTGACCTACGACACCGCCGGCCTGCCCAAGACCGAGAGCTACGGCACCAACGTCCGCACCTTCGGCTACGACGACCTGGCCCGGCTCAAAACCGACACCCTGACCACCTCAAGCGGCAATACGGTCGCGAGCCTCACCTACGGCTACGACAACGCCAACCGGCTCACCTCCAAAGCCGCAACCGGTCTCGCCGGCACAGCCAGCAGCACCTACGACTACGACTACGCCAACAGACTCACCAGTTGGACCCACGACAGCACCACCACCGCCTACGGCTGGGACGACGCCGGCAACCGCACCACCGCAGGCGGCAAGACCGCGACCTACGACGAACGCAACCGGCTGCTCACCGACGGAACCAGCACCTACACCTATACGCCGCGGGGAACCCAGTCCACAAAGGTCACCGGATCGGCCACCCAGCACCTCGAGTTCGACGCCTTCGACCGCCTGACAACAGCGGACACGGCCCACTACAGCTACGACAGCCTCGACCGCGTCGCCACCCGCAACCAGCAACGCTTCACCTACAGCGGCGCAAGCAACGCCCTTGTCAGCGACGGCACCACAACAATCGCCCGCGGACCCGCTCGCGAACCCATCGCCACCAAGACTGGCGCGACCGGCCAACTAGCGCTCACCGATCAACACACCGATGTCGTCGCCAGCGTCGACGCGACCACTGGCCAGCTCACCGGCAGCACCGGCTACGACCCTTTCGGTACACCGACCGGGACGACCGGCACCACCGGGCGCCTCGGTTACCAGGGTGGCTACACCGACCCCGACACCGGCCAAGTCAACATGAGCGCCCGCTGGTACGACCCGGGCACCGCCGCCTTCACCAGCCGCGACGACGACCCCGCGGGCGGTGTCAATCGGTACGGCTACGCCAGCGGATCGCCGCTCAATTACACCGATCCCACCGGCCACACATCAGTCTGCGCTGTCGCATACGGGACCAGTTCGTGCAATGGCACTACCGTTTGCGCCTTGTATCCATACTGCCCCGGCAGCGGAAGCAATGGCAGCAGTGGTGGCGGCAGTAGCGGCAGCTGTTCGGGAGGCTTGGGAGTTCTCACCTTCGGCTGCGGCGGTTGCTCGACGCCTCCCGGGGTCCAGGCTTTCGGGTGCTCTGGTGGGTCGTCCGGTGGCTCCGGCGGCGCTGTCGGAGCCGGCCTAGGCGGCCTCGGCGGCGGTAGCGGTCGCGGTGGTGGTGGTAGCGGAGGCCGTGGCGGTGGCGGCGGTGGTCACGGCCCCGGGCCCGACGTCACCCAGCAGGCGCGCGCCGCGAATCGCGCGGCAGCCCGGGACAACCCGCTGCCGATACCAGCAGCGATGACCGCACCGCTCTACGGCGGTTCCATCGCCCCACCGGTTTCGTCCGCACCGGACGTCCCGTCCCGAACCAGCAGCGACTACCAGAACCCCGTCCAGGACATCAACAAGTCCTATGACAACTTGCAGGACTCTCTCACCGTCGACAACACCGTCCTGCTCGGCAAAGTCTCCGACACCGTCGCCGGCGCTACGGGCGTCACCAACGTCAACTATGAACCGCCAGGCGTCACTCCACCTGGCGCAGGAGGTGGCCTGCCAGGCAACCCCTTCCCGATCACCAGCACTCCGCCCAGCAAGGACTACACCACCCGGCACAATTTCGCAGTCGACGTAGCGATCGTCATTATCCGAGGGCAAGTCGCGGCCGCAGGCGGTGACCCCAGCAAGGTCACCTCAGGCTTCAAAATTCCTGGTGCAAGCAAGAACGGGACTGGCAACGCGGGTTACGCCGACATCACCTACGATGACGGCCAGAATCTATGGGTCTGGGAAGTAAAGAGCGCAGGTCAGGGCGCGAAGGCAGGGCCAGAAGCCCAATGGTACGTGGACCAGTACAATAAACTCGGCCTACCACTTACCGCTCAGAAGGGTTGGTCCATTGGCGGTCCCTACCCC
This sequence comes from Labedaea rhizosphaerae, assembly GCF_004362825.1. Lineage (GTDB taxonomy): Bacteria > Actinomycetota > Actinomycetes > Mycobacteriales > Pseudonocardiaceae > Labedaea > Labedaea rhizosphaerae. The sequence goes on from NZ_SNXZ01000010.1 coordinate 100,351, forward strand.
GGTGTCAACAATGACCGCGTTGTTGGTGTCGGGCCTGGTGCGATCATCTACCATGGCGACACTCTGCCAAGAAGATCTCCCATTCCGGTCCCGGACCCTGTGCCGGTACCTCTTCCGATATATGTGCCGTCGAATGATCCGGCGCCAGACACTGGTGGTGGCTTCTGGGACTGGATTACTTCACCGGAGGTACTCACGGTCGGCGGCGCCATACTGTTCACTGGCCTCGCCTGTGCGAGCGGTGTAGGATGCGCACCCGCAATTGCAGGTAGTACCGTCGTCTTGGGTACGCGCTAGAACGGCTGGGCAAGGAAGGATTCGTTCCGTGGTCAAACCGCTCGATGCGTTCTTGCGCGACACCGTGCGGCCCTTTTTGAAGGAGAAGGGGTTCTCGAAAAAGGGGCGCGATTTTCGCTTTGTTGCGCCGAACGGTGACACGGCGCTTATCGGCTTTCAATCGTGGCGGCTGGGTCTAAGAGAAGTCGAATTCAATCTTGACGTGGGGATCTTGCCGGTGCCCTGGGTCGAATGGCTCGAACAGGTCAGTGGCGTGAATGACCAGTCGATCGGTGGCGCGCTGTGGTGGAAGAGGTTGTTCTCGCCATTTACGTACATGGAGTCTCCGTTTCCGTACACGGATACGTGGATTGTCAACCTGGATGACAATGAAAGAATTGACGTACTATTGGGTGCGCTGGGTGCAGCGGCCGATCGATTGCGTATTTTGGTCGATCGTCGGAATTTGATTTCTGTGGTTCGCGACTCGGCGACCGCAGTTCAGGATTTGCGTCACTCGCGTGAGCATTCGATGGCGTTGCTGTTGGTTGACGATGGTCCGTCGCGCGAGCTTGACGAGCTTTTGCAAGTACTGGAGGCCCGGGATCCGGATGACAAGGTGGCTTCTTGGGTCCGCGCCAAGCTTGCCGCGAGCTGACTTGAGGTGTGGGCGTAGGTTCCGAAATCCTCGGCGGACTCGGGCTGGGGTGAGTCGCTGGGCTGGTCGGGGTTTCTCCCAGGGCGGCGGAGGTCTTCGGTGTGGTCGCCGGCGAGGCGGAGTTGGGTGTAGGCGGTGAGCAGCAGCCAGGTCCAGCGGTCGGCGGCGTGGGGTGAGCGTAGTTTCGGCGTGGCCCAGCCGAGGGTTTGTTTGAGCATGCGGAAGGTGTGGTCGATGTCGAAGCGGCGCAGGAACGCCTGCCAGGCCAGGTCCACCTCCGTGCGGTCGAGGCCGGTGGCCGAGTGCCAAAGCCATACCGGTTTCGGGATCGCGCCGGAGGGCAGCCGTTGGACTTCGAGGCGGATGACGGTTCCTTTCAGGATGGGCAGGGTGCCGTCGTGGCCGGCCCAGGCGATGCGGTGGGTCAGCCGGGGTTGTAGCCGGTCCCAGGCCCGGACCTGTGCCGGCCCATAGAGCCAGGTGGTGGTCTCGGTGACGACATCGGGTTCGCCCTAAGAGTTCCTAACAAAGCCGGGTGACGTGTTGCCAGGTGATGATGCAGGTGGCGAGGCCGAGTAGGGCTTCGTGGATGTCGTCTCGGCGTTCCCAGCGGATGCGTAGGCGTTTCATGCCGTGGTACCAGGCCACGGTGCGCTCGACCACCCATCTGTGCTTGCCCAGTCCGGAGCCGTGGGGTTGGCCCCGGCGGGCGATGCGCGGTCGGATGCCTTTGGCGCGCACCTTCTTGCGGTACTTGTCATGGTCATAGGCACGGTCGCCGTACAACTCGTCCGGTCGTTGGCGTGGCCGGCCACGGCGGCCTCGAACCGGCGGGATGGCCTCGATCAATGGCTCAAGCTCGGTCACGTCATGGCGGTTGCCGCCAGTCAACGACACCGACAGCGGGATGCCGGCACCCTCGGTCAGGACGTGGTGCTTCGAGCCCGGGCGGGCGCGGTCAACCGGGCTCGGACCGCTTGTGGGCCACGCCTGGCAGCTCGAACATGCGAGGAGTCGATGATCGCCCGCGACCAGTCCACCTTCCCGGCACCGTGCAACTCGGCCAGCAGCAGCTCGTGCAGCCGCTGCCACACCCCGGCCCGGTTCCACTCCTCCAACCGGCGCCAGCAGGTCATCCCCGACCCGAACCCCAACTCCTGCGGCAGGAACTCCCACTGGATCCCGGTGTGCAGCACGAACAAGATCCCACACACAACACCTGCCGATCCGGGATCCTCTTCCGACCCGGATACCGCGGATTCCGCGGCGCTGACTTGGGCAGCAACGGCTCAATGCGCTGCCACAGCCCGTCCGGAACGATCCACGGCGGCTGCTCACCACGCCTCACGGCCCCACACCGTAGATCAACATTCACGACAGACGGAAGACCCAAGATCAACTTTGCTAGGAACTCTAAGTGGCCGGGTCACCGAAGACGAACTCGCCGCCGTGTCGGCGGGGTCGGCCCCGGGGGCGTGCCGTGGCGGACGGTGGTGGCGGGACCGGGCGGTGCAGGACCCGGTCCGAGCGCATCCGCACCAGCACGATGATCGGTAAGTCGGCCAGCACGCGGGCCAGCCGCGGCCCGTCGTAGCCGGCGTCGGCGACCAGCAGGATGTCCGGGTCTCCCGGTGACACGGCATGAAATGTCGAGTAAGGGGGCCGATGTGGTAAAGCCGGTCGATGCGTTTCTGCGTGATTGTGTAAGGGTGCTGTTGAAGGAAGTAGGATTCTCGAAGAGAGGTCGAGATTTTCGGTTGGTCGCGACAAATGGGGACTTGGCCGCTATTAACTTCTTGTCGTGGCGGCTGGGTGAACGCGAAGCAGAATTCTACGTTGATGCGGGAGTCAGTCCGCTGCCGTGGATCGAATGGCGAGAACATGTGGACGCGGTGCAGGACGAGACCTCCGCAAGCGCACTCTGGTGGACACGGTTGAGGTCTCCGCACAACCATTTGGGGCTATGGCAATTCAACCTCGACGAGAGCGAGAGAATTGAAGAATTAGTCACAAAGCTGACATCGCTGGCAGAGAAGTTGCGATCACTGACTGATCGGCGGCTGCTACTCAACCTGGTGAGGGATCCGGCGACCAGGATCCAGGAGTTGCGCCGCTCGCGCGCCGAATCAGTGGCCCTGTTGTTGGTCGATGAGGGTCCGTCGCCTGAACTTGCGGAGGCATTGCGAGCGATGGAAGCGGAGGAGGATTCCGACAGGCGTATGGTTGCGTGGATACGGGCCAAACTGTCCAGATATTGAGAGTCGGGACGTACGACGCCTAGGGTTGCGCCACCACTGATACCGGCATTCGTGGGGCGGGTGTGTTCGCTGCCCGCGGGTCAGCCTCGCCTGAACCACGCCTGTGGACCCGTAGGGTCGTTGCGCTGCCGCTGTGGCCAAGACGCCGAGCCACGGTGCGGAAGTCGACGCCCGCCAGAATGCCTTCGCGGAGCAGGGACCGCGCATCGACGGCATCGAGCTGCCGGGCGGCTCGGCGCGCTCAGCCGGACAGCGGCGTCACGGGCGGCCCGCTCTCAGCCCATCGGGACGCTCGCTGGCGGGATTGCGGGGCGGACGTAGCCGGCGACCGTCTTGCGTAGTTGGTCCGCGTGGGCGTAGATGTCGGTGATGTCGTTGATCGGCAAGCGGGTCTCGTTCTTGTCCTCGTCGAACACGCCGAGGTAGCGCTGGGAGCGGTTGAACCACAGGCGCGCGATGGGTTTGCGGTTGTTGTCGTCCAGCAGGATCCCGAAGTAGGTCTTGGCGTCGCGGGATGCGATGCGTGATGCGGGGACCTCGCTGCAGACGATGGCCCGCACGATGCGGAAGCCCTCGAGTTCGTCTTCGGTGGTCACGACGTCGGTGGCCTCCGGGGTGACGTCCTGGGCCGGGACCGGCGGCGTCGGCGCGAGGATCTGCGGTTCGGCGGGCGTCGTCGCGTCGAGGGCGGCGTCCGGGCCGAGTGCGGTTTTGAGCCGGGCGTTGACCTGTTCGGTGAGGAACTGGTGGGCCGCCTTCTCGACCAGTGGGGCGAACTGCTCGCGGACCTGGCGGGTGAAGTTCTTGCCGCTGAACACGCGCACGCCGAGGTAGCGAACCCATTCCTCGGATGGCTCACGGAATTCCGCGGCGAGCGTCCGCTTGATCTCACCGATGTACTTCAGTTCGCCGGCGGCATTGAGCACCGAGTCGAGGTCGAACGATTCGCGCGTGAGCTTGGCCAGTTCGGGCAGCAATGTGCGATCGACTGCGGCGAGGTCGAGCACCAGGAATGGTTTGGCGTCCATCCTGTTGGGCTCGTCGAGATCGGTGTAGAACTCCCAGAACTGACCGTTGGTCAGGATCGCCACCCGGGCGTTGGTGACCGAGAAGTACCGGTACAGCTGGGAAGCGTGCTCCCAGCGCAACGGCTCGGTGATTTTCTTGGTCTCGATGAGGATCTGCACGGCGCCGCCGTGGACGAGGGCGTAGTCGATCTTCTCGCCCTTCTTGGTGCCGAGATCGGCGGTGAACTCGGGGATGACCTCCGAAGGGTTGAACACGTCGTATCCCAGCACCCGCCCGATGAACGGCATCACGAACGCGTTCTTCGTGGCCTCCTCGGTCTCGATCACGGCCCGCTGCGTAGCCAGCTTCGCCGACAGTTCCGCCACCCGGTCACCGATCGCCACGAACTCTCCTCTATTCCTCGCCCGCGCAAAAAGGGGTGCGGGCAGCCTTGCTAAGGGAGGTCGGCGCCTGCCCGAGGAGCGTTACAGTTGCAATCGAACAGACCTCGCCGACCCGGACAGCTCGGTGTCGGCGGCTTCACCGATCAGAAAACCTCCGTCACGTCGTCAGTTCTGGTAGCCCCCCGACACCGGTGGAAGGATTGACGACCATGACCGACGCTGGACCGCTGAGCGCCGACGAGGCCACGTTCATCGCGGCGGCTCGTTCGGGTGATGCGGCGCGGTTCGCGCTCGTCACGGAGCGATACCGGCGTGAGCTGCAGGTGCACTGCTACCGGATGCTCGCGAACTACGAGGACGCCCAGGACATGACGCAGGAGACGTTCCTGCGAGCGTGGAACAAGCGGGAGTCGTTCAAAGGCCATGCCGCGCTGCGGACCTGGCTGTACCGGATCGCGACGAACGTCTGCCTCGACTTCCTGGAGAAGCGCACCCCGGTACCGTCCGGGCTGGCGGACGCCGGCTCCGAGGTGCTGTACCTGCAGCCCTACCCCGACCGGATGCTCCCCGAAGACCCACAGGAATCGGTGGTGGCGCGGGAGACGATCGAGCTGGCGTTCATCGTCGCCGTTCAGCGCCTGCCACCTCGCCAGCGGGCCGTGTTCATCCTGCGCGACGTCCTCGGCTGGCCGGCGTCGAAGGCCGCCGACGCCCTCGAGCTGACCGTCGCGTCGGTGACCAGCGCACTGCAGCGGGCGCGTGGGACGGTGCGCGCGCAGCTGCCCGACCGCCGCCTCGACTGGCGCAGCCCCGCCACCCACGAGCTGACGGATGACGAGCGCGGCGTGGTGAAGTCCTACATGGACGCCCATGAGCGCAACGACCTCGACGCGTTGACGTCCCTGCTGCGCGACGACCTGCGCTTCGCGATGCTGCCCGAGATGGGCACCACGGTCATGACGGCCGAGGACGCGGTGGACAGCTGGGTCTCCGGCGGGCTCTTCCAGCGCGGCCACGACGACTGGCGCGGTATCGCCACCACGGTCAACCGCATGCCGGCCGCCGCGCTGTACCTCCGCACCCCCGACGACCCGCGGTACCGGCTGTTCGCCATCGCGGCCCTGCACATCGTCGACGGGAAGATCGCCGAGCTCACCGGATTCGACGCCGGCGGCAAACCGTGGCTGGGCCTGCCGCCGACCCTGTGATCACAAGCGGGTCTCGTACCGGGTCAGCAGCACGCCGCCGGGAAACGTCCGCGTCTCCACCAGGTTCAGGTTCACCCAGCTGTCCAGCGCGGTGAAGAACGGCGTGCCGCCGCCCACCAAGACCGGCACGGTGACCAGCACGTACTCGTCGATCAGCCCGGCCCGCATGGCCGCCCCGGCCAGCGTCGCGCCGCCGATGTCCATCGGGCCGGCGTCCTCGGCCTTGAGCCGGGCGATCTCGGCGACTGCCTCGCCGCTGACCAGGCGGGTGTTCCAGTCGACCTCCTCGATCGTCGAGGAGAACACCACCTTCGGCATGTCCCGCCAGCGCTGGGCGAACTCGATCACCGCCGGTGTGGCGCCGGGCTGCTGGTCGGCGGTCGGCCAGTCGGAACTCATCGTCGTCCACAGCTTGCGCCCGTACAGCGCCAGGCCCGTCGCCGCCACCCGGTCGGACCACCACTGGAACAACTCGTCGCTCGGCGACGAGTCCGGTCCCTCACCTCCGCTCCAGCCGATGTCGTCGCCGGGCGCGGCGATGTAGCCGTCCAAGGTCACATTCATGCCGAAGGTCAGTTTTCGCATGGCGTCAGCCTCCCGTGAGTCGATCTCACAGGTACAGACGGGCGCGGCGCGAAAACCTAATCGGTGTGCGGCTGGGCGGCGACCGGTGCGTCGTCGGCGGGCACCACTCGGGTCCTGGCCACGATGAGGCCGGCGACGACAAGGGACACGGCGCCGAGGGTCGCGCCCCAGCGCAGCGCGTCGGACCCGGACACCGACCACAGCGCGGCACCCGTCGCGGAGCCGAAGGCGATACCGAGCTGACGCACCACATTGGACGTTGCCGACGTCAACCCCATCTTGCTGCGCGGGGTGTTGCCCATCAACAAGACCTGCAACTGCCCGTTGAACACCCCGAACCCAGCGCCCACGACCGCCAGCCGCCAGAACAGGTCGCCCGGTGCGTCACCGGCGAACAGCAGCAGGACCGCGCCCAGGGCGAGGACACCGGCCCCGACCACGGCGATCGGCCGGGTGCCGACCCGGTCGGCCACCATGCCCGCGCCGTAGCTGGTCGCCAGCGCGGCGATCGGGAACGCGAGCAGCACCAGGCCGGCGGTGCCCGCGCTCGTGTGCAGCCCGTGCTGCAGGAAGAACGGCAGCACGAACACCAGCACGTTGAAACCCGTGTACACCAACACGAGCGCGACGTGCGGGCCGAGCACGCCGCGGGTGCCGAGCAGCTCACGCACCGGCACCGCGTCCCGCCCGCGGTACCAGGCCACGAGCAACGGCAGCGCGAGCACCGCGACGACCAGCCATACCGGACTCTCGGTGACCGCGAGCGACAGACCCAGGATCACGGCGACCGCCCCACCGCCGAACGTGGCGGCTTCCACCAGCCACCGCCGCCGCGGCCACGTGAGCCCGTCACCGAGCGGGAGTTGGCCCGAGGCCAGCAGAACCGCGGCCGCGACGGCGGGGATGGACAGGTAGAAGATCCACGGCCAGCCCAGCGACTCGACGATCTGCCCGCCCAGCGCGGGTCCGAGCACGCCACCGGTGGTGCCGAACAGCATGATCACGCCGAATGCCCGCCCGCGCGCCTCCGGCCGCACCGACACGGTGCCGAGCACCGCCGAGAGCGCGAGCAGCACGACCCCGAAGCAGCCCTGCAGCACACGCGCCGCGATCAGCCACCCGATCCCCGGCGCCAGCCCGGCCAACGCGGTGGACACGGCGAATCCCGCGCACGCCAGCGTCAGCGCCCGGCGCGGGTCGACCGCGTCCACCCACCGCCCGGCGCACAGACCCAGCGCGATGATCGGCGTGAGGTAGCCCAGCACGACCCACTGCACGAGCGCGGTCGAGGTGGCGAAGTCGTCCTCGATGGCCGGCAGCGCCACGTTGACGATCGTGGCGTCCAGCTGGGCGACGAAAACCGTGAGCCCAACGGCCACGACCAGTGCCCATCGATTCCGCTCCACGCGTCGGTCCTTTCGCATCGGGGGCGTGCTTGGTGATCTTGACAACGCTAATCAGGTGGCGCGGATTGTGTCAACGACACCGCACGGCATCTGACGCGGATGAAATTCTTCTGACACAGGTTTTGCGCAATCCTGAATTGCCCGACATTGACCCGGGCGGGCGTGAACGAACAAGGTGGAGTGCGATTCCCGGCTGCCGAATCCGGCCGCGAGCCGAAGCCAAGGAGAAGACATGGACACTGCCGTTGTCGTCGTGGGTGCGGGTCCGGCCGGCCTGATGCTCGCCGGTGAGCTGCGGCTCGCCGGCATCGACGTCGTGGTCGTGGAGAAGCTCGCCGAGCCGACGGGTGAGTCCCGCGGCCTCGGGTTCACCGTGCGCACCATGGAGGTGCTCGACCAGCGCGGCCTGCTGCCGCGCTTCGGTGACCTGCCGACGACCGGTCAGCACCACTTCGGTGGCCTGGCCCTGGACCTGAGCGTGCTCGACGGCGCCCACCTGGCCAACAAGACAGTGCTGCAGTCGCAGACCGAGGCCGCGCTCGAGGCGTGGGCCACCGAGCTCGGCGCCGAGCTGCGTCGCGGCCACGAACTGGTGTCGGTGACGCAGGACGACGACGGGGTCGACATCGAGGTGTCCGGCCCGCGAGGTGGCTACCGGATGCGGTGCGCCTACCTGGTGGGCTGCGACGGCGGCCGCAGCAAGGTGCGCAAGAGCGCGGGCTTCGAGTTTCCCGGCACCGCGGCGACGATGGAGATGCTCCTGGCCGACGTCCGGGGCGTGCAGCTGCAACGCCCCGACGAGCGCCGGTACGGCGAGACGGTGCCGGGCGGGCTGGTCATGGGTGGCGACCTCGGCGGCGGCATCACGCGGATCATCATCTGCGAACGCGGCCGGGCGCCGAAGACCCATCGCAGCGGCCCGCCCGCCTACGAGGAGCTCGTGGCGGCCTGGAAGCGACTTACTGGTGAGGACATCTCGGCGGGCGTCCCGGTCTGGACCAGTGCGTACGGCGACGCGTCCCGGCAGGTGTCGAACTACCGGAAGGGTCGCGTGCTCGTCGCGGGCGACGCGGCGCGCATCCACCTCCCGGCCGGCGGGCAGGGGATGAACGCGAGCATCCAGGACTCGGTGAACCTGGGCTGGAAGCTCGCCGCCGTGGTCCGCGGGAGCGCGCCGGATGCGTTGCTGGACACCTACCACAGCGAGCGGCACCCGGTGGGGGAGCGGCTGCTGACCAACACGCAGGCGCAGGGCCTGCTGTTCCTCGGCGGTTCCGAGGTCCAGCCGTTGCGCGACGTCTTCGCCGAGCTGATCGAGTACGAGAACGTCAGCAGGCACCTGGCCCGCATGGTCAGCGGGCTGGACATCCGCTACGACGTCGGCGCGGGCGACCACCCGCTGCTGGGCCGCCGGATGCCCCACGTCGACCTCGCCGACCAGGACCGCAAGACCAGCACCACGGAGTTGCTGCGCCCGGCGCGCGGGGTGCTGCTCGACTGCGCCGACGACGCCGCGTTGCGCACGGCCGCCGCCGCATGGGCGGACCGGGTGGACGTCGTCACCGCGGCGCCGGTCGACGGTGGCGCGGACAACCCGTTGCGGGGCGCCGACGCGTTCCTGCTCCGCCCCGACGGCTACGTGGCGTGGACGAGCGGCGGCGAGACCGGCGTCGCCGCGGCGCTGGAGCGCTGGTTCGGTCCCGCCTGAGCGTCGCCTCCCACCGCACCGCCCCGAACACGAGGAGCACCATGGATTCCACGGTTTCCACCGTCTTCACCGACGTCGAGCTCGCGTACCTGACCAGCCAGCACCTCGCGCGGCTGGCCACGGCGCAACCCGACGGCACCATCCAGATCAACCCGGTCACCTTCCGGTACAACCACGCCACCGGCACGATCGACATCGGCGGGCGGCACATGGCGACGAGCCGGAAGTTCCGCAACGTCCGCGACAACGGCCGGGTCGCGTTCGTCGTCGACGACCTCCGGTCGGTGGACCCGGTCTGGCAGCCGCGGTGCCTGGAGGTCCGTGGTCAGGGCGAGGCCCTCACGCAGGCCGCCGACTCGGCCTGGGCCGGGGTGGCCAACGGCTGGGACGGCGCGATCATCCGGATCCGCGCGCGGCGGGTCATCAGCTTCGGCATCGACGAGAACGACCCGCCGTTCACCAGTCACCGCCGTGACGTGGGATGAGCGGGCCCCCGCTGCTAACGCAGAGCAAGAGCGCCAAATGATATTGGTCCATCCGGGTGGCAATGCGTGAGATGATATTTCCACGACTTGGTACGGAGGCTACGTGACCAGGCAGCCTCGCTGATTTCACAGCGTCACCTCGGCATGTGCAAAAGCCCACGCCAGGCATGATCTTGTGCCCTCCAGTCTGGGCGCACTAGAGTCGCGGACAGGTGAAAACCGGGGATGTGTCCGTGATTCTTTGAGGATGGTGCGCATAGGCTGACCGCCGGATATCGACGTAATTCCATTCTGATTAACCGGCCGCGAAACACTCGGCGGCAGTAACAACGTTTTTCTTGATCAATAGCTCTTTTCGGTGAGCTGGCGCAGCCGGGCCCGGTCCCGTCGGGTCCGCGCGTCGGCTTGCCGGTTTCGGCGCGTCAAGGGGGTCATGGCAATCGTGCGCGACGCTGGTTCGACTGGACGAAGCGACGCCAGGGACACCGGGGAAATCGAGATGGTGCCCGTCAGCGAGCCGCTGCCCGGGTACTCACCGCGCGTTCGGGGCGAGGACGCGGCGCATGTGCGGAACCTCGCGAACACCGGCGATCCGTTGCCGCCGATCGTGGTGCACCGCACGACGATGCGCGTGGTCGACGGCATGCACCGGCTCGAGGCGGCCCGGGCGCGGGGTGATCGCGAGATCGCCGTCGAGTACTTCGACGGCAGCGCGCAGGACGCCTTCCTGCGTGCGGTGCGTGCGAACGTGACGCACGGCCTGCCGCTGTCCCGCGCCGATCGCGAGGCCGCGGTGAAGCGGATCATCGAGTCGCACGCGGGCCTGTCCGACCGTGCGATCGCGCGGGTGGCCGGGCTCAGCCCGTCGACCGTCGCGGCCATCCGCAGGCGTTCGACTGACAAGGCCGCGCAGTCGAACAGCAGACTCGGCCGCGACGGCAGGACACGGCCGGTGAACGCGGTCGAAGGCCGGCTGCGGGCGGGCCGGTTGATCGCCGAACGCCCGGACGCCTCGCTGCGCGCCATCGCGCGGGAGGCGAAGGTCTCGCTGGGCACCGTGCAGGACGTGCGCAAGCGGATGGACCGCGGCGAGGACCTGGTCCCCGCCAAGTTCCTGTCCCGGCAGGCGGCTACGCCGCGGGCGGGGAAACCGGCCGACGGCGGGGAAACCGGCCTGCCGGCGTTGTACGTGCTGCGCCGAGACCCGTCCTTGCGGATGTCCGAGCCCGGCCGCGCTTTGCTGCAGTGGCTGGGGGTCTGCGCGCGTGACCACGAACGCGAGCAGATCGTCGACGCGATTCCGGAGCACTGCCTGGAGATCGTCCTCGAACTGGCGAACAGCTGCGCGGAGACCTGGACGCAACTGCGTCACGACATCGAGCGGCGGGTGCGGGGCAGCTCCGCATCCCGCGGGGGTGGGTGAGCCGCTCGGCCCACCCACCCGCGCCGCCGGGTCCGCTCAGCCGACCGGGTAGCGGTACCGCGGGGTCAGCTCGATGCGGTCCATCCGCCAGCCGCCGTCGGTGCGCACGACGCCGACCCGGGCGCCGACTGCGGTCACGCTGACCGCCGGCACCTCGGGCACGCCGCCGACCAGCACGCCGATCACGTTGGCGTGCGCGGTCGCGCGGTCGCCGTCCAGCTCGATGCTCAGGCTGCACCCGTTGTGCTGGGTGGACTTGTAGGAGACGTTGAGGGCACGGGTGGAGTCGATGACCGCCTGCGCGCCGGTGATCGGTTCACCGCCGGCCATCACCAGCGCGATGTCCTCGGTGTACAGGTCGCGGGCGGCGTCGAAGTCCTTGTCGTCCATCGTGCGCCAGTTCCGGGCGAGGAGTTCGGAGATCTCCGCTCGGTCCGACAGCTCGCGCAGCAGCGCGTCCTGTGCGGTCTGGAAGGTGCTCGTCATCGGTTGGCTCCCATCGGGGCTCGTGGTGCGCCCGGCCGAGGTGCACCGGCCGGGCTCGCGGACAGCCCGCCGGGCTGGGCGGCGCTCCTGGTGACCATGGCGCAATTGGCGGTCGCCGGGCAATCCGTCTGCCATTGATTTGCATATCTTTGACAAGTATCTGACGTTTACCGGATGGGGCGACAAAGACGACTGGTCGCCCCATCGGGTCTTGGCTACACTGCGAATCAGGGGCGATTCAGCCAAGGCAAATTGGCGTGATGAGGTGAAAGAACCCTTATGTTTGGCCCGGTGAGACCAATGCGTTGCGGTAGCCGGCCGATCGCGGATTGGTCGTCGGAGGATAGCAGGGAGATGGTCGGGGAGCCACGAAGCTCGGTGAGTTTTGTTGTGATTTTCCTCGTTTCAGTTGACCAGACGATGGGGACGGATCGGCAATGGAAATGAGGACGAGTTCGAGCGCGACGGCAACCATCGCGCGACCGTTACGGGTGCTGATCGTGGAGAGCCAGTCCGATGACGCGACGGCGCTGGCCAGGAGCCTGGCCCGCTACGGCCACGAGACGTTCACGGTCGGCTCCGGCGCCACGGCCATCGAGACGTACGTCGACGCCGAGTTGATCCTGCTGGACCTCGAACTGCCGGACATCGACGGGCTCGAGGTGTGCGCGCGGATCCGGGCCGCCAGCGACACCCCGATCATCGCCTTCACCGGGGGACAACTGGACCGGGTCCTCGGCCTGCAGGCCGGTGCCGACGACTGCCTGGACAAGCCGTACGGGTTCCGCGAGCTGCTCGCCCGCATCGACGCGGTCATGCGCCGGTCGAGGATCGGTGTGGTGGGTAGGAGCGCCTTGCCGGGCACCGGCGCGAGTACGGCGCCGCGAAATGGTGCAGGTGGTGCCGGCCCGGCCCGGCCGCTGCCGAACGGCTCCCACGATCACGGGCCGAACGCGTCCGCGGCGAAGCCGGGGGTGGACGAGCACGTGCTGCGGCACGGGTTGCCGGGGCCGCGCGAGAGCGTCGAGTCATGGCACGGGCCCATGCCGCCCGCGCGCAAGCACCCGGAGCCGACCGGCGACCCGGCGGGGGATGCCGGCGTTGCGCGCAACGGGGCGAACGGCCCCAAGGAAGGCACGCTGACCATCGGCTCGCTGACCATCGACACGGCGTTCCGGCAGGTGCGCGTGCGCGGCAAGACCGTGGAGCTGACCCGCAAGGAGTTCGACCTGCTGCACTACCTGGCCACGAACTCCGACACCGTGATCACCCGCAGGCGGCTGATGGCCGAGGTGTGGGGTGACCAGTCGCCGCACGCGGCGAGCGCGCAGGCCAGCCGCACCATCGACACCCACGTCAGCTCGCTGCGCGGAAAACTCGGCGAAGGCGGCTGGATCCGCACGGTGCGCGGGGTCGGCTTCCGCTTCGACAACGGCCGGTGATTGCGGCGATGTGAAATTTCGCCAACTCGGTTCGGCCGGTCAATTGACGCTTTCTTGTGAATCCTTCTGTTGAGTCCCCGGTGTGCATCGGTCATTCTCGAAAGCGCACGGAAAACGATTAGCGACAGACGGTGGAGGGGAGAGCGCGTGGACGCTCCGGTCATTGTCGTGGGCGCCGGGCCGGCCGGCCTGATGCTCGCGGCCGAATTGCGACTCGGCGGGGCCGAGGTGCTCGTACTGGAAACCCTGGCCGAGCGTTCCGGCGAATCCCGTGGGCTCGGTTTGTTCATCCGCACGATGGAGGTGTTCGACCAGCGCGGGCTGCTGCCGCGCTTCGGCAACCCGCAGAGCAGCCCGCTCGGCCACTTCGGCGGCGTGCCGCTGGACTTCTCCGTGCTCGGCGGCGCGCACCTGGCCAACCGCACCGTGCCGCAGTCGCAGACCGAGCAGGTGCTCGAGGAGTGGGCGACCGAGCTGGGTGCGGAGATCCGGCGCGGACACGAAATGGTGGGGCTGCGCCAGGACAGCGACGGCGTCGAGGTCGAGGTGTCCGGTCCGGACGGTCGCTACCGGCTGCGCAGCCGCTACCTCGTGGGCTGCGACGGCGGCCGCAGCAAGGTGCGCAAGGCCGCCGGGTTCGACTTTCCGGGCACCGAGGGCACCATGGAGATGTTCCAGGTCGACCTGCGCGGCGCGGACGTGCGCGAGCGGGAGATCGGCGAGAAGGTGCCCGGCGGCATGGTCATGGGCGGCCCGCTCGGCGACGGCGTCTTCCGCATCACGATCTGCGAGCGGGACAACCCGCCCAAGGTGCGGACGGAGCCGCCGTCCTTCGCCGAGGTGACCGCCGCGTGGAAGCGGCTCACCGGTGAGGACATCTCGCACGCCACCCCGGTGTGGATCGGCGCCTTCACCGACGCCACCCGCCTGGTCACCGAATACCGCCGCGGCCGGGTGCTGCTCGCCGGGGACTCGGCGCACATCCACCTGCCCGCGGGCGGTCAGGGCATGAACACCAGCATCCAGGACGCGGTCAACCTGGGCTGGAAGCTCGCGGCGATCGTGCGCGGGTCCGCGCCGGAGTCGCTGCTGGACACCTACCACAGCGAGCGGCACCCGGTGGGGCAGCGGCTGGTGATGAACACCCGTGCCCAGGCCCTGTTGTTCCTGCGTGGCGAGGAGATGCTGCCGCTGCGCCAGGTCCTCACCGAGCTGGTCGGGTTCCGCGACGTCCACCAGCACCTGGCCCGGATGGTCAGCGGGCTGGGGATCAGCTACGACGTCGGCGGCGGGTCGCACCCGCTGCTCGGCGCGCGGATGCCGCACCAGGAACTGGTGTCCGCCGACGGCAAGACCAGCACCACGGAGTTGCTGCGCCCGGCCCGGGGCGTGCTGCTCGACTGCGCCGACGACGCCGGGCTGCGCCGGGTCGCCCAACCGTGGGCGGACCGCGTGGACGTCGTCACCGCCACCCCGCACGGCGCGTCGGAGTGCTCGATCGACGACACCGCCGCGCTGCTCATCCGTCCGGACGGCCACGTGGCCTGGACCCCGGAAAGTAACGACGACCTGCCCGCCGCGCTCGAGCGCTGGTTCGGCGCAGCCTGAAAGGAGTTCCACCGATGTACAGCACGTTGATCGTGGGCCGGATGGACCCGTCCACCACCGACGAGGTCGCCGGCCACTTCAAGGCCTTCGACCAGACCGAGATGCCGCACCTGATGGGCACCCGGCGCCGGGAGCTGTTCGTCTACAACGACCTCTACTTCCACCTCCAGCAGTTCGACGACGACCACGACTCCGAAGAGGCCATCCGCAAGGCCATGCCCCACCCGCTGTTCATCGACATCAGCGCCAAGCTCAACGCGTTGATCGACCCCTACGACCCCAAGACGTGGACCAAGCCGATGGACGCCATCGCCAAGAACTTCTACCTCTGGCACCCCTGACCGGCAGGCGACGGCCCGGCCCGCCCGCGGGCCGGGCCGTCGCCGTGTATCGCCGTGTCCATCCCCTTCCGCCCCAAGCAGAAAGGCCGCCATGGGCACTCGACCGATCGCGCTCCTGCTCCCCGGGCAGGGCGCGCAGCACCCGGGTATGGGCGTGGAGCTGTACGGCGCCGAGCCCGCCTTCACCGCCGCGATGGACGAGCTGTTCACCCTCATGGGCCCGGAGGGCGCCCGGCTGCGCGCGGACTGGCTTGCCGACGAGCCGCAGGTGCCGCTGGACGACGCCTCGCGGGCCCAGCCGCTGCTGTTCGCCCTCGGCTACGCGCTCGGTCGCGCCTTGGCTGAGCGCGGCATCCGGCCCGCGGTCCTGCTCGGCCACAGCGTCGGTGAACTGGCCGCCGCCGCACTGGCCGGGGTGTTCGACGCGCCGGCGGCAGCGCAGATCATGCTGGCCCGCACCGCGGCGATGGCGACGGCCCCGCCGGGTGGCCTGCTGGCCCTCGCCGCGACGCCCGCCGAGCTCGAGCCGTGGTTCGACGCGGGCGCCCACTCCGACGGCATGGGGATCGGCGCCCTCAACGCGCCGCGCCAGACCGTGCTCGCCGGCCCGGAGCCACGGTTGACGATCATGGCGAAGGCGTTGCGGGACAGCGGGATCAGCGGCCGCCGGGTCGGCTCCCGTCAACCGTTCCACTGCCCGGCCGTCGCGGACGCGGCCGTGCTCTTCGAGTCCGGGTTCGCGGGGCTCTCCCTACGCCCGCCGCGGCTCCCGATCTGGTCGACGCGCACGGCGAAGCCGGTGGCACCGCACGAGGCCGTGACGGCGACGTTCTGGGCTCGGCAGCTGGCCGCGCCGGTGCTGTTCTGGCCCGCGCTGGACGGGCTGCTCGGCACGGGCGAGTTCACCCTCGTCGAGGCGGGGCCGGGCAAAGGGCTGTCCATGCTGGCCCGCCGCCACCCGGCGGTCCGCGGCGGGCGCAGCGAGGTCGTCCCGTTGCTGCCGGCGGGTGCCGCCGGGACCGCCGACACCTTCCACGCCGCCATCGCCCAGCTCACCAACTGAGCCAAGCCCTGAATGGCCCATTCAGGACGCCCAGCGTCCCGAATGGGCCATTCAGGGCAGTGCGGCGCGGGTGGCGGGGACGACCTCGGCGGCGAACCGGTCGACCTGCCGGTCGTAGTCGGACTCCGGCCAGAACACGAACCCGTTCATCCCGTGGTCGTGGGCGAGCCGGACGAGCTGGTCCACCCACTGCGCGGGCGAACCCCGGAACGGCTGCTCCGACTCCGGTCCGACGACACCGGCGATGTTGTAGACCTTGCGGATCGATCCCGGGTCGCGCCCCGCACGCCGGGCCGCCGCGTCCACTCGGGCCGACGCCGGGCCCAGCCGGTCCAGGTCGAGGTGCAGCAGCGACGGCTGCCACCCGTCCGCCTTGGTCCCGACCAGCTCCAGCATGCGGGGACCGTTGGCCCCCAGCCAGATCTGCAGTCCGGGACCGGGCCGCGGACCGGGTTCGAGGCCGTCCACCTGGTAGAACCGGCCGGTCACCCGGACCGACGGCGCGTCGCTCCACAGGGCACGGATCACGTCGATCGACTCGGACAGGGCGTGGACCTGGTCGATGCCGGTTCGCCGCGGGCCGCCCATGGCGACGATCTGGTCCCAGAACGCCCCGGCGCCGAGGCCGAGCCGCAGGCGGCCGCCGGTCAGGACGTCCAGGCTCGCGGCCGACTTCGCCAGCACGGCCGGTGGGCGCAGCGGCAGGTTGGCCACGGTCGGCACGAAGGCGACCCGGCTCGTGCGGGCGGCCAGGTAGGTGAGCAACGTCCACGTGTCGTAGTGGGCCGGGCGGTACGGGTGGTCCTGGATGGTGATCAGGTCCAGCCCGGCTCGGTCGACACGTTCGGCCGCCCGCAGCGGGGCGGCCGGGTCGGCGTGCGACGGGTCGACGTTGGCGCCGAACAGCACGGGCAGGGTCATCGGCGGTCTCCTCACGGGGTCATGCGCTGTACGGGCGTTTCACCCGGGCTTCGCGCAGCGCGACCGCCCACCAGACGAGCTGGTCGAGCATCGCCTTCGCGGCCGCGTCGCAGGTCTCGTCCTTCGGCCGGCCGTGTTCGTCGAACGTGCCCGCGCCGTGGAAGCTCAACGTGTCCCGAATGGACACCGCGTGCAGCTCGCCGAAGACCTGGCGCAGTTGCTCGACCGCCCGCAGGCCACCCGACCGTCCGCCGTAGCAGACGTAGCCGACCGGTTTGGCCCGCCACTCCTCGAGGTGCCAGTCGATCGCGTTCTTCAGCAACGCGGGGAAGCTGTGGTTGTACTCGGGGGTCACGACGACGAACGCGTCCGCGGCGGCCAGGCGCGGGCTGAGCGAAGCCATGGCGGGGGACGGCGGCCAGGTGGGTCTGGTCATGGGCAGCGGCTGCTCGGCCAGGTCGACGACGTCGAGGGTCACGTCCGGGCATTGCTTGGCTTCGCCCGCGAACCAGTTCGTCACCACGGGGGCGAAGGCGCTGCCCTGGGCGCTGCCGACGAGCACGGCCAGGCGGACGGGCTCTTCCAGCATCATCTTCCTTTCCCCGCGGGGTGGTGCCTGCGCCAGGAGAGCACGGCGTGCCCGGATCGGCGCCAGGGTTCGCCACGACCGAGAGTCCACTGTGGAGGTCGCCAGCCCGCGCGTTCGACCGAAGGGCCAGTGGACCGGGTCGCCGCGGCGGCGGCCAGCAGCACCACGGTGACCGCGGCCAGTTCCGCGTCGTCGGGATTCCCCTTGACCACCCTGATCATTGCGGTGGGTTGCCGTGCTTGCGGGCGGGCAGGTCGGCGTGCTTGGTGCGCAGCATGGCCAGGGCCGCGGCCAGCACCGCGCGGGTCTCCCTCGGGTCGATGACGTCGTCGATGAGCCCGCGTTCGGCGGCGTGGTAGGGGTGCATCAACTCGGTCTTGTACTCCTTGATCCGCTTCTGCCGCACCGCCTCCGGGTCGGCCGCAGCGGCGATCTCCTTGCGGAAGATGACGTTCGCCGCGCCGTCCGCGCCCATCACCGCGATCTCGTTGGTGGGCCAGGCCAAGGTGAGGTCCGAGCCGATGGAACGGGAGTCCATCACGATGTACGCCCCGCCGTAGGCCTTGCGCAGCACCAGGGAGATCCGCGGCACGGTGGCGTTGCAGTAGGCGTACAGCAGTTTCGCGCCGTGCCGGATGATCCCGTCGTGCTCCTGGTCCACGCCGGGCAGGAACCCGGGCACGTCGACGAGGGTGATCAGCGGGATGTTGAACGCGTCGCAGAACTGCACGAACCGCGCGCCCTTCTCGCTGGCCCGGATGTCCAGCACCCCGGCCAGCGTCGCGGGCTGGTTGGCCAGCACGCCGACCACCTGACCACCGAGCCGCGCCAGCGCGCACACCAGGTTGGGCGCCCAGCCGGCGTGCACCTCCAGGTGGTCCCGGTCGTCGACCAGTTCCTCGATCACCGCGCGGATGTCGTAGGACTGGTTGGGGTTGGCGGGCACGAGACCGAGCAGCGCGTCCGTCGGCCGGTCGGCGGGGTCCACCGCGGGCGCCGACGGCGGTAGCTCGCGGTTGTTGGCCGGCAGCAGGGAAAGCAGGTACCGCACGTCTTCGAGGCAGCTCTGCTCGTCGTCGTGGACGAAGTGTGCCACGCCCGAGGAGCCGGCGTGCACGTCGGCGCCGCCGAGCGCGTCGTGGCTGACCTGCTCGCCGGTCACCGCCGTGACCACGTCGGGGCCGGTGATGAACATCTGGGCGACGCCACGCACCGCGAAGACGAAGTCGGTGAGTGCCGGCGAGTACGCCGCCCCACCGGCGCACGGACCCAGCATCACGCTGATCTGCGGGATCACGCCGGAGAGCCGCGCGTTGCGCCGGAAGATGCCGCCGTAGCCGGCGAGCGCGGTGACACCCTCCTGGATCCGGGCGCCCGCACCGTCGTTGAGCGACACCAGCGGCGCGCCCGCAGCCTCCGCCATGTCCATGATCTTGTGGATCTTCGCGGCGTGCGCCTCGCCGAGCGAGCCGCCGAAGATCCGGAAGTCGTGGGCGTAGACGAAGACCGTCCGGCCGTGCACCGTGCCCCAGCCGGTGACGACGCCGTCTGTGTAGGGCCGGTTGGCCGCAAGGCCGAACCCGGTGGCCCGGTGCCTGCGCAGCGGGTCGACCTCGGTGAACGAGCGGGGGTCGAGCAGCAGGTCGATGCGTTCACGCGCGGTCAGCTTGCCCTTGGCGTGCTGGCGGTCGGTCGCCGCGGGGTCCCCGCCCGCCCGTGCGGCTTCCTTCAGCGCCGCCAGTTCGCTCAGGCGGTCGGCGACCGCGGGGTCGGGGTGTGACATCAGCATGGTTCACCGCCGGGAGGTTGGCGAGGGGTGGGCGGGGTCAGCCGAGCAGCGAGCCGCCGCTGGCGTCGATCACCGCGCCGGTGATCCAGCGGGCGTCGTCGGTGGCCAGGAACGCCACCACGTCGGCGATGTCGGTGCTCTGGCCGATCCGCTTGAGCGCCGACATGCCCGCGATGTGCGCGGCGATGTCCGGGTCGGCCAGCATCGGTGAGGAGCCGTTGTCGGTCACGCCGGGCACCACGCTGTTGACCGTGATGCCGCGGGGACCGAGGTGCCGGGCGAGGTGGAAGGTGAGCTGCTCGACCGCGCCCTTGCTCATCCCGTACACGACTTCCTGCGGATTGCTGAATCGCGTGATGCCCGAGGAGATGTTGACGACCCGGCCGCCGTCGGCCAGCAGGCCCAGGGCACGCTGCACGACGAAGAACGGCGCCTTGGCGTTGACGGCCATCACCTCGTCGAACGCCTCAGGTGTCACCTCTTCGGGCAGCTGCACGGACTTCGTGCCCGCGTTGTTGACCAGAATGGACAGTTCCGCGGTGCCGGTGCGCTCCTTGAGACCGCGCTCCACGCCGTCGAACAACCGCTCCACGGCATCGGGTTCGCCGAAGGTGGCCTGCACGGCGAACGCACGGCCGCCCTCGGCCTCGATGCCGGCCACGACGGCCTTCGCGGCCTCGACGTCCGTCGCGCAGTGCACCGCGACGAGCGCGCCGTCGCGGGCCAGCCGCTCGGCGATCGCCCGGCCGATGCCGCGGCTCGATCCGGTGACCAGGGCCGTCCTGTCAGCCAGCTTGCCCACGTCGTCCTCCTGTCGTGCTGGTGGTGTGTTGGGGGAGGGCCGGGCCGAACCAGCGCGCCAGCGCGGTCTCGAGCTCGGCCCGGGTGCCGTCCACCCAGGCGAGGTGGCCGTCCGGGCGGACCAGGGCCGCGCCGAACCCGGGCGCGTCGTCGGCGATGGCGGACACCGCCCGCACCCGGTCCGCCCACGGCTGGGCCACGTCCCGGATCCCGGGGTCGCCGGTGAGGTCCAGCAGCACGCCGGTCCCCTTGCGCAGCAACGAGAATGTGGTGTGCCCGCCGCCCAACCGGTGGAAGGGCAGCGGTGCGCCCAGCAGCGGGTGGGTGCTCGGCCCGACGTCGTAGCGGGTGTCCAGGCCGCTGACCATCGCGGCCACGTGCGTGCGCGCGGGTTCGGTGGCCAGCAGTTCCGCGAGGACCGCGCGCGTCGCGTCGACCCGCCGGTCGCCGAACAGCAGCAAGGCCTGCGCGGCGACGTTGGTGAGCACCCGCGCGCCGACCGGGTGCCGTTCGTCGTGGTAACTGTCCACAAGGGACTCGCTGCCATGCCCGCGGACGCGCGCGGCGAGCTTCCAGCCCAGGTTCGCCGCGTCCTGCAGGCCGAGGTTGAGCGCCTGCCCGCCGGAGGGCAGTTGGCGGTGCGCGGCGTCGCCGGCGAGCAGCACCCGGCCCTGCCGGTAGGCGGCGGCCTGGCGCCGGGTGTCGCCGAACGCGTTGAGCCACACCGGGGTGGCTGCGCCGATGTCCTCGCCGGTGACCCGCGCCCAGGCCGCGACGATCTCGGCGAACGCGGGCTCCTCGTCGCGCCGGCGGGGAGAGGAACCGAACTCGTGCACCATCACCCGGGTCAGGCCATCCGGGTAGCGGTAGGCGGTGGCCAGGCCGTTCTCATGCCGCTCGAAGCGCCGGTCGGGTATCTCGATGCCCCTCAGGTCCGCGCGGATCAGCTCGATGGTGGCGTCCGCGCCGGGGAAGGCGAACCCGGCCAGGCCGCGCACCGCGCTCTGCTCGCCGTCACACCCGACCAGGTACTCCGCCTGCAGCCGGTGCGTCCCGGTCGCGGTGGTCACCTCGGCCTCGACACCCGCGGCGGTCGCGGTGAGCCCGGTGAGCTCGTGTCCGCGCCGCACGTCGGCACCCAGGCCGGTGGCCCACCGCCACAACAGCTTCTCGGTCTCGGCCTGCGGGAGCTTCCACTGCCCCGGGTAGAGGCCGGGCAACATCAGGTCGAGCGGGATGCCACCGAAGTGACCGTGGGGCAGGTTGGGCAGGGTGCCGAGCCCGTCCAGCAGCCCGCGCTGGTCGAAGAACTCCATGGTGCGCGCGTGCAGGGCCGATGCCCTGGACTCGGTGGTGGGCTCGGTCAGCTTCTCCAGCACGGTGACCCGCACGCCGGCCAGGCGCAGCTCCCCGGCCAGGAGCAGGCCGACCGGGCCCGCGCCGACCACGACCACCTCGGTCCCTTCGGTGTCCCGCACGGCCATCAGCTCCGCTGCTCGGCGTAGTCCTTGGCGTGGTTGAGGGTCGCGCGGCTGTTGCCGCCCAGGGCGTTGCGCACGAACTCCTTGGCCTGCGCGACGTCCGCGTCCGGACCGAGCACCTTGGTGATGTTGTCCGTGTTGATGACCACTGTGTGCTCGGCGATCGCGGTGACGCCGTTCTCGTGCTCGCGCAGCTCCCAGTACCCGGTGTGCAACGCCATCAGCGCGGGCAGGGTGGTCTGCTTGTAGACGATGCGCTGGTGCGGGAAGCAGACCCGGACCGACTTCGTGGTGTGCGTCGAGCCGTCCTTGGTCCGCGTGTCCATCTCCAGGATCTGCAGGCCGGGGGTGTCCTCGCGCATGTCGACCCGCGCCACGTGCGGCAGCCGCTCGGTCCACTGGTCGGCCTCGTAGATGAACTGGTAGACGTCCTTGGCCGAGCCGGCCACCTCGACCGAGTCGGTGAACGACATCAACAGGTCCTGCGGGGTCGTGGCGGCCCGCTCGATGTTCTCCTTCAGCGCGCCGAGTTCCTTGCGGCTGTTGGTGTCCACGGCCTTGTCGATCCAGGCCAGGCTCGCCGGGTCGTCGTCGATCGCACGGTAGTCGTGCAGCAGCCGGACCCGACTTTCCTTGTCCGACAACGGTTCGATCACCCACGCGCCGCCCATCGAGGCCACCGGCGGCGGCGACACCTCCTGGCGGAAGTCGATGCGCCGGTCGCGCGGCTTGAGCCAGCGCCGCGACGTCCAGTTCTTCGCCTCGCCGTTCGCGGTCGCCCAGATCCGGATCCGCTCCTGGTCCGCGGAGCGCTCGACGTGGTCGACGAAGATGGTCGGCGGGAAGAGGCGAGGCCAGTTCTCCACCTCGGCCAGGTACCGGTAGATCTGGTCGGCGGGCGCCTGCACGGTGATCTCGTGCTCGACCTCGCGAACATCCTGCTGCGGCATGGTTTCTCCTCGTTGTCCCGGAGCTTGCGGTGCGCGGGCGGGTGGCCGGGCCGTGCACGCCCGGCCACCCGCGCCGGATCAGAAGTTGCCCAGTATCAGAAGTTGCCCAGGCCACCGCAGACGTTGAGCGCCTGGGACGTGATGGACGCGGCCGTGTCGGACACCAGGTAGCCGACCAGGCCGGCGACCTCCTCCGGGGTGGAGTAGCGGCCGAGCGGGATCTTCGCCTGGAACTTCTCGAGGATCGCCTCCTCCGTGGTGTTGTACGCCGCCGCGTAGCGCTGCCGGGTCGCCTGCGCCATCGGGGTTTCCACGTAGCCGGGGCAGACCGCGTTCACGGTGATCCCGGTCGGGCCCAGCTCGTTGCCCAGCGCCTTGGTCAGGCCGACCACCCCGTGCTTGGAGGCGGAGTACGGCACGCCGAGCACGACCCCCTGCTTGCCCGCCGTGGAGGCGATGTTGATGATCCGCCCGCGGTTCTTCTCCCGCATGCCGCCGGTGGTGAGCACCTCCCGGGTCATCAGGAACACGCTGGTCAGGTTGGTGCTGATGACGTCGTGCCACAGCTCGTCCTCGATGGTGGCGGTGACGCCGCCGCCGGTGCGCCCGGCGTTGTTCACCAGGATGTCCACCGGGCCGTAGCGGTCGACGGCGGCCTGGACGAACCCGCGGATGTCCTCGGGGGAGCGGACGTCACAGCTGGTCCCGTCGACGTCGAAACCCTCCTCCTGCAGGCTCTTGACGGTCTTCGCCACGTTGTCGGCGTTGCGGGCGCAGATGAACACCCGGTGTCCTTGCCCGGCAAGGGTCCTGGTGACCGACAGGCCGATACCGCTGGTGGCTCCGGTGACGAGGGCGACGCGCTGCTCTTGGGTCGGCATTCTCACTCCTAACGGGTTCGGTGCGGTCAGGCGGCGTCGACGCCGAGCAGCCGCGTGTTGACGATCTCGAGCAGGGCCCTGGGCGTGGGGGCGTCGTTCAACGCCTCGTCGCCGAGCGTGATGCCGTACTCGCGTTCGATCCGGCCGCCGGCCTCCAGCAGCGCCAGCGAGTCGTAGCCGAGGTCCTCGAACTCGGTGTCGAGGATCTGGCCGTCGAGGTCGACGCTCTCCTCCTCACCCGCGCACGCGCGCAGCACCGCTTTCAGTTCCTCGATCGTGAATTTGCGTTCCTCCATGCCTTTCCTCCTCCTCGTCGGTCACGCCGACCGCACGACCATCGCCGCGTTGAACCCGCCGTACCCGCGCGCCAGCACGAGCGCCGAGCGCAGGCGGGCGGCGCGCGGTGCCCCGGTCACCAGGTCCAGCGCGTAGGCGGGATCCGGGGACGTGTTGACCGTCGGCGGGATCACCCCGTCGCGGATGGCCAGCAGCGCGGCGGCCACGTCCAGCGGCGCGGCCCCGGAGTACAGCCGCCCGGTCATCGTTTTCGGTGCGGTGACGGGGATCCCGTGCGGACCGAAGACGGCCGCGAGGGCGTCCGCCTCGATCCGGTCCAGTTCGGGCACCGCGGCGGCGTCGGCGAACACGACGTCGATGTCGGCGGGCGCGGCGCCCGCGTCGTCGAGCGCCAGCTCGATGGTCCGGCGCAGCCCCGGTTCGCCGCCGGTGCCCGGCTTCGGGTCGAACGTCGAGGCGTAGCCCGCGATCTCGCCGTACACCCGGGCGCCACGGTCGCGCGCCGCCTGGGCCTCCTCGAGCACGAACAGCGCCCCACCCTCACCGGGCACGTAACCACCGGCACGCGCGTCGAAGGGCAGGTACGCCCGGTCCGGGTCGTCCGCCGTGCTGATCCGGCCGCTGGCGAGGTGGCAGATCCAGCCGTAGGAACAGATCGAGGCGTCGATGGCGCCGGTGACCGTGACCGGCGTGCCCTTCCTGATCTGCCGCCGCGCCTGCGCGATCGCGTCCAGGCCGCCCGCGTGGTCGGACACCAGGGCCGCGCTGGGCCCCTGCATCCCGTTGCGGATGGAGATCTGGCCGGTGTTCACCGCGTAGAACCACGCGAACGACTGGTACGCGCTGACGTACTTGCTTCCCTTGCTCCACAACGCTTGCAGCTCGTTCTGGCCGAACTCGAAACCGCCGGACGAGCTGGCCGTGACCACCCCCATGTCGTAGCCGGACAGCTCGTCGGGCCGCACGCCCGCGTCGGCCAGCGCCCAATCGGCGGCGACGAGCGCGAGCTTGGTCATGTGGTCGGTCTGGGGGAGCAGCCGGCTCGGCAGGTGCTCGCTCGCGACGAACCCCGGCACCTCACCGGCGAGCCGGGCCGGGTAACCGGACGGGTCGAACCGGGTGACCCGCCCGATGCCGCTGCGCCCGTCGCGGGTCGCCGCCCAGTAGTCCTGCGTGCCGAGGCCGTTGGGTGCGGTGACGCCGAGCCCGGTGACCACCGTGGACACTGTGGACACAGCCGTGCCATTCATCGGTCCGCGGCCCTCCTCACCAGGTCACGGGCAGCTCGGCCGGCCCGCGGAAGCGGCGCTCGGTGTGCCAGCGGATGGACTCGGGCGCGGCGTTGAGCCGCAGCCCCGGGAACTTCGTGACCAGCCCGGTCAGCACGATGTCCAGCTCGACCCGGGCCAGGGCGGCGCCGAGGCAGAAGTGCAGCCCGTGACCGAAGGCCAGGTGCGGGTTGTAGCGGCGCGTCAGGTCCATCTGGTCGGGCCGCTCGAAGACCGTGGGGTCCTTGCTGGCCAAGGCATCGGAGACGATGACGAGACTGCCGGCGGGCACGTGAACGTCGCCGATCATCACGTCCCTTGTGGCCGCCCGGAATCCGGGCGTGATCACCGACGGGTGCAGCCGCATCAGCTCCTCGGACGCCGCGGCCACGCCCGCCGGGTTCGCGGCGAGCTTGGCGTACTCGTCCGGGACCAGCAGCAACGCGTGGATGCTCTTGGTCATCTGGTTGGCGGTGGTCTCGTACCCGGCGGGCAGCAGGAGCACGCTCAGGTTGACGAGCTCCTCCTCGCTCAGCCGCTCCTCGGCCCGCGCCGACACCAGCTCGCTGATCAGGTCTTCCTTGGGGGACTTGCGTTTCTCGGTGATGATGTCGGTGAGGTAGGCGCGCAGCTCGTTCACCGCGCGCAGCTTGTTCTCCGGCGGGTCGGCGGTGGAGGCGAGGATCAGCGACCGCTCCTGGAACCACGCCCGGTCGTCGAAGGACACGCCGAGCAGCTGGCACACCACCGTGATGGGCAGCGGCAGGCACAGCGTGTCGACCAGGTCGGCCGGCGGCCCCTGCTCGGCGAGGTCGGCGAGCAGCTCGTCGGCGATCTGCTGGATGCCCGGGCGCATGGCCTCGGTCCGCCTGCGCGAGAACGCCTTCGCGACGAGACCGCGGATCCGCGAGTGCTGCGGCGGGTCCATGTCGAGCAGCATGTCGCCGGTGCTGCTGGCGCCGGGCCCGGTGTAGTTGGTGCCCCGGGTCCGGAACACCTCCTGCCTGCTGAAGACCGGGTCGGACAGCACCCAGAGCGCCTCCTGGTATCGCGTCACCAGGTAGGCCTCCTGGCCCGTCGGGATGGTCACCAGGGTCGCCGGGCCGACCTCCTGGATGTCCCCGGCGGCCGGCGGTCGTGAGGTCGTGGTCATCGGTTCTTCCCTTCCGCGGCGAGCACCATCGCGCTCTGGAATCCGCCGAACCCGCTGGCGACCGTGAGCACCGTGTCCGTCTGCTGCTCGCGCGCGGTGACCGGCACGTAGTCCAGGTCGCACTCCGGGTCCGGGTTGTGCAGGTTGGCCGTCGGCGGGACGACGTCGTTCTCGATGGCCAGCACCGACGCCGCCACCTCGATCGCGCCGATCGCGCCCAGCGAGTGGCCGACCATCGACTTGATCGAGCTGATCGGCACGCGGTAGGCGTCCGCGCCGAGGCTGCGCTTGAACGCGGCCGTCTCGTGCCGGTCGTTCTGCTTGGTGCCCGACCCGTGCGCGTTGAGGTAGTCGAGGTCGGCGGGGTTCGTGCGGGCCTCGGCCATCGCGACCCGGATCGCCTCGGCCATCTCGCGCCCGTCCGAGCGCAGCCCCGTCATGTGGTAGGCGTTGCAGCGCCCGGCGAAGCCCTTGATCGTGGCGTACACGTGCGCGCCCCGCCGCCGCGCGCCCGCCAGGTCCTCGAGCACGAACATGGCCGCGCCCTCGCCGAGCACGAACCCGTTGCGGGTCGCGTCGAAGGGCCGGGAGGCGTGCTCGGCGTCGTCGTTGCGTGGCGTCGTGGCCTTGATCGCGTCGAAGCACGCGAGCGTGATCGGCGTGATCGGGGCGTCGGTGCCCCCGGCCAGCACCACGTCGGCCGAGCCCTCGCGGATCAGCTCCGCGCCGTAGCCCACCGCGTCGACCCCGGACGTGCAGCCGGTGGACACCATGGTGACGTGCCCCTGCGCGCCGACCGCCCACGCCGTCTCGGCCGCGATCGAGCTCGGCACGAAGAAGTTGTAGAGGTGCTTCGCGGCGTAGTCCGGGTCGAGCAGGTCGAGTCGGCCGTCGTCGCTGGCCACCCGGTACTCGTCCTCGAGGCCGATCGACGCGCCGATCGCGCTGCCGATGGTGACGGCCACCCGCGTCGGGTCTACTTCGGACAGCTCCAGCCCGCTGCCCTCGACCGCCTCGCGGGCGGTCACCACGGCGAACTGGGCGGCACGGTCCATCCGCCGGATTTCCTGCGGTCCGAGCCCGTGGGCCTCGGGGTCGAAGTCGGCCTCGGCCGCCACCCGCGAGCGGAACGGCGCGGGGTCGAAGGCGGTGACCAGCCGAGTCGCCGTCCGGCCCTCGCTCAGCAGCGCCCAGAAGTCCTTGACGCCGATCCCGCCGGGCGCGACGACGCCGATGCCGGTGATGGCCACTTCCCGCCCGCTCACGCCGACCACCGCGGGGCGCGGAAAGCATTGAGCAACGTGCTGTACATCAGCGAAAACTCCTCGGTTCTCTTTCGGGAGTGAGCCGGACGAATTCCCCGGATCGGGGCGGCCTCTACCAACGAGCTTTGCGACGGCCAGGAAAATAGTCAACGCCGCTTTGTCAGAGCCTGTTCAGGATTGTGTCAAAGCCGAGGACGACATCACGGCTTGCGGGCGACCCACGCGTAGAGGAACACCTTTTCCGAATCGGCGGGCAGGGCACCGTCGGGGCGCCAGTAGGGCATCTGGACCACGCCCGGGTCCACCAGGTCGAGCCCGTCGGCGAACCGCGCGACCTGCTCGGCGGTGCGCATGGCCACCGGCTCGCCGGCGTCGGCGGAGATCCGCTCGAGCTCGCCGGCGGTCTCCGGCGAGAAGTCCGCGGTGAACTGCGAGAACAGCACGTAGCTGCCGGACGCCAGCCGCTCGACGTACCGCGCGACCATGCCGTAGGGGTTGTGCTCGTCGCCGAACAGGTGCATCAGGCCGATGAGCATCAGCGCCATCGGCCGGTCGAAGTCGAGGAGTTCCTGCAGCTCAGGGAGGTCGAGGGTGCGGTCCGGCTCCCGGACGTCGGCCTGAGCCAGCGCGATCCGCCCGCCGCTCGCCGGCAACAGGGTGCGGGCGTGGCTGAGCAGGATCGGGTCGGAGTCGACGTACGCCACGCGGGCGTCCGGGTCGACGGCCCGCGCGACCTCGTGGGTGCTCGGCGAGGTGGGCAGGCCGGCGCCCAGGTCGAGGAACTGGCTGATCCCGACCTCGGCGGCGAAGCGCACGGCACGCTGCAGGAAGGCGCGGTTGGCCCGCACGACGCCGCGGATGAACGGCATCGCGGCGAGCAGTTCGTCGCCGACCTCGCGGTCGGGCGGGTAGTTGTCCTTGCCGCCCAGCATGTAGTCGTAGACCCGGGCGGAGTGCGGGATCTCGGTGTTCCACCCCAGCGGTGGCCCGGCGGTGTCGAGCGAGGAATTCTGGGTCATGCCACCGTTTCTACCGAGCGCATTGTTCGTTGTCCACGAATTCGCCGCCTTTACGTTCACTTGTAGTTCCTCTTGAAGTGCTCTGACGGTTTGCGGTATTGAAATCTGCCACTTCGGCCGGAAAGCTCCTAACCAACGTTCGCGACATTGTTGCGATTTCCTGGAAGGGGTGCGATGTCCGAGCACGATGACCCGGCGGCGTCGTTGATGCGGCTCCTGTGGGGCTACACGACCACCGGGCTGACCGTTGCCGCGCTGCGCCTCGGGCTCCCCGACCGGCTGGCGGACCGGACGCGGACCACCGCGGAACTGGCGGCCGAGACCGGCAGCCACGAGCCGTCGCTGAACCGGTTGCTGCGGGCCCTGGCTGCCATCGGCCTGGTCGACGAGGTCGAGCCGGGCCGCTACCGGTTGAGCGCCGTGGGTGCCCTGCTGCGCACCGCAGGCGCCGGCTCGATGTACGCCGTGGCCCGGGTGAGCACCGACGCGACGGTCGTCGACGGCTGGCGGGACCTGGACCACAGCGTGCGCACCGGGCAGCCGGTCTTCGACCGCGAGTACGGCACCGACTTCTGGACGCACCTGGCGCGTGACCCCGAGCTTTCCGCGCTCTTCAACGCGTCGATGGGGGAGGGCACGCAGGACACCGCGAACGCCATCGCGAAGCACTACGACTTCTCCCGGTTCGCCACCGTGGTCGACGTCGGCGGCGGGAACGGCACGCTGCTGGCGTCGATCCTCGCCGCCGAACCCGCCGTGCGCGGCATCGTCTTCGACAACCCGCAGGGCGTCGCCGAGGCACCCGCGGAGTTGCGCGCGGCCGGGGTGGCGGACCGCTGCGAGGTCCGCGCGGGCGACTTCTTCACCGACGTCCCCGCGGGCGGGGATCTCTACCTGCTCAAGAACATCCTGCACGACTGGGACGACGAGCGCGCCGCGCTGATCCTGGCCAACTGCCGCCGCGCCGTGCCCGACGGCGGCCGGGTCCTGCTCGTCGAGTCCGTCCTGCCCGCGCGGGTCGACCCGGCCGGACCGCCGGACGCCTACCTCATGGACATCAACATGCTCGTCAACTTCGGCGGCCGGGAGCGGACCGAGGCCGAGTTCCACGCGCTGCTGAGCGCCGCCGGGTTCACGCCGAGCCCGGCCGTCCAGGTGGGCGACGGCGAGGACTTCCTGATCGAGGGCCGAGCTCCCCAGGAGGCGCGATGACGACGCCGTCGCTCGACTCCGTGCACGCCGACCTGCTCGACTGCGTGCAGGCGA
This sequence comes from Labedaea rhizosphaerae, assembly GCF_004362825.1. Classification (GTDB taxonomy): domain Bacteria; phylum Actinomycetota; class Actinomycetes; order Mycobacteriales; family Pseudonocardiaceae; genus Labedaea; species Labedaea rhizosphaerae. The sequence goes on from NZ_SNXZ01000010.1 coordinate 130,390, forward strand.
ACCTCGCGGTGCTCGCCGACCACCACCACGGGCCGGGAACGCACCTCAACCTCGGCGCGACGTTGCGGTTCCGCTGGCACAGCGAGCCGAACGAGCTGCCCACGGTCGAACCGAGCCTGGCCGAACAGGTCGCGGCCGCCGAGGACCTGCTGGGCCTGGTGGTGCGCGACCGCGCGACGGTGACCGGCGCCGAACTGGTCGACGCGGTGCGGCCCGGCGACCTCGTCTACGTGGTCGCCGACGCCTACGAACTGCCCTGGGTGCCGTACTTCGGCCAGCGGCACCTGGACCACAGCTTCCTGCTGGGCGCGGACTTCACCGTCATCGACGCGTACGCCAACGAGACGCCGTGGGGCACCGCGGCGCCGGGGCGCTGGAAGCTCACCCGCGACCAGCTGGCCGTGCGGGAAGCCGAGGTCATCCACTTCGGCGGGGCGAGCGCCGGTCCGGCGCGGCCCGTGGTGTCGGTCGAGGACGCGTCGGTCGAGGGTTACCTCGCGGCCTACGACGCCGACCCCGACCGGCTGCGCGCACTGGAACGGCTGACCCTGGAGACCTGGCTGCTGGCCCGGTCCCGCAAGCTCCACGCCCGATTCCGTGAGCACGACGGCTTCCCGCCGGACGCCGAGCAGCGGGCGCACCTAGGCCGGTGGGACGCGCTGGTCGAGCAGACCTACCTGGCGTTCCGCCGCGTCGCCCGCGGGCGTGGTGAGCCGGCCGGCCTTGTGCGCCGCCTCGGCGAGATGCTCGACGCCGACCGCGCGGTGTTCGGCGAGCTCGTGAGCCCCGGCGGCAAGCCGTCGACCGTCCACAATGGCCCGTGCACGACCGAGGCGTTGCGCCGGGCGGTGGCGTCCGTGGTGGGGTCCGTGCTCGGCGTGCCGGACGCCCGGCTGCTCGACGGTGCCGAGTTCACCTCGTTGCCCCGGTTCAGCTCGTTCCGGCTGGTGGAGATCATCGAACGGCTGGAGGGCGAGCTCGGCGTCGAGCTGGACCCCGCCGATCTCGTGCCCGAGAACCTGCACCGCGTGGACGACCTGTGCCGGATCGCCCAAGGTAGGGAGCGGTGATGTTCGAGGAACCGTTGCTGCTGCACGACTTGCTCGACGCCGCCGCGCAGCGGTGGCCCGACCGGCCGGCGGTCACCGCCGACGGCGCCACGCTCACCTACCGCGAGCTGGCGGGCGCGAGCCGGCGGATCGCCCTGTGGCTGAACAAGGCGGACGTGCACTGCGGCATGCGCATCGTGGCCGTCACGCCGTCGAGCCTGCTGCAGCCGGTGCTGCTGTACGCCGCGTCGCGGATCGGTGCGGTGATCTCGTTGCTGCACGACCAGACCAACGAGCGCGCGCTGGAACACGTCCTGGACGACGGCACGCCGGTGCTGCTGGTCGCCGACGACCTCGCGGCCCCCGCGCAGGCACGCGGGATCCCCGTGGTCAGCGCCGCGGAGCTCACCGAGCACGTCCACGCCGAGGGCGTCCCCGACTTCCCGACCGACTGGCGGCCGCTGCCGGTCGACCCGCTGTTCCTGATCTACACCTCGGGCACCACGGCCCGGCCGAAGGCCGTGGTCAGCACGCACCAGCAGGTGGTGTTCGCGGTGCGGGCCATCCAGTCGGTGCTGTGCTACCGCGAGTCCGACGTCGTCTACTGCCCGCTGCCGATGTCCTTCGACTACGGCATGTACCAGCTCTTCCTCGGTGCTGCCGCCGGTGCGCACGTGTGGCTGGGCAAGCCCGCCGAGGTCGGTCCCGGCCTGTTGTCCAATTTGGACAGCGCGGACGCCACGGTGTTGCCGGCCGTACCCGCGGTGGCCGAGGCGCTGGCCCGGCTGGTGCGGCGGCGACCGGAGCAGGCGCCCGCGTTGCGCCTGCTGACCAACACCGGCGCCGCCATGCCCGCGCCTGTGCTCGCGACCCTGCGGGCGGCGATCCCGGGCCTGCGCGTGCAATTGATGTTCGGCCTCACCGAGTGCAAACGCGCCACCATCGCCCCGCCGGACGCCGACCTGGAGCGTCCGGGGACGTCGGGCCGGGCGCTGCCCGGCACTCTTGTGTTCACAGTGGACGAGTCGGGCCGGCGCCTCGGGCCCGGCGAGATCGGCGAGATCACCGTGCGCGGGCCGAACGTGATGGCCGGCTACTGGCGCCGCCCGGAACTGACCGCACAGCGGTTCTTCCTGCGCGACGGGCTGTTCCCGGAACTGCGCACCGGCGATCACGGCTGGCTGGACGAGGACGGCTACCTCTTCTGGGTCGGCCGGCGCGACGACCTGTACAAGGAACGCGGTTTCCGCGTGAGCGCGACCGAGGTGGAGGCCGCGGCGCTGCGGCTGCCCGAGGTGAGCTCGGCGACCGTGCTGCCGCCCGACGGGGACCGCCCGGCCGTGCTGGTGGCCGTCAGCGCGCGGACCGCTGAGGAGATCCTGACCGGGATGCGCCAGGAGATCGAGGAGTTCAAGATCCCCGGCCGCTGCGTCGTGGTCGACCGGATCCCGTTGACCGGCAACGGGAAGGTCGACCGCAAGGCGGTGGCTGCGCTGCTCGTGGAGGCCGACGGTGCGTGAACCGGAGGAGACGCCGGCCTACGTGTACGACCTCGCCGAGGTCCGCGCCAACCACGCCAACCTGCGCGAGGCCCTGCCCGAACCGTCCGGGCTGTACTACTCGCTCAAGGCCAACCCGCACCCCGCGCTGCTGCGCGAACTGCGTGCGCTCGGCACCCGGGCGGAGGTGTGCTCGCCCGGCGAACTGGACGCCGCGCTGGCCGCGGGCTGGGACGCCGGCGAGGTGCTCTACACCGGGCCGGGCAAGCGGATGACCGACCTCGCCCGCGCGTTGCGCCTCGGCGTGCGGGAGTTCTCCGTCGACTCGACCACCGGGCTGGACCACCTCGACGCGGCGGTCGCGGCGGCGGACTTGTCCGTGCGCTGCCTGCTGCGGATCAACGACGACCAACCGGCCGCCGGTCAGGGCCTGACGATGACCGGTGTCGCGTCCCAGTTCGGCGCCGACACCTCGTGGGTGCTGGCGCGCCCGGCCGAGTTCGCGGGCCGCGAGCACGTCGTCGTGCACGGCCTGCACCTCTACATGGGCACGAACCTGGACACGGTGGCCGCACTCACGGCGCAGTTCCGCCGTTCGGTGCGCACCGCGGTGCGCCTGACCGAGGCGCTGCGCGCACACGGCGCGGAAATCCGGGTGCTCGACCTCGGCGGCGGGTTCGCCGCGCCGTTCGCCAAGGCGGGCAAGGCGTTCGAGCTGACCGGGCTGCGGGCCGAACTGGAGCGGGTGTTCGACGACGAGGTGGCGGGCTGGCGCACGGGCACGCCCGAGATCGTCTTCGAGTCGGGCCGCTACCTCGTCGGCACGGCCGGAACGCTGCTGACCACCGTGCTGGACGTCAAGACTTCGCACGGCAAGGACGTGGTGGTGCTGGACTCGGGCATCAACCACCTCGGTGGGATGTCCGGGCTGCGCAGGCTGCCGCCGCTGGTGCCGCACCTGGTGTCCGAACAGGACAGTGCGGCGACCGCGGAGCTCGGCGATGTCATGGTGACCGGTCCACTGTGCACACCGCTGGACCTGTGGGCACGCGCGGCCCGGCTGCCCCGGGTGCGTCCCGGCGACGTGCTGGCGGTGCCCAACGTCGGTGCCTACGGCCTCTACGCGAGCCTGGTCGCGTTCCTCGGGCACCCGCTCCCGGTCGAGGTGGTGGTCGACGGCGACCACCCGGACCGGCCGCCGCAGCGGTCACGGCTGCACTTCGCTCGGCACGCCACCGGAAAGGAATGACACGACACCATGGACCCCCGTTTCACCGAACTGCTGGCGCCCTTCCTGAAGTTCGGCAAGGACAAGCAGATCACGCCCGAGTCGAACCTGCGCGCGCTCGGCCTGGACTCCATGCGGTCCATCGAGCTGCTGTTCGCCATCGAGGACACCTACGGGATCTCGCTGCCCGACGACGAGATGACCGACGCGACGTTCGCGACGGCCGGCAGCCTGTGGCACGCGATCACGGCGCAGCTGCCCGACGAGACGGGAGCGCGGACTTGAGCGCCGAACCGGTGGACCTGACCGAGCTGGGCGACCGGGTCGCGCGGGTGGCCGAGGAACACGCCACCCGCACCGACCGGGACGCGGTGTTCCCAGCCGAGGCCCTGGCCGAACTGCGCGCCACCCGGCTGCTGGGTCTGCTGGTGCCCGTCGAACACGGCGGGCTGGGCGGCACCACCGAGGACGTCGTCGACCTCGGCATCCGGCTCGGCCGCGCCGACATGTCCGTTGCGATGATCTTCACGATGCACTGCCAGCAGGTCGCGGCCGTGGTGCGGCATGCGGCGGAACCCCTGCGTTCCCAACTGCTCGGGCGTCTCGGGCAGGGGCAGGAGTACCTGGCGTCGGTGACCACCGAGGCGGGCAAGGGCGGGCACCTGCTCAGCGCCGAGGCGGCGTTGCACGGCGACGGTTCCCGGCTGCACGTCGACCGGTTCGCACCGATCGTCACCGGCGGCGCGCACGCCGACGGGTTCCTGATCACCATGCGCAGCCCGGACGCCGAGTCGCCCAACGAGGTGTCGCTGGTGTACGCGCACCGCGACCAGCTCGACGTCAGCGGGTCCGGGGACTGGCAGCCGATGGGCATGCGGGCCAGCCACAGCATCCCGCTGAAGCTGGTCGGCAGCGTGCCCGCGCACCAGGTGATCGGGCAGCACGGGAAGTTCCCGGAGATCTCCACGACGATCTTCGCGCCGATGGCGCACCTGGGCTGGTCGGCCACGTGGCTGGGCACGGCCGCCGGCGCCCTGTCGCGGGTGCTGCGACTGCTGCGTGGTCCGGAGGGCCGCAAGCGGTTCGACGTCGGCTCGGAGCTGTTGCTGACGAGGCTGTCGCGGGCGCGCCAACGGCTGGACGGCGTGCATGCGTTGCTGCGCCGGGCAACCGACACGGTCCGCGACGCGCTGGACCTCTCGGTGCCCAACCACCAGCTGCTGCTGAACGCGCTGAAGATCACCGCGGCTGAGCAGTGCCACGCCGCCGTGCAGGACCTGATCGACGCGGTCGGGCTGCGCCACGGCTACCTCAAGGACTCGCCGACCCGGCTCGAGCAGGCGTTGCGGGACCTGCGCTCGGCGAGCCTGAACTACAGCAACGACCGGCTGCACCTGGCCGACGGCCGGTTGGCGTTGCTCGATCCGGAGGTGCGCCTTGTCTGAGGTGACCGCGTTGGCGACCGGGTTCGGTGTGCTGGACGCGCTGCCCGCCGACGCCCCCGGCCCGCGGGTGTGGCGCGCGCTCGGCCGCGCCGGGCTGATCGAGCAGGTGTACCGGGACGGGTCGGCGGCCGCCGGGGTGGACCCGGAGCGGCTCGGTCGGCTGCTCGCCGAGGTCGACGAGCGCTTCGCAGTCGGCGCCACGCTCGCGGTGTGCGTGCAGCTGGCCACGGTCCTGCCGGTGCTGGCGACCGGCGGTGGTCCGGCGGCGCCGGCGTTGCGCCGTGCGCTCGCGGGCGAGGCCGTGGTCGGGCTGGCCGCCACGGACGCGGGCACCGGCTCCGACCTGACCGCGCTCGACACCCAGGTCCGCCTGGGCGGGGACGAGCTCGAGGTCACCGGCACCAAGCGCTGGATCACCAACGCGACGGCGGCCGAGCACTTCCTCGTGCTCGCCCGTCACCGCGCCGGCCGCCACTTCACGAACTTCACCTGGGTGCTGGTGCCGGTCTCGGCGCCGGGGGTCGCGGTGACGCCCGCGGACACCGAGCTGTTCACCGGATCCGGCGTCGGCCACGTGCGCTTCGACCGGGTGCGGTTGCCCGTGGACCACGTGGTCGGGCGGCCAGGCCGCGGCCTGCCGAGCTTCGGCAGGCACATCGGCACCGAGCGGCTGGCCGGCGCGTTGTGGGCGGTCGCGCTGTGCCGCCGGACGCTGGCCGCAACGCTGCGCCGGCTGTCGGCGCGACCCCACGGCGACGGCGTGCTGTGGGACCTCGACGGCATCCGGCACCGCTTCGCCGCCTGCCTGGTCGAGCTGCGGCAGCTGGACGCCCTGACCCGGGAGCTCGGTGACCGGATCACCAGCGGGCACGACAGCGGCGCGGCGGCGTTGCTCAAGGCCGCGGTGGGCCGCGCGGTGCCGCAGGTGCTCGGCGAGTGCGCCCAGTTGCAGGGCGCCGAGGGGTTCACCGCCGGCGGAGCGCGAACGCTCGGCGCCCAGGCGGGGATCTTCGCCGTCGGCGGTGGTGTGACCGAAGTGGTGCTCGGCGCGGTCGCCGGCGACGCGCAGGCGTGGCTGGACGAGCTGGACCCGGCGTCGCGGTCATGGCCGTAGTCCAGGTGGCCGCTGGGGTGTGGGTGGCGAGCGCCCCCGTGGCCGCGGTACGCGGGTCCGGGCACCCGGCGGACGTGGCCGCGAGCACCGGGATGCGGCCGCACCGCGCGCGGGAGTTCCTGGCGGGCCGGGATTTGCTGCGGGCCACGCTCGCGCACCTCTTCCCGCGGGCCGCGGACGCGGAGGTGGCGTCGCGCACCGGCGGCAAACCGTACCTGCGCGGGCATCCCGGGGTGGGCATCAGCGTGTCGCACGACGCCGGTGTGGCCGCGGTGGGTGTGGCCCTTGGCAAGGAGATCGGCGTCGACGTCCAGCGGCCGGACCGCAGCGTGCGCCCCGGACTGCTGCGCCGTTGCCTCGGCCGGCACGCCGACGCCGTAGCCGCACTGTCCACACGGGACGCGGCGATGGAACTTGCGTGGGTGTGGACCGTCCAGGAGGCCTGCGTGAAGGCGACCGGCGCGGGGCTCGCCGGCCGGCCGTGGGCGATCGAGGTGGTGCCGGGCCACTCGTCGGGCCAGTGGCCCCGCGGCCGCTGGGTCAGCCTGCGTGACCGCTCGCGGATCCCGTTCAGCTGCGCGTTCAGCACGGACCAACCGGGGAGATCGATGTGACCGCCCTCAGTTGCTACACCACGAACCTCGTCGAGTACCTCCTGCGCGAGAACCCCGGTGCGCGGTGGCGCCTGGCCGAGGCGATCCGGCTCGGCGTGCGTCCCGACCCGCCGGGCGAGGGGCTGGTCTTCTCCCAGCACACCAGGATCGATCGGGACGCTTCGGGTCGCGAGCTCGCCTATCGGGGCGCCGCGTCCTGGGCGGCGGCACGGACGGCGCTGGCCGACGAGCTGGCCCGGCACGGGCGCGTGCTCGCGGTGACCGACACGGCGCACCTGCCCTGGTCGCCGTACCCGGCCGACGCCCACGGTCCACATTGGATCCTTTTGCTGGGCCGGGACCGTGACCGGTGGCACGTGGTGGACCGCTTCGCCGCGCTGACCATGCACGGGCGGCAACGGCCCCACGAGGGGTGGCTGACCGACGACGAACTCCGGCTGGCGATGTCACCCGTTCCCGCGCCGCTGTCCGCCCGGGACGCGTACGCCCTCGGCGAGCGGGTCGAGCTGCCCCCGCTCACGCACTACCGTTGGCTGGCCAAGGTTCCGGCCACCACCCAGCCGGTGGTGCACTGGTCGACCACGCCCGTCCCGACGCTGCGGCTGGTCGCCGAGCGGCTCGTGGCCGACGAGCAGGCGCTGGCCGAGCACGTCGACGACCTGTGGGCGGCGGGCGTGCACCAGCAGTTCCGGCTCGGCCTGTTCGTCGAGCGCGGCCTGGTCGCGCCCGAGCAGGCGCGGCCGGTGGTGGCGGCGTGGACCAGGTTGCAGCGGCCGCTGCGCTTCGCGGTCGAGTCGGCCCGGCGCGGCAAGCCGCGACCGGACCTGGTGGCCACGGCGTTCGACCGGCTCGTCGCGGCGACCGAAGCGACCTTGCCCGCGCTCTCGGAGGTGTGACCCCAGTGGATGGTCAGCACACGATGTACGACTGGTTCGCGGCGTCGGTGGCGAGCGGTCCGGACCGGGTCGCGCTCGACATCGACGGCGTGGAGTTGACCTACGGCGAGCTCGCCGACCTGGCCGACCGGATCGCCGGCCTGCTCATCCGGCACACTCATGGGGTGCCGTCGCGGGTCGGGCTGCTTGCGGTGCGGACCGTGGCCGCGTACGCGGGATACCTGGCCGTGCAACGGCTCGGCGCGACGGTGGTGCCGCTCAACCCCGCGTTCCCGCCGGCGCGCAACGCCGCGATCGCACGGCTGGCGGGGCTGGACGCGGTGCTCGCGGACCGGAACACCCCCGCACAGCCGGGCCTGCAGGTGCCGGTCCTTCGTCTGGGGGACAAGGCATTGCCGCGCGCTGACCTTCCAAAGCCGGGCGCGGAGGCGCGGGACATCGCCTACATCCTGTTCACGTCCGGGTCGACCGGCGCGCCCAAAGGCGTGTGCATCGCGCACCGCAACGTGGACGCCTACTTGGCGCACGTGATCCCGCGGTACGCGACCGAGGGCGGGGCACGGTTCTCGCAGTTCTTCGACCTGACCTTCGACCCGTCCGTGTACGACATGTTCACCGCGTGGGGGTCGGGGTCCACCCTGGTCGTCCCGACCCGCGGCGACGTCCTGTCGCCGGTCCGGTTCGTCAACGCCCGCGGTGTGACGCACTGGAACTCGGTGCCGTCGGTGATCTCCTTCGCGCGGCGCATGCGCGCGCTGGCCCCGGCGAGCATGCCGACGTTGCGCTGGAGCCTGTTCTGCGGCGAACCGCTGACCATCCAGCAGGCGCAGGCGTGGCAAGAGGCCGCGCCGGGCAGTGTGGTGGAGAACCTGTACGGGCCCACGGAAATGACGGTGACGTGCACGGAGCACCGCCTGCCGGGGGAGCAGCGCGACTGGGTGCGCCCGTCGAACGGCACGGTCCCGATCGGCACCGTCTACTCCGGACTGGAACACCTCGTCCTGGATGAACTCGGGCGCCCCGCGGCGACGGGCGAGCTGTGCCTGCGCGGCCCGCAACGGTTCCCGGGTTACCTGGATCCAGTGGACAACAAGGGTCGCTTCGTGAGCTTCGACGGCGAGCGGGCCACCGACTACGACGGCTCAGCGCCCCTCACCGACGACCACTGGTACCGCACGGGCGATCGGGTGGGCCACCACGGCGGTGACCTCGTCCACCTCGGCCGGCTCGACCAGCAGGTGAAGATCCGCGGCTACCGGGTCGAGCTGGGCGAGATCGAAGCGGTGCTGCGCAGGCAACCCGGCGTCACCGATGCCGTGGTGCTGGCCCGCGCCACGGGCGGTGGCGAGGTGGAGCTGGTGGCGGCCTACACCGGCACCGAGCAGGACGAGGACGAATTGCTGGGCGCGTTGCGCACCGGCCTGCCCGGGTACATGGTGCCGCGCACCGTGACGGCGTTCGCGCAGTTCCCGTTGAACCAGAACGGGAAGATCGACCGCAAGGCCATCGGCTCGGCACTGGTGGCAGCGACCGAGCCCACCGCGGCCTCGACCACCTGAAGCCGTCCGGGTTGGTCGGGGGTCATTGCCATTCGTAGCGGCCGTCGATCGAGAATTGTGGTTTTCCGTGCCGATGCTGGGCTTCGCGCGCAATGGGAATCATCGCCGCCTCCGCGGCGCGATCGACGACGAGGTGGCGCACCCAGCCGTGGTCGATCAGCGCGATGCCGGTGGACGTGCCGGCCTTCAGTATCTTCCTGGGGTCAGGCGGCTCTCCATAGGAGAAGGTGTCGATCTCGCCCGCCCGCAGCAAGGCCGTGGCCTCGTCGGTGGTGACCCACCGAGGACCTGGAGCCAGCGGGTCGTAGGAGTCGGCGTGGTTGTGGTAGTCGATGACGTGGCCATGCCGGTGCCGGAGGTCGTTCGCCGCGGCGACATAGGCCGGGTATCCCTGCGAGTCCGCGTGGGTCGGGCGGTAGTACAGGTATCGGCCGTTCTCGTCCCGGCGTTCGGCGTACTCGAAGCGGACGGTCCCGTCTGGTTCCTTGCTGAAGCTCGAGACGGCGCGGCACCTGATCAGGTCGATCATCTCGTCTTGACCGATGACACGGTCCGACTTCTTCTCCAGCCGCCACGCTCGAACGGACACGAAGACGGTGAGCGCACACGTGAGGAAGAAGACGCCGCCGAGGATCCCGGCCACGAACCGAGCGGGGGACTTGTCGATCAGGAAGGCCAGGAGAAGACCCGAAAAAGCGCCGATGAACTGGCAGAGCAGGGCGGCGAGGTAAAGCGGGGCCATGATCAGCACCGCCATCTCGCCCCCGGACGGCCCCTTGTACGCCCACAAGACCACCAAGCCGAACACTGCCAGCGCGACCCCGACGACGACCACGGAGAAATCCAGCGCGGACCACAGAAAAGCCATCATCGCGTCACGCCCAGACGTCGGCGGCGAATGGATCGGATCGAGACCGAGCATGAGGCTTTCCGGACATGCTGTCAAGACACTCTGTCCGGACAGTGCGTCCGGACAAACGTGGGGTTAGCATGCGCTGACACCCCGACACCGCCCGGAGCTCCCGCATGCCATCCGTGACCAGGCCTGGCCGGCCGAGCCGGCAAGAGCGCCGGGCGTCGATGGAACGACGCCTGTTCGAGGCGACCGAGCACCTGATCGACGAGGGCGCCAGCTTCACCGAACTCAGCGTCGAACGGCTGGCCGCGCAGGCCGGCATCTCGCGATCGACGTTCTACGTGCACTTCCAGGACAAGGGCGAGCTCGCCCGGATGCTCACCAGGACCGTGCTGACCGAGCTCCGCGAAGTCTCCCGCCGCTGGTGGGACGTGGCCGAGCACGCGGTCCGCGCGGACCTGGAAGCCTCGATCACCGCCATCGTGGACGTCTACCGACGCCACGCCGCCGCCTTCACCGCGGTCGTGGAGACCGCGACCTATGACACCGCGGTGGCCGAGGACCTGCGGGTGCTCGTCCAGGAGATCATCGACGCCACGCGGACGGCCATCGAACGCGGCCGCGCTGCCGGGACCATGCGTGACGTCGCGCCCGCGGAAACCGCCGCCGTGCTCACCTGGATGGTCGAACGAGCCGGCTACCAGTTGGTCCGCCGCGGCGACGCGGGCGACGACCCGAAGATCGTCGCGGTGCTCACCGACATCATCTGGACCACGCTGTACCGCGCGCCCTAGCCCGTTCCCCCGGGCGCGGCGCCGCAAGCCTCAGTGATCGGTGAGGCGGTCGCGTTCGCGGTAACGGGGCAGGATCCGGCAGGCACGCGGATCGCTGGGGGAGTGCTGCACCCCCAATTCGCTCAGGCGCAGGTGGATCCGCGCCCCGCCGAGCCGGCCGCGGTCGATGCGGATGCTGCCACCGCACGACGCGGCGGTCTCCCGGGCGATCGCCAGCCCCAGGCCGGTCGAGCCCCGGCCGCTCACCCCACGCCGGAGCGCGGTGCTGGTGTCGCCGATGCCCACCCCGCCGTCCTCGACGACCAGGTTCACCCAGCCGGCGTGCTTGACCACGGTCACCTCGAGCGGCGTGGTCGGACTCGTGTGCTGGAAGACGTTGGTCACCAAGGCGTCCACCACGGCGGCCACGTCAGCGGCGTCCACGCCCACGTGTGCCTCGGCCACTTCGCAGTCGAGCCGGCACGGCCGGCCCTGGTGGTCGGCGAGCGCGGTCCAGAACCGCATCCGCGTGCGGACGACCTGCACGGCGTCGCACGCCGCGGACACCCGGTCGGGTTGCTTCTCGGCCGAGCGGATGACGTCGGCGAGGTCGGCGTCCAGGGTGGCCACCGCCTCGCGGATCCGGTCGGCCAGCGGGCCGGGCCCGATCGAGTCCGCGTCCAGCCGCAGCGCGGTCAACGGCGTGCGCATCCGGTGCGACAGGTCGGCGACCATCGCGCGCTCCCGGGTCACGAGGTCGCGCACCCGCCGGCTCACCCGGTTCAGACCGGCGCCGATCCGGGCGAGCTCGGGTGGACCGGTGATCCGGACCGCCGAGTCGATGTCGCCCAGTTCGCCGTGCCCCAGGGACGCCACCGCGCGTTGCAGCGCGGCGAGCTTGCCGAGCGTCGGCCGCACGGCGATCGCCGCGGCAAGGGCGGCCAAGGCGACCGCGGTGACGCCGACCAGCCCCAGCAATACGTAGTCCGACCGCACAGCCGACCACACGGTGCCGTCCGGCAGGAACGCCTCGACGGTCACCAGCCCGCCCTCGGTGGGCACGGTGCGCACCACGGCCGTGCCACCCGGCGCGTCGACGACGGTCTCACCCGGCGCGCTCGCCGGGGCCGTCGGGGTCGCTGCCGCGTGCACCGTCCCGACCGTCCACCCGTCCGGGCCGCGCACGCCGAGCAGTCCCCGGGCGCCGAGGTCGGTGCGGGCGACCGAATCCAGCAGCTGGTCGGTGTCCGCGCCGAGCCGGACGGCCTCGGCGACGGCCGTGGTCTGCGCACTCGCCAGAGCCATGGTGCGGTCTTCGGCGGCGCGCCACAGCACGACCGCGACCGCGACCAGCACCAGGGAGGCCACCGCCGAGCAGGTGAGCACCGCCAGGCGGACCGTCATCCGCCTCATGAAGGGTTGACGAGTTTCAGGCCGACGCCGCGCACGGTGTGCAGGTAGCGGGGTTTGGCCGCGGTCTCCCCAAGCTTGCGGCGCAGCCCCGACACGTGGACGTCGATGGTCTGGTCGTCGCGTGCGTGGGGCTGCTGCCAGACCTCCTTCATCAGCTCGCGCCTGGTCACCACCTCACCCGCGCGGCTCGCGAGGTAGGCGAGCAGGTCGAACTCCCGCCTGCTCAGCGTCAGCTCCCGGCCGGCGAAGCTCGCCTTGCGCGGCAACCGGTCGAGGCACAGCTCGCCGACGCGCAGCGCCGGGTCCGGCTCCTCGTGCCCCGCGCGCCGCAGCACCGCACCGATCCGGGCGGCGATCTGGTCGACGGAGAACGGCTTCACCACGTAGTCGTCGGCCCCGGCGTTGAGCAGCCGCACCACGCTCGCGTCGTCACCGCGCGCGGTGACCACGATGACCGGCATCGAGCTGACGCTGCGCAGCATCCGCAATGCCGACTCACCGTCGAGGTCCGGCAGGCCCAGGTCGAGCAGGGCGATGTCGTGCACGGCCGCCGCGGCGTCGCGCAACGCCTCGAAGGCGGTGCCGTGCGATTGCACGGTGTGGCCACGCGTGCTCAGTGCGTGGTCGAGGGCCGCCCTGATCGTGCTGTCGTCCTCCACCAGGAGAATCGTGGCCATCAGCCGCCCTCGGGTCGAGCGCTGTTCGAGTTCGCGAGCACGCTACGGCAGTACGGTCACGCATCGGCCACGGCTCGGTGTCGAACCTTAAGACTTCAGGACAGAAATTTAAGGTTCTGCTTCGGTACGGCTGGCTAGGATTCCCGGCATTCGGCTTCAGGAGGAATCGTGTCGTCAGTTGTGCTCAATGACGTCAGCAAAACGTACGCGGACGGCACGAGCGCCGTGAAAGAATTGAATCTCGAGATTTCCGATGGCGAATTCCTGGTGCTGGTCGGCCCGTCCGGGTGCGGCAAGACGACCGCACTGCGGATGATCGCGGGGCTCGAGGACATCAGCGGTGGCACGATCAGCATCGGGTCCCGCGTGGTCAACGACATCCCGTCCCGCGACCGCGACGTAGCGATGGTCTTCCAGTCCTACGCGCTGTACCCGCACCTCAACGTGTTCGACAACATCGCCTTCGGCCTGGTGCTGCGCAAGCTGTCCAAGGCGGAGATCACCAAGCGGGTCACCGAGGTGGCGAAGGTGCTGCAGCTGGAGAACCACCTCAAGCGCAAGCCCCGCAACCTCTCCGGCGGTCAGCGCCAGCGCGTGGCCATGGGCCGGGCGATCGTCCGCTCGCCGCAGGTGTTCCTGATGGACGAACCGCTGTCCAACCTGGACGCCAAGCTGCGGGTCCAGATGCGCGCCGAGATCGCCCGCATCCAGCGCGACCTCGGCGTCACCACGGTCTACGTCACCCACGACCAGACCGAGGCCATGACCCTCGGCGACCGCGTCGTGGTGATGAAGCGCGGCCTGCTGCAGCAGGCGGGCGGGCCCCAGGAGCTCTACGACCGCCCGCGCAACCTGTTCGTCGCGGGGTTCGTCGGCTCGCCTGGCATGAACATGGTGTCCGGCGTGCTGGAGCACCGCGACGACGACTCGTGGTGGGTGACGCTGGGCTCGCAGGCGTTGCGGGTGCCGGAGTCCGTGCTGACCGAACGGCCCGCGCTGCGCGGGTACGCCGGCCGGTCGTTGATCGTCGGCATCCGGCCCGAGGACATGGAGGACGCCGCGATCCTCGGCGCCGAGGAGGGCCAGGTGCTCAAGTCGGTCGCCGATCTGGTCGAGGCCATGGGCTCCGACGTGCTGGTGCACTTCCCCGTGGACGTCCCGCCGGTGATGACCGACGACATCAAGGAACTGGCCGACGACGACGCCGTGGCCGGCCCCAATGTCCTGTCCGGCACCGAGGACACCGTCCTCGTCGGCCGGTTCAGCCCGCGCACCAAGGTCTTCGAGGGCCAGTCGATCAGCGTGCGGGTCGACACCGCGAGGCTGCACTTCTTCGACCCCCGCACCGGATCGTCCCTCTGGGACGACTGAGCGGCCAACCAGAACGACAGAGATCAGACGACAAGGGAGTCGTGCGAAAGATGAGAAAACTGTTGGGACTGACCGCGACCCTGGCCGCGGTGGCGCTGGCCGCGGCGGGGTGCGGTGGCAGTGACGACGCGGGCTCCGGCGGCTCGAAGCCGGGCACGCAGGCCAGTGACTACGGCAACTTCGCCGGCCAGAACCTCGACGTCCTCGGCGTGTGGTCGGGCGACGAGCAGAAGGCGTTCCAGAAGGTGCTCGACGCCTTCCAGCAGAAGACCGGCGCCAAGGTCAACTACACGTCCGCGGGCGACAACCTGCCGACGGTCCTGCAGACCCGGGTGTCCGGCAAGAACCCGCCCAACGTGGCGTTCCTGGCCCAGCCCGGCCTGATCCAGCAGTTCGCCAAGGCGGGCAACCTCGTGCCGCTCGGCCCGGACGTCGTGAAGACGATGGACGCCAACATGTCGGGCGAGTGGAAGAACCTCGGGTCGGTCGACGGCAAGCCGTACGCCGTCTACTACAAGGCGGCGAACAAGTCGACCGTCTGGTACAACGCCACCCAGCTCGAGCCGCAGGGCTTCCAGGCGCCCGCCACCTGGGCCGACATGATGAGCACCGGCAAGGCGCTCGCCGACGCCGGCATCACGCCCTTCGCCGTCGGCGGTGCCGACGGGTGGACGCTGACCGACTGGTTCGAGAACATCTACCTGCAGACCGCGGGCCCGGAGAACTACGACAAGCTCGCCAAGCACGAGATCAAGTGGACCGACCCGACCGTGAAGACCGCGCTGCAGACCCTGCAGCAGCTCTTCGGCCAGGACACGCTGATGGCCGGCGGCCACAACGGCGCGCTGCAGACCGACTTCCCGACCTCGGTCACCGACGTGTTCGGCGGCAAGAACAAGGCCGCGATCGTCTACGAGGGCGACTTCGTCACCGGCAACATCAAGGACAGCACGAAGGCCGTGGTCGGCAAGGACGCCAAGTTCTTCCCGTTCCCCACGGTCGCGCCCAGCACCAAGCCCTCGGTGGTCAGCGGTGGTGACGCCGCGGTCGCGATGAAGGACACCCCGGCGACCCAGGCGCTGATGAAGTTCATCGCCTCCCCGGAGGCGGCGAGCATCTGGGCCAAGCAGGGCGGTTTCCTCTCGCCGAACAAGAACGTGCCCGCCACGGACTACCCGGACGAGACCACGAAGAACCTGGCCAAGCAGCTCATCGACGCCGGTGACAACTTCCGGTTCGACATGTCCGACCAGGCCCCCACCCAGTTCGGCGCCACCAAGGGCCAGGGTGAGTGGAAGGACCTGCAGGACTTCCTCGCGAACCCGAAGGACATCGACGGTGCGATGAAGCGCCTGGAAGCCGACGCGGCGAAGGCCTACAAGTCGTGACCGTTGGCCCCGCCGGGACCACCGAGGCCACCCCGGACCGCCGCGACGACCTCGCGGCGGCCCGGGGTCCCCAGGCAGCGAAGTCGTCACGGCGCAAGCGAACCCCCGGGTGGCTCGCCCTGCTGTTCCTGCTGCCCGCGCTGGTGCTGCTCGGGGTCTACCTGGTCTACCCGGTCGTCTACTCGGTCGTCCGCAGCATGTTCGACAGCGACGGCAACCGCTTCGTCGGCCTGAACAACTACGGTGAGGCGTTCACCGACCCCAGTACCCGCACCGCGCTGAAGAACAACCTCATCTGGGTGCTCGTGGCGCCCACCGTGGTGACGGTCTTCGGCCTCCTGTTCGCGGTGCTGACCGAGCGGATCCGCTGGGCGGTGGCCTTCCGGATGGTGCTGTTCATGCCGATGGCGATCTCGCTGTTCGCCTCCGGTGTGATCTTCCGGCTGGTCTACCAGGAGGACCCGGAGCTCGGCGTCGCGAACGCCGCGGCGGTCACCGTGCACGACGCGTTCGCGGCGCCGTCGCACTACCCGGGTGTGCGGCTGCGTGACGGTCAGGGCACCGTGGTCGGCGACGGCGACTACCTCACGGCCAAGACGTACCGGCCCGGCGACGTGGTGAACTTGCCGCTGGTCGGCATGCAGGCCACGGCGCTGCCGCCCGGCGCGAGCGGTGCCATCACCCCCGGCGGCGGCTCGACGGCGTTGCGCGGGGCCGCGTGGCTCGACGTGGCACTGCTGCACGGCCACCCGAACGCCATCGACAAGGTGGAGAAGGGCGCGCCCGGTCTCACCGTGCAGGCCGTCAAGGACGGCGCCGTCGTCGCCACCACGACGACCGGCGCGGACGGCACGTTCTCCTTCCCCGACCTCGCCCCGGGCGACTACCGCGTGCAGCTGCCCGGGTCGAACTTCGCGGCGCCCTTCCGCGGCCTGACCTGGCTCGGCCCCGGACTGGTCACCCCGGTGATCATCTCCTGCTGGATCTGGATCATGACCGGGTTCGCCATGACGTTCATCGCCGCCGGTCTCGCCGCGATCCCACGCGACGCGCTCGAAGCGGCGAGGGTGGACGGTGGCACCGAGTGGCAGGTCTTCCGCAAGGTCACGGTGCCGTTGATCGGCCCGGTGCTGCTGGTCGTGTTCGTGACCCTCGTGATCAACGTGCTGAAGATCTTCGAACTGGTCTACGTCATCGCACCTGGTGCCTCCCAGGCCTCGGCGAACGTGCTCGCGCTGCAGATGTGGCAGGTGTCCTTCGGCGCCGGCGGCGGTGACCAAGGCCTGGGCAGCGCGATCGGCGTGATCCTGTTCCTGCTGGTGCTGCCCGCGATGCTGTTCAACATCCGCCGATTCCGCCGGGAGCGCCGATGACCGCCCCAACGATCCCGACGACCGACGACCTCGGCGGTCCGCCCGACCCGGTCACCGGCTCCCCGGCCCGGGGCCTCGCGTCCCGGGTGCTGGGCCGGTTCGGCTCCGGCACGGTCCAGGTAGTGCTCGTCCTCGTCGCGTTGTTCTGGCTCGTGCCGGTGCTGGGCTTGCTGTTCTCGTCCCTGCGCAGCGAGACCGACAACGCCGACAGCGGCTGGTGGACGCTGCTGACCGCGCCCGCGCAGCTGACCCTGCACAACTACAGCGACCTGCTGGCCAACTCGGCGATCCTGCAGTCGTTCGGCAACACGCTGCTGA
Source organism: Labedaea rhizosphaerae (assembly GCF_004362825.1). Lineage (GTDB taxonomy): Bacteria > Actinomycetota > Actinomycetes > Mycobacteriales > Pseudonocardiaceae > Labedaea > Labedaea rhizosphaerae. The sequence continues at coordinate 147,963 of NZ_SNXZ01000010.1, forward strand.
TCACCGTGCCGGCCACGGTGCTGGTCGTGGTGATCTCGTCGCTGGCGGCCTATGCGCTGGCGTGGATCGAGTTCCCCGGCCGGGACTGGCTGACCATCGGCGTCGTCGCGCTGCTCGTGCTGCCCATCCAGGTCGCGCTCATCCCGATCGCGAAGCTCTACGGCGGGCTCGGCGTGTTCGGCTCGATCACCGGGGTCGTGCTCTTCCACGTGGCGTTCGGCCTGCCGTTCGCGATCTTCCTGCTCCGCAACTTCTTCAGCGGGATCCCGCAGGACCTGCTGGAGGCGGCCCGGATGGACGGCGCGCGGGAGCTCACCGTGTTCCGCAAGGTGGTGCTGCCGATCGGCCTGCCCGCGATCGCGTCGCTGGCGATCTTCCAGTTCCTGTGGGTGTGGAACGACCTGCTGGTGGCCCTGGTCTTCGCCGACGCCGACTCGGCGCCGATCACCGTGGCGCTGCAGACCCAGCTGCGCCAGTTCGGCAGCAACGTCGACCTGCTGTCCACGGGGTCGTTCCTGTCGATGCTGGTGCCGTTGGTGGTGTTCTTCGCCTTCCAGCGCTTCTTCGTCCAGGGAGTGCTCGCCGGTTCCACGAAGTAGCGGCGCCTGGCCGGCGGTCAGCCGCCGGCCATGGCACCGACCACCAGGAACGGCTCCCGGCCGGCCACCACCAGGTCGGGCAGGGGGTCGTCCGGCGCGGTGTTGGACAGGTCCGTCTCGCACGCGAAGAACCGGATGAACGCCCGGCGCTTGCCCGTGGTGGTGTCCCTGATCGTGCCGCGCAGCATGGGGAAACGCTGCTCGAGGGCGTCCAGCACGGCGCGTTGCGTCGCGGGCTCGGCGACGGTCAGCTCGACCTCGCCGTCCACCTTGGCCAGGCGGCGCAGGTGGGTCGGCAGCTTGACGCGAACACACGTGCTCATCGCAACGTCTGCACCTCGACCGACAACACCGGCGGCAGGTCGCGGACGATCGGCGTCCACGTGTCCCCGGCGTCGCGCGACGCGTACACCTGCCCGCCGGTGGTGCCGAAGTACACGCCCGCGTCGTCCAGGGTGTCGACCGCCATCGCGTCGCGCAGGACGTTGACGTAGCAGTGGCTTTGCGGCAGGCCGACGGTCAGCGGCTCCCACTCGTCGCCGCCGGTGCGGCTGCGGTAGACGCGCAGCTTGCCCTCCGGCGGGTAGTGCTCGGAGTCGCTGTGGATCGGCACCACGTAGACCGTTTCCGGCTCGTGCGGGTGCACCGCGATCGGGAACCCGAAGTCGCTGGGCAGGTCACCGCTGATCTCCCGCCAGGAGTCGCCCGCGTCGTCGGTGCGCATCACGTCCCAGTGCTTCTGCATGAACAGCACGTCGGGCCGGGACGGGTGCAGCGCGATCCGGTGCACGCAGTGGCCCACCTCGGCGTCGGGGTCCGGGATGCCGTCGGAGCGCAAGCCGCGGTTGATCGGTAGCCACGACTCGCCGGCGTCGTCGCTGCGGAACGCGCCCGCGGCGGAGATCGCCACGAACATCCGCGCGGCGTTGCTGGGGTCGAGCACGATGGTGTGCAGGCACAGCCCGCCCGCGCCCGGCTGCCACTGGGGACCCGACGGGTGGTTGCGCAGCCCGGTCAGCTCCAGCCAGCTCTTGCCGCCGTCGTCGCTGCGGTAGAGCGCCGCGTCCTGCGCGCCCGCGTAGACGACGTCCGGGTCGGACAGCGACGGCTCGAGGTGCCAGATCCTGGTGAACTCCCACGGTTTCGGCGTGCCGTCGTACCAGAGGTGCTCACCCGCGCCGCCCTCGTAGGCGAACTCGTGGTCGACCTGCTGCCAGCTCGCGCCGCCGTCGTCGGAGCGCTGGATGACCTGCCCGAACCACGACGAGGACTGCGAGGCGTACAAGCGGTTCGGGTCGGCGGGGGAGCCGGCCACGTGGTAGATCTCCCAGCCCCCGAAGTGCGGGCCGTCGACCCGCCACTGCTCGCGAGCGCCGTCCGCGGTGAGGACGAACGCGCCCTTGCGGGTGCCGACCAGTACCCGAACTCCAGACATCGATGCTCCTACGTGGACTCCGCGCCGACGGCCAAACCCCCGACGGCCAAACCTACGGGCGCGCCGATCGCGGGGCATCTCCAATCTTGCGCAGTCCGGTCTTGCGCAGTCCGGCACGCGAGCGGGGGCAGCGCGACCAGCACCGGCGGCGACCACGGCGGCGGCACGTCCAGCCACAGGTCGGGTGCCTGCAGCGGGCCGCGGCGGACGTGCACCGGTCGTGCGGCCGCGCCCACCACCGGGGCACGCGCGACCAGTTGCGTGCGCGGGCTCTCCGCCGCGGCCAGGGCACAGGCCATCAACCGGTAGCTGCCGGGTGGCACGCCGGTGAGGGTGAACCGCGCGTCCGGGCCGAGCAACGCACCGCTGACCGGGATGCCGCTCGCGGCCCGGCGCGGGAACAACCCGACGTAGACCGCGGGCTGACCGCCGACCGCGGCGAGCGCGGCCAGGCCGAGCAGCACGCGGCCGCTGACCGTGCCGCCGTCGGCAGCCGGCCCGGGCACGCTGACCGGAAGCGGTGGGTTGTCGGCGAGCACGGACGGCAACCGGCGGAAGCGCTGCGGGCTGACGCCGACCGCCGCCGTGAACCGGGTGGTGAACGTGCCGGGCGCGTGGAACCCGACCGCGTTGCAGACGTCCGCGATCTTGTCGTCGGTGTCGAGCAACAACCGCTTGGCCACCTGGAACCGTTGTGCCGCAAGGAACTTCCCCGGAGGCAGGCCGATCTCGCGCTCGAACGCGCGGGCGAGGTGGAACGGGCTGTACGCGACGTGGTCGGCCACGTCGGCGAGCGTCAGCGCCTCCTCGCTGCGCGCCACGATGAACCGCGCCGCCTCCTGCACCGCGTCCCGCACCAGGCACCTCCTTGCGGCAATAACGGCATCGTATGGCGGTGCACCGACAAAAGCCGGGCCGCGCGCCTGTCGATCGCGGCGAGCCCGGCCACCTCGCGGCAGCATCGGCATCAGCGCGGACACGAGAGAACGCTTTCGCTCAGATGTCGCCGCTTTCGACGACCTCGGCACGTCATTTGGTCAGGCCCACGTCGAGCACGAACCGCGTTGGTAGAGGGCCGAAGCCGAAGCGGGCGCTGCTCGAATTCGCTGACCGGGCCCTGGGTGCTCGTCAGTAGGACGCGGCGGTCAGTTCGATCACCGGCGACCAGCGGATGCCGTACATGCCGGGCGCGGCGTCGGTCATCGCCAAGTGGGCGCGCCCGCTGCCGCCGATCCAGAGTGGACCGAGCGACTGCTCGGGCGTGGTGCGCCTCGGGCTGTAGAACGCGGTGCACGACGCCGGGACGACCGCGGGGGAGAACTCCAGTTCCAGCACCATCGCCTGGCTCGCCCGGGACAGGCACACGCGGTGGTAGGTGTCCGCGGGGTCGGCAGGGGTCAGCCAGGAGTACTCGAGCACGGCCGTGTCGCCGCGGTGCAGCACGCGGTCGAGCAGCACCTCGGCCACCGCGTAACCGGTACGCGGGTCGCGGCAGCTGCGGCCCGCGCGGCACGGTGCGGCCGCCGAGATCCGCGCGGGAGCGCCGTTGCTGTGGCAGATGGCGACGTACCGGTCGACCCGGTCGACCTCGGCGCGCACGACGTGGCGGACGTGCGTGTCGCTGATCTCGCCCGGCGCGCCGACCCGCACGAGCGTGTGCTTGTACAGCGTGGCGAACGCGCGGCCGTTGTGTCTCGGGTCGTGGCCGAGTTCGCGGGTCAGCCGGTCGACCACGACCGGCTGCTGCCACAGGGCTCGGCTGTCGGAGACCACGAACCGCGTGTCGCGCCGGCCCGGTGCGCCCAGCAGCCGGACCAGCGTGCTGTCCGGTAAGCCGAGGATCCGCTCCAGGTGGCCGATCGCGCGCACCGACTCGCGGCGCCCGGGCCGGTTCGTGCCGTTCTGCCAGTAGCTCAGCGCGGCCGGGCTCACCGTGCTGCCCCGTTCGGCGAGCAGCTTGCTGATCTTGTGCAGGCTCAGCCCGCTCGCGCCGATCGACTCGCGCAGGGCCTGGGCGAACGGGCCGTTGCGGATAGCCTGCATGTCATCCATGCCGTCACCCTCTCGAGCGGCGTCGCTCCGGCTCCTGCGTCACCGGGCGATCACGAAGCGTAAGGAGCGGTCGGTTGGCCGTCAAGAGCAGAACTTGACGTTCAGTCGCCGGTCGGCCGAAAGTTCACCACGCAGGCCCGATGGTTGCTTCTCGTTCAGATATCGGTGATCCCTCGTTCGGCGGTATTGACTGGTTTTCCCGCCATTTCTAGCGTTCGGAGACGCCCCTTCGTCTCTTTTCCGCTCCCCGCCGACAAGGAGATGCATCATGCGTCTGACCCGTGTCGCGGCCCTGCTCTGCGTACCGGCCCTGGCCGTGTTCGCGGTGAGCGCGCTGCCCGACCAGCCGGCACCGGCACTCGGTGCCGTGCGAACGGCCGCGGTCTCCGTGCCGCAGTTCGACCACGTCGTGATCGCGATGTTCGAGAACAAGAATTACACGTCGATCAACGGCAGTTCCAGCGCGTCCTACCTGAATTCGCTGGCCGCTCAGGGCACGTTGTTCACCAATTCGTTCGGCGTCACCCACCCCAGCCAGCCGAACTACGTCAGCCTCTTCTCCGGCGGGCAGCAAGGCATCACCGACGACTCGTGCCCGAAGAACCTCAGCGCGGGCAACCTGGGCCAGCAACTGCTCACGGCGGGCAAGACCTTCAAGGGCTACTCCGAGGGCCTGCCCAGCGCCGGGTACACCGGCTGCTCGTCCGGCCGGTACGTCCGCAAGCACGCCCCGTGGGCCGATTTCCCGACGGTGAGCGGGTCGGCGTACAACGTGCCGTATTCGACGTTCCCGACCGATTTCACCAAGTTGCCCACCGTGTCGTTCGTCATCCCGGACATGTGCGACGACATGCACGACTGTTCCATCAGCACCGGTGACAACTGGCTGCGCAACCACCTCGACACCTATGCCCAATGGGCGAAAACGCACAACAGCCTGCTGATCGCCACCTTCGACGAGGACAACTTCACCTCCGTGAACCAGATCTTCACCGTCTTCGTCGGCGCGAACGTGAAGACCGGGTACCGGTCCAGCACCCAGATCAACCACTACTCGGTGCTGCGCACGCTCGAGGACATGTACGGCCTGCCATACCTGGGCAACGCCGCGAACAAGCAGCCCATCACCGACGCGTGGACCACGACGGGCGGGGCCGGCACGACGGTCTACTCCGACGGGTTCGAGACCGACACCGGCTGGACGCGCAACGCGAGCGGGCAGGACACCGCGACGGCCGGGTTGTTCGAACGAGGGACCCCGCAGGCCACCAACTCCAGCTACAGCGGCCAGGACAAACAACTCGCCGCGGCGTCGGGCACCCACGCCCTGGTGACGGGCGCCTCGGCCGGTTCGTCGGTCGGCGCCGACGACGTGGACGGCGGCAGCACGTCGATGACCTCGCCGTCGATCACGTTGCCGGCGGGCACGCTGACCTTGTCCTTGTCCTACAACGCGGCCAACGGCGACAACTCCGGAACCGACGACCTCCTCTCGGTCCGGGTGCTCGACGGCGGCCAGGCCACCACGGTGTTCACCCAGACCGGGTCGGCCGCCGAGGTGCCCGGTCAGTGGCGCACCGCGACGGCGGACCTCTCGTCCTTCGCGGGCCACACCGTCCGGCTGTCCGTGGAGGCGACGGACGCGGGCACGGCCAGCCTGTTCGAGGCCGAGGTCGACGACGTCGTCATCACGCAGGGCTGACCCCCGGCATCGATCCAGCCTGGCCCACCCAGCCCGGCCGACGCCGTCGCGGCGCCGGCCGGGCGCTCCCACCAGGAGGACCCGTGTACCTGTCGACGATCAGCAGGTCCACACCGGCGCAAGCCGGTCGCCGGCCCACGATCCGTGCCGTGGGCGGCACGGTGGTGGTCCTCGGCACCGTCAGCCTGCTGACCGACATCTCCGCGGAGATGGTCACCGCCGTGCTGCCGCTGTACTTCGTGGTCATGCTGGGCATGAGCCCGGTGGTGTTCGGGCTGATGGACGGCCTGTACACGGGGGCGACCGCCTTGCTGCGGCTGGTCGGCGGGTACGTGGCCGACCGGCTGCGGCGGCGCAAGGCCGTGGCCGCGGTGGGGTACGGCATCTCGGCGGTCGCGAAGCTCGGGCTCGCCGTGGCGGCGGGAGCGCCCGTGATCGGCGGGATCATCGTGGCCGACCGCGCGGGCAAGGGCCTGCGCACGGCGCCTCGGGACGCGATGATCAGCCTGTCGGTCCCGGAACCGTTGCTGGGCCGGGCGTTCGGGGTGCACCGCGCGATGGACAGCGCAGGTGCCTTCGCCGGCCCGCTGGTGGCGCTCGCCGTGCTCGCGGTGGTGGGGACGACGACGGCGACGGGGTTCTCCGCGTTGTTCCTGACGGCGTTCTGCATAGCCGCCGCCGGCGTGCTCGTACTGGTGTTGTTCGCCCGTGACCGGGAAGCCGACCGCCCGGTCACCACGCCGGTCACGGTGCGCGGCGCGGCGGGCCTGCTGCGCCACGGCGACGTGCGCAGGCTGCTCGGTGTGGCCGCGGCGCTCGGTCTGAGCACGATCGGCGACGGGTTCGTGTACCTGATCCTGCTGCGCCAGCACGAGATCCCGGCCGGGTGGTTCCCGGTGTTCGCGGTCGGGACCAACGTCGTGTACCTGGTGCTCGCCGGTCCGTTCGGGGTGCTCGCCGACCGGGTGGGCCGGCGGGTCATGCTGCGCTGGGGCTTTGCCGCGCTGGCGGCGGTGTACCTGCTGCTCACCGTCGGCGCTCCCGGAACGCCCGGGTTGTGCCTGGTTCTGGTGCTGTACGGCGGTTTCTACGCGGCGACCGACGGCGTGCTGATGGCGTTGGCGGGGCCGTGCTTCCCCGACCACCTGCGCACGACCGGGCTCGCGTGCGTGCAGACCGTGCAGGCGGTGGCGTACTTCGCCTCGTCCGTCCTGTTCGGACTGTGGTGGGCCGGCTGGGGGTCGAGCGCTCCGACCGGTGCGGCGCTGGTCGTCTCGGTCGCGGCGCTCGGGCTCACGTGGGTACTCCTGCCGCGGCGGACGGCGGCGGTGACCTCGTGAGGCAGCGCGCCAGGGTTGGCTTGGCGGTCGCCGGGTGCGCGGCCCTGGCGGTGGTCGCCGGTGCCGCGATCGTGGCGGCGCGCCCGGCTCCGCCGGTCACCACCACCGCCGTGTCGCTGAGCCCGCGATCCGCTGTGGTCGCGTTGAGCACGGCGGACGGCAGCCGTGGGCACCTGATCGCGGTGACCGGCGGCCGGTCACAGGTGTCGGCGTTGACGTGTGCGCGTGTCTACGCTGCCGCAGGCACCGGCGTGTGCCTTCGCCAGGACGGCGACCTGCCGACGTACGAGGTGGCCGTCGTCGACGCGCACCTGGCCGTGCGGCGGGAGCTCCCGCTCGTCGGCGTGCCCAACCGGGCGCGCGTGTCGCCGACCGGGCGGCTGGTGGCGTGGACGGTGTTCGTCGCCGGGGACTCCTACAACGGCGGCCGGTTCTCCACCCGGGTCGGCATGCTCGACACCCGGACCGGACAACTGGTGTCCACTTTGGAGGATTGGCCGGTGACGGTCGGCGGTCGCCCGTCCACCGCGGCCGACCGCAACTTCTGGGGCGTGACGTTCAGCCGCGACGACCGGCACTTCTACGCCACGATGTCCACCGGTGGCCGCCGCTACCTCGTGCGCGGCGACCTCGCCACCCGCAGGCTGACGACCGTGCGCGAGAACGTCGAATGCCCTTCGCTGTCCCCGGACGAGACACGCGTCGCGTTCAAGTCGGCGCGCGACGGCGACCCGGCCCACGGCTGGCGGCTGTCCGTGCTCGACCTCGCCAGCAGCCGGGTGACGCCGCTGGCCGAGACCCGCGACGTCGACGACCAGGCCGCGTGGCTCGACGAGAACACCGTCGCCTACGCCCTGCCGCGCGACCGCGACCACGCCGACGTCTGGCAGGTCCCGGCGGACGGCTCCGGAACGCCCCGCGTGCTCGTGCCGGACGCGAACTCACCGGCGACGCTGGCGGTGGACTCGCCGGGGTCCGCCGGCGAGTCCTGACCGCTTCGGGTCACCCGCAGGTCAAAGCGGTTGGCGAACGGTGCCGGGTGCCACGGCGAGGCTCGCCTCGACTGTGTCCAACGCGCGCATGCATTCCTCGACCGTCGTGGCGAGGGCCGTGGCGAGGGCGATGCGGCCGAACGCCGTTCCCTTGGGTGGTGGCGACATCACCTCGCCATCGCCCGCGAGGGGCAGGAACAGGTCGATTTCCGGCGGGAGCTGCGCGGTGACCGAGCCGACGACGGTGTCCTCTTCGGACGGGTAGAAGAACCGCACCGCGCCCGCCTTCGACTCCGACGGTGTCAGCGACGGCGCATCGCCGCACGCCACGGCCGCGATGGCCAGGCCGGGGTCGATGCCGGTGACCCGCATGCCCAGGTACGGGATCATGCCGCCGCCGAGCCTTCCGTTGACCTCGACCAGCCGGGGGCCGGACGGCGTCAGCTTGAACTCCGCGTGCGTCGCGCCGTCGGTGAAGCCGAGCGCCGTGTGCGTCTCACGCAACGCCGCCAGCAGCGCCGGGTCGTTCAGCAGCGGATCCGTCGCCGAGACCGTGTGACCGATCTCCTCGAAGTACGGCGGGTACCCGACCTGCTTGCGCGCCAGGAACATCGGATGCACCTCTCCGTGGTGCACCACGGAGTCGACGCTGATCTCCTCGCCCGTCAGCAGTTCCTCGACCAGCACGGACACGTCGTAGTGCCACGCGCCCGGCACGGTCGTGTCGCGTGCGAAGGCGAACCGCGCGGTCAGCTCCGCGGGCGTGTCCACCCGCACCACGCCCAGCGACGCGGCCATGGCCCTCGGCTTCAGTACCACCGGGTAGCCGATGCGCTCGGCCGCGGCCAGCGCCTCCTCGACGCCCGACACGAGCACCGATCGGACCGGCCCGACGCCCGCGTCGGCCAGTGCCTTGCGGGTCAGGTGCTTGTCCCGGCAGCGCATCACGGCGTCCACGTCACCCGGCACGCCCAGCGCGTCGGCCAGCTTCGCGGCCTGCAACACCCGCGCCTCGTCCCAGGTCAGGACGCCGTCCACGGTCTTCGGCGCGGCGGCGAGCATCGCCGACGCGTCGATGGTGTCGCTCATGTCGAGCACCGACCAGCCGGCGACGAACTCCCGTTCCCACGTCGGTTCGTGACCGACGAGCAAATGCACGCGGTAGTGCGACCCGATCGAACGCAGCAGGTATTCGCGGTACCGGCGATCGCCCGTACCGACGACGAGCAGCGATTTCATCTCGGCCGGCGCGGTGCGTCGAAGTACCACGCCGGCGGCAATGGGCCGGACGTGTCGGCCTGCGTCACGGCGGCCATCACGATACGCATGAATGTCTCCCGGGTTCGCACGGCAATCCGGCGGAACGGCAGTCTTCCGGCCACCTCGCGAACCTGGCAATACCCCACCCGAGCGCCCACCGAATGGCCGACGGCCGAGTGCGAAAATGGTTGGTGCTTCCTATATAGGGCGTACCTGACTTCCCTTTGTTTTGGGCACGGGGGGTCAACAAGAACCCAGGACGTGTCACACGAATGGCGCACGTAGCTGTGCCCTCCGTGCGCGGTGACCGCCAAAGATCACCATGGGTGCACAGTCGGCGGGTTGTTCGCTGAAGCGCGACCGAGGGCGCGGGTGCGTCAAGTGGAGCAGTGGTCAGAAGCCGTCCTCGCTGCCGGCTTCGGCGATGTCGGCCATGCCTTCGTCGAACGAGGCGATCCAGAACTCGAAGTCGTCGCCGGTCACCATCTGCGCGGGTTCGAGGACCTGGGCCTTCCCCAGCAGGTAGGCGCCGAGCTTGGTGATCAGCAGGCCGGCAACGGACACGCCGAAGCTTTCGGCGAACCCGGTGACGGCGTGGATCGCGTCTTCCGCGTCGAGCTGGGCGAACACTTCGCTGATCTCCCTGATGAAGCGTTCGCGGCCGCCCGGTTCGGCCACCGCTTCGGCGATTTGCTCGGCGGCATTCTCGAGCTCTTTCTTCGCCTCCTCTTCGGCTTCCACCCGGAATTCGACCGCCAATTCCTTGGCCGCCTCGCCCATCTCCTCGGCGATCCCGCCGAGTTTCTCGTCCTTCGCCCGCGCCCTGTTCAACGCCACTTCGAGCGTCTTGACCTTGGCCTCGAACCGCATGTTCACGGCCGATCTCACCGCGGTCTTGATGATGCCCCACCCGGGCACCGTCGACGCCGCCGCGATGCCCGCGAAGTTGAGCCAGTCGAGGACGTGCTGCTCCTGCTTGGCGCAGACCCGTTGCGCGACCCGCAGCCGCGCATCGGGCTGGTTGAGCACCTTGATGGCCCAGTCGGGCCCGTCCGCCGCGCGCCGCTTCTTGATGGCGTTGTCGCGCCGGACGGTCTTGGCGAACCGTTCGAGTCGCAGCACGCCGGAATTGATCACTTCGCCGGCCGAGCCGACGCCGGGCACCTGGGTCTGCCCGAGAGCCGCGGCCGCGCTGATCACGACGCGCAGCGAACCGAACAACACCGACCAGCCGAACTCCTTCTTGAAGCTCACGTCCACGGCGGACTTCTCGGCCGCGTTCATCGTCAGCTTCGCGACGTGATCGGCGACGAGCCCCACGTGCGCGGTCAGCGGCGCCTCGAAGTTCTGGATGTCGGCCATCTGCATGATCCGGACGCCGATGTCGCCGGCCGACGCGGTCTCGATGCCCTTCTCGACGTTGGCGAACGCCTTGTTCGCTTCCTGCTGCCACGTCTTGAGCAGGCTGTCGAGTTTGCTCGAGTCCTCGAGGAGCTTGCCCCCGTCCGAGGTCACCACGCCCCAGTCCGTTTCTCGCGCCAGCTTCCTGATCCCGACCGAGAACTCGCCCACCAGCTTGGCCAGGTTCGCCACGTGGGCCTTGCTCTGCTCCATGCGTCGCAGCGCTTCCTGGCGGTGCTCTTCCAGCGCCGCGGTCTCGTCCTCGGTGGCCGCTCCGGCTCCGAAGAGCGCACGGCCCTCCTCGTCTCTCGACCCTTCCTTGATGCCCTGGCCCAGCTCCTTGACCGTCTTCTTCACCTCAGAAGCGCTCTTCTGGATGTCGCCTGCGTCAGTCTTCTTGCCCACGGCCGACTTCGCCCCGGTGACCACGGTGCGATAGGCGATCGTGGCGACCTGATCGGTCTTTTCGTATCCGTCCTGCATCGCCTTGACGGTGTTCTTGGGCAACTTGCGCAGGGCTTCCTTGAGGGCCTCGACCAGTTCGGGCATCGTGCGCGCTCCTTCCGGGCGGTGTGTTCGGGGGTGGTCAGCTCGCTTCCGCGCTGACCTCGGCGAGCGCCTGCTCGAGGGCCTGCTTGACCTCTTCCTCGCTGAACTGGGAGATGTCGATGTCGGCGTCGTCCATCACCTGCTGCAGCGCCTCGGCGAGTTCCTCGGGAGGCATGGCCTCGCCTGCGGCGATCGTGACGCCGTACCCGGCCAGGGCCGCGCGTTTGTCCGCGGCGCCCTCGACCTCGTCGAGGAACGCGGTCCCGGCGGCCATCAAGTCGACCCGGCCCGCGGACTGTTGCTCCACGGCGGACAACACCGACTCCCGGAACGCCGGCCACGACTCGTCCGACCCGTCCCACTGGTCGCTCAACGCGTCGACGACCTGGCTGATCCACGGGAACGTGGTCTCCCGGTCGTATGACGCCCCGGTTTCCGTGGCTTCTCCGGCCTCCACAGCTGGGGTCGCGCGGATCGTGAAACCGAACTCGCGCAAGCTGTCGATCCGCGCGTCCAGTGGGACCGCGTTCAGCGGGTCCAGCCGCGCGTAGGCGACCGCGTACATCGAGGGGTCCTGGGAGTTGGTCGCGACGTAGAACCAGTCCCGGTACTCCGCCCAGCCCGCCTCGCTGCCGTCCCAGTCCGCCCAGGCCGCGCCGAACTGCTCGATCGCCTGCCGCCAGAGCCTGGCATCCGCGTCGTCGTCCGCAGCTTCGCCGGCCCCGTCTTCGGCGCCGTCGACCTCGGCGTCGAGCTCGGCGTAGGCACTCGTCAGGTCCTCCGGCCGCTCCTCGACGACCTTCGCGAGCAGCTCGTGGCGGCCGTTGTCGTCGAGGTAGCGGATCAGTTCCTCCCCGGCGTCGAACCCCTCCGCCAGGAACGCCGACCGGAAGTCGTCGAAGTCCGATTCCTTGTGTTCCTCGTGGACGGAGTGGACCGCCTCGAAGAACTCGGCGGGGCTGCTCAGCCGGCCGCGCAGGTGGATGAGCACTTCCTCCACGTCGGCGTCCATCGGCCCTCACTCCTTCGACGATGCGGTTGCGCCACAACCGGTTGGCGGTATCCACTAGTCACGGTAGGAATGCGCTCGCGCCCACGGTTGCCCTCGAAGGCAGCCCTGCGGACAGCCGCTCGATCACGTACCGGCAGGACCGCGGTGGTCGTGCCCGCCGCCTGGAGCTCAGGGGAGCAAAGCGGCGATCATGGCCTCGCCGACGAACTCCCCGTACCGGGTGAGCGGCCAGCCGGACTTGAGCACGAGCAGCTCGTAGAGCTCGGGGGCGCTGTAGGTCCACAGGATGTCGGTCGCTTTGGCCAGCGTGACGTCGCGGCGCAACCACCCGCGGTCGCGCAGCCGCCGGGCGTTGTGCCGCATGCGCGTGCGTCGCTGCCGGTCGATCTCCGCCAGGAGTGACGCCATCTCGGGGTCGGTCACCGCTGCCGCCCGGACCAGCAACACCAGGGGCGCACCTTCGGGCGCGACCTCGGTGGTGAGGGTGCCCCAGCCTCGCAGCACCGCCGCCGGGTCCGTCGCCGTGGCGCTCAGCTCGTCCGCGCGTTGCGGGGCGGGCACGGGTCCGCGACCGGCGAGGCCCCGTTCCCACAAGGCGCGAACGAGACCGGCCTTCCCGCCGAACGCCTTGTAGACGGTCTCGGCGGACACCTCCGCGTCGGCGGCGATCCCGGGCACGGTCGTCGCGGCGTAGCCGTGTTCGAGGAACTGGCGCCGGGCGACGTCGAGGATGGCGGCACGGGTGCGGGCGGCCTGCTCGCGGCGGCGGCTGGCGTCGTAGCGACGCTTCGGCTTGACTTCCGGCATATTCCGATCCACAGTTGTGTATTGAATCCACGCAAGTGTAGCCAAATTGAAGCAGGTGAGCCATGGCGGACATGCCGGGCTTCGTCGAACGGCTGGTGACGGCGACCAACGCCCATGACCTCGAAGCGCTGGTGGACTGCTTCGCCGAGGACTACGTCAACGAGACCCCCGCGCACCCGCCACGCGGGTTCCGCGGGCGCGAACAGGTGCGGCGCAACTGGTCGGCCATCTTCGCCGCGGTCCCCGACATCACCGTCCGGGTGCTCGCGTGCGCGGTGGGCGACGAGGCGGTGTGGACGGAGTGGGAGATGAGCGGCACCCGCCGTGACGGCGGCCCGCACCTGATGCGGGGCGTCATCGTGTTCGTCGTTCGCGACGGCCGGGCCGTGACCGCACGCTTCTACCTCGAACCGGTCGAGACGAGCAGCGGCGACGTCGACGACGCCGTGCGCGGTGCCACCAGCGCGAGACCGGCGTGATCCTCGTGGCCGGTGGGACCGGCAGGTTGGGCCGTGAGCTGGTCGGCCGGCTCGCCGGCGCCGGGCACACGGTGCGGGTGCTCACCCGGAACGCGAACCATGCCGACGGGCTGCCGGTCGAGGTTTGCGTGGGCGACGTCGGCGACCCGGCCGCCGTCGGCGCCGCGGTGCAGGGTTGCTCGACGGTGATCTCCGCGGTGCACGGCTTCACCGGCGGCCGGGGCAGCGGTCCCGACGCCGTCGACCGGCTTGGCAACCATCACCTCATCAGGGCCGCCGTCGAGGCCGGGGTGGAGCACTTCGTGCTGGTGTCCGTCCACGACGCCCGCCCGGACCACCCGATGTCGTTGCACCGCGCGAAGTTCGCCGCCGAGCAGGACTTGCGGCCGAGCGGTCTGGCGTGGACCATCCTGCGGCCGGCTGCCTACCTCGAAACCTGGCTGGAGGTGCTCGGCGGCAAGCCGGGCAGCGGCGGCCCGGCCCTGGTGTTCGGCCGCGGCACCAACCCGATCAACTTCGTCTCCGTGCGTGACGTGTCCACTGTGGTCGATCGGGTGGTCCACGAACCAACGCACGGGGAGGTGATCGACGTCGGCGGGCCGCAGGACTTGACCATGGTCGAGTTCACCCGATTGCTTGGCGCGCACAAGATCCGTCGAATCCCGCGAACCGCGCTGCGGGTGCTGTCGGTGGCCGCGCGCCCGGTCGCCCCGTCGTTCGCCCGGCAAGCCGCGGCCGCCGTCGTCATGGACACCGCGGACATGACGTGTGACGCGACCACCACGCGGGCGCGGTTCCCCGACGTGGAATGGCACCGGCTCGCCGACCTCGTCGCCGGTCCCTGATCATCACCGCAACAACTAGCCGGAATCCTCAGCCTGCCACCGGTCCCTGAACTGCGCCAGCACGTCTTCGTAGGCTTGCCGGTCGAAGACGATGGGACCGACGCCGGTCAGGATGTCGCCGGGATCGAAGGGCTCGTAGTCGTTCTGATACCCGAAGTCGCGCCACACCACGGTGTCCTCGGTGCGCTCGATCACGGCGGTCACGCCGCCGCACCCGAGGTCCCCGCATTCCGGGCAGACGTAGAGCGGCACGCGACCGTCGTCCAGCGGCGACGGAAGCTCGCCGATCAACGGCCCGTAATCTGCCGCGGGAAACCCGATCGGCCAGTTCAGCACGAGAACCGGCACACAGTCGACAAGGGTAGGGGCGTCTTCAAGGACGGCGGCGAGTCGGTCCCTGAGGGACTCGCCGTCGACAATGAAGTCCAGGTATTCGCGCCTCGACCGGCCAACGGTGCCTTCGTCTACGTCCCCGCGGACCTGCTCCACCAACGTCAACGAGTTCACCACGCCGGCCAGCTTGCCCTACGCACCCAGCAAACCCACGAACCGGTCCGCGTCACGAAGTAGGCCGGTTGCCGGCCTCCTTCACGACGTCCCCCTCTTGCTCGAGGGCGACCGCGCCGTACCGCGGCCTGCCCGACGGCCGGTAGGTGTGCACGGCCACGCCACGGCTCGTGGTCTTGGTGTCGACGAGTTCGAGCGCGGTCGGGGTGGTGCCTTCGGCGAAGAGTCGTCGGCCGTTGCCCAGGACGACCGGGTGGATCAGCAGCCGGTACTCGTCGATGAGCTCCCGCTCCATCAGGGTCTGGACGAGGCTCCCGCTTCCGTGGACCTGGAGTTCGTTGCCGGGCTGGTCCTTCAGGTGTGCGACGGCGTCGAAAACGTCGTCCTGGAGCAACGTGGAGTTGTTCCAGTCCACTCGCGCCAAGCTGGTCGAGACGACGTATTTCGGCTGCTCGTTCAGCCTGGTCGCGAGGATGTCGTTCGGATCGCTGATCTTCGCCCAATGCCCGACGAAGAGTTCGTAGGTCCGTCGCCCCATCAAGAAACCGTCAGCGGCCGCGATCCAGCCCGTGGTCAATTCCGCCATGTCGTCGTCGAAGTAGGGCACCTGCCAACCGCCCTGCTCGAAGCCGTCGTTCAGTTCCGGTTCGGGTTTCCCGTTGCTCTGGACGACCCCGTCGAGGGTCAGATGGGAGATGACGGTCAGTCGCATTAGACGTTCACCTCGTCGTCGATCTGCAGCACCGGATGGGGCAAAGCGGTGCTCGTGAGCGATCGGTCCAAAATACGTTGTGCGACCTCGCCGCCAGTGCCCTCGTCCTTCATTCTCCCGGCGGCCGGTTCCGCGTTAAACCACCTGCGCGTCGATCAGTTTTTGCCAGATTTCGTTCTGGTCCACCACTTCCACGCCAAGTTTTGCGGCCTTGGTGAGTTTGGCGTCGCCCACTCCGGCGCCGGTGATCAGGAAATCGGTGTTCGCCGAGACCGAGGAGGCGGCGGTGGCGCCGGCCTTTTCGCACAGGCGTTGGAAGACCGGACGCGGGACCTTTTCGCCGGTGCGGGGGTCGTTGATCGCGCCGGTGATCACCACGGTCTTGCCGGCCAGGGGTGCGCCGGCCGCCACGACCGGGGGGAGGTCCTCGTCGCGGACGTCGAGGGAGACGCCGGCGGCGCGCAGCCGTTCGAGTTCGGGGCGCAGCCGGGTGAGGTGTTCGATCAACGACGCCGCCACCTTGGGGCCGATGTCCTCCACGGCGACCAGGCCTTCGACGCCGGCTTCGGCGACCTCCTCCAGCGAACGGAAACCACCGCGGCACAGCCTTGCCGCGGTGCCGTCGGAGGCCAGGGGGATGGCCAGGCCGATCAGGGCCCGGCGCAGGCCCACCTGGCGGCTGGCGTCGATCGACTCGATCATGCGGGTGGCCGAGACCTCGCCGATGCGGTCGAACTCCAGCAGCTTCTCCTTGGTCAGGTGGTAGAAGTCCGACGGCTGCTGCAGGATGCCGACCTCGGCCAGCCGCTCGATCCACACGCCACCGATGGCGTCGATGTCCGCCGCCGCCCGCGAGGCCCAGTGGATCAACCGCCGCACGGTCTGGGCCGGGCAGGACACGTTGGTGCAGAACAGTTCCCGGCTGTTGCCTTGCTCGATCAACGCCTGACCGCACGACGGGCACACGCTCGGCGGCACGATCTCCTGCTCCTGGCCGGTGCGCTTCGACGCGTCCAGCACGCCCGCCACGAACGGGATCACGTCCCCGGCGCGGCGCACCAGCACCGTGTCGCCGATCTTGATGTCGCGGGCGCGGATCACCTCTTGGTTGGCCAGCGTCGCCCGGGTGACCGTGGTGCCGCCGACGAACACCGGCTCCAGCCAGGCCACCGGCGCGATCTTGCCGGTCTTGCCGACGTCCCAGACCACGTCGGCCAGCACGGTGGTCTTCTCCTCGGCGGCGAACTTGAACGCGATCGCACCGCGCGGGGAGCTCGACCGGGTGCCCGCGGCGGCGAACGCGTCGCGGTCGGCCAGCCGCAGCACCGCGCCGTCCAGGTCGTAGTCGAGGTCGCCGCGCTGCTGCTCGATCTCCGTGATCGCCTGCTGCGCCGCTTCCGCGTCGGCGCAGTGGCGCATGTCGGCGGCGGTGAAGCCGAGGGTGTGCAGTGCGCGGTCCAGTTCGGTGTCCGCGCTGTCGGTGTCGGTGGCGAGGTCGAAGGCGAAGAACCGCAGGCGCCGCCCGGCGACGGTCGCCGGGTCCTTGGCCCGCAACGTGCCGGCGGCGGCGTTGCGCGGGTTGATCAACGGCTTGTCCGGGTGCGCCGTGTTGTAGGCGGCGAAGGTGGAGCGCAGCATGACCGCCTCGCCCCGTACCTCGGCCCGCCCGTCGGCTGTCAGCCGTTCGGGGATCCCGTCGGCCATGGCCCGCACCATCGCGGTCACGTCCTCGCCGGTGGTCCCGTCGCCGCGCGTGACGGCCCGCACCAGCCGGCCGTGCTCGTAGATCAAGGCGAGCGAGAGACCGTCCAGCTTCGGCATCACCACCACCGACTGGCCGGGGAACCGGTCGAAGAACGCCGCGACCTGCTCGGGCTTGGTCGCCTTCTCCAGCGACAGCATCGGACGCGAGTGCCGCACCGGCGCGTGCAGCACCGCGGGCCCGCCGACCTGCTCCAGCGGATTCGGCACCGGCGCGAGCTCCGGGTTCGCCTCGATCAGCCCACGGAGCTCGTCCTCGACCGCGTCGTACTCGGCGTCAGCGACGAGTGGCGTGCCCTGGTAGTAGGCGGCCCGCAGCTCCACGAGGCGGGCGGCGAGCTGCGGAATTCGGTCCCGTGCGTTCACGAACCCGGACGTTACCGGCAGCCACCGACACAGGTGCCGCTATCGCTTCAGCCCGACTGTGGGTCGCGGTCGTCGTGCGGATCGCCGCTGGACGTGCCCTGTTCCCCGCGGATGGTCTCGCGTTCGGCCTGCGGGGTGTCGCCGTGGACGTCCTCGCGGTCGTCCCGGTCGTCCGGCTCCGGGTCGCGTGCCTTGCCTTCGGTCATGCCGGGTGGCTACCCCGGATCGTGGCGGTGAAATCTTGTTCCGCCTCGACCTGGCGGTTCCACTCGCGCTTGCTCGCCTGCCAGCCGTCCTCGTCGTGCCCGAGCCGCCAGTAGCCGGAAATCGAGACCTGCTCGCGCGGGATGCCCCGCTCGACCAGCAGATGCCGCCGGAGCTCCTTGACGAAACCGGCCTCGCCGTGGACGAAGGCCTGGAGGACGCCGGGCGGGAAGTCCAGCTGGGTCACGGCGGGCACGAGGGCCGAGCCGACGACGGCGTCGCCGCGGTGCAGCCAGGTGATCGACGCGTCGCCGGGTGCGTCGAGCTTCTGCTCCTCGTCGGGGCCGCTGACCTCGATCAGGACCTGGGCTCGGGCGCTCGCGGGCAGCTGCTCCAGCGTGGCGGCGATGGCCGGCAGGGCGCTCTCGTCCCCGGCCAGCAGGTGCCAGTCGACGGCCGGATCGGGGGCGTAGGCGCCGCCCGGACCGAGGAACGCGATGCGCTCACCCGGCGTCACCCGCGCCGCCCACGGCCCGGCCAGTCCCCGGTCGCCGTGTTCGACCACGTCGATGGTCAGCTCGCGGTTGCCGGCATCCCAGCGGCGCACGGTGTAGGTGCGCCGGCTCGGCCGCTGGTCGGGGGCGTCGTCGAGCGGGAACAGCAGCTTGACGTACTGGTCGGTGTACGGGCCGGCGGTGAACTCCGCCAGGCCGGGACCGCCCAGCACGACCCGGATCAGGTGCGGGGTGACCCGTTCGGCCCGCAGCACCTGCCCGACGGTGGGAGTGCGGTCCTGACGCCCTGGTCGCTCGGTCATGTACAGCCCTTCGTCGCGTAACTAAAGCCAGCCTAACCTAAGGGACATAGAAGTCCGGTCCGCCGGCCGACCGCGAACGGGGGAGCGACCCCATACTCGCTTGCCAGGCAAGCATGATCGCTTCTCGGTGACAGGGGCCGAAATTGGGTAACACGCGACTGTCCAGGATTCTGGTGCTGCTCCCGTTGGCATTGGTGGCCGCCGGCCTCCCGGCGGGATCCGCCTCGGCCGCCGGTGCCGCCTGCGCGGACACCATGGTGTTCGAGGTCGGCGGCACCACCGACCCGACCGCGGCCGGGTACAATCACGCGAACGAGACACTCCCGCAAGGCTTTGCGGCCACGCGGATCCACTACCCGGCGCAACTGCGCCCGCTGCCGGAGGCGGGGACGACCCACGAGGCGGAATACACCCTCGACGAGTCCGCTGCGATCGGAGAGGCCAACCTCCGGACCGCGGTGACCGAGTTCCACGCCTCCTGCCCGGGTTCGCACCTGCTGCTCACCGGGATCTCCCAGGGCGCCCTCGTCGCGGGCAACGTGCTCGGCGAACTCGCGCACCAGGACAAGATCCCGCACGACCAGATCGACGGTGTGCTCTACGCCGACCCGCGGCGCAAGCCGGCCCACGGGTTCGCCGGCGGGCTGATGACCAACCTGCCGACGTTCCTCGACGGGCTCACCATGCAAGGCCCGCGTGGGTTCGGTGACCTCGCGGTGCACCAGATCTGCTACCAGAACGACGGCGTGTGCAAGTCGGACAACCCGATCACCAACCTGCCGGCCTTCGCCAACGGGATCGTGGGCTGGATCGAGGGCGCGCACGGGAAGTACGTGCTCGACCCGGTCCACGATCGCGGTTCGGGCGACACCGTGATCGCGCAGGCCCCGGCCGTGCCGTACGGGCCGTCGTTGCCGATCCCGGCGCCGACGCTGTACACGTTGCTCGACGGCAAGCTGCCCACCGCGGCGATCAGCAAGGTCGTGCAGGGCATCGCGAGCCTGGTCTACGCGTTGCTGAACGCGGGTCAGCGGGCGGAGTTCACGACCTTCGTCAACGGTGCCGGGCTCCCGGTCCAGGCTGGGGCGCGGGACAAGAACTGGGCTCCGCGCGTCAAAACCCTCGTGCACAACGTCCAGGTCACCGTTCGGCAGTCCCGGACCGGGCGCTGATCGACGATCACCCTTCCCGTCGCGGCGACCTCTTCGCCAGTGCCGTCTCGACCAGGACGTCGAGGAGGTCGCCGTAGGGCAGGCCCGCGGCCTGCCACATCCGGGGGTACTGGGAGACGCTGGTGAAGCCGGGGAAGGTGTTGACCTCGTTGACGACCCGGGTGCCGTCGGGGCGCAGGAAGAAGTCGACGCGCAGCAGGCCCGAGCAGCCCAGTTCGCGGAACAGGTGCAGCGCGTCCTGGCCGATGGCCTGCGTGCTCGCCGGGTCCAGCTTGGCCGGCACGTCGAACAGGGTGGTGGAGTCGGTGTACTTGGCCTCGTAGTCGAAGAACGTGTGCTCGGTGGACGGCAGGATCTCCATCGGCGGGCTGACTTCCACGGCGCCGTCCGGGCGTTCGAGCACGCCGATGTCGATCTCGCGGCCGGGGACCGCCGCCTCCACCAGCACCTTCTCGTCGCTCTTGCGCGCCCGGTCGAGGGCTTGCGGCAGCTCCGCCCAGTCCTCCACTTTGGACACGCCGATGCTCGAGCCCTCACGGGCGGGCTTGACGAACACGGGCAGGCCCAGCCGGTCGCGGTCGGCCGGGGCGAGGTCGTCCTGGCCCCGGCGCAGCACGACACCGTCGGCCACCGCGAGGCCCGCCCCGGCGGCGATCTTCTTCGTGTACTCCTTGTCCACGCTCAGCGCGCTGGCGGCGATCCCGTTGCCCACGTACGGGATCTCGAACCCCTCCAGCATCGCCTGGACGGCGCCGTCCTCCCCGCACAGACCGTGCAACGCCGGGAACACCACGTCACACGACATCAGCTCCACCGCTGTGGCGAGGATGCTGGCGGCGGGCGTGGTGCCGCGCGTCTCGGGGAAGCCGTTCTGTTGCCACGACAGGACTTCCTCGGTGCTCGTCAGGTCGGGCATGGCCGCGACGCTGGCCCACACGCCGTCTCGGCCGATCCGGACGGGCAGCACGTCGTAGCGGTCCCGGTCGAGGCTCACCAGCATGCTCGCGGCCGACTGGCACGACACCTCGTGCTCGCCGCTGCGCCCGCCGAACAGCACGGCGAGGCGGATCTTCGGCTCAGACACGCAATGACTCCTCGTATTCGTCGGACTGGTGGGTGTGCGCGTGGACGTGGTGACGGGCCACCCGCGGGCCGATCCCGGTGATGACCTCGTGGGGGACGGTGTTCGCCCACGACGCCCAGTCGGCCACCGTCGGTTCGCCGTCGTCGCCGGGGCCGAACACGATGACCTCGTCGCCGACCCGGGGGTTGTCGTCGCCGGCGTCGACGACGAACTGGTCCATCGCGATCCGGCCGGCCACCGGGTAGCGCCGGCCGCCGATCGAGACCTCGGCGTGCCGCGCCGCGGCCCACGGCACGCCGTCCGCGTAACCCAGGGGCACCAACGCGAGCGTGGTGTCGCGGTCGGTGACGTAGTCGTGGTCGTAGGAGACGCCGCTGCCGGCCGGGACGCGCTTGACCAGGATCAGCCGGGCCCGCAAGGTCATCGCGCCGCGCAACCCGAAGGCGTGCCGCGGATCCGGCTCCACGCCGTAGAGCCCGATGCCCGGGCGGACCAGTTCGTAGTGGGTCCGCGGTGCGCCCAGCGCCGCCGCGGAGTTCGCCAGGTGGCGCAACTCCGGTCGCAGCCCGGCGTCCTGCGCGATCTCCACCGCGTCGTCGAAGAGCTGGACCTGCAGCCGGGTCGCGGCCGGATCGGTGGCGCTGACCAGGTGCGACCAGACCGCCCGCACCCGCACGTGCCTGGTGGTCTCCAGGTCGCGGGCCAGGCGCACCAGCTTGCGCCACTCCTCGGGGCGCGCGCCGCCCCGGTGCAACCCGGTGTCCGCCTTCAGGTGCACCTCGGCGGTGATACCTTGCCGCGCCGCGCTCACGGCGACCGCGCGCAAGTGCTCGCGTGAGGACACCGAAAGGTCCACAGTGGACCGCAGAGCGGCGCCGTAATCCTCCAGCGGGCTGTGCAGCCAGCTCAGGATCGGGGCGGTGATGCCGCCCGCCCGCAGGTGCAGGGCCTCGGCGCACGTCGTGACGCCCAGCCAGCTCGCGCCCGCGGCGAGCGCGGCCCGCGCCACCGGCACTGCCCCGTGACCGAAGCCGTCGGCCTTGACCACGGCCATGACCGCCGCGTTCGTGGCCGCGGCGAAGAGCGCCGTGTTGTGCGCGATCGCGTCCAGGTGCACGTCTGCCCGGGCGTGCGGTGACGCGATGACCATGCGACCACCGTGGCCGGGCGAGTTCCGCGCACCGTCATCGATGTGTCACGGCTGCGCTACAACGTGCCCGGACGAGCAACCAGCCCCCGACGTGTGACCGGCGTTGACACGGCAGCGGGCCGGGCTCCACGATTCGGTCACGCACAAGGCATCAGGAGGCAGCGTGGCCCCGGTTGGCTCGGCACACCGGATCGGCAGCGGTCCGCACGCGGTGATCGCGTTGCACGGGTGGTTCGGTTCCGGGGCGGCGTGGGCGCCGCTGTGGCCGCACCTGGACCAGTCCGCCTTCTCCTACGTGTTCCCCGACTACCGCGGTTACGGCGCGCGCAAGGCCGAGCCCGGCGAGCACTCCCTCGCCGAGGCCGCCGCTGACGCCATCCGGCTGGCCGACGAGCTGGGGTTCGACCGGTTCTCGGTGCTGGGCCACTCGATGGGCGGCAGCGTGATGCAGCGGGTGCTCGCCGACGCGCCGCACCGCGTGCGCAGCCTCGTCGGCGTGTCCCCGGTGCCCGCCACCGGCGTGCCCTTCGACGACGAGGGCTGGGGCCTGTTCGCCGGCGCGGCGGCCGAGCCCGGCAACCGGCGCGCGATCATCGACCTCACAACCGGCAACCGGCTGACCGGCGTCTGGCTGGACGCCATGGTGCGGCACTCATTGGAGAACTCCGACCAGCAGGCCTTCGGCGAATACCTGACCGCGTGGGCGAAGACCGACTTCCACACGGAGATCGCCGGCAACGAGGTGCCGGTCAAGGTGATCGTCGGCGCGCACGACCCCGCGCTGGGGGAGCAGACGATGCGCGCCACGTTCGTCGAGCACTACCCGAACCTCGACCTGGAAGTGTTCGCGGACGCGGGCCACTACGCCATGGACGAGACCCCGGTCGCGCTCGCCACGTCGATCGAGCGGTTCCTCGCGCAGCACTAGGGTCGAATACGGGCGGTCCCGAACCTTCGTGGTCCAGCCGATGTCCGGTGTTTTCCGGGTCAGCCGGTGTGATACGGGCTGGTGTAGAAGTACGTCGTTTTCGTGACCAGAAGTCCCTGTTCGGAAATCGTGAAGATCTCGGCGAAGCCGATGTCGGTGCCGGGCCGGGCGAGGTGTCGTCCCGTCACCGTCACGTGCCGGTCGGTCGCGAACAGGTGGTGCGGTATTTGTACGCCACCCGCGGTCGCGGCCCGCTCGATCGCCGCTCGTCCGACGATGGAGCCGGTGCCCGGCGCGCGGAGCACGGCGTTCCCCTCGAACAACGACGCGTAGCCATCCGCGTCACCCACCTGGAGCAAGTGGTAGCTCAGCCGCACCTGGTCCAGACCAGCCGCGGCGCGCCCGGCGGCCGGGTCCCGGGAACCGTAACCACCAGCGCTCATTCGCGGTTTCCTCCCCTGCCGGTGTTTGCCAGCAGCCTCACACGCAGCCTTTACTCTTTGTTATCGCTCGACTATCAGCCACCATGGGCCCGCGCGTTTGTCCTCTGTTTGGCGGTTTTCGTCCGCCGATTTCGCCGTGAAGATCAATGTGGACCGTTTTCGTCGCGGAATTTCAGGAGGAGCGCCTTGTCAGCCGGTGCGCGGGTGTCATGACCGGGGCGAGCGTGCCCGCGGAGCCTGCCTACCGCCTGCTCGGCCCGCTCGAGGTCGCCGCGGGACCCGCCGGGCCCCGGGTCGTGCCGCCGGGCCGTCAGCAGACCGTGCTCGCCACCTTGTTGCTGGCCGCGAACCGCGTCGTCGGCATCGACCAGCTCATCGACGCGATCTGGTACGACAACCCGCCGGTCACCGCGCGCACCCAGGTGCAGATCTGCGTGTCCGGCCTGCGCACCACCCTGGCCGGGCTAGGCCCGGACGGTGGCCCGGCCATCGTCACCCAGTCGCCGGGATACCTGCTGCGCCTGGCCGAGGGCCAGCTCGACGTCGCCGTGTTCACGGCGCTGGTCGACGAGGCCGACACCCTGAGCGCGGCCGGTGAGCTCGACGCCGCCGCGCTCGCCCTGCAGCGGGCCCTCGCGCTCTGGCGCGGGCCCGCGCTCAGCGGCACGACCAGCCGGACCCTGCAGACCAGGGCCAGCCAGCTCGACGAGAAGCGGCTGAACGCGATCGAGGCGCACGTGGACCTGCAACTGCGCCGGGGCCGGCACCACCAGGTGATCACCGAGGTCGGCGCCCTGGTCGACCAGCACCCGCTGCGCGAACGGCTGCGCGGTCAGCTGATGCTCGCGCTCTACCGCTCCGGGCGGCAGGCCGAGGCGCTGGAGGTCTACCGGTCGGGCCGAGAGCTGCTGATCGACCAGCTCGGCCTCGAACCGGGCGACGAGCTGCGGGCCTTGGAGTCGGCGATCCTCGCCGGGGACTCGCGGCTGCACCTGGGCACCGAGTCCGCGCAGAGCCCGCCGCGGCTGCCCGAACCCGAGATCGGTCCCTACCAGCTGCCGGGTGACATCGGCGACTTCACCGGGCACGCCGACCTGCTCGACCGGGCCGAGCGGATGCTCTCCGCGCAGGCGCGCCCGGACCAGCGCGCGGTGCGCGTCCTCGTGCTGGTCGGCAAGCCGGGCGCGGGCAAGAGCGTGTTCGCGGTGCACCTCGCGCACCGCCTGCGCGAGGCGCACTTCCCGGACGGCCAGCTCTACGCCGACCTCGGCGGCACCCGCACCGAGCCGGTGACCCCGGCCGACGTGCTGGGCCGGTTCCTGCGTGCCCTGGGCATCCCCGGCTCGGCGCTGCCGGACGGCGTGGACGAGCGCGCCGAGATGTTCCGCAGCCTGCTCGCCCACAAGAAGGTCCTCGTCGTGCTCGACGACGCCCAGTCGGAGAACCACCTGCGCCTGCTCATGCCCGGCAGCCCGACCTGCGCGGTCTTGGTCACCAGCCGGGCCCGGCTGACCGGGCTCCCGGGCGCCCAGGTCTCGGACGTGGACGTCCTCGCGCCGGAGGAGTCGCTGTCGCTGCTGACCAAGGTGGTCGGCGCCGAACGGGTCGACGCCGAGCCCGCGGCCGCGCAGGCGCTGGTGCGTCTCGTCGGTGGTCTGCCGCTGGCGCTGCGCATCGTCGCCGCCCGGCTCGCCGCCCGCCCGCGGTGGTCGCTGGCGTGGATGCTCGAGCGGCTGGCCGACGAGCGCCGCCGCCTCGACGAGCTCGCGCACGGCGAGATGATGGTGCGGGCGAGCCTCGCGCTGTCCTACGACGGCCTGCCGCCCGACGCCCGCAAGCTGCTGGCGTTGTTGTCGGGGCCGGCCGAGGGCAGCTTCCCGATCTGGGTCGCCGCGGCGGTGCTGGACGCCGACCCGTTCGACGCGGCCGACCTGCTGGAGCTGCTGGTCGACGTGCAACTGCTGGAGATCGTCGCCATCGACCTCGACGGCAGCCCGCGCTACAAGTTCCACGACATCATCCGCCTCTACGCCCGCGAACAGGCCGAGCGCAACGAACCGGAGGCCGAGCGGCGCGCGGCGCTGGAGCGGGTCGGCGCGGGCTGGCTCGCCCTCGCCGAGGAGGCGCACCGGCGCATCTACGGCGGCGATTACACGGTGCTGCACGGCAACGGCGCCCGCCGCAAGCCGGCACAGTCCTATGTGGACCAGGTGCTGGCCGACCCCGGCGGCTGGCTGGACGCCGAGCGGGCCAACCTGCGCGACGCCGTCGGGCAGCTCGCCGATGCGGGCATGCACGAACAGGCGTGGGACCTCGCCGTCTCGTTGGTCGCGCTGTACGAAACCCGTTGCTACTTCGAGGATTGGGAGCTCACCCACCGCCGGGCGCTGGCCGCGGCGCAGGCCGCGGGCAACCGGCGGGGTGCGGCCGCCCTGGTCTGCTCGCTGGGTTCGCTGCACCTGTCGCGGTCGCGGCCCGGCGCCGCCGAACTGGTCGAGTCGGCCCTGACGGTGTTCACCGAGCTCGGCGACCGGGAAGGCCAGGCGCTGGCCGGGCGCAACCTCGCGCTGCTCGACCTCGCGGCCGGCGCCGGCGCGGCCGCCATGGACCGGCTTCGGCAGGCGGGTGAGGACTTCCGGGCCGCCCGGGACCCGATCGGCCAGGCCCATGTGCTCGCCCTGCAGGCCCAGCTGGCCTGGGACGGGGGAGCCGAGGAGCAGGCCCTCGCGCAACTGCGGGAAGCCCTCGCCATGTGCCAGGGCATCGGCGCGCGGCGCGTCGAGGTGCAGGTGCGCTACCGGCTGAGCTGGATGATGGGCAAGCGCGGCGAGATCGAGCAGGCCAGGGACCTGCTGACCGGGCTGCTCGATGTCGTGCGCGAGACCGGGGATCTGGAGGGGGAGGCCAGGATCCTGCACCGGCTCGGTTCGATGAACGCCCGGCTCGGCGCGGGCGGGACGGCGATCCGCTTGCTCCGCAAGGCGGTTCTCGTCCGGGAGCTGATGCTCGACGGAGACGGTGCGGCGCAGGTGCGCGCCGAGTTGGAAGCGGTGGCCGAGCGCTTCGGCCTGACGGTCGACGACGGGGAACTGCCCGAGGTGCCGCGCCCGGGCCGGTCCGGCCCGGGGACACCGTTGCCCTCGCGGAGGAGTCCGTGAGGCCGGTGGGTCAGGAACCGGTGCCGCAGGCGCAACCGTCCGGGCCCCACGGGGTGTCGGCGGGCTGCACCGGCACGGACTGGATTGCTACGGACTGGGCCGCGACGTGGGTGGCCGAGGGGACCTGCGTGGCGGCGACCGCGGTGGCGGCGCCGGCCAGGGGCAGGGCGATCAGAGCCGCTGCGATGGTGGTGCGAACGGCGGTGACGACGGTCATCTAGGGTGCTCCAGCTCTTCGATTCCAGGAGATCGCGTTCGATCTGGAAGCGACGCTAGGAACCGCCGATATCGCGCCGCTATCCCGGGCTAATCCCGTCGCCGCCGCCGCGCGATAACACAACCCCCTCAATCCTCCCTCAAGCCCCTGACCAGCCCTTCCGTCCCCACTGTGGTGTGTCCCACACTCCCGCAAGGTGTGTCCCCCATTCCCGCGGGGTGTGTCCCCCGTTCCCGCAGGGTGTGTCCCCCGCTCGCGTGGGCTGAGTCCCACACTTGCGTGGGCTGAGTCCCACGTTGTGTTCAGGGTCTTGTGGGGTGGGTTCGGTTTGACACGGGGACCCCCACGACGGCCCTCGCGGGCGCTAAAACGGGCAGGAGGTGAGGCGCCCGCACCGCGCGAGTTT
>NZ_SNXZ01000011.1 GCF_004362825.1 Labedaea rhizosphaerae
CGACAGGCCTGGGGACACGAGTGCTCACCCACCAGCAGCTACCACACCAAGCCTGCCCCACGACAGGCCCGTAACTCTCATTAGGGGACACACCCGACCGGAACGTGGGACACACCCGACCCGGGCACGCGGGGGTTAGCTGGCTAGGGGTTCGGCCAGGACGGGGGCGCATGCGTCGACGGCTTCGACGGCGGTGGTGGCGAGCCGCACCAGGCCGCGGTCGCGCCCGGAGACGAAGCCCTCGGCGAGGCTGCGGTCGAGCAGCGCGCCCAGCGGGCGGTAGTAGCCGTGCACGTCGAGCAGCACCACCGGCTTGGCGTGCAGGCCGAGCTTCGCCCAGGTCAGCGTCTCGAACAGCTCGTCGAACGTGCCGAACCCGCCGGGCAGCGCGATGAACGCGTCGGCCAGCTCGTACATCAGCGACTTGCGTTCGTGCATGGTGTCGACGACGTGCACCTCGTCGACGTCGGTCTTGAGCGGGTCGTGGCGGGTCAGGTGCTCCGGGATGATCCCGGTGACGTGTGCGCCCGCGGCCAGCGCCGCGTCGGCGACCGCGCCCATCACGCCGGCCGCGCTGCCGCCGTAGACCAGGCCGAGGCCCCGGCGGCCGATCTCGGTGCCCAGCAGCCGCGCCTGCTCGACGTAAGCCGTGCCGCGGCCGGGGTTCGCGCCGCAGAAGACCGCTATCCGGCGCTCGCTCATCGTGCTCTCCTCGCTGGTCATGGCCGGCCCGCCCCGAGCACGGTGCGCAGCAGGGTGTCCGCGCCGGCGACCAGGTGCAGGTCGTCGGTCTCCTCCTGGGGTGCGTGGCTGATCCCGTTCCGGCTGGGCACGAAGATCATCCCGATCGGCGCGATGGCCGCCACGATCTGCGCGTCGTGCCCGGCGCCACTGTCCATGCCGAGATGGCGCAAGCCGAGTTCGTCGGCGGCGTCGGCGATGGCCCGGCTGAGCGCGTGGTCGGTGGCCACCGGCTGGGTGACCGGGTCGAGCCGCACGTCGATGGTGGTGTCGGTCGCGCTCGCCAACTGGGCGAGCTCGGTGGTGATCGCCTGCTCGGCGGTGCGCAGCCGCTCGGCCCGCCCGTCGCGCAGCTCCGCGGTGAGCCGGACGAGGCCGGGGATCACGTTGGTGGTGTTGGGTTCCACGTCGAGCTTGCCGACCGTCGCCACCCGGCACAGGTCGCGCGAGCGGGCCAGGCGTTCGACCGCGAGCACGGCCCGCGAGGCCACGGCGAGCGCGTCGCGGCGCATCCGCATCGGCGTCGTGCCGGCGTGGTCCTGGCCGCCGCACACGGTGATGTCGAGCACCGTGCGCCCAGTGATGGCCTGCACGACGCCGATCGGCAGGCTCGCCTCCTCCAGCACGGGCCCCTGCTCGATGTGCAGTTCCAGGTAGCCCGCGACCGACCCGGGGGCCCAGGCCGCTTCGGCGATGGTGTCCAGGTCGCCGCCCGCGGCCCGCAACGCGTCCGGCAGGGCGACGCCGTGGGCGCTCATCCGCTTCGCGTGGTCGGTGTCGACCTGGCCGACGAGGCCGAGCGAACCGAAGAACGGGTAGGGGAAGAACGCGCCTTCCTCGTTGGTGAACGCGACGACCACCGGCTCGACGTCCAGTTCGACGTCGTGCTCGGCCAGCACGCGCAGCACCTCGCAGGCCGCCATCACGCCGTAGGTGCCGTCGAGCCGGCCGCCGTCGGCGACGGTGTCGATGTGCGAGCCGAGCAGCAGCGCGGGCTTGTCGCGGCGCCTCGCGCGCCGCACGACGAGGTTGCCGGCCTGGTCGGTGCGCGCGACGAGGCCGTCGCGGTGGCACTCGCCGGCCAGGTAGGCCCGCGCTTCGGTCTCCTCGGGGGTGAGCCCGAGCCGCGTGATGCCGTGGCCGGGGCGCGCGCCGATCCGGGAGATCTCGGCCAGGCGGCGCAGCATCCGCGCGCCGTCGACGCGCAGCTCGCCTTCGGGACGGGTACCGAGCGGCCACTCGGCCGCACGCACTGATCGTTCGGCGGGAATGCTCATGCGGCACCTCGCAAGCTCGGCGTCCGCGTGCGCGAAGGCGCGGTGTTCGGTGGTTCGCTCGCAAGCTCGCTCATGGGGCGCTCGACCTGCCTCGGGTGCTCGGGGCGCGGCGGCCGGTGGCAGGGGTTCGCCTCGGCGCGGTCCGCGGGATGTGGTTCCACGCAACTCCTCGGTCCTATCGATCCGGCATCCGAGCTCGATCGAATTCCGATCGCGCGCCGGGTGATAGCCGCGGAATAGCCGCGCGGTAAGCGGTCGCCGGATGCTCACCCGTGATCCGTGCGGGAGAGCAGAAAGGTGGCGACCGTGCCCGAAAGCCAGTTCAGGGTCGTGGTGAACGACGAGGAGCAGTACTCGATCTGGCCGGGGGGACGCGAGCTCCCGCCGGGCTGGCGCGCCGAGGGCGTGGTGGGCGGACGCGAGGAGTGCCTGGCCCACATCGAATCCGTGTGGACGGACATGCGTCCGCTGAGCCTGCGAACGGGTGGCTGAGCCCGTGCCGGCCTTCGGCGACGTGGTCGAGGCGTACCGGATCCCCACCGTGGTGCGGCTGGGGACCAACCTCTACGGCCTGGCCTACCGGTTGATGAAGATGGTGCCCGCGCGCCACATCATGCGCAGCGCCGCCCGCGACGGGTTGCTCGAGGCGGACACCACCGTCGTGGAGACCACGTCGGGCACGTTCGGGCTGGCGCTGGCGATGGAGTGCGCGATCACGCGGCGCCCGCTGGTGCTGGTCAGCGACCCGGTGATCGACGCGCCGCTGCGGCGCCGGCTCGAGGACCTCGGCGCCGTGGTCGACATCGTGCACCAGCGCGCGCCCGGCGGCGGTTATCAGGCCACCCGGCTGGCCCGCGTCGCCGAGGTGATGGCCGGGTTGCCGTCGGCGTTCTGCCCCGAGCAGTACTCGAACCCGGCCAACCCGGAGTCGTACGCGCTGGTCGCCGAGTTGCTTTCCACGCAGCTGGGCCAGATCGACTGCCTCGTGGGGCCGGTCGGTTCGGGCGGCTCGATGTGTGGCACCGCATCGGCGTTGCGCACGGCGTCGCCCGACCTGACCGCGATCGGGGTGGACACCCAGCGCAGTGTCCTCTTCGGACAACCGGATGGGCACCGCATGCTGCGCGGACTCGGCAACAGCCTGGTGCCCGCGAACCTGGACCACACCCAGTTCGACGAGGTCCACTGGCTGGGTGCGGGCGAGGCCTACGCCGCGACCCGCGAGCTGCACCGCGAGCATGCCTTGTTCATGGGGCCGACGAGCGGCGCCGCGTACCTGGCCGCCGCGTGGTGGGCCCGGCGCAACCCGGACGCCCTCACCGTGGTGACCCTGCCCGACGAGGGATACCGCTACCTCGACACCGTTTACGACGACGACTGGCTCGCCGCGGGCGGATGGTCGGCCGGTGCCTCAGCGCCGGTGACGGTGTCCGACCCGGGCGTGGTTGACGCCGGCTGGAGCCGGATGGCTTGGGGGAGAAGGACTTTGGCCGAGGTGGCGGGCGAGCTGGCCGGAGTCGGCTGATGACTGCTGTCGTGTCGGTGGACACCGGCCGGGTGAGCACCGGGCTCGGCGCGCGTGCGGCGGCGATCGTGTTCGGTGCGACCGCCGACGCGGGCATCGACGCCGAGTTGCCGTGGGTGAGCACGATCGACCAGGCCCACCTGCTGATGCTCGCCGAGCGCGGACTGGTTGCCCGATCGGCGGCCGCCGCTCTGCTCGCCGAGATCGATCGGTTGCGGGCCAACGGGTTCGCGCCGCTGCGTGGGCGTCACGCGGCGCGCGGGGCGTACCTGTTGTACGAGGAGCACCTCGGCTCGGTGCTCGGCCCGGACGTCGGCGGGGTGCTGCAGACCGGGCGCTCCCGCAACGACCTCAAGGCCACCGTGCACCAACTGCGGGCCCGCGTGGCGGCGGGGGAGTTGCTGAGCGGCCTGCTGCGGTTGCAGGCGACGCTGCTCGCATCCGCCCGGCGCCATCGCGCGACGGTGATGCCCGCGTTCAGCCAGTACCAGCCCGCGGTGCCGGTCAGCTACGGCTGGTACCTGCTGGGCGTGGCCGAGGCGCTCGACCAGGACGTGCTCGGGCTGTGGCAAGCGGCGCAACAAATCCGGCGCTGCCCGCTCGGCGCGGCCGCGGGGGCGGGCACCGACGTGGCCCTGGACCCGGCGCGGACCGCGCGATTGCTCGGCTTCGACCTGCCGGTGGAACACGCGGCGCACGCGGTCGCCGCCCGCGACGGCTTGCTGCGCCTGCTGGCCGCGGCCGCGCACGCCGGTCTCACCCTGTCCCGGCTGGCGGCCGACCTGCAGCTGTGGAGCACGCCTGAGTTCGGCCTGATCTCCTTCCCCGACAACCTCGTCGGCTCGAGTTCGGCGATGCCCCAGAAGCGCAACCCGTTCCTGCTCGAGCACATCAAGGGTGGTGCGGGTGCTCTGATCGGGGCCTGGACGGCCGCGGCAAGCACGACGCGCGCGGTGCCGTTCGG
Organism: Labedaea rhizosphaerae; assembly: GCF_004362825.1. Lineage (GTDB taxonomy): Bacteria > Actinomycetota > Actinomycetes > Mycobacteriales > Pseudonocardiaceae > Labedaea > Labedaea rhizosphaerae. The sequence continues at coordinate 4,508 of NZ_SNXZ01000011.1, forward strand.
CAATTCCGTCGAGGCGACCACCGAGACGGTCGCTCCGGTGTGGCCGGCCCTGCACCAGCTGCGCGACGTCATCGGGCTCACCTTGTCGGTGGTCACCGGCGCCCGTCCCGACGCCGCGGCAATGCTGGCCGACGCCGAACGCGGCGGCACGACGGCGACGGCGTTGGCGAACCGGTTGGTGGGCGCGGGCGTGCCGTTCCGTCGCGCGCACCACGCGGTCGGCCGGTTGATCACCGAACTCGCCGGAAGCGGTTCGGTGGCGTGCGCGGAGCTGGTGACGGACGCGGCCGCCCGCCGGCTGAACGAACTCGTCGGGATCGACGTCGGCAGCGTGCTCGCCGATCTCGACCCGGCGGCCGTGGTGGTCGCGACCGACTTCGGTGGTGGCCCTGGCCCGAAGTCTTTCAACCGCGCCCATTCCCGCCTCACCGCGGAGTGGCGCACCCGCACGCGCGATGCGCTCGCGTGGCTCGCCGCCGTGAACGCCGCCGATGCCGAACGACTGGCCGCGGTGCGCGAGCTTGCCGGGAGCGGCTCGTGATGGCGCCCGTTCTGGTTCTGGTGGAGAGCAACACCACCGGCACTGGCCGTGACTTTGCGCTCGCGGCTCGCTCCCTGGGATTGCGACCGGTGTTGCTCACCAAGGGGGAGCGGCACTATCCCTACGTCGCCGAGCTCGATCTGGACGTTGTCCGTGCCGACACGGCGGATCCGGCGGCCGTGGTGGCTGCGTGTGCCGCCTTGCCTGGCGTGCGCGGGGTGACCAGCAGCAGCGAGTACTTCATCGAGACCGCCGCTCGAGCGGCTCGGGAGCTCGGCCTGCCCGGCCCCGATCCCGATGCCATCGCCGTCTGCCGCGACAAGATGGCTGCTCGCAAGCGCTTGCGGCACCTCGGTCCGGACTTCGCCGGATGCGTGACTCCTGACGAAGCGGCGGCCGCCGCGGCCAGGCTCGGCGCTGTCGTGGTGAAACCGGCGCGTGGCTCCGGGTCGATCGGGGTGCGGGCCTGCGCGAGTTCCGACGAGGCTCGCGAGTGGACGCAGCGGCTCCTCGCCGACGGCGCGACGGAAGTGGTGGTGGAGCAGGAGATCGTTGGACCCGAGTTCTCGGTGGAGGTGCTCGCGGGCGAGGTCGTCTGCGTCACCGCGAAGCATCTCGGGCCGGCGCCGTTCTTCGTCGAGTACGGCCACGACGTCCCCGCCGCGGCTCCCGACGCGATCGCCGAGGCGGCGAAGACGGCGCTGGCGGCCTGCGGGCTGGGCGACGGCACGGCACACGTCGAGTTGCGCTGGGCGCACGGGCGACCCTGGTTGATCGAGATCAATCCGCGTCTCGCGGGTGGGCTCATCCCGCGGCTCGTCCGGCACGCGCTGGGGCGCGATCTCGTGACCGAGGTGGTCGCCGCGGCCGCGGGCATGCCCGTCGACCGGCGACCGGGAACGCACACGCACGCGTCGATCCGCTTCCTGGTGCCCGGAGCGGGAACCGTCACCGAAGTATCCGGTGTGGACGAAGCGAGGGTAATGCCGGGCGTGCTCGAGGCCGTGTGCACCGCCGCGGTCGGACAGGACCTGGAGACCACAGGCAGCTTCACCGACCGGCGCGGCTACGTGGTCGCGCTGGGTCCCACCGCGGCCACCGCCGCGGCGCGCGCCGACGCCGCGCACGCCCGCATCCGCATCGCGGTCGCCCCGGCCGCGGTGCCAGCCAGCCGATGAGGAGAGGAACGACCATGCCGAGTTCGATCGTGGAGCTGCGCAGCGACACGTTCACCACGCCCACCGCCGCCATGACGGCCGCGATGGTGGCAGCCCCGCTGGGCGACGACGTCTACGGCGAGGACCCGACCGTGCGCGCGCTGGAGGAGCGGTCCGCGGACCTGCTCGGCAAGCAGGACGGCTGCCTCGTCCCCAGCGGCACGATGGCCAACCTCGCCGCGGTCATGACCCACGCACCCCGCGGCACGAGCATCTTCGCCGGTCGCGAGTCCGACATCTATGCCTACGAAGCGCACGGCATGTCGGTCGTGGGCGGGCTCGCGATGGAGCCGATCGAGACCGACGAGCACGGCCGGCTGCGCGAGGACAGCCTGCTCGCGGCGTTGCCGGAGGACCACGGGGACCCGCAGTTCGCGATCCCGGCCGTGGTGTCGCTGGAGAACACCGCCAACCGGGCCGGTGGGGTGCCGCTGACCGTCGCCGAGGTGGCCGACGTCGCCCGGTTCGCCCGCAGGCACGGCATGCGCTTCCACCTCGACGGGGCGCGGATCTTCAACGCCGCGGTGGCGCTGGGCGTGGACCCGGCGGTGCTGGTGGCCAGTGCCGACTCGGTGCAGTTCTGCCTGTCCAAGGGTCTCGCCGCACCGATCGGCTCGGTCGTGGTGGGGTCGGCGGAGTTCATCAACGGCGTGCGGCGGATCCGCAAGATGCTCGGTGGCGGGATGCGCCAGGCCGGCGTCGTCGCTGCGGCCGGCCTGGTCGCGTTGGACACGATGATCGACCGGCTGGCCGAGGACCACGCCAACGCGGCGACGCTCGCCGCCGGACTCGCCATCCTGCCGGGCGTCGAAGTCGAGCCGGTTCGGTTGCGCACCAACATGGTCCGCTTCCGGTTGACGGGCTCGCTCACGCACGCGGAGTTCATCGAGGCGACCGGCCGGCAAGGCGTGCGCCTCGCCGAGCTCGGCCACGGCGTGCTGCGTGCGGTGACCCACAACGACGTGGACGCGACGGACATCGCGCGTGCCTTGTCGGTGATGGGTTCCGTGCTGCGTGAATCGGTGCCCGTGCTGGTGTGACGGTTTCGGACTGAGAAGGCCGGTGATCCCGTGGGGGTCACCGGCCTTCTCATGTGTTCGTTTGCTTGCGCGCGCAGGGCCCACCCTCCCTGGGGGCTCCCCCTTGTCCATTCTATCGGGTTTGCGCTGCGGGAACGGGGTTCTGCTGGATCTGTGGACAACTGGTCGGGTGTGGACAACCCAGCGAGAAGGCCGGTGATCCGTGGTGGATCACCGGCCTTCCGCTTTCCGGTGGGGTGGTGGTTCTCAGACGGGCACCGGCTCCTCGTGCACCGGCTCGGCGGGGGTGGAGCGGTTGGCGCCCGTCGCCAGCGTCATGGCCGCGCCCACGACCAGCACCAGCGCGCCGATCACGAACAACACCTGGTACCCGACCAACGTCAGCAGCCCCGTGCCGATCGCCACCGACATCGCCAACGGCACCGAGACGACCAGGTCCGTCGCCGAGAAGACCCGGCCCTGCAAGCGTTTGGGCGTCGACACCTGCACGCACGTCAGCAGTCCCACGCCGGCCAGCGGCAGGCTCACCCCGGCCACCGCCATCGCGGCGAGCACCACCGGCAGCGACGGCACGGTCAGGAGCAGCAGGCTGACCGCGTACCCACCCAGCCCGAGGCGGACCAGCCGCAGCTCGCCGAGCCGCTGGTTCAGCTTGCCCGCGAACGGCCCGACCAGCACCGCCGCCGCGCCCTGCACGGTGCCGGTGATGCCGACGAACGCCGGACCCAGGTGCAGTCCGTCGCCCACCGCCGAGAAGATGCCGGATTCCGTGTAGCCGTAGGCGAAAGCAGCCACGCCGAAGCCCAGCACCAGCCACCGCAGCATCCGGTGCCCGAGCACGAACCGGGCACCCTGCGCGATCTCGGCCCCGAACGAGTGCCCGCTCGGCGTCGGCCGCTCCTCCCGCACCCCCATGCGCAGCAAGAACACCACGGCGGTCAGGAACGTCAGCGCGTCCAAGGCGATCACGGCCGGCGCGCCCAGCCAGACGAAGAGCCCGGCCCCCATCAACGGTGCCGCGATCCGCAAAGCCTCTCGCGTGGACCGCAGCAGGCCGTTGACCTCGGCCAGCCGGTCGGCGGGCAGCAGGTCGGCGATCAACGCCGACTGGGCCGAGCCGATCAGCTTGTTCACCAGGCCGTAGGCGAACATCGCCACGTACACGAGCCACACCTGGCTCGCGTCGTGCACGAACAACAGCGGCAGCACGACGGCCGCGCCGAGCACGTTCGCGATGACCAGCAGCCGGGCCCGGCGGACGCGGTCGACGACCGCGCCCAGCACCGGGCCCGCCAGCGCGGCGGCGGAGAAGAAGAACATCACCAGGCCGGCGCTGGCCGAGCTGCCGGTCAGCGTCTTCACCCAGATCGCCAGCGCCAGCCACAAGGCCGAGTCGCCCAGCGACGACAGGGACTGGCCGATCAGGTAGAGCCGCACGACGCGGTCCCGCAGCACGCTAGTCATGGATGATCTCCAGGTCTGTCGCGCCCATCTCGGCGTGCACCTCGCGCAGGAACTCGCGCCCGGCGTCGCTGTTGGTCATGATCACCATGCCGTTCTCCGATTCCCAGTCGAATGTAGCGAGGGCCTTGTACCCGGGTGTCTCGCCGCCGTGCCCGATGCGCGTCTGCCCGCCGAGGCGGAACACGAACAGGCCCAAGCCATATCCGGTCGTCATGCCCGGCGTCCGGATCTGCTCACCCAGCGCGGGCGTCAGCAGCGACGACCTGCCGTGCGCCGCGCGGTGCATCTCGAGGGTGATCCGCGCCAGGTCCGAAGCCGTCGTCCACAACCCCGCCGCGGCGTGCTCGGGGATGACCCGCCAGCCGCCGGGGTAGGCGACGCCGGTGGACCGGTGGCCGGTCGCGGCGCGCGGCCCCGGCGCATAGTCACTGGCGCGCAGGCCGAGCGGCTCGAACACCAGCTCTCGTGCCGCGTCCGCATAGGACAGTCCGGTCACATCGCCGATCAGCTGTTGCAGCACCGTGTAGTGGCTGCCCGAGTAGCGGTACTCGGCGCCCGGGGTGAGCTCACTGCGCACGGCCGGGGTGCCGACCCGCGGCGAGCCGGTGAGGATCTCCCGCAACGGCGGCAGGTCGGCGTCACGCCGGTAACCCGAATAGTCGTGGAAGGTCAGCCCACCGGTGTGGGTCAGCAGTTGCCGCAACGTCACCGGGACGCCGATCCGCCAGTCGCGCAGGTACTCGTCGGCCGGGGCGTCGAGGTCCAGGACGCCCGCGTCCACCAAGCGGAGCACGGTGAGCGCGGCGACCTGCTTGCTGGCCGAACCGGCCTGGAACACCGTGTCCGGCGTGATGCCCTCGCCGTGGGCGAACTCCCGCACCAGCTCACCGTCGGACACCACGGCAACGCTCATGCCGGGAATGCCTCGCCGGGCAGCCGGCACCATCAGCACCGGGGCGGCCGGGAACACCCGGCGCACCACCGGATCCGCCGCCGGTTTTCCACTGCCGGCAAGCAGCGCCAGCTCTTCGACCATGGCGTCGGCCAGCTTGCGCACCGTGGCCTCGTCGTGGCGTGCGGTGGAGTACTTCCACGTCACGTGCAACGTGCCCGCGGCGATCGCGGCGTCGACCTCGAGAAGGTACGGCCGCACGCCTTCGGGTGCCCGCGCCACCCCGACCGGACCGGCGACGGGGCGCAGGAAGCCTTGTCCGCCACCGGATCCCCGGCCGTGGTAGTTCAGCACGAGCTGCGCGGCTTGCGTTCCGGTCGCGAGACCGTGACCGATGCCGTGGTCCGGCACGCCGCTGAGCTGCTCGCCCACGGTCGTGAGGTCGGCGGTCGGGTCGTCGCCCAGGGTCATCAGCACCGGTTGCACGGCGGTGAACCAGCCGACCGTGCGGGACAGGTCCACGTCGGCGAACAGCGGCTCGCGCCCGTGCCGCTCCACGTCGACGACCACAGTGGACTCGCCGGTCCACCCGGCCAGCGTGCGACCCACCGCGGTCAGCAGCAGGCTCTCCACCGACGCGGGCGCATCGAGCACGACGTCCGCGGGCAGCGTGGTGGTGAGCTCCACGGTGGAGCCTTCGGTGTGCGCGCCGCCGTCCTGGTCGACCGGCAGCGCCGCCGCGGCGGAGAAGTCCAGTGACCGCCAGTAGGCGGCCTCACCCGCGAAGTCGTCACTGGTCGCGTAGGCGGTCAGCCGGGACGCCCAGTGCTGCACGGACGTCGTCTTGGCGGGCAGCGTGACGGGCCGGCCGGCGCGCACCTGCTGGTAGGCGGTGCTGAGGTCGTCGATCAGGATGCCCCACGACACCGTGTCGACCGCCACGTGGTGTGCCGCAAGGAGAACGCGGTCACCGCACACCACGGCCCGCAGCAGCGGCCCGTCCGTGAGGCTCATCCCGCGGTGCGCCTCGGTCGCCGCCGCCTCGAACTCGTCCTCGACGACCGTGACCGGCACCGAACCGTCCACATCGGACAGCCACTGGTGCCAGGTCCCGCCGTCGTCCACCAGCCGCAGCCGCAGCGCGTCGTGGTGGCGCACCAGGGCGGTCAGGGCCTTGGCCAGCACGTCGGCGTCCAGCCGCTCCTCGGCCGCCAGCAACGCGCTCTGGTTGTAGTGGTCGTGCGGCCAGTCCAGTTCGGTGAACCACCGCTGCACCGGCGTCAGCGCGACCGGCCCGGTGACCGGTCCCTGCTCGGCGTGCACCGCGACCGCGGCGGCCGTGTCGAGGTCGTCGACGCCGAGGCCGGCGATGGTCGGGTGGTCGAACATGCGGCGGGCGCTGATCGGAATGCCCACCTGCCGGGCCCGCGCGACGATCTGGATGGCCAGCACCGAGTCACCGCCGAGCTCGAACAGGTTGTCGTGCACGCCGACCTTGGCCACGCCCAGCACCTCGGCCCAGATGTCGGCGAGGGTCTGCTCGCGACTGGTGCGCGGCGGCTCGAACCCGGACGGAACCGCGACCGGCGACACCGCGACCGCGGCACGCGGGGCAGCGGGTGCGAGCCGGGCCAGCACCGTGCCGGTCACCGGATCGTCGTCGGCCGTCAGCCCACGCAGGACGGTCAGGCAGTCCTGCGCCAGCCGCCGCGCGGTCTCCGGGCGGTAGCTGTCGCGCTGGTAGTTCAGCTGCAGTTGCAGGCCGTCGCGCAGGATCGCGTCCAGCACCAGCGGATAACCGGTGTCGAGCGCCTCCGGCGAGTTGATCGGGGCGACCCCGACGGGCAGGTCCTGCGCGCCGTAGCGCTCGTTGTGGAACACGACGATCGTGTCGAACAGCCGCCGGGCGCTGTCGGTGAACGGCGCCTGCTTGCGCACGTCGGTCATCGCGCAGTGCTCGTGCTCGCGCAGGTCCACGAGCTGGTCGTGCAGCCCGCGCAGCCAGCGACCCGCCGGTGCGGTGCGGTCCACGGTGACCCGCACCGGCAGCGTGTTCATGACCATGCCCACGACGTCCTGGATCTCCGGCGCCGAACGGCCCGAGACCGTCGAGCCGAACAGCACGTCGTCGCGGCCCGCGTGGTGGCCCAGCACCATGCCCCACGCGGCGTGCACGAACGCACCCGCCGTGACGCGGTGCCTGCGGGTCGCGCGGTGCAGGGCCGCGACGAGCTCGGCGTCCGCGTCCACGGTCACCGTGCCGCTGCCGGTCTGGTCTACGTCGGGGGCCTCGCCGCCCGGCAACGGGGTCGCCTCGGTGCAGCCCGCGAGCACGGTCGACCAGTGGCGGGCGTCGGCGTCGCGGTCGTGGCCCGCTAGCCACGCCAGGTGCTCGCGTTGCGGCGTCGGGTCGGGCAGTACCGGGACGGAACCGGTGGTACGCAAGGACTCGTACACGGCGTAGACCTCGCGGAAGACCGCGGTGAGGCTCCACCCGTCGAGCACGATGTGGTGCGTGCGCCAGATCAACGCGCTGCTGTCCGCACCGGTCCGCACGAGCGTCAGGTGCATCGGCGGCCCGGCGGAGAGGTCGACCCCGGTGCGCTGCGCGGTCAGCATCAGCTCGCGTAGCCGGGCGTCCTGGTCGGCTTCGGCGACATCACGCCAGTCCAGCACGGTCATCGGCACGGTCGCCGCACGCAGCACCACCTGGTGCGGCTCGGCGAGCCCCTGCCACGCGAACGCCGTGCGCAGGGCCGGGTGCCGCTCGACGGTCAACCGCCAGGCCCGCTCCCAGCTCGCGACGTCCGGCGCGCCGGCCAGGCGGAAGCCGAACACCTGCACGTAGGCGCCGTCCTCGCCGATCGATTGCACGAGGATGCCGGTCTGCAAGGGCGACAACGGATAGGCGTCGGCCACGGCGTCCGCGCCGAACCGGGCACGCATCGCGGGCAGCACGTCCTCACCGCCCACCGGTGCCGCGTGCTTGACGCGGACCGCGGGCGCCACGACGGCCGCCAGCTCGGCGATCGTCGGGTGGCTGAACACGTGGCGTGGTCGCAGGTCCAGGCCGGCCTCGCGGGCGCGGGCCACCACCTGCATGGCCAGGATCGAGTCGCCGCCCCACTCCACGAAGTCGTCGTGCGGGCCGATCTGCGCCACGCCCAGCACATCGGCCCAGATCGCGGTCAGCACCCGCTCGGCTTCGGCGTTGCGCCGGACCGGGGCGGCGGCAGACACCGTCGATTCCCGTGCGATGGGAGGCGCGGCGGACTCGGCCAGCAGCTCATCGAGCGAAGCTCCGGCGGCCAGGCGGGCCAGCAGCGCTTGGTAGTCCGCCAGCAGCGCCGCGCTGTCCTCTTCGGACACCCGCTCGGGGTCGGCGAACAGTGACAGTTCGAGGGCGTCCCGATCGGCGACGTCCAGCACGAGCGGGTGACCGGAGCGGCCGTGGTCGTGCTCGACGCCGGTCAGCATCGCGCCGGGCAGCGCCAGCCGGGTGTTCGGCACGTTGTCGAACACGACGATGCTGTCGAACAACGGCGTGCCCGCCGGGACCGCGCAGTGGCGCTGCACGTCCGACAGCACGCTGTGCTCGTAGGGGCGCAACGCCCACTGCTCGGCGCTGAGCCGGGCGATCCAGTCCGCTGTGGACAGGCCTTCGGGGAAGCGGACCCGCACCGGCACGGTGTTCATCAGCATGCCGACCATCCGGTCGAGGTCGGCCACGTCGGCGAAGCGGCCGGTGACGAGCGAGCCGAACACGACGTCGCGGCGCCCGCTGCGCCGGGCCAGCAGCAGCCCCCACGCACCCTGCATCAACGCACCGATCGTGCCACGGTGCCGGCGGGCGAGCTCGCGCAGCGCCGCGCTGTCCTGTGTGGACAGAACGAGGTGGTCCTCCCGAGGCGCCGGGCGCGTGCTGTGCTCCGGAGCCGGGCGCACGACCGGAATGGGCGTCGCCTCAGCGAAACCGGCAAGGGCATCACGCCAGAAAGCCGCCTCCTGCGTGCGGTCGCGACCGGCGAGCCACGCCAGGTACCGCTGCGAGTCGACCGGTTCGGGCAGCTCCGATTCGGCCGTGCCGCGGTAGAGGTCGAACAGTTCGCCGACGACGATCGGCATGCTCCACCCGTCCAGCAAGGCATGGTGGAACACCAGGACCATGCGGTGGCTCTGCTCGGCCACCCGCACCAGGTGCACGCGCACCGGCGGGTGGTTCTCGGCGAACCCGCGAGCCCGCTCGGCCCGCAACAGCCCATCCAGCCGGTCCTCGGGCCGCTCAGGGTGCGGGTCGCGCCAGTCGTGGCGCTCCAGTGCCGCCACGGCGTCGGAGTGCACGACCTGCATGGGGTATGGCAGGTCGCGCCAGTGCAGCGAGGTGCGCAGGGCGGCATGCCGCCGGACGACCGTGCGCCACGCCCGCGCCAGCGCGTCGTGGTCGAGGTCGCCCTCGAACGCGAAGACGAACTGCTCCAGGTAGTCGCCCGAGGACGGGTCGGCGACCGTGTGCAGCACCATGCCCGCCTGCAGTGGCGACAACCGGTGCACGGCACCGAGCTCAGCCAGCTCGGCCGGGACCTCGGCCGGACTGTCCGCAATGGACGGAGCGTCGACCGCGGTGCCGGCCGCCTTGGCCTGCTCGGCGATCGTCTGGTGGCGGAACAGCATCCCGACCGAGAGCGCGAGCCCGGCCCGGCGTGCCTTGGCCGCCACCCGGATGGCGAGCACGGAATCGCCGCCGGCCTCGAAGAAGTTCTCCCGCACGCCCACCGACCGGCCCAGGACGTCACGCCAGATCCCGGCGAGCGTGTGCTCGGCGGGCGTGCCCGGTGCGTCGTCGGCGGGCTGTGCGGCCGCGGTGCCCGGCGCGGGCAGCGCGGTGCGGTCGACCTTGCCCGCGCTGGTCAACGGCATCTCGTCGAGGGTCACGAACACCGACGGCACCATGTAGTCGGGCAGCACCTCGGCCATGAAGGCACGCAGCTCGTTCGGCGCGGGCGGGTTCGCCTTGTCGGCGGCCACGAGGTAGCCGACGAGCCGCTTGTGCCCGCTCGGCCCGGTGACCGCGGCGGCCACGGCGTCCACCACGCCCGGGTGCAGGCCCAGCCGTGCCTCCACCTCGCCGAGCTCGATCCGGTAGCCACGCACCTTGACCTGGAAGTCCGTGCGCCCCAGGAAGTCCAGCTCGCCGTTGGGACGGCTGCGGGCCAGGTCGCCGGTGCGGTAGAGCCGGTCGCCCGGCGCGCCGAACGGGTCGGGCACGAACTTCTCCGCGGTCAACGCCGCGCGGTGCAGGTAGCCGCGGGCCACGCCGATGCCGCCGATGAACAGCTCGCCGACCACCCCGACCGGCGCCGGGTTCATCGCCGCGTCCAGCACGTACATCCGCAGGTTGTCGATGGGCCGGCCGATCGACACCGAGCGGGACGGGTCGAACTCGTCCTCGATCTCGTGCACCGAACAGCCGACGACGGTCTCGGTCGGGCCGTACTCGTTGAGCACACGGGCACCGGGCGCGATCTTGCGCCAGCCCGCGACCGTCTCCGGCCGCACCTCGTCGGCGCCGACCACGAACGTGCGCACCGAGTGCACGGAGTCCGCGTCGAGCATGCCGCGCAACACGTCCAGGTGCCCGGGGGTGATCTTGAGCAGGCTGAAGTCACCCGGCTCGGCCAGCACCTCGGCCAGGGTTTCCAAGCTGCGGTCCGGCGGCAGCAACGTCACGCACTTGCCGCCGATCAGCGGCAGCCAGAAGTTCGGCACCGACAGGTCGAACGCGATCGAGCCCAGCATCGGCGCGCCGCGCTCGCCGGCCAGGCCGTAGCCGGTGGTGGCCCAGTGCAGGTAGTTCACCACGCCGACGTGCGGGACGAGCACGCCCTTGGGGCGGCCGGTCGAGCCGGAGGTGTAGATGACGTAGAGCAGGTTCTGCGCGCCGGACACGGGTTCCGGCCGGTGCGCGGGCTGATCGGCGATCAGCGGCCAGTCGGTGTCGACGCGCACGATCGTGCCGTCGAAGGCATCCGGCACGGCGTCGGCGAGCGCTTCGGTGGTGACGACGATCGGGGCCGCGGTGTCGGTGAGGATCCACTCCAGGCGCTGGCTGGGCAAAGCCGCGTCCAACGGCACGTACGCCGCACCCGACTTCAGGATGCCGAGCAGCGCGACGAACATCTCGGGGGAGTGCCCGACGCACACGGCCACCATCGACTCGCAGCCCACACCCATGCCCCGCAGGTGGTGGGCGAGCTGGTTGGCACGGGCGTCGAGTTCACGGTAGGACAACGTGGTTCCGTCGGTGCACCGGACCGCCACGGCCTCGGGCTGGTCGCGCACGCACCGCTCGAACAACCCGTGCACGGTGGCGTCGCCGGGGAACCGGGCCGCGGTGTCGTTCCACACGCGCACGGCCCGGTCGCGCTCGGCCTCGGTGAGCAGGTCGAGCTCGGCGAGCGGGCGCTCCGGCTCGGCGCAGGCCCGTCCGGTGAGCGCGCCGACGTGGCCGAGCAGCCGGCGTGCGGTCGCCTCGTCGAACAGGTCCTCGGCGTAGGTCAGGATCAGCTCGATGCCCTCGGCCCTGGTCACGGCGAACAGGGTCAGGTCGGCCTTGGCGTGCCCGGCGTCCACCGGCACCGGCTCGACGTCGAGACCGGCGAAGCGCCACGGCGTCGCCCCGGCCTCGAAGGCCTGGAACAGCACCTGGAACAACGGGTTGTGCTCGGCACTGCGCTCCACCCGCAGGTCGGCGACCACCTGGTCGAACGGCACGTCGGCGTTGGCGAGCGCGCCGAGCACCGCGGTGTTGGTGCGGCGCAACGACTCCGCAGTGGTGGGCGTGCCCGAGAGATCGACGGGGATGGCCACCGTGTTGGCGAACAAGCCCACCAGCGGCTCGGTCTGCGGCACGGGCCGGCCCGCGACGAGCGAGCCGATCGCGAACCGGGGCTGGCCGGTGTAGCGGTGCAGCACGCCGGCGAACACGGTCAACAGCGTGCTGAACACCGTCGTACCGGCACCGGCGGCGAGGCCTTGCACCGCGGCGGAGGTCCCCTTGGACAGGGTCGCGCGCACGGTGGCGCCGCGGTGGGCGTCGGCGCTGCGCGGTCGGTCGGTCGGCAGTTCCAGCACCGGCGCCACGCCGTCGAGCGCGGCGCGCCAGTGGTCGAGCTGGCGACGACCCAACTCGCCGGACACGCGTTCTGCTTGCCACGCCGCGTAGTCTGCGTATTGGATGTCCATAGTGGACAGCGTGGCGCCCGCGTACAGCTCGCCGAGCTCACGGGCGATGATCGCGCCGGTCCACTCGTCGACCAGCAGGTGGTGCGCCCGCACGACCAGCAGGTGCGTGGTGGTCTCCCCGGCCACCGGCACCAGCACCGCCCCGAACAGCGGGCCGGCCGCCAGGTCGAACGGGGTGCGCGCGAGGTCGGTCGCCAGGGCCAAGGCGCCGTCCCGGTCCGTCGGTGCCTCGACCCGCAGCAGGTCGGCGGGCACGGAGCCGATCACCTGCACCGGGCCGTCCTCGCCCTCGGGGTACGCACTGCGCAACACATCATGGCGCTGCACCAGGGCGGTGAACGCCTTGGTGAGCGCGGCGACGTCGAGGTCACCCCGTAGCCACATCGTCCAATGCACGCCGTAGACGGCGTTGTCGGTGAGCAGCTGGTTGGTCAGCCACATCCCGTGCTGCACGGGGGACAGGCCGGTCGGTCCGGACCCGGTGGTCCGGCGGATCTCCGGGAGCTCCGGCGCGCTCGCGGCGCGCCCACGCAGCCGCTGCTCGAGGAGGCGTTGCTTGGCCGTGCTCGCCCGCACTGCTTCGGTGGTCATCTGGGTCCCTGTCGGTTCGGTGCGGTCAGGAGGTGAGCAGGCGCTCGGCGTCGGCGTCGCTGAGCTCGTCGATGTCGGCGAGCACGAGGTCGGTCACCTGCTCGGCCACCGCGTCGACGGTGCGGTGCTCGAACAGCAGGACCGGTGAGAGCGGCACGCCGAACGCGCGCGACATCCGGTTGGTGACCCGGATGGCCAGCAGCGAGTGCCCGCCGAGGGCGAAGAAATCGTCGGTCGCGCCGACCCTCGGCCGGCCCAGCGCCTCGGCCCACAGCTCGGCCACGGCCTGCTCGGTGGCGGTGCGCGGCGCGACGAACTCGGCCGCGGCCAGGTCGGTCTCCGCGGGCGCGGGCAGCGCCCGGCGGTCGAGCTTCCCGCTGGCCAGCAACGGAAGCGCGGGTATCGACACGAGCGCGCCCGGCACGGCGTAGCCGGAGAGCTGGCTCGCCGCGAACGCCCGCAGCTCGCCCAGGTCCGGCGCGTCCGGTCCGGCGGGCACGACGTAGCCGACGACCGCCGGGCCGGTGCTCATCGCGTGCACGACCGCGACCGCGTCGGCGATGCCTGGGTGCTCGTGCAGCACCGACTCGATCTCGCCGAGTTCGATCCGCACACCGCGGATCTTCACCTGGTGATCGGCGCGGCCGAGGAACTCCGCCGAGCCGTCGGCACGCAACCGGCCGCGGTCGCCGGTGCGGTAGAGCCGCTGCCCGGGCCGTTCGAAGTGCGGCACGAACGACTCCGCGGTGCGGCGCGGGTCGTGCAGGTAACCCCGCGCCAGGCCCACGCCGCCGAGGTACAGCTCGCCGGGCACGCCCGCCGGGACCGGCCGGAAGTGCTCGTCGAGGACGTAGACCTCGTTGTTGTCGATGGGCGTGCCCAGCGACACCGCGCCGTCACCGGCGTCCGCGTCGTAGTCGGCGGGTTCGCAGACGTGGCACGTGGAGTCGATGGACACCTCGGTGGCGCCCCACGTGTTGTCCAGGCTGATGCGGCGGCCCCCGACGGCTTCCGCGAAACGACGGACCAGGGCCGGGCGCAGGGCCTCGCCGCTGGACAGCACGCTGCGCAGCGACGGCCACCGGTCGAGGTCCGCTGTGGACATCGTGTCGACGAAGAACTCCAGCATGCTCGGCACGAACTGCACGTGCACGGCGTCGTGGCGCGCGCCCGCCTCGAGGATGGCCCGCGGGTCGCGGTGCAGGCCGGGGCCGAGCAACGCGACCGTGCCGCCGGTCATCAAGGGCCAGAACACTTCCACCGCGGCGTCGTCGAAGGTCAGCGTCGTCTTGTGCAGCACGACCTCGCCGAGGCGCAGGCCGTGGCGGCGCTGCATCCACGCCATCCGGTTGACCCAGCCCTCGTGTGTGCTGGCCACCCGCTTGGGTTCGCCGGTGGAGCCGGACGTGCAGTAGATCGAGCACAACGTCAGCGGCCGCACTCGCGGCAAGGTGGCCTCGGAGGGCCGCAGGTCGGCGACGGTGACGGTCGGCCGGCCGCTGTCCGGCAGGCCCGGCTCGGCAACACACAGCCGGGCCTTGGCCCCGGCCAGCAGCTTCGCCACGCGTGCGGGTGGCGTGTCGGTCTCCAGCGGCAGGAAGGCGGCACCGGCCTTGAGCACGCCCAGCAGGGTGGGGATCAAGTCGGGACCGCGGTCGAGCTGCACCCCGACCACGTCGTCGAGCCGGACACCATGCCCCGCAAGCGATCGCGCGATCGCGTCGGCGCGGTCGACGAGCGCGCGGTAGCTGGTGCGCGTGCCGTCCGGGTTGATCACCGCGGTCGCGTTCGGAGTGGCGGCGGCCTGGTCGTCGACGAACTCGTGCAGCCCACGCTGCGGGAACGGCACCGGTTTGGGCACGGTCACCGCCCGCAGCGCGGCCAGTTCCGCGTCGGTCGCCATCGGGATCTCGTCGATCGACGTGTCCGGCGCCGCGGCGAGGCTGGTCAGCAGCGTCTCGAGCTGGCTGGCCCAGCGCCGCACGGTGTCGGCCCGGTAGAGCGCCGCGTCGCCGGTGACCCGGCACGCGACGGTGCCGTCGGCCTGGGTGCTGAACGCGATCTCGGTGTCGTAGCGGGAGGTCTGCCACGTCACCGGCGCGGCCTCGGTGCGCACGCCGGGGAGTTCGGGCAGGCTGTTGGCACCCGGCTGGATGTCCACCAGGACCCCGAACAGCGGCGTGCGGGACAGGTCGCGCTCGGGGGCCAGCTCCTCGACCAGCAGGTCGAACGGGACGTGCCGGTGGGCGAAGGCGCCGATCATGCGGCGGCGCACCGCGGCGACGAGCGCACCGAACGCCGGATTGCCCGCCAAGTCGTTGCGCAGCACCAGCATCCCGAGGAACGGGCCGATCAACCCCGTCCGCACCGCCTGTTCGCGCTCGGCCACCGACGTGCCGGTGACGACATCGGTGCGACCCGACGCCCGGTAGCAGAACACCTGGCTCGCGGCCAGCAGGACGGTGAACAGGGTGGCCCGCCGCGCGCGGGCCGCACCGTCCAATGCGGACACGACGGCGGCGGGCAACGTGAACGAACCGGTGACGCCCCGCCCGGCCCGGCGCGGTGGGCGGGCCCGGTCCGTGGGCAGCTCGAACGGTTCGGCGCCGGCCAGCTCGTTGCGCCAGAATTCCAGGCCCTTGGTCAGCCGGTCACCCTCGGCGAGGCGGGCGTCGGCTTCGAGAGCGACCTCGCGGAACTGCGCGGGCAACGGTTCCAGCGCTTGCCCGGCGTACAGCGCGGTGAGCTCCTTCTGGAACACGCCTGCCGACCAGCCGTCGAAGGCGATGTGGTGCACGCTCACGCACAGCAGGTGGTCGTGCTCGTCCATCCGAAAGAGCCGGGCCCGGATGGGCAGACCGTTCGCCAAATCGAACCCGGCCCGCAGCTCGGCATCGGCGGCGGCCCGCGGGTCGGTGACCGGCGAGAGTTCGGTGAGCGGCAGTGCGAAGGCACTCACCGGCCGCACGACGGCCTTGGGTTCGTCGTCGACCGTGATCACCGACGTGCGCAGGACCTCATGACGCGCCACGATTCCGGTGACCGCGGCCCGCAGGGCCGCCACGTCGAGCGGGCCGGTGAACCGGAGCACCAACGGCACCAGCAGCTCCTGGCCGCTGGGGTCGAGCTGGTGGGTGAACCACAGCCGCCGCTGGCTGCGCGGAAGCTCGGCCGCCTCCCCGCATTTCACTCCGCCGGTTACCTTGGGCGAAGCAGGCGCCGCTTGATCCCGTGCTCGTGGCTGGGTTGCGTCACGTTCCCCTGAGGTGCGGTTGGCCGCCCCGCGAGCTGATTTCGATCCTGCGGTAAGGGGTGTCATGACTGTCCCTTCGCGCTGCAGGTCCGGTCGAACGCGGCGAAGCGGAGTTCCGAGGTGTGGGCGCGGCCGGCACGGTCGCGCAGCCACAGCTCGTCGTGGTCCGGCAGCATCTCGGTGATGGTCAGCACCGCGCCGTCGGTCTGGGCCCGGCGCACGAACTTCGCCAGCAGGTTCACGTACGTGGGGCTCGCGAAGTCGATGTACACCGGCTTCGCGCCCTTGTTCGGCGTGACGAAGATCTGGTCGGGCAGGCCGAGCTCGTGTTGCCAGCGCCGCGCCAGCACGAAGCGGCGCGCCTCGTCCTTGCCCTTGGCGAACGGCACGTCCGCACTCGGCAGGCGCCACTTCTCCCGGCACAGCACGACCTTGTCGACGGTGATGCGCGGGGTGTGCGGCCGGTCGTCGAAGAGCTTGAACCGGTCGATCACCGCGTCCATCAGGATCTCGCTGAACGCGTCGAGCACGTCGAAGGTCTCGCCGGTGGGCAGGCGCAGCACCAGGGAATCGCCCTCGGGCCGCACCTCGACGTCGCCCGCCTTGACCAACCCCGGCCGATCCGCGGGCACCGTGTGGTGCGTCGTCTCCAGCAGGAAGTCCTTGTCCCGCACGAATCCCGGGTGGGTCCGGATCGACAGGCGCGGGAGGCTTCCCTTGGGCAGCACGGGAAGCAGCCGCGGCGCCGGGAACTCCACGTCGGTCTGCGCGTGCAGGACCGACAGGTCCGGGTGCTGGCTGACCAGGCAGTTGCTGCGCTGGGCGTTGATCGCCATGTGCACCTCGCCCAGCACCAGCTGGAACTCGCCGCGGTCGATGGCCGCGGTGTCCCGGGCCGCGACCATCAGGTCGGGGCTGAAGTGCCGGGCCGCCGACCAGCCGGGGCCCTCGGCCGCGAACGCCGCCCGCACCTTGGGCAGCAGCTCCGTGAAGCCGTACCGAACCCGCCGGCCTTCCGGCAGGTCCAGGATCGACGCCCACCGGCGCCAGAACTCCTGCTGCACCGCCGAAGTCGCCGTGTTGATCGCGGTCCGCAGCGGCATCAGCGACTTCATCCAGAACGCCGCGAAGTCCACCACCGGCCGCTGCGCGGCCAGTGCGGCGTAGACGTCGTTCAGCACCGGCCGGATGCCCTTCGCGACCTCCGCGCAGAACCAGCGCCCGCTGTCGGCGAGCAACCGCACGGGCTCGGCGGCGGCCAGCACCGTCGTGCCCAGCGTGAGGTCGGCGTCCCGGCGCGAATCGCAGTAGACCAGCGTGCGGCCGCCGTAGGCCTGCCCGGCGTTGCGGGTGGACGGGCCCGCGGTCAGCTCGGTGAAGGTCGCGTCGAGGGCCAGCAGCGCCGCGGTCAGCTCCTCGGCCGGGGCGTGCACCTTGAGCTGCAGATCCGCCCGGCCCGCGTCGAGCCGGTCGAGCATCCGCAACGCGGGCACGCGCACCGCGTCGTCCGACACTCCTTCGACGAACCCGCGCAGCTCGCGCATCGGCCACTTCGACAGGGGGACGTCGAGCTTCCACGTCACCCAGCGCCGCTTGACGAACGACTCCAGCACGGCGACGGCGTCCTCGCCCAGGTCGCGGGCCCGCGTCCGGCCGTCGCACGACCGCAGCACCGACGCCTCGAACTCGGTCAACCGCACGGGTTTGCCTACCGGCGGGGTCACCAGATCGCCGTCGAGGCGGACGAAGGCGTTGCGGCGCGGGGGAACCCACATCCGCATGCCCGGCAGCTCGTGCACCACCTCGGCCAGCCGGTCGATCGCCCACGGCTCGAAGAAGACCTCCATGCTGCGGGTCAGCCGCGTGCCCGGACGCAGGCGCGTGCTCGCGGCGCCGTCGGCCACGCTCCACAGCACCGGCCCGAAGAACCCGATGGAGTCGTTCTTCACGCAGTAGCGCTGCCAGTACGACGCCACCAGCCCCTCGCGGTCGCGGTGCTTGGCCAGGCGCGGGTCGGTGTCGGCGTCCCAGCGCAGCAGCGGGGCCAGCGCGCTGTCGACCAGCCGGTGGTTCTGCAACGCGACCGCGCGGCGGAAGTCGTCGTCGACGGCGATGCGTTGCAACTCGCGACCCGCCGCGCGAGCGGCAGTGTCGAAGCGAGCGCGGAACTCGGCCCAGCGTGGGTCATCCTGATCGGCGTCGGCCAGCTCGTCGGCGTGCGCCGCCAGTTCGGCGGCACGCAGCCGCAGCACGCCGTCGGCCGGGAACCCGGCGCCGCGGGTGATCACGTGCGGCGACAGGGTCCAGTCGCCGCCCAGCACCAGTTGGTCCAGCGTCAGTTGGTGCTGGGCGAGGTGATCCGGGGCCAGTTGGTCCGGCAGCACTGTCGTCACGGGGCATCCTCTCCGTCCGGTCCGCCGAGCCGGTCGACCATCGCGAAGCGCAGCTCGGAGGTGTAGCGATCGCCTGCCTGGTCGACCAGCCACAGGTGGTCCAGGTCGGGCAGCAGTTCGGTGAAGCCGACCGCGTGGCCCGGCTCGGCGCCGCGCAGCATCTTGGCCAGCACGTTGACCAGCACCGGGCTGTCGAAGTCGATGTACACCGGCTTGTCGGTGGCGCCCGCCTTGGCGAAGACCCGCGAAGGCAGTCCGGCCGCCACCCGCCAGGCGCGGGCGGCGACGAACCGGCGTGCCTCGTCCTTCTCCTTGACGAACGCCGCCGTCGCCGGGTCGATCCGCCACGTCTCGCGGTGCACGACGCAGCGGTCGATCACCACGCGTGGCGCGTGCGCGCGGCCGGCGAACAGGCTGTGCGCGTTCAGCACCAGGTCCATCAGGACCTCCGAGAACACGTCGAGCACGTCGAAGCGCGGCCCGTCCGGCAGCACGGCCACCAGCTCACCGTCCTGTTCGGACACCACGATGTCCGCGCTGGGCACCAATCCCGGCCGGTCCGCGGCGACCGTGTGGTGGTGGAACTCGACCAGCACGTCGCGGTCGCGGGTGAGCGCGGACTGCGTGCGCACCGACCGGCGCACCGGCCCGCTGCGGGGTGGTGCGGGCAGCAGCCGCGGGGCGGGGAAGTCCTCGTCCACGTGGCGCAGCAGTGTCTCGGGCTCGGGGTGCTGGCGCACGAAGCAGTTGCTGCGCTGGCTGTTCATGGCCAGGTGGAGCTCGCCGACCACGACCTGGAACTCGCCTCGGCGCACCGCGTCGAGGTCCGGCGCCGACACCATCAGGTCCGGGCTGAGGTAGCGGGCGCCGTTCCAGCCCGGCCCGTCCACGGCGAAGGCGCTGCGCACCAAGGGAAGCAGTTCAGCGTAGGTGCGCCGCACCGCACGGGCGCCGTCCGGGACGGCGAACACCGACGTCCAGCGCCGCACGTACTCGGTGCGTGCCTCGGCCACGGCCGCGCCGACCTGCTTGGTGAGCGGGCCGAGCGCGGCGGCCCACATCGCCGACAACGCACACGATCCGTCTTGGGCGATCCGCCGGTGCACTTCGAGCAGCGCGACGCGTGCGGCGTCCGCGGCCTGACGGCACAGCCACCGGGCGCCGCGGGCCAGCAACTCCACCGGCAGCGCGGCGGCCATCAGGTCCTGGCCGAACACGGCGTCCAGGTCGCGGGCGCAGTCCTGGTACATGAGCGTGCGACCGCCGTAGGCCTGCCCGCCGTTGCGCTTGCTCGCCGCACCGGTCAGCTCGTGGAAGGTCTCGTCGGCGGCCGCGAGCGCCGCGCTCAAGGACGCCGCGTCGGTTGCCTCGGCCACCGCGGCCTTGCACCGCTCCATGAGCTCCAGCGGCCGCAGGCACCGGGCCCGCAGGCCCTCGTCGTCGACCCGGGCGAGCACCGCACGCAACGAGCGCTCCGGGAACGGGTCGCCGGGCAGTTCGATCCGCCACGTGGTCCACCGGCGGCGCGCGAAGTCGGCCAGCACCGCCTCGGTTTCCGGGCCACCGAGGTCGCACGCCCGGGCCACGCCGTCGCAGGCCCGCAGCAGGCGCGCCTGCGCGGGCGTGAGGGCGACCCGGCCGCCCGTCGGCAGGACCAGGTCGTCGCCGTCCAGACCCAGGTAGGGCATCCGGCGCGGGGCGAGCCACCGGCGCAGGCCCGGCTCGGCCTCGATCGCCGCGACCAGCTGGTCCACCGCCCACGTCTCGAAGTACACCGTCGACCGCCGCACCAGGGCATCGCCCACGACGACGTCGCTGTGCGGCCGGTCGTCCCAGCCGGCCCAGCCGACCGGCCCGAAGAACCCGATCGAGTCGTTCTTCATGCAGTAGCGCTGCCAGTAGGACGCGACGAGCTCCTCGCGCTGGCGGTTCTTGGAGTTGCGCGGCTCGGTGGCCGGTCTGCGCAGGAACGGTTCGACGGCCAGGGGCAGCAGCGTGTGGTTCTGCCACGCGACGGCGTGCTGGAACCGCGGCGACGCGGCGATCTCCCGCAGCCGCACGCCCATCCTGGTGGTGGCGTCGGCGAACGCGGCACGAAACCGTTGCCACGCCTCGGGGTTCTCCTCGGCGGCGAGCACCGCCGCGGCCATGGCGCCCAGGTCGGGGTCGGCGAGGTCCAGTACGCCGGAAGCGGCGAAGCCGGCTCCGCGCACGACCAGCTCCGGCCACCACCGGAAGCCGTCCGGCAACGCGGCTTCCGGTTCGGTGCTCTGCTGGTCGTCCGGACGCGTGCCGGTGGCGACGGCGGTCATCCGCGGACTACCCGAGGTCCATGACCGCGCCGGCGCAGCTGGCCGGCGTCGGGTACATGAAGATGACCACCGGGTCGAGGTCCTTGCCCACCAGCTCACCGATCTGCTGGATGGCGTCGATCGCCAGCAGCGAGTCGCCACCGGCCTCGAAGAAATCGGCTTCTTCGCCGATATCGGCATTCCTGAGCACGTTCCGGAAGATCTCGAGGACCGACGTCTCCATCGTTTCCACCGTCATCGCGAGCCACCTCCTGTTTCCTTGCGCATGCGGCACTCCAGCGACGCGAACGCTAAGAACGGCGGTTATCGCCGCGCTATCGCCACGGCAACGGCCTGCGGATTAGTGCCGTGATACCGGCGCGATAAGTGCGCCGCGAGAATGGGAACCGGCAGGACGGATCGGCTTGAGCCAAATCGAGGTGGAGGGATCGCAGGCGATGTTCTTCCGCATTCTCGGCCCGCTCGCCGCGGCGGGCCTGTCGTTCGCGCCACGCCAGCGCACGGTGCTCGCCATGCTGCTGCTGGACGCGGGCCGGGTCGTCGCGGTGGACCGCCTCGTGGACGCCGTGTGGGACGCGAACCCGCCCTCGACCGCGCGGGAGCAGATCCAGATCTGCGTGTCGGCGATCCGCCGGGCCCTGCGGGCGGCCGGGCGGCCGGACGCGATCGTGCGGCAGGCTCCCGGCTACGTGCTGCGGTGCGCGGCCGACGAACTCGACCTGCTGGCGTTCGACCGCCTCGTCGCCGAAGCCCGGGAGTCCGACGACGAAACCCGTGCCGCGGCGTTGTTGCGCGAGGCGCTCGGGCTCTGGCGCGGCACTCCGATCGATGGGGTGAGCAGCCGGGTCGTGGACGCGGCCCGGGTGACGCTGGCCGAGCGGCGGATCTGCGTGCTGGAGGAACACGTCGACCTCCAGTTGCGGCTCGGTGCTCCGGCCGAGATGACCGAGCTGGCGGCCGAGCTGGCCGAACTGGTGGCGGCGCACCCCTTCCGCGAACGGCTGCGTGCGCAGCTGATGACCGCGCTGCACCGCACGGGCCGCCGGGCCGAGGCCCTGGCCGTGGGCCGCGCCGGGCGCAAGCTGCTGGTCGACGAGCTCGGCCTCGACCCCGGCGCGGACCTGGTGCGGATCGAGCAGGCCATCCTCGCGGGACCAGGACCGGCGACACCGCCGGTGCCCGCAACTCCGCTCGTGCCGCGGTCCCTGCCGCCCACCAGCCGCGACTTCACCGGCCGCGCCGACGACCTGGCGCGCCTGCACGCCCTGCTCGCGCCCGCCGCCCGCGGTACCGCCCCACGGGTCGTGACGCTCGACGGCCGCGCCTGGATCGGCAAGACCATGCTCGCCGTGCACGCGGCCCACGCCCTGCGCGAGCACTTCCCGGACGGTCAGCTCTTCGCCCGGCTCGGCGGTGCCGACGGCGCGCCGGTCGCGCCCGCCGTCGTGCTCGCCGGTTTCCTGCGTGCGCTGAGCGTTCCCGCTGGTGCCGTGCCGGCGGACCCCGACGAACGCGCGGCCCGCTACCGGGATCTGACCGCCGACCGCTCGCTGCTCGTCGTGCTGGACGACGCCGCCGACGAGCGGCAGGTCGACGCCCTGCTGCCGGGCAGCGCGAGCTGCGCGGTGCTGGTCACCAGCAGGCGCAGGCTGACCGCGCTCGCCGGTGCGTGGCGCGTGGCCGTCGGCCCGCTCACCGCGGGGGAGGGCACGCGGCTGCTCGCCGAGGTGATCGGCCGCGACCGCGCGCTCGCCCAAGCGCAGGACACCCGTCGGCTCGCCGAGGCCTGCCACGGCGAACCCTTGGCATTGCGCCGCGCGGGCGCCCGGCTCGCCGCACGTCCACATTGGACGGTCGCTGCCTCGGTGGACCGGCTCACCGGGCTCGACGACGACCTCGAAGCCGAACTGGCCGAAGTGCACTCCCGCCTCTCGGTCGCAGCCCGCCGGTTGTTGCGCCGCATCGGGGCCATGGGCCGTGCGGAGTTCCCTACGCGCCTGTGCCCCGAACCCTCCGATGTGGACTCCGGCAGCGCCGACGACGCGATGGCGGAGCTGGTCGACGCGGGCCTGCTCGACCTCACCCGCGCCGCGGATGGCGAACCCGTCTGCCGGGTCGGCGGGATCGTGCTGGCCTTCGCCCGTACCCGCGAGCGCCACCCGGACCGCGGCGGCGTCGTTCTCGCCCTGCCCACCGCTCGCGCGGCACACCAGCGGACGCCAGTCGCCCGCGCCTTACCCCACTGACCCCCGAAAGGACGTGGACCATGCTGGATCAGGCCAGCCGCCCCACCGTCGTCGCGGCGGCGCCCGCCGGTCCACCCGTCCACCGGGTCGGGCTCGTCTGCGGGTCGGGTGCCGGAACGGGCCGGCACTACCTCGACTTCGCCGCCGAACT
This sequence comes from Labedaea rhizosphaerae, assembly GCF_004362825.1. GTDB lineage: Bacteria > Actinomycetota > Actinomycetes > Mycobacteriales > Pseudonocardiaceae > Labedaea > Labedaea rhizosphaerae. Next base: position 27,850 of record NZ_SNXZ01000011.1, read on the forward strand.
CGGCGGCGCGCTCGGCCGGGCGGGCTTCGACCTGGTCTGCGGCGGCACCTCGGCCGGCCTGCTCAGCGAGGTGGTGCGCACCGCGCACGCCTTCGGCAGCGGCGTGCTGAACGTGGTGCCGCACGCGCTGCTGCCCGAGGCCGCCTGCGGCGAGATGGCGGGCGGCGTCGTCCTGCAGGTCGTGCGGAGCACTTATGAGCGCATGCGCATGGTGCACCGGCTTTCCGACGCTGTGGTGGTGCTGCCCGGCGGCGTCGAGGTCCTGCGGGAGCTGGGCGAGTTGCTCAGCGTGGAGGCGGTGACCGGCCGCGTCGGCCGGATCGTGCTGGCCAACCGGCGCGGCTGCTTCGACCCGCTGCTCGAACTGCTCGACCACGCCGAGGCCGACGCGTTCGCCACCGGCGCCGAGCTCCGCACGCTCGAGGTGGCCGAGACCGCCGACGACGTGCTCCGCCTGCTCGGCAGGCCCCAACCGTGACGCGTGCAGCACCCGACCCGACCAACCGCAGAGGTGGAGACGAATCGTGATCGAGGGAGTCACCGCCCCGAGGGCGGGCACGGCGGTCCTGAAGGACGACACGGTCTTGACCGGCACGGGCGTGTCGTTCGGGACGTTCGGCGAGCTGCTGCAGGGCGCCCTGCCCGGCGCGGGCGAGGACTTCCTCGTGACCCTGCCGATCGCGCGCTGGTCCACCGCCCGAATCACGTTGTTCCCGGACGTCGCCGAGGTCTGCGTCGAGCCGTCGCACAAGCAGAAGTCGGCCCACGTGGCCCGCTGCCTGCTCGACGCGTACGGCGCACGGCTGGGCGGCACGCTGGAGATCACCAGCGACCTGCCCGAGGGCAAGGGGATGGCGAGCTCGTCGGCCGACCTCGTGGCCACCGTCCGCGCGGTGGGCGCCGCGCTCGGGCTCGCGGTCAGTCCGGAAGAGACGGAGCTGGTGCTGCGCGGCGTCGAACCCACCGACGGCCTGATGTACCAAGGGATCGTGGCGTTCTACCACCGCAAGGTCGCGTTGTGCCGCGACCTCGGCGCGCCGCCGGCGCTGACGGTCGTCGGCGTGGACGAGGGCGGCCAGATCGACACCGTCGACTTCAACGTCACCCGGCCCTCGATCACCCGGGCCGAGCGCCGCGAGTACGAACGCCTGCTCGAGGACGTGAGCCGGGCCCTGCCCCGCGGCGACCTGGCCGCGCTGGGCCGGGTCTCCACCCGCAGCGCGCGGCTCAACCAGCGGCGCTGCCACAAGCGCACGCTGGACCGGATGATCGAGATCAGCGCCGCCGCCGGCGCGCTCGGCGTGGTCGTGGCCCACAGCGGGACGATGATCGGCGTGCTCGTCGCCCGCACGGACCCCGACCACGCCCGCAAGGTCGCCGACATCCAGGCCGCGTGCGCCGAACTCGGCATGCCGGTGTCCGTCGAACACACCCTGAGGGCGGCGCGGACCTGAGCCGCCTGCTCAACCAGCGCCACCTCCGTGCGTCTTGAGTTGTGGCACGGATTGGACAACGGAGGCGGAGGTCGCGTGATCGACGGGAGGCACCTGGTCGGTTCGTTCACCGGCGTGGCGTTGCTGGCGGTGGTCGCGCTGCCGGTGGCCGCGCTGGTGGCGTGGGCCCTGGCCCGGCGCAGGCGTGGCCGTGGCGCCTCGCCGCGGTGGGCCTGGCGCAAGTCGCTCGCCGAGGTCGGCATCGTCTGGGGGACGGTGCCGTCGGTGTGGGTGATCATGTTGCCCGGCAGCCACGCCGGGACCGTCACCGGGCGGGTGAGCCTGATCCCGCTGCGGGACCTGTTCTCGATGCCTGCGGTCCAGATCGTCGGCAACCTGCTGGCGTTCGCGTTGCTGGGGTTCCTGGCCCCGCTGCGGTTCGCGGCGCTGGCCTCGGTGCCGCGGATCCTGGCGCTCGCAGCGGGGTGCTCGATCTTGGTCGAGACCGCGCAGTACGTCCTGCGGCTGGACCGGGTGTCCTCTGTGGACGACGTGCTGCTCAACGCCGCCGGCGCCGCGCTGGCCGCGTGGGCGTCGCGCCGCTGGTGGCGTGTGCCGGCCGCGGACCGGTCCAGCCCGGCCCTGGTGCGGTGAGCGGTCAGTCGCGGGTCCGCACGGCCACGGGCCAGCAGCGGGCCGTCACGCCGATGGTGTTCCACGTGTTGATGGCCACCACCAAGGAAAGCAGCGCGGCGGCGCCTTCCTCGCCGTAGGCCTTGACCACCGCTTGGACGCAGTCCTCCGGGACCCGGCTGCTCGCGACAAGCGTGACCTGCTCGGTGAATTCCAGGGCGGCGCGCTCGTCGGCGGTGAACAGGTTCGAGTCGCGCCAGATGGCGATGGCGTCGACCCGTTGCGCTGCCGTGCCCTTCTTGCGGGCGGCACGGGAGTGCATGTCGACGCAGTAGGAGCAGCCGTTGAGCTGCGAAGCCCGCAGGCGCAGCAGTTCCCGCAGGGCCGGGTCGATCCCGGCGCGGTCCGCTTCCGCGGTGGCGGCCTCGTCGAGGTCGTTGACCGCGCGGGCGAAGCCGGGAACCAGGGCGTCGAAGTCGAGTCGCTGGGCGATGGGCACGTAGTCGGTCGTTGTCATGACGGGAACGCTAGATCGCCGGCTGCCCAGCAAACTTGGCCAATCGAGCGCTAGAAACCTGGGTCATTGATGCTGTCGACCATGATCCGCAGGGCGCGTTCGTACTGGCCGTGCGACGGCGCGCCGTACCCGACGACCAGGGCGGGCTCGGTGTCGCCGGTGGCTCCCGGCGCCCGGTGTGCGCTCAGCGCCTCGATGGCCAGCCCGCGCTTGGCCGCCGCCCGCTCGATCGCAGCCTCGTCGGCACCGGGTGGCAACCGCAGCAGGCATTGCATCCCCGCCGCCAGTCCGGTCACCTCGCACCCGGGCAGGTGATCGGCGACGACCTGCTCCAGCCGGGTTCGCCGCGCGCGGTAGCTCGCGCGGAGCCTGCGGACGTTGCGGTCGTACTGGTGGGAGTCGACGAACGCGGCCATCGCCAGTTGCTGCAGCGTCGCCGGCTGACCACCGCTGAGCTCGCGCTGGTCGAGCACGTCGGCGAGCAGGTGACCGGGCGGCACCGCCCACGCCAGTCCCACCGCGGGCGCGAGGCCCTTGCTCGCCGTGCCCAGGTAGACGACTCGGTCCGGCGCGAGGGCTTGCACGGACCCCACGACGCGCCGGTCGTAACGGAATTCCCCGTCGTAGTCGTCCTCGAGCACCACGGCGTCGGTGCGCTCGGCCCAGGACACCAGCCGGCGCCGTCGCGCGGCCGACAGCGGCACGCCGACCGGGAACTGGTGTGCGGGCGTGAGCAGCACCGCGGCCACCGGCAGGTCGTCGAGCACGGTGACGTCGGCGCCGTCCTCGTCGACGGGAATCGGCACGAGCTCCAGGCCGGTCGACGCGATCAGCCGCCGGTGGGTGGCGTGCCCGTACTCCTCGACCGCGACCCGGGTCGCGCCACGCGCCTGCAACGCCCGGCACAGCAACACCAGCAGCTCGCCGAACCCTTGGCCGACAACGACTTCCGCCGCGGTCGTGACCACGCCGCGGGTGCGGGACAGGTAGCCCGCCAGCGCCTCCCGGAGCCGGGCCGTACCGGCCGGATCGGGGTACCCGAAGTCCGCGGCGGCGGCGCCGGCCAACGCGGCGCGCACGGCGGCGACCCACTCGCGGCGCGGGAACCCGGTCGCGTCGGGCAGGCCGCCACGCAGGTCGATCAACTCCCGGTTGGCGGTCCGGACCCGGCGTTGCCCGCCACGCGGTTGCGTGCCGCCCTGGTCGCTGACCCAGGTCCCGGCGCCGACCCGCGATTCGAGCCAGCCCTCGGCCATCAGGTCGGCGTAGACGCCCGCGACCGTGTTGCGGCTGAGCCCCAGGTCCGCGGCCAGGGTGCGGGCCGCGGGGAGCCGGGTGCGCGCGGCGAGCCGCCCGTCGACCACGGCTTCACGCAGGGCCGCCGCCAGCGACCGGCCCGGGCGGGTGGGGGACAGGTCGAGGTGCAGGTCGAGGCCGGTGCTCACACCGACCATCATGACCGGAATTGACCTAACTTTGTAGGCCGAGATTGCCATGCTTGTCTGGGCCGATCGCGGCCTAGCGTTGCGCCATGACCTCGAACCGGGTGTACCGCGTCCAGGCCGTCAGCTCGGTGGCCGACGGCGCCTTGCTGACGACGGTCGTCCTGTACTTCAGCCAGGTCGTCGGGCTGGCCGAGAACGCGATCGGCGTCGTGCTGGCCGTTGCCGCGTCGGTGGCCCTGGCGCTGGCCGCTCCGCTCGGGCGGTTGGCGGACACGGTCGGCCTGCGCCGGATGGCCGTGGTCTACTCGCTCGCGCTCGCGGCAGCGCTCGCCGTGTACACCTTCGCCCACTCGCTCTGGACCTACGCCGCGGCCGCGATCGTCTTCACCGTCGCCCGTGCCGGCGTGGCCGCGACGATCCAGGCCGTGGTGGCCGCGCAGCACACCCCGGCCGACCGGGTCATGGCCCGGGCGCGGCTGCAGTCGCTGCTCAACGCCGGCTTCGGGATCGGCTCGGTCGTCGGCGCCGTCGTGCTCGCGGTGAACAAGCCCGCGCTGTTCGTCCTGGTCTTCGCCGGCGCCGCGGCGGCCGCGCTCACGTGCGCGCGCATGTTCCGGAAGGTCCCGGTCGAGCGTGTCGCTCCCGCACGGCGTCCCCTACGTTCCAGCGCGCTGCATGATCGCAGGCTGGTCACGGTGACGGCGCTGACGTCGGTGCTGTTGCTGACGACGCCGATCCTGTCGGTGCTGCTCCCGTTGTGGCTGTTGACCCGCAGCAGTGCGCCCGGCTGGGTCGCGGCGGTGGCGTTCGGCCTGAACACCTTGCTGGTGTTCGCTTTGCAGTCCCCGTGGTCGGCCCGCGTGCGGACCGATGCGTCCGCGTCGCGCTCCGCCCTGCTGGCCGGTGCGGCGATCGGCGTCGCGTGCGTGGTCTTCGCCCTGATGCCCTATGGCGGCCCGGTCACCGCGACCGTCCTCGCGTTGGTGGGCGTCGCGGTGCTGACCGTCGGCGAGGTGGCGACCGGCCCGGCCGCCTGGCACCTGGCGTTGCGCGACACCCCCGCGGACCGGCAAGGGGAGTACCAGTCGGTGTTCGGGATGTGCTTCTCGGTGGCCCGCATCACCGGCCCGCTGCTCGCCCTGCCGCTGATCACCGCGTTGGGCTCGGCGGGCTGGCTCGTCGTCGCCGCGGCCGTGCTGGCCGCCGCCGGGGGACTGGCGTTGGTGGGCACCCCCATCACCCGGCGGTCGCGCGTCGGCGAGTTGACGCCGGCGTGACGGGTCTGGATCGCTTGCATCGCCTGAACTCCCGGTCTTCGTGCGGGCCGACCAACTACGATGCGAACCGTGACGGAGACCACGGTGTTGATCACGGTCGAGGGTGAGGACGACGCGCTCGGCCTGCTGCGGTGGCTCGACGAGGACTTCCCCGGGCGGGTGCGCCTGCACGACCAGGCCGCGGGCGAGGGCGCGATGGGCCCGGCGCTCGACACGGTCTCCCTGCTGATCACCAGCGGTTTCACCGCCACGACGACCGCGCTCGTCGCGTACCTCAAGACCCGCGGCGCGGACGTCGACCTGACGGTCAAGGCCGGCGACAAGTCCGTCACCATCAAGGGCAAACACCTGCACGGCGCCGGGGTCGAGGAGCTGACCGAGACCGCGGCGGAACTGGCCGAGCGGCTCGGCGGGAAATGACGTGCGCCTGGCCAAACCCGAGACGTCCAAAGCGATCCTGATCGGCGCCGCCCAGTACGACGACCCGGCGCTGGCCGACATCACGCAGGCGCGGGCCAACGTGGAAGACCTCGCCGCGATCCTGGTCGATCCCGCGCTCGGCGAGTTCCGGCCGGAGCACGTGCGCACGATGATCAACCCGCGGCACAAGGAAGACGCGAGCCTGGAGATCGACCAGTGGTGCCGCACGGCCGAGGACACCCTCGTCGTGTACTACGCCGGTCATGGGCTGGTGGACGACAACGGCGAACTGTTGCTGGCCACCAGCGACACGATCGAGGCCGCGAAGCACCACCGCTCGCTGCGGGCCGAGCTGCTCCGCCGGGCGGTCAAGGTATCCCACGCCAGGATCAGGATCCTCATCCTGGACTGCTGCTATTCCGGTCGTGCCTTCGGTCAGGTGATGGCCGACGAGGCCTCCGCGGTCCTGGACCAGACCGAGACGACGGGCACGTGCGGTCTCGCGTCGGCGCCCCGCCACCTGACGTCGTTGTTCGTCGCGGGCGAGCGGCACACGGTGTTCTCCGGCGAGTTGATCAGGGTGCTGCGCGACGGGTTGCCGGGCGAGGGTGCGGCGCTCTCGGTGTTCGCCGTCTACCAACAGCTCCGGCGCCGGATGCGCGACCGGGGCCACCCCGAGCCGAAGATCGTGCACAGCGATTCGGTGAGCGAGTTCGCCTTGGTCCGCAACCGGGCCCACGACGCATCCGTCGTTCCGCCCGCGACCGCCACCCCACCGGTCACCTCGCCGCCTCCGCCGATCGTCCCGCCGTCACCGGTGCGCGCCGCCCGGCCGCGGCTGAAGTCCATTGCCGAGGCCGACGAGTTCGCGAACCGGATTCCCCACGCCACCGAGCTGGCCATCGCCGCGAGCGGGATGGACTGGCCGCTGCTGGCCCGGTTGCGGTTCATCGCGGACCTCGCGCGGACCGGCGAGAAGAACTTCGCCCAATGGGCCCTGCAGGACCTCCGGGCGATCGACGCCCCGGGTGCGGTCACGGCGATCAACCGCCTGCTCAAGGAGCTCGGGAACGGCCGGGCGTGGGACGACGAGGCGTGGCGCACCGCCGATCTGGTGCAGGGCAGCTGGGAGCCGACGGACGTCAAGGCCCGGCAGGTCTGGGGCGTCGCCATGGCGATGCTGCTCGCCGCGGCCGCCTGGCCCACCCCGCTGCGGGTGCAGGCGATCGAGGAGCTCGCCGAGCTCGGTCACCGCGACGAGGCGGTGTGGATCGCCCAGGGTGTGCTCCGCGATCGGCGGGCCGATCCGGCGTTGGTCGACGCGGTCAGGGCTTTCCTTGCCCGGGCAGGAGCCGGAACACCGGGCCCGATCGGCGCAGTTCGTCCAGCACCGCCGAGATCCGCGGATGGTCGGCCCCGGACCTGATCAACCGGGCCAGTTCGGTGTACGCCCGGTAGCCGCACCAGCTCGCGGCGGCGGCCGCGCCGGCCGCCGTGATCACGAGGATGATCACCAGCCAGAGTGGCGGTCCCCAAAGGAAAAGCGCGAGCGCGGCGGCCACGGCGACGTAACCGGCGATCAGCGCACCGATCGCGGCGCCACCGCGTTCCATGGCATCGACGGCGTCGCCGACGTCCTCGGCGTCCGCGTTCCGGACGGCCAGCTGGAGCGAGAACAGGCCGGCCAGCGGCACGACCAGGTACCCGCCGAGCACCGCCACCAACGTCAGCACGACATCGACGAACCGCGCCAGCTCGAACGACGCCATGATGGTGATCAGCACGGCGGCCAAGCCCGCCCCGACCGTGGCTGTCACCATCCACCGGTCCGGGTACTCGTCCATCGGGCCTACGTCGCCGAAGGCCGCGATGTACGCCCCGGCGACCGCGGCCGCAGCGATGAAGAACGCCGTGCTCACGTTCACCAGCTCGTCCCAGCCGGGACCGAAATCCACCAGGATGTCGGCGAGCAGCGAGGCGACGGCGAAGAACGGCAGCCGGATGAACGCGTCGTCGCCGTCGTCGGCCAGGGCGACGGCGATCGCCCCGATGCCGACCAGGACCGCGACGACGATGCCCAGCCACGGCTGCGTGACGTGGATCCGGTCGGCGAAGTGCGTCACGCGTTGGGCGACCATCACCGCGATCCCGAGGGCCAGTGGGAAGACTCCGACGCCGAAGCCGTTCTGCGCGAGTTCGGTCAGGATCAGCAGGACACCGATGCCGATCGCGGCCCAGGAGCCGCCCGCGACCAGGTCCGCGGTGTGCGGCGGCACGGCGACGACCAAGTGCGCGAGCAGCCCGGCGACACCCGCGACGACCGCGACGAGGCCAGCCCTGATCACGACCGGTGATCATACTGGCGCCGCCGGTCCTCAGGAGGTGGCTCGGCGCGATCGGTCCGAGGATGGCCACACGTAAGGCAGGTCGTCCGGCACGTCGGGGAAGTGCGGCCGGTAGTGCGCGGGATCCTTGCGCACGAGCGCCGATCGGTGGCTGCGGTGGAAGCCGGGGTCACCCAGCCACGGCGGCAGGTCCCCGGCCGCCGCCAGTTCCGGCCGGCTGCGCACCCGCACCGAACCGAGGTCCTGGCGCAGGGTGTCGGCACAGGTGTCCTGGCGCCCGGTCGCGCACCACACCGCGCAGACGGTGAGGCCGTACCGGGTCAGGGCTTCCTCGTACCCGGCCCACATCTTCGCGGCGGGGTGGTGGCGCCAGCCGTAGCCGGGCACCGTCAGGGCCCGCAGGACCTGGATCGCCTCGACGCGTTGCTTGCCGAGTCGCCGCGGGTCCAGGACGGTGGCCGAGTCGTGGAAGTCCGCGCAGGGCAGGAAGGTCTGCATCCGCCCCTCAGCGCAGGAGGACCGGCGGGGTCTCGCGCATGGCGTCGGACAACGTGAGGAACCGCATCAGCTGGGGACCGGCGTGGGTCGCGGCGAGCACCTTCGCGGCGGCGCGTTGCGGCACCACGACGGAGAACCGTCGCTGCTCGGCCCGGGCGCGGGCGTGGGCGCGGGAGATGGTGCCGGCCGCGGCCGGCGTCAGCTCCGGGACGGCCGAGAGGTCCACGATCAGCCGGGGCGTGCGGTCCTGCCGCAGCACCCGCTCGAGGGCGCGGACGGTCGGCTGGTCCAGCGCACCGGTCACGGTGACCACGGTCATGTCGCTTCGGTGCCGGGAAACCCGCACGGCGGGGGTGCCGGCGTCCCACGCCGGGCGAATCACGCTCTTCCTCACGCCCAACCCTGTACCCAGGAACGCGGCGAAGCATGCGTCGTTCCGCTGTGATGTGGCCGGAATTGCGGCGGCGAAACGGGAACGTCAGGCGCGGGCGGCGACGGTAGCTTCGCCCCCATGAGCTTCGACGAGGACGGGTTCGCGTGCACCGGCGAGCTGCTGAGCGCGGCCGAGGTCGAGACCTACCGCGCGATCTACGACCGGTTCCTGACCGGCGCGATCGACTGCGGGCCCAAGCGCTCGGACCTCGGCGCGGGGACCACGCGCCGCGACGACGCGGTCGAGAACATCACGCAGATCATGTGGCCCTCGGCGCTGCACCCGCCGCTGCTGGCGCTCCCGTTGCACCGGCGCGCGCTCGACCTGGCGCGCCGGCTCATCGGCGACGACGCCGTGCTGGACTTCGACATGCTCATCGACAAGGCGCCGGGCAGCGCGGTCGCGACGCCGTGGCACCAGGACGCCGCGTACTGGCTGGACTTGCCGGACCCCCGTGCGGTGTCCGTCTGGGTCGCCCTGGATGAGTCGACTGTGGACAATGGCTGCATGTGGTACGTGCGCGGCTCCCACCGGACGCCCATCCGGCCGCACTGGCCGGCCGGGACCGGCGGCGGCGCGATCGAGTGCGCGTGCTCGGAGGACGAGCCCGGCGCGACGCCCGTGCCGTTGCCGCCCGGCCACGCGGTCGCGCACGCGGGCGGCACGTTGCACTACTCGCGGGGCAACAGCACCGACGGCCACCGGCGGGCGTACATCCTCAACTTCCGTCCGGCGGCCATGGTCGAACTGGAGCGCGAGCGCGGCATGGACCACGGCCTGGAGAACAACGAGCGGACCGTGCGCAACACCGCCGCGCGGTGACCTCCCGAGGAGCGGGGATCCCGTACAGCGAGGTCATCGACCTCGAGCAGAGCCCCGAGCGCACCATCGTCGAGTTGCCCGGCCTCGGCGCCCTGGGCGGCTACCGCTACCTGCACGCGCACGCACCGCGACCGCCCAGCCGGCACCGGACCCTGCTGGTCCTCGCGATGCCGGTGCGTGGCGCGTTCTCGTTCGACCTCGACGGCGACGTGCACGAAGTCCGTCCTGGCCGGCTGATCCGGATCCCGCCGGGCCGCACGTACACGACCGGGCTGGCCGCCGAACCCCGCGGCGCGCTGATCTGGCTCATCGCTCGCGTCCTCACCGGGCCGGACACCACCGCGCGAGCGCTTCGATTGCTGGCCGAGCCCGCTGGTGCGCTGATCGCCGATGCGGAGCAGGTCAGCGCGCCGTTGCAGCAGGCGTTGACCCTCGCCACGGCGGAGCGCGATTGGATCGGCGACGCGTTGCTGTCCCACGCCGTCGCCACCGGCGTGCTCGCCGCCGCCCGGGCCTTCACCAGCGGAGATCGGTCGCCGTCGTGGCCGCACCAGCGGGTCGCGCGGGTGCTGGCCTGGATCGAGGAACACGTCGACGAGCCGATCACCGCCGCCGACCTGGCCGCCGTGGCGGGGCTGTCCACCACCCGGTTCTACGACGCCTTCCGCGCGGCGACGGGCACCAGCCCCAAGGACCACCTGTTGCGCCGCAAGACCGAGCTGGCCCGCGACTGGCTCCGCCGCGACCCGGCCGTCAAGGTCACGACCGTCGCCCACGCCCTGGGCTTCTCGACCCCTCAGCGCTTCGCGACCGTGTTCCGGCGCTACCAGGGCGTGTCGCCGTCGGCGTGCCGCGAACCGTAGCGACGCCCGGGTGGGGCGGGCGCCGAATGCGGGATGTCATGCGTTGGGTGCGACCCACGGTTAGCGTGTGCGCGTGCTGAGATTCGCTGTCGTCGCGGTGATCGCCCTGGGCGCGCTCGTGGGCATCGCCGCGACCGTGTTCTGGTCGTGGTGGTGGCTCTTCCTGGCCTTACCGCTGGTCGTCCTCGCCGCGGTGGGGATCTGGGACCTGGTGCAGCGCAAGCATTCCGTGCTGCGCAACTACCCGCTCATCGGGCACCTCCGGTTCCTGATGGAGGCGCTGCGCCCGGAGCTGCAGCAGTACTTCATCGAGCGCAACTTCGATGGCCGGCCGTTCGACCGGGACGTGCGCTCGATCGTCTACGAGCGGGCGAAGGGCACCGACGACGCCGAGGCGTTCGGCACCGAGCGCAACGTCTACGACGACGGTTACGAGTTCTTCGTGCACTCGATGGCGCCGGTGCCGGTGCCCGACGAGCCGCCGAAGATCCGGGTCGGCGGCCCGGGCTGCACGAAGCCCTACGACATGGCGCTGCTCAACGTGTCCGCGATGAGCTTCGGCTCGTTGTCGGGCAACGCCGTCCTCGCGTTGAACCAGGGTGCCAGGCTCGGCGGGTTCGCCCACGACACCGGCGAGGGCGGTTTGTCGGAATACCACCTGCGCGGCGGCGGTGACGTCATCTGGGAGATCGGCACCGGCTACTTCGGCTGCCGCACCCACGACGGCGGCTTCGACCAGGCCGAGTTCGCCGACAAGGCCGCCCACGACTCCGTCAAGTGCGTGTCGCTGAAGCTGTCCCAAGGCGCCAAGCCGGGAATCGGCGGGGTACTGCCAGGCAGCAAGGTCAACGCCGAGATCGCCCGGGTGCGTGACGTGCCGCAGGGCCGGACGGTGATCTCGCCGCCGTACCACCGGGTCTTCTCCACACCCCGCGAGCTGGTGGCGTTCATCGCGCGGATGCGAGAGGCGGCAGGCGGCAAGCCGACCGGGATCAAGCTGTGCCTGAGCTCGCGGGCGCAGTTCCTCGCCGTGTGCAAGGCGATGGTGGCGGAGAACGTCACGCCCGACTTCATCGTCGTGGACGGCGCCGAAGGCGGGACGGGCGCGGCCCCGCTGGAGTTCGCCGACCACATCGGCACGCCGCTGACCGAAGGCCTCATCACCGTGCACAACAGCCTGGTCGGCACCGGCCTGCGCGAGAAGATCAAGCTCGGCGCCAGCGGCAAGGTGGCCACCGGCGCGGACATGGTCAAACGCATGCTGCAGGGCGCGGACTACACCAACGCCGCACGCGCGATGATGTTCGCGGTTGGGTGCATCCAGTCCCAGCGCTGCCACACCAACACCTGCCCGGTCGGGGTCACCACGCAGGATCCCCGCCGGGCGCGGGCCCTGGACGTGGGGGACAAGACGCAGCGGGTGCACCGCTTCCAGCAAGCAACCGTGCACAGCGCGTTGCAGATCATGGCGTCGATGGGCGTGCGGCACCCCGACGACCTGCGACCGCACCAGCTGCGTCGCCGCATCGCCCCGCACGAGGTCCGCTCCTACGCCGAGCTCTACGACTGGCTCGAGCCTGGCGAACTCCTCGCCGAGCCGCCGCCGGACTGGGCCGAGGACTGGCGGCGCGCCGACCCCGACCGGTTCACCGTGTGAGATCGCGGGTGGCTGGGTACTCGACGGGTCAGCACGCGCAACAAGCGCAACAAGGAGGTGCGGCTGATGTCTGATCGCAGTGGCCCGGCCGAGGGTGTCAAGGGCGTCGTCGAGGACGTCAAGGGCAAGGCGAAGGAAGCCGCCGGCGCGGTCGTCGGCAACGACTCGATGACCCGCGAAGGCCAGGCGCAACAGGACAAGGCCGAGGCGCAGCGCGAGGCCGCGGAGAAGGAAGCGGCCGCCGAGAAGGCGCGCGCCAAGGCGGACGTGCACGAGGCTCGGGAGCGTTCCGAGCAGACCTGAGCACCTGAGTAACACGCGCGGTCCCCGCGCGATGTACCTGTCGAGCCCCGCGGTGCTGTCGGACCCCCGACCTGGCAGCACCGCGGGGCTTCGTCATGCGCCCGATTCCTTTCCGGCGCCGTGTGCGTCTATATACGCATGGAGGGTGAGACCCAGTTCGCGGCGCGGACCGAATCCTTGCGCGGGGAGTTGCTGGCGCACTGCTACCGGATGCTCGGCTCGGTGGACGACGCCGAGGACGTGGTGCAGGAGACGTTGCTGAACGCGTGGCGGGCGTGGGAGACGTTCGCCGGTCGCTCGTCGCTGCGGACCTGGTTGTACCGGATCGCGACCAACGCCTGCCTGTCCGCGCTGCGCGGGCGGGCGCGCCGGGTGCTGCCCTCGGGGCTGGGGCCGCCGGGGGAGGACCCGCACGCGCCGATCCAGGCCGCGGGCCCGGGTGTGCGCTGGTTGCAGCCCGTCCCGGACGCCCTCGTCACGCCGGCGTCCGATGATCCCGCAGTCGCGGCCGTCGCGCGGGAAGACCTGCGGCTGGCGCTGATCGCGTGCCTGCAGTACGTGCCGCCCCGTCAGCGCGCCGTGTTCCTCCTGCGGGAGGTGCTGGGGTTCTCGGCGCCGGAGGTCGCGGAGATGCTCGGGGTCAGCGTCGCGGCGGTCAAGAGTTCCCTGCAACGTGCCCGTGCCAACCTCGACGCGGCCCCGGCGGACGCCGAACCGCCTGCGGAAGCCGAACAACGCGTGCTGCTGCAGGAGTACATCGCCGCCTTCGAGAACGCGGACGCCGCGGCGTTCGAACGCCTGCTGCGTGCCGACGCGGCGCTCGAGTTCCCACCCGCCGCCACGTGGTTCGCCGGTCGCCGCCGGTGTGTGCCGTGCCTGGCCCGCACCGCGACGACGCCCGGCGAGTGGCGGATGTTCCCCACGACCGCGAACGGCCAGCCGGCCGCCGTGTCGTACCGGCGCGGCGAGGACGGCGTGCTCCACGCGTACGGCGTCGCCGTGCTCACCATCGTGCCCGGCGGCATCGCCCGTATCACCGCGTTCGGCGATCCCGGTCTCGTACGCCGGTTCGCCATGCCAACCACCTATTCCGGAGGACTTTCATGAGACAACTCCACGCCTCTTCGCTGATGAGCCTCGACGGTGTCGTGCAGGACCCCGGCGGGTTCGGCGAGACCGACCAGGGCGGCTGGGCGCTCCCGTACTTCGACGAGGAAGCCGTTCGCGACTCGATGGCCGCACTCGCCGCGGCCGACACGTTCCTCTGCGGGCGGGTGACGTACGAACTGCTGTCCCGCGCGTGGTCGGGGAACACCGGCCCCTACCCGGACATGATCAACGCCATGCCGAAGCTGGTCGCCTCCAAGACGTTGAGCGAACCCCTGACCTGGAACGCGACCGTGATCGACGGTGACCCGGTGGAGCACCTCACCGCGCTGAAACAACGCCCGGGCAAGGACATCGTGATGTACGGCAGCCCGACCTTGATGCACACGCTCATGCAGCACGACCTCGTCGACACCTTCAAGGTCACGCTGATGCCCTTGGTCCTCGGCAGCGGGAGCCGGCTGTTCCTGGACGGTGCGGTGCCCAAGACGCTCGACCTCGTCGAGACCAAACCGCTGCGGTCGGGTGCCGTGATGCTCACCTATCGGCGCGGTTCAGCACCGGCTTGAGCAGGCCCGGCACCGCTTCGTCGATGCTCACCTCGTCCCACCGGTAGGCGCCCCGCCGGCCGCGATCGTCGCCTCGTGCGTGATCGGGCCGGCGGGGCGCTGCGCCCTTTTCTTGGGTCGAGGTGCCGTAGTGGTGGGTGTCGTGCAGTTGGTCGGGGCGTCCCTGGGGGTCGGCGTCAGGGTGGTGCCGCACGGCGGAAGTGGCTTCGGCGGCTCGGGCGACGGCCACGCCACGAGGACCGCCAGCACGATGGCCGCGGCCGCCACGACGCCGCCGACCACGGCGGGCACGGTGAAGCGCCGGGATCGGGGGGTGTCGCTGACGGGAGTTTCGCTCGCGGTGACGGCCGACCGCATGGCGAAGGGCGCGGAGCTCTCCACCGTGAACCCGGCTTCGTCGGCCAGGAACCGGCGGTAGGTTCTCAGGGCGGCGTCCCGCGCCTGCTCGAGATCCGTCGCGGCGGGTGAAACGACCGCCGAGCTGACGAAGCCGAACAGCAGCCGCAACGGCCGGCTGTGGGCGTCGCGCGGTGCTTCCTCGGTACCGGCATCTTCGGCACTGACCACCTGTTCGGTCCACACCAGACACACACGACGACCGCGGGCGCTCTGCCCATCGGCCACGTGGACCGCGTCGGTGTGCGACGGAACCGCTTGCTCCTCCAGGAATCCGTAGTCGCCGTCGGCGATCAGGAACTCGGGCGCGAGCAACACGGAGTACCCGCGGTCACGTCCGCGCGCGACGAGGAACGGCCATGCTTGCGTGGCGGCCATGTCAGAACCCGCCGTTCAACCGGGAGGCGGGCAACGCGGTCTCCAGCCGGACCACCTGGTGTTCCAGCTCCCGCATGACCTGACGCCGGGCCCGCACCACCTCCTCGGCGCGCCGGTCGGCGGCGCTGAGGTTCGCCATCGCCGTCGCGTACCCGGTGTCCGGCTGGGCCCGGGAGTCCAGGAACAGGGCCATCCCGACCTCGCCGAGCACCCCGCCACCCATGGCGGCGGCCAGCGCGCGGCCGGCTCGTTCGGCCAGGAACTTGCTCAGCGACCGGACCGCCTCCCGCGGTCCCATCGACATGCGGCGCTGCGCCTCGGCGAGGATCCGCTCGCGGGTGGCCTGGTCCAGCGACGCTTCCACCTGCCGAAGGATGTCCGGCACCACCGCGGACAGGACCGCCTCGACGTTGGCGGGCTCGTACCGGCCCTCGGGCAGCTTGCGCACCTCGCCGTCCTTGAGCACCGCGAAGTCGTGCCCGACCGCGCTGACCGGGATCAGCCGGACGATGCGCCACTGGGTGTGCACGCGGACGAGCTCGCGGAACCCTTGCACGGCGGTCATCAGGAAGTCGCGCACGAGCCGCAACCTGGCGTCCTCGCCGGTTCCAGGCCGTCGAGCAGGTCCCACTTGGTGATCACGAAGACGATCGGCGTCCGCGTCGCCAGCATGCCGTGGATCATCGAGTCGAGCGTCGACTGCAACGTGACCCGCCCCCGCGGGTCGCCCCGGTAGGCCCGCAGGACCATGAGCCCGTCGATGATGCCGACCAGCGCGTGCGCCGACGCGATGGCGGCGAGCAGCCGGGCCTGGGCCGTGGACCCCGGCGCGTCGCGGTCGGTGAGCAGTTCGCCCGGGTATTCGAGATAACCCAGTTTCAGCACCGTTTCCGGTGTTTCGGTCAGGTGCGCGACGACGCTGAACTCGTACTCGCGCATCTCGCCGCGGGTGGTGCCTTCGGGCCAGTCGGTCCGCGAGTCGGCGGTCTCCCGGTACCAGCGGTTCAGCTCGATCAACTGGTCGTAGGGCGCCTTGAGGTAGTAGCTGCGATCGCGCGGTACCTGCAGCGTGCGGTAGATGCTCGTCAGCAGCAGCGTCTTGCCCGAACCCTGCAACCCGAGGGAGACCACGTTGAAGGTCGGTACCGGGAACTCGTCCGAAGAGGACTCGCGGGCGGGCTGGTTCGTGGTGCGCCGCAGGTGCACCACGAGCGCGGTGCAGCCCGCGATGACCACGAGGCCGAGAACGACGACGGTGAACGACATCACGGCCTCAGCAGCTCGAGTACATCTTCAGGGCGGCGATGTCGTTCCACAGCTGTGGATCGAAGCTCGCCCAGGCGCGGAACCGGTAGTGCTCGCCGGCCTCGGGCATCTTGCGGACGAACTTGCGCCAGTCGCCCGCGACGGGGTGCTCGGTGGTGAGCGAGCCGAGGGCGGCGCCGTCGGCGTCCACCAGGTCGACGTGCCAGATGACCCACGTCGCACTGTCCGCGCCGCTGGTGACGGTGCCCGCGAACGTCGCGCTGCCGTCCGGCACCAAGGTCCACGTGGCGCCCTCGGCCAGCGTGCAGTGGCCCTTGCTGATCGAGTCCCACGAGAAGACCCATGGCGCCCACCCGGTCCGGCGCACCGCGGCCCGGCTCGACGCTTCGACGATCACTGATGGATGCATGGCACCGTTCCTCGCTCACTGGCCCTCGCTCACTGGCCCTATGTCTTGCCAGAGGCGGTGGACGAGCGCGTGATACCGCTATCGACCGGGGGTCGCGGGCAGGGCCAGTGCGACGGCGAGGTCCTCGTCGAGGAACATCAGCCCCCGGTCGGCGAAGCGGCGCAACGCCGACCGCACGACGGCGACCGGCATGGCGAGGTCGAGGTCGCGGCGCACGGCCGAGGCCGTGCGGGGCCGGTCCACGCACGCGAGGTAGATGTCGGCGAGCGTGTCCCGGAAGGTGTAGGTGCCGGGCTTGTCCGGCCGGCTGTCGTGGATCTGCAGGAAGCCCGGCGCCGAGCGGTACTCCAGCCGTGGCGACGCCCGCCAGGCGGCCGACCACTCCGCCACGGCCTTGGTCACCGGCGCGTACACCGCCGGGTCGAGCGCGGCTTCCGTTTCGTAGTCGAAGAAGTAGGCGACCCGGTCGAGGTCCACGGTCGCCGGGTAGACGTGCCGGTAACTGGCTTCGGGGGCACGCACGCGCATCGGCTGGGCGAACATCGGGCTGAACCGTTCGAGCCACACCCGGTCGGCGCCGGTCGGCGGTTGCAGGTGGACCAGGTGCGGGATCGCGGCGGCCTGCTCGGCGTAGTCCTCGGGCGTCTCGCCGGGGAAGCCCCAGAGGATGTTCCAGCTGACGTCGATGCCGTAGTACCGGGCCCAGCGCAGGAGGTTGACGTTCTGGGCCGCGCGCACGCCTTTGGCCATGAGCCGCAGGACGTTGGAGTTGAGGGATTCGATGCCGGGTTGCAGGCGCTTGACCCCGGCCGCGGCCAGGCCCTTCACCTGCGCACGCGTCAGGTTTGCCTTGACCTCGTAGAAGAACTCGTAGTCGTGACCACCGTCGACGATGGCGGGGAAGACTTCCTTGAGGTAGGTGGGATCGAGGATGTTGTCCACGGCGGTGAACCGGAACCTGCGGTAGCGGCGGGCCTGCGTGCCGAGCTCGTCGAGGACCCGGTGCGGCGACTTGGATCGGAACCGCATGGTGGTGCCGTTGAGCCCGCAGAACGTGCAGTGGTGCTTGGCGCCCCACCAGCAGCCGCGGGCGGATTCGAACGGGAGCTCCGCTCGTCCGGTGGGGATGCCCAGGCGGGCGGCGCGTTCGAAGTACTCGTCGTAGTCGGGGACGGGCAGGTCGTTCAGCTGGTTCAGCGGTGCCGGCGGGGTCGTCACGACCTGGTCGCCGATTCTCCTTGCCAGACCGGGGACTCGAGCCGGATCAGCATCCGTGGCCAGCGCTTCGAGCAAGCTCGGGAACGCGGTGTCACCCTCGCCGACGACGGCGTGGTCGATGCAGTCCAACGCGCGGACCAGCTCCGGACCCATCTCGCCGTCGAAGTTCGCGCCGCCGAACAAGGTCACGACGTCGGGGTAGCGCTGCTTGAGCCGGCGTGCGAGGGCGAACGAGGCCGTGTTCTGCTGGTAGGTGGAGCTGAACCCGACCAGCCGGGTACCGGCCAGCTCGTCGACGAGGGCGTCGAGGAACCGGGGCACGTCGTGCTGCCGGACGGCCAGCAGTTGTTCTCGGTCCACATAGGACAGCTCGGCGACGAACTCGGCCAGGAACCGGCCGTCCTGGTCCGGGGCGGCAGCACCGAAGGCCGCGACGGAGAACAGCCAGTCGCCGACCTGCCGGCCACGGTGCTCGGCCAGCAGGGCATAGCACTCCGCGCCGATCCGTGCCGCGAAGTCGAGGTTCGCGTGCAGGGTGCGGACGGGGAAGCCGTGCTGCCGGCCGATGGCCCCGAGCAAGCCGAGCTGGATCGATGGCCGGTCGATGTGCTGGAACGGCATCGACACGATGACCGTCGGCCACGCCGCCCGCTGCTCGGCCGTGCTCACAGCGACGGCACCGGAGGCGGTGACGGCGGCGTGGCCGTCGTGGTCGTGGTGCACGTGATGCTGGTCGGACCGATCGTGTTGGTGATCGAGTGGGTGGAGGAGGACGGTGGCGATGGTGACGGCGCCCCGGGGCCGGGTTCGAAGCTGACGGCGAACTCCGCAGCGAAGGTCGAATCCGGGCCGATGACCTTTTTGACCGGGCCGAGGATCGTGTCGAGCAAGGTCCTCTCGTCCGGCGTGAGATCGCAGGCATAGAGCTTCGCGAACAACGAGGCGGCAACCGCTGGGAGATTCGGTTCTTCGGACATGGATCCTCCGGTCATGGTCTGTCGGCTGTGTACTTCCTGAGCTTGTCGAGCACCAGCAACGCCTCCGGGTGGCCGAGCTGGTCGAGTATCCGGTGGGCATGCCGCCACGCGGCGCACGCCGCCTCCAGGTCGCCGGTGTCGTGGTGCACATCGGCGAGGCGGGTCAGCGTGCGGGCCTCGTTGATGAGGTAACCGTTGCGCCGGAACAGCTCGATGGCTTTCGAGTAACACTCGACGGCCCTGGTCGCGTCGCCCAGGTGGCTGTGGGCGTAGCCGAGGCTGTCCCACGTCGGCGCCGCGTTCAGGAGATCCCCCAAGCTGACGTGGAGGTCCAGGGCCTCCTGGCAGTACTCGACGGCGACCTCGTGCTCGCCGAGCAAGGCGTGGAACCAGCCGACCGCGTTGAGCTCCTTCGCCTGCCCCGCCAGGTGCTCCGCGCCGCGGTACAACGCCAGGGCCTTCTCGGCGTGCGCCAGCGCCTCCACGGTTTTGGCTTGGGTATCGAGCATCCATGCGTAGCGGTGGTGGACCTCGGCCTGGCCGATGACGTCGTCGACCGACTCGTACAGGTTCAACGCGGCCTGCAGGTTCGTGCGTGCGTCGTCGTACCGGCCGAGCCAGACCTGGCTGCAGCCCACGTAGCAGTGGGCGAACGCCTGTTTCGCCGGATCGCCCAGCCGGGTCGCCGCGGCCAGCGCGGTGGTGAGCGCGACCAGCTCGTCCTGCCAATGACCTTGGATGGCAAGGAATCGGCGCAGCGTCCAGCCGAGCTCCCACACCTGGGCATCGAAGACGGCATCCTGGTGCAGCGCCGTCAACAGGATCCGGTATTCGGTCTTGAACCACGTGAGGGCGTGGTTGTGGTCGGCGATTCGTCCGGGTTCGGCTCCGTCCGGCAGGGGGCTCAGCGTGGGTGGGACCTCGCGGCGCGGATCGAGGAACCCATCCGCGAGGTAGGCCGTGTGGACGTAGTGGCCGAGCACCCGTTCGACCGCATCATGCCGGTCGGCCGCGGAGTCGTTGGCGTACACGAGTTCCGCCGCATACGCGCGCAGCAGGTCGTGGCAGGAGTAGCGGCCCGCGGCGTGCTCCGTGATCAGGTGTGCTCGCGCGAGTTCGGTCAGCTCTGGGCGCACTGGCCGCCCGGCCAGGCTGGCCGTCGCCGCCACCCCGATGTCCGGGCCCGGGTGCAGCCCGAGCTGGCGGAACAGCCGCGCGGCCGCCGGGCTCAGCCGCCGGTAGGACCACGAGAACACGGCCCGGGGATCGGTCGCCGGGTCGGTGTCGGCGAACTCGTCGAGGCCGCCACGCGCTTCGCGCAGCTGGTCGGCCAACGCGGCGAGGCGGAAGCGCGGGTGGGTCGCGGCGCGGGCCGCGACCACCGCCAGCGCCAACGGCAGCCGCGCGCACAGGTCGATGATCTCGTCCACGGCGCCGGGCTCGGCGGCGACGCGGGCCGCGCCGATCCGCTCGTGCAGCACGGCGAATGCCTCGTCGCGGTCCAGCAGGTCGACCGCCACCGGGTGCGCACCGGTCGTGACGAGGCCACGCAGCTGGTCGCGGCTGGTCACCACGGCCAGGCAGCCGGGCGCGCCGGGCAGCAGCGGGCGGACCTGCTCGACGTCGCGGGCGTTGTCCAGCACGACGAGGACCGGATGCGTGGCGAGCAGGCTCCGGTACAGCCCGATCTGCGCCTCGAGCGTGCTCGGGAGGCGGTCCCGCGGCACCTCGAACGCCTCGAGGAATCCCCGGACCGCCTCCGACGGCGTCACCGGCGCCCCCGACGGGTCGAAGCCCCGCAGGTTCACGTACAGCTGGCCGCCGGGGAACCTCGCGCGCGCCGTGTGAGCCCAGTGGATCGCCAACGTGGTCTTGCCGACGCCTGCTGTGCCGGAGAGGACCACGGTGCGCGCCGCCGTGTCGTCCTCGGCGAGCACGCGGTCGAGCTCGCCGAGTTCTGCTCGCCGCCCGGCGAAGCCGCGGGTGTCGGCGGGCAGCTGGGCCGGTGTCACCCCGGCGTAACCACCCGATGCCGTGGCCGGCAGTTCGTCGCGCAGCAGCGCGGCGTGCAGGGCCCGCAGTTCCGCGCCGGGTTCGACGCCCAGCTGGTCGGCGAGGCGACGGCGCACGATCGCGAAGCGTTCGATGGCTTCCGCACCCCGGCCGACGGCGTGCAGTGCCTTCATGAACAACGCTTCCAGCGGTTCGGCCAGCGGGTACTCGGTGACGAGATCGGGGATCCGGCTCAGCACCAAGGCGGCGCGGCCCAGGCGCAGTTGCAGCTCGCTCCACTGGACCGCGGCCTCGACCCGGCGCCGGTGCCAGGTCGTGCGCACCTGTTCGGCCCATTCCCCGGTGATCCCCGCGAGCGGTGTGCCTTGCCAACTGTCCAGCGCCTCGGTCAATGCGGCGGCGCGTTCCGCGTCGCCGTGATTGGCCGCCGACCCGCGTTCGACCAAATGAGTGAACCGGTGCAGGTCGACGTCGTCCGGGTCGATTTCCAGCACGTAGCCACCACCGCGCCGGGTGAGGTTCACGGACATTTCCCCGGCTTCGGCCAGCAGCCGCCGGATTCGGCTCAGGTGTGAATACAGCACATTGCGAGCCGCCGCCGGCGGGTCCTCGTCCCACACGCGGTCGACGAGGACCTCGATGGGCACCGGACGACCTGCATCGACCGCAAGAACGGCCAAGACCGCATGCTGGCGGGGTGTGCCGAGGTCGCGCAGCCGGCCCCCGGCCCGCAACTGCACCTCCCCGAACAGACGCAACTCCATTCGGCTCCCCGGAGTCCGACCTGCGGCGAACGGCCCAGCCGATGCTGCCTGCTCCGCAAGGTCGCCGCAAGGTCGCCGACCAGGTCGTGGCGAAACCGTGAGCGCGAATCCTTCGAACCCCGCCGAGGAGGAACGATGGTTTACCACGACGAACCCGTCCGGCCGCTGCTGCAGCGAGCGGCGAAGGGAATGGATTCGGCCTGGCGAGAAATTGTCCAGCGCTACGCGCCGTTGGTTTTCGCGGTGTGCCACCGGTACGGCATCGGGGGAGCCGACGCCCAGGATGTCGCCGGTTCGGTGTGGCTCGGGCTGGTCGCGCACCTCGACCGGATCCGGGAACCCGAAGCCCTGCCCGGCTGG
The DNA here is from genome assembly GCF_004362825.1 of Labedaea rhizosphaerae. Taxonomy (GTDB): domain Bacteria; phylum Actinomycetota; class Actinomycetes; order Mycobacteriales; family Pseudonocardiaceae; genus Labedaea; species Labedaea rhizosphaerae. The sequence continues at coordinate 49,953 of NZ_SNXZ01000011.1, forward strand.
ATCGCGACGACGGCGAAGAACGAGTGCCTCGCGCAACTGCGGCACCGGGCCCGGCAGATCCCGACCGACGCCGACCAGCTCGACGTCTCCGTGGCGGCCGACTTCGACGCGACCTTGATCGCCGCCGAGCGTGACGACGTGGCGCGGGCGGCGTTCGCCCGGCTGCCCGAGCGCGACCAGGACCTGCTGTCGATGCTCTTCGCCGATCCGCCGGTGTCCTACAAGGAGATCAGCTCGACCTTGGGCATCCCGGTCGGCGCGATCGGCCCCACCCGGGCGCGCTGCCTGACGCGGGCTCGCCGGACCCCGGCCGTCGCCGCCTTGGCCGGGGCCGAGCGGCGGACGGCACGGAGAACACCGAAGGAACCTCTGGCAACGTCGCACGACCTGAAGAGGGAGGTGGAAGCCGCCTGATACCGCCGGTTCGCGCCGGGTTCGGGACCGACGTCACAGCCTCCCGGGTGCGGAGCCGTCTACGATGGCCATTCGTCCCATGGTAGGAGGACTTGTGGGGGAGGTGGCGAGGACGGTGTCGGCGCGAACAGGTCAGACAGCCGAGCCGGGTCAGTCGGCTCAGTCGGCGCGAACGGGTCTGTCGGCTCGGTCGGTGCGCCACACCCGCTACGGCCTGCTGTTCGTCGGCGTCCTGCTGATCGCGGCGAACCTGCGCGCGGCGATCACCTCCGTCGGGCCGGTGCTCTCGGACCTGCGCGCTGACCTGGGGCTCAGCGGCACGGTGGCGTCCATCCTGACCAGCACGCCGGTGTTCGCCTTCGCCGCGTTGTCGCCGGTGGCGCCCGCCGTCGCGGCGCGGATGGGCATCGAGCGGGCGCTGGGCCTGTCGCTGGCGGTGCTGAGCGTCGGCGTGGTGATCCGGTCGGTGCCCGGCACGGCGCTGCTGTGGACCGGCACCGTCCTGCTCGGCGCGGCGATCGCGTTGATCAACGTGCTGCTGCCGTCGCTGGTCAAGCGCGACTACCCGGACGCGGTCGGCAAGACGACCGGGCTGTACTCCTCGGTGCAGAGCGGGACGGCGGCGGTCGCCTCCGGGCTGGCCGTGCCGATCGCCGGCGTGGCGCAGCAGGGGTGGCGGCTGTCGCTGGGCATCTGGGCCGGGCTCGCGGTGATCGCGTTCGCGGTGTTCCTGCCGCAACTGCGCAGCCGGACCTTGCCGGCCGTGACCCCGGCCGCGCGCGGCCGGACGCCGTGGCGTTCCCTGCTGGGCTGGGAAGTCACCCTGTTCATGGGCTTCCAGTCCACTGTGTACTACACGATGGTCACCTGGTGGCCGTCGATCGAGCGCGACCACGGCGTCTCCGCGACGGCCGCGGGCTGGCACCTGTTCGTGCTGCAGATGATGAGCATCGTCGGCAACCTCGGCACCGCCACCATGCTGCACCGCCGCACCGCTCCCGGCGAACGTGCCATCGCCGTCACCATCACCGGCTTGCTGTTCCTCTCGGTCGGTGGGGAACTGCTCGCGCCGGGCGTGTCCCTGCTCTGGGCCGCGGCGTCGGGGGTCGGCGTCGGGTGCTGCATCGTGTACGCGTTGTCGCTGTTCGGGCTGCGTACGCGCAACTCGACGCAGGCGGCGGCGCTGTCCGGGATGGCGCAGTCGGTCGGCTACCTGCTCGCGGGCCTGGGCCCGGTGCTGTTCAGCCTGCTGCACGACGCGACCGGCGGGTGGAAGTGGCCGCTGGCGATCCTGCTCGCCCTGGTGGTCGGCCAGATGCTGCTAGCGGTGCTGGTCAGCAAGGACCGCTACGTCGCCGACGCCTGAGCTCAGGCCTTGCTGACGAAGTCCGTGCGGAGGTGTCCGCTGTGGCTGTAGTCGATCGTGGCCGCGTGCCAGGGTTTGCCCGCCGCGCGGTGGTGGCGCAGCAGCTCGTCCAGGAACGGCGGTGGGGTCCACGGGTGCTCGGTGTCGTTGACCGTGCGCACGGTGGCCGTCGGCCGCGTTCCGGGTGTGGCGGACAGGTGCACGCCGACGGAGCCGGGCGGGAGGTCGAACCGCAGCGAGGAGGCGATGCGGTTGAGGATCTGCTCGCGGTCGCCGTACTCGGGTTCGCCGCCGCTCCACCACGACGGGACGTGCTCCGGCTTGCGCGGGTAGGGGTTCAGGTCCTCGGCGTACTCCTCGGCGGTGATCACCGGGTCCCAGTCCGGGGTCAGCTCGAAGTTGTAGGACACCAGGTAGGCACCGGGCGGGTCGATCATCATCCGCAGCGCGAGCCAGGTCCCGGTGTTCGGCTCCCACTGGACCTGGCGCAGCTCGTCGAGCGTCATCAACAGGCCGGGCGGCAGGTCGAGCGGGACCGTCGAGTCGTCCGGGAGCACCGCCACGATCCGCATGTCGGCCATGAGGTTCACCATGGTGGCGCGCAGCTCGACGCGTCGCCAGTCCGGTGGCGCCACCGACAGCACGAGCCCGCCCAGCCGTGATTCCAGTTGGTCCAGCACGAGGCCTCCCCAGGTCGGGGCCGACCCTAGCCGACGTCCTGATCGGTCCACGTAACCTCGATGGCATGGCTGACGCTGATCTGCACTTCTACTTCGACCCGGTCTGCCCATTCGCCTGGATGACGAGCAAGTGGGTCCGCACCGTCGCCGAGCGCAAGAGCTACGCGGTCGAGTGGCGGTTCATCTCGTTGCGCCTGCTCAACGCGCACATCGACTACGACGCGCACTTCCCGCCGGAGTACGAGGCCTCGCACACCGCCGGGCTGAAGCTGCTGCGCGTGGCCGCGCGCATCCGCGCCGAGCACGGCGCCGGGCCGATCGGCACGTACTACCGCGCCGTCGGCGAGCAGACCTTCGAGCGCTCGTCCCGGCCCGAGGGCGGCACCCGCGAGCTCGCGACCACCGCACTGTCCACATGCGACCTGCCCGCCGAGTACGCGGACGCGCTGGAGGATCCGAGCTGGGACACCGTGATCCAGGCGGAGACCGACCAAGCGCTGAGCCTGACCGGCAAGGACGTCGGGACGCCGATCCTGCACTTCGAGCCGCCGAACGGCACCGCGCTCTTCGGCCCGGTGATCAGCCGCCTGCCCGGCGACGACGAGGCGCTCGAGCTGTGGGAGCACGTCGTCGCGCTGTCGCGGTTCCCCGGCTTCGCCGAGCTCAAGCGCAGCCTGCGTGAGCAGCCGCAGCTCGCCTCGTTCGGTGTCCAGTCGGGCGAGGTCGGCAAGCAGGAGGACTGGCACGGCGGCAGCCGCCGGCAGAAGAAATGACGGCAGCTGGACTCGCTTGAGTCCGGTTCAGGGGCGCGGCCACAACGGCCAGAACCGGCCCAGCGGATCGTCCACAACGGACGGTTCGGTGTCCCAGACCATCGTCCGCCTGCGGTCGAGGTCGAACCGGGGCCAGCCCGGATCACCGGTGGTGGCGAAGCCGACCCACGCGGCGCGGACCCGCTCCGACAACGCCTCGAACTCCGCCGGCGGGGTCGCGCCGAGGAAGCGGGCCGCATACCGGGTGTCCGGGTTGCCGAACACGAACGGCAGGTCGACGCCGTGCCCCGCGCCCGTGCCAGGGCTGCGCCACGCGAAGTCGTACAGCCAGGTGCGGCCACCGGCGCCGGCGTGCGCCTCGGCGACCCACGTCGTCGGCATGCGCACCAGGGCGTCGGACAGCAGGTCGACCGCGGAACCCGCGTAGACGTCCGCCGCTTCCGGGCCGAGCCCGACCGCCGCCGCCAGGGTCGGCAAGTCGGCGGCGGGTAGGGGACCGTGGCCGCGGAACTCCTCGTGGGTGTAGCCGCACACGAGCTCGACCTTGCCGACGGCCTGCCACGGTGGACCGGTCACCACGTCGCCGTCGAGCACCGGACCGAAGGCCGTCTGGCCCGGCCGGGAACGCAACGGCGCGTCCTGCACGGCGAGGATCGCCTCCGGCGCCAGTTCGGTGACCGGAGCCCCGGCCGCCGCGGCGATCATCTCGGTGCAGGAAGCGGCCTCCGCCAAGGAAAGGATTCCGGCGGGCACGCTCTGCGCGATCGCCCGCTGGAACAGGCCGCTCCCGCTCAGCAGCACGGTCGACGCGGCGCCGGCCGACTGGCCGAACACCGTCACCGCACCGGGATCGCCACCGAAGGCGTCGATGTTCTCCCGCACCCACCGCAGCGCCGCGAGCTGGTCGCGCAGGCCGCGGTTCTCGGGCTTGCCGGGCACATGACCGAACCCCTCGAAGCCGAGCCGGTAGTTCACCGTCACCACGACCACACCAGCCGACGCGAGCCGGGCCGCGTCGTACTGGGGCATGCGGGTGGCGCCGTGTTTCCACAGCCCGCCGTGCAGCCACACCATGACCGGTAGTCGCGTGGCGCCCGGCGACGGCGTCCACACGTTGAGGTTGAGGCAGTCCAGGCCGTCCGCGGGCTGCCACACCGGGGGCACGCCGGGAGCGGGTGGGAGCTGCGGTGCGGCCGGCCCGAACCGGCTGCCGTCGCGGATTCCCGCCCACGGCGCACGCGGTGCGGGTGCGCCGAAGCGCGGTGCCGTCGCGTACGGGATGCCCAGCGCGGACAGCACGCCGTCGCGCCACTGACCGCGCACCGCACCGGACTTCGTGGTCACGACGTCGGTCACGGTGCAAACCCTAACGGCGCAGGCCGTTCAGCAAGAGCGCGAGCATCCGCTCGGCGCGGTCCGGGTTGTCCTGGCTCGCCCACGCGATGGCGCCGATCATCCGCACCACGTCCTCCGCGTCGGTGCCGGGGACGATGACCTCCCCGGCCCGGCGGACCAGTTCCGTGCCCACTTCGAACAGCCGCGCGTGCCACGTCGACACGAGTTCGGAGTCCAGCGCCGAGTTCATCACCGCCGCCGCCAGACCGCGGTAGGTCAGGCCGTGCACGAGCGTGGCGCGCAGCCACGTGGTCAGCGCCTCGAACGCGTCGTCGGCGGCCAGCAACCGCTTGCCGAGGTCGACCAGCCCGCCGATCTGGTCGGCCAGCACCGCCTCGATCAGGTCCAGCCGGGTGGGGAAGTGCCGGTACAGCGTGCCGCTGGCCACCCCGGCGCGGCGGGCGATCTCGTCCAGCGAAGCGTCCACACCGGACTCGGCGAAGGCCAGCTTCGCCTGCTCCACCAACCGTTCGTAGTTGCGTCGCGCGTCCGCACGCACGGCCGACCACCGCCCTTGCTAACCGGAGACACAGTCCGGTACCGTGCCACCTAACCGGACTGTGTCTCATCTTAGTGGGGGCGGCATGGCACTGTCGGAGCAGGACCGCATCGACATCACCGACTTGATCAACCAGCACGGCCACCGCACCGACGCGGGCGAGCTGGACGAACTGTGCGAGCTGTTCACCCCGGACGTCACCTACGACGTGAGCGACTTCGGCTTCGGCGCACTGCACGGCGCGCAGGCCATCCGCGCGGCTGCGCTCACCCTGGGCGAGGCCAACCCGGTCGGCCATCACGTCACCAACATCGTGATCACCGGTCTCGACGACGGATCGGCACGGGTGCGGTCCAAGGGGATCGGTGTGCTCGCCGACGGCACCTCGGGCAGCGTGACCTATGACGACGTCGTCACGCGCCGGCCCGACGGCTGGAAGATCAGCCACCGCAAGGTGCTCGCCCGGCGCACGCCGCTGGGCGGCCGGGACGACGGCCGGGACGACGGCCCGCGCGCGGTGCTGGACCGCTGGCGCGCCGCGGTCGTCAGCCAGTCCATCGAAGAGCTCGCCGACCTGTACGCGCCCGACGCGGTCCACGAGTTCCCGTTCACGCGCCCCGGTCTGCCCGCGCGGCTCGAGGGCCGCGACGAGATCATGGCCTGGGTGGCGCAGGGGTGGCAGGGGGGCGCGTTCAAGTACGACCGCTACCGCACCCTGGCGATCCACGACACCGCCGACCCGCACACGATCGTCGTCGAGCAGGACGCCCTCGGCACGAGCGCGGCCACCGGCGAGTTCGCGTTGCCCAACATCGTCGTGCTGACCGTCCGGGACGGCCGGATCGTCCGCCTGCGCGACTACGTCAACATCTTGGCGGCCATGGCGGTGATCGGTAGCTGATCATGGCACCTGCCACGATCAAGTGACCCCACGATCGGGTGGCCGTCTAAGGCGCCTTGCCATTGCCGAGTGCTCACGGAGAGTGCCGGAATGGCCACGGTAGTGAAGGTTTTCCCATTCGGCCGGTCGTCGTGGGCCGACCGGCGGTACGCCTCGTCGGTGCTGGTGGCGGCGGGGACGGGGTCGGACGGAAATCATCGAGCAAACCCCGTCGAATGTCCGAGGTGCCATTCCATGGCTCGCAAAGAAGCGGCCGGCGAACAATTCCTCGGACTTCGTTCGCGTCATTCTTTGGCAGAAGTTCCGCGTGTCCGGTAATTGCGGTGGCAATGGACTTTGCCGTGTTGACAGCGATGGTCGGCGGTGCCAAGCTTCCACCCCTGTGTCTGGATACGCCCTGACGCGCCGCGGATGATAACGGGTGAGGTGTTGTCCCGGTCGTATCACAGCGCGGTATAGGATCTGCCGCGCTCGTTCGACTGCCAGTGCATTGTTGCGCCACCGACTCCACGCGAGGAACTTCACCCATGCCGGAGCAAAACCCATTACCGCACCCCGACCGGCGCAAGCCGGTCGCGCGGCCGCTGCTGGCCGCACTGGTGACCGCGGTGCTGGTCGGTGGCCTGTGGTTCTGGGTCACGACCACCACCCCGCACGACGCGCGGCTGCCCGTCGCCATCGCGGGCGGCGTGACCGGGCTGCTGTTGTGCTTCGCGGTGTTCCTCGCCGTGTATCGCGCCGACGCCGTCCACACCAGCGAGGTTTCCGTGCGCCGGGCGTGGGAGGACACCCAGCAGATCCGCGGTGCCGCCGAGCACATGCGGGGCGAACTCGCCCGGCTGCTCGACCAGGTCGTCCCGGCCCTCGTGCAGAAGTTGCGCGAGGCGTCGAGCGCCGAAAGCGCGCTCGCCGAGATCGGCCAGCCACCCGACGAGCTGCACCAGCGCATCCTGCGCACCCTCGCCACCGAGATCGCGGTCGGCGAACGCAGGCGGGCCGCGGCCATGGCGGCCTGCGCGAACGCCGCGGGCCGGGTGCAGGCGCTGTCCACCAGCATGCTCGCCGACCTGCGGGAGATGGAGAACCGCAGCTCCGAGGACATGCTGGGCGACCTGATGAAGGTCGACCACAGCACCGCGCAGGCGGGCCGGCTGGCCGACTCCATCGCCGTGCTCACCGGCGCCCGCTCCGGTCGCCGCTGGACCAAGCCGATCAAGATGGAGTCGATCCTGCGTGGCGCGATGGGCCGCATCGGTGCCTACCAGCGCGTCCGCGTGCACTCCACGAGCACCACGGCGATCGCGGGTTACGCGGCCGAGGACGTCATGCACGCGCTCGCGGAGCTGATGGACAACGCCACCAAGTTCTCCGCGCCGTCGGAGGAGGTGCACGTCTACGTCGAGGACCTGCACAACGGCACGGTGATCACCATCGAGGACGGCGGCCTCGGGATGAAGCCACAGGCCCTCGCCCGCGCCGAACTCGCCGTCTCCCCGACGGAACCGCTCGACCTCACGATGCTGTCCGGCACCCGGCTGGGCCTGGCCGTCGTCGGTGTCCTGTCGCGCAAGCACCACCTGCACGTGTTCTTCCGGCCGTCCTCGCGCGGCGGCATCGGCGTGGTCATGCGGATCCCGAACCAGCTCATCACCCAGCCGCGCCTGGAACCGCTGCCCGAGGCGATCCCGCAGCGCCGGCCGGTGGCGGTCGGCGCACCCGCCGCCGTCGCCGCCCTGGAAGCGCCGACGCTCACCGCGACCGACAGCAGGACCGACGGCAGGACCGACACCGCGCCGGGCGAACCGCTGGAGCTCCCGCAGCGCACCCGGGGCCAGACCTTGCAGTCCGCGCAGCCGGCGCGCCACGTCGCCGAACCGTCCCTCACCGAGCGCCCCCGTGGCGACGCGGGCAGCCGGTTCGGCGCGTTCCAGCAGAGCCGCACGCGCCGGTCCATCGAGGCGGTCGAACCGGCCGAGCCCAGCTGGCCCGAGCACAACGACGCCTGATTCCCTTCTCTTGCAACGAAAACCGGATTGGAGCGAGGGAGCGGCGCCACTGCTCCCGGACAGTCGATGAACGCGACCAACGCGAACCCCGAATGGCTGCTGGAGAACCTGGTGAGCATCACGCCGGGGGCGCGGCACGCGCTGGTGTTGTCCAAGGATGGGCTGAAGCTCTACCACACCGCGAGCCTCAGCGAGGACAAGGCCGACCACCTCGCCGCCATCGGCGCGGGCGTGCAGGCGCTCTCGCACGGTGCGTCGATGGAGTTCGGTGACGGCACCGGCGGCATCCGCAACAGCATGACCGAGTTCCACGGCGGCATCCTGTTCATCGTCGAGGCGGGCGCGGGCGCACACCTGGCCGTCATCGCCGCCGAGGACGCCGACGTGGGCCTCGTCGGGCACAACATGGACGAACTGGTCGAGCAGATCGGACCGTTCCTGAGCACCGGGCCCCGGTTCGCCGGGAGCCGGCAGCCATGAGCAGACGGCTGCTCGACGACGAGGACCCGGATCGCCTCTACACCGTCACCGGCGGGCGCAGCCGCACCGACGCCATCGCACTCGACCTGGTCACGCTGATCGTCAGCGAGTCCGAGCCCGCCCCGGGCATGCAGTCCGAGCACGTCCGGATCCTGCGGATGTGCCGCCGCCCGGTCGCCGTGGTCGAGATCTCCGCCGAGCTCGCCATGCCGGTCAGCGTGGTGAAGATCCTGCTCGCCGACCTGCTCGACACCGGGCGTGTGTCGGCCCGCCACCCCGTCTCCGGCGCCGCGGGCAGCTCGCTGCCCAGCGGCGACTTCCTGAGGAAGGTGCTCGTTGGACTCCACAACCTCTGAACTGCCCACCCGGACCCCACTGCGGGCGACGGCGAGCAACGGCCTGAAGATCGTGGTCGTCGGCGGGTTCGGGGTCGGCAAGACCACGATGGTGCGCGCCGTCAGCGAGATCCGGCCACTGTCCACAGAGGAGGTCATGACCCAGGCGGGCGCGACCGTCGACGTGAACAACGGCGCCTACGCGAAGACCACCACGACGGTGGCGTTCGACTTCGGCCGGATCAGCCTCGACGAGCAGATGGTGCTCTACCTCTTCGGCGCGCCGGGCCAGGAACGGTTCTGGTTCCTGTGGGACAGCCTCTTCGCGGGCACGCTCGGCGCGGTGGTGCTGGTGGACACCCGCCGGCTCGCCGACTCCTGGTACGCCATCGACCGCCTCGAACACCACGGCACACCGTTCATCGTGGCACGCAACAACTTCGAGCCACCCGTGCACGACCTCAGCGCCGTGCGCGGCGCGCTGGACCTCTCGCCGGACGTGCCGCTGATCGACTGCGACGCCCGCAACCGCGACTCGGCGAAGCAGGTCCTGATCACCCTCGTCAACCACCTGTACGCCCTGTCCACCGCCCGGGAGAACACGCCGTGACCGACATCCAGCGACCCGACGAGCTCGTGTCGAACGACGGCCGGGTGCGGCTCTACGGCCAGCAGTTCCACACGGACCCGGCGTCGCTGTACCTCGCCATCCGCCAGCACTTCGGCCCGGTCGCCCCGGTGCTGCTCGACGGCGACCTGCCCGCGTGGCTGGTCACCGGCTACCGCGAGATGCACCAGGTCACCACCGACAACGTGTTGTTCGCCCGCGACACCCGGCGCTGGAACCAGTGGGCCAACGTGCCCAGCGACTGGCCGCTGCTGCCCTACGTGATGCACAACCCGTCGGTGATGTTCACCGAACTCGGCGAGCACCAGCGCCGCGCGGGCGCCATCGGCGACGCACTGTCCGCTGTGGACCAGTTCGAGCTGCGGGCCCGCTGCGAGAAGATCGCCGACCGGCTCATCGACGGGTTCGCAGGCACCGGCGAGGCCGACCTGATCGCGCAGTTCGCCAACCAGATCCCGTTGCTGGCCGTGGCGAAGATGTACGGCCTGTCCGAGGCGGAGACCCCGCAGCTGGTGCGCGACGTGGCCATGTCGCTGGACGTCGGCCCGGAAGCGTTGCCCGCGTACATGCGCGTGCAGGAGGCCATGGGCCGCCTCGTCGCGGCGAAGCGGAGCGCGCCGGGCAACGACGTGCCGTCGACGCTGATCCAGCACAAGGCCGGGCTGTCCACCGAGGAGATCGTGCAGGACCTCCTCGTGGTCACCGCCGCCGCGCAGCAGCCCACCGCGAACTGGATCGGCAACACGATCCGGCTGATGCTGACCGACAGCCGGTTCGCCATGACCCTGACCGGCGGTCGGGGGAGCGTCGGGCAGGCGCTCAACGAGGTCCTGTGGCACGACACCCCCACCCAGAACTTCATCGGCCGCTTCGCCACCCGCGACACGCAGTTGGGCGGTCAGCGGATCCGGACCGGGGACATGCTCGTGCTGGGCTTGGCTGCCGCCAACGCGGATCCGCACGTGCGGCCGGATTTGGCGGCGGGGTCACTCGGCAACCACGCGCACATGTCGTTCGGCAATGGGGAGCACGGATGTCCTTATCCGGCGCCGGAAGTCGCGGAGATCATTGCGCGGACGACGGTTGAGGTGTTGTTGGATCGGTTGCCTGATCTGGCGTTGGCGGTGCCGGAGGAGGCGTTGGTGTGGCAGCGGTCCATGTGGATGCGGGGGCTTGAGAGTTTGCCCGTTACTTTTACGCCTACTTATGCTGTGGGGACTTCTAGTGTTGCTTGGTGACGTTTATTCCTCAACCTCTGGCTTGATTGTTTAACACGCTGCGGTCAGCGTCAAGGGCGCCTTCGGCGTCGCTTCGCGATCGGCTTCGCCGACCCTTGACTCTGACCGCAGCGTGCTAAAGGGCGCCCGGACGAGGTTGAGGGGGCGGTGTGGTGTTCGCTCTTTTGTTGGGTTGCGTTGCCGGGCTGCGGTTGCGTTGTTTGTGTCGTTGGTTTGTTTGGCTTGAGCCCGGTTGGCGTTGGGCCGTTTGGCGGTATGTTGTGGTATGATTGGGGTTATGGATCTGGGGGAGCTTCAGTTGCTTGTCGCTGAACGTCGGCGGCTTGATTTGGCGATCCTGGATTCGATTTCTCGGGTGGATTGGCGTGAGTCCGGGTATCTGTATTTGTGGCAGTTCTTGATGGATGCGTTGCGGGTGGGTCGACGCGAGGCGAAGCAGTTGGAGACGCAGGTTTCGCTGGTGTGTCCGAAGGTGGGGATCACGGGTCAGGTGATCCCGGCGCAGCTTCCCGCGGCGCGGGAAGCGATGGCCGAGGGCGCTATCTCCACCGACCATGTCACTCGGATCGCGAAGACGGTCGCGGCGGTGCCCCATCAGCACGCCGACCAGGTCGAAGCTGATCTCGCTGAGCTGGCGCGGGAGTTCAACCCGGCCCAGCTCGCCCGCTTGGGTAAGCGCATGGTTGATGCTCTGAACCCCGACGGTCACGAGCCCGCCGACCCGACTGTGGTGGAAGCGCAGAACATCCTGGACCTGCAGGAGCGCGAGGACGGCTCGTTGAAGGGCTGGTTCGAGCTGGGCGCCGAAACGGCGGCTGTGCTGCGGCCCCTGTTGTCGTCGTTGACTGCGCCGCAGCCGGGTGATGACCGCACCCTTAGCGAGCGCCAAGGTGACGCCCTGGCCGAGGTGATCCGCTTCGCCGCCGATTCCGGTAAGGCTCCGATGGAGGGTGGCGAGCGCCCGCACATCGCGGTCACCGTGTCCCTGGAGACTCTGCAGACGGCGATCGGCAAGGCCACTCTCGACGACGCCCGGTGGATGACTCCCGAGCAGGCCCGCCGTTTCGCTTGCGACGCGGAAATCATTCCGGTGGTGCTGGGCGGCAAGTCCCAGCCAATCGACATCGGCGAATCGAAACGCCTAGCGGACAAGCGATTGCGTAGAGCCCTTGCTATCAGAGATAGGGGTTGCGCGGCCCCGGGATGTGAGCGAACACCGAACCAATGTCACGCCCATCATATTCAACATTGGGCGGATGGCGGTCCTACGAGGCTGGACAACATGGTGTTGGTGTGTCAGTTCCACCATCGCCTGATCCACCATGCCGGTTGGACGGTACATATGGACAACGGCCTACCGGTATTCACCCGACCAGCGTGGACGAGGCCTGCCGCCTGAACGGCGGCAGGCCCCCAAAGCCACACCCATGCATCCGCTGCTCGGCAACGCAAACCAACCAACGAACACCACACCGAGGTTGAGGGGGAATTACATAACCGGTGTAAAGAGCACAGGCAAAGTAGCGGGCCCGCGAGTGAACACACCCTGCTCACCAGGCGAGAAGTCCGAGGCCAACCGCACATCGGGCATGGCGTCCAGCAGCATGTTCACCCCCACCTCGACTTCCGTGCGGGCCAACAGGGCTCCTACGCAGAAGTGCCGGCCCAGGGCGAACGACAAGTGCTTGCTCGCCGCCGAGAACGCCGTCTCGGTGGGCAGGTCGGTCCGGAAGATGTCGAAGCTGTCCGGGTTGGCGAACCGGCGCGGGTCGCGGTTCGCCGCGCCGATCAGGCACGTGAGGGTGCTGCCCTTGGGCACGACACCGCCGCTCAGTTCGACGTCGTCCGCCGGCTGGCGCATGATCATGTGCACTGGCGGGGTGTAGCGCAGGGTTTCCGCGAACGCCTTGTCGATCAGGCTGCGGTCCGCGCGCACCGCCTCCAGCTGCTCTGGGTGCTCCAGCAGGTTGCGGAAGATGCTCGCGATGGCCTTGTCGGTGGTCTCGCCGCCTGCTGCGAGCAACAGGCTGACGAACGCCTTGATGTCCTCGTCGCTCATCGTGGTGCCGTCGACTTCCGCCGTGCACAGGGCGGAAAGCAGGTCGTCGCCGGGGTTTTCGCGGCGCTCCTGGATGATCGGGATCATGTAGGCGGCGAGTTCGTCCTTGGTCTTCGCGCCGTCGGCCATGATGTCCGGGTCCTGCGCGAGGTTGCCCAGGAACGCGATGATCGACGTGTACCACCGCTGGAACCGCTCGTGGTCGCTCTTGTCGAGGCCCAGCATGTCCACGATGACGTTGATCGGGAAGTGCCGGGCGAAATCCTGCACCAGGTCCACCGAACCCTGGTGCCGGAACGCATCGATCAGCTCGCGGGCGTTGCGCTCGATCACCGGGCGGAACTTCTGCTCGAGTTCGCTGCCGCGGAACGGGCCGGCGACCAAGGCCCGGCGCACCGAGTGCTCGCGGCCGCTCATCTGCAGGATCGTCCGCCCGTGCACCGGTTCCAGCTGCCAGTCGTAGTTGTCGGTGGTGAAGACCGGCTCGCGGAAGGCCCGGGCGACGTCCTCGTAGCGCGACACGATGTAGCTCTGCATGCCCTCGTGCCAGATCAGCGGCTCATCGGCCAACATCACCTGGTAGGCGGGGTACGGATCGCTCGCGAACTCGGGGGAAAGGATGTCCGGCGCTTGACGTGCCGTAGTCATGAAACTCCCTTGCGTGACTAGTGGACGCGTCAGACTAGCCAGCTTTCAGCCGGCGGTGCCATAAGTTCAGGCGGTTGGCCTAATCACTTCGGCGGGTGGTCGCGAGGAGTCACGGGACCCGCCGGAGCGGCCGTACCGCCAGGTCGCCAGTGGCTCCGGCCGAACGGACGACTGACGCTCCGACATGGAGCATGGACAACTATTACGCCGTTCCGGTGGTGTCACCGCCGGCAATTGCGGCGTGATGTCCCATTGCCAAGCCGCTGGGTGATGTGCGGCTGATCCGTTCAAGCGAGTTGTTCGTTCGTGTCTGTTGGCGAACAACCAACCATGCCAAGGTCGAGGCCGGGTCACGGAGGGAAACGTGGGGGTAGCATTCTGTGAAAGTCTTGATGATCTCCATGCCTTGGCAAGGGCTGGACACGCCGTCGAGCGCGCTGGGAATCCTCGGACAATGCGTCCGGGAAAAGGCGAATGAGTGGGTCGTCGACGAGTTGTACGCCAACATCCGCTGGGCCGAATACCTGATGCGGGCGAGCAATGGCACCATCACGGCCACCCATTACGGCAGCGTCGCCGACCAGGTGTTCCACGGCGTGGGCGACTGGGTGTTCACGCCCGCGCTCTACGACGTCGACGGCTACCTCGCCGCGGAGTTCGCCGAGTTCCTCGAACAACGCGACGTCGACCCGCTCGTCCCGGTCGCGATGCAGGGTCACGCCCGCGGGTTCGTCCGCGAGCTCGCCGCCGAGATCGTCGCCGGAAAGCCGGACGTGGTCGGGTTCACCAGCACGTTCATGCAGAACGTGCCCTCGCTCGCGCTGGCCAAGGAGCTGAAGGCTCTGGCGCCGGACGTCGTGACCGTGATGGGCGGCTCGAACTGCGACGGGCCGCAGGGTGCCGCGCTGCACCGGAACTTCACCCAGCTCGACTTCGTGATCAGCGGCGAAGGCGAGCGCGCGCTGCCGGCCCTGCTGAACCGGCTGGCCGACGGGACCGGCTTCGCCGACGTGCCCGGGCTCAGCTGGCGCGACGGCGGGCAGCCGGTGGCGAACCCGCCCGCGACCTCGGCGCTGCCGCTGGCCATGGTCCCCGCACCCAACTACGACAGCTACTTCCACGCGCTCGAACGCTCGGTCGTGCGCGAGCACGTCCGGCCGATGGCGGTGCTGGAGACCTCGCGCGGCTGCTGGTGGGGCGAGCAGCACCAGTGCACCTTCTGCGGCCTGAACGGGTCGAACATCAACTTCCGGAGCAAGGCGCCGGACCGCATCGCCAAGGAGGTCCGTGAGCTCGCCGAGCGGTACCGGGTGCTCGACCTGGTCGTGGTGGACAACATCCTCGACATGAAGTACCTCGGCACGGCCATGCCGCAGCTGGCCGCGCTGGACTGCGACCTGCGCATCCACTACGAGATCAAGTCCAACATGACGCGCGACCAATTGGCGGCCTTGAAGGAGGCGAATGTCCTCTACGTCCAGCCCGGCATCGAAAGCCTGAGCAGCCACGTCCTGCGGCTGATGGACAAAGGCGTCAGCGCGGCCCACAACGTGCGCATGTTGCGGGACGGCGAGGACCTCGGCCTGAACGTCACCTGGAATATTCTCTACGGCTTTCCGGGCGAAACCGAGGACGATTACCGCGGGTTGCTCGGGAAATTCGCGGCCCTGGAACACCTGCAGCCCCCGACCGGCGCGTGGCGAATAGCGTTGGAGCGGTTCAGCCCGTATTTCGAGGACACCAGCCAGGGCTTCCTCTTCCGCCGTCCGGCGGCGATCTATGACTTCATCTACCAGGTCCCACGCGATCAGCTCTACGACCTGGTCTACCTGTTCGACAGCGGCCACCAGGGCATCTCCGGCCCCATCGAGGACGAGATCAAGCAGGCCGTGGACGAGTGGGCGAAGTCCTACGCGCACAGCAGCCTCACCTACTGGACCGACGACCGGGGCCGTGTCGTCCTCGAGGACCGCCGGGCCAGCTGGCCCGAGGAAACGATCGAGCTGGACGACGTGCACAGCAACGTCTACCTCGGCATGTTCCAGTGCGCCGGTCGCGAGGGCATCCGCCGCCGGCTGACCGAGAGCGGGCACGTGATCAGCGACGACGAGGTCGACGCGATGTTGCGGTACTTCGTCGACCGCGGCCTGGCCTTCGAGGACGAGGGCCGGTACGTGAGCGTCGCGCTGGAGGTCGATCCGTACCGCCGCAAGCTGGTGGACGGCCGGGAGGTCGTGGCAGCCCGATGAGCGCACCCACGAACATCACCGACACCACCACCAACAGCATCGACATCGCCGAACTCCGGGCGCGGGCCTCGGCCGGCGAACGCGCCGCGGGGCGTCCCGCGACCTTGGCCTTGGGGGCCGACCTGCCCACGGCCAGTGAACTGCGGACCATGCTGGCCTGCGTGCCCGTCGCCGGGGTGCGGCTGGCGCCACCCGTCGACTTCGACCGCCTGCCCGGTGACGTGCTCGTGCAGATCGTCGCCTTGCTACGCGAGTGCTCGTCGATCGGCGTGCGGGTGACGTGGTCGCTGGTCTCCGGCCCGGACAAGGCCCTCGACCACCTGCCCGCGCCCGAAGGACGGCCGCGGTGGCGCTCGGCGAACACCTTCGGCCTGTTCTACTTCCGCCGCGGGCCCGGCTTCCTGTCCGTTGTGGACCGCAGGCCCGAGTCGATCGGCCGGACCACCGTGGCCGAACCGGCCCTGCTGGACGCCTTCCACCCGACCCTGGACGGCTGTGCCTGGGACGGTTCCGCGGCGGTCCGCCGGCTGGTGGAGCTGGGTCTGGTGATGCGCTTCGGCGACCACTGCGTGGCCCTGCCGGTGCACATGCGGACCTGGCCGATCGGGGCGGCGCTGCTGGGCGGGACCCTGGCGTCGGCAGGCAAGAACCCGGACAAGAAAGTATGACCGCGACCGTCCGCCTCGGGCCGGAACCGACGCGCCGCTTCGCCGCCGTGGCCACCCAGGAGTACCAGAAGTGCCTGGACAGCCGGGATTCCGCGGGCGTGCCCAGCCACCTGCCCCGTGCTTCGGCGTTGCTGTTCGGGCGCTCGAACGACGCCGGGATCGTCATCGAGGACCTCGAGTTCGTGCCGAACGTCCGGGACAGCGACGAGACGGTGATCGCCGAGTTCGAGACGACCATCGCGGCGCGGTTCGGCGAGGTCTACCGCAACCCCGGGCGCGGCTTCTGGTGCGACGAAAGCCAAGTGCTGCAAGCGATCAAGCGGCATGCCGAGAACGGCCTCGACCTGCTGGGGTCGGTGCACTCGCACCCCAACTGGCACGAGATCGGGCCACCGCACGAGCGCTACCAGCAGCTCAGCGAACACCCGACGCGGATGGACGACTACCTGTTCCGCCAGTCGGGCTGGCCGGTGAACGTCATCTGGTACATCCGCGGCGACGAGCACCGGGTGGCCTGCTGGCGGCCCGGCCCATTGAACTGCGATCGGCTGCACATCGAAGTCCCGCTTCCCGGCCTAGGGGGTTGACCATGACCGATGGCGTGACCGTCAAACTTCCGGCGGCCTTCCACGCGCTGAGCGGCGGACGGCGCCAGGTGCCGGTCGCGGGCGACACCGTCGGCGCCGTGCTGTCCGGTTTGGACGATGCGGTGCCCGGCGTGCTCGCTCGCATCACCGAGCCCGGCGGAGCGCTGAAGCGCTACGTCAACGTCTACCGCAACGACGAGGACATCCGCGGTCTCGACGGCCTCGACACGAAGGTGACCAGCGACGACGTCGTCTGGATCATCCCGGCGGTGGCCGGCGGCAGCGACGTCCTGCCCACCGAGTTCTTCACCGACCCGGGACCGTCCCCGCACGCGGCGATCGCGGAGCTGCGGGCGCGGTGCCCGGTGCACCGGATCGACGTCCCGCCGGGGGCCGAGGCGTACGCGGTCCTCAGCCACAAGGTCGTCGAGGAAGCGCTGGGCGACGCGCGGCTGACCAAGCAGGTCGAGAACCTGCCCGCCCAGTACCGGGACAAGGCCGCCTCCAACAGCCTGCTCGTTGTGGGCAACCTGGGCTTCGCCGACCCGCCCAAGCACACCCGGTTGAAGAAGCCGCTGAACAAGGCGTTCACGCCGAGCGTCGTCGCGAAGCTGCGGCCCCGCATCCAGGACATCGTCGACGACCTCATCGACGGTTTCCCCGAGCACGGCGAGATCGACCTGCTCGCCGACTTCTCCCTGCCCATGCCGCTCACGGTGATCTGCGAATACCTGGGCATCCCGGTCGAGGACCGGCCGCTGTTCCTGCACTGGAGCTATGTGCTGAGCCAGGATCCGTTGCAGCACGCGGAAAGCGCGCTGAAGACGGCGAGCAAGGAGTTCTCCGAGTACTTCCTGGCGCTGGCCGACGAGCGGCGCAAGGACCTGCGTGACGACCTGCTGAGCGAGCTCATCCGGGCCCGCGACGACGACACGATGACCGACGCGGAGCTGCTGTCCACGCTGCTCCTGCTGATCATCGCCGGGCACAAGACTGTCGCCAACATGCTGGCCAACGGCACGCTGCTGCTGTTGCGCCACCCCGACCAGCTCGCGATGCTGCGCGCCGATCCCGGCCTGATCCCCTCGGCGATCGAGGAGATCCTGCGCTGCGAGGGTTCGGCCGCGTGGGCGTCGCTGCGGGTGGCCGGGCAGGACATGGAACTCGGCGGCGTGCCGATCGCCAAGGGCAGTTTCGTGCACCTCTACCTGACCGCGGCCGGCCACGACCCCGACGTCTACGACGACCCCGACCGATTCGACATCACCCGATCACCCAACCGGCACCTGTCCTTCGGGCACGGCCCGCACTTCTGCATCGGTGCGCCGCTGGGCCGGTTGCAAGGCGAGATCGCGTTCGCGGCGTTGCTGCGCCGGCTGCCCGACTTCGAGCTGGCCGTGCCCGAGGACGAGGTCGTCTGGCTCGCCGACAGCTCGCTCAGCCGGGGCCTGGCGGCGCTGCCGCTGCGGGTGGGCAGGCGGTTGCCGCGATGACGATCGCCGTGGTGGGAGCCGGTGCGGTGGGCGGCTACTTCGGTGGCGTGCTCGCCGCGGCCGGGAACGACGTGCGGTTCCTGACGCGTGGCTCGTGGCCGGGCGGTGTGCGCGTCAACGACCGGCCGGTCCAGGTCCAGGCGACGGACGACCCGCGTGCGCTCGGTGAAGTCGAGGTCGTGCTGCTGTGCGTCAAGACGCCGCAGTTGCCTGCCGCCGTCGACGCGCTGGGCCCGGTGATCGGCACGCGGACCGTCGTGATCACCGTGCAGAACGGGGTGGAGGCACCGGAGGAGGTCGCGCAGCGCATCGGGCGCGACCACGTGCTGCCCGGCCTGGCCCGGATCGTCGCCACCACGACCGGCCCGGGCGAGATCCGGCAGGTCGGTCCGCCCGGCGCACTGGGCTTCGCCGAATGGGACGGCTCGGTGTCCAAGCGGGTCCTTCGGCTGCGTGAGGTGTTGTCGGCGGTGCCGATGCTCGAGCCACCGGACATCTGGGCCGCGCTGTGGGCGAAGTTCCTGTTGGTCGTGCCGGTGGGCAGCCTCGGCGCCGCGACCGGCGGGGCGACCATCGGCGAACTCCGGTCGCGCGAAGGCATCCGGAAGCTGCTGATCGCCGGCATGCGGGAGATCTACGCGACCGGCCTCGAGCTGGGCATCGCGTTGCCCGTCGACGCCGTCGAGAACGCGGTCGCGCTCATGGACCGGCAGGGCGCGGACGTCACCTCCTCGCTGCAGCGCGACCTCCTGGCCGGTCGCCCGTCCGAGCTCGAAGCCTGGACGGGGGCCGCGGTTCGGTTGGCCCACAAGGCAGGCATGTCCGCGCCGGTGCACGAGTTGCTCTACGAACTGCTCGCCACCCGTGCGTCGCTCGCCATCGCGTGACGGGCGTTGCTATGGTTTCGACCGTGCATCGTTCGTCGTGCCTGTGCTGGTGGCGCTCCACGTAGGAGCGGCCGCCACCTCAGCCATGACCGGGCCGTTCGGATGAACGGCCCTTTTTCGTCGCCTGGACCAGGGGCTCGTGCATCGGAGCGGCACGACCCACTCACCAGGAGACCCCATGAACACCACCCCCGTTGACGAGCTCGGAACGTCCGCCGCGCAGGTGCGCAGCGCGGAGCTGGAGCAGCAGATCCTCAAGGAGCCCGGGAAGTTCCGGATCCTGACCGGGGACCGACCTACCGGCCGGCTGCACCTCGGGCACTACTTCGGCTCGCTGCACAACCGCGTGCGGCTGCAGGACCTCGGCGTGGAGACGCTCGTGGTCATCGCCGACTACCAGGTGCTCACCGACCGGGACGTGGCCGACAACCTGACCGGCTACGTCGAGGAACTGGTCCTGGACTACCTGGCCATCGGCGTGGATCCCGCGCGCAGCACCATCTTCACGCACAGCGCGGTGCCCGCGTTGAACCAGTTGATGCTGCCGTTCCTGAGCCTGGTCTCGGTCGCGGAGCTCAACCGCAACCCGACGGTGAAGGACGAGATCACGCACTCACGCCAGTCGGCCGTGAGCGGCCTGATGTTCACCTATCCCGTGCACCAGGCCGCGGACATCCTGTTCTGCAAGGCAAACCTGGTCCCGGTCGGTCAGGACCAGTTGCCCCACCTGGAAGTCACGCGCACCATCGCGCGGCGCTTCAACGACCGGTACGGCTCTGTCTTCCCCCAGCCGGAGGCGTTGCTGTCGAACGCGCCGCTGCTGCTCGGCACCGACGGCACGAAGATGAGCAAGAGCCGGCGCAACGCCATCCCCCTGGCCGCCGACGCCGACGAGACCGCGCGGCTGCTGAAGGGGGCCAAGACGGACTCCGAGCGGCACATCGCCTACGACCCGGCGACGCGCCCGGAGGTGTCGTCGCTGCTCCTGCTGGCCGCGCTGTGCCAGCAGCGGACACCGCAGGAGGTGGCCGAGGGCATCGGTTCCGCCGGCGCGGCCGCGCTGAAGAAGGTCGTGACGGAGTCGGTCAACGAGTTCCTGGCCCCGATCCGGGCCCGGCGGGCGGAGTACGCGCAGGACCTCGGCTTCCTCCGCGAGACGCTGCGGGAGGGCAACGAGCGAGCCCGGGCCGTCGCCGACGTGACGCTCGCCGAGGTGCGCACCGCCATGCACAGCGACTACTGAACGCGGGGGTGCAGCGGGTGGACCAGGAGAGTTAGGGTGTCCGACTGGAAATACCTGGACACAGCTGGACGGGCGGGGGAGCGGTTCTGGCCGAGGGACCGGATGCGGGACGGGTGCACGGGCTCGAGGACCTGGCGCGGGAACTCGACCTGCTGCGTGCGCGGGCCGCGCACGGCACCGGCAAGGCGCGGGTGAGCCTCGCCCAGCTCGCCGATCGCGTCCAGTTGGCGCGCTCGACGGTGCACGCCTACGTCAGCGGCGTGTCGTTGCCGCCGTCCGAGGTGCTGGACGCGATCGTGATCGCGCTCGGGGCGAGCACGGCCGAGCAGGCCGCGTGGGCCGAGGCCTGGTACCGGGTGCACGGCGAGCGGGAAGCGGTCAAGCGCACCGAGAAGGAGCACGCCGGGCCCCGCCAGCTACCCCGCGACGTCGCGGAGTTCACCGGCCGGGTCGAGCAGTTGCGGTGGCTGGACGAGTGCCTCGACCAGGGCGCCGTCGTCACCGCCATCGCGGGCACCGCCGGTGCGGGCAAGACCGCCCTTGCCGTGCACTGGGCGCATTCGGTGGCCGACCGGTTCCCCGACGGCCAGCTGTTCGTGAACCTGCGCGGCTACGACCCGGGCGCACCCGTCGACACCGCGGACGCGCTGGCGATGGTGTTGCGTGCGCTCGGCGTCACGGGACCGCGGATCCCGGGCACCGTGCCGGAGCGTGCGGCCATGTACCGCACCGCGCTGGCCGGGCGCCGGGTGCTCGTGGTGCTCGACAACGCCGGCAGCGCGGAGCAGGTGCGTGACCTGTTGCCCGGCACGGCCGGGTGCATGGCGTTGATCACCAGCCGGGACGCGCTGGGCGGGCTCGTGGTCCGCGACGGCGCGCGCCGCATCGACCTCGACGTGCTGACCGAGCCGGAGGCGGTCGCGTTGCTGGCCCGGTTGCTGGGCGACGACGAACCCGACCACGAGGCCGAGGCGGCGCAGGCGCTCGCGCGAGCCTGCGCCCGGTTGCCGTTGGCGTTGCGGATCGCCGCCGAGCTCGTGCGGTCGCGCTCGCGTGGCGGCATGGGCGATGTCGCCGCCGAACTCGCCGACCAGGACCGGCGGCTCGACCTGCTGGACGCGGGCGGTGACCCGCACACCGCGGTGCGCGCGGTGCTGTCGTGGTCGGTGCACGGGCTGACGCCCGACGCGACGAGGATGCTGGCGCTGCTGGGCGTGCACCCCGGCCGGCGCGTGGACCAGTACAGCGCGGCGGCGCTCGCGGGGTGCGAACCCGCGGCGGCACGCCGGCTGCTGGACGAGCTGCGCCGCGCGCACTTGGTGCAGGCGCAGGCGGACGGCCGCGTCGAGCAGCACGACCTGCTGCGCGCGCACGTCGTCGAGCGGGCCACGGGGCTGCCCGACGCGCACGCCGCCCGCACCCGGCTGCACGACTACTACCGTTCGGCCGCGCGTGCCGTGATGAATGTGTTGCACCCCAACGACAGCAGCCGGCGTGGTACCCGGCTGCGGGTGCCGCCCACCGCGGTGGCGCTGCCGGAGCTGCCCGATGCCGAAGCGGCGATGAGCTGGCTCGCCGCGGAGCTGGACAACATCGTGGCGATGACCGCGGACGCGGCTCGGCACGGGTTCGCCGAGCACGCGCACCACGTCACCTACCTGCTGTGGAAGCAGCTCGACCTCGCCGCCTACCGGGACGAGGCGATGGCGATGTACCAGAACACACTCGCGGCGGCCCGGTCCGTTGGCTACCCGGCCGGTGAGGCGTCGGCGCTGCGCAACATCGCGACCGTGCTCGACGCGCTCGGCCGCCACGAGGAGGCGCTGGTCCACCTGCGGCAGTCGTCGGCCATCCAGCGCGAACTCGGCGACGCCGAGGCCGCCGCGATGACCCTGACCAGCATCGGGGTGGTGCTGCAGGAGCTCGGCCGGTTCGAGGAATCCATTGCCGCGCAAGAGGAATCGCTGGCCATCCGGCTGGCCGCCGACGACCGGCAGGGCGCGGCCGCGTCGATGCTCAACCTGGGTGTCGTCCTTGAGGAGCGCGGCGAGTTCGCCCGCAGCAAGCAGTACCACTCGCAGGCGATGGCGGTGTTCGAGGAGGTCGGCGACCGGCTCGGCCAGGCGCACGCGCTGGCCAACCTGGGGAACATCTCGCGGCTGCTGGGCGATCCGTCGGCGGGCATCACTTACCTGCTCCGGGCCAAGGTGCTCTACGAGGAACTGGGCAGTCCCGTCGGCGTCACCTACGTCCACGCGGGGTGGGCGATGTGCGAAGCGGCCCTCGGGCACTCGGCGGAGGCGCTCACCCACCACCACGCCGCGCTGGACCTGGCCCGCGAGCTCGGCAACGCCGCGCTCGAGACGGAGGTCCTCAACGACCTGGGGATCACGCTGGCGGCCGGCGGTGACGAGCAACGCGCGGACGGCGCGCACCAGGCCGCGCTCGACATGGCCACCCAGCGCCAGGACCCGCACGAGCAGGCGCGTGCGCTGCACCACCTGGGCAAGCTCCGCGGGGACACGGAATACCTGCGCCGCGCCGCCGAACTGTTCGACGGGCTGAACGCGCAGAAGGCGGCGCAGGTCCGTGCCGATCTCGCGGCGATGACCCACCGCGCGGTCGGCTAAACCACGCGGACGCCGTCCTTCCAGACCTCGCGCACGTTGTCCTTCAACCCGTCCAGGTCGTACGCGTCCCCGGCCACGACCACCACGTCGGCGCGGTAGCCGGGGGCGAGCTTGCCGAGGTCGTTGTCGTAGCCCAGCAGTTGCGCCGCCGACGACGTGGTCGCGGTCAGGACCTGCGCCGGGCTCATGCCGCAGGCCGCCATCAGGGGCAGCTCTTCCAGGTTCGTGCCGTGCGGGCCGACCGCGGCGTCGGTGCCCATCGCGATCCGGACGCCCGCCGCGGCCGCCTTGCGCACCGATTCCGCGTGGATGCCAGCGACCTCTTCGGCCTTGCGGACCACGACCTCGGGCAGCGCCGCGCCCGCCTTGCCCGCGCGGATGACGTTGATCGGGGCGACCAGCGTGGGCACGAGCCACGTCCCATTGCGCAACATCAGGTCGATGGCCTCGTCGTCGAGGTAGATGCCATGCTCGATGGAGCGGATGCCCGCGCGGATCGCGTTCTTGATGCCCTCGGCGCCCTGCGCGTGGGCCATCACGTACTTGCCCTGCGCGGTCGCCTCGGTGACCAGCACCGCCAGCTCCTCGGGCGTGAACTGCGAGTGCCGCGGGTCGTCGCCGGGGGACAGGACACCGCCGGTCGTGTGGACCTTGAGCACCTCGGCCCCGGCACGCATCAGGGTCCGGGCGATCTTGCGCATCTCGTCGGGGCCGTCGACGACCGTCGCCGGGCGGCCCGGGTGCGGGGTGAAGAGCGGAACGCAGTGGCTGGACGGCAGCCAGGCGTCGCCATGACCGCCGGTCTGGCTGATCGCGTTGACCGAGATCTGCATCCGCGGCCCGGCGATCAGCCCGTCGTCGACGGCCTGCTTGATGCCGAGGTCGGCGCCGCCGGCATCGCGCACGGTGGTGATACCGAGCTCGAGGGTCTTGCGCAGGTTCTGCGCCGCCTCGAAGAACTGGTAGGAGAACGGCTTGAACAGCCGGTGCATCATGTTGATCTCGGACACCGAGACGTGCACGTGGCAGTCGAACAGGCCGGGCAGCAGCGTCGCGCCCGTGCAGTCCACGACCTCGTCGCCGTCCAGGCCGCTGCCGACCTCGACGATCCGGCCGTCCTGCACCGCGACGTCGCCGGCGGCCGGATCGGCGCCCGTCCCGTCGAAGACCTGCCCGCCCGCGAAGACCGTCCTGGTCACGGCGTCTCCTCCCACAGTTGCTTACCGCCGCTAACGTTATCGGCGCCGTCAACCGGCCGGGGACTGCATCCGATCGATGATCTTGACCAAGGCCGATTCGAGGTGCTTGCGTTCGGCGGCGGTGAGCGTGGCGAAGGCGTGGGCGGCCAGGTCGGCACGCGCACGGGCGATGTCCTGCTGGACCGACCGCGCGTGCTCGGTGAGGTGGATGCGCACCAGCCGGCCGTCGGTGGGGTCGCGCCTGCGCTCGACCAGGCCGGCGGTGGCCATCCGCGAGGCCGACTTGACGATGGTCGGGGTGGCGACGCCCAGTCGTTCGGCGAGTTCGCCCGGCGTCAGCCCGTCCTGTTCCCACAGCACCTCGAGCACCAGGTTCTGGCCGACCCGCACGCCGTACCGGCTCATCGCCTCGTCGGTGGCGGCCCGCAACAGCTTGTGCGCGCGGGTGAACAGGCGCATCAGGTCGGTCATGCGTGGAGCGTAGGCGACGGTCCTTGCCGGACGCGGCGTCGATCGCTAGATTTCGTTAGCCGACTATCGATAGTCGGCTAACGAAAGGACGCCTCCATGCTCAGCTTCGGTATCAAGACCAACCCCGTGCACACCACCTACCAGGACCTCCTGCGCGTCTGGCAGGCCGCCGACGCCGCGCCGCTGATCGAGCACGCGTGGCTGTGGGACCACTTCCTGCCGCTCTACGGTCCGGTCGACGGACCGATCCTGGAGGGCTGGACGCTGCTTTCGGCGCTGGCCGCCCGCACCGAACGCCTCGACCTCGGCCTGATGGTGACCAACAACCGGGTGCGCCCGCCCGCCGTGCTGGCCAAGATCGCGTCCACAGTGGACCAGCTGGCGAACGGCCGGCTGGTGCTCGGCATCGGCGTCGGCGGCACGCGCATGGCCAGGCCGGGCCAGGAGCTGGCCGAACGCGAGTACGCCGCCTACGGCCTCGACCTCGTGCCACCCGCCGACGGGATCGCCGCGCTCGCCGAGACCTGCGTGCTCCTCCGTCGCATGTGGACAGAATCGGTGGTCGACTTCACCGGCACCCAGTACGCGGTGACCGGCGCCTACTGCGAGCCCAAGCCGGTGCGCCCGGGCGGGCCGCCGATCCTCATCGGTGCGTGGGGCCGGCGCGCGCTGCGGGTCGTCGCCGAGCACGCCGACATCTGGAACGTGCCGGGCCCGCACCACAACAGCATCGACTACCTGCGGGAGCGGTCCCGGGTCCTCGACGAGCACTGTGCCGCCATCGGCCGGGATCCGGCTTCGGTCGTGCGCTCGACGCAGCTCGTGGTGCGTCCGGACGACCTGGCGACGCCCCGGGCCGCGGTGTTCGAGTTGGTCGACTCCGGGTTCACGCACCTCGTGCTCAACGTCGGCGCGCCGTTCCCGGACGACCTCGTGCCCCGGCTGGTCGGCGAGATCATCGAACCGGCCCTCGCCCGGTGATCCCGTCCCGTCAAGGGTCGTGCGCGGGACCGGTCAGGTCGCGGTGGCGATGAGGTGGGCGAGCTCGACCGGCTTGGTGCGCATGGGCCAGTGGCCCGAGTCGATGTCGGCGAAGTCGACGTGCTTGGCCTTCGCGAGCTCGGGCACGTCGCCCGCGGTGATCCACTCCTTCGCCTGGTCCGGGGTGAACTCGGGGCACACGACCAGGGTCGGCACGTCGAAGCGGCGCTCGTCGGTCAGCCGCACGGTGCCCTTGGCGACGCCCTCGGGCACCGGGATCGCGGCGGCTTCGAAGGCCTTCTTGGTGCCGTCGTCGAGGTCGGCCGAGTCCGGCCCCTCGAACGGGCCCCAGCCGGGGAAGGGCATGGCGCCGTCGCGCATCTCGAAGAAGTCCGCGTAGCTCGACCCGTCGGCCGACGGGAAGCCGCCGATGAGGACGGTCTTGGCGACCTTCTCGGGCCGCGCGTCGGCGGCCAGCCACGCCAGGGTGCAGGCGGCCGAGTGCCCGACCACCACGGGCCTGCCCTCGGTCGCCTCGACCGCGGCGAGGACGGCGGCGAGCTGGTCGTCGAGCGTGGCGGTGGCCGCGCCATCGCCCTGGCCGGGCAGGGTCAGCGCCACCGGGTGGTGGCCGAGCGACCGCAGTTCGGCGGCGACGTCGTCCCAGGCGGAGCCGTCGAGCCACAGGCCGGCGATGAGCAGCACATCCATGATCAGAAATCCTCTTCCTCGGGTTGGTGGCGCCAGCGTAGAACCGATTCCGGACGATCGGCTTCCGGTTCGGTTAGCCTGGCCGCGTGTCCAGTGGTCTGAGCCCCACCGCCCGCGCCCTGCGCGCCCTGGAGATCCTGCAGGCCCGTCCCGGCACGACGGCCGATCAGCTGGCCGAGAAGCTGGGCGTCACCGAGCGGGCCGCCCGCCGCTACGTCGGGATCCTGCGCGAGGCGGGCATCCAGGTCGAGTCCGCTCGCGGGCCGCACGGCGGGTACCGCCTGCGCCGCGGCACGCGGTTGCCGCCGATCGTGTTCACCCAGGCCGAGGCGCTGGGGCTGGTCATGGCCGTGCTCGACGGCCAGCCCGCCGCGACCGAGGCCGACGACCCGGTCGGCGCCGCGCTGGGCAAGGTGATCAAGGCGCTGCCCGAGAACGTCGGGCGCGAGGCCGCCGCGTTGCGTGCACACGCCTCGGCCGCGCCCGACCGGCACGCCGCGCACCCCGATCCGGTCACCACCAGCACGCTCGTCGCCGCCGTCGCGGCGCGCCGTCGGGTGCGGCTCACCTACCGCAGCGAGACCGGCACCGAATGGGAGTCCGAAGTGGACCCGTGGGCGGTGGTGGTCCGGCACGGGCGCTGGTACCTGCTGTGCCATTCCCTTCGGGCCGAGGCGATCCGCACCTACCGGGTCGACCGGGTCCGGGCGGTCACGCAGACCACGCACGAGTTCGAGCCACCCGCCGGCCTCGACCCGGTCGCGGCGCTGGAGGAGAACCTCGGCCGGGGCTGGGAGTACCCGACCCGCGTGGTGTTCGACGCGCCGCTCGCCGACGTGGCCCCGTGGATCCGGGCGACCATGGGACGGCTGGAACCGCTGGGGACGGGGTGCGTTCTGGTCGGCAGCACCAGCAACCCGGCGATGTACGCGCAGGAATGGCTGACCACCGTGCCGTTCGACTTCCGGGTCGAGGGCGGCGAGGAAGTGCGTGCGGCGGTCGCCGCGGTCGCCGCCCGCTTCCACCACGCCGTCGGCTGACCGTCGCCGGCGCGGGGTTTAATCATGCGCCAGACGTTCGGTGCTCGAAGGATGACGGGTGCGCAAGCAGATCGCGACGTTGACCGTGCTCGCCGCGTTGTTGGCGATCACGTTGTTCGGCGGCCCGCTCGCGCTCGCGGTGTCGCGCTACTACGTCACCGAGGAGCGTGCGGAGCTCGAGCGCGCCGCCGACGACGCCGCGCTCGTGCTGGCCGCCGACCTCCTGGGTGGCCGCATCCCGCAGACCATGCCGAAGGTCAGCGAGCCCGGTTCGTACGCGGTCTACGACCCGGCCGGGCGCCGACTGGCCGGTGCTGGACCCGCCGCCGTGCCCGCGGCCACGCGGGTGCACCCGGGTGAGGTGCTGGGCGACGACACCTCGGACGACTATGGCGTGCTGGTCCCGATCAGCGACGACGGCCGGGTCGTCGCCGTGTTGCGGGCCGCCACGCCACGCGTCGAAGTCGTGCTCCAGACCGCGTTGACGTGGGCGGCCATGGTCGCGTTGGCCGCCATGGCGATCGTCGCGACCTGGTTGGTCGCGCGGCGGCGGGCCGGGCGCCTCGCCGAACCGCTGGAGGCCCTGTCGCAGACCGCGCGCCGGCTCGGCGACGGCGATTTCACCGTGCGGGCCCGGCGGTCCGGCATCGCGGAGATCGACTCCGTCGGCGCGTCGCTGGACGCCACGGCCGAACGGCTGAACGGACTGCTGGCGCGGGAACGGGCGTTCACCGCCGACGCCTCGCACCAGCTGCGCACGCCGCTGACCGGTCTGCGGCTGCAACTGGAAGCGGCGTTGGACAACCCGGCCGCGGACCCGAGGCAGGCCCTCGTCGCGGGCATCGCCACCGCGGACCGGCTGGAACGCACCATCGCCGACCTGCTGGCCCTGGCCCGGGACGCGCCGCTGGCCGCCCGGCACGCCGCGCTCGGGGACGTGCTCGACGACATCCGCGGTGAGTGGTCCGGCCAACTCGACCGGGCCGGGCGCGCGCTCGAGGTGACGGTGGAGCCCGGCCTCGCCGAGTGCCTGGTCGCGGGGCCGGTCGTGCGGCAGATCCTGGCCGTGCTGCTCGACAACGCGGCACGCCACGGCGCGGGCACGGTGCGGGTCACCGCCCGCGACGCGGGCGACACCCTGGCGGTGGACGTGTCGGACGAGGGCCCGGGCATCGAGGCCGACGAGGACGTCTTCGCGCGGCGGGCCGCGGCGCACGGCATCGGCCTGGCGCTGGCCCGTCGGCTCGCCGAGGCGGAGGCCGGCCGGCTGCGGCTGACGCGGCACGCGCCGCCGCGATTCACCCTGCTGCTGCCGCTGGAGGCGCAGTGATCATTTTGCCAACCGCTAACCCGGTTTCGGGCCGGCGCTAACCTGCGCGTGCGTAGCGTCCCTCCAGTGGGCTGATTCCGAAGGCCCGTACGCCGTGTCTTTGCTTGGACCGACGGCGGTGCGGGCCGATAGAGGCTGGGTCGCGCTGCGCTCGTCGCCGCGACGCCGGTTGCTCGAACTCCTGGCGATGCAATCGGGGCGAACCGTTCCGCTCGACGCGATCGTGGGCGAGCTGTGGGGCGACGGGCCGCCCGAGTGGCCGAGGGAAGCCGTGCAGACGCAGATCCGGCGGCTGCGCAAGACGTTCACCGACCTGCCGGTGCGATCCGACGACCACGGGTACCTGCTCGACCTCCCACCCGGCGCCGTCGACGCGTTGCACATGGTGATGCTGGTCGAGTCGGCGTCCGGGCTCGAGGACGAAGAGCTCGTGAGCACGCTGGACCAGGCGCTCGCGCTGTGGTCCGGCGAGCCGTTCGGCGGCATGGCCTTTGGTGCGCGGCACGCGGCCGCCGCCGCGCACTGGGCCGAGGTGCGCTCGCGTGCGTTGCGCCTGTGGGCGAGCGCGCAGTTGCGGCTCGGCCGGCCCAAGCCGGTGATCAGCAGGCTGCGGGCCGAGCGGGTCGGCGACTTCGCCGACGAATCGCTGTACCGGCTGCTGATCGACGCGCTGGACCAGGTCGGCCGCGAGATGGAGGCCGTCACGGAACCGCCGTCGCCCGAGGTCGTCGAGCCGGTGTGGACGCTGCCCGAGCACGTGGATGACCCGACCGGCGACCGGACCGGCGATCAGCCGGGCGGTTCGAGCCGGTAACCGTGACCGCGCAGCGTGCTGATCGTCGGCACGCGGTCGGTCCCGGCCGTGGCGAGTTTGCGGCGCAAGGCGGCCACGTGCACGTCGAGGGTCTTCGTCGAGCCGAACCAGTGCGCGTCCCACACGTCGGCCATGAGCGTCTCCCGGCGCACGGCGACCCCCGGTTCGCGCGCGAGCCGAAGCAGCAGGTCGAACTCCTTGGTGCGCAAGAGGAGTTCCTGCCCGTCCACGGTGACCCGCCGTGACGCCGGGTCGATGTGCAGCAGGCCGTGCACGAGGACGGCCTGCTCGCCGGCCACGCCGGATTCGCGCCGCAGGTGCGCCCGGATCCGGGCGTGCAGCTCGGCCAGCCGGACGGGCTTGGTGAGGTAGTCGTCGGCCCCGGCCTCGAGGCCGACGATCACGTCCATCTCGTCGGTGCGGGCGGTCAGGATGACCTGGACGCAGCCGGGCCGGACCTCGCGCAACCGGCGGCAGACCTCGATGCCGTCCAGGTCGGGCAGGCCGAGGTCGACCAGCGCCAGGTCGAAGGGCCGGCCTTCGGCGTCGCGCAAGGCGTCGCGCCCGCACCGCGCCCAGCACACGTCGTGGCCGTGGTGGCTCAGGCTCGACTCCAGCGCGGACCCGATCGTCTCGTCGTCCTCGACCACCAGCAGGCGCGCCATGCTCGGCACCTTAATAACGGTGTGAACGGGCCACACAACGGGCATTCTCCTGGTGTGAACGCGAAGATCGGGTGCGCCGTGGTCGCCGTGCTGCTCGCCGCGACGGCGTGCACCACCTCCGATGCCGGAACGGCCGTGCCGACGACGGTGGCCGGCCACGACCGCGCCGAGCTGGACGTGGTCAGCGGCGCGACGGCGGTGACGATCCGGGCCGTCGACCTGGGCACCGCGCTCTACCGCGCGGACGGCGCGCGGGCCGAGGTCGACGGCGACGTGGTGCGGGTGTCGGTCGCGGACGGCGCGTCGTCGATCCACGTCGACGTGGCGACCGGCGTGGCCTGGACGATCCGGCTCGACGGCGGTGCCACCGAGGAGTCGGTCGACTTCGCCGACGGGAAGCTGGACGCGCTCGAGTTCGGCGCGGGCGCGACCCGCATCGAGGCGACGCTGCCCACGCCGAGCGCAACCGTGCCGGTGCGGATGACCGGGGGCGCGTCGAGCTTCGCCCTCGCTCTGCCGCCGGGCGTCCCGGCCACCGTGCGGTTCGCGGGCGGGGCCGGGCAGGCGAACATCGACGGGGTGGCGCACAACGGCATCGGCGGCGGCACCGTGCTGTCCACATCGGACTGGACGGACGGCGCGAACGGCTACACCGTCGACGCGGTCGCGGGCGTGTCCGCGCTGACGCTAGCCCGCAACGGCTGAGATGTACTCCAGGAGCACCACGCCGGAACGGAAAGTGCGCGCCTCGGCCAGTTCCAGCCGGGCCGGCTCGGCGAACAGCTGCCGGCCGTGGCCCTGCGCCGCCGGGTAGACGAAGATCCGGTACCGGTCGACGAGCCCGGCGCGCTGCACCGCGCGCACGAGCTCGACGCTGCCGGTCACGACGATGTCGCCGCCCTCGCCCTGCTTCAGCGCCTCGATCTCGCCGACCTCACGCAGGATCGTCGAGTTCTGCCAGTCCGCGGACCGCAAGCTCGACGACACGACGTACTTCGCGACCGCGTCGAGGTAGGCGGCGACGCCGGTCGGGTCGTCGTCCTGGTGCGGCCAGAAGCCGGCGAACTCCTCGTAGGTGACCCGGCCCAGCACGAGCGCGTCGGCCGCCTCGCGGTGTGCCTTGGTCACCGCGAGCAGGTCGTCGTCGGCGGCCAGCGGGTCGAACCAGCCGTCCATCGGGCTCACGATGCCGTCGGCGGACGCGTTCTCGGTGACGATCAGCTGCCGCATGGGCGCACCAACTCCTCGGCGACGAGGTCCATGAGCAGGCCATCGTGCCAGCCTTCGCCGTGCGCGTCGCGCTCGTAGCGGCGCATGACGCCGACCGGGCGGAAACCGACGGCGCGGTAGCAGCGGATGGCGGCCCCGTTGCCGGCCGCGGGGTCGATGACCAGGCGGTGGTGGCCGCGTTGGTCGATCAGGTGGGCCGCCAGCGTGGCCACGGCGTCGCGCCCGATGCCCTGCCCGTGCACGTCCGGGTCGAGGAAGATGTCGATCGACGCGTGCCGGTACTGCGGGTCGTGTTCCTCGCCGTACTGGACCAGGCCCACGACCTGACCGCCGACGAGGACCGCGAAGCAGACGGTCTCGTCGTCCGCGACCGGCCAGCCGTCCTCGGCGGCGACGTCCGGCCAGTACGCGCGGACCGCAGGCGTGTCGAGGATCCGGCGCAACGCGGGCACGTGGTCGGCGGTCGCGCGGGTGAGGACCACACGAGCACCACGTAGGTCGGTGGTGGGCAGATCGGTGGTGGGCAGCTCGGTGGTGGGCGGCTTGGTGGCGGGCATGGCGCCGATTGTCGGCGCCGCACGCTTGAATGTCCGCATGAATATCGAGCTGCGCGCGATCGGCCACGTCGAGTCGCCGCTCACCGACCCGGCGCAGGCGCCCCGCCAGCCCGACGAGGGCGCCCCGGCCGCCACACTGGTGTTCGCACCGTCCGTCGTGGCGGCCCTGGACGGCTTGAACGTCGGCGACGCGATCGTGCTGATCACATGGTTCGACCGCGCGGCCCGCGACGCGCTCGTCGTGCACCCCCGCGGCGACCGCACCCGGCCGCCGATGGGCGTGCTGGCGACGCGCTCGCCCGACCGCCCGAACCCGATCGGCCTGCACACCACCACCATCACCGAGATCAATGGCGCCCGGGTCGGGGTCGACCACCTCGAAGCCCTTGACGGCACCCCGATCCTCGACGTCAAGCCGGTGCTGGGCCCGGTCGACCAGCGCTAGACCGCCCTTGGTTCCATGCGGTGCAGCTGGGTCGGAACGCCGTGGGGGAGGAGTCCCGCTGCAGTTGGTCGTACTCGATCAGCCCGCCGTCACCCCGGGGCGCCCGTCGCTGTGCACGGCGAGGAGGTCCATGATCGCCCGGTTGGCCGGCGTGGGGATGCCGAGCGCCTTGCCGCGGTCGGCCACGTCGCCGCTGAGCCAGGCGACCTCGAGCCGGTTGCCGTGCTCCAGGTCGAAGTGCATGGACGACGTCATGTCGGCGGGCACCTGGTCGACGAACGCGAGCCGGTCGTCGGCGTAGTCGGCGGGCAGCGACACGCCTTGGGCGCGGGCCACCCGCACCACTTCGTCCATCACGTCGTGCAGGAACGCCCGCGAGCGTGGGTTGTCGCGGATCGGTCCGATCGGCGCGCGCACGGTGCTCGTCAGGCCGGAGAGGCCGACCAGGAAAACGAACTTCTCCCAGATCGTGCGCTCGATGTCCGCGCTGATCTCAGCGTCGATGCCCGCGTCGACGCAGGCGTCGTGGAACGCTTGCACCCGTTGCGAAGTCGTGCCGTCGTACTCGCCGAAGACCAGCTTCTGCAAGGTGTTGGCATGGCGGATGATGCCCGGTTCCGCGATGGTGGCGGCGATGTAGCAAACCCCGCCGACGACGTGCTCGGCGCCGAGCCGCGCGCGCAGGATGTCGTCCTTCACCACGCCGTTCTGGAACGACACCACGCCGGTGTGCGTGCCGAGCAGCGGCTTGATCTGCTCGGCGGCGCCCTCGGTGTCCCAGAGCTTCACGCCGAACAGCACGAGGTCGGCCTGGCCGAGTGTGGCGGGGTCGTCGGTGACCTCGATGTGGGGCAGGTGCAGGTCGCCCAGCGGGCTCTGCACCCGCAGTCCCTTGTCCCGCAGGGCTTCGAGATGGCGCCCCCGCGCCACGAACGCGACGTCGTGGCCGGCTTCGGCCAGCCGCGCCCCGAAGTAACCCCCGACCCCGCCCGTCCCCATCACGACCAAGCGCATGCCAACCCCTAGCTCGAGTGATCCCGACTCTGGGGAGAACGCGTTCGCGCGCCGATCGATGCCGCACGCGGTGTGACCTGCGACTCGGTGTGCTTCACCATCCGGCCCGGCGGCGACAGGCACACCACGGCCGCATACCGTCGGGACGTTGCCGGGACGTTGTTTGCTCGCGCG
This sequence comes from Labedaea rhizosphaerae, assembly GCF_004362825.1. Lineage (GTDB taxonomy): Bacteria > Actinomycetota > Actinomycetes > Mycobacteriales > Pseudonocardiaceae > Labedaea > Labedaea rhizosphaerae. Next base: position 83,763 of record NZ_SNXZ01000011.1, read on the forward strand.
GTGGCCGAGGTCGTCCGCCGAGCGGAAGGAGACACCAATGCTGCTCGAACTGCGTGAGTACATCGCCGAACCCGGGCGCGCGGCCGATCTGCACGCCAGGTTCGCCAACCACACCATGGCGTTGTTCGCCAAGCATGACATGGAGGTCGCCGGCTTCTGGGCCGACGCCGAGGACGACGGCCGGATCATCTACCTGCTGCGTTTCGCCGACGAGGCCGCGAAGAAGGCGGCATGGGACGCGTTCAAGGCCGATCCGGAGTGGCAGCGCGTGAAGGCCGCGTCGGAGGAGAACGGTCCGATCCTCGCCGAGCTCAACAGCACCACGCTCGCGGCGGTGCCCTACTGGCCAGGGGAGCAGGCATGAAAGCGTTCAGAAGGCGCGCAAAGCGCCACCGTCGACCGGCACCATGATGCCGGTGAGGTAGGAAGCGGCAGGGGAAAGCAGAAACGCAGCCGTTCGCCCGAACTCCTGCGGCGTTCCGTACCGGCGCAACGGAATGCGCGCCTCCGCGGCCTCGCGTGCGGCCCGCGGGTCGGCGGCGAGTCCGTCGAGTTCACGCACGCGGTCCGTTTCGATCCGGGCCGGCAGCAGCCCGACGACGCGGATTCCCTTGGGCCCCAGCTCATCCGCGAGAGACTTGGCGAAGCCCGCGAGCCCGGGCCGCAGACCGTTGGAGATGGTCAGGCCGGGAATCGGCTCGTACACCGAGCCCGACAACACGAAGCCGATCACGCCGCCCGGGCCCAGGGCCGCGGCGGCCGCGCGGGCGAGGCGCACCGCGCCCAGGAACACCGACTCGAACGCGGCCTGCCACTGCTCGTCGGTGACGTCGGCGGCCGATCCGGCCGGTGGGCCGCCGACGCTGATCAGCACGCCGTCGAGGCCGCCGAACCGGTCCCGCGCGGCCGTGATCAGGCGGGTTGGCGCGTCCGGGGCGCTGTTGTCCACGGCGACGCCTGTCGCGTTCGGCCCGAGTTCGGCGCCGGCGGCCACCACCTTCTGCTCGTCGCGCCCGCTGATCACGACCTTCGCCCCGTCGGCCAGCAGCTCGCGCGCGGCGGCGTTGCCCAGTCCGCGGGTGGCGCCGGTGACGACGTAGACGCGGTCCTTCAGCCCGAGATCCATGCCCCAATCATGCGGGATTGGCATAGACGCGGCGCGGCGTGACGAGCACGGCGGTCCGGTGTTCCTCGGCCATCACGCGGTCGTAGGTGTCCCAGTCGTCGTGGGTGCCACCGGCAGCCTTGAAGATGTCGCGCAGCAACACCCGCAACGCCTCGCCGTCGACCTCCGGGTGCGGGTCGTCGGGACCGATGAGCTGGGCCGTGCCCTCGACCGCCACCCACTGCCACCCGGCCCGCACGACGAGCGTCACGCGGGGGTCGGCACGCAGGTGCGCCAGCTTGCGCGAGCCGCCCCGGGCCACCAGCCCCACGGCCTGGCCGCCGTGCAGCGGGTGCGCGAGGATTCCCGCGTTGACCACGGAGGCTTGGATGCTCCCGTCGGGACGCAGGGTGCTGACCACGGTGAGGCCGTGGTCCTGGGTCACCAACTCGGCGAACGCGGCGAGCTCGGTCATGGCCGCCACGATAGGCGCCGATCACGCCTTCGGCAGGTGCGGCCACACCTTCGCGACGATTGCCTTGGCCGTCGAGCACGCCCGGTGCGGACCGCTCGTGTCGAACACGAACACCTGGGCCTGCTCCACCAGATCTTTCAGTGGTTTGCCTTGCCCTGGTCGTTCTTGCGTTGCGGGCACACGTAACGCGTCGGGTCGCTGGCCGCCCGGGCCCCGGCCGACAGCCACGCGTGGAAGCCGCTGGGCTCCCGGGCGGACAGTTCGTCGAGGCACTGCTGGCGCAGCAGGACGATCTTCAGCCGGTCGTCGATCTTCCGGGCTTGTTGCAGGGCAACGTAACTGCGCCGCCACGTCCAGCAGATCTCGGCCGTGTCGGTGCGCACCAGTTCTGCCAGTTCCGCGGCGTCGGCCAGCCGCGGTTCCGGCACCGTCGCCTTGGTGAGCTTGACGGGTTTGACCGGCTTGGCCGGCCTGATGGCCGGAGGCGGCGCCTCGGGACCGAAGCGCCGGTGCAGCCACACCGGCGCACCGGCGATCGCCAGGCAGAGCAGCCACAGCCAGCCCAGCTCGGCGAACGCGCCGATCAGCCCACTGACGCCGATCAGGGCCGGGGCGCACACGGCGGTGACCCGGCCGAGGTGCCGCGCCAACTGGCCCTCCGCAGGTGGGGCGACTTTGACCGCGAGGGTGGCGATCCCGAGCGCGGCCACGCCCATCAGCAGGAGCACCGACAACGGGCACACGAAGACCGCGAACGCGATCCCGATGCCACAACTAGCCGCACATACCGCCAACCACACCGATTGGTACGCCCGCATGCCGCCGCCCCAAACCTCAGAGCCGAAGCTCAGCCCGCCTTCTCTTCCGCGCGATCGTCCGGCCAGTGGCCGGTCATCTTCTTGTAGCCCGTGGCCCCGGCCCGGTCAACCGCCGCCTTCACGAGGCCGAACACCGCACCCTGTGCGGCGGCCCCGATGAGCACGGTGCGCCACGTCTGCGAGGGATCGGTTGGCTCGGGCGCCTTGTCGTCGCCCGAAGTGGCCCGCCAGATCTTCCGGAACGCCGCGTTGGCCGCGAGACCGCCGAGCACGCTCACGCCGAGCCCGATGGGCTTGTACAGCGCCGCGTTGACGTTCATCGGTTCCTCCGCTTCATGAAGCTCCGCACGACGAGCGCGCTGCCGAGGAACGCGCCGACGGCCAGCCCGGGGTGCGCCACGACGGCGCCGACCCCGCGTCGGACGGGCGCGGCGGCGGGCTCGGGCAGCGCGGCGACCACGTTCTCGGTCTTGCTCAGGACGTCGGCCCGCAGTTGCGCGGCCTTCTCCTTGCCGCGCGCGCTCACGTCGAGTTTGCGGGTCAGGGCTTCGACCGTGTCGCCGACCTGGGCGCGGGTCGTCTCGATCTCCGAGCGCAGTTCGGCCTGGCTGGGTTCGGTTTGCTTCGTCATCGGTGCGCGTGCTCCTTCACGGTCGCGATGTCGCGCTGGACGCTCTGGACCGCCTGCTCCGGCACCGGCGGCGTCCCGCGGCGCAGGCGGCCGCGGCCGACCAGGGCGAGCACGCCGGCCAGGGCGAACAGCGCCACGGTCACGATCAAGGCGGCGAGCCACGCGGGCAGCACGAGGGCCAGCGCCAGCACCACGCAGGCGATGGCGGCCATCCCGCCGTACCCGGCGACGACCCCGGCGGCACCGAACATCCCGGCGCCGATCCCGGCGTTCTTGCCCTTTTCCTTCAGCTCCGCTGTGGCCAGCTGGATCTCGTCGCGCACCAGCGTGCTCACCTGGTCGGTGAGGTCGTGCACGAGCTCCGATGTGCTGCGTGCGTCGGCGCCTGACTGGACAGCGTTGTGTTCGGTCATGTCGGCCTCCAGCGAAAATTGCTCTTCATTTCCTTACCCACCAGCCGCGACCGGCAAACCGGCGTCGGCCAGGCGCGGGGCGACCTCGCCGGCCCAGAACTCGAAGAAGCCGTCCTGGTCGGGGCCGATCTGCTGGATGTGGACGTGGTCGAACCCCGCGTCGGCGAACGCCCGGATCCGGTCCACGACCGGTTGCGGATCGGGTCCGCACGGCACCGCGTCGGCGACCATTTCCGGGGTCACCAGCGTCGAGGCCTGCTCGAAGTGCCGCGGCGTCGGCAACACCTGCGCCAGCTCGCCGGGCAGTTGTTCGTTGGGCCACAAGCGATGCGCGGTGCGGGCGGCCTCCTCGGCGGTCGGCGCGTAGCAGACCTTGAACCCGCCCTGGACGGGCAGGCCCGCGCCACCCGCGTCCCGGAACGCCGACACCATGTCGGCGTCGGGCTGCACGCTGACGAACCCGTCGCCGATCCGCCCGGCCAGCCGCGCCGCCTTGGGCCCGAACCCCGACACGTAGATGGGGACCGGCTCGTCGGGAACCGTGTAGATGCGCGCGTTCTGCACCGTGTAGTGCTCGCCGTGGTGGTTGACCTCGTCGCCCCGGTGCAGCGCGCGGATGATCTCGACGGCCTCCTCCAGCATGGCCAGCCGGACGTCGGTCGCGGGCCACGCGTCGCCGAGGATGTGCTCGTTGAGCGCCTCGCCGCTGCCGACCCCGAGGACGAACCGGCCGGGCAGTTGCACGGCCGCGGTCGCCGCGGCCTGGGCGACGACGGCCGGGTGCATGCGCATCGTCGGGCAGGTCACCGCCGTGGCCACGGGCAGGTCCGTCACCTGCGACAGCGCGCCGATGACCGACCAGACGAACGGGCTCTGACCCTGCTCGTCGTTCCACGGGTGGTAGTGGTCGGAGATCCACAGGCGTTCGAAGCCCGCCTGCTGAGCGCGTTCGGCCTGCCGCACCAGTTCGCGCGGCCCGAACTCCTCACTGGACAGGAAGTAGCCCATGCTCACCATGGGGGAGAGCTACCCAACTCGCGGCACGGCAAACGTTTCAGCCCAGGTCGGGTCGCCCGCCCGGGTGACCCACGGTGGCGCTCGCCGCGGCGGCGGCGCGCCGGGCCGCGTGCTCGATCGGGTGCCCCTGGGTCAGCTCCCAGGTGAGCGTCGCGACGAGGGCGTCACCGCTGCCCGTCGTGTCCACGACTGGTGTGTCGTCCAGCGGCACGAGCAGGTGGCCGCCGGGCCAGGTGAACAGGTTGCCGACGGGGTCGACCGCCATGACGACGAGCGAGGGACCGCGTTCCAGCACGGCGTTGGCGGCCTCGAGCGCGTCGTCCTCGTTGGACAGCGACCGGCCGGTGAGCAACTCCCCCTCGTGGTGGTCCACGCGCAGCACGTCGACCGCTGCGAGGATCTCGTCCTGGTGGTCCGCGGGAACGCCGTCCGCGACCACGCGAGCTCCGGCGTCGCGGGCGATGCGCGCGGCGTACAGGATCGCGTCGGTCGGCTGTTGCAACTGCAGCACCACCGAACGCGCGCCACGCAACACCGATTCGGCGGCCGCGATGTCGGCCGCGGTGAGCAGTTCCGGCAGGTCCTCGAAGTAGCGCCACTTCCCTTGTGTGGTCAGCACATTGACGATCAACCCGGAGGTGCCGCGCTTCTGGACGCCGTGCACGTCGAGACCGTCGGCGCGGGCCGCGGTCAGCAGTTCGGCGCCCCGGTCGTCGGCGCCGACGACCCCGATCAGGGCCACCTGGGCGCCTTGTTGCGTGGCACCGACGGCGATGTTGGCGCCCTTGCCGCCCAGCATCTCCTTGCGTTGTCGCACGGATGTGGAACTCCTGGCGTCGGGCAGGTCGTCCACGAGCAGCACGAGGTCGCGGGCGATCTGCCCCACCACGGCGATGTCGGCCATGCGCGCCGGTTACCCAGCCCACGGCCGATAAATGCCGGTGCTTACGGTGTTGTCTGCGCGGCCAGGATGTCCACCACGTCATTCAGGCTTTCCCGGCGCCGGTACTCGGCGTGCTGGCGTTCGGCACCGTTGCCGTCGGTTTCGATCCAGGCCAGGACGTCCTTGGCGTAGGCGCGGTCGTCGTCGTCGGACAGGCGGCCGACGAGCCCGCGCAGCAGCTCGGGCACCGGCGTCCGGTCGCCGGTCTCCGGGTCGAGCGCCGCGGTGTGCCAGCCGTCGCGGGCCGCGCGCCAGATCTCGCCCTCCAGCACGTGGTGCGGCAACGGCTCCATCCTTTGTGGACTTTCCAGGGCCGCGTGGACCAAGCCGCGCACGAGGATCGCGAGCAGCGTCGACTCGGCGACGGTGGACGGGACGTCGTGCACCCGGACCTCGACGGTGTCCTGGTGCTCGGACGGCCGGACGTCCCAGTAGATCATCTTCCGGTCCATGGCGGCTTCGGACCGGATCATCCCGCTCACCACGTGCTCGTAGTCCTCGGCGGACCGCAGGTGCGGCGGCGGCCCGGCCGTGGGCCAGCGACGCCACAACAGGTAGCGGGTGCTGGCGTAGCCGGTGTCCTGACCGCCGTGGAACGGCGAGTTCGCCGACAACGCGAGCAGCACGGGCAACCACGGCCGCAGCTGGTTGACGACCTGGATGCGGTCCTCGGGGTCGGCGACGCCCACGTGGACGTGGCAGCCCGACGTCACCCCGCCGTAGACCAGCCGGCCGAAGTGCCGGGTCATCCGCTGGTAGCGCGCCGAGGGCGCGACCCGCATCGCGCCCGGCTGCGGGTGCACCGTGGTGCCCACGGCGACCAGCCGCAGGCCACGGCCCTCGGCGCCCGCCGCCAGCTTGCGCCGCAGGTCGGTCAGCTCGGTCTCGACCTGGGCGGCGGTCGAACACACCTCGGTGGCCGACTCGACCTGGCTGCGCCACAGCTCCGCCTTGAGGTCGGCGTCGCCGGTCGGGGCGTCGGACAACGTCTCGGATGCCTCCTCGACCAGCAGCCCCGCGTCGTCGACCAGGATGAACTCTTCTTCGACGCCGAACGTCGCCATGCCTGTTTCCACGTCCAGGAGTTACCCCCTGCGCGGGCCGGTCAAGCTTCGCGGTCCTCACCGTCGCCGCGGGCGCGTTGCGCAGGCAAGTTCGCACGCCCGAAACGTGGCGGCACCGTGGGGTAACAGCCGCTCCCTAGCGTCGGGCTCGACCCCGGAGGTGGCCGATGACCGACACGCACTGCCCGTACTGCGCCCTGCAGTGCGGCATGCGGCTGACCGGCACCGAGGTCGCGCCCCGCGGTGGCGGGCTGTGCCAGAAGGGCTGGACCGCGGGCCGGCTGCTGACCTCGCCACGGCGGCTGAGCACGCCGCTGGTCCGGGTCGACGGTGAGCTGCGGCCGGCCGACTGGGACACCGCGCTCGACACGGTCGCCGCGCGGCTGCGGGACACCATCGCCGCCTCGGGACCGGACGCGGTCGGGGTGTTCGGCGGCGGCGGGCTGACCAACGAGAAGGCTTACCTGCTCGGCAAGTTCGCGCGGGTCGCGCTCGGCACGTCGCAAGTGGACTACAACGGCCGGTTCTGCATGTCGTCGGCGGCGGCCGCGGCGAACCGGGCGTTCGGCGTCGACCGCGGGCTGCCGTTCCCGGTCACCGACCTCGCGGACGCGGACGTGGTGCTGCTGGTCGGCGCCAACCCGGCCGAGACGATGCCGCCGTTCCTGCAGCACCTGCGCCGGGCCACCGCGTCCGGCGGGCTGGTCGTGGTGGACCCCCGGCGCACGCCGACCGCCGAGCAGGCCGCGCTGCACCTGCAGCCCGCGCCGGGCACGGACCTCGCGCTGGCGCTGGGCATCCTGCACGCCGTGGTGGCCGACGGTCACCTGCGCCGCGACTACGTGGCCGCGCGCACCAGCGGGTTCGACGCGGTCTGGCGGATCGCCGCCGCGTGGTGGCCCGAGCGGGTGGAGCGGGTCACGGGCGTGGCCGCGGCCGACCAGCGCCGGGCGGCCGCGCTGCTGGCCGGTGCGCGTAACGCCTACGTGCTCACCGCGCGGGGCACCGAGCAGCACGCCCGCGGCAGCGACACCGCGCAGGCCTGGCTCAACCTGGCGCTGGCCCTCGGCCTGCCCGGCCGGCTCGGGTCGGGCTGGGGATGTCTGACAGGGCAAGGCAACGGGCAGGGTGGCCGCGAGCACGGGCAGAAGGCCGACCAGTTGCCCGGCTACCGCAAGCTCACCGATCCGGCGGCACGCGCGCACGTCGCCGGGGTGTGGGGCGTCGACCCGGCCGCGCTGCCCGGTCCCGGCCGGTCGGCGTACGAGCTGCTGACCGCTGCCGACCTGCGGGCGCTGCTGGTCTTCGGCAGCAACCCGGCGGTGTCCGCGCCCCGCGCGGGCCACGTGGTCGACCGTCTGTCCACTCTGGACTTGCTGGTGGTCGCCGACGTGGTGTTGTCGGAGACCGCGGCGATGGCCGACGTGGTCTTCCCGGTCACCCAGTGGGCCGAGGAAACCGGCACGATGACCAACCTCGAGGGCCGGGTCCTGATGCGGGAGCAGGCGGTCGAGCCGCCGGACGGCGTGCGTTCGGATCTAGCCGTGCTGCACGGGCTCGCCACCCGGCTCGGCCAGCCCGCGGCCCGGTTCCCGGTCGAGCCGTCGGCGGTGTTCGACGAACTGCGGGCCGCGTCGAAGGGCGGGATCGCCGACTACTACGGCGTGACCTATGACCGGCTGCGCTCGGGCGAGGCCCTGCACTGGCCGGTGCCGTCGACGGAGCACGCGGGCACGCCGCGCCTGTTCCTCGACGCCTTCGGCCACCCGGACGGTCGCGCGCGCTTCGTCCCGGTCGACCACACCGGCCCGGCCGAGCCTCCCGACGCGGACTACCCGCTGCTCGCGACCACCGGCCGGGTGCTGCAGCACTACCAGTCCGGCGCGCAGACCCGCCGGATCCCCGAGCTGACCGCGGCCGTGCCCGACGGTTACGTCGAGGTGCACCCGGACACCGCTCGCCACGCCGGCCTGGCCGACGGCGACCTGGCCCTGGTCGAGTCCCGCCGCGGTGGCGCGACCGTGCCGGTGCGCTTCGTGCCGAGCATGCGCACGGACACGGTGTTCCTGCCGTTCCACTTCCCGGGCGACCGGCGCGCCAACCTGATCACCAACCCGGCTCTCGACCCGGTCAGCCGCATGCCGGAGTTCAAGGTGTGCGCGGTCCGGCTGACGGCGGCCCCGTCATGACCGCGCGCCGGATCGTCGTCGTCGGGTACGGGATGGCGGGTGCGCGGCTGGCCGAGCGGTTGCGTGACCGCGACCCGGATGGCACACGCGTGGCGATCACCGTGCTGGCGGGGGAGGAGCGGCCCGCCTACAACCGGGTGCTGCTCTCCGCCGTCCTCGCCGGGTCGATGGCGGTCGACGCGATCCGGTTGCACGACGACGACTGGGCCGAGCGCCACCGCGTCGACCTGCGCCCGGCGGCGGTCGCGATCGACCGCGCGGCCCGCACCGTCGCCCTCGCCGACGGGTCCACAGTGGACTACGACGTGCTGGTGCTGGCCACCGGCGCCCGGCCCTGGCTCCCGCCGGTGGAGGGCCTGGCCTTCGACGAGCAAGGCGTCGCGGCCTTCCGCACGATCGACGACTGCGAGCGGATCATCGCCGCCGTCGCCCCCGGCGCGCCGGTCGCGGTGCTCGGCGGCGGCCTGCTCGGGCTCGAGGCGGCCCGCGGGCTGGCCGGGCGCGGCTGCCTGGTGACCGTGGTCCACCCGGTCGGCCACCTCATGGAGCGCCAGCTCGATCCGGCCGCGGCCCGCGTGCTCGCCACCGTGCTCGAAGCGCAGGGCATCGAGTTCCGCCTCGGCGCCCCGGCCGCCCGCTACCTGCCCGGCGACGGGTTGAAGCTGGCCGACGGCAGCCACGTCCCGGCGGATCTTGTGGTGGTGTCCGCCGGGGTCCGTGCGGACACCGGCCTGGCCGAGGCGGCCGGGCTGGCCGTCGACCGGGGCGTGCTCGTCGACGACGCACTGCGCACGAGCGACCCGCGCGTGCACGCCCTCGGCGACTGCGCGCACCACCCCGGCACGGTCTCCGGCCTGGTGCAACCGGCCTGGGACCAGGCCGAAGTGCTCGCCGATCTGCTCACCGGCGTCCGACCGGCGGCCCGCTACCGCGGCAGCCCGGTGGTCACCCGGCTCAAGGTACGCGGCGTGGACCTGGCCGCGCTCGGCGACGCGCTGACCGACGTGCACGACCCCGACGCCGAGGTGCTCTGCCTGACCGATCCGGCTCGCGGCCGCTACGCCAAGCTGGTGCTGCGGGCCGACCGGGTCACCGGCGCCATCCTGCTCGGCGCCCCCGACGCGGCCGCCACCATCACCCAGCTCTACGACCGCGGCACGCCCGCGCCCGCCGACCGGCTCGCGCTGCTGCTCGGCCGGGCCCTGCCGGGCGGCGCCGCGGTCGCGTCGAGCCCGGCCGACCTGCCGGCGACCGCCACGGTCTGCCGCTGCAACTCCGTCACCAAGGCCGCGCTGGTCACCGCGTGGCGTGCCGGTGCGTCCGATGTGGACGGTCTGGTTCGCGCGACGAAGGCGAGCACGGGCTGCGGCACTTGCCGGGACACCGTGTGCGGCATCGCCGACTGGCTCACGGCCGCCGAACCGAACTGAGAGGTGTGTATGCGCAAGCACTGGATCGAGCACTGGGAGCCCGAGAACGAGCAGTTCTGGGCGAGCACCGGCAAGAAGGTCGCTACCCGCAACCTGTGGCTGTCCATCTTCGCCGAGCACCTCGGGTTCTCGGTGTGGACGATGTGGTCGGTGCTGGTGTTGTTCCTGGGCAAGGACTACGGGTTCAGCCCGGCCGACAAGTTCCTCCTGACCACGACGCCCGCGCTGGTCGGGGCGGTCCTGCGCGTGCCGTACACGTTCGCGGTGGCCCGCTTCGGCGGCCGCAACTGGACCATCTTCAGCGCGTCGCTGCTGATCGTCCCGTGCATCCTCATCGGGATCGTGCTCGAACCGGGCGTCTCGCTGTCCACCTTGATCGTCGTGGCCGCGGTGGCGGGCGTCGGCGGCGGCAACTTCGCGTCGTCGATGACGAACATCAACACCTTCTACCCGGAGCGGCTCAAGGGCTGGGCGCTCGGCCTCAACGCGGGCGGCGGCAACGTCGGCGTCGCGGTCGTCCAGCTGCTCGGCCTCGCGGTGATCGCCACGGCCGGGGTCGGCCACCCGAAGATCCTGCTGTGGATCTACGTCCCGCTGGTGGTCCTCGCCGCGCTCGCCGCCACGCTGTACATGGACAACCTCGCCACGGTCCGCAACGACAAGGGCGCCGCCAGGCTCGCGCTGACCCAGTCGCACACGTGGACCATGGCGGTGCTCTACATCGGCACGTTCGGCTCGTTCATCGGTTACAGCTTCGCGTTCGGCCAGGTGCTGACCAACGAGTTCCACAAGGCCCCGCTGGACGCGGCGTACTGGACGTTCATCGGCCCGCTGGTGGGCTCGCTCATCCGGCCGATCGGCGGCAGGCTCGCGGACCGGATCGGCGGCTCGATCGTCACGTTCTGGACCTTCGCGGCCATGGCCGCCGGGTGCGTGCTGGTGATCGTGGCCGGCACGGCGCACTCGTTCCCGCTCTACCTCGCCGGGTTCCTGGTGCTGTTCGTCGGCTCCGGGGTCGGCAACGGGTCGACCTACAAGATGATCCCCGCGATCTTCCAGGCCAAGGCGCGCGGCAGGATCGCCGAGGGCGCCGACGAGCAGGCCGAACTGCTCACCGCGCGGCGGATCTCCGGCGCGGTGATCGGGCTCGTGTCCGCGATCGGCGCGCTGGGCGGGGTGTTCATCAACATCGCGTTCCGCCAGTCGTTCCTCGACACCGGCAGCGGCACCGCCGCGGTGCTCGGTTTCCTCGCCTTCTACGCCCTGTGCTTCGGCGTGACCTGGGCGGTCTACCTGCGCAAGGCGGCCGTGCCCGAGTCCACCAGGGCGGTGCTCACGACCGCGGGCGTCTGACCGGCGGCGTTCCGTAACGCGGGCGCAACGCGACCGACCCGGCCGTGACACGGCCGCGACCGAGCATGGACCCGATCGACGAGGAGGAGGACACGCATGCCCCGCAAGCTCGTGGTGGCCGGCAACGGCATGGTCGGGCACCGCACCGTCCAGGCCCTGCGCGACCGCGACCAGCACGGCGAGTGGCAGGTCACGGTGTTCGCCGAAGAGGCCCGCACGGCATACGACCGGGTCGCCCTCACGTCCTACGTGGACGGCTGGGACCCGGCCGCGCTCGCCCTGCCGGGTGCGGACTTCGCCGACGACGACGCGGTCTCGCTGCACCTCGGCGACCCCGTGGTGGCGATCGACCGTGCCGCCCGCATGGTCACCGCGGCGAGCGGGCGCCGGGTCCGCTACGACGCGCTGGTGCTGGCCACGGGTTCGGCGCCGTTCGTGCCGCCGGTGCCCGGGCACGACCTGCCGGGCTGCTTCGTCTACCGCACCATCGACGACCTGGACGCCATTCGCGCCGCCACGGCGGGCACCGGTTCCGGGCGCCGCGCCGCATTGGTCGTCGGTGGCGGGTTGCTCGGCCTGGAGGCGGCAAAAGCCTTGCGGGACATGGGGATGTCGCCGCACGTGGTCGAGCTGGCGCCGCGCCTGATGCCGTTGCAGGTCGACGACGGCGGGGGCGCACTGCTGGCCCGGCTGATCGCCGAACTGGACGTCACCGTCCACACCGGCGTGTCCACCCAGGTCATCGAGGAGGACCGCGGCCGGTTGCTGGCCAAGCTCGCCAACGGGGTCGAACTGGACGTGGACCTGGTGGTGTTCGCGGCGGGGATCCGGCCGCGCGACCAGCTCGCCACCGCTGCCGGGCTGCGGACCGGTCCGCGTGGCGGCATCGTCGTGGACGAGGCGTGCCGCACCGACGACCCGCATGTGTATGCCGTCGGCGAGTGCGCGTGCGTGGACGGTGTCGTCTACGGGCTGGTCGCGCCCGGCTACGCGATGGCCGAGGTGGTCGCAGACAGGCTGCTGGGCGGGGACAGCGTGTTCACCGCCGCGGACACCTCGACCAAGCTGAAGCTGCTCGGCGTCGACGTCGCGAGCTTCGGCGACGCGCACGCCCGCACCGAAGGCGCGCTCGAGGTCGTCGTCAACGACGCGGTCGCGGGCAGCTACAAGAAGCTCGTGGTCTCCGACGACGCCAAGACCCTGCTCGGTGGCGTCTTCGTCGGTGACGCAACGGAATACGCGCTGCTGCGGTCGCTTGTGGACCTGCCGGGTGACCCGCTGACCCTGATCGGTCCGCGCGGTGGCGGTGGTGGGGTCGGAGTCGCCGCGCTGCCCGACGACGCGCAGATCTGCTCGTGCAACGCGGTCACCAAGGGCACCATCACGGCGGCCATCGTCACCGCCGAGTGCGACGACGTGCCGAAGCTCAAGGGGTGCACCGGTGCGGGCACCGTGTGCGGGTCGTGCGTGCCGATGCTGCGCCAGTTGCTCGGCGCGTGCGGGGTCGCCCAGTCCACGGCGTTGTGCGAGCACTTCCCGCAGTCGCGGGCGTCGCTCTTCGAGATCGTCCGGGTCACCGGCATCCGCACGTTCAGCGAGCTCATCACCGCCCACGGCACCGGCCGGGGCTGCGACATCTGCAAGCCCGCCGTCGCCTCCATCCTGGCCTCGCTCGGCACCGGGCACGTGCTCGACGGCGAGCGGGCCGGCTTGCAGGACACCAACGACCGGTTCCTGGCCAACATCCAGCGCAACGGCACCTACTCGGTGGTCCCGCGCATCCCCGGCGGCGAGATCACCCCCGCCAAGCTGATGGTCATCGCCGAGGTGGCCCGGGACTTCGACCTCTACACCAAGATCACCGGCGGGCAGCGGATCGACCTGTTCGGCGCCCGGTTGGAGCAGCTGCCGCAGATCTGGGCCCGGCTCGTGGCCGCCGGGTTCGAGTCCGGGCACGCCTACGGCAAGGCGCTGCGCACGGTCAAGTCGTGCGTGGGCAGCACGTGGTGCCGCTACGGCGTGCAGGACTCGGTCGGGCTGGCCATCGAGCTCGAGTTGCGCTATCGCGGGCTGCGCTCGCCACACAAGCTGAAGGCCGCCGTGTCCGGCTGTGCCCGCGAATGCGCCGAGGCGCGCGGGAAGGACTTCGGCGTGATCGCCACCGAGCGCGGCTGGAACCTCTACGTGGGCGGCAACGGCGGCACGACGCCCCGCCACGCCGACCTGCTCGTGTCCGAAGTGGACAAGGAGACCCTGCTCCGGACCATCGACCGGTTCCTGATGTTCTACATCCGCACGGCGGACCGCCTGCAGCGCACCTCCGCCTGGCTCGAATCCCTGGAAGGCGGCCTGGACCACCTCCGCGCGGTGGTGCTGGACGACAGCCTCGGCCTGTGTGCGGACCTGGACCGGCAGATGGCCGCCCACGTCGACGCCTACACCGACGAATGGGCGGACGTCCTGGCCGATCCGGACAAGCTGGCGCGCTTCACCTCCTTCGTGAACGCCCCCGGCCTGCCGGACCCGACGGTAGAGTTCCGCGCCGAACGCGGCCAGCCGGTCCCGGTTCTGCTCGGTACCCCCGCGGTGATGGCCCGATGACCTGGTTCGCCGTGTGCCCGGTCGCGGCCGTGCCGCCGGAGCAAGGGGTCGCCGCGCTGTTGCCGGACGGCCGGCAGGTCGCGGTGTTCCGCACGCACGACGGCACCCTGCACGCACTGTCCAACGTGGACCCGTTCTCCGCCGCCGCGGTGCTGGCCCGCGGGATCGTCGGCGACCTCGGTGGGGTGGCGGTGGTGGCGTCGCCGATGCACAAGCAGCACTTCGAGCTGGCCACCGGCCGGTGCGTCGAGCACCCGGACGTCGCCGTGGCGGTGTACCCGGTGCGCGAGCACGGCGACCGGATCATGGTGGCGCCGTGACCAATGCGGAGCCGCCGGTGTTGCCGCTGGCCGGGTTCACCGTCGGCGTGACCGCCGCGCGGCGCGCCGACGAGCTCAGCGCGCTGCTGCAACGGCGTGGTGCCGTCGTGCAACACGGGCCCGCGCTGCGCATCATCCCGCTGGCCGACGACGCCGACCTGCTCGCCGCCACCCGCGACCTGGTGCGCGACCCCGTGGACGTGGCGGTCGCGACCACCGGCATCGGCTTCCGCGGCTGGGTCGAGGCGGCCGAGGGCTGGGGGCTCGGCGAGCAGCTGCGCGCCGCGCTCGCCGGCGCCCGCGTGCTGGCACGCGGCCCCAAGGCCAAGGGTGCGGTGCGCGCGGCCGGGCTCGTGGAGTCGTGGTCGCCCGCGTCGGAGGCCAGCGCCGAGCTGCTGGCGCACCTGCTCGAATCCGGTGTGGACGGTCTGCGGATCGCGGTCCAGCTGCACGGGGAACCGTTGCGGGACTTCGTGGCGAGCCTGCGCGCGGCGGGTGCCGACGTGCTGGAGATCCCGGTGTACCGCTGGACCGGGCCCGCCGACCCGGCGCCGCTCGACCGGCTGCTGGACGCCGCCGTCGCCGGTCAGCTGGATGCGTTGACCTTCACCAGTGCCCCCGCCGCGGCCAGCTTCCTGCGCACGGCCGGGCACCGGGGCCAGCTCGACGACCTCCTCGCGGCGCTGCGTACGCAGGTGCTCGTGGCGTGCGTCGGGTCGATCACCGCGGGTCCGCTGGTCGAACTCGGGGTGCCGATCGTCCAGCCGAGCCGGGCCCGGATTGGCGCGCTGGTCCGGGAACTGGTCGACACCCTGCCCACGCGGTCGCGGCGGCTGCGGGTCGGCGCCCGCGAGCTGGAGGTGCGCGGGCACGCCGTCCTGGTCGACGGTGCGCTGCGGCCGGTGCCACCGGCGCCCATGGCGGTCCTGCGCGCCCTGGCCGATTCCCCCGGCCACGTGCTGTCCCGCCCCGCGCTGGCCGGTGTCCTCTGCCGCCACTCTGGTCGGGACACCGGCGTCGACGAGCACGCGGTCGAGTCCGCCGTGGCCCGCCTGCGCACCGCCCTCGGCGAGCCCCGCCTGGTCCAGACGGTGGTGAAGCGCGGCTACCGGCTCCCGGTCCAGCCGATCGGGGCCGCGTCGTGATGGTGCTGGCGGCGCACGGCACCCGGGACCCCGCGGGCGTGCGCGTGATCGAGGCCATCGCGCGGCGGGTACGGCGTGCGGGCGTGCCGGTGCGGGTCGGCTACGCCGATGTCCGGCGACCCGCCGTGCCCGAGGTCGTGACGCCTGGATGCGTTGTGGTGCCGGCCTTCCTCGCCGCCGGCTACCACGTGCGGGTGGACCTGCCCGCCCAGCTCGCCGGTTCCGGTGCGACCCTCACCCCGCACCTGGGCACGTCGCTTGTTCCTGCTGCCTTCGAGCGGCTGCGCGAGGCCGGTTGGCGACCGGGGGATGCCGTCGTGCTGGCCGCCGCCGGCTCCTCTGACGAGCGGGCGCTGGCCGAGGTGCGCCAGGCGGCGACCCTGCTCGGCGCGTGGACCGGGAGCGAGGTGTCCGTCGGCTACGTCGCGGGTACCGCCCCCAAACTGGCGGAAGTCGTTGCCGCGCAACGAGGGCGCGTGGCCGTGGCGAGCTGGCTGCTCGCCCCGGGGCTGTTCCACCGGCGCGCCCGGGAATCGGGTGCGGACGTGGTGGCCGCGCCGATCGGTGACCACCCGCTGGTGGCCGAAGCGGTGCTGGCGCGATATCGGTTGACCGCGGCAAGCAGGATGGGTGGGTGACCGATGCTGTGACGACGGCGCGCCTCGAGGTGCGCCCGCCCGTGGAAGCCGACCGCGCGCGGTTCGTCGAGTTCCTCTGCGATCCCGACTTCATGGTGTTCTACCCGGTCTCGTACACCGAGGCGCAGGCCAACGCCAAGTTCGACCACCTGCTCGCCCTCTGCCAGGAGATCCCGTTCGGCAAGCAGCCGGTGGTCGAGCGGGCCACCGGGCGCGTGGTCGGGTACACCGGCGCCGACTACCTCGAGGTCGAGGGCCGGACCTGGCTGGAGTGGGGATACCGCTTGATCCCGGAATGCCGGGGGCTGGGCTACGCCACGGAGGCGGGCAACGCCCTGCTGGCCGTGGCCCGCCGAACCTACGAAGGTGAACTGCTGGCCGTCATCGCGCCCGACAACGTGGCGTCGCAGAAGGTGATCGGCAAGCTCGGCTTCACGTTCTGGAAGCAGGCCCCCGTCCTCGGCGATCTCTGCAACCTCTACACGTTGCTCGTCCAGCGCCCGTAGGTGGCGGGCGCCAGCTCCGGCCCGTGGCGCAGGACGTGGTCGTGGAACGCCTGCGAGGCGCCGGGGAGCTGCCGGTCGGCGAGCCAGGCCAGGCCGATGTCGCGGGCCGCGGGCACGTCGGTGACCGCCAGGTGGTGGGCCGGCTTGACCGTGGTGGACAGCACGGCGTGGGGCGGCGGCAGCAGCGCCACACCGAGCCCGGCGGCGATCAGCGACCGCAGCGTCTCGACCTCCTCGCCCTCGAACGCGACGCGCGGGCTGAACCCGGCCCGCGCGCACAGCTCCTCGGTCAGCGTGCGCAACCCGTAGCCCGCCCGGAGCAGGATGAACGGCTCGTCCGCGACCTCCGCGAGCCGCACCCGCTTGCGCCGGCCGAGGCGGTGGTTCGCGGGCACGGCCAGGCGCAGCGGTTCGACGAGCAGCCGCTGCCAGCGCACCCGCGGATGTCCCGGATCGCCGCTGGTCAGCACCAGGTCGACGACGCCGTCGAGCAGGTTGCGCAGGATCGGTTCCTCGCCGTGCTGGCGCAGCTCGAAGCGCACCGCCGGGTGCGTCTCGCGGAAGCCGCTGATCAGCGGCGGCACCAGCCACGTGCCGAGCGTGTGCAGGAACGCGACCGGCACGACCCCGCGCTCGGGGTCCACCAGTTCGGCGACCGCGCGCAGGCCGAGGTCGTACTGGTCGAGCGTCCGGTCGAGGGTGGCCTTGAACACCCGGCCCGCCGGGGTCAGGGCCAGCGTCCGGCCCACGCGGGTGAACAGCGGCGTGCCGACCTCGTGCTCCAGCCGGGCGAGGGCCCGGGACAGCGCGGACTGGGTGAGGTGGGCGCGCTGCGCGGTCTCGGTCACCGTGGCCCCCTCGGCCACGTCCTGGAACCAGCGCAGGATCTGCAGGTCCATCCATTCATGATTCCACAGAATGGAATCGGTGAAGAACCGGAATTGGACGCATGCGATGGACAGGCGCATCGTTGGGGGTGACGACACCGAGGGAGCGTGAGCGATGGCCACCGTTGCGGAGCAGCTGGTTCGCATGCTGCGGGACGCAGGCGTGCAGCGGGTCTACGGCGTGGTGGGCGACAGCCTGAACCCGATCGTGGACGCGATCCGCCGCACCGACGGCATCGACTGGGTCCACGTCCGGCACGAGGAGACGGCCGCGTTCGCCGCCGCCGCGGAAGCCCAGGTCACCGGCAAGCTGGCCGTCTGCGCGGGCAGCTGCGGGCCGGGCAACCTGCACCTGATCAACGGCCTGTACGACGCGCACCGCAGCGGCGCGCCGGTGCTGGCCATCGCCTCGCACATCCCGTCGGCGCAGATCGGCACCAACTTCTTCCAGGAGACGCACCCGGACCAGCTCTTCCGCGAGTGCAGCCACTACTGCGAGCTGGTCTCCCAGGCCGAGCAGATGCCGCGGCTGCTGCGCGTCGCCATGCAGACGGCGGTCGGGCTGCGTGGCGTGTCCGTGCTGGCCATCCCCGGGGACGTCGCCGAGCGGCGCAGTGTCGAACCCAATGCCGCGCCGGTGAAGCTGGTCGCGCCGTCGCCGGTCGTGCCGCCGGCCGAGCGGATCGCCGAGCTGGCCGAGCTGCTGAACTCCGGTGAGAAGGTCACGCTCTTCGCGGGTGCCGGTTGCGCGGGCGCGCACGACGAGGTGATGGCCCTGGCCGAGGCGCTGCAGGCGCCGGTCGGGCACAGCCTCGGCGGCAAGGAGTGGATCCAGTACGACAACCCCTACGACGTGGGCATGTCCGGGCTGCTCGGCTACGGCGCGTGCTACGACGCGATGCACGCCGCCGACCGGATCGTGTTGCTGGGCACCGACTTCCCGTACGACAACTTCCTGCCGCAAGCCCGCACGATCCAGATCGATGCCAACCCCGCCGCGCTCGGCCGGCGCACCAACCTGGACCTGGCCGTCCACGGCGACGTGAAGGCCACCATCGCCGCGGTGCTGCCGCTGCTGCGCAAGCGCACCAACAGGTCCTTCTTGGACACGATGCTGCGTGAGCACGCCCGCAAGCTGCAGAAGGTGGTCGACGCCTACACGACCCGGATCGAGCACCGCACCCCGATCCACCCCGAGTACGCCGCGGACGTCCTCGACGACGTGGCCGCCGACGACGCGGTGTTCACAGTGGACACCGGCATGGGCAACGTCTGGGCGGCGCGGTACCTGACGCCCAACGGGAAGCGCCGCGTGATCGGCTCGTTCCGGCACGGCAGCATGGCCAACGCGCTGCCGCATGCGATCGGCGCCGCGCTGTCCTCACCCGGCCGCCAGGTCGTCTCGATCTCCGGCGACGGCGGGCTGGCCATGCTGATGGGGGACCTGCTGACGCTGACGACCTACGACGTGCCGGTGAAGGTCGTGGTGTTCAACAACGCGAGCCTCGGCATGGTCAAGCTGGAGATGTACGTCGACGGCCTGCCCGAGTACGGCACCGACCACCCGCCGGTGAACTTCAGCGCGATCGCCGCGGCGTGCGGCATCCACGCGGTGCGCGTCGAGCACCCGGGCAAGATCCGCGAAGCCCTGGCCGAGGCGTTCGCCCACCCCGGCCCCGCCCTGGTCGAACTGGTCACCGACCCCAACGCCATGTCGATCCCACCCAAGATCACCGGCGACATGATGCGCGGCTTCGCGTTGGCGGTAAGCAAGACCGTGCTCAATGGCGGCGTGGGCAAAATGGTCGACCTGGCCCGGTCCAACCTGCGCAACATCCCGCGCCCCTGACGGGTTTCCTGCGGTTGCGCCCGTGGATGGCTTGCCCGCGGAGCACTTCGCGTCTAGGGCTCCGTGTCGGCCAGCACGGCCTCGAGCTCGCCGCGGCTGGTGATCCCGAGCTTCGCATACGCGGACTGCAAGTGGTTCTCCACCGTGCGCGGTGACAGGACAAGGCGCTCCGCGATGGTCTTGCTGGAGTGCCCGCCGGCGGCGAGCATCGCGATTTGGTGCTCGCGCTTGGTGAGCCCTGGCGTCTGCACCGCCCGCAAGGCCGGCGTGCGTGGCTTTTGACATCGGGCGGCGAGCGCCGAAGCCCGGGCCATGGCCGAGGCGCCGCCCCGGTCGGCTGCCATCGCCGCGGCCTCCGCGGCGTACAGCAGGCAGCCGATCCGCTCGAACTCGTCGGCGACGGCCAGCAGCTTGGCCGGATGCCCGGTGGTGGCTGCTTCGGCGTGCTGTGCGTAGGCGGCGGTGAGCCGGCCCTCGACCTCCGCGGTAAGCTGGACGATCCGCTCGCACGCCCGTTCGGGCGCGCCGAGGCGAACAACGTCGTGCAGCGCAACGGCCTCGAACCCGGACAGCCGCGATGACCGGCACCGGTCGGCGTGCGCGAGGGCGAGTTCGACGGCCTCGTCGATGGCGCCTTCGGCCACCCTGACCCATCTTTCCGCGAGGGCGATCCATTGCTGTTCACTGACGACGAACCGGTTCGACTGGACGTGGTGCGCGTGGGTCAGCGCCTCGCGGGCGGGCTCGGCGCGACCGGCGAGCGCGAGGGCGTGGGCGCGTTCGGCGAGGCAGCTCGCCCGGGTGTGCTCGGGGTGCGCGCCCGCCGTTGCGATGGCGGCAGCGGTGAGCTGCCCACGCATGCGCAGCGTCTGGGCCCGGCCGAGCATGTCGATCTGATCGGCTGCGTGCCAGTCGATGTGGCTCCCGGTCTCGGCCCGCAGACTGGCCAGGGCCAGATCGGCATCGCCGAGGTCGCCCGCGTAGAGGGCGGCCGCGTACCACGTGGCAACGACCGTCGTGATCAGCACCGGGATCTCGGCGCGCCACGATTCGACGTCGTCCATGGCCAGGCGGGCGCAGACCACGGCCTGGTCGAGCTTTCCGCGGATGGCCAAGGCCCCCGCACGCGCGCTGAGCGATTGCGCGCGCAGCGCCGGGTTGAGCTCCGATGCCTGCAGCAGCCGGCCGGTCAGCTCCAGGATGGCGGACACCTCGCCGGTCCGGCTGAGGATGAGGACGCGCAGCATGTCGACGTTTCGGCGCAATTGCGGATCCGTGACGATGTCGGATGCCCTGTCCAGCACAGCCAGTGCTTCCTCGGCGCAGCCCGGCGTCATGCTCCGGGTGAAGGCCGTGGTCATCGCGAGTTCCGCGTGTTGGCGCTGGCTCAGCGCCCCGCTGTCGATCTTGGCGAGCACCCGAGCCGCCTCGTCGATGGCGCCGCTGTGGTTGAGCACGTTCGCGAGCAGGATGCTCGCGTCGACGCCGCCGCCTGCGCGGACCGCGGCGCCCGCGAGTCGCCGGGCCGTGGGGTAGTCATGGACCGCCCACGCGGTCCGGGCCGCGGCGATCGACGAACCCGGTTCGGCGGGTTGGCCGGCATCGAGCTGCCAGATAGGCGTCCGCAGGTCGTGACCGGCCACGGCGAGCAACTCGCGATAGCGGCGCCGTCGCCTGGTGAGGGGGCATCGGTCCCGGATGACCGCCCCGATGAGCGGGTGCGCAAGGTGGGCCCGCTCCTCTTCGTCGATCCGTACGAGGTCACGCGACTCGCATTCCTCGAGCGCCACCGGATCGCACACCGCTGAGAGCACACCTAGCTCCAGTGGTTCGCCGAAGGCGACGTATTCGAGGACGGCGCTCTGCTGATCGTCGAGCGATCCGATGCGGACGTCCATCAGCTCACGAAGGCGCGGCGCCGCTACCGGCCATGGCCCGGTCCGGCGCCACGGAGGTCCGGTCAGCACACCTGCGTCGCGAGCCGCGAGGACAAGCTCGTGGAGCAGCAGTGGGTTGCCTTCGGTCAACCGCCACAGCTCGCGTGCGGTCGCCACCGGCACCGGACCGCCCAAGGCAGCGGTGAGCACCTCGGCGACCTCCGCCTCGGCAAGTGGAGGCAGGTCGATCCGGGTCGCGTGCCCGGACCGCCAGAGCGTCGAGATGGCATCCGGTGCGGGGAAGTCATCGCGCACGGTCCCCAGCACGGTCGCCCGCCGACCGCGAACCAGCTGGTTCACCATTGACGCGGACGCCGGGTCGAGCATGTGCAGGTCGTCGACGAGCACCGCCAGCCGTCGGCGGGCCGCCGCCCTCAGCACCGCGTCCACCGCCCATCCCAGGGGATTCCCGTTCGCCGGCGGCCCGTCGATCGGCAGCAGGTGGGCGAAGGCGCCGTAGGGGATGTCGCGGGTCGCGGCCGTCGCCTGTGCGGTCACCGTTGTGAATCCCCGTCGGCCGAGGTCATCAAGCACTTCGGTCGCCAGCCGCGTCTTGCCCACGCCGGTCGGCCCGGCGACGAACACCGCCACGGGCGTGTCGCCCACGCGACGCAGCAGCGTCGTGAACTGGATCCCTCGACCAGCGAATGGCCACATGCCTCGCCCGTCCCGAGTCACTGCGCCCCCGCGAACTCCAACATGAGTACCTGGTTACTCAGGCTGTCGGCCAGTCTCCCACGCATGCTGTTGCTGAGGAGGGGAGGTGGTTCCGATGTCCTACCCGGTCGGATACCCGCCGAAGAAGAAAGACGACGGGCTCGTCCAGTTGTTCCACTTCATCGCGGTGGGTGCACTCGGCTTCGGCGCGTTTCCGTTCTGGCGGCGAGGGTTCGTGCACCTCGGTGTGCCGGACTTCCTGTCGTGGCTGTTGACGATCGTCGTGGCCCTGATCTGGGTGTCGCTGGTCCTGGGCTTCATCAACGACATCGACGAGATCAAGGGGTTCGTGGCGAAGATCGTCGCCTACCTCTTCATGATCGCGGTCCAGGTCGCGCTGATCCTGCTCGCGATCGGCGGCGGTGCACAGTTCGACGCCGGCGGTTGACCTACAGGCCGTGTCCGTTGGGATCCTGCGCAACATCCCGCGCCCTGAGATGTATGGGCCGCATATGCCGGTTCGTTAGGGTTCCGGTGTGGGGAAAGCATTCCGGGTCTCGTCGATCGTGCTGCTGGTGGCGTTTCTCGCCGGGTGCACGGAATCCGCGAGCGGGGCACCCGTGATGCCGCCCAACCGGGCGGGCGTGGACACGGCGACCTGCCAGCAGGTGCTGGACATGGTTCGCGACGATCTCGAGACTGTCTTCCCGATGGTCGCCCAGTCGACGCCGGGGAACCGGCCGGAGCTGGTCCGCCAGCGCCTCGTCGGCGCGGGCGAGAACGACGTGACGGCGGTGATGACCGACTACCTGAACCACACCAAGGTGGACGAGGTGGCCGACGTCGACGCCGCGGTGGTCCGGCTCACCGGTGACCACGCTTCGGTGCTGGTGTTCGGCTGGCTGGTCGAGGACCCCACCGGGGCGAACTTCCGCCAAGAGGTGACGATGCTGATCGGCCTCGACCGGCTGGCCGGGACCTGGCGCATCAGCCGGGTCAGCTTGGACCCGACGGAGGCTCCGCTGGCCGGCGGCCCTGGCCCGGCGCCCGACGCGCAGATCGCGGAACGCGACGCGGCCGTGTCCGCCGCGGTCACCCTGGCCACCCGCCTCACCGAGTTCGACGCTTCCGACCCGGAAGCCAGCTACGACAAGTGGTTCAAGGCCAGCGTGGAGCCGCTCACCACCAAGTTGCGCACCGCTCGTGAGGAGTTCCCGCCCGGCGACGCGGTCACCGTGACCGTCTCGCCCCGTCCGATCGTCGCGCCGGTCTACGTGCGGCCGGGCGACGCCTCCTTGCTCGTCTCGCTTTACACCCACAACAGCCAGGGATCGGCGCTCCAGGCACTGCGCATTCAGGTGGTGCGCGTCGAGGACGGCTCGTGGCGGGCGGCGGACCTCACGCAGCTCCACGCCGTCGGCGGCGGCTCCTGACCGGGTTCAGCGCAGCCAGGTGGGGGTTTTCGACGGCGGGTCGGTCCACAGGGCACGGAACTTGCGGTAGCCGGCGCGCCCGTGCTCGTCCTGGCGGGCGTAGAGCAGCCCGTAGGTGTACGCGTTGCCGCCGGAGGCGTGGGTCCTGATCGCCAGTTGCCGCAGCTGCGCACCCGTCGTCACCGCGTCGTGCTGTTCACCGAGGGCGTCCTGCAGAGCTTTCAGGTGCTTGCGCCAGCGGCGCACCTTCTTGCCGAAGGCCGGTTTCAGCGCGTCGGCGGCGTAGCGTGCCTTGCGGGTTTCCTTGCGGGCGCGGTGCAGCGCGGCGTCCAGTTCGGGCCCCACGGTCGCAGATTCGCTGCGCTGCACGGCCTTCTTCACCCGACGCCACGCCTTGCGAGCGGATTTGCGCAACGCCTTCTTGCCCTTGCGCTTGCGCAGGGGCGGATCTTCCAGCAGCTGGTCGAGCCGGTCGAGCATCCGGAAGTAGCGCTTCGCGGCCATGGTGCGGGCAACGGTGTCGGCGGCGGTCGCCTCCTCGCGCGCGAAGTGCGCCGTCAGCTTCGCGGCCACCGGCCCGAGCACGTGCTCGACGGGCACCTGGCCGACCTCGTCGTGCAGGACCTCGGACATCACCTCGACGTCGCGTGCCCCGCTCAACCGCCGTTCGTACCACTGCAGTTCCTCGCGCAGCGGGTCGACCTGGCGCCGGCGCAGCACCGGCCGGAACGTCTTCAGCGTCGCCCGCAGCTTGCGGCTGGCCACCCGCGCCTGGTGCACGGCGTCCGGCAGGTCGCGCCGGATGGCGATGTCCTGCTGCCGCACGGCGTCCGCCTGCTTGCGCACGTAGGCCAGGACGACGGCGCCGGCCGAACCGGCCCGCTTGGTCCGTGGCCGCTTGACCGCCAAGGCCCGGGCGAGCTTGGACTTCGCCGACGACACGGGGAAGCCGGCCTCCGCCATCACGGCACCGAGCCGGTCGGCCGTCGCACGGTCGGCGCCACCGGCCAGCTCGATCTCGACCTCGTGCCAGCTCTTCACGGTGGCCGCCTCGGTCCCGGCCCGCTGCGGCACGGTCGCGGTCACCTGGTCGGCCGCGACCTCGGCGAGGGCCGAACCCGCGTCGTCGAGCAGCGTCCACGTGGTCCGAGTGGTCTTCAGGCGCGCGACCTCCACCAGTTCCGCGCCGCGCGCGATGCCGGCGAACAGCTTCGCCAGCTCCTCGGGCATGCCGGGCTGGGGCGCGAACCGCAGCTCCTCGCGGTCACCACCGCCCGCGGGCACCTTCGCGTGCCAGCCCGCGTCCTCGCCGCCCGCCCGGTTGCGCAGGGTGAACCCCGCCCGCAGCAGGCGCAGATCGGCCGTGTCGAAGTAGTGCGCGTCCAGTTCGGTCTGCTCGGGGCCGAGCACCGAGGCCACACCCGCGACCCCGGACCAGTCGGGCAGGCTCGCGCCGGCCGGGACGTCGTACTTGCGTTCGCTCTCCACCACGGCGGTCGTCACTAGTCCGCTGGCTCCTTTGCTGGCAGCGTGTCCAAGTCCTCGATGAGCGACGGTAGATCCTCGTACACCCGGCTCGCACCCGCTTCGGTCAGTTCGTCGTTGCCGAAGCCCCCGGTCAGCACCGCGACGGTCGGGATCTCGAGCTTCGCGGCGGCACGGCAGTCCCACACCGAGTCGCCGATCGCCATCGCCCGCTCGCCGCGGCCCTTGGTCAGCGCCACGCCGATCAGGTCGGGCGCGGGCTTGGTGTCCTCGACGTCCTCGGCGGTGGTCCAGCCGGCCACCAGCTCACGCGCGTCGAGCAGGTCGAGGTAGTGGTCCACGTGCTCCGGCTTGCCCGAACTGGCCAGCACGACGGAGAAGTCCTTGTGCCGCAACTCTTTTAGCAGCTTGCGGGCGCCATCGAGCACGGTGATCTCCTCGAGCATCGGGTCGAAGAACTCGGCCCACGCCGCGCGGATCTCGTCGCCGTACTCGCGTTCGACTTCCTCGCCCGCGACCTCGGCGGGCAGCCGGTCACCACCCATGCCGATCGCCCGGTGGATCTTCCAGATCGGCACGACGACGCCGCTGTTCTCGAACGCGCGGAACCACGCCAGGCTGTGGTGGTAGTTGGTGTCCACCAAGGTGCCGTCGACGTCGACGACCGCGATCGTGGTCATGCCGACGCCTCACGCAGAGCGGGCAGCAGCTCCTGTTCGGCGAACGGGAAGAACTCGTCCTGGTGCTCGCCGCCGATCTGCACCAGGGCAACGTCGGTGAACCCGGCTTGCCAGAACGCCGACACCGCGTCGACGATCTTGTCCACCTTCGGTCCACAAGGGATGGACTCGGCCACGTCCTCGGGCCGCACGAACTGGGTCGCCCCGGCGAAGCCGGACGGCCCCGGCAGCTCCGCGTTGACCTTCCAGCCGCCACCGAACCAGCGGAACTGGGCGTGGGCGCGCTCGATCGCCGCTTCCTCGGACTTGTCGTAGCAGATCGGGATCTGCCCGATGATCCGCTGGTCGCCGGACTTGGCCTTGCGCCACGACTTGGTCAGCTCTTCCTTGGGCTCCACCGCGATCATGGCGTCGGCCAGCGGCGCGAACCCGCTGATCGACTGCTCGCCCGACACGGCCACGGCGACGGGCACCGGCTGCTCGGGCCGGTCCCACAGCTTCGCCGAGTCCACGCGGTAGTGCTCGCCCTTGAAGTTGACGTAGCCGCCCTCGAACAGCGCGCGCATGATCCGCAGCGCCTCGTCCAGCATCTCGTGCCGCACGTTCGCCGGCGGCCACCCGCGCCCGACGACGTGCTCGTTCAGGTTCTCGCCCGCGCCGACGCCGAGGGTGAACCGGCCGTCGGACAGCAACTGGACCGTCGCCGCCTTCTGCGCCACGACCGCCGGGTGGTAGCGCATGATCGGGCAGGTCACGTACGTCATGAGGTCGACCCGCTCGGTGGCCTGCGCGACCGCGCCGAGCACGCTCCACGCGTAGGGTGCGTGGCCCTGCTCGTCGAGCCAAGGGGAGTAGTGGTCGCTCATCACCTCGAAGTCGAAGCCGGCCCGCTCCGCCGCGGTGGCGTGCCCGACGAGCTCGCGCGGCCCGGCCTGCTCGGTCATCAGTGTGTACCCGAATCGCACCATGACGGCTGGGTACCCGCTCGAACTCGATTCGAACATGGGCGGTCCGCTGCTAGGTTTCCCTGGTGGGCGAGCAACTTCCGGACGGCGGCCACGAGCTGTCACCGGCCGAGCTCGACGCCCTCGACGCGCGGTGGTCGTCCTGCTGGACCCCGGGTCAGGTGGCCCAGCGGCTGGCCGGGCTGGCCACGCCGTGGTGCGTGGCGGCGGGGTGGGCGCTGGAGCTGTTCCGCGGCACGCCGACGCGGGCGCACGGGGACATCGAGATCGCCATCCCGAGCTCCCGGTTCGCCGAGGTCCGCGATCGCCTACCCGGCTACGCCCTCGACGCCGTCGGCAGCGGCCGGGTCTGGGCCGATGCCACACCGGACATCCTGGCCGTCACCCACCAGACCTGGGTGCGCGATCCGGTCACGGGCGACTACCTGCTCGACGTGTTCCGCGAGCCGCACGACGGCGACACGTGGATCTGCCGCCACGACGAGACCATCCGCTTCCCCTACCGCGACATCATCCACCGCACCCGGGACGACATCCCTTATCTGGCGCCCGAACTGGTCCTGCTGTTCAAGGCCAAGCACACGCGGCCCAAGGACCAGGCCGACTTCGCCGCGACCGTCCCACACCTGAGCGAGGCTCAGCGCGCGACCCTGGCCGAGCTGCTGGCCCGCGTGTATCCGGGGCACGCCTGGCTCGCAGGTCTGTAGATAGATCGTGCACAAGGGTTGCGCTCCTGCGCAGCGGCCCACCAACCGACCGGCCTTTTTGTGAATTCTCTTCACGAGGGAGAACTCCAGGAGGCAGGAACACATGGGCAAGCAACCGAAGTGGGCCTTGGCGGCGGTCGGCGTGGTGGCGGTGGCGGGCATCACCGCGGCCGTCGTGATCGCGACCGGCGGGGACCAAGCCGAGGCGCAGGCCGCGCCACCGGCCGTCAGCGGCGTGCAGCTGGCGCAGGCACCCGACGAGGCCGAGCCGGACGCGCTGCAGGCCAACGCCACCGACGTCACCGCGGCGGCCAAGAGCCGTTCGGTCTCGCTGATCCTCGAGTACAAGGTCACCAAGACCTGCACGGTGCACCCGAACTACCCCAAGGACGGGGTGATCGGCAACGACATCGACTGGCAGATCGCGCCGACCGACATCGTGGCGTGGCGCTACAACGTCAACTCGACGTGGTCGATGATCAGCGACAAGAAGTACCGCAACAGCAAGCACCCGTGGTGGGGCTTCGTGCACCGCGACTGCCTGGGCACCTCGGTCGGCGGCGAGCACTTCCCGACGCCGACCAGCCACTACCCGGCCGGTGAGCCGGTGCCGCAGCGGATCCTCGAGGGCCGCAGCGCGGTCGAGGCCGACCACTACCGCACCGTCGTCTTCCGTGTCGCCGAAGGGCACGTCACCAACGACCACCGGGCCGTCAAGACCATGGGCACGTTGCGCGACGCGGCCAACCGGTTCGTCATCGGCAACGTGTTCGGTGGCTGGCACGTGCACTCGACCGACCAGCACGACCACGGCTGGACCAAGGTCTACGTGCCGAACGCCAAGCGCTGGGGCTGGGTCCAGGACATCCACCTGGCCTGATCAGGACGCGCGGTACTGACCCGGGGCCACCCCGAACTGCCGCTTGAACGCGTGCGAGAAGGCGAACACCGACCGGTAGCCGACCTGTTCGGCCACTGTGGACAGTGGCCGGTCCGACTCGCGCAGCAGGCGCGCCGCGCTGGTCAGGCGCCACCACGCCAAGTAGTTCATGGGCGGGCGCCCGACCAGCGCGGTGAACCGGCGGGCCAGGGCAGCGCGCGACAGACCCACCTGGGCGCCAAGGGTTTCCACGCTCCACGGGTGGGCCGGGTCCTCGTGCAGCACGCGCAAGGCCGAAGCCACCACCGGATCGGCCAGGGCCTGGCTCCAGCCGGACGGCCGGTCCGCGAGCCAGGCCCGCAACACGTACACCAGCAGCAGGTCCAGCAACCCGGGCAGCGCCGCGTCCCGCCCCGGCAGCGCCTGCTCGACTTCACCGCCCAGCAGGTCCACCGCCGCGCGCAGCGATGGGTGCCGGCCCGCGCCGGCGGGGACGTGCACGACGTCGGGCAACTCGGCGAGCAGCGGATGGGCCCGCGACGGGTCCGTCCGGTACTTGCCGCACAACAACTCCGACACCACCGGCCCGTCCACATCGGACTCGGTGGGCGACCACCGCTCGAAGGGGACGGCTTCGGCCGGGGCGTCGTCGGAGGCGAGGTCGTGGCCGCTGCCGTGGGGGAGCAGGACCACGTCGCCGACGTTCAGCAGCACCGGCGCGCCCGACGGCGGGTACAGCCGGCAGCTGCCACGCAACAACACGTGGAAACCGGCGCCGTCGTAGGGCGCGAAGCGCATCCGCCACTGGCGCCGGGCGACGCGGCGCCCCGACTCCGGGGTGCCGCTCCGCATCACGGTGATGGCGTCGCTCACCACGTCCATCCCGTCAGCGTAGACGATCGCGCATGCAGAAGCGCCGATCAAGCATTGAAACGCGCGTACGCAGGCTTACGGTCGAGTCATGGAGACAATCACTTTGGGCCGCGTCGAGGTCGGCCGCGTGCGTGAACTGCAGGGACCGTTCGCCCCGGCGGGCGACCTGGTCCCCGACGCGCCGCGGGAACACTGGGAAGAGCTCGGTCCCGACTTCTGGCAGCCGCAGGACAACGTCGCGGTGCTCGCCTTGCAGACGTGGGTGTTGCGCAGTGGCGGTCGCACGATCCTGGTCGACACCGGACTCGGCACCGACCGCTTCCCGATGGAGACCGAGCCGCGTCCGGACCTGCCCGGCCTGCTCGCCGCGGCGGGCGTGCACCCCGAGGCGGTCGACCTGGTGATCAACACCCACCTGCACGGCGACCACGTCGGCTGGAACACCACCGACGGCGCGCCGACCTTCCCCAACGCCCGCTACCTGATCCCCGCGCCGGACAACGCCAAACTCAGCGGCGACGACCTGCACACCAAGGCGGTGGCACCGATCATCGAGGCGGGCCTGGCCGAGGTGTGGGAAGGCGAGTTCCGCATCGACGCCGACCTGGTTCTGGAGGCGGCCCCCGGTCATACGCCGGGCTCGGCGGTGCTGCGCCTGGACAGCGGCTCCGACCGCGCCGTGTTCGTCGGCGACCTGCTGCACAGCCCGGTGCAGCTCCTCGAACCCGCGCACAACAGCTGCTTCGACGAGGATCCCGCGGGGGCGGCCCGGTCCCGCAAGACCGTGCTGGCCCGCGCAGCCGACGAGAACCGCCTGGTCTTCCCGGCCCACTTCGGCGGTGCGGGCTATGTGGCGCTCAGCCGCCGGCCAGGGGGATCGGGACGCAACCCAGCGACGCAGGTCGAGGAGTTCGTGCTCTAGTCAGCCGGTCCGCGCAAGGTGAACACGACGCGCATGACGTGCTCGACCGCGGCCTGGAACATCGCGCCACGCAACTCCCCGCGCATGGCGAGCGTCCGGGACGCGAACTCGAGCACCGCGTCGTCGCCCATGCGGCGCAGCACGAGGGCGACCACGTCCTCCAGTTCGAGGCCGGGGTTGTCCATGCGGGCCAGCGCGATGGCGACGATCAGCTCCTCGTCGGTCACCCGACCACCGTAGCGTTCCGGCCCGCTCGGAATCGAACGGTAACCACTACTGTGCGTACCGTAAATTCGCCGGAACATCGTCGAGAGCGCGGCGGTTCCGCCGTCGAAGCCCTTTCGGCGGGAATTCTGACCGGTTTCCTGATCGCCGACAGTAATGACGAAGCCGTCGTTGGGTCTTTGTACCCGCCCCGAAATGGCCGCCACGGTTCACCTGGTTGTCGCAGGGAGTGACAATAGCGCTAGGCCATTCGAGTGACATTGCTGCGTGCTCGATTGTTGCTCCATTCGATCGAGTGTCCAATGGCCCGGACTGGCCGGTGAAGAGGTGGCGGGCCGCGGGTTCCGCAGGTGGGAGTGGAAGCCTTGACACTCGCCTCGGTTGTGGTGTGGAGCGTCACCGCGGCCTTCGGCTTGACCTTGCTGATCCGCGCGGGGGCGATCAGCCGGGGACCGCGGGGACGATCGAAACGTCGACGGGTGCTGCTGGCCATCCACGTGACTGCGGCGGCGGGCGGGCTGCTCGCGTGGACGTGGTACGCGGTGACGGGATTGTGGGCGACCGCCATCGCGGGTCTGGTGTTCCTCGTGGTGGCCGCGGCGCACGGATTGCTCATGGTCGCCAGGTGGTCACCCGGGCACGGCCGGCACGCGAATGCCGAACGACCGAGTCGCAGCGCGGGCGGCTATTTCCCGGTGCACACCGCGACCGTGCACGCGATGGCCGCGGCGTCCACCGTCACGTTGGTTCTGGTCGTGATCCTCACCGGGCACGGCTGGTCGTGACCGACGCAAACGGAAAGGGGGCGGTGCGCATGGCGCCACCATGGCTCACCGCACGCGACATCGGCGAGGCCGTGTTCGACCAGGCCCGCCTGACCCGCCGCGGCTACGACGAGGACCAGGTCGACGCCTTCCTCGACCGCGTCGCCGACACCATCGTCGGGATGACCGCCGAACTCGCCGCGGCGAGCCGCGAGGTCGACCGGTTGCGGCACTGGCACCAGCAGCACGGCGCCAGCCCGGCGGCGCTGGCGACCATGTCGCACGCCGAGGCGGACGCGGAGCGGATCATCGCCGAAGCCCACGAGCACGCACGCAAAGTGGCGCAGGAAGCGGCGGCCATCCGCGCCGAGGCGGCGCGCCAGGCCCAGCAGATCCTCGCCGCGATCCACAGCCTGGCCGACGAGGGCACGGTCGACCAGCGCTACGCGGCGATGGCCGCGATCCTCGTCGGCACCCGCGACCACCTCACCGACATCCGGGCGCAGTTGACCGACGAGGTGAGCCGGCTGGACAGCTTGCTGAGCCCGTCGCGGCAACGCAACGGAGCGTCCACTCAGGAGCGCAGGTAGCCGTCGAGGTGGGCGATCACGTCCCGCGCGTCGTCCTCGATGCCGTGGATGAACGTGGACTTGCGCCGCCGCAACACCGGCAGGCCCAGCGCGTACAGCCCGGGGCCGGCCACGACGCCGCCGTCGTGGTCCAACCGGCCCTTCGTGTCGACCACCGGGACGTCGAGCCAGGAGTAGTCCGGCCGGAAGCCCGTCGCCCAGACGATCGTGCGGATCGCGCCGCCGCGCAGGTCCAGGCGCAGCCGCGTCGAGGCGGGCACCCGGGTGGGCTCGAACCGCTCGGGCGCCTTGAGGTCGGCCTCCACTTCGGACTCCAGCGCCCACTCGTCGAACGCGGTCAGCAGCCGGTCCAGCTTCAGGTCGGCCAGCCGGATGACGTTGCGCAGCCCGCCGGAGAAGAGCAGTTCACCGTCGCGCACCATCGAGGCCCGGCCGACGAGTTCCACGCCCAGTTCGGTGAGCGCGTTGAGGTCGAGCGTCGCCCGCTCCCTGGTGCCCACCAGTTGCGGTGAGGCCAGCGACCGGGCCCGGGTCAGGTCGGGCACCTCGTCGTAGCGCTGGTCCCACACGCCGGCCGCGTCCATCCACCACAGGACGTCGCGGCCGCGGTACACGCGCGGCATGCGCACGTGCTCGCCGGCCGAGAGCGTCACCGGCCGGCCGGACCGCTGGATCTCCGCCGCCAGCTGCACGCCGGTGGCCGACGCCCCGACGACGAGCACGCCGCCGTCGGGGAGCCGGCCTGGGTTGCGGTAGTCGAACGGTGTCAGCTGAACGACCTCGTCCGGCACCGCTTCGCTGAGCGCCGGCACGGCCGGCCGGTTGCAGGCGCCGCTGGCGATGACCACGGTCCGGCAGGCGAGCTCGCCCTGGTCGGTCGTCACGCGGTAGCCGTCGTCGGTGCGCCGGACCGACGTGACCGTGGTGCCGGTGCGCACCGGCGCACCGGTCAGCGCGGCGAAGCGGTCGATGAACCCGACCACCTCGGGCATCGTCATGTAGCCGTCGGGATCCGGGCCGCCGTAGTGGTGGCCCGGCAGCCGGCTCTGCCAGTTGGGCGTGAGCAAACGCAGCGAGTCCCAGCGCTCGCGCCGCCAGGAGTTCGCCACCTCACCACGCTCGAGCACGACGTGGTCGACCGAGCGCTCGCTGAGGAAGTGGCTCGCCGCCAACCCGGCGTGACCGGCCCCGATGACGACCGTGGTTGTCGTTTCTATGGTTCGGCCCTCAGACGACCTCGACGGTGACGTCCGTGGGGTTGGTCAGCGCGTCGAAGACGGCGGACCGCTTCTGCGACTGGGCGACCAGCGCCTCGATGTCCTCTTTGGACGCGTCGGCGTCGATGTTGAAGGAGACCTTGATGCCGTTGTAGCCGTTGCGCACGTCGCTGTCGGCACCGAGGATGCCGCGGATGTCGTGCGCGCCTTCGAGGGTGGCCTCGACCGAGCGCAGCTGGATGCCGCGGTTCTGCGCGACGGACGCGATGCCCGCGGTCAGGCAGCTGCCCAGGCCGACGAGCAGGTACTCGATCGGGGTGATGCCGTTGTCGGTGGCCGCGAACACCTCGGGGTGGTCGGCGACGAACGTCGACTCGGCCTTGTGCTCGTGGTCGGCGCCGAGGCCGGAGTAGTCCTTGACCGTCGAGGTGGTGTGCACGCCGTTTTCCCACCTGGTGGTCGAGCGCCACGTGAACTGGGCGGCCTCCGGCGCGCCCTTGAGCGCCTCGCGCGCCTCGAGCAGCGCCTGGACGTTGACGCCGTTGTCGATGCTGTCAACTGCCGTCATGGGAGCGGTCCTCTCGCGTGGTTCACCTGCCGATCCCGCACGCTACACAGCGCACCGGCCCGCTGACCTGCGTCTCATATTCCGAAACGGGCCTTCGCGCGGCGGCGGGACCGATCCGGATCTGGTTACCATGCGGGCATGGTGTCCGTTCCGGCGGTCGCGGCTGGGTCGGTCGGCACGGTCGAGACCCGCTACGTCGATTTGCCGGACCCGGTGCGGCTCGATTGTGGACAGGAGTTGCACCCCGTCCGCGTCGCATACGAGACCTACGGCACCCTCTCCCCGCGGCGCGACAACGTCATCCTGGTGTGCCACGCGCTCAGCGGTGACGCCCACGCGGCGGGCGTCTCGACCACCCCGGCCGCGGCGAGCACCCGCGACGGGTTCGGCGCCGAGGACCGCGACGGCTCGGCCGGTCCGGCGCTCGGCTGGTGGGACGGGATGATCGGCCCGGGCAAGGCCTTCGACACCGACCGGTTCTTCGTCGTGTCCACGAACCTGCTCGGCGGCTGCCGCGGCACCACCGGTCCGTCGTCGATCGACCCCGCGACGGGCCGCCCGTACGGGTCGGCGTTCCCGGTCATCACCGTCGCGGACATGGTGCGCACCCAGCGCGCGTTCCTCGACGTGCTGGGCATCGAGCGGCTCGCCGCCGTGGCCGGTGGTTCGCTCGGCGGGATGCAAGCGCTCGAGTGGTCGGTCCTGTACCCGGACCAGGTCGACGCCCTCGTGGCGATCGCCAGCACGCACGCGTTGCACCCGCAAGGCCTGGCGTGGAACGCGATCGCCCGCGAGTCGATCATGCGCGACCCGTCGTGGCAGGGTGGCGACTACTACGGCACGGGCCGCACGCCGGACGCCGGCATGGGCGTGGCCCGGATGGTCGGGCACATCACCTACCTCTCGGCGCCTGCGCTGGACGACAAGTTCGGCCGCCGGCTGCAGTTCGCCGACGACGTGCGGTACACGCTGACCGAGCCCGAGTTCGAGGTGGAGAACTACCTGCGCCACCAAGCGAACTCCTTCGTCAAGCGCTTCGACGCCAACACCTACCTCGCGCTTTCGCGCGCACTGACCTATTTCGACCTGGCCCGCCAGCACGGCGGTTCGCTGGCGACCGCCTTCGCCACCGGCAAGGCGCGGACGCTGCTGATCGCGTTCAGCTCGGACTGGCTGTACCCGCCGGTGGCCTCGACGGAGATCGACGCCGCGTTGCGTGCGCTGGGCCGGCCGAGCGAGCTGCACGTGATCGACGCGCCCTACGGGCACGACTGCTTCCTGCTGGAAGAACAACGACAGACCCCGATCGTCCGCCGGTTCCTCGGCGACTGAGGAAGGCCCTTGTGACTCGCATCGAGCAAGACCACGAGTTCGGCTTCGAGACCCGGCAGCTGCACGCCGGGCAGCGACCGGACCCGAACACGGGTGCGCGAGCGGTGCCGATCTTCCAGACGTCCAGCTACGTCTTCGAGGACCCGGAATCCGCGGCCGCCTACTTCAACCTGCAGGAGTACGGCAACACCTACTCGCGCATCATGAACCCGACGGTCGCCGTGCTCGAGGAGCGCGTGGCGAACCTGGAGGGCGGCGCAGGTGCGGTGGCGTTCGCCAGCGGGATCGCCGCGCAGGCGGCGGCGCTGTTCACGTTCCTGGAGCCGGGCGACCACGTGGTCTCCTCCACCGCGCTCTACGGCGGCTCGGTGAACCAGCTCAAACACCTGCTGCGCAAGATGAACATAGACCTGACGTGGGTCGACCCCGACGACCTCGACGCGTGGCGGGCCGCCGTTCGCCCGCAGACCAAGGCGTTCTTCGGCGAGACCATCGGCAACCCCGGCGGCAACGTGTTCGACATCGAGGCCGTGGCGGCCATCGCGCACGAGCACCAGCTGCCCTTGGTCGTGGACAACACTTTCGCGACGCCCTACCTCTGCCGCCCAATGGATTGGGGCGCCGACATCGTGGTCCACTCGGCGACCAAGTTCATCGGCGGGCACGGCACGAGCATCGGCGGCGTCGTCACCGAATCCGGTCTCTTCGACTGGTCGAACGGGCGTTTCCCGGTGGTCGCCGACCCGTCGCCCGCCTACCACGGGTTGCAGTTCCACGAGACGTTCGGCGTGTACGGCTACCTGATGAAGCTGCGGGCCGAGACCTTGCGCGACCTGGGCGCGGCCATGTCGCCGTTCAACGCTTTCCTGTTCCTGCAAGGACTCGAGACGTTGTCGCTGCGCATGGAACGGCACGTCGAGAACGCGCGGCAGGTCGCCGCGTTCCTGGAATCCCACGAGCTGGTCTCACGCGTGACCTACCCGGACCTGCCGGGCAGCAAGTACCGGTCGCTGGTTGACAAGTACCTGCCGCGCGGGGCGGGTGCGGTGTTCTCCTTCGACTGCGCGGGCGGCCGTGCGGGTGGGCAGGCGCTCATCCGCGGTCTGTCGCTCTGGTCGCACCTGGCCAACGTGGGCGACGCGAAAAGCCTGGTCATCCACCCGGCCAGCACCACCCACCGCCAGCTCAGCGATGCCGAGCTCGCGGCCGCCGGCGTCGGCCCCGGGACGGTGCGGCTCTCGGTCGGCACCGAGTCGGTCGAGGACCTGATCTGGGACCTGGAGCAGGGCTTCAAGGAGGTCGCGGCGGCATGAGCGAGCTTGCGAGCGAATCATCGGACACAGCGCGCGCGCGAAGTGCCCACCGAGCGTCAGCGACAGGTGGGTCCCGCGAGCTGGCGAAGTACCAGGATCCGCTGGAGATCCAGCGGGTGCTCAACGGCGCGAAGACGATCGCGGTCGTCGGGCTGTCCAACAACGAGTTGCGGGCGAGCTACTTCGTCGGCTACTACCTCAAACGCCACGGCTACAACGTCATCCCGGTGAACCCGCGGGCTTCGGAGATCCTCGGCGCCAAGAGCTATCCCAGTTTGCTGGAGGTGCCGGAGCCGGTGGACATCGTGAACGTCTTCCGCGCGCCCGACGCCCTGCCCGAGATCGCGCGGCAGACCGTGCAGATCGGGGCCAAGGCGTTGTGGTGCCAGTTCGGGGTGATCAACCTGGAAGGTGCGCGGATCGCCGAGGACGGGGGCGTCACCGTGGTCATGGACCGGTGCATCAAGGTCGAACACGCGCGTTACGTCGGTCGCATGCACTGGCTGGGCTTCAACACGCAGCGGATCACGTCGGTCCGGTCTGGACTCCAGTAGCGTGCCCTCGTGATCCAGGTGGTGCCGTACGACCCGGCGTGGCCGTTGCTGGCCGCTTCGGCGATCGCCGAGCTGACCGCGGTGTTGCCGTTGACGGAAATCGAGCACATCGGCTCGACTGCGGTGCCGGGCCTGGCGGCCAAGCCAGTCATCGACCTGATGGCCGCGGTGCCGGCACTGGCGGCGGTGTCCGATCGCGATGAAACCCTTGTGCGGCTTGGCTATCGCCGCTTCGACGGGTTCGCGGATCGGCTGTTCTACGCCCGTGACACCGGTGGCGTGCGGTCGCACCACCTGCACGTGGTCACAATGGACAGCTGGTCGACCCGCAACCAGCGCATCCTGCGCGATCACCTGCTGTCGCACCCAGAAGACGCCGCCCGGTACGCGGAGCTCAAGCAGACCCTGGCCGTGACCGCCGCGAACGGCGACGCGTACACGGCGGCGAAGACCGAGTTGATCCAGGAGCTGGTCGACCGGGCGCGGGCCGAACGCGGTCTGCCGCGGGAACCGGTGTGGGAGGCGTAGTGCGACCGGACATCGCGAAGACGCGGGAGTTCTTCGGGCCGCGCGCGGCCGGCTGGGAAAACCGCTTCCCCGACGACGAACCGGTCTACGCGCGGGCGATCGCCGACCTGGCGCCGCCGGCAGGAGGGGCGGTGCTGGACGTCGCCTGCGGGACGGGCCGGGCGTTGCCGATGTTGCGCGCGGCCGTGGGCGAGTCCGGCGTGGTGCTGGGCGTCGACCTGACACCTGAGATGCTGGCCGAGGCGCAACGCAAGGGCCGAAAGGCTTTGGTGCTCGGCGACGCCCGCGCGCTCCCGATCCTTTCCGGCGCCGTGGACGCGGTTTTCGCCGCTGGGCTGCTCCCTCACGTGCCGGTGGTCGTGTTGGCCGAGCTGCATCGGGTGTGCCGTCCGGGTGGCCGGCTCGCGTTGTTCCACCCGATCAGCCGTCAAGCCCTGGCTCGCAGGCACGGCCACGACCCAGACCCGGACGACGTGCGCGCGGAGCCGAACATCCGCCGCGCCCTCACCGCCGCCGGCTGGACGTGCGACCTGGTCGACGACGGCCCCGACCGCTACCTGGTCACCGCCACCCGCTAGGTCGTGTGGCGGAGGTCGTCGATGGACGCGACGGTCACCAGTTCCCGGGCGACACGGGCCAGCTTGGCATCCAGCGTGACGAAGGCATCGGCCTGCAACTGCGTCAAGGCGATGTACTCCGCGGTGAAGGTGTCGGTCCAGCCGAGCCGGTCGGCGACCTTCCACGCGTTCGCCTGCAGGACCCGGTCGCCCAGGAGGCGGATCTTCAGCCCTCGCATGTGGTCGAGGTAGCGGTCGGCGGCCTTCTTGGTCAGCTCGCCGGCGCGGACCTGTCCATACAGGATGGAGAGCACCTGGGAGCGCAGGAGCGTGGGCGCCACCAGCTTGTGCTCGCCGCCGACCGCGAGCTGGTCGGCGGCCAGCTTGATGGCGACCCCAGGGTCGATCACGTACCTCGTCATGGGTCTTCCTCCCTGACCGAATGTGGACAGAGTCGTTTGGTTCTCCGCACTCCTGTAGTACGACTGTGCCATGACCGGTGTGCGACTGCGCCTCGTCCGGCTGGGCGGGGTGCGCGCCGTGACTCAGTTCGGTCGGCGTCGGGTGCTGGCGGGGGACTTGCCCGGGGCGGCTGCCGCGTTCGGGCTCGCGGCCGGGTCCGGGCACGCGCGGTACCGGCTGCGGGCGGCCCTGCACCTCTGGGTTCTCCATGCCAGACAAGGGGATTCCTTCCGCTCGGGTACGGCCCTGCGGGAGGCGGTGCGGCTGGCCGCCGTGGCCGAGCGGTGCTCGATCGGCGACGCGTGCGTCCACATTGGAAGCGTGCTTGCCGACAAGCGACCGTCGTTGCCCGGTGTGGGCGAAGCCGTGATGGCCTTCCGGGAGACGATCAACTCCGGCGATCTCGACCTCGCGCCCAAGGCCGCGCTCGGGCTCGCGGTGTTGCGGTGGCGCTTCGGCGCGGCCGAGGACGACGTGCGCGCCGCCTTCCGGTTGGCGGTCAACTCCCGGCACCCCGACGTCGCGCCCACGGCCGAGCGGCTGCTCGCCCTCTTCGACCGGTGAGCCCACGACCGCCGTGGAACACTGGCGCGGGTGACTGTCGCCATCGCGCTGTTCACCCGTGACTTGCGGGTGCACGACAACCCCGTCCTGCACGCGGCCGCCCGGTCGGC
Source organism: Labedaea rhizosphaerae (assembly GCF_004362825.1). Lineage (GTDB taxonomy): Bacteria > Actinomycetota > Actinomycetes > Mycobacteriales > Pseudonocardiaceae > Labedaea > Labedaea rhizosphaerae. The sequence goes on from NZ_SNXZ01000011.1 coordinate 122,470, forward strand.
CGACCAGGTGATCCCGCTTTTCGTGCTGGACAAGGGGATCCAGGCCGGCCCCAATCGGGCGCGGTTCCTCGCCGAGTGCCTGCGCGACCTGGATGCGGCGCTCGCCGAGGCGGGCAGCGGGCTGGTCATCCGCCGGGGCGACCCCGTGGCGCAGGTGGCGAAGCTCGTGCGCGAACACGACGTCCGGACCGTCCACGTCGCGAAGGACTACAGCGGGTACGCCCAGCGGCGCGAGCGGGCGCTCGCCGAACTCGGGGTCGACCTGCACGTGCACGACGACGCCGTCGTGGTGGTGCCGCCGGGCACGGTCACGCCGCAGAACGCCGACCACTTCTCGGTCTTCAGCCCCTACCACCGGCGCTGGGCGGAGGTCCCGGTCCGCAAACCGTTGCGCAGGCCGACCAAGTTGAACTCGCCCGACGTCCGCTCGGACACGCTCCCACCGATCAAGAAGGCCGCGCCCGACCTGATCGAGGGCGGCGAGACCAACGCCCGCAAGCTGATCCGCGCCTGGGATGTCGAGGGCTACGCGGCCGGCCATGACGACCTCGCCGGCGACAAGACCTCGCACTTCTCGGCGCACCTGCACTTCGGGTCCGTGTCGCCGGTGGAGCTCGTGCACGCTTTCGGGACGGAGTCGGATTCGGCCAAGGCGTTCGTGCGCCAGCTCGCCTGGCGCGACTTCAACCACCAGCTGCTCGCCGCCCGTCCCGAGGTGGCGCACGAGGACTTCCGCCCCAACGGCGTCACCTGGCGCAAGTCGGACGAGGACCTCGAACGCTGGAAGACGGGCCGGACCGGCTTCCCGATCGTCGACGCCGGGATGCGCCAGCTGCTGCGGGAAGGCTGGATGCACAACCGCGCCCGGCTGATCGTCGGCAGCTTCCTGACCAAGACCCTGCTGATCGACTGGCGCCTGGGCGCGCGGCACTTCCTCGACCACCTCGTCGACGGCGACATCGCCAACAACCAGCTCAACTGGCAGTGGGTCGCGGGCACGGGCACCGACACGCGGCCCGGACGCGTGCTCAACCCCTTGCGTCAGGCCGAGCGCTACGACCCGGACGGCGCGTACGTGCGGCGCTACGTGCCCGAGCTCGCCGGCCTCGACGCGCCGGCCATCCACAAACCGTGGACCGTGGCGGCCGAGCTCGACTACCCCGAACCGATGGTCGAACTGGCCCGGGGCCGGGAGCGTTACCAGTCCGCCCGCCAGCAGTCGCTCTTCTGAACCCGGAAGGCTCGCCGATGACGAACCTCTTGCTGGTCAGCGGCTTGTCGCTGGCCGCGATCGTGGTGCTGATGGCCGTCACCGCGATCACCGGCCGGGTGCAGGGCCGGGTGTCGGTGGTCGACACGGCGTGGCCGCTGGGGTTCGTCGTGGTGGCGGTGGTCGCGCTGCTCGCCGGGGACGGCGCGCGCTGGCGGGCCGTGCTCATGCTGCTGCTGGTCCTCGTCTGGGCCGGGCGGCTGGCCTGGCACATCACCCGGCGCAACCACGGCAAGGGCGAGGATCCGCGCTACGAGAAGCTGCTTTCCCAGGTGCCGCAGGAGAAGCGGTTCGGGTTCGCGGTCCGCCGGGTCTACGCCACGCAGGGCGTCGCAATGTGGTTCGTGTCGCTGCCGGTGCAGGTCTCGGCGACCGCCGACGACGGCGTCCGGTGGGTCGCCGTCGTCGGCGTCGTGGTGTGGGCGATCGGACTGTGGTTCGAGGCGACGGGGGACCGGCAGCTCAAGCGGTTCAAGGCCGACCCGGCCAACAAGGGCAAGGTCATGGACCGCGGCCTGTGGGCGTGGACCCGGCACCCCAACTACTTCGGCGACTTCACCGTCTGGTGGGGCCTCTACGTCGTCGCGGCCGGCGCGTGGCCCGGCGTGCTGACCGTGCTGTCGCCGCTGGCCATGGCGTTCTTCCTGATCGTCGTGACCGGCGGGCGGTTGCTGGAGAAGGACATGGCCAAGCGGCCGGGGTATCCGGAGTACCAGCGGCGCACCAGCTTCTTCGTCCCGCGACCGCCGCGCCGGTGACTCAGCTGTGCGTGACGGTCAGGCTGTGGATGATCACTTCGCCGTAGTTGCCGTCCGAGCACGGTGACGACTTGTCGCAGTTGGCCTGGGTGTAGGCGCCCGCCTTGAAGTACGCGCCGTCGAAGGACTTGCTGATCGTCGCGACCAGGGTGCCGTTGTAGTAGGCCTTGACCTGGCCGCCGGACACCACGTACTTGGCCTCGAACCGGGTGCCCAACTGGTAGTTGTCGGTGATCAGCTTGTAGTGCGTGGTGTCGCCGTTGGTGACGTAGAGCTTGGTGCCCTCCAAGCGGAACACGGTGAGGTCGTCGTCGGCGCCGTGGATCTGGCCGGCCACGACCTCGGGCTTGTCGTTGGGCAGGTGGGTGATCTCCTCGTTGATCACCATGGTGTGGGTGCCCGAGGTCGACGACCACGACGCCTGGTCGGCGCCGTCCATCTCGCGCAGCTCCGAGCGCGGGTAGCTCGACCCGCTCGTGGTCACGCCGTTCACCGCGGCCCGGAACTGGACGCCGTCGCAGTTCGGCGTGACCGTGAACCACGGGTCGATGTGGTAGGTCGCCAGTTCCGGCTGCTTGACGTTGGTCGGGTGCTCGGCCTCGCCGATCGGCAGGCCCTCGTACCAGTTGGTCAGGTCGAGCACGTCGGCCGGAACCTGGCAGCTGGTGCCGCCGCCGTCGGCGCCGAGGATCTTGGTCTCGGAAATGCTCGTCCAGTCGTTGTAGGTGTTGCCGTGCCCGACGACGCGGACGTACCGCCCGGACGCGTCGGCGAAGTCGTAGGTCACCGCGCTCGCCGTGGTGCCGGCGGTGCGCTCGCCGGCCAGGACCGTCGTCCACGACGAACCGGTGCCGGAGACCTGCACGTCGAAGGTCTCGCTGCGGGTGTCGCCCTGGTACCAGGCGATCGACACCGAGCCGACGGTCCGGGTGGCGCCGAGGTCGTACCGGATCCACACGCCGTCGCCCTCGTCCGACCAGCGGGTCGACAGGTCGCCGTCGAGGGTGTTGGCGGGCACGTGGCCGTCGTCGCCGCTCGCGGTCACCGCGACCACGTCGAGCGCCGAACCGGCGGCGGCCGAAGGGATCGACGACACGGCGACGCCGCCGAGGGCCAACACGCCGGCCAGGGCCAGGGGGACTGCCTTCACGTCTGCCTGCCTCCACGCTCGTTGGTGAGGAACTCCCGGTTCTTCACCGTATCCGGTGAAGCGCAAACCATTGGGAATCTGGCAGCGACCGGACAACGATGATCCGATGGGCATCCGGGCGTTCCGGTGGGTGTGGGGCGGCGAGACGGTCTCCATGGTCGGCGACGCGAGCTACACCGTCGTGTTCGCGTGGTTGGTGCTCTCGGTGACCGGGTCGCCGGCCGCGCTGGGCGCGGTGATGCTCGCCGTGACGATCCCGTCCGGGGTGCTCGTGCTGGTCGGTGGCGCGATCACCGACCGGTTCTCCGCGCGCGCGGTCATGCTCGTCACCCACCTCGTCCGCGGCGCGGCGATGGCCGTGCTGGCGGTGCTCGCGAGCGCCGGTGCCGTGCACGTCTGGCACCTCGTCCTGGTCGGCGTGGTCGTCGGCAGCGCGGACGCCTTCTTCGGCCCGGCCAGTGGCAGCATCCTGCCGAGCCTGGTGCCCGCGGCCGGCCTGCCGAGGGCGAACGCGCTGCTGGGCGCCTCAGAGCAGGTGAGCTTCCTGGTCGGCCCGGTCCTGGGCGGCGTGCTCGTGGCGGTGGCCGGCACCCCGTTCGCGATCGGCTTCAACGCGGTGACCTTCTTCGTGGCCGCGTTGTCGCTGTTCGCCGCGCCGCGCGCCGTTCCCGAGCCCGCCGAGCCGTTCTCGGTGCGTGCCGTGCTGCGCGAGATCGGCGCCGGTCTCGCCTACGCGCGGCGCAACGCCGAGGTCCGGATCGTGCTGCTGCTGGTGGCCGCGGCGACCCTGAGCTACAGCGGGTTGTTCAGCGTCGGACTGCCCGCCCTGTCGCGGACCTTCGGCAACGGCGCGGTCGTGCTCGGCGCGATGGTGTCGGCGTGGGGCCTCGGCCAGCTGGTCGGCACCCTCGCCGCCGCGGCAACCGGCCTACCGCGCCGGTGGGGGCTGCTGATCATCGGGATGACCGTTGTGGAGGGTGCGGCGTTCGCCGTCCTCGGGTTCGTCCCGCACTACCTCCTCGCCGTCGTCCTGTTGGCGTTGCTGGGCATCGGCGTCGCCTACGCCACCGACGTCGCGTTGCCGGCGTTCGTCCAGACCCGCACACCCGCGGCCATGCTCGGCCGGGTGAACAGCCTGATCGGCCTGCCGAGAGCCGCCCTCGCGCCGGTGTCGGTCGCGGGGCTGGGCCTGCTCGCGGCCCTCGATGTGCGCTGGGCCTTCCTCGCCGCGGCCGTGCCGATGCTGCTGGCCGGGATCGTGCTCGCGGTGAGCGGCAAGGCCAAGGCTCTCACCCTGCGGTGATCCCCAGTTCGTCCAGGAACGCGGTCGCCGCCGGGGTGAGCCCGAACCGGTTCCAGATCAGGTATTCCACCCGCGACGGTGCGTCGGTGACCGAGACCGTGACGACGTCGTCGGCGATGTAGGGCAAGTAGGCCGACGGGAGCATCGCGATGCCCAGGCCTTGGCGGACCAGCCGCACCATCAGGTCGGCCGCCGGAACCTCGAAGGCGACGTCGCGCCCGAGACCTGCCGCGGCGAAGGCCTGGTCGCTCTGCAGCCGGCCGCTCGACCCGGCCGGGAAGTCGACGAAGGTCTCCGAAGCCAGGTCGCGCAGGCCCACCTGCCGCGCCCCGGCGAGCTGGTGGTCGGGCGCGACGATCGCCACCAGCCGGCCCCGAGCCAGTTCGTGCACCCGAACCCCTTGGGGCTGCGTGGTTTCCGGCAACCCGAGGAAGGCGACTTCGAGCGTGCCCTGCCGGACCAGCTCGGTCAGCTCGGTGCTCGCGCCGACGCGCAGCCCGACCCGCACCCGCGGGTAGCGCCGACGGAACTCTTGCAGCACAGCGGGGATGTCCACGGCGGCGACGGTGGGGATGACGCCGACGGTGAGCCGTCCGCGCACCTCGCCGATGGCCGCGGCGACCTCGGCCGCGGCTCGCTCGGCGGCGTCGAGGCACTGCCGGGCCGCAGGCAGGAACGCCTCGCCGGCCGCGGTCAGCCGCACCCGGCGGCTCGTGCGTTCGAAGAGCCGGGCGCCGAGCTCGCGTTCGAGCCGGGCGACCTGGTGGCTGAGCGCGGACTGGACCACGAGGCAGCGCTCGGCGGCGCGGGTGAAGCTGTTCGTCTCGGCCACCGCGAGGACGTAGCGCAGCTGCTGGAGCTCCATGCATCCATCTTGAATCACGATGGATAACTTGACAAACATGTGTTGGACTCATGCATGCAGGTCAACCCACACTTGAAGCATGACGAACCGGACAAGCAAAACGCTGATCACGGCGCTCGCGCCGATGGTGTGGGGTTCGACCTACGTCGTCACCACCGAACTGCTCCCCGACGGCCACCCGCTCTTCGCCGGCTTGCTGCGGGCCCTGCCCGCCGGGCTGATCGCACTGGCGATCAGCCGCACCTTGCCCCGCGGCGCCTGGTGGGGCAAGGCCGCCGTGCTGGGCGTGCTGAACATCGGCCTGTTCATGTCGATGTTGTTCATCTCGGCCGAGCGGCTGCCCGGTGGCGTCGCGGCCACCCTCGGGGCGGTGCAGCCGCTGATCGTCGCCGTGCTGGCCGTGACGGTGCTCCACGACAGCCCGTCGGCGTGGCGGTTCGGCTGGGGCCTGGTGGGCGTGGCCGGAGTCGGCCTCGTGGTGCTCGGCCCGGCCGCGGCCTTCGACACCGCGGGCATCGTCGCGGGGGTCGTCGGTGCCGCGTCGATGGCGCTCGGCGTGACGCTCACCAAACGGTGGGGACGGCCAGCAGGGGTCAGCCCCACCGCGTTCGCCGGCTGGCAGTTGAGCGCCGGTGGCCTGTTCCTGGTGCCCGTCACCGCGTTCTTCGAAGGTGCACCACCCGCGATCGACCTGCCCGCCGTCGCCGGGTACCTCTGGCTGGGCGTGATCGGCGGCCTGATCGCCTACATCCTCTGGTTCCGCGGCATCACCACGCTGCCGGTCACCTCGGTGGCGGTGCTCGCGCTGCTGTCGCCGATCGTCGCGGCGCTGCTCGGCGTGATCGTGCTCGACCAGACCCTCGGTCCGGTGCAGCTCGCCGGGTTCGTGCTCGCCCTCATGTCCATCGTGGCCGGTCAGTTCCGCGGCCTGCCGGCCCGGAAGGTGGCCGTGACATGAAGATCACCGTCGTGGGCGCCACCGGCATGGTCGGCACGCAGGTGGTCGCCGAGGCCGCGCGCCGGGACCACGAGGTCACCGCCGTCTCCCGGACCGGGGCGGTTCGGGGCGATGCCACCGATCGCGAGCGGATGGTCGAATTGTTCGCCGACGCGGACGTGGTCGTGGGCGCGACCCGTCCCGCGCCCGGCCAGGAGCACACGGTGGTCGAGACGATCACGGCGCTGCTCGACGCGGCCGCCGCGACCGGGACCCGCATCCTGGTCGTGGGCGGCTCGGGTCCACTTCGGACGCCAGGTGAGCCGGGCCGGCTGGTGCGCGACAACCCGGAGTTCGTGCCGGCGCGGTGGCGGGGCTTCGCGGCCGCCAGTTGCGCGCAGTTCTCGGTTTGCCAGGAACACGGGGCCGACTGGACGTACCTCAGCCCGCCCGCCGTCCTCGAGCCCGGCGACCGCACCGGCGGCTACCGCCGCGGCACCGACACCTTGCTGGTCGCGCCGGACGGCAGCTCCCGGATCTCGGCGGCGGACCTGGCCGTGGCGATCCTCGACGAGCTGGAAACGCCTTCGCCGCACCGGCACTTCACCGTTGCGTACTAGTGCCATTCGTGGTCGAGACTCCGCATTCGCCCACGTGAACGGCGTTGTGGCAGTCGGGCACTAATTTGGAAAGACTCTTGACTAATGCGGTTCGGGCACGGTTCACTCGGAGCTGCTCGCCACCGGGAGTGTCCGATCGGGAACTCTCGGTGTGCGGCAACGACTTTGATCGCGGAGTCGGGGACTCCTCGCCACAAGGAGATGTTCCATGATCCGTTCCACCGTTGTGCGCAGCGCGGTCGCCGCCGCGGCCGCGCTGTGTCTGACCGTCGCGCTGGGCCTGACCGCCGCACCCGCGTCCGGCTCACCGACCGCGGGCGGGCTCGACGACCCCGCCAAGAAGGAAATCGCGATGGAACTGGTGTCCAGCGCGGAGAACTCCTCGCTGGACTGGCGGGCGCAGTTCGGCTACATCGAGGACATCGGCGACGGCCGCGGCTACACCGGCGGCATCATCGGGTTCTGCTCGGGCACGCACGACATGCTCGAACTGGTGCGGGAGTACACCAAGCGCGAGCCCGGCAACATCCTCGCCAAGTACCTGCCGGCGCTGGAGGACGTCGACGGCTCCGACTCGCACGACGGCCTCGACCCGGGCTTCGCCGACGACTGGGCGACCGCGGCCGACGACCCGGTCTTCCAGCAATCCCAGGAGTACGAACGGGATCGCGTCTACTTCGACCCGGCCGTCGCCCAGGCCAAAGAGGACGGTCTGCGCACGCTGGGCCAGTTCGCCTACTACGACGCGATCGTGATGCACGGCGACGGCGACGACCCGACGAGCTTCTCGTCGATCCGCGCCCGGGCCATGCAGAACGCACAGACCCCCGCGCAGGGCGGCGACGAAGCGACGTACCTCAACGCCTTCCTCGACGCCCGGGTGTGGGCCATGAAGCAGGAAGAAGCGCATTCGGACACCAGCCGGGTCGACACCGAGCAGCGCGTGTTCCTCGACGAGGGCAACTTCGACCTGGACCCGCCACTGCGCTGGCACGTCTACGGCGACCCGTACGAGATCGACTAGCCGCACCTTCAACAGGACGGGGAGAGACAATGGCGTTTCCTGCAAGGACATCCGTGCCCGCCGTGTTGCTCGGCGCGCTGGCGTTGTTCGGCTCGGCCACGGCCGCGGCTTCGCCCACTGTGGACAGTCTGGATCCGACGGTCGCGCCCGGCGGCAACTTCGACCTCGGGGTCTGGGAGCTGCAGCTGCCGATCGGCTCGCCCGGCAGCCCGACCACGATCCGCTCCAGCGACCTGGTCGGCGCCGACGGGTACACCAACCCGGCGTACTTCTGGACCGACAAGAACGACGGCTCGATGACGTTCTGGGATCCGGAGAAGGGTGTCACGACCCCGAATTCGAACTACGCGCGCAGCGAACTGCGGGAGATGAACCGCGACGGCAGCGCCGCGGACTGGTCGCTGTCCGGCACGCACCGGCTGTCCGCGGAGCTGCGGGTGGTGTCGGTGACGAAGAACGTGTGCGTGGGCCAGATCCACCTCGGCTCCGGCGGCTCGTCGACCAAGCCGCTCATCGAGCTGTACTACCACTCGAACGGCGACGTCGTGCTGGGCACGGAGAACTCACCGGACGGCGGCCAGACGACCCACTACCTGACCAACGTGCCGATGGGCCAGCACTGGACCTACACCCTCGCCGTGGAGAACGACCAGATCAAGGTGACGGTCAACGGCCACACCACGACCTACCCGATCCAGGGCGGCTTCTACGACTACCGCCAGTACTTCAAGGCAGGCGACTACAACCAGAGCGCGTCGGACAGCACCAGCAACGGCGCCAAGGTCAAGTTCTACTCGCTGACCGTCAGCCACGGCTGACTCAGGGCGGTGGCCAGTCGGGCGGGGCCTGCAGGTCGGGACCGTTGGCCTGGATCTGCTGGATGAACGGGTCGAACGCCGACGTGTTCCCGCCCTGGGTCTTCCTGAGGTAGTAGTTGCGGACGATGTCACCTTGCTGCTCGAAGTTGAACGACTCGATGCCCTTTCCCTGGGCGGTCGCCGCTCGCAGCCCGTCGTCGCCGCCGTAGTCGTAGTTCCCGGCCGCGGCGGCGACGGCGAGCTGGTCCAGCCGGTAGCCGTGCTGGTACTGCCACTGGTGGGTCAGCTCGTGCATCAGCCAGGGCAGGTAGCGGGGATCGTTCTTGGACAGCGTGCCGGGCGGGAAGTTGATCACGCCGGGGGTGCTGATGGCGTTGTCTTCCTTGACCGCACCGAGGAAGCTGTCGTCGTTGACCTGGATGGCGTCGAGGTTCAAGCTGTTGCCGAAGATCGCGCGCGCCGCGGCTTTCTCCTGCTCGGTCAGGCCGCGTTCGACCGGTGGCCACTGCCCGGCGTCCTGCAGGCGGCTGTGTGTGGCGTCCACGATGTTCTGCCAGCCGGCAACCTGGGCTCTGGCCGTGTCGTTCACGCGCTGGACTGTCCGCTACGCCGGTACACGTGGCCTCCAGCGCGGATACAGCGCCTTCGCCGGCGAGGCGTCACTCGGTGACGAGTGCCTCGCGCAGCGGCGCCCGGGCGATCACCAGCTTGCGCAACCGCGGGCCGGCCTTGGGCAACCCCCACGTCAGCGCGGCCGCCACCCGGCCGTCCTTCTCGTACACCGCGGCGAACGAACCGCTCTCCGGTTCGCCTCGCACCACATGGAGTTCCGCCTCCGGGCACGGGTGGCCGTGCACCTGGATCTTCACGTCGTACTGGTCGGTCCAAAAGAACGGCACGGGGGCGAACGGCGTGTCCGCGCCGAGCAGGCAAGCGGCGGCGGCCGCACCTTGTTCGGTGGCGTTCATCCGGTGCTCGATCCGGATCGAGCCCAGCTCGGGGTGCTCCCACCGGGCCACGTCCCCGGCCGCGACCACGCCGGGCGCGGCGCGGCAGAAGGCATCGCAGAGCACGCCGTCGCCCAGCGGCACCCCGCTCTCGTGCAGCCAGCCGGTGTTCGGCGCGGCGCCGATGGCCACCAGCACCAGGTCGGCCGGTTCGGTGTCGCCGCGGTCGAGGGTCACGCCGGTGACCCGGCCGCCCGCGTGGGTCAGGCCGCGCACCCCGTTGCCGCAGCGGACGCGGACGCCGTGGCGGGTGTGCAGGCCGGCGACCAGTTCGCCCAGTTGCTTGCCGAACGGGCCGGCCAGCGGCACCGGGAGCGGGTCGATCAACGTGACCCGGCAGTCGAACCCCGTGGCCGCGGCGGCGATCTCGGTGCCCAGGAACCCGGCACCCACCACCACGACGGTCCCGGCTTCCCGCAGGCCCGCGCGCAGGGCGAGCGCGTCGTCGACCGTGCGGAGCAGGTGGACGCCCTCGAGCCCCTGGGCGTGGGGCAGCGGTCGCGGCGCGACGCCGGTGGCGATCACCAGTCCGTCGTAGGGGAGGGTCCGGTCGTCTTCGAGCGTCACGACCCGGGCACCGGTGTCCAGCGCGGTGGCCTGCGCACCCAGGACCCACTGAGCGCCAAGCGTTTCCGACTTGCGGAAGGCGATCTTCTCGGGCTCCCACTCGCCCCGCAAGACCTGTTTGGACAGTGGGGGACGGTCGTACGGGTGGTGCGGTTCGGCGCCGACGATGGTCAGCTCGCCGTGGTAGCCGTTGCGCCGCAACGAGTCGGCCGCCGCGAGCCCGGCCGCCGACGCCCCGACGACCACAACGTGCTCCACTATCCGTCCACCTCTATCGTGATCCCATCCTCGGCGCGCTGGTCGAACACCTCGGGCGCGACCGGCACGCATTGCCTCGATGGTACGCAATTGTCTTGATCCACGGTGATTTTCATGACGTTCACCACCCGGCGGACCAACCGTCCACTCTGGACACTGGGACGGCGACCGGCGGGAATGCCTGTCATCGGCCCCCTGTCGCGCGCCGAACGGACGTCAGATGATCGCTACCCACAGTAGGGGATCGAATGCCGCTTGTGCACGACCGAGTGGCCGATGCCACCGGGATGGAGTAATCAGACCTGCGGATATATCGCTTGCGGCCCGTTCCGGGGGTGCCGGACCATGAGCGGCCGCTGGACGTCGGTGACGTGCGGCTACTGGGCGGACGAGAATGGTGGTTCATGTTCGATGTGATCATCGCCGGGTGCGGGCCGACCGGCGCGATGCTGGCGGCGGAACTACGGCGGCACGACGTGCGGGTACTCGTTCTGGAGAAGGAGACCGAGCCCAAGTCGTTCATCCGCATAGTCGGTCTGCACATCCGCAGCATCGAACTGCTGGCGATGCGTGGCCTGCTGGACCGCGTCCTCGAGCACGGGAGACGGCGTCCGGCCGGCGGCTTCTTCGCCGCCATCAACAAACCCGCCCCCGCGGGCCTGGATTCGGCGCACGCCTACCTGCTGGGCATCCCGCAGCCGGTCGTCGAGCGCCTGCTCGAAGAACACGCGGTCGAGCTGGGCGCGCAGGTCCGCCACGGTACGGCGGTGGTCGGCTTCGAGCAGGACGACGAGGGCGTGACCGTCGAGCTGGCCGACGGGGAACGGCTGCGCACGCGCTACCTCGTCGGCTGTGACGGCGCGCGCAGCACGGTGCGCAAGCTGCTCGGCGTCGGCTTCCCCGGCGAACCCTCGCGGACCGACACGCTGATGGGCGAGATGGAAGTGGGGGCGCCGCAGGAGGAGATCACCGCCAAGGTGGCCCAGGTCCAGGAGCTCCACAAGCCGTTCTGGCTCAGGCCCTTCGGCGGCGGGGTCTACAGCGTCGTCGTGCCTGCCGCGGGCGTCAGCGACCGCGCGGAGCCGCCCACCATCGAGGACTTCCGGCACCAGCTCCAGGCCATCGCCGGAACCGATTTCGGCGTGCATTCCCCGCGCTGGCTGTCCCGCTTCGGCGACGCCACCCGGCTGGTCGACCGGTACCGGGTCGGGCGGGTGCTGCTGGCCGGCGATGCGGCGCACATCCACCCACCGACTGGCGGTCAGGGCCTGAACCTGGGCATTCAGGACGCGTTCAACCTCGGCTGGAAACTGGCCGCCCACCTGCGCGGCTGGGCACCGGAGAACTTGCTGGACACCTACCAGGCCGAACGCCATCCGGTCGCCGCGGACGTGTTGGACAACACTCGCGCCCAGATGGAACTGCTGTCCACCGAACCGGGCCCGCAGGCCGTGCGCCGGCTGCTCACCGAGCTGATGGACTTCGACCAGGTGAACCAGTACCTGATCGAGAAGATCACCGCGGTCGGCATCCGCTACGACTTCGGCGAGGGCCCTGACCTGCTTGGCCGCCGCCTGCGCGACCTCGACCTGAAACAGGGCAAGCTCTACGAGCAGTTGCACCAGGGCCGCGGCCTGGTACTCGACCGCACCGAGCGGCTGAGCGCCGGAGGCTGGTCGGACCGGGTCGACCTCATCGCCGATCCCACCGCGGCGCTGGACGCTCCAGCCGTCCTGCTTCGTCCGGACGGGTACGTGGCCTGGATCGGCGAGGACCAGCAGGACCTGGACGACCACCTCACCCGCTGGTTCGGCAAGCCCGCCTGAGCAACCGAAGGCGAAGGCCACAAGCGAGACCAAGCCACCAAGGCCACGAACCCACCAGGCCAAACCACCATCGACGGCGGCCGTGGGTTCGGTTTTACGCGGGGCACGGCGGCCGTACGCTGTCCGGCAGGCAAGGGCAGCACCGCCTGCCCCTTGTTTCGCGCTTGCCGGCCGCCGTGGGGGTCCCCGTGTCAAACCGAACCCACCCACAAGGCCCTGGAGGTCCCGTGCAGCCGGTGCGAACCATCGACTACCACACGGCGGGCGAGCCGTTCCGGATCGTGCTCGACGGGGTGCCCGAGATCGCCGGTGCGACCGTGCTCGAGCGTCGGGCGACCGCGCAGGCGTCACCTTCGATCGACGCCGTGCGCCGGTTGCTGGTGCAGGAGCCACGCGGGCACGCCGACATGTACGGCTGCTTCTTGGTGCCGCCCGACGACGACGGCGCCGCGTTCGGGGTGCTGTTCTGGCACAAGGACGGCTACTCGACGGCGTGCGGGCACGGCACGATCGCGCTCGGGGCGTGGGCGGTGGCCAGTGGCCGAGTGCCCGCGGGCACCACCGAGGTCCCGATCGACGTGCCGTCCGGGCGGGTCGTCGCGCGCGTGCACCCCGATGGTGGGGTGTCGTTCCGCAACGTCGCGTCGTACGTGCTGGCCCGGGACGTCGAGGTCCGGACCACGCGTGGTTCGGTTCGGGTGGATGTCAGCTATGGCGGGGCGATCTACGCGTCCGTTCCGGCGTCGTCGCTCGGGCTTGCCGTCACGCCGGAGCACCACGTCGACCTGATCGCCATCGGCCGGGAGATCAAGTGGGCGCTCAACGAGACCGAGTGGGCGCACCAACGCGGTGACTCCCGGCTCGACGGCGTCTACGCGACGATCCTCTACGACGACCTCGGGCAGGTCGCCGACGGGCCGCACCAGCGCAACGTGGCGGTGTTCGCCGACGGTCAGCTCGACCGATCACCTTGTGGCTCGGGGACTTCCGCGCGGATGGCCGTGCTGGCCGCGGACGGCCGGCTGACCGAAGGCCAGGTGCTGGTGCACGACTCGATCATCGGGACGCGGTTCACCGGGCGGCTCGTCGGCTCCGGACCGGACGGGGTGCTGACCGAGATCACGGGCAGCGCCTTCGCCACGGGCGAGAGCGTGTTCCGGCTCGATCCCGCGGACCCGCTCGGCACGGGGTTCACCTTGCGGTGACCGGCACGACCACCCGGTTGACGCCGTCCTCAACCCGCACATGCTTGCCGTCCACGTCGAGGAACAGGAAGTTCTGGTCGCGCACGCCGGGGTGGTCGAGGATCGCGGTCGCGCCGCCGGGCAGTGGGTAGGTCTGGCTCACTCGCGCGGCCCCGGCGAGCGCCCAGCGGCCACCGGTGAGCCGGTACTGGTCGGCGTCCAGCAGGTCGTTGTCCTTGGCCTGGTAGTACACGTTCAGTGAACCGTCCGCGGCCCACCACATGTCGCCGACGTAACCGTCGCGGACCTTGCACCTCTTGCCCGGCGGTGTGTGCACCGGCGCCGTTCTTCCCTTGCCGGACTTGACGTCCACGGTGGTGACCGTGGCGCATGTCTCGTCGTCGTCACCGGACAGCGCCACGGTCTTGCCGTCCGGGCTGAACGCCGCGTCGCGGATGGCGTCGGTCCGGCCGGGCGCCAGCTTGCGTGCCGTGCCGTCCGGCGTGACCAGGTACGCCGGGCCGGTGTCGAACGACAGCGTGTCGGGGAACGCGGCGAGCACCGCGCCGTCCGTGCCCGCGAGCAGGTGCGGTTTCGCCGTGTCCCAGGTGTTCTTCCAGGTGGGCAGGGCCTTCGCCGACTTCTTGGGCGGGCCCGGCGCGGCCAGGTCGAGGCTCATCAGGTGCTCGTCCTTGCCGACCCAGGCCACCGTGGCCGCGCCGATCGGCACGACCGCCTGGCACAGGCACTTCAGGGACCGGTCGCCGCACCCGTCGCACGGCACCTGGGTGATCTTCCCGGTCGCGGCCGCGATGGCGGTGATCGTGTCGCCGACGAGGTCGAACACGTAACGCCCGTCGGTGGTGAACGCGGGATCGGTGGCGATGACGCCGATCTGGGTGCGGCCGACCTGCCGCGTTCCGTTCATCAGCACCATGTCACCGGTGGAGTCCACCACGCTCTGCCCGAAGTGGACGGTCCGGTAGGCGAAGATCCGCTGCGGCACCGGTTTGGCGGCAGGTGCCGCGACCTCCGGGCCACAGCCCACCACCACCGCTGCTACCGCCACCACCGCACCCACGATCGACGCCTTCACCGCACCAGCCAATCAAAGCCTTGTCCGAGGCGGCGGGGCGTGGCACGGTCCTGCCATCAGGCCGACCGGTAGCGCGGGTTGGTGATGTGCCACTCCGCGCCGCCGCCCATCCAGGAGCGCACGGCGCGCAGGTAGCGGTGCAACTGCGGCGACGGCACCGAGCGCAGCGCCCGCCGGTTCGCCTCGAAGTCGCGGACGATCCGGTTGTGCAGCTCGACCGTCACCACCGTGGCCTCCTCGATCGAGCAGTCCCGGTCCGCCGCGATCTGCAGGACCATGTTGCACACCGGGTTCTCGTCGGCCGCGTCCTTGGCCACCGACACCAGGTCGTTGACCAGCACGGTCGCCGTGCCCGCCTGGGTCACCGCCTCGCGCACCCTGGGCTCGTAGAACAGGTTCGCGTCCAGTTCGTAGCCGCCGACGGGGTCGATCAACGTCATCGACGTGTAGAAGCTGTCGTGCTGGCGGGTGGCCAGGTACTTCCACGCCGGCGGGTAGGTGCCGGTGTGCCGCCAGGCCGCGTAGGCGTTCCAGCTGACGAACATGGCGAACGTCGCGTAGCAGGCGCGTTGGACCTGCGCGGGCGAAGCGTGCCGGGACAGGTGGGCGATGCCGGAGTCCAACGCCACCAGCACGGGATCACCGCGCAGGGCCTCGTCGAGTTCGGCGGTGAACACGCCGGCCGGGGCGACCGGGTCCATCGCCGCCATCACCAGGGCCAGGCGCGGTGGCAGTTCGGTCGGCGAGGCCCCCATCTCGGTGTCGTCGGCGTAGAGGTCGTCGGCGGCCCACCACGCGGCGTTGAGCTGCGCGGCGATGAGCAGCCGGTCGGGGTCCACGGTGTCGGAGTGGGTGAGCACCGCGAGCCGCCCGAACCCGGCGGCACGCATCAGGTCGCTCTGCTCCTCGGTGAACCCGCAGTCCTTGGCCCAGTCGACCAGCCGGTCGTCCACCGCCTCGGCCAGCGCCGGGTCGACGCGGTCGACCACCGGGCAGTGCAGCGGCGGCGCGGTGCCGTCGCCCCATTCCCGTTCCACGTAAGCGGATTTGTCGTCGGGCTCGTGGGTGATGCGGGCCGCGGACGTGCCGAGGCCGGACGGGCCCGGCAGCGGCGGAAGCGATGCCGTCACGACCGACGGGCAACCCTTGGTGGGGACGGAGCCGGAGGCGGCCGAGCTGATCGTGTCCGTCATCGCTTTCCTTAGGAGGAGGGGACGCGGGGAGCGGCGGGCTCCCCGCGTCCGGTATTTGCGCGTCCCGCTTGGGTGTCAGATCCGGTCGGCGGCGATGAGCAGGTAGTGGAAGCTGCCCTCCTTGTACGCGGTCAGGAACGGCTCCTCCACGCCGCTGGCCACCGACGACTTCGCCCGCAGCTCCCAGTACGGGATGGTCGCCGCGGTCAGGTCGACCACGTTGATGGGCACGAAACCGTTGGCGGCCAACGCCTTGAAGTACTCGCTGCGCGGGTGGATGTTGCAGATGTAGTGCTGGTCGATCTGGCTGACCGCGCGCGACCGGCCGCCGGTCACGTCGTTGTAGCAGCCGGTGATGCACACGTACCGCCCGCCGAGCGGGATCAACCGGGCGAACTCGGCGAAGAGCTGGTGCAGGTCCACGTACATCGTCGTCTCGTTGGTCCAGATCCCGCGCATGGCACCGGTCTCGAACCCGGTGTCCAGCATGTTCTTGAAGTGGAACCGGACCCGGTCGGCGACACCGCGTTGCCGTGCCTGCTCGTTGGCGAACCGGACCTGCTCCTCGGAGATCGTCACGCCGTCGACCCGGCAGCCGAAGCGCTGGTTGGCCATGAAGCTGGTGCCGCCGCGCCCGGACCCGCCGTCCATCAGCCGATCGGTCGCCTCGATCGCGCCGAGGTGGTCGAGCAGCACGTCGGCCTGCGCCGTTTCGAGGCGGTGCATTTCCTCGATGACCGCGTCCTCGCCCGCGTCCAGCACCGCCGGATCGTATTCACCGATGCCGTAATGGTGGTGGTAAAGGCCGTCGACCTCACCCAATCGCATGTTGACCGGGGCCTTCTCGTTGTTCCAGTACGACGCGACCGACTGCTGGTAGTCGGTGCGCAGCACCGGTTTCTGCTGGCTTGCGGTGGTCATCCTGCGGGCTCCTCAAGTGGTGCGATCGACGTTCGGCGAATGGCCGTCATCGAGCCTGGCAGTTCTCGTCGGCGCCGGGCAATACTGCGCAAGAGCGATCAACCGGGACACAAATGGGTGACTCATTGCGGCAAGGATTCACCGCTCACCCTCGGATATCGCGCGGCCGCCGCGACCTGCAGAACCCCCGGCAGCCACGGCGTGTACGAATCCGGATCGCGGGCCAGATCACTCTGCAGGAGCGCCGAATCCGTCCACCAAATGGACGCCACTTCCACCGGATCGGGTGTCGGCAGCGAGCCGGTGAGCACACCCACGAGGACGTGGTCCCATTCGTGTTCGACCCGTCCGGTCGCTTCGTCGACGGCCCGGTACCGGTGCACGCCGACCTCTACCAACGTCGGCGTGTCGTCGCGGTCCATCCCGAGTTCCTCGGTGAGGCGCACGCATGCCGCTTCGGCCACGGCTTGCCCGGGTTCGGGGTGACCGCAACAGGTGTTGGACCACAACAGGGGAAAACGGGTCTTGACGGCCGCGCGTTGCTGGAGCAGAACGCGGCCGTCCGGGTGGTAGAGCAGGACGGAAAAGGCGCGGTGCCGGCGTCCTGGGGCGGTGTGCGCCTCGGCAACCGTGCACGCACCCGCGGCGGCGCCGGTGTCGTCGACGAGTTCGACGAACAACCGTTCGCGGTCGGTCATGCCGTCGAGCCTGGCAGGCTCGCGCGCACGGACACCATCCGCCACCAGGGGCGCCGCCCATCCCCAATGGGTGATCCGAGCGAGGTTTCCGGTGTCTCGGCGTGACAATCCGCGCAAATAGGTGACACCATTTCTTGATCCGCCCCCGTCGCATGCGGATTGGGCACCGCAATCTGCACCGGATCGTTCCTGATGGGGCACACCGCGACAAACCTTCTGAGCTGATAATTGCTGGTCTGCGCATTTCACGGTCGCGAAGGGGATGAGCGGTATGGAGGACGCGGAGAGCGTGGTCGTGTCGGTCCGCCACGTGGTGGAGACCGGACGGGCCGAGGAGTGGTTCGCCGCCGTGTGCGACGCCTTCGACTGGTGCGGCGGGGATTGGGCGGTGTTGAAGGGTTTGCTGGCGACCGCGGCGGGGGAGCGGTCGTTCGGCAGCGAGGTCGCCGAGACCTTCGTGGAGTTCGTCGAGCAGCACGTGGCGGATCCGATGGGTGTGCTCACGCAGCTGTGCGAGCGGCGGGAGGAGTTGCCGCGGTGGTACGCGGAATTGGTCGGGCGGCTGGATCAGGAGGCACCCGCCGAGCACCTCGAGGAATGGGACGACGTGACCGCCGCGCAGTGGTACACGCACCTGACGACGTCGAACGACTGGGCGGGCTGGGCCGGTGGCGGCGCGGCGGAGTGGGCGGAGTTCAAGGAGTGGTTCCTGTACTTCGCCGAGCAGCAGCAGGTCCGGGACTACGCCTCGTTGTTGCTGGCGCGGGTGGAGCGCGACGCGGGCGGGTACACGGCCGGGTTCGCCAACCTCGGCATCGAAACCGCCGCGTCGGCACCCGAACCGGAGGTCGCGGCGGGTTGGGGTGAGCGGACCGCCGCCCGGTACGCGGAACTTACCAGCGGCAAGGGCTGGGGCGGGTGGACCGGCGAGGACGAGCACTGGGACCTGTTCACCCAGTGGTTCCTCTACTACGCCGCCGAAGACGGCGACCACGACGATGCCGCCGCCTTCCTCGCTGCCGTCGAAGCCAGCGCGGACAAGGTCAACGCCTTCGCCGAGTTCGGCATCGCGGTCGCCCCTCGGCCGGCCGCGGCGCCGGGCGAGGCGACCGCCGCTTCCCCGGTCAGTGCCGAGGAACTCGCGCAGTTCGGGATCACCGAGGCCGACCTGGCCGCGGCCGACCGGGGGTTCGAGGCCCTGCTGGGCGGCCCCTCGACCGAGTAGATTGCGAGCGATCAAATGGAAGAAAAGAAGCTGTACTCGACCCGGGTGGACGAACAGAAGCTCGTCACGTGGGACGGTGACCAATACGGGGTCATCATGTCCGAGCTGAGCCATTCCGAGCAAGGTGGGGAGCCGGTCTACTACCTCATAAAGACCTTTGGCAGGGGCACGGCCAAGGTACCTGTACGCGACGTCAAGTTCATCGCGGACGATGACTTCGAGCAGAAGCGCCGCGCTGAGGAGTTTCGCGACAACAACAAGCCGAAGAAGCCCCCGGCCAAGAAGGCAGCGAAACCGCGACCGGTAGCGCCCGAGGGGATCGATCTCGCCAAGTACCTCGCGGGCATCGAGGTCGGCAAGCACGACACGGCGCTGTCCTACATCACGGCGGTCGTGGTGCGGGCCCGCGCCGAATCCGGCGCCAAATTCTCCGCGGAGAACGTGGGAATACTCTTCGACCAGTACGTCGCGTGGGCGAACGGGAACGACAAGCCGATCGCGGGAATCGATCCGACGAACCTCTTGGCCAGGATCGAGGGCGAGCTGTACCACATCGAAGGCGACACGATGCACAAGCACAGCCCGTTCGGCAGCGCCGAAAAAGAAGCGGACGCCCTGGATTCGGGGTTCCTCAAAGCGAGCTCGGTCGCCAAGGCCGTCGAAGCGCAGTACGTGGGCCGGTACGCCTACCACACCACGTCATTCACCAACCTGTACCTGATCGCGCGCAACGGCCTGCGGCGTGACTTCGGCGGTACGCCCGGCGGATCCTGCTACCTGGCCGAAAACGCCGCGCAACGGGACAACTCCATCCAGCACTCGAAGGACGTGATCGCGGCCGGCCTCACCCGCCAGGTCATGAACACGTATGGCAACCAGCGCGAAAACCGCGCCGACGAGGTCGTCGACGACGACGCGCTGGCCCGGCGGAGGAACCGGCGCGCGCCGCAAGCCGACCTGGACGAGCGCGGCGTGCTCCTCCGGTTCAAGATCAAGGCAACGCACCTCTGGGTGGCCGACCCACAGGACGGCCGTGCGGTGCTCCTCAAGAACAGCGACGTCCCCGCGGCCGAGCTCGAGTGCCTCACCGAGGACGGCTGGGTCGGGTTGGGCCAGCTCTCGGCGCTCGGGGAGGCGTTGGGCTACGGGCAACAGCCGGACGGCGGCGAGGAGTTCCAGGTCTTCCTTCGCCAGTCCGAACGGGTGCTGTGGCGGCTGGACAACGTGCCCACCGACAACGACATCCTGGAAGGGCGGGCTTTCATCAAGCGAGGCATGGCGCTGGGCGGCAAGTTCGCCACCAGCGAGGCGGCGCAGGCGCAGCTCCAGGTGATCATCAACCAGCTCACCGACCGGCTCTCGCGGTTGCCGGACCCGGATCGCGCCACGAACGAGAAGGACTGAGCGGCGCGGTCAGTCGACGAGCGCGCCCAGCAGGTCGCTGGTGTAGCGCTGGGGTTTGGCGTCGCCGGCGAGGTCGGCGACGACCACGCGCAGCGGTACATCCCCGAGCAGGCTGCGGACGGCGGCGGCCGCCGGAGGGGCGTCGACCTGGTGGAGGGTCAAGGTCACGGAGCTGTCGGCGTCCTGGTGCAGTTGCCACGCCGCGAGCCCCAGCGGGGACAGCACGTGGGTCAGTTCGATCGAGTTGACCCACGAGCTGTCGTGCGCGCGGAACCGCACCGGGTCGCGGCCCTCCAGGTCGACCAGCACCAGCCCGTCGTCGCGCTCTTCCAACGCGGCCTGGTCGCCGGTGCGGTAGCGCAGCAACGGCAGCAGCGGGTTCTCGTCGCAGGTCACGACGATCTCGCCGCGCACGCCCGGCGGGCACGGGTTCCCTTCCGCATCAAGGATTTCCACGTACAGGCGGCGCGGCAGCAGGCGGTGGTCCCCGGAGTCGGCACGCCACGCGATCAGCCCGGCCTCGGTGATGCCGTACACGTCGACCACCGGGCAGCCGAATCGTGTGGCCAACCGGTCGGCGAGGCCCCTGCCGAGGCCCATCGCGCCCGACACGACGGCTCGCGGCCGGTGCGTCAACGGCAGCTCGGCCAAGCGAGCCAACGAGATCGGGTTGCCGCTGACGACCTGCGGCGCGCAATCGTCGAGGAACGCGACCACGTCGCCGGGTGTGCGCCAGCCCGGCTCGTGCAGGTTCACCTTCAGCAGGCCCGCACCGCCGAGGTAGGCCGACGCGGAGGCGAACTGGTAGGCCACCGGCTGGTGGTAGACGTTCACCAGCGCGACTTCGCCGGAACCGTCGAACGCCACACCGAGCTGAGCCAGGACGTGTTGCAGCACCGGCAGATCGAGCGCGCAGAACTCGGGCGTCATCGGCACGGTCGCGGCCGGCCCGCGCGAACCCGAGGTCCGGTACACGATCAGGTCCGACAGGCCGGCGTCGTCCGGGACGTGTTCGTCCACTCTGGACAGCAGGTCGTTTCGGGTCATTGGCGTGAGCTCGGCGAACGAACGGGGCCGGGCGCGCCGGTAGCGTGGCACGGTCTCGTGCACCCGCTCGACCAACTCGCCCACCCACGCGGGCGGCTCGCCCGGGTGCCACGACACCGGGTCGGCGAGCCGGGCGCGGTAGTCGAGCAGCGAAGCGACCGCGGCGGGGGAGAGCCGATCACCGCACTCGTGGTTGTACCGCGGCGCACGGGGATGCGTGCGCAGCCGCTCGATCCTCGCGCGTGCGGCCGGGTCCAGCGCCGGCCAGCGTTCGGCGTCGGTGAGAGCGGTCGCCGCCATCGGCTGGTAGTCGGGTACGGGGTAGTCGGGTCGCATGATCACACCTGGGTGTAGCGGGCCGCGGCCTCTCTGGCGCGCTTCTCTTCCATGGCCTTGCGCACGGCCGCCGCCCGTTCCTCGGCCGCCTGAGCGGCCCGCAGCACCTCGGCCCGGCGCACACTGTCCACAGTGGCCAGACGGTCGGCCGCCTCGGGCGGGTTCTCGCCGTCGGGCGGCACACCGAGGTCGCGCAACGCGAGCCGGGCCAGTTCCTCGCGCCGGTCGGGGTCCGCGGCGACCGACGACGCCCGCACCACCTGCGCGAGCGCGGGCACGGTCTCGGCCAGCAGGTGCCGGATGCCCCGCACCGGGTCCGGACTGGCCGCCAGCAGCCGGTCGTCGAAGACCACCCAGCACGCCAGCAACGCCAATGCCCGCTCGTTGTCGGTGTAGGCGTCGAGGTCCGCGAGCCACGCCGGGTCGACCGTGCCGGACGCGTGCAGCAGCACGTCACCCGCGACGGCGACCAGCGCGGTCGCGTCGTCGGCGAACTCCTTCGGCGTGTCGGCCAGGCGCCGGGTCAACGCGGTGACTGAGATGCTCACACGGTGCTCCGCTCGTAGTGGCGCTTGCTGAACGCGGCGGCGAACTCGACGAGGTCGGCCCAGTCGGTGACCCGGTGCAGGTCCCAGCCCGGCGACAGGGCCTCGATCCGGCTCTTCTCGCCGTCGCCGAACAGGTTCAGCACCAGCGTGCCGCCCGCGCCGGCCGCGGCCAGCGCCGTGGCCGCCACCTCACGCCCGGGCGTGCCCCGCTCGTCGTCGGGCTCGAACATCGTGTCCACGCCGTTGTCGGAGATCACGACGATGTGGGTGGGCCGTTCCGCGCGCCTGCCGTCGGCGTAGGTGTCGCGCAGCACGTGCAGCGGGAACGCCGTGCCCATCCCGAAGTACCCGGTCAGGACGTTGAGCACCGCGGTCTCGTCACGCACGAACCCGTCCGTGCGCAGCACGTCGTTCTTGCCCGACCACAAGGTCGCCTGCACGTGGGCGCCGACCCGCATCGCCGAGAGCGCGAGGATCGCGCCCGCCAGCGTGAGGTAGGAGGTGAGCGAGCGCGGGTCCGGCATGGAGCCGGACGAGTCGACGTAGAGGTCGAGGTCGACCGGTCTGGTCCTGGGCGGCTCGTCGTCGGCCTGGCCACGCAGTTGCCGCATCGTGGTCACACCCGGGACGATCGTCGGGGACCGCAACGCGGTGGCCAGCCAGTCCACGTCCTCGAGCGGTTCGCCGACGTCCCACTGCGCGTGGCCCTCGGGCAGCAGGTCGCCGGGCGCCCGCTTGGTGCGCACCGGGAAGCGCACCAGGTGCGGGGTCGCGCGTTCGCGGTAGTAGCGCGCGGCGATCTGCTCGTCGGTGAGCGTCAAACCCAGCTGCCGCAACAGTTCACCGTACTCGAACGGCTCCCGGTGCTGTCCCTCGCCGCCCCGGGCCGAGTCCTCTTCGGACGGAGGCTCGGTCGTCGGCTCGGCCAGGTCGTTGACCCGCGGGTCGAGCGCCGGGTGCACGATCGGGTCGGTCTCGGCGCCGGTGAGGCCAGGTACCGGGGCGCCGTCGGCAACCTCGGTGACGCACACCCGCAGCCGTGCGGCCGCGGCGGCGGCTTCGCTGTCCTCGCTGAGGTAGCGGTAGCACAGCACGGCGAAGCCACCCGCGCCGGCGAGCCAGTCCGCCGCGTACACGCGGGCCAGGCGCGCGGCGAGTTGCGCGTCGCCTTCGGTCGCGGCGGGAACGCCGCCCGGTGCGAGCGTGCCCGCCTGCTGCGCCCACAGGATCTCGCAGGTGCGCATGAAGAACGTCCACAGTGCACTCTTCGCGGTGGCCTTGCCGGTGAGCCTGCGGTAGACCTCGGCCATCCGCAAACCTTTGCCCCGCTGCAACCGGTTGTTGATCAACAGGTCGGCGTAGAGGTTCGCGATCATCGGTGCGTGCTGTTCGAAGCCCGGCAGGGCCTGGCGCACCCGGGAGAGCAGCCGCCCGCCGTCGGCGAGGTCGGCCGGGCAGAGCACGTGGTGGCCGACCTCGTGGGCCAGCACCTCGACCGGCAGGTCGGTCAGGCCCAGCTCCACCACCTGCTGCAGGTCGAGCACCACGGACCGGTCGCCGAGCCGGAACATCGCGAAGCTCCCGGTCAGCCCCTCGCGCGCGGCCTGCCTGCTGGAGCGGCACAACAGCGGGTCGTGCACGACGATGAACCGGCCCCACGCCCGCAGCGCCTCCGGCCAGCGCGCCTGCCAGGCGGTGGCCAGCTCCGCCAGGCTGGTCACGCCGCCGTCCGCGCGACGAAGAGCACCGAGTGGGTGAAGCGGGTGGTGGCGGCCAGCGTGTCACCCGCGGCGCACCAGCTCGTCGGCTCGGCGAGTTCCGCGACGTCCAGCGGGGTGCCGCGGCCCTCGGCGACCTGGCCGTCCTTCAGCCACAGGATCGACTCCGCCGACTCGGCCGATCCGGCGCCGGGATCCGTGGCGACCCTGGTGACCGCCGCGCCGAACCGGTCGGCGTGCAGCTGCCAGCACCCGGCACCGTCGCTCGCGTACCACTGGCCGTCCACATGCGACACCGTGGGCGGGGCGGCGAACGCGCCGCCGAAGCCGCGGAACCCGCCGACCCGGCGCACCACGAGCAGCCGCACCGGCTGCCCGGCAGCGGCTGGGTTCAGCCACGGGTCGGCACGCAGGCGGTCGAGCACGTCGTCAGGCAGCGGGCCGTTGGCGCCCAACGCGATCGCCAGCACCGCGGGGTCGAGCCGCGCGGCCACGTCCAGGGCAGACGAGCGTAGCCGGGCCAGCCCGCACCGCCACGCCACGACCACGCCGGCGTCCAGCAGTTCGGGCACCGACGTCACCTCGGCCGCCGCCGCGAGCACCGCCTGCACCCACAGATCCGGGTGGCCGGTGTCGGCGTCGTGCAAGTGGTGCAACGCGTTCAGCACGGCGCTCGTCACCCGGCGCGGCTGCTCGGCGACGAACCGGCCCAAGGCGGGCAGCGCCCAGCCGAACCCCAGCGACACCTCGGGTGCGGGTGGGCGTCCGGCGGCGCCGAGCTTCCCGCGTCCCGCGAGCGCGTAGGACAAGTCCACCACCGCATCCGTGACGGCGAGCGGATCCCCACCCGCCGCGGTGGCGGCATCCACGACCGGACCGGCGAAGGTCCGCAGGTGACCGAGCATCGCCTCGGCGTCCAGCTGCCGCGCGGTCAGCCGGGCCTGGCGGAACTGCGCGTTGTAGCGCTCGCGGTGCTCGGCGAGCGCCTGGTGGAAGGCGCTCACCGCCACCGCAACCACGTCCGGTAGTTCACGTAGCGCTGGTGCAGGTACTTCAACGCGAGCGCGTCGTCGTACACGTGGCCGTAGAGCTTGCGGCTGCGGCTCCACTCGCTCAGCAGCGCCTCGATCCGGGCCAGGCGCGCGGTGACGTCGGCCTCGCCGAGCCCGTCGAGGCCCAGCTCGAACTCGGCGAGCAGGTCGCCGACCGGATCGTCGTCGTCGAGGCCGAGCCGGTCGAACTCGGCGCACGCCTTGTCGAACATGCCGCGGATCCAGCTGACCCGGTCGGTGCGGTACGCCCGGTGGCCGGGCTCGTCGAACGCGGGGGAGTCGTCGTCGGGCACCAGCTTGTCGTGCAGCACGAACGGCAGCACGGCCCGCAGGTCGTCCAGCCCGACCTCGTCGCGGTCGCGGAAGTAGGCCAACGCCTTGGCGTAGCTCAGCACGCTCTGCAGCGCGCGCACCGACAACCCGCCCAAGGTCTGGCTGCCGAGGTCCGCGCTGCGATCCCGGCCGGTCTCGGTGCTCGACAACAGGTGCGGGTCGACCCCGGCGAGCTTCGCGGTGTCCTTGGTGCGGTACTCGAACTGCTCGGCCGCGGACTCCAGCAGCTCGAACTGCGCGGCGAAGAACTCCAGGCGGCGACGCACGGCGTGCGGCAGCACCACCCGCAGGATCTCCGCCGACATCCGCTCGTGCTCGGCCTCGGAGAAGACGATCTCGGGCGGCACGATCTCTTCAGGGCGCAGCCGCTGCTCGATGCGGGTGACCAGCTCGCCCAGGAAGCGTGAGTTGAACGGCAGCGCCTGCACCACCACGTCGATGCGGTCGCGCAGCGCCTCGATCACCTGGTAGGTGCCGCCGCCGGCGTCGTCGTTCGCGGTGAGGTACCAGGCCGCGTCGGTGGATTCGTAGACCTGGTCGAAGACCTCGGCGTAGCCGTCGGACATCAGCGTCAGCAGCGCCGACTGGGTCCGGGTCGGGATGCGGTTGTACTCGTCGATGATCTTGACCCGCATGGACAGCCACGACCGCCACGCGATGTCGATGTCGGTCAGCCGCTCGGCCTTCACCAGGTCGGCGGGCAGCGGCGTGCCGAGCAGGTCGGAGATCGTGAGCTGCGGGTGCCCGTGCTGCATGGCCCGGCGCACCTCACGCAGCGGGTACCCGGCGAGCACGCCCATCAGGATCGCGCTGGCCGTCTTGCCCCGGCCGGGGCCGCCGACCAGCAGGCAGCGGCGGCGCACCGCGAACGTCAGCAGCGGGATCAGCACGAAGCTCGAGTAGCTCTGGCCGCTGGGCAGGCGCAGCTTCGCGTGCGAGTCGCCGAGGGTGGCCTCCGCGCTGGGGCCGTCGGTGAACTCGACGTCGTAGTGCGGGCTGATGATCGCGTGGTTGACGATCCAGAAGTAGGCCTGGCGCAGCTTCTCGTCCAGCGGCAGCGCACCCGGCTCGGGGTCGCCGGTCGCGACGGGCCCGTCGTAGAGCGCGGCCACGTCGAACTCCGGTGCCGCGGTGTGCTGCGCGCCCGGCAGCGTCGGTGCCTGCGACACGTGCCGGTACTGGGTGCTCTCGGTTCCCACGCGCGTCATCCTGCCTCAACGCGGGGCCTGACCAGGCCCGAACCGCTCAGAGCCCCGCCATCAGGTCGTGTTCGGCGATGCCGGGCGCGGCGCCGACCCGGATGAACCACTCCGTGCCGAAGGCCAGCTCGAACATGTCGTCGGACATGGCGAGGAAGAACGACTGCTCGCTGATCTGGCTGGCGTGCGCACGCATAGCGGCCCGCTTGACCTCCGCGTACTTGGTCACGTCGACCGCGGTGGTCAGCTCGGCCTCCGGCGTGCCGAAGTCGTCGCCGAGGTCGGGCACCTCGACGCCCTCGATCACCTCGGAGCGCCGCTTGATCCGGTCGCGGTTGGCGGTCGCCTGGTAGACGCGCGGGGTCCCCGCGAGCTCGGCGGCCCGCATGCCGACCCGGTGCACCTGGATGTGGTCCGGGTGGCCGTAGCCGCCGTGGTCGTCGTAGACGGTGAGGACGTCGGCGTTCTCCTCGCGCAGGATGGCGGCCAGCCGCCCGGCGGCCTCCTCGACGTCCGCGGTCCAGAACGTGCCGGGTGCGTCGTTGGTCGGCTCGCCCATCATCCCGGAGTCGGTGTAGCCGAGGAACTCCACGCGCGCCGCGCCCAGGATCTCCGCGACCGCGTGGGTCTCCTTGACCCGGCGCTCCCACAACTGTTCGCCCTCGTCGAGGAAGCCGTCGGGGACCTCGCCGAGCTCGCCCCGGGTGGCCACCACGAGCACGACCCGGTGCCCCTCGTCGGCGGCTTTGCGCATCACGCCGCCGCAGTTGATGCATTCGTCGTCGGGGTGGGCGTGGAAGGTCACGAGCGTCGCCATGATCGCCACGCTACGCGCCGCGCGGGGACCGATCGACGACCGCCTCGCCGACCGGTCCGCGCCCGCCCGGTCAGTGCTCGCCCTGGGGGCCGGCGATCGGGTCGCAGGTGTCCTGCCAGGCGTAGGCGCCGGTCACGTCGCACGGGGGAAGGCCGGTCCGCGGGGTGTCCGCGGCGGCGGTGGCGGGCGCGGCGATCGAGACGACCGCGGCCACGGCGAGGCCGGCCAGGCCGGTGACGACTCTCGAGGTTCTGTTCATGGTGCGCACTTCCTTTCAGCTGGGACGCGCGACATCGTCGCCGTTCGGCGGCGTGCGCGACAGCGCATTCCAGGTCCGAAAGCGGACCACGGCACGACCGGAAGCGGACATCGGTTGACCTGTCGGCGGGCCACCGGCGCGGCGCATCGTTTCACCCCGTTCGCAACAACTTCGGGAGTGCAGATGAGAAAGCTGCTACGAGCCGCCGGAATCGTCGCCGCGGCCGCCGCGCTGGCGTTGTCGGGGTTGATGGCGGGAACGGCGTCCGCCGACACCTATCGCTATGTCGGGACCGCGTATGCGTCGACGGAATCGATGGCCGTTTTCCAAGCGCGGTCCAATGCCATGCTTTACCCCGTCGTCGCGGGTATCCCGCAGAGCGCCTGCGCGTACGTGTACCCGGTGCAGGTCCAGCAGATCGCCCCGAACTACTACTACGCGACGGCCACGGTGATCTGCAACTACACCTTCCCGACCGGGCCGTCCGGGCAGATCGTCGGCGTGCACTCCGGGAAGTGCCTGGACGTGCAGGGCGCCAACATCGCCGACGGCACCCCGGTGCAGATCTACGACTGCAACGGCAGCAGCGCGCAGCACTGGACGATCGCCTCGGACGGCACCCTGCGGGCCTACAACCGGTGCCTCACCACGGTCGGTGGCGGCACCGCCGACCACACGCTGGTCGAGCTCCGCACCTGCGGCGGACTCCCGGGCCAGCAATGGCAGCGCTACGGCGCCAACTCCAACTCCCTGCGCAACCCCGGCTCCGGACGCTGCCTCGACGTGCTCGGCTTCCAAACCGCCAACGGGTCGCGCCCGGGCCTCTGGGACTGCAACGGGCTGAGCAACCAGCAGTGGGTCATGCCGGTCTGAGCCGGCGCGCAACGGGAGGTTCCAGGTGGATCCGCAGCTGTACGAGATGTTCTGCCGTGCCGACGCGACGTTCTTCGACACCCCGGAGCGGATCGCGGACGACGACGGCCGGTTCGACCTGGACCTCCCCGCGCAGGGCTGGCACCGGCGGCGGCGCGGTGTGTGGGTCGCCTGCGCACCGGACGACGTGCGGCTGCCCGAGCAGGGCTGGAAGATCCACGTCTCGACGACGCCCGCCGCGGCGCGCCGCGTCCTCGACGTCGTTTCCGGGTACTGCGTCGCCGCCGGTGTCGCGTTCAAACACCTGCGCAGCCAGGAAACCCTGCGGTTGTTCAACGGGAAGCAAGCGCCGCGGGCCTCGAGTGGCAAGTTCGTCACTATCTACCCGGTCGACGACGCCGCTTTCGAGCGGGTGGTGACCGACCTCGCCGAACTGCTGGCCGGCACCCCCGGTCCGTACATCCTCAGCGATCTGCGGATCGGCGACGGCCCGCTCTACGTCCGGTACGGCGGGTTCGCGCCGCTGTACTGCGCCGACGAGGAACTGGGTGAGGTGCCTGCTCTTCGGCACCCGGACGGCGTCCTGGTGCCCGACCGCCGGGAGCCGGTGTTCCGGACCCCGGACTGGGTCACGCCGCCGGAGTTCCTGCGGCCGCACCTCGCGGCTCGCGCCACCGGGGCCGAGTTCCCCTACAAGATCGAGCGGGCCCTGCACTTCTCCAATGGCGGTGGCATCTACGCGGGCACCCAGGCCGAGACCGGGCGGGCGGTCGTGTTGCGTGAGGCGCGCCCGCACGCCGGGCTCGACCGCGACGGCGTCGACGCCGTCGCCCGCCTCGAGAACGAACGCGCCGTGCTGGCCCGGCTGGCCGGGCTGGACTGCGTGCCGTCGCTGATCGACGTCCACGATGTGTCCGGCCACCGGTTCCTCGTCCAGGAGTTCATCGAGGGCAAGACGTTGTTCGACGAGGCCATCGCGCGCTACCCGCTGGTGCGAGCGGAGCCGTCGCCGGACACGATCGCCGAGTACACGCGGTGGGCGACCGGCGTGCTGGACCGGGTGGCGGCCGCGCTGGATGCCGTGCACGCCAGGGGGATCCGCTACGGCGACCTGCACCCGGCCAACGTGATCGTCCGGCCGGACGGCCGGGTCGTCCTGGTGGACTTCGAGATCGCCGGGGACGCCGCCGACGAGTCGGCGCCCGCGCTCGGCGCGCCGGGGTTCGCGGCGCCGCAGGGCGTGCGGGGGCTCGCCGCGGATGCCCACGCGCTGGCGGTGTTGCGGCTCTTCCTGTTCCTGCCGCTGGTCGCGATGCTGCCGTTGCACCCGGCCAAGGCGGTGACCTTGACCGCCATCGCCGCACAGGACTTCCCGGTGCCGCAGAGGTTGCCCGCCACCACCGCGGATCGGGCCGCGGCCCTGTTCGACGAACCGCACTGGCCGGCGCTGCGGGACGCGCTGGTCGCGGGCATCCACGCCTCGGCGACCCTGGACCGGGACGACCGGCTTTTCCCCGGCGACCCCGACCAGTTCGGCCCGGCCGCGCTCGGGCTCGCCCACGGCCCGGCCGGTGTGCTGTATGCGCTGCACGCGGCGGGTTGCACCGTGCCGGGGGAGTACGTCGACTGGCTCATCGACGCGGCCGACCGGGCCGAGCGTCCCGGTGTTGGCCTCTACGACGGGCTGCTCGGAGTCGCGCTCGTGCTCGACCTGCTCGGCCGTGCCGATGCGGCGGAACGCTTGCTGGACAAGGTGATGGCCGCCACCGGCCGGGTCACCGGCCTCGGCTTGTTCGGTGGCGCGGCCGGGATCGGCCTGGGCCTGCTGCACTTCAGCGGCGTCGTCGGCGCCGAGCCTGCGCTGCGGATCGCCGGCCAGCTCGCCGGGTTGCCGAGTCTGCCCACCCGGGTCGGGTTGCTGCACGGTGCCGGCGGACTCGCGTTGCTGCACCTCGCGGTGTTCGAGGAGACCGGCGACGAGCGGCAGCTCGACGCGGCCGGCCGGGCGCTGGCCGCCGATCTCGGCCAGGGGCAGCTCTTCGCGGACGGCTCGTTCCACCTGCGCAACGGGTTCCGCAACATGTCCTACTTGGACGGTGGGAGCGGCGGGGTCGCCCTGGTGCTGGGCTCCTACCTGCGGCACCGGCCCTCGACCGAACTCGCCGCGACACTGGCCGCGATCCGCCACGGCCTGCGGGTGCCGCACATCCAGCAGCCGCAACTCTTCCGTGGCCGCGCCGGGGTCATCGCGATCCTGGCCGAACTCGGCGGCGACCGGCCGACGGTCGATGCCCAGATCCGGCGGCTCGGCCGGCACGCCATCCCGCTGGGCGACGGGATCTCGTTCCCCGGCAACCAGTTGCTGCGGCTGAGCACCGACCTCGCCACCGGCTCGGCCGGCGTGCTGCTCGCGCTCGCCGCCGCACACGCGCCGCGCGGCCCCGTGCTGCCGCTGCTGCGCCCCCAAGCCCAGCCCGTCGGATCCGTGGAGGGGAGGTGATTTGCATGGCGAACATCCTCGAGCTGCAGGCGATGTCGGTGGCCCCGGTGCACCCGGACGGCAACTGCATCAGCTGGTACAGCATCGCGATCACGCGCAACTGACCGGACCGCTGGGACAGCCCGTGCGGCCCACGCCGTGCCGCACGGGCATCCCCTCGGAGGAACCATGAAGCGATCCGCTGTGTTGCGCGGCAACCGCGACTTCACCCTGCTCTGGCTCGGCGGACTCGTGTCCGGGCTCGGTTCGCAGACCGCCACGCTCGCGTTGCCGCTGCTGGTGCTGGCCAAGACCGGGTCCGGCACGCTGGCCGGGCTCGTCGGCACGCTCGCCGGCATCGCCGCGCTCGTGACCATGCTGCCCGGCGGCGCGGTGGCCGACGCGGTCGAGCGGCGCCGGCTGATGCTGGTGTGCGAGGCCGGGTCGGCGGTCGCGGCGTTCGCGCTGACCACGGCCGTGGTCGCCGACCGCGCGGTCTACCTGGCCGCGGTGCTCGTGGTGCTGGCCAACGCGGTGCTCGGCTCGCTCTACCTGCCCGCATCGGCCGGGCTGCTCAAACGCATGGTGCCGGCCGCGCAGCTGCCGGACGCCGCGGCCCTGCTGCAGGCCCGCACCTCCGGCGTGCGGCTGGCCGGACCGCTGCTCGGTGGTGCGCTCTACGGCATCGGGCCCGCGGTGCCGTTCGCCGTCGAGGCCGTGGGGCTGGTGTTCGCGGTGGGGTGCCTCGCCGTGCTGCGCACCAAGGCGGCACCGACGACGCGGCTGGTCGCCGTGGTGAAGCCGAAGGAGTTCGCCGCCGGGTTCGGATACCTGCTGCGCCACCCGTTCCTGCGCACGATGCTCGGCATCGGCGCGGTGCTCAACCTGGTCTTCGGCGGCGCGATGCTGGGGTTCGTGACCGTCGCCGCCCGGCTCGACCCGTCGGGGCGGTCGAGTGGCCTGATCGCCGCCTTGGCCGGGGCCGGCGGCCTCGTGGGCGCGCTGCTGTCACCACGCGTGCGTGCCGACGAGCACCCGCGGGGGTGGGTGTTGGTCGTGTGCCTGGTGTGCGCGGCGGGCATGGCGGCGGTCGGCTGGTGGCCGTCGGTCTTGACGCTGGCCGTCGTCGTGGGGTGCAGCTTCCTGGTGGCGGCCACCGCGACCACGGTGTTCGCGACGGTCGTGATGATCCGGACACCGGCCGAACTGCAGGGCCGGGTGCAGAGCGCGGCCGGGTTCGTGTCGATGGCCGTCACGCCGGCCGGTCCCGTGGCGGTCGGCGCGTTGCTGGACGGCGTCGGGGTCGCGACGACGTTCGGGCTGCTGGCGGTGGTGATGGCGGTGGCGGCGGTTCCGGCGTGGCTGGCGCCGTCGTTGCGCACACCCGCGCCTGCTTTCGAGCATGTCGAGCGGTGACCGCGGTCAGATCCACCCGCGTCTGGTCGCTTCGACGCCCGCCTCGAACCGGCTCACGGCGCCGAGCCTGCTCATCATGCTCTGGATCTTGCGGCGCAGGTGGCGGGCGGAGATGCCGACGACGCGGGCGATGGCGTCGTCGGTGTTGCCCTCGGCGAGCAGGGTGAGGATCTGCCGGTCCTGCTCGTCCAGTTCGGTGGTGGTCCGCGGCGCGGGCACGACCTCGTCGGGCAGGGTGATCTCGGCGGCGTCGGCCCAGAGGCTGTGGAAGAGCCGGACCAGGCTGGTGAGCAACGCCGGCTGGCGGATCACCAGCGCGCCCTTCGCGCTGTCCTTCGGGTCGATCGGCACGACGGCGACCTGCTCGTCCATCACGATCATGCGTTCCAGGGGCTGCGCGCTCACCCGGAATCGCGCCCCGGCCGCGGTCAGCTCCCGGATGTAGGCGAGCACGAGCCGGTCTTCGCGCACGACCTCGTGGTAGATCACCCGCATGTCCATGCCGCGGCGCAGGGCACGCAGGTCGAGCGGTTTGCTGGCGGCCAGCGCGTCGGCGTGCATCGGCCCGTCGGCCTGCACGGCGAACACGCTGGTCCGGTTGAAGAACGCCAGTTCCTCCAGCGCGGTCCGAACGTCGTCGACGCTTTCCAGCCGGTCGATGCCGGTCTCCGCGGTGGACGCGGCCGGTCGCCGCGCGGCCCGGGTGGCGAGCTCCGCGATCTCGGCGCGGGTGTCGCCAACCTCGCGGTGCTTGCGCAGCAGCGCGGCCTCGGTCCGCTCGACCAGCCGGCCCAGCGCGGCAGCGGGCGAGATCAGCCCGTAGGAGGACGGTGTCGGCTGGTCCGGGCGGGCGACCTCCAGCTCGACCAGCCCCTTGAGCGCGGTGCGCACCTGGTCCGCGCCGGTGCCGACGACCGCGGCCAACGCGGACAGGTCGCGCTCCGGGTCGGCGAGCAACGCCCGGTAGACCCGCTCCTCGAGGTCATCGAAACCGATGTCCCGCAGCGACATGCGTACAAGCTATCCCGTTGATCACCGTTTTTTGGCTGGTAACGAGCGCGCGTAGCCGACGCTGCGGCGGACCCACGGGGTCAGCTGGCGTTTGGTGGTG
Organism: Labedaea rhizosphaerae; assembly: GCF_004362825.1. GTDB lineage: Bacteria > Actinomycetota > Actinomycetes > Mycobacteriales > Pseudonocardiaceae > Labedaea > Labedaea rhizosphaerae. Next base: position 155,782 of record NZ_SNXZ01000011.1, read on the forward strand.
ACCGCCTGGGGTGCCACGTGCAACCACCCGGTCATCTGCCTGCCGCCCATGACCATGGGCTCGACGTCGGCGCCGACCAGCTTGTCGGCCTCCTTCGGGTCCACGCGCACCAGCAGCCCGCCGGAGCGGCTGGCGCTGACGGACATGTTGCCGTTGACCAGGAAGGCGAGGCCACCGAACATCCGCTGCTCGGTGATGCCCTGCTCGGCGGCCAGCGCCTCGCGGAGCCGGTTGGCCAGGTCCTCGTCGTAGCTCATGGGTGGATCACGCTCGCTTCGCCGGGATGGTCCGAACATAGGCCAGGCTCCGCGCCGGCGCTTCGCGCAGCCGGTTGGCGAGGTCCTGGTCGTAGGCCATGGGCGCATCATGCCCCGAGGGTCCGACAATTCCGGCTCAGGCGAGCAAGGGCTTCACCAGGTCCGTCACGTCGGCGACCGGGCGCGGCACCGGCGCCAGCCCGGCTGCGGCGAGCACCGCCACCGCCTGCGACTCCGGCAGTGCGTTGAGCCAGCGCTCGACCAATCCGTGCACGGCCTGCTCGGTCGGCGTTCCGTACAACCGGAAGCGGCCGATGCCCCCGTCCGGGTGGCTGTCGATGCGGACGTGGGTGATCGGGCGGTCGCCGTCCAGCCGGAAGCGGTGGGTCGTGTCCGCCTGCAGCCGCGTCTGCGGCAGCAGCGGGAACCACTCCGAACCGCCGGACGAACCGGACAGCGACACGCGGTCGGGGAAGTTGCCGCGGTAGTGCGTCGTGCTGAGCTCGGCGATCAGGGCGGTGGCGGGACACGCCAGGGCGACCACGGCCCAGTCGTGGCCGTCGTCGCGGCGGCGGGCGGTTTCCCAGCCGTCGGCCATGAAGCGGGACTCGCCGGGCTGGAGCATGTTCGACGGCGGGGAGAAGAAGCTGTCGCTGCAGTCGGTGACCCGGCCGCCGTTCAGCGTGGCCACCAGGTCGAACGGGACCCGGGTGAGCAGGCGCGGGTCGGGCACGACCTCGCCGTGGACCCGCAGCCGGGCCACGCCGCCGTCGGGCAGGATGTGCAGGCGCAGGTGCGTGACCCGCACGGGGCAGTCCACTGTGAACACGTTGTGGGTGCCGCCGGCCAACGGGCTGGTGGGAACGAGTTCGAACCAGTCGGTCAGGTCGTCGACGGCCGGGTAGCCCTCGGCGCCGGTCGCCTCGATGCGGCACGCCTGCGGGTAGTTGCCCAGGAAGAACGCCGTGTCCACATCGATCGCCCGCACGATGCCGGGCGCGCCGAGCCGGATCACCACCCAGTCGTTGCCCTCGCCGCGGCCGAAGCGGCGACGCGTTTCCCAGCCGTCGTACTGCTGGCCCTTGGGGGTGAACGTGTGCGGCTGGAACGTCGGCGGCTCCGGCTTGATCAGGTTCTCCTTGTCGGCGAAGAACTCGTCGCTCGCCGCCATCACGGTGCCGCCGTGGGTGCGGACGGCGAGGTCGGGCAGGTCGGTCAGGTCGGTCACTAGTGCACCCTCTTCCGTGCGGGCCCTTGGATGGGGCTTGTGGTAGGAACTAGGCGGAAGCCGGGGTGACGGCCCGAGTCGGTAGCCC
>NZ_SNXZ01000012.1 GCF_004362825.1 Labedaea rhizosphaerae
GCCATCCACCCAGCCTGACCGCCAGTCGATCACCCACCCCGAACGCTGACCGGCGTGTCACCAAACCGGCCAACGTTCATGGACAGAGCACTAGGGATACTTCGACGAACTTGGGATAGCAGCAGGTGCCAGCGCGTTGACGCTGCTACCCGCTGCAACGCCGGTTCTTCCACGTCGAACGGCTCAGCCAGCATGTTGCTGATGTCCACTCACATCCGCAGCAGCCACGATCGCCTCCGCGCCGCGGTTCGTCGTCGCGAGCGAGCCACGACGAAAAGATTGGTGCCCGTCATGCTCTGCACCATGACTGCGGCCGGCTTGCTCCTGATCCTGGTAGACGTCACTAACCCTGGAGACCGGATCGAGCTGCTCAAAACTGGGCGGGGTCGTGGGTTGTTGGGCTTGGTCTTGTTGCCGCGCTTGAGCTTTTGGGCGTTTGGGCTGGTGATGGTGTGGACGTCGTGGCGTGGTGCGGGTTGGTGGTTGGGTTGTCCAGCTGGGCGTCCGGGGCCGGGTCGGGAGGATTTCGGGACACGGGCGGGGCAGGCGAGTTGTGGAGGTAGGTTCCGAAATCCTCGGCGGACTCTGGCTGGGGTGAGTCGCTGGGCGGCCTGGGGTTTCTCCCAGGGCCGGCGGAGGTCCGCGGTGTGATCGCGGGCGAGGCGGAGTTGGGTGTAGGCGGTGATCAACAGCCAGGTCCAGCGGTCTGCCGCCTGGGGTGAGCGAAGTTTCGGGGTGGTCCAGCCGAGGGTTTGTTTGAGCATGCGGAAGGTGTCTTCGATGTCGAAGCAGCGCAGGAACGCCTGCCAGGCCAGATCCACCTCAGCCGGGGTGAGGCTGGTGCCCGAGTGCCAGAGCCACATGGGTTTCGGGATCGCGCCGGAAGGCAACCGCTCGACCTGCAACCGGATCACGGTTCCCTCGATGATGGGTAGCGCGCCATCGTGACCGGCCCAGGCGATGCGGTGGGTCAGCCGTGGGTGCAGCCGGTCCCAGGCCCGGATCAGCGCAGGACCATAGAGCCGGGTCGTAGTCTCGGTGAGAACATCCGGCTCGCCCCAGGTATCCGGGTCACCGAAGACGAACTCGCCGCCGTGACGTCGGGGCCTGCCCCTCGTTCGCGGCATGGCGGGCGGTTGGGGCCGGACCGGGCGGTGCAGGACCCGATCCGAGCGCATCCGCACCAGCACCGTGATCGGCAGGTCACCCAGCACGTGCGCCAAACGCGGGCCGTCATAGCCGGCGTCGGCGACCAGCAGAATGTCCGGATCGCCTGATGACCAGTGCCCGGCAGCGATCAGCCGGCCCACCACCCCGCGGATCTGCCGGGCGGTCACGCTCGCGGCGTTGTCTCCGGGTGCGAGCCGGACGACGTCCAGCGGCGCGGTCCACGAACCACGGCCGGTCTCCAACGCGACCACGACCGAGTAGGGCCAGCCGGGCACCATGATGTGCTGGTCTTTGCCGCGGCCGTAGGTGTGACACAAGATCCGCTGCGAACAGGTATGCGCTTCCGGGCGCAGCCAGCAGGTCACATCCACAGCCAGCACCAGCCGCCCATCCGCGGCCCGGGGAAGCGACACCGACGCAAGCGCGGTGCGCAGCCTGTCGGCATCCACCGACCCGCGAGCCAGTGCGGCGTAGCCGCTGCCATGGCCGCGGCGATGCTCACCGACCAACGACAGCTCCGCGACCGACCGCACCGGCCCCTCAGCGCATAACACCGCATCGGTGAGCTCGAACAACGCATCCGCCCGCCGGGGCAGGCACCGATAGAACTCCTGCCGCAACACCGACAACTCCCCGGACATACCGGGACCACCGGCGTGGTGCACACTGATCAACTGAAGCCCTTGGCTCGATCTTCCCTCTGTCGCAAGAGGAATGATCAACCAAGGGCTTCACTCATGATCAACAGGGTCACCCGTCAACCACCCAGACGTTAAAACTCAAGCTAGTCTCTAAAACTGATTGAGGTTGTTGACAGTCTGGGCTACTGAACAGGCCAATCAGGTCGCCAAACAGACCGCCGCTGACGGCCGCCACGACGCGGAACAGCGGCGGATCACCGAGCTCTCAACTCCGGCGTGAATCGGGATGCCAAGCGGACGCTCTCGGCCTCCCGGAGGAAGGCGACCGGATGAAACCACCGCGACGCCCCGCTCCCGCAGAACACCCTGCTGCACGTGCCGGAGGGCGACGTAGACACCGTGTTTGCGTTCGGCTGGGGCACATCCCGCGTGAGTGAGCTGTTCCGGCGGGATTCCGACCGGATCATCGGCGAGGCCGCGGTGGCGACCGCAGCGGCACAGCTGGATGTCACCCGGCGTGTCCGAGGCAGTCAGGGCGGGTCTCAGGGTCCGTGACTTGGTCGCGATGACCGCATCCGGCGAGGCGATCGATTTCCGTCAGCCCCCGCCTTATTATCCCTTCGGAGTGGCCGAGACCACACCCCATGGGAGGAGTACGCGGCATGCGCAGGGAGGACGCGGGTTCGCGCACCGTGATCGGCCTCGCCGACGAGGCAGGCGCAGCCATTGAGCCGGCGGCTTGGGCGGAGCCGCTCGTCCAGCTCGGGAAGGTGGCCTGCGGGCGGCTGCGGGATCTTGGTGGCAGGCAGCTAGTCATCGCCATTTCTGTACCATGTCGGGACTACGCTGCTGCGCTCGTGGCGTCTGGATGGGCACTGGCGGCTCCCGCGCCGACGGCGGAGGCGCCGATCGACGTCTTCCGCAGGGTTACGGCGGGAACGCCCCTGCGAGTCGTCACCGAGAGGTTCGTGGCTGCAGGCCCGTTCGGCTGGCTCGATGAGGAACGCCCTGACCCACGAGTGTTCGTCGCAGGAAAGACGGTGCCAGTCGAGCGGTACAAGGTGGCCACGGTCCTGCGCGACCCCATCGAGGCTGTCGCGAGCGACCTGCCCCAACCTGGTTTTCTGGGACGCGAGCCAGCCGTTGCATCTACCTGGCTCGCGCGGATTGCTGAGCCAGCCGCTGACCTCGCACTGGTCGGCACCGCGTCGTGGCTGCGCGAAGACCTGGCCGCATATGTCGGGAGTCCACGCCCGGCGACAGCCACCGCTGTCCCCCTTGCGAACTACGTGTTGCCGGAAGGGCGTCAGGCGGCGACGTGGTCGACCAGGATCTACTCGGCCTCCAAGCTGGCCGACGAGCTGCCGATTCCGAGGTACTACCGCGGGGTGATCTTGGATGGATACGGTGCCATTAAGTACCTCGACAACATCGAGGCGCCGGTTGTGGTGTGCGTGATCGACAGGTCGGTCGCCGATGAGTCTGCGGCCGAGGTTGTGATGCAGGCGCGTAGCGCGAACAGCCGACCAATTTCTCTCCGCGAGGAATACGGCTGGCGACCACCTGCGGGGGTCGAGGCCCTCGCATTCACGGTGGCCCTATGAGCCGCATCCGCGATGTCATGCTTCGTTATGAAGCGGCAGCAATGGCTCGACACCACGGCGTCGAAATCCTTTCCGTAGGTGACCCCGCAGGAGCTGAGCTGAATCAGGCTGTGCACCGGGTTGCCTTCCTGATGCAGGAGAACGGCGCCGATGTATGGGGCGGCCTTTTTCGTGCCGTCAACGCGCTACGCTGGCGGCGCCTGACGCAGATTCAGCCCGGTGCTCTGAACGATGCGGCGCGCGAGGCGGCGGACGGGACGATTCGGGAAGCTGGCCACCTCCGGCGCACCGTTTCTGATGAACGGCTGCTTGATCAGGTGATAGCGGCGGCTCACTGGGTGCTGGGTGCTGACTCGCCAGCCGGGGCGCTCTTGTTGGAGTCGATCGAGGAGGTCGGCGCCGCGGGCTGCATCGTCATCGCCGGCAGCCGCGCCGCCCAAGCGGGCATGCGACCATGGCTGCGTGAACACGGCGTGTCCGTGTTCACTTTCGGGGACTTGGGTCTTGGAAGTGCCGACATTGAGCAGGCATACGTCGTCGGACCGCCGCGGTTCTTTCCGTCGACGCTCGTGACCGCCCCGCCCACCGGGCAAGTCTCATTCGTGGCGCCAGCCTGGTTCCGTGACCGCGCGCTCCCAGTCTCGCGGCTGGCTGTCTATGCCGAAGGCGCGCTTCGGGTCCAGTCCCATATCTCCCCCATCGGTGACATGACCGAGCCTGTCACGTCGGTCGCCGAGGCTGACCTGCACGAGGACGTCTACGCCCCCGAACCGAACTGGGACCGTCCAGAGGCGCCTACCCGCGAGCCATCCAACGATGAAGTCGAAGCGAGCAAGATCCTCCTCGGCGGTGGATACGCGATCTGGCTCGATGACGGCGAGCGCATCCGCACACTGGATCCGCGCCAGCCGACCGGAGAGCGTGTCACATACACGCCGGTCGATCGCGTGATGCCGGGCACGTACCTCGTCCTCCGCGTCGGCGCCACTGAGCGCCACGCGATGCACGACGCGGCGTTGGCGCTGATCGGCAAGCGTGCCGCGAGCACCGCTGCGACGCAGGCCGCGTGGAAGGACGGACTCGCGGCCCGCATCCAAGCGCGCGGACGCAGCGAGGTGGTGAGCCAGCTCCGTGCCCTCGGCGTTAAGTCAGCTCACCGAGCGCCAGCCTGGACCGAGCCGACGTTGATCTGCCCAAAGAATGATCACGACCTGACGCTATTGCTTGGCTGGCTCGACCTGCAACCCGAGCCATCGCACGGAAATGCGGTGCGGCTCCGGCGGGCCTTGCACCGGGCCAGCGCAGCGCTGCGCGAGGAACTTGAGACGGCCGCCGCCAAGGCCGACCTGGCGGCGCTGGAGGCGGACGGTCACTTGCGGCTCGACCTGGAGCGGGAGGGCTTCCGCGGGATGGTCGTCGCCCGCGTGCTCGCGATCTCTCCCTATACGGAGATTGTTGCCCGCCAGAAGGCACGCGTGCCGTTCCGGGACGGCGGTGCGTTGTGGCTCGAATGATCCCGGCCTACTTCCCGGAATCGTCACCCCCCGGCGAGAAGGCCCTCTACTCTGCGCTCGCCGGGTGTGAGGGGACCGACGGCTGGACGGTTCTCCACTCGGTGGGCATCGCGGACCACATCAAGAATCCGCAAGGCGAGGCCGACTTCGTCGTCGTCGTGCCGGAGCAGGGCGTGCTTGTTATCGAGGTCAAGTCGCACCTGACCGTGGAGTACCGCGACGGGGTTTGGCACCTGGGACGAGACAAACCGACGATGCGCGGCCCGTTCCGGCAGGCGAGTGATGCGAAGTTCAGCCTCCGCAACTTTCTGCAGCGCAAGCAGATCGATGTGAGCTCGCTGCCGGTCGTCAGTGCGGCCTGGTTCACTGCGGTCCGCGCCCGGGCCTCCCTGGGCAGCTCGCCTGAATGGCACGTGTGGGAAGTCCTCGACTCTCAAGACCTCCGGACCGGTGTCAAGGCGGCAGTACTCCGGACGCTTGCCGCAGGCCGAGCCCACCTTGAGGCCACGGTTTCTGGCTTCGTGTCTGGTGGCGGGCGGCCTGACGCGGCAACTGCGCAGCGTATCTGCGCGGCGCTGCGTCCGACGTTTGAGTTCGGCGTCGTCGCCGGTGATCTGCGGCGCGCACGCGAGGACCAGCTCGTCCACTTCATCGCCGAGCAGTTCGACGCACTTGACGCGATGGCCGATAACCGAGCGGTGCTCTTCACGGGGCCGGCAGGATCCGGGAAAACGCTGCTCGCCATGGAAGCGGCCCGGCGCGAGATCGAGATGGGCTACAGCGGAAGGTTGATCTGCTTCAACCGCTTCCTCGGGCAGCGGCTTGCAGCCGACATGCCTGGCAACGAGCGCCTCGTTGTGGGCACCCTCCACCAGCAGATGCTCCGCGTGGCCGGGATCAGCGCACCGGCTGGAGTGGACACGGACTTCTGGACCGAGGAGCTCCCCAGCCTGGCCGTGGAGGCAATCGCCGAAGCCGGCGATCAAGCAGCGGCAGATTTTCTGGTGGTCGACGAGATCCAGGACGTCGCATGCGAGGGCTATCTCGATGTGCTGGACCTGATGCTTAAAGGAGGACTGGAACGGGGCAGACTGCTGCTGTTCGGCGACTTCGAGCGACAAGCCATTTACGAAGGTGCAGACGGGCGTCAATTGCTCCGCGACCGGGTCCCCCGCCTGACGAGCAGCAGGCTCGGCTACAACTGCCGGAACCTGCCCAGGATCGGATACATCGTCAACCGGTTCAGCGGTCTCAAACCGGGTTACGAACGATTCCGTCGAGCCGATGACGGCACCAATCCGGAATGGCGGACCTACCGAGCGGGAGCAGACCAAACGCCCAAGCTGCTCGATGCGATCCACACGCTGCGCGACGAGAACTACGAGCTGCACGAGATCGTTGTGCTCAGCCCGCTCGCCGAAGGCTCTGTCGCTGCATCGACAACAGATGGTTGGTTGCGCCAGGTGCTCCGGCCAGCTGACGGACGCCCGCGCAAGCGCGGAGAGCTTCAGTTCTCGACGATCCAAGCATTCAAGGGATTGGAAGCACCGGCCGTTGTCGTGACCGATCTTGATCGGACCGTCGTCCCCAACTTCGACTCAGTCATGTACGTGGGGCTGACGAGAGCGACCGACCGCCTGTGGGGCGTTATCGAAGAGGGAACCCTCCGAGCCGGGCTGGAAGGAACGCTGTGACTGGGGTGGAAGCACGCGACATCGTCCAGGCCGCGGTACGACGCGAGGTCTTCGGTCCGCCGCAAGGCGAGGCGCCGATGGGTAAGCCGATCGACTGCTCGGGTCCGACCTACAGCTTCGACAAGAAGGAGGACGCCGACGGCCAGTTCCACGACCGGGACACACTCGAGGAGGTGCTGACCCGGTCAGACCCGATTCGTCGCTACGGGATCGGCGTTCTGTTCGGTGGTGCGAGCACGGCGGGCACCGCGATCGCAGACGAAGAACCCGTGGTGATCCCCGGTCTCGCCGAAAATGAAGACAACCCGGACGCCGATCAGCCGCCCGTTACCGTTGAGGGAAGGCTACGTCACGACGAGGCTGACTCGGACGACTTTGACCTATCAGACGCCAACCGCCGCAGGCCGGCGGCGATGGCGATCTCGTTCAAAGTGCGGGTACCCGTCGGCGGCGCCTTGAGTGTCAGCGTCGCCGGAGCGTATTACGATCGTGTTCGCGTGACCATTCCCGCGGTCGCCACGCCGCGCGATTGGTGGGTACGGCGGCCGTTTGAGCTCATCGGGGAGATACCTGGCGATACCGTGCTGCGCGACCTGAATCAGTTGAAGGTGGTCCCAGCCAAGGCCGTCGCCCTCAACAGCAAGCTGCCGCCAACGCGGACACCGGCGGTGCGGGTCTTCAGCCGAATGGTGCCGCGCGAGACAAGCGAGGACCTGCGACTCGTCACTGTCGCCGTTGTGAACGAGGCGCCAGAGACCGGCGCGGCCAGTGCCTTCTTCCAGCTCGACTTCATGGTGACTGCGACGAATGGCGTCGCCATCGAGCCGTATCCGGACGTGGATCAGCCAGATAGCGACGATGAGGAGCGGTCCATCGCGTTGCTGTACCGAAACCGCCGGACGTACGCGATCGGGCATGGCTGCGCAGCAACCTGGGGCGGTTCGGACGGCGTTGCTTGGGTCAAGGCTGACCCGGTGCCGACGTATGAGGTGGAGAGCCTCACCCCCGATGTCGTCGAGAAGCACCCTGATGGCACGAGGACGCCGGTGAGCGTCAGCATGGCGGCGCTGGCTGACAACACCCCCGAGGGACGCGCGCAGGTTGAGACGGTACTGCGCCTCTACAGCAGGTGGATCGAAGAACGCCACGCACTGGTTCCCGGCCTGGAGACGCAGGCGTTCCGCGACACGGCCATCCGTCACCTCGACCTATGCAGAGACCAGCTCGCGCGCATGGCGGAAGGCTGGCGGCTCGCTCAGACGGATCCGCTCACCGCTCGGGCCTTCCAGCTCGCCAACTACGCGATGCTGTTCCAGCAGGTCCGCTCGCGACTGAAGCCCCGCGATGTCATCCGTAACCGTGACGGTATCTACCGGCCAGAAGGCGCCCACCCAGACGCTAAGCCGGGCGAGCGCGACGGCATGTGGCGTGCGTTCCAGATCGCGTTCGTCCTCGCGAGTCTGCCCGAGCTGGTCAACCCAAAACACGAGCGGCGGCCACTCGTCGACTTGATCTTCTTCCCGACGGGTGGCGGCAAGACCGAGGCCTACCTTGGCGCGGCGGCCATTTCGCTCCTCGCGCGTCGCTTGCGCAACAAGGACGACGCCGGTACGGACATCCTGATGCGGTACACGCTGCGGCTTCTGACTGCACAGCAATTCCTCCGAGCGTCCTCCCTCATCTGCGTCCTCGAAGATATTCGATCGAAGAATGAAGACGAGCTCGGGACGGCGCCCTTCGGCATCGGCGTCTGGCTGGGCGGTTCATCGACACCCAACACTTGGAAGGACGCAAAGAAGAGCCTCCGGGAGTTGCAGTCCAACTACACGGCCTCCAACAAGTTCCTGCTTCTCAAGTGCCCGTGGTGCGGTACCAAGATGGGACCGATTCGGAACAAGAACGGCCAAGACACAATCGGCTACGTACTGGCCGACCCCAAGGTCGTATTGCGCTGCGTCGACGACGAATGCCGGTACGGCGGTCGGCGCGGACTTCCGGTCCACGTCATCGACGAGGACATCTACGAGTCGCGTCCCTCGATCGTGATCGGCACGGTCGACAAGTTCGCGACGATGACCTGGCGGCCGCAGGCTCGGAGCCTGTTTGGGCTCGGTGACGACGGCGAGCGCGTCGTCTCGCCGCCCAGCCTGATCATTCAAGACGAGCTGCACCTGATTTCGGGACCGCTCGGCTCCATGGTCGGCCTCTACGAACCGGTCATCGACGACCTGGCGACCGACCGTCGCGGCGACGACCCGGTGCCCGCCAAGATCATCGCGTCGACGGCCACCGTTCGAAGGTACGAAGATCAGATCAAGGGTCTGTTCGGCCGCAAGAAGGTAGCGCTCTTCCCGCCCCACGGCATCGAGGAGGGGCACTCTTTCTTCGCAGAGCCAGCCACCGTCGACGGCGAGCGTGCCCCCGGGCGGCGCTACCTCGGGATCATGTGGGCGTCAGATGGATCAACGCAGACGGTTCAAACCCGCGTCGCCGCCGCCACGCTCCAGGCAGGGACATCGATCCCGGAGGAGTTCCGGGATGGCTACTGGACCAACCTGAACTTCCTCAACAGCCTGCGCGAGCTCGGCAACACCGTCTCGCTTCTGGAATCGGACGTGCCCGACTACCTGGTCGGTTTGAAGCGCCGCGACGGCATCACCCCACGGTGGCCACGCAATACGATGGAGCTAACGTCACGTCGCCGGAGTGACGAGATTCCAAAGGCCATCCAGCAGCTCGAAACTTCGCTGCCATCGGATGATTGCGTCGACATCTGCCTTGCCTCGAACATCATCGAGGTCGGCGTCGACATCGACCGGCTTGGTCTTATGACAATCGTTGGCCAGCCCAAGACCACAGCGCAGTACATCCAGGTAAGTGGTCGCGTCGGCCGCAAGGCCACAGTGCCGGGCCTGGTCATCACGATCTACGGCGCCACCAAGCCCCGAGACCGCTCCCACTACGAGCGCTTCCGCACCTATCACCAGCAGCTCTACGCGCAGGTCGAACCAACGTCGGTGACACCTTTCGCCGAGCCCGTCTTGAAGCGCGCGTTGCACGCCTCGGCCATCGCTCGGATGCGCCAGCTCCAGCCGGCACTCGAACCAAATCCCTTCCCGAAGGACGACTTCGACGCAGCGATCGAGCTGATCCGAACACGAGCCGAACTCGCAGACCCCGAAGAACTCACGATCTTCGACCACTGGGTTCGAGCGCGGTCGCGGCAATGGGACACGGGCGAACGGACAGTGTGGGCCGCCAGCACGTACTTCGACGGCGATCCGAAGGAAGGCATCCTTCTTCCTGCCGGTTCGCTGGCTGATCCAGATAACAAGGCGCTGGTGTGGGAGACGCCGCTCAGCATGCGCAGCGTCGATGCCGAGTGTCGGCTGAAGGTGTCGCAGGCCTACCTCATTGAGGACGCTGGACCCGAGGAGGGGGACCTATGAGTACTGGCAACATGCGGCGGGCGCAGCTCGTGACGCCATTCGGCGTCGGCGCCATGAGCGTGCTCGTCGACGGCACATCCGTGATCACCGCGGGGCTGGATCACTGGTTCCCAAAAAGCGACCCGACTTTCGCACCTGAGGACTTCATCGTTCATGACTGGCGTCTTGAGTCCCGCCTGAAGGTCAAGGAGTTCCGCCTGCCGCCGGACTATCGGACCCAAGCAGGTTCAGACCCCCGGAACGTCCGGCTCACGGTGCCAGTGCTCCGATTCCCATGCTGGTCATTCTGCATGTATTGCAAGCGCTTGGCGCACAAACCGCTGAGTTTCCAGGACGTCGTGCGCTGTGACGATCCAGCGCACGAGGGTCGCAAGCGCAAGGGACCTCGCATGTCGCAGGTGCCCTTCGTCACCATCTGCACCGATGGGCACCTCGACGACTTCCCCTTCGCCGAGTGGGTCCACCGCAGCCACAACCCACGTTGTCGCGGTGTGCTCCGGCTGTTCTCAATCGGTGGAGGCGGCCTCGAAGGCCAGGTCGTCCGCTGCGGCTACGACGCGCAAGGCAAGCGCGACGAGAGGCTCGGCTGTGGTGCGTCGCGATCTCTCCAGGGCATCACGACCGTTCGACCCCGGGGTAGGGATGGTGCGGAGCGGACCGTCCTGACCGAAGACCTGGCAGGCAGCGGTGGCGACCCCTACTACTGCACCGGCGCCAGGCCGTGGCTGCATCAGGTCGACGGCCCGTGTGACAAGGCAGTGCGCGCGGCGCTCCGCGCGGCCGGCAACGTCTACTTCCCCAAAGTCGAGTCTTCGATCTATCTGCCGCAACAAGAAGGCTTGGTCAGCGCAGCAATGCGAGACCTGCTGCGTCGTGCCGATGTTGGCCCGGTCCTGAGCCTGCTGTTCTCCTTCGCCGGCGCTGCAGCTACGGCTGCGCAGATCCGCGATGCTCTCCCGGCCGAGCTGTTCGCCGACCACTCCGATGAGGAACTAGTCGCGGCCTACCGCGACCTACACGGCATCGGCGCCGAGCCTCCAGCGGCAATCGACGAGACCGACCTCGATGACCTCGAAGTTGAAGGCCTCTGGCGGTACCCGGAATTCAAGAAGATTCGCGAAACGCCAGACGACGACGCGCTCCGCGCGACTGACCCTGAAGTTCACCCTGACCTCACATCGCACATCGGTCGCGTCCGGAGCGTCAACGTCCTGGTAGAGACGCGGGCACTTCGTGGCTTCACCCGCGGGCAGGACGGCGAGCTAAAGCTGCCGGTCGGCAAGGCAATGCTTCGCCGGAAAGGGCTGGCTCCGGACAAGGACTGGCTCCCCGCCTACGTTGTCAAGGGCGAAGGCATCTACATCGAGATCGACCCCAAACAGCTGGCGCGATGGGAAGCCCGAGGCGATATTCAGGATCGGGCGGACAAGATCGGCACCCGCTACGGCCAGGTCATGATCGATCGCGGCGCCCGAGCCCGCGACCTGAGCCCACGATTCATCATGATGCACACGCTCGCCCACCTGCTCATCAACGAACTCGTCTTCGCTTGTGGGTACAGCTCGGCCTCGCTCCGCGAACGGCTCTACGTGTCACGCCAGGGCGGCCGAGACATGGCCGGCCTCCTGATCTACACAGCCGCAGGCGACTCAGAAGGCACCATGGGCGGCCTCGTCCGCATGGCTCGAACCGAGCGCCTCCGTTCGGTGTTCGCCGCCGCCTTGCGCGACGCACGGTGGTGCTCGACTGATCCAGTGTGCATGGATGCCGGGCAAAAGGGGCAAGGCCCGGACTCATGCAACATGGCAGCCTGTCACGGCTGCGCCCACCTGCCCGAGACCAGCTGTGAGGAATTCAACCGCTTCCTCGACCGCGGCCTCGTCGTCGGCACGTTTGCCGACCCAACCCTCGGCTTCTTCTCGGGCATCACCCTGTGACGTGACGGATTCGTCCTTTAGCGGCGTCCCAGGTACGCGCGTGCTGGTCGTCATCGAAATCGGCAGGCAGACACCGCAGTGATCTGGTGCTACGGGCAGCCGCCGACCCCGGTTTCTTAGCTTGAGCAACCAAGCCGAGACCGATGTCAACGACGTCGTGAGCTGTCCCGACGCCGACCTATGCGGAATCCGCATCGCGGCACGAATACACGACCAACCTCCTATACGGCACCCGTCGCGTGATCGTCGACATCGGCGCAGGCGAACACGATCAAGGCGATCCCTTCGGCCAGCCAGATCGCCACGACAGCCGAACGCGTCGACGAGGTGGGCATTTCGCCTGCAACTGCCTTACAGGGGTACGCCATCGAATAGCAACCCTCGGCCCGCATGCGGGATCGACCCGGATTCTGCTCTACGCGTCGCCGTTGGGCGCGGACGCCTTGGCCGAACCTGCTAGCGCCCACGTAGACCGGTCGCCAGCCTGACTCAACACCCGGCGCTGACCTGCCGTTCAGGTGAGCCGCCGAGCTCATCCGAGCAGCGGGCATCGTGGCGATCCAAATCTTGCTCGCCACTGCGCCTCGGCCCCGAACTCGCCGACGCACTCTACGACGCGACGTTGCGACACAACCTCACCGACACCGCCCAACGCCAATTCAATCAGGGATGGGGCCAACCATGTTCCCGCTTCCCCCAGGAGGACTCGCCGCGACGCGAACTGGCCACATCAGCGAACGCAGCCGCGAGCTCACCATACAACAGATTCGCTCTAGATTCCTACCTATATGATATGGTTCATGCACCACTTAGCCAATCTACAATTCCCGCAGTGATCGTTAATCCTGTAAGTGCTTCGATCCAGGAGAATTGCCCGGAGGGGTTCGCCTCAAGAAATCGGTGATCTCCATTCGGTTCAACTATCATGTCTATCGCGGCAAAGACTAAACCAGCCCGATGCATAAACTCAAAGAGTGCCCTCTCAACGCCTGTATCAATTTGAACAGCATCATGCGGCACCGAAGCAGTATCGTAATGACGCCAGTCAACTTTAGCTCTCGGACTCTTCTGCGAATCTATTCGACAGGCGAAGATCCGTTCACCAACAACCGTGATACGCAGCTCATAGGACTTCTCCACATACGGCTGCACGAGCACCGGAGAGCGCGCCACGCGAGAAGACAGCCGAAGAGCATCCGCCTGGGCCAGGCGTCGAGTATAGGTACCGTAGGGCGTTTCCGAGCCGACGACATCGCTATGCCAAGAGATCGGAGCCTTGACGGCAACATCGTCTCCCTGGAGCGACGCGACAAAGAGCGAGTATTCCTCAGGGTTATTGGTGAATATCGTAGGAACAGTCAACAAACCCGCGTCACCAGCAATCCGAGCTTGAAGCAGCTTGTCACGCTCAAGAGGTCTGCTTGAAGAGTAGGGATTCATCCATGCAGCTTTAATGGAATATAACGACTCCCACGCCGCCCGGTAGGTCTTCAACTCGAAATCGGCGACACTTTCGCTCACTGCACGAAAGGATGATAGAGACGGCATTCGCGGGCGTCTTAGCCAGACCCTCGTATGACTGTTGATATCCACCCTCCTGCCGCCCTCGTCAACTATAGAGGCAACACCGTCGACAGACGAGATACTCACCTTATGGCGACCCGGTTCCGATGGATCAATAACCGAAACGGAAAAACCCTTTTTCTCCAGCCCAAAATAGACTGGGCTGAGAACGTCGTTAGTCTCGCTTGAGATGATGGCGAGCCGCAAATCTTGGGTAGACATATGCTAATATTGAGGTTTTCAGCAGTGAGCTCGCGCGCTAGTCATCATCGTCGTGAAAGTCATAGTTCCAATGCTTCTGACCGTTAGTCTCCTCACCCGTAAAGGTCTTGTATTTAGTCATAGCACCGAGCCGCGCCGGCGCCGTGTCGTCTTCCATCGGCTCCGCGAGAAATATCATCAGCGGCGTGTCAGCACATTGCATTTCAGAACTCGTTATTTGCATTTAGTCCACTACCTCTGTCATGTCTCAACTAGATGGTCCTGAGTCCAGACCCTGATGCTGAGTCGGCCAAGAAGCCGATACTGTTACATGCGCCGCAATGTAAACCCCTTCACAGCACTGCTATAGACGCCGTACAGGGAGGTCACGACCGCACTCGACGTGGGCGTGTGCTGCCAGGACAACAGCCCGCGACATGCCGGTCATGGTCGGGATGGTCTGGTTGCAGACCAACGCAACGCCGTAGCAGATGCATCGCGTTTCCAGCCAGGTGCGGGACTTGCAGTCCTTGCCGTACACCCCATGAGCGGTCGCCCAAGTCGTCGGAACATCGGTATCCAGCGCTCAAGCGAGCATGTCCTGGGCCAGGAAGGTCTTCGTGGCGAACTCCACCTCATCGGGTCACGACTTCCCGACACTGTTGCCGGTCGCTTGTCCAGGACTTCGGCAGATATCGCATCCGCTCGTTGCCATCTGTTGTTCAGCCGACCCGCCGGCGGGTGAATAGTGTGCACGACCGGCCTCGGACACATCATCAACTCTCTGACCAGCGGTTTTCTTCGCTCAGTTGATCTTGCTTCACTGACTTGCTGGTCGCGGGCGTGGGGTTCGTGTATCCCACCCGGTTACGCGCATGCTTCGCTCGGCGTCGACTGCCGCACTCAACCATCAGCCGGCGAATGCGGTCGGCCGCAGCCTGCGGGTCATCGTGCTCCCAGACCCAGATCGCCAACCAGGCAGCTGCCGCAAGCTCTTTATCGGTGTCTCGATCCCTGAAGGCGACACCGCTATCCGTGCACCGCGCATGCCGGGCATAACCGGGATCGAGTTCCTAGGCAAGTCCCAGGCCCGGTTCCCGTCGGCCCGGCGGGTCCTGCTCACCGGCTACGCCAACACCGAGGCCGCCATCGACGCCATCAACCAGGTGAAGCTGCACCACTACCTCGTCAAACCGTGGGAGCCGCCGACCGAGCGCCTGTACCCCATGCTGGACGACCAGCTGGCGGAGTGGCAGTCGACCTACGAGCCGCCGTACAAGAGCATCCGCATCATCGGCCACCGGTTCTCCCCCGCGACGCACCAGCTCCGCGACTTCCTCACCCGCCTGCTGCAACCGTTCCCCTTCGTCGACGTCGCGGCCGAGGCCCCGGACACCCGCGAGGTGGCGGCGGTGGAGCTCCCGGACGGCCGCCGGCTCGTGCAGCCGGATCGAGAACTACCTCGGCTTCCCGCCGGGGTGAGGGGGCCGAGCTGACCCGCCGCGCGGTGACGCAGGCCCGCCGGTTCGGCACCGAACTGCTCATGCCGGTCCGGGCGGTGTCGTTGCGCCGGGCCGGCCGGGCGTACCTGGTCGGACCGTCCGACGGACGCGAGATCGAGGCAGGGAGCCTGTTGCTGGCAACGGGTTTGTCGCATCGCCGGCTCGTGGTCGGCGGCGGCGGGCGGTCCGAGGCCACGCTGTACTCGGGCCAGCAGGTGGTGATCGTCGGCGGCGCGAACTCGGCGGGCCATGCGGCGCTGCACTTCGCCCACACGCCGGGCAGGTCCTGCTGGTTGTGCGCGGGCCGTCACTGGCCGGCCGGATGTCGCGCTACCTGGTCGGCGAGATCGAGGCGACACCGAACATCGACACGCACCTGAACACGGAGGTCGCCGCCGTGTCGGGCTCCTCGCACCTGGAGCAGATTCTGTTGCGCGACAACCGGACCGATGCCGCGGAGACGGTCACGGCGTCGTCGATGTTCAGCTTCAGCGGGGCGCCCCCGCACACCGAGTGGCTGGCCGGCGCCGTACGCCGCGACGCCAACGGCTACCTGCTCACCGGTTCGGCCCTGACCGGCCTGCTCGACGAGCGCTGGGACCTCCTCCGCGAGCCGATGCTGCTGGAGACCAGTGCGCCGGGCGTGTTCGCCGCAGGCGACGCCCGCGCCGACTCGGTCAAGCGCATCGCGTCGGCCGTGGGCGAAGGAGCGCTCGCGATGGCCCTGATCCACCAGCACGCGGCCAGCGTCTGACCTTCATCGACGAAGATCAAGCCGGTCAGTAGTAGCTGCGCAGGTCGAACAACATGTCAACACGCTGGCCATGACGGCCCCAGCCTGGTCATGCCCAGCGCAAGGGCCTGATCGACGACGGCGATCAGCGTGTGCCGCTGGGTCTCGAGGAACTCCAGCGGATCGGCGAGCAGCGCGCCGGTGGCGGTTTCGTCCAGGGACATCCTGCCAACGTTCGACCGCACACGCACCTCTGCAACAGCGGCGCGCACCAACAATGGCACCCCACAGGGGCAGCCCAACCTCCATAAGCCACGACGTGAGCGGCAAGTTCTTGCACGCTGACGGCTACATCGGGAACCTGGTCGTCTTCAGATCCACCACCGAGACGGCGTCCCACTGGGTGATCTGCCAGGTCGGAACGATCTGACCCTGCACCCTCGCAGTCCGACCACCGCGGCCAAAACAGAGAGTGATCGCCAAGGTGGCAGCGGTGGGGCGTCAAGTGATGGTGCCCTCGCGCCGCCGGCGGCCCCGGCGGTCGCCGCTCCCTATCGGCAGCCGCGTGCGCGGCCAACCCCAACGACTCCTGCGCGCTCAAACCGTTGGTGATGGCGATCCTCGCGGTCAAGGGCCGCGGCCACCACCGGCTCGACATCCGATATGACCGCTACGTCAACCAGTTCTGCGCCTTCCTCACCTCGCGACACAGTCTTAGTGGACACAAATTGGACAGTATGATTCGAGGCGTAACGGAACTGTCACAGCTGCGATTACTCCGAGTACGTATGACGGATGGCCGGTCGTGTTTCCGACTAGTGAATTTGACGCAAAGGAGAAGGCTTGTGGCATGCGCGTGCGAGAAAGACAGGGGCCGGGGGAACAAGTGCGCCTGGTGCAAGGAGGCAATCGCCCATGGCAAGCCTACGTCCCAACACAGGTGTTCATCGTTCGGAAAGTGTTCCTGAGCTCGAGGTTCAACTCACAATCTATATGACCGCAGTGACGCACAGTAAGGGTTCGCGCGAAACAATTAGTTTGGCAACGCCGGTATTTGGGCCCTCTTGGGGCCGGACCGCAGAGGTCCGGCCCCACGGACACGAGCGGGGCCATAGCCCGCTCTTGCACTTCCGGATGAAAGGCTCAAGGACAATGACGAGTGCCATAGCTGTCGTGCATGTTATTGGATTCATCGCAGCGGCTGGCGTCGGGCGCTCGCGCGCAGGCATCAGCCAGCGGGGCCGACTCTCCGCCGATCTGGTGTTCGGGAGCCTGCCATGGTCTCTCGTGCAGATGGCCTCAATGGTCACCTGGCCCGTGGTTCTCTGCGTCTGGCCTGCTCGCGGTCGACCGAAAAGCCCATGGAAAGCCGTCACGACGAACGACGGATCCCTGCGGGTCCGGCGCAAGGCCCACGCCGAAATCAGATGACAATGGTCAGGCAGGCTAAAAAGTCAGGCTCTAGGGGTTCATGATGGGACTGTTCGGCCCGAGAACGTTACCGGTCACGTCGTACGGCTATCAGCCTCCGCCTGGTGCCACAGCAAAGGGATGGGTATGCCCGAACTGCGGCGTCGCGGGATGGGAGCCGGTCAAGCGGTGGCCGAAGGCATGTGATGACTGTGGTTCTTCGGCTGATCCGCTCTTCGATCAACCGTGGGAGCATCAGGCCGAAGGTTTCCAGATCCAGTGGATCCTCCGGTACGACCCCACGAGTTCCGGGGGCTTCTACGAGGACAGATGGGAGAGCTGGCAGTTCACGGACGCAGCCTATCGCGGCGACAGGCTTGCTATGTCGCAGGCACGTGGTCGAGCGAGGGCGCGTGCCCAGTGGCGGTTGACGGTCGACAGCAGCTGGTGGCCGCCGAGCGACATCTTCTTCCGTTTCGTGTCCGTCGGCATGGAAGTAAACGACTTCGACGGAGCAGCGGACGACCTGTGCTATTGGCTTGGCATCTCAAGTCCGGTTGATGTCGACAACAACAACGCCAATAGGACCAATTGCCGGCTGGTGATCGGTTCGACATCCCAGTTCCTTGCGCTACCTCACGGCGCCAGCCATCCTCGCGCCTTCGAGATTCGGCGCGCCTGCGTGGCTCTCGCTCGAGGCGGAGCCTACAGCGTTCTCAACGCGGATCTTCAGCGTTCGGTTTCCGGCATGGCCCAGTACTGATAATGGCTTCCGTGCCGCGCGCTGCACCTGACTTGCGCCAGGGAGCCACTTGGCCTGCGATGATGTGTGCATGGCCACCGACATCGCTGATGAACCACGACACACGCGGTCCGAGGTGACCGAGCATCTGACTGTGCTCACAGTATGCGACGAGTGGTTCCCTGCGTCTGGAGGAATCAGCGCGTTCAACCGGTATCTGTGCCGCGCGCTTGCCCAAGCTGGGCACAGCGTGTTCTGTTTGGTCCCTTCTGCGTCGTCTGACGAACATGAAGACGCCCGCAGGTGCGGGACGCGATTGGTCGCCGCCGCCGCCACGTTCGACCATACGACTTTCGAAGCTTTGGCAGGTCGGCCGGTGCTCCCGGACGGAGTGCGGCCGACAGTGGTCGTGGGGCACGCCCGGTTCACCGGGCCGATGGCCAAGGCCCTGGCGGACCAAAGCTATCCCCAGGCGACGCGGCTGCACTTCGTGCACATGCACCCTGACCGCATCGAGTGGGGCAAGGGCGACCGGGAGGATGCAGCTCGCACGGCAGAACAGCACACCATTCAAGAACGAGAGCTGTGCGAGACGGCTACCCGCACGATCGCGGTGGGACCGTTGCTCCACGAGTACGCCCTCAGCAAGCTCACCTACGGGCCTCGAGTCGCCGACGCCGTACAGGTCGTGCCAGGCTTCGACGCGATGCCGCCAGTCCGGCGGCAGCGGCTCGGCCGCGCGCTGATCATGGTCCTCGGCAGGGTGCACAACGAAAACAAGGGGCTCGCGCTGGCGGCGAAGGCCGTCGGATACGCCGTGAACCAGCTCGGCCATTCGGAAGAAGACTTGGAGCTCTACCTGCGCGGCGTGCGACCGGGTCGGGGTGCCGACGTTCGCCGCGCCTTGCTGGAGTGGTCCGGGCTTCCAGGCCTCACGACGACCATTCGCAACTACACCGAGAACCCGGCCGCCGTGCTGGCCGACCTGGCGACGATTAGCCTTGTCCTGATGCCGTCATTTGAGGAGGACTTCGGGCTCGTCGGCTGGGAAGCGCTTTGCGCCGGGGTTCCTGTGCTGATCAGCGCGCGCAGCGGCCTCGGAACATTGATCCGGGCAAGCGGTCTTCCGGATGATCTGGTGGCGCGGGTCGTGCTGGATGTGCGCAAGGACGGCGCCGTCGACGTGCCGCTGTGGGCGAGTCACATCAGCAGGGTCCTGCACAATCGCGAAGCCGCGTTTCGCACAGTGGAACAAGTCCTGGCGTTCATGGCCGACCGTTACACCTGGGCCGCAGCGGTCGAAGTGGTCGAGGACGCCGTACGGGGTCGACAATCGCCAGCCCTTCCCGGGAACGGCGGCTAGCATCGTGGTGAGGCGGCATTTCGGAGCCTGCGGAGGTTCGCGTGCCGGACATATTCATCAATTACCGGACGGCTGACGCCCGGTTCGGCGCCGCCGCGACGTACGAGCTCCTCGCCGCGCGGTTCGGCCGGCATCGGGTGTTCCTGGACAATCAGTCCATTCCCGCCGGTATGCCATATGCCGCCGAGCTCACCTATGCGCTCGAGGTCATGCGCGTCCTGCTCGTCTTCATCGGTCCTACCTGGCTGGGGGACGACGACGTCACACCAGGCCGGTCGATGCTCCACCGTCCGGGCGACTGGGTCCGGCAGGAGATCCGACGGGCCCTCCAACGGCAAGTGCCCATCATCCCCGTGATGCTGGACGGCACGTCGATCCCCGACGAGCGGCTCCTTCCACCGGACGTCCGACCACTCGTGCGGCACCAGGCGATGGAGGTCCGCCACGACATGCTCGGCACCGACGTCGGTCGGCTGGGCGATCGGCTCGCTGCGCTGATCCCTGTGCAACCCGGTGCGACGACACCTCCCCAGCAATTGCCCACCCAGCTGGCCGCATTCGTGGGCCGCACCGCAGAGATGGCCGACCTGACCGGCCGGCTGAGCGAGGAGGATGGCGACACACCAGGGGTCGTGGTCCTCTGTGGCACGCCAGGCGTCGGCAAGACCACACTCGCCACGACCTGGGCCCATCGGGTGAGGCACCTGTTCCCAGACGGACAACTGCACGTGAACATGCGCGGCTTCGACCGACGGGGCGCTCTGTCCGCCGCCGAGGCTCTGCACGGATTCCTCACCGGACTCGGCACTGCGCCAGAGGTCATCCCTGACAACCTTGATGACCGGGCCGCGCTCTACCGCAGCATCGTCGCCGGACGCCGGATCCTGGTGCTCGTCGACAACGTCCATTCGGCGGATCAGGTGCGGCCGCTCCTTCCCGGCACACCATTGTGCTTCGTACTGGTCACCAGCCGCACCCAGTTGCCCAGCCTCGCCGTCCGGGAGGGTGCCCGGCACGTGCCACTCGACGTCCTGACCGACTCAGAGGCACATCTTCTGCTCAGCAAGCGGATCGGCTCCGACCGGATCTTCGCCGAGCCGGCGGTCGCGGACGAGATCGTGGCGCGGTGCGCAGGACTCCCCCTGGCGCTCTCCATCGTCGCCGCGCTCACTGACCAGCGACCCGGCCCGCTCGCCCGAGTGGTCCACGAACTCGGGCAGGAGCGGACCCGGCTGGACGAACTCAGCTTCGGCGACGACGACCTCGATCTGCGTTCAGTCTTCTCGTGGTCTTACCAGCGACTGTCCCCTTCGGCCAGATCGTTGTTCCACCTGATCGGCATCCACCCAGGGCCCGACATCAGCCACGAGTCCTGCCTCGCGCTGGCGTGCACCGACGACGCACGGCACGCGATCGCCGAGCTCGTCCGGTCGAGCCTGCTCGTCGAACACGTCGCGGGTCGCTACAGCCTGCACGACCTGCTGCGCATCTATGCCGCCGAACGAGCTGAGTTCGACACCGAAGCCGGCGAACGACAGTCGATCCGCCACGCGATCGCGGACCACTACCTGCGCCACGTGACCGCCGCGGCCCATTGGCTGGATCCGAACACCGCGAAGATCAGGCGGGATCCGGGCGAGGCTCCAGGGTTCGCGAACTATCCGGATGCCCTCGCCTGGGCCGTCGGCGAGCACGCCGTGGTGCTCGCGGTGACCGAGTTCTGCGCCCAGCACGGGCTCGACTCCCACGTGTGGCGGATCGCGTCCAGATCCAACGCGGTTCTGCGTCGCACGGGCAGACGGCGGGAACGCGTGGCCGTGCATCGAGCCGCTCTCGCCGCAGCAGCCCACGCCGGCGACCAGCTCGCCTGGGCCACGGCGGCCTGCGAACTCGCCAGCGCCCTCGCGCGCCTAGGCGAGCACGTCGAAGCACGCTCCCTCCTGGATGCCGCGCTACCGGTCCTCCAGTCCGCGGACGATCAGTTTGGCATGCTGCAAGCCCATCTTTCCTACACCCGAGTCCTTGACGCGCAACAGCAACACGCCGCTGCACTCCAACACGCACGAGCGGCGTTCGAACTCGCCGACGCACAGGACGAACCCGTGTCCCGCGCCGACGCACTGATCCACCTGGGGCATCAGCAGGCGATGCTCGGCCGGCACGAGGAAGCCCTGGCGGTGTGCACCGAGGCACTGCAACACTACGAGGACCTCGGTCACGAGGAAGGACAGTCCAACTGCCTGCTGACCATCGGCATCATCCACCAGGAGCTGAGGGAATACCGCGCCGCGATCGAACACTACGAGCGATCGTACACATTGGACAGAAGACTGGGCGATCGGTATTGGGAGGCGATGAGCCTCGATCGTCTCGGCGACGTGCACTCGCTGCTCGGGCATGCCGACGCCGCTGTCCGCTCCTGGAGTGCGGCGCTGGCGATCTTCGATTCCCTGCACCATCCTGAAGCCGATCGCGTGCGCGGCGCGCTGGGAGCCATCCATCGCCAAGGAGACGTGAGTGGATCGACAGAAGCTGAT
The DNA here is from genome assembly GCF_004362825.1 of Labedaea rhizosphaerae. Taxonomy (GTDB): domain Bacteria; phylum Actinomycetota; class Actinomycetes; order Mycobacteriales; family Pseudonocardiaceae; genus Labedaea; species Labedaea rhizosphaerae. The sequence continues at coordinate 22,061 of NZ_SNXZ01000012.1, forward strand.
CCTGGCCCTGGAAAGGCGGATCGACGAGTTCGACGAGACCGGTGATGCCGCGGTCGTGCTCAGCGACCAGGCGTCCGCTGAGGCGCGCGAGCTGGCGGAGTCGCCCGGCGGTCTGCAGGTCGCGTACACCCTGGGCATGTTTCACCACGCCAGGGTTGTGGCGAACGCCCAGCAGGGCCGCGAAGATCCCGCGTCCGCTGACGGCCTGGCGGCGATGACCCACTTCCACACCCTGTACTTCGAGGCTCCTGACCTGCTGCCGAACGGCCTTCTGGACACAATGGCACAGGTTTGGCCCGTCACCGACGACATGATCACCCGATGGGCGTCGCGCGCCCTCGATCTGGTGCGGGCGGGCCGGCAGACCGGTGCGCCGGAGGTCGTCGCGGACGGGATCGCACTGCTCGAACACGTCACCATTCGATGCCGGACGGCCGGATACCTGTCGAACTTGGCCCTGGCCCACCGCACCAAGTTCTTGCTCACCGGCGAGGAAACGGACATCGCCGAAGCGATCCAGACGGCGGAACTCGCCATGAGCGAGGCCGCGAACGAGAGTGACCTGCGGAGTTTCCGGTCCAACCTCGCCATCTGCTGTACAGCGCGGTACGAGCGGTTCGGAGACCTCAAGGACCTTGACCGGTCGATCCAGGAACTAGGCGCCTGCACCGAAACATCCGGCAGCGAGAAGGTGGCGCCCGGCCGGCTGTCGAACCTCGCCGCCGCACTCGCCTCGCGGTACATGACAACCGGCTCAAGGCATGACCTGGACGAAGCCATATCCCTGTTCTCCCAGGCCGTGGCCGTCGCCACCGAGCCCAGAGAACGTGCCGAGTACCTGGCCAACCAGGCCGGTGCTCACCAACTGAGGTTCGTTCTCACCGGGGACACGATCGATCTGGATCTCGCCGTCGAGGCGGCGCGCACGGCCGTGCGTGATGTCGAGAACGACTCCATCGTGTTGCCCGCGATGGCGAACACCCTGGGCCTGGCCTTGAAGTCCCGCTACCAGCGAACCGGCATCGACGACGACCTTCAGGAGGCGATCGAGCATTTCCGGTCGGCCGCCGACTCTCCCGCCGGTGCCCCTTGGCGCGCCAGTCATCTGAACAATCTGTCCTCCGCCTTACGTCTGGCTTTCGTCTCATCCGGCGACATGGCGACCATCAACGAAGCCGTGCGGTCGGCGGAGGCGGCCGTGTCCACCAACGGCGCCGAGGCGACGATGGCCGCGCGCCACCAGTCCACCCTGGGCGCCGCGCTGTCGAGACGCTTCGCCGCCACCGGCGAGCTGGCCGACCTGGATCGGGCGTGTACCGCGACACTGCGGGCAGCCCAGTCAACATCGCCAGAGGACTCGATTCGTGCTGCTGCCTACGCCAATGCCGGCCTCGCGCGGCGTCGGCGCGCGAACCACCACACAGGAGCCACTCGGCGCGCCGATCTCGAATCGGCGGCCCTGGCCTACGCGACGGCGGCCGCAGCGGCGACCAGCCCACCGCTGGTGCGGGCGATCAGCGCACAGGACGGCGGCCTGGCTGCCGTCGAGCTCGGCGCCTGGGCTGATGCCGTCGCCGCGTTCGAAGCCGCGATCACCCTCCTGGGTGAGGTCACCGACGACCGCCTGACCCCCGATGACCAGGGTCACCAGCTGACCAGCCTGTCCGGACTGGGCTCGATGGCGACCGCGGCGGCATTGGCAGCAGCTGAAGAAGCAGGCCGGCCGGACCACGTGCGGGCGTTCAGCCTCTTGGAGCGAGGGCGCGGGGTGATCCTCAGCCGGCTGCTGTCCACCCGGGACGACCTGGACGACTTGCGGGTGCGACACCGCCAACTCGCGGCTGAGTTCGACCGGATCCGACGGGAACTCGACCAGGACGCGCCCGCGGACGTGTCGCGCTGGGCGAGTCCCGCCGCGCGGCGGCGGCGTCTGTCCGACGAGCGCGACCACCTGCTCGAGACGATCAGGGCGCTCCCCGAGTTCACCGGGTTCCTGCTGCCGCGACTGGCCGCCGGCGAGGTGGTCACGCCGGTGGACGGACCCGTCGTCGCCATCAACGTCGCCGCTCATCGCTGTGACGCCTTGGTCGTGACACGTGAAGGCGTGCGGCACCTCCCCTTGCCAGGACTCGGGCAGCACGACGCCGTCACCAATGCAAACAAGTTCCTGGGCGCCCTCCACTCGCCGGGTCAAGCCGACGACAAAATCGTCGAGAGCGTGCTCCGGTGGATGTGGAATGCCATTGCTGAGCCGATCCTCGATGAGCTCGGCGTGGACGGCGGCCGACCCGACGGCGACCACCTGCCCAGGCTGTGGTGGATGCCGACCGGCGCGCTCTCTATGCTGCCGATCCATGCCGCCGGGTACCACCATATCCCCGGCAAGTCGGTGCTGGACCGGGTCGTCTCCTCCTACACGCCGACGCTGCGCACGTTGCGAGACGCAGCGGCACGGCCCGCACCAGCCCACGAGCGGCCACTTGTCGTGGCGGTCCCCGAAACGCCCGGTCGACGCGCCCTGGTAGCCGCCAGGGGTGAAGCCGATCGGGTCGCAAGCCATTTCGCGGCGGGAGCCGTCTGCCTGATCCAGGACGACGCTGTGCCCGAGCGGGTAGTCAGCGAACTCGCCACCGCCACCTGGGCGCATTTCGCCTGCCACGCGAACACCGACGCGGTCGAACCGTTCCGCAGCCACCTGACGTTACGAGACGGCCCACTATCCGTGCGACGCCTGGCTTCGCTGCGGATCCCTGATGCCTGGCTGGCTTACCTGTCCGCGTGCACGACCGCATTCAGCGGCACCGCCCTCTCCGATGAAGCCATCCACATCTCGTCGGTGTTCCAGCTGGCCGGCTTTCCCCACGTGATCGGCACCCTCTGGAACGTCCTGGACTTGCCCTCCGAGAGGATGGCCGAGTACGTCTACGACGAACTGACCCGGCATTCGCCTGCTCGCGCCGTACACGCGGCCCAGCATCGATTGCGGGACCGATACCCTGAGTCGCCGACCACCTGGGCGCCCCATGTCCACCTCGGTCCGTAGCCCGGTTCACGCGCCGAAGTGGACGTATCCTGCCCAAGCTGCAGGGGATCCGCCATAACGGTCACGCAGATACAGGGACGTCCGATGCGCGGCCTCGGACGGCGTGCAGCTCGAACGGCGCACCTCGCTGTAGAAGGTCCTGGCCGCCCGTGCGGCCACCGCGTCCGGAATCCGCCACAGGGTGCCCACGACGTGCGGAAATCCGGCCAGTTGGAATGCGCCGGTGAGGTGGATCGCCTCGTCGGCCAGCTCGCCACTGGTCAGCGTCGTCTCACAGGCCGAGAGGTAGGCGAGCCACGCGTGGCGGACGTCCAGTGCGGCGACCTCGGCGACGTCCAGCCGCGTCGTGCCCAGCCGCAACCAGCTGCGCGACGGATCCTCCAGATCCGACACCGCGTGCACGGCGAGGTGCAAGTCCGTTGCCGCGGAGAGAGCCGACAGCAGCTCCTGCCGATTCGCGGTACTGGCGTCGACCGGGGCGACGCGGTGCCAGCCGGCCACCTCGACGGCCTCGTCGGTCGCGTAGTGCAACGGCCGAGCCCAGTCGTTGCGGCTCGAGACCACCACGACAGGCCGCCGTCCGGACTGGGCGCCGTGCTGTCGATGCCGGACGTGCTCCAGAGCCGTGATGGTGGGTGCGTAGGAGGACACGAACCGGTCGAGCGCGGAGTCGCTCCGGTCGGCCGCGGCCGCCGCGTGCAGCGGGAGCAGGGCAAGTGCTCCGGTAGGTACCCATGTGATGGTGTCCGTGCGCTCGGCCACAGGCACGGCCTCCAATATCCGGCCGACCACCGAGGTCCACAGCTCGTCGAGCACCTGTGTCATCCGGTCCTCCGCGGCTGCGCGAGCCGGGGCCAACACCGTCAGGTCGTTCGCGGTCACGACGGATTCGTGCAGATCGAGGACCATGCGTGTCACGTCTTCTTCGCGTACCCATAGCGGCACCACCCGTGGACCGCCTTTGCCCAACAAGATCGCGTCACACCGGTACTGGCTCACGTTCACGACCGCGACGGTGCCGGAAACCGCACCGTCGAGAACGTCATCGAGCGCCTGTGCGCCCGGGAAAGCCGAGAACCCCGGTACCAGGCGAATGCGATCGATCACCTCGGCGAGCCGACCGACGGCGTCGCGGCGCCGTTCACGACGGGAATCCGCAGCGGTCCGCGCCCGCGCCTGCACTCCAACCGGCTCGACGTCGATCACGACTCCGACCTGCTCCGGTCGGTCCAGTGCATCCACTTCGGACCGTGCGTGGTCGAAGTCGACGGCGAGGCTGGGGTCGGCGTCGCGCAGGAGCGAGATGTCGTCGCGGATCCCTAGGGCGCGGTTGAGCAAGACTCCACGCCCGAGCTCGAGAAAGGTCACCGCGCGCCGGGCATCACCGTTGTTCAAGCACATCGCGGCGGCCGAGGTCGCGAGGCCCGCCACCTCGGCTAGCCACCGCTGTGCGTCCCGGCGTTCGAGCCGGGCGGGCGCGAGCATGGCGAGCTGCTCGACGGCCAGTCCGAAGGCATCGGCGGCAGTGGCCGTGTCGCCGCGCTGCGCTGCCAGCTCGCCCCAAGCCCGTCCCGCGCGAAGGCGGACAACAGGGATGGCCGTCTCCGCGCGGGCCGCGTCTCGCAAGCACCGTTCGGCACTGGCCAGTTCCCGCGGATCGCCGGTGCGAGTGGCCACGTCACGGAGGATCGCGCCCAGGGCCGTCGACCATTCGGCACGGTCCGGGTGATCCGGCGGGATGATCCGGATCGCTTCCTCGACCTCACGGATCAACCTGGCGGTGTCCTCTGGACGTCTACGTGCATGCAGGACCAACGCGAGATTCACCCGAAGGCCGCTCAGCCGCGGATCTTCGTCCGGGAGAGCGCCGATCACCTCCTCCGCCACCGCCAGTACGGCGTCGACCCGGGACGCGACGGCCTCATCGTCGAAAGCCGTGCCTGGACCGAAGAAGGACATGAGGTTGCCCAGTCGCCGCGGGAGGTCGGCATCTTTCCTGCTGCCGATCACCACGGAGCTGAGCACGTCGATCGCTTGTGACCGCCAACCCTGCTCGCCGGTCGCCTCGCCCATGGCGTAGAGCGTGATGCCGTGGGCATCGGTGATCACGGCGTCCACATCGGACGGAGTGCTGATACGCCTCGCGTCCGCCAAGGTTCCGAGGGCCTCGCGCAGATCGTCCAGGGTGCCCAGCCGCTCGTGCCGCAACCGGAGCCCGGTCGCCAGGCTCGACATGATCGGGGCGACCGCCGCGTCTCGCACCGGCACGCAGGCGACGGCTTGCCGGAGCAGGTCGATGTCCTCGTCCAAGTCCCGGAGGTCGCCGAACCTGGTGTAGTGGTGGTACAGGGCGTTACCCAGGTTGCTCAGGACCTGGGCACGCTCGATGCCCGTGTGGTTCGTCGCGGCTACCGCGGCACGGCCGTGCAGCACGGCTTCGCGCAAGTCCTCGGTGGTACCCATGATCTGGTAGCGCTGGCACAGTGCCACCGACAGGTTCGTCAGGTAGCGCGCCCGGTCGTGGTGGTCCGAGGGCAACGCGGCGAGGGCGCGCCGACGTGTCGCGATCGCCTGCTCAAGATCCGCCGAGTCACCGAACGCGGCGTAGCGATCGAGCAGCGAGACACTGAGGTTGACCAGCCGGCCCGCCTCGTCGTCGGCGCTGCCGACCGGATACGCCAGAATGTCCGTGCTGATGGTGACGGCTTCATCGACGCGGTCGCGGTCACCGTTGTCCAAGAACAGGGCGTGCAGCACTCGCGCGAGAAGGTCGAGCGCGTCGGCGGCGAGCCGGTCATCGCCGCCGGCCGCCACGACCGCACGACGGGCTGCCGTTTCCGCCTCGGCCAGTCGTTCAGACGCGTTCTGATCCTGCAGCTGCTGCCATGAGAGCAGCACCGTCGCGGCGATATGGCAGGTCTCGTAGTCGGGTTCGTCAAGCCCTGGCCCCAGCGCCTCGCGAACTTGCGCCAGGACGTCGTCCAGAGCGGCGGGCCCGCCCAGTTGGTGGCTGACGAGCAAGGCATTGGCCAGCGCGGCATGGCGGGCTCGCGCCCATCCATCGGCCGGATCAGTCGATGCCACCGCCTCCCGCCAGACGTCGGCCGCCCGAAACGCGTCGGCAGGGTCATCCGTCATCTGGTGCCGAAGATCCAGCACATGGCCCAGTTCGGACAGGAGCTCGGCCGGTGTGAGCCCATGGTCAGCGCTGATCGCGGCGGCATCCGTGAGGATCCGCTCCGCCTCCGTCAGGTCATCGGCGTGGCCCTCGCGTTCGAACCGCAGCCGAAGCACGGATCCGAAGTTGAACAAGCTGGTGCCACCGGCCGCCAGGCCCGCGCGGGCCGCAGCCACCGAGTCGTCGAGCAGGTCGGTGTCATCGAACAAGTCAGCCAGTTCGGCGAACCACACCACCAGGAAGTCAAGCAGGTCGACGCTGTGCACCGCAGCCGCCGACACGACGGCCGCCCGCGCCGCACGCACCGCCTCGGCCGACGCGTCTTCATCGCCGGTCACCGCGTGCACACGCGCATGCGCCTCGGACAGCTTGATCAGCAAGCCCGCGCGCACCTGCTGCTCAGCAGGATCCGCACCTACGGCCTCCGCCAGGGCAGCGACGGCCGCCCGCGCGGACGCCTCGCCACCACGGCCGCGCTGGACGTCGGCGGCGTGGACCGCGGCCATGCCTACCAGCAGTGTGATGCGGTCCTCCGCCGAGGCACCACACCGGAGCGCGGATCGGATCACGGGCCTGGACAGCGGCCAAGGGGTCTCGCGACGCTCGGCCGCACGCGCGACGGTGACCCCTACCCGGATCAGCAGCCGGCGGCTGATCCGGATCACCGCTGGCGAGGGTGGTTTTCCCCCCGCTCCCCGAGCCGTTTGAGATCCACGTCCAGCTGCCGCTGCAGGTGCACCATCCGATCGCGCAAGGGCGGAGGTGGTGGTGCGTCCTCGTCGGGGCCCAGGTCGTCTACGCGGGTGCTGGTCATTCGTTCCAGCACGCTGGTGGCCGACGCGACCTGAGCCGGATCACCAGAACCCAGCGCAGCCTCCAGCCGGCCAACCGCCTCGTCGATCGAACCCCATTCCGCGGGCAACCGCGACACGGTGTCCAGGTATCCCAGGACCTGGCGTGCGTCTCTGACCAACTGCGTGCCCAGCCAGTCGCCGACGAGCCCATAATCAGATTGCACGCTGAGATGGTAGCGGTAGCACTGCCTGGAGGTGCGGTGGTCGAATCGGGCACGTCACTTGTGCGCGCACAGGAGCTGGTGGCGCATTTCTACACCGTGCATGACGACCAGGACACCGCGATACGGGCGATCTGGTCCCGCTGCGGTACAGAGTTGCTCGCCGACAGAGCCGTCCCCTCGACCGGCCTCCCGGTCGAGATGCCCGGCACTGTGCCGACAAGCTCGGCCCTGATCGCGGCACGCAGAACTGCCGACGGATCCGTTCAGGCGATCGCGCGGCGCGAACACGAGATCTTCAACGTCTCGGTGCTGCTCAAACATCGTTCAGGGCAGTCCTGGGCCGATCTCGATCGGACTCTCGACGCTCTGCTCGGTGACTCCCCCGCGCCGCTGCTCGGTGGCGCACGGCTCTATCTGGGCCTGGTAACCAACGGTCTGCCCGACGGGCCCGAGGAAACCGTAGGTCTCGGGCGCGCGATCGCCCAGCGGCTGCCCGAGCCCCAACTCACCACGGGATGGTGGCACCAGGGTCTGACCACGGACGTTCAGCTCCTCGTTTGGGAGACCGGCGACACTTCGGACGACCGCGAAACCCGGCGGTTCGCGATAATCACTGATCCGGCACACGAACCGGAGCTGAGCGCTTGGACGTGGTCACGTCGCGGCGCGACCGATCTACCGCCGTTCGCGCGGTATCTCATGCACGTGGCGAAGATCCGAGATCAGCTGCGCGTGCGGCGCCAGGCGCCCGGCACGACCGAGCTGTGCCAACGGGTCGAGGACACAGTCGCCCGGTTCGGCGACGCGGGTGTTCCCACCGCCGCGCACTCGGCCTTGTCCAGGATGATCACCTCGCTCACCGTGATGGCGAAGACCGTGCGAGTCAGCTGGGATAACGCCGCCGCGGCAATCGGCATCGAGTCGTCCATCGAGACGAACAGTGTCATCACCCGCGACCACACGCTGGCCACCTGGCTCCACCAGCAGCTCACGGACGACGCCGAATACCTGATCCACTTCGACGAAGAACTCTTGCGCGGCAACGCTTTTCGATCGTCGTCGCAAGCAGTCGAGCCGACTCCAACCGCAACACCGCAGCGCCAAGAGTCGCCCACGCAGACCGTACTGGTGGTCGCGGACAGCTGGTCGGGTCACGTTGAGAGCATCGCCACGCTCAACCGGCCACTGTGCGAGGCGATGGCACGAGTGGGTGCGGACGTCTATTGCCTCGTGCCCACGTCCACCGGGGAAGAACGCGACCAGGCAAGGAATGCGGGTGTCAAGCTGGTCGACGCCCTGACCGTGCCGGGCATGTCCGAACGCGAGTCGCTGCTGCGCAAGCCACCGATACCCGACGACGTTGTCGTGGACACGATCATCGGGCACGGTCGCGTCACCGGTCAGATCGCGCAGGCCTTGGCCAGGGATCATTTTCCTACGGCGACGCACGTGCACGTCGTCCACGTTGCTCCCGACCAGGTCGAGTGGTACCAGCTCGATCAAGAAAGCGACGCCGGTCAACTGGCCGCGGAGCGTTCCAAAATCGAAATTGCCTTGGCCGTGTCAGCGGATCGCGTCGTTCCCGTGGGTCCTCGGCTCGACGAATGGATGCAACGAGAGCTGCACGTCGCGGGCGGCAAACCACCGGTGTGCCTGGACCCGGGTTTCGACCTCGGTCCGACGACCGCACGGTCCGCACTTCCAGGCATACCGCAGATCCTGCTTCTGGCCCGGCCGGAGGACGAACCCCGCAAGGGAATCGGCATCGCCGCTCGTGCCACGGGTCGGGCCATGCACTTCTGTCCGGCGGGAACCAGGTGGGAACTGGTGATCCGCGGCTCAGCGCCGCGACACGGAGCAGCGTTGCGCACGGACGTACTCGGCTGGGTCGGCCACCCGGCGGTAGATGTCGTCGTGCGCGACGACTCACATGACCGCGCCGAGCTTAAAACCGATCTCCGCAGAGCGTCACTCGTGCTCATGCCCTCCCGCACCGAAGGATTCGGCCTCGTCGGTTTCGAGGCCGTCCGCGCGGGCACGCCCGCGCTAATCAGCGATCAGACCGGTTTGGCGACCTTGATGGGGAAGGTCCTGAGCGCAGCGATCACTAGACGCATCGTCGTGCCGGTCACCGGAAGTACCTCAGTGGACGTCGAAGCATGGGCCAACCGCATCGCCGGGTCACTACTCGATCTCCCCGCCACCTTCGAGACAGCCGACCTGGTCCGGCGGACCATGGCGCAGGATCGAACCTGGGCAATGGCCGCACGGACTATTCTCGACATCAGGCCGTGAGGCCCGTTCAACCCTCAAGGCCGTCTTCACGCCGGCGAGGTCATTGGCTTGAAGCCGGATAGTCGTCAGAATCGCTCTCGTCGACCGGTCCGGTTGCGGCCATAGTCGACAAGCACCGTCGGGGACGGCGCGGTCCTTCACCGACTGAACGCTACGAGGGCGTACGGCGTACGCAGCGCAGTTACGTGCCGAACCTACAAAAGTCAATCTCACGGCCGACGATCCTTTAGAGAGTAAGACGTGTGGTTAGTGCGCATATCGCCTCTCGGACACGTTCACCAGCTACACGAGGGGATGCCGTCGCATAGACGGCCTGCTCACCCGGTTCGTAGCGAAGCGCCAAGCCAAGGTCCTTGTAGAGCCGCGCGAGCGTGCCCGGCCTGGCATCTCCCATCACGGCGCCGATGTCGCCGAGCGAGTCGATCATCGCGTGGATCTCGGCGTCGGTGAGCTGCGCGCCTTCGGGCGTGTTCGCCAGCGCAGCCTCGGCGGCAGCTCGCTCGGCCTGTGCCTCGTTCATCGGCTCGACCAGCGCGACCGGGTCAACACCTGCCTCGATCGCGCTCGGTAGCGCCTGAGCTTGGCGTTCGCGGCCTTCACCCTTTCCTTCGCGCGCGCTCGCCCGTCGTCGATGGCGCTGTCCTGAGAAACCCACCAACTTGGCAACCGTCCGCTCACCCCGTGGACCGCCACGGCTGCACGCAGGTGTCCGGCAGGTCCCGCGACGGCAGCGGCCCCGCAGGCCAGGATTCCGCCCGGTACAGCGCGGTGTCCTCGTCCGGGTGGATCAACGCCCGCAGCTCTGGCAGCCGTCGCTCGGCGACCGCGGCGGTCAGGTCCGCGGGCGAATAGGCCGAACCGAGCCTGCTCTACGGCACGAGGTCGACGTTCGGAGCCACGGCGGCGGTCGGGTCCAGCCGCAGCGCGCCGGCCAAGTGGTGGGTGCCGTTGGCCGGGCAATCTCCCGGCGCCGCGCCGATGCCCATTTGGCAACTGGTCGCCACCCGATATGGGCTCCGCCATTCACCCGACCAGTTCCCGCGCCTCGGTGAACGATCTTGTCCGCCGTTCCGGCGATCGGCACGGGTTCCTGATAACGACTCCGGCCGCGGGCACGATAACTGCATGGCACGACGAAAGGGAATGGGCATGCGGACGCACCGACCCTCGGATATCGGCGTCCGACCGGGCCGCGACTACGCTGTTCGGCCGCCGCTGCGATCTCATTCGGGCGCGTTGACACCCTGGCCAACGGTTGCCTAGCATGGCAAACCGCCGCCGGCGAGCAGCGCACGAGGTCCACCTGTCCGGGAAATTCACACCATTTCCTGACCCTTGACAGCCACGCCGTTGGAATTTCCCACGTTCCTTCCACAGACATTGACAGGAGCACTGTGTCCGCGGGCGAAGACCAATCGGATCGGCCACTGACTTCGGGATTCGGCTCCTATTTCCTGTTGTTGCGGGCGCCGGGCGCGGCGACGCTGGCGCTCTGGGGCGCGGTGGCCCGCTTCCCCATCGCCATGCGCTCGATCAGTATTTTGCTGCTGGTCTCCGCGGTCAGCGGCTCGCTGGGCGACGCGGGCGCGGTGGCCGCGGCGATGCTGGTCGCGCAGGGCGTGACCGGACCGGTGCTTGGCCGCATGGCCGACCGGCTCAGCCAGCGGCGGGTGCTGCTCGCGGCCTGCGCCGGACACGCGCTCACGCTCGGCCTCCTGCTCGTGGCGATCGTGCTCCGTGCGCCGCTGTGGGTGCAGGTCCCCGTCGCCGCGGCGGCCGGGTGCACGTCGGTGTCGTTCTCCTCGTTCATGCGGGCGCGGTGGGCGGCGCTGGCCGACCGGGACCTGCTGCGCACGGCCTACGCGCTGGAGTCGATCCTGGACGAGACGATCTTCCTGCTCGGGCCACTGCTGGTCACCGTGCTGGCCTCGGCCGTGCACCCGGCGGCGGGGTTGCTGGCCTGCGTCCTGCTCACCACGACCGGGTCGGTGGTCGTCGCGCTGCACCGCCGGTCCGAGCCCGCGGCCCACGACGCCGGGGGCGGCCGCCCGGCCCGTGCGATCGGAGTGGCGGGTGTGCGGGTGCTGATGCTCGCCTACGCGGGCATGGGCTTCCTGCTCGGCGCGGTGGACATCACGATGGTCGCGTTCGCCCGGGAGCACGGTGCGCCGGGGCTCGCGGGCGTGTTCCTGTCGCTGACGGCGGTGGGCAGCCTCGCCGCGGGCGCGGTCTACGGCGCCGGGTCCTGGCGGATCTCGCCGCCGGTGCTGCTCGCGGTCACCGCGGGGGTGCTGACCCTCGGCGCCGTGCCGCTCGCCTTCGCCGGGTCGCCGCTGGTCATGGCCTTGCTCGCCGTGGTCGCGGGCGTGGCCATCGCGCCGGCGCTGATCACCGGCAGCACGCTGCTGGAGTCGCTTGCGCCCAAGGGGTCGCTGTCGGAGGGCTTCTCGTGGCTCAACAGCGCGGGCGCGCTGGGCATCGCCCTCGGCACGGCCGCGAGCGGCCACCTCGTCGACACCGGCGGCTCGGCGCAGGCAGCGTGGGCGGCGGTCGGCGGCGGCGCGGCCGCCCTCGTCCTGAGCCTCGCCGGGCAGCAGGCACTGCGCACCGGGCCCGCCGCGCGGCCCGCCTCGGAATTGGCACTAGAACAGTGAGGAATCACGTGAGCACAACGCAGCCGATCACCGAACGGGGCCGCCTGGGCGGTCTGCCGGTCCCCCGGCTCTCCTTCGAGGAGTTCACCGCCTTCGGGCGCAAGGCGCTGATCCGGGCCGACGTGCCTGTGGTGATCACCCTGCCCCGGGGCACCCAAGGCCTGGGCCGTGACGGGGTGGCCGAGCGGCTCGGCGAGATGACGGTGACGCTGTTCACCGAGCCGTCGAACAAGCAGAACTCGCAGCGCTGGAGCACCAAGGACATCAAGCTGCGCGAGTTCTTCGAGGACGAGAAGTACCTGACCGATCCGGACACGTGGAACCGGATCGTGTCGAACATCCGCAACAGCCCCGGCGACGTCGACGCCATCCTGGGCTTCGACGCGGCCGAACTGTTCGACTACCAGCGCTCGCTCAACGCCGCGAACCTGTGGATCAGCCACAAGGGCGTGTTCACCCAGAGCCACTTCGACGAGCTGGAGAACTTCAACATCGCGCTCGCCGGGCGCAAGCGGTTCGTGCTGGCCCCGCCCGGGTCCTTCGAGTACTACCCACGCTCGCTGCGGCACGGCTTCGGCGACAAGTCGCAGGCCTTCGACTTCGACGACGTCGACCCGCGGCGCTTCCCGCGCCTGGTGGACAAGCTGCACCAGCGGCGCGAGCTGATCCTGGAACCCGGCCAGATGCTCTACCTGCCGCTGGGCTGGTGGCACCAGGCCGAATCCCTGGAGGACATGAACATCAACGTCAACTTCTGGTTGCGGGACAAGAAGATCCTGCGCCGCCCGTACGTGCTCGGCGTCGCGCTCTACACCGCCGTGTACCGCAAGCTCAAGGGCGTCTACAACTACCAGCCGGCCGAGGCCCCCGCGGCGGCCGGCTCATGAGCGACCGCGTCGCGATCACGCCCCCGCACCGCTACCGCAACAACGACAAGGCAATCGGCGTCGGCAACGCCTTCTGGGACATGTCCGAGCAGAACGGGTTGGCCGGCATCGTGGCCGAGCTGCGGGACGGCGTGCTGACGACCCCGGACGGGCACGAGTTCGTCAACTTCACCTGCTGCTCCTACCTGGACCTGGACTCGCACCCCAAGGTGATCGAGGGGGCGGTGGCGGCGTTGCGCCGTTACGGGGTGCTGGACCACTGCATCCCGCGCAGCCGGGTGCAGATCCCGGCACTGCTGGAGCTGGAGTCCTCGCTCGGCGAGTTGTTCGGCGCGGACGTGGTCAGCGCGATCTCCGCCGGGGTGGCGAGCGCCGGGCTGCTGCCGCTGCTGGCTTCCGGGCACCTGGGCAACGGCACCCGGCCGCTGATGGTGTTCGACAAGAACTGCCACGTCTCGATGGCCGGCGCCAAACCGACCTGCGCCGACGAGACCGAGGTGGTCGTCTGCGAGCACCACGACCTCGGCTTCCTCGAGGACATGTGCAAGCGCTACCAGCGGGTCTGCTACGTCATCGACGGCGCCGACAGCCTCGGCGGCTACGCCCCGGTGCTGGAGCTGGCCGAGCTGCAAGAGCGCTATGGCATGCAGGTCTACTACGACGACTCGCACTCGGTCTCGGCCTACGGCGAGCGCGGCATCGGCTACGTCCGCACGCACTGCCCGGTGCTGGACGAGCGGACGATCACCGTCGCGACGCTGAACAAGGCGTTCGGCACGAGCGGTGCCGCGATCCTGCTGGACGGCTACGACAAGAAGACGCTGCGCGTGATCGAGCGGTTCGCGGGCGCGCTGTGCTACTCGCAGCCGGTCAACACGGCGGCGGTCGGGGCCTCGCTGGCCTCGGCGCAGATCCACCGCACGGACGAGCTGACCGCGTTGCAGCACAGGATGCACGCCAACATCGAGCTGTTCGACCGCTTCGTGGCCACCGCGCAGAGCGGGACGACCTACCCGATCCGGGTCGTGCCGATGAGCGACGAGACGGTGATCGCGGCGGGCCGCCAGGTGTTCGAGGCGGGCTTCTACGTCTCGCCGGTGTTCTTCCCGATCGTTGCGCGAGGCACGGCCGGCCTGCGCGTGATGCTGCGCGCCGGGCAGACCGAGGAGCAGGTCCGCGCGCTGTGCGCGGTGCTGGTCGAGGTCGGGGCGCAGCCCGCCGCCGCGCCGCTGGAGGTGGTCCGGTGAGGGCGATCCCGCGCAGCATCCTGTACACCCCGGCGCTCTCGCTCGACCGCGTGGTCAAGGCGTGGTCCTACGACGCGGACGTGCACCTGATCGACCTCGAGGACGCCGTGCCGGCGCCGGAGAAGGCCGCGGCCCGGGAGATCTGTCAGGCGGCGCTGGAGAAGGCGCCGAACCCGGCGAACGTCGCGGTGCGGGTCAACGAGCTGGGCACCATGGCCGCCGTGCACGACCTCGTCGCGCTCACCGAAGGCCCGGTGGCGCCGGGCTTCATCGTCATGACGATGGTGCGCTCGGCGGTCGAGGTGGCGCTGGTGCGCGACACGTTCGCCTCCGCCGGTCTGCACCCCGAGCTGTACGTGACGGTGGAGACGGTCGAGGCGGTGACCGGCGTCGACGCCATCGCGGCCGCCGCCGACGGGCTGGTCCTGGGCTCCGCCGACCTGGCCGCCACCCTGGGCGTGGAGATCACCTGGGCCGGCATGTTGGCCGCGCGCCAGGCGATGGCGCTGGCCTGCGGCCGCCACGGCACCGCGTGCATCGACACCGCCAACTACCGGCTGGCCGAGCCCGCTGTCTTGGCCGAGGAGACCGACCGCGTGCGGGAGCTGGGCTTCCACGGCAAGGCCACCGTGCACCCCGCGGAGCTCGCCACCATCAACGCGGCGCTCCGGCCCAGCGCCGACAGCCTGCACGCGGCCCGCCGGATCACCGAGGCCGTGCGCGCGGCCGGCGGCGGGATCGCCGTGCTGGACGGGAACATGGTCGGCCCGCCGTTCGCCCGGATGGCCCGCACCACGGTGGCCCTCGGCGACGCGTGGACCCATCGCTTCGGAGCGGAGGCCCAGCGATGACCGTCATGCAGGAACGGGTCCCGGCCGGGACCGACACCACCAGGCCGGTCACCGCCGCGGTGATCGGCACCGGGGCGATCGGCCAGGACCTGGTCAGCAAGATCCACCGATCGCCGGTCCTGACCTGCGGGCTGGTCGCCGGGCGCAACCCGGACTCGGTCGGTCTCGCGCATGCCGCCCGGCTGGGCTACCCGGTCACGGCCGACGGCATCGACGCGGTCCTGGCCGCGCCCCGGCCCTTCGACGTGGTCTTCGACGCCACCAACGCCCACGACCACGCCCGGCACTGGCAGCTGCTGCGGCCGCTGGGCACGCTGCTGGTCGACCTGACGCCGAGCCGCGTCGGGCAGATGGTCGTGCCCACCGTGACCGGTATGGCCGCGCCGGCCGAGCGCAACGTCAGCCTGATCAGCTGCGGTGGGCAGGCGGCCACGCCGATCGCGCACGCGCTGGCCGCCCGGTTCACCGTGCTCTACCTGGAGGTGGTCTCCACCGTGGCGAGCACCATCGCGGGCCGGGCCACCCGCCTCAACCTCGACGAGTACGTGGCCACCACGCAGCACGCCATCAGCACGTTCTCCGGCGTGCGTGAGACCAAGGCGATCCTCAACATCAGCCCGGCCGTACCACCCGCGACGTTCCGGACCGCGGTGCACGCGGAGATCCCCGGCGCGGACCCCGAGGCGGTGCGCGCGGTGGTCGCGGCGACGGCCGAGCAGGTGCAGGACTTCGCGCCCGGCTACGAGGTGATGGCCTGCAGCGTGGCCGGCGACCGGGTGGTCGTGTCGCTGGAGGTCACTGCGGACAGCGACGTGCTGCCCCGGTATGCGGGCAACCTGGACATCATCAACTCGGCCGCGGTCATGGTGGCCGAGCAGCACGCCGCCCGGCTGCGCCTGGACGCCGGCCTGGCGGCGGGAGCGGGCCGGTGACCGCCGCGAGCCGGCTGGTCACGATCTACGACCCGACGTTGCGGGACGGCCAGCACGCGGTGCGCCACCAGCTGGGTGTGGCCGCGCTGCGCGGGTACGCCCAAGCGGCCGACGCGGCCGGGGTCCCGGTGGTGGAGGTCGGGCACGGCAACGGACTCGGCGCGTCCTCGCTGCAGGTCGGCCGGGCCGCGGTCGGCGACGACGTGATGCTCTCGACGGTGCGGGAAGCGTTGCCACACAGCCGGATGGCCGTGTTCATGCTGCCGGGCTGGGGCACCTCGGACGACCTGCGCAAGGCGGTCGCGCACGGCGCGGACGTGCTGCGCATCGGCGTGCACTGCACCGAGACGTCGCTGGCCGAGCGGCACCTCGGATTCCTGCGCGAGCAGGACGCCGAGGCGCAGTGCGTGCTGATGATGAGCCACATGGCGACGCCCGCCCAGCTGGCCGAGCACGCGGCGATCGTCGTCGGCTACGGCGCGCAGGCCGTCGGGATCATGGACTCGGCCGGGCACTTCCTGCCCGCCGACGTGAGCGCGCGGATCGGCGCCATCACCGCTGCGGTCGGCGTGCCGGTGATCTTCCACGGGCACAACAACCTCGGCATGGCCGTGGCCAACTCGGTGGCCGCGGCCGAGGCGGGCGCGACGATCCTCGACGCCTGCGCGCGCGGCTTCGGCGCCGGTGCGGGCAACACGCAGCTGGAGGTGCTGGTGCCGGTGCTCGAGCGGACCGGGTTCAGCACCGGGATAGACCTCTACGCGCTGCTCGACGCCGCCGAGTTCGCCGAGCGGGAGCTGATGCCGGCACCGCCGGTCACCGGGTCGTTGTCCATCGTCAGCGGGCTGGCCGGGGTGTTCTCCGGGTTCAAGCACCAGGTGCTGGACGCGTCCGTGCGGGCGGGCGTCGATCCCCGCGACGTGTTCTTCGAGCTCGGCCGCCGCCAGGCGATCGCGGGCCAGGAGGACATGATCGTGGACGTGGTGGCCGAGCTGGGTGCGCGGCAGCTCGGGGTGCATGGGGTCCGGGCGCAGGAGATCGGCGCATGAAGGTGATCACGGCCCAGGACATGGCGGGCGAGGAGCGGCTGCTGCGGGTGGTCGACGTGCTTGCCGAGGTGTTCGCCGACCTGGCCGCGGGCTCGACCCGCTCGCCGTCGCGCACAGTCGTGGAGCACGGCGAGGGCAACCAGCTGCTCGCCGGCACGGCCGTGTGGGAGCGCCGGGGCGTAGGCAGCGTCAAGATCACCACGATCACGCCGGCCAACCCCGGGGACGGCTTGCCGCTGATCCACGGGGTCGTGGTGCTGACCGACCTGGCGACCGGGCGGATGACGGCGATGCTGGACGGCGCGGAGCTGACCGCTGTGCGCACCGGCGCCGTCGCCGGGCTCGCGACCCGCCGGTGCGCGCCACCCGAGGCCGACGAACTGGCCGTCGTCGGCGCCGGGGTGCAGGCGCGGGCACTGGTGCGGGCGGTGTCCGCGGTGCGCCCGATCGCCTCGGTGCGGGTGTTCTCGCGGACCCGGGCCCATGCCGAGGAGTTCGCCGACTGGGTCCGGGACGCGGTGGGGCACCGGGTGTTCGTGTGCGACGACGCCAAGAGCGCGGTCGCCGACGCACCGGTGGTCTGCACCGCCACGTCGACCGACGGCCGCGCGCCGGTGGTCGCCGCCGACTGGGTGGCGCCCGGCGCGCACGTGAACGTGATCGGCGGAACGCACGAGGACGCGCTGGAGCTCGACCCGGCATTGCTTGCGCAGGCGTTCGTCGTCGTCGAGCAGCGGGCCGCCGCGCTGGAGGACGCCGGTGAGGTGCGGGCCGCGATCGCCGCCGGCCTGATCGGCGAGGACGACCTGCACGAACTGGGCGCGCTGGCCGACGAGGTCGTACCCCCGGGCGCCACGACGGTGTTCCGCAGCGTCGGCATGGCCATAGAGGACACGGCCGCGGCGGCCGCGCTCCATGAGCGCTGAGTCAGCCGTCCTCGCGGCAGCGGACCATGAACGACCGCTCGAAGACGATGACGGCTTCGCCCGTGGACTTCGTGCCGGTCGTCTCCACCGTGATGATGCCGTTGCCCGGGCGCGACCGCGACCGCCGCTTGGCCAGGACCCGGCTGGTCGCGTAGAGCGTGTCGCCGACGAACACCGGGTCCTTCAGCCGCACCTTGTCCCAGCCGAGGTTGGCCACCGCGCGGGCCGAGAGCGCCTGCACGGTCATGCCGCCCACCAGGCACAGGGTGATCCCGCTGTTGACCAGGACCCGGCCGTACTCCGCGCTCTCGCCGTAGGCGCGGTCGAAGTGCAGCGGGTGCTGGTTCATGGTCAGCAGGGTCAGCCAGGTGTTGTCGGTCTCGGTGATCGTGCGGCCCGGCCAGTGCCGGACCACCATGCCGGGTTCGAAGTCCTCGTAGTCCCCACCGTGTTCCTCGACGTACTCGTTGTCCCCGACCCGACGCAAAGTCATGAACCATTGTCCCGCATGGAGGCGAGCCGATGAGCACCCCCGACCCGTGGTTCGGCGCGTCGCCGATCGCGCCGCCCGCCGTGCCGGCCCCGGTGGTCCGCCGGATGCTGCTGGCGGCCACCCGCGACCTGGGCTGGCCGTACCAGCCGTACCTGCCCGCGGCGCCGATGGCGTTGCCGAGGTCGTCCTACGCCGAGCTGTTCCGGGCCACGGCGGCGTTGCTGGACCTGGTGCGCCGCACCGCGCTGGCGGTGGCCACCAGCACGGAGGGCAGGCTCGCGGCGTACTGCATGCCGGACAGCGAGCGGCAGTTGTTCGTGGCCGACCAGGTCGTCGAGGAGCGCTACGCCGACTGCGTGGCCCGCCCGGACGTGGTGATCGGCCCGGACGGCCCGCAGTTCCTGGAGTTCAACGTCAGCGGCGCGCTCGGCGGGCCGATGGAGTCGCGTTGCCGGCTGGAGGTGTGGCGCGCGCTCTACGCCGACGAGGACGGGCGGCTGCCGTTCAGCCACCCCGACCCGTTCGCGGTGCGCGCGGAGATGTTCCGCAACCTGTGCGTCGAACAGGGCGTGGCGCCGCGGGTCGCGCTGGTCGGCAGCGCGCGCGACCAGGGCGTCGAGTCGACCCGGTATTTCGACCTGGAGGTGGACTACCTCAACAACCACGGGATGACCGCCCGCTTCTTCGAGCCGGAGGACCTGCACGAGGCGTGGGACTGCCCGCCGCAACTGCGCTACGGGCTGGGGCTGCGCAACTTCACCATCCCGGACTGGCTGGACAACGGCATCGACACCGCGCCCGTGCAGGCGGCCCTCGACCACGGGTGCCTGCTGGTAGGCACGCAGACCTCGACGTTCCTGTCCAGCAAGCTCACCATGGGCCTGGTGTCGGAGGGGCA
Organism: Labedaea rhizosphaerae; assembly: GCF_004362825.1. Taxonomy (GTDB): domain Bacteria; phylum Actinomycetota; class Actinomycetes; order Mycobacteriales; family Pseudonocardiaceae; genus Labedaea; species Labedaea rhizosphaerae. The sequence goes on from NZ_SNXZ01000012.1 coordinate 41,532, forward strand.
ACCGTGGATGAGCTCGGCCGAGCGGGCACTGGTGGAGAAGTACCTGCCGTGGACGCGGGTGCTGGGGCACCGCCGCAGCACGTGGGGTGACCGCAAGGTCGACCTGGTCGAGTTCGCCGTGGCGCACCAGGAGTCGCTGGTGCTCAAGGAAGGGCTCGGGATGAGCGGGCAGCAGGTGCGCATCGGGCGGCTGGTGCCGCAGGCCGAGTGGGAGGCGTCCGTGGTGGCGGCGGCCGAGACCGGCACCAGCATCGTGCAGGAGTTCGTGACGCCCCGGTCGTGCCGCCTGCCGGTGATCGCCGACGACGCGACCGAACCGCACGAGGTCGACGTGGCCCCGGTACTGGGGCCCCTGGTGTTCGGCGGGAGGGCCGCGGGCGTGTTCGCCCGCTTCTACGGCGACGGCACGGCCGGGGTCGTCAGCATGGGGAGCAACGCCTCGGACAACGCGGTTGTGGTCGTCTAGAGAGTGCCCTGTAATTGATCCAGCTGCGGGGACTGGTTTGATCTTGGGCTTGTGGTGGATCGGGGTCAGGTCACAGACAAGGCGGGCGCGGATCGAGCCGTTGCTGCCGAAGGGTTCTGGGCCAGGTCGGCGGTGGCGTGATCACCGCCAGGTCTTGAATGCGATCTTGTGGAAGCTGCGGACCGGTGCGCCGTGGCGAGACCTGCCCGAACGGTCGAGTTCGCGGGAGACGTAACCCTTGTCGGCGATGATCAGCAGACCTGGACGGTCGGTGAGCAGACGAACGGACCTCCCCGGATACCGCCGCGGCGGTCGACAAGCAGCGAGCCAGTTCTACTCCGCCGCCCAATCCCAGTTCACGGCTGGTGACAGCGATTTTCGACTAGTTCGAAGTAGGAGTTGAGCTCCTACGGGTAGCCACGACCGGTGATGAGAAATCAGTCGGTGCACCCGAGCGCCGCGCCGACGAGAACCCACCGCTCGGCTGGGCACGAGCTGTGATCAGCGGTCGTTGTCACCGATCCGGGCATGCAGCCACGTGATCTCGGGGAGCCTCTCGGCTTCCAACCCTCCCTGCCCCATTCGGCCTGATGCTCGGCTCGGGCGCATCAACCAGATTCCACATCGAGCTGTGCCAGGGTCGTGCCACTCTCTGTAATGTGGCGGACACCCGACTCGATGGGTTGAGGAGGTCCCATTGCAAGGGGAGGACATTGTCCACGCGGCGCGGGTTGTGCAGGTCGAGTTGCTGGCCGCCGACCAGGACCACGACGCCGGCCCCGACGACGTCGACCACATCGACCGCGATGCCGGTCTGCTCGCCAAGTTGCAGGATCTCCTACACGAGCAGAACGTGGCGAGGACGTCGCCGACGGTCTTGTGGCGTTGTTGAGTGCGCGATGCGACCTCCGCGAACGGCTGAAGGTTCTGCTTGCTGCGGAGGAGGACCTGGAGCGGTCGACCTCGGTCTATGCCGCCTTGCCGGGGCGGGCCGAGCCGTCAGCCGAGATCTTTTACGTGTGTCCTCGCTATGACTACCGGTATCCGGTGTTTGAGATGATGAGGACATGATAAGTACTGGGGGTGGTGTCGCTGCAGCATTCGGGTTTCGGTATCAGTACCTCATTACCGTGCAGCTGCTGCTGGACATGTACGAATCGGCGCCGCAGACAGACTGGCGAGTTGACGTCGACCGGGTCGATCAAGACTCGGCGGACATTCTCGTCTACGGCCCCGCGAAGGTTCTGGTCCGGGCTATCCAGGTCAAGGCATCGATGCCTGCGTCGTCCACCACGATGGGCATACGCAGCGCGTCGGGTTGCCTCGACGCGCTGCAGTCCGAGCACCCCAACGCGCGCGAACTGACACTCATCACAAACCGCACACTCACGGTGGAAGCGGTCACGTATGCATCTCGACTGAACGAGCGCCATGGGGTCGCTGCGGAAGACCAGCTCCGGCTTATCGACGCACGCCGGGAGACATTGCTCGCGCTGACCTCCAGGCTGGTCGAACGCGTCGCCCAGATAAGGGTTCGTGGCAGTGGGGGGATTGGTCATCGACTGCATCACATCTTGGTCGCCCAGCTAGTAGATCTTGTCCACGATCGCGGATCACAAACTGCACACCAGGGCATCGATCACGATCAGGTCGCCCGCATTCTGGAAGAGTCGACGGCTGTGCTTGCGGATGCCGTAGGCGGGCGCGGCTGGGGACGGGCATTCGGCGTGCCCGACGACAGATACCTTCCGCGGTCGGGCATCGCCTCCTTCCTCTCCGCGCGGTTGCCCGGCGACGGCCTGTTGTCCGGGACACCTCCGGTCGCCGTGCTCTCCGGCATTTCCGGATCCGGAAAGTCGGCGGCGGCTGCGGCGTGGGCTGCGTCGCGCCGCGACCACTACGCCTTCACCCTGTGGCTCGACGCTTCGTCCGACGAAGTGCTGACGGAGCAGCAACCAGCGATCCTGGGCCGTCTGGGCACCGAAGGTTACGCGGGAGATGCACCGGCTCAGATCTTCTGCGATCTCCTCTCTGATCTGCCCGTTCCCTGGCTATTGGTCCTTGACGGCGCTGTCGACTGGCCGACAACGCGCAAGTGGATCCCACCCTCTGGGTACGGTCACGTGGTCGTGACGACGAATCGGGGTGACTGGCCCACCGACACCGCGCCTCTGCTAGAAGTCAACGCCATGTCCGCCGAGGAAGCGACTGCCCTCATCAGGGATCGGCTGTCGCCTTCGTCGGCCGGTCTGGCGCCGGAGCCAGATCCGGTCGCGGCCGAATTCGCCACCCGTCTCGGTTCCTGGCCACTGGCGATTGACCTGGCCTGCGCGTGGGTCCGCTCGCTTGGCGGTGACTTGTCCCAGCTTCAGGAATTCCTCGATCGGCTGGACCGCTTCGACCTGACGGAACAAGAGTCAAGGCTGGGCAGCTACCCGAGAAGCGCCGGTCGGGTGGTCCGGGAACTCCTGGACGACCTTTCCGGGCAGGCCTTCGCTGTCTTGACCGTCATCACGGCGAGCGGCGGGTCCCACGTTCCGGTCGCACTCGTCGACCAGTGGGCGTCGTCGCTTCCGGAGGACGTCCTCCCTCCGGTTGACGCCCGGACTGCGATCGACGAACTCATCGGCGCATCCCTGGCCAAGAAGCGGCTCCGGTTCGACATCAGAAGCGTTCACGGTCTCGACGAAGCGATCTATATACACGACGGCATCCTGGCAGTGGTCCAGGAATTGGCAATCGGGATCGAGATCGGCTACATGTACCACTGGATGTGCGCCTGCACTGATGTCCTGACCGAGTTGGTCGATCAAGCAGTTTTTTCTGACGCGTCGGCGTTGCTTCCAGTTGCCGACCGGTTCTTGACGGCGGTGTTGTCCGCTACTCCTGACGACGCGGCCGATTCGCAGACCGGCGAGTGGTTCCAACTCAGCGCAACAGCTCTCATGCACAATGTCGGCCTGCTCGCCACCTTGACGGGCCTGTTCGAGCTGGCTTCGAAGTGGCTCACCACCGCCTTCAGGCTTCGCGAGCGCATGGCCGGACTCGTCGCTCACGACGAACCGGCACTAGCGGTCATGCAGATCCAAACACTTGCCATGCTTGTGGGAGCAGTCCTGCGCGTGGGGCGCGTCGAGGAAATCCGGCCGATCCTCGAAGCGGCCGTCCGCTTTGTGCCAACCAACCGAGGGTCCGAGTTGACTGCGCCCGGCACATCTGTCTCAGCCGAGTTGCGTGCACTCGCGGAGGCAGCGAGGTATGCCAGGGAAGACTGCTCAGACCTTCGTTCCTTGATCATCAATGCGCTGAGATGGCAACAGGACGTCGTTGCAGAAGTCTCTCCGCTACAGGTTCGCGTTCGAGAGTTCGCAAGTACCATCGAGCGGGCCCAACGCTATGCCGAAGGTGAACAGTGGTCCAAGGCGGTGGATACCGTACTCGTTGTCGTCAACGAGGCGGCAGCGGCCGGAGTACTTACCCATGATGGAATAGAGGCAATTCTCGACATCGGTCTAGCACTCTTGCACTCTTTACTGACGCGCCCGCATCGCCCACCCCCTGAGTCGTTGAAGAACGCCTTGCGACGGATCACACAATGGTGCGATGAATGCTCCGAATTGCTGAATGACGATCAGCGAATCCGGCTTTCCGTTCTGATACCAGTCCCTGACCAAGACGTTCAGGGTCTGCACCGCGCCCTGGAGAACATACGTGCAGCCGCAGTGAACTCCAACCAGTTGCGCGCCTGGCTAGCACTGGGCGAGGCCGTAGAAGAAACCATCACCGCGTCCAACCGGATACAAGATCAATATGGTCTCGGACCGCTTCCCGACTGGTTGCGCGTCGTGCGGTCGATCGACGGCGGAACGGACTGCCTCTGGTGGCCGGCGATCGCGCGGAACGAAGCCGTACTCGTCTTCGTGACTGCGAGCCTGTCGATGTTCGTCGGCGACACCGTGCAGGATCCGATGCGGGAATCGATGGTGCAAGCGGGATTTCCTGATCGGCTCGACGTCAATGGGCAGCCACAAACTGTCGCTGGTTGGACCTTGCACATCGACGGTTTGCACCTGGCGCTGCGCGACGCCATGGGCAACACCTGGCTGGAAGCCGACGTAAACCCTGATGAGCCGATAGGCGTCCCCTGGATCGAAGCCATTGGGCGAGCGGACTGGGTCCGTGTGGTTTACACCGACCCGGCGGACCAGTCACTCGACGAACTACTTGCCGTGCCGAACCAAGGGTTCGTGGCTGTCGTCGGAAAACCTGTCTCGCGGGGACGGCGGCTACGGAATCTGCTCACCCGACGCAGACGCAGTCAATGACCAAGCCGCATCGGGCTGCGGACCGGACATCTCACGAGAGGTCAGGGCGCGCCGAACGCGTCGGCGCGACCTGGACGATGGCGACCGGCCGCGCCTTGCCCAGACGTCATGTTCAAGGCGAGTGCCTTCAGCATGACGCCGATTCCGGTGTCACCGTCGGGTACGGCGACCTCTTCCCAGCAGAGTCATGGAGACGACCAGCTCACGGGAGGTCCGCAGCCTCGGTTACTGCCACTCCATTCTCCACATGCCGCTTGAGCAGATGCAAGGCGGACGCAAATTGTGCATTGCGGCAGCCAGTGGTGCCTCATACACCCAGTGGGTCGGCGGCCGCGAGCACGCGTCCAACCACGCTCAACGCCGCGTCCCACGCTGATCCGCAGCGGAAGGTGCAGGTCAGAATACTGGACCTGTCAGTTCAACACGGGTGAATAGTGTGCACGACCGTCCTCGGACACACTCACTATCCCTTCCTGCCTTCTGCGTTGTAGAGCATCTCCAGGTTCACGGTCTCGTAGTACGCCTGCAGCTTGTTCGGCGGGGCCTTGCGCAGCCCGCCAGGTGCGGTCACAGCGTGGCGGGTGCGTGCCACAGCTGCCCGGCGGCCTTCTCCAACTCGGCCACGGCGTCGACCGCGGCCTGCCGGAGTCGTTGCAGCTCGGCACCTTCGGACGTGTCGCGCAGGGCGTAGGTGGCCTGGGTTGCCCGCGTGGCGTGCTCGGCCAGGCCGGGCTCAAGAATCCGGACGCGGGTCAACGGGGCGGAGATCGCCGATCGGGTGTCGTGCGTGGCGGCCACGGCAGCCGCCACGGCCTGGTCGGTTCCGCCACCCAGGCGGATCTCACCGAGCACCACCATCGCCCTGCGGTGATCGGCCAGGGCCGACACCAGATCCGCGAGGGCGCTCAGCAACTGGTTGCGTTGTTCGCCGAGTCGGCGGTCGTTTCGCTCGGCACGGGCGTTCCGCGCGTTCCACCAAGCGCCCAGGTTGGTGCCGGCGATGGTGCCGGCGACCGCGATCAGGCTCGTCCACATCGCGTCCATTGCTCACTGCCCCCAGTGTTCGGTGTTCGCGCTCTTCGACCGCCGGGATGAAGATCAGGTTCCACCTCACCTTGGCGCATTTGCTGCCAGCGCCAACACGCCCAGCTGGATCGGCGGCCCGGCGTCGTCGACGAAGGTCGTGAGCGAGTCGGCTGGACTCGCACGATCCGGGTGCTGTCGGCTCGGGTGATTGAGCTGCGGCCGGTGCGTCTGCCGTCGGACCCTGCGAGCATCCCCTTGGTGATCGATCAGCACTGACTAGAGCACGATGAGATCGGGATCGGCCGCATGTGCCCGTGCCACCTCGTCCGACACCGAAGGGCGCCTATCGCGCAGCTTGCCCCGGCGACATAGCGACGACTCGGTGCCCGCACAACCCCAGCGGCGTCAATGCGTTCGCACCGCCGCAGCGATACCGGTCTACCGGCTGTTCCTCGCCACGCCAACACTGCCGACTGATCGTTGTGGCGTGCTGCCCGCGACTGCGGACCCAACATCACATGTCGGGGTCAGGATGCGTCGAACGCAGTCAGCGCCGCGCGGACCATGGCGATCAGCCGTGCGTCGTCCAGCCGTTGGCTGATGGCGAGTGCCTGGCGCAACACGCCAATCCCGGTGCCGCTGTCTCCATCGGCCATGGCGACTCTCCCCAACAGAGTCATGGAGACGACCAGGTCCGCCATCAGGTTCGCGGTACGTCGGAGGTCCGCGGCCTCGGTTACCGCCACTCGACTTTCTGCATGCCGCTCAAGCAGGTGCAGGGTGGCCGCAAGGTTGTGGAGCGCACCGGCGAGCGGACCCCGGTACATTGCGGGGTTGGCACCCGCGAGCGCGCGGTACACGCCCACGGCGATGGTGCTGTGGCCGACGCTTTCGACCCTCCGTTCCTTCGCCCGCATCAGGTGTACGGCCAAGTTGCTGTGCGCCATCGCGAGGCTCGCCATGACCTGATCCGAGGGCTCGCGCGCCAGCCTGCTGCGTATGTCCACCACTTCCTCGGCAGCAACGATGGCCTCCTCGCCGCGGTTTACGGTCGCGAGCCGGTTGGCAAGGCTAGTCAGCGCCACCGCGAGCGATCCGAGGTGCCGATCGGGGTAGCGATGCGCGAGATCTCTTGTCAGCTCGACGGCTTCGGTGATCGCATCGAGGCCGTCGGCTGGTTGTCCTGCATTCGCGAGAACCACCGAGTGGTTGGTCAGAACGGCGGCGAGACCCACGACATTGGCCTCCCTGCTGGTTTCGGCGAGACGCCGCCGGATCTCCACCGCTTCGGTTGACGCGACGAGCGCCTCGGCCGACAGGCCCGACCGGTCCAGGCAGATGGCCAGGTTCGTCAGCCACTTCGCCAGGTCCGGCAGATAGGCATCAGGATGCTCATCGGCGAGAGCGCGACCGATCGCGATGGCCTCCGTAGCCGCCGCGCGGCTACCGGCCAGCTCGTCGCTTGCCCCGAACTGCAGCGACTGGTTGCTCAGCGCCGACGCGAGCTGGTGTGCGTAGAGCGCAGGCTGGGCCTCGGCGAGCACCCGGAAGACATCGATCACCTCCGCCGAGATCTGCAGCGCCTCCTCCGCTTCGCCGAGTGCGGTCAGGTCGACCGCGAGGGTGTTCAGAGCCGTGGCGAGTTCCGGCAAGTAGCTCGCCGAGGTGGCGGCTCGCGCGCGCCGGCCGGCGACAACCTCGCGCAGCAGGTCCACCGCCGCTTTGTGGTGGCCGTGCTCGTCGAGTGCGATGGCCAGGAGGTACCGCGCCCTGGCCAGGTCGGCGTCGTGCCGCTCGGCATCGACGGCCGCCAGTGCAGTTAGCAGCTCGACCGCTCGCCGGGCAATCTCGATGGCGGTGTCCGGGTCACCGGCTGTGAGCAGAGCAGCGCCATGGCGCACAAGCACTCTGGCAGTCAACGCCGGGTTGAGCTCCGCGCGACGTTCGGCGGTTTCCAGACTCAGCGCCGTCGCCAGGACGTTAAGGTCGGCGAGGGCGCTGCTGGTGACGGGCATCCCCTCAACGACCTTGCCGACGGTGTCCGGGTCTGAGTGCGCCAGCAGCGTGGCACGCAGGGCCGTTGCGAACCGGGTCGGAGACTCCAGCAGCGGTGCCACGCGCAGGCCAAGCGGGAGCAGCCGGCTCGGGTCGGTGTCGAGCAAGCCGGCCAGCCCGATAGCCACGGTCTCATGGCGTGCGGCTGCGCGGCCAAGCACGGTCAACGCCTGTACAAGTTGCTCGTCGTCGACCTGGGCCGCCGAGGTCAGGAGCAGCTCTGGCTGCCCGGCCACCACGGTCGCGACCTGCTCCTCCCCGAGCCGGTCCGGTCGCAACGGGTTGAGCGTGCCCGGGCCTGGATACAGCTCCGCCGACCACCGCAGGTACCGCTCGACGACCGGGCGGGCAACCGTCGTGAAGGCCTCGGCGTGGCCCAGCAGACGATGCGCCTGGTCCCTGGTCGTCGGGCCGAACAAGGTGGCCACCGTGACGACGGCATCGAGCTGGGCGGTGTCGGCTTCGGCGAGCCCGTGTCGAGCCAGCGTGCGTTTCCAGTACCGGCGCTCGTGCGCGAGGACACGCGCGATCGGGTCGCGGTCGGGCACCGGCTCCACGGGATCGGCCGGGTCGTCCAGCAAGGACGCCAGGGCCGCGGAGTGCACGTCCAAGACGCGTCCGTACCGGTCGTCGTCCAGATCTGCGGGTTCGGTTACCACCGGGTTCGGCACCTTCAGGTGCGGGCTGAACGCCGCGACGGCCGCCGTGAACTCGGCCTGCCGCGCGGACAGCGGCACGGCGATCGGGCCGAGCCGATGTTCGACCGCTGCGGCGAGCGTGGCCGCCACCGCGTCACTCGACGTGTCGCGGACGTCCTGCAGCCAACTGCCTGCGGCCCGGGCAAGCAGGAGAACCCTCGCGGGATGGCCGCCAGGCCTGCGTGCGAGCGCCGCGATGATGTCGATGACTTGGCTGGTGCGCGCCTCGGCGTAGTCGAAGACCATCAGCAGCGGCATCGGGCACGCGGCGACCGTTCGGAGATGCGAGCTCGCGGCGCCGTCAGCCACCACTCCCGCAAGCCACCCGGCTTCGGTGACCCGGGCGCACAGTTCCCGCCCGAAGCGCGTCTTGCCCTGGCCAGCCGGGCCGGTCAGCACGCGAGCCGCCACCCGCGAGCCGTCCGCGCACCACGCCAGGAAGTCCGCAAGCTCACCGTCGCGACCGTGGAACGGCACGACGTCGTACTCGGGGCGCAGAAGCATGCTCGGCGTGAAATCGTCCGGCGGCCGCACGGATTCGATGAACACGGAACCCTCGAGCAGGTCCGGCTGCGCCTCGAGAAGCCGCTGCACGAGGAGGTCGACGTTCAACTCCTGGTAGTTCATGCGCACGTATTGGCGGGCGGCGAGGGCCGCGATATCCGCGGGCAACTGCCCTGCCGACGGCTTCGCCAACCGGTCCTTGCCGTCCACCAACACCGGGACCACCCGAAGCCCAAGGGTGAATGCGGTGCGCAGCTCACGGCGGACCCAGTCGTTCTCGTCGTGGACGCGTCCGTCGGTCAACCACGACGGCCCGATCACGGCCACGAGCGTCGAGCATTGCTCCATGTCGGTGAGGATCCGAGTCTCGAAATCGTCCCCGGCCAGGATGGACCGGCTGGCGAAGAAGACCCGGTCGGCACCGAAGCGCGCCGCGAGTTCGCGCGCGAGGAACGCCGCCTCGTTCTGCCGGTCCCCCACGCGGTAGTTGACGAAGATCCCGCCCCGCCGCACCACGCCTCCGGTCGCACGCCTCGTCGTCACGGTTGCTCGCGATGCGCCACTCTACGCTGAGCCGTTTCCTGTTTCCTGTTTGTGCCACCCGGGTTTTTGGCGAGACTTTCCGTTCCGCAGTACCGAGAATGGATCCCAACAGGAAGGCGGTGCGTCCATGGAGTCCGTGCCTCACGACGTCGGGCCACGCTTGCGGACCATGCGGATCGAGAAGGGCCACTCGCTGAGCGCGTTCGCGCGCCGCGTCTTCTACACCAAGGGCTATCTCAGTCGGGTGGAGACCGGGCTGCAGCTCCCGTCACTGGAATTCATCCGCCGGTGCGAAGCCGAGCTCGACGCGCCTGGCGAGCTCGTCCCACCGGCCGGGACGTCGGCGACCTCCGCAACGTCCGTTCAGTCGCCGGCTGCCGCGGCACCCGGCGACGACGAGGTCTGGCTCATGACGATGGCCCCGATCGGGAGTGCTTTCACGCCCATCACGCGCCGCGAGGCGTTGCTCGGCGGGATCGCGGCGGGGACCGCGCTCGCCCGATGGTCGACCCCGGTGGCGGACCCCGGCGACTGCGTCGCGCGCCACCGCCAGATCTTCGACGCCACCCGCGAGCTGGGTCAGTCCGCTCCCCCGTCAGTGGTCATGCCGATGTTGGTCGGCCAGGCGCAGGCGCTGCGCAGGCTGTCGGCCAGCACACCGGCCCGGGTGGGAATTGAAGTGGCCGTGCTCGCCGCGCGCACCGCCGAGTTCGCGGGGTGGATGGCGCAGGAAGACGGTGACGACGCCGCGGCTTTGTGGTGGACCGACCGTGCCGTCGAGGTCGCCACGGCCGTCGGCGACGACTACGTGGCGAGCTACGCGCTGGTGCGCCGGGCCCTCATCACATTGTACCGGGGCGACGCGCCCGCGACGATCGCGCTTGCTTCGCAAGCGCGATCCCGCCCGGGTACCCCCGCGCGCATTCGCGGGCTGGCGGCCCAGCGCGAGGCGCAAGGGCATGCCCTCGCCGGAGACTACGACGCGTGCATGCGTGCTCTCGACGAGGCGGGGCGCCTGCTGCGCGACTGGCAGGCCGATGCGCCGACCGGCCCGGTGATCGGCACCGCGCACGTCACCGATCCGGTCGCTGTCGTCTCCGGGTGGTGCCTCTACGACCTGGGCCGCCCGCGCGAGGCCGCGGCGGTCCTCGACACCGAGGTGCCCCGCATCCCGTCGTCCGCCGTCCGTGCGCGCACGAGGTTCGGCGCACGGCATGCACTCGCGCACGCGGCGTCGGGCGAAGTGGAGCACGCGTGCCTGCTCACCCGGCAGATCATCAACAACCTGGCATTCGTCCAATCGGCCACGATCCTCACCGACCTGCGCAAGCTCGCGAAGGCGTTGCGACGGTGGCCGAAGAATCCGCACGTGCGAGCGCTGGATCCGGCGTTGACCGCAGCCCTGAGCCCGGCGGCCTGAGCAAGTGGACCGCTCTCTTGAGATGGGATCTTGACGGCGTGTTGTTCATCAACTTCCGCGTGGGTGACGGCGCGGACAAGGCGGCCTGGCTGGACTCGGAACTGAGCACCGTTTTCGGCCGGGACCAAGTCTTCCGGTCGAGCCGATCCCTGCCTCTGGGGCAGGACTACGACCCGGGCCTGTGGGCCGCGGTCGAGAACTGCTCGGCGATGATCGTGGTCGTCGGGGAACGTTGGTTGACCGACTTCCGTGCCCGGCTGTTCGAGCCGGACGACATCGTCCGCAAAGAGATCGCCACCGCACTCAAGGCCGGCAAACCGGTGATCCCGGTGCTCGAGCAGGCCGGCCGAATGCGCGCGGACCAACTGCCGCCCGACCTCGCCCCGCTGGCCAAGTGCCAGTACATCCGCCTCACCTACCGCGACGGCCACTCCATCCCAGGCTTCATCGATCGGTTGATCCAGGACGCCCCGGAGCTCGGGATCGGTGTAATGGACGGGATCCAGGACCTGGCAGCCTGGGATCGCGAGCGCACGTCGCCACTGAGCACCACCCTGCCTGACGACCTGGTCTTGCTCGGCCGGGAAGGCGCCGTCGAGCAGGTGCTGTCCTGGTTCAGCGGGCCACCGCGAAACTTGATCATCCAGGGACAGACCCCTGATGAAGTGGCCGCGTTCGTGGCCGCCGTGCTGAACAGCGTCGACCGGTGGCACCGCGCGGTGCTGATCACCGCCAAGCCGGGTTGGGACCACGCGGCGAGGATCCCTATGACGTTCCCTGCGGTCGTCATGAGCGACGACGTCCCTGTCGGACCCACCCAGAGCACGCGGCACGTGATCATCGCCCGTGACTGGTCCGTGAGTCGTGCTGGCGAGCTCGTGCTGCCGCGTGTTCCCCGGGACAAAGCACGCGTCGCCTTCGCGGCGCTCGGGGTCCCGCCGCACCAAGCCGACCAGTACGCGGGGCTGGCCCGGCGCAGCCGCCAAGCGTTGATCCGGCGACTCAGCCCGAACGAGCCCCGACCGCCGTGGACCCAGGCTCCCGGCTCGACCATCGCGGTACCGCTCGTCCTGGTAAGCAGGTGGTCGACGACCAACACGGCTGATCACGACGTCATCGCGCGCATCACCGGCCACGACTACCCGGAGGTGGACCGGTTCGCGCAGTCCAGCTCGATTTCCGCGGACCCATTCCTCCACCGCAGCGGCACCCGCTGGCAGCACGCCGATCCGTACGACGCGTGGTCCCAGCTGATGTCGCAGGTCAGCGCCACCGACATCGATCGCTTCAGCGACGCGGCCGTGGAAGTTCTGACCGAAATTGACCCGGTGCTGTCCCTCCCGGACCCGGAACAACCGTCGGCCGGGCTCATGGGCATCGGGCGGACGTGGTCGGACGACCTTCGGCAGGGCCTCGCCCATGGGCTGGCCCGGCTCGGCGACGCCGGGACAGCGACGGTGGCAGGCAACACGGCGGAGAACCACGCCGCAATCGTCGTTCACCGGGTTCTCGAGTCAGCGAACGACGACCGGACCGGACTGCTCTGGCGCTCGCTGGCCGACGTCCTGCCGCTGCTGGCGGAGGCCGCTCCTCGCGTGTTCCTCGATGCGGTCCAGAAAGGACTTCGTGGCGACGAGCCGATGCTCGGGGCCATGTTCGAGGACACCGACGCCAGGCTGATGCATCGGCATTCCGCGCACACCGACCTGCTCTGGGCCCTCGAGACGCTCGCGTGGGCACCTACCCATTGCACGGCAACAGCTCTTCAGCTCGCCCGCCTGGCCGAGCATGATCCAGGCGGTCGGCTGAGCAACCGGCCGTCGGAGTCCTTGGTCAGCCTGCTGGGCCATCGGCCGAGCCCGATCCCGCTGGACCGACGGATCACCATCATCAACCAGGTGCGGCGGCGGTACCCAGCGGTGGGCTGGCAACTGCTGACCGACCTCACCGATTCGAACAAGCTCCTAATGCACCCGGCTCGGCCACGCGTCCGGGAAGACTGGACCGGCGCTGACGCGGCCATGCCGGATCCGCTGCAGGCCTACGAAGACGGGATTACCGCCGCGATGGTGTCAGACCTGACCGCGAGGCCTGAGCGGTGGGTTGACTGCCTCCCCCTTCTCGGCAGCCTTCCTGCCGACTGGAGGGAGGCCCTGCTGACCGCTCTGGAGGCAATCGATGTCACGCGGCTCGATCCGGTGCGAATTCGCGCGCTGTGGGACAAGGGAACCGAGGTACTGCGCTGGGAACAGGGTGAGCCCGCCGGTCCTCGGTTTCACACGCCCGAAGAGATCGCCCGCCTGACAGCGTTCTTGGAGAGGATCGAGCCGATCGACGATCCAGCGAGACATGCCTGGCTGTTCACCTGGCATCCGCGTCTTCCTGGAGTCGACTCGACGGACCTGGCGGCCCGCGATGCCGCCGTGGCGAAACGCCGCCGAGAGGTCCTCACGGAGGTGCTGGACCGGCACGGCATCGGCGGCGTGATCTGCCTCGCCGAGGCGAGTGAACTCGGCGACCGCGTCGGGTGGACTCTCGCGCAGGTCGCGGACGACTCCGTCCGGGACGAGGTGCTTGCCCGGCTCGGCGAACCGCTGGCGGCGGGATGGATCCACTGCCGCACAACGGAACGCGGCCGCGATTGGGCCGCTGAGACGGCCGACGCCCTTCCGCCGGATCCTGTCGGCCGGACCGCCTTCCTGATGGCGCTACCGGTGGACTGGGCGTTCGAGCTTCTCGGCTCAGAGACCCAAGAGGTCTGCGACCGGTTCTATGACCTAACCCCAGCCTTCCCGTTCCCAGCCGACGGCGCCGAGGACTACCTCGCAGGGCTGCTCGCGCGTGGCCGCGCCGAAGCGGTGATCGACGCGTTGTCGTTGGCGGTGCACCCGCACGCTGATGCCTGGCGTCCCTCGGCGGAACTCATCACCGCCGCCTTCCACCATCTGCTGAACACGACGGCTCTGAAGAGCGACCACACGGAGTACGCAGTCGGAAGCCTGCTCACCTACCTGCATAGCACCGGGCACGATCCGCGTGACGTGGCGAGGTTCGAAGTGGCGTTTGCGTCGTTGTTGCACGATCGACAGCCCGTCGCGCTGCTGGCGATGATCTCCGCCGACCCGGGGTTCTTCGTGGAACTGCACCAGGTCCGCTACCTACCAACCGAGAAGCTCAATCCCAAGGCGCTCGGGTTCTACATGACCGGCCTGCAATTGCGGTGTGTCCCGGGCCAGGACGGGAACACCGTGGACAAGACCTACCTGCTCGACTGGGTGCACAAGGCTCGCCGGCGTCTGAAGGACATCGAGATGGAGAACACTGGCGACCGGGAGATCGGTGCACTGATCTCCGCGGGACCGGACGGAGTCGATGGAGCCTGGCCATCCGAAGCAGTCCGGGAAGTCCTTGAACTCGAGGACGCCGATCGGCTGCACGAAGGATTCCGCCTCGGCCTGGCCAACAACCGGAACTTCACTTCCCGCGGCGTCTTCGACGGTGGCGAGCAGGAGCGAGAACTCGCCGCGCCGTACGACGCGTGGGCCGACACCGTCGAACCTGAGTGGCCGCAAACCGCCCAGGTACTGAGGGATCACGCCGAATCACTGCGAGGTCAGGCCAGGCATTGGGACAGGGAAGCCGAGGACGACCACGATGAATAACGATCTTTCACATGCTTGTATGTCATTTCCCCTGCCACTCGGATGCGCGCGATCCTGCACCGGTTGTAACCGTGCGACCAAGTAGGTGTTCCTGCAGGTCTGATGGACATTCGCGATCGACCGACGCTAGGTGTTCACGGGATGTGCAGGCGGGTGAATAGTGTGCACGACCGTCCTCGGACACATCATCAACTCTCTGACCAGCGGTTTTGCTCCTCAGTGATCTTCCTTCAGCGACCTAGCTGGGCGCGAGCGTCGTCGTGCTCCCGGTCCCGGATCACCAACCAGTCAGCAGCGGCGACGCAGCACCCGGTCGGCCAGATCAGCCGCCACTGCCGCCCCGGCCGGCCATCAGCGATCGCGTCACCACCACGACGGGCCACCTCTCGCACCAGCTTGCGGAACTGGCCAGGCTCCACACCCGTGAAACGGCCTGATCCACTCTGACCGCGGGGCCGAGATCACCTGCACCCAAACCTGATCAACTATCGCCGGTCGAGGTTGATCATCGGGTTACGGATATCCCTTAGGCCTCGAACGGCGCAAGTCCCTCCGCATACGCGCGTTCAGTATCGTCGGGCACTGTCACCACCGTGCCCTGGTAGTCGCGGAATGGCAGTCCCGCCCCTCGGAAGGACAACCAGGGGAAGTCCGAGACAATCCAATTCCCGTCGAACACCAATGTGTTCGTGGCACCGTCTTCAGGCCGGTGCAACTTGAACCTGCGGTAGCGCCGAGCGAGGCGGTCGAGTTCGGCCTGAGCCTCTCTGCCGCACTTCGAGAACACCAAATCTACTCGGACGCGCGCCCGCAACCTCTGTTCGAGCTTGGCGAGGAAGTTGGAGTCCACCACCGACGATGTGGCCTGGTCGGTAGAGATCAAGAGGCGTTCCGTTGCGGTCTCCAGCGCGGCCATCAGTGCGACTTGGTGCTCGACCAGCTGGATCCCGCGAACTCGCGGAGAGTTCTCGTCGAATAGCGCGCCTGGTGCGGGGCAGACCCTTTCTGCTTCAAGGTGCGCTGGCAGCAACGTGTGCGGTACGGCGGATGCCACGGTGAAGCCCAGCTTGTCCGTGCCCCCCAGGGTGCCGAGCGCTGTGTTGTGCACGTCGCTATGGTCACCGTCGACGACGATCGCGGTCTCGACCTCTCCTCGGTCCTGATCACCGTAGATCAGCAGGTTTACCACCAGGTACCGATGCATGGACGGCGCCACATCAATGACGTCCAGCACGTCGATCGAGCCGCCTCGGCCTCGGTCGTTCCGCTTCAGAATGGAATTCACCGCAGCGGGCGTGATATCCGGCGCTTTGATGCGTGTCGTGCGTTGGGCCGGAAGCAATACACAACCTTCAGCGACAGCAACGGACTTGGTGACTAGGTCACGAGGTTCGTAATCCGCAACAGACCAGGTAAGCCTGTCGAAAGCGATCTTGAAGTTCTTCTGGATCGGCCGAATCGACTCGAGCTCGTCGGCCAGCTTTCGCCCCCGTGCAGTCAGCGTTAACACACCCTGCCCCGGACCGATCACCAGTGCTCCCTCGCGAAAGTGGTCGGCCACCACGGCATCGACGAGTTCCTGGTCCAAGCCCAGAAAAGCCGCGATGTCGGTCGCACCGCCGACATCGGCCTTGAGCAGCCGAAGCACGAACTCGTCCAGCAGGGGCAGCGGTTTGATCTCCTGCGCGAGAACCTCGGTGGCCACCACTGTAACCGGCACTGCGGCCTTCTCGATCCCGAGAAGGTCGAGACCGGGACGATCACCGCTGAATCGCTTGGTGAGCAGCATTTCTGTGTTAAGCATTCTCCACCGCCTGCACATCGCAGTCTTCAGGATGCTCTGCGATGTAGCGCACTACATCCCGCAGGGCGCCGTTCGCAGAGCGGCAGAACTCCGCGTCGCCGACGATTGCCAACCCGAACCTCGCTCGGGACACTGCGACATTGATGCGTCGCCAGTTCTTCGCACCGAGGAACCCCAGGCTGAGCTTGTTGTTGCTCCTGGTGACCGAGAACATCGCGACGTCGCACTGCCTTCCTTGCACGGCATCGACCGAAAGCACGTCGACCTGCAACCTGGTGAAGCGCCGCAAGGACAGTCGGCGCCTCATCTCCTCCACCTGTCGCCGGTACGGAGCGATGAGCAGAACTTCGAGCTTGCCGGAGTCGTCAGGCGTGCTTACGACACCCTTCTCGATTGCCTTCTCCAGTGTTTCCAAGCGGGAGAATATGACCCGAGCCTCCGCCCGGTTGGCGTAGCTGATCCCGCCTGGTCCCCGATCCTCCCGCCGCTCGTCACCGAGTCGTGAGGTGTCCAGCCACAAGACGGGCTTGCCGAGTACCTCGAGACCGGGCAGGCCATCGGTACGAGGTGAGCTGAGCTCTCCTCCGTAGAAGCAGGTGGACACCATGTCACCGATGGGCCGAACCATGCGGTACTGATCTCGCAGGAGGAACTTCGAGTGATCGGGCAATCGGTGGGAGAACCACTTGAAGAGTGTCTCCTGCACCAAGTCCTCGTCGATGCCGTGCTCGGCGAGAATCTCCGTGGACCTCAGCAATTCCTCTTCCTGAGGAGGAAGCTGGTTGTTGTCGCCGACTAGGATCGCCCGGCGCGACCTGGACAGCGGAACCATCGCCTCCGTCGCGGTGGCCTTTGATGCCTCGTCCAGGATGCACAGGTCGATTTCGAGGTTGCGCACCGCCGCCTGCCCGACAAAACCGATACACGTTCCGGCAACCACCCGCGCGGTGCCCAAGAACGACTCCGCAAGGCGGTCGTCGGTCGCCGTGCGCTGCAGCCACTCCGCCTGCAGTCCGACCAAATCAAGCAACCGCTGAGCAGGAACCGACGTGCCGAGAAGCGCACCTGCCGCCGAGAGGGCGTCCTCCACCGCCATGTCGGCGTTCAAAGTCAGGTCTCCCGCGAGATGTTCGACCGCTTCAGCATGGAGCTGGCCGTAACGAAGAGCAAGGTCGTCCATCCGCTCCTGGAGATCGCTATCGTCCTCGACAATCTCCAGCGACGTCGCCAGAGCGGAGGTGTTGTTACTGCCGATCCTGCGGTCGATCTCGCGTTCGACTTCTTCCTGCTCCTTGACCACCTTCGCCAGCTGCCTTAGCGACAACGCCGCATGCAGGTGGCGCAGATCGAGCCCGCGCTCCTTCGCGACCTTCTCCAAGTACCTCTGGGCGTTGCGGCGGATGCCCTCGGCCCACTTCGTCATCCTGCGGTTGAGCAACAGGTGACTCACAGTCTTGTCGACTCTCGGATCGTCGGGGTGTCCGAGCCGGACGATGCCTTCGATTCCCGCTTGCTCGAGGCGGGCCAAGGCGTTGTCCACCGCGACGTGCGTCTGACTGACAATGAGGATACGGGAGCTCGGCCGTTCCTTCAGCGATTGGAAGACGATCTCTGCGATGAGGTCTGTTTTGCCCGTGCCGGGCGGCCCTTCGACTAACAGGACGTCCTGTACTCCCAACGCGGCCTCGACTGCTCTCTTCTTCCCGTCGTCGAGGGTCCCGATCCAGTCGTCCACTTTGCGCGGTACGGGGGCTTCGACCTCGGAGGGGTTCTGGATCTTGGCTCGCAATTCCGGTCGGGCGGCCGTTCCATTGCGGAAGGCCAGCAACGCATCTCGCTGACGTTGCAGTGCTTTGCGAGACGGGCCCAGGAACGGCCGGATACCGCCGCTTCGTTCGAGCGCTCCGACCGGGGTCTTGCTGCGCAAGGTGACCGAGTTGCCGTCCTGGTTGATGATCTGGCCGTACGCCGCCGTTCGCCGCGAGTCTCGACCCACGATCTCCCAGTCCGTGCCGACGAGATCTTCCTCGACAGGGTCGTGCAGCTCAAGATCGACCTCCCGGCCGCGGACGACGCGACTGCTGTAGCTCAGCGTCCGATTGGAGCCGCGGGCGATGTCCTCACGAGCCTGCAGTACCCTGCTCCACTCCTGGAGCATGTCGAGACCGTCATAGCCGGTGGTGATATCTCCAGTGCGGAAAGCCTCCTTTTCCTCCTCGAAGGCGTCAAGGGCACCCAACAGATCGTGTCGGCCGTTTCCTGCCTGGAGGCGGGTTCGCGGCTCCGAACAGACCCAAGCCACGAACTCGGCGACATTCAACGCGTCTCTGCGGAATCGCTCAAGCTCTTCGTACTCGGGCGCCCGCGCGCCCGTGACGACCAAGGCCGGCGGGCTGTCCAGCTTGAGAGTGAACTTCCATCGTTTTCCCGTGATGAAAACGATGGAGCGGTCAGCAGCACGCATAGCAGTGTCGAAGCGATAGGCAGCAAAGACGTCCTCGTTGAGGTCGTTTAGCAATGCTGCCTCTGCGCTGTCACCTACCGCCTCCGGATGTTCCATCAGCTGTCGCCGCGCGGCGTTGGTGAGTCTGAGCCAGACAGTGCTACGACTCGCGACCGGAAGCACCGAACGCCCGAGCAGGACGTTCTTCAGCTCGTCGGCGAAGATCGCGCCGTTAGCCGGTCGCTCGCTGCAATCCAGTCGCACGCACCTAGTGCTCTGTCCATGAACGTTGGCCGGTTTGGTGACACGCCGGTCAGCGTTCGGGGTGGGTGATCGACTGGCGGTCAGGCTGGGTGGATGGC
>NZ_SNXZ01000013.1 GCF_004362825.1 Labedaea rhizosphaerae
GGGCTACCGACTCGGGCCGTCACCCCGGCTTCCGCCTAGTTCCTACCACAAGCCCCATCCAAGGGCCCGCACGGAAGAGGGTGCACTAGTGACCGGCTGGGATGACCTCGTGGCCACCGCCATGCTGGGCACCGCTCGCCGCCCCGCGCCGGTCGACACGCTCCCGGGCCCCATCCGGGAGCACCTCGACCCCACCGGCGACCCGGCCCACGACCTCCTCGCCGCCGCCGCGCTCCTCGGCGGCTACCGCAAAGCAGGTACGAGAGCCGTCACCGACAGCACGCCGGTGCCCGCCGCCGAACCCGATCCGCGCCCGGTGGTCCGCGACGCGGCTGCCACCCGCCTCGGGCGCATCCTCAACGGTGACCACGCGGATCTGCTCGGCGAGTGGCTCACCGCCGCCGCGGCCGCCGGCTACCGCCCACCGCCCGAGCACCTGCCCGCCCTGGCCGACGCCGCGCGCGCCAAATCCGCCCTGCGTCCGCTGGTCGCCGCGGCCGCGGGCACCGAGGCCGCCTGGCTCGGCGCGATCCGGCCCGACTGGGCCTTCCTCGGCACCCACGCGACCACCGACACCGACGACGCCTGGCGCTTCGGCAGCCCGGCCCAGCGCCGCGCCTGGCTCGCCGGCGCGCTGCGCACCGAGCCCGAGGCCGCCCGCAAGGCCCTCCAGGAGACCTGGTCGGCCGAACCGGCCGAGTCCCGCGTCGACCTGCTCGAGGTGCTGGGTGCCGCCTTGAAACCCGAGGACGCCGCGTTCCTCGAACGGGCCCTCGACGACCGCGCCCAGGACGTCCGCAGGCTCGCGGGCGAACTTCTGTCCTGCCTGCCTGGCTCCGAGTTGGGGCGCCGGATGGCCGAGCGCATGGCCGCGCTCGTCTCCGTGCGCCGCCGCTCGCTCGGCCGGCGCGGCGTGCTGGTCTTCGAGCTGCCCACCGAGTGCGACGACGCCATGAAACGCGACGGCATCGTCGCGTCCCCGCCCAAGGGCACCGGGCAGCGGGCGTGGTGGCTGCGCCAGTTGCTGGCCGCCACCCCACTGTCCTTTTGGGACCAGTACGCCGACAGCCCGGCCGACCTGTTGCGCATGCCGTTCACCGGCGCCGACGGCGATACCGACGACGCGGTCGTGCTGGCCGGGCTCGCCGGTGCGGCCGCCCGCCAGCACGATCCCGCCTGGGCGCGGGCACTGCTCGAGGCCGACCCGGCCGGCCCGCACGTCGCCGACCTGGTCGCCGTGCTGCCCACGGACGAGTGGACCGCGATCATCTCGGGCATCGCGACCCGGGTCACCGCGGCCCAGTTCGCCGAGCTGACCGTGTCCCTGCCGCGCCCCTGGCCAGTGTCGCTGGGCAAGGTCGTGCTCGACTGGCTCGACGGGCGACCCAACGAACGCGCCGTCGCCTGGGCGGCCGGGGTGGCCGCGCGGGCCGTGCCCAAGGAATGCCTCGACCACCCCATGATCACCAGGGAGGGTCAGCCGGCGGCCGCACCGTGGCGGGTGCAGCTGGTCCAGACCCTTCTGTTCCGCCGTCGTCTCCACGAGGAGTTGTCGTGACCGTGCCCCAGCAGGTCCTGCGCCCGCACGCCGAGCAGGACTACGCCGACGAGCTGACCGCGCTGCGGGCCGCCGACGACCGCGACCGGCCGCCGTCCTGGCTGATGTCGCCGTGGGCGGTCGTCACGTACTTGCTGGGTGGCGAACTGCGCGACGGCACCGTGATCTCCCCGAAGTACATCGGGCCGAAGCGGCTGGTCGAGGTGGCCGTGGCCACGCTGGCCACCGACCGCGCGCTGCTCCTGCTCGGCGTGCCCGGCACGGCGAAGACGTGGGTGTCCGAGCACCTCGCCGCAGCGATCAGCGGCGACTCCACGCTGATGGTCCAGGGCACGGCGGGCACCGCCGAGGAAGCCATCCGCTACGGCTGGAACTACGCCCGCCTCATCGCCGAAGGTCCGACCGAGCAGGCCATGGTGTCGAGCCCGGTGATGCGCGCGATGGCCGACGGCAAGATCGCCCGCCTCGAAGAGCTCACCCGCATCCCGGCCGACGTGCAGGACACGTTGATCACGATCCTGTCCGAGAAGACCCTGCCGGTGCCCGAACTGAACACCGAAGTTCAGGCGCGCAAGGGTTTCAACGTGATCGCCACCGCCAACAACCGCGACCGCGGCGTGAACGAGCTCTCCAGCGCTCTGCGCCGCCGGTTCAACACGGTGGTCCTGCCGCTGCCCGATACCCCCGAGGCCGAGGTCGAGATCGTCAGCAGGCGCGTCCAGCAACTCGGCGCCGCGCTCGAACTGCCCGCCAAGGACGCCGAGCTCGCCGAGATCCGGCGCGTCGTGACGGTGTTCCGCGAGCTGCGGTCCGGGCGCACGGAGGACGGCCGCACCGCGGTGAAGTCGCCGTCGGGCACGTTGTCCACGGCCGAGGCGATCAGTGTGCTGACCGGTGGGCTCGCACTCTGCGCGCACTTCGGCGACGGCGTGCTGCGGGCCCACGACGTGGCCGCGGGCATCCTCGGCGCGGTGGTCAAGGACCCGACGGCCGATCGCGTGGTGTGGACCGAGTACCTGGAGACCGTGGTCCGCGAGCGCGAGGGCTGGGCCGACTTCTACCGGGCCTGCCGGGAACTGACCTGATGCCGGTCGCGACCCCCGTCCGAGCCGAACCGGCCGAGGTCCGGCTGCTCGGCATCCGCCACCACGGCCCCGGTTCGGCGCGGGCCGTGGCGGCCGAGCTGGCCGAGTACCGGCCGGACATCGTCCTGATCGAGGGGCCGCCCGAGGCCGACGGCATCGTCCACCTCGCCGCCGACCCCGGCATGCGGCCACCGGTGGCGCTGCTCGCACACGCGGTCGACGACGCGACGGCGGCCGCGTTCTGGCCGTTCGCCGTGTTCAGCCCCGAGTGGCAGGCGATCCAGCACGCGCTCGCCGAGAACGTGCCGGTCCGGTTCTGCGACCTGTCGGTGGCCGTCCAGTTCGCCGACAAGTCGCCCGATCGCGGCGGCTCGGGCGACCCGCTCGCCGAGCTGGCCGCCGCTGCCGGCTACGACGACCCGGAGCGCTGGTGGGACGAGGTCGTCGAACACCGCCGCGGCGACGAATCGCCCTTCGAAGCCATCGCCGACGCCATGACGGCCTTGCGGGAAGACCGCGCCGCGCAGGGGATTCGTGAGCAGCGCCGGGAAGCGTCCATGCGCAACGGGATCCGCGCCGCGCGTAAGGAGGGCTTCGAACGGATCGCCGTGGTGTGCGGGGCGTGGCACGTGCCCGCGCTGCGCGAGCCACTGCCCCCGGCGACACACGACCGCAAGCTGTTGACCGGCCTGCCGAAGCGCAAGGTCACGTGCACGTGGGTGCCGTGGACGCACGGCCGGCTCGCCAGCACCAGCGGCTACGGCGCGGGCATCACCTCGCCCGGCTGGTACCACCACCTGTTCACCACCACGGAGAACGTCACCGCGAGCTGGCTGACCCAGGTGGCGCGGGTGCTGCGGGCCGAGGACCTACCCGTCTCCAGCGCGCACGTGATCGAAGCCGTCCGGCTCGCCGACACGCTCGCCGTGCTGCGTGAGCGCGGCCTCGCCGGGCTCGCCGAGGTCACCGAGGCGACCCGCTCGGTGCTGTGCGGTGGCAACGACGTGCAGCTCGACCTGGTCACCCGCCGCCTCGTGGTGGGGGAGCTGCTGGGCGCCGTGCCCGACGAGACCCCGCAAGCGCCGGTCGCCGCCGACCTGACGGCGCGGGCCAAGTCGTTGCGGTTGCGCCGCGACGCGCTGGAACGCGAGATCGACATCGACCTGCGTGCGCCGAACGGCACGGCGAAATCCCAGTTGCTGCACCAGTTGCGGCTGCTCGGCATCGACTGGGGTGTGCCGTCGATGTCGGCGCGCCGTGGCACCGGCACGTTCCGCGAGACGTGGACCTTGTGCTGGCAGCCGGAGTTCGAGGTCGACCTGATCGCCGCTGGCGTGCACGGCACCACGGTGCCCGGCGCCGCCGCCAACACCCTGCGCGACGAGATCAGCGACGACGCGCCCTTGGCGGTGATCACCACCGCGGTCGAGGATTGCCTGCTGGCCGGCCTGGCCGATGCCCTGCCCGACGTGTTGTCCGCTTTGGACACCCGAGCCGCCGCCGACACCGACGCGACGCACTTGATGGCCGCATTGCCTGCCCTGGCCCGGGCCGCGCGCTACGGCGACGTCCGCGAGACCGACACCGGCCAGTTGCGCGAGGTGGCGCAACGCATGCTGGCCCGGGTGTGCGCGGGTCTTGTCCGTGCGGCCCAAGGCATCGACGAGGAAGCGGCGATCGAGATGAGCCGCCTGGTCGAAGGCGTGCACGGTGCCGTCGGCCTGCTCGAAGGCGCGACCGAGCCCTGGCTGGGCGCGTTGACCGCCCTGGCCAACCGTGATGGCGTTCCGCCTTTGCTGGCGGGCAAGGTCGTCCGCCTGCTGAACGACGCCCAGCGACTGGACTCGGTCGAGGTGGCCCTGCGCCTGGGCCGGGCGCTGACCCCCGGCGTGACCCCGGCCGCCGCGGCCGGTTACATCGAGGGCTTCTTCGCCGGCGGTGCCCTGGTCCTGGTGCACGACGAACGCCTGTTGCGCGTGGTCGACGAGTGGCTGACGGCGGTCCCGCCGGAGGCGTTCGTCGAGGTGCTTCCCTTGCTGCGCAGGACGTTCGGCGCCTTCGCGTGGCCGGAACGAAGGTCGATCGGCGAACGCGCCGCCGCCCTGGACCGTCCCGGCGCCCGACCGGCGAACACCGAGAACCCCGTCGACGACGACCGCGGCCGCGCGGTTCTCCCAGTGATATCAAGGCTTCTGCGCGCGAGCGGAGGAGCAAGATGACCAAGCCGGCCGCCCGCCGAACCCAAGCCGACCCATACTCCGCCACTCCCGCCATAACCCCGCGACCAAAGCCGCAAGCCCACCAGCCCGGAGCCACCGGCCCTGAACCCAGGCGGACCCCATGACCGACGATGAGCGGATGCGACGTTGGCGCCTCGTCTTGGGCGACCCGGCCGACAGCAGCTCCACATTGGACAAGGCCGATCAACAACTAGACCAGGCCCTGGCTGCCCTCTACGACGCCGAACGCGACAACGGCCCCCGCTCCGGCGGCCTGGGCTCGTCGGCCCCGCGCGTGGCCCGCTGGCTGGGCGACATCCGCGAGTACTTCCCCAGCAGCGTCGTGCAGGTCATGCAGCGCGACGCCGTCGACCGCCTGGGCCTGACCCAGATGCTGCTGGAACCCGAACTGCTCGGCGCGGTCGAACCGGATGTGCACCTGGTCGGCACCCTGTTGTCGCTGGGTGGCGTGCTTCCCGCGCGCACCAAGGAAACCGCGCGCCAAGTCGTGGCCAAGGTGGTCAAGCAGCTCGAGGAACGCCTGGCCGAGAAGACCCGCTCGGCCGTCCGCGGCGCGCTCGACCGTGCCAACCGCACCCACCGCCCGCGCCACGCCGACATCGACTGGAACCGCACGATCCGCGCCAACCTCAAGCACTTCTCGCCGGAGCTCGGCACGATCCTGCCCGAACGCCTGGTGGGCAACGGAAGGCGCGGCCAGAGCGTGCAACGCGAGGTGATCCTGGCCGTAGACCAGTCCGGTTCGATGGCGGAATCCGTTGTGTACGCGGGCATCTTCGGCGCGGTGCTGGCCTCGATGCCGTCGCTGCGCACCCACATGGTCGTGTTCGACACCTCCGTGATCGACCTGACCGAGCAGCTCGACGACCCGGTCGACGTCCTGTTCGGCACGCAGCTCGGCGGTGGCACCGACATCAACCGCGCGTTGACCTACTGCCAGAGCCTGATCACCCGGCCGCCCGAGACCCTGCTCGTGCTGATCACCGACCTCTACGAGGGCGGCAACCGTGAGGAGATGCTGCGCCGCATCGGCGGTTTCGTCGGTGCGGGCGTGCAGGTAGTGACGTTGCTGGCGTTGTCCGATTCCGGCGCGCCGTCCTACGACCACGACAACGCGGCGGCGCTCGCCGCGCTCGGTGTGCCGGCGTTCGCGTGCACGCCCGACCAGTTCCCGGACCTCATGGCCGCGGCGATCCGGCGAGCCGACCTCGCCGAGTGGGCAGGAGCGCAGAACCCGACGATCGACGGTGTTCGGTGACGGGGCGGGCACCTAGCGTGAAGGAGGCTTTGGTCCCGTCGGGGTAGGAGGAACCATGCGCAGGTCGATCGCGGTCGTGGTGGCACTGATCGCACCGTTGAGCGGAATTCTCGCCGGAACCGCGGACGCCGCGCCGCGGTTGCAGACCGTCACCCTCTACTACGACGCCTCCGATGCGCCGGACTACGCCGCGCAGATCGACCAGGCCGCCGCCAACTGGAACGGCCTGACCACGAACGTGAAGCTCCAAGCCGGCGCCGGCGCGACGATCACCATCCACGAAACCGACGACGGCCAGGGCTCGTACACCCAGACCGACGGGCACGGCCACGGCGACATCTACATCGACAAGCAGCAAGTGGCCGAAGGATTCGACCCGACCCGCATCGCCGCGCACGAACTGGGTCACAACATGGGCCTGCCGGACGACTACACCGGCCCGTGCAGCGAAGTCATGTCCGGCCACGGCCCGGGCACCTCGTGCACCAACGCGATCCCGGACGCCAACGAGGTGGCCCAGGTAGACGAGAACTTCGCCAACGGCCTGCTCGCCGCCACGCCTCGCCACAAAGCCGCCTGAACCTTCCGTCCATTCGTCAGCCGCCCGCAATCGCCCGCCGATGACGGGATAGCCAGCTTCCTAGCAGCGCTAGTTTTCCTAGCACCGCTAGCTTTCGACGGCGCCGCTGGTTCGCCTGCTTGCTGGTGCCGGCCATTCCTAGCGTTGCTAGATCTAGCATTGCTAGTTGGCCTGGGGGAGCCGGCGACGCGGTTGCCCGATGTAGTCTGGGGCTTCCGTCCTGTTACCCGTGCCTGTGAGTGCCACCTGCGTGCGGTTTCCTAGCGCCGCTAGCTTTTGGCGGCGCCCCTGGTCCGTCTGCTTGCTGGCGGTCATTTCTAGCGTTGCTAGATCTAGCACCGCTTGTTTCCTTGGCGCAGCCCGATTCCTAGCGGTGCTAGCTTTCGGACTTCGGGCAGCGAGGCTGCCCGGCATGCCTAGGGCTTCCGGGAGATCAGCACGTCGATCCCGTCCAGAATCCGGCCGAGCCCGAAGTCCACATCGTCGTCCTCGATGGGACCATCGGAGTAACCGCCGCCGGTCATCACCTGGGCGAGCCGCGGGTAGCCGCGTTCGATCAACCGCGGCACCAGGAACCCGGCGAGCCGCGCGGGATCCACTGCGGGTTCCGTGCGATCGGTCAGGTCGCGGTCCAGTTGCGCGGTGCTGCGGGCGTACCCGTCCAGCAACATCGCGCACCCCAGGACGTCGCCGGGAGTGAGCCCGCAACCGTCCATTGCGGACAAGAAGACCTCCAGCCAGCGCAAGAGGTTCGGCGTCGACGGTGCGCCACGTACGGGTGCGTCCACCAGCCACGGCCGTGCGCGCATCCGGGCGAGCATCGCCTGCACCCACCGCGTGCACGCCTCCCGCCAGTCCGTGCTCGCCTCGATGTCGTCCGGCGGCAGGCCCCACGCCGCGTCGACCATGAGCACGATCAGTTCGTCCCGGCTCGCCACGTACCGGTACAGCGCGTTGGCGGTGATCTTGAGTTGCCGCGCGATCCGCGGCATGGACAGCGCCGCATAGCCCTCGGCGTCGGCCACCGCGATCGCCGCGGCCACCACGGAGTCGACGCTGTGGGCGGGCTTCGGCCCGCGGCGCACACCCTGTTCGGCCCCGTCCCAGGCCAGGACGAGGCCGGGCGGGAGTAGCTCGTCGGTCACTGTTGCGCCTCTCCGGATTTCTCCGCCGATCTCGTGGTGCGAGGAAAGGGAGGGTCGCATTCTCTCGTACTCCTCATCGGTGTGAGTATCTGCTAGACCCATGAACAGTTCATGGCTTACACTGATTCTAGACACACTCCGAACCTGGGGGAAGAGATGACGACCGCCATGACCACCCGTTCGACGAAACTGACCGCCCTGTGCCGCGCGGTAACCCTGCTCTGGGCTGCCGTCTCCGGTGTCCAGTTCACGATCTGGCTGATCATGTGCCTGGTCAGCGGCGGCTTCGCCCCCGCCATGTGGTGGCTCTGGACCGCCATCGGCGGCGGCCTCGTGGTCAGCGCCCTCTGGCTCGCCACCCAGCGCGCCCGCGGCGAGCGTGCCGCATGACCGCCCCGGTCCGCCTCGACGCCGTGCGCAAGACCTACGGCAGCGGCGCCGCGGCGGTCACCGCCCTGGCCGGGGTGAGCGTCGTGTTCCCCGCCGGCCGGGTCACCGCCGTGATGGGCCCGTCCGGTTCGGGCAAGAGCACCCTGCTGCACTGCGCGGCCGGGCTCGACCTGCCGACGGCGGGCACGGTCACCCTGGTCGGGCGGGAGATCGGCGGGCTGAACGAGACGCAGTTGACCGAACTGCGCCGCGACCACGTCTCGTTCGTCTTCCAGAGCTACAACCTCATGCCCGCGCTGACCGTGTGGGACAACACCGTGCTGCCGTCGCTGCTCGCCGGGCGCGAGCCTGACCGGGCCTGGGCGACCGAGGTGCTGCGCCGCGTCGGGCTCGGCGACAAGGCCGGACGCAGGCCCGCGGAGTTGTCCGGCGGGCAGCAGCAGCGCGTGGCCATCGCGCGGGCGCTGGCCAGCCGCTCGGTGGTGACCTTCGCCGACGAACCGACCGGCGCGCTGGACAGCCAGACCGCGCTGGACGTCCTCGCGTTGCTGCGTGAGGTCGCCGCGGCCGGGCAGACGGTCATCATGGTCACCCACGACCCGGTCGCCGCGTCCTATGCGGACACCGTCCTGTTCATTGTGGACGGACAGCTGGCCGGCCGGATGGACGCGCCGGACGCCGATGCCGTCGCTGCCCGGCTCGCTCACCTCGGGGCGCGCGCGAGGCAGGCCGTCTCATGATCAAGATCGGGCTGGCCGGCCTGCGCCACCGCATGGCGGCCTTCCTGGCGACGTTCATCGCCGTCCTGCTGGGCTGCGCGATCCTGGTGGCCTGCGGCGGTCTCTTCGAGTCCGCGATGCGCCTGGACACGCCGCCCCACCGGCTCGCGGCCGCGCCCGTCCTGATCTCCGGCTCGGACGCGTTCAAGCTGCCCGACGAGGAGTCCGAGACCGTCCCGTACACCGAACGCTCCGGTGTGGACGCCGCGGTGCTGACCAAGGTGTCCGGTGTGGACGGTGTGCGGACCGCCGTGCCGGACGTCTCGTTCCCGGCCGCCGTGCTCGGCAAGGACGGACAGCTCGACACGCCCGGCCTGAACGGCCACGGCTGGGCTTCCGCGGCCCTCACCCCGTACAACCTGGTCAAAGGCGGCGCACCCGCAGCGGGTCAGGTGGCCATCGACCAGGACACCGCGGCGCGGCTGGGGGTCGCGCCGGGGGCGACGGTGACGGTCGCCGTCGACGGCGCGCCGCACAAGTTCGTGCTCGCCGGCGTGGTCGCCGGCGACGCCGGACCCGCGGTGTTCGTCGCCGACGCCGACCTCGCCACCTACGCGCCGCACCACGGCCGGATCGACCTGGTCGGCGTGTTCCCCAAGGACGGCGTGGACGCGGACACGCTTGCCGGTCGCCTCAGCGCCGCCTTGCCCGGGCTGTCCGTGGTGTCCGGCGACGACCGCGGGCTCGCCGAGTTCCCGGGCGTCGCGGTCGGTCAGCTGCCGATGATCCTCATGGCCAGCATCTTCGGCGCCATGGTCGTCGTGGTGATGGGCATCGTCGTGGCCGCGACCGTCGGGTTGTCGGTGCGCCAACGGATGCGTGAGCTCGCCCTGCTGCGGGCCAGTGGGGCCACGCCGAAGCAGGTGCACCGCATGGTCGTGGGGGAGACGCTCGCCATCGCGGCGCTCGGCTCCCTCGGCGGCCTCGCCCTCGGCGCGCCCTTCGGCTCGATGATCTTCGCGTTGTGCACGTCGAGGGGCATCGCGCCGGACGCGCTGGAGTTCCGCCAGGGACCGATCCCGTTCGCCGCCGGGCTGGTGGTGGGCATCGGCATGCCGTTGCTCGCATCGGCGTTCGCCGCGCGGCCCGCCGCCAAGGCCCGGCCGATCGAGGCGCTCGCCGAGGCGGCCATCCCGGCCGTGTCGGTCGCCCCGCTGCGCCGCACGCTGGCCATGGTCTTCGGCGTCGCGACGGTCGGGCTCGCGCTGGCGACGCCGTTCCTCGACGCCGAGACGGCGTCCGCGGTCGGCGGTCCCGCCGTGCTCACCGGGGCCATCGCGGTCGCGTTGATCGGCCCGGAGGCCATGGTGCGCCTGGCCGAGTACGCCGAGCCGTGGCTGCGCCGCCGCTTCGGGGCGAACGGCCTGCTCGCCGCCACCAACACCCGGTCGCGCGCGGTCATGTTCGCCGCCGTGCTGACCCCGCTCACGCTGGCCACCGCCATCGCCGTCGGCAACGTCTACTCGCAGACCACCCAGTCCGACGCCGCGATCGACGCGCACGCCGACCAGCTCCAGGCCGACGCCGTGGTCACCTCCGTGAGCGGCGGCATCGCGCCCGGCCTGCTCGACGCCGTGCGCAAGACGCCGGGGGTCGCGGCCGCGTCGCCGTTCGTGTCCAGCCAGGGCTGGATCGAGGACCCCTACGACGACTCGCACGGCAGCGACCGGTGGCCGCTGCTCGGCCTCGAGGACAGCGGCGTGCTGGCCACCGAGGTCGAGGCCGGCTCACTGCGCGATCTGCGTGGCAACGCGGTCGCCATGCCCGAGGACCAGGCCGACGACCTGGACCTCGGCGTCGGCTCGGCCGTCACGCTGCGGCTCGGCGACGGGACGCAGGTACGGGTCAAGGTGGTGGCCCTGCTGGACGCGCTGTCGGACTACGGCAGCCTCGTGCTGCCCGCGGACCTGCTCGTCGCGCACACCACCGCCGGGCTCCCGTCGCATGTGCTGGTGCGCGGCGCCGATGGGCAGGACCCCGACGACCTGGCGAGCGCCATCGCCGGACGGGTGGCGACGTGGCCGGGCGCGACCGTCGGCGACCAGGACACGTTGCGCGCGCTCTACACCGCGGACATGAACATGCAGGCGTGGATCAACTACCTGCTGGCGGGGCTCGCGATCGCCTACGCGGCCATCGCGTCGGTGAACACGCTCGCGGTCGCGGTGCTCGCCCGGCGCCGTGAGTTCGCCGTGCAGCGCCTGGCCGGGGCGACGCGCAAGCACGTGACCCGCATGCTGTGCCTGGAAAGCGGGTTCATCGCGGTCGCCGCGCTCGTGCTGGGCACGGTGATCGCCGCGTTCACCGTGCTGCCGATGGCGCTCGCCAGCGGCGCGATTATCCCCTCGGGCCCGCTGTGGGTGTACCCGGCGGTGATCGCCGCCGTGGCACTGATCGTCTGGCCGGTCACGGTCGCGACCGCGCGCAAGGCGATGTCCGAGAAGCCGATCGACGCGGTGGTGGCGCCCTAACGACGGGTGAGCAGGCCGCGCACGAAGGCGGCCTGCCCCACGTGCTGCAGGTCGTCGGAGATCACGCTGACCAGCCGCACGCCGAGGGTGACCGGTGGGTTCCAGTTCTCGTCGACCACGACCGCGAGGTCGTCGTCGGTGACGGTCTTGACGTAGCCGACGGTCTTCTGGTGCACGGCCTCGTGGTAGGCGACCAGCAGGTCGGCGTCGGCGCGGACGGCGGCGACGTCGTCCGCGCTGGCGCCGTAACCGGTCTCGTCGAGCTCGAACGGCAGGCCGAACCGCTCGGCCCAGCCGTCCGCGGTCCACACCTGCTCGTGCCCGGCGACCCCCGCGATGTGGTCGTCCTGGACCCGGCTCAGGTGCCAGACGAGCCACGCGATCGAGTTGGCCGCCTCGTCGGCGCGCCAGGCCAGCTGGTCCTCGCTCAGTCCGTCGACGACGGCCCGTACCTCCTCGCGGATCCGGTCGAACCCGTCCACCAAGACGTCCGCACTGGACAAGTCAATGCACCCCTTCACGTCGATGCGTCCCACGCTACTAGCGGTTGTGGCAAGGTGGCGGACATGCCCGACGAGGAGCGCGACGGGGTCAAGCTGACCAATGTGGACCAGCCGTTGTTCGACGGCGCGGACGCCACCAAGCGCGACCTGATCGACTACCTGGACGCCGTGCGTGATCGTCTGCTGCCGCGCCTGGCCGGACGGCCGTTGTCGGTGATCAGGTCGTTGCGCGGGCAGAAGCCGTTCATGCAGAAGAACATCCCGAAGTACACGCCGGAGTTCGTGAAGACGGTGTCGGTGTGGGCGGAGGCGTCGCACCGGGACGTCCACTACGCGCTCTGCGAGGACCGGCGGACGCTGCTGTGGTTCGCCAACCAGCGGGCCATCGAGTACCACGTGCCGCTGATGACCGCCGCGGACTGGGACCACCCGACGCACCTGGTGATGGACCTCGACCCGCCGTCGCCGGAGGCGTTCGACCAGGCGGTGGCCGCGGCGTTGCTCGTCCGCCAGGCCCTCGCCGACGCGGGCCTCGACAGTGCGGTCAAGACGAGCGGCGCCAAGGGTGTGCACGTGTTCGTGCCGCTCGCCGAGGGCGTCACCTTGATGGACTCGGCCGCCGCGACCCGGGCGATCGCCGTGCGGGCCGAACGCCTCGACCCGGCGATCGCCACCACCCAGTACATCAAGGACGACCGCGGCGGCAAGGTCTTCCTCGACTCCACCCGGTCCGGCGGCGCCACGGTCGTGGCCGCCTACAGCCCGCGGCTGCGCCCGGGCACGCCGGTGTCGTTCCCGGTGGACTGGTCGGAGCTGGAACGCGTGAAGCCGTCGGATTTCACCCTCAAGACCGCGCTCGACCGGCTCGGCGACCGCGACCCGTGGACCGAACTGCTGCCGTCACCGCAAGCCCTGCCCCAGGACCTCATCGACGAAGGCCACACGATTCCCATCGCCAGGGTGGCGGCCATGCACGAAGGCAAGCGCCGAGCGCGCGCCAAACGAAGTGAGTGATCCGCGAATGACTCCCCGTCCTCGGCTGACTGCCAAGGCCCTGGTCGGCCGGCACAAGCGGCTGCCCCATGTCGATGCCGAGCAGATTGCGCGCTGATATCGACGAGTTCTTCGGCACTGAGGACCGGGTCGGTGAGCTCAGCCAGCCCGCCACTCCTGCGCCGAACCAGCCGGAAGGCGAGCGACCGCCGCCAGAGTGAGTAGGTCACCCCAAGCAGCGGATCACTCTTCCTCGTCCGGGTCCTCCGGGCCGGATTCGCCGGCCTTCTCGTCGCGTTCGGCCCACTCCAGCAGCTGCTCGATGCCGAACGCCTCGTCGTCGATGCCCGCGTGCAGATCACCCAGCGAAGCGAACCGGGCCGGCATGGTGGCGATGGTGAAGTCGTCCGGGTGCACGTCGTCGATCTCGTCCCAGCGGATCGGCGCGGACACGGTGCCGATGGCGTTGCCGCGGACCGAGTAGGCGGCGGCGATCGTGTGGTCGCGGGCGTTCTGGTTGTAGTCGACGAAGAGGAGCTTCGGGTCGCGGTCGCGGCGCCACCAGGTGGTCGTCACGTCCGACGGTGCGCGCCGCTCGACCTCGCGCGCGAACGCCAGCGCCGCCCGCCGCACGTCCTTGAACCCCCAGTCGGGCCGGATCCGGATGTAGATGTGCATGCCGCGGCCACCGGAGGTCTTCGGGTAGCCGGTGATCCCCAGGTCCTCCAGCACCGAACGGGCCACGTGCGCGACCCGCTGGACCCGGTCGAACCCGCACTCGGGCATCGGGTCGAGGTCGATGCGCCACTCGTCGGGCTTCTCCGTGTCGGCCCGGCGCGAGTTCCACGGGTGGAACTCCACTGTGGACATCTGCACGGCCCAGATCACGTCGGCCAGCTTGGTCACGCACAGCTCGTCGGCGTGCCGGCCGTAACGCGGGAACGTCACGCGCACCGTCTCCAGCCACGGCGGCGCGCCGTGCGGCACCCGCTTCTGGTGCACCTTCGGGCCCGCGACCCCGTCGGGGAAGCGGTGCAGCATGCACGGCCGCTCCCGCAGCGCCCGCACGATGCCGTCGCCGACGCTCAGGTAGTACCGCGCGAGGTCCAGCTTCGTCTCGCCGCGCGCCGCGAAGTAGACGCGGTCGGGGCTCGAGATCCGCACCGTGTACGGCTCGACCTCCAGCTCGACCGCGGCCGCCTTGGTCGCCATGGAGGCCAACTTACGCGAGTTTTCCCGCGGACCGATGAGTTCGCGCCACCACGCCGGTACATACCCACGACACCGGACGAGAGGACAGCACCATGAGCGACGTGCAGGACATCCAGACCGTGTTCGACGGCGTCTACCAGGCGTGGGCCGACGGCGACGCGGACGCGTTCGCGAAGCTCTACACCGAGGACGCCACCGTCGTCATGCCCGGCGTGTTCAACCAGGGCCGCGACGCGGTCCGCGCGCACATGGCCGCCGGGTTCGCCGGACCGCTGGCCGGGTCCAAGGGCGTCGACACGCCCCAGGACATCCGGGTGATCGACGGGCACACGGCCATCGTGGTCAGCGAGGCGGGCATCATCCCGGCCGGTCAGGACGAGGTTCCGCCCGGCCGCACCGTGCGGGCGACCTGGGTACTGTCCAAGGACGACGGCCAGTGGCTCATCGCCGCGTACACCAACACCCCGCTGGGCTGAGGGGAATCCTGTGCAGGATCTCGACGAGTACCGCACCGAGCTGACCGCGCACTGCTACCGGATGCTCGGCTCGGTGCACGAGGCCGAGGACCTCGTGCAGGAGACCATGGTGCGGGCGTGGCGCAACCGCGAGCGCTACGACGAGCAGCGCGCGTCCGTGCGGACCTGGCTGTACAAGATCGCCACGAACGCCTGCCTGACGGCGTTGGAGGGCCGGGCTCGGCGGCCGCTGCCGACTGGGCTCGGCGGCCCCGGCGACGACCCGGAGACCCCGCTCGTGCCCAACTTCGAGATCCCGTGGCTCGAGCCGATCCCGGACGCGGTGATCGACCCGGCGGCGCGGGCGGTCCGGCGCGGCACGCTGCGCATCGCGCTGGTCGCGGCGCTGCAGTTGCTGCCGCCGAAGCAGCGGGCCGTGCTGGTGCTGCGCGAGGTGCTGGAGTTCAGCGCGGCCGAGGTCGCCGAGTTGCTCGACACGAGCACGGCGTCGGTGAACAGCGCGCTGCAACGCGCGCGGGCCACGCTCGCGGGCACACCGATCACCGACGAGGCCGCCGAGCCCGACGACGCCAAGGTCCGCGACCTCGTCGACCGCTACGCGCGGGCGTTCGAGCGCGCCGACGTGGACGCGCTGGTCGCGTTGCTCACCGAGGACGTGGTCATGGAGATGCCGCCGGTCCCGCTGTGGTTCGGTGGCCGGGTCGACTACGGCCGGTTCATGCGCCGGGTCTTCACGATGCGGGGCACGGACTGGCGCGTGCTGCCGGCCGCCGCCAACGGTCAGCCCGCGCTCGCCGCGTACGTGCGCACGGACGACGGGCGCTACCACATGCACACGCTGCACGTGTTCACCGTGACCCCGGGCGGCATCGCGCACAACGCCGTGTTCGCCGACCCGGCCGTGCACCGCAAGTTCGGCCTGGCCGAGGTGCTGGCGTGATCGAGACCGCCGCGAAGTACCTGGCCGAGGCCCTCGAACACGTGCGCCCGGCCGACCTCGACGCGCCGACGCCGTGTACCGAGTGGACAGTGCGCGACCTGCTCGCCCACCTCGGCGACGCGACGGCGGTGTTGCTGGAGGCCGCGGACGGCGCCGTCGACGTCGAGCCGCGCTTCGGTGGGCCGGTGCTCGCGCGGGCCCGGCTGCTGGCCGCCGGTGGCGTGCCGCGCGGGCCGGTGCGCATCGGCGACCGCGAGCTCGACGGCGACCTGCTCGACGCGGCCGGGGCGCTGGAGCTCGCCGTGCACGGCTGGGACCTCAACACCGCGCTGGGCCGGATCGATCCGATTCCGGAAACCCTTGCGCTGCAATTGCTTTCGGCCGGGTTGCCGGTCGACCGGCCGGAGTTCGCCCCGGCCACCACCCCGCCGCCGACCGCGACCGCGGCCGGGCGGTTGCTCAGCTCCTTGGGAAGGGACGACCATGCCGAATCCGCCGCTTGACCAGCTGACCGACGCCGTCGGCGATTTCGAGAAACTGCTTGCTGGGATCGGCGCCGACCAGTGGGCCCTGCCATCGCCGTGTTCCGAGTGGACGGTGCGCCAGGTGGCGAACCACGTGCAGTTCGGCAACCGGCAGTTCGCCGCGGCGGTCGCCGGGACGCCGGAGGGCCCGTGGCGCAAGGAAGCCGACGACGACCTGCTCGGCGACAAGCCGGTGGCCGCGTTCCGCGACCTGGCCGACGCCATGCTTGTCGCATTCGGACAGCCGGGTGCGCTCGAGCGGATCGTGACCGTCGGTATCGGCTCCGTGCCGGGGATTGTCGCGCTGCACCTGCGGATCGTGGAACTCCTGGTGCACGGCTGGGACCTGGCACGGGCAACGGGTCAACAGCCCGCTTTCGACGAAGACACCGCCGCGCAAGCGTATGCGTTCACCGAAGCCAAGCTCGCGGACGTGCCTGAAGGCAGGAGGTCTTTCGCTCCGCCGAGGCCCGCTCCAGCAGGGGCTTCGGCGCTGGACCGGCTCGCCGCACTGCTCGGCCGCGACGTCGGCTGAGAAACAAATACCGTCACCGCGGCGATGCCTGTTGGTAATCGGCAGGCGTGGAGGTGCGTTATGGCTGGGGTGACAACGCGATTCGATCGGTTCGGCAGGTGGGTTGGCGCCGGGGCGGTGGTCGCGGCGGCGCTCGCGCTCTCCGTCTCGACGACCGTGACCGCGACCGCAGCGCCCGGGGACATCACCTTCGCGCCCGCGGTGTCCTATCCGACCGGTGACCACCCCGAGGCCGTCGCGACCGCGGATCTCAACGGCGACGGCAAGCTCGACGTGATCACCGCCGACCGTTTCGAGAGCGCGCTCAGCGTGTTCCTCGGCAACGGCGACGGATCCCTCGGCACGCGGGTCCGGATCTACCTCGGCCAGGAGGTGACCGGTGTCGCCGCGGCCGATTTCGACAAGGACGGCAAGGTCGACGTGGCGGTCGCGACAGCCGGTCCCGTGCTCGAGTTGCGGGGCAACGGTGACGGCACGCTGGCCGCTGCAGTGTCCACTTCGGTCACCGGTGGCGCCGAGGGGATCGCGGCCGGCGACGTCGACGGCGACGGCCGGGCCGATGTCGTGACGAGTGGTTCGGCGGGGATCTCCGTGCTGCTGGCCGCGGCGGACGGATCGCTTGCCGTCCACGCCGAGTACTCGTCCACCGGCAGCTACTCGCGTGGCGTCGTGCTGCGCGATTTCGATGGCGACGGCCACGTCGACATCGCGATCGGCGGTTTCGCCACGAGTTCCGTGTACGTGTTCGCAGGGACTGGCAACGGCGACTTCGCCGCGCCGACCGCCTACTCGACCGGCGCCAACCCGATCGACATCGCGGCGGGTGACTTCACCGGTGACGGCCGCGTCGACCTGGCCACCGCGAACTGGGGCGACGGCACCGTCGCCGTGCTCCCCGGCCTCGCCGGTGGCGCGTTCGGCGCGTCGATCCCGCGCACGGTCGGCTCGAAGCCGTTCGGCGTCGCCGTGGCCGACTTCGACGGCGACACCGACCTCGACCTCGCGGTGTCGGCGTCCGACGACAACACCGTCGCCGTGCTGGGCAATGGCGACGGCACGTTCACGACCGCCGCGACGCTGCCCACCGGCGCGCGGCCGACCGAGGTGCACGCCGTCGACCTCGACGGCGACCACCGCCCGGACCTGATCACCACCAACCGCGACGCCAACGGCCTTTCCGTGCTGATCAACACGACCGAGCCGCCGGTGCCACCGGCCGCCGACCTGGCGGTGTCGATGACCGCGTCACCCAAGATCGGGCTGCTGTCGTCCACGCTGAACTACGCGGTGACCGTGCGGAACGCCGGACCGGGCCCGCTGCAGTCGGCGACCGTGACCGCGACGCTGCCGCGTGGGATGACCGCCAACCCGGGGGCCGGGTGCACGGGGCGCGGCCCGGTGACGTGCACGATCGGCTCGCTCGCCGTCGGCGCGAGCGCGACCAGGACGTTCGTGATCCCGGTGGGGCTCACGATCGGCACCGTGCAGGTGACCGCGAAGCGGACGGCGAGCACGCCGGTCGATCCCAACGCGGGCAACGATGCGGCGAGCCGCACGTGCAGCGTGCTCAGCGTGGTGCTCGTCAGCTGCCGCTGATCACCTGGCCCTGATCACCTGCCACTGAGCCATACTCGGCACGTGCTCATCGAGACTCCGCGGCTCGACCTGGTTCCGCTCCAGGTCGAGCACGCGGACGAGATGGCCCAGGTGCTGGCGGATCCGTCGCTGCACGCGTTCATCGGCGGGGTGCCGGCCACGGCCGGACAACTGCGTTCGCGGTACGAGCGGGTGATCGCGGGCCCCTCCACGCCGGGCGAGTCCTGGCTGAACTGGGTCATCCGGCTTCGCGACGAGGACTGCTTGACCGGGTACGTCCAGGCGACGGTTTCCGGCGACACGGCGGAGATCGCGTGGGTGGTCGGCACGGCGTGGCAGGGGCGCGGCATCGCCGGTGAGGCGGCTTCGGCGCTGGTCGAGTGGCTGCCCGTGCGCACCGTCGTCGCGCACATCCACCCGGAGCACAAGGCGTCCGCCGCCGTTGCCGCGGCCGCGGGACTCGCCCCGACCGACGTCTGGCAGGACGGCGAGCTCCGCTGGACACGCAATACGTAAGCGCTGTTATATTAGCTCTGTGACGTTCACCGACCCGACCGACGTGAGCAACTGGCGACCACTGCGCCTGCTGCTGGACGCCATGGACAACGACATCGCCCGCATCTACGAAGAGGCCGAGATCGAGGGCCTCAAGCCGAGCTACGTCATGGAGCTGCTCAAGCTCGGCGTGCACGGCCAGATGACGATCAAGGAGCTGGCCGAGTCGGTGGGGCGCACGCATTCCGCGCTCAGCCAGAAGGTCGCCGCCATGCGCAAGGCCGGTTTCGTCGCGACGACCGCCGGGAAGGACGCGCGCAGCAAGGAGGTCGTGCTCACCGACCGGGCGCGCGCGATCATCGACCGGCTCGCCGCGGAGTGGCGGGCGACCGAGGCCGCCATCGCCGAGCTCGAGGCGGAGCTGCCGTACCCGCTCACCCGAGTCGTGGCGGACATCGAGGAAGCGTTGCGGCGCAAGAGCTTCCACGACCGCATCCTGGCCCGGCTGGCCGCTGACGAGGCGTGGCAGTGAGGAAGGCGCTGCTCGACACCACGCCACTGCGCACCTCGAAACCGTTCCGCCGCTTGTGGATCGGGCGTGCGCTCTCCGGCTTCGGCAGCCAGATCGCGCTGGTCGCCGTGATGTACCAGGTGTGGGAGGCGACCGGCAGCACGGTGTGGACCGGCGCGGTGGGCCTGGCGCAGGCGATCCCGCTGGTCGCCTTCGGACTGTTCGCCGGGTCGCTGGTCGACCGGTCGGATCGCCGCCGGGTCTACCTGATCGCGTTGACCGGCATGACGGCCGGGTCGGTTGTCCTTGCTGTGCAAGGGGTGTTCGGCCCGTTGCCGATGGCCGGGTTGCTGGTCGTGCTGGCTGCCCAGTCGTGTTTCTGGGCTGGTGCGGGCCCGGCGGCGCGCACGTTCATCAGCAAGCTGCTGCCGCGTGAGCAGGTGGCCGCCGGCTTGGTGTTGCAGCGCATCATGTTCCAGGCGTCGATGCTGGCCGGGCCGGCCGTGGGTGGCCTGCTCATCGGCTGGTTCGGCGTGGGTGGCTGCTACCTGGTCGACGCGCTGACGTTCGTGATGGCCTTCTACGGCGCGTTCAGCCTGCCGTCGATGCGTCCCGAGGGCGAGCCGTCCCGGCCCGGGCTGCGGGGCATCGGCGACGGGCTGCGATTCCTGGTCTCGCATTCGTCTGTGCGCGGCGCGTTGCTGACCGATCTGGCCGCGACGGTGTTGTCGTTCCCCCTCAGCCTGTTCCCGCTGATCAACGAGGAACGCTTCGGCGGGAACCCGCGGACGCTGGGGCTGTTCCTGAGCGCGATCGCCGTCGGCGGCTTCGTCGCGTCGGTGTTCTCGGGGACGTTCACCCGCTCGGCGCGGCCGGGCGTGTTCATGCTGGCCGGCTCGGCGACGTGGGGCTTGTCCATGGTGTTGCTGGGTGTGGCGCCGAGCGCCTGGCTGTGCCTGGCCTGCCTGGTGCTGGCCGGTGCCGCCGACACGGTCGCCGTGGTCGCGCGGGGCACCATCGTCCAGCACCACACGCCGAACGCCATGCTGGGCCGGGTGGTGGCCGCCGAACAGATCGTCGGTCAGGCCGGTCCCGACCTCGGGAACATGCGCGCCGGCCTGGTCGCCGGGGCCACCTCGGGCGCATTCTCGCTGATCTCGGGTGGTGCGCTGTGCGTGCTCGCCGTGGCGGCGGTCGCCGCGGGGACGCGCCCGTTGCGCGAACCGTCCACAAAAGAAACGGCGAGCCACGCCGCGGGGGCGTGACTCGCCGTCGTTCTTGGCGGTGTCAGATGATGCTGACGCCGGTGGCCTGCGGGCCCTTCTGGCCCTGGCCGATGTCGAACTGCACGCGCTGGTTCTCCTCGAGCGACTTGAAGCCGTTGCCCTGGATCTCCGAGTAGTGCACGAACACGTCGGCGCTACCGTCCTCGGGCGCGATGAAGCCGAAGCCCTTTTCGGAGTTGAACCACTTCACGGTGCCGGTTGCCATATCTTCTCCTGTAACAGATTCTGCAGGCTCGCCACGGATCGTGGCCAACCAAGGTCTTGCGACGAGGGGTCGCAATCCCACCCTGTCAGGAGGAACAGCGAACGCCCGCAACATGTTTCGCGAGCGCGCCTGAAACACGAACACAAAACTAACGACCGCTGTCAGCGTAGCACGTCTGGGTCGATGGCCGCCCGGGCGCGCCCCGGCACCCGGGCGAACACCTCGTTGACCTGCGCGCGGTCACCAGCCGCGGGCGCGCCACTCGGCGAGCTTGGGACGCTCCGCGCCCAGCGTCGAGTCGTCGCCGTGGCCCGGGTAGAACCACGTCTCGTCCGGCAGTTCGCCGAACACCCGCGCCTCGAGGTCGTCCATCAGCGAAGCGAAGTTCGCCGGGCCCGACGTCTTTCCCGGCCCGCCCGGGAACAGCGAATCCCCGGTGAACAGGTGCGGGTGCCCGCCCGAATCGTGGTACACCAACGCGATCGAGCCCGGCGTGTGCCCGCGCAGGTGGATCACCGACAGCTCGCACGCCCCGACCGACACCGAATCCCCGTGCGCCACAAGGCGATCCGGCGGAACGGGCAGTGGTGCGGCGTCTTCGGCGTGCGCGATCGTGTTCGCGCCGTACTGGCCGGCGACCGCACCGAGGGCCTGCCAGTGGTCGGCGTGCTGGTGCGTCGTCACGATCGTGCGCAGGTCCGGGCGCTGGCGGTCGTGGCCGACCAGATCCGAGAGGCGCTGCGGCTCGTTCGCCGCGTCGATCAGCAGGGCCTCGTTGGTTTCGCGGCACACCAGCAGGTAAGCGTTGTTGTCCATCGGCCCGACGGACACCTTCGTGATGGTCAGCGCGTCCAGCACCCGTCGCGCGGCGGCGGCGCCCGGCTCGACGTGACCGTTGTAATCCTCGACTACGTCCACGCCCCGGACATTAACGCCACGGCGCGAGATCCGGCAGTTCCCCGGTCAGCCCGGCCCCGTTGGTGCGCCCGGTCAGCCAGCCGACCGCCGCCCCGGCCGGACCGCTGACCTCACCGTCCCGGTCGGTCGCCATCAACTCGAACGTGCGCTGCCCGCCGTCGGCGAGCTCGACCCGCAGCGTGGTCACCGGACCACCGCCGACGGCGAGGTTCGGCCGCGCGGCCGCGCCGAGCAGCGGTTCGACCAGCGCCGGCGGCAGGTCGTCGAAGCCGATGCCGAGATCGAGGTCGACCATGTGCACGCAGACCTCGAACTGCCGCATCATCGGCACCATGGCCACGCTGATCTGGCCCAGCGCGTGGTGCCCGACGGACGCGCTCCACTCGGAGTCGCTCAGCGCACCGACGGCGAACTCGAAGCGCTGGCCGGCCGCGAGCAGGTCCTCCTTGATCACCTGCACGAGCCGTTGCGCGCCTTCCTCGATGTCGGCGTCGCGGTCGGCCTTGCTGGCGTACATCTGGTGTTCGATCCCGGTCCGCGCCCAGGTCAGCAGGTTCACCAGCGCGTCGGCGTTGCGGGCGAGGTGGCTCATGACGTGCGCTCTGGTCCAGCCGGGCAGCAGGCTGGGCGCCTTGCCGCTGTCCTCGTCGAGGCCGGCCACCGCGTCGGTGAGCAGTTCCGTGCCCATCCGCACGGCCTTCATGGCCACGGCGACCTGACCGCCGGGCGGCGTGCGCTGCGGCGGGATCTCGCTTTGGCGCTGCGTCGTACCCGGTGAAATGCTGGAACCAGCCATCAACTGAACCCTTCCCCGACGTGGTGGTCATGATGGTGGTGGGACGGCCCACCGAGGTGCTGCCCTCGTGCTGCCCACCAGCCAGCCTAGGCGCATCTCACTACCGGCCGAAACCTCCTGTCGGGGCGAGGCCGCCGGGGGAGCGGAACAGAATTGTCGGTGGGCGGTTCTACAGTGGGCGTGGGCTGGTCAGCGCGCTGCCGCGAACGGCCGTCCGACCCCAAGGACCTTGCAAGATCAGCACAGTGACATAGCAGACATCGCATCAAAGGAAGGGACCCTCGTGGCCGACCGCCTCGTCGTTCGCGGCGCCCGTGAGCACAACCTGCGTGGCGTCGACATCGAGCTGCCTCGCGAAAGCATGATCGTGTTCACCGGCCTCTCGGGCTCCGGCAAGTCCAGCCTTGCGTTCGACACGATCTTCGCCGAGGGCCAGCGCCGCTATGTCGAGTCGCTCTCCGCGTACGCGCGCCAATTCCTCGGGCAGATGGACAAGCCCGACGTCGACTTCATCGAGGGCCTTTCGCCGGCCGTGTCGATCGACCAGAAGTCGACCAGCCGCAACCCGCGCTCCACCGTCGGCACGATCACCGAGGTCTACGACTACCTGCGTCTGCTCTACGCGCGCGCGGGCAAGCCGCACTGCCCCACGTGCGGCGAGGCGATCAGCAAGCAGACGCCGCAGCAGATCGTCGACCAGGTCCTCGCCATGGAGGACGGCGTCCGCTTCCAGGTGCTCGCGCCGGTGGTGCGCGGGCGCAAGGGCGAGTACGTCGACCTGTTCTCGTCGCTGCAGTCGCAGGGTTATTCGCGCGCGATGGTCGACGGCGTGGTCCACTCGCTGACCGACCCGCCGACGCTGAAGAAGCAGGAGAAGCACGACATCGCGGTCGTGATCGACCGGCTCACCGTGAAGTCGTCGGCCAAGCAACGGCTCACCGACTCGGTGGAGACCGCGCTGCGCCTGGCCGACGGCCTGGTCGAGCTGGAGTTCGTCGACCTGCCCGAGAACGACCCGGGCCGGTTTCGCGGCTTCTCCGAGAACCTGGCCTGCCCCAACGGTCACCCGCTCGCCATCGAGGACCTCGAGCCCCGGTCGTTCTCGTTCAACTCGCCCTACGGCGCCTGCACGGTCTGCACCGGCCTCGGCATCCGCAAGGAAGTCGACCCCGAGCTGGTCGTTCCCGACGACGAGCTGTCGCTGGCCGACGGCGCGATCGCCCCGTGGGCCGGCGGGCAGACCGCGGAGTACTTCATCCGGTTGCTCAGCTCGCTGTCCGAGGCGGTCGGCTTCCGGATGGACACACCGTGGCGGCGGCTGCCGGCCAAGGCGCAGAAGGCCGTGCTGCACGGCGTCAACGACCAGATCCACGTCCGCTACAAGAACCGCTACGGGCGCGAACGGTCGTACTACGCCAACTTCGAGGGCGTGATCCCGTTCCTCGAGCGGCGCCACGAGCAGACCGACTCCGACTTCGCGCGGGACAAGTACGAGGGCTACATGCGCGAGGTGCC
Organism: Labedaea rhizosphaerae; assembly: GCF_004362825.1. Lineage (GTDB taxonomy): Bacteria > Actinomycetota > Actinomycetes > Mycobacteriales > Pseudonocardiaceae > Labedaea > Labedaea rhizosphaerae. The sequence continues at coordinate 24,012 of NZ_SNXZ01000013.1, forward strand.
GTGCCCGGCCTGCCAGGGCACCCGCCTCAAGCCGGAGATCCTCGCGGTCACGCTCGCGCACAAGGACCAGGACGAGCGGTCGATCGCCGACGTGTCGGGGCTGTCCATCCGCGAGTGCTCGGAGTTCCTCGAGGGCCTGCGGCTCGGCAAGCGCGAGACGATGATCGCCGGTGCGGTGCTCAAGGAAATCCAGGCGCGCCTTCGGTTCCTGCTCGACGTGGGCCTGGACTACCTGTCGCTGGACCGGGCGTCGGCGACCCTGTCCGGCGGTGAGGCGCAGCGCATCCGCCTTGCGACGCAGATCGGGTCTGGGTTGGTCGGCGTCCTGTACGTGCTGGACGAGCCGTCGATCGGGCTGCACCAGCGCGACAACCACCGGCTGATCGAGACGCTGACCCGGCTGCGCGACCTGGGCAACACGCTGATCGTGGTCGAGCACGACGAGGACACCATCCGCGCGTCGGACTGGGTGGTCGACATCGGGCCGGGTGCGGGCGAGCACGGCGGCAAGGTCGTGCACAGCGGCCCGGTGAAGAAGCTGCTGACCAACAAGCAGTCCATGACCGGGCAGTACCTGTCGCGCAAGAAGCAGATCCCGGTGCCCGCCATCCGCCGGCCGGTCGACCGCAAGCGGCTGCTGACCGTCGTGGGCGCCCGCGAGCACAACCTGCGCGGCATCGACGTGGCGTTCCCGCTGGGCTGCCTGGTGTCGGTCACCGGCGTGTCCGGGTCGGGCAAGTCGACGCTGGTCAACGACATCCTGGCGACCGTGCTGGCCAACAAGCTGAACGGCGCGCGTCAGGTGCCGGGCCGGCACACCCGGGTCAACGGGCTGAGCAACGTCGACAAGCTGGTGCGGGTGGACCAGTCGCCGATCGGCCGCACCCCGCGGTCCAACCCGGCGACGTACACGGGCGTGTTCGACAACATCCGCAAGCTCTTCGCGTCGACCACCGAGGCGAAGGTGCGCGGCTACCAGCCGGGTCGCTTCTCGTTCAACGTCAAGGGCGGGCGCTGCGAGGCGTGCGCGGGCGACGGCACGATCAAGATCGAGATGAACTTCCTGCCGGACGTCTACGTGCCGTGCGAGGTCTGCAAGGGCGCCCGGTACAACCGGGAGACGCTGGAGGTCCACTACAAGGGCAAGACGATCTCCGAGGTCCTCGACATGCCGATCGAGGAGGCCGCCGAGTTCTTCGAGCCGATCAAGGCCATCCACCGCCACCTGGCGACGCTGGTGGACGTGGGTCTGGGTTACGTGCGGCTGGGCCAGCCGGCGCCGACGCTGTCCGGTGGTGAGGCGCAGCGCGTGAAGCTGGCGAGCGAGCTGCAGAAGCGCTCCACCGGCAAGACCGTGTACGTCCTCGACGAGCCCACCACCGGCCTGCACTTCGAGGACATCCGCAAGCTCCTGCTGGTGATCAACGGTCTGGTCGACAAGGGCAACACCGTGATCGTCATCGAGCACAACCTCGACGTGATCAAGACCTCGGACTGGATCATCGACATGGGCCCCGAGGGCGGCTCCGGCGGCGGCATCGTCATCGCCGAAGGCACCCCGGAAGACGTGGCCGAGTTCGACGAGAGCTACACCGGCCAGTTCCTCCGCCAGGTCCTGGACGAGGCGCCGGTGACGGCGACCGCCTGACGTCGACTCATGCGCCGGCCATGGCCACCCAGGCTGTGGCCGGCCCGCCTTGTTCACACGGTCGTGCACTGGCCTGCGTGACCGGGCGTTGGCGAGTGACCTACGCGCCGTCCGGCGCCGAGCCTGACGATTCGGTCCACAGTGGCCACACGGTGGGCCGGTTCTTCGTCGATTCCGTGACGTCACTGTGGATGATCCGCGTCGTGCGCAGTACCCCTGACGGTGGAGTCGCCGTCCGCGCGCCTGGGCGGTGAGCGTGCGGCGATGGTGCCGGCCGCTGGACGGCACTGCCTCCGTCGCACCCGGCGATGGCGGCGACCAGACGATCATGACCGGTCCATCCGCTCGGCAGGTTGGCCGAGTCGGGGATCCGTCACACCCGGGCGACGGCCACTCGCCGACTCCGTGGCGCCACAAGCAATCCAGCCCCCACCACCAGCATCGCCACGCTCAGCCACAGCGAGCCGGACCCGAAGAGCGCGTTCAACCCGCTGATGCTCGGGTCCAGCTGGATGGAATCCAGCACCACCCGCAGCCCCACGCCCACCGCCGTCACCATCGGCAGCAAGACGGGCAGCAACGTCGCATCCGCCACCCCGGCCCCGGCGGCCACCGCCGCGGTCACGGCCACGGCGGCCAGCGCGTAGACCACCCAGGCGCCGACCTCGCTGTCGATCCCGGCCACCGCGAGGTAGGCGATTACCGCGGCCTCCAAGATCACGCCCGCTAAAACCCCAGGCCGGGGCATCACTGCCCCGACCACCGCCATCACGACGAACGCCGGCACCGCGGCCGCCCACAAGGGCGTCGTCTCGGCGGTCCCGGCCAGGATCAGCACCAGCAACGGGACCGGTGCCGCCAGCACCAACCCGGCTCCCACCGCGGCCCGCAGCACCGCCATCCCGGCCAGCAAGCACGCTGCCACCGCGCCGGCCAGCACCAGCAGGCACACCACCATCCCGGCCACCGACTGGTACGTCGTCACCCCGGTGATCGCCACCGTGATCGTCGGCACCACGGGCAGCACCGCGGCCACCCAGGCCAGCACGACCGTCCGCGGCGGCAAGCCGGGCCCGGCGCTCGCCCGGCCGACCACCACCCCGGCCGCCATCACGAGCAGCGCGAGGACCAGCACCACGACCCGCGGTGAGCCCGTCGGCAGCCAGCCGACCAGCAGCGATCCCAGGTACCCCGACGCCGCGGCCATGCCCGCGACGGCGACGCCGGTGCGCCGGCTGCCCGAGCGCATCAGCTGGCTCGCCGCGCCGAGCACACCGACCAGCACCATCGCCGCGCCGCCGACCAGCAAGGCCACCCAACCGGAGTTCGCCACGAGGTCCGGCGTCCTGGCCGGCCGGTCCGGGGTCACCACCTCGACGTGAAGCCCTTGCTGCGCAACGGGGTGCACCAGGTACGCCAACGTCACCAGCAGGCCGCCGAACACGACGACCAAGGTCCACTGCCGCACCAGCAGCACCGCGAGCCCGGTGCCCACGGCGCCCGCGAGCCCGATCAGCAACTGGCTGCCGGCCACGCGCGGGTCGTCGAAGCCCACCAGCAGCACGAGGTTCACCGACTGCGGCGCGCCGACGAACGCGAGCACGACGATTCCGGCGACCGCGGCGGCGAGCACCGGTCCGGGAGCGGGCCGCGCGGTGGGGGAGGGAGCGGTCACCGCGCGCACGGTAAGGCAACGATCACCGCGCGCGCAGAGGTGTTGCCGGTCTGTAACCTGGCGAGCGTGCCGGTCAACGAGTACCGCTTCCGCAGCGTGTGGTCGATCGCCGCGGCCCCGGGCGCGGTGTTCGACGCGCTCGTCGACCTCGCCGGCTACCCGGCCTGGTGGCCGGACGTCCGCTCGGTGTCCGAAGTGGACGAGGACACGGCCGCGGTGGTGTGCCAGGCGGTGCTGCCCTACCGGCTGAGGCTGCACATGCGCCGGGTCGTGCAGGACGCGCCGAACGGCAGGCTTCGCGTCGACCTCACCGGTGACCTGGTCGGATACATCGGCGCCCTGGTCGACACCGACCAGGGCCGCACCCGGTTGAAGATCGCCCAGGAGGTCGTGGTGACCAGGCCGCTGCTGCGCCTGATGGGACCGGTCGCCCGCCCGCTGTTCGTCGCCAACCACGGTGCGATGATGTGGCGCGGCCAGCGTGGCCTGCGCAAACACCTGGCGGCCGCGGCCCGGCCGGCCCCGGAATAGCCGGCGATTCGGGCGCGTTCCACTCTCTGTTACCCTGTAACGCGCGACCAGCCCCCTGTTGCTGCGGGGGCGGCAAGTGGAGCCCCCGCTCCCACCCACGTCACCCCGGTGACCAGGGTTCCGGTCCCTCGGCAAAGCGCCCCGTGCGCGGCGCCGGGGCGTCGCGGCGCACGTTGCGCCGTCGACCGGTTTGGTGTGGGCCCCGTACGCCGGAAGGCGACGGGGCCGTAGTGCGTTACGGGGCTGGCACAGCCGCCGCCGCTTCGGCAGAGGTGGTGGCGTAGGCAGCACGTGCAGCAAACCTCGGATGGAGGAGGCCCCATCAGCACGGAGACACGCATCAACGACCGCATCCGCGTGCCTGAGGTCCGGCTTGTCGGACCGAATGGCGAGCAGGTCGGGATCGTCCGCATAGAGGACGCCCTCAGGCTTGCCGTGGAAGCGGACCTGGACCTCGTGGAGGTCGCCCCGCAGGCGCGCCCGCCGGTCTGCAAGCTCATGGACTACGGCAAGTTCAAGTACGAGAGCGACCAGAAGGCTCGCGAGTCGCGCCGCAACCAGCACCTGACCGTGATCAAGGAGCAGAAGCTCCGGCCGAAGATCGACCCGCACGACTACGAGACGAAGAAGGGGCACGTCAGCCGCTTCCTCAAGGCGGGCAACAAGGTCAAGGTCACCATCATGTTCCGTGGCCGCGAGCAGTCGCGCCCGGAGCTCGGCTTCCGGCTGTTGCAGCGACTGGCCGAGGACGTGACCGAGCTCGGTTACGTCGAGTCGTCGCCGAAGCAGGACGGCCGCAACATGATCATGGTGCTGGCACCGCACAAGCAAGTGAAGCCCACCAAGGGCAAGCCGGCCGGCGATGACGTGCCGGCCGAAGAAGAGTGACGGACGAGGACGAGATGCCGAAGAACAAGACCCACAAGGGCACCGCCAAGCGCGTCAGGGTCACCGGTAAGGGCAAGCTGCGCCGGCAGATGACCGGGCGCCGCCACCGCCTCGAGGTCAAGCCGAGCTCGCTGACCCGCCGGTTGGAGGGCACCACCGAGGTGGCCGCTCCCGACGTCAAGCGCTTGAAGCGCCTGCTGGGCCGCTGAGCCTCGCACTCAGTTTTCTCTGACCACACCGGGCGGTCCGCCGCCCGCTAGATCGACAGGACGGACCAGTGGCACGCGTCAAGCGGGCAGTCAACGCCCAGAAGAAGCGCCGCTCCACCCTCGAACTGGCCAGCGGCTACCGCGGTCAGCGCTCGCGGCTGTACCGCAAGGCCAAGGAGCAGATGCTCCACTCGCTCAACTACGCCTACCGGGACCGTCGCGCCCGCAAGGGTGACTTCCGCCAGCTGTGGATCACCCGCATCAACGCGGCCGCTCGCCAGAACGGCATCACGTACAACCGGTTCATCCAGGGCCTGCGTGTCGCGGGTGTCGAGGTGGACCGCAAGATCCTCGCTGAGCTCGCCGTGAGCGACCCGGCCGCGTTCACCGCGCTGGCCGAGGTGGCCAAGGCGAACGCCGACGCCCAGGGCGAATCGGCGCGCGGCGAGGCGGCTTCCTGAGCAAGCACACCCGACCCGGGGTCGATCCGTTCACCGAGCGGACGCCCCGGGTCGCTGCTGCCCGGCACCTGACGCGGCGTGCGGGCCGGGACAAGGCAGGCCGGTTTCTCGCCGAGGGCGCCCAGGCGGCGCGTGAGGCGTTGCGGTTCGGCCGGGTGCACGAGTTGTTCGTCACCGTGGCGGCCGCGGAACGGAACCCGGAACTCGTGGCCGACGCCGAGGACCGCGGTGTCCCGGTCTCGGTGATCACCGACAAGGCCGCCGCCGGGCTCTCCGAGACGGTGACGCCGCAGGGTGTTGTCGCCGTCTGCGACCTGCTCGACCAGCCGCTGGCCACCGCGCTGGACGGCACGCCCCGCTTGGTGGCCGTCCTGGTCGGCGTGACCGACCCCGGCAACGCGGGCACCGTGACCAGGGTCGCCGACGCCGCCGGGGCCGACGCCGTCCTCTTCGCCGGTGACACCGTCGACCCGCACAACGGCAAGGCCGTGCGCGCATCGACCGGCAGCCTGTTCCACCTTCCGATCGCACGAGACCGATCGGTCGAGGCGGTGCTGGACGCGTGCCGTGCGGCGGGGTTGCGACTAATCGCCGCCGATGGGTACGCGCCCGTCGATCTCGACGAGGCCGAGGACGAACTGGTCCGGCCGACCGCCTGGGTGTTCGGCTCGGAGGCGCACGGCTTGCCCGATGCCGTGCTGGCCGCGACCGACGCCGTCATGCGCGTTCCCTTGTACGGCAGGGCCGAGAGCCTGAACCTGGCGACGGCCGCCGCCGTGTGCCTCTACGCGAGCGCGCGGGTGCAACGCCGCCGGTAGCCGCCGGTGCACGAACGACCGCTGTGTCCCGCGGTGCCCGGTCTCCGCTACCGGCAACGCGGTGAAGGAGCGCTCTCCCTGATCGCCTAAGATCGGACTGCTCGCCCGGGCGTTCGGCGCTGGAGCGGGCTCCGACTGTCGTCTCGGACCCCGGGAGCTGTCCACCAACCATGTCCGGAGCCAACGACCCGTACGACCCGAAGCAGGTCGCCGCGCTCGCGCCGGAGACGTTGCAAGCCGCCGTCGACGCGGCGCGCGAGCAGTTCGCCGCCGCGAGCGACCTCGACGAGCTCGCAAAGGTCAAACCTTCGCACCTCGGCGACAAGGCACCACTGCTCGTCGCCCGGCGAGAGATTGGTGCGCTGCCACCCAAGGCGCGCTCCGACGCGGGCAAGCGGGTCAACGAAGCGCAGTCCCAGGTCAAGGCCGCCTTCGAGGAACGGCGCGGACAGCTGCAGGCCGAGCGTGACGAGCGCGTGCTGCGCGAGGAGTCCGTCGACGTCACCTTGCCGTGGAACCGCCGTCCGCGGGGCGCCCGCCACCCGTTGACCACGCTGTCCGAGCGGGTCGCCGACGTGTTCGTCGGCATGGGCTACGAGGTCGCCGAGGGTCCCGAGGTCGAGGCCGAGTGGTTCAACTACGACGCGTTGAACTTCAAGCCGGACCACCCCGCGCGCACGATGCAGGACACCTTCTACGTCGCGCCCGAGGACTCCGGGCTGGTGCTGCGCTCGCACACCTCGCCGGTGCAGATCCGCTCGCTGCTCGAGCGTGAGCTGCCGGTCTACGTCGTGTGCCCGGGTCGCACGTTCCGCACCGACGAGCTCGACGCCACCCACACCCCGGTGTTCTCGCAGGTCGAGGGCCTGGCCGTGGACAAGGGCATCACGATGGCCCACCTCAAGGGCACCCTCGACGCCTTCGCCCGCGCCATGTTCGGCGAGAAGGCCAAGGTCCGGCTGCGCCCGTCGTTCTTCCCGTTCACCGAGCCGTCCGCGGAGATGGACGTGTGGTTCGACGAGAAGAAGGGCGGTGGCGGCTGGATCGAGTGGGGCGGCTGCGGCATGGTCCACCCGAACGTGTTGCGTGCCTGCGGCGTCGACCCCGACGTGTACTCCGGCTTCGCCTTCGGCATGGGCCTCGAACGCACGCTGCAGTTCCGCAACGGGATCCCGGACATGCGGGACATGGTCGAAGGCGACGTCAGGTTCACGGTGCCGTTCGGAACGGAGGCAGAATGAGGGTCCCCGTCAGCTGGCTGACCGAGCACCTGGACTTCACCGGCGAGACCGCTCCGCTGAGCGCGCAGGAGTACGCCGACGCGTTCGTGCGCGTGGGTCTCGAGGTCGAGGAGATCACCGAGCTCGGTGACGTCACGGGTCCGCTCGTGGTCGGCCGGGTCATGGAGATCGAGGAGCTCACCGGCTTCAAGAAGCCGATCCGGTACTGCCTGGTCGAGGTCGAGAGCCCCGACTTCGTGGCCGACGACGACGCCGAGACCGAGCCGAAGCCCCGCACCCGCGGCATCGTCTGCGGCGCCACCAACTTCGTCGAGGGCGACCTCGTCGTGGTCGCCCTGCCCGGCGCCGTGCTGCCCGGCGGGTTCGAGATCGCGGCACGCAAGACCTACGGCCACGTCAGCGACGGCATGATCTGCTCGGCGCGCGAACTGGGCCTCGGCGAGGACCACGCCGGGATCATGGTCCTGCCCAGCGGTGAGGCCGACCCCGGCGACGACGCGATCGACCTGCTCGGCCTCACCGACACGGTGATCGAGCTGGCCATCACGCCCGACCGCGGTTACTGCTTCTCCGTGCGTGGCCTCGCCCGCGAGCTGGCCTGCGCGCTCGGCGTGCGGCTGGTCGACCCCGCCGCCATGGACGTGCCGGGTGCCGAAGGCGAAGTCATCGGCGTGCACGTCGAAGATGAGCAGGCGTGCCCGCGGTTCGTCGTGCGCCGCGTGATGGGCGTCGACCCGACCGCGCCGACGCCGTGGGCGATCCGGCGCAGGCTGATGCTCGCCGGGATCCGCTCGATCTCCCTCGCCGTCGACATCACCAACTACGTGATGCTCGAGATGGGCCAGCCCATGCACGCCTTCGACAGTGGCGCGCTCAAGGGCGACATCACGGTCCGCCGGGCCACCGCGGGGGAGACCCTGGTGACCCTGGACGACGTGGAGCGCAAGCTCGACCCCGACGACATCGTCGTGTGCGACGAGACCGGCCCGGTGTCCCTGGCCGGTGTGATGGGTGGCGCGAGCACCGAGGTGCGCGACGACTCCACCGACATCACGCTCGAGGCCGCGATCTGGGACCCGGCGTCGATCGCCCGCGCTGTGCGACGGCACAAGCTGCCCAGCGAAGCGTCGAAGCGGTTCGAGCGTTTCGTCGACCCGGCCCTGCCGCCCGCCGCGCTCGAGCGTGCCGCCCGGCTGTTGCGCGACCACGGCGACGGCCGTATCCACCCGGGCCGCACGGACGCCGGTCGTCCGCTGCTGCCCGGCCCGGTGTCCATGCCGATCAACCTGCCGGACAAGGTCGCCGGCGTGCAGTACGCGCGTGGCGTGACCGCGCAGCGGCTGCAGCAGGTCGGCTGCACCGTCGAGGTCGGCGCGGACGACGCAGGCATCCCGATCGTGACCGCGACCCCGCCGACCTGGCGCGCGGACCTCACCCAGCCCGCGGACCTGGTCGAGGAGGTGTTGCGGCTCGAGGGCTACGACACCATCCCGTCGGTGCTCCCCGCGGCGCCCGCTGGTCGTGGCCTCACCGCCGCGCAGCGCCGGCGCCGGACGGTGTCGCGGGCCCTGGCCGAGGCCGGTTACGTCGAGGTGATCCCGTTCCCGTTCGTGTCGCCGAAGACCTGGGACGACCTCGGCCTCGCCGAGGACGACGTGCGGCGCAAGACCGTCGGGTTGCTCAACCCGCTCGAGTCCGACCGCGACCAGATGACGACGACGTTGCTGCCCGGCTTGCTGGACACGCTGATCCGCAACGTGGCACGCGGCGCCCGCGACCTCGCGTTGTTCCACATCGGACAGGTCACCCTGCCCCGGGCGGAGCAGGTGCCGATGCCGTCGATCGGTGTCGCGCAGCGGCCGACCGACGAGGACGTGGCGGCGCTGCAGGCGGCGTTGCCGCAGCAGCCCCAGCACGTGGCCGTGGTCCTCGCCGGACACCGTGAGCCCGCCGGCTGGTGGGGCAAGGGCGAACCGGTGTCCTGGGCCGACGCGATCGAGGCGGCCCGCCAGGTCGGCGCCGCGGCCGGCGTTCCGCTGCGCGTGGTCGCCGCCGATCTCGCGCCGTGGCACCCCGGCCGGTGCGCGCAGCTGCGGGTCGGCGACTGGCCTATCGGGCACGCGGGCGAGTTGCACCCCAAGGTGATCGAGGCGCTGGGCCTGCCGAAGCGCACCTGCGCGATGGAGCTGGACCTCGACAAGCTGCCACTGCTGGAGCACCGGCCGGCGCCGCGCGTGTCGCCGTACCCGCCGGTGCTGCTGGACATGGCGATCGTCGTGGACGCGAGCACCCCCGTGGCCGAGGTGACCGAGACACTGCGTTCCGGTGGCGGCGAGCTGCTCGAGGACCTGCAGCTCTTCGACGTGTACACGGGTGACCAGGTGCCGGAGGGCAAGCGTTCACTGGCGTACTCGTTGCGGCTGCGTGCGGCCGACCGGACGCTCACCGTCGAAGAGGCGACCGAGGCCAAGGACGCGGCGCTGGCCGCGGTGGCCGAACGCTACGAGGCGACCCTGCGCTGAGCCTTCGGGCTAGAGGTGTTTCGTCGCTTCCCGCACCGACAACGGCGACAGGTCGGGGTGGGAGGCGACGAAGGCGCGGACCCAGTCCGGGTCGATGCGGGCGTGCTGGCGCAGGGCCCAGCCGATGGCCTTGCGGATGAAGAAGTCCTTGTCACCGATGCCCGCCTCCAGGCACTCGGCCAGCAGTGGGACGTCGGTGCGTTCCTTGGCGGCGAGCTGGCAGATGATCGACGTACGACGACGCCAGAGGTCGGGATCACGGGACCACGCACGCATCACCGGCGCGATCTCCTCGGGGAAGGCCAGCAGCAGCGGCCCGATCCGGCGGGACGCGATCTCGTCGACGTGGTCCCACCACGCACCGGTCACGATCATGTGCTCGTAGAGCGGCACCAGGTCCGGGCGCTGCCAGTCGCGGTAGGCGCGGTAGGCGCGGTAGCCGGTCAGGTCGACGGCCAGGTAGCGCTCCTCGCGGAATTCGGCCTCGTCCCAGAGCATCCGCGCGGTCGCGACCAGCGCTTGCGGTGAGGGCAGCGGGAAGTCCGCGAACACGTTGCGCGCGATGACCGCGCGCTCCGGCTTGGCCACACCGCGGAATGGCATGTCCGAACGCATGTAGCGCTGCATGTCCGGCGCCTTCGCCGGATCGGCCGCTTCGGCGAGGCTGCTCCGAGCGGCGGCGATCAACGCTCGGTCGCCGCAGGCGTCATCCTCCACCGCGACTCTCCGTCTGTGTTCGTCGTGCCGGATGGTCCATCCGGGACCGACCTTAGGGCACCGAGGTTCGCTCGATGGTGCCATTTTCTTTCGTCGCAAGGACTAGCAGAGTCGGTGGGGCCGAGCTACGAAGGGGACGACGTGAAGAAGCTGGTGTCCGCGGCCGTCGCGACGATCATGACGGTCGCCGTGCTGGCGGCCCCGTCGGCGGCGGCCGCACCCGCACCCGTCCGGTCGGCCATCCAGTGGGGGCCGTGCGCCTCGCGGACGCTGACGCAGGCGGGCGCCCAGTGCGCGATGGTGTCCGTGCCGCTGGACTACCGCCACCCCGACGGCGCACGGATCAAGCTCGCCGTGTCCCGGGTGAAGCACACGGTGCCGGACTCGAAATACCAGGGCGTCATGCTGGTCAATCCCGGCGGCCCGGGCTCACCCGGGCTGGAGCTGTCGGTGCTCGGCCAGTACGTGCCGAATGGCGCCGGCGCAGCGTACGACTGGATCGGCTTCGACCCGCGTGGCGTCGGCTCCAGCGTGCCCGCGTTGACCTGCGATCCCGACTACTTCGGCTTCGACCGGCCGTACTACGTGCCGATCGGCCCTCGGCTCGAGTGGACCTGGCGGACCCGCGCGGCAGGCTACGCGCACGACTGCAAGCGCAACGGCGAACTCCTGCACCACATGCGGACCACGGATTCGGTGCAGGACATGGAATCCCTGCGCACCCTGCTGGGCGCGAACCAGCTCAGCTACTACGGGTTCTCTTACGGCACCTACCTCGGCCAGGTCTACGCGACCCTGCACCCCGACCGGGTGCACCGCATGGTGCTCGACGGCAACGTCGACCCGAAGGACGTCTGGTACCAGGCGAACCTCAACCAGGACCCGGCCATGGAACGCAACATCGAGATCTACTTCGACTGGATCGCCAAGCATGACGCCGTCTACCACCTCGGCACCCGCGGCTGGCAGGTCGAGCACCGGTTCTACGCGACGCAGGAGAAGCTGATCCACCACCCGGCAGGCGGCCTGGTGGGGCCGGACGAGCTGACCGAGGTGTTCGTCGCCGCGGCGTACTACGTCTTCGGCTGGGAAGACATCGCCGAAGCGTTCTCCGCCTATGTGAACCACGGCGACTGGAAGCCGTTGCGGGACTTGTACGCCGGGGTGAACCCGCAAGGCGAGGACAACTCCTACGCCGTCTACAGCGCCACGCAGTGCTCGGACGCGCCGTGGCCGACCAACTGGCACCGATGGCGGCTGGACAACTGGTGGACCTTCTTCCACGCGCCGTTCGAGACGTGGGGCAACGCCTGGTACAACGCCCCGTGCGCCTCCTGGCCTGTGCGGCCGGGAGAACCGGTGCGGGTCGACGGCAGCAAGGCGCCCGGCATCCTGTTGATCAGCGAGACGTTCGACGCGGCGACCCCGTTCGCGGGCAGCCTCGAAGTGCGCACCCTGTTCCCGAAGTCGACCCTGGTCGAAGGCGTCGACGGCACCACCCACGCCGGCTCGTTGTTCGGCGACGCCTGCGTGGACAACGCGATCGCCGACTACCTGGCCACCGGAGCGCAGCCGGATCGCCAGCGGGGCCGCGGTTCGGACAAGAAGTGCGCGCCGCTGCGGCAACCGGATCCGACCGCGCTCACTCCGAGGTCGGCGAACGGCACCCCGGTGATGAGCCCGCAACTGCGCAAGCAGCTGTTCGGCATGGGCGGACACCCGTGAGGTCGAGGGATACCGCTGCCGGTCAGTGCCCGCAGTGGCCGTCGGCCGGCTGCTCGCGGTAGAGCCGAAGCGCGCCGTCCACCAGGGTGACGGTGGGCAGCGCGCCGATCTCCGCCAGTGGGAACCACTGGGCCGTGTCGGTGCTGCCGCCCACCTCGTCACGCAGCTCGCCGCCGGTGATCCGTCCCGTGTAGACGATCCGGATACCGTGCCACAGCACCGAATTGCCATCTGAACGGTTGCGTTCCTGCACGGTGCTGTCCACACCGAGCAGCCGATCGATCACCACGGTGTGCCCGGTTTCCTCGTGGAACTCGCGGATAGCCGTGTCGTAGGGATCCTCGCCCGGGTCGACGCCACCGCCCGGCAACGTCCATTCGGCCAGGCCGCTGTTGTTGATCAGCCGCACGAGCAACACGCGTTCGTCCTCGACGCAGACCACATAGGCACCGATGCGGTGCGTCCAAGTCGTCATTCGGCGATCCGGACGTGGACGTGCATGTCGTGCCATCCGTCGGGGTGCAGCACGGAGCTCCGTTCCGTTGACTCCAAGGGGAAACCGGCCTTCTCCGCGACCCGGCACGACGCCACGTTGGCCACCGAGTGCACGATCGTCAGGCGGTGCAGGCCGAGCGCCAGCGCCCACTCGGTCACCGCTGTCACGGCACGCGCGGCGACATTGCGGCCACGCCCGGCTTTCGTCACCCAGTAAGCGAATTCGCCGCTGCCCTCGAAAAGCCCGATCGTGCGCAACCCCGCCCGGCCGACCACCTCGCCATCGGCTTCCACGGCCCAGAGTGCGCCACGCTCGTCCAACCAGCGCAGGTGGGCGTCCTCGATCCAGACGGCGACCTCGGTCTCGTCCACGGTGCGCGCATGCCATTGCTGGATGTCGGGATCGCGGTAGGCGGCGACCACGGCGGGGGCGTCCTCGGGCTGCCACGGGCGCAGCGTCAGTTCGTCGACGTGCAAGGTGGGCTGGCCGCCCATGCGGCGCAGGGTTCCGGCGGGGACCACTGGTTCGATCAATGAGGGCACGACCTCAGTCTGACGTGATCGCCTCGATCCTGTCCGCTGTTTTGCCGCACAACGCGGCGATGGCGGGCAGCGGGTCGGTGAAGCCGGCCACCACGCGCAGCCGGTGGACCAGCCGTTGCCGTGCGGTTTCCGGTCCCCAGGACCAGTCCTCGGTGAGCAACCGCGCGAACTGGTCGCGCTGGCCCCGCAGCCGGCGTTGCACCAGCATGTCGCCGCGGATCAGCCAGCCGACGCAGTGCTCGCGCAAGGTGTCCGTGCGAATCCCGCGAACGCCGAGGTACGCCGCCTCCGCCTCGGCGATCTCGGTCTCGGTCAGCCGGTACGGCACGCCGCACGTCGGGAACCCGATGCGCAGGTAGGCCAGCTCGGCCAGCCCGCAACCGGCGCCGGCCTGCTCGAAGTCGACGAACCGCACCCCGGCCGCGCCGACCAGCACGTTGCCCAGGCACGGGTCGCCGTGCACCAGGTTCTCCGCGGGTTCGGCGGCCAGCACGTCCAGCACCTGGCCGAACTCCGCCTCGGCCGCCCGGTCTGCGGGTGCGCCGAGCGTGTGGCACAGGCGCAGGAACGCGTCGAGGTCCGTGGCCGACGGCCCGGTCACGCCGGGCAGCCCGGCCGGTGGCACGGCGTGCAGCCGGGCGAGCGCCTCCGCCCACTCCGGCCAGGGTGGCATGCCGTCGGTGACGTCGACGTACTCCATGATCAGCAGGTTGCGCTGGCTGTCCGCCTTGAGCACCGCGGGCACGAGGTCCCGTCCCGCCGCCGCGGTGAGCGCGGTCAGCTCCCGCCGGAAGCGCGCCCCGGCATGGGCGCCGATCAGTTGCTTGGCCACGGCGCGCGTGCCGTGGAAGCGGATCCGGCGCACCCGTGATCCGGGGCTCGAGTAGAGCCGCCTGCGGGGGAACGGGAGCGAGACCATGGGCTCATTGTCGGTGCCCGTCCCTACCATCGGCGAACCGATTCCCGCAGGAAGGAGACGTTGTGACCACGTCATGGGCGGCGTTCGCCGAGGCGGCCCCGCGAATTGCCGAGGTGTTCGCACGCAGGCACGCGGCGGCGCACAACCTCTGCATGCTGGGAACGCTGCGTGCGGACGGATACCCGAGGATCAGCCCGATGGAGCCGCGCCTGTTCGAGGACCGGCTCTGCCTGGTGGGCATGCCGGGCACCCGGAAGTTCCGCGACCTCGCCCGCGATCCGCGGTTCAGCCTGCACACCGCGACGGTCGATCCCCAGGTCACGGAGGGCGACGCGAAACTCTGGGGCGTGGTGGCGGACCTGCGGGACGAGGAGTTCCACCAGCGGTTCGCCCAGCGGGTGTTCGAGGAGATCGGCCTCGACCTGCGTGGCCGGAAGTTCTCCGAGTTCTACGTGGCGGACATCCGTGGAGCTTCGTCCGTGCGGGTCGTCGACGGAGTGGAGGTCACCTCCTGGCGCGACGGCGAGGCCGAGCGTGTCGTGCGCAAGTGAGGTCGAGCACGTCGGTTGAGTGATCTTGCATGACCATGCATAATCATTCGCATGACGATCCGGGTCGCCGTAGCGGGCGCCAGTGGCTATGCCGGGGGTGAACTCCTCCGGCTGCTGCTCGCGCACCCCGAGGTCGAGATCGGCACGCTGACCGCGGCGAGCAACGCCGGTACGCCGCTCGCGCAGCACCAACCCCACCTGCTCCCGCTGGCCGACCGCGTCCTCGCCGACACCACCGCCGAGGCCCTGGCCGGACACGACGTCGTCTTCCTCGCCCTGCCGCACGGCAAGTCCGCCGCCCTCGCCGCAGAGCTGAACAAGGATGGGCTGGGCGGCGACGTGCTGGTCGTCGACTGCGGCGCCGACCACCGGCTCACCGACGCGGCCGCCTGGGACCGCTGGTACGGCGGCGAACACGCCGGCCACTGGCCTTACGGCCTGCCTGAACTTCCTGGTGCCCGCGCCGCGCTTGCGGGCACCAGGCGGATCGCCGTCCCCGGCTGCTACCCGACGGCCGCCTCGTTGGCGCTGGCGCCGGCGCTCGCCGCCGGGCTGGTCGCGCCCGACGTCGTGGTGGTCGCGGTCAGCGGGACCTCCGGTGCGGGCAAGAGCCTCAAGCCGCACCTGCTCGGGTCCGAGGTGATGGGCTCGGCCAGCGCGTACGGCGTCGGCGGCGTGCACCGGCACACCCCCGAGATCACGCAGAACCTGAGCGCCGTCGCGGGAACCCCGGTCACCGTGTCGTTCACCCCGGTGCTCGCGCCCATGCCACGGGGCATCCTGGCCACCTGCTCGGCGCCGCTGGTGTCCGATGTGGACGCCCGCGAGGTCTACCTCAAGGCCTACACCGACGAACCGTTCGTGCACGTGCTGCCCGAGGGGACCTGGCCGGCCACCGCCGCGACACTGGGCAGCAACGCCGTGCACCTGCAGGTCGCGACCGACCACGACGCCGGCCGGCTGGTCGTCGTCGCCGCCGTGGACAACCTGACCAAGGGCACCGCGGGCGCGGCGGTGCAGTCGATGAACATCGCACTGGGACTGCCGGAGACCACCGGCCTGAGCACCGTGGGAGTCGCCCCGTGAACCGGTCTGCCGGTGTCACCGCCCCTGCCGGATTCCGCGCCGCGGGCCTGGCCGCGGGCATCAAGCCGACCGGCACGCCGGACATGACGCTGCTCGTGAACGACGGCCCGTCGACCGTCGCGGCCGGGGTGTTCACCCGCAACAAGGTGAAGGCCGCGCCGGTGCTGTGGTCGCAGCAGGTGCTGACCGAGCAGTCGCTGCGCGCGGTGGTGCTGAACTCGGGTGGCGCCAACGCCTGCACCGGTCCCGAAGGCTTCCAGGACACGCACGCCACCGCTGAGCGCGTCGCCGAGCGGCTCGGCATCGGCGCCATCGAGGTCGCCGTCTGCTCGACCGGTCTCATCGGCGAGCGCCTGCCGATGCCCAAGGTGTTGTCCGGTGTGGACAGTCTGGCCACGATGCTTGACAGCGGTTCCGAGGCCGACCTGGCCGCGGCCACCGCGGTCATGACCACCGACTCCGTGCCCAAGCAGGTCGCCAAGACCACGTCGACCTGGACGATCGGCGGCTTCGCCAAGGGCGCCGGGATGTGCGCGCCCAACATGGCCACGATGCTCGCCGTCGTCACCACCGACGCGGCCCTCTCCAAGGCCGATGCCGACGCGGCCCTGCGCAAGGCCGTCGACCAGACGTTCAACCGGTTCGACGTCGACGGTGGCACCTCCACCAACGACACCGTCCTTCTCCTGTGCTCCGGCATGCACGAGGCCGACGCGGGCGAGTTCACCGCCGCCCTCACCGAGGTCTGCGCCGATCTGGTCGCTCAGCTCCAGGCCGACGCCGAAGGCGTGACCAAGCACATCAGCATCACCGTGCGCGGCGCGGCAACCGAGGCCGAAGCGCTGGCCACCGCCCGGACGGTCGCCGACGACAACCTCTGCAAGACCGCCTTCTTCGCCAGCGACCCGAACTGGGGCCGGATCGCCATGGCCGTCGGCAACGCGCCCACCGAGTTCGACCAGCAGCGGCTGGACATCACGCTCAACGGCGTGACCGTCTGCCGCGCGGGCGGTCGTGGCGAGGACCGTGAGAAGGCTGATCTGTCGGGCACCGACATCGTCGTCGAGATCGACCTGCACGCGGGCGACGCCGAGGGCACGATCCTGACCACCGACCTCTCGCACGCCTACGTCGAAGAGAACAGCGCGTACTCGTCATGACCATCGTGACGAGCATGGAGCTCGCGGCGACGAAGGCCGCCGTGCTGATCGAGGCATTGCCCTGGCTGCAACGCTTCCACGGCGCCACCGTGGTGGTGAAGTACGGCGGCAACGCCATGGTCGACGACGAGCTCAAGCGCGCCTTCGCCCAGGACATGGTGTTCCTGCGGCTCGCGGGTGTGCACCCGGTGGTGGTGCACGGCGGTGGCCCGCAGATCAGTTCGATGCTCGACCGGCTCGGCATCCCCGGCGAGTTCAAGGCCGGCCTCCGGGTCACCGACGCCGAGACCATGGACGTGGTGCGGATGGTGCTCACCGGCCAGGTCAGCCGCGAACTGGTCGGCCTGATCAACGCGCACGGTCCCTATGCGGTCGGCATCTCCGGCGAGGACGCCCACCTGTTCACCGCCCGCCGTCGCGGCGCCGTGGTCGACGGTCAGGAGGTGGACCTCGGCCAGGTCGGTGACATCGCCGCCGTCAACCCGGACGCGGTGCTGGACATCGTGCGCGCTGGTCGCATCCCCGTCGTGTCCACTGTGGCCGCCGACCCGGACGGCGTGACGCACAACGTCAACGCCGACACGGCGGCCGGTGCGCTCGCCGTGGCCCTCGACGCCGAGAAGCTGGTCGTGCTGACCGACGTCGAAGGCCTGTACGCGGACTGGCCGGACCGGACCTCGCTGCTCAACCAGGTGACCGCGGATCACCTCGAGAAGCTGTTGCCAGGCCTCGCCAGCGGGATGATCCCGAAGATGGAGGCCTGCCTGCGGGCCGTTCGCGGCGGTGTCCGGCGTGCGCACGTCATCGACGGCAGGCTGGCCCATTCCGTGTTGCTCGAAGTGTTCACGTCCAGCGGCGTGGGCACCATGGTCGTGCCGGAGGAGGAATCGTGATCGAGTCCAATCAGGACGGCAAGCGGCGCTGGGAAGCGGCGCTGATGAACAACTACGGCACGCCCGGGCTGGCCCTGGTGCGCGGCGAGGGCGCCTATGTCTTCGACGCCGACGGCAACCGCTACCTCGACCTGGTCGGCGGCATCGCGGTGAACGCCCTCGGCCACGCCCACCCGGCCGTCGTCGCGGCAGTGACCGAGCAGGTCGCCACCCTCGGCCACACCTCGAACCTCTACGTCAACCCGGTCACGGTCGAGCTGGCCGAGGCCCTGCTGGATGTCGCGGGTGTCACCGGCAAGGTGCTGTTCTGCAACTCCGGCGCCGAGGCGGTGGAGGGCGCGGTCAAGCTGACCAGGCTGACCGGCCGCACCAAGATCGTCGCCTGCGAGGGCGCGTTCCACGGCCGCACCATGGGCGCGCTGACGGTCACCGGACAGCAGCCCAAGCGGGCGCCGTTCGAACCGCTGTTGCCCGGCGTGACGCACGTGCCCTTCGGCGACGTCGCCGCCCTGGAGTCCGCCGTGGACGGTGAGACGGCCGCGGTGTTCCTCGAGCCGGTGCTCGGCGAGGGCGGTGTCGTCCCGGCGCCGGACGGCTACCTGCAGGCGGCCCGGGAGATCACCACCAAAGCCGGTGCCTTGCTCGTGCTCGACGAGGTGCAGACCGGCATCGGCCGGGTCGGCAGCTGGTTCGCCTTCCAGCAGGCCGGCGTCACCCCCGACGTGATCACCCTGGCCAAGGGGCTCGGTGGCGGGCTGCCCATCGGCGCGGTCATCGGCGTGGGCGCGGCGGCCGACCTGCTGCAGCCCGGTCAGCACGGCACGACGTTCGGCGGCAACCCGATCGCGTGCGCCGCCGGGCTCGCGGTGCTCCGCACGATCGCCAAGGACGGCCTGCTCGACCACGTGTCGGCGCTGGGCAAGGACCTCACGCATGGCATCGAGAACCTGCACCACCCGTCGGTCAGCGAGGTGCGGGGGAGCGGGCTGCTGCTCGGCGTCGGCCTGTCCGGCGTGGCGTCCGGGGCGGTGGCCGCCGCCGCCGAGAAGGCCGGCTACCTGGTCAACCCGGTGCGACCCGACACCGTCCGGCTGGCCCCGCCGCTGATCCTCGACCAGGAGCAGGCGAACGGGTTCGTCGATGCCCTGCCCGGCATCCTCGACGAGGCGGGTACGTGATGGTGCGGCACTTTTTGCGCGACGACGACCTGACCCCTGCCGAGCAGCGGGCCGTGCTCGACCTGGCCAAGCGGTTCAAGGCCGACCCGCTCGGCACCCCGGCGCTGCGCGGTCGTTCGGTCGCGGCGATCTTCGAGAAGAACTCCACGCGGACAAGGCTTTCCTTCGAGGTCGGCATCAGCCAGCTCGGTGGCCAGCCGATCATCGTCGACGGGCGCACCATGCAGCTCGGCCGCGAGGAGACCATCGAGGACACCTCGCGCGTGCTGTCCCGTTACGTCCACGCCGTGGTCTGGCGGACCTATGCGCAGAAGCGGATCGAGGCCATGGCGTCGGTCTCCGCGGTGCCGGTGATCAACGCGCTGACCGACGAGTTCCACCCCTGCCAGGTGCTCGCCGACCTGCAGACCGTCGAGGAACGGCACGGCAAGCTGGCCGGGCTCACCCTGACCTACCTCGGCGACGGCGCGAACAACATGGCGCACTCGCTGCTGCTCGGTGGCACCACCGCCGGGATGAACGTGCGGGTGGTCGCGCCCGACGGTTTCGACCCGATGCCGGAGATCCTGCTCGACGCCAAGAAGCGCGCCGAGGAGACCGGTGGTTCGGTGGCCGTGCTGGCCGACCCGTACGAGGCCGTCGACGGCGCGGACGTGCTCGCCACCGACACCTGGACGTCGATGGGCCAGGAGAACGACGGCCGCGACCGGGTCGGCCCGTTCCGCAAGCTGCAGGTGAACGCCGACCTGCTCGGCCGGGCCGCCCCCGGCGCGATCGTGCTGCACTGCCTGCCCGCCCACCGCGGCTGGGAGGTCACCGACGAGGTGCTCGACGGTCCGGCGAGCGCTGTCTGGGACGAGGCGGAGAACCGCCTGCACGCCCAGAAAGCGTTGCTCGCGTGGCTGGTGGAAGATCAATCATGACCACCGCCATCACCCGCGTTGCCCGCCAGGCCCGAATCGTCGAACTGGTCTCCACCGTGGCCATCCGCAGCCAGACGGAGTTGGCGAAACTCCTTGCCGCAGAAGGCGTCGACGTCACCCAGGCCACCTTGTCGCGTGACCTCGACGAACTCGGCGCGGTCAAGCTCCGCGGCCCGGACGGCGGCGCCGCGATCTACGTCATCCCCGAGGACGGCAGCCCGGTGCGCGGCGTCCAGGGTGGCACGTCCCGCCTCGCCCGGTTACTCGCCGAGCTGCTCGTGTCCGCCGACAGTTCGGCCAACCTCGCGGTGTTGCGAACCCCGCCCGGTGCCGCGCAGTTCCTGGCAAGCGCGATCGACCGGGCGGCCCTGCACGTGGTCGTCGGCACCATCGCCGGCGACGACACCCTGATGGTGATCGCACGCGAACCGATCACCGGACTCGAGCTGGCGCGGCGGTTCTCCGCCCTTGCCGCCGGCGACCCGACAGACTTCACGACAGAGCAAGGAGAAAGTGATGAGTGAGCGGATCGTGCTGGCCTACTCCGGTGGGCTGGACACCTCGGTCGCGATCGGCTGGATCGGCGAGGAGACCGGCGCCGAGGTGGTCGCCGTTGCGGTGGACGTGGGCCAGGGCGGCGAAGACCTCGACACCATCCGCAAGCGGGCGCTGGACTGCGGCGCCGTCGAGGCCGTGGTCGCCGACGCACGTGACGAGTTCGCCGACGAGTACTGCCTGCCCGCGCTGCAGGCCAACGCGCTCTACATGGATCGCTACCCGCTCGTGTCGGCGATCTCCCGGCCGGTGATCGTCAAGCACCTCGCCGAGGCCGCCAAGTACCACGGCGCCACCACCGTCGCGCACGGTTGCACCGGCAAGGGCAACGACCAGGTGCGGTTCGAGGTCGGCATCGGCGCGCTCGCGCCCGACCTCAAGGTGATCGCCCCCGTCCGCGACTTCGCCTGGACCCGGGAGAAGGCCATCGCCTGGGCCGAGGAACGCAACCTCCCGATCGACGTGAACAAGAAGTCGCCGTACTCGATCGACCAGAACGTCTGGGGCCGCGCCGTGGAAACGGGCTTCCTCGAGGACATCTGGAACGCCCCGATCGAGGACGTCTACTCCTACACGCAGAACCCGGCTGAGCAGCGCGACCCGGACGAGGTCGTCATCACCTTCGACAAGGGTGTCCCGGTCGCGATCGACGGCGAGACCGTCACCGTGCTGCAGGCCATCCAGCAGCTCAACCAGCGTGCGGGCGGCCAGGGCGTCGGACGGCTCGACCTGGTCGAGGACCGGCTCGTCGGCATCAAGTCGCGTGAGGTGTACGAGGCTCCTGGCGCGATCGCGCTGATCACCGCGCACCAGGAGCTGGAGAACGTCACCGTCGAGCGCGACCTGGCCCGGTTCAAGAAGACCGCCGAGCAGCGCTGGGGCGAGCTGGTCTACGACGGCCTCTGGTTCTCCCCGCTCAAGGACGCGCTGGACACCTTCATCGCGAAGACCCAGGAGCACGTCTCCGGCGAGATCCGGATGACCTTGCACGGCGGCCGGGCCGTCGTCACCGGCCGGCGCAGCGAGCAGTCGCTGTACGACTTCAATCTCGCCACCTACGACGAGGGCGACTCGTTCGACCAGTCGCTGGCCAAGGGCTTCGTGCAGCTGTGGGGCCTGCCGTCGAAGATCGCGGCCAAGCGGGACCTGCACTCGTGAGTCAGCCCGTCCAGCTGTGGGGCGGCCGGTTCGCCTCGGGTCCCGCCGAGGCGATGGCCGCCCTCAGCCTGTCCACCCACTTCGACTGGGTGCTCGCGCCCTACGACATCGCGGGTTCCCGCGCGCACGCCCGGGTGCTGCGGTCCGCGGGCCTGCTCACCGACGACGAGCTCGACGCCATGCTGGCCGCGTTGGACCAGCTGGACGACGACGTCGCGTCCGGCGCGTTCACGCCCGTGCCCGCCGACGAGGACGTACACACCGCGCTGGAACGCGGCCTGATCGAGCGGGCCGGCGCGGAGCTCGGCGGCAAGCTCCGCGCGGGCCGCTCCCGCAACGACCAGGTCGCCACCTTGTTCCGGATGTGGCTGCGCGATGCCGCCCGCCGGGTCGGCAACGGCGTGCTGGCGGTGATCGACGCGCTGATCGCGCAGGCGAAGCAGCACCCGAACGCGGCCATGCCGGGCCGCACCCACCTGCAGCACGCCCAGCCCGTGCTGCTGGCGCACCACCTGCTCGCCCACGTCCAGTCGTTGCTGCGGGACGTGGACCGGTTGCGCGACTGGGACGACCGCACCGCCGTGTCGCCATACGGGTCCGGTGCGCTCGCCGGGTCGTCGCTCGGCCTGGACCCGGCGGCCATCGCGAGCGAGCTGGGCTTCGACGCCCCGGTGGAGAACTCCATCGACGGGACCGCGTCGCGCGACTTCGCCGCCGAGATCGCTTTCGTGCTGGCGATGCTCGGCGTGAATTTGTCGCGCATCGCCGAAGAGGTGATCCTCTGGACCACCGCGGAGTTCGGTTACGCCACGCTCGACGACGCTTGGGCGACCGGGTCGTCGATCATGCCGCAGAAGAAGAACCCGGACGTGGCCGAGCTGACCAGGGGCAAGTCCGGACGTCTGATCGGCAACCTGACCGGCCTGCTCGCCACGTTGAAGGCGCAGCCGCTGGCCTACAACCGTGACCTGCAGGAGGACAAGGAGCCGGTCTTCGACTCCGTCGCCCAGCTCGAGCTCCTGCTCCCCGCGATCGCGGGCATGGTGGGCACGCTGACCTTCCACACCGACCGGATGGCCGAGCTCGCGCCCGCCGGGTTCACCCTCGCCACGGACATCGCGGAATGGCTCGTGCGCCAAGGCGTGCCCTTCCGCAGCGCGCACGAGGCCGCCGGCGCCTGCGTGCGTGCCGCGGAGGCCCGGGGAGTCGGCCTCGACGAACTGACCGACGACGAGCTGGCCGCGATCGACCCGCACCTCACGCCCCAGGTACGTGAGGTGCTGACCGTCGCGGGTTCGCTCGCGTCGCGCGACGCCTACGGCGGGACCGCGCCGGTCCGCGTCGCCGAACAGCTGGACCGCGCCGTCGCCACGGCTGACGAGTACCGGGCGTGGGTGCGGTCTGGTATCACTGTGTAGTTGTCAATGTGCGAGCCGTGATCGGCGGTGAGACCAGTGTGCCACGGATTCGAACTGATGTTCGAACACGATCGGGTGATTGTCGGCGAGGATCGGGCGCGGCGTCTTGTCGGCCGACGCCAGTAGGGTGCGGCACGTGCTCGATCACCTCGTCTATGCGACGCCCGACCTCGCGGCGACCGCGGCCGACCTCGCCGCACGTGGCCTCAAGCTGAGCGAAGGCGGCCCACACCAGGGTCTCGGCACGCGCAACCTGCTCGCCGGCCTCGGTCTGGGCCGCTACCTCGAGGTGATCGGGCCTGATCCCGACCAACCGCGCCCGCAGGTCGCGCGACCCTTCGGCATCGACATGCTCACCGCGCCGCGCCTGGTCACGTGGGCGATCCGCAAAGCCGACCTCGACCCGGCCGACTCGGTCGCCATGAGCCGCACCCGCCCGGACGGGGTGGTGCTGCGGTGGCGGCTGTCCTTCCCCGAGTCCGGCGACGGCGTCGTCCCCTTCACGATCGACTGGGGGCGCACGCCACACCCGTCCGCGGACGCGGCCGAGGGCGCACGGCTCATCGCCCTGACAGCCACGCACCCGGAACCGGCTGCCGTGACCAGGGAGATCGAGGGACTCGGGGCCCAACTCGACGTCCTTCCGGGCCCGGTGCAGCTGCGCGCGGTGATCGCGACGCCCGGCGGCGAGGTGACCCTGCGATGAGGATGCTGACCCGCGACGAGCTGGCGATCGACCCGGTCGACGCCGCGCACGTCCTGCTCGGCAGCGTGCTGGAATCCCGGCTCGGCGGTGAGGTCGTGCGGGTCAAGCTGGTCGAGGTCGAGGCCTATCGCGGCGGCGACGACCCCGCCTCGCACTGCTACCGCGGCCGCACGCCCCGCAACGACGTGATGTTCGGACCGGCGGGCCACTTGTACGTGTACTTCGTGTACGGCATGCACTTCTGCGCGAACGTCGTCTCGCTGGTCGACGGCGTGCCGGGCGCGGTGTTGTTGCGCGCGGGCGAGGTCATCGAGGGCGAAGACTTCGCCAAGGCCCGCAGGCCGAGCGCGCGCAGCACCGCTGAGCTCGCCAAGGGACCGGCCCGGCTGACCGGCGTGCTCGGCCTCGACCGCGAGCAGAACGGCATCGACCTCACCGACCCGGGCTCGCCCGTGCGGCTGTTCGCGGGTGATCCGGTGCCCGAGGGCGCCATCCGCAGCGGCCCGCGCGTCGGGGTCGCGGTGGCCATGGACGTCCCGTGGCGGTTCTGGATCGACGGGTCGAAGGCCGTCAGCACCTATCGCCGAGGTGGGAAACGCGTCGTCGTCCGCTGACCGAGCCGCGCATCGAGGTCGACGGGCCCGGCCAGCTGACCTGGCCGTAAACCGTTCGCCCGGGTGCGCGAAACTGGGCGTCGTGAGCGAACACATTCTCGATGAGCTGTCGTGGCGCGGCCTGATCGCGCAGTCCACCGACCTCGACGCCCTGCGCAAGGACCTCGACTCCGGCCCGCTCACGCTCTATGCCGGGTTCGACCCGACCGCGCCGAGCCTGCACGCGGGCAACATGGTGCCGCTGCTCATGCTCCGCCGGTTCCAGAAGGCCGGGCACCGGCCGATCGTGCTGGCAGGCGGCGCGACGGGCATGATCGGCGACCCGCGCGACACCGACGAGCGGTCGCTCAACCCGTTGGAGCTCGTGGGGGAGTGGGCCGAGCGCATCCGCGGCCAGCTCGAGCGGTTCGTCGACTTCGACGACAGCCCGACCGGCGCGATCGTCGCCAACAACCTGGACTGGACCGGCGAAGTCAGCGTGCTGGAGTTCCTGCGTGACGTCGGGAAGCACTTCTCGATCAACGTCATGCTCGCGCGCGAGACCGTCAAACGACGTCTCGACGGCGACGGGATGTCCTACACGGAGTTCAGCTACCTGCTGTTGCAGTCGAACGACTACCTGCAGCTCTACCGGCAGCACGGCTGCCGGCTGCAGGTCGGCGGCTCCGACCAGTGGGGCAACATCGTCGGCGGGGTCGAGCTGATCCGGCGGGTCGACGGGGGTTCGGCGCACGCCCTCACCGCGCCGCTGGTGACCGACTCCGAGGGCCGCAAGTTCGGCAAGTCCACCGGTGGCGGGAACGTGTGGCTCGACCCGGAGATGACCTCGCCGTTCTCCTGGTACCAGTACTTCCTGAACGCCGGCGACCAGGACGCGTTGCAGTACCTGCGCATGTTCACCTTCCTCTCGCGTGAGGAGGTGGACGAGCTCGCCCGCGAGACCGAGGAACGGCCGCACCTGCGTGCGGCCCAGCGCCGGCTCGCGCAGGAGTTCACCGACCTGGTGCACGGCGAGGAGCAGACCAGGCGGGTGGTCGCGGCGAGCGAGGCGTTGTTCGGCCGGGGAGAGCTGCGCGAGCTGGACGAGGCGACGTTGGACGCCGCCATGGCCCAGGCGCCGACCGGGGAAGCGCGGTTGGCCGACAAGCCGTCGATCGTCGACCTGCTGGTCTCCGCCGGCCTCGCACCCAGCAAGGGCGCGGCGCGGCGCACGGTCAACGAAGGCGGCGCCTACGTGAACAACACCAAGGTCAGCAGCGAGGAGTGGACACCGGCTCCGGAGGATCTCCTGCACGGTCGCTGGCTGGTGCTGCGCCGGGGCAAGCGGAACACCGCCGGGGTTCGAGTCGCGCCCTGACCCCTCTGACCTGCGCTAATGGCCGCCGATCCGTCCTCACGGATCGGCGGTCATCGTGTTTTCGCAGGTCAAACGTGGTGTCGAAACTTCTTGGTGTGACGGCCGTCACAGCGCGCGGCGCCACGGGGTCCGCTACGGTGTTCTTAAGCCCGACACAGGGGCGATGACCTGCGGTTTCACCCTGTGCCGGGCTTAAGGGGGGTCGATTTGACCTCCAGTTCGCGCCCGTGTAACTTATTCCAAGTCAGCGCGGAACGGGGCCGGGAAAACCGGAACCGGGCGCGACAGGGGTCACGAACCAAGCTCCCGCAGACGTGGTAGAGTGGGTGACCTCGGGACGAGCGGTCCACATCCTTCGATGAGAAGTAGATGCGGTACTGTTCGCGCCAAAACCGAAGACCTGCAGTACAAGCCCTGCGGAATACATCAATCGATGTTGAACGTTTGCGCGTGTGTTGTTTGAGAACTCAACAGTGTGCCGATAAACTTAAGCCAGTAGAGCTTATGTATGAAACCCCCTGTCAGGGGTTTCCTTTGAG
>NZ_SNXZ01000014.1 GCF_004362825.1 Labedaea rhizosphaerae
GACTTGGGTGCGGGGACGTTTGATGTTGCGGTGGTGGGGGCTACGCAGTCGGGGTTTGCGGTGTTGGCTGAGGCGGGGTTGCCTGATCTTGGTGGGTTGGATGTGGATCAGGCGTTGCTCGAGCACGTCGGCCGCCAAGTTTCCGCCCGCGACCCGGGGAAGTGGCAGCACCTGCTCCGCCCCGAGTCCACCGGGGACCGGCGGGCCCAGCGCGCGCTGCGTGAAGACGTCCGCAACGGCAAGGAAGCCCTTTCCCGCCACCCGCAGACGGAGGTCCCCCTCCCGGAACCGTTCGGTGACGTCCTCGTCACGCGGGTCGAACTGGAAGCGTTGATCCGTCCCTCGCTGCTGCGCTCGGTCGAGCTGCTCGCGGGCACGATCCGCTCCACCGGCATGACCGCCGATCGGCTCGCCGGCATCTACCTCGTCGGCGGCTCGTCGCGCATCCCGCTGATCGCCACGCTGATCGCCGAGGGCCTGCGCGTCGTCCCCACGAGCCTCGACGCCCCCGAGACCGCCGTCGCGCTCGGCGCGCACCACGTGCCCCGCGAGGGCGTGTCCATGCGCACGCAGGACATCGGCGGCATGCTGCAGTCGCCCCAGGAGACGACGGCGAACATGCCCCGAACGGGTGGTTTTCCGGCGCAGGGCCCGACCGCTCAGGGTGTCGGGACCCCGCCGCCGCAGCCGGCGATGACGCCCCAGTCCGGGCCGATCCCGCAGCAGGGCCAGATGCCCCAGCAGGGCCAGATGCCCCAGCAGGGCCAGATGCCCCAGCAGGGCCAGATGCCCCAAGGTCCGATGACGCAGTCGGGGCCGCTCCCGCAGCAGTCCGGGTACCCGCAGACCAGCAGCTTCCCGACCACCGGCGGCTTCCCGCAGTCCGGCCAGTTCCCGCAGTCGGGGCAGTTCCCACAGAGCGGGCCGCAGCCGGTCGGCCAGTACCCGGGGATGGGTGGTCCTGGTGCCCCGGGCGGCAAGCGCAACAAGACGGCGTTGATCATCGTGGCGGCGGTCGTCGTGGTCGCGGCCCTGGCCACCGTCGGGTTCTTCGTGCTCAAGCCGTCCGGTCCGGACCTGCCGCAGGCGAGCGACTGCAAGACGATCGGCAGCAAGGACGCCAAGGGCTTCACCGACTGCATGAAGCAGCTGGCGGGGTCGGTTGCCGACGGCGACTGCAAGGTCCAGGAGAGCTCCGACCAGGGCGCGGTGTCCAAGTGCACCCTCGCCAACGGCTACAGCGTCACCTACCTGCAGTACGTGTCCAAGGCGGACCTCGACGGGGACATGAAGTCGGCCTGGGAGGGCGCCACCGGCAACCTCGTCGAGGCGCAGTGGAAGGGCAACGGCCTGCAGGGCCGCTACACCGCCGGCGTCTCCAACGGCGGACTGCTGGTGTTCACCGTGGACGACCGCATGCTCGTGGGGGTGCTGGCCAAGAGCGGCGACGTGCAGCCCAACGACATGGCCGACTACTTCGAGAAGTACGTCCAGCCGGGCACCTGAGGACTCAGCGCCTGCTGCGGTAGGCCCGGATGGCGAGCACGAGCGCGGCGACGAGTCCCGCGAGCACCACGAGCCGCAACGCCCAGCTCTCGAGGCCGGTCGGCGGGTCCATCTGGGCGATGATCAGCATGTCGGCCAGTTTAAGGTGGGTCCGATGCGTATCACCGTCTTCCGCAGGCTGATGACCGAGGAGTTCGGCTCGTTGCGGGCCGAGATGCTGGCCAAGGACCACGTGCTGACCTCGCTGGGCGGGCGCACCGTCGACCAGGCGCTCGCGGCCGGCGTGGCGGTCAAGGACATCTGGCGTGCGGTGTGCGATGACTTCGAGGTGCCACCCGAGCGGCGCTAGTCACGGCTGTTCGGCGTGTCGCCGCGAAGCTCGAACAGGTGTTCGTTTAGAGTTGTCCACACCGGGCCGGTTATCCACAGATCCAGCGACGGATCTGGAATTGTCGGTCCTTGCCCCTAGCGTCGAAGCCAACACGTTCTCGACAGCAACCCGCGAGGTGGATTTCAGTGGCAGCAGCACCCGACAAGGGCAAGGCATTGGACCTGGCCCTTGCCCAGATCGAGAAGAACTACGGCAAGGGATCGGTGATGCGCCTCGGCGACGAGGGGCGCGCGCCGATCGAGATCATCCCGACCGGCTCGATCACCCTCGACGTCGCGCTCGGCATCGGTGGGTACCCCCGCGGCCGGATCGTCGAGATCTACGGCCCGGAGAGCAGCGGCAAGACCACGGTCGCGCTGCACGCCGTGGCGAACGCCCAGCGGCTGGGCGGCATCGCGGCGTTCATCGACGCCGAGCACTCGCTCGACCCGGAGTACGCCAAGAACCTCGGCGTCGACACCGACGCGCTGCTGGTGTCCCAGCCGGACACCGGCGAGCAGGCGCTGGAGATCGCGGACATGCTGATCCGCTCCGGCGCCCTGGACATCCTGGTGATCGACTCGGTGGCCGCGCTCGTGCCGCGCGCCGAGATCGAGGGCGAGATGGGCGACAGCCACGTCGGTCTGCAGGCCCGGCTGATGAGCCAGGCGCTGCGCAAGATCACCGGTGCGCTGTCCAACTCCGGCACCACCGCGGTGTTCATCAACCAGCTCCGCGAGAAGGTCGGCGTCATGTTCGGCTCGCCGGAGACCACGACCGGTGGCAAGGCGCTGAAGTTCTACGCGTCGGTGCGCCTGGACGTGCGGCGCATCGAGACCCTCAAGGACGGCGGCGAGCCGGTCGGCAACCGGACCAGGGTCAAGGTCGTGAAGAACAAGGTGGCGCCGCCGTTCAAGCAGGCGGAGTTCGACATCCTGTACGGCCACGGCGTCAGCCGTGAGGGCTCGCTGATCGACATGGGCGTCGAGCACGGCATCCTGCGCAAGTCCGGTGCCTGGTACACCTACGAAGGCGACCAGCTGGGCCAGGGCAAGGAGAACGCCCGCAAGTTCCTGCGCGACAACCCCGACATCGCCAACGAGATCGAGAAGCGCATCAAGGACAAGCTGGGCATCGGCGCCACCCTGGACGCCGACGAGACCGCGGCTCCCGCTCCGGTCGAGTTCTGATCGCTGCCGGGTCCTGACTGCTGCTGATTTCTGACGCTGCCCGGCTCGGACCGCCGTCCACCCGCTGTCCGCCTGGTGCCCAGCCCCGCCAGCCCCCTACCTGGCGGGGCTGGGCACCAGGCGGCGCTCAGCGGGCGATCAGGCGCACTTCCGACCGGTCCGCGACTGGTGAAGAAAGGTGATCCCGGTGCCACCCCGCGAGCAGGGCGATGACCGCGGCGGCGCCGTGCCGGACCTCGAGCGGGCACGCAAGGGCTGGCCCCTGGACCCGGACACGGCCGAGGAAGACCCGAACGACACCTTCGGTCAGGCCTTGGCCCGCGCGGCCGAGCGCCGCGCCGTCAGCAGTTCGTCTCCCGACGACGATTGGCTGACGTCCGGGGACACGCCGTCCACGACACCGGCCCGTCGCGGCTCCCGGCCACCCGACCACGACGACGACTGGCTCTCCGCCGACGATCTGCCGCCCGATGACTCGCCGGCGGCTCCGGCATCCCGCCGCAACCGCTTGCGCCCGACGCCGTCCGATGACGACTGGTCCTCGGCGGACGATGCCGCAGACGGTCAGGACCTCTCGGCGCCGCGGGTTCGTCGTCGCGGTGGCGTGCGCTCGCTCGCTGCGGACGATGGCTGGCTCTCCGCCGACGATCCGGCGCTGGACGACGACGGTTCCCCGGCGGCGTCTCGCCGCGGCGGCAGCAAGGTTCGGCCGCCCTCTCCGGCCGATGGCTGGGTCTCCGCTGACGATCCGGCGCCCGAAAGCGGCAGCAGCGACAACGCCAGCGACAAGGGCAAGGCCAATGCCGACGCCAAGGCCGCACCAATAGCTCGCCGAGACGGTCCCGGGCCGACCGCCGACAAAGCCGAGGACGACCCGATCGCCGTACTCAAGCGCCGCCTCGCCGCCGTGAGCAACGGCTCGTCCACGGCCGACAACACCCAGCGCAATCAAGCCCGCAACCAAACCCGAAGCCGGGGCCGGTCCGGTTCTGGATCGATTTCGGGGCCGGGGAACCGCGACGGCTCCACACAAGACGAGCCGGGCCGAACCGGCCGTCGCGGCCGGGGAGCAAGGCGGGACAAGCAACCGCCGGGTCACGACCCGAACCCGGTGGCCAAGGCCAAGGACATCTGCCTCACCCTCCTCACCGCCCGCGCCCGAACGCGCTCCGAACTTGAGCAGTCCTTGCGCCGCAAGGAATTCGCGGACGACGTCATCGACCAGGTCCTCGGCCGCCTCGACGAGGTCGGGCTCATCGACGATGCCGCCTTCGCCGACGCGTGGGTCCAATCGCGCCACACCTACCAAGGTCTCGGTCGCCGGGCCCTCAAAGCCGAGCTGCACCGCAAGGGCGTCCCCGACGAGGTCGCCGCCGAGGCCATCGCGTCCGTCGACCACGAGGCCGAGGAGCAACGGGCCCGCGAACTCGTTCGCAAGCGGCTGCGCGCCATGTCCGAGCTCGACGACACCGTGAAACTCCGCCGGCTGCTGGGCATGTTGGCGCGCAAGGGGTACAGCCAAGGCCTCGCGTACTCGGTGATCAAGGACGAGCTCAACTCGACGGGGTGACAGCGGTCAGTCCACAGTGAGCAACTTCACCCGCGCCAGGGGGCCGATGACCGGCGGGAATGCGGCTTGTGGTAGTTGTCACAACAACGTCGGGAACCGCGGCCGGTGCGACAGGCGCCGTGCGGAACAGCCGTCCACGGCTCCGGCGCGGGAAGGAACAGCCATGCCGACGACGGTGTCCGCGGGGCTCGCCCACCTGGGGCGTGACCACGGGCAATCGCGGCACGGTGCCGGGGCGCCCGCCTTGAGTGTCGAAGCAGGCGCACCGGCCACGCCCCCGGCCCGCAACGTTCCCGGTCACACCCACCCCGCGCGACCACGCCCGCGAACGGGTGACCAAGATGTCGTGCAGGTACCTGACACGCCGTACGATCCCGACCTCTGGCGTGGCGCGGACAAACGCCACCGCCATGAGCGCTGAGACCGGCGACGAGGCCGAACCGAGGATCAGATGACACAAGCTGGAGTGAGCGCGCCCGGCCGGGCCCGCATCGCCGAGAAGACGCTGCGCACCGACAACTGGTGGCGAAGTCCGCTCATCACGGGCTCGGTGCTCGTGTTCTTCATCGTTTACGCGACCGTGCGGATCTTCATGAACAAGTGGTACTGGTCCGACCAGAACCACTACCTGACGCCGATCTACTCGCCGTGCGTCAACGAGTCCTGCGTGCCGGGGTCGAGCCACCTCGGGCACTGGTTCGGCTCGTGGCCGGTGTTCATCCCGATCGCGCTGATCACGTTCGTCGTGCTCGCCGGGTTCCGCGGCACCTGCTACTACTACCGCAAGGCCGGCTACCGCTCGCTGTTCATGGCGCCCGCGGCCTGCGCGGTGCCCGAGCCGCACAAGAAGTACACCGGTGAGAGCAAGTTCCCGTTGGTGCTGCTGAACCTGCACCGCTACTTCTTCTACGGCGCGATCCTCTTCGGCCTGCTGAACGTCTGGGACGGCATCCAGGCCTTCCGCGGCGAGGACGGCGGCTTCGGCTTCGGCCTCGGCACCGTCATCATCTGGGTCAACCTGGTGATGCTGTGGTTCTACACGCTGTCGTGCCACGCGTGCCGGCACATCGTCGGCGGCAAGCTGAAGCACTTCTCCAAGCACCCGCTGCGCTACCGCTACTGGAACTTCGTTTCCAAGCTGAACGTCAACCACGGCCGGTACGCGATGACCTCGCTGATCACGGTGATCGTCACTGACGCGTACATCATGGCCGTGTCCGCGGGCTGGTTCGCCGACCTGCGCTTCGTCAACTGAGAAGGTTCCATGACTGAGATCGAGCGGCACTCATTCGACGTTGTCGTGATCGGCGCGGGCGGCGCCGGTCTGCGCGCCGTCATCGAGGCGCGCCAGCGGGGCTTCCGGGTCGCCGTGGTGTCCAAGTCCCTGTTCGGCAAGGCCCACACGGTGATGGCCGAGGGCGGCTGCGCGGCGTCGATGGGCAACGCCAACCCCAACGACAACTGGCAGGTCCACTTCCGCGACACCATGCGTGGCGGCAAGTTCCTGAACAACTGGCGCATGGCCGAACTGCACGCCAAGGAGGCCCCGGACCGCGTCTGGGAGCTGGAGACCTACGGTGCGCTCTTCGACCGCACCAAGGACGGCAAGATCAGCCAGCGCAACTTCGGTGGCCACACCTACCCGCGCCTCGCGCACGTGGGTGACCGCACCGGTCTCGAGCTGATCCGCACCATGCAGCAGAAGATCGTCTCGCTGCAGCAGGAGGACTTCGCCGAGACCGGCGACTACGAGGCGAAGGTCAAGGTCTTCGCCGAGTGCACGGTGACCGAGCTGCTCACCAACGATGGCAAGATCTCCGGCGCGGTCGCGTACTGGCGCGAGAACGGCAAGTTCGTGCTGTTCGAGACGCCGGCCGTGGTGCTGGCGACCGGCGGCATCGGCAAGTCCTTCAAGGTCACGTCGAACTCCTGGGAGTACACCGGCGACGGCCACGCGCTGGCCATGCGCGCGGGCGCCACGCTGATCAACATGGAGTTCGTCCAGTTCCACCCGACCGGCATGGTCTGGCCGCCCAGCGTGAAGGGCATCCTGGTCACCGAGGGCGTGCGCGGCGACGGCGGGGTGCTCAAGAACTCCGACGACAAGCGCTTCATGTTCGAGTACATCCCGGACGTGTTCAAGGGCCAGTACGCCGAGAGCACCGACGAGGCCGACCGCTGGTACGACGACGCCGACAACAACCGGCGCACCCCGGACCTGCTGCCGCGTGACGAGGTCGCCCGCGCGATCAACTCCGAGGTCAAGGCCGGCCGCGGGTCACCGCACGGCGGCGTGTTCCTCGACATCGCCAGCCGGCTGCCCGCCGAGGAGATCAAGCGGCGGCTGCCGTCGATGTACCACCAGTTCAAGGAGCTGGCGGACGTCGACATCACCAAGGAGCCGATGGAGGTCGGCCCGACGTGCCATTACGTCATGGGTGGCATCGAGGTCGACCCGGACTCCGGCGCGGCGACCGTGCCGGGGCTGTTCGCGGCCGGTGAGTGCTCCGGCGGCATGCACGGCTCCAACCGGCTCGGCGGCAACTCGCTGTCGGACCTGCTGGTGTTCGGCCGCCGGGCCGGCCTCGGCGCGGCGACCTACGTCGAGGAGCTCGGTGAGCGGCCGGCCGTGGCCGAGTCCGATGTGGACGCGGCGGTGGCCCGGGCCCTGGCGCCGTTCGACGGCCCGGCGGACGGCGAGAACCCGTACGACGTGCACGCCGAGCTGCAGCAGTCGATGAACGACCTGGTCGGCATCATCCGCAAGGCGGAGGAGATCGAGCAGGCGCTCGCGCGGCTCGAGGAGCTCAAGAAGCGGGCCCAGCAGATCGTGGTGAAGGGCGACCGCAAGTTCAACCCCGGCTGGCACCTCGCCATGGACCTGCGGAACATGTTGCTGGTCAGCGAGTGCGTCGCGCGCGCGGCCTTGCTGCGCACGGAAAGCCGCGGCGGCCACACCCGCGACGACTTCCCCGGCATGGACGCGGAGTGGCGCAACAAGCTGCTGGTCTGCAGCGTCCAGGGCGACGCCGTCGACGTCTCGCCCAAGGAGCAGGTGCCGATGCGGCAGGACCTGCTGGAGCTGTTCGAACTCGGCGAGCTCGAGAAGTACTACACCGACGGTGAGCTGGCCGCGCACCCGCAAAGGAAGGCGTGAGATGGGCAGCTACCAGGCGAGTTTCCGGGTGTGGCGCGGCGACGACGAGAGCGGCGCGCTGCAGGACTACACCGTCGAGGTCAACGAGGGTGAGGTCATCCTCGACATCATCCACCGGTTGCAGGCCACCCAGGCACCCGATCTCGCGGTGCGCTGGAACTGCAAGGCCGGCAAGTGCGGCTCGTGTTCGGCGGAGATCAACGGCCGGCCGCGCCTGATGTGCATGACCCGCATGTCCACGTTCACCGAGGACGAGGTCATCACGGTCACGCCGATGCGCACGTTCCCGGTGATCCGGGACCTCGTGACCGACGTGTCGTTCAACTACGAGAAGGCGCGCGAGATCCCCTCGTTCGCGCCGCCGGAGGGTGTCGCGCCGGGCGAGTACCGGATGCAGCAGGTCGACGTCGAGCGCTCGCAGGAGTTCCGCAAGTGCATCGAGTGCTTCCTGTGCCAGAACACCTGCCACGTGGTGCGTGACCACGAGGAGAACAAGAAGTCCTTCGCCGGGCCCCGGTTCCTGATGCGCGTCGCCGAGCTCGACATGCACCCGCTGGACGCCAAGGACCGGCAGAAGGCGGCCCAGGAGGAGCACGGGCTCGGGTTCTGCAACATCACCAAGTGCTGCACCGAGGTCTGCCCCGAAGGCATCCACATCACCGACAACGCGCTCATCCCGATGAAGGAGCGCGTCGTGGACCGCAAGTACGACCCGGTCGTGTGGCTGGGCAACAAGCTGTTCAAGCGCAGCGGCAGCAAGTCCTGACGCTGCTCGGCCGAAGGGGCCGGGTCCTGGGATTCCAGGGCCCGGCCCTTTTGTGTGGCACAAAAGAATCAGGGCCCGCGACGCGGTGTGCGTCGCGGGCCCTGATCGGCGTTGCGGTGGCTACATCTTCATGCCGGGGGCCTGTTCCTCCACCATCTCCGGGTTGACGGTGGTGCGGTTGCCCTTGGTGCGGTTGCGCAGCTTGTTCTCCAGCCACGAAGCCAACTGGGACAGCGCGAAGTTCACCACGATGAAGACCAGGGCGATGAACACGAGCGTCGGGATGGTGTTGGAGTAGGCGTTGGAGACGGTGCGGGACTGGGTGAGCAGTTCCGCGTAGCCGAGGATGTAGCCGCCGAGCGCGGTGTCCTTCACGATCACCACGAGCTGGCTGACGATCGCCGGCAGCATCGCCGTGACCGCCTGCGGCAGCTGGATCAGCGTCATGGTCTGCGTCTTGCGCATGCCCAGCGCCGCCGCGGCTTCCGCCTGGCCCTTGGGCAGCGACAGGATGCCCGCGCGGACCACCTCGGCCAGCACCGATCCGTTGTAGAGCACCAGACCGGTCACGATTGCGAACAACGCCACGCTCTCCAGCGGCACGCTGCTGTAGTGCACGAAGAAGTAGTTGGCGAACACCATCAGGATCAGCACCGGGATGGCGCGGAAGAACTCCACGACCACCGAGGCCGGCACGCGGATCCACACGTGCTCGGACAACCGGGCGATGCCGAAGATCGCGCCGATCGGCAATGCGATCACCACCGACAGCAACGCCGCGATCACGGTTCCCTGCAGCCCTGGCAGCAGGTAGGTGGTCCACACCCGGGAGTCGGTGACGAACGGCTTCCACTTGGCGGCGTCGAGCTGGTGCTTGTCGGCGAGCATGGTGACGATCCACCACGCCACGGCCGCCAGCGCCAGGACGAACACGATCGAGTAGAGGATGTTGCGCTGCTTGGCCTTCGGGCCCGGCGCGTCGTAGAGGATCGAGATCGCCTTGCTCATCGCTTCACCGCGACCTTCTTGGCCACCCAGCCGAGGATCAGGCCGGTGGGCAGGGTCAGGACGACGAATCCGAGCGCGACGACGCCGAACACCAGGAACAGCTTGTCGCTCTCGTTTTCGATCATGTTGTTCATCACGAAGGACGCTTCGGCGACGCCGATCGCGCTCGCGACCGTGGTGTTCTTGGTCAGCGCGATCAGCACGCTGGCCAGCGGCGCGATCACCGACCGGAACGCCTGCGGCAACACGATCACCCCCAGCACCTGACCGAAGCCCAGGCCCAGCGCGCGAGCCGCCTCCGCCTGCCCGACCGGCACGGTGTTGATGCCCGAGCGGATCGACTCGCACACGAAGGTCGACGTGTAGGCGATCAGACCGAGGGTGGCGAGCCGGAAGTTCTGGCTGTCGAGGACGTTCGTGCCCATCGTGACGCCGAGGGTCTGACTCAGGCCGAGCAGCGTGCCCACGATGATCAGCGTCAGCGGGGTGTTCCGCACGATGTTGATGTAGGCCGTGCCGAACGCTCTCAGCAGCGGCACCGGGCTGACCCGGAACCCGGCCAGGATGGTGCCCCAGATCAGCGACCCGAGCGCGGCGTACAGGGTCAGCTGCACCGTCACCCAGAACGCGCCGAGCACGTCGTACTTGCTCAGAAAGTCGAACACGTCAACTCCCGGTGTCTGTCCCGGTCGGCGGCCCGGACGACACCGGCGGGCCGGGTGGTTGACCCGGCCCGCCGGTGGTCGCGGATGCCGTTACTTCTCGGTGATGGCCGGCGGCGCCGGCACCGTGTAGCCGGATGGGCCGAAGTACTTGTCGGCCGCCGTCTTCCAGGAGCCGTCGGTTTCCATCTTCTGGATTGCCGCGTTGATCGCGTCGCGGCCCTTGGTGTCGCCCTTCTTCAGGCCGACGCCGTACTTCTCGTCGGAGAAGCCCTTGCCCACCAGCTTGAACTTGCCGGGCTGCTGCGCGGCGTAGCCGGCGAGGATGGTGTCATCGGTGGTCAGCGCGTCGATGGCACCGCTCTCCAGGCCGGTAAGGCACTCGGAGTAGCCCTTGACGTTCTGCAGCTGGACCTGCGGGAACTTGTCCTTGACCTTCTGCGCGGAGGTGGACCCCTGCACCGAGCACAACTTCTTGCCGCTCAACGAGTCCGGGCCGGTGATCGACTTGTCGTCGGCGCGGACCAGCAGGTCCTGGTGCGCGATGAAGTACGGGCCGGCGAAGTCGACCTTCTGCTTGCGCTTGTCGGTGATCGAGTAGGTGGCGACGATGAAGTCGACCTGGCCGTTGGCGATCATGTCCTCGCGCTGGGAGCTCGGCGTCTGCTTCCAGGTGATGTTGTTCGCGTCGACGCCCAGTTCCTTGGCGATGTACTTCGCGACCTCGACGTCGAAGCCCTCGTAGGCGCCGCCGGGGGTCTGCAGGCCGAGGCCCGGCTGGTCGAACTTGATGCCGATGGTGAGCTTCTTGTCGTTCTTGGCCTTGTCCACAAGGGACCCGCTGCCTTCGTCCCTGCTTCCGCAGGCGGTCAGCGCGACGGCGAGAGAAACGACCGCCACGCCGGCGCGGGCCAGCCGGCTCAACCGCATGAGTTAGTCCTTCCAGGAATTCTTCGGGGTATCAGTGGGTGAGGATCTTAGCCAGGAAATCCTTCGCACGCCCGGACTTCGGGGCGGTGAAGAACTCGTCGGGGGTCGAGTCCTCGACGATTTCCCCGTCGGACATGAAAATGACCCGGTCGGCCGCCCGTCGGGCGAAGCCCATTTCGTGGGTGACCACCAGCATTGTCATGCCCTCTTTTGCCAGGCTCGTCATCACGTCGAGCACCTCCTGGACCATTTCCGGGTCCAGTGCGGAGGTGGGCTCGTCGAAGAGCATGACCTTGGGACGCATCGCCAGCGCGCGAGCGATCGCCGCCCGCTGCTGCTGGCCGCCGGAGAGCTGCGCGGGGTACTTGTCCGCCTGGTTGGCGATGCCCACCCGCTCAAGGAGTTCCATCGCGGTCTTGCGGGCCTCGCTCTGCGACACCTTGCGCACCTTGACCGGTGCGAGCAGCACGTTGTCCACGATGCTCTTGTGCGCGAACAGGTTGAACTGCTGGAAGACCATGCCGACGTCCGCGCGCAACCGGGCCAGGGCCTTGCCCTCGGCGGGCAGCGCCTTACCGTCCACTTCGATCACACCGCTGTCGATGGTCTCGAGACGGTTGATGGAGCGGCACAGCGTGGATTTCCCGGAACCCGACGGGCCGAGCACGATGACCACCTGGCCGCGCGGCACCTCCAGCTCGATGTCCTTGAGGACATGCAACGGGCCGAAGTGCTTGTTCACGGCCTGCATCCGAATCATGGGGGCCGCAGAGTTCGACTCGGTGTTCGCCTCGGTCATCGGTCCTCCACGGGGACTACGGGCGCGATCATGGATCGTGAGGGTAGCGCGAACGCGAATGCGGGAAACTTAGGTGTCCTGAACCAGTCAAGTCCACCCGGTTGAGCAACACTTAGGGTCTCAACTCTGTCACACATCGGGTGCGCAACGGAGGGAACCACGGGTGCGGGTGCTGCTTGTGGAGGACGACGACCGCGTGGCCGACGCGCTGATCCCGGCGCTCACCCGACGCGGGCTCACGGTGCGCAGGCTGGCCCAGGGCGCGGGTGCGCTCGAGCTGGCCCCCGACATGGACGTCGTCCTGCTCGACCTGGGCCTGCCCGACATGGACGGCCTCGCGCTGTGCCGTCGGATCCGCTCGGCGTGCGATGTCGCGGTCATCGTCGTGTCGGCCCACGGCGAGGTCGACGACCGGATCGCCGGGCTGCACGCGGGCGCGGACGACTACTTGGTCAAGCCCTACGACGTCGACGAGTTGGTCGCGCGGGTGCAGGCGGTGCGCAGGCGCCAGGGCGCCGCGCCGGCCACCGGGGTGATCAAGCTCGGCGACGTGACCATCGACCTCGGCCGCCACGAGGTGATCGTCGCCGGCGGGTCGGTGGCCCTGACCCGCAAGGAGTTCCAGGTGCTCGCGCTGATCGTGGGCGCGCAGGGCGACGTGGTCACCCGCGAGCACATCCTGGACGAGGTGTGGGGCCGCCAAGGCGCCGCGGAGAACCGGTCGCTGGACGTGCACGTCGCGACGCTGCGCACCAAGCTCGGCCGGCCCGCGCTCGTCGAGACCGTGCGCGGCGTCGGCTACCGGCTGGCCAGCGTGCCGGACACGACCGGCTGACGGCGGCACCATGCGCACCAGGCTGCAGGGGATCGTGCTCTTCCTCGTCGGGCTCGCCGTGTTCGGGCTGGGCATCCCGCTCGCCCGCTCGGTCGCGCAGAGCGAGCAGCAGCGGCTCTTCGTCGACCGGCTGACCGACACCAGCCGCTTCGCCTCCGTCGCGCAGCGCCCGCTCACCGAGGACCGGGCCGCGCCGCTGCGCGACCAGTTGCGCCGCTACACCGAGGTCTACGGCATCGAGGTCGCGGTGTTCAACCGCGAGACCGGCCTGGTCGTCGACTCCGGCACGCACGCGATCAGCCCGGACGACCCCGCGGTGAAGCAGTTGGTCGGCGCCGCGCTCGCGGGACGGCAACCGTCGCCGGGTCCGCTGCTGCTGCCGTGGGACGACCGCAAGCTGATGCTCGCCGAACCGGTCCTCGTCGACGGCGAGGTCCGTGGCGCCGTGCTCACCGTGTCGCCGACCGACCGGACCCGGCAGCGGGTGCTGTTGTGGTGGCTGGGCATCGCGATCGGCGGCGTGGTCGTGTTCCTGCTGGCGCTGTTCGCCGCGTTGCCGGTGGTGCGGTGGATCATGCGCCCGGTCGGCCGGCTGGACGAGGCGACCGGCGCGCTGGTCGGCGCCGTGGTCAGCGGCCGTCCCGTCGAGCCGGTCGGCGACGACCAAGGGCCCGCAGAACTGCGCCGGCTGAGCCGGTCGTTCGACCGGATGGCGAGCCGGGTCAACGAAGCGCTGCGCGCGCAGCGCAAGTTCGTCGCCGACGCCTCGCACCAGCTGCGCAACCCGCTGACCGTGTTGAAGCTGCGCCTGGCCAACCTCGAAGGCCACGTCGACTCCTCCGCCGAAGAACACCGCGCCGCCGCGCTCGCCGAGGCCGACCGGCTCAAGCAGACCCTCGACGACCTGTTGTCCATGGCCCGCGCGGAGGGTGCGGGCGACCCGGTACCCACCGAGGTCGCGCCGTCGGTCGCCGACCGGGCCGCCGACTGGCGGGTGCTCGCCGCCAACGAGGACGTCCGGCTGGAGGTCGACCCGATCGAGGCGGGGACGATGGTCCTGCTGCCCCCGCGCGGGATGGAGACCATCCTGGACGCGTTGCTGGACAACGCGTTGAAGTTCAGCCCACCCGACACCGAGGTGCGCATCGGGGTCGGCGGGGACGACGACGAGCTGACCCTGACCGTGCGCGACCACGGCCCCGGGCTCGACCCGGACGAGCTGGAGCGGGCGACCGACCGGTTCTGGCGCAGCCCCGCGCACCAGAACGTGACGGGCTCGGGCCTCGGGCTCGCGATCGTGCGCAGCGTGGTCGACCGCGTCGGCGGCTCGATGGAGCTGAGCCTGCCCGACGGTGGCGGGCTCGCGGTGACGGTGCGGGTGCCGCGCGTTCAGACCTTGGCGTCGCGGTAGTACTCCAGCGCGCCGGGGTGCAGCGGCACCGGCGCGGTGTCGATGGCCGAGTGGATGTCGATCGACAGGGCCGCGTCGCTCTTCTTGACCAGCTCGGGCTGCGCGAGGAACACCCCGCGCACGAGCTCGCGGGCCACGTCGTCGGGCATCGCGTCGGTGACCATCAGGAAGTTCGGCACGACGAGCGTGGTCACCGGCACCCTGGGCAGGTCGGGGTAGGTCGACGTGGGGATCGACGCCGTGCCGTAGATCGGGTACCGCTGCTGGATCGAGGTCAGCACCGGGCCCAGGTCGATCAGCTTGATCCGGAGCTGGTCGGCCAAGTCCGTGATGCCCTTGGTCGGCAGGCCGCCCGACCAGAAGAAGGCATCTATGCGGCCCTCTTCCAGCGCCCGCTTGGAGTCTTCGAGGCTGTACTTGGATTCGGTCACGGCCTCGTCGAGGCCCGCGGTGGCGAGCACCCGCTGCGCGATCACCTCGACCCCGGAGCCCTTCGATCCGGTCGACACCCGCTTGCCGCGCAGGTCCTTGACCGCCTTGATCGGGCCGTCGGCCCGCACAACCAGGTGGATGTAGTCGTCGTAGATGCGGCAGAGCGCACGCAGCTTGCGCGGGCCCTTCTCGGTGTCCACCTCCGCGACGTCGGCGGCGCTGAACGCCACGTCCGCGGTGCCCGCCCGCAGCCGGGCCAGGTTCTCCGGCGAGCCCGGGCTCTCCTGGACCTGCGGCCGGTCGATGCCGAGCTGGCCGGCCCACTGGTCGGCGAGCGGTCCGCCCAGCGCGTAGTAGACCCCCGACGAGCCGCCGGTGGCCAGCCGCAGGTGCAGCCCGGCGAAGCTGCTGTCGCACCCCGAGAGCATCGAGGCGGCTGTCAGCAGCGTGAGCAGCAGGACGACGGGGCGGACCACCCCCTGATCGTGCCAGAGTCCGGGCGTACCCTCGAAAACTGTCATGAGCGCGCGCACATATGAGGTCCGCACCTACGGGTGCCAGATGAACGTCCACGACTCGGAGCGGCTGGCCGGCCTGCTCGAGGACGCGGGCTACGCCCCCGTCGGTGCCGACGGCAACCCGGACGTCGTCGTGTTCAACACGTGCGCCGTGCGGGAGAACGCCGACAACAAGCTGTACGGCAACCTCGGTCACCTGCGGCCGGCGAAGCTCGCCAACCCCGGCATGCAGATCGCGGTCGGCGGCTGCCTGGCGCAGAAGGACAAGCAAACGATCGTCGACCGGGCGCCGTGGGTGGACGTCGTGTTCGGCACCCACAACATCGGCTCGCTGCCTGCGTTGCTGGAGCGCGCGCGGCACAACGAGCGCGCCGAGGTGGAGATCCTCGAGTCGCTCGAGGTGTTCCCGTCGACGCTGCCGGCCAAGCGCGACTCGGCGTACTCGGCGTGGGTGTCGATTTCCGTGGGGTGCAACAACACCTGCACGTTCTGCATCGTGCCTTCGTTGCGTGGCAAGGAACGCGACCGCCGGCCGGGGGAGATCCTGGCCGAGGTCAAGGCTTTGGTCGACGAAGGCGTGTCCGAGGTGACGCTGCTCGGCCAGAACGTCAACTCCTACGGCGTCGAGTTCGGCGACCGGTTCGCCTTCGGCAAGCTGCTGCGTGCGTGCGGGGAGATCGACGGGCTGGACCGGGTCCGGTTCACCTCGCCGCACCCGCGCGACTTCACCGACGACGTCATCGCGGCGATGGCCGAGACGCCGAACGTGTGCCACTCGCTGCACATGCCGCTGCAGTCCGGCTCCGACCGCGTGCTGGCCGCCATGCGCCGGTCGTACCGGTCCAAGCGCTACCTCGGGATCCTCGAGCGGGTCCGCGAGGCCATGCCGGACGCGGCCATCACCACCGACATCATCGTGGGCTTCCCCGGCGAGACCGAAGCGGACTTCCAGGCGACCCTGGACGTAGTGGCGGCTTCGCGGTTCTCCGGCGCGTTCACCTTCCAGTACTCCAAGCGACCCGGCACCCCCGCGGCCGTGCTGGACGAGCAGGTGCCCAAGCAGGTCGTGCAGGAGCGCTACGAGCGGCTCGTCGCGTTGCAGGAGGACATCTCCTGGTCGCTGAACAAGGAGCTGGTGGGCCGCACCGTCGAGGTGCTGGTGGCCGCCGGCGAGGGCCGCAAGGACGCCGACACGCACCGGATGAGCGGGCGCGGGC
Organism: Labedaea rhizosphaerae; assembly: GCF_004362825.1. Lineage (GTDB taxonomy): Bacteria > Actinomycetota > Actinomycetes > Mycobacteriales > Pseudonocardiaceae > Labedaea > Labedaea rhizosphaerae. Next base: position 16,372 of record NZ_SNXZ01000014.1, read on the forward strand.
GCGACGGCCGGCTCGTGCACTTCACGCCCGGTGCCGCCGCGGTCCGCCCTGGTGACGTGGTCGACGTCCGGATCACCTACGCCGCGCCGCACCACCTCGTCGCCGACGGGGACGTGCTGGCGCACCGGCGCACCGTGGCCGGCGACCGGCACGAGGCCGGGATCCGGCCGAAGACGTCCGGGGTGACGCTGGGGCTGCCGTCGTTCGGCAAGCCCGCGACCCCGGCGGAGCCGACGGGAGGCTGTGCGGTCCGATGACCGACGACAACTTGGATGAGCTGAAGGACGAGATCGAGTCCGTCGAGAAGGGCGTGCGCCGGCGCGTCGAGCTGGGCACGCGGGCGATGGTCATCGCCGTGTCGGTGATGGTCGTGCTGATCGGCCTGACGCTGCCGTGGATGCGTGGCGTGACCGGCTGGGAGGTCCTGCTGGGCACGGTCACCGGCAAGGCCACGATGGTGCCGCGGCTGTTCTCCGGGACCTCGCTGTTGTTCGGCGTGCTGGCCTCGATGGGCGCGCTGGTGACGCAGCGCTGGGGCATGGTGTGGATCGGCGCCTTGGGCGGGTGGTTCGCGGCCGTGGACGGCGTGCTGGCGATCTGGTCACGTCAGTCCTCGACCGACGGGCTCGGCCTGGGGGTCGGGCTGCCGGTCGCCGAGATCGCGGTCGTCGTGATCGCCGTCTGCTGGTTCCGTACCGCTTGGTCGCGTGCTCCTGGCGGCAAGCAGCCGACTCATCTGGTCCCCCGCCTGAACCGCGACAACTAACTCCACGCCCCCGGGATGGGGGCTCGTGTGTGGTTTCCGGGTGTGTCCCCTCGTCCGGCCAGGTGTGTCCCCTCTTCCGGCCCGGTGTGTCCCCTCTTCAGGCGGGGCGTGTCCGCTCTTCCGGCCCGGTGTGCCCGCTGGCCCGGTTGGTCTCGGGTGCGGCTCGAGTTGGGTGGGTTCGGTTTGACACGGGGACCCCCACGACGGCCCTTGCGGGCGCTAAAACGGGCAGGAGGTGAGGCGCCCGCAGCGCGCGAGTTCAGGGCCGTCGTGCCCCGTGTAAACCGAATCCACGAGCGCAGTTGGCTGCGGCCTGGCCTCGGGATTGGTTGTCCCGGCGAGTGTGTCCCACGACCACGAAGGCCGTGTCCCGTACGAACTGTGGGACACGGCCTTCGCGAGTGTGGGACACGCCCGACGCGAACGGGGGACACGCCCTGCGGGAAGGGGGGACACACCCGACGGGAGTGTGGGACACGCCCGCAGGGGTCAGCGGCTGGCCAGGGCTTGTTCGGCGGCTTCCAGCCATTCGCGCCACTGGTCGGCCTGGGCCTGCGCCTGGTCGGCACGCTTGTTGTCGCCGGCCGCACGGGCCTTCGCGGCCTGCGCCTCGTACTGCTCGACCCGCTCGCGGAACTGCGCCGCGCGGGCCTGCGCCTCGGGATCGGTCCGGCGCCACTGGGCGTCCGCGGCCGTGCGGACCTTCTCCTCCACGGCCCGCAGCTTGCCCTCGAGCTCGCGCACCCGCTCGCGCGGCACCTTGCCGATCTCCTCCCAGCGCTCCTGGATCCGGTGCAGCTGCGCACGCGCCGCGTCCAGGTCGGCCTGCGGGTTGATCTTCTCGGCCTCGGCCAGCAGCTCTTCCTTGCGCTTGGCGTTGTCCACGAACTCCGCGTCACGCTCGCTGAACACCGCCGACCGGCGCGAGAAGAACGCGTCCTGCGCCGCCCGGAACCGCTGCCACAACGCGTCGTCGGCGTCCTTGGGCGCGCGCCCGGCGGCCTTCCAGTCGGCCATCAGCTGCTTGTAGCGGCCCGCGGTCGGACCCCAGTCGTCGGACTCCGAGAGCGCCTCCGCCTCGGCGACCAGCTCTTCCTTGCGCTGCTTGGCCGTGCCCCGCTGCCGGTCCAGGTCGGCGAAGTGCGAACCGCGGCGCCGGTTGAACGTGTCGCGGGCCTTGGAGAACCGCCGCCACAACGCGTCGTCGGTCTTGCGGTCGACGCCCTTGATCGTCTTCCACTCGTCCAGGATCGCCCGCAACCGGTCGCCCGCGGACTTCCACTGGGTCGACTCGGCGGCGATCTTCTCGGCCTCCTCGGCCAGCTCCTGCTTGCGCGCACCGGCGGCCGCGCGAGCGGAGTCCTTGGCCGCCTTGGCGCCCGCGACCGCTTCCTCGGCCTTGGCGATCAGCCGCTCGACGCGCTTGCCCAGGCCGGCGACGTCACCGACCACGGCGGCGTCCGGCAGGCTCTCCTGGATGTGCTTCGCACTGGTCAGCGCGTGCTTCGGGTCGCCCGCGCCGGAGTTCAGGCGCGCCTCGAGCAGCTCGACCTCGGTGCGCAGGTCGTCGAAGCGGCGGGCGTAGTGGGCCAGCCCCTCGGCCGGCGAGCCCGCCTGCCAGGACCCGACCGCGCGCTCGCCGTCGGCGGTCTTCAGGTAGACGGTGCCGTCGGCATCCACCCGGCCCCATTTGGCCGGGTCGTTCGCGCCGTGGTGGCGGACAGGAGGCGCCGGGACCGGAGCCGCGGCGGTGCCTTCCTTCTCGTCAAGTGCCCCGCCCGGGGTGGTCGGCTCGTGTTCGGTCATGGCCGGTGTCCCTCCTCGCCCTGCCTGCCCGTGGCCGCCACGGGCGCCCCGTACGTCGGGGCCTCAGCGCTGTGCGCGTACTCCACGCCCTGCGGCGGGCGTCGAAGAGTACTTCGTGCGCATTCAAACAGGTCCGAGCCCGCCTTGGTACTCCCAGCGCCCGGATCGGTGCACATCGGTAGTCTCGGACGCCGTGATCACCAGGGTCGCCGTGCTGCCGCAGCCCCCGTTGCTGGTCCCCGAGCTCGTGGGTGGACCCGACGCGGACGCCGCCAAGCTGCGGGAATCGTGTGTGCAGGTCGCCGCCCGGCTCGCCGCGGCGGCGCCGGACTGGGTCGCGGTCGGCGCGGGGTCCGCGCCTGCCGCCCTGACGCCGGCCGACGTGGGCACCTTCGCCGACTTCGGCGTCGACGTCGAGGTGCGGCTCGGGGCGTCGGCCGAGGCCGAGCCGGACCCGTCGATGCCGCTGCCCGCCCTCATCGCGGGCTGGCTGCGCGGGGCCGCGGGCGCCGCCGAGGTGCAGGTCCGCATCCTCGCGGCCGACACCCCGGCCGACGGTTGTCGCCGGTACGGCGCGCGCCTGGCCGAGGAGTTCGGCGGGGGCGACCCGGTCGGCCTGCTGGTCCTCGGCGACGGCTCGCACCGCCACGGCGAGCGTGCCGTGGGCCGCCCGGACGAGCGGGCCGGCGGCTTCGACGACGCCGTGTCGGCCGCGCTGGCCGCCGCCGATCCCTCCGCGCTGCTGGACATCGACGCCGACCTCGCACGCAGCCTGGGCGCGGCGGGCCGGGTGCCCTGGCAGGTGCTCGCCGGGTTCGCCGAGGCGAGCGGGCGCTGGCAGTGCGCGGGGCACGAGCTGGCCGTGCCGTTCGGCGTGGCCTACCACCTGGCCGAATGGGAACCCGTGCGGTGACCCGGGCGATCGCCGTTGTCGGGCCGACCGCGACCGGCAAGTCCGACCTCGCGGTGGCCCTGGCCCGGCGGCTGGGTGGCGAGGTGGTCAACGCCGACGCCATGCAGCTCTACCGGGGCATGGACATCGGCACCGCCAAGTTGCCCGAGGCCGAGCGCCAGGGTGTCCCGCACCACCTGCTCGACGTGCTCGACGTGACCGAGACGGCGTCCGTGGCGGCTTACCAGCGCGACGCGCGGGCGGTGGTCGAGCGGCTGCTCGCCGCGGGCAAGGTGCCTGTGCTGACCGGCGGATCAGGTTTGTACGTGCAAGCGGTGCTGGACGAGTTCGCATTCCCGGGCACCGATCCGGCGATCCGCGACCGGCTGACCGTCGAGCTGGGCGAGGTCGGTGCCGAACGCCTGCACGCCCGGTTGCGCGAGCTGGACCCCGTCGCGGCCGAGAACGTGCTGCCGACCAACGGACGCCGGATCGTGCGTGCGCTCGAGGTGATCGAGTTGACCGGGCGGCCGTTCTCGGCGACGTTGCCCCGTCCCGGCCCGGCCCGCTACGGCGCCGTGCTGATCGGGCTCGACCGCGAGCTCGAAGCGCTGGACGCCCGCGTCGACGCCCGCGTCACCGCCATGTTCGACGGCGGGCTGGTCGACGAGGTCGAGGCGCTGATCGGCAAGGGCCTGCGCGAGGGGCTCACGGCGTCGCGTGCGCTCGGCTACCAGCAGGTGCTGGCCGCGATGGACGGTGCCTACGACATGGCCGAGGCGGCCGAGCGGACCGCGCAGGGCACCCGCCGGTTCGTGCGCAGGCAGCGCTCCTGGTTCCGCCGCGACAAGCGCATCACCTGGCTGGACGCCGCCCGCCCCGACCTGCTCGACGCCGCACTCGCGCTGCTCGACACGTAATCTGGGGTCGTGCAACCACCCATCCCGTTCCGCAAGGGCCACGGCACCCAGAACGACTTCGTGCTGCTGCCCGACCTCGCTGATGCCCTGGAGCTCACCGAATCGCGGGTGCGCGCGCTCTGCGACCGGCGGATGGGGCTCGGCGCGGACGGTGTGCTGCGGGTCGTGCCGTCCGAAGTGGATGCCGACACCTGGTTCATGGACTACCGCAACGCCGACGGCTCGATCGCCGAGATGTGCGGCAACGGCGTGCGGGTGTTCGCCCGCTACCTCGTCGACGCGGGACTGGTGAAGCGCGGCGGTTTCGTCATCGGCACGCGGGCGGGGGACCGGCGGGTCGAGGTGCACGACGACGACACCGTGACCGTCCACATGGGAGCGGTGCGGGTGTTCGGCGAGTCGTCGGCCACCGTGCAGAACATGCTGTTCCCGGGGGTCGCGGTCGACGTGGGCAACCCCCACCTCGGGTGCCAGCTGCCCGAAGGCTCCACTGTGGACGTCCTCGATCTCACCGCGCAGCCGGGTTACGACCGGGCGCTGTTCCCCAACGGTGTCAACGTCGAGTTCATCCAGGAGCTCGGCCCGGACGCGATCCGCATGCGGGTGCACGAACGCGGGGTGGGGGAGACCCGGTCGTGCGGCACTGGCACGGTCGCCGCCGTGAAGTCGTGGCTGCACTCCAAGAACCGCACCACCGGTTCGGCCACTGTGGACGTTCCCGGCGGGCAGGTGTCGGTTGTCATCACCGATGACGGCAGCACGCTCACCGGACCCGCCGAGTTCGTCGCCGAGGGGACGCTCAGCTCGCAGTGGTGGACGGCGCACCGCTAGCCGGCTCGTCCGCCATCGGGATGTCCCGCATGCCGCGCAGCGGGGAGAACAGCACCCACAGCACCGCGGCGATGCCGCCGATCCCGGCCACCCAGAGCGTGTCGCGCGCCCCGACCCACTCGGCGAGCGCGCCGCCGGTGAGGCCGCCGAGCGGGATCGTTCCCCAGACCAGGAACCGGATCGAGGCGTTCATCCGGCCGAGCAGCCGGTCCGGGCAGATGGCCTGCCGGAAGCTCACCTGCGCCACGTTGTAGACCACCGCGCCGTAGCCGTAGACCACACCGCCGACCCAGTAGAGCGACACGCGCCAACCGGCGTCGGTCAAGGGCAGGAGCAGCAGGAACGGCTGGGTGAGCAGCAACGACAGCCAGATCGTCCGGGCCTGGCCGAACCAGCGCTGCCACCACGTGCCGGACAGCGCGCCGAGGATGCCGCCGATGCCGAACCCGGTGAAGATCAGCCCGATCCCGCCGGCCGGCACGCCGATCTCACGCACCAGGAAGATCACGCCGACGGCGGTGTTCATGTTGGAGAAGAAGTTCGACGTGCCGGTGCAGAAGGTGATCGCCCGCAGCAACGGGTTGCCCAGCACGAACCGCAGGCCCTCGGCGATGTCGCGGCGCAGGCTCGGGTCGGCCACCTTCTCCGGTTCGGGCTCGCGCGTGCGGATGCGCGAGAGGCAGAGCAGCGACCACAGGAACCCCGCCGCGTTCAGCACGACGGCGCCCGCGGCGCTCATCAACTGCACCAGCCACCCGGCGAGCGCGGGTCCGGACACGATCGCCACCGACTGGCTGGCCTGCAGCTTCGAGTTGCCTTCGACGAGTTTGTCGCGGCCCACGAGGCTCGGCAGGTAGGACTGGTACGACACGTCGAAGAACACCGTCAGCACGCCGACCAGCAGCACCGCCACGATCACGTGCGCGAGCGTGAGGACCCCGAGCCACCACGCGATCGGGATGGTCGCGAGCAGCACCGCGCGGCCGAAGTCGGCGGTCATCATCAGGCCCCGCCTGCGCATCCGGTCCACCCACACGCCCGCGGGCAGCCCGATCAGCAGGAACGCCGCGTTCTCGGCCGCGGTCAGCACGCCCATCTGGAACGGCGTCGCCGCGAGCACGGTCGCCGCGAGCAGCGGGATGGCCACCATGCTGATCGACGCGCCGAACTGGCTGATCGTGTCGCCTGCCCACAACAGCCGGAAGTCACGGTGGCGCCACAGCGAATTCCCCATGGGCGGAGAGCATGGCTCACTGATTGGAAGCTGTCAATCAGTTAGGCTGTGCCGGTGACAGCACCGCGACCACGCCGACCGTCGACCGATGCCGAGGCGGCGGCCCTCGCCTCTGAGATCCGGCTGCGGATCCTGCGGATCACCCGGTTCGACCCGCTCACCAACAAGGAGATCGCCGAGGCGCTGGGCAAGGATCCGGCGACCACGCTGCACCACGTGCGCAAACTGGTCGACACGGGCTTCCTGGCGGCGTTGCCCGCGCGGCGGGGCAAGCGCGGCTCGCGGGAGATCCCGTACCGCGCCACCGGCCTGTCGTGGCAGCTGGACAACGTGCACCGACCCGCCATTGGCGAGGCCATGCTGCAGGCCTACTTGAACGAGATCGCCGAGGTCGACTTCCAGGAGCTGGACCAGACGCGGATGGTCGTCCAGGTCGGTCCGGAACGGAAGGCTGAGCTGGTCAACCGGCTCGCGATGGTGCTCGAGGAGTTCTCGCAGGCACCCCCGGACGAGGGCGGGGAACGAATCGGGGTGTACACGGCGTTGTACCCAATGGGGAAATCGTTCGGAAATGTCGGTGTGACATGGGACGATGACTCAGGTAACACAACCGACGAAAGGTGAACCACGTGACCCGAGACTTCAGCTCATTGGAACCGGAAGATCGACTGGACGCGCCGCTGGCGCCCTCCACCGGCGAGCTGGAGTTGGAAGACCGGGTCGCGCTTCGCCGGATCCACGGTCTTTCGACCGAGCTCACCGACGTCACCGAGGTCGAGTACCGCCAGCTGCGCCTGGAGAAGGTCGTGCTGGTCGGCGTCTGGACCGAGGGCACCGCGATCGAGTCCGAGGCGTCGCTCACCGAGCTCGCCCGGCTCGCGGAGACGGCGGGCTCGCAGGTGCTCGACGGCCTCGTGCAGCGCCGCGACCGGCCCGACCCGGCCACGTACATCGGTTCCGGCAAGGTCAACGAGCTGTCCGACATCGTGCTGTCCACCGGCGCGGACACGGTGATCTGCGACGGCGAGCTCTCGCCTGGTCAGCTGCAGCAGCTGGAGGCGCGGCTCAAGGTCAAGGTCATCGACCGCACCGCGTTGATCCTGGACATCTTCGCCCAGCACGCCCGCTCCAAGGAGGGCAAGGCGCAGGTCGAGCTCGCGCAGTTGCAGTACCTGCTGCCGAGGCTGCGCGGCTGGGGCCAGACGCTGTCCCGCCAGGCCGGTGGTCGTGCGGGCGGTGGCAACGGCGGTGTGGGTCTGCGTGGTCCCGGTGAGACCAAGCTCGAGACCGACCGCAGGCGCATTCGCGCGAAGATCAGCAAGCTGCGCAAGGAGATCGCCGCGCTGGGCGCGGTCCGCGACACCAAGCGCGGCCGCCGCGTGGCCAACGCGGTCCCGAGCGTGGCGATCGCCGGGTACACCAACGCGGGCAAGTCCAGCCTGCTCAACGCGATCACCGGCGCCGGGGTGCTGGTCGAGGACGCGCTGTTCGCGACCCTCGACGCGACCACCCGGCGGTCGGAGACGCCGTGCGGGCAGGTCTACACGCTGACCGACACGGTCGGGTTCGTCCGGCACCTGCCGCACCAGCTCGTCGAGGCCTTCCGGTCCACATTGGACGAGGTGGCCGACGCGGACCTGCTGGTGCACGTGGTGGACGGCGCGGATCCGTTGCCGGAGTGGCAGGTGAACGCGGTGCGTGAGGTGCTCGCCGACATCGGCCGCAGGCGCAGCGGTGTCATGCCGCCGGAGCTGGTCGTCGTCAACAAGACCGACGCGATCGACGAGGTCGCACTGGTCCGGTTGCGGCACCTGCTGCCGGGCGCGGTGTTCGTGTCCGCGCGCAGCGGGGCGGGGCTCGACGAGCTGCGCGAGCGGATCGCCGAGTTGCTGCCCAAGCCGCAGCGGGAGATGGACGTGCTGGTGCCGTATGCGCGGGGCGAGCTGGTTTCCCGCGTGTACACCGACGGCGAGGTGCTCGCCGAGGAGCACACCGAGCACGGCACGCAGCTCAAGGTGAAGGTCTACCCCGACCTCGCGGGCCAGCTGGAAGCCTTCCAGTCGAACACGGTCTGACCCTCGGCTCACGCGACGGCCAGTACGCTGGCCGTCGCGTGGGGCCGGCTGGGGGAGGATCCGTTGGGTAGAGCTTGGTCGCTGATCGCTGCCGTCTTTGCGATCTTCCTGCTCGGCGTCCCCGCATCGGCGGCACCGTCGGTGCAGAAGAAGTGCACCGTCGACGACGAGCGCCTGACCGAGCTGTCCGGCTTGGCCGCCGACGCGGACCACTGGTACGCCATCAACGACGGTGGCAGCAGGATCCGCGTGTTCGTCCTGGGCCACGACTGCAAGGTCGAGCGTGAGATCGACAACGACATCGACCCGTACGACACCGAAGACCTGGCCCTGGCCGCCGACGGCACGTTCTGGCTGTCGGACACCGGCGACAACGGCGCCAAGCGTTCGACCGTCGCGTTGATCTCCGTGACTCCCAGCGGTGAAGCCAAAATCCACCGCCTCACCTACCCCGACGGTCCACATGACACAGAGGCGTTGCTGCTCGGCCACGACGGCACGCCGTACCTGATCACCAAGGTTCCGATCGGCTTGTCGGCGATCTACCAGCCGACGGGAAAACTCGCGTCGCCCGGCCCCACCCCGCTCAAACAGGTCGGCACCCTGTCGTACCTGCCGACCGGGACGCCCGGCGGCCCGGTGGTCAACGAGGTCAGCAACGTCCTGGTCACCGGGGGAGCGGTGAGCGCGGACGGCCACGTGGTCGCCGTGCGGACCTACACCGACGTGTACTTGTACCCGGCGCCGGACGGCGATGTGCTCAAGGCCTTGAAGGGAACCGCGGTCCGGGTGCCGCTGGCGAACGAGGAACAAGGCGAAGCGATCGCGTTCCAACCGGACGGCACCTTGATCTCCGGCGGTGAGGGCGACTCGTCGCCGATCCACGTGGTCGCCGGCGCGGCGTCGCTGGCCGCGCCCAAGACGTCTTCGACGCCCGCCCCGCAAGCCGCCCGAACCGGGAAGTCGGCCGCGCCGGCCGCGGGGAGCTCGGACCTGCCGCTGCCGGTGATCATCGGCGTGGCCGCCGCCGCACTGGCCCTGATGCTCCTGGTGCTGGGCCTGCGCTCCCGCCGCCGCTGACGACCGCCGCTGACGCCGTCACCGACCAAAGTTTCCGTTCGCACGGCGAGTTGTCCACAGATCCGCTCCGCACCCGTTCCCCCACCCCAAACCCGATAGAATGGACAAGGGGGAGCCCCCAGAGGAGGGTGGGCCGCGCGCTGGGCACGATTTGCTCGCACGAAGGCTCGAAAACCCTTGCGGCACTGGGGTTTTGGAGTGGGCGCCGAGGTTTTCGATGAGCCTGCGGCCACTCGGTTTCGGAGTGAGCGCGCCAGGCTTTCAGTGAGCCCGGGCCTGAGGCCATTCGGCCCGGTCCAACGCGAACGACAGGGGGCGTGGGTTCGGCCCGGCCTCTCGAGCCGAAACCGAACCCACGCGATATCTCAAAGCCGCCGCATCACGGCGACGACCTTGCCGAGGATGCTGGCGTCGTCACCCAGGATGGGCTCGTAGTTCTCGTTGTGCGGCATCAGCCAGACGTGCCCGTCCTTGCGGCGGAATGTCTTCACCGTCGCCTCGCCCTCGAGCATCGCGGCGACGATCTCACCGTTGTCGGCGGTCGGCTGCTGGCGGACGACCACCCAGTCGCCGTCGGTGATCGCGGCGTCGACCATCGAGTCACCGGAGACCTTCAGCATGAACAGCGAGCCCTCGCCGACCAGTTCCTTCGGCAGCGGGAACACGTCTTCGACTGCCTGCTCGGCGAGGATCGGGCCACCGGCGGCGATCCGGCCGAGGACCGGGACGTAGGTGGGCACCGGCTGGTCGCTGTAGTCGTTCTCCGACGGCAGGCCGAGGTCGCCCGACGACGGGTCGACGTCCGGCGGCAGCACGCCGATCGCACGCGGCCGGTTCGGGTCGCGGCGCAGGTAGCCCTTCTTCTCCAGGGCGCGCAGCTGGTACGCCACGCTCGACGTGGAGGTGAGCCCCACCGCCTCGCCGATCTCCCGCACGCTCGGCGGGTAGCCGTACCGTTCGACCCAGCTGCGGATCACTTCCAGGACTTTCGCCTGCCGCGCGGGCAGCTGGCGATCCGTCGACCGCTCTTCTTCGACCGAGGCCTCGTCCTCACGCGGCGGGAAGGCGCGGATCTCCGCATCGCCACCTCCCTCGCCGCCAGTGGGTGGTTTCCGACCGCTCGTGCCAGCCACGTCGCTTGCCTTCCGCTGTGATGGTCCGCTGAGGTGCCCCTGACCTGGGGATGGGGCACCGTGTCGCGATCGACGCTAGTCCTCCTGAGTGGACAGATCAAACACCTGTTCGAGCGACACGCCGGTGAGTTCTCGTTTTTGTCGGTGGGTGGTGGTAAGAAGATCGCACGAACGTTCGATCGAACGGATGTTCGTCTAATTGATCAAGACTAGCAGGGAGGTTGCCATGGCGATCCTGGTCGAGCGGGTTGGCCGGACGAGGCAGCCGGTGCGGTCCGTCCCGGTCCGCGAGGAACGTCGCACGCCGCGCCAGGTCGACCGGACCCGGCCGCCGACGCGGCCGAAGCGGGTGACGGCGCCGCACGTCGTGGCCGCGCCGCGGCTGCCGCGGCCGAAGCCGCTCCCTCTCGTCTTCCTGCTGGTGCTCGGCGCGGCCGTGTGCGCTGCCGTGTACGGGCTCGGCGCGCTGTCGAACTCGGTGGCCGGCGATTCCGTGCCGTCGCACACCGTCTCGGTCGTGGTCGCGCCCGGCGAGAACCTGTGGACCATTGCCCAGCATCACGCGCCGGGCAGCGAGCCGGCCGCCGTCGTCGACCGCATCCGCGACCTGAACGACCTGGACCCCGCCGACTCGGTCGCCGTGGGCACCCCCTTGATCGTCCCCGACGGCCAGTAGCCGCCCCGGAAGCCCTGCTGCCGGGCGTCACCCGCCTCGGCTCCCGCATCTCCTTGCTCGCCCATCTCTCGCGATGGAGCGACCACTTCGCCGTGCGCTCACCCGCTCGCCAGGCGTGTCCCCTGTTCCGACCCGGTGTGTCCCCCGTTCCGACCGGGTGTGTCCCCTCTTCCGGCCAGGCGTGTTCCCTCTTCCGGCCGGTTGTGTTCCACGTTCGGCCGCGGGTCCCGCGCGGAACGTGGAACTCATCCGAAGGGAAGGTGGGACACACCCAGCGCGAGTGTGGGACACGCCCGGTGGTTGGCGCTGAGGGTGATCTGGAGCACGTCCGTAGGCTCTCCGGCGGGTGAACGCCGAGTGGACGGTGCTACTCCGTGTGGGTGTTGCCACGCTCCGTCAACAGGTGTCAACCCGAGATCCCTCGGCCGGGTGTCGGCGGCCGTGTCGGCTTGCGTCGCCGCGCCCCGCGGCATAGCTTGAACCCCAACATCTAGTAGTTACATCGCTGTAGTTAGTCCACAGGTTGGGTCTGGCGGTCCACAGGTTGTCCACCGCCCATCCACCGGTCGATCCACATGTTGATCACAGATCGGACGAAATGCGGCGGTGCGCGCGAACGTTGAAAGGGGTGTGGGGCGATGCGGTGCCCGTTCTGCCGGCATTCCGACTCGCGGGTGGTCGACTCCCGTGAGGTCGAGGACGGCCAGGCGATCCGGCGGCGCCGGTCCTGCACCGAGTGCGGCCGCCGGTTCACCACCGTCGAGGAAGCGGTGCTGGCCGTCGTGAAGCGGTCCGGGGTCACCGAGCCGTTCAGCCGCGAGAAGGTCATCCGCGGGGTGAGCCGGGCGTGCCAGGGCCGCCCGGTCAACGACGACGACCTCGCCCTGCTCGCGCACAAGGTCGAGGAGTCGATCCGGTCCGCGGGCGCGGCCGAGATCCCCAGCCACGAGGTCGGGCTGGCCATCCTCGGCCCGCTCCGCGACCTGGACGAAGTCGCCTACCTGCGTTTCGCCAGCGTCTACCGGTCCTTCTCCTCGGTGGAGGACTTCGAGAAGGAGATCGCCGACCTGCGCGCGGCGATCACCAGCAACGACACCGAGAACAACACGTGAGCCGACGGCGCGGCAAAGTCGCCAGCCGTCGGCCGGCACAGCACAACCGGCAGCACAACTTGGGCCGGCCGCATCGGACGGGGAGCCCGGACGTGGCCATGCACCAGCGAGCAGAGGACAAGGGAGAGGGACCTGTCATGACCGACATCGCCGAGGGCCAGGCGACACCGGGCGCTTCAACACGCACGGGGCTGCACATCGAGCGCGTCTACACCACCGAGGGTGTGCACCCCTACGACGAGGTCACCTGGGAACAGCGCGACGTGGTGATGACCAACTGGCGCGACGGTTCGGTGAACTTCGAGCAGCGGGGCGTCGAGTTCCCCGACTTCTGGTCGATCAACGCCACCAACATCGTGACCAGCAAGTACTTCCGCGGCGCGGTGGGCACGCCGGTCCGCGAGCACTCGCTGCGCCAGCTGATCGACCGCGTGGTCAAGACCTACGTGACCGCGGGCGTGCAGCACGGCTACTTCGCGACCCCCGAAGACTCGGTGGTCTTCGAGCACGAGCTGACCTGGATGCTGCTGCACCAGGTGTTCAGCTTCAACTCGCCGGTCTGGTTCAACGTCGGCACGACGTCGCCGCAGCAGGTCAGCGCCTGCTTCATCCTCGCGGTCGACGACACCATGGAGTCGATCCTGAACTGGTACCGCGAGGAAGGCCTGATCTTCAAGGGCGGCTCGGGGGCGGGCCTGAACCTGTCGAAGATCCGGTCGTCGAAGGAGTTGCTGTCCTCCGGCGGCACCGCGTCCGGCCCGGTGTCGTTCATGCGCGGCGCCGACGCGTCCGCGGGCACCATCAAGTCCGGCGGGGCCACCCGGCGCGCGGCGAAGATGGTCGTGCTCGACGTCGACCACCCGGACGTCGAGGAGTTCGTCACCACCAAGGCGCGCGAGGAGCACAAGATCCGCGCGCTGCGCGACGCCGGCTTCGACATGGACCTCGGCGGCTCCGACATCACGTCGGTGCAGTACCAGAACGCGAACAACTCGGTCCGCGTCTCCGACGAGTTCATGCGCGCGGTGGAGAACGCCGGCCAGTTCGGGCTGCGTTCACGCACCACCGGCGAGGTCATCGAGTCGGTCGACGGCAAGGAGCTCTTCCGCAAGATCGCGCAGGCCGCGTGGGAGTGCGCCGACCCGGGTCTGCAGTACGACGACACGATCAACGCGTGGCACACCTGCCCCGAGTCGGGCCGGATCACCGCGTCGAACCCGTGCAGCGAGTACATGCACCTGGACAACTCCAGCTGCAACCTCGCGTCGCTGAACCTGATGAAGTTCCTCGGTGACGACGGCAGCTTCCAGGGCGAGAAGTTCGTCAAGGCCGTCGAGCTGGTCATCACCGCGATGGACATCTCGATCTGCTTCGCCGACTTCCCGACCGAGCCGATCGCCGAGACCACGCGCAAGTTCCGCCAGCTGGGCATCGGCTACGCCAACATCGGTGCGCTGCTGATGGCCACCGGCCACGCGTACGACTCCGACGGCGGCCGCGCGCTCGCCGCGGGCATCACCTCGCTGATGACCGGCACCGCGTACCGGCGGTCCGCCGAACTCGCCGGGGTCGTCGGTCCGTACGAGGGCTACGCCCGCAACGCCGAGGCGCACCAGCGGGTCATGCGCAAGCACGCCGCGGCGAACGACCTGATCCGCACCTACGGCGCGAGCGATGGCGCCGTGCAGCGGCTGGCCACCCGCGAGTGGCAGCTCGGCACCGAGATCGGTGCGCGCAACGGCTGGCGCAACGCGCAGGCGAGCGTGCTGGCGCCGACCGGCACGATCGGCCTGATGATGGACTGCGACACCACCGGGATCGAGCCGGACCTGGCGCTGGTGAAGTTCAAGAAGCTGGTCGGCGGCGGGTCGATGCAGATCGTGAACCAGACGGTGCCGCGGGCGCTGAAGTCCTTGGGCTACCAGGACGAGCAGGTCGAGGCCATCGTCGAGTACGTCGCCGAGCACGGCCACGTGGTCGACGCGCCCGGCCTGCGCCAGGAGCACTACGAGGTGTTCGACTGCGCGATGGGCGAGCGTTCCATCGCGCCGATGGGCCACGTGCGGATGATGGCGGCGGTCCAGCCGTTCATCTCGGGTGCGATCTCGAAGACGGTCAACATGCCGGAGTCGGCGACCGTCGAGGACGTCGAGGAGATCTACTACGAGGGCTGGAAGCTCGGCCTGAAGGCGCTCGCGATCTACCGCGACAACTGCAAGGTCGGCCAGCCGCTGTCGGCGGGCAAGGGCGGCGAGGCCAAGAAGGATGCCGAGCCGGAGAAGGTCATCGAGTACCGGCCGGTCCGCAAGCGCCTGCCGAAGAAGCGCCCGTCGCAGACGGTGTCCTTCACCGTCGGTGGGGCCGAGGGTTACCTGCACGCCGGTTCGTACCCGGATGACGGCCTGGGCGAGATCTTCATCAAGCTGGGCAAGCAGGGTTCGACCTTGGCGGGTGTGATGGACGCCTTCGCCACGTCGATCTCCGTGGGTCTGCAGTACGGGATCCCGCTGGAGTTCTACGTGTCGAAGTTCCAGAACCTGCGCTTCGAGCCCGCCGGGATGACCGACGACCCGGACCTGCGGATCGCGACCAGCGTGCTGGACTACATCTTCCGCAGGCTGGCGCTGGACTACCTGCCCTACGACAAGCGCGCCCAGCTCGGCATCTTCACCGCCGACGAGCGCTCGGCCCAGGTGGATGCCGGCGGCTATGGTCCGTCCGAAGTGGACATCGAAGGCATCCAGACCTCGGTCGAGGCCAAGCCTTCGGAGCAGAAGTCGGTCGAGGCGGCGAAGCCGGAGACCACGACTGCGCACAGCTCGACGGAGTTGTTGGAACTGCACTTGGGCAAGGCAGCGGACGCGCCCCTGTGCATGACCTGCGGCACCAAGATGCGTCCGGCCGGGTCCTGCTATGTGTGTGAAGGCTGCGGTTCCACGTCCGGCTGCAGCTGACCAACTGAACCGACTGGGCCCGGTGGTGCACCCGCACCGCCGGGCCCAGTCGTCTGCCCGGCTCGGTAAAGAGTTCGGCGGGCGTTGCCGTCGATGGCGCGCCGATGGCATTCTCGAACCATGAGCGACAGAATCGAGACCTCCGCACACCGGTGAGCCCTGCGCCCGAGCCATCGCTCGGATCCCGCCAGACCCTCTTCGACCACGCGGTCAGCCTGCACATCAAGGCGCCCGATTCGCCGTTGCCAGGCTATGGCGCTCCCTATCCCGACGAAGAGCGCCACCGTCGACGAGCCCCCAAGAGGCCTCGTGATTACGCGCTGGTCGGCGCCGATGCGGCCCAGGTCCTCCGCGAACACTTCGCGAATCCTGTGGCCTCGCCAGATGATCTCGTCGATGCGTTTCATGACATCGACGTGCCGATTCACCGCAACGAACACATCATCGCGGCCGCGCGAGCAACAGACCCGATCCGCGTCCGGCGCACGGGCCGATGGCTCGTCCGGCGCAGCCCCGATCGGTGTTCGGCGATCATCGGACTGGCCTTGGTCGGGGTTGCCGGAACGGTCGAGGACATACCGTTGATCCAGACCATTGGGCTCCTATCTGACCAGTTCGCTCCCCTGGCCGCATGGGCATTGGAGCGCCAGGACAACGGGTCGATGGCCTTGCTCTGGCTGGCTGATCGCGTCGCTGGATGGGGCCGGGTATACGTGGTCGAGGCACTGTGCCGGCTGGCCGACCCGGCTGCTCGAGATTGGCTGCTCCGACGCCCGGTGGACGGCGACTTCTTGAACGGCTACTTCGCAAGCGCGGTCGCGGAGGTCTCAGGCGTCCATGAGGCCATTGTGGACCCGTCGGTGGACGACGACCTCGTCGACCACGCTGGTCGTCTTCTTTGCGTGCTGGCCGACGGTCAAGGCATGCTTGACAAATCGGTCGAGGACTATCCGCATGCGGCCGGTGTCCTGGGCGCCCACGTCCGGCACCTTGGTAGGCAGGAGCCGACGGCCGGACGGTTTGCCACCGCCGCGATGCTGGCCGCCTACTTGAGTGGCCAGGCAGTGCCAAGGCAACTGCACGGCCTCCGCGACGCCTACATGGCAGTGCTCGACCGGGACGACTGGTGCGCGGTCGCGCGTCGCGCTGTCCGGGACGGGGATGAATACCTTCACCCGGACTACCTGCAGTGGCTCGCGAAGGTGGGGTCGAGGCTCGGGCTTCGGGCGTTCACCGCCAGCCGGCGGACCGATGAGACACGGTCTTCGTGACGGCTGCGCGATCGGCTGCTCGGCGAGACGGTCGCGGAGGTACTCGGCCGTGACAGAGTGGGGACGTGCTTGTGCGGTCAGGGCTGCCGTAACGCCAACCACGGTTGCCGCGAATTCCGTGCGGTGACAGCAACCTTGCCTGCGAGCTTGGCCGTTTTCGAACCGGCGATGGCGGAGCTCGACATCCAGCCGCGCGAATGCCGGTGGGCACACCTCTCGCTGTGCGTGCTCGACGCCGTTCATTCCATCGGCGTGCGCTACGAGACCGTGAAAGCCCTGTGCTGGAAGTACGGCGAACCGCTTCTGGGAACCGTTCTGGTGGCCCCGGCCAAGGTCGGTACCTACGTTGAGCAACCACTGCGCGAGTTCGCGGAATGGGCCGTCGAACTCGGCGAAGCCGAGCTCGCCGATGCGTTGGGCAACCACCACCGGACCTCGACCCGCAGGGGCGCGCCCCTCAAGACGCGGGCTGACATCGAGTACGCGCAGATCCTGGTGCGGCACGGCATCAACCTGCTCGGCGATGCGGCTGACCTGCTGGGCGATGCCGAACGCCTGGCGCGCGTCGAAGCGGATCTCGCCACGGTGCCCGGCCATGGCTGGTCAGGCATCAGGATGAACTACCTCTGGATGCTCGTCGGTTCCGATGACCGGATCAAACCGGACCGCATGGTTCGGCGATGGCTCGGTCGCCACCTCGGTCGCGAGGTCGGCGTCGGCGAGGCTGTCGAGTTGGTCACCAAGTTGGCGGCAGCCAACGACAGGACTCCATGGGAGGTGGACCACGCGATCTGGCGGGCGCAGCGCTCTCGGCCGAAGCGCGGATGACTCAAACCTGCTTGATCAACCGCGTTGAGAGCCTTGTCCTGGAGTGTGGGCAGCGGATGCGCCCGCGTGAATGACCTGCGGGCACGAAGATGCGCCCGGCTGGGCCTTGCCACGTGTGTGAAGGCTGCGGCTCCACGTCCGGCTGCAGCTGACCGGAGCCCGGCCGCATAGACGGAGCGCGGGTCGGCACCCCGTTCGCCGCTATTCGGCGCGTTCGGCAGCGGTGATCACCTGGCGCAAGGTATGGCGAGCCTCCGCCAGTTCCGTGGCGCGCTGGTCCAAGCGCGACAGCTGACCCCGCAGCCGCTCCAACACCCCAGGGCAGGCGCGCACCGAACCATCCGCCAGCGCACAGGGCAGCACCTGCTTGATCAACCGCGTTGGCAACCCGGCCGCGAGCAGCGCCCTGATCTGCCGCACCGTCTGCTCCGCGTCCTCGTCGTAGTCGCGGTAGCCGTTGGGTTGGCGGCGCGAGTCGAGCAGGCCGACGCGCTCGTAGTACCGGAGCAGGCGTTCGTTTGTCCCGGTGCGCGAAGCCAACTGCCCGATCAACATCTTCTTGACCTTGCCATGGTGTCAAGGTCCAACACTGGTTCCGCCAACCGCATTCCGCGAACCCACGGAGAACCAGTGATCATTGACGCGCACAGCCATGTCCACGACCCCGTGCACGACCACATTGCCCTCTTGGACGAGGCTGGGATCGACCGCTCGGTGCTCTTCGGCACTCGGCCGCATCCTGAGCGTGCCACCGATCTGGCCTCGCTGAAGGACGAGCTGACGGTGCTGCACGAGACCGTCAGCGGTCAAACCGACGGCTACGAAGAAGCGTGGCGAGAGCTTCACAATGCCTGTGCCGACAAGCGGTTCATCGGGTTCGGCAAGGTTCGTCTCGACCGAGCTGCCGAGGACGTCGAACGTGAGGTCATCGGCCGCGGGTTCCAGGGGATCGGCGAGCTGACGCCGCCACCCGGCCAAGCACACCAGATCGAGCCGGTCCTGCAGGCCGCGGCGGATCACGGTGGGCTGCCCGTCGTGGTGCACGGGTTCGCGCCGACCACGGCCGAGGATCTGGCGACGCTGGCGGGGCTCGCGCCCCGTTACCCGACCGTCCCGCTCGTCATCAGCCAGCTCGGTGGGCTCAACTGGATGACGGCGATCGAGCTGGCAGCGCAGACCCCGAACCTGTACCTGGACTTGTCGACCGCGAACGTCATCTTCGCCGTCCGGCTCGCGATCGCCGAGGTGCCGGACCGCACGCTGTTCGGATCGGATGCCCCCTACGGCGACCCGGTTCTCGCCCGGATCACCGTCGAGCGCGTGACGCGGCCCGGAGCCGTGCGCGACCGGGTGCTCGGCGACACGCTCGCGGAGCTGCTCGGCCTTTGACACGCTGGAGACGTGCCTGACCTCGGTCGAGGCCAAGCCTTTCGAGCAGAAGTCGGTCGAGGCGGCCGAGATGCGCCCGGGTCTTGCTACGTCTGCGAAGGCTGCAGCCTGCCGTCAGGTGGACTGCGTCGTGTGGGATGTGTACTTGGCGGCGTCCAACAGGCAGTCCACCAGTTCGTCGGGCATCGACAGGAACGGTGTGTGGCCTGCCGGCAAGCGGTAAACCTTCTTGCACGGCAACAGATCCTGCATCCGCCGCTGCTGGCTGACGTGCATCGCGTTGTCCTGGGTGCATTCCACGTACACCCGTGGCACCCGGCCGAAGTTGGCGTCGGTGAGCCGCACGTCCGGCGGTTTCGGCAGTTCGAGCGGCTCCGCGCGCAGCATGCTCACCGCCCACGCGACGTCCTCTGGCGTGCAGTCGTTGAAGAACACGTCCTCTGCGTGGCCGACGCTCATCGTCGCGTTCTTCTCGTCGACGACCAGGTTCGGCCGCAGGATGGACCCGCTCTCCGGCTTGGTGAACTCACCGGTGCTCATGCCGGTCGGCATCAGGAACGCCGACGCATACACGAGCACGCCCACCTGGTCGGGGAGCAGCTCGGCGATCGCGGAGATCGTCATGCCCGCGGAGCTGTGGCCAACCAGGACGGGCGGGGTCGGCTGGGCGCGCACCAGGTCCACCGCAGCCTGGAAGTCGGGCCGTTCCGGGGTGTGCACCGTGTGGCCGAGGTCCCGCAGTCGACTCGCGACCCGAAGCCAGCACCACGGGCCGAGCCACCGTGCGTGAAACAGGATGTAGGTGGTCATCCGCGTCCTCCGCAGGCCGCCATCGGTTCAAGGAATACCGTGGGGCCGAACGCCAGCAAATCACTTGATCCACTATGGGGCGTGGCAAGCTGGTCGCGTGGTGGCCGACGTCTTCCAGCGGCAGCGCGACCGGCTCTTCGGCATCGCCTACCGGATGCTGGGGTCGGCCGCCGATGCCGAGGACGTCGTCCAGGACGCCTATCTGCGCTGGCACGAAGCCGACCAAGCGGTCATCACCAACCCCGAAGGCTGGCTGACCAGGGTCGTCACCAACCTCTGCCTGACCCGGTTGACGGCAGCCAGGACCAAAAGGGAGACCTACGTCGGCCCCTGGCTGCCCGAGCCGGTGCTCACCGCCGGCGGCGCGCTCGGTCCGCTCGACACCACCGAGCAGCGTGAGTCGGTCTCGTTCGCGCTGCTCGCGACCATGGAACGGCTCACGCCCGCGGAGCGCGCCGTCTTCGTGCTCAAGGAGGCGTTCGGCTACCCGCACCGCGAGATCGCCGCGTTGACCGGGCTCACGGAGGCGAACTGCCGCCAGTTGCATCGGCGCGCGCGGCAGCGGATGCGGGACCGGCCCCGGTTCAGCGCCGACCCGAAGCTCGCCAGGGACCTGCTCGACCGGTTCCTCGACGCGGCCGCCAAAGGTGCGATGGCGGAACTGGAGTCGCTGCTCGCCCAGGACGTCGTGTCCACAGCGGACGGTGGTGGCAAGGCGACCGCGGCCCGCCGTCCGATCCTCGGCCGCGCCAAGGTCGCGCGCTACCTCACCGGCACCGCGTGGGACCGGTTCCCCGACCTGCGCTACGAGCACCTCGAGGTCAACGGCCAGCCCGCGATCATCGGACGGTCCGGCGACACGGTCCTCGGCCTGCTGCTCGCCACCGAGTCCGACGGCCGCCTGGCCGCGTTCCACATCGTCGCCAACCCGGACAAACTCGCCTTCCTCGCCCGCCAGCTGTCACGTTCCGCCGCGCTTCCCGGTCAAGAGGGGTGACGAAGGGAGCCATCGGTGACAACGCTGGTCACAGGCGCGAGCGGAGAACTGGGCCGGGTGCTGGTCGGGCAGCTCGGTCCCGCCGTGCGCAAGATGAGCAGGACGGCCCGCGACGGCGACGGGTGGGTGGTCGCCGACCTCAAGACGGGTGCCGGGCTCGCCGCGGCGGTAGACGGGGTGGACACGATCGTGCACTGCGCGAGCAGCCCCAGCGACGACGCCGAAGCCGTGCGGAACCTGATCGAGGCCGCGCCCGACGTGCGGCACCTGATCTACATCTCGATCGTGGGCATCGACGAGGTCCCGTTGCCCTACTACAAGGCCAAGCTGGCGGCCGAGAAGGTGATCGAGTCCTCCGGTGTCCCTCACACGATCTTGCGCGCCACCCAGTTCCACACGCTGCTGGTGCGGATCTTCACGGCCGCGGCGAAGCTGCCGGTGATGCCGGTGCCCGCCATCCCCGACCAGCCGATCGCGGTCAGCGAGGTCGCCGTGGAACTGGCCAAGCTGGCTGGTGGTGAACCAGCCGGACGAGTGCCTGACCTGGGCGGACCGGAGACCCGGCCGCTGCCCGAGTTCGCCAAGGCTTTCCTCGCTGCACGGGGCAAGCGGCGGCCGATCCTGCCGGTGCGGGTGCCGGGCCGGACGTTCGCCGCCTTCCGCCGGGGCGAACACGTGGGACCGAGCCGCGGCTCGATCACGTTCGAGGAATACCTGCGCAATCCTGACACTGCCTGACAGGTATGTCTGCGAGGCTGGACGCATGACAGAGATCGCCAAGCTCGCCATGCTCAACCTCGACTGCGCGAACCCGGCCCGCGAAGCCGAGTTCTACGCCCAGGTGCTCGGCTGGGAGGTCACGCACGCCCAGGACGAGTACGCCATGATCAGCGGCCCGGGCGCGCCGATCGGGTTCGGTCGCATGGACGGCTACCAGCCGCCGAAGTGGCCCGACCCGGAGAACGGCAAGCGCTTCCACCTCGACCTGCACGTCGCCGACCTGGACAAGGCCGAGCAGCAGTGCCTGGAGCTCGGCGCGACCAAGCCGGACTTCCAGCCGGGGGAGCGGTGGCGTGTGCTCCTGGACCCCGACGGCCAGCCGTTCTGCATCTGCCTGCCGTCCTAGGGGCAGAAGGCCGCCGACAGCACCTGCCGTGACCCGTCACCGGTCGGCAGCGGGGGCTCGTCGGCGATCTCCTTCGCCACGTCGAACCGGGTGCCCACCAGCACGAGCTGCCGCTTGCCGTCCTCGGTGGACAGCGACATGCTGGTGTACCCGGGCCCGGCGCCGGTCTGGCCGACCAGCACCCCACCGCACGGCGACGGCATCCGCTCGATGCCGAGGTTCCCGGTCAGCAGCTCTTCCTGTTGCGCCGCAGGCAAGAGTCGTCCGGCGAACAACGCCTCGTGGAACCGGGCCAGATCCTCCACAGTGGACACCATGGCACCGGCTGTCCAGTCGTAGGACGGGCTGAACGTCGTCATGTCCCGCATCGGCGTGCTCATGTCGTAGCCGTGCAGGTGCGGGCCGTGCAGCACCGGGTCCAGCACGGGGAAGTACGTGTCGTGCAAGCCGAGCGGGTCCAGCAGCCGGCGCTGGATCTCGGTGACCGGGCTGTGCCTGGTCACCCGCTCGATGACCTTGCCGAGCACCAGATAGCCGGTGTTGGAGTACTTGTACGCGGCGCCGGGCTCGCCGGTCGGCCCGTGCGCGAGCGCCATCCTGATCACCCGGTCCGGCGTGTACACGTACCCGCGGTGGTCGTCGTCCAGGTAGGGCTTCCAGAACGACCGCTCCTCGGTCGGGTCGTAGAGGCCGCTGGTGTGGTTCAGCAACTGCCGAAGGGTGATCCGCGGGTCCAAGCCGGGCACCCAGCGCGCCGCACTGTCCTCAATAGACAACAATCCGGCCGCTTCCAGTTGCAGCACGACGACGGCCACGAACGACTTCGTGTTGCTGGCGATCCGGAAACGGTCGCCGGTCCGCGCGGGCGCGCCGGTGCGCACGTCGGCCACCCCCGCGGCAAGGCTGACCACTCGGTCGTCGTCACGCACACGCACCACCGTGGCGGTGAACCCGTCGGCCACCATCTGGTGCACGGCCGCGGCCAGCGCGGGGCGCGGAGCCGCCTGCGCGCTCACCGGCAGCAGGGACAACGTCGCGGCCAGCGCGACGATCGAGCGGTACTGCATCGGACCCCCTTGGTCGCTTTCATCTGCACCCACCTTGGTGGCGCGAGCGGTGCCGGTCGATCACGCTGACCCCCTTGTTCGAGGTGGGGCTGGCTCCACCCCCGCATGGCAGGCTGGAGGACATGACGGACGACAAGCGGGTGGCCGTGCTCGGCTACGGCCTCGCGGGCAGCGCCTTCCACGCGCCGTACATCGAAGCCACGCCGGGTCTTCGGGTCGCCACCGTGGTCACCGGCAACCCGGAACGCCAGGCGGCGGCCAGGGAGCGTTACCCG
This sequence comes from Labedaea rhizosphaerae, assembly GCF_004362825.1. Lineage (GTDB taxonomy): Bacteria > Actinomycetota > Actinomycetes > Mycobacteriales > Pseudonocardiaceae > Labedaea > Labedaea rhizosphaerae. Next base: position 39,614 of record NZ_SNXZ01000014.1, read on the forward strand.
GACGCCGCTGTCGTGTCCACAATGGAGGATATGCTGGCCGCCGGGCCGGACCTGGTGGTGGTCGCCACACCCAACCGTCACCACGTGGCGAACGCGACGGAAGCGTTGCGGCGCGGCATTTCGGTCGTGGTGGACAAACCGGTGGCGGGCACGCCGGACGAGGTGGCGACGCTCGGCGAACTGGCCGAGGACCAGGGCGTCATGTTCACGGTCTTCCAGAACCGCCGTTGGGATGGCGACTTCCGCACCGTCCGCGACCTCGTCGACACGGCCCGGCTGCCCGACGTGTCGGCTTTCGAGTCGCGGTTCGAGCGCGTGGGCCGCCCGGGCGCGCGCTCGGCGTGGAAGACGAGCACCGACCCGCTCGACCTGGCCCACATCGTCTACGACCTCGGCAGCCACCTCCTCGACCAGGCGATCGTGCTGTTCGGACCGGTCGAGTCGGTGTTCGGCCGGGCGTCGAGCCCACGCCCGGACGTGCCGGTCGAGGAGGACGTCACGCTCGCGGTGCGGCACGTCAGCGGGGTCTCGACCCTGCTGCGGATGAGCAACGCGGTCCAGCCCGCCGGGCCCCGGTTCACCGTGACCGGCGCGACCGCCGGCTACCGCTGCTGGGGTCTCGACCCGCAAGAACGGGCAGCGCGGTCCGGCGCCCGGCCGACCGACCCAGGGTTCGGCGTGTACGACGAGGCCCAGTGGGGCAGCCTGATCACGGACGAGGGCCGGGCCGTCGTGCCCACCCTGAACGGCGACTACCTGGGGTATTGGTCGATGGTGGAAGCGTGCCTGCGGGGCGACGGGCCGCCGCCCGTGCTGCCGGAGGAGTCGATCCGGCTGGTCACCACCGTCGCGGCCGCGATGCGCGCGGTGCGCGACGGCAGGCCGGTGGTGCTGTGACGGAACCGGATCCGAAGCGGTGGCGGGCGCTCGCGGTCACCCTGGTCGCGGGCTTCATGAGCCTGCTGGACGTCAGCATCGTCAACGTCGCCTTGCCATCGATCCAGCGCGGCCTGACCACCACGCCCGGCGCCGTGCAATGGGTCGTGTCCGGGTACGCGCTGGCGTTCGGCCTGACCCTGGTGGCCGGCGGCCGCCTCGGCGACGTGCTCGGCCGCAGACGGATGTTCCTGTTGGCGTTGACCGGGTTCGTCGTGACGAGCGGGCTGGCCGGCCTGGCCCCGACCATCGAGCTGCTGATCGTCGCGCGGCTGGCCCAAGGGCTCACCGCGGGCCTGCTGACCCCGCAGAACACCGGCCTCATCCAGGACCTGTTCACCGGCGCGGAGCGGGGCAAGGCGTTCGGCCTGTTCGGCGCCACCGTCGGGCTGTCGACCGCCGTCGGTCCGCTGGCCGGTGGGCTGATCCTCGCCGTGACCGGTGCGCACGACGGCTGGCGCTGGGTCTTCTTCGTGAACCTGCCGATCGGGCTCGTCGCGCTCGTGCTCGCGGCGCGGTTGCTGCCGTCCGGGCGGCGCAAGGAAGGCCGCTTGCGCGACGAGATCGACACGGTCGGCGCGCTGCTGCTCGGCGCCGCGGTGGTCGCCGTGCTGTTCCCGATGGTGCACGAAGGCGCCTGGTGGCTCATGGCGGTCGCGGCCGTGCTCGGGTTCGCCTTCGTGCGGTGGGAGGCGCGGCTGACCAGGCACGGACGGGCGCCGGTGCTCGACCTGCGCCTGTTCACCGGGACGCCCGGGTACGCCTCGGGCGCGCTGCTCGGCGCCGTGTACTTCTGCGGGTTCAGCGGGATCTGGCTTGTCTTTGCCATGTACTTCCAGCAGGGCGCCGGGCTCACCCCGTTGCAGTCGGGGCTCGCGGTCACGCCGTTCGCGCTGGCCTCGGCGGTCGCCGCCGCGCTGGCCGGGCGGCTGGTGGAGAAACGCGGGCGGTGGCTGACGGTCCTGGGCCTGTCGCTGGTGATCGTCGGGCTCGGTGTCGTGGCGGTGATCCTGGGCTTCGTGCAGCCTGCCCACCCGGGTCTCGCGATCATCGCGCCGATGGCGGTCGCCGGGCTCGGCGGCGGCATGGTGATCTCGCCGAACACGACGCTGACCCTGCGTTGCGTGCCGACCAGGATGTCGGGCGCGGCCGGCGGCGCGCTGCAGACCGGCCAGCGGATCGGCACGGCGATCGGTACGGCCGTGCTGTCGGCGGTGTTCCACGCGGTGCTCACCGCGACCAGGAGCTACGCGACCGGCGTCGGCTGGGCGATCGCGACGGCGGCGGCGTTGGTGGTGATCGCGCTGGGTCTCGGCATCAAGGAGTTGGTCGCCGACCGACCTCAGCCGCACCAGGAAGCCCCGGACGCCGTTCCCGCGGACGCCCACCAGAACTGACCAGCAACAGGGCGTGTCCCACGTTCGCGCAGGGTGTGTCCCCTGCTCCGGCCGGGTGTGTCCCCTGTTCCCGTCGGGTGTGTCCCTCGCTCCGGCGATCGGAAGGGAACTCGCGGGGCCGGAACAGAGGACACGCGGGGTTGGAAGAGGGGACACGCGGGGTCGGAAGAGGGGACACGCCGGGCGTGAGTGTGGGACACGCGCGGTGGTCAGCCGCGGGCGGCGACCGCTTCGGCCAGGGTGAGGACTCGGCGCGCGTTCTCCACGTGCAGGTTCTCGATCATCCGGCCGTCGACCGTCACCACGCCGCGACCCTCGCGCGAGGCCTCCTCGAAGGCGTCGATGATCCGCCGCGAGCGCTCGACCTCCTCCTCGGACGGCGCGAACACCCGGTTGCACGGCTCGAGCTGCTTCGGGTGGATCAACGTCTTGCCGTCGAAGCCGAACTGCCTGCCCTGCAAGCATTCCGCTTCAAAACCCGCAAGGTCCTGCACGTCGTTGTAGACGCCGTCGAGGATCACCTTGCCGGCCGCCCGCGCGCCGAGCAGCGCCAGCGACAGCCCGGCGAGCAGCGGCGCGCGGCCGGGCACGTGCTCGGCCTGCAGCTCCTTGGCCAGGTCGTTCGTGCCCATGACCAGCACGGTCAACCGCGGCGAGGCGGACGCGATCTCGTGCGCGTGCAGCATGGCGATCGGCGTCTCGACCATCGCCCAGATCGCCGTGTGATCGGGCGCTGCCTCCAGCGCACGTTCGACCTGGTGGACCTCCGCCGCACTGTTGACCTTGGGGATCAGGATCGCGTCCGGGCCGGCCTCGGCGGCGGCGCGCAGATCATCCTCGTGCCACGACGTGTCCAGGCCGTTGGTCCGGATGACCAGCTCGCGCTCGCCGTACTCGCCCGACGCCACGGCCGCGCACACCCGCTTGCGTGCCTCGGCCTTGGCGTCCGGCGCCACCGCGTCCTCCAGGTCGAGGATCAACGCGTCGGCGGGCAGGGTTTTCGCCTTCTCCAGCGCGCGCTCGTTGGCGCCCGGCATGTAGAGCACGGAGCGTCGCGGCCGCAGGTCAGTCATTCGCCAAGGCCTCCTCGGTCGCCTTGTCATAAGCCGAAGCGAGTTCCGGGTCGCGGTCGGCCAGCGCGTCGGCGAGCTCGGCGACGACCAGGCACTGCTTGTACGTGGCGTCGTCCTGCATCTTGCCGTCGATCATGACCGCGCCGGTGCCGTCGCCCATCGCCTTGATCACCCGGCGGGCCCACGCGACCTCGCTGGGCTCGGGGGAGAAGACCTTCTTGGCGATCGCGATCTGCACCGGGTGCAGGCTCCACGCGCCGACGCAGCCGAGCAGGTAGGCGTTGCGGAACTGGTCCTCGCACGCGACCGTGTCGCGGATGTCGCCGAACGGCCCGTAGAACGGCAGGATCCCGTTGCTCACGCAGGCGTCGACCATGCGGGACACGGTGTAGTGCCACAGGTCCTGTTGGTAGGTCTGGCGACCCTCACTGAGGTCGTCGCCGACCGGGTCGGTGCGCACGAGGTAGCCGGGGTGCCCGCCGCCGACCCGCGTGGTCTTCATCCGGCGGCTCGCGGCGAGGTCGGCCGGACCGAGCGAGATGCCTTGCATGCGCGGGCTCGCGGCGGCGATCTCCTCGACCCGCCGCACGCCGCTCGCCGTCTCCAGCAACGCGTGCACCAGGATCGGGCGCTCCAGCTTGGCGCGTGCTTCGAGCTGGGCGATCAGGCGGTCGACGTAGTGGATGTCCTCGGGGCCTTCGACCTTCGGGACCATGATCACGTCGAGCTTGTCGCCGATCTCGGTGACCAGCGTGGTGAGGTCGTCGAGCACCCACGGCGAGTCGAGGCTGTTGATCCGCGTCCAGAGCTGCGTGGCGCCGAAGTCGGTAGCCTTGGCGATGTCGACGAGGCCCTGGCGTGCGGCGACCTTCCGGTCGGCCTGGATCGCGTCTTCGAGGTTGCCGAGGATGATGTCGACGCCCTTGGCGATGTCCGGCACCTTGGCGGCCATCTTGGGGTTGCTGGGGTCGAAGAAGTGGATCATCCGGGACGGCCGGAACGGGATCTCCCGCACCGGCTGCGGCGCGCCGATGGCCAGCGGCTTGAAGAAGTCCTTCGGAGAGCGCATGTGTAGATGTTGCCCTACTTGCCGGTAACCCGCGCGGTGGCGTTAGTCACGGTTAACTCCAGCGCACCGGCAGGTGCTTGACGCCGTTCTGGAAGTTGGACCGCAGGCGCTGGACCTCGCCGTCGATCCGCAGCTCACCAGGCAAATCCAGGACCGCGTCGAACATGGCGCGCATCTGCACGCGGGCCAAGTGGGCGCCCAGGCAGAAGTGCGGGCCATGGCCGAACGTCAGGTGCTCGCCCCGGCGGCCAGGATCGAAACGATCGGGATCGGGGAAGACGTCCTCGTCGCGGTTGGCCGAGGAGAACCACACGACGACCTTGTCACCGGCCTTGATCCGGGTCCCCGCAAGCGTTGTGTCCTCGGTGGCGGTGCGCCGGAAGTTCATCACCGGTGTCCACCACCGCAACATCTCTTCCACGGCACCGGGCAACAACGACCGGTCGGCCCGCACCGCGCGATAAACGTCCACATCGGACAGCAGAGCGATCAGGCCGCCGGGCAGCCCGTTGCGCAGGGTCTCGTTGCCCGCCACCGAGAACAGCCAGAACAGGTTCTCGAACTCCGCGAGGCTGACCCGCCCGCCCTCATCGTCCACATAGGTCATCAGGTTCGACATCACGTCGTCGCCCGGCTCTCGGCGCTTGAACTCGCCGAGGGCGTGGGCGTACGCGTAGAGGTCCGGCATCCCTTCCCTGGTACGGGGATCCGGCATCCGCCCGTGTGCGTCGGGCTTCGGTCGCACGGCCAGCGCCGCGCGCGCCAGCTCCGTGGACGACCCGGCGTCGGTGCGCGCGCTGACCGCGTACTCCGGGTCCTGGTAGCCGATCACGCGGTTGCTCCAGTCGAACATCAGCCACCGGTCCGGCGCCGGCACGCCGAACACCTCGGCGAGGGTCAGCAACGGCAGGTCGGCCGCGACCTGCGCGAAGTCGCAAGGACCATCGATGCGTGCCACCAGCTCCCGCGCCCACCCGGTGATCCGTTCCTGCAGCCGCGCGATCGCCCGCGGGGTGAACGCCCTGGTCAACAGTCCGCGCAGGCGTGAGTGCTCGGGCGGGTCCATGTTCAGCATCATCCGGCGCACGTACCGCAGCGCCTCCGGCGTCGAGGGGTCGCGGATCTGCGTGGCGCCGAGGCTCGAGGAGAACGTGGCGGGCGAGCGCAGCACGTGCCGCACGTCGGCGTGCCGCAGGACCGCCCAGAACCCGGGGCCCGCGGGCCAGCCGTCGATCGCGGGCTCGTCCACCCACACGACGGGGTGTTCCGCACGCAGCCGCGCCAGCAACTCGTGCGGCACGCCCCGCACGTAGGTATCCGGATTGACGAGCTCGGCCAGGTCCATGTGTCGTTTCTAGCGTGACTGACGACGAATTCCTCGCCCTTGTGGCCGACCGGCTGGCCGGATTGCCGTGCGTTCGCGCCGTCACCCTCGGCGGCTCACGCGCGCAAGGCACCCACGGACCGGACAGCGACTGGGACCTCGCCGTGTACTACCGAGACAGCTTCGACCCTGCTGACCTGCGGGAACTCGGCTGGCCGGGGGAGGTCTCGGCGATCGGCGGCTGGGGCGGCGGCGTGTTCAACGGCGGCGCGTGGCTCACGATCGAGGGCCGGCGCGTCGACGTGCACTACCGCGACCTCGACGTGGTCGAGCACGAACTCGCCGAGGCCCGCGCGGGCCGGTTCCACTGGGAGCCGCTGCTGTTCCACCTCGCCGGCATCCCGAGCTACCTGGTGGTCGCCGAACTCGCGGTCAACGTGGTCCTGCGTGGCGACCTGCCGAAACCGGACTACCCGGAGCCGTTGCGCGCGACCGCGCCCCGGTTCTGGCGGGAACGCGCGGCCCTGACCATGGCCTACGCCAAGAACAACTACGCCGGCCGGGTCGCCGAACTCGCGGGCACCCTGGCCACCGCGGCGATGCAGACGGCGCACGCGATCCTCGCCGAGCGCGGGGAGTGGGTGACCAACGAGAAACGCCTGCTCGAACGCGCGGGCCTGCGCGGCATCGACGACATCATCGCCGCGATGCCGCCGGACGCGATCACCGCGGCGGAGCAGTTGTTCGGCAATGGCAGGATCGGTGCATGAGTTTGCGCGTGATCGGCGGCGGCAGCGACGGCCCGCTCCTCGTCCTGCTGCATGGCCTCGGTGCGAGCGCCGACGTGTGGCACGGCGTCGCCGAGCACTGGCCGGGTCGCTGGCTCGCGCCCGACCTGCCGGGCCACGGCGGCTCGGATCCGTTGCGGCGCTACTCCTTCGGCGCGATGGCGGCCGCGGTCGCCGCCGAACTCGCTGATGAGGTCGGCGACCAGCCGGTCGTGGTGCTGGGGCATTCGCTCGGCGGCGTGCTGGCGTTGACCATGGCCACCGGGTGGTTCGGCGTGCCCGTCACGTCGGCGATCGGCCTCGGCATCAAGGTGCGCTGGTCGGCGGAGGAATTGGCGAAGGCGGCGGAGCTGGCGGCGCGGCCCGCGCGCACCTTCGCCGGCCGGGACGAGGCCGTGGCGCGGGCGTTGCGGGTGGCCGGGCTCTCGTCGCCCGAGTTCGCCGATTCGTTGGTGCGCAAGGAAGACGACGGCTGGCGGCCGGCCGTGGACCAGGCGGCGTTCGGCGTCGGCGCGCCGGATCTGCCGGGCCTGCTCGCCGCCGCGCGGGCCGACGTCGTGCTGGCCGCAGGTGAACACGACCCGATGTGCCCGGAGGCGCACCTGGCCGAACTGCAGGCGCAGCACGTGATCCTGCCCGGGCTCGGGCACAACGCCCACGTCGAGGACCCGGCCGCCGTGGCGCGGCTGCTGCCCTGACCGGCGGAAACGACGACGGGGAGGCCCACGCGGCCTCCCCGTCGATCACTTCTGTGGTCGTCAGTCCACGCTGACCAGGTCCACCACGAAGATCAGCGTCTCGTTCGGCTTGATGGCCCCGCCCGCGCCCCGCGCGCCGTAGCCCAGGTGCGGCGGGATCACCAGCCGTCGGCGGCCGCCGACCTTCATCCCCTGCACGCCGCGGTCCCACCCAGCGATGACGCGGCCGGCGCCCAGCGGGAACCGCAGCACGTCGCCGCGGTTCCAGGACGCGTCGAACTCCTCGCCGGTCGAGTGCGCCACGCCGACGTAGTGCACCGAGACGGTCTTGCCGGCGGTCGCCTCGTCGCCGTCGCCGACGGTGATGTCCTGCACGTCGAGATCGCTCGGGGGATTGCCCTCGATCGGGTCGACTTCCGGCTTCTCCAGTGCCACGCGACTCCTCCTTGATTGCCGTGATTCGTGGGTGCCACCGTGCCATGCCTGGTTTTGTCGGTGGTCGCTGGCATGCTCTGGGCACCGCCGGATGGAGAGGAAACGACGTGCGCTGGACCGCGGATCAGGTGCTGGCCCTGGCACCCGACGCCGCGTCGGTGAGTGCGGGCCGCAAGCAGGCCGAAGCCCGCTGGACCGACGAGGGCGGGTCCGACGCTGCCGTGTGGGGCTACTGCCAGGGCAGCGGGAGCCGGCCGTACCAGGTCGCGGTCGACCCGTCCGGGCCCGCGTACAAGTGCACGTGCCCGTCGCGGAAGTTCCCGTGCAAGCACGCGCTGGGCCTGCTGCTGCGCTGGTCCGCCGGCCGCGTGCCGGACGCCGACGCGCCCGGCTGGGTCGAGGCGTGGCTGCAGGAGCGCGCGGCGCGGTCCATCGAACGCGCCGACAAGGCCGAACGCACCGAGGTCCGGGACCCGGCCGCGGCCGAGCGCCGCGCGGCCCAGCGCGAGCAGCGGGTGTCGGCCGGGGTGGCCGAGCTGACCGGCTGGTTGTCCGACCAGCTGGCCCGGGGCTTGGCCGGGCTCGACCGGGACGGTGGCCTGGAGCTGTTCACGGTGGCCGCCCGCATGGTCGACGCGCAGGCGCCCGGGCTCGCGTCCGGCCTGCGCCGGGCGGCGTCGCTGATCGGCCGGTCCACCGACTGGCCCGACCGCGTGCTCGACGAGTTCGCGCAGTTGTACCTGCTGGCCCGCGCGCACGCCGGACTGGCGGACTTACCCGGTCCGCTCGCCGAGACCGTGCGGTCGCGGCTGGGGTACACGGTGGAGAAGGAACGCGTCCGCGCCGATGGTGAACGCGTCGCTGACACGTGGCTGGTGACCGGAGCCGTCGACGACATCAACGAGCGGTTGACCAGCCGGCGGGTCTGGCTGCGTGGGCTGGGCACCGGCCGACGGGCGCTGGTGTTGTCGTTCGCACCGCCGGGGCGGCCGCTGGATTCGTCGCTGGTGCCGGGCACCCAAGTGGCGGCCGAGTTGGCGTTTCACCCGGGGGCGCTGAGCCTGCGGGCGTTGGTGATCGAACAGGGGGAGCCCGTGGTGGCGAAGCACCCGTCAGGGGAGACGGTGGGCGACGCGCTGACGTCGTGGTCGGCCGCGTTGGCGGTGGACCCGTGGCTGGAGCGCTGGCCGGTGCTGTTGCGGGACGTGGTCCCGGCGGCCGGGGACAGCGACAGCTGGCTCCTGCGCGACGAGGCAGGCGATGCGTTGCCGCTGCGCAGAACGGCCGAACCGTGGCGGTTGCTGGCGGTGTCGGCGGGCCGCCCGGTGACCGTGTCCGCCGAATGGTCGACCGCAGGCCTGCGCCCCATGTCCTGCTGGGACGGCAACCGCCCGGTACCGGTCTGATGGCCCAGGAACACGTGATGCCCGTCCCCGACGCCAGGCTGGAGGTGGCGCCATGACACCCCTTGTGTCAACCTCAAGATCAAAGTCAGGCTGCGGCTTGCTGTTCGGTGTTGTGTCGGGCGCCGCCGTGCCGGGCTGGATCGTA
>NZ_SNXZ01000015.1 GCF_004362825.1 Labedaea rhizosphaerae
ACGATCCAGCCCGGCACGGCGGCGCCCGACACAACACCGAACAGCAAGCCGCAGCCTGACTTTGATCTTGAGGTTGACACAAGGGGTGTCATGGGCACAGTCAAGTGCGACGTGCGCCGCACACAAACGGCGGGGTGGCGGGGGCGGCACGAAGCCGGGCGCCACCCACAGGTGACGCCCGGCCCGGTCGTTGGTTGCGTATTCGGTTGTCGATCGCCTTCTCGGTCAGGCGATCGTCAGAGAGCGCGCGCCGCGCGGCTGGCCCGCGAGGATGCCCATCGGGACACCTGGCGCCAACGGTGGGCTGCGCTCAGCCGGCGGACTACACGCTGCCTGCTGGCAGCCTGCTCCGCCTCGCGCATTCGTGCTCTCGCGAGATCTTCGTAAAGCAACATGGCGTTGATTCCTTCTGGTCGTGGACGACTTGTGACGGTGTTGATCGCGCCGCTCATGCCGCCGCCCCCTGGGCAGTGGCCGGCTGGGCCGACGCGCGCTCGGCCGCGGCACGGGCCGCGTCCTCCTTGCGGGGGCGACCCCTCGGGCGCTTGCGTGCGATGACCACGCCGCGCTCGAAGATCTCGCCACCCCAAACGCCCCACGGCTCGTGCCGCGCCAGCGCACCGGCGAGGCACTCGCTGCGCACGGGGCAGTCGGCGCAGAGGTTCTTGGCCCGCTCGAGGTCGGCAGGCGTCTCGGCGAACCACAGGTCGGGGTCCCCCACCCGGCAGGGCAGGGCGAGACCGGCACCGGGTGCGGCGTCGAGCAGGTCGCCGACCCCGGTCTCACCGACCGAGAGTTCGCTCAGTGTTCCGCTGGAGAGCGGAACAGTGGCGGTAGACATCCGAACTTCTCCCTTATCTCTGTGTGTATTTGTGCTGGAAAAACACGAAGGCCGCGGATCCGATGTACGGGTCCGCGGCCTTCGTGAGCTGAAGGGTCCTGTGTTCTAGCCAGGACTTGGCTCCGAAGAGTGTGCGGACACAGTGGTCGGCAGGGTCACGGTCAGATCGGCATTGCGCACACCAATCCCCTGGACACCGACACCGATGGGCGCAAGCTGCAGCACCCGCTTACGAGCGGCGGTCTGCTGCGCTTCGAACGCGCCACACATGCCAAGGGCCCCGGACAGCGGGTAGCCAGGGGTCGAGTGCTTGATGGTTGCGCTCACCGGGGCCACCTCCTCATCGCTGTCTGAGTGCAATCTTTGGGGCGCTTCGCGCCCAACCACTGCAGGTTATTGCCCCAGGTGGGGGCGGGGCAACCGGTTTTCCGGAAACTTGCCGAAGAATTTTGTCCGCGTCGGGACGATCACTCTACGCTGCTCGTCCGGCCCTGGACCAGCGACAACACTTCCGACCCGAAGCGGTCCAGCTTCGAACCACCGATGCCGGATATCGACACGAGCGCAGCCGTATCGACCGGACGCTGTTCGGCGATCGCGAGCAGCGTGGCGTCGGTGAAGATCACGAACGCCGGGACTTTGAGCGCCTTGGACCGCTGCGCACGCCACGTGCGTAGCCGCTCCAGCAGCTCCTCGTCCACATCGGACGGACAGCGACCGCATCGGCCGACCTTGATCGCCATCGTCCCGATCAGCGGTCCGTCGCAGACCCGGCAGCGCTCGGGCGGAGTCTGCCCGAACCCACCGCGTCCGCCCTCACGCCCACGCGAGCGAGCCACGCGGGCGGCCGGGTGCTCGTCGGGAATGAGCCCGTAGAGGAACCGGCTGCGCCGCCGACGCCGGCCACCGGAGGACGACGACCGCGCGAGTGCCCAGCTCAGCCACAGGTGTTCGCGTGCTCGCGTCGCACCCACGTAGAGCAGCCGGCGCTCTTCCTCGATCTTCGCGTCGTCGCCGTCGGCGTACTGGATCGGCAGCGTGCCCTCGACCAGACCGACGAGGAACACGGCATCCCACTCCAGGCCCTTCGCCGCGTGCAGCGACGCGAGCGTCACGCCTTCGACGGTCGGCGGGTGCTGCGCCTCGGCCCGCGCGTCGAGTTCGGCGACGAACCGGGACAGCCCGGCACCTTCGACCTCGGCCGCCAGTTCCTCGGCGAGCTCGACCAGCGCGAGCAGCGACTCCCACCGCTCGCGCGCGGCCCCGCCCTGCGGCGGGTCGGCGGTGAGCCCGAGCGGCCCGAGGATCTTGCGGACCGCGCCGGGCAGGTCGCCGGCGAGCTCGGCCGCGCTCGCGGTGCGCAGGGCGGCCATCGCTTGGCGCACCTCTTGCCGGGCGAAGAACCGCTCGCCGCCCCGCACGAGGTAGGGCACGTCGTGTTCGGCCAGCGCCGCTTCGTAGGCCTCCGACTGGGCGTTGACCCGGTAGAGCACCGCGATCTGGCTGAGCGGGAGCCCACCCTCGACGAGTTCCTTGATCCGCCGCGCGACCGCGGTGGCCTCGAGGGCCTCGTCGTCGTACTCGGCGAAGCGGGGCATCGGGCCGTCCGGGCGCTGCCCGACCAGCTTGAGCCGCGAGCCGGCCGGGCGGCCACGAGCCGCGCCGATCACTTGGTTGGCCAGGCTCACCACCTGCGGCGTGGACCGGTAGTCGCGCTCCAGCCGGACCACGGTCGCCTCCGGGAAGCGGCGGGTGAACTCCAGCAGCGGGCGCGGCGAGGCCCCCGCGAACGAATAGATGGTCTGGTTGGCGTCGCCGACCACGGTCAGGTCGTCGCGCGCGCCGAGCCACGCGTCGAGCACGCGGTGCTGCAACGGCGTGACGTCCTGGAACTCGTCGACCACGAAGCACCGGTAGCGGTCGCGGAACTCCTCGGCCACGGCCGGGTGCTCCTCCAGCGCGGCGGCGGTGTGCAGCAGCAGGTCGTCGAAGTCGAGCATGCGGGCGCGGTTCTTCAGCACCTCGTAGCCCTGGTAGACGGCCGCGACCTGCTCGACCGGCAGCGGGGTGTCCCGGTGGACCTTGGCGGCGACCTCCGGATAGCTCTCCGGCGTGATCAGCGACGCCTTCGCCCACTCGATCTCACTGGCGAGGTCGCGCAGCGTCTCGGCCTCGGTCGGCGCGCCGAGCCGGTGCGCGGCCTGGCCGACCAGCTTGAGCTTGCCGTCGAGCACGTCCCACTGCTCGTCGCCGACCACCCGCGGCCAGAAGTAGCGCAGCTGGCGCAGGGCCGCGGCGTGGAAGGTCCGTGCCTGGGCGCCGTGCACGCCGAGGGCGCGCAGCCGCGTGCGCATCTCCCCTGCGGCCCGGTTGGTGAAGGTGACCGCGAGCACCTGGCCCGGCGCGACGTGCCCCATCTGCACCAGGTAGCCGATGCGGTGCACGATCGTGCGCGTCTTCCCGGTGCCCGCACCAGCGAGAACGCACACCGGACCACGCGGCGCGCGCACCGCGAGCTGCTGCTCGGGGTCCAGTCCGGCCAAGAGCGGGTGCCCCGATTCCGAACCTTCCGAGTCGCTCCCCTGCCGAACCATGTCCAGCATCCTGACAGAGGGCGCCGACACTGCCGCCGGGGCACACCGGGGGCACGCGATATCCTGGTGGACATGGCTGACAAGCGGGACAACACGGCCGCCAAGGAAGCGAAGAAGGCGAAGAAAGCCGCCTCGAAGCAGCGGCGTTCGCAGATCTTCCAGGCGTTCTCCATGCAGCGCAAGGAGGACAAGGGGCTCATCCCGTGGATGGTCGGCTCCGTCGTCGTCGTCACGGCGATCGTGTTCGGCATCGGCTACCTGCTCGGCCACCAGTACCTGGTGCTGCCGATCGGCGTGCTGCTCGGCCTGCTCGTCGCGGTGATCATCTTCGGTCGGCGCGTGCAGAAGAACGTCTACAGCAAGGCCGACGGCCAGCCGGGTGCGGCGGCGTGGGCGCTGGACAACCTCAAGGGCCGCTGGCGCGTGACCCCGACCGTGGCCGCGACGACGCAGCTCGACGCGGTGCACCGGGTGCTCGGCCGGCCCGGCGTCATGCTGGTCGCCGAAGGCGCGCCGCACCGGGTGAAGGGCCTGCTCGCGCAGGAGAAGAAGCGGGTCTCCCGGCTCGTCGGTGACACGCCGATCTACGACATCGTCGTGGGCAGCGAAGAAGGCCAGGTCCCGTTGCGCAAGCTGCAGAGCCACCTGATGAAGCTGCCCCGCAACATCACCAACGCCGAGGTCGACGGCCTCGAGAAGCGCCTGGCCGCCCTGGCCAGCAAGGGCAACGCGATGCCGAAGGGCCCGCTGCCGGCCGGCGCGAAGATGCGCAACGTCCAGCGCACCCTGCGCAGGCGCTGACCGCCCGAGTTGTCCACAGGCGGGTGGTTGTCCACAGATCCGCGCTGAGCACCCCACACCCCCGCTGACCTCGATAGACTGGCTTCAAGGGGTGCCCCCGGGAGGGTGGGGCTTGTCTTCGCGCGCGCGAGGCGGAACGCGGTTCCGGTCCAGGCGGGCGACAACAGGCAACGCTTAGCGGGTGGTCACCACTACCGTGCCGAGCAGGCGGTCGTGCAGGCCGCGGTTGTCCAGGTCCCAGATCACCGCGGGGATGATCAGTGCCGTCAGCACGCTGTGCGCGAGCGCGCGCACCGGGCCGACGAGCGCGGCGCCGTCGAGGCGCGCGACGCGGATGCCGAGCACGGCCATGCCGGGGCTGAACCCGAAGAAGCCGATGGTCACCGTGCGGACAGCCAGTACGATGCCGATGCCCCACGTGTTCTGCGCCAGCATCGCCGACGAGTCGTTCAGGTTCGCGTGCACGATCAGACCGGCGATCAGCCCGCCGATCACGCAGTCGAGGAGCAACGCGAACGCCCGCCGACCGGTCGCCGCGACCGAGCCGGGGCCGGACTCCGGCAACCCGAGGCGTTGCCCGCGCCACTGCTGGGCGTCGGCATCCTCGCCCGGCTCGAGCGCCGCCCTCGGCCCGGACAACCAGCTTCCCGTCCACCTGCTCACCTGACCAGGGTATGCCAGGTCGCTCGACATGCTCCCGGCACAGTTCACTGGCATGCTGGTAAGCCGTCTCGACGTCGTTAACGTCAGCGAAACATCGGGGTGACGGTCGGGCAACACCACCCCCATAGCTTTTGGCGGACGCGGCGGAACCGATCTAAGGAGCCAACCAGCGTGTTCAACTCCCCCGACGAGGTCCTGAGCTTCATCTCCGACGAGGAGGTGAAGTTCGTCGACGTGCGGTTCTGCGACCTCCCGGGCATCATGCAGCACTTCACGGTGCCCGCTGCGTCGTTCGACGAGAGCGCGTTCACCGACGGGCTCGCCTTCGACGGATCGTCGGTGCGTGGTTTCCAGTCGATCCACGAGTCGGACATGCTCCTGCTGCCCGACCCGTACACCGCGCGCCTCGACCCCTTCCGCATCGAGAAGACGCTGATCCTCAACTTCTTCGTGCACGACCCGTTCACGCAGGAGGCCTACAGCCGCGACCCGCGCAACATCGCGCGCAAGGCCGAGCAGTACATCTCCGAGACCGGCATCGCCGACACCGCGTACTTCGGCCCCGAGGCCGAGTTCTACACCTTCGACTCGGTGCGCTTCGACTACGCCGAGAACGGCTCGTTCCACGAGATCGACTCCGTCGAGGGCTGGTGGAACACCGGCACCGACGAGGCCGGCGGCAACCGCGGTTACAAGACGAAGTTCAAGGGCGGCTACTTCCCGGTGCCGCCGGTCGACCACTTCGCCGACCTGCGCGACAAGATGGTGCTGAACCTCGAGGCGTCCGGCTTCACCGTCGAGCGCGCGCACCACGAGGTGGGCACCGCCGGTCAGGCCGAGATCAACTACCGCTTCAACACGCTGCTGCACGCGGCGGACGACCTGCAGTTGTTCAAGTACATCATCAAGAACACCGCCTGGGAGGCGGGCAAGTCGGCGACGTTCATGCCGAAGCCGCTCTTCGGTGACAACGGCTCGGGCATGCACTGCCACCAGTCGCTCTGGAAGGACGGCGAGCCGCTCTTCCACGACGAGTCGGGTTATGCGGGCCTGTCGGACTCCGCGCGGCACTACATCGGCGGCATCCTCACCCACGCGCCGAGCCTGCTGGCCTTCACCAACCCGACCGTGAACTCCTACCACCGGCTGGTGCCGGGGTACGAGGCGCCGGTCAGCCTGGTGTACTCGCAGCGCAACCGCTCCGCGTGCGTGCGCATCCCGATCACGGGCAACAACCCGAAGGCCAAGCGCGTCGAGTTCCGCTGCCCGGACTCGTCGGGCAACCCCTACCTCGCCTTCGCGGCGATGGTGATGGCCGGCCTCGACGGCATCAAGAACAAGATCGAGCCGCCCGCGCCGATCGACAAGGACCTCTACGAGCTCCCGCCCGAGGAGGCCAAGGAGGTCGCGCAGGTCCCGGCCTCGCTGAACGCCGTGCTCGACCGCCTCGAGCAAGACCACGACTTCCTGCTCGAAGGCGGCGTCTTCACCCCCGACGTCATCGAGACCTGGATCGACTTCAAGCGCGAGAACGAGATCGACCCGCTGCGCCTGCGGCCGAACCCGTACGAGTTCGCGTTGTACTACGACTGCTGATCGGTCGGGTTTGACCTGGTAAAACGGCCGGTTCCGCCACTCGGGCGGGACCGGCCGTTTCACGTCGCCCGCGCTTCGTGCCATCGCGGTGCACAGGTGTTCCTTCGGTTGTCACGCCGTAGAGGTGTCAGCTCCCCTCAACTCAGGAGGACACCGATGCCCAGTGCCAACCGGATGTCGACGCCGGTCGCCGTCGACGCCGATCAGATCGAGGGACGTTATGCACCGCTCGGCGGCTACACCGTCGGCTTCGAGACGTACAAGCAGGACGTCGACCCCGCGCCGTTCTTCGCGGGGCTGCCGGGCGATCGCTGCCAGTGCCCGCACTGGGGCGTCGTCACCGGCGGCCGGCTGACCTTCCGCTGGCCCGACCGCGAAGAGACCTACGTGGCCGGAGACGCCTACTTCGCCCCGCCCGGACACCTGCCCCTGGTCACCGCCGGCACGTCGATCGTCGAGTTCAGCCCGACCGAGGAACTCGCGGCAACGATGGCCGTCGTGGAGAAGAACCTGCTCGCCGCCGGAGTGCAGTCGTGAACGCCCCGGCCACCCCGCTGCGCGACGGAACGCGCGTGGCGGTCGCGAACCTGATCCACTTCCTGGAAACCGGGGCTGCCCCAGAGGGGCTGTTCGCGCCGGACGTCTTCGCCGACCTGTCGTTGCCGCACTGGCGCCTGCAGACCGCGACCGCCGGCCAGATCGTCGCCGTCCGCGCCGAGCAGCACCCGTTCCCGGGCCGGGTGCGGGTCGAACGGGTGGAGCCGACCGAACACGGGTTCACCATCGAGTTCGAGGAACGCTGGACCCACGAAGGCCAGTCCTGGTACTGCCGGGAGATGATCCGGGCCGACCTCGCCGGCGACAGCATCGTCGAGATGTCGGTCTACTGCACCGGCGACTGGGACGAAGCCAGGCAACGCGAACACGCCGCCGCCGTCGCCCTTCTGCGCCCGTGACCTGGTCGAACCCGTTGCCGCGAACCTACGATGAGGCGTGGTGAGCAACCCCGTGGCCGAACTCCTCGACCGGGCCGACGCGGCCCGCGCGGCCGGTCGAGGAGACGAGGCGGCGCGGCTCTACGACACCGCGATCACGTCCTGCCGCGAAGCAGGCGACCTCGCCGGCTGGACGCGGGCCGCGCTCGGTGCGGCGTCGGTCTACACCTTCGGCACGCGTTGCGCTGAGCGCACGGCCGAGCCGGAACTGCTCGCCGACTGCCTCGACGCCGCGCTCGCCGCCCGGTGGGGACCCGACGACCTGGCCGCCCGAGACGAGCTGGCCGCCCGGCTCGACGAGGTCGCGGCCCACGTCACCGACCCCGACACGCGGCTGCGCGCGCACCTGTGGGGTCTGCAGGTCGCCTGCGAGACGCTGGCCCTGCCGACGATCCACCGGCACATGCGCGCCTTGGAACGCCTGGGCGAGGAATCCCCGCGGGCACGGTTCTTCGCCGCGTCCCGGCGGCTGATGCTCGACCTGCTGCGCGGGCGGACCGACACCGCCGAACACCTCATCGCGATGGCCACCACGGCGTCCGAACGGGCAGCGCTTCCCGACGCGTGGATGGTCGTCGAGGCCATGAAGGGCTACGCCGCCCTGCACCGCGGCGACGCCGGCCGCTGCGCGAGCATCGCCGCGGAATGCGAAACCTTCGCCCTCGCCGAAGGCGCCACCGCGGTCGCGGCCGAAGCCGCCTTCCTCTGGGTCGGCGCCGGTCGGCTCGATCGGGCCCGCACCGTGGTCCACCTGTTCCACGGACGCGTCCTGGACGAACTGCCCCGCGACGTCAACTGGCTGCTCACCCTGCAATGCCTGCTCGAAGCGGCGCTCGCCGTCGACGACCGCGACATCGTCGCCAACGCCGCCGGGCTGCTGACCCCCTACGCCGGAAGAGCTGTCATCAACGCCGGAGCCGTCATGTTCCACGGCCTCACCGACGACACCCTCGCCCGCGCCGCCGCGGTCCTCGGCGACCTCGACACCGCCGCCCGCCTGCGCGCCCAGGCCCTCACCGCCTACGAACGCCTGGGCGCGACCTGGTGGCAGCAGCGGCTGCTGGCCTGGACACCGCCCACCCCGGCACCCGTCACTCGCGGTGCACGAGTGCACCTGCACCCAGCCGCCGACGGACTGTGGCTGATCGGACCCGAACCCGCGGCGGTCCCGGTTCGCGCCCTGCGCGGCTACACGTACTTGCGCGAACTCCTGCGCCGGCCCGGCCGGCCGGTGTCCTGCCTGGACTTGGTCACCGAAGGACAACCGAGCGTCGAACAACCTGCCGTCGGCGAAACCCTTGACCGCCAAGCACTCCAGGCATATCGACAACGGCTCCGCGACCTCGAGGACGACCTCGCCCAGGCCGAGGACTGGTCCGACGCTGGGCGCATCGAGACCCTCAGCGCCGAACGGGACGCCCTCCTCCACGAACTCACCGCCGCGGTCGGCCTCGGCGGACGACCCCGGACGAGTGGCTCCAGCGGCGAACGCGCCCGGATCGCCGCCACCAAAGCCATCAGCGCCGCCATCGCCCGGATCAGCACCCTCGACGAACCACTCGGACACCACCTGCGGACGACCGTCCACACTGGAACCCAGTGCAGCTACCAGCCGGGTCCCGGCGACGACACGCAGTGGATCCTGACCGCCGAGAGCTGACCGGCGCGGGCTCACGCCTGGATTCGGCGGAGCAAGCCGACCATCGTGCCTTCCGGGTCGGCGTCGCGCATCGTCCGGCCGAGCGCCTTGCCGTAGAACTCACGCAGCTTCGCCGTGTCGTGGCCACCGATCTCCCCGAGCACGATCGGGCTGCTCATGCCGGACCTCCTTCGTCGTGCCGACGGCCCGAACGTAGGTCCGCGCCGCGGGCGACGCGACGGGCTTTCGATGAAGTTGTTCGCCTACTTCATGTTGGCCAAACTCGAGCGCGGGTGATCCGCCTCAGCCCGTCATGGCCACCAGGATGCGGCGCTTGCCGGTGAACGGCTCGCGGCCGTGCGCCATCAGCATGTTGTTGATCACCATGATGTCGCCGGGCTGCCACGGGAAGGCGTAGCTCACCTCGTCATAGGTGGCCCGGATCGCGTCCAGGTCGGCCGCGGGGATCGGCGAGCCGTCGCCCAGGTAGGCGTTGCGTGGCAGGTCGGCCTCCGGGTACAGCTCCAGCAGCGCCTCGCTGACCTCCTCGCCCAGGCTCGACACGTGGAACAGGTTGGCCTGGTTGAACCACACCTGCTCCCCCGTGTGCGGCTCCTCCACAAAGGACGGACGAAGGTGCCGGGTGCGCAGCCCCTCGTCGGTCCACTCGAAGGTCTGGCCGTTGCGCGCGCAGTAGTCCTCGACGGCCGCGCGGTCCTCGGTCTGGAACGCCTCCTGCCACGTCAGGCCAAGCCCCTCGCGGAATGCCCGCGCGTAGGTCACGCCACCCGCGAAGCGCTCCTTCAGCGACTCCGGCAGCAGGCGGAACATGGCCCGGCTGTCGGCGATCGGGGTGGCGCCGCCGGTCTCGGCCGCGGTGTCGCACAGGAAGAACAGCCGACCGGGCCAGTTGGCCGAGTAGGAGTTCTCGTTGTGCATCGGGATCGATTCGTCGGGCGGGTACTCCGTCGACGTGTAGATGTTGCCGGACACCGCCGAGCGCGGGGTGGACCGCTCGGTGTAGGTCAGCAGGTCGCCACCGATCTCCTGGACGACCTGGTTGAACAGGTCCAGGTCCACCGGCAGGCCGCGCAGCAGCACCGCGCCGTGGTCGCGCAGCCGGGCCCGCAGCGGCGCCAGGTTCGCGCGCACCCAGTCCAGGCCGTCGGCGGCGTACACCGCGATCTTGGTGTGTTCGTTGCCCTCGACCTGCTCGAGCGGCGCCGCGAGATCGGCGGTCATGACATGTCCTCCAGTTCGAACTCGAGCAGCCCCGCTGCCTCGTCGTGGATCGCGGCCAGTTCCTCGTGGTCGGTGAACCCGGCCACGAACACGTTCACCGCGTAGATCTCCTGCTCGTCGGTCAGCACCTGCCCGGGCTCGACGATGGTGACCACCTGCACCACCTCGGGCAGCTCAGCGATGTCCTCGGTGCCGGTCACCCGCACCAGCCGGCCGCTGCCCTTGGCGTAGAACACGAGGTAGCCCACCGGGATCGGCAGCCCCCGGCCGAGCTCGGGCGGCGGCGTGCCGAGCGTCGCGGCGACCGCTTCGGCGAACATGTCGATGCCGGTGCGCAGCTTGATCAGCACCGACATCGCGCCGCCGCCGGGACGGCCCGCGTTCACCTCGACGATCGCCGGGCCCAGCGTCTCGTCGTCGATGACCTCGACGTGCGCGGTGGTGTTGTCCAGGCCGAGCGCGAGCACCGCGTCCCGGACCGCGTCCTTGATCAGCGCGGCCCGCTCGTCGGGCAGGCCGAGCGGCGGGCAGCACATGCCCAGCTCGAACTTGCGCTCGTCGATCAGCGGCTTGTCCACCAGCTCGGCCGGGCGCACCTCGCCGTCGCGGATGGCCACGTCGAGGGCGAACTCGCGGCCGCGCAGCAGCCCCTCCACCAGGAAGGTGCGGCACGGGTCGAGCGGCTCGGCGCCGGGCCGCCCGGTGATCGGCCGGTGGTAGCGGGCGTCGGCCGACTCGGGCAGCCGCTTGGCCAGCAGCACGCACGCGTCCGCCAGCTCGTCGACGGTGGTGACCGTGCGGATCAGGTTGCTCGCGGCGCCGTTGACCGGCTTCACGATCGCGGGCAGGCCCACCTGCTCGGCCACGGCCGCCGCCTGCGCCGGGTCGGAGATCAGGGCGTACCGCGGCGTGGGCAGCCCGGCCGCGGCCAGCACCTCGCGCACGGCGAACTTGTTGTGCGCCAAGGTGAAGACGTCCGCCGGACAACGGGCGACACCCAGCAGCTCGGCGGCGCGAGCGGTCGTGGCGATGACCCCCTCGGCCCCGGTGACCAGCCCGGCCGGCCTGACGCCGCCGGTGTGCGCGCGGACGGCCGCGGCGATGCCTTCGGCGTCCCGCACGTCGGGCACCACCAGGAAATCGTCCACAATGGACGCGAGAGCGACCTGCTCGTCCGCGTCGAGCGCGGTGGTGACGAGCACCGCCCGCGACCCGGACGCGTGCACGGCGGCGGCGACGTCGTGGATCCAGTGCGCGCGGGTCTCCCGCACGAGAAAAGCGGTGCGCTCCCAGGTCACGACAGCTCCAGCTTGATCATGCTCGCCGCCTCGGCGTGCAGCGCGGCCAGCTCCTCGTGGTCGGCGAACCCGGCGACCACCAGGTTCACCACGTAGATCTCCTGCTCGTCGGTGAGCACCTGACCGGGCGAGACGGTGGTGATCACGTTCAGCACCTCGGGCAGCTCGCTCAGCTCCTCCACCCCGTGGATGGCCTCGAGCCGGCCCGAACCCGACGCGTAGAGGATCAGCATCCCCAGCGGGATCGGCAGCTGCGGCGCTTCCCGCTCCGGTGGCGGCGCGCCGAGCCCCAGCGCGACGAGTTCGGCGAACACGTCGATGCCAGTGCGCAGCTTGGCCAGCAGCGGCATGATCGACCCGGCCGGGCGGCCGGCGTTGACCTCGACGATCGTCGGGCCGAGGGTCTCGTCGTCGATCACCTCGACGTGCGCGACCGTGTTGTCCAGGCCGAGCGCGCGCACCGCGGCGGCCCCGGTGTCGGCGACCAGGGCGGCCCGTTCGCCGGACAGGCCCTGCGGCGGGCACGACAACGCCAGCTCGAACTTGCGCTCGTCGATCAGCGGCTTGTCCAGGATCTCCACCGGTTCCACGACGCCGTCGCGGACGACCACGTCCAGCGCGTACTCCGGGCCCCGCAGCATGCCCTCGACGAGGAACGCCGTCGACGGGTCGAGCAGGCTGCCGTCGCGACCGGGCAGCGGCCGGCGGTAGCGCGGGTCGGCGGAGACGGGCAGCCGCTCGGCCAGCAGCCGGTACGCGGCCGCCAATTCGTCCACTGTGGACACCAGGCGGATCAGGTTGCTGGCCGCGCCGTTGACCGGCTTCACCACCGCGGGCAGCCCGACCCGCTCGGCCACCGCCGCCGCCTCGTCCTCGGCGGTGATCAGCGTGCACCGCGGGCCGGGCAGCCCGGCCTCGGCGAGCACCTCGCGGACCGCGAACTTGTTGCGCGCCAACTCGAACACCGAAGCCGGGCAGCGCGCGACGCCGAGCAGTTCGGCCACCCGGGCGGTGCTGGCGATCGCGCCGTCGGAACCGGTGAGCACCCCGGCGGGCGCCGGGTCGATCGCGCGGATCACCGCAGCCACCGCGTCGGGGTCGTACACGTCCTCGACGGCCACGACGTCGTCCACGACCGAGGCCAGCTCGCCGCGTTCGTGCTCGTCGAGCGGCGGGGCGACGAGCACCGCACGCAAGCCCGCGGCGTGCACCGCGGCGGCCACCTCGCCGACCCAGTGGCCGCGCTCCTCGCGGACCAGGAACGCCGTGCCCGTGCTCATGCCGACGCCTCCTCCTTCTGCTTGCGTTGCTGCGCGCCGACCAGGTCGTCGGGCAGCGAGTCGGGCACCTCGGTGTCGAACCGGCGCAGCAGCCGCAGCGCGAACCCGCCGACGTTGATCGACAGCAGGAGCAGGGCGAACACGACGTAGGCCAGCCCGACACCGCGACCCACCCCGGTGCCGAGCACCGTGCCGACCGAGCCCGCGAGCGCGCCGTCGTGGGCCAGCAGCGGGTCGAACAGCTTCACGGCGACCGGCGCGAGCACCGCGAACCCGATCGGCAGCGTGGACCAGGTGATCGTCTGGTTGATCGCGAACACCCGGCCGTGGTAGCGCTGCGGCACCTTGACCTGCACGAGCGTGGCGTAGATACCCTGGGAGACCGCCATCGCCGCGGCCATCAGGAACACGCCGACGGCCACGAGCGTGACCGACGGCCGCAGGCCCATCACCAGGCAGCCCAGCGCGATCCCGACGTTGCCGGCGAGCACACCGACCATCCGCCGGTTGCGCGGTCCGCCCCACAGGGCCATCAGCACGCCGCCGGCGACCGCGCCGATCGCCTCGGCGAGCGCCACCCGCGCCACGTCGGTGACCGACCCGAACGCCAGCACCAGCGGCGTCACCAGCACCAGCGCGGGCGCGAGGAACACGTTGGCCAGCGCGAAGTACGCGAGCATGGTGCGGAAACCGCGGTGGTTCCACGAGTAGCGCAGGCCGTTGACGATGGCGGTGAGCAGCGGTTCGCGTGGCCGCCAGCCCATCAGGTCGGGGAAGCGCACGAACAGCAGGCCGACCACGGCGAACAGGTAGCTCGCCACGTCCACGATGAGGATGCCGGAGAGCTGGATCGCGGCGAGCAGCCCGGCCGCGATCACCGGCATGAGCAGTTGGGCGACGCCGTTGGACAGCTGGGCGAGCCCCATCGCGTGGCCGAGGTACTGCTTGGGCACCAGCTGCGCGACCGAGGACTGGTAGGCGATGCGCTGGAACGACGCGGCCACCGACCCCAGCGGGATCAGCAGATACAGGTACCAGAGCTGGATGTTGCCGCTGAGCAACAACAACGCGAGCAGCAGCTGGATGCCGCCGGCCACCGAGCTGGACCCGATCATGATCTTGCGACGGTCGCCGCGGTCCACCAGCGCGCCCGCCACCGGCAGCACGAGCACCCCGCCGAGCAGGGCGAGCGCCCACAGCAGGCCGAGGTCGGCGACCGAGCCGGTGCGGGTGTAGAGCCAGATCGGCACGGCGAACGACGTCAACGCCGACCCGGTGGCCGAGATCAGCTGGCCCGCGGTGATCGTGGCGAAGCGCGCCATGCTCGGCGCGACCGTGGGCTTGTCGTCCACTGTGGACCGGTGCACCTCGTGCAGGGCCCACGGCGCGTCCAGGCCGCGGGTGGCCACATCCACGGCGTCGGTCTCGCCGGACTCGACGGCGGGGTGCACGGTGGTGACGATCTCGGCCAGCTCGTCGGCGCGGTAGCGCAGGAAGAAGTGACCCGCCTGGTCGAGCACCACGAGCGCGGCCGTGTCGGTGAGGAACTCCCATTCCCGGTAGCGCTCGGCGTAGTAGTCGGTGACGGGGTCCTCCGAGCCGACGACCGACACGATCGGTGCCCGCAGCTTGGCCACCCGCTGGTCGAGCAGGCCGCTGAAGTACTCCTCGGCGGCCCGGCTGTCGGCACGCATGTTGCTGATGATCCGGTCGGCCTGCGCCGGGTCGAGGTCGTCGGTGTCGACGCCCATGCCCTTGAGCCAGTTGGCGTAGAACCGGTTGGCGCGCAGCTTCTCCAGCCGCGTGCGCACGGTGCCGACCACGCCCTTGAGCCGCGCGAACGGGAAGATCGCGCCGATGTAGACGACCTCGAGCTCGCGGCCCAGCTCCTCGAGCCTGCGCGCGACCCCGACGGCGAGCGCGTTGCCGACCCCGCAGTGGCCGTAGATCGCGAGCGGCCCGTCGACACGTTCCAGGACCTCGTTCGCCAGCCGCTCGACCAGTTCGTCGAAGGGCACTGCTTCCTCGGTGAGCCCGACGTCGTGACCGGGGATCGCGACCGAGTAGAGCGAGTAGCCCTCGGGCAGGGCGTCGGCGAGCGGCTGGTAGACGATCGCGCTGCCGCCGCCGTAGGGGAAGCAGACGTAGGTCAGCGTGCGCTTCGCCGCGGGCACGGGCTTGGTCAGCTCGTAGAGCAGGTGCCGCGACGTGTCCGCGGTGTCGTCCTGCATGAACGCGGCCAGCTCGCGGATCGTCCGGTGCTGGAACAGGTCCATGACGCCGACCTGGCGGGTTCCGGCGCTCTCCTTGCCGATCCGCGCGACCACCTGGGTGGCCAGCATGGAGTGCCCGCCGAGGTCGAAGAAGTCGTCGTCGATGCCCAGTTCGCCGGCCTTGAGCACGTCGGCCCAGATGCCGGCGAGCAGCACCTCGGTCGGCGTGGACGGCGCGACCATCGCGCCCGCGGTCCGCGTGAACGTCGGCGCGGGCAGCGCCTTGCGGTCGAGCTTCCCGTTGGGCGTCAACGGAAGCGCGTCCAACGCGACCAGCGACGGCGGCACCATGTAGTCGGGCAGGCCCTGCTTGAGCGCGGTCCGCACCTCGTCGTGGTCGGCGTCGCCGACGATGTAGCCGACCAGCCGCTTGTCGCCCGGGGTGTCCTCACGGACGATCACCGCGGCATCCCGCACCCCCGGCTGGGCCCGCAGCGCGGTCTCGATCTCGCCCAGTTCGATGCGCAGCCCGCGCAGCTTCACCTGGTGGTCGATGCGGCCGAGGAACTCCACCGTCCCGTCCGCGCGCCACCGGGCGAGGTCGCCGGTGCGGTACGTGCGCCCGGGGCCGAACGGGTCGGCGACGAACTTCTCCGCCGTCAGCTCCGGCCGGTTGTGGTAGCCGAGCGCGAGACCGACGCCCGCGATGTGCAGCTGACCGGGAACGCCGATGGGAGAGGGGTTGTCGCGCTCGTCCAGGACGTAGACGCGCAGGTTCTGGATCGGCGCGCCGATCGGCACCGAGGTCACCTCGGCCAGCGCGGACGGCGTGCAGTGCCAGGCGGTGACGTCGATCGCCGCTTCGGTCGGCCCGTACAGGTTGTGCAGCTCGCAACCGGGCAGCCGCTCGGTGAACTCGCGTGCGGCAGCGAGCGGCAACTCCTCACCGCTGCAGACCACCCGGCGCAGCGCCGTGCAGGTCTCGATCTCCTGGTCGGCCAGGAACACCGTCAGCATCGACGGCACGAAGTGCGCGGTGGTGATGCCTTCGTCGGCCAGCAGCCCGCGCAGGTACGCGGCGTCCTTGTGCCCGCCGGGCTCGGCGAGCACCAGCCGGGCACCTGTGATCAACGGCCAGAAGAACTCCCACACCGAGACGTCGAAGCTCGCGGGCGTCTTCTGCAGCACGGAGTCCGTGCCGTCCAACCGGTACGCGCGCTGCATCCAGTCGAGCCGGTTGACGATGCCGAGGTGCCCGTTCGGCACGCCCTTCGGCTTGCCGGTGGACCCGGAGGTGTAGATGACGTAGGCGATGTCGTCGGGACCCGCGACCGGCGCCGGCGCGGTGTCCGGCTGCCCGGCGCAGGTCTCGGGGTCGTCGAGCACGACCACGGTGGCGTCGCCGCACGGCACGGTGTCACGCAGGCCGGACTGGGTCAGCACGACGGGCGCGGCCGCGTCGGCGACCATGAACGCCAGCCGGTCCGCCGGGTACTCGGGGTCGAGCGGCACGTACGCGCCACCGGCCTTGAGCACGCCGAGCAACCCGACGACCAGCTCGACCGACCGCTCCGCACACACGCCGACCAGCGTGTTCGCGCCGACGCCCAGCTCCCGAAGGCGGTGCGCGAGGCGGTTGGCCCGACGGTCCAGCTCGGCGTAGGTCAGCGTCTGGCCGCGGAAGGTGAGCGCGGGCGCGTCCGGGGTGCGGGCGACCTGCGCGGCGACCAGCTCGGGCAAGGTGGTCCGGGGGAACTCCGTCGCCGTGTCGTTCCACGCGTCGAGCACCAGCGCGCGCTCGGCGGCCGGCAGGATGTCCAATTCGGACAGTCGACGGTCCGGTCCGGTCACCATGGCGCGCAGCAGCGTGGTCAGCTGCTCGGCCATCCGGCTGACGGTTTCCTCGGTGAAGAGCGCCGTGTTGTAGACGAGCTTGGCCAGCAGACCCGTCGCCACCTCGATGGCGTGGAACTCGAAGTCGAACCGGGTGGCGGGCAGGTCCATCGGCTCCCAGCGGAAACGCAGGCCCGACGCGCCGGACGCGGC
Organism: Labedaea rhizosphaerae; assembly: GCF_004362825.1. Classification (GTDB taxonomy): domain Bacteria; phylum Actinomycetota; class Actinomycetes; order Mycobacteriales; family Pseudonocardiaceae; genus Labedaea; species Labedaea rhizosphaerae. The sequence goes on from NZ_SNXZ01000015.1 coordinate 17,209, forward strand.
CATCCGGCCCATCTCGTAGTTCTGCAGCACGAACATCGCCTGGAACACCGGCGAGCGGCTGACGTCGCGCGGCACGCCGAGCTCATTGACCAGCCGTTCGAACGGGACGTCGGCGTGCTCGAAGGCGTCGAGCACGTGCCGCCGGGTGCGCTCGAGCAGCTCGGCCACCGTCGGGTCGCCCGCCAGCTGCGCGCGCATCGGCAGCATGTTGATGAACATGCCGACGACGCCCTCCAGCTCGGGCAGTCCCCGCCCGGCCGACGACGAACCGACGGCGAAGTCGTCCTGGCCGCTGTAGCGGGCGAGCAGCACCTGGTAGCCGGCGAGCAGCGTCATGAACAACGTGGTGCCGTGCTCGCGGCCCAGCTCGCGCAGGGCGTCGGTGAGCTCGAGGTCGAGGTGGAACACGTGCAGCGCGCCGTCGAAGGACTGCGTGGCCGGGCGCGGCCGGTCGGTGGGCAGTTCCAGCGGGGCGACGCCGGTCAGCTCGCCGCGCCAGTGGTCGAGCTGGCGGTCGAGCTCGGCGCCGGTGAGCGTGCGGCGCTGCCAGTGCGCGAAGTCGCCGTAGCCGATGGACAGCGCGGGCAGGTCGGCGTGCGCCTGCCCCGCGCACCGCGCGTGGTAGGCCGCGGCGAGATCACGCAGCAGCAGGTCGACCGACCAGCCGTCGCCGACGATGTGGTGGGTGCACAGCACGAGCAGGTGCTCGTCCTCGGCGATGCGCACCAGGGTGGCGCGCAGCAGCGGGCCCTCGACCAGGTCGAAGGTCTCGGCCGCGGCGGCGCTCACCTGCGCCCGTGCGGTGTCCTCGTCCTCGGCGTCCACAAGGGACAGTGGAACGGGCGCGACCGGCTCGACGCGCACGGCCGGGCGGCCGTCCTCGCCCGCCGGGAACCGCATCCGCAGCGCCTCGTGCCGGGCGGGCAGGCTGTCCAGGGCCACGCGCAAGGCGTCGACGTCGAGCGTTCCGTTGAGCCGGACCGGCACCGGGATGTGGTACGAGGTGGTGCCCGGCGCGAACTGCTCCATGAACCACACGCGCTCCTGCTGGTAGGACAGCGCTACCGGGTCGCCGTCCGGGCGCGGGGCGATGGTGACCGCGGGTTCGGTCCGCCGGCGCAGCCGCTTCTCCAGCAGCGCACGACGGGCCGCGGCCCGTGACTCGTCGACGCCGAGGCTTATTCCCACATCGCCCCCTGTCGGCCGGTCGTGATCGGAATGGCCCGCGGCTGTGGCTGCGCCGGGCTCGCGTGAATAAGCCTCGGTGGTCACGCGTTGTCCTCCGGTTCGGCGAGCATCCGCTCGACCTCTTCGTCGCTGAGCTGGTCGAGGTCGGCGGCCAGGCGTCGTTCGATCTCCTCGGCGAGCCCGGCCACGGTGGTGAACGCGAACAGCCCGCGCACCGGGATCTCGACCTCGACCTGTTTGCGAATGCGCGCCATGGCCCGGATCGCGAGCAGCGAGTTGCCGCCCAGGGCGAAGAAGTCGTCGTGCACGCCGATCTTGTCGACGCCGAGCAACTCGGCGAACACCTCGGCCACCAGTTCCTCGGCGGCGGTGCGGGGCGCGACGTAGAGCTCTTCGTGCGCGGGCTGGGGCGCGGGCAGCGCCGCCCGGTCCAGCTTGCCGCTGGCCGCGACCGGCAGCGCGTCCATGATCACGAACGCGGTGGGCACCATGTACTCCGGCAGCGTCTGCCGCAGCGCCTCCGCCACGCCCGCCGACTCGCCGACGAGGTAGCCGACCAGGTTGTCGCCGAGCTCCGTGCGGTGCACCGCGACCGCGGCCGCCTGGACGCCGGGCAGCTCCCGCATGGCCGCCTCGACCTCGCCGAGCTCGATCCGGTAGCCGCGCAGCTTCACCTGGTCGTCGGCGCGCCCGAGGTAGTCCAGCGTGCCGTCGCGGCGCCAGCGCGCCACGTCGCCCGTGGCGTACATGCGTTCGCCCGGCGCGCCGAATGGGCACGGCAGGAACCGCTCCTCGGTCAGCTCGGGACGGCCGAGGTAGCCGCGAGCCAGCTGCGGCCCGGCGACGTGCAACTGCCCGGTGCCACCGGGCGGAACGGGCCGGCCGTGGGCGTCCAGCACGTACACCCGGGCGCCCGCGACCGGCTTGCCGATGCGCACGGGGCCGGCGGGCAGCTCGTCGCCCGGGGCGATGCGGTGCGCGACGCAGCCAACGGTCGCCTCGGTCGGGCCGTACTCGTTGGTGACCGCCGTGCCCGGGAACTTCGCCCGCCACGGCTGCACTACTTCACCGGCCAGGGCCTCGCCGCCGAGCACGAGGTCCACCGACGGGTAGCGCTCGTCGGCCAGCACCGCGAGGTGGGTCGGGGTCGCCTTGACGAACTCCGGCCGTCCCGCCTTGTCGTCCACAATGGACCCACCGGCGACCAGCGGGCCGAAGAGCGTGGTGACGGTCAGGTCGAACGACGCCGAGGTGTGCAGCAGGGCCTTGCCCGCGAGGCCGGGGTAGGTGTCCCGGGCCCACGACAGGTAGCAGGCGACGGCGGCGTGCTCGACCTGCACGCCCTTGGGCCGCCCGGTCGACCCGGAGGTGTAGATGACGTAGGCGACGTCCTGTGGCCCGGCCAGTGGCTCGGGGTCGCCGGTGGGTTGATCGTCCCAAGTGGACGATCCATCCAGCACGAGGCTGATCCCGGCGTCCTCGACGACGAGCGCGCGCCGCTTGGCGGGCAGGTCCGGGTCCAGCGGCACGTAGGCGGCGCCGCTCTTGAGCACGCCGAGCAGCGTCACCACCAGATCGGCGGAGTTCGGCATGGCCACCCCGACCAGCGTGCCGGCCCCGGCGCCGCGGGTACGCAGCCCGTGCGCGACCCGGTTGGCCCGCGCGTTCAGCTCGGCGTAGGTGAGCCGCTCGCCGAAGTCGACGGCGACCGCGTCGGGCGTGCGGCGCACCTGCTGCTCGATCAGGCCGTGCACGGTCTCACGCGGTGCGGCGATCACCGCGCCGCTCCACTCGTCCAGCACCTGCGCGCGTTCGGCGTCGGAGAGCAGCGGCAACCGCGACAAGGCCGTCGACGGTTCGGCGATGCCCGCCTGCAGGACCCGGAAGTAGCGGTCCACCAACGCCTCGCCGGTGGCGCGGTCGAACAGGTCGGTGCGGTAGAGCAGCCGGCCGTTCCACGCGGTCAGGTCGATCGCCAGGTCGTCCTTGCTGGTCGTGTACCGGACGTCCTCGATGCCGGTGTGCGGGATGAAGTTGAACCCGATCTGGTAGAGCGCCTGCACGCCCGGGTCGCGCTCCAGCGCCAGCGCCTGCGCGACCGCCTGGAACGGCACCTGGCTGTGCTCGATCGCGTCCAGCACCGCGGTGCGCACCCGGCCGACCAGCTCGGTGAACGCCGGGTCGCCCGCGCAGTCGACGCGGATCGCCAGCTGGTTGACGAACATGCCGATCAGCGGGGCCAGCTCGGGCAGGTCCCGCCCGGCGACCGGCACCCCGACCACCACGTCGTCCACATCGGACAGCCGGGCGAGCAGCGCGACGTACCCGGCGAGCAGCACCATGAACGGTGTCGCGGACTGCTCGCGGCCAAGTGCACCGACCCGGTCCAGCAGACCTTCGGGCAACCGGAAGTCCACCTGGTCACCGGCGAAGGAGAGCTCGGCCGGGCGCGGCCGGTCGGTGGGCAGCGCGTGCACCGGCGCCACCCCGGCGAGCCGCGCCCGCCAATAGGCCAGCTGCTCGGCGATGGCGGGGGTGTCGAGCTGACCTCGTTGCCACGCCGAGAAGTCCGGGTACTGGATGGACAGCTCGGGCAGCCGCGGTTCGCGACCTTCGACCACCGCCGCGCAGAACTCGTCCAGGTCGCTGCGGAACACGAGCATCGACCCGGCGTCGAACACCGCGTGGTGCACCACGAACGTCAGCTCCCACCCGTCGTCGGCCAGCCGGCACAGCAACGCCCGCCACAGCGGCGGCGCGTCCAGCGGGATCGGGGTGCGCCCGAGGTCGGCGGCGAGCTCGTCGGCCCGCTGCCGCGCCTGGTCGGCGGGCAGCGCGCGCAGGTCGTGGACGACCGGCGCCACGGGAACGTGTTCGTGCACCACCTGGGTCAGCACGCCGTCGACCACTCGGAACGAGGTGCGCAGCGACTCATGCCTGCGCACGAGGCCGGTGAGCGCCTTGCGCCACTGGTCCTCGGTCATCGGCAGGTCCTGCCGGATGCCGCACGGCAGGTTGTAGACCGGCGAGGCCGGGTCGAGCTGGTTGGACAGCCAGATCCGCTCCTGGCCGAACGACGCGGGGAAGGTCCATTCCCTGCTGTTGGTCATGATTTCCCCACTAACGGTCGAGCTTCGGGATGGTCGTCTCGGGCTTGGCGGGTTCGGCCGGTTCGGCTGGTTCGGCCGGCTTCTCCTTCTCCGCGCGCATCTGCTCGATCCGCTCGGCGAGTGCCGCCACCGTGGAGGACTCGAACAGCGTCTTCATCGCCAGCCGCACGCCGGTCGCCTTGCGGACCTGCGCCATCAGCTGGATCGCGACCAGTGAGTTGCCGCCGAGACCGAAGAAGTCGTCGTGCACGCCGATGCGCTCGACGCCCAGCACCTCCGCCCACTGGCGCGCGATCTCCACCTCGAGTTCGGTGCGCGGCGCGACGAACTCGCCCTCCCCGCCGGCCACAGCGTCCACAGTGGACGACCCGGCCGGCTCGGTGTCGAGGTCGGCGAGGTCGGCTGCGGTGACCCGGCGGGTGAACAGGTCGCGCACCGGCCGCGTGCTGATCACCACCTGCGGACCGAGGTCGGCGGCCAGCGCTCGCAGGAACGCCTCGGCACCGTCGACCGGCCGGATGCCGAACGTCTCGGGTGCGGCGGCGCGCTGCTGGGCGAGCCCCCCGCTGACGGCCCCGGAATCGACCTGGCGCAGCACGAAGTCCTCGATCTCGACCAGGACGCGCCCGTCGTCGTCGCACAGGGCGAGGTCGGCGGCCACCACCTTGTCGCTCGCCGAGTCGCGGTGGCGCAGCCAGCTGTGCAAGCGCGCGGGCAGCCCGGCGTGCACGACGACGCGGCCGTAGCTCATCGGCAGGTAGGTGCCGCTGCCCTGACCGCGGCCGAACGCCGTGGCCACGTCGAGCAGTGCCGGGTGCAGGCCCCAAGCGCCGAGGTCGCCCTCGGCGGGCTCGGGCGCCACGATCGAGGCCAGCTCCTCGCCGGTGCCCAGGTGGTGGGTGCGCAACGCGGCCCAGCGCGGGCCGAACGTGACCATGCTGGTGCGGCCCATGCCGAAGGCCTTGCCGTCGTCGAGCACCGCGCCCCGCGCGGCGATCGCCGCGATGTCCACTGTGGACGGCGTGGTGTCCGGTACCCAGCCCGCGGTGCCACGCACGTGCGTCTTCGACACGCCCGCGGACCGGCTGGTCACGGTGAACTCCGGCCCGTCGAACTCGACCCGGTACTCCGCCGTCGCGCCCTCGGGCACCGCGAACGGCTCGAGGAACACCACGTCGCGCAACTCCACCACGTGGTCCGCACCCGGTGCGGGCAGCACGGCGGCGACCGCGGCCCGCACCGTCTCCAGGTGCGCGGTGCCCGGCACCACCGGCACACCGTCGATGCGGTGCTCGTCGAGCACCCAGTGGCTCGCCGCCGACACCACGCCGTGGCATCCCGACGCCGTGCGGGTGGTCAGGATCGGGTGCTCGACCGGGCCGAGGGCCTGCTCACGCACCGAGCGGACCGTGCTGGGCGCGCTGACCTCGGCCGCCATGCCGACCTCGTCCCAGCCGCCCCAGTTGTGCGAGACGACCCGGGCCCGCCAGCCGTGCGCGGACCGCGCGTAGGCGTCGAGGAAGTTGTTGGCCGCGCAGTAGTCGACCTGACCGAAGTCGCCGGACACGGCCGTGACCGACGAACACAGGGCGACGAAATCCATTGGCACGTCGGCGAACGCCTCGGCCAGCGCGAGCGTGCCCGCGACCTTCGGGGCGAGCACGGCCTCGGCGGCGGCTCGCTCCTTGACCTCGGCGACGCCGCCACCGGGCAGCCCCGCGGCGTGCACGATCCCGTCCAGCCCGCCGAACTCGGTCTCGGCCAGCTCGCGCACCGCACGAAGCTGGGCCGGGTCGGTGACGTCGGCCGCGGTCACGTGCACCACGGCGCCCGCCGCCTCCATGCGGCGGATCGCGAGGATCGCGCGGCCAGCGCGGCCAGCGCGGTCCGCGCCGCCCGCGGCCACGTGCGCGTCCCACTGCTCCCGCGGTGGCAGCCCCGCACGGGTCACCAGGATCAGCCGGGCCCGCACCCGGCGGGCGAAGTCCTCGGCGAGCGTGATGCCGATGCCACCGGTGCCGCCGGTGATCAGGTACCGGCCACCCGGGCGCAGCACCGGCTCCTCGGCGGCGGGCACGGACAGCTGCGTGTGGTCGGTCACCCAGCGCCTTCCGTTGCGCAGCGCCACTTCCGGGTCGGTGTCGGCTGGGCGGAAGAGCTCCGCGAGCAACCCGCCGAGCGGGTCCGCGGGGTCGGTGTCGATGCGGCGCACCACGGTGCCGGGCACCTCCAGCGGCACCACGCGGCTGATCCCGGCCAGCGTCGCGTGCACCGGGTGGACCAGGTCCGCGCCGGTGACGTCCGCGGTGCCGGTGCTGACGATGTCGATCCGGGTGGCCGAACCCAAGGCCTGCACCAGGTTCAGCAGGCTGAAGAACCCGGTGTCGAGGTCCGTCCCGCCCGCCAACGTCCACGCGTGCACGAAGCGGTCCGCCCGCGCGTCGCCGAGGGCGGCGACCAGGCGGTCGTAGTCCTCGCGGGCGCCCGGGCGGACGGTGAAGCCGGACTCGGTCTCGGCGAACTCCGCGCCCGGCCGGACCTCGATCACCCGCACGCCCGCGGCACGCAACGCGTCGGTCAGCGCGGACGAGTCGTCGGCGAACGCGACGCACGCGTCGAACCGCTCGCGGCGCAGCTCCGGGCCGGCCTGCCGCCAGGTCGGCACCGCGAACCACTCGGGCAGCGGCAGCGGGCCGCGCGCCTGCTCGGGCACCGCCGCGGCCGCGTCGATCGGGTCCGGGGCGATCCAGTAGCGCTTGCGCTCGTAGGGGTAGGGCGGCAGCGACACACGGTTGCCCGCCACGCCGAACGACGGGAGCGCCACGCCGACCGTCCACAAGAGACCGGCGGTGGCATAGACGGTCTCGGCGTCGCCGTCGCGGTCGTTGCGGCCGGGCAGGCTCGGCTGCGGCGCGGGCGAACCCTTGGGCACCTGGCCGCGGGCGAGGCCGACGAGCTGGTGCCCCGGTCCGCACTCGACGAGCGCCCACCGGCGGCCGTCGGCGATCAGGGTGCGCACGCAGTCGCCGAAGCGCACCGCGTTACGCAGGTGCGCCGCCCAGTAGCCGGGGTCGGTGGCCTGCGCACCGGTGATCCAGTCGCCGGTGAGGTTCGACAGGAACGGTTCGGCCGGCGCCTGGCGCGCCACGGCGGCGACCGCCGCGGTGAACTCGGCGAGGACCGGCTCCATCATCGCCGAGTGGAACGCGTGCGAGGTGACCAGTTCGCGGTTGGTGACGCCGGCCGCCTTGAGCGCCGCGGCGAAGCTCGTGATCGCGTCCGGCGGACCCGCCACCACGCACGTGCCCGGCCCGTTCACCGCGGCGATCGACACGCCTTCGGGCAGCCGCGCCGCCACCTCGGTCTCGTCGAGCTGCACCGCGAGCATCGCGCCCGCGGGCACCGACTGCATCAGCTCGCCGCGCTTGGCCACCAGGCGCAGCGCGTCGGCGAGGGTGAACACCCCGGCGAGGGTGGCCGCGACGTACTCGCCGATCGAGTGGCCGAGCATCGCCGCGGGCCGCACGCCCCAGCTGCGCCAGAGCCGGGCGAGCGCGTACTCGACGACGAACAGCGCGGGCTGGGTGTGGCGGGTCTCCCGCAGCTCGCGGTCGTGGCCGGGTTCGAGGATCAGCGACCGGATGCCCGGGACGAGCGGCTCGAGGATCGCCACGCACTCGTCGACGGCGGCGGCGAACACCGGCTCGCACCGGTAGAGCTCGGCGCCCATCCCGGAGTACTGCGCGCCCTGCCCGGAGAACAGCAGCGCCACCTGGGGGACCTCCGCCGTGACGCCCGCGGACACCAGGCGGCGTGGGTCACGCAGCCCGTCCACGGCGTCCTCGGTGTCGCGGGCCACCACGACCGCGCGGTGCGGGTACTCGGTGCGACCGACGCGCAGGGTGTGGGCCACGTCGGTGAGGTCGACGTCGATGTCGGTGGCGAGCCGCTGCGCCAGCTGCTCGACCGCGGTGGCGAGCGCCGTCGCGCTGTTCGCCGACACCTGCAGCAGGTGCGCGGGGCGCAGCTCACGGGCCGGCCGGTGGGCCGGCGCCTCCTGCAGCACCACGTGCGCGTTGGTGCCGCCGACGCCGAACGAGCTGACCCCGGCGCGGCGCGGGCCGTCGCCGGGCTCCCACTTGGCGACGGTGCGGGCCGGGTAGAACGGCGTCGTCGCGAAGTCGATCGCCGGGTTGGCCTCGGTGAAGTTGATCGTCGGCGGGATCAGGCCGTGCTCCATCGCGAGCACCGCCTTGATCACCGAGATCACGCCCGCCGCCTGGGACAGGTGCCCGATGTTCGACTTCACCGAGCCCAGCGCGCACCAACTGGTGTCGGCGGTGCCCTCGCCGTACACAGTGGACAGAGCGGTGACCTCGATCGGGTCGCCGAGGGCGGTGCCGGTGCCGTGCGCCTCGACGTAGCCGATGCTGCGCGGCTCGATCCCGGCCATGCCGACCGCCTGCGCGATGGCGTCGGACTGGCCGGACACGCTGGGCGCGGAGAAGCCGACCTTGGTCGCGCCGTCGTTGTTGATGGCGTTGCCGAGCACCAGCGCGCGGATGTGGTCGCCGTCGGCCAGCGCGTCGGACAGGCGCTTGACCAGCAGCACGCCGACGCCGCTGCTCCACACGGTGCCGTTGGCGTCGGCGTCGAACGACCGCACGTGGCCGTCCGGTGAGGTGAAGCCCTCCACCCCCATGTACCCGGTGCCGTGCGGCATCTCGAGGTTCACCCCGCCCGCGAGCGCCATGTCGCACTCGCCGCCCCGCAGCGCCTCACACGCCAGGTGCAGCGCCACCAGCGAGGTGGAGCACGCGGTGTGCAGCGCGAGGCTCGGGCCGCGCAGGTTCAGCTTGTAGGACACCGACGTGGTCAGGTAGCTCGGCTGGTTGCCGGTGGAGACGCCGATGCCGCCGGCCTGCGAGGCCATCAGCCGCTGGTTGCGCATGAGGTTCTCGATGAGGTAGCCGGTGCGGCCGACCCCGCCGTAGACGCCGACCGAGCCCGGGTAGCGGGCCGGGTCGTAGCCGGCGTCGGTGAGCGCGGTGTGGCAGGACTCGAGGAACAGCCGGTGCTGCGGGTCGGTGATCTCCGCTTCCCGGTTGGTCATGCCGAAGAGCTCGGCGTCGAACTCGTCGAACCCGTCCACCACGGACGTCGCGTTCACCCAGCTGGGGTCGTCGATCGCGGCCGGGTCCGCGCCACGGGCGAGCAGTTCGTCCCGGGTGGCCGGCTTGATCGACTCGACGCCGTCGACCAGGTTGCGCCAGAACTGGGTGAGGTCACCGGCACCGGGCACGCGCGCGGCCATGCCGACGATGGCGATCGGCTCGACGGGGTGCGCCGAGAGGTCGGTCGGGTCGGTCATGGTCATCGCTCCTGTCCGGCGGTACCCGCGGGCCGGCGGGGTCTGCGCTGCTGGGTTCGCCCGAGCCGGGCGGCCACGCGCTGGGCAGCGCGCGCCAGATCCGGGTTCGGCTGGTCGTGCTGGTGCTCCGCGGCGTGCAAATGGGTGGCGAACGCGCGGATGTTGGGGTGGGTGAACAGGTCCACCAGCGGAACCTGCCGGCCGAGCCGGGCGCACACCTTCGCGTGCACCTCGGCCAGGGCGAGCGAGTGCCCGCCCACGTCGAAGAAGTTGTCGGTGACCTTGACCGCGGCGAGGCCGAGGACCTCGCGCCACACGGCCAACAGCATGGCCTCGGTGGTGGCGAGCGCGGCCGGGTCGGCCACAACCGTGGTGCGCGCGGGCGCGGACCGCGTCGCCGTGGCTTCGGCGGCCGGGGTCCGCACCTCGGGGCGCGGCAGCGCCGGCTCGACCGCGTGCACCGGCGTGCCCGGTGCGGCGGCGAGCGCCGCCACGAGCGCGAGGTAGTCCTCGGCGAGCGCGGCGATCCTCGGCCGCTCGAACAGGTCCGGGTTGTAGAGCAGCTCGATGCCGTCGTCCTGCACGTAGACGGTGACGTCGAACGGCGACCCCGGCTTGCGCACCGGTACCCAGCTCGCCCGCACCCCCGGCAGGTCCAGCCGCGGCTCGGCGAAGTTCAGCACGTTGAACATCACCTGCACCAGCGGTGCGCGCGCCGGGTCGCGGGGCACGTCGAGCGCGCCGACCAGGCGGTCGATCGGCGCGGCCGGGTGCGCGGTGGCGGCCACCAGCTCGTCGGCGCACCGGCGCACGTGCGTGGCGAAGTCCGCCGCTTCGGCGTCCCCGCAACGCAACCGCACGGGCACGATGTCGACGAAGAACCCCGCGACGTCCGCGCACGGCGCCAGCTGCCGGTCCGCGACGACCGTGGCGACGAGCTGGTCGTCGGTGCCGGTCAACCGGTGCAGCACCTGGCCGAACGCGGCGAGCAGCACCGAGGCGACCGTGGTGCCGGTGCTCGCGGCGAGCGCGCGGACCGCGTCGGCGGCACCGGGCGGCATCGGCACGGCGAGGCTCGCCCCGCGGTAGGTCTGCACTGCCGGCCGCGGGTGATCACGGGGCAGGTCGAGGGTGGTCGGCGCGCCCCGCAGGTGCCCGGTCCACCAGGCCAGGTCGACCGCCTCGCGCCGGACGTCGCGCTCGGCCCGCCAGACCGCGTAGTCGGCGTAGGACGCCTCGACCGGAACGAGGGTCTCGCCGCGGTAGGCGGCGGCGAGGTCGGTGCACAGCACGGACTGCGACCAGCCGTCGAACACCGCGTGGTGCAGGGTCAGACCGAGCACGTGGTCGGTCGCGCCGAGGCGGTAGAGCCTTGCCCGCCAAGGCGATTCGCGGTCGAGGTGCAACGGGGTCGCGGCGTCGGCGGCCAGCCGGTCGTCGAGCTCGGCCTCGGTCGTGTCCACGACCGGCAGGTCCACGTCGGCGACCGGCGTCAGCTCGGCGGTCGGCACGCCGTCGACCGCGCGGATCCGCCAGCGCAGCACCTCGTGGCGGTGCGCTACCGCCCGCAACGCCGCCCGCAGTGCCGCGTGGTCGACCTCGCCGTCGAGCCGATAGGCCATCGCGATGTTGTAGGGCGCGGCGTCGGGGGCGAGCTGGTCGAGGAACCACAGGCGCCGCTGCGGCGGCGCGAGGGTCGGCGGGTTGCCCCGGGAGAGCTCGGGACCGTCGAGCGCGGGCGCAGCGGCGACCCGGCTCGTGACACCGGCGAGGGTGGCGCCCTCGAACACGTCCCGCACGCCCACGTCGGCGCCCAGCTCCGCCCGCAGCGCGGCGACCAGCCGCATCGCCGCGATCGAGTCACCACCGGCGCGGAAGAAGTCGTCGCCCGCACCCGCGCCGAGCACCCGGCGCCAGATCGCCGCGACCGCCCTGCCCACCGGAGTGTCCACTTCGGACAGTTGGGCATGCTCGGCGGCGGCCCGGGCCGCCAGTTCGCGCAGCGCCGGGCGATCGACCTTGCCGGACACCGGGTTCACCGGCAACGCGGGCACCCGGCGGATCACCGCCGGCCGCATGGCGGCCGTGAGCCGGGTCGCGGCGTGCGCCCTCAGGTCGTCGTCCGAGGGCGCCGTCTCCGGCGTGACGAACGCGACCAGCTTGGTGCCGCCGGCGCCGGTCACCGCCTCGACTGCCACCGCCTCGACGGCGGGGTGCGCGGCCAGCCCGGCCTCCACCTCGCCCAGCTCGATGCGCTGGCCGCGCACCTTCACCTGCCGGTCGGCGCGACCCAGGTACTCGATGCGGCCGTCGGCGCGCACCCGCGCGAGGTCCCCCGTGCGGTACAGCCGCTCACCGGGGCGCAGCGGGTCGTCGACGAACGCGGCCGCGGTCAACTCGGGACGGCCCAGATAGCCGTCGGCGACACCGGGCCCGCCGATGAGCAGCTCACCCACCTCGCCGGGCAGCACCGGCACCAGGGAATCCGGCGCGACCACGTAGGCACGGTGGTTCGGGGTCGGCCGGCCCAGCGGCACCGGGTCCGTGATCGGCTCGGTCACCTCGCCGGTGACCACGATGACCGTCGTCTCGGTCGGCCCGTAGCCGTTGACCAGCCGCCGGCCCGGCGCCCACCGCCGGGCCAGCTCCGGCGGCATCGCCTCGCCGCCGCACGCGATCAGCTCCCAGCCGGGCACGTCCGCCGGGTCGAGCACGGACAGCATGGTCGGCGTGATGAAACCCCAGTTCACCTCGTGCGCCACGAGGAACCGGCGCAACCGGTCCGGGTCGGCCCGGTCGGCCGCGCCCAGCAGCTGCACCGAGCCACCGTGGGTCAGCGGCACGAAGAGGTCGACGGTCGTCGCGTCGAAGCCCAGCGAGGCGATGCCGAGCGCGCGGGTGTCCGGGCCCGCCCCGTAGAGCGCCGCCCAGCCGGTGACGAACGCGACCACGTTGCGGTGGGTGGTCAGGACGCCCTTCGGCTTGCCGGTCGAGCCGGACGTGTAGAGCACGTGCGCGGTGTCCGCCGGGGTCGCCGGGCACGGGCGTGGCGCGGCCGGGCCGGGCACGTCGAGGGCACGAATTCCTTCCACCGCGCCGAATTCGGCGACCGCGGCATCCCCGATCACGATCGAGACCCCGGCGTCGACGGCGATCTCCAGCAGCCGCGCCCGCGGCCCACCGGGCTCCATCGGCACGTAGCAGCCGCCCGCCAGCAGCACGCCGAGCACGACGGCCACCGACTCCGGGCGCCGGTGCGCGCACACCCCGACCCGGGTCTGCGGGCCGACGCCGTGCGCGCGCAGCACCTCGGCGACCCCGGCCGCCCGCGCCACCAGCTCGCGGTAGGTCAGCCGCTCGTCCCACTGGCGCACGGCGACGGCGTCCGGGGTCCGGCTCGCCTGCGCCAGCACCAGGTCCGCGACCGTCGTGTCCGGAATGGACAGACGGGCGCCCTCGACCGCAACAGCCGGTACGGTGTTCGTCACGTGCTCTCTCCCCAGGTCCGTTCAGTTCCGCACGGGCGGGTCGATCCAGTACCGGTCGCGCTGGAACGGGTAGGTGGGCAACGGCACGCGCCGCCCGGCTCCCGCCGGCAGCTCGACCGCCGCGCCGCCGACCCAGCGCCGGGCCAGCTCGAACAGCTCCCCCGGCACGCCGGCCACCGGGGCGTCCTCGGTCAGGACGGCGAGCGCCGCGAGCGCATCGGCCTTGGTGTGCGCGACCACGGCGGCGCGGCGGTCGAATGCGCGCCGGCCGACCGCGAGCGTGAAGGCCACGTCCGCGAGCGCGTCGCCGCCGCCCGCGAGGTGCTCCCGGAGCCGCGAAACGGCTTCCCGCAAGGCTTTCGGGTCGCGCGCGGACACCGGCAGCAGGTACGGGCCCGCCTGGTCGCCGGTCGGCTCGACCAAGGGTGGCTGCTCAACCAGCACGTGCACGTTGGTGCCGCCCATGCCGAACGAGCTGACCCCCGCGACCCGGCGCCCGCCGTCGGGCCAGTCGGCGAGCTTCGACGGCACGAAGAACGGCCCGTCGCCCAGCGCCACCTGCGGGTGCGGCGCGGTGAAGTGCAGGTTCGGCGGGATGACGCCGTGCCGCACGGCGAGCGCGGCCTTCACCAACCCGGCCACGCCCGCGGCGGCGTCCAGGTGGCCGATGTTCGTCTTGACTGAACCGAGCGCCGTCCACCCGGCGGGCGCCGCGCCCCGGTACACCCGGTTGAGCGCGGCCACCTCGATGGCGTCGCCCATCGGCGTTCCGCTGCCGTGCGCCTCGACCAGCCGGACCTCGTCGGGGCGCACCTGCGCGATGGTCAACGCCTCGGCGATCGCGGCCGCCTGACCCGCGGTGCCCGGCACGGCGAACCCGGCGCGGTCCGGGCCGTCGTTGGTCATCGCCCAGCCCGGAAGCACCGCGTAGACGTGGTCGCGGTCGGCGATCGCGTCGGCGAGCCTGCGCAACGCGACCACACCGACACCGGAGCTGAACCCCGACCCGTCGGCGCGTTCGTCGAAGGCCCGGCAGCGCCCGTCCGCCGAGACCAGGCCACCGGCCCGGTAGCGCGGCCACGTGACGCTCACCCCGCCGGCCAGCGCGAGGTCGCAGCGGTAGTCGGCGAGGCTCTGCGCGGCCAGGCCCACGGCGGCAAGGGAACTGGAGCACGCGCTCTGCACCGCGAGCGCGGGCCCGGTCAGGCCCAGCCGGTAGGCCACCTGCCCAGGCAGGTGGTCGGTGAGCTGGCGGCCGAGCAGCCGCGCCTCCCAGTCGCCGGGGTCCACGTCGCGCACCGCGGGATTGCCGAACAGGTGGAACAGGAAGTACCGGTTGACCGAGCTGGACGCGAACACGCCGACCGGGCCGGGTTCGGTGGCCGGATCGCGGCCCGCGTCCTCCAGCGCCTGCCACGCGGCTTCGAGGAACAACCGGTGCTGCGGATCGGTCGACGCCGCTTCCTCGGCGGTGAAGCCGAAGAACTCGGCGTCGAAGTCCTCGACGCCGTCCAGCCGCCCGCCCGCGCGCACGAAGCCGGGCCCGATGCCGAGCGCGGCGAGTTCGTCGGCGGTGTAGTCGTGGATCGCGTCCACGCCCGCGCACAGGTTCCACCAGAACGACGCCACGTCCGGCGCGCCGGGGAACCGGCCCGCCATGCCGACCACGGCGATCAGGTCGCTCGGCAGGTCGCTCGGCAGGTCGGCGGGATCGGCCACGGGCCCTACCCCGGCGTCCACAGTGGACGACGCCCGGTCGAGGTGGGCGGCCTGCGCCGCCACGGTCGCGTGCTCGAAGAGGTCGAGCAGCGCGATCTCCGCGCCGAACTCGTCGCTCAGCCGCCGCTGGAGGTCGTTGAGCAGCAACGAGTTCCCGCCGGCGTCGAAGAACGCGTCGGTGCGTCCCACGCCGTCACGGCCGAGCACCGCGCACCACACGGCGTGCACTCGCCGTTCGGTCGCGCTCACCAGGATCTGGGCCGGAGCGGGTGTGCCAGGTGCGGGCAGGGCGCGTTCGTCGAGCTTGCCGGTCACCGTCAACGGGAACCGATCGACTCGGACCACGGCGGTGGGCACCGCGTACTGCGGCAGCCGCTCGGCCACGGCCGCTCGCAAGGGACCGGGGTCGACGTCGGCCTCGACGTACCCGATCAGGTCGCCGTCCCGGACGATCACGCGCGCCGCGCGGACGCCGGGCAACGCGGCCAGCGCCGCTTCGACCTCGGCCGGCTCGACCCGGAAGCCGCGCACCTTCACCTGCCGGTCCCGGCGGCCGAGGCAGACGAGCGTGCCGTCCTCGGTGATCTCGCCGAGGTCGCCGGTGCGGTAGCTGCGCCTGCCGTCGGGGAGCACGCCGAACGCGTCGCTGTCCTGCCCGAGGTAGCCCGCGACCAGGTGGTGACCGCGAACCTCGATCTCCCCGCCGGTCAGCGCCAGCTCGAAGCCGGGCAACGCGCTGCCGATCGGCAGCGGCCCGGACACCGACGGATCGACCGCGGCGGCGGGCAGGCGGTGGTGTGCGACGAACGTCGCCTCGGTCATGCCGTAGCCGTTGACGAACACGCAGTCCGGCGCAAACGAGTCGCGGCCGCGGTGCAGGTCGAGGTGGGTCGCCTGCTCGCCGCCGAGCAGCACCGTGCGCACCGCGGCGAGGCGGGTGCCGCCGAGGGCGTCCAGCAGGTACCGGTACAGCGTCGGCGTGGAGTGGTAGACGGTCACGCCGTGCCGGTCGAGCGCCTGGGCGGTCGCGGCGACGCCCACGGCACGCACGTCCACCGGCACCACCGTGGCGCCGGTCAGCAGCGCCGGGTAGAGGTCGGGGATCGCGGCGTCGAAGGCGAACGACGCCAGCAGGCTCACCCGGTCCGCGGCGCCGATGCCCAGCGCGGCGATCTGGTTGTCCACGCAGTGCGCGAGGTTGCGGTGGGTCTGCGCGATCGCCTTCGGTGTGCCCGTGGAACCGGACGTGAACAGCACGTACGCGAGCTCGTCGGGGGCGTCGGCGGGGACCGGCAGCGGCGCGGTGCGCTCGTCGGTGCGCAGGACCGTTGGCACGCCGAGGTTTTCGGCCGCCGCGGCGTGTTCGGGATCGGCGAGCACCGTCGTCACCCCGGCCACGGCCAGCTGGTGGCGCAACCGGGCCGGCGGGAAGCCCGGATCGAGCGGGACGTACGCCGCGCCGGTGGCGAGCGTGCCGAGGATCGCCGCGATGGCCGGGGTGCCGTGCGTGGTGAGCAGACCGACCCTGGCGCCGACGCCGATCCCGGCCTCGGCAAGCGACCGCGCGCGGCCGCCGGCCAGTCCGGCGAGGTCTCGGTACGCGACGCCGCCGGTGTCATCGGCGACCGCGAGCCGCGTCGGCACGCTGTCGGCGATCTCGGCGAAGCGTCGGACTGGATTGACCCGCGTCATCGGCGCACGGGGGTGTGTGGCCGGTTTCGGGCATGCAGCAGCCATGCTGCTGACGCGGGCGTCATTCGGAGCTCCTGGAAAACGTCACACAAGAAGGGGGTGACGCAAGGTTATGTGCGGACAATGCGCCGCACGATACCCATACAAGGAATTGGACCGAACGATGTCATGCCATACGACTAGTAGGCGGTAATTGCTATGCCGAATGGCCTATCTGCTTGCAAAATCCTTCGCGCCAGTTCAGCCGGAACGAAAGCGAGCGAACACTCAGCGTGAGGGCTCAGCCGCCGGTCGGGTGAGCCGAGGGGAACCGGGGCGCGCGCTTGTCCCGCAACGCCGCGGCGCCCTCGACGACATCGGGTCCCATGAAGGTCAACATTTCGTAGGCCGCCGACTGGTCGAAGATCGGGCCGGCCATGCGCAGCCAGCCGTTGAGCGCGCGCTTGGTCCAGCGGATCGCGGGTTGCGACCCGGAGCCGAGGACGTCCGCCACCCGCAGCGCCTCGGGCAGCACCTCCTCGCGCGGCAACGCCTTGCTGACCAGGCCGAGCCGCTCCGCTTCGACGCCGTCGACCATCTCGCCGGTGAGCAGGTAGTAGCGGGCCTTGGCCATGCCGACCAGCAGGGGCCAGATGATCGCCGCGTGGTCGCCGGCCGCGACGCCGAGCTTGACGTGCCCGTCGCCGATGCGTGCGTCGTTCGCGCAGATGGAGATGTCGGCGAGCAGCGCCACCACGGTGCCCGCACCGACCGCGACACCGTTGATCGCGGAGATGACGGGCTTCTCGCAGTTGATGATGTTGTAGACGAGGTCGCTCATCTCCGACAGCATGTGCGCGACGCGGTCATGGTCACCCGCCATCCGCTCGACCATGGCGAGGTCACCACCCGCGGAGAACGCCTTGCCCGCACCGGTGATCACCGCGACCCGGGTCTGTGGATCAGCCGACACGTCCGTCCACACACGCGCGAGCTCGCCGTGCATCTGCTCGTCGGCGGCGTTGTACTTGTCCGGCCGGTCCATCGTGATCAGCAGGACGCCGTTGTCGCGCCGCTCGAACCGCAGCTGCCCGTACTTCGCGAAGTCCATGGGACCCCTTTCAGCTCATGGTCGAACCATGATGCTGCAGGGGCGTCACTGCGGGAAGTTGACGCTCGGCAGCACCGCCGGGTCGAGCCCCGCGGCCTCCAGGGCCTGGCGCGGGTCGGTGAAGAGCTTGCGGGCCTGGAGGTCCATCACGCCGAGCACGCACCGCAGCTCGGCGGACACCGTGCCGTCGAGCTTGGTGATCAGCGTGTCCAGCCGGAACGTCTTGCCACCACCGAACCGCAGCTCGCACGTCACGTCGAACTCGTCGCCCACCCGCAGCTCGCGGCGGAAGTCGACGCTCGTGTGCAGCATGACCGGGCCCATGTTCGAGTCGGTCATCTTGTCCCACAACAACCCGGCCGCCTCGAAGCCGCCGACCCGCGCCAGCTCACCGTACTGGTGGTACACGGCGTGGTTCACGTGCCCGAGCCGGTCCACCTCGTAGCTGCGCACCTTCAACCGCATCCGCCACGCAGTCTCAGCCATGCGCCCGACTGTACGAGCGACCGCCGACAATCGGGCGACCGCGTGATGAGCACGACATCAACCGCCGTAGAACACCCGCTCGACGACCGCGCGGGCCCGCCGCGTGGTGCGCCGGTAGGCGTCGAGGAACTCCCCGACGTCGCCGTCGGCCGGGTAGCCGAGCACGCTCGCGACCGCGGCCAGCTCCCGCCCCGACGTCGGCACCTGGTCGGTCTGCTTGCCCCGCACCAGGGTCACGGCGTTGCGCACGCGCGTGGCCAGCGTCCAGGCCGAGATCAGCTCGGCCCGGTCCGACTCGTCGAGCAGGCCCGCCTCGGCCGCCGCCGCCAGTCCGTCCATAGTGGACCGTGTGCGCAGCGCCGGGACTTCGTGCGCGTGCTGCAACTGCAGCAGCTGCAACGTCCACTCGACGTCGGCCAGCCCGCCACGGCCGAGCTTGGTGTGGGTGTTCGGGTCGGCGCCGCGCGGCAGCCGCTCCCCCTCGACCCGCGCCTTGATCCGGCGCACCTCCCTGGTCGCCGCCAGGTCCAAGCCACCCACCGGGTAGCGCACCGGGTCGATCGCCTCGATGAACCGCGCACCGAGGTCCTGGTCCCCGGCGATCGGGCAGGCACGCAACAACGCCTGCGCCTCCCACACCTCGCCCCACCGGGCGTAGTAGTCCACATAGGACCCGAGAGACCGCACGAGCGGCCCTTGCCGGCCCTCCGGGCGCAGGTCGACGTCGACCTGCAACGGCGGGTCCTGGCTCGGCGCACCGAGCTGCTTGCGCACGCTTTGCGCCACCCGCGAGGCATAACGCATGGCGTCGGCATCCGAGACACCTTCGACCGGCTCGCACACGAACATCACGTCGGCGTCGGAGCCGTAGCCGAGCTCGGCGCCGCCGAGCCGGCCCATCGCGATCACCGAGATGCGTGCCTTCCAGCCGTCCGCGGCGACGGCTTCGGCCCGGTCCACCGCCTCGAGCGAGGACTGCAGCACCGCGCCCCACACGCTGGACAGTGCCCGGCAGACCTCTCGGACGTCCATCAGCCCGAGGATGTCGGCGCAGGCCACGCGCAGCAGTTCGTGCCTGCGCAGCGAGCGGGCCGCGGCGATCGCGTTGCCGAGGTAACCGTGCCGCTTCACCGTGCTGCGCAACGATCCCGCGACCTCCTCCGGGTCGCGCCCGGCCAGCTCGGCGGGGTGCCCGAGCAGCCGCAGCACCTCGGGCGCGCGCACCATCAGGTCCGGCACCAGCTTGGACGTGCCGAGCAGGGTGGCCAGCCGTTCGACGACGGCACCCTCGTCCCGCAGCACCCGCAGGTACCAGGGCGTCGACGACAGCGCCTCGGACATCTGCCGGTACGCCAGCAACCCGCCGTCCGGGTCCGGTGTGCCAGCGAGCAGGTCGAGCAGCACCGGCAGCAGGGCGGTCTGAATCGAGGCGCGCCGCGACACCCCGGAGGTCAGCGCGCCGATGTGCTGCAACGCGCCGTCCGGGGCGGCGAAGCCGAGCGCGGCCAGCCGGGCCCCCGCTTCCTTGGTGGTCAGCCGCAACGCCTCGGACGGCACGCGCGCGACGGCCTGCAGCAGCGGCCGGTAGAACAGCTTCTGGTGCAGCCTGCGGGTGCGGTTGGCGTGCCTGCGGAACTCCGCGAGCAGCTTCTGCGCCTCCGACTTGCCCTTCTCCGGCCGGATGCCCGCGGCCCGGGCCAGCCAGCGCAGCTCGGCGGTCTGGTCGTCGGCAGGGAAGAGGTGCGTGCGCCGCAGCCGTTGCAGCTGCAGCCGGTGCTCGAGCGCGCGCAGGAACCGGTAGGACTCGCCGAGCTCGGCGGCGTCCGCGCGCCCGACGTACCCGCCGTCGCCCAACGCGGCGAGCGCGGCCATGGTCGGACCGAGCCGCAGCTGCTCGTCGCTTCGGCCGTGCACGAGTTGCAGCAACTGCACCGCGAACTCCACGTCGCGCAGCCCGCCCCGGCCCAGCTTGAGCTCGCGCTCGACCAGTTCGGCGGGCACGTGCTTCTCCACGCGGCGGCGCATTTCCTGCACGTCGGCCACGAATCGGTCGCGATCCGCCGCGGTCCACACCAGCGGGCGCACCATCGTCGCGTACTGCTCGCCGAGTTCCTTGTCGCCGACCACCGGGCGGGCCTTGAGCAGCGCCTGGAACTCCCACGTGTGCGCCCAGCGCTTGTAGTAGGCGGCGTAGCCGTCGAGGCTGCGCACCAGCGCACCCGACTTGCCCTCCGGTCGCAGCGCCGCGTCGACCTCGAAGCACGCGTCGGTGGCAACGCGCATCATCGTGCTGGCCACGCGGGTGGCGACGGCCGTGTCGCCGTCGGCGACGAACAGGACGTCGACGTCGCTGACGTAGTTCAGTTCGCGGCCACCGCACTTGCCCATCGCGATCACGGCGAGCCTGGCCTCACCAGGGTGTTCGGCCTGCGCGACCGCGAGCGCCGCGCCCAGCGCGGCCTCGGCGAGCTCGGTGAGGTGGCTGGAGATGTGCTCGTAACCGACCACGGGCAGGTCCCGGTCGACCGCCTGCGCGAGGTCCTCGGCCGCGATCTCCAGCAGCAGACCCCGGTAGGCGGCACGCAGCGACGGGGTGGCGTCGCCGCTGCTCATGCGTTCGCCGTCGACCGTGACGGCCTCGAGCAGCAGCCCGGCGTAGTCGGCGGGTTCGGTCAGCTCACCGACGATCCGGTGCCACTCGCGCGGGTTGGCGGCGAGGAAGTCGCCGAGCGCGCTGGACGAGCCGAGGATGGCGAGCAGCCGCGCGCGGAAGACCGGGTTGTCGCGCAGTTCGGCGCTGAGGTCGTCCCAGTCGTCGGTGGCGACGCGCAGGCGGTCCAGCGCGAGCAACGCCAGGTCCGCGTCGGGGGTGCGGGCCAGCGCCGCGAGCACGACGTCGCTGCCCGGCGTCGGCCCGCCGTCCTGCCACCAGCCGGCCGCGACCAGGTCCTGCTCGGCCCGGTCGTCGGTGAGCCCGTACCTGGCTGGGGACTGGGTGGAACGCGCGCGATCGGCCATCGCGACAACCGTAGCGCCTGCTCAACCCCGAACGGTCCGATCACGGATACTACGAAATCGTAGTATCGGAAATCGTAGAGTATCAATCTGTTGCCGACGCGGTCAGCCGCGGATGATCACCCAGACGCCGAACGCGACGACCGCCGCACACGCCGCGAACCCGATCGTCGCGGTGACGGTGCCCGGCCTCGTGCTCGCCTCCCGCTCGCGCGCCGTCATCCGCATCGACATCCCGCCGATGCCGAGCGAGAACAACGCGACCATGGCGAGCACCGCGCCCATGGACACGCCGAACACGATGGCGAGCCCGGACCAGTTCACGTGCATCACGCCACCGCCCGCACCGGTGTCGGCTCGGCCGGCACTTCGAGTTCGTCGACCACGGCGCGCGGGCCGACCGGCCGCCGCCGCGACGCGAGGTAGATCCCACCGCCGATGACGAGCCCGGCCAGGGCCACGGCGATCACACCCAGCGTCCCGGAGTCCGCGGTGACGCCGGCCAGCGCACCGACCCCGCCGGCGAGCGGCAGCGTGAGCAGCCACGCGACGGCCATCCGCCCGGCGACGCTCCAGCGCACCTCACGCACGGGGCCACCGAGGCCCGCGCCGAGGATGCCGCCGGAGCAGACGTGCGTGGTGGAGAGCGCGAAACCCAGGTGCGAGGACGCCAGGATCACCGTCGCCGCGCTGGTCTGGGCCGCGAAGCCCTGCGGTGCCTCGAGCTTGGTCAGGCCGCGGCCCAGCGTGTGCGTGATGCGCCAGCCGCCGAAGTAGGTGCCGAGCGCGATCGCGAGGCCCGCGCTGAGGATCACCCAGACCGGCGGGTCGGCGCCCGCGCCGAGCGAACCGGACGAGATCAACGCCAGGGTGATCACGCCCATGGTCTTCTGCGCGTCGTTGGTGCCGTGCGCGAGCGAGACCAGGGAAGCGGACGCGACCTGGCCGAGCCGGAAACCGCGGGTGGCGGCCTTGGGCTGGGCGCGGCGGGTGAGCCGGTAGGTCAGCCAGGTCGCGGTGGCGGCGATCACCCCGGCGATGACCGGTGAGGCGACCGCGGGCACGAGCACCTTCTCGACGATCTTGCCGAAGTGCACCGCGCTGGTGCCGGACGCGACCCACGTCGCCCCGATCAGGCCGCCGAACAGGGCGTGCGACGAACTCGACGGCAGCCCGGCGTACCAGGTGACCAGGTTCCACACGATCGCCCCGATCAGCCCGCCGAAGATCACCGCCGGGCTGATCCGCGTCTCGTCGACGATGCCACCCGAGATCGTCTTGGCGACCTCGACCGATAAGAACGCTCCGACCAGGTTCAGCCCCGCGGACAGCACGACCGCGACCTTGGGCCGCAACGCACCGGTGGCGATGGAGGTGGCCATCGCGTTCGCGGTGTCGTGGAAGCCGTTGGTGAAATCGAAGGCCAGCGCCGTGACGATCACGACGATCACAAGCAACGTGGGGTCCACGGCGCCGACGCTACCGGGCAACCCGCCATTCATTGGTAGGAAACATGCGTGGTTCAAACCACGGGGAGCCGCCGGGCCGAAGTGACCGCCGGTTCGAGCTCGCCGCGGACCAGCGCGAGGAAGCGCTCGGCGAACGGGCGCCAGGTCTCCTCGAGCCGTTCGTGCGCTTCGGCGAGGGCCTCCTCGGTGAAGGTGCCCGGCCGGGCCAGCGCCGCGGTGTCCGGGTGGGACCGGGCCCAGTCGAGCACCATCTCGGGCGTGGTCTCGATGTGGAACTGCACCGCGTACGCGTGTCCGCCGAGGCGAAAGGCCTGGTTCGGGTACTTGGGCGAGGCGGCGAGCAGCTCGGCGCCCGGCGGCAGCAGCGTGATGGCGTCGGAGTGGAACTGGACGACGTCCGGCGTCATCGGCACCTCGGCGAAGAGCGGATCGCTCCACCCGAGGTCGCGTTTGGCGACGAGCAGCACACCGGCCTCGGGTCCCTCGGCACCCTTCTCGACCCGGCCGCCGGTCGCCGCCGCCAGGAGTTGGGCGCCGAGGCAGATGGCCAGCAACGGGGTGTGATCTCGCACGCAGCCGGCCAGCAACGCGCGGACGTCGGCGAGCCACGGGTGCTTGTCGTCGTCCCACGCGCTCATGCCGCCGCCGAGGCACACGACCCCTTGGTACTGCTTGAGGTCGTCCGGCAGCCCGTCGATGCCCGGGCGGACCAGGTGCAGGTCGGCGCCGGCGTCGGCGAGCCAATCCCCGAGCCGGCCGGGCGGGTCGCCCTCGCCGGGCTGCAGGACGAGCAGGCGTGTGGTGGTCACGCGTCGAGCGTATGCGTTCCCGCCACTGGGAATCCGGCCGCCCGCCAGGTGGTGATGCCGCCCGCGAGCCGCTTCACGCGAAAGCCCAGTTCGGCCAGGCGCAGCGCACCTTGGGTCGCGGCGTTGCACTGGAAGCTCTCGCAGTAGCAGATGTGCAGGAGGTCGCGGTCCAGCGACGCGGTCGTGTGCTCGTCCATGGTCCAGTACGGGAAGTTGATCGCGCCCGGGATGTGCAGCTCGGCGAACTTGGTGGCGTTGCGGCATTCGATCAGCTGGTAGCCCGCGGCCACGCCGTCGCGCATGTCGGCGGCGACGTCGTCCGGGTCGACGTCGAAGGCGAGTTCGGCGGCGAAGAACCTGGCCGCGTCGGCGGGGTCGGCGATCGGGAAACGCAGGACGCTCGAGGTGCTCATGCCGGGAAGCTTGCCGGTATGGTCGCCTGGCGGCCAGGGGTGCATCTACCTTGTGGCCTTTGTGGCCTTTGCGGCCGCGCGGCGGATGTCGGCGAATTTGCCACCCGATCGGGTGGACACGCCCGGGATCATGCCCGGATTTCGGCGTGTCGCCCGTCTGTTGGCAGAGCAACGTGGGCCAGCCAAGGCCGCGAAGCGGGCAGAACAACGAGCCGCGACCCGAGGATGGGATCGACCGCGCCGCATGGTGGCCGCTCCGGCGCAGGGACCTGACCGGGCGCAGGACCACTGGGGATCGACCGGGCCGTGTGGTGGCCGCTCCGGTGGCCAGGGAACCTGACCGGCGTGGGGACCCGCTGGGGTTCGCGCATGTGCGGCGTCCCGAGCCGGTAGGTAGCGGCGTGGCGGTCGATCGCCGAGCTGAAGGCGTTCGCGGAAGCGCCTCAGGTGCACGGCGGGTCGACCAGGCCGCCGGGTGTTCTTCTCGGCCGCGCGCGGAGGGCCGGTTACACGGTCACCGTCCCCTCGGCGGCGCGCGGACGTTGCTTCACGTGGTCGTTGGCGGCGAGATGAACCGGTATTCGACGGCGTCGTGGTGGGGGCGGAAGCCGATCCGCTGGTAGATCGCGTTCGACGTCGGGTTGGCGAGGTCGGTGAACAGGGCGACCTTGTCGGCCCCCGCGTCGAGGGCCCACCGGGCGGCCGCGGCGGTGATCGCGGAGGCGTAGCCGTGGTTGCGGTGCTCGGGCGGGGTGTAGACCGGGCCGATCCGGGACATGCCGCCGATGGGCCTGCTCGCCGCCGCGTGCGAGACGGGCTCGTCGTCGACGTACCAGAGCAGGTTGCCGTTGCCGGTGGCCATGGACCGGCGGACCGGGACGGTCTGGTCGCGCCGAGCCTCGTTGTGCGGAGCCGCTTCGCCGGCGAAGGCCTCGCGCCAGCGGGCGAGCAGCTCGACGTCGTCCTCGGTGGCCCGGCGCGCCTCGCCGGGGACGTCGGGCGGGGTCAGCTCGTCGAGCAGGTAGAGCCGTAGGGCGATCGCGAGTTCCTTGGTCCCGCCGGCGGCGGCGAGCCAGGTGTCGGCGAACAGGTCGGCCTTCTCCAGTGGTGCGCTGACGCCGGTGACGGGGAACGCGATGTCCCGCAGGTATCGCACCAAATCGGGCATGGCCGCGTCCGGCACACAGCTGACACCCATCGGCCAGGGTGGCGTGCAGAACGCGGCGCCTGCCTCGCCTGCCTTGCCGGCGGTGCCGGCGGTGGGGTCGATGGTGAGGAGCAGCGGTGGTTCGGCGTCCGGGTCCGGCGCCGCGACCAGGCCGCGGAGCACGGTGAGCGCGATGGTGTTGCGCAGCGGATCGGCCCGGAAGAGCGGCTCGACCTGCGCCCAGAACGCGGCGAGGTCGGTGTGCCGGGTGATCTTCATGACTTGAACCGGTAGTCGGCGGCGTCGGAGTGCGGGCGGAAGCCGATCCGCTGGTAGATCGAGTTGGACGTCGGGTTGGCGAGGTCGGTGAACAGGACCACATGTTCCGCGCCGCGGTCGAGCGCCCACTGGGTCACCGCGGCGGTGACCGCCGATCCGTAACCGTGGCCGCGGTGCTCGACCGGCGTGTAGACCGGGCCGATCCGGGACATGCCCTCGACCGGCTTGGTCGCCGACGCGTAGGAGACCGCCGTGCCGTCCACCTCCCAGAGCACGGTTCCGTTGCCCAAGGCCATGGACCTGCGGACGATGTCGGCGTGGTCCTCCTCCGGCATGTGACCGGTGTCCTGGCCGAACGCCAGGCGCCACCGGGCGAGCAGCGGGATGTCGTCGTCCGTGGCGACGCGGGCTGTGCCGGCGACCTCGGGTGGGGTCAGCTCGTCGAGCCGGTACAGCCGGAGCTTGAACCCCAGGCTCACCTCTGCCCCGGTGACCACCTGCCATTCCTTGCTGACCTGCTCCGTCGCTTCGAGCGGGCCGGTGACCCCGGTGACCGGGAACCCGAGTTCACGCACCAACGCGACGAGTTCCGGGGCGGCGACGTCGGGCATGCCGCTCACCGAGATCGGCCACGGCGGGGTGCAGAACGCCGCGCCGACGGTGGTGCCGTTGTCCTCGAAGGTGACGAGCAGCGGCGGCTTCGCCGTCGGGTCCGGTTCGGTCAGCAGCCCGCTGAGCACGGTGAGCGCGACGGTGTTGCGGACGGGGTCGGCTCGGTAGACAGGCTCGGCGAGTTCCCAATAGCCGGCTAGGTCGGTGTGCGGCACAGCTCTCATGGCAGTTGAGGATGCGGCCCGCGGCCGGTGCGCGTCGAGTGAATTTGTCCTGAAGACGCCAGAAAGCCCCTGGGCGATCTTTCGATCACCCAGGGGCTCCTGGAAATTAAGTCCGGCGGTGTCCTACTCTCCCACACCCTGGCGAGTGCAGTACCATCGGCGCTGGAGGGCTTAGCTTCCGGGTTCGGAATGGG
>NZ_SNXZ01000016.1 GCF_004362825.1 Labedaea rhizosphaerae
CAGGACTCAACGTCCAGGAACGATCAGTGCTCACCTGCCGGCCGGCTACCACCAGGAGTGTGCCGGATGACTCACTCCCAGAACTGATTAGGATCATCCGGCTTCGTGACGCTCTACCCGGATCTACCGGTCCGTGCCGTGCTCGACGACGTCGTCGGCACGCTCGACGCCCACGGCACCGCCGTGCTGCTCGCGCCGCCCGGCACCGGCAAGACCACGCTGGTTCCGTTGGCACTGCGCCGGTCCGAGGGCAAGGTCGTGGTCGCGGAGCCGCGCCGGCTGGCCACGCGGGCGGCCGCGGCGCGGATGGCGAGCCTGCTCGGCGAGCCGGTCGGCCGGACCGTCGGCTACTCGGTGCGCGGGGACCGGAAGGTGAGCGACGCGACACGGATCGAGGTGGTCACGTCCGGGCTGCTGGTGCGCAGGCTGCAACGCGACCCCGAGCTCGCCGGCGTGCACACGGTGCTGCTCGACGAGTGCCACGAACGCCACCTGGACGCCGACCTCCTGCTCGCGCTGCTGCTCGACGTGCGTGCCGGTCTGCGCCCTGACCTGCGGATCCTCGCCACTTCGGCGACCGTCGCGGCCGACGCCGTGGCCAAGGTGCTCGGCGACGCGCCCGTGCTGACCGTCGACGCGCGTGCCCACTCGATCGACCTGCGGTACCTGCCGCCCGCCCGCGGCGAACGCCTCGAAGCGGTGGTGGCTCGCGGGGTGCGCGCTGCGCTGACGGCCTGCGACGGCGACGTGCTGGCCTTCCTGCCGGGCGTCGCGGAGCTGCGGCGGACCGCGGCCGCGCTGTCGGATCTCCCGGACGTGCGGCTGCTGCACGGCCGGATGCCAGCCGCCGAGCAGGACGCCGTGCTGCGACCTGGCCAACGCCGCCGTGTGGTGCTGTCGACCGCGATCGCCGAGTCGAGCCTGACGGTGCCCGGCGTGCGCGCCGTGGTCGACGGTGGTCGCGCCCGGGTGTCGCGGATGGACCACCGGCGTGGGATGTCCGGCCTGGTCACGGTGCGGGTCTCGGCGGCGGTGGCCGACCAGCGAGCCGGGCGCGCCGGCCGTGAGGCACCGGGCGTGGCCTTCCGGTGCTGGCCGGAGAACGAGCAGGCCACGCTCCCCCGCTACCCCGAGCCGGAGATCGCGTCGGCCGACCTGACCGGCCTCGCGCTGGAGCTCGCCTGCTGGGGCACGCCGGGCGGGCAGGGCCTGACCTGGTGGGAACCGCCGCCCGAGGGCGCACTCGCCGCGGCCCACGAGACGCTGCACGCCCTCGGCGCGGTCGACGGCGACGCGGTGACCGAACGCGGGCGGCGGATGGCCGGGCTCGGCCTGCACCCGCGGCTCGCGCGTGCGCTGCTGGACGGCGCCGAGGTCATGGGCGCGAAGGCGGCCGCCGAGGTGGTCGCCATCCTCGACGACAACGGCGCGACCAGCGTCGACATCGAACGTGCGCAGGTCCCGAGGGCCGAGGCCCGCAGGCTGGCCGCGCTCGTCGGCGGCGGTGGGAGCGGACCGCGGGACGCGGCGCTGGTCGTCGGGCTCGCCTACCCCGAACGCCTGGCCCGCCGCCGGTCCCCCGGTACCCCGGTCTACTTGATGGCCGGTGGCACGGCGGCCGAACTGCCCGACGGCATGGGCGACCCCGAATGGCTCGCCGTGGCCACGGTGGACCGGACGCCCGGCGCACGGCACGGCCGCATCCGGCTCGCCGCGCGCGCCGACCGGGAACTGGCCGAACGCGCGGGTGCCGCGCTGCTGACCGACGCCCACGAGGTGACCTGGACCGATGGCGGGGTGCGGGCGCGGCACGTCCGCGCGCTCGGCGCGATCGTGTTGACCGAGAAGCCGCTGGCCGACCCGCCCACCGACGCCGTGCGCGCCGCGTTGGTGACCGGGCTCCGACGCGAGGGCCTCGGTTTGCTGCGCTGGAGCGCCAACGCCCGCTCACTGCGGTCCCGCATGGCCTTCCTGCACCGGGTGCTCGGTGAGCCGTGGCCGGACGTCTCCGACGAGGCCCTGCTGTCCACAGCGGACCAGTGGCTGGGCACGAGCCTGTCCAAAGTGGACATGGCGACGGTGTTGCGCGGGCTGCTGCCGTGGCCGGCGGCGGCCAAGTTCGACGAACTGGCGCCGGAGCGGCTCGAGGTGCCCTCCGGCTCGCGGATCGCCGTCGACTACTCCGGCGACGCGCCCGCGCTGCCGGTGAAGGTGCAGGAGGTCTTCGGCTGGACCGCCAGCCCGACACTCGCGGGGGTGCCGGTCGTGCTGCACCTGCTCTCCCCGGCCGGGCGACCGGCCGCGGTGACGGCGGACCTCACATCGTTCTGGCACAACGGGTACAAGCAGGTGCGCGCGGACCTGCGGGGCCGGTACCCGAAGCACAACTGGCCCGCCGACCCGATGACCGAACCGCCGAGCAGACGCACGACCCAGAGGGGGAACCGATGAGCACCACACTGCGCAGGGGCGACGAGCAGGACCTGGGCACGTTGCTGGCTTTCTTCGACGAGGCCGTCGCGTGGATGGTCGCGCGCGGCCAGCCCGACCAGTGGGGCACCGAACCGTGGTCGGCCAACCCCAAGCGGGTCGAACGGGTCCGCGCGCTGATCGGCTCGGGCGAACTCTGGATCGCCGAACTGGACGGCGTCGCGGCGGGCGCGCTGATCGTCAGCGACCACGCGGACGAGCACGTGCCCACTGTGGACGAACCGGAACGCTACGTCCGCCTGCTGATCACGTCCCGCGCCCTGGCGGGCAACGGCATCGGGTCGCTGTTGCTGGACAAGGCGAAGGACATCGCCCGCGCCGACGGTATCGAACTGCTGCGGGTGGATTGCTGGGCCGGCGGTGGCGGCAAGCTCGTCGCGTACTACGAACGCAACGGCTTCGCGAAGTCCGGCACCTTCACCGTGAAGGGCTGGCCCGGCCAAGTCCTCACGCAGCGAGTCACGGTCTGAGGCATGCTGGTGGGATGACCGAAGGCGTCACGCACAAACCGACCACAACGGACAAACTGTTCCGCATCGCCATTGCGATCAAGGGTCTGGACGGTGGCCTGCAGGTCATCGGCGCGCTGGTCCTCGCGGTCACCCCGCCGGCCGTCATCAGCGGCTTCGCCCACTCCATCGTGACCCGCGACCTGCTCGGCGACCAGAGCGGCACGCTGGCCACCCACCTGAGCAAGGCCGCCGCCGACTTCACCGGCGGCGACACCCGCGTGTTCGCGATCCTCTACCTGCTCCTGCACGGCATCGTGAAGCTGGCGCTGGTGATCGCCATGCTGAAGAAGATCCTGCCCGCCTACCCGATCGCGGCCGTGGTGCTCGCCGGGTTCGTCGTCTACGAAGTGTGGCGGGCGATCCACACGCATTCGATCGCGCTGCCGTTCTTCGCCGCGCTCGACGTCGTGATCATCGTGTTGGTCCTGCGCGAATACCGTCAGCTGCGCCGCGAACGGCAGGAAACGTCAGCGGTTGAGTGACGTGCGGTACCGCCAGACGCGGTAGGACGTGCCGTCGCTCAGCGGGTCGTCCAGTACCAGGTCGGCCGCGCACACGGTGATCGTGAATTCGACGCCGCCCTGCTGGGGTTCGCCGAATCGCACGCAACCCGGGAGTCCCGGTGCCGGTCGGCCTGGATCGTCGTCGCCCCTGGCGTAGAAGGCGACGCCGCGCTCGGCGAGGAACCGCGGCACCGTGCCCGCGGCCAGCGCGTCGAGGTAGGCGGCGGAGTTGACCAGGCCTTCCAAGTGGATCAGCGGGCGGTCGGAGTGGTAGCCGACGCTGCCGGCCCGGTCGCCCATCGCGATCGGGGCGCCGGGCGGGGTGAGCGCGTCGATTTCCGCGGCGACTCTCGGCCCCGCTTCCGTGAAGGCCGACCGTGTGCTGCCGCCGGCCACGGACCGGATCCCGGCGACCGAGGTCGCGCACAGGACCAGGACCAGCAGCGCCAGGGCAAGTGCCCGCGTCCGCCCCGCCCACCGGTCCAGCAGTGCCGGGCCGGCCAAGGCAATGGCCAGCGGCGCCGCCGAGAAGTACCACGACCAGAGCTGCCACGACGACGTGACCGCGTAGTAGACGACGGTGAGCACCCCGCCCGCCAGCACCACGGCGCCGAAGCGGGCGGCCAGCCCGAGGGCACCGGCCGCCCGGACGAGCAACGCCCCCACAACGACGACCACGGCAAGCGCGCCCAGCATGCTCGCGCGCCCGAACACCACTGGCGCGGCGAAGAACTGGGCGATGTCCCCGGCGTTGATCCCGTTGGCGCCCAAGGCCTTCGCCTGCCCCGACACCGGCAGCGCGGTGCCGAACAGCACCACGTTGACCACGACGTAGCAACTGAGGACGACGGCCGGGACCGCGAGCATGCGCAGCCCGAACCGCAGCCACGGCAAGCCCGCACGACGCCGTTCGGCGAGGGCGAGCACGCCGAGCAAGGCCAGTGTCACGACCGCGTCCAGCCGTGCCAACACCACGACCGTCATCAAGGCGCCGGCACCGACCGGGTTCGCGGTCAGGAAACCGTTGGTGCGCAAGTAAACGGTCGCCAGCCACAGCAAGCTGAACAACAGCAGCCCGGTCTCCATGCCGGAGAACCAGAACAGCGGACCGGCCGTGCCCGTGACGAGCAGCGGCGTCGCAGCGCAGAAGACCGGCACCGGCCGTCCAGTCAGCCGCCCGATCCGGTCGATCAATCGCGCCGACAGGACGAACAGGACCGCGGACACGACCGTGACCAGGACGAGGGCCGTTTTGCCGTTCGCGACAAGGAACACCGGGACGAGGACGAGCAACCACAGCGGGTGGTAACCATTGGTGGGATCAACACCGTTGAACGTCGACCCGGCGCCGTCCGCGAGGTGCCGAGCGATGCCGAAGTAGTAGAACGCGTCGTCGTCGAACGTCCCGACCGCGGCCGGGTAGCTCGCGAAGACCACCACGGCCAACCGCAGCACCGCAAGGGCACCGGCCAGCGCGGTCACGGGGTGAACGGGCGCCCACACACCCCACACTTCGCTCGCGGACCACGAAACGAACCGGCACGGCCGGGAATGACCGCAAATTGGCTACTACGGCGGCAGGCCTCAACCCGCCAGGACGCGGCCGACGACCTGCGCGTACATCCGGCCCGGACTCGCGTTCTCCTGCGGGGCAAGGAAACCCGGCAACATGGCCATCCCGACCGCGAAGGGTTGCAGCCGCGCGTAGAGCGCGTCGGCGTCGGCCGGTCTGCGCTCCGGCTCCTTCTCCAGCACCTGCGCGAGCAGCCGGTTCAGCTCCGGCGGCACACCGGGGACGGCCGGCGGGCGTTCCTTCACCTGCCGGTCGAACACGGCATAGGCGGTCGGCCCGGTGAACAGCTGCCGGCCGGTCAGCATCTCGTGCAGGACGCAGCCCAACGCGTACAGGTCGCTGCGCGGACCCGCCGTGCCGCGCTGGATCTGTTCGGGCGCCATGTAGGCGGGCGTGCCCAGCAGCTGCCCGGTCCGGGTGAACTGCGCGACGTCGGTCTCGCGCAGGACCGCGAGGCCGAAGTCGAGCACCTTCACCGAGCCGTCCGGGCAGAGCATCAGGTTGGTGGGCTTGAGATCGCGGTGGCAGATGGCCAGGGCGTGCGCCGCGGAGAGCACCGCACACGCCTGCGCCGCGATGGCCGCGGCCCACGGCACCGGCAGCGGCCCGTGCTCGACCACGAGGTCGCCGACCGTGACGCCGTCGATGAACTGCATGACCTGGTAGAGCTTCTGGTCGTGCATGCCGAAGTCGTAGAGCGTCGGCGCGCCCGCGTGTTCCAGCCGGGCGAGGATGCGGGCCTCGCGGATGAAGCGCTGCGCCAGCTCGTCGTCCGGACCGCCCGGCAGGCGCAGGAACTTCACCGCGACCCGGCGGTCCAGGTGCCGGTCGTGCCCACGGTGCACCGCGCCCATCCCGCCCTGGCCGAGCGGGAGCTCCTCGAGCTCATACCGGTCGGCGATGAGCATCCGTGTCCCCTGAGGGCTGCAGCCGGCCGTCCAGCAGACCTTCGAAGCCCAGCCGCGCGGCGCGCCGGGCCGCCTCGGCCGCCTCAGCCGCCGACTCGGCGAACCGGGTGAGCTCGGCCAGCACCTGACCGTACGCGCGCTGGCCGGTGATCGGCAGGCGCGGGATCCTCGTGCGCCGCACGTCGATGCGGCTCGACGCGTGGTTGACCGGTTCACTGTGCCGCAGGCACCCGGCGAGGAACTCGGCGTCGATGCGCAGGGGGTCGACGCGGTAGCGGGTGAGGTACTGACCGAGCGCCACCCCGGCGTCGGCCGCGCCGATCACCCGCGCGATCCCGGTCGGCGCGGCCACCACGTCGCCCTCTTCGAGCATGAGCGGGTCGCCACCGGTGCGCCCGGACGGGCTCTTGCCCGCCATGAAGTCCTCGGCCGTGACCATCGGGATGTCGCCGTCGACCGGCGGCAGGCCCGGCCGCACCTGCACGGCGCCCGACCGCACCAGGTCGCCGATCGTCGTGGTGGCCAGCGGCCGCCGCTCGTCGAGCACGGCGATGCCGGGTGGGTCGGGGTTGGGCCGGGTCATCCGGGCGACGGCCGCGGCGTATTCGGCGGCGATGCGCCCGTCGTCGGGCTGGCGGTGCCGGGCCGGGCTCAGGTCGATGTCGTCGTCGAGCAGGTCGAGCACCGGAACGCCGTAGGCAGGGTCGTCCAGTTGCTCAGCCACGGTGTCCAATTCGGACGCGACGATCAGCGTGACCGCAGCAGGCACCGGGTCGCCGTCGACCGGCCTGCGCAGCACCCAGAGGTCCGGGCCGCCGGGCAGGGTGACCACGGCGGTGACCGCACCGGCCCGCAACAACGCGCCACGGATCCGCTTGCCCGATCGCCGGGCCGCCACGGCCTGTGGCAACAGGATGACCACCCGGCCGCCGGGACGCACGTGCGCGAGGCAGTGCTGCACCCAGGCCAGCTCGGACTCGCCACGCGGGGGCACACCGTAGGTCCAGCGCGGGTCCTCGATCAGCTCTTCGTGGCCCCACGCGCGGTCGTTGGTCGGCGGTTCGCACACCACGGCGTCGGCCAGCCGGCCGCGGAAACCGTCCTCCCGCAACGAATCGGCGATCTCGATCTGCGCTTCGGTGCCCCGCAGCAGCAAGCGCATCGCCGCGATCGGCGTGGTCGTGATGTCGATGTCCTGGCCGAACGCGGTGACCTCGGGCGGCGCGGCGCAGAGCAGCGTGCCGAGCCCGCACGCCGGGTCGAACAACGTCGTCACCGGGCCGGCCAGGCGCACCATCAGCTCGGCGACGTCCGGCCGGGTGACGGGCAGCCTGCGGGCGTGCGCCTCGACATAACGGGCCACGAGGAACTCGAACGCCTCGGAACGGCCCATGTCGGCGGCCATGGCTTTGACGAGGCGGACCATCGGCTGGTCGTCGAGCGGGAAGGGCCAGAGCATGCGTTGCTGCTTCATGCCCATGCCGCGCAACAGGACGACGCCCGCCGCCCCGACCAGCTTGCCCAGGTCGAGGTCCTCGGACTGGGCCCGCAACCGCTGCCAAGCCCGGTCGGCCTTGCCCAGCTCGAACTGCTTTCCCTTGCGCCGCAACCACTCCTGGACTTCGGTGAGGTCGAACAGCGGGCTGGACGCCGTACCGCCCACCGGCTCCGGGAAGTCGTCGTGCCTGCGGCGCCAGTTGCTGACCGCGGCCCGCCGCACGGCCGTCATCCGGGCGATGTCACCGGCCGTCACGGTCACTGGTGCGTTCACTCGACTCACAGTAGTTCAGCGTGACACATCAGTCCACAGACAGAATGCTTGTTAACTCAGTCAACCAATGGTTGACTGGACGGCATGACTCACGAGCGGTTGGCGCTGCAGATTAGCGCCGGCACGGACGTCGGCAAACAGCGCGACCACAACGAGGACTCCGCGTACTACTCCCCCCGTCTGCTCGCCGTGGCCGACGGGATGGGCGGGCACGCGCACGGCGAGGTCGCCAGCGCCGCGGCGGTGGGCGCGCTGGCCGACCTCGATGCCTCGCTCGCCGAGCACGCCGCCGAGCACGACGGCGACCTCACCTCGGTCGACCTGGCCGCGGCGCTGACCGGCGTGATCCCGGAGATCCGCAGGCGCATCGACGACCTCGCCGCCGAGGACCCAACCATGATCGGCATGGGCACGACGCTGACCGCGCTGCTCTTCGATGGCACCCGCCTGGCGATCGGGCACGTCGGCGACTCACGCGGCTACCTGCTGCGCGCCGGTGAGTTCCGGGCGATCACCCACGACCACACGCTCGTGCAGTCGCTGCTGGACGAGGGCAAGCTGACCGAGGAAGAAGCCGAGTTCCACCCGCGCCGGTCGGTGCTGGTGCGCGCGCTGCAGACCGGCAGCACCGCCGAGGCCGACGTGTCCGTGGGCGCCGTGCAGGACGGCGACCGGTTCCTGCTCTGCTCCGACGGGCTGACCGACATGGTCCCGGTCGCCGAGGTGCAGGAAGTGCTGGCCACCGTCGCCGACCGGGACGCGGCGATCGCCCGGCTGATCGAACTGGCCAACGACTACGGCGGCCAGGACAACATCACGTGCCTGCTTGCCGATGCGCATCCGGGCGAGCCGGAGGAAGCTGAGGGCGTCGTCATCGGCGCGGCCGCGAGCAGGCCGACCGAGCGACCGGCCGCCATCCCTGGCTGGCTCGAGGAGTTGCTCCAGGATTGAGGCTTCATGCTCACCCCCGAGGACGTCCACGACGTGCTGTTCAGCAAGCCCCCGATCGGCAAGCGCGGCTACAACGAGGACGAGGTCGACACGTTTCTCGACCTGCTTGAATCCACGTTGCGCGGCGACAGCCCCCGGTTGACGGCAGCGCAGGTGCGCGCGGTCGTCTTCAGCCACCCGCCGATCGGCAAGCGTGGTTACAACATGGACGAGGTCGACGAGTTCCTCGACCTCGCCGCGGCCCAGCTCGACGGCAACCAGACCGCACCGGTCCAGCGGGCGCCGCAACCCGCCCCAGCTCAAACCAACCCAGCGCAAACCAACCCAGCGCAAACCAACCCAGCGCAAACCAACCCAGCGCAACTCGATACAGCGCAACCCGACCCAGCGCCGCCCGGCATGGTGGAGCCGAAGAAGCGCTGGTGGCGGCGCTAGCCGGTCAGAACGCCCGGCCCCGCGCGAACACCGTCACGGCCACCAGCAACGCGACCAACACCGCGGCCACGTGCACCGGCGCCCCGGTGAACGGCGTCAGCAGCAAGAGCACCACCGTCACCGGGTAGGCCGTGCTCACCGGCATCGGCAGCGTCGGGCGGACCTGCAGCGCCCACACCATCAGCACGTAGACCGCGACCGGGATCGCGATGGCGTACCCGGCGAGCAGCTGCGGCGGGTGCGCCTCGCCGGTGTCGTAGTCGACCGCGACCTGCAGCCCGGCGCCGACCGCCGCGGCCGAGGCGAACACCAGCAAGTGGCTGTAGCCCCACACCATCGAGGTCCGCAGCGAGTTCAGCAGCTGCTGGGGCGAGGGCTGGTCGAAGTACATCCACCACATCGAGAACACGATCACGAGGCCGGCGAGCGACAGGGTCAGCAGCTTCGCCACGTCGTGGCCGGCGCCGAACGCCGACTGGGTCGCGGTCGTCGCCGCCAGCACGGACTCGCCGAGCACGATCAACGTGAAGAGCCCGTACCGCTCGGCGATGTGCTCGGCGTGCCACCTGGTCGGCGACTTGCGCTCCGCCCAGATCGGCACCGCGATCTCCGCCAGCGCGAACAACACGAAGAACACCATCGGCGCGGGCAGCCACAACCACACCACCCACGCCACCTGCACGACGGTGATCCCGGCGGCGTAACGCAAGGAGCACGCCCGCCGCGGCGGATCGGCGTGCGCCGCGCGCAGCCACTGGCCGACCATCGCCAGCCGCATCACGATGTAGGCGCCGACGATCACCCGGAAGTCGCCCTCGAACGCGTTCGGCACGCCCGCGGCCAGCACCAGCACGCCGGCGATCTGCACCAGCGTGGTCAGCCGGTACGGCAGGTCGTCGGTGTCGTAGGCCGAGGCGAACCAGGTGAAGTTCATCCACGCCCACCAGATCGCGAAGAACACCGGCAGGTACCCGGCCAGCCCGTGTCCGGCGTGCCCTTCGGCGAGCGCGTGGTGCAGCTGGGTCGCCGCGAGCGAGACCGCCACCACGAAACACAGGTCGAAGAACAACTCGAGCGTGGTCGCCGTGCGGTGCTCCTCGTCCGGGTTGCGGGCGGTCATCGCGCGGCGGAACGGCGTGCGCCGCGGTTGTCCTGTTCGGTCGGTTCGCTCGGCCATGGGCCCGATCATGCGGCATCGGCGCCGACTTGACACGACCGTGGCCCGCGTCACATTGTGGCGCGACCCACTGGAGGGAGGCCTGGATGGCACGCGCCGGACAGCGGTGCTTCCAGTGCTGCCACTGCGGTCTGCCCATTCGCTTCGACGTACCCGACACACACCCCGGCCGGGGCCTCGTCGACCACGACCCGACCGCACCACCCGACGCGGAGGGCCTGCCGAACCTGCGCCTCTCGCACCGGCTCTGCCACCGGCTTCGGGCCTGTCGCCCGCGATCGCCGGAGGACGGCGTCGCCGCCCGCCGGGCGTGGCTCGGCTGGGCGACCGAACGCTTCGAGACGACGACCCGGTTCGGTGTGCGGCAATGCCTTCGCCTCGGTCTGCACCCCGGTGCGCTACCCGAACGGGGTGTCTACCGCAGGCATTGGCGAGTCCGGAAGATGCGGTACGCCACAATTGCCACCCGGCGCTACTGCACTAGTTACTAGCCGGTAGGGCATACTTCCGGGTCACGGAGTGCTCGGGGATGCGGAGGACCTGTGCTTGCACGACTGATCATCGGGCTGGCGATCACCGTTGTCGGTTTGGCCGTCGCCGGCCGCCGGGTCTGGTGGCTGCAGCGGCTCATCCGGTCCGGCCAGCCGGCCACGGGCCGGATCGACGACCCGGCCGCGCGCCTGGTCGCCGAGGCCAAGGAGGTCCCGGGGCAGCGCAAACTGCTCAAGTGGTCCGTGCCGGGCATCGCCCACTTCTTCACCATGTGGGGCTTCTTCATCCTGACGTTCACGATCATCGAGGCGTGGGGCGCGCTCTTCGACCGCGACTTCGCGTTCTGGTGGTTCGGCCGCCAGCCGTGGCTCGGGTTCCTCGAGGACTTCTTCACAGTCGCGGTGCTGATCGCGCTGGTCGCGTTCACCGTCATCCGGGTGCGCAACGCCCCGGAGCGCCGCAAGCGCGCGTCCCGGTTCTACGGCTCGCACACCGGCCCGGCGTGGCTGGTGCTCGCGATGATCGCGGCGGTCATGGTGACCCTGCTGCTCTACCGCGGTTTCCAGTTCGCCACCGGGCACTTCCCGTTCGACGACAGCCCGTGGGCGTTCGCCTCCTACCTCGTCGGGCACGCCTTCTCCGGGCTGCCGATGGGCGTGAACTCCGTGCTGGAGACGGTGTTCCTGCTGGCCAACATCGGGGTCATCGTCGGTTTCCTGGTGCTCGTCGTGCACTCCAAGCACCTGCACATCTTCGTGGCGCCGATCAACGTCGGCACCAAGCGGCTGCCCGACGGCCTCGGCCCGCTGCTGCCGATGGAGTCGAACGGCAAGCCGGTCGACTTCGAGGATCCGGGCGAGGACGACACGTTCGGTCGCGGCAAGATCGAGGACTTCACCTGGAAGGGCATGCTCGACTTCGCGACCTGCACGGAGTGTGGTCGCTGCCAGTCGCAGTGCCCGGCGTGGAATACCGGCAAGCCGTTGTCCCCCAAGCTCGTGATCATGGACCTGCGCGACCACCTGTTCGCGAAGGCGCCGTACCTGATCGACGGCACCCCGATGCCCGACGAGAGCGGCGTCGACGTGCTGGAGCTCGCCGCCGGCGCCCAGGGCCACGGCGTGCCGGAGTCCGGCTTCAACCGGATCACCGGATCGGGTGAGGCACAGGCGTTGCGCCCGCTGGTCGGCACCGCCGAAGAGGGCGGCGTGATCGACCCCGACGTGCTGTGGTCGTGCACCACGTGTGGCGCGTGCGTCGAGCAGTGCCCGGTGGACATCGAGCACGTCGACCACATCGTCGACATGCGCCGCTACCAGGTGATGATGGAGACGTCGTTCCCCACCGAGCTCGGCACCCTGTTCCGCAACCTGGAGAACAAGGGCAACCCGTGGGGCGAGAACCAGTCCAAGCGGATGGACTGGGCCAAGAGCCTGGACTTCGAGGTCCCGGTCTTCGACGGCGAACTCGGCGAGGACGTCGAGTACGTGTACTGGATCGGCTGCGCGGGCGCGTTCGACGACAACGCGAAGAAGACGGTGCAGGCGACCGCGGAGCTGCTGCACATCGCGGGCGTGAAGTACGTGGTGCTCGGCGACGGCGAGAGCTGCACCGGTGACCCGGCCCGCCGCTCCGGCAACGAGTTCCTGTTCCAGATGATGGCGCAGCAGACCAAGGAGACGCTGGATTCCGTCTTCGAGGGCCGCGAGCCGAGCAAGCGCAAGATCGTCACCACCTGCCCGCACTGCATGAACACGCTGGGCCGCGAGTACCCGCAGCTGGACGGGCACTACGAGGTCGTGCACCACACGCAGTTGCTGAACAAGCTGGTGCGTGAGAAGAAGCTCGTCCCCGTGGCCCCCACCGAGGGCGCCGGTGCGCCGGTCACCTACCACGACCCGTGCTACCTGGGCCGGCACAACAAGGTCTACACACCGCCGCGCGACTTGGTCGGGGCCGCCGGTGCGACGCTGACCGAGATGCCGCGCCACGCGGACCGCGCCCTGTGCTGCGGTGCCGGCGGTGCGCGCATGTGGATGGAAGAGAAGATCGGCAAGCGCATCAACCTCGAGCGCGTCGACGAGGCCATCGCCACCGAGGCCGGCACGATCGTCACCGGCTGCCCGTTCTGCCGCGTCATGATCACCGACGGCGTGGTGCAGCGGACCAGCGAGGACGAGAACCTCGACGTCTCGGTGCGCGACGTGTCGCAGTTGCTGCTGGAGTCGGTCAAGCGCGGTCAGCCGGCCGCACCCGCCGAGGCGTAGGACCGGAGCCGATCGGCGAACTCCCGCACCAACACCCGCAACTCGGCCGGCCGTTCCACCACGAACGGTCGGCCGAGTGCGGCCAGCACCGGCGGCAACCAGTCCAGGTTCTGTGCGCGGATGGCGGCCCGCTGCCAACCTTCGTCCAGTTCCGACAGCACGGCGACCGTCGGTGGCAGTTGCGTGCGCACCTGCTCGACACTCGCCAGGATCCGCACCGAGACCTCGTGGCGGTAGGGCGCATCGGCCATCCCGGTCACGACCCGCCGCACCGGGTCGAAGCCGTCGGGGACCTCGAAAGTCC
The DNA here is from genome assembly GCF_004362825.1 of Labedaea rhizosphaerae. GTDB lineage: Bacteria > Actinomycetota > Actinomycetes > Mycobacteriales > Pseudonocardiaceae > Labedaea > Labedaea rhizosphaerae. The sequence continues at coordinate 13,384 of NZ_SNXZ01000016.1, forward strand.
CCTCGCGCAGGTCGGCCGCCGCGATCCGGTCGCCGCGGAACGTGCGCACCTCGCCGCTCGCGGAGTCGGCGCCGGTCACGTACCAGCGACCGGCGTGCGCGACGACGCCGTACGGGTGCACCACACGCCGGCCGGCGCCGCCATGGCCTGCGGTGTAAGCGATCTCGACCGGTCGCCGGTCTCGCGCGGCCTCGGCCAGGGTCAGCAGCACCGCGGCCTCGACCGTCGGCGTCGCCCGCCGGGCAGCGGTGAACTCCGCGCCGTCCAGCACCGCGTCGAGCTTGCGCCCCAACGACTCCGGCAACACCCGGCGGATCTTGGCGGCGGCGCTCTCGGCGCCCAGGGTGCTCACGGCGCTCACGCGACCGGCCACCAGCCCCAGCAACGTCGCCAGTGCTTCCTCGTCGGTGAGCATCAGCGGCGGCATCCGGTACCCGGGCGCGAGCCGGTATCCACCGTGGCGCCCGCGCACCGACCGGACCGGGATGTCCAGGTCGCGCAGGTGGTCGGCATAGCGGCGCACGGTGCGCTCGTCGACGTCGAGCCGGGTGGCGAGGTCGGCGACCGTGCGGGTGCCGCCGCGTTGCAGGAGTTCCAGCATCGCGAGCACGCGAGCGGTCGGACGGGTCACGAAAACAGCCAACAATACCGGGCGGATCCTGTCCAGTATCGGCCTTACCGTCGCCGGTGTATCCGAACGACGAGGAGTAACCCATGCAGTTCGTTTCCGTCCGCGTGATCACCGACGACGTCGCCCGCCTCGTGGAGTTCTACGAGCGCGCCACCGGCATCCCCGCCCGCTGGGCCACCGCGCAGTTCGCGGAGTTGGTCGGCCCGGCCTGCACGCTGGCGATCGGCGCCACCGCGACGACCGCGTTGTTCGCGGGCGCCGCCGTTCCCGCGGCGAACGAGTCGGCGATCCTGGAGTTCCTCGTCGACGACGTGGACGCCGAGTTCCAGCGGCTCGCCGACCTGGAAGTGGTCCAAGAGCCCACGACCATGCCGTGGGGCAACCGGTCCCTGCTGTTGCGCGACCCCGACGGAAACCTGGTCAACCTCTTCACCCCGGTCACGCCACAGGCGCGGGCTCGGCTCTCGGCGCGGTGACACCTGGGCCACCTCACCGCGCACCGAGCGCGTCGAGTTCGCGGACGACCGGCCACGCCCCCTCCGACGTGTTCGCGAGCACCGTGTACGTCGTGTCGCTTGTCGGGTCGTGCTTGCTGCGGAACGAAACCCCCGCGTCGTAGCCCTCCAGCAGCACCGCGTCCCCGGTCCCCGCCAACCAGAAACCCAAGCCGTAGCGGAGCTTCTCCGAAGGCACGTCGCTGCGCGGCTCGATCATCGTCGCCAGGGTCGCCTCGCGCACGATCGCCCCGGCGAACAACGCCCGCCAGAACGCCACCATGTCGGCGGCCGTGGTGTAGCAGCCGCCGTCGCCGCTGCCACGCACCGGCAGGTGGAACACGTTGGTGCGCAAGCCATCCAGGTAACCGAGCGCGACCCCGCCCGGCAGCTCGTCCGAGCGCAGGTAGGCCGTGTCGTGCATGCCCGCGGGCTCGGTGACGAGGTCCCGCACGAGCTCGTGGAAGGGCTTCGTCGCGGCTCGCTCGGCCAGCAGCGCCAGCACGACGAAGCCGCCGTTGCAGTACGCGAACCGCTCCCACGGCGCGAACTTCGCCGGGAACCCGTCCAGCACCGCGAGGAACTGCTCGGTCTCGGCGAGCTCGTGCATCGACACCGGCAGCACGTAGTCGTTGATGTCGAGGCCGGCGTCCTCGTCGAAGTAGTCGCCGATGCCCGACCGGTGCGCCAGCAACTGCTCGACGGTCACCTCGTCGTCGATCAGCGGCAGGTCGCCGCCGAGGAGCGTGCGTGCTCTGGTGTCCCAGCGCAGCACGCCGTCCTCGACCAGCCGGGCCACCACCAAGGCCGTGAAACCCTTGCTGCCACTGGCCATCGCGAACCGCGTGGCCACCGTGTTCGGCACACCCCACGCCCGGTTGGCGAGCCCGTGGGCGTCGGCCAGGATCACCGCACCGGCCCGGTCGACCCGCACGACGCCGCTGAACCCGCTCGGCACGTCCATGGGGTCAGTTTGGGCCGGTGCAGCCGGGCCGGCCAGCGGTTTTACAGCAGCGCGGCGGCGGTGTCGAGCCCGCGCGCCGGGTCGTCGTCGGCCACCCGCACGACCACATGCTCGACCCCCGCCGCGAGGTACGGCGCCAGCCAGTCCCGGAACCCCTCCTCCGTGCCCGCGAACATCGCCTGGAACGACGACACGACCTCGAACGGCCGCCCGTACCAGCCTTCGACGGTGCTCCGCAGCCTCTTCCGCGCCACGTCGACGGATGGGTCGAGCGCAACCGTGAGGTACAACCCGCCAGTCGGCGACACACGGCCGACGTGTTCTGCCGCGGCGCGGATCCGGTCGCGGCCCTGCACGTAACCCGCGACCGTCGGCGGGTAGGGCAGCCAGCCGTCGGCCAGTTCGCCGACCCGACGCTGAGCGGCTGCGCTCGCGCCGGCGAGCCAGATCGGCGGGCCGCCCTTGGTCTCGGGTGCGGGCGACAGCGTGATGCCGTCGACCGGGGCGCCGGACCAGAGCGTGCGCATGGTTTCGATCGTCTCGGTCAGCCGGGCACCGCGACCACGGAAGTCGACGCCCGCGGCGGCGAACTGCCGTTCGGTTTCGGGTGCGCCGAACCCGCCGCCGAGCCCCACCAGCAATCGGCGACCGGCGAGCCGGTCCAGAGTGGCGAGGGAGTGCGCGAGGAGCAAAGGCCGGCGCAACACGGCGAGCAGCACGCCGGTCGCGAGGGTGATCCGGTCCGTGCGCGCGGCGAGTGCCGAGAGCAACACCAGCGGGTCCGGCAGCCCGTAGACGAACGGGCTGTCCGGCACCCAGAGCGAGTCGAAGCCCGCCTGCTCCGCACGCACGCCAAGGTCCACAAGGGACTCGAGCGGCACGTCGGCGAACGTCGGCAGCAGGTAGCCGAACCTCAGCTCGCTCATGCGATGAACTGGTAGTCGCGCCGGATCCGGCCGGTGTCGTCGAGCAGCAGGACCCCGGTGCCCGCGGCCGATGCGGTCCCGTCGGCGTCGACCAGCGCCCAGTCGATCTTGACCATGTCACGCAGCCGCATGGCCGTTCCCACCCGCTTGAACGTGCACCCGCCACCGGCCACGAACTCCTCGTAAGCCAGCCGGATCCGGGTCGCCAACTCCTCGTGCCCTTGCGCCTCGAAGGTGACCGTGAATCCGAGACCCGACGCCTCCTTCAGCACATCCTCGGTCGGCTGCACGATGTGCAGCCCGTCCGCGGTCCACAGCTCTTCCACCGACGCCCGCCGCTTGGTGGCGTCCGGCTCGTTCCACACCGCGAGGTAGCGGTCGGCCAGTTCGTTCTGTTCCATGGGCCGAACGGTGCTCCGCGGCGCGTGGCCCGGCAATTCCCTGGCGGGAATGGCGGGCTGCGCTACAACGGAGTGGTGCCTACTCGGTCCTTTGCGGACGATCTGCGGTCATGGCGGCGGCGTCGTGGCGTCAGCCAGCTCGACCTCGCGTTGCGTGCGGGAACCACGCAACGCCATGTGAGCTTCATCGAAAGCGGCCGGTCGACGCCGGGCCGCGCCATGGTCATCCGGCTCGCGGAGTCGCTGGAGGTGCCGCTGCGCGAACGCAACGTCCTGCTGCTCTCGGCCGGCTACGCGCCCGCGTACCCGCGAACCGACTGGGCCGACCCGGCCATGGCGCCGGTCCGCACGGCGGTGGAGCAGATCCTGCGCGGCCACGAGCCGTACCCCGCGATCGTGGTGGACCGCGACGGCGACCTCGTGGCCGCCAACGACGCGTTCGCCGTGATCACCGAGGGCGTGGCGCCGGAGCTGCTCGTGCCGCCGGTGAGCGTGCCGCGGGTGTTCCTGGACCCGCGCGGCGTCGCGCCCCGCATCGGCAACTTCGCGGCCTGGGCGTGGCACGTGCTGGACGCGTTGCGTGCGCAGACCGCCCGCACCCCGAACGCCCGCACCGACGAGTTGATCGCCGAGCTGACGGCCGTGGTGCCCGAGCGCCCGACTGGCCCCGACCACCTCGGGTTCGCCGTTCCCCTGCAGCTCGACAGTGCGCGCGGCCGGCTCACCTTGATCACCACGTTGACCCAGTTCGCCACCGCGGTCGACGTCACAGTGGCCGAGCTGCGCCTGGAGGCGTTCCTCCCGGCCGACGCCGCCACGGAATCTCTCCTACGTATTCCTTGACACGAATATTCTCCATGCTGAATACTTCTCGGCATGGAGCAGATCGCATCAGCACTCGGAGACGGCGCCCGCTGGCGCATCGTCGAGCTGCTGGCCGAGCGACCACGATCGGTCGGGGAACTGGCCGAGCTGACCGGCCTGCGTCAACCGCAGACCACGAAGCACCTGCAAACGCTTGCGCGCAGTGGCCTCGTCACCGTCACCCCTCTCGGCCAGCGTCGCGTCTACGCGTTGGACTCCGCTCCGCTGAAGGAGTTCGAACGGCGGTTGCGGGACCTGATCGAGCGCACCGACGCGCACGCCGGTGACCGCGACGTCATCGCCCGCTACCAGGCTTCGATCGAAGCGGAGACCGCCGCAGCCGACCGTGCCCACTGGGCCGACGGCCGCACGTTCTCGTTCGAGCGGGTGCTGCCCGCGCCGCGCGAGGTCGTCTGGCGGCACTGGACCGACCCGAACCTGCTGGCGTCGTGGTGGGCCCCGCCGTCGATGACGACGACCGAGTGCGTGATCGAGCCGTCGCCCGGCGGCCGCGCGGTCCTGGCCTACCGCGACGCCGAGGGGACCTACCGCTCGGAAGGCCGCGTCCACACGGCAATCCCGGCCGAACGCCTGGTGTTCGACCTGTCGATCGTGGACGCCTTCACCGCGACCTACGACGTCACGTTCACCGAAGACACCCGCCTGCACATCGACATGACCATCACCGAATCCACTATGGACGCCGCCCAGTACGTAGCCGGCATCGAAACCGGCTGGGGCCAGGTCCTCGACAACCTCACGAGAGCATTGGGAGCAAAGCCATGACCCGCAACGTCCGCGTCAACATCAGCCTCACCCTCGACGGCCACTACAACGGCCCGGACGGTCCGGGAGACATGGGCGCGATCATCCCGTTCGCCGTCACCGACGTGGCCCGCAACCACCTGAGCCGCATCCACGACGGTGCGACGACGGCCGTCTTCGGCCGCGGCAACGCCCTGGGCTTCGTCGGCTACTGGTCCACCGTCGCCGAGGACGAGAACGCCGACCCGCGCGACCGCGGTTATGCGAAGTGGTTGGTGGACGCGGAGAAGGTCGTCTTCTCCCGGACGCTGACCGAGGCGCCGTGGGACCACTCCCACGTGGTCGAGGGCGACCCGGCGGCCGTGATCGCCGAGCTCAAGGCTTCGGGGACTGGCGACATCCTGGTCAACACGGCGCCGTCGATCGCCAAGCCGTTGCTGGCGGCGGATTTGGTGGACGAGCTGTACCTGATCGTGACGCCGGTGATCACGGGCGGCGGCGACCGCCTCTTCGAGGACGGCTTGCCCGCGACTCACTGGACCTTGACCCGTCAAGAGGTCGGCGAGACTGGCGAAATGGCCCTGATCTACACCCGCAAGCGCTGATCTCTGGTCCGGAATCTCAGTGGTGGGTTCGGTTTGACACGGGGACCCCCACGGCGGCCAGCAAGCGCGAAACAAGGGGCAGGCAGGCCTGCCCTTGCTTGCCGACCAGCGTACGGCCGCCGTGCCCCGTGTAAAACCGAACCCACCACCGGCCCGTTTGCTTGGCCTCGCTGGTGGGCCTTGTGTGGGTGCGGCCTGGTCTCGCAGGGGCGCTCATCTGCGGCGGCTTGGTCTCGCGGCGGCGCGGCCTTCCCGCTGCAGTGGGCGGCTGGCCGACTGCGCTGGTCACCACTCACGTGCCCAGCGCTGGTTCGAGAGGAGCTCGCACCGTGGGGGTGTGGGGGCTCGGCCCCCACAACAAAAGCCGAAACGCCCCTGTCCGCGCTTTCCGCGGACAGGGGCGCTCCGAGTGGAGGTGCCGGGAATCGAACCCGGGTCCTCTGTCGTCTCGACAGGACTTCTCCGTGCGCAGTTCGCTATGCCTCTACTCGGCCCCGTCGGTCACGCGAACAAGCCGACGTGACGGGCCCAGTCACTGTGAGTGTCCCTACCAGCCCCCGTGACCGGGTCTGGCGGTGAGCCTCCTAGCTGATGCCGGCTGACCAGGGCGGAGGCGCCCCTGGGCCGACAGACTTCGCCTCGCTCAGGCGGCGAGGGCGAAGTCGCGCTGACTGTTAGTCTTGGCGCTTATTGGTTTGCGGGCGACGCTTGAGGTGGTCATCCCGCCTGCACCTGCACGCTTCCCCTGACTCAACGTCCAGAGTCGAAACCGTTCACCCCCTTGTTGGGATCTGTCTCTGCAAGTCTAACGCTTCCGCCAACCTGGATCATCCCGATTGGTAGGGCTAGCTCTACCCCGATCCGGTGCCTCGCCCCATCGTGACCGGGCCGGCCTGCGAGCATGCTGAACGCATGACGACGGTTGTGGGGAGAGGGACGATGACAACGGTGGAGGAAACGACGGCGGGCACGCCGTCGGTGGGTGCCGCGAACGTGTACTTGCTCACCACGCTGCCGCTCGGCATCTTCTGGTTCACGATGACGGTCGCCGTGTTCTCCATGGGCGTCCCGCTGCTGATGTTCTGGCTCGGTCTGCCCATCGCGATGCTCGGCATGATGATGTGGCGCGGCGGCGCTCGCCTGGAGCGCGCACGCGCCCGCACGCTGCTCAACCGCTTCATCGCCGAGCCGTACCGGCCGCTGCCCGGCGGGTTCATGCAGGACATGAAGGCCCGCGCGAAGGACCCGGCCACCTGGCGTGACATGGTCTACCTGGTGTTGCTGTTCCCGATCGGCCTCTTCTGGTTCATCTCGTTCGTGACGCTGTGGGCCGTGGGCCTCGGCCTGACCACGCTGTGGATCTGGTTCCGGTACCTGCCCAACGGCGAGGCACCGCTGCTGGACTGGGGCCAGGGCAACGGCCCGGTCATCCTGGTGAACTCGACGCTCGACGCCCTGCCGTGGGCGATCGGCGGGCTGCTGGTCCTGGTGGCGACGGTGTTCCTGAGCCGGGCCGCGGCCAAGCTGCACGGGCGGTTCGCGCAGGCGATGCTGGCGCCGACCTGGGGTCAGCTGCGCCGGGCCGACGAGCAGTACCGCGAGCGCTTCGACGCTACCCGGACGTACCCAGCCTGAGCAGGCGCGACGGGTTGTCGTGCAGGACGGCACGCAGGAACGGCTCGCCGAGCCGGTCGTCGGCTTGCGCCCAGCCGGCGATCGCGGCGAGCTGTTCGGCGTACGGGTACGGGATGGACGGGAAGTCCGTGCCCAGGACGATCCGGTCTGGCAGGGCCGCCAGCCGGTCCAGCCAGTCGTCCGGCAGCGGGCTCATGCCGGCGGTGAACGCGACGCCCACCATTGTCGTGTCGAGGTGCAGGCGCGGGTAGCGCTGCGCCAGGTCGAGCGCCAGGCCGATCTCCGGCATCCCGGCGTGGGCGAGCACCGCGGTCAGCGCCGGGTGCCTGCGCAGGACCTCTTCGAACACGTCGAGCCCGGTGAACTCGCCGGGAGCGGGACCGTGCCCGCAGTGGATGACGACCGGCACACCGGCGTCGGCGATCATGCCCCACGCCTGGTCGAGCAGCGGGTCACGCGGGTCGTAGCCGCCGACCTGCACGTGGGCCTTCACGCACCGCGCACCGGCTTCGAGGGCCGCGCCCAGGTAGCTCGTCACGCCGGGCTCGGCGTAGATCGTGGCGGTCGGGACGGCGCCGGGCGTGCGGGCGGCGAAGTCCAGCACCCACTCGGTCAGCCACGCGCCCATGCCCGGCTTGTGCGGGTAGACCAGCGGCGCGAACACGCCGACGTTCAGTTTGCGCAGCACGTCCAGTCTGTCCTCTTCGGACATCCGGTACTGGATCGGCCACGGGGTGCCGTAGTGCTCCGCGGCTTCGTCGAAGTACGCCCACACCTTCTGCTGCATCCGGTCGGGCAGGAAGTGCAGGTGCAGGTCGACCAGGTGCGGCAGCCCGAGCGAGGCGACCCACGGCGCCACGTCGGCGTCGGTCAGCGGCCCGCTCACCAGCGGCCGCGCTTGGCCGCCCGCCCGGCCGCCCGCGCGATCTCGCGCTGGGCATCACGCTTGGCCAGGTCCTGGCGCTTGTCGTAGGACTTCTTGCCCTTCGCCAACGCCAGTTCGACCTTCACCTTGCCGTCCTTGAAGTACAGCGACAGCGGAACGAGGGACAGACCGCTCTCCCTCGTTTTGCCGATCAGCCGCTCGATCTCCTTGCGGTGCAGCAAGAGCTTGCGGGTGCGGCGCGGCGTGTGGTTGGTCCACGTGCCCTGCACGTACTCGGGGATGTGCAGGTTGCGCAGCCACACCTCGCCGTCGTCGACCGTGGCGAAAGCGTCCACAAGCGACGCCCGACCCTCGCGCAGGCTCTTGACCTCGGTGCCCATCAGCACCACGCCCGCCTCGTAGGTGTCGAGCACGGTGTAGTCGTGCCGAGCCTTGCGGTTCGACGCGATCACCTTCTGCCCGCGTTCTTTCACCATGGTGTTGACCTTACGTACCTGGGCAAATGCTTAGTGCCGCACGTACAGGCGCAGGGTCACGTATCCGGTGAACGCCGAGATCACGATGGCCGACAGCAACAGCCACGGCGACACGAGTATCACGTCCAACGAATCGATCGGCGGCATGATTCCCGCGGAGATCGGGCCGGCCAGGACCTTGTCGAGGAACCACGCCTTGGCGCCGAACAGCCCCAGCGTGCCGAGGATGGCACCGACGACGCCGGCGACCACCGCTTCCAGAAGGAAGGGCAGCTGGGTGTACCACCGCGTCGCGCCCACCAGGCGCATGATGCCGACTTCTGTTCGCCGCGTGAACGCCGAGACCTGGATCGTGTTGGAGATCAGCAGCAGGGCGGCGACGGCCTGGATCAACGCGATCGCGAACGTCGCGTTGCGGATGCCGTTGAGCAGCCCGAAGAACCGCTTGAGGAAGTCGGCTTGGTCGCCGACGGTGTCCACGCCGGGCTTGCCGCTGTAGGTCTGCTTGATGACGTCGGAGCGGTTCGGGTCCTTGGTCTTCACCTGGAACGACGCGGGCAGCGACTCCTGGCGCGCCAGCTTCAGCAGCTCCGGCTGGGCGGCGAAGATCTCCTGGAACCGCTTGTACGCCTGGGCCCGGCTCTCGAAGACCACCGACTCGACGGCCGGGTCGTTCTCCAGCTGGGTGCGCAGCGCCGTGCACTCCTGCGTGCTGCAGCCCGGGCCCGCCTTGCCGTTGACCAAGGTGTCGTTCTCGGCGCTGACGTCCTTGGTCAGGTAGACGGTGACCTCGACCTTGTCGTTGTAGATCACCGACATCTTGTCGATCATGCGGACGACCAGCAGGCCGCCGCCGAGCAGGCCCAGCGAGATGGCGGTGGTCAGGATCATCGCGACGGTCATGGTCACGTTGCGACGCAGGCCGGTGATGACCTCGCTGATCACGAAGCTGGCACGCATGGGGCAGGGAGTCCTCGGGAGTCGGGGGAAGAGGCGGTGGGGTTCGGGTCAGCGGCCTACGCCGTAGACGCCGCGGGCGTCGTCACGGATGACCCGGCCGAGAGAGAGCTCGACGACCCGGCGGCGCATCGAGTCCACGATGGAGTGGTCGTGCGTCGCCATGAGGACCGTGGTGCCCGTGCGGTTGATCCGCTCCAGCAACAACATGATGTCCTGGCTGGTGTCGGGGTCCAGGTTTCCGGTGGGCTCGTCGGCGAGCAGCATCAGCGGCCGGTTCACGAACGCGCGCGCGATCGCGACGCGCTGCTGCTCACCACCGGAGAGCTCGTTCGGCATCCGGTTCGCCTTGCCGTCGAGGCCGACGAGCTCGAGCACCTCGGGCACGACCTTCTTGATGGTCGGCCGCGGCTTGCCGATCACCTCCAGGGCGAAAGCGACGTTCTCGGCGACCGTCTTGTTGGCCAGCAACCGGAAGTCCTGGAACACACAGCCGATCGACTGGCGCAGCCGCGGGACGCGGCGCCGGGCCATCCGCGCCACGTCGAAGTTCGCGACGTAGACCCGGCCCTTCGAAGGGATCTCCTCGCGCAGCAACAGGCGCAGGAACGTCGACTTGCCCGAGCCGGACGGTCCGATGAGGAACACGAACTCGCCCTTGTCCACCTCGACGTCGACGTTGTCCAGCGCGGGGCGTGCGGAGGACTTGTAGGTCTTGGAAACGTGTTCGAGCCGGATCACGAGGCGCGAGTCTACCTGCGGCCGTTATCGACCCGTTGCAGTACCGGCTTGATGACTCTTCGCAGGTAGACGGCTACGCAGTCTTGCGCCAGCGGATGCCGGCCTCCAGGAAGCCGTCGATGTCGCCGTCGAGCACCGCCGAGGGGTTGCCGACCTCGAATTCGGTCCGCAGGTCCTTGACCATCTGGTACGGGTGCAGGACGTAGGAACGCATCTGGTTGCCCCAGGACCCGCTGGAGGTGTCCTTGAGGGCGTCCATCGCGGCCTGCTCCTCCTCGCGGCGCCGCTCGAGCAGCTTCGCCTGCAGCACGGCCATGGCCGACGCCTTGTTCTGCAGCTGCGAGCGCTCGTTCTGGCACGACACCACGATGCCGGTCGGGAGGTGGGTCAGGCGGACGGCGGAGTCGGTGGTGTTCACGCCCTGCCCGCCGGGGCCGGACGAGCGGTAGACGTCGACGCGCAGGTCCTTCTCGTCGATGACGACGTGGTCGGTCTGCTCGACCACGGGCGCGACCTCGACCGCGGCGAACGAGGTCTGGCGGCGGCCCTGGTTGTCGAACGGCGAGATGCGCACGAGCCGGTGGGTGCCCTGCTCGACGGACAGCGTGCCGTAGGCGTACGGCGCGCTCACCTTGAAGGTGGCCGACTTGATGCCCGCCTCTTCGGCGTAGGAGACGTCGTAGACCTCGGTCGGGTAGCCGTGGCGCTCGGCCCAGCGCAGGTACATGCGCATGAGCATCTCGGCGAAGTCGGCGGCGTCGACGCCGCCCGCCTCGGACCGGATGGTCACCAGCGCGTCGCGCTCGTCGTACTCGCCGGAGAGCAGCGTGCGCACCTCGATGGAGGCGATGTCGGTGCGGAGGCGGGCGCGCTCGGCGTCCGCCTCCGCGAGGCTTCCCTCGTCCCCTTCGTCCTCGGCGAGCTCGTAGAGCACGGGCAGGTCGTCGAGGCGGGACCGCAGTTCCTCGATCCGGCGCAGTTCACCTTGCTTGTGCGAGAGCTGGCTGGTGACCTTCTGCGCGTTCTCCGGGTCGTCCCAGAGGTCCGGCTTGGTCGCCTGGGTCTCCAACTCGCCGATGGTCGAGCGCAGTCCATCGAGGTCCATCACCGCCTCGACGTTGCCGAGCGTCGCGGAGAGGTCCTTGAGGTCTGCTGCCACATCGGGGTTCACACCGGCAAAGATTACGCGGAATGCCGGACGTGCCGGTGGTCAGCCTGGGGTTGTCAGCTGCCGGAGATGGAGTCGAGCAGCTTGAGCGTGGCCTTCGCGCGGGCGACCCCGTACTCGGCGATCGCCTTGGCGTTGGGGCCTTCGGCGCTCTTGGCCGCGGCGCGGGCCGCGTCGTGCTCGGCGGTGTAGGCCTGCTTGGCGGAGTCGATCAACGCGGACCGCTGCTTCGCGGTGAGCGTGTCGGCGTGCACCAGGCGCAGGATCAGCGGGCTGCGCAGGTGGTCGGGGCCGGGCTCGCCGGTGAGCCAGGTCTTGAAGGCCTTCTTGCCGGCAGCGGTGATCACGTACTGCTGGCTGGAGCGGGCACCTTGCTTGCCGAGCCGGACGAGGCCGGAGTCGGCGAGCGCGGGCAGCTCCCGGTAGACCTGGCTGCGGGTCACGCTGAAGAACGAGCCGAACCGCTCACGAGCGGCGGCGACGAGCTGCCCACCGGTTTGGGGACCGTCGTGCAGCAGCCCGAGCAATGCGGCGGCAGTGGCATTGAGATCAGACACCCCACAACCGTGCCACGCGGAGCGTTGGCTGTCCACAGTGGCCGCTAAATCTGTCCAATGTGGCTGATCGTGTTCGAGAGACCGTCCGGTTGCGACATACGGGTTACGGGCCCTACCGCCTTCCGTGTGAGACAAGGACTTCCGTCCCCCAAAGGCACCAACGGCACTAACCCACCAAGCCCACCGCCCGCGCCGCGGGCGCCTCACCGAACGGACGGACGCCGGAATAATCCGTCAGAAACCCGCCCAAGAAACACCCCAACAGCCCAACGCCGAAGCTGCCACAACACCAAATGCCCCACTGGCGCTCGGGACAAGCTCTACGAAAATGAAGCAACCCCCGTCTGCGTGTTCCGCAGACGGGGGTTGCCCGGATGAGTAGCGGGGACAGGATTCGAACCTGCGACCTCTGGGTTATGAGCCCAGCGAGCTACCGAGCTGCTCCACCCCGCGTCGGTAATACCAGTCTACACGCCCCGGAAGGGCCCTCGCACCCGCATACCCCAGACCACTGTGGACACCCATAACCCCAGGCCCCAGCCCCGCAACCCGCTCCCCCGCACCCGCCAAGGGCAAGAGGGCAGAACCCACCCGAGGGTTCTCCAGACAGATCGAGTCAACCCCGGGTCCCACGGGACGCGGCACTCGCACGCTCGCACCGCCGCAGCGCACGCCGCCGGAAGCACCAGGCCAAAGCCCGCCTTCCGCACAGCTCGACGCGCCCCCACGCAACCCCGGGTCCCCAAGGACGCGGCGCACGCAAGCTCGGGTCCCCAAGGACGCGGCGCTCGCAAGCTCGCGGCGCTCGCGCCGCGGCTACGCCGCGGCGACGCGCCGGGGGCAGGGGGGCGGAGCCCCCGCTCGGGGGTCTGGGGGTCGCCCCCCAGATACAAATGCGAAACGGCCCCCGTCTGCGCAATCTGCAGACAGGGGCCGCCCGGACGAGTAGCGGGGACAGGATTCGAACCTGCGACCTCTGGGTTATGAGCCCAGCGAGCTACCGAGCTGCTCCACCCCGCGTCGGTGATACCAGCTTACAGGTACGCCGGCGCGGGGTGTCGCGGGGGTCGGATCAGCCTCCGCCGGAGGTCGGCGGCGGCTTGGTCGTCGTGGTCGTGGTGGTCGTGGTCTTGCCCTTGGCCGCGTCGTACCGCTTGGACGCCGCGTCAAGGTCGGCGAAGGCCTTGGCCACACCTTCGTAGTCGTTCTTGGCCTGTGCCGCCTTGAGCCGCTGGAAGGCTGACGCCATGTCGTTGGCCGCCGCTTGCATCTCGGCGCTGTTGCCGCTGCCCGGCTGGGTGTTCGGCGGTTGCGTCGTGCTGGTCGGCGGCGTCGACGTGCCGGTGCTCGGCGGTGGCGTGCTCCCGCTCGGCTGGGTGGCAAGTTCGTCGGCGCCCGGTCCGAAGACCTGGTCGAGCGCCGCGCCGAGCGTCGTCGAGAACCCGATCTTCTTGCCGTACGCGACGAGCACGCGGGCGAGCTGAGGGAAGGCGTTCGCCGCCTTCTGCTGGATGTAGATCGGCTCGACGTAGATCAGGCCGTTGGCGACCGGCAACGTCAGCAGGTTGCCGAACTTCACCGTCGACTGCTGGTTCTGCAGCAGCGTCCGGTCGGCGGTGAAGCTGCCCTGGAAGTTGTTCTGCACCTGGATCGGCCCGTCCACCTGGGACGAGGCTTGCGGTAGGCGCAACACCTTGATCTTCCCGTAGTCGTCAGGGTCGGACGACACGGAGACCCAGGACGCGAGGAACTGCCGCTTCAAGCTGGTGAGCGCGCTCGTCACCTGGAACGTCGGCTTGGACTGCTCCGGCGTCTGCGCCACCACGTAATAAGGCGGCTGCTTCTCCCCGTTGATGTCGGTGGGGCTGCCGCCCTCGACGGTCGGGTCCGGCGGCACGTCCCAGAAGGTCTGCGTGGAGAAGAACTCCTGCGGGCTGCCGACGTGGTAGCGGGCGAGCAGGTCGCGCTGGACCTTGAACAGGTCCTCCGGGTAGCGGAAGTGCGTCGCGAGCTCCGGCGGGATGGCGCTCGTCGGCTTCACCGTGCCCGGGAACACGCCCTCCCACGCCTTGAGCACCGGGTCGGTCTCGTCGACGGCGTAGAGGGTGACGCTGCCGTTGAACGAGTCGACGACGGCCTTCACGGAGTTGCGGATGTAGCTGATGTTCTCTTCCTGGCGCGGCCCGCTGTTCAGCGAGTCGCTGGTGACCTGGCCGAACTGCGTCTTCTGCGCGTACGGGTAGTTCTCCAGGGTCGTGTACCCGTCGACGATCCACTGGATCCGCCCGCCGACGACCGCGGGGTACGGGTCGTTGTCGAGCGTCAGCCACGGCGCGACCTTGCTGACCCTGGTCTTGGGGTCGCGGTTGTACATGATCCGCGAGTTGTCCTTGATCTCCCCGGAGAACAGGATGTTGCGGTCGGTGAAGTCGGCCGCGAACACCAGCCGCTTGAACAGGCTGCCCACCGGGACACCACCGGTGCCGGTGTACTCGTAGGCGGGCCGGTTCTGGCCGTCGTACTCGCGCGGCGCGCCGACGATGGCGTAGTCGGTGGCGAGCTCGCCGTAGTAGACCCGCGGCTCGGTGATCGGGATCGGCAGCGGCTTCTTGGTCTCCTTGGCCGAGTCCATGGAGTTCAGGTCGCTGACGGTGAAGATCGGGTAGCCACCGCGGGTCGAGGTCGTGGCCGTGGTGTTCGACGTGGGGCTCTCGGGCGTCTGGCTGGGTGCCTCGTCGACCGTGTTGGCCGCCGCGGCGACGAAGCCGTTGCCGTGGGTGTAGACGACGTGCCGGTTGATCCAGGACCGCTGGTTCTCGGCGAGGTTGTCGGTGTTGATCTCGCGCGCGGCCACGACGTAGTCGCGCAGCTGGTTGTCCACCGTGTACCGGTCGACGTCGAGCTTGGCCGGGAAGCCGTAGACGTTGTCGGTGGCCTGCTGCTGGGTGAACGTGGGGGCGAGGATGTTCGGGTCGAGCAGGCGCACGTTGGAGATGGTGTTGCTCGCGCCGGCGTCCTTCTGCAGCTGGTCGAGGTCCGCGGTGGAGGTGCCCGGGTAGTCCTTGATCTCGACCTTGTCGGGGCCGAGCCCGAACGCCTGGCGGGTGGCGTCCATGTTGCGCTGGATCGGGATCTGCTCCTTGGCGCTCTCGTTCGGCTTGACCGAGAACTGCTGCAGCACCAGCGGCCACGCGGTGCCGATCAGGATGCTGGACAGGACCAGGAGGACGGTCGCGATCGCGGGTAGCTGCAGGTTGCGCAGGAAGGCGCCCGCGAAGAACGCGATGGCGCAGAACACCGAGATGCACAACAGGATCAGCTTGGCGGGCAGCACCGCGTTGAGGTCGGTGTAGGTGGCGCCGGTGAACAGCGAGTTCCGGTCGTCGGAGAGCAGTTCGTAGCGTTCGAAGAAGTAGCTGACCGCGTAGATCAGCACGAAGACGCCCGCGGTCACCGACAACTGCACGCGGGCCGGGGTGGCGAGCTGGCCGCCCTTGTTCGCCAGCCGGATGCCGCCGAAGAGGTAGTGCGTGATCAGCGCGCCGAAGAACGCGACGACGACGGTGACGAAGAGCCAGCCGATCAACCACGTGTAGAACGGCAGCTTGAATGCGTAGAAGCCGACGTCGAGGTGGAACTCGGGGTCCTGGATGCCGAACGACGTCGAGTGCAGGAACAACTGCACGACCTGCCAGTCGGACTGCGCGGCCCAGCCGGCGATGAGACCGACGAGCACCGGCAGGCCGATCCCGATCAGCCGGACCCGCTGCACGACGGTCGAGCGGTAGCGGGCGAGCGGGTCGTCGGCGCCGCTGACCGGTACGAACACCGGGCGCATGCGGTAGGCGACCCAGATGCTCACCGCGAACACGCCGCCGACGAGCAACCCAAGCACGAAGAACAGCACCACCCGCGTGACCAGGATGGTGCTGAACACCGAGTGGAAGCCCACCTCGCCGAACCACAACCAGTCGACGTACGCGCCGAGCAGGCGCGCGCCGATGATCAAGATCAGGATCAGGCCGACGACGATGCTGAGCAAGATCTTGCCGCGCCGCGGCAGCTTCGGGAGGCCGATCGGGGGCCGAGTGGCCACAGGGCACGCTCCAACTGGTGTTCGACACACGGTTGTCAGCCGTCGCGCACCCGCCGTGCTCGACCGCCGCCGGACCGGACCTGGTGGACCGTTCCGATATGTCAACTGTAGAGATGTCCCGGATGGTTCCCGCAGCACCCGTCGAGCGGGTGTCGCGTGGATGCGACGATGGTGGTCGTGCCGACTTCGCCGAACCCCGCCCACCTGCCTTCGCTCGCCCGTGAAGTGGAGGATTTCGTGGCCTCGGGCGGCTGGGACCAGCCTCCGCAGCTGTTCGCGCTGGTGCCCACCGCGGAGCTGCTCGCCCAGCAGCCCGAGCTCGCTGGCCAGGTCGACCCGGCCAGCCCGCTGACCCCGATCGCCCAGGACCCGCTGCCCAGCGAGGACCTCGCCGACGCGCTGGCGGGCATCGAGTGGCCGGCCGCCGTGCACGGCTGCGCGCTCGCCCAGGAGATCGTCGTGCTGCCACCGGACGTGGAGGCCGAACTGCCCGACGGCAGCAACGAGGCCGAGGACACCGAGGTGTTGCGCCGGGTCGCCGCCGAGCACCCGCTGCGGCGCGAGGCCCGGCTGGTCGCCGCGGTGCTGCGCGACGGCTCGGCCGCGTGCGTGCTGCGGGTGCGGGAGTCCGGTGTGGACGTCGAGGAGGAGGTCGTCGAGCACCCCGAGCTCGCGCCGAACCTCACCCGTGCGCTGCTGCAGACCCTGCGGTAGCGCTCAGCAGCCCGGCCCTCAGCAGCCCGGTACCGGCCGGTGCGCCTTGAGGTTCTTCAAGGCGTCGATCGCGCCCTGCAGGTTCTCCACCCGGATGAGCTGGAGGCCGTCCGGCACGCGTTCCTTGGCCTCGGCACAGTTGTCGGCCGGGACGAGGAAGGTGGTCGCGCCGTCCTCGCGAGCGGAGACCATCTTGAACGGGATCCCGCCGATCGGTGAGACGTTGCCCTTCACGTCGATCTCGCCGGTGCCCGCGATCGTCTGACCGTTCGCGAGGTCGTCGCCGGAGAGCCGGTCGACGATGGCCAGCGCGAAGATCAGCCCGGCCGAGGGACCGCCGACGTCGGCCAGGTTGATGGTGGTCTTGAACTTCACGTCGGCGCGGTCGACCGCGGTCAGGCCGATGAAGCCCTCCTTGCGGTCGTCCGGCGGCGTGCCGAGGGTGATCGACACCGTCTTCGGCGCCGCGTCGCCGTGCTTGATCACCATCGCGATCTTCTGGCCGGGCTTGGTGCCGGTCAGCGCCTTGCGCACGTCTTCCTGCTGGTGGATGACCTGACCGTTGACGTCGACCAACTGATCACCCGGCGCGATCGCCTTGTCGGCGGGCGCGCCCGCGACGATCTCGCCCGCCAGCACCTTGATCGGGAAGTGCAGCGTGCGCAGGGCCGCGACCTCGGCATTGCTCTGCGAGTCCTGGAACATCTTGACGTTTTCCTTGGACACCTGGTCCTCGGTCTCGCCGTTCGGGAAGTACTCCTCGCGCGGGGCGAGCGCGTACCGCCCGCTGATCCAGAGCCCCATCGCGCCGAAGAGCGTCACGTCGCTCGACACCTGCACGGTGGTCATCCGCAGCTGGCCGTGCGTGGGCGCGACGGCGTGACCGTCGATCTGCACGACGGTCTTGTCTCGCACCGAGCCGAGCGTGTCGTAGGTCGGCCCGGGGCCGATCGCCACGTAGGGCACCGGCACCACGAACCCGGCGACCAGGAACGCGACCACCAGCACGCCGCTGACCAGGACCGTCCAGCCGCGCCTGCTCAACCGCCTGCCCGCGACGTGCTGCTGTTCGGCAGCAGCCGGCTTGTCCTGCTCCTGCTGCTCGGCCGGTGTGGGAGTGCTCACGCCCATCCCCTCGCAGCGGCTCGGGGCCGGCGTCCACCGGCTCGCGGTGCCATCGGTTCGCTCGCACGCTCGCTCACGACGCAACAGCGTACGACCAGCGTGATCACCACCGTCCGCAGGTGTGGCGCCGCCGCGTACCGTGGGGGCATGAGCGACACGCCGTTCGGCTTCGGACCGCCGGACCCCGACGACTCCAGCCGCAAGGGCGGCCAGGGCGACAACCCCGGCGGCCCTGGCTCGGGCGGGCAGGAGAACCCCTTCGAGGCGTTCAGCCAGCTCGGCCAGATGCTCAGCCAGCTCGGCCAGATGCTGAGCCAGGCCGGTGAGTCGAGCGGTCCGGTCAACTACGACATCGCCAAGCAGATCGCCGTGCAGAAGCTCGGCGGCGCCGGCTTCACCGGCGACCCGGACCCCGGCGGCGCGATCGCCGACGCGGTCCACCTCGCCGAGATGTGGCTCGACCCGGTGACGACCCTGCCCGTGGGCGCGACCACCACCAAGGCGTGGACCCCGCGCGACTGGGTCGACTCGACCCTGCCGACCTGGCGCCGGCTGTGCGACCCGGTCGCCAAGCGCGTGTCGGGTGCATGGGTGGAGGCCCTGCCTGCCGAGGCCAAGGAGGCCGCCGGCCCCCTGCTGTCGATGGTCGGCCAGATGGGTGGCATGGCCTTCGGCTCGCAGCTGGGCAACGCGCTCGGCCAGCTCGCCGGCGAGGTGCTGACCTCGACCGACATCGGCCTGCCGCTCGGCCCGGAGAACACCGCGGCGTTGGTGCCCGCCAACGTCGAGGAGTTCACCAAGGGCCTCGAGCGCCCCGCCAGCGAGGTCACGGTGTTCCTCGCCGCGCGCGAGGCCGCCCACCAGCGGCTGTTCGCCCACGTGCCGTGGCTGCGGCAGCGGCTGCTCGCGACCGTCGAGGAGTTCGCCCACGGCATCAAGGTCGACACCGACGCGCTCCAGCAGCTCACCCAGGGCATCGACCCGACGAACCCCGAGAGCCTCGAGCAGGCCATGCAGTCCGGCATGCTCGAACCGCAGACCACCCCGGAGCAGAAGGCCGCGCTCACCCGCCTGGAGACCATGCTCGCGCTGGTCGAGGGCTGGGTCGACGTCGTTGTCGGCGACGCCGTGACCGACCGGCTGCCCGGTGCCGACGCGCTGCGCGAGACGCTGCGCCGCCGCCGTGCCTCCGGCGGTCCCGCCGAGCAGACCTTCGCCACCCTCGTCGGCCTCGAGCTGCGCCCGCGCAAGATGCGCGCGGCCGCGGCGCTCTGGCGGCTGGTCGGCGACCAGCAGGGCATCGAGGCCCGGGACGGGCTGTGGGCGCACCCGGACCTGATGCCCACAGCGGAAGACCTCGACGATCCGCTGGAGTTCGCCGAGCGGCTCGGCGCGACGCCGCAGCTCAGCGACGACCCGCTGGCCCAGCTCCAGGAAACCGAGGAGCGGGAGCGAGCGGCGCGGGAGAAGGACGCGCAGGAGAAGGACGCGCCGAAGGACGGTGGGTCGGCGAGCGACGAGGGACCCGACGAGAAGTCGAGCTGACCCGCTCAGTCTTCTTCCATCGACCACCCCGCCGCCGCCGAGAGTCCTTCCAGGTAACCGATGGCCCGATCGGTGCGCGGGTACTTGCGCACCAGCGCCCAGAACTCGGGCCCGTGGCCTGCCTCCTGCAGGTGCGCGAGCTCGTGCACGATCACGTAGTCGAGCACCCAGCTGGGCACGTCGCGCAGCCGTTCGCTGACGCGGATGGTCCGGTCGACGGGGGTGCAGGACGCCCATCGGGTGCGCATGGGCGGCACCCACCGGATGCTGCGCGGCGACGGGCCGCCACGCAGGTACCGCGCGGTGAGTTCGCCGCAGCGCTCGAGCAGCGCCGCGTCGGACTCGCGCGCGGGTGAGCGGCGCCTGGTCTCGCTGCGGAGCAGCCTGCTCTGCATCTCGGCGACCCAATGCGCCTCTTCCTTCTTGGTCATCCTCGCCGGGATCAGGACGACGATGGTGTCGCCGTCCCGGTACGCGGTGACGGTGCGTGTCCTTCGCTTGCTGCGACGGACTTCGACGCTTTCTTCGGCCACACCCCAACGTTAAAGCCAACCGCCGACAATTCGGCAGGGTTCTCTTGCAGCTGTGGATAACTGGGTGCCTGTGGACAACTGGTTGCACGGGAGGTTCGCGCGCTGCCAGCCTGGCGGCATGACCGAGTTTGCCGAGATCAGCGACGTCACCCAAGCCGAACTCCCGGTGCCGAGGCGCCCCCGCGTCCTCGCCGGGGTCGCGGTGCTGCGAAGACGCACGGGTGAGCTCCAGATCGGCATCGAGCCCGACCACGCGACCGTGCTGAGCGGGCTCTCGCCGACCGTGGAGCGGGCGATGCACCGGCTGACCGGCGCTCACACGGTGGCCGACCTGCTCGGCACCTCGCCCGAGCCGCAGGAGCACGACGAACTGGCGAAAGTGCTGCGCCAGCTGGACAAGCGCGGCCTCGTCGAAGACGCCACGGACCACCCCCGGCCCACCGCCCGGCTGGCCGCCGACGTCACGTCGAGCGTGCTGAACGGCCTGACCGGCGCGCACGTCCCCGACCTGCGCGCGCACGCGACGATCGAGGTGCACGGCAACGGCCGGCTGGCCATCGCCGTGGCCTGCCTGCTCGCGGCGGCCGGAGTCGGCCGGGTCCACCCGATCGCCGGCGGGGTCGTGGTCCCGGAGGACGTCGGCACCGGATACCTGGAGTCCGACGTCGGCCGGCCGCGGCGCACGGCCGCGCGCGAGGCCATCGAACGCGTCGAGCCGTGCGCGGTGACCAGGCCGTTGCGCCGGCCGACGCTGGTCGTGCTGGCCGACTCGGCCGTGCCACGCCCCGATGTGGTCACCAAGCTGAGCCGGGCGAAGGTCCCGCACCTGCTGGTGCGCGTGCACGAGCGGACCGGCGTGGTCGGGCCGCTGGTCGTGCCGGGCCGGTCGAGTTGCCTGCACTGCGCGGACCTGCGACGCACCGAGCTGGACCCGTGCTGGCCATCGGTGGCGGCGCAGTTGGCGGGCCAGACGCGACCGGCGGATCTGGCGTGTGCGCAGGCCGTGGCCGCGCTGGCCGCCGCCCAGGCGTTGCGTTTCGTGGCGTGGCGGCCACCGCAGTCGCCGCCGCCGGTGTGGAACGGCTCAATCGAGCTCGACCCGTTCGAGTCGACGACCCTCGCCCGCGACTGGCCACCCCATCCGGCGTGCCCGTGCGGTGCCCACCTGCGCGAGGAGAACCTGGATCGATGACCGTCCGGTCCGCCGTCCCCGGCGCGGCGGCGGACCGGGCCGATACGCCCTGAGCGAAACCGGCCCGGCCCGGGTGGCGACCGCCACAGCCCTTGATCCCCGGTCGCTCCCCGGCCCTCAGCAGCGCCCTCACCTCCCGCTTTCCCCCGCAAGCCGTAACAACGAGCGGGTCGCGGGCGCTGGGTGGTCGACCGGGTCGGCCAAAGCGGCTGCACAGGACCGGTCGAGACGGGAGAATCGCACGAGTGACCGACATGCCGCGCAAGACCGCCGCACGCACGGCCAAGCTGGCCAGCCTGCCGCTCGGGGTGGCCGGGCGCGTCGTCGGCGGGTGGGGCAAGCGCTTGGCCGGCCAGTCGGCGGAAGCGGTCAGCGCCGAGATGTCGGCCAAGACCGCGGAGCAGCTCTTCGCCGTGCTCGGCCAGCTCAAGGGCGGCGCGATGAAGTTCGGCCAGGCGTTGAGCGTGTTCGAGGCCGCCGTGCCCGACGAGCTCGCCGAGCCCTACCGCGAAGCGCTCACCAAGCTGCAGGCGGCCGCGCCCCCGATGAGCACGAAGGCCATGCAGCGGATGCTCGACGAGCAGCTGGGCAGCGGCTGGCGGAGCCGGTTCGCCGAGTTCGACGAGCAGCCCGCGGCCGCGGCCAGCATCGGCCAGGTGCACCACGCGACGTGGCACGACGGCCGCGAGGTCGCCGTCAAGATCCAGTACCCGGGCGCCGACGAGGCGCTGCGCTCCGACCTGCGCCAGCTCATGCGGTTCAGCAAGCTCTTCCAGGCGGCCGTGCCGGGCACCGAGATCAAGCCGCTGCTGACCGAGCTGACCGACCGGATGACCGAGGAGCTCGACTACCGGGCCGAGGCCGACAACGAGCGTGCGTTTGCCAAGGCGTTCGCGGGCGACGAACACGTCCTGGTTCCCAAGGTGCTCGCCAGCGCACCGAAGGTCATGATCACCGAGTGGGTGGACGGCACCCCGCTCGCCTCGGTCATCCGCGAGGGCACCCGCGAGGAGCGCGACCGGATGGGCCTGCGGCTGGCCGAGTTCCACTTCTCGGCGCCCGCGCGCGCCGGGTTGCTGCACGCCGACCCCCATCCCGGCAACTTCATGATGCTGGCCGACGGGCGCATGTGCGTGATCGACTTCGGCGCGGTCGCGAAGCTGCCGGACGGCTTGCCGAAGCCGCTCGGCGTGATGACCCGGCTCGCCCTGGACGGGCGGTCGGAAGATCTTTACGAGTTGCTGCGTGCCGAAGGGTTCGTCCGCGACGGCACCCATATCGACCCCGAAGACGTGCTGGCTTACCTCATGCCGTTCGTGGAACCCGCTGGGCCGCAACAGTTCCACTTCACCCGGAAGTGGATGCAGCAGCAGGCGGAGCGGGTCGGCGACCTGCGCGGGAAAGACTTCCGCACCGGGCGGTCGTTGAACCTGCCACCGCAGTACCTGTTGGTGCACCGGGTCACCCTCGGCACGACCGGAATCCTTTGCCAGCTCGACGCGGAAGTGCCGATGCGCTCGGTCATCGAACGCTGGCAGCCGGGCTTCGCCGACTGAATCTTCCGTTCGCGATCGGAGTTGTCCACAGATTGCCGGGGGTGGCTTGGCAAGGCCGGATTCCACGGCACGATCGAGGCATGACGACAACCACGAGCCCGATCGACATCGACCTCTACGCGCCCGACGGCATCGTGCGCACCGCCGACCTCGCCACCGCCGGCGTCTCGCACTGGACGACGCAGATCCGTTGCCGCCCAGGCGGTGTGTGGCAGCGCATGCTGCCCGGAGTGATCTTGTTGTCGGCCGCACCGCCGACACCACGCCAGTTGCTGCGTGCCGCACTCGTCTATGCCGGTGAGGACGCGGTCGCGACCGGCGTCGCCGCCATGCGTGAACACGGCGTGCCGGTCGACGACGACGGTCGCGTGCACGTGCTGATCCCCCGCGAGCGCCGGGTGACCGGCATCGGATACGTCATCGTGGAACGCACGGCCCGCTTGCCGCCGCCCGAGTACGCCAGCGGGCTGGCTCTCGCCCCGATCGTCCGCTCCACAGTGGACGCCGCACGCACGGAGAAGGACCCGGCCCGGTTGCGTGAACTGCTCAAGGCCCCGGTCAAGGCAGGCCTGTGCGGGTTCGACCAGTTGCGGGACGAACTGGCGGTCTGCAACCAGCGTGGCAGCGCCGCGCCCAGGGCACTGCTCGGCGAACTGGCCAACGACCGCCGCTCGCTGATCCGCGCACGGGCACGCCGGGTCCTGCGCACCACCCCGCTGCCCAAACCCGAATGGGACGTCCGAATACGGGCGGGTACCGGCGAACCCGTCACGGTCGACGCGTGGTGGCCCGAGACCAAGCTGGCCTGGGTCATCACCGACCCCACGACCCCGCTCGGCGCGGACCCGCACCCGCTGAGCAAGCACCGGACGACGGTCGTCCGCACGCCCGTCACCCGCCTGCGTGACGACCCGGACGCGGTGTCCCGCCAGCTGACCGCGGCGTTCCTGCACAGCGCCCTGACCACTCGGCGGGAGGTGTCCGCACGCTAATTCGGTTGCCCACCAACACATCCGCGAGCACCCTGGGTCCATGGAGGCGCTGATCAGACCGGCGACCGAGGCCGATACCGCGGGGATCGCCGAGGTGCAGGTTCGGACGTGGCAGAAGGCGTACGCCGGCCTCCTGCCCGCCGAGCAACTCGACGGCATGTCGGTTGAGCGATCCCACCGCAACTGGACGAGCCGGCTCGCCAACCTGGCGCCCACCGGTGCCTTGATGGTGGCCGACCTCGACGGCGAGATCGCCGGCTTCGTCAGCTGCGGCCCGTCCCTCGACGAGGACGCCCCACCGGACCGGGGCCAGATCTACGCGATCTACGTCAGGGCGGCGCACTGGCGGTCCGGGATCGGTCGGCGACTCAACAACGCGGCCCTGGAATCGTTGCGGGCCAACGGTTTCCGCACCGCCACCTTGTGGGTGCTGCGCGCGAACACGCGCGCATGCGACTTCTACACCACCGTCGGCTGGGTGGCCGACGGTGCCGAGCAAAGCGAGGAGATACATGGAATGACAGCGGACGAAATCCGCTACGCCCGCCCCTTGGGCTGACCTGACTGCCGACGGTCACCAGTACTCGTCGGGCAGCTTGCCCTCGATGTCCCGCACGTGATCGCGCGCGCAGTCCGGGCACAGCCAGACCGGTCCCCGGTCGGTCTTGTCCATGACCCACGACAGCGCGCGGACCGGCGGATCGTCGGCCCGGCTCGCGCTGCAGCGGGAACAGGTCTCCGTCACACCCGAGACGCTACGCCGGCGGTACCGGCCGCGTGCCGTGGTGGACGGTCGACGCGCTGAGGACGAACACGTCGTCGCTGTTGCCGACAAACGCGGAGTCGTGGGGGTCGATCAGGCGAGCGACGGTGGCTCGGTCTTCCTCGCTGAGCCACTCGCCTGCCATGTCGGCCATGAAGGTCAGCCAGTTCACGACCGACTCGCGCGCCGGGGCGGACGCGGGCGCCGGATGGTCCACCAGAAAACCCAATGAGGTGACGTCGCCAAGCCCCGCCGCGGCCAGCGCACGCCCCCACCCGCCAGGCAACCGGACGACATCCGGCATGTCGGCTCGCATCCGCTCGAACCACGACTCCCGAGCCGCGAGAAGGCGACCCTGCAACCCAGGCGTCCCGATGCCGACATCCCAGGGCAGGCACTGGGTCGCCAGGCCGCCTTCGCGCAGGGCGAGCCGACCGCCCGGGCGCACCATCCGGGCAAGGGTGTTCACGCCGCGCTGCTGGTCGGGAAGGTGGTGCACCACCCCGGACGCCCACACCAGGTCGCCCGCGGGCACCAACTCTGGCAACGCCGGATCGGCCGCGTCGGCGAGCACGGAAACGACCTCGACCGCGGGGGCCTCGGCCCGCACGTGCGCGGTGGCCGCATCGAGCAGCGCGGGCACAGCGTCGACGAGCACCACCGTGCCCCCACCGGCGGCGGCGAGCGCGCGGCCGAAAGCCGAGCTCATGCCTCCGGCCCCGGACCCGATGTCGACCACGGTCGCGCCTTCGGGCAGCCCGGCGGCAAGCCGCTGCGCGACGTCGGCGTGGGTGTCACGGTCGAGCGCGTCGATGGCCTGCAGGTGGCCGAGCCGCTCCGCCCAGTTGATGCCGTCGTGGGTGTGCCCGTGTCCATGGCCGGTGGTCGTGCTCATGCCAAGCACGCTACCGCCGTGGGCGGGTCAGGCGGGGGCGGCGAGCGGGTAGCCGATCCGGCTGATCTCGTCGGCGATCGCGGCGCGGGTGGTGGCGGGGTTGAGCGCGGTCACCACCTCGTCGGTCAGCGGGCGCCCGGCGTAGAGGTGGCGCACGGCGTCGAGGTCCACGGGCTGCTCGTAGTAGTCCCGCGCCCAGTCCCGGGCGGCCTCGGCGGTGCCATCGGTGAGCAGGCCGAACAGCCAGTCGGCACCGTCTTGGTCGCCGCCGGCCGGGAAGTCACCGGCGGGAAAGTCGATGACGCCGTGGCGCCAGGCATCGTCCTGCGGCTCGCGCCACAGGCAGACCGTCACGTGCGGCGTTCCGTACCCGTCGCCGAAGGCGGGCTCGTCGAGCTGGGCCCGGAACACCTCCGGGACGGAGTCGAGCACGCCGGGCCACGGCTCGCCGTCGTCGGTGGCGTGGGGGCTCATCGGCGACTCGTGGTCGAAGCCGCGCACGTAGACACCGGCGGCGGTGAACACGATGGCGTACTCGTCGCCTGCGCCGTTGCGTGCGATGGCCACCTCCTCACCCGGCCGCCAAGCGGGGTCGTACTGGTGGTAGCGATCGCGGCTGTCGGGGGCGAGCACGACTTCGAGCACGGCCAAGGCCCGGCACAGTTCACGCAACCGGGCGACATCGGGCAGTCGGGGCGCGACGTCGTAGACGGTCACTAGTGCACCCTCTTCCGTGCGGGCCCTTGGATGGGGCTTGTGGTAGGAACTAGGCGGAAGCCGGGGTGACGGCCCGAGTCGGTAGCCC
>NZ_SNXZ01000017.1 GCF_004362825.1 Labedaea rhizosphaerae
CATCCACCCAGCCTGACCGCCAGTCGATCACCCACCCCGAACGCTGACCGGCGTGTCACCAAACCGGCCAACGTTCATGGACAGAGCACTAGGGACCTTGCGGCGGACGGGCCACCAGCGACCAGACGTAGCTCAACGGCTCGCCGTCGGGCTCGTCGCGGTCGGCGAATTCGGCGAGCAGATCCTTCAGCCGCTTGCTGAGCTCAGCTTGCGCGGCCGGGCCGAGACGCAGGACGCCGCGGGTGAGGTCCCGGCCGGAGTCCGGGCCGGCCGCCAGGAGTTCGTCGCGGTGGGCGGCGAGCACCGCGAGGTCCAGCCGCTGCGCGAGTTCGGGATCAGCCAGATCGGCGACGGCGAGGCCCCACTGGCGCCCGGTCGCCCGGTACGGCCGCTCCAACGCGCCCTTCGCGCCCGAACGCACCGGCTCGGCCGCCAGGAAGTCCGCTTTCAGCAAGGCCCGCACGTGACGCAGCGTCGTCGCCGGCGACAAGCCCAGGTGCGTGGCGAGTTGCTGGTTGGTCAGCGCCTCGTCCAGGCACAGCCGCAGGATGCGCCAGCGCACCGGGTGCGCCAGCGCCTTCAGGTCCGCCACCGTCGCCTCGCGTTCGACCTGCTCCCCTGCCGGCATGGCGGTGAGGGTAGCCCGCGAGGCGTTGACCGGCGCGCGCGGATGTGGTCGGATGCGATCGATTGCACTTTTTGAAATCACTGGAGGACGGCATGCTCGACAAGCTGGCGGACTGGGTGGACGCGCACCGCGACGAGGCGGTGGATCTGTGGGCGGACTGGATCCGGCAGCCGAGCGTGAGCAGCGACGGGACCGGCTTCCCGGCCGCGACCGAGCACGCCGCCGGCCTGCTCGAGAGCTGCGGTCTCACCCCGTCGATCGCCGACAACCCCGGTCGGCCCGTGGTGTTCGGCACCGCGGACGGGCCGCCCGGCGCGCCGCACGTGTTGATCTACGGGCACTACGACGTGCAGCCACCCGGCCCGCTGGAGGAGTGGGCGTCGCCGCCGTTCGAGCCGACGGTGCGCGACGGCCGGATGTTCGGGCGCGGCACCGGCGACAACAAGGGCCAGCACCTCGCCCAGCTCCTCGGGTTGCGTGCGCTGCGCGAGGTCACCGGGTCGCTGCCGTGCCGGGTCACCGTGCTGCTCGACGGCGAGGAGGAGATCGGCAGCCCGAACCTGCCCGCCGCGGTCCAGCAGCGCTTCGCCGGCGCGAAGCCCGATCTGGCGGTGTGGAGCGACGGGCCGGTGCACGAGTCCGGGCGCGCGACCGTCGTGCTCGGGGTGCGTGGTGTGCTCGCGTTCCAACTGCGCGCCACCGGGGCCAACGCGCCACTGCACTCGGGCAACTGGGGTGGCGTCGCCCCCAACCCGGCGTGGCGGCTGGTGCAGTTGCTGGCCTCGATGCGCGACGCCGAGGGCACGACCCTGATCGAGGGCGTCGACACCGCCGACCCGCTCACCGGCGCCGAACTCGAAGCCCTGCACGCGTTGCCGGTCGACGTCGCGGCGGCCCTGCACGGCATCGGCGTCGACGCGATGGAGCCGCCCGCCGCGCGGCCGTACTACGAGCGCCTCACCCGCCCGACCTTCACCATCAACTCGTTGACCTGCGAGGACGCCGGTGAGCACCGCACGGTCATCCCGAACGTCGCCGTGGCCAAGTGCGACATGCGCCTGGTGGGCGGGCAGCGGGTCGAGCAGGTGCGGGATGCAATCCAGCGGCATGTGCGGAAGCACGACCCGTCGATCGAGGTGACCTTCGGCGCGGCCATGGATCCGTCGCGGACCTTGCCCGAAACGCCGTACACCGCGGCGATCCTGCGCGGCTGGGCCGCGGGGCACGGCGAGGAGCCGCTGCTGATGCCCGCGCTGGGCGGCAGCCTGCCGATCGCCGGGTTCAGCGAGGTGCTCGACATCCCCTGCTACGGCGTCCCACTGGCCAATGTGGACGAACGCAACCACGCGCCCAACGAGAACATGGAGCTCGACCGCTTCCTGCGCGGCATCACCGGCTGCGCGGCCGTGCAGCTGGCCCTCGGCGGTGCGTTGTGAAGCCGGGCCGGATCGGCAGCTTCGACCTCAGCCCGGACGGGCGGCGCGTCGTCGTGGTCGGTGACGGGTCGGGCACGCCGCAGCCGTGGGTGTTCCCGCTCGACAATCCCGAAGCGGCCGTGCGTTTTCCGGTCGAGGGCGCGGCGCAGCGCTGCGTGTGGCGCCCGGACGGCAGCCGGTTCGCGGTGGTCGTCGACCCGGACGGGCGGGAGGACAACCAGCTCTACGAGATCGAGCCCGACACCGGCGCGGTGCACGAGGTTTGCGTCCGGCCGGGCGTGCGGCACGAACTCGGTGTCCCGTATGCCGCGGGCAGCAGCCCGTACAGCCCGGACGGGCGGTTGCTGGCCTACGCCACCAACGGCCGCGTCAGCGACGTGTTCGACGTGGTCGTGCGCGACCTCACCACCGGCACCGAGCGGACCGTCGTGCGGGCGGGCGAGGACGTCCCCGCCGACCGCTACCTGCCGGCGGTGTTCAGCCCGGATTCGCGGCAGCTGCTGGTCATCCGGCTGCACCAGAACACCGAATACCAGGTTTATGTATCCGATGTGGACACCGGAGCGGTTCGCCTGCTCGTCGGCGGGGACGGCCCCGGCAAGTACCAGCCGGTGGCGTGGCGGCCCGAGGGCATCTACCTCTGCGCCACCCGCGACGGCGACTTCACCGGCCTCGCCCTGCTCACCCCGGACGGCCGGATGGACTGGCTCGATGCCCCCGACCGGGACGTCGACTACGCGGCGGTCGCGGCCGACGGCAGCAGGCTCGCCTGGTTCGTCAACCACGACGGCTACAGCGCGATGCGCCACCGCGGGCCGGACGGCGAGACCCACGAGGTGACGAGCCTGCCGCCCGGCGTCGCGGCCGAGGAACTCGGGCTCTTCGGGTTCGCACCCCGCCTCGACGCGACCGGCCGCGAAGCCGTCGTGCTGCTGGGCCGGCCTGGGATGCCACCCCAGCTGTGGCGGGTGGGATTGCCCGAGGGCACGGCCACTCCCGTTGGGCGGCAACCGGAACCGGTGATCGCGCCCCCGGAGGTCGTCCGGTTCGGCGCCCCGGCGACCGTGTCCGGGCTGCTCTACCGGCCCGCCGGCGACGGACCGTTCCCGGCGGTGCTCGTCGTGCACGGTGGCCCGGAAGCGCAAGCACGGCCCAGCTCGGACTACATGGTCGACAAGTTCGTTGGCGCCGGCATGGCGGTGCTGGCTCCCAACATCCGCGGCTCCTCCGGGTTCGGGTTGCGGTTCCAGCGGCAGGTCTACCGCGACTGGGGTGGCGGCGACCTGGTGGACCTGCGAGCGGCGGCCGAGTTCCTGGGCACGGTGTCGTGGATCGACCCGGACCGGATCGGGGTCTATGGCGCGTCCTACGGCGGGTTCGCGTCGCTGAGCTGCGCGACCCGGCTGCCGGAATACTGGCGAGCCGTGGCCGCCGAGTGCGCGGTGGCCGACCTGGTCGCCGACGTGCGGACGTTCCCGCCGACCTGGCGACGCCGGGCCCGCGACTGGGTCGGCGACCCGGACGACGCGGCCGACCACGCCCGGCTCGCCGCGGCCAGCCCACTGTCCTATGTGGATGCCGTGCGCGCGCCGGTGCTGCTTGTCCACGGCACCAACGACACCCGCGCCGACATCGGCTCGGTGGACGCGTTCCACACCGAACTGCGCCGCCTCGGCAAGGAGGTCGACTACCACCGCATCGACGGTGCGGGGCACAACATGGCGGAGCAAGGCGTGGACAGCTCCACCGTGATCTGCGACTGGCTGGCCAAACGACTCGACGCGTGATCACTCGGTTGGTGCGGCTTGGTCCGTGGTCCGGGATTTCAGGGGCGGGTTCGGTTTGACACGGGGACCCCACGGCGGCCGGCAAGCGCGAAGGACCAGCGTACGGCCGCCGTGCCCCGTGTAAAACCGAACCCAGTGCGGCCATGCTTTGCTTGGTCTCGGGGCGGCGGTCGTTTGGAGCGGTTGGTCTTGCCGGCTTCGCCAGTCGATCACTGTCGGCCGAGATACCCCGCCGCTATGACTCCAAGCGCCCGAGCCACGCGGTCAACAGTCCCTCGAGCGCGCCGACCTGCTCCGAGGTCAACGCATCGAGCAGCCGCCGCTCGTTGGCCATGTGCTCGGTGAACGCCGCATCGATCAATTCCCGGCCCGCCCGGGTCAACGCCACCACCCGGCCCCGGCCATCCCCGGCGCTGCGCCGCCGCGTCACGAGGCCGCCCGCCTCCAGCCGGTCGATCCGCTTGGTCATCCCGCCGGTGGTGACCATGGTGAACGCCGCCAACTCCCCCGGCGCCCGCTCGTACGGGTGCCCGGCCCGGCGCAGCGCGGCCAGCACGTCGAACTCGCCCTCGCTGAGCCCGTACCGGCTGTACACCAGGCACAACTGCTCCGTCAGCAGCGTGCCGATCCGGTGCAACCGCCCGATCACGCCCTGCGGCGCCACATCGAGGTCCGGCCGCTCGCGGGCCCATTCGGCCTGGATGCGTGCCACGTGGTCCATGGCCCCACCATATACCTTCCCAGGAAGCTATAGTAGCTTCCATGGAAGCTGGTCTGCGGTGGACACTGATCACCGCGATCGCCCCGATCGCCTGGGGCACGAACTACTACGTCACCCGCGAGTTCCTGCCGGCCGGCCACGCCCTCTACGGCGGCGCCCTGCGCGCGGTGCCCGCCGGTCTGCTGCTGCTCGCCGTCCGCAGGCAGCTGCCGAAGCGCGACTGGTGGTGGAAGGCTCTGGTCCTGGGCGTGTTGAACGTCGGCGCGTTCTTCGCGCTGATCTACCTGGCCGCCCAGCTGCTGCCCACCAGCATCGCGTCCGTGGTGATGGCGCTGTCACCGGTCGCGCTCATGCTCATGGCGTGGGCGCTGGCTTCGGAACGGCCACGGCTGCTTCCGTTGGGTGGCGCCGTTCTCGGCATCGTCGGGGTCGGTCTGATGATGCTTTCCGGTCAGACCACGGTGAATCCTGCCGGGCTGTTGGCGTCGGTCGCCGCGCTGGCCCTGTCGTCCTTGGGCTACGTGCTCGCCAAACGGTGGGGCGGCGGCGTCGACCTGATCGCGTCGACCTCCTGGCAGCTGCTCGCCGGTGGCCTCGTTCTCCTGCCGGTGGCCGTCGCCGTCGAGGGTGCACCGCCCGCTCTGGACGCCAAGAACCTGCTCGGGTTCGGCTACGTGGTCGTGGTGGCCACCGCGCTGGCGTTCGTCGCCTGGTTCACTGGTCTGCGCCACCTCCCCGCGGGCACGGTCGGGCTCGTCGGGCTGCTCAACCCCGTGACCGGCGTGCTGCTGGGCGCCGGGCTGGCCGGCGAGTCGCTGACCTTGCGCCAGATAGGCGGCCTCGCGCTCGTCCTCGGCGGCCTGCTGCTCAGCCAGATCAGCGCATCTCGCGGCCTGCCTCCGTTGCGGCGTCGGGAAAAGCTTGCGCCGCCGGGGCGATGGCAAGGTCAGGACGCGGGACCGGCGGAAGCCGCCCCGCAAGCACCGTGATCCCGCGAATCAGCCGCTCTCGTCGGCCTCGGCGAGGTGCGCGATGCTCTCGGTGACCACCAGGTCGTGCACTTCGTGGCCGTGGTGGCTGGTGATGTGCTCCACCAGGGCACCCGAGTGCTCGGCCGTGGCCTCCACCTCGATCCGCCACTGCTCGCTGGCGTGCTGGCGCCCGTGCCAGCGGTGCACCCGCCGGATGGGGCCTTCGATGTGCGCGCAGCACGTGAACTCGGTTTCGGCGACCTCGGCCGCCAGCACGTCGGCCAACTGCCTGCTGTCCGTCGTGAAGGTCACGACGACGGGTTCGTAGTCCATGACTGTGATGCTAGTCACGTTCGGGTCGGTCAGCCGAGCTGGAACGGGTCCCGGGTGCCACCGGTCAGCTCGACGAACACCGACTTGTTCTCGGTGTACTCGTGCAGCGCGTCGATCCCGTTCTCGCGGCCCATCCCGCTGGCGCCGAACCCGCCGAACGGCATGTTCGGGGCGACCACGCGGTAGGCGTTGATCCACACCGTGCCGGCCCGCAGCCGGGCCGCGACCCGGTGGGCGCGGTGCACGTCCTTGGTCCAGACGGCACCGGCCAGGCCGTACGGGGTGTCGTTGGCCAGTTTCAGCGCCTCGTCCTCGTCGCGGAACGGGTACACGGCGAGCACCGGACCGAAGACCTCCTCTCGGACGATCGTGTTCGCCGGCGTCACGTTCGTGACGACCGTGGGCTTGACGAACAGGCCGCCATGCTGGGCGTCGGGTTCGCCGCCGCAGGCGAACGTCGCCCCTTCGGCGGCCGCGCCCCGCAGGTAGCCGAGCACCTTCTCGTACTGCGGCTGGTTGGCGACCGGTCCCATCTCGGTGGCCTCGTCGGTCGGGTCGCCGAGCCTGATCGCGTCGGCGCGGGCCACGACCTTCTCGACGAGCGCGTCGTGCACGTCCGCGTGCACGATCAGGCGCGAGCCGGCCATGCACGTCTGGCCGGTCGCGGCGAAGACGCCCGCCACGAGGCCGTTGGCGGCGGCGTCGAGGTCGGCGTCCGGGAAGACCACCTGCGGGCTCTTGCCCCCGAGTTCGAGCGACACGCGGGTCAAGTTGGCGACGGCGGCCTGCGCGACCTTCGCCCCCGTCGCCGAGGAGCCCGTGAAGGCCACCTTGTCGATGCCGGGGTGCTTGGCCAGGGCCTCGCCGGTCGTGCGTTCCCAGCCCGTGACGACGTTGAAGACCCCGGCCGGGAGCCCGGCTTCGTGCAGCACCTCGGCGAAGGCGACCGTGGACGCGGGCGCGTGCTCCGACGGCTTCGCGACCAGCGTGCACCCCGCGGCCAGCGCGGGCGCGAGCTTCCAGGTCAGCAACAACAGCGGCGAGTTCCACGGCGTGATCGCGCCGACGACACCGACCGGCTCGCGGGTCGTGTAGCCGAAGTAGCTCGGGTTGACCGGCGGGACCGTGCGCCCCTCGATTTTGTCGGCCAGGCCGGAGAAGTAGTGGAACCACTGCGGCAGCACGGTGAGCTGTCCGAGCATCTCCCGCAGCAGCTTGCCGGAGTCGTTGACCTCGAGCCGGGCCAGCCGTTCGGCGTTCGCGGTGATCGCCTCGGCGCACCTGCGCATGATCGCCGCCCGCTCGAAACCGGTGCGCGCTCCCCAGTCCCCGTCGAAGGCCGAGCGTGCCGACGCGACCGCGTCGTCGACGTCCTCCGGTCCGCCGTCGGCCAGCGTCGCCCACGCCTGACCGGTGTACGGGTTCTGCGACTCGAAGGTGCGGCCCGAGCGGGCGTCCACGGACTTGCCGTGGATGAACAGCTTGAACGCTTCCATCGCCCTCTCCTTCGACCGCGAGGTGGCTTCGACTCTAGGCACTGTCA
The DNA here is from genome assembly GCF_004362825.1 of Labedaea rhizosphaerae. GTDB lineage: Bacteria > Actinomycetota > Actinomycetes > Mycobacteriales > Pseudonocardiaceae > Labedaea > Labedaea rhizosphaerae. The sequence goes on from NZ_SNXZ01000017.1 coordinate 7,420, forward strand.
AGCTCGCGAGGTGTCGCAAAATGCGACGTCCTGGGCGAGCACCAGCGTTTCCTGGAAGTCGCGGAAGCCGAGGCGGTGGTTGATGCCCGCCATGTGCGCGTTGGCCGACGCCGTCGAGGTGTACACCTGCTGGTGGCCGGGGTGTTCGGCACGCAGCCAGCGCAGCATGCTCGTTTTCAGGCAGTATCCGAGCCCGTGGCCGCGGTGCTCGGCGAGGACGGCGGTGTCGCCCTGGAAGGCCACGTCCTGGTGGTGCGCGGGCAGGTTCAGCTCCGTGAAGCCCGCGACGACGCCGGATTCCTCGTGCACCGCGGCGACGATCCGCTGCTCGATGTTGGTCCGACGGCGATCTTCCTCGTCCGCGCGGACCCGACGCGCGTTCCAGTCGGGGAACCGGAACGCCGACTGCCCGAACGGCGAATCGGCGATCGCCTGGCGTGCCGAGGCGTAGGAGTCCACGAGGTCGTCCGGCGCGGACCGGCTCCAGGACCGCAGGCGATATCCCTTGGCGGGCGGCACATCCGGAACCGGGCCGAGGCCGTCGAGCGACAAGACTTGGAAGAGCGTCGAGCACACCACCCGGAAGCCGAGCGCGCTGCCGAACCGCTCCCCCGGGCTGCCCTTGCGCACGTTCCAGGCCTCCACCACCGTCCGGCCCTCGTCCCGCAAGGCCGGGGAGATCCTGTGGAACACCGCCGTCCCGACGCCGTGGCGGCGAACGTCCGGGTGGACGAGCAGCTTGACCAAGCTGAGGGCGCTGTTCTCCGCGGGTGGGAGGAACAGGCTGGCGAGCGCCACGATCCGCCCGTCGCGGCGCGCGAACCACCGGCGTGCCGGGGCCAGGTTCGGCTGCGGGGTGCGCAGGCCGCCGATCACCGCCTCGAAGGTCACCGGCGGCAGGTCGGGGAGATCCACCGCGTGCGCCGCCGAGGCCACGTCGAAAATCTCGCGGAGATCCTTCTCGGCTGCCGTGAATGGGTCGAACTCCACGATCTCCATGTCAGCCCGACGCCAGTTTCGGCTCCGCGGTGTCGAGCAGGCGGCGATCCGGCGGTTCCCCGGACACGGCGAGCAAGCCTCGGACGAACTTCACCAGCAACGGCCAGTTCCTCGGGTTCTTCTTGTCCACGCCACCGATGAGCTGCTTGAGCAACGACAGCGAATCGAAGTAGACCCGTTCGCACACCAGGGTTTCGTCCGCGTCGAAGATGAAGAACGCCGTCATGCGCACGCGGAACGACGAGCCGGTCGGCGGCAGCTTGCCCAGCGGGCCGCGGTGCGTGCCCAGCAGCCAGAACTCGACGACGACCGCGTCCCCGCTGTGCCGCAACGAGATCAGCTCGTGGTGCTGGTCGGGGAACGCGACCCTGGTGTCGCGGTAGTAGCCGCGCACGTCCGTCCCGCCGTCGTGCACGGTCATGGTCGGGATCAGCTCGTAGTGCGGGTGCGGGAACGTGGACAAGGTGGCGTCCCAGTCCTGGGCGACCTCGTCACGGAAGTGGTCGAGGACCACTTTCTGGCGTGCCGCGAGGATCGCACGATCCGGGATGTCGAACTCGGTCATCCAACCAACTTAGTGGTCGGCTCCGGCACGGGCAGGCACTCGGAAAGCAGGTCGACGACATCGCGCCAGGCTCGCTGCGCGTGCTGTGGGTGGTAGCCGACGCCGGGGACGGTGGGGTGGTCGACCGGCGGGTGGTGGAAGGCGTGCAAGGCGCCGCCGTAGACCACGAGGCGCCAGTCGACGCCCGCGGCCTGCATCTCCGCGGTGAACGCGTCTCGTTGCGCGGGCGGCATGATCGGGTCTTCCGACCCGACCCCGGCCCACACCGGGCAGCGGATGCGCGCCGCCTCGCCTGGCCGGCCCGTGGTCACCGCGTTCACCGTCCCGATCGCGCGCAGGTCGACACCGTCGCGCCCGAGTTCCAGCCCGATGGCGCCCCCGGTGCCGTAACCGATGGCGGCGATGCGGTCGGGGTCGGTCCGCGGTTCGGCGCGCAACGCGTCCAGCGCCGCATGGCCGATGCCCCGCATCCGGTCGGGATCAGCGAGCAGCGGCAGGCAACGGGCCAGCATCTCCTCCGGGTCGCCCAAATAGCGCCCGCCGTGGAGGTCGAAGGCCAGCGCCACGTATCCCAAGTCGGCCAGGGCATCGGCGCGGCGGCGCTCGACGTCGCTGAGCCCCATGCCCTCTGGTCCGACCAACACCGCGGGCCGGCGGTCGACACCGGCCGGGAGCGCGAGGTGCCCGATCATCGTCAGACCGTCGGCCGGATACTCGACTGTGCGCGTCGTAATCGTCCTCATGAGACTCGACCGTAGTGACCATCGAGCACGGTCGGGCCCGGGTTCACCGCCGGCAGAACAGCCGAAATGCGGCACTGGCCTACAAGATCCGTCACTGCTGACCACTCAGCGACGTCGGCCCGGCCAGCCCCAGGCGATGTCGTCGATGGCGAGGAACGGCTCGTCGACCACGGTCGCCGGTGTCAGGCCGGTGAACGCCTTGACGTCGCGGTGCAGGTGGGACTGGTCGGTGTAGCCGCCGTCGGCCGCGACCGCGGCGGCGTCCTGGCCCGCGACCAGGCGGTGCACCGCGTGGTCGAAGCGGACCAGCTTCGCGGCCCGCTTGGGCGCCATGCCCAGCTGGCCTTGGAAGCGCGCCCACAGCCGCTTGCGGCTCCACCCGAGTGCGCCGGCCAGGTGCTCGATCCGCGCGGTTCCACGACTGGCGGCGATCTGCCGCCAGGTCCAAGCGACCTCCGGGTCCACCCGTCGCGCGGCCGCCCACCGCCGCGCAAGCCACGCGTCGGCCAGCGCGAAGCGGTCGGCCCAGGACGGCTGTGCACCCAGCTGTTCGCTCAACCGCGCCGATTCCCGGCCCCACAGGGCATCCAGCCCGACGACGGCGTTCAGGTCGGTGTCCGGGCCGAGGACCGCCGAAGCGACCACAGGGGACAGACGGATTTGCAGGCATTCCATGGCGTCCACCTTCACCGCCCGGAGCACCTCACCGAACCCCGGCCCGACGGCGAAGCTGCCCTCGTGCCGTCGCCCGGCCGCGTCCTCGGCGGCGATCACCCCGTCGAACACCAGGAGCAGGGTCACGGCGGGGTGCGGGATCAGGCGCAGACCCGGCGGAGTCACACCCCGGTCGCGGAACCCGGCCATGGTGACCCCCGGCACGGTGAACGGTGCCCGCGGGCACGCGATGTCCCACAACGCCGTTTCCACGCCACCAGCCTACGGACATTTGTCCAAGCCCCGCGGGCCCGCCGAGCGCGACAGTGCCCCCATGACCACCATCTCCCTCGACGACGGCGCCCTCCACCTCGACCACGACGGCCCCCGCGACGCACCTGTCCTCCTGCTCATCCACGGCACCGCCGCTTCGGGCCGGTCGTGGGAGCCATTGCTCCCACTGCTCACCGAGTCCCGCCGCGTGGTACGGATCGACCTGCTCGGCTGCGGTCGTTCGGCCAAGCCGACGGGCGCCAGCTACGCGGTCGAGGACCAGGCTCGCCGGGTGGCCGCGGTGTTGGATCGGTTGGGCATCGAGCACGCCGTCGTCGTCGGCCACTCCAGCGGCGGGCTGGTCGCCACCGCCCTCACCGAGCAACGACCGGACCTCGTGACCGCGGTCGCGCTCATCAACACCGGCCCGCACATGGCGTCCTACTACGCGAAGGAGGTCCAGCTGCGGGTGGCGTCGTGGGCCGACCTCACCGACGACGAGATCCGCGAGGCGATGCGCGACGGCTTCCGCCCCGGCTTCGCGATCCCGAAGGACTACGTCGACCAGTTCCGCGACATCGACTTCACCGTCTTCGGCGCCACTTCGCAGGCCCTGCGCGCATACCTGGACGAGCAGCCGCTCCCGGCCCGCCTGGCGCTGCAAGGCAAGCCGTTGCTGGTGCTCTTCGGTGCCGAAGACCAGCGCTGGCGCCCATCCTCGGCGGCGGACTACAAGGTCGTCCCGGGGGTGGTCGTGGAGATGCTGCCCGGCCTCGGCCACTCCCCCAACCTCGAAGACCCGCCGCGCACCGCCGAATTCCTGCTCGCCTTCGCCACGAAACACGCCCGGCAGGCGGGCTGAATCGAATCCTGGATCAGTCGGCGGCCTGGTCGGCTGTCCGGTCGGCGCCGGGCGGGATCACCCGGCGCGCCGCCAGACAGGCCGCCGATGCGACAAGGCAAGTACCAGCTAGCGTCGCGAGCAGCAGTACGCCGTTGCCGCCGCCGAGCAGCCAGCCGGCCACGGCGGGGCCGACGATCTGACCGACCTGGGACGACAGGTTGAACACGGCGTTGTAGCGGCCGCGAAGATCGGCGTCCGCCAGGTCGTTGATCAGGGCAGGCAGGGTCGGAGCGAGCGCGGCCTCCCCGAGGGCGAACACCGCCATCGCGAACACCAGCAGGACACCACCGGTCGCGGGCACCATCAGCAGCCAGGCCGTCGCGAACAGCAGACCGGCGACCGCGGCCAGGCTGGTCCGCCGGTATCCCTTGCTGCGCCTGATGACGAGCAGTTGGCTCAGCGCGAGCACGGCCGTGTTGACAGCGAACGCGACCCCCACCACCGCCGTGGACACCCCGGCCGGTCCGGTGGCCCACGCCGGGAATGCGACCGTGGTCTGGCTCAACGCCACCGCCCAGAACAAGGTGTTCAGCAGGAACGCCGCCAGCAACGCACGATCAGCGAGAACCACGCGGTAGCCGATGTCGTGACGACCGGTCGCACGACGATGAGCCGGCACGCGCCGTTCCAGTGCCAGCAGAGCCACCGCGAACACCAAGAACGACGCACCGTCCACAAGGAACACCGTCGTGTAGGCGGTGGTCGAACCGAACGAGATCACGAACCCGGCCGCCACCGCACCGACACCGGTGCCGAGGTTGTACGTGGTGTAGCCCAAGCCGAACGCGGCACCACGCTGCTCCACCGGCACCACCACGGCGAGCAGGGTGGACAACCCGTTGGTCGTGATCCCACCCGACGCCCCCAGCAGCAGGCAGGCGACCAGCGCCATCCCGGGTGTGGCGGCGAGCACGAACCAGGCCGTGCCCACTCCCCCGAGAACCTGTCCGGCGGCGAACGCCCGGACCGGGCCAATGCGATCGATGAGGACGCCCGCCAGCGGCATCGCCACCACGCCGGCGAAGCCGATCGAGCTCAGCAGCAACCCGGCGGTGCCCAGCCCGATTCCCCGCGCCTCGTGCAGGTAGACGATCAGGAACGGCTTGGTGAGGCCACTACCGAAGCACGACAACAGGTTCAGGGCGAGCAACAGCCACGTCGTGCGACCGATGGGTGGCACAAGACCGGCCACGCCCGCGCGAGTGCGTGACATGCAAGCTTCCCGTCGTCCCGTGGAACTGGGTCGATCATCAACCCTAAGACGGCAGGACGTGGTCAGCCGATCGAGCCGTCCAAGGCATCGAGTAGCCACGTGTGGGCGATCCCGGGTGCCACGGGTTTCGCGGTGAGTTCGCCCGCGAGGTGCCAGTAGCGGCGCATGCGTGGGTGCCGGTCGAAGGCGGTGCGCTTGTTCAGCGCACGACGGAACTGCGGGCTGTCGTGCGCGGCGAGCGCGGTGGCGTGGGCCGCGACGAAGCGGTCCAGGGCCGGGCCGGGCGTCGGTCGGGTGCCGGCGGCGATCAGCGGCGCGGCCAGCTCGCAGGCCTCGGCCACCGCCGTGTGCAGGGACCCGAGGTCGGCGATCCGGTCGTGGTTGACCAACGTGCTCTCCCGCAGCCGCGCGGTGAACGTCGCGTCGGTGGCCAGCAGCACCAGCTCGGCGTAGGCGACGACCTGCGCCGGGGTCGGCAGCTCCGGCGGTGGCGGCGCGCTGATGTCGAGGAACATCCGCGCCGTGTCCGACGGGATTGGCGCGGCGGTCATGGGCTGCCAGAGGTCGACGAGCACGTCGTGCGCGGCGAACCCGTCCTGCACTGCCGCCAGCACCTCCAGCCGATCGGGCGACCGCTCGACGGCATGCAGCAGCGAACGCCGCCACGCCAGCGTGGCGACTTCGCGGTCGAGGGCGGCGCGCTGGGCGGCGACCGCGTCGTCGAGGGAACGCGCGCCGTCGAGCACGTCGGCGATCAAGGGCAGTCCCAGGCCGAGCCCACGCAACCGCCGGAGAAGGGTCAGCCGGTCGACCTCGGCCGGGTCGAACCGCCGGTGGCCGCCGACGCTGCGCGCGGGTTCGAGCAGGCCCTCGTCGCAGTAGAAGCGGATCGTGCGCACCGGCACCCCGGTGCGGCGCGCGAGGTCGCCGATCCCCAGTGTGTCCCCGGTCACCATCGGTAGAACCTCCAGCCGAGTGGAGTTCCTACGGTACGGCCATGGACGTCGAACGCCTCGCCGAGGGACTGCACGAGCACACCGACGGAGTGGCCAAGGCCGTCGCCGGCGCCGATCCGGGCGCGGCGGTGCCCACCTGCCCCGAATGGTCGCTGAAAGTCCTCATCGGACACATCGGCCAAGCCCAGCGCTGGGCCGCGAGCACCATCCGCTCCGGCCCGAGCCCGGTGCCCGACCCGTTCGACGCGGATCCGGGCGACCCCGGCGACTGGTCCGGCTGGCTGCACGCGGGGGCAACCGACCTCATCGAGGCGGTGTCGGCCGCCGAAGGTCCGGTGTGGACATTCTTCGGTCCGGGTCCGGCCACCTTCTGGCTGCGCCGGATGCTCCACGACGCGACGATCCACCACGCCGACGCGGCCCTCGCCACCGGCACCGATTTCGCCGTGGCACCAGACCTGGCCACCGACGCGATCACCGAATGGCTGGAGATCCTGTCGAATCCGATCACCCCGACGCTCAAGCCGGGCCTGATCGCGTTGCGTGGCACCGGCCAAACCCTCCAAGTCCGCCCGGATGCCGGACCCGGCTGGCTGATCACCCGCTCGCCCGATGGCATCCACTGGGCTCGCGCCACCGAACCCGCCGACGCGACCCTGGCCGGGCCCGTGGCCGACCTGCTGCTGGTGCTGACCCGGCGCCAGTCCCCTGACACCCTCACCCTCACCCTCACCGGCGACCGCGACCTGGTCGACCACTGGCTCGCCAACACCGCGGCGTAACCGGCTCAAGCAGCTCCGACCATCACCGTTTGCGCAGGTCACCGGCCCGAGCGGCGGCCAGTGCGGTAGCCGCCGCCCGGCGTGCCAGGTCGTCGTCGAGGGGCTCGTGGGTCACCAGCATCCGGTAGTAGAACGGCGCACCGAGCATCCGGATCACCTCGACCGGGTCGGTGTCCGCCGGCAGGTCGCCGCGCTCGATCGCGCGGCGCACCGACTCGGCCGCGCGGTCGTTGCGGTGGTGCCAGAACTCGCGCAGGCCGTCGGCCACGCGTTCGTTCTGCACCGACTCGGCGATCAGCGCAAGCACCATCGGCCCGGCGTTGGTCTCGGTGTAGACGTGGGCGATGCCGCGCGCGAGCGAGAGCAGGTCCTCCTCCACGGATCCGGTGTCCACCAACGGGATCTCGCCCGTGCTGAGCTCGGTCATCAACTCCAGCAACAGCCCCGCGGTGTCCCGCCAGCGCCGGTAGACGGTGCTCTTCGCAACCCCCGCCACCTCGGCCACGCGTTCGACGCTCAACTCCCGGTACCCCTGCTCCAGCAGCAGCGTCCGGGTCGCATCGGTGACGGCCTGCCGCACCCGTTCGGTGCGCCCGCGTGGACGCACGGTACCAGGCAAAGCGGACGTTTCAGGCGACAAACGAAACTCCTATTGCATTAGTGACGACCGAGGGTCTAGCGTCAGTCATGTTAACGCTCCGATCGTTTCATTTACTTGCGCGTTGAGCAACCACTGGGGAGAACCATGACCGACCTCGGCCTGCGACGGCTGACGGGACTGGCCGGACTGGCGGCCGCCGTCTTCACGTTGATCGAGATCCCGCTCTACTTCGTCTACTCCGCAGCGCCACCGGACCTGAACGTGCTGACCCGCAGCCTGTTCGGCCTGGTCGGGCTGACCTGCCTCGCCGTCTACGTGGTCGGCCTGCGCAAGCTGCTCGGCGGCTTCGACAGCGACCTGCCCGCGCAGCTCGCCGGCGCCGCCGGGCTGATCTGGGTGGTGCTGGAATTCGTCTCCACCAGCCTGGAGACCGGCGCCGTCATCGCCGCGCCCGGCCCGATCGACCCGACCATCGCGGTCAGCGGCACCTACATCCTCTACGGCACGACGACCCGGCTCGTGGAGGCGTTGTTCCTGATCGCGTTCGGCGTCGCGGTGTCGCGCTCGGCCGCGCTCGAGCGGTGGACCAGCCGCAGCGCCTACGTGCTGGCCGCGATCAACCTGGCCTTCGTCCCGTCGATCTACTTCGGCAACGACCCGGCCAACTTCTACGCGGCCAATGGCTGGGGCACAACGGCTTCCATGGGTGGGCTGTTCATGATCTGGCTGCTGGCCACCAATATCTCGATCCTGCGGGGCGCCCGTGCCCGCCGGATCGCCGAACCCCGGCTGCGCGAGCCCGCGCTGGTCGGCTGAGCCGTCGGCCGCGCCCGGGCCTGGGGGTCCGGGCGCGGCCACTCACCATGTCTCGTCCACAAAGGACAAGAGCAGCCCGGCGGTCGGCGACGGCGCCTCCTCGGGCAGGAAGTGACCGCACGGCAACGCCGTCCCCCGCACGTTCTCGCTGTAGCCCGACCAGACCTCCAGCGGCGCGTAGTTGCGGCCCACGAACGACTTCTCACCCCACAACACCAGCGTCGGGCACCGGAGCTTCGCCCCCGCGGCCATGCCGGCGTCGTCGTCGGCGAGGTCGGTCGTGGTCGCGGCCCGGTAGTCCGCCGTCGTCGCGGCGATCGCCGCCGGGCTGGACATGCAGCGGATGTAGTCCGCCATGACCTCCGGCTCGATGGTCGTGCCCGGGGCGAGCAGCCGCTCGATCATCGCCCGCACCCAGAAGTCCATGTTGCCCGCCAGCAATCGCTCCGGGATGTCGCCCGCGGCGAGGAAGAACCAGTGGAAGTAGCCCAGGGACATGGCCCGGGTGACGTGGTTGAGCAGGTGCCGCGTCGGCACGATGTCCAGCAGGGCCACCGCCGCCACCGCGTCGGCGTGGTCCAGCGCGAGCCGGTGGGCGACCCGTGCGCCCCGGTCGTGCCCGATCACGGTGAACCGGTCGAAGCCCAGTTCGTGCATCACGCCGAACTGGTCGCGCGCCATGGCCCGCTTCGAGTAGCGCACGTCGCCGGGATCCGGTGCCGGCTTGTCGCTGTCGCCGTAGCCGCGCAAGTCCGTGAGGACGACCGTGTGGTGCGCGGCGAGCACGGGCGCGACGTGCCGCCAGATCAGGTGGGTCTGCGGGTACCCGTGCAACAGCAGCAGCGGCGGGCCCGTCCCCGCCACGGCCGCGTTGATGCCGACGCCGTCCACTTCGACCCGCTGGTACCGAAACGGCGCACCCAGCATGCGGATCTCCTCACAGCTAGTCCGGTCGGGCCATCATGCCTGACTAGCCTGGGCGCATGACGAGCATCGCCGAGGACCTGGCGCCCACCGGCGTTCTGCGCGCCGCCATCAACCTGGGCAACCCGGTCCTGGCGCAGGGCAGCCCGGACGCGCCCGCCGGGGTGACCGTGGATCTGGCCCGCGAACTCGGATCGCGGCTGGGTCTGTCGGTCGAGCTCGTCTGCTTCGACGCGGCACGCAAGGCCTACGAGGCGATGGCGGGCGGCGCCGCCGATCTGTGCTTCCTGGCCATCGAGCCGGCCCGCGAGCAAGCCGTCGCGTTCACCGCGCCGTACGTGCTGATCGAGGGCGTGTACGTGGTGCCCGCCGACTCCGCGCTGACCGAGAACGCCGCCGTGGACGCCGACGGCGTGCGGATCGGGGTGAACCGCGGCTCGGCGTACGACCTGTTCCTGACCCGGACGCTGCGGCACGCCGAGCTGGTCCGCGGCGAGAGCGGCGTGGACGAGTTCCGGCGGCAGGGCCTGGACGCGGCGGCGGGCGTGCGCCAGCCGATGGCCGAGTTCGTGGCCGCCACGCCGGGGTACCGCATGCTCGACGGGCGGTTCATGGAGATCCGGCAGGCGGTCGGCACGACCAGGACCCGCGCGCCCGAGACGGTCGGCTTCCTGCGCGAAGCCGTCGAGGAGCTCAAGGCGTCCGGGTTCGTCGCCCAGGCGCTCGAGCGGTCCGGCCAGGGCGCGGCGGCGGTCGCGCCGCTCAGCCGCACGTGAACCCCGTCGGCATCCGGTAGCTCGCGGCCCGGCTGCGGCCGAGGTTCCAGTCCAGGGCGCCGTCGTCGAGGCGCAGGTGCCGCGCCTGAAGGGCAAGCGTGCAGTCGCGGACCGAGGCGGGCAGCGCGGCCAGTGCAGGGGTGGCGTCGGCGGACAGGCTCGCGAGGTAGGCCGTGTCGATCTTGCCGGTCTCGGCGTAGCGGGCCACGTCCCGCTCGGCGACGAACCGCTCCGGGTCCAGCGCGGCGATCGCCAGCAACCCGGCCACGGCCGACGCGATCACCGTGTACGGCAACCACTTCGCCCGGCCGCGGCCCAGCCCGGCGATGAGCACCAACACGTACACCACGCCGATCCACAGCTCGCAGACCTCGACGAGCAGGCGCAGCACGGTGAACCCGTACGCCTCTTGGTAGGCCCACATTCGGGACAGCGCGGACGCGACGATCACCAGCGTCAGCACGGCGAGCGGCCCGAGCAGCAACCGGCGGCGCACGCGGTCGAGCACACTGTCCACAGCGGACAGCCGAGCCGCGATCCCGAGCACCACCAGGGTCAGCGCGGTCGCGATGGCCAGCCACCAGAAGCCGGACCGCGCGTACTGCGCCGCGGTCAGCCCACTGGTGCGCAACACGTAGTCGCGACCACCGAAAAGCACTGCGACCTGCACGGCGACGTATCCGCCGTAGAGCAACGTCAGCGCACCCACCGGCAGCGCCCACTCCAGCGCCCGCACGGTCTTGCGTTCATCCCGTTCCCGCACCTGCGGCCGGGCCGCGGCCGTGTAGCAACCACCCACGACCAGCAGCACGGCGGCCACGAAGATCAGGACACCCGACTGGATCCCAGCGACGCTGAAGCGGGGCATGACGGCCGCGATCGCCACCGAGAAGGCGGCGTCGCCGCCGGCCAGCAGCGCGCCGAACACCAGCAGCACCGCGAAACTGGCGACCACGGCCACGAAGGTTCGCTCCGCCGTGGCACTGCGCCGCCGTGACGCCCACAGCCACGGCAGCCCGAGCAGCGCCCCGACCGGCACGGCGACCATGCCCGCGAGGGTGGCCCGCAACGACCGACCACCCGCGACCGCGAGCGAGCCCGTCGCCACGGCCGTGGCGAGGCACAGCACGGAAAGCCAGGGCGCCGCGCGCAGCACGGGCACCGTCAGCAGCGCGAAAGTGACTATCCCCCACCGGATCCGGGACACCGCGCCGGGCCTGGCGGTCGGCCGGTGCCGGGTCACCACCCGGATCGCGCCCGCGACCACCAGCCCGGCGACCAGCCAGCCGAGGCCCGGGCGGTCCGTCGGCACCGTGCACGCGGCGAGCAAGCCGGCAAGAAGCGTGACGGGCAACGAGATGTGCGGCGCCGTCCAGGCCGGCTCAGCCCAGCTGACCAGCGGGGGCCGAGGCCGGCGGTCGAGCACGGCAGGCGCCATGGGTGAGTAGGTCATTGAGACTCTCTCCTGAGGGCAGGCGTCATCGGGTGCACCGGAGGGGGCGTACTGGGTGGGAAGGGTGATCAGGTGGTGGGCAGGGTGACGCGGATGCGGCAGCCACCGGTGCCGGCGCGCGGGTCCACGACGGCGATGGTGCCGCCGTGCAGTTCGACGGCCCAGCGCGCGATCGCGAGGCCGAGTCCGGTGCCGCCGCCCTCGACCCGCTCGCCGCGTGTGAACCGCTGGAAGACGAGGCGACGCTGATCCGGCGCGATGCCCGCGCCCTCGTCGGTCACCTCGATGGTCAGCCGGTCGCCGTGGACGGCCGCGCTGACCCGCACCTCACCGCCGGGCGGGCCGTGCCGCACGGCGTTGTCCAGCAGGTTGGCCACGACCTGGTGCAGCCGCCCGCGATCGGCGACGACGTGCAGGTTCGCGGGCACGTCCGTGGCGAAGCGCGCGGCCGACCCCGCGGCGACCGCGCGCATCTCCGCCTCGGCGACGGCGTCGTCGAGCATCGGTGCCAAGGCGAACCGGCGCTTGGACAGCGGCGCCACCCCGGCGTCCACTCTGGACAGATCGAGCAGTTCGCCGACCAGTCCACCGAGTCGTTGTGCCTGGGCCAGCGCGGTGCGCAGCGTGGCGTCGTCGGGCTGGGTCACGCCGTCGACCACGTTCTCCAGCACCGCTCGCAACGCCGTGATCGGCGTGCGCAGCTCGTGCGACACGTTGGCGATCAACTCCCGCCGTTGCCGGTCGGCCGCGTCGAGGTCGGCGGCCATCTGGTTGAACGCCGTGGCGAGCTCCCCCACCTCGTCGCGGGCCGTGGCCCGCACCCGGCGGGTGTAGTCGCCGTGGGCCATCGCCCGCGCGGCCGCGGTCATCTCGCGCAGCGGCCGGGTCATGCCGTGGGCCAGCAACTGCGAGGCGACCAATCCGAGACCGACCGCGACCGTCGCCGTCTGCGGGGGCAGCCAGCCGATGCGCCACCAGAAGAACAGCACCGCGACCGCGCAACCGGCGACCACGACGAGGCCGAGCTTGACCTTGATCGAGCGGATCGGGTCCAGCGGGCGCGGGATGGCGTCGAGCAACGCGCGCGTGCTCACCTGGGCACCTCCAGCGCGTAGCCGACGCCGTGCACGGTCCGGATCAGGTCCGCGCCGAGCTTGCGCCGCAACGCTTTCACGTGGCTGTCGACGGTCCGGGTGCTCGCGCCGTCCGGCCAGCCCCACACCTCGGCGAGCAGCCGGTCGCGGCCCAGCACCGTGCGCGGCCGCTTGGCCAGGTGCAGCAACAACTCGAACTCGGTCCGGGTCAGGTGCGCCTCGGTCCCCGAGCGGCGGACCCGGTGTTCGGCCTCGTCGATCTCGAGTTCGCCGAGCACCAGCGCGTTGCGAGCACCGGCGCGCTCCACCCGGCGCAACAACACGTGCACCCGCGCGGCCAGCTCACGGATCGAGAACGGCTTGGTCAGGTAGTCGTCGGCGCCGACCGCGAGGCCGGTCAGCACGTCGGCCTCGTCGTCGCGGGCGGTGAGCATCAGGACCGGAATGGGCTGCACCGCGTGGATGCGCCGGCACACCTCCAGGCCGTCGAAGCCCGGCAGCATCACGTCGAGCACCACCACGTCGGGCGGATCGGCCAGCGCCGCGGCGACCCCGCCCGGCCCGTCGTGGGCCAGCTCGACGTCGAAACCCTCGGCCCGCAGCCGGGCCGCCACCGACTCGGCGATGGTCAGCTCGTCCTCGACCACCAGCACCCGCCGTCTCGTCATACCGACGACTCTAAAGATCGGACGTGCAGAACCGCGGCGGCCGTTGTGAACGTTCTGTGCAGAACGGCCGGGCTTGCGTTCGAGCGCGCTCGAACGCCTAGCTTCGCCGCCATGAACGAACTGACCTGGATCATCACCGGCGCGACCCGCGGTTTCGGCCGCTCGATGGCCGAGGACGCCCTGTCCCGCGGCGATTCGGTCGTCGCCGCCGTCCGCCGCCCGGAGGCCATGGCCGACCTCACCGGCAAGTACCCGGACCAGCTGGAAGTCGTGCGGTTCGACGCGACCTCGGTCGACGGCGTGGCCGCGGTCGTCTCAGCCGCGACCGACCGGTTCGGCCGGATCGACGTGCTGGTCAACAACGCCGGACGCGGCTACGTCGGGGCCGCCGAAGAGGTCACCGAGGCCGAACTGCGCGAGTCGATGGAGCTGCACCTGTTCGTGCCCGTGGCGCTCACCCAGGCCGTGTTGCCGATCATGCGCCGCCAGGGCGGCGGGACCATCGTGCAGATGAGCAGCCAGGGCGGGCGGCGCTCGTTCCCCGGGGTCGGCGCGTACACGTGCGCGAAGTTCGCGCTGGAAGGCTGGTCGGAGGCGCTGGCCGGGGAGGTCGCGCCGTTCGGGGTGCGGGTCATGATCGTGGAGCCGTCGCGGTTCCGCACGGCGTTCAACGAGGCCGGCGTGCTCGCGTTCGCCGAGGTCAGCGAGGTCTACCGGGACGTCCTCGCCGAGGTGCGGGCCAGGATGGCCACGGCCGACGGAGTGCAGGAAGGGGACCCGGACGCGGCGGCCACCGTGATCGCCGACCTCGTCCACTCCGATGCCGTCCCGCTGCGGCTGCCGCTCGGCGCCGAGGCGGTCGAGCAGATCGGCACCAGCTACCGCACCAACCTCGCACTGCTGGAGCAGTGGGCCGAAGTCGCGCGCGGCACGGACTTCGCGCCCACGACCTGAGAGACATCCCAGGAGCTGAAATGTCAAGCCGCAACGTTCTCGGCGTGATGCGACCAGGCGGTCGCCTCGTCGTAGAGGGTGCCGGTTGTG
>NZ_SNXZ01000018.1 GCF_004362825.1 Labedaea rhizosphaerae
CACAACCGGCACCCTCTACGACGAGGCGACCGCCTGGTCGCATCACGCCGAGAACGTTGCGGCTTGACATTTCAGCTCCTGGGATGTCTCTCAGGAAGTCCTCAGCTGGTCAGGGTAGCTTCGAGGCCGTGCGAACACCGTCCGCGCGGGTCATGGACCCGATCGGCATGCTGGTGCGGCTGGGCCTCGCCGCGGTGTGGATCGTGTCGGGGGGCGCCAAGGCGGTGGACCCGAGCCAGACGTACCTCGCGGTCCGCGCCTACGATGTGTTGCCCGACAGCCTCGTGCACCCCGTTGCCGCCGTGCTGCCGTTCGTCGAGCTGGCGCTCGGGATGTTGCTGGTGGTCGGCCTGGCCGTCCGGTGGGTGGCGGTCGCGTCGGCGGTGTTGCTGGTGGTGTTCATCGCCGGGGTGGCGCAGTCGTGGGCTCGCGGGCTCACGATCGACTGCGGGTGCTTCGGTGGTGGCGGCCAGGTCGCGGCCGGGCGCACGGAGTACCCGCTGGAGATCCTCCGGGACCTCGGGTTCATGGTGCTGGCGGGGTGGCTGATCGTGCGCCCGCGTGGCGCCTTGTCGCTGGACGGCTGGCTGCGGCCGGCGCGAGTGGTACGAGAGGACTGACCAGGTGGGCGGGGCTCAGCGCAACGAGCGCAGGAAGCGGCAGACGGAGCAGCGGCCGGGCGCGGTGGTCGCCGCGGCGCGCCAGGCACCGGCGGACCGGACGCGGATCATCGTCGTGATCATCGCCGTGGTGGTGGTCGGGGCCGCGCTCATCGCGTTCGCCGTGATCAGCAACAACAAGAAGAACAAGACCGAGGGTCAGGCGATCGCCCCGCAGACCAGTGCCGCCAGCGTCAGCATCCCCGCCAAGCGCGAGGGCGGCACCGTGCTCGTGGGCAAGGACAGCGCCAAGGTGACGGTGGACGTCTACGAGGACTTCCTGTGCCCGTTCTGCGGCAAGTTCGAGCAGACCTACCACCAGCAGATCGACCAGAAGGTGCAGGCCGGTGAGCTGAGGGTGCGCTACCACATGCTCCCGCTGCTCAACGAGAAGTCCGACCCGCCCGGCTACTCCCTGGACGCGGCCAACGCGGCCCTGCTGGCCGCCGACGCGGGCAAGTTCGTCGAGTTCCACAACAGCCTCTATGCCGCAGGCACCCAACCCGAGGAAGGCTCCCGCGGCTACGACGACGACCAGCTGATCAAGCTCGGCAAGGACATCGGCATCACCTCGCCCGCCTTCGCCGCCGGCATCAAGTCCAACAAGTACGACAACCTGCTCAATGCCGAGCTCGAGAAGGCCGAGAAGACGCCGTACCTGCAGCAGGACTACGGCAACGGCCAGGTCGGCTTCGGCACGCCCACCGTCGCCAGCGGCCAGAAGATCGTCGACATCAGCGACCCGAACTGGCTCAACCTGCTCTCCTGACCCCCGCTGCAAACCCCTGGACGCCGTCCTGTACTGTCTATCTCGCACCACGGGGCTGTGGCGCAGCTGGTAGCGCATCACACTGGCAGTGTGAGGGTCAGGGGTTCGAGTCCCCTCAGCTCCACAACTGAAGATGTTTCGGATTCGCCCGTTGACCTGCGAAAACAGTGTTGGCGGGCGATCTTGTTTCTCTGACCATAGTGGACAGTTGACTCCTTGGGTGCACCTGTTGGCGCATCCGTGGAGCAGTGATCTTGGTGCGTTCGGTGCCCGGTTGATTGGGTCGGCTGACTCTGACCTGGCCTTGGGGTCTGTGCCGTTTCGACGTGTTGGTGTTGTCCCGCGCGGGGTGGCTGTGGGGTGCAGTGAGCCCGGTGCGTCCTCGCGGCCGGGGTGAATGTCGCAGGTGGGCAGTGCGTTGCCAGCGCTTCTCGAGGCACCTTAAAAGATGGGTTTCGACTTCGGGGGCAACGTGACTGTAGGTCTCGACCAACCGGTTGCGTAGGTGGTGGCCGAGGCGTCGTGCTTGGGCGATTTCGGGGACGTGGTCGGCGATGAGCCAGGTTTTGTGGCTGTGGCGGAGTCCATGGAAGGTCAGCCCAGTTCGGACGGCGGGTACGCCGGTGGTGGGGTTGCCGTCGCAGGCGGGTCGGAGGACGCGTCGGTCGAAGGTGCTGCGCCGTAGGAGGCAGCCGCGGGGGCTGGTGAACACGAACGAACTGCTCGCTATGTGTTGGTGCTGACGAAGCAGTAACGCGAGGAACCGGGGCAGGCGGATGGTCCGGGCCGAGGCGGGCGTCTTGGGTGGTCCGAGGTAGAGGGTGTGCTTGGACTCGTGCAGGGCACCTATGTCGGGGTCGATGGTGATGGTCGCGTTGCCGGGATCGGTCAGGTCGACGTTGTGCCATTGCAGTCCGGTGAGTTCGCCCCAGCGGCATCCGGTCCAGGCGGCGGTGATGATGAGGAGCCCGGCTGAGGGGCCGCCGAGGGTGGTGGCGGTAGCGGCGATGCGCACGATGTGGTCGGGCATGGCCCAGACACGTTCGCGGGCGCTCGGGGTGCGGTCACGCCGCCGGCCGCGTCGACGGCGGCGGACGGGGTTGCGGGAGATGAGTTCTTCGTCGACGGCGTCGTCGAGCAGCATGGAGAACACAGTGCGGATGGTCGCGACCGTGGACGCCGCATAGCGAGTTCGTAGTTGCTGATCCCAGCGGCATGGTCATGTACGGCGCCGACTGTGGGCCAGACGGCAGACGGTGCTACAACCCTCATGGCGAGGGTGGGCAGGCACCCGGCAACGCCGCGCCTAAATGTTGCACTGTCGGTCAAATATCGATAGGCAAGCCAACGAAGGACGTCACGGTAGTACACGACCCAGATCATCACGTGACCTGGATCAACGGCTATCGTCTGGATGATGGTGCCCCTTCTATACGAACATTGGCCGACTATCTTCAGGGTCAAATTGGATCCGACGGGTATGAGGCGAGCTACGGCGGTGCGGAATATCCAGGTGGGATAACTGCAGGCCTACTTGCGCAGGGGTGTAGCAATGGAGATATTGATTGTTCGGAAGAGTTCGAAGAGGGTCTAGTTGCCACCAACGTAAATAATGGAAATCAGCCGCCCTCTCCCCGTGAAATCCGGGAGGCAATGATCGCCGGGGGGATGGCCGTCGGCGTAGGCGGTGGCGGAAGGCTGATCGGTAAGCTTTCGGATCCGCTTCCCGGTGGATTGAGCAAGAAGACAGTGGCCGCTTACGAAGAGAT
Source organism: Labedaea rhizosphaerae (assembly GCF_004362825.1). GTDB lineage: Bacteria > Actinomycetota > Actinomycetes > Mycobacteriales > Pseudonocardiaceae > Labedaea > Labedaea rhizosphaerae. Next base: position 3,198 of record NZ_SNXZ01000018.1, read on the forward strand.
TAGAGCAGGTCGTGGCACGCTTCGCCTCGATAGTGTGGGAAATCCGACGGTGTTCCAAGGGCGTCGGCCGCACGAGCGATTCTGGCGAGGAGCTGTTGAGTACGACGTCCCTGTACCAAGACGGGTAAGGGCAGAATTCTCGTCAAAACACTGCCCGATGGTCGAGTCGTGGCAGGTTGGACCGATAATCATTACGAACAGATATACCCGTTCATGGCGCCACACTTTCCGAATAGCGGATGGAGCTAGTTCCGGTCACCCAATAGACTCCAGGTACAATACGGGTTACTCTAGTGGCGAAGAGACAGGCGGACCGTGTCGAATCTTCCGTTGTTTCGACTAGTTGATTATGAAACCGATAGGACCATACTTAGCGCGGCAGATGTAGAGGGGTTCTTTGATCATCAAAGCCTCGACGAACAGTCCTCACTGAGAATTACGTTCCGCGGTGTAGCGGAAATTGACACAACTGTCAGTCGACTCGAAGAAGGCGCGCTTTGGGTCGTTGATAGCAGTGGGAAATGTATCGGTGAATACTACTGTGGCGATACGAAGATTGACCACTCGATGATCGGGACGGATGCCCGGGTGCGCGCACTGGTGTGCGCAACCACTGAGGAGCTCAACGCTTGGATCCCCAATATCTGGCGTCAATGGTCCTCGCGTATGCCTGTCAGTAGAGGGCAGTGGGTTGGTGAAAATGCCAAATGGACGTCTGGCTGGCTCCACGTTGTCAGAATGTCTTGGTTTGCCACCCAAAAACCTCTTGGTGTTCTAGGTGAAGGTAATGAATTCCTTCTGGACTGCACGCAGGTGCACACTATGGACGAAATGTTCATCGCCCTTGGTGAGGCCTTCAACGGTCCTGGAGGTTACTTCGGGTCCAATTTGGACGCTGTGGAGGACTGTCTGAGGTCTTCAACTAGGGACTTGAATACGGTGGTGCTCCGTTTGGTGAACTCCGATCGTCTCAAACGGATTCAAGACCAGCACGCACTCGGAACCCTATGGGAAATAATGGATCTGCACGATGTATCTGTGATGTGGTCCTAAGAGGGTGTCTCACGTGCGTTGATCTTGATCTGTCCCGATCATAGTCGTGGTTGATGAATCCGTCGCGGCGGTTGGTGCCGGATGATTTTTGGGCGTTGGCGCAACCCGTTGATCCCGCGGTCCGCTCGGCGTCCGCAGCGTGTCTTGTGGGGGCCAAACCCCACGGCCCCCTGCCGGGGGCGAGCCTCCGGACCCCCACGGTGGTACCAGAGCACAATTCCGGTGGACTGGACCCGGGCTGGCACTGGTTGTGGACAAGCAGCAGCGGATGGATCGCCGTACGCCACCACCGCCGGCCCGATGAACCCGGCTGAATCCGCGGCCATGATCCCCAGGCGGTCGTTCGCCAGCGTTCAGCCGACTGAGAACTTTCTCTCGCTCCGTAACTCGGACAAATACAGATGTGCTGGAGAAAGGTGGCGGTCTGCCTCGGACGAAGGAACGCCTTCGAGGCCGATGCGCCTTTTGGGCAGCCGCCTCAACTGGCATCCTTCGCAGACGGGGATACGTTGATCCGCACGCTCGCGCACGAGTGAACGCACGTTTATCAGATCACTGCCTTCGGTGTTGACGCCCTGAACACCATGAAGGCCGGGGAATTTGAGCAAGCGGCGTATAGCATAGAGCAGTCGTTCGTCGATTTCTGGCACGCTGGTGGTGGCACGCTGTGATGTTCACGTTTCGTGTTGATGAAGTTTGGAGTCTCCCCGGGCGGCCATACCCTGTCGCGTGTGGGGTGCTTGAGGTGGGCGAAATATCAACCGGGGACGAGGTCGAGGTGGCCGAGCTCGACGGGTCGGTAGCGACAGGCACCGTGCAGGCGATTGAGCTACACGGGACTGTCACGGAGGGTGATATCCGTCGCGTCGGAATAATGATCAGCGGCCCGGCAATGGCAGCGCTGCGGAACGGCGCAGTCGTGCGAAGTAGAGCATGATCTCGGTGCTGGTCGAGAATCCCGGCTAATAGACGATTCTCTGGTCGGCGGGTTTTCTTGAGGTTCCTGTGTCGTCACGCAGACTTGGTGGCCTCGGTGGGAACCGCGTCGATGGCCGCGTTGGGTGTGGGGCCGGGTGCGGGGTAGAGGTAGCGGACCAGCAGGACGGCGAGCACGCCGCCGACGATTTGGGCGCCGAGGTACAGGGGTGCCGACGACGGCGCGATTCCGGCGAATGAGTTGCTGAACATCCGGCCGATGGTGATGGCGGGGTTGGCGAAGCTGGTCGAGCTGGTGAACCAGTACGCCGCGCCGATGTAGGCGCCGACGGCGGCCGGGGCCTGGGCGGCGCGGCCGGTGCGGACGAGCGCGAAGATGATCAGGATCAGGCCGATGGTGGCGACGACCTCGGCGAGGCCGTGCGCGGCGGTGGCGCGGTGGGTGGTCGCGATGCTCACCGCGGACGCGCCGAACATCAGGTTCGCCAGCACGGCACCGCTGACGCACCCGACGACCTGCACCGGCAGGTACGCCAGCGCGTGGCGCCACGAGAGGCCGCCCAGGGCGGCGTCCACGAACGACACGACCGGGTTGAAGTGGGCGCCGCTGATCGGTCCGAACATCAGGATGATCGCGAACAGCCCCGCCGCGGTGGCGGCCGCGTTCTCGGTCAGCTCGAGCCCGACGTCACCGGGGGAGAGCCGTTGCGCGGCGATGCCGGACCCGATGACCAATGCGGCCAGCAGGAGGCTGCCGAGGTATTCGGCGACCAGTTTGCGAGCGAGCACGCCGCATCACCCCGTTCTTGCGGTAAGGGACATCGTCCACTGTGGACCGCGCCGATGAAGGCGGGTGTCACGAGCGGCGTTCCAGCAGCACGGTGTCGCGCCAGCGGCCGTTGAGCTGCGCGATCCGCTCGCGCATGCCGACGGTGCGGAAGCCCGCGCCGTGGTGCAATGCCAGCGCGGCACGGTTTTCCGGGAAGATCGACGTCTGCAGGGTCCAGAGGCCTTGGGCTTCGGCGTTGGCGATCACGTGGTGCAGCAAGGCTTTGCCGACACCCTGACCGCGGAACAGCTCGGCCACGTACACGGTGGTCTCGCCGACCCCGTCGAACCGGTCGTCGATGGCGGCGGGCGCGACCGCGGCGAACCCGGCCACGGTGCCGTCGACCTCGGCGATCCAGCGGTGGCGGGGCAGCCACAGCCGTTCCAAGGCGGCGCGATCGGGTGCGACCGCGTCGAAGCCGGCGTTGCCGGTGGCGATGCCTTCGGTGTAGATGCGACGCACGGCCGGCCAGTCGCGGGCGCGCAGCTTGCGCACGTTCACGTGGTCGCCGAGGTCCTTGAGTTCGGCCGGTGGCGGGGAAAGCAGGCCCATGACGACGTCGGTGGCGTGCGGCAGGCCGACGTAGCAGGACGAGTTGACGGTGACCAGCGTTGCGGTGCCGGCCTTGCGGACCCGGACGAACCCGGTGTCGGCGAGCTTGCGGACGTGGTGCGAGCACGTGGACTGGCTGATGCCCAACTGCTCGGTCAGTTCGCCGATGGTGATGGGGGTGCCCGCGGTGGCGACGGCGTGCAGCGTCCGCACCCGGGTCGGGTCGGCCAGGCACGCGAACCACTCCGCATACGTCGTGGCGTCCTCGACGGTGAGCAGCGTCGCGGCCGGTGCGGTGGTGGTCATGGCGTCGATTCTGCCGCAGGGACGAGTTTGCTGAGCGAGGGCAGGCCGAGCACGACGTTCGCGGCCATGGGCAGGCCCGCCTCGCAATCGTGGTTGATGCCGTAGTAGATGCTGGTGCCCGCGCGGCGCCGGGTCACGAACCGCACGTGCGCGAGGATCTTCAGGTGGTGCGACACGGTCGGCTGGGCGATGCCGAGGTGTTCCACGATGGTGCCCGCGGGCGTCGGATCGGGTTGGTGGGCGAGGAAATGCACGATCATCACCCGGGTCGGGTCGGACAGTGCGTGGAACCAGCGCGCATAGGTCTCCGCGGTGTCCCGGTCGAGTTCGTCCGCGCTCACGTCGGCGAGGCTAGTTGGCCAAGGTGAACACCAGGGCCGCGACGACTCCGGCGACCGGTGGGGTGACCAGCCACGCGATGAGGAAGTTGCGGATGGTGCCGCCGGAGATCCGGCTGAGGTTGGGTCCGGCCGAGCCGGCGATGGCGCCGGTCGACACGTGCGTGGTCGACATCGGCAAGCCGTAGCCCGCGCCGACGCCGACGAGGGCCGCGGTGGTGAGGTTGGCCAGGAAGCCCTCGCGGTGGTTCATCTTCACCACGCCCTCGCCGAGTTTCTTGGCCACCCGCATACCGCCGACGAGCGAGCCGACGGCCATGGCCGCGGTCACCAGGACCATGATGTGCCACGGCTGCATGCCCGCGGGCACGAGCGCGAAGGCGCCGACGGCGACGATCTTCGGGGTGTCGTTGAGGCCGCGGGCGAACCCGGTGGCGCCGCTGGTGAACCAGTGCGCGGCGGTCAGCACTCGCGATCCCTTCTCCTGGGCCGCCACGTCGGTGCGTGGCTCGGCGGTCGCGACCTGGCCGCCGTCGCCGGTCGGCACCGCCACAGCTAAGGAATCCTGTGCGGGCGGGGTGCGGCGGCGGGCGGCGCCGGTGGCGAGCGCGAGGACCAGCGAGATGGCGTAGGCGACGACGATGCTGACCAGCAGCGGCACGACGAGCTTGTTGCCCACCGCGCCCCAGGACACGCCGCCGGCGCTTAGCAGCAGACCGGCGCCGACCATGCCGCCGATCAGGGCGTGCGTGGTGGACACGGGCAGCCGCAGGACCGTGGCGAGCGCGACCCAGAAGCACGCGCCGGCGAGCACGGCGACGGCGAACGCCTCGTTGGTCTCGCCGGTGATGATGCCCTTGGAGAACAGGGCGGTCATCTTCGACGCCACCGCGAGCGAGCACACGCAGCCGATGAGCGTGGTGGCCGTGCCCCACAGGATCGCCGGCCGGTAGCTGGTCACGCCGGCACCGGCGAGGGTGGCGACGCCCTTGGGCACGTCGTTGCTGCCGTTGACGGCCGCGAGCGCCGCGACCAGGACGAAGACGGTGATCTCGATGACCGACACGCGCGGCTCCCTGGGGTGTTGGGGGTCTCGCTAGCTGTCCTCGCCCGGTTTGCGGGCGCGGATGATGGCGGCGTGCATGCCGTCCGCCGCTTCCTGGGTGAACTCGACCTCGCCGTCGACAAAGCCGACTTCGGCGAGCAGCGCGAGGTACTCGGCACGGGAGAGCGCCCCGGCCACGCAGGACGCGCGGCTGCCGCGTTCGGCGCGGTCCTCGGCGGTGAGGTGGTCCTCGGCGACCACGTCGCTGATGCCGAGCCGCCCGCCGGGGGCGAGCACGCGGGCCATCTCGGCGAACACGGCGGGCTTGTCCAGCGACAGGTTGATCACGCAGTTGGAGATGATCACGTCGACCGTGCCCGCGGGCAGCGGGACCTGCTCGATGTTGCCCTTGAGCAGCACGATGTTGTCGATCTCGGCGTCCTCGATGTTGGTCCGGGCGACCGCGAGCATCTCCTCGAGGAAGTCCAGCCCGAACACGCGCCCATCCGGCCCGACCCGACGCGCGGACAGGATGAGGTCGAGCCCGGCGCCGGAGCCGAGGTCGAGCACGGTCTCGCCTTCGCGCAGCTCGGCGACGGCGGTGGGGTTGCCACAGCCGAGGCTGGCCAGCAATGCCGCGTCCGTGCCGTCGCCGGGCTGGATGTCCACGTAGGCCCCGGGCCCGAACCGCACCGGGTCGGGTGCGCAGCAGCTGACGTCGGGCTCGGCCCGCGCCGCCTCGGCGGCCTTCTCCCGGTAGTACGCGCGGACGTCTTCCTGTGCCTGGGTCGTGTCGGTCATGCGGGTCCTAATCAGTTCTGGGAGTGAGTCATCCGGCACACTCCTGGTGGTAGCCGGCCGGCAGGTGAGCACTGATCGTTCCTGGACGTTGAGTCCTGC
>NZ_SNXZ01000019.1:0-3637 GCF_004362825.1 Labedaea rhizosphaerae
TTGCGCGTGTGTTGTTTGAGAACTCAACAGTGTGCCGATAAACTTAAGCCAGTAGAGCTTATGTATGAAACCCCCTGTCAGGGGTTTCCTTTGAGATGGATTGATGCCAGTTTTTGGTGTCTTTTTGTCAGGTTTACCAAACTGTTCATTGTTGGAGAGTTTGATCCTGGCTCAGGACGAACGCTGGCGGCGTGCTTAACACATGCAAGTCGAGCGGTAAGGCCCTTCGGGGTACACGAGCGGCGAACGGGTGAGTAACACGTGGGTAACCTGCCCTGTACTCTGGGATAAGCCCGGGAAACTGGGTCTAATACCGGATACGACCTTCAACCGCATGGTTGTGGGTGGAAAGTTCCGGCGGTATGGGATGGACCCGCGGCCTATCAGCTTGTTGGTGGGGTGATGGCCTACCAAGGCGACGACGGGTAGCCGGCCTGAGAGGGCGACCGGCCACACTGGGACTGAGACACGGCCCAGACTCCTACGGGAGGCAGCAGTGGGGAATATTGCGCAATGGGCGAAAGCCTGACGCAGCGACGCCGCGTGAGGGATGACGGCCTTCGGGTTGTAAACCTCTTTCGACCGGGACGAAGCGCAAGTGACGGTACCGGTAGAAGAAGCACCGGCTGACTACGTGCCAGCAGCCGCGGTAATACGTAGGGTGCGAGCGTTGTCCGGAATTATTGGGCGTAAAGAGCTCGTAGGCGGTTTGTCGCGTCGGCCGTGAAAACCTGGGGCTTAACTCTGGGCTTGCGGTCGATACGGGCAGACTTGAGTTCGGTAGGGGAGACTGGAATTCCTGGTGTAGCGGTGAAATGCGCAGATATCAGGAGGAACACCGGTGGCGAAGGCGGGTCTCTGGGCCGATACTGACGCTGAGGAGCGAAAGCGTGGGGAGCGAACAGGATTAGATACCCTGGTAGTCCACGCCGTAAACGTTGGGCGCTAGGTGTGGGGTCCATCCACGGATTCCGTGCCGTAGCTAACGCATTAAGCGCCCCGCCTGGGGAGTACGGCCGCAAGGCTAAAACTCAAAGGAATTGACGGGGGCCCGCACAAGCGGCGGAGCATGTGGATTAATTCGATGCAACGCGAAGAACCTTACCTGGGTTTGACATGCACCAGACATCCCTAGAGATAGGGCTTCCCTTGTGGTTGGTGTGCAGGTGGTGCATGGCTGTCGTCAGCTCGTGTCGTGAGATGTTGGGTTAAGTCCCGCAACGAGCGCAACCCTCGTTCCATGTTGCCAGCGCGTTATGGCGGGGACTCATGGGAGACTGCCGGGGTCAACTCGGAGGAAGGTGGGGATGACGTCAAGTCATCATGCCCCTTATGTCCAGGGCTTCACACATGCTACAATGGCCGGTACAGAGGGCTGCGAGACCGTGAGGTGGAGCGAATCCCTTAAAGCCGGTCTCAGTTCGGATCGGGGTCTGCAACTCGACCCCGTGAAGTCGGAGTCGCTAGTAATCGCAGATCAGCAACGCTGCGGTGAATACGTTCCCGGGCCTTGTACACACCGCCCGTCACGTCACGAAAGTCGGTAACACCCGAAGCCCATGGCCCAACTCTTCGGAGAGGGAGTGGTCGAAGGTGGGACTGGCGATTGGGACGAAGTCGTAACAAGGTAGCCGTACCGGAAGGTGCGGCTGGATCACCTCCTTTCTAAGGAGCCAACTGCATCACAAGTTCCCGTGAGGGGTTGTGGTGGAGGGTTCGCGTTCTCGGCCGTACGTGTCGAGCGTGGACTGCTCATAGAATTGTGGAACTACTGGCTGAGCGGAAGCTCGGTGATTGTTGGTGGCGCGCTAGTACTGTGGGGTTTACTCCGCGTGGAAAACGACATCAGGGGTTACCGGGATCAAGCGTGTTTGTCCGGCACACTGTTGGGTCCTGAGACAACACACGAGAGTGTGGCTGGTCTTAGGCAGGTCAGCGAATCTCTGATGTTCAGACGGCCAGGTTTCTGGTGCTGTGTTCATCGTGAAAGAGATTGTGTCTGGTTGGTGTTTGAGAACTGTACAGTGGATGCGAGCATCTTTGTGGTGCAAGTTGTTAAGGGCATACGGTGGATGCCTGGGCATCAGGAGCCGATGAAGGACGTAGGAGGCTGCGATAAGCCTCGGGGAGCTGCCAACCAAGCTGAGATCCGAGGGTGTCCGAATGGGGAAACCCGGCCCCAGTCATGTGGGGTCACCCGCACCTGAATATATAGGGTGTGTGGAGGGAACGCGGGGAAGTGAAACATCTCAGTACCCGTAGGAAGAGAAAACAACCGTGATTCCGTGAGTAGTGGCGAGCGAAAGCGGATGAGGCTAAACCGTGCGCGTGTGATACCCGGCAGGGGTTGCGTGTGCGGGGTTGTGGGACCTAATGGTCACGTCTGCCGGCGTGACGGGAAGTCATAAAACATTGTTGCTAGCCGAAATGTGTTGGGAAGCCATACCGTAGTGGGTGAGAGTCCCGTAGGCGAAAGCGCGATGTCTTCCTGGTTGGGTATCCCAAGTAGCAGCGAGCTCGTGGAATTTGCTGTGAATCTGCCGGGACCACCCGGTAAGCCTAAATACTTCCTGATGACCGATAGCGGACAAGTACCGTGAGGGAAAGGTGAAAAGTACCCCGGGAGGGGAGTGAAAGAGTACCTGAAACCGTATGCCTACAAGCCGTCAGAGCCTTGTGGGGTGATGGCGTGCCTTTTGAAGAATGAGCCTGCGAGTTAGTGCTGCGTGGCGAGGTTAACCCGTGTGGGGTAGCCGTAGCGAAAGCGAGTCTGAATAGGGCGTTTAGTCGCGTGGTCTAGACCCGAAGCGGAGTGATCTACCCATGGCCAGGGTGAAGCGACGGTAAGACGTCGTGGAGGCCCGAACCCACCAGGGTTGAAAACCTGGGGGATGAGCTGTGGGTAGGGGTGAAAGGCCAATCAAACTCCGTGATAGCTGGTTCTCCCCGAAATGCATTTAGGTGCAGCGTCGCGTGTTTCGTGCTGGGGGTAGAGCACTGGATGGTCTAGGGGGCCTACAAGCTTACCGAAATCAACCAAACTCCGAATACCGGTACGTGAGAGCGCGGCAGTGAGACTGCGGGCGATAAGGTTCGTAGTCGAGAGGGAAACAGCCCAGAACACCAGCTAAGGCCCCTAAGTGTGCGCTAAGTGGGAAAGGATGTGGGGTCGCCCAGACAACCAGGAGGTTGGCTTAGAAGCAGCCACCCTTGAAAGAGTGCGTAATAGCTCACTGGTCAAGTGGTCCTGCGCCGACAATGTAGCGGGGCTTAAGCGTACCGCCGAAGCTGTGTCATTCCTACATATACATCCGCCAGAGCCTTGAGTTCTGGTGCAGTGGTAGGGATGGGTAGGGGAGCGTCCTGCAGCCAGGGAAGCGCCGGAGTGATCCAGGTGTGGAGGCTGTGGGAGTGAGAATGCAGGCATGAGTAGCGAATGCAGAGTGAGAAACTCTGCCGCCGGATGACCAAGGGTTCCTGGGCCAGGCTAATCCGCCCAGGGTAAGTCGGGACCTAAGGCGAGGCCGACAGGCGTAGTCGATGGACAACGGGTTGATATTCCCGTACCCGTGTGGATGCGTCCCTGGCGAGGTCAGTGATACTAACCGCCCAAAGCCGCGGAGGTCTTCGGACCGAA
>NZ_SNXZ01000019.1:3733-5498 GCF_004362825.1 Labedaea rhizosphaerae
GAAGTGGTGGAGCGCGGGACCTGAGCTGGTAGTAGTCAAACGATGGGGTGACGCAGGAAGGTAGCCCGGCCAGCGAGTGGTAGTGCTGGTGTAAGCGTGTAGGGAGATCGGTAGGCAAATCCGCCGGTCACATATCCTGAGACGTGAGGCGACCCCGAATGAGGGGCTAACAGGGTGATCCTATGCTGCCGAGAAAAGCCTCTAGTGAGTGTCCATGCGGCCCGTACCCCAAACCGACACAGGTGGTCAGGTAGAGAATACTAAGGCGATCGGGTGAACTGTGGTTAAGGAACTCGGCAAAATGCCCCCGTAACTTCGGGAGAAGGGGGGCCGAAGCACCTGAAGCTCTTCACGGGCTAGGGTGAGTTGGCCGCAGAGACCAGCGAGAAGCGACTGTTTACTAAAAACACAGGTCCGTGCGAAGTCGCAAGACGATGTATACGGACTGACGCCTGCCCGGTGCTGGAACGTTAAGAGGACGGGTTAGTCCCTTCGGGGGCGAAGCTCAGAATTTAAGCGCCAGTAAACGGCGGTGGTAACTATAACCATCCTAAGGTAGCGAAATTCCTTGTCGGGTAAGTTCCGACCTGCACGAATGGCGTAACGACTTCTCGGCTGTCTCAACCGCAGGCCCGGCGAAATTGCACTACGAGTAAAGATGCTCGTTACGCGCGGCAGGACGGAAAGACCCCGGGACCTTTACTATAGCTTGGTATTGGTGCTCGGTTCGGCTTGTGTAGGATAGGTGGGAGACTGTGAAGCTGGCACGCCAGTGCTGGTGGAGTCAATCTTGAAATACCACTCTGGTCGTACTGGGTGTCTAACCTCGGACCATGATCTGGTTCAGGGACAGTGCCTGGTGGGTAGTTTAACTGGGGCGGTTGCCTCCCAAAGGGTAACGGAGGCGCCCAAAGGTTCCCTCAGCCTGGTTGGCAATCAGGTGTTGAGTGCAAGTGCACAAGGGAGCTTGACTGTGAGACTGACGGGTCGAGCAGGGACGAAAGTCGGGACTAGTGATCCGGCGCTGGCTGGTGGAAGCGGCGTCGCTCAACGGATAAAAGGTACCCCGGGGATAACAGGCTGATCTTGCCCAAGAGTCCATATCGACGGCATGGTTTGGCACCTCGATGTCGGCTCGTCGCATCCTGGGGCTGGAGTAGGTCCCAAGGGTTGGGCTGTTCGCCCATTAAAGCGGTACGCGAGCTGGGTTTAGAACGTCGTGAGACAGTTCGGTCCCTATCCGCCGCGCGCGTAAGAGACTTGAGGAAGGCTGTCCCTAGTACGAGAGGACCGGGACGGACGAACCTCTGGTGTGCCAGTTGTCCCGCCAGGGGCATGGCTGGTTTGCTACGTTCGGAAGGGATAACCGCTGAAGGCATCTAAGCGGGAAGCCTGTTCCAAGATGAGGTCTCTCACCCCTTTTGAGGGTTAAGGCCCCCAGCTAGACCACTGGGTTGATAGGCCAGAGATGGAAGCCCGGTAACGGGTGGAGTTGACTGGTACTAATAGGCCGAGGACTTGCCCACAAACATGCTACGCATCCACTGTACGGTGTCTGAAACACCAACCAGCTGCTGGAACAGCAGCCCGATGAGGGCGTGTTGTTCGCGTTGGTTGAATTGTGTGTTTCATAGTGTTACGGCGGTCATGGCGGAGGGGAAACGCCCGGTCCCATTCCGAACCCGGAAGCTAAGCCCTCCAGCGCCGATGGTACTGCACTCGCCAGGGTGTGGGAGAGTAGGACACCGCCGGACTTAATTTCCAG
>NZ_SNXZ01000020.1 GCF_004362825.1 Labedaea rhizosphaerae
CTGAGAGACATCCCAGGAGCTGAAATGTCAAGCCGCAACGTTCTCGGCGTGATGCGACCAGGCGGTCGCCTCGTCGTAGAGGGTGCCGGTTGTGAGGCAGCCGTGCAGGATGCCGACGAGCCGGTTGGCGAGTTGGCGCAGGGCCGGGTTGTGGCCGGCGCCACGGGCTCGTTGCCGGTCGTAGTAGGCGCGGGCTCCGGGGGATCGCAGGAGTGCGGTGAAGGCTTGTGCCATCAGGGCGTCGATGAGCCGGTCGTTGTGGATGAACCGGGCCAGGGCGACCTTCTTCTTGCCGGAGGCGCGGGTGATCGGCGACGTGCCGGCGTAGTTCTTGCGGGCCTTGGCGGTGGCGTAACGGACGGGGTCGTCGCCGAACTCTGCGAGCACCCGGGCGCCGAGCACCGGTCCCAGACCGGGCTGGGAGGAGATGATCTCAGCGGCCGGGTGCTGCCCAAAATAGGCCTCGACCTGCCCTTGCAGGGTCTTGACCTGGGTGCTGAGTACGGCCAGGACCGCGATCAACGCCTGGATCGACGCGGCGTAGGCGCCGGTCACGATCTCGGGCTGACCGAGGTGCTCCGCGCGCAACGCGGCTTGGATGGCCGCGGCCTTGTCCGCGACGTTGCGGCGGCGGGCGCGCTTGAGCGCGGCGCTGATCTGCGCGGTCGTCAGCCGGGTGGCCTGGGCCGGGGTTGGTGCCATGGCCAGCAGTTCCAGCGTGTCGGCGGCGTCGAGGTCGTCGAACGCGACCAGCGCGGCGGGAAAGTAGTCCCGCAGGGCGTGCCGCAGCCGCTGCGTATGGCGGGTGCGTTCCCAGATCAGGGTCTTGTGGGTGCGGGCCACCACCTTGACCGCCTCCGCCTGGGCGCTGTCGCCGGCGACCGGGCGCAGCTGGTGGGAGTGGGTGCGGGCCATGTCGGCCAACATGTGCGCGTCACCGGCGTCGCTCTTGGCGCCGGAGACCCCCATCCGGTCACGGAACCTGGCTGCCTGCAACGGATTGACCGCCAGCACCGCATACCCGGCCGCGACCAGCGCCGCGACCCACGGGCCTCGATCGGTCTCGATCCCGATCACCACCTCCGCATCCTCGTCGCCGGCCTCGCTGAACTGGTCGCCGATCATCGCGTGCAGACGGGACATCCCGGTCACGCCCTCGGGCAGCCGGGCCTTGGCCAGCCGGCGACCCGAAGCATCCATCAACTCGATGTCGTGATGGTCCTCGGCCCAGTCATCTCCCACAAACAGCCGCAACGGTCCTCCCGCCCTCGATCCCGATCATCCTGCGCAGCCAGCGGGAGAACCATCAGCGACCTAATCAAGCAGTGCTTCCCGCCACGAACACGCGAGGCACGACATCCCAGCAGCGATCAACTCTCCCGGCCTACCAGCAGGGGCACGGTCTCTCAGCAGGACTCAACGTCCAGGAACGATCAGTGCTCACCTGCCGGCCGGCTACCACCAGGAGTGTGCCGGATGACTCACTCCCAGAACTGATTAGGA
>NZ_SNXZ01000021.1 GCF_004362825.1 Labedaea rhizosphaerae
GTGTCCCCGTTACCTTTTTCGTGGTTCCTGATCAAGGAGCTGTGGTCGCCGGGCCCGGCATGACTGATGTCCCCAGTCGAACGCATGATCCGAAGGGTGGTGTCACCGGGTTTGGTGGCATCGAAGGACCGCTGATAGGGACACGGCCGCCCTTGGGGTAGGTCTGCTCGTAACGTGGGTGCCGGCCATCGATGCCCGACCGGTGATCACCCGTGGCGAGTGAACGGGATGGTGGATGAGCAGCGATTTCGGGGTGTTCCTCGGTCTGGATGTCGGCAAGCAAGCCCATCACGCAGTCGGTCTCGCCCCGGACGGGAAGCGGCTGCACGACGCGCCGCTGCCCAACACCGAACCGAAACTGCGGGCCTTGTTCGCCAAACTCGCCCAGCACGGAACACTGCTGGTCGTGGTCGACCAACCAGCCACGATCGGCGCGCTGCCGGTCACGGTCGCCCGCGCAGCCGGGCACCAGGTCGCCTACCTGCCCGGACTGGCGATGCGCCGCATCGCCGACCTTTACCCCGGCCAGGCGAAAACCGATGCCCGGGACGCGTTCGTCATCGCCGACGCCGCCCGCTGCCTGCCCCACACCCTGCGACCGGTCGACGTCGACGATGACACCCTGGCCGAACTCGACGTGCTGGTCGGCTTCGACGACGACCTGGCCGGTGAGGCCACCAGGATCAGCAACCGCATCCGCGGCCTGCTCACCGGCCTCCACCCCGCCCTCGAACGCGCCATCGGCCCGAAGATCAGCCACCCCGCGGTCCTGGAAATCCTGTCCCGCTGCGGCGGACCAGCCGGAATCCGCAAAACCGGACGCCGCAAGCTGACCGCGATCGCGAAAGCCCACGCCCCCCGCATGGGCGAGCGGCTGGTCGAGGCGATCACGACCGCGCTGGCCGAGCAGACCGTCACGGTTCCGGGCACCGCGGCCGCCGACACCGTCCTGCCCCGACTCGCGGACAGCCTGAAAACCGTTCTCCAGCAACGAAAACAGGTCGCCGAACAGGTCGAGGGGATACTCGATGCGCACCCTCTCGCCGGGGTCCTGACCTCGATGCCCGGCATCGGAGTCAGGACCGCCGCCCGCATCCTCCTCGAGATCGGCGACGCCTCCCACTTCGCCAGCTCTGCACACCTCGCCGCCTACGCCGGCATCGCCCCCGTCACCCGCAACTCCGGAACCAGCATCAAAGGCGAACACCCAGCCAGAACCGGCAACCGCAAACTCAAACGAGCGTTCTTCCTCGCCGCCTTCGCCGCCATGTCCGACCCCACCAGCCGCACCTACTACGACAAGAAAAGAGCCGAGGGCAAGAACCACAACGCCGCACTCATCTGCCTCGCCCGCCGCCGCTGCGACGTCCTCTACGCCATGCTCCGCAACGGCACCCACTACCGCCACCCCGAACCCGTCTCCACCCCCGCCGCGGCTTGACAACCACATAGGGACACCCTTCCG
>NZ_SNXZ01000022.1 GCF_004362825.1 Labedaea rhizosphaerae
CCTAGTGCTCTGTCCATGAACGTTGGCCGGTTTGGTGACACGCCGGTCAGCGTTCGGGGTGGGTGATCGACTGGCGGTCAGGCTGGGTGGATGGCAGATCCAGTCCGGGTGCGCAGGTTGTCCGATCATGAAGGGCAGCGGTTGCAGCAGATTGTGCGAAGAGGGACCGGCTCAGCAGTACGGCTGCGTCGGGCGATGGTGGTGCTGGCCTCGGCTGGCGGGAACACGGTCCCGGCGATCGCCCGGCTGGTCCAAGGCGACGAGGACGCGATCCGCGGCGTGATCCACCGGTTCAACCAGATGGGGATGGCCAGTCTGGACCCTCAGTGGGCGGGTGGCCGTCCCCGCCTGATCAACACTGAGGACGAAGCGTTCATCGTCGCGACGGCCACCACGCGACCCGAGGTACTCGAGCAGCCGTTCACCCGTTGGAGTCTGCGCAAACTCGCCGCCTACCTGGCCCGCAACCCGCACCGGGTCGTGCAAGTCGGGCGGGAACGGCTGCGGCAGTTCCTGCGCAAGCACGAGATCAGCTTTCAGCGCACGAAGACCTGGAAGGAGTCCAACGACCCTGATCGGGACGCGAAGCTGGCCCGGATCGAGCACGTCACCAGCAGGTTCCCGGATCGGGTGTTCGCCTTCGACGAGTTCGGGCCACTGACCATCCGACCGCACCTGGGAGCCGGCTGGGCCCGGAAAGGACATCCGGACCGGTTGCCGGCGAACTATCACAAGCTGCATGGAGTCCGGCAGTTCCACGGCTGCTACTCCGTCGGCGACGACACTCTCTGGGGCGTCGTGCGCAGGAAGAAGTCCGCCGCTAACACCCTTTCCGCGTTGAAGTCCATCCGGGCCGCGCGCCCGGACGGGGCGCCGATCTACATCATCCTGGACAACCTTTCCGCCCACCGCGGCCAGACGATCCGGGCCTGGGCGGCCCGCAACAAGGTCGAGCTGTGCTTCACCCCGACCTACTCGTCCTGGGCCAACCCGATCGAGGCGCACTTCGGGCCGCTGCGCACGTTCGTCGTCGCGGGATCGAACCATCCGAACCATCCGGTGCTGGCTCGGCGCCTGCACGACTATCTGCGCTGGCGCAACGCCAACGCCCGTCACCCCGACGTGCTTGCCGCGCAACGCCGTGAACGCGCACGAGTCCGCAGCGAGAAAGGCATCCGCTGGGGCGGGCAACACCTCACCCCAGCCGCCTAACCAACCCGGCGAACCTATCTGGACAGAGCACTAG